>NZ_JAJNCX010000001.1 GCF_021026315.1 Rhizobium sp. C4
GCCGACAAAGAACAACCCAAAAGCCCGGAAAATCAACAACCGGGCTCGAAAAGCTGCGTCTTCAATCCTCAAAATCCCAACAAGTGCGAGTTATGCAATGGTCCCACAAGGGGAGAGGACGGGCGCGGCGCTCACCACACACTCCGTCATGCCGGACTTGATCCGGCATCCAGCGCGCGATGTCCATCGCGCGGGTGACTCAGTACTCGCGCTGCCATATGTGAAGAGTCCTCTCAGCCCGCAGACGCGGGCTGGCTGGATCCCGGATCAAGTCCGGGATGACGGAGGAGAGGATGTATCGCCTTGCCAAGCAAGCGCCCAAGGACAAGGCGGCTCGATTGACTTGCATCGGATGCGATATAGACTGCTTCTGGTTGCTTGAGGAGGTCGCTAAGTCGCCCATGAACACGTTCACGACATTCGATGTCGCCGATTACCTCGATAGCGACGAGATGATTGTGGAGTTTCTGGCCGCCGCGATTGAAGACGAGAACCCGGAGGTTTTCATCGCAGCGCTCGGTCATGTCGCCAAGGTGAAGGGCATGAGCGAGATTGCACGGGAAACGGGCTTGGGCCGCGAAAGCCTTTACAAGGCGCTGAAGGAAGGGGCTAAGCCAAGGTATGAGACCGTGGCGAAGGTGCTTTCGGCGCTGGGGGTGAGGTTGACGGTGGAGAAGGTGGCGTGATTCTCAAACTTACTGTTTCATTTCACAGCCTCAGAAAAGGTGTGCGATGGGTTCTTCGATAGGACGATGCTTGTTAACCGGCGACGTCGGGCCATTTAGCAAAAGTCACATTATCCCAAAGTCTTTTATGAAAAGGGCCACTAAGTCCCCATTTAAAGAATGGGATGGAGAGACGCGACCAAAACGTTCGCAAACTGGTTGGTATGACTATGGCATCTTGGGGCGCTCCGGCGAAGCGATGATAGCGAAATTTGACGATGTAGCAGCCAGCTGCTTTGTAGATAATGGTTTTACTTATTCTAAGCGCCGCGATCCTCTGAAATTAGACCTACTTAGAGATAATTTCATCGACGGATATGTCTACGAAATTTCGCGTGTAGACACTCAGTCACTTCATTTGTTTGCCATATCACTTCTCTGGCGTTCGGCGGTAACAAGCTTATCCGGCTTTGAGCATATCACCGTCCGCGCAAGACGATTAGAAGAGTTGAGGCAGATGCTATTAGGGACGGAGCCTCTATCCGTCGGGGATTTTCCTGCGTATTTCATTGTCTTCGACGGTGCGCGAGAGCTGATAAAAATGGCTCCTTCAAAGATCAAAGGCCATCCATTCATACGTTTTTTCTTGGACGGGGTGGTTTGTTATGTCTCCCCCACCCGCCGCGTGAAAACTGGATTGGCGTTTGAGCAATTTTATGTGGGTAGTGATCCGGGGCTCCTGCGAGTTCCATGCGTTTCAAGCGCGAGTTCTGACCACCTGAGCTTCATGACAAAGTCATCGAACAATCTGGTTAATACGTTCGGCAACCCTTTCCCCGATCGCTAACTGGCTCCACGGACATAGCCCCTTCCCAATCCCCCCAAATCCCCTTATACGCATCCGCGTCCCGCGACGCCCTCGGCCCATCTGCGCGCCCCGCGTCGCCCCTAACCACCTCCACCCGCGCTCGTAGGCGGGACTGGATAAAGGAGACCTAGATGTCTGTTTCCCTGACTTTCCCCGATGGTTCCGTTCGATCCTATGCTGCCGGCACGACTGGCAAGGATGTGGCGGAATCGATTTCCAAGTCGCTGGCCAAGAAGGCGATTGCGGTTGCGATTGATGGCGTGGTGCGCGATCTTTCGGATGCGATCGAGCCCGGCAGGATTGAGATCGTGACGCGGACCGATCCGCGCGCATTGGAGCTCATTCGCCACGATGCGGCCCACGTCATGGCCGAGGCCGTGCAGGAGCTTTGGCCCGGCACGCAGGTCACCATCGGGCCGGTGATCGAGAACGGGTTCTATTACGACTTTGCCAAGAACGAGCCCTTCACCATCGACGATCTGCCGAAGATCGAGAAGAAGATGAAGGAGATCATCGCCCGCAACCAGCCTTTCACCAAGGAAATCTGGTCGCGCGACAAGGCCAAGGAGGTGTTCGCCTCCAAGGGCGAGGGCTACAAGGTCGAGCTGGTCGATGCAATCCCGGAAGGTCAGGACCTCAAGATCTATTATCAGGGCGACTGGTTCGACCTGTGCCGCGGGCCGCATATGGCTTCCACCGGCCAGATCGGCACGGCCTTCAAGCTGATGAAAGTGGCCGGCGCCTATTGGCGCGGCGACAGCAACAATCCGATGCTGACGCGCATCTACGGTACGGCCTGGGCCGAGCAGGAAGATCTCGACCGCTATCTCCACATTCTGGAAGAGGCGGAAAAGCGCGACCACCGCAAGCTTGGCCGCGAAATGGATCTCTTCCATTTCCAGGAAGAAGGTCCGGGCGTCGTGTTCTGGCATTCCAAGGGCTGGCGCATGTTCCAGGCGCTGACGGCCTATATGCGCCGCCGGCTCGCCGGCACCTATGAGGAGGTCAATGCGCCGCAGGTGCTCGATGCCTCGCTGTGGGAGACCTCCGGTCACTGGGGCTGGTATCAGGAAAACATGTTCGCGGTGAAATCGGCTTACGCCTTCACGCATCCGAAGGACGAGGAGGCGGATAACCGCGTCTTCGCGCTGAAGCCGATGAACTGCCCCGGCCATGTGCAGATTTTCAAGCATGGCCTGAAGTCCTATCGCGAATTGCCGATCCGTCTCGCCGAATTCGGTCTGGTGCATCGCTATGAGGCGTCGGGCGCGCTGCACGGGCTGATGCGCGTGCGCGGCTTCACGCAGGACGACGCGCATGTGTTCTGCACCGACGAGCAGATGGCGGCGGAATGCCTGCGCATCAACAGGCTCATCCTCTCGGTCTATGAGGATTTCGGCTTCCACGAAGTCGTCGTGAAGCTCTCGACACGGCCGGAAAAGCGCGTCGGTTCGGATGCGCTGTGGGATCGCGCCGAAAGCGTCATGATGGAGGTTCTGAAGACCATCGAGGAACAGTCGGAAGGGCGCATCAAGACCGGCATCCTGCCGGGCGAGGGCGCGTTCTACGGGCCGAAGTTCGAATATACGCTGCGTGACGCCATCGGCCGTGAATGGCAATGCGGCACGACGCAGGTCGACTTCAACCTGCCGGAACGCTTCGGCGCCTTCTATATCGACCACAATTCGGAAAAGCAGCAGCCGGTGATGATCCACCGCGCCATCTGCGGGTCGATGGAACGCTTCCTCGGCATTCTGATCGAGAACTTCGCCGGCCACATGCCGCTCTGGTTCGCGCCGGTGCAGGTGGTTGTCGCGACGATCACGTCGGAGGCCGATGATTACGGTCGCGAGGTGGCTGAACTTCTGCGCGATGCCGGTCTCCATGTGGAGACAGACTTCCGCAACGAGAAGATCAACTACAAGGTCCGCGAGCATTCCGTCGGCAAGGTGCCGGCGATCATCGTCTGCGGCAAGCGCGAGGCGGAAGAGCGCACCGTCAACATCCGCCGTCTCGGTTCGCAGAACCAGACGTCGATGACCTTGGCCGAAGCGCTTTCCACGCTCGCCGACGAGGCGACGCCGCCGGATGTGAAGCGCAAGGCGGCCGAGAAGGCTGCGCGCGCCGCCAAGGTGGCTTGAGACTATCCATGAGGGCGGGACTTCGGTTCCGCCCTTCTTGTTTCAGGCTTTCAGCGCATCGAGATAGTGGCGCACGGCATCGGTGACATGGCGAAAGCGGTCGCCGCCGAGATGCTTGCCGCCATACCAGCGGGTGACGACCACGATATGGTCGCTTAAAGTCTCGCGCTCGAGCATGCGGATGATGATGGCGCCGGCGCCGCTTTCGCCGTCGTCGTTCTTGAGCGGGCCGTCAGCGCAGATGAGGCCCCAGCTGTTATGCGTGGCTTTCGCAAATTTCTTCGTCTTCTTCAGCTCGTCGATAAAGGCTTTGGCTTCCGCCGCCGAGCGGCACGGCCCGCCGGAAACGGCATATTTCGAGCCGCGATCGGAGATGATGTTGTCGAGGATGAGCATGGGCGGGGTTTAGTCTCTGGGATGAGCTTGGGCAAGCACTCTGCTCAGGACGCTCGCAAGGCTTGACGCCGGCGCGTGCATCGCAAACACTCGCGCCATCCTTCCTCCCATGTCAGAGTCTCCCGCCCATGTTCGATCTCATCATCAAGAATGCCAACCTTCCCGATGGCCGCTCCGGCATCGATATCGCCGTCAGTGGCGGCAAGATCGCGGCCGTTGAGGCCGTGATCAGCGCGGAGGCGGGCGAGGTGATCGATGCGGGCGGACGGCTCGTCTCGCCGCCCTTTGTCGATCCGCATTTTCACATGGATGCGACCCTGTCGCTCGGCCTGCCGCGCATGAATGTCTCCGGCACGCTGATGGAGGGCATCCAGCTCTGGGGCGAGCTTCGGCCGCTCCTGACCAGGGAAGCGCTGGTCGAGCGGGCGCTGCGTTATTGTGACCTCGCGGCGACGCAAGGGCTTCTCTATATCCGCAGCCATGTCGACACGTCCGATCCCCGGCTGGTGACAGCCGAAGCGATGATCGAGGTGCGCGAACGGGTGAAGCCCTATATCGACCTCCAGCTCGTCGCCTTCCCGCAAGATGGCTATTACCGCTGCGCCGATGGCGTTAAGTCGCTGGAACGGGCGCTGGACATGGGTCTCGACATTGTCGGGGGCATCCCGCATTTCGAGCGGACGATGGAAGAGGGCGGACAGTCGCTGGAAGCGCTTTGCCGGATTGCAGCCGAGCGCGGCCTTCCCGTCGATATCCATTGCGACGAGACGGACGATCCGAATTCGCGGCATATCGAGCGGCTCTCGGCGGAGACGGTGCGTTTCGGCCTGCAGGGGCGTGTCGCCGGTTCGCATCTGACCTCGATGCATTCGATGGACAATTACTATGTCTCGAAGCTCATTCCGCTGATGGCGGAGGCTCAGATCAATGTCATTCCGAACCCGCTGATCAACATCATGCTGCAGGGCCGGCACGACACCTATCCGAAGCGGCGGGGCATGACGCGGGTCAAGGAACTGCTGGAGGCCGGCCTCAACGTCTCCTTCGGCCACGATTGCGTGATGGACCCCTGGTACAACATGGGCTCCGGCGACATGCTGGAGGTTGGCCACATGGCGATCCATGTCGCGCAGATGGCGGGCGTCGAGGACAAGAAGAAGATCTTCCAGTGCCTCACCGTCAATTCGGCGAAGACGATGGGGATCGAGGGCTACGGGATCGGGACGGGCGCCAAGGCGGATTTCGTCATCCTGCAGGCGCGCGATGCGGCGGAAGCGCTGCGGCTCAAGGCCAACCGGCTTTACGTCATCAAGGGCGGGAAGGTCATTGCCAAGACCGCGCCGCGGGTGAGCGACCTCTTCCTCGAAGGGCGGCCCGGAACCGTGGACGGGGCGCAATACGCGCCGAAGATCTGAGCCGAAGACTGACTAAGGGTTAGACAACGTTCAGGGCAACGAAAAAGCGGCGGCCTTTCGGCCGCCGCTCTGCATTCGGATGCCCCCTGCCGAAACTCAGGCGCGGAAGTGGGTCGTGGTCGTGCCCGTGCTCTGTCCGCTGTTTTCCATATACTTTGCGGTGGCTGCCTGGGCGGCGGCTGCCGACGGCTGGGCGGTGTCGGTCTTGGGAGTTGCGGGGTTCGCGACCTTGTCCAGCATGGAGGCGTGGATCTTCGCCATGGCCTGATTGTGGGCATGCTGCTTTTCAAAGACGGTCTGCGGCTTGGCCGGCTTCTTCTGCGCGGCCTGCGTGGTTTCGGCAGCGTCGACGCCCTTGGCGTTGGCTGCTGCCTTGGTGGAGGTCGTCGCACTCGTTGCTGCGGCCGTTGCGGCAGCACCAGAAGCGCTGGCTGCGGCGGCTCCCGCCTTTGCAGTGGCGGCGTCGTTGGCAACCGGCTTGCCGGAAACCTT
Organism: Rhizobium sp. C4; assembly: GCF_021026315.1. Lineage (GTDB taxonomy): Bacteria > Pseudomonadota > Alphaproteobacteria > Rhizobiales > Rhizobiaceae > Ensifer_A. Next base: position 5,978 of record NZ_JAJNCX010000001.1, read on the forward strand.
GGCAAGCTTGTCTGCGTCGACCTTGGCCTGCTGCTTGTTGTGAGCGAGCTGGGCCTGGACGGCCTGCTGGGTCTTGCTCAGCTCGCGGCCCTTGTGTTCGGCAGCGGCAGCCGGAGTGTAGGCGGCAGCACTTGCAGTGTTCTGGGAAATACGCATTTCAGACCTTTCTTTTGACCACGCCAGGACCCGTTTTCATTCGGGTCGAGATAGCTAGTGGGTTGCCTTCTTTTTACCGGGCTAGTCTTGTTCTGCTGAACCCAACCACATCTACCCGTCGATGCGTCTGGCTTTTCTTCCTGTTTAACTTTCGACCTTGGTTTTACCGGTCAAACTGGAATTTATGCTCAATTTGAAAGTTAGAATTTTATGCATCTGTCGTTTTTCTGTTCGCTTCCAGCACATTTCGGACGGCGTTACTTGAGTGCAGTCGACGGTCCGAGCTTCAGATGTTCCTGATAGGCTGTGTGGGCGACACGGAAGGGCACGCCGGAGCCTGGCGCCTTCGGATTGCCGGCAAGTTCCAGCATCTGCGAAAGAAGGCTGTAGCCGTCGTGATAATAGGGGGTGTCGCGGTGTTCGGCGGCAAGGTTGGCCGTGGCGGCCTGCAGATTGAAGCCGCCGTTATTCGCCTGGATCTTGCGGCCTTCCGGAAAGTATGGCGGCATGGGGCCTGAAATGCGCATCGCTGGTTTCTCCCGGGAGAACGGCGATGTCTGGCGTTTCTTCTTCTGCTCTCGCCCGTCTCCTGAGAGAGGTTTTAAAGGCGAGGCGCAAAAAGGCGCTGAAAAGGATCGTTACAATTTGAACGATCCTTTCGATTTTTGGACGCCTGTCAGGCGGCGGTGGGGCTGGATAGATAAGCCTTCGGAAACGGCCGGAAGGTCATCGAGACGAGGAAGGCCATGAGGCCGAGGATCCAGCAGGTTATGTACATGGTCGCATAGCCACCGGTGGCGTCATAGATATAGCCTCCAAGCACCGGCCCGGTCGCCATGCCGAGACTGCCGGCCATCGAGGTTCCGCCGATGATCGTTCCCATCATCTTCATCGGGAAGTTCTCGCGGATCAGCACTGCATAGAGCGGCATGATCCCGGCATAGATGAAGCCGAAAAGGAAGGCGACCGCATAGAAGCCGGCGAGCTGGCTGACAAAGGCGTAAGCCAGCGCACCGAAAGCCTGTGCCAGCAGACCACCGACGAGCACGCGCTTGGCGCCCAGCCGGTCGCCCAGCACGCCGAAGCCGATGCGGCCGGCCATGCCGGCAATGCCTTCGACCGAATAGATCGAGACGGCGGCAATTGCCGAGATCCCGCAGATCTGCGCGTAGCTCACCGTGTGGAAGATCGGGCCGGAATGGGTGGCGCAGCAGAAGAAGTTGGTGACGACCAGCACGATGAACTGCTGCGAGGCGACCGCCTGCCGGACCGTCATGCCGGGATCCGGCGGGAGATCACCCGTGGGTGACATGGGGGCGAGCTGTGCGGCGGGCGGGCGGGCCAGAAGCAGGGATGCGGGCAGCGTCAGCACCGCGACGAGACCGGCCATGATGGTCAGCACCATGCGCCAGTCGTAGCTTTCGATCAGCCGCGCCGTCAGCGGCGACATGGTGACCGGTGCAAGGCCGATGCCGGCGGAAACAAGCGACACGGCAAGCGCCCGCTGCGTCTCGAACCAGCCTGTGACGGTCGCCATCATCGGGGCGAAGAAGGCGGAGACCGCGCCGCCGGCGAGAAGACCGAATGCAAGCTGGAAGACAATGAGCGACGGCGCCTGCGCGGCAGCCCAGAGGCTCGCCGCAAAGAGGGCAGCGCCCGAGGCGACGACAGGCCGGGCGCCGAAACGGTCGGAGAGGGCGCCCCAGATCATCGCCGTGGCCGCCATGGAGAGAAAGCCGATGGTCATTGCGGCGGAAATGCCGGTGCGGCTCCAGCCGGTCTCGGTGACCATGGGCGTCAGCAGGACGGGCAGGGAGAACAGCGCCCCCATGGCCACACATCCCATGAAGCCGCCGGCGGCGACGACAACCCAACGATAGGACGATTCCTGCATGACGTTTCCCTCCAATCCTCATTTGGATTGATATCAACGTTTTATGGCGTACGCAACTCCGCCGGCAATTCTTGTGTGCCTGTCAGGTCAGATGTCTTGTCCCGTTTGGTGTGTCTATGACGGCGCTGTAGCGCAACTCGGGTCCGTATGTGACCAACGGTGCGTTTGTGACCTTGAGATCGGCGTATAGCCGGCGGATACGGTCTGGATCTGGATGTTCCAGTGTCATTGTACGAAGCCGCGCTCCCATATCCGGGATGGTGTCGATGAAGCTCGTGTCGCCCCAATGATCGATGAGTGACGGCGCTGCGCCGCCGAGAGGCAATGAGCCGTCCTCAGGGATGGCAAAGGCGAAATCCGGCTCTCCGGTCGGGAGGCAAGCCTTTTGACCGAAAATGTCCTGATGCTCCGCCAGTACCTTGTCGAGCGAGGTCGTGTTTGCGACCCAGCCACGCAGCCTGCGGCCTTCACTCCAGTCTTTCCTGACCGTGTCCTGGTCATCAAGGCCGAACCAGCGCGCCCGGCCGGGCTGCGTGCCTTGCCGATCGAGGGCAACGATTTCCAGATAGGTTGCGTTGCCAAGCTGAAGACGATGATTGTGGGTTCCCATGTAGTCGTGCCGCGTTCCAAACGGCACCAGCAGCCCCAGGCAGTCGGCAACATGGCGCACGCCGTCCTCAAGGGTTGGGGCGATGACCGTGATGTGATCAAGCTTCAACATGCGTGGCGGATCCAGACAAATCGAGTCAAATTCTGTCGGTCTGATTGACCGGATTTTCATGCGTGGATTTTACGGTGCACTCAGATAAGATGCTGAAATATATAGGGTTCTACATTCATCATGGCAATCGGACCTGTTTCTGGCGCGCAGCCGGTGGCAACGCGCGAAATTGAGAGCGAGGCAGCGGATCGTTTCGCTGCCCGGCAGATGGGCGTGATGCAGGAGATCATTCAGGGTCGCAACGCATCGCAGAAAGCTTTTCTCGACTCGCATCCCGATACGCGCCAGGCTTTTGAAAGCGTGATCAATTCGCTTTTCGGGCAGGGCAGTTCCCATGCCAACGAGGCTGCGCGGATTGCAGCGACCGTGCAGGAGATGCGGGCGGCCGCCAAAGCCTACCAGGAAAACATGGGCGCCGCTTCCGTCACCGCGAAGTGACGGAAGCGGCGTGATCAGCCCCAGAAGCCTTCGTGCACCCTGGCGGACTCTTCCACGAGGATCGGGCCGATGACCTCCACCTTGCGCTGGCCGGCGGCGAAGACGACTTCGCAGGGCAGATCGAGCGTCGGATTTTCCGGGTGGTTGCCGGTGATCTCCTTCAGCTGCTTTTCCGTCATGCCGTAGACGCAGCGCTTCAGCCCCGTCCAGTAGATGGCGCCGGCGCACATGGCGCAGGGTTCGGCGGATGTGTAGATCGTGCATTCCTTGAGGAGGTCATGCGGCAGCGTCGTCGAGGCGCGGGTCATCAGCACGCGTTCGGCATGGCCGGTCATGTCATGATCGGGCATGTAGGCATTGTGCTGCGTCATCAGCACCGTGCCGTCGGGGCCGACGAGGATCGAGGCGAAGGGATGGTTGCCGGCGTCGCGCGCCTTCTGCGATTCGGCGATCGCAATCCTCAACAGCGCCTCGTGATCCAGTTCCTCGCATACCATGGCCATGTCCTGTCCCCTTTATGTCTGGCGAGAGGCCGGACGAAACGTTGCAACATCGCTTCGTCGGTCTTCGCTAATTCATGCGCTGCGGAAGACTTGCCTTGATCGGCGCGAAATTCAAGTCATTGTAGAGCCGGTTCCGTTCGAATTGTTCGCACAATGGAAAGCGCATGTCCCTCATTTCGCCTGCCGCACTGCTCTTCGACGAGGTTGCACGGCTCGGTTCGATCCGCAAGGCGGCCGAGCATCTGAATGTCTCGCCATCCGCGCTCAACCGGCGCATCCTCAACCTTGAGGAGGATTACGGGCTGAAACTGTTCGAGCGGCTGCCGCGCGGCGTGCGGCTGACGGCGGCGGGCGAGGTGCTGATTGCCGACATCCGCAAATGGAAGGCAGACCAGGAGCGCTCCAAGGTGCGGCTCCAGCAATTGCAGGGGCTTCGGCGGGGCCATGTTTCCGTGGGTCTGATGGAATGTCTGGCCGGCGATTTCGCCCGCACGCTCTTCGATGAGATCCAGGCGCGGTTCCGGCAGTTCACGCTCGACATCTTTGTCGGCGGCACGGCGCTGATCACCGAGAAAATCCTTGCCAGCGAGCTTGATCTTGCCGTTTGCTTCAATGTGCCGGATCGGCATAACATCCATAAACTCAAGGCCGTGGAGACCCCGTCCGGGGTGATCGTATCGAAGGAGCATCCGCTCGCCGGCCGCTCAAGCGTGCCCCTGTCGGAGTGCATCAACTACCCCTTCATCCTGCCCGACTTTTCCATTGCTGCGCGGCGGCTGATCGACAGTGCGCTCGGGGCGTCCGGCGTGCAGAGCGTGCCGAGCCTGGTCACGAATTCCACAGGTTTGATGAAGCGGCTGATTGCCGACAATCGGCATATCGCGTTCCTCAATGCGGGCAATCTGATCGACGTGCAAAGGGATGCCGGTCTCGAGTTCATTCCGCTGGCCGGACGGCTGTTGGCGGCCGAGGAATTGTCGCTGATCACCCGCTCCAGCCAGGGCCTGAGCTCCGCAACCTCTGCGGTTGTCGATCTGATCAAGGTCCAAATGGACAGCTTGCCAATCGTGCCGAAAAGCGCTTAATCTCAGTGTTGCAATTTTTGCAACGCAACGAGCGAAACAATGTGCTTGTGTGCGGTGCGAAAGCCAGACCAACTAATGCACAAAATTAAAGCAGGGGACCTTGGTGACGTTGCAGCAGTCTTGGGGTGGGAGTGCGTCCGAATTTCGGACCGAGATCCGCCGCCGCGTTGACGCGGTGGTCGATTTTGTGAAATTTTTCTTTTCCGGTCGGTTCATTGCAGGCTTGGGGGCCGGCGCAAACCATCTTCACGCATCGTCGATCTTGCCCTACGGTCTGAATGCCGGCGGGCGAAGCGGCGTCCTGTTTGCCGCGACCGCCAGGGGGACTTCCGATGGGAACTGATACGATCGCGCGGCTGGAGCTGAAGAGCATCACCAAGCGCTTTCCGGGCGTGCTGGCCAACGACCAGGTGAGCTTTTCCGTGCTGCCCGGCGAGATCCACGCGCTGCTGGGTGAAAACGGCGCCGGCAAGTCGACGCTCGTCAAGATGATCTATGGCATCATGCAGCCGGACGGCGGCGAAATCCGCTGGAACGGCGAGCGCATTGTCGTTCCCAACCCGAAGGCGGCGCGCAAGCTCGGCATCGGCATGGTGTTCCAGCATTTCTCGCTCTTCGAGGCGATGACAGTGCTGGAGAATATCGCGCTCGGCATGGACGCGAAGATCCCGGCCCGCGAACTCGAGGCGCGCATCAAGGAGGTCATGTCGCAATATGGCCTCAAGCTCGAGCCGCATCGCATCGTTTCGACACTGTCGGTCGGCGAGCGCCAGCGCATCGAGATCGTGCGCGCGCTGTTGCTCAACCCCAAGCTCCTCATCATGGACGAGCCGACGTCTGTTCTGACGCCGCAGGAGGTGGAGCAGCTCTTCATCGTTCTGCGCAAGCTTGCCAGCGAAGGCTGTTCGATCCTCTACATTTCCCACAAGTTGCATGAGATCAAGGCGCTCTGCCACACGGCGACGATCCTGCGCGGCGGCAAGCTGGTCGATACCTGCAATCCGTCCGTCGAAACCTCGCGTTCCATGGCCGAGAAGATGATCGGCGGCAATCTCAAGACCATCGAGAAGGCCGAAGGCCGGGCGATCGGTCGCGAGAAGCTGATCGTCAACCGGCTGAACATGCCGGCGCGGTCGCATTTCGGCGTGTCGCTGAAGGACATTACATTCACCGTCCGCGAGGGCGAGATCTTCGGCATCGCCGGTGTTGCGGGCAACGGGCAGAACGCGCTTCTGCTGGCGCTGTCCGGCGAGACGCTGACCGATGATCCGGGCGCCATCACGGTGGACGGCGCACAGCTTGGAAAGCTGACGGCGAAGCAGCGGCGGCTGGCCGGCGTTTCCTCCGTTCCCGAAGAACGCAATGGTCATGCGGCCGTGCCGGAATTCACGCTGGCCGACAATTCGGTGCTGACGGCGCGCGACCGGCTCGGCATGGTCAAGGTCGGGCTGATCGACCAGAAGGCGGCGCGGACCTATGCGGGCGAGGTGATCTCGACCTTCGCCGTCAAGGCACTCGGCCCCGGCTCGACGGCGGGCTCGCTCTCTGGCGGCAACCTGCAGAAATATATCATGGGCCGCGAGATCATGCAGAACCCGGCGGTTCTGGTCGTCTCGCAGCCGACCTGGGGCGTTGACGCGGGTGCTGCCGCGGCGATCCATCAGGCGCTGGTCGATCTAGCAGCCGCGGGCTCTGCCATCGTTGTCATCAGCCAGGACCTCGACGAACTTCTGTCGCTCTGCGACACGCTCGCCGTCATCAACGAGGGGCGGCTTTCGCCCGCGATGAAGGTGGCGGACGCCGATATCGAGGAAATCGGTCTGCTCATGGGCGGTGTCCATGGCGACCCGGCCGCAACCGCAAACCTGCATCCGGAGCTGGCCCATGCGCATCAAGCTTGAAAAGCGCCCCGAACCCTCGACACTGATGGCGTTTGCGACACCGATTGCCTCGGTTCTGCTCACCATGGCGATCGGGGTGATCGTGTTCGACGCGCTCGGCATCAAGGGTGAAAAGGCCGTCATCGACATCTTCCTGACGCCGCTTCTCTCCTCCTACAAGTGGCAGGACGTGGCGGTGAAGGCCGCTCCGCTGATCATCATCGCGCTCGGGCTTTCCATCGGTAATCGCGCGCAGGTATGGAATATCGGTGCCGAGGGACAGTATATCATCGGCGCACTTGCGGCTGCCGGCGTCGGCATTGCGGCCGGCGGGGCAGGCGGCGGCATCATCATCACGCTGATGATCCTTGCCGGCATTCTTGGCGGCACGTTCTGGGCGGTGTTCCCGGCCTTCCTCAAGACACGGCTCAACGTCAATGAAATCCTGACTTCGCTGATGCTCACCTATGTGGCGCTGCAGGTGCTTGGCTATCTCGTCGGCGGTCCGTGGAAGGACCCCAACGGGCGCAACTTCCCGGCAACGGCGCCGCTTCATGCGGACCAGACTCTGCCGATCCTGTTTCCGAGCACGACGGTGCATCTCGGCGTCGCGATTGCGATCGTGCTGCCTTTCGTCTTCTGGCTGATCATGTCGCGCTCGGTCTTCGGCTTCCAGATCCGCGTCGTCGGCAGTGCGCCGGATGCGGCGCGCCATGGCGGGTTTGATGCCAAGCAGACGATCTGGCTGTCGCTTCTCATCGGTGGCGGCATGGCGGGTCTTGCGGGCGCGCTGGAATTTGCGGGTTCGCTGAAGGCGATCAACCTCGGCTTCCCGTCCGGCTACGGCTTCACGGCCATCATCGTGTCCTTCCTCGGACGTCTGAACCCGATCGGCTGCCTGATTGCGGGCATCGTTCTCGCCGTCACCTATGTCGGCGGGCAGGTGGCGCAGACGACTGTCCATATTCCCAATTCCACGGCCGGCATTTTCCAGGCCATGATGCTGTTCTTCATTCTGGCGAGCGACATTCTCATCCGTTACCGGGTGCGTTTCATCGGCAGTCCGAAGGTCAGCGCGCTTCCGGCGGCAGGAGAGTGATCCATGAGCACTGAATTCATCATCGCCGCCATCGTCACCATCGTCGGCCTCACCACCCCGATCCTGCTCGCAGCACTCGGCGAACTCGTCGTCGAGAAGGCCGGCGTGCTCAATCTCGGCGTCGAGGGCATGATGCTGATGGGCGCGATCTGCGGCTTTGGCGCGACGGTCTCGACCTTCAATCCCTGGCTCGGCATTCTCGGTGCTGCCGCCGGTGGCGCCTTGTCCTCCATGCTGTTTGCCGTGCTGGTTCTGGAGCTGAATTCCAACCAGGTGGCGACGGGGCTGGCGCTGACGATCTTCGGCACCGGCCTTTCGTCACTGATGGGCCTTTCCTACACCGGCTTCATCGTCCCGGTCTTCGGCTCGATCTTCCCGGCGTCGCTGGCGAGCGATCCCTATCTCAAGGTCATCTTCGGCTATTCGCCGATCGTCTATTTCGCCATTGCCATGGTGCCGGTCGTGGCCTGGTTCCTCAAATCGACCCGCGCCGGCATGATCCTGCGCGCCGTTGGCGAGAACGACCTCTCGGCCCATTCCATCGGCTATTCGGTCAAGGGTGTGCGCTATGCGGCGATTGCCTTTGGCGGCGCGATGGCGGGCATTGGCGGGGCCTATTTCTCCATGGTCATCACGCCCATGTGGGCCGAGAAGATGACGGCGGGCCGCGGCTGGATCGCGCTGGCGCTGGTCGTCTTTGCCGGCTGGCGGGCAGGGCGCCTGCTCGTCGGGGCCTATTTCTTCGGCATCCTCATGGCGCTCGAACTTTATGCAAAGGCAGCCGGCTTCTCGTTCCTGCCGTCGCAGTTCTGGGCCGCCATGCCCTACCTCATGACCATTATCGCGCTGTCGGTGATTTCGATGCGCGACCGCTCGGGCGGCAACGCCCCGGCCTGCCTTGGCAAGCCGTTCCTTCCATCAACCTGAAACGCCCTGACGATAGGAGTTCACCATGGCTATCATTACCCGCCGTACATTCATACAGGCAGCCGGCGCTGCCGCGACGCTGCCCGTGCTCGGCAACAAGGCCTTTGCAGCTGAGAAGATCAAGATCGGCTTCATCTTCCTCGGCCCCGTCGGCGACTACGGCTGGACCTGGGCGCATAACAAGGGCCGCGAGCAGGTCGAGAAGGAACTCGGCGACAAGGTCGAGACCGTCTATGTCGAAAACGTCCAGGAAGATGCATCCGCGATCCCGGTCATCCGCGACCTCGCACAGCAGGGCTGCAAGCTGATCTTCACGACGTCCTATGGCTACATGGACCAGACGATCGCGGTTGCCAAGGAATTCCCGAACGTCAAGTTCGAGCATTGCACGGGCTACAAGCGCGCCGACAACGTCTCCACCTATAACTCCAAGTTCCATGAAGGCCGCGCCGTTCTCGGCACGATCGCCGGCAAGCTGTCGAAGTCCGGCACGCTCGGCTATCTCGGCTCCTACAAGGTTCCGGAAGTCGTTCTCGGTGTGAACTCGTTTGCGCTGGCCGCGCAGAAGCAGAACCCCAACGCCAAGGTCAAGCTCGTGCTCATCGACAGCTGGTTCGACCCGCCGAAGGAAGCTGCCGCAACCGAAACGCTCGTCAACCTCGGCTGCGACATCGTCACGACCCACACCGACAGCCCCGGCCCGCTGCAGATCCTGCAGCAGAAGAAGCTCTACGGCTTCGGTCAGGGCGCCGACATGTCGCGTTTCGCACCGGACGCTCACCTCACGGCGATCGAAGACATCTGGGGCCCCTATTACGTCGAACGCGTCAAGGCGATCCTCGACGGCTCCTGGAAGTCCGCCGATACCTGGGATGGCATGAAGGAAGGCACCGTCAAGATCTCGCCCTACAACAAGGCAGTTCCGGCTGATGTCGTGAAGCTGGCCGATGACATTCAGACCGGCTACAAGAACGGCTCGTATGACATCTTCAAGGGCCCGATCTACGACCAGGCCGGCACGCTGAAGGTCAAGGAAGGCGAAGTCATGAAGCTCGCCGACCTCGCCGTCATCGACTGGTTCGTCAAGGGCGTCGAAAGCGCCGCCTGATCGGCCATGCGCATCATCCGGTTCGCGAACCGCGCCGGAAAGCAGGAAACGGAAAAGGCGGCCTGGGCCGCCTTTTTCAATCCAGGCACACCCTGCGCCTTCCTCAAGACTCCAGGGCAATCGGCGTCCAGAAATGGCGCACTTGCTTCGATAAACTCTTATTTAGCTTAAGCTAATTTTGGCGTGATACTCGGACGATAAACTGCACAATTGTCGAGTTATCCTGCAGCTTTGAATTATATTCTGCCGAAACTGCGTTATTTCGGCAAATGCTAGCAATTTTATACACGGGCCTAATTCGCCGTAAATATAGCGTGCTTACTATGGGTGCATAATTCAGGAGTATTCGTGTGCCCAGTTTGATTACGATGTTGCGGCGCCGCGACGGAGCATCAGCCGTCGAGTTTGCCATTCTTGCGCCCATCTTCATCGCGGGCCTTTTGTCGATGGTCGGTTACGCGATCTATCTTTCGGCCTCCGCAAGCGTGCAACAGATGACGGAAGAGGCGGCGCGGGCCGCTGTGGCGGGGCTTTCTGCGTCCGAGCGGCAGTCGCTTGCCGAACACGCTGTGGCGATGAGCATGAAGGATCGCGCCTTCATCGATCCGAAAAAGGTCAAGGTGACCGTCAGCGGACAGGATACCGACCGCTATTCGATCCAGGTTGCCTATGACGCCGCGGATCTGCCGATCTGGTCGCTGTTCACCTATGCCTTGCCGGCCACCAAGTCTATTTCAAGAACAACCGTGATGCGCGTCGGAGGCGCCTGACCATGGCGACTTGCCTTTCCCGATTCTTCAAGTCCAGAGACGGCAATATCGCCGTGACGGCCGCGCTCTCCGCGCCGCTCCTGATTGCCGGTCTTGCCATCAGTGTCGACTACTCTGCCTTGCTGAAGCAACGGCGCTCGGAGCAGGCCACCGTGGATCTGGCGGCCATTGCGGCGGCAGCCGATCCCGGTCAGGCGAGGGTGCTTCTGCAGCGCTACTATGCGGACAATGGGCTGAACTATGCCGTTCAGGAAGGCGGATCGGTCTACCTTCCGGGTGGCAAGACCGCACCGTCGGTCACGTCGTTGGATGTGGCGGGAGCTCCCGATTGCATTGCAACGGTCGAGACCGGCCATTTCGAGGCTGACCCGGCCTTGCCCGTCTCCGAGCGGTTCCAGCCCGGCGCGTCGGTTCCGGATGCCGTGCGTGTGAAGCAGCAGTGCCGCGGCCGTCTCTATTTCGCCTCCGCCGTCATGCCCGAACCCGATATCAACGTTTCGGCAACGGCGGCGTCGAAGAAGCTCGCTTCCTACTGGATCGGCAGCCGTCTCGGCAGTCTTGACGGCGGGCTCGCCAACGCCGTGTTCGGTGCGCTGTTCGGCACCACCGTGTCCCTCAAGGTCGGGGACTACAATGCGCTTCTCAGCGCCAATGTCGACGTGCTTTCCACGGTCAAGGCGCTGGCGACGAATATCAACATGTCGGCGGTGACCTATAACGATCTTCTCGATGCAGACGTGACGCTCGCGCAGTTCTTCCGGGCAATGCGTGTCGGCGGCAATCTCAGCGCCTCCGCGCAGGCATCGTTACGCCTGCTTGAAATCTCTGTGTCCCGCAGCAATCGCACCTTCAAGCTGTCGCAGATCCTCAATCTGGCGTCCATCGGCAAGCAGATGGTCGGCACCGGCTATGGCGGGACATCGACCGCGGATGCGCTGGGTCTCATTCGTGCGGCCGGTGCCGTCTCCAACGGCCGGTATCAGGTCGAGCTGACCTTCGATTACAATGTACCCGGACTGGGAAATGTCAATTTCAGGCTCATGATCGGCGAGCCGCCGGTCGGCGCCCAATCGGTCGGGATCAACACGCCGGGCTCGCTGGTGCGCACCGCCCAGATGCGAACTCTCGTGACATTCACCCAAGGTCTCCTGCCGTCCATGGCGGGGGTAACGCTGCGGGTGCCGATCTATATCGAGGCCGCCAACAGCGAGGCGCGGCTCAGCGACATCCAGTGCAAGGCGGGCAAGGTGACCGGCGTCAAGGTCGAGACCTTCCCGGGGCTGGCCGAACTGATAGTGGGCGATGTCGACGAGACCGCGTTCATCAACTTCGGCAACAAGCCGCGCGTGACGCCGGCGACCCTGGTCGCGGCACCGGGCGTGACCGTGAAGGGATCGGCGCAGGTGGATGTCAACAATATATCCGGCACGCTGATGGACTTCAACCGCACGGAGATCGATGCGAGCAAGGTCAAGAACGCCAGCGTCACCACGCCCATCACCTCCTACCTGACGAGCATCATCAAGCACCTGGATCTGGATGTGAACGTGCTTGGCGCCGGCAGCAGCTCATGTATCGCAATGCCGTGGTCAGCACCGCTCTCGGCGCTGACTACCATGACACTGCCGGCCGATCGCGTTCTCGCCACCTACATGTTCATCTATGGCTACAAGATCGGCGAGGCCGATGTCAGCGTGACGGGCGGATCCTGCTCGGCGCCGTCGCTCGTGCTGTGACCGGGCCCGGCATTCCGGTTTCGCGAAATTGCTGACGGAGGGCCGGTTCCCGTCTTGTCCGGGGCCGTCTCAGATCAGCCTCAGACCCTTGAGGCTGACATGGCCTTCCTTGCCGATGATGATGTGATCGTGGACGGTGATGCCCAGAGGCTTTGCGGTCTCGATGATGGTCTTCGTCATCTCCACGTCGGCGCGCGAGGGTGTCGGGTCGCCGGACGGGTGATTGTGGACGAGAATGATGGCCGTCGCCGACAGGTCGAGCGCGCGCTTGACCACTTCGCGCGGATAGACCGGCGTGTGGTCGACCGTTCCCTTCTGCTGGACTTCGTCGGCGATCAGCGCGTTGCGCTTGTCGAGGAAAAGGATGCGGAACTGTTCGCGCGTCTCGTAGGCCATGGCGGCGTGGCAATATTCGACCACGGATGACCAGGAGGCCAGCACCTTCTTGCCCTTGAGCTCGCTTTTCAGCATGCGGTGGGCGGTTGATGCGATCAGCTTGATGTCGGTCGCGACTGCCTCGCCGACGCCCTTGACCTCCGTCAGGCGCGCAGCTTCCGCGCCGAAGACGCCGGCCAATGTGCCGAAGCGGTCGAGCAGCGCCTTGGCGATCGGCTTGGTGTCCCGGCGGGGGATGAGGCGGAAGAGCAGGAGTTCGAGGATTTCGTAATCGGCAAGCGCCGTATCGCCGTGGTCGCGGAAGCGGGTGCGCAGGCGCTCGCGGTGGCCGTGGTAATGGTGTTCGGGTGAGGACGTTTCCTCGCCCTGCGGCGTGGCGCGGGTGGCGGCTTTGGGGCGCTGGCGCGGTTCGGCAAAGAAGCCGCGTTCGTCCCCTTCGACACTGGCGGAAAAATCGTCCGGGTCCTCGGCAGCTGCCGGTTCGTCCAGACGATCCTTGCCGCCGGTTGCCATCATCAGGTGAGCCCCGGCCTGTCGAGCCCGGCGGGCGAAAGCGTGAAGATCTCGCAGCCCGTCGCGGTGACGCCGACGGTATGCTCGTATTGCGCGGTCAGCGACCGGTCGCGGGTGACGGCCGTCCAGCCGTCGGCCAGAACCTTCACATGGGGGCGGCCGAGATTGATCATCGGCTCGATTGTGAAGATCATGCCCTCACGGATTTCCGGACCTTCATGGGCGCGGCCGTAATGCAAAATGTTCGGCGTGTCGTGGAAGAGCCGGCCGACGCCGTGACCGCAGAAGTCGCGCACGACCGAGCAGCGTTCGGCCTCCGCAAAGGTCTGGATGGCTTCGCCGATGGCGCCGGTGCGGGCGCCGGGCCGTACGGCCGCGATGCCGCGCATCAGGCTCTCATAGGTGACTTCGAGAAGACGGATGCCGGCGCGCTTGACCTCGCCAACCGGATACATGCGGCTCGCGTCGCCATGCCAGCCATCGAGAATATAGGTCACGTCGATATTGACGATGTCGCCGTCACGCAGCGGCTTGTCGTCGGGAATGCCGTGGCAGACGACGTGGTTGATCGAGGTGCAGACCGACTTGGTATAGCCGCGATAGTTCAGCGTCGCCGGCAATGCGCCATTGTCCATGCCGAATTCGAAGACGAAGCGATCGATCGCATTGGTCGTCACGCCGGGCTGCACCATCGAGGCGAGCGCATCGAGGCAGCGCGCCGTCAGCTGGCAGGCACGGCGCATGCCCTCGAAGGCGTCCGGTCCGTAAAGCCGGATCGCGCCTGTGTTCTTGGGCGGTGCAGTGGTGGCGTCGATGTAGTTGACCATGTCGATTCGGTAATTTCCGGATGTGCTTTTCTACTCTATGCCGGCTTACACAACCGGGATCAAGCTTTTCGCCGTAATTTGGGATTGCGAAACGGCGCAATCAAGCGCGTAGGCTTCGACACCGCGGGTTCTGGCGAGTTCGAAGGCTCTGGCATAGGCCGGATCGAGATCGGCGCAGATGCGAAATGCGGAACAGTCGCCGCGCTGGATGACATAGAGCATCACGGCGCGATGGCCGGCCTCCACCATGTCGCCAAGCTCCACGAGATGCTTTGCGCCGCGCTCGGTTTTCGTGTCGGGAAATTCGGCAAGGCCGGGCGTGCGGCAGAAATGGACGTTCTTCACCTCGACGTAGGCGGCAGGCAGGCCTTCGCCGGTGAGCAGGATGTCGATGCGGGAATTGACGCCATAGCGCTTTTCGCGGGCGAGGATGGGATAGGGCGCAAGCGAGGGGATGAGACCCGAAAGGATCGCCTCCTCGGCAATCCTGTTCGGCATGCCGGTGTTGACGCCGACCAGCGTACCATCGGCCTCGATCATCTCGAACTGGTGCGCATATTTGCGGCCCGGCTTGTCGTGGAGCGACATGAAGATGCGGCTGCCGGGTGTCGTCAGTCCCAGCATGGAGCCGGTGTTCGGGCAATTGCCGGTGATGATCGAGCCGTCTTCCAGTTCGGCGTCGAAGAGGAAGCGCTTGTAGCGCGAAATCAGCCGGCCTTCGACCAGCGGCGGGTCAAACAGCAAGGTCAGACCCGGACGCGGACATAGGAGCCCGGCGCATCCTCGATCGGGTTGATATGCTCGCCGCCGGGCTTGCGGGCCGGAACCCGCTTGTTGTGCTGGTTCTCGATCCAGGTATGCCAGTGCGGCCACCAGGAGCCCGGCGTTTCGACCGCCTGTTTCACCCAGGTGTCGAAATCGCCCTCGGGCGCGGGGCCGGTCCAGTACTGATACTTGGTCTTGTAGGGCGGGTTGACGACACCGGCGATGTGGCCGGAGCCGGACATGACATAGGTGACATCGCCGCCAAAGACCTGGCTGCCGACAAAGACCGACTTGGCCGGGGCGATATGGTCCTCGCGGGCGGCAAGGTTATAGACCGGGATCTTCACGTCATGCATGTCGAGCGTGTGGCCGCCCATCTTCATGCGGCCCTGCGAGAGATTGTTCTCCAGATAGCAGTTGCGCAGGTAGAAGGCGTGGTTGGCGGCGGGCATGCGGGTGGAGTCGGCATTCCAGTACAGCAGGTCGAAGGCCGTGGGTTCGACGCCGCGCAGGTAGTTGTTGACCACATAGGGCCATATGAGTTCGGACGCGCGCAGCATGTTGAAGGCCAGCGCCATCTTCGAGCCGTCGAGATAGCCATGTTCCTTCATGGTATCCTCGATGGTCTTCATCTGGTCTTCGTCGACAAAGACCTGCAGGTCGCCGGCATAGGTGAAGTCGACCTGCGTCGTGAAGAAGGTGGCCGAGCGGATGCGGTCGTTGCCTTCCTTGGCGTGAAGCGCCAGCGTTGCCGCGAGCAGCGTGCCGCCGACGCAATAGCCGATGGCGTTGACCTTGCGTTCGCCCGTTGCCTTTTCGATGACCTCCAGCGCGAAGTCGATGCCCTCGCGGGCATAGGCTTCCCAGTTCTTCCTGGCGTGCCGCTCGTCGGGATTGACCCAGGAGATGACGAAAACGGTGTGGCCCTGGTCGATGCACCACTTGATGAACGACTTTTCCGGATTGAGGTCGAGGACGTAGAACTTGTTGATCCAGGGCGGGCAGATGAGGAGAGGGCGCTTCAGCACCTCTTCCGTCGTCGGATCGTACTGGATGATCTGGCAGACATCGTTTTCGGCAACGACCTTGCCGGGTGTGACGGCCATGTTCACGCCGACGGCGAATTTCGACATGTCGGTCTGGCGGATGCGCAGGTCGCCATGGCCGGCGGCAATGTCTTCCGCCAGCATCTTCATGCCCTTGACGAGGTTTTCGCCATTGCTGGCAATCGTCTCGCGATAGACTTGCGGATTGGTCAGCGCAAAATTGGAAGGCGACAGCGCCGAGATGATCTGGCGCATGTAGAATTCGGCCTTGTGGCGGGTATGCGCGTCCAGGCCTTCGGTCTCGTCAACGAGGCGCGTGGCCCAATCGGAGGCGACGAGGAAGACCTGACGGAGGAAGTCGAAGAAGGGGTTCTTTTCCCAGTCCTTGTCGGCGAAACGCTTGTCGGCCTTGGCGGCGGGTTCCTGCGCCTTGTCGCCGTTGAGCTTCTGCATGGAATGCATCCAGACCGACATCATCGCGCCCATCAGGCGCGTCTGCGCCTCGAGCGTTCGCGAAGGGTCCGTCATCCAGAACTCGATGACCTTGGAAAGGGTTCGCACCATGTCGCCGACGGGTTCGATGACGTGATCGACGATTTCGCCCTTCTCGCGCGGCTCAAGCCAGAGCGAGGCAGCCTTGCCGGCATTCTGGACCGCACGGGCCAGATTGACGGTCATCGCTTCCGGATCCTTCAGGATATAGGGCTCGAACACAGAAGGATCGATCCCGCCGAATGGTGGCTTCTGGGCATTCTCCCCCCGCATCTCCTCCGCCAAATCTCGTCCTCCCGGAATTTTGTCGTTTTGATTTGCGCCATTGTGCCGTAAAAGACTGGGAAGTTCTATACGTGAGATTGCAGATTCGAGAGGCGGCACATTTGTTTTTTCTACTGAAACGCCGTTTTCCGTGTGCGGCGGCCGTGCTGTCATGTTCGATGCTGCTTGCCGGCTGCATGTCGACGGATGTCGCCAACAACACGCCGACGCCAGCGGGCATGAACAATTCCGGCGTCTACCCCTATGTCGGCGAAAAACGCGAAGTGGCGACGACGCAGATGAGCGACGCGGAAGCGGCCTCGATCGGCACAAAGCTGCAGGCACTGGCCGACCAGCGCAAGGCCGGCAAGGTCTCCGAGGCCGACTACAACCGCAAGGTCGAGGAAATGCGCAAGCTGAACACGGCGACGCAAGCCGCCGCCAAGGCTGACGCACCGGCATCCAACTGACAATTTGTCCTTGCGTTTCGTGGAATTTGGGCGATAAGCCTTCGCCGATCCGGCTTGAGAGAGGTTCGCGCCGGACCGCGCTTCACATGACATAAGACGAACCTTGCCAACTGCGACGGTGAGCCTGTCTCGGGGCAGCCGTCCTTGGAGCCGATGATGGAAGAGTTTCACAAGGTCAGACGCCTGCCACCTTACGTTTTCGAACAGGTCAACCGTTTGAAGGCGAGCGCGCGAGCCGGTGGTGCGGATATCATCGACCTTGGCATGGGCAATCCCGACCTTCCGACCAACAAATTCATCGTCGACAAGCTGGTCGAGACCGTTCAGCGGCCCGACACGCACGGCTATTCCTCGTCCAAGGGCATTCCCGGCCTTCGCCGCGCGCAGGCCGCCTACTATGCCCGCCGTTTCGGCGTGAAGCTGAACCCCGACACGCAGGTTGTCGCGACGCTCGGCTCCAAGGAAGGCTTTGCCAACATGGCGCAGGCGATCACCGCGCCCGGCGACGTCGTGCTTTGCCCCAACCCGTCCTATCCGATCCATGCCTTCGGCTTCCTGATGGTCGGCGGCGTGATTCGTTCGATCCCGGTCGAGCCGGACGCTGAATTCTTCCGCGCGCTCGAACGCGCCGTTGCCCATTCGATCCCGAAGCCGATCGCCATGATCCTCTGCTACCCGTCGAACCCGACGGCGACGGTGGTCGAGCTCGACTTCTACAAGGATGTCGTGGCATTCGCGAAGAAGCATGACATCTTCGTGCTTTCGGATCTCGCCTATTCGGAAATCTATTTCGACGGCAAGCCGACGCCCTCGATCCTGCAGGTGCCGGGTGCCATGGATATCGCCGTCGAGTTCACCTCGATGTCGAAGACCTTCTCCATGGCCGGCTGGCGCATGGGTTTTGCCGTCGGCAACGAGCGGCTGATTTCGGCGCTGACGCGCGTGAAATCCTATCTCGATTACGGCGCCTTCACGCCGATCCAGGTGGCTGCGGCCGCCGCGCTCAACGATCCGGATATCGAGCAGCATATCGAGGAAGTGCGCCAGACCTACAAGCGTCGCCGCGACGTCATGGTAGAGAGCTTCGGCCGCGCCGGCTGGGATGTGCCGCCACCGGCAGCCTCGATGTTTGCCTGGGTGCCGGTGCCGGAAAAGTTCCGTCATCTCGGTTCGCTGGAATTCTCCAAGCTCCTGATCGAGAAGGCCGAAGTGGCCGTCGCACCGGGCATCGGCTTCGGCGAGCATGGCGACGACTATGTCCGCATCGCGCTGGTCGAGAACGAGCATCGCCTGCGCCAGGCCGCGCGTAATATCAAGAAGTTCTTCGGCACGGCGGACGACACGCTGCATAACGTGATCTCGCTCGAGGCGCGCCGCTGAGACTTCATATCCTGCCCGCGGCCACGGGTCGCGGGCTCCTCAACCAAAATCGGGAATGACGCATGACTGATGCCCTGAAGATCGGCATTGCAGGTTTGGGAACCGTGGGCGCTTCGCTCGCGAAGATTCTTGCCGAGCGCGACAATATGCTGGCGATTGCCTGCGGACGCGCAATCAGGGTGACAGCCGTCACGGCCCGCGACAAGACGCGCGACCGTGGCGTCGATCTTTCGAACGCGCAGTGGTTCGACAATCCGGTCGAGATGGCCAAGACTGCCGATATCGACGTCTTCGTCGAGCTGATGGGTGGTTCGGGCGATCCGGCGCTTGCGGCTGTCGAAGCTGCCCTGAGCCGTGGTCTCCATGTGGTGACGGCCAACAAGGCACTGCTTGCCGCCCATGGCGTGAAGCTGGCGGCGCTGGCGGAAGAAAAGGGCTCGATCCTCAATTTCGAAGCGGCCGTTGCCGGTGGCATTCCGGTCATCAAGGCGCTGCGCGAGTCGCTGACGGGCAATACCGTCTCCCGCGTTTACGGGATCATGAACGGCACCTGCAATTACATCCTGACGCGGATGGAGAAAGAAGGTCTTTCCTTCGCCGATTGCCTCAAGGACGCACAGCGTCTCGGTTATGCCGAGGCCGATCCGACCTTCGACATCGAGGGCAATGACACGGCGCACAAGCTCTCGATCCTGACGAGCCTGGCCTTCGGCACCGAGATTGCGGCCGACGACATCTATCTCGAAGGGATCAGCAATATCTCGATCGAGGATATCCGGGCTGCGGCCGATCTCGGCTACAAGATCAAGCTGCTCGGCGTCGCCCAGAAGACTGAAAGCGGCATCGAGCAGCGCGTGCATCCGACCATGGTGCCGCATGACAGCGTGATCGCGCAGGTCGACAGCGTCACCAATGCGGTGGCGATCGAGAGCGATGTGCTCGGCGAACTGCTGATGGTCGGCCCTGGCGCCGGCGGCAATGCAACCGCCTCTGCCGTCATGGGCGACATCGCCGATATCGCCAAGGCGCGCCCCGGCGTGCAGGTCGCACCGGCGCTCGGCCGTCCGGCGAAATCGCTGGCACCTTACAAGCGGGCCGGCATGCGCTCGCATGAGGGCGGCTATTTCATCCGCCTGACGGTGGAAGACCGCGCCGGCGTCTTCGCCAGCATTGCGACCCGCATGGCGGAAAACAAAATCTCCCTCGAATCCATCGTCCAGCGTCCCAATCAGGACGATCCGGACGGTCCGAAGACGATCATTCTCGTCACGCACGAGACCATGGAAGATGCCGTGCGCAAGGCCGTCTCGGCCATCAAGGGCGAAGGCTATTGCGTCGGCGAGCCGCAGGTGATCCGCATCGAGCGGCCGTAAAGGTGGGGTTGGCGGCAAATGGTGCATGCCTCTTCGGGAAGCAGCATCTTTCTGCCGTGATCCCTCGATAGACGATCCATGTTCATCCGGATGTCAGGCGGGCACCTTATCCGGATGAGCGAGAGGAGCGCAGGGTCTTGCGCTGGATCAAGGCTGGTATGCGTCGCTGGACGGCACCATATCAGTCGGGAACCGGTCGGTACTCTCGCACGTATCACATCGGGCAATATTTCGGCCCGATGCCAATTGGAAAGAGGACATGAAAGCCCGCCTGTTATTGTCACTCGTTGTCCTCGCCCTTCTGGCCGGCGGCGGATATTTCATCTGGAAACGCTATTTCACCGTCGAGGCACCGCGCTACATCACGGCGCCGGTCACGGTCGGAACCGTCTCTGAATCGGTTCTGGCAACCGGCATCCTGAAGCCGCGCAAGATCGTGGCTATAGGCGCGCAGGTGTCGGGCCGCATCATTGCCCTGCATGTGAAGCCGGGTGACGAGTTGAAGGAAGGCGATCTCGTTGCCGAGATCGATTCCGTGTCGCAGGCCAATGACCTGCGCAAGTCGAAGGCCGCGCTGGCGGTCGTCCAGGCGCAGCTTGCCGAAAAGCAGGCCAATCTCGAAAACGCAAAGGTCGTGCTGGAGCGGCAGCAGCAGGTCTATGACAGCCGCGCCGGTTCGCGCGCCGACCTGCAGACCGCCGAGGCCAATGTCAAGGTCATAGATGCGCAGATTGCAGCGCTCGAAGCGCAGATCATCCAGGCGCAGGTGACGGTTTCCACGGCCGAGGCCAATCTCGGCTATACGAAGATCAAGGCGCCGATGGATGGGACCGTGCTCTCGGTGGTGAACCAGGAAGGCCGGACCGTCAATGCCAACCAGTCGGTGCCGACCATCGTCATTCTCGGCGATCTCGACACGATGACCGTGCGTGCCGCCATATCGGAGGCCGATATCGTGCGGGTGAAGGCGGGGCAGAAGCTGCGCTTCAATGTGGTGGGCGATCCTGCCCGCCAGTATGACGCGACGCTTTCGGCCATCGAGCCCGCGCCGGAATCGATTACGGACGACACGGCCGTCTCTTCAACGGCATCCAGCTCGGGCTCCGGGTCATCCTCCTCGACCACGGCTGTCTATTATGTCGGCACGTTCGACGTCGCCAACAAGGACCGGCATTTCCGCACCTACATGACGGCCGAGGTGAAGATCTTCATCGACGAGGCCAAGGACGCGCTGACCGTGCCGTCATCCGCCGTGTCTGCAGGCAAGGAGGGCAGTTTCGTCCGTGTCCTGACGGCGGAAGGTAAGGTCGAGCGGCGCAAGGTCGAGGTCGGGCTCGACAACAAGACGACGGCGGAAATCCGCTCAGGGCTTGAAAAGGGCGAGCGCGTGGTTGTCGGCGAGGGGGCCGCGCAGCGCCAATCCTCGCCGTCGTCATCGCGGCGCGGCCCCTCGCTGTTTTAAAGGATGATCGGATGAGCGAGCCGATCATCGAACTGAAGCGCCTGCGCCGCGACTATCCGTCCGGCGATGGCGTGCTGACGGTCCTGAAGGACGTCGACCTGACGATCCTGCGCGGCGAGATGGTCGCGATCGTCGGGCCCTCCGGCTCGGGCAAGTCGACGCTGATGAACCTGATTGGCCTGCTCGACAGCCCGACATCGGGCAGCTACATCGTCTCCGGCCGTGAGACCAGCAAGCTCGACGGCGACGAGCGCTCGGCGCTGCGGCGCGAGCATTTCGGCTTCATCTTCCAGCGGTATCACCTGCTGCCCGAACTGACGGCGCTCGGCAATGTCGAGGTGCCGGCGATCTATGCCGGCACCGACCGCAGGCGGCGCCAGACGCGCGCGGGCGACCTGCTGACGCGGCTCGGCATTCCGGATCGGCTCGACCATCGGCCGGGCCAGCTCTCTGGCGGACAGCAGCAGCGCGTTTCGATTGCCCGCGCGCTGATGAATGCCGGCGACGTGATCCTCGCCGACGAGCCAACCGGGGCGCTGGATCAGGCGAGCGGCGAAGAGGTGCTGAAAATCCTCGACGAGCTCAACGCCGAAGGCAAGACGGTGATCATCGTCACGCATGACATGAATGTCGCGCGCCGGGCCGGGCGGATCATCGAGATCGCCGATGGCGTCATCGTTGCGGACCGGGTCAATCCGGACAAGGCTGCCACCGAGACCACGCAGCCTCCCGCTGCAAGGCCCGCAACCCGAAAGAGCTTCGGGCTGTTCGGCATGGCCGACCGTTTCCGCGAGGCCTTCTCCATGGCGCTGCTGGCGCTGAAGGCACACCGGCTGCGCACGTTTCTCACCATGCTCGGGATCATCATCGGCATCGCCTCGGTCGTCTGTGTCGTCGCACTGGGCGAGGGGTCGCAGCGCAAGGTGCTGGAGAACATCTCAAGCCTGGGGACCAATACGCTCGAAATCTTTCCGGGGACCGGGTTCGGCGACATTCGCTCGAACAGGATCACCACGCTGGTCGTGGCGGATGCCGACGCGCTGGCGGGGCTTTCCTATGTGAGCGCGGTGACGCCGACGGTGTCGAAGAATGCGACGGCCCGCTTCGGCTCCGTCGCGGCCACCGCTCTGGTGAACGGGGTGGGGCCACAATATTTCGCGGTGCGCGGCTCGAAGCTGACGGCGGGCAAGCTCTTCGGCGACGAGGAGGTGGCGAACCTCACGCAGGACGCCGTCATCGACACCGACACCGCCAATGCGCTCTTCAGCGACAGCGGCGTCGATCCGGTCGGGCAGACGGTGTTTCTGGGCGATGTGCCGGTGCGGATCATCGGCGTGATTGCCCCGCAGCAGGGCGGCTTCGGCGCGCGCAACAACCTCAACCTCTACATGCCCTATTCGAGCGTCCAGGCGCGTTTCGACGGTCGGCGCGCGCTGCGATCCATCACCGTCCGGATTGCCGACGACGCGGCGACCGACATTGCCGAGGCCGGCGTCACGCAGTTCCTGACCGACCGGCATGGCAAGAAGGACTTCTTCATCCTCAACACCGACGACATCCGCCAGACGATCACGCAGACGACGCAGACGTTGACTTTGCTGGTGGCGGCCATTGCCGTCATCTCGCTGATCGTCGGCGGGATCGGCGTGATGAACATCATGCTGGTCTCCGTCTCGGAGCGCATCGGCGAGATCGGTGTGCGCATGGCAGTCGGCGCGCGGCGGGCGGATATCCTGCAGCAGTTTCTGATCGAGGCGGTGCTGGTCTGCCTCATCGGCGGCGGGCTGGGGATCTCGCTGGCTCTCGGCTTCGGCTGGGCGTTCAATGCCGCAGGGCTTGGTTTCTCGCTGGTGTTTTCGAGCGAGTCCATCGCGGTTGCCTTCTTCTGCTCCTTCCTGATCGGCGTCGTCTTCGGCTTCCTTCCGGCCCGCAATGCCTCGCGGCTCGATCCGGTGGCGGCGCTCGCACGGTGAGACTGCCTGTTCAACACCGTGTGGAAATCCCGGCAAAGCCTTGACCCGCCGGGCCTTGCCATAGACAAGATGCCGCAGATGAAGGGCAGGATATGGCACAACCGATCGATCCCGCGCCGCAGACATTCCTGAATGTCGAGCGGTCGGTCAGCGGACAGCGTTGGGTTTCGCGGCTTGGCCAGGCGGGCGAGAACCGCGCGCTGGCGATGGCGCAGCTGCATGGCATTCCCGAACTGATCGCCCGTGTGCTGGCCGGACGCGGCGTGTCGGTGGACGACGCACCCGCCTTTCTCGATCCAACCATCCGCAACCTGATGCCCGATCCCTCAAGCCTGACGGATTGCGACAAGGCGGCAGCGCGCATTGCCAAGGCCGCGCTCAAGGGCGAGCGGGTGGCAATCTTCGGCGACTACGATGTCGACGGCGCGGCCTCCTCGGCGCTGCTTTATCGTTTCCTCACCCATTTCGGCGTGGAAGCAACCATCTACATTCCCGACCGCATCTTCGAAGGCTATGGCCCGAACCCGGCGGCGATCGGGCAGCTGATCGACAATGGCGCGCAGCTGATCGTGACGGTCGACTGCGGCTCGACCAGCCACGAGTCGCTTGCGGTCGCGGCCGAGCGCGGCATCGATGTCGTCGTCATCGATCACCATCAGGTGACACATGAGCTTCCCGTCACGCATGCGCTGGTCAATCCGAACCGCGAGGACGATCTGTCGGGGCAGGGGCATCTCTGCGCCGCGGGCGTCGTCTTCCTCGTTCTGGTGGCGACGCTCAGGGTTCTCAAGGAGGCCGGGCATCCTGCGGCAGGCACGATCGATCTCTTATCGTTTCTCGATCTTGTGGCGCTGGCAACGGTCTGCGATGTCGTACCGCTAAAAGGTCTGAACCGCGCCTATGTGGTCAAGGGTCTGATCGCGGCACGGCATCAGAAGAATGCGGGGCTGGCAGCGCTTCTGAAGGTTGCGGGCCTCTCCGGTCCGGTCACGCCCTATCACCTCGGCTTCCTCATCGGCCCGCGCATCAATGCCGGCGGGCGGATCAGCGATGCGGCGCTCGGAAGCCGTCTGCTGACGCTCGACGATCCGGTCGAGGCAGGCGAAATCGCCGAGCGGCTGGATGGGCTGAACCGCGAGCGGCAGGCGATGGAGGCGGCGATGCTGGAAGAGGCCGAGGCGGAAGTGCTCGCCGAATACGGCACCGCCGAGAAGGCCTCCATTCTCGTGACCGCCAGCAACCGCTGGCATCCGGGCATCGTCGGGCTGCTGGCGGCGCGGCTGAAGGAGAAGTTCCAGCGACCGGCTTTTGCCATTGCCTTCGATCCATCGGGCAAGGGCTCGGGTTCGGGACGCTCGATTGCCGGCTTCGACATGGGCCGCATGGTCCGCGCGGCAGTCGATCAGGGGCTGCTCGTCAAGGGCGGCGGTCACGCCATGGCGGCGGGCCTGACGGTCGAACGTTCGAAGCTCGGTGCCATGCGCGCCTTCTTTGAAGAGCATGCGGGAACTGCGGTTCTCGACATCGCCGCCGGCGCGAGCCTCAAGATCGATGGGGCGCTGTCGGCGTCCGGCGCAACGCTGGAACTGATCGACCTGATCGAACAGGCGGGACCGTATGGCTCGGGGCATTCGCAGCCCGTCTTTGCCCTGCCGTCGCACAAGATCCTGGATTCGCGGCAGGTCGGCGTGAACCATATCAAGGTCACCATTGAAGGGCTCGACCGGACGCGGCTCGATGCGATCGCCTTTCGCGCCATCGGCACGCCGCTCGGTGACCTGCTGCTCGGATCGCGTGGCGCTTCGCTGCATCTCGCCGGCACGCTCTCGGCGGACATGTGGCAAAGTTCGCGGCGCGTTCAGCTGCGCATCGTGGATGCGGTCAAGACATTCTAGGACGTCGCCAGACAGAGGCCGTGATAGCCATTGCGGATCGAGGCAGCTGTCGCGTCCGCGCCGATTTCATCGACCTTCAGGAACGCTGGCACCTCAGAAGCGCGTGCCGCCAGCGGCAGGCGCAGGCGCAGGTCGGCAATGAGATCGCTGTCGATCGCGGCACCGGTATTCTCCGCCAAGGCCTTCGCATCGAAGAGGAAGCCGGCGAGGCGGGGGATCGGTCGATGGAAGGCGGCAAGATCGAGTGCTGCCCTTGCCGTGTCCAGCACGGCGAGAATGAGAAGCGAGGCGGGCGGCCGATCCCGGTCGGCCTCGGCGACGCGCAGCAGCACGGATACCCTTTCGATATCGGCCGGCGTTTCGATGCCGCAGACGCAGATGCCCGCCCATGCCGGCTCGGCGAGGCGCCCGAGCAGGCGACGGTCGTCGTCGAGGCTGCGCGGGAGTGCCGTGGTAAGGAAACGCGCTCCAGCCGGCCAGCGGGCATCATCCGTCTCGCCGACGACGACGCGCGCCGGAGCCAGTTCTTCCCGCAAGATGACCGTCATTCGATGTCCGTCATGGTTAAGTAATCGCCAAGCGACATGGTAAAGGAATCTTAAACCAATTCCGGCCTAAGCTCCCTGAACAGTAGAACTGAGTCAGTATTCAGGGGCAAGCGGTTGATTTTCGGAACTTTCCTGCGTCGGTCGGACAAGACCCAGAACCGGGTTGAGCCGGTTGCCGCGCCTGCCATGAACGCGCAGCTTCCCACGGTTGCGGGTGGCGAGCGCCGCAAGCTCGACCTCGCCGCAACCTTTCTTCTCGACGACGTTTCCCCCAAAGTTCGGCTGAACCTTGCCGAGTCGCTGGCGGATGACCACAATGCTCCGCGCCCGGTCATTCTGGCGCTGACGGAAGATCGCACCGATATCGCAGCGACAATCGTTTCCCGTTCTCCGGTTCTGACGGACAATGATCTCATCGATCTCATCGGTCGTGGCAACCACGAAATCCGGGCAGCCGTGGCTGTTCGCACGGCCGTCTCCGCCCCGGTTGCCGCCGCATTGGCGGAAGTGGGCGGCAGGTTCGACATTGCGCTGCTGCTGCGCAATCAGGGTGCTCGGCTGACGGCCAATGTCATGGTGCGTCTGGCGTCGCGCTGCGGCAAGGATGCGACGATCCGTGAACTGCTGCTCGAGCGCAGCGAACTGCCGGCGACGGCACGTCATATCCTCATCGAAAAGATCGGCGATACGCTGGCGGATGCCGGACTTGTCACGGCGCTCATTCCGCCGCGCAAGCGCGAGCGGATGCGTCGCGAGGCCTGCGAGGCCGCCCTTGTCCGCGTGCTGGCCGGCGCCAGCGAAGCCGAACTGTCCGAAATGACGGAACACCTGCGTGTCGAGGGACGGCTTTCGACCATGTTCCTCATTCACGCACTTTGTGCCGGACGTACGGCCTTTTTCGCCGAAGTCATTTCGAACCTCTCCGGTGTCGCGCGCGTGCGTGCGCGTGCGATCCTCGCCTCCGGTCGTCCGCGCGCCGTCCGGGCACTGATCGAAGCGGCCGGAATCAGCCGTGACCTTTCCGAGGTGTTCTCTGAGGCCGTCGCGATCTGGCGCGAAGAGGGCGGAGACATCCCCGGCGATTCTGGAATTTTCCTGAGGCTCGCCGAACGCTGCCGCAGACAGAAGGACCTGTCGGAAGGCGGCCATGCGCTCGTCGATGCGGTGGAGCGACTGGCGATTTCCGAGATGCGCCAGATGGCCAAGGCCTATGTTCACGAGCTGCTGAGCGACGCCGCCTGACCCAGGATCGCCAGACTTGACGATGGGTTGCGCAACCACTTGTCAATGTTTTGTTGTTTAATCTTATTGTCGCTTGGGCAACCGGCGCCATTTTCAGGCGCATTTTTCTTGTCCCGGGCAGGGGGACATCATGAAGAGACGTGAATTGATACGCGGTTTTATCGCGCTGGGCGGTTGTGCTGTTTGCGCCGGGATGGCGCGCGCATCCGAAGGGCCCCATTGGGAATACAAGGGCGAGCACGGTCCGGATCACTGGGCCGATCTAGACAAGGCCAATGCGGTCTGCTCCGCAGGCGGCCAGCAGTCGCCGATCAACATTACCTCTGCGATCAGGGCCGAAGTCGATCCGATCACGGTGTCGTGGAAGAAATCTTCCGCCAAGATCGTCAATAACGGCCACACGATCCAGATCAACATGCCGGAAGGCTCGTCGATCAGCCGCAACGGCAAGGTCTATGATCTGCTGCAGTTCCACTTCCATGCGCCGAGCGAACATCTCGTCGACGGCATGACGCATCCGATGGAAGTGCATTTCGTGCACAAGAACAAGAAGGATGGCGACCTGGTCGTTCTCGGCATCTTCATGATGCCGGAACAGAAGCACGACGCCTTCTCCATGCTGGCCAGGTACTTCCCGCAGACGGAGGGAGCCGAGGGCAAAGTCGAGGCGTTTACGCCGAGCGACCTGCTGCCGCAGGGTCTCGAATACTGGACCTACGAAGGTTCGCTCACCACCCCGCCCTGCAGCGAGATCGTCACATGGATGGTGGCGCGCGAACCGCTGAAGGTCGAGCAGGTATCAATCCAGGCGTTCACCTCGATCTATTCGAGCAATGCACGACCTGTCCTTCCGATCAACCGTCGTCTTGTCCTGATGTCGCAGTAAGACGAGGGACGCGCGTCCGCATCAGGCCGGATATCAGTCCGGCTTGATCTTGCGCACGACCCAGCTGTAGCCGTCGGCGATCACATGGACCGGCTTTGTCACAGCTGATTTCACGCCTTCCGTCGTCGGAATGGCTTCCTTGATAACCCCAAAGGTTCTTTGCAGAAGGTTGGGCTTCTCGGGTTCTTTGGCTGCCGTTTCGGCAGTCGGGGGCAAGGCGGGTTGCGCCTGCGGCTGTTGCCTGGGTGCCGTGTTATCCTTCATCGCATCTGCCTTGGTCACCTCGGGCGACTGGCAGATGGCGATGACCATCGGATATTTCACGTTGGAATAGCGCGCCAGTTCCTGTTCGGAATCCTTGTCGCAGGCAGCGACCGTCTCCCATTTCGGCTCGCTCAGCGAAAGCTGCGTGCACTTCGTTGCGCTGTCGTCGCAGCCCATGATCGCCATGACGATCATCGCAGTCTTGACCTGCATCTCTTCCCGTCCATCTTCTGTCGCATCGCTCACGCCATGCTGAAATGCCCGCTCATCCCGTTATAGGCTGGAATATCACCGAACTGTGGCAGGCATTCAACAGGACGATCGAGAGGACGAAGGCGAGCACTCAGATATCGAGGTTTTCGGCGAAGGCGGCGCGGTCCTGGATGAAGCGGAAGCGGGCTTCCGGCTTCGTTCCCATCAGCGCATCGACCGAATCGCGCGTGCCTTCCGGGTCCTCCCGGTCGACATCGACACGCAGCAGCGTGCGCGTCTTCGGGTTCATCGTCGTTTCCTTCAGCTGGTCGGACGACATTTCGCCAAGACCTTTGAAGCGGCTGACTTCGACCTTGCCGCGACCGGTAAACTCCTTGGCCATCAGGTCGGCGCGGTGGCCGTCATCGCGGGCATAGAGCGTCTTGCCGCCCTGCGTCAGCTTGTAGAGCGGCGGCACGGCGAGGAAGAGGTGGCCTTCGCGGATCAGTTCCGGCATTTCCTGATAGAAGAAGGTGATCAGCAGCGAGGCGATATGCGCACCGTCGACGTCGGCATCGGTCATGATGATGATGCGGTCGTAGCGCAGGTCTTCCTCGCGGTATTTCGAGCGCGTGCCGCAGCCGAGCGCCTGGATGAGATCGGCGATCTGCTGGTTGGCGCCGAGCTTTTCGCGGCCGGCGCTTGCAACGTTCAAAATCTTGCCGCGCAAGGGCAGGATCGCCTGGTTGGCGCGGTTGCGCGCCTGCTTGGCAGACCCGCCGGCCGAGTCGCCTTCGACGATGAAGAGTTCGGCACCATCGGCCGTGTTCTGCGCGCAGTCGGCGAGCTTGCCGGGCAGGCGCAGCTTGCGCACCGCCGTCTTGCGGTTGACTTCCTTTTCCTTGCGGCGGCGCATGCGCTCTTCCGAGCGCTCGATCACCCATTCGAGAAGCTTGTCGGCTTCCTGCGGGTTGCCGGTGAGGAAGTGGTCGAAGGGATCGCGCAGCGCGTTTTCGACGATGCGCTGGGCCTCGACGGTGGCGAGCTTGTCCTTCGTCTGGCCGACGAATTCCGGCTCGCGGATGAAGACGGAGAGCATGCCGTAGGCCGAGATCATCACGTCGTCGGTGGTGATGTTGGCGGCACGCTTGTTCTGCGTCATTTCCGCGTAGTTCTTGAGCCCCTTGGTCAGCGCGATGCGCAGGCCCGCCTCATGCGTGCCGCCTTCGGGTGTCGGGATCGTATTGCAATAGGAATTGAGGATCGCGTCGCCGCCATACCAGGTGATCGCCCATTCGAGCGCACCATGGCCGCCGGTCTTCTCGGTCTTGCCGGCGAAGATTTCGCGGGTGACGGTGAAGTCCTTGCCAAGCGATGCCTGGAGGTAATCCTTCAGGCCGCCGGGGAAGTGGAAGACGGCCTTTTCCGGGATCTCGCCGCTTTCCGGCAGGATGGACGGATCGCAGCTCCAGCGGATTTCGACGCCGCCAAAAAGATAAGCCTTGGAACGGGCCATGCGGAAGATGCGCGCCGGCACGAATTTGGCGCTGTTGCCGAAGATTTGCGCGTCGGGATGGAAGCGCACGCGCGTGCCGCGACGGTTATGGACGTCGCCGAGTTCCTGCAGCGGCCCCTGCGGGAGGCCGCGCGAGAAACATTGGCGATAGAGCTTCTTGTTGCGGGCGACCTCGACTTCGAGAACATCTGACAGCGCGTTGACCACCGAGATGCCGACGCCGTGCAGACCGCCGGAGGTCTCGTAGGCCTTGCCGTCGAACTTGCCGCCGGCATGGAGCTTGGTCATGATGACTTCGAGCGTCGACTTGCCGGGCGCCTGCGGATGTTCTTCGACCGGGATACCGCGGCCGTTGTCGGTGACGGTGATGAAGCCTTCGGCGTCGAGGCTGACTTCGATGAAGTTGGCATGGCCGGCAACGGCTTCGTCCATCGAGTTGTCGATGACTTCGGCGAAGAGGTGATGCAGCGCCTTCTCGTCCGTGCCGCCGATATACATGCCGGGGCGCATGCGGACGGGTTCGAGGCCTTCGAGGACGCGGATCGAGGATGCGCCATAGTCGTCGGCGCCGTTGGACTTCGGCGGCGGTGGTGGTGCGGAGCTGACGGGCGACGAGGCGGGGGCTGCGGCGACCGGGCGCGCAGGCGCTGCCGCAACTTCGGTCTTGCGCTCCGCAGTTTCGGAAGCCTGGGGAGCCATGCTCGCGAAAAGATCGTTCGAATTATCCATCGTGCCGTATCTGCTGCTCTAGTCTGGTGTTCGCGCGCCGCATGGGTTCACATAGAACGCGGCGCGAATCGTTTCCCAAATGTTCTCCTGTCTTGTAGCGCAGGCAATGAGTCCGGGAAACCGTGAAAGCTGGCCCGAAATTGCGTATCGCCCGCCTTGTTGGCAAGATGAGGCAGGTCAGGGAGTTCTTCCATGGGACATATGTCCACAGTTCATTTGCGTTTCAGAACGCTGGTTTGCCTGTTTGCCGCGGTTCTGGCGCCGTCTTTGGCCGCAGCACTGGAGCTGAAGCCGTTCAAGGACGACCTGTTTGCCTATCCGGGCATCATGGAAACGAAGGACAACGGCGACTGGATCAAGGTCGACTACCGCAAGGAACGCGACATCTACCAGCGCGACGACGAGCCCGAGCGGAAGGTCAAGTGGCAATACATGTCGCTGGGCGTCAACTGGAACCAGTCCTTCAGCACGATGGATCTGGGAGCAGGGCACAAGCTTGAAATCTTCACCGCCGGCAAGGTCGGCAAGCAGAAGTTCAGCATCGTCTTCATCCATGGCCGCGGCGTCGACCGGAAACTCGGCGCGAGCGACGAACGCTTTGGCGGCAATTTCAATCGCCTGAAGAACCTGGCGGTGGAGAATGGCGGCGTCTATGTCGCGCCGACCGTCAAGAGTTTCGATGCGGCGGGCGCCGCCGATGTGTCGAAGCTGGTCCAGAGCCTGTCCAAGGCGTCCGGTGGCAATCCGGTCATCATCGCCTGCGCCTCGATGGGCACGCTGGTCTGCCGCGAGATCGCGCGCGACCCGCAGGCCGTCTCGGTTCTGTCCGGCATGATCCTGATGAGCGGCGTGCTCGACAGCCAGTTCGACACGACCCCCTTCTACACCGCTCACCTGCCGCTTTTCTTTGCCCACGGCACGGACGACACGGTCTATTCCTGGAAGGATCAGGACGGGCTTTATCGCAAGCTGCACGACAAGGGCTATCCGACGCGCTTCGTGCTGTTCAACACGGGCTCGCACGGGATCCCGCTGCGCATGCTCGACTGGCGCGATACGCTGAACTGGTTTTTCAGGCGGTCCTGAAACTCACAGCGAACGCAGCAGAACCTTGGTGGAGCCGACGGCGACCGAAATCGACTGGTAGTGGGCCAGCCGCGCGCTGGAGTTTTCCGACGAGCGCAGCAGCTGGGTTGCAGCTTCCTGCACGACCTGGGCTGCCTCTGCCATAGCCTGGCGCACCTTGTCGCGGCGCACGGCCTTGTAGCTGCGGTTCAGCCGGAAACGCGGATTGGCGCCGGCGGGCGGCGTCAGACGCGGCGCGGCAGGGTCGGCATATTTCGAGACGATGCCGCCGAGCTTGCCGGCTGCATTCGAGAGAATGCGCTTCACCCTGCCATAATCCCCGTCATCGGGCAGCTGATCCGCGATGCGCTGCATGTTCTGGCGCAGGCAATCGATGCGATAGACATCGTCATAGCGGCCGCATTCGGTCACGGCCGCGTTGAAGTCCTTCGAGATCCGGTTGGTGATCAACCAGTTGAGGTTGGTGTAGACGATGGTGGGCGAGCCGCCCGGGTTCGCATTCGACGACTGGGTTCCGGGATCGGACGTTGTGGCGCTGGGTGCTGGAGCCTGACCACCCTGGTTGCCTTGGCCACCCTGGTTACCAGGGCCGGGTCCCGCGGCCTGGGAGAAGGCAAGGTCGGGCAGGACAAGCCCCATGGAAACGATGACCGCCCAGGTCGCCTTAACCGTGCCACGCATGCCCATTGCCCCCTAAAATCCCGTTCGGGCCGACGCAGGCGCATTCCGGCCGCTATTCTCCATATGCAAGCTGCAGGCCACGGACCGTCCCCTTGCCGAAGCCGCCGTCGACGGTTCCCTTGTAGAAGCCATTGTCAGCGAGCAGTTTCTGCAGTGCCTTGCGGGTCGGAAGCTTGAACTGTTCAGGCCGCTCCGTCAATTGCGCCAGCACGTCCTTCACGCCGGAGCGGAGCGCCGCATAGAGATAGCGCGCGGCATCCTGCGAGGTCTTGCCCTTGATGACACCGTCGTCGATCAGCGAGGCGACATTGTACATGGCCTGCGGATGCTTCAGATCCGCGGCCTTGATGAAGAGGGCAACCGCCTTTTCCGGATCGCGCTTCACGCCTTCCGCACCCTGGTAGTAGAAGAAACCGAGATCGTTGATCGCGTCGGCAAAGCCGAGGTCGGCGGATTTGCGGTAGAGCGCCAAGGCCTTGGTGAAATCCTGCTTCGTGCCGATGCCCTTCTCATAGAGCTTGGCGAGTTCGAACATGGCTTCCGGATCGGCCTTGTCGGCGGCATCCGAGAAATAGCGGAAGGCCTTCTCCGGGTCGAAATTGTCCTTGCCGGGTGCCAGCGACATGTAGCCGAGACCGATCAGCGCCCGGACATTGCCGCCCTCTGCGAGCGAGGCCAGCTGCAGACGCTGGCTGCCTCCAAGCGAGCCCCAGGCCGTGCGGCGATCGGAGAGCGATGCAACCGCTGCGTCGCCACCGGCCAGAAAATAGGGGATGCCGGGCAGGGAGCCATAGAAATGCGGCTCCTGACGGTTATGCGTCTCCGCCATCACCTCGTCGCGCACCTTGCGGAACATCATGCCGATTTCGGTGTCGCGGTCCGGCAGGCGGTCGATGAGGGCACGGGCGAAGGGGCTGTGCCCGCCTTCGCCGTCAAGTGCGACATCGCCGGCCTTGGCGGCATAGACGACCAGTGTTCCCTGTTCCGGCGTCGGCGCAGCCAGACGGCCCTCGCGTACATCGTCGGCAGCGGTCATGACAATGCCGGGTGTGGCCGGCTTCTCGTTGAATTTCGGCTGTTCGGCAAACGGGTTGTTGCGGCAGGAGTCCAGGATGACGACGCGGAGCTTGCGCGCGCCGCCAACGGCAGACAGAAGGCTGTTGAGGGGCAGGGCCTGCTGGCCGATCTCCTCAAGTCTCTGCAGGGTGACATCGACCGGGATCAGGAAGTTCTCGCCGGCCACCTCGACGCCGTGACCGGCATAGTAGATCACCGAGATATCGGCGGTTTCCGAGCGGAAGGAGAAATCGTTGATCGTCTTCACCAGCCCGCCGAGCGGCTGGTCGATGGCCTCCGTGACATCGAAGCCGATGGATTTCAGCGTGGCAGCCACGGAACGGGCGTCATTGCCGGCATTTTCGAGGGGCACGACATTTCGATAGGCCGACATGCCGATGACCAGTGCTACGCGGCCTGCGGCCTGCGCCTCGACGCCGGCACAGAGGATCAGGACGAAGAAGACGCCCCAAATTGCCCGATTGAAAATCCGAACCGCAGACATGCCCAAATCCCGCCCTTAAAGGCTATAGAAGATCGCAGGATAACAACGGTCAATGGCAATCTTTTATTCGCAGACGCAGAGCGGTTGAAAACATTGCATCCCGCCCGCTTCGCCGCTATTGGCATGTCCGACCCGAAGTCGATGAGGAGAGGTTTTCGAGATGACGCCTGATGTCCGCCCGCTGGTTGCCGGCAACTGGAAAATGAACGGTACGCGGTCTTCGCTGGACGAAATCAAGGCGATGGCCGCCGGTGTCGGTTCGCTGAAGTGCAACATCTCGACACTGATCTGCCCGCCCGTCACGCTGCTTTACGTTGCGACGGCGCTTGCGACCGACAGTGTTCTCGAAATCGGCGCGCAGGATTGCCACGCGAAGGTCTCCGGCGCGCATACGGGCGATATCTCGGCCGAGATGATCGCCGACTGCTTCGGCACGCATGTCATCCTCGGCCATTCCGAGCGCCGCACGGACCACAAGGAAACGGATGCCGAAGTCCGCGCCAAGACGGAAGCCGCATGGGCTGCCGATCTGGTTGCCATCGTCTGCATCGGCGAGACGGAAGCCGAGCGCAAGGGCGGACGGACGCTTGAGGTTCTGAAGACGCAGCTCGCCGGCTCGCTGCCGGATGGCGCGACGGCGGAAAACACCGTCATTGCCTACGAACCCGTCTGGGCGATTGGCACCGGGCTGACGCCCTCCACCGGTGATGTCGAGGAGGCACATGCCTTCATGCGCGCCGAGTTGAAGGCACGCTTTGCAGGTGAGGGCGCGAAGATGCGGATTCTCTATGGTGGGTCGGTGAAGCCGGGCAATGCGGTCGAACTGATGGGCGTTGCCAATGTCGACGGCGCTCTGGTCGGTGGGGCCTCCTTGAAATCCGCGGATTTCCTCGCCATCTGCAAGGCGTACGAGACGCTTCAGGCCTAAGTTTATTTCCCTGGACGCAAATTGAACCGTCGGGACTTGGAATAACGGGACGGCTCGTGTAAAGAGCCGCCAACTTCTATTATTTTGCCGCGTTTTTCGCGCGGCATGGGACATGCCACTATGCAAACTGTTCTCATCGTCATTCATCTCATGATCGTGCTCGCGCTGGTCGGCCTCGTGCTCATCCAGCGTTCGGAAGGCGGCGGTCTCGGCATCGGCGGGGGCTCCGGCTTCATGTCGGCGCGCGGCACGGCCAATGCGCTGACCCGCACGACCGCGATCCTGGCGACGCTGTTCTTCATCACGTCTCTGGCGCTCGGCATTCTCGCCCGCTACCAGGCCAAGCCGACCGACATTCTCGACCGGATCCCGATCACCCAGCAGGGCCAGCAGAACGGCATTCTCGACCAGCTCGGCGGCACCAAGCCGGCTGAAACGAAGCCGGCCGTTCCAGACAATGGCGTTCCCTCTGGCGGCGCACCGGCAGCAAACGGCGCTTCGACGGCGCCGGCAGGCCAGGCACCAGCGGCTCCCGCAACGGGCACGGCACCCGCCGCACAGGCTCCGGCGACAGCGCCGGCAGCACCTCAGGCGGACCCAAACAAGGTACCGTCCGCCCAGTAAGGGCAGACAGGTTGACACAATCCTCCGGCAGCCAGCCAACTGGCTGCCGGATTTCTTTTGGCTAGAAGCGATTCGTCATCCACCGATTTTTCGGGCTCACCCGAATTTTGCGGGTAGCGGAATCGTTCGTTTAAAGGTATCCGGTGACTCCCATGGCGCGATACGTATTCATCACTGGCGGCGTGGTCTCTTCTCTTGGCAAGGGCATTGCGGCTGCAGCACTCGGAGCATTGTTGCAGGCACGGGGTTACCGTGTTCGCCTGCGCAAGCTGGACCCCTATCTCAATGTCGATCCGGGCACCATGAGCCCGACGCAGCACGGCGAGGTGTTTGTCACCGACGACGGCGCGGAGACCGACCTCGATCTCGGCCACTATGAGCGCTTCACCGGGCGTTCGGCGACGAAGACCGACAACATCACCACGGGCCGGATCTACAAGAACATCATCGACAAGGAACGCCGCGGCGATTATCTCGGCGCGACCGTGCAGGTCATTCCCCATGTCACGAACGAGATCAAGAATTTCGTCATCGACGGCAATGAGGACTATGATTTCGTCATCTGCGAAATCGGCGGCACCGTGGGTGACATCGAGGCCATGCCCTTCATGGAAGCGATCCGCCAGCTCGGCAACGACCTGCCGCGCGGCACGGCCGTCTATGTTCACCTGACGCTGATGCCCTATATTCCGGCTGCCGGCGAACTCAAGACAAAGCCGACGCAGCATTCGGTGAAGGAACTGCAGGCACTCGGCATTCATCCCGACATCCTCTTGGTGCGCGCCGACCGCGAAATCCCGGAAGCCGAACGCAAGAAGCTGTCGCTGTTCTGCAACGTGCGTCCGTCTGCTGTCATCCAGGCGCTGGATGTGGCCTCGATCTATGACGTGCCGCTCGCCTATCACAAGGAAGGCCTCGACAACGAGGTTCTGGCCGCCTTCGGCATCGAGCCGGCCCCGCAGCCGAAGCTCGAGCCCTGGGAAGAGGTTTCCAACCGCATCCACACGCCGCAGGGCGAAGTCACGATCGCGATCGTCGGCAAGTATACGGGCCTCAAGGATGCCTACAAGTCGCTGATCGAGGCGCTTTATCACGGCGGCGTGGCCAATCACGTCAAGGTCAAGCTTGAGTGGATCGAGTCGGAAATCTTCGAGAAGGAAGATCCGGCGCCGTATCTGGAGAAGGTCAACGCCATCCTCGTTCCCGGCGGTTTCGGCGAGCGCGGCTCGGAAGGCAAGATCAATGCGGCGCGCTTTGCGCGCGAACGCAAGGTGCCGTATTTCGGCATCTGCTTCGGCATGCAGATGGCGGTCGTGGAAGCGGCCCGCAATCTCGCCGGCATCGAGAAGGCTTCGTCCACCGAGTTCGGCCCGACCAAGGAGCCGGTCGTCGGCCTGATGACCGAATGGATCAAGGGCAACGAGCTTGAAAAGCGCTCGGCCTCCGGCGATCTCGGTGGCACGATGCGGCTCGGCGCCTACAAGGCGTCGCTCAAGAAGGACACGCTGATCGCCTCGATCTACGGCTCGACCGAGATTTCCGAGCGCCATCGCCACCGCTATGAAGTCAATATCGACTACAAGGACCGGCTGGAACATTGCGGCCTCGTCTTCTCCGGCATGTCGCCGGACGGCGTGCTGCCGGAGACGGTCGAATACCCGGATCATCCGTGGTTCATCGGCGTGCAGTATCACCCGGAACTGAAAAGCCGCCCGCTCGACCCGCATCCGCTGTTCAAGAGCTTCGTGGAAGCGGCGCTGGAGCAGAGCCGGCTGGTTTGAGGCCTCTGCCGCAGGTCATGCCGGCGGCGGCCATTGCTGCGCTCCATGCAGGAGCCGCAGTATTTCCAATTGCTGATTTCGGATTCTATAGACGACGACGAAGGGTGTACGGGGAACGAATAGTTCCCTTGTGCCTGTTCGTCTGCCGCTGCGTCCCATTTCCGGATGGGCGCCGAGGTGGAAAACATGTATGATTACGCGGTCACCGATATCGATCGCGCTTTTGGGATTGTCGGCGGCGATGTAGTCGATTTGCGCGTTCAGGTCGGCAACCGCACGCGGCAGCCAGATGATCTTCACGCCGTTTCGTCCGCCTTGTCGATGCGCCGAGCCAGGTCGGCACGCTTACGGTCCCAATCTTTGCGGATATCGGCGTCATCGATCCAGACAGTTTCGGGATCGTCGGCCTCCTTCAAGGCGAGATCAACCTGTTGGCCAAACCATCTATCATGGTCAGCAACCGGTTGTTTCCGAGGTAGGGGCGCCATGGCCAATCACCGTTCGTCTTGAAGGATGCAGAAAGCTAATTTACGCCTTTCCCTGCACGTTTCAAGGTGAGGGGTCTCACCCCTTGTAATTCGGGTCGATCACCGCAAGCTTCAGCATCATCTCCAGCGCCGTCTTCACCGTCGCAAAGCGCACGGCCGCGCGGCCGATTTCGCCGTAATGCATGTCGCGGTGAAGCAGGGTGCCGTTATAGTGCTTGGCGGCGATGTGGACGAGGCCGACGGGCTTTTCAGCCGTGCCGCCATCCGGGCCGGCAATGCCGGTGCAGGCAATCGACAGGCCGGCTTCCGAGCGTGCGAGCGCGCCATGGGCCATTTCCATGGCGGTTTCCTTGGAGACCGCGCCATATTGCTTGATGGTGATCGGAAAGATGCCGAGCATCTCGATCTTGGACGTATTGGAATAGGTCACGAAGCCGCGGTCGAAGACGGCGGACGAGCCGGGGATTTCGGTCAGTGTGGTCGCGATCAGGCCGCCGGTGCAGGATTCGGCCGCGGCGATCATGATGTTGCGGTAGCGGCAGGCTTCGATGACCTGACGGGCCAGTTCGATATTCTCAGCATGGGCGGTCATGACCGTCCTCCTTCATAAATGACTGTCGCCGTCGCAATCGCGGCGATGCCTTCCTCGCGGCCGACGAAGCCGATCTTCTCGTTCGTCGTCGCCTTGACCGAGCAGCGGTCGATGGAAATGTTCAGGACAGCCGCCATGTTGGCGCGCATCGCCTCGCGATGCGGCCCGACCTTGGGGCGCTCG
This sequence comes from Rhizobium sp. C4, assembly GCF_021026315.1. Taxonomy (GTDB): domain Bacteria; phylum Pseudomonadota; class Alphaproteobacteria; order Rhizobiales; family Rhizobiaceae; genus Ensifer_A. The sequence goes on from NZ_JAJNCX010000001.1 coordinate 44,452, forward strand.
GCGATGATCGAGACATCCGCATTGGTGATCGTGCCGCCGCGTTCGCGCACGATGGACGCCGCCTTTTCCAGGAAGATGCGCGAGGGCGCTCCCTTCCATTGCGGGTCGGAGGGCGGGAAATGGTCGCCGATATCGCCGGCACCGCAGGTGGCGAGCAGAGCATCGGTCAGGGCGTGCAGCGCGACATCGGCATCCGAATGGCCCGACAGCGCCATTTCGTGCGGAATGAAGACGCCGCAAAGCGTGACCCCGTCGCCGGGGACAAGCTGATGGACATCATAGCCGTTTCCGCAGCGGACATCGGCAATCATGGTGCGTCTGAGCCTTTCATCGGCGAGGTCGATATCGCGCTTCACCGTGAGCTTGACATTGCCCGCCAAACCTTCCGCGAGGCTGACGTCGTGGCCTGCCCATTCGGCAATGGCTGCGTCGTCGGTGAAGGTGAAGTCCTCCGCAGAGGCAGCCTTCTGATGCGCGTCCAGGATTGACGCAAAATCAAAGGCTTGCGGCGTCTGTGCGGCATAGAGGCCGGAGCGGTCGACGGTTGCGGTGATGCGCCCGTCCTCGGCGCGCTTCAGCGTTTCGGCGACCGCAAGCGCGGGCAGGGCGGCCTTTGCGCCGCCATCAAGGAGAGAGGCGATTCCATCCATGAAGGCTGCCGTCACGAAGGGGCGGACGGCGTCATGAATGAAGGCGTAGCGCGGCTCGACATTTCTGAGGGCTTCAAGTCCATAGAGGACCGAGTGCTGGCGGGTCGGGCCACCATGGACGATGATGAGGCGTTCGGCACCCGTCATTCCGGCGACCGCGTTCACCAGCAGCGCCTCATCGTCCGGATGGATGACCACCACGATCGCCCCGCTGCGCGGCCAGGCGAGGATGGCTTCGAGCGTATGACGGATGACAGCCTTGCCACCGATCGGGCGATACTGTTTCGGCCCTTCATGCGGCGCGCCGGCGCGCTCGCCGCGGCCTGCGGCAACAACGACAAATGCGCAGTCTCTGGCCAGTTCCGCCGTGTCATTCATATTTCAAATTCCAAACTGTTGTCTTGTATCCGTCAAAAACGTCCCGTAAGGCACGCCACAACGGACCCAAGGCCTTACAAGTGTAAGAGTATTTTTTCCAGTCCAAAGCTTTTTTGAGACCTTTACCGCTGCCCCCTTGGCAAGAGCATGGCGAATGTCTAAAAAAGGTGCAAAATAATCTGATGCACGAAAGATAATCATTTGCATCGCGTGAGCCTGCTATCTGCGTTTTCGGCCGGAACGGTCGAAATTCGCAACCGAGTGATCCTCGCGCCCATGTCGGGCGTGACGGACCTGCCTTTCCGTAAACTCGCCTGGCGTTATGGCGCGGGCCTGACCGTGACCGAGATGGTGGCGAGTGGCGAACTCGTGCGGGACATGCGCGAATCGCGCCAGCGGCTCAAGGGCACAGGCGCGCGTCCGCACATTGTACAGCTGGCGGGCCGCGAGGCGCGCTGGATGGCGGAAGCCGCAAAGATAGCCGAAGGCGAGGGCGCGGACATCATCGACATCAACATGGGCTGCCCGGCCAAGAAGGTCATTGGCGGCTATTCCGGTTCTGCCCTGATGCGCGATCCGGATCTCGCACTGTCGCTGGTGGAAGCCACGGTCGCGGCAGTTTCCGTACCCGTGACGGTCAAGATGCGGCTCGGGTGGGACGAGACGTCGCTGAACGCGCCGGAGATCGCCAGGCGCTGCGAGGATGCGGGCGTCCAGATGATCACCGTGCATGGACGCACCCGCATGCAGTTCTATGAAGGCAAGGCCGACTGGGACGCCATCCGCGCCGTGCGCGACGCGATCAGCCTTCCGCTCATTGCCAATGGCGACGTGGCCTCTGCGGATGATGCCGAAGAGATCCTGCGCCGCTCCGGTGCCGATGCGGTGATGGTCGGACGCGCGAGCCAGGGACAGCCCTGGCTTTGCGGCAAGATCGCCGGCGTCTGCGAAACCCCGGCCCAAGCCGAGATTGCGGACATTGCCGAGGAGCATTATCGCGACATGCTGTCCTTCTACGGGGTAGAAGGTGGGCTGCGCCATGCGCGCAAGCATGTTGGCTGGTATCTCGACCGGCACACCATATCGATGGAGCCGGCCGCCCGCGTGGCCATCATGACATCGCATGACCCGGAAGCCGTGGTGAGGGGGCTGCGCGAGGCGCTGCTTTCGGCCGAAGATTCGAGCGCCGAAATCGGAGAAGCCGCATGACCACCAAGCCGCCCGCCATGCCACTGGAATCGATGGAAGCACTTGCGCTGCCGGTTCTGAACGCGATCCAGAACCCTGTGATCATGCTGAACTCGGACGGCTATGTCGTCTTCGCCAACTGGGAGGCCGAGGCCTTTTTCGGGGCGAGTGCCACGCATCTGTCGCGTTACGTCATCGAGGCGCTGATCCCGTTCGGCAGCCCGCTTCTGGCGTTGATCGAGCAGGTGCGTGAACGCCGCGCGCCGGTCAACGAATATCGTGTCGACCTGTCGTCACCGCGCCTCGGATCCGACAAGCTGGTCGATATCTATGTCGCCCCGGTCCTGACGACGCCGGGTGCGGTGGTCGTCGTGTTCCAGGAACGCTCGATGGCCGACAAGATCGACCGGCAGCTGACACATCGCGCCGCTGCCCGCTCGGTGAGCGGCCTTGCCTCCATGCTGGCGCATGAGATCAAGAACCCGCTGTCCGGTATTCGCGGTGCCGCGCAGCTGCTCGAAACCTCCGTCGGCGAGGAAGACCGCTCGCTGACGCAGCTCATCTGCGACGAGACGGACCGGATCGTGTCGCTGGTCGACCGTATGGAAGTCTTCTCGGACGAGCGCCCGGTCGATCGCATGCCGATCAACATCCACGTCGTGCTCGACCGCGTGAAGGCGATTGCGCAGGCCGGCTTTGCCCGCGACATCAAGTTTGTCGAGAACTACGACCCCTCGCTGCCACCGGTCTATGCCAATCGCGACCAGCTGGTTCAGGTCTTCCTCAACCTCGTGAAGAATGCGGCGGAAGCGATCGGCAACAAGCCGGATGGCGAGATCGTGCTGTCGACGGCCTATCGTCCGGGCATTCGTCTCTCGGTTGCCGGCACCCGCGAGAAGATCTCGCTGCCGCTGGAATTCTGCGTGCACGACAATGGTCCCGGCGTCCCGCAGGACCTCGTGCCGCATCTTTTCGATCCCTTCATCACCACCAAGACAAACGGTTCCGGTCTCGGTCTCGCCCTTGTCGCCAAGATCATTGGCGCGCATGGCGGCATTGTCGAATGCGACAGCCAGACCAACCGTACCACGTTCCGCGTTCTCATGCCCGTTTCCACGGATACGGCTGACAACGCGCGCAATGACGAACAGGCAGGATAAGCCCCATGACCAGCGCCACGGTTCTAGTCGCCGACGACGACGCCGCCATCCGCACCGTGCTCAATCAGGCGCTGACGCGCGCCGGATATGATGTCCGCATCACCTCCAATGCCGCCACGCTGTGGCGCTGGGTGGCGGGCGGCGAGGGCGATATCGTCATTACCGACGTCATCATGCCGGACGAGAACGCCTTCGACCTGCTGCCACGCATCAAGAAGGCGCGGCCGGAGCTTCCGGTCCTCGTCATGAGTGCGCAGAATACGTTCATGACGGCGATCAAGGCCTCCGAAAAGGGCGCCTACGACTACCTGCCGAAGCCATTCGACCTCACCGAACTGCTCGCCATCGTCAAGCGCGCGCTTTCCGAGCCGAAGCAGAAGGCACCGGAGCTGGAAGATGACCAGCAGGACGGCATGCCGCTGGTTGGCCGCTCCGCCGCCATGCAGGAAATCTACCGCGTGCTCGCTCGTCTCATGCAGACGGACCTGACGCTGATGATCACGGGTGAAAGCGGTACCGGCAAGGAACTGGTCGCCCGCGCGCTTCATGACTATGGCAAGCGCCGCAACGGCCCGTTCGTCGCCATCAACATGGCCGCCATTCCGCGCGATCTCATCGAATCGGAACTCTTCGGCCACGAGAAGGGCGCCTTCACCGGCGCACAGAACCGCTCGACCGGCCGCTTCGAGCAGGCCGAGGGTGGCACGCTCTTCCTCGACGAAATCGGCGACATGCCGATGGATGCGCAGACCCGCCTGCTGCGTGTGCTCCAGCAGGGCGAGTATACGACCGTGGGCGGGCGCATGCCGATCCGCACGGATGTCCGCATCGTCGCGGCCACCAACAAGGACCTGAAGCACCTGATCAATCAGGGGCTTTTCCGCGAAGACCTTTACTATCGCCTCAATGTCGTGCCGCTGCGCCTGCCGCCGCTGCGCGACCGCTCGGAAGACATTCCGGATCTCGTGCGCCACTTCGTGACGCGTGCCGAGAAGGAAGGTCTCGACGTCAAGCGTTTCGATTCCGAGGCGATCGAGGCCATGAAGACCTATGCCTGGCCGGGCAACGTGCGCGAGCTGGAGAACCTCATCCGGCGACTCACCGCGCTCTATCCGCAGGACGTCATCACCCGCGAGATCATCGACACGGAATTGCGCGCCGACATTCCCGACAGTCCGCTCGACAAGGCTGCCGGTCGTTCCGGCCCGGTCACCATTTCGCAGGCGGTCGAGGAAAACATGCGCACCTATTTCTCCGGCTTCGGAGAAGACCTGCCGCCGCCCGGCCTCTATAACCGCGTGCTGGCGGAGCTTGAATATCCGCTGATTCTGGCGGTTCTCACGGCAACGCGCGGCAACCAGATCAAGGCCGCCGAAGTGCTCGGCCTCAATCGCAATACGCTGCGCAAGAAGATCAGGGAGCTGGGCGTTTCTGTTTACAGAAGCGCGCGTACGAACTGATTAGGGCTTGCCAGGCGTTGCAATTTCGCCACAATATGTTGCTTGAAAGTCACGACTTTCAGCGTGACTCGTCGGATTCGCTTTGCCGAACACCGGCATGGGCGACCGTCTACCGTTGCTGGTCATCGGGTAGGCCTGGAGAATGTATTGATGGCAGGCAGCATCGCTGCATCGGAAGACGATAGCGCGACAGGGTTAGGCGCGCAGGATCGGCGCGCCTATTTCGCGCTGCCAGGCCTGATCCTGGCCGGCGGGGCGCTGACCTCGTCCGTCATTACCCTTTTCGTGCTTCTGGGTCTCACGCCGATCGCGCCGGAAACGGATGTCGTCATCGCATCCGCCGTGATCAACGGGCTTTTCGTCTTCGGGCTCATGTATCTGATCGGTCGCGAAGTGCTGCGGCTGATCAAGGCACGCCGGCGCGGGCGTGCCGCGGCGCGTCTGCATGTTCGCATCGTCTCGCTCTTTTCGATCGTGGCCATCCTTCCCGCCGTTCTGGTCGCGATTTTCGCATTGTTCACGCTGCAGGCCGGCCTTGATCGCTGGTTCTCGATCCGCACCCAGTCGATCGTCAATTCTTCCATTAACGTCGCGCAGGCCTATGTGCTGGAGAATGCCAGCTATCTACAGGGCCAGACGGCGTCGATGGCGAATGACCTCGACCGCAACCGCGCACTCTACAGTCTCGACCGTACCGGGTTCATCGATCTGATGACCCGGCAGGCGCGGGGGCGCGGGATGCTCGGCGCATTTCTCGTGCGTTCGGATGGCAGCGTCATCGTGCAGGCGGAAATCGAGACCGAGAAACCGCTTCCGGCCATTCCGAAGGATGCGCTCGACAGTTCAGTTGCCGGACAGCCGACACTGATCCCGCCCGGGGTGACCAACCTCGTGGGTGCGGTGATCAAGCTCGATGAAATTCCGGGCTCCTATCTCTACACGATCCGCGCCGTCGACCCGAACGTCATGTCGGCGCTGCGGTTGATGGAAGAGAATACCCAGGAATACCGGGCGATGGAGGCGGGGCGCGTGTCCCTGCAGGTCGCCTTTGGCATTCTCTATCTCGGCTTTGCGCTGATCGTGCTGCTCGCCGCCATCTGGACCGCAATCGCGATTGCCGACCGACTGGTGCGCCCGATCCGGCTTCTCATCAGTGCGGCAGACAGCGTGGCCACCGGCAACTTGAACGTGATCGTGCCGGTTCGCGCCGCAGACGGCGACGTCGGCAACCTGTCGCGCACCTTCAACAAGATGATCGCCGAAATCCGTTCTCAGCGCGACGAAGTTCTCGCCGCCAAGGACGAGGTGGACGACCGCCGGCGCTTCATCGAAGCCGTGCTTTCGGGCGTCAACGCGGCGGTGATCGGTGTCGAGGAGGACGGTCGCATCACGGTCGCGAATCCCTCGACCGAGGTCTTTGTCGGCCGGCCGGCGGATGACATCGTCGGGCATACGCTGGGTGAGCTTTCGCCCGATGTCGACGAGGTGTTTGCCGAGGCCGTGGCCCGGGGGCGTGCGAGCTATCGCCGACAGATCAACCTTCGCATCAATGGCCGCGAGCGGACGCTGAACGTCCAGATGACGCGGGAGGAATCCGATGAGGCCAAGAGCGCCTGGGTTCTGACCATCGACGACATTACCGATCTCGTGCTGGCACAGCGCTCGACCGCCTGGGCGGATGTGGCGCGCCGCATTGCGCATGAAATCAAGAACCCGCTGACGCCGATCCAGCTTTCGGCGGAACGGATCCGCCGCCGCTATGGCAAGCAGATCAACCAGGATGACCGCGAGGTCTTCGACCAGTGCACGGACACGATCGTCCGGCAGGTGGGTGACATTGGACGCATGGTGGACGAGTTCTCCTCGTTTGCCCGCATGCCGAAACCGACCAAGGCGGCCTGCGACCTGCGCGATATCCTCAAGGACGCTGTCTTCCTGCGCGAGATGGGCAATACGCATGTGCGTTTCGAGAAGGATCTGGGCGACGTACCGCTCGACGGCGTGTTCGATTCGCGCATGCTCGGCCAGGCCTTCGGCAATCTGGTGAAGAACGCGGTGGAGGCGATCGAAGCCTTGCCGGCGGGGGCAGCGCGCGAGGAAAACCGCATCATGGTCCGGGCGCGCGCGGACGGCTCCGGCGAGCGCTTCGTCGTCGACATCATAGACAACGGCAAGGGGCTGCCGACCGAGAACCGCAACAGCATTCTCGAGCCCTATATCACGATGCGCGAAAAGGGCACCGGCCTCGGCCTCGCCATCGTCAAGAAGATCATCGAGGAACACGGCGGCGAGCTTGAACTGCACGACGCGCCGGAAGAATTCGACGATGGGCGCGGCGCGATGATCCGGGTGTATCTGCCCCGGACGGAAGCCGCCCAGCATGTCGAAACGGAAATGAAGGAAGCAGCCAATGGCGTCTGATATTCTTATCGTGGACGACGAACAGGACATCCGCGAAGTGGTGTCCGGTATCCTTTCGGATGAGGGGCATGAAACCCGCACCGCGCATGACAGCGACAGCGCGCTGGCCGCCATCAGCGACCGCGTGCCGCGCCTGATCTTCCTCGACATCTGGATGCAGGGCAGCAAGCTCGACGGGCTGGCGCTGCTGGACGAGATCAAGGCGCGCCATTCCGATGTACCGGTGGTGATGATTTCCGGCCATGGCAATATCGAAACCGCCGTCTCGGCCATCCATCGCGGCGCCTATGACTTCATCGAGAAGCCGTTCAAGGCCGACCGACTGATCCTCGTTGCGGAACGGGCGCTGGAAAACTCGCAGCTGCGCAAGGAAGTCAGCGAACTCAAGAAGCGTTCCGGCGATCCGGTGGAACTGATAGGCACCTCTGTTGCCGTCTCGCAGCTTCGCCAGACGATCGAGAAGATTTCGCCGACCAACAGCCGCATCATGATCCTCGGCCCCTCCGGCTCCGGCAAGGAGCTGGTGGCGCGCATGATCCACAAGAAGTCGTCGCGTTCCGACGGTCCGTTCGTGGCGCTGAATGCGGCGACGATCACGCCGGACCGCATGGAAATGGCGCTGTTCGGCACGGAAGGACAGCCGGGCCAGCCGCGCCGCACGGGCGCTCTGGAAGAGGCCCATCGCGGCACCCTCTATCTCGACGAAGTCGGCGAAATGCCGCGTGAGACGCAGAACAAGATCCTGCGCGTGCTGGTCGACCAGCAGTTCGAGCGCGTCGGTGGCTCCAAGCGGGTGAAGGTGGATGTGCGCATCATCTCCTCGACCGCCTACAATCTGGAAAACCAGATCGGCGAGGGGCGTTTCCGCGAGGATCTCTATCATCGCCTCGCCGTCGTTCCGATCAAGGTGCCGGCGCTCGCCGAACGGCGCGAGGACATTCCCTTCCTCGTCGATCTCTTCATGCGCCAGATCAGCGAACAGGCCGGCATGAAGGCGCGGCGCGTGGCCGACGATGCGCTCGCCGTTCTGCAGGCGCATGACTGGCCGGGCAATATCCGCCAGCTGCGCAACGTCATCGAGCGCGTGCTGATCCTGACGAGGCCGGAAGGCGGCGACATGACGATCACGGCGGATCACCTTCCGCCCGATGTGGTGGACATGATGCCGAAGATCTCGGCGCAGGGCGACCAGCACATCATGACGCTGCCGCTGCGCGAGGCACGCGAACTCTTCGAGCGCGACTATCTGATGGCGCAGATCAACCGTTTCGGCGGCAATATCTCGCGCACGGCAGAATTCGTCGGCATGGAGCGCTCGGCACTGCATCGCAAATTGAAGTCCCTGGGCGTTTAAAGCAAAGCGCCCGGTCTCTTTCGTTCATTCGGAAATCGTCAATGTCCAGAATTGCCTATGTCAATGGCCGCTATGTGCAGCATGCGGATGCCTCCGTTCATATCGAGGATCGCGGCTATCAGTTTGCCGATGGGGTCTATGAAGTCTGCGAGGTCCGCCACGGCATGATCGTGGACCTGACGCGCCACCTTGACCGGCTCGGCCGCTCTCTATCGGAACTCTCGATCGACTGGCCGATGGATCGCCGGGCACTGACGCTGGTCATCCGGCAGGTGCTGCGGAAGAACGGCGTGACGAACGGCATGTTCTACATGCAGGTGACGCGCGGTGTCGCCAGGCGCGACCACGCCTATCCGGCGCATGCGGTGAAGCCCTCCATCGTCATCACCGCGAAGAACACCGACCGCAAGGCAATCGACAAGAAAAATGCCGACGGCATCCGCGCCATCACGCTGCCGGACAACCGCTGGGACCGCGTGGACATCAAGACCGTGGGCCTTCTGCCCAACGCCATGGCGCGTCAGGCGGCCAAGGTGGCAGGCGCGCAGGAAGCGATCTATGTTGATGCCGAAGGCTACGTGACGGAGGGTGCTGCCACCAATGTCTGGATGGTCGGAACCGATGGCGTGCTGCGCACGCGGCCGGCCGAACACGGCATTCTGCGCGGGATTACCCGCACGACGCTTCTCGATGTGGCGAAGCGGGACGGGATCGAAATCCGTGAAGAGCGTTTCACTGTCGAGGATATGCTGAACGCCCGCGAGGTCTTCATCACGGCGGCGACAAGTATCTGTTTTCCCGTCGTTTCCATCGACGGCAAGACGATCGGCAATGGTCACCCCGGACTTGTGTCAAAGCAGATCAGAGAAGCCTTTTTCGACATTGCGGAAAAGACATTGATTTGATACGAGTCTTCTATTGCCGCAAAAGTGAGGGTTTGCGGGGACATCATTTCATTCCAAGCGGCGTCCCGAACGCCGGCACATAAGAAAGTAGCGGCGCATATGGCGGAACGTTCTCAGAACCTCCAGGACCTGTTTCTCAACACCGTCAGAAAGCAGAAGATTTCGCTGACGATCTTCCTGATCAACGGCGTGAAGCTCACGGGCGTTGTGACGTCCTTCGACAATTTCTGCGTCCTTCTGCGCAGGGATGGTCATTCCCAGCTGGTTTACAAGCACGCGATCTCGACTATCATGCCCGGCCAGCCCGTGCAGATGTTCGAAGGTGAAGACGCGGGCTAACGGATAAAAGCCATTTCAGACGAATTTGACACGACCGACGCTGCCGGCGCGGAACACGACGTTCCGCGCGACGACATGCGTGCGCTTGTCGTTGTGCCGGTGCTGAAGCACCCGCACCCGAAGGGCGAGACCGCGACCACGGCTCCCCGCTCCAACGAAGCCAAGCTGGAAGAAGCCATCGGCCTTGCCCGCGCCATCGATCTCGAGATCGCGGGCGGCATCATCGTGAGCGTCTCGCAGCCGCGCCCGGCGACCCTGATGGGCACTGGCAAGGTGGAAGAGATCGGCGAGATGGCCAAGGCCGAGAATGCCGGCCTGATCATCGTCGATCATCCGCTGACACCGGTGCAGCAGCGCAATCTTGAGCGTGAATGGAAGGCCAAGGTCATCGACCGCACGGGCCTCATCCTTGAAATCTTCGGCCGCCGCGCCTCCACCAAGGAAGGCACGCTGCAGGTCGAGCTTGCGCATCTGAATTATCAGAAGGGCCGTCTCGTTCGCAGCTGGACCCACCTTGAACGCCAGCGCGGTGGCGCGGGCTTCATGGGCGGCCCCGGTGAAACGCAGATCGAAGCCGATAGACGTGTGCTGCAGGACAAGATCGTCAAGCTGGAGCGCGAGCTGGAACAGGTGCGTCGTACGCGCCAGTTGCACCGGGCCAAGCGCCGCAAGGTGCCGCATCCGATCGTGGCTCTCGTCGGCTATACGAACGCAGGCAAATCGACCCTGTTCAACAGGATCACAGGTGCCGGCGTTCTTGCCGAGGACATGCTGTTTGCCACGCTCGACCCGACGCTGCGCCGTATGAAGCTGCCGCAGGGTCGCACGGTGATCCTGTCCGACACGGTGGGCTTCATTTCCGACCTTCCGACGCATCTCGTCGCCGCCTTCCGCGCGACGCTGGAAGAGGTGCTGGAAGCCGATCTCATCCTGCATGTGCGCGACATGTCCGATCCGGACAATGCGTCGCAGGCGGGCGACGTCATGCGCATCCTGACCGATCTCGGCATCGAGGGGCAGGAGGCGGAAGACCGCATTCTCGAAGTCTGGAACAAGATCGACCGGCTGGAGCCGGAGGCCCATGAGGCCATTGCCGACAAGGCCGCCGCCACCGCCAATGTCCGCGCCATTTCGGCCGTGACAGGCGAGGGCGTCGATGCGCTCATGGAAGAAATCAGCCGCCGCATTTCCGGCGTGATGACCGAAGTGACCATCGACATTTCACCCGACAAACTGTCACTGCTGCCCTGGCTCTATGCCAACGCCATGGTCGATGAACGCCACGACCAGGAAGACGGCTCGGTGAGCCTCGATATCCGGATATCGGCGGCGTCCTCGGGCGAGCTGGAGCGCAAGCTCGGGACGGTGAAGTCGAAGAAGGATGAGTGGTAGGCTGCCTACTCTGTGCGTGCTTTGATCGAGTGCGTTCCTGTGTTATTTTCGCATGAACAGGAGCTTGATCCATGTCGAGAACACGCGCGCTCACCATCGAATTGCCTGAAGAAATGGCAGATATGATTGCCGAAAAGGTGCGCTCGGGAGAGTACCAGAGCGAGAGCGACGTTGTGGTCGATGGGCTGCTGTCCTTGGTTTTCGAAGACGGGCCGCATCAGGCAGAGATTGATCGGTGGATGAAGACGGAGATGGTTCCGATGCTTGAAGCCATTGACGCCGATCCTTCGCTGCTCATCCCGATCGAGGAAGCATGGGAACAGATCGAGGGTCATATGGATCGAGCCGCAAAGAACGCAGGCTATCGTGAATGAAGCACCGCGTCGTTCTCTCCTCGTCTGCGGTATCTGATGTCAATGAAATCTTTGATTACATTCTTGCTGAAGCAGGCGAGCGGATTGCGCGTGACTATATCGGGAGGATGCGAGACTTTCTTCAGCGTCTCGAGTTGTTTCCGCATCGAGGGACAGTGATCAATAACGACAGCAACATGAGAAGCGTCGGTTATGAGCGCCGCGCGACAGTGATCTTTCGCGTCGAAAACGGTCAGGTAACAATCCTTCGTGTCTTCCATCGAGGCCGCAATATCGACCTGGATGAGATCTAGCCCTGCCGCTCCGACCCCTTCGCCTCAACCCAAAGCTCTTCCATCCGCTCCAGCGAGGCATCCCCGATTTCCTCGCCTGACGCTTTAAGAGACGTCTCTATATATCTGAATCGCCTTCTGAACTTCGTATTCGTTCCGCGCAGCGCCATCTCCGGATCGGCCCCGATATGCCGCCCGATATTGACGGTGGCGAAGATGAGGTCGCCGAGTTCGTCGGCGACGGCTTGTTGGTTGCCTTCTGCCAATGCCTCGCGGAGTTCGCCGAGTTCCTCCTCGATCTTGTCGAGGATGGGGGCGGCCTCCTTCCAGTCGAAACCGACCTTGGCAGCCTTCTCCTGGATCTTGAGCGCCTCGGTCAGAGCCGGAAATGACCGCTGGACCGAGCCGAGCAGGCCATTGTCGGGTTCGACATAGCCGGCCCTTGCGCGGCGTTCGGCGCGCTCGCGCTTTTCTTCTGTCTTGATCTCATCCCATTGCGCCTTCACCGCGCCGGGTGTTTCGGCGTCCGAGACGGCGAAGACATGGGGGTGGCGGCGGATCATTTTGCGGGTGATTGCCTCCACCACGTCACCAAAGGAAAATTGTCCTTTTTCTTCAGCCATTTGCGCGTGGAAGACGACCTGCAGCAGAAGGTCGCCCAATTCCTCGCAGAGATCGCCCATGTCGTTGCGCTCGATGGCGTCGGCGACTTCATAGGCCTCTTCGATCGTGTAGGGCTTGATGCTCTCGAAATTCTGTTCGAGGTCCCAGGGGCAGCCGGTCACGGGCGTGCGGAGCGCCGCCATGATTTCGATGAGGCGGGAGATGTCGCGCGAGGGTTCCATGGTCATGCTGTCTCGGTTCTCGTCTCAGTTCAGGGGAATGGCATTGGCGGACTTGCTGGACTGGTAGACATTCGACAGCCGGTCATATTCCGTCTTGATGCGTGCCGTCTGGTCCTGCAGCGCGGTCCGCTCCGCGTCCGGCGATGAGGCAACGAGGTCGCCGAGATAGAAGCTCTTCCAGAAGGCGTTCTGGCGATGGTAGCCGCCGGCGTCGAGGCCATAGAGTTCCTTCATGATCTTCAGGTCATGCGGAATGGCGAAGGCGTCGCGGCTATCCTCGTGGCTGTAGAAATAGTAGTAGTTGTCGAAGCCGGCCCAGGTGATCGCCGACATGCACATGGTGCATGGTTCGTGCGTCGAGAAGAAGATGAGGTCCTTCGTGTTCTTCTCGCCAGGGCGTTCGTAGAACTGTTTCAGCGTGTGGACTTCGCCGTGCCAGAGCGGGTTTTCGATTTCGTTGTTGGTGCCTGCAATCACCAGCGACAGATCGGACTTTTTCAGGATCGCCGCGCCGAAAACCTTGGCGCCGCTATTGACGCCCTTGTGCGTCAAGGGCAGGACATCCTTCTCCATCACATCGAGGAGGCGGGCGGCAATGACCTCGGGCGCATAGTCCATAAAGCGATCCTTTCACGGTTTTGAAGTGACTCGACGTTATTGAGCCATGTCCGCGCTGTAAATCGAAGCTTGTGTTAACCGGGCGGATTTGCTCAGAAAGCTTTTGTTCGGGGCAAAGAAATATCCTGTCCGTGCTCCATCCGCATTTCTGTTCCTTCCGGTTTTCGTGCCGAAAAGAGAATATTCTGCCAAAGTGAGATCAGGCGCGCATTCATGATTGCAAGAGAAGACCAGCTTTCGGTGTTTCCGGCCTTCTTCCGTGTGGCGGGGAAGGTGGCGCTTGTCTATGGCGAGGGCGACGAGGCCTATGCCAAGGCGCGCCTGCTTGCCAACACGCAAGTGGAGATCATTGTTGCCGCCGATGCGCCTGAAAAGGCCTTTGCTGATTTCATTTTCGCCCATGGCCTGCGGCAGGTTTTGCCGGAGGAGGGCGATGCCCTGATGCATCAGGCGGTTCTGGTCTTTGCCGCGACGGGCCATGAAGCGGAAGACCGCGCCATTGTCGACCGCGCACGCGCATTGAAAATCCCGGCCAACGCCGTCGATCAGCCCGACTATTGCGACTTCTTCACGCCAGCGCTCGTCAACCGCGCACCCGTGGCCGTGGCGATCGGCACCGAAGGGGCAGGGCCGGTTCTGGCGCAGATGATCCGCGCAGCCGTCGATCAGATGCTGTCGCCGTCGCTCGGCCGTTTGGCGCGCCTCGCCATAAATTATCGCGACCGCGTGGAACAAAAGATCCCGAAGGGCGTTTCGAGACGAGTCTTCTGGCGTCGTTTCTTTTCCGGCGCAGTTGCGGACGCCGTGGCAAACGGCAATGCAACACTCGCCGCGGCCGAGGCGGATCGTCTCCTGAGCGCCTCGGCCGGTTTGCCCGGCCATGTCTGGCTCGTCGGCGCAGGCCCTGGGGCCGAAGATCTTCTGACGCTGCGTGCCCAGCGCGTCATGATGGAAGCCGATGTGATCGTTTATGACGCGCTGGTTCCCCAGGCCGTTGTCGATATGGGCCGGCGCGATGCCGAGCGCATTCCGGTTGGCAAGCGCAAGGGCTGCCATTCAAAGTCTCAAAATGAAATCAACGATCTGCTGGTCGATCTTGGCAAGTCAGGCAAGCGTGTCGTGCGGCTCAAGTCCGGCGATCCGCTGATCTTCGGCCGTGCGGCGGAAGAGATGGCGGCGCTGCGCGAGGCGGCCGTGACCTATGAGATCGTGCCGGGCATTACCTCTGCCTTTGCGGCTGCTGCCGATTTCGAATTGCCGCTGACGCTGCGCGGCGTTGCCTCGTCGCTCGTCTTCACCACCGGCCACGACATGACCGGCGATGTGCTGCCCGACTGGGCTCGGCTTGCCGTATCCGGCGCGACCATTGCCGTCTATATGGGCCGCACGGTTGCTGCCTCCGTGGCCGAGCGGCTGATTGCCGGCGGGATGCCGCGCGAGACCACGGTTGCCGTCATCGAGAATGCCAGCCGTCGCGAGGCGCGCCTGTTCCACGGCACGATCGCCGACCTGCCGAGCCTGCAAAATTTCGACGAACTGACCGGCCCGGTCATGGTCGTCATCGGCGAGGCCGTCGCCGGAGCCCATTTCGACAAATCCACGCCGCTCAGCCTTGCAGCGCTGCAGCAGCCTGCCTCCATGGGAGTTTGACATGATCTACAAGGTTCTCACCGCCAATCGTCTCGGCGACGGCATCGCCGTCTGGCTGAATGCCAGTGGCGAGTGGACGACCTCGCTCCAGGACGCACTGATTGCCCGCCACGCGGAAGCGGAAGCCTCGCTGGAAGCCATCGGCAAGCGCGATTTTGCGGCCAACAAGATTTTGGACGTCAACCTCGTGGAAGTGGAAGAGGTGGGCGAAACGATCCGCCCCATTCGCCTGCGCGAGCGCATCCGCGCTGAAGGCCCGACCGTCGGCTATGGCGAGAACGCCTTCGACGCCCCGCGCGCCGCCTAATTTCATACGCAATTCCGGACGGAAAACCGCTTCACACTTTTCCTGGAATTGCTCTGATACCGGAGACACCATGTACCGTTACGATGAATTCGACCACGCCTTCGTGTCCGCGCGCGTCGCGCAGTTCCGCGACCAGGTGGAGAGGCGCCTTGCCGGCGAGATCGCCGAGGATGCTTTCCGCCCGCTGCGCCTGATGAACGGCGTCTATCTCCAGCTTCACGCCTATATGCTGCGCGTCGCCATTCCCTATGGCACGCTGAATGCGAAGCAGATGCGGATGCTGGCCCATGTTGCGCGCAAGTATGACCGCGGCTACGGCCATTTCACGACGCGCCAGAACATCCAGTACAACTGGCCGAAACTCTCCGACACGCCGGATATCCTGACGGATCTGGCGTCTGTCGAAATGCACGCGATCCAGACCTCGGGCAATTGCATTCGCAACGTCACGGCCGACCATTTTGCCGGTGCCGCCGCCGACGAGGCTGCCGATCCGCGGCCTTATGCGGAAATCCTACGCCAGTGGTCTTCCGTCCATCCGGAATTCTCCTTCCTGCCGCGCAAGTTCAAGATCGCTGTCACCGGCGCCGAGCATGACCGCGCGGCGATCCAGGTTCACGATATCGGCCTGCAGCTGAAGAAGAACGACAAGGGCGAACTCGGCTTTGCGGTCTGGGTTGGCGGCGGGCAGGGGCGTACACCACTTCTCGCCAAGAAGATCCGCGACTTTCTGCCCGAAGAAGACCTGCTCTCCTACACGACCGCGATCGTGCGCGTTTACAATCTGCACGGCCGCCGCGACAACAAGTACAAGGCCCGCATCAAGATCCTCGTCCATGAAACGGGCGTCGAGGAACTGACGCGTCAGATCGAGGCCGAGTTCGTGCATCTCAAGGATGGCGAGCTGAAGCTGCCCGATCAGGACATTGCCGCCATCACCACCTATTTCGCCCCTCCGGCATTGCCTGAGCGGCCAGAGGGCTGGGCAAGCCTTGCCGCCTGGAAGAAGTCGGATGAAGGCTTTGCACGCTGGGTGCAGCAGAATGTACATCCGCACAAGAACCCGGACTATGCCTCCGTCACCATCTCGCTGAAGCCGATCGGCGGCATTCCGGGCGATGCGACGGACAGCCAGATGGACCTCGTTGCCGATCTCGCCGAAGAATACGCCTTCGACGAAATCCGCATCAGCCATGAGCAGAATATCATTCTGCCGCATGTGGCGATCGCCGATCTGGAGCCGCTGTATCGTGCGCTTCAGCCGGCCGGTCTCGGCACGGCCAATGCCGGGCTGATCACAGACATCATTGCCTGTCCGGGGCTCGACTATTGCGCGCTCGCCAATGCCCGCTCCATTCCGGTGGCGCAGGAGTTGTCAACACGCTTCGGCTCGGCTGAACGCCAGGCGGAGATCGGCGAACTCAAGATCAAGATTTCCGGCTGCATCAATGCCTGCGGCCACCACCATGTCGGCCATATCGGCCTGCTCGGCGTCGAAAAGAAGGGTGCAGAACTCTATCAGATCACGCTGGGTGGCTCGGCGGACGAGAACTCGTCCATCGGTGAAATCATCGGTCGCGGCTTCGAGCCGGAGAAGGTGACGGATGCGGTGGAAACCGTGGTCAACACCTATCTTACCATCCGCACCGACGCCGCCGAGCGCTTCATCGATACCTATCGCCGGGTTGGCCCGCAGCCGTTCAAGGACGCGCTTTACGGTCCGTCCTCCAAGGCGGCTTGAGAAAGAACTGACGCATGACCAAGATCTGGAAAGAAACCGGCTTTGTCGAGAATGACGCATGGGTCTTGCCCGTCGAGGGCGAGGCTCTGCCGCAAGGTGCTCGGCCGATCCTGTCGCTTGCCGAATTCCTCGAGCAGATGGAAGCCAGCAACGAGGGCGGTTTCGGCGTTCTGATCGCGCCTGCCGATGATGTCACGAAGCTTGCGCCGCATCTGGAGCGCATCGCGCTCGTGGCACTCGCTTTCCCGGCGTTCAACGACGGTCGCGCCTTCAGCCATGCCTCGCTGCTTCGTGAGCGCCTGGGCTACGACGGCGAGGTAAGGGCGGTTGGCGATGTGCTGATCGACCAGATCCCGCTGATGATCCGCTGCGGCATTGACAGCTTCGCCGTCACCAATGCGACGGCACTGAAGCGCCTTGCCGAAAATCGCCTGCCGGGGATCAGCCTGCACACCCAGCCGGCCTTCAAGGCGGCCGAGGCCGGGCAGGGGTTCAGCTGGCGTCGCAAGGCGTCGTAAGGCGCCACGCTGCCGCCATCCATTGATGCATATCAAATCTTAAATGTATATTTGAGATATAGGGTTTGCGAGAATGGCGGCAAAGCATTCTCCGTCAAAGGCGACAAATAGAACAAGGTCGCTTCACCGGCGGTCGGAAATGTAATATCTGCCTCTCAAACTCAAGTTTGTCTGCGGCACGCCCACCCGGATTGGATCAAGAATGAACGCACCCGTATTGAAACAGGATGTCGCGGCAGAGGTGCCGGCCGGCGTCTTCGCTGAAACCGTGACCTTCGTCCATCACTACACGGACCGTCTGTTCCGCTTCAGGATGACGCGGCCGGAAAGCTTCCGCTTCCGTTCGGGCGAGTTCGTGATGATCGGCCTGATGGTCGAGGGCAAGCCGCTCTATCGCGCCTATTCGATCGCCAGCCCCGCCTGGGCCGAGGAACTGGAATTCTTCTCGATCAAGGCGCCGGACGGCCCGCTGACGACCGAGCTGCAGAAGATCCAGCCGGGCGATACCGTCTTCATGCGCAAGAAGCCGACGGGAACGCTGGTGCTCGACGCGCTGACGCCCGGCAAGCGCCTTTACATGTTCTCGACAGGCACGGGCATCGCCCCCTTCGCCTCGCTGATCCGCGAGCCGGAAACCTATGAGAAATTCGAGGAAGTCATCCTCACCCATACCTGCCGCGAAGTCGCCGAGTTGCAATACGGCTTCGACCTCGTCGAGGAAATCAGGAACGATGAAATCCTCTCCGAGATCGTCGGCGACAAGCTGAAGCATTATGCGACGGTAACGCGCGAGGACTATCCGTTCCAGGGCCGCATCACCGACCTGATGGAAAACGGCAAGCTCTATGCCGATCTCGGCGTTCCGCCGCTGGACCCGGCCATTGATCGCGGCATGATCTGCGGCTCGGCAGCGATGCTCAAGGATACGAAGGAACTGCTGGAGCGGGCAGGGCTTACCGAAGGGGCCAACAACAAGCCGGCGGAGTTCGTGATCGAACGGGCCTTTGTCGGCTGAGGCACTCGTGTTTGTGTCGAGGTGCGGAACCACCGCACCTCGCGCCTCGTCCCGATCTTCGGCCGCAAAAGCCGGCAGGCGTGGATGAACTTTCTGTGACCCTCTGTATTTGCCGCAGGATTGCCTCAATTGCGGCTAGACCGTAACCCATGCGCATCCAGATCTACATCATCTCCATCCTCGCCAGCCTGATCGCCTGGGGAATGATCTACGACAGCAGCCGCGATGTCTATCGCAGCGCCTGGCGGGCCGGTGTCATCCCGAACCTGAAGATCCATTCGCGCGTGCACCATATCCTTGAAAGGGAACTCGTTCATTTCGAACGCGTTGGCGCTTAAGCCGGCTTTTGCCGCAACGGCATTGCGGGCGGTTCGGCGGACCGGAAACCGGCTCTTCAAAGTCTTCGTCGAACAGTGATGGAATTTGGGGCGCTTTGGCGGAAGAGGTGGGATTCGAACCCACGGTACGGTCTCCCGCACGCCGGTTTTCAAGACCGGTTCCTTAAACCACTCGGACACTCTTCCATCCGTCTGAAGATAAAGAGAAAATCTCGATTTCTTCAGCTATCGGAAAACGGCATTCGCTGAAGCGATCCAGCGATTTCGTTTTCCGACTTGCGCTTATAGCCGCTTGCAACGCGACGTCAACTGCTTCGCAGCATCGGCAGGCGCGAAACGGTCTTTACTTGAAAAACCGATTGCCTAGTATTGCTCCGGGGATATCAGGGGGCTGATGGGGCGATGACTTCCAGATTTTGTGTGACGCTGGCGTTCTGCGCGGCGATGGTGGCGTCGCTGTTCCTTTCTGGTTGCGCGACACTCAACAAGAACGAATGCCAGACGGTCGATTGGGAGCAGCTCGGGCTCCAGAACGGCCAAAACGGCGAGCCGCAATCCTATATTGCCGAACATCAGAAAGCCTGCTCGCAATACAAGCTGCCCGTCGATACGGCAAAGTGGGATGCCGGCTGGCAGAAGGGCATCCGGAATTATTGCACGCCTGCCAACGGGCTGGCCGCCGGGCAGAAGGGACGCACGGATGCCAGCATGTGTCCGGCCGACCAGATGCAGCAGTTTTCCTATTACGCGCAGATCGGCGGGCGTGTTCACTCGGCGCAGTCCGCGGTCGACAGCGCACGCTATGAGCTCGACCAGATCAGCAACGACATCAAGGTCGAAAAGGATCGCGACCGGAGAAACGACCTGTGGCGTCGTCGTGACGATGCGCGGATGCGGATGCAGGATGCACAGGACGCGCTCTATGTGGCACAGCGTCAGGCTGACGAAGCCTATGCCGACCTGATGAGAAAGGGACCGCCGAGGCAATAGGTTTCAAAGGGCAGACGTCCTGAGGCTCCAGGATTTGGTGCTGGTTCCAATTTGAATGCAACGCGTCGCGGAAATCTACATCTTCATGTGCCCATAGCCAACAGATGCTGACGGAACACTTCCTTGGGCGTCCTATACTCCAAGCACTTTCTCGGCGTGTCGTTGAGCCGATCGCACAGTGCCCGGATGTCTTGATCGGTGATGTCCAGTACAACGGTTTCCGGGGGTAGATAGCGCCGGACACGCTTGTTGGTGTTCTCGACGGTGCCTTTCTGCCAGGGCGCCTGCGGATCGCAGAACCATGCCGCCGCTCCCATGCCAGTCTCCAGTTCGCGCCATGACGTGAACTCCAGTCCTCTGTCGAATGTCAGGCTTTGGCGGGCTGCGGCGGGCAGGGGAGTCAGATGATGGATCAACTGGTTCATGATCGGCTTCGAGCGCCGGTCGTTATTGCGAAACAGCACCGTGTAACGGCTCTTTCGTTCAACAACAGTCGCTATGTTGGCGGAACCATGCTCCTTTCTGAAGATCATCAAATCCGCTTCCCAATGGCCGAATTCCTGTCGGGAATTGACCCTTTCAGGTCTGTTCCGTATGGCGCATTCCATGGGAAAGACGAGGCTTCGGGGTTTGCGAGCATATCGGGGCCGGCGCCTTCTGCGTCTTTCGGGCAGATATCGCGCCAGTTGCTGATCTTGGCCTTCCTTCGAGTAGACATACCGATAGATCGTCTCATGGCTCAACCTCGTCTGTGCACCACTCGACAGCCGGATCCGTCCCGAAATCTGTTCAGGCGACCAACCCTCCTGCAAACGCTCAATGACGGCCGCGCACAGAAGAGGATCGCGCAGCAGTTTACGATACTGGCGCCGGCGAGCCGCCGCCAACCGGTGCGCTGTCACATGCCAGTAGCCTTCGGCAATCGGGACCTCTCGGTCATGCCAGAAATTGCGCCGCAGTTCCCGGCAGATGGTCGAACGATCCCGACCGAGCCTGCGGGCGATCTCGGCCTGGCTGATCTTCTTCTCATTCATCTGCGCGATGATACGTCGTTCGTCCAAACTCAACTGCATAAAAGAGCGGGCCATTCCATCCTCCTGAAATCATGGCCATTATTGTCTCCGTTGCATTTGAAAATGGAATCTGCCTGGCAACATATCCAAATCTGATAAGATAGATTATGGAACATAAATGTCCATACGTGTGCCGATTTGCCGAGGTCTGGGCCGATGTGATCCAGCTTGCGTGGCTTGGTCCAGGGCCCGCCCATGATTGGATCAGACCGCGCTTGCGGTTTCCCGTGCGGCGCTTGCCTTGGCGTTCTCAAGCCTTCCGATGGCTGATACCAGCGCATCGAAGCAATCGCGATCAAGACCGGTGCCAACTTCCTCCCGCATGATCGACAGTGCCTTCGATGTCGCCATCGCGGCGCGGTATGGACGGTCGGCGCTCAGGGCGTCGAAGATGTCGGCGACCGTGACGATGCGTGTTTCCAGATCGAGTACGTCGGCGCCGATGCCGTTGGGATACCCCTTGCCGTTGAGCTTTTCGTGATGGTTCATGGCAATCGAGGCAATGCCGGAAAACGTGTCGATCCTCGACAGGATATGTTGGCCGAGCACCGGATGGTTCTTCATGGCACGCCACTCATCCTCATCCAGCTTGCCGGCCTTGTCGAGTATCTCGTTGGAAATGCCCAGCTTTCCAATATCGTGCAGAAGCGCACCACGGACCAGCCAGCGCTTGCGCGAAACCTCCATGCCCAGTTCTTCGGCGATCATGTCGCTATAGAGCGCAACGCGCTTGCTGTGGCCGCTGGTAAACGGGCTCTTGGCGTCCACGACCTGTGCGAAACCATCGGCGATGTCATCCAGCAGATCGTCATCGACAGGCGTGCGGTTCGTGGCCGGTTCGAGCGCGAACACCCGGGCTTCAATGTCCTGTCCTTCGAGCACGGCCCAGAAAGACTGGTCCTTGGCGAGCCTCTCGAAGAGGGTGACAAGCTCAGGGTCAAACCAGGTCCCTGCCCGCCTGCGCACCTCGCTCAGCGCAGCCTCGCGACCGCCGGTGATGTGAAAGACATCGATGACCTGGGCGAGAAGCGCAATGCGGGCCAGCAGTGAAATGTCGTTCTGCTGGCGACCGAGCGGATGGCCGCGACCATCCCAGTGTTCGTCAAGGTCCAGAATGCCGCGCGCCACGGTCTCGGGAAAGCGCATGGTGCGGGCAATCTCGGCGCCGCGCTCGCAGCGCGTCTCGATGAGATCGCGCGTGATGTTGCCGGCGTTTCTGGCGATGTTCAGGATGGTCTTGAGCTTGGTGGCGAGACCGGATTTCACTGCCGTATTCGTCGCCACGAAATGCAGAACCTGACCGAGGCTCTGATCCATCAGCTTGGAATTGCGCTTGAATTCGTGGTCATTCGTTGCATAGAGCTGGCAGATGCGCGCCGCATTGCTGCTGCATCCAAGGTCCTTCAGGAAGAGCATGTAGAAGAGATCGTGCAATTCGGACGTCTCGAGGCCGAGCCGTTCGCCGACATGCATGCCGATCCAGCAGCATCTGGCACTGTGGCCGACCGGCTGGCCGTCCGTCATGTCGAGCGCGGCGCTGAGAGCGCTGACCACTTCGGCAAGGTGCAGCGTGTCTGCCCGCACGGTCATTCCAGGCGAAAGCTGCGCCAGATTGGCCATCGTCATCATCGACCCCCGAGTTTGCTGCTGGGACCATTATGCGGCGACTGCGTTAAGATATGGCAAGCAAACGCGGGTATGGCCGCTCTGCAACACCTACCCTCTTGCGCTTTGCAAAAATTGCACCAAATATTCCTGTGAAAGGAATATGACAATGAAGCAAGGTATCGCGAAGTATCAGATTGGACAGGTCGTGCGCCATCGGATCTTTCCGTTCCGCGGCGTGATCTTTGATGTCGATCCGGAATATGCCAACACCGAGGAATGGTGGAATTCCATTCCTGCCGAGGTCAGGCCGACCCGTGAACAGCCGTTCTACCATCTCCTCGCGGAGAATGAAGAGACGGAATATGTCGCCTATGTTTCGGAGCAGAACCTCGTGGCGGATGAAAGCGGCATGCCGCTGAGGCACCCGCAGATCACCCAGATCTTCGAGGCTGCCGATCCCGGGCATTACAAGCCGAAGGCCATCATCGCACATTGACGTCAGCGGAAGCTGGAGTTCAAGAAACGTCCTGCCCCTCCAAACAAAAAAGCCCGGAACGCGTTCCGGGCTTTTTTCGTATTCCAGATCAGAACCTTACTTCGGGTTCTGCGTCGCTGCCTTCTGGGCGTCTTCCAGCTTCTTGCGGCGAGCTTCGGCTTCCTTCAGCGTCTTCTCCTGCAGGGCGCGCTGGGTTTCTTCCAGCTTCGACTGCTCGACCGGAGCGCCGTCGAAGGAGGTGCCGAAGCCTTCAAGAGCGATCTTGATCGGGTTCGGGGCGCGCTGGAAGTTGATCGAGGTGAAGACCACTTCGTTGCCCTTCTTGAGCGCGGCGATCAGGCCATCGGTCAGCGGCGCTTCGGCAATGCACTTGTCGGGCATGCAGACGGCGTAGTCGAGCTTCTGGCCCTTGCCGCCGTCGATCTGCATCAGGATGCCCGGTGCGATGGCGCGAGCGGAAGGAACCGATACCTGGATGAGCTTGCGGTTGACCTTGCCGGAAACGGTGATGAGGCCGACAGCCGTCAGAAGTTGGCCATTGGCCGCCTGCTGAAGGTTCTGCACGATGCAGACGTCATTGTCTTCCTGCTTGGTGCAGACCTTGAACCAGCCCTGCGGAAGAGCCTGCGGCGCGCCTTCCGGCGCTGCGTCCTGTGCGTTGACGGCGGTGCCGGCTACCAGCAGGGACAGGCTGCCGACAGCAGCGGCGGCGAACTTCTTCAGTGAGATATTCATTCGGTTTTGGTCTCCCGGTGTCATCGTTCCACAAGCTCAGGCGTCACGCGCCCCGCTCGTTCAATCTCGTCGCGGTGTCTGTGGGCCAAATAAGGCATTTGAATGGCCCATGCAATTTCACTTCCTGTTACAGAAGTGAATAGGGTTTTTCCAGCCCTGCATTCGGTTTTTTGCGCCTGCGGACCGCCCGAAGCCGCGTTTTGGACCCATTGCATGGTAACCTCGCCGGCGAATCGATCACATATGGAAGGGCCGGTATTTGAGATTGCTGCTCGCAATTGCTGCCGTGGTGCAGACAGCTGTCTTTGTTCTCACAGCGACTGTCTCGCGGGCCGAGCCCACGCATGCCATTGCCATGCACGGCGCACCTGCCCTGCCCGCGGATTTCGACCATTTTCCCTACGCCGATCCCAAGGCGCCCGAGGGCGGTTCGGTGACCTATGGCGTGGTCGGCACGTTCGACAGTCTCAACCCCTTTGTGCTCAAGGGCATGCGCACGACGGCCCGCGGGCTCTGGGATCCGCAATATGGCAGCCTTATCTTCGAGCCGCTGATGCTGCGCTCCGCAGACGAGCCGTTCACGCTCTATGGACTGCTGGCCAAGTCCGTCGAAATGGATGACGATCGCACCTACCTGCAGTTCAATCTCGATTCGCGCGCGCGCTGGTCGGATGGCAAGCCGGTGACGGCAGACGACGTGATCTTCACCTTCGAACTCCTGCGCGACCATGGCCGACCGCCCTTCTCCAACCGCCTGAAGAAGGTCGAGAAGATGGAGAAGGTCGGCGAAAACAGCGTTCGCTTCACCTTCACCAAGGATGCCGATCGCGAGTTTCCAATGCTTCTGGCGCTCTCGCCGGTGCTTCCGAAGCACGCGATCGACCCAAAAAAGTTTGAGCAATCCGGCCTCACGCAGATGATCGGCTCGGGACCCTACCTGTTCGACAGGGTCAAGCCGGGCGAAAAGATCGTCTACAAGCGCAATCCCAACTATTGGGCCAACGACCTGCCCGCCATGCGCGGGCTCGCCAACTACGACCGGATTACCATCAACTATTATCTGCAGGACCAGACGCTGTTCGAAGCCTTCAAGAAGGGTGACGTCGACATCTATGCCGACGGGAGCCCGACGCATTGGCGCGATTCCTACAATTTTCCGGCCGTTCGATCGGGCGATGTCGTTCGCGAGGAGTTCATGCCGAAGCTTCCCTCCGGCATGTTCGGCTTCGTTTTCAACACGCGACGCCCGCTGTTTCAGGATGTGCGCGTTCGCGAGGCGCTGACGCTGGCCTTCGATTTCGAATGGGTGAACCGCAATCTCTTCGGCGAAGTCTATGCCCGGACGGAAAGCTTCTGGCAGAATTCCGATCTCTCCAGCTACGGCGTGCCGGCCAGCGAGAAGGAATTGTCCCTGATCGGCGATCTGAAGAAGGATATGGAGCCGGAGTTTCTTGATGGCAGCTACCGGCTGCCGGTGACCGACGGTACGGGGCGTGACCGCAAGGTCCTCAAGCGTTCGGTCGATCTGCTCAAGGAGGCAGGCTATTCGATCCGCGACGGCAAGATGGTCGACGGCAAGGGCAAGCCGCTGACATTCGAGATCATGACGCAGAGCCCAGACCAGGAAAAGGTGGCGCTGGCCTACCAGAGGTTCCTGACCGCCATTGGTGTCGATATCGTCGTGCGCACGGTCGATGACAGCTCGTATCAGCAGCGGTCGCAATCCTTCGATTATGATATGGTTCTGAAATCGTACAGTTCGTCGCTCTCTCCGGGCGCAGAACAGATCGGGCGCTGGGGATCGGCAAGCAGGAGCGTGCAAGGGACCGACAGTTTCGCAGGCGTTGCGGACCCGGGCATCGATCGTATCCTGGCAACCATCGTCAGCGCACGCGGCCAGGACGATTTCATCGCCTCGATCAGGGCCCTCGATCGGGTCCTGATGTCACGCTATTATGTCATTCCGCTCTACCACATTGCCCAGCAATGGGTGGCGCACCGGAAGAACCTTGCGCATCCGCCCGTGACACCGCTCTACGGATATTCCCTGCCGGCCTGGTGGGACGAGACGGCGCGAGCGCGATGAGTTCCGAAAAGCGAACGCTCTGTTTGCTTGTTTTTCCGCAATTGCGAATGAAAAGTGGCTATATGCTGGTTTCTGAATTGCTGTTTTGTCGTCCGAAAGGAAATCCGATTTGAGAACCGTTTCCATCGATATCGTCTCCGACGTCGTTTGCCCGTGGTGCTATCTGGGCAAGGCTCGCCTTGAACAGGCGCTGGCCATGACCGCAGGCCAGGCCGATGTTTCCATCACCTGGCGGCCCTATCGCCTGAACCCGGACATTCCGGCCGAAGGCATCGACCATCAGGCCTGGCTCGCGTCCAAGTTCGGCGGCAAGGCGAATGTCGACCGGGCGCATGCGCAGATCGTCGAGTACGGCAAGGAAGCCGGCATCGACTATGATTTCGATGCGATCAAGGTTGGGCCCAACACGCTGGATGCCCATCGCCTGCTCCACTGGGCGCTGCAGCATGGTCGCGACGTCCAGAGCAAGGTCGCGGATCTCCTGTTCAAGGCGAATTTCTCGGAAGGCCGCAATGTCGGCGACCACAAGGTGCTCGTCGAGATCGCCGTTGAGGCCGGGATGGACGGCGATGTGATCGGCAAACTGCTGGCAAGCGACGCGGACAAGGATACCGTTGTCGATGAGATCGACGCCGCGCAGAAAATGGGCGTTTCGGGGGTCCCGTTCTTCATCCTCGACGGCAAATATGCGGTCTCCGGCGCCCAGATGCCAGAAACGCTGGCGGGCGCGATCCTGCAATTGTCGAATGACGGGATTGACGAGGAAAGCTGATTGATTCAGATCTTGCGGGCGATGATGACGATCTCAGCGCTTGATTGGTCGAACTCCACGCCGGCGAAGTCGCCATACTGGGCTTCGATCACGAAGCCGGCTTGCTGAAGCAAGTCGCTTAGGACCGGCTCGCTCCAGAACTGCAGGGTGCCTTCACTTTGCAATGGCGAGCCTGCAAAATCGCCCGTGAATGTGTGAACGAAGCTGACAGTCTCTCCATTGAAATCCGACGTCAGTCGTGTCGAAACCGTGACCTCTCGACCATCCGGCATCTGGATCGCGGTGGATGGCCTGTCACGCCAGGACTCCCAGGCACGAGCAGTGGGATTTCTGCTTTCAAACGCAAACAGGCCGCCTGCCCGCAGCGATCTAGCGGCTGAGCCGAGAAACCGTTTCATGTCGCTGTGGCCGCGAATGGTCTGAAATGCGTGGCCGGTCATGACTGCGAGATCGAAGGTCTCCGACCAAGTCTGATCTTCGAGCCTGCCTTCAATCCACGCGATTCCGGCATGGCGCCTTGCCACCTCGATGACGCCCGCACTCGGGTCGATTCCAGTCAAATGGCCCGTATGGCCACGCCCGAGCACCGTGCTCAGAAACGTCCCGGTGCCGCAGCCCACATCGAGAACGCGCCGGGCCGCCAGGGCAAAGGGCAGATAGAACGCATAGTCATCGCGCTCTTTGGAGGGATACCAGGCGTCGTATACGGTGGCGAGAAACGCATCATTGAAAAGGCGGTCCTCGTTCCGATCAAGCTCATCCATGAGGTCTATCAGCCCCTTTGACCCAAAGCCTTTTCGATCTTCTTGTCGGTGTTGTACTGGCTCAGCGCATAAACAGCCCAGAACGCCGCTGGCAGCCAGCCGATCAGGGTGATCTGGAGAATGAGGCAGATGACCCCTGCAATCGGCCTGCCGATCGTGAAGAAAGTCAGCCAGGGCAGGATCAGTGCAATCAGCAAGCGCATCGGGGTCTCTCTTTCAGTTACGCGTTACGGGTTATCTGGGAATCGGCGCCCCACTTCGCAATAGCTGTGGGGCTGATCTGTGAAGAGGTTGGTTGACGTCTAAAATCGCACAACCAATCTTCACAAATATTTCAATTTATGCGTGCCTATTTCCACCACCCGCAATTCGACCGTTGATTGAGAGGTTTTATGTTCAGCGTCGTTTTTCTATCGTCCGTGCTCACTCTGTCTACACCCGGCGCGAACTCGGAAATTCCACAAAACTCCGTCCCCAACTGGCTCATCAGTTTTGTTGTTCAGGGCAAGCCAGGCAACATGGAAGAGACCCAAAGGCGGCTTGAACGTCTCTTCGATCAGGTCACCAATGGCGCCGGTGTAGCAAGCCGCGATATGTTCACGTTGCAAGAGGCTGTGACACGCGCTCAGCGCCGCAGCATGTTCCTGAGCGGTATTCTGCAAAAGGATATCGACGGCGACGGCACGATTACCAAGCAGGACCTCGACGTGTATTACACACCACTGGCGAGGCAAAAACTGCGAACGAATGTCGGCGTAACCATCATTCCGACCCAGGAGCAACAGGCGGACATTCGGCAGAAAGCCGAGGAGGTCGACTTCAAACTCGACGCGAATGGCGACCAGCGAATCACCTTTGACGAGATGCTGCAGGACGCGACCAGAAAGACGGAAGGCGAAAAGATCAGCGCCTTTGCGTCCCCCATTCAACCAGACAAGCTCATGATGCTCGATCAGAATCTGGATGGGACCTTGACCAAAGAGGAATACTCCGCAGCGATCGCCAAGGCCTTCAAGCAAGTGGACAGCAACGGTGACGGCACACTGTCTCAAGACGAGATCAGGGCCGCAGTCACCAACCCGAACACAACCAAGTAATATCGAAAACGGTCAACGCGTGACCGTCCTGGTCAAACTAACTGCCCATAAAAAAGGGGCTGGCGTTCAGGCCAGCCCCTTTTCTGTTTCACTCCGCAGTGCCCGAAGGCGGCGTCTCGCTGCCCTCGCCTGCCTCGACACTGGCCTCGGCGGAGGCGTCTGCCTCGTCGTCGCCTTCCGGCTCGCTGATACGTTCGACCGAGACGACCTTTTCGTCTGCCGCCGTCGAGAAGATCGTGACGCCCTTGGTGGCGCGGCTGGCGATGCGGATGCCGTTGACCGGCACGCGGATCAGCTGACCGCCGTCTGAGACGAGCATGATCTGGTCGGCCTCCTCGATCGGGAAGGCGGCGACAAGAACGCCGATTTCGCCGGTCTTGGACGTGTCGGTGGCGCGGATACCCTTGCCGCCACGACCCGAGATGCGGAAGTCGTAGGACGAAGAGCGCTTGCCGAAGCCACGTTCGGAAACCGTCAGCACGAACTGTTCGCGTGCCTTCAGTTCCTGATAGCGCTCTTCCGGCAGTTCCGTCACTTCGCCGGCATCTTCGCCGACAAGCGCGATTTCCTCTTCGTCGACGCCCAGGGCGCGGCGTTCGGCCGCCGAGCGCTTCAGATAGGCCGCGCGTTCTGCAGGATCGGCATCGACATGGCTGAGGATCGTCATCGAGATCAGGCTGTCGCCTTCCGCCATCGTCATGCCGCGCACGCCGATGGAGTTGCGGCCGGCAAAGACGCGGACGTCATCGACCGGGAAGCGGATCGCCTGGCCGAGTGCGGTCGTCAGCAGCACGTCGTCATGCTCCGTGCAGGTTTCGACGGAGAGGATTTCGTCGCCCTCTTCCTCGAGCTTCATCGCGATCTTGCCGTTGCGGTTGACCTGGACGAAATCGCCGAGCTTGTTGCGGCGAACCGTGCCACGGGTCGTCGCGAACATGACGTCGAGGTTTTCCCAGGTTGTTTCGTCCTCGGGCAGCGGCATGATCGTGGTGATGCGTTCGCCGGGTTCCAGCGGCAGCATGTTGATCATGGCCTTGCCGCGCGACTGCGGCGTGCCGATGGGCAGGCGCCAGACCTTTTCCTTGTAGACGATGCCACGCGAGGAGAAGAACAGAACCGGCGTATGCGTGTTGGCAACGAAGAGCCGCGTGACGAAATCCTCGTCGCGCGTTGCCATGCCGGAGCGGCCCTTGCCGCCGCGACGCTGGGCGCGATAGGTGGTCAGCGGCACACGCTTGATGTAGCCGGCATGGCTGACGGTGACGACCATGTCCTCGCGGGCAATCAGGTCCTCGTCTTCCATATCCGGACCGCCTTCGACGATCTCGGAGCGGCGCGGCGTGCCGAATTCGTCGCGGATGGCGATCAGCTCGTCCTTGACGATGGTCTGGATGCGGAGGCGCGACGACAGGATGTCGAGATAATCGGTGATTTCGGTGCCGATCTTGTTCAGTTCGTCGCCGATTTCATCGCGGCCGAGCGCTGTCAGGCGTGCCAGGCGCAGTTCGAGGATCGCGCGGGCCTGCTCTTCCGAGAGGTTGTAGGTCAGGTCCTCGTTGATGCGGTGGCGCGGGTCGTCGATCAGGCGGATCAGGCCTTCGACGTCCTGGGCCGGCCAGCGGCGTTCCATCAACTGCTCGCGCGCCGTCTGCGGATCGGGCGCACGGCGGATGAGGTTGATGATTTCGTCGATATTGGCAACGGAGATGGCGAGGCCGACCAAGACATGGGCGCGGTCGCGGGCCTTGCGCAACAGGTATTTGGTGCGGCGGCTGACGACTTCTTCGCGGAAGGACACGAAGGCCTTCAGCATGTCGATCAGGATCATCTGTTCCGGCTTGCCGCCGTTCAGCGCCACCATGTTGCAGCCAAACGAGGTCTGCAGCGGCGTGTAGCGATAGAACTGGTTGAGGATGACTTCGGCATTGGCATCGCGCTTCAGCTCGATGACGACGCGATAACCCTCGCGGTCGGACTCGTCGCGAATGTCGGAGACGCCCTCGACGCGCTTGTCGCGCACGAGTTCGGCCATCTTCTCGATCATCGTCGACTTGTTCACCTGATACGGGATCTCGGTGATGATGATCTGTTCGCGATCGCCGCGCATCGGCTCGATGCGGGCACGGCCGCGCATGATGACGGAGCCCCTGCCCGTCTCGTAGGCAGACCGGATGCCGGCGCGACCGAGGATGAGCGCACCCGTCGGGAAGTCCGGACCCGGGATATGTTCCATCAGCTGCAGGAGCTCGATGGCCGGATTGTCCATCACGGCGATGCAGCCGTTGATCACTTCCGAAAGGTTGTGCGGCGGAATGTTCGTCGCCATGCCAACCGCGATGCCGCCGGCGCCGTTGACCAGAAGGTTCGGGAACTTGGCCGGAATGACGACCGGCTCGGACAGCGTGCCGTCGTAGTTGTCGCGGAAATCGACCGTGTCCTTGTCGAGATCGTCGAGCAGCGAATGCGCGACCTTCTGCAGGCGGCATTCGGTGTAGCGCTGGGCTGCCGGCGGGTCGCCGTCGACAGAACCGAAATTGCCCTGACCGTCGATGAGCGGCAGCCGGAGCGACCAGTCCTGCGCCATGCGGGCCAGCGCGTCATAGATCGCGGCGTCGCCATGGGGGTGATACTTACCCATGACATCGCCGGTGACGCGGGCGCATTTGACGTATTTCTTGTTCCAGTCGACGCCGAGTTCGGACATGCCGTAAAGGATGCGGCGATGCACCGGCTTCATGCCGTCGCGAACGTCAGGCAGTGCACGGCTCACGATCACGCTCATCGCGTAGTCGAGATAGGAACGCTGCATTTCTTCGATGATGGAGATAGGCTCGATTTCGCTCGGGCCGCGTCCGCCAGGTGTCATTTGCGCTGTCAAATCGGTCACATTCTTGTTTCGGAATCAATCCCGTTTTTATAGCGGAAAGCGTTGCCAGCCGCCAATTTTCGACCTCGTTCTTAACAGCTTTTGCGCCCCTTTTGCGGAAAAGCTTGAAACTTTCGGAAAACTGGGATCAACGTCGGGACAAAGGCCGCGCCACGCCGGGCGAAATGGCCAAAAGGGGGATGTCATGGCGGGATATGAGCAACTGGTCAACGCGTTCACGACCCTTGTCGTGACCATAGATCCGCCGGGTCTCGCGCCAATCTTCCTCGGACTCACTCATGGCATGACCGGACTGGAGCGCCGCCGCACGGCACTGCGCGGCGCACTGATCGCCTTCGGCATCCTGGCCGTCTTCGCCATTGCCGGCGAAGCGATCCTCAGCACGATGGGAATTTCCATCGGCGCGTTTCGCATCGCGGGCGGGCTGCTGCTCTTCGCCATCTCCTTCGAGATGATCTTCGACCGCCGCGAGGCCCGCAAGCAGAAGACGTCGGAAACGGCCGTGGTCGAGGACCATGTCCACAACCTCTCTGTCTTCCCGCTCGCCCTGCCCCTGATCGCCGGCCCCGGCGCAATCTCGGCAACGATCCTGCTCGCCGGCTCGTTTCACACGCCGGTCGACCGCATCGAGCTGATCGGTGTCATCGGCATCTGCATCTTTCTCGTTCTCGTCTCGCTGACCGTGGCCAGCCGGATCGACCGGTTCCTGGGACGCTCGGGCCGCGCTATCCTCACCCGTCTGCTCGGCGTGCTGCTGGCAGCGCTTTCGGTGCAATTCGTCATCGATGGATTGAAATCGGTCCTATGAGGACTTCAGCGCTCTGAAACAGCAAGCGGATGGCCGTCGGCAAACTGGATGAGATCCCAGAGATTGCCGTAGAGATCCGAAAAGACGGCTACCTTGCCATAGGGGGTCACCAACGGCTCACGCACGAAGGTGACGCCCTTCGACACATAGTCGGCATGGTCGCGATCGAAGTCGTCGGTCGCCAGAAACATGAATACCCGGCCGCCGCCCTGCTGGCCGATAAACGGCTCCTGCTCGTCACTCGAAGGGCGTGCCAGAACAATCCCGGTTCCGACATTCCCGGAAACATCGCGGGGCCGCACCACGACCCAGCGCTTGTCCTGTTCGGGCTGATAGGTGTCCTCCTGCAACTCGAAGCCGAGGACACCGCAATAGAAGGCTATCGCTTCATGATAATCGCGCACGATGAGTGCGACATTGGAAATGCGCTGCGCCATGGGCAGACAGCCTCCGGAAATGTCCGATCACAAATCGCGATCAGAACGGGATATCGTCGTCCATGTCGCGCGAGAAATTGCCGGCTGGCTGGGAAGAGCCGCGTCCGGCGCCACCGCCGCCGCCGCGCGGTGCGGGCGCAGACGAACCGTAGTCGTTGCCACCGCCATAGTCGCCGCCGAAATCGCCCCCCTGGCCACGTCCGCCGCCTTCGCCACGGCCATCCAGCATGGTCAGCGTCGAGTTGAAGCCCTGCAGCACGATTTCCG
Source organism: Rhizobium sp. C4 (assembly GCF_021026315.1). Taxonomy (GTDB): domain Bacteria; phylum Pseudomonadota; class Alphaproteobacteria; order Rhizobiales; family Rhizobiaceae; genus Ensifer_A. The sequence goes on from NZ_JAJNCX010000001.1 coordinate 77,397, forward strand.
TGGAATAGCGGTCATTGCCGTTCTGGTCCTGCCACTTGCGGGTCTGAAGCGCACCCTCGATATAGAGCTTGGCGCCCTTCTTCACATATTGCTCGACCACCTTGCAGAGGCCTTCGTTGAAGACGACGACGCTGTGCCATTCCGTCTTTTCCTTGCGCTCGCCGGAATTGCGATCGCGCCACTGTTCAGACGTCGCGATGCGCAGGTTGGCGATCGGACGGCCGTCCTGCGTGCGACGGATTTCGGGATCGGCCCCGACGTTGCCGATGAGAATAACCTTGTTCACGCTGCCAGCCATACTACCAAACCTTGTTCTGAAGATCGTTATCGGGCCCTTCTGCCCGAAAGATTGCCCACCTTAAACCGTCGCGCCCGGCTTTACGCCTGCAGCCAAAGGCCAATCCACAACTCATTTCCCATGCCGCACGGCATGCTGCCAGATCTTGACAGGGTGTTGCCCATTATCATCCCGACGAAATTAAACGCGACCGCCAAAAATGTTCTTTATTTGTTCTATTGAACTTGTTAATGCTTGTCAACAGATTCGGGAAATGAGTTTGGGGCAAAGCGGCGGGAAGCGTTGATCTGCCTCGACAGGCCTGCCGTAAATTCGGCATAAGGCATCATCTCCCCTTCTAGCCGGTGGATCCCATGAGTGAACTGAAGACGATTTCCATTCGCGGTGCGCGCGAGCACAATCTGAAGGGGGTTGATCTCGATCTGCCGCGCAACAAGCTGATCGTGATGACCGGCCTGTCCGGCTCGGGCAAATCGTCGCTTGCCTTCGACACGATCTATGCGGAAGGCCAGCGCCGCTATGTCGAGAGCCTGTCGGCCTATGCGCGCCAGTTCCTTGAGATGATGCAGAAGCCGGATGTCGACCAGATCGACGGTCTGTCGCCCGCCATTTCCATCGAGCAGAAGACGACCTCGCGCAATCCGCGCTCGACGGTCGGCACGGTCACGGAAATCTACGACTACATGCGCCTGCTCTTCGCGCGCGCCGGCGTGCCCTATTCGCCGGCCACAGGCCTGCCGATCGAGAGCCAGACGGTCAGCCAGATGGTGGACCGGATCCTGGCGTTTCCGGAAGGCACGCGCCTTTACATCCTCGCGCCGCTCGTGCGCGGGCGCAAGGGCGAGTACAAGAAGGAACTCGCCGACCTGATGAAGAAGGGCTTCCAGCGCGTCAAGGTCGATGGACAGTTCTATGAAATCGCCGATGCGCCCACGCTCGACAAGAAGTACAAGCATGACATCGACGTCGTCGTTGACCGCGCCGTCGTGCGCCCCGACATGGCCTCGCGACTGGCGGACAGTCTGGAGACCTGCCTGAAGCTGGCGGATGGCCTGGCAATTGCCGAATTTGCCGACAAGCCGCTGCCACCGGAGGAAACCTCGGCCGGCGGATCGGCCAACAAGTCGCTGAACGAAACGCATGAACGCGTTCTTTTCTCTGAGAAATTTGCCTGCCCGGTCTCCGGCTTCACCATCCCGGAAATCGAGCCGCGCCTCTTCTCGTTCAACAATCCCTTTGGCGCCTGCCCGACCTGCGACGGCCTCGGCTTCCAGCAGAAGATCGATCCGCAACTGATCGTGCCCGAGCCGCATCGCACGCTGCGCGATGGCGCGATTGTGCCATGGGCGAAATCCTCCTCGCCCTATTACGGCCAGACGCTGGAAGCGCTGGGCAAACATTATGGCTTCAAGCTCGGCCAGAAATGGTCTGACCTGCCGGAAGAGGCGCAGAAGGCGATCCTGTTCGGCACGAAGGAAAAGATCAAGTTCGAATACAAGGACGGTTCGCGCGCCTATACGACCGAAAAGACCTTCGAAGGCGTCGTCACCAATCTCGAGCGCCGCTGGAAGGAAACCGACAGCGCCTGGGCGCGCGAGGAGATCGAGCGCTTCATGGCCGATAGCCCCTGCCCGGCCTGCAACGGCTTCCGCCTCAAGCCCGAAGCGCTGGCCGTGAAGATTGCCGGTCTGCATATCGGCGAAGTCACCCAGATGTCGATCCGCAATGCGCGCAACTGGTTCGAGGATCTGCCGGCGCATCTCTCCGCCAAGCAGAACGAAATTGCCGTTCGCATCCTGAAGGAAATCCGCGACCGTCTGCGCTTCCTCAATGACGTGGGCCTCGAATATCTGAGCATGTCGCGCAATTCCGGCACGCTGTCGGGCGGCGAAAGCCAGCGCATCCGGCTTGCCTCGCAGATCGGCTCCGGCCTGACGGGCGTGCTCTATGTGCTCGATGAGCCCTCGATCGGCCTGCATCAGCGCGACAATGCGCGGCTACTCGATACGCTGAAGCATCTGCGCGATATCGGGAACACGGTCATCGTCGTGGAGCATGACGAAGACGCAATCCTGACGGCCGATTACGTCGTCGATATCGGACCGGCTGCCGGCATTCATGGCGGTCAGGTCATTGCGCAAGGCTCGCCTGCCGATATCATGGCCAACCCGAAATCGCTGACCGGTAAATATCTGACCGGCGAGCTTGGCGTTGCCGTGCCTGAAACGCGGCGCAAGCCCAAGAAGGGTAAGGAAATCAAGGTTCATGGCGCGCGCGGTAACAATCTGAAGAACATTACCGCCTCCATCCCGCTCGGCGTCTTTACGGCTGTCAGCGGCGTGTCTGGTGGCGGCAAGTCGACCTTCCTGATCGAAACGCTCTACAAGGCGGCGGCACGTCGCATCATGGGGGCGCGCGAGCATCCCGCCGAACATGACCGCATCGATGGTTTCGAGCATATCGACAAGGTGATCGATATCGACCAGTCGCCGATCGGCCGCACACCGCGTTCCAACCCCGCGACCTATACCGGCGCCTTCACGCCCATTCGCGACTGGTTCGCCGGACTGCCGGAGGCGAAGGCGCGCGGCTATCAGCCGGGCCGCTTCTCCTTCAACGTCAAGGGCGGCCGCTGCGAGGCCTGCCAGGGCGATGGCGTGATCAAGATCGAGATGCACTTCCTGCCGGACGTCTATGTCACCTGCGACGTCTGCCACGGCAAGCGCTACAACCGCGAAACGCTCGACGTCCATTTCAAGGGCAAGTCGATTGCCGACGTGCTCGACATGACCGTCGAGGAAGGCGTCGAGTTCTTCGATGCCGTTCCCTCGGTGCGCGACAAGCTGCAGGCGCTGTTCGATGTCGGGCTTGGCTATATCAAGGTCGGCCAGCAGGCCAATACGCTTTCGGGCGGCGAGGCGCAGCGCGTCAAGCTCGCCAAGGAACTGTCCAAGCGCTCGACCGGGCGCACGCTCTACATTCTTGATGAGCCGACGACGGGCCTGCATTTCCACGATGTCGCCAAGCTTCTGGAAATGCTGCACGAACTGGTCAATCAGGGCAATTCCGTCATCGTCATCGAGCACAATCTCGAGGTCATCAAGACCGCAGACTGGATTCTGGACTTTGGTCCGGAAGGCGGCGATGGCGGCGGGCGCATCGTGGCGGAAGGAACGCCGGAAGACATCGTCAAGGTCGAGGCCTCGCATACGGGTCACTTCCTGAAGGAACTGCTGGCGCGCCGGCCGGTTCGACGGACGCAGGCTGCCGAATAGAATGGGAGTGTTCGCCAATGACTGAGACCGGAACGATCCGCACGGGCATTGGCGGCTGGACCTTCGATCCGTGGAAGAAGCATTTCTATCCGGAAAAGCTGAAGGCCAAGGACGAACTGTCCTTTGCCAGCAGCAAGCTGCGCGCCATCGAGATCAACGGCACCTATTATTCGAGCCAGAAGCCGGCCACCTTTGCGAAATGGGCGGCCGAAACGCCGGAGGATTTCGTCTTCTCGCTGAAGGCGAGCCGTTTCTGCACGAACCGGCGTGTTCTTGCGGAAGCTGGCGAGTCGGTGATGAAGTTCGTGACCTCCGGGATTACCGAGCTTGGACAGAAACTTGGACCGATCCTCTGGCAATTCATGCCGACGAAACAGTTCGACCATGAAGATTTCGGTGCCTTCCTGTCGCTTCTGCCCGAGGAGCAGGATGGCATAAGGTTGAAGCATGTCGTCGAAGTCAGGCATCCGACCTTCGTGACGCCGGAATTCGTCGATCTGTTGCGTCGCCATGGGACGGCCTGCGTCGTGGCCGATCATGCGGAATATCCGATGATTGCCGACCTCACGGGCGCGTTCGCCTATCTGCGCCTGCAAAAGGGCGAAGACGAAAACCCGCATTGCTATCCGGACAGTGGATTCGCCCCTTGGGCCGAGCGGCTGAAGGCTTATGCAGCCGGGCGGATGCCGGTCGATCTGCCGGCGCTTGCACCGGAGACAGCACCCTCGCCCGTTCCACATGACGTTTATGCGTTCTTCATTACGGGCGGCAAGGTCAACGCGCCCTTCGGGGCGATGGAGATGCAGACGCGGGTGGCCTGAGACTGTTGGCAGGGGCGCGTGTTTGCGCGCTCCAGATTGTCCTCTGGTCGGCTTTTGAAGGCTGGAGAGCGCTGCATCAGGCTTGCGCTCGCGCTGCCGCACAAGTAGAGCGAAGGGACGACGCGGGCGCCCGTTGAAGGTTTCCCGTTTGGCAAGTTCCGCCGGCGCGCCGGCCACCTATCCGGAAGATGTCCCATGGTCAAAATGCCTGTCCTCGCCGACGCCACGATCCCCGAGCTGCCGAACCACTACAAGGGCAAGGTGCGCGAGAATTACGATCTGCCCGGCGATCGCCGCGTCATCATCGCCACGGACCGGCTGAGCGCCTTCGACCGCATCCTGACCTGCATTCCCTACAAGGGCCAGATCCTGACCCAGATCGCCCGCTACTGGTTCGACAAGACGGGTGACATCTGCCCGAACCATGTGATCGAGTATCCCGATCCGAATGTCGTCATCGGCAAGCGCCTCGACATCCTGCCGGTCGAGATCGTCGTGCGAGGCTATCTGGCCGGGACGACCAGCACCTCGATCCTGACGCTCTACAACGCCGGCCAGCGCGAGATGTACGGCATCACACTGCCCGATGGCCTGAAGGCGAACCAGAAACTGCCCGAGGCGATCATCACGCCAACCAGCAAGGCCTTCGATGGCGGCCATGACGAGCCGTTGACACCCGACGAGATCGTCAGCCGTGGTCTTCTGACCGCAGAGCAGTGGGCGACGCTGAAGGACTATGCGCTGAAGCTTTTCGCACGTGGCCAACAGATGGCCGCTGAACGCGGCCTGATCCTCGTCGACACGAAATATGAATTCGGCACGGACGAGAACGGCAAGATCATCCTGGCCGACGAAATCCACACGCCGGATTCGAGCCGTTACTGGATTGCCGGGAGCTATCCGGCACGTTTCGAAGCGGGCGAACGCCCGGAAAGCTTCGACAAGGATTTCGTGCGCGCCTGGGTCAATGAGCGCTGCGACCCTTACAAGGATGAAATTCCAGCCATCCCGGATGAGTTGATCCGGGAAACGTCCGCCGTCTACATGAAGGCTTATCAGGCAATCACGGGCACGGCTTTCGACCCGACGACGGTCGACGCGCCGGTTCTGGAACGTGTCCGGAAGAATCTGGAACCTTATTTCACCCGTTGACCGTATCGGTCACGTCAAATTCGACCCGGAGCCCGTCATAGGCGGGCTCCACATGCGCCGGCGTTTCCGCCATCACCTTCTCGTAGTCGAGCGGGATATGCATGTGCGTGAGGATCGCGTGGCGCGGCGCGAAACGCGCGATCCAGCCGAGCGCCTGTTCGAGCGACAAATGGCTCGGATGGAACCGATATTGCAGGCAATCGATAACCAGCGTGTCGAGGTCCTGAAGTTTTCCGTGTGAAATTTCAGGAAAGTCGCTCACATCGCTGCAATAGGCAAAGTCGCCGATTCTGAACCCCAGCGACATGATATCGCCATGCACCTGGAGGATCGGGTTGAATGTGATCGGCCCGCCGGCACCTGAGATCGTCACCGGCATATCAGATGTTTCGATGAGATGCGGCTCGACGATGGGCGGGTAGTTGCTGCCGACAGGCGTTTCCAGACAATAGCCGAAGCCCATGCGGATACGATCCATGGTGAAGGCATCGGCGTAGATCGGGATGCGCTGGCGCTGGGCATGGAAGTAGCCGCGCACGTCATCAATCCCGTGCAGATGGTCGGCATGGGCGTGAGTGTAGATCACAGCGTCGAGATGCTGGACGCCGGCGGCGATCATCTGTTCGCGAAAATCCGGGCCGGTATCGACGACAACGGTCGTTTTTCCGCCATCATGGCCGATCTGCTCCACGAGAAGCGCGGCGCGGGTTCTGCGGTTCTTGGGGTTCGCCGGGTCGCAGGCGCCCCAGTCGCCATTGATGCGGGGAACGCCGGGGGATGAGGCGCAGCCGAGAATGGTCAACCGCCGCTTGATCGCCACGCCGTCAGACCCTCGTCATCCGGGAGAAGCAGCGGAAGGCGTTTTCGGTCGTCAGCCGCGCCGTGTCTTCGACGCTGAGGCCGATTGTTTCGGCGAGCACGACTGCTGTATGGGCGACATAGGCCGGCTCGTTGCGCTTGCCGCGGAACGGCTTCGGCGCCAGATAAGGCGCGTCCGTTTCAACCAGAAGCCGGTCATGCGGTACGGTCGCGGCGATATCGCGCAGGTCCTGCGACTTCGGGAAGGTCAGGATGCCGGAGAACGAGATATAGCCGCCGAGCTCGACGCCGACGCGGGCAAGCTCCGGCCCGGACGAGAAGCAATGCAGGATGAAGCCGAAGGCGCCCTTCCCCATTTCTTCGCGCAGGATCGCGGCCATGTCGTCGTCGGCGCTGCGGGCGTGGATGACGAGCGGCAGACCGGTCTGGCGCGCCGCTGCAATCTGCCGGCGGAAGACAGGCTTCTGCACCTCGGGCGTCGCATAGTCGTAATGATAGTCGAGACCCGCCTCGCCAATGGCGACGCATTTCTCGTAAGCTGACGCCTCGACATAGGCCTCGACGGGCAGGTCCGGTTCGTCGGCAGCATTGTTCGGATGCGTACCGGCCGAGCAGAAGACATTCGCATAGGTTTCGGCAATCGCCTTGACCTGATCGAACTTGCCGACCCGGGTCGAAATCGTCACCATCTGCTTGACGCCAGCCTCTCCGGCGCGCGCGACGAGCGCGTCACGCTCATCGGCAAAATCGGCAAAGTCTAGATGGCAATGCGTGTCGATCAGCATACGCTTCTCGTCCCCGTTCAGGCCGTTGCGTCCGGCGCAACATAGCGCGGGAAGACCGGCGTAGGCTGGTCGATAGCCGTGCCGGAGACGAGACGACCGGCAGCGCCCAACGTGTCGAAGCCGCGCCTGTCGGCAGGAACGGCAACAAGATCGAGCAGCTTGGCTGACGAGGTCGGCATGAAGGGCTGCAACAGGATCGCGATCTGGCGCACCGTTTCGGCGGTGACGTAAAGCACGGTTTCCATGCGCTTCGGGTCCGTCTTCTTCAGCGCCCAGGGCTCCTGCCCGGCAAAGTAGCGATCGCCTTCGGCCACAGCCGCGATAATGGCGGTCACGGCCTTGTGGATGGCGAAATTGCCCATTTCGGCGCGGGCCGTTTCGATCACGCCGTCGATATGGGCGAGCATCGCCTTGTCTTCGTCCGTCAGCGGGCCGCATTCCGGGATCTTGCCGTCGCAGTTCTTGAAGATCATCGACAGCGAACGGCTGGCAAGGTTGCCGATGCCGTTGGCGAGATCCGAATTGATGCGGGTGGCAATCGCCTCGTCGCTATAGCTGCCATCCTGCCCGAAGGAGACTTCGCGCATGAAGAAATAGCGGATCTGGTCGAGGCCGAAATGATCGATCAGGTTGAACGGGTCAACGACGTTGCCGACCGACTTCGACATCTTCTCCCCCTTGTTGAGGAGGAAGCCATGGGCATAGACGCGCTTCGGCAGTTCAACGCCCGCCGACATCAGGAAGGCCGGCCAGTAGACGGCGTGGAAGCGGATGATGTCCTTGCCGATGATGTGGACAGCCGGCCAGAATTTCCACAACGGCGCATTCTCGTCCGGATAGCCGGCGGCGGTGATGTAGTTGGTCAGCGCGTCAACCCAGACATACATGACATGCGCCGGATTGCCCGGAACTGGGATGCCCCAGTTGAAGGTCGTACGCGAAATCGAAAGGTCCTTCAGACCCGACTTGACGAAGGACACGACCTCGTTGCGGCGCTCTGACGGGCCAACAAAGTCGGGATGGGTTTCATAATATTCGAGCAGTTTGTCGCCATAGGCGGAGAGCTTGAAGAAATAGCTTTCCTCTTCCACCCATTCGACCGGCGAGCCGAGCGGCTCGCGGCGAACGCCGTCCGTGCCGACCGTCGTTTCGCCCTCGTCAAAATAGGCTTCCTGGCGCACGGAATACCAGCCGCCATAGGTGGCGAGATAGATGTCGCCGCGCTCTTCCATCTTCTTCCACAGCGCCTGCACCGCGATGCGGTGACGCTCTTCGGTGGTGCGGATGAAGTCATCGTTGGAGCAGTTGAGGCGCTTCAGCAGATCGCGGAAAACGGCCGAGTTGCGGTCGGCGAGCGCGAGAGGCGTGATGCCTTCCTTCTCTGCCGTCTGCTGCATCTTCTGGCCATGCTCGTCGGTGCCCGACAGGAAATGAACCTCGCGGCCCTCAAGCCGCTGGAAGCGCGCCATCACGTCGGTCGCAATCGCCGTATAGGCGTGGCCGATATGCGGCGCGCCGTTGGGATAGAAGATCGGGGTGGTGATGTAGAAGCGCTCTTTTTCGGTCATGTCTTTTATCTGCCTTGAAACGTTGGTTTGGCTTCTAAACCACTTTGCGCGCAAACGAAACCACCGTTTTTCTCGTGAGCGCCATCCGTTGACACGGCTTGCCCGCCAACGCTATCCAGTGCCGAGAAAATCCCCATGCCGGTTCCCCGCCGGCGATCTCTCCGGAGGGTGATCCGCTGGGCCCGACAGACAGTTTCGATCTTCTCTATACGCTGTCCGGCCTTGTGGTCGGTTTCCTGATCGGCCTGACGGGCGTCGGCGGCGGCTCGCTGATGACACCGATCCTGGTTCTGGTCTTTGGCGTGCATCCGGCCTCGGCGGTCGGAACGGATCTTCTCTTTGCTGCGGCAACCAAAATTGTCGGTACCGGCATCCACGGCTGGAAGGGAACGATCGACTGGAAGATCGTCCGCGCGCTCGGCCTCGGGAGCGTCCCGGCTGCCATTCTGACACTCTATTTCATCTCGGGTGTCGACCACGGCGCGCAATCCACGATGCTGACGCTGATCCTCGGGATCGTGCTTGTCGTCGTCGCCGTGGTGCTGGCGTTCCGACCGCTGATCGTCAGGCTGTCGCTCAACATCCAGCGCAAGCGCGCGCCACTCACGGATTTGCAGCGCGCTATTGCCACGACGGTGCTCGGATTTGCGCTGGGCGTCATGGTCACGGCATCGTCCGTAGGTGCGGGCGCCATGGGCGTGACCATCCTGCTGCTGCTCTATCCGTTCCTCAAGCTCAGCGATCTTGTCGGCTCGGATATCGTGCATGCCGTGCCGCTGACACTGATCGCCGGTGCCGGCTACTGGTATCTTGGCGAGGTGAAACCGCTGATGCTGTCAGCCCTGCTTCTGGGCTCGATACCGGGCGTGATCGGAGGCAGCCTGATTGCTCCCCGAATGCCCGAACGCTATCTGCGACCGGCACTCGCCGCGGTTCTCGCGGCCGCCGGCCTCAAGATGCTGTTCTAGCCGAAGAGATAAGACTCGATCGCGTTCATGACGATCTGCTTTCGGTCCAGATTGTAGGCGACGGAGGTGTCGATCCGTTCCTTGAGCGCGGATGACAGTTCCGACAGGCGCGCAGCACCTGCGAGATCGCCATTCATCGCAGCCGTCCGGGCGCCCCCCTCGATCCGGCGGATCAGGTTGTCGGTGAAGAAGGCAAAGATAGTCTCGCCGCCTTTGGCCGACAGGGCATCGGCCAGCTTGATCAGATCCTGCCGTTGCTGACCGCCGGGCGCCTGCGAGAGGACGTTCTGAAAGGCGTTCAGAATTTCCAAGCCACCATAGTTGACCAGCTTGAGTGCTTCCGAGACGCTGCCGCCGGCTTGCGCAAAGAGTGCATCGCGGCTTTGCGTATTTATTTCGAAGCCCAGGGCCTTCAGCGCGCTTTCCAGATCATGGTCGGACAGTGGGCGAAGCGGCAGCGGCAGGCAGCGCGAACGGATCGTGGGCAGGAGCTTTCCGGGTGCATGCGAGAGCACGAGGAACATCGCCCGCTTCGGCGGTTCCTCCAGCATCTTCAGGATCGCGTTGGCCGCATTGCGGTTGAGGTCGTCGGCTGTGTCGACGATCACGATGCGCCAATTGTCCGAGCCGGAGGTCTGGGCAAAGAAGCGCCCTGCCCGCCGGACTTCGTCGATGGTGATCGCGCTCTTGAAACGGCCCGCCTTCTCGTCGAACGGCCGCGTCAGGTGAATGAGATTGTGCGACGCGCCGGAGGCGACCTGCCGGAAATGCGTGGACGCGGGATCGGGCACCGAGACGCTTTCGGGCGCCGATTGCGGGTCGGCATGGGCCAGAACATGATTGGCAAAGCGGAACGCCAGCGTTGCCTTGCCGATCCCTTCCGGACCTTCGATCAGGATGGCGTGGTGGCTCTTGCCGGACTTGTAGGCGCGGCCGAGGAAGGCAAGCGCTGCGTCATGGCCGAATAACGACAGGGTCTCGGCCGGAGGACGCGCGCCATCCAGGATGGCGTCTTCCGGGCCGCTCATCGGGCGGCACTCGCCCGGTTGTTGACAGGGCGGCTTCTGATCGGCAGCATGGGCTCGACGATCCGGAAGACCGCATCGGCAATGGCGTCCACCTCCCCGGAAGCGTCAACGACGCGACACCGGAAAGGTTCGGCTGCGGCAATGTCGAGAAAGGCCTCGCGCCGCGTCTTGTGCGTTTCCAGCTCTTCCTTTTCGAAGCGGTCGGGCGAGGCCTCGCTATCGATCGCGTCGAGACGCTTGCGGGCGCGGGCAAGGCCGACTTCCGCCGGAAGATCGAAGATGATCGTGCAGTCCGGGATCGTACCGTTGATGGCAACGCGCTCCAGATTGGCGACGAAATCATGCGGTAGGTTGCCGGTGACGCCCTGGTAGACGCGCGAGGAATCCATGAAGCGGTCGCACAGCACCACCGAACCGGCGGCAAGCGCAGGCTTGATCAGCTCTTCGACATGGTCGTTGCGGGCGGCGGCGAACAGGATCGCCTCCATTCGCACACCGAATTCTTCCGCTGCCCCGGATAGGATGACGTGGCGGACGGCTTCGGCGCCTGTAGAGCCGCCGGGCTCGCGGGTCATGATCACATCGTATCCCGAGGCACGCAGACGCTCCGCCAGCAGTCGAATCTGAGTCGACTTGCCGGCGCCCTCGCCGCCTTCAAAGGTCACGAACAATCCGTTGTTTGCCGCCAAAGCCTTTTCCCGATCGGACGTATCGCCCGCTATCAATCCTTAGAGCCAGAAGAACAGCAGCTCCCACACCGCGTCAAGAGCGCGGCTTGTCAGCGAACCGCCGCCTACATCGTTCTGCGCGTAAACGGGCACTTCCTGCAGCACTTCCTCGCCGTTGTACAGCCTTAGCGCGCCGACCTTCGCGCCTTTTTCCACCGGAGCCTTGAAAGGCCAGTCATAGGCGATGCGTGCGGTCACCCGATCGGGCAGTCTCTTGTCCTGAAAGATGGAAACCGGGGTCTTCGCGGCGACCTTAACGCGCGAATCAGTCCCCCCGTAGACGGGCACATCGCCGATGACTTCGCCGGCGGCAAAGATCTGCCGCTTCTCGAAGGCACTCAGGCCCCATTCCAGGATGTTGCGCGCCTCGTCTTCGCGCTCCTTCGGGCTGCCAAGGCCACTCATGGCAAGATAAAGCCGCACGCCGTTGCGCTCGACGGTGGCGACAATCCCGTATCCTGCGTCCTCGGAATAGCCCGTCGCAAAGCCGTCGCTGCCCTCGACGCTCGCAAAAAGCGGATAGCGATTGCGTTGCCTGATCTTGTTCCATTCGAAATCGCGAATGGCGAAATACGGGAAATATTCAGGATAGGTGTCATGCAGGTCGCGCGACAGCATGACCAGCTCGCGCATCGTCATCCGGTTGCCGTCATCCGGCAGGCCCGACGAGTTGGCGAAGGTCGATTTCTTGAGGCCGATTTCCTTCGCGCGTGCATTGAGCTTTTCGGTGAAGGCGGCATCGCTGCCGGAGATACCTTCCGCAAGAATGATGCAGGCATCATTCGCCTGCTGGACGATGGCGCCTTTCAAAAGGTCCTCGACACGGATGCGCGACTTGAGCGCGGCAAACATCGTCGACGTGCGCGACAAGGCACCGCCCGTGCGCCACGCATGTTCCGACACCGGAAATTCCGTATCGATCTTCAGCGCGCCGGTTTTCAGGAGGTGAAAGACATACTCGGCCGTCATCAGCTTCATCAGCGATGCGGACTGAACCAGTTCGTCGGCTTTCTTGTTGAGAAGGATCGTGCCGGTTTCGGCCTCGATCATGAAGACCTGCTTGGCCTTGGTGGCAATCGGTTCGCCGGCGATGCCCTGCGCGAAAGCCGACAGCCAAAGCCCAACGATTGCCGTCAGGATAAAAGCAGCCCTTCCCCAGGTTTTCATGGTCTCAGCCCTGTCTCATTCACGCACGAGGGCAGACCATAAAGAATGCTGCCTCAGCCGCCGTTATCGCTCACATAGGATGCGCGAATCTTGTCCGCGTTCAACTCGTATGTTTCTGCGACCAATGCCCGGAAAGGCGCGTTTGCGCCAGAGCGATCTTCAGTTTCGGCATATCCCGATGCAAGGCTGCGCTCGTGACTGGAAGCCAGCTGCATGGAACCGGGACGGATCCGCGGCACCGGGCCGACTTCGGGAAGGATCACGAAGGCAGGCGACTGAACCTGGAACGGGATCGGTTCGTTGACAGGCTCACTCAGCGCAAGTGTCGGCGCACGCTTCGGCGTCGGCGCGACCATCGGCGCAGCCGCGGCCACAGGCGCCGGCATGCGAACCGGCAATGCGCTTGCCGGCAGACGCGTGTCATTGGAGGCGACCATCACGCCGGGTGCAATCTGGCTCGGAATGCGGCTGCCCTTCGGCACATAGGATGCCATCAGGAAGGCCTGGTCCTGTCCATCCATGCGGGCGCGACCAACATACTGGACCCGGACCTTGGCGGTGCCGTGGCCCTTCATGTCGAGCATCTCGGCGGTCTTGCTCGACAGGTCGATGATGCGGCCGCGCTCATAGGGACCGCGATCGTTGACGCGAACGATGATGGAAGCGCCGTTGGTCGTATTGGTGACGCGGGCATAGCTCGGCAGAGGGAATGTCGGATGCGCCGCCGTCAGCGCGCTGGTATCGTAGATTTCGCCATTTGCCGTGTAGCGACCATGGAAGGCTGAACCGTACCACGAGGCAAAGCCGACGCGGTCATAGCTGCGATCTTCCTTGGGATAGTAGACCTGGCCCTTCACGACATAGGGCTTGCCGACCATGTCGCGGCCGCCGCCCTTGGGAACGGGACCGTGGAAGACGACACGCGGGCTGGCCTTCACGCCATATTTCGACTCTGCGAAGTATTCCTTGCTGCGCTTGGAAGAGGTCTTCGTGGCGGTGGTCGTGCCGCAGGCGGCAAGAGAACCCAAAGCCAAAGAAAGCGTAAGCAGACGCAGTCCCGTTTTGACGCGGCGATCCACCATACTGAATTGTCCCCTTGCAACGCTACACAGTACAAAAACGTTCGCGGGTTGGACGATGACGCTAACTTCCCCGCGCCGCCGCTTATGCCGCTTTTTAATCTAACTGTTCCTTAATCATGACAGGAAAAGGGCGGAATACCCAGGCAAAGCGGCAACAGCAGAGCGATCTTTTACATTATGGTTACCAGTTGGTTAAACTGGGAACCGCCGACGGGCAAGCAGCGCATCCTCGCCGGGGAAAATATAATGTATTCAATATACAATACGGATTGGATAAGCCTGGAAAAAGGTTGAAGCCTTAACCTAGGGCTGTAGCTTAGCGAACGCGGCGGAATATGCGGGGGTGTTTCCGGCTCGTTCTCGATGCCTCATCCATTTCGGATGCCGCATCGGCGTTTCCATTTCGATCAAATCGGCCGGAGGACTCCAGACGCCTTCGGCAGAGGGCGGGACTTTGAATGAACAGACATTTTCTTTTGCAATCCGTGGCGCTGGGTGTGCTGGTTGCCGTCGGACACAATGATGCGGCGCTTGCCGCCTGCTTTACAAGCGGCACCTGCACAAACAACGGGACTCTGAGCGGCGCGGGTGCGCATACGATCAACTCCAGCGCTGCGCTGGATCTGACCAACAACGGTTCGATCATCGGTGCCGCGGGCTGGAGTGCCATTGCGGCCTCCGGCGGGCTGAACGTGGCGAACTTCAATACGATCACCGGCGGCAACACCGGGATTTTCATTACGGGTTCCAGCGCTACCATCACGAACAAGAGTAGCGGAAGCATTTCCGGCTCCGCCTTTTTCGGCATTCACGCCACAAATACTGCTTCGTCTGTGACGATTGTCAACGACGGCACCATTTCCGGAAAATCCGGCATCCTCAGCCAGGTCACGAGCTCGGCAACGGTGACCAACCGTGGAACGATCAGCAGCACGGCCGCGTGGAGCGCCGGGCAGACCTATGCCGGTTACGGCATCAATTTCGAGAGCGGCCATGCCACGCTCAACAACTACGGCACCATCTCGGGCCTGACCTCCGCCGTCATCATCGGAGCGGGCGGGAACACGTTCAATATCTATGACGGATCGGTTTTCACCAACGGCATCGATTACAACAACAAGACCGGCAACACGACCAACTTCTACACCGGCAGCTATACGCTCGGCGTGAAGAACTACCAGGTGAATACAAACACGATCAATTTGCGCGGTACCGCCCAGACGCTGATAACCTCGGGTCTCGTCAATGGTAACGGCGACATCGTCGTCGTGGACAATAGCGCGCCCCTGTCGGCGAACAGCGCCGGACCGATCGTTGCCAGCTATACGTCTTCAGTGATCAGCGACCTGCTGAGCAACGACGTCATCGTTCAAGACATCGGGATCGGCGACGTATTCCCGCGCGATTCTGTCAACGAACAGTCGCAATCCTCTGCCAAGGCCGGATTTTATCCGGACCGCATGAAGCTGAGGACCAACAAGGCGCAGGCGGCATTTGCCAATGTGCTGACGAGCTCGGCTGCCGCCAATGCGACCGGTGCGCTGCTGATTGGCTCCGGCCAGACGGTTGATCGATACGGCAATCTGGTCTGGTCCCGAAGCTTTGGCGGCGCCTATTTCCAGGATCCCTTCGGCAGCATGAGCGGGCAGCGAACCTATTCGGGCGGCACGATGGTCGGCTACGACTGGAACGACACGACCTGGCGGGTCGGAGGCTTCTTCGGGGCTGGGCGCATGCGCACCAACCGGTCGCTTTCGGCCGATCACGTCACGACAGACACCGTCTTCGGCGGGCTCTATGGTCGTTACCGCTTCGACAAGTTCAATCTGGACGCAACGCTGTCCGGCGGATCGATCAACGCGACGACACAGCGTTACATCAACAACGGCGCGGAAGTGGCGACCGGCAAGGTGAATGGCTACTTCCTGTCACCGGAAGTGGCTCTCGGCTACAACATGAACTTTGCCGATGGCTGGGTCTTCACACCCACGGGACGCCTTCGTTATGTCGGCGCCTTCAGCGATCCCTATACCGAGACGGGTTCGAGCCAGAATGTCAGCAATGGCAGAAGCGTTTCGCAATCCTTTGAGGAGCACCTCGAATTGCGCCTGACCCACAGTGTGAAGGACGATCGCGGCCTGACATCAAGCTATTACGTTCAGGCGGCGGCGATCGCAGCCCAGCGCGTCGGCCCGGACGGATTTGCGGCCAATCTGGCCGGAACGAGCTTTACGGTCGGCAGCGGTGCGGCTCGTGCAAAGGCTGGCGGATCCCTCAGCGTTGGATTGAACTACAAGGTCACGCAGCAGTTCGACCTATTCGGCAGCGTTGAGGCAGCGGCCTTCAGCGACAAGTCCTATTCGCTGGTGGCTCGCGGCGGGATCAAGGTCTCGTTCTGACCGCTCTCGCGCATCCGCAATCGCCAGAGACCAAATGCAGCCTGAGCAACAGAAAAATACGCCTTTCAAGGGCGTTTTTTTGCGATTGGCCAAATGATGGGTCGTCTCACACAGGCTCGATATCGCCCCTCGCCCAGTTCTCCATCGTTTCCGCATAGAAATCCGCAAAGCGGTTTTCGGCAATGGCGGCGCGGATGCCCTGCATCAGTTCCTGATAATAGGCGAGATTGTGCCAGGAAAGCAGCATGCCGCCCAGCGCCTCGTTGGCGCGGACGAGATGATGAAGATAGGCGCGGGAATAGTCGCGCGAGGCCGGGCAGGACGAGGCCTCGTCCAGCGGGCGGAGATCCTCGGCGTGGCGGGCGTTGCGGATGTTGACCTTGCCGCGGCGCGTGAAGGCAAGGCCGTGGCGACCGGAGCGGGTCGGCATGACGCAGTCGAACATGTCGACGCCGACGGCGACGGATTTCAGGATGTCTTCTGGCGTGCCAACGCCCATGAGGTAACGCGGCTTCTCGCTCGGCAGGACCGGCAGAGTGGTCTCAAGCATTTCCAGCATGACCGCCTGCGGCTCGCCGACGGCCAGACCGCCGATGGCATAGCCCTTGAGGTCGAGCGCCTTCAGCGCTTCGGCCGAGCGGACGCGCAGATCCGGCTGATCGCCGCCCTGCACGATGCCGAACATGGCCTTGCCGGGCTGATCACCAAAGGCGACCTTGCAGCGCTCCGCCCAGCGCACCGACATTTCCATGGCGCGTTCGATTTCCTTGCGCTCGGCCGGCAGCGCCACGCATTCATCGAGCTGCATCTGGATATCGCTGTCGAGCAGGCCCTGGATTTCAACGGAGCGTTCCGGCGACATGTGGTGCAGCGAGCCATCGACATGGCTCTTGAAGGTCACGCCCTGCTCGTCGAGCTTGCGAAGGCCGGAGAGCGACATGACCTGAAAGCCGCCGCTGTCGGTCAGGATCGGCTTTTCCCAGCGGATGAGATTGTGCAGACCGCCAAGGCGGGCGACCCGCTCCGCGCCGGGGCGCAGCATCAGGTGATAGGTATTGCCGAGAATGATATCGGCGCCCAGATCACGCACCTGGTCGAGATACATGGCCTTGACCGTGCCGACCGTACCGACCGGCATGAAGGCCGGCGTGCGGATTTCGCCGCGCGGCATGGAGATCTGGCCAAGGCGCGCCTTGCCGTCGGTGTTCTTCAGCTGGAATTGGAAAGCTTGGCTCATCGGTCATTCCTGAAAAGCAGGCTCGAATCCCCGTAGGAATAGAAGCGGAAGCCGTTTTCGATCGCGTGTTCGTAAGCCGCATGCATGGTCTCGAAGCCGGCAAAGGCGGAGACGAGCATGAAGAGCGTCGATTTCGGCAGGTGGAAATTGGTCATCAGCACATCGACGGCGCGGAAGCGATAGCCGGGCGTGATGAAAATGTCGGTGGCACCGGACCAGGGTTCGATCACGCCATCCTCGCGGGCGGCACTTTCGAGAAGGCGCAGCGAGGTCGTACCAACGGAGACGATCCGCCCGCCCCGCGCCCGGACGGCGTTGAGTGCGGCAGCCGTCTCGGTGCTCACATAGCCGCGCTCATGATGCATCTTGTGGTCGGCCGTATCGTCTGCCTTGACCGGCAGGAAGGTGCCGGCCCCCACATGCAGCGTCACGAAATGCCGCTCGATGCCGCGCTTGTCCAGCGCCTCGAAAAGGCGCGGTGTGAAATGCAGGCCGGCCGTTGGAGCCGCCACCGCGCCGTTCTCACGGGCATAGATCGTCTGGTAGTCGGCCTTGTCCTTCTCGTCCTCGGCACGCTTCGCCGCAATATAGGGCGGCAGCGGGATATGGCCGGCGGAAAAGATCGCCTCGTCCAGAGCCGGGCCGGAGAGATCGAAGAAAAGCGTCACTTCCGCCTCGTCGCGCGCCTCGACCGTGGCGTCGAGCGTGCCCAGCATGCAGGTTTCGCCGTTGTGGCCGAACTGGATGCGGTCGCCGGGTTTCAGCCGCTTGGCGGGACGGGCGAAGGCCTTCCAGCGCGCCGCATCGACGCGCATATGCAGCGTGACCGAGATGCTCGCGCCCTCACCGCCTTCGCGCGTCCGGAAGCCTTCGAGTTGCGCCGGGATGACCTTGGTGTCGTTGAACACCAGCGCATCGCCCGGCTGCAGGAATGTCGGAAGGTCGAGCACGCCGTGATCCGAAAGAACCGGATCGGAATGGGCATTGACAACCAGCATGCGGGCGCTGTCGCGCGGGCTTGCCGGCCGCAGCGCGATATTTTCCTCAGGCAGGTCGAAGTCGAACAGGTCTACACGCATGATCTTGTCGGTACTCTGGGGCATTTTGCAGACGCCCTTGTCTTTGTTCTAACGCAGCTCCGGGCGTGAAACCGGTTCCCACTTTCGGCTCGGAACTGCTCTAAACATGAAAACGCCCCGGCAGCAAAGGCCGGGGCGCCAATTTGATGTCGCGCGAGGCGATCAGAGGTCGGCAGCGACCTTGAACGAGGTGATGGTATCGGGATTGCGAACGGGCTCGCCGCGTTCGATCTTGTCGATATTGTCCATGCCTTCGATGACCTGGCCCCAGACGGAATACTGGCGGTTCAGCCAGGGCGCGTCGGTGAAGCAGATGAAGAACTGCGAGTTGGCGGAGTTCGGGTTCTGCGAACGGGCCATGGAGCAGGTGCCGCGGATATGGCTCATGTTGGAGAATTCGGCCTTCAGGTCCGGCTTTTCAGAGCCGCCCATGCCGGCGCGTGCCGGGTTAAAGTCCTTGCCGCCGGTCTTGCCGAACTTCACGTCGCCCGTCTGGGCCATGAAGTCTTCGATGACGCGGTGGAAGACGACGCCATCGTAGGCGCCTTCGCGGGCCAGTTCCTTGATGCGCGCGACATGGCCGGGGGCCAGATCCGGCAGAAGCTGGATGACGACCTTACCCTTGGTCGTTTCCATGACGATTGTGTTTTCCGGATCCTTGATCTCGGCCATTGGGTCTCTCCTTCAGTCTAACGGTTTGGATCAGTCGCAGCCCTCAAGGCTTGCCGACCGATACCTTGATCATCTTGTCGGGGTTCGAAACTTCGCCATTGCTGCCTTCGCCGCGCTTGATCTTGTCGACGAATTCCATGCCCGAAACGACCTTGCCGACGACCGTGTACTGGCCGTTGAGGAAGGAGCCGGGGGCGAACATGATGAAGAACTGCGAATTGGCGGAATCCGGATCCTGTGCGCGGGCCATGCCGACCGTGCCGCGCTCGAAGGGAACCTTGGAGAATTCAGCCTTCAGGTTCGGCAGGCTGGAACCGCCCATGCCGGCCATCTTCGGCTGGAAGCTCTTGGCCGAGTTGCCGTACTGCACATCGCCGGTCTGTGCCATGAAGCCTTCGATGACGCGGTGGAACACGACGCCATCATACTCGCCCTTCTTGGCCAGCTCTTCCAGGCGCTTGACGCTATTGGGTGCTACGTCGTTGGCGAGCTTGATGACGACCGGGCCGTCCTTCAACTGAATGGTCAGGAATTCGTCGGCGGCGCGCGCAACGGAAGCCGAGAAGGCGGCAATCGAAACAAGGCCGGCAGCGAGGATGTGAGACAGTTTCATGGAAGCTCCGTAAAATGAAGATCAGGTGCGCGCCGTCTTGGCGGTGAGCGCTTTGAGGACGGCGGCAGGAACGAAGGCGCTGACATCGCCGCCCATGAGGGCGATCTGCCTGACCAATGTGGCGGTAATGGGCCGCGAGGTGGCGCCCGCGGGCACGAAGACCGTCTGGATATCGGGTGCCATCTGGCTGTTCATGCCGGCCATCTGCATTTCGTAGTCGAGGTCGGTCCCGTCACGCAGCCCGCGGATCAGGACAGAAGCACCCGCCTGACGGGCAGCGTCGACGGCAAGATTGGCAAAGGAAACGACCGTGATCCGGCCCTCGGCATCGGGCAGCACCGAGACGACGGAACTGCGGATCAGTTCCGACCGTTCCTCGAAGGTGAAGAGCGGCGCCTTGCCGGGATGGATACCGATCCCGACAATGACCCGTTCGCACAGGTTCAGGGATTGCAGAAGCACATCGAGATGACCGTTGGTCATCGGATCGAATGAACCTGGATAGAAAGCGACGGTCATTGTGGTCCCAAGAATGTTCGCCGCCTTTTGTCACGGATGCTCTTCGGCTGCAAGCAAAATGGCCCAAGACAGCGCATCCGTGAAGCTGAACGCCCTGTGAATGCGCCATTCAAGAACGCTTCAGGGCGCTTCTCATAATCTGTCAACCATGCCGGACGATGAAAGGCGGATGGAACCAAATTGAAGTTCCGGCGTTGAGGATTTGGAAATGCTTGCCGTGTTGATGATAGGCGCAGCACTTGCCGCTCTTGGACTTGAACTACTTCTCGAAAGCCATTTCGGGACAGAATTGAAAGAGCGACTTGTCACCGTTGTAACTGCGTCAACCCGGCGAACCGTACGATAAACCGGATACGGAACCTGAAGGAGAACTGAAATGCTCATCATGTCTGCCCTCGCCGGATTGATCGCCGCCATGTTCACGGCCTCCGTGGCCGCAAGTATTGTTGCAATGCGTCACGAAGATGTGAATTCTGACGATGCGCAAAACGGGTATAATCGACCCGTGTTCTGATTTAAGAAGGCCTCCAGCCTTAAAGATGAAGCCGGATGGGTTCCCTGCCCTATCCGGCTTTTCTTTTGTCAATTTTCCAAAAGCGTTCCTGAACAATTCTGAACGCCAGATGAACGGGCCGTTCAAGCTGGTTTCAGTTGCAGTGCAATAAAACCGTCACCAATGGCGCTGGAACCTCCCATTCGGCGCACAAGACATGAGGTGACGAAATGTTTGCAGTTCACATGATCCTTTCCGTTATCGTTCCCGTAGGACTGATCGCGACGATCGCCATCATCGGCGAACAGCGCAATGTCCGCCGCATCAGCGCGCGCAACATGAAGTTCGCTGCCGGCGCTGCGAAGTAAGACTTTTGTTGACGCAATTCCGGACGCGAAACCGGTTTCCACTTTCGCTGGAATTGCTTGAAAGCTGAATGACCCCAGTCTTCAAACCGGATGGTTTCCCTGACCATCCGGTTTTTTCTGCATTCTGACGAAGCGCGTTCAGCTCTTCGCAAAACCTGCAAGCTGGGTCATGATCTGGGCGGCGGCGACAAGCCGGCGCTCCGGCTGCGGCAGGTCGCGCATCAGGAAGACGCTCTGGTCCTGACGGATCTTCGCCATCGAGCCCTGCTTGGCGATATAGCCAACGAGAGCTGCCGGGTTCGGGAATTCCTTGTTGCGGAACTGGATGACGACGCCCTTCGGCCCCGCATCGAGCTTCTCGACATTGGCGATCCGGCAAAGCCCCTTGATATAGACGACCTTCAGCAGATGCTGGACTTCCATCGGCAGCGGGCCGAAGCGGTCGATCAGCTCCGCACCGAAGGCGTCGATCTCGGAGGGATCGGCGAGCTCGCCGAGGCGGCGGTAAAGGCCGAGGCGCAGATGCAGGTCCGGAACATATTCGTCCGGGATCATCACCGAGGCGCCGACCGAAATCTGCGGCGACCAGCCGGTATCGACAATCTCGTCAATGCCCTTCACTTCGGCGACCGCCTCTTCCAGCATCTGCTGGTAAAGCTCGAAGCCGACTTCCTTGATATGGCCCGACTGTTCTTCGCCCAGCAGATTGCCGGCGCCGCGAATGTCGAGGTCGTGGCTTGCCAGCTGGAAACCGGCACCCAGCGTGTCGAGCGATTGCAGCACCTTGAGGCGGCGTTCGGCCGTCTGCGTCAGCACCTTGTTGACAGGCAGCGTGAAGAGCGCGAAGGCGCGCACCTTGGAGCGGCCGACGCGACCGCGCAGCTGGTAAAGCTGGGCAAGGCCGAACATGTCGGCGCGATGCACGATCATCGTGTTGGCGGTCGGCACATCGAGGCCGGACTCAACGATGGTCGTCGACAGCAGTACATCATATTGACCGTCATAGAAGGCGTTCATCACGTCTTCCAGCTCGCCCGCCGCCATCTGGCCATGGGCAACGGCCACTTTCAGTTCCGGCACATTCTCGCGCAGGAAGTCCTGGATTTCCGAAAGGTCCGACAGACGCGGGCAGACATAGAAGCTCTGGCCGCCGCGATAATGCTCGCGCATCAGCGTCTCGCGAATGACGAGCCCGTCAAACGGCGAGATGAAGGTGCGCACGGCCATGCGGTCAACCGGCGGCGTGGTGATGAGCGACAGTTCGCGCACGCCGGTCATGGCCAGCTGCATGGTGCGCGGGATCGGCGTGGCGGAAAGTGTCAGCACGTGAATGTCCGACTTCAGATCCTTCAGCCGTTCCTTGTGCTTCACGCCGAAATGCTGCTCTTCGTCGATGATCAGCAGGCCGAGATTGGCGAACTTGATCCCACTTCCGAGCAAGGCATGCGTGCCGACGACGATATCGGTCTTGCCGCTCGCCAGTTCTTCCTTCGTCAGCGCCAGTTCCTTTGACGTCACCAGACGCGAGGCCTGGTTGATGCGGATCGGCAAGCCACGGAAGCGCTCGACGAATGTCTTGTAGTGCTGGCGGGCAAGCAGCGTCGTCGGGACGACGACGGCAACCTGGACACCGTTCATGGCGGCAATGAAGGCGGCGCGCAGCGCCACTTCCGTCTTGCCGAAGCCGACGTCGCCGCAGACCAGACGGTCCATCGGCTTGCCGGCGCCCAGATCCTCGCGCACAGCATCGATCGCCGACATCTGGTCGTCCGTTTCGTCATAGGGGAAACGGGCGGCAAATTCGTCGTAAACGCCATCGGGCGCCGCCAGCACCGTCGCATGCCGCGTCAGCCGCTCGGCGGCAATGCGGATGAGATGGCCGGCCATGTCGAGCAGGCGCTTCTTGAGCTTGGCCTTGCGGGCCTGCCAGGCGACGCCGCCGAGCTTGTCGAGCGGGACTTCTGTGCCCTCGCCGCCAAAGCGCGACAGAAGGTCGATATTTTCGACCGGCAGGAAGAGCTTCGCGCCTTCGGCATATTGCAGCTCAAGGCAGGCATGCGGCGCGCCGGCAGCCTCGATGGTGCGCAGGCCGACAAAGCGGCCGATACCGTGTTCGGCGTGAACGACGATCGCGCCCTCATCGAGGCCCGCCACTTCCGAAATATAGTCCGCTCCGCGCTTGCGGCGCTTGGCCCGGCGCACCATGCGGTCGCCGAGAATATCCTGCTCGCCGACAATGACGACATCGCCCGCTTCGAAACCGCTTTCCAGCGACAGAACGGCAGCAGCAGCCTCACCCTTGTCGAGCGATTTCAGTTCAGAGAAGGCCTTGATCGGCTTGATGCGTTGCAGGCCATGTTCGGCAAGAACCTGAAGCAGGCGATCAAGCGAGCCTTCCGACCAGCCGGCAATGACGACCTTGCGGCCCGCAGCCCGCTTGTCGGCGATATGCTTGACGGCAAGCTCGAAGACATTGATGCGCTCGCCTGTCTCTTCAGACCCTTGCGCCTTGGCCCAGCGCGGACCCGGCCGGGCATCCGGCGTCATGACGCGACGGCCGGCCAGTTCGTCTTCGGCAAAGGGCGTGATGCGGATGGCACCGCGCGCGGCGAGCATCTGCGACAGGCGTTCGGCGTTGAGATAGAGCCGGTCCGGCGGCACGGGCTTGTAGGGCGCCGATTGCGCCGTCTGGCCCCTGCCCGGTTCGCCGGCATTCTTACGTGCTTCGTAATAGTCCTCGATGAGGTTGGCGCGCTCGCGCGCCGCCTCTTCCAGCCTATGGTCGGTGACGATGCGGAAGCTCTCGATCTGGTCGAGGACGGTATCCAGCTCGTCGTAATAGAGCGGCAGCCAATGTTCCATGCCGGCAAAGCGCCGACCTTCGGAGACGGCCTGATAGAGCGCGTCGTCGCGTGTGGCCGCGCCGAACATGGAGAGATAATTCTTGCGGAAGCGGCTGATCGTTTCCGGTGTGAGCGACACTTCGCTCATCGGGTTGAGATCCAGAGAACGCGCCTGACCCGTCGTGCGCTGGCTCGCCGGATCGAAATGGCGGATCGTTTCCAGCGTATCACCGAAGAAGTCGAGCCGAACCGGCTCCGCCTCACCCGGCACATAGACATCAAGAATACCACCGCGCACCGCGAACTCGCCAACCTCGCGCACCGTCGGCACACGCTCGAAGCCGTTCCGCTCCAGCCGCGCCGCAATCTCCTCCATGCGGATGACCTGACCGGGTCGCGCTGAAAAGGCCAGCGCCTCGATCACATCGCGCGGCGGAACTTTCTGCAAGACGGCATTGGCGGTGGCGAGCAGGATCGCGGCATGGGGCTGCTTGGCATGGCGGGCGAGCGCGGCTAGCGTCGAAAGCCGCTCGGCGGCAACGTCCGTCCCGGGCGACACGCGGTCATAAGGAAGGCAGTCCCAGCCCGGCAATGTCAGCACCGGAATGTCGGGCGCGAAGAAGGCGAGCAATTGCGTAAGATCGGCCAGCCGCTGACCATCCGAAACGAGATAGGCAATGGCCGCACCCGAACGCGCCATGTCGGCGAGGATCATCGCCTCCATGCCGGGCGGCACGGCGGCAATGGCGCCCGGGCCTTCTGCGGCCAGAAGCTTCTTCACGTCCAGCGGAGATGTCATCAGGCTTGCTCGTTCCGTGTGATCAGGATTGCGGCTTCAGGATCGGGTCGAAGTCGGGCCGGTAGGAGGCGATGCGTGCGAAGAGCGGCGTCTGGTAAACCTCAGGCACCGGCTTCTCGCCGGTGATGTACTTCACGAGGTCCGCATCCTCTTCGGCCATAATGCGTTCCAGCTCGTCGAGGTCTTCTTCCGAGAGCGTCGCGATCTCGTCATCGGCGAACTGGCCGAGGATCAGGTCCATCTCGCGAATGCCGCGATGCCAGGCGCGAAAGAGAATGCGCTTGCGGCGCGGCGAGATGTCGGCGCTCGAACGTGTCGTTCCGGTCATGCTTCGTTCCTCAGTGTTGCGGTCTCTATAGTCCTTGGAAATCGCCTTGTCAGCCTTGCATTTACGCGAATTTGAAGGTCATGGTTCGGGCCATGAGACCCGCGATCCTCGATCCTCTGTTTGCGCCCCTGTCCACGCTGCCCGGTATCGGTCCGCGCACGGGCGATCTTTATGCCAAGCTTCTGGATCGGGAAAACATAGACGATTGCAGGATCTTGGATCTTGTTCTTCATGTTCCGTCTTCACTGATGGACCGTCGAAACCAGCCTGGCATCGCGCTGGCCCCGGAAGGTGCTATCGTCACGATCAAGGGTTTCGTGGACCGCCACCAGCCGCCGCCGCGCGGAAGCGCCTCCGCACCCTATCGTGTTTTCATCCATGACGAGACCGGCGAACTGGCGCTCACCTATTTCCGCGTCAAGGGCAACTGGCTGGAAAAGGCGCTGCCCGTCGGCGAGGATGTGATCGTTTCCGGCAAGGTCAACTGGTTCAACGGCCGACCTTCCATGGTCCATCCGGACTACGCCGCGACGGTCGACGAACTGGACAAGCTGCCGCTGGTCGAACCCGTCTATCCGATGACGGCCGGGCTTTCGTCCAAGGCGTTGCGCAAAGCCGTTGAAGCGGCCGTCGAGCGCCTGCCCGATCTGCCGGAATGGCTGGACGCCGCACTCACGGCCAAGCACAGCTTCCCCTCGGTCAAGCAGAGCTTCGAGCGGCTGCACCATCCCCGCGATGCCGCTGATCTCGACCTGCAGGCGCCCGCCCGGCGCAGGCTTGCCTATGACGAATTCCTAGCCGGGCAAATCTCGCTGGCGCTCGTCCGCCAGCGGCTTCGCAAGGCAACGGGCATTCCGGTTCATGCAACGGGTGAACTGTCCTCCCGCATCCGTCAGGCCATGCCGTTCTCGCTCACCGGCAGCCAGGAAGCCGCAGTTCAAGCAGTGCTGGAGGACATGGCCGGCGACCTGAGAATGCTACGGCTCCTGCAAGGCGATGTTGGCTCCGGCAAGACGGCCGTGGCGCTGATGGCGATGGCCGCTGCCGTCGAGGCCGGTGGTCAGGCTGTGCTGATGGCACCGACCGAAATTCTGGCGCGGCAACATCTGGAGACGATCTTAAAATATACATCGAATACAGATATTTCAGTCATTCTCCTGACAGGAAAGATGAAGGCTGCGGAGCGACGTGAGGCGCTGGAGCGGATCGAGAGTGGCGAGGCCGATATCGTCATCGGCACGCATGCGCTGTTTCAGGATAATGTCAATTATTCCAATCTCTTGCTGGCGGTCGTCGACGAGCAGCATCGCTTTGGCGTGCATCAGCGCCTGCGCCTGACAGCCAAGGGGCTTTCGCCGCATATGCTGGTGATGACCGCGACCCCGATCCCGCGCACGCTCGTGCTCGCAGCCTTCGGCGACATGGATGTCTCCAAGCTCACCGAGAAGCCGGCAGGCCGCAAGCCGATCCAGACGGCCGTCATCCCCATGGAGCGCCTCAGTGATATCGTCGAGCGCCTGCGTGCGGCGACCGCCGAGGGCAAGAAGGCCTATTGGATCTGCCCGCTGGTGGAAGAGTCCGATGTCTCCGATCTCATGTCGGCGGAGGAGCGCCATGCGGTGCTGACCAAGGCGCTGGGGCAGCGCATCGGTCTCGTGCATGGCCGCATGACGGCGGCGGAGAAGGATGAGGCCATGGGTCTCTTCAAGAGCGGCGAGACCCGCCTGCTTGTCGCCACCACCGTCATCGAGGTGGGCGTCGACGTGCCGGACGCGACCATCATCGTCATCGAACATGCTGAGCGCTTCGGCCTCGCCCAGCTGCACCAGCTGCGCGGCCGCGTCGGGCGCGGCGACGAGGCCTCGACCTGCCTTCTGCTCTACAAGGGGCCGCTGAGTGAAAACGGCCGCGCGCGGCTCAACATCATGCGCGAGACCGAGGACGGCTTCCTGATTGCCGAGGAAGACCTGAAGCTGCGCGGCGAAGGCGAGCTTCTGGGGACCCGCCAGTCCGGCACGCCGGGCTTTCATCTGGCAAGCCTCGAGGCCCATGGCGACCTTCTGGAAATGGCGCGCAAGGATGCGGCCTATATCCTGACCAAAGACCCCAATCTCGAAGGTGAGCGTGGCGACCGCATTCGCGAGCTTCTCTATTTCCACCGCCGCGACGAGGCGATCCGCTTCCTAAGGGCCGGCTAGCCGGCCTCACACCTCAGCCCTCGATGCGTCGGCGAAGGTTCAGGTCCTGATCGACCTGTGCATCAGCCCGAACATATCGGCCCACTGGGCCCGTTACAGGCACGTGCAGAAAGCCGCGCCAATCATTGAGGGAATCATGGAATGAGAATGGCGTTTCTCATTGAATGTCTCATGCTTGAGACATGTCAATTTCACACGTAATTCTCGCGTGCCAGGGCTTGGAGCCGACGAAAGCTACTTCTTGTCGAGCGCATCGTTGGCATAGTCCGGCGTCACCAGTCCACCCGAAATCAGGAACTTGGTGGCATCCTCCACGCTCATGTCGAGAAGCCTGATCTTGGACCTTGGCACGAAGAGCAGGAAGCCTGCTGTCGGCACCGGCGTCGGCGGAATGAAGACGGTGACGATCTCCTCTCCCGCATCGGAAAGCCGAAGGGCGATCTCACCCTTCACGTCGGAAGACAGAAACCCGAGCGTCCACATGCCGGGCGACGGAAACTCGACCAGCCCGACCTTGCGGAAAGAGGTCGACTGTTCGTTGAGAACCGTCTCGAAAATCTGCTTCAGGCTCTTGTAGAGCGTACGCACCAGCGGCATGCGGTGCAGGATGGACTCGCCGAAACGGACGATGGATCGGCCGATGAGGTTCTTGGCCAGGAAGCCGACAAGCGTGATGAAGAGAACCGCCACCAGCAGGCCGAAGCCCGGAATGGCGAAAGGCAGGAACTGCTCGGGATTGTAGCGCGCCGGAATATACGGATTTACCCAGCTGTCGGCCCATTGCACGAAGGACCACGTGAGCCAGATCGTGATGGCAAGCGGTGCGCAGATGATCAGTCCGGTCAGGAAGTTGTTTCTGATGCGGGTCGCGACGAATTCGCGTTTGGGAGCTTCGGACATTGCGCGTCGGGAGCCTTTCAGAATGCGGGAGCGGCGCGACAAATCATGCCGCGTTGCACAAACAATGCCCCACCTCAGGACACCGTGGCAAGCGCGCGGCTGACGATTTTCAAGCCTTGCTCAAAAAAGCAACTTGGACGGATAGGGACGCGCCGCCGGCCCGTCCGAGACGGTCACTCGACCGTCACGGATTTCGCCAGATTGCGCGGCTGGTCCACATCCGTGCCCATGATGACGGCGGTGTGGTAGGCGATCAGCTGGACCGGCAGTGAATAGATCATCGGGGAGATGATCTCGTCGACTTCCGGAAGGACGATCGTTGCCATCGTATCGAGCGTCGAGGCAGCTGCCCCCTTGGCATCCGTGATGAAGACGATGCGGCCGCCGCGGGCTGCGACTTCCTGCATGTTGGACACGGTCTTCTCGAAGAAGCGGTCATGCGGCGCAATGACGATGACCGGCATTTCCTCGTCGATCAATGCGATCGGGCCATGCTTCAGCTCGCCAGCAGCATAGCCCTCTGCGTGGATATAGGAGATTTCCTTGAGCTTGAGCGCGCCTTCCATGGCCAGCGGATAGCTGGTGCCGCGGCCGAGATAGAGCACGTCCTTGCACTTTGAAAGCTCGCGGGCCAGCGTCTCGATCTGCGGCTGGATGGAGTTGAGCACGGCGCTCATGACACGCGGCATTTCTATGAGGTGCTTGACTGCAGCCACCTCTTCCGCCTCGGTCATCGTGCCGCGCTGGCGTGCCGCGCCGATGGCGAGCGCTGCAAGTGCGGTCAGCTGGCAGGTGAAGGCCTTGGTCGAGGCAACGCCGATTTCCGGGCCGGCCATGATCGGGAAGACGGCGTCGGATTCGCGCGCGATCGTCGATTCCTTCACGTTGACCACGGCGCCAATCTTCAGGCCTTCCTGCTTGCAGTAGCGCAGCGAGGCCAGCGTATCGGCGGTCTCGCCAGACTGGGAGATGAAGAGGGCTGCGCCATGCTTCGACAGCGGCATTTCGCGATAGCGGAATTCGGAGGCCACATCGATTTCGACGGGCAGGCGCGCCAGGCGCTCGAACCAGTATTTGGAGACGAGACCGGCCAGATAGGCGGTGCCGCAGGCCGAAATCGCCAATCGGTCAATGGAGGAGAAATCGATCGAGCCGGGCAAATCGCGCACTTTCGTGCTGCCGAAATCGACATAGTGGCCGAGCGCGTGGGAAATGACTTCCGGCTGTTCGTAGATTTCCTTTTCCATGAAGTGGCGGTGATTGCCCTTGTCGACGACATAGGCCGTGGCCGCCGAAATCTGCTTCGGGCGCTCGACCGGGTTGCCGTCGAAATCCATGATCTCGACACCGCCCGTGGTGAGGATCGCCCAATCGCCGTCATGCAGATAGGAGATCTCGTTGGTAAAGGGCGAGAGCGCGATCGCGTCAGAGCCCATATACATCTCGCCCTTGCCATAACCGACGGCGAGCGGCGGACCGGAGCGGGCGGCCATGATGGTGTCCGGCTCGTCGGCAAAGATCAGCGCCAGCGCATAGGCACCCGTCAGGCGCTTCAGCACCGACTGTACGGCGTCGCGCTTCGACTTGCCGGCCTTGATTTCGCGCGCCACAAGTTGGGCGACGACCTCGGTGTCGGTCTGCGAGGAGAAGACCGCGCCACCGGCGATCAGCTCTTCCTTCAGTTCGGCAAAGTTCTCGATGATGCCGTTATGGACGATGGCGACATTGCCGACGAAATGCGGATGCGCATTGCTTTCGGTCGGAGCGCCATGGGTCGCCCAACGGGTGTGGGCGATGCCGATCTTGCCGGCGAGCGGGTTCTGGTCGAGCACCTTTTCCAGATTGAAAAGCTTGCCCTCGGCGCGCCGGCGGTCAAGCTTGCCGTTGTCGATCGTCGCGACACCTGCCGAATCGTAACCCCGGTATTCGAGGCGCTTCAGAGCGTCCACAAGACGACCGGCAACAGGTTCACGACCAACGATTCCAACAATTCCGCACATGCGGGGCAAACTCCAGCAAATAATATTGAAGCGATTTCCTAGCGGATTTCGCCGATTGTGCAATCGGCCCGCAGGTCACATTCGGAAACTCTTGTTAATATGAAATCAGCTCTTGCCCGCTTTCAGTGCGGCGCGAATTGCCTGGATCCGCTCACGGATCAGTTTCGCCCTGCCCGGCTTCGTTTCCTGTCGGGCACGCGCCAGCGCCAGCGCATCATCCGGCACGTCGGATGTGATCACGCTGCCGGAGGCGACATAGGCGCCGTTGCCGATCTTCACCGGCGCAACGAGTGCGGAGTTCGAGCCAATGAAGGCATTTTCGCCGATCTCGGTCAGGTGCTTGTTCACGCCGTCATAGTTGCAGGTGATCGTACCCGCGCCGATATTGGCGCCCGCGCCGATCGTCGCATCGCCGATATAGGTCAGATGGTTGACCTTGGCGCCCTTGCCGATCTCGCCCTTCTTGACCTCGCAGAAATTGCCGACCTTCGAATCAGGCCCGAGATTGGCGCCGGGACGCAGGCGCGCGAACGGGCCGACGGTCGCGCCGCTCGACACATAGGCACCTTCAAGATGGCTGAAACTGTGTACGACCGCACCGCCTTCGACCGTGACGCCGGGACCGAAGACAACGTTCGGCTCGATCAGCGCGTCCTGGCCGATCACGGTATCATGCGACAGGAACACCGTTTCCGGTGCGATCATGGTGACACCCGAAAGCATGATCTCCAGGCGCCGACGCTTCTGCCACAGCGCCTCGAGTTCGGCGAGCTCGGCCCGCGTGTTGCAGCCGGCCAGTTCTTCTTCCGGCGCCACGATCGCCTTTGCCCTGCCGCCATTGGCGCGGGCAACCTCGACCAGGTCTGTCAGATAGTATTCGCCCTTGACGTTGTCATTGCCGATCTTGCCGAGCAGTTCCAGCGCGCGACGGCCGTTGATGGCCATCATGCCACCGTTGCAGAGCGTGACCTTGCGCTCCTCTTCGCTGGCGTCCTTGTGCTCGCGGATCGCCAGCAACTCGCCGTCCTTCGTCAACAGACGGCCATAACCGGTCGGATCGGCAGCCTCGAAGCCGATGACGACGACATCATAGCCATCGGCAAGCCCGGCACGGGCACGGCTGAGCGTCTCCGGTTCGACAAGCGGCGTATCGCCAAACACGACGACCAGATCGTCATATCCGCGTTCGATGGCAGCCCTTGCGGCCAGAACCGCATGGCCGGTGCCAAGACGTTCGGTCTGGACGTGGCCTTCCACGGCAATCCCGGCCTGCCGAGCGGCCGTCTCCACCTTGTCCGCGTCACGCCCGACCACCAGCGCCACATCGTCAATGCCTGCCGCTTTCAGCTTGGCAGCGACGTGTCCGATCATCGGCAGCCCGCCGATCGGATGCAGGACCTTGCTGAGCGAGGATTTCATGCGGGTGCTTTCGCCAGCGGCGAGAACAACGGCGAGGCAGGTGCGGGTCATGGGTGTCATGGGCTCCGGTAGATCTTTATCCGGCCCCTCTAGCAGACTCGGCACCGATTGCAAAATCGGTCGAAAGAGGCAAGCTCACTGGCCGGTCTTCGGAATGTCGCCGACAACGCCGAGAACGAAGAAATCCATGGACAGAAGCACGCTGTCTGCGGCCGTTTCGCTCTTCTTCAGCCAGGTCTTGCTGGCCTGGGTGCGGACCGGGCCATGGAATGGTTTCAGGGCACCGCTTGCGATCTTCTGCTCGCTCGATTGCGCGAACTTGACGATATCGGCGGGCATATTGCGATAGGGCGCCATGGTGATGATGCCGGACGAAAGCCCGTCCCAGTTGACCTCACCGCCCCAGCTTCCGTCGAGATATGCCTTGACGCGCGCAGTATAGTAGGCGCCCCAATTGTAGACGATGGCCGTTAGCTGGGCGAGCTGGCCGATGCGGCCGAGATCGGCGCCATAGCCGAAGGCGCGGAGATTGCCGGTTTCGGCGACCTGCATCGGCGCGGTTGAATCCGTCTGCTGGGTGATGATGTCGATGCCGTCGGACGCGGCAGCGCGCGCCGCCTTCGCCTCCTTGTCCGGATCAAACCACGCCCCGGTCCAGTAGACCTTCGTCTTGAAACGCGGATCGACCGACTGAGCGCCCAGTTCGAACGCGTTGATGCCCTGCATGACTTCGGGGATCGGGAATGGGGCGATATAGGCCGCCTGCCCCGCCTTCGACATCTTCGCCGCAATGCGTCCCGTCAGATAGCGTCCTTCGTAGAAGCGCGCGTTGTAGACCGCGACGTTGCGGGTCGTCTTGAAGCCCGCCAGATGCTCAAACTTCACGGCGGGATATTTGGCGGCCGTGGCCAGAACCGCATCCATGTAGCCGAATGCGGTGGCAAAGATCATGTTGCAGCCGGAGGCGGCGAGCTTGTCGAAAACCGGCATTGCAGCCGCGCTTTCAGGGACACTCTCGGCAAAGCTGGTCTGAACCCGGTCACCGAACTGTTTCTCGACCTCGAGCCGTCCGCGCTCCTGCGCCTCCGACCAACCGCCATCGGTCTTCAGTCCCGGATAGACGAAACAGATCTTCGGCTTGTCTGCAGCCTGCGCAAAGGATGCCGTCAGGACAAGGGCGGTCAGAGCGCCGGCTTGCTTCAACACGCTCATCGACACGCCTCCTTGTCTCAGCCGTCGTTGCGCCCGAGCGACGGGAATGCCTGCAGCACGGCGCCGATGACATAGAGATACAGGCCGCTGATCACGACGCCCCAGACCAGCCATTGCGGTGAATCGAAATGCAGGAGCAGCGCGGCAATGCTGAGCGCCGACCAGATCGCGAAAACCGTGAGGTTGAGGGGCCGCAGCCGCTTCACGCGAACGGGATGCAGGAAGTTGATCGGCAGGAAGGTCAGGAAGACCGAGACGACCACGACGGCAAAGGCGGTCACTTCACTGGCCTTGATGACGAAGAGCGTGAAGACCACCATGTTCCAGACGACCGGAAAACCGGAGAAGAAATTCTCGTCCGTCTTCATGCCCATGTCGGCATAGTAGATCGCGCTCGACACCACGATCAGACCGGCGGCGACGAAGGACCAGGGCTCGCCAATCATGTGGCTTTGATAGAGCGCGAAGGCCGGCAAGAGTACGTAGGTGACATAGTCAATCACGTTGTCCAGCGTGTCGCCCGACCAGTTCGGCAGAACTTCCTTGACCCGCACCTTGCGCGCAATCGGCCCGTCGATGCCGTCAACGGCGAGAGCAAGGCCCAGCCACCAGAACATGTCGACGAAGCGGGATTCGGCCGCGGCAACGACGCCCAGGAATGCAAGAAACGATCCGGACGCAGTCAGAATATGGACGGAGAACGCGCGGATCTCCGCATAAGGAACACGCCGGTAATTGAAGATCTTCATTGATTCGCCGTTTCACCCTCGAACAACGCCTGCATTGTCCCAATTCATGGGGCCGTTACAAGATGTCGCAGAAAATAAGTTTCATCGTTTCGCAAAAGGCATGGAAGCAACGGGGCAGCACCTCTATATGTTTCGCGACACGATATGACACCTCAAAGGTTTGTAATCATGGAACGCTTTGACATCGCCGTTGCCGGCAACGGCCTTGCCGGACGCATTGCGGCAATCGCGCTTTCAAGACTTGGCTATTCCGTGGCCCTGATCGGGCCGGCTCCGGAGAACCAGGATGGGCGCACGACGGCGCTGATGGACCAGTCCATCGCGTTCCTCGAAGGCCTCGGCGTCTGGGGCGCGCTCTCCGGACGCTCTGCGGCGCTGAAAACCATGCAGATCATTGACGGGACCGGCCGGCTCTTCCGCGCCCCGACAGTGCCCTTCCGGGCCTCCGAAATCGGTCTGGGCGCCTTCGGCTACAATTTCCCCAATTCGGCAGCCCTTGAGGTGCTTGGCGAGATCATCGGCCGCGATGACAACATTCATCCGATCGAGGGACGGATTTCGGGCGCGGAATTCCGGGATGACGCCATCGTCATGACGCTGGACGACGGTCGCGTGGTGGAAGCCGGGTTTGTCGCGGCGGCCGATGGCCGCAAGTCGGTTTTGCGCGAGGCGGCAGGGATTGCCGTGCGCCGCTGGTCCTATCCGCAGACGGCCGTTGTCCTGAACTTTGCCCACACCATCCCGCATGGCAATGTGTCGACCGAGTTCCACACGCCGACCGGCCCATTCACGCAGGTGCCGTTGCCGGGCGCGCGTTCGAGCCTTGTCTGGGTGCAGGCGTCAGCCGAGGCAGAAGCCTTTCTGGCGCTCTCCAACGAGGACATCTCGCTCCGCATCGAAACCCGCATGCAGTCCATGCTCGGCAAGGTGACGGTCGATGGCAAGCCGCAGGGCTGGCCGCTCTCGGGCATGACGGCGAGCCGTTTCGGCAAGGGCCGGCTGGCGCTGATCGGCGAGGCATCACACGCCTTTCCGCCCATCGGCGCGCAGGGCCTCAATCTGAGCCTGCGCGACATCATCGCGCTTTGCGATCTTCTCGGCATGAAGCGCGACCATGAAGGCCCGAGCGCCGTCGGCGACGCGTTCGATCGCAGCCGCAGACCGGACGTGCTGAGCCGCACGGCGAGCGTCGATCTTCTCAACCGGTCGCTTCTTTCGAATTTCCTGCCGGTGCAGCTTGTCCGCGCCGCGGGTCTTCACCTCCTGGAACTGCTGCCGCCCCTGCGCAATCTTGTCATGCAGGAAGGCGTTGCGCCCGGGCGCGGATTGCGCGGGCTGTCGTCGGGCCTAAGGGAAAAGATCGCCCGGAAGCATGCCTGACCGCATCAGGTAGAGCAGGCCGGACACCGTCAGCACCGAGAAGAGCGTGGTGATCAGCACCGTTGCCGACGCCCTCTCCTGCCAGACATCGTATTGCTGGCCGATGACGAAGACATTGGTCGCTGTCGGCAAGGCGGCCAGGAGAACGGCGGTCTGTATCCAGACATGGGCGAAGTTCCCGGCGGCGCTCAGGCTCAGATACATGAGCGTGGGCAGAAGGACGAGTTTGGCCGGAACGATATAGACGATCTCCGCCGGGATGCGTTTCAGCGGGCGCAGCGCCAGCGTGACGCCCATGGCAAAGAGCGCGCAAGGGGCCGCCGCCTGCGCCAGATAGTCGATGAGCCTCTGCAGCGGGATCGGCGGCTGGACATGTACGGCGGCTGCGACGAAGCCGATCGCCGTCGCGATGATGAAGGGATGAAGCACGATCCGTAGCACGATGTCGCGCACCACCATCATGGCCGGGCGCCTCTCCTTGCCGCCCAGCGAGATCAATGCTGGCGCAACGATGAAATGCAGCATGTTCTCGAAGCAGAAGATCAGCGCCACCGGCACCGCCGCGCGCTCGCCAAAGGCAAGCAGGGCAAGCCCCGGCCCCATATAGCCGATATTGCCATAGGCCGCCGCCAGCCCCTGCACCGTCGCCTCGGGGATCGTCGCCTCGCGGCCGAGCCAGCCGATGACGAAGATCACGCCGAAGACCATGTAGGTCGTACCGATATCGGTGACAATAAAGTCGAATCGCGTCAGCTGCTCGATCGGCGTCCTTGAAATGAGCTTGAAGAACAGCGAAGGCAGCGCGACGTAGATGATGAAGATGTTCAGCCATCCAAGCGCGTCTGCAGGCATCTTCTTCCAGCGTGCGACGAGATATCCGATCAGGATCAGCCCGAAGAACGGCAGTACAAGCCCGGTAACATCCGCCATATCGTTGCCTCGACCGATTTTCGTCGTGCGAGTTAGCCGATTTGTCCCAGTATTGGAAAGGTCTGCTGGAACCAGATTGCAACATTGGCGACGAATCCGGTCAGAAATGCCACTCCCGTGAGAACCAGCAGGCCGCCCATGACCTTTTCCACAGAGCCCAGATGTCGGCGGAAGCGCGAGAGGAAGCGCATGAACGCGCCCGAGAAGAAGGCGGCGATCCAGAAGGGCACGGCAAGGCCCAGCGAATAGACCGCAAGCAGGAACGCGCCCGAACCCGCCGTGTCGGACGCTGCGGCAATGCCCAGGATGGCACCGAGCACCGGACCGATGCAGGGTGTCCAGCCGAAGGCGAAGGCAAGGCCCATGACATAGGCGCCGGACAGCGTCGCGGGCTTTGCCGAGGACTGGAAGCGCGCCTCGCGGGCGAGGAAGCCCAGCCGGAAGACGCCAAGGAAATTCA
Organism: Rhizobium sp. C4; assembly: GCF_021026315.1. Lineage (GTDB taxonomy): Bacteria > Pseudomonadota > Alphaproteobacteria > Rhizobiales > Rhizobiaceae > Ensifer_A. The sequence goes on from NZ_JAJNCX010000001.1 coordinate 113,686, forward strand.
ACCCCATGATGATGATGATCACGCCGCCGACCTTGGCAAGCACGTCGATATATTGCCGAAGCAGGAGCCCGACCGCCGATGCGCCGGCGCCCAGTGCCACGAACACGGTGGCGAAACCGAGCGTGAAGAAGACGGAAGACAGGATGACGGCATTGCGCGAGCGCGAGGCTGCAACACCCTGACCGCCATTGCGGAAGTCCTCGACCGAGACGCCCGCCATGTAGCAGAGATAGGGTGGTACCAGCGGCAGCACGCAGGGCGACAGGAATGACAGGGCGCCCGCAACAAGCGCGCTGAGAAGGGATATTCCGGCAACCGTCAGCATCAACACTCCTTGCCCGCACCAGACATAGGCTGCGTCGGCAGGTCAAAAACCGATGCCCATATAGCCCCCGCTCCCCTCACCCGCCAATCATCTTTTCGGCATCGCTGGAAAAAGCGCCAAATGGTCGCAGAATTGGCCATTTTCCGGGTTGACCCGGCAGGGCCTCGTGCATATGTTCCGCGCACTTTCCGGCCCGGTTCGCTTCTGCCAACCGGACTCACGCGGGAGCGCGTAGCTCAGCCGGTAGAGCAACTGACTTTTAATCAGTAGGTCCAGGGTTCGAATCCCTGCGCGCTCACCACGTAAACAATTGTCCGTACCGAAGAGATAGGTAACAGATTGTACCTAAGACATGGGTGACAACCTCGTGCCGAACGGGTTGACGATTGTCTGCAAGGTCCTCTGTTCGAGATCGATATAACCTAGGTCATATTGCATGAAGGTGACGAGCCAGATGCCGTCATCAACCTCCTTTATCCGGCCTGGCTGATCCTCTTCAGGCGATCCGGATTTCCACCAGGGCCTGCCTCTTCTCCACCATCACCTGCTCGATCGCCGCCTGCAGCGTCGGCATCAGATCGTCGGCCTCGGTGACCTTGGCCGTCCAGGCGCGGCTCGCGGCGGCGACCTTCGTGAAATCCGGCGACGGCGAGAGCGAGACAAGCGGCATGGCGTTCGACTTCGCAGCGAACCCGTCCGGATAGACCCCGAGGACGGACTGGCGCACCGCGCCCCATTCGGAATTGTTGAGAACCAGAATGAGAAGCGGAATATTTGCCGCTTCCGCGATCTGGTGGCAGGCGACCGGGTTCGAGAACATGTAGGAGCCGTCACCCATCGTGGCGATGATCAGCCTGTCCTGTCGGGCGAGCTTCATGCCGAGCGCTGCCGGGAAGCACCAGCCAAGTCCGCCGGAATGCGGCTCCTGATACCAGGTGTCCGGCGATTGCAGGGTCAGTTCCTCCAGCGGCACGCCCAGTTCGGAAAGGACCGCGGCGTCCCTGCCCTCGATCGCCTTCGAAAGACAGGTGCTGACAAAGGCCTTGGTCATGACCGGGCCACGGCCGGCGGCCGCGCGCTCCAGAACATCGGTGCGGCGCCTGGCGGCGGCGGCCGCGACCTTGGCGCGGCGGGCCTTGCGGACATCTTCGGTCTGCGGCAGGAAGCGCGAAACGGCCGCGGAAAGTTCGATGATGACATCGGCCGTATCGCCGGCAAGCGCGAGATCGCATGGGAAGTTGCGGACGGGGAAGCGCGCGTAGAGCGGGTCTTCGCCGATATGCACGACCTTGCAGCCGGGCTGCAGCGTATGGATGTCGGGCGACCAGGGCGCAAGGCAGTCGATGACCAGCACCAGATCGGCCTTGGCAATCCACTCGGCCGGATCGCCGCCCACGGCCATCGGATGGTCGGTCGGCGCGGCGAGCTGGATCGCCCAATATTGGCAAAGCGCGATGCCCCAGTCATCGGCAAGGCGCGACAGGGTCCGGAAAGCTTCCGATGACCCCGCACCGCGCTGCGCGATGATCAGCGGGTTCTTCGCCTCGCTCAGGAGTTTGGCGGCAGCCTCGATATCGGCGCGGCGCGGTCCAGCGGTCGCGGCGGCAATCGTTGCCGGGCCTTCCAGCGCATCCGACGGGCAAGGCTCGCAGAGAACCTCGCGCGGCAGGCTGAGATAGACCGGCCCGCGCGGCGTCGAATTGGAAATCGCATAGGCGCGATCGACGATATCGACGGCCTGTTCCGGGAATTTCAGCTCATAGTCCCATTTCACCGCCTCGCGGATCATGGCCGCCTGGTCCCGCATTTCCTGGCCCCAGCCGATCGGCACGGTGCGCGCGCCAAGCCGCCCTTTCTCGACAACCGGCGTTCGGCCGGAAAAGACGAGCATGGGGACATGTTCGGTTGCCGCATTGATCGCGCCGATGGCGCAGTTGGCAAGGCCGACATTGGTATGCGCCATCACGGCCTGGGCGCGACCCGTCGCCAGATAATAGCCATGCGCCATGCCCATGGCGGCGTTCTCATGCGGAATGACGATCGCCTTGGGGAGTGGGATCTGGTTGGCGGAAGCCTCCGCCAGTCCCTCGATGATCGGCGGAAAATCGGTCCCGGAATTGGCGAAGATATAGTCGACGCCCACAGCCTTGAGGCGTGCAAGCAGGGCGCCGCCGGCGGTAATCGTTGGAGCCTTGGTGTCCATCATGAATGTGACTCTCTTTCATTCTGTTCAAAGGTGGCTGGAAAGCCAGGTTCCGGTGTCAAAAGCGCAAGGAATTACATGATCCGGACGCCAGGCGGCCGGAAGCAATCATGCCTGTCTGTTCAGTGAGCTATGGCTCAGCCCTTGCCGAGCGCGCCGACAATCCTTGCCAGGATTGCAACCAGAGCTTCCTTGTCCTCGCCGACGATGGCGTCGAGGCGGCGGTCATGTTCCTGCGCGAAAGCATGCAGCCGCGCCTGCATCTTGCGGCCCTCATCGGTGAGACGAACGCTGTAGCTGCGCTGGTCGTCCGGGTTCTGCCGCCGTTCGATCAGGCCGCGAATGGAAAGCCCCTTCAGCGTCGAGGTGAGCGTCGAGCGGTCGCGACCGCAGACCTTGCTCAGTTCAGAAGGGGTCAGACCGTCGTATTCGGCGAGGATCGTGAGGATCGAATACCAGCCCGGCTTCAGATCGGTCTTTTCAAGCATGGCGCTGAACGCCTGAAACGACACTTCCTGGGCCACCCGAAGGTGATAGCCGATGACATCCCTGAAGGCCGCCGGAATCAGACTGTCTGTCTCGTTCTGGCCGGGCAGTTCCTCGACGGCTTTGGCTGCTGAAGTCACGGTCGCTCTCCGATTGGGTCTCAGAACGGGTAGTGCTGCTGCGGGTCTTCCACCGTGATCCAGCGCAGATCGGTGAATTCCGCAATCGCCGCACGCCCCCCGAAGCGACCGTAACCCGAAGCCTTGACGCCGCCAAACGGCATTTGTGCTTCGTCGCCGACGGTCGGACCGTTGATGTGGCAAATCCCGCTTTCAATCCGGCGGGCAACCGCCATGGCGCGCTCGACATTGCGGCTGAAGACGGCAGACGAGAGACCGTATTCCGTGTCATTGGCAACGCGGATTGCCTCCTCATCGCCGTTGACGCGGACGACGCTCTTGGCAGGGCCGAAGGATTCCTCGGAATAGATGCGCATGGCGGGCGTGACGTGATCGACCAGCGTGGCTTCCATGATGGAACCCGTGTGCTTGCCGCCGGCCACGAGCGAAGCGCCCTTGGCAACGGCGTCATCGACCATTTCCTGAACGCGGACCGCCGCTTCCGGCGTCACGAGCGAGCCGAGAACGACATGGCCGCGCGGATCGCCGGCCGGCAACGACTTCGCCTTGGCAGCCAGCTTTGCAACGAAGGCATCGGCGACCTTGGCATCGACAATGATGCGCTCGGTCGACATGCAGATCTGGCCCTGGTTCATATAGGCGCCGAAAGCGGCGGCATTGACGGCCGCATCGATATCGGCATCGTCAAGGACGACGAAGGGCGCCTTGCCGCCGAGCTCGAGCAGAACCGGCTTCAGATGCTCGGCCGCCAGCTTGGCGATGATCTTGCCGACGCGGCTCGACCCCGTGAAGTTGATGCGCTTGACCGCCGGATGCGCAACAAGCGCCTCGACAACCTTGGCCGCATCGGCCGGCGCATTGGTGACGACATTGACGACACCCTTGGGGAAGCCCGCTTCGCGGAGCACCTGACCGATCAGGCGATGCGTGCCGGGGCACATTTCGGAGGCTTTGAGGATCACCGTATTGCCGCAGGCGAGCGGCATGGCGATGGCGCGTGTGCCGAGAATGACCGGCGCATTCCATGGCGCGATGCCGACGCAGACGCCGGCGGCCTGACGCACGCCCATGGCCAGCGTGCCGGGTTTGTCTGAGGGAATGACCTCGCCCGATATCTGCGTCGTCATCGCCGCAGCCTCGCGCAGGATATTGGCGGCAAACATGGTGTTGAAGCCGCCCCAGGGGGCCGTCGCGCCCGTTTCGGCCGTCATCAGGCGGATGAATTCGCCCGTCTTGGAATCCATGATGTCGGCGGCCTTCAAAAGCAGCTTGCGGCGCTCGCCGGGGCCGGTTGCCGACCATTGCGGAAAGGCGGCAGCAGCAGCGGCGGCGGCAGAATTGGCGTCATCCGGCTGGCCGGCAGCCGCCCTGCTGGCGGCCTCGCCCGTCACCGGATCGATGCGCTCATAGGCTCCGCCGGCAAGTGCTGCGCGGTCCTCGTTGTCGATCAAAAGTTGAATGTTATCCATCGGTCTTCCTCCTCCTCCGGCGGTCGGGATGCAGGCTCTGGATCAGCCCGGAAACCCGGGCAGAGACGCCAGCCGCTCCTCATCTTCAATCTTTCCCGCCTCTCGATACGAATGGACCTTATCCAACCGACCTCAAACCGACAAGATAGTTTGATGTCAAAATATTTGATGACAAACTATTCTAATAAAGGTATTTCAGCCTCAGGCGACGGCTGAGGAAGAGAGCCGGAGAACAAGGGAGGAAGAGCATGAAGATCGCTGTAATCGGTGCTGGCGCCATGGGAAGCCTCTTTGCCGGACGTCTGGCAGAGAAGGGTCATGACGTCTCCCTGATCGAAGTCTCTGCCGCCATGATCGAGACGATCGGAGCGCATGGGCTGCGCATGCAAGGCCTCTTTGGCGACAGGGCCTATAGCCTGCCGGTCGGGCCGGCGGATCGCTACACGGGTGCCTTCGACCTGCTGATCATCTTCACCAAGGGCATGCACACGACCTCCGCCATGGAGGCGGCAAGACACGCCATCGGTCCACAGACCTGGGCGCTGACAGTCCAGAACGGCATCGGCAATGTCGAGGCGATCGAGGCCTTCATATCCCGCGACCGGATCGTCATGGGCATGACAAACTGGCCCTCGACCCTGATCGAACCCGGCCTGATCAACGTTCCCGGCGAAGGCGAGATCAAGGTCTGGGCGGCGAATGGCGAGAAATCTGAAACGCTGGAGGCGATCGCAAATGCCCTTGATGACGCAGGGCTCCACTGCACGCTCGACCCGCATGTGGAAGTGGCGATCTGGGAGAAGCTTGCCTTCAACTCCGCCCTCAACTCGCTCGCCGCCGTAACCGGCCTGACGGTCGGGGAAATGGGTGACGGGAAGGAAACGCGCGAGATCGTCTTCACGATTGTCGACGAGGTCGTCACGGTCGCCAAGGCGCGCGGCCTTTCAGTCGATGCCGATCATATCCGCGAAGCGATCGAGCATGCCTTTGCCAACCATCGGCAGCACAAGCCTTCCATGCTGCAGGACCGGCTTGCCGGCCGGCGCATGGAGATCAGCACGATCACGGGAGCGGTCAGCAAGGCCGGCGAGGCGTTGGGCATTGAGACGCCCGTGACGACGACCTTCGCCAGACTGCTGAGCGTTTTCGATGGGGTCGCTCCACGCGTCTGATCGATGAAATTGGAGAGCATCTCGGGAGGAGGCTCGCATGCAAGACCTGAACCTGTTGCGTATTCTCGTTGCCGTCCATGAGTGCCAGACCGTCACGGCGGCGGCCAGCCGGCTGAACATGTCGCAACCGACCGTGTCGCAGGCGCTCTCGCGGCTCCGCGACCTCACCGGCGATCCGCTGTTTCTGCGCGGACCGCAGGGCATGTCGCCCACCGCGCATGCCACGCATCTCTACCGCGAATGCGCCACTGCGCTCCACCGGCTGGATCATGCTCTGAGAGCCGACGAGGCCTTTGTTCCGGCAGAGGCGAAGGAGCATTTCACCATCGCCCTTTCGGATCTCGGCGAAATGACCTTCCTGCCGCCGCTCGCGGCCAGACTTGCCAGCATTGCGCCGTCAATCCGGCTCGACATCGTGCCGCTTGCCGTCCATGAGGTCGAACAACAGCTGAAACTCCGGCAGATCGACTTCGCCGTCGGCAATCTGAAGAAGATCGACCCGGATCTGAGACAGCGTGACCTTTTCGAGGAAAACTATGTCGCGCTGATCCGCAAGGATCACCCGACCATCGGCGACACGCTGTCGCTGGAGGCGTTTCTGGAACATGGTCACGCCGTGGTGACCGGCGCTTCCGAACACTGGCAGGTTTCGAGCCTGGCGACGGTCGGCGGTTCAGAGCCGGCGCAGGTGCATATCGTTCTGCCGCATTTCACCGCCCTTCCCTTCGTCATCGGTCAGAGCAACCTCATCGGCGTGCTGCCGTCGCGTGCGGCGGACAGCTTCTCCGAGCGCTTTAGCCTGCGATGGCTGCCGCTACCTTTTGTCATGCCCAATTTCAAGGTTAGGCTGCTCTGGCATGGCGGCCAGACCCTGCGCAGTGACGCCCGCAACTGGATGGTCGACCAGATGAGCGCCATCCTGCAGAACTTGCAGCCCTGCCCCTACGATTATCATCGGACGTCCGAGCCAACGCACTAGACGTCGTTTGGCACATGCGGAAGCCGGCCATCCGAAGACGTTGATCGAACCCGACAAACGGAAAGCCTTTCCGCCTCGAGGGGAAGCGGAAAGGCTCCGAATCCGCCGGGGGAGTCGGCTTCGACGCGACCCCTCACATCAGGGGGCCGCCACCGCACAGACCTCTTCCCAGTCACTCTCCAGTGTGACCGGGATACTGTGCGGCAGATCGACGGAGGATGTTCCGATCAGGATCGTGTAGTCGCCTGCAGGCGCCCGCCAGGCATTGCGCCCCGCATCGAAATAGGCGAGCGATCGCATGCCGAGCGTCACATCGGCCTCAGCCGCCTCGCCGGCGGAAAGCGTGAGCGCACTGAAGCCGCGCAGTTCCTTCAGCGGCCGGTCATGACCCGGCGGGGGCGACACGTAGACCTGAACCACGGCCTTGCCGGCCCGCTTGCCAGCGTTGCGAACGGGTGTGGTGACCGTGAAGCGGTCTCCGGGACGGATCGTCGTTGACGATGCTTTCGGCTCGCCCAGTTCAAATGTCGTGTAGGAAAGGCCGAAGCCGAAAGGATAAAGAACGCCCTCGCCGCCTGACCGGTCATAGTGCCGGTAGCCGATGAACACACCCTCGCGATAGGCGACATGGCCGTTCTCGCCCGGATAGTTACCGACCGTCGGATTGGCGGAGAGCACAGCCGGGAACGTCTGCGGCAGACGGCCGCCGGGTTCGGCATCGCCGAAGAGAACATCGGCCACGCCGTGGCCAAGCTCCTGCCCCGGATACCAGCTTTGCAGGATCGCCGCGACATCGTCCTTCCACGGCATGGCGACAGGGCCGCCGGTTTGCAGCACGACGATGCATTGGGGATTGGCTGCCGCCACGCGGGCAATCAGCTCATCCTGGGCACGGGGAAGATCAATGCCGGGAAGATCGCGCCCTTCGCTGTCCCATTCCGGCGTCCGGCCAACGAAGACGATGGCGACGTCGGCAGAGGCGGCAACCCGTTTAGCACGGCGAAGCCCCGCCTCGCCCGGCGGCAGCGACAGGCCGACACGGAAGGCCTGGATGCCATCCATGACGCCCGTCGTCGAACGATAGTCGACATGGAAATGATAGGTCCGGCCCTCTTCGAGCTCGATCTCGACCTGACGCTCGTCGCCGCCGAAATGATAGTAGGTCGCCCCCGTCGGGGCCCAGCCGTCCCAGCCATCGATGGTCAGCACGTCATCGACATAGAGTCTGGCAAGACCGGCATTGGCGAGGCCCAGTTCGTAGCGGCCGCTCCGCTCCGGCGTCACCTCGAAGGAAGAGCGCGCCGTAAACACATCCAGATTGACGCCCGGCTCGTGCGAACCGAACCACTTGGCGTCCGAACCCGGATATTGCCGGGTGAAGACCGCCGGCCCGCTGAAATCCTCGTTGTTGTAGAAATGCGTCGTCATCGGGCTTGTCACGACCGGCAGCAGAAGATGGTTGGTGCATCCCTCTTCGTAAAGCACCTCGACATTGTCGCGGGCAAGTAAGCCCTGCAGCGGGCTCACCCGGTAATGCGCGTTCACCCGCGCGCTGCCGCCCCCCATGATCCGCGCCGCAGCGGCATTCGGGCCGATGACAGCCAGCTTCAGCGGCTTCTTTCCATCGAGCGGCAATACGCCGTTGTTCTTCAGCAGAACCGAGCCCTCCGCCACGGCGCGGCGGATGAGCGCGCGATGTGCAGGGAGATCGACGGACCTCTCCTCTTTCACGCGCGCCACCCTGCGGACGCCGGACCGATCGACGAGACGCAGCACGCGGCGCGCACCGTCCGTCACCATGTCGAGATCGATTTCGCCCCGGTCAATCGCCTCGAGCAGTTTCTTGCCGCGGTAAAGCGCGGGACCGGGCATTTCGAGGTCGAGACCGGCATTCATGCTTTCCGCCACGCTCTTGACAGCGGTCCAATCGGACATGACCAGCCCGTCAAAGCCGTATTCGACCTTCAGGAGATCATGCAGAAGCCATTTGTGCTCGCTGGTAAACGTGCCGTTCAGCCGGTTATAGGAGCACATCAGCGCCCAGATTCCGGCCTTCACCGCCGCTTCGAAAGGCGGCAGGTAGATCTCGCGCAAGGTGCGGATATCGATGTCGGAGGACATCGTCATGCGCTCATATTCGCTCTCATTGCCGATGAAATGCTTGATCGTGGCGCCGATGCCCTGAGACTGCAGCCCGCCGATATAGGCCAGTGCCATTTCCGTCGTCAGGTGCGGGTCTTCCGAATAGCATTCGAAATTGCGGCCATTGAGCGGACCGCGATGCATGTTGACGGTGGGCGCGAGGAGAACATTGCTGTCCTTGGTGCGCGCCTCTTCCGCCAACGCCTTGCCGACCTCTTTCAGAAGCTCCGGATTCCAGCTGGCGCCCAGCGCAATGCCGGAGGGGAAAACCGCAGCCGTCGGCCCGTTTTCCGTCACGCCACCACGCGCGCCGTTCGGCCCGTCGGAAACCTTGACGGCGGGAACGCCGAGGCGCTCGATCGCCACGGTTTCCCAGAAATTCGCGCCCGAAAGCAGCGACACCTTTTCTTCCAGCGTCAGCTTGGCGAGGGTTTCTTCGATCCAGAGTTCGTCAGTCATGTCTTGTCAGGCACCACGTTTTTAAAGAATGAGCGAGGCTTAGAGGCGCAGGCCGTCCGCCGCAGAGAACAGCGAGGCGCTGCCGAGCGAGAATCCGAGCTTCAGCATGCTGCCGCGCGGCGGGTTGAGCTTGAGTTCGCTGTTGACCCGCACGGAAATCTTCTCAGCCCCGCAGGTTCCCCAGATCACCGTGTCGGCGCCCATCGTCTCGATCACGTTGACCGCCATGTCGAGCGGCAACAGTCCTTCGCGCGGCGAGATCGCCAGATGCTCCGGGCGGATGCCGAGAATGGCCTCCATCGGCGCGCTCGGCCGCTTGGCGAAGGGATAGGCGCTGACATCGAGCACATGGCCGTCCTTCAGACGGAACTCCACCCGCTCGCCCACCGCGCCAAGCGTCCCTGACAGGAAATTCATGGCCGGCGAACCAATGAAATCGGCGACGAAGAGATTGGCGGGGCGATTGTAGATTTCTTCCGGCGAGGCCAATTGCTGGATGACGCCGTTCTGCATGACGGCGATGCGGGTCGCGAGCGTCATCGCCTCGACCTGGTCATGCGTGACATAGATCATCGTCTTGCCGATGTCCTCATGCAGCGTCTTCAACTCAACGCGCAATTCGGCGCGCAGCTTGGCGTCGAGGTTGGAAAGCGGCTCGTCGAAGAGATAGACATCGGCGTCCCGCACCAGTGCGCGCCCGATCGCCACGCGCTGCCGCTGGCCACCCGAAAGCGCTGCCGGCCGGCGCTTGAGATAGGGCTTGATCTGCAGCATGTCCGAGACCCGGGCAACACGGCGCTCAATCTCGTCCTTCGGCAGCTTTGCCATGCGCAGGCCAAAGGTCAGGTTGCCCTCGACCGTCGTCTGCGGATAGAGCGCATAGGACTGGAAAACCATGCCGATGCCGCGATCCTTCGGCTCGGCATGGGTCATGTCCTTGTCGCCGATCAGGATCTTGCCGCCATGCACGTCGATCAGGCCGGCAATGGAGTTGAGCAGCGTCGACTTTCCGCAGCCCGACGAGCCGAGGAGCACGATGAATTCACCGCTGGCAATGTCGAGATTGAGGTTCTGGAGAACCTTGACGGAGCCGAACTGGATTTCGAGGTCTTTGATGGAAACAGCGGTCATCGGTTATCCCTTCACTGCACCGGCGGCAATGCCGCGGACGAACCAGCGTCCGGATGCGAGGTAGATTACGAGAGGAACAAGGGCCGTCAGAATGGTCGCGGCCATGTCGACATTGTAGGCCTTCTCGCCCTGCGTCGTGTTGACGATATTGTTGAGCAACACGGTCATTGGCCGGTTGTCGGAGCCGGCAAAGACGAGGCCGAAAAGGAAGTCGTTCCAGATGTGGGTGGATTGCAGGATCACCGCCACGATCATGATCGGCGGCGAGAGCGGCAGCATCAGCCGGAAGAAGATATCCCAGAAGCCGCCGCCATCGACGCGCGCCGCACTGAAGAGATCGCGCGGCAGGCCGGCATAGTAGTTGCGGAACATCAGCACCATGATCGGTAGGCCGAAGATGACATGCACCATGATGATGCCGCCAAGGCTGTTATAGAGGCCGACCTGGGAGAGAACCCGGACCAGAGGATAGATGAAGACCTGGTAGGGAATGAAGGCCGCCACGACGAGAACGGCGAAGATCACGCCCGCCCCCTTCGGCCGCCAGAACGAGAGCGCATAGCCCGTCACCGCGCCCAGCATGATCGACAGGAAGGTCGAGGGGATCATGATCTTCAGCGAATTGAAGAAGCCGACGGAGACGCCCGCGCAGGTGAGCCCCGTGCAGGCGGAATTCCACGCCGTCGCCCAGGCCTCCAGCGTCGGACGCAGGGGAAAGGCGAAGATCGATGATCCGCGCACCTCGTCCATGGTCTTCAGCGATGTCGCGACCATCACATAGAGCGGCATCAGGAAGAAGGCCGCCATGATGACCAGAAAGGCATAGACGCCGAACCGGGCGATGTTTTTCTCTTGCCGTTGCGCCATGGCTCAGCCTGCCGCTTTCTGCGCCATGGAACGGCGCGCATAGTAGATGGGCGTGGCGACGATGACGACGGCAGCGAGCATCATGATCGCGCCCGCATTGGCCAGCGCCACGTTCTGGCGTTCGAACAGGTTTTCCATGACGAATTTGGCCGGCACTTCCGTTGCATTGCCGGGACCGCCGCCGGTCAGCGCAACGACGAGGTCGTAGGCCTTGACGACGGCAACGGAGAGCAGAACCGTCGCGGTTGCCGCCATCGGCGCGATGATGGGGAGGACGATGGAGGTGTAGACGCGCCATTTGGCGATGCCGTCGACCTTTGTCGCCTTCCACAGATCCTCATCGACGCCGCGAAGACCGGCGAGCAGGATCGCCATGACAAGCCCGCTGCCCTGCCAGACGGCTGCCAGAACCAGCACGAAAATGGCGCGGTCGGGGCGGACGATCCAGTCGAAGACGAACGTATCGAAACCCCAGCCGCGCACCGTCGCCTGAATGCCGAACGTCGGGTTGAGCACCCACTGCCAGACAAGGCCAGTGACGACGAAGGACATGGCATAGGGATAGAGGAAGATCGTCCGGAACAGGCTTTCGCCCCGGATCTTCTGGTCCATCATGATGGCCATGAGGAAGCCGAGGACAAGGCAGATCGCGATGAAGAGCACGCCGAAGACGACCAGGTTGCCGACCGAAACCAGCCAGCCGTCATTGCCCATCAACCGTACATACTGGTCGAAGAAATTGAATTTATAGATCGGGATCAGTCTGGAATTCGTCATCGAGATGACAAAGGTCCAGATCATCGCGCCTATGAAGACGCCGATGACAATGATCCATGCCGGAAGCATGGCCAGTGTGACCTGCAACCGTCCGCGCCAAAGCCCACGCATTGTTCTAACCCCGGAGAATGCTGACGAGAATGGATGCCGACCGGCAATGCCGGTCGGCCGGACCTGATCAGGTCAGTATTTTTCAAGCACGCCGGCGAGCGCCTTGACGTAGTCTTCCGGCTTCGCATCTGCCTTGGCCCAGAGAACCTTCATCTCGGCGCCGATCGCCCCGACCTTTTCCGGCGAGAACGGGATCATCAGGGCCGAAACGGAATTGCCCTTCTCGATCGCACTGGCGCCGGCGGCGGCACAGGCATTGTAGCCAGAGGCGTCCACACCGCTGCGGATCGGCAGCGAGCCCATGGCGGTCGTGAACTTCGTCTGCACCTCGACCGAGGTGGTGAGCTCGGCGATCTTCTTCTGGGCTTCGGTCAGGTTGCCGCCCTTGGCCGGCATCGCCCAGACGTCGCCATTGACCACGGCCGGCGCATTGTTCGGGCCGATCGAGCACAGAACGTCTTCGCCGGGCTTCTTGCCGGAGGCGACGATTTCGCCAATCGCCCAGCCGCCCATGATGAAGAAGCCCGCCTCGCCCTTCAGGATCATCTGGTTCGTCACGTTCCACTGGCGGCCGGAAACGCCGCTATCGGCATATTTCGGCAGCTTGGCGAGGATTTCGGCCACCGGCTTGAACGCGTCGGAGCGGACATATTCCGCGCCCTTCGGCCCGGTGAACTGCTTCCAGCCCTCCGCCCCGCCCACCGAGGCGAGAACGGCGCCAAACGTGTTCATGAACCAGACATCGCGGTCACCGGCCTGTGCGTAAGGCACGATGCCGGCGGCACGCAGCTTGTCGCCGGTGGCGAAGAACTCGTCCCAGGTCTTCGGCATGGTCGCACCGACCTTGTCGAGTGCTGCCTTGGAGGCGAAGAGGAAATTGGTCGCCTGAAGCTGGACCGGGACGGCATAGACATGGCCATCGCGGCTGATGGCACTCATGACGGAGGCCGGAACAATCTTGGACCAGTTGCCGGCTGCGGCAACGGCATCGAGATTGGCCAGCAGGCCGCTTTCGACAAGATTGTTGATGTCGGCGCCCATGCTGAACTGCGCGACATCCGGCGCATTACCGCCGACAATGCGGTTGATCGCTGCCGTCTTGGCCGCACTGGAGCCAGCCACGGCCTCGTCCTTCCATTCGCCACCGCCCTGGTTGAAGGCGTCGGCGATGACCTTGATCCCGGCCGACTCCGCCTTGGACGTCCACCAGTGAATGACCTCGGTCGGCTGCGCATTGGCAGTGCCGGACATGGCGGCGCAGATTGCGACGGCGGCGACGCCAGACAACGCCCTTTGAATGCGATTCATAGAATTCCTCCCTCTGAAAAGTTTGAGCCATGTCGCGCTCGTCGAAAGACTACCGCGACATGCAAAGCCCACCTCCGGCTTCAACAGGCCCTGGGCTATTGTCGGGAAGGCTAGTGGAGGCACCCGACGCTGACCAATCGCGTTTCTTTTGCCGGGATCATTGCAATCCCGAATACCGCCCGAGAGCGACCCCGATTTTTTTCGCGATGGGGCCTTTCCATTAAGCGGGCTTTAGGACCTTGCGGAACACAAATGGAACATATAGTGTCCGTTCTGGATTTGTTTCACTTGATTCTTCGGGGTGTCGCCATGCTGACGCGCAAACAACAGGAACTGCTTCTCTTCATCCACGAGCGGATGAAGGAGTCCGGCATCCCGCCATCTTTCGACGAGATGAAGGATGCGCTTGATCTGGCTTCCAAGTCGGGCATTCACCGGCTGATCACCGCACTCGAAGAGCGCGGGTTCATCCGGCGGCTTCCCAACAGGGCGCGTGCGCTGGAAGTCATCAAGCTTCCGGAGGCCTATACGCCGAGCCTGCAGCCGCGGCGCGGCTTCTCGCCAAGCGTCATCGAGGGCAGTCTCGGCAAGGCACCGGAACCGCCGAAGCCGCAGGTCGCCGCCAATGACGATGCCAGCGTCTCGGTCCCGGTCATGGGGCGCATTGCCGCCGGCGTGCCGATTTCGGCGATCCAGAACAACACGCATGACATTGCCGTTCCCTCGCAGATGCTGGGCAATGGTGAACACTATGCGCTGGAGGTGAAGGGCGATTCGATGATCGATGCCGGCATTCTCGACGGCGATACGGTCATCATCCGTAATACGTCGAATGCGAGCCCGGGCGAGATCGTTGTCGCCCTCATCGATGACGAGGAAGCCACCCTGAAGCGGTTCCGCCGCAAGGGTGCCTCGATTGCGCTCGAGGCTGCCAACCCGGCCTACGAGACCCGCATCTTCGGCCCCGACCGGGTCAAGATCCAGGGCAAGCTTGTCGGCCTCATCCGCCGCTACCACTGATCGGCGTGATAGGCTTCGCCGTAGCTGTTGCTTCGCCAGTTGTAGAAGTGATGGCGAAGCCAGGGCCGGTCGCGGCCGTCCAGTGCACCGATGATGCGAAATGCCGGGGACGCTCCGGCATTTGACGTTTCTGAGGGTTCGTTCGAAGCTGGCTCTAGGTAGAGCGCAAGTGCGCCACGGCGCCTGAGTGCATTGCGGTCGAAAATCTGGGCTTCGCCCTGCCCGCATTCCGGCTGGCGCAGGAAGGCTGCGGCGATCACGATCTGGGCCTGCCGGCACGCCGCCCCCTGAAACGCAAAATCAGTGAAGGTCGCAATCAGCAGACCGTCTGCAAGCTTGCCCATGCACCAGTCGCGACCAGAGCAGACGAATGTTCCGGTTGGAACGCTCTTGCCTGCGGCCTCCATGGCGTCTTCGACCTTCCATTCATCGGCCTCCGTCAGCGGCTTTCGCGGCCCTTCGCGCTCAAGCACCAGTTTTGCGGCCGGATCCGGGCTTGCAACCTCCTTCACCACAAGCGCTCGCGTCCACTGGTCCATGATGAAGCTGGGCGGTCGAGCCGTGTTGGTCGCAAGCACATGCGAGGAGCGGATGCCGACGAGATCGGCAGTTTCGGCAATCACCATGTCCGGACGCTTAGCCGAACCGAACGCTACGATGAGGGCGAGTGTCGCGGTGAACAGGCTGGCTCCCACCAGACGGAAAAGCCGGCTGTGGGGAAGAATGGCCAGAACGAAGGCGAGGCTTGCTGCCGGCAGAACCCATGGCGCCATCTGCCCCGTGACGATGTCACCTCCGAGCGAGGATACGAAGCGGGCGACGGCCATGGTCCCCTGAAGACCGAGCCCCATGATGATGAGTGGATAGTAGTCCAGTCCGAACGGCATGAGAAGGACCGCCAGAAAACCGGCTGGCATGACGATGAAGGTGATGAAGGGCATGGCGGCGACATTGCCGAGCGTTCCCAGCAGCGTCAGTCGATGGAAATGCGTGACGGAGAAGACCGCGGTGGCTATGCCGGCGATTTCGGACGTGAGCATGACGCCACCCACCGCGCGGATGGCCGGCAGCACTGCCGCATAGAACGGCAGCCCGCTCAACCGGCGAAACTCCGTGGGCCGCAGCTTCCAGAGCGAATAACCGGAGATGAGTGCCGCCGCCGCGGCAAAGGACATCTGGAAACTGGGACCCAGCGCGCTTGACGGCGAGACGATGAGGATCGCGAAGGTCGCGAGTGCGACACTTCTGAGGGTCAGAACCGTCCGCGCCGCAATGACGCCGCCCATTCCGACAGCCAGCATGATGAAGGAGCGAACGGCCGGCACAGGCATGCCGGAGATCAGCAGATAGAGACCGCTGGCGGTAATGGCGCCGATCGCCGCATAGGTCTTGGCGGGACGCGACTGGATGAAGCCCGGAAACAGGCTGAACACCATGCGCAGACCGACAAACGAGATGCCGGCGGCCAGCACCATATGCAGGCCGGAAATCGAGATGACATGCGCGAGCCCGGAGATTCGCAGGGCCTCCATCCCCTCCTTGGAGAAGGCCGCCGTATCATTCGTCACCAGCGCGCTGGCGAATGCGCCCGTATCGCCGGGCAAGACGGAGAGAATGCGCTGGTTGATGGCGCTGCGAACGGATGAAAGCCAGTCCTGAAAGGCGCGGGAGAGGCTGGAGGACGCGGGCGGACCGGCGTCGACCGTATGCGGGTGCCCCATGAAGCCGCCGATCGCGCCTATTCCATTGAAATAGCTGCTGAAGGCAAAGTCGTTCAGCCCGGGGATTGCCGGTCCTGCGGGCGGCTGGAGACGTGCAAGTCCCTTGATGACTGTGCCCGGAGGAAAGGATGCACCCTGCCCGCGCACGCCCAGCAATGCCGCGGTCGGCGGGCGCTTCAGTCTCGGCTTCTCCGTCTTGAGAATTTCCACCGTGTAGCGCCACCGCCCGGCCTCCCGCATTTCGACATCGATGACCCGCGCCGTGATCGTCGTGGTGATCGGGCTGTCTATGACGACCGTCGTGCTGCGCGCCGTCTGGCACCATGCGGCGAGCGCGCCCGCCAGAACGAAGACGCCGAGGCGTACCGGCACCTGAACTGGCGTCGCAGCGTAGCGGGTGACATAAGCGAGCGGCAACAGGACAACGGTCCAGGCGATCAGCCTGACGGCGGGCGGATCCTGCGGCGCTGAGAACCACCAGACCGCGCCGATGATCATGAAGACAGGGTAGAGCAGAAAGAGGTGGCCATGGGCGGCCTCCTCTTCGAAGGCCGCAAGAAGCGAAAGTCGCAGGCGTGCCCATGCGCGCGGGAAATTCGGCCATAAGAGACGCGGCTTCTTCCCGCTGCGGATCGGCTGGAATGCACCCGGGGCACGCGGCGGCGGACGCCTTCGCTGCGGCGCGTCATCCACCTCCAGAATGTCGTGATCCGTCCCCACGCCGCCGCCCCCGGCCTCGCAACCCTGACAGATTGCAACCTAAAATGGACACGCGCAAGCGCCACGTTTCATGACGAAAAAAGTCCCTAAATTTCAGCATGTTGTTTTTAATCGATTGAATGAAATCTGCGTTTTGAAAAATGCAGCAAAGTGATGTGAAACTTCCGAAAGTTGATTTCGCGCATGCACAATTCGCCACAAGGAGTGCTTGGCAGGGGCTCATAAATCGGATAGCAAATTCGCCATAGTCTCATTCAGTGCCCGCGGCGCAGCCGTGGCTATCATCGAACTCCCGGAGGCAAACATGGCCGATAATGCGGTTTTCACTCTCGACGACAAGAAGGCAGATATGACGGTCCGAAAGGGCACGATCGGGCCGGACGTCGTCGACATCGGCGCACTCTACAAGAATACCGGCATGTTCACTTATGACCCGGGCTTCACCTCGACGGCATCGTGCGAATCCAAGATCACCTATATCGACGGTGACGAAGGCGTGCTCCTGCACCGCGGCTATCCGATCGAGCAGCTCGCCGAACAGGGCGACTTCCTGGAAACCTGCTATCTGCTGCTTTACGGCGAACTGCCGACGGCTGCGCAGAAGAAGGACTTCGACACGCGCGTCACGCGCCACACGATGGTTCACGAGCAGATGAGCCGCTTCTTCACCGGCTACCGCCGCGACGCCCATCCTATGGCCGTCATGGTCGGCACGGTTGGCGCGCTCTCCGCCTTCTATCACGACTCGACCGACATCACCGATCCGCACCAGCGCATGGTCGCTTCGCTGCGCATGATCGCCAAGATGCCGACGATCGCCGCCATGGCCTACAAGTACCATATCGGCCAGCCCTTCGTTTACCCGAAGAACGATCTCGATTACGCCGCCAACTTCCTGCACATGTGCTTTGCCGTACCATGCGAGGAATACAAGGTGAACCCGGTTCTGGCCCGCGCCATGGACCGCATCTTCATCCTTCACGCCGACCACGAGCAGAACGCCTCGACATCGACCGTTCGTCTCGCCGGCTCGTCCGGTGCCAACCCGTTTGCCTGCATCGCGGCCGGCATTGCCTGCCTCTGGGGCCCGGCTCACGGCGGCGCCAACGAAGCAGCCCTCAACATGCTGATGGAAATCGGCACGGTTGACCGTATTCCGGAATATATCGCCAAGGCCAAGGACAAGAACGATCCGTTCCGCCTGATGGGCTTCGGTCACCGCGTCTACAAGAACTATGACCCGCGCGCCCGCATCATGCAGAAGACGATGTATGAAGTGCTGGAAGCGACCGGCCATGGCGATGATCCGCTGATGAAGGTTGCGCTGGAACTCGAAAAGATCGCCCTCAACGATCCCTATTTCGTCGAAAAGAAGCTCTACCCGAACGTCGACTTCTATTCGGGCATCACGCTGCGCGCGCTCGGCTTCCCCACGACCATGTTCACGGTTCTCTTCGCGCTTGCCCGCACCGTCGGTTGGGTCGCACAGTGGAACGAAATGATCGAAGACCCGCAGCAGCGCATCGGCCGTCCGCGCCAGCTCTACACGGGCGCTCCGAAGCGCGACTATGTGAAGGTCGACAAGCGCTAAGCGCTCTCTCACCAGACAAACGAAAAAGCCGGCTCAGCGCCGGCTTTTTTATGGGCAGTGGGCGGCATTGAAGCCGCCGCCAACATGGCTTCGAACGGTATTGCCGTATCGTTGCGCCTTATCGCCCTGTCAGACGAGCACGGCTTCGACGGGTCGGCGCAACGAATATGGCAGTGCCGGCGCATAGCCGAAGCGGATGACGATGTCGGGCCGTCTGCCCGGCAGGCCGATCAGAGAGGCGAGTTCCGGACGAAAGCTTTCGACTTCGACCGGCTGGTTCATATAGGCCACCTTCATGCCGAGAGCAGTTGCCTGCAGCGTGAAGCGCTGGCATGCGCGGCCCGCCAGCACCCAATGCTCATGATCGGCCTTCTCCGCGGTAAAGACTGCGATGCCCGACGATGAGATCATCTGGGCGCTGTACCTGTCATTCTCCGAGCTGGCGCTCATCGTGAGATCCAGCATGATCGGCCCGAGCCAGGACGGGATGGCGGGGTTGCCGCCGGTGGCGGTGAAGAGACCGTCGCGCATCGACATGGCAGCGCGCGGATTGAAGCGCAGCCAGCTCTTGAGCTCCGGCATGAATCCATCCTGAGCCATCTGCACGCTGTTGGCCGCAACGACGACATCGCGGACCCTGGCAATCCCGGGCTTGTCGGTGATGAGCTTGACATCCACGCCGGGGACGGCAGCCGCATCAGCAAGCGCCTTCAAGTCATCTGCCGTGACCGCGCGGCCATCATATTCGCTACGAGTCGACTGTCTCTTTGGAATTGCATCAAACAGGACAGACTGGACGGCTGCGCCGCGCGCGTAGTCGAACGTGACCGCACCTTCGCCGGCCGGATCGAAGCGGACGTCCCCGGGCATGCCGCGTGCCTGTGCCGCAAGCGACAGGTTTTCTGCAGCACAGCCAAGGCTGACGAAGAGGTGATGATCGTCTGCATCGACGACAGGTGTACGGCGGCTCAAATCCGGGCGGATCTCGATGCGGCCGTCTGTCAGGTGAAAGCGCCATGGCTGGGTATTGTGCCCATTGGCGGCCAGCGTGGCATATCGGACAAGATCTTTCAGATCAGGGTTTTGAGCCAGTGTTGACCTGGCGTCGAGAGCCGCGGCTTCATAGGCCTCCGACGAGCCCGTCTGATAGAAGCTGATAGCCGCCGCGCTGCCGCCGACAAGGGCCAGGGCTCCTGCCCCCCACAGCAAATCTCTTCGTTTCATCGCACATTCTCCGCATCATTGATCAGAACCTTTTTTGCTACCTTTCCCGGACCTGCACCAGAAAATTTCAACGTTAGGAACAGGCCTGTTCAATTTTCGTGACGGGGCTCGGTGCGGAGAGAATGAGGCTTGCGGATTGTCATGAAATGGAGCGTCAGGAGGCGGCAAACACTCTGCCGAAGCAACACTTGCGATGGTGCACCTTCGCAGGGAAATGGCGATTCGTTTTGGCCAATGAAAGGTAGAAGCCCGGTTGACCCGCGCTTAGGGACGGCTGGGGCGTCCGACCAGAAGACTGAGAAGCGCCTCTGCAGCGAGCTCGCCGGAGGGTTTTTCCACATTCATGCGCGACCAGACATCCGCATAGCCCGCCAGCATGGCCGCGCGTTGCGGCGTGTCGGTCATCAGCCGATCCACCCAGCGAACGGGAGCACCGGGGCGCAGCAGCTCGTTGATATATTCCGGTATCACGGGATAGTCGGCAATGAGGTTCGGGAGTGCCGCGGTCCAGACCTTGATGCGGCTTGCCAGAAACTTGATGATCGGATCGGTCCGATAGATCGACACGGCAGGAACGCCCGCCATGGCGAGTTCGAGGATGACGGTTCCTGACGCCGCAATCGCCGCATCGGCCTTGGCAAAGGCTTCCCATTTGAATGCATCGCCGGTGGCGCATTCGGGTTGAACGGTCCAGGTGGAAATCTTTTGCCGGATAAAGGCCTCCTGTCTTGCCACGGCGGGCAGAAGGAACCTGGCATCCGGGTGTCGCGCCTTGATCTCGCTGACGGCCTCGCCCATCACATCGGTGAGACGCTTGATCTCCGAGCTGCGCGATCCGGGGAGCAACAGGATCGTGGGAGCAGCCGCCGGCTCGCGGGCCTGGCGTGCTGCACGAACCCGCAGGATATCAGGATCCGCTGCCAGCCTGTGCCCGACATAGATGGTCTTGGGTCCCCCGAGCCGCTGCATGACGACCGGCTCGAACGGCAGGACGGCCAGAACCAGATCGACATAGTCCAGCATCGCCTGCGCGCGATATTCCTTCCACGCCCAGACGCTGGGGCAGACATACTGAATGACCGGCAGATCAGGCAGAGCCTTGCGCACGCGCCTGGCGACACGGTGCGTGAAATCGGGACTGTCGATGATGAGAAGCGCATCCGGACGCGCGGCGATGATTGCCTCCGCCGTCTGGCGGATGCGGCGGATCAGCGAGGGCAGCTTGGCGAGCACATCGGCAATGCCCATCACCGAGAGTTCGGAAAAATCGAACAGGGATTTCAGCCCCTCGCCCTGCAGACGGTCGCCACCGACGCCGATGAGCTCCACGTCGCGGCCCGAGCGCCGGAGCGCTGCAACCAGATCGCCACCGAGAATGTCACCGGAGACTTCGCCAGCAATGACGGCAAGCTTCAGCGTGCGCATCATCGAACCTCCGGTCTGGCGATCTCGACGCCATGAACGAACATGCCGGCTGCATCCGCCGCACGGGCAAGTTCGGTGCGATCGAGTATGAGGGCGCGTCCAGCCTCGCCGACAATGCCGGAAAGGCCTGCAAGCCGGGCATTTTCCAGTGTCACGAGGCCAAGCGCCGGCAGGTCGGCGCGCTCATCCTGCTGCGGCTTGGCGAGCTTGACGAGGACGCCCTTGCGTCGGCGCGAGATCCGGCCGTTGGCACGCATTTCGGCAACACGGGCCAGCATTGCGTCGGTGCCCTCTGGCCCCTCCAGCGCCACCACGCGCCCGCCCACCGCGACCGCCCCCTGCCCGATATCGAGCCGGCCGAGCTGCAGAGCTGCATCGATGGCAACCCGGATATCGTCTTCAGCCTCGGTGTCAGGCCTCAGGGCTCCGACGGGGCCGGCACTCGCCAGCAGGTCCGGCGCGATTTCGTGCGCCCCGATGACCTTGCATCCCAGCGCCTCCAGCAATCCGATGACCATTTCCAGCACGGCGTTGTCGCCACCGCGGCGCAGCGTCTTGAGGACAAAGGGAACCTGCGCCAGGAAGCCGAGCGTCGGGCGGATCTGCCGCCACTCGGGACGCCGCCGCACGGAGCCGGACAAAACGACACGGGAAATCGAATAGCGCTGGAAATGCCGCCGCATCCCGGAGAAATCGCCGACGGAGGCGTGCTCGACATCAAAGCCGCGCCACTCCGGCGCAGGCTCGTCAAGCAACTGGATGATCAGAGGGTTCTCGCCGTTGCGCCGCGCCGCATCCGCCAGGTAATGCGGAAGCAGGCCACCACCGGCGATGATCGCCAACCTGCCGGACGCTGCACCATCGCCGGCCAGCATGGCGTCTCAACCCTTGCGGCGGCGGGCAGGCGTCGACAGCGCACGATCGGCGTCGGCCGCGATGAAATCGAGAATCTCGACGACCTGCGGGCAATCCTCGTATTCGCTGCGGATCGCTGCCGCCTTGTCGCGGACAGAGCCCTCGCCTTCGAAAATGGCCTTGTAGGCGTGACGGACGCGATGGATCACGGCGCGGTCGATGCCCGAACGGCTCATGCCGACGACATTCAGGCCTTCGAGCAGGCCGGGATTGCCATTGAGAATGCCATAGGGGATCACGTCATAGGCGACGGCCGAGAGGCCGCCGATGAAGGCATTGCGTCCGATACGGGTAAACTGGTGGACTGCGGCGCCGCCACCGATGATCGCGTGATCACCAACCATCACATGGCCCGCCAGAAGCACGTTGTTGGACATGATCACATGGTTGCCGACGCGGCAATCATGCGCGACATGCGAATAGGCCAGAAACAGGCAATTGTCGCCGACCACCGTACGTCCGCCGTGCTCCACCGTGCCGGTGTTCATCGTGACACCTTCGCGGATGGTGCAGTTGCGACCGATCTCGAGGGTCGTGTCGACGGCGCTGTGCTTGGCACTCTGGGAATCGCCACCAATCACGGCAGACTGGAAGATGCGCGTGCCTTCACCCACGGTCGTACGGCCAATGACGACGGCATGGCTGACCAGCTCGACATTGTCACCGAGAATGACCTTGGGACCGACATGACAGAAGGGCCCGATGACAACGCCTTCGCCAATCTCGGCGCCTTCGTCGACGACCGACATCGGGTGAACCCGGGCGCTGCCTGCGATCTTGCTCATTATCAGTCCTTGTTATGCAGCATGGCGCCGATGTCAGCCTCGGCCACGAGCTGGCCGTCGACCTTGGCGTCGCAGTGGAACTTCCAGATGTTGCCACGCTGTTTCTGCTTGGTCACATGATACTCGACGCGGTCACCGGGGCGAACCGGCTTGCGGAAGCGCGCGTTGTCGATCGTCATGAAATAGACGAGCTTCGGGCCAGCGCCCTGCATGCGGGCGCAGATGGCGCCAGCAGTCTGCGCCATGCCTTCGACGAGCAATACGCCCGGCATGATCGGCTCACCGGGGAAGTGCCCCATGAACTGCGGCTCGTTCACCGTCACGTTCTTGATGCCGATCGCGGAATTGTCGCCGTCGATCTCGATGATCTTGTCGACAAGAAGAAAAGGATAGCGATGCGGAAGCAGAGCCATGAGCTCCTGAATTTCCGCCGTTGCCAATTGCGATTTCACGTCTTCGCTCATGCGCTCTCTCCGCCTTTTGCCTTTCGCCCGCCGGACCTCGCCGCGCGCTCGGCGATTTCGCGGAAAAACTCCTTGATGGGACGCGCTGGCTGACCAGCCACCTTTTCGCCGGGCGGCACGTCGCTCATGACGCCGCTGAGTGCTGCAATCTGCGCACCATCGCCGATCGTGATGTGTCCGTTGATGCCAGCCGCACCACCGATCTGCACGCCGTTGCCAATCTTGGCGCTTCCGGCGATGCCAACCTTGCTGACCAGCGCGCAGTGGCGACCGATGCGGACGTTATGTCCGATCTGCACCTGATTGTCGATCTTGGTCCCTTCACCAATGACGGTGTCGTCCATGGTGCCGCGATCGATCGTCGTCTCGGCGCCGATTTCGACGTGGTCCTGGATGATGACGCGGCCGATCTGGACGATCTTGATCATGCCGGTCGGACCCGGCGCATAGCCGAAGCCATCCTGGCCGATGCGGGCACCGTTGTGGATGATGACGTTGTTGCCGATGAGCGCGCACAGAATGCTGGCGCCGCCTGCAATCGTGCAGTCGCGACCGATCTTCACGCCATTGCCAATCAGCGCGCCAGGACCGATGCGGGTCCCGGAGCCAATGGCAACATGTGCACCGACGACCGCATGAGGCTCGACGGTGACGCCCGGCTCGAGACTGGCGGTCGGATGAACGACGGCGAGCGGCGACACGCCCTCGCCCTGCGCAATCGTCTCGGGACGAACGGCAGACGGGTGCAGGATCTGGCCGGCGAGCGCGAAGGCCGCATGCGCGTTCTTCGCCACCAGTGCCGGAACATGATCGGGCACCAGCGAGACAAGCGCTTCGTCACAGATGATCGCGGAGGCCTTGCAGGTCTCCAGCTCACTCTTGTTCTTGCGTGAAAGCATGTAGCAAATGTCGCCGTCGACCGCGCGGTATACCGGCGCGACCGATCGGATCAGCACATCTGCGTGTTCAGGCTTGTTAAGCGAAGCGCCAAGGCGCTCCGCAAGCTTCCCCAGCGCCACACCTTCGTGACGCGGGAAAAACATATCTCTTTCCATAGGCCAAGCCCCAGAACGGATAACCGTGTTTCGTGTTCCGGACAGGCTTTATCAGAAATTCGTCTGGATGCCGAACTTGATTCTTTCGACCTGGTCGAAAGACTGCTTCTTGACCGGGAAAGCGTAGTCCACGCGCAGCGGACCGAACGGCGAAGCCCAGATCACGCTGGCACCGACGGATGCACGCCAGGACTGGCTGATGCCGACAGCCGACTGGCCACCAAGATCGACCGAGTTGCCGAACAGCGTCGCCGCATCGGCGAAGACCGCACCGCGCAGACCGTAGTCTTCCGGAATGCCCGGCATCGGGAACGTCGCTTCAGCCGAAGCCGTGAAGTAGTTCAGGCCGCCCAGAACGTCGCCGTTTGCCATGCGCGGACCGATACCGGTCGACGAGAAGCCACGGATTTCGTTGGAGCCGATCTTGAACTGGTCGAATACCAGCGCGCCGCCCTTGAGCGAGCGCATGACACCGCCACCCACGCTCAACGAACCGATGATGTCGGCTTCGTCGGACAGCGTGTGGTAATAGCGAACCTTGCCGCTCAGCTTGTAGTAACGCGAGTCACCGCCGAGGCCTGCAACTTCCTGCGTGATGTTGCCGACGAAGCCTTCATGCGGAGCCTTCTGGTCATCCAGGGAGTTGTAGGACAGCGTGGTGGCGATCGACGAACGATACCACGGGCTGTTGGCAACAACATTCTGGTACGGAGCGGAAAGCGCTGCCGTGTTGCTGCTCTTGTAGTTGATCTTCGCGAAAGCGTAAGTCGCCGAAGCGGTCAGCTCATCGGTGATCGGTGCCGACATGCGAAGGTTGAAGCCTTCGGTGTCGAACGTGTAGTTCGACTGGCTCGAGTCCGTCGTCTTGTAGATGTCGAAGCCGGCTGCGAGACGGTAGCCGAGGAAATAAGGCTCCGTGAACGACAGCGAGTAGTTGCGGGTCTTGAGACCGCCGCTGGCAGCAACGCGGATGTACTGACCGCGACCGAGGAAGTTCTTGTCTTCGATCGAAGCTTCGAGAACGAAGCCTTCGCCGCCAGTCACGTAACCTGCGCCGATACCGAACGAAGCGGACGGCTGATCCTGCACGTCAACGATGATGACAACACGGTCAGGCGAGCTGCCCGGAGCGGTCGAGATGTTGACGGCGGAGAAGTAGCCGAGCTTTTCGAGACGGCGCTTGGCTTCCAGGATGGCTTCCTGGTTGAACGCATCGCCTTCGGCCAGATCGAATTCGCGACGGATAACGTAGTCGCGCGTGATCGTGTTGCCGCGGATTTCGATGCGCTCGACATAGGCGCGCTCGCCCTGATCAACCAGGTAATCCACAGAAATCGTGTTGCTGCCAACTTCGCGGTTGCCGCGCGGGGTGACGCGGGCAAACGGATAACCGGCAGAGGCAACACGCTTGGAAATGGCGGAAACCGACTTTTCGATATCGCGCGCCTTGTAGGTGTCGCCCGAACGGCTGACAACCAGCGACTTCAGATCGTCACCATTGACGCCCGGAACCGTCGACTGAACGTTGACGTTACCGATCTTGTACTGCTCGCCTTCATCAACCGTGAGGGTGATCGTGTACTCGTTCGTCTGCTCGTTGAGCTGGACGTCGTCCGAAACGATACGGAAGTCGGCATAGCCGTGGTTATAGTAGAACTGACGCAGCGCGTCTTCGTCCGCCTTCATCTTGGCCGGATCATAGATGTCCTGACGCGTGATGAAGGACAGGATGCCCGATTCCTTCGTGGCGAGAACGCTGTGCAGGCGGGTATCGCCAAACGCGCGGTTGCCGACGAAGTTGATGTGGGAAATCTTCGTGCGCTCGCCTTCATTGATGTCGAAGGCAAGGTTCACGCGGCCACTGCCGACATTGTATGTCTGGGTCGTGACCGTGACGTCCGAGCGACCGATCGCGGCATAGGCCTTCTTGATGGCTGCGATATCGCTATCGATCATCGCCTGGCTGTACGGCCCGAGCGGACGCGACTGCACGGCCGCAGCCAGCTTCTCGTCCTTGAGCTTCTTGTTGCCGTTGAACACGACGGCGTTGAGGAGCTGGTTCTCGTTCACGCTGACAACAAGCGTCCCACCGGACACGTTGATGCGGACATCCGAGAAGAAGCCGGTCGAATAAAGACGCTTAACGGACGCGTCGATATCGGACGGGCTGAAATCCTTGCCAGGCTGGATCGTCAAATTGTCTTTGACTGTCTGTGCACCGACGCGGTTTGCCCCACGAACCTCGACACGGCGGATGACCGCTGCAGCTGCATCATCGGGCAGAGATACTATGACGCCCGCACCCGCAACGCCGGCAGACAACGCAACTGCCGATACAGCGTTCAAAAATCTTGAACCAGCCTTCATTTCAAACTTTACCTTTTTTACCTTGGCCGTAGACAGCCCAAAGAACGACTCCGGTCATGCTTGCCGTTTTAACGGCTTTTGCCATACAAGCAAGGCCGGAGGTTAAATTCTGTTTACTTCAATTCAAAGCGTGGCTCAATCGACACGCCTCGCTTCAAACAGGGTAAACAAACCATTTCCAAAACAAAATCAGCTGACAAGCCGGGCGATGTCATTCCAGGTGGCGAACACCATGAGAGACAGAACCATAGCAAGACCGATCCGGAACGCAATCTCTTGCGCGGCGGGTCCCACCGGCCGTCCCCTCACGGCTTCGATTGCATAGAACAGAAGATGGCCGCCATCAAGCACCGGAACCGGCATCAGGTTCAAAAGTCCGATTGAAACGGAAAGCACCGCTGCAAGCTGGAGGAGAGCCGCAATTCCGAGGGACGCCATTTCACCCGAAGCCTGCGCGATACGGATCGGCCCACCGAGCTGATCAGCCTTCATCCGTCCGGCAATCATGTTGGAAATGTAGTCATACGTTCCCGTCACGACATGCCAGCTCTGCAGGGCGCCCTCGCCCACGGCCTGGATCGGGTTCAACGTCTCGACTCGGAAGTTGCCGGACTGCGCATTGCTCATGATGCCGATGATGCCGACTTCGATCTTGTTGCCGAAATTGTCGGGAATTTCGGTGGAAACCGGCGTGACGAACAGATCGATGGTCTGACCCGCACGCTCGACCTTGGCGTCGATGCGGATGCCCGGGCGCATGCTGACATAGCGCTGCAGGTCGGTGAAGGTCGCAACCGCGTTGCCGTCGACCGAGACGATACGGTCGCCAGGCTTGAAGCCGGCCTGTTCGGCGGCGCTGCCGGCCTTTACTTCCGAAACGACGGGGTCACTGACCGGCTTGCCGTAGATCGAGAAGATCACCGCGAAGATGGCGATGGCGAGGATGAAGTTGGCAATCGGGCCGGCGGCCACGGTGACCGCACGTTTCCACAGCTTTGCACCGGTGAAGGTCTGCGCGCGCTCGGCGTCGCTCAGCTTTTCCAGCGTTTCGAAATCGGGACGGCTGGAGGCATCGTCATCGCCGTAGAACCGGACATAGCCGCCGAGCGGGATGATCGAGATTTTCCAGCGCGTGCCGTGGCTGTCGGTCCAGCCGACCAGTTCCGGGCCGAAGCCGATCGAAAAGGCCAGGATCCGGATGCCGGACCAGCGTCCGGCCAGATAGTGCCCCATCTCGTGCACGAAAACGAGCAACGAGAGAACGAGGATGAACGGCACGATGTAGCCGCCCATGAATCCGGCCACTGTTTCAACCGCGTGCATCGGAAATCCTCCAGGTCGAAAAGCCCGCCTGATCGCGGCTTCCGGACATCATTGCGAAACTGCGCCCAATATAAAGGTTCCCACACCGTGATTCCAAGATGAGAGAAGCATTTTGAGGATGAAGGCGCAGGAACAGGCGAAAACGAGGCCGTCTATGCGATCCATCACGCCGCCATGGCCGGGGATCAGATGGCTCGAATCCTTGACCTTGTAGCGGCGCTTCATGAACGATTCGAAGAGATCGCCGATCTGGCTGAAGACCGACAGGACAAGCGCGAGCCCGACGATCCAGAGCGAAACATGCTTCATGTAGGACAGCACGACCAGCGAACCGCAGATCATGGCCGCGACCGCACCGCCGATGGCGCCAGACCAGGTCTTGCCCGGCGAAATGGACGGCGCCAGTTTCTTGCCGCCGATCGCGCGTCCGGTGAAGTAGGCCGCGATGTCCGTTCCCCAGACAACGGCAAAGATGAAGATCATGGCGATGAAGCCGGTGAAGTCGTCGCCACGGATTTCGGCCAGCGATACGCCGGTCAGGCCCGCATAGACGATACCGGCCGGGTTCCAGCGATTCTTCGCGCGGATCAGAGCGTAGACGAAAAGCAGCGCAACACCGCCCCAGATATATTCGTTCCAGGCCTCGGTGCCCAGCTCGACAAGCACGTCGAAGCCGACCAGCGCGATCGCGCCCCACCCGACCCAGTAAGCCTCCGGGTCAAGGCGCTGCGCATCGGTGATCTTCGTCCATTCGTAATAGACCAGAAGCGCAATGACGACGGCCAGAACCGCAAAATAGACGCCACCCATCCAGGTCGCGGCCAGAACGATGATGGCGAGAACGATGGCAGAGAGGATCCGGAGCCGCAGTTCCTCGCTCATGGTGAGCCGACGGCTTTCTCCGCACTCTCCACACCGCCGAAGCGGCGATCGCGAGCGGCAAAGGTCTCAAGGGCCCTGCGGAAGACGCTTCTGTCGAAATCCGGCCAGAGCTCCGGCACGAAGACGAGCTCGCTATAGGCGGCCTGCCAGAGCAGGAAGTTCGACAGCCGTTCTTCGCCGCTGGTACGGATGATCACATCGGGATCCGGCATATCGGCGGTATCGAGCCGGTCGTTGAGCATCTCTGCCGAAATATCCTCGGGATCGATCTTTCCGGCAGCGACGTCCTGTGCAATCCGCCGGCAGGCGCGCGCAATCTCGTCACGGGCGCCGTAGTTGAAGGCGATGACGAGAACCAGGCCCTTGTTGGCCTTCGTCGTTTCCTCGGCCTCGAGCAGCAACTGCAGGATATCGCCTGACAGGCGCTCGCGCTCGCCAATGACACGAATCCGTACATCGGCGGCATGAAGCTCTGCCAGATCGCGCTTGATGAAGAGCTTGAGCAGCCCCATCAGGTCGCTCACCTCATCGGCAGGCCTGCGCCAGTTTTCCGACGAGAAGGCATAGAGCGTGAGGTAGGAAATGCCGAAATGGCGGGCGGACTTCACCGCCTCGCGCACGGCTTCCACACCCTTGCGGTGACCGAAACCGCGAGGCATGCCTCTTGCCTTGGCCCAACGGCCGTTGCCATCCATGATGATGGCGACATGCCTGGGAACCCCTGCCTGCCCCGCGTTATCCATCGCCCCGTCCAAATTCGAGCGCCCCCAAAAGCCCAAGGAAAAACCTCAGACCTGCATGATTTCCTTTTCCTTATCGACCAGAGCCTTGTCGATCTCGACGATCGTGTCATCGGTCATCTTCTGGATCTTTTCGGAAAGGACACGGCTTTCATCCTGGCCGATATCGCCATCCTTTTCAGCCTTCTTCAAGGCATCCATGCCGTCGCGGCGCACATGACGCGCGGCAACCTTGCCCTTTTCAGCATATTCATGCGCGAGCTTGACCAGCGACTTGCGGCGCTCTTCGTTGAGCTCCGGCAGCGGAATGCGCAGGTTCTGGCCGTCGACGATCGGATTGAGGCCCAGATTGGACTCGCGGATGCCGCGATCGACCGCGCTGACCATCTGCTTGTCCCAGATCGATACGCCCAGCATGCGCGGCTCGGGAACCGTAATGTTGGCAACCTGGTTCAGCGGCACGCGCGAACCATAGGCTTCCACCATCACCGTATCGAGGAGGTTTGCGGACGCGCGTCCGGTTCTCAGCGATGCAATATCGCTCTTGAACGCCGTTACGGCGCCATCCATCCTGCGCTTGATATCGTTGAGATCGGCACCACCTGCCATGGTCTTTACTCCATTATTCATGTGACACGAGGGCTCGACACAGAATCGAGCCGTGTCTCCGTCAGTTGTCCGTTACGATGGTCCCGCGGCCGCCGCCGGTCAAGATTGCCGGGAAGCCACCGCGCTCGTGGATCGAGAAAACGACGATCGGGATCGAGTTTTCCCGCGCCAGTGCAACAGCCGCGACGTCCATGACAGCAAGTCCCCTATCGAGGACTTCCTTATGCGTCAATCGGTCGAAGCGGGTCGCATCGGGAACCTTTTTGGGATCGGCGGAATAGATGCCGTCGACCTGGGTTCCCTTGAAAAGGGCCTGCGCACCGATTTCAGCGGCGCGGAGCGCTGCTGCGGAATCGGTGGTGAAATAGGGGTTGCCCGTGCCGCCGGCGAAGATCACGACGCGGCCGAGCGAGAGATGATAGATGGCAGCACGCTGCGAGAAGCTTTCGCAAATCTCGGGCATGGCAATGGCCGACAGAACGACCGTGTCGATGTCGAGCTTGCGCAGCGAAGTCGCCAGCGCCAGCGAATTGATCACCGTGCTCAGCATGCCCATATGGTCGCCGGTCACGCGGTCTCCGCCCTTGGAGGCAACCGCCACGCCGCGGAAGATGTTGCCGCCGCCGACGACGACGCCCACTTCGACTCCCATCTTGCGCGCATCGGCGATATCCGCCGCAATCCGGTCCGCGACAGCAACGTCGATCCCGAAGCCCTGATCACCCATCAGAGCTTCGCCAGAGGCCTTGAGGAGAACGCGCTTGTAGAGGGGTGAGGACGACATGAACGCTCCGTGATTGAATAGATGCCGCAGGGGCGGCTGGTATCGGCGCGGCGAGGCCGCAGCCATAGATATGACCTATCGCCGCATACACGAAGGGCACCGCGTTGTCACGCGATGCCCCTCAGTTTTCCTTAATGGAATTCGATCAGCCCTTGGCGACGGCAGCCACTTCGGCTGCAAAGTCGGAGGCTTCCTTCTCGATGCCTTCGCCGAGCAGAAGACGAGCCATGCCGACGACTTCGATCGCGGCGCCAGCTTCCTTTTCGGCTTCCTTGACAGCAGCACCGACCGTCAGGTCGGGGTTCACGACGAATGCCTGCGAGAGAAGTGCAACTTCTTCGAAGAACTTGCGCATGCGGCCGTCAACCATCTTTTCGATGATCGAGTCCGGCTTGCCGGAAGCGCGTGCCTGTTCGATGAAGATCGCGCGTTCGCGGTCGGCAGCAGCCTGGTCGACTTCTTCGGCGCGGATGGCGAGCGGGTTCGTTGCAGCAATGTGCATGGCAACCTGACGGCCGATCGAGGTCAGGACGGCCTTATCGCCAACCGACTTCAGAGCGACGAGAACGCCGAGCTTGCCGATGCCGTCGCCGGCAGCGTTGTGGATGTAGGTCGCGACAACGCCGTGCTCGACTTCGAGGGCGGCCGAACGACGGAGCGCCATGTTTTCGCCGATCGTGGCGATTGCGTCCTTGATCGAGTCGGTGACGGACTTGCCGGTTGCCGGGTAGGTCGCGGCGCCAACAGCTTCAACAGTGCCGTCGGTGGAGAGAGCAACCTGGGCAATGCCGCGGACGAGGTCCTGGAATGCGTCGTTGCGGGCAACGAAGTCGGTTTCGGAGTTGACTTCGACGACAACAGCCTTGTGGCCGGCGGAAGCGATCGCGATGAGGCCTTCGGCAGCCGTGCGGCCCGACTTCTTGTCGGCCTTGGCAATGCCCTTGGCGCGCAGCCAGTCGATCGCGGCTTCCATGTCGCCAGCGGTTTCGGCAAGTGCCTTCTTGCAGTCCATCATGCCTGCGCCGCTCTTTTCGCGCAGTTCCTTGACCATTGCAGCGGTAATTTCCATGTCTCGCCTCTTTTATTTCGAGCGGTGCGGAATCGCGCACCATTTCATTTTGGGCCTAACTCGCCCGCGAATTGTTACAGGGTGATGAAGAACCGCATCGTGATAAAACGAAAGCCGCCAGACATGTGCTGCTGGCGGCCCCGGACTTCAAAAGCCCTGTCGGGCGCGGGGCAGGCCCGCGCCGTCAATATAGGCCTATCAGGCTTCGCCTTCTGCCTCTGCAAGAGCCGGCTCGATCATGGCTTCAGCCGAAGCGCCGAGGTCGCGGCCCGATGCGCCCTGCTGACGTGCAATGCCGTCGATGGCAGCGCGTGCGATCAGGTCGCAGTAAAGAGCGATGGCGCGCGAAGCGTCGTCGTTACCGGGGATCGGGTAGTCGATCGCGTCCGGATCGCAGTTCGAGTCGATGATCGCAACAACCGGGATGCCAAGACGCTTTGCTTCGTCGATGGCGATCTTTTCCTTGTTGGTGTCGATGATGAACATCAGGTCCGGGGTGCCGCCCATGTCGCGGATACCGCCGAGAGCCTTGTCAAGCTTTTCGCGTTCGCGCTCAAGGTTCAGGCGCTCCTTCTTCGAGTAACCCTGGGCTTCGCCATTCAGGATTTCGTCGAGCTTGCGCAGACGCTGGATCGAGTTGGAGATCGTCTTCCAGTTCGTCATCATGCCGCCGAGCCAGCGGGAGTTGACGTAGTACTGAGCCGAACGCTTGGCAGCGTCAGCGATGATTTCCGACGCCTGGCGCTTGGTGCCGACGAAGAGAACGCGGCCGCCGCCGGCTACCGTGTCGCTGACAGCCTTGAGGGCCGTGTGCAGCATCGGGACGGTCTGGCCGAGGTCGATGATGTGAACGTTGTTGCGGTCGCCGAAGATATACGGCTTCATCTTCGGGTTCCAGCGGTGGGTCTGGTGGCCGAAGTGTACGCCAGCTTCAAGCAGCTGACGCATGGAAAAATCAGGCAATGCCATGCTTATCGTGTCCTTTTCCGGTTGAACCTCCGTGGGACAACGACGCTTTCGCGCCACCGGCGGAACATCCGGATTTCTCCCGGAAAGTCCCTAGCCCCACGTGTGGAATGGGCGGCCTTTATAATGGAGTCGCGTAAAACACAAGCCCCCGAGCCGA
This sequence comes from Rhizobium sp. C4, assembly GCF_021026315.1. Taxonomy (GTDB): domain Bacteria; phylum Pseudomonadota; class Alphaproteobacteria; order Rhizobiales; family Rhizobiaceae; genus Ensifer_A. The sequence continues at coordinate 147,075 of NZ_JAJNCX010000001.1, forward strand.
TTTAAGGCCAATTTTCAGGCTGGAAGCGTTACTTGCAGCCCGGATCGCTCTTCAAAAGATCCAGTTCGGTGAGTTTGCCGGAAAGGACGAAGTCGCCATAGTCCATGACCATGTCGCGCGTCACGCCATTTCCATAGAGCTTGAAGGAGACGCGATAGGTCGGCAGCACGTCCTTGCCCGTCTTGTCGTCGAAATAGGCCACCGTCACCGGCCAATAGGCCTCGCTGGCCAGCACGCCCGGGTTCTCCCCGTCCATATCCGGCTTGGCGGCATCAGGCTTCACCAGATCGCCGACGACGGTCGTCGTGTAGAGGGACTTGTCGCCCGTGTCGGAGCCGTCGAAGACGCGGGTTTCGAAGAAGTGCACGCCGGCCCGGGCCTTTTCGATCACCTCGATCATCTGCTCGGTCGGGAAGCTGCTCTTGGCAAGCTCCAGCTTGCGGCGCTCGGGCTGGTTGAGGCTGACCTGAAGCCCGGATTTACCGGCCTGCGCTTCGCCGCGCACATTCTGGCTCAGCTTGTCGTCGGAATAGGACTTCGTCTCGAACTGGAACTGGCCCTTCGGCAGATCCTCGAAGGTCATCGTCTGCTGGTCCGTCAGGCGCTTTTCGCCACCCATGTCGACGGCGGTGACGAAGCGGAACTTGACGTTGAAGCCCTTGCAGGCCGAGCCTGTGAACTCATAGACCATGCGGCCATACATGTCGTCGATGCCGGAATTTTCCGACGAGTGTTTCAAGACGAGATCATAAATCGCCCGATGCGCGACAAGCCCGTCGGCGGCTCCAGCGGTGGCAGGCAGCGGGCCTAAAGCCGCGATCGCCGCACTCGCGCAAAAAGCCTTTGCAAGGTGTCGCCGAAACATTCTATTCCTCCGGGCCAGAGCCGCATGATTTTCCCGATGCTATAATGAGTGGCCTTTAAAAAGGCGAGCGTCAAATTACCTTCATGATGAAGACCGAGCGTTGGAATCAGGCAATGGTGATTGCCGGGACACAGGATAGACTGATTGCCGGCGCAAAGGCGATCGGCAAGATTGGAGTGACATATGACTGACGAAATTTCCAAGCGACTCGAAACACTGGGGATCACCCTCCCCGTCGCTGCCGCGCCGGCTGCGAACTATGTGCCTTACGTCATTTCCGGCAACACGCTCTATCTTTCCGGCCAGCTTCCCATCGAGGGCGGCAAGGTCGCCGTGACCGGCATCGTTGGCAAGGATGTCGAGCTCGATGCCGCCAGGCGCGCGGCTGAACTCTGCGCCATCAATATTCTCGCCCAGGCCTCGGCTGCGCTCGGTGGCGATCTTGGACGCATCAAGCGGCTGATCAAGATCAACGGCTTCGTCGCCTCCGCGCCTGATTTCACCAATCAGCATCTCGTCATCAATGGCGCCTCCGACCTGCTGGTCAACGTGCTCGGCGAAGCCGGAAAGCATGCCCGCGCTGCCGTCGGCATGGCCTGCCTGCCGCTGAATGCCTCCGTCGAGATCGACGCCATTCTGGAAATCGCGTGATGTCTGACTTTGCCTGGCTGACCGAACGCCCGATCGCGCATCGCGGCTTTCACGACATGAACAAGACCGTCTGGGAAAACACGCTCTCGGCCTTCTCCCGCGCCGTGGACGCCGGTTTTGCGATAGAATGTGATCTGCAATATGCTGCCGATGGCGTGCCGGTCGTCTTTCATGACGACGAACTGCAGCGGCTCTGCAATATTCCAGGCGATGTGCGCTCGAAGAGCTCGTCCGAGCTTGCGTTGCTCTCGATCGGCGGCACGAAGGATCGCGTGCCGCGGCTCAGGGACATGCTGAACCTCGTCAAGGGCAAGGTTCCGCTGGTCATCGAACTCAAGGGCCGTGCAGGCGATGACGACGGCTTCGTCGAATCGGTTCTGGACGTGCTGGAAGGCTATCAGGGCCAGGTCGCTCTGATGAGTTTCGACCATTGGCTGTTGCGGGAACTCAAGGAAATCGGCGTGCCCTACCCCGTTGGCCTCACCGCCTATGGCGACAAGCCGGAGATCTGGGATCGGCAGGCGAAGGAGATGGAAATCGGTCTCGACTTCACCTCCTATCATTACGCCCATCTGCCCAATCCGTTCACGGACGGTCTGCGTAAGAAGGGTATTCCCGTCATCACCTGGACGGTGCGTGACGAGGCTGCGATCAAGCAGACCTTCGACAATGCCGACCAGATGACCTTCGAGGGTTTCGACCCGCGCGAGACAAAAGCCGCCTGATGCCCAAGCCCGCCATTCGCATCATCGAGAAGATTTCCTCCGTCCCGAAGGCGGAGTGGGATAGGCTCGACGGTGCCGCGCGTGGCGGGCGTATCCCCTACAATCCCTTCGTTTCGCATCCCTATCTCTCGGCGCTGGAAGATTCCGGCTCGGCGGTCTCCCGCGCCGGATGGCAGCCCCGGCATATCGGGCTTCCCGGTGATGACGGACAGCTCGCCGCAGTACTCCCCTGTTACGGCAAGTCGCACAGCCAGGGCGAATATGTCTTCGACCATGCCTGGGCGGATGCCTTCGAGCGGGCCGGCGGGCGCTATTATCCGAAATTCCAGTGCACGGTTCCCTTCACGCCGGCCAGCGGCCCTCGCCTACTGGTGGCGGATGGCCGGACCGACCTGAAGGCCACGCTTGCGCAGGCGCTGCGCGAGGAAACGGACCGGCTGGGACTATCCTCGGCCCATGTCACCTTTCTTCAGGAAGACGATCTCGCGGTGCTGGAAGCGGATGGTTATCTGCATCGCACCGACCAGCAGTTTCACTTTATCAACAAGGGCTATGGGAGCCACGACGATTTCCTCGCCGAACTCTCCTCCTCCAAGCGCAAGAACCTGCGCAAGGAGCGGCGCTCGGCCCTTGAGAACGGCCTCAGCATAGACTGGCTGACCGGCAGCGATCTCACGGAAGATATCTGGGACCAGTTCTTCGCCTTCTACATGGATACCGGCAGCCGCAAATGGGGCCGACCATATCTGACCCGCGAATTCTATTCGCTGATCGGCGAGCGGATGGCGGAGGATATCCTGCTCGTCATGGCGAAGCGCGACGGGCGCTATGTCGCCGGCGCGATCAATTTCATCGGCGAGGATGCGTTTTACGGCCGGCATTGGGGCTGTATCGAGGATCATCCCTTCCTGCATTTCGAGGTCTGCTATCATCAGGCGATCGACTTCGCGCTGGCCCACAAGCTCGACCGGGTCGAGGCGGGCGCGCAAGGGGAGCACAAGCTGGCGCGCGGCTATCTGCCGGTGACGACCCATTCGGCGCATTACATCGCCCATCCGGGCCTGCGCAACGCGGTTGCCGACTATCTGGAGCGCGAGCGCGAGGCCATCACCGAAACCGGCGAATATCTTTCCGAACACAGCCCTTTCCGGAAGGGCGAAGAGCAGCCGTGACGGCACAAGACGACAGGGAGACATGACATGTCCGCGACCTATGACGACAACAACATCTTCGCCAAGATCCTGCGCGGCGAAATTCCGGCCTTCAAGGTCTATGAGGATGCCGACACGCTCGCCTTCATGGACGTGATGCCGCAATCGCCCGGCCACACGCTGGTCATCCCGAAGGCACCGTCGCGCAACCTGCTCGATGCCGATCCGGCTGTGCTGTCGAAGACGATCCCGGTCGTGCAGAAGATTGCCGTGGCCGCCAAGAAGGCCTTTGCCGCCGACGGTATCCAGATCGTGCAGTTCAATGAGCCGGCTTCGGGCCAGACCGTCTACCATCTGCATTTCCACATCATCCCGCGCTTCGAAGGCATGGCGATGAAGCCGCATAGCGGCAAGATGGAGGATATGGAGATCCTGAAGGCGAATGCCGAAAAGCTGAAGGCGGCGCTCTGAGCCGCTTTCAGATCCCCAGAAGATGAAGGCCGATGGCCAATACAGCCAGCGCAACGGCAATGCCGGCGAGCATGTTCTTCTTGAGCAAAAGGAAGACGGCGAAGCCGGCGGCAGCCGCCCCGATGCGTAGCGTTACCGGCGTGCCGGCCAGAACGCCGCCGGGATAGAGAACCTGGCTGGCGATGACGCCGGCGACCAGTGCCGTCGCGACGGAGCGGACCCAGACCAGCGCCTCGCTCTCCTCGGAAAGCTGCTTGCCTCCGAAGACACCGAGCCAGCGCCAGATATCGGTGCCGAGCGTACCGGCAATCAGGATGAAAACGAAGACGCCGATGTCCTGTGCGGTCATGACGCGCGCCTCCGTCTGGAGCGGTCGATGACATAGGCGAACGTGCCGGCAACAAGGCCTGTGACCAGCATGTCGATCTGCGGCGCGACATAGTGCGACGCCGGCGCGATGATCACGCCGAGCGCCAGCGCCCAATAGATCACAGGCTGACGGGCCGATTCCCAGATCGACATGACGAAATACATCGGCGTCAGGAAATAGAGCGTGCCGGCGGCAATCGGCGGCAGCTGCGAGACAACGCCATAAAGGCCGAAGACGATGGCCGTGTTGACGAGCGTCAGCGTGATGCCGAGACCGGCGAAGAAGGCCAGCCTTCCTTCACGCGGAATGTCCTGCACCTTTTTCAGCGTATAGACCCAGGCGGTGATCGCAACAAAATGCGAGAGAAAGATGAGGAGCGCCGAGGAGGTCTTCTTCTCACGGATTTCCGGAACCAGTGCGGCCACCATCGGCGTCATGCGGATCGAGGCGAGGCTGACGGCCAGAAAGGCCGCAAGCACGCCCATGCCGGACGAAATCGCGCCGACGACGATCATCTGCGAGGGCAGCGCCCAGACGAAGAAGGTGAGAAACGCCGCCTCCCCACGCGTCAGGCCCGATTGAAACGCCAGCGCGGTGAAGCCGACAAAGGCCGACATGAGGATGAAGCCGGGAAGCGAAAAGAGCCCCTTCATGCCCTGGACAAACCAGTAGCGGCGGGACTGCTCGGGGAGCATGTCCGTCATCGTTCACTCATGTCAGGAAATCCGGGGATGGCAAGGCGGGAACGACGCGGCCATGGAGGCCGCGTCGCATATCAGATCAGACGGGCGCGTTCTTCTTCGCACGCGAGGCCTTGGGCTTGGCCGGGGACTTGATGGCGGCCTTGGCGGCAGCCTCTTCCTCGGCTTCCGGCTTCGGCTCGATCTTGGCGCCTTCCGGGATGAAGTCGAGCTTCAGCTCGTCCCCATCGACGGAAACGCGGACCACGCCGCCCTTCTTGAGCCTGCCGAAGAGGATTTCATCGGCGAGCTTCTTCTTGATGTTTTCCTGGATGACGCGCGACAGCGGGCGGGCACCCATCTTGTCGTCGTAGCCCTTCTTGGCCAGCCAGTCGGTCGCTTCGTCGGTGAGTTCGAAGGTCACGTTGCGTTCCGAGAGCTGCGCCTCGAGCTGCATCACGAACTTCTGGACCACCTGATGGATGACCTGCGGCGGCAGCGGCGCGAACTGGATCGTCGCGTCGAGACGGTTGCGGAATTCCGGCGTGAACAGGCGGTTCATCGCCTCGACATCCTCGTCCGTCCGCTTCGAAGATCCGAAGCCGATGGCCGACTTTGCCATTTCAGCCGCGCCCGCATTGGTCGTCATGATCAGGATGACATTGCGGAAGTCGATCTTCTTGCCGTTGTGGTCGGTCAGCGAACCGTGGTCCATGACCTGTAGCAGAATGTTGAAGATATCCGGATGCGCCTTCTCGATTTCGTCAAGCAGCAGCACGCAATGCGGATGCTGGTCGACGCCATCGGTCAGCAGACCGCCCTGGTCGAAGCCGACATAGCCGGGAGGTGCGCCAAGCAGGCGCGACACGGTATGCCGTTCCATATATTCCGACATGTCGAAGCGCAGCAGTTCGACGCCGAGCGACGAGGCCAGCTGCTTGGCAACTTCCGTCTTGCCGACGCCCGTGGGACCCGCAAAGACATAGCAGCCGATCGGCTTGTTCGGCTCGCGCAGGCCGGCACGCGCCAGCTTGATCGCCGACGACAGCGCGTCGATGGCATTGTCCTGACCGTAGACGACCGAGCGCAGTTCCTTGTCGAGATTGGCGAGAACCATCTCGTCGTCCTTCGACACGGTCTTGGGCGGGATGCGGGCCATGGTGGCGATCGTTGCCTCGATCTCCTTGTCTGTGATCGTCTTGCGGCGACGCGAGGCAGGCAGCAGCATCTGTGCGGCACCGGCCTCATCGATCACGTCGATCGCCTTGTCCGGCAACTTGCGGTCGGAGATGTAGCGGGCCGAAAGCTCGACCGCCGCCTTGATGGCGTCGTTCGTGTATTTCAGCTTGTGGTAATCTTCGAAATAGGGCTTGAGGCCCTTCATGATGTCGATGGCATCATCGATGGACGGCTCGTTGACGTCGATTTTCTGGAAGCGACGGACGAGCGCGCGGTCCTTTTCGAAGAACTGGCGATATTCCTTGTAGGTGGTCGAGCCGATGCAGCGGATCGCGCCGGAGGAGAGCGCCGGCTTCAGGAGGTTCGATGCATCCATCGCGCCGCCGGACGTGGCTCCCGCCCCGATCACGGTGTGGATTTCATCGATGAAGAGGATAGCGCCGGGATAGTCTTCCAGCTCCTTGACGACCTGCTTCAGGCGCTCTTCGAAATCGCCGCGATAGCGGGTGCCGGCGAGAAGCGTACCCATGTCGAGCGAGAAGATCGTCGCGTTTTCAAGCGCTTCCGGAACCTTCTTCTCTACGATGCGCTTGGCGAGACCTTCCGCGATCGCCGTCTTGCCCACGCCCGGATCGCCCACATAAAGCGGGTTGTTCTTGGAACGGCGGCAGAGAATCTGGATCGTGCGGTTGACCTCGTCGTGACGGCCGATCAGCGGGTCGATCTTGCCGACCTTGGCCTTCTCGTTGAGGTTGACGCAATAGGCCTTCAGGGCATCCTGCTTCTTCTTGCCCTCGCCTTCCTCATGCTCGTTGCTGCCGCGCTGGGCAGTCGGGCCGTTCTCGGTTTCCTCGGTCACGCCACGCGGGGCGCGGACTTCGCTTGAGCCCGGACGCTTGCCGATGCCGTGCGAGATATAGTTGACCGCGTCGTAGCGGGTCATTTCCTGCTCCTGCAGGAAGAAGGCGGCGTGGCTTTCGCGCTCGGCGAAAATGGCGACAAGCACGTTTGCCCCCGTCACTTCCTCGCGACCCGAGGACTGGACGTGGATGACTGCGCGCTGAATGACACGCTGGAAACCCGAGGTCGGCTTGGAATCCTCCTCGTAGCCGGTGACCAGGCTGCCGAGTTCGGTATCGATATAGTCGATGACGGTCTTGCGCAGCGCGTCGAGATCGACATTGCAAGCGCCCATGACGGCGGCGGCATCCGTATCCTCGATCAGCGCGAGAAGCAGATGCTCCAGCGTTGCATATTCATGATGGCGCTCGTTGGCAAACGTGAGGGCCTGATGGAGCGCTTTTTCCAGACTTGGCGAAAATGTCGGCACGATTTTCCCTCACTTCTTTTCCATGACACATTGCAGCGGATGCTGGTGTTGCCGGGCGAAATCCATCACCTGCGTCACCTTTGTCTCCGCCACCTCGTAGGTGAAAATTCCGCACTCGCCGACGCCATGGTTATGGACATGCAGCATGATGCGGGTCGCGGCCTCCCGATCCTTCTGGAAGAAACGCTCCAGAATGTGGATCACAAATTCCATCGGGGTATAATCGTCGTTGAGAAGCAGGACGCGATAGAGGCTGGGGCGCTTTGTCTTCGGCTTGGTTCGTGTGATCACGGCGGTGCCGCGATTGCTGCCCGTCCTGTTGTCATCATCATTTTCAGCCTGCATTTGGACCGGCATGACGATCATTTCCAGATAAACTCCTTCGGCATTTCCATTCTTTCGGCCGGCTGTGTACACGCGCCCGGCCGGGGAGGCCAAGTTCCTATCTAAGTGCGCCGTCGTGCTATTTTAAGGCCTTCCGGCCGGTCCGCAACGGGAAATGATGGCCGAGGCGGGCAAGCCCCTACATTTCTTCGTGAGAGAGACGCCGATTGCGCGAAACAGAACGCGCTATCCTGGCCGAAAAAACAAAAACCGGCCCACAAGGGAGCCGGTTTCCAAAACTCTTTCAAGACGCCTGTGAGGCGTCGGGTATCAGGCAGCTTCGTTGAACTGCGGAGCCTGGACGTTCGCCTTGTTCAGGGCGCTCTGGTACGGAGCATAGGCGGTCTTTGCGACTTCAGCGTAGAGTTCGCCGATCTTCGTGGCTTCGGCGACCATCTTGTCGAAGGAAGCCTTGACGAAGGAGGTCTGCAGCTCGACGGCGGCTTCGATGCTCTTCACGCCTGCAAGCTTTTCAACGTGAGCCACGCTGTCCTCGAAGGACTTCTTGGAGAAATCCGCCGCTTCAGTCGCAATCGCCTGGAAACCCTTGGTGACGGCCGAATAGTTCTTCAGCATCGTGTCCATGGCTTCCTTGCTCTTGTGGCTGGCTTCATCAAAATTGAACATTGCTTCACCCTTGAGTTCGAGAAGAGGCCGCATCTTTATATGCAGCGCACAAAAAAGTCAACCCAAGAGAGCTCCCGCACAAAGAGGACGCGCGAGGATAAATATATCAAATTTATGAATTTATTCGCTTTTGGCAATTGCTGCGGCGCGAACAGAACGAACGCGCCACAGGAGGCTTCGGCAGGGTCTCAGAGATCGATATCGAGAATGGCCATCGAGAAATTATAGGACAGTTCGCCCTCTTCCTCGTCCTTGTAGATCACGCCGAGAAACTCGTCCTCGAGATAGACTTCGGCGGAATCGTCCTTGCGCGGGCGCGCCTTCACGACGAGGGCCGGATTGAGATTGCGCTTCAGATAGGCCTCGAGCTTGCGGATTTCTTCCGGTTTCACGACTTTATCCTTATTGATGTCTGGGGATCGGGATGGCCGGCTTTTGGCATACCGGACGCAAGGCTGTAAACCCCGGGCCGGTACAGATCGTTCCCAACGGGCGAACAATCACCCTTTGCACAATCTGGGCACACACTCTATTAATCCATTCTTATTACTGACTCACTATGTTTAATAGCCATTGATGAACGGCGGGCGGTTTATTGTCGGACGCGAGCAGATTTGAAAAAGCGATGAAGGTGGCGCAGGCGAAGTCGGCCTTGTCCGGCTTGTTTCTGTCGCTTGCCATGAACAGCTTCATCGCCATTTCGCTGGCCGCCCTTCTCGTGATCGACAGGCCCAGCCGGCCGGTGCTTTACTGGCTCGTGGCCGTGCTGGTGATCAATGCGGTGCGCTTCGCCTATGTCATCGGCATTCGCCGGCGCGAAACGCTGAAGCGAAATCCCCAGCTGGTCCTGAACTTCCTGGCGCTTGGCGCGCTGATGAGCGGCATCTGCTGGTCGATCGTTCCGATTGCGCTGTCCAATATCGCCGACAGCCACGACAGCTATGTCATCTTCATCATCACCGGGATCACGGCTGGCACGCTGATCCAGGATGCCGCCTACGCGATTGCAGCACTTGCATTCCTGACGCCACCGCTGTTTGCGCTCGACACGATCATGCTGTTTTCGGGAACGTCGACGGGCTTCCTCATCGGTGCGAACGCGGTGGTCCTGACGGTCATCATCGTCCGTAACACGTTCGAGGCCGAACGACAGTTTCTTGCCCGCACGCGCAGCGCACTCGAAGCGCGAGCTCTGGCGAAATCGCTCTACAATGCCAACGCGCATATCGTGGATTCGAACAAGCAACTCGAAGTGCTCGCCCGGCAGGACGCCCTCACCGGACTATCCAATCGCGCCTCTTTCAATGAAGCCCTAAATGCCCGGCTTTCCGAACTGAGCGGCACGGACGAACTCGCCCTCGTGCTCTTCGACCTCGACCGCTTCAAGGCCGTCAACGACACCTATGGTCACCGTGCCGGCGACAAGCTGCTTCTGGCCTTCACGCGCAAGCTGAGAACCCTCTCCGGCCCCGAGGATCTTCTTGCGCGCCTGGGCGGCGACGAGTTCGCGGCCGTCATTTCCGGTACCGGAGCAACCGAGCGCTCGCGCATCTTCGCGACCCGGGTCGTCGAAGGCTTTCGCGATCCGATCATCGAGGGCGGTCTGCAGACGCGAAGCGGTGCCAGCGCCGGCGTCTCCTTTGCACCGGAACATGCACGCGAACCCGACGGTCTCTTTGCTGCCGCGGACATGGCGCTCTACGACGCCAAGGAGCGTGGCCGACGTCTCGTTTCGGTCTTCAACAGCACGCTGCGCGAACGCCTGAACCGGCAGCGCCTCATCGAGGCAACACTGCCGGCGGCGATTGCCAATGGCGACGTGCGCGCCGTCTTCCAGCCGCAGGTCTCGCTGATCAATGGCGACGTCATCGGTTTCGAGACCCTGATGCGCTGGTACGATCCGGTTCTCGGCCACGTCAATCCGCAGGAAATCGGGGAAGTCGCGGCCAATGCGCATATGGGCCACCATGTGACGCGCTTCATGCTGACGAAGGCCTGCGAATTCCTGCGCGCCATCGGTGATGCCGGGCGCCTCGACATCCCGGTTGCCGTCAACATTTCGCCGCGCGAATTCGCCAACGTCTCGCCTGCCGACATGTTCATCGAGGTCGCAGCCGAATACAATATCGATCCCGACCGGATCGAGATCGAAATCACGGAAGAGACGCTGTTCGACACCAAGAGCTCAAACCACCAGCTCGTCCGCCTCAAGAAGGCAGGCTTCAAGATCGCGGTGGACGACTTCGGCATGGGGCACTCGTCGCTCTCCTATCTCATCGACATGCGGATCGACCGCCTGAAGATCGACCGCAACTTCATCACCGGCATTGCGCACAACAAGCACAATCAGGCGCTGGTGACCGCCCTCCTCACCCTCGGCAATGCGCTCGACCTTGCGATTCTCGTGGAAGGCGTGGAAACCCGCGAAGAAGCGGAAAAGCTCATCGAGCTCGGCTGTGATCAGGCCCAGGGCTTCCTGTTCTCCAAGGCATTGACCCCGTCCGACGCCGCGCTCTGGCTTGCCCAGCGCGAGCTGATCGGCAAGGATGTCATCAAGCTCGGCTCCAGCAAGCGCATCGCCTGAACATACTGGTCCGCACCGGTTTCAGCCGGGAGCGACCGGTTTTCTTTGGAACCATGCCAGGAGATGTTCTCCTTGAGATCATGCTTCTGCTCCCGGTTTTGACCCCGACCTTATCGCAAAACTACCGCGCACTTTTCCCTGACACGCTTTAAAGGCTTCACGTTGCCTTGCTTTTCTTTTATGGAACACGCAAAAAACCGTTCATGTCGGGTCAGTCGGCCCGGATCAATGCGAGGACACCTTCGTCAATGCTCGATCTCCTGAGGCGCGGCGCGCAAACCTGGGTCGCCAAAATCTTCTTCGTGCTACTGGTCGGCTCGTTCGGCGTGTGGGGTGTTTCCCGTTCGCTCGTCGCCAGCACGCCGGACGCCGTCATTACGGTGGGCGACCAGAAGGTCGGGATGCATGAATATCGTCTGGCCTATGAACGGCAGATCTCCGGCATCTCGCGCCAGATCGGCCAGCGGATCACGCCCGAGCAGGCGCGTGCGTTCGGCATCGAACAGCAGGTCTTCGGGCAGCTCGCTGCCGGTGCTGCACTCGATCAGCTTTCCATCAAGATGAAGCTCGGTCTTTCCGAGGCGCGTCTCGCCGAAGAAATCGCCAAGGAGCCGGCTTTCCGTGCTGCCAACGGCAAGTTCGACCGCCAGGTCTTTGCCGCAACGCTGCGCAATGCAGGCTTCACCGAAGCGGACTATATCCAGAGCCAGACGAAGGTTGCGATCCGCAGCCAGCTCGTCGACGCCATTGCCGATGGCTTCAAGGCACCCAAGACGCTGACGGACGCAATGGCGCAGTATCGTTCGCAGACGCGTGACATCAAGTATGTACTTCTGTCCTCGTCGAATGTCGAAGCCGTCAAGCCGCCGGCAGATGACGTGCTCTCCAAGTGGTATGACGAGCACAAGGCGGCCTATCGCGCGCCCGAATACCGCAAGTTCACCTACATGAAGCTCGAGCCCGCCGACATTCAGGACGCGGCTGCGATCTCGGATGCCGACATCAAGGCGGACTACGAGAAGAACAAGAGCCGCTACCTGACGCCGGGCTCGCGGTCGATCGAACTGCTCCCCTTCCCGGACAAGGCCGCCGCCGACAAGGCGGACCAGCGTCTGAAATCGGGCGAGATCACTTTCGACAAGTTCATCGAGGAGACCGGCCGTAAGCCTGCTGACGTCATGCTCGGCAATTTCGAGAAGTCCAAGGTTCCGGATCCGAAGATCGCCGAAGCAGCCTTTGCCATTCCCGCCGATGGCGGCGTCAGCGGTGTTGTCGAGGGCGCGTTCGGCCCGGTCATCCTGCGCGTCACAAACATCAAGCCCGACAGCCAGAGCTCGCTGGATCAGGTCAAGGACAAGATCCGTCGCGAAATCGCCCTCGCGCAGGCCGCACAGGACATCATGAATGTCCGCGACCGCTACGAAGACCTGCGCGCATCGGGCGCGTCGCTTGAAGAAGCTGCCAAGCAGCTAAAGCTCAGCTCCATGACGGTCGAGGCCGTTGATGCGACAGGCAAGGACATGAAGGGCGAGCCCGTCAAGGACCTTCCTGCCCAGCAGAAGCTTCTGGGCGAGGTCTTCAAGACCGAACAGGGCGTCGACGCGTTGCCGATCAGCATCGGCCAGGACGGCTATGTCTGGTTCGACGTGAAGGATGTCATCGCCGCCCGCGACCGCAAGCTGGATGAGGTTCGCGATCGCGTTCTCGCCGACTGGACGACCGAGCAGACGCAGAAGGAAGTCGATGCGAAGGCAGAGGCGATCCTGAAGGACATCAAGGGCGGCAAGGCGCTTGCCGAGGTTGCGGCAGGTCTTGGCGTGAATGTCGAGGAAAAGACGGGCATCAAGCGCAACGCCGAGGATGCCGTTCTCAGCCCGCAGGCAATTGCCGCAGCATTCGGTGGCGCCGAAGGTCATGCCGATGCAGCATGGACGGCGGACAAGAGCGAGAAGATCATTCTGCAGGTCACGGCAACCGGCACGGACACGAATGTCGATCCGCTCGCTGGCGACAACCGCCAGATCGAGCAGCTCGCCAATTCTGCCGGCGACGACATGCTCGACGAAATGGTCACCAAGCTGCAGGGCCAGTACGGCGTCTCGATCAACCAGACGCTCGCCCAGCAGGCGGTCACGCGATAAGGCGGCTTGCGAGCCGGGGGAGTTTTCATGCCTGACTTGAAGCAGCACATCGCAAAGGTCGCGGCCGGCGAAAGCCTGAATGTCGAGGAGGCGCGGGACGCCTTCTCGATCATCATGAGCGGCGAAGCCACGCTGGCGCAGATCGGGGGCTTCCTGATGGCGCTTCGCGTTCGCGGCGAGACCGTGCCGGAGATTGCCGGCGCCGTCGGCGTCATGCGCGAGAAGATGCTTCGGGTTGATGCCCCGGCCAATGCCGTCGATATCGTCGGCACCGGCGGCGACGGGATGAAGACCTACAACATCTCGACGCTCGCATCGCTGATCGTGGCGGGTACGGGCGTGCCCGTTGCCAAGCACGGGAACCGGGCCCTTTCCTCGAAGTCTGGCGCCGCCGATGCCTTGACGGCGCTTGGCGTGAAACTGGATATCGGGCCGCAGGAAATATCGGCCTGCATTCGCGAGGCCGGCATCGGCTTCATGTTTGCGCAGCTCCATCATTCGGCGATGCGCCATGTTGGCCCTGCCCGCGCCGAACTCGGCACGCGCACGATCTTCAACATTCTAGGACCGCTTGCAAACCCGGCTGGCGTCAAGCGGCAGCTGGTCGGCGTCTTCTCGCCGCAATGGCTGCATCCTATCGCAGAGACGCTGCGTGAACTCGGCTCGGAAAGCGTCTGGGTCGTGCATGGCAGCGGGCTTGACGAAGTGACGACAACCGGGACGACGGATGTCGTGGCCCTGGAAGACGGCAAGATCCGCGCCTTCAAACTCACCCCGGCCGATTTCGGTCTGGAGACGGCGACGCTCGATGACATTCGCGGTGGCGATGGCGAAGAGAATGCGAGGGCTCTGCGTGCCGTTCTCGATGGCGAGAAGAACGCCTATCGGGATATTGCGCTCGCCAATGCGGCTGCGTCCCTGGTGGTGGCGGGTGTTGCCGCAGACATCAAGACCGGCATGACGATCGCCATCGAATCGCTCGAAAGCGGCGCTACCGCTGGCGCGCTCGACACGCTGATTGCCGTGTCGAATTCCGCCGAATAAGCGAATGGGCAGGAGCCTCCCGTGACTGATATCCTGAAAAAGATCGAAGCCTACAAGCGCGAGGAAATCGCCGCTGCAAAGGCTGCCGTTCCGCTCGCAGAACTGAAAGCCCGGGCAGCCGACCAAGCGGCGCCACGCGGTTTTGCAAAAGCTCTGAAGGCGAAACAGGACGCAGGTGTTTTCGGCCTGATCGCCGAGATCAAGAAGGCAAGCCCCTCGAAGGGGCTCATCCGTCCCGATTTCGATCCGCCGGCTCTGGCCGCAGCCTATGAAGCCGGCGGCGCAGCCTGCCTGTCCGTGCTGACCGACACGCCCAGCTTTCAGGGTGCACCGGAATTTCTGACGGAAGCCCGCAAGGCCTGCTCGCTTCCCGCCCTGCGCAAGGATTTCATGTTCGAGACCTATCAGGTCCATGAAGCACGCGCCTGGGGTGCGGATGCCATTCTTCTCATCATGGCGAGCCTCTCCGACGACGAAGCCCGCCGGCTCGAAGACGAAGCCTTTTCGCTCGGTATGGATGTTCTGGTCGAGGTGCATGACGAAGAGGAAACGGAACGGGCGCTCAAGCTCACCTCGCCGCTCCTCGGCATCAACAACCGCAACCTGAGAACCTTCGAAGTCAGTCTCAACGTCAGCGAGCGGCTTGCAAAGATGGTGCCTGCCGACAAGCTTCTCGTCGGCGAAAGCGGCATTTTCACCCACGACGACTGCCAGCGCCTGAAGGCGAGCGGCATTTCGACCTTCCTCGTTGGCGAAAGCCTGATGCGGCAGGCGGACGTGGCTGCGGCAACGCGCCTGCTGCTCACCGGTCAGGCAACAAGCGTTGCAGCCGAATGACGGACGGGCTGACCCATATCAACGAAAAGGGCGACGCCCACATGGTCGATGTGGGTGCCAAGGCTGAGACAGAGCGGACGGCGAGTGCCGAGGGCTTCATTCGCATGAAGCCGGAGACGCTGGCGCTCATTCGCTCCGGCTCGGCCAAGAAAGGCGACGTGCTTGCGACCGCACGCATCGCCGGCATCATGGCCGCCAAGCAGACCTCGAACCTCATTCCCCTGTGCCATCCGCTGATGCTGACAAAGGTCACGGTGGAGATCGAGGAAGTGCCGACGCTGCCCGGCTATCGCGTCGTGACGACGGCGAAGCTGACCGGCAAGACGGGCGTGGAGATGGAAGCGCTGACAGCGTGTTCTGTCGCCTGTCTCACGATCTATGACATGGCCAAGGCCGCCGAAAAGGGCATGGAAATCGGCCCCATCCGCCTGCTGGCGAAGTCTGGCGGCAAGTCCGGCGATTATTCGTATGAGGGCGGAGCGGGCGATGACATTGTTGCCGGTTGATACGGCGCTCGCCCGGCTGCTCGCGCTCGCCAAGCCCATTTCCGAGAGCGAAACGCTGCCGCTTGACGCCTGCGCCGGCCGCGTTCTCGCCTCGGATCTGACAGCCCGGCTCACCCAGCCGCCCTTCGACTCCTCCGCCATGGACGGTTACGCGATCCGCGCCGCGGACGCGCGTGCCGATGTGCGGCTCACGCTGATCGGCGAATCCGCCGCGGGCCATGCCTTCGACGGTGTTGTCGGACCGGGAGAAACGGTGCGCATCTTCACCGGCGCGCCGGTGCCGGAAGGCGCCGATGCGGTCCTCCTGCAGGAAGACGCCATTCGCCATGAGGATGGTACGATCGGGATGAGCTTCTTTCCCGAACCACGCCGGCATATCCGGCCGCGGGGTCAGGATTTCCGCGAAGGTGAAACGATCCTGAAGACCGGCGCCGTGATGACGCCATCGCGCCTCATGGTCGCTGCGGCGATGGACCATGCTGAACTCTCGGTCAGGCGGCACACCCGGGTCGGCCTGCTCGCCACGGGCGACGAACTGGTGCGGCCCGGCGAGCCGCGCGCGGCAAGCCAGATCATCGCGTCGAACACGTTTGCGGTTGCAGCCCTTGCACGCGACTGCGGCGCCGACATAACCGATCTCGGTATTGCCCGCGACACGATGGAAGATCTTGCCGCGCGGATCGCCGCGGCGCGCGCCGCACGGCTCGACGTTCTCGTCACGCTCGGCGGAGCCTCCGTCGGCGACCATGACCTCGTGCAGAAGGCGCTCAAGGACGCCGGCATGCAGCTGGATTTCTGGCAGATCGCCATGCGCCCCGGAAAGCCGCTGATGGTCGGCTCGCTCGGCGACATGGTCGTCATCGGCCTGCCCGGCAATCCGGTTTCGAGCCTGGTCTGCAGCCTGCTGTTCCTGGAGCCGGTCCTGGCGAAACTCGCAGGTCTGGCAGCGCCAAAGCGCGAGGCCGATGTGATCGTGGCCAGGGCGCTCGGCGAAAACGACAAGCGGCGCGACCACCTGCGCGCCACGCTCGACCGCAACGAACAGGGGCGGCTTGTCGCGACACCGTTCGACAAGCAGGATTCCTCGATGATGAACGTGCTGGCGCAGGCCGGCTGCCTCATCATCCGGGAACCCTTTGCGCCGCCGCTGGCCGCCGGAGAAACGGCGCGCGCGATCGTCCTTCGCGATCCTGAAACAGCCTGATTGTCTCTGCCGCTCAGACGGTCTCCGGGACCGCCTGCGGGATGACCTCGACAAGCGTCTCGGCCGTCAGCCCCCTGCCCGCAATCTGTCCGGCCCGGCCATGGATCCAGACGGCCGCACAGGCCGCCTCGAAGGCAGGCGCTCCATGGGCCAGCATGGCGGCCGAGATGCCGGCCAACACGTCGCCGGAACCGGCGGTCGCCAGATCGGCAGGCGCATTGGTGTTGATGACGGCACGACCGTCGGGTGCCGCAACGACCGTATCCGAGCCCTTGTAGACGATCACGGCCCCTGAGCGTGCGGCGGCCTTGCGCGCCCGCTCGACCTTCGAGCCGCCGGCAGAGGCAAGATCCGGGAACAGCCTGCCGAATTCCCCCTCGTGTGGCGTCATGACGACGGTCGCGCCTTCCGCGCGAATGGCCTCGAACAGCGACTTCGGCTCGCTGGCAAAGGCCGTCAGCGCGTCGGCGTCGAGAACGGTCGGCTTTGTGAGAAGCGAGAGCGCCAGTTCGCGCAGCGAGGCACTGACGCCATAGCCGGGACCGACCACGAAAGCGCTGACGCGATGGTCGCTGAGCATGGCGCGGATGGCGCGACCGTCCGCCTCGCGCAGCATGACTGCGTTGAGATGCGCGGCGTTGACGGCAAGCGCATCGGGTGGAGACACCAGCGTCACCGCACCGGCGCCTGCCTTGAGGGCCGCCATGGCGGAAAGCCGCGCGGCCCCGGAACTCGTTGGCCCGCCCGAGAAGACGGCAACGTGGCCACGGGCATATTTGTGGCTGTCGGCCGTCGGCCCGGCCAGCGCTGCGGAGAAAAGTTCCGGGCCGTTTTCCCAGAGCCTGCCTGCACGCGCCGCAACCAGGCGCATCGGGATGCCAATGTGGCAGACGTGAAGGGTGCCGCAGAGTTCCCGTCCCGGCAGAAGAAGATGACCCGGCTTCCGCGCCATGAACGTGACGGTATGCTGAGCAGCAAAGGAAGCGCCGCGGATCTCGCCCGTTTCGCCGTCGAGACCCGACGGGACATCGGCGGCGATGACCGGGAGCCTCAACCGGGCGCTTTCAGCAATGACCCTGGCCACGTCGTCCGGAACGTCCCGGCTGAGGCCGGCACCGAAGATCGCGTCGACGATCACATCTTGTGCTCTGGGCGCGTAAGCTGAAAGCGGCTTCACCTCGCCCTCGAATGCCGCCCGGGCAAGTGCCGCATCGCCTTTCAGGCCTTCGACCCCGAGGCCGTAGACAGCGACGTTAGCGCCGGAACGCGCAAGTGCGGCGGCCGCGACATAGCCATCGCCGCCATTGTTGCCGGGACCGCACAGGACCGCGAAACGGAGGGTTTGCGGATACTGAGCGAGCGCCAGAGCAGCAACCGCCTCGCCTGCATTCTGCATGAGCCGAAACGAGTCGATGCCGGACGCCGCTGCGTCCGCATCCACCTCGCCCATTTCACGCGGACCGATGAGAATTCGTTCAAATTCTTGCGTCATCCCGTTCCCCGTTTCCCGAAAAGGCGTTTCCGCGACCAATTTTTGGGCGTTTTTTGTGCATTTGATTAACGAATGCGCATGTATCAGGCATGTCTCGTTCGGCAATCGGACCTGTGTCAGAGGGCTCTGCTACCATGCATCGCAATTTCGCGGAGAATTCTCCGAATGCCACTGGCCTTTTAAGCCGATTTGGGTGAAAACTCTTTATGACCAGTCGGATATCAACCGAATTTTGCCGCAACATCAGGCAATTGGCACGATATCTGCATTGATTGGGGCGCGGGGCGAATATTCGCCTCACGTCAACGGGAGAAGCGGAGAAGTATTTTCTCATGAAAAAGATCGAAGCGATCATCAAGCCCTTCAAGCTCGACGAAGTGAAGGAAGCGCTGCAGGAAGTTGGTCTGCAGGGTATTACTGTGACGGAAGCCAAGGGCTTTGGCCGTCAGAAGGGCCATACTGAACTCTATCGCGGCGCCGAATATGTCGTCGACTTCCTCCCCAAGGTGAAGGTCGAAGTGGTGCTTGCGGACGAGAATGCGGAAACCGTCATCGAGACGATCCGCAAGGCGGCGCAGACCGGCCGTATCGGCGACGGAAAGATCTTCGTGTCCAATATCGAGGAAGTCATCCGTATCCGTACCGGTGAGACGGGCCTCGACGCCATCTGACCCTGCCCCGGAAACGGGTCGGGACATTAGGGACTGGAAACACCTGTCGTCATCAAAAAGGGATAAACTCAAATGGCGAAATCGAAAGATATTCTGAAGCAGATCAAGGACAACGACGTGAAGTTCGTTGACCTCCGCTTCACGGATCCCAAGGGCAAGCTGCAGCATGTGACCATGGACGTAACCTGCGTCGATGAAGACATGTTTGCCGACGGCGTCATGTTCGACGGTTCGTCGATCGGCGGCTGGAAGGCCATCAACGAGTCCGACATGGTGCTCATGCCCGATGCGGAAACGGCTCATGTGGACCCGTTCTTCGCGCAGTCGACCATGGCCATCGTCTGCGACATTCTCGACCCGGTTTCCGGCGAGCCCTATAACCGCGACCCGCGCGGCACCGCCAAGAAGGCCGAAGCCTATCTCAAGGCCTCCGGCATCGGCGACACGATCTTCGTCGGTCCTGAGCCTGAATTCTTCGTCTTCGACGACGTGAAGTACAAGGCTGACCCGTACAACACGGGCTTCAAGCTGGACTCGTCGGAACTGCCGTCCAACGACGACACCGACTACGAGACCGGCAACCTTGGCCACCGTCCGCGCGTCAAGGGCGGCTATTTCCCGGTTCCGCCGGTCGACAGCCTGCAGGACATGCGCTCCGAAATGCTGACGATCCTGACCGAAATGGGCGTGGTCGTTGAAAAGCATCACCACGAAGTCGCTGCCGCCCAGCATGAGCTTGGCGTGAAGTTCGACACGCTGGTGCGCAACGCCGACAAGATGCAGATCTACAAGTATGTCGTGCACCAGGTCGCCAACGCTTACGGCAAGACGGCAACCTTCATGCCGAAGCCGATCTTCGGCGACAACGGCTCGGGCATGCACGTTCACCAGTCGATCTGGAAGGACGGCAAGCCGACCTTCGCGGGCGACGAATATGCCGGCCTGTCGGAATCGTGCCTCTACTATATCGGCGGCATCATCAAGCATGCCAAGGCGATCAATGCCTTCACCAACCCGACGACGAACTCCTACAAGCGTCTCGTTCCGGGTTATGAAGCGCCGGTGCTGCTCGCCTATTCGGCTCGCAACCGTTCGGCGTCTTGCCGCATTCCGTTCGGCTCCTCGCCGAAGGCCAAGCGCGTGGAAGTTCGCTTCCCCGACCCGGCACAGAACCCCTATCTCGGCTTTGCTGCCATGCTGATGGCCGGCCTCGACGGCATCAAGAACAAGATCCATCCCGGCAAGGCCATGGACAAGGATCTTTACGACCTGCCGCCGAAGGAACTGAAGAAGATCCCGACGGTTTGCGGTTCGCTGCGCGAAGCACTCGAAAGCCTCGACAAGGATCGCAAGTTCCTGACCGCCGGCGGCGTGTTCGACGACGACCAGATCGATGCCTTCATCGAACTGAAGATGGTCGAAGTGATGCGTTTCGAAATGACGCCGCATCCGGTCGAATTCGACATGTACTATTCGATCTGATCTTCCGATCATCGAAGAAATCAAGAAAAGCGGGGGAGCAATCCTCCGCTTTTTTGCTTGTCCGCCCGCATCCCGCTTTCGGTGCGGAGCGGATGGCGCTATGACCGATCCCAACTCTTTCATTGACTGGTGCTCGCCGTGGACATGCTCACACCTCCCATCCTTCTCTCCGTGGTTTTCGGCTATCTGCTTGGCTCGATCCCGTTCGGCCTGATCCTCACCCGCGCGGCCGGGCTCGGCGACGTGCGCAAGATCGGCTCCGGCAATATCGGCGCAACGAACGTGCTGCGCACCGGCAACAAGAAGCTGGCCGCCGCGACGTTGCTGCTCGACGCGCTGAAGGCGACGGTTGCGGCGGTCGTGGCCGCCCATTTCATCTCGCTTGAGGCCGGCATTGCGGCCGGCTTTGCCGCCTTCATCGGCCATCTCTATCCGGTCTGGCTCAAGTTCAAGGGCGGCAAGGGTGTTGCGACCTATATCGGCGTGCTGCTCGGCCTTGCACCGCTGATGGTTATCGTCTTCGCCGTCCTGTGGCTGGGCTGCGCGAAGATCACCCGCTACTCCTCACTTTCCGCATTGGTTGCAACATTGCTGGTTCCGGTTGTAGAGTGGTTCGCGGGGGATCACAGGATTGCCGTCGCGCTTGCCGTGATGACGGTGATTACCTGGATCAAGCACAAGGCAAATATCGAGCGTCTTCTCGCCGGCACGGAAAGCAGGATCGGCCAGAAGGGATAAACGGGACGGACATATGGCGGAGCGCGCTGCGAAGGGCATCAGACTGACCGACAAGCAGCGCATCGCCTGGCTTCGGCTCATCCGCTCCGACAATGTCGGCCCCGTCACCTTCCGCGACCTTATCAACCATTTCGGGACAGCGGAAACGGCACTTGCCATGCTGCCGGAATTGTCCGCGCGTGGCGGATCATCGCGCGCCATTCGGGTTGCCAGCGAACAGGACGCGATTGCTGAGCTTGAAGCCGCCCGCCGGCATGGTGCTCAATTCATCGGCATCGGCGAGCCGGACTATCCGGCGGCACTGCGCCAGATCGACGGGGCACCGCCGCTTCTTGCGGTCAAGGGCGACCTTGCAGCCTTCCATGCACCCGCGCTCGGCATTGTCGGTTCGCGCAACGCCTCCGTGGCCGGCGCAAAGTTTGCGGCGATGATTGCCAGCGAAGCGGGTCGGGCCGGCTTCTCGGTGATTTCAGGCCTCGCACGCGGGATCGATACGGCCGCGCATCGGGCGAGCCTGTCGACCGGAACCATTGCCGCGCTGGCCGGCGGCATCGATCGCCCCTACCCGCCTGAAAACCTGCCGCTTTACGAGGCGATCTGCGACGGCGGCGGGCTGGTCGTCAGCGAGATGCCCTTCGGCTGGGAAGCCCGGGCGCGTGACTTTCCCAGAAGAAACCGGCTGATTGCCGGCATCTCTCTCGGTACGGTCGTGATAGAGGCCGCGTCGCGTTCGGGTTCCCTCATTACGGCCGCGCGGGCCGCGGATTTCGGCAGGCTCGTCTTTGCTGTTCCGGGCTCCCCGCTCGATCCGCGCTGCCACGGGACGAACCAGTTGCTGAAGGACGGGGCGACCATTGTCACGACGCCGGAAGATGTCATCGAGGCACTGAGGCCACTTGTGGAGACGGACCTCTTCTCCGCCGCCGATGCCAGGGAGCCGGATCCCGAGCAGCCATTGGAAAGCTATGAGCCGCCGGACGATGACGACCGCTTTCGGATCGTCAATGCTCTCGGCCCGACGCCGGCAGAGATCGATGACATTGTCCGCCACACGGGCCTTTCGCCGCAGGCGGTCTATCTTGTGCTCCTGGAACTGGACCTTGCCGGCCGCCTCGTACGCCACAAGGGTGGCCTGGTCAGCCTTGACTATTGAGCGCCCGCTCGGGACGCGGGCTGAGTCGGCTGCGGCCTGACTGTATGTCGCCAGCCTCCACATAGGCCATTTCGATCAGATAGCAGAGCAGATCAGCCCCCTCGCTTTTGGCGACGAGCCGCAGCTCTCCCAGCATTTGCCTCAGATAGGCGATGTTTTCCTTTGTCTTCCCGGCGTCGGTTCCACTATTTCGATGGATCGAATTCATGTCCTACGCTCTCTTTTCCCATAAAAATGCATTGGCATTCGTGCGGCGTCCCTTGAAGCGCAAGCATAGTGAAATAATCTATAATTGCAACATTCATTGCAACCATTGATGGTTGCATACGGTTTAGTGGCCGCGAAATTTGGGCTCGCCCCCTTGACCGCAGCGAATTCCCTGTCCATGTCGGGGTGTAAAATTGCGACCTCAAATGCGTCCGCCCCTTTTTGCGTGTTCCCGCGCTAGAGCCCCGAGCGGATCTGGATAGTATGATGAATGTAGTCGTGGTGGAATCGCCTGCGAAGGCCAAGACGATCAACAAGTATCTCGGCCCCGGCTACAAGGTGCTCGCCTCGTTCGGCCATGTCCGCGATCTGCCGGCCAAGGATGGCTCGGTGCTTCCCGATCAGGATTTCGAAATGTCCTGGGAGGTGGATGCCGCTTCCGCCAAGCGCGTCAAGGATATTGCCGACGCCCTGAAGGATGCCGACGGCCTCATTCTCGCAACCGACCCGGATCGCGAAGGGGAAGCCATTTCCTGGCATGTGCTGGATCTTCTGAAGAAGAGAAAGGTGATCGGCTCCAAGACGGTGAAGCGCGTTGTCTTCAACGCCATCACCAAGAAGGCCGTTCTCGATGCCATGGCGCAGCCGCGCGACATCGATATTCCGCTGGTGGACGCCTATCTCGCCCGCCGCGCGCTCGACTATCTCGTCGGCTTCAACCTGTCGCCGGTTCTGTGGCGCAAGCTGCCCGGCGCGCGTTCGGCCGGCCGCGTGCAGTCGGTGGCGCTGCGTCTCGTCTGCGATCGCGAGTCCGAGATCGAGCGCTTCGTTTCGGAAGAATACTGGAACCTCTCGGCCATCCTGAAGACGCCGCGCGGCGACGAATTCGAAGCGCGCCTTGTATCGGCAGACGGCAAGCGTTTGCAGAACAAGTCGATCGGCAATGGCGAACAGGCCAATGACCTGAAGGGTCTGCTCGAAGGCGCGGCCTATGCGGTCGAGTCGGTCGAGGCCAAGCCGGTCAAGCGCAATCCCGGCCCGCCCTTCACCACCTCGACGCTGCAGCAGGCCGCCTCCTCCCGCCTCGGCTTCTCGGCCTCGCGCACCATGCAGATCGCGCAGCGGCTCTATGAAGGTATCGACCTTGGCGGCGAGACCGTCGGTCTGATCACCTATATGCGTACGGACGGCGTGCAGATGGCGCCGGAAGCGATCGACGCGGCGCGTGCAGCCATCGTCGATCAGTTCGGCCCGCGCTACTGCCCGGAAAAGCCGCGCTTCTATTCCACCAAGGCGAAGAATGCCCAGGAAGCGCACGAAGCGATCCGTCCCACGGATTTCTCGCGTTCGCCTGACAAGGTGCGCCGCTTCCTTGATCACGACCAGCTGCGCCTTTATGAACTGATCTGGAAGCGCGGTATCGCGAGCCAGATGGCGGGCGCCGAAATCGAGCGCACCACGGTTGAAATCCTTGCCGACAATTCCGGCCGCAAGGCGGGTCTCCGCGCCGTTGGCTCTGTCATCCGTTTCGACGGCTTCATTGCCGCCTATACCGACCAGCGCGAGGAAAACGAGCCGGCGGAAGATGGCGAGGACGATGGCCGCCTGCCGGAGATCAATGCCCGCGAAAAGCTCGGCAAGCAGAAGGTGAATGCGTCGCAGCACTTCACCGAACCGCCGCCGCGCTATTCGGAAGCCTCGCTGATCAAGAAGATGGAAGAGCTCGGCATCGGCCGACCCTCCACCTATGCCGCGACGATCGCCACGCTGCGCGACCGCGAATATGTGACCATCGACAAGCGCAAGCTGATCCCGGATGCCAAGGGCCGTCTTGTCACGGCGTTCCTCGAAAACTTCTTCGCCAAATATGTCGAATATGATTTCACCGCCGATCTGGAAGAAAAGCTCGACAAGATCTCGGCAGGCGAACTCGACTGGAAGAAGGTTCTCCGCGAATTCTGGAACGACTTCTTCGCGCAGATCGAGGATACGAAGGAACTGCGCGTTACCAACGTGCTCGACGCGCTGAACGAGGCGCTGGCTCCTCTCGTCTTCCCGAAGCGCGAGGACGGGTCCGATCCGCGCATATGCCAGGTCTGCGGCACGGGCAACCTGTCGCTGAAGCTCGGCAAATATGGCGCTTTCGTCGGTTGCTCGAACTATCCGGAATGCAACTTCACGCGCCAGCTTTCCGCCGACGCCAATGCCGAGGACGGGGGTGCTGCCGATGGTCCGACGGTGCTGGGCACCGATCCGGAAACCGGCGAGGAAGTGTCGCTGCGCTCCGGTCGCTTCGGGCCCTACGTCCAGCGCGGCGATGGCAAGGAAGCCAAGCGCGCCAGCCTGCCGAAGGGCTGGAAGCCGGATACGACGACGCTGGAACGCGCCATGTCGCTGCTGTCGCTGCCGCGCGAAGTGGGCGTTCATCCGGAAACCGGCAAGGTGATTTCCGCGAGCATAGGCCGCTATGGGCCGTTCCTGCTGCATGACGGCGCCTATGCGAACCTCGAATCCGTCGAAGATGTCTTCACGGTCGGCCTCAATCGCGCGGTCACGCTTATTGCCGAAAAGCAGGCGCGTGGCGGCAAGCCGGCGCGTGCCGGTGCCACGGCGCTGAAGGATCTGGGCGAGCATCCGAGCGGCGGTGCGATGACCGTCCGCGAGGGCCGTTACGGACCCTACGTCAACTGGGGCAAGGTCAATGCGACGCTGCCGCGGGGCAAGGATCCGCAATCGGTGACGGTCGAGGAGGCCCTGGCGCTGATCACGGAAAAGGCCGGCAAGATGCCTGCGCCGAAGGCCAAGGGCACGCGCGCAGCGAAGTCGACCAAGACCGCGAAGGCGGCTGCCGACAAGCCGGCAGCGGCAAAGACAACCAAGGCGAAAGCGCCTGCCAAGGCGAAGGCTCCGGCAAAACCAAAGGCAGCGCCGAAAGCCAAGAAGGACTGATCCATGACACGCAAGCGGCACGATGACATCGATGGTGCCGTCACGCACGGCACAGCTGCAAACCGTGGCGGCAAGCGTGGTAGCAAGACTGCCGCGCCAGCCCCGGATTTTGTCTATGGGCAATTGCCCTCGCGCGAAGTCGTGTTGCGTTTCATTGCCGATTATCCGCAAAAGGCCTCCAAGCGCGAGCTCTACAAGGCCTTTGGCATCAAGGGCGACGACCGCATTGCGCTGAAAGACATGCTGCGCGATCTCGAAGCCGAAGGCATGGTCGAGAAAAACCGCAAGTCGCTGGTGCGCCCCGGCGCGCTGCCGCCCGTGACCGTTCTCGACATTACCGTTCGCGGCAAGGATGGCGAATTGATCGCGCGTCCGGCCGAGTGGCTGGAGGAGATGGGCGTCGCTCCGGCGGTCGCCATCCGCCAGTCTTCGAATGCTGGCCGTTCCGGCCGCGACAAGGCCCCTGTGGCCGGTCTTGGCGACCGCGTTCTGGCGAAGATCTTCCCCTCGAGCGACCGCGCCGGCCCCGCCTACACCGCGCGGATCATCAAGGTTCTCGACAAGCGCAAGAATGCCGGCATGGGCGTCTTCCGCGAAAGCCCCGGCGGCGGCGGTCGCGTGCTGCCGATCGAACGGCGCGGCGAAGAGCTGGTCGTCGATCCGGATTTCACGGGCGAGGCCAAGGACGGCGATCTGGTCGAGATCGAGGCGCTGCGCCTGGGCCGTTTCGGTCTGGCGCGCGCAAAAATCCTCTCGGTCATCGGTTCGGTCGCCTCTGAAAAGGCGATTTCGATGATCGCCATTCATGCGCATGGCATTCCCTATATCTTCCCGGACAAGGTGATGGCCGAGGCGGAGGCTGCAAAGCCCGCCTCGATGTCGAAGCGCGAGGACTGGCGCAAGGTGCCGCTCATCACAATCGACCCGGCGGATGCGAAGGACCATGACGACGCGGTCTATGCCGAAGACGACCCCTCGCCCGACAATCCGGGCGGCGTGATCGTCACCGTCGCCATTGCCGACGTCTCCTGGTATGTGCGGCCGAATTCGCCGCTCGACCGTGAGGCACTGAAGCGCGGCAACTCTGTCTATTTCCCGGATCGCGTTGTGCCGATGTTGCCGGAGCGGATTTCCAACGATCTCTGCTCGCTGCGCGAGGGCGAGGACCGCCCGGCGATTGCCGTCCGCATGGTCTTTTCCAAGGCGGGCAGGAAGGCTGGCCATACGTTCCATCGCGTCATGATGAAGAGCGCGGCCAAGCTCTCCTACCAGCAGGCACAGGCAGCCATCGACGGGAACCCCGACGAGAAGACCGCGCCGTTTCTCGATCCGATCCTCAAGCCGCTGTGGCATGCCTATCGCATCATGACGGTCGGCCGTGATCGCCGCGAGCCGCTGGAACTCGATCTGCCGGAGCGCAAGATCCTCTTGAAGAGTGACGGCACGGTGGACCGCGTCTTCGTGCCGCCGCGTCTGGATGCGCATCGGCTGATCGAAGAGATGATGATCCAGGCGAATGTCGCCGCCGCCGAAACGCTGGAGAAGGCGCGCCAGCCGCTGCTTTACCGCGTCCACGACACGCCCTCGCTCGCCAAGCAGGAAGTGTTGCGCGAATTCCTTGGCACGCTGGAAATGACCTTGGCGCGCGGAAACCTGCGTTCCAGCCATTTCAACCAGATCCTCGACAAGGCGCGCGGAACGCCTGTCGAGACCATGGTTTCGGAAATGGTGCTGCGCTCACAGAGCCAGGCGATCTACAGCCCGGAAAATCTCGGGCATTTCGGCCTGAACCTGATGAAATATGCGCATTTCACCTCGCCGATCCGCCGCTATTCCGACCTGATCGTGCATCGCGGCCTCGTCAAGGCGCTGAACCTTGGCGAAGGCGGGCTGACGATGGAGGAGGAAGAAGTCCTCGACGACATCGCGGCCGAAATCTCCACCTTCGAGCGCCGCGCCATGGCCGCCGAGCGCGACACGGTCGATCGCCTGATCGCGCATCATCTGGCCGGCCGCATTGGCGAGAGCTTCGACGGGCGCGTCTCTGGCGTGACGAAGTCCGGCCTGTTCATCTCGCTGCCGCAGTTCGGCGCGGATGGTTTCGTGCCGGTCTCGACACTCGGCATGGATTATTTCATATATGACGAAGCGCATCAGGCGCTGACGGGCGAGAAGACCGGGCTTGGCTACCGTCTTGGCGACAATGTCGAGGTTCGCCTGGCCGAAGCCATCCCGCTTGCCGGTTCGCTGCGGTTCGAGATGCTGAGCGAGGGCCGGCGCATGCCGACGGCGGCCCGATCGTTCCACAAGTCAGGCCGCAAGCCTGTCAAACGGCCGGGAACACGGCCGCCGCGTGGCCGCCGCTAAGTGGCCAGCGCCTTCGGGCGACATGGGAGGCAGCACGATGAGTGTAAACACGGATACAAGCAATGTCGTGATCGATGAGGAGCATCGCCCGCTCTGGCGCTCGATCCGGCGCGGCCTCCTCAACACCTGCCCCGCCTGCGGCTCCAGCCGGCTATTCAAAGCGTTCCTGAAGCCTGTCGATGCCTGTGCAGCCTGCGGGACGGACTACACGGCCCAGCGGGCTGACGACCTTCCGCCCTATATCGTCATCGTGGTCGTCGGCCATGTGCTGCTCACGGCTTACATGCTGACCGACGACTACCTGCCGAAGGCACTCTGGGTACAGTTCCTGATCTGGGTGCCGCTCACCGTTCTCTGCGCTGTTGCCATTATCCAACCCATCAAGGGCGGTGTCATCGGACTGCAATGGGCACTGCGTATGCACGGCTTCGGCGGCGTTGATCCAAACGACCCGAAAGAGGAGCCGGAGGACCGGACATGACGGAAGCGCCGGGCCAGGCCTATCTCCCCAACGCGGCAACGCTGGCAGCACAAGGCGGATATCCGACCTTGCGCCCACGCGATGCGGCGACGCTCCTGCTGCTGCGGCGCGATCAGGGCAAGACGCAGGTTCTGTCGGGACGGCGCAGCGACAAGCACAAGTTCATGCCGGGCGTCTATGTCTTTCCGGGCGGGCGCCGCGACCCGACCGATTCGCGCATCCTCGTTTCCGGCTCGCTCCAGGAGAGCATCGCCCGCAAGCTGGCCTACAAGTCCGGTGCCCGGATGACCGAGGCGCGCATGCGGGCGCTGGCTGTTGCCGCCATCCGCGAGACTTATGAGGAGGCTGGCCTTGCGATAGGACAGCCACACGACAGGCTGAAGGCAGCGCTGCCCTTCATACCTGATATCAGCCCGCTGCGGCTCGTGGGCCGAGCGATTACGCCGCCCGGTCGTTCCCGCCGGTTCGACACCCGCTTCTTCGCGCTGTTTGCCGAAGAGGTGAACCTCGACCTTTCCGGCCTGCGCCCAAGCGCCGAGCTTGAAGCGCTGGAATGGGTCAATGTCGAGGAAATCGGCGACCTGAAGATGCCCGGCATCACGCTAGCCATCCTTGCCGATATCGCAGCCATGCTGAAAATTTCGCCGGAATTGACTGTCGACCTGCCGGTTCCCTTCTATTACATGCGCAGCGGCAAGTTCGTCCGCGAAGAGATTTGAGAATTTCATGGAATTGCCCGTGCAGAAGAGTTCGCAAGATCCGGAAAACATCCGGTGGCCGTCATTCATCGCCGCCACCGCATCGGTGACGGCCGTTGGCGTGGCCATCGGTCTTGGTCTGCCTTTGCTCTCGATGATTCTGGAAAAGCGGGGGGTTCCCTCGACGCTCATCGGGCTTAATTCCGCCATGGCCGGCATCGCAGCCATGGCAGCAGCACCGGTGACGACCAAGCTTGCCCATCGTTTCAGCGTGCCGGCAACCATGATCGGTGCCGTACTGCTGGCAGCCCTCAGCGCACCCGGTTTCTATTTCGCGGAGAATTTCTGGCTGTGGTTCCCGCTGCGAATCGTTTTCCACGGCGCGACGACGACGCTCTTCATCCTGTCGGAATTCTGGATCAACGCCTCTGCGCCTCCCAAGAAGCGAGGTCTGGCGCTCGGCGTCTATGCGACGGTGCTGTCGGTGGGGTTCGCGCTTGGGCCTCTCATCTTCGCGCGAATCGGCAGCGACGGGATCTATCCGTTCCTGCTGGGGGCGGTTGTCCTGCTGATTGCCGCGGTTCCGGTCTTTATCGCACGGGATGAATGCCCGGTGATCGACGAAAAGCCGGAACTGCATTTCATGCGCTACATCCTGCTGGTGCCCACAGCCACCGCGGCCGTCTTCGTCTTCGGCGCGGTCGAGGCGGGCGGCCTGTCGCTCTTCCCGATCTATGCGACGCGAAGCGGCTTCTCGGAAGCACAGGCAGCACTGCTGCTGACGCTCATGGGCCTCGGCAACATGCTTTTCCAGATCCCGCTCGGCCTGATTTCGGACCGGTTGAAGGATCGGCGCATCCTCTTGTTCATCATGGCCTTTTGCGGGCTCATAGGGGCCTTCACGCTGCCCTTTCTCTCGGATAGCTGGGAGTTGCTCGCCGTTGTCCTTCTCTTCTGGGGAGGCTCTGTGGCCGGTTTGTACACGGTTGGGCTCAGCCACCTCGGTTCGCGGCTGACAGGTGCGGATCTGGTCGCCGCAAACGCGGCCTTCATCTTCTGCTATGCGGTTGGAACCGTGGCCGGCCCTCAGGTCATTGGCGCGGCCATGGATGCCAGCGCGAAATATGGCTACGGCCAGCAGGGATTTGCCTGGGCGATTGCCTTCTTCTTCGGCCTCTATTTTGTGCTTTCCGGGCTGCGAATGATTTTCCGGCCCAAAAAGGCTTGACTTTTCGGGCGCGATTTGTAGTTTCGCGCCAGATTTCGCCTGAGCCGGATACACCGCTTCGGCGACGCTTTTTATTGAGGCACTGAAAAATGGCGAAAGCAACAACCATCAAGATCAAGCTTCTGTCGACTGCCGACACGGGCTTCTTCTACGTCACCACCAAGAACAGCCGTACCATGACGGACAAGATGACGAAGACGAAGTACGACCCGGTCGTCAAGAAGCACGTCGAGTTCAAGGAAACCAAGATCAAGTAATCTGCTTGATTGATTTCCGTTTAAGACCGGGGCCGCAAGGCCCCGTTTCTTTTTGGGGCATGGCCATGCGCCAACAGACTGTGCTCATCCCCCAAACGGGGCAGCACAGCTGCGCAGCCGTTGAGCAGACATCAACGGCGAACGCGCCAATTTTTCAGGGAACATGTTGATGAGGGAAACGGCGGCTGACCAGCTCACGGTGGCGGCACGAGGAAACCGCTCATACCGCTCGCTGGTCAGCCAACCCCACGACCCAGGAGATGCGGCGGACCTGACATCATGGGGTAACTGAATGTCTTCAGACATCCTTCATTGCCCAAAAGATCGCCCGTTTTCTAAAAAAAATCAACGATTTCTTAACCAGCTCAAACCGCGATATAATTTGAAGGTTAATTTTAGGGCGGTTTGACTACCGCTTTTCGTCAGAAAATCATCGCAAGGACGCGAAATATCCTTCTCGACTGATATATTTATACTGGATGACAATGATACGCCCTGACTAATCCGGCATCCGAGCGTAGAAATTTAGTACACTGAATCAGAGGCTTATCTATCAGCTCTGAACCGGATAACGACGAACGGTCGCATTTTCGGCCAGAGGCAGGCCGAAAAGGCTCACGTAAGGTGAGGCTCGCAGCTATCAGATTGAAAAGTTGTGGAAAGTCTCAGGCCGCGGCAGCAACGACGCGATTGCGACCGGCATTCTTTGCCTCATAAAGCGCCTGGTCCGCCGCTTTCATGAGCTGTGTGGGATTTTCGACTGCCTGAGAAATAGCCGCGATCCCCAGCGATGCCGTCACATTGAGTTCCAGACCTGCTGCCGCAAGATGGAAAGGCTTGCCTTCGATCGCGCCACGCAGGCGCTCGGCGATCGTTGTGGCCATGTCCAGCGAGGTGTCCGGCATCACCACGACGAATTCCTCGCCGCCATAGCGGCAGGCGAGATCGGCACCGCGCACGGTCGAACGAATGCGCGCGGCAAGCTCCTTGAGCACTTCGTCGCCCGCATCGTGGCCATAGGTGTCGTTGATCGACTTGAAGCGGTCGATATCGGTCAGGCAGACGGAAAGCGACCTGCCCCGCGCGGTGGCACGGTCAAAGAGCAGCTTCAGATGGTTGTCGAGATAGCGACGGTTGTTGAGCCCGGTCAGGCCATCGGTGACGGCGAGCTCGATCGTGTGCTCGACGCTGGAGCGCAGGCGGTCATTGTAGCGCTTGCGCCGGATCTGCGTCAGGCTGCGGGCCACCAGCTCGTTCGGATCAACCGGTCGCACGATGTAATCGTTGACGCCGAGTTCGAGTGCACGAACGATCACCGGGCCTGAATCCTGATCCGCCATCAAGAGGACCGGAATGAAGCGCGTCCGATCCAGCGAACGAAGCTGCGAACACAGGCGGAGAGGATCGTAGTCTTCGAGATTGGAATTGACGATGACCAGCTCGGTCGCATTTTCGGCAGCGTAGAAGAGGGCCGCCTGCGGGTCGGAGATGGCAGTGACGTCGGCGATCGGCCGAAGCGCCCTGATGACGCGATCCTGGGACGAAGCGCGGGCATCGACGAGGAGGATCTGCCCCGGCTCGCTCGCCTCGTTCTCCAGCGCGATATCATCGATGGGCATGCCGAACTTGCGTGCGGTTTCCGCCCTCACCCGCAGCTCGTCGGAGAGCGCCTTGAGCCGAAGCAGGCTCTTGACGCGCGACATGAGCTGCATGTCGTTGACCGGCTTGGTCAGGAAGTCGTCAGCGCCGGCCTTGAGCCCGCGGACCCGGTCGGAAGGCTGGTCGAGCGCCGTC
The DNA here is from genome assembly GCF_021026315.1 of Rhizobium sp. C4. Classification (GTDB taxonomy): domain Bacteria; phylum Pseudomonadota; class Alphaproteobacteria; order Rhizobiales; family Rhizobiaceae; genus Ensifer_A. Next base: position 179,341 of record NZ_JAJNCX010000001.1, read on the forward strand.
ACCATGACAACCGGAATATGGGCGGTGCGCGGGTTGGCCTTCAGCCGCTCGCAGACGGTGAACCCGTCGATGCCCGGCATCATGATGTCGAGGAGAATGAGATCGACCTGCGTCTTGTCGCAGAGCTCCAGCGCGGCAAAGCCGTTCTCGGCGGTGATGACATCGAAATACTCGGCCAGCAGCCGTGCCTCGAGCATCTTCACGTTGGCCGGGATGTCGTCAACGACCAGAATGCGCGCTGTCATGTCCGCACTCCTCAGGCGTCGCCCAGATAGGTCTTGATCGTCTCGATGAACTTCGGCACCGAAATCGGCTTGGAGACATAGGCCTCGCAGCCGCCCTGGCGGATACGCTCCTCGTCGCCCTTCATCGCGAAGGCGGTCACGGCAATCACCGGGATCGGGTGAAGCTCCGGATCTTCCTTGAGCCAGCGCGTCACATCGAGGCCGGAGACCTCAGGCAGCTGAATGTCCATCAGGATGAGGTCCGGTTTGTGCAGGCGTGCGAGGTCGAGCGCTTCCATACCGTTACGGGTCTGAATCGTCTGATATCCCGATGCCTCGATCAGGTCTCGGAAGAGCTTCATGTTGAGCTCATTGTCCTCGACGATCATCACGCGTTTGACCATGCTTCTATCCGTCGCCTTTCATTCGAACATCAGGAGGTCAGCGGGTGGCGATTGCCACGGCCGATCGCCGACGTCGCCACCCTGCAGATTACGCGGGAATCTGTTTCCGTCGCCTGCAGACTGCGATAGAACCAGATCGTCCATCGCGAACGTCGCGATTCCTGAAGTTGTTCCCGAGAACACTACTCAGATTTGTTTGAATAATTCGTAACCCGGGGTAGATAATGCGCCTGAAGCCCGAGAAGAACGCCGGCGCCGCGCCGGATGCGCAAGAAATTGCGGTCGCCATTCTCACATGGCTCGGTGAAGAGCCGGACATGCTGACGCGGTTCCTGGCGCTGAGCGGTGTGGACGCGTCGTCGCTCAGGCAGTTTTCGCGCGAGCCCGGCTTTGCATCCGCGCTGATGGAATTCGTCATGGCACACGAACCGAGCCTCATGGCCTTCAGCGCGAAATCCGGCATTCCTCCGGAAACGGTTGCGGCCGCATGGCAGAAGCTCAGCGGGCCCTACTATGACGGAACAGGAGCCTGACATGACCGATCTCAGCCACATCCGCCTGACCGGCCGACCGCTCATCATCAGCGACGTCGACGACGTCATCCTGGAATTCATCGCGCCCTACCAGCGCTTTCTGAATGCGCAAGGCCTCAAGTTCCTGCCGCGCTCCTTCCGCCTGACCGGAAACGTTGTGCGGACGGATGATGAGACACCGGTCACCGAAGAGGTGGTTCAGAAGTCGCTTCACGACTTTTTCGACGAGCAGCATGTCTGGCAGACGCCGTTCCAGCATGTGATGTCGGCCCTGCCGGCGCTCGCAGAAGAAGCGGATGTGGTTTTCCTGACCGCCATGCCGCCGAAGTTCACGGCCAAGCGACGCCAGCTTCTCGACACACTGGGACTGCATTTCCCGATGGTTGCCGTCGAGACGGCCAAGGGACCCATCGCCTCGATGATCCGCGACCGGCACACGGCACCCGTCGTCTTCTTGGATGACATGGCCCACAATCTCGCCTCGGTCTCCGAGCACCTGCCGGACTGCCTGCTCCTGAGCCTTGCCCCGCCATCGGAGGTTCATGCGATGGCGCCGAAGCCGCCGGAGACGGCCCGCATCGTCCGCGACTGGGCCGAAGCCGCCCCGATCATCAAGGCCCATTTTTCCGGCCCATCAGGCCCTTGAGCCCGCGACGGATTTCGCCTAATGTCTCGATGTTCAACCTTTGTTCCAGAGACTCATGACGGGCGACGACACTCTGCCGGGCTTCTGCCGTGACTGCTTCGAGCAGGTCGCGAGCCATGCGGAGCGTTGCAAGGGCTGTGGCAGCCCGCGGCTGGTCAGGCATCGGGAACTGAACGCTCTTCATCTCGCCCATATCGACTGTGACGCCTTCTATGCCTCTGTTGAAAAGCGCGACAATCCGGAGCTTGCGGACAAGCCCGTGATCGTTGGCGGCGGCAAGCGCGGCGTTGTTTCCACCTGCTGCTACATTGCCCGCATCCGGGGCGTGCGCTCCGCCATGCCCATGTTCAAGGCGCTTGAGGCATGCCCGGATGCCGTCGTCGTCAGGCCGGACATGGAGAAATACAGCCGCGTCGGCCGCCAGATTCGGCAGATGATGCAGGACCTGACGCCGCTCGTGGAGCCTCTGTCGATCGACGAGGCGTTCCTCGACCTCCGGGGAACCGAGCTCATCCACCACCACGAGCCCCCTGCGCGGCTGCTTGCCCGCTTCGCACGCCGGGTCGAAGACGAAGTGGGCGTGACGGTCTCGGTCGGGCTTTCCTATTGCAAGTTCCTCGCCAAGGTCGCCTCCGACATGCGCAAGCCGCGCGGCTTCAGCGTGATCGGGCGCGAGGAGGCCCTGTCGTTCCTGGCGCCGAAACCGGTCACGCTGATCTGGGGCGTGGGCCGCGCCTTTGCCGAAAAGCTGGCACAGGACGGCATCCGCGAAATCGGCCAGCTGCAGCATATGGATGAAGCGACACTGATGCGGCGCTACGGCACGATGGGCCAGCGGCTCTTCAGGCTCTCCCGCGGCGAGGACGACAGGCAGGTTCACAGCGACGGCGAGGCCAAGAGCGTGTCGGCCGAGACGACATTCTTCGAGGACATTTCGGATTTTGATGCGCTGGCCGCCCATCTGCGCGCCCTGTCGGAAAAAGTCTCCCGCCGCCTCAAGCGCGGTGGTCTTGCGGGACAGACAGTGGTCCTGAAACTGAAGACCCATGACTTCAAGTCGCGGTCGCGCAATTTCAGCCTGGACAGCCCCACGCAACTGGCGGACCGCATATTCCGCACCGGAATTTCGATGCTCGAGAAGGAAGTCGGCAGCGCCAAATTCCGCCTGATCGGCATCGGCGTGACAACGCTGGGGGAAACGACGCTGGCGGACCCGCAGGACCTCGTCGACCAGCAGGCGGCACGGCGCGCCAAGGCGGAAGCCGCGATCGATATCCTGCGCGACAAGTTCGGCAATCGCAGTGTCGAGACCGGCTATACATTTCGTCCGACGGATGGCCGCTCGCGCTGACGAGTCACCACCCGAAAGACAGCATTCTTTAAGAACTACTGGTTTAGCATTCGGCAATCACTCAAGATTTTGGACGGCGGATCATGCTCACAGGGCGCATTCTTTCCATTGGTGTCTTCATCGCCGCCTTCGGGCTCGGTCACGCCATGGCTGGCGACGGGCAAGCCCTGCAGATTATCGTTTCGCGCGACCTTCAGTCGCTCAAGGTGTATGACGGCGACAAGGTCGTTGCGACCTCCAAGGTCTCGACCGGCAAGCCCGGACACGACACGCCGACGGGGATCTTCTCCATCCTGGAGAAGCAGAAGTTCCATCGTTCGAACAAGTATTCCGATGCGCCGATGCCGTGGATGCAGCGCATCACATGGTCGGGCGTCGCGCTGCACGAATCAAACAGCGTTCCGAACTATCCGGCCTCGCATGGCTGCGTGCGCCTGCCGGCGGCCTTTGCACAAGAGCTCTTCAAGATGACGGAGCGCGGCGCGCATGTGGTCATCACCGACGCGCCCGTCGAGCCGCAGCGCATCCGCAGCGCAACGCTTCCGCGTCCCGTCTCTTCGCCGGTCGGTCCGACCTTCATGAGCGATGTCGCCATGGCGCCCGCCCCTGCACAAAGCGCCGTTGCCGGGACCGAGCTGGCGATGAATGATGCCGCCTCGCAGTCGAAAGCAAGCCTGCGCCCGGAAAAACCGCGCGAGCCCATCTATGTTCTCATCACGCGCGCCGACCACCGCAGCGTCATGCCGGAGGTTCAGGCGCTCCTCAACCAGTTCGGCTACGATGCGGGTACGGTCGATGGCGCCGCCGGAGCGCAGACCAATGCTGCGATCGCAAAATTCCGCAAGGATAGCGGCCTGCTGGATGGCACCATGGCGGATGACGCTCTGGTCGCGGCCCTCTTCACCAAGGCCGGGCGGCCGCTACCGCAGAACGGGATCTTGGTGATCCGGCGCAATTTTGCGGAAATCTACCGCGCCCCCGTCACGCTCGACAACGAACCCAAGGCACTGGGCACCCACTTCGTCGAGGCCCGAAACGTCGATCCCCGCACTGGTTTTGCGGAATGGTATGGGTTCAGCCTGTCAAACCGAATTCCCGATGCCGCCAAGAAGCGCCTCGGGATCACTGAAGATGCCGACATGGCGACAGCCGATTCGGTTACCGCAGCCCTGGATCGCGTTCATATGAGCGACGAAGCCAAGCAGAAGCTCGGCGAGTTTCTTGGCGAAGGTTCTTCGATCACGGTGACGGATGTCGAGAGCCTCAGCGAGACCGGCCTTGGCACGAACTTCATCACGCTGACCGATCCGACCGACAAGCCGGCGAACAAGCTGGCCGACAAGACGGTCAACAAGGGTTGAGCCGATCGCCAGCTCAACGGCAATCACACAAGCTCAACATCGAGAATGCCGGGCGCTGCCCTGAGCGCTGCGGCGATTTCCGGCGAGATGCGGTAGCGGCCCGGTAGTTCCACTTCGATTTCGCGCCGGCCCGAATCCTTGATCACGATGAATGAGACGAGACCGTCACCCCGGGCATTGAGATGCGGAGCAACCGCCTTCAGCGGACCGCTGTCGCGCACATAGACGCGCAAAGCCTTCTGCATCTGCACGGACTTCTCTTCCAGAGAGTTCAGCGTCTGGATGCGCAGGCCGATCCCCTCGGGGCGCTCGTCGGCGGCCACCGTCATGACGAAGGATTTGCCGGCCTCCAGCACGTCGCGGTACTGGTTGAGGGTTTCGGAGAACAGCACCGCCTCGAACTGGCCGGTGGCGTCAGAGAAATTCACGATACCCATCTTGTTGCCGGTCCGCGTCTTGCGCTCCTGCTTCGAGGTCACCGTTCCGGCAAGCCGCCCGGCGCTGGCGCCCTGCTTCACGGCAGCGGCGAAGTCGGCAAAATTCTGCACACGCATCTTGGCCAGCACCTCGCTATAGGAATCGAGCGGGTGTGCCGACAGATAGAAGCCGAGAACCTGGAATTCGCGCATGAGACGTTCCGAAGGCAGCCACGGCGTCACGGTCGGGAAGGTCAACTTTTCCTCGCCAGCCGCACCGCCCCCGAACATGTCGCTCTGACCGCTTGCGCGGTTTTCGCTCTCGCGCTGGGCATAGCCGATGATGCGATCGATGCCGGCCGAAAGAACTGCCCGGTCAAATCCGAAGCAGTCGAATGCGCCTCCGTGAATGAGGCTTTCCAGCACACGCCGGTTGACGAGCTTGGCATCGATGCGCAGGCAGAATTCCTCGAGCGAGGCGAAAGGCTTGTCGCCGCGCACGGCGACAATATGATCGACCACCGCCTCACCGACACCCTTGAGCGCCGCAAGCGAATAGTAGATGCGGTTCTCGCCCGTCTCGAAATGACGGAACGAGGTCTGGACGGACGGCGGCACGACCTCGATGCAGAGACGGCGGGCATCCTGGCGGAAATCGTTGACCTTGTCGGTGTTCTGCATGTCGAGCGTCATCGACGCCGCCAGGAACTCGACGGGGTAATGCGCCTTCATATACGCCGTCTGATAGGAGACGATGGCATAGGCGGCGGCATGCGACTTGTTGAAGCCGTAGTTGGCGAATTTCGCCAGAAGGTCGAAGATGATGTCGGACTGCGCCTTGGACACGCCATTCTTGACCGCGCCTTCGACGAAGCGGGCGCGCTGCTTGTCCATCTCCTCCTTGATCTTCTTGCCCATGGCGCGACGCAGAAGATCGGCCTCGCCGAGCGAATAGCCGGACAGGACCTGGGCGATCTGCATCACCTGTTCCTGATAGACGATAACGCCCTGCGTTTCCTTCAGGAGATAATCGATCATCGGATGGATCGACTCGATCTCCTCCTCGCCGTGCTTGCGGGCGTTGTAGACCGGGATGTTCTCCATCGGACCCGGACGATAGAGCGCCACAAGCGCGATGATGTCCTCGATGCAGTCCGGCCGCATGCCGATCAGCGCCTTGCGCATGCCGGCACTTTCAACCTGGAACACGCCGACCGTCTCGCCGCGCGAGAGCATGTCATAGGTGAGCTTGTCATCAAGCGGCAGGGCCGCCAGATCGACCGCAATGCCGCGCTTGGCCACGAAGTCGACGGCGGTCTTCAGGACCGTCAGCGTCTTCAGACCGAGGAAGTCGAACTTTACGAGGCCCGCCTGCTCGACCCACTTCATGTTGAACTGGGTGACCGGCATGTCCGAGCGCGGATCGCGATACATCGGCACGAGCTGCGACAGCGGCCGGTCGCCGATCACGATCCCGGCGGCATGGGTAGAGGCATGGCGATAAAGACCCTCGATCTTCTGCGCAATGTCGAGAAGCCGCGCGACAACGGGCTCGCGATCGGCCTCTTCCTGAAGCTTCGGCTCCTCCTCGATCGCCTTGGAAAGCGGGGTCGGATTGGCCGGATTGTTCGGCACGAGCTTGCAGATCTTGTCGACCTGGCCATAGGACATTTCGAGCACGCGACCGACGTCGCGGAGTGCGGCGCGAGCCTGGAGCGAACCGAAGGTGATGATCTGCGCGACCTGCTCGCGGCCATATTTCTGCTGGACGTAGCGAATGACCTCTTCGCGGCGGTCCTGGCAGAAGTCGATATCAAAGTCGGGCATCGACACGCGTTCCGGATTGAGGAAGCGTTCGAAGAGCAGCGAGAAGCGGAGCGGATCAACGTCGGTGATCGTCAGCGCATAGGCAACGAGCGAGCCTGCACCCGAACCGCGGCCGGGGCCGACCGGGATGTCGTGCTGCTTGGCCCATTTGATGAAGTCGGCAACGATCAGGAAGTAGCCCGGGAACTTCATGCGCTCGATGATGCTCAACTCGAAGGCCAGCCGTTCATCATACTCCTCGCGGGTATATCCCGGCGCTATTCCCAGCGTTTCGATGCGCATTGCCAGGCCCTCGATCGCCTGACGCTTCAACTCTTCCGACTCCGCACGCTCGGCCTCTTCCGCATCGTCCGTCGCGCCGGTGAAGCGTGGCAGGATCGGCTTGCGAGTGTTCAGCACGAACGAGCACCGCCTGGCGATCTCGACGGAATTCTGCAACGCCTCGGGAAGATCGGAAAACAGGGCGCACATTTCCGCGCGACTTTTCAGATAGTGGTCCTGCGTCAGGCGGAAACGGTTGTCATCCGACACCATGGCGTTATGCGCCACCGCCATCAATGCATCATGGGCATCGAAATCCTTGCGCGCCGGGAAGAAGGCCTCGTTGGTGGCAACCAGAGGCAGATCGTGCCGGTAGGCAAGATCGATCATCTTCTGCTCATGCCGGCGGCTATAGCCTTCCTGCCGCTGCAGCTCGACATAGAGGCGACCGGGAAAGAGCCGCGCCAGAGACAGCAGGCGCTGCGCCGCCAGCGCCGCATGGCCGTCCTTGACCGCCATGTCCACGGGACCGGTCGTGGCTCCCGTCAGGGCAATCAGCCCATCCGTCCCATCCTCCAGCCAGGACAACAGCAGGTGCGCCGCCTGATTGCCCTCACCGTCGAGATAGGCACGACTGACCAGTTCCATCAACCGATCATAGCCCCGCTCGGTCGAGGCCAGCAGGATCAGCGACGGCAATTTGGCGAGAGACGCCTGAACGCCGCCCCGCCGATCGTTCTCGGTGGCGTCCTGCATGTCGAGCGACATCTGGCAGCCGATGATCGGCTGAATCCCGTCCGAGATCGCCTTCTGGGCAAATTCCAGGGCAACAAAGAGATTGTTGGTATCGGTAATCGCGATCGCCGGCTGCTCGTCAGATACGGCGATCGACAGGATTTTCTTGAGTGGCAGCGCCCCTTCGAGAAGCGAAAAGGCGGAATGCACACGCAGATGGACGAAACCGGGACCGGTCTGCGCTCCGGTAGCGCCTGTCGCTGCCGGCTTACCCGTTACCAGATCGCCCATCGCCCATTCTCCATTTTCTGAATCAAGGTCGCATTGTGGGAAATCAGCAGGTGTCCTGTCCAGTCGTATCGCAGTGACAGGCCGAAGCGTCCCCTAAATTCACATGGCCATGAGGATGAGAGACATGGTGGCGACGAACATGGTCATGGATGCGAATGCAGCGAGATCACGAAGGATGTCAGTCATAGCGGGCTCCTTTCCACTTATGTTCACATAATGTTCTCATTACGTTCACAGAGTCAAGCACCCCTCCGAAAGATTCTCGGAAGTGTCTGAAATCAAAGCAAGACTCGGCCGCGCACCGCGGAGGTGCCCGTCCGAAAAGGCTCAGGGAGCGGAAGTGGGAAGGTTGGCGACCCTGGGCGTGGTTCTCAGAATTCGAGAACCCTGCCCTCGTCCAGCGTGATGCGGCGATCCATCTTCGAGGCGAGCTCGTGGTTATGGGTCGCGATCATGGCCGCAAGGCCGGACTGCCGGACGAGCGCCGTGAGCGCTTCGAAGACGTAGCCGGCGGTATCCGGATCGAGATTGCCGGTCGGCTCGTCGGCGAGCAGGATCTGCGGCGCGTTGGCGACCGCGCGCGCAATCGCCACGCGCTGCTGCTCACCGCCGGACAGTTCTGCCGGGCGATGGGTGCCGCGATGGCCGATACGCATGTAGGCCAGCAACTGCTCGGCGCGCTCTGAGGCGTCCTTGCGGGACAGGCCGGCAATGAGCTGCGGCATCATGATATTCTCCAGCGCGCTGAATTCCGGCAGGAGATGATGGAACTGGTAGACGAAGCCGATCTCGGCACGGCGCACGGCGGTGCGTTCGTCATCGGACATTTCGGCGCAGGAATGGCCACTGACGATGACATCGCCTTCGCTTGGCCGCTCAAGCAGACCGGCAATGTGCAGAAGCGTCGACTTGCCGGTGCCGGAGGGCGCGACAAGCGCGACGGTCTCGCCGCTTCTCAGCGTGAAATTGGCGCCCTTGAGGATCGACAGTTCCTGATCGCCCTGCCCGTAGCTGCGCCGGATGTTCTTCAGTTCCAGGACTGGTTGCTGCTTCATCGGGTTGGGAGCCTTCTTATTCGTATCTCAGCGCCTGGACAGGGTCCAGCTTGGCGGCGCGCCAGGCCGGGAAAATCGTGGCGAGGAAGGACAGCGCCAGCGCCATGACGAGGACGGAGAGCGTCTCGCCAAGGTTCATCTCGGCCGGCAGCTGGCTCAGGAAATAGAGTTCCGGATTGAAGAGCGTCGTCCCCGAGAGCCAGGAGAAGAACTGCCGGATGCGCTCCACATTCAGGCACACCACGACGCCGAGGATCAGGCCAGCAAATGTGCCCGTCGTGCCGATCGCGGCGCCTGTCATGAAGAAGATGCGCATGACCGCCCCGGACGTCGCGCCCATCGTGCGCAGGATGGCGATGTCGTGTCCCTTGTCCTTCACCAGCATGATCAGGCCGGAGATGATGTTGAGGGCTGCGACCAGCACGATCAGCGTCAGGATCATGAACATGACGTTCCGCTCGACCTGAAGGGCGGAGAAGAAGGTCGAATTGCGCTGTCTCCAGTCGGTGATAAAGATCTGTCGACCGGCAGCCTTTTCGATCGGCTCGCGCAGTTCGTCGATCTTGTCCGGGTTGTTCACGAAGAGTTCGATCGACTGGACGATGCCGTCGGCGTTGAAATAGAGCTGTGCCTGCTCCAGCGGCATGAAGATGATGCTGGAATCATATTCCGACATGCCGATCTCGAAGACGGCCGAGACCTTGTAGGACTTGACGCGCGGATTGACACCCATCGGCGTCACGTCACCTTCCGGTGATATCAGTGTCACCGTGTCGCCAACGCCCACTCCCAATGATGCGGCGAGCCGCGATCCGATGGCGATCCCGTCGCCGGCGGCAAAGCCCACGAGGTCACCGGATTTGATATTGTCGGCGACATATTTAAGCTTGGTGATGTCTTCGGCGCGAATGCCGCGCACAAGGGCGCCGGAGCCGGCGCCGTTCTTGCCAGACGCCAGCGTCTGCCCCTCGACCAGCGGAATGGCCATCTTCACGCCGGGAACGGCGGAGAATTTCTGGGCGAGTTCATTATAGTTGTTGAGTGGCGTGTCGACGGGCTGGATGATCATGTGCCCGTTGACGCCGAGGATGCGCGAGATCAGCTCGGTGCGGAAGCCGTTCATCACCGCCATGACGATGATGAGCGTCGCCACACCCAGCATGATGCCCACGAAGGAAAAGCCGGCAATGACCGAAATGAACGCTTCCTTGCGCCGGGCGCGCAGATAGCGCCAGGCCACCATGCGTTCGAAGGCGGAAAACGGCCCCGTTTTCGTGATCCGGTTTGCCGTTGCGCTTGCGCCGCTGTCGCCTTTCGCCATGTCGTCTCCGTATCGGCTGTCAGCCGATGAGTTTGTTGATCGCCGCCTCGATCGTCAGGGTCTGACGCTCGCCGGTCTTGCGGTCCTTCAGTTCCACTTCGCCACTGGCCACCGAACGGGGGCCGACAATGACCTGATCCGGAACGCCGATGAGATCGGCCGTTGCGAATTTGGAACCCGCCCGTTCGTCCGTGTCATCCAGCAGTATGTCCTTCCCGGCATTCGCGAGGCTTTCGTAAATGCGCGAAGAGGCTTCATCGCAGCCTGCGTCACCGGTTTTCATGTTGATGATCGTCGCATCGAACGGTGCAACGGAGCGCGGCCAGATGATTCCGTTCTCGTCATGGGAGGCTTCGATGATGGCGGGAACGAGGCGTGTCGGGCCGATGCCGTACGAACCCATGTGGACAATGTGTTCCTTGCCGTCGGGACCCAGGACCTTGGCACCCATGGGATCGGAATATTTCGTGCCGAAGTAGAAGATGTGGCCAACTTCGATGCCGCGCGCGGAAAGACGGTCACCTTCGGGGATCGCGTCGAACTCGGCCGCATCATGCATTTCGGACGTTGCGGCATAGGCCGAGGTCCACTTGTCGAAGATCGACTGCAGCGCGGGCACATCGTCGAAATCGGTGTTCTCGGCCGGAATGTCGAAATTCACGAAATCCTTGTGGCAGAACACTTCCGACTCGCCGGTTTCAGCCAGGATGATGAATTCATGGCTGTGATTGCCACCGATCGGGCCGGTGTCTGCACGCATCGGGATGGCGCGCAGCCCAAGGCGCGAGAAGGTGCGCAGATAGGCCGCGAACATCTTGTTGTAGGAATGGATCGCGCCTTCCTTCGTCAGGTCGAAGGAATAGGCATCCTTCATCAGGAATTCGCGCGAACGCATCGTGCCGAAGCGCGGACGGATCTCGTCACGGAACTTCAGCTGGATATGATAGAGGTTCAGCGGCAGGTGCTTGTAGGACTTGACGTAGGACCGGAAAATGTCGGTGATCATCTCCTCGTTCGTCGGACCATAGAGCATGGCGCGGTCCTGACGGTCCTTGATGCGCAGCATCTCCTTGCCGTAGTCGTCATAACGACCGCTTTCCTGCCACAGCTCGGCTGACTGCAAAGTAGGCATCAGCAGCTCGATGGCGCCGGCGCGGTTCTGCTCTTCGCGAACGATCTTGCAGACCTTGTCGAGCACACGCTTGCCGAGCGGCAGCCAGGAATAGATGCCGGCCGACTGCTGGCGGACCATGGCCGAGCGCAGCATCAGGCGGTGGGAGACGATTTCCGCCTCCTTGGGGTTTTCCTTGAGGATGGGCAGAAAGAAGCGGGAGAGACGCATGACGGGTTCCAGACGAAAAGCCGTCTCCAGAGGCTGGAGAATCGGGCTTGCGGTTGTCGAATTCGAAGCGTTCTTAAACGCTTCCGGTCCGGAAGAAAACCCGCCTGCGCATACGTGCCAGAACGACACACACAAGCTGCCGTAACGGCGGCATCTTACGTAACGGCAAGACCCGCATGACGAGAATGTGAAATTTCATTGTCAATAGGAAAAATTCCGACAACTGTGTCAAAAATGCAAAAAAACCTGATGACAAGCCCAAATCAATTCGCTAGGTTCAGCCTACAAAACAGGCAGAGATCAACAAACTCTGCTAATTTCGCGGTCAAGTCTTGGGAGGATCAGATCGTAGGCGCGCTCAGTCGCTGCCGCCGGAAACGGCTAAGGGTCACGCGAAGAATTTGGAAACAAGGCTCAAAAGGCCTTGTTTTTTTTTGCTTTCATTCGAACAGCGCGGATGAATGGCTGAGGCGCCCTCTTCGCTGCTTCATACTTTCCAGAGATTGTCCAGACGTCCAGGCCTCGGCGGACCGCCACCATGCGTGTTGGTCCTCAGGTGCGTATCACGCGTGCGTCAGAGTGAGCGGTAGTCCGGGTAAAATTGCGGGATGGAATCGAAGGTAAAGCCGAAATACATCGAGATCAGAAACCAGCCGGCGAAGATCGCAGCGGCGACCAACGTCGTTAACAGAAAGGTCCGCCAGGCCCGGTGATGCGCAGGCGCGCTTGCCACGGTTCCGAGAAGCCGCTCGCCCTCTTCCTGCTGGCTGCGGAAGCCGAAGGGCAGGATGAGAAACAGCGTCAGCCACCAGATGATGAAATAGACGGCAAAGCCAAAGAACCAGTTCACGCGACATCCTCCCGACGCCCGACATCAAAACGCAGCCAGACCATCATCTACGCCCAACCTGTGCCGCCTGCAAAGAGCACGCGGATTGCGTGCTTTCATCGCCCTTGATGAAAATCAGATACTTATGCTGGACAGTGAACCAAATGGCGCTGCGCCAAAGCGTCACACCTGCTCCAGCTCGACCAGAGTGCCCTGAAAGTCCTTCGGATGCAGGAAGAGAACCGGTTTGCCATGCGCGCCGATCTTGGGCGTCCCATCGCCCAGAACGCGGGCACCACCGGCCGCCAGCTGGTCGCGCGCCGCGATGATGTCGGCGACCTCGTAGCAGATGTGGTGCATGCCGCCGGAGGCGTTCTTGGCGAGGAAAGCCGCGATCGGAGAGTTTTCGCCCAGTGGTTCGAGGAGTTCCACCTTGGTGTTCGGCAGCTCCACGAAGACGACGGTCACGCCATGCTCAGGCAGTGCCTGCGCCTGCGAAACCTTCGCCCCCAGCGTATCCCGATAGACCGTGGTCGCGGCGGTGAGATCCGGGACGGCGATTGCGATGTGATTGACCCTTCCCAGCATGTCTCTCTCCTCAATTCCGGTTCAGGTAACCCGGTTCAGAAACACGGTCACGACCGGCTTCTTGCCCCAGCTCTGGTTGACCGTCGCCCTCACCGCACGGCGAACGGACTCCTTGACGGCTTCAAGGTCCTTCCGGCGCGCGCGCGGAATGCTCTCGACGGCTCCCAGAACGGCATCATAGATGGCGTCATCCATGGCATCGCCTTCATCGTCGAAGGCTGGCAAGCCAAAGCTGACTACATCCGGGTCATCCACGAAGTCGTAGCGTGCGTCGAGCAGGACATTCACGGCGACATGTCCGACATAAGCGAGTTTGCGGCGTTCGCCAATTCCCACTTCGTCGAAGTCGCCGATCAGGTTGCCGTCCTTGTAGATGCGGCCGAAGTGCACCTTTTCGAGGATCACGGCCGGTCCCGGCGCAAGACGCAGCATGTCGCCGTTGCGAACCTGCTGGACCGTCTCGATACCGGCACTGCTGCCCAGTTCTGCCTGGGCATTCAGATGCGCGGCCTCGCCATGAACCGGAACGAGGATCTTCGGGCGGACCCATTCATACATCTGGCGCAGTTCCGCACGGCGCGGGTGACCGGAGACATGCACGAGGGCATCGCTGTCTCCGATGATCTTGATGCCCTGGTCGATCAGGCCGTTGCAGATGTCGAGGATCGGCTTTTCATTGCCCGGAATGGTGCGCGAGGAAAATACGACGAGATCACCCGGCGCCAGCGCCACATTGCGCATTTCGTCGCGCGAAAGCTTGGCCAGAGCCGCCCTCGCCTCGCCCTGGCTGCCCGTCAGGATCACCACGACCTTGTCGCGCGGGATGTAGCCATACTGGTCTTCGCTGATGAACGGCTTCACGCCCTCCATCAGACCGCAGTCGCGCGCCACATCAGTGACGCGCTTCATCGAACTGCCGAGCAGGAGAACGTCGCGCCCGGCGCGTTCGGCGGCCTGGGCGATGGAGCGGATGCGGCCGACATTCGAGGAGAAGGTGGTAATCGCGACGCGGCCTTCGGCCTGCTCGATGATCTTGGTCAGGCTCTCCGCCACCTCCTTCTCGGAGGGTGAAATGCCTTCGCGCATGGCATTGGTGCTGTCGCACATCAGCGCGAGAACGCCCTCGTCGCCGATGGCGCGGAAGCGGTTTTCATCCGTCAGCGGCCCGCCGGACGGATACATGTCGATCTTCCAGTCGCCGGTGTGAACCAGATTGCCCAGCGGCGTGCGGATGAAAAGCGACATCGGCTCGGGGATCGAATGGGTGACGGCCACCGCCTCGATCTCGAAGGGACCGACATTGATGCGGTCTCCGGCCTTGAAGATGGTAATCGGCACTTCGCCGCGGCTCTGTTCGTATTCGCGCTTTGCTTCCAGCATGCCGGCGGTAAACGGCGAGGCGTAGACAGGCACATTGAGCTCGCGCCAGAGATCCGACAGCGCGCCATAATGGTCTTCATGGGCGTGCGTGATGATAATGCCCTTGAGGTCGGTGCGCCGCTCCTTGATGAAGGCAATGTCGGGCAGCACGAGGTCGGCGCCCGGCAGATCGGGACCTGCGAAGGTCACGCCGCAATCGACCATGATCCATTGGCGCTTGGCCGGGGGACCAAAGCCGTAGAGCGCGAGATTCATGCCGATTTCGCCGACACCACCGAGCGGCAGAAATACCAGGTCTTCAGATTTCGCCATTCTCAACTTCTTCCGGCTTTCAAGAAAAATACATCACCGGCAGCGATTGCCTGGCGCGTCCCATCGGGAAGATCGAGCAATAGCATGCCCTGCGGATCAATCCCGGAAAAAATTCCCTGCAATGAGCGATCGGGAAGGTTCACCGCCACCGGCTCGCCGATACCCTTGGCGACCTGCCGCCACCGATCGACGAGAATGGACGTACCCTCGCCTCGGTTCCAGACTTTCAACATATGCTCCATCGCCTCGTAAAGGCGGGCAAACAGGATGTCCGGGCTGCAGGTGGCGCCGCGCTCGGCAAGACATGTCACCGGATAGAGAGTTTCGGCAGGCTTGTGGGCAATGTTGATGCCGCAGCCAATCACGAGCGCATGATGCCCCTGTGGCAGAGCTTCACCTTCCAGAAGGATGCCGCTCACCTTGCAGCCCTCGACAAGGACGTCGTTCGGCCACTTGATCTTGACATCGACATCGGCGGGAAGTTCGCGCCGGATCGCGTCATATACGGCCAGCGACACCGCGAGCGGAAGGCTCGCAAGGCGGTCAAGCGGCGCAGGATCGATCAGAAGCAGGGAAGCATAGAGATTGCCGGGCTCGGACACCCAGGACCGGCCGCGTCGCGCCCGACCGCCGGTCTGCTTGCGCGCGGTGACCCAGAGATTGCCCGGATCGCCAGCACGCGCACGTTCGAGACATTCGAGATTGGTCGATTGCGTTTCATTCAGTTCAATGTGCCGAAAGCCGGTATCCGGCTTCCGGCGAGACTCGATGCCGTCCATCAGTAGAAGGAACGGGCAGCGGCTTCAGCCGCCGCACCCAGCGGTCCACCGATCAGCAGATAGCCGATGACGAAGAGACCGGAGAGGCCATAGACCAGCTTCAGCTCACCTGCCGGACGCACGAACTCGTGCTTGGCATCGTCGAACCACATGACCTTGACGATGCGCAGGTAGTAGTAGGCACCGACAACAGACGACAGAACGCCGAGGATTGCGAGCGTCAGAAGGTTCGCCTTGATGGCAGCCATGAAGACGAAATACTTGGCGAAGAAGCCTGCGAGCGGCGGAATGCCGGCCAGCGAGAACATCAGCAGCGTCAGAACCAGGGCCATGGCCGGATTGGTCTTGGACAGGCCCGCGAGATCGTTGATGCCTTCAACAGCGCCGCCGTCCTTCACGCGCATGGCGAGGATGCAGGCGAATGCGCCGAGCGACATGACCGAGTAGATCAGCAGGTAAATCAGGACGCCTGAAATGCCTTCCTGGTTGCCGGCAGCAATGCCGACCAGCGCATAGCCCATGTGACCGATCGACGAATAGGCCATCAGACGCTTGACGTTCGTCTGGCCGATCGCGGCGAAGGCACCGAGCGCCATCGAGGCAATCGAGATGAAGACGATGATCTGCTGCCAGTCGTGCACGATCGGCTTGAAGGCAACGGCAACGAGGTGGATGAGGATCGCCATGGCGGCAACCTTGGGTGCTGCCGAGAAGAAGGCCGTGACCGGGGTCGGCGCACCTTCATAGACGTCCGGCGTCCACATGTGGAACGGCACGGCCGAAATCTTGAAGGCGATGCCGGCGAGCACGAAGACCAGGCCGAAGACGAGACCCAGCGAACGATGTTCGGCGGTCAACGCAGCGGCGATTTCGGAGAAGCCCGTCTGGCCGGTGAAGCCGTAGACCAGCGACATGCCGTAAAGCAGCATGCCCGAAGAGAGCGCGCCGAGAACGAAATATTTCAGGCCGGCTTCAGTCGACTTAACGCTGTCACGGTTGATCGCGGCGACAACGTAGAGCGCCAGCGATTGCAGTTCGAGCGACAGGTAGAGCGAGATGATATCGTTGGCCGAAATCATCAGCATCATGCCGAGCGTCGCAAGCACCATCAGCACCGGATATTCGAAGCGCATATCAGGCTCCGACCGGCGATGGCCGATGGCAAGAACGAGCGCGACGATGGAGCCGCCGAGCGACAGCAGCTTCATGAAGCGAACGAAGGCATCCGAGCGATAGGCGCCTGCATAAGCAGTGCCATCGACACCCTTGAAGACGACAAGCGCGCCGACGGCAATCAGCAGGAGCACCGAAAGGCCGGTGACAGTTCCCGCCGACTTGTCGCCGGAGAAGACGCCGATCATCAAGAGGATCAGCGCGCCGACAGCGAGAACCAGCTCCGGAAGCGAAAGCTGCAGGCTGGCAATGAGCGTTTCTGCGGTCATGATCTCGTAAATCCCGTCGTCAGTTCATCGTGACCGCGACAGAATGCGCGGCTTCGATTGCAGCAGTATAGTTCTTGAGCAGCAGGTCTACGGAAGCTGCGGTCGCATTGAAGACCGGAGCAGGATAGACGCCGAAGAAGATGGTGGCGATGGCCAGCGGATAAAGGATGAGCTTTTCGCGGGCCGACAGGTCGAGCAGGCTCTTCAGCGTATCCTTGTCCAGCGCACCGAAGATGACTCGGCGATAGAGCCAGAGCGCGTAGGCCGCCGAGAGGATGACACCTGTTGCGGCAAACAGAGCCACGAAGGTGTTGGCGCGGAAGGCACCGAGAAGCGTCAGGAATTCACCCACGAAACCCGAGGTGCCCGGCAGGCCCACATTCGCCATCGTGAAGATCATGAAGGCGACGGCATATTTCGGCATGTTGTTGACCAGACCGCCATAGGCCGAGATCTCGCGGGTATGCATCCGGTCATAGACAACGCCAACGCAGAGGAAGAGCGCGCCGGAGACGATGCCGTGCGAAAGCATCTGGTAGATCGCGCCCTGCAGACCCTGAACGTTGGCTGCAAAGATACCCATGGTCACATAGCCCATGTGGGCGATCGATGAATAGGCGATCAGCTTCTTGATGTCCGTCTGCATGAGGGCGACCAGCGACGTATAGATGATCGCCAGAACCGACAGCGTGAAGACAAAGGGTGCGAAGTGCTCGGACGCGACCGGGAACATGGCCAGCGAGAAGCGGATGAAACCATAGCCGCCGAGCTTCAGGAGGATGCCGGCCAGGATAACCGAACCCGCGGTCGGTGCCTGAACGTGCGCATCGGGAAGCCATGTGTGGACCGGCCACATCGGCATCTTCACCGCGAAGGAGGCGAAGAAGGCAAGCCACAGCCAGGTCTGCATCCCCGCGGGGAACTTGTGGCTCAGCAGTTCCGGAATGCTGGTCGTGCCGGCGTCCCAGTACATCGCCATGATGGCAAGCAGCATCAGCACCGAGCCGAGCAGCGTGTAGAGGAAGAACTTGTAAGATGCGTAGACGCGATCCTTGCCACCCCAGACGCCGATGATGATGAACATCGGGATCAGGCCTGCCTCGAAGAAGACGTAGAAGAGAACGATGTCGAGCGAGACGAACACGCCGAGCATCAGCACTTCGAGGATCAGGAAGGCAATCATGTATTCCTTGATGCGCTTCTCGACGGCGAACCAGCTGGCGAGCACGCAGAAGGGCATGAGGAAGGTCGTCAGGATCACGAAGAGCATGGAAATGCCATCGACACCGACGGCATAGGAAATGCCGGTGTTCAGCCAGGCATGCTTTTCGACCATCTGGAAGCCGGGATTGGCATTGTCAAAGCCGATCCAGATGAACAGCGACACGGCAAAGGTCACAACAGTGGTCAGCAGCGCGATGCTCAGCACATTGCGACGGCCGGACGGGGAGTCGTCACGCGTCAAAAGCAGCAACAGTACGCCGACCAGCGGCAGGAAGGTGACGACGGTCAGAATTGGCCAATCGGTCATCAGAGGGCACTCCCGACGATCATCCAGGTAACAAGCGCGGCAATGCCGATCAGCATCGCGAACGCGTAATGGTAAAGGTAGCCGGACTGGAGCCGGACAACGCGACCGGTCACATCCATGACACGGGCAGCAACACCGTTCGGGCCGAAGCCATCGATCACGCGGCCATCGCCCTCCTTCCAGAGGAAGTTGCCGAGCCACTTGGCCGAGCGGACGAACAGGAAGTCGTAGATCTCGTCAAAGTACCACTTGTTCAAGAGGAACTGGTAGAGAACGCGATGCTGTTCGGCGAGAACCTTCGGCACATTCGGCGAGACGATGTACATCCAGTAGGACAGCAGGAAGCCGAGCACCATGGCGATGAAGGGGCTGAGCTTCACCAGCGCCGGAACACCATGAACGTGATGCAGGATCTCGTTGGTCGGGAGCGTGAAGAGCGCACCCTTCCAGAATTCCGCATATTCTTCACCGAAGAAATGATCATGGAACAGGAAGCCTGCGAACAGCGCACCGATCGACAGGATCAGCAGCGGCAGCAGCATGACAGCCGGCGATTCATGCACGTGGTGCATGACCTCATGCGAGGCGCGCGGCTTGCCGTGGAAGGTCATGTGAACCAGACGCCACGAGTAGAAGCTCGTGAAGAAGGCGGCGATGACTAGGAGCCAGAAGGCGAACTGACCGGAGGCGCTGTGCGCGGCATAGGTCGCTTCGATGATGGCGTCCTTGGAGAAGAAGCCGGCCGTACCGATGACGGTGAAGGGAACGCCAACACCCGTGAGCGCAAGCGTGCCGATCATCATGGCCCAGTAGGTCATCTTGATGTGCTTGCGAAGGCCACCCATGTAACGCATGTCCTGCTCGCCATCGACGGCGTGGATGACCGAGCCGGCGCCAAGGAACAGAAGCGCCTTGAAGAAGGCGTGCGTGAAGAGGTGGAAAACGGCCGCGCCATAGGCGCCAACGCCGAGGGCCGCAAACATGTAACCGAGCTGCGAGCAGGTCGAATAGGCGATCACGCGCTTGATGTCGTTCTGGACGAGACCGACGGTCGCGGCGAAGAAGGCCGTGATGGCTCCGATGATCGTGACGACGGTCAGCGCATCGGGCGACAGTTCGAACAGCGGCGACATGCGGGCGACGAGGAAGACGCCGGCGGTGACCATGGTTGCAGCATGGATAAGTGCCGAAACCGGTGTCGGGCCTTCCATGGCGTCCGGAAGCCAGGTGTGCAGCAGGAACTGAGCAGACTTGCCCATCGCGCCGAGGAACAGCAGCAGGCAGGTCGCGGTGATCGCGTGGCCCTGGTCAAGCTGCATGCCGAACAGGTTGATGACAACCTTGCCCTGCCCTGCGGCCGGAATGTAGGTCGGAGCGGCTGCAAAGATCGTGTCGAAATTGATCGAGCCGAACAGCACGAAGACGCTGAAGATGCCGAGAACGAAGCCGAAGTCGCCGACGCGGTTGACGATGAAGGCCTTCATGGCGGCAGCACTGGCCGACGGCTTCTTGAACCAGAAGCCGATGAGCAGGTAGGACGCCAGACCCACGCCTTCCCAGCCGAAGAACATCTGCAGCAGGTTGTCCGACGTGATGAGCATGAGCATCGCGAAGGTGAAGAGCGAAAGGTAAGCGAAGAAGCGCGGCCGATGCGGGTCGTGATGCATGTAGCCGATCGAGTAGAGATGCACGAGCGACGACACGGTGTTGACCACGACGAACATGACGGCGGTCAGCGTGTCGATGCGGAACGCCCAGGAGACGTCGAGGCCGCCGGACTGGATCCAGTGCAGAACCTGAACCTTGATCACTTCCTCATGATGGCCCAGCGCCACGTTGAAGAAGACCACCCAGGACAGCACAGCAACGACGATCATGAGGCTCGTCGTGACGAATTCGGAGGCTTTTGCGCCAATGGTGTTGCCACCGAGGCCTGCAATGAGGAAGCCGATCAGCGGAAGGAAGACGATGGCTTTGTAGAGCATGTCCATGGTTCGATCAGCCCTTCATGACGTTGACGTCATCGACCGCGATGGAGCCGCGGTTGCGGTAGAAGACGACGAGAATTGCAAGACCGATGGCCGCTTCAGCAGCCGCAACGGTCAGAATGAACAGAGCGAAGACCTGGCCTGCAATGTCATGCAGGAAGGTCGAGAAGGCCACCATGTTGATGTTGACCGCGAGCAGGATGAGCTCGACCGACATCAGGATGACGATGATGTTCTTGCGGTTCAGGAAAATCCCGAAGATACCCAGCACGAAGAGAATGGCGCTGACCGTGAGATAATGGGAAATACCGATTTCCATGATTGTCTTTCCTTGAATGTCCGGTCGCCTGCCTTAGATGCCCTGCCCCGGCTTCACCTTGACGATCGTGACCGCCGTCTCGGGTGTGCGGGCCACCTGGGCCGAAATGTTCTGCCGCTTGACGTTCGTCCGATGCTTCAGCGTCAGCACGATCGCGCCGATCATCGCAACGAGAAGAACAAGTCCGGCGATCTGGAAGAAGTAGATGTAGTGCGTGTAGAGCACGTCGCCGAGCGCCTGCGTGTTGCTGCGCTCCGTCAGTGCCGGGATCGGAACCGCCGCCTTCTTGGCAATCTCAGGCGAAATCGTGGAGCCGCCGATCACGAAGATCAGTTCGAGCGCCAGGATGATGCCGATCAGGCCGCCGATCGGGGCATATTCCAGCGCCTTCGTGCGAAGGGCCGCGAAGTCGACGTCGAGCATCATCACGACGAAGAGGAAGAGAACCGCCACCGCGCCGACATAGACGACGAGAAGGATCATCGCCAGGAACTCGGCGCCGGTCAGCAGGAAGAGCCCGGCCGCGTTGAAGAAGGTCAGGATCAGGAACAGGACGGAGTGAACCGGGTTCCGCGCCGAAATCACCATGAACGCCGATGCGATGGCGATGAAGGCGAACAGATAAAAGAATAGAGCCTGAAGACCCATGTCGATGCCTTTTTCAGCTTTCCGGAGGACGACGGTCCGTCGCCGGCCCATCCGGTGAGACGCACCGGTTGCCGGCGCGCCATGCCCCTTTTGCGCGCCCGCCCAGACTGGCGAAGCGCGTTTCATGTCAGATGCGGATCACCGGTACGGTGCGTCCATTGCGATATTGGCCGCGATTTCCCGCTCCCAGCGGTCGCCGTTGTCGAGAAGACGGGCCTTGTCGTAATAAAGTTCTTCGCGCGTTTCCGTCGCGAATTCGAAGTTCGGGCCTTCGACGATGGCGTCGACCGGGCAGGCTTCCTGGCAGAAGCCGCAATAGATGCACTTCACCATGTCGATGTCGTAACGAACCGTACGGCGCGTGCCGTCATTGCGGCGCGGGCCGGCTTCGATGGTGATGGCCTGTGCGGGACAGATCGCTTCGCAGAGCTTGCAGGCGATGCAACGCTCTTCACCATTCGGATAACGGCGCAGCGCATGCTCACCACGGAAGCGCGGAGAGACCGGGCCCTTTTCGAACGGGTAGTTCACAGTCGCCTTGGGCCGGAAGAAGTAGCGCATGGTCAGACCGATGGCGCTGACAAACTCGCGCAGGAACAGCGACTTAACGAATTGGGAAGCAGAGGCCATAATCACGCCCATCCCGTCAGCTTGAGTACGAATGCGGTTACGATCAGGAAGAAGAGCGACAGCGGAAGGAAGACCTTCCAGCCGAGGCGCATCAGCTGGTCGTAGCGGTAGCGCGGCACGAATGCCTTCACCAGGCCGAACATGAAGAACACCATGGACGCCTTGAGGATGAACCAGATAACGCCAGGCACCCAGTTCAGGAACCATACATCAACCGGAGGCAGCCAGCCGCCAAGGAAGAGGATCGTCGTCAGCGCGCACATCAGGACGATGGCCGAATATTCGCCGAGCATGAACATCATGTAGGGCGTGGAGCCGTATTCGACCATGAAGCCGGCCACGAGTTCCGATTCCGCTTCCGGAAGGTCGAAAGGCGGACGGTTCGTTTCAGCAAGCGCCGAGATGAAGAAGATGATGAAGACCGGGAAGAGCGCGAGCCAGTTCCAGTCGAGCAGCGACGGCGGCAGGCCAAGCTTGGTGCCCAAACCCGTGTTCTGCGCCATGACGATGTCGGAAAGGTTCAGCGAGCCGACGGTCAGAAGAACCGTGACGATCACGAAACCGATCGAGACTTCGTAGGACACCATCTGCGCGGCGGAGCGGAGCGCGCCGAGGAAGGGATACTTCGAGTTCGAAGCCCAGCCACCCATGATGATGCCGTAGACTTCGAGCGAGGAGATCGCGAAGACATAGAGGATGCCGACATTGATGTTGGCGATCACCCAGCCGGCATTCAATGGAATGACGGCCCAGGTGGCCAGTGCCAGCGTCACGGCAACCAGCGGCGCCAGAAGGAAGACGCCCTTGTTGGCGCTTGCCGGAATGACCGGTTCCTTGAGCACGAACTTCAAAAGGTCGGCGAAGGACTGGAAAAGTCCCCAGGGACCCACCACGTTAGGACCGCGACGCATCTGGACGGCAGCCCAGATCTTGCGGTCTGCGAGCAGGATGTATGCGATGAAGAGCAGCAGCGCGACGAGCAGCAGCAGGGACTGCCCTACAATGATCAGCGCCGGCCAGACATAGGTGAAGAAAAACTGGTCCATGATCCCTGCCCTTACTCCGCGGCAACCTTGAAGTTGTTGGCCGCCAGCGCGGAACACTCAGCCATGACGGCAGAGGCCCTCGCTATCGGGTTCGTCAAATAGAAGTCTTTGACCGCGCTTGCAAATGCGGATTTCTCCAGAGCACCGGTTTTTTTCGCCAATGCAGCAATTTCAGCCGCAGAGCCGGGCTGGATCGCGTCCAGCTGGGCGAAATGCGGGTGGCTTGCATAGAGCTTTGCACGCAATGCACCAAGCGAATCAAAGGGAAGCTTCTTGCCGAGCACGTCGGAAAGCGCACGGATGATCGCCCAGTCTTCGCGGGCATCGCCCGGTGCGAAGCCGGCGCGCGCGCTCATCTGGACGCGGCCTTCGGTGTTGACCCAGGTGCCGGACTTTTCCGTGTAGGCGGCACCCGGCAGGATGACGTCAGCGGCGGAAGCGCCGGCGTCGCCATGGCTGCCGATATAGACCGTGAAGCCGGCCTTCTTGGCCGAGAAGTCTAGTTCGTCAGCGCCGAGCAGGAAGAGAACATCCATCGTGCCTACCTGCGTTGCAGCATCCGCACCGCCCTCACCCGGCACGAAGCCGAGATCGAGTGCGCCGACGCGCGAGGCTGCCGTGTGCAGGACGGCAAAGCCGTTCCACTCGTCGGTGACAGCGCCATACTCGACAGCGATCTTGGCGGCAGCAGCAAGAACAGCCGCGCCGTTTGCGCCCTTGAGTGCGCCCTGGCCGACGATGATCATCGGGTTCTTGGCGGCTTTCAGCTTTTCAGCGAAGCCGTTCGAGCCATCAGCAACGGCTGCGAGCGTATCGGTGCCGGCGCCGAGATATTCGTGGCCGTAGCGGAATTCGCCATCCTGACCGATCACGCCAACGGCGACGCCGCCCTGGCGCCAGCGCTTGCGGATGCGGGCGTTGAGAACGGCCGCTTCGAAGCGCGGATTCGAGCCGACGAGCAGGAAGGCATCTGCCTTCTCGATACCGGCAACAGTCGGGTTGAAGATGTAGGAAGTGCGGCCGAGCGACGGATCAGCAAATGCGCCATCCTGACGGGCGTCCACATTCTTGGAGCCAAGCGCGGCCATCAGTTCGCCAAGCGCATAGATTTCCTCGACGGAGGCGAGATCGCCGGCGATCGCGCCGATCTTCGAGCCAGAGGTCTTGGAAACGGCATCCTTGATCGAAGCGAAGGCTTCACCCCAGGTCGCCGGAACCAGGCGGCCGTCCTTGCGGACATAGGGCTTGTCGAGGCGCTGCGTGCGCAGGCCGTCCCAGACGAAGCGCGACTTGTCGGAGATCCACTCCTCGTTCACGTCTTCATTGATGCGCGGCATGATGCGCATGACTTCGCGACCACGCGTGTCGACGCGGATCGAGGAGCCCAGCGCGTCCATGACGTCGATCGTCTCGGTCTTGTTCAGCTCCCACGGGCGGGCCGTGAAGGCGAAGGGCTTGGAGGTCAGTGCGCCAACCGGGCAGAGGTCAACAACGTTGCCCTGCAGCTCGGAGGTCATGGCCTGCTCGAGATAGGTGGTGATTTCGGCATCTTCACCGCGACCGATCAGGCCGAGTTCGGAAATGCCCGCGACTTCCGTCGTGAAGCGGACGCAGCGCGTGCAGTGAATGCAGCGGTTCATCACGGTCTTGACGAGCGGGCCGATATACTTGTCTTCGACGGCGCGCTTGTTTTCATTGTAGCGCGTGCCATCCATGCCGAAGGCCATGGCCTGGTCCTGCAGGTCGCATTCGCCACCCTGGTCGCAAATCGGGCAATCCAGCGGATGGTTGATCAGCAGGAATTCCATCACGCCTTCGCGGGCCTTCTTGACCATCGGCGTATTGGTGTAGACTTCCGGCAGTTCGCCGTTCGGGCCACCGCGGATGTCGCGCACGCCCATGGCGCAGGAAGCTGCCGGCTTCGGCGGGCCACCCTTGACCTCGACGAGACACATGCGGCAGTTGCCGGCAACCGACAGCCGCTCGTGAAAACAGAAGCGCGGCACCTCCGCCCCGGCTTCCTCACACGCCTGCAACAGCGTGAAATGATCCGGAACTTCGATTTCCTTACCGTCGACTTTCAGCTTCGCCATATTCGCCTTCCCGCTTCCGCGCTCAACCGCGCATCAAGCCAGAGTTTCTGTCGTGGTCCGCGCAGTCCTTGATGCGGACCACCCTCGCCTATTTCATTTCACGCCCTTGAACCAAGCCTTGCGGCTCAGTGTCCGGTCGCCAAGATCGTCCGTGCCTGCCCTGCCCAATCATCCCGCAAAATCCGGCCTTCAAGGCCAAGTTCCGCGTCGAGCGCAGCAAGCGCTGCTTCGTCCATTTTCGCCAGCTGCGCGAATGTCACCACACCGTGACCGATCAGCACATTGGCCAGCTTCGGGCCAATGCCCGAAATCCGCTTCAAGTCGTCTTTGGCCGAAGCCGAGGTCTTAACCACCGCAGCCTTTTCGGCTGACTTGCGCGCCTTGGCAGACTTGACCGCCTTGCGCGCATGCTTCTCGATCACCTCTTCGACCGCCGGCTTCGCAGAGCGAGCCTTGCTCGGCGCACCAGTGACCACCGGCTCCGCCGGTTCGGCTTCTGCAACCTTCGCCACGACCGGCTCGGCAGCAGGCGCCACATCCGCGACAGCAGGTTCCTGGGTTTCCGCATTCGCGCGGTCTGCCTGATCCTGCAGTGCATTGAGGAAGAGACTTGCCCACTGGCCCGTCATCCGGATCCCGTAAGCCGTTGCCGCTGCCATCATGATGGCCGGGTTGGCCATCAGCGGATTGAGCGCAACGCCCTCTTCCTTGTCCCTGTCCTTCGTCCAGTCGGTCTTCATGAACGCCTCCATCGCCTCATTCGTCGCTCGAACAAGGTTCGCAACCGCATCATGCGGCGCGGACATGTCGTCACGATGATCGTTGCGCTGAGCGTTCATGGAAGCTTACTCGGCAGCCTCCAGAACCGCGCCGTGCGCCATGGCGTTGGCCGTGTACTGGTCGATCCGCTTTTCGATTTCCGGACGGAAATTGCGGATCAGACCCTGGATCGGCCAGGCGGCAGCGTCACCCAATGCACAGATCGTGTGACCTTCGATCTGCTTCGAGACTTCAAACAGCATGTCGATTTCGCGCTTCTGCGCGTTGCCCTTCACCATGCGCTCGAGAACGCGCATCATCCAGCCCGTGCCTTCGCGGCAGGGCGTGCACTGACCGCAGCTCTCGTGCTTGAAGAAGGCGGCGATGCGCCAGATGGCCTTGATGATGTCGGTGGACTTGTCCATGACGATCATGCCGCCGGTGCCGAAGGAAGACTTCACTTCGCGCATGCCGTCGAAGTCCATGATGGCATCCTTCATGTCCTCGCCCTTGACGACGGGGCACGAAGCACCACCCGGAATGACGGCGAGCAGGTTGTCCCAGCCGCCACGGATGCCGCCGCAATGCGTTTCGATGATCTCGCGGAAGGACAGGCCCATCGCTTCTTCGAAGGTGCAGGGCTTGTTGACGTGACCGGAGACCATGAACAGCTTGGTGCCGACATTGTTCGCACGGCCGATCGAGGAGAACCACGAGGCGCCGCGACGCAGGATGGTCGGGGCAACGGCGATCGATTCGACGTTGTTGACCGTGGTCGGGCAGCCATAGAGGCCCATATTGGCCGGGAACGGCGGCTTCAGGCGCGGCTGGCCCTTCTTGCCTTCAAGGCTTTCGAGCAGTGCCGTTTCTTCGCCACAGATGTAGGCGCCTGCACCGTGGTGCAGGTAGACGTCGAAGTCCCAGCCGTTCTTGTTGTTCTTGCCGAGAAGGCCGGCATCGTAGCACTCGTCTACGGCCGCCTGCAGGGCTTCACGCTCGCGCATGTATTCGCCGCGCAGGTAGATGTAGGCGGTGTTTGCGCCCATGGCGAAACCGGCAATCACGCAGCCTTCGATCAGCGTATGCGGATCGTGGCGCATGATGTCGCGGTCCTTGCAGGTACCGGGCTCGGATTCGTCGGCATTGACGACGAGGTAATGCGGGCGGCCGTCGCTCTGCTTGGGCATGAACGACCACTTGAGACCCGTCGGGAAGCCAGCGCCACCGCGGCCACGAAGACCTGAAGCCTTCATTTCCTCGATGATCCAGTCGCGACCCTTTTCGATGATCTGCTTGGTGCCGTCCCAGTGGCCGCGCGACATCGCGCCCTTCAGGGACTTGTCCTTGAGACCGTAAAGGTTGGTGAAAATGCGATCTTCGTCTTTAAGCATGTCTCACCTCTCAACGCGGCTTCTTGCCGAAAACGCGCACATATTCTTCTTCGCCGCCGCGCGCCAGCGCGTCAGCCTGCTTGATCCAGTCGTCGCGGACAATGCGGCCGCGGAATGCGAGATAGCCATCGACCCAGGCGATTTCCTTCTCGGTCCACTTGGCGATCTGCGCGAACGTGTAGATGCCGAGATCATGAAGCTTGGTTTCCATAACCGGGCCAACGCCGGAAATCATCTTGAGGTCGTCCGGTGTTGCCGGCTTTTCGACGGCCGCAGGACGGTTCGGATCATCGAGCGACGGCTTGGCGTCTGCCTTTGCAGCGGCAGCCGGTGCTTCAGCAGCGGGCGCGACCGGAGCCACAGCCTCAACGGGCTTGGCAGCCTTGGGTGCCGGCGTATCGGATGTCAGTGTCACAGGCGCACCGGCCGGAGCCGAGTAGACCCGATCGATCTGCGGACCGGGGGTGACGTCACCGCCCTTGCCGGCTTCGAAACGGTCGATGATGTATTCAAGCTGCGTCGGCGTCAGGTCCTCATAGGTGTCCTTGAAGATGACAACCATCGGCGCGTTGACGCAGGCGCCCTGACATTCGACTTCTTCCCACGACAGCGTACCGCTCTCGTTGGTGTGAAGCGGATCGTGGTGGATCTTCTTCTTGCAGACCGCGATCAGGTCTTCGGCGCCGCGCAGCATGCAGGGCGTGGTGCCACAGACCTGAACGTGAGCGCGCGTACCGACCGGCTTGATCTGGAACTGCGTGTAGAAGGTCGCGACTTCGAGAACGCGGATATAGGGCATTTCCAGCATGTCCGCGATCTTTTCGATCGCCGCACGCGTGACCCAGCCATCCTGTTCCTGAGCGCGCATCAGCAGCGGGATCACCGCCGACTGCTGGCGGCCAGCAGGATACTTCTTGATCGTTTCAGCCGCCCACGCGCTGTTGGCTTCGTTGAAGGCGAAGCTCTGCGGCTGGACGTTATCATCGGCTAGTCGTCGAACGGACATTCTCTTTCACGCCTTGTCAGTTGATGGCACCGCATTTGGTATTCGTGACGGACACGAATTCGCAAGCGTAGGCCGACTGGTCTTTCTGCATAAATATCACGAACTTGGCGCCGTTCGGAACGGCGGCCTTGATCTCGTAGCCCTGGCCAAGAAGATCCTTCATCGTGGACGGCGGCTGGGGCGCATTCTTGCCCGTATTGCCACCGAGCGTCTCGGCGGAGGCCGCAGACGCCAGAACCATGATGAAAGTCGCCAGGGCGATCCGAGACATCATCTGTCAACCTCACCGAACACGATGTCGAGCGAGCCAAGGATCGCCGTCACGTCTGCCAGCATGTGGCCGGAGCTCAGGAAATCCATCGCTTGAAGATGCACGAAGCCCGGGGCGCGGATCTTGCAGCGATACGGCTTGTTGGAACCGTCGGAGACAAGATAGACGCCGAATTCGCCCTTCGGCGCTTCGACAGCCGCATACACTTCGCCGGCCGGAACGTGGAAGCCTTCGGTGTAGAGCTTGAAGTGGTGGATCAGCGCTTCCATCGAGCGCTTCATCTCGCCACGCTTCGGCGGAACGACCTTGCCGTCGAGTGCCGAAACCGGACCAACCTTTTCGCTCCCAAGCAGGCGTGCGCAGCATTGCTTCATGATCTTCACGGCTTCGCGCATTTCGATCATGCGGATCAGGTAACGGTCGTAACAGTCGCCATTCTTGCCGATCGGGATATCGAAGTCGAGTTCCGAGTAGCACTCATACGGCTGCGCGCGACGCAGGTCCCAGGCAGCGCCCGAACCGCGAACCATCACACCCGAGAAACCCCACTTCCATGCGTCTTCCAGCGACACGACGCCAATGTCGACGTTACGCTGCTTGAAGATACGGTTGCCGGTCAGCAGGCCTTCGATATCGTCGAGAACCTTGAGGAAGGGATCGCACCAGGCGGCGATGTCTTCGACCAGCTTGTGCGGGATATCCTGATGCACGCCACCCGGACGGAAATAGGCTGCGTGCATGCGCGCGCCACAGGCGCGCTCATAGAACACCATCAGCTTTTCGCGCTCTTCGAAGCCCCAGACCGGCGGCGTCATCGCGCCAACGTCCATGGCCTGCGTGGTCACGTTCATGATGTGCGACAGGATGCGGCCGATTTCCGAAAAGAGCACGCGGATCAACTGACCGCGCTTCGGAACGTCGATGCCCAGCAGCTTCTCGATCGCGAGGCAGTACGCATGTTCCTGGTTCATCGGCGCGACGTAGTCGAGACGGTCGAAATAGGGAACGGCCTGCAGATAGGTCTTGGCTTCGATCAGCTTTTCGGTGCCGCGATGCAGAAGGCCGATATGCGGGTCCGCGCGCTCGACGATTTCGCCGTCAAGTTCGAGAACCAGACGCAGAACGCCGTGTGCCGACGGATGCTCGGGACCGAAGTTGATCGTGAAGTTGCGGACGGAATGTTCTTTCGTCATTGTCATGTCTTCCGCCCCTTACTTCGCTGCCTTCTCGTCGCCGGGCAGCACATAATCCGTGCCTTCCCAGGGCGAGAGGAAGTCAAAATTGCGGAACTCCTGGCGCAGTTGCACGGGTTCATAGACCACCCGCTTTGCCTCGTCGTCGTAGCGCACTTCGACATAGCCGGTCATCGGGAAGTCCTTGCGCAGCGGATGCCCCTCGAAACCGTAGTCGGTGAGGATGCGGCGCAGATCGGGATGGCCCGAGAAAAGAATGCCGTACATGTCGTAGGTTTCGCGCTCGAACCAGTTTGCGCCCGGATAGATATCGCAGGCGGAGGGAACCGGCTTGTCTTCGCTCGTCGAAACCTTGATGCGGATACGCAAATTCTTCGACGGCGACAGAAGGTGATAGACCACCTCGAAACGCTCTTCACGGCCCGGATAATCGACACCGCAGATATCCGTCAGATTGACGAAACGACAGGCAGCGTCGTCATGGAGGAACTGCAGAACATCCAGGATGTTTTCCGGCGCGACTGTTATGCTCAGTTCGCCATGGGCAACTTCCGACGCCAGAACCAGCGAACCCTTCTGTTCGCCGATCCGGACCGAAAGCTCGTTCAGTGCTTCGCTCATTGCTTAACCCTTCAGCCTTAGCGCTCGATCGTTCCGGTGCGCCGGATCTTCTTCTGAAGAAGCAGCACGCCGTAGAGCAGAGCCTCGGCCGTGGGGGGACAGCCCGGAACATAAACGTCTACCGGAACGACGCGGTCACAACCACGCACGACCGAATAGGAATAATGATAGTAGCCGCCGCCATTGGCGCAGGAACCCATCGAGATGACGTAACGGGGCTCGGGCATCTGGTCATAGACCTTGCGCAGAGCGGGCGCCATCTTGTTGGTCAGAGTGCCAGCAACGATCATGACGTCCGACTGGCGCGGTGATGCGCGCGGAGCAACGCCGAAGCGCTCCATGTCGTAACGCGGGCCGGAAGCCTGCATCAGGCCCTCAACGGCGCAGCAGGCCAGACCGAACTGCATCCACATCAGCGAGCCGGTACGGGCCCAGGTGATGAGCTCGTCCGTTGCGGTGACGAGGAAGCCCTTGTCGGCCAGCTCGTTGTTGATTTCACCGAAGAACTTGTCGTTCGCGCCAAGCGGCTTGCCGGTCGAGGGATCGATGATCCCCTTCGGCTGCGGCGCGACGAGCGTGGTGTTGCCGGATGTCACTCCCATTCGAGTGCTCCCTTCTTCCATTCATAAATGAAGCCGATCGTGAGGACGCCGAGGAAGACCATCATGGACCAGAAACCGACCCAACCGATGCTGCTGAACGACACGGCCCAGGGGAACAGGAAAGCGACTTCCAGGTCGAAGATGATGAACAGGATCGACACGAGATAGAAGCGGATGTCGAACTTCATGCGCGCATCATCGAATGCGTTGAACCCGCACTCGAACGAGGAAAGCTTTTCCGAATCGGGCGCCTTGAACGCAAGTGCGAAGGGCGCGATCAACAGCGAGATGCCGATAATCAGCGACACGCCTATGAAGATCGCGATCGGGAGATAGGAACTAAGGAGATCTGTCATTCTGTCCGTCCTTGCCTGTCCTTGAGAGCGGTCGCGTCGGGCGCGCCGGGCAGTTGCCGACAGGGCGTAGGTCTTCGTTGCAACGTCATCGTGACTAGCGCAGCCCGTCTTGCGGCGCAAGCGATTTGAACCGCAAAACAGCGATTAACATCATGAACTTTACCAATTCACGACACAGATGCCGCAGCACCGTTTCGCAGCGCAATATGACGAGGGTCAATTCGAAAGAAATGTTCGATCAGCACTGCAGGCACGATACATTTCCACAGCTGAAGCACAGAGGACCTGCGCCCGAACGACGCGCAGCTGCGCAAGTTTACGACGTGAGTCGCGAGCAACGAAACACAGCTTCAGGTATTGGATGGAGGAGGAAATTGCGTTCACCTTTTCGATGAACCTATTCTCATATCTTACTGTTAAGAAAGAGAATGGCGCGAGTGACGGGGCTCGAACCCGCGACCTCCGGCGTGACAGGCCGGCACTCTAACCGACTGAGCTACACCCGCGCATTTTCCCGAACCGCGTCGCCGCCTCGTTCGGTGAGGCGGTTTCTAGGGGGTAGACGGATGAGTGTCAAGCAGATTTGAAAACAAAAAATCGCGCTGACGACATTTTTTTGACAGATGCCCGGAATGATCGCCGCAGGTCAAAAAAAATGCGAAAAATGCCAATCGCCCTCTTGCGGATCACAGTCTTTGCGAATAGATCACCCCCACCAACGCGGCGGGCGATTAGCTCAGTTGGTAGAGCGCCTCGTTTACACCGAGGATGTCGGGAGTTCGAGTCTCTCATCGCCCACCATTCTTTCCCAAACAACATGAAGAACAGCCGCCAACGCACTGATGACAGTCGCGTGTTCGGTGTTCGTGTTGATCGAATTCAGCTTTTCAGAACAGTGACGATCAGCAGGACGGACACGGCCGCCAGCCAGACAGAGGCGACGCGCTCCACGATTCGTGCCCGTTTCCCAGGGTTTCCGCCACTCAGCAGACTTCCGGCGCTCATCCAGACAAGTGCGACAGCGACGACGAGACCGCAGAACGTGGCAAGGCGCGAGATGAAAGCCGGATCGCTGGTCGACGGCAAAAGAATGAAGCTGACGACAAGGGCCTTCGGATTGAGCGCGGTCGTCATATAGACTCTGGCTGCCGTGACCGTCCCCAGGCGCCCTTCCTGCTGTGCCCTGCCCCACAGCTGGATGGCGAGAAACATCACCCAGACGGCGGCGGCCGACTTGAGCACAAGCGAGGCAACCGGAAACTCCGCAAAGAATCGCGAGCCGACGATCGTCAGTGGCAGGATTGCAGTGAGGTAGCCGGCCAGTTCTGCAGGAATCAGTCGCGCGGCTATGGCAATGCCGCTTTGGGTTCCAGCCACGCCCATCAGCGTATTGGTGGGCCCGGGCGCCAGCAGGAGCGCCAGCACTGCCGTGATGAATGCCAGAATGGTCATGCGATCCGATTCCCCGACAAGGAGCTTACTGGCTGTCTGGATAGGCGCGGCGGTCTTTGCCCGCCTTGACCTTCATCAACTCAGGACTGGCCGGTCGACGCTTCGGGAGACTTTTCCCCCTGCCTGCGACGAACGATCTCGAAAATGGTGCCAAGACCGAATCCGATGACAAGGCCGCCGAGATCATACGCGTTGCCGCCATATCCGAATCGCGGCCCCAGCAGATGAATTGCAGCAATGGCGATGAAAGCCCCAATGAAGCCGGTGCGTAGAAAGACCAGCGCCGAGGTCATGCGCGAGACAACCAGCCATCGGGGTTGAACAGGCTCTTCATTCTGAGGCTTGTTGTTGCCATAGAATTCTTCGGGCGGCATGGACATGGGGTCCTCCTGAACGATCGGGTGTATTTAAGCCCTCCCGCAGATGTTTTGCCGTATCCGGCGGGCCGATGGCAAGGGCGCGACACTTCAAATGCCACCGGGCTTTGGCTAATGTTGCCGCAGCCAGGAAGAATCAACACAGATGGAGGCGACATGCGCTGCATTTTTACCCAGGTCCGTTGCCGGCCGGGCCAGACCTACGAAGTTGCCAACAAGATCTATGAGAAGGAAGTGGTCTCCGAGCTCTATTCGACGAGCGGCGACTACGACCTCATCGCGAAAATCTATGTTCCGGACGGCCAGGATATCGGCCGCTACGTCAACGACATCTTCGTCAGCATCCCGGATGTCGAACGGACGCTGACCACGATCACGTTCCACGCGTTCTGAAACAGACGCAGGGCAGTTTGAAACGGGGGCTTCGGCCCCCGTTTTCGTTTGCGCTTATTCGGCGGCCGGAGCGACCGCCCTCTCCCGCCGTGATTCGTAGGTCATGATGAAAAGGGACGCGCCGAGAATCAGCACAGCGCCGAGCCAGAGCGTGCCCGCCGGCGCATAACCGAAGACCAGCCAGCCGGCGAGAACGTTGAGCGGCAGTTTCAGATCGTCGAACGGCTGGACATAGGCGGCATCCGCCGTGGCGTAGGCGAGCGTCAGTAGATATTGCGCAATCGCAGTCAGCAGTCCCAGGATCACGAAGATCGCCAGCGCCGAGCCATGGGGTATCTCGAAGCCAGAGGCCAGCGCGAAGGCGCCGTTGACCGGGGTCAGCAGCAGCAACAGCCAGACGGTGATGGTTTCGGGTGATTCGTCGTGGGTCAGGCTTTTCGTGTAGAGCGAGGTGGCGCCCCAAAGAAGTGCGGCCAGGACCGGCAGAAGCGCTGCCCAGGTGAACGTATCCGCCCATGGCTGCAGGATGATCATCGCTCCGGCAAAGCCGGTGGCGGTCGCGGCCCAGCGAGCCGGGCCCACGCGTTCGCCGAGAAAGATCCGCGCGCCGAGAATGATGAAGAAGGGTGATGTCATGACGAGCGCGATGGCCTGCCAGATCGGGACATGCGCGAGCCCCATCACCCAGGCCTGAACACCGAAGACGGAAAATGCTACCCGGATGATGTGGCTTGCCGGATAGCGCGTCCGCATGGTGCCGATCCCGGTGCGCCAGAGATAGGGCAGCGAAAACAGCAATGCGATGCCATATTGCCAGAAGGCGGTGGAGACCGAGCCGAAGCCCAGTTTCATCGTCACCCATTGGGTGAGGACGTTGATCGCGGCAAAGGCGACGCCCGCGAGGACCATGATGGCGGCGGCAGCGATCGCCGGATAGCGTTGGCGAAGATTTCCAATCTGATTCATGTTCACTTTCCCAGAACAGGATCGACACAAATCAGGGCATGAGAATTCCACGCCTCTCATCGCGCCGCGAAACGCGGACACGACGGCAGACATGGGCCTCATTCTCTTTCATCCGGACTGTGACCGTCGGCTCCGGAATTACACCGGATCTGCTGACCCGCACCCTCTCATCGAAGCTGCGGCGCTCGCGGGCTCGGGGCGAACCCCTTACCGCCGGTGGGGAGTTTCACCCCGCCCTGAGAACGATTGCCGGACAAGCCGACGCGCCATTGATAGGACGAATTCGCAATTGCGGCAAGATTGCTGACATATCTGCCGCTTCACTGGACCGAAGATACAAAAAGACCCGGTGCGACGAACGCACCGGGTCTCAAAACTCTTGCTTGCCTGTTCCAGTCGAAACTGGCGGGTGGCAGGCAGAAAGCCGATCTTAGTTGACGGCGTCCTTCAGACCCTTGCCGGCCGAGAACTTCGGCACGTTGCGGGCCGGGATGGCAACTTCAGCGCCCGTGGACGGGTTGCGGCCGGTGGAAGCTTCGCGGCGGGTAACCGAGAAATTGCCGAAGCCAACGAGACGGACGTCGCCGCCATTCTTCAGTTCGCCCTGGATTGCTTCGAACACAGCGTCAACAGCCGATGCAGCATCGGTCTTGGACAGGCCAGCCTTTTCCGCAACTGCGGATACGAGCTCGTTCTTGTTCATGTTTCCACCCCTTTCTTACTGGTATGAAACGATTCGATTGGTCATCGCGGGCAGAATACGCAGGAGCGCGTCCACCGCAACCGAAAATGCGCTCAATCCCTTGTTTTGCAGGGGTTTGCGCGCCGTTTTCGTTAAAAAAGGCCGGCATTTCTGCCGGCCTCGGGTTCTTATCAGGTTCATTCCGGCGCAATTGAGGCCGGATCGCGTCAATGCGCGACGCCTACACCACTTTCTTCGCCCGAATCGACAGCAACGACAGTTGTGTCAGGCTTGGGCTCCCAGACGATCGGCTGGGGCTGGCGAACCAGCGCGTGCTGCAGGACTTCGCCCATCCGCGAGACCGGGATGATTTCCATCTCGTTCTTCACGTTGTCCGGAATATCCGCCAGATCCTTGGCGTTTTCTTCCGGGATCAGCACCTTCTTGATGCCGCCGCGGAGTGCCGCAAGCAGCTTTTCCTTCAGGCCACCAATCGGGAGAACGCGACCGCGAAGGGTGATTTCGCCAGTCATGGCGACATCCTTCGAAACCGGAATTCCCGTCATGATCGACACGATCGCCGTTGCCATCGCGACACCGGCAGACGGTCCATCCTTCGGCGTCGCACCTTCCGGCACGTGGACGTGGATGTCGGCCTTGTCGAAGCGCGGGGGCTCGATGCCGAAATCGATGGAGCGCGAGCGGACATAGGAGGCCGCCGCCGAAATCGATTCCTTCATCACGTCCTTCAGGTTGCCGGTCACCGTCATGCGGCCCTTGCCACCCGGCATCATCACGCCTTCGATCGTCAGCAGCTCGCCGCCGACTTCCGTCCAGGCGAGGCCCGTGACAACACCGACCTGATCCTCGCGTTCAGCCTCGCCGTGGCGGAAGCGCGGAACGCCAAGATAGTCGGACACGTTCTCGGCGGTCACCTCGATCGAGGTCGCCTTGCCCTTGAGGATTTCGGTCACGGCCTTGCGGGCGAGCTTCATCAGCTCGCGTTCCAGCGAACGGACACCGGCTTCGCGCGTGTACTGGCGGATCACCGCCATCAGCGCGTCGTCGGAGACCGAGAACTCGCTCGGCTGCAGGGCATGATCGCGGATCGCCTTCGGCAGAAGGTGACGACGGGCGATTTCCCGCTTCTCATCTTCCGTGTAGCCGGCGATGCGGATGATCTCCATGCGGTCCATGAGGGGCGCAGGGATGTTCAGCGTGTTCGCCGTCGTGATGAACATCACATCCGAAAGGTCGTATTCGACTTCCAGATAGTGGTCCATGAACGTTGCGTTCTGTTCCGGATCGAGCACCTCGAGCAGAGCAGAAGACGGATCGCCGCGGAAGTCCTGGCCCATCTTGTCGATTTCATCGAGCAGGAAGAGCGGGTTGGCCTTCTTCGCCTTCTTCAGCGACTGGATGACCTTGCCGGGCATCGAGCCGATATAGGTGCGGCGGTGACCACGGATCTCGGCTTCGTCACGGACGCCGCCAAGTGCCATGCGCACATATTCGCGGCCGGTCGCCTTGGCGATCGAGCGGGCGAGCGAGGTCTTGCCGACGCCGGGCGGGCCGACGAGGCAAAGGATCGGACCCTTGATCTTCTTCGAGCGCGCCTGAACGGCGAGATATTCGACGATGCGTTCCTTGACCTTGTCGAGGCCGAAGTGATCGCCGGCGAGCACTTCCTCGGCAAAGTTCAGGTCGGCCTTTACCTTCGAGCGCTTGCCCCAGGGCAGACCGGTCAACCAGTCGAGATAGTTGCGCACGACGGTGGCTTCCGCCGACATCGGGCTCATCTGGCGCAGCTTCTTCAGCTCGGCATCCGCCTTTTCGCGGGCCTCCTTGGAAAGCTTCGTCTTCTTGATGCGCTCTTCCAGTTCGGCCATCTCGTCACGGCCGTCTTCGCCGTCGCCGAGCTCCTTCTGGATCGCCTTCATCTGCTCGTTGAGGTAATATTCGCGCTGCGTCTTTTCCATCTGGCGCTTGACGCGCGACCGGATGCGCTTCTCGACCTGGAGGACGGAAATTTCGCCTTCCATGAAGCCGAGCGCCTTTTCAAGACGCGTCTTGACGCTCACCGTTTCGAGCATTTCCTGCTTTTCGGTGATCTTGATGGAGAGATGCGAGGCAACCGTGTCGGCGAGCTTCGAATAATCCTCGATCTGGCTGGCAGCGCCGACCACTTCCGGGGAAATCTTCTTGTTCAGCTTCACATAGTTCTCGAACTCGGAAACGACCGAGCGAGACAGGGCCTCGATCTCGACGGCATCTTCGGCAGGTTCGGAGAGAACATGCGCCATCGCTTCGTAAAACTCGTCGCGTTCGGTGTAGCCATCGATTTCAGCGCGTGCGCGGCCCTCGACCAGAACCTTGACGGTCCCATCGGGCAGCTTGAGCAGCTGGAGGACATTGGCAACCGTGCCGACGGTATAGATCGCGGAGGGCTTCGGATCGTCGTCGCTCGCATTGATCTGGGTTACCAGCATGATCTGGCGATCAGAGCCCATCACCTCTTCCAGAGCGCGGATGGACTTTTCACGGCCGACGAAGAGCGGCACGATCATGTGCGGAAAGACGACAATGTCGCGCAGCGGCAGTACCGGATAGGCAATGCTGTCTGCAGGCAACGTCTTCTTGGTCATGTGAGTTCCTTTCCATAGGGTTCCCAGCTGGGCCACCCTTCGCATCGGGCGGGGAGCCCCGATGCTTCTCATTACCGCTCCTTAAGTGGAGTCTCACGGATGTCTTTTCAAGACAATCAACGCGTATCCACCCATTGTCCCGCCTTCAGATCCAACCTTGCCCCGTTCCGCTGTCGCGAGGCTTGCCGGCTCTCAACTTGGTGCCGCGATACGCTGTATTCCCACGCGGATTCTGCGTTCACTATCGCGGTACTTTACATAGTACGCAACTCAAAAAGACCCGGATTACGACGATTTAACGACATTAAACCCATGAAAAAAGCCCGGGACTTGGCCCCGGGCTTGTCTATTGCATACGATGTATTGTGGCGGTTACGCCGATACGTTGGCCTTTTCTTCGTTCCGCTCCGAATAGATGTAGAGCGGACGTGCCTTGCCTTCGACCACGTCGTCGGAAATGACCACTTCGCGGACACCTTCCAGGGCCGGCAGCTCGAACATCGTGTCGAGCAGGATCTTTTCCATGATCGAACGAAGGCCGCGGGCACCGGTCTTGCGGACGATGGCCCGCTTGGCGATGGCGCGCAGGGCGTCCTCGTGGAAGGTCAGTTCGACATCTTCCATCTCGAAAAGGCGCTGATACTGCTTGATCAGGGCGTTCTTCGGCTCGGACAGGATCTGGATCAGTGCATCTTCATCCAGGTCTTCGAGCGTTGCCAGAACCGGCAGACGACCGATGAATTCCGGGATGAGGCCGAACTTGACCAGATCTTCCGGCTCCAGTTCGCGCAAAACTTCGCCGACGCGGCGATCTTCCGGCGACTTGACGCTGGCCGAGAAACCGATCGAGGTCTTCTCGCCACGGGCCGAAATCAGCTTGTCGAGACCAGCAAAGGCACCGCCGCAGATGAACAGGATGTTCGTCGTGTCGACCTGCAGGAATTCCTGCTGGGGATGCTTGCGGCCACCCTGCGGCGGAACGGAAGCAACCGTGCCTTCCATGATCTTGAGAAGCGCCTGCTGAACGCCCTCGCCCGACACGTCCCTCGTGATGGAGGGGTTGTCCGACTTGCGGGAGATCTTGTCAACTTCGTCGATATAGAC
Source organism: Rhizobium sp. C4 (assembly GCF_021026315.1). GTDB lineage: Bacteria > Pseudomonadota > Alphaproteobacteria > Rhizobiales > Rhizobiaceae > Ensifer_A. The sequence continues at coordinate 218,511 of NZ_JAJNCX010000001.1, forward strand.
GATGCCGCGCTGGGCGCGCTCGACATTGTAATCCGCAGACTGAAGCAGCTTCAGAATGATGTTTTCGACGTCTTCACCGACATAGCCGGCTTCCGTCAGCGTCGTGGCGTCCGCCATGGTGAACGGCACGTCGATGATGCGGGCGAGCGTCTGGGCAAGATAGGTCTTGCCGCAGCCGGTCGGGCCGACCAGAAGGATGTTCGACTTTGCCAGTTCCACATCGCCATTCTTGGAGGCATGCGCCAGCCTCTTGTAGTGGTTGTGAACCGCTACGGAGAGGATGCGCTTCGCCTGCTGCTGGCCGATGACGTATTCGTCCAGGACCTTGATGATTTCCTGCGGGGTCGGCACGCCATCGCGCGACTTGACCATCGAGGTCTTGTTCTCTTCACGGATGATGTCCATGCAGAGTTCGACGCACTCGTCGCAGATGAAGACCGTTGGTCCGGCAATCAGCTTGCGCACTTCATGCTGGCTCTTGCCGCAGAAAGAGCAATAAAGGGTATTCTTCGAGTCACCGCCGCTGCTACCGCTGACCTTGCTCATGTCACTTTCCTTCCAAGCATACCGGCGTTACCCGCTGAGGGAATACACGGAACCTTTTCCACCCTTTGGATCTGCGCCTCGTGTCGCATCGGAAAGGGTTTCCGGGGGTACTAGCTGATCCGAACAAATCACTTTATCCGGCAGCTTGCAACGAATCCCCCACTCTCAACTGAATGCTATGTCATAAAAATTCAACATAGCATTAATTCCATATCCTGCACCTTAGGCTGACGCCGGCCTTGATCCTTGTCAAGAATGGCGCCAATCCCCAGCTGATCAGGCGCCGGCCGGGCCTTCGATCTCTTCACGCGAGGTGAAGACCTGATCGACCAGACCCCAGTTCTTGGCTTCCTGCGCGTCCATGAAGTTGTCGCGGTCGAGTGCCGTTTCGACTTCTTCGTAGGTGCGGCCCGTGTGCTTCACGTAGATTTCGTTCAGGCGACGCTTCATCTTCAGGATGTCGCGCGCGTGGCGCTCGATGTCGGACGCCTGGCCCTGGAAACCGCCCGAGGGCTGGTGAACCATGATGCGGGCGTTCGGCATGGCAATGCGCATGTCCTTGTGGCCAGCGGCCAGAAGCAGCGAACCCATCGAAGCAGCCTGACCGATGCAGAGCGTCGAGACAGCCGGCTTGATGAACTGCATCGTGTCATAGATGGCCATGCCGGCGGTGACGACGCCACCCGGCGAATTGATGTAGAGCGCGATTTCCTTCTTCGGGTTCTCGGCTTCGAGGAAGAGCAACTGCGCCGAAACGAGCGTCGCCATGTGATCTTCGACCGGGCCCGTCAGGAAGATGATGCGTTCCTTCAGAAGCCGCGAATAGATGTCATAGGACCGCTCGCCGCGATTGGTCTGTTCGACGACCATCGGGATCAGTGCCATTGCGGTATCAACAGGATTGCTCATCTTCTACCTTCAAACGTTGGGTCCGGATTTCGCAGCTGATCCGGGAATCATCGAAATTTCTCATTCCCTACATAGAGTGTCAGGAGGGCGAACTTCAAGACACACATGGAGAATGACGAGTTTCATGGACGCTTGCTCCTTAATACGGCGTTACGAAAGCAAACTGCCCACAGAGCAATTCAAACACGATAAAAACTTCGTGAAGTCGACCGGTTCAACTGCAACCGACACCGGCAACCCGGCAACAGGGGATAGCTCTCCAATCAGGGAGCCGAAGTGGACCACCAAATCTCTCGGGGAGTTCAATGCGTTGTCGGATGAGCCGCATATAGGAACCGGCGCCGTCCACTTCCAGAGGAAGGTGGAGACGCCGGTCCGATTTCATAGATGATGTCGATCAAAGAGCCGAGTTCACGCGGCCTTCAGCGCATCGACCGGCGAAACGAGGTCGAGGCTCAGGCTTTCAGCAACGGCCTTGTTGGTGATCTTGCCCCTGTGGACATTCAGGCCATTGCGCAGATGCTGATCCTCGGCAATCGCCTTCAGGCCCTTGTCTGCCAGCGCCAAACCATGGACGAGAGTCGCGTTGTTGAGTGCGTGGGTCGACGTGTATGGCACCGCGCCCGGCATGTTGGCGACGCAGTAGTGAACGACACCATCCACGACATAGGTCGGGTCGGAATGAGTCGTCGCATGCGACGTCTCGAAGCAGCCCCCCTGGTCGATGGCGACGTCGACGATGACCGAGCCCGGCTTCATCGAGGAGAGCATGGCCTTGGAGACGAGCTTCGGAGCCGCCGCACCCGGAATGAGAACCGCACCGACGACGAGATCGGCCGAGAAGACTTCACGCTCGAGATTGTCGATCGAGGAGTAAAGCGTGTGGATCGAGCCATGGAAGATGTCGTCGAGCTGGCGCAGGCGCGGGAGCGAACGATCGAGCACGGTCACATCCGCGCCGAGGCCGACAGCCATCTTCGCCGCATGCAGACCGACGACGCCGCCGCCGATCACCACGACCTTGCCCGGACGCACGCCCGGCACGCCACCGAGCAGCACGCCGCGGCCGCCATGGGCTTTCTGCAGCGCTGTCGCACCGGCCTGGATCGAGAGACGCCCGGCCACTTCCGACATCGGAGCGAGAAGCGGCAGCGCGCCTGCGGCATCCGTCACGGTTTCGTATGCCACGCCGGTGACGCCGGAGGCCAGAAGGCCCTTTGTCTGTTCCGGATCGGGCGCGAGGTGGAGATAGGTGTAGAGGATCTGGCCTTCGCGAAGCTGCGCCCACTCCTGCGGCTGCGGCTCCTTGACCTTCACGACCATGTCTGACTTCGCGAAAATCTCGGCGGCCGTCGCAACAATCTTGGCGCCGACGGCTTCGTAGGCCGCGTCATCCGCGCCGATGCCGGCACCCGCCCCGCTCTCGATCAACACCTGGTGACCATGGGCCACATATTCGCGGGCAGCGCCCGGCGTCAGGCCGACGCGATACTCGTGATTTTTGATTTCCTTGGGACAGCCGACGATCATTCTTGTTCCTCTCGATGTATTTCCGCCCGCTGAACACGGGTCGATAATGCGTCGATTAAAGGAGAAAGCGCGTCGAACGTCCTTGCAAATGCACTTTGCTCAGAACACATTTTTCGAATATTCTTGCGTTTTGTGTCAAAAATTCGAAGGAGATTGCGTTGTCCGAACTCGATACGATCGATACTGCGATTCTGAGGGAGCTTCAGAAGGACGGCCGAATTTCCAATGCGGACCTGGCACAGCGGGTCGGACTGTCCGCATCGGCGTGTTCGCGCCGCCTCGATATTCTGGAGAAGTCCGGTGTCATTTCCGGCTATCACGCCCGCCTGTCCAACAAGGCGATCGGTTACAAGATGATGGTCATCGTCCATATCTCACTGTCCGGCCAGTTCGCCAAGACGCTGACAGAGTTCGAGGCAGCCGTTCGCCGCTGTCCGAATGTCGTCGTCTGTTATCTGATGTCAGGCGAATACGACTACATTCTCCGGGTCGCAGCAAAGGATCTCGAAGACTACGAGCGCATCCACCGCGACTGGCTCTCCGCCCTGCCCCATGTCGTGAAGATCAACTCGTCCTTCGCGCTCCGGGAAATCATCGATCGGCCGAACGCGGGCCTGTAAGCCGAAGGGAAACATTTTCTCTTCGATCTCGGAATATTGTTAATGTTTTTCCATCTGGTCAAACTTTTCGATTGCTGACATCTTGCTGTCGTCAAACGCCGCCAAGATGCAGCGCCGCTTCAAGAAGCGCCGCCCATCGGGGGCAGAAGACCCCGCTCCCGCGCAATTACTGGAGAACTTCCATGACGCTCGAACACCCGAAATTCACCCTGACGCGCCGCTCGCTTCTCGGTGGCGCTGCCGCCGGCGCGGCGATGATCATGCTGCATCCCTTTGCAGCGCGCGCGGCCGCAAACCAGGCGCATCTGCGCATCATGGAAACGACCGACATCCATGTGAACATCATGCCGTATGACTATTATGCGGATAAGCCCAACGACACGATGGGCCTGGCGCGCACGGCCTCGATCATCGACAAGATCCGTGCCGAAGCCGGCAACTCGATGCTGATCGACAACGGCGACCTTCTGCAAGGCAACCCGATGGGCGACTACATGGCCTACAAGAAGGGTATGAAGGCCGGCGACATGCATCCGGTCATGAAGGCCATGAACGTGCTGAAATACGATGTCGGCACGCTCGGGAACCACGAGTTCAACTATGGCCTCGACTTCATGTTCAACGTGCTGGGCGGCGCGAATTTCCCGATTGTCTGCGCCAACCTGACCAAGGGCAAGCTGGCGTCAGATCCGAAGCAGGACGAACTCTTCTTCAAGCCCTATGTGATCCTCGACAAGAAGATCAAGGACGGCGCCGGCAATGAAAGCACCGTGAAGGTTGGCTTCATCGGCTTCGTGCCGCCGCAGATCATGATCTGGGACGCCAAGAACCTCGAAGGCAAGGCCATGGCGCGTGACATCGTTTCCGCCGCCAAGGCCTGGGTGCCGGCGATGAAGGAAGCGGGTGCGGATATCGTGATCGCGCTTTCGCACTCTGGTATCGATGCGGCCAAGCCGACCGACAGCATGGAAAATGCCTCGCTTTACGTTGCCGCCGTCGATGGCATTGATGCCGTCTTCACCGGCCACCAGCATCTCGTCTTCCCCGGTCCGAAAACCTGGGACGGCATGCATGATGTCGATGCCGTCAAGGGCACGCTGTTCGGCAAGCCCGCCGTCATGGGCGGCTTCTGGGGCTCGCATATGGGCCTGATCGACCTGCTGATCGAAAAGGACGGCAAGGGCTGGAAGGTCGTTGATTTCACGACCGAGGCGCGCCCGATCTATCACCGCGACGATGCCAAGAAGGTCGTCGCAGATGTCACCGACAAGCCGGAAATCGTCGCGGCGGTGAAGGACGAGCATGAGGCGACGCTGGCTTACGTCCGCACGCCGGTCGGCAAGACCTCGGCACCGCTCTATTCCTATTTCGCCCTCGTGGCCGATGACCCGTCCGTGCAGATCGTTTCCAACGCACAGAGCTGGTATATCAAGGACATGCTGAAGGAGACGCCGTACAAGGATCTTCCGGTCCTCTCGGCTGCCGCTCCGTTCAAGGCCGGCGGCCGTGGCGGCGCAGACTACTACACGGATGTCCCCGCCGGTGACATTGCCATCAAGAACGTCTCCGACCTCTACCTGTTCCCGAACACAGTTCGCGCGGTCGTCATTACTGGCGCGCAGGTCAAGGGCTGGCTGGAAATGTCTGCGGGCATGTTCAATCAGGTCAAGGAAGGCGCAAAGGATGCGCCGCTCCTCAACCCCGACTTCCCGTCCTATAACTATGACGTGATCGACGGCGTGACCTACGAAATCGACCTGTCGCAGCCGGCCATGTATGACAAGGACGGCAAGAAGGTCGGCGAGAGCGCCGGTCGTATCGTCAACCTGCAATTCCAGGGCAAGCCGATTGACCTTGCACAGAAGTTCGTCGTGGCCACCAACAACTATCGCGCTGGCGGCGGCGGCAACTTCCCGGAAATCGCGGGTGACAAGATCGTCTTCGTGGCTCCGGATACGAACCGCGACGTAATCGTGCGCTACATCGTTCAGGAAGGCACGATCAACCCGTCCGCCGATGGCAACTGGCGCTTCAAGGCCATGCCCGGCACGACGGCCGTCTTCGAAACGGGCGCGAAGGGCAAGCAGTATGCCGGCGACGTTAAGGGCGCGAAGATTGAAGATGCAGGCGCCGGCGAGAACGGCTTCGCCAAGTACCGCCTCATGCTCTGATCGTCAGGCAGTCCACAAACAGGAAAACGGCGCCTTGTGGCGCCGTTTTTCGTTGTGCTTCTAAGTTTGACGAAAAGTCACCGCAGGGTGATATTTCCTTATGCACGACCTGTCGTCGCGCCATCGGCAAACAGGGCTTTGCCGTTCTGGCTGATGATCTGCTCCGCCTTGCGGAAGGTGATGTCAACGGCGTCGTCCTCCGTCGAGAAGAGGTCTGCGCGAACGAATTCGCGCGTCAGCGTCACGCCGTCCTGATCCTTCTCGATGCGACCGGCCAGACGGAACTGTGCGCCTTCGCGCTGCGGGGTTGCGAAGACACGGAGCCCGGCGATCTCGCGCATATGCTCTTTCGCCGCCCCCTTGGCCTCGCCCGAGGATGCGCCGCCGCCGAAGATCGATGCGATTTTGGAGAAGAAGCTCATGTCGTTCCCTTTCGTGCACGCGGCCGTCAGGCGGGCGTGGCGTAAATCTTTGTGGCCCGCGCCTCGAAGGCTTCCGAAAACATGCGGAAGGCACGGTCGAACATGGAGCCCATGACCGCGCCGAGAATACGGCTTTTGAATTCGTAGTCGATGAAGAAATGCACTTCGCAGCCGCCATCCGGCAGTGCGTTGAAGCGCCAGCGGTTGTCGAGATAGCGGAATGGCCCGTCGAGATATTTGACGTCGATGGCGCGCTCAGCCGGGTTCAGCAGAACCTGCGTCGTGAAGGTCTCGCGGATCGCCTTGTAGCCCACCGTCATGTCCGCCACCAGCAACGCCTTGCCATCACGCTCCTTGCGGCTGCGGACGACCAAGCCCTCGCAAAGCGGCAGGAATTGCGGATACTGCTCCACATCCGCGACAAGCGCGAACATCTGGTCGGGAGATTGCGGTACTGGGCGGCGGGTTTCGAACTGGGGCATGATTGGGAAATACGGTCGAAGACCGGCAAAATCAACTCGGAAGCTGCAACAATTCGAACTCAGGCCGCCTGAATAGGCCGGATCGCATCCAGCCCCTTCGACTGCTTGAGCGCAACGGCCAGATCATAGGTTCGTTGCAGGTTCAGCCAGTATTCCGGGGAGTTTGAAAAATAACGAGAGAGCCGCAGCGCCAGGTCCGCATCAAGCGCGGCCGCTGCATCCAAAACCGCGCCCAAGCGATCCTGCTCGATGCCGATCTCGCTCGCCAGCTTCTGTTGGGTGAGTTGATAGTCTGCCATGAACTCTTCCCTGATGATTTCGCCGGGATGAATAGGATCTGTCGGAACGAAAAGCATTGGCCGCCTCAATGATAATCACAAATTTCGACGTCGAAAGCGTCGCCATCCTCGAACCGGAAGCAGATGCGCCACTGATCATTGATCCTGATCGAGTATTGCCCCTCTCGATCACCTTTCAGGCGCTCGAGGCGATTGCTCGGCGGCACCCTGAGATCATCGAGCATATTAGCAGCATGCAAAGACATCAGCTTTCGCCGAGCCCGAACCGAAATTTCCGCCGGCAGCCGACGCGAATTGGCGCTCTCGAATATCTTTTCGGTCTGCTTATCCTTGAAGGATCGTATCATGAAAAAGAACCGAAAATCAAAGCCGCCCTATTCCGCCGCCTGAAGCTTCCGTTCCCGAGCCGCCTTCAGCCGTGCGAAATCATCGCCCGCATGATGCGACGAGCGAGTCAGCGGCGAGGACGCCACCATCAGGAAGCCCTTGGAATAGGCGACCGTCTCGTAAGCCTTGAACTCTTCCGGCGTCACGAAAGCTTCCACCTTGTGGTGCTTGCGGGTCGGCTGGAGATATTGGCCGATGGTCATGAAATCGACGTCAGCGGTGCGCAGGTCGTCCATCAGCTGCAGCACTTCGTTGCGCTCTTCGCCGAGGCCCACCATGATGCCGGACTTGGTGAACATGGTCGGGTCGAGTTCCTTCACCCTCTGCAAGAGGCGGATGGAATGGAAATAGCGTGCGCCCGGCCGCACCGTCAGATAGTTGCCCGGCACGGTTTCGAGATTATGGTTGAAGACATCGGGCTTGGCCGCCACGACCCGCTCCAGCGCGCCGGGCTTCTTCAAAAAGTCCGGCGTCAGGATTTCAATGGTCGTCGCCGGCGAGGCCTCGCGGATCGCCCAGATCACCTTTTCGAAATGTTCAGCGCCACCGTCCTCCAGGTCATCGCGGTCCACGGAGGTGATGACGACATGGCTGAGGCCCATCTGCTTGACGGCCTTGGCGACATTGGCGGGCTCTTCGAGATCAAGCGGCAGCGGACGGCCGGTCGCCACGTTGCAGAAGGCGCAGGCGCGGGTGCAGATCTCGCCCATGATCATGAACGTCGCATGTTTCTTGTCCCAGCATTCGCCAATGTTGGGACAACCGGCTTCCTCGCAAACGGTCACCAGATTGTGGGAACGCACGAGCTCGCGCGTTTCCTGATAGCCCTTCGACACCGGCGCCTTCACGCGGATCCAGTCCGGCTTGCGCAGGATTTCGGTATCCGGCTTGTGTGCCTTTTCCGGGTGGCGGACGCGCTTTGCATCGCCAGCGACGTTGTCGAGAATGGTGACCATGAAATTTCAGTCCTTTCCGGATCAGCTCCGGATGAGTTTGACCACGAAGAGAAGAATGCAGGCGCCGATAAAGCCGGCGATCAGATAGGCGAGCCAGCCACCGAAGATCACGATGCCGAAAACGCCGAGAACGGCATTGGCGACAACCGCGCCGACGATGCCGAGAATGATATTCATGAAAATGCCGCTCGGCATGTTCATGAACTTGCCAGCGAGCCAGCCTGCGATACCGCCGATGATGATGGCCATCAACCAGCCGACTTGAAATGCATCATGCATCTTTACTCTCCGAGTTTGTTCCAGCCTGACATATGGACTGGCGGCGCCCGTTCAAGAGCCCGCCGCCATCCGAGCCATTTATCGTTGCAAAGCCGGAGCTTGCCAAGCCCCTCGCCAATGTCACCTTGCGGCGACTTTCCAAATCAGGCGTTCAGAACCTTGCCATAGGCGTCAAGCACACTTTCCTTCATCGTTTCCGAGATCGTCGGATGCGGGAAGATCGTGTGCATCAGGTCTTCCTCGGTCGTCTCGAGGTTCATGGCGACCACGAAGCCCTGGATGAGTTCAGTGACTTCCGCACCGACCATGTGCGCGCCGATCAGCTCGCCCGTCTTCTTGTCGAAGATGGTCTTGATCAGGCCCTGGTCTTCGCCGAGCGCCACGGCCTTGCCGTTGGCGGCGAAGTTGAAGCGGCCGACGCGGATGTCGCGTCCTTCGGCCTTCGCCTTGGCTTCCGTGAGCCCGACAGAGGCTACCTGCGGATTGCAATAGGTGCAGCCGGGGATCTTGTTCTTGTCCATCGGGTGAACGTTCGGCACGCCTGCAATCTTCTCGACGCAGATGACCGCTTCGTGCTCGGCCTTGTGGGCGAGCATCGGCGGGCCTGCAACGTCGCCGATGGCGTAGATTCCAGGCACGTTCGTATTGCCGTAGCCGTCGATGACGATGAAGCCGCGATCAGTCTTCACGCCGACGGCCTCAAGGCCGATGCCTTCGATATTGGCCTGAACGCCAACGGCGGAGATCATGCGGTCGGCGGTGATCTTCTCAACCGAGCCGTCCTTCTTCTCGATCGTGGCGGTGACGGAGTTTGCACCCTTGTCGACCTTGGCGACCTTCGCTTCGAGCATGATCTTCATGCCCTGCTTTTCGAGCTGCTTCTTGGCGAAGACGGAGATTTCCTCGTCCTCGACCGGCATAACCTGCTTCATGATTTCGACGACGGTCACATCGACGCCCATGGTGCGGTAGAAGCTGGCGAATTCGATACCGATGGCGCCCGAGCCCATGACGAGTAGGGATTTGGGCATTTCTTCCGGCTTCATCGCCTCGAAATAGGTCCAGATCAGCTTGCCATCGGGTTCGATGCCGGGCAGTGCACGCGGGCGGGCGCCGGTCGCGATGATGATATGCTTGGCGGTATAGGTGCCCTCGCCCAGCGTGTTCTTCGGAACCGGACCCTGCGGCTGAACCACCGGCTTGGCGCTCTTGCCGACGACGATCTCGCCCGGCTTGGTGATCTTGGCTTCACCCCAGATGATGTCGACCTTGTTCTTCTTGAACAGGAAGCCGACGCCGTTGTTCATGCGGGCGGCAATGCCGCGCGAGCGGGCAACGATTGCCTTGATGTCCGGCTTCATCGTGCCTTCCAGCACAAGACCGTAATCCTTGGCATGGCTTGCCGTGTGCATCACATCGGCGGTCCGCAGCAGCGCCTTGGTCGGGATGCAGCCCCAGTTGGAGCAGATGCCGGCCAGATGCTCGCGCTCGACCACGGCGACCTTCAGCCCCAGCTGGGAAGCCCGGATGGCGGCGATATAGCCGCCGGGGCCGGAGCCGATAACAATGAGATCATAAGCATTCGACATGGGCGTCTCCACTCCTCTTTTTTTCAAGGGAGCGGATGTCCGCCCACCTCAGACGATGGGTTCGACCTGTTCGTGGCCCACCAGCATCGCGTAGATTTCATCTTTCAGCTGCATGCGCTTCTTGCGCATCTCAGCCACATGGAAGTCATCAGCAGGTTCGATATCGGTCTCGGCGCGATGTATGGCCCGGTTCACCTCGTGATACTCGTTCGAGATGCGATAGAAGTGGCCGTCAATCTCGCGCAGATGGCGGATCTTGGCGGCATATTCCGGGAATTCCTCGTGCAGTTCGTGCGGTGTGTTCGACATGTCCGATCCCCTTCAGAAACGTTTGACACTGTCAGGCTACCCGCAACGCCGATCTCTTCCTTGACCCTGATCAACTCCCCTCATTCACATCCCGAGCTGCATGCGGACGATGGGCTCCAATGCCCGTCCGATGGCCCGTGTATTCTCGGCATCCAGATGGACGCCATCGACCGGCGTCGCGACGGCAACCGAGGCCGAATCGAAAAAGCCGCAGCCCATTTCGTCTGCCATGTCGCGATAGAAGGTCGCGAGCATCTTCGACTGTTCCACTGCGCCCGCGAAGGCGGCCGCATAGTCAGAGTTCGCCGTCTCGCGCACATGCGGCGGCGAGACGATCAGGATTTCCGGCGTCTCGTATTCAAACGGCCAGGCGTGATAGCGAATGAGCTGGACGAGACGGGCCACACCCTTGGCTGCGCCATGGGCGGTGCCAACGACGGAAGGCTTCAAGTCGTTCGTGCCGAGCATCAGGATCACAAGATCGATCGGCGCATGCGTATGAAGCAGCGTCGGCAGGATGCGCGCGCCATTGCGGTCGCAATCGGCCAACTGATCTTCATAGGCCGTCGTGCGACCACCCAACCCTTCCGGGATCACGCGGACGCCATGGCCGAGAGCCTTTTGCAGGACCGAGGGCCAACGGTCCTCATGGGCATGACGGCCCAGTCGTTCCGCATCATGACCCCAGGTCAGGCTGTCTCCATAGGCGAGGATGGTTTTCATGTGCTGATCACTTCGCCTTCATGATATCGTCGAACTTGCGCTCCAGAGCGGCAAGCCGCTCCTCAAAGTCGCCGATGACAAATTTGGACATCAGACTGTCAGCTGAAAGAGCATTGCGAAAATTCTTCTGCCCCTCATCCAGCTTGTCGAGACGCTTCCGGACATCCACAAACTCGTTGCGGACCTCCTCAAATCCCTCCCGCGTCTCCTTGCGCATTTCGCGCAGCATCGGCAGGATCATGTCACCGGGTTCCTTCGTCATCGCCACTCACCTCGTCCTTGCGTTGTTGGCCCCTCTATAAATGGGGCCAACACAATGCAAAGTCACGTCTGCGTTTCGGCAGGTTCGCGCTGATCAAACCAGCATCGACATCGGGTTTTCGATGTAGGCCTTGAAGGCTCCGAGCAGTTCGGCACCCAGCGCACCATCGACGCAGCGATGGTCGGTGGAGAGCGTCACCGTCATGACCTGAGCGATGACCATTTCGCCGTTCTTGACGACGACGCGCTGTTCGCCTGCGCCGACTGCGAGGATGGTCGCATGCGGCGGGTTGACGACGGCTGCGAAGTGCTTGACGCCCATCATGCCCATGTTGGACACGGCGGTCGTGCCGCCCTGATATTCCTCGGGCTTCAGCTTCCGTTCCTTGGCGCGCTTGCCATAGTCCTTCATCTCGTTGGAGATGGTGGACAGGCTCTTCTCTTCGGCGCGACGGATGATCGGCGTGATCAGGCCACCGGGGATCGAGACGGCAACGCCGACATCGGCGTGCTTGTGCTTGACCATGTTGGTATCGGTCCAGGACACGTTGGCGTCCGGAACGTCGCGCAGCGCCAGAGCCAGCGCCTTGATGATCATGTCGTTGACCGAGAGCTTGTAGGCTGCGCGGTCATCCTTGCGGGGGGCCGCATGGTTGAGCTGGGCGCGCAGTTCGAGAAGCGCGTCGAGTTCGCAATCGACCGTCACATAGAAATGCGGGATCGTCTGCTTGGATTCGACGAGGCGCTTGGCAATCGTCTTGCGCATGCCGTCATGCGGCACGAGCTCGTAGGAGCCCGGCTCGAACAGCTTGAGAACGGCCTCTTCCGAAGCCTGCTTGGCGAGCGGCGCGGCGGATGCTGCAGCAGCGGGTGCGGCGGCCGGAGCAGCAGCGGCGGCAGGTGCGGCCTTGCCGGTGCCGGACGAAACAGCCTTCTCGACGTCAGACTTGACGACGCGGCCATGTGGGCCGGTACCGGAAATGGCAGCGATGTCGAGACCGGCTTCCTTCGCCAGGCGGCGTGCCAGCGGCGAGGAGAACGGCCGGTTGCCGGCAGGTGCAGCCGAAGAGACGGCGGCGGCAGGAGCTGCGGCGGGCGCAGCAGCAGCCGGAGCCGGTGCGGCGGCAGGTGCAGCAGCGGCGGGCGCCGTTTCAGCCTTCGGTGCCGGGGCAGCGGATGCACCACCGGCAGCAGCGGCCTTCACGTCTTCGCCTTCAGCGGCCAGGATGGCGATCAGGCTGTTGACCTTGACGCCTTCCGTGCCGGCGGGAACGACGATCTTGGCGATCGTGCCTTCATCGACGGCTTCGACTTCCATCGTCGCCTTGTCGGTTTCGATTTCGGCGATGACATCGCCGGACTTGATCGTGTCGCCTTCCTTGACCAGCCACTTGGAGAGGTTGCCCTCTTCCATGGTCGGCGAAAGGGCCGGCATCGTGATATTGATCGGCATGTCCTCGCCCTCCCCTTATTTGTAGCAAACGGCCTTCACGGCATCGATAACTTCGCCGACATTCGGCAGAGCCAGCTTTTCAAGGTTGGCCGCATACGGCATCGGCACGTCCTTGCCGGCAATCGTGATGACCGGGGCGTCGAGATAGTCGAACGCTTCGCGGCTGACGCGGTTGGCGATGAAGTCACCGACGGATGACTGCGGATAGCCTTCCTCGACGGTGACGAGACGGCCGGTCTTCTTGACCGATTCGATGATCGCCGGCAGGTCCATCGGACGGATGGTGCGCAGGTCGATGAGTTCGACATCGATGCCGAGCTTGGTCAGTTCGTCCACGGCCTTGACGGCATAGGTCATGCCGATGCCCCACGATACCAGCGTGACATCGTTACCGGCACGGTGAATGCGGGCCTTGCCGATCGGCAGGACGAAATCGTCCAGCTTCGGCACTTCGAAGGTCTGGCCGTAGAGGATTTCGTTTTCGAGGAAGATGACCGGGTTCGGGTCGCGGATCGCCGCCTTGAGCAGGCCCTTGAAGTCGGCTGCCGTGTAGGGCTGGATGACCTTGAGACCCGGAATGTGGCTGTACCAGGCTGCGTAATCCTGGCTGTGCTGGGCAGCCACACGAGCGGCAGCACCGTTCGGGCCGCGGAACACGATCGGAGCGCCCATCTGGCCACCCGACATGTAGAGCGTCTTGGCGGCCGAGTTGACGATCTGGTCGATCGCCTGCATGGCGAAGTTGAAGGTCATGAATTCGACGATCGGACGAAGGCCGGCCATCGCAGCGCCGACGCCGATGCCGGCAAAGCCGTGCTCAGTGATCGGCGTGTCGATGACGCGCTTCGGGCCGAATTCCTGCAGGAGGCCCTGGGTTACCTTGTAGGCGCCCTGATATTCGGCGACTTCCTCACCCATGACGAAGACGTCCGGGTTGGCGCGCATTTCTTCGGCCATGGCGTCGCGGAGCGCTTCGCGCACCGTGATCGTCACCATTTCGGTGCCGGCCGGGATTGCCGGATCGGAAGCGGCTTCCGTCTTCGGCGCGGCCGGAACGGGAGCGGATGCAGCAGGCGCAGGAGCCGGTGCCGCCGCAGGAGCGGGCTCGGCAGCAGGCGCAGCCTTCGGCGCGGCGGAACCGATGTCGGAGGCGCTTTCGCCCTCCTGCAGCAGAACTGCGATCGGCGCGTTGACCTTGACGTTTTCGGTGCCGGCGGCGACCAGCAGCTTGCCGATCACGCCTTCATCGACAGCTTCCACTTCCATGGTTGCCTTGTCGGTTTCGATTTCGGCGATCACGTCGCCGGAGACGACCTTGTCGCCTTCCTTTTTCAGCCACTTGGAGAGCGTGCCTTCCTCCATCGTCGGAGACAGTGCAGGCATCAGGATGTCAATCGGCATGGTCCTCACCCAATTCGTTTCAGGCGCTCGGCCTTAAAATTCTTGATCAGCGCCAGCATATCGCGGCGCGCGGCATGCGAAAGCTCCGCCTTCACTCCCGAAGGCGGAGCCCGCTGTCAAAGCAGGATATCGGTATAGAGTTCCGATACGGCCGGCTCGGGATTTGCCTGGGCGAAATCGGCAGCATCGGCGACGATCTCGCGGACTTCCTTGTCGATGTCCTTGAGCGAATCTTCCGTGGCCCAGCCCTTCTCGATCAGGCGCGCCTTGACCTGTTCGATCGGGTCATGCTCGGAGCGCATCTTCTGCACTTCGTCCTTCGAACGATACTTGGCCGGGTCAGACATGGAGTGACCACGGTAACGATAGGTCTGCATTTCCAGGATGATCGGGCCGTTGCCGGAGCGGCAATGCTCGACAGCGTAATCCGCTGCGGCCTTGACGGCGCGAACATCCATGCCGTCGACCTTGAGGCCCGGGATGCCGATGGAGGCACCACGCTGGGAGAAGTCCGTCTGCGAGGAGGCACGCGATACGGCAGTACCCATGGCGTAGCGGTTGTTCTCGATGATGTAGATCACCGGGAGCTTCCAGAGAGCGGCCATGTTGAAGCTCTCATAAACCTGACCCTGGTTGGCAGCGCCGTCGCCGAAATAGGCGAGCGAGACGTTGTCATTGCCACGGTAGTGGTTGGCAAAGCCGAGGCCGGTGCCGAGCGATACCTGTGCGCCGACGATGCCGTGACCGCCGTAGAAGTTCTTTTCCTTGGAGAACATGTGCATCGAGCCGCCCTTCCCCTTGGAAAGACCGCCTTCGCGACCGGTCAGCTCGGCCATGACGCCACGGGCGCTCATGCCGCAGGCCAGCATGTGGCCGTGATCACGATAGCCGGTGATGACCTGATCGCCTTCCTTCAGCGCCATCTGCATGCCGACAACGACAGCTTCCTGGCCGATATAGAGGTGACAGAACCCGCCGATGAAGCCCATGCCATAAAGCTGGCCGGCCTTTTCTTCGAAGCGGCGAATGAGCAGCATCTCGCGGTAGGCGGCGAGTTCCTGTTCCTTGTTGAATTCGGAAATCTTTTCCGCAGCGTCGGCTTTGGCGGACTTGCGGGCAGCAGCAGACGCGGGTTTACGCGGAGCCATGCAGTAACCTCCCCAGGCTTGATGTTTTTCCTTGGCCACCACCATAGGCAAAGTCAGGAAAAACAGCAATGCCCTAAACGCATAGCTAGCATCTATTGGAAGTATTTGAAATATAACGCAAAAATCAAATTAATCCGATTTCGGTTATATTGCCGAAATCAGTGAAAGATAACGATCTCATCGGGGCGGGACATATTGAGCTGCGCACGCGCCTCCTCGTCCAGCATATCCTTCTGTATCGAGCCGTCGCTGAGCGCCGAAACCTGCCGCTCCAGCGCCTTGCGCTTCACCTGCAGGGTCGCAAGCTTCTGCTGCCTCTCGGCTTTTTGCTGGAGGAACTTCTCGGTCGCCTTCAGTCCAAACTCGCCATGGACGGAATGATAGCCGAAATAGGCCAGGAATGCAGCCGTAATCGCCGGCAAGACGAAACGGCCGAACCGCCGCTTCCTGTACTGCTTGGTCAACATCGAATTACCCGTGACGCGATACTCTTTGAGAGACACATTAGAACGCAGAGATTAACGCTCTGTTGACCACGCCAGAGCGGAAACGAAAAAGGCTGCAGCAGGGATGCCGCAGCCTCTTCATGTATCGTTATGGAGGGCCATACGGCCCTCAGGCAGCTCAGGCCTTCAGGATCGAGCGGCCGGCATACTTTGCCTGGCTGCCGAGACCTTCCTCGATGCGGATGAGCTGGTTGTACTTCGCGAGCCGGTCCGAACGGGCGAGCGAGCCGGTCTTGATCTGACCGCAGTTGGTGGCGACGGCGAGATCGGCAATGGTCGAATCTTCCGTTTCGCCGGAGCGGTGCGACATGACGGCGGTGTAGCCGGCCTTGTGGGCGGTTTCGACGGCGTCGAGCGTCTCGGAGAGGGAACCGATCTGGTTGACCTTGACGAGGATCGAGTTGGCAACACCCATCTTGATACCGTCGCGCAGGCGTGCCGAGTTGGTGACGAACAGGTCGTCGCCGACCAACTGGCACTTGGCGCCGACGAGATCGGTCAGGATCTTCCAGCCTTCCCAGTCGTCTTCAGACATGCCGTCTTCGATCGAGATGATCGGGTAGCGGGCCACGAGGTCAGCAAGATAGTGGGCCTGCTCGGCCGGGCTGCGGGTCTTGCCTTCGCCTTCGTAAACGTAGTTGCCGTTCTTGAAGAACTCGGTCGAGGCGCAGTCGAGGCCGATGAACATGTCGTCGCCCGGCTTGTAGCCGGCCTTTTCGATCGACTTCATGATGAAGTCGAGGGCAGCCGGTGCGCTTTCGAGGCCCGGTGCAAAGCCGCCTTCGTCACCAACGTTGGTGTTGTGGCCCTGGGCTGCCAGTTCCTTCTTCAGGGTATGGAAGACTTCCGAGCCCATGCGGACGGCTTCGCGGATGTTTTCAGCACCCACCGGCATGATCATGAATTCCTGGAAGTCGATCGGGTTGTCGGCATGTACGCCGCCATTGATGATGTTCATCATCGGAACCGGCAGGAGGCACGAGCCGGCGCCACCCACGTAGCGATAGAGCGGCAGGCCAGCGGCGTCAGCAGCAGCCTTGGCAGCAGCCAGCGACACCCCGAGGATGGCGTTTGCGCCGATGCGGCTCTTGTTCGGCGTGCCGTCGAGTTCGATCATGGCCTGGTCGAGAGCGATCTGGTCTTCGGCGTCCATGCCGCCGATGGCGTCGAAGATTTCGCCGTTGACCGCAGCGACTGCCTTTTCAACGCCCTTGCCGAGATAGCGCTTGCCACCATCGCGAAGCTCCACGGCTTCGTGAGCGCCCGTGGATGCACCCGACGGAACTGCCGCGCGGCCCATGCTGCCATCCTCAAGGATGACGTCGACTTCGACAGTCGGGTTGCCACGGCTGTCGAGGATCTCGCGGCCGATAATGTCAACAATGGCAGTCATGTTCTTTTCCCTATAGGCTGAGGAGATTGGTCCGGGTTTCTCATAGAACATCACTCGCCCAGAGGGAAGCTGCCCCTCGCGATGAATTGCCGGGTGCGCGAATACATACCTCTTCGTATATGCGAAATTTTGCAGATTAGGTTTACCTAAATTCATGCATTTGTCGCCATTATGGATCTCGTGCAGCGGATGCCCCCAACCGAAACCGCTGCCGATTGAGGCGAAAGCCTCGGGCGCAGCCCCCAATTAGCGCCCATCTGACAAGCCGCCAGGTCCCCCACCTGGCGGCTTCATTGTTTTCGGGCCTCAGAACCCCGCTCTCAGCAAATCGAAAGGCTCCGCAACATGTCCCGAAACGGCAAAGGGGCCGACGTTGCCGCCGGCCCCTTCACGCAGTCCCCGATACGCAATACTCTGCGGGGAAAGTCGGACTATTCCAGGAAGGACATCGGGTTGATCGGAGCCGAGTTCTTGCGGACTTCGAAGTGCAGCTTCGGCCGCGAGGCGTTGCCGGACATCCCTGAGTCGGCGACCACCTGACCGCGATTGACCTTGTCACCGCGATTGACGTCGATGCTCTTGAGATGGGCGTAGACCGTGACCTTGCCGTCGGAGTGGCGGATCAGAACCGTATTGCCGAGCTTTTCAAGACCATTGCCGGCATAGATGACAACGCCATTTTCAGCAGCCTTGACCGGGGTGCCTTCCGGCACGGAGATGTCGATACCGTCGTTGCGCTGGCCTTCGACATTGGCGCCATAGGCGGCAATGACTGCGCCGGTTGCCGGCCAGCGATACTTGCCGATGCCGGTTTCAGCGGGTGCCGTGGAGGCAACCTGGTTGCCTGTAGCCGAAGAAACACTGTCCTTCGATTCGGCAGGCGCCGCGGCGGCAGCAGCAGCCGGCTGCGTTGCCTTCGGCTTCAGCGGCGCGTCGGGCTTCTGCGAGACGGAGGCCGTCGTCATGTCGTCGGCGGTGACTTTTTCGGTCGCGGGCTTTTCGGCGACCTTCTGGGCAGAAGCCGGGATCTTGAGTTCCTGGCCGGCGCGGACGGCGTTGCTCGTCAGGCCATTGGCGGCGCGCAGCGCTTCCACGGTGACGCCATTCTTCTTGGCGATGGCAATCAGGCTCTCGCCCGAGGCAACCTTATGCGTTGCACCCTTGGCGCCATCCTTGGCCTCTGCGGTCGCAACCTTCTTCTTCTCGGCCTGAGGCGCAGACGGCAGAACGGCTTCCTGATGGGGGCCCTTGGTGGGAACAGGGATCTTCGTCGGGGCCTGCGCCACCTTTGCCTGCCCTGCAGACTGCGGCTCGATTGCCGCGACCTGCTTCGACGGCGCGGCAGGCTGAGACGCCGGCGTCGTACCCGTCGAGATCGGATCGGGCCCCTTGATCATGCGAATATTGCTGCTGCTCTTGGCAGGCACAGTCGTGTTGGCAGCCTGACGAACCGGCGCAGAGGCGGCAGGCGCAGCCGGCGGCAGAGGCGCACCGAGAGCCGCGGATTGAACGGGCGAGCTCGATACGACACGGGCATTCGACGAAACCGGCAGCGGCGAGCCGTACTGCGCGTTCTGGGCCGGAGGAAGCGGCTGGCTCATCGGATCGGAAAGATCCGAGCGCGGCGGCAGGTTGCCGGCAGAGGCCACATCGGCGCTCGGGGTCGGAACCCGACCGTTGCCACCAGAGCCCTGGATCGACCCGGTGCTCATGTTGTCGGCAGAATGATAGAAACTGTCAAAGCGGGTCGCATCGGAACTGCAACCGGCCGCAGTGCCGGCCAACAAAGCAATCGCAATGAACCGAACTGCCGGATTTTTGTACGCTGACGCAATTCTGTTACGCATTACTGGCCCCGTCTCTACAAGAAACTCTCGTGAAGCCATTAAAGCGCGTTAGGGTTACCGCAGGGTTAAGGCGGCGTATCAGGAGGTCACTATTTTTCGTGATTTGCCAATCCTGCCGGCTGGTTGCCCTGCCCGGACAGGCGCTTCAGAGAGCGCTCGCCATATGCGGTTCCAGCGGCAGATAAGGCACTTCAAAGAGTTCCGTCCGCTCGAAGCGGACACCCACCTTGGTGAAGCGGATCATCACGCAGCGGCCATCTTCGAGAATCATCGGCGCCAGCATTTCGCCACCCGGAACGACCTGCTCGGCGAAGATTCGCGGCATTGTCGTGAAGGCTGCGGTGACGAGAATGCGGTCGAACGTGCCCTCGCCCGGCAGCCCGTTCATGCCGTCGGCCTGACGGGAAAAGATGTTGCCGCCGCCGATCTTGCCGAAGCGGCCATGGGCGTTTTCGACCAGCGTCCGGTAACGATCGACCGTCAGGACGCGCTGGCACAGCTTGCCCA
The DNA here is from genome assembly GCF_021026315.1 of Rhizobium sp. C4. Lineage (GTDB taxonomy): Bacteria > Pseudomonadota > Alphaproteobacteria > Rhizobiales > Rhizobiaceae > Ensifer_A. The sequence continues at coordinate 238,249 of NZ_JAJNCX010000001.1, forward strand.
TGAGGCTTGCGGTGTAGCCGCTACCCGTGCCGATTTCGAGAACGCGATGATCGGGATGCAGGTTCAGGAAATGCACCACCTTGGCAGCGAGATCGACGCCTTCTGCAAAGGCACCGCATTCGATCGGGATCGAGTGCCGCGACCAGGCCTCGCGGGCAAAGGTCGGCGGCACGAAGAGGCCGCGCGGGACCTGCTCGATCGCATTGAAGAGGCTGGCATTGGAAATGCCATCCGACCGCAGCCGCATGACCAGCGCTGCAAACTCTTCCCTATCGCCAAGTCCGGGTTCCAAAGAGCTACTCCAGAGAAAGCGCGGTCTTCAGCGCATTCTGCGCTGCATAATCGGTCAGGTCCAGCATCAGCGGCGTCACCGAAATGCGGCCCTCGGCGAGTGCATTCACATCCGTCCCCGTCTTCAGGTCGGATTTCCGGCCGTCGAACTTCAGCCAGTAATAGGGGAAGCCGCGGCCGTCGCGACGCTGTTCGGCCAGGAGGCCGAAGGTGAGCTTGCCCTGATTCGTCACCTCGATGCCCTTGACCTCTTCCGGCCGGCAATTCGGGAAATTGACGTTCAGGAAGCTGAAAGCCGGCAGTTCGACGCCGATCAGCTTGTCGAGAAGTGCGGGCGCATGCGTCTCCGCAACGTCCCACGGAACCTTCCGCTCGCCGTCGAAGATGTAGGCCTGAGACAGCGCGATCGAACGCACGCCCTGCAGCGCGCCTTCCATGGCACCGGCAACGGTGCCGGAATAGGTCACGTCATCGGCCATGTTGGCCCCGGAGTTGACGCCGGACAGGACGAGATCCGGCTTGCCCTCCATCACTTCCTGAATACCCATGATGACACAATCAGTCGGCGTGCCGCGCAAGGCGAAGCGCTGGTCGGACACCTTGCGCAGGCGCAGCGGGTCGTTCAGCGTCAGCGAATGCGCAAGCCCGCTCTGGTCGGTTTCCGGCGCAACGATCCAGACGTCGTCCGTCAGTGTGCGGGCAATGCGCTCCAGGGCGGCGAGCCCCGGAGCGTGAATGCCGTCATCATTGGTGAGCAGGATGCGCATCGGGTCAGGCTGCCTTCTCGATCCGGGTGATGCCGCCCATGTAGGGCAGAAGCACGTCCGGAACGGTGATCGAGCCATCCTCGTTCAGATAGTTCTCCATCACGGCGATGAGGCAGCGGCCGACAGCGGTGCCGGAACCATTGAGCGTGTGAACGAAGTTCAGCGCCTTCTCGGAGGCGTTGCGGTAACGCGCATTCATGCGGCGTCCCTGGAAATCGCCACAGACCGAGCAGGACGAGATTTCGCGATAGGTGTTCTGGCCCGGCAGCCAGACCTCAAGGTCATAGGTCTTGCGCGCGCCGAAGCCCATGTCGCCCGAGCAGAGCGTCATGGTGCGGAAATGCAGGCCGAGGCGCTTCAACACTTCCTCGGCGCAGGCGGTCATGCGCTCATGTTCGGCAATCGAGCTTTCGGCATCGGTGATCGAAACGAGTTCGCATTTCCAGAACTGGTGCTGGCGCAGCATGCCGCGCGTATCGCGACCGGCGGAACCGGCTTCCGAGCGGAAGGATGGGGTCAGCGCCGTGAAGCGCAGCGGCAGCTTGTCCTGGTCGAGGATTTCGCCGGAAACGAGGTTTGTCAGCGTCACTTCCGCCGTCGGGATCAGCCAGCGGCCGTCGGTCGTGCGGAAAAGGTCTTCGGCAAACTTCGGCAGCTGGCCCGTGCCATACATGGCCTCGTCGCGCACCATCAGCGGCGAGGAGACTTCCGTGTAGCCGTGTTCGCGGGTGTGCAGGTCCAGCATGAACTGGCCGAGCGCGCGTTCCATGCGGGCAAGCTGAGACGTCAGAACCGTGAAGCGCGCGCCGGAAAGCTTGGCGGCACGTTCGAAATCCATGTAGCCGAGGCCTTCACCGATTTCGTAATGCTCCTGCGGGGGATGGTTCCAGCCGGGCTTGTTGCCGACGACGCGTTTGACCACGTTGTCATGCTCGTCCTTGCCGACCGGTACATCGTCCAGCGGAATGTTCGGGATGCGCGAGAGCATGTCCGTGAGTTCGGCGCTGATCTTGCGCTCTTCCTCTTCGGCGCTCGGAAGCGTTTCCTTGAGCGTGGCCATTTCGGCCTTCAGCTTTTCGGCAAGCTCGGTGTTCTTCTGCGCCATGGCGGCGCCGATTTCCTTGGAGGCCGAGTTGCGGCGCGACTGCATGTCCTGCACTGACTGGACGAGGGAGCGGCGCTTCTCATCGAGCGCGATGACGGAAGCCGACAGGGCCTCAGCGCCACGTTTCGCCAAAGCAGCGTCAAGCGCTGCCGGATTTTCCCTGATCCATTTGATGTCGAGCATTGAACTTCAGCCTTCGAAGACGGGTCAGTTCCGAAGGGTGGCAGCTTCGTCTTCAAAAAGCCCCGCCCCGAGTCATTGGGCAGGGCCGGTCGTCACGCCCCGCCGTCTTCAGACGCGGAGGATGAGGCGACGTCAGTTGCTGTCGCCTGCTCTTCGTCCGCAGCCTTCTCCTTGCCGCGACCCTTCTCGATGAGTCGACCTGCATAGATTGCGATTTCGTAGAGAAGGATCGTCGGCAGCGCAAGGCCGATCTGGGACATCGGATCGGGCGGCGTCAGCACGGCGGCGACCACGAAGGCCATCACGATGGCGTATTTACGCTTCTCCACCAGCGTCTGCGTGCGCAGGATATCGGCGCGGATCAGAAGCGATGTCACGACGGGAAGCTGGAAAACCAGACCGAAGGAGAACACCAGCGTCATGATCAGGCTCAGATATTCCGAGACCTTCGGCATCAGCTGGATAGCAACCTGGCTTTCGGAGCCGGACACTTCCATGCGCAGGAAGAACCACATCACCATCGGGGTGAAGAAGAAATAGACCAGCGCCGCGCCGAGCAGGAACAGCACGGGCGATGCGATCAGAAACGGCAGAAAGGCTGCGCGTTCGTTCTTGTAGAGGCCGGGCGCGACGAAACGATAGAGCTGCGAGGCAATAACCGGAAAGGCCAGGATCATGGCGCCGAACATGGCCACCTTCAATTGCGTGAAGAAGAATTCCTGCGGCGCCGTGTAGATGAATTCCGCCTTCTTCAGATCAAGATGCGCCCAGAGGACAGCCCACTTGTAGGGGATGACCAACAGGTTGAAGAGGTCTCTCGCGAAGAAGAAGCAGACCAGAAATGCGACGAAGAACGCTGCCAGCGACTTGATCAGGCGCGCGCGCAGTTCGACCAGATGCTCGATCAGCGGCTGCGGCTTGTCTTCAATATTGTCGGTCATGCATCACCCGTCTTCTTGGCCTTGGCGGCGGGTTTCTTCGGCTTGGCCGCCTTTTCAGCAGCCGGCTCGACCTTGGCAGCCGCGGCCGCGGCCTTGCGGGAGGCAGGCTTCTTGACCGGGGCACTCACGGCTTCCGGAGCGACAGCGGCAGTCTCGGCAACAACGGCAGCCTTCTTGCGCGGTGCGGCCTTTGCTTTAGGCGCGGCGTCCACAGGGGCGGCTTCCGCCACAGCCTGCTCCTTGGCCGCACGCGGCTTGCGGGCGGGCTTCTTCGCTTCGGGAGCCGGATCGCGCGAGGCGGGCGTTTCGGCCGACGTCGGCGGCGTCACTGTCGCCGGTTCAGCGACAGGGAATGTCGGTGGTTCGCCGGGGAGCTTGACCTCAGGTTCCGGCTTCCAGGGTTCGCCGATCTTCGTCGGCTCCGGCTTGGCAGCATTCTGCAGGTCGCTGCGGATGTCGTTGCCCATCTGGCGCAGCGGGTTCAGTGCATCCTTTAGCGAATTGACCGGATTGAGCTTCTGCGCATCGGAGAAGGTCTGGCGGACATCGTCCAGCTCCGCTTCGCGAAGCGCCTCGTCAAACTGCTGGCGAAACTCGCCAGCCATGACGCGGAGGCGCTTCGTCATTTTGCCGAAAGCGCGCAGCATGGGCGGCAGGTCCTTCGGCCCGACCACCACGATCAAAACGATGGCGATGACCAAGAGCTCGGTCCAGCCGATATCCAGCATTGAATTACCTCAGAACTGCGCGGGCGGCGCTGATATTACTTGGCTTCGTCGGCTTTGTGATCGACCGTCTTGGCCTTGTCCGCCGGATCTTCCTCGGACATGCCCTTCTTGAAGTTCTGAATGCCCTTTGCCAGGTCACCCATCAATTCCGGGATCTTGCCACGACCGAAGAACAGCAGCACGACGACCAGAACGATCAGCCAATGCACCATGCTAAAAGAACCCATCGGAATCTCCTTCCTGTCGCCTCCGAACACCGGAGGCTTATTTGTTCCCCAACGATGTAAGACGTTCAAGCGTCTTTTTCAAACACCATTATGTCGCGTTCGTTAACGTCTAGCGATATGTCGCGCAAGCCCTGCGGCAACTGGTCGGCACGAATTCGCGCGCGGACCGGTTCTTCGACGCCGGGTACGGCCAGTCTCAGCACCTCGACGACGCCCAGAAAACGGCGCGAGAGAATTCTTGCGGGGATGCGACCACCCTCGCCGCTTGCCTTGACATCCGCCAGCCGAACCGCCGCATTGACACGGGTTCCGTCTGCAAATCCCTTCACTGTCGTGCGGCCGAGCGGTGTTTCCACCGCGCCATCGCGAACCACCGAGGCAAAGATGTTGATGTCGGAAAAGAAGCCGGCAGCGAACAGGCTGGCCGGACGGCGGTAAAGCTCTTCGGACGGGCCGGATTGCACCAGCCGCCCGTCGCGCAGAAGCGCGATGCGGTCAGCCATCAGCATCGCCTCCTCCGCATCATGCGTGACAACGATGGCCGTGGCGCGGGTTTCGCGCAGGATCGCCAGCGTCTCGGACCGCACCGAATCCTTGAGGCGGGAATCGAGACCGGAGAAGGGTTCGTCCATCAGGAAAACGGCAGGGCGCGGGGCAAGCGCGCGGGCGAGCGCCACGCGCTGCTGCTCCCCGCCGGACAGCGCATGCGGGTATTTCTCGGCGGCATGGTCGAGACCGACACGCGCCAGGGCCGCCATCGCCTCTTCGACTGCCGCCTTCTTGGGCAGGGCAGTCAGACCGAAGCGGACATTCTCGAGGATCGTCAGGTGCGGAAAGAGCGCAAAGTCCTGGAAAATCAGCCCGATGCCGCGACGCTCGGGTGGCAGGAAGGTCGAGGGGCCAGCGATTTCACGGTCGTTCAGAAGAACCCGCCCGCTCGACTGGACCTCGATGCCAGCAGCGATGCGAAGCAGTGTCGTCTTGCCCGATCCCGACGGTCCCAGAAGGCAGAGAACTTCACTCGGCTGCGCCACCAGCGAAATGCCGCGGATGGTTTCCTTGCCGTGATAGCTGTGGCGGATATCGTCGAAGGCGAGACGCGCGGCGAATGTCACGCCGGCCGTTCGGCGGCTGCGGACCTCGGGATCAACGTGCTGATTTGGGAGCGACTTCGACAATGAGACCGTCCGGATTGAGGGCCTTTTGGGCAGGCCGATAAAAGCGGAGCTTATTCCTCTTCTTTCCCGCCCGGTGTCAAGAGGCCGAGTTCCTCGAGGTCGAGTTGCGTCAGCGGATCTTCGTCCTCGGTCAACTCGTCATCGGACAGGGGAGACGGAATATTGAAGTTCGGCGGCATGCGGCCCGTGAGCAGCCCTGCCCCGCGCAGCTCTTCCAGACCCGGCAGATCGCGGATCTCTTCCAGCCCGAAATGGTCGAGGAAGTCGCGTGTCGTGCCAAAAGTGACTGGACGGCCCGGTGTGCGGCGGCGGCCGCGGAAGCGCACCCAGCCTGCCTCCATCAGGACATCGAGCGTTCCCCGCGAGGTCTGGACGCCGCGAATATCCTCGATTTCGGCGCGTGTCACCGGCTGGTGATAGGCAATGATCGCGAGTACCTCCAGCGCGGCGCGGGAGAGTTTCCTTGGCTCGCGCTCGTCGGAACGGAGCGCAAAAGAGAGGTCCGGCGCCGTGCGGAAGGCCCAGTGTCCCTCGACGCGGACAAGGTGGATGCCACGTGCGGCATAGTCATTCTTCAGCGTCGCCATGACAAGGCCGACATCGACACCGCGCGACAGGCGCTCCGCCAGAAAGCCTTCGGAAACCGGCTGCGCCGAGGCGAAGACAAGGGCTTCCGCCATGCGGCACGCCTCGACAAAGCGCGGGTCATCCATGCTCGTCTCGGTAACGTCGATCAATTCGGATGTTTCGGCCATGGTCATGCGTCTGAAGTTCCCTCACCCAGTTCAGAGGCCCTGTCGCCCGGCCGCATGAAGATGGGCTTGAATGCGCCATCCTGGCGAATCTCGATCTTGCGTTCGCGCGCCATCTCCAGCGATGCGGCAAAGGCGCTGGCGATCATGGTGCGGCGCTCCTGCGGATCGATGGTGTAGCGCGCCAGATACATGTCCAGCGACACCCAGTCCGAAATCTCGCCAACCATGCGCGACAGCAGCGTTCTGGCCTCCACCAGCGACCAGACCTTTCGGCGGGCGATTACCACATTGGTCACCGCCTGTCGCTGTCGCAGGGCCGCGTACGCGGTCAGAAGGTCGTAGAGGCTTGCCTCGAAGGCGGAGCGGCGTTCGACGGGGATCAGTTCGGGCGCACCGCGCGGGAAAAAATCGCGCCCCAGCCTGTCGCGGTTGACCAGCCTCTCGGCAGCACCGCGCATGGCTTCGAGACGCTTCAGCCGGAAGGCCAGGCTTGCCGCCATTTCCTCGCCGGAGGGTTCGCCATCCTTGGGCGCCTGCGGAATGAGAAGGCGTGATTTGAGATAGGCGAGCCAGGCAGCCATCACGAGATAGTCGGCGGCCAGCTCGATGCGGATCGCGCGGGCCTGTTCGACAAAGACCAGATATTGTTCGGCCAGCGCCAGAACGGAAATGCGCGACAGATCGACCTTCTGCGTGCGGGCCAGATGCAGCAGCAGGTCGAGCGGCCCTTCAAAACCGGCGACGTCGATCAGCAACGCGGGTTCGGTGACCCCACGCTCCGCATCCGCGTCCCACAATTTCTCAAGCGGCGCGGACGCCGGCTTCTGCCCTTCGGCCATCTGAACTTCCTGCCCCTTAGGCCGGCCCCGGGGTGCCCCCAGGCCTGCCGGTCAGGCAGACGGGAACATCGCGAAGAACTCGGCGCGCAATGCGGCTTCATCCGAAGCGTCGGGCTTGGCAAAGCCGGCAATCGCTGCATCAGCACGGGCCTTCGCCTTGCCGGCGAGAACCGGCGCTTCGGCGACGACGGCCTGCATTTCCGCCATCACGCCATTGCAGTGAAGCACGATATCACAGCCCGCCGCAACAATGTCGCGCGCGCGCTCCCCAATTGTTCCGGCAAGCGCATTCATCGAGGTGTCATCGGACATCAGCAGGCCATCGAAACCGATATATCCGCGAACGATCTCGTCGATGACGATCTTGGACGTCGTGCCCGGTCGTTCCGCGTCGATTGCCGTGTAGACGACATGGGCGCTCATGGCCATCAATTCGTTGCGCAGGGCGCGGAACGGCGCGAAGTCATGCGCTTCCAGCACCTCGCGCGAGGCGTCGACGACCGGCAGGTTATGATGCGAATCGGCGCCGGCGCGGCCGTGGCCCGGCATGTGCTTCATGACCGGCAGCATGCCGCCATCCTTCAGCCCCTGCGCTGCGGCGCGCCCCATGGCGGTGACGGTCTCGGGATCATGGCCATAGGCGCGGCTGCCGATCACGTCATGTGCGCCCGCGACGGGAACATCGAGCACCGGCAGACAATCGATATCGATGCCGAGTTTCAGGAGATCGAAGGCGTGAAGGCGGGACATGAGCCAGGCGGCGCGCAGTCCCTTTTCCTTGTCCTCTGCATAAATCGCACCGAGGTCGGCACCGGACGGGTACTTGTCGGCGAGCGGCGGGCGAATGCGCTGCACGCGGCCGCCTTCCTGGTCGATCAGGACGGGCGCATGCCGGCCCGCAACGGTTTCTCTGAGATCATCGGTCAGCCGCCTGATCTGGTCGAGGCTTTCGATATTGCGACCGAAGAGAATGAAGCCCCAGGGCTGTACGTCGCGATAGAAGGCCTTCTCTTCGTCCGTGAGAACCGGGCCGGAGCAGCCGAGGATGAGCGCGCGTGTGTCTGTCATGATCCATCCATAAAGCGAGCATCGCCGCCCTGACAGGCGGCGATGGTTTGAATATTCAACGGATTTTCTCTCAGCGGGAAACGAGGCAGCTTCCGCCCGCCGCCTTGTAGCGGGAGCAAAGCGCAATCGCGTCGTCCTTGCTGCCGGCAACGATGCGCAGGCGGTAGAACGTGCCCTTGCCCGGGATTTCTGCGGGCTTGATATCCGGGCTCTTGCCGCCGATCACCGAGGAGAACTTGGCCGAGAGGTTGGCGTAGGACTTCTGCGCCTCGGCCTCAGAGGGAAGCGATGCGATCTGGATCACATAGGCACCGGCGGGCGCGCTGGATGCGACCGGCGCTGCAGCGGGCTGCGGTGCCGGCTTGGCAGCGGGAGCCTGTGCCTGCGGAGCGGCTGTGGGCTTTTCAGCCGCTGCGGTCTGCTGACCGACGACATTGCCGCGCTGCGTGACCGTACCGACAACATTGACCGGCTGTTCGGCCGGACGCGCGGTCGGGATCGGCATGGGTGCCGACTTGGTCGCCGGAGCCTTGTCAGCCGTTGCGGGCTGTGTGGCCTGCGCTGCAGGTGCGCCGTTTGCCGGGGCAATCGTTGCTGCGGGCTGGGACGCTTCGACCTTGGCCGTTGCAGCCGGTGCGGTCATCGCGGCATCTGCCGCAGCGGGTTTCTGCTGGGCCACGGGTTCAGCCGGGGCATTGGTTTCGCGGGCGACCAAGGTGCCGTTCGGCAAAACGATCATCGTCTTCACCTTGCGGGGCGCGACCGATTCGTTCGTCTTCTGGCCATCGACACCCGGCTGGGAAGGCGTTGCCGGCAGGCGGGCGTCGGCGTCATTGGTAGCCGTGGCATCGGACACACCGGGAACCTGAGATTCTGCAGGCTGCGTGCCTTCATCACCCAGGGTCTTTGCGGCGACGTTGACCGGCTCTTCGGCATTGGCGATCAGGCTGCCCTGCTTGACCACTTCCGGCGACTTGCCGGCAACGCGGTCGTAGACCGCCTTGTCCTGGTTCGGCACCTGCTTGCCGCCCGGCTGGTCGGGAACTTCCTTGATCGGCGACTTGTCGGCCATGATGACGCGGGGCGTTCCGTCCCCTGCGACACCCGGTACATCGCCCGAACGCCAAAGCACTACCGCGCCGAAGCCCGCGAACGCGACCAGAGCGGCAAACGCAGCAACGCGCGCATACCGCGAGACGAAGCTTGTCGACGTCGCGTTGATTTCCGCCATGTCAAAGGCGCGGCCGGCCGGAATGGCAGGTGTTTCATGAATCGAGCGGATGAGCTCGTTGGCGAGGCCATCGGCATCGCTATCGTCGGACGAAGCCTGCTGGTTCGCGGCCTGTGCATCCGCAGCCTGTGCCTTGGACTTGTTGCCGAAGGCGAACAGCTCTGCCATCTCCGCTTCGATATCGTAATCGAAGTCGGACACCGGCTTCGGGAGCGTCTCGCCATCCTGCTCAGGAACCTGCGGAACATCCATGTTGCCGAAGGAGGCAGGCATGCGGTCCTCGATCTCGGTGATCGCACTCGGATCGAAGGGCATTTCATCGACAGGCGGCTGTGCGGTGGCCGTCTGGAGTTCAGACATCACGGCACGCGAGACTTCCGCCTCAATCGCATCCTCATCGAAATCGAACTCGAAATCCTTGAAGTCGAAATCGGCGTTCTTTTCGGCAACGGGTTGCGGCGCAACCGGGTCCTTGCGGACGGAATGAAGCCAGTCCGGCATTTCGAAGGCGGGATCGGCGACGACCGGTGTTGCCACGGCAGCAGTCTTTGCCGCGAAAGACGGGAGTTCAGGCTCGACGGAAATATAGGACGCGACATCGTCAGCGGGCGCGTCCTTCAAGGCATGTATCGCCGGCGCGTCGTGCTCCAGAGCGTCATCAGCCTCGTAAGACGTCGAGGCCTCGTGCTGTGTCGTCACCTCGGCCGCTACAAGATCATCCTCGTTCAGATCGAACTCGAACTCACCGAGAAGATCGGCCTCCGGCTCCGCGGACGCAGCAACCTCAACCTCTTCGGCTTCGTGAACGACTTCAGGCTCTGCAGGCGCGGCAGCAAGCTCGTGCTTCGCCACGGCAGCAGCAACTGCGGAAACATCTTCAGCCGGAGGCAGCGTCTTTGGTGCAAGCGCTGCAGAGGAAAGCCAAGCCGGCGTTGTCGTTTCAAGCGCCACCAGACGATCGTTCTTCCAGGCAGCAAACGGGGATGCCGGTTCGGCCGCAGCCTCGGGTGCGAGGTCGAGCGCACCGAGAGACTGTTCCAGTTCCTCCTCCAGAGCCACACTCGCGGGCGCAGCATCCGCGACAGCCACATCCGCGGCGTCATCGTCGGAGAAATCGAAATCAGGGACAGGACCGGCGAAAACCGGCTCATCGGCGAGCTCAGCCAACACATCGTCAAGCTCGATCTCCGGCACGGGACCGGCAAAGACGGCTTCATCGCCGAAATCGAAATCGGGAACCGGGCCGGCAAAGACAGGCTCTTCTTCGACGGCAACCGGCTCTTCGACCGATTCGGCCACAGGCGCGACTGCAGACTGGATAACCGCATCTTCCTCTTCGAGGTCCCAGCCGGCGAGATCCGGTACGGGACCCGAGAACTCTACGGGTTCATCGGCAGCCTCGACGGAAGCGTCCGCACGGTCCAGAGACGGCGCGAATTCGATCTCGGCATCCGGTTCGGAGGCGAACACGACGGGCGGCTCCGGCTCGATCCGCGGGGCTTCAGCAACCGGTTCAGGCGCGGCAGCGGCGCGAACGACCTGCGCGGGACGGGCGGCACGGAACATGCTGCCCGCATCCATCGGCGGCATCGTATCGTCGTCATCGTCGAGAGCTGCCGCCGGCGCCTGCACAGGCGCGGCCGGACGGGCAACAGGCTCGAAGCTCGGCTCAACCTTTCGGGCGGGCTCACGCGAAGCGGTTTCGCGCGGCCCTTCGTAAAGGGCAAACTCGCGCAGGAGCTCATCTTCGAGATCGGCCATGGCAGGGATGTTCGACGACTGCCCCCCGGCCGGAGGGATGAAGCCGGCCCCGACGGCGATCGGCGAACGCCGCTCCGTCTCCAGCGCCTTGGAAATCTCCGCGAGAGTATCGTTTCCTTCTACGTCCCCGCGAAAGATTGTCCGTTCACCGGCGCGTCTGTTATCTGCCATATTGTCCACTCGCAAAAGCTTGCGTTACCTGCCAGGACATTATGGGCAAATGGCGACGGTCACCGCATCTCGTCTGGCGCAGCCGTCCCGGTAATCCCGAGTCCCGACTTCAAAACGGATGCCACTGCCCTCACCAATCCCAGCCTGGCCACGGTCAATTCTCTGTTTTTATCGTTAACAAACCGTAAGCCGGTATTTTCCTTACCCTTATTCCAGTGTCCATGGAACACGCCCGCAAGGTCGTAGAGGTAGTAAGCAACGCGATGCGGCTCCTGCGACACCGCCGCAGCCTCGATAATCCGGGGGTATTCGGCCAGCTTGGCGACAAGCTGCAACTCTGCCGGATCGTCTATCATTGACGCAATCTTGTCATCAAACGGAAGATTTGCAAGGTCAAGATCCGGATAGACTTCGTGCGCCTGACGATAAATTGATTCGCAGCGCGCATGCGCATACTGCACGTAAAAGACAGGATTGTCCTTGGAGTGCTCAGTAACTTTGGCGAAGTCGAAGTCGAGCGGTTCGGAATTCTTGCGATAGATCATCATGAAGCGAACCGGGTCGCGGCCGACTTCATCGACCACGTCGCGCAGCGTGACGAAATCGCCCGAACGCTTCGACATCTTCACCGGCTCGCCGTCACGGTAGAGCTTGACCAACTGGCAGAGCAGAACCGTCAGGTGAACGGCGCCACCGGACACCGCCTTGGCGACGGCTTCCAGACGCTTGACGTAGCCGCCATGGTCCTGGCCGAGAACATAGATCATGTCGTTGAAGCCACGATCGTACTTGTTCTTGAAATAGGCAACGTCGGCGGCAAAGTAGGTGAAGCTGCCATCCGACTTCATCAGCGGACGGTCGATGTCGTCACCGACATCGGTCGAGCGGAACAGGGTCTGCTCGCGGTCTTCCCAGTCTTCCGGCACCTGGCCCTTCGGCGGCGGCAGCTTGCCCTTGTAGACATGGCCCTTGTAGGTCAGGTCGTTGATGGCCGAGAGGATCAGGTCGCCGTTGTCGGCGTGCAGCGTGCGCTCGGAGAAGAAGACGTCGTGATGGACGTTCAGCGCCGCCAGATCCTCGCGGATCATCACCATCATCGCGTCGATGGCCGCGTTCTTGACGATCGGCATCCACTGGTCTTCCGGCATGGCGCGAAGCTTCGTGCCGTATTGCTCCGCCAGAACCTTGCCGACGGGGACGAGATAGTCGCCCGGATAGAGGCCGGCCGGGATTTCGCCGACCTTGTCGCCCAGCGCCTCGCGGTAGCGGAGATACACCGACTTGGCGAGCACATCGATCTGCGAGCCGGCATCGTTGATGTAATATTCCTTGGTCACCTCATGGCCGGTGAAGGCGAGCAGGTTTGCCAGCGTGTCGCCCACGACGGCGCCACGGCAATGGCCGACATGCATCGGGCCGGTCGGGTTGGCCGAGACATATTCGACATTGACCTTGCGGCCCTTGCCGAGATCCGAACGGCCGAAGCTTTCGCCGGCCGAAACCATCGCGTTCAGCAGCTTCTGCCAGTAGATGGGCGCAAGACGGATGTTGATGAAGCCGGGGCCAGCGACGCTGACGTCTGCGATATCGGGATCGGCCCGAAGCTTTTCGACGACGAAGTTTGCGAAGTCGCGCGGGTTGAGCCCGAGCGGCTTGCCGAGCAGCATGGCGACATTCGTCGACACGTCACCATGGGCCGGATCGCGCGGCGCCTCGACCGTGATGCGCGAGAGATCCGCGCCTGCGCCCTTTTCCTTGAAGACGTCGATGTCGTTCAGGACAGCTTTGATCTTGTTGGCAAAATCATGAAAGATATTCATAGGTCTCGTTTCCCACGACCTGAAGCGTATCGCGATCTTCAAGAGCCGCGCCTGTGCTTCATTTCATTGCTATTTCGCAGATGTCATCGCCAAGCCGCCGCAGATCTGTGCGCGGCTTAGCTCATTTCGGCGCTGCCTATCGCAAATCCGGAGTCTGGTCAAACAGCTGCCGGTGCGTCGCAATCGCATAGGTGTCCGTCATGCCGGCCAGATAATCGCCCACCTGCCGGGCCTTGGCGGCTTCGGGCAGTTCGGAAATATGGTCGTACCAGTGGTGCTTTCGCATCAGCTTGGGGTCGTCCATGAAGGCCTTGTAGAGGTCGACCACGATGTCTGAGGCACCTTTTCGGATGCGCATGATTTCCGGGTGGCGATAGATGCGCTTGAAGAGCATGCCCTTGATCGCCTTGTCCGTCTCGCGCATCGCATCGGAGAACTCGATGACCATGCGGTCGGCATTGCGGATATCCTGCGCCGACTGCGGCTTGAGTTCGGCCAGCCGCTGCTGGGCGACAGATATGACGTCCTCGATCATCCGCGTGATCTGCCGTCGCATGATCTCATGGGTGAAGCGCGACGGGTCGAGCGCCGGATAAAGGCCCCTCACCTCGGCCATCAGGCCGGCGAGGAACGGAATTTCCTCCAGCATTTCGAAGGTGAGATAGCCGGAGCGCAGACCGTCGTCTATGTCATGCGTATTGTAGGCGATGTCATCGGCAATGGCGGCGGCCTGGGCCTCAAGGCTGGCGAAGCTCGAAATCTCCAGATCATGCAGCGCGCAATAGTCGAGGATCGGCTGCGGGACCGGGCCACGCGTGCCGTTGCCTTGCTTGTCCATCAGCGGACCATTGTGCTTGACGAGGCCTTCCAGGCTTTCCCAGGTGAGGTTGATCCCGTCGAACTCGGCATAGCGGCGCTCGAGCTTGGTGACGAGACGAAGCGACTGGGCATTGTGGTCGAAGCCGCCATAGGGCTTGAGGCATTCGTCGAGCGCATCCTCGCCTGTGTGCCCAAACGGCGTGTGGCCGAAATCGTGGACCAGCGCCACGCCTTCCGCCAGATCCTCGTCCAACTTCATGGCACGCGCCAGCGCACGCGCAATCTGCGCGACCTCGATCGTGTGGGTCAGGCGCGTGCGGTAGTGATCGCCGTCATTGGCGATGAAGACCTGCGTCTTGTGCTTCAGGCGACGAAAGGCGGTCGTGTGGACGATGCGGTCGCGGTCGCGCTGGAAGTCGCTGCGCGTCGGGCTCGCCGTTTCGGGATAGAGCCGTCCGCGAGATGTCCAGGGGTCAGCCGCGTAGATGGCGCGCTCGCCATAGCCGAATCCAAGCCTGTTCCTGTCGAAAGTCATTTTCGCTCTGCAACTGTTCAATCTCTGGCCTACATAGCCGCACCAGACCTCTCTTGAAAGAAGTTCACGCCGAATTTGCGGGAGCCGCGGCGAAAAACTTGACCGAACGCACAGGAAGAGATTGATCGGGATCGAAATTGCCCCCATTTTATGCGGGATTCCACGTAACCGCCGGACCTTGAACCCGGCCGGAGGATGAAGACATGACTGATGTGAACGTAACCATGACCGAAAGCGCGGCCAAGCGAATCGCTAAGATCCTCGCCGCAGAAGCCGACAAGAACGCGCTGCGCATCTCCGTCGAGGGCGGCGGCTGTTCCGGTTTTTCCTATAAATTCGACCTGACCGGCGACAGGCAGGACGACGATATCGTCATCGAGCGCGACAATGCGCGCGTGCTGATCGACCAGATGTCGCTTGTCTATATGGAAGGTTCGGAGATCGATTTTGTCGATAATCTGCTGGGCCAGTCCTTCCAGATCAAGAACCCCAATGCGGTGGCAAGCTGCGGCTGCGGCACCAGCTTCGCCATCTGATATCCTGACTTCACAACTTGCATAAAGCGGACGCCATGAAGATCGTGACCTGGAACATCAACGGCGTCCGCGCCCGTATTGAAAATCTCTGCACCTGGCTGAAGGAAAGCGATCCCGACATCGTCTGCCTTCAGGAAATCAAGTCGGTGGACGAGAACTTCCCCCGCCTCGAGATCGAGGCGCTCGGCTATCATGTCGAGACGCATGGGCAGAAGGGTTTCAACGGCGTTGCCATCCTCTCCAAGGTTTCGCCGGACGAGGTGACGCGCGGTCTTCCGGGCGATGATGCTGACGAACAGTCGCGCTTCATGGAAGCGGTGTTCTCGACCGAGAAGGGTGCGCTGCGCGTCTGCTCGATCTACCTGCCGAACGGCAATCCGCCGGACGATCCGGTCAAGTATCCCTACAAGCTCGCCTGGATGGCGCGTCTGGAAGACTTCGCCAAGTCGCGCCTCGCGCTGGAGGAGCCGCTGGTTCTGGCCGGCGACTACAACGTTATCCCCGAGCCGCATGATTGCCACGACCCGGCCGTCTGGGCGGGCGACGCGCTCTTCCTGCCGAAGACACGACAGGCCTTCCGCCGTCTTGAAAATCTCGGGTTTACAGACAGCCTGCGCGCCTCAAGCGACGGCGTGCCGGTCTATACGTTCTGGGACTACCAGGCCGGTGCATGGCAGAAGAACAACGGTATCCGCATCGACCATCTGATGCTTTCGCCGGAAGCCGCCAACCGCTTGCAATCCGTCGCGGTCGAAAAGCACGTCCGCGCCTGGGAAAAGCCGTCCGACCACGTTCCGGTCGCGGGCTATTTCGACTTCTGAGGCGATATCGCCTCAGTCTCAGCCATCCAGCATTTCACGCACGGCCTGCGCCAGCTGCTTGAGCGAGAAGGGCTTGGGCAGGAAGCCGAACTTGGCGTCCTGCGGCAGGTTGCGGGCGAAGGCATCTTCGGCATAGCCGGAGACGAAGATGAACTTCATGTCCGGATATTTCTTGCGCAGCTCCCTGAGCAGCGACGGCCCATCCATTTCCGGCATGACGACGTCGGAGACGACGATATCGACCTTGCCGTCGAGTTCTTCCATGATGTCGAGCGCTTCGACGCCCGAGCCCGCCTCATGCACGGTGTAGCCGCGCGTCTCCAGCATGCGCTTGCCGCCGCGGCGGACTGCTTCCTCGTCCTCGACCAGAAGAACGACCGCCGAATTGCCGGTCAGGTCCATCTCCTGCTCGTTGGCGGACGCGCCGAGTACCTTGTGCTCAGGTGTTGCCGGGCTGCCATCGGCCTGCGTGGCATTGGCAGAGCCCGCCGGCTGCGCCGTGATCTCCTGAATGTGGCGCGGCAGGAAGAGCCGGAACTTCGTTCCCTTGCCGACTTCCGATTCCGGATAGATATAGCCGCCGGACTGCCGAATGATGCCGTAGACCATGGCCAAGCCAAGACCCGTGCCCTTGCCCACTTCCTTGGTCGTGAAGAAGGGCTCGAAGATCTTGTCCATGATTTCGGGCGCGATACCCGTGCCGGTATCCTCGACTTCGACCATGACGAAATCTTCCGCCGGCATGCCGAGCAGGTTCATCGCCGGCACGTCCGAGCCGTTGATATTGCGGGTGCGGATGGTGATCGTCCCGCCATTCGGCATGGCGTCGCGGGCGTTCACACAGAGATTGATCAGCACCTGCTCGAACTGCGACAGGTCCGTCTTCACCGGCCAGAGATCGCGGCCATAGTCGATTTCGAGCTTGACGTTGGACGACGTCAGGCGATCGACCAGCATGCGCAGGTCTCCGACCACATCCGTCAGGTTCAGCACCGTCGGACGCATGGTCTGCTTGCGCGAGAAGGCCAGCAGCTGACGGACCAGCACGGCGGCGCGGTTGGCGTTGCGCTTGATTTCCATCAGGTCGGCGAAGCTTGCATCCGCCTGACGCGCCTGGAGAAGGAGATGGTCGGCAGAGAGCAGGATCGCGGTCAGCACGTTGTTGAAGTCATGCGCGATGCCGCCGGCGAGCGTGCCGACCGCGTTCATCTTCTGCGTCTGCGCCATCTGCTGTTCGAGTTCCTTCTGCGCCGTGTTTTCCACGGCGTAGACGATGGCAGCCTCTTCCGGGGCCTCATCGCTCTGGTCGATGACGGCATTCACATAGAAACGGAAATGACGGCCTTCCTGGACCGGATGGCGCGAATCGAACGGTGCGATATTGCCCTGCCGGTCGCGGGCGGCGGCCAGCGCATCCGCCAGCATCTCGCGATCGCCTTCATGGACGATGCGCTCCAGCGGCGCCCCCTTCTCGACCTCGTCGCGGGAGACGATGTCGGAGAAGAGCGTCATGAAGGGCGCGTTGGTGCGCAGGATCTTGCCTGATCCATCGACCGAGGCGATGGCCATCGGCGTGTTGTTGAAGAAGCGGTTAAAGCGCGCAGACGCGGCAGAGCCCGCCTGCTGGCTGTCGCCGAGGCCCGTGCGCTCAAGCACGATCGTCCGGCTGTCGCCAGGCGCGCCATCGGTCGTGGCGGAGACGCGATGCACGAGACGGACAGGCAGGCCCTGACCGTTGATCTTGCGCATGTCGAGATCGATCGTCTCGGTCCGTTCCCGGCCGGGCTCGGCCTGGATGGACTGGAGGAGCGCCAGCCCCTGCCCGGCCAGCAATTGCGACAAGCTCAGGCTTCCGGGCTGGAAGGTGGTGAGATCCACCCCAAGCCAGCCGGCCAGTGTGGCATTGATGTAGAAGATTTCGCCGCGCCGTCCTGCGGAGAGGAAGCCGGCCGGTGCGTGGTCGAGATAGTCGATCGCGTTCTGCAGTTCGCGGAAGAAGCGTTCCTGCTTCTCGCGTTCGGCCGTGATGTCGCTGATCTGCCAGATGTAGAGAGGCTGCTTTTCGCCATCGACCACCGGCAGCAGGCGGGCCTTCAAGCGGTACCAGTGGGCTTCGGACTTTGCCGAGGCCGCCAGGCCGAGCGGCTTGCGCAGACGAAACTCCTCGAAACCCGCCTTGCCTTCGCGGAGCGAGTTGGCCAGCCGAAACAGCGCCTGGTTGGAATCGGGATCGCGCGAAAGCAGCGCTTCGAGTGTCTGTGTCGAGGCAATCGCACGCGCCCCCGTCAGCTCGCCATAGGCGCGGTTGGCGTAGATCACCCTGCCCTTGCGGTCGGTGACGATCGCGCCATCGGGATGGGAATCGAGGAATGCGTTGGCATAGGCCTCGGTGCGCGGCGCCGGCATCACCTCGATGAAACCGATCAGCGCGGAGACCAGAAAGAAGATCCCGCACATGGCCAGAACGCCCAGAATGCCGAGCACGATCTCGTTTTCCAGCTGGTCCTTGAACACGACAAAGGCAAGCGCCGACAGTGTCAGCGCAGCTGCAAGCACGACGATGCGCAGCCAGGCACCCGCGCCCGCGGGTCTGTTCACGATCGGCGGATTGTAATCGTCCGCCTGCTTGAATTGCGTCATCAATGCCTCTTTGTCTGCGCCGCGTTCACCTGTCTCAGGTCAACATCAGAAGGAATCAATGCGGAGCCGGTTCCAATTCACTAGTATTGCCGCCCAAGTTCAAGACCGCTTGCGAAAACACCGCGGCGCTTTTCGTGGCCGGGTGCCAGTTCTCCACCGCTCTTTTTGGGACGGGCGCTTGCTTTTAAAACAAAAGCTTTTCAAATTGTTTTAGCGCAGGATTCGACGGAGTTGGAGGTCTTGTGTAGTCTCGTGCAGGCGGCGGCACGCATCGTTACGTTTCAACTGAAATGGATGGCGACACGTTTGCACGATCGGCGGGGTCAGCCGGCAATCCTTGCCGGTTTTTTCGGGGTATTGAGTATCGTGTCGCCTTACGGGCCTTTCGCGCCGTCAACGACATGAGTCCCATTGGCGTGCGGTTAGGGGTTGGGGACAAATGGACTTCTTGAACGGGCAGACGGCGACGAATTTCGTCATAGCGGTCGCGGTGGTTGGCTTCGCGCTGATCGCCTATGCGGGCGTGCTGAAATATCTGCGTGAGCGGCCCGTATCTCCGTTGATGGCAATCACCGGTCGTGAACGCGCCAAGCGCCTTTCGGTGATCGACGCCGCCGTGGTCGATGCCCGCCGACGCGTCGTGCTGATCCGCCGCGACAATGTCGAACATCTCGTGCTGATCGGTGGCCCGACCGATGTGGTCATCGAAAGCCGTATCGGACTGGAAGAGACAACGGCTGCCAGCGCCGCTGCCGCAGCGACCGCCGCCCTGCAGCGCCGTGCCGAACCGACGGAGGTTGCTGCCGAAGCGCCCCAACGTCAGGCACAGCAGCGCCAGGCACCGCAGCGTCAGGCGCAGCCCGCCAGACCTCAGCCGGTCGCGGCCCCCGCCAACAACTGGGATCAGGAACAGCCGTCCGAGGATGTCGAAGACGACACCTACAATTACGGCCCCAACGCCGCCTTCGATGCAAAGGATTACCCGCCGCAGCCGCAGGTGCAGGGCTACCGCCAGGAGCCCGCAGCACCTGCCCCGGCACAAGACGCAGGCAAGCAGTCTGCAGCGGCAGTTGCCGAAGCCAATGCCGAATCGATCATCGAAATGCTGCGCTCGCGCATCCTCAACGATGCGGCAACCACCGCCTCCATGCAGGCCGCCCGGCAGGCCGACGCTTCGCGTCGCCAGGTTTCCACTTTCGAGCGCCTGCTGAGCGAGCGCATGCAGGCAAACGACCGCCAGGCCGCCTCCACGCCGCGCTCGGCCCAGAGGACACCTGTTCAGCCGATGCCGGGAGTTGGTCCGGCGACCGCACGCGCTTCGGCCGCTGCCGCACAGCAATTGCCTGTCGCCCGCGAGATTGCGCCTGAAAAGCCGCGCAGCGAAGTGGCGCTTGAGATGGAAGTGGCGCGCATTCTGGAAGAGCTGCAGACCCGGCGCAAGCAGAAGCAGAACCCCTAACTTCGCATCCGGAGCAGACATTCAAAAAGGGCGCGTCGCCATGGCAACGCGCCCTTTCTCATATTCGGTGTTCCGTCGCGGCTTGAGGCTCAGCGGCAGAGACGGTTGATGAAGTTCTCGGTCTCGGCGACAGCGGCCGTCATCTTGGCCATGTGCGCGGCGTCAAGGGCGCCGGCTTCCATTTCTTCGGCGAACTTCGAAAGCGGGAAAGCGCCGACAGCCTGGGCAGCGCCCTTGAGGCGATGCGCGGTGGCAATCCTGCCATCCTGGTCGGCGACGGAGAGTTCCGCGAGGCACTGGCGGGCCTGACGGGCGAAAATCTTGAGGACCTCCAGTTCAACCGTCCGGTCGCCCATGGTCTGGCGTGCGAGGTGAACGAGATCGATCGGTTTGGAAGCGGACGGGCCATAGCCCTGCGGCGCTTCAGGGGCGGCGAACGCGATGTTGTAGGATGCCATAACCTGTTTTCCTTTTATCTTTATAGTTTGAACCCGGTCATCGGATGCCGCCGGGAACAAGCGCATGAAAGCAGCCAAAACTCGCCATCCGATTAAAAGCGGGCAGAAACTGGACGGAAAACTTAATTCATGGTTAACATCCTCTAAACGTCCGTAATTGGTAGAAAAAAGACGATGAGCCATGTGGGACGGGCGCGCTTGGCGAAAGCCCCGCATTAATAAGGACTCCTCTCTTGACCGGCATTTAAGCTATTGTGCCGGAACGATACGGTCGGAAATGGTGTGGGAGCTGCGTCCCGCATGAAGACAGGGTCGGCTGGAGGTGGATTGGTCGCTTCCGGTGCTGTCCCGAATGATGACAGGTGGCCAAGCGTAAGGCGCGCATGATAGTATGCGCGACGGGCCTGACTGCGAAGTCAGGTTCTGGTGGATAGATCAGGTCATGCGGGTTAACCCGAAGACAAGAAAGGTCTATTCATCCGAGCTTGTGCAAGGCTTGACGGTACGGGATGCGACAGCCTCCCTTCCCGTCATCGAGTAGAGTGCGTAACGAGGCGTAAAAAGCATGGCGACAAAAAAGGGCAACGAACCTGTTGAACAGGCTGCGTTTGACGCTTTGGAGAAAGCCCTCCAGATCGACTTTGACGATACCGCCAAGCCGAAGGCCGCTTCGCAGCCGGCGAGCAATTATGCGCGTCCGGGTGATGGGAGAGCTGCAAGAGCCATGAGTGCCGAGTCCGCATCTGAAGCACGGCCTGATTTCGCACGCGAACTCGGTCCTGAACCTGCTCCCAAATCGCCTTATCTGGCACCGGCCAACGATCCTTCGGGTCGGACCTCCACATCGCTGCTGCGCTCGCTCGACACCCGTGCCGGGCGCACCGTGATTCGCAGCGCCATCCTCTTTGCCTTCATCTGGATCGTCATTTCGATCGCGCTCGGCTATCTGGCGCTTTCGACGCCGAAGGCCGGCACCGAAAATGTCGCCAGCACGCTGACAAGCCCCGGATTCCTGACGCTGGCCGGCATTGTCATTGTCCCGGTTCTCCTCATCATCGGCTTCGGCCTCATTCTGGCCCGCGCCCAGGAAATGCGCTCGGCCGCCCGTTCCATGGCAGAAGTTGCACTCCGCCTCAGCGAACCGGAAACCATGGCCTCGCAGCGTATCATGACGATCGGCCAGGCCGTTCGCCGTGAAGTCTCGGCCATGAGCGAAGGCATCGAGCGCACGATTGCACGCGCCACCGAACTCGAAACGCTCGTCCATTCCGAGGTCAATGCGCTGGAGCGCAGCTATTCGGAAAACGAAGTGCGCGTCCGCACCCTCGTCAACGAACTCAGCTCCGAACGCGAAGCAATCATCAATCACTCCGAGCGCCTCCGCTCGTCCATTTCCGGCGCACATGACAGCCTTGCCTCCGACATGCGAGGCGCGACCGAATCACTCACCGCACAGATGGCAATCACCGGCGAAGCTTTCGCCTCGATGATCGACACGCGCTCCGCCCTGCTCATGGAGAAGTCGGAAACGGCGGCCAGCACGATCGGCTCCATGCTCGCCACGCAGTCGGACACGCTGCTTTCGACGCTGAATTCGGCAGGCTTTGCACTCGCCAACGAATTCGACACGCGACTTGAAGAGCTGAGCTTCGCGCTCACCAACCGCGGCAACGAGCTTCTGTCGCAGTTCGAAACGCGCGCCTCCACGCTCGACCAGAATACGTCGAAGCTGAATGCGGCTCTGGCCGAACGCACGCGCCAGCTCAACGAAACGCTGATTGCCCGCACGCAGGAAATCAACGACAGCCTCGCCGTCGGCCAGAGCGCCATCGTCACGGGTCTCGACGACCTCATTGCATCGCTCAACACCGCTCTTGACGAAAAGGGCGCGTCCTTCCGCCAGAACCTCAAGTCTGCGGCCGACGAAGCGGTCATGGATATGGACCTGCGCACCGGCTTCTTCGAAGAGAAGCTCGAATCGACGATCGGCAGTGTCAGCGCCGCCTTCGACGATCGCTTCTCGGCCTTCAGCGAAGCCTTCGATCGCCGTGCCGGCGAGCTTGGCTCGAAGCTGAACGACAGCCTCGACCGCGTCACCTCCACGGTCGGCACGCATCAGGACGCCATGCAGGGCCTGCTCGGCACCAGCATCGAGCGCCTGAGCTCCGCCCTCTCCGACCAGACCTTCGCTCTTGCCACGACGCTCAGCACCGGCCAGGAGATGATCGACAGCACGATCAGCCAGCACAGCCAGTCGCTCAGCCAGTCGGTCAACGACGTTCACATCCGGATCGACAATGTTCTGGCCGAGCGTTCGAGCTCCCTCTTCGGTGGTCTCGAACAGGCACGCGACCAGTTCACCTCCGAATTCAGCACCCGCGCGGCATCGCTCGAGACCGCTCTTTCGCAGGGACAGGAACGGATCTTCACCGGCCTCGACGAGGCGCGCAACCAGTTCAGCAGCGAGTTCAACACGCGCGCTGCCTCGCTGGAGGAAGCGCTGGTCGGCGGCGAAGAACGCATTGCCACCATCATGACCGAAGGCACGTCGCAGCTTTCCAACTCGCTGATGGCGCATGAGGAAGCCTTCGACCGCGCCTTCGAAGAGCGCCGCAACTCCATCGAAACCGTCATCACCCGTGGCGCAGACAGCATTGCCGGCGCACTGGATGAAGGCGAAGCCAGCCTGCAGCTTTCGATCGGCATTGCCTCCGACACGCTGCGCAGCACGCTCGACGATCGTATCGCCAGCATGGAGACGACGTTTGCCGAAAGCACCGGCCGCGCCGCCGGCGCGATCGAGGCAGGCCTGGAACGCGTCAACTCGGCCTTTGCCGAAGGTTCGAGCGAGGCGGTTACCCGCTTCGAGTCGACCATGAAGCGGACCGAAACGCTCTTCACCTCCGGCCTCGACCAGACCGCATCGGCGATCAAGAGCAGCATCGACCAGGCAGAGGCGATGTTCACCGACAACCTCGAAAAGACCGCCACGATCTTCACCGCCGGCCACGCCAAGGCGGAAGACCTGCTGTCGCAGACGGTTGCCGTTTCGGCCCAGACGATGTCCGCCAATATCGACAATCTCGAAGGCGTTCTGCGCAGCCACGAAGACGCGTTGTCCGGCACGATCAGCAATGGTCAGGACCGGTTTGCGGCCATGCTGCAGGGCGGCCATGCGCAGTTCGACATCACCGTGAACTCGGGCATCAACGAGATGAGCCGCATGTTCTCGGCAAGCCATGGCAACATTGCCGACACGATCTCGAACGGCATCGGCCAGCTCGGCGACACGCTCAACGAACAGGCGACCGCCATCGGCGCATCGATCGCGGCTGCGACCGGCATGCTGGAAATGTCGCTGGAAGAGCGTGAAGCTGCGCTGCGCGACGCCGTCGAACTGAGCGCTGCGCGCCTCAACGACACCGTGATCGGCACCACCGGCGCCGTTGCCGGCCGCTTCTCGGATGCCGCCCGCGAAATCGACCAGCTGGCCTCGACGGTCAGCGGCCGGATGGACGCAGCCCTCGGCAACATCTCCTCGCATCTGGAAGATTCCGGCAGCAAGATCGAGACCTCGCTCACCGCTCTCGAAGGTCGCGTGCGCACCACCAGCGAGAACGTTGCCAACCTTGCCAACGAGGCAGGGGAGCGTCTTGCCACGACCATCGACCAGAAGACCTCCGGCCTCGTGTCGTCGCTTTCTGCGGCAGCCACCGAAGTCACCAACATCATCGGTCAGGAAGCCTACAAGGTCACGTCCAACCTCGCCGAGTCCACCAACCGCTTCACCAGCGAAACGGCGGCACGCGCAGAAGAGCTGGCGCAGCTGGCTGCAGCACGGGCAGAAGAACTGGCGAGCCAGGCGGCACAGCGTGCCGACGAGCTCACCGGTCGCATCGCCCACGCCGACCAGGAACTCGCACAGCGTGGCGAAGCCATGGCCCGCGGCCTCAGCGATGCCGAACGTGCACTCGCCGCTCGCCACGAGACGATCCGCACGACGCTCGACGAGCGCACCCGCGAGCTGAACTCCATGCTCGCCGGCCGCGCCGAAGAGATGTCGAAGCTGATCGAAACGCGCGCACAGCCGGCAGCGGACCTTCTGGCCAATGCCAGTGCCACGGCCGCGGCCCGGATCTCCAGCGCCGCCGAGAACAGCGCCACACAGATCCGCAAGGAGAACGACGCACTCATCGCCGCCCTCACCTCGCGGACCGGCGAAGCACTTGACGCGATCGGCCAGCGCGCAGCCGAAACGACGGAGGCGCTCAACGCCACCGAAACGAGCCTGCGCGACAACGTCTCCAGCCTCATCACGCAGCTGCAGGCCTCGAACCGCAACCTCGCAGAAGTCCTCGACGTGTCGGCAACGACGCTGTCGGCTGCCGACAGCCGTCTCGACCAGACCGCAAGCCGCATCGGCACGGAGGCAGCCAAGGCTGCGGACGTCATGACCGCGGCGACGCGCCTTCTTGAAGGCAAGTCCGAGAAGCTCGTCGATCTGTCAAACAACACGCTCGGCCAGATCGCCGGCATTTCCGGCCGCTTCGACGATCATGCCCGTGTGCTCAGCCAGGCCTCCGAGCTTGTTTCGGCTGCCCAGTCGAACCTCGCCTCGACGCTGGAAGAGCGCCAGTCGGCCCTGCGCGACCTCTCGATCGGCCTCATCGGTCGTTCGGAAGAAATCGAACGCACCATGCGCTCGCTCGGCGCCCTCGTCGGCGATGCCATGGCGGAAGTCGAAGAGCGGACGGGCCATATCGCCACCAACCTTCGCTCCAGCCTCGCAAGCTCCTATGCCGATGCCGACCGCGTTCTCTCGGCCGCAGAAATGCGCTCGCAGGAAGCCGCCCAGACGCTTCGCCAGTCGCTGACCGAAGCCACGGCAGAAGCCGGCCGCACGCTCGAGGGTGCTCTCAGCCAGGCCGAACGCCGCGCCAACGAGATCGCCGCAAGCCTGCGCGGCGGCATCACCGGCACCGTGTCCGACATCGACCGCCTGCTGGCCGAAACCGGCTTGAAGTCGGAGGCCACCAGCCAGCGCATGCGCGACGCCATGAAGTCCGCCGTCGAAGAGGCCGTTGGTCGCTTCTCTGGCGCGACCGAAGAAGTCCGCAAGGCCGCGACCGACATCCGCCGCGAGCTCGACATGACCCGCGCCGAAGTCAAGCGCGGCGCCTTCGACCTTCCGGAAGAGGCCAAGGAAAGCGCTGCCAACATGCGCAAGGCCGTCTCCGAGCAGATCAAGGCCCTGCAGGACCTGTCCCGCATCATCTCGCGCGGTCAGGAACTGTCGACCGTGTCGCGCCCGGCAGCAGCCGTTGCCACGGCAGCAGCCCCCGCCTACCAGCCGCAGCCGGCCTACCAGCCTGCCCCGGCTCCGGCTCAGCCGGTCCGCCAGGAAGCCCCGGTCGCTCGCCAGGCCGCAGCCGTCATGGATGCCCCGGCTCCGCGCGCTGCCCAGCCGCAGCAGGCTTCGCAGCAGGGCGGCTGGATCAGCGATCTCCTCAAGGGCGCGTCCCGCGAGGAAGCCCAGTTCGAGCGTCGCGCCGCACAGCCGGCACCGGTTGCCCGCAACCCGCGCCATGTCGTCGAGAGCCTGAATTCGCTGTCGGTCGATATCGCCCGCGCCATCGATCACGATGCCTCGGTCGACCTGTGGCGTCGTTACCAGCGCGGCGAGCGCGACATCTTCACGCGTCGCCTCTACACGCTGAAGGGCCAGGAAACGTTCGACGAAATCAAGCACAAGTATGAGCGTGAAGGCGAGTTCCGCGCCGCCGTCGACCGCTACATCGCAGACTTCGAAAACCTGCTGGCAGACGTTGCCCGCAACGATCCGGACAAGACGATCACGCAGTCCTACCTGACCTCGGACACGGGCAAGGTCTACACCATGCTCGCCCACGCCGCCGGTCGCCTGCGCTAAGCCCGGCTCTCCGGTTACGGAAACAAGAAACCCCGGCAGCGGATCCGCTGCCGGGGTTTTTCGTTCTGGAGCATGATGGTCAACGATGGCTGGAACGCGTCGTTCGGTACCGCCGTGGGGGATGCTCGCGCACGACATTCAACAACGGCGCACGGACGATACGGGCCAAGCGCCATCTATCCCTAATCGACAGGACCTTCCGGCAATGGCGCCGCCTCCTGGCCTGCGGATGCTGCAAGTCCTGAAGCGCGCCTCCTATCCGTCCCCACTTTTCATTGACCTCCGGGCGAACCTGCGACGTCACCCTCATGGAAAGCAAACCTGACGATCGCATTCGTTATCTTATTTGGGGTGCGGGTCATCGAACTTCGGCTGTGATGAGCGACAGCAGGCATCAAGCGCAATGCTGGAGAGACACGCCCGAACTCCAACACCATGGAGCCATTAAGCGGGCACCGGATACGAAAAACCCGGCAGCGAGGACGCTGCCGGGTTCCGTTGTTGTGGCGTTAGGACGCCGGTTTAGCGGTTGGCGACCGGACGGACGAGTGGCGTGATACGCCGGATGGTGACACGACGGTTTTCCTCGGACGGACCGGCGGTCTGAACCTTCAGGAACCGCTCGCCGTAACCCTGGGTGACCAGGTTTTCCGGCGGGATGTCATAGAGTTCGGAGAGCGTCACGGCGACCGATTCGGCACGGCGGTCGGAGAGAACCAGGTTGGACTGGTCCGAGCCGACGGCATCCGTGTGGCCTTCGATCAGGAAGGTCTCGCCCGGGTTCTTGTCGATGATCTTCTTGATCGCCTGGGCAATCCGCTTCATCGAGCCCGCCTCGTTCATCGACACTTCCGCGCTGCCGGTGGCAAAGTGGATCGTGTCGAGGTCGATGCGGCGCATCTTGTCGCGGATACGGGCCGAATAGCGGACCTCATCGAGCGAGTAGACGCGTTCAACCCGTTCCACCGGCGGCTCGCGCAGGAAGTCGTAATAGTCCGGGTTGCGGGCACTCGACGTGTCGATGATGTATTCATCGACGGGGATGTCGAGCTGCATCGGCGGCAGGTCGAGAGACGGGTCGCGGAAGACCCGTTCGCGGTCCGGCCGCTGCTCGAGATCGGGGGCATAGAAGAGCACCGTCTCGCGACCGTCACGGCCAATGCGCGAACGCTGGATGACATCGCCATAGCGGTTGCGGATCGTAACGATCATCACGCCGTTGGGGCGCTCGATCGTTTCACGCGTCCGGCCACCCGGCAGCTGGTCGAAATACGAGTCCTCGGCGCCGCGGTTGAAGCGATCGCTATCACCACCCCGAACGATCATCTGACCGAGGATGCTGAGCACGTCACGACCGTCTACACGGCCCTCAACCTGGGCGTCCCTGGGGGCGTCATAGCGAGGCGGCGCCTGCATGCGCTGGCCACGATCCCAGCCAGCCGAATTCGGCGCAAGCTGCGGCGGAGGCGGCGGGGGCGGCGCGTTGCGCAGCGGAGCCTGTGCATCGGCGTCAGACGTCGGCGGCGGTGGCGGCGGACGGCGATCACCGACAGGCGCAGGCTGGCCGGCAGGCGCTGCCGGCGCCAAGGTCGCAGGTGCCTGTCCAGGGGCTGGCGGCGCAGCGGGCTGACCCGGTGCCGGTGGCTGTGCGGCATTCGGCTGAGCGGCAGGTGCAGCACCCGGTGCGGGCTTTGCACTGTCGAGGACCGGGGCGGACTTCGCGCTATCGAGCACCGGAGCCTGCTGGCCATTCGGTGCAACGGCGGCAGGCGCCTCCTTGGTGGCACCAGCTGGCGCCGGTGCTTCGCCTGCAGCGGCGGGCTTCGAGGGCTCGCCCGGCTTCACCGGCTTTTCAGCACCCGGGGCGGACTTGGCAGCGGGTGCCGCATCGGCCGGAGCCTTCGGGGCGTCAGCCTTGGGGGCTTCCGGCTTGGGCTCGGCAGGGGCCGGCGCAGCCGGCTTAGGAGCTTCGGCGGCAGGCTTTTCGGCAGGCTTCGGCTCTGCGGGCTTAGGCTCGGCCGGCTTGGTCTCCGCAGGCTTGGGTGCCTCCGCGGCCGGCTTTTCAGGCTTCGGCTCGGCGGCAGGCTTGGGAGCCTCGGCAGCGGGCTTCTCGGCCGGGGGCTTTGCTTGGGCATCAGGCTCCGGCGGGCGCTTCTTTTCGGGCTTCGGGGCTTCGGGAGCCGGAGCTTCGGCCTTCGGTGCGGCCGGCTTTGGCGCTTCAGCCTTCGGCGGCTCTGCTACAGGAGCAGCAGGTTTCGGAGCCTCAGCCTTCGGCTCCGGCTTCGGCGGTTCGGGCTTCGGCGGTTCAGGCTTGGGCGGCTCAGGCTTCGGAGGCTCGGCCTTGGGAGCTTCGGCCTTCGGCGGCTCGGCCGGCGGCTTTTCTGCCGGGGCTTCCGGCTTCTTCTTCGGCTTGCCCTCCTCGCCCGGAGGCGGCTCCGGCTTCGGCTCTTCGGCCTGCGCGACGAGAATGTCGGCGGCCGAACGGTTCAAATGTGCCGGCAGATTGAGACCAGCCTGCGTCGGGATCTGTGCTGCCTGGCCGATTGCGGGGACATTGGCCGCGAACGCCGGTGGCATCGCGACAGGCAAGGCTGCAAGCGACACGAAGACATGGGTGAGGAGGTGTTTCCTGGCTTTCATCGGTGTTCCTTTGTTCGCCGGTATGATGATTCCAAACCTGGAACGTGAATGGGGCACTTTTCGTTCCAGTTGATGTCGAAAGCTATTCCGTTGCCATGAACCGGTGCTGAACACCACGTTCATCTTGCAGCACCTCGAACGGCGCGCGCGGCCAGGGAAAGCACCGGCATTTTGCGGGCGGCGCGCATATTCCTGTTGCATTTTTTTCAGAAAGAGTCCGAATATCACGCGCAAGGTGAAAGGAAGTTTTCATCTGGCCGGTCGTGCCATCGTCCGGGCGGCAACGCCTCAAGACATGCCCCCACAACCCGGCGTCGCAGATATCCGGCGTCCAACGACATAACAAACGGCGCCCACCAACAGAGAGGACAACATGGCTCTTTCCCGCAAGATCGCAACCGCCGCAGCGCTGGCGCTGACGCTTTTCGCCGGCGCATCGCAGGCCGCCGACAAGCTCGTCATCGGTACGGATTCGACCTATCCGCCCTTCGAATATCTCGATGCCAGTGGCCAGTTCCTCGGCTTCGACATGGATATCGGCCGCGCACTCTGCGCCCAGATGAAGGCCGACTGCACCTTCGTCAGCCAGGAATGGGACGGCATCATCCCTGCCCTCCAGGCCAAGAAGTTCGACATGATCCTGTCGTCCATGTCGATCACCGACGAGCGCAAGAAGCTCGTCGACTTCACCGACAAGATCTACAACACGCCGCCGGCAATCGCCGTTCCGAAGGACAGCACCGCCAAGACGCCTGACGACCTGAAGGGCAAGACGATCGGTGCACAGACCTCCACGACACATGCCAACTATGCCGAAAAGCATCTGCCTGACACCAAGCTGAAGCTTTATCCGACCTCCGACGAGTACAAGCTCGACGTCGCCGCCGGTCGCGTCGATGCCGTGATCGACGACGTCGTGGTTCTGACGCAGTGGGTGAAGAGCAAGGACGGCGATTGCTGCAAGATCCTGACCGTGCTTCCGACGGACAAGGTCATCAACGGCGAAGGCGCCGGCATTGCCGTGCGCAAGGGCGACGACGCACTGCGCGAGAAGATCAACAAGGCCATCGCCGCCATCCGCGCCGACGGCACCTACAAGAAGATCCAGGACAAGTATTTCGACTTCGACGTCTACGGCAAGTGATCGTTGACGGCCTAAAATTCAGCGGGCGGCAGGCTTGTCCTTCCGCCCGTTTTGTTTGAGTATCTTTATACGCATTTCCGAACGGAAAACCGGCTTCTGATTTTCCTGGACATGCTCAATAACAAGATCGCTGCAAAGCAGCGGCAGGGGAAAATTCCGGATGAACGATCTTTTGCCCATGATCGGGCATGTCATAGATCCATTTTGCGGACCGGTCGGGGTCTTCACACTCCTTGCGGGCAAGGGCCTGCTTTCATGCGGCGACACGGGCTGGGGCGACGAGATCGCCTCCGGCGTCTTCGTGACGGCAAGTCTGGCCATTGTCACGTTGCCTGTCGGTCTGGCGCTCGGTTTTCTGGTGGCATTGGGCAAGCGATCGGAGGATTCCTATGCGCGGATGGCAGCCAACATCTACACCACGATCTTCCGAGGCCTGCCGGAACTGCTCACACTCTTCATCGTGTATTATGGCCTTCAGATCCTGATCCAGACGGGGCTATCTGCACTCGGGTATGATGGACGCATCGAGATCAATGCCTTCTTCGCCGGCATGATCGCGCTCAGCGTCGTCTTCTCCGCCTATTGCTCGGAAGTGCTGCTCTCTGCCTTCCAGGCGATCCCGCGCGGACAGTATGAGGCAGGTGCAGCACTCGGCATTCGCTCCGGCAAGACCATGGTCCTCGTCATCATTCCGCAGCTCATTCGGATCGCCCTGCCCGGGCTTGGAAATCTCTGGATGTCACTGCTCAAGGACACAGCCCTTGTCTCGGTGGTCGGCCTCAGCGATATCCTTCGCGAAACCGGTGTTGCAGCGAAATCGACGAAGGAACCGTTCCTGTTCTACGGCATTGCCTGCCTGCTCTTCCTGATCCTTGCCATCATCTCGTCCGTGTTCTTCTCGCGCATCGAAGTCTGGGCGCGCCGTTCGGAGGCCGCGCGATGAGCCATGTCGACACGCTGCTTCCGCCGCAGCCGGCACCACCTGCCGTCGCCCAGCCGATCACCGGCACGCGCCTTGTCGGCATGGGGTTTGTACTCCTGTGGGTCCTGCTGCTCGGCGGCATGGCCCTGATGATGTTCAACAACTGGGACTGGGAGAAATTTGCGAAATACGGGCCCCGCTATATCAGCGGCCTGCAGGTGACGCTGGGCCTCGTTGCCGTGTCGATCATTGGCGGGGCGATCATTTCGTTTCCGCTTGCCTTCGCACGGATGTCGAAGAGCCGCATCCTCTCCGGCATCGCCTATGTCTATGTCTACCTCTTCCGCGGCACACCGCTTCTGGCGCAGGTGTTCCTGATCTATTACGGGCTCGGCAGCTTCAGGCCGCAGCTTGAGTCTGTCGGGCTCTGGTGGTTCTTCAAGGATGCCTGGAACTGCGCGGTCTTCGCCTTCGCACTCAACACGGCCGCCTATCAGGCGGAAATCCTGCGCGGCGCCATCGAGAGCGTGCCGCGCGGCCAGCGCGAGGCCGCCATTTCGCTTGGCATCAACAAACGGATCTCGTTCTGGAAGATCATCATGCCGCAGGCGCTGATCGTGGCGCTGCGCCCCTATGGCAACGAGATCATCCTGATGGTGAAGGCTTCGGCCATCGTCGCGATCGTCACCGTCTATGACCTGATGGGCGAAACGAAATACGCCTTCTCGCGCACCTTCGACTACCAGACCTATCTGTGGGCAGCGATCTTCTATCTCGTCATCGTCGAGATCCTGCGCAATCTCTGGAACGTGCTGGAAGCGCGGCTGACCCGGCACCTGAAACGTTGACGGACTGGCAGCAGCCTCCCTGTGAGGCTGCTAATCATCTGATTCGAAAAGACAATATTTTGACAGGGAGCAAGCACTTAAGGAGCAGTTAACCATCCAGGCGCAGACTGGATGCGTCATCATTTCGTCATCAACGACATGGGGTTGTCATGAACGAAGAAATGAAACTGCAACTCAAAGGCTACGGACTGACCACGGCCGAGATCCTCTACAGGATGCCCGACCACCCGAGCGTGCTGCAGAGCTATCTCTGGCAGCACTACGATCTTGCGCCGGACTTTCCGGAAATGAAGAACTTCCTGAAATTCTGGCGGGAGAAACTGGACGGGCCGCTGCATTCGGTCCGCTACGTTCACCGCAAACTGATCTCGGCAACCGAATGGAGAGCGCTGTCAGGCGAATTCATCATTCACTGAGCGATCATAATTGAGTTGCGGGAATGTAAAGCGCGCACTAAAAGCGGCGCATGGCAAAAGCACCCGCAAAAATCGACGAAGAGGCCCTCGCAGAGGCCTATAACCGTGCGCTCGCACTTGAAAAGTCCGGCGACCTCGACGCGGCCGAAAAGGCTTACGCAGAGGTTCTGGCACTCGACCCCGAAGATCACGGCGGGGCTTCCGTGCGGCTGGCTGCGCTCGGCCGCGGCGAAACGCCGATCAAGGCGCCCGACGCCTATGTCGAGACGCTGTTCGACCAGCATGCCGAAGCCTTCGAGGAAATCCTCGTCGAGCAGCTCGGCTACTGCGTCCCGGTGATGATCCGCCAGAAGCTGCA
Source organism: Rhizobium sp. C4 (assembly GCF_021026315.1). Taxonomy (GTDB): domain Bacteria; phylum Pseudomonadota; class Alphaproteobacteria; order Rhizobiales; family Rhizobiaceae; genus Ensifer_A. The sequence goes on from NZ_JAJNCX010000001.1 coordinate 270,839, forward strand.
GGAGCTCAAGCTCGGGCCGTTCGACAGCCTGCTCGATCTCGGCTGTGGCACGGGGCTCACCGGTGCATCGCTGCGCGACATGGTCAATGGCGAGATGGTCGGGCTCGATCTCTCCGAAAACATGGTCGAGATCGCCCACGAAAAAGACTTCTACGAAACGCTCTATGTGGCCGAAGGCGTCGATTATCTCGATGACAACGAAGACGGCCCGTTCGCGCTCGTGACGGCAGCCGACGTGCTGCCCTATATCGGCGCGCTGGAGCCGCTGTTCTTCGGCGTGGCGGAAAATCTTGAAGACAACGGACTGTTTGTCTTCTCTTCCGAGACGCGGTCGGACGCCGAAATCGGCCCGCTGGGCTACAAGGTCGGCCCGAGCCAGCGTTTCGTGCATTCGCAGAGCTATGTCACCGACCGCCTCGCGGCGACCGGTTTCGACATTGTCTCGATGACGGATATCAATGTCCGCATGGAGAACGGCCAGCCCTCGCCCGGCCATCTCGTGGTGGCGCGGCTGAAGAGCGAATAGCCGGCAAGACGATCCTCCAGCGGACAAGCCAGTTTTGAAGGATTGGCCAGTTTTGAAGGATCGACCAATTTTGAAGGATTGACGGGCGCCCCGGTAAAGGGTGCCCGTCTTGATTCAATTCACCTGCAGCCCGCTCCGTCTTTGCAGACGGCGGCTGGAATGTGATTTGCGCTATGGTTGCCTGTAGAATTTCGATCACCGCGTTTGGCATGGAATGCTCCTTTGACACGCATTCCATCCAACTTGCCTTCGCCGTTCAAACGAGTTTAATGTCGGCTCTGATAACATCAGGTTATGGGAAGTCGGGATATGAAGCGAGGACGCCTGCCGCTGACCGCGCTGCGCAGCTTTGAGGCTGCGGGACGGCTCTCAAGTTTCACGGCGGCAGCCGACGAGCTTCATGTGTCGCAGGCCGCGATCAGCCGGCAGATCCGCGAGCTGGAAGACGCAATCGGGGCCACCCTCTTCGAGCGGCATCATCGATCCGTCACGCTGACCGAGCAAGGCCACGTCCTCATCCATGCGCTCACACCGGCTTTCGACAGCATGAGTGCGGCCCTTGATGCAATCGCTCCCGCCTCACAGCGCCGTGCGATTGTCATCAGTGCAGAGCCTGCCTTTGCCGCCGGCTGGCTTGGCGCGCATATTTCCGATTTCCAGCAGAAACATCCCGAGATCGAGGTGACGCTGGATTCCGATCCGCAGGTCATCGATCTGCGCACCAGCAAGGCCCGCATCGCCATCCGCCATTCGTCCGGCAACGGTTCCTGGCCGGGGACGCAGTCGCGACTGCTTTATGCCGTGTCCATGACCCCGGTTCTCTCGCCGCAACTGCTGGCCGACGGCGCTGCACTGGATCAACCGGCCGACCTGCTCCGCTATCCCATGCTGCATGAAGAGCGCCGCGACCACTGGACCCGCTGGCTCGCCTTTGCGGGCGTCGTGCCGGAGGCCGAAACCCGCGGCCCGGTCTTTTCCGACTATGGCATCGTCCTGCAGAGTGCATTGGCAGGCAAGGGCGTCGCGCTCGCCGATACCGTTCTCGCAGCTGGCGAGATTGCATCAGGCCGGCTGGTCAGACCGTTTGACCTGACTATGGACTACGGCCGTTACTGGCTGGTGGCGCGCCACTTTGCCCGCCTCAACGCCAGCGAGCGGGCTTTCATCAGCTGGCTCGAATCCAGCCTGCCGCGTCCTCAACCGACAACCGGGCCGGGTTCCGACATATCCGAGTGAAGGATCTGGTCGAGGCGCTTGAGCATGCCGTTGGCCACTTCGCGCTCGCCCATGATCACCGTGTCGGCGCCGTGATTGCTGAGATAGTCAACCTCTGCGTCCGAATGGGCGCGGGCGATAACCAGCAGGCGCCCATTCATCTTCTTGGCGCTTTCGACGATATTGCCGGCCTCGAAGGCATCGGGGATGGCCACGACCAGGCTTCGTGCGCGGGCGATATTGGCAAGCGACAGCAGCCCGGCCGAGGCGGCATGGCCGGCAATCGCATCGATGCCCTCGGCGTGCAGATCGCTGACGAGCCTGTCGGCTTCTTCGATGACCACGAAGGGGATCTTGGCCGTCTTGAGGTTGGCGGCGACGATGCGGCCGACGCGGCCATAGCCCACCAGAACGCAGTGGCCGTCGTGGGCGACCGGTGTTCTCGTATCCTCCTCAAAGGTCTCGACCTTTTCGTCCTCGGCCACGGGCGCGGCGGCCTCGGTCTGCGGCGACTTCCGGGCGGCGCGGCGGGCGGCCGCGTCTTCGAAGCGGGGACGCAGACGCTCCGTCAGGAAGAACATCAGCGGGTTCAGCACGATCGAGATGATGGCACCGGCGAGAATGAAGTCACGCCCCTCTTCCGGCAGCAGTTTCAGGCCGACACCGAGTTCGGCAAGAATGAAGGAGAACTCGCCGATCTGCGCCAGACTGGCCGAAATGGTCAGCGCCGTCGACACGCTCTTGCGGAAGAGGATGACGATCAGGAAGGCCGCCGCCGACTTGCCGATGACGATGATGAAGACGGTGGCAAGGATGGCGAGCGGCTGCGTGACCAGGATATGCGGGTCAAACAGCATGCCGACGGACACGAAGAACAGAACCGCGAAGGCGTCGCGCAACGGCAGGCTTTCACGGGCTGCACTGTGAGAGAGTTCGCTTTCGGAAAGCACCATGCCGGCGAAGAATGCACCGAGCGCCAGCGAGACGCCGAACAGCTGCGACGCGCCGAAGGCAACGCCGAGCGCTATCGCCAGAACCCCGAGACGGAACAGCTCACGCGAGCCCGAATGGGCGATGCGGTGCAGGATGGCCGGGATGACCTTGCGCCCGAAGACGAGCATGACGGCGACAAAGAGCGCGACTTTCAGCAACGTCAGCGCGATCAATCCGCCGATGCCGATATCGATGCCGCTCTTATCGACGAGAGCGACCGCGAGAGGATCACTCAGGCGCTCGCCGCTGCCGACCGAGGCGACGGCGGGGATCAGGACCAGCGCCAGCACCATGGCAAGGTCTTCCACGATCAGCCAGCCGACGGCAATGCGCCCCTTTTCCGTCTCGACCATGCGCCGCTCCTGAAGCGCCTTGAGCAAGACCACCGTCGAGGCAACGGAGAGTGCGAGGCCGAAGACGAGACTGCCACCGGTCGTCCAGCCCATCAGATAGCCCATGCCCCAGCCGAGCAGCGTCGCGAAGCCGATCTGCACGATGGCGCCCGGCACGGCAATGAGGCGCACCGACATCAGGTCCTTCAGCGAGAAATGAAGGCCGACGCCGAACATCAGCAGGATCACGCCAATTTCGGCCAGTTCCGGCGCAAGGTTCTGGTCGGCGACGAAACCGGGCGTATAGGGGCCCACGAGAATGCCCGCGACCAGATAGCCGACCAGCGGCGGCAGGCGGAAGCGATGTGCGATTGCGCCCAGAATGAAAGCCAGCACGAAGCCCCCGACCAAGGTTGAGATTAGGGGTGTTGCGTGTGGCATCGGCGTCTCCTCTTGGCGCGAGCTATAAAAAATGATATATTTGATCGATATCGACAGATATGGGTATTTTTTCGGCGAAGTTCAACCGTATGCATGCTGACGGAAAACACATGAATTTGACACCGGAAATGTGCCGCGCCGCGCGTGCCTATCTCGATTGGACGCAGGCCGATCTGGCAGAGCGTGCGGCCGTTTCACGCGGCACCGTCAGGGACTACGAGGCGAACGCCCATGCCGTGCACCGCTCGACGCCGGCGCTGCTGCGCAAGGCGCTGGAAGATGGCGGCGTGACGCTCATCGACATGGATGGCGGCGGGATCGCGCTGATACAGGGCGACTGACCGAGTGTCATACCCCGCGCGGCAATTTGATTTCGCCCGCCGATGTTCTACAAGAATGGCCTGACAAAATGAGCATCGGAGTCGCATCGCATGGCCAAAGTCGCGTTCATCGGTCTCGGCGTCATGGGTTATCCCATGGCCGGACATCTCAAGACCAAGGGCGGGCATGATGTTTCCGTCTATAACCGCACCTTTTCGAAGGCCGAAGCCTGGGCGGCGCAGTTTGGCGGTTCAGCGTTTCGGACGCCTGCGGAGGCCGCGCGCGATGCGGATTTCGTCTTCACCTGCGTCGGCAATGACGATGATCTCCGGTCGGTGACATTGGGTGACGAGGGCTGCATCGCCGGCATGAAGCCTGGCGCCGTCCTCATCGACAACACGACGGCGTCCGCGGACGTCGCGCGCGAACTCGAGGTGGCCTGCAAGGCAAAGGGTCTCGGCTTCGTCGATGCGCCGGTGTCCGGTGGACAGGCGGGCGCGGAAAACGGGGTTCTGACCGTCATGTGCGGTGGCGATGAAGCGACGTTCGAAAAATCCAAGCCCGTCATCTCCGCCTATGCCCGCATGGTGGGCCTGATGGGCCCTGCCGGCGCCGGCCAGCTGACGAAGATGGTCAACCAGATCTGCATTGCCGGTGTCGTACAGGGTCTTGCCGAGGGCATTCATTTCGGCAAGCGCGCCGGTCTCGATATCGAGAAGGTGATCGAGGTCATCTCGAAGGGGGCGGCCGGCTCCTGGCAGATGGAAAACCGCCACAAGACGATGAACGAAGGCCGCTATGACTTCGGCTTTGCCATCGACTGGATGCGCAAGGACCTCGGTATCGTGCTTTCGGAAGCGCGCAACAACGGCGCCAAGCTGCCGGTGACCGCTCTTGTCGATCAGTTCTATGGCGACGTGCAGGCCATGGGCGGCAATCGGTGGGATACATCCTCCCTGCTGGCGCGGCTCGAAAAATGATACCGGGCATCGCCCTGCGGCTCAGCTTGTTCGTCATGGCGCTGCATCTCGGCGCCCTGACGGGTGCTGCTGCCGGACAGGACGTTGTTGCTGATGTCAGCAGAGGCGTGTCGGCGGCGATCGGGCGCTGTTTCCAGGCTCCAAAGGGCTATGCCCCGCCCTACCCGGCTGTTGCGCTTCTGCTGAACTTCCGCCCCGACGGCAATCTGGACGGACCGCCGCAGCTCGGCGATCCGCCCGGCGGTGATGCGCGACATTCGGCGACGGTTGCGGCGGTGCTTGCCGCCGCCAGCGAATGCGCAAAGATCGACAATGCCGCGCGCTTTCGGCAGGATTACCCGGCCTGGAAGTCGCTGCGCCTGGTTTTTCGTCCCGGAGAGCCCTGATATGGACCTCAACCCCGCCTCAAGTGTCGCGGACATCGTCGCCACCCTGAAGTCTCTTGGCAACGCAACGAATGTCGCCGGAATGGCGCGCTTTGGCATCGAGACCAGCACCGCCCTTGGCATTTCCACGGATGACATGCGCAGGATCGCGCGGCTGATCAAGAAGGACCATGCTCGCGCGCTCGATCTCTGGCGGAGCGACATCCGCGAGGCACGGCTGCTTGCAGCCATGACTGCGGAACCGCGGAAGCTCTCCCTGGAACAAGCCTGGAGCTGGGCCGGCGATTTCAACTCCTGGGAGGTCGTCGACACCGTTTCCGATCTGTTTGTCGAAAGCGGGCATTGGCCGGTCCTCATCCCGGAGTTTGCGGCAGATGAGCGCGAGTTCGTCCGCCGGACGGCCTTTTCCATGATGGCCTGGGCTGCCGTGCATCTGAAGAAGGAGCCGGACGCGCATATCCTTGCCTTCCTGCCGCTCATCGAACGGCATGCCGGCGATCCCCGCAACTTCGTCAAGAAGGCCGTCAACTGGGCGCTGCGCCAGATCGGCAAGCGGAACGTCGCCTGCCGGGAACCTGCCTGGGCGCTGGCCGAAAGGCTCGCCGCCAGCAAGGACAAGACTGAACGGTGGGTCGGAAAGGACGCTGTGCGCGAGTTCGAGAAGAAATTCGGCGACCGCATCAGAGACGGTCGTGATCAATCCGATAAAGCTTGAGATGGCGACTTCCCGCGACGGGCTGCGGGATCAGGGCGGGATTGGCCGCATCCTTGAGGAGCGCCTCGAAGAGTGATCCGCCCGGCGGCGTGAAGCGCGCCTTTGCCGCCTCCGGATAGGTGCAGAATGCCACGTAGTCGAACGGTGAAAGCCCCTCCTTCCGGGCTGCAGGATCGGCGGAATAGAGAGCTTCGAACATGAGGCGCATCCCCGGCGACGCCCGATGATAGCTGATGTCGGCCACATCCACGCCGGGAACCTGCTGCTCCAGAATTGCCAACCCGACGGCCGGCGTGACCATGTAGCGTCCAAGGGGAAGCGCCTTCATCGCCTTCCTGTCAGCCGCCGAACATGTGTCATTCATCAGAAAGTCCGCCGCATCGACGGCGTTCAGTTCGCGCTGAACCGGCATCAAGCTGGCAATCGCCTGAAACACGCAGGCGGATCCGAGAACAATCGCACCGAAAATGGAAACCAGCCGCTTCTGCGCCTGTGGCGGTCGCGACGCGATATGGCCAAGCATCTGCGGGATGAAAAGCGGAAGGATCGCGGCGGGAAACCGGATGAAGCGAAAGGCATCGAGATTGGCCATGAAGGCCGCAACGCCCATGGCCAGCACGACGGCTGGTCCGGCCTGCCCGGCCCTCAGGCTTCGCAGGGCCAATCCGCCGGCGCACAGGCTGATGGTGACCTGAAGCGCCAGATTGAAAGTCGCCGAGATCTGCCCGGATCGTATCAGCAGGAGCACGGTGTGCTCCTGATCGACATGCTCCAGCCACAGACTGCGAGACAGCGGATCAATGATGGCATAGGGACCGGCCAGTACGCCGGGCATCGTGGCGACAATGCCGGCCAGCAGGAGCAGACCGGGGATGGCGAGCGCAGCGAACCGCGTGGCCATGGCGGCATTCGCCGGCAGAAGCGTGGCAGCCAGCGCCGAGATCAGCCCGAAACCGGTAAAGGCGGCCAGATATGGCGCCGAGAAGATGTCATTGTGCACGCCGAACATGACGGCCGGTCCCGCAAAGACCAGGGTTGCGAGCGGCGCAGCGATGGCAATCGAAGCAGAAAATGCCCTGAAGATGTCATCCGCACCCGGACGCTTGCCGATCCAGGCAAGCCCCAGCCCTGCCCACAGGACGGTGATCAACGGGAGTGTCTCGAGACCAATGGTGACGGAAAGCGCGAGTGCCACGGCCATCAGCACGCCGCCGGCAACAGACCAGCACAGCACGCCATAGCTTGCGGCTGCCAGTGTCACCAGTTGCACATTGTGATGGTCGATCCGGCCCGGCACGAATTCGAGCGACGCGTAGGACATGGCCAGCGCCGCAACGAGGACATGCAAGAGTGCCGGACGCTGCCCGGCCGGCATCAGCTTTTTCATGCAGCCGGCGCTGAACCACGCAAAGACCAGCATCAGGACCGGCGGCCAGAGGTTGAAGGCAAGCTTCACGGCCTGCTCGATCGGCATCAGATGGGACAGTACCCATGTGATCGCCACATAAGGCGCATCGATCAGCCTCGACCAGGGCGAGACATAGGGGCCGGGCATGGCAATGCCCGACAGGGTCAGATCGTACCAGCCCTTGCCGGCGAGCAATTGACGGATCTGCACCGCCCTCAGCGTATCGTCTATGCCCCCAGGAAGAGGATGCCGTCTGAGAGATCATAGGCTGCGATGGCAAGGAAGAGGATTGCCAGTACGAAAAATGGTCCCAGCGCGACGCCACGCGCCGCGCGATCCGAGCCGGCCAGATCACTGCCGGATTTCTCATTTGCGACCATCTCGTACGTCCCTGGAAGCCCTGCTTGCCCGCACGCTAGCCGAGCAGCGTTAACAAAGCGCCCATTTTCAACGGTTGACGCCCGACGTTCGCGTCGATATGTAATGTTATAACATACATTCTCTTCGAGGTTCACATGCAGACAAAGTTGCCCGTCACCGTCCTTTCCGGATTCCTTGGCGCCGGAAAGACGACATTGCTCAATCACATCCTGAACAATCGCGAAGGCCGCAAGGTCGCGGTCATTGTCAACGACATGAGCGAGGTGAATATCGACGCAGCACTGGTGCGTGATGGCGGGGCGAACCTGTCGCGCACCGACGAGCAGCTGGTGGAGATGAGCAACGGCTGCATCTGCTGTACGCTGCGCGACGACCTGCTTCGGGAAGTCCGGTCACTCGCCGAACAGGGGCGTTTCGACTACCTGCTGATCGAGTCCTCCGGCATTTCGGAGCCCCTGCCCGTCGCCACCACTTTCGAATTCCGCGATGAGGAAGGCCAGAGCCTGGCCGACGTCGCGCAGCTGGACACGATGGTCACCGTGGTCGATGCGGCAAATCTTCTGAAGGACTACGGTTCTGCCGACTTCCTGTCAGACCGGGGCGAAACGGCAGGCGAAGGCGACGACCGGACCCTGGTCGGCCTGCTGGTCGAACAGATCGAGTTTGCCGATGTCATCATTCTCAACAAGGTGAGCACGGCCACGCCGGACGAACGCGCCGCAGCGCGCGCCATCCTCCGCTCGCTGAACGCTGACGCGCGGATCATCGAGACGGATTTCGCCGAAGTGGATCTTGCCGAGGTCATGGGCACGGGTCGCTTCGACCTCGAACGGGCCGAGCAGAACCCGCTCTGGTTCAAGGAAATGCATGGCTTCAAGGACCATATCCCCGAAACGGAAGAATATGGCGTCCGGTCCTTCGTCTACCGCGCGCGCCGCCCCTTCAATCCGGAGAGGTTCATGGCGTTTCTCGACCGTTCCTGGCCGGGTGTCGTCCGCGCCAAGGGCTTTTTCTGGCTGGCAACCAAGCCGCATTATGTCGGGGAACTCAGCCAGGCCGGCGCGCTCGTGCGTACGGGCAAGATGGGGCTCTGGTGGGCTGCCGTGCCGAAGGATCAATGGCCCCAGGACAAGCGTTTCAAGGAGCGCATGGCGCCCTATATGGACCCGGTCTGGGGCGACCGTCGGCAGGAAATCGTCTTTATCGGCACCGACCCGATGAACGAGGAAGAAATCACCGACCTGCTCAACGATTGTCTCGTTGCCGACACCGCCTATCAGCCCGAACGCTGGAAGACGCTGCCGGACCCGTTTGCCGACTGGTATGCGCGTTGACATCTTGAAATGCGCACGACGCGGAGCTTGCCTCCGCGTCGTCTGCCGAACGATCAGTCCTCGTTCGACTTGGACGATTCCAGCGACATGTAGTCGAGCGGCAGTTCGGTCGTGTACTTGATCTGCTCCATCGCGAAGGCAGACGAGACATCGCGGATTTCGATCTTGGCGATCATCCGCTTGTAGAAGGCGTCGTAGGCGGCGATATCCGGAACGACGACGCGCAGCAGGTAATCCACGTCACCGCTCATACGGTAGAACTCGACCACTTCCGGAAACTCGGCAATCACCTCGGAGAAGCGCTTCAGCCATTCGATCGAATGCGCGTTCGTGCGGATCGAGACGAACACGTTGACCTTGGCGTTGACCTTGACCGGGTCAAGGACGGCGACCTGGCGCTGGATGACGCCATCTTCTTCCATCTTCTGGATGCGCCGCCAGCAGGGCGTCGTCGAGAGGCCCACCTTCTTGGCGATATCTGCAACGGCAAGGGTGGAATCCTCCTGCAGCAGGCGCAGGATTTTGCGGTCCAGACGATCCAATGGTCTTTCCTTTCAACATGCACAATCCTTCTGACACTAGCACGGTCGGCTAAAAAAAGGATTATGGTTCGCGCGCGACAATCCGCGATGCGCTCTTGGCCGGGAGGTTCCTGACGAACGAATCCGGCGATGATGATGCCGATTGTTTCAGTCTATCTTGCGGTGCACAAGCTCTTTCAGGACCGGCAACAACTCTTTCTCGAACCACGGGTTCCGCTTGATCCAGCCGGTGTTGCGCCAGCTTGGATGCGGCAGCGGCAGGACCGGAATGCCGCCAGTCGGTTCAAGATAGTCGCGCCAGTGCCGCACCGTCTCGGTCATGTTCTCCCTGACCAGCTGCCCCAGATGCCAACCTTGCGCATGTTGGCCGACGGCGAGGATCAGTTCCACCTGCGGCATGGCGGCCATCACCGCCGCACGCCAGTGCGGTGCGCATTCCCTGCGCGGCGGCAGGTCTCCGCCGTGGGCGTCATAGCCCGGAAAGCAGAAACCCATGGGTACGATCGCGAAACGGTTCACATCGTAGAACTCGTCGCGCGTCACACCCAGCCAGTCGCGCAGGCGGTTGCCCGACGCATCGTTGAAGGTAATGCCCGTTTCATGAACGCGCAGACCCGGGGCCTGGCCGGCAATCAGGATCTTCGCCGTGGACGACGCCACGACCACCGGCCTCGGCTCGTGCGGCAGCCTGTGCGCCTCACCGCGCAAGGGCGCGTCGCGGCAAAGCCGGCAACGCGCGATGTCATCCAGCAGTTCTCTCAATCCTGCGTCGCTCAATGCTGAGGCCTCACGCCTCTGCCGACGGTCGCGAGGCGATCCGCTCGTACCAGCCAAGCACGTTCGCAAGCTCCGGCGGGCATTGGATCCGGGCGGGTTTCATGAACTGGAAGGCGATGAACATCGTGATATCCGCAACGGTGAACATATCGCCTGCAACGAAGGGGCGGTCCGCAAGTTCCACATCCATGAAGCGCAGGAAATCGATCGCCTTCGGCTTGTTGATCTCGCCCCATTCGGGGAGCTGCGGCAATTCCCAATCCTTCATGGCGGGATGAATGTGCCGGAAGGCCGCGGCCACCGACATGAGGTAGCCAAGCTCGACGCGGCGGTTCCACATTTCGACAAACGCCTTTTCGCGCGCATCGCGACCGAAGAGAGGTGGGTCGGGATGAAGCTCCTCGAAATAGCGGCAGATCGCGATCGACTCCGAAAGGTTCGAACCGTCGTCAAGTTCCAGGACCGGCAGGCGCTGCAGCGGATTGCGCGCGGCAATCTCCGCCGACTTGTGGCCAAGCGCTCCCATGTCGACCGGCACAAGCTCGACCGCAATGCCTTTTTCGGCGAGATACATTCTCACCCGGCGCGGATTGGGCGCCTTCCCCCCGTCAAACAGTCTCATGGTCACCTTCTCCCCTTGGTGAAAACATCTTCATCTCCCTGCCATCACGCAAATTGCGGCGCTTGTCAGGCGGGCTCTGCGCGCCGTCCAGAATGGCAAATGAATCCTTTCCGGAAGCTTCTTCTTAACTCTTTCCAGTTAGAATTTGGTCATCGTTTCCGCGTCTGAAGTTGTATCAGTCCATGCCCGAGCGCGTCAGCACATCTCCGGACAAAAACGTCGTGGACCTGTCCAAGGCGAGCCGCAATGCCGGGCTGAACAGGACGATCCGGGAAACACGCGCCAAGTTGCAGAATGGCGACGCAGGTTCCACCCAGTTTCAGCGCGAAAGCCTCACGCTTTTCATCGACGCGAGCCTCGACAGCGCAGCTGCCGTGCCCATCCTTGCCTGCGGCATCGGCGCCTTCAGCCTTGCCTTCAACATGGGCCAATATACGCTCGTGTGGGCGCTGACGACGCTGATCGTCCATGCCATCCATGTCTTCGCGCTCCAGCAGATCAAGAGCCGTCAGCTTATCAAGGATGAGACGGCAGCCAACTGGACACGCCGCCTGCTTGCCCTGCAGCTGGCCATAGGCTTCTGCTGGGCGCTCTTTGCCAGCCAGAGCTGCACAAGCTGCGATATCGGATCCTATCTCACGTTCAAGGGTGCGGCCCTTCTCATCGTTCTCAGTGCCACTGCGCTGACCTCTTCGATGCTGAATGGCGCGGTGCTCGTCACCTTCCTTCCGACCGTTGCAGCCATTGTCTATCTCTACTGGCGCGACCGTGAGCCGATGGAAATCGGCCTGATCGCCATGTTCACGGCGGCCATGGTGTTTTTCGTCTTCTTTACCGGCCGGCTGCGTCGCACCAGCATCCAGCTTCTGTCCTACCAGTCGGAAAAGGACGACCTGATCGCCGAACTCGAAGTCGCCAAATCCATCTCCGACGAGGCGCGGCGCCGCGCCGAAGATGCAAACCTGGCGAAATCCCGCTTCCTCGCCTCTATGTCGCATGAACTGCGGACACCGCTGAACGCGATCCTCGGCTTCTCGGAGGTGATGGAGCACGAAGTTCTGGGCCCCATGTCCAACTCGACCTACAAGGAATATGTCGGCGACATCCATCGGTCCGGTCAGCATCTCCTCAACCTCATCAACGAAATCCTCGATCTCTCCCGCATCGAGGCCGGCCGCTACGAGCTGCACGAGGAATCCGTCAAGCTGGAAGAAATCACCGAGGACTGCATCGGCATGGTGCAGCTTCGTGCACGCGCAAAGAATATCCGGATCACCGAACAGTTTGAAACGGGCCTCCCGCCGGTCTGGGCCGACGAGAAGTCGATGCGCCAGGTGATCCTCAATCTGCTGTCCAATGCGGTGAAATTCACCCCGCAAGGCGGGGAAGTCGCGGTCAAGCTCGGCTGGACCGCCGGCGGCGGGCAATATGTGGCAATCCGCGACAATGGCCCGGGCATTCCCGAGGATGAAATCCCGGTCGTCCTTTCGGCCTTCGGACAGGGCTCGATTGCCATCAAGAGCGCCGAGCAGGGAACCGGCCTTGGCCTGCCGATCGTTCAGGCGATCCTCGCCAAGCACAACGGCGAGTTTGTTCTCCGCTCGAAGCTGCGCGAGGGAACCGAGGTGATTGCCATCCTGCCGCCGAAGCGCGTATTGCAGACCGTGCCCGCGGTCAGGGAAGCCCATTCAAACGAGAAGCGCCGGCGCTCCTTCGCCTGACGGCGGCTCCATTCAGCGCAGATAAACTTCGGCAACCGCGTAAGCGAGATAGGCCGCATTGAGGCCGATGAGGCAGGCGCAGGCGAGCGATCCGAGATCCTTCGCATGTCGGCCGAATATCGAGAACTCGGGCGACAGATGGTCGACCAGCTCTTCAATCGCCGTGTTGACGGCCTCGAAGGCGAAAAGCACCATCATCAGACCGGCGAAGATGAAGATGCGCTCGAACGTCGCGCCGACCAGAAGCAGCACGATGATGCCCAGAACGAAACCGCCCAGCTGCTGACGAAAGGCGGCTTCCTGCAGCAAACGCAGGAAGCCCTGCCAGGAATAGCGCGCCGCCGAGACGAAATGGCGAAAGCCTGTCTCTTTTACAAAGGGCGGCTTGCCGGTTCCGTGCATGCATCAAGCCTTGTTGGAAACACCTGCGCCTTCGAAGGTCGCCATGCCAGAGTGACAGGCAGCCGCAGCCTTGACAATCCCTGCAGCCAGCGCCGCACCCGTGCCCTCGCCGAGCCGCATGCCAAGCGCCAGAAGCGGCGTCTTGCCAAGGCGTTCGATGGCGCGAAGGTGCCCGGGTTCGGCCGACACATGGCCGATGAGGCAATGGTCGAGTGCGGACGGATTGGCGGCCTTCAGGATGGCTGCGGCCGCGGTCGCGACATAGCCGTCGATCAGGACGGGGATCTTCTGCACGCGGGCAGCGAGGATTGCGCCGGCCATGGCGGCGATTTCGCGGCCGCCGACGCGGCGCAGGACTTCGAGCGGATCACTCAGATGATCCTTGTGGAAGGCAATGGCCTTTTCGACGGCGTCGATCTTGCGCTGGAGGACAGAGCCGGCAGAACCCGTGCCGGGACCAACCCAGTCTTCGGCCTTGCCGCCGTAGAGCGCGTAGAAGATCGCCGCGGCAATCGTCGTGTTGCCGATGCCCATTTCACCGATGCAGAGAAGGTCAGTGCCGCCGGCAATGCCTTCCATGCCGAAGGCCATGGTGGCGGCGCAGTCGCGCTCGGAGAGCGCCGCTTCCTGCGTGATGTCACCCGTCGGAATCTGCAGGGCCAGATCGAAGACCTTGAGACCAAGATCATGCGTCACGCAGATCTGGTTGATGGCGGCGCCACCGGCGGTGAAATTCGCCACCATCTGCTCGGTGACTTCCGGCGGATAGGGCGAAACGCCCTGGCGCGTGACGCCGTGATTGCCGGCAAAGATGGCGACCAGCGGACGCGTCACCTGCGGAGACCGGCCAGACCAGGCGGCGAGCCAGAAGGCGATTTCCTCGAGGCGTCCGAGCGAGCCCGGCGGCTTGGTCAGCTGCGCATCGCGCTTGCGGGCCGCTTCCAGCGCGCGGACATCGGGGCCGGGAAGGTTGTTGAGAAGTTCGCGAAAATCATCGAACGGCAATCCACTCACGCTCATGGACCCAGTATCCTTGTCATTTCAGTTGGAGGCAGGCATTGATGCCGCTTTCATATTGTCCCGGATGCCGCGAGGCAACGGCAAAAGCGACGCGTGACGTCGCGGAGACCAGGGTTTTTGGGGAGCAGGCCAGAATGGTGGGACCGGATGAACTTGTAAGCGAGACCGCGCGGGCGCTCGGCTTCCTGAGCCGTATTCCGATGCCGGCTCGCTTCTTTGTCGGCCATGATGGTTCGATGCGGACCACGAGCGGCACATTTGCGGTCGCGGGCGCCCTGATCGCTCTGCCCCCGGCCCTTCTTTTCGGCATTTTCCTGTATTTCGGCGTGAAGGCGGAACTGGCGGCACTTCTCTCGCTGGCGCTTCAAATCCTCCTCACCGGCGGGCTGCACGAAGACGGGCTGGCCGATTGCGCCGATGGGCTTGGCGGCGGGCGGACACGCGAGCGGATGCTGGAGATCATGAAGGACAGCCGGCTTGGTGCCTATGGCGGGCTTGCGCTCATCCTGTCTCTGGGACTGCGGACAGAGGCGCTGGCCGGCATTGCCTCCCTCGGACCGCTCGCTGCGGGTCTTGCGATGGTCGGCATCAACGCCGCCTCGCGCGCGGCACTTGTCTGGCACTGGTCGGCATTGCCGCCGGCGCGCGCAGACGGGGTTGCCGCCGCGGTCGGTCAGCCGGATGCTGCCGCGCTCAAGACCGCGCTGATCACCGGCGGCTTGATCTATGCCCTCACGATCCTGCCCGGTCTCGGGGCCGGACCTGCCATTGCCGGCGCGATTGTCGCGGGGCTTGCAATTGCGCTGTTCACGCGCCTTGTTCATGGCAAAATTCAAGGACATACGGGAGATACCCTGGGGGCGACCGAGCAGATTTGCGAAATCGCACTTTGTGTTGCCCTTGCGGTCGCCGTTTGACCTGCCGATATTAGACCCAGTGAAAATCGAAGAAGCCCCTCATGGAATCCCCCTGCATTCTCGTCTGCTCGATTGATGACAAGACCGGCTACTGCTTCGGTTGTGGCCGGACGCTCGACGAGCTCGCCCGCTGGATCGAAATGACGGACGCGGAGCGACAGGCGGTGATGGCGGTGCTCCCTGCCCGTCTGGAGACGGTTGAACGCAAGCCTCGCCGTATCACGCGGCGCAGGATGCTCGCAGAGGGTGGCCCCGCCTCATGAGATCGCTCGGCGTCGTTCTTGCCATTCTGGGGATTGGTCTCGCCCTGCTTCTGTTCAACCACGGAAGCGGCCAGACCCTCGGGATGACGAATGACGATTTCGGGCATTTCATCTACCTGCTTCCGATTGCCATCATGATCGGTGCGGGCGCGGTCGCTTCACGCGGCCAGCTGCGCCGCAATCTCACCTATCTCGCCATATGGGCCGCCGTCGCCCTGGTCTGTGTCGGCGCTTACGTCTACCAGGATGAGGCCAAGCATGTCGGGCGGCGGATGCTTGCCGAACTGATGCCCGGGCATTCGGTGGTCCTGACCGGCCTCAACGGCGAGAATGAAGTGGTGATCCGCCGCACCCAGGGCGGTCACTTTGCGGTGAATGCCCATGTCGACGGAGAGCGCATCGGCATGCTCATCGACACAGGCGCCAGCCAGGTGACGCTGACCTATGAGGATGCCAAACGGGCCGGGCTGAAGCCGGAGAACCTTAATTTCTCCATGCCGGTGACAACGGCCAATGGCATGGCCAAGGCAGCACCCGTGACGATCCCGGAACTCGCCATCGGCCCCATCGTGCGGAAGAATGTTTCGGCGGCTGTCGCGCAGGAAGGCCGGCTGGACACGAGCCTGCTCGGCATGAACTTCCTCTCATCGCTTTCGGCGGTGCGCATCCAGCCGAATGAAATGCGGCTGATGGACTGATCCTCGAGTTTTCCACAGAGACGCAGTGGAACGCGGATCTATCGTCGCCGTATCGCTCACTTATCCGGCGCGTGTCATCCAAATGAAGCATTGAGCCGGTATCAAAGCCTCGCAGACGCTTTCGATTTTGCTTCCGGCCCCCGCTCCGGAATGGCGTCTGCAAGCTCTGACGCCCCCATCGTCACAGCACCCTTTCGAGGCCGGTCTTCCGGCCTCTTTTTTTGTCCGGCGTACAACTCAATCCAGGCTGCAATAGCGGCGCCCCGATTTGCGGCTGCGCAGGTCGAAATGGAAGTGGTCACCGTGATAGGGATCGCCGGGGCCGAGCACCGTGTTGAAATACTTGCAGGAGTCGGCCCGCACCGAGTTCAGCAGACCCTTCTGCCGGAACGAGAAGAAGCCGGGCTTGCGCACGTCGATCCCCTCGCCATTGTTCAGGATGATCTGGCCGACATCGATGGCGTTGCCCTTGGCGTGCTCAGACCACGGATTGCCCCGCTTCGAATTCATCGGGCGGCAGGAATAGGACGACATCTGCCGGATCGTATTGACGCCGGAGAAGTAGCGGATGCGGGCCGTCGGCACGAGATCGTCCTTCACCCAGCGCGCGAACGTCACCGCCATGCCGCAGTTCAGCTTGGCGGCAGGAAGGATGCGCACGCCATTGATCGACTGCACCTGCACGGGATAGTCGATCCCGCAACTCGGTCCATCGTGAATGCCGGGAATATCGGCATAGACGACGCCAAGCTTCTGCAGCGTCTGCCGGCAACTCTTCTCCGAGGCTGGCATGCCGCCGTGGCTTTCGGGAACGGACATCGGATCATTGAACCGGGGAATATAGGCGACCTTCTGTTCCTGAACCTCGGCCGGTCTGGCGACCGCGTCATCGACCGGAATGCTGCGGGTCTTCGACACGTCGCGAAGGTTGTCGGTCCCGACACCGTCAATTACCGGAGCGTCGACATCGCCCTCGGCAATCTGGGGGCCCTGATCCTGCTGTCCCTGCTGCGCCGGTTGACCGGAAAAGCCGAAGAGCTTGTCCATGTCGACTTCGTTGCCTTTCGCGGCGGCGTTTGCCTCTGTCGCGGCGGGCAGCGGCTGGCTCGCCGCATCGTTCAGCGGCGCCTGCGATGGCGCCGTCTCCGGCAGCTCGATCAAGTCCTGGTTGGGGTTTGCCGCCCTCTGGCTGCGCTCGATCTTTCCAACCGGGCCTTCCAGAATGGGATAGGCCACGTTGCTCGAAGGCGACCTGACCGGCGCCAGCGGGACGGCATGGGTCTTCCCGCGCGGACCGATATCGGCGACCGACATCGGGTCGGAATCATAGCAGCCGGAGAGGATCAGGCAGGCAAGCGCCGCCGAGGACGCGCTCCGCGCCAGAGAAGTCGAGAACACCATACTCATCTCTCTTCCAGACGCGGGATCGCAACACGCCGCCGATGTCTGTTACCGAGGTTATTGCGAGCATAAATCGAGGCGCATAAGCTCAGTCGCATGTGCAGCCGTCACGTTAGAGGCTAGCAACGAATGGTAAATGATACCTTTCGGTCACCGGATGGAGATAGCGATGAGACTGATCCTGGCGAGTGTGATGTTCGTTGTTGCCGCAGGCGCGCAAGCCGACGATTGCAGCAAATGGGGCGCGTCCATGGAGGAAGGCGAAGGCGGCAGCCGCATGGTGGCACGCATCTGCAATGCAGCGGGCGGTGAGCTGACCATCGAATGCGGTGCGCCCGGCACGCTGGCGATGGCCTTCGGCCCGCCTGGCGGGTTTACACCGCCTGGTGACAATCCCGAGTTCGTCGGCCGGTTCTCGATCAAGGTCGGCTCGCAAAGCTTCGAGCGCGACATGACCTATGCCGACATGGACAGCCTGCTTTATCTCGATCTGAAGAGCAAGGACGATCTCACCGCCGCATTGGGCAAGGCGGAGGCGATTTCATTCGCCTCGACCAAAGCCGGCATTGCGGAAACAAAATTCCCGCTGAATGGAGCAGCTTCTGCGCTGAAAAAGGTCAAGGCAGCCTGCCCGCGCGGATGACCCGAGTCTACGCTCAGCGGCCGACGGAGAGCGTCCATTCCTGGTCCAGACGGAAACGGCAGGTGTGACGGATATCTTCCGCGCTTGCCGCAATCACGGCCTCGTATTCGCCGGCGTCGGCGATGAAGCAGCGCGCGTCCTCGTCGAAGCGGCAAAGGTCCCGCAACGTGATGCAGAGATCCACCTGCTTCGCCTCGCCGGGTCCAAGCCTGATCTTGCGGAAGGCGCGCAGTTCCTTTTCCGGGCGCTCGACCTTGGGGGACACCGGGCGCACGTAAAGCTGGACGACGTCAGCCCCTGCCCGCTTGCCGGTATTCGTCACATTCAGCGTCACCTTGAGACCATCATTGCCCATCGCCTCGGCGCTGATCTTCGGACGCCCCCAGGAGAAGCTTGTGTAGGACAGGCCGTGGCCGAAGGGGAAAAGCGTCTTGATCTTGCGCGTATCGTGATGGCGATAGCCGACGAAGACGCCCTCGCGATATTCGACATGCCCTTCCTTGCCCGGATAGACGAGCGGATCGCCGGTGATGGCGGAATTGTCTGACAGCTGCAGCGGGAAAGTCTGCGGCAGGCGGCCACCGGGTTCGGCAAAGCCGAAAAGCACGTCGGCAATCGCATTGCCGGCCTCCTGCCCGGGGTACCAGGACTGGAGCACCGCAGCGACGTCGTTGATCCACGGCATTTCGACCGGGCCTCCGGTCTGCAGCACGACGACGGTCTTGGAGTTGACTGCGGCAACGCGCGCAATCAACTCGTCCTGGCGTCCAGGCAGGCGCAGGTCCGGCAGGTCGTTACCTTCGGTATCCCACTCGCCCTCACGTCCGGCGAAGATGATGGCGACATCGCAGGCTTCCGCCCTCTTCAACGCCTCTTCGAACTCGGCGTCGCCAAGCGGCAGTTCGACGCCGATGCGGATCGCGTTAAGGTGAAGGCCGCCGTCGCCTGCAACCGGCGAACGGAACTCGGCGACGACCTGAACCGGCACCCCGGCCTTCAGTGCCACGGCGTTGCGAACCTCGTCATTGCCGGCGGTGAAATAGTTGGCGCCGCGCGTCCAGCTGTCCCAGTTTTCGATCGTATCCTGTCCGGCAACCCTCAGGCGGGAACGGCCGGCGGAGACCAGCCCGAAGACATGTTCGCCATCGGCCTCCGGGGTGAAGGTGAAGGTGACGCGCGCGGAGAAGGCATTGATGTCGAACGTCTTGCTGATCGGGTCCATCCAGAAGCGTTCGGACATGTCGATGTCCTCGGCATGGACCGGCGCGCCCGAAAGATCGGTCGAGTTGAAATAGTCGATATGGACCGGGCCACGATGCAGCTTGACCAGGCGATTGTTGGCAACGCCCTTCACATGGAAGATGGCATTGGAGCCGGCAAGCGCCTTCCTGATGCCTTCGAGCGGCGTGACCGAGTAATGCGCGTTGATCTGGGCCGACCCGCCACCCATGATGCGCGCCTCTGCAGAATTGGGTCCGAGGACAGCAAGCGTCCCGGTCTCGTTCTTGTTGAGCGGCAGGACGCCGTTGTTCTTGAGGAGAACCGTGCCTTCCGCACCGGCGCGCCGGATCAATGCCCGGTGCTCTGGCCGGTCTTCGGCGATCTCTGCATGCATTTCCGGATTGGAGAAAGCGCCGACCCAGCGGATGAGATCCAGCATGCGACCTGCCGATTCCTTGACCTTGGCTGCATCGATCTCGCCGTTCTTGACGGCTGCGACGAGTTTCTCGCCACGATCGCGCGTCGGACCAGGCATTTCGAGATCGAGACCTGCGGCAACCGAGGCGACCGTCGAATGGGAGCCGAACCAGTCGGACATGACGATGCCGTCAAAGCCCCACTCGACGCGCAGAACCTGCGTGAGAAGCCAGTGGTGCTCACTGGTAAAGGTACCGTTGAGGCGGTTGTAGGAGGACATGATGGCGCGCACGCCGGCGCGCTTCACAGCCGCCTCGAACGGCGGCAGGTAGAGTTCGCGCAGGGCCCGCTCGCCGATGTCGGAGGACATGGTGAAGCGTTCGATCTCGGATTCGTTGCCGACGAAATGCTTGATCGTCGCGGCAATCCCCTCGCCCTGGACGCCCTCGATATAGCCGACGGCGATTTCAGAGGTCAGAAACGGGTCTTCCGAATAGCATTCGAAATTGCGGCCGTTGAGGCCCGAGCGGTGAATGTTGACCGTCGGGGCAAGAAGCACGCGGGCGGATTTCGACTTCGCCTCTTCCGCCAGCGCCTTGCCGATGGCACGCGCCAGCGCCGGATCGAAGCTGGAGCCGATGGAGATCGCGCAGGGGAAACAGGCAGACTTGACGCCACCGACCAGCGAGCCCGAACCGCGCGCACCGTTCGGTCCGTCCGAGACCTTGATCTTCGGTATCTTCAGCCGTGGAATCGCAACTGTCGTCCAGAAATCAGCACCAGACAGCAGGGCAGCCTGCTCTTCGAGTGTCATCTTCGCCAGCAGGTTATCAACGGCCAATGCTACCTCCTGCCACTCACGCGGCATGTCAGTTTCAGTTATGAACTAAAACGTTTCAGGGACGCCCTCTTTAACCGCATCGACCCCGCATTTCAATCTAATGGCGGAAATCGCCGCCTCGAATTTGACTTGGAGATCGTGTCAAGCGATCCTCAACACATTGAAGAATCGTGGAGAATGACATGCCGGATACGCTCGGACCGAAGGGTGAATTGACGCTGAGAACGCTCGCCATGCCGGGCGACGCGAACGCGGCGGGCGACATTTTCGGCGGCTGGGTGATGGCGCAGATGGACCTTGCCTGCGGCATCCGCGCCGCCGAGCGCGCCAGGGGCCGTGTGGTCACTGCAGCCGTCAAGGAAATGGCCTTTGCCATGCCGGTGAAGATCGGCGACACGCTCTGCGTCTATTCGGACATCCAGGCCGTTGGCCGGACATCGATCACGCTGAATGTCGAGGTCTGGGCGCAGCGCTATCTCAGCGACCGCATGGAAAAGGTGACCAACGCCATCTTCATCATGGTGGCGCTCGACAAGGACGGCAAGCCGACGCCCGTCCCGGCGGAAGCGTGAGGCGGATCCCGTGCAGAACTTTCTGACCATCGACAAGGCAAGCGCCGAAGTCTCTCTCGACGCACGCCATCCCGGCTTCTACCAGAACCCCAATCCCGCCTATGCGGCGCTGATCGATATCGGCCCGGCCTTTTACTGGCGGGAGCAGAAGCAATGGTATTTCACGCGCTATGATGCCGTGAATGCGCTCCTGCGTGACCGTCGCTTCGGGCGGCAGATCACCCATATCATGAGCCGCGAGGAAGCAGGCCTTGGGCCGGCCGATCCGAAGCTCGCCGATTTTGATCGCGCCGAATCGAAATCGCTCCTCGAACTGGAGCCGCCGGAGCACACGCGGCTGCGCACGCTGGTCAACCGCGCCTTCGTTTCGCGCCATATCGAGAAGTTGCGGCCGGAGATCGCGGCGCTGGCCCACAGCCTGATCGACGGGTTCCAGCCGAAGGGAGAGGTTGAACTCCTCAACGCCTTTGCCGAGATCGTGCCGGTGACGGTGATCGCCCGCATGATCGGCGTTCCGGACGACATGTGCCGGCAATTGCTCGACTGGTCGCATGATTATGTCCGCATGTACCAGTTTGGCCGCACGGCAGAGGACGAGGCGCGCGCCAATCAGGCGTCGCGCGAGTTCGCAGACTATGTCCTAAAGCTTGCCGCCGAAAAGCGCGCCAACCCGCAGGATGATCTGCTGAGCCTCATGGTTCAGCCGGCGCGCGACGGGCAGTATCTGACGGAAGAAGAGCTCGTCTCGACAACGATCGTGCTGCTCAATGCAGGTCACGAAGCGACCGTTCATCAGATCGGCAATGCGGTGAACATCATTCTCGGCAGCGGGCTCGACCCCAAGTCACTCACCAGTGATGAGGCGACGACGGAGCGGCTGGTCGAGGAATGTTTCCGCATTTCGGCCCCGGTGCATATCTTCGAGCGCTGGGCGCTGGAGGATGTCGAGGTCTTCGGGCATTCGTTCAAGAAGGGCGACAAGGTGGGACTGATCCTCGCCGCCGCCAATCTCGATCCGGCAAAGTTTCCCGATCCCCTCGCCTTCAAGCCGCAGCGCGATGAAGGACAGAACCTCTCATTTGGTGCCGGCATTCACTTCTGCATCGGCGCGCCGCTGGCGCGGCTGGAGATGAACACCGTTCTGCCCATCCTCTTCGATCGCCTGCCGGGTCTGCGTCTGGCAGAAACGCCTGAGGTCAAGGATGTGTATCACTTCCATGGGCTGGAGACGTTGAAGCTTTCATGGTGACCTCGCGGGCGAGATCGAGCCAGGCCTTGGCGGCGAAGGAGAGATAGCCACCACGGCGCCAGACCCATGCCATGTGCCAGTTCATCGCCGGCGAATGGACCGGGACGTGAACCACGCCGGGGCGCACGCGCAGATCGGCAATCAGACGCGGCAAAAAGCCGACGCCGAGGCCTGCACCGACCAGTTCGACGATGAAGTTGATCTGGCCGCTGCGGGCCGCAATGGTCGGCTCGAAACCAGCCTCACGACAGCCTTCCAGAATGATCGGATTGAGCGCGAAGCCGCTGTCGAAAAAGATGAGCGGCATGTCCTTCAGCTCCTCAAGGGCGATCTCGGGCCGCCTTGACAGCGGATGGCCCTCCGCGATCAGGACGTGAAGCGGCTCGCGCGTCACCTCCTGCCAATCGAGCGCCTCGGGAACCGGCAGCAGCGATGCGCCGAGATCGACCTCGCCCGCCAGCACCATTTCCTCCAGCCGCCGGCTGCCGTGCTCGACCAACTGGATTTCAATGTCCGGATGGCGGGTGCGGTACTCTGCGAAAATGGGCGCGAAAAGGATGTCGCTGCCGATGGGCGGCAGGCCGAGGCGCAGCGCGCCACGCTTGAGGCCCTTCAGTTCCGACAGTTCCGTCAGTAGGTCTTCGCGCTGGGTCAGCATGGTCTGAGCATGCCGGAAGGCCACGCGCCCGGCATCCGTCAGCGCCGGCTTGTGGCCTGACCTGTCGATCAGCGCGAAACCCAGCTCGTCTTCCAGCTGCCGCACCGCCTTGCTCACTGCCGACTGCGTCAGGAAGACCGTCTTGCCGGCCTGAGAGAAGCCACCCTGGCGGATAACCTCGGTGAAGACGCGCAATGCCCGCAGCTCCATGACTATTCCAATCAGGACTTACATTCATGAGATCAATTCATTTTACTCATATCGCAGTGCAGCATATATTTCCAGCACGAAATCAGGAGCCATAGAGATGACAACGCGCCAAATCACACTCTCCGTCCGTCGGATGATGCATGTCAGCGCCGTATTCCAGATCGCTCTGCTCATTCTCATCTGGCAGGCCGGCGAAGCCGTCGTCCACCTTCTCGGTCTTCCGGTTCCCGGCAGCGTGATCGGGCTGTTTTTCGTTCTGGGCCTTCTGGCCACCGGCCGCATCAACATTGTCAGCCTGCGCAGCGGTGCGAAGTTCCTTCTGGCCGAAATGCTGCTCTTCTTCATTCCAGCGGTTCTGGCGGTGCTCGACCATCGCGAATTCCTGGGCCTGCTCGGCGTCAAGATTTTCGCCGTCATTCTGGTTGGCGCAACCATGGTCATGATCGTCACGGCGCTCGCCGTCGATGTCAGCTACCGCCTGATGATGAGGGTTGGAGACCGTCATGCCCGCGCTCATTGAAACAATTCTCGCCAGTATCTTCTGGCCTGCCGCGACGATCGGCATCTACCTCGCCGCCCGCCAGGTCTACCGTCGCCATCCGAGCCCCTGGCTGTCGCCGCTGCTGGTCGCGCCGGTTCTGCTGATCATCCTCGCCCTGATCCTGAAGCAGAGCTACACGCAATATATTCATGTCACGCATTGGCTGGTCGCCATGCTGGGGCCTGCGACAGTTGCGTTCGCTGTTCCGATCTACGAACAGCGCGCCACAATCCGCCGCTACTGGCCGGCGCTCGCCTTCGGCGTTGTCGTCGGCAGCACGACCGCCATGGTCACCGCCTGGGGACTTGCAAGCCTGCTCAGCATTGACGGAACGCTGCGGCTCAGCCTGATGGCGCGCTCGTTCAGCACGCCGTTTGCGATGACGGTGTCGAAGGATATTGGCGGCGTGCCGGATCTGACGGCGATCTTCGTGGTCGTCACGGGCGTCATCGGCGCGGCTCTCGGCGATGTCCTCATGAACATTCTACCGCTCAAGTCGGCCATGGCCCGCGGCGCGCTTTTCGGCATGGGCGCGCATGGTGCCGGTGTTGCCCGCGCCAACCAGATCGGCCGCGAGGAAGGCTCGATCGCCAGCCTGGTGATGGTTCTGGTCGGTCTGGTGAACGTGCTGTTTGCACCGGTGCTGAGCATCTTGCTGCGCTAGTCTAGACTCAGCGTCAGCCTGCGTCTCCGGCGCGCTCCTCCAGTGTTTCCCCGACGGTGCGCGCCCGCTCTTCCAGTTGCTTCTTGAGCTTGTCGAGCTCTTTTTCATCGAGCTTTTCGACGCCGACGAAACGGTTCTGCGCCGCACCGACCAGAATGAGTTCATCGAGCTTGGCCTGAATTGCCTCGCTGTCCCGGTTCTGGGAATTCTGCAGCAGGAAGATCATCAGGAAGGTGATGATTGTCGTCGAGGTATTGATGACGAGCTGCCAGACATCCGAGAAGCCGAAGAGCGGACCGGTCACGGCCCATAGAACAACGATGGCGACCGCGAGCACGAAGGTCGCCGGACGGCCGGCCAGTTTGGCAGTCTTGGTCGCGAATTTTGAAAAAATCTTGCTGACATCAGCCATGGCACATCTCTCCCCGGGGCCACTTGACCCCGGGACGAGAACGTCTGGCGCGTCAGCTTGTTCCTGATGCCTCTCGCGTCAGGCCGGCTGCTCCGAAAGCGGCTGCGGCTTGCGGCCACGGTTGATCCCGAGAACCACGAGTGCGGCAATCAGGCAGGCGAAGCCCGCAATATAGACGGCTGGCATGAAGGTCTCGTAGTCGGTGCGGATATAGCCCGCCCCGAAGGTGGCCGTTGCCGCGCCGAGCTGGTGGGCGGCGAAGACCCAGCCGAAGACGATGTTGGCCTGCGCGCGACCGAAGTTTGCCACCGTCAGCTTGACCGTCGGCGGTACGGTCGCCACCCAGTCGAGCCCGTAGAAGACCGCGAAGAGCGACAGCGTGACATAATCGAAGCCGGACATGGAGAGCGCGATCAGCGACAGGCCGCGCAGACCATAGAACCAGAACAGAAGCCAGCGATTGTCAAAACGGTCGGAGAGCCAGCCGGCCCCCAGCGTGCCGATGAAATCGAAGATGCCGATCGTCGCGAGCAGGCCGGCAGCAGCCACCGGCAGGATGCCGAAATCGCCGCAGATGGAGATCCAGTGCGTCTGGACGAGCCCGTTGGTGCTGAGCCCGCAGACGAAGAAGGAGAAGAACAGCGCCCAGAAGACTGGCTTGCCGATCGCCCCCCGCAGAACAACCAGCGGCGTCATCATCATTTCGCCAAAGGAGGCCGCGCGCGGCGGCGGGGGCTCAATCGCCTTGCCGCCGAAGGGGGCTAGACCGACATCGGCCGGGTAGTTGCGCATGAAGGTCAGCATCAGCACGATGGCTGCGGCCAGGATCACCACCATGAGCGATAGCGCGGTGCGCCAGCCATAGTGCTCGGTGAGGCTTGCCAGGATCGGCAGGAAAATCAGCTGCCCGGTCGCGTTGCTGACCGTCATCAGGCCGACGACGAGACCACGGCGTGATTCGAACCAGCGCGTTGCCACCGTCGCGCCCAGAACCAGCGCCGTCAGGCCCGTTCCCACGCCAACGAAGAGCCCCCAGAAGAGCATCAGCTGCCAGAGCTGCGTCATGAAAAGCGAGCAAAGAATGCCGATGGAGATCAGGGCGGCTGCGGTCGTCACCACGGCGCGAATGCCGAACTGGTTCATCAGCACGGCGGCAAACGGACCAAGCAGCCCGAATAGAACGAGACGGATTGCCATCGCGGTGGAGATTTCTTCCGTGGTCCAGCCGAACTCATTGCTGAGCGGCCGGATCAGGACACCCGCCGAGCCCATCGCGCCGGCCGTTGCCAGCATGGTGAGAAAGGTGATGCCGATGACCAGCCAGCCGTAATGTATGCCTCGGGCGGCAAGAAAGGCCGCGACTCGCTTCGACATCATGTTGCTCTCCGTTGATGCGGGTATATGCCCGCATTGGCGTAAAAATTACAAGTCCCCAAGCGCCCCGATGAGGCGATCAAATTCCGCAGCTTCGAGCTTGGCCTCGATGCGAGCCTGCACGTCATTCCAGATCGGCATGGCGCGCTTCAAAAGGGCCTGTGCCTCATCGGTCAAGGTGAGTACCGTCTCCCGCTGGTCCTCCGGCGAAGCCGCCATCGCCACCAGGCCCATGCGCTGCAGAACCTTGGTGTTGCGGCCGACCGTCGAGCGGTCAAGCTCCAGAATTTCCCCCAGTTCCGTCAGCGAAACCGGCTGCTTGCGCTTGATGTTTCGCAACTGACTGAACTGCGACACCGTAATCCCAAGCGGCGCGAAGGCCTCGTCGTAGACGGCTGTCAGACGACGCGATACTTTGCGCAGCGCGATGCAGTAACACGGATGAGTCATGATGCGGGTATATACCTGCAAATTGGCGGGTGCAAGACGGCTCGCGCCGTCCTGCGATCGCGGATGGGTTCTAAAGGCGGATCACGTAGTCCTTGCGGGTCGTCTCGATCACTTCCCAGGTTCCGGTGAAACCGGGGCGGACGATCATGCTGTCACCGGCCCTGAGGTGGACGGGCTCGCCGCCCTCCTCCGTCAGGATAGAGTGACCTTCGAGAATGTGGAAATATTCCCATTCGTCATAGACGACGCGCCACTTGCCGGGCGTTGCCTGCCAGACGCCGGCATAAATGCCGCCGTCGGCTTCTTCGAAATTCCAGGTCGTGAAGCGGGGATCGCCGGAGATGAGCCGGTCGGGCGCGGGCGCGCCCTCCTCCGGCTCGATTGCGGACAGGTCGAATTTATAGGCCTTCGTCATGTCGGTCTCCGGCGTTCCTGTCACTCAGACGGCTGCGAGCGACTGCTCAAGGTCGGCGACGATGTCGGCAGCATCCTCGATGCCGATCGACAGGCGAACAACGTCCGGACCAGCGCCGGCTGCAATCTGCTGGGCTTCCGTCAGCTGCTTGTGCGTGGTCGATGCCGGATGGATGACCAGCGAGCGGGTGTCACCGATATTGGCGAGATGCGAGAAGAGCTTGAGGCCTTCCACGAAGGTCTTGCCGGCGGCATAGCCACCCTTGAGACCGAAGGTGAAGACGGCGCCCGCGCCGCGCGGCGAATAGCGCTTCTGCAGGGCATTATTCGGGTCATCCGGCAGGCCGGAATAGGAAACCCAGCTGACCTTTTCATGTGCCTTGAGCCAGCTTGCGACCTGAAGGGCGTTTTCGCAATGACGCTGCATGCGCAGCGGCAGCGTCTCGATGCCGGTCAGGAGCTGGAAGGCGTTGAAGGGCGAGATCGAGGGTCCGAAATCGCGCAGGCCGAGAACGCGGGCAGCGATGGCGAAGGCGAAATTGCCGAAGACCTGATGCAGCACGAGACCGTTATATTCCGGACGCGGCTGGGACAGCATCGGATAGTTGCCGGATTTCGACCAGTCGAACGTGCCGCCATCGACCAGAATGCCGCCCATGGAATTGCCATGGCCGCCCATGAACTTGGTCAGCGAGTGAACGACGATGTCGGCGCCATGCTCCAGCGGACGAATGAGATACGGCGTCGCCATCGTGTTGTCGACGATGAGCGGCAGGCCGTGCTTGTGCGCGACTTCGGCAATGGCTGCGATATCGACAAAGGTGCCGCCCGGATTGGCGAGGCTTTCAATGAAAACCGCGCGGGTGTCGGCGTCGATCTGGCGTTCGAGTTCGGCGAGATCGAAGGGATCGGCCCAGCGCACCTGCCAGCCGAAGTTCTTGAAGGCATGGCCGAACTGGTTG
Organism: Rhizobium sp. C4; assembly: GCF_021026315.1. GTDB lineage: Bacteria > Pseudomonadota > Alphaproteobacteria > Rhizobiales > Rhizobiaceae > Ensifer_A. The sequence continues at coordinate 298,862 of NZ_JAJNCX010000001.1, forward strand.
ATCGAGCCGCCATAGAGGCGCTTGGCCGCGACGAAATTCTTGCCCGGCTCCATGATCGTGTGGAAGATCAGCAGCTGTGCGGCATGGCCGGAGGCCGTGGCCAGCGCTGCCGTGCCGCCTTCAAGGGCCGCGACCTTTTCTTCCAGAACCGCCTGCGTCGGGTTCATGATGCGCGTGTAGATGTTGCCGAACTGCTGGAGGCCGAACAGCGCTGCAGCGTGGTCGGAATCGTTAAAGACGAAGCTGGTCGTCTGATAGATCGGCGTGGCGCGCGCGCCGGTCGTCGGATCCGGCTTGGCACCGGCATGAACGGCAAGCGTGGAAAAACCCGGAGTGGTGGCGGTCATCTTTGATCCTCCCGAAGAGATGTTTCTTTGAACCGAGGCTGTAACGGGTAACAGGTCATTTCGGGCCGTGCGAGGATTTATTGTCTAATTCAAAGGGCAAAATTGGAAAGCCTAAGTGGCGATCGGCCAGGCCAGAGAAACGCGCTGACGAGACTTGATCAGGATCAAGGCGGAAAGGCTCTCGTCGATCAAAAATGGCGGAAAGCAAGTTGAGGAGAGCCCCAATGCCGCACGCCATGGCCAAAACCGAGCACAATGTCTTCCAGAGCCTTCGTGGCCGGGTTCAGTCCTGGTGGCAGGAACGGCAGGAGATCGCGCGCGAACTTGATGAGCTTTCAGCGCTCGGGGATCAGGGGCTGGCAATGCTGGCGACCGATGTCGGCGTGAACCCGCAGATGCTGGCGGCCATCGTGCGCCACGGCGCCTCTGCCGCCGACGACATGGAGCGCCTGATGCGGGCGCTCAATATCGACCCGGATGCCGTCCACTATGACGAGCCTGGCCTTTATCGCGGCCTGCAGACGGCCTGCGCACTTTGCGAGGACAAGGGCCGCTGCCGTCACGAGCTCGATGCCGGGACGGCGTCCGAGAACTACGCGCATTTCTGCCCCAACCATGAGACGATGAGCGAATTGCGCGCGCATCCGGAGTTTCAGCAGGGCTGAACAGCGATCTCAGAGGCCGAGGCGCGGGATCTCGATTGCGGGGCAACGGTTCATGACAACCGTGATGCCCTTCTCCTCGGCACGCGCCGCGGCCGCATCATCGCGCACGCCGAGCTGGCCCCAGATATATCTGGGATGCGATTTCATCTTGAAGACATCATCGATCACATCACCCATCTGCTCCGGTGCGCGGAACACGTCGATCATGTCGACCGGGACATCGATATCGGCGAGGTTTGCAACAACCGTCTGGCCGTGGATCTGCTTGCCGGCCTGACCGGGATTGACCGGGATGACCTTGTATCCCTTCCTCAGCAGAGTGGCCATCACGCCATAGCTCGGCCGCTCGGGCTTGGGCGATGCACCCACCAGCGCGATCGTCTTCGTTGACGTCAGAATATTTCGTATAAGATCATCGGGATAAAAATCGTGGTTCACGCTCGCCTCCGCCACAAGTGGGCCGCCTTAATGGGGAACAGTTTGCTCCCCTATTCCGTTCATATTGAAATCCCCGACCCGAATTGAAAGGGCAGTCCGATGATAAAGTTCATGCTCCCTGTCGCTGCCGCCCTTGCCGTCACGATGACGGCCGGTCAGGCAGGCGCGATTTCCCGATACAATTCGACGACCATGAGCTGCGAGCGGGTTCAGGGCATCCTCGCGACGCAGAAGGCCGCCATCTTCCGCTATCCCTCGAAGCGGGTGGCAAACCTCCCGCTCTACGACCGCTATGTGCGCAGCGGCGCCTATTGCGGACCGCATCAGGTCGCAGAACAGGTGACCATTCCCTCGGCAAACGGCCAGTGCCCGGTGCTTCATTGCATCCAGGAGCCGGACCCGTGCGACGATATCTTCTCGGTCTTCTGCCGCCGGTGAGCTCCTATTCCGGCATGACGAGGTGGCCGGACGCATCCTGCTGCACGAAAGGATTGCAGGCGACTTCCCAGAGGTGGCCATCGGGATCGGCAAAATATCCGGAATAGCCGCCCCAGAAGACCTTCTCCGGTGGCTTGACCGGCGTTGCACCGCAGGACAGTGCGAACTTGTAGACCGCATCCACCCCGATCTCGCTTGCGACATTGTGGGCAAGCGTCACACCGGAGAAGCCTTTCGGCGTGTTCTCGACATGCGCATCCTCGGCCAGTGAACCCCTTGAGAACAAGGCGAGCACGGTTCCCTTCAGCTGAATGAAGGTAATCGCGTCCTGCGAAGCCGAGCTCTTCTTCCAGCCAAGCCGCTCGTAAAACTCGGTCGAGCGCTGGACATCCTCCACGCCGAGCGTGATGAGGGAAATACGCGGATCCAGAGACAATTCGTTCTCCTTATGTTCACATTTGCCGACCATATACGGAGTTTTCTGGCCTGACAAGACGGCAGAACGACGACCGCTTGACGCCGAACGATGACGGGCGCACTGTCACGCAACTGTCATATTTCATTCCTGCCGGTGTTCCCTTGCCTTTCGATGTCGCGCTCCTGGTGCTCCTTGGCGCCCTCTTCCATGCCAGCTGGAATGCCATCATCAAGGGCGGCGAGGACAAGGTTCTCAATACGGCGATGATTTCTCTTGGTGCAGCGGTGATCTCGCTGATTGTCCTGCCCTTCTTCCCGATGCCCGGTTGGCAGATCTGGCCTTTCCTGATGGCCTCGGTCGTCTTGCAGACGATCTATTTCCTGCTGATTGCCGCAAGCTACCGGCTGGGAGACATCGCGCTTGTCTATCCGCTGATGCGCGGCGCGGCTCCGCTTGTCGTGACGGCCTTGAGCTTCACCGTCTTCGGCGAGACCGTTTCGACCCACGCCCTGATCGGCATCGGCTGCATTTCCGGCGGCATCTTCATCATGGCGCTGGGCGTTCGCGCCAATAGCGCCAAGGCTGCGGGTCTGGCGCTGCTCAATGCGGTGATGATCGGCATGTACACGCTTTTCGACGCCTGGGGCGCGCGCACGGCCAATGATCCGATCTCCTATGTGCTGTGGATTTCGATCCTGCCGCCGATCGTGCTCTTCGGATATGCGCTCTACACGCGTGGCCGTGTCCGCGTCAGCGAACATCTGAAAACAAACTGGTGGCGGGCGGCGATTGGCGGCGCGGGCTCCATCGGATCTTATGGCGTTGCGCTCTGGGCGATGACGAAAGCGCCGGTCGCGCTGGTCGCCGCGTTGCGCGAGACATCCATCGTCTTCGCGCTTCTGATCTCCATCTTCGTCTTCCGCGAAAACGGCACCATCTGGCGCTATGTGGCCGGCGGCGTGATTACCGCCGGCGCGCTGGCATTGAAACTCGCTTAGGCCTTTGCGGCGGCCAGAGCCGCATGCTTCTCCGCAAAGGCGACATCCTCATTCCACACCTTGGCGAAGGATGGGCGGGATGCAATCCGGTCGCGATATTCGACGAAGCGCGGGCGCTGCGGCACGATGCCGAACATCATCGTCCAGTTGAGCGCGACGCCCCACTGGATGTCGGCAAGGCTCAGCCGGTCGCCCAGAATATAGGGACCTTTCGACAGGGCGCCTTCGAGCGTATCCAGCATCAGGTCATAGGTCCCGTAGACCGACTGGGTGATCGGACCGGGATCGACGTTTCTGAACTTGTCCATGAGTGCCGGCTCGAAGCAGGCCGCGTAGTAAACCAGCCAGCGCAGATAGGGCCCGCGGTCCGGATCATCGACAGCCGGCGTCAGGCCTGCCTGGGGAAAGAGATCGCCGAGATAGATGGCAATCGCCACCTGCTCCGTGACCAGCTTGCCGCGATGTTCGATCGCCGGCACCTTGCCGAGCGGGTTGATCCCCAGATAGCCGGGCTCGCGGTTTTCGCCCGTCTTCATGTTCATGACATGAAGATCGTAGGGCGCGCCGAGCTCTTCCAGAATGATCCGCGTGCCGGCGGCGCGGGTTTGCGGCATGTAGTGGAGCGTGATGTGGTCGTTGCCGGTCATGGTGTCTCTCTCCTCGTTCGATTGACGATCATGTCAGGTTACGTCCCCATACCTGTCAGAATATGTCATATTCATTCCGGCACGATCGCGAAAATTTTCGGAGACACTGACCTATGCGGGCGAGCCGCCTCATCAACATCCTGACAACACTGCAGGCCCGCGGCCTTGTGACCGCGACCGAGCTCAGCGAAGAGAATGGCGTGTCGCTGCGCACCATCTATCGCGATATCGACCAGCTCTCGCTTGCCGGCATTCCCGTCTATAGCGAGCGTGGTCCGGAGGGCGGCTATCGGCTGCTCGATGGCTATCGCGTGCGGCTGAACGGGCTTTCGACCAAGGAGGCGCAGGCGCTGTTCCTGAGTGGCCTGCCCGGCCCTGCACCGACCTCGGGCTTGGCGCAGTGATGGCGAGCGCGGAGAAGAAGCTTGCCGTCGCGCTGCCGGAAGATCTGCGCAAGAGTGCCGCCGCGATGCGCAGCCGTTTTCATCTCGACACGATCGCCTGGTTTGGCGAGGGTGAACAGCCGGCGCATCTGGAGGCGATCACGGATGCGGTCTGGAACCACAAGGTCATCCGCATGCGCTACCAGACATGGCGCAAGGAAAAGACGATCGAGACGCAGCCGCTCGGCCTCGTGCTGAAGGGGGGTGCCTGGTATCTGGTCGCACGCTCAAAGGATGCGGCGCTGACCTATCGCATCGCCCGCATCCTCGATCTGATCGTCACCGAGGAGACATTCGAGCCGCCCCGCGATTTCGATCTCGCCGCCCATTGGCGCGACAATACCGAGCGGCTGGATGCGGAAATGCATCCGAACGTCGCCCGCGTGCGGCTTTCCGACTGGGGCGCAAAGATGCTGCCCCATTTCAACAGCGGTTACGCGAACAAGCGCATGGAAATGAGCGAGCCGGGGCCCGACGGATGGCGCGAAGCGACCTTGCCCATCGGCTCCGCCCGGCAGGCGGCAACGGAGTTCCTGCGGCTTGGCCCCGAAATCGAGGTTCTGGAGCCGCAGGAGGTTCGCGACATGGTGGCCGCGATGGCCGCGAGAATGGTGGCGATTTATTCGCCCGTCCATTCGGCGTGACGCTTGTCGAGGAAGGCACCGATGCCCTCCTCGGCGTCGCGCGCCAGCATGTTTTCCGTCATGACGCGGCCGGTATAGGCATAGGCCTCTTCGAGCGGCATATCGATCTGGCGGTAGAAGGCTTCCTTGCCGATCTTCAGTGTCAGCGGTGATTTCGACGCAATGACCGCAGCGTATTTGTCGACGACCTGCCGCAGATATTCCTTCGGCACGATGCGGTTGACGAGGCCGAAATCCTTGGCGTTGCTGGCGTCGATGGTCTCGCCGGTCAGCAACATTTCCATGGCCTGCTTGCGATGTGCGGCGCGCGAGACGGCCACCATCGGTGTCGAGCAGAAGAGGCCGATATTGACGCCCGGCGTGCAGAAGGTGGCCACGTCGGTGCAGATCGCCAGATCGCAGGTCGCGACAAGCTGGCAGCCGGCGGCCGTTGCCAGCCCCTCGATTTCGGCAATCACCGGCTTCGGGCAATGGGTGATCGACAGCATCAGTTCGGCGCAAAGCGCGAAGGTCTTTTCAAAGAAGGCCCTGCCCCGGTCGGCATCGGCGCGATGGGCCGTCATTTCCTTCAGGTCATGGCCGGCGCAGAAGACCTTGCCGCGGGCAGCGAGAATGATGACACGGACGGACTTTTCGGTGCCCGCCCTCGCGATTTCAGACTTCAGCGCCTCCATCATGGCGATCGACAGCGCATTGGCCGGCGGAGAATTCAGCGTCAGCCGCAAGATCCCGTTTGCTTCTTCGACGATGAGCGGGCTCGGCGCGCCATCGGCCTTCAGGGATACGACGTCAGCCATGTTTTCCTCCGGACAAAATTGTTTATAGTTGAACAAAAAAGGCGTATCGATACTTTTATAAACCGGAGGAGATTGCAATGACACCCGTACTGACGGCTGAACAGATCAATGAGTTTCTGGAGCGGGAATTTCCGCAGGTTCACAGTCAGGGGCGGATTTTCGAGGTGATCAATGTTGCCTCCGGAACGGCGACATTACGTTTTACACCGAACGAATTGCATCTGCGTCCCGGCGGCACTGTCAGCGGACCGGCGATGTTCGCGCTGGCCGATGTCGGGGCCTATGTGACGCTTCTCGCCCATATCGGCCCGGTCGCCATGGCGGTGACGGCCAATATGAATATCAACTTCCTCAGCCGGCCCGATCCGGTGCCGCTCGACGGCGTTGGCCGTGTCCTCAAGATCGGCAAACGGCTGTCGGTGATCGAGATCGCCATCGAGCGCGTCGACACACGCGAACTCATCGCGCATGCCACGGCCACCTATTCGCAACCCGGGAAATAGGTAAAATCATGCGGTAAAATAATACCACATATACAAGCCTTTGATTCTTATGTCTTATTTTTTCAAGCGCCAAATCGGGCGCGCTTGACGCCTTTTTCACCCGCAGGTATAAGCCGGCACAGAACGCGGTCCCGATTGGGGCCGCTTTCATTATTGGCGGCTCACCGTCAATTCAAGCAACAAGAAACGCTCCGGTTTCCGGAGATCGAACGAAAGAGAAGAGACTATGTCTACCTTCATGCAGAAGACTGCCGAGGTGGAGAAGAAGTGGATCCTGATCGACGCCGAAGGGCTTGTCGTCGGCCGCCTCGCCACCATCATTGCAATGCACCTCCGCGGCAAGACCAAGGCTACTTACACCCCCCACGTTGACGACGGCGACAACGTCATCGTCATCAATGCCGAAAAGGCAGTCCTGACCGGCAAGAAGTACACCGACAAGAAGTACTACTGGCACACCGGCTATCCGGGCGGCATCAAGGAGCGCACGGCTCGCCAGATCATCGAAGGCAAGTTCCCGGAACGCGTCATCGAGAAGGCCGTTGAGCGCATGATCCCGCGCGGTCCGCTCGGCCGTCGCCAGATGAAGAACCTGCGCGTTTACGCCGGCTCGAACCATCCGCACGAAGCCCAGCAGCCCGTCACGCTTGACGTTGCCAAGCTGAATTCCAAGAACACCAGGAGCGCCTGATTATGGCTGACCTTTCTGCTCTCAAGTCCCTCGCAGGCTCTTCCGAGTCTGTCGCTGCTCCGGCTCACGTCCGCAAGGTCGACGCTCAGGGCCGCTCCTATGCCACCGGCAAGCGTAAGGACGCTGTTGCCCGCGTTTGGGTCAAGGCCGGCTCCGGCAAGATCCTCGTCAACGGCAAGGACTACAGCGCCTATTTCGCACGCCCGGTTCTGCAGATGATCCTGCAGCAGCCGCTCGTTGCAGCAGCCCGCAGCGGCCAGTTCGACATCATCGCAACGGTTGCTGGCGGCGGTCTTTCCGGCCAGGCCGGTGCTGTTCGTCACGGCATCTCCAAGGCTCTCACCTACTTCGAACCGGGCCTGCGCCCCGTTCTGAAGAAGGGCGGCTTCCTGACGCGCGACAGCCGCGTTGTTGAACGTAAGAAGTACGGCAAGGCCAAGGCCCGCCGCTCCTTCCAGTTCTCCAAGCGCTAATCGCGTTTGGCTCAGGGCGCGGATGCGCTTTGGGACCACAGACTTTCGAAAGGGCTGCCCTCGGGCGGCCCTTTTTCGTTTCAGGCGAATGGCCTGAGGAAAGCTTCGGCTGCGAAATTTCCGCCATTGTTCATGGAGATTCGCGCGCGTGAAGGCGGAAGACGTCAAAATCATCCTCGTTCTGGCCTCATGGAGTTCCGGCTCCACGTCGGTTGCCGGCTATCTCGACAAGTGCGGGGCCTATTCCTGCCCGCCGCATGTCCACACGGTCGATGAGCGGACACCGAATGCCTACGAGCCCGCAGAATACAAGCAGGTGCTCGGGCTCTGCATTGATGAAAACACGCTGGAGGCGACGCCCCGCGTCAATGCGTTCGAACCGTTCTTCGCCGGATGGATTGCCAAGCAGCGGCAGAAGGCCGCAGAAGCCGGCTGCGGCTTCATCGTGTTGAAGCACCCGCTCCAGTCCTTCATGCTGCCGGCGATCACCAAGATCGAGCCCGATTGCCGCATCGTCGTCGTCAGCCGCCCGTTCGCGAAGATCGAGGCGACCCGGGCCCGGCGCAACTGGGCGCACTCGTTCGGCGAGGCAGGCGCCCGGCAGGTTTACGGCATGACATATACCTGGCTGCACGAGAACAATTTCGGTTACCTCGTTGTCCCTTACGAACGCCTGCGCAGCGAACCGGAATTACGGGACGAAATGCTGACCTATCTGGACATGACGCCGACGCCTCAGCAACGGGCCGAGGCTGACGCCTTCCTCAAGTAACAAAGGCGACAAGCGATGAGCGCCCAGGCAAAGCTTCCCGAACCGCCGTACTACGTCGTCTGCTTCTCGTCGCAACGAACCGAGGGCGACAACGGCTATGGCGAAATGGCCGATGCAATGGAGCGGCTGGCGCGGGAGCAGCCTGGCTTTCTCGGCGTGGAAAGCGCCCGCGGCGCGGATGGCTTCGGCATCACCAACTCCTTCTGGAAGGACGAAGGGGCCATCCGAGCGTGGAAGCGGAATGTCGACCACCTCGCCGCCCAGACGCTTGGCCGGCGCGATTGGTACCAGACCTATGAGATGCGCATCGCGCGCGTCGAGCGTGCCTACGGGTTTAGCCGCGCAGAGTGAATGCGTCGCATTCAATCAAATTTGCCGGATCAGCTTCAGCATTCGCTTACGTCCCAAGATTATCATGGCGGGAATCGAAGCTCCGGACCCATGCCATGAGTTCCATTTCCTCCGCCATGAACACCGCACTTTCCGGCATGCTGGCGCAGCAGCAGCGCGCGGCATCAACCGCGAGCAATGTGGCGAATGCGCTGACGCCCGGCTATGACCGGCTGGTAACGACCACGAAGGCGAATGCCGGCGGCGGCGTTTCTGCCTCGACGGCGCGATCGGGAACCGCAACCTCCCCCGACAGCTCCAATGTCGATTTCGCCCAGGAAGCCGTCGACATGATCGAGACGACCATGGCCTACAAGGCCAGCGTTTCCGTCTTCGAAGCCGGTGCCGACATGTGGGAAGCGCTTTCGACCGTCGTCCGCGACAAGAGCGGCGACAGCCGGTAACTCGCTTCCATTCATCTTTGCCATGCATCCATTCACATGAGCGCCATTGTCGCCATGTAGAAGGCGCTATATATCAGGCCGAAAGCGGCGCGCTGCGTCGCAGACGGTCTATTCAAGTGCAGGATGGAAAACATGGCTCCGAAGATTTTCATTGATGGCGAACACGGCACCACAGGCTTGCAGATCCGGCAGCGTCTGGCCGAACGCCGCGATCTTCAGATCCTGTCCATTCCGGAAGCCGAGCGGCGCAATGCCGCTATGCGCGAGGACATGCTGAACTCCGCCGACATCGCGATCCTCTGCCTGCCCGACGACGCGTCGATCGAAGCGGCGAAGATGACCGAGGGCAATAACAATGTCCGCCTGCTCGACGCCTCGACCGCCTTCCGCGTCGATCCGGACTGGGCCTATGGCTTTGCCGAGATGGACAAGGCGCAGGCTGGCAGGATCAAGGCGGCGCGGCGCGTCTCCAATCCCGGCTGCTATCCGACGGGCGCCATCGGCCTCATCCGGCCGCTGCGGGCCGCCGGAATCCTTCCCGATGGCTATCCGGTCAGCGTGAATGCCGTGTCCGGCTATACGGGCGGCGGCAAGGCCGTGATTGCCCAGATGGAAGATGCCTCCCGCGAGGATCACATCGCCTCCCCCAATTTCGTCTATGGTCTGACGCTGAAGCACAAGCATGTGCCTGAAATGAAGGTCCATGGCCTTCTCGACCGCTCGCCGCTCTTCTCGCCCTCAGTCGGTCGCTTCCCGCAGGGCATGATCGTGCAGGTTCCACTGTTCCTGGAAGACCTGAAGGGCGGCCAGTCGGTCGAGACGATCCACAAGGTTCTGGTCGAGCATTATGCCGGGCAGTCCATTGTCGAGGTGGTGCCGCTTGAAGTCTCCGCCAAGCTGCCGCGCGTCGATGCCGTCGAGCTTGCCGGCAAGGACACGATGAAGCTCTTCGTCTTCGGCACGCCGGGCCAGCCGCATGTCAACCTGGTTGCACTGCTCGACAATCTCGGCAAGGGCGCTTCGGGCGCCGCCGTGCAGAACATGGACCTGATGCTCGCGGCCTGATCGCCGCGCGCTTACTCTTTTGGGGGAAAGAGACAATGATCGATCATATGGGCATTTCCGTCTCCGACTATGCGACGTCGAAGGCATTCTACGATGCGATCATGCCCACCATTGGGGCCGAGCGCTGCATGGAGGTCACGGCTGAGGAGACTGCCGGCACCTATGAGGGTGCGGGCTACGGTGTCTCCGGCAAGCCATCCTTCTGGATCGGCATCGGCGGCGCACTGCAGGGCCGCCTGCATGTCGCCTTCCAGGCTCCCAACCGAGCCTCGGTCGATGCGTTTTACAATGCTGCGATCAAGGCCGGCGCGAAAGACAATGGCCCGCCCGGTATCCGGGCACATTATCATCCGAACTATTACGGCGCCTTCGTACTCGATCCGGATGGCCACAACATCGAGGCCGTCTGCCATCGACCGGAGTGACGTCTGTTCGCGATTATCGAACGATCTATCCAGAAAATCTTCGTGGCGAAGACAATCGAATTCCCTATATTGATCTCAACAGATCGATAGAGGTGCTGCGATGTCTCAGAAGCAACCGGTATATTTCATTCCCCATGGCGGCGGTCCGTGGCATGTGATGGATGGGAACACCCGCTTCGGCGGCTGGTCCGATCTCAGGGCATTTCTTGAAACCGTGCAGGGCGAATTGCCGGAAAGGCCGAAGGCCATTCTTGCCGTGACCGCGCATTGGGACGACGTCGATACCGTCACGATTTCTACGGCCGAGAAACCCGGCATGTATTACGACTATTACGGCTTCCCGCCGCATACCTACGAAATCAAGTATCCGGCACCTGGCGCCCCCGACATCGCCGAACATGTCCGCAAGGTTCTGGCCGATGCCGGTATCCCGACACGGACGGATGCGGAGCGTGGCTATGATCACGGAACGTTCGTGCCGCTGATGGTCGCCTTCCCGGACGCGGATATTCCGGTCATACAGATGTCGATGCGCAGCGACCTCGATCCCGCCTTCCATATTGCGCTCGGTCGGGCATTGGCACCGCTTCGCGACGAAGGCATCCTGATCGTCGGCAGCGGCCTCTCCTACCACAACATGCGCATGTTCGGCTCGACCGACGCAGGTCATGTGGCCCAGGCAAAAGCCTTCGACGACTGGCTGAAGGAGACGCTGGAAAGCCCCGACATGGGCGAGCGCGACAAGCGGCTGGCCCATTGGTGGGACAACCCGGATGCCCGCGCCTGCCACTTCCCCACACCGGAACACTTCCTTCCGGTCATGGTCACAGCCGGCGCAGGAGGCGAAGTCGCCGGCCATCAGGTGTTCCAGGGAATCGTGATGGAAAAGCCCTATTCGGGCTATCGCTGGGGGTGAAGCGCCACCCGCCCGGCCGTAAACGCATCCGGGAGTTCACTCGCCCGGGTGCATGTTGCGGTGTCGCCGGTCGCTCCAATCGTTCAGGAGAACGATAGCCCACCCCAGACCCGCGATCAGCAGCGGCAGGATGTAGAAATAAAAGACCATTGCGTCAGTCATGGTTGCAGTCTCCCGAGAACATGTCTCCCTGCAAAATGTAATGCGACTGCCGCGAAAAGCCAAGCAATCGTCGCGAATGCTGCCGCGACCGAAATATGAATAGTTCCGCTGCCGACGGATGCCGCAACCGCCGGTGCAATAAACCCGGCAGCAGCACAGGCCGTCGACGCGCGATCAAGCGCGTTGGCGAGAAGCTTGGTGCGTTCGTTGCGGATCAGGCTCATGGGGGTATGTTAACACAGCCCGATACAACCGTCACGCGACTGACGTATCAGACCGCCGCCCGTGTTTCGCGCGGATACTCGCCGATGAAACCGCGCCAGTGGGCGATGGCAAAGCCGAGCACGACGAGTGCGCCGGCCTGATGGGTCAGCGCGGCGTGCAGGTCCACCTGCGTCAGCAAGGCCGCAATGCCGAGACCGGCCTGGATCGTCACCAGCGCCAGGAGAACGATGCCGCGCCGGCAGTGGGTGGATCCGCGGGCGTTGCGGAAAAGCCAGATGGCCTGCGCGACTACAGCCGCAAACAGCAGATAGGCGCCGCAGCGGTGCACGAACTGCACCGTCTTCGGGTTTTCGAAGAGATTGATCCACCACGGCTTCTGGATGAAGAGATCACCCGGGATGATGGCGCCGTCCATCAGCGGCCAGGTGTTGTAGGCAAGGCCAGCATGAAGGCCGGCGACGAGCGCGCCGAGATAGATCTGGAAGAGAGCGAGGAAGGCGATGACGCCGGCAAACACGGCCCCTCGCCTTGGCGCCGCATCCGAGGAATGCGGCGTGAGGCCGCTCATGATCCAGATCGTCGCCGAGAAGATCAGACAGGCCATGACGAGATGGACGGCAAGCCGGTAGTGGCTGACGCTTGTCAGCTGGGTCAGGCCCGAGGCCACCATCCACCAGCCGATTGCGCCTTGCAGCCCGCCGAGAACAAAGATGCCGAAGAGCGGCAGCGTCAGACGCCGCTCGATCCTGCCCTTCACGAGGAAATACAGGAACGGCAGGAAGAACAGGATGCCGATGCTCCGTGCCAACAGGCGATGCGCCCACTCCCACCAGAAGATGCTCTTGAAGCCTTCCAGCGTCATGTCGGAGTTCATCTGCTGGTATTGTGGGATGCGCTTGTAGAGGTCGAATTCCTCCTGCCATTCCTGCGCATTGAGCGGCGGCATGACGCCATGGATCGGCTTCCATTCGGTGATCGAGAGGCCGGATTGCGTGAGCCGCGTCGCGCCGCCGACCATGACGAGCGCAAAAAGCGCCAGGACGACGAGGCCAAGCCAGATGCGCAAGGGCCGCCGTTCGTCACCCGCCGTCTTCGCCGTTTCCTGTCGTATTGCCGTGACATGCGCCATGGATCATCACCTTTATGAAACCACTGTTGATTTGCCCTCAAAGCCGGTGCATTACAAGCGCCAAAGGGTCGCATGACCGCTCGGTGCCGGATTTCTCCGGCGCGGAGCCAACATGCCGGAGCATCGCGGGAGACGAGTAACCTTATGCCCCTTCGCTTGAGAAAACTGATCGGCATGGTTGGGCTGATCGTCTTCATTGGCATTTACGTGCTGATCGTGCTTTCGGTTGCCTCGGCGCGCTTTGCGGATGCGCCCTGGTGGTCGCATCTCATCTTCTTTGCCGTTGGGGGCCTCCTCTGGGTGCCGCCCGCCATGGCCATCATCAAATGGATGGAACGCCCCGTCGACGACAAGCGGCGTTAAGCAGGCGCTAACCGCAAGCGCAAATTCCGCACTGCGACGTTTCAAAATAAACCAATCCTTGGCGCCTTGCCGGCATGATCGGGCAAACGGTCAAAAAGTGCCGGGAGAAGAAGCGTGCGAACCGCCCCTGCGGACCTGATGGTCAGCCCCGCGAACAAGGATGTCCTGACGCGCATGAACGCCATTCCGATGGAAGCCGCGGCATCACAGGCGCGCCCAGCGCCGGATATCTGCGTCTATCACAGTTTCGAACCGGTCGAGCAGGAGTGGCGCATGCTCGAGGCGGGTCGGCATGTCTCGCTGCACCAGTCGCTGACCTGGTGCAAGGCGTGGGCGGCCAACATGAGCCCGGAGCTCGCCATCGTCGTCGGGCGCATGCGGGGTCGCACCGTCTTCATCCTGCCGCTTGAAATCGTCTCGACAGATCTCGGCAGAATTGCGCGCTTCATTGGCGCGCGCCATTCCAACCTCAATACGGGCCTCTTCAACGAGAGTTTTGCGCTAGGGCTCAGCAAGGCTGACCTCAAGGCGATCTTTTCCTCCATCCGTCAGCAGATGGCGGGCCGCGCGGATCTCATCCAGCTCACCAACATGCCGCAGACATGGCGCGGCGTTCCTGTCCCGTGGCTCTATCCCGGTGGGATCGAGAACCAGAACAAGGCCTATCAGCTGCCCCTTCGCCCGACGATGGACGAGACGCTGGAGCAGATCCACGCCAAGCGGAAGCGCAAGCTCTATCGAAAGTCGATCCGCCAGTTCGAGGCGGCCGGCGGCTATGATCATGTGACCGCGGAGACGCCGGAAGAGAAGGACGCGCTCCTGACGGCGTTCTTCAGGCAGAAGGCGCAGCGGCTGCAGGCCATGCACCTGCCGAACCCGTTTCGGGAAGACAATGTCCAGGCCTTCTTCAGGGATGCGGCCCATTCGTCGCAGGAGGCCCCGAATACGGCACTCAGCCTTCATGCACTGAGGATGAAGGATGATGACCGCACCATCGTCGCCATTGCCGGCCTGTCCCGCAAGGGCGATCACGTCATCTGCCAGTTCGGATCCGTAGAAGACGATATCGTGCCCGGCGCGAGCCCGGGCGAGTTTCTATACTATCTCATCATCGAAGAGGCCTGCGCCAACCGCGTCGCCCTGTTCGACTTCGGCATCGGTTATCAGCTCTACAAGAAGAGCTGGTGCCCTGTCGAAACACAGCATTACGATGTGATGATCCCGGTCAGCCTGCGCGGCAGGATCGGTGCTTCCGCCATTTCGGCGGCGACGCGCCTGAAGGCCGCCATCAAGCGCAACCGACCTCTCTACGCGCTCATCCAACGGCTCAGGGCGGACAAGCAAGGCTCGCCCGCCCCTGATCAGGACGACTGAAACGGATACCTGACGTCAGGCCACCTGGCTGTCGCCATTTCCGGCGGGAGGCAGCGGGCTGTTGCTCATGAGAATGACCTCATCGCGGCCTGTTGCCTCGAAGGAGGCCAGGATGCGGGCGATCTTCTCTTCGCTGGCACCCGGCATCGACAGCACGATTTCCGCATTGTCGTTGCGCGTCAGCCGCTCGGCACTGCGGCCGTCGATAGGCCCACATTCGATCAGCACCTTCTCATAGGCTTCGCTCAGCGCGCCGACGATCATCGTCAGGCGATCAGCGCCGCGCATGGCGCGTGCCGGATCTGCCGTGCCGTGCGGAATGAAGTGGGCTTCCGAATACTTGTCGCCGTGAATGCAGCTGGCGATCGAAGACTTGCCCGCCAGAATGTCGGTAATGCCCTGCAGGTTCGTGCTGTCGCCCATCAGGCGTGAAGGAAGCGCCGAACCGGTCATGTCGATGATGATGGCGCGGAATCCCAGTCCGGAGATGCGGCGCACGAGTTCCACCGAGGCGGTCGAGCCATCGTCACCGGTCGGAGATATGCAGGCGACGATCCGCTTGTCGGACGCAGCCAGATATCGGGCGACCGACGCCACGGAGAAGTCGTTGCCGTCCTGCTCATCATCCAGCGGAGATACGGCCACCACGTCGCCGCCATCCAGCGTGCCGTCGGCGGGGGCATCGACCGAGGACGTAGCAGCCGCGGGTTCCTCATGGACCTCTTCAGCCTGCTCTTCTGCGGCAGAAGGCTCTGGCGTACGATCGAGGCGCGCCATGACGCGGGTCGTGAAGGGCGGAATGACTTCGGCCTCAGGCTCAGCGGCGGCGACTTCCTTTTCGGCAGCCGGTGCCTGAACAGCCTGGTTTGTCGAAGCGTCTTCAGCGGGCAAGCTCGCAGGAGCGGCCACATCCGCCTGTTCATGCTCCTCCTCTGCCTCGACGACAGGATCCGCATTCGACATGCCCTCGGGAACCGACGAGATCGCTACCGCCGGTCCAACCGCTGCAGCAGGTGTCCGTGTGCTCTCCCGGCGCGTGCGAACGGCGCGGAGCAGTCTGGAAGGACGCATCCGTTCCGGCGACGCCGCAACGGCCACCGGTGCGGCAACGCGTGCGGTCTCCGGCGTCACGGTCTTCCAGGCACGGCCGCTGAACAGTTCGGCGAGCATGATGAAGACGGCGCTGAGAAGGAAGGCGGCCAGTGCGGCGACCATCACGATCGGTCCGACCTTCGGGAAATAGACTTCGTTCGGGACGACCGCGGTTGAAATGACGCGGGCATCGGCGGGCGCTGCATTCTTGCCTGCACGGGACGATGCTTCACGATAACGGGCGAGATAGGTCTGCAGCAGGTCACGCTGGGCCGCGGCCTCACGCTCCAGGGCATTGAGACCAACCTGCTGGTCATCGGCCTTGGCGGACGCCGTCTTGGCCTTGTTGAGCTGGGCGACCAGCTGGGCCTGACGAAGCTTGGCAACCTCGGCCTCGTTCTCAAGGCTCTTCAGGATCTTCCGGGTCTCGACATTGATCTGCTCGCGGATACCGGCAAGCTGGGCCCGCAGCCCCTTCAGACGCGGATGACCGTCGAGAAGAGACATGGACAGATCGGCAATCTGGTTCTGGATCTGCGCTTCCTGCGCCTTCAGCTGCTGGATCGTCGGCGATGCAATGACATCTGCGATCGTATCGACCGGGCCACCCGACTTCAGCGCCTGGCGGACCGATTCGGCTCGCGCATTGGCATTGCCCAGTTCGGCCTGAACGCGTGTCAGCTCCGCAGAGACATTGGTCAGCTGCTGACCGGCGAAGGTCTGGTCCTGCCCTGTGCGCTGCAGGTCGGTCGTGGCGCGGTAATCCGACACCTTCTTCTCAGCTTCGCGGACCTTTTCGCGCAGCGATGCAATTTCAGGCTCCAGCCAGCGAGCCGCTTCCGAATCGGTGTCGAGCTTCGCGCCACTCTGCATGGCGAGATAGACCTGCGCCATCTTGTTCGGGATGGCGGCGGCGAGCTTGGGATCTTCAGAGGTGAAGTTGAGGCCGATGACGCGCGACTTCTCGACCTGATAGACCTGCAGCTTCTCGCGGAAGGTCTTCAGCACACGCTCTTCCGGAGCCACATCGAGCGGGTTCTTGACGACGCCAAAGGAAATCAGCAGCCGCTTGAAGAACGATGTGTTGGCAGCAGGATCGAATTCCTGCCGCTCGGAAAGCTTGAGATCGCGGGCCACCTGCTTGATCAGATCGGTCGACTGCAGGACCTGCACCTGGCTGGAAATGCCAAGATCGTCGAGGATCGGATCGGCATTGCTGTTGGCAGGCTGGGTGCGCTCGGAGAAATCGGGGGTGCGGAGTTCGATCAGAACCTGCGCCTCACCCTTGTATTCCGGAGCCACCATGCGCGTGCCGACGAAAGCCAGCACGGCGACACCAGCGGTCACCGCGACAAGCTTAAGCCGCCGCTCCCAAAGAGCCCGGAACAACTGACCGAGATCAATGTCCACATCCTGACCCGGCTTTGCGCCCGACATATCGCACTCCATAGACGTCATAATTGTGCCGAAGCGTAAACGCGTATGGTAACTCTTTCGTTAATTCTTTGATTTTCCGCAGCATAGGCGAGCCAGACAGACAGCGCCAGATTGCGCGAAAAAAGCCTCGGGCACCGCCTCCGGTTTACCCGGTATTAACCCTAATCGATCGATAACATCCTCAACCTCAATTTTATCGGAGCTATCCGCGGGATGCCTCTCGACCTCAGCAGACGCAAGTTTATATTTGTCTCACTCGCGCTGACTGCGCCTCTGGCTGCGTGCAATACAACTGCGCCCGCCTCCGGCGAATTCAGCCAGTCGCTCATGGCGCCCTACCGGCTCGATTCCGGTGACCGTCTGCGCATCACCGTCTTTGATCAGCCGAGCCTCACCAATACATACAGTGTCGACCAGTCCGGCTACATCGCCTTCCCGCTGATCGGTTCGGTCGTTGCGCGCGGCAAGACGATGCAGGAGCTTGAGGTGGCCATTGCTGCGCAATTGCGCAAGGGCTATCTGCGCGATCCGGACGTGACGGTCGAGGTCGATCGCTATAGACCCATCTATGTCATGGGCGAAGTCGGCCAGCCGGGACAATATTCCTATGCCCCCGGCATGACCGTGCAGAATGCGGTGGCCGCAGCCGGTGGCTTCACGCCGCGCGCGCTGCAGTCCGGTGCCGACATTACGCGCAAGCTCAACGGGCGCGTCCTGACCGGACGTGTCGCCATCACCGACGCGATCCTGGCAGGCGATACGATCTACGTACGCGAACGTCTGTTCTGACCGCTATGGCCGAACCTGGCAAAATGCGCATCATCCATTGTTTCCGCTCGCCCGT
This sequence comes from Rhizobium sp. C4, assembly GCF_021026315.1. Classification (GTDB taxonomy): domain Bacteria; phylum Pseudomonadota; class Alphaproteobacteria; order Rhizobiales; family Rhizobiaceae; genus Ensifer_A. Next base: position 316,962 of record NZ_JAJNCX010000001.1, read on the forward strand.
CGGCGGGATATTCAGGCATGTTCGCGATCTTGCCATCGAGCACAGCAAGGCGGGCCACGAGGTCGGCATTGTCTGCGACAGCACCACCGGTGGTGCTTTCGAGGACAAGCTGTTCGACCAGATCCGCCCCTATCTGGCACTCGGTCTCACCCGTATTCCCATCAATCGCGCCATCAGTCCGTCCGACTTCGGCGCCTTCATGAAGAGCTATCAACAAATCAAGAGTTTGCAGCCGGATGTTCTGCACGGACATGGCGCCAAGGGTGGCGCAATTGCCCGTGTCATCGGCTCACTGCTGCGGGTCAACAGGTATTGCGTAGCCCGCCTCTATTCCCCGCATGGCGGCAGCCTGCATTTTCGTCCGGGCGTTCCCGGATCGACCGTCTTCATGCTGGAGCGCATCCTCGAGCGGATGGGCGATGCGACCGTCTTCGTCTGCGCGTTCGAACGTGACGCCTATATCGAGAAGATCGGCAGACTGACGAAAAAGGCCTTCGTCAACTACAACGGCATCGACAGCACCGAATTCATTTCGCCCGGTCTCGTCGAGGAACCGCGGGATTTCCAGTATATCGGGATGATGCGCGACCTGAAGGGGGGCGACCTCTTCATCCGGGCCTTTGCGGAAGCTGAGCGCATCGTCGGCCGTCCCATGTCGGCCGTAATGATCGGTGACGGCCCAGATCAGGAAAAATATCAGGAGATGATGGTGCAACTGGGCCTTGGCCAGCGCATCACCATGCTGCCCGCGATGAAGCAGCGTGAAGCGTTTCGGCTGGCCCGGACGCTGGTCGTGCCGTCGCGCGCCGAGGCCATGCCCTATATCGTCCTGGAAGCGGTCGCGGCCGGAAAGCCGATCATCGCCGCACGCGTCGGCGGCATTCCGGAGGCGCTTGGACAGAACAATCCGGCACTGACGCCTGCCGGCGACTGGCAGGCGATGGGACAGGTCATGGCGCGCGCCGCCACCGATCCGACCTGGCACGAAATGACACGCCCGGACATGGACGCGTTCGAGAAGACATTTTCCAGCCACGCCATGGGCCAGCGGATGCTCGAACTCTATCAGTCGCTTCACGTCGAAATCCGCAACCGGCCTTAAGGGTCTGTTGACCATATCTCTTAGAATTGTCCGGTTGCAGGTGGACTTAATCAATCCTTTCAAGGGTGCCTGCTATGCATCTTCTAGCTTCAGAGATGGACGGCCACCATGAATCAGATCGAACGTCACGATCAATTCGACATCGACAAGATCCGCAAGCAGATTTCGGACGCAACGGCGAACACCGAGGTGAAGTCGGTTGCGCCCGCAAAGCCGCTGAACCCCTATGCGGCTCGCATCGCCTCGCAGTTTGCGCTCGATAGCAAGAAGCCTGCAATCGTTGCCGGCCTCATCCGTATCGGCGAAGCCGTGCTGGTCGCCGCCACCTGCCTCGGCTTCTATCTTGCCGCCCCGGAAGCACATGTCCTGAGCATTCCGGCCGTCACCTTCATTGCCGCTCTCGCCGGCATTTTCGCGACGTTCCTGACACAGGTGCTCGACGGCTACCTGTTCCCGGTTCTCCGCTCGCCGCGCCGTGGCGCGCCGCGCGTTGCGGGTGGTCTCGCCGCGGCCTCCTTCATCTTCTGCCTCGTCGTCCTCTATCGTGGCGGCAGCGCCTCGGCGCTCTTTTCCAGCGCCGCCATTGGCTTTGTGGTGAGCGCAGGCCTGCTGTCCCTCGAGCGAACATTTGTCGCCTACGCAATCCGCCGCTGGACGCGCAACGGGTTCATGGAGCGCCGTGCGGTCATCGTCGGCGGCGGTGCGCCTGCGCGCGATCTGATCCGCGAGATGGAAAGCATCAGCGACAACGACATCCGGATCTGCGGCATATTCGACGACCGCGACGACCGCCGCTCTCCCGACATGGTCGCGGGCTATCCGAAGCTCGGGACATTCGATGAGCTGGTCGAGTTTGCCCGCACGGCGCGCATCGACATCCTGATCATCGCACTCCCGCTTTCCGCCGAACTGCGCATCCTCGACCTGTTGCGGAAGCTCTGGGTGCTGCCGGTGGATATCCGCATTGCCGCCCATTCGAGCAAGCTGCGCTTCCGTCCCCGCGCCTATTCGCGGATCGGCAAGGTGTCGATGCTCGACGTGTTCGACAAGCCGATCGCGGACTGGGATTCGGTTGCCAAGCGCGTCTTCGACATCGTCTTCTCGCTCCTTGCCATCACCCTGCTCTGGCCGATCATGCTGGGCGCGGCCTTGGCCGTGAAATTCACCTCCAGGGGCCCGATCATCTTCAAGCAGAAGCGCCATGGCTTCAACAACGAGGTCGTGGAAATCTACAAGTTCCGCTCGATGTATACCGAGATGAGCGACCCGACGGCAAAGCAGGCCGTGACCAAGAACGACCCGCGCGTGACGCCCGTCGGCCGCTTCATCCGCAAGACCTCCATCGACGAACTGCCGCAGTTCTTCAACGTCCTGCAGGGCCGCCTGTCGCTGGTCGGGCCGCGCCCGCATGCTGTCGCCGCCCAGACGCAGGACCGGGTCTATGCCGAAGTCGTGGACACCTATTTCGCACGCCATCGCGTCAAGCCGGGCGTGACCGGCTGGGCGCAGATCAATGGCTGGCGCGGCGAGATCGACACCGACGAGAAGATCCGTGGCCGTATTGCCGCCGATCTCTACTACATCGAAAACTGGTCGCTCTGGCTCGACCTGAAGATCCTCATCATGACGCCGATCCGGCTCCTCAAGACGGACAACGCCTATTGACCACGCTTGACGCCATGGGTGGCGGGACCTTCCGCCCGCGACTTGCCACGTTCCGGTTCCTGGGATCGGCGCTGCTGGTGCTTGGCGTCTTCCTGACCGGGTTCGTCATCCGCGAACCGGCACCGACCGACGCGGTCATCGCCCTGCTTCTGGGGCTATGGTTCGTCCTGGGCCTGAAGCTGACGCGCGGCACCGGTCCGCTTGCCATGCTTCTGATCGCCGTCGAGACGGGCTGCCTGCTTTCGCTGACGCAGATGAACGATGTCGCCGGCGGCTTCGTCTATTTCGGCGTCAGCGCGTTCCTGGCGCTCACGGCGATCTTCTATGCTGCGATCTTCGAAGATCGCTACGAGCGCATGGAGCTGATGTTCAAGGCCTGGACGGCAGCGGCCGTCATTACCTCCCTGCTCGGCATCCTTGGCTATTTCCACGCCTTTCCCGGCTCCGAAGTCTTCACCCGCTATGATCGGGCCATGGGCGCCTTCAAGGACCCCAACGTCTTCGGCCCCTATCTCGTCGCCCCTGCCCTCTATCTCATCCATGGCATCCTGACCGGAAAGACCTATCACCTGCCATTGCGGGCGATCTCGCTGCTGATCATCACGCTCGGCCTGCTGCTCGCCTTTTCGCGCGCAGCCTGGGGCCTCTATGTCTTTGCGGCGGCAATGCTGGTCATGATCATGCTTCTGAAGGAGCGGACCTCAGCGTTTCGCCTGAAGATTCTGCTGCTCGCCCTCGCGGGCGTCGCACTCATGGTCGCGGCCATCGTGATCGCGCTGCAGTTTCAACAGGTGGCAGACCTCTTCTCCGCCCGCACCCAGCTTGTCCAGTCCTATGACGGCGGCCATCTCGGCCGCTTCGAGCGGCATCGGCTGGGTTTCATGATGGCGATGGAAAAGCCGCTCGGCATCGGCCCGCTGGTTTTCAGCACGATCTTCCCCGAGGACGAACACAATATCTGGCTGAAAATGCTGACCACCTACGGCTGGCTTGGCTTTGTCAGCTACATCACGCTGATCGTGTGGACGGTCGTTGCCGGCTTCCGCATCCTGCTGCGCAATCGCCCCTGGCAGCCCTACCTGATGATCGCCTGGATCGTTCTGGTCGGCCATGTCGGGATCGGCAACGTGATCGACACCGATCACTGGCGGCACTTCTACATGATACTCGGGATCATCTGGGGCTGCCGGGCGCTGGAGATGAACTATCAGCGGCAGCAGGCGCCTTCCAAGGCCTGACGGCAACCGCGCGGAAAGCTGATGCGCATAACGTTACGTCATGCACTCCAGGACCTACGCGGAAATCATTGGAAAATCGGGGGAAATAATGGTCGGAGCGGCGGGATTCGAACCCACGACCCCTTGACCCCCAGTCAAGTGCGCTACCGGGCTGCGCTACGCTCCGACCTGCCTTCATGGAAAGCACGCACTCCATAACCGCGTCGCATGGCAAGCGCAAGAGGCCTGCGGAATAAATCGACGGATTGCATGGGTGTAACGACAGGCGCCTCGGCGTCAGCGAACCTGATCGAGCAGGCGCTTGCATTCCAGGAGGTCATAGAGCGCCTCCTGGAGGAGCGCACGGTCTTCCTTGCCGACCCCTGCAGAGCCCATTTCAGGCTCCTGATTCGAGGCGCCAAAGCCGAAGAAGCGACGCGTGGACGGAGCCTTGGCCTTGCCGACGATCTGGTCTTCCTCAAGCGACGGCGGTTGAACCTTGGCAGCCGCCTGTTCGGCAGCGGCGGCCTGAGACAGGGCCTCCACGGCATCCATGTCACCATTGCCGATGGCGATGACGAACTTGTTGCCGTTCGACTTCAGGAGCTTCTGGACGCCCTTGATCGTATAGCCATGATCATAAAGGAGATGCCGGATGCCCTTGAGAAGATCGACGTCTTCCGGGCGATAGTAGCGCCGGCCACCGCCGCGCTTCATCGGCTTGATCTGCGGAAAGCGGGTTTCCCAGAACCTCAGGACATGCTGCGGAAGGTCGAGATCGTCTGCGACCTCGCTGATCGTCCGGAATGCGTCGGGGCTCTTTTCCATCGTCTGATTTCCTGCAGGCCAAGCTTACGGCGAGGAACGGTCGTCCTGCTGCCAGTTCCGATCAGGATGCGGGCGCTGCAGGCTTCTGCTTGGCCTTACGCTGCTGGTGCGACTTCAGAATGCGCTGCTTGAGCACATTCGACGCCTTGAAGGTCATGACCCGGCGCGGCGAAATCGGCACTTCCTCACCCGTCTTCGGGTTGCGTCCGATGCGCTCGTTCTTGTCGCGAACCTGGAAGGTCGCGAAAGACGATAGCTTCACACTTTCGCCGCGAACGATGGCGTTACAGATTTCGTCGATGATGGTTTCGACAAGTTCGGCGGACTCAGCGCGCGAAAGACCCACTTTGCGGAAGACCGATTCGGCGAGATCGGCGCGTGTCACGGTTTTACCTGTCATTTTCCCCGCTCATATCACAGCTTGTTGTTGATACGGGCTCCACGGAACGGGTGCCTCGCTCATATGCTTCAAAGCGACGATCCGCAGGCCAATGCTCCTCACACCTGCGAACGCTGCTCAAGCCAAAGGAGACTATTTCCGTTGCCGTTAACGGTCAAGCGTTGAAAAGCAAAGAAAATTAGATTTCAGGCGGCCAATGTCCTACCAGCGCAGGAGCACCGATCCCCAGGTAAATCCGCCACCCATGGCTTCGAGAAGGACGAGATCGCCTTCCTTGATTCGGCCATCACCTGCCGCCTGCGCAAGCGCGAGCGGGATCGAGGCGGCAGACGTGTTGCCATGCTGATCGACGGTGACGACCACCTTCTCCATCGGAATGCCCAGCTTCTTGGCCGAACCTTCGATGATGCGGATGTTCGCCTGGTGGGGAACCAGCCAATCGAGCTGCTCTATCGAAAGCCCGGTTGCCTCGAAGGCGGCGACAATGACGTCGGTGATATTGCCGACAGCGTGCTTGAACACTTCCCTGCCCTGCATGCGCAGATGACCGACGGTGCCGGTGGTGGAGGGGCCACCATCGACAAAGAGCTTGTCCTTATGGGCGCCATCGGAACGAAGATGAGCCGTCAGCACGCCGCGGTCGGATGTGTCGCCCTTGCCTTCCACAGCCTCCAGAACGACCGCACCGGCGCCATCGCCGAAAAGGACGCATGTCGTGCGGTCTTCCCAGTCGAGAAGGCGCGAGAAGGTCTCGGCACCGATCACGATCGCGCGCTTGGCGAGGCCAACGCGCAGATAGGCGTCGGCCGTGGCCATGGCATAGACGAAGCCGGTACAGACGGCCTGCATGTCGAAGGCCGCGCCATGGGTCATGCCAAGGCGGTGCTGGATTTCGACAGCAGTTGCAGGAAAGGTATTGTTCGGCGTCGAGGTCGCCAGAATGATGAGATCGATGTCGTCCGCTGTCATGCCAGCCCGGTCGAGCGCGGCCTTTGCAGCGGCAGTCCCGAGGGATGCGGTCGTTTCCCCCTCGCCCGCAATATAGCGCTGACGGATGCCCGTCCGCTGGACGATCCACTCGTCAGAGGTTTCAACCTGGCCTTCGAGCTCGCGGTTGGTCACCACGCGAGCAGGCAGCGAGGCTCCAAAGCCTCTCACCGCGGAACGGATCATAAATGTCAAACCCCGTCGTCATCCGCGTCGACCTTGACGGGCAGACGCCTGGAATGAAAATTCTTCAGATCGTGTTCGATCTTCTCGTTCAGTTTGTTGCGGGCCATGTCATAGCCCACCTCCACCGCCGCCGCGAAGCCTTCGGCGTCAGTGCCGCCATGGCTCTTGATGACGATGCCGTTGAGGCCGAGAAACACGGCCCCGTTGACCTTGCGCGGGTCCATCTTGTCGCGAAGCATGTCGAATGCGCTCTTGGCAAACAGATAGCCAATCTTGGCCATCAGCGTGCGCGACATGGCCATGCGCAGATAGGTGGCGAGCTGACGTGCCGTGCCTTCCGCTGCCTTCAGAGCGATGTTGCCGGTAAAGCCTTCGCTGACGACCACGTCCACCGTGCCCTTGCCGAGATCGTCGCCCTCGACGAAGCCGGCATAGCGGATGGATTCGAAATCGGATTCGCGCAGGATTCGGCCCGCTTCCTTGACTTCTTCCTGGCCCTTGACCTCTTCAACGCCGACATTCAGCAGGCCGACGGAGGGGCGCTTCAGTTCGAAGAGCGCACGCGCCATGGCGCCGCCCATGAGGGCAAAATCGACGAGCTGCTGGGCATCGGCACCGATCGTCGCACCGACGTCCAGCACGACGCTTTCGCCCTTCATCGTCGGCCAGATGCCGGCGAGCGCCGGACGCTCGATATTGGCCATGGTGCGCAGGCAGAAAAGCGCCATGGCCATCAGGGCGCCGGTGTTGCCGGCGGAGACGGCCACATCGGCTTCCTTGAGCTTCACCGCTTCAATGGCCTTCCACATGGAGGACTTGTAGCGGCCGCGGCGCAGCGCCTGGCTCGGCTTTTCTTCCATGCTGATGGCGACTTCAACCGGATGAAATTCGGATTTCGCCTTCAATGCCGGATACTTGTTGAGGATCGGAAGGCATTCGGCTTCGATCCCATAGATGGCGAAGCGCATATCGGGATGCCGCTCTAGCGCGCGCGCTGCTCCGGGAATCGCCACGCTGGGACCGAAGTCGCCACCCATCGCATCAAGTGAGATTGTTACCACGCGTTACCCTGTCCTGCTGTTCGCATGCGCATTCCTGCGCTTGCGAAATTGGGGTCAAAATACCCGTTTTCAATCCGCGCACAACTGCAATTGCGGAGTTTCAAACGGATTTGCCTGCCGGCAAGGCTCAAGGCGCACACAAACAAGGCAATTTTCCGCGGCCGCCAGACGATCACTCCGTTTTCTTCCAGTCCTTCAGGACGGCAAAGGGCGACGGTTTGCTGTCGTCGGCCTCGGTGGACTCGACATGATCGGAAAATGCGACGCCCGGTTTGCGGGGATAGGGATCGATCGCAAGCGCGACCGCCTCGCAGACCGCGTCGCCCGCATCGATCGTATCGCCGCTGAACTGCTCGGGAATGTCCTCGCCTTCAGGGTCGAGCACCATCTCGCCGCGGTCGTCGAGAACCAGGCGCGCCAGCCGGGAACCTTCCGGCACATAGATGCGATCAATCTCTTCAGAGATCGCGGTTTCGACCGGATCGAGGGTCACGACGCAGGACTGAACAATCTCTGCGCTGACATGGCCACGGATGCGAACACCGTCCTTCTTCCAGCGCGCGATCTGCAGCTCGCTGTCCAGCCGCCTGACCGCCTCGACGCGCCAGAGCTTTGCTAGGCCTTCGAGCTCCTGAGCATCCGCCGAGAGCTTCACCGTTACCGGGTTCGCCGAGATGTGGCCAACCTTGACCTTGTAGGAAAACGGTGCGTCGCCTTTCTCTTTTACCGGCTGCATCTTCATGTCCTTTCCATCGGCTGCGGCTCAAGCAAGAGAGCCGCGCCCGTCGCAATCTGATCTTCTGTAACGCCCTTGAGGGCTGCTTCCGCCTCGATCATGTAGGTTGCCAGCGCCGCCATGTCAGGCGCTTCCGGCTCGTCGGGCCGGATGTTGCGCCGAAGCGCCGCCTTCAATGCTTCCACATCGCCGCCGTCGAGCGCGGAGGCATAGGATTCGAGCCGGCCATAATACATGCGGGCAAACTTCTTCACGCGCTTCGGAACCCCGACGTCGCCAACGCCCAGCTCCCGGATCGAGTGATCGATATCCTCGAAGAAGTAGTCGATGATCTCCTGGGCGATCTCCTGGCCGCTGCGCGCCGATTGCGCCGTGCGGCGGAAATAGAGAATCAGGACAACCGTCAGCATCTCGAAGCGACCGAGAACGGTGTCGGGAACACCCATGTCCGAATAGAACAGCGGACGCCGCGCAGCCTGCGTCAGATGCTCATACTGCCGGGTCACGATGGCCTGGTTGCTATTTTTTTTCCTGAACAGCCCGAATATCATGAAAAAGCCCGGTATTGATTATTTGTCCACGCTCGAAAGCGCGCTGCCGCCTCGGACCGATGTTGCATCATCGTGAAAGCTGGTTTACCCAAGCAGGCACGAATTGCAATGCGTATTTGCCCCGCGCTCACGGGAAAGGAATTACTTTGGCTATCGTGTCAAAACTCTCAATCGCGCGGTCGTCACTGCTTGTAGCCCTCGCTGCCTCGACGATCGTAACATCAGGCTGCATGGGCACATCGCGGGAAGTCATCAACAATGGCTTCATCGCGGACGAGCAGACGCTGAAGCTGGTTCCCGTCGGGTCGAGCCGCGAGCAGGTTCTTCTGTCGCTCGGCACCCCGTCGTCAACCGCCACCTTCGACCGCGAAGTCTTCTACTACATTTCGCAGAAGCGTGAGCGCAAGTTCGAGTTCATGAAGCCTTCGCTGGTTTCGCAGAGCGTTCTGGCCGTCTATTTCAACAAGAACGGCACGGTCGAGAAGCTCTCGAACTACCAGATGCAGGACGGCAAGGTGTTCGACATGATCTCGCGCACGACGCCGACCGGCGGTACGGAACTCACCTTCCTGCAGCGCATCCTGTCCGGTGGTGCCGCTTCCGGTGCCCAGGCAGCAAGAGGCCTGCTGGGCGGCGCGCCGAAGTATTGATCCCTTTCGGGCGCACATCGCCCGAAACGAGAATGCAAAAACAACAAGGCCCGCGATGTTTCCATCGCGGGCCTTGTTCATTTCAGGTCGGATATCAGGCAAGCACCGCCAGCAGCAGAAGTGCCACGATATTGGTGATCTTGATCGCCGGGTTGACGGCGGGACCGGCCGTGTCCTTGTAGGGGTCGCCCACGGTGTCGCCGGTGACGGAGGCCTTGTGGGCATCGGAACCCTTCATATGGCGGACGCCGTCCTTGTCGACGAAGCCGTCTTCAAAGGACTTCTTGGCGTTGTCCCAGGCGCCACCGCCCGAGGTCATCGAGATGGCGACGAAGAGGCCGTTGACGATCACGCCGAGAAGCGATGCGCCGAGCGCCGCGAAAGCCGAGGCCTTCGAGCCGGAGATCAGCAGCACGCCGAAATAGACGACGAGCGGCGCCAGCACCGGTAGCAGCGACGGGACGATCATTTCACGGATCGCCGCCTTGGTCAGGATGTCGACCGCACGTCCGTAGTCGGGCTTTTCAGTACCCGCCATGATGCCGGGCTTTGCCTTGAACTGACGACGGACCTCCTCGACGATCGAGCCCGCAGCGCGACCCACCGCCGTCATCGCGATACCGCCGAAGAGGTAGGGGATGAGACCGCCGAAGATCAGGCCGGCGACGACGTAGGGGTTGGACAGGTCGAACGAGATCGGGCCCATATTGGCGAAATACGGATATTTGTCCGAATGGCTCGCGAAATATTGCAGGTCGTTCGAATAGGCGGCGAAAAGGACGAGAGCGCCAAGACCGGCCGAACCGATGGCATAGCCCTTGGTGACGGCCTTGGTGGTGTTGCCGACCGCGTCGAGCGCGTCCGTCACCTTTCTGACTTCCGGCGGCAGTTCCGACATTTCGGCGATGCCGCCGGCGTTGTCGGTGACCGGGCCGAAGGCGTCGAGCGCGACGATCATGCCGGCAAGGCCGAGCATGGCCGTGACGGCAATGCCGGTGCCGAAGAGGCCGGCAAGCTGGTAGGTCGAGATGATGCCGCCGACGATGACGATCGCCGGAAGCGCTGTCGATTCCAGCGAGACGGCAAGGCCCTGGATCACGTTGGTGCCATGACCGGTCACCGAGGCCTGCGAGATCGAGTTGACCGGCCGCTTGTTGGTGCCCGTGTAATACTCGGTGATCACGACGATGAGCGCCGTCACCACGAGGCCGACGAGACCGGAGATGAAGAGGTTTTTGCCGGTGACGACAAGGCCGTTCACGGTGCCCACCTCGCCCCAGCCGATGGTGAGCGACGTGGCGGCTCCCAGGCTGACGATCGAGAGAAGGCCGGTGACGATCAGGCCTCTATACAGTGCGCCCATGATCGAATTGTTGGAACCGAGCTTCACGAAGAAGGTGCCGATGATCGAGGTGATGATCGAGCCGCCGCAGATGGCAAGCGGATAGATCATCGTGCTCGACAGCACCTGGCTTCCGGCAAAGAAGATCGCGGCCAGCACCATGGTTGCGACAACCGAGACGGCATAGGTCTCGAAAAGGTCGGCCGCCATGCCGGCGCAGTCGCCGACATTGTCGCCCACGTTGTCGGCGATGGTGGCCGGGTTGCGCGGATCGTCTTCCGGAATGCCGGCCTCGACCTTGCCGACGAGGTCGCCGCCGACATCCGCGCCCTTGGTGAAGATGCCGCCGCCCAGACGGGCGAAGATGGAGATGAGCGAGGCGCCGAAGCCCAGCGATACCAGCGCATCGATGACTTCACGCGAGCCCGGTTCGTGGTGCAGCGGGCCGGTCAGGATATAGTAGTAGACCGAGACGCCGAGAAGCGCGAGGCCGGCCACCAGCATGCCGGTGATGGCGCCCGACTTGAAGGCGATGTCCAGGCCGCCGGCAAGACTTTTGGACGAGGCCTGCGCGGTGCGCACGTTGGCGCGCACCGAAACGTGCATGCCGATGAAACCGGCTGCCCCCGAAAGCACTGCGCCGATCAGGAAACCGATGGCGGCCGTTCCGGACAGAAGCAACCATGCCGCAATGAACACGATGACGCCGACTATGGCGATCGTCTTGTACTGCCGTGTGAGATAGGCTTGCGCTCCCTCGCGGATATAACCCGCGATTTCCCGCATTCTTTCATTACCCTGGTCGGCAGCCAAAACAGACTGCGTGGCCCATATCGCATAGACCACAGACAACAAACCACATGCAATCACGCCGAATAGTATCGTCATTCGCAAGTTCCTCCTTCAGCGCTCCGCCTCCCAACGTCGCGCCCTCGCATTGTTGCAAGGGGAGAGTGCGTGGAGTGGGAGAGCACGTCAAGGCCCGCCCGAATGAGCGCGCGCTTAATTTTGCAGCCCAGAGAAAATGCGCCTTGAGGTCGATCAACCCCTAGTCTTGATAGATGGAAGGTGGCGCAGGCGGCACCTTGCCCGGCTTGTGCGGAGGAGACTTCCGCACCAGCATGAAAAGCGCGACGAGGCAGATCAGGCAGACCGGCCAGATCGTGTACGCCATGACGTTCCAGCCCTGGCTGTTGAAGACCTTGCCGGAGGACAACGAGGCAAGCGCGACGACGGTAAAGAGGAAGATGTCGTGGAAGCCCTGAACCTTGTCGGCCTCTTCCGGCCGGTAGCTGGAAGCGACGATGGCGGTGGAGCCGATGAAGCCGAAGTTCCAGCCGATCCCCAGGAGGATCAGCGCTCCCCAGAAGTTCCAGATCGCCGTGCCGAGCACCGCAACGACTGCGCAGCCCATCAGCACGACGAGGCCAGTGGCCACCACCTTCTCGACACCGAAGCGCGTGATGAGCTGGCCGGTGAAGAAGCTCGGCCCGAACATGGCCAGCACATGCCACTGGATGCCGAGCGTCGAGACTTCGGGCGAATAGCCGCAGCCGACGACCATGGCGAGCGGCGCGCCCGTCATCATGAAGGTCATCAGTGCATAGGAACCGATCCCGCAGAGCATCCCGGTGATGAAACGCTGGGTCCCGATGATCTCGGTGAGCGGTCGCGCCGGTTTGCTGTCGGCATGTTTCGCGCCGACCTCGGGAAGCCTGAGCATGCTGAGAACCGCGATGCTCGCCAGTGCCAGAGGGATGATTGCGAGGAAGGCACCGGCAAAGGGTATGCCGGGCAGGCTATCGCGCAGCCAGATCACGATCTGCGGGCCGATCACGGCAGAGACGACGCCGCCCACAAGGATCCAGGAAATCGCCTTGGGCTTGTAGAACGACGGCGACGCATCGGCGGCGGCAAAGCGGAACTTCTGGACAAAGCCGGACGAGGTACCGAGCAGCAGCAAGGCCGCGGCAAAAAGCCAGAAATTGCTCTTGATCAGAGCCGTTGCGGCGAGAAGCGCGCCGGCGGAAGCAACCAGCGCTCCGAGAATGAAAGCCTGCTTGCGTCCCGCATAGCGCGTCACAAGCGCAATGAGGGCGGCCCCAAGGGCCGTCCCGACATTGAAGCCGGTGGCCGGCGCTGTCGCCAGCGCCTTGTCGGCCGCCAGCAGTTGATAGCCAGCCAGCGCCGCCAGAGAGATAGAGATGGGGGCGACTGCCCCCTGGATCGCCTGAGCCGTTGCAAGGATCGCTACATTTCGCTTGGCGCTCTTCAGCGCCTCACCCAGATTGGTCACGGCAGCGTCCATGCAGTCCCCTCACCCGGCATCAGCGGTCCCTGGTTTCAGGCAAGTCCGGACGCAAATGCGCGATGCACCCTTGCCGAAATTGTCCTGTCAGCTTGGCCTGACCTGCTTTGCGATCCGATCGAGGACGGCGTTGACGAGGCGCGGCTCTTCTTCTTCGAAAAACGCCTGCGCGATCTCGACATACTCATTGACAATAACCGCAATGGGAACGTCCTTGCGCTCGATCAATTCGAACGTGCCGGAGCGAAGAATGGCGCGCACCGTGCTGTCGAGGCGGGAGAGCGTCCAGCCTTCCTGCAACGCCCTGGTGATCATCGGATCGAGCTTCAGCTGATCGCGCACGACGCCCGATACGATCGAGCGGAACCAGGAGGCATCAGCCTTGAGATACTGGTCGCCATCGATCTCCTGGCCGAGACGATAGGTCTCGTATTCGGAGACGACCTCGAGCACGCCGGAGCCGCCGACATCCATCTGATAGAGTGCCTGAACGGCGGCGAGACGGGCGGCGCCGCGCTGGTTTGCCGGCTTTACGGTTTTTGCAGAACTGTCATTCGTCATGGTCAACCGCCGAATTTTTCCTTCAGCGCGATCATCGTCAGTGCCGCGCGCGCTGCAAAGCCGCCCTTGTCGAGTTCGGACTTCCGAACGCGTGCCCAGGCCTGTTCATCATTCTCCACCGTCAGGATGCCGTTGCCGAGAGGCAGCGACTCGCTGACAGCCAGATCCATCAGCGCACGCGAGGATTCGTTCGATACGACATCGAAATGATAGGTCTCGCCGCGAATGACGATGCCGAGTGCGACGAAGCCATCATAGACAACGCCACCGGTGTCGCCGCCGTCGAGCGCCATGGCGATGGCAGCTGGGATTTCCAGCGCGCCGGGAACCGTGACGACATCGAAGGTCGCGCCGGCTGCCTTCAGCGCCGACGTTGCGCCGTCGAGCAGCGCGTCGGAAAGATCGTCGTAGAAGCGTGCCTCGACAATGAGGAGATGAGGCGTGAGGTCCTCGGTCATGGGACTGTCCAATCTTTGAAAATCTGGTGAATTGAGGCAGGTCAAACCATGCCCCGCCTCTCTTGGCAAGCAAATTCGGTATTTTCGCCGCCCCCGCGCCGCCGGATGGACCGAAGCACCGCCTGCGCTAACGCCTTCACATCAGGACCATAGAGGATAACGGGCGCCGCGTCGGGCGACATCATGGCGGAAGTTTGGCGACGATCATGAATTTAATTTAACAAAATCATGTAGTTATTACAATCAATTAAGTTGCCATAAAACTACGCCAGCCTTAGCATCTGGGTCATGGAAGGCAGCAGAACGAGACCGCTGAGCACCTTTCAGGGAGACGGAGCGTCGAACATGCGCCTCATGGGGAGGCGTAGCGCGAAGTCTAAAGCCTCTGCCGATTTGCAGAGGTCCCGAGATTTGAGGATGGAGATATCCCATGAGAAATTCGCTTACAGCTATTGGCGCAATGACCTTTGCAGCCCTCATCACCACCGTCGGTTCGGCTGAAGTTGCAAACGCCAAGATGACGAAGCAGGCCGAAGCGGCAACGTCGAGCATGTCTGCTACCTCCCCGACTGACGCAGCCATCCGCGCCTCAAACGGCGCCGATTTCTTGGTCGTCGGCGTGTCCTCGCTGCCGAAGGCTGAGGCGGCCTTCATTAAGGAAACGTCGTCCGAAAGCCAGCTGAAGGCCATCCAGGCCACGATCAGCGCGAACCCGATGCTGGTCAAGAAGCTGACGGCCCAGAATGTCGAAGTGAAGGAAATCACCGGCGCGACGAAAGCGGCCGATGGCAGCCTGGTGTTCTACACCATGTAATGATCCGCCTTCGGCCCAGCCGCCGAACCCGGACGTGAAATCCCTCCGCTCCTCCAGTCGCGGGGGGATTTCGCTTTTCTCGCCTTACCTGAACTCGGCAAGCCGCGCGGCGTAGCGCGCCATGGTGTCGATCTCGAAATTGACCTTGTCGCCGACCTTCCGGTCACCCCATGTCGTGACCTCCAGCGTGTGCCGGATCAGAAGGATATCGAAGTCGCAACCGGACACAGCGTTGACCGTGAGCGACGTGCCGTCGAGGGCGACGGAGCCCTTCGGAGCAACGAAGCGCGCGAATTCCTGCGGCACGCGGAGCCGGAACCGCGTCGCATCACCTTCCGGCTCGATCGCGACGATCTCCGCCATCCCGTCGACATGGCCGGACACGATATGTCCGCCAAGCTCGTCACCGATCTTCAGCGCGCGCTCCAGATTGACACGGGAACCTTCGCGCCAGCTGCTGATCGTTGTCAGGCGAAGCGCCTCTTCCCAGGCTTCAACCTCATACCAGCGGTCATTCGAGCCCGCGTCGGGCAGCGTCACCACCGTGAGGCATACACCGGAATGCGAAATCGAGGCGCCAATATCGATGGTTTTCGGGTCATAGGCCGTGGCCATGCGAAGCCGCAGGCCTTCGGCGAGCGGCGTGATCTTTTCCACCTTGCCGACATCGGTGACGATACCCGTGAACATCTCATTGCATCCTTTCGAAAATTTCCAATCGATCCTCGCCGATCGTTTCGCTGGAAACAAGCGCAAAGCCACCCGGACGATGATCCGGCGTGACCGGCGAGACGACGCCGTCTCCTCCGACCGTTCCGGATCCCGCAAACAGCCAGATGCGATCGACCAGGCCGGCATAGAGGAAGTCCTGCGCCACACGCGCGCCGCCTTCCAGCATCAGAGAGCTGAGGCCTTTGGCGGCGAGCAGGCGAAGCAGGTCGATGAGCGTGCCCGCTTCGACGATTTCAACTCCCGCCTTTTGAAGCGCGGCGCGGCGGGCGAACCAGTTCTCATCGCGCGCAGCCTCGCCGATGGAAGCAACGGCGATCACCGGAACCTCGCCAGAAGTCCGAACCAGTTTCGATGACAGCGGCAATTGCAGGTCGCGATCAAGCACCAGCCGGACCGGCGAACGCCCCTCCAGTCCGGGAAGCCGGCAGGTCAACTCCGGATCGTCAGCCAGCACCGTGCCGATGCCGACGAGGATGGCGTCGCTTTCGGCGCGCAGATGCTGGACGGCCTCGCGCGATTGCGCTCCCGTGATGCGTACCTGCCCCTCGCCGCGACGGCCAAGCAAGCCGTCTTTCGAAACGGCCAGTTTCAGGGTGACATGCGCCCTGCCCTCGGTCTGCCGGGTGAGATAGGCGGCAAGGCCGCGCCGGGCAGCCTCTTCCATCAGGCCCGTCTCTACTACGATGCCTGCCTCGCGCAGAATGCGAATACCATTGCCGCTGACGCGGGGATCGGGATCCGTGATGGCAACGACGACGCGCGCGACGCCGGCGGCAATCAGTGCGTTGACGCAAGGTGGCGTCTTGCCGAAATGGGAACAGGGTTCGAGCGTGACATAGGCGGTCGCGCCGCGCGCCAGTTCACCGGCCTCGGCCAGCGCCTGCGGTTCGGCATGCGGCCGGCCGGACTTTGCGGTGACGCCGCGGCCGACGACATTGCCGTCCTTCACGATCACGCAGCCGACGGAGGGATTGGTGCTGGTCTGCCCCAGATGTGTGGCGCCCAGGGCGATCGCCTCCGCCATGAAAGCCTCATCGGCGGAATGGCAGGCGGACGTCACGTCAATGGTCCCCGGGATCGCGCGAGATCTTGGCGTTCACCTCGGAGAGGACCTGCGCGAAGTCCTCGATATGGGTGAAATCGCGATAGACGGAGGCGTAGCGGATGAAGCCCACGTCATCCAGCGACTTCAGGGCTTCGAGGACCTGGAGGCCGATTTCTTCGGAGGGGATTTCCGTGTCGCCGGAGCTTTCGAGACGACGGACGATGCCGGAGACGGCGCGCTCGATGCGGTCGCGATCGACCGGGCGCTTGCGCAACGCGATCTCGAAGGAACGCACGAGCTTTTCACGGTCGAAGGGAACCTTGCGGCCCGTCTTCTTGATCACCATCAGCTCGCGCAGCTGCACACGCTCGAACGTGGTGAAGCGTCCGCCGCAATCCGGGCAGATACGACGACGGCGAATGGCGGACGAATCTTCCGCCGGACGTGAGTCCTTCACCTGGCTGTCCAGCGATCCACAATAGGGGCATCGCATGCGGGCTGCTCCTCAAACAAAAACATGGCTCCGCGCCAGAATCGGCGCGGAGCCATGGTTATTACGCCATGTAGGGATACATGGGGAAGCGGTTCGTCAGTTCAACCACCTTGGAACGCACAGCACCTTCGACAGAGGCATTGCCTTCGTCGGAATTGGCGATCTTCAGGCCGTCGAGGACTTCGACGATCAGGTTGCCGATTTCCTTGAATTCGGCTTCCTTGAAACCGCGCGTCGTGCCGGCCGGGGTGCCGAGACGGACGCCGGAGGTGACGAAGGGCTTTTCGGGGTCGAACGGGATGCCGTTCTTGTTGCAGGTGATGTAGGCGCGGCCGAGGCCGGCTTCCGCACGCTTGCCGGTCGCATTCTTCTTGCGCAGGTCAACGAGCATCAGGTGGTTGTCGGTGCCGCCGGAGACGATATCGAGGCCGCCGGCTACCAGCGTTTCCGACAGCGCCTTGGCATTCTTGACGATCTGGGCCGCATAGTCCTGGAACTCCGGCTGCAGCGCTTCGCCAAGGGCAACGGCCTTGGCGGCGATGACATGCATCAGCGGGCCGCCCTGGAGGCCCGGGAAGACAGCCGAATTGAACTTCTTCGCCAGATCCTCGTCATTGGTGAGGATCATGCCGCCGCGCGGGCCGCGCAACGACTTGTGGGTCGTGGTGGTGGCAACATGGCAATGCGGGAATGGCGACGGATGCTGATGACCAGCGACGAGACCGGCGATATGGGCCATGTCGACCATCAGCCAGGCGCCAACCTCATCGGCAATCTCGCGGAAGCGCTTCCAGTCCCAGATACGGGAATAGGCCGTGCCGCCGGCAATGATGAGCTTCGGCTTGTGTTTGCGGGCCGATTCGGCAACCGCATCCATGTCGAGAAGGTTGTCGCCCTCGCGCACGCCATAGGAGACGACGTTGAACCACTTGCCGGACATGTTGACCGGCGAACCATGCGTCAGGTGACCACCCGAATTGAGGTCGAGACCCATGAACGTATCGCCCGGCTGAAGCAGCGCGAGGAACACGGCCTGGTTCATCTGCGAACCGGAATTCGGCTGAACGTTGGCGAAATTGACGCCGAAGAGCTTCTTGGCGCGTTCGATCGCCAGTTCTTCCGCGATATCGACGAACTGGCAGCCGCCATAATAGCGCTTGCCCGGATAGCCTTCGGCATACTTGTTCGTCATGATCGAGCCCTGCGCTTCCAGAACGGCGCGGGAAACGATGTTTTCAGAGGCGATCAGCTCGATTTCATGACGCTGACGACCGAGCTCCTTCTCGATGGCGCCGAAAATATCCGGATCGGTTTCAGCAAGGGTCTTGGTGAAAAAGCCAGCAGTCGCGCTCATGAGCAGCCTCTCGAGTAAATCAGCGGAAATCGTTGAAGGCCAGTCTCTTAAAGCCCTTGGCCTCTCAGGGCAAGTCGGGATTGCGCCACGCCCTGTGAAGGTTGCGCCAAGCCTTGCGATTGTCACAAAACTTTCTTCCAATCGTAATATCCGGTGGCCGTGACCGAACTTGCGGTTGGCCTCGCGCATGCGATCTTGCGCTTTAGAAGGTGACGCCTTGCCCCCTCTCCCTGGAATGCCAGACGCCCGCCTGGAAATCTTCTACTTCGACGCCGGTGGCGGACATCGCAACGCCATGACCGCGCTGACGCGGCTGATCGAGAAGGAAAAGCCGGGCTGGCAGGTGACGCCCGTCGATCTGCAGGCGCTGCTGGAGCCCATCGATCCCGTCTACAAGCTGACGCGCCGCGTGACCGGCTCGCTGAAAAGGTTGCTGCGACCCGTCGCGCCGAACTTCAGCGCCATCGAGCCCTGGCAGGCGCAGGACATCTATAACAGCGCGCTCAAGCGCGGCGTCACCACCGGCATGGGCGCGATACTGCCCGTTCTGCAACGCTTCATCGCCCGCTACGCCACCGAGATCGAACCGCTGCTGGCGAAACGCTGGAAAGATCCGGCGACCCCTCGCCCCGATCTCGTCGTCTCCGTGATCCCGAATTTCAACTGGGTTCTCTACGGCGCGCTGCGCCGCGCACTTCCAAGCGTGCCTTACGCCACCGTCATCACCGACTTCGCCGATTGCCCACCGCATTTCTGGATGGAAGATCAGGATCAGATCATGATCTGCGGCACGGACATGGCCTATCGGCAGGCGGTAGCCACGGGCTTCTACAAGCCGCAGGACATTCATCTCGTGTCCGGCATGATCCTCAAGGACAATTTCTATACGCCCGCACCGGCCGACGCGCCGACGCGCCAACAGCTTGGCCTTTCGGCAGAGGGTCCGGTGGCGCTCATCATGTTCGGCGGCAACGGCGCGTCCAGCGCAACCAACAATATCCTGAACCAGCTGGACAAGACCGGGCTCGGCATCGAATCGATCGTCATGTGCGGGCGCAACACTGCGCTGCTGAAATCGCTTGAAGGGCGGCCCGGCTGCCGCCCCGTCGGCTTCGTCAACAATGTCGCCGACTACATGCGCCTCGCCGACTTCTTCATCGGCAAGCCCGGTCCCGGCAGCGTGGCGGAAGCGCTGCACATGGGACTGCCGGTCATTGTCGAGAAGAACGCCAACACCATGCCGCAGGAGCGACCCAATCCCGACTGGGTCGCCGACAAGGGCGTTGGCGTGGTGATTTCAAGCTTTCGCAAGGATACGAGTGCGGCCGCGCGGCAGGTTCTGGTGAACCTCAAGCACTTTCAGGACAATATCCGCAGCAACGTCCCCGAAAACCGGGCGGTCTTCGAGACGGTGGCGATCTTCGAACGCTACCTGATGAAGGCCGACCGTCACATGGTCGCGAGCGCCCAGGCGACGAGTGCGCCAGAGACCTGACTGAAGGCCGCGTTCATGGCGGCGACATAGGCCTTGTTGCCGGTGCCGGAGACGGGAACCGCGGCACGGAAGTTCTTCGAGGCTCGGACCTGACCGTTGCGATCGTTCAGCAGGCGCGCGGTGATGTCGACGACGGCCATGCCTTCCGACGCGGAAATCTCGAATGTGTTGATGGTCGTCTGGACCTGTTCGTCGATCGCCAGGCCGTCACCCGGAAGGCCGGCACCGCCAACCTTGCCGGAATTCTGGAAGGCCTGGGCGAGCTTCAGCTGCACGAGCTTCGGCAGCCTGTCGGACCACTGGCTGTCGCCAAGGAACTGGTATTCCTGACCGGAGACGTGAACGACGACATTCTGGCTGTCGAGCATCTGGGTGGCGACCGGATTGGCAATCAGCACCTGCCTGCCCTTGCGCGTCGGACCGGAGGCGGATGGCGTGGCGGTCAGCCCGAACGTGTCCTTCGGCGCGGAGGTCGCGCAGGCGGACAGGGCCATCGTGCCGGCCAGAACCAGGGCGGCACCGAACTTCGTCACTCGAGTTGTCGTCGTCAAAGCCTGCACAACACTACCTCACTCTTGCCTTCAACGACGGTTGCGTCCGTCAAAAGTCTTCACCTGATCACCGCCGAAAATCAAACGCTGCGGGTCGTTGTCGAAATTGGTGATCGTGCGGTTGAGATTGTCAACCGCCTGACGCATGTCGCCAACCAGCGCCTGGATCCCGCCGAGACCCTGAGACGAGAACCGCGACAGGTTGTCGGCGATCGGTCCGATCTTGGCATTCAGCGTCACGGCGACCTCCTTGTAGGCGGCCAGCGTTTCCTTCGCCTGCGCCATCAGGGAAGACCCATCGCCCGAGCCGAGCATGCCGTCCACCTTGGCCAGTATACCATCGACACGGTTGGATGCCTTGTTCAGCTTGGCGGCAAGCTCGGTGGCGTCATTGATGGCCTGGTCGATCTGCTGGCGCCGGTTGTTGATATCGGTCGTCACGGCCTTCACGTCGGCAACCGCCGAGCGCGCATCCGCAACGGTCTTCGAAATATCATCGACCGAACCGCTGATCTTGGCCGGATCGATCGCGGCAATCAGCTTGTCAGCCTTGGCGATCGTCTCGTTGGCGGAGGCGGCGAGCGTCGAGATATTGTCGGCAGCCTTGTTGAACTTCTCGAGCGACACCTTGATCTCGCCCGAGCTTGCGGCAAGGTTGGCGCTCACCGTATCGGCATTGGCCAGGATGCTGTCGATCTTCTTCGGATCGACCGCCTTGATCAGGGCATCGACGGAAGCAAGCGTGCCGTCGAGGCGGCCGGAAAGCCCGTTTACCGTGTCGGAGAGCTTGCCGACGCTGGCGAGGAACTTGTTGACGCCATCGGCATTGTCGGCCAGCGCCTTGCTGAAGGTCTGGGCATTCTTCACGGTCTGCGTCAGCGGTTCGCGCGCATCGGAGGCAAAGGTCTGGATCTGGCTGATCGCATCGTCGGCCCGCTTCATGATCTTGTCGGCTGTCGCCAGAAGGTTGGTCACACTCGACTGATCGGCCATCAGCATCGGCGGACGGCCGGTCTTGCGGGCCTCTTCCAGCAGGTTCACGCCGCCGGGTTTGCCGCCCGACAGTTCGATATAGGCAGCACCCGTCAGGCCCTGGATACCCAGCACGGCCTTTGTCGATTCATAGATCGGCGCGTCGGAATTGACCTGCGTGAAGGCGACCGAATAGTTCGGATCGGTCGCGTCGATGGCAAGCGATTTCACCGAACCGATCTGGATGCCGTTGAAGCGCACGGCAGAGCCGACCGACAGGCCGTTCGCCGAACCGGGGATGCGGATGATCAGGTCTGACATCGGCCCCTGACGCCCGTATTGGGACATCCAGAAGACGAAGGCAAACGCCGCGGCGACGACTGCCACCGTGAAGAATCCGACTATTGCGTAATTCGCTTTGGTTTCCATTGTCCGGCCAATCAGGCTTTCGCCCGTTTCAAATTTCATCCATGCCCGCTTGCGGCAGGCTTCACAATCGTTCTTGCCCTTTTTCCCCGGAAATAGGCCTGAACCCATGGGTCGTCGAAGGCCAGCATATCCTCGATGGTGCCTTCGACCAGAACCCGTTTCTGCCCCAGAACTGCGATACGATCACAAACCGAAAACAGACTGTCGAGATCGTGTGTCACCATGTAGACGGTGAGACCCAGCGTATCACGAAGGCGGGCAATCAGTTCATCGAATTCGGCGGCTCCGATCGGGTCGAGACCCGATGTCGGTTCGTCGAGAAAGACCAGATCCGGGTCGAGCGCCAGGGCACGCGCGAGCGCCGCGCGCTTGATCATGCCGCCCGACAGCTCCGAGGGAAACTTGTCGGCCGCATCCGGCTCAAGGCCGACCAGCTCGATCTTCAGCCGCGCGAACTCATCCATCATCTTCTGCGGCAGATCCAGATATTCCCGCATCGGCAGCTGGATATTCTCCTTCACCGTCAGGGCCGAGAACAGCGCGCCATGCTGGAAGAGAACGCCGAGCCGCGTATCCATGTCGACGCGTGCCTTGGCGTCCAGCGAATCGTAATCGTGGCCGAGGATCGAGATCGTGCCGGATCTGCGCGGCACGAGCTTGAGGATCGTGCGCATCAGAACCGACTTGCCGGTGCCCGATGCGCCGACAAAGCCGAGGATCTCGCCGCGCCGGACATCGAGGTTCAGCTTGTCGAGCACCACCTTTGTGCCAAAGGCCACGGTCACGTCCTTGACCGAAAGGATGATGTCGTCGTTTTGCACTTCGTCCGCCATCACCCGCCTCAAAACTTGATTGCCGCATAGAACATGGCAAAGAGCCCGTCCATGAGGATGACAACGAAGATGGCGCGAACGACCGAAGCCGTGACGTGGAGACCGAGCGATTCGGCGCTGCCGCCGACCTTGAGCCCCTCGACGGCTGCGACGACGCCAATGACCAGCGCCATGAACGGCGCCTTCAGCAGGCCGGCAATGATCGTTGAATAGTCGACGGCGTGCCTGAGGCGCGACAGGAACACCTCGAAGGTGATGCCCGAATAGGACCATGCCACGACGGCGGCACCGGAAAGGGCCGAGAAGTTGGCGATGATGGTCAGAAGCGGCAGGGCGATGATCAGAGCCACAAGCCGCGGAAAGATCAGAACGCCGACGGGGTTGAGGCCCATGACGGTCAGCGCATCGATTTCCTCGCGCATCTTCATCGAGCCCACTTCCGCCGTGATCGCGCTGCCGGAGCGGCCAGCGATCATGATGGCGGTCAGGAGCACGCCGATTTCGCGCAATTGCAGGATGCCGACGAGGTCGACGACGAAGACTTCCGCCCCGAAATAGCGAAGCTGGAACGCGCCCTGCTGCGCGATGATCGCGCCAATCAGGAAGCTCATGAGGATGATGATCGGCACCGCGCCGACGCCCATGCGATCGATCTGGTTGACGATCGATGCCGGCGACACGCCCGAGCCGCGACCGAGTTTCAGCTGCGCGCCGCTCACTGCCGAGCCCAGAATATGCATCGACATGAGGATATCTTTCCACAGGTCGACCGTGACTTTGCCAATCGGGGTCATCAGGCGCACGAAGAGCCCGTCGCGCGGCGGCTTCGGGGACGTATCCTCCTTCAGCCGCTCGGGGAGCGAACTGATGAGATCGAGATGCGACTTGTTGGCGTTGACAACTTCGGTCTCGCCGCCCGCCGACGTGATCAGCCGGCGGATGAGCCAGGCGCCGGACGTATCGAGGTGCTCGACTGCAGCGATGTCGATGACTGTGCGACCGGAAAACGATTCGCCCTCGAGCGCCATCATCTGCTGGCCCGCATCGCGCAGCGATGCCTGTCGCCAATCACCCGAAAGGGTCACAACACGCTCGGCGCCGGAGCCACGCTCCTCGACCTCGAAAACGGCTTTTTGTGCCGGCAAGAAACTCATCCTCGTTGACGCATCCCCGGAGGGACAGCTGCCCCGACGCCTCAGTTCTGGCGTCCCATGCTTTACTCTTATATAGACCAAGCTCCCGCCGGCGACAGCCCGACCCCACCATTAACGACTTTCGTGCAAGGCAAAATCATGATCCGTTACGCCGAAGCCACAATCGAGAGCTTCCCGATTGCAGGCAGCTTTACCATTTCCCGCGGCTCCAAAACATCGGCAGACGTCGTCATGTGCACTATTCGCGAGGGTGGTAACGCCGGACGCGGCGAATGTGTTCCGTACCGCCGCTATGGAGAGACGATTGAAAGCGTCATGGCCGAAATCAACGCCATTCTGCCGATGGTCGTGGAAGGCATGGATCGCAACATCCTGCAGTCGCTGATGAAGCCGGGGGCTGCCCGCAACGCAGTCGACTGCGCACTCTGGGATCTCGAAGCGAAGAAGCGCGGCATGACGGTGATGGAGGCGATGGGCCTCAGCATCGCGCGGCCGCTCGTCACCGCCTACACGATTTCGCTGGGTTCGCCCGAGGACATGGCCGAACAGACGGCGAAATGGGCGCATCGCAAGCTTCTGAAGGTGAAGGTCGGCACAGCGGACGACGAATCGCGCATCCGCGCCATCCGCGCCGCCGCTCCCGACAGCGCCATCGTGCTCGACGCCAACGAAGGCTGGAGCGCTGACAATCTGGTGCATCATCTGAACGTCGCAGCCGAATGCAATATCGGCCTGATCGAGCAGCCACTGCCGGCTGGCCAGGATGAATTGCTGGCGCGCATTCCGCATCCCGTGCCGATCTGCGCGGATGAAAGTGCCCATGAGACGGAAGGGCTGGAATTGCTGCGCGACCGCTATGACGCGATCAACATCAAGCTCGACAAGTCGGGCGGCCTGACCGAAGCGCTGAAGATGAAGAACCGTGCCCGTGAACTCGGCTACGAGGTGATGGTCGGCTGCATGGTCGGAACGTCGCTCGCCATGGCACCGGCCGTGCTGCTTGCGCAGGATGCCGATTTCGTCGATCTCGACGGGCCTTTGCTGCTGGCGCGCGACCGCACGCCGGGCCTTGTCTACGACGCGTCGTTCGTCCTGCCGCCTGCCCCCGCCCTCTGGGGCTGATAGAGCCAGCCGGCGAGCACGAAGAGCGTTCCGGCAATCGCCAGCACGCACATGAACAGGAAGCTGACGCCGCCGAAGCGGTTGAAGACGAAGCCGCAGAAGAAGGTCGAAACGGCGAGGAAGATGTTGCTGTAGAAGAAATACAGCCCCTGCGCCGTTGCTTCCTGATGCCCCGGCACGCGCAACGTGATCAGACGCTGCAGGCCGAGATGGGCCGTGGCGAAGGTGAACGCGTGCAGGACCTGCAAGGGAATGAAGCTGTAGAAATCCGTCGCCAGCGGGAACGCAGCCCAGCGCACGATCGACATCAGCGTTCCGGCAAAAATCAGCTGCCAGATCGAAAAGCGGCGCAGCAGCCAGCTCGACCACAGAAACACGCAGACTTCCGCCGCGACACCCGCGCCCCAGAGAAGCCCGATCTGCGATCCGGTGATGCCGACCTGCTCCCAATAGAGCGAGGAGAAGGTGTAGAGCATTGCGTGGCTGGAGCCGGAAACCGTGACGCCGATCAGCACGAGGAGGAAATCCGGCTTGCGGAAGACCCGCTCGTCAGGCAGCACGACGGCCGGTTCGGTGATCGGACGCAGGCGGCTGACGCCTGTCTTCGGCGCGATCAGGCCACCGAGAACCGTCAGGAAAAAGCCGAATGTGATGGCCGGCAGCACCGAGCTTGCCCCATGCGCGCCGACCAGATAGCCGCCGGCGAGCGTTGCCACGATGAAGAGGATCGAGCCCCACATGCGCATGTGGCCATACTGGTATCCCCAGCGGCGCGCGCCGGTCATCATCAGCGATTCGGCAACCGGCGAGTAAGGCGAATAGAATGCACCGAGCAGCCCGTAGATCAGCAGGACCGGCCAGAAGGTGACCGAATAGAACATGGCGCCGCAGGTGATGAGCGACGTCAGCCCCGACCAGAACAGAACCGTCGCGCGCTCGCCAATCCGGTCCGACAGTGCGGCGACAACGGGCGCGATAATGACGCGAACGATCAGCGGAACGCCGGTGATCAGGCCGATCTGCCAGTCTGCCAGATGCAGCGACTGAAGCCAGACCGGGAAATAGGGCATGAGAAGCGCATTGGTGATCATGGGCGCGCAAAAGGTCATCGCGGCCCGCGTTCTGTAATAGAACGGCGCTTGCCCGAACTGGGCATCCGAAAGAACAGTGGTCATTTGCTACCTGGAGGCGTGTGTCCGCGGAAAATGCCGGGACGACTCGATTGCTAACACGCTCTTATGAGGTACGCCAATCAGCCTTTTTCATGGCTGGATCAATTCCGTGAAAACACGGGCCGACGTGTGACTTTTTTATCGGCTTCGAAGCGCGGCACCCAAGGCTGTGCGGGCGAGCTGCGCCATCTCGTCCGGATCGTCCCAGCCGATTTCCGGCATCGACCAATAGGGCATGGACACGTCCTTGCCGGTTTTCTTGTGCTGATAGGTCCAGCGCACGCCGCCGGCCTCCTCATATTGGGCGGCGCATTCGGCGTCCCCCTTCAGCAACATGCGGTCGCGCAGCCAGATCGCGATAATCTCACCATCGCTATAGATGCCCTTGCCGCCGAACATGCGGCGGATCGAAATGGGGGCGACGGCCTGAAACATTTCCTCAAGCTGGTCATTGTCCATTGCTTACCCCTTCAGAACGCCGCCTGCCGCTTCGATCGCCTCGATCGTATCGACATCGAGATGGGCGGCCTCGCCGATCTCCACATCGATGACCGGCAGGCCGCTCTTCTCGATAATATGCCGCGCGCCGACATCGCCCTCGAGGCGCAGCAGCGCCGGATAGAGCGTCTTCGGCAGGATGACCGGATTGCCGCGCTTGCCGGCGGAGACCGCTCGCACGATTGCGATACCGCCCTCGCTGCGGAACGCCTCGATCAGCTTGGAATAGTCCGACGACGTGACGCCCGGCATGTCGGCGAGCGCGATGACGACGCCGTCCATCTCACGCAGCGCCTCGACGCCGACGCGGATCGAGGAGGCCATGCCGGAGGCGAAATCGGGATTGCGCAGCGCTTCGACGTCAAGCCCATCCAGCGCCTGCTCGACCTCTTCGGCGCGATGGCCCGTCATGACCGCGACCTTTTCAGCGCCGCTGCCAAGGGCGGCTTCAACGCTGCGGCGGACCAGCGGTTCGCCGGAAAATTCGGCCAGCAGCTTGTGCTTCTCGCCGCCCATACGGCTGGCGCGGCCGGCGGCGAGAACGGCAATGCCGACGGTTGGACGATGCGGCTCCTCGGTTGCCTTTTCGCGCGGCAGCGGGCGCAGCGGAATTTCCATGAGAAGGCCTCCGACGCCCAGAGCTGCGGCATCGGCCTGATGGGGCCGCTCGCCGGCAAGAATGCGGTTCAGGATCCAGTCGAAGCCGTTTTCCTTCGGGCTTCTGGCGCAGCCCGGCGCGCCGATGACCGGCACGTTGCCGACATAGCCGAGAACCAGAAGATTGCCCGGATCGACCGGCATGCCGGCAATGGCAAGTTCGCCGCCCGCCAGACGGATGGCTGCGGGGATGACGTCATCTTCGTCCGTCATGGCGGATGCGCCGAAGACGATGACGAGGCTGTAACGGCTGGCAAAGTCGGCGATATGGCCCGCCACGGCCTTCGCGTCATGCGAACAGCGCGTTTCCTCGGCGATCCGGCTGCCGCTCGGGCGGAGCCGGTCGTCGGTCAGCCGCCGCGTCTTGTCCATGACGGAGGGTTTGAGCGAGGGGAGCATGGTGGCAATCAGGCCAGCGGTCAGGCTCCTGAACGGCGTGACCGAGAAGGCGGAGCCGGAGGCGAGCAGCGCCCTGCCCCGTTCCGCCAGATCGGCAGCGACGGCGAGCGGGATGATCTTGATCGTGGCGACGAGATCGCCCTTGCGCACCGGCGCGCGGTCGGCAAGTGTGGCGAGCGTGAGCGCGGGGTGGATGGCATTGAAGGCATCGACCAGAGCGCGGTCGGCGCGGAAGAGACCATTCGCCTCGGCATGGAAATTGACGCGGCCGGTTGCGGCGGGCGATGCGCTGAAGCCTTCGGCCTTGAGGGCCTCGGCGACCAGGGATGCGGCTTCGTCTTCGCCGATATCGCCGGGCTCAAGGCGCGCGGCAATCACTGTCTCGACGCGGGCGGCGGCTAACGTAACGATATCCGCTTCCGTCACGACATGTCCCTTGGGCAGGCGTCCACCTTCGAACATCACCGAATGGGCGAGCACGCAGGCCTTCGCCTCGGCAACCGGGACCGCGCCAAAGATCATGCGCCTGCCCCGATGGGCCGCTTGCGCAGCGCCTGAATGATGTCAGCGAGGATCGAAACGGCGATTTCACCGGGCGAGGATGCGCCGATGTCGAGCCCGATGGGCGCGGAGATGCGGGCGATCTGCGCGTCGGAACAGCCGGCCTCTTTCAGTCGATCGATGCGCTTGGCGTGGGTCTTGCGGCTGCCCAGCGCGCCGACATAGAAGCAGCCGGTTTTCAGCGCGGAAACAAGCGGATAGTCGTCTATCTTCGGATCATGAGTCACCGCGACGAGCGCCGTGAAGGCATCGAGCGGGCGATGCTTCAGCACATCCTCCGGCCAGTCGGCCGTCAGCGTCACGCCGGCAAAGCGTTCGGGCGTGGCGAAGGCCGTGCGCGGGTCGATGATTTCCAGATCGAAGCCGGCCGCAGGCGCCATGACGGCGAGCGCCTGGCTGATATGGACCGCGCCGATGACGACGATTTTCGGCGGCGGAACGTGGACGTTCAGGAAGAAGCTCCAGCCGTCCAGTTCCACCAGCCCCGACTTGCCCGTGAGAAAAGCCTTGGTCAGCGCCTCTGCGGGAAGCCCCGGCAGCGTATCGCCTTCAAAGGCCAGACGGTCCTCGCCATTGGAAATGTCGGTCACGAGGATAACGGCGCGGCGGGCGCGCTTGGCTTCGTTCAACTGTTTCAGGATTTCGATGCGCATCAGGCGACCTTCTCGACATAAACGCGGATACGGCCGCCACAGGAGAGACCCACGCGCCAGGCCGTTTCATCCGCCACGCCGAATTCCAGCATGCGCGGGCTGCCTGAGCCGATGACATCCATGGCCTCGGTGATGACCGCGCCTTCGACGCAGCCGCCGGAGACGGAACCGTGGAAATTGCCTTCGCCGTCGATCACCAGATGGCTGCCGACCGGGCGCGGCGCGGAACCCCAGGTCTCGATAACGGTCGCCAGCGCCACATCACGCCCTTCCGCCTTCCAGCCTTCCGCAATCGAGAGCGGATCGTCTAAGCCAGCCATGTCGTTCATAAGCGCCTCCGTTTGTACTCATATGGGGACCATGCCCCCTCTCTTGGAATTTCTAGCACTTAGCTGAAGCTAAGATGCTGAAATTCCTTTCTCCCCCTCCAGGGGGGAGATTGGAGCGAGGAGGCGCGGCATTCTCCCCATCTCCCCCTTGGAGGGGGAGAAAGCAAAATCACGATCTTAGCCAACGGCTAAGTCGTAGATTTTGCAAGAGAGGGGGTCGATGACGCCGCCCCGATCAAACCCGCCCCAGATACCGTCTCGGATCAGCCTTGCGCCCGCCGCCCTCACCCGAAAGCGCGGCCACCAGATCGCCGATCGCTTCCAGATTATGCACCGGGCGGAACTCGTCAACATGGGGCAGCATGGCGCGGACGCCGCGGGCGCGGGCCTCGAAACCATCGAAGCGCAGCAGCGGGTTCAGCCAGATCAGGCGCCGGCAGGAGCGGTGCAGCCGGTCCATCTCGGTTTCCAGCTCCTCGATACTGTCACGCTCCAGCCCATCGGTGATGAGGAGCACGCTGGCGCCCTGCCCCAGAACGCGGCGCGCCCAGAGGCGGTTAAACTCGCGCAGTGTCTCGCCGATGCGCGTGCCGCCCGACCAGTCGGTGACGGCAGCCGAACAGGCGTCGAGCGCTTCGTCCGGGTCCTTGTGGCGCATCTGGCGGGTGACATTGGTCAGCCGCGTGCCGAAGACGAAGGTGTGAACGCGCCGCCGCTTTTCCGTCATGGCGTGGAGGAAATGCAGGAAGATACGGGTATATTGGCTCATCGAGCCGGAAATATCGGCGAGGATCACCAGCGGCGGATGCACGGTGCGGCGCTTCTTGAATTTCGGCAGCAGCAGATCGCCGCCCGTCTTCATGCTGGCGCGCAGGGTCTGGCGGGCATCGAAGATCAGCGGCCGGTTCGATGGGCGGAAACGGCGGGTACGGACCTCGTCGAAGGGCAGATGGATCTTCGCGATCTCGGCCTTCGCAATGGCCAGCTCCTTCGCCGACATCTGGGCGAAGTCCATCTTGCGCAGCACTTCAGAGCCCGACATGGTGAAGCGGGCGTCGAATTCGATTTCCGGTTCTTCAGGTTTGGCGCTGCGGCGATCCTTTTCGGCGACCAGCGCATCGGCGGCGCGGGACTGGCCGGCGCGGTTCTTTTCCTTTTGGCCGACATTCGGCGTGCCGGGCAGCATCATCTGCATCATCTTGGCGATGAGTTCGCGCGAGCGCCAGAACAGGCGGAAGGCCTCATCAAAGACGGCCTTGTCCTCATGGCGCTTGACGAAAACCGAGAAGAGCGCGGTGTAGAATTCCTCACGCGAACCGATGCCGATGGCCTCGACGGCCTCCACAGCGTCGATCACCGCGCCGGGGCCGATCTTCAGCCCCGCCTTGCGCAACGCGCGGGCGAAATAGGTGATGTTGTCGGCAAGCCTGCCGTCATCTGCCCTGCGCCCAGCGATTTCGCCCGAGACATCCATCGTATCAGCCTGCGGCCAGCAATTCGGCCTTCACTTCGGAGAGGATCTTGGTGCCCTCGCCGCCCTGAATGCGCGAGATGTCGTCCTGATATTTCAGCAACGTGCCGAGCGTGTCGGCAATGGTTTCCGGATCGAGCGCAACGCGGTCGAGTTCGGTCAGCGCGGTCGCCCAGTCGATGGTCTCGGCAACGCCGGGGTTCTTGAACAGATCGACCTCGCGCAGCTTCTGCACATAGGCGACGACCTGGCGCGCCAGCATGTCGTTGCAGCCCGGCACCTTGCGCGAGACGATTTCCAGCTCCTGCTTCGCATCCGGATAGCCGACCCAGTGATAGAGGCAGCGGCGTTTCAGCGCGTCATGCACCTCGCGGGTACGGTTCGTCGTGATGATGACGATGGGCGGTTCCTCGGCGCGGATCGTGCCGTATTCGGGGATCGTCACCTGAAAATCGGACAGGACTTCGAGAAGGAAGGCTTCGAACGCCTCGTCGGTGCGGTCGAGTTCGTCGATCAGGAAGACCGGCGCGCGGCCGGCGGGCGCGGAAATGGCTTGCAGGACCGGACGGCGGATCAGGTGCTTTTCGGAAAAGATGCTGTTTTCCATCTCGCCGCGATCGGTGGCGCCGGAGGCTTCCGAGAGGCGGATTTCCAGCATCTGCGCGGGATAGTTCCACTCGTAGACGGCGGACGAGATATCGAGGCCTTCATAGCATTGCAGGCGGATCAGCGGCCGATCGAGCGCTTTCGCCAGAACCTTGGCGACCTCCGTCTTGCCGACGCCGGCATCGCCTTCCAGGAAAAGCGGACGCTTCAGCTTGAGCGCCAGAAAAAGCACCGTCGCGAGCGAGCGCGAGGCGAGATAATCATGGCTCTCAAGAAGGCTGGCGGTCTCGTCGATGGATTGCGGCAGCGGCCGCGCAGTCATGCCGGTCATGAACTCTGGAGTCTCCTCATCTCGTGAGGAGGACTCTATATCGCGTGATAGCTCCGGTCCATATAAACAAGAGACTGATCTTTGGAGCCCAGGCGCAGGCCGACAACCTCGCCGAAGAAGATGTTGTGGGTCGAGACCGATTTCGTGTCGACGATGCGGCAGTCATAGGTGGCGATCGCATCTTTCAGCGCCGGCGCGCCTGTGACAAGCTCGTCCCATTCGGCCATGGCGAAACGCTCTTCGGCGGGAAGCTTGGTGAAGCCGGCAAATGTGTCGGCCAGACCCTTGTGATGCGCCGCCAGCGTATTCAGCGCGAAGACGCCGCTTTCGAGGAAGATGTCGTTATGCTCGTTCTGGCGGTTGAGGCAGACGAGAACCATCGCGGGACTGTCGGAGACCGAGCAGGCGGCGGTAATGGTCACGCCACGTCGCACGCCCTCATGCGCCGTCGTCACGATCTGCACATGGCCGGCATAGCGGGCCATGGCGTCGCGATAGAGCTTCGGATCGATACCGGGTGCGCTCAACACTTCATTCTCCAGTCTGTTCTTCAACCATAAACATAAGCAGGGAATCTTAAGATTCATCGCCCCGATACCGACAAATTGCCGTTTTCGCCCGACACGTGGTAATTCCGTTTGAAGCGGACACCGCATCCCACTATTCTTTTCAACACGATACGAAACGGATGCCGCACCGGATGACCAAGCTCCTCCTGACAACCGCCGCTCTTCTCAGCCTGCTTTCTGCCGGTCTGGCAGAGGCCAAGGGCCTGACGATCGGCGTTGTTGCGCCCGATGACGGACCGTTTGCGGTCCTCGGCAAGCAGATCATGGCAGGCGCGAAGGCCCAGGCGGAGGCGGCGGGCAACAGGATCCTGGCGGTGCCGGAAAGCTGCGCGCCCGAATCCGGCGTCGATGTCGCGAGCCGCCTGATTGCCGGCGGTGCCTCTGTCGCCATCGGCTTCCTCTGTGCTGACTCTCTCATCGGCAGTGCACAGGCGCTGAAGGATGCGTCCATTCCGGCCATCACGCTGTCGGCACGTTCGAAGGTTCTCTTCGAAGATGCGGTCAAGCATGGCTGGCCGATCTATTCGCTGAGCTCCCGCCCCGGCGAGGAGGCAAGCGCCACGGCGGGCTTCATCGCGGGCGCATGGGCCGGTTCGGCAATTGCGCTTCTTGACGACGGCACGCTGAATTCGCATGAACTGGCCGCCAATATTAGACTGGAGCTGGAGGCCAAGGGCATCAAGCCCGTTCTGGCCGAGGCCTTCAGGCCCAGCCTTGACAACCAGAAAATCCTGGTTCGGCGCCTGCAGAAGGCGGGCGTGTCCGCCGTTTACGTGGCAGGTGCGCGAAGCGACATCGCCGTGATTGCGCGGGACGCGGCCGGAACCGGGATCAGCTTCATGGGCGGGGATCAGCTTCTTGCCGCCGACGAGGGCGTTGCGCTGCCCGATGGCGTTCTCGCCGCCATTCCGGTGCGCTGGGGCGAGCAGCCGGAAGCCTCGGCCATCGTGCATGCGCTCGGCGAGCAGAACATCGTGGCGGAGGGCTATGTCCTGCCGGCGCATGCCGCCGCGCAGATCGTGGAAAAGGCGGAAGCGATGATCAGCGACAAGCAGGATCTGGCCGCCTCCATTGCCGGCGGAAGCTTCGACACGGCAATCGGGACGGTGACCTTCGCGAAGGATCATTTCCGCGCCGAAAACATCTATCGTCTGATGGCATGGCGCAACGGCGCCTTTCAGCAGCCTGTCCCTCCAGCCTCGCAAACGCCCACGAAACAGGGCCAGACACAATAATATCGTTTTAAAGGAGAGGCCTCCTCCCCCGCGCCATTGCCGCCGCGGGAAAGCGATGTTACGGCGCGGCAACGAATTTACGGAGGCAAGCCCCATGAAACCCATCCGCATCGCGCCCTCGATCCTGGCATCGGACTTCTCGAAGCTCGGGCAGGAAGTTCGCGACGTCGTTGCCGCCGGGGCCGACTGGATCCATCTCGATGTCATGGACGGGCATTTCGTGCCGAACATCACCTTCGGGCCGGATATCATCAGGTCGCTGCGCCCGCATACGGATGCCGTCTTCGATTGCCACCTGATGATTTCGCCGGCCGATCCCTATCTCGAAGCCTTCGCCAAGGCGGGCTGCGACTACATCACCGTTCATGCCGAAGCCGGCCCGCATCTGCATCGCTCGCTGCAGGCGATCCGGGCGCTTGGCAAGAAGGCCGGCGTTTCGCTGAACCCAGCGACGCATGAAAGCGTGCTCGAATATATTCTCGACGATGTTGATCTCATTCTTCTGATGAGCGTCAACCCCGGCTTTGGCGGACAGAAATACATCCACGCCGTCACCGAAAAGGCCAAGCGCGTCCGCGCCATGATCGGCGATCGTCCGATCGAGCTGGAAGTCGATGGCGGGATTACGCCGGAAACCGCACCGGCGGCCGCAGCGGCGGGCATCAATGTGCTCGTGGCCGGCTCCGCCGTCTTCAAGGGCGGCAGCGTCGAGAGCTATAGCAGCAACATTTCGGCGATCCGCGAGGCGGCAGAACGCGGCCGCGCTTAATCAACCGCGCCGATAGGCTGTGTCTCATGTCCGGCATGCGTTGAGATTGCCGGCCATGTTTGCTATGGCGCGGGCAACGATATTCCAAACCGCAAAGGCGAAGGCCCATGATCCCGCGCTACTCCCGCCCTGAAATGGTGGCCATCTGGTCGCAGGAAACCAAGTTCCGCATCTGGTTCGAGATCGAGGCCCATGCCTGCTTCGCGCTCGCAGATCTCGGCGTCATCCCCAAGGAGGCCGCGCAGAACATCTGGGACAAGGGTTCCGCCGCCAACTTCGACGTTGCCAAGATCGACGAGATCGAGGCTGTCACCAAGCATGACGTGATTGCCTTCCTCACCCATCTGGCGGAATTCATCGGTCCGGACTCGCGCTTCGTGCATCAGGGCATGACCTCGTCGGACGTGCTGGACACGACCTTCAACATCCAGCTCGTCCGCGCCGCCGACATTCTGCTGGCCGACATGGACAAGCTGCTGGCTGCGCTGAAGAAGCGCGCCTTCGAGCACAAGGACACGGTGCGCATCGGCCGTTCGCATGGCATCCATGCCGAGCCGACGACGATGGGCCTGACCTTTGCCCGTTTCTATGCCGAGATGAGCCGCAACCGCGACCGTCTGGTTGCCGCGCGCGCTGAAGTCGCGACCGGCGCGATCTCGGGCGCTGTCGGCACGTTTGCCAATATCGACCCGAGCGTCGAGGAACATGTCTGCGAAAAGCTCGGCCTCAAGCCCGAGCCGATCTCGACGCAGGTTATTCCGCGCGACCGTCATGCGATGTTCTTTGCGACGCTCGGCGTCATCGCCTCGTCGATCGAAAACGTCGCCATCGAAATCCGCCACATGCAGCGCACGGAAGTTCTGGAAGCGGAAGAGTTCTTCTCGCCCGGCCAGAAGGGGTCGTCGGCCATGCCGCACAAGCGCAATCCGGTTCTGACGGAAAACCTCACCGGTCTCGCCCGCCTCGTGCGCATGTCGGTGGTGCCGGCGCTGGAAAACGTGGCGCTCTGGCATGAGCGCGACATTTCGCACTCCTCCGTCGAACGCGGCATCGGCCCGGACACGACGATCACGCTCGATTTCGCGCTGAACCGGCTCGCCGGCGTTGTCGAGAAGCTGGTGATCTATCCGGAAAACATGCTGAAGAACATGAACAAGTTCAAGGGCCTGGTGATGAGCCAGCGCGTTCTTCTGGCCCTCACCCAGGCCGGCGTGTCGCGTGAGGACAGCTATCGCCTCGTCCAGCGCAATGCGATGAAGGTCTGGGAAAAGGGTGCCGACTTCCTGGAAGAACTGCTCGGCGACGACGAGGTTCGTACTGCCCTTTCGGAAGAGGACATCCGCGAGAAGTTCGACCTCGGCTATCACACCAAGCATGTCGACACGATCTTCCGCCGGGTCTTCGGCGAGGCGTAAGCCTTTCTGCAAAAGCCTGAATTGAAGCCGGTAGTGCCAAGCTGCCGGCTTCTTTCGTTTGACGACTCGCCCTGACCTTCTATCGTGCTTTCAGTAACATCAGGAGTTTCTGACATGGCAGGACGTTTGGCAGGCAAGGTCGCAATCGTTTCGGGTGGAGCCACAGGCATGGGCGGGGCATCGTCCAGCCTGTTTGCGGCGGAAGGCGCAAAGGTCGCGATCATCGACCACAATGCGGAGGCAGGTGCGGCCAAGGTTGCGGAAATTGAAGCGGCCGGTGGCGTCGCGATGTTCCAGCAGGCGGATGTGTCGAAGGCCGATGAGGTCAACGCTGCCGTGAAGGCCATCGAGGCGGCATACGGGCCGGTCACGGTGCTGTTCAATCATGCCGGCACGATCGTCATCAAGCCCTTCCTTGAGACGACCGAGGAGGAATGGGACTGGCTGCATGATGTGAACGTCAAGTCGATGTTCCTGATGACCAAGGCCGTGCTTCCGGGGATGATTGCTTCTGGCGGCGGGTCGATCGTCTGCACCTCCTCCATCTCCGCAGTCGCGGCGACGCCCATGGAAGTGCTTTACGATACGACCAAGGGGGCCGTGCATATGTTTGCCCGCGCCATTGCCGTCGAATTCCGCGACCGCAACATCCGCTGCAACGCCGTCTGCCCCGGTTTCGTGCGCACGCCGCACGGGCTTCGCGAAGTGACGGACTTGCAGGCACTCGGCGTCGATGTCTCGGAAGCAGCGCTTGCCGCGCAGCAGGGCCGGATCTGCGAGCCGGAAGAGGTGGCAAAAGCCGCCCTCTTCCTCGCCTCCGACGATGCGAGCTTCGTCAATGGGGCGCATCTCTTCGTGGACAATGGCTTCACCGCGCTTTGATCATGGACGATGCGCGGATTTCCTGGAGAAACTGCCTGCCGACGAAGGGGGTCGCGCAGCACTGTCCGAACAAGAAATCCGCGAGACGTTCGAGCTCGGCAATTGCACCAAGCATGTCGACACGATCTTTCGCCGGGTCTTCGGTGAGGCGTAAGCCTGTTTAATTAGCGATTGATACATATCAATCTAATTATGTGATTTCTCCACTAGTGTCCCTCCTGCGGGTCAGATTAGTGGAGAAAGATCATGTCAAACTACACTCGACAGGCACTTGCAACGGCATTCGCCTTATCCCTTCTGGCGGGCGGTGCGGTCGCGCAGCAAGGCGCCGGTGCGGGGCGTATGGGACCGCCCGACAACACGCCCTTCAAAACCATGGATACAGACGGCAACGGACGGCTTTCTCTGGCTGAAGTCGATGCATGGGCGGAAGGTGTCTTTGGCGCCATGGATTCGAATTCCGACGGCAAGCTGACCCTTGAAGAATACATGGCCGTGCGAATGGGTCCCGGAGCATCGGGAACGGGCAATGCGAAGCGCCAGGCCCAGATGCAGACGTCAAAGGCAGGTCGCTTCAAAACCATGGACACCGATCATGACGGAATGGTCAGTCACGACGAGTTCATCGCTGCGGCACATGCCCGCTTCAATGCCGCAGGCGGTCAGAAGGGTGGCGTCGGCAGAAAGAACTGGATGAAATCCCAGTAGCACCCGTCACCGGCCTGCCGTGTCTCGTGCAGGCCGGTCACTCATTCATTAGAACATCGGCCAAACTGACGAATAACAAGCTTTAGGGCTTGAAACATATATCTTATTATATATATGTTTTCCTGAATTCAAAACAGACTGGAGTCTCTGCCATGACACTCGACCGCGCCGTTCTCGCCTTTGCCGGCATCATGACCCTTCTTTCGGTCCTGCTGACCGTTTTCGTATCCCCCTATTTCGTCTGGTTTACAGTCTTCATCGGGGCTAACCTCTTACAATCCGCATTCACCGGGTTCTGCCCGGCTGCGATGATCTTCAAGCGGTTCGGCATCAAGGCCGGCTGCGCATTCTGAAGGACTGCCTCGATGCAAAAGACATGGATGGTCGCCGGCCTGCTGGCGCTCGCGAACCCGGCGCTGGCCGGCTCGCTCACGCTGCAGCCGACCGACATGACCGAGTGGAAAGCCGTTTACGGCCAGGTTGAGGCCAAGGACACGGTGCCGGCACGCGCGCGCATTGGCGGCGTGATCACCGAGCTCACCGTCACCGAAGGCGATGTTGTGAAGGCCGGGCAGACGATTGCGGTCGTGCGCGACGACAAGATCGACTTCCAGCTGGCCGCCTATGACGCGCAGCTGAAGGCGCTTGAAACGCAGCTTGCCAATGCACAGTCAGAGCTTGCCCGTGGCACGGCGCTGGTCGGCAAGGGCATCACAACCCAGCAGCAACTCGACCAGCTCAAGACCAGCGTCGATGTTCTGGGCAGCCAGATCGTGGCTCTGACTGCGCAGCGCTCCGTCTCTGTCGAACAGCAGAAGGAAGGCGATGTGCTGGCACCGGCCAATGGGCGTGTGCTGCAGGTTCCCGTGACCAAGGGTGCGGTCATCATGGGCGGCGAGCCGGTGGCGACCATCGGCGGTGGCGGCTTCTTCCTGCGTCTTGCCATTCCCGAACGGCATGCGAGCGCGCTGAAACAGGGCGCGAGCATTCACATCTCCGCCGGCGGGGCCAAGGAAACGGGCAAGCTCGTCAAGATCTATCCGGAAATCACCAATGGCCGTGTCGCCGCTGACGTTGAGGTGGCCAAGCTCAATTCCGATTTCGTCAATGCCCGCGTGCTGGTGGAAATTCCGGTGGCGACGCGCAAGGCGCTTCTCGTGCCGCAAGCAGCAATCGTCACCCGCTCCGGCATCGATTTTGTCAGCGTCGAAGAGAGCGGCAAGTCTGTCGAGCGTGCCGTCATCCTTGGCGAAAAGATGGAAGACAGCAATCCGCCCATGGTCGAGGTTCTGACCGGTCTGAAAGCTGGCGATGCCGTGGTGACACCGAAATGACCGACGATAACAACAAGAATCCAACCACGCCGGGCCATGAAGAGCCAGGCCCCTGGCCGGTTGAGCATCATCATGAAGACGCCGAGGATGCGGGCATGCGGGATCTCGGCATTGCCGGGCGTCTCACCAAGGCCTTCATCAAGTCGCCGCTCACCCCCCTCTTCCTGCTGGCCGCCTTCGCCTTCGGGATGGTGGCGCTGATCAGCCTGCCGCGCGAGGAAGAGCCGCAGATCTCCGTGCCGATGGTCGATATCATCGTGCAGGCGCCGGGGCTGAAGGCGGAAGATGCCGTGAAGCTCGTCACCGAGCCGCTGGAAACGGTGGTCAAGAGCATCGACGGCGTCGAGCATGTCTATTCGCAGTCCGGCGACGACAATGTCATGGTCACGGCGCGCTTCAAGGTCGGCACGTCCTCCGATGCTGCCGTGCTGCGCGTCCATGACAAGGTCATGGCGAACATGGACAAGATCCCGCTCGGCATTCCGCAGCCGATGATCGTCGGGCGAGGCATTGACGATGTCGCCATCGTCTCGCTGACGCTGTCGCCGAAGTCGGAAGCAGCCGATCGCATTACCGCCAATGACCTCACCCGCATCATGCGCGAGCTGCGCACCGAAGTCTCGAAGATCGACAATGTTGGCCTGACCTATCTGGTCGGCGAGACGGGCGAGCAGATCCGCATTGCGCCCGATCCGGCCAAGCTTGCGCTCTATGGCGTGACGCTGCAGCAGCTGGCCGGCAAGGTACAGAGCGCCAACAGCGCCTTCCCCGCCGGCACCGTCCGGAAGGATAATCAGGAACTTGGCCTGATTGCCGGCGAAACGCTCTCGACGCCCGCCGAGATCGGCAACCTGCTGCTGACATCGCGCGATGGCCGGCCGGTCTATGTCCGCGATGTCGCAACCATTTCGCTGACGACGGATACCGCCGACCTGCGTGTCGCGACCGTCACCAAGACTGACAAGGGCGTTGATGGGGGCGTTGAGCGCGTCCCGTCCGTCACGCTGGCCGTCGCCAAGCGCGCCGGCTCCAATGCGGTGACGGTGGCCGAGGCCGTGCTGGCACGGGTCGAGCTCATGAAGGGCGATCTGATCCCCGGCGACATGCATCTGGAAGTCACCCGCAACTATGGCGAAACGGCCAATGAGAAGGCCAACGAGCTGCTCTACCATCTGGGGCTCGCGACAGTTTCGATCATTCTCCTCGTCTGGCTCGCCATCGGGCGGCGCGAGGCGCTGGTGGTGGCCATCGTCATTCCGGTGACGATCCTGCTGACGCTCTTTGCCTCGAATGTCATGGGCTATACGCTGAACCGCGTTTCGCTCTTCGCGCTCATCTTCTCCATCGGCATTTTGGTCGATGACGCCATTGTCGTCATCGAGAACACGGCGCGGCATTGGGGCATGCATGACACGCGGTCCCGCCGGCGTGCGGCCATCGAGGCCGTGGCGGAAGTCGGCAATCCGACGATTGTCGCCACGCTGACCGTGGTAGCAGCCCTCCTTCCCATGCTCTTCGTCTCGGGCATGATGGGGCCATACATGAGCCCGATCCCGGCCAATGCTTCGGCTGCGATGATCTTCTCCTTCTTCGTCGCCGTGATCGTCACGCCCTATCTGATGCTGAAGGTCAGCGGCAAGGCGCCCGTTGTCCATCATGACGAGGCGCATGGCGGCAAGCTCGGGCAGCTTTATGCGGCCGTTGCCCGGCCGATCCTGAAGACGAAGGCGCGCAGCTGGATCTTCCTGCTGGCCGTCGGCGCGCTGACGCTCGGCTCGCTCAGCCTGTTCTATACGAAGCATGTCACGGTGAAGCTGCTGCCCTTCGACAACAAGTCGGAACTCTCCGTCATGATCGATCTGCCGGAAGGCGCCTCCGTCGAGGCGACCGACCGGGTGGCGCAGGATATCGCGCGCGTCGTCGTTGACCTGCCTGAGGTCGTCTCCGTGCAGACCCATGCCGGGACCGCCGCGCCCTTCAACTTCAACGGGCTCGTGCGCCACAGCTATATGCGCGCCCAGCCCTATATGGGCGATGTCGCCGTCAACCTCACCGGCAAGGGCGAGCGCGACCGCTCGTCCCACCAGATCGCGCTGGACATCCGCCAGCGCATCGCAAAGCTTTCGGTTCCTGCCGGCACGAGCCTGAAGGTGGTCGAGCCGCCGCCGGGGCCGCCGGTCATGGCGACGCTGCTTGCCGAAATCTACGGCCCCGATCCGGAAACGCGCCGCAAGGTGGCCGCCCGTGTCGAGGAAGCGTTCCGCAGCGTTCCCTATATTGTCGATATCGACAATTCCTATGGCACGCAGGCTGAGCGCGTCCGCCTGACGGTGGATACCGACAAGGCCGAGTTCTTCCATGTCGAGGAAAGCGACGTGTTCAACACGATCTCGATCCTCAATGGCGGGCAGACAGTCGGCTATTCGCATCGCGGCAACGGCCGTACGCCGATCCCGATCCGGGTTCAGCGGGCCAAGGGCGACCAGCAGCTCAACGAGGCCTTCCTGACAACGCCGATCCCGGCCAATGTCCTGCCCGGCGGCAATGGCGTGGTCGAGCTGGGCGATGTCGTGAAGGTCACGAACGAGCTCTCCTCCTTCCCCGTCTTCCGCCACAATGGCCGCAGCGCGGAAATGGTGACGGCGGAGCTCGCCGGTCAGTTCGAGGCACCGCTTTACGGCATGCTTGCGGTGCAGGATGCGCTCGACAAAATGGATTGGAAGGACCTGCCGAAGCCGGTCATCGCGCTGCATGGCCAGCCGGAAGACGAGCGTCATCCGACGCTACTCTGGGATGGCGAGTGGGAGGTGACATGGGTCACGTTCCGCGACATGGGTGCGGCCTTCATGGTGGCGCTGCTCGGGATCTATATCCTCGTCGTCGCGCAGTTCGGCTCGTTCAAGCTGCCGCTGGTCATCCTGACGCCGGTGCCGCTGACCTTCATCGGCATTCTCGCCGGCCACTGGATGTTCGGTGCGCCCTTCTCGGCGACTTCGATGATCGGCTTCATTGCGCTGGCCGGCATTATCGTCCGCAACTCGATCCTGCTGGTGGATTTCATCCGCAACAGCGACATGGAAGGTCGGACGATGACCGATGTGCTGATCGAGGCCGGTGCGATCCGCTTCAAGCCGATCCTGCTCACCGCGCTGGCCGCCATCATCGGCGCGGCGGTGATCCTGACCGACCCGATCTTTCAAGGGTTGGCGATCTCGCTACTCTTTGGGCTGGCATCGTCGACCGCG
The DNA here is from genome assembly GCF_021026315.1 of Rhizobium sp. C4. GTDB lineage: Bacteria > Pseudomonadota > Alphaproteobacteria > Rhizobiales > Rhizobiaceae > Ensifer_A. The sequence goes on from NZ_JAJNCX010000001.1 coordinate 358,842, forward strand.
CTGACCGTTCTCGTCATCCCGGCGATCTACCGGGTGCTGCGGACGTGAGGACACGCTTGAGAGTCTGAATCAAAATCCCCGCTCAACTGTCTGTTGGGCGGGGATTTTTTGTCCCGTCAATTCCTCGACCGTCCTGCCGTGACGCCCCCTCACCGCGCCTCCACCGCGCTCGGCGCACCTCTCCCCAAGGGGCGAGGAGGCCCGCGACGCTGCTGCACATATTCCCGCTTCTCCCTTTGGGGAGAAGGTGGCCCGAAGGGCCGGATGAGGAGTTCCCACGAGCCGGCGCGATCATCACCGGCCCGTGACCCCGAACTTACGACGCCATCGGCAGCCTGTATTCCTTCATCTGCTCGCGCAGTTCGGTCTTCAGGATCTTGCCGGTGGCCGTATGCGGGATGGCATCCACGAAGACGACATCGTCCGGCATCCACCACTTGGCGATCTTGCCGTCCATGAAGCCGAGGATATCGGATTTGGACGGATTGCGGCCTTCCTTCTTCACGATGATCAGCAGCGGGCGTTCGTCCCATTTGGGATGGGCGACACCAATCACCGCCGCTTCGGCCACATCGGGATGGCCAACCGCGAGATTTTCCAGATCGATCGAGGAAATCCATTCGCCGCCGGACTTGATCACGTCCTTGGAGCGGTCGGTGATCTGCATGTAGCCTTCAGCATCCATATGGGCGACGTCGCCCGTGTCGAACCAGCCGCCCTCATCGAACTGCTCGGCGCCCCTGCCCTTGTAGTAGGAGCTCGCCACCGCCGGCCCGCGCACCTTGAGCCGGCCGAAGGTCTTGCCGTCCCACGGACGCTCGACATCCTCGTCGTCCGTTACCTTCATCTCGACGCCGAAGGGCGCATGGCCCTGCTTCATCTGGACATCGTAGCGCGCCTCGCCCTCGAGCTTGTCATATTCAGGTTTGAGACTGCCGAGCGACCCGACCGGGCTCATCTCCGTCATGCCCCAGGCATGGACGACGTCAACGTCATAGTTCTCCTTGAAGGTCTTGATCATCGAGCGCGGGGCAGCCGAGCCGCCAATGACGACCGAGCGGAGATCCGGCAGCTTGCCGCCTTCCTTCTCCATGAATTGCAACAGGCCAAGCCAGACGGTCGGCACGGCCGCCGTGACGGTCACGCGTTCGTTGGTCAGCAGGCTGTAGATCGACTTGCCGTCCATGCCCGGTCCCGGCATGACGAGCGTTGCGCCCACCATCGGGGCCGAGAGTGCAATCCCCCAGCCATTGGCGTGGAAGAGCGGCACGACCGGCATCAGGCGGTCACGCGAGGAAAGCTGCATGGCATCCGGCTGGATGCAGATCAGCGAGTGCAGCACGTTCGAGCGGTGCGAATAGACGACGCCCTTCGGGTCGCCCGTCGTGCCGGATGTGTAGCACATGCCGGCAGCGGCGCGCTCGTCGAGGTCCTTCCAGACGTAATCGTCATCGACTTCCGCCAGCCAGTCCTCGTAAGGCACGACATTCGGCAGGCTCGTCTGCGGCATATGGGCGGCATCCGTCAGCACGATCACCTTTTCAAGCGACGGAACCAGCGGCGCGATCTTCTCGACGATCGGCATGAAGGTGATGTCGACGAAGAGGAAACGGTCTTCCGCATCGTTCATGATCCAGGCGATCTGCTGCGGGAAAAGGCGCGGGTTCAGCGTATGGTAGACAGCGCCGCAGCCCATGATGCCGTACCAGGCTTCAAGGTGCCGCCAGGTGTTCCAGGCCAGCGTCCCGATCCGGTCACCGACCTTGATCCCATCCTTCTCCAGCCGCTTTGCCAATTGTAGCGAGCGACGGCGCACCGTGGCATAATCGGTGCGATGGATGGGTCCCTCGACAGACCGGGAAATCACCTCGCGCCTGCCATGAAACAGGCCAGCGTGGTCGATAACCTTGTGGCAAAGCAGCGGCCAATCCTGCATCAAACCGAGCATATTCACTCCTCCCAAAGTGGTTCTGAACGCCAGAGTACCCTGACAGAAAACGCGCGCAAGCCCAAACTTTCGTCTTAGATCTTGAAATCACTTTTGTTTTTTGCATTGCAACATAAGCTGCATTCGGGTTCTTGACGATTGCGCAAGGAAGGCAGACATAAGGGCTATGAAAGTATCGGACGTCGAAATTCTCATTATTCCCGGCTACACCAATTCCGGTCCCGGTCATTGGCAGACACGCTGGGAAAACAAGCTCTCCACCGCGCGCCGCGTCGAGCAGGCCGAATGGTCCAAGCCCGTGCGCGAGGACTGGGTTGCGCGTGTCGCCGAAGAGGTGAATGCGGCGGAAAAGCCGGTCGTGCTGGTTGCCCATTCGCTGGGCGTGCCGGCCGTCGTCCATGCCGTGCCGCTGTTCAAGAAGCCTGTTGCCGGCGCCTTCTTCGTTGCGCCGCCGGACGTGGCCAACCCGACGATCCGGCCGAAGCATCTGATGACGTTCGGCCCCTATCCGCGCGAACCGCTGCCCTTCCCGTCCATGACGGTGGCCAGCCGCAACGATCCGTTCGGGACGTTCGAACATGCCGACGAGATTGCCGCTGCCTGGGGCTCGCTTCTCCTCGATGCGGGCGAATCCGGCCATATCAATGCCGATTCCGGGCATGGCCCGTGGCCGGAAGGCACGATGACTTTCGCGCAGTTCCTGAGCAATCTCAGGCCGCCGAACTGAACCCTTGGTGGACGAAACCGGGGATCGCGGAAGCCAAGCGTTGTTAAATGCCCCAAGATCGGCTAAGGAGCCGCAAAACTTAAAACAAGCATGTCGAGTCATTCCAGCGACATGCGCCGAACAGGTCGATTATTTCATGAACCGTCGCCGCCGTATCTACGAAGGCAAGGCCAAGATCCTTTACGAAGGACCTGAGCCGGGCACCCTGATCCAGTTCTTCAAGGATGATGCCACCGCCTTCAACGCCAAGAAGCATGCCGTCATCGACGGCAAGGGCGTGCTGAACAACCGCATCAGCGAGTTTATCTTCTCGCATCTGAACCGCATGGGCATTCCGACGCACTTCATTCGTCGGCTGAACATGCGCGAGCAGCTGATCAAGGAAGTCGAGATCATTCCGCTCGAGATCGTCGTGCGCAATGTCGCCGCCGGCTCGCTCTCGACCCGCCTCGGTATCGAGGAAGGCGTGGTTCTGCCGCGCTCGATCATCGAGTTCTACTTCAAGTCGGACCAGCTCAGCGACCCGATGGTCTCCGAAGAGCACATCACGGCCTTCGGCTGGGCAAGCCCGCAAGAGCTTGACGACATCATGGCGCTCGCCATCCGCTGCAACGACTTTCTCTCGGGTCTCTTCCTCGGCGCCGGCATCCAGCTTGTCGATTTCAAGATCGAATGCGGCCGCCTTTTCGAAGGCGACATGATGCGCATCGTTCTGGCCGACGAGATTTCGCCGGACAGCTGTCGCCTCTGGGACATCGAGACCAAGAAGCGCATGGACAAGGACATCTTCCGCAAGGATCTCGGCGGGCTGATCGAGGCCTATCAGGAAGTCGCCCGTCGTCTCGGCATCATCAACGAAAACGAGCCTGTGCGCGGCACGGGTCCGGTTCTGGTCAAGTAAAACCGTCAGGGGATTAGACGTGATCAAGGCACGCGTAACCGTCACGCTGAAAAATGGCGTTCTCGACCCGCAGGGCAAGGCAATCGAAGGCGCGCTCGGCGCGCTCGGCTTCGATGGCGTCGGCCATGTCCGCCAGGGCAAGGTCTTCGACATCGAGATCGACAGCGCCGACAAGGCCAAGGCCGAAGCCGACCTGAAGGCCATGTGCGAGAAACTTCTGGCGAACACGGTAATTGAGAATTATACTATCGCTCTCAATTAAAGGTGGAGCGACAGGCCGTGTCGACGATCACGACCGAGATGATATACGAAGAGCTGTTGAAGCTTGATGAGAAGTCACGTCGGCTCAATGAGGACCTGCAGGAGCTTCGCGCTACATCTCGCGAGACGTTGAAGCTTCTCGCCGAGGGGCAGGCGCGAAACGATGCTCAGAAGGCGCGCCTGTTCGGTGATCGAATGGGAACCCTGACGGGTCTCAAATGAGTGAAGTTCGCCAGGAACTGCTGCAAGAACTCTTACGGCGCTTGCATGCACGTAGTGACGAAACAGACAGATCCATTCGCGACCTCCGAACCGACAACATCGCACTCAGACGCCTCGTGGCCGCGCAGCAGGTCGACATCAGCAACCTTCACGAACTCATCCACAATCTGGAAGAGCGATTGCTGCGCACGGAAAGACGGCTCGATCTGCGCGAATTTTCTGAAGCCGCACAGGATCGCTATTCTGTTGATTAGGCGCCGGCGAAGTTTTGGGGACCGGGTGGAAAATCCAATTGACGATCCAGCCGCATGGACCTATTGCCACCACTATTCGAAAGAGACTTGCTTTCGAGAACACTGGAGCTTTGAAAGCCATGAAATCTGCCGTCGTTCAGCTTCCCGGGCTTAATCGTGACCGCGACATGATCGCGGCGCTGACCAAGATTTCGGGCAAGGCGCCCGTCACGGTCTGGCAGACGGAAACGGAGTTGCCGGATGTCGATCTGATCGTGATCCCCGGTGGCTTCTCCTATGGCGACTATCTGCGCTGCGGCGCGATTGCGGCGCGCATGCCGGTCATACAGGCGATCCGCGAGAAGGCGGAACAGGGCGTCAAGGTTCTGGGCGTCTGCAACGGTTTCCAGATCCTGCTCGAAGCCGGCATGCTGCCAGGCGCGCTGATGCGCAATGCTTCGCTGAAATTCGTCTGCCGCGAAGTCAAGCTCGAAGTCGCCAATGCCGAGACGGCCTTCACCCGCGCCTATGCCAAAGGTCAGGTGCTGCGTTGCCCCGTCGCGCATCACGACGGCAACTATTTCGCCGATGCCGAGACGCTGAAGGCGATGGAAGACAAGGGCCAGGTCGTGTTCCGCTATGCCGAAGGCACCAATCCGAACGGCTCGATGAACGACATTGCCGGCGTGATCAATGCCAGGGGCAATGTGCTCGGCATGATGCCGCATCCGGAAAACCTGATCGAAGCCGCCCATGGCGGTTCGGACGGCCGTGGCCTTTTTGCCTCGGCGCTCGACGTCATCGCCGCCTGATTTCTCAAGACCACAAGGTTTTCCATGCGCGCCTTTCTCAAGCTCTCCGCCGCAGTCGTGCTGTCTGCCGCGGCACTGTCCTCCTGCCAGTCGCAGAAGGCTGCGCAAGCCCCGACAACCGTTCGCTCCGCCGCCCTGCCCGTGATGGAGCGCATTACGACCGGCGCGAATGCCTGCTGGTTCCGCACCAAGGATCCGGCTTTCGCACGATACAGGATGGCGCCGGAGCTGAATTCCTTCAGCGGCAAGCCGCGCCTGCTGCTTGTTGCCAAGCATAGCCCGGAATCGCGTCCGCTGCTCGTCATCATGGCCGAGGGCGATCCGGCACGGCTGCAGGCCTTTGGGCCGCTGATGCAGGGCGAGCTGCACGCCAAGATCTCGGCCGGTGTCAACCATTGGGCACGCGGCAACGCTGGCTGCCCCGGCTGATCCCTCCTAACCCGCGTCAGAGTGTCATCGGTGCTGATGGCGCGGGTCCGGACTCATACCCTCCCCAGACAACCTGATCGAAACAGATCGCCGAGCCGGTCATCAGTCCGGATTCCGGCGAGGACAGATAGGCGCAGGCGCGCGCCACTTCCTGCGGATCGACCAGCCGACCAAAGGGCTGAGCAGCGGCGGCCTTCTTGAGCCAATCGTCTGACGCCCCGTGATAGTCGCGCTGGATGCGATCCTCGCCGTCAGACGCCATCCAGCCGATATTCAGCTGGTTGACGCGGATGCGGTTCTTCAGCAGCGAGAAGGCCGTGTTCTTCGTCAGAGTCTCGAGCGCGCCCTTCGACGCGCAATAGGCCGAGAGAAACGGCTGGCCGGCCATGGCTGACATCGAGCCGATATTGACGATCGTGCCCTCCACCTTGTCACGGATCATCATCTTCACCGCTTCCTGCATGAGAAAGAAAGGCGCGCGTACATTGATCGCGAACATGCGGTCGAAAAGCTCCGGCGATGTGTCGATAATCGAGCCGCGATCGGTAATCGCCGCAACGTTGACGAGGGCATCGACGCGACCAAACCGTTCGTCGCAAGCCTTCATGACTTCTGCAGGTGCATCAGCGGAGCCGAGGTCGGCAGCGACGAAATGGACCGGCACGCCGGTTGCTGACGAGATCGCAGCGGCAACGGCCTCGCCCTTCTCCTTCGACCGACCACAGGTGACAATTCCGGCAGCCCCACGCTCGGCAAAGAGCCGGGCGACCGCCGCTCCCAAACCCTGCGTGCCGCCAGTGATGACGGCCACGCGGCCGTCCAGACGCGCATAATTTTCACTCATGACTGATCCTCTTCCCCTGCTTCGCTCAGCTTTGACGTTTCTCGTCATAGGCGGCAAGGGCCGCTTCGAAACGTTCAGTCGTCCAGCCCTCGGAAAGAGCCTCGGCCATAAGGATCGATTGCGGCTTTGGGGCGATGCCGCCGATCGGCGGGTCGCGGTCGAGATTGGTCGGGAAGGAATAGCTCTCTGCTGAAGCCACGATGGCATTGGAGATGCCCGCCGCGTCCAGCCTCCCCTCGCCCTTCAGCTTGACGAGCGCCGGATAGAGCTCGGCGCACATACGTGTCCGGTTGACCGTTTCCATGGCGCGGCCGAAGGCGGACGAGACCTGGAGCAGGTTGGCAACCCGCAGGATGTCCTTGGAGATGTTGGAGCCGGCGGCATGGAAAAGCGCCGGATTGAAGAAGACGACGTCGCCCTTCTCCAGCGGCAATTGCACGTGGTTGGCGGCGAAATAGTCCTTGAACTCCTGCCTTTCCAGCGCGACATAGCCCGGCTCGTAGGCTTGGCTGAAGGGCAGGAAGAGCGTCGGGCCGCTTTCGAGCGGCATGTCACAATGGGCGACTGCGCCCTGCAGTGTCAGCACGGGAGAGAGCTGATGAACATGCGCCGGGTAGCGACCGATCTGCGCGGCCGTCAGGAAGCCGAGATGGTAGTCGCGATGCGGGGTCTGCGACGCGCCGCCGGGGTTCACGCGGTTCACTTGCGCGGTCATCTGGTAGGCCGGGCCAAGCCAGGCGCGGCTGACCAGTTCGATGATCGGGTTGGCATAGTAGAGCGCGAAATTCTCCGGATCCGCCAGGCAATGCTTCTCCAGCGAGTTCCAGATGCGGTCATTGGCGCCGGGCTTGGCGAAATGATCGCCACCGCCAGTCTTGGTGCGGTGCTGCTCGTCAATGATGTCGGCGAAGACCCGGCTTGCACGATCGATCACCGCGAGATCGGTGAAGGCGCGCTTGAAGACAGCAACGCCGGGACCCTGCATGAGGAGATCGCAAAGCTCGGCCAGGACCGCCTCTTCATCTGCACTGGCTGCCTTTCCGAGCGCCGCGCTGTCGTAGATGACGACATTCTTCTCGATGGCGCTCGCGTTCGGATAGTCGGCGAGATTGGCCGTCCGCTCTACCAGACGGCGGAATTCGTCAAGACGGCAATCGTTTGGCGTCAGACCATAGCGCCGGCTTTGCGGCTCCAGCTTGCGTGCAGCTTCCATGTTTTCCTCCCATGAAGCATGTGGCAGGCGGCCACTCCCTGCCGCCGAGATAATTTCCGGTGGGTCACCTGAAATTATCTCTCCATTTGTTTCTCCGCAGTCCTGACGCAAAACCGCTAAAGCACTTTTGCTGGACATGCTCTATTCATCGATCAGGCTGCGCCCCGGCAGCAGCATGCGGACCATCAATCCGTCCTTCAGCGTGAACTGATGGCGCAGCGCCGCGAGCGCGTGCACCGCCGCCAGAATTAGCATGAAATAGGCCAGGAAGGCGTGAAAAACGCTCCAGATTCCAGCGGCGTGGAGGGACGCGCCGAGCCCGAAGCGCGGTAGGGCAAACAGGCCGAAGATCTGGAAAGGCAGAAGTCCGCCCATCGTCGACACGAGCAGCCAGCCGGTCAGCGGAATGATGCCGAACAGCGCCAGAAGCAGAACGTGGCTGGCGCGGGGCAGTCTGCGCTCCCCCTGCTGCATGCCGCCCGGCAGCGCCGGGCGTCGATTGCACAGGGTCCAGACGATCCTGATAGCCCACAGAGCAAGAATGAGAATGCCGATCGAGACATGGCGTGCGATTAAAGCCTGCTTTGCGGCAAGGACCGGTTCGCTCTCCATGGTCAGACCGATCCAGAACTGGATGAGAAACAGCGCCGCCATGATCCAGTGAAAGAGAATGGAAACGAGGCCGAAGCTCTTTTCCGTATTCAGGATCATTGCGCTTTTCTCTCGTATTTATCCGGCAGTCTGAATGACCGGGCTTGCGCCGGGATAGGCCGGAGCGCCTTCCGGGATATCATAATAGTCGCCCTTGTCGGCGCAATAGATATGCTGGTCGATGATCAGGCCCGTGCCGCCGTCAAACGTCCCCGCCCCGATGGACGTGTAGTCAAGGCTTTCCATCTTCCAGAAGAGGAAGGAGCCGCAAGTCTTGCAGAAGCCCCGGCGAATGCCCGGTGTGGCGCTGTACCACATGACGCTCTCATCACCGTCGACTGTCAGATCCACATCCGGCACGTTCGTGGCCGCCCAATAGTGACCGGACTGCCTGCGGCACTGCGTGCAATGGCAGGCAACGACGGCGCGCAGTGCACCCCGCGCCCTGAACCGCACCGCTCCGCAAAGACAGCCGCCTTCGTGTGTTTCGCCCGCCATGCCTCTCGCGCTCCCTGCAATAAGAAAATCCGGGAGCAAGCTTCACGCATTGCTCCCGGACAATCAAATTCGAAACGCTGAGGCAGAGGCTCAGGAAAACTTAGCCGTTAGCCACCAGCGCACGCTTCTCGTCATGGCTCTGCTTCATCCGCTCGGCGATGAGGAAGGCCAGTTCGAGTGCCTGATCCGCGTTGAGGCGCGGGTCGCAATGCGTGTGGTAGCGATCGCCTAGATCCGTGCCGGTCAGCGCGCGGGCACCGCCCGTGCATTCCGTCACGTCCTTGCCGGTCATCTCGATATGGATGCCGCCCGGATGCGTGCCTTCGGAGCGATGGATCTGGAAGAAGCTTTCGACTTCCGACAGGATGCGTTCGAAGGGGCGCGTCTTGTAGTTGTTGAGCGTTATCGTGTTGCCATGCATCGGATCGCAGGACCAGACGACCTTCTTGCCTTCCTTCTCCACGGCGCGGATGAGGCGCGGCAGATGTTCGGCAATCTTGTCATGGCCGAAGCGGCAGATCAGCGTCAGGCGGCCGGCTTCGTTGGCGGGGTTCAGCAGATCGATCAGCTCGATCAGGCCTTCAGCCGACAGCGACGGGCCGCATTTCAAACCGATCGGGTTCTTGATGCCACGGCAGTATTCGACATGGGCATGGTCGGGCTGGCGCGTACGGTCGCCGATCCAGATCATGTGGCCGGAGGTCGCGTACCAGTCGCCCGACGTCGAGTCGACGCGGGTCAGCGCCTGCTCATAGCCGAGAAGCAGGGCTTCGTGGCTGGTGAAGAAATCGGTCTCGCGCAGGACATGGTTGTTCTCGGACGTGATGCCGATGGCGCGCATGAATTCCATGGTCTCGGAAATGCGCTCGGCAAGCTTGCGATAACGCTCGCCCTGCGGCGATTCCTTGACAAAGCCAAGCATCCACTGATGCACGTTATCCAGGTTGGCATAGCCACCCATGGCGAAGGCGCGCAGCAGGTTCAGCGTCGCGGCAGACTGGCGGTATGCCATGATCTGGCGTTCCGGGTTCGGAATGCGGGCTTCCTCGGTGAATTCGATGCCGTTGATGATGTCGCCGCGATAGCTCGGCAGCTCGACATCGCCCTGGCGCTCGATATTGGACGAACGCGGCTTGGCGAACTGGCCGGCAATGCGGCCGACCTTGACGACCGGCATCTGCGCACCGAAGGTCAGCACAACAGCCATCTGGAGGAAGGCGCGGAAGAAGTCGCGGATATTGTCCGCGCCATGCTCTGCGAAGCTCTCGGCGCAGTCGCCGCCCTGCAGCAGGAAGCTGTCGCCATTGGCGACGCTGGCAAGCGCCGTCTTGAGGCGGCGGGCTTCACCGGCGAAGACCAGCGGCGGATAGGTGGCAAGACGCTCTTCAGTCGACTTCAGCGCGGCGGCATCCGGATAATCGGGCACCTGCTGAATGGGCTTCTGCCTCCAGCTCTGCGGGTTCCAGTTCCTCGTCATTTCACTCACCCTTCCCTCGCGGCAACGCAAAGCTTTCGCTGCGGCCCGCATATTTTCGAATTTGGCCGGCTTATACCCGCAGTTTAAGGTTTTGCAAAGGATCGCGGCCCGCGAATTGTGACGGCTGTGGCGCGTTTGCTTCGCAATCTCTCTTGTCGAGCCGCGGCGATTTTATTAACGTGCACGTAAACGTCAAATCTTGGCTGCATGGGAGGTGCGCCATGAGCATGTCCTATCAGATTCACAGGACAGATATCCGCATCGACGCGGAAGATGGATTTCCGCTTGCCGGCACGCTGACCACCGGTCCCGGCGATGGACCTGCGGCCCTCATCTCCTCCGCAACGGCGGTGCCACGGGGCTTCTACCGCAGCTTTGCCGAAACCCTTGTCACAGAACACGGATTCTCCGCCACACTCACCTATGACTATCGTGGAACGGGCGGCTCCCGTGATGCGCGGTTCGATGGACGTCGGATCAGCATGCGTGACTGGGCCCACAAGGACCTTCCCGCCGCGCTGGACGCCTTGAAGGCAGTCGTTCCAAGCAAGGCAATTGTGGGGGTCGGGCAATCCTATGGAGGACAGGCGCTTGGTTTGAGCGGACGACATGCCGCGTTCCAGCGCTATCTGATGATCGTCCCCATGTCGGGCTATTGGCGTGGCACGGCAGAGCCCTGGAAGGTGCTGACCTCCATGAACCTCATCGGCGTGCCCTTAGCCGTGCTGACCGGCAGGGTGCCGCAATGGGCGGGCATCGGCATAGAACTGCCCGGCGGCGTCTTTCGCGACTGGGCGCGCTGGTGCCGCGACAAGGATTATTTCTTCAACGACCCTGTCCTCAAGGCGCGTGAGGCCTATGCTGCCGTGACCACGCCCATTCTCGCCATCGGCGTGAAGGACGATCCGTGGGGCACACCGACTGCCATGGACGGACTGATAAAATACTACAGCAATGCACCCGTCGAGCGGCGCTGGGCCGACCCCATCGAGGCAGGCGGAGCGATCGGCCATATCGGTTTCTTCAAGTCGCGCTTCAAGGAGACACTCTGGCCACAGGCGATCGATTGGCTGAAAGGGTGACGATCCGCATTCATGCGCCCCAAAACGCAGCCTTGTGCCTCTTCAGGAAAGCCGCCAGCCGGTCGATGACCGTGCGCACTTCGTCGCGGTGACGATCGTCGTCATGGGCCACAATCCAGAGCGAATGGTCGAGTGACTCAAGCACCTCCCCCTGCCTGGCCAGTCGAGGGTCGGCATCGCCGACATGAACCGGCAGAACGCCCTGGCAGTCGCTGGCGGCAATCAGCTCAGGCAGCAGAACACGGTCGCCCGTCCACATCATGATATTCGGCTCGTGATTTTCAAAGACCCAGCGGTCGGCAGCAGCCAGGACCGCGTCGGTGCCCATCGATATCCATCGGGCCTCGGCAGGCACCGCAGCGGCGGCACTGCGATAGATGGCATAGCGCATCGTGACAGAACGCAGCGCGGCGAGATTTCCGGATGTGGGGCATTCCGGCAGGATCGCCACATCGGCTGAACGGAAGGTCAGGTCGAAGCCGACGGAGACGGAGTTGCAGCAGATGCGGTAGGAATCGCCAGCCCCACGGATTTCCGCGATCTGGCTTGCCAGAAGCCTTCCTACCCATTTATCGGCAGCGATGGCGACAATCGGCAGCGAGAATGCATCCTGATGCCAGGTCGTGATGCCTTCCGCCACGGCGCGCATGGCACGCACCCGTTCCAAAAGCACCTGACCGTCATGCGCCAGTTCGTATCCCGACTTGCTGCGGCGGAACAGCGTGCGCCCCAGCGTCCGCTCCAGCGCCAGCATGCGACGCCCGATGGTGGGCGCACTGATGCCGGTCCTCGCGGCAGCACCGCTCAAGCCCCCCTCGCGCGCAACCTCCCAGAAAAGCTGCAAATCGTCCCAGCCTGCTTCAGCCATCCGTCATTCCCGTCAAACCCGCTTCCCGGAAACATACCGACTTTCGCGGCGTGTCATATCGTTCATGGATGAAACGGGCTTTTCATTCCACGCTCTACAGTCTGCATTCCAACATCGCTAGCTCAGTCTGAGTACGGACGAAAGGAGCTGACGATGCGTTACAGGTTCAACGCAGGCAAACGGACACACGAACGCCCCCTGCCCGGCACTGCCCTTGAAGACCCGTTGAACGGGCCAGACTGGGCAGGCCTCGGCTGGGCCATTCGGGCGCTGTCATGGCTGGTATCGCCCCGAGCGCGACAGAGAGCGGGGCTTAGACCCGCTCGCCGTTCTTCACGCGGTAGCTCGGCGTGTACATCGTCACGAGTTCTTCCGCCGCCGTCGGATGGACGGCCATGGTGCGGTCAAAGTCGTCCTTCGTGCAGCCGGCCTTCAGTGTGATGCCGAGAAGCTGGGCCATTTCGCCGGCCTCGTGGCCGAGGATATGGGCGCCCACGACTTTGCGGTCGGCGGCGTTGACGATGAGCTTCATGAGCATCTTTTCCGACCGGCCCGAGAGCGTCGCCTTCATCGGGCGGAACTCGGCGCGATACACTTCGAGCTCGGCATATTTCTTGGCGGCATCCTCTTCGGACAGGCCGACCGTGCCGATCTCCGGCTGGGAGAAGACGGCGGTGGCGATCAGGTCGTGATCCGGCGATGTCGGGTTGCCCTTGTACTCCGTCTCGATGAAGCACATGGCCTCGTGGATCGCCACGGGGGTCAGCTGTACCCGGTCGGTGACGTCGCCGAGTGCGAAGATCGACGGCACATTGGTGCGCGAATACTTGTCGACGATGATCGCGCCCTTGTGATCGGTTTCGACACCGGCCTTGTCCAGTCCGAGCCCTTCCGTATTGGGTTCGCGGCCAAGTGCCAGCATGACGAGGCCGACATCGAGCGTGCCGTGGTTCTTGGTACGCGCCGTGAAGCCCTCGCCCGTCTTCGACACCTCTTCGATGAGATCATGGCAGAGCACCTTGATGCCCTTGGCTTCCATCGCGGCATGAACGCCACGGCGCAGGTCCTGATCGAAGCGCGAGAGGATTTCCGCACCACGATAGATCAGCGTCACGTCGACCCCGAGGCCATGGAAGATGTTGGCGAATTCGACGGCGATATAACCGCCGCCGGCAATCAGGATCGACTTCGGCAGTTCTTCCAGATGGAAGGCCTCGTTGGAGGAGATGCAGAATTCATGACCCTTCAGCGCGGCATGCGGGTTCGGGCGTCCGCCGACGGCAACCACGATGCGCTCGGCCGTCACGGTCTTGCCGGTCTTGACGATCTTCACCGTATGGGCGTCGACAAGCTCGGCGCGGCTGTCGATCTGCTCGGCCTTGGCGTTTTCGAGACCCTTGCGATAGAGGCCTTCGAGGCGCGTGATTTCCTTGTCCTTGGCAGCGACCAGCGCCTTCCAGTCGAAGGAGCTTTCACCGACCGTCCAACCGAAACCGGCGGCATCCTCGAAATGTTCGGGGAATTGCGAGGCGTAGACGAAGAGCTTCTTCGGCACGCAGCCGCGGATGACGCATGTGCCGCCGAAGCGATACTCTTCGGCGATTGCGACCTTCTTGCCGAGCGCTGCCGCGACACGGGCCGAGCGGACGCCGCCCGAACCGCCGCCAATGACGAAGAGGTCGTAATCGTAGTTTGACACGTGATGTCTCCTGGAGAGGCCGCGAACCGGGCCGATGCGAAAGGACGATGTTTCCTGTCATTTGGGACGATTTGAGCGCCTTTGCAAGCCGTCCCGAGAGCGGTGCGGATGACACACCGTTCAAACAGAAAGAGCCCGGACTGACCGGGCTCTTGAAAAGCGTTACTGGCCGCTTACTGCTGCGGGGTGGGAGCCTTCTGAGCAGGCGCCTTTTCCTTGGCAGGCGCCTTCTGTGCCGGTGCCTTTTCCTTCGGAGCAGGCGCCTTCTCGGCAGGTGCCTTGGCCGCCGGTGCATCTGCCGCCGGTGCCACATTGTCGCTCTGCGGCTGCACTGCATCCGCCGGAAGCGGAGCCGGAGCCTGACCGGCCTTGATCTTGTCGCCGATCATCTTTTCCAGCTTGTCGCCGGCGCTCTTCGACAGGTCGCGCTGAATGCCGGCGCTCCAGATGTCGGCAGCCTTGAAGAGTTCGCGATTGGCGAGCGGAACGTCCTTCAGGAACTTCTTGCCGACGTCGGAATTGAAGAAGTTGGCAATGGTGTTGAGTTCGTCAGTGGTGAAGGTCTTGGCATAGATCGTTGCCGATTCCTTCTCCAGGTCGCCGCGACGCGCTGCCAGTGCGAGGGCTTCGCTGTCAACCGTGGACGAGATCATGTCCTGATAGTTCGGCGAGGCCTGAATGAAGTTCGCCTTCATCTGCTCCGCGATATTCGGCAGGATCGAATCGAACGGAACGGTCGCGCCAGTTGCCTTGATGGCGGCGTAAGCTGCCTTGAGCTGCTCGTCAGTGACTTCGGCGGCCCTGGAAACGGTTGCGAACCCGAAGCCCGTGACAATGAGTGCGGCGGCCGCAACGCGGCCAAAAGCGGCAAACTTCAACATATAGCTATTAACTCCCGTTATTCTTTCGCTGTCAGCATTCGAGCGCCCGCCGGTCCGGCGATGACGGCAGCAGATGCCAGATTGATGAACAGTCCGTGTTCGACCACACCCGGAATCGCATGCAGCCTGTTGGAAAGGGCCTCTGCATCAGGAATACGGCCAAATGATGCGTCGAGAATGTAATGTCCACCGTCGGTCATGAAGGTTTCCTTCGATGCACCACGGAGCACGATGTCACCTGTCAGACCCAGGGCGGACGCCGCCTTTTCGACGGCAATGCGCGTTGCAGCCAGACCGAACGGATTGACCTCGATCGGCAGCGGAAAATGTCCAAGCGTCTCGACAAGCTTGGTCTCGTCGGCAATCACGATCATCTTGCGGGATGCCGCCGCGACGATCTTCTCGCGCAGCAGGGCACCACCACCGCCCTTGATCAGCCGAAGCTGCCCGTCGACTTCGTCGGCGCCATCGATCGTCAGATCGAGTTCCGGCAGTTCTTCGAGCGACTTGAGCGGTACGCCGAGTTCGAGGCACAGACGCGCCGTACGCTCCGACGTCGGAACCCCCTGGATCCGGAAGCCGTCGGCAACCTTTTCGGCCAGCAGGCGGACGAATTCCTCCGCCGTCGAGCCTGTGCCGATGCCGAGCCGCATCCCGTCTTCAACATGGGCGAGCGCTGCTTCGGCAGCCTTGATCTTCATCTGGCGGGCGTCCATGCGCCAAAAACTCCTGAATTCCTTGGAATGAAGGGGCTTTTACACGGGCGCGAGGGCAAACGGAAGTCCAAATGCAAACATCGTGAAGACAACCCCCGACGGAGTGAACAAGACTTGCGGGCAGAGCACCGCCGCACTATCGAGAGATCGATCATCTCAGGAGCCCTGCCCTCATGCCCGCCACCCCCACCGTTGTCTTCGATCTCGACGGCACGCTCGTCGATACGGCCCCGGACCTGATGGCCGGTCTGAACCATGTGCTTGCGATCGAAGGGATCGAGCCAGTCCATTACGACGACATGACCTTTCTGGTCGGACAAGGTGCTCGCGCGATGATCGAGCGCGGCTTCAAGCTGCGCGGCAGGCCGCTTGTCGAAGCGCGGCTCGGCGAGCTTCTCGATCTCTTCATCCGGCACTATCTGGACGGAATGCCGGGTGAAAGCCTGCCCTATGCCGGCGTCGTGCGGTCGCTGGAGGCGCTGAAGGCTGAAGGCTTCCGCCTTGCCGTCTGCACCAACAAGCTCGAGAAGCTGGCGCTGCCGCTGCTCGAAGGATTGAAGCTGGACATCTATTTCGATGCGATTGCCGGCGGCGACACATTCCCGGTCCGCAAGCCAGATGCGGCGCATATCCTCAAGACGGTGGAGCGCGCGGGTGGCAACGCTGCAGCGAGCGTGATGGTGGGCGACAGCGTCAACGATATCCTGGCAGCTCAGAACGCCGCCATACCCTCGATCGCCGTCCCTTTCGGCTATTCGGATGTGCCGGTCGAGACACTGAACCCGACGCGCATCATCGGTCACTTCGACGAACTGACGCCGGACCTCGTCCGCACCCTTCTCGCCAAATAGAAAACGGCCCGAAGGCCGTTTCCAAAAGATCGTCGTTTCAGCTCTTTGCTCAGCTCTGGGCGCGGGCCTTGCTGGTCGCGTCCATGGCGCGCTGCAGATAGGTGTCGCGATTGTAGACGTCGTCGAAGAACTGGACCTTGCCATCGGCATCCGGCCAGGCGGTGAAATAGGCGACATAGACCGGGATCTTGGTCGGAACCGGAACCGACATGTTCTTGCCGGTTGCGATGTCGGACGCGATCTTGTCCTTGTCGACGCCGAGAACGGCGGCGGCCATGGCGCGCGGATCGGAGAGACGGACACAGCCGTGGCTGAGCGCCCGCATGTCACGCGCGAAGAAGGCCTTCTGCGGCGTATCGTGCATGTAGATCGAGAACTTGTTCGGGAACAGGATCTTCAGCTGGCCGAGCGCGTTGGCGTTGCCCGGGGGCTGGCGCACGTCGACGTCCGGATTGCGACCCCAGTCGAGGCTCGAGGACGAGACGACCTTGCCGCGGACGCTGACTTCATAGCCCATGCGGTCGAGATAGGACGGGTCCTGGCGCAGCTTCGGCATCATCTCGTTGACGATGATCGAGCGCGGCACGCCCCAATAGGGGTTGAACTCGACGGTCTCGATCTGGTCCTGGAAGAAGTTGGTCTGGTGGTTGACGCCACCGACCACGACCTTCATCGCCAGCTGCTGCTTGTTGTCATTGAAGTAGTAGACCATGAAGGCGGGCTGGTTGATGAAGACGCGGCGGCTGCCCAGATCGTTCGGCAGCCAGCGCAGCTGCTCCATCGCATAGATCACCTTGTTGAGCTTGTTGCCCTGCGTCTCGCCACCCTGGAGAGCACGGATCGTGCCCTTGCCGATGACGCCATCAGGCTTCATGCCCTTTTCCTGCTGGAAGGCCTTCACGACATCGACGATCTCCGGCGAATAGTCCGGGGAGCCGGTGTAGGCTTCGAGTGCCATGGCGTTCTCGGCCTTCAGGCTGTCGGAGCCGTGGCGCTTGATGAGTTCGACGATCTTGGAGAGCTCCGGGCTGCTGCCGCCCGGACGCAGGAGCGACGTCAGGTTCACCTGGACCGGCGGCTGCTGGTCGGTGGTCTGGACACCGTTCAGCTTGGCAAGCTCGGCCTTCAGCGCCTGGAACTGCGGGCTCGACGGATCGCGGCTCGACAGATAGGCGGCCACGTCGGGGCTGCGCTGCATGACGGCCAGTGCGCCCTTGAGGTTCACGTCCTTGCGCTTGAATTCGTAGTAGTCGGAAATCCGGTTGGGATCGATGCGACCGCGAACGTCGTCCTGAACATAGGTCAGGACAGCCTTGGTCATTTCCAGCTCGAACGTCATCAGCTTCTGGCGATCGGCAGCGGCATCACCCGACAGAACCGGCTCCTCGACCTTGTAGTCGGCCGGATTGAGGCCGACGTCTCCTGCCTTGCCGAGAACGGAGATGGCCGCGCGCGCGCGGTCCGCCACACCCACGTTGGTGATCCACAGATAGTTGTCGCCCTTGGCGTAGAAGCTTTCCATCGCGGAGGCGACGCCGTCTTCGGCGCGCAGGGATACCGTCACCGGTGCGACCGGCGCAGTCGCGCTATCGGGAGAGACCGAGCCCGTGACCACCGGACCCGCGAAGGCAGGAACCTTCACAAGGCGCTCGGCTTCCGGCTTGTAGGTGAAATATTGCGACTTCTTGACCGTCGGCAGCGGATCCGGGTCGGACGCATCGAAATCGGCCGGCGCGCGCCCGGCGCCAGTGCGTGCTGAGTTGCCGACCGGTCCACCGCCAACAGGGCCCTCCAGGGTAGCGCCGCGTCGGTCGTAGCGGGGCTGGTCGCCGAACAGGATGTCAAAGAGCGAGCGCTGAGCAAAAGCACCCGAGGTCTGCGCGGCAAAGACCACTCCCGTAACAGCGGCGAGCAAGGCGGCTTTGGAGGTCATTTTCATATCAGACTCTGTCCTTCGGCCCACTGGGCCGGCTGAAATTCAATATTCGGAATGCGTAGGGGTCGATCCACTGCTAGCCGAACGAAGAGATAACGGCCATAGGCGCCCGGATATTCCCTTGCCCATTGAACGACGGGATTACTTCCGTTTTGCGGCGGCCTGAAGTGCCTAAACACTTGTTAAAATTATAGGCTTAATTTTTGCTTAAGAAATGAAGGCGCACGCGCGACCAAAGAGGCCGAATCGTTTTTTTCAGCGCTGTGGCAGATAGGGCACGGGATCGTTTCAGGCGGGACGGCGCGCGGCGAACAGCCAGCGCAGCAGGGCAAGTGCAAGAATGCAGCCTGCGATCTGCGCGGCGATGAAGGCGGGTACATCCTGCGGGCGAATGCCCGAAAACGTGTCACTGAGCGCGCGGGCGATGGTCACGGCCGGATTGGCGAAGGACGTCGATGCCGTGAACCAGTAGGCGGCGACAATGAACAGCGCGACTGCCTGCGCAATTGCCTCGGGCCGCGACCGCAACGTGGCGAAGATCGTCAGAACCAGCCCGGCCGTGGCCACTATTTCTGAAACCCATTGGCCGGCACCGAAGCGGGCCTTTGTCGATATCTGCAGGAGCGTGAGATCGAACATCAGATGTGCCAGCCAGACGCCGACTACACCGCCGGCCAGCTGGGCGGCGACATAGAGCGCGGCATGCCTGGGGGCGATGTCACCATGGAGTGAAAAGGCCAGTGTAACCGCCGGATTGAAGTGGGCGCCGGAGACCGGGCCAAGCATGGTGATCAGCACATAGAGGATCGCGCCGGTGGGAATGGTGTTGCCCAGAAGCGCGATGGCCACGTTGCCGCCCGAAAGGGTCTCGGCCATGACGCCCGAGCCAACGACGGTTGCCAGGAGGATTGCCGTGCCGATGAATTCGGCGGCAAGGCGACGGTCGAGCGAGAACGCCTGCATTCAGGCCTCCCGCGCCATCTGCGTTGCGCCGTCCAGCCTGCCGATGTCGGCAAGCGCGCTGCGCAGGTCCTGCGTGGTCATCGATTCCACCGGGAGGCTCGTCAGTGCCCTGACCCGCAGTTCCAGCAGTCGATAGGCCTCTTCGAATGCCGCACGGCGGGCGTCTGCGGTCTCGCCCTGATGCGCCGGGTCGGGAATGCCCCAATGCGCCTTCACCGGCGTACCCGGCCAGAGCGGGCAAGCCTCACCCGCCGCACTGTCGCAGACGGTGATGACGATATCCATCTTCGGCGCGCCGGGCTCGGCAAAGACGTCCCAGCTCTTCGAGGCAAAGGCGGAGATGTCGTATCCCTTGTCCTTCAGCATCGCCAGCCCATCCGGGTTCGGCTCGCCACGCGGATGAGAGCCGGCGGAATAGGCCTTGAAGCGGCCCTCCCCGAGGCGGTTGATCAGCGCCTCGCCAAGGATCGAACGGGCGGAGTTGGCGGTACAGAGAATGAGAATATTGAGCATAAAAGCCTCTCAGCAGCAGCGCTTGAGCGCATCAAAGGCGGGAACGCAGAGCGATGCGTCGCCACCGCAGCAGTCTTCCATCAGAAATCCGAGGAGAGACTGCATCGTGTTCATGTCAGCACGGTAACGGATATGTCGCCCTTCCCGCTCGCTCTCCACCAGCCCCGCCTGCGACAGCACCGAGAGATTGGCGGAAAGCGTGTTCGGCAAGGACGACAGCGCGGCGGCAATGTCGCCCGCAACGGCGCCCTTCGGCCCGAGCTTCACGAGATGCCTGAAAATTTCGAGCCGCTGATCGTGCCCGAGAGCGGAGAGCGCGGCGAGTGCGTTTTTCTTTTCCATATTTCCAGAAATCATGAATTATAGAAATATACAAGGCCCTTAGGATTTTTCCCTTGGGGTTATTTCACTCTGTCTCGCCGCACCTATATTGGCTTCACATCCCTCGCTGCAGCCTTTCCGGAGATCCGCCATGTCCGCCACCCGCACCGAAACCGATACATTCGGCCCGATCGAAGTCGCCAGCGACCGATATTGGGGGGCGCAGGCGGAACGATCGCTCGGCAACTTCAAGATCGGCTGGGAAAAGCAGCCAGCCGCGATCATCCGGGCGCTGGGGCTCATCAAGGAAGCCTCCGCCAAGGCCAACATGAAACTTGGCAAGCTCTCGCCCGAGATCGGCGATGTCATCATCAAGGCGGCGCGCGAAGTGTCTTCCGGCAAGCTGGATGCGCATTTCCCGCTCTCTGTCTGGCAGACGGGCTCCGGCACGCAGACGAACATGAATGTCAACGAGGTGATCTCCAACCGCGCCATCGAGATGCTGGGCGGCCAGATGGGTTCGAAGAACCCGATCCATCCGAACGATCACGTCAACATGAGCCAGTCGTCCAACGATACTTTCCCGACCGCGATGCATGTGGCGGCGGCGACCGAAGTGACCGGGCACCTCATTCCGGCGCTGGAAGAACTGCATGTGGCCCTCGACGCCAAGTGCAAGGAATTCGGCCATATCATCAAGATCGGCCGCACGCATACGCAGGACGCCACGCCGCTGACGCTCGGCCAGGAATTCTCCGGCTATGCGGCACAGGTCGGCACGGCGATCCGCAACATCAGGGCAAGCCTTCCCGGCCTTTACGACCTGGCGCAGGGCGGCACGGCCGTCGGCACGGGGCTCAACGCACCGCAAGGGTTTGCCGAACAGGTTGCCTTCAACATTGCCGAACTGACCGCCCTGCCCTTCATCACAGCGCCCAACAAGTTCGAGGTCATGGCCGCCCATGACGCCATGGTTTTCGTGCATGGCGCGATCAATGCGGCCGCCGTGGCCCTCTTCAAGATTGCCAACGATATCCGCTTCCTGGGCTCGGGCCCGCGCTCCGGCCTCGGCGAACTGGCGCTGCCGGAAAACGAGCCCGGCTCATCCATCATGCCCGGCAAGGTCAACCCGACACAGTCGGAAGCACTGACGCAGGTCTGCGCGCAGATCTTCGGCAATCACGCGACGCTGACCTTCGCAGGAAGCCAGGGCCATTTCGAGCTGAATGTCTACAATCCCGTCATGGCCTACAATTTCCTGCAGTCGGTGCAACTGCTCGGCGACGCCGCCCGTTCCTTCACTGAGCACTGCGTGCGGGGCATCGAGGCGCGCGAGGACAATATCAAGGCTGCGCTGGAACGTTCACTGATGCTGGTGACGGCACTTGCCCCCAAGATCGGCTACGACAACGCCGCCAAGATCGCCAAGACCGCACACAAGAACGGCACGACGCTGCGCGAAGAGGCGCTGAAGAGCGGGCTGGTGAGCGGAGAAGAGTATGACGCGATCGTGCGGCCGGAGCTGATGATCGGGTGAGGCCGGATAGCGGGCTCACCTCCCAAATTCGGGAATTTCGATAGCCGCGACTCGTCGGCTGCGCTAGGATCGCTGGCGAGATGAATTGGGGATTTTCTGTGCCGCTTTGACGAGCACGGCATCCGCAGGAGAACGATATGGTGGCGAGAAAACCCGCTTTGGCTCCGGCTCCCGCCCGGCCCGAGCTCGATGCATTGATTGCAAAGTCGCGGCAGATAAAGCTCACCGAGGAGATGCTTGCTGAGCAACGCGCAAGCTTTGCCTACGGAAATGCTCCCGCAGGCTCGTCAATCACCAAGGAATCCGCTCGGCAATCGGCCAAGACCGTCAGACTTCGCACAGATTAGCAGCGGGGGTCACTGGCGACTGGGAGGGTGGCGATGCTTGTGACTGAAAGCCAATATCCGGATCTCTACGAAGCAATGCTGGAGAAAAACCTCCTCCGGCAATACGACCTTCTCACCAACTTTATCGAAATAGGTATCCAGCAAGGGCCGCAGGCGATCGACAAATATATGTTGTGGGCGCTGAACCATACTGCGGTTGCGGCAATCTCGCAGTTCGGCGGGCGGTTCCGCCAAGAACCGATCTACGTTGGCAGCCATAAGCCGCCGCCATTTGGCGATGTGCCAGATCTCATGGATCGCTTCATTTCCTTCATCCATGAAAACTGGGATAATCTCACGCCTACGCAACTCGCAGGTTATGGGCTGTGGCGGCTTAATTGGATCCATCCCTTCGTCGAAGGTAATGGGCGCACCGCGCGGGCCGTCTGCTATTACCTGCTCTGCGTTCGGATCGGCTCACTATTGCCAGGACGCAAGATCGTGCCCGAGCGGATTCGCGAAAACCGAGGCCCCTATTATGAGGCGCTACGCGAATGCGACCGGCAATGGCATATTGGCCACCTCGACCTTGCTCCGATCGAAGCCTACCTGGCGCCGCTGCTTCAGGCGCAATTGGAAGATGCGGATTAAGCTTTGACGGACTAAACCGTTTGAATGCCGCCAACCCTTCCATCCGGCAATTGCATTTTAAAAATCAGATGATTAGACAGTCTCCGACCTCTTTTTCCCAGCGGAGACTGTCCAGATGGCAGACGATCTTTTTCCCCTCGGTCCTGACACAACGCCCTATCGGAAAATTTCGAGCGATTACGTTTCGGTCGAAACGTTTCGCGGTCAGGATATCCTGACCGTCGAGCCGGAAGGTATCCGGCTTCTGGCGGAAACGGCGCTGGCCGACATCAACCATCTTCTGCGGCCGAGCCATCTGAAGCAGCTCGCGACCATTCTCGAAGATCCGGAAGCCACCGAGAATGACCGTTTCGTGGCCTATGACCTGCTGAAGAACGCCAATATCGCTGCCGGCGGCATCCTGCCGATGTGCCAGGACACCGGCACCGCGATCGTGATGGCCAAGAAGGGCCGCCGCGTGTGGACCGAAGGCGGTGATTACGAGGCCATGGCGAAGGGCATTCTCGATGCCTACCAGAAGAAGAACCTGCGCTATTCGCAGCTCGCGCCTCTGAAGATGTTCGAGGAAAAGAACACGCGCAACAACCTGCCGGCGCAGATCGACATCTACGAGGAAGGCACGGACGAATACAAGTTCCTGTTCATGGCCAAGGGCGGCGGTTCGGCGAACAAGACCTATCTCTATCAGGCAACCCCTTCCCTGCTCACGCATGACCGCATGGTCGAGTTCCTGAAGGAAAAGATCCTGACGCTCGGCACCTCGGCCTGTCCGCCCTACCATCTGGCGATCGTCATCGGCGGCACATCGGCCGAAATGAACCTGAAGACCGTCAAGCTCGCCTCGGCGCGCTATCTCGACGAGCTGCCGACCGAGGGCTCGGAAACGGGCCATGCCTTCCGCGACCTCGAAATGGAAGCGGAGATCCACAAGCTGACGCAGTCGCTCGGCGTCGGCGCGCAGTTCGGCGGCAAGTATTTCTGTCATGACGTGCGCGTCATCCGCCTGCCCCGCCACGGCGCATCGCTGCCGATCGGGCTTGGCGTTTCCTGCTCGGCAGACCGTCAGGCCAAGGGCAAGATCAACAAGGACGGCATCTTCATCGAGCAGCTGGAGACGGAACCGTCGAAGTACATGCCGGAAATCGACGAGGCGAAGCTTTCCGAACACGTCATCAAGATCGACCTCAACCGGCCGATGAAGGACGTTCTCGCCGAACTCACCAGGCATCCGGTCAAGACGCAGCTTTCGCTCACCGGCACGATCATCGTGGCGCGCGACCTGGCGCATGCCAAGATCCGCTCGATCCTCGAAGCCGGCGGCGAGATGCCGCAATACATGAAGGACCATCCGGTTTACTACGCCGGTCCGGCCAAGACGCCGGAAGGCATGCCCTCGGGCTCCTTCGGCCCGACAACGGCCGGCCGCATGGACAGCTATGTCGACCAGTTCCAGTCCTTCGGCGGCTCGATGGTGATGCTCGCCAAGGGCAACCGCTCCAAGGCGGTGCGCGACGCCTGTGCGCGCCATGGCGGCTTCTATCTCGGCTCGATCGGCGGTCCGGCTGCGCGGCTGGCACAGGATTGCATCAGGAAGGTCGAGGTTCTGGAATTCCCGGAACTCGGCATGGAAGCGGTCTGGAAGATCGAAGTCGAGAACTTCCCGGCCTTCATCGTCATCGATGACAAGGGGAATGACTTCTTTAAGGAACTCAACCTCGGTTGATCCAGTTTGGTACATCAGAGTAGCCGCGGGCAACCGACGCAGTCGTCGCTGAAGTCCGCGGCTTTTTTTTATTTTAGTGACTCTTCAATAAATTGAGGCAGTCCGATCTATAATTAATGCTTTTCAAAGAAATTACCCCTAGAACTTTCAATATGCATTTTGAGTATTTGGGGGTATTTTATGTCGTCGACGCCTGTGCAACCAAGGGTCCAGGTACCGGACATAGCTGCACAAGTCACCTATGCCATGCGCAGCATGGGCGTTCCGCCGATCCCGCGAAATTATGAGCTTTTCTACGAAGCCTATATCGGCTCCAACCCCAAGCTGACCCGTGAGCTGGCCGCCCTTGGCAACAAGGCAACGCAGCGCGAGCTGGATGCGATCGGTGAGCAGTATTTCGGCGACCAGCATCGTGCCAATCTTGTCGAGGGCGCGCATACCAAGGTTCTTTCCGAGCTTGAAGGCCTGCTGCGCCTCCTGAAACAGGAGCAGACGTCGCTGGAAAGCTATAACAAGCTGCTGGGCGAGACCTTCACGCGCATCAACACCAAGAATGCGTCGAGCGCGGATTTGCTGCGCAACGCGATCAGCATCCTGTCCGACGCGACCGGCGACACGATGGCACAGGGCGCCGTCATGGTGCAGAACGTCGTCGAGAAGTCCGCCGAAATGGACCTCGTGCGCAAGGAACTCGACGAGTACAAGCGCATCGCCAATACGGACTCGCTGACGCGGCTCGCAAACCGCCGTGCCTTCGACGACAAGCTTGCACTGATCTACAGCGAGAAGAGGCATATGTCGCTGACGGCACTCGTGCTCTGCGACATCGACCACTTCAAGAAGATCAACGACAGTTTCGGCCACCCGGTCGGCGACAAGATCCTTGCCACCGTCGGCAATGTCATCAAGGCCAATGTCCGCAAGGATGTGTTCGTGGCCCGCACCGGCGGCGAGGAATTCGCCATCATCATCGAGGGCAACACCGAAGGCGAAGCCCTGCAGATCGCGGAACGTATCCGCAAGGCGCTGGAAGCGACCCCGTTCAAGAACTCCAAGACCGGCATCGACTACGGCCCGGTCACCCTTTCGCTCGGCGTATCCATGGCCTGCGACAGCGAGGATCCGAACGAGATCTATTCGAAGTCCGACATTGCCCTCTATTGCGCCAAGAATTCCGGCCGCAACCGGGCGCTGCTCTTCGAAGACGGCATGAAGAAGGACGCAACCAAGAGCTGGCTGCTCTATCGCAAGTGAAGCTGCCAAATCCTTGAAACATGTGAGGCGCCCCGCAAGGGCGCCTTTTGTGTTTGTGCCCCAGGGAACAGTCATGCCCGCCGAAGCATTCTAGAAAAGCCGGTCTGGACCGAAGGCATGCGCGGCCTGTGCGGCAAAGGCCAGATCGACCGCCCGAGAAGGAGTTTCCATGAAGACGATCGTCCGAACCGCCCTCGCCCTTGGATTTGTCACTTTGACGGGACTGGCAGGTCATGCCGCCCGTGCGGCCAGCTTTGACTGCGACGCCAAGGCGCTAGCCCCCGACGAGACAGCCATTTGCGCCAATCGCGAACTCAACGATCTCGACGTGCGCATGGCGACCGAATTCAAATGGCTCTCCGGCATGTATGCCATGGGCGTCCGCGGCGAGTTGCAGGACCAGCAGACCGCCTGGCTGAAGGTGCGGCAGGCCTGTCAGGCGGATGTGGCCTGTATCCGCAAGGCCTATGAAGACCGGCTGAAGGTGTTTGAGGACGATTACAACAGGTTCGAACGGCCAGCACCTTCGAAATAGGGCCCGCTATTTGGCCACCCGGCCAGAGGCAACGATGCTCGAGAGCGCCAGGCCAGCCAGAACCAGTCCCGTAACCGCGTGATAGAGAACGCGCGGATCAACGACATTGCCTATCGACAGTCCAAAGGCGATCACGACGGCAACCCAGGCGAGGCAGCCGGCAAGGCAGACGGCCGCGAGCGCCCTGTCGGTCGTGCGGTAGGCGCAGAGCACGCAAATGGCGGCCAGAAAGATGGCGAAGGCGCTGGACCCCAGCGACCAGACAAGTGCCGGACCACGATCAGGAAATGCGAGGAACGAGCCGTAGCCGTGAAGCAAGGCCCCGATCATAAGGATTGCCGAAAAGAGAATACGGGCGATAAACATGGTGTGA
Organism: Rhizobium sp. C4; assembly: GCF_021026315.1. Classification (GTDB taxonomy): domain Bacteria; phylum Pseudomonadota; class Alphaproteobacteria; order Rhizobiales; family Rhizobiaceae; genus Ensifer_A. Next base: position 385,287 of record NZ_JAJNCX010000001.1, read on the forward strand.
TATCCTGAAAGCGTTTGCGGTCGGGCTCAGAAATATTGCCTGTCCCGTGGCGCTCTTCTAGCGCGGTTCCGGCCGCTTGAATTGTATTTTTGGGAAGTCCTTTCGTTCCGCATGCGGGAGAAGCGATGAAGCTGACGACCATTGTGCCGCACCCCTCGATTGCCCCCTTCATTCATCACTTCTGGGTCTTCGAAGCGCCGGCCGGCATTCCGGCAACTGACGCGCGCATCGTCGTTCCGAACGGCCGGCCTAAGCTGATCGTGCCGTGGCGAAACGGCCTCGACGCCGGCAATGAGCGGTATGGCCGCGCCACCCGGGAGAGCGAGGTGGTTTTTATCGGCGTCTGGGATGAGCCGACGACACTGTCTTCCAGCGTTGCCCCAACGACCACCATCGGCATCGAGTTCAAGCCGTCCGGGCTTGCACGCTTCCTTCGCGGAGACATGAGCGATATCTTCTCGTCGATCGCGCCGGCAGACGCGCTGCTGGGCAAGGCTGGCCGCAGGCTGCGGGAACGACTGTCGTCCGCGGCGAGCCTCGGGGAGGCTGTACGCCTTACCCATCACTTCCTGCTCGAGAGCTTCCGCAGGGAGAGCGACCGCGCGGACCTGCTGGCGAACGCCGCTGTTCATTTGATGTGGCAGAACAACTTTCGCCTCAATATCGAAGAGATAGCGGACCGCCTTGGCTGTTCGCGGCGGCATCTGCAGACGATCTTCAACCAGCGTATCGGCATCGCTCCGAAACGACTTCAGGGCATTCTGGCCTTCGAAGAGCTTTATCGAGCATTCGCACGCGACGGCAACGTGTCGCGTCTCAATGAAGACGCGCTCGACCATTTTTACGACCAGCCGCACTTCATCCGGAACTTCCGGCACTTCACCGGCTATTCACCAACGAAATACGCCGAACTCAGCAATGAGTTCGGCGCCATTTTCTATCGTCAATCGACCGTCTGACGGCCTTTGTCTTAGTTGTACTCGTCCGGCAGAACGCGGACGGCGCCCTTGTCGGCGGAGGTCGCAAAGGCGGCATAGGCCTTCAGCGCCTGGCTGACATTGCGCTTGCGCGGCGTTTCCGGCTTCCAGCCCTTGGCGTCCTGCTCAGAGCGGCGCTTGTCGAGTTCCTCCTTGCCGACGATCAGGTTGATCGTGCGGTTCGGGATGTCGATCTCGATCGTGTCGCCGGTCTTGACGATGCCGATGAGGCCGCCATTGGCGGCTTCCGGCGAGACGTGGCCGATGGAGAGGCCGGACGTACCACCCGAGAAGCGGCCGTCGGTGAGCAGTGCACAGGCCTTGCCGAGGCCCTTCGACTTCAGGTAGCTCGTCGGATAGAGCATTTCCTGCATGCCCGGGCCGCCCTTCGGGCCTTCGTAGCGGATGACGACGACGTCGCCGGCCTTGACTTCGTTGCTCAGGATACCCTTCACGGCAGCGTCCTGGCTTTCGTAAACGACGGCCGGGCCGGTGAATTTCAGGATGCTTTCGTCAACGCCGGCCGTCTTCACGATGCAGCCGTCGAGCGCGATATTGCCCTTCAGAACAGCCAGACCGCCATCCTTCGAGAAGGGATGTTCGACCGAGCGGATGACGCCGGACTTGCGGTCCATGTCGAGTTCTTCCCAACGCTCGTCCTGGCTGAACGCGGTCTGCGTCGGCACGCCACCGGGGGCAGCGAGGAAGAAGTTGCGAACCGTTTCGGAATTGGTGCGCATGATGTCCCAGCGGTCCAGCGCATCGCCGAGCGTTGCGGCGTGAACCGTCGGGCTGTCACGGTTGATCAGGCCGCCACGGTCGAGTTCGCCGAGGATCGCCATGATGCCGCCGGCGCGGTGAACGTCTTCCATATGGACGTCGTTCTTGGCGGGCGCGACCTTCGACAGGCACGGCACCTTGCGCGACAGGCGGTCGATATCGTCCATGGTGAAGTCGATTTCGGCTTCATGAGCAGCGGCGAGAATGTGCAGAACCGTGTTGGTCGAGCCGCCCATGGCAATGTCGAGCGCCATGGCGTTCTCGAACGCCTGCTTGTTGGCGACATTGCGCGGCAGGACGTTGACGTCGTCCTGCTCGTAGTAGCGGCGGGTGATGTCGACGATCTGGTGGCCGGCCTCGACGAAGAGACGGCGACGGTCGGCATGCGTTGCCAGCGTCGAGCCGTTGCCGGGCAGCGACAGGCCAAGCGCTTCCGTCAGACAGTTCATCGAGTTGGCCGTGAACATGCCGGAGCAGGAACCGCAGGTCGGGCAGGCCGAACGCTCGATAGCGTTGACTTCCTCGTCGGTGTAGCTCTCGTCGGCAGCGGCAACCATCGCGTCGACGAGGTCGAGCGCCTGCTTCTTGCCCTTCAGAACCACCTTGCCGGCTTCCATCGGGCCGCCGGAGACGAAGATCGACGGGATGTTGAGGCGCAGAGAGGCCATCAGCATGCCGGGAGTGATCTTGTCGCAGTTGGAGATGCAGACCATGGCGTCGGCGCAATGCGCGTTGACCATGTATTCGACGCTGTCGGCGATGAGTTCGCGGCTCGGCAGCGAATAGAGCATGCCGTCATGGCCCATGGCGATGCCGTCATCAACGGCGATCGTGTTGAACTCCTTGGCGATACCGCCGGCGGCTTCGATTTCGCGGGCAACGAGCTGGCCGAGATCCTTCAGGTGGACGTGGCCCGGCACGAACTGCGTGAAGGAGTTGACCACGGCAATGATCGGCTTGCCGAAATCGCCGTCCTTCATGCCCGTGGCGCGCCAAAGGCCGCGCGCACCGGCCATGTTGCGGCCATGGGTCGTGGTTCTCGAACGATAAGCAGGCATGGGCTTTTCCTCGGGGCTTAGCTGTTTCTTGGCGTTCTATGCCCTGAATGTGGCAAAACGCACCTCAAATTTATGTGTTCGTCCTACAGCAAGCGACCTGGGCTGTCACTATCGGTTAGGCCCGATCCGGTACGCCCCGGTACGCCCCCCCCGCTAAGCAAATCGAAACGGTTCGCCCGTTAGGGTTCGCTTTGCGAGATTCGTGGGGCGGACAGATGCTGCGGCATATTTTCAGGACGATGGTTTCAGCGGCCGTGCTGGCGGCCATATGGATCATCTTGCCCGAAAAGGAGGTGTCGAACCTCACCGAAAGGGCGTCTGCGCGCAACACGCCCGACCTGAGCCCTTCTCCTGAAACCACCGCATCCATCGCGCGGGCCACGCGCTTCACCTTCTGCGGCGGCGCCGGAATGGTGAATTGCGTGGTGGATGGCGATACGTTCAGGCTCTCGGGCGACAAGATCCGGATCGCCGATATCGACACGCCCGAACTTCACCCTGCCCGCTGCCCCTACGAGCAGGCGCTGGGCGAAGCGGCCAAGCAGCGGCTGCTGGAACTGCTGAATGCCGGCCCCTTCGACCTCAAGCCGATTGACCGCGACACCGATCGCTATGGCCGCAAGCTCCGCGTGGTGATGCGCGATGGAAAGTCGCTGGGCGACGTTCTTGTTCGCGAGGGGCTGGCCCGCACCTGGGAAGGCCGGCGGCGCGGCTGGTGCGACTAGGCGACCAATCACATGACATTCACAAGCGAGAGGTTTATCCTGTCGCCCAATGCGCCTGACAGACTGCGAGATGCACATGGCCGGAAAGAACGACGACGAAAACCTCGTGAGCCTGAAAGACTGGCAGAAGAAGAAGGCTGAAGCTGCCCGTGAGGCCGAGCGCCAGAAGCCGCGCCGACCTGGCGGCGGCGGGCCGAACCCGGCACTGGCGGGCAAGCTCGTCCTTGCGGTGTTCGTGTTGCTGATCCTCTGGCTTGCGATGCCTGCCGGTTATCTCAACATTCTCACGCGGACCTTCACCGGCGGCTGAGTTCAAGCCACGCTGCGCTCACGAAATCGTGGCCGGGCGCCCTCTTCCATGTGATGGCGGAACCTGTTTTGCTCTTGCCATGAAACCTTCCGGCTGTTTGCAGCGTATAGTCCTGCAAGAAGCCGAATGAAGCGATGGAAGAGAACCATGACCTATCGTCCGCCCCGCATACCCTCGTCAGAAATTACGCCGAAGAGCGTCTATCTCAATCGACGCCAGCTGATTGCAGGCGCCGCCGCCGCAGGCGGGCTCGCGCTGACCGGCGGGTCCGCCTTTGCCGCGACGCCGATCCGCATCGGCAACAAGGTGGATGACGCCAAGGGCGAGACGGTGACGCCAAAGGAGTCCGCCACCACGTACAACAACTTCTACGAATTCGGCACGGACAAGTCCGATCCCGCGAAGAATTCCGGCAAGTTCAAGCCGCTGCCCTGGGCGATCAAGGTGGATGGCATGGTCGCCAAGCCGCAGACCTTCGGCTTCGAGGATCTGCTGGCGACGATGCCGATCGAGGAGCGTATCTATCGCTTCCGCTGTGTCGAAGCCTGGTCCATGGTCATCCCGTGGGATGGGTTCCAGCTTTCCGAACTGCTGAAGAAGGTGGAGCCGCTGGCCTCGGCCAAGTATGTCGCTTTCGAAACCGTTGTGCGGCCTGAAGAAATGCCCGGCCAGAAAGGCTATTTCCAGCCGCTGCCCTGGCCCTATGTCGATGGACTGAGACTTGACGAGGCCATGCAGCCGCTGACCCTTCTTGCCGTCGGCATGTATGGCGAGGCGCTGCCGAACCAGTCGGGCGCGCCGATCCGGCTCATCGTGCCGTGGAAATATGGCTTCAAGAGCATCAAGTCGATCGTGCGCATCACGCTCACCGACAAGGAGCCGCCCTGCACCTGGAACAAGGCCGCAGCGAACGAATACGGCTTCTATTCCAACGTCAACCCGCAGCGCGACCATCCGCGCTGGAGCCAGGCGACAGAGCGGCGCATCGGCGGCAAGACCGGCTTTTTCGGCGGCGGCGGCGAGCGGCGCGATACGCTGATGTTCAACGGCTATGAAGAGGTCGCAAGCCTCTATGCCGGCATGGACCTGATCAAGAAAGACTTCTAGGCCAACGCCTTCCAGCCGCCCGGCCATCTCCGGCCGGCGGCACCTGAGGACTTGTAACCATGACCGCGACTTCCACTCAGCCCGCAGCGGCCCGCACCAAGCCCTTCAACTGGCTTCCGGTGAAAATCTGGGCGCTCTACATCCTCGGCCTCGTGCCGGCGGTCTGGTATTTCTATCTCGGCGCCACCGGCAATCTGGGCGCCGATCCGGTCGCGACCTTCGAGCATAATCTCGGCTTCTGGGCGATCCGCTTCCTGCTCGCCACACTCGCCATCACGCCGATCTTTGTCCTCGGCGGGCCGAACCTGATCGCCTATCGCCGGGCGCTGGGGCTCCTCGGCTTCTGGTATGTGCTCTTCCATTTCACGGTCTATCTGACACTCGACCGCGCGCTCGACTTTGCCGCCATCATCCCGGATATCGTCAAGCGGCCCTATATCACCATCGGCATGCTGGGCTTCATCATGCTGATCCCGCTGGCGCTGACCTCGAACCGCTTCTCGATCCGCAGGCTCGGGCCGCGCTGGAACAAGCTGCACAAGCTCTCCTATCTCGTGATCATCGCCGGCGTCACCCATTTCGTCATGGCGACGAAGGTGCTGATCATCGAACAGATGATCTATATCGTGCTCACCGCCCTGCTCCTCGGCTTCCGCCTCTTCAAGAAGCCGATCATGAACTGGCGCAAGGAGCGGATGAAGGCGAAGCGGCTGGCGAAGGCGTAAAGGGCCGCCGCCGATTTTCCACGCTTGTCCGACCGGCCTTATCCTTTTGGCAACAGAAAGGATAAGGCGATGGTTTCACTTTCAGCAAAACTCCACGCAGCGGCGCACCGGCTCGCCGCAGAACTTGTCCTTGATGCGGGAAGGCAGTTCAGTCTTCTCCTGAAGGCGAATTTCAACCCTAGCCAGCCGCGTGCTCCGGCGGGCAGCGCCGATGGCGGGCGCTGGACGGATGGGGGTGGAGCGACCGGTGGCATTGGCCACATCATACGTGTTAGCGATTCGCCTATTCCACCTCGAGTAGATCTCCTCAAGGAGGAAGGTTATAATGGCGCGCATACGCTCAGGTTTCACTCAGGAAAATCTGCGGAAGAACTACTTGAGCGGATGGGACCGCCCGCAAGTCGTTGGGCTATCGTAAGCGGTGCGGTCCACCGGAACGGAAGCTTTGACAGCGACAAGGATGCAACTTATTATGTTAACGACGTCATTGCATCAAACGCAGAAATTGTTCAACAGGTAGCCTCTGGCACCATTAAAGACGAATTCATTACCAAACGATACGGTTTCAGAACGGGAATTGAGGCATATCGCGATACTCCATATTCGGAACCCCGTATCCGTCAAACGTACGGCGTAGGTGTGCATATCGTTCACGACCCCAGACGTCAAAACGGCTTCTATGTGAATACAGCCTATCCAAGAAACGACGATCCCATGACCAAGAAGCTAGTCACATCTCCGGCTTTCAGATCGTTCACGTCGTTTATGATCCAGGATTTTGAGATGTTTGCCTCTCTGGACGATGTAATCAGGTTTGGACTTCAACTATCGGAACGACGCAACCCATCGCATACATCTGAGTTGAGATTCTATCTGAAAGCCATCCTAGTCCCCTCTGTCTCCGACGCTCAAATCGGCCAGCTCTGGAATTCAAGCGGCGCGGAGTTTGGCGGACATGACCGGTTTATCCGCAGCTTCCTGCAACGCACCCTCGCCATTCTGGAGGAGGACGCGCCGAACGGTGTGCTGAAGAAGAAGCCGATCCGCTATAAGGAGGAATGAACAACCGGGTCGAACGAACCATCAAAGCCCGAGATAAATCTCATGCGTGAACATGTCATCAACTCACCCGGACTTCGCGCCTTTAGCGGAACGACGCATCCGGACATTCTCGTATTTGAACCACGCGAACGGCTGATCGATGTCTGTATGGGTTCCGTGTTTGCCAAGGGACCGGAAGCGGTGACGAACCTGTAGAATTTCCTCGTTGGATGGCTGGGTCGCTCTCCTTCGTGCTGATCGGCTTTTTCATCTGGCTGGCGGAAAACTTCGCGACCTTCTTCGGTGTCTGGCGCTACCCCAACCAGATCGGCGCGTGGTCGGTTGTCCATGTCGGCAAGTGGAGCTCGTGGTCGCTCGTCATCATCATGACCTTCACCATCGTGGCGCATCTCAAGCATATCAAGGCGACCATCCACGTCCCGGAATAGAGTACCTTGCGCCTGTCCAAACGCAAAAGGGGCCCGAAATAGGCCCCTTCGATCCATAAGCCGTCGATCAGAACTGCTTCTTGAAGAAGAGCCTGTCCAGCGACAGATAGCCGCCGCCGAAGGCCGCGTAGAGGAATGCGCCGCCGGTCCAGAAGAGCGAGGCGAGGATCGCCTTGTCCTGCACCTGAGCCAGGAAGGCAGCACCACCATCCGCGAACCGCGCTGCGGCTGCCGGATTGAAGAAGGGACTGCCGGCCTTGAGCGCCGCGATGCCTTCAGGCGTCAACAATACCGACGGATAGGGATGCGCATAGTGGAACCACAGGGTGATCGCGAGCATCACCGCATTGGCCAGAGCGATCGGCCGCGTGAAAAGGCCGACGGCGATCAGGATGCCGCCGAAGAACTGCAGGCCGGCGAGGAAGGGCGACCAGACCCAGCCGGGATGGAAGCCGAGGGATTCGACAAAGCCGACCTGTGCGAACGGCGCCATCATCTTGGGCCATCCCTCGATGGCCAGCATGCCGCCGACCGCGAGACGGAAAACACTCCATGCCATCGGCTGGGCCACACTGGCATAGACAGGACCAAGAGCGGGAATGATCAACTCTTCCTGCTTGGTTTCAAACATGACATCAGACATCTCAGACCTCGTTTGCTTGATGAGATGCCCACGATAGTAAGCTTGCCTTCCTGCCCCTGCTTGACCCATATCAAGAGTTGCTAAATGCTTTTCGTCAAAACCATGAACGCACCGTTCAATGTTTTAAATCGATTTATATTTCGCTATGTGTCGCCCCTCCCCCGGATGTGCCTTGCCTTGTGTCGCCGGCCCGTGATCGGTAGAGACCAAGCCATCCTCCCACCGAGTGCCCGCCCTTGAACTCCACCATCGACGTCATCCTCCCGGTCTTCCTCGTTCTCGGCCTCGGCTATGCCGCCGCCTGGATGAAGATTCTCTCGGAAGAGGCTGTCGACGGGTTGATGCGCTATGCGCAGAACATCGGCGCACCGATCCTGCTCTTCAAGTCGATCTCCGCGCTCGATCTCTCCCGCGCCTATGATGCGGGTCTGCTCCTGAGCTTCTATCTCGGCGCGCTGATCAGCTTCTTTGTCGGGCTTGCAGGCGCGATCCTCATCTTCAAGCGTGCACTGCCGGATGCGGTGGCAATCGGCTTTGCCTGCCTGTTCTCCAACACGCTGCTCCTCGGTGTGCCAATTACAGAGCGCGCCTATGGCACGGAGGCGTTGGCGGGCAACTTCGCCATCATCTCCCTGCACGCGCCGATCTTCTATGGTCTCGGCATTCTTTGCATGGAAATCGCAAAGTCACATGGCCACGGCCTGTCCAGGCGCCACATCGCGGCGCGGATCGTCCGCTCCGTTGCCGTTCAGCCGCTGATTTTCGGGATCACGGCGGGCTTTGCCGTCAATCTGACAGGGCTCACGCTTCCCGCCTCCGTCCAGTCTGCCGCCGGCATGCTGGCGGCGACCGCCATACCCACGGCGCTTTTCGGTCTGGGAGCGGTGCTGAGGCGCTATCGGCTGGATGGCGACAAGGCAACGGTGGTGATGATCTGCGGCTGCTCGCTGCTTCTGCATCCAGCCATCACCTATCTTCTGGCACATTCCGTGTTCTCGGCGAGCGTGGCGGACCTGCGCTCCTCCGTCATCACGGCAGCCATGGCGCCGGGCGTCAATGCCTATCTCTTTGCGCAATATTACGGGGTCGCCAAGCGGGTGAACGCCGCCGCCGTCATCGCGGCCACAGCACTCTCCATTCTCACGATCCCGGTCTGGCTGCACCTCTTGCCGTAGGCGACAACCGGAAACAGGCAAAAAGAAAAGGCCGGGTGCTGCGTGAGCACCCGGCCTTCATTCATTCAAGCTCGATCAGACGATCAGGCAGCTTCGGCTTCAGCAGCAGCTTCTGCCTCAACGCGAGCCTTGTCGGCTGCGCCCTTGGCGGAAACGTCGCGGTCAACGAATTCGATGACGGCGAGCGGAGCGTTGTCGCCCTGACGGTAGCCGGCCTTCATGATGCGAAGGTAGCCGCCGTTACGCGAAGCGTAGCGGGTGGCAATCGCGTCGAACAGCTTCTGTACGGCGTCGATGTCCTTGACCTGGGAAATGGCCTGACGACGAGCATGCAGGTCGCCGCGCTTGCCGAGGGTAACCAGCTTTTCAACGATCGGACGCAGGTCCTTCGCCTTCGGCAGGGTGGTGACGATCTGCTCATGCGTGATGAGCGAGGCAGCCATATTCGCGAACATTGCCTTGCGGTGGCTTGCGGTTCTGTTCAGCTTGCGGCCGGAATTACGATGGCGCATTGCTATTCTCCTTCACTTGCGGGCCGGAAGACCCGTAGTCTGATTGGTTTGTGTTAATACTGGTCTTCGTAGCGCTTGGCGAGATCTTCGATGTTCTCAGGCGGCCATGCGGGCACTTCCATGCCGAGGTGCAGGCCCATGGAAGCGAGAACTTCCTTGATTTCGTTCAGCGACTTGCGACCGAAGTTCGGAGTGCGGAGCATTTCGGCTTCCGTCTTCTGAATGAGGTCGCCGATGTAGACGATGTTGTCGTTCTTGAGGCAGTTCGCAGAACGGACCGAAAGCTCCAGCTCGTCGACCTTCTTGAGGAGGGCCGGGTTGAAGGCGAGTTCGGTAACCGTGTCCTCTTCGGCTTCCTTCTGCGGTTCGTCGAAGTTGACGAAAACCGAGAGCTGGTCCTGGAGAATGCGGGCTGCGAATGCGATGGCGTCTTCGCCGGTGACGGAGCCGTTGGTCTCGATCGTCATCGTCAGCTTGTCGTAGTCAAGAACCTGGCCTTCACGGGTGTTTTCCACCTTGTAGGACACTTTCTTGATCGGCGAGTACAGGCTGTCGACCGGGATGAGGCCGATCGGCGCATCTTCAGCGCGGTTGCGCTCTGCAGGCACATAGCCCTTGCCGTTGTTGACGGTGAATTCCATGCGGATTTCAGCGCCGTCGTCGAGCGTGCAGATGACGTGATCGGGGTTCAGGATCTCGATGTCGCCGACGGTCTGGATGTCGCCAGCGGTGACCGTGCCCGGACCCTGCTTGCGGACGACCATGCGCTTGGCATCGTCGCCTTCCATCTTGATGGCGATTTCCTTGATGTTCAGGACGATGTCGGTGACATCTTCGCGAACGCCCGGGATGGACGAGAATTCGTGCAGAACGCCGTCGATCTGAACCGCCGTGACGGCAGCGCCGCGCAGCGAGGACAGAAGAACGCGGCGCAGCGCGTTGCCGAGCGTCAGGCCGAAGCCGCGCTCAAGCGGCTCGGCGACCAGCGTCGCCTTGGTCGCACCCGAAGAGGTGAACTCGACCTTGCTCGGCTTGATCAATTCCTGCCAGTTTTTCTGAATCATGTTTCTTTACCTTCCGTTCGCCGTCACCATCCAATCGTGACGGCCGAGCATTGAAGCACCGACAGCAAGGCTGCCAGCATGGTGAATTCCGATGATCAGACGCGGCGCTTCTTGCGCGGGCGGCAGCCGTTGTGCGGGATCGGGGTCACGTCACGGATCGAGGTGATCATGAAGCCGGCAGCCTGCAGAGCGCGCAGAGCCGATTCGCGACCGGAACCGGGGCCGCAAACTTCGACTTCGAGCGACTTCATGCCGTGCTCCTGAGCCTTCTTGGCGCAGTCTTCGGCAGCAATCTGTGCGGCGAACGGGGTCGACTTGCGCGAGCCCTTGAAGCCCTTGGCGCCAGCAGACGACCAGGCAATGGCGTTGCCCTGTGCGTCGGTGATGGTGATCATCGTGTTGTTGAAGGTCGAGTTGACGTGTGCAACGCCCGACGTGATGTTTTTACGTTCGCGACGGCGAACGCGTGCGGCTTCTTTGGCCATGGTATTTCCTTTCGTTGATCTCTACGCCGCCGTAGTTCCAGCGGCTACACCTTCGTGACAAATAGCGGAAAGCGGATAGCGAACGGGACAACCCCACTCGCTACCCGCCTGTCGCAATTCATCAAGAATTACTTCTTCTTACCGGCGATTGCCTTGGCCGGACCCTTGCGGGTGCGGGCATTGGTGTGCGTGCGCTGACCGCGAACCGGAAGCGAACGACGATGACGCAGGCCGCGGTAGCAGCCCAGATCCATCAGACGCTTGATGTTCATCGAGGTCTCGCGACGCAGGTCGCCTTCGACTGCGTAGTCGCGGTCGATGGTTTCGCGGATCTGGAGAACTTCGGCGTCGGTGAGCTGATGCACACGACGTTCAGCCGGAATACCGACCTTCTCGATGATCTCCTGAGCAAACTTCGGGCCGATCCCGTGAATGTACTGAAGCGCGATGACAACGCGCTTTGCAGTCGGGATGTTAACGCCAGCGATACGTGCCACGCGTATTCTCCTTCATATCCCGGCCTTCCCAGGCGGGGAGTTCCTGTTTTTCGGCCCCGAAAGGCCGCGGTTCCAATATATTGACCGGGACATGTCAATACGACCGCGCCCGGGCTCCTGTCTTCCAGAGTCCGCGCCGATCGACTTGCCTGTCGCGAGTTGCGCGGTCATTAACGGAATCGCTGCAAAAAAGCAACCGTTCCGCCTAGAAATTTTCGGAAAGCTCAAAGCTTCCCGAGAATTGTTTCGATCGAGGTCGTGACCTCGTCGATTTCAGCCATGCCGTCGATGCTCTTGAGGAGACCCTTGGCATGGTAATAGCCGATCAGCGGCGACGTTTCCTTGTAGTAGGCACGAAGTCTGGTCGTCATCGTTTCGGCGTTGTCGTCGGGACGACGCTTGAACTCGGTCGAGCCGCACTTGTCGCAGACACCTTCCACCTTCGGCTTCTGCAGGCGGTCATGGTAACCGGTGCCGCAGCTGGCGCAGGTGTAGCGGCCGGAGACGCGATCGACGAGCACACTGTCGTCGACCTGCATCTCGATGACCACGTCCAGCTTCATCCCCTTTGAGGAGAGCATCTTTTCCGTCGCATCAGCCTGAACCAGCGTGCGCGGGAAACCGTCGAGAATGAAACCCTTGGCACAGTCCGGCTGATCGATGCGTTCTGAAACGATCCCGATCACCACGTCATCGTTGACCAGCGAACCCGCGTCCATAAGCGCCTTTGCGCGCTTGCCAACTTCCGTGCCAGCCTTGACGGCGGCACGCAGCATGTCGCCCGTGGAGAGCTGGGGAATGCCATGCTTCTCCACGATCCGCTGGGCCTGGGTTCCCTTACCCGCGCCCGGCGGCCCCAAAAGAATCAGTCTCATTTTCCCCTCTTTCCTCCACGGAGCTTCGACTTCTTGATCAGGCCCTCATATTGCTGAGCGATAAGGTGACCTTGAACCTGTGCTACCGTATCGAGGGTGACGCTGACAACAATCAAAAGCGATGTACCACCAAGGTAGAAGGGCACGCCTGTCTCAGCGATGAGAATTTCCGGCAGGATGCAGACCAGCACCATGTAGATCGCGCCGAGCACCGTGATGCGCGTCAGAACGTAGTCGATATACTGGGCGGTGCGCTCGCCGGGGCGATAGCCCGGGATGAAGCCGCCATGCTTCTTCAGGTTATCGGCCGTGTCCGTCGGGTTGAAGACGATCGCGGTGTAGAAGAACGAGAAGAAGGCGATGAGTGCCGCATAGGCAACCATGTAGAGCGGCTGGCCGTGGCCGAGCGCTGCAATGGCCGTCGTCGCCCATGAGGGCAGCGTCGAGGCATTGGAGAAGCCAGCGAGCGTCGCCGGCAACAGCAGCAGCGACGAGGCGAAGATGGCGGGAATAACGCCGGCGGTGTTGAGCTTCAGCGGCAGGTGCGAGGTGTCGCCCTGGAACATGCGGTTGCCGACCTGGCGCTTCGGATACTGGATCAGAAGGCGGCGCTGGGCGCGTTCCATGAACACGATGCAGGCGATGACGAGAACAGCAACGATCAGCACGGCGAGAATCACGCCCGTCGAAAGCGCGCCGGTACGGCCGAGTTCGAGGGTGCCGGCGAGAGCGTGCGGAAGGTTTGCGACGATCCCCGAGAAGATGATCAGCGAGATGCCGTTGCCGATACCGCGCGAGGTGATCTGTTCACCCAGCCACATCAGGAACATGGTGCCGCCGAGCAGCGTGACGACGGTCGAAATGCGGAAGAACCAGCCCGCCTCCGCGACAACGCCGTTCGAATGCTCAAGGCCGACTGCAATGCCATAGGCCTGCAGCGCACCGAGCAGAACCGTGCCGTAGCGGGTGTACTGGTTGATGACCTTGCGGCCCTGCTCGCCTTCCTTCTTCAGGTTTTCGAGCGCCGGCACGACTGAGGTCATCAGCTGCACGATGATCGAGGCTGAGATGTAAGGCATGATGCCGAGCGCGAAGATCGCCATGCGCGAAACGGCGCCGCCCGAGAACATGTTGAAGAGGCCGAGGATGCCGCCGGACTGGCCCTTGAAGGCATTGGCAAAGGCATCGGGGTTCAGGCCCGGAAGCGGGATATAGGTGCCGAAACGGTAGACGAGAAGCGCGCCAAGCGTAAACCAGAGCCGCTTTTTGAGATCCTCAGCCTTTGCGAAGGTCGCAAAGTTCAGGTTTGAAGCCAATTGTTCCGCTGCAGAAGCCATCTATTTCTCCGCGCGGCCCTCGCCCCTCCCCCGCTGATCAGCGGCAGGTCGGCGACGACCTAGTTCCCACACGCCCCGGCTGAACGCCACGAGCACGCTTTGAATTCAATTGTTTCGGGCAGATGTCAAACGAAAAAGCGCTTTATCAAATGGCCCGGTCGAAACGCAGGCCTCCATGCGACAATCCGCCGCCCGATGCCTCACCCGCGCTCTGGTTACGTCCCGGACGTCGAAGCAACGACACCTGGACCGCGAGGCTTTCATATGGAAGCAAAATCGCCCGGTGTGAAGACACCGGGCGATCAATTTTCAATGATTATTCTGCAGCAGGTTCGCCGAGAACCTTGACCGAACCGCCGGCCTTCTCGATCTTTTCAGCAGCAGCCTTGGAGACGCCGCTGACTTCGAGTTCGACCTTCGCCTTCAGTTCGCCGTCCGACAGAACGCGGACGCCGTCCTTGGCGCGACGGATAACGCCGGCTGCAACGAGAGCAGCAGCATCGATCGTCTTCTTGGCGTCGAGCTTCTTGGCATCGATCGCAGCCTGGATACGGCCAACCGAAACGGTTGCGTATTCAGCAGCGAAGATGTTGTTGAAGCCGCGCTTCGGCAGACGGCGGTAGATTGGCATCTGGCCGCCTTCGAAGCCGTTGATGGCAACGCCCGAACGAGCCTTCTGACCCTTGACGCCGCGACCACCGGTCTTGCCCTTGCCAGAGCCGATACCGCGACCCAGGCGCTTCTTCGAAGGCAGAGCGCCTTCGTTGTCCTTGATTTCGTTGAGTTTCATCTTGGTCTCCCCGTCTTACTTCTCTTCGACGATGCGAACGAGGTGGCTGACGGCACGGATCATGCCGCGGACGGAAGGCGTATCTTCCAGTTCACGACGACGGTGCATCTTGTTGAGGCCGAGACCGATCAGCGTTCTCTGCTGAATGTCCGGACGGCGGATCGGCGAGCCGATCTGTTCGACGACCAGGGTCTTCTTGGCGACAGCGGTTGCTTTCTTAGCCATTGTTCAAATCCCCTTATTCTTCAGAGGCAGAACCGGAGGCAGCACGGCGAGCCTGAAGCGTTGCATACTTGATGCCGCGCTGAGCTGCGATGTCCTTCGGGTGAACCTGATGCTTGAGGGCGTCGAACGTTGCGCGAACCATGTTGTAGGGGTTCGACGAACCGGTCGACTTGGCGACGACGTCATGCATGCCGAGGGTTTCGAAAACGGCGCGCATCGGGCCGCCTGCGATGATACCCGTACCGGCCTTGGCCGAACGAAGCAGAACCTTGCCGGCGCCGTGACGGCCGTGCACATCGTGGTGCAGCGTGCGGCCATCGCGCAGCGGAACGAAGATCAGATCGCGCTTGGCGGATTCGGTTGCCTTGCGGATCGCTTCCGGCACTTCACGAGCCTTGCCGTGACCAAAGCCGACGCGGCCCTTCTGGTCGCCGACAACGACGAGTGCTGCGAAACCGAAACGACGGCCACCCTTGACCACCTTGGCAACGCGGTTGATTGCTACGAGCTTGTCGACAAATTCGCTGTCGCGCTCTTCACGGCCCTGACGCTCTTCGCGCGGTGCACGTTCTTTCTGTGCCATTGTCCTCTTCCTTTTTCTTTTCCGGGTGCAATCGGCAAACAATAATGGACCGCCCTGCCCTCTTTAAAGGTTCAGTTCGATCCGGCGAAACCGGGCCATCTCTTTTCGCATTCCCGGACGGAAAACCGTTTCACGCTTTTCCTGGAAATACTTCGGACGCCCGAACGGAAGCCGGGGCAGTAAACCGCCCCGGATCCAAACTTAGAACTCCAGACCGCCTTCGCGGGCTGCCTCGGCGAGCGCCTTGACGCGGCCGTGGTAGAGAAACGCGCCACGGTCGAAGATGACCGTCTTGACGCCGGCAGCAGCGGCACGCTCGGCGACGAGCTTGCCAACGGCGGCGGCGGCAGCAACATCGGCGCCGGTCTTCAGCGAAGACTTGAGGCCGGTGTCGAGGGTCGAAGCAGCTGCCAGCGTGCGGCCGGCAACATCATCGATGATCTGCGCGTAGATGTTCTTCGAAGTGCGGTGTACGGAGAGCCGCGCGCGGCCATTGGCCACCTTCTTAAGCTGTCGGCGAACGCGGCTGGCGCGACGCACAAGAGTTTCTTTCCTGCTAGCCATATCGCGTTATCCTTACTTCTTCTTGCCTTCCTTGCGGACGATGCGTTCGTTCGCGTACTTGACGCCCTTGCCCTTGTAGGGTTCGGGGCCACGATATTCGCGAATTTCAGCAGCGACCTGGCCGACAACCTGCTTGTCGATGCCAGAGACGACGATTTCCGTCGGCTTCGGAACGGCAATGGTGATGCCCTGCGGCGGCTCATAAACAACGTCGTGCGAGAAACCGAGCGCGAGCTGCAGATTCTTGCCCTGAAGCGCTGCGCGGTAACCGACGCCGTTGATTTCGAGCTTGCGCTCGTAGCCATCCTTGACGCCCTTGAAGATGTTCTCGATCATCGTGCGGGACATGCCCCACTTGGACCGAGCGTCCTTCGTCTGCGTCGCCGGAGTCACTACGACAGCGTTGTCTTCAAACTTTACGAGGACTTCGTCATTGACGACAAAGTGCAGCTCGCCCTTCGGGCCCTTTGCGGAAACCTTCTGTCCTTCGACAGAAGCCGTCACACCTGCAGGGACCGGAACGGGCTTTTTACCGATACGAGACATTTTTTCAAACCTGTCTGTTCGTTATGGAGATCCTGCTCGGGTCTTAGAAGACCGAGCAGAGAACCTCGCCACCAACATTCTGTTCGCGAGCCTGGTGATCGGCCATCACACCCTTCGGAGTCGAAAGGATGGTGATGCCGAGGCCGTTCGCGACCTGCGGAATGGACTTGACCGAGACATAAACTCGGCGGCCCGGCTTGGAAACGCGGGCGATCTCACGGATCACGGACGCGCCTTCATAGTACTTCAGTTCGATCGACAGTTCGGTCTTGCCGTTGTCGAACGTTACTTCGGAGTAACCGCGGATGTAGCCTTCAGCCTGCAGGACATCCAGTACGCGAGCGCGCAGCTTGGAAGCCGGCGTCGTTACGGAGGACTTGCGGCGGGATACGCCGTTGCGGATACGTGTGAGCATATCGCCCAAAGGATCAGTCATCGTCATTTGCCTGTCTCCTTCTTACCAGCTCGACTTAACAAGGCCCGGCACGGAGCCGAAGTTGCCAAGTTCACGGAGCGCGATACGCGACATCTTGAGCTTACGGTAGTAAGCGCGCGGACGACCAGTGACTTCGCAACGGTTACGGATGCGGGTCTTGGAGCCATTGCGCGGCAGAGCCGCAAGCTTCAGGGTTGCCTTGAACCGCTCCTCGATGGGCAGTTCCTGGTTCATGATCACAGCCTTGAGCGCGGCGCGCTTGGTGGCCTGACCGGCTACCAGCTTGCGGCGGCGCTTATTCTTTTCGACTGCGCTGACTTTCGCCATGTTGTGTTTCCTTCTAAACGCTTGCCGTAACGATTACGCGCGGAACGGGAAGTTGAACTCTTTCAGAAGAGCCCGTGCTTCGTCGTCGTTGGGAGCCGTCGTACAAACGATGATGTCCATGCCCCACATCTGATCAACCTTGTCGTAGTTGATTTCAGGGAACACAATGTGCTCCTTGATGCCCATGGCGAAGTTGCCACGGCCGTCAAAGCTCTTGGGGTTCAGGCCCCTAAAGTCGCGAACGCGCGGAAGAGCGATGTTCACGAGACGGTCAAGGAATTCATACATGCGAGCGCCGCGCAGGGTAACCTTTGCGCCGATCGGCATATTTTCGCGAACCTTGAAGCCTGCAATCGAGTTGCGGGCACGGGTCACGACGGCCTTCTGGCCGGCGATTGCCGTAAGGTCGGCAGCAGCAACAGTAGGCTTCTTGGAGTCGGCAGTTGCCTCGCCCACACCCATGTTGATGACAATCTTGTCGAGCTTCGGGATCTGCATTTCGTTGGCGTAGGAGAACTGCTCCTGCATCGCCTTGCGGATACGCTCAACGTAGTCCTTCTTGAGCCGGGGCTCGTACTTGGTCTCAGCCATCGATCACAACTCCCGAACGCTTTGCCACGCGAACCTTCTTGTCGCCTTCGATCTTGAAACCGACGCGGGTCGGCTTGCCGTCCTTGGGGTCGGCGATCGCGAGGTTGGAGAGGTCGATGGAGGCCTCCTTGCGGACGAGACCAGCTTCCTGGGTCTGCGTCTGCTTCTGGTGACGAACAACAACGTTCACACCACGGACGACCGCACGGTTTTCCTTCGGGCTGACGCTGACGACTTCGCCAGACTTGCCCTTGTCCTTGCCGGTCAGAACGACAACCTTGTCGCCTTTACGAATCTTTTGCATCGGTCAGCTCCTTACAGCACTTCCGGAGCCAGCGAGATGATCTTCATGTGGTTCTTGGCGCGAAGTTCGCGCGGAACCGGTCCGAAGATACGGGTGCCGATCGGCTCTTTCTTGTTGTCGATAAGAACGGCTGCGTTGTTATCGAAGCGGATGACGCTGCCGTCCGGACGACGGATGTCCTTGGCGGTGCGAACGACAACCGCCTTCATAACATCGCCCTTCTTGACGCGGCCGCGCGGGATGGCTTCCTTGATCGAAACGACAATGATGTCGCCGATGGAAGCGTACTTGCGCTTGGAGCCGCCCAGCACCTTGATGCACATGACACGACGCGCGCCGGAATTGTCGGCAACGTCGAGGTTAGTCTGCATCTGAATCATGTCAGGTCGCCTTCTATTATTGACCGGAACGGTTGGCCTCCAGGGAGGCCCCTATTCCAGCTTATGGACACATTCAAAGCGGCATGTTCAGGACCGAAAACCGAAACAGGCTTTCGGGAACACGCCCGGATGTTTTTCGCGCGGAAGGATCTTTTGCAAGGTGGTATCCAATCAAGGACCTGCCGAGCGCGTAAAGCAAAAGGACGCTGATTCCAGCGTCCCTTACGCCAATGGCTGCTTCATACAGATTTCTGGGACAAAGGCAAGGCCCCTGCCCCAAAACTCCGTTAATTACTGGGCGGCAACAACCGTCCAGCGCTTATCCTTGGAGATCGGTGCGCATTCCTCGATGGAAACGACGTCGCCGACCTTGTACTGGTTGGTTTCGTCATGCGCCTTGTACTTCTTGGACCGGCGAACGGTCTTCTGAAGCAGGGGATGGGCAAAACGGCGCTCAACGCGAACGACAACGGTCTTGTCGTTCTTATCGCTGACTACGGTGCCCTGCAGAATGCGTTTCGGCATATTCTTGTATCCTTCAAGCCTTGGCTTCTGCTGCCTTTTGGGCCGCAATGGTCTTGATGCGTGCGATGTCCTTGCGGACTTCCTTCACGCGGGCTGCTTTTTCGAGCTGGCCGGTTGCCTTCTGGAAGCGCAGGTTGAACTGCTCCTTCTTCAGCTTGGCAAGCTCATCGTTCAACTGATCGGCGCTCAAAGAGCGGACGTCGGAAGCTTTCATCTCAGTCACTCCTTACTCTTCAATACGCTGCACGAAGCGCGTCTTGACAGAGAGCTTGGCGGCGCCGAGACGAAGCGCCTCGCGGGCGATTTCTTCGCTGACACCATCAATTTCGAACATGATACGGCCGGGCTTGACCTTGCATGCCCAATATTCGACCGAACCCTTACCCTTACCCATGCGGACTTCGGTCGGCTTCTTCGTGACCGGGACGTCAGGGAATACGCGGATCCACACACGGCCGGCGCGCTTCATGTAACGCGTGATCGCGCGGCGGGCCGCTTCGATCTCGCGTGCATTCACACGGTTCGGCTCCTGGGACTTCAGACCGAATTCACCGAAAGCCAGGTCAAAACCGCCCTTGGCAACGCCATGGATGCGGCCCTTGAACTGCTTGCGGTATTTTGTACGCTTTGGCTGCAACATTTTCTTACTTCTCCGAGCTTATCTTTCGCCAGCGTAGATCAAGCGTTCTCGCGGCGGCGCTCGTTACGCTCACCACGTTCACGGTTGTTCGACCCTTGCGCGTCGCCTTCGGTTGCGCGGCGCTCAGAGGCCATCGGGTCGTGTTCAAGGATTTCGCCCTTGAAGATCCAGACCTTGATGCCGCAGATGCCAAACGCGGTTTCAGCTTCGGCCACACCGTAGTCGATGTCAGCGCGGAGCGTGTGCAGCGGCACGCGACCTTCGCGATACCACTCGGTGCGTGCGATTTCTGCACCGCCGAGACGGCCGGCGCAGGTGATCTTGATGCCTTCGGCGCCGAGACGCATGGCCGACTGAACGGCACGCTTCATCGCACGGCGGAAAGCCACGCGACGCTCGAGCTGCTGGGCGATCGACTGGGCGACGAGCGTCGAGTCGATTTCCGGCTTGCGCACTTCAACGATGTTGAGGTGCGTTTCCGAGTTCGTCATCGTCGAGATCTTCTTGCGAAGCTTCTCGATGTCAGCGCCCTTCTTCCCGATGATCAGGCCCGGGCGAGCCGAGTGGATCGTGACGCGGCACTTCTTGTGCGGACGCTCGATGACCACCTTGGCAATGCCGGCAGCCTTGAGCTCTTCCATGAGGTAGGCGCGGATCGCCAGGTCTTCATGGAGCAGCTGGCCGTATTCGGCGTTGTCGGCGAACCAACGGCTGTCCCAGGTCCGGTTGATGCCCAGACGGAAGCCGATCGGATTAATCTTCTGGCCCATTATGCGGCCTCCCCTTGTTCAACTTCCCGAACGATGATCGTCAGGTGCGCGAAGGGCTTTTCGATACGCGATGCACGGCCGCGGCCACGAGCGTGGAAACGCTTCATGACGATCGACTTGCCAACATAAGCCTCTGCGACAACGAGCGAGTCGACGTCGAGATCGTGGTTGTTTTCAGCGTTTGCGATCGCCGATTCCAGGGTCTTCTTGACCTGGCTTGCGATGCGCTTGCGCGAGAATTCAAGCTCGGCGAGAGCCTTGTCGACCTTCTTGCCGCGAATGGTCGCGGCAACAAGGTTGAGCTTCTGCGGGCTGACGCGGAGCGTGCGGGCAATTGCCTGCGCTTCGTTGTCGGCAAGCCGGCGTTCTGTCTTAGCCTTGCCCATGATTACTTCCTCTTCGCCTTCTTGTCCGCGCCGTGACCGTAGTAGGTACGGGTCGGAGCGAATTCACCGAACTTGTGGCCGACCATGTCTTCATTGACAGCAACCGGGATGTGCTTGCTGCCGTTGTAGACGCCAAACGTCAGACCAACGAACTGCGGCAGGATCGTGGAGCGACGGCTCCAGATCTTGATCACTTCCGCACGACCGCCTTCGCGGACCTTCTCAGCCTTCTTGAGAAGATAGCCGTCAACAAACGGGCCTTTCCAAACTGAACGAGCCATTATGACTACCTCTCTTACTTCTTCTTCTGGTGGCGCGAGCGCATGATGAACTTGTCGGTCGACTTGTTCGAACGAGTGCGCTTGCCCTTGGTGGGCTTGCCCCACGGGGTCACCGGATGGCGACCACCGGAGGTGCGGCCTTCACCACCACCATGCGGGTGGTCGACCGGGTTCATGACGACGCCGCGAACGTGCGGACGCTTGCCGCGCCAACGCGAACGACCAGCCTTGCCGTCGTTGATGTTGCCGTGGTCGGGGTTCGAAACGGCGCCGATCGTGGCGAGGCAGGTCGCATGAACGAGGCGCTGTTCGCCCGAGTTCAGACGAAGGATCGCCATGCCCTGGTCGCGGCCGACGAGCTGGGCGTAAGCGCCAGCCGAACGGGCAACCTGACCGCCCTTGCCGGGCTTCAGTTCGACGTTGTGGATGATCGTGCCGACCGGGATGTACTGAAGCGGCATGGTGTTGCCGGGCTTCACGTCCACTGCCTTGGTCGAAGCGATGACCTTGTCGCCTTCAGCGATACGCTGCGGAGCCAGGATATAGGCCTGTTCGCCATCAGCGTAGTTCACGAGTGCGATGAAGGCGGTGCGGTTCGGGTCATACTCGAGACGCGCGATCGTGCCTTCAACGTCGAACTTGCGACGCTTGAAATCGACGAGACGGTAAGTCCGCTTGTGACCGCCGCCCTGGAACCGCACGGTGATGCGGCCCATGTTGTTGCGGCCGCCCTTGGAGGTCAGACCTTCCGTCAGCGACTTGACCGGCTTGCCCTTATAGAGGCCAGAACGGTCCACGATGACCAGCTGACGCTGGCTCGGGGTCGTGGGGTTGTAATTCTTCAATGCCATTGTCGTTTACCCTCACAGTCCGGTGGAGACGTCGATGGACTGACCGTCAACGAGCGTGACGATGGCCTTCTTGACGTCCGACTGCTTGCCGGCAAAGCCGCGGAAACGCTTCGTCTTGCCCTTGCGGACCAGCGTGTTCACAGCCTTGACCTTCACACCGAAGAGCGCTTCTACGGCAGCCTTGATTTCAGGCTTCGAAGCGTCCTTGGCGACGTTGAATACAACCTGGTTCTGTTCGGAAACCAGCGTCGACTTTTCCGTGATCACGGGAGTGCGGATCACATCGTAGTGGCGAAGATCAGTCATTTGAACCGCTCCTCCAGAGCTTCAACCGCAGCCTTGGAAAGCACGAGCTTGCCGCGGCGCAGGATGTCATAAACGTTGATGCCCTGAACCGGAAGAACATCGATGTTCGGGATGTTCTGAGCAGCGAGCTTGAAGTTTGTGTCAAGCTCGGCGCCACCGATGATGAGAGCGTTGGTCAGGCCGAGGCCGGCGAATGCACCGGCAAGAGCCTTGGTCTTGGCATCGTTGGCAACCAGGTTGTCAACGATGATCAGCTCTTCAGCCTTCGCCTTGGCGGACAGCGCATGGCGCAGGGCCAGAGCGCGGACCTTCTTCGGCAGGTCGTAGGAATGGTCACGGGAAACCGGACCATGAGCCTTACCACCACCGCGGAACTGCGGAGCGCGTGCAGAGTGATGGCGGGCGCGGCCCGTACCCTTCTGCTTGAACATCTTTGCACCCGTGCGGGAAACTTCGCCGCGGGTCAGAGACTGATGGGTGCCCTGGCGCTTGGCAGCGAGCTGGTAGCGCACCATGCGAGCGATAATGTCCTCACGGACTTCGAGGCCGAAGATTGCGTCGGAAAGAGAAACCTTCCCTGCGTCCTTGCCCTCGAGGGTTTTGACGGTCAGATCCATAATCAAGGCTCCCTTACTTAGCTTCTGCGGCGCGGACGCCAGCCGGGCGCGGAGCGTTATCCGGCGCACCGGACTTCACTGCATCGCGAACGAGGATCCATGCGCCCTTAGAACCGGGAACTGCACCCTTGACGAGGATCAGGCCACGCGTTTCGTCGGTCGAAACGACTTCGAGGTTCTGGGTGGTGACGCGTGTCTGGCCCATGTGACCAGCCATGCGCTTGCCCTTCCAGACCTTGCCCGGGTCCTGGTTGTTACCCGTCGAACCGTGCGAACGGTGCGAAACGGAAACGCCGTGCGTTGCACGCAGACCGCCGAAGTTGTGACGCTTGATGGCGCCGGCGAAACCCTTACCCTGGGTCGTGCCGGTGACGTCGACGAGCTGGCCAGCGACGAAGTGCGAAGCAACGATCTCGCTGCCGACTTCGATGAGGTTGTCGGCGGAAACGCGGAACTCAGCGAGCTTCGCCTTCGGCTCAACGCTTGCGGCAGCAAAATTGCCGCGCATGGCCTTCGAGGTGTTCTTCACCTTCGAGGAGCCGGCGCCGAGCTGAACAGCCGTGTAGCCGTTCTTGTCTTCCGTGCGCTGGGCTACCACCTGGCAGTTTTCCAGTCGCAATACTGTTACCGGGATATGCTCACCCGCATCGTTGTAGACGCGTGTCATTCCCACTTTCTGTGCAATCACACCTGAACGCATCGGTTCATTCCTTTTGAGAGTCCTTTAGGAGCGTTAAGCTCCCTCTTGCCTCTTGTTTAAGGATTCCATCCGGACATGATGTCCTTTGGTTTCCCGTTTCTAGAAGACGTTGGCCATGCGGCCACGTACCTTCCTTGTTGTTTCGGCTTGCGCCGGACTTTCAGCTTTTTACAGCTTGATCTCTACGTCGACGCCGGCAGCGAGGTCGAGCTTCATGAGCGCGTCAACCGTCTGGGGGGTCGGGTCCACGATGTCGAGGAGGCGCTTGTGCGTGCGCATCTCGAACTGTTCGCGGCTCTTCTTGTCAACGTGGGGCGACCGGTTGACAGTGAACTTTTCGATGCGGGTCGGCAGCGGAACCGGACCGCGTACAGAAGCGCCGGTGCGCTTTGCGGTCGACACGATCTCGCGCGTGGAGGCATCGAGGATCCGGTGATCAAACGCCTTCAGGCGGATGCGGATATTCTGGCCGTTCATTCGTTTCGTCCTTGTTCAACATGTTCCGCCTGGCAGAACTGTTTTGAATCTTTTGTTCTTACCTAAAGCGAGACAGGGACCCTTCAGAGCCCCTGCCCCAAGCCATTATCGACTAGTCGAGATTACTCGACGATCGAAGCAACGATGCCGGCGCCGACGGTACGGCCGCCTTCGCGGATAGCGAAGCGCAGCTTTTCTTCCATCGCGATCGGAACGATCAGCTCGACGTCAACCGTGACGTTGTCGCCCGGCATAACCATTTCCGTGCCTTCCGGAAGCGTTACGATGCCCGTAACGTCCGTCGTGCGGAAGTAGAACTGCGGACGGTAGTTCGTGAAGAACGGCGTATGACGGCCGCCTTCTTCCTTCGTCAGGATGTAGGCTTCTGCCTTGAACTTCTTGTGCGGCTTGACCGAACCCGGCTTGCAGAGGATCTGGCCACGCTCAACGCCATCACGGTTCACACCGCGGATCAGGGCGCCGATGTTGTCGCCGGCCTGGCCCTGGTCGAGAAGCTTGCGGAACATTTCAACGCCCGTCACCGTCGTCTTCGACGTGGCGCGGATGCCGACGATTTCAACTTCTTCACCAACCTTGACGATACCGCGCTCAACGCGACCCGTCACAACCGTACCACGGCCCGAGATCGAGAACACGTCTTCGATCGGCATCAGGAAGGGCTGGTCGATCGGACGCTCAGGCGTCGGGATGTAGGCGTCAACCTGAGCCATCAGCTCGCGGATGGCGTCTTCGCCGATCGTCTTGTTGCTATCTTCCAGAGCAGCAAGAGCAGAGCCCTTGACGATCGGGATATCGTCGCCCGGGAAGTCGTAGGACGACAGCAGTTCGCGAACTTCGAGTTCGACGAGTTCCAGCAGTTCTGCGTCGTCAACCTGGTCAACCTTGTTGAGGAAGACAACGATGGCCGGAACGCCAACCTGGCGAGCGAGCAGGATGTGTTCGCGCGTCTGCGGCATCGGGCCGTCAGCAGCCGAGCAAACCAGGATCGCGCCGTCCATCTGGGCAGCACCGGTGATCATGTTCTTGACGTAGTCGGCGTGGCCGGGGCAGTCAACGTGAGCGTAGTGGCGCGCTGCCGTCTCATACTCAACGTGTGCCGTCGAGATCGTGATGCCGCGGGCCTTTTCTTCCGGAGCGGCGTCGATCTGGTCGTACGCCTTGAACTCGCCGAAATACTTCGTGATCGCAGCCGTCAGGGACGTCTTGCCATGGTCAACGTGACCGATCGTGCCAATGTTGACGTGCGGCTTGTTGCGCTCGAATTTACCTTTTGCCATTTCCGGCTCTCCATTCCTGGGCCCCGTTCAGGGCCATCAAATTCAAAAAAGGTTCGGTTGTATTCCGGTCACTTCTGACCGGAATACTTTGCCTGGATTTCCTGTGCGACGTTCGACGGAACCGGCGCGTAATGATCGAAGACCATCGAGTACTGTGCGCGGCCCTGCGACATGGAGCGCAGGTTGTCGACGTACTTGAACATGTTCGCCAGCGGCACATGTGCCTGAATGACGATCGCGATGCCGCGCTGTTCCTGGCCCTGGATCTGGCCACGACGGGAGTTCAGGTCGCCGATAACGTCGCCGACATAGTCTTCCGGCGTTACGACTTCGACCTTCATCATCGGCTCGAGGAGCTGAGCGCCGGCCTTCTTCGCTGCTTCACGGAAGCAGGCGCGGGAAGCGATTTCGAACGCCAGAACCGAAGAGTCAACATCGTGGAAGGCGCCGTCGATGAGCGTCGCCTTGACGCCGAGCATCGGGAAGCCTGCGAGCGGACCCGAAGACAGAACGCTTTCGATACCCTTCTGAACGCCCGGGATGTATTCCTTCGGAACAGCACCGCCGACGATCTTGGATTCGAACTTGAATTCGTCGCCTTCCGGGTTCGGTTCGAAGATGAGCTTGACGCGCGCGAACTGGCCGGTACCACCGGACTGCTTCTTGTGCGTGTAGTCTTCTTCGTGCTGACGCGTGATGGTTTCGCGGTAGGCAACCTGCGGAGCACCGACGTTGGCTTCAACCTTGAACTCGCGACGCATACGGTCAACGATGATGTCGAGGTGAAGTTCGCCCATGCCAGCGATGATCGTCTGGCCGGATTCCTGGTCGGTCTTGACGCGGAAGGACGGGTCTTCAGCAGCCAGGCGGTTGAGCGCGAGGCCCATCTTTTCCTGGTCGCCCTTGGACTTCGGCTCGATTGCGATCTGGATAACCGGTTCCGGGAATTCCATGCGCTCGAGGATAACCGGCTTCAGCGGATCGCAGAGCGTGTCACCCGTCGTCGTTTCCTTGAGGCCAGCCAGAGCAACGATGTCGCCTGCGAAGGCTTCTTCGATGTCTTCGCGGCTGTTCGAGTGCATCTGCAGCATGCGGCCGACGCGCTCGCGCTTGTCCTTGACCGTATTGAGAACCGAAACGCCCTTTTCGAGCTTGCCCGAATAGATGCGGGCGAAGGTCAGCGAACCGACGAAGGGGTCGTTCATGATCTTGAATGCGAGCATGGAAAGCGGCTCGCTGTCATCGGCATGACGCTCGATTTCAGCTTCAGTCTTGAAGTCGATGCCCTTGATCGCCGGAATGTCGAGCGGCGAAGGCAGGTAGTCGACAACTGCGTCGAGCAGCGGCTGAACGCCCTTGTTCTTGAAGGCAGTGCCGCAGAACATCGGGTGGAACTTGACGTCGATCGTGCCGCGACGAACGAGTTCGCGGATCTTGTCGTTGTCGGGCATGACGCCTTCGAGATAGGCTTCCATCGCTTCTTCGTCGATCTCGACAACCGTCTCGATCAGCTTTTCGCGATATTCTTCAGCCTTGGCCTTCAGGTCAGCCGGGATTTCAACGACATCCCACTGTGCGCCGAGCGATTCATCGCGCCATACGAGCGCGTTCATCTCGATCAGGTCGACAACGCCGAGGAAGTCGCTTTCAGCGCCGATCGGCAGCTGCATAACGACAGCGGTCGCGCCAAGACGGGTCTTGATCATTTCTACCGAACGGTAGAAGTCAGCGCCGGTCTTGTCCATCTTGTTGCAGAAGATCATGCGCGGAACGTTGTACTTCTCAGCCTGACGCCAGACGGTTTCCGTCTGCGGCTCTACGCCTGCGTTGGCATCGAGAAGGGCAATCGCACCGTCGAGAACGCGCAGCGAACGTTCGACTTCGATGGTGAAGTCAACGTGGCCGGGGGTGTCGATGATGTTGAAGCGGCGGGTCTTGCCGTCACGGCCCTTCCAGTAGGTCGTGGTGGCAGCAGACGTGATCGTGATGCCGCGTTCCTGTTCCTGCTCCATCCAGTCCATCGTAGCGGCGCCGTCATGGACTTCGCCGATCTTGTGGGACTTGCCGGTGTAGTAAAGGATGCGTTCGGTCGTCGTCGTCTTGCCGGCGTCGATATGCGCCATGATACCGAAATTGCGGTAGTCTTCGATTTTATATTCGCGGGCCATAGTGGTCTGCCTTCCTTGTCGAGATTACCAGCGATAGTGCGAGAACGCGCGGTTCGCGTCAGCCATCTTGTGGGTGTCTTCGCGCTTCTTGACAGCCGAACCACGGTTGTTCGAGGCATCAAGAAGTTCGCCGCAGAGGCGATCAACCATGGTCGTTTCGTTGCGCTTGCGAGCAGCAGCGATCAGCCAACGGATAGCGAGAGCCTGACGGCGCTCCGGACGAACGTCGACCGGGACCTGGTAGGTTGCACCACCAACGCGGCGCGAACGGACTTCAACGTGCGGAGCAATGTTGTCGAGCGCCTGATGGAAGACGTTCAGGGGCTCCTGCTTCGACTTGCCTTCAACGGCATCGAAGGCGCCATAAACGATGGTTTCGGCAACAGACTTCTTGCCGTCCAGCATGATGGCGTTCATGAACTTCGTAACGACAAGATCACCGAACTTCGGATCGGGGTTGATCTCACGCTTTTCTGCTCTGTGGCGACGGGACATATTATTCGTCTCTCAACTGTTTTAACGGCCGATGGCGGGACTAGCCCGCCGACCCATGGAATTCTTACTTCGGACGCTTCGCGCCGTACTTCGAACGACGCTGCTTGCGGTTCTTGACGCCCTGGGTGTCGAGAACGCCGCGGATGATGTGGTAACGCACACCCGGCAAGTCCTTTACGCGGCCGCCGCGGATCATGACCACAGAGTGTTCCTGAAGGTTATGGCCTTCACCGGGGATGTAACCGATGACTTCGAAGCCGTTCGTCAGGCGAATCTTGGCAACCTTACGCAGAGCCGAGTTCGGCTTCTTCGGGGTCGTCGTGTAAACGCGGGTGCATACACCGCGCTTCTGCGGGTTCTGCTGCAGAGCGGGAACCTTGTTGCGCTTAACCTGTGCCTGGCGTGGCTTGCGGATCAGCTGGTTTACGGTAGGCATATACCCATCCCTTTAAGTCTTGTCTCGTTACCCTCTCGGGCGTTTACACGGGGCACATTAATGCGCAAAATCAGGGCTATTCCCCTCAAAAAGGAGAAAGCCCTCGATAAAGCAGAGGACGCCTTGCGACGTCTTGCATGCTGCAATCAATGCTTCGCGTGCGATATAAGGGCCTTGTTTGAGGTGTCATCCAGAACGAGTCATTCCGAAACAGCCAACCTCACATCGGCTCTGATGGCGTGGCGTTTACTGTCTTAAGGGGTCACAGTCAAGGCCATCCACGCAATTTTCTTGGAGGCCACCGCGCTGAAAGCCCGGTAACGCGGGCTTTTGAGCCGGAGAATGCGCAAATCTGGTTGCCGTTTAACAAAAATGCCTGTGTTTCCGCGCCGCTTGCGTTTAAGAATCGCTTAACCCCTTCGCGCGGTCACATCCCGCCGATTCTTCATCCCAAAGGTTGTCGTTTCGACGCCGATTCTTCGAGGCCCTTCATGAATACTCCCGACAACGACAACATTGCCGATCTTCCGCTCGTCTTCATCATTATCGGAAAGGCGTATATCAAGGAAGGTGAAGGTGTCGACATTCACGTCATGCTGACCGCACCGGATGACGACACGGCGGTGCGCACGACGCTGAACGCGCTGGCCGATGAAGGCTTCATCGAGGCCGATCTCGACCAGATCGGGACCCTGACCGAAATTCCGGTAGACGAGCCGCATGCCTCCGCCTTCCAGGGTGCCCTGGAAGGCGAAGTCGCCATCATACGGTTTGCGTGACGACTTTCACCCGGCCTGCCTCGTCCGCCAGGACGCCGGCGGCCGGGGCCATTCCCTTTTGAGCAGTGTCGCTGGACAATCGCCGTGCAAAGTGCCGCGCAATCGCGGCATTGTCGCGGAAGGCGGCGCCTGCAACGACCTCTGAGAGGCGCTCGGACATGCGCTTGCCAAAGCGCAGCAGAGAACGGCTTCCCCTGCCCTCCGGAACGACATTCGCGTAGTGATCCGCCATCACCTGGCGCATCCGGTCCGCCTCGCGGGCCATGACGCCCGCATCGAATGTCACGACACCCGGCGCCCGCATGAAAAACACGCCTGTCGTTCCGGCGCAGCGCCCTGCAGTCGATGGCGCTTCGACAAGCCCGGCGAGACCCGCAGCGACGCGGAGCGTGAACGGGTTGAAGTTGAAGATATGGCCGAAGTGAAACAACCTGCCCTTGAGCTTGCGCTGCGCGTCGTCGGCGATGTCCGGCACTTCCACATAGAGCACGCCATCCTCGGCCAGCATCCCGGCGAGATGTCTCAGCGTGACGACCGGCTCGGGCAGATGTTCGAGAACATGGCTGAGCCGAATGAGATCGAACCGGTCGCTGGAAAAGTCGAAGTCCTCCAGCCTGCCCGTCCTGACCTCCAGACCGAGATCTTCCCGGCAGTAGCCGGCGTAGTCGATGTTCGGCTCGACGCCGCGTGTCGCGATGCCAGAGGCCTTTGCGAGATAGAGAAACTCGCCGCTGCCCGCGCCGATGTCGATGCAGGTCCGGACTTTGCCATAAACGTCCGCAAAGGTCCGGAAATGCCGCAGGGTGCGGCCAAAATTGCGCCAGACCTGGCGTTTGCGCGGTTTGCTGGCACCCTTGTATTCCCTCCGGTAGTGCTGGGCGTAGAATTGCGCCAGCGTTTCCATGTCCGGAATAGGATCATTGGTTACCACGCCACATCCTTTGCACCGCACCGTGACGAGTGGCTTTCCATGACGGTCAAAGCGCGAAACAATATCTTTGGCGGCAGAGCGGCATAGCTGGCAATTATCGGTCATCAGGCCCCCCCAGGCCATCAGCGTGCAATAATTACAAAGTGAAATGAAATCCCCCTCCTGTCGAGAGTTGAAGGGGCATTTCCTGCGAAAAATCGTTTACTCCCCAGGACGCAGCAACCAAGCCTCAGCAGCAGACTACGCCTCGACCTTCAACCCACCTCCACAATCAACAAACAAAGAGGCCGCCGGATCGCTCCGGCGGCCTCTTTCATTTCGGGATCTTTCGACCGGCTTATTCGCCGGCCGGAACCGTTTCGGCTGCGATCTTCTGCAGCATCGGGGTCGCTTCGTCCGCGCCCGAACCCTTCTTGCGCTCTTCGAGGATGAGCTCGTCGCGCGAGGTGGCGATGCGGCGGATCTGCGTCATGGTACCACCGGTACCAGCCGGGATCAGACGGCCGACGATGACGTTTTCCTTCAGGCCCTGCAGACCATCGGTCTTGCCAGCGATCGCGGCTTCGGTGAGCACCTTCGTCGTTTCCTGGAAGGATGCAGCCGAGATGAAGGACGGCGTCTGCAGCGATGCCTTGGTGATACCGAGAAGAACCGGATCGCCAAAGGCAGGCTTCTTGCCTTCTTCGATGAGCGCGTCGTTGACGTTGTCGAGTTCGATACGGTCAACGTTGTCGCCGACGATGTAGGTCGAGTCACCGGCGTCGGTGATTTCAACCTTCTGGAGCATCTGACGGACAATCACTTCGATGTGCTTGTCGTTGATGACCACGCCCTGCAGACGGTAGACTTCCTGGATTTCGTTCACGAGGTAGGAAGCGAGTGCTTCCACGCCCTTGATTGCCAGGATGTCGTGCGGAGCCGGGTTACCGTCGAGGATGTAGTCACCCTTTTCGATATAGTCGCCATCCTGAAGATGGAAGGGCTTGCCCTTCGGGATCAGGTACTCGACCGGCTCGACACCGTCTTCCGACGGCTCGATGATGATGCGACGCTTGTTCTTGTAGTCGCGACCGAAGCGGATCGTGCCATCGATCTCGGCGATGACGGCATGGTCCTTCGGACGACGGGCTTCGAACAGTTCGGCAACGCGCGGCAGACCACCGGTGATGTCCTTGGTCTTGGCGCTTTCCATCGGGATACGGGCGAGAACGTCACCCTGGCTCACCTTGGAGCCCGGCTCAACGGAGAGGATCGCATCCACCGAGAGGAGGAAGCGGGCTTCACCGCCACGCGACAGCTTGGCAATCGCGCCGTTCTTGTCCTTGATGACGATGGCCGGCTTGAGGTCGATACCACGCGGGGTCGAACGCCAGTCGATAACCTGACGCTTGGTGATGCCGGTGGATTCGTCGGCGGACTCGAGAACCGAGATACCGTCAACGACGTCTTCGAACTCAACCGTGCCTTCGAGTTCCGTCAGCATCGGACGCGTATAGGCGTCCCATTCTGCCAGACGCTGGCCACGCTTGACCTTGTCATTGTCGTCCACGAGCAGCTTCGAACCGTAGGCGACGCGCTGCGAGGAGCGTTCGACGCCACGTTCGTCGAGGATCGTGACCGCCATGTTGCGGCCCATGGCAACCAGGTTGCCATCGGAGTTGCGCAGCACGTTGCGGTTCTTGAGCTGGACCGTACCTTCGTACGAGGCTTCAAGATACGAGCTGTCGACCACGGTCGCCGTACCACCAAGGTGGAAGGTACGCATGGTCAGCTGCGTGCCCGGTTCACCGATCGACTGAGCCGCGATAACGCCCACGGCTTCACCCATGTTGACGGGCGTGCCGCGTGCAAGGTCGCGACCATAGCAGACGCCGCAAACGCCGGTCTGGATTTCGCAGGTCAGTGCCGAGCGAATGCGAACCGACTGGATGCCGCACTTTTCGATCTCGATGACATCGGGCTCGAGGATCATCGTCCCGGCCTTGACGATGTTCTCGCCAGTGATCGGGTTGTCGATGTCGTCGAGAGCCGTACGGCCGAGGATACGTGCGCCGATGGAGGCCACGACCTGACCGGCGTCAACGATAGCCGTCATGGTGAGACCGGTTGTGGTGCCGCAATCGACATGCGTGACGATGCAGTCCTGGGCAACGTCAACGAGACGACGCGTCAGGTAACCGGAGTTGGCCGTCTTCAGGGCGGTGTCTGCGAGACCCTTACGGGCACCGTGGGTCGAGTTGAAGTACTCGTTAACGGTCAGACCTTCCTTGAAGTTCGAGATGATCGGCGTTTCGATGATCGAACCATCCGGACGTGCCATCAGGCCGCGCATGCCGCCGAGCTGACGCATCTGGTTCGGTGAACCGCGGGCACCCGAGTGGCTCATCATGTAGATCGAGTTCATCGGCTTCTGGCGGTTGGTCGCCGGGTCGAATTCGACGGCCTTAATGCGGGCCATCATCTCTTCGGCAACCTTTTCGGTCGCCTTGCCCCAGGCGTCGACGACCTTGTTGTACTTTTCGCCCTGTGTGATCAGACCGTCATTGTACTGCTGTTCGTATTCCTTCACCAGGCTTTCGGTGTCGTCCACGATCTTGGCCTTGGAAGCCGGGATGACCATGTCGTCCTTGCCGAAGGAAATGCCGGCGCGGCAGGCGTGTGCGAAGCCGAGCTGCATGATGCGGTCGCAGAAGATGACCGTGTCCTTCTGGCCGCAGTGACGGTAGACCGTGTCGATCATCTTGGAGATGTTCTTCTTGGTCATTTCCTGGTTGCAGATGTCGAACGGCACGTTGACGTTTTTGGGCAGCAGTTCGCCGATGATGAGACGACCGGGGGTCGTGTCATAGATCTTCGAAACCGGCTTGCCTTCGGCGTCAACCGTCTTGAACCGGCCCTTGATCTTGGCATGCAGCGTGACGACCTTGTTATCAAGGGCGTGATGCAGCTCGCCGAGGTCGGAGAAGGCCATGCCTTCGCCCGGCTCGTTCTGGTTCAGGATCGACAAGTAGTACAGGCCGAGAACCATGTCCTGCGACGGAACGATGATCGGTGCACCGTTTGCCGGGTGCAGGATGTTGTTCGTCGACATCATCAGCACGCGGGCTTCGAGCTGGGCTTCGAGCGACAGCGGCACGTGAACGGCCATCTGGTCACCGTCGAAGTCGGCGTTGAAGGCCGTGCAGACGAGCGGATGCAGCTGGATGGCCTTGCCTTCAACCAGGATCGGTTCGAAGGCCTGGATGCCCAGGCGGTGCAGCGTCGGTGCGCGGTTCAGGAGAACCGGATGCTCGCGGATGACCTCGTCGAGGATATCCCAGACTTCCGGCTTTTCCTTTTCAACCAGCTTCTTGGCCTGCTTGACGGTCGAGGAGTAACCCTTGGCGTCGAGGCGGGCATAGATGAAGGGCTTGAACAGTTCGAGCGCCATCTTCTTCGGAAGGCCGCACTGGTGCAGCTTCAGTTCCGGACCCGTCACGATGACCGAACGGCCGGAATAGTCGACGCGCTTGCCGAGCAGGTTCTGGCGGAAGCGGCCCTGCTTGCCCTTGAGCATGTCGGACAGCGACTTCAGCGGACGCTTGTTGGCGCCGGTGATGACGCGGCCACGGCGGCCGTTGTCGAAGAGCGCGTCCACAGATTCCTGCAGCATGCGCTTTTCGTTGCGGATGATGATGCCCGGAGCGCGCAGTTCGATCAGGCGCTTCAGACGGTTGTTACGGTTGATGACGCGGCGGTACAGATCGTTCAGGTCCGACGTCGCGAAACGGCCGCCATCGAGCGGAACCAGCGGGCGCAGGTCCGGCGGGATGACCGGGACGACCTTCATGATCATCCATTCCGGACGGTTGCCACTCTCCATGAAGTTCTCGACGATCTTCAGGCGCTTCATCAGCTTCTTCTGCTTGAGATCCGAGGTGGTCTCAGCAAGATCCGAACGCAGGTCGCCGGCGATCTTCTCCAGGTCCATCGTGGCCAGAAGGTCATAGATGGCTTCTGCGCCGATCATGGCGGTGAACTGGTCTTCGCCGAACTCGTCGACAGCGATCATGTACTCTTCTTCGGAGAGGAGCTGATGCTCCTTCAGCGAGGTGAGGCCCGGCTCGGTGACGATGTAGTTTTCGAAGTAGAGAACGCGCTCGACATCCTTCAGCGTCATGTCGAGCAGCGTGGAGATGCGGCTCGGCAGCGACTTCAGGAACCAGATATGGGCAACGGGAGCAGCGAGCTCGATATGGCCCATGCGCTCACGGCGAACGCGCGACAGCGTGACTTCAACGCCGCACTTTTCGCAGATGATGCCCTTGTACTTCATGCGCTTGTACTTGCCGCACAGGCATTCGTAGTCCTTGATGGGCCCGAAGATGCGCGCGCAGAAGAGACCGTCGCGTTCCGGCTTGAACGTGCGGTAGTTGATCGTTTCCGGCTTCTTGATCTCACCGTAGGACCAGGAAAGGATTTTTTCAGGCGACGCGATCGAAATCCGGATGGAATCGAACACCTGCGCAGGCGCCTGCGGATTGAAAAGATTCATGACCTCTTGGTTCATGCCTGTCTCCTTGTCGGGCCGTCTAGGCCCATTCGCAACCGCGACCGGTCAAATACCCGGGAACCGGTGGGTTGCTCTGTAAAACGTGATAGCCGCGAATTGCGGCAACAATCCCCTCGCCCGCCTCTCAAGGCCTGGTCCGGAGAACCACGCGCCGTTTCCGGCGCGTGGCCCACATTTTATTCCGCAGCGTCGGGAAGCTGGTCGGTGGCCGCGTTCGGATCGATCTTGGTGTTTTCCAATTCGACCGAAAGACCCAGCGAGCGCATTTCCTTGACGAGAACGTTGAACGATTCCGGAATACCGGCTTCGAACGTGTCGTCGCCACGGACAATGGCTTCGTAGACCTTGGTGCGGCCCGCCACGTCGTCCGACTTGACGGTGAGCATTTCCTGCAGCGTGTAGGCTGCGCCGTAAGCTTCGAGCGCCCAGACTTCCATTTCCCCGAAGCGCTGACCACCGAACTGCGCCTTGCCACCCAGCGGCTGCTGGGTCACGAGCGAGTAAGGACCGATCGAACGTGCGTGGATCTTGTCGTCGACAAGGTGGTTCAGCTTCAGCATGTAGATGTAGCCAACCGTGACCTGACGGTCGAACTGCTCGCCGGTACGACCGTCGTACAGTGTCGACTGACCCGTTTCCTTCAGGCCTGCCTGCTTCAGCATGACGTTGATGTCAGCTTCAACAGCACCGTCGAAGACCGGCGTCGCGATCGAAACGCCACGCTTGGTCTGTTCGGCCAGGCGAACGATCGAGTCGTCGTCATAGTCCTTGATCGGCTCGCCCTTCGGACCGGTGCCGATGACGCTGTCGATGGTGTCGCGAAGCGGCTGGATGTCTGCACCGGCCTTGTAGGCCTCCAGCATCGCGCCGATCTTCTTGCCCATGCCAGCGCAAGCCCAGCCAAGGTGCGTTTCAAGGATCTGACCGACGTTCATGCGCGAAGGCACGCCGAGCGGGTTCAGCACCACGTCGACATGGGTTCCGTCTTCCAGGAACGGCATGTCTTCGACAGGCAGGATGCGCGAAACCACACCCTTGTTGCCGTGACGGCCGGCCATCTTGTCGCCCGGCTGGATCTTGCGCTTCACAGCGACGAAGACCTTGACCATCTTCATGACGCCCGGGGGCATTTCGTCGCCGCGCTGGACCTTTTCGACCTTGTCCATGAAGCGCTGTTCAAGGCGCGACTTGGATTCGTCGTACTGGCCGCGGAGAGCTTCGATCTCGCCCTGGACCTTTTCGTCCTCGACGGCGAACATCCACCATTGCGAACGCGGATATTCCGAGATCGTCTGGTTGGAAAGCTCGGTGCCCTTCTTGAAGCCCTTCGGACCGGCAACGGCCGTGTGACCACGCAGCATGTCGATCAGGCGGCCGTAGACGTTACGGTCAAGGATTGCCTGTTCGTCGTCGCGGTCCTTGGCAAGACGCTCGATTTCCTCGCGCTCGATGGCCATCGCACGTTCGTCCTTTTCAACGCCGTGGCGGTTGAAAACGCGAACTTCAACGATCGTGCCGAACGTGCCCGGGGGCATGCGCATGGACGTGTCGCGAACGTCGGAAGCCTTTTCGCCGAAGATGGCGCGCAGAAGCTTTTCTTCCGGCGTCATCGGGCTTTCGCCCTTCGGGGTGATCTTGCCGACGAGGATGTCGCCCGGCTGAACTTCAGCGCCGATGTAGACGATGCCGGCTTCGTCGAGGTTCTTCAGAGCCTCTTCGGAGACGTTCGGAATATCACGCGTGATTTCTTCCGGACCGAGCTTGGTGTCGCGCGCCATCACTTCGAATTCTTCGATGTGGATGGAGGTGAACACGTCTTCGGCCACGATCCGCTCGGACAGCAGGATCGAGTCTTCGTAGTTGTAGCCGTTCCAGGGCATGAACGCGACGAGCGCGTTGCGGCCGAGCGCCAGATCGCCGAGATCGGTCGAAGGACCGTCAGCGATGATGTCGCCCTTGTTCAGAACGTCGCCGACGTTGACCAGCGGACGCTGGTTGACGCAGGTGTTCTGGTTCGAACGCTGGAACTTCTGCAGGCGATAGATATCGACGCCAGACTTCGACGGATCGAGGTCTTCGGTAGCGCGGATAACGATACGCGTTGCGTCAACCAAGTCGACCACGCCGCCACGACGGGCTGCAATGGCAGCACCGGAGTCGCGGGCAACGACCGGCTCCATGCCGGTTCCGACGAACGGCGCTTCAGCGCGCAGAAGCGGAACGGCCTGACGCTGCATGTTCGAGCCCATGAGAGCGCGGTTGGCGTCGTCGTTTTCGAGGAACGGGATCAGAGCCGCAGCGACGGAAACGAGCTGCTTCGGCGAAACGTCCATCAGGTTGATGGTGTCGCGCGGAGCCAGCATAACGTCACCGGCGTGACGGCAAACAACGAACTCTTCCGAGAACGCACCGTCTTCGTCGAGGATGGCGTTGGCCTGAGCGACGTAATACTTGGCCTCTTCCATGGCGGAGAGGTAGATCACGTCATTCGTCACCTTGCCGTCAACGATCTTGCGGTACGGGCTTTCGATGAAGCCGTACTTGTTGACGCGTGCGAAGGTAGCCAACGAGTTGATCAGACCGATGTTCGGGCCTTCCGGCGTTTCGATCGGGCAGATACGGCCGTAGTGCGTCGGATGAACGTCGCGGACTTCGAAGCCAGCGCGCTCGCGGGTCAGACCACCCGGGCCAAGAGCCGAAAGACGGCGCTTGTGGGTGATTTCCGAAAGCGGGTTCACCTGGTCCATGAACTGCGACAGCTGCGAGGAGCCGAAGAATTCGCGGACGGCAGCGGCTGCCGGCTTGGCGTTGATGAGGTCCTGCGGCATGACCGTGTCGATTTCGATCGAGGACATACGTTCCTTGATCGCACGCTCCATGCGGAGCAGGCCGAGACGGTACTGGTTTTCCATCAGTTCGCCGACGGAGCGGACACGACGGTTGCCGAGGTTGTCGATGTCGTCGATTTCGCCGCGACCGTCGCGGAGTTCAACGAGCATCTTGACGACGGCAACGATGTCTTCCTTGCGCAGAACGCGAACCGTGTCGGCGACGTCGAGGTCGAGACGCATGTTCATCTTGACGCGACCAACGGCCGAAAGGTCGTAGCGCTCGGCATCGAAGAACAGCGACTGGAACATGGCCTCGGCCGATTCCATGGTCGGCGGCTCGCCCGGACGCATGACGCGGTAGATGTCGAACAGCGCATCCTGGCGCGACTCGTTCTTGTCGGCAGCCAGCGTGTTGCGGATGTAAGCGCCCACGTTGATGTGGTCGATGTCGAGGATCGGCAGTTCTTCGAAACCGGAATCCAGCACGACGCGCAGCGTCTTCTCGTCCAGCTCATCGCCGGCTTCGAGGAAGATTTCACCCGTCTGCATGTTGACCAGGTCTTCGGCAAGATATGCGCCGTAGAGATCTTCGTCGGATGCCTTCAGGGCCTTGAGGCCCTTGTCGGACAGCTGGCGAAGCAGACGCGGGGTCAGCTTCTTGCCGGCTTCGACAACGACTTCGCCGGTGTCGGCGTCGATCATGTCGGCCGTAACCTTGGCACCCTTGAGCGCGTCCGGCTGGAACGGGATGCGCCAGCCCTTGCCGTCACGCTGATACTGGACCTTGTTGTAGAAGGTCGACAGGATTTCTTCGCCATCCATGCCAAGCGCCATGAGGAGCGAGGAAACGGGCAGCTTGCGGCGGCGGTCGATACGCGCATGGACGATGTCCTTGGCGTCGAATTCGATGTCGAGCCAGGAACCGCGATACGGGATCACGCGGGCAGCAAACAGAAGCTTGCCGGACGAGTGCGACTTGCCCTTGTCGTGGTCGAAGAAGACGCCCGGCGAACGGTGCATCTGCGAAACGATGACGCGCTCGGTGCCGTTGACGATGAAGGTCGCGTTGTCGGTCATGAGCGGCATGTCGCCCATGTAGACGTTCTGTTCCTTGATGTCCTTGATGGACTTCGCGCCCGTGTCCTCGTCAATATCGAACACGATGAGGCGCAGCGTCACCTTGAGCGGCGCTGCGTAGGTCAGGTCGCGCTGACGGCATTCATCGACGTCGAACTTCGGCGGCTCGAATTCGTAGGATACGAATTCCAGCATGGAAGCGCCGGAGAAGTCGGTGATGGGGAAAACGGACTTGAAAACGGACTGAAGCCCCTCGTCCGGGCGGCCGCCCGCGGGTTCTTCAACCATCAGAAACTGGTCGTAGGATGCCTTCTGAACCTCGATGAGGTTCGGCATTTCTGCGACTTCGGGGATTTTACCAAAAAACTTGCGTACGCGCCTACGACCATTGAACGAAAGGGTCTGAGCCATCGTCGCTCCTTCAAATCTATGCATCCGGGCCTGCAACGGACGGAAAACACTGGCCAGGTGGCTCCGTCGATATAGGTTCGATCAAACTCGTTCGAAGAGACAAGCCATCTGGCCGGATTGCCGGATGCTTGGCCTTCGAACCATCCTCTTGAAGAACCCATTACCCAAAAGCCCGGCGGGGCTTTTGGGTAAAAAGTTCCAGATCGGAAACGTTCGGGGAAAGGCGGATAAACCGCCCTTCCCCGAAGCGCATATTACTTGACGTCGACCTTAGCGCCGGCTTCTTCAAGCTTCTTCTTGAGGTCAGCAGCTTCGCCCTTGGAGATAGCTTCCTTGACAGCCTTCGGAGCGCCTTCGACGAGGTCCTTGGCTTCCTTGAGGCCGAGACCGGTGATGGCGCGGACTTCCTTGATGACGTTGATCTTGTTTGCACCAGCGTCGACGAGGATGACGTCGAATTCAGTCTTTTCTTCTTCTGCAGGAGCAGCAGCTGCACCACCGGCAACGGCAGCAACAGCTACCGGAGCAGCGGCGGAAACGCCCCACTTTTCTTCGAGCAGCTTGGAAAGCTCAGCAGCTTCCAGAACTGTGAGAGCCGAGAGGTCTTCTACGATCTTAGCGAGATCAGCCATTTTCTTAGTTCCTTAGTGTTCGGTTCGAACTGTTTGGTTAAATGCAGCAAAAAACCGCCTTATGCGGCTTCGTCCTTCTTGGCATACGCAGCAAACACGCGAGCAAGCTGGCTGGCCGGAGCCTGAACCACACCTGCGATGCGCGTAGCGGGCGTCTGGATCATGCCCAGGAGCTTTGCACGCAGCTCGTCGAGAGACGGGAGTGTCGCAAGCGACTTCACACCGTTCGCGTCGAGCGCGGTCGAGCCCATGGAACCACCGAGAATAACGAGCTTGTCGTTGGTCTTGGCGTAGTCCATGACTACCTTCGGAGCCGTGATCGGATCAGCGGCATACGCGATCAGCGTCTGCCCCTTGAAAAGATCCGTCATCGTTTCCGCATGCGTACCCTGAAGAGCGATCTTGGCCAGGCGGTTCTTCGCGACTTTGACGGTGCCGCCAGCTGCGCGCATCTTCGAACGGAAGTCGTTCATTTGCGCAACGGTGACGCCGGCGTAGTGGGCCACGACAACCGAGCCCGAAGCCTTGAAGACTTCGTTCAGTTCCGTGACGAATTCGCGTTTTTCCGCTCTTTCCACTGCCTATCTCCAGTTGGCCGTTCCCGAAACCCGGGTTACGGCCGGTTACCTTTTGCCGCTCAAGGATCGGAGTGACCCATGAGCAACGCTCGAGGATCCTGTCCCCTCGCGCCCGGAAAACCGGAACACAAGGCAACCGAGGTTCGAACCGGACAATGCCGCCAT
Source organism: Rhizobium sp. C4 (assembly GCF_021026315.1). Lineage (GTDB taxonomy): Bacteria > Pseudomonadota > Alphaproteobacteria > Rhizobiales > Rhizobiaceae > Ensifer_A. Next base: position 425,699 of record NZ_JAJNCX010000001.1, read on the forward strand.
CCAGCGGGAAAATCCGTTCTTACCCGTCTCATGCAGGCCACTTGATTAAGGTCGCCCACCTGCAATCTCGGACAGGAATTCCGGGTTTGACCCCGGAAATTCCGGCCCCTCAGTGAGGCCGGAAACTTTTCAAAGCCTTCTTTCCAGAAAGCTCAAACTTTAAAATCAGGCCGTAACGGTCGAGATTTCGACCTTCACGCCCGGGCCCATCGTCGAGGAGATCGCGACCTTCTTGACGTAGTTGCCCTTGGCGCCAGCCGGCTTCGCCTTGATGACGGCGTCGGCGAATGCCTTGATGTTTTCTTCCAGCGCCTTGGCGTCGAAGGATGCCTTGCCAACGCCAGCGTGGATGATACCGGCCTTTTCAACGCGGAATTCAACTGCGCCGCCCTTGGAGGCTTCAACAGCAGACTTCACGTCCATGGTCACGGTGCCAACCTTCGGGTTCGGCATCATGCCGCGCGGGCCGAGAACCTTACCGAGACGACCGACGAGCGGCATCATGTCCGGGGTCGCGATGCAGCGATCGAAGTCGATCTTGCCGCCCTGGACGATTTCAACGAGGTCTTCAGCGCCGACGATGTCAGCGCCTGCAGCCTTGGCTTCGTCAGCCTTGGCGCCACGTGCAAAAACAGCAACGCGAACCGTACGGCCCGTGCCGTTCGGCAGGTTGACAACGCCGCGGACCATCTGGTCGGCGTGGCGCGGGTCAACGCCGAGGTTCATCGCGATTTCAACGGTTTCGTCGAACTTGGCGACAGCGCGTTCCTTGACCATCGAAATGGCTTCGGACAGGCCGTACATCTTGTTCGGGTCAACACCTTCGCGGGTCTTCTGAATGCGCTTTGCGAGCTTAGCCATATCGATCAACCCTCTACCTGGAGGCCCATCGAACGGGCAGAGCCCTCGACCATGGCCATCGCGCCTTCGATATCGGCGGCGTTGAGATCCTTCATCTTGGCTTCAGCGATCGTGCGGATCTTGTCGCGCGAGATCGAACCAGCAGAAGCCTTGCCCGGGGTCTTGGAACCCGACTTGATCTTCGCTTCCTTCTTGAGGAAGTAGGAGACCGGGGGCTGCTTCATCGCAAACGTGAAGGACTTGTCCTGGTAATAGGTGATGACGACCGGGATCGGCATGCCCTTTTCCATTTCCTGCGTAGCGGCATTGAACGCCTTGCAGAATTCCATGATGTTTACGCCACGCTGACCGAGTGCCGGACCGATCGGCGGGGACGGATTTGCCGAACCTGCCGGGACCTGCAGCTTGATCTGGCCTGCAACTTTCTTAGCCATTTCTCTGCCTTTCCAAATGCGCCTTTTGGGGCGCGCTATGCCGGCAATGCCGGCGGCTGCGGTTGCGTGGTGCGGCGATTAACGGGACCGGCTAAAGCCCCTCGCCTTCCACGCGCTGAATGAACGGACGAAACCGTCCGCCCAAAACCTTAAAGCTTCTCGACCTGGCCGTATTCCAGCTCGACCGGCGTTGCGCGGCCGAAGATCGAGACTTCGACCTTGAGGCGCGAACGCTCTTCATCGACATCCTGAACCGTACCGTTGAACGATGCGAACGGACCGTCGGAAACGCGAACCTGCTCGCCGATCTCGAACGAGACAGACGGCTTCGGACGCTCGACGCCGTCCTGCACCTGATTGAGGATGCGGTCGGCTTCGCTATCCGGGATCGGAACCGGCTTGGAGTCGGAACCCAGGAAACCGGTGACCTTCGGCGTGTTCTTGATCAGGTGAAACGCCTCATCCGTGAGGTTGGCGCGCACCAGAACGTAACCGGGGAAGAACTTGCGCTCGCTGTCGACCTTGCGGCCGCGGCGCACTTCAACAACCTTCTCGGTCGGAACGAGGATCTTTTCGAACAGATGGCTCAAGCCCTTCTGGCGAGCCTTGTTCTCGATATCCTCGGCGACCTTCTTTTCGAAATTCGAATAAGCGTGGACAATATACCAGCGCGCAGCCATCTTCATATCCGCCTTATTACTTGCCAACATTCAGCACGAGGCCGACGAGCAGGCCGAAGAGCTGGTCTGCGCCAAAGAAGAACGCAGCCGCGAAGAAAGCCATGGCAAACACCATCAGCGTCGAGATCACCGTCTCGCGCTGGCTGGGCCACGTTACTTTGAGCGTTTCAGCGCGAACCTGCTGCAGAAACGTGAAAGGGTTCATCTTCGATGCCATTGATGCCTACGCCATTAAGGCGCGTAAAGCTGTTCGTCCAGCCCGACGCGCCGCGTGTCTGTTTTACCGCTACATAAACGGCGAATCTCTCGAATACAAGAGCAATACGACATTTGTTTTGCGGTTTTGCTCGGGGTGGCCGTTTTCACTTTGCTTTGCAAATGGCAGGGGCAGTAGGGCTCGAACCTACGACCTGCGGTTTTGGAGACCGCCGCTCTACCAACTGAGCTATACCCCTACAAAGGCTGCAAGGAACGCAAGCCGCATCCCGAACGAGGGCGTACATATTCAAGTTGCTCGCGAATGACAAGCGTCTTTCGGCACTTGTGCAGATTTTCTTGCCCCTCCCCGATCACAGCCCGGCTTTGCCAAATGTCGCCGGACGGTGATACACTCGACGGCTCATGATGTGAGTTGGTGCTGTCGAGTTGAAACCGGGGAGGAAGACCATGGTTCAGTTTCGCGACCAGATGATTGCGCAATCGCGCTTCGACGATGTCGATCTGGAAAGTTCCGAGTTCTACAATGTCAATCTCGACAAGGCCTCGGTGGTCAATGCCAGCGCCTGCGATGCGGCGTTTACCGATGTGATGATGTCGAATGCGACATTCGGCCATGTCTGCCTGACCGCGGCGACGCTCCGCGATGTCGATCTGTCGGCGTCACGGCTCGAGAATGTGAACCTCTCGAACGTCGACATCCGCTCCGCCAAGATCGAGGGACTGAGGATCAACGGTCATTTGATCAGCGACCTCATCGCACTGAAGGACAAGGCCGGCGACACCGCCTGGATCACCACTTGACCGAATAGTCGAATCGCAGGCTGGCCGTCGGCTGCCGGTCGGTCTCGGTGAGGCTCGCCGTCACCGTTGCCCGGCGGGTGAGCTTCTTCTCGATGGAGATCGCCTTGGTGAAGGTGCGCGCACCACTATCGGCAACGCCCGTCGTCGCGAAGGCGGCGCCGAGATCCGGAAACTCCAGGCGGAATGTCTGGGAGGCCGCAATCCCGGCCTTCCCTTCCGCTCCGGCGCTCAGCGCAACGGTCCGGCGGCTGACAACGTCCATGGCTGCCGTCTCGATCCAGCTGCGTTTCTCGGACAGGAGGAAGCGGGCCCGTCCGGCATTGGCGTCATAGTCCATGGCTGCCTGCGTGGTGCGCAGCGATGCGGGAGACCTGGAGCTGTGCAACAGGATCGATCCCCAGATGGAAAGCGGGACAGACGAAATTGCCCCGGCATCATCCGCCAGAACCTCGGTCGTCACGCCCGCGGTCGGCTCCATGGTGCTGGAGCCCTGCAAACCGGTCCGCAGCTTCAGACCGTTGTCGCCGATGCGCGACACGTCCCAGATGAGCGGGCGATTGTCGGCATGCGCTTCGCAGGCACTGAATGCGACGAGTGCGAGCGCCGCAACGAGATATTTGTTCCGCATGAAGCCGGTTTCCTGCCTTCAGGTTTTCGGCGGCCTCCTCAGATCGGAGACCGCGCGTTGTCCTCCCCGGTTCGGCAGGAAGTGTAGACCGAGAAGCGGTTAACAAACAGCAAATTTGCTGCAATGCGGGATATTCTATCCACACGTTGCAGCGATGCCACCCTGCGCCTCAGACGTATTTGCGCCAGTTATGCTCTTCCCTGAAGCCCAGGACTCCGCGGATTTTCCGGTTCGAAATCATCGCTTCGTCACCCACCGGCTGCCATTTGAGCGGAACATTGGGGAAGAAGCGCTGCGCCAGTTCGGCTGTGGACAAGTCGGTCGTCACCGTGTCGTTCGTCGCATTGAAGACCTGGTAGCCGAGGCCATCCTTCTCGATGCACAGATGCACGATCTGGCCGAGGTCGCGCGCGTCGATATAGCTCCATGCATTGCGCAGGCGGGTTTCCGGGTGGGCGACAAAGCCGGGGAAGCGCGAATATTCGTTCGGCTCGATGACGTTGCCGATGCGCAGCGCATAAATGTCGGCGCCCGTCCGCTCCGAAAAGGCGCGCGCGGTCTTTTCGTTGATCACCTTGGAGAGGCCGTAGCTGTCCATCGGGTTGACGTCGTAGTCCTCGTCGAAGGGAAGATAGTGCGGATCGCGGTCACCCTCGGCAAAGCAGATGCCATAGGTCGTCTCGCTGGAGGCGATGATCACCTTGCGGATGCCGAGCTTCACCGAGGCTTCGATGACGTTGTAGGTGCCCATGACATTGACGCGATAGGTTTCGTTATCGGGAAGGATGAGGATGCGCGGCACCGCGGCGAAATGCACGACGGCGTCGAAGGGCTGCACGCCCCTGCCCGATTCGAGATCCGGAAAGTCGCGATGCATGGTGAGCGCATTGAAGACTTCGCCGAGGTCGGTGATGTCGACCGTCAGATTGGTGACGCCGGGGACATTAAGCGGAACGAGGTCGATGTTGTGGACTTCATAGCCCTTGGCGATGAGCCACGGGATGACGTGACGACCAGCCTTGCCGGAACCGCCCGTGAAAAGAATACGCTTTTTCATCGTGTTACCTCCTCGATACCGATGCAGCGAATGTCAGGAATGCTGACTCGCCGGCGCAGAGACTAACCATCGCAAAAATGTTCTCAAGGGCGTCAGACGAGAAACCGTCCACCCCTCTCCCCCAGGCATGGAAATTACGATAGCGTCTTCCAACGAATGACATTCACGAGGGGACATTTCATGTTTGGGAAACGTTCAATGGGTGCGGCCCTGCTGCTGCCGTTGCTGATCGGCGTCACGCCCGCAAAGGCGGATGAACTGGTCGATGAATATAACGCCTATATCGGGCAGGAAGATCTTTACAATTCCAATGGCGAGCGCCTGCGCGAGCCCTGGCAGATCATCCGTCAGGATCGGGCGAACTACTACAAGTTCGGCGTCCGCCAGCGTGGCGACGAGCCGGACTCGTTCTTCGCCTCCGTCGACAACCGCGCCAAGGCCGAACGCATGATCCGCGACGGAACGATCACCCGCGATGCGCGCCGCCTGCTCCTTCAGGGCGACTGCATGATCAACGTGAAGGTCTATCACGACCGCAGCGGCGACTATCTGGAAATCACGGTGGACTGAGGTCTATTCCTCGGTTGCAGGCGGCTCGGGCTTGTCCAGCCCGAGCGCGCATTCCCGGTTTGCCCCTGTGCCGGGCGCGTTTTCAAACGTGCAGAAGGTCTCCGGCGGATTGCCGCAGACCTTGGACAATTGCTTGAAGCCCACACATCTGCCGTCCGGCCCGCGATAGCCGGGACCGCCCTTGCAGCCGCATCCCTTGCAGGCGGGGCGATCGGGGCAGCGCGCCAACGCGACAGTTGGCACAGTGACAGCCGGCAACACGGCAAGCGTGAAAAGAAATGCGGTTCTGACGAGAAAAAACATCTTGAAGCTGTTTCTAACTTTCACGCCTTAAGTACGCAATCACTAAAACAAAAAGCCCCGCTGTCTCCAGCGGGGCTTTTCAGTTTCCCTTTCGGGAAATCTAATTATTCGACGATCGAGGCAACGATGCCGGCGCCGCGTGCAAATCGCGCTTGCGCGCCATTTGCACATCTTTGGTCGCCGTCGGCAGCTTTCGCCACCGTCTTCGCTCGTCGATTACTCGACGATCGAGGCAACGATGCCGGCGCCGACGGTACGGCCGCCTTCGCGGATAGCGAAGCGCAGCTTTTCTTCCATCGCGATCGGAACGATCAGCTCGACGTCAACCGTGACGTTGTCGCCCGGCATAACCATTTCCGTGCCTTCCGGAAGCGTTACGATGCCCGTAACGTCCGTCGTGCGGAAGTAGAACTGCGGACGGTAGTTCGTGAAGAACGGCGTATGACGGCCGCCTTCTTCCTTCGTCAGGATGTAGGCTTCTGCCTTGAACTTCTTGTGCGGCTTGACCGAACCCGGCTTGCAAAGGATCTGGCCACGCTCAACGCCATCACGGTTCACACCGCGGATCAGGGCGCCGATGTTGTCGCCGGCCTGGCCCTGGTCGAGAAGCTTGCGGAACATTTCAACGCCCGTCACCGTCGTCTTCGACGTGGCGCGGATGCCGACGATTTCAACTTCTTCACCAACCTTGACGATACCGCGCTCAACGCGACCCGTCACAACCGTACCACGGCCAGAGATCGAGAACACGTCTTCGATCGGCATCAAGAAGGGCTGGTCGATCGGACGCTCAGGCGTCGGGATGTAGGCGTCAACCTGAGCCATCAGCTCGCGGATGGCGTCTTCGCCGATCGTCTTGTTGCTGTCTTCGAGAGCTGCAAGAGCCGAGCCCTTGACGATCGGGATATCGTCGCCCGGGAAGTCGTAGGACGAAAGCAGTTCGCGAACTTCGAGTTCGACGAGTTCCAGCAGTTCTGCGTCGTCAACCTGGTCAACCTTGTTGAGGAAGACAACGATGGCCGGAACGCCAACCTGGCGAGCGAGCAGGATGTGTTCGCGCGTCTGCGGCATCGGGCCGTCAGCAGCCGAGCAAACCAGGATCGCGCCGTCCATCTGGGCAGCACCCGTGATCATGTTCTTGACGTAGTCGGCGTGGCCGGGGCAGTCAACGTGAGCGTAGTGGCGCGCTGCCGTCTCATACTCAACGTGTGCCGTCGAGATCGTGATGCCGCGGGCCTTTTCTTCCGGAGCGGCGTCGATCTGGTCGTACGCCTTGAACTCGCCGAAATACTTCGTGATCGCAGCCGTCAGGGACGTCTTGCCATGGTCAACGTGACCGATCGTGCCAATGTTGACGTGCGGCTTGTTGCGCTCGAATTTACCTTTTGCCATGTGAACATGTCCTCATGTGAAAATTTGGGCGGACCGGCAGGACCGGTTTGGACGTGGCGTTTAAGGCTTTCCGCGCCATTGCGCAAGCCTTTAATTGCTGGACGTCCGGGAGATTTGGCGCGCGCGCCGGCGCTTCGAAAGAGGCTCAACTGACGTAAGGCAAGAGCCGAGCCGCGCGGACTTGAAGCAGCAGACGTAACAAATTCTAATCGGGGAGAAAAATTGGAGCGGGTAGCGGGAATCGAACCCGCGTATTCAGCTTGGAAGGCTGCTGCTCTACCATTGAGCTATACCCGCGGGAAGCGAAGTTGGTGGAAGGGGTTGGATTCGAACCAACGTAGGCTTAGCCAACGGATTTACAGTCCGTCCCCTTTAGCCACTCGGGCACCCTTCCATCCGGCGTTCGTGCAAGCTTGCGCTTGTCCGTCGCTTCGAGCCTTCGAGCGGCAGAACCGCCCGACGGCATGGGCGGCGTAATAGTCTGGCCTTCTCCTGTCTGTCAACAAGGCTTTGTATTTTTTTTGTCAAAGTCCAAAGCTCAGCGATGACCTCGGCTTACGAAACGACTATATGAGGCGCATGAGCAAAGATGAAAAGACCGGCGGCTCCGACCGCGACAAGCATTACGCGACGCTGCGCCGCGCGCACCGCGACCAGAAACGCGAGCGGGGCGAAATCCCCACGCCCTCCCCCAAGGACCGCCGCAAATCGCGCGCGGAAGACTGGAAAGCGCCGCAGTTGGCACCCGAACAGGTCTTCCTCTATGGACTCCACACGGTCCGCGCCGCGCTGGACAACAAGCAGCGCCAGCTGATCCGCCTGTCGGCAACGTTGAATGCGTTGCAGCGGCTGGAGATCAACGAGGCGAACCCGCCCTGCCCGCTGGTGATCGTCACGCCGCAGGAGATCGAGAAGATTGTCGGCCCCGAGGCGATCCATCAGGGCGTGATGCTGGAAACGCGGCCGCTGCCGGTGCGTCGCCTGGAGGCGCTGATCGACAGCCCGCTCGTTCTGGTGCTCGACCAGGTGACGGACCCGCACAATGTCGGCGCCATCATGCGTTCGGCCGTCGCGTTCGGCGCAGGTGCCGTCATCACCACGCAGCGACACAGCCCGACAGAATCAGGTGTACTTGCGAAATCCGCCTCGGGGGCACTGGAACTCATCCCCTATATCCAGATCACCAATCTCGCCGACGCGCTCGCCGAACTGCACAAGCTCGGCTTCTTCTCGATCGGGCTTGATTCGGAAGGGCCGGCGGAGCTGGAGAAAAGCTTCTCGGGCGGCAAGATCGCGCTGGTCATGGGCAACGAGGGCAAGGGACTTCGGCAGAAGACCCGGGAAACGGTGAGCGCGCTTGCCCGTCTCGACATGCCGGGCGCGATCAAATCGCTCAATGTCTCCAATGCCGCGGCAATCGCGCTTTACGCCAGCCGGCAGTTTCTCGCGCGGGGGTGATGCCCTTGCGCTGAACAAAGCGCAGTTTTTACTTTACATAAACGGGGAATATGCTAGTTCCCCGCGCGTTGCCCCTATAGCTCAGTTGGTAGAGCGGCTGATTTGTAATCAGTAGGTCGGGAGTTCGAGTCTCTCTGGGGGCACCACCCTTTCCTTTGTCCCATCTTCGATCGATACAGGCCGCGTGTCTTGCGGATGTCATTGGCTTTAATGTAGGTTCCGGCGCAACGCATCGCCGGGGCATCTGCATGACAATCGAATTCAGGACCATCTCCTTCACCGCCTCGTCTGCACCCGATGCAGAGGCGGCGTGTCAGGAGCTTGTGGCGCGCTATGGCGATACGCCGCTTGAAGAGGCGGATGTGATCGTGGCGCTCGGCGGCGACGGCTTCATGCTGCAGACGCTGCACAAGGCGATGAACTCGTCCAAGCACATCTACGGCATGAACAAGGGCTCCGTCGGCTTCCTGATGAACCGCTACAGCGTCGAGAAGCTGCATGAGCGGATCGCGGCGGCCACGGAGAACGTCATCCATCCGCTGGAAATGAAGACCGAGGACGCCTACGGCAACAAGCATACGGCGCTTGCCATCAACGAGGTCTCGCTGCTCAGGCAATCCTATCAGGCGGCGAAGCTGCGCGTCGATATCGACGGCAAGACACGCCTGGCCGAACTCACCTGCGACGGTCTGTTGCTGGCGACGCCGGCCGGCTCCACGGCATACAATCTCTCCGCCCATGGGCCGATCCTGCCGCTCGACACGCCACTGATGGCGCTGACCCCCGTCAGTGCCTTCCGTCCGCGCCACTGGCGCGGTGCGCTGCTGCCGGAAAAGGTGGTCGTCGATATCACCGTGCTCGAATGCGAGAAGCGGCCGGTCAATGCGGTCGCCGACCACCAGGAGGTCAAGTCGATCAATCATGTCCGCATCCGCCAGGCGCGCGACATGAGCGTCAGCATCCTGTCGGACTCGGACAACTCCTGGTCGGAACGGATTCTCAGCGAGCAGTTCTCCCCCTGAGCGAGCAGTTCCCCCCGGGACCGGGTTTCCATCCCTGAAATGAAAAACCCGCCGAGGCATGAGCCCGGCGGGTTTTCTGATTCAGACTTTCAGATGGCCTCAGAAGAAGCCGCCACGCTGCTTCCACCAGCCGACCTTCTTCGGCTTCGGTTCGCCGCCTTCGGTCGTGCTGCCGGAGGTGAGAACCGGCTCGGTGGCGATCGGGCCAGACGAGGCGCTCGTGCGTGCCGTACGGGCCGCCGGCTTTTCTTCCGCTTCCGGCTCTTCCTTTGCTGCCTCGGCAACAGGGGCAGGCTCGGGAGCTGCTTCAACGACAGGCGCTGCCGCAGCAGGCGCTTCTTCAGCAGGCTGGGCTTCGACGACCGGGGCCGGCGCTACGGCAACCGGCTCGGCGGCGACTTCAGCGACAGCCATGGCTTCGACACGCTCGACAGCGACAACCTCTGCGGCCTCATCGCCCTCATCGGCGCCGTCGTCGTCGCCTTCATCATTGCCTTCGGCATCGTCGGCACTTCCGGCTTCTACACCGTCTTCGTCACGGGTACGGCGACCGCCACGCTTGCCGCGGCGGCGGCGCTTGCGCTTCGGCTGGTCATCCGAGGACGAGGCGGATGCCGGTGCGCCATCGGCATCACCTTCGTCGTCGCCTTCATCGCCCTCGTCGTCACCTTCACCGCCATCATCGCCCTGCCCGGCATTGGCCTGCGGGTTCTGACCGTCCTGATCGTCACGGCGACCGCGACGACGCCGACGGCGCTTGCGCTTGCGGCCATTCTGATCGTCGGAAGACTTCGCCTCGGCAGGCGCCTTGGCGACGACGATGTCGTCTTCATCCTCATCGTCGATCTCTTCGACGGGGATGTCTTCCTCTTCTTCCGGCTCAGGCAGCATCAGCATCAGCGATTCGACCTTGACCGGGTTTTCCACCGGATCGCCGCGATCGATGGCGAAATGCTGCGCGCCGACGGCGGCGTCGGCCTCGATGAAGATCGAGAGACCGAAGCGGGCTTCGTAATCGACAATCGTGCCGCGCTTCTGGTTGAGCAGATAGAGCGAAATGTCCGGCGTGGTGCGGACCGTGATGTCATGCGTGGTGTTCTTGAGCAGATATTCCTCGACACCGCGCAGAACGTGGAGCGCGACGGAGGACTGCGAACGGACGTGACCGGTGCCGCCGCAATGCGAGCAGACCTGCGTCGTCGATTCCAGCACCGAGGCGCGGATACGCTGGCGCGACATTTCGAGAAGACCGAAATGCGAGATGCGGCCGACCTGGATGCGGGCGCGGTCGTTCTTCAGGTGATCCTTCAGACGCTTTTCGACGGACCGGTTGTTGCGCTTCTCCTCCATGTCGATGAAGTCGATGACAACGAGGCCGGCAAGGTCGCGCAGGCGAAGCTGACGGGCAACTTCTTCGGCGGCTTCGAGGTTGGTCGCAAGCGCCGTTTCCTCGATCGAATGTTCGCGGGTGGAGCGACCGGAGTTCACGTCGATGGCGACGAGCGCTTCGGTCTGATTGATGATCAGATAGCCGCCGGACTTCAGCGTCACCTGCGGCTGCAGCATGCGGTCCAGCTGGGCCTCGATGCCGGAGCGCGAGAAGATCGGATGCACGTCGCGATAGGGCTGAACGACCTTGGCGTGGCTCGGCATCAGCATCTTCATGAAGTCTTTCGCTTCACGATAGCCTTCCTCGCCGGCAACGATGATCTCGGAAATGTCCTTGTTGTAAAGGTCGCGGATCGAACGCTTGATCAGCGAGCCTTCCTCATAGACGAGGCAGGGCGCGGTGGAATTCAGCGTCAGCGTACGGACGTTTTCCCACAGGCGCATCAGGTATTCGAAGTCGCGCTTGATCTCGACCTTGGTGCGGTTGGCACCGGCGGTGCGCAGGATCACGCCCATGCCCTGCGGCACGTCGAGACCGCGAGCGATTTCCTTCAGGCGCTTGCGGTCCGTCGGCTGGGTGATCTTGCGGGAAATGCCGCCGCCACGCGCCGTGTTCGGCATCAGGACCGAGTAACGGCCTGCAAGCGACAGATAGGTGGTGAGAGCAGCACCCTTGTTGCCGCGCTCTTCCTTGGCGACCTGCACCAGGAGGATCTGACGGCGCTTGATGACTTCCTGGATGCGATACTGCTTGCGCGGCTTGCGCACGACGCGGTCCGGAACTTCTTCCATTGCGTCTTCGGCGCCGATGGAGTCGATCACTTCCTTTTCAGCGTGATCGTCATCATCATCATCGTCATCGCGGCGATTGCGACGGCGGCTGCGCTGCGGCGTGAACTCTTCGGAAATCGTATCGGTGTCGATTTCGGCAGCCATCACGTCCGGATTGCTGTCGTCGTCGGAGGAGGCCTCTTCGGGAGCGCCCTCAACGGCCTCGGCCGTTTCAGCGGCGGGCTCGACAGCGGCGGCTTCGACTTCTTCGCCAGCCTTCGGCTTGCGGCGGCTCTTGCGGCGCGGCTTCGGCTTTTCAGCCGGCTCGGCCTCGACGGCGACCGGTGTTTCGGTCACCAGTGCGGAAAGATCAGCCTCGGGCTGTTCGGCCGCAGCGGGATCAGCAGCAGGTGCGGCGGCTTCCGGCTCGTCGTGGTCGTCCCGGTCCTCGCGGCGAACCTGTTCGGCCTCTTCAGCGAGAAGCGCCTGACGGTCGGCCAGCGGAATCTGGTAGTAATCCGGATGGATTTCGGCGAAAGCCAGGAAGCCATGACGGTTGCCGCCATAGTCAACGAAGGCGGCCTGGAGCGAAGGCTCCACTCGGGTGACCTTCGCGAGGTAGATATTCCCACGCAGCTGTTTCTTGTGCTGCGACTCGAAATCGAATTCCTCTATGCGGTTGCCACGTACGACAACGACGCGCGTCTCTTCCTCGTGAGACGCATCGATAAGCATTCTGTCTGCCATTTATGCTGCACTCCTCGGCGCGGCAGCATGGAGGCCATTCGTAAGTTCATCTCGGAAATCTTGTGAATGAAGCCAGCCGGCGCGCCGGAATAAAATGTTCCCGATCGGGGGGCATTCATGCGCAACGAGGCTCCGTCAACCGGGTAAACCGGGCTCCCACTTCTCGGGATGAGGGACGGAACAAGGTGCGACAACGTCGAATACCAGTCGAGAACGCCAAAGCCATAGGCCCCTGCGGGCCCGATGAATTGCTCTTCCAAAGAGCTTGGTGGAGACCACCGTTTCTGTCCGGCAACCGCCGGAAATACCTGAACACACTGCGAATAAAAGCATCATCGACGGCTGATGATTCGTCACGGGCGCCACAATTTTCGGTGGGCAGCCGGATGGGATGAATCTATCCCGTCGATACTTTTATCCTGGGTCAAGCTTTTATGTTCAAACCGTCACAATAGCAAGGAAAAAGCCTCGCTTCCCGAAACGGCCGTCATAATGTTGAACGATTTCTCCGGCAGCCGGGGTTGCCCACTGTTCCGAAACCCGTCATGAACGCGGCGATTTCCCGCTGGCGCAGGCGTTTCAGGGGAGCAGGCCGTCATACATGCCGTCACTTGAGAGGGAACGCATCGGATGCTGAGCAATGCCGGTCGCCTGCTGAGACCAAGCCAAGGAACGGCTGCGTTCTGTCTCGTTCTGGCACATCTTTTTCTGTCGTTTCTCAGTTTTCCGGCATCCGCCACGGAGCTCAATGCGAAGGCTGCCCGCATTGCCGGAGACGAAGCGCGCACGCGCATCGTGATCGACTTCGACGTCAAGCCGGACTTCACGGTTCACTATCTTGAAAGCCCCAACCGGATTGTCGTGGACATCGCCGGCACGGTGAATTTCGCCTTCCCGCCGGAGCAGCTGGAAGCCCGCGGCATCTATGAGCGCATCCGCTTCGGTGCGATGAGCGCGGGGCGCACGCGCCTTGTCCTGACGTCCAAGCTCCCGGCCGGGCTTGAGGTTGCCGAGGCGCGCAAGAACGACGAAGGCGAAGGCTGGCGGCTGGTGCTCGACGGCGCGATCGTTACGCCCGACCAATATGCAGCGATGAAGAAGCAGGGCAATTGGGGCAACTCGGAAAGCAGCAGCGCACCCGTCGTGCCGCTTGCGCCGCAGCAGCCCCCCTCGCCTGACAGCGTCTTCACCGTGGCGATCGATGCTGGCCATGGCGGGATCGACACCGGTGCGGTGACCTCCGGAAAGAACCCCGTCTACGAGAAGAACATCACCCTCGACTTCGCAACGACGCTTGCCAGGGAGCTCAACACGCGCCCGGGCATAAAGGCCTTCCTGACCCGCGACACCGATATTTTCCTTTCACTGGGAGAGCGCGTGCAGATCGCCCGGTCACGCGGGGCGAACCTCTTCATTTCGCTGCATGCCGATACGCTGCGCGAGAAATCGACGCGCGGGGCGACCGTCTACACGATCTCCGACCGCGCCTCGGACAAGCTTGCCGACGAGCTTGCCAGACGCGAAAACACCTCGGACGAAGTGGCGGGCGTCGAGGTTAAAAAGGAACCCTCGGAGGTCAACGACATCCTGATCGACCTGACGCGCCGCGAAACGCAGGCCTTTTCGATCAGCCTTGCCAATTCCATCGTTCACTCCTTCGAAGGGCAGATCGGGCTGATCAACAATCCGCACCGATCGGCAGGCTTCCGCGTGCTCACCGCTCCGGACGTGCCATCCGTGCTGCTCGAACTCGGCTTCCTGTCGAATCCCGAGGATGTGAAGCAGCTTCAGCGGGCCGATTTCCGCGACAAGCTGGTCACTCTGATCGCCGACGCGGTGAAGCGTTACCGCGAGAAGCTCGGTGGGTAACCTGCAAGGAAGGGTGCATCGTCTTGACAAGGCGCGGGTTTTGACGAATCCCCCTGTGTCGGATAAGTAACAGGCATACCGGATTGGTGTAGTGATTTTCCGGAAGTGGGTTGAAGGCCCTATTTTCCGCACATTCGGACCCTTACAGACGAGTTAATGACGCAGTGCGAGAAATGGCCTGCGTCCGGAGGAAGGCCGCACATTGCAACAATGGCGCGGCGCGCCCTGACACATTTTGATGAAGGTGAACGCGGTCCCGGCTGACGATGTCTCCGGAACACGCAAACCGGTAAAGGCACATGGTTAGACTGATCGGATATTTCTTCGGATTGAGCGCGATCCTGTTTTTCGGCGCTGCAGCTGCCGCCGCGATCTACCTCAACACGGTCATGAAGGATTTGCCCGACTACGAAGTACTGGCGAATTATGCGCCGCCCGTGACGACCCGCATTCATGCCGGTGACGGCCAGCTCATTGCCGAATATGCCCATGAGCGCCGGCTCTACCTGCCGATCCAGGCGATCCCGGACCGCGTCAAGGCCGCCTTCATCTCGGCCGAGGACAAGAATTTCTACAGCCATCCCGGTCTCGACGTGGTGGGCCTCGGACGCGCCATCCTCGTCAACCTGCAGAATGTCGGCAGCGGTCGCCGCCCGGTTGGCGCCTCGACGATCACCCAGCAGGTGGCGAAGAACTTCCTGCTCTCGTCCGACCAGACCATGTCGCGCAAGGCGAAGGAAGCCATCCTGTCGCTGCGCATCGAGCAGACCTATTCCAAGGATCGCATTCTCGAGCTCTACCTCAACGAAATCTTCTTCGGCCTGAACTCCTACGGCATCGCGTCGGCGGCGCTGACCTATTTCGACAAGTCTGTCACGGAACTTTCGATCGCCGAATGCGCCTATCTGGCGTCGCTGCCCAAGGGTCCGGCCAACTACAATCCCTTCCGCCATCCTGATGCAGCACTTGAACGCCGCAACTGGGTGATCGACCGCATGGTCGAGAACGGCTACGTCGCCAAGGACGATGGCGACGCCGCCAAGAAGGAACCGCTGGGCGTCACCGGCCGCAAGAACGGGACCTACCTCTTCGCCTCCGACTATTTCGCCGAGGAAGCCCGCCGCCAGATCATCGCGCAGTATGGCGAGAAGTCGCTGTATGAAGGTGGCCTTTCGGTCCGCACGTCGCTGAACCCGAAGCTGCAGATCTATGCACGCAAGGCGCTGCAGGATGCATTGATCGATTTCGACATCAAGCGCGGCTATCACGGTCCGATCAATCATATCGCCGTCGCCGGCGATTGGGGTCCGGCACTCTCCAAGCTCGATGAAATGCGCGACGTGCCGGAGTGGAAGCTTGCCGTGGTGCTGGCGACCGATTCGAAGGGTGTCGACATCGGCATCCGTCCCGAGCATGACCCGGCAGGCAAGGTTGACGCGGCGCGCGAGCGCGGCCGCATTGACGACGCCAACATGAAATGGGCCTATCGCTCCTCGAAGTCGCTGATGACGAAGGCGAAGTCCCCGATCGACATCTTCCAGCCGGGTGATGTGGTCTATGTGCAGGCCATCGACGGCAAGCCCGGCCAATACAAGCTGCGCCAGCCGCCGAAGATCCAGGGCGGCATGATTGCCATGGACCCGAAGACGGGCCGTGTTCTCGCCATGGTCGGCGGCTTCTCCTACGCGCAGTCGGAATTCAACCGCGCCACGCAGGCCATGCGCCAGCCTGGCTCGTCGTTCAAGCCCTTCGTTTACGCGGCCGCGCTCGACAACGGCTACACGCCCGCCTCGGTGGTCATGGATGCGCCGTTCGAGCTGCAGCTCCCCGGCGGTCAGGTCTGGTCGCCGAAGAACTATGGCGGCGACTTCTCCGGTCCGTCGACACTGCGCCGCGGTATCGAACAGTCGCGAAACCTGATGACAGTGCGCCTCGCCAACGACATGGGCATGGACACGGTGGCCGAATATGCCGAACGTTTCGGCATCTACGATCACATGCAGCCGGTCCTCGCGATGTCGCTCGGCTCCGGCGAAACGACCGTGATGCGCATGGTCTCCGGCTATTCGGTGATCGCCAACGGTGGCAAGCAGATCAAGCCGACGCTGATCGACCGCATTCAGGACCGCACCGGCAAGACGATCTACAAGCATGAGGACCGCGTCTGCGAAAACTGCAACGCGGCTGACTGGAAGAACCAGGAAGAGCCGGTTGTCGACGACAAGCGCGAGCAGGTTCTCGACCCGATGACGGCCTACCAGATCACCTCGATGATGCAGGGCGTGGTGCAGCGCGGCACGGCGGCAGGCCAGGTCAAGCTCGACCGCGACGTCGCCGGCAAGACCGGCACGACAAACGACGAAAAGGACGCCTGGTTCGTCGGCTTCACACCCGACCTCGTCGCCGGCGTCTATATCGGCTACGACAACCCGCAGCCGATGGGCCGCGGCGGCACCGGTGGTCACCTTTCCGCACCGATCTTCAACGAGTTCATGCAGGATGCCGACAAGGACATCACCCCGTCGAAGTTCATCGTTCCGGAAGGCATGCAACTGATTGCCGTCGACCGCAAGACCGGCATGGAAGCAGGCCCCGGCGATCCGAACACGATCGTGGAAGCCTTCAAACCCGGCACCGGCCCCGCCAATGTCTTCTCCGTCATCGGCGGCGAAGACTATGCGACGCCGGAGCAGATCATGAACCAGTCGCCGCAGGCCAATGATGCGGTGAAGCAGGGACAGCCGGGCCTGTTCTGACGAACTGCTGGCCATGTCGCGTCACGCGTGATAGGTTACATGTAACCCACGGGAGATGTGTCATGGCCTCTGGATCTGCGCGAAAGTCTTCACGGGAAAAGGTCTCCGAATATCGGGCGCGGTTGCGCGCTCAAGGTTTGAGGCCAGTGCAGATTTGGGTGCCGGATACGCGGTCCGACAGTTTTCGCGCGGAGGCGTTGAGGCAATCGGTGGCCGTTGCACAGAGCGCTTCTGCGCATGACGATCAGGACTTCATCGACGCCATTTCCGAGCTTTCAGGCGAATGACGCGCGGCGAGATCTGGACCGTGGCCGGCGGGAATGATTCTGCGGGCAAGCCCCGTCCTGTTGTCATCATTCAGGACGACGCCTTTGCAGCCACACAGTCCATCACGGTCTGCGCCTTCACATCCGACACGACCGAAGCGCCTCTCTTCCGGCTGATGGTAGAGCCGTCGAAGACAAACGGCCTCATCCGCGAAAGCTGCCTGATGGTTGACAAGATTACGACTGTGCAGAAGTCGAAGCTCGGAAAACGGATCGGGCAATTGGCAGAGCGCGACATGCTGCGACTGAACCAGTCGATCATCGTATTTCTTGGGCTAGCGACCTCGACGAAAGCGGTGTCTCCCGAAAGCGGCTAACAGCCCCTCCCCGCGCTTTGCTTTTTCGTTTCGCGGGTTTACATCCGCCCCTCAAGAAATTATGTCATCGCCAGCTTATACCAACGATCAGAAACGGACCCATGCGTATCGAAATCGAGAACATTGTCGACGAAATCAAGCAGGCCATAAGCCTGCTGAGGAGGCATCTTTGACTGGGATCAGGCGATAAGACGTCTCGACTGGCTCAACAACAAGTCAGAAGATCCCAATCTCTGGAATAACCCGACCGAAGCCCAGAAGCTGATGCGCGAGCGTCAGAACCTGGACAAGAGCATCAACGGTCTGAAGAAGCTCGAATCCGAGCTGACGGACAATATCGAGCTGATCGAACTTGGCGAGGCCGAGGACGATGACAGCATCGTGAAGGATGCCGAAGATTCGATCCGCACGCTGCGCACCGAGTTTGCACGGCTTCAGGTCGAAGCGATGCTGTCCGGTGAAGCCGATGGCAACGATACCTATCTGGAAGTCCATTCGGGTGCCGGTGGCACCGAGAGCCAGGACTGGGCGAACATGCTTCTGCGCATGTACACGCGCTGGGCCGAGCGTCAGGGCTTCAAGGTGGAAATCCTGGAAATGCATGACGGCGAAGAAGCCGGCATCAAGTCCGCGACGATCCTCGTCAAGGGCGAGAATGCCTATGGCTGGCTGAAGACCGAGTCGGGCGTGCATCGTCTCGTGCGCATTTCGCCCTATGACAGCAACGCGCGCCGGCACACGTCCTTCTCGTCCGTCTGGGTCTATCCGGTCGTCGATGATTCGATCCAGATCGACATCAACGAAAGCGATTGCCGCATCGACACCTATCGCTCGTCGGGCGCCGGTGGTCAGCACGTCAACACGACCGACTCGGCCGTGCGCATCACGCACATGCC
The DNA here is from genome assembly GCF_021026315.1 of Rhizobium sp. C4. GTDB lineage: Bacteria > Pseudomonadota > Alphaproteobacteria > Rhizobiales > Rhizobiaceae > Ensifer_A. Next base: position 444,195 of record NZ_JAJNCX010000001.1, read on the forward strand.
CTCCGGCATCGTGGTCGCCTGCCAGCAGGAGCGTTCACAGCACAAGAACCGCGCCAAGGCGTGGGAAATGTTGCGCTCGCGCCTTTACGAGGCCGAACTTGAGCGGCGCGAAGCGGCGGCAAATGCCGAAGCTGCGTCGAAGAGCGATATCGGCTGGGGCCACCAGATCCGCTCCTACGTCCTGCAGCCCTACCAGATGGTCAAGGACCTGCGCACGGGCGTCGAAAGCTCGGCTCCTGGCGATGTTCTCGATGGCGAGATCACCGAGTTCATGGAAGCAGCCCTTGCGCACCGCGTCACCGGTGGCGCGGATGTGGACGTCGCGGATATCGACTGAGGACAACATCCCTCATCGCAACATACAAAAGGGGAGCTTCCGGCTCCCCTTTTCAGTTTCAGACAGTCGTTTGCGTCGTGGGCGTCACTCCGCCGCGACAATCGTCCGGGCGACCGGGCGCAGCGTCAGCAGGCTGAATAGCACCACCATCATCGAGCAGAGGCCGATGCCGGCAATCATGGGCATCGACGTCCCGTTGAAGAAGAGCGAGACCAGCGCCGTCACGGCCGAGGCTGCCACGAATTGCAGCGTTCCCATCAGCGCCGAAGCCGTACCGGCAATGCGGCCGTGGGCCTCCAGCGCCAGCACGGCCGAGGACGGCACGACGAGGCCCAGGAAGCCGTAGCCGGCGAGAAGCAGCACGGTCATCAGGAGGAAGTTATCGATGCCGGCAAGACGGGTCGCGAGCAGCAGAACCATCATCGAGGAATAGAGCAAGGCGGCGGTCCGAACGACCCGGCGCAGGCCGTAGCGCTTCGCAAGACGCGCGTTCATCTGCGAGAAGACGAAGAACGGGATCGCATTCAGCGCAAACATGATTCCATAGGCCGAAGGCGACAGGCCGAAATGCTCGATGATCACGAAGGACGAGTTCGAGACATAGACCATGTAGCTCGACATGCCGAAGGCGGCGATGCCGACGATGCCCATGAAGTGCGGATCGATCAGAAGCAGTCCGTAGTTCTTGAACGCGCCGCTGAGGCTGCTTTCAAGCCGCTTCTCTTTCGTCCGTGTCTCGTTGAGAACAAAGGTCACGAGGAGGACGCCGATAAGGCCGAAGGCCGTCAACACCCAGAAGATATCGCGCCAGGTCGCAAAGGACACGATCAGGCTGCCGGCCAGCGGCGCCAGCAGGGGCGAGATGCTGAAGACCAGCATGAGGAGCGACATGAGGCGAGCCGCTTCCGGGCCCGTATGCAGATCGCGGACAACGGCGCGGGCAATCACAGCCCCTGCCCCGGCGCCCAGCCCCTGAATGAAGCGGAAGGCGATCAGCGCGTGAACGCTCGGCGCCAGGGCGCAACCGATCGCACCGATCATGTAGATGGTCATGCCGGCAATCAGCGGCGGACGGCGACCATACATGTCGGAGACCGAGCCATAGACGATCTGTGCAATCGCCATGGCGATGAAATAGGAGGTCAGGCTGAGCTGCAGCGTGCTGCCATCGGTGCGGAAATCCTTGGCGATCGAGGGCAGCGCCGGCAGGTAGATATCCAGCGCGGAGACGCCGACAGCGGACAGGAAGCCCAGAATCAGGGCGTAGTAAAGCGTCGAGGACTTCATCGAAATCTCTCCAGTTTTTTCGGGGGTGGACGAGGCAGCATTGGGAGTTCGCCGCCACAAAATTCGTTTCCGCCCATATTTTTAGACACTATTGTCCAATTGGACAAGAGTGTCCAACTTGAATATTTTTGATGGAAGGATTATTTCGGGTTCATGGACATTGAAACCGCCGAAACACCTGACCTTGCCAAATCCAAGCGTGACCGCATCCTAGAGGCGGCCGCGACAGTTTTCTGTCAGGATGGCTACACGGGCGCGAGCATCGACGCGGTGGCAACGAAGGCCGGCGTCTCGCGCCAGACGATCTACAACCACGTCGGCGACAAGGACGGGCTCTTCAAGGACGTCGTGGCAGCCCTGACCGAGAAGTCTGCGGCGAACTTTCTCCTGCTGATGGAAGACTTTCCGGAGAGGCCGGAGAATCTCGAGGCCGAACTCACGGCATTTTCAGCCCGTCTGCTCAACCATGTCACGCAGAACAAGACGAGCCGCTGGCTGCTGAAGCTGGCAGAGAACGAGAGCGGTCGCTATCCGGAACTGTTCACGGTCTGGCGTGAATTCGGCTCAGGCCGGAAGCGCTCGATGGTGGCGGCGCAGCTGTCGCAGCTTGCGTTGAACGGCTATCTCGAATTCGACGACGCGGCCCTTGCCGCGCGGCAGTATCTGGCGCTGCTGACCGCCGAGTGGCGAACGGAATTCCAGCTCGGCCGCTTCCCCAGCGAAGAGGAATGCGCCGGCATGGCAGAGCGCGCAGTCAAGACCTTCCTGCGCGCCTTTGCCCGCCGCTAGTTCAAATCATCAGCGCTTGCGAACATCCGTCTTCGTCTTTGACATCATGTTCTCAAGATAGCCGAGCATCAGGGCCGAGATCACGAAGGCAAGGTGGATACCTGTCAGCAGGACGATCTTCGTGTCGGTGTACTGATTGACGTTCAGAAAGACCTGCAGCAGGTGGATCGAGGAAATCGCAACAATCGATGAGGCCACCTTGATCTTGAGGCTGCCAGAGTCGAGCTTGCCAAGGAACGAAACTTCCTTGTTGTCGACATTGGCCTCAGCCTCGTCGAAACGGCTGACGAAGTTCTCGTAGCCCGAAATCATCACCATGACGATCAGACTACCGACCAGTGCGGCATCAATCAGGCCGAGCATGGCGAGAATCATGTCCTCTTCGCTCGAAACCATGACATTGGAAGCGATCTTGATGAATTTCAGAAGGAACGAGAAGCCATAAAGTGCAAGAGCTGCGGCAAGGCCCAGATAGAAGATGACCAATATCCAGCGGCTCGACAGAATGATGCGTTCTACAAGCAACTCCAATGATTTCATAAGAACCTCTAAAGCAAAATCGGCCAGATGCCCGGGGGCTTCGCCAATATAGGCTTCGGGAGCGGAATTCCAAGGCAATCATTGGCAAATTGCAGGTTCAATCCCGCAGATCTCTTCAGAACGCCTTGAGCCAGTGCTCTATTCTCTCCATCGCCTCCACCATTTCTGCCGTGGCCCCCGCATAAGAGAAGCGCATCGTGTGATGGCCATCGATCGGATCGAAGTCGATGCCGGGCGTTGCCGCGACATTGGTTTCGGCCAGCATCCGGCGGGCGAAGGCCATCGAATCATTGGTGAAGCGGCTGACATCCGCATAGGCGTAGAAGGCACCGTCCATGGGTGACGCGAGCGTCAGGCCTATGCGTGGCAGGGCTTCGAGAAGAATGTCGCGGTTCTGGCGATAGCTGTCCTTGACCCGCTCAAGCTCCTCCGTCTCGCCCAATGCCGCCTCGGCGGCGATCTGCGACAATTCGGGTGCGGAGATGTAGAGGCTCTGGGCGATGCGCTCGAAGCTGCGGACCATGTTTTCCGGCAGCACCATCCAGCCGATGCGCCAGCCGGTCATGCAATAGTATTTCGAAAACGAGTTGATGATGATCGCATCGTCCGTCACCGAAAGCGCGGTCGTCTCCTCACCGGCATAGGTGAGGCCGTGATAGATCTCGTCGGAGATGAAATGGATGGCATTGGCTCGGCAATAGTCCGCCAGGGCCTTCAGTGCCCTCGCACCCGTCACCGTCCCTGTCGGGTTGGCGGGGCTGGCGAGCAGGACGCCCTTCAGGCGGATGCCGGCCTGACTTGCCGCGGCGTCCAGATTGTCCGGCGTCAGCGTGAAGCCGCTGGCGGCATCGGCGGCGACTTCCAGAACGTTGAGCCCGAGTGCCTTGAGGATGTTTCGATAGGCGGGATAGCCGGGACGCGCGATCGCCACCCAGTCTCCCTGATCGAAAAGCGCCAGGAAGGCCAGATTGAAGCCAGCGGAAGATCCCGTGGTCACGGCGATGCGTTGCGGATCGATCGAGACGCCGTAGCGATCCTGATAATGCGAGGACAAAGCCTGACGCAGGGACAGCAGGCCCAGCGCATCGGTATAGCCGAGGCGGCCGTGTTCGAGGGCTGCGCGCGAGGCGGCAAGTGCTGCCTTCGGAGCGGGATGCGATGGCTGGCCAACGGCCATCGAGATGACGGCATGGCCGGCAGCGCGGCGCTTCGTCGCCTCGGCCAGAACATCCATGGCGTGGAAAGGTTCAACATTTCCACGTGTCGAAAGGTCGGCCAAGGCAGTCTCCTCGATTGTCCGCTGCATCACGGGGCAAGCTCTTCACATTCCCGCGAGCAGGTCATTTTGTCCGGTTTTGCGGTTTGTATTCAGGCCCCGCCGATTGTAAAGAGCAAGGAGATGATTTTAGCGCCGGGCGTCCTGCCACAGGCCAAACATAATTGCCGTCTGTTATGCCGCTTCGCGCCAAAAACAGCCGAGCAACCAGGAGACAGAAATGGCATCGAAGATCATGAACTTGCTGGCATCAGGCGCCTTCGTTGTCGCGTCCATTCTGGCGACCACGGCTCCGGCCCGTGCCTTCGACGATGGCCAGAAGAAGGAAATCGGCGACATCGTGCGCCAGTACCTGATCGACAACCCGGAGGTCCTGATCGAAGCGCAGGAGGCGCTGCAGGCCAAGCGGGATCAGGCGACGGCGGCCAAGGCTTCCGGCGCCATCGACAAGAACAAGCAGGCGCTCTTCTCCGACGCCTCCGACCTCGTCCTGGGCAACCCTAAGGGCGACGTGACGATCGTCGAGTTCTTCGATTACAACTGCACCTATTGCAAGCACGCCATCAAGGACATGTCGGCGCTGATCAAGTCGGACTCGAATGTCCGCTTCGTGCTCAAGGAATTCCCGATCCTCGGTCAGGATTCGATCGAGGCGCACAAGATCGCGCTGGCCTTCCGCGCCATCGCGCCGGAAAAATACGGCCAGTTCCATATGGCGCTTCTGGGCGGCACGGGCCATGCGAACAAGGACGCCGCGCTGAAGGTTGCCGAAAGCCTCGGCGTCTCCAAGGCCGAAATCGCCAAGCAGGTCGCCGCCAATGCCGGCGAGCAGAGCGTCAAGTCGTCCTACCAGCTGGCCGATGCACTCGGTATCAACGGCACGCCCGCCTATATCATCGGAAATGACATGATCCCGGGTGCTGCCGGCCTCGACGTGCTCACCCAGAAGGTCGCCAACATGCGCGCCTGCGGCAAGGCCACCTGCTGAGGAACGAGTTTTCCACACCGCTTTGTGGCGCGCATGCGCGGTTATTCACCGTGCGTGCCGCTACGGCAAGCAATGGCTTCCATTTGCCTGAAGTCCAGACTATAGAAGAACCCCGACGCCGCCCGGCTGGCGCAGCGACAATGTCGCGCGCGGTCGTCAAAGGCGAGCTTGAGAAGAATAAGAACAGGACGATTTTCATGGCAGAGAAGAAGACCGGCATCGATCAGGCCCTCATTCGCGACCTCGCGAACATCCTGAAAGAAACCGACCTCACCGAAATCGAAGTCGAACAGGATGCGCTTCGCATCCGCGTTTCGCGCGCTGCTCCCGCAGCCATGCACATGCCTTACAGCGTAGCGGCTCCCGCACCGGCCCCCGTCGCTGCCGTGGCACCGGCAGAGGCCGCGGCTCCGGCCGTTGCTGCCCGCGACCCGAAGAACACGGTCGCATCGCCCATGGTCGGCACGACCTATCTGTCGCCGGCTCCCGGCGCACGGCCCTTCGTTGAAGTCGGCCAGACCATCAAGGAAGGCCAGACGATCCTCATCATCGAGGCCATGAAGACCATGAACCAGATTCCGGCACCGCGCTCGGGCAAGGTTGTCGAAATCCTCGTCACGGACGCCCAACCGGTGGAATTCGGCGAAGCCTTGATCATCATCGAATAAGGGGCGTCCCATGATTTCCAAAGTCCTCATTGCCAACCGGGGCGAGATCGCGCTTCGCATCCTCCGGGCGTGCAAGGAACTCGGGATCGCGACCGTCGCCGTCCATTCGACCGCCGATGCGGATGCCATGCATGTTCGCCTCGCCGACGAGAGCGTCTGCATCGGCCCGCCGCCGTCGCGCGACAGCTATCTCAACATCCACCAGATCGTTGCGGCCTGCGAGATCACCGGCGCTGACGCCGTGCATCCGGGCTATGGCTTCCTGTCTGAAAACGCCAAGTTCGCCGACATTCTCGACGCCCATGGCATCACCTTCATCGGGCCGACGGCGGAACATATCCGCCTGATGGGCGACAAGATCACCGCCAAGAAGACGGCTGTCGAACTCGGCATCCCGGTCGTTCCGGGCTCGGCCGGCGAAGTGAAGCCGGAAAACGCGCTGGAAATTGCCCGTGAGATCGGCTTCCCGGTCCTGATCAAGGCAACCGCCGGCGGCGGTGGACGCGGCATGAAGGTCGCCAAGACCGAGGAAGAGCTGGAAGAAGCCGTTTCGACGGCGCGTTCCGAGGCTCTGGCCGCATTCGGCAATGATGCCGTCTACATGGAAAAGTATCTCGGCAAGCCGCGCCATATCGAAGTCCAGGTTCTGGGCGATGGCGAGGGCAATGCCGTGCATCTGGGCGAACGCGACTGCTCGCTGCAGCGCCGCCACCAGAAGGTCTGGGAAGAAGCCAACTCCCCTGCCCTGAATGTCGAGCAGCGCATGCGCATCGGCCAGATCTGCGCCGACGCCATGAAGAAGATGAAGTATCGCGGTGCCGGTACGATCGAATTCCTCTACGAAAACGGCGAGTTCTATTTCATCGAAATGAACACCCGTCTTCAGGTCGAGCATCCGATCACCGAAGCGATCACCGGCATCGACCTCGTGCATGAGCAGATCCGCATCGCGTCCGGCGGCGGCATCTCGGTCACGCAGGACGAGATCAAGTTCTCCGGTCACGCCATCGAATGCCGTATCAATGCGGAAGATCCCCGCACCTTCGTTCCCTCGCCGGGCACGATCACGCATTTCCATGCGCCGGGTGGACTGGGCGTTCGCGTCGATTCGGGAGCCTATCAGGGCTACAAGATCCCGCCCTATTACGACAGCCTCATCGGCAAGCTGATCGTGCATGGACGCACCCGCGTCGAATGCATGATGCGGCTCCGCCGCGTGCTTGACGAGTTTGTCATCGACGGCATCAAGACGACGCTGCCGCTCTTCCAGGACCTGATTTCCAACCAGGATATCGCCAATGGCGATTATGACATCCACTGGCTGGAAAAGTACCTGGCGGAAAAGCCGGCGGAGTAAAGACGAGCATCATGAGCGCGCAGCTACAGGACCCGGAACTGACACCGGAAATCCTGCTGCGCGCTTATTCCATCGGCCTCTTCCCCATGGCCGAATCCGCTGACGATCCGGAGCTCTTCTGGGTGCAGCCGGAACTGCGCGGCATCATCCCGCTCGACGGTTTTCACGTCTCGCGCAGCCTTGCCAAGATGATGCGCAAATCCCCCTTCGATATCCGTGTCAACACCGCCTTTCGCGACGTCATGCTGAAATGCGGCGAGCCGGCAGACGATCGCCCGACGACCTGGATCAACGAAACGATCCTCGATCTCTACGGCCAGCTCCACGAGATGGGCCACGCCCATTCCGTCGAAGCCTTCGAAGATGGCGAACTGGTCGGCGGCCTTTACGGCGTATCGCTAGGCGCCGCCTTCTTCGGCGAGAGCATGTTCTCGCGCCGGACGAACGCCTCCAAGATCTGCCTCGTGCATCTGGTCGAACGCCTGCGCGAACGGCGCTTCCGCCTGCTCGACACGCAATTCACCACCGAACACCTGAGGACATTCGGCGCCATCGATGTGCCGAAGGCGCAGTACGAGATATTGCTGGCTGACGCAGTATCGCGGCCGGATATCGATTTCGCGCGGAGTTAAGCCGCACCCTTGCAGGCAGCATGCATATTACTGTTTCCCCGGTCCCTGAAAGACAAGAATAACCATGAGAATTGGCATCACTGCAAAAATCAGAAGATTCAACCAATATGCCCAGAGCGCGAGGCGGTTTCCGTTCACGGCATGCTTCTTTAGAATCCGTGAGACCAGGTAGACATTCTGAATACCTCCGAACCAAATCGGCTTTTGGGCGCCCTTCTCGTCATCTGCACTGGAAAGCTCCCGCGCATAGATAAAAGTACCCCAGCCGATGACAAAGGCGAGAGCCAGATATGCCTTTATCCAAATTGACATGAATTCTCCGCCGAGCCCTAAAATTGCTCGCCACGGTAGAGGGACGATGTAAACTTTCGATTTAAAAGTAAGATTAGTTCGCCTTGGAGGCCGCATCCGGTGGTGGGACGTCGGACTTCTGCTTGCAGCCGGTCAGCCAGACGTCATAGATCGGATGCTCGACGGCGTTGAGGCCGGGGCTGTCGGCAAACATCCAGCCGGTGAAGATGCGGCGGATCTTGCGATCGAGGGTGATTTCATCGACCTCGACGAAACCGTCAACCTTCTGGGCTTCCGTGTCGTCACGCGAGTAACAGACCTTCGGCGTCACCTGAAGGGCCCCAAACTGGACCGTCTCGTTGATATAGACATCGAAGGATGTGACACGACCGGTGATCTTGTCGAGACCGGCAAAGACGGCAACCGCGTTGGATATACGCGCAGCCTGCGCCTCGCCGGTGAAGCCGAGCGCAACGACCGCAAGAAGGCCTGTCAGCAGCCCTCTGCCGTATGAAAGCTTAGCCGTTGCTCGCAAGATTCGCCTCTTTCAACCGTCAATGGCCACGACCGGTATATGCCGATTGTGGCCACAAGGCGTCAGTTGCCCGGGGTCCAGGCGTCATAGTCACCGGAGACGCGCGGACGCTGGCCGGCTTCTGCAAGCGAGCCCTGCGGACGGTATGCGGCGGCAGTGCCGGTCAGGTTGGCGTGGTGCGGCTTCTGCCAGTCATGCGCCTTGTAGTCCTGCTTTGTCGGCGGAACATCCGTGCGGTGATGCATCCAGCCATGCCAGCCCGGCGGAATCGCCGACGCTTCTGCATAGCCCTTGTAGATCACCCAGCGCTTCTGCAGACCGTAGGTCGACATCGGACCTTCGTAATAGATGTTGCCGAACTGATCTTCGCCGACCCGCTTGCCCTTGCGCCACGTGAAGAAGCGCGTGCCCATGGTCTGCCCATTCCACCAGGTGAAAAGTTCAAGGAGTAGGTTCTTCATCGCAAAGCCTTGGATATGACGTTCGACAGCGGGACTCTTCTCAAGCCCGGCCCTAGTCCGCTTATGCAGCCAGAAGCACCGAATGTCCAGAGCCTTTCGCGCCTGCGGAATATTCATCCTGCGGCTTTGTGGAAGTTCCGTCGGGCTTTGGAACAGACAGAATCAAGTTCACATTGAGACTGTATGAAGACGCGAAAATGTAAGATTATTTTTGGGTCAGCCAAATGCCTCGCCGCAAATTCGTCATGATGAAAGAACACCGCTCCGACAACGTTGCAGGGGCCTTACCAAATTGATGACACGCGTGACAGAGACAGACAATCCGGTCGCCGAAGAGAGGAAGGGTGCGGTCTTCCGGCTGCTCTACCTCTTCGAGCGCTATCGCGAATATCTGATGCTCGCGGCGATCCTCATTGTCAGCAGCCTGACGGCCTATGCCATCTACAAGCTGACGACGGAAATCCGCATCGAGGATGTGCGCGATGCGCTCTCCGCCACACCCACATCCGCAATCCTGCTGTCGCTTCTCTTCACCGCGCTGAGCTTCGCGGCACTGATCTGCTACGATCTCAATGCGATCGAATATGTGCGCAAGAAAAAGCTGCCGCTGGTCTCGGTCGCCATCACGTCCTTCATCGCCTATGCCATCGGCAACACGGCGGGCTTCGGCGCGCTGTCGGCCGGCGCCATCCGTCTCCGGGCCTATCTCCGCCTTGGGCTGACGCCGGAAGAGATCGGCAAGGTCGTCGCTTTCGTCACGCTCGCCTTCGGGCTTGGCATCCTTGGCGTCACTGCGATCTCGGTTCTTGTCACAGCGCCACGCCTGTCAGCCCTGGCGGGCCTCGACGCGACCCTGATCCGCGGCATCTCAATCGTCATCCTTCTGGTGATGACCACCCTCCTCGTCATGGGGCGCGGCGGGCGAAGGATCAGCCTCGGGCTCCTCACCGTTCGCCTGCCCGACAGCAAGACCGCGTCACAGCAGTTCCTGGTCAGCGCGCTCGACATGGCAGCCTCTGCCACCGCGCTTTATGTGCTCATCCCGCAGGACGCGATCGGCTGGCCCGTGTTCTTCGCGATCTATTCCACAGCGACCGGCCTCGGGATCATCAGCCATGTGCCTGCCGGCATCGGCATTTTCGAAGCGGTGATGGTTTCCGCACTCGGCGCGCATGTGCCGGTCGATCGCCTTCTCGGCAGTCTGCTTCTCTACCGGCTGATCTACAATGTCCTGCCGCTGCTGATTGCGGCACTTGCCCTCATCCTCGTCGAAACCCGCCGCTTTGCGCTGGTGCCGGTCGCTGCCGCGTTCCGGCAGCTGGAACCACGGCTGGCACCGGCGCTCGTTGCGGCACTTTCGGTCCTGACTGGCGCGATCCTGATCTTTTCGAGCGTCACGCCGACCAATGACGACAAGCTGGTGCGGCTCGAAAACTACATGCCGGTCCCGATCGTCGAGAGCGCGCACTTCATCACGAGCCTTCTGGGACTCGGGATCTTCATTGCCGCGCGGGGGCTGTCCAACAGGCTCGATGCCGCCTGGTGGTTCACGCTTGCGACGAGCATCGCGGCACTGTTCTTCGCCAACCTGCGCGGCGTTTCGGCACTTGAGGCCTCGCTGCTGATCACGCTCATTCTGGCGCTGTCGATGACGCATCAGCGGTTCAAGCGCCCGGCGTCGCTGATCCATCAGGCGCTGGCCCCGTCCTGGGTCGCGGCCATGGCCGTCATCGTCGCGTCAGCCGTCACGCTGCTCTTCTTCGTCTATCGCGACGTCGACTACTCGGACAGCCTCTGGTGGGAATTCGAGATTGCCGACGAAGTACCGCGCGGCCTTCGGGCGGCCGCCGGTCTGGCAATGGCGGCTTCGGCAGTCGCCATCTACAGCCTGCTGCGTCCGGCAAAGTTTCGCCCGAAACTGCCGACGGGGGATTCGCTGGAAAAGGCACTGCCCATCGTGATGGCTCAGGGGACTGCCGATGCCAATCTGGTGCGGATGGGCGACAAGCAGATCCTGCTTTCGGACAGTGGCACCTGCTTCATCATGTATGGCATCCAGGGCCGCTCCTGGGTGGCACTTTTCGACCCGGTCGGCGATGAAGAGGAAGCGACGGAGCTGCTCTGGCGCTTTGTCGAGATGGCGCATGCCAATGGCGCACGCGCGGTATTCTATCAGATCACGCCCGCCCTCCTCGGCTTCTGTGCCGATGCGGGCCTCAGGGCCTACAAGCTTGGCGAGGCGGCGAAGGTCTCACTGCCGGATTTTCAGCTGAAAGGCGGACGCATGTCCAACCTGCGCCATGCCATCAGTAAGGCGCAGCGTGAAGACCTCGAATTTCATGTCGCGAATGCGGGCGCCGAGGTCGATGCGGTGATGGACGAGCTGCAGGCGGTTTCCGACTCGTGGCTCCAGCAGCACGACGCGCGCGAGAAGACCTTCTCGCTCGGCTCCTTCGAGCCCGATTATATCCGTTCACAACCCGTGGCGCTGCTCAGGCAGCGTGGCAGGATTGTCGCGTTCGCCACCTTGCTCATCACGGATGCCAAGCTGGAAGCGTCTGTCGATCTCATGCGCTTCCTGCCCGATGCGCCGAATGGATCCATGGATTTCCTCTTCGTTCAGATCATAGAATATCTTCGTGACGAAGGGTTCCAGACGTTCAATCTGGGGATGGCGCCCCTGTCAGGCATGTCGAAGCGGGATTCCGCTCCCGTCTGGGACCGCATTGGCGGCGTCATCTTCGAACATGCCGAGCGCTTCTACAATTTCAAAGGCCTCAAGGCCTACAAATCGAAGTTCGCGCCGCGATGGGAAGCACGCTATATTGCCGTGTCGGGCAATGCGTCGCCTGTCATGGCGATCATGGATGTGACGGTCCTGATCGGTGGTGGCCTGAGAGGAGTCGTCGGGAAATGAAATTCAGAAACTGGCTGCTGGCCGGGCTGTGCTCGGTACTGGCCGCGTCTGCGTATGGTTCGAAAGCCGAAGACCAGAATGCCTACGACACAGGCCTCATTCCCTCCCCCCATATCGTTCTGCCGAGCGGCAGCCTGAAATCCATGGTGTTTCTGCTGTCCGGTCCTCAGGGCTGGACGAAGAAGGACGATGATCGCCTCAGCGCTCTCGTCGCCTCGGGTGCTGCCGTCGTCGGCATCGACTACAAGGCCTATGTCGCCTCGATGGCGCAAGACAATGAAGACGACTGCATCTACATGATCTCCGACATCGAGTCGCTGTCGCAGCAGGTTCAGCGGCACGCCGGCGACAGTGCCTATCATGCGCCGGTTCTGGCCGGTGAAGGGCCGGGTGGCGCGCTGGTTCTCGCCATGATCGCGCAGTCGCCACCGGCGACGATCGAGGAAGCGATTGCGGTCGATCCGACCGCCGAAATCCCGCTGACCAAACAGCTCTGCACACCGGCCACGAAGCAGCCGACACCGAACGGCTATATCTACGGGCTGACGGACGACGCCTTGCCGGCCCCGGTCACCGTGCTCGAGACACCGAACGCCCCTGCCGATGGGAAGAGCAATGTCGCTTCGATCGTTGCGGCCCATCAGGACGTGAAGGTGGTCAAGGTGGATAACGCGTCCGGCGATCTTCTGCTCGAAACGGTCAAGGCGCAGGTTGCCGCCAACGATGTCGCGGCCAACGATCTCGGCCTGCCGCTGACCGAGCTCGCGGCAACGCCGAAATACGACACGATGGCGATCTTCTATTCCGGGGACGGCGGCTGGCGCGACATCGACAGCCAGATCGGCGAATATCTCCAGACCCAAGGCATTCCGGTCGTCGGGGTCGATTCGCTGCGCTATTTCTGGAAGAAAAAGGACCAGGCGACGACCGCGAAGGATCTGGGGCGGATCATCGACGCCTATCGCAAGAAGTGGAAGGTGAAGAACGTCCTTCTGCTCGGCTATTCCTTCGGCGCGGACGTGCTCCCCTCGGCCTATGATGCATTGACCGATCGGCAGAGGGCTCCAGTGAAGTTCATGTCGCTGCTCGCGCTGACGAAATCGGTCGACTATGAGATTTCGGTGACCGGCTGGTTCGGCGCGGAGGGAAGCTATCAGGGCGGCACGACGCTCGATGCCATCGCCAAGGTGGACCCCAAGCTCGTGCAATGCATCGGCGGCACGGGCGACGACGAGGCCGTCTGCAAGGACCTGAAGGACAAGGGTATCGAAGTGGCGGAGCTTCCCGGCGACCACCATTTCAACAACGATTACGACAAGGTGAGCGAAGTCATTCTCGACGGCTTGCGCAAGCGGCTGAAGTGATCGGCCGTGCCTCGGTCCAGCCCCCCAAATCACTTCAGAAGCGCGTGATCACGCCAATGCCGACGCCGTCGAATCGGTCCATCGCCATCAGGGCTTCGGGCGCCTCGTCGAGGCTCAGCGTCCGGCCGATCATCAGTTCGGGCTTCAGCTTGCCCGTCTCGATCATCGAGAACATCGCGCCATAGCGATGCGCCTGCATGCCATGGCTGCCCTTGATCTCCAGCTCCCAGCCAATGACGCGATCCATCGGCACCGGCGGACGCGACTGGTCGGCCAGCAGCAGACCAACCTGCACATGGCGACCACGACGGCGCAGACACAGGATGGAATTCGACAAGGTGGTCGGATGGCCGAGCGCATCGACCGAGGCATGCGCGCCGCCGCAGGTGAGTTCGCGGATGGCGGCGGGCACATCGGTGACATTGCGCGCATTGACCGTCACGGCGGCACCGAGCTTCTTCGCGAGCGCCAGCTTGTCGTCCGACAGATCGACGGCGACGACATTCGCGCCCATGGCGTTGGCAATCATGATGGCCGACAGGCCCACGCCGCCGCAGCCGTGGACGGCGACCCATTCGCCGGGCTGCACGCGGGCCTGATCGACGACCGCGCGGAACGAGGTGACGAAGCGGCAGCCGAGGCCGGCGGCGGTCGCAAAATCCATGCTGTCCGGCAGGCGCACGAGATTGGCGTCGGCATAATCGATGGCACAATATTCGGCAAAGGAGCCCCAGGCGGTAAATCCCGGCTGGAACTGTGCCTCGCAGACCTGCTGGTTGCCCGACGCGCATTCGGCGCAGCGACCGCAGCCGGAGACGAAGGGCACTGTGACGCGGTCGCCCTTCTTCCAGCGCATCACGTTGCGGCCGGTGGCGACCACCGTTCCGGCAAGTTCGTGGCCCGGAACATGCGGCAGGACGATATCGCTGTCATGGCCCATCCAGCCGTGCCAGTCGGACCGGCAAAGCCCCGTCGCCTCGATCTTGACGACGACGCCATCAACGCCCGGCTCAGGGTCCGGCAGGGTTGCGATGCGGGGCGGTTCGCAGAAGCGTTCGAAATAGACGGCTTTCACGAGGTGTCTCCGAAAGTTAGAAGGCCAGCGTCTTTTCCATGAGGATGGCCGGCAATTTCGCGCCCGGCGGGCCGACATTGTCGATGCGTCCGATCTCGCGGAAACCGACCTTGGTATAGAACTCGATGGCGCGCTCGTTCTCGGCCGTGACTTCCAAGTGCATCCGGTCGGCATCCGGGAAGCAGGTCTCGATTTCGGCAAAGAGATCCGTGCCGATCCCCTGCCCCTGCCAGAGCGGATGAATGTAGAGCTGGTGCAGATTGGCGAGCTTCGGCGTGTTTCGCGACATCGCTGCGAAGGCCATGCCGGCCAGTTGCTTGCCATCATCGGCCACCAGAAATTCCGAGTCCGGACGATGCAGGCGTCTGGCGAGCGAGGCGCTGGAATGCCAGTGCGCGATCATCGCTTCCACGACATGGTCGCCATGGAAAGGGCGATAGGTATCGCGCCATGTTTCGGCGAGCAGCGTCTGCACCTTGGGAAGATCGGCCTCACCGGCGGAGCGGATGAAGAACATTGAGACCTCTCAAAGCGCCACTCAGGTCGCGAGTGGCTTTTCCATCAGGAGTGCGGGGATGCCCGACTGGCCGCCGCCGCAGTTCGAAACCTCACCCGCCGCCACGAAGCCATGGCTTTCATAGAAGGCGATGGCAGCGGCGTTTTTCGGCTCGACTTCCAGCCGCATCGTATCGGCATCCGGGAAACAGGTTTCGATCTCCGCGAAGAGATCGCGCCCGATCCCCTGACGCTGGAAATCGGGATGCACATAGAGCTGATGCAGGATCGCCGTCTTTGCCGGCTTGTCCGCCATCGCGGCATAGGCCATGCCGGCCAGCACCTTGCCATCATCCGCAACCAGAAACTCCGAATGCGGGGTCTTGAGGCGCTTCTTCAGCGCCTCAGGCGAATGCCATTCGGCAATCAGCGCCTCGACCTTTTCCGTGCCGTAAAACGGCACATAGGTCGCACGCCAGGTCTCCGCCAGCAGCGTCTGCACCTTCTTCAGGTCCTGTTCGCTGGCCGAGCGGACGAAGAACATTATTCCTCGATCCCCAGCTTGGCCTTGACGAGCGCCTGGACAGCCTGCGGGTTGGCCTTGCCGCCGGTCGACTTCATGACCTGGCCAACGAACCAGCCGGCAAGCGTGGGCTTGGCCCTGGCCTTTTCGACCTGATCCGGGTTGGCGGCGATGATTTCATCGACGGCCTTTTCGATCGCGCCGGTGTCCGTCACCTGCTTCATGCCGCGCTCTTCGACGATCTTCGCCGGATCGCCGCCTTCGTTGAAGACGATTTCGAAGAGGTCCTTGGCGAGCTTGCCGGAGATCGTGCCGTCCTTGATGAGGTCGATAATGCCGCCGAGCTGGGCGGGCGAAACCGGAGTCTCTTCAATGTCTTTGCCGGCTTTGTTCAAGGCACCCAGCAGGTCGTTGATGACCCAGTTGGCGGCAATCTTGGCGTCGCGGCCTTCTGCAACGGCTTCGAAATAGGCGGCAATTGCCTTTTCCGACACGAGCACCGAGGCGTCGTAAACGGTGAGGCCGAGATCCTTGACGAAACGCTCCTTCTTGTCGTCGGGCAGTTCCGGCAGGTCCTTCAGGAGTTCGGCCACGAAAGCGTTGTCGAATTCGAGCGGCAGCAGGTCCGGATCGGGGAAGTAGCGGTAATCATGCGCATCTTCCTTGGAACGCATGGAGCGCGTCTCGCCCTTGCCGGCGTCGAAGAGGCGGGTTTCCTGATCGATCGAGCCTCCGTCTTCCAGAATGGCGATCTGGCGGCGGGCTTCGTATTCGATCGCCTGACCGATGAAGCGGATGGAGTTGACGTTCTTGATTTCGCAGCGCGTGCCGAATTCGCCGCCCGGCTTGCGGACGGAGACGTTGACGTCGGCGCGCATGGAGCCTTCGTCCATGTTGCCGTCGCAGGTGCCGAGATAGCGCACGATGGTGCGCAGCTTCGTCATATAGGCCTTGGCCTCATCGGCCGAGCGCATGTCCGGCTTGGAGACGATTTCCATGAGCGCGACGCCGGTCCGGTTGAGGTCGACATAGGTCATGGTCGGATGCTGGTCATGCATCAGCTTGCCGGCGTCCTGTTCCAGGTGCAGGCGCTCGATGCCGATTTCGATATCCTCGAAGTTGCCCTGACGGTCGGGACCGAGCGAAATCACGATCTTGCCTTCGCCGACAATCGGGTCCTTGAACTGCGAGATCTGGTAGCCCTGCGGCAGGTCGGGATAGAAATAGTTCTTGCGGTCGAAGAGCGAGCGATGGTTGATCTGCGCCTTCAGGCCAAGTCCTGTACGCACCGCCTGCTTGACGCATTCCTCGTTGATCACCGGCAGCATGCCGGGCATCGCGGCATCGACCAGCGAGACATTGGTGTTTTCCGGGCGGCCGAATTCGGTCGAAGAACCGGAGAAGAGCTTCGATTTCGAGAGAACCTGTGCATGGACTTCCATGCCGATCACGACTTCCCAGTCGCCGGTGGCGCCGGGGATGAAGCGTTTCGGGTCGGGCGTGCGGACATCGACAATGGTCATGGAAAAGCTCTCGGCATCAATGGGATTTCGAAGCCCTCCGGTAAAACAATTGGCCGGAAGGCGCAAGGGATTTGCGGCTTTCGAGGGTATTCGGCGGACTTGAGCAGGATCAAGGCGGGCCGCACGGCTTTCATCGATCGTGACGGCATCGATGGAGAAGACGCATGAGTATCCTCAACTATTTCATCCGGGTCAACGAACACGCCATGCTGCTCGAAGCCATGACCGCCAAACTCGGCCTGACCGCGCATCTGGAAGAGTTGCCCGATCATCGCAACGTGATGAAGCGTGCCGGGCAGCGTTGCCTTGCCTGCAGCCGCCCGCATGACTGCGCCGACTGGCTCGAAGACAATGACGAGCCCGAGCAGGCGCCGCGCTTCTGCCGCAACCGCGATCTCTTCGCCCGCATGCGTGACCAGATGCTCGCAGACCAGGCGGCTCAGAACTCGCTGTAGCCCTCGCCACCGGTCTCCTCGACGAGACGCTTGACGAGCCCGACGGTGTCAACGTCTCTGTCTAGCTTCGGCGACCACGCCGTCGTCATCCAGGACACGCCGTAGCCGGCCTTGCGGAAGAAGGCGAGCGCGGCAGAGTTCTCCGAGTGGACCTGCGTCAACGCGGTCTCATGACCGTGTTCAGCAATCTCCTGCTCCAGATGCTCGAGAAGTGCGGCGCCGACGCCCTGCCGCTGGAACACGGGATCGACCCAAAGATCGGTGATGCTGTTGTCGAGCTTCTCCCGCGCTGCCCAGCCCACAAGCTGCCCTGCTCGCTCGGCAATGTCGATCGAAAGCCAGTTGTTGCGCGTGAAGGTCTCGAAGGAGCGGTAGGCGCTCTCGCGAATGTCGGGAGCATCCCCCCACCCCTCGGACGACGAATCCCAAGCCCGGAAGCCAATGGCCGCCAGAACATCCGCTTCGTCCGCACGCGCATTGCGTATCGTTGCCATCCTGCAGCCCCTCATCCCCACTCGAGAGCGACAAGAGTATTGCGCGGCGCGGCGGGCGTGAGAAGCGTGTGCCGCAAAGTCAGCGTCTTGCCGCGTGTACCTCGGTCGGTTTTCAACAGCTAATATAAGCTGGGACGCGCTTGACACCGAGGGGCAGGCATACCTACCTTCATGGAGCACCAAGGAGTGCCTTATGTTCAGTCTATCGGAGTCCCGGTAAAGGCCCTGCCCGCGAAACACGTTTCGCGCGCCGGGCCCTGTTGAAATCGAGCCCGATGCCCTTGCGGCGTCGGATACGTTTTCACGCGCCCATTCGGGCGCCATCCGGACTTCACGACCATGGACATTTCCAGCGCCGAACAGCGCATTCTCCACCTGCTCGCCCAGGGCGGCAATATCGAACTCATCCGCAACGACGACCGCAAGATCGAGACGCTTCGTCTGAACACGCGAGAAGGCTGGATCTTCAGCCAGATCGACATCGTCACGTTCCGCAAGCTGAAACGCAAGCGGGCGATCGCCTCGTCAGGCGGCAAGCCCTACCGCATCACGATGCGCGGTCTCGAACTGGTTCGTGCTCAGCTCGACAACCGGTGAGTAGAAATGAAAACGGCGCGGACCCAAGTGTTCCGCGCCGCTTTTCATGGATGATTGAGGGCTCTTACCACCACTTCTTCGGTGAAAAAGTGCCCGCGGCCTGTTCGATGACATGGGCCGTGCGGAAGAGGGTTTCCTCCTCGAACGGCTTGCCGATGAGCTGGAGGCCGAGCGGCAGGCCCTTGTGGTCGAGGCCGGCGGGAACCGACATGCCCGGAAGGCCTGCCATGTTGACCGTTACCGTGAAGATGTCGTTGAGGTACATCTTGACCGGATCGGATGCCAGATCCTCGTCGGCAATGCCGAAGGCGGACGACGGGGTTGCCGGCGTCAGGATCGCATCGACGCCGTTGGCGAAGGCGATTTCGAAGTCACGCTTGATCAGCGTGCGGACCTTCTGCGCCTGCAGATAATAGGCGTCGTAGTAACCGGCGGAGAGTACGTAGGTGCCGATCATGATGCGGCGCTTGACTTCCTGGCCGAAGCCGGCGGCACGCGTCTTCTCATACATGTCGACAATGTCCTTGCCTTCGACGCGCAGGCCGTAGCGAACGCCGTCATAGCGGGCAAGGTTGGACGAGGCTTCGGCAGGCGCGACGATGTAATAGGCCGGGAGCGCATATTTCGTATGCGGCAGCGAGATGTTGACGATCTCGGCGCCAGCATCCTTCAGCCACTCCATGCCCTGCTGCCAGACCTTTTCGATCTCTTCCGGCATGCCTTCGACGCGGTATTCGTTCGGAATGCCGATCTTCATGCCCTTCAGCGACTGGCCGATAGCGGCCTCGTAATCCGGAACCGGCAGGTCGACCGAGGTCGTATCCTTGGCGTCAACGCTGGCCATGGACTTGAGCAGGATAGCACAGTCGCGCACATCGCGAGCGATCGGGCCGGCCTGATCGAGCGAGGAGGCGAAGGCAACGATGCCCCAGCGCGAGCAGCGGCCATAGGTCGGCTTGATGCCGACCGTGCCGGTGAAGGCGGCCGGCTGGCGGATCGAGCCGCCGGTGTCGGTGGCGGTCGCACCAGCGCAGAGCTGCGCGGCGACGGCTGCGGACGAACCACCCGACGAGCCGCCGGGAACGAGCTGCTGATTGGAGCCTTCGGCCTTCCACGGATTGATGACCGGGCCGTAGTAGGAGCTCTCGTTGGACGAGCCCATGGCGAATTCGTCCATGTTCAGCTTGCCGAGCATGACGGCGCCATCGTCCCAGAGGTTCTGGCTGACGGTCGATTCGTATTTGGGCTTGAAGCCGTCGAGAATGTGCGAGCAGGCCTGCGTGTGGACATCGCGCGTGGCGAAGAGGTCCTTGATGCCGAGCGGAATGCCTTCGAGAGCCCCTGCCTTGCCGGCCGCGATGCGGGCATCGGAGGCCTTGGCCATCTCGCGGGCCTTTTCAGGCGTCACGGTGACATAGGCGTTGATCACCGGGTTCACGGCTTCGATGGCGGACAGATAGGCGTCCGTCAGTTCGACGGCGGAGATGTCCTTGGCGGCGAGCTTGGTGCGGGCTTCGGCAATGGTGAGGCTGGTCAGTTCGGTCATGGTGCGATCGTTTCGTCTTGAAATCGGGGCTTCTGGCGATGTGCGGGTCGGCGGCGGTCTTATTCGACCACTTTCGGCACCATGAAGAAATTCTCGGTCGTGGCCGGCGCATTGGCAATGATATCGGCCGCCTTGTCGCCGTCATTGACGACGTCGGCGCGCTTGCGCATGACCATGGGTGTCACCGATGTCATCGGCTCGACATTCTTGACGTCGACTTCCGACAGCTGCTCGACAAAGCCGAGCATGCCATTCAGCTCGCCGACCATCTTTTGCGCTTCCTCTTCGGAAACAGCGAGACGGGCAAGGCGCGCAACGCGCTTAACGGTGGCGAGATCGACGGACATCGGGTGAACTCCGGTCAAGGATTATCGTTCTAGAGACTGAGCGACCGCTATAATCAGCCCGCTTGGCGGATGCAACGCTTTTCCGGGCTTTTGAGAGCAGAACCGGCGCAGCGCGCCTCCCCTTGCCTTCTGCATCCGGAAAGCTAGCCTGACGCGGATGGAGGAAGCGACCATGCAGTTTGATCTCAAGGCCTATCTGGCCCGCGTCGGCATTGCCGAGACGCCATCCGAGGCGAGCCCGGCGACGCTTGGCCGCCTCCAGCTTGCCCAGGCGCGTCACATCCCCTTCGAGAACATGGACCCGCTGACCGGCAAGGTGCCGGACCTTGATCCGGCGGCGCTGTGGCGCAAGCTGGTCGAGAACCGGCGGGGCGGCTATTGCTTCGAGGTGAATGCGCTCTTGGGCACGGCACTGTCGACGCTTGGCTTCAAGGCAATGCCGATCATGGCGCGAGTCCGAAACGGTGCGCCGCGCGGTGGGCCGCGCAGTCATATGGCGTTCATCGTCACCATCGGTAATGAGACCTATCTCGCGGATTGCGGCTTTGGCGGCGGCGTGCCGATGATGCCGTTCAGACTCGACAGTGCCGAGCCTCAGGAGATTGTCGGCGAGACCTATCGCGTTCGGCGTGATGAAGACACCGGCGAAGAGGTGCTGGAGCGGCAGACATCTGAAGGCTGGTACGGGCTTTATGGCTTCGAGCGTTCGCCGGCATTTCAGCCCGATTTCGAAGCGGCCAATTTCGTCTGCGCCCGGTGGGACAAAGCGCCGTTTCCAACGAACCTGATGATGGCGCGCGTGACAGAAGACGGACGAAACACGCTGTTCAACCGCGCCCTCAAGATCAGCCGAAACGGCGAGAGCGAGGCGCAGCGGATCGAGACGTTCGGGGATTTTGAAGAGGCCATGACCGGCCTCTTCGGGTTGCCGGAACAGCCGGCGCTATACTCGGCTGTCTGGGACCGGATCAAGGACAAGTAGACCCGGCCCAATTGCGACAGAGCGTGGCTCAGACCTCGACGCTGCCGCCGGCCTTCGGGGCTTCCACCTTTGTCTTCGTGCCGTCGAGGCCGGCGATGAACTTCTCCGCCGTCTGGTCGATGATCGGGAACGAGCCATAGTGGCAGGGGATCGCGGTCTTGAAGTTGAAGAAGCGCTGTGCGGCCAGAGCGGCCACCGCGCCACCCATGGTGAAGCGGTCGCCGATCGGCACGATGCCGATATCGGGCTGGTGCAGCTCGTTGATCAGGCCCATGTCGGAAAAGATATCCGTGTCGCCCATGTGGAACAGCGACGCCTCGTCATCGAAATGAAGGACAAGACCATTGGCGCTGCCGAGCGAATGGGAAACGCCATCCTCGGTGATCTGCGCTGAGGAATGCAGCGCGTTGGTGAAGGTGACGGTGAAGCCTTCCATGCCGATCGTGCCGCCCGTATTGCCCGGCGAAAAATTCTTCAGGCCCTTGTTGGCCAGCCACATGCAGAGATCGAAGTTCGCGACAACCGTCGCGCCGGTGTCGGCAGCGATCTGAAGCGTATCGCCAACGTGGTCGCCATGGCCGTGGGTCAGGAGGATGTGGGTAATATCCCTGGTGGCGTCCTTGGCGTCGAGGCCTTCAAAGCCCGGATTGCCGGTGAAGAAGGGGTCGATGAGGATCTTCGCCTTGGCGGTGTCGAGACGGAAGGCCGAATGGCCGAGCCATGTGATTTTCATGGGAACTCTCCCTGGATGTCTTGCGGGGGATGGGCCGGACGTCATGCGACGCACACAAGCCCAAGGGCGGGTGCAGATTAGGGGCTGGCGCGAGAGGATCAACCCCCAGCCTCACACTTTCACGTTACGCGGATTGGCCTATACTCGGATCAGGGAGCAGGAGGAGTTTACCCCCATGAAACAGAAAATCATCCGCAAGATCGCCCATGTCTGCATTTTCGCGCACGATATCGATGCGACGGCGGAGTGGTACAGCCGCGTGCTGGGCTTCGAGAAAGTGTTCAACTTCACGCGCGAGGGTCGCGTCTTCGGCTATTATCTCGACGCCGGCGGCGACACGCATGTCGAGGTGTTCGAGAATGCGGAGGCGGAATATTCCAAACGCAACCAGATCAACCACATCTGCTTCGAGGTGGTGAACATGGACGAGGCCATTGCCCATATCCGCGATTGCGGGGTCGATGCGTCCGCCAAGTCCCACGGCTGTGACGACACCTGGCAAAGCTGGATCACCGATCCGAACGGCGTTCGCATCGAGCTTTTCGAATACACGCCGAAGAGCGCGCAATTCACCGGCGGCGACCGCGTCGCGCATTGGTGAATTTCAGACCAGCGCCAGCATGATCGAGATGGTGAAGAAGCTGGCGGTCGTGGCCATCAGCAGTGCTGCCGAACTCATGTCCTGATAGCCGAAGCGCTGGCCGATGATCGGGTAGACGGTGAGCATCGGAGACGACGCAAAGATGATCGCCATCTTGCGCATTTCCGGCTCCAGCCCCGGCATCAGGAAGGCCACGGCAAGGGCGCTCAGCGGATGCAGCACCAGCTTGCCGATCGAGACCTGCGCGGCATCCGGCAACAGGCTGCCGGTGGCCTTTGTGGAGGCGAGCGTTGCCCCGACGATGAACAACGCGACCGCGCCCGACGCATTGGCCAGCATGTCGATTGCATGAAACAGCGACAGGTCCTTGAAGTCGAGCCCCGAGGCCGAGATGGCCGCGCCGATGAAGAGCGAGATGATGAGCGGATTGCGGATCAGCGATATCAGTGAGGCTCGAAGAGCCGTCAGGGCGCCCGCGCCACCTCTCTGACCATCCTCCGCAAGGACCATTCCGGCCGGCAGGATGATCAGGTTTTCCACGATCATGTTCAGCGCCAGACCGATGGGTGCCAGCGGCCCGACAACGAGGGAGGCAACGGGAAAGCCGACAAAACCGCTATTGCTGCTGGAAGACCCGAGCGCCATCAATGCGCTTTCGGTGAGTGTCTTGCCGCGCGCGAAGCGGGCCACGGACAGGGATATGCCGAAGGTCAGCAGCGAGGCAGTCATGTAGAGCAGCAGATAGTTCAGGTGGAGGAAGTCGCTGATCGGGTGCAGAACGAAGGCGCGCAGGATGAGCCCCGGCAGGGCGAAGTACCAGACGAAATTCGAAAGCCCGCGCAGGTCCCCGCGCTCGAGGCCCAGAAAGCGGCCGGCGATGACGCCTGTCCCGATCAGCACGAAGATCGGCAGCGTGATGGAGAAGATGGCAAGCATGGACTGTTCCGGAGGGGGTTCGTCGCCTTATAGGCCAAGACGCCAGCCCGCGACAGGGTGGTTTTGGCAAGAACGGTTCGCTCTGTTATGCAGAGTGGAAATTCGCCTCAGGAGCCGCCGCATCGCATGACCATCCTCACGCTTGAAGAATTTGCCGAAACACTGCCCGCCGGCCAGCCGGTTGCCGGCCTTGATCTCGGCACGAAGACGATCGGGCTTTCGCTGTCGGATATCGGACTGCGCTTTGCCACACCGCGGCCGGTGATCAAACGGGTGAAGTTCGGGCCGGATGCGGATGCCCTTCTGGGCTTTGCGACCAAGGAAAAGGTTGCGGCCTTTGTCATCGGGCTGCCGATGAACATGGATGGCAGTGCTGGCCCGCGCGTTCAGGCAACCCGCGCCTTCGTCCGCAACATGGAGGCGAAGACCGCCCTGCCCTTCATTTACTGGGACGAGCGGCTTTCGACAGTCGCCGCCGAGCGGGCGCTGCTGGAAATGGACGTATCGAGAGCCAAGCGGGCGGAGCGGATCGATTCTGCCGCGGCGTCCTTTATTCTCCAGGGCGCATTGGACAGATTGTCGTCGCTGCGCAGGGCCGCCTCCGGCGAGGCCTGAGCGCGGCGGGCCTTCCACCAGCCGGCAATCTTCTTGCGGCGGCGGAAGATCAGAATGGCGATGACGAAGATGCTGTCCGTGCCGATGGCCTTGGCGACGAGCGGCGCGACCGATTGCGGGTCGATCCCCAGCGTCTCGCCATAGAGCTGCAGCACGAGTTCGTGCGCCTGCCGCGTCAGCATGAAGATGCCGAAATTGATGTCGTAGTAGGACAGGCCATACCAGCCGCCGAGAAAGATGATCGGGCCGAGCCAGAAGACGAGGAACCACTTCATGCTGCGGTCTCCCCAGATCCGGCAGCCTGCGGCATCCAGCGGGCGATGAGTTTCGGCATCAGATCCGGCAGCACCCCATACCAGAGATGCATCAGCAGCCGGTCGACCAGCCCCATGACGGCGACCATCACAAACGGAACCACGAGACTGACTGCCAATACGGCAAAGATTGCCGCCAGGCAGGCCGTCGCCACCACCCTGTTCCGCCCGGTGTCCATACGCATCACACACCCTCCCGCCTGCCCCACAGGACAGGGCGGGTTCACGCAACAGCCCTCGCGGCATCATGCCCCGAGCCCGGCTGAAATTAACCATTGAGCAACCATTCCAGTTAACGCGCAAAGGCGCAACGTAAACCATTTGTTAAGGTTAACGACGGGGCGGCGGGCTGTGGATTGTGTGTGGATAATTCGCCTCCGGCGTCAGCGATTGCTGCCGGATAGCCGCAGTACGCAAGAACTGGAAAGACCTCAGGCGTAGGCTGCGCGGGCCATGCGGGCGACGGCGGAAACGGCCCTCGCCCAATCCTTCTGCGATTTCAGCGGCAGGCCGGCAAAGCTGCCGGAGGTTTCGGCTGCAAGAACCAGCTGCTGGACGGCAGCGATGATGACGGCGTTGAGAGCCACCGTGTCGGCGCCCTTCGGAGGCGTCAGCGAACCGCGCATGCGTTCGATCCATTGCGCAATCCCCTTGGCGCGGGCCTCCGCCATGCGGGCGATATGCGGCGAGTTTTCCGAAAGTTCCCAGACGAGAATGCGCCGCATCAGCGGATCGGCGCGCAGCGCATCGGCATAGAGCTCGGCCAGACGTTCCATCAGGTCGCCATAGGTGAGCAGAAAGCGCCCGCCCTGATCCTCCGGCACGTGCTGCGTCACCCAGCCGGCGAGGTCTTCGCCGATGGCATCGACAAGCCCGTCGAGCCCGCCGAAATAGCGGTAGATGAGCTGCTTGTCGCAGCCGGCCTTGCGGGCAACCGCATTGACACCGAAAGCCTGAAACCCGCCCTCGGCCAGCAGCGCCCTGCCCGCCTGAAAGATGCGGCCTTGCGTCTGCACACGGTCGCGCACCGGCAGTTCCTTCTCAGGCGCTGCAGGCGTTTCAACGGTTTCGGCGGTCATGGCGGTCATGGTTGCAATCAGTCTTTCGGCAAAGTCACCCGATGGTGATTAGGCCGGCGTGCTGTCACCCGCAATGGAGACAGACGGGTTTGCACAGGATTGTGGGACGCGTGCCATTCATCACGAGGTTTGATGCAGCAATCGGCCACGACGCTTGCAATCCGCCACCGGCTTTGAGAGCCTTGGACAAACGCACTCCGACCGCAAAGCTCGACATGTACATACCAACTGCCTTCGCATTGTCCGACCGGGCGACGATCTTCCAGGCGATCCGCTCAACGGGTCTCGCGACCCTTGTGACCGCCAGCGCCGAAGGGCCGATGGTTACGCCGCTGCCGCTGTTTCTCGATGACAGCGAGGGGGAGTTCGGAACGCTTTACGGGCATGTCGCCCGCGCCAATCCGCATTGGCGCACGCCGGTGATCGGCCATGCGATGGCGTTGTTCATGGGACCGGACGCCTATGTCTCTCCGTCGTGGTATGTCTCCAAGGCCGAGCATGGCAAGGTTGTTCCAACATGGAATTATCAGATAATCGAGGCAGTCGGCACGATTGAATTCTTCGATGACCGTGACCGCCTGCATGCGCTGGTGTCGCGGCTGACCGATCTTCATGAGGGCAAGCGGGCGAAGGCGTGGCGTGTCGATGATGCGCCCTGCGAATTCATAGAGATGCAGTTGCGCGCCATTGTCGGTGTTCGACTGCCCATCACCGCACTTCAAGGCAAGAGCAAGATGAGTCAGAACCGCAACGCAGCGGATCGGGCTGGCGTCATCGAAGGATTGCGCCTAAGCGAGGCCGAACGCGAGCGCGAGGTCGCGCCGCTTATTCCGACCTGATCGCATTCCATCCGAAAGCTCTTCATGCTCCCCATCTTCGAAAGCATCCTGCCCGTCTTTCTCGTCGTCATCTTCGGTGCGCTTCTCAAGCGTGCGCCGTGGCTGCCGGCGGCGATGTGGGATGGGCTGGAGCGGCTGGGCTATTATGTGCTTTTCCCGGCGCTGCTTTTCACCACGCTGTCGACTGCCAATTTCGGCAGCCTGCCGGCGGGCAAGATCACGGTGGCGGCACTTGGCATGGTCGTGGCTGTTACGATTGTCCTGCTGGTGGGCTGGCCGATCGCCCGGCGTGCCGGCATTTCGGCCTCGACCTATACGTCGATCTTCCAGACGACGAGCCGGTGGAACGGGTTTGTGGCGTTGGCGGTTGCGGAGAAGCTATACGGCAAGCCGGGGATCGAGGTTGTCGCCTATGTGATGGCGATCATCGTGCTACCGCTCAATATCATCAATGTCGGCGTGCTTCTGGCGATGACCGGAAGCGGGCGGACGATGGGCGATTTCGTCAAGCAGTTCATCCGCAATCCCATCATACTGGGCTGTGCGACCGGCGTGGCCTTCAATCTGCTGCATATCCGCCTCTACCCGCCGCTGGAGGCAACGGTCGAGATGGTGGCCAACACCTCGCTCCCGCTCGGCCTCATGATGCTTGGCGCAGGGCTCAGAATTTCCGACGCGCTGCGCCCGAATGCGACGGCGCTCTGGCCGGTCGGGCTGAAGCTGCTGTTCACACCGCTCATGATCGTGCTGTTCGGCATTGCCATCGGCATTCAGGGCGTGACGCTGATGGCGCTCTGCATCTGTGGCGCAGTGCCCACGGCGATGAACGGCTATCTGCTCGCCAAACAGATGGGCGGCGACGCACCACTTTATGCCGCCGTCACCACGCTTCAGACGGCGGCCTCGTTCTTCACCATTCCGCTGGCGCTTTATCTGACGGCTCACGTCGCCGGATAAAGCAGTTCGACGATAAACCGCGCATCAAAGCGCATGTCGAGCATGCCGTAGGTGTAGCGCCAGCCGGTCGCCAGACGGCTTTCGGCGAAGGCATCGGCGATGCGCCCTGCCCCGATGCGGCGAAGCTCGGCGGCGGCGGCGGCCATGGCGAGCTGTTCGACGAAGAGGCGGGCGGCACTTTCATCGCGTTCGCACAGCGACGCTGCGGCGCGCAGCACGTCCACGGTCTTCGGGCCCGTGGGCCCAAGGTCGCGGGAGATCATGGCGAAGACGGCTTCGAACAGGTCCTTGCCCTTGCGCAGCACGCGCAACACGTCGAGCGCCATGACATTGCCGGAGCCTTCCCAGATCGCATTGACCGGGGCTTCGCGGTAGTGGCGGGCAATCGGGCGTTCTTCGATGTAGCCGCTGCCGCCGATGCATTCCATCGCTTCATAGATCAGCGACGGGGCGATCTTGCAGACCCAGTATTTGACGACCGGTGTCATCACGCGGGCAAAGGCTGCCTCTTCCGGATTTTCCCCGGCCTTGTCGAAGGAGGATGCAAGGCGGAAGACGAGGCCGGTGGCGGCTGCGACGTCCAGCGCCATGTCAGCCAGAACGCGGGTCATCAGCGGCTGGTCGATCAGCGTCTTGCCGAAGGCATAGCGGCCGCGCGTGTGGTGGACTGCCTCGGCGAGGCTGGCGCGCATCAGGCCGGCAGACGACACGGCGCAATCGAGCCGGGTCAGCGTCACCATGTCGAGAATGGTGCGGATGCCGGCATCCGGGTCGCCCAGGAGATAGCCATAGGTGCCGGAAAATTCGACTTCCGAGGAGGCGTTCGAGCGGTTGCCGATCTTATCCTTGAGCCGCTGGAACCGCAGGCCGTTGGCGGTGCCGTCTTCGAGCAGGCGGGGCACGAGGAAGCAGCCCATGCCCTCTTCCGTATTGGCGAGCATGATGAAGGCATCGCTCATCGGCGCGGACATGAAGAACTTGTGGCCGGTCAGGCGATAGATACCGTCGGAGACCTTTTCGGCGGCCGAGCGATTGGCGCGGACATCGGTGCCGCCCTGCTTTTCGGTCATGCCCATCCCGAGCGTCACGGCACTCTTCTGGCCGGCGGGACGGTTGGAGCTATCATATTTGCGCGAAAGAATGCGCGGCGCCCATTCCTTCTGCAGGATCGGCGAGGCGGAAATCGCTGCCAGCGAGGCGTTGGTCATGGTCAGCGGGCAGAGATGGCCGCTTTCGAGCTGCGACGTCAGGAAGAAGCGGACGGCACGCGCCGAATGGCCCTTCCCCTTCTCCTCCAGCGTCTGGTCCCAGACGGAACTGTGCAGGCCGCTCGCCATGGAGCGGCGCATCAGCGCGTGATAGGCCGGGTGGAAATCCACAACATCGAGGCGTTCGCCGCGCGGGCCATGGGTGCGCAGTTTCGGCGCGCCTTCATTGGCCATGCGGGCAAATTCCTGGCTTTCGGCCAGCGTTGCGTAGCGGCCGATGCCGTCGAATTCGTCACGCAGCGTCCGCGACATGCCGGCGGTCAGGTCCACCAGCAGCGGGTCGGAGCGATAGGCATTGATGCCGGACCAGAGCGGCGGCTGGTTCAGGCTCGCGAAGATATCGTCTTCTGTCTTGTCAGTCATGGCCGCGTTCTATCCGGATTCGTTCAAAAAAGCATGGGGATGAGAGGCCCCTTTCAACCATCCTTCTCATACGCCGCTTGCCGGGTAAAGCCACACTGACTATAGAGCCCCCAAACTCATTACATGAGGCGGTTCCATGGACTTCTTTCCGCATCGCCATCTCCTTGGCATCAAGGGTCTCCAGCCACACGATATCGAGTATCTGCTCGACAAGGCCGACGAGGCCGTGAAGATCAGCCGGCAGCGGGAGAAGAAGACCTCCACGCTGCGGGGGCTCACCCAGATCAACCTCTTCTTCGAGGCTTCGACCCGCACGCAATCATCCTTCGAGCTTGCCGGCAAGCGGCTGGGCGCGGATGTGATGAACATGTCGGTCGCCAATTCGTCGGTCAAAAAGGGCGAAACGCTGATCGACACGGCGATGACGCTGAATGCGATGCATCCCGACGTGCTGGTCATCCGCCATTCCTCGGCCGGTGCCGCCGCCCTCCTCTCCCAGAAAGTCTCCTGCTCGGTCATCAATGCCGGCGACGGACAGCATGAGCATCCGACACAGGCCCTGCTCGACGCACTGACGATCCGCCGCGCCAAGGGCCGGCTCTCCGGCATCACGGTCGCCATCTGCGGCGATGTGCTGCATTCGCGCGTCGCCCGCTCCAACATCATCCTGCTGAACGCCATGGGCGCCAGGGTGCGGGTCGTCGCCCCGCCGACGCTGCTGCCGTCGGGCATTGCCGACATGAGCGTCGAGGTCTTCCACGACATGGTGGAAGGGTTGAAGGATGCGGATGTCGTGATGATGCTGAGGCTCCAGCGCGAGCGCATGTCCGGCTCCTTCGTGCCATCGGTGCGCGAATATTATCGCTTCTACGGGCTCGATGCCGAAAAGCTGAAGGCGGCCAGGGAAGGTGCGCTTGTGATGCATCCCGGTCCGATGAACCGTGGCGTCGAGATCGCCTCCGAGATTGCCGACGGGCCGCAAAGCGTGATCGGCCAACAGGTGGAAATGGGTGTCGCCGTGCGCATGGCGGTGATGGAAGCCCTCCTTGTCTCGCAGAACCAGGGGCCGCGCGCATGACCGTGACCGTTCTCACCAATCTCCGTATCATCGACCCGTCGCAGAACATGGACGAGGTTGGCGCCATCGTCATCGAAGACGGCAAGATCGCCGCCATCGGCGCTGCCGCTGCGAAATCCATTCCCGCCGGCGCGGACGTTCGCGACATGGGCGGGTTGCTGGCCATGCCGGGCCTGGTCGACACCCGCGTCTTCATCGGCGAACCGGGCGGCGAACATCGCGAAACGATCAAGTCGGCCAGCCGCGCGGCAGCGGCCGGCGGCATCACCTCGATCGTCACCATGCCGGATACCGATCCGGTGATCGACGACATCGCACTCGTGGAATTCGTCAAGAAGACCGCGCGCGACAAGTCGGCCATCCATGTCTATCCGGCTGCGGCCCTCACCAAGGGCCTTGCCGGCGAGGAGATGACGGAATTTGGCCTCCTCAAGAAGGCGGGCGCCGTCGGCCTGACGCAGGGCAAGCATGCAATCCCCGACAGCCAGGTTCTGCGCCGTGCGATGACCTATGCGCGCCATTTCGGCACCGTCGTGGCGCTGGAGCCGCGCGATCCCTATCTTGGCGTCAATGGCGTGATGAATGAAGGCCTGTTTGCAAGCTGGCTCGGTCTTTCCGGCAGCCCGCGCGAGGCGGAGATCATTCCGCTGGAGCGTGACCTGCGCATCGCCGGCCTGACGGGTGCCACCTATCATGCGGCGAAGATCTCGGTCCCAGAATCGGTCGAGGCGATCAAGCTTGCCCGCAAGCGCGGCGTGAAGGTGACGTCTGCCGTGTCGATCAACCATCTGACGCTCAACGAAAACGACATCGGAGAGTATCGCACCTTCTTCAAGGTCTCCCCGCCCCTTCGCACCGAAGACGACCGTGTCGCCATGGTCGAGGCGCTGGCCGTTGGCGATATCGACATCATCGTCTCCTCGCATGATCCGCAGGATGTGGACACGAAGCGCGTTCCCTTCGCCGATGCCGCCGATGGCGCGGTCGGGCTCGAAACACTGTTTGCCGCAGCCCTTCGGCTCTATCATGCAGAACGCATTACCCTTTCCCGTCTCATCGACGCGCTCTCGACGCGGCCCGCCGCGATCTACAGCCTGCCGGCAGGCTCGCTGAAGCCGGGCAGTGCCGCCGATATCTCGTTTGCGGATCTCGACATGCCCTGGATTGCGACCACCGAAGGCCTGCTCTCGCGCTCGAAGAACACGCCGTTCGAAAACGCGCGCTTCTCCGGCCGGATCGTAGAAACCTGGGTATCGGGCCAGCCTGTATACAGGCTTCAGGGTTGACCTTTTTCATTCTTGCGCCATGCTAAGTTCATGAAATCGGTTCGGTCCGGGAAGGTTTGCAAAGCGGCAGAATGAACACGCAGGTCGGGATATCTCCGCAATTCTATCTGACGGCCCCTGCCAGGTGCCCCTATCTTGCGGGGCATATGGAGCGGAAGGTATTCACCCACCTGATCGGTCCCAAGGCACCGGAAATCAACGATCTTCTGACCCAGGGTGGTTTCCGCCGTTCCCAGAACATTGCCTATCGTCCGGCCTGCGAACGCTGCCAGGCCTGTGTCTCCGTTCGCATTCTGGTCAACGAGTTCGAGCAGACGAAGTCGATGCGGCGGGTCATGGCGATCAATGACGATGTGATTGCGACCGAGCTTGAGGCGGAACCCTCGTCCGAGCAGTTCTCACTCTTCCGCCGCTATCTCGACCATCGCCACCAGAATGGCGGCATGTCTGAAATGACCGTTCTCGACTACGCGATGATGGTCGAGGACACGCATGTGAATACGCGCGTGATTGAATATCGCGAACGGGTGGAAGGTTCGGGCATCGGCAATGTCGGCAGGCTGCTGGGTGTCGCGCTAACCGATCTGATGACCGACGGGACCTCGATGGTCTATTCCTTCTATGACCCGGATCTCGAGAAGCGCTCCTTCGGCACCTACATGATCCTCGACCATATCCGCACGGCCAAGCATCTCGGCCTGCCGCATGTCTATCTCGGCTATTGGGTGCGTGGCTCGAAGAAGATGACCTACAAGGTCCGCTTCCAGCCGCAGGAGCACCTCCTGCCCGCCGGCTGGACACGTTTCACGCCCGACCTTTACGAGGAGGGCGTCTGATTGAAGTGGAGGCCCTTTGATGTTATAACGCCGTTACAACATCAACAAAGGCGCATCTCATGAACGTCACCATCCGCAAGATCGGCAATTCCGAAGGCATCATCATTCCGAAGGAAGTTCTGAGCCGGCTTGGGCTGAAGGCCGGGGATTCGCTGGAGATTTCCGAGGCGAATGGGGAATGGACCATTCGCGCCGCCGACAGCGACTTCACGCGGCAGATTCAGCATGCCGAGCGCTTCATGGACAAGTACAAAACTGCTCTGAAGAAGCTCGCAGAATGAGCGCGCCCGTTTTTCTGCACCGGCAGATTGTCGAACGACTTCATGAAATGCAGATCGAGCGCTTCGGCGGCGCCTATGGGCTTCGCGACGAAAGCGTGCTGGAATCTGCGCTCGCTCGCCCGCTCAACAAGGCCGCCTATTGCTGCGAAGACCTGATGGAACTTGCCGCGGCCTATCTTTACGGCTTGGCGAAAAATCATGCCTTCATTGATGGCAACAAGCGGATCGCAATCGTCGCTGCAGCTGTATTCCTGATGGAAAATGGCTGGGAAATAGACGCAGACGAAGGTCAGCTCTATACGTTGGTCCTCTCCGTCGCCGCCGGCGAGATCGACGAAGAAGGGGCGACGCGGTTCTTCAGGGACTTCTGCGTCCCGTTGAAATAGCGCCGCCCCCTTCCAAAATTACCCCGAGAACTTGCCTGACCTTGGGAAGCCGCGCGGGACGGGACGGCCGGCAGAGGCGCGTTCGCCGATCCATTCGACCAGTTCGTCCTTGTTGCGGGTGAAGCTGCGGCCGGCGCTGTCATCCCAGGTGAGGCCCGTTTCAAGCGCGAAGCAGCGGATGTCGGAAACGCCGCCATCCTTGTAGCGCTGGAGACGTACGCCCTTGCCGCGCGTCATTTCCGGAATCTGGCTCAGCGGGAAGACGAGCATCTTGCGGTTGTCACCGACGATGGCGACATGGTCGCCTTCAATCGGCACGACAAGCTTGGCCTCGTCGGGCATGGTGACATTCATGATCTGCTTGCCCTTGCGGGTATTGGCGACCAGTTCCGTCTCCGCGATCACGAAGCCATTGCCGGCCTGCGAGGAGAGAAGCAGCTTGCGCGACGGATCATGGACGAAGGCTGTCAGCACGTCCTGATCGTTTTCCATGTCGATGATGATGCGCAGCGGTTCGCCATGGCCGCGCCCGCCCGGCAGCTTGTCAGCGCCCAGCGTGTAGGCCTTGCCGCCCGTCGTCAGCAGCAGGATGCGGTCGGTCGTCTGCGCCGGGAAAGCGACCCTCAGCGCGTCGCCTTCCTTGAAGGTCAGGCCCGACACGTCGGACATGTGGCCCTTAAGTGCGCGGATCCAGCCTTTTTCGGAGATGACGACGGTGATCGGTTCTTTCTCGATCATGGCATGCTGGATCGCCTGATCGTCGGTGTCCGGCGCTTCGGCGAATTGCGTGCGGCGGCGGCCGATCTCGGTCGCCTTGGCGAATGTCTTCTTGACCTCGCTGATTTCCCAGGAGACCGTCTGCCACTGCTTTTCGTCGGAGGCGAGCAGCGCTTCGATCGTGGCCTTTTCCGCCGTCAGACCGTCATGCTCGGTCCTGATCTCGAATTCCTCAAGCTTGCGCAGCGAACGGAGCCGCATGTTGAGGATCGATTCGGCCTGCAGGTCGGTGAGGCTGAAGCGCGCCATCATGACCTGCTTCGGCTCATCCTCCTCGCGGATGATGCGGATGACCTCATCGATATTAAGATAGGCGATCAGATAGCCGCCGAGGATTTCAAGGCGGCGGTCGATGGCGGCGAGCCGGAAGCGCGAGCGGCGCAGAAGCACTTCGCGGCGATGGTCGAGCCATTCGCGCAAGACTTCGTTCAGCGCCATGACGCGTGGCACCTTGCCCATGCTCAGCACGTTCATGTTGAGCGAGATGCGGCTTTCAAGCTCGGTCAGCTTGAAGAGCGATTCCATCAGGATCGTCGGATCAACGGTGCGGCTCTTCGGCACGAGAACGAGGCGGATGTCTTCGGCCGACTCGTCGCGCACATCTTCCAGAAGCGGCAGCTTGCGGGCGATCAGCAGTTCGGCGATCTTTTCGACGAGGCGCGACTTCTGCACCAGATACGGGATCTCGGTGATGACGATCTGGTAGCCGCCGCGGCCGAGGTCTTCCTGCTCCCACTTGGCCCGCACACGGAAGCCGCCGCGGCCGGTCTTGTAGGCCTCAACGATCGAGGCACGGTCTTCGATGATGATGCCGCCGGTCGGGAAATCGGGGCCGATGACGAATTCGACCAGCTTTTCGACCGGCGCATCGGGATGCTTGATCAGATGCAGCGCCGCATCGCAAAGCTCATGCGCATTGTGCGGCGGAATGGAGGTCGCCATGCCCACAGCGATGCCGGAGGAGCCGTTGGCGAGCAGGTTCGGGAATGCGCCGGGAAGGACGATGGGTTCCTCGTCTTCCTCGTTATAGGTCGGGCGGAAATCGACCGCGTCCTGATCGATGCCTTCGAGCAGGAGCGTCGCCACATCGGTCATGCGCGCTTCGGTGTAGCGCATGGCCGCCGGGCTATCGCCGTCGATATTGCCGAAATTGCCCTGCCCGTCCACGAGCGGATAGCGGATGGCGAAATCTTGGCTGAGGCGCACCAGCGCGTCATAGATCGAGGCGTCGCCATGCGGGTGGAACTTACCCATGACGTCGCCGACGATGCGGGCGCATTTCTTGTAGGCCTGCCCCGGATCGAGGCGCAGCACGCGCATGGCATGCACGATGCGCCGATGCACGGGTTTCAGGCCGTCGCGCACATCGGGGAGCGCGCGGTGCATGATGGTCGACAGCGCGTAGGCAAGGTAGCGCTCTTCAAGCGCTGCCTTGAGGTCAACCGGTTGAATCTTGTCGTCGCCGCCATCGGGCGGAAGAATGCTTTGTCCCATGGGCTTGACTTAGCGGCTCAGGTGATTCCCGGCAACAAAAGCCGCTGAAACGCCTGTGGATGAGCGCGTCTGGCGCCCGCCGGTCTCCGCAACAGGGCAGGCTCGAACCCCCAAGAATTTAGGGTGGCCATCTTCCGAATTGTAAGGCTACAACATCATTAAGGGACAGAATGAACTTTGGCGTAATTTCAACTCTCAGATACAGAGGCTTCCTTTGAAAACTTCCGTAAAGCTCGTAGCCGTAGCGCTTTTCGCGTCCCTTCTGACCCAACAGGCCGATGCCAGCACGCTGAGACGCGTAGTTTCGGCCAACAAATCGACAAGCCTTGGCTTCTTCCATGTGATGGCGGACAGGAGCGTCGGCTGTCAGCAGCCGGCCAGACCCAAGATGCTGGTCGAAAGGGCGCCTCAGCATGGGGCCGTTTCATTTAAGTGGACCCACCATTCCGGAAATCAGGTGCAGAGCGGCTGCAAGGGCGTGACCGTCGGCGGATGGGATGTCGTCTATACGCCGGCCAGAGGCTATCACGGGCCGGACACCTTCCGGATCGGTGCGCAATATGACCAATACCTCGTGGGAGGCGTCTCGTCCTATTCCTCTGACGGTTTCGAACTGGTCGTTAAGTAGACCCAAAGATGTCCTGCCCCAGGACGCCGATTTTTGTTGGAGGCGCGCGGACGAGCGAATATAAGCTTTCGTCCGTGCGTCAATTCTATCGGCGGCTGATCGCTTAACCTGGGGACAGGACATCCATGAGACACTTCAATCTGACTCGAGTACTTTTTGCGGGCACTGCGGCAGCCCTTATTTCCAGTCATGCTTATGCACTTGACGGCGAAGAGATGCTGAAGAAGCTGAATGCAGCTTACGCGTCCTATGGCAGCCAGTTCACCTATGACTCGGTGAAGACCGACGACACGACCGTTGTCGCAAAGGGCGTCAAGCTCAAGGTGGAAGGCGCTGACAAGCCGACGGAACTGCCGATCGGCGACGTGACCTTCAGCGATGTCGAAGAAGCCGACGACGGCGGCTACTATGCCGGCAACGTCGCTTTCCAGAATGTCGACCTCAGCAAGGACGGCGGCCATGTGACGGCGAAGGACATCCAGATCGATGGCCTGAGCATCCCGGGCACGCCTTCCACCGACAGCATCGACGGCATGATCCTCTATGAAAGCGCCCATACCGGCCCGATCACGGTGGAGCAGGACGGCAAGCGCGTCTTCCAGATCGAAAAGACGGTAACGAATATCAACGTTGCAGAGGACAGCTCCGGCATCGGCTTCGATACCAGCATTTCCGGCATCTGGGCCGACCTCTCCGACGTCAAGGATCCGAAGGGCCAGGAAACGATCAACAAGCTTGGCCTGACCAACATCAATGGCAACATGGTGACGAAGGGCTCGTGGACCTCCGCGACCGGCAAGATCGACATCACCGAACTTTCCATCGATGCCCGCGACGTCGGCAAGATCAATCTCCTTCTCAGCATGTCAGGTTACACGCCGCAGCTGATGAAGGCGATGCAGGATGCCACGAAGGCTGCAGCGTCCAATCCCGACAAGAAGGCCGGCGAAGCGGCGCTTGGCATGACGATGATGGGCCTGCTGCAGCAGCTGAGTTTCAACAGCGCCTCGATCCGCTTCGATGACGCCTCGATCACCAAGCGCCTGCTCGACTATTTCGGCAAGGAACAGGGCGTGACCGGCGAGCAGTTTGCCCAGTCGCTCAAGGGCATGGTTCCGATCATGATCGCCCAGCTGAATGTACCGGACCTGCAGAACCAGGTTTCGGCTGCCGTTGCCAAGTTCCTCGATGACCCGAAGAGCCTGGAGATCAAGGCAGCGCCGGCAAGCCCCGTTGCGGCTCCGATGATCATGGGCGCCGCCATGGGCGCACCGCAGACGCTGCCGCAGGTGCTCGGCGTTTCGGTCAACGCCAACCAGTAACTGGCGCGACAATCTTCTCGAAGGGGCCGGCGAGCGATCGCCGGCCCTTTTTATTTGGCGACCTGACAAATCCGATATTGAAATGCCGGAATACGATGACCAAATCGAAACGTCGTCGGCCACATGTTCCCCTCTGCCGGCTACCCGCATCCAGACGCGGATCAATTCCTCAGATACAGATTCAAGGACCTTTTCCATGCGCTACAAGACATTGGGAAATACCGGCCTCGTCGTCTCCGAAATCTGCCTCGGCACCATGACCTTTGGCGGCAAGGGTTACTGGACGGCCATTGGCACGCTCGACCAGTCGATCGCCGACCGCATCGTCGCCCGCTCGCTCGATGCGGGCGTCAACTTCATCGACACGGCGGACGTCTATTCCGAAGGACTTTCGGAGGAAATTACCGGGCAGGCGATGAAGAATTCCGGCCGCGCACGCTCCGATATCGTGCTGGCGACGAAGGTCTACGGCTCGGTCGGACCGGGCCGCAACGATATCGGCACCTCGCGCGGACATATCATGGACGGCGTCAAGGCGAGCTTGAAGCGGCTCGGGACCGACTATATCGACCTCTATCAGATCCATGGCACCGACCCGGTGACGCCGCTTGAGGAAACCGTGCGCGCCATGGAAGACCTCGTGCGTCAGGGGCATATCCGCTACTGGGGCGTTTCCAACTGGCAGGCATGGCGCATTGCCAAGGCGCGCGGCATCGCCGACAAGCACGGCTTCGACAAGCCGGTGACGCTGCAGGCCTACTACACGATCGCCGGACGCGACCTCGAGCGGGACATCGTGCCGCTGCTCGAAGAGGAAAAGATGGGCCTCATGGTCTGGAGCCCGTTGGCCGGCGGCTTCCTCTCCGGCAAGTACAGCCGCGAAGGTGCAGGGCCGAACGATGGCCGCCGCGTGACCTTCGACTTCCCGCCGGTCAACAAGGATCGCGCCTTCGATTGCATCGACGCGATGCGCCTGATCGCGGATGCCCGTGGCGTGTCGGTGGCCCGCATTGCGCTGGCCTATGTGCTCAACAAGCAGTTCGTGATGTCGGTTATCATCGGCGCCAAGACCGTCGAGCAGCTGGACGACAATCTGGCGGCAACCGGCATTCGCCTGACGCAGGAAGAACTGGCGTCACTCGATGCCGTCAGTGCCCTGCCCCCGGAATATCCGGGTTGGATGCTGGAGCGCCAGCAGGCGCAGCATTCGGCCAGACTGAAGGCCTCGGAATAAAGCAACACGGCCCGCTTATGAGGCGGGCCGTGTTGCCTTTCGGCCCCGCTTTGCGCATGCGGTCGATCACGAGCGCATCCGAAGATTTTCATTGAAGACGATACAACTTCTCGCATACGTTACATTCATCGGTTGACGCCGTTTTGATGGAACACACGTGCAGATAAGTTCGGTCGCTCCCTGCCTGATTGCCCTGCTGGATTATGACGGCTTTTATGAGGTTCAGACTTCGGCAGGGTTGGCTCAAGCGTTGGAGGCGGGCCGGGACTTCAACCTAACTGACGAAGAGATTGTCTGCCTTCATGTCTATACGCTGGACGATGTGCTGGGGCGCCAGCCCTTCCAGACCGTCAATCGCATTCTCCGCGAGGGCGACTCCTTTGCCATTGAAGAGATCAAACCATTTGTGACGGCGATTGCGACCGGGGCGCAAAAGCTTCCTCTCTTCTCAGGCTGGGCCATGCGCCGGATATTCCTGCCGCCAGAGATCGGCATGCAATTGGACAAGATCGAGACTTTCCAGGAATTCGGGTTTCTGAGCGCGTCTCGGACCGATCCTAAGGCATTTGCAGGTGACACAACGATGATGATCCTTTCCCGACGCGGCAGGATCATCGGGCCGGTGTCCGAATTTCCGAATGAAGACGAGGTGCTGTTTTTGCCCGGAACAAGGTTTGAAGTCATGCAACATGTTTCAGACGGAAAACGACGGGTCATTTTCCTCAAAGAAATCTGAAGGGCCAGGGGTCTTTAATTTTGCGTAGACACAAATGCATGATAATTGAAGGCACTGGAGTGTGATCCGGCATGAAGATACCGAAAGACATCTTTGAAAAGGCTTTGGCTATTGCTTCGGACGACACCGCCGGGCGGCGACAGGATGCGCCTTTTCTTCCAGAGCAATTCACGCTGAAGGGTCAGAAGCCTACCAAGCGGGAAAAGGTCACTGTGGAAATCAAAGTCAGCCCGGATTTCCCCACCATCATGGAACTGGACGCCCAGCACCTTTCGAAGATCAAGCGCGATTTGCGCCACAGAAGCCAGACCATGCCTCCGAGCCTGCAGCGCCGCAGGATCAAGCAGCAAATTCGCGATGTCGATGCTGTCCTGAGGGCGATGTTCGACGCGGTCGAGGCAACGAGCCCAACGGATCAAGACCGCAGCGAAAAGCGTTACGCACGCTGAACGATAAGACGGCGGTCGCGGCGATATCCAACGCCCATTGTCGAACGACGGGAAGCCGAAGCCGGCTCCCCGTCACCCGCCTCAATCCTTCTTCTTCGGCATGACGCGAAGTTCCAGCTCCATGAGCTGCTTCGGCGAGGCCGGAGCCGGTGCGTTCATCAACAGGTCCTGCGCCTGCTGGTTCATCGGGAAGAGCGTGATTTCGCGCAGGTTCTTCGCGCCGACGAGCAGCATGATGACGCGGTCGATACCGAATGCGCAGCCGCCGTGCGGAGGCGCGCCGTACTGGAAGGCGCGGTACATGCCACCGAAACGCTCTTCAACGTCTTCGCGCGAAAGGCCGGCGATCTCGAAGGCCTTGACCATGGTTTCCGGCGACTGGTTACGGATCGAACCGGAGGCGATTTCGAAGCCGTTGCAGACGGCGTCGTACTGGTAGGCCTTGATCGTCAGCGGATCCTGGTTCTCAAGCGCGTCCAGACCACCCTGCGGCATGGAGAAGGGGTTGTGCGAGAAGTCGACCTTCTTCTCGTCCTCGTTCCATTCGTAGAACGGGAAGTCGACAATCCAGCAAAGCTCGTAACGGTCGCGGTCGACGAGGTTCAGTTCCTCGCCGGCGCGGGTGCGGGCTTCGCCTGCAAACTTGTAGAACTTTTCCGGTTCGCCAGCGACGAAGAAGCAGGCATCGCCATCGCCAAGGCCGAGCTGTTCGGCAATGGCTGCGGTGCGCTCAGGGCCGATGTTCTTGGCAAGCGGACCAGCGCCTTCCAGAACGTCGTTTTCCTTGCGCCAGAAGATATAGCCGAGGCCCGGCTGGCCGGTGGACTGTGCCCAGGCATTCATGCGGTCGCAGAAAGCGCGGGAACCGCCGGTCTTGGCCGGGATCGCCCAGACTTCGACCTTCGGGTTTGCGGCGATCATGCCTGCGAAAACCTTGAAGCCGGAACCGGCAAAATGCT
Organism: Rhizobium sp. C4; assembly: GCF_021026315.1. GTDB lineage: Bacteria > Pseudomonadota > Alphaproteobacteria > Rhizobiales > Rhizobiaceae > Ensifer_A. Next base: position 484,845 of record NZ_JAJNCX010000001.1, read on the forward strand.
CGGTAACAGCCTGCATCTCGATCGGGTTGCGAAGGTCCGGCTTGTCGGTGCCATACTTGCGGATCGCCACGTCGTAAGGAATGCGCGGCCAGTCCTTCGTCACCGGCTTGCCTTCGGCAAACTTCTCGAACACCGAGGTCATGATCGGCTGCATGGTCGACCAGATGTCTTCCTGCGTCACGAAGCTCATTTCGACGTCGAGCTGGTAGAATTCGCCCGGCAGGCGGTCGGCGCGCGGGTCTTCATCGCGGAAGCAGGGTGCGATCTGGAAATAGCGGTCGAAGCCGGCCACCATCAGCAGCTGCTTGTACTGCTGCGGCGCCTGCGGAAGGGCGAAGAACTTGCCGGGATGGATGCGGCTCGGCACGAGGAAGTCGCGCGCGCCTTCCGGCGACGAGGCCGTCAGGATCGGCGTCGTGTATTCGCCAAAGCCGGCACCCGACATCTGGTTGCGCATCTCGGTGATGACCTGCGTGCGCTTCACAATGTTCTTGTGCAGCGTCTCGCGACGCAAATCGAGGAAGCGGTACTTCAGGCGCACGTCTTCCGGATAGTCAGGCTCGCCGAAGACCGGCAGCGGCAGTTCCTTGGCGGTGGACAGAACTTCGATCTCGGTGGCGTAGAGTTCGATCTCGCCGGTCGCCATGCCTTTGTTGACCGTGTCTTCCGAGCGCGCCTTGACCTTGCCGTCGATGCGGATGACCCATTCGCCGCGAACGGTTTCAGCATCCTTGAAGGCCGGGCTGTCCGGGTCGGCAACGACCTGGGTCATGCCGTAATGGTCGCGCAGGTCGATGAAGAGAACGCCGCCGTGATCTCGTACACGATGTACCCAGCCCGAGATGCGTACATTGGAGCCCACGTCCGACTTGCGGAGGGCTGCACAGGTGTGGCTACGGTAACGGTGCATAGTCATGCGTCTTATCCTGGAATTGGGGCGGGCCGGGAGCGCTGGCGCGGTTCGACCGCCCGCATTTCGAAATTGGGCGGACAAACGCATGGGCCATCCGATTTGTCAAGGCCGAGCCATTTTTGACTGCGGCAAAATGGTTTTGCGGCGTCATAAAATGACGGTTGCTGTCAAGTTTTAACACGCCTAGAAAACGGCTGTTAATAGGAGTTTCCTCATGGTCGTGTTGAGCCGCCGCACCCTTTTGAAAGCCGGCGCCGTCGTTGGCGCCTATGGCGCAGGACTTGGGATTGCGGGTGGTTTCCGCGCGGCAGCCGCAGCGCCGATTACGCTGACGGCGGGCGAGACGCAGGCACTGCTCAAGGGCGACCAGCCGACCAAGGGCATCATGACATGGAACGCCACGTCCGGGAATGACGGGCCGCAGCCCCCGACGCTGCGACTCAAGAAGGGGCAGGCTTTTGCGGCGCGACTCGTCAACCAGCTGAAGGAACCGACGACGATCCATTGGCATGGGCTTCGGATCGACAACAAGATGGATGGTGTGCCCTTCCTCACCCAGCCTTATGTCTATACTGGCGACTCGTTCGATTATGCCTTCACCCCGCCGGATGCCGGCACCTTCTGGTATCACCCGCATTGCAATACGCTGGTCCAGATGGGCCGGGGCATGACGGGCATGCTCATCGTCGAGAACCCCGCCGATCCCACCTTCGACCATGAGACCGTGTTGAACCTGCGCGACTGGCGACTCGGCGGCGATGGACAATTCATCGATCCGTTCAAGCCGCGCGATGCGGCCAAGGCCGGCACCTATGGCACCTACAGGACCGCCAACTGGCAGGACGATCCGGTTTATGACGTTCCGGCCGGCGGTATCGTGCGCGTGCGCATCGCGATTACCGATGTGACGCGCATCTATTCGTTCGGCGTCGATGGCGCGGAGGCGAATGTTATCGCGCTCGACGGCAATCCGGTTGCGGAACCCTTCAAGCTCGACCGCTATCAGGCCGGCCCCGGCCAGCGGATCGAACTGGCGCTCCGGATGCCGGACACCGAAGGCGAGATCGCCACGCTGACCAATTACCGGACCTCCCCCACCTATCCGCTCGCCCGCTTCCGCGCCGTCGGCGCATCGCTGAAGCGCGACCTGCGCGATCTGAAAGCCCTGCCCGCCAATCCGGTGAGCGCGCCGATCGTCAAGGATGCGGAGGTCGTGCCGCTGGAACTGACGGCGACGGCGGAAGGCGCGCCGCCGAAGGAAAGCTTCTGCGGGTCGCTCGGCTATAATTTCTGGGCGATCAACAAGACGCCGTGGAGCGGCGACACGCCGGACCCGATGGCCCCGCTTGCCGAGCTCAAGCATGGCAAGACCTATATCCTCAGGCTTGCCAACCGGACGCCGCATGCGCATCCGATCCATCTGCATGGCATGAGCTTCAAAGTGCTCTCCTCTTCGCAAGGCGCGGTGCGTCCGATCTTCACGGACACCTATCTCATCCAGGCGGACGAGGTGGCAGAACTGGGGCTCGTCGCAGACAATCTCGGCGACTGGGTGATCCATTGCCACATCATCGAGCATCAAAAGACGGGCATGACGGCATTTCTCCGGGTGGTTTAGGCGTTTGAGGGCCTTGGAGATATTGACTCGGCCCGCATCTCTGCCACAGAGAAAGGTATATCAGGCTTACGCAATCGAAAGATGCTGACACCGCTCCCCGGGGGCCAACGGAGCGGACGACGTGCATTTGCGTAATCCGCCCTTGCCACGGCCTGCCGAAGCGTTGAAACTGAGTTCATGATTGAAACGACCGCCGAACTTAAAGCAGCCTGCGATATCTTTGCGAAAAGCGATTTCGTTACCGTAGACACCGAATTCCTGCGCGAGAGCACCTTCTGGCCCCAGCTCTGCCTGATCCAGATCGCCAGCCCCGATCACGAGGCGCTCATCGATCCGCTCGCCAAGGGGCTCGATCTTCAGCCGTTTTTCGACCTGATGTCCGATGCTTCGGTCGTCAAGGTGTTTCACGCTGCCCGTCAGGATCTGGAAATCGTCCACCATCTCGGCGGCATCATCCCGCATCCGCTGTTCGACACGCAGGTGGCGGCCATGGTGTGCGGCTTCGGCGATTCCGTCTCCTATGACCAACTCGTGCAGAAGATCACCGGCAAGCATATCGACAAGTCGTCGCGCTTCACCGACTGGAGCCATCGTCCGCTCAGCCAGAAGCAGCTGGACTATGCGCTCGCCGACGTCACGCATCTGCGCGGCATCTATGCCTCGCTGAAGGCCGAACTGGAGCGCGAAGGCCGCGCCCATTGGCTGGAAGACGAGATGGCCGTGCTGGAAACGCCGGAAACCTACGACCTCCATCCCGACGACGCCTGGACCCGCATGAAGATGCGCGTGCGCAAGCCGAGCGAGCTTGCCGTGCTGATGAAGGTCACGGCATGGCGCGAGCGCGAAGCGCGCAATCGCGACGTGCCGCGCGGGCGTATCCTGAAGGACGACGCCATTTACGAGATCGCGCAGCAGCAGCCGCGCGACGCCGAGGCACTGGGCAAGCTGCGCACCGTTCCGCGCGGCTGGGAACGCTCGGCATCGGGCGCTGCGATCATAGCCGCCGTCAACGAGGCGCTGGATATCCCGAAGGAAGAGCTGCCGAAGATTGCCAAGCCCTACCAGCCCAATGAAGGCACGCAGTCGGCCGTTGAACTGCTGAAGGTTTTGCTGAAGCTGACGGCGGAGCGCGAGGGCGTGGCAGCCAAGATCATCGCCAATACGGACGATCTGGAAAAGATCGCCTCTGAAGGCGAGAAGGCCGATGTTCCGGCCATGCATGGCTGGCGCAAGGAGCTTTTCGGCGACCGCGCGCTGAAACTCATCGACGGTCAGCTGGCGATCAAGTTCGTCAATCGGAAGATTGAAGCGGTCGAGCTCGAAGCGCCTGTCGTCGAGACGGAAGCCTCAGAAGTTTCAGAGGCCTGAGAACCGAGCCTGCAAGGCTCGCGCGGCGGGGCTCGCCTTGAGGTTCGCCGCGAAACGCTCGAATTCGGTGACAACGCGCATTTCCTCGAACGCGTCAAGAGAATGCCTGTCCCAGCCCTTTTCGGGCACGAGGACCGAGCGGAAGCCTGCAACCGCGCGTGCTTCTTCGTCGCTCAGCGGCAGGTCTTCCAGAATGATGATCAGCCGCAGATAGTCGTGGATCTTCAGCATCTTGCGGAAGAGTTCGAACATGGGCGCGGCAAGTGCCGGATCATCGCGCCAGGTGCGACCGCCGAAAATCTCCTGCGTGACGCGCTGGCCGGCGCCGTGACAGTCGAACAGCGTGCAGCCCTTGAAGCCTAGCTCCACCCGCTCGCCATGGATGCGACAGCTGAAATCGGCTTTCAGATTGGGACAGCCTTCATCGACCGGCTTTTCAATCGCAAACATGTCGGACTTCTCGAAAGCGAAGGCCGCGCAGCACAGGCCTGCACAGCGTCCGCAATCGGCGGTCATGTTGGGCAATGTTTGAGGAGATGCCATGCCGGCTCTGTCTTCCGAAAGTGATTCAGGAACCGCCGCCAAGTGCTTGACGGCGGATTCGTTTTGTCCGTTCAGGCGATGCGGAAGCCCAGCCGTTTGCCGGTCAGCTTCGCCAGCTGCTGCAAGCGACCATCGACCCGCTCGCCGCTGAAATTGCGCAGGCGTTCCGGCACGACCAGTTCCAGATCGAGATCGGGATTGTTGGCCGGCTTTTCAAACCTGAGGTCGTTGACGACGCCGGGCATGGCCGCCGAGAACGGATAGACCACGCGCAGCAGGCCGCCGAGAAGCTTCGCAAGTTCGCGCAGGCGCGGCGTGGCAATGCTCAGGAGTGCTGCCGTCGAACCGTCGTCGCGCAGGCCCTCATAGCGATAGTAGTTGGCAAGCGCGATATAGGCGCGGCCCGGATGGGTGACGCCGGCCAGCGAGCTTTGCGCAATCACGTTCAGCGAATGGATGCCGCGATAATCCGGATGCGAGCGCCAGCTGACATCGGCGAGGAAGCAGGCGGCCTGCCGATAGCGGGCCTCTTCTTCCGTTTCCTGAATGCCGAAGGCGGGCATGACCTTGTCCGTCCAGGCCACCAGTTCGCGGGCATGTTCGGGCGAGCGGGCGTTGAGAAGTGCCAGCTCTTCCGTTGCAGCCAGTAGCGGGTCCTTGGCGCGTTCTTCGTCATCCAGCAGGGAATAGAGGAAGCCTTCGCGCACGCCGAGCACCGAGAAGACGACCTTGGACGGCTTCATGATCTTCAGCGTTTCGGCCATGGCAACCGCGCCGTAAGGCAGGAGCATGCGACGGTTCTTGGAGATCGTCTGCCAGGCCAGTTCCTTGACGTCACGCGTCTCGGCGATATGGGCCAGAAGATCCATCGCCTCGGCGGTGGTGATTTCATAGCCGTGCATCATATGCAGCGGATAATTCGTCAGCTCCATGTGAAGCTTGGCCAGCGCGCGCCATGTGCCGCCCACCGCATAGAAGGCACGTCCCTCGCCGATCGACAGCCAGGTCTCGTCCTTCAGCATCTTGCGGGCCAGTGCCGTGGCCTTCTCGATCGAGTTGCCGGAGAGATCGGCCAGACGCAGGCCACCGAGCGGCAGGGTGATGCCGGAATCGTAGCTGCCGCCATGGACATTGATCAGTTCCAGCGAGCCGCCGCCGAGATCGCCGACAATGCCATCCGGATTGTGGAAGCCGCTGATGACGCCGAGTGCGGAGAACATCGCCTCTTCCGGGCCGGTCAGCACGCGGATTTCACAACCGAGGATCGCCTCGGCCTCCTGGATGAACTTCGAGCCGTTGGAAGCCTCGCGGGCGGCAGCGGTTGCCAGCACATACATCTTGCGGGCACGCGCCTGATCGGAGAGCGCCTTGAAGCGGGTGAGCGCTTTCAGCGCCTTGGCGATGCTTTCGGGCTCCATGCGGCCGGTCGAGGCCACGCCACGGCCGAGCCCGCACAGCATCTTCTCGTTGAAGAGCACGGCGGGCGATCTGTTCATGCCTTCATAGACGACGATACGGATCGAGTTCGACCCGATATCCACGACGGAGACCGGGGCGATGCCGGGCAAGCGCCCCTGTGCGTCAGGTTCTACCATTCTGTCCCAGGTTCATTTTCTCGCCGGCTTCCAGCCAGCAAACAGTTTCGGTGCCCCCGTGGTCAATGACTCGCCGCGGCCGGACAGGCTGGGGTTGGTCATGAAGTATTGTTGTGCATTGAAGGGTTCTTCGCCTTCAGCGACATCAACACGCCTCGAGGTTCCGTCTTCCAGTATCTCGTAGCTCTGCTGGTTGTCCATGAGGTTTGCCAGCATGATCTGCGAAAGAACCTGCTCATGCACAGTCTTATTGTGAAGCGGAACAAGGGTTTCGACGCGGCGATCGAGATTGCGCGGCATCATGTCGGCCGAGCCGATATAGAGGCGCGCCTTGTCCGAGGGCAGACCGTGACCATTGCCGAAGCAGAAGATGCGGCTGTGTTCAAGGAAGCGGCCGACGATGGATTTGACCCGAATATTATCTGACAGTCCCCGAACCTGCGGGCGCAGGCAGCAGATGCCGCGAATGACGAGCTCGACCGGAACGCCGGCCTGGCTGGCGCGATAAAGCGCATCGATGATTTCCGGGTCGACCAGCGAGTTCATCTTCATCCAGATCGCGGCCGGGCGGCCGGCCTTGGCATGTTCGGTTTCTTCGGCGATGTGTTGCAGCACGCGCGGACGCAGCGTCGTCGGCGACATCGCGATCTTCATGCCCTCTTCCGGCTCGCCATAGCCGGTGATGAAGTTGAAGATATTGGCCATGTCATGCCCGATCACCGGATTGCAGGTGAAGAAGGACAGGTCGGTGTAAATCTTGGCTGTCACCGGATGATAGTTGCCGGTGCCGAGGTGGCAATAGGTGCGAAGCCTCCCCTCCTCGCGGCGGACGACCATGGACATCTTGGCATGTGTCTTCAATTCGATGAAGCCGAAGACGACCTGCACGCCGGCGCGTTCGAGGTCGCGGGCCCAGCGGATATTGGCCTCTTCGTCGAAGCGGGCCTTGAGTTCAACCAGCGCCGTCACCGACTTGCCGGCTTCGGCGGCATCGATCAGCGCGCGGACGATCGGGCTGTCATTGGAGGTGCGGTAGAGCGTCTGCTTGATCGCCAGAACGTCCGGATCGCGCGCGGCCTGCAGCAGGAACTGCACGACGACGTCGAAGCTTTCATACGGATGGTGGACGATCATGTCCTTCTCGCGGATGGCGGCAAGGCAATCGCCGCCATGGTCGCGAACGCGCTCGGGGAAGCGCGGATTATAGGGGTCAAACAGCAGATCCTCACGCGGGGTCTTGCAGATCTCGGACATGGTGTTCAGCGCCAGCAGACCCGGCAGAACGGCGACGCGATTGTCGGGAACATTGAGTTCCTGCACGACGAACTTGCGCAGGCTGTCCGGCATTTCGGAGTCTGTCTCGATACGGATCACCGAGCCGCGGCGGCGGCGTTTCAGCGCCGTTTCGAAGAAACGCACGAGGTCTTCGGCCTCTTCCTCGACTTCGATATCGCTGTCGCGGATGATGCGGAACGTTCCGTAGCCGCGCACCTCATAGCCCGGGAAGAGCTTGCCGGTGTGGAGGCTCACCACATCTTCCAGCGTGATGTAGCGGATCGTGTTGCCGGCATCGGGAAGACGGATGAAGCGCGGCAGCGCGACGGGAAGCCTCAGCAGTGCGGTCATCGGTTCACGGCCGGTCTTGCTTTCGAGCTGAAGACCGATCGAGAAGCCGAGGTTCGGGATGAACGGGAACGGATGCGCCGGGTCGATGGAGAGCGGCGTCAGAACCGGGAAGATCGACTGCACGAACTCATCGCCGAGCCATGCGATGTCTTCCTGCCCCAGCGCCGAGGGACGGACGATCAGGATATCCTCGCGGGCGAGGTTCTGCTGGAGCACGGCGAGTGCCGCCTGCTGCTCCATCTGCAGATTGTCGATCTCGTGGAGGATGGCGTCGAGCTGTTCGGACGGCGTCTTGCCGTCCGGCGAGCGCATGGCGATGTTCTGGCGGACCTGACCTTCGAGGCCGGCAACGCGCACCATGAAGAATTCATCGAGGTTCGTCGCCGAAATCGACAGGAAGCGCACGCGTTCGAGCAGCGGATGCGCGTTGTTCAAGGTTTCTTCGAGAACGCGGCGATTGAACTGCAGCCAGGAAAACTCGCGGTTGACGAAGCGCTCCGGCTTGTCGAACCATTCTTCGCCGGGCGCGGCGATGACGTCTTCGACTTGGGGTTCGTTTATGTTTGCTGCAGGCGCCGAAGTATCCATGGGGTCAGAAATCCTCGCATTTCAAGCCACTGTCCAGCGGCCGTATTACAGTTTGACGACGGATTCGTGACAGTCAATCGGAATCCCTGTCATCGTCCTCTTCGAAGGCGGAGAGGACTTCGGCGACCAGCGCGCGATTGATTTTCATCTGCCTGGACAGAGCAAGCCTGTCGAGCGTGTCGACAATGCGGCGCGCGGCCTCGGTGGAGCGCTCCATGCGGGCGGCGATGTAGGCGATCAGCTTGTCCTCGACGGCCACCTGCCGGTCGGAAAAGAGCTTCATCAGCACCTCGGCCAGAAGCTCCTCGTCCGGCTCGCCGATCTCGACCACGGTTGCAGCCTTCAGGCGCGACTTGAGGTCCGGAAGTTCGACATCCCAGGTGGATGGCGACGTGCGCGCCGTCATCAGCAGAGAGGTGCCGTTTTCGCGAACCGAGTTGATGACGTGGAAGAGCTCCGTGTCATCGAAGGTGCGGCGATCGACATCCTCGAAAAGAACAGGATGCGTTGCGGCGTGCAGCGCGGCGTTGGAGCCCGCGACCGGATCGATGCTGACGGCTTCAGCATTCTCGCGCCAGATGCTGGCAAGATGCGACTTGCCGCAACCGACGGGGCCGACAAGGACAACGACCGGCGACGGCCAGTTCGGCCAGCCATCGACAATCCGCACGGCGGCCTTGAGAGGGGCAGCCACGCGCAGATCGTCGCGCGAGGTCTGCTCCTCGATCGGGAATTCCAACGGCAACTGGTGATCACCGGCATTACGCGCCATGATACTACTCATCCCTGACGTTCGAGATCACTCGACCGTCTTGTTCTTGCTGATCTGCGCTGCCTGATGGTGAAGGTCGCGCAGCTGATGCTGCCGCCCGTAATAGAGGTCACTCTCCAGATAGCGCGAAATGGCGAAGCGCACCAGCACGCCGATGGCGGCCGAAACCGGCACCGCAACCAGCAACCCGACAAAGCCGAACAGCAGGCCGAAGGCGAACAGGGCGAACATCAGCCAGACCGGATGCAGGCCCACACGATGGCCGACCAGACGCGGCTGCAGGATATTGCCTTCAAGGAACTGCCCCGACAGGAAGACGAGCGCCACGAGGCCGATCCAGAGATAATCCGGCCAGAACTGAACGAGCGCGAGACCCACGGCGAGCACGAGGCCGACGGTCGATCCGATATAGGGGATGAAGCTGATCGCGCCGGCAAACAGGCCGATCAGAAGCCCGAAATTGAGGCCCGTCAGCGCAAGCCCGGTCCCGTAATAGATCCCGAGCACGATGCAGAGCGTTCCCTGCCCGCGGACGAAACCGGCAATCGTCTTGTCGATTTCAGTCGAGAGCGCGCGCACCGTCTGGACGTGATCACGCGGAACCAGATTGTCGAGCCAGGCAACCATGCGGTCCCAGTCGAGCAGCAGGTAGAAAGCGACAACAGGAGTGACGACGAGAAGCGACACGACATCGACAATCGCCTTGCCGGAATTCCAGATCTGCTCGAACAGCGTGGCGAGGAACTTTGTCCCCTCACCCAGGATGCTCGAAAAATTGTCCTTCAGCGCGCCGATCTGATCGCGCGCCCAGGCGGGCAGCATGTCCGGGCTCGCCTTGGTGATGAGCTGCTGCAACGCGGTGATATAGCCCGGCAGGTCCTTCAGGAACTGGTTGAACTGGCTGGCCAGCAGCGGCACCACAAGAACCAATGCCAGCGCGAAGAAGACGACGAAGAGCACGAGGATGACGATGGTCGCCATCAGGCGCGACAGGCCGCGCCGCTCGAACCAGTCGGCCACCGGATCAAGGAAATAGGCCAGCGCCATGCCGGCCACGAAGGGCAGCAGGATCGAGCTGAAGACCATGAGGAAAATGATCAGGAAAACGAGCCCAACAAGCCAGAAGGCGAGCTGACGTTTCAGATTGTGCGAGCTGAGTTTGCTGGTCATGGCATCCGTCCACGGCGCTTATTTTGATCCGGCCACGTGCCGCATCCAGACGACGAGATAGGACGCACCGGAAGCGCAGGTCAAGAGCGCCGTGAGATAGAGAAGGATTGTGACGAGCGGACCGAGCCCGAGACCGAAGGCCTGGTCGCTCAGAACCGTCACAACCAGCGCGATCTGGAACGCCGTGTTGATCTTCGAAACCATCAGCGGAGCGACCTTGATGGGGTTGCCGATCAGGGTGGTTACGAGGAAAGCACCGACGATCAGCGCATCACGCGTGACGGCAAGGAAGACGATCCAGTCCGGAATGAGGCCGAGCCAGGCCAGCATCACGAAGACAGAGACCATCAGGAGCTTGTCTGCCACCGGGTCCATCCAGGCGCCGAGCTCGGTGCGCAGATTAAACCTGCGAGCAATCGCCCCATCGACCGCATCGGAGAGGCCCGCAATGAGGAAGATGTAGAAGGCCAGCCGCATGTCGCCATGCAGCAGGCAATAGAGCACGGCGGGAACACAGAGCAGCCGACCGACGGTGATGATGTTGGCGATGTTCATGCACGCGCTCCGGCGAAACGGCTGTTTCCAGCCTTCTACTTCGTATGCCAAAGAGGTAATTCCAAGGGCAAAGCCGGCGTTATCTGGTGAAAATCGGCGCGATGCAGGCGTTGCGTCTTGCATATGAGGGGATGTCATGCGAATGGCGGGCGCATACCGGAAATCGCAGCGGAGATCGCTCATGAGCGCGGATGGACGCAACGGACTGACCTATAGCGATGCGGGCGTCGATATCGATGCCGGCAACCTCATGGTCGAGAAGATCAAGCCTGCCGTCCGCTCGACGCGCCGGCCGGGTGCGGATGGCGAGATCGGCGGCTTCGGCGGCCTGTTCGACCTGAAGGCTGCCGGTTTCAAGGACCCGGTCCTCGTTGCTGCCAATGACGGCGTCGGCACCAAGCTGAAGATTGCCATCGACGCGGATTTCCACGACACGGTCGGCATCGACCTCGTCGCCATGTGCGTCAACGACCTCGTCGTGCAGGGCGCCGAACCGCTCTTCTTCCTCGACTATTTTGCCACCGGCAAGCTCGACCCGGATCAGGGTGCGGCGATCGTCAAGGGCATTGCCGAAGGCTGCCTCATCTCCGGCTGCGCGCTGATCGGCGGCGAGACGGCGGAAATGCCGGGCATGTATTCCAAGGGCGATTACGACCTTGCCGGCTTTGCGGTCGGTGCTGCCGAACGCGGCCAGCTTCTGCCGTCCGAAGAAGTCTCCGAAGGTGACGTGATCCTCGGCCTCTCCTCCTCGGGCGTTCACTCCAACGGTTTCTCGCTGGTGCGCAAGATCGTCGAGTTGTCCGGCCTCTCCTATGATGCCCCGGCGCCGTTTGCGCCGGAAAAGAAGCTCGGCGAAGCGCTGCTGACGCCGACCCGCATCTATGTGAAGCCGCTTCTGAAGGCGATCCGCGAGACGGGTGCGATCAAGGCGCTGGCCCATATCACCGGCGGCGGCTTCCCGGAAAACATTCCGCGCGTGCTGCCGAAGCATCTGGCCGCCGAGATCGATCTGGCCGCCGTCAAGGCACCGGCTGTGTTCTCCTGGCTGGCCAAGACCGGCGGCGTGGCACCGAACGAAATGCTGCGCACCTTCAATTGCGGCGTCGGCATGATTGCCGTCGTTTCGCCCGACAAGGCCGATCAGGTTGCTGCCGTGCTGGAAGCGGAAGGCGAAACCGTCTTCAAGCTTGGCCGCATGGTCGCCCGCGCAGAAGGCGCGCATGGCACGGTCTACAAGGGCGCGCTGACGCTATGACAGGCGCGATGGCGGGTCAGCGCAAGCGCGTTGTCGTCTTCATCTCCGGCAGCGGGTCCAACATGCTCGCGCTGGCCGAGGCCGCCCACGCGCAGGACTTTCCGGCCGAAATCGTCGCTGTGATTTCCGACAAGACGGATGCGGGCGGGCTTGCCAAGGCTCAAGGCTTAGGCATTGCGACCTACGCCTTCCTGCGCCGCGACTATGAGAGCAAGGCCGCGCATGAGGCGGCGATCCTTTCCAAGCTTGCCGAGATCGCGCCCGACATCATCTGCCTCGCCGGCTACATGCGGCTGCTTTCGGCCGAATTCATCCGGCCCTATGAGGGCCGCATCCTCAATATCCACCCGTCCCTGCTGCCGCTCTTTGCCGGTCTCCACACGCATCAGCGCGCCATTGACGCGGGGATGAAGGTGGCGGGCTGCACGGTGCATCTGGTCACAGAAGGCATGGATGAAGGCCCGATCCTGGCCCAGGCGGTCGTGCCGGTTCTGGCAGGCGATACGTCGGACGCGCTGGCGGCACGCGTGCTGAAGCAGGAGCATCGCATCTACCGCGCCGTGCTTGCGGCCTTCGCCAACGGCACCTTGCCCGGTGGCTCGGACGAAGCGCAGTGCGTCCTGTCGCTCGGCTGATGTTCAATTCGGAAGCGCGCGGCGGCGCTGATCAGCCCGCCTGAAGCAATGCGCGGTTCATGACCGCCCATTGCAGAAGAATGATCGTCTTGGCGTCGGGAAGCCGGCCCTCGCCGATCATCGAAAACGCGGTATCGAGGGGGAGTTCGACCACTTCGATATCTTCATGCTCGTCGGCCAGACCGCCGCCGGCTGCTTCCCGGTTGCTTGTATCAATCAGCCCGACGAAGAGGTGGACCTCTTCGGCGAGAGCACCTGGCGATCCGAACATCGGAAACAGGGAAAAGACCTTGCCAACGCGATAGCCCGTCTCCTCCAGCGCCTCCCTGCGAGCCGCCTCTTCCGGATCGTCCCCATCCAGCAAGCCGGCAGCGGCCTCCAGCACGAAAGGATCGCGGTCGAGATAGAAGGTCGCGGTGCGAAACTGGCGGACAAGAACCACGACATCCCGTGCCGGATCGTAAAGCAGGATCGACCCCGCCGAGCCGTGATCCACGACTTCGCGTATCAGCCGGGCGGTCTCGCCGTCCGAACGCGTATAGTCGATAATCAGGCGGTAGAGGTTGTTCCAGCCCTTGTAGGCATGGAGGTTCTCGACAATCCGCGCGCCGGCCTTCCTGAAAAACGTCATGCCTTGACCAGCCAAACCTTGTTGTCATGAAGACCAGCCCCGCCAAAGGGCGCGACGCAGTCGGCGCCAGTCAGCACGTTGATGCCCTCGCCGTCGAGATGCGCCTTGTTGGGCCACAGGCCTTCGGCGATCAGCACGCCCTTGCGGGCTTCGGATGTGACACGGGCGTGCAGGCGAAGATCGCCACGCGCATTGCCAAGGCGCACGATGTCGCCGTTTTCAATGCCCTGCCCTGCGGCGTCATCCGGATTGATCATCACTTCCGGCCGGCCTTCCTTCTCGCGTGACGTCTTGGTCTCGGCGAAGGAGGAGTTGAGGAAGTTGCGGGCCGGCGATGTGGCGAGACGGAAAGGATGGGCTGCATCCGTCTCCTCGATCACCGCGCAATAGTCCGGGAATTCCGGCAGCCGCGAGGCCGGGCCGAGAATGCCGACATTGTCCGGCGGACGGGTGCTGGCTTGTTGCCCCATCCAGTCGGGGCGGAAATGGAACTTGCCATCGGCATGGCCAAAGCCGTTGAGGAAATGGGCTTCCTCGAAGGGCAATTTGCGGTCGATCCACTTCTCGCCATCCAGCTGCTCCAGCTCGCCGGGGCGGAGAACGGTTGCGATCAGGTCGCGCTCGCTCATGCCGAAGCCTGCCGTGTCGGCGACGCCGAGGCGACTGGCGAGTTCTTCGATGACGAAGAGATTGGTGCGCACCGTTTCCGGCGGCTCAACCAGTTTCGGCCCGAGGAGAATATGGCTCTGGCCGCCGCCGCGATAGATGTCGTCATGTTCAACGAACATGGTGGCCGGCAGCACGATATCGGCCATTTCGGCCGTCTCGGTCAGGAACTGCTCGTGGACCGCGACGAAGAGATCTTCGCGGGCAAAGCCCTCGCGGACAACGCGCTGTTCGGGGGCGATATTCACCGGATTGGTGTTCTGGATCAGCATGGCCGTCACCGGCGGGCCGTTGCGCAGCGCTTCCGCATCTCCTGTCAGCACGCGGCCGATCTGCGACTGGTCGAGCGCGCGCACCGAGGGATCGGCATAGCTCGCGCCCTTGATCAGCCCGGTCGTCATGCCGAAAATATCGGCATTCGTGTGGAAAGCGCCGCCGCCCTCGTGCTGCCAGCTGCCCAGCACCGTCGGTAGTGACAGGGCCGCATGCATGGAGACCGTGCCGTTGCGGCTGCGGGTGAAGCCATAGCCGAGGCGGAAGAAGCTGCGCTTTGTCGTGCCGACGAGGCGGGCGAAGTCCTCGATCTCCTCGACCGTCAGGCCGGTGATCTCGGCGGCCCATTGCGGCGTGCGGGTGGCCAGATGGGCCTCAAGACCCGCCGGATCGTCGGTGTATTTGGCGAGATAGGCGCGGTCGGCATAGCCGTCGCGGAAGGCGACATGCATGGCGGCGCAGGCAAGTGCTGCGTCCGTGCCGGGCTTGAGGATCAGCTTGACGTCTGCCTGCTTCATCGTCGGCGTGTCATAGACGTCGATGGCGACGATCTTTGCGCCGCGTTCCTTGCGCGCCTTGATCGCATGGGTCATCACATTGACCTGGGTGGACACGGCATTCGTGCCCCAGATGATGACGCAATCGGATTTCACCATCTCGCGCGGATCGACGCCTGAAAGCCGGCCAAGCGCCATGGTGACGCCTGTCCAGGCCGGGTTGACGCAGATCGTGCCGAAAAAGCCGGAATAGCGCTTGGCATGGCGCAGGCGCTCGATGGAATCGCGCTGCACCAGCCCCATCGTGCCGGCGTAGAAATAGGGCCAGACGGCCTCTGCCCCGTGAGCTGCTTCTGCCTTGACGAAGGCTTCGGCAATCTCGTCCAGCGCGTCGTCCCAGCTGATATCCGTCCAGCTCCCCGCCCCTTTCGCGCCCTTGCGCTTCATCGGCTTCAGCAGCCGGTCGGGATGGTAGAGCCGTTCGGCATAGCGGGCCACCTTGGCGCAGATGACGCCATCGGTGTAATTGTTCGCCTTCGCGCCATGAACGCGGCCAATGCGGCCATCCGCGCCGATGTCGATTTCCAGCGCACAGGTCGAGGGACAGTCATGCGGGCAGGCCGAGAAGCCTTTGCGCGGGCGGGTGAGATCGGGGGTCGCAATGTTCATGGCTGACAGGTATATGCGAAGCGAAAATGCGCCGGAAGACGAAAAAGCCGGCCATGACATGATTTCATGAGACCGATCGGGGCACGGAATGAATTACCGGCACATCTACCACGCGGGCAATTTCGCCGATATCCTCAAGCATGCCGTGCTCGCCCGGCTGATCGTCTATCTCCAGCAGAAGGACAAGGCCTTCCGCGTCGTCGATACGCATGCCGGCATCGGGCTTTACGACCTCTCCTCACTCGAGGCGCAGAAGACCGGGGAATGGCTGGACGGCATCGGGCGGCTGATCGCCGCCGAACTGCCGGCGGATGTCGCTCCGCTCCTCGCGCCCTATCTCGATGCGGTTCGCGCATTGAATCCGGAAGGCGGCGTAAAGCTCTATCCCGGCTCGCCAAAACTGACCCGCATCCTGATGCGCGAGCAGGACCGGCTTTCCGCGATGGAGCTGCATCCGGAAGATTGCGAGACACTGCGCAACCTCTTTGAAGGCGACTACCATGTGCGCGTCACCGAACTTGACGGCTGGCTTTCGCTCGGCGCGCATATGCCGCCGAAGGAGAAGCGCGGCATCGTGCTCGTCGATCCGCCCTTCGAGATCGAGGGCGAGTATGAGCGGCTGGTGGACGGGCTCGTGAAGGCCTATCGCCGCTTTCCGGGCGGCACCTATTGCCTCTGGTATCCGATCAAGAGAGGCGCGCCGATTGCCGACTTCCATGCCGCGCTGAAGGAAACCGAGATCCCGAAAATGCTATGCGCGGAGCTTGCGGTGCGCAGCGACCGCGAGACCACGGGCCTCAGCGGCTCCGGCCTCATCATCGTCAATCCGCCCTTCACGCTGCATGAGGAATTGAAGCGGATATTGCCGGTTTTGAAGACGCTTCTGGCGCAGGATCGTTTCGCCTCCACGCGCAACATGTGGCTGCGCGGCGAGGACTAGGCGCGATGGCCGGGAGGCGATCTGAGGCCGCCCTGCCGTCGCGGGATCGTCACTTGCAATGTGCCGCCAAACTCCCCATTCTTCGTTCGCAAGATATTTCATATCCTTGGGGGAAGCCTATGACGAAACTTTCCACGGCCACAGCGATCTGTGCGCTGGCCGGAACCCTGTTCACCGGCGGCGCGGCCTATGCCGGCACATCGGATTGTGCCGACAGCAGCGTTCTTTCTTTCATCGACAGCCGCTTCGACTACAAGGCCAGCCGCTATCTGCAGGCCAATCTCGACATTGTCGGCTTCGACAAGGTCTCGAACACCCGCGTCGACTATCGCGACGAGACGCATCCGATCCAGCGCGTCTATTGCCATGCCAAGGTGGACATGAATGACGGTCACCGCCGCGATCTCTGGTACATGATCGAGAGCGGCATGGGATATGCGGGTCTTGGCGAGCGGGTGCGCTTCTGCATCGCCGGCCTCGACCCCTGGTATGTCGACGGCCGCCAGTGCCGGTCTGTCAGGTGAGCGCCATGCGGACGACGATCTCCACCGGCCTCGCCGCTGTTCTTGCCTTCGCCACGCTCGGTGCCAGCCCGGCGCTCAGCGCCAGCGACCAACCGAAGCAGGGCTTCGACTTCTACGTCCTGTCGCTGTCGTGGTCACCCTCTTGGTGCGCCACGCATCCGCAGGGGCAGAAGACGATGCAATGCGATCCGTCCAAGGATTTCGGCTTCATCGTGCACGGGCTGTGGCCGCAGAACGAGAGCGGCTATCCGGAATTCTGCCCGACGCGCGAATCGGATCGCATCCCCGACAATCTCGGCCGGCGTTATCTCGACATCATCCCGTCCATGGGTCTCATCGGCCATGAATGGCGCAAGCACGGCACCTGCTCGGGCCTCAAACAGGCCGACTATCTGCAGACCGTCCGCAGCGCCTATGACAAGGTCAAGATCCCGCCGGCGCTCGCAAGGCTCGACCAGGGCAAGAGCGCCAATCCCGGCGATATCGAGAAGGCGTTTCTGGCTGCCAATCCCGGCATGAGCCCGAAAGGCATCGCCGTCTCCTGCTCCTCGAAGATGCTGGAAGAAATTCGCATCTGCATGACCAAGGACCTGCAGTTCCGCGACTGCATGGAAGTCGATGCCGACGCCTGCCCCCTGAAATCCATCAATATTCCCCCGGTGCGCTGATGAAAATTCTCTACTCCCCCGCCTCGCCCTATTCCGCCAAGGTCCGCATGGCCGCACGCCAGGCCGGCCTGCCGGTCGAAAGCGAGATCGTCAAGACCGACGACGAGCCGGCGCTGCTGATCGGCAACAATCCGCTCGGCAAGATCCCGGTTCTGCTGCGCGACGACGGTTCCGCGGTCTTCGACAGCCGCGCCATCATGCAGTTTCTCGATCGCGCCAGCGGCGGAAAGCTCTACCCCACCGACGCAGAAGCGCGGACGCAGGCTGAAGTGCTGGAGGCCCTCGCCGACGGGATCACCGATTGCCTGCTCGCCCATGTCTATGAGCGCCGCTTCCGGCCGGAGGAGAAAATCCATCAGCCGTGGCTCGACAAGCAGTGGTCAAAGGTGACGCGGGGCCTTGCCCATCTGGAGGCCAATCCGGTTTCGTTCGAAAACGGCCTGACCGGCGGGCATGTCGCGGTCGCCGCGCTTGCCGGATATCTCGGGCTGCGCTTTGCCGGCCAGTGGGAACAGATATGGCCCGGACATCGCGCGTTCCTGAGCAGTTACGAGACGCTTTTCCCGGCCTATCCGGAATTCAAATCGCAATGAAGGCCTGATCCAGTCGTCCGTCAGGACTGACTGCATCAGCGTCACATCACAAATGCAAAAAGGCCCGGCGCGAGCCGGGCCTTTCCGTTGATGCGCTTGGGTAAGCGGATCAGAACTTGTAGCCGATACCGACCTTGACAGCGTTCTGGTCGTAGCCACGCGAAACGTTGGTGCCGCCGAGAACGTAGGTGCGGTTGCCGAACGACGTGAAGTCGTATTCGACGCGAGCCGTTACGTTTTCCGTCAGCTTCGTTTCAGCGCCGACGCCAGCGGTCCAGCCGATAACGCCACGCGAGTCATTGTTGCCAGCGCCGTCGGAAACCTTGACGCTACCAGCAGCTACACCGGCTGCGCCGTAGAGCATGAAGGGGTTCATGTCGACGCCGACGCGTGCACGCAGAGCGCCCTGTACGCCGGTTTCGGTCTTGATGCCGGCAGTGGTGCGCTGTGCGCCGTTGTAATCCACGTTGCCTTCAACGCCGTATACCAGCTGGCCGTCCTGGAAGTTATAGCCAGCGTAGCCGCCGAGACCGAAAGCATTGGCGTAGCCAGAGTTCTTGATCTGACCCCAGTTCCAGGAACCGGTTGCGCCGACGTAGCCGCCGGCCCAGTTGCCAACGACCGGTGCGGAGACCGGTGCAGACGGAGCCTGCGGAACAGAGTCGATGGCGTCAGCTGCATAAGCGGCCGATACCGAAGCGATAGAAGCAGCCGAAGCCACAAGAGCGATGATCATTTTACGCATAACATTCTCCTTTTCACTACGGCCTGCCCGAGATCATTCATGTGGGCAGTCCGAAAATCCGGTTTGATCCCTCTCCGGTTGAGTCTCAATTTGATATCAGAATGAGGAATTCCAAGAGCCAGATTGTGAAATTGTTGTGTCAAAAAGAAGTCCGAAAGGTGATGTTGTCGATTTACAACAGGCAATTCGTTAACCATAACCGAAAAACCAGCCATATATTGGTACAATAATGCCTGTCTATTATAACTATGTTTACCCTTATGTCGAAATCGGAGCCAAATTCTTTAATAACTCCTTAATATGCATTCCCGATTTTACACGGTCTCTTTTGGCCTGTAACTTGAGCAACCCCGCAAACGGAGCAGTCAAGCGTGTCTGACCATGTATTGCCAAAGAAGTCGGCGCTCGTGACGGGCGGCGCCCGGCGCATCGGCCGAGCGATCTGCGAAGGGCTGGCGAATTTGGGCTTTTCCATCGCCGTCCACGCCAACTCTTCCATCGACGAGGCGGAGAATTTCGCGCAATCGTTGCGCGACTCGGGCGCCGACGCGGTCGCGCTGAAGGCCGATCTGCGCGACGAAGCCGAGACGCTTGCCCTCATCCGGCAGGCGCACAAGGCGCTGGGTGGCCTCGGCGTTGTCGTCAACAATGCCTCGCTCTTCCAGCCGGACTGGGTGACCGATTTCGACCGCGCCACCTGGGACGGACATTTCGATGTCCATGTCCGCGCACCGTCGATTCTCGCGGGCGAATATGCGCGTCTGCTCGATGCGGATGAAAAGGGCCTGATCGTCAACATCATCGACCAGCGCGTCTGGGCCCCGACGCCGAACTATTACTCCTATATGCTCTCCAAGGCCGCCATGCTGATGGCAACGAAGACGATGGCGATGTCGCTCGCCCCGCGAATCCGCGTGAATGCCATCGGCCCCGGCCCCACATTGCCGAATGCAAGGCAGTCGCGGCAGGATTTCGAACAGCAGACCGGCGCGCTGCTTCTCGGCAAGGGACCGGACCTTTCGGAGTTTTCCCGCACCATTGCCTATTTCCATGGCGCCACCTCCGTCACCGGTCAGATGATCGCGCTCGACGGCGGTCAACATCTGGCGTGGGAAACGCCGGATGTGGCAGGACTGGCCGAGTGATCCCTATATAATGCCGCAAACAGGTCGGCGGGCCGCTACAATGGCAGGCTCTGAGAGAATGATTCGGTAAGGCGGAATGACGAGCGGCAAGCTGGAAGATGGTGGCGTCCTTTATGGCGAGACGCCCGAAGACGATGAGGACGATTTGCCGGAGGCTGTCGAGGCCGGACCTGCGCCGGCCATCGAGTGGTCGGAAAACCTTGCCGCCGCCACCGGCCTGACTGGCGCCGAACTGATCGGCGAATATGTCAAGCAATTGCCGAACAGCCCGGGCGTCTACCGGATGTTAGACGCGAAGGGCGACGTTCTTTATGTCGGCAAGGCCCGCTCGCTGAAGAAGCGCGTCGGCAATTACGCGCAGGGGCGCGTTCATTCGAACCGCATCGCCCATATGGTCGCCGCCACGACCGCGATGGAATTCGTCACGACGCGGACGGAGACCGAGGCGCTTCTGCTGGAAGCGAATCTCATCAAGCGCTTGCGCCCGCGCTTTAACGTTCTGCTGCGCGACGACAAGTCGTTTCCCTATATCCTTCTGACTGGCGATCACCCGGCACCTGCGATCTACAAGCATCGCGGCGCGCGGGCGCGCAAGGGCGACTATTTCGGGCCCTTCGCCTCGGCAACGGCGGTGGCCAGCACGATCAATTCGCTGCAGCGCGCCTTTCTCTTGCGCACCTGCACCGACAGTTCCTATGAGGGGCGCACGCGCCCCTGCCTGCTCTACCAGATCAAGCGCTGTTCCGGCCCCTGCACGGGCGAGATCAGCACGGCGGGCTATGCCGAACTGGTGTCGGAAGCACGCGATTTCCTCTCGGGCAAGAGCAAGGCGGTGAAGGAACAGATCGCCAAGTCTATGGCGGAAGCCGCGGACGATCTCGATTTCGAGCGCGCCGCCGTGCTGCGCGACCGGCTTTCCGGTCTCTCGCATGTGCAGAGCCATCAGGGCATCAATCCGGCCAGCGTCGAGGATGCCGATGCCTTCGCGATCCATCACGAGGGCGGGCTCACCTGCATTCAGGTCTTCTTCTTCCGCACCGGGCAGAACTGGGGCAACCGCGCCTATTTCCCGCGCGCCGATTCGGCACTCACCAGCGGAGAGGTGCTCAATGCCTTCCTCGCCCAATTCTATGACGACAAGCCCTGCCCCCGGCAGATCCTGCTTTCGGAAGATGTCGAGGAGGCCGACCTTCTTTCCGAAGCGCTCAGCGAAAAGACGGGCCGCAAGGTGGAAATCCTGGCGCCGAAGCGCGGCGAGAAGCGCGACCTGATCGAGCATGTTCTGGGAAATGCGCGCGAGGCGCATGGGCGCAAGCTTGCCGAGACATCCTCGCAGGCGCGGCTGCTCAAGGGTTTTGCCGAGACGTTCCAGCTTTCCTATGTCCCGACCCGCATCGAGATCTACGACAACTCGCATATCATGGGCACGAATGCCGTCGGCGGCATGGTGGTGGCGGGGCCGGAAGGCTTCGTGAAGAATCAATACCGCAAGTTCAACATCAAGTCGGAAGAGATCACGCCGGGCGACGACTTCGGCATGATGCGCGAGGTGATGACGCGGCGCTTCTCGCGGCTGATCAAGGAAGAAGGAATTCCGGACCGCACACAGCCGCAAACCGCTGATGCCGAGGATCGCGGCTTCCCGGCCTGGCCCGATGTCATCCTCATCGATGGTGGCCAGGGGCAGATGACGGCCGTGCGCGCCATTCTCGAAGAGCTTGGGATCACCAATGCCGTGACGGCCATCGGCGTGGCCAAAGGCGTCGACCGCGATGCCGGGCGCGAGCGCTTCTTTGCGACAGGACGCCCGGATTTCTCGCTGCCGCCGCGCGATCCGGTTCTCTATTTCATCCAGCGTCTGCGCGACGAGGCGCATCGCTTCGCCATCGGCTCGCATCGCGCCCGGCGCAAGAAGGAGATGGTCAAGAACCCGCTCGACGAAATCGCCGGCATCGGGCCACAGCGCAAGCGCGCGCTGCTGAAGCATTTCGGCACGGCGAAGGCGGTGTCCCGCGCCGGCATTTCCGATCTGATGACGGTCGAAGGCATTTCGGAATCGGTTGCCCGTCTCGTCTACAATCATTTTCACGAGGGGCCGGGTTGAGCCGGCCACGCTGATATTGGCGCAGCATCTCGCATTTTTGTCGCGCCTGCCATTGAACGCGCGGATTTCACCAATATTTCATGAGATAAGCTGAGCTCGGCGTTGACCTTTGAGTCGCAAGGGCTTCTCTTATGCCCATAAACTGAACAGGCGAATCCGCGAAAATGGCATCCCGCGCCTATAACATTCCCAATCTTCTCACCTATGCCCGGATCATCACGGTCCCGCTGATCGTGCTCTGTTTCTTCATAGAAGGACATCTGCATGCGACGAATTTTGCGCGCTGGATTGCCTTCTGGCTTTTTGCGGCGGCCTCCATCACCGATTTCTTCGATGGCTATCTCGCCCGCATCTGGAAGCAGACGTCGAATATCGGCCGCATGCTGGACCCGATTGCTGACAAGCTGCTTGTCTCGTCGATCCTGCTGCTGATGGCCGCCGACGGGACGATCGCCGGCTGGTCGCTCTGGGCGGCAATCACGATCCTCTGCCGTGAAATTCTCGTTTCGGGGCTTCGCGAATATCTGGCCGCGCTGAAGGTCTCCGTGCCCGTCACCCGCATCGCCAAGTGGAAGACGACGATCCAGATGATTGCGATCGGCTTCCTCATCGTGGGTCCGGCGGGCGAGGCTTATGTGCCCCATACCGTGCTCGTCGGCATCGTGCTGCTCTGGGCGGCTGCGATCATCACCATCTATACCGGCTACGACTATTTCCGCGCCGGCCTGAAACATGTGGTGGATGAAGAATGAGCGTGAAACTCGTCTATTTCGCCTGGGTGCGCGAGAAGATCGGAAAGGGCGAGGAAGACCTCGACCTACCGGCAGAGGTGACGACGGTTGGTGAACTGCTCGCCTATCTCAAGACGCTCGGCGAAGAGTATGACGAGGCCTTGAGGTTTCCGGAAGCGATCCGCGTGGCACTCAATCAGGAACATGCGGACCACTCGGAGAAGATTGCGGGCGTCCGCGAAATCGGCATATTCCCGCCCATGACCGGAGGCTGAGCCTCATGTCTCTGACGCTCCATATCGCCGTCCAGCACGAGGATTTCGATCCTTCGGCCGAGGCTGCGCGCCTGACGGAGGGGCGGCCGGGTGTGGGAGCGCTGGTGCAGTTCACCGGCTTCTGCCGCGACGAAGGTGGCCGGCTATCCGCCCTTGAGCTCGAACATTATCCCGGCATGGCGGAAGCCGAGCTTCAGCGCATTGCCGAAGACGCGGTCGGTCGCTTCTCGCTGATCGGCCTCTCGGTCATCCACCGCTATGGCAAGATCATGCCGGGCGAGCGGATTGTTCTCGTCAGCGCCACGGCCCCGCATCGGCAGGCGGCCTTCGATGGCGCGAACTATGTCATGGACTTCCTGAAGACCGCCGCCCCCTTCTGGAAGAAGGAACACAATGCCGATGGCTCGCATGGCGCCTGGGTTGCCGCCAAGGACGAGGACGATTCGGCACGCGACAAATGGGTGAAGCCATGAGCGAGACCGTGCGGCTGGAGGAAAGCTGGAAAGTGGCGCTCGCCGGCGAATTCGCCAGCCCCTACATGACGCAGCTGAAGCAATTCCTGCAGGCCGAGAGAGAGGCCGGGAAGTGGATTTTCCCGAAAGGCTCTGAATATTTCCGCGCGCTCGATCTCACGCCCCTCGACAAGGTCAAGGTCGTCATTCTGGGACAGGATCCCTATCACGGCGACGGGCAGGCGCATGGGCTCTGCTTCTCCGTGCAGCCGGGCGTGCGGTCGCCGCCATCGCTCGTCAATATCTACAAGGAAATGGAAAGCGATCTCGGCATCGTGCCCGCCCGCCACGGCTTTCTGGAAAGCTGGGCGAAGCAGGGCGTGCTGCTGCTCAACAGTGTCCTGACGGTCGAACGCGGCCAGGCGGCCTCGCATCAGGGTCAGGGCTGGGAAAAGTTCACCGACGCCGTCATCCGGCAGGTCAACGAACTGCCGCATCCGGTCGTTTTCATCCTCTGGGGCTCCTACGCACAGAAGAAGGCGGCCTTCGTGGACGCGAAACGCCATCTGGTCATCAAGTCCCCTCACCCGTCGCCGCTATCCGCCCATAACGGCTTTTTCGGCAGCAAGCCGTTCTCCAAGACCAACGCTTTCCTGCGCGATCAGGGGATGACGGAAATCGACTGGAAGCTGCCCGAAAGCGTGTGACGGATCACGGCGCCAGTTGCTCGCGCCGCGTCATGACCAGAATATAGACCAGCGCCGAGAACATCACGATATCGCGCAGCGCCAGCGGCCCGAAGGCGGTCCAGAGCGTTTCGGCAAAGCCGAGGATCGCGCCACCGGCGGCCGATTTCAGTGGTGAGGCATAACCGCCCAGCGCGCCGAGCATGACGACCTTCAAACCGAACATGAGCCCCGCGCCGAAATCCATCGTGCCGTAATAGGCCGTCATCAGCAGGCCGGCGAATGTCGCGACCAGCGCCGCGCCGACATAGGCCTCGATGAAGACCGAGCGGCTGTCCACGCCGAGCAGTTCGGCCGCGAGCGGATCGTCTCGCACGGCCTTCCAGCGACGCCCCCATGAGGCGCGCGCCAGCCAAAGCGCCAGAAGCGCCAGCACGCCCAGCATGAGCGCGATGTTGAGCATCTGCATCTCAGTCAGAGTGACCGCAAAGCCGTCAACGGAGAGAAGCGTCACGGGCGTCTTGAGAAGCGGCGGCAGCCAGATCGAGCGGGTTTCCGATGCCAGCCGGGCGATTTCCATGAGAACGATCATCACCGCGAAGCCGCCGACAATGACCGCATGGGGCTCGGACCGCCCCAGGGGCTGCAGGACATGCCGGCCGATGACCGTCGCCGCCAGCCCCGTATAGAGAAAGGCCGCCGCCGCGCCGATCGCCAGACAGAGCGGCAGGACCAGCCAGTAGCGTTGCCAGGCGATGAAGAAGAAGAGCGCGAAGATCTGGCCGGAAAAGGCGAACAGCGCTCCGATGGTGATGTCGGCGCGGCGGGTGACAGCAAAGGCGACCGAATAGGCGAAAGCCAGCAGCGCATAGAGCGCGGCCAGCGGAATGCCGTTGACGGATTGCTGCAGGATATAAGCCACGGCCACCTCCCCTTCGATCAACATTATAACTGGTAAAACCACTTTTACCAGTTATAATGCGGCATGGCCTTTTCTTGGACCCATCATCGCTTTTCGGGCGGCGCGCTGGCGCTGGATGTCGCCAACAGCGTCATTCTGCGCTTCGATCCCGCGCGTTCCATCGACCGCTTTGCCGATCCGGCCAATCTGGAGGCTTTTCCCGAGGCTGCCACGCGGCTTTGCCTGGAGCAGCCGGCTCAGGCGCTCTCGCCGTTGCCGGTTGGGCGCGTCGCATCGCTGATCGCGCTGCGCGAGGCTATCGACCGGCATTTCCGTGCCGAGGCGAAGGGTGTGCCGTCCGCCTTGCTGCTTGCGGATCTGCTGGAAGAGATCGCTCGGGCGCTCCGAGCCGGACAATCGGGCGACCTCGATTTCGAGACGGCGATGTCGGCGCTGAGGCTCGTCTCGCCGTCGCGGAGTGCCGCTCTCAAGATTTGCCCGAATTGCGAATGGCTGTTTCTCGACCGCAGCAAAAACAGGAGCCGCGCCTGGTGCGACATGGCGGTCTGCGGCAACCGCGCGAAAGCGCGCCTGCATTATCACAGGAAAAGACAGGAGAAGAATGCATCATGACGAGGCTTCTGATGATCCCGGTGGTGACGATGACGGCCATGCTGGCGCTGGCCGGCTGCCAGAGGGGCGACGCCACCGAGCCGCTGAAACTGAGCGGCAAGCTCTTCATCTTCAACTACCGCATCTCGAAGGCGACCTACAATCTCGCCTTCGACTTCCAGGGCAAGATCCCGGACGGCAGCTATGTCGAGGCGAGTTTCGAGAATCCCGCCGGCGGCGAGCCTTTGAAGATCACGCAGAAGATCTTCCCGTTCTGGGAGAAGCTGGCGCTGGAAAGCCCGCCGCTGCGCTGCGTGGTCAAGGACAAGCCCTACAGGGTGGCGGTCAGCCTGTTCGGACCGGATGCGAACAAGATCCAGACGGTCGAGACGACGGTGATCTCATCGCTCGACCAGACCATCCTGCCCAAGAATTCCATCGTCGTCGGCCCGGCCTATGACATGAACCCGAAGGTCTTCGTCAAGGGCGGCGAGGCGGACTACAGCCCCGACACGGACTGCCCGAAGGCCTGAACGCGAAAACGCCGCGGGCGGGCCGCGGCGTCTTGTGTGTTGTGCGGGATCGCACTCGGTGATCAGAACTCTTCCCAGCTCGCCTCTGCCGGCTTTGCGCTGCCGCCGAAGGCCTTGGCCAAGGCGGCCTGCTGGCGCTGAGGCGCGGGCTTTGCGGCCTGCCTGTGGCTTGCCGGCGAGGCCATCGTGATGGCGGGCTTGGCGACCGCCGGCTTTCTGGGCGTCTGCCCCGCCGAAACTTCGCTGCGCCTGCCGGTCCGGAACGATTGCGTCATGTTGGCAATGCGGGCGACTTCGTCCGCCAGAGCGCGGCTGGCCGCAGAGGTTTCCTCGACCATGGCCGCGTTCTGCTGCGTGCCCTGATCCAGCGAACTGACCGACTGGTTGATTTCCTTGAGACCGGTCGCCTGCTCCCTCGCCGCATCAACGATCGCCACGACATTGGTGTTGATGTCGGAGACCTGGCTCATGATCGTTTCCAGTGCCTTGCCGGTTTCGCCGACAAGCTGCACGCCGGCCTTGACCTGTTCCGACGATTTGGTGATCAGCGCCTTGATCTCTCTGGCGGCAGCGGCAGAGCGTTGCGCGAGTTCACGAACCTCCTGCGCCACAACGGCAAAGCCCTTGCCCGCATCGCCCGCACGCGCGGCTTCAACGCCGGCATTGAGCGCAAGAAGATTGGTCTGGAAGGCAATGTTGTCGATCACCCCGATGATATTGGAGATCTCGTCTGACGAGCGCTCGATCTCGCTCATGGCATCGACCGCCTTCTCGACAACCCGGCCCGACTGGATCGCATTTTCCTGCGTGGATTTCACCAGCTTGCCGGCATCTTCCGCGCGCATGGCGGTCTCGTTGACGGTGGTCGTGATTTCTTCAAGCGCTGCGGCCGTTTCCTCGATGGAGGCGGCCTGCTGCTCGGTGCGGCGGGCCAGATCTTCCGTCGCCCGGGAAATCTCGTCTGCACCTGCATTGATATTGGCGGCGCTGCCATCGATATCCGCCATGGCGGCGCCGAGCTGTTCGGCAGCCTGGTTGAAATCGTCGCGCATCTTGCCAAACACACCCGGCAGATCTTCGTTGATGCGATGTTCCAGATCCCGCGACGCGATCGCCGAGAGCGCTGCTCCAAAGAGCGCGCCGCGATGGTCGGATTGCTGTTCCTGTTCGGCAAGGGCCTCCGTCTGGTCGGCCTCTGTACGCTGCGCGTAAAGCTCCAGAAGAAGTCCGATATCGATGAAGGTTGCGCGGACCACGGCATCGAGCGCTTCGCCGACCTTCTCTGCGTCGGCTCCGGATTTCAGAAAGCCGCGCGGCTTGAAGCTCTGCTGAACGACGGAAGAGACGATCTTGCCCAGGCAAATGCCGAGCCCGACAATGTGATATTTCGGATTGACGCCCGACTTGCCCTTGGCATTGGCCCCCGTCAGGCTGGCCTGAAGGACTTCCTCCAGCCGACCTTCAAGAACGTGGCTCCAGCGCTGAAGGTGAGAATTCCAGAGCGCCTCGCGGACCTTGGGATCGGCAAAGATGGGCGCAAGATCGGGGAACGCGGCGGCCGCATCGTGCGTTGATTTCAGCGCTGGCGGCAGAGCCTGCTTCAACGGCTCGGCGATCGTGCGCAGAGCGGCCTTCTTCTGATCGTCAAGCCCGGCGAGACTCAATGTCTTCGTCAATTCCCGGCTCATGCGATCAGCACCTGCGTTAGCCATGTCTCTCTCCTCTCCCAATCAAACAACTGCATCGACCATACAGTAAGGGAGGATGATTAACGCGAGACGCTTAAGTATTCGCTAACGATATTCCTGAAACGCAAACGGGAGCCCGAAGGCTCCCGCGACGACTGCTGAATGCAGCAAGATAGGATCGGATCAGCCGACGATTTCGGTGCCCGAGAACCAATAAGCGATTTCTTCGGCAGCCGTTTCCGGAGCGTCCGAACCGTGAACCGAGTTTTCGCCGATCGAAAGCGCGTGAACCTTGCGGATCGTGCCTTCGGCAGCGTTTGCCGGGTTGGTTGCGCCCATGACTTCTCGGTTCTTCAGGATGGCGTTTTCGCCTTCCAGAACCTGAACGACGGTCGGGCCAGAGGTCATGCCTTCAACCAGTTCGCCGAAGAACGGACGGTCCTTGTGAACGGCGTAGAAGCCTTCAGCCTGACGCTTGCTCATCCAGACGCGCTTGGAAGCAACGACGCGCAGGCCGGCATCTTCGAGCATCTTGGTGATGGCACCGGTCAGGTTGCGCTTGGTGGCGTCCGGCTTGATCATCGAGAAGGTACGTTCAATTGCCATGTCTTTTATTCCTTGGGTTTTATGGGGAATTTGGGCCGCTCAATACCTTCCTTCCGGCCTCAAAACAAGGGGGGACGCGCGGGGACAATGGCTGGCAGAGCAATTCCGACCGACAAAAGCAGGCGACTGCCTTTGCCTCGGGCGCAAAGGGTCCTATTCTGTCTGAACGTCAGAGTAAATTTCTGCCAGGACCCTTCCATCAATGAACCCTCTATCGACCATTCCCGCGCGTTTGATGCACATGATGCCCGGCATTGCTTCGCACTATGCCATTCATCAGGCCACACCCGGGGAGTTCCGCCGCTTCACCATCGATCAGCCCTCCGTGATCCTCGTGAAGCGCGGCCGCAAGATCGTGACGGCGGGCAGCGTGACGGTCACGGCCTCTCCCGGCGAATGCATCTTCCTGCCGCAGGGGCTCGAATGCACGATCGTCAACGAGGTGGGTGTCGACAACGATTACCACGCGGAAGGGATCGTTCTCTCGCCCGAGCTCGTTGCCTCCTATTCGGACGAAAGAGGATCGGCGCAGGCGGCCATCAGCCCCCGGCGGCTCAAGCCGGAAGCCGGGTTTCTGGAGGCCTTCGCCCGCGGCCGCGACACACTCATGGCAAAGGACCTCCCCGAGGGCATCGCGCGGCATGTCGTCGGCGAGATCGTTCTCTGGCTCCGGCAGTCGGGCATTGATGCGGCAAGCAAACGGGGCGACCAGCTCGTCCAGCGCATCCGCAGCCTGATCGGCAGCGACCCTGCCCGCGAATGGCAGGCCGCGGACATCGCCCAGACCGTGGCGATGAGCCAGCCGTCGCTGCGCCGGAAGCTTGCCGTCTCCGGAACCACGCTCACCGATCTCGTTTCAGACGTGCGCATGCAGATCGCACTCGCCCTGCTACAGGCCAGCGAAATGCCGGTCACCAGCATTGCCTTCGAAGTCGGATACAAGTCGCCCTCAAAGTTCGCGGCCCGGTTTCGGGCGCGCTTCGGGCTTGCGCCAACCGCGATCAGGGTTCCGAGCCCGCAAACAGAGCGGATCGGGCTTGAAACCGATCGCCCCGGAGCGGCGCAGGCGGCGGAGTGACTGTAGTCTCCCGATTGCATCAGCATGAAGGAGATCAACATGCGCAAAGCGGTTCTGGGCCTCGTCGCCCTCGTCATTTCGTCGTCCACGGCGCTCGCTGCCGATTTCAAACTGACCAGCCCGACCCTGAAGGAAGGCGGCACGCTGCCGCTGGAGCAGGTCGGCAATTCGTTCGGCTGCAAGGGCGGCAACGTGTCTCCGGCACTCTCCTGGAGCGGCGCGCCGGAAGGAACGAAAAGCTTCGTCCTCAGCCTCTATGACCCCGACGCTCCGACAGGTTCCGGGTTCTGGCATTGGGTGATGTTCAACATTCCGGCCAAGACAAGCGAACTTGCCGCCGGCATCACGGCAGACAAGGGCGCACCGGAAGGCGCGATCCAGAGCCATGCGGATTCCGGCTATTCGGGCTTTACCGGCGCCTGCCCGCCGCCGGGTGCACCGCACCGCTACGTCTTCACGCTGACGGCGCTGAAGGTGGACAAGCTGCCGCTGACGGCAGAGACCAGCGGCGCGCTGATCGGCTTCATGACGAATGCCAACGCGCTCGGCAGCGCCAAGCTGACCGTGACCTACGGCCAGTAAGCAAATCCTCGGCTTCCGCCGCTGCTCAGGCAGCGGCGGGCACCTGCCTGCCAATGCCACCATGGAGATCGAGGCAACGCTCGAACCAGGCGCGCACCGGATCATCGCTCTTCAGGATGTCGACCGACGCGGTGACCCGCGCCCACTGGAACGCACCGAAGAGGATATAGTCGGCAAAGAGCGGCCCGTCGCCGCCAAGCCACGACTGGAACTTCAGCGTGTGGCGGATGGGTTCGAGCTTGCGCGGAAACTCGCCGACCTCGCTGAAGCGGTTGGAGGCGAGTTCTTCAAGCGTCTGGCTAAGCCGCGCCTCGCGGCTCTTGCGGAAATAGACACGATCGGTTGGCGCGAGCAGATTGTGGATGTCGGCAACCGCGATCTTGGTGATGGCGGGATGGAGCACTGTCTGGCTGAAGCCCTCGACAAAGCGCGCCATGGCGCGACCGCCCTCGCCTCCGAACAGGCTCGGCAGGTCCGGATAGGCATCTTCCAGATAAAGCGCGATGTCGAAGCTTTCGCGGATGAGCCTGTCGCCGTCCCTCAGGATCGGCACCGTCGGCGAAAAGCCGTCTTCCAGCTTCGGGATTTCCGTGAACGCCACCGGGCGGAACTCGTAATCGAGGCCCTTGTGGCGCAGCGCCATGATCACCTTCCAGACATGAGGGGAGAAATGAATGGACGGGTCTTCACCGCAAAGGCCGTAAAGGATCAGGGGCATGTTTCACTCCAAGGGGATATTCTTTTGAGATCAGGATAAAATGCGATGATGGTCCAATCATCAATTGTCATGATGCAGGGGGTGAAAGCGGCACCACTTCGGACTACGATCCATCTACACATCGGGAGGAATGAGAATGCTTCAACATTTCAATATGTTCGCATATTACAACCGATGGGCCAACGCGCTTCTCTATGCAGAGGCTGCAAAGCTGACCCGCGAAGAATTCAACCAGCCGACGGGCGCCTTCTTCGGGTCGCTTGCGGCGACGCTGAACCACCTGCTGGTCGCTGATCGCATCTGGCTGAACCGCTTTACCGGCAGCGGCCCGATGCCAAGCCGGCTGAATGAAATACTGTTTGCCGAGTTCGAGCCGCTGCATGCGGCGCGGCAGGTCGAGGATGAGCGGATCATCGACTGGGTCGATCACTTGAGCGATGCGGCGATTGGCGAAAACTTCACCTATACGCCCATGACCTCGCCGCAGCCGGTCACACAGAGGCTCGGCCCGGCGCTTGTCCATATCTTCAACCATCAGACCCACCATCGCGGACAGGCGCATGCGATCCTGACGACGCTCGGCGGGCCATCGATCTGCCTCGACCTCATCGCTTATCAACGGACAGAGGAATGCAGAGCCTTTATCTGACGCAATCGGGCGCAACGAAGACCGTTGCGCCCGACCTCATGCAAGGCAGATATCCCGATTGCTGAATGCGGTCAGGATATCTCCGGGAATGACGCCTGAAGCCGCAAGGCTCCGCGGCATCAATGTTCCATCATCTCGTGCAGGACATCCTCGCGGCTCAGGTCGGCGGGATAATAGGTCGGCCAATTGTTCAGCTCGGCAAGCGTGGCGGCGCGATCATTACCCCAGAAAACATGATAGTGGCCCGACTTTTCCGGCGCGATGCGGTGATCGCTGAACTGGATATATTGCGGCATGGAGGCATCGCCCGACGTCTTCTTGAAGATGTAGCGAACACCGCGATTGCCCTTCTTATAGGCCAGCGTCTCGCGGCCATCATCGGCATAGGTGGCCTCTGTCGGCTTGCCAGCGCGATAGAACGTCACCTTGTCGCCGGCAATCACGATGCGGTCCACATCGGTTGCGTAGCCCTTGGTGTAATATTCGCGATACTGATCGACCGTCATGTCACCGGACTTGGCCTTGTGCTCCAGGAACTTGTCGAGCGTGCCATCCTTCAGCAACGGGTAAAGAGACTGCCAATCCCCCTGCCAATCGGCCAGCGTGCGATCCTTGATATCAGCGTCCTCAAAATAGCCCTTGTAGACCTGGTCCGAGCCGTGGTCGTGGGTATGGGCCTTTTCAGCCGCATTTACAGCGCCGACCGCCATGAATTGCGGAGCGCAAAGCACGCCTGCGGCCAAAGCTGCCATGCCCACAAATTTTATAAGCCTCGATGCCATTGTTCTGGACCTCCTTGTGTTGCCAACGGCATGTAATGTTATAAAATTACATGCCGTTGGCGCATGTATCGGCTCATGCGGGGTGCGTCAAGCGACCGCGCAGGTTATTCCGTACATTCACTGCGATACGGCAAGGTTTTCCAAAGTCATCTGATCAGAAACAAACAGGTGCGACACGTTATAGTGCGCCGAAGTCTTCACTGGCAAAATCCAGGCATGTCGTATCCAGCGATGCGACAAGCGCCAGTTCGGCATGGACCTTCGGCAATTCATAGCGGAAGAAGTAACGGCAGGCGCCGAGCTTGCCGCGATAGAAGATCGTCTCGGTGCCCTCGTCTTTTTCACCCTCCAAGGCCTTTTCAGCAATCAATGCCTGTTTCAGCCAGAGCCAGGCGATGACCACATGGCCGAAGGAATTGAGAAAGAGCGTCGCGTTGGCAAGCGCCCGGTTGGCATCGCCACCTGCCGCAACGGCCTCCAGCGCTGCGCCGAGCGCGCCGATGGCATCGTTCAGCGCCTTGGCCTCTTGCGCCAGACCGGTTGAGGCAGCAGCGCTTGTGGTCACCGTGACTTCGCCCAACAGGATTTTCAGCGCCGCGCCGTCCTTCATCCGCACCTTGCGGCCGAGCAGGTCGAGCGCCTGAATGCCATAGGTGCCTTCATGAATGTGGTTCAGGCGGTTGTCGCGATAGTAGCGCTCGACCGGGAAATCGCGCGTGTAGCCATAGCCACCAAGGATCTGGATCGCCCATTTATTGGCCTCCAGGCAGTGCTCGGAGGGCCAGCTTTTGGCGACGGGGGTGAGGATTTCGAGGAGCAGGTGGAGGTCTGCCCGCTTCCCGGCATCGGGCTCGACCTTTTCTAGGTCGGTCAGATGCGCGCAATAGGCAGTCAGCGCCATCGCACCTTCGACAGCGGCCTTCTGGGCCAGCAGCATGCGGCGGATATCGGCATGTTCGATGATCGGCACCTGCGGCGAGGCCGGGTTCTTGTCCTGCGGATGGCGGCCCTGAAGGCGCTCGCGGGCATAGTTGAGCGAGAAAAGATAGCCGCCCAACCCTGCCATGACCGCCGTGTGGCCGACGCCGAGGCGGGCCTCGTTCATCATGTGGAACATGCAAGCCAACCCCTGCCCTTCCGCGCCCACCAGCGTGCCGATCGTGTCGCCGCCATCGGAGAAGTTCAGCAGGCAATTGGTCGTGCCGCGCTGACCCATCTTGTGGTTCAAGCCGCCGAGCCCGATGTGGTTGGAGGTGCCGAGGCTGCCATCTTCATTCACGCGGGTCTTCGGTACGAGGAAGAGCGAGATGCCCTTCACGCCCGCCGGGCCGCCGGGGATCTTGGCCAGAACCATGTGGACGATATTTTCGGCCAGTTCATGGTCGCCGCCGGAGATCCACATCTTGGAACCGGAGAGACGATAGGTGCCATCCCCCAGCGGTTCAGCCTTGCAGGTGATGTCGGAAAGCGAGGAGCCAGCCTGCGGTTCGGAAAGGCACATCGTGCCGAACCAGCGGCCTTCGAGCATGGGCGGCAGATAGAGAGCGATCTGCGCCTCAGACCCGAAGGCGCGCAGCATGTTGGCATTGCCGATGGTGAGAAAGGCATAGTTGGCGATCGGCTGGTTGGCGACCTGAAAGATGCCGGCGGCGAGAAGATGCACCGACATGGGCAATTGCAGCCCGCCATCCTCCTCATCGAAGACAGTGGCGAAGAAGCCGGCCTCCGCAAAGGCCTGCAGAGCCTCCCTGACGCCGGGGATGATCTCCACCTTGCCGTTGACCACCTTCGGCTCATTGGCATCGAGCTTGGCTGCAATGGGCTGGAAATGCTTCTCGGCAATCGCCTCGGCGCTATCGAGCATCGCGGTCACGCCGGCGCGGTCATGCGCGGCATAGCGCTCCGTCGAGAAAAGCGTTTCGACCTCCAGAAACTCATAGAGCAGGAAATCGATATGGCGGCGATCGACGATCAGGGACATGGGCATCTCCTCCAGAACATACTACCCGGTATGTTGCGGTCAACATGCACCGGAATGCGCGATTGTTCAAGAGTGGACGGGTTGCCGATCAAGCCTTGCGGGCGTTCATGAGACCGGGGGCGGCATGCATGATCGCGTGAACG
The DNA here is from genome assembly GCF_021026315.1 of Rhizobium sp. C4. Taxonomy (GTDB): domain Bacteria; phylum Pseudomonadota; class Alphaproteobacteria; order Rhizobiales; family Rhizobiaceae; genus Ensifer_A. The sequence continues at coordinate 519,355 of NZ_JAJNCX010000001.1, forward strand.
GCAAAGCCGATGAACATGATGCCGCTCAGCCGAGTCACCCAGAGTTCATGACGCCGATAGAGCCTGCGGATGGCGGACATGCCGACAATGCCGATCAGGATCACATAGGCAAAGAGACCGCCGACAAAGGTTGCCGCGACCAGCGCCGGCAGCATGGCGAAGGTGAGCAGGCCGGCCTTGGCGGAGAGCAGCGCGGTGAGCGTCGCGACCGCCACGGGATAGGATTTCGGATTGGTGAGACCGAAGGTCAGGCCGTGCAGCATGGGCCGGCGAATGCGCGCGGCGCTCATGTCTTCCTGCGAGCGGCGCTTGACCGTGACGGCCCGCCAGCCGAGCCAGAAGAGATAGGCTCCGCTGATCAGACCCAGGATATCGAAGACGGTCGAGCCGATGACCGTTGCGCCGACAATGGAGACCAGCGCCAGCGTCGACCAGACGACATCGCCCGCAAGATGGCCTGTCAGAAACGCAGCCGCCGAGCGCCGCCCCTGATCGGCGCCGATGCCGAAGACGGCCAGCACGCCGGGACCGGGCGTGATGCCATAGACAAAGCCTGCGATGACGGCAGCGCCGAGTGCGTATATGTCCATGGATGTCCCCGTTCGCGATCGCATGCCGACTCGCATCTACTTGCAATGTAAGTATACGCCGTTGTTGCCGAAGCGGCAGTCCGCTTACGGAGACTGATCGTCCACATCTTGACGAATAACCTTCTAGAACAATTCCAGCGAAAGTGGAAACCGGTTTCGTGTTCGGAATTGCGTGAAAACAAATAGATAGAGCGCTTCAGGTGATTCCGTTTTCTGCTGGAAACGCTATAGAACGGCCCCGCGTTCTCGCCCTCTGAGATTGGAGGATAGCCTTGCAAGTCGCATCAATTTTAGCGCGCGGCCTTGGATACTGTGTTGAGCTTTCGTCAAAATTCTGCGACTCTTGATCCACTTACAAATAGACATAAGAGTAGCAGGTCTAGCATGTCAGCAGGTTCCCATAAAGCCACGCAGACTTCGAGCATCATACCACTTTTCATTTTATTGATGATAAGTGCACCGCTATCCGCACTCTTCCTCTATCTAATCTCTGTTAAGCAGGCAATTTCCGGCGATTGTCCAATTGTGGTCGATCTAAATGGAAATGGCGCAATTGATGTTACAGGCTTCACCACCGCGCGTCGGCAAGTCTACACCATATTCTCAATGCCACACTTTGTGGAGTTTGACCTCCAAGGTAATGGCAGACGAAAGATTGACTGGGTAAAACCCAACACAGACGGATTCTTATTGGATTTGAGACGAGGGATTCCACCCAAAGAGATAGATGGCAGTTGGCTTTTCGCGAATTATGGCGGCTACGAAAATGGGTTCGAAAAGCTAAAGAGCTTTGACAAGAATCATGACGGAAACATTTCCGGCAAAGAATTGGAAAAGATTGCAATTTGGCTCGACGATGGAGACGGCAAGTTCGATCCAAAAGAATTAAGGTCTCTGGCGAACTTCAGTATTGTTTCTATTCCAGCAAATTATTCCCCAGAAGAAAGTCCGTACGGCGGGGAGAAAATGGTGGCGTATGCCAACACGGAAAACGGCAGCCTATACATGGAAGACGCTTGGTTCTTAGGCGAGTATGAAGTTTTCCCACGCGACAAAGAAGTGTCCGCACTTTTTGGAACATAGTCACTCAATGAGCTTTGTGATTCGAGACCCTACAAGACCTGCTCCAAATGCTACAACAAGAGAAGATACTCGTTGAAGAATAACGGCAGCACGTAGCGATGGACAAGGGGCGAACTCTGGGGTCGTCATGAATATAGAGTTCGCCAAAGAAAAATATAGGTATTCATATATATTTTTCGCGATTTCTCCAGACGCCACCCCGAGAGACGCCTGCCCTTCCTTTGTTGCGGTGATACCAAAAGTGTAGAAATACATGGCAAAAACTACCACCACCAAAAAGTACCCATAAATAAAAATAGATATATTAGCAATAATATTTCTGCTCCTCAATAACCCCAATATAGTTACAGACAAGAAAACCGCAGGCACAACCATAAGTAAAGCATGAACAGAAACCTCCCGGAGAAAATCTGCGCTTGTTCCAACATAAGGGACATAGCACCAGTTTCTAACTCGTGCGAAATCAGAATATAAAAATGGCGTGTAAATTAGAAACGTAAGACTAACTGCTGAAATAAAAATACAATAAAAATTAAAAAAGGCTTTTTTTGACAAAAAAGAAGGCAGGAGAATTCCGAATTTTTTGATATTTATGTATGCTTTGCTCATACTAAACCTATATCATATTTACAGAAATTTGCTTCTAGCTCGATATATCATGCATAGCGCAGAAACAGATTCAGCCACCAATACAGAATAACGGCGACATTCACTTATACAAGTAGCGACACGAGTTTTGTAGGCGCGCCATCCCCCTTGCCATCCCCGCCAACGTCGGCCATTAAACCCGCCATCATGATCACGATTTCAGGCCTCACGGCCCGCATTGCCGGGCGCCTTCTCATTGACGATGCATCGCTGACCTTGCCCTCCGGGTTCAAGGCAGGTCTTGTCGGGCGCAATGGCGCCGGCAAGTCGACGCTGTTCAAGATCATCACGGGCGAGATGTCGCCGGAATCTGGCACCGTCAATTATCCGAAGGGCGCGCGGATCGGTCAGGTGGCGCAGGAAGCGCCGGGCACGGACGAGCCGCTGATCGAGATCGTCATGGCGGCCGACAAGGAGCGTGCGGCGCTGATGAAGGAGGCGGAAACCGCCACCGATCCGCATCGTATTGCCGAAATCCAGGTGCGGCTGGCCGATATCGACGCCTATTCGGCGGAAGCGCGCGCAGCCTCCATTCTCGCCGGTCTTGGCTTTGACGACGAGGCGCAGAAGCGCCCGGCGAAAAGCTTTTCCGGTGGCTGGCGGATGCGCGTGGCGCTGGCCGCCGTGCTCTTTTCGGAGCCCGACCTGCTGCTGCTCGACGAACCGACCAACTATCTCGACCTTGAAGGTACGCTCTGGCTTGAGGACTATATCAAGCGCTATCCGCACACGGTCATCATCATCAGCCACGACCGCGACCTGTTGAACTCGGCGGTCAACTCGATCGTGCATCTCGACCAGAAGAAGCTGACCTTCTATCGCGGGCCGTATGACCAGTTCGAGCGGCAGAAGGCCGAGGCTGAAGAATTGCAGATGAAGGCACGCGCCAAGAACGAGGCGGCGCGCAAGCATCTGCAAAGCTTCATCGACCGCTTCAAGGCCAAGGCGACCAAGGCCAAGCAGGCGCAGAGCCGCGTCAAGGCGCTGGAGCGCATGGGCACGGTCGCCGCCGTCGTGCATGAGAGCGTCGCCGGCTTCACCTTTCCCGATCCGGAAAAGGAGGCCGCCTCCCCGATCGTGCATATCGAAAAGGGTGCCGTCGGCTATGAGCCGGGCAAGCCGATCCTGAAGAACCTGAACCTGCGCATCGACACCGATGACCGCATTGCGCTCCTCGGCTCGAACGGCAATGGCAAGTCCACCTTCGCCAAGTTCATTTCCGGCCGCCTGAAGGCTGAGGGCGGCCACGTCACCATCGCGCCGAACCTGAAGATCGGCTTCTTCGCGCAGCACCAGCTGGACGACCTGATCCCGGAACAGAGCGCCGTTGATCATGTGCGCAAGCTGATGCCGCTGGAGGGGGAAGCCAAGGTCCGCTCGCGCGTCGCGCAGATGGGCCTGCCGACCGAGAAGATGGATACCGCCGCCAAGGACCTTTCCGGTGGCGAGAAGGCGCGGCTGCTCATGGGCCTTTCGGCCTTCCATGCGCCGAACCTGCTCATCCTCGACGAACCGACCAACCATCTCGACATCGACAGCCGCCGCGCGCTCATCGAGGCGCTGAACGATTACACGGGCGCCGTCATCCTGATCTCGCACGACCGCCACCTCATCGAGGCGACGGTGGACCGGCTGTGGCTGGTGCGCGACGGCACGGTGAAGGTCTTCGAGGGCGATCTGGAAGAGTATCGCGATCTCGTCATTTCCGCCGGCAAGGCGTCGCAGAAGAAGGAGAGCGGGGGTGCGTCCGCCGCGCAGGCCGAGAAGCCAGCCGCGCAGAAGCGCTCCAACCCGATTGCGCTGAAGAAAAAGATCGATGAAATCCAGGGCTTGATCGATCGCATTGAGAGATTGATTCAAGGCATCGACACAGAGCTTTCCGATGCGGAAATCTACGCCAAGAACCCCGGCCGCGCAGCAGACCTGACGACCGCGCGGGCGAATGCGCAGAAGAAGCTCGAGGCCAGCGAAGAGGAATGGCTGGCGCTGTCGACGGAGCTCGAAGAGATCGGCGGGGCCTGATCAGCGCAATTCCAACGAAAGTGGAAACCGGCTTCGTTTCCGCACATGCTCAAAACAGTGAGATAGAGCGTATCCGCACTGAAACGCTCTATCTCCGGTTCGGGCAGAGCGTCAGGAACTGGTCCAGGACGACAGGGTAGCCGCTGGCGGACGATCCATCGAGAATTTCGCCGGTCTCCTTCACGACGATCTCGTAGTCGGCCATGTCTTCGGTCTTGCTGACGCCCTTGAAGATGAGCTCGTCGCCCGTCAGCGTCTCGAATTCACCGGATTGGCAGTTTCCCGAAAACTCGCCACCGATATCCACCGCCAGCTCGTCCTGGATACATTTCGGCGTGACCTTCTGGACATAGTCCCGGCAATAGGTTGTCGCATCTTCGCGGGTGTGCTCGACCTCGACGACCGCGCGGCTCGTGCCAATTCCCCTCACGCTGGTGACGGTCACCTGCATGCCCAATCGGCTGCCATAGTTGATCTTGGAACCTTCCTCGACGCCGCCATTGTTGTCGTCAATCAGCGCGGCAAGCGCATCGACAAGGCCCTGCTGCGCCTTTGCGATGCAGGCGACGTCGCTGCCGCAGGCCGCGCGCTCCTGCAGTGCGCTGCGCGCCAGAGGCTTCGCGGCGCTCGCGCCCGCGACTTCGACCGCCTTCCGATACATCTCGTCCGCAATCATGTCCCGATGCGAGAGTTCCGGATTGCCGCAGATCGCCACTTCGTCGGCGCTTTTCGCCTTCCCGCAATCGAAGCTCGCGGCAAAACAGGACGGCGCCAGGACCAGTCCCAGCAGAACGATGAGAATGCGAGTCGGCATGGCCCCTCCGAACGAGCAGAATTCGCGTAATATTCCGTACAAGCGAGCCGTCTGCAACGATTGATTAACCATAATCGCCAAATGATCGGACATTCCTTCTTCCGATTTTCCCGAGCGATTCCTTCATGCAGATTAAGCCCTTACTTGCCGCCGCGCTGTCCTGCCTCATGCTGGCCGGCTGCAATACCACCAAGCCGGAGAAAGAGGGCGGACCTTCCCTGAAGACCGCCTATGCGCCGGCATCGGGCGAACATCGGCGGCTCGGCGCCAACGAACCCGTGAAGATGGAGCCGACTGCCTGGATGAAGCCGGAATCGCCGACCCGCTCGCGAAGCATCTTTTCCGGTGGCGGACTTGCAGGCCGCACGCTCTCCGTCGGTTCGATCTCGGATATCCGCCTGGCCGACAAGGAGCTCATCCTCACGTTCGATGACGGGCCGATGCCCGGAAAGACCGAGCAGATCCTTGATGTGCTCGATCGTTTCTACGTCAAGGCGAGCTTCATGATGATCGGGCAGATGGCGCGCAGCCATCCTGAAATCGCCCGCGACGTCGTGCGGCGTGGCCATTCCATCGGCAGCCACACATTCAGCCACAGGAACCTCGCGGCGCTGAACTTCGAGACGGCGATGGCAGAGATCGACAAGGGAGAACATGCCGTCAGCGACGCCGTCGATGCACCGGTCGGCTTCTTCCGCTTCCCCTATCTTGCAGACACGCGGAAGATCCGCTCGGCGCTCGCCAACCGCGGCACCGTGGTCATGGACGTCAACATCGACTCCAAGGACTATTTCAAGAGCAGCCCGAATGCGGTTCTGGAACGGACGATGGCCGTCATCCACCATCAGCGCAAGGGCATCATCCTGATGCACGACATCCATGCCCGCACGGTGGCCATGCTGCCGCTCCTGCTCTCGCGGCTGGAGGACGAAGGCTACAGCATCGTGACGCTGCGCTATCGCCGCAGCCGCACGCCCGAAGGCGCGCTTGTCGCGTCCGCCGAGCCCTGACAAGGCAGGCCTTTGCGGCCCGCCTCAAGGGTGCCCGTGCGATCAGTCCCAGGCCGGGTCTTCGGCAGGCTTGGCTGCGGCTGCGGGCGCGTCCTTTGACAGAACCTCGCTGCGCGCCTTGTCAAAGGCTTCGCGCAGCGTCTGCTCCTGGCTCCGGTCGAGATTGGTGCGCAGGATGCGGCCGCCGTGCTTGCTCATTTCCTCGACAACGCGATCAGACGTGGCACGCTTGGCCGAAATGAACAGGGCCGCCTGGCCGGGCTGAAGGATGGACGAGACTTCCTTCATGAAGCCATCGTTGATGCCATAGTCTGACAAGGCGCCCGCAAGCGCACCAGCGCCCGCACCGGCTGCCACACCAACCAGCGGGTTGAGGAAGACGAGACCGGCCAGAAGGCCCCAGAAGGCGCCGCCGGAGGCACCCATCGCCCAGAGATTGACCATCTGGTGCAGCTTGATCTGCCCGTCCGGTTCGGCAGTCGCGACCACGGCATCCTCGACCTCGATCAGGTATTCCTTGGCCAGCTTGAACAACGCCTCGCGCGCCGTTTCCGCCTGCGCCTGGGTGTTGTAGCCGATGACGATGAGTTCAGACATGATCTGGGTCCTTTCCTGAACAGGTTGCCTCTCCCCTTTATATGGGGAGGCAGTATGACAACTGCACGGTTGTGGAGGGCTCAAATTCGTCGCTCGACAAAATGACGCAGGCAGGGCTCACGGCCGAAAATGCAATTAAAACACCTCCTAATATTGGGGGGTCAATTTAATCATCGTGAAACCTCTGCGGTATACAGGGGAAGCAGACCACCACCATGTCACGTTTGAGTGGATGTTATTGAATGATTGGGTTTAAGCGCCCCCAAAAGGAAAAACTTCGCAGCATTCTGAGGTACGCCACTCAAGCTCGCGGCGGGAATATCGGAATGACCTTTGCCCTGCTGGTCACGCCACTGGTGATCGCAATTGGCACAGGGATTGACCTCGCGCGCGCCTACAACGTCCAGACCAGAATCCAGGCCGACCTAGACTCATCGCTGATTGCGGCAGTCAAGAGCGTCTCCAGCCTCGACAACAACAGCCTGAAGCAGAAGGTCAGCGACTGGTTTGTCGCGACCGGAAACCTTTCCGCCGCCAACTATTCCATCGCAAGCGTTGCCGTGGATACATCCAACCAGTCGGTTTCGGCCAAAGTCACCGCCACCGTCCCCACGACGTTCATGCGAATTGCCGGGATCAAGACCGTTCCGGTCGCTGCAACCTCCACAGCCAAGGGGCCGACAACGTCGTATCTGCAGGTCTATATCGTCCTGGACAAATCCGCGTCCATGCTCCTGCCCTCCAGCCAGAGCGACCGGACCAAATTTCAAAACCTTCTCTACAACAATTCCTATTCCGATTCGTCAGCGACGAAGCACAACTACGTGAAATGCGAGTTCGCATGCCACGATTTCGACGGCCCATACTTCAAATATAACGGAAGCATCTACAATAACATTTATGACGTCGTCAAAAGCTACAACAGTTCGAATGCATCCTCGCCCATAACGCTTCGCACGGACACGGCCGTTGCCGCGGCACAGCAGGTCGTTTCCATGGCGGCCAAATCCAATGCGACGACAAACCATATCCAGGTGGGACTCTATTACCTGGGCGCCGACCTGTACCAGTCTGTCGCTCCAACCTATTCCTCATCGGCCCTCACCAAGGCGCTGACGACCGACAGCTACGGACTGACCAGCGCCACCTCCCAGCCTGTCTCATATTTCGACATCGCACTGGCAACGCTGACAAAGCTGGTGGGCTCCGCAGGAAACGGCGGTTCGGCATCCAGCCCGCTGAAACTCGTCCTCCTGCTGACCGATGGTGTCGAGTCGAGCCGGCCATGGGTGACGAACGGAACCTGGGGCAGCTGGGGTTATTATTACAGCGCGACAACCTCGACCCCGCAAGGCGGCGCCAACTGGAACAATGTGGCGCCGATGAACCCCGGCTGGTGCTCCAGCATGAAGACAAACGGCGTCACGATCGGCGTGCTGAATACCGAATATCTGGCGATCGACTATGACTGGGGCTATGTGGCGACGCTGAGCCGGCCGATGTCGAGCACGAACTGGACATCGACCTACGGAGGCGTGATGAGAGCCTCGGTGCCCGCCTCCACGTCCAAGCGCGACTATCTGCAATACGCGCTTTCGGATTGCGCCACGTCGAGTTCCCTCTTCATCAAGGCGAGTGACCAGAACGAAATCCAAAACGGCCTTTCCAGCATTTTCAACCAGTATCTCAACTCTGTCCGACTGACGAACTGACCCGGATGCAGACCCTCTTTCAGCGCTTTTGGAAAAGAAAGGAAGGGGCAGCGGCGACGGAATTCGCGCTGCTGATCCTGCCATTCGCCTACCTGATCTTCGCGATCATCAACATCGCGCTGACCTACTTCGTCGACACCTCGCTTGACGCGGCCATGAACAAGACGACCAGAAAGGTCCGCGTCGGCTATGCCAACTCGAACAACTGGTCGATCAACGAGTTCAAGGCGGACGTCTGCGCCAACCTGATGGTGTCCTTCGGCTGCGCCAAGGGCCTGGTTGTCCGGGCGGTGGTCGTCACAGACATGAATTCGGTGAACTACGCTTCCCCGGTCCAGAACGGCACACTCGCCGTTTCCGACAGCTACAATGTTGGAACGGCAGGAGACTATGTTCTGGTGCAAGCCTTCCTTCCCTGGAAGCCCGTGCTCGCCTTCTACAACTTTTCATCCGCTCGTCTCTCGGATGGCACCTATATTCTCAGCGCCTCCCATCTCTTCAAGAACGAGCCCTTCAAATGAGTGCGCACATCTCTTTCCGTTCACGCGCCACCATGTATCTGCGGGTCTTGCAGGATGACCGCAAAGGGATTTCGGCGATAGAATTTGCGCTGATCCTGCCTCTGGTGCTTGTGCTGCTGGCTGGCACCGTGGATATCGGCCAGGCGCTGATGGTCGATCGGCGCATGGACCAGATCGTCGCAACCGTGTCCGACCTCACGGCACAGCAGTCAAGCTGGACGGCCTCGAAGCTCGACGCCATCCTGGCCGGCTCGGCGGCGATCAGCGAACCATTCGGGAAGTCCAATCTGACGATTATCGTCGCCGCCGTTTCGATGGATGCCCTGAACAAGCAGACGGTCGACTGGTCCCGCGCCTTCCAGACGACACCCTGGATCGCGGGCAACATATCGCCGGTGGCGATCAGCTCGACAGTGCTGCAAAGCGGCGGGCAGATGATCGTCGCGCGAGCGACATATTCGGTCCAGACCCCGTTTGCCAGCTTCCTGCGGCCGCTGACCGGCATCCAGGCCTACAATTTCACGCGCACGACCATGAGCAGCCCGCGCAATGCGAACTCCATCACGCTGACCACGCCCTAGCGGATCAGGCCTTGCGCTCCCAGCCGCCGGAGCCGTTCTGCTGCCAATAGGTCAGCTGATGCCCGGGGCCCGTAAAGCGCCGCCACTGGCCGCGGGCACGCTCCAGCTGCTCGTTGTCGTGACCGTCGAACATCACCACCACGCGCTCATAGCCTGCGACATCCTCGATATCCGCACCGGCGCACAGGAAGCGGATATTGGCGCCGTTGGGGTTCGCCGCCCCTGTCGTCAGCAGAATAGGCTGGCGCGCATCGAATTCGCCGCCTTCGACGCCATGCGGCAGGAAGCTCTGCTCGCGCCAAGTCCACAGATGCCCGTCGATCTGGTCGCGCGCCGGCTCTCCGGCGAACTGCAGGATCACCCTCCAGCCGCGCGCAACAGATTTCTCCACCAGAGGCGGCAGCGCCTCCTCCAGTTTCGATTCGGTCAGGTGGTAGAAGAGGATTTCCGCCAGCGGTCAGCCCTCGTGATTGTCGGCGACGAAAGCGTTGAGCAGGCGTACGCCGAAGCCCGAACCCCAGGAATGGTTGACCTCGCTGGACGGCGCGCCCATGGCGGTCGAGGCGATGTCGAGATGTGCCCAGGGCGTCGAGCCGACAAAGCGCTTCAGGAACTGCGCCGCAGTGATCGCGCCAGCTTGACGGCCGCCGGTGTTCTTCATGTCGGCGATCTTGCTGTCGATCATCTTGTCATAGTCCTTGCCGAGCGGCATGCGCCACAGCTTTTCCTGCGTCTTCAAGCCGGCACCGGTCAGGGCCGCAGCAAGCGAATCGTCATTGCAGAAGAGACCGGCATGATGCGGCCCGAGTGCCACGCCGATGGCACCCGTCAGCGTCGCCAGATTGATCATCAGCTTGGGCTTGAAGCGGTCGTTGCAGTAATGCAGCGCGTCGGAGAGCACGAGGCGGCCTTCGGCGTCGGTGTTCAGCACCTCGATCGTCTGACCGGACATCGAGGTCACGACGTCGCCCGGGCGATAGGCGTTTCCATCCGGCATGTTTTCCACAAGGCCGATGATGCCGATGGCGTTGACCTTGGCCTTGCGGGCGGCGAGCGCATGCATCAGACCGGTCACCGCCGCGGCGCCTCCCATGTCCCCCTTCATTTCATCCATGCCGGAGGCCGGCTTGATCGAGATGCCGCCGCTGTCGAAGACGACGCCCTTGCCGATGAAGGCGACCGGCTGGTCGCCAGACTTGGCGCCCTGCCATTGCATGACGACGAGGCGCGGCGGACGCACGGACCCTTGCGCGACGGCGAGCAGCGCGCCCATACCGAGCTTCTTCATGTCCTTCTCTGTCAGAACTTCAACCGTCACGCCCAGCTTGCCAAGCGCCACCGCATGATCGGCGAATTCCAGCGGGCCGAGCACATTGGCGGGCTCGTTCACGAGATCGCGGGCCAGCAGCACCCCATCGCCGACGGCATCTGCGGCGGCAAGCGCCTTCTTGGCATCGGCAGAGGCTGCGGCGACGACCGTCACCTTGACCTTCGACGGATCAGCGCTTTCGTCCTCGCCCTTCTTCGTCGCGACCTTGTAGCGATCGAACGTGTAGGCGCGCAGACGCATGCCGAGCACAAACTGCGCCAGCATCGCTGCATCAGGTGCGGCATCCGGCATATCGACAAAAACAGTCACCTCTGCTGCCTTCCCGAAGGTGGCTGCAGTCGCGCCGCCGGCGTTCAGCCAGTCGTTTTCGGTCAGGCTTGCCGTTTCGCCCATCCCCAGCACGATCAGCTTGTCGGCCGGAGATCCATGCGGCGCCAGGATGACGCAGGTGGAAAGGCGCGATGCCTTGAAGTCGGCAACCTTTTCGGCGCGCTCCAGCACTTCGGCCGGTGCGATGTCGGGCGTGGCGGCAGTCGCAGTCGCGTCCTTCGCCTTGAGGACGATGACGGTCCCGCCCTTCACGTCTGCGGACTTCTTCACCTTGATTTCGATTTCGCCGGCCACATGCGCCTCCTGAAAACCTATTGCCTAAGATGGTCCGTTTCATCACGGTTCGGCGGGCAATTGCAAGAGACGAAGACGCTTGATCGGCCAAACGGGGGTTGATAGACAGCGGCCTTGTCGAAAGGGAAGCCGCGCGATGCAACAGGATCGACCATATAGAAGCTTCTGGATCCTGACCGCCTGCTGGTTCGTGATTCTGATCTTTTTCAGGCTCTTCCCGTCGATCGACATCGGCTTTTCGCGGCTCTTCTATTCGACTTCGGCCTGCCCGCCCGGTGGTGTTGCCGGCCAGTGCGGCATGTTCGCCCTCGGGGAAATTCCGTTCTTCGTCTTCATCCGGACCGTGCTCTATTATCTTCCGGTCGTTGCGGCGATCGCGCTGGTCGCCTCGCTTCTCGTTCCCGCCCTCGACCGGCGTCTCGACTGGCCGGAGATCAGCCGCCGCAACCGGCTTGTGGCGCTCGGCGCCTGGCTCCTGGATGCCGGACTGATCGTCAACGTACTTCTGAAGGCCTATTCAGGCCGGCCGCGGCCCGCCGATACCTCGATATTCTCCGGGTCCCTTCCCTTCGTGCCGGCCGGGAGCTTCTCGGGAGCGTGCACATCGAACTGCTCCTTCATCTCCGGCGAGGCGGCGAGCGCCGGCTGGCTCTTCTGCCTGCTCGCGCTCCTGCCTGCACATGCGCGCCGATGGGTCATCTGGCCGGTGGTGACGCTTTCCGTCCTCACCGCGCTGCTGCGGGTCTTCTTCGGACGTCATTTCCTGTCCGACGCCATTCTCGCCTGGCTTTCAGCGATCATCGTCTTCGAATTGCTGGCGGCCATCTTCGGATGGAGCGAGCGCGCGACGAAGGACGAAAGCAGTCCTGCATAAGCTTTTCTCGCTATGGCATGGTGAACCGTTTGTCTCTATTTTCGCCGCACTCGTCGTGCTAAAGCGAGTCCGTCACACTCGGCGTCTGGCAAGAAGGAAGCCGCCGGGGGTGTACAGCAGGGCTTTGGGGACCTATTTGACGAAAACCGCTGCGCTGGGCCCCAAAACGGCCTGGACGGCCCAGAGCCTAGAGAATGCATGACGCTCATTGAACGTTATATAGCGCTGCGCGTGATCAAGATGGCCGTTGCATCGATCCTGCCGGTGCTCGCCGTCATTTGGATCGTGCAGGTTCTGGCGCGCGTCAATCTGGTGACCGACAGCGGGCAGTCGATCTCCTCGTTCTTCCAGCTCGCGGGCCTCATTCTCCCGACCATCATCCCCATGGTGATTCCCTTCGGTGTCGTCATCGGGGTGGCGCAGACATTCTCGGCAATGAACGCGGATTCCGAATTTGCGGTCATCGATGCCGCAGGGATGCCGCGCCGCCGTCTGATTCGGCCGGTCATCATCGTGGCGCTGGGCGCCTGCGCCATTTCCTTTGCCGTCGACAATTTGGTCGAGCCAATTGTGCGCGTCCAGGCCCGCAAGATGATCGCGGCGGTCTATGCCGACCTGCTTTCCTCCGTCATCGAGGAAAAAACCTTCCGCAAGATCGATGACGGCCTCTATCTGCAGATTTCAAAGCGCCTGCACGGCCGCACGCTGAGCGGCATCTTCGTCGCCGACTACCGCGACCCCGAATCGGAACTGGTCTACTACGCCAAGGAAGGCGCGATTGATGAGGCCGGCACGACCCTGGTCATGCATGACGGCGAGGTCGACAGGCGCTCCGCAAACGGCGACATTTCCGTGGTCAAGTTCATGTCCTATGCCTTCGACCTGTCGCAGCTGACGAAGTCTCGCGGCGGAATGACGCTGCGCGCAATCGACCGCGACCTGCCTTTCCTTTTCCATCCGGACCCGAACGACACGGATGTGAAGGCGTACAGCGGTGAATATACCGCCGAACTGCATCGTCGCCTGACGGAGTGGAGCTTCCCGCTGGTCTACGGGCTGATTGCCTTTGTCATTGCCGGACGGGTCCGCACGCAACGCGAAATCCGATTGCATCCGGTCATCTCCGGGCTGGCTATTGCTTTCGTCCTGCGCTGGCTCTCCTATTACATGTCGAACCAGATCGCAGACGCGCCGATCTTCGTCACGCTGCTTTACGCGGTCCCGCTCGCGATTACTGCCATTTGCATGATCCTGATTCTCAGCGCCCGAACGCTTCATTTGCCGCGGTGGATGACGCGCGGGCTTGGCCGGATACCGCTTGGCGGTACCAAAGCAGGCGGAGGCCGCTGACGCGATGCAGATCCCCTGGACACTCGGACGCTATTTCTTCGGGCGCTACATGAAGACGCTGGCCTGGTTCTTCCTGGGCGTGGCTGCCATCATCTTTCTGGTCGATTTCAGCGAGAACTCAAGCAAGATCCCAGACTCGTCGCAGTCGCATCTGTCGGATGCGTTCTGGATCACGGTGCTCCGGATTCCCCTGCTGCTGCAGCAGACGGCACCTTTCGTGGTGCTGTTCTCTTCCATCATCACGCTCGTGGCGCTGAACCGGAAATACGAGCTCGTTGTGACGCGCGCCGCCGGAATTTCAGTGTGGCAGTTCATGGCGCCATTCATTTTCGGCGCGATGATTGCGGGGATATTGGTGACCACGGTGCTCAACCCGCTTGCGGCCATCGGCATGCAGACGGCAACCAGCGTCGAGGCGCGCGCCGGCGTTGCATCGTCGGGACAATCGGCGAGTGTCCCGTGGCTGAGGCAGATCACACGCAACGACGATGCGATCATCGGCGCACGTACCATCGGCGAGAACGGGACAGTGCTCGCCGGTGTGGTGATTTTCCACTTTGATCCACAGGGAAATATCGTTCTGAGACAGGATGCCGAGAAAGCGATCTTGGAACGTGGTTACTGGCAGCTTAACAACGTTTTGGAAACGCGGCCGGGCGAACCGCCGAAGCGTCTCAAGTCAGTACAGGTTGAAACCAATTTGAAACGCGAGTTCGTCCAGGAGCAGCTTTCCCAGCCGGAAACCGTTGGTTTCTTTGATCTTCCGCGCAAGATCGAGACGAACAAGGCATTGGGCATTTCCACCAATGCGCTCAAGACGCAATATCACTCTCTTCTGTCCATGCCGGTCTTCCTGATCGCCATGGTGATGATTGCCGGCACCGTCTCGCTAAAATTCAGTCGGCTTTCTCAATCGCCGGGATTGATTCTGGGTGGAATCCTTTCCGGCTTCATGCTTTATGTGGTGACAATGCTTGCAAAAGCATTTGGTAGCAGCGGTGTAGTGCCTCCGTTCGTTGCGGCCTGGATACCGGCCATTGTGGCTCTGGCTATCGGTGCAACCATCCTGCTCCATCAAGAGGATGGTTAGTGGCTACAATGAATGGCGCGATCGTTTCGACCGTGAGAACTGCCTTGCTCGCAGGTGTAGCTGCATGCGCATTTTTTGCTGACATGGGCGCGACCTTCGCGCAGGACGTGATTCCCCTGCCCGAGCAGCAGGCTGACGACAATGCAAAGCTCTACCTGTCCTCCAACCAGCTGGTTTATGACCGAGACCACAAGAAGGTCACGGCAACCGGCGCGGTGAAGATCAATTACAAGGGTCACAAGCTCGTCGCGGACAACGTGACCTACGACCAGGCCTCCGGCCGTCTGATCGCGGACGGCAAGATCGAAGTCGTCGAGCCCGACGGCAACAAGATCTATGCCGACAAGATGGACGTCACCGACGATTTCGGCCAAGGCTTCATCAATTCGCTTCGCATCGAGACGACAGACGATACGCACATTGCGGCCGAGAGCGGCCAGCGCGTCAACTCGACGGTCTTCGTCCTGCAGAATGGCGTCTACACCGCCTGCAAACCCTGCGCGGATCAGCCCGAGAAGGCGCCGCTCTGGCAGGTCAAGGCCCGCAAGGTCATCGAGAACGGGGAGACGCACACCGTTCGTCTCGAAGGAACCCGCCTCGAACTCTTCGGCGCGCCGATTGCCTACCTGCCCTTCATCGAAGTGCCGGACCATACAGTAAAGAGAAAGTCGGGCTTCCTCTTTCCGACGTTCAGCTCGGCCCAGAATCTCGGTTTCGGCGGAACTGTCCCCTATTACTATGTGATCAATCCGAGCACGGATTTTACGTTCAGCCCGACCGTCTATTCGACACAGGGCCTTTTGCTGGCCGGCGAACTCAGGCAGAAATTCGACAGCGGGACCCATACTTTGCAGATGGCTGGCATCAGCCAGATGAAGGCTAAGGTGTTTGCCGCTGGGACAAGCGATTCGCTGAGAACCCAGCGCGGCATGATCCGCAGCACCGGCGCCTTCCAGATCAATCCGCGTTGGAGTTTCGGCTGGGATGTCATGGCCCAGACGGATAACAACTTCTCGCGGACCTACAGCCTCAAGGGCCTTAACAGTTCTACCTTCACCAACCAGATTTATTTGACAGGCCTTGGCAAGCGCAACTATTTCGACGTTCGCTCCTATTATTTCGACGTCCAGGATGCTGACCCGAAGAACACTGCCGAATATCAGCAGGCGTTTGTCCATCCGGTGCTCGATTACAACGCCGTTCTCGACAAGCCGATTGGCGGCGGTGAACTGAGCTACAACCTCAACTTCACCAACCTGACGCATCGCGGCCTTTCGGCCTATACGGCCGGAACTACGGCGCGCTTTCCCGGGGTGCGCGGTGAAGTCAGCCGCCTCAGCGCAGATGCGCAATGGCGTCGACGTTTCGTGACGGATGGCGGGCTCGTGGTGACCCCTGTTCTCGCGGCCCGCGCCGACACATTCCAGCTCGGCATGAAGGCGCCGTCGAGCGCCACGTATACCTATGCCGGAAACTTCTACTCCGGCGTCGCGACGACCCGCTCGATGATCACGGCGGGCACCGAGGTGAGCTACCCGTTCCTGATCACGATGCCCGGCAGCGAGCATATCATCGAGCCCGTCGGGCAGATTTTCGTCCGTCCGGACGAGCAGATGGCCGGCCGTATGCCGAACGAGGATGCGCAGAGCTTTGTCTTCGACGCGACGAATCTATTCGATCGCGACAAGTTCTCCGGCTACGACAGGATCGAAGGCGGCACGCGCGCCAATCTGGGAGTCCGCTACAAGGGCACGTTCGACAACGGCTTTAGCGTCAACGCGATTGCCGGTCAGTCCTTCCAGGTTGCCGGACGCAATTCCTTTGCGCAGACTGACCTCGTTTACGCCGGCTGGAATTCCGGTCTCGACAAGAAGGCTTCAGACTATGTCGGCATGGTCAACGTCCAGACACCGTTCGGCCTGGGCGTCACCGAGAGCCTTCGCCTGAAGAAGGAAAACTTCCAGCTCGCGCGGCTTGATTCGACGCTGAGCTATTCTTCCAAGATCTACAACACGTCAGTGACCTACTCACGGATTGCATCCCAGCCCGAATATGGCGCAGCCGAAGACCGCGAACAGTTCATCCTCACAAACAGCGTGAAGTTCAAGGACTACTGGAAGCTTTACGGGACGGTGAACTACGATCTGCGGAAACGTTACCTGAACTCGAGCACGGTCGGCATCAGCTATGAAGACGAATGCACGATCTTCGCAATCGGCTTCACGTCCACGCGCGACACGTCGAACAACTCAGGCAGCGACTGGGCGGTTGGCGCACGGTTGACCTTCCGCACGCTGGGCGATGTGCGGGTCGGCGATGCGACAAGCTCGTCCTTCTGAGATAAGGGCTTGGTGCGCCGCGACTTCGCCTAAAAGCCAAACTATCCACTGCAGCAGTTTGAATGACTTGCAGCATCATGTTATGCAGCGGCAAGTCATCGGTGAGTTATGACTTGCCCGGGAAGGAATTTTGAGATGTTGAGCTTCAAGGCGGCCGTTGCCGCGCTTTCGATCTCCTTTGGAATGACCGTGATTGCGCCTGCAATCGCACCTCAGATGATGGTCGTGGAAGCGGCAGGCGGCGGCGGCACGGCCGTTGTTGCCGTGGTCAACGGGACGCCGATCACCAGCGGCGACGTCGCAAAGCGCGTAAACTTCCTGCGCCTGCAGCGCGCCAAGGGCAATCTCAACAGCGTAGCCAAGCAGCAGCTCGTCGACGAGGCCATCGAGCGCACCGGTGTTCTGGCTTCTGGCACGTCTGTCAGCAACGAAGAGGTGGATGCCGCATATGCGCGCTTTGCCGCCAACAACAAGCTGTCGGTCGAGAAGCTCAACGAGATCATGAAGCAGTCCGGCGTCACCGTCGATCACTTCAAGTCCTTCATCGCCATTTCGATGAGCTGGCCGCGCGCCGTGCAGATCCGCTTCGGCGACAGCAACAAGATGACGGCCGGCGACATTGGTGCGCGCATCGCCAAGAGCGGCGCGAACCGGCCGAAGGTCAACGAATACATCCTCAAGCAGGTGATCTTCGTCGTTCCTGAAAGCAAGAAGAACATCGCCGGCAAGCGCAAGGCGGAAGCAGAAGCCTCGCGCAAGAAGTTCCCGGGCTGCGATCAGGCACTGGCCTTCGCTGCCACCATGCGTGACGTCTCGGTCAAGGACCTCGGCCGGTTCCTCGAGCCGGAACTTCCGGACAACTGGAAGGAGCCGATCAAGAAGGCTCCGATGGGTGGCACGACGACGACCCAGGTGACGCCGCGCGGTGTCGAATTCATCGCCATCTGCTCCAAGCGCGAGGTCAGCGATGACGCGGCCGCAGCCGCGGTGTTCCGCGAGGAGGACCTCAAGAAGCCGGGCAAGCAGAACGAAGTCGACCCGAACGCCAAGAAATACCTTGAAGAGCTTCGTGCCAAAGCCAATGTCGTCATGAAGTGACCATGGGCGCGAACGCTTTGCCCGTGCAGAAGCCGCTGGCGCTCAGCCAGGGCGACCCGGCCGGCATCGGTCCCGATATCGCGCTCATGGCCTGGACGCTGCGCCAGGCGCATCAGGTGCCGCCCTTTCTCTATCTGGGCGACCCCGACGCACTCTCGGCGCGCGCGCAAGCGCTTGGGCTGCAGGTCTCTATCGCAGAGGCGACGCCCGAAACGGCGACAGCCCTCTTCACCAATGCCCTCCCCGTTCTGCCCATTCCAGCGGCTGCGCCGATCGTGGCTGGCATGCCCAATAGCGCCAATGCCGCCTCGATCATCGAGGCGATCCGCCGGGCGGTCGAGGAAACACAGGCGGGCCGGACGAGCGCGGTCGTTACCTGCCCGATCGCGAAATCCGTGCTCTATTCCGCCGGCTTCCGCTTTCCCGGCCACACGGAATATCTTGCCGATCTCGCGGCAGGGCCGGGCGGCAAGGCGCCGCTCCCGGTCATGATGATCGCAAGTCCGGCACTTCGAACCGTACCGGTGACGATCCATATTCCGCTCATCCGCATCGCCGAGGAACTGACCGAGGAGCTGATCGTCGAGACGGCGCGGATCACCGCGCGCGACCTCACCGCCGGCTTCGGTATTGCGAAGCCCAGGCTTGCCGTCTCCGGCCTCAACCCGCATGCGGGCGAAGGCGGGGCGCTGGGCAAGGAGGATGATGCGATTGTCCGCCCGGCAATCGAGCGGCTGCGTAGAGAAGGGATCGACGCCTTCGGTCCGCTCCCGGCCGACACGATGTTCCATGCTGCGGCGCGCGCGACCTACGACGTGGCCATCTGCATGTATCACGACCAGGCGCTGATCCCGGCCAAGACGCTCGCCTTTGACGACGGCGTCAATGTCACGCTGGGCCTGCCCTTCATCCGCACGTCGCCCGACCACGGCACGGCCTTCTCCATTGCCGGCACGGGCAAGGCGAAGCCGGACAGCCTGATCGCCGCGCTGAAAATGGCCGCAGACATGGCCTTCAGGACTGCTTGACATGGCGACCATCGACGGACTGCCGAAACTCTCCGATGTGATTGCCGCGCATGGGCTGGATGCGAAGAAGTCGCTTGGCCAGAACTTCCTCTTCGACCTCAACCTGACGCAGAAGATCGCCCGCACCGCGGGCCCGCTCGATGACGTCACCGTCTTCGAGGTCGGCCCAGGACCAGGAGGGCTCACCCGCGCCATCCTGTCGCTGAATGCGAAGAAGCTCATCGCCATCGAGCGCGACGAGCGCTGCCTGCCGGCGCTGGCCGAGATTTCCGCCCATTATCCGGGCAAGCTGGAAGTGATCAGCGGCGATGCGCTGAAGACGGATTTCGCCAGCCTCGCGCCGAAGGATGGTCCGGTCGCGATCATTGCCAACCTGCCCTACAATGTCGGCACGCAGCTGCTTCTCAACTGGCTGCTGCCGCCCGTGTGGCCGCCGTTCTGGCAATCTCTGACCCTGATGTTCCAGAAGGAAGTCGGCGAGCGCATCACAGCCGACCCCGATGACGATCACTATGGCCGGCTCGCGGTTCTCGCAGGCTGGCGCACGGAGGCACGCATGGCCTTCGACGTGCCGCCGCAGGCCTTCTCGCCGCCGCCCAAGGTCACCTCCACCGTCGTTCACCTGACGCCTCGCGAACATCCCATCGATTGCGATGCGAAGAAACTCGGACGCGTGACCGAAGCAGCCTTCGGCCAGCGCCGCAAGATGCTGCGCCAGAGCCTCAAGAGCCTTGGTGGCGAGGCACTGCTGGTCACGGCAGGCATCGATCCGCAACGGCGCGCCGAGACCCTGTCGGTCGAGGAGTTCTGCCGGCTGGCCAACCTCGTCTGACTTGCCGCAGGTTCAGGCCGCCGACGGTGTGATGCGCAGCGCGCGGAGTGCGTTCAGAATGACCGCCACATCGATGGCCTCCTGAAGCAGCGCGCCTTCGACAGGCTGCAGGTAGCCGAAGGCGGCCGCGATCATGGCCAGCACCGAAAGCCCGATGCCGACCACGACGCTCTCCATGGCGATGCGGCGCGAGCGGCGGGCGATCTCGATCCCCGAACGCAACCTTTCGATCCGGTCCACCAGAAGAACCACATCGGCCGTCTCCGCCGACGCGGCAGCCCCCCTTGCCCCCATGGCGACCCCGACATCGGCAGCAGCAAGCGCCGGCGCGTCGTTGACGCCGTCACCGACCATCATCACGGGACCGTTCTTGCGCTCCGTCAGCACGACAAGCACCTTCTGGTCGGGCGTGAGACCGGAATGGATGGCATCGAGGCCCAAACCATCGGCAATGCGTTCGGCGACGGCCGCACGGTCCCCCGTGGCGAGAAGAATGCGTTGCACGCCCTCGCGCCTCAGCCCGACAAGCATTTCCGCCACTTCCTCCCGGACGGGGTCGGCCATGACGATGTAGCCTGCAATCTTGCCGGCCACGGCAACGGCAACGACAACGGATCCGGCCTCGGCATCGGGAAGCGGCAGAAGTGCCGTGTCCGCATGCCGTGCGACAAAGCCATGGCCCCCGACGACGACCGGCCTGCCCTCCAGAAGACCGGTCACGCCTTCTCCGGCAAATTCCCGCGTCTCCGTGGGAAGAACGAGTTCGAGGCCGCGGGTACCGGCGGCGGCAACGATTGCTTGGGCGATCGGATGCTTGGAGGCCTGGTCGAGCGAGGCGGCGAGCCGCACGATCTCGTCCTCGCTATGATCGGAGGTACTGCGGACGGAGGCGATCTGTGGACGGCCGTCGGTGAGCGTGCCGGTCTTGTCGAGAATGATCGACTGGATGCGCGCCATGTTTTCCAGCGGCCGCGCCCCCTTGATGAGAATACCGAAATGCGCGGCGCGCGACAGGCCGGCGACGAGCGCGACGGGCACGGCGAGGATCAACGGACAGGGTGTGGCGACGACCAGAACCGCCACCGCACGGATCGGGTCGCCGGTGAGCCACCAGGCAGCACCCGCGATCAGCACGGTAAGCGCAAGGAAGCCGACCGACCAGCGGTCGGCGAGACGCGACATCGGCGCCCTCGATCGTTGGGCATTCTCCACCAGCCGGACGATGCCGGCATAGGTGCTGTCACGCGCCTGATGCGTGGCCAGGAGGTCGAAGGCATCGCCGGCATTGGTCGCGCCACTCAGGACCGCATCGTCCTTCGACGCGGAGACAGGCAGGGACTCGCCCGTCAGGGCCGCCATGTTCAAGATGGCATGCGGCGATGCGACCGTTCCATCGACCGGCACGACATCGCCCTGCCGGATCAGCAGCAGGTCGCCCGGCAGGACATCATCCACGGGGATGTCTTTCAGCCCCGCGTCGAGATAACGCGTCGCGGTTCGCGGCACACGCGACAGAAGCGCATGCATCTCGCGCCGTGCCCGCCCCTCCGCGAAGCTCTCCAGGAACGAGCCGCCCGTGTACATCAAGGCAACGATCACGGCGGCCAGGTTTTCACCGAAGGCGAGCGCCGCCGACATCGAGAGCGCCGCGACGATATCGAGCCCCAGTTCGCCCCGCAGAAGGCTGCGGACGATCTGCACCATAAGCGCCACAAGAATCGGAATGGTCGCAATGGCCCAGAGGATGCGCGCAATGCCGGCCTGACCCGCCAGATGCGCAACAAGGCCGATCACCAGCCCGGCGCCGGCGACCGCCAGCAATGCGATCTTCAGGCGGTCTTCGTTGGTCTGCTCCATGTCGGCCCCTCCAGAGGCAATGCCTACCCGCGCGGGAGTGCAGCTTCACTCTGGAGATCGGGTGGCGGGGGGCCTTGTTCTGGATCAAGGCAGAGCCGGAACCATGCCCCTGCCCGGGCCAGAGCCCAAATAGTCTCGACCAGCCCGTCCTGTCAGACCGCGACGCCCACGACGGCGCCGATGCCGGCGGTGAGCGCCATGGCCAGAGCACCCCAGAAGGTCACGCGCGCGGTCCCCTTGACCACGCCGGCACCGCCTGCCTTCGCCCCGACAGCGCCGAGCAGCGCGAGAAAAAGGAGGGAGGCGATCGCAACGACATAAACCAGGACGGCGGGCGGCGCGATGAAGACCATCAGCAAAGGCATGGCAGCGCCCACAGCAAAGGTCGCCGCCGAGGTCAGCGCCGCCTCGACAGGACGCGCCGCGAGATGCTCGACAATGCCGAGTTCGTCGCGCGCGTGCGAGCCCAGCGCATCATGCGCCGTCAGCTGCTGGGCAACCTGTCTTGCCAGATCGGGCGTCAGACCGCGGCCGACATAGACTTCGGTGAGTTCGTCCAGCTCCGCTTCCGGCTGCGTCGCCAGTTCCTTGCGTTCACGCGCCAGATCGGCGCTCTCGGTATCGGATTGCGAACTGACGGAAACATATTCCCCGGCCGCCATGGACATCGCGCCGGCGACGAGCCCCGCAACGCCCGCCACCAGAATTTCGGACCGCCCCCCGGACGCCGACGCCACCCCCATGATCAGGCTCGCCGTCGACACGATGCCGTCATTAGCACCCAGCACCGCCGCGCGCAGCCAGCCGATGCGCGAGACAAGGTGGTTTTCGGTGTGCAGTCTGCTCATGGTCGAGCCCCTCCGCTGAAAAACATGTCTGCCAGAGCATATGAGCCTGGGATGACGGTTGCACAACATGACTTTGGTTGGGGGCACGGCCGTGATGACGGCGATGTGGTTCCAGTTCGGCCCGCTGCAAACAAATCAGAGATGCTTTCACGTTGCCAAAGCGCGAGGGTGCCAACGCATCCAGCCTCCTGCCGGCATAGATGAAACAAGAGCTGCCATCGCTTCCACGCGGCCTCCTCATTCGAGCTGAGCGTCCGCGTCTCACTCCCGCTTGGACAACCGTTTCAATGCGTCGATGCCAACCGGGGGAACAGCCTGAAACGGCAGAATATAGGCTCGTTTCGCCAATTTGAGTCTGATCCGGTCTATCTGTACCCGTTCTCCCGCAAGGCGCGACTGCAAAAGCGGGTCTTGCGTGCCACTCGCCGCCATGGTCCTGTTGACCACCCAACCGTAAGGCTCAATCTTTGCCCGGCGCAGATCGTCCTGCAGCATCGCCGCTTCGGAGACAGGCGTCGTTTCAGGAAGGGCGACGAGGATGACGCGCGTATATTCCGGGTCCTGGAGGCGCATCAGGGGCGTGACGATCCGGCCAGGGGCGACCGGCTCCATCTGTCGCGTCATCTGACGATGATAGGCGCCCGTCGCATCCAACAGGAGAAGCGTGTGTCCCGTCGGGGCGGTGTCGATGACCACAAAGGCGTCGCGTGCTTCTGCCACGATCCGTGAGAAGGCGTGGAAGACAGCGACTTCCTCCGTGCAGGGCGATTCAAGATCTTCCCGGAGAAGCGCCTTGCCTTCCTCGTCGAGATCGCGTCCGCGTGAGGACATGATTTTCTCGATATAGCGTTTCGTTTCGGCAGCCGGATCAATCCTGTCAACGGTCAGACCCTTCATGCTTCCCTCGACGACAAACGACAGGTGAGCCGCAGGATCAGTGGTCGTCAAGTGTACGGCATGGCCGCGTTCGACCAGGCCGATCGCGACGGCCGCAGCGACCGTCGTCTTTCCGACGCCGCCCTTTCCCATGACCATCACCAGGCCTTTGCGGCCGCTGGCAATCTCGTCGATCAAATTCGCAAGCGACGGCAGGGTGGCGAGGGCGACTGCCGCCGGTTCCTGGATGGTCGATACCTGCGACTGAGGCGCGAACAGGGCCCTGAGTGCATCAAGCCCCACCATGTCGAATGGAAGCATCGGAAACTCGTAGTTCGGCAGCCGGGACAATCCGACCGGCATCGCCGAGATTGCGGCCTCCTGTGATCGCTCAATCCCGATGGCGATGGGATCGTCGCGTTTGGTCGCACGAAACCGCCCATTGATCGCGAGCAACTGGTTCTCAAGGCCGAGCGCCGCCAGTTCGCCCGACGTGCGTGAAGCCTCGCGAAGGGCACTTGCGTCCGCGCGGGCGACCAGGACGATGCGGGTGCGTTTCTCATCTCCAAGGCATGCAAGCGCCTTCTGGAACCGCGCCTCCTGCATCTTCAGGCCCGAGTGCGGCCCCAGGCACGATGCGCCCCTGTCATTGCCCTCGAGAAAACCTGTCCATGCCTTCGGAAGACTGAGAAGCCGCAATGTGTGACCGGTGGGTGCGGTATCGAAAATGATATGGTCGAACGTCGACATCTCATCTGCAAGCAGTCCCACAAAGGCGTCAAACGACGCAATCTCTGTCGTGCAGGCTCCGGAAAGCTGTTCCCGGACCGTGTTCCGTTCGCCCTCCGAAGCGTTGGCTGCCATCTGTGCCAATACGCGTTGGCGATAGTCTTCCGCCGCCACTTCCGGATTGATGTTCATGGCGTAGAGGCCCGGCACGGATGGCACCGGGGTGGGGATATCCCCGAGCGCTGTCGCCAGCATTTCGTCCAGATTGGAGGCGGGATCAGTGCTGACCAGTAGCACACGCTTGCCGCGGTCGCAGAGCGCGATCGCGCTCGCGCAGCTTAGGGACGTCTTGCCGACACCGCCCTTCCCCGTGAAGAACAGGTAGCCCGTCGGGTTGGTCAACATCTGCTGCATCTGGGCCATGGCGATCTCACTTTCGAAAGAGCTTAAATGATCGTGGCCGGCCCATCCTTGATCGACCTCAATCAGTATTGAATGAGGCGTGGCTTTTCTGCGCAGCACTCTCCGCGACGGAATGCAAGCGCGTCCGCAAGATGCATGACCACTTTTGGCCCGCCGGCAACGTTTCCGATGCCCGCTCTCGGGCCCGCGCGAGAGTGGCGATTACGACCGAATTGAGCGCTCAGAGCGGATATGCAGCGGCATTCCCAAATCCTCTGCCCTAGATAACTGGAGAGCCCCCTTACTCCCCCAGCAACCCTTGAACAAACCCGAACAGACCCGGCCGCCGATCGCGCCGCAGCCTTTCCGCCTCGACAATCGCCTTCACCGATCCAAACGCGCGTTCCAGATCGTCGTTGACCACGACATAGTCATACTCGTGCCAGTGCTCGATTTCGGCCTTGGCATTGGCGAGACGGGTCGCGATCACCTCTTCTGAATCCTCGGCGCGGCGATGCAGGCGGGCGCGGAGTTCGGCGATGGAGGGGGGGAGGATGAAGATGGAGACGACGTCGCCGCGCATCTTGTCCTGGAGCTGCTGTGCGCCCTGCCAGTCGATGTCGAAGAGCATGTCGCGGCCGTCGGCCATGGCCTTTTCGACCTCCTGGCGCGGCGTGCCGTAGTAGTTGCCGTGGACGGAGGCCCATTCGAGCAGCGCGTCGCCGTCGCGCATCAGTTCGAAGTCGCGCTGGCTCTTGAAGTGATAATGGATGCCTTCGATCTCGCTGCCGCGCTTGGCGCGTGTCGTCACCGAGACGGAAAGCGAGAGATTGCGATCGCTTTCCAGCAGGTTACGCGAGATGGTGGATTTGCCCGCACCCGAGGGGGAGGAAATCACCACCATCAGGCCGCGCCTCTCGATGGTCTTCTGATGGGCGGTCTCGGCCATGTCTTACTCCAGATTTTGAACCTGCTCGCGGAACTGGTCGATGACGACCTTCAGTTCCAGTCCATGCGCCGTCACGCTTGCCGCATTGGATTTCGAGCAGATGGTGTTTGATTCGCGATTGAATTCCTGCGCCAGGAAGTCGAGCTTGCGGCCGATGGGGCCGCCTTGCGTGATGAGTTCGCGGGCAGCGACGACATGCGCCTTCAGCCGGTCGATCTCTTCGCGCAGGTCCGCCTTGGTGGCGATGAGGGCCGCTTCCGCATGCAGGCGGTCGCGGTCGAGCGATTGCGTCGCGCTCAGCAGCGCCTCGACCTGCGTCTGCAGCCTTCTGGCGATTTCGCCCGGCTGGCGCGACGGATCGGCCTCGACCTTGAGTGCCAGATCCTCGATCTTCGCGACATGGCCGAGCAGCACGTCTGCAAGGGCCGCCCCTTCGCGCTCGCGCATAAGGCGCAGCGCCTCGACGGCCTCGCGGAAGCTCGCCAGCAGTGCTGCGGCGCGGGCTTCGACCGCCTCGGGCGCTTCGGCCGGCTCGCGGAAATCGATGATGCCGCGCATGCCGAGCAGCGCGGAAAGGGTGAGCGGGGCCGGATCGATGGCGTCGCCCAGGCGCGTCTTCAGCGCCAGAAGCGCTGTCAGCGCCTCCTCGTTGATCACGGCTTCAAGCCGTTCGTCGAGGGTGGAAAGGTTCAGCGCAATCTGGATATTGCCGCGGGTGAAGACGGCACCGGCGGCGGTGCGGCAGTCGGCCTCCAGCGCCTCCTGGCCCTGCGGCAGGCGAAAGCGCAGGTCGAGCCCCTTGCCGTTGACGGAGCGCAGCTCCCAGACCCAGCGAAAGCGGCCGCTTTCGCCTTCCGAACGGGCAAAACCCGTCATCGATTGCAATGCCATCAGGCCATGCCCCCACGTCCATGCGAAGTTGTGGCGCAATCTTTCAGATTCGCGCCATCGGCTTCAAGTGTTTGTTCGGATGCATGCCGAGCAGAAGGGCCGGCTTCGGCCCCGCGCGGCATGTTTCATTGCTGGGTGGCCGGCTGGGTTGCGGTGGCGCCGGCATCCGTCCCCGTCGGGTTCGTCTGCTGGTCCTCGACCTGGCGCCACTTCTTGACGTTGGCGTTGTGCTCTTCGAGCGTTGCGGCAAACACATGCCCGCCCGTGCCGTCCGCGACGAAGTAGAGATAGTTCGTCTTCGACGGGTTGGCGACCGCCTCCAGTGCAGCGCGGCCCGGATTGCAGATCGGCGCCGGCGGCAGTCCATCGATGGCATAGGTGTTGTAGGGCGTCAGCTTCTTCAGGTCCGACTGGAAGATCGGGCGATCGGACGGTTTGCCGGCGCCGCCGAAAATGCCGTAGATGACGGTCGGGTCGGATTGCAGGCGCATCTTCTTCTCAAGCCGGTTGATGAAGACGGAGGCAACCAGCGTGCGCTCGTCGGCCTTGCCGGTCTCCTTCTCGACGATGGAGGCGAGCGTGATGAACTGTTCCTTCGACTTCAGGAAGAGATCCGGCGAGCGGCGCGCCCAGAGATCGTCCACCAGCTTCGTCTGCGCCGCCTTCATCTGCGCGACGATCTCGGCCCGCTTGGCGCCACGCGTGAACTTGTAGGTGTCGGGGCGCAGCGTCCCCTCGTCCGGCATCTTGGGCGGCAGGTCGCCTTCCAGCACCGTGTCGGCCCGCAGGCGGTCAAAGATCTGCTGCACCGTCAGGCCTTCCGGCAGGGTGACGGAGTAGAGGATCGACTTGCCCGATTCCAGCAGCTCGACGATTTCCTTCATCGAAGCGCCGGCCTTGATCTCGTATTCGCCGGCCTTCAGCGTGCGATTGCGCAGGAAGCTCTTCGTCACATACTGGAAGACGCGGGCATCCGAGATGATGCCGGAGGCCTCGAGGCCGCGCGAGATGTCGCCAAGGCCCCAGCCGGGCTTGACGATGAAGTTGGAATTGACGGTCGAAGGGCCCTGCTCGGAGAAGGTCGCGAGGCCGTAATAGATGGCTCCGCCTAGGGCGATCGTCAGGAAGACGAGAACCGTCATCACGAAATTGAGGAAGACGACGACCTGGCTGCGCGAGCCACGCGATTTCCTGAGCTTCTGCGGAGGAGCCGGTACCGGCGTCGGGCGCAGCGCTTCCTTGGCGGAAACCGGGATGATGATCGGACCCTGGCTCTGCTGCGGGGCCGAATGGGGAGCGGATGGCGGGGTCGGGAGCGGCGGAACCGGAGCCACGGGCACTTCCGGTTCAGGCTGACGCGACGGCGCGCTTTCGATGGCAGCTGCAGCTGCCTCGCTTTCGACGCGCGGCTCGATCTCCACTGCAGGGGCCTGCAGTACGGGATCCGCATGTGCGGGCGTCTCGCTTGCAGGCGTTTCGGCAGCAGCAGCCTCGGCAACAGGCGTCGGGGCGATCGGGCCCAGCTCTGCGGGATTGATGGCGGCGGGGCTCGGGATGGCCGCCGGCGCTTCCGGGCTTGCGGCTGCGGGCTCGGTTGCCGGTTCCACCGACGGCTCGACCTTCGCAGCTTCCGGGTTCACAGGCGTGGCATTGCCCGCTTCGGCACTGGCATCAACCGGATGGGTCGGGCGCTGCTCGTCGCCGGGCTGTCGCTCGCTTTTCGGGTCCATGTCGTTCACGGGCATTCCTCGAATATGTTCATGAGCACCTTCATGTCCTCATGGCCGTTCAATGCGGCGAAAGCTGGGTACGAAAAGCTCCGTACCCCAGCTCTCGCTATCGAAGATGGGCGGCCTGCTCGGGGGTGCAGGCCGTATGCAGCGTCGCCACAGCGCCTTGCGCTTCGGCTCGCTCTGTTCCAGCAATTCCGAATGCGAAACCGGAGGCCGGTTTCGCCGGAACTGCATCAGGCGTAACGCTTCAGAACCAGCGAAGCGTTGGTGCCGCCGAAACCGAAGGAGTTCGACAGCGCGACATCGACCTTGCGGGCGCGCGCCTTGTGCGGCACCAGATCGACCGGCGTCTCGACATCGGGATTGTCGAGGTTGAGCGTCGGCGGGGCGATATTATCGCGGATCGCCAGCGTTGCGAAGATCGCCTCGATCGCGCCGGCAGCACCGAGAAGATGGCCGGTCGCCGACTTGGTGGAGGACATCGAAACCTTCGAGGCGTGCTCGCCCAGAAGACGCTCGACAGCGCCAAGCTCGATCGTGTCGGCCATGGTCGAAGTGCCGTGGGCGTTGATGTAGTCAAGGTCGGCCGCCGTGAGACCGGCGCGCTTCAGCGCCATGGTCATGCAGCGGAATGCGCCGTCGCCGTCTTCCGACGGTGCGGTGATGTGATAGGCATCGCCCGACAGGCCGTAGCCGACGACTTCGGCATAGATCTTGGCGCCGCGCGCCTTGGCGTGTTCCAGCTCTTCCAGAACCACGATGCCGGCGCCCTCGCCCATGACGAAGCCGTCGCGGTCGCGGTCATAAGGCCGGGAGGCCTTTTCCGGGTTGTCGTTGTGCTGTGTGGAGAGCGCCTTGCAGGCGGCAAAGCCGGCAAGCGAAATGCGGCTGACCGGGCTTTCCGTGCCGCCGGCGACCATGACGTCGGCATCACCCAGCGCGATGAGGCGCGAGGCATCGCCGATGGCGTGCGCGCCGGTCGAGCAGGCGGTGACGACGGAATGGTTCGGGCCGCGCAGCTTGTGCTTGATGGAAACATGGCCGGAGGCCAGGTTGATCAAGCGTCCGGGAATGAAGAAGGGCGAAATGCGGCGGGGGCCCTTGTCGCGCAGCGTATAGCCGGCTTCCACGATGCCTTCGATACCGCCGATGCCGGAGCCGATGAGGACGCCGGTCGCGCATTGATCGTCATTGGTTTCGGGATGCCAGTCGGCGTCGGCAAGTGCCATGTCGGCGGCAGCGACCGCGTAGACGATGAAGGGGTCAACCTTGCGCTGCTCCTTCGGCTCCATCCAGTCGTCGGCATTGTAGGTGCCGTTCGTGCCGTCTCCGAAGGGAATGCGGCAGGCGATCTTGGCCGGCAGGTCCTCGACTTCGAATTCGGTCACCTTGCGGGCGCCGCTCTTGCCAGCCAGAAGGTTCTTCCAGGTCTCGTCAACACCACAGCCCAGCGGTGTCACCATGCCAAGACCGGTGATTACAACTCGTCTCATCGCCCGCATGCTCCCCATGATCGGCTTGCGGCGCGCCCATCCTGGCACCACCGCGCCTACCACCCGGTGTCATTGCCGGCTCTGCCCTGCGGCTCCAGCTCGTCGCAATGACCGGGATCACTGTTTTTACATTAAAAAAGGTCCGGCAAAACCGGACCTGAAGCGGGCCGGCAAGCCCGCCCCATGTCACTGACCAGTAGCTGAAATCAGCCCTGTGCCTTTTCGATGAACTTGACAGCGTCGCCGACCGTCAGGATCGAGTCAGCAGCGTCATCCGGAATTTCAATGCCGAATTCTTCTTCGAAAGCCATGACCAGCTCGACCGTGTCGAGGGAGTCCGCGCCGAGATCGTCGATGAAGCTTGCGCCTTCAACAACCTTGTCGGCGTCAACGCCAAGATGATCAACAACAATTTTCTTCACGCGTTCTGCGATATCGCTCATGTCGGTACCTCGACCCTATTGTCTGCTACAAGAATGCCTTTCGGCGTCCCTACCCTGTTCAACCTAACGCGGCTCCTGCCACGAAAGGCATTTGATGATTGCCCTGCCGACGCGTTCTAGTCGCGTGCAACCGGCCAATTGCGTTCAGTCATGGCCCGCTTAACACGGTTTAAGTCCGCCGCAAAGCCATAAAAGTTCTGGTTCAACGCTCTCAACATCAAAAGCCGGAGCGGCAGAACCTGCTGCAGAGGCTTATCGCCTCAGATCATTGCCATGCCACCGTTGACGTGGATGGTCTGGCCCGTCACGTAACCTGCCTCGTTGGAGGCAAGGTAAGCGACGGCAGACGCGACTTCCGCGCCCGTGCCCATGCGACGCATCGGGATGGCGCCCATGATGGCGTCCTTCTGCTTGTCGTTGAGCTTGTGGGTCATGGCGCTTTCGATGAAGCCAGGCGCGACGCAGTTGACCGTCACGTTGCGGGTGGCGATCTCCTGTGCCAGCGACTTCGAGAAGCCGATCATGCCGGCCTTGGAGGCGCAGTAATTGGCCTGGCCCGGATTGCCGGTGACGCCGACGACGGAGGTGATGTTGATGATGCGGCCGAAGCGGCGGCGCATCATCGGATGCGTCAGTTCGCGCGTCAGGCGGAAGACAGCCGTGAGGTTGACTTCCAGAACCGCGTCCCAGTCTTCATCGCTCATGCGGACGAAGAGACCGTCCTTGGTGATGCCGGCATTATTGACCAGGATCTCGACACCGCCGAGATCGGCCTCAGCCTTTTCGCCGAGCGCCTTGACGGCGGCACGGTCGGACAGGTTGGCCGGGAAAACGAAAGTGCGTTCGCCGAGTTCGTTGGCGAGTTCTTCCAGCTTTTCGGCGCGCGTGCCGTGCAGGCCAACGATGGCGCCCTGCTTGTGCAGCATGCGGGCGATTTCCTCGCCGATGCCGCCGGATGCGCCGGTGACGAGAGCCTTGCGGCCGGTCAGATCGAACATGTTCTTAAACCCCATTTCAAGCCTGTTTAGCCCGGTTCAGGCCAGCAGCGCTTCCAGCGTCTTTGCAATATCGTCAGGCGTGTTGACGGCAATGCCGGTCACAGCCTTGTCGATGCGGCGGGCAAGACCCGTCAGCACCTTGCCGGAGCCGATTTCATAAAGCGTCATCACGTCGTTCTTGCCGAACCACTCCACCGTCTCGCGCCAGCGGACCTGACCCGTCACCTGCTCGACCAGAAGGTCGGCGATGATGCCGGCATCGGCCACGGGTGCGGCGCGCACATTGGCGATGAGCGGAATGTTCGGATTGTGCTTCTCCACCTTGGCCAGCGCCTCCCGCATCGCGTCTGCCGCCGGCGCCATCAGCGCGGAGTGGAAGGGTGCAGAGACGGAGAGCATCAGCGCGCGCTTGGCGCCCTTGGCGGTGGCAATCTCGGCCGCCTTTTCGACAGCTGCCTTCTCGCCGGAAATGACGAGCTGGCCGCCGCCATTGTCATTGGCGATCTGGACCGGGCCGAGGGCTGCGGCTTCCGCGCAGGTGGCTTCAACGTCAGCATGTTCAAGGCCGATGATGGCGGCCATGGCACCCTTGCCGGCAGGTACGGCTGCCTGCATGGCATTGCCGCGAATGCGCAGAAGACGGGCCGTGTCGGCAATCGAGAACGTGCCGGCGGCGCAAAGCGCGGAATATTCGCCGAGCGAATGGCCGGCGACGAATGCCACCTTGTCCTTCAGCACAAGGCCGCGCGCTTCCATGACGCGGATCGCCGCCATCGACACGGCCATCAGCGCCGGCTGGGCATTGGCCGTCAGCGTCAGCGTTTCTTCCGGACCGTTCCACATGATGTCGGAGAGCTTTTCGCCGAGCGCGTCATCGACTTCCTGAAAGACCGTACGGGCCTCGGGAAAGGCGTCTGCAAGGTCCTTGCCCATGCCGACTGCCTGGCTGCCCTGCCCCGGAAAGGTGAATGCGAGTGCCATGGATGTTTCCCTGAATTCCTTGTTTTCTGGCTTCTCCATTCACATTCTGGCGACTTGAGTCAAGTGTTGCGGGGTTTTCGCCCAAGGTTTTCAGCCTTCCGGATTGCGCCGCCACAGCTGATTTTCGATCCAAACAAGCCATCTCTCGCGCGGCACGCCGAGGAAGGTGGAGGCCATCAGGCCGGTCCAGTAATAGATTGCAACAAAGAAAA
Organism: Rhizobium sp. C4; assembly: GCF_021026315.1. Taxonomy (GTDB): domain Bacteria; phylum Pseudomonadota; class Alphaproteobacteria; order Rhizobiales; family Rhizobiaceae; genus Ensifer_A. The sequence continues at coordinate 551,910 of NZ_JAJNCX010000001.1, forward strand.
GAACCGAGAGCAGCGACAGCAGCAAAGGGTCCTGCCAGGTCCAGTTGATCAGCGTGCTGCGCAGATGATGGGTCGATGGATCGGTGTCGCGATAGAGGACGTCCACCGTCGCGCCCGGCAGGGGCACATGATCGAACTTCACGACTGACCTCAGCGACGGCGATTGCCGGAACTCGGTCGATCCGGCAATGAGCGGCAGGAGTTCGGCTTCGCGAATATCGCCCGCGCCGTTCTGGACGTTGCCCATCCTGTCGGTGAAACTGTAGCTCACCCGCCCGCCGCAGGCATCTCTCCTGCGGCAATCATGTTCCCTCAGCTCTTTCACCGCAGCCTTGACGGCAACGCCGTTGGCAAGCAGGTCGCGGGCGAGCTGCGCTTCGCGGTTGGAGAAATACAGCGCCAGCGACGCTACCAGGAAAGACAGGCCGGCTGAAAAGAGCAGACGTATGACAATGAGCATGGATTTCCCGCTGCTTTCGAAGCTTCCGGTTGAAAAGCGCTAAGCGCAAAGCGTGAAGATGGCGTTATGCGTTTCGGCACCCCGCACAGAATTTTGTGCGTTGCACACCTTGCCGATTTTGCAAAGGGCCCTAAATTGCGGACCGTCAATCCAGCGAAGGTTCTCCCCCTCATGAAATACAAGCAACTTGGCGCAAGCGACCTCAACGTTTCGGAAATCTGCCTCGGCACCATGACCTGGGGTACGCAGAACAGCGAGGCGGAAGCGCATGAGCAGATGGACTATGCCTTCGAGCAGGGTGTGAACTTCTTCGACACGGCCGAGCTTTACCCGACAACGCCGGTTGGCGCAGAGACGCAGGGCGATACCGAGAAGTTCATCGGCTCCTGGTTCCGGAAGACCGGCAAGCGCGACAAGGTCATTCTCGCCACCAAGATTTCCGGCCGCGGCCGCGCCTATATCCGTGGCGGCGTGCCGATCAGCGCCGGCGAAATCGAAAAGGCGCTCGACCTCAGCCTGCAGCGCCTCGGCACCGATCATGTCGATCTCTACCAGTTGCACTGGCCGAACCGCGGCACCTATGCCTTCCGCGCCAACTGGGCCTTCACGCCCTCGAAGCAGGATACGGATCACGCGACCGCCGAACTGCTGGAGGCGCTGGAAGCGCTGGACAAGGCGAAGAAGGCCGGCAAGATCCGTTATTGGGGCGTTTCCAACGAGACGTCCTGGGGCGTGATGAAGTACCAGCAGCTCGCCGACCAGCACGGACTGCCGCGCATGGTCTCGATCCAGAACGAATACAATCTGCTCGACCGCAAGTTCGACACCGATCTCGCCGAAGTCTGCCATCACGAGAAGGTCGGGCTGATGGCCTATTCGCCGCTCGCCGCCGGCCTGCTCAGCGGCAAGTATCTCGATGGCGCGCGCCCGGCCGGTTCGCGCGGATCGATCAACACGGATCTCGGCGGCCGCTTCGGCGGCTATGAGGATCCGGCCGTCCGCGCCTATGTCGAGCTTGCCCGTATGCATGGCCTCGATCCGTCCGCCATGGCACTCGCCTTCTGCCTGACGCGTCCGTTCATGGCCTCGGTCATCATCGGCGCGACGACGATGGAACAGCTGAAGACCGATATCGGATCGAAGGACGTCACGCTTTCGGACGAGGTCCTGAAGGGTATCCAGCACATTCACCGGACCTGGCCGCTGCCGATCTGACGACGGATCGGGCGGAGCTCGCCCGACCCCGGCCGGGAAATCAGTGCCAGACAGCAAAAAGGCGGCCGTTCGGGCCGCCTTTTCTCATTCAGTGTAAGCGAGGCTGAAGATCAGCCCTTGCCCTTCAGAGCCGTGTTGCACAGGCTCCAGAAACCGCCGCCCTTCTGGATCCACTTCAGGTCGCCGAGCGTGCCGGCATCCTTGTTGGCGTGGTAGCTGTCGGCGCAGGTGTGGAGGCGCTGCTTGCCGGGGGTCTCGGAAGCATACTTCTTGTCGACGGCTGCCGGGAACTTGACGCCCTTCGGAGCCTTGGCGGTCGGAGCCGGCGGTTCCTTGTCGGCCGTGGTCTTGGCGACCTCTTCGTCGTCCTTCTTGTCTTCGGCGGCAGCGTCGGCACCGCAGAACTTGGCGCGATAGTCGTTCCACTTCATGTCCTTGGCCGAACCGTCGGCCTTGGCGGCCTGATACTTGACGCCGCATTCCTTCATGCTCAGCGCGCTGGCCGGAGAGGAGAATGCGATGCCTGCGAGAAGTGCGCCTGCTGCAGTGATAATGAGTTTGTAAGACATGATCGCCTGTTCCACTGTTGATTTAAGAGATCTTCCACCCCGCCGGCCTGCATCTTTCGAATATCAGGACGGCAGAACTCCTTTGGGGCTTGCCTGATCGACCGCCTTGGGAAGATGTTCAGCAAGCAATTGCGGCAGATTTCCGATGTCGATGCCGAGCGCATTGGCAAGAGAAGCCATCTGTTCTGACGAGAGGGCCGACTTGATCTGGTCAGCCGAGACCGGAAGGTTGGAGCCGGTGCCGATCCATGAGGCGACCTGATCGCCAAGACCCGCAGCCTGCAACTGGGAGAGAATGCCGTTAACACCGCCGGCATTGGCGAAGACCTGCTCGGCAATCGATACAAGGTTGACCGGCCTGCCGCTCAGGACATCGCCGATAACCGATCCGAGACCGTCGAAAAGACCCATCTGTAACTCTCCCCCGTGAGCTGACTGGTACATTCTGAAAAATGAATAACAGCTTGCAGTTTCATTGTCATCAGGAACTGTTAACCCTTCCGCCCGTCCAAAAGGTTCGCGTCATCCGGTCTGTTTTTGCCGCAATGCGCCCGGCGTGCTATCGATCGGACGGGGATGACTTATGGGGAATCAGATGGCAGGCATGCTGAAAGATGAATGGCGGATCGGGCTGGCGCTGCTGGGGCTGGTCGCTCTGCTCTTTGGGGAACACGAACTGCTGTCGCAAGGCCAGGCCCTGTCGCTGGCAATCACCGCCGGGATCGTCGTCCTCATCGTGCTGGTCTCGACCCGGGTCGCCCATCATGCGGAGGTCATCGCCGGCAAGGTCCGCGATCCGTATGGCTCGATGGTGCTGACGCTTTCTGCGGTGCTGGTCGAGGTTGTGATCCTCGGCATCGTGGTGCAGGCCGAAGACGCCTCGCCGACGCTGGTGCGCGACACGATCTACTCCGCCGTGATGATCGACATCAACGGCCTGATCGGCCTTGCCGCCCTGCTCGGGGGGCTCAGACACGGTGAGCAATCCTACAATGACGATTCCGGGCGCACCTACGCCGTGATGATCCTGACGGCCATGGGGATCTCGATGATCGTGCCGGAGTTCATTCCGGGCGACAAGCGGATGGTCTATTCCTTCTTCACCATCGGCGTGATGGCGGTTCTCTATACGCTCTTCCTGCGCATGCAGGTCGGACGCCACAGCTACTTCTTTTCCTATACCTATCCCCGCGGCGAACGCGCGAAAGCCCACGAACACGAGGAGGAAGGCGGCTCCATCGTGGTTTCCGGGCTCATTGTTGCCGGTGGCGTCGTGCTGATCGGCCTGCTCGCCGAGGTGATGAACCCGTTCATGAGCGCAGGCCTGAAGAATTCCGGCGCGCCGGTGGGGCTCGTCGCCGTGACCGTCGCCGCGATTTCCGCCGCACCGGAGATCCTGACAGCGCTGCGCGCCGCACTTGGGAACCGGATGCAGGTCGTCGTCAACATCGCCATGGGCGCCTCGCTTTCGACCGTGATCCTCACGGTTCCCGTCATGGAGGCGCTGGCGCTCTATACCGGCCAGCCCTTCGAGATGGCGATGACGGTGCCGCAGACGGTCATGGTGGCGATCACGATCGTGGTCGCAGCCATCAACTTCTCCGATGGCGAGACCAACGCCATCGAGGGCATGACGCATTTCGTGCTGTTTGCCACCTTCGCAATGCTGACGATCATGGGGCTCTAGGGCGCATTTTCGTTCGCGAAACCTATCATTACAGCATTGTTAGGTGACAGCCGCGGCGCGCCCATTATATGACAAAGTCAAACGATTTCCCACGAGGCGGTTTTCTGATGCGCAGCTTTTGGACCATTCTGATCATCCTGTGTTGCTTGGGGGGCGCTGGCTATTACTATCGCGCCGAGCTCGTCCCCTACCTGCCGCCGCAGGTGGCAGCCTATCTTCCGCAGGCCAAGCCGGACAGCGCAGAAAAGTCGGCCGACGCATCCGGCAAGCCGGGCGATGCGGGCAAATCCGCTGATGCCGGCAAGGGCAAGGGTGGCCAGTCCGGCAAGCGCGGCGGTGGCGGCCCGACGACGGTGAAGGTGGTCGAGGCGAAGGCCGGCGACCTGCCGATGCTCCGCGACAGTTTCGGCTTCATCGCCGCCCGCGACACGACATCGCTGGCCAGCCCGATCGCCGGCGTCGTCACCGAAGTGAAGGTGCAGAACGGTGCCGAGGTCAAGGCGGGCGACATTCTGGTGACCTACGACACGCGCTCCCAGGAAGCCACGCTTGCCAAGGACAAGGCGACGCTGGCCAAGGATCAGTCGATCTACGACAACGCCAAGATCACCCTCGACCGCGCCATGAGCCTCGGCGAGAAGGGTGCGGCCACGCAGCAGTCGACGGACAACGCCAATGCCGCCTTCCAGCAGGCACAGGCAGCCCTTGCGCTTGACCGCGCGCAGATCCTCGCCGACCAGGTGGCGATTTCCAACGCCCAGATCGTCGCGCCCTATGACGGCAAGCTCGGCGTGATCTCCGTATCGAAGGGCGCCTATGTGGCGGCCGGCACGGCGGTCGGAACCATCGTGGACAACAAGAATGTCTACGCGGTCTTCACGCTCTCGGAAGCCGATCTCCGCGTTTCCCGCGAGGCGCTGGCGAAGAACGAACTGACCGTGTCGGTCCGTCCGACCAATGCCAGCGACGGAACACAGTCCGTCTCGGTTCCGGTTTCCTTCATCGACAACGCCGTTGACCAGACCTCGGGATCGTTCCGGCTCTGGGCAATGATCGACAACTCCTCGAAGGCCTTCTGGCCCGGCGAGTCGGTCAGTGCGCGGGCAACCGTCGGCATTGCGCATGACCTCGTGCTGGTTCCGAACGTGGCGATCGCCCCGCAGCAGAACGGCATGATTGCCTATGTTGTCGGCGACGACAACAAGGTGCAGGTGCGTCAGGTAAAGGTCTCCTTCCGCTCCGACGGCATCGCCGGCGTCAAGGAAGGCCTGAAGGCCGGTGACAAGGTGGTCATCGAAGGCCAGCAGTCGCTGTCGAACGGCGCGGCCGTCAAGATCGATGATGGCACAGCCAAGCCTGCCGGCGACAAGCCGAAGGGCGCGGGCGGCAAGAACAAGGACAAGCAATCCAGTGCTGCCGACAAGAGTGCGTCGGCCGCCGATCTGGCGCAAGCGAACTGAAGGGCTGGCTCAACGTGAACTTCTCCGAGATTTTCATCCGCCGCCCTGTCGCGACGATCCTTCTGATCGTCGGCGTCATGATGGCCGGCATTGGCGCCTTCCGCCAATTGCCCGTGGCAGCATTGCCGCAGGCCGACTTCCCGACCATCAGCGTTTCGGCACAGCTTGCCGGCGCCTCGCCCGACACGATGGCGGCAGCCGTCGCCACGCCGCTGATCAAGCAGTTCCAGACGATCGCCGGCATCGACTCGATCACCGCCAGCTCGTCGCTCGGCAGCACGCGCATCACGCTGCAGTTCGTGCTCACCCGCAATATCGACGCGGCGGCGGCCGACGTGCAGGCGGCGATTGCCCGTTCGCAGCGTGCGCTTCCGTCCAACCTGACGAGCACGCCGAGCTACCGCAAGGTCAACCCGGCCGACAGCCCGATCATCTTCCTGGCGCTGACCAGCGATACCGCACCAGTCACTCAGATGGACGACATTGCGCAGAACGTGCTGTCGCCCGCCCTTTCGACGGTTGATGGCGTGGCACAGGCGCAGGTCTTCGGTTCCAAGACCTATGCGGTGCGCGTCGAAGCCAATGCGGACAAGCTTGCCGCCCGTGGCCTGAGCCTGACCCAGGTCGCCAGCGCATTGCGGGCCGCCAACGACCAGACGCCGCTCGGCACGCTGCAGAATTCCTCGCAGGCGCTAGCCGTCAATGCGGACACGCAGCGCACCAATGCCGACCAATTCCGCACGCTGATCATTGCCACCCCCGGCGGACGCATCGTCCGCCTCGGCGATGTTGCCGACGTTCAGGACAGCATTGAAAACAAGCAGCAGGGCAGCTGGCTCGACGGCCAGCCGACGATTGCCGTCGCCGTCTATCGCCAGCCGGATGCCAATACGGTGGACGTGGTGGACCGCGTGAATGCGCAGATCCCGCAGCTGGAAGCCAACCTGCCGGCCGGCATGCATCTGAAGGTCGTCAACGACGCCTCCAACTCGATCCGCGAAGCCGTGTGGGACGTGCAGAAGACGCTGGCGATCACCATCGCGCTCGTCGTTCTGGTCATCTATCTCTTCCTGCGCCGCTTCTGGGCGACGATGATCCCTGCGCTCGCCGTGCCGCTCTCGATCGTCGCCACCTTCGGCTTCATGTACTGGCTGAACCTTTCGATCGACAATATCTCGCTGCTCGGCCTGACGCTCGCCGTCGGTCTCGTGGTGGACGACGCGATCGTCATGCTCGAAAACATCGTGCGCTATGTCGAAGAGGGGATGAGCCCCTTCGAGGCTGCCATCAAGGGCAGTAGCGAAGTGACGGCAACCATCGTCTCGATGTCGCTGTCGCTGGTCGCGGTGTTCCTGCCGATCCTGCTGATGGGCGGCGTGGTCGGGCGCGTTCTCAACGAATTCGGTGTCGTCGTCTCGCTCTCGATCCTCGCCTCGGCGGTCGTGTCGCTGACGGTCACCCCGATGCTGACGGCGCGCCTGCCCGACACGGTTCATCACCATTCGGACAAGAAGAGCCTCTTCGACCGGATCAACGATGGCTACGGCCGCTCGGTGGGCTGGTGCCTCAACCACAAGGTCATCGTCACCGTCGTCTTCCTGCTCTCCTTCGCAGGCTCGGCCTATCTCTTCGCCACCCTGCCCCGAAGCTTCTTCCCCAGCGAAGACAACGGGCTGCTGACGGTATCGACCCAGGCGCGCCAGGACATTTCCTACGAGGCCATGGCGAAGCTGCAGCAGCAGGCTGCCGCGGTGATGTCGGAAAACCCGGCCGTGCTGCACGTCACCTCGTCGCTCGGCGGCGGGCCCGGCGGCTCGACCTTCAACTCGGGCTCGATGTTCGTGCAGCTGAAGGAACGCGACCAGCGTCCGGCGCTTGAGATCACGCTTGCCCAGATGCGGCGCGCGCTCAACGATGTTGCGGGTCTGAAGACCTTCATCGTGCCGGTGCAGAGCCTGCGCTTCGGCGGCCGCAGCACGCAGAGCCAGTATCAGGTCGTGCTGAAGTCGCTGAACGCCGACGACACGCGCCAATGGTCGACCAAGCTGCAGAACGCAATGGCCGCCGACAGCGCCCACTACGTCGACGTGGCGACCGACCTGCAGAACAACGCGCTGCAGGCGAACATCAAGATCGACAATGACCGCGCCAATGCGCTCGGCATCACCTCGGCCTCGATCCGCAACATTCTGGAAGCCGCCTTTGGCACGCTGGACGTGACGCAGATCCAGACGACGGGCAACAGCTACAACGTCATTCTGGAGCTCGACCAGAGCCGGCAGTGGGATGAAACGGATCTCGGCGCACTGCTGGTGCCGACGACGACCGGCACGCAGGTTCCGCTGTCGAGCATCGCCACGATCAGCCGGACGGCTGGTCCGGTAACCGTCAACCAGACGGGACAGCTCACCGCCGTCACGTTGTCGTTCAACCTGCCGCAGGGCGTTTCCCTCGGGACGTCGACGGACCGGCTGAACGAGCTGCGCCGCGAAATCGGCATGCCGGAAACGGTGACGACGGAACTGGCCGGCTCGGCGCAGATCTTCGCCCAGTCGACCGGCAATACCGGTCTGCTGATCGCCACCGCCATCCTGACCATCTATGTGGTTCTGGGTGTGCTCTACGAGAGCTTCATCCACCCGCTCACCATCCTGTCGGGTCTGCCGTCGGCTGCTCTTGGCGCACTTCTGGCGCTGAAGCTCTGGGGGCTGGACTTCTCCATCGTGGCGCTGATCGGCCTTCTGATGCTGATCGGTATCGTGAAGAAGAACGCGATCATGATGATCGACGTGGCGCTGACGCTGATGCGAGACGACGGGATGGACCCCGGGGAGGCGATGCATATCGCCGCCGTCCGGCGCTTCCGCCCGATCATGATGACGACCTTCTGCGCGCTTCTGGCTGCAGTTCCCGTCGCACTCGGCAGCGGCCCCGGCTCGGAACTTCGCCAGCCGCTCGGCGTGGCCGTGGTCGGCGGTCTGCTGATCTCCCAGGTGCTGACGCTGTTCATCACGCCGGTGATCTTCACGCAGGTGGAATGGATCTCGCGGACGCTGACCCGTCGCAAGCCCCGCCAGCCGGCAACCGCTCCGGCGGAATGACGGTCTGGAATATCGGATAAAGCCTCAGCCTGCCCGGGCCATCCGCCCGGGCAGGCTGTCGAAATCTTCGGCGCTCATCGGCTTGCCGAAATAGTAGCCCTGCATGAACTGGCAGCCAAGCTGGCGCAGATGGCCGGCCTGTTCGGGCGTTTCAACTCCTTCGACGATCACCGGAATTCCCAGCGCCTCGGCCAATGAGACCGTGGCGTTGAGCAGTGCCCTGCCCCGTTCGCTGTCCAGCCCCTGGACCAGCGAACGGTCGAGCTTGAGGCGGTCGAAGGTGAAATGATTGAGCGTGCCGATGCTGGCATAGCCGGTGCCGAAGTCATCCAGCGCAAAGCGGATGCCCATGGCCCTCAGCGCGTCGATAGCGCGCCGCGCCTGCAGGGGGCTGTCGAAGAGCACGCCCTCGGTCACCTCGAGAATCAAGCGGCGGGGATCGAACGCCTCCGCGGCCAGGGTCGCGGCAACACTGTCGGCGAAATCCGGCGAGCAAAGCTGCGTCGGCGACACGTTGACGGCAATGTCGATCCCCGGCCGGGCCTTGGCGAAGCTGATCGAGCGTTCGAGCACGATCTGACCCAGCTGAAAGATCAGCCCGGATTTCTCTGCCAGCGGAATGAAGACATCCGGAGAAACTGGGCCCTGTGGCGGGGACCAGCGCGCCAGCGCCTCGACGCCGGCAACGGCCCCGTTTTCGGATGAGACGACCGGCTGGAAGGCGACGGAGAGTTCGCCCCGGTCAAGCGTCTCGCGCAGCTGCTCTTCGAGTTCGGCGACCACCTCGCGGTCCCGGTCCATCTCGGGCGTGAAGGCAATGCACTGCCCCCGGCCCGCTTCCTTGGCGCCATAGAGCGCCATGTCGGCTCGCCGGATCAGCTCAAACGTGTCCATCTCCGGGGCATGGGTTGCATAGCCGACGCTCGCACCGACTTCCGTCGTGTGCCCGGCGACGTGGAACGGCTGCTTCAGCGCCAGAAGCACCGCTTCGGCCACCTCGGCTGGATCCGTGCCGGGCCGGCTTGCAAGCGCAAACTCGTCGCCGCCAAAGCGTGCTGCAAATTCGAGGCGCGGATGACAGGTAACGAGGCGCGCTGCGACGGCGCCAATCAGTTCGTCGCCCACCAGATGGCCCCAGGTGTCGTTGACCGCCTTGAAGCCGTCGAGATCGATCAGATGGAGGGTGAGACCCGCGCTTTCCCGGGCATTGCCGAGATGCGCCTGCAGCGCCCGGATCATGCCTTTTCTGTTGAGCAAGCCGCTCAGCGGATCGCGTGTCGCTTCCCGGTCCGCCGCGAGCGCGAGACGCCTGAGGGACTGCAGCTCGGCGTATCCGGCAAAGACGGCGGTTGCCAGCAGGATTCCGAGGGCAACGAGCGCGCCAGTCAGCGCCGGACGCACCTCGTCGTAAAGGCGGGTGCCGAGGTTGCGGCCGGGCCAGGCCAGATAGGCCAGCGTATCGCCATCAATGGATGTCAGCGGCAGGCTGAGCTCTCCCGGCGGCCTGGTGACGGCAAGATGAAGATCGGGAAGGAAATAGTCAGACGCGACCGAATCGACCATCGCCGGCGTCAGCAGCTTGAACATGGTGACGACGTTGTAGCGGCCACCGGGCGGCATGTTGCGGTCCGGCTGAAGCGCACGGGAGCCGACGATGGCAACGCTCTCGTGGATCTTGAAAACATTGGTGATCGGCGGCTTGTCGGGTTCGGCGGCAGCCCGGGCCTGCCTGACAAATGTATCGCCAAAGGCGGCAACCGCATCGAATTCTGTGCCCTTGAAATAGCTGGCGATCAACCGCCCCTCCGGATCCGTCACCGCCACGCCGTCATAGAGCTGGTAGTCAGCCGAGATCGAACCCCAATTGGTCCACATCCACTCCTTGCGGTTCTGGGACTGGAGCGCGATGAAGGCCTCGCGCCAGACCGCATTGTCTTCCAGCGTGCCGGACAGGCGCCGCCGAACGGAGGTGAGCGCCGTCTGCGCCGCACTCATCGCGCGGGTATCGTCGATCTCATTGGCCTTGTCGCCCATGGCTTCCAGAACCATGACCACAAGGAACGCCAGAAAGAGCGCGACGACGAGCGTCCCGGCGATCGCCGCGGGAGCCACCCAGTTCCGCCAGTCCCCGAAATATTTCCCAGGCGTCAAAATCAATCTCTTCCCCTAACGCAGTATCCTGCGTTCAAACGGAATCTCCCCCAAAGAGACCCGGATGATCCAAGGAGTAGCAGGGACAGCATAAAAATACATTAATCAATCCATATCTACTTAAGTATCATTCGCCCATTTGGGGACCTGGAATACAAATCCTGCACATTTGAAGACTTCTCGCCTGAAACGTAATGCAACCATACCAACTCTTCTTTGTCTCAGAGCAAGTCGAGAAAAGACCATGCAAGAAGCGCTGCCTTGCCTCAGCCCTTGCAATCGGCGCCAAAATGCGTATAAGCCGCGCTTGATCGTTTAACCCGGTCTTATGGCTGGTGGCTGAACGGAGGGTCCGGACATTCGTGTCCGACATGGAAGCAGAAGCTTTCCGGCCTCCCGTGTCTCCGCTCTCGACCGTATGAGACAAAACGCTTTTCTTGCCGCCCCGTCAAAAGGGCCACTGAACAGTCGTTGAGGCTTGGCGCCATGCCCGGGTTTTGATCGAAACGCAAGAAAGGCAAAATACAATGGCACTTTACGAACATGTATTCCTTGCCCGCCAGGACGTTACCCCGCAGCAGGTCGAAGGCCTTGTAGAAAACTACAAGGGCGTGATCGAAGCAAACGGTGGCAAGGTCGGCCGGGTCGAGAACTGGGGCCTCAAGTCCCTCACCTACCGCATCAAGAAGAACCGCAAGGCTCACTACGTCCTGATGGACATCACGGCTCCGGCTGCAGCGATCCAGGAAATGGAACGCCAGATGCGCATCTCGGAAGACGTTCTTCGCTACATGACCGTTTCGGTCGAAGCACACGAAGAAGGCCCGTCTGCCATGATGCAGAAGCGCGACCGTGACGACCGTCCGCGTCGTGATGGCGACCGTCCCGATCGTGGCCCGCGTGAAGGCGGCTTCAACCGCGATCGTGGTGACCGCGACGACCGTCCGCGCCGTCCGCGCGAAGACCGTGCATAAGGAGATATGACCATGGCTGATGCATCTTCCCCGGCACGTCGCCCGTTCCACCGCCGTCGCAAGACGTGCCCCTTCTCCGGCGCCAACGCTCCGAAGATCGACTACAAGGACGTCCGTCTCCTGCAGCGCTACATTTCCGAGCGCGGCAAGATCGTTCCGTCCCGCATCACGGCTGTTTCGCAGAAGAAGCAGCGCGAGCTGGCCAAGGCCATCAAGCGCGCCCGCTTCCTCGGCCTGCTGCCCTACGTTCTGGCCTAAGCCAGTCTGAAGTCCGGCGGAGGCTTCTGAACGAGGCCTCCGCCGATCCCTTCCGCGATGGGCGCGGATCGGAACCAAACAAAACCCATGTTGGGATTGAATGGCGAAAGCCCCTTCCCTAACTGCCTGAGCAAGAGCAACGGCAGGACAGCGAGATGAAGATGAACCCGGACTTTAAATCGATCGCGATCGGCGCACTCGCCGGATTGACGTCAGCGCTTCTGGTGCTGGCCGCGACGTCGCATCTGTCCGCCTCCATCGTCTTCCTCATTCTCGCCGGCATGCCGGTCTTCATCGCCGGCCTCGGCTTTGGCATCGTTGCCGCCGGCTCCGCGCTTGCCGCGAGCTTCATCGTTCTTTCCTTCACCGTTTCCCCGCTCTTCGCCGTGTCCATCCTCGCCCTGCCGCAGCTGCCGGCTGCCTGGATGTCGCGACTGGCGAATTTTGCGCGTCCCGCCGAAGAGCTCGGCGGTCCGGCCAATGTCATGGCCTGGTATCCGCTCGCCGACATGATGATGCGGCTTTGCACGCTGGTTGCCGTCGCCGTCGCCCTGACGCTGTTCGTGACCGGCTACAGCCGCGGCACCGCTTCGGACATCATCGGCGCCGCCATGAAGGCGCTCAGCGCGCAGGACCCGACCTTCAGCATGGACGCCGCCGTTCTCGCCCAGGTCACGGCCTTCTACTATTACCTGCTGCCGCTCAATCAGGCCGTCATGTCGGTCATCACGATCTTTGCCGCCTATTACTTCTCGGCCATCATCGTGCGCACGACCACCACGGCGCTGCGACCGCGCGAAGACATGCCCTCGGCACTGCGCATGAACCGCGACAGCATCTATGTGCTGGGCGTCGGCCTCACCCTGCTGATTGGCGGCATGGTCTCGCACAACAACGTGCTGACGATCGTCGGCTCGTCGATCTCCGGCGCCTTCGGCGGCGGCTTCCTGCTGGCGGGGCTTGCAGCCTTCCACCTGAAGAGCCGTGGCAAGTCCTGGCGGATGCCGGCGCTGATCCTCGCCTATCTCACCATTTCGCTGACCGGCGTCATCTTCCTGATCGTCGGCCTGCTCGATACCCGCCGCGCCATTGCGCTCACGCCTGTGGCCGGCACACCCACAGACAAGACCCCAACAGACACCTCGAACACCTGAAAGGAACATCACGATGGAAGTCATTCTTCTTGAGCGCGTCACCAAGCTCGGCCAGATGGGCGAAACCGTAAAGGTTCGCGACGGCTACGCTCGCAACTATCTCCTGCCGCTCGGCAAGGCGCTGCGCGCCAACGCTGCCAACAAGGCACGTTTCGAATCCGAGCGCGCAACGCTCGAAGCCCGCAACCTCGAGCGCAAGTCGGAAGCCCAGAAGGTTGCCGAGTCTCTCGACGGCAAGTCCTTCATCGTCGTCCGTTCGGCTGGCGAAACCGGCCAGATGTACGGCTCGGTTGCTGCCCGCGACATCGTTGAAATCCTCGCCAACGAAGGCTTCACGATCGCCCGCAACCAGGTTGAACTGAACAACCCGATCAAGGCCATCGGCCTGCACAAGGTTGAGCTGCACCTGCATGCAGAAGTCGCCGTTTCCATCGAGCTGAACGTTGCCCGTTCGGCCGAAGAAGCCGAGCGCCAGGCCAAGGGTGAAGACCTCACCTCGGCTGAAGCCATCTACGGCGTCGACGAAGACGCACTGCGTCCGGAAGACTTCTTCAACCCGGAAGCTGAATACGAAGACGAAGACGAAGCCTGATCGCTTCCTGTCTGGAGCATTCTCGAAGGCCCGGGTGGAAACACCCGGGCCTTTTGCGTTCGGCGCCCCATCCGACAGGCTCTCTTTTGAGCATTCCCGGCACCCGGCGAAAATTTAATCACTCGTTAAGAAATCCAGTTGATTCGCGGCGGAAAGTTTGTAATCCTTAGTATCAATACCGGTGAATAAGTTTGGGATTGCGTAATTCTGATCCGCGCTGGTGAGAGCGGCTCCCGCTCCTCGGTCAGGCGTCTGCCGTCCGGCAGACAACTCCCCTCCAGTGCTACAGCGGTCGACCCCGTTGCAAAAGGACGGACCTGCGCGGACCGGTGTTGCGACCGTTCAACGCGGCCGGCCAGCCAAGGATCATGGTTATCTGAGCGGGACTCTGGCGAGACCGTCCACCCTTCGCCGCCCCGCTTTCGCGCGGAGGCAAGCATGTATCGATTTCTAGACAGATTTCTTTCCCGATCTATTCTCAAGGGCAACCTTTCCATCACGGCATCGGACGGGAAGACCTATCGCTACGGCGACGGAACGGGCGAACCCGTTCACGCACGCCTCACCGATGCCGCAACTGAAAACCTGCTGATGCTCGACCCGGCCCTGAAGCTCGGCGAATGCTACATGCAGGGCTCCCTGCAGATGCTGGAAGGGTCGATCTACGACTTCCTCAAGGTGACGCTGACGAACATGCCCGGCAGCGTGGAGACGAAGAACTCGTTTGCGCGGCTGGCGCTTTCCATGCGCAATTTCGGCCATCTGGTCTCGCGCGGTAACGACTTCATGCGCGCCCGGCGCAACGTGCAGCACCATTACGACCTTTCGGGCGCGCTTTACGATCTCTTCCTGGATGACGACCGGCAATATTCCTGCGCCTATTTCCCGACCCCGGAAACGACGCTGGAAGAAGCGCAATTCGCCAAGAAGCGCCACATTGCCTCCAAGCTCAACTTCGACCGGCCTGGCCTTTCGACCCTCGACATCGGCTGCGGCTGGGGCGGGATGGGACTTTATCTGGCCGGGACGTTCGGGGCAAATGTGACGGGCGTCACGCTGTCGGACGAGCAATGGGCGATCGCCAACAAGCGGTCGGTCGCCAACGGCTTGTCCAGCCGGGCGGAATTCCTGCTCAAGGACTATCGCCATCTCGACCGCAAGTTCGACCGCATCGTCTCGGTCGGCATGTTCGAACATGTCGGCAAGAAGGGCTTCAACGAGTATTTCGAGAAGGCGGCGGCGCTGCTCGATGACGACGGCGTGATGCTGATGCACACGATCGGCCAGGCCTCGCCGCCATCGGCGACGAACCCGTTCATCGAGAAATACATCTTCCCCGGCGGCTACATCCCCTCCATGTCGGAAGTGCTGCCCGCCATCGAGCGGTCGGGCCTGATGCTGACGGATATCGAGATCCTGCGCTATCATTATGCCGAAACGCTGAAGCACTGGCGCGCCCGGTTCCTCGCCCATTGGGACGACGCGGCGAAGCTCTATGACGAGGACTTCTGCCGGATGTGGGAGTTCTACCTCGCCTCGTCGGAAGCCGCCTTCCGCTTCCTCGATCTCAATGTCTTCCAGTTCCAGCTGGTCAAGCGCCGCGACGCCCTGCCGATGACGCGCGACTACATGGTCGACACGGAACGCGCGCTGATCGCATCGGAACGGACGGATATGCGCGAAGCGGCCGAATAGGCCGTCTTCTGCCAAAACGACATCCGGCCTCGCCCGTCAGCGGCGGGGCCTTTTTGTCGGATCACTGCGCCGATTGCGGCAGGCCGAAGATCGAGTCGAAGGTGAGGTTGAAGAGATAGGTGTAGCAGAGGAAATAAAGCGCGAAGGAAATCTGGTAGACCAGCGCTTCGGCAAGCGGGATGGCGAGCCACCAGCTCATGAACGGGATGAAGAGCGCCAGCAGTCCTGTCTCGAAGCCGATAGCATGCGCCGCGCGGCGACGCTTCGAGCGGCCCTTCACCGTCTGCCGTTCCTCCCACCATTCGAAGCCGGTGGTGTAGACATAGTTCCAGCCGACCGCGATCAGCGAGGTCATCAGGGCAAAGCTGCCGGTGTCGAAGAACGGCTTGCCGAGCAGGACCGACAGCGCGAAGCCGACCGACAGTATGGCGAAGAACTCGTAAGAGGCAACATAGACCACGCGCCTGACCTTCGGTGTCATCAATTGCCCTGCTCCGCGCTCGTTCGACAGACCCTGTCTACATGAGGGGCCATGCCCAGGAAATGGGCGCAGCGCAGAATTTATCGCTGCGGCGCAAATGGAATAGCAATATGCGGTGAACCGGCCTATAGAGCCTCCCATCAGTCCGGCGTCCGCGCCATTTTCCAAATTCCGGTGCCATCATGTATCTCGGCATTCTCGCGGGCCTGACGACCTGTGCGCTCTGGGGCCTGACCTTCGTCGCGCCGCGCGCCGTCATGCCCTTTTCCGCCTTCGACCTCGCCGCCACGCGCTACGGCGTCTTCGGCGTGACCTGCATTCTTCTGATGTTCCATCGCCGCTTCCGCCCGACAGGATTGTCGCTCCGGCTCTGGATCTTCGGCATTCTGCTGGGCAGCGTCGGCTATGCGGGTTACTTCCTGCTGGTCTCCTTTGCCGTGAAGGATGCGGGCGCCGTGATCCCGCCGCTGATCACCGGGCTGATGCCGGTCCTGTTGCCCATCATCGCGAATTTCCGCGAGAATGCCCTGCCCTGGCGCGCGCTGGCTTTTCCGCTCAGTCTGATTGTCGTCGGGCTCGTCGTCGCGAATGCCTCCTCCATCGCCCATATCGACGTCGCAGGCACTTCGGTCGTGACGGGTGTGCTCTGGTCGACCGTGGCGCTGATCGTCTGGATCGGCTATGGCATCGGCAATGCAGCCGTCATGCGCCGGCCGGATGCGCCCGACGGGTTGCACTGGACCGGCGTTCAGGGCGTCGGCTCGGCGCTGTCTGCCATTCTGCTGCTTCCGACCCTCTCCTATGACCTGTTCACGACCGCCTCCACCGGCGAGATCGTCAATTTCGCAACCTGGTCGATCTCGATGGGGCTTGCCGCATCCTGGATTGCCACATGGTGCTGGGTCTATGCGTCAAAGCATGTGCCGCTGTCGCTGACCTCGCAGCTGATCATTGCCGAAACCGTCTTCGGCGTCGCCTTCGGGCTGATCTACGAACAGCGCCTGCCGACCGTCACCGAGGCCGCCGGCGCAATCCTGCAGGTCCTTGGCGTTGCCATGGCGGTCTATGTGTTCGGACGGGGCCAAAAGGTGGAAGTGGCAGCGCTTTAGGCCGGCAGAGGGCGCGCGGCAGCCGGACAAAGCGCTTCTATGCGGCGGCGGAAGAATAGGCGTTCAGATCCAGCGTGGCCGGAATTTCCCGATCCACCCCACCGCCCTGCCGCTTCACGCGGTAGGAGGCGGCGTCAGCCAACCGCATCATGTCGCCAAGATCGGCTGTCGAAGACGGTGCGATCGTGTAGCCGAGGCTGATGCCGATGGTGATGGGCCTGCCGGAGATGACATAGGGCATGCCGAGCGTGCCGAGAATTCTGGCAGCAAGCGCATCCGCATCGTCGGGATGGCTGAGCGTCGACTGGAGCATGACGAACTCATCCCCGCCGATGCGGACCGGAATGTTGCCGGGGCCTTGAAGCTCCTGCAGCCGCGTCCCGATCGCAGCCAGAAGCTCATCGCCAATGGCATGGCCGAAACGGTCGTTGACCGTCTTGAAGCCGTCGAGGTCGAAGCAATGGACACAGGTCAGCGTGTCTTCGTCCCGCTTCAGCGCCTGGAACGCCTCGGTCAATGCGATGCGGTTGCAAAGCCCGGTCAGCGGGTCGCGGCGGGCCTGCTGCTCGATTTCAAGCCGCAGGGAAATCTGTCTGGTTGCCATGCGATAGACATGCCAGACGCTCTGCATGGCGGCGCCGATGAAGACGGCAAAGATCGTCGCCAGGATCAGGTGGGCCGTATCGCCCTGCAGCGCGACCACGATGGTCGGCGGCACGGACGCAATCACGATGGCGGAGGCTGCGATATAGGGTCGAACCGACACTCGGCTGGCAACGCCGGCGCAATATCCATAGAGCAGCGCAGTTGCCAGGATCTGCACGGAGAGGTCGTGATAGATGAACATCAACGACCCCAGCCAGCAAATCGATGCAGCGGCGATGAACGTATGAAGCGCGTGGATCAGTTCCCATCTGACGGCTTCGTCAATGGTCGCCTGCCTCGTCGCGTTGAAGCGCTTGTGCGCCCGCATGACGAAAATCTTGGAAATCGAGATGCTGACGCCGCTGCCTACGGCCAGCAGAATTTGAATGTTTCCAATGCTGTCATAGGCAAACAGGCCGATCACGGCGATTGTCAGGCAGATCACCACCGAGGGCATGACGGTGTAGGCAAGTTCCGACACCAGGATCCTGAAAACATCATCCGGTTCTCTCGATGGCACGTCAAACCTCGCGGCGGAAAAGTGGGATGCAGGCAGGCAATATAGCGCGGCATAGTAGGGGGAACTGATTAATACTCCGTCGCCCGGCCGCGGCAGATCTATCATGCGAGCCACCCGGACTGGCGAATTCCGGGGGAATCGGGCGCGCCTCAATGAACACTGTCAATCCAAAAACATGGCTTTTCCACCCATGTTCACGCGTGCTGTGGGAATCATCTATAAGGGCGACTCCGCTCCGAAGAGGGCGTAAGAGATAAAGATTCCGCATGACAGATATTGGATGCCGACAATGAACGAAGCCGCGCGCAAGCTTGAAATGGTCAAACCGGGCGAGCCGCAGTACCGCGAGGCCCCGAACAACGTTGAGGCCGAGCAGGCGCTGCTGGGCGCCATTCTCATGAACAACGACGCGTTCTATCGCGTTTCGGACTTTCTGAAGCCCGCCCATTTCTATGAAGGGCTGCACCGCAAGATCTTCGAGGTCGCCGGCGATATCATCCGCATGGGCAAGACCGCGAACCCGGTGACGATCAAGACCTTTCTGGCCGCCGACGACCGCGTCGGCGACATGACCGTCGCGCAATATGTGGCGCGTCTTGCCGTCGAAGCCGTGTCGATCATCAATGCGGAAGACTATGGCCGGGCGATCTACGATCTGGCGCTGCGCCGCGCCCTGATCGGCATCGGCGAGGAAGTCGTCAATGTCGCCTATGACGCGCCGCTGGACATGCCGCCGCAAAAGCAGATCGAGGATACCGAACGCCGCCTGTTCGAACTGGCCGAAACCGGCCGCTACGATGGCGGCTTCCAGTCGTTCAACGATGCCGTTGCGCTGGCCATCGACATGGCCGGCGCCGCCTTCGAGCGCGACGGGCACCTGTCGGGTATCTCAACCGGCATCGTCTCGCTCGACAGCAAGATGGGCGGGTTGCAGCGCTCGGACTTGATCGTGCTTGCCGGACGTCCGGGCATGGGCAAGACGTCGCTGGCCACCAACATCGCCTACAACATCGCCGCAGCCTATGAGCCGGAAGTTCTGCCCGACGGCTCGTTCAAGGCGAAGAATGGCGGCGTCGTCGGCTTCTACTCGCTCGAAATGTCGGCCGAACAGCTGGCCACCCGTATCATCTCCGAACAGACGGAAGTCTCGTCCTCGAAGATCCGCCGCGGTGACATCACGGAAGCCGATTTCGAGAAGCTGGTCGCCTGCAGCCAGATGATGCAGAAAGTGCCGCTCTTCATCGACCAGACCGGTGGTATCTCGATTGCCCAGCTCGCGGCACGCGCCCGTCGCCTGAAGCGCCAGCGCGGCCTCGATTGTCTGGTGGTCGACTATATTCAGCTCATGACCGGGGCGAAGAAGTCGGGCGAGAACCGCGTGCAGGAAATCACCGAAATCACCACCGGCCTCAAGGCGCTGGGCAAGGAACTCAATGTTCCGATCATCGCGCTCTCCCAGCTCTCCCGTCAGGTCGAAAGCCGCGACGACAAGCGCCCGCAGCTCTCCGACCTTCGTGAATCGGGTTCGATCGAGCAGGACGCCGACGTGGTGCTCTTCGTGTTCCGCGAGGAGTATTACGTGAAGAACCAGGAGCCGCGCGATATGGCCGACCCGAAGTACCCGGAATGGGAAGCGCTGATGGACAAGGTCAAGGGCACGGCCGACGTCATCATCGCCAAGCAGCGTCACGGACCGACCGGCACCGTCAAGCTCGCCTTCCAGTCGGAATTCACGCGCTTTACCGACCTCGCCGACCCGAGCTTCATGCAATACGAAGAGCACTAGGCCGAAGCGGCACATTCCAGATCGCTTGATGCAAATGCCCCGGAGCGCGGTTCACGCATTCCGGGGCATTTGTCTTTCCTGGAGGGCGCTCTCCGCCCCTCCCCACCGTCCGCGGCGATCAGCCGGCCGGCGTCGTGTCATAGGCCGTGCGGCCGGCAACCCAGGTACGACGCACGACGGGCGTCCCCTGCTCCGGCCATTCGATGGCCACGAGGTCGGCCCGCTTGCCAAGCTCGATCGAGCCGCGATCATCCAGTCCGAGCGCGCGCGCCGGATTGCCGGAGACGAGCGGCCACAGTCCCGGCACCGTGCCGACACCGTCGGCGGCGAGCCGCGCCAGACCGATCAGCATGGCGGGATAATAGTAGTCCGAGGCGAGCACATCGCACAGGCCTTCGCGCAGCATTTCGGCCACGACCGGCGAACTGCCGAGATGGCTGCCGCCACGCGCGGCATTCGGCGCGCCGAAGACGATGGCGTCGCCGGCTTCGCGGGCGGCACGCGCCACCCGGCGGTTCATCGGGAATTCGCTGATGCGCGCACCCTGCCCGCGGAAATAGTCGCGCGTTTCGGTCTGGCTGTCATCGTGGGAGAGCATCGGGGCTCCGGCGGCGCGGCCGAGGCTCGCGACGGTGTCGATCACGCCCGGCACCTGCGGACGGCGCTCCCATATTGAGGCGATCAGCGCAATCATGTCATCGAGAGACATCTTCGCCCGCTTGGCACGCTCGCCCATCTTCGCGGCAAAGGCCGGGTCCTTCAGATCGACGACGGGAAAGTCGGGCGAGAATTCGAACGGGCGCTCCTGCATGGTGACGGACGGATCCAGCAGCGCCATGGACGTGTGGTCGTTGAAGGCGATGGCCGGCGTGAATTGACCCTGCAGGGCATCGCGGATGAGGTCCACCGCCTCGAAGCAGAAGCTTTCCCAGCGCAGCTGCAGGCGGTTTTCGACCAGAAGACGCGGCTGAAGCCTCGTCAGAGCATCGAAGATGGCACGGCCCATCTCCACGGAGCGGAGGCCAGGCTCCCAGCTCAGCGTCAGGGCGTGATAGGTGGTGGCGATGCCGTTGGCGGCCAGTTGGCGGTCGGTTTCAAGAAGCGCTGCGTCGACCGGAAACATCGTGCCCGGACGCGGCATGATCTGGCGCTCGAAGGCGTCGCCGTGGATGTCGATGAAGGCCGGGCCGACAAGAAGGCCGTGGCCGTCGATGACCATCGCCCCGTCGCGCGCACCGTCGATCGCCGTGATCCGCCCCGCCTCGAAACGCAGGCTGGCGCGCTCCAGCCGGCCGTCGATGACCAGCGTTGCGCCTTCGATCACGGTTGCCGCATTCTTCTCCATCGACAGGCCCTTTCCCTGAAACCATCGCGGACGCCTCACGGATCACGAGTCCTCAATGCGCCCGCGCCGGTCCTAGGCCGGTCGTGTGACAATTTGACGAAGATCGCGCTGCCGGCAAGGCGCCAGTTCGGTTCAGAGCCGGGGATCCGCAAAGCCCGGCCACGGTGGGGCGCCTGCCGAGGCGAGTGCCGCGAGGACGGCAACCGACGGCGACGGCGTCAGGACGGTGCACGATGCCGAGCGGGCCACCTGCCGGGGTGCACCGTAGCCATCATGGGTCCAGGGATGCAGCTGCTGCCTCCAGAGAAGAAGCGGTGTCGCCGGCGCATCGGCCATCGTCACCATGACGCCGTCGGGCAAATCGCCGATGAGCGCCTGCGTCATGCGCTTGCTTCCGTCCCGTCCGATGCGGGCGGCATGGAGTGCAGCATCCATCTCTGCCGAGGACGGCTTGATGCCGAAGGCAAGACGCCAGCCCTCCTGCCAGGCCTTGTAATCCTCGCGCCGGCACTCGGCGCAGGGCCGATGGCCGGCGGCCAGCGCCGTCGGCTCGTCGGCGAAGAAGAGCGGCGTGTAGCGGCCGGGTTTGTCAAAGGTCACCAGCAGGCCGCGCGGATGGGTGAGCCGGCAGGCAATCCAGCGCGGGACTTTCCAGTCGCGGACGATCGCGCCGGACCGGTCGCGAAGGTCGCCGCGATTGCCCATCAGCTGCCCGCGCGCCGGAACCGCCTCGAGCCGGCCGAAGGGTGTCACGCGGTTCCGCCTTGGCTCTGCCGGCATGGCAATCGCTCCTCTTCATCCCGTGCCAGACTAGGTGTGCCTCGCGCTTGCCGCAACCCGTTTCCGCACACCACCGTCCTCCCCGCCGGCGGCATGGCAGAGGGGCGAATTGCGCAAGCCTTGGTCCCTTGAATTGCCGCGCCGCTGGCGATTAAATCAGGGCGGGAGGCAAAGCACCGGGAACGACCATGAGCCTCAGCGTGACCATCCGTGACATTGCCTTCGTCCTGCGCTGCTCGGGCGCGGCCACCCTCGCCTACATGCTGGCCTCATCCGTCTTCGGGCTGACACATCCGGTCTGGGCTGCCGTTTCGGCGATCGTGGTTTCGCAGGAGAAGCTGTTCCAGACCCGCAATGCCATGCTCTGGCGCTTCGCCGGTACGATTGTCGGCATTGTCGTGGCGGTTGCCGCCGGCACATTCACCACGACGCTCGGCTGGGACATCGCCGTACAGATGGGGCTCAGCGTCGCCATCTGTGCCGCGCTTGTCAGACGCTGGCCGGACCTGAAGGTGGCGATGTGGACGGCCCCGATCGTCTTCTTCTCGCTCGAACCCGGGACTTCGCTCGTCGTGGCCGGCTATGCGCGCGGCAGCGAGGTTATCCTCGGCGGCGTGATCGGCGCGATCGTCCACTGGATCGCGGAGCGCATCATCGCCCCTCAGGAGCGAAACTCCGACGGTGCCCCGCCGCCCTGAAGCCTGCCGGTCCCGCCCCGCCTGCTGCCGCCGCGTGCTCGCGTGGCGGCTTACGACATCCCCATTCCTCCTCATGAAGAATTAACCATGTTTGACTAATTGTTAGCGGGCATAGCAATTGCGGGAGGTCGTACAATCATGTCGTTTGCAAGTCGTCTTTTCGGTCCGGCAGTTCCAAGACAGATCGGCGATCTGAGCAATCTCGCAGCCCTCGCCGTCGTGGATGACAGCGGCAGGATCATCTGGGCGAACGACGCATTTGCAGACCTTGCCGGATGTTCCGCCACAGGCGAGACCCTGCCCCGGCTGCTGTCCCGAGGCGCGCAGGAAACTTCGTCCGCGCTTGCCACGGCAAAGACCGGGCAGATCAACGCCACTCTCAACGGCCATGATGTCGTGCTGCGTGTTGCCGGCTCGAAGGCCGGGCAGCGGCTGGTGACTGTCGAGCCTGCCGCGCCGGAAACAGCACCCTATGGCAGCGCCTTTGACGTCATCTGGAACGTGCAGGCGGTTGCGGTCTTCGCCAGCGATGGCAAGCTTCTGGATGCAAGCCCGCTCTATGTTGCGGTGACCGGCTACAGCCTCGCGGAACTGAAGACGATGTCGGCGGCGCGGCTTGCCGATCCGCAGGAGATCAAGAGCGGCGCGCATGCGCAGTTCTGGCAGCGGGTGGCGCAGGAGGCCCGGGTCTCGCAGCTTGTCAGGCAGGTGAGCAAGACGGGAGACATTCTGTTCCTTCAGAGCAGCTTCTACCGCATCCCTGCTGAGGACGGGCAGCCTGAGAAAATTCTGCAATTTGCCGACGACACCACATACCGGATCAACTCGATTGCCAGGCTCGATGGCGCGATCCGCACGCTGTCCGAAGGCGATCTCATGGCAGACATCAAGGAGACGCTGTTCCCGACCGTCGACGGGACACGGCTTCTCTTCAATCAGGCGCTCAAGAAGCTGCGCAACGCCTTCCATGCCGCACAGGCGACAGCCGATGCGGTGAGCGCCGCCACCGGCGAAATCACGGATGCCGCGCGCAATTTCTCGCAGCGTGCAGAGCAGCAGGCCGCCGCCATCGAGGAGACGGCAAACTCGCTGAACCAGGTGACCGAGGCCGCCTCAGCCGCCTCCATGCGCGCCGAGGAAGCCGGCCGGGTGGTGAACGCGACGCGTCGCGAGGCCGAGCAGTCCTCCAGCATCGTCACCCGCGCCATCGACGCCATGGGGCGGATCGAGCAATCCTCCGCCGAAATCGGCAATATCATCGGGGTCATCGACGAGATCGCCTTCCAGACCAACCTGCTGGCGCTGAATGCCGGCGTCGAAGCCGCGCGTGCCGGCGACGCGGGCAAGGGCTTTGCCGTCGTTGCCCAGGAGGTTCGCGAACTGGCGCAGCGCTCGGCCAATGCCGCCAAGGAAATCAAGGCACTGGTCGGGGCGTCGGGTGAAAATGTGCGCACCGGCGTTTCGCTCGTTGACGAGACGGGCCGTGCGCTCACCAATATCGCCAGCCAGATCGCCATCATCGATTGCCATGTGGATGCCATCGCCACCGCGACCGGCGAACAGGCACGCAGCATCCGCGACATCAATGGCGTCGTCGACCGCATGGAAGGCGGCACGCAGCAGAATGCCGCGATGGCCGAAGAGACCACCGCCTCCATCCAGTGTCTGAACGACGAGATCTCCAACCTGGTGAGCATGCTGTCGCAGTTCCGCACCGGCACTGCCGCAGGCAGTCATGCGCCGCGCCCTGCAATCCGGGCGGCCGTCACGACACGACCGGCCGCGGCTCCTGTCCGCCGACCGGCTGCTCCCCCCTCCCGGCCGGCTTACTCGCGCACCGCGACCGCAGCCAAGCAGCAGGACTGGGAAGAGTTCTGACCGCTCGGACCATCTGTTGCTCCGTCTGCATAACCACGATGCACGGGGTGCTGCATCTTTCGGCATAAAACTGGCAAACGTCAGTCTTTGATGGGGCGACGCCTGTTTTGTCCGCATCTGCCTCTCATGGCATGGTGCTTGCATTTCGCTGAGCAGATCACAACAAGGAGTGACCATGCTCAGAAGACAATTCATCGCCATCGCCGCCGCAACGTTTGCAGCCACCGCAGCACTGACGGGCGCCGCCCATGCCGATGCGCTGGCCGACATCACCAAGAGCGGCACGCTGAAAGTGGCCGTCCCGCAGGACTTCCCGCCGTTCGGCAGCGTCGGTGCGGACATGGCCCCGCAGGGCTATGACATCGACATGGCGAAGCTGATTGCCGAAAAGCTTGGCGTGAAGGTCGAACTCGTGCCGGTCACCAGCGCCAACCGCATTCCCTATCTCCAGACCAAGAAGGTCGATCTCGTCATTTCGAGCCTCGGCAAGAACCCGGACCGCGAAAAAGTCATCGACTTCTCCTCAGCCTATGCGCCCTTCTATAACGGCGTCTTCGCGCCGGCTGACGCCGCCATCAAGTCGGCAGCCGACCTTTCGGGCAAGACGATTGCCGTCACGCGCGGTGCCGTCGAGGATCTGGAACTGACCAAGGTTGCGCCTGCTGACGCGACGATCAAGCGCTATGAGGACAATAA
The DNA here is from genome assembly GCF_021026315.1 of Rhizobium sp. C4. Classification (GTDB taxonomy): domain Bacteria; phylum Pseudomonadota; class Alphaproteobacteria; order Rhizobiales; family Rhizobiaceae; genus Ensifer_A. The sequence goes on from NZ_JAJNCX010000001.1 coordinate 577,164, forward strand.
CGGCACGATCTCCGCCTTCCTCTCGGGCCAGGTCGATGCGGTTGCCACCGGCAACGTCGTTGCCGCCGCGATCATCGCCAAGAACCCGCCGAAGAAGCCGGAAATGAAGTTCCTCATCAAGAACTCGCCCTGCTTCGTCGGTCTCAACAAGGACGAGCCCGCCCTTCTCGAAAAGCTGAACGCGATCATCGCGGAGGCCAAGAAGGACGGTTCGCTGAACAAGATCGCCGAAAAGTGGCTGAAGGCCCCGCTTCCTGCCGATCTCTGATCGGCGCATGCGGGTCGGCCCTCCTCCCGATTTTCTCCCGGGCCGGCCCGCCTCTCTTTCTCTTCTGTCTTGGTGATACCGGCGCTCGGCCGGCATGAGGTGAGGCTTGGCCTACCATTTCGATTTTTCCTGGATCCCCGACTATTCGGGCGTGATCCTCAAGGGGCTGGCGATCACGGTCGAGCTGACGGTTGTCGGCGGGCTGGTGGGGCTGACGCTCGGCACTTTCTGCGCCTGGGGCCGCGCGCTCGGGCCCAACTGGCTGAAGCCCATTGTCGGTGCCTATGTGGAGCTGATCCGCAACACGCCCTTCATGATCCAGCTCTTCTTCATCTTCTTCGGCCTGCCCTCCATCGGCGTTCACATGAACGAGCTGCTGGCCGCCAATATCGCCATGGTGATCAATCTCGGAGCCTATAGCGCCGAGATCATCCGCGCCGGCATCCAGGCGACGCCGCGCGGGCAGTTCGAGGCGGGGGCGAGCCTTGCCATGTCGCCGATCCAGACCTTCCGCCATGTCATCCTTTTTCCGTCGCTACAACGCATCTGGCCGGCGCTGTCCTCGCAGGTGATCATCGTCATGCTGGGCTCGGCCGTCGTGTCGCAGATTGCGGCGGAAGACCTGACCTTCGCGTCCAACTTCATCCAGTCGCGCACCTTTCGGGCGTTTGAAGCGTATCTGCTGACGACGGTCGTCTACCTGGCGCTCGCGGTCCTCCTGCGCGCCGCCATGCGCGGCATCGGCGTGATCATCTTCCCGAGACGGAGGCGCGCATGAGCGACTTTTCCACCTGGGACATCCTGCGCAACCTGCTGCTCGCCGCGCGCTGGACCGTCGTGCTCTCGCTCGTCTCCTTCATCGGCGGCGGCCTGCTCGGCACGCTCCTGCTCTTCATGCGGATCGGCAAGGTCTCGGCCGCCCGCGCATTCGCACGCTATTATGTCGAGCTCTTCCAGGGCACGCCGCTGCTCATGCAGCTCTTCCTCGCCTTTTTCGGCCTCGGGCTTTTCGGCGTCGATGTGCCGGCCTGGCTGGCCGCCGGTCTCGCGCTCGTCTGCTGGAGTGCGGCCTTCCTGATGGAAATCTGGCGCGGCTGCGTCGATGCCGTCGCCAAGGGGCAATGGGAGGCCTCGGCCAGCCTCGGCATGGGCTATCTGCAACAGATGCGCCACATCATCCTGCCGCAGGCGATCCGCATTGCCGTGCCGCCGACCGTCGGCTTCTCCGTGCAGGTCGTCAAAGGCACCGCGCTCACCTCCATCATCGGCTTCGTCGAACTGTCGAAGGCCGGAACCATCGTCACCAACGCCACCTTCCAGCCCTTCACGGTCTACGGGTTCGTGGCGCTGATCTATTTCGCCCTGTGCTGGCCGCTGTCGAAGAGCGCCCAGGTGCTCGAAAGGAAACTGAATGTCGCTCATCGAAATCACTGAAGTCCGCAAAGCCTTCGGCGACAACGAGGTGCTGAAGGGGATCAATCTCGATGTCCAGCCCGGCGAAGTCATCGCCATCATCGGCAAGAGCGGTTCGGGCAAATCCACGCTGCTTCGCTGCATCAACGGGCTGGAGACGATCAATGCCGGCTCGATTGCCGTTGCCGGCGCACAGCTTCTCCCCGACGAGCTGCATCTCAGGGCCCTTCGGCTGAAGGTCGGGATGATCTTCCAGCAGTTCAACCTCTTTCCGCATCTCACCGTCGGCGGCAATGTCATGGTCTCGCAGACCGTGGTGAAGAAGACCGGCAAGGCGGAAGCCGAGACCATGGCGCGCAAGATGCTCGACCGGGTCGGTCTCGGACACAAGTTCGATGCCTATCCGGACGAGCTTTCGGGCGGCCAGCAGCAGCGCGTGGCGATCGCCCGCGCGCTTGCCATGGAGCCGATCGCGCTTCTTTGCGACGAGATCACCTCGGCGCTGGACCCGGAACTGGTGCAGGAAGTGCTGGCCGTGGTACGCGAGCTTGCCGCCGAAGGCATGACGCTGATCATGGTGACGCATGAGATGAAATTCGCCCGCGACGTCTGCTCGCGCGTCGTTTTCATGCATCAGGGCCGCGTTCACGAAATCGGCCCGCCGGAGGAGGTCTTCTCCAATCCGCAGACCGCCGAACTGAAGCAATTTCTCGGCATGCTGTGAGCGCAAAAATGCGGCACGCACCTGTGCGACATGCATCCGACGCGATTGCCTTCGCAGGTGCGAGATAGTAAGCCTTGCGGCATGACCGACGAATTCGACGACGACCTCATGTTCACGCCTTTCGAGGCGGCCCCTTCACGCCTGACGATCGACCTTGGCGCGCTTGCCGACAACTGGCGCATGCTGGCCAAGGCGTCGGGAAAGGCGCGCGCGGGCGCGGCCGTCAAGGGTGACGGCTATGGTCTCGGCATCGAGGCCGTCGTGCCTGCCCTCTACGATGCCGGCTGCCGCGACATGTTCGTGGCGACGCCGGACGAAGGCATGCTGGCGCGGCAGTTTGCGCCCGAGGCGCGCATCTTCGTGCTAGCAGGCGTCTGGCCGGGCGTCGAAGCTCAGTGCTTCAGCCACGATCTCGTTCCGGTCCTCGTCTCCGAAGAGCAGATCGCCTGCTGGACGAATGCGGTGGCCTTCGACGAGGAGCGCCCCTGCGCGCTGATGGTCGATACCGGCATGAACCGGCTCGGGCTTTCGGTCGAGGAAGCGCTGGCGCTGGCGGGCGATCCGACGCGGCCGGCAAGCTTCTCGCCGGTTCTGATGCTGAGCCATCTGGCCTGCGGCAGTGACCCGTCGCATCCGCTCAACCGCAAGCAGCTTGAGTCTTTTCAAACCGTTGCCGCGGCCTATGAAGGCGTTGAATCAAGCCTTGCGAATTCGCCCGGCATCCATCTCGGGCCGGACTACCATTTCGACCTGACGCGCCCCGGCATCGGCATCTATGGCGGCGAGGCGCTGGATGGCGTCAGGAACCCGTCCCGGCCGGTCGTCACCGCCGAGACCCGCATCCTGCAGATCCGCCACGCCAGGGCCGGCGAACCGGTGTCCTACGGCGCGACCCATGTGCTGACGCGCGACAGCCGTCTCGCCATCGTGTCGACGGGTTATGCCGACGGCTACCACCGCGCCCTTTCCGGCAGCGGCATCCCGTTGCGGGAGAACATCCGGCAGGGCGGCTTCGGCTTCGTTGCCGGGCGCCGCGTGCCGGTCGCAGGCCGGATCACCATGGACCTGACGATCTTCGACGTCACCGATGTTCCGGAAGGCGATATCCGCGCCGGCGACTATATCGAGCTCTTCGGCGAGAACATCCTTCTGGACGATGCCGCGCGCGCGGCCGGAACAATCGGCTACGAGCTGCTGACCAGCCTCGGCAATCGCTACCAGCGGGCCTATATCGACGGGTAAATGCCGCTGAGGCGCATCGCTTCACGTAAGGCAAGACTCTAATATTGCTGGCAATATTCGTTCCTGAACCGTTTCTGAAACACATTTTCAATATATATGTGTTCGAATAGGTATCATGCGAACTCGATGGCGCATTCCTGCACGAAACGGCATGCCGATGGACTCCGAAGACAAGACACCGCCCCCGCCGACAGACGATCCCATGGAGCGTCCCCGGCGCATGCGTGTCTTCAAGGGCGCGCATGCGGCCTTCAACCAGGAGCACAGCGCCGTTCCCTGTGTCGTCCGCGACCTCAGCGAAACCGGCGCCAAGATCGAATTCAATCTGGGCTGGATCGTGCCGTCGAATTTCACGCTTTTCGTCGAACTCGACAGTTTCAAGGTCGAGTGCGAGAAGGTCTGGCACAAGGGCGACCTCTACGGCGTGCGCTTTACTGGCCCGCGCATCCCGACAGACGTCGTGCGCAAGCAGCGCGTCGATCTCTATGACGCCCGCAACGCCGTCGACGAGACGGAGACGACACAGGCGCCCACTCCGAGCACCAGCCGGCATCCGAAGAAGCCGGTCTTCGGCAAATTCAAGTAAGCCCCCCGCGTGAGGCCTATTCCGCGGCCTCGATGACCGGCACGGCCACCGTCTTCAGCGAAATCGCCACACCATTCAGCACCGAGTTGCCCGAAAGCGGATCGCGCGTGTCTTCAGGAATGAGAGCATTGACGTTGACGCCTGGGTTGCGCGCGGCCAGCCCCAGTCTTGCGCCATCAGCATTGTGCCCCCAGCCATGCGGCAGGCTGACAACGCCCGGCATCATGTCGTCGCTGATCTCGACCGGCACCAGAAGGCTGGTCCCGTTGCCCGTCACCTCCGCCAGCGCGCCATTGGCAAGGCCGTAGCGCGCGGCATCCGCCGGATGGACCAGCAGCTTGCAGCGGTTCGGCCCCTTGGCGAGCGTCGGCAGATTGTGCATCCAGCTGTTGTTGGTGCGCACATCGCGGCGGCCGATGAGGACGAGATCGGAGGCAGGCTCGTCGAGTGCTGCATCGACACGGGCGAGATCGGCAATGAAATCCGCCGGCGCGAGTTCGATCCGGCCGGAGGGCGTGCGCAGGATTTCCGGAATGCGTGGCTCGTGAAGGCCGAGATCGATGCCGTAGCGCGTTGCCTTGACCTTGGCGAGCGTCAGCCCTTCCGGCTTGCGGCCGAAGCCGTCGCCATAGGGGCCGCTGCGCAGCTCCAGTTCGACAAGGCGGTCCGGCCCCCTGAGACCGGAGACCAGCTGCATGAGCTGGTCCGTCATCGGGCCGGCGAGCTTTTCGACTTCCGCTCGGGTCATCTCGTCATCGAGCGCCTGCGGGTCGACATTCGGCCCCCTGCCCTGGACGAGGCCGGTGAAGCGCATGATCGCCTGCCATTCCGACAGCCGCCCCTCCTCGATCTCGAAGGTGGCGGGCGAATAGCGCGCCGTGTTGCGCCAGGCAAACTGGCTGAAGAGCACGTCCCAGTGGCTGTCTTCCAGCGGCGAGGTGCCGGGCAGGATCACATTGGCGTGGCAGGTCGTCTCGTTGATGTAGATGTCGAGGCTGACCATGAAGTCGAGCGTCTCCAGCGCCTTCGACAACTTCTCGCCGTTCGGCGCGGAGAGGATCGGATTGGCGGCCACCGAGATCATCGCGCGGATGCCCTTGTCGCCCGCCCGGGTGATTTCGTCGGCGATGGTGCTCACCGGAAACTCGCTCATGATTTCCGGAACCGGGCCGGATTTCATGGTCCTGCGGCCAACCTTGATGCCGCGGCCGGAGCCCGGCGCGCCCTTGGTGTTGGCCGCAAAGGCTGCGGCCTTCGGGAACATCATGCCGCCCGGCTCGTCCATATGGCCGGTGAGGATGTTGACGACGTCGATCAGCCATGAGTTCAGCGTGCCGAAGCCCTGAACGCAGGTGCCGATGCGGCCATAGAGGGCGGCGCGCTCCGTGTTGGCAAGGTCACGAGCCAGCCTGCGGATATCCTCCGCCGCAATGCCGCAACGCGGTGCCATGCGCCCGGCGTCATAAGGCGCGACGGCCGCTTTCAGGTCAGCAAGGCCGTTCAGGTAATCGCCAAGCCGGCCTGTCTTCACCAGACCTTCGGCAAACAGCGTGTTGACGAGACCGAGCAGCAGGAAGACATCCCCGCCGGGGCGGATGAAGAGATGTTCGTCCGAGACCTTCGCCGTTTCGGTGCGGCGTGGGTCGATGGTCACCATGCGCCCGCCGCGCGCCCGAAGCGCCCTCGCCTTGCCGCGGAAATCCGGCACCGTCCAGAGGCTGCCATTGGAGGCCATGGGGTTCGCACCGAGGATGACAAGGAGGTCCGTGCGGGTGATGTCCGGCACGGCAATGCTCATCCAGCTGCCAAACATCTCGCCAACGGCGCGGTGCTTGGGCATCTGGTCGACGGTGGAGGACGAGAAGATGTTCGGCGTACCGAGCGCTCTCAAGAGGCGCTGCGAGAACAGGTTGATGCCATAGCGATGCGACGCCGGATTGCCGAGCACCGCGCCCACCGCCTCGCGCCCGTGCGTCTCGATCACCGGCATCAGGCCACGCTCGATCTCGGCGAAGGCCTCGTCCCAGGACGCCTCCTCGAAACGTCCGTTGCGCTTGATCATCGGCATGCGCAGACGGTCCGGATCGTCATGCAGATCGGCCAGCGCCACGCCTTTCGGACAGATATAGCCCTGCGAAAACGGGTCGTTCTCCGCGCCACGCACCGAGACAACGCGTCCATCCTCATGCGCAACCTCGAGGCCGCAGCAGGCCTCGCAGAGCGGACAAATGCGGTAGCTTGTTTCGACGGCCATGGTACTCCTCCCGGGCTGGCGACATACCGACGAGTATGTGGCAAATGGCAGATTTGTACAAGCGTGAACGGATGGCGATTGATCGCGAGGGAAAGGGCCTGCGGCGATTGCAGCGGCGGCGCGGGGTCGCTAAATAGAGCCCTTGATTCTACTTTTGTTCCGGGGTTGATGATGGCCAAAGCACGCGCACAATTTGTCTGCCAGAATTGCGGCACCGTTCACTCCCGCTGGGCCGGCAAATGCGAAGGCTGCGGCGAGTGGAACACGATCATCGAAGACGACCCGACGGGCGGCATTGGCGGCGGGCCGGGCAAGGTGCCGAAGAAGGGTCGCGTCGTCGCTCTGACCGCGCTGTCCGGCGAGATCGAGGAAGCGCCCCGCATCGAGACCGGCATTTCCGAGCTTGACCGCGTAACGGGTGGCGGCTTCGTGCGCGGCTCGGCCGTGCTGGTCGGCGGCGATCCCGGCATCGGCAAGTCGACGGTCCTGATGCAGGCGGCGGCAGCCCTGTCGCGGCGCGGACAGAAGGTCATCTATGTCTCGGGCGAAGAGGCCGTCGCCCAGATCCGGCTGCGCGCGCAGCGGCTGGGCGCCGACAAGACCGACGTGCTGCTCGCTGCCGAGACCAATGTCGAGGATATTCTGGCGACGCTGGCCGACAGCGGCAAGCGGCCGGACCTTGCGATCATCGATTCGATCCAGACGCTCTGGTCAGACACCGCCGATTCGGCCCCCGGCACGGTGACGCAGGTGCGCGTCGGCGCGCAGGCGATGATTCGCTTTGCCAAGCAGACGGGCGCGGCCATCGTTCTCGTCGGCCACGTCACCAAGGAAGGTCAGATCGCCGGTCCCCGCGTCGTCGAGCACATGGTCGATGCGGTTCTCTATTTCGAGGGCGATCGCGGCCATGACTACCGGATTCTGCGCACCGTCAAGAACCGCTTCGGGCCGACCGACGAGATCGGCGTCTTCGAAATGTCCGACAAGGGCTTGCGCGAAGTCTCCAATCCCTCGGCGCTTTTCTTAAGCGAACGCAATGCGAAATCGCCGGGTGCTGCTGTCTTTGCCGGCATGGAAGGGACGCGCCCCGTTCTGGTGGAAATCCAGGCGCTCGTCGCGCCCACCTCGCTTGGTACGGCGCGGCGTGCCGTCGTCGGCTGGGATTCGGCGCGGCTCTCGATGATTCTCGCGGTGCTGGAGGCCCATTGTGGCGTGCGGCTCGGACAGCACGATGTCTATCTCAATGTCGCCGGCGGATATCGCATTTCCGAGCCCGCAGCCGATCTGGCTGTGGCTTCCGCACTGGTTTCATCGCTTGCCGGTATTGCCCTTCCGCCCGATTGCGTCTATTTCGGCGAAGTCAGCCTCTCAGGCGCCGTGAGACCCGTTGCGCAGGCCGCGCAGCGCCTCAAAGAAGCCGAGAAGTTGGGATTTACGAAGGCCGTTCTGCCGGTCTCGGGCGACGCACTCAAGGGCGCGGGCGGCCAGTGGACGGAAATCGAGAGCCTGCCGGATCTCGTGGCGCGCATTGCGGGCTCGAAGCTGAAGGCCAGGCAGGACCAGGACGAAGAATAAGACCGCCGGAAGCGGTCTCATGGGGAAACGGGCCACGGCATCGCGAAGGTCCGTGGTTCTTGAAAGGTGGAGTGACACTCAATGCCCATTACGCTTCTCGACGGCATCGTGCTTGGCGTGGCGCTGTTCTCGGCTGTCCTTGCCATGGTGCGTGGTTTCTCGCGCGAGGTGCTCTCGGTCGCCAGCTGGGCAGGCTCGGCGTACGCCGCCTACAAGCTCTATCCCTTCGTGCTGCCCTATGCGCAGCAATATACGAGCTCCAAGACGGTGGCTCTCGCCGGTTCTGCGGGTGTCGTCTTCCTTGTCGCGCTCATCCTGCTTTCCTATATCACGATGAAGATTGCGGATTTCATCATCGACAGCCGCATCGGCGCGCTGGATCGCACGCTCGGCTTCCTCTTCGGGGCAGCGCGTGGCGTTCTGATCGTCGTCGTCGCCATGATGTTCTTCAACTGGCTGGTCGAGCCGACCAAGCGTCCGGACTGGATCTCGAACGCCAAGTCGAAGCCGCTGATCGACAATCTGGGCAACCGGCTGATCGCCATGATGCCAGACAATATCGATGCGACGCTGCTTGAGCGCCTGAAGGGTGTCATGCCTCAGAAGGCCAATGAAGAAGCGCCGGATGACGGTGCTGCCAATGACGACGGCACTGCGCCCGACAATGCAGCGCCGACAGATGCGAAGACGCCCGATGCAACAAAGGCGCCTGACACAACCAAGGCGCCGCGGAAAAACGGCACAAACGGATAAATCTGCCTGCGGCCCCCGAACGGGGCCGCAAATGATTTTGCCGAGGAGCAAACGGAATGAACCATCTTGAACATGAGGCCATGGTAGACGACGACAGCCCGGAGGCAGACGCATTCCGCGACGAATGCGGCGTGTTCGGCATTTTCGGCAAGTCGGAAGCCGCCTCGCTCTGCACGCTCGGCCTGCATGCGCTCCAGCATCGCGGCCAGGAAGCGGCAGGTATCGTTTCCTATGACGGCAAGCAGTTCTATGTGGAACGCCATGCCGGCCTGATCGGCGATACGTTCACCAAGACCTCGGTGCTCGAGCGCCTGCCCGGCAATCGCGCCATCGGCCATACCCGCTATGCCACGACCGGCGGCGGCGGCATGCGCAACGTCCAGCCCTTCTATGCCGAATATGACGGCGGCGGCTTTGCCATTGCGCACAACGGCAACCTGACCAATGCGCTGACCGTGCAAAAGGCGTTGCAGAAGCGTGGCGCGATCTTCTCCTCGACCTCGGATACCGAAACCTTCCTGCATCTCATCGCCATGAGCGAGGGCAAGGATTTCCTCGACCGCTTCATCGATGCGCTGAAGCAGGTGGAAGGCGCCTATTCGCTCGTCGGCCTGTCCGAGAAGAAGCTGATCGGCGCGCGCGACCCGCTGGGCATTCGCCCGCTCGTGCTCGGCGATCTCGACGGTTCCTACATTCTCGCCTCCGAGACCTGCGCGCTCGACATCATCGGCGCGCGCTATGTCCGCGACATCAAGGCTGGCGAAGTCGTGGTCATTACCGGCAAGGGCATTGAAAGCCATTTCCCCTTCGCCCCGGTGCCGACCCGTTTCTGCATCTTCGAATATGTCTATTTCGCCCGTCCGGATTCCAATCTGGAAGGCCGCAACGTCTATGACGTGCGCAAGCGCATCGGTGAAGAGCTGGCGCTGGAAAGCCCCTGCGACGCCGATATCGTGGTCCCCGTGCCGGATTCCGGCGTTCCCGCCGCCATCGGCTTTGCGCAGGCATCCGGCATTCCCTTCGAGCTCGGCATCATCCGCAATCACTATGTCGGCCGGACCTTCATCCAGCCGTCGCAGTCGATCCGCCACATGGGCGTCAAGCTGAAGCACAATCCGAACCGCAAGATGATCGAAGGCAAGCGTGTCGTGCTGGTCGACGATTCGATCGTGCGCGGCACGACCTCGCAGAAGATCGTGCAGCTGGTGCGCGACGCGGGTGCGAAGGAAGTGCATATGCGCATTGCCTCTCCGCCGACCATGTCGCCCTGCTTCTACGGCGTCGACACGCCGGAAAAGGCGAAGCTGCTCGCCTCGCGCATGTCGATCGAGGACATGGCCGATTTCATCAAGGTGGATTCGCTCGGCTTCCTCACCATCGACGGGCTCTACCGCGCCGTGCGCGAACCGCAGCGCAATGCGGAATGTCCGCAGTTCTGCGACGCCTGCTTCAGCGGCGAGTATCCGACCCGCCTGATGGACCAGGAAGTCGATTCCAAGATCCGCAGCCTCTCGCTGCTGGCCAGCAACGGTTGAGGTTAGACGATCATGGGGGGAATTCTGGACGGTCGTGTCGCGCTGGTCACCGGCGCATCGCGGGGGATCGGCTATTTCACGGCCATCGAGCTTGCCAAGGCCGGCGCGCATGTCATTGCCTGCGCGCGCACGACCGGCGGGCTCGAAGAGCTGGATGATGCGATCAAGCGGGAGACGGGCGAAGGTGCGACGCTCGTGCCCTTCGACCTCGCCGACATGAACGCCATCGACGCGCTCGGCCAGGCGATCCACGATCGCTGGGGCAAGCTCGACGTGCTGGTGGCCAATGCCGGCATTCTCGGCGTCATCTCGCCGATCGGCCATGTCGAGGCCAAGGTGTTCGAGAAGGTCATGCTGCTGAACGTCACGGCGACATGGCGGCTGATCCGCTCGGTCGAGCCGCTGCTGACGAAGTCGGACGCCGGACGCGCCGTCATTCTCTCCTCGGGCGCTGCCCACAAGTGCCGGCCGTTCTGGGGTCCCTACTCCGCCTCCAAGGCCGCCGTCGAGGCGCTGGCGCGGACATGGGCGGGCGAGCAGCAGAATTTCACGCTCCGCGTCAATGCCGTCGACCCGGGCGCGACCCGCACCGCGATGCGCGCGCAGGCCATGCCGGGCGAAGATCCGGATTCGCTGCCGCATCCCTCCGACGTCGCCAGGGCGATCCTGCCGCTCACCGATCCGGCGATGACCGAGACCGGCCGGCTCTATTCGGTGCGCGAGAAGCGGTTCCTGACGTATCATATGCCGGACTGACAGGCGCTCGCACGGGCGTTCTCCTTCGGGTCAAGCTACGGGTTCGGCGCATCCGCTTCGCGGCTGCGCCGTTTTCCTTTCGCACTTGCGTTAAGTCAAAGACAAAAAGCCAAAAAATCGATTTTTCCTTGTCCTGACGCGCACTTACACGGCGCGGCCGATTTTTGTTGATTCGTCATGTGCCGCAAGGCGCTGGACAAGGAGCATGCATGTCTTCGAAGAGCCGTATCCAGGACCAAACACTGATCAACCGCATCATGAGCGCCGAAGACGCTGCCGCCCTCATCCCCTCGGGCGCCACGGTCGGCATGAGCGGCTTCACCGGTTCAGGCTATCCCAAGAGCGTGCCGCTGGCGCTGGCCAGACGCATCGAAGCCGCGCATGCCGCAGGCTCGCCGTTCAAGATCAAGGTGTGGAGCGGCGCATCCACCGGCCCGGAGCTCGACGGGGCGCTTGCCAAGGCGGACGCGATCGAATTCCGCCTGCCCTACAATTCCGACCCGATCGCCCGCGAGAAGATCAACAACGGCCAGATGAACTATTTCGACATTCACCTGAGCCAGGTCGCGCCGCTGGTCTGGGAGGGTTTCCTGGGCAATCTGGACATCGCGCTCGTAGAGGTCTCCGGCATCACCAACGAAGGAGCGCTCATCCCCTCCTCCTCCATCGGCAACAACAAGACGTGGCTCGACCGTGCCGACAAGATCATCCTCGAGGTCAACCGCTGGCAGAGCGAGGCGCTCAACGGGATGCATGACATCTATTACGGCACGGCGCTGCCGCCGCATCGCGTGCCGATCCCGCTGGTGCGCCCCGACGACCGCATCGGCCAGCCGCATTTCCGCGTCGACCGCGAGAAGATCATCGCCATTGTCGAGACCGACGCGCCCGACCGCAACGCGCCCTTTGCCGCGCCGGATGACGTCGCGCGTGCGATCGCCGGCCATCTCCTCGAATTCTTCGCCCATGAGGTGAAGATGGGGCGGCTGACGAAGAACCTGCTGCCGCTGCAGTCAGGCGTCGGCAATGTCACCAATGCCGTTCTCGCCGGGCTGATGGATGCGCCCTATGAAAACCTGACGGCCTTTACCGAGGTCATCCAGGACGGCATGCTCGATCTCCTCGATGCCGGCAAGCTGCGCATGGCCTCCGCCACGGCCTTCTCCCTGAGCCCCGAGGCCGCCGAGCGGCTGAACAACGAGGCGGAGCGCTATCGCCACAAGCTGATCCTTCGCCCGCAGGAAATCTCCAACCATCCCGAACTCGTCCGCCGGCTCGGCTGCATCGCCATGAACGGGCTGATCGAGGCCGATATCTACGGCAATGTGAACTCGACCCATGTCATGGGCTCGCGCATCCAGAACGGCATCGGCGGCTCGGGCGACTTCGCCCGCAACGCCTATCTCTCGATCTTCATGACGCATTCGACCGCCAAGAAGGGCGCGATCTCGGCCATCGTCCCGCAGGTCTCGCATGTCGACCACATCAACCAGGATGTCCATGTCATCGTGACGGAACAGGGGCTGGCGGATCTTCGCGGCCTCAGCCCCAAGCAGCGCGCCGAACTGGTCATCGCCAACTGCGCGCACCCGGCCTATCGGCCGATGCTGGAGGACTACTACCACCGCGCGCTCAAGACCTCCTACGGCCTCCACGCGCCGAACATCCTTTCGGAGGCGCTGTCATGGCATCAGCGGTTTGTGGAAACGGGGTCGATGCTGCCGAAGTGAGGGGGCATCGCCGAACCGCCGATCACTCCTTGTGATCGTCCTGCGGATAGAAGGCGTGAATATCGCCCTCTTCCGGGGCGGAGAACGCGCCATCACCATATTTACGCTGCCAGGCGCGGGCGCCGAAGGGCAGGCTCAGGAGATAGACCACGACGGCCGCCGACAGCGTCTGCCACGGGTAGACGCTGAGGGTTGCGACCAGCAGGACGACACCGAGGATGATGGGCATCATGTAGTTGCGCGGAACGCCGCCACCCGTCTTGCCGGACCAGACCGGCACGCGGCTGATGAGAAGGGCGGCAATCAGCAGCGTATAGGCGGCGGAAAACAGCGCCATCGTGTTGTTCGGCGCGACGCCGAGGAAGCTGACATAGACCGGCAGCAGCACGAGGAAGGCGCCGGCAGGCGCCGGCACGCCGACGAAATAGGACGATTGCCAGGGCGCCTTGATGTCGCGCTCGGACATGACGTTGAAGCGTGCGAGGCGAAGACCGGCGGCGATCGTGTAGATGAGCGCTGCGATCCAGCCGAGCGAACGGGCCTGATCCAGCACGAAAATGTAAAGCACCATCGCCGGCGCGACGCCGAAATTGATGATGTCGGCAAGCGAATCCATCTGCGCGCCGAATTTCGACGTCGCCTTCATCATCCGCGCAATGCGTCCGTCGATGCCGTCGAGGAAGGCGGCAATCAGCACCATCTGAACCGCCATTTCATAGCGGAACTCGATGGCATAGCGGATGCCCGTCAGGCCAGCGCAGATGGCCAGAACCGTGATCAGGTTCGGCACCATCAGGCGCAGCGGGATTTCCTTCAGCCGTGGACCACGGGCTGCATCGGAGCTCTTGGGTGTGGTCACGTCCGGCGCATGTTCCGCCATGGGCTGATCCTTACGTGCGACGGCTGACGACGGGGCCGCGGCCCGTGCCGAATTCGGCCAGAACCGTTTCGCCGGCAATCGCCGTCTGGCCGAGCGAGACGCGGGCGACCGCACCTTCCGGCAGGAACACATCGAGGCGTGAACCGAAGCGGATGAGGCCGAAGCGCTCGCCGGCTTCGAGATTTTCGCCGGCCGTCGACCAGCAGAGAATGCGGCGGGCGACAAGGCCGGCGATCTGCACGACGCCGAGATCGCCATGCTTGGTTTCGATGATCAGGCCGTTGCGCTCGTTGTCTTCGCTGGCCTTGTCGAGCTCGGCATTGAGGAACTGGCCCTCGCGATAGACGACCTCGCGGATGCGGCCGCGCATCGGGGCGCGGTTCACATGGCAGTTGAAGACATTCATGAAGACAGTGATGCGCAGGCGTGGTTCGACGCCGAGGCCAAGTTCGGCCGGCGGGGAATACATGCCGATGGAGGACACGCGGCCATCAGCCGGCGAGATCACCAGATCCTCGTCCTGCGGCGTGACGCGCTCGGGATCGCGGAAGAAATAGGCGCACCACAGCGTGAGAATGAGACCGACCCAGAACAGCGGCTCCCAGATCCAGCCCAGAATCAGCGACGCCACGAAGAAGGCGATGACGAAAGGATAGCCTTCCTTGTGCACCGGGACGATCGTGTTGCGGATCGTGTCGAACAAATTCATGGGTCTCAACCTCTGTCTCTTTACCGCGATTGTCTAGCCCCATCGGGGACAAAGGGCAACCGTCAGCGCGGGGTCATGCACCGTTTGGCCCACCGAGCCAGGACGGGAGCGCGGCAGGCGCAAGGCCGGAACAGGCCGCCTCGACACAGTCGGCGAGGCTGCCGAAGCGGAACTTGCGTCCTGTGAGGCCCGGCCCGTAATGGACATATTTGCCCGAATTCGTCATAATGACGCGGGCGCTTCTCGGAATGACGGGCTCCTCGATCATGCACCAGCAGGTGTCAGTGAGGAACGTGACCCCGAACGCCTCAAGCCGGGCCACGGCGCCCGTGGCTGCCGCGCGCGCGTGCATGGCGCGTCCGCAGGTGACGATGAGGGAGACGGCCTCGTGCTTGCGGCGCCCTTCCGTCAAGGCGGCCAGCCGCTCGATTTCACGGGCCGAGAAATGCGGATTTCCGAGCGAGACGAGATCGATGCGCTCCTCGCCGGCCGCATTCAGTTCTTGCCAGGATTGCACGAGTTCGCTCACGCCGATGCGGATCATCGGGAGACCTGCCGGGTCGTGCCCATCCGCCTCCGGCGTCACGCCAGCGATGTGAAACATGGGGGCGGCCGAAACGGTGGCGAAGGCCGCGCCGAATGCCTTCAGGTCGTCAACGCCGGGCTTGAGGGCCGCAAGGCCGGCAACCAGCGGGATCTCGCTGGCGGCACGGGCGCCGACGCAATAGCCGAGAAGCGGATAGAGCGCATCGTCCGCACCATCGATGCCGGACACGTCGAAGAGCACCTGCGGCCTCCGCTGCGGCTCGAGATGCGGGCCACTCAGCGGCGCGCGGCCGGTCAGCGCGATGCAGAGATCAAGAAAGTCGGGGTATTTGTTGGTCCGCGCGCCGATGACGCTGTTGGCATAGACGACCGCGTTCGATTCCGCCCAGGCGATCTGTTCGCCAAGCACGGGCGCGCCATCAAGCAGATAGGGTGCGCAGGTGAAGGTAGGTTCGGCGCCCATGTCGACATAGGCATCGGCGAGGGCCGCCGCCGCCGCGCCGAAGGCGGGATCGACATTGAGCGATCTCCAGCGGCGATGGTCCACCGAAATGGCATTGAGCGTAGTCGGAACCGCCACGCGGCCGCCAAGGTCGCGAAGCTTCTGGGCAAAGGCCAGCGAGCCGGGACCGGTATAGATGCAGCCATCGATATGGACGCGCGACACGTCCATCAGCGCAGCCGCCCCCTGCAGGCGGGCCATGCGCAGAATGATCCGCATTGCGGCGGCAACGGCCGGCCCCTTTGCGCCTTCCAGCGTGGCGCGATCTTCCGGGGTGAGCGTGATATCGGGATCGGCGGCAGCCCCCTCGCCCGCGTCGTCCGGCAGGTCGGGCAATTGCTCTGCCGTCGGTGCCAGCGCGACGCGATGACCGCTGATGCGCGCATGGCCGCCGGCGAGAACGCAGCGGAAATCCGCCGGAGAAAGCGCGACGACGGGAATGGATTTGCCGAAGATCTCCTCGGCGATGATGACGCCGAGCGTGATGATATCATCGGCGCGCTCGACGATCATCGCCTTGGGCGCATGGCCGCCGAGGATCAGTTCGAGAATGACCGCGCTGCCCGTGCAGGAGCCGCGTCCGCCGGGAATGGCCAGGATGCGGCCGGCGATCGTCTGGCCGCTCAGCGGGTGATGGCGGTCGATGATCTCCCCGGTCGCCGGATTGACGCCGCCCCAGAAGCTCAGCTCGACATCGCTGCCGATGACTGCACCCGTGCAGTGCCCGGCGACGAAGACCGTGCCATCGAAAAGGCCGGTCTTTGTCTGGACGGCCATGCCCGGGGCCTCGTTCACCGCGCGGGCTCCTTGCGGATGACGACGCCGAGATCGTCGCTCTCGCGCACTTCCTTGAGCTTGGCTTCAGCCTGAACGGCCTCGCGCTGGCGGTTCCACATGCGCTCGTAGAGCCCCTTCTGTTCCAGAAGGCCGGCATGCGTGCCGCGCTCGGCAATCGCCCCGTCCTTGAGCACGATGATCTCGTCGGCATTGATGACGGTCGACAGGCGGTGGGCGATGATGAGCGTTGTGCGGTTCTTGGCGACCTCGTCAAGAGCGGCCTGGATTTCCTGTTCGGTGCCGGTGTCGAGCGCGGAGGTCGCCTCGTCCAGCATCAGGATCGGCGGGCTTTTCAGGATCGTGCGGGCAATGGCCACGCGCTGCTTTTCGCCGCCCGAGAGCTTCAGGCCGCGCTCGCCGACCATGGTCTTGAAACCCTCCGGCAGCGAGCGGATGAAATTGCCGACCTGGGCGATTTCCGCCGCCTGCTCGACCTCTGCCTCGCTGGCGGCGGGGCGGCCATAGCGGATATTGTAGGCAATCGTGTCGTTGAAGAGCACGGTGTCCTGCGGGACCATGCCGATGACGGCGCGCAGCGACGTCTGCGTGACATCGCGGACATCCTGCCCGTCGATCTTCACCGACCCGCCCTGCACGTCATAAAAGCGATAGAGCAGCCGCGAGATCGTCGACTTGCCCGCGCCCGAAGGGCCGACAACGGCAATGGTCTTGCCGGCAGGCACCTTGAAGGAAATGCCCTTCAGGATCGGGCGCTGCGGATCATAGGCGAAGTGCACATTGTCGAACTCGATCTCGCCCTGCGCGATCTTGAGATCCACCGCGCCCGGCTTGTCGACGACTTCGGCCTTGACGTCGAGAAGCTCGAACATCTGCTCGATATCGGTCAGGCCCTGCCGGATTTCGCGGTAGACGAAGCCGATGAAGTTCAGCGGCACGGAAAGCTGCATCAGCATGGCATTGATGAAGACGAAGTCGCCGATCGTATGCGTGCCGTTCTGCACCGAGATCGCCGACATGACCATCATGACCGCCGTGCCGAGGCCGAAGATGACGGCCTGGCCGAAGTTGAGCCAGCCGAGCGATGTCCAGACCTCCGTCGCCGCCTTCTCGTAGCGTTCCATGGAGGCGTCGAAGCGCTTGGCCTCCATGTCCTCGTTGCCGAAATATTTGACCGTCTCGAAGTTCAGCAGTGAGTCGATCGCCTTGGTGTTCGCCTCGGTGTCGGAATTGTTCATCGTGCGGCGGATGGCGATGCGCCAGTCGCTGGCCCGCACGGTGAACCAGATATAGAACCACACGGTCATCGCCGTGACGAAGAGATAGGAGAAGCCGTAGCCCCACCAGAAGATGATCGCCGTCAGCAGGAACTCGATCAGCGTCGGGATCGAGTTGAGGATGGTGAAACGGACGATCGTCTCGATGCCCTTTGTGCCGCGCTCGATGATGCGCGAGAGACCGCCGGTGCGGCGTTCCAGATGGAAGCGCAGCGACAGCTGGTGCATATGGACGAAGGTGCGGAAAGCGAGCTGGCGCACGGCATATTGGCCGACACTGGCAAAGAGCGCGTCGCGCAGCTGGTTGAGCCCGGCCTGGACGAGCCGGAACAGATTGTAGGCCAGCACCAGCATGACCGCGCCAAGCAGGATCTGCGGCAGGAAGTTTGGCGCCGAACTCTTGCCGTTCAGCGCGTCCGTCGTCCATTTGAACAGATAGGGCACCATGATCAGTACCGCCTTGGAGGCGATGAGGAAGACGGTTGCCCAAACGACGCGCATCTTCAGGTCGGGCCGCTCGGAGGGCCACATGTAGGGCCAGAGATTGCGAAGTGTCCCCAGCGGATTGCTGTCATCCGCCGAGACGGTTTTCTGTTCGCCTGCCATGCAGCGCCCTGCCCTGTTTGTTTGTTTTTACGCAGTCCCGGACGGAAAACCGGCACCCACTTTTCCTGGAACTGCTTGCCTGTCTGTGTCGCAGTCCCGGACGGAAAACCGGTGCCCACTTTTCCTGGGACTGCTCTGGAATATTTTTGCTGTTTTGAATGCGGAAAGCGCGGCTCCCATCCCCGGGAACCGCGCTTTTCACATAAGGTCTACCGTAGCGGCCTGCAATCCCGCAGGCCCACTTAAATTCAGTGCTTCTTGCGAAGCTCGCGATTGGCCTTTTCGGCATCCTCATCCGATTGCGAGATCTTGCCCGGGACGCCGAAGACCTGGCCGGGTGCAATCCGGTTCGGATTGTTGATCAGATCCTGGTTGGCGAGATAGATCGTGGTGTAGCGCACGCCACGGCCATAGACACGGCGGGAGATCTGCCACAGCGTGTCGCCCTTGCGGATGATGACGCTGTCCTTGCTCTCCTTCAGCGGGGCCTGCTCGATCGACTTCGGCTGATCGGCGGCCGGTGCGGCTGTCGCCGGCGCGTTGGCGGCCTGTTGCGTCGTCGTGGCTGACGCCGCAGCGGAGCTCGTTTCGGCAGCAGCCGGGGCAGCAGGCGCTGCAGGCTTGGCAACATCCGGCATCGCCTCGCGTGCGGCGGCTTCGATCGAGGCGATGGCCGCACCGACGCCCTTCGGATCGTCGCCTGCTGCCTGCAGGAGCTTCAGCGCATCGGCGGCCGACTTGCCGACCTTGGCGGCGAGTGCTGCGACATCGGGGCCGGCTTCGGCAGCGGGCTTGAAATCGGCCAGCGCCTTGAGGGCAAACTGCGTTGCCGAGCGCGCTGCGGCCAGCTGGTCCTTTGCCGGCGTCTTCCCGTCGGCAAACAGGCCCTTGAGCAGGACAAGCGCCTTGGCGGCCTCTTCGCGCAGCTGCTCAAGCTGGCCCATGGCGGGCTGCGAGGCGGCACTTGCGCCATTGTTGCCAGCAGGCTTGGCCGTATCGGCCACGACCGAGACCTGATCTCCGGCCGGGCGATTGAACGGAACCGAGGCGCGAACGACGACCTTCGACCCGGACTGATCCATTAGGTCGGCCCGGATGATGTGATTGCCGGTGGAAAGCGGCATGGTGTTTTCAGCTTCGAAATGGCCGCTGTCGGCGGACTTCGTCGTTTCGATCAGCTTGTCGTCGGCAAAGACCTGAACGGTCGCCTGCGGACGCGTGCTGCCGGCCACGAAGATCTTGTCGCCCTCGATCTCCACCGCATCGATGCGGATGGCGGCGGCTTCGGCGGGCTTCTGCATGGCATCGGCTGAGGCCGTCTGAGCCTGCTGGGCCGCCGGGACCGCCGGCGCGCTGCTCGCCAGCGTCTTCGAAGCGTCAGGCAGCGGCGGCAGGGTCGTTGCCGAAGCACCTGCGGCGGCAGGCTGGGCGTCCGTCGCCTGCGCGACCTTGTTGTCCGCATCGGGCTTGGTCAGAATTCGGCTTGCCTCGCCGGGCTTGGTGACCATGGCGAGCAGCTTGCCGTCCTTGCCATTCGGAACCGAAACGGTGGCGACTTCGGCCGATGCCGACGTCTTGCCATCCGCGCCGGTCGCTCTGAGCACCAGCGAGTGGTCGCCCGGCTCCAGCGGCTTGTCGAGGGCAATGGCGAAATCGCCGCTCGGGCCGGCGACGGCCGAGCCGATGACCTTGTCGCCATCGAGAACCTCGACCTTGGCCTTCGGCGACGCGCCGCCGGCAATCACGGTGGAACCGTCCTTTTCGACGCGCAGCACGTCGAAATTCGGAAGGGTCGCTTCAATCGCGTCGGGGGCTGCCGGCTTGCTGGGTGCCGTGGCGGCAGGCGTTGTCCCATTTCGCGCGGTCTTGTCGCTGAAGAGAGCGGCAATCTGAGCGGCGGCGTCTGCGGCCTTGCCGGCATCCTCGGGCATCGACTTCAGTGCCGAAAGCGCCTTGGTGGCGCTGGCCGAAAGGCCGGTCACCAGACCGCCAACGGTCGCATCAGCGCCTTCCGGGGCCTTGAAGTCGGCAATGGCCTTGAGGGCAGCCTGAAGCTTCGTCTTGGCATCGGCCAGTTCGGCATCCGTCGGCACCTTGCCATTGGCATAGAGCGCGCGCAGGCTCTCGGAGGCGGCACTCGCATCGGCCTTCAGCCGGTTCATCTTCTGCAGGAGTTCGGCACCGGAGGCAGCGCCCGTTGCCTTGCTCGCCGTGTCGACGGGGCTGCCTGCAGGCGTGTTCGCGGCTGGCTGGGTGGTTTCAGGCACCGTCTTTGCCGCATCGCCGGCGACATCCTTTCCGCCATTGATTTGCGGCAGGACGAAAAAGATCATGACGGCCGATGCAATCACAAGCACCAGGATCGCGAGCCAGACGGCGCGATTGTTCTGCATTTCTGTCTCCAAACGAGCGCCTGCGCCGACGTTGCGGGCAGCATATCCCCATCGTTAAAGAGCTAAACTCTTCTCCATGGTTTCACAAGGTATATCAACGAAATCCGGTTAACGAGACGGCCGGTTCTTGACGGGCGGGACGGCGAAAGTCCATGCTCGCGGCATGACAGAAAACAGATCCGAGATTCGAAACATCTGCGTCTATTGCGGCTCCCAGCCCGGACGCGATCCAGCCCACCTTGCTGCCGGCCGCGCACTTGGCAAATCGATTGCCGAACATGGCCTTCGCCTCGTCTATGGCGGCGGCATGCGCGGCATCATGGGGGCGGTTGCCTCCGGAACCATGTCGCATGGTGGAAAGGTGCTTGGAATTATTCCCGAATTCCTGATGGACAAGGAAGCCTCCAAGCACGAACTGACCTCGCTGACCGAAGTCATCGTGACGTCGGACATGCACCAGCGCAAGCATCGCATGTTCGAGGAGGCGGATGCCTTCGTGACGCTGCCCGGCGGCATCGGCACGCTGGAAGAGATCGTCGAGATCATGACCTGGGCGCAGCTCGGCCGCCACCGCAAGCCGATGGTGTTTGCCAATATCAACGGCTTCTGGGACCCGATGCTGAGCCTCATCAACCACATGCGTGGCCAGGGCTTCATCCACACCAGCCACCTCGTCCAGCCGCTGGTGATCGACCGCGCCGAAGACATCGTGCCGGCGATCCTCGCCGCAGGGTCCGGCAACGGGGCGGATCAGGACATCATCGAGAAGCTGTGAGGGCTTCGGTCTTTCGCACCAATACTCCGGCCTGTTCAAAAACAGCCGTTTCGCTTTCGGTGACGGCGGCGTCGAGAACGACGCCCGTCGCCTCCGCAAGCGGCATGATCGAAAACGGCGACTGCAGCCCGACCTTTTCGGCCGTGAGAAGCACCCAGACGTCGCGCGATTGCCGCGCGATCAGCCGCTTGATGGAGGCCTCTTCCGCGTCGCCCGTGGAGAAGCCGGCATCTGCGGTCGCCGCTGTCGCGCCCATGAAAAACAGGTCCGGCCGGATGGCGCCGATTGCCAGTGCGGCATCCGTGCCCACCGCAACCATGGAATGGCGGTAAAGCCGGCCGCCAATCAGCGTTACCTCGACATTCTTCAGCCGCTCGAATTCGGCGGCGATGGTCGGACTATGCGTGATGGCCGTGAAGGCGATCGTCTCCGGCAGCGCCCGGATGAGTTCCGCATTGGTCGTCCCGCCATCGAAAAAGACGGTGCCGCCCGGTTCGATGAGGGTAGCGGCGGCCCGGCCAAGCGCGCGCTTCTCGCCATGGGCGAGCCCCGTTCTCGCCGCGAAATCCGGCAAGGGGCTGGAGAGCGGCAGCGCGCCGCCATGAACGCGCGCCAGCAGCCCTTCGGCTGCCATCTCCCGCAGGTCCTTGCGGATCGTGTCCTCCGAAAGCGCAAGCTGGCTCGCGAATGTCTTGGCGACAATGCGGCCTTCTCGACGCAACGTTTCAAGGATGAGGCCTTTTCTTTCCGTCGTCAGCATGGGTCTTGACTCTTCACGAATAATCACGATTTATCGTATTTAATCGCGTTTATGGAGATATTCAATCCATATCGAGATTTATCGTGACGAGTTCAAAAGGAGTGAGACATGCTGATTCTGATCGCCGGCCCCTACCGTTCCGGAACCGGGGACGACCCGCAGAAGATGGAAGACAATCTGCAGCGGCTGGAAGCACCGTCCCATGCCCTTTTCCGGGCGGGACACATTCCGATGATCGGCGAATGGGTTGCCCTGCCGGTCTGGCGCGCGGCGGGCGGCAAGACCGTCGGAGATGCGCTTTACGAGGAGATTTTCCACCCGACGGCACATCGCCTTCTGCAACTTTGCGACGGCGTGCTGCGGCTTCCCGGGGATTCCAAGGGTGCGGACAACGATGTGCGGATTGCGCGCGAGCGCGGCATTCCGGTCTGGTTCGCGCTGGAGGATGTCCCCGGCGTCACCGCATGAAGATCAGCGCGCTGCCTATGACCACCAGAAACGCTCCCATCCATGCGCCGGGCGCCGGCGCTTCCTTCGTCTTCCACCAGATCAGCGGAAGCTGCAGGGCGGGTGCGGTGGCGGCGAGCGTCGAGACGATGCCGACCTTGCCGCCGGCGAGCGCGTAGAGGATCAGCGTCATGCCGAGCATCATGCCGATAAAGCCGACAAAGGCGGTGTAGGCGGCGATTTTCGGCGTCAGCGGGCCTTTCGGCACGACCATCTCCAGCGGCGCAAGGCGGAAGAGGTTGAAGGCGATGATGGAGATGCCGACACGGTAGAAGGAGATGAGGAACGGGTCGATGCCCGTTTCCATAACGGGTCTGGCGAGGATCGAGCCCGTCGCCTGCCCCGCAGCGGCCAGCAGCCCGAGCGCGACGCCCTGCCAGAGCGGACCCTTGATGCTTTCCCATTGATGCAGCTGCGCGCGGCGCTTGCCGAAGACGATGGCCAGCAGCACGCCGGCAAAGGCCACGCCTGCGCCTGTCAGCGCGAGCGGGGTCAGCGCTTCGCCGAGAAACAGCCAGCCGAGCAGGATGGAGAGCGGCGCGTGCATGGCAAAGAGGATGGAGGTGCGGCGCGGGCCCATGCGGGCAAGTGTCGCGAACAGCAGGACATCGCCGATGAAGATGCCGGCAAGGCCCGAGAGCAGGACCGGGGCGACCTGCCAGCCTTCCAGCCCGTGCCATTTGCCCGTGGCCGTCAGGTAGATGATCAGCATGCCGAGCACCGCGGTCATGCGGTAGCGCGAGAAGGTGTAGGCACCGAGATGGCTAACAGGCAAGGTGGCGAGGATGCCGGTCACGGCCCACATAAACGCGCCGGCAAGGGCGGCCACTTCATGGATAGGCATCGGCTCAGGCCTGCGTTGCCGGCTTGCGCGCGATCAGCGCCCGGAGCATCGGCCAGGTGAAGACGAGGAGCGCTGCCCAGATGAAGGCAAAGGCGAAGAGCTTCGAGAGGCCGAAGGGCTCCTTGAAGACGAAGATGGCGATGATGAAGATCATCGTCGGGGCGATATATTGCATGATGCCGATCGTCGTCAGCCGCAGAAGCTTCGCGCCGTTGGCATAGAGGATCAGCGGCACGGCGGTGACGAGACCGCAGGCGAGCAGCCAGAGCACATCGGCATAACCGGTATCGCCGAAATGGCCCTGACCTTGGGTTTCGACATAGCCGATATAGGCGATCGCCGGAATGGACAGCAGCATGACTTCCAGAAGGAAGCCCTGGTTCGGGCCGACCGGCAGCGTCTTGCGGAAGAAGGCATAGAAGCCCCAGGAGACGGCAAGCCCCAGCGACACCCAGGGCAGACCGCCGGCCTCGACCGTCAGGATGGCCACCGCGCAGACGGCAAGGCCGATCGCCACCCATTGCGAAGGCGAGAGCTTTTCGCGCAGCAGGACCGCGCCGAGAAAAACCGAGAAGAGCGGGTTGATGTAATAGCCGAGCGCCGATTCCAGTGCCCTGCCCGCCGCGATCGACCAGACATAGATGCCCCAGTTGATCGTGATGATCGAGGCCGTGAGCGCCGCCATCATCAGCGTGCGCGGCGACTTCAGCGCCACCTTCAGATCCGCCGTGCGGCCCGTGGCAATCAGCACTGCACCGGCCACCGGGATCGACCAGATGATGCGGTGTGCAATGATCTCGGGCGCCGGAATATGCGAGATCGCCTTCATGAACAGCGGCAGGAAGCCCCAGAGAAAATAGGCCGCAAGGGCAAAGGCAAAGCCCTTGGGGCTGTCGCCGGACTGGAGACCGGAGGCGGGGGTGGAAGACATGCGAAGCGCTCGAATTTAAGTGGGGGTTTACTTTTTCTAGGCGGATGGATCGCAATCGACCAATTCATTCTGGTGAAGTGTTATCCCGCCCTTTGGTGTCGTCGGGGTGGAAACCGGCGACATGCGGCCCCATATGCTGAGGACATATATCTGGAGGATGGCATGAAGACGACGTTGACCGCCGCAGCGATGACCCTCACCATCCTTGCCGCCTCGGGAGCGCCCCTAGCGGCCCTTGCGCAGGTCAATGGCGCGACGGTGAAGGAAAGCGCCGATCCGCCGTTCAAGCTCTCCAGGGTCACCCAGTTCGATTATCCGTGGAAGATCGCCTTCCTGCCCGACGGGCGCATGCTGGTGACGGAAAAGCCCGGCAGGCTCTGGATCGCCACACAGAAGGGCCAGAAGGCGGAAGTTCGCGGCGTGCCGAAGGTGGAATATGAGGGACAGGGCGGATTGCTCGGCGTCTATCTCTCGCCGACCTTCGAACAGGATCGCGGCGTTTACATCACCTATTCCGAGCCCGGCGACGGCGGCTCCAGCCTGGCACTGGCGCGCGCCACGTTGAGCGAAGACGACACTCCGGCGCTCAAGGACCTCAATGTCATCTGGCGCGACATGCCGAAGGGCCATGGCGGACAGTTCGGCGGCGCGGTCGCCTTTTCTCCGGACGGGAAATACCTGTTTCTGGCGGTGGGCGAACGCCAGCGCATGACGCCGGCGCAGGACATGGATCTGCCGCTTGGCAAGGTTCTGCGCCTGACGCTGGATGGCAAGGCAGCCCCCGGCAATCCGTTCGAGACGCGCGAAGGCGCGAAGAGCGTGCCGCTCATCGCCCCGCCGCGTGATACCGAAGCGGCGAAGAAGGCCCCCGTCGTCAGCCGCTACACATTCCCCGACAAGAACCCCTACCCCGCCGAAATCTGGACGCTTGGCCATCGCAACCCTTACGGCCTCGCCTTCTCGCCCGATGGCCGGCTCTGGGGTCTCGAACATGGCCCGCGCGGCGGCGACGAACTGAACCTCATCGAGCCGGGCAAAAACTACGGCTGGCCGCTCGTCTCCTATTCGACGAACTACAACGGCGTTCAGATCCCCAGCCCCGACACACGCCCGGACCTCACAAAACCCGTCATCTACTGGACCCCCGTCATCGCCCCCAGCGACCTCGTCTTCTATCGCGGCGACCTCTTCAAGAACTGGAAAGGCTCAGCGCTGGCCGGTGGGCTGGGCAGCATGACCCTCTCCCGCATCACCTTCGACGGCAACGGCGGCGCAAAGCCGGCGGAGCGCTGGGATGTGGGCTTCCGCGTCAGGGATGTGGAGGAAGGGCCGGACGGGGCGTTGTGGATGATTGCGGACGACGAGCCGGGCGGGCTTTATCGGGCGTTGCCGAAGTGAGGGAGAACTTCAAGCGACCTTGAGCGGTTGATTGGCTTGTTTCGCCAGCAGCAGGATGACCTCCACCAGCGCGTTTCTGTCGCCCGAAAGCGATGTGATTTCAATCGTGATGAGGGTCGCTTTCGCCCGAGGAATGATAATCCGGCGGAGGGCCTGTGGTCCCTTCAAAACGCCCTCGAAGCCGGGCCGCATGTAAAGCGCGACCGAAGTGCCCCCACGGTTTGCGTGGCTCACTCCCGCGCGCAAAACATCGCCCCATTCGATGATACCGTCGGAGACCCGCAAATCGAGAATGCCCTGCCGGCTTATCGTGAGCACACTCGAAGGGTAATTCTTGGCGCAATGCATGTTCCACAACAAGGAATATGCAGACACGACAATGCCGGAAAGGAGAAAGATAAATCCTAAGATCAGGAGCACGCCCCCGATAGGGCCTAGATTTTCCGATGTCAGGAGTGACGGCCAATTCGGTGCGCCCGAAACGATAATCAAAATCAACATGATATTGGCAGGTAATGCCATTATCCATCTCGCCTTTCCCGAACCGGACACACCGTAAACGGCCGGCAAGGTGACAGCAACGGGCGGGATATTTGTTGTCTTGGTCAGCGTGGGGCTGCCGGGAACCCAGATGGTCGATTGATCGTCCTTGATCGTCTCCAACACCCGGTCCTCAACAAGCCTGCTTCACGCTACAAACGCTACGCCACCTTGGTGAAGGCGCAAAATTAAATTCCCGTAATAGTAGAGAGAGGGGATGTATTGCGCCTGATCAAGCGCATACACTCGCGTTCACAATATCGCATCGGACGGATCCAGAATGCATACAATACTCTATGCCAGCGAGCAGGCCAGCGAAACCTGTGTGAGCATCGCATTCTCCCATTTCTGGATCGGCCCGCTGGTGGGACTCGCTCTGTTGCTTCTCGTGCTGCTCCGGGCCCCGAAAGGGACCAGCCCCTATATCCTCCTCTTTCCCTTGGCGGTAGGGCTGTTTGCGGGAACTACGGCGTCCCTCTCACGCACGACAACAACGGTCTATCTCGACGGTACAGAGATCGTTCACAATGCCTGCAGCGCGGGCAAGGCGGAACAGGAACGTGCGCCAATATCGGCCACGCGATCCACTTTCAAGCTCGTCGGAAAGAGCAAGGTTCCCGTTCTTGACATCTCTTGGCCGATGCAGCCGTTCCCACTCCAAATTCCTTTGGATTCCGGTCGCTATCTGGCGAGTGTACAATGGTTTGCGCCAGATCAGGTTGGGGAATATGTGAAGAGCCTGAAGGCGAAGGGCAGTAACCTGCCATGGGGTTTGAGCGATCCAATCACGCCGCGGCAATAGCCCGCATTCTGCCCATTGTGCGACCAAAGGCTCGCTGCACAGTCTCAGACAAGATCATCCAGATCGACATTCAGCGCGTGCGCAATCCGCCGCATCGCAGCCAAACTGCCGTCCTTCTTGCCACTTTCGATCTCGGACAGATAAGGCGCGCTGATCTCGGCCTTTTCCGCCAAATCGCGGGCGGAAAGACCACGCAGGGCACGGTAGACGCGGATCGGGTTTTCACCGGCGATCAGGCGGTTGGCGAATTCGGCGGGCACGAGTTCGTCGCGGCCGGCAGCGATATCGGCCTTCACGCGATCTGCGGCTGCGATATCGGCCTGATCGCACATATCAGCCTCCTGAGAACAGAAACGCGTTACGTCTAAAGTCTCTCAAGATTATGCCGGAACAATTTTTCCGTGCAATAGTGATCGGCCACCTTCTCCTCAGGGGAAAGGGGTCACTCCGCCGCGACCTTCCCGGCCAATTCCCGGTTCTTCATCAACTTGTAGACAATACTATCCATCAGCGCCTGAAACGACGCGTCGATGATGTTGTCCGAGACGCCGACAGTCCACCATCTGGCGCCAGTATCGTCGGCGGATTCGATGAGGACGCGGGTGATGGCTTCGGTGCCGCCATTGAGGATACGGACCTTGTAGTCCACCAGTTCGAGATCGGCGATTTCCGGCTGGTAGCGGCCGAGATCCTTGCGGATGGCGATATCAAGCGCGTTGACCGGGCCGTGGCCTTCGGCCACCGACATGACCGTTTGGCCGTCGATGACCGTCTTCACAACGGCTTCCGACACGGTCTTCAAATGACCATTGGCGTCGAAGCGGCGCTCGACCATGACGCGGAAACTGTCGACCTGGAAGAAGTCCGGCACGGAGCCGAGCGTGCGCCGCGCCAGCAGTTCGAAGCTCGCATCCGCGCCCTCATAGGCATAGCCGGTCGCCTCGCGCTCCTTCACGATGGTGATCAGCGTATCGAGGCGCGGATCGTCCTTGCCGACCTCGATGCCGCGGCGCTTCAGCGCATTGATGAAATTTGACTTGCCGCCCTGGTCCGACACCATGACCTTGCGCAGGTTGCCGACCGTTTCCGGCTCGACATGTTCATAGGTGCGCGGGTCCTTCAGCAGCGCCGAGGCGTGGATGCCGGCCTTGGTGGCGAAGGCCGAGGAGCCGACATAGGGCGCCTGCGTTTCGGGTGAACGGTTCAGCAGCTCGTCGAAATCGTGGCTGAGCTTGGTCAGACCCTGCAGCGCCTCGCGGTCGATGCAGGTTTCGAAGCGCTCGCTGAAGGCCGGCTTCAGGACAAGCGTCGGGATGATGGTCACGAGATTGGCATTGCCGCAGCGTTCGCCGATGCCGTTCAGCGTGCCCTGGATCTGGCGGACGCCTGCCTCGACCGCCGCGAGCGAATTGGCGATCGCCTGCCCCGTATCGTTATGCGCATGGATGCCGAGCCGGTCGCCGGGCACGCCTGCAGCAATCACGGCGGCGACGATCTCGCGGACTTCCGACGGCTGCGTGCCGCCATTGGTGTCACAGAGCACGATCCAGCGCGCGCCAGCCTCATAGGCCGTCTTCGCACAGGCGAGCGCGTAAGCCGGGTTCGCCTTGTAGCCATCGAAGAAATGCTCGCAATCGATCATCGCGCCCTTGCCGGCCTCAAGCGCTGCCTTGACCGAAAGCGTGATGCATTCGAGGTTTTCCTCGTTCGTGCAGCCGAGCGCGACCTTGACGTGATAGTCCCAGCTCTTGGCGACGAAACAGATATGGTCCGACTTGGCGCGCAGCAGTTCGTTGAGCCCCGGATCGTTGGACACCGAGACGCCGGCGCGCTTCGTCATGCCGAAGGCGACGAAGCCGGCGCGGCCGGTGCGCTTCTTGGAAAAGAAAGCTGTGTCGGTCGGGTTCGCCCCCGGATAGCCGCCCTCGACATAGTCAAGGCCGAAGGCATCCAGCATATTGGCAATAGCAATCTTGTCCTCGACGGAAAAATCCACGCCGGGCGTCTGCTGCCCGTCGCGAAGGGTCGTGTCGAAGAGGTAGATGCGTTCTTTTGCCATGGTAAGCTTCTCTAACTGGTCAGTCCGATGGGTAAAACATCCCATCTGTTCTCTTGCGCGTAAGCGGTCGTCCAATTCATCCCCGAAAACCGGGGATCAAACCTGACTCCGCTAACTTCATATTCATCCAGCTTTTCGTTTAAACGACTCTGGCTGAAAATAAAAAACCTATTCGAGGCACCTGCAGGAACGTAAGCAAGCACATAAAATAGATTGTCAGTTGGCTCTTTCTTCTTAATCTGCCAGAAGTTTTTCGACTTCTGGCCTTTGACATCGATCAGAAATGTCTTCTTTCTGTCCGGAGAAAGAACGAACAAATCCGCCAATGGAGTATTGTGCCCCATCGTGAAACCGACATCGCAACCCAACTTGCAGAGCTCGCTCGCGACTGCGAATTGTGCGGCCCATTGGGTTTGATGGCGTGAACCAGCGGCCATTTACTCTTTTCCTGCATATTTGTCAGTAGCGCGGATCAGGCGGTCGAGGATGCCCGGTTCCGAATAGGCATGCCCTGCCCCCTCGATCAGATAGAATTCCGCCTTCGGCCAGCCCTTGTGCAGGCCCCAGGCATATTTGGCCGGGCATGGCATGTCGTAGCGACCGTGGACGATGGTGCCGGGAATGTCTTGAAGCTTATGCGCATCGCGCAGCAATTGCCCCTCATCCATCCAGCCGGCATGGACGAAATAGTGGTTTTCAATCCGCGCGAAGGCGAGCGCGAAATCCGGGTCGGCGAAGGCGTCGGAGGTCGAGGGTTCGGGCAGAAGCGTGATCGTCTGGCCTTCCCATGTGCTCCAGGCAAGGGCTGCGCGCACCTGCTCCTCGCGATCGGTCCCCGTCAGCCGGCGGCGATAGGCGGCCATCATCTCGTGGCGCTCGCCTTCCGGGATCGGGGCGAGGAAGCGCTCCCATTTGTCGGGGAACATTTCCGAGACGCCGAACTGATAATACCAGTCAAGTTCGGCCTTGGTCAGCGTGTAGATGCCGCGCACGACCAGTTCGCTGACGCGGTTCGGATGGGTTTCCGAATACGCCAGCGCCAGCGTCGAGCCCCAGGAGCCGCCAAAGACCAGCCATGTATCGACGCCCATGATCTCGGCGCGCAGCCGCTCGATATCGGCAACGAGATGCCAGGTCGTGTTGTTGTCGATGCTGGCATGCGGCGTCGAGCGTCCGCAGCCGCGCTGGTCGAAGAGGATCACATCGTAAAGCGCCGGATCAAAAAGCCGCCGATGGCTCGGCCCACAGCCGCCGCCCGGTCCGCCATGCAGGAAGACGGCAGGCTTGGCGCCCTTGGTGCCGACGCGCTCCCAATAGACCTTGTGGCCATCGCCGGTGTCGAGAAAGCCGGTCTCGAAGGGTTCAATTTCGGGGTAGAGGGTGCGGAGGTTGGTCATAGGGCGTTTACTCCTGCCGTTTTCAGAATGTGCCGGCATATGTCATCCAGGTGTTTCATCACATCGTCGTTCCAGAAGCGCAACACCGCCCAGCCATTTGCCTGCAGACGACGTGTCCGCTCGGTGTCGTAATTGATCGCGGCATCCAAGCCGTGTTGAGAGCCATCCAATTCCACAATCAGCTTTGCAGACGGACAGGCGAAATCGACGATATAGCCTGCAATCGGCATCTGCCTGCGAAAGCCCAGCCCCATGAGACGGTGTGCGCGCAATTCGTTCCAGAGCTTCAGTTCCGCATCCGTCATCACGCGGCGCATGGATTTGGCGTTGGAGCGGAGCTTGGGCGGGATTTTTTCGTGCGGCATGTCCGTCATTCCCCTGATCGAACGGAAAAGCTGTACCGCGGGGTACCCCCCTCTGTCACTGCGTGACATCTCCCCCGCAAGGGGGGAGATTGGAGCAAGAGGGATACACCTCGCGAGACAATAAGCGCTTCCGCTTTCCGCGAGGTCGACTGAGACGGATCGAGGGTTGCCGCGATCTCCCGATCTCCCCCCTTGCGGGGGAGATGTCACGAAGTGACAGAGGGGGGTATCACACGGCAAAGCGCTCACCGCCCCTCCGGCCATTCATCCGTGTCGTGATCCGGATGCTGGAACGATTTCAGATCGGCGAGGAAGGGCGCATTCGGCAGGTCCTCCTCCGTCGGATGCCCCGGCAGATCTGGCAGATGATCGACATAGGAGATCTTGGCCTCCGTGCCGTATTGCAGGGTGGGCACGATGCGTTCGGGCTCATCGAAAGCCCCGATGGCGATTGCCATGCCGTCGGGCGCCTCATAGGTCAGCGGCGTGCCGCAGGCCTCGCAGAAGCCGCGCTGAACCACGCTCGACGACTGGAAATGTTTCGGTGCGCCGCGCGTCCAGCGGAAGTTCAGGCCGCGCACGGAGGCGAGCGGCGCATAGAAGCCGCCGAACGCCTTCTGGCACATGCGGCAATGGCAAATCGAGGCATCCTTCAGGTCGCCCTCGACACGAAAGCGGATCGCACCGCACTGGCAGCCGCCGGTATGAATGGTGTCAGACATGCGCACTCCTCCCTCAATCCTCGGGCCATGTCTCCGTGTCGTGATCGGGATGCTGCCAGCTGTCTATGCCGGCGAAGAACTCCGTCATGCCGGGGCTTTCGAAGGGCGGCTTGTCGAACAGGCGGTCGATCCACGGCAGGCGCTTGGAATGGTTGACCTGGATCTGCGGCTCGAACAGTTCCGGATGGTCGAAGGCGCCGATGGCAAGCTCGATGCCTTCCGGGTGGCGATAGGTCAGCGGCGTGCCGCATTTCTCGCAAAAGCCGCGATGCACCTGCTTGGACGAGCGGAACCAGGTCGGCTGGCCGCGCGTCCAGGTCAGATGCGCCTGATCGGCCGTCACGAAGGCGCCGAAGAACGACCCGAACGCCTTCTGGCACATACGACAATGACAGATCGACGGCCGCCCGAGATGGCCGGCACGAAACCGGACAGCGCCGCATTGGCAGCCGCCGGAATGATAGTCTAGCGCTTCACTTCCCATGTCGTCACCCGCTCCCCGGTTGTCTTGTCCTTTGAATCCTTTAGCTGGATGCCTTGAGACGCCAGTTGATCGCGCAGGCGGTCGGCTTCGGCCTCGTTACCGGCTTTCAGCATTTCGGCGCGCATGGCGATCAGCGCTTCGATGCCGGCCGTCAGGGCGCGTTGCGGATCAGCGTCAGTCATTGTGACGCTCCAGCGCCCAAGTGGCCGTCATCCTCGCCCCTGTGGCGAGGATCTGCTGAGCGTGCTGCGGACTGGACGGTGCGGCTTATCACGGCCAGCGCAACGGGCGCCCTCTTCTCCCCCTGGGGAGAAGTGCCGAGCAGCGCGAGGCGATGAGGGGTCGGGATGGCACGGCGGTTATGGGAACCCCTCATCCGACCCTTCGGGCCACCTTCTCCCCAAGGGGAGAAGAGGGAGCGCGCGGCGGCCCTCACCGCTTGACCTCCCACGTTATGATACGCTCGCCGGTCATTTCTTTCGGCTCCAAGTCGTTGTGCGCTTTCCCGTCTCAGGGTCTTTTCCATCTTTAACTTCAATGCCTTTCGCAACCAGCGCATCCCTGATTGCATCTGCGCTCTTGAATTCCTTCTCTTCCAAGAACTGCAAACGCTGAAAAAGCAAAAGCTCGACTGAATCAGAATCAACAAATGATCTGTCAATGGAATGACGCCGATCCCATTCGGCAATGGGAAGTCTCAAGCCCAAGAATGTTAGGCTCTCATCCATGTACCGATTGTTGACTTGCCCCGCGAGCCCACCAAACTTCGACATGAAATGCATAGTTTTCATCAATTCAGCCGAATTTAAATCGTCGCAAAGCGCTTCTTCGACCTTCGGATGAATCCCCTGCGGCTTCCCATCGCTTTCGTCAGCAATAGCATTCCAGCGGCGTAGCAATCCTTCCGCCTCCTCCAACCTCTTCACGCTGAAATCGATCGGCTCGCGATAATGCGTCATCAGCATGGCCAGCCGCAGCACCTCGCCCGGCCATTTGCGACCACCGAACTTCTCCGTCTCCAGCAGCTCGTTGATGGTGACGAAGTTGCCCTCGGACTTGGACATCTTCTTGCCCTCGACCTGCAGGAAGCCGTTATGCATCCAGATGTTCGCCATCACGCCGGTGTCGAAGGCGCAGCAGGATTGGGCGATTTCGTTTTCGTGGTGCGGGAAGATCAGGTCGAGGCCGCCACCGTGGATGTCGAACTGGTGCGGGCGCGCCTTTGCCTTCGGGGAAAGCCGGTCCTTGATCTCCTGCCAGAGAAAGCGGTCGGACATGGCGGAGCATTCGATATGCCAGCCGGGGCGGCCGTAGATCGAGATGGTTTCGCCATCGACCGTGAACGCGGCGTCCCAGCCAGGCTGGTCGGCGGCACTTTCCTTCCAGAGCACGAAATCGGCAGGGCTCTTCTTGTGTGCCTCGACGGCGATGCGGGCGCCGGCCTGCTGGTCCTCCAGCTTGCGCTTGGAGAGCTCGCCATAGGCCTCCATCGACGGAACCGAGAAGAGCACTTCCCTGCCCTCAGCACCGGTCGCGACATAGGCATGACCGCGGTCGATCAGCGACTGGGCAATCGCGATCATGCCGCCGATATTCTCCGTCGCGCGCGGCTGGACGGTCGGGGACAGGCAGCCGAGGGTCGCGACATCGGCGACATATTGCGTCTCGGTTTTCTCGGTGACGCGGCGAATCGCCTCGTTCAGGGAGAGATCGGGGAAGTCGCGCAGCGCGCGTGCGTTGATCTTGTCGTCGACATCCGTGATGTTGCGAACATAGGTGACATGGTTTTCCCCATAGACGTGACGCAGCAGCCTGAAGAGCACATCGAAGACGATGGCGGGGCGCGCATTGCCGATATGGGCATAATCGTAAACGGTCGGGCCGCAGACATAGAGCCGCACGTTTTCGGCATCGATGGGTTCGAAAACCTGTTTTTCGCGGGCGAGCGTATTGTAGAATTTCAAGGTCGGCTGTTCAGCCATGTCCTTCTCCCGAAAGGCAAAAATAAGATGAGACACCCGGCTGGCCGGGCGTTTTGAGCTCTGTTCTTTCGAGAGACGAAAACGGCCGGACCAGCGAGGCGCTAGTCGATAATCTTTCCGCAGATGATGCAGCGATCCGTTTTCATGGCGCCTTTTATTACCGCTTGCCTTCATTCCGTCAAGCTGCCGCCGGGATCGAAATGTAGGGTTGATTTCGATCAGTTTACTTAAGTCGAAACTGACGTAGAATACACGCCGTCTTTCCGCCGTAATTTGCGGCGACAGGGCGCGCAACATAACGACACGTGCACAATAACAACACGTCCAAATGGGGCAAAGGAAACAACCATGGCTGACAAGGCCGCGAGCAACGTCAACATCAACCTGGTCGATCAATACAAGCCGGTCGGCCTGAAGGCCGTTCTGGCGGCTGCATTGATGTGCGCCAACGACCCGAAGAAGAAGGGCGACCAGCCCGCCAAGACGGCCGGCAAGGTCGCCTGAGGCTCAACTCGCGGCGATCACGCCGGGGGATGATCAATCAAAAGCAGGGCTGCCCGACGGAATGGTTGGGCGGCCCTCTTTTCATATGGAGCGAAGCCGGGCTGCACTGGAGCGAATTCACCAGTATTCGGGCTTTCGCGCCGGCTTCTTGCGTGTCGCCACACGGTCGGGAAATTGGTGCGCTGACAGCTCTTTCGTCGTCACGTGCCGGCGAATCCAATCAGCATTGACCGTCAGCGAGCCCGGCGGCGGGCGATGGGCAGTCTCCCGGTGTGGAAGAATGAGGCCGAGCCGCATTTCTGGAAAATCCTCCCGTATCGCCCGAACAGCGGGGGCAAAATCGGTATCGGCGGAGACGAGGACAATCTGCTCTATACCGGCCTCCGGCATCGCCCCTGATCTGGACGCCGCGCGATACATCTCGATTGCAAGGCTGACATCCGTCTCTTTTTCTTCCAGCTTCCAGATGTCCGTCATGTTCAGCCGCGATGCCGGCGCATCGGACTGAAAGGCGGGTGCACGGGCAGGCTCCAGCTGATGCCGCCCTTCGTGGACAAGAACACCCTTTGCCAGCAAGGCCCGCAGATAGGCGCGCTGCGCATGAAGTGACGCTTCACCGCGCGACGCAAGAGCCGGCTTTACAGGCGCCGTGAAGTAGGAAATCTGAACGAGATCGAAACCCGGGTCTTGAACACGCAGGATGTGACGCAAGAGCGCTGGAAGGTCGAGCCACTTATATGGCGTGCCGGCAACCAGACCGTAATAGAGATTGTAACCGTCGACAAAGCAATGGGTTCTCACGCCCAAACTCCGGATACGAAAAAACCGGCCAAGGCCGGTCTTTTCACCCTGATCGATGCCGAACTGAATCAACACTCTCAAGGTTGAGTAGTGTGATAATACTAGCCTGAAGCGCGCAGTTTGTCAAAGTTCGCAGACTTCAAAACAAATCCATCTGGCCGCCGTCGCTTTCGCGTCTGGCGGCCTTGGTTTTTGGTGGCTTCGGTTGGGCGACGTCTGCGGAAGGCTGGACGCGGTCCTGGATGTCCGGGCTGGTATTGGCGACCTTGTTGACGCGGTCGGAGACCGGTATCGCCTCGAAGATGTCTTCCGGCGGGCTCACCATCAGGTCTTCGATGTCGCGCGGTTCCTGCGTCTTGCAGTCGAGCCAGCGAGAGAACTCCTCCGGCGGGATGACGACCGGCATGCGGTCGTGGATCGGCGCGAAGGACGGGTTGGCGGGCGCGGTCAGGATGCAGGCGGTGTCGACTTCCGAGCCGTCGGCGGAGGCCCAGGTCTCCAACAGCCCGGCGAATGCTACGATCTTGCCGTGTTTCGGGCGCACCCAATAGGCCTGCGATTTCTGCTTCGATCCCTTTTCCGGGCGATGCCATTCATAAAAGCCCGACGCCGGGATGAGAACGCGGCGGTGGCGCATGGCGGCGCGGAAGGAGGCCTTTTCAATGGCCGTCTCCGAGCGCGCATTGACCAGAAGCGGAAACTCGCGCGGGTCCTTGACCCAGCCGGGCATGAAGCCCCAGCGGGCGAGCATCGCGCGCCGCTTCGGCTGGTTGGAGCCCGGCACGCCGCCGCCTTCCGCTTCCACAACGATGAGGATCGGCTGGGTCGGCGCAATGTTGAAGCGGGCAGGGAAATCTTCGATCAATGCGATCGAGAAGAATTCCAGCACCTCGTCCGCCGTAACTGTCAGCGCATATCGTCCGCACATGTTTCCGCTTCCCTGGGCCTTGCATGCCCGCCTTCCAGACGACCAATATAGGCGGCATGACTACACAATTGAAACCCGCCTCCTCCGCAATCGTCATCGATGGCGACCGTTATCTTCTCATCCGCCGCGCCAATCCGCCGGCGCAGGACCTCTTCGCCTTTCCGGGCGGACGGGCCGAGCCCGGCGAAACGCCGGCCGAAACGGCGCTGCGGGAACTGGAGGAGGAAACCGGCCTGAAGGCTTATAACCCGCGCCTGTTTGCCACCTATGAACTCCCCGGCAGGAGCGGCGGCGGCTTTTTCCTCTCGGTGTTTCTGGTGAACTGCGAGGATATCCGGGATGTCAGGGCGCTGGAGGATGCGCTGGAGGCCGGGTGGTATTCGGCGGCGGAGCTTGCGACGATTGCCGTGCCCGACAGCGTTGCCGATTGCATCGCCCGGCTGGAGGTCTGGCGGCTCGGCACAATGGTGCCCGAGATTTAACTTGCAATAGTGCATGATTCGGCGTTGTAGATGGCCTCATGAAGCGCCGTTTGTCTTTCGCTATTGTCCTTGTTGCTCTCTCTCAGCCTCATCCCTTGCTGGCTGCGGGATCGATCCAGCAGATCAAGACCGAAAAGTCCGAGACGGCGCCTGCCGCGACATTCAAGCCGGCCCCCTATGACGACAAGCTGGTGCAGCTTTCGGAGATCCTCGGCAGCCTCGATTTCATCCGCAACCTGTGCGAACGCGACAGCGAGCCGCAATGGAAGGCGATGATGGGCCAACTGCTCGACAGCGACGCCAAGGACGAGCCGGCGCGGCGCGAAAAGCTGACGGCCGCCTATAATCGCGGATACCGCACGTTCTCGGCGATCCAGACAACCTGCAGTGCGCAATTGCGCACAACGGCGGAGCAATACCGTATCGAAGGAGCAACACTCGCGACCGAAATTACCACGAGATATGGAAATTAACGAATAATTCACCTCTTTTCGTGGCAAGCCGTGTCGTATAGGAAAAAGGCTGCTAATGTTGTTAAGAGAGCGGTAAGGAATGCACCCTGCCGCCAGGGACTGCGAAATGGAACAAAGCCTTTCCGAACTTGACGACATGATCGTCCACGAAAAAATGCAGGCAGCGCTCGAGTATCAGAACGAGGCCTGGGCAGATGGCATGGCAGACGGCATCGAGCCGGAAATCATCGCCGACGCCGCCATCGCTCTTGCCATGCGCGAGACGGTACGGCTGCTTGGCGAAAGCGGTGCGGAAGCCCTGCTGGAGAATTTGCGCGAGCGCATGCTTGCCGGCGAATTCTCGCCCGAGCGCACGCTGCAATAGCGCAGCAACAATCCGGCGATAACATACAAGGGCCTTACGCTCCCAGAAGGCCTCGATTCAGATAGGACATTCCCATGCAGATCGCATCCGGTCGCACACGACGCTCCCGTATTCTCAAGTCCTCTCTCGCAGCAGCACTCGTCCCCGCATGGCTGGCGCTTGGCGCCCCCGCCTATGCGCTGAGCGATCTCCAGCAGACGCCGCCGGCCGCCAACGCGCCGGCAGCCACTGCACCGGCAGCACCTGCCGCAACCGACAACAAGCCGGCCGCCTCCAGCACGGCCCCCGCCGCGGGCGCTGACGCATCCAAGAGCAAGGTGCCGGCCGAGATTTCATTCGACATCACCAAGGCACCCGCCGCCGTGCAGAAGACGCGCCAGGAGATCGTTGACGCCGCAAGCGCTGGCGACGTGAAGAAGGTTGCCGCCCTTCTCAAGGCCAGCCAGGCCGATCTCGGCCCCGACAACACCAATGCCGACCCCGAATCGGCACTCAAGGACATGTCGGGCGATGGCGATGGGCTGGAAGTGCTCTCCATCATGCTCGACGTGCTGTCGACCGGCTACGCCCATGTCGGTGCCGGCACGGCCAACGACATGTATGTCTGGCCCTATTTCACCGAAAAGCAGCTGACCGCGCTGACACCGGCCGAGAAGGTCGACCTGATGCGTCTCGTCACCGCCGGCGACTTCGCCGACATGCAGGAATATGGCAGCTACAATTTCTATCGCGTGGGCATTGCTGCCGATGGCAAGTTGAAGCAGTTCCTGTCCGGCAACTGACATGGCCCGCGCGTTCCTTGCGACACGCGGCTGGATCGCAGTCTCGGGGCCTGAGGCTTCCGACTTCCTGCAAGGGCTGATCACCACCGATCTCGACCATCTTGAAGCGGGCGCGGCCGCGCCCGGCGCTCTCCTGACGCCGCAGGGCAAGATCATGTTCTTCTTCATGATCTCGAAGACGGACGACGGCTTTCTGATCGAGACGGATGCCGAGATGGTGGATACGCTGGTCAAGCGCCTCACCATGTACAAGCTGCGCGCCAAGGTCGATATCGGCAAACCGGCCGAGACCGGCGCAACCGTCGTCTGGGCCGAGGCACAGCTGGCAGGCTCGGTCAAAGACCTGCGCTTCGCCAAGGCCGGCATCGATCTCTATCGCCTGCCCGGCGGCAGCGGCGCGCCTGACGGATACGATGCGCTGCGGGCAGAGGCCGGCGTTCCGGAAGCGGGCGCGGACTTTGCCCTGCAGGACGCCTTTCCGCACGATATCCTTTTCGACAAATCCGGCGGCGTCTCCTTCAAGAAGGGCTGCTATGTCGGCCAGGAAGTGGTGTCGCGCATGCAGCATCGCTCCACCGCACGGCGGCGCTTGGTGACGGTTTCGTCCGACACGACGCTCCCCGCCACCGGAACCGAGATCCGCACCGGCGGAAAGGTCATCGGCGCGCTCGGCACGGTCACGGGCCGGACCGGGCTTGCCATCATCCGCATCGACCGCGCAGGTGCAGCGCTCGCTGCAGGAACACCGATCCTTGCCGGCGAGACGCCGGTGACGGTGACGCTTCCAGCCTGGTCCGGCCTCGAATTCATCACGGCCGAGAGCGAGGACTGAGCCTTGGCGGCGGAGAAGGATGTTCGCGCCTGGCAGCGCATGCTTTCGGGTCGGAGACTCGACCTGCTAGACCCCTCGCCGCTCGACGTGGAACTTGTCGACATTGCGCACGGGCTTGCCCGCATGGCGCGCTGGAACGGGCAGACGCGCGGCGCTCATGCGTTTTCGGTGGCGCAGCATTCGCTCTGCGTCGAAGCCATTTTCCATCGGCAGAACAGGGCGGCCAGCGCCGACGAGCTGCTGACGGCTCTGCTGCATGACGCGCCGGAATATGTAATCGGCGACATGATCTCGCCGTTCAAGGCGGTAGTCGGCGGCGGCTACAAGGTGGTGGAAAAGCGGCTGGAGGGCGCCATCCACATGGCCTTCGGCCTGCCGGCGGAGACCGCGCGTCCTTTGAAGGCGGCCATCAAAAAGGCAGATACCGTGTCGGCCTATTTCGAGGCGACGACGCTTGCCGGCTTCACCTCCGAGGAAGCGCGCAGGTTCTTCGGTCAGCCGCGCGACATCACCGCCGACATGCTGATCCTCGATCCGCTGCCCGCCACGGAGGCGCAGACGCTGTTTGCCGCGCGCTTCGAGGCGATCTGCGCAATGCGCGGCAAGTGAGGCCAGACCCGTGCCGGTAATTGCCGTTTCCCCCCTCTCCCGCATCGCCGAAGTCGCCGTGAAGATGAAGGCGCGGGAAATGATCTCGCTGCTGGCCGAGAACCAGCATTTCCACCGCCCCGGCGTGATCGATGCCAGCCGGCATCTGAAGCTCGGCGTCAACGATGTGGCAAACCCGGCGCGCGGCCTCGTGCATCCGCAGGAAGAGCATGTGGCGGCGATCATCGACTTCGCGCGCGGCTGGGACCAGTCCGCGCCGCTTCTCGTTCACTGCTGGTATGGCGTCTCGCGCTCGCCGGCGGCGGCCCTCATTGCAGCCCTCGCCGTCCGGCCCGATCTCGATGATGCGGAGCTTACCCGCACGCTGCGCGCTGCCTCGCCCCAGGCGAGCCCCAACACACGGCTGATCGAAATCGCGGATGGACTTCTCAGCCGCGAAGGCCGGCTTGTCGAGGCCGTCCGGGCGATCGGTCGCGGGGCCGAATTTGTCGGCGAAAAGCCATTCGTGTTCAGCTTCGGGGAATAGGCGCGACGGTTACGGCAGGTCGCTCAGGTGGCGGTCAGGCTCCATGCGTTCGTGCAGGATGCGTAGCACCGTGATCCTCCATCCCTGTCCGCTTTGCTCGCCGATATGGTAGACCACGATATGCGCCGCACCACTCCTGCGCCCGGCGGCGCTGCCGAGATGAAACATGCGCACATGGGGACCGAACTGCTCCAGCACGCGGCTTCCCGGCCGCATCGGATCATCATCGATCATCCCGAAGGCGCGCCGAATGAAGTCCCTGTATCTTGCTGTCTGGGGGAGGCCGAATTCGTCGCGCGTGTAGCGGAGGATATCGGCGATATCCGCGTCCGCGTCACGGGTTAGGCGGATCGTCAACGCTCTACCTCGGAAGCCACGTCGTTGAAGATGTCATCGAGCGAGCGCGTCGAGAACTCGCCCCGCTCCATCTGGCCGAGACCCGACTCAACGGCACTTCTCAACTGCGCCAGCCGGAGCGCCCGCTCCTCCCGCCCCGTCTGCAGCAGCCTGAGCGCATCGCGCACCACTTCGCTGGCGGAGGCATATGCACCGCTTTCCACTTCGCCTTCGATGAAGCGGACGAATTCGGGGGTGAGGGAGACATTCATCGTGGGCATGACATGACCTCGAAAGGTTGACGTGTGCGCATTCTACACGCGTTGTCAAAAATTGCCAATCATCGAACAGCTGCTTTGCAAACAAGAAGGCCGACCGCCCTTTCGGGCGATCGACCTTGCGTGACATGATCTGTGGAACCCGTCGCTTACATGTAAGCGGCGGGGCTCTTTTCGATGTGGCGACGGATGGCCCGGCGTGCCTCTTCGGCGTCGCGATAGCGGGCTCCATCCAGATCGATGACCGGGAATTTGACGGCGATGAACTTCATCGCATCACCATCGGGAATCACGATCCCCACCGGAATACCGGCGTGCTCAATGACCTGCTTGTTCATAGGTATTCTCCCGCAGCAGAACGCTGCTTGATCTCAAGTCTTCATTTGCGAATTGAATTGCAGACGAACCGGGCGACCCGGGTCACATTCGGCAAAGCTGGCGGCAAAGCTGGCGACACCTCGCGCCAGAGATCATCGTCACGCGGGATACACGCCAGGAGAGAACATCACGAACGTTGTTGTCGAACACCATACATTCCTCCAAACGGCTTGACCGGCCCCTCAGGATCACGGTCCGCAAGCCGCTCAAGGGCTCTTCCGAACCACTCCGACTTGCGTGGCCAAAAGGTAGGATTCGACCCCGCTTTCGTCAACGGGTCCAATGTGAAATTTAGAATAAAATTTTTTCCATCTGCGAATATTACGGATTGAAGACAAATTCTGTTCCGCCTGCCATAATTAGGGAAATCAGAATCTCCA
The DNA here is from genome assembly GCF_021026315.1 of Rhizobium sp. C4. Taxonomy (GTDB): domain Bacteria; phylum Pseudomonadota; class Alphaproteobacteria; order Rhizobiales; family Rhizobiaceae; genus Ensifer_A. The sequence continues at coordinate 618,947 of NZ_JAJNCX010000001.1, forward strand.
AATCGCCATACTTCTTTATTGCGGCGCACACCGGATATGGAGCTTTTTTTTCGCAGCCGCGAGCGGCCTTGCGGGCCTCGCAGACCGGCCCGCGCGGAATGAAACGATTCACCGCAGCTTGAAGGGCCACGCCTCGCCGCGGGTCTCCACGACCGCGACCTTGTCGCCCGCACGCAACTCAACCTGGCCGCGCGGAACCGCGTTCCAGCCGAAGATCGGTCCGGGCGCGCGGCGGTCGGTGGAAAAATGCAGCTGGCGCATCGCCGGCATGGGATCGCCCTTGCCCTGCTCGCCCGTCCGCTGATCCTGCGTCGTCATCACGCAGCGCTCGCAGGGCTTGACGAGATCGAGCCGCTCGCCGCCAATCTCGATCGCGCTCCACATATCCTCTGCCCATTCGTCCTCGCAGTCGATGACGATGTTGGGGCGGAAACGGTCCATGCCGACAGGGACCTGGCCCTGTTCGGTGAGATAGCGATTCAAGGCGGCGAGCGAGCCGGTCGTCGTCACGAGAACGGGATAGCCATCGGCAAATCCCATGGGCACGTCCTCGCCCGCCCATTCGGGATTGGCGACGCGCTCCGCCTGCGCATCGGCAAAGACCAGCTTCGCGTCGCGGCCAATCCAGCGCGACAGCGTTTCATTGACGCTATCAGCTGCCACGGCAACATCGACAATGGAGCGCCAGACGGCGACCTTCATGCGCGGACCGGAGGGGATCGCCACCATGGCCTCTTCGTCGCCCTTGCGCAGCAGCAGATAGCCCGCCTGCGGCAGCGGCTGGATCTGCGCCAGCAGCGGGCATTCACGCTGGGTGATGAATTGCCCGTCCGGGTCCACGACCATGAAGCGGCGGTCACCCAGCAGGCCGGAGGCGGTGAGGATCGTGCGCTCGACCGGAATGCCGCGCATGCTCTTCACCGGATAGATATGCATGCTTTCGATGCGCATCAGGCAATCTCCTCGAGGAAGTCATTGTAGAAGGCAACAAGGCGGTCGTGGCGCTCGGCAGCCATGCGGCGGCCTGTTACGGTCTGGAAGCCATCCGCCAGCTTGAAGAGCTTGATCGGGAAATGGTCGATGGCAAAGCGCTTGTCGTCGAGCTCGCGCGTCTCGGCCCCCGGGTCGGCCACGTCATGCAGGCCGGAATTCATCCGCCCGCCGATATAGAAGCAGCGCGCTACGCCAATCGCGCCGATCGCATCCAGCCGGTCGGCATCCTGCAGGATCTTCGCCTCGATGCTCTCCGGCGTGATGCCGGCGGAGAAGGAATGCGTGGTGATCGCGTGCGCCACGGCGGCGATCTCGTCCGCCTGCCAGCTCAGGTCCGCCAGAAGGCCGGAGGCCTTTTCGGCCGCCAGCCGCGAGGCCTGGCTGCGCAGCGGCGAGTTCTTTTCCACCGACACGCAATCATGCAGCAGCACAGCCGCCGCCAGCACGGCGCCGTTGCCGCCCTCTTCCGCATGGATGCGCATGGCATTGCGGAAGACGCGCAGGATATGGGCGATATCGTGCGAACCATCATCGGATTCGCATGCATATGGAATCAGTTGGGCCGCAAGGCTCTCATGCGGCTTGAAGGCATCGGCAAGGCTGGACATGGTCTCTCCTGAGGGGTGTCAGGAAGAGGTATCGCCCGGCGCCTCCGCTGACAACCCGGTTTCTTGGCCGATTTCTGGGCCGCCTTCCTGGCCGGTCTCCGGCCCGTTTCCGACAGCCGGCTTTTCCATGGTCCGCAGCACCTTCTGATAGAAGAGCCCGATGCCGATCAGCACCGCGCCGAGCCCGATGAATGAGGCTGCACGGAAGATGCCTTCGAGGTTCGACATGTCGATGAGGAAGACCTTGAGCACCGAGGCGAAGACCAGCACGGCAGACGCCAGACGCAGGCTCTTCGCCTGGAAGCGCGAGCCGGCGACCAGCAGCCCGACACCAAGGATCAGCCAGACGACGGAATAGGCATACATTTCGCCCTGTTCGAAGCCCTTCCAGTCAGCAAGCCCGGGCCCCTGCCACAGCCGGCGGACGGAAAGCGTCACCCAGGCAAAGGCCATGACCGCGCCCCCGGCAGCAAGGCCGTAGACATAAGGCTCCGGCCGCTTGCCGCGCGCATAGTAAGCCAGCCCGAAATAACCGAGCGCCGGCAGGAGATAGCCGAGCAGCAGCAGGTTGAAGAAGGGCCATTCGCCGGTGAGCTCGCCGGTAAAGTAAGGGTTCAGCGTCATCAGATGCGCGAAGAGTGCCGACAGAAGCGAGATCGTGCCGACGATCATCGAGCCTGCCCTGAAGACCGGCGACGGGCTCTTCATGTCGAGCGTCATCAGCACGGCCGAACCGCCAACGGCGATCAGCGTATAGATCGACTGTTCGCCGAGCGTCGGATCGTTGCCGGCCAGCGACCCGCCATTCAGCGCATGGCGCGTCAGGATCGCCACCGTCATCAGGCCGAGAAGGCTGGCGAGCGCCTGCAGGAAATTGCGCGCCCGGATCGAAGGTCCGTCCTTGATCATATAGGCGCCGAGACCGGCCAGCAGGGCCGGAATGCCATAGCCCGGCAGAAGCTGGTTGAAGAAGGGCGTCTTCGACAGCGTCATGTCGCCGACAAGGCTTGGTTGCCAGGCGATGCGGGCGAGCACGACAACGCCGGCAAGGCCCATCATCCAGGTGAGCGCCGGCCAGGGCTTGATGCGCGACGCCATGAGATAGGCGAAGCCGGCAACGGCGACGAGGATCGTTGTGACGACCGAATGCACCAGCGTGTGCAGCACCAGCACGACGCTCAGATAGGAGCCTGTGACGAGGCCGCCGATGACGGCATCGCGCCAGCGCATCCCGTCCATGCGCTTTTCCACCCAGACGGCGAGCGCGAGGAACAGAGCCGCATAGCCGATGCCGGTGCCGCCATGTTTCAGGTCGAATGTGAAATTGCCGAATTCGAGGAAGCTCAGCATGGCGAGCGTCAACGGCACGAACCACATGAGATGCGACCACATGACCGCATAGGCAGGCTGGCTACGACCATGGCGGTGAAGCGCCAGCACGCCAAGCGCGGCAAACGCGAGGCCCAGCCCGAGAAGCGGGCCGACAAGGCTGTCGCCGAGAATCGCAACCGGCGGCATCTCGCCGCTTGCCAGCAGGCCCATGCCGCTGAAGGCATCGCCCGTTGCGGCATTGAGGCTGCCGATGAGGGCAGCGACAAGCCCGCCCAGGGCAAAGAGAAGGCCGGAGGAGCGCCATGCGCCGACAGCCGCGATCGACACGCACAGCACGCCAAATTCGATCATCTCCATGGTCGAAATGCCGTCGAGACCGCCAAAGACCATGAGCCCCGCTGCTGCGGCAAGCGCGGCCAAAACGCCGGTGAAGCGCACCCAGCGATGCGGGACGCGCGGCAGCGCTTCCTCCCGCCAGACGCGGAAGGTCGAGGGCCTTGCCTGCGGGGCGCCAGCCGGATCGGCGGGTGCCTGCTCGGCAAGGTCTTCTTCCGTCACTTGCGTCTCGCCATCGCCTGCGGGCCAGAGCAGCGCCAGACCCGCCATCATCGCGGCAACGGAAAGCACCATGGCCCAGACGCCGAAGGGCGGGACATGCGCCATGAAGAGGACGTACCAGAATAGCATTGCCGTATTCGCGAGCGCCGGCACGGCGTTCCAGCGGCGGATTCGCGCGGTCGCAATCGTCGCGAACCAGGCGATCGTCAGGTAGGCGAAGAGGCTCCAGGCATTGGGGTCATCGCTGCCGATCAGGGCCGGCGTGATCATGGCAGCAAGCAGGCCAAGGCCCGCCAGCGCCTGACCATGCAGGAGCGAAAGTCCGACCGTCACCAGTGCCACGATGGCCAGCAGAATGAAGGCCGTCGTCGGGCCGAGATAGTCATAGAACCCATAGGCCGCGTAGATCGCGCCGAAGAGCGTGACCGAGCCGGCCGCCGTCAGGGCACCGGGCACGAGAGCGTGCTTCAGCGCCGGCAGGTCGAGCGGGCTCTCGCGACGGCGCACCCATTCGCCAAGCGTCATCAGAACGAGGCCGAAAAGGGCTGCCATGGTGAGGCGCACGGCGGGGCTGATCAGCCCCTGCTCGATCGAATATTTGACCATGAAAATGCCGCCGAGCGCCAGCGCCAGACCACCGACCCAGACGGGCCAGCGCGCGCCGATCATGCTTTCGAGGCTCTGCTGCGGCTTGGGCGCGGCGGGGATTGCTTTGGCGGCTGCGGCAGCGGCAGCGATAACGGCCGGCTCTTCGGAGACGGCATCCTGCGGCGCATGAACGGCCATTTCGACCGGCTCGAAGGGCTTTTCCACATGCACCGGAGGGGCATCGACCGTGTAGGGCTCGGCGGGCATGTCCAGCGTTTCCAGGGGCCGCGGCATCTCTGGCTCGGCGACGACCGGAGTTGCAACGGCCGCCAGCGGACGAGCCTCAAGATCCCGCACCCGATTTTCCAGCTTGGAAATCCGCGTCTCCGCGCGCCGGAGCAGGACGATGGCGCCAAGCGCCAGAACGAGCGACAAAAATTCGAACATCGGTATCCTCCGGGCGTCATGCCCGTTGCCGCCATCCTTTGGGGATGGGCCTGTTGCCTTCTTAGCGCATCAGGTTTGCGATTGGGAAGATGGCGCAGGTCTCCGTCCCATGCGCAAGCAATCTGCCATTGCCGTCGCGGAGATAGCCTTCCGCCGTCGCCAGCGTCCGGCCACGGTGGAGAATGCGCGCCTCGCAGGCCACCTCGCCCATGCCGGCCGTCAGCGGGCGGACGATATTCACCTTGAATTCGGCGGTCGTGTAGCCCTCGCCGGGCTTCAGCATCGACATGACGACGCAGCCGAGCGCCGAATCAAGGATCGTCGCCGTCCAGCCGCCATGCACCGCGCCCATCGGGTTGAGGTGATCGGCGGTGGGCACGCCGCGAAACTCGATCTGCCCTTCCTCCACCGCCGACAGTCTGAAATTCAGCACCCGGGCTATGGGGGCTGCCGGAAACTCTCCGGAGAGAATTTTCTGCAGCGTCTCCAGTCCGCTCAGCTTTGCCACTTCGGCCATGAGCATGGGCGCGAAGGCGCGTTCAGGCTCGGTCATGCGGAAACTTCCCTTTCGTGCGCGCGTCTCAGCGCCTTCAGCGCCGCCTCGCGCAGGCCATCGCGCGCCTCGGTCATCTTCAGGCCACGGGGTTCGTAGACATGGCGTTCGAGGAAGTAGGCCGTGAGGCTGAAGGCATCGACCAGACTGTCCGCCGTCGCCGCCTTGCGGCTCTCTTCCCCGAGAAAGGTCGGCAGCCGCAACATCCGGTCGGCATAGGGCTCGCCCGCCACCCGGCTCACCGCCCGGCCCGATTTCGGCGAGACATAGGCGAGATCGTGCCGCGCGCCGGTCGCCGCGCATTCCGTCAGATCGATGCCGAAGCCGAGATCGTTGAGCACGGCCAGCTCGAAGCGGATGTAGAGTTCGCAGGCGTCCAGCGGTTCGTCGAAATGATCGAGAATGACGTTCAGCGCCTCGAAGAGATGCGGATGCGGATCGCGCTCGGGCAACAGGCGAAGCAGCGCCGCCATCGCCTGCACGCCATAGATGGAGACAGCACTTTCCATCAGCGCCGCCGCGCGACTGCGGACCGGCTCCAGCCTGAATTCGCCGAGATGCTCTTCAAGCCGCGCCCGCCACGTCACCTCGACGAGGTTCCCTGGCTGCAGCACCGGCTGCATCATCTTCGACCGCCCGGAACGCACGATCCCCATATGCCGCCCCCGCGCGCGTGTCATCACCTCCGCAATCACGGAGCTCTCTCCATGCTTGCGGGTTCCCAAGATGACTGCTTCGTCGGTCCATTGCATGGGGTGGTTATAGCGGGGCGCGGTGGGGTGGGGAAGTGCTGGATGAGCGCGACGCACTCCCATCTCCCCCTTGGTGGGGGAGAAAGCGATTTCAACATTTAGCGCAGCTAAGTGTTAAAAATCGCAAGTGAGGGGGTCGACGGCGGGGACAAAAACGCCCCCTCGCCTGGAAAATCTAGCACTTAGCCTTTGGCTAAGATGCTGATTTTCCTTCCTCTCCCACAAGGGGCGAGGATAACCCGGCTTTTCTGTTTTCCCCGCTCTCCTACATTTCCGTTATCCTACAGTTCTCCCGCCACCGGATGGACCAGCGACGACTGGCCCAGGCGGGAGGAGAGCTTGATGATGTTCTCCGTAACGTGCGGTGAATGTCATGAGGGGACGCGGGCGGCGGCAGGTGAAACAACACCTGACGAAACGTTTCCCCCGATGGGCCGCGAATGGCTCGGCGGCTTGGCTGCGCCAAAGAACCCGTCTGCCTCCGCAGACGGCTTAGCGAGGCGGCCCGCGTTTGAGGATCAGGATCGGATGAGGTCCTGCCTTGCAGATCTCGACGGGTCGCGCTGGCGCTCCGCCGTATTTTTAAACTACCCATCAGGGCGGCGCGTCGGCGTGGCTCTCCGGAAGCCGATGTCCAGAGACAAGGGCGGAGGCGACAAAACCGGAGGATAACTCGGGGAAGGTTTTTTCCGGGGCTTTTGGCGCGCCTAACAATGAGACCTCACCCTGAGGTGCCTGCGCAACGCGCAGGCCTCGAAGGGTCCGTGCCACACACTCAGGGGGCACCTGCCACAATCGCATCCTTCGAGGCCGCCCGGCGGGCGGCACCTCAGGATGAGGGTGGAGCAAGCGGCACGCCACCAATCTCCCCCCTTGCGGGGGAGATGTCACGAAGTGACAGAGGGGGGTGTGGCGAGGCAGGACGCTCGATCCTTCGAGGCCGCCCTGTGGGCGGCACCTCAGGATGAGGGTGGAGCAAGCGGCACGAGGCCAATCTCCCCCCTTGCGGGGGAGATGCCAGCGAAGCTGACAGAGGTGGGTGCCACAGGCGAGAACGTAGATGGAAGCAGAATATGACGCACCATACCCCCCTCTGCCCTGCCGGGCATCTCCCCCGCAAGGGGGGAGATTGGCAAGCGGCACCCTCACCCCACCGGCTGCGGAACGACGTCTGCGTCCTTCTTCAACTCACCCATGCGGTTCCAGGCGTCGAGGCCGGCGATCTTGTAGGCCTCTGCCAGCGTCGGATAATTGAACGTGTTCTCGACGAAATATTCGACCGTGCCTTTGAGGTTCAGCACGGCCTGGCCGATATGGATGAGTTCGGTGGCGCCCTCGCCGACGATATGGGCGCCGAGCAGGCGGCGGGTCTTGAGGGAGAAGATCATCTTCAGCATGCCGGTGTCGAGGCCCATGATGTGGCCGCGCGAGGTCTCGCGGAAATGGGCGATGCCGCATTCGTAAGGGATGCCGCGTTGCTGGACTTCCTCTTCCGTCAGGCCGCAGGTGGAGATTTCCGGCACGGCATAGATGCCATAGGGGAAATAGTGCGGCGGGTCGTTGGCGGGGGCGCCGACGGCGTGGCGGGCGGCGATGCGGCCCTGTTCCATCGAGGTCGAGGCAAGCGAGGGGAAGCCGACGACGTCGCCGGCGGCATAGATGCCGGGCACCGAGGTCTGGAACGTCTCCTGATCGACCTTGATGCGGCCGCGATTGTCCGGCTCGATGCCGATGGCGGCGAGGTTCAGCGTATCGGTCGCGCCCATGCGGCCGGCGGCGAAGAGGACCATGTCGGCGGTCAGCGTGCGGCCGGTCTTGAGCGTCACGCGACACTTGCCGCTGTCGTCCTTCTCGATCCTGTCGACCGGCTGGCCGAAGAGCAGCTTCATGTTGCGGTCACGCAGCTGATAGGTGAAGTCCTGCAGGATCTCCTTGTCGATGAAATCGAGCATGGTGTCGCGCGGCTCGATCAGCGTGACATTGGTGTCGAGCGCCGAAAAGATCGTCGCATATTCGACGCCGATGACGCCCGCACCGATGACGATCATGGAACGCGGCACATGCTTGATCTCGAGGATTTCGTCGCTGTCGATGATGCTGTCGTGGTCGAAGGGGATGTAATCCGGCCGGAAGGGGCGCGTGCCGACGGCCAGCAGAACCGAGGCCGTGGTGACGCGCAACTGCTCGCCATCTTCCTTGACGACTTCCAGCGTGTTGCGGTCGATGAAGCTCGCCTTGCCGCGCATCTGCTGGACGCGGTTGCGGGCGAACTGGTGTTCGAGCACGTCAACTTCATGATCGAGCGTGATCAGCAGGCGGCGGCGCAGGTCGTCCGCGCTGATCTCCTGCTTGACGCGGTAGGAGCGGCCATAGAAGCCGCGCTCGCGCCAGCCGCTGAGGTTCAGCGCCGTCTCGCGCATGGTCTTGGAGGGGATGGTGCCCGTGTGGACGGATACGCCGCCGACGCGGGTGCCCTTCTCGATGACGAGAACCCTCTTCTCGAGCTTGGCAGCCTGGATGGCGGCGCGGCGGCCCGCAGGCCCGCTGCCGACGACGACGAGATCATACTGAAACATGCATTTTCCCCTGATGCTCGGGACTCGCATTCGATGGTGCAATGCAACATGAAGAGAACCGAAGTTTCAACAGTGTGACAGATGGAAATGTCAAATTTCTCTCCTCTTGAACAAAACGCCGCGATGATGCAGAGATTAAGGCGTCCAGCTCCAGTCTACAGGCTCTCGCAGCGCTATGAATTGCAACAGTTTTCAGCCCATACGTCCGGGTCGCGCCTCATGCTGACTACGGAAATTATCTCAGCACATCCCGATCGTCTGCCAATCCTGCGGCAGCAAGCCGTGTCCTTCCTGACCGTCGAGAGAAGCTCGCCCCGTGTGGCGGGCATTTTCGGCACGCAGCAGCGCTATCTTCTGGCGCAGCTGGCCTCTGCCATGCTATTTCGCAGCAAGGACGGGACGCTGCATCTCAGCCGCTTCCTCGAAGCCGTTGTTGCCCACCGCATCGCCAGCCGCAACACGGCGCATGACTTCATCCGCGAAATGGAGAAATACGGCGTCATTCGGCCCAATCTCGCCCGGGACGACAAGCGGTCGCGACCGCTGAAGCTCGTGGAGGAAACCGTCGGCCTGCTCGGCGTCTGGGTCGCCATCCATCTGAGAACGCTGGATGCCTTCGACAACGGCTCGCGGGCGGCGACCTTCGCCGAAACGCCCGGAATGCTGGCGCAGCTGCACCCCGCCATCGTCGAGCGCATCCTGCAATCGCAGCGCTCGACCAGCCCGGACGGGACATTCTCTCTGTTCACCTGGATGAACGACGGGGGCCTGGTGATGGACAAGATGATCGCCACGATCACCGATTTCTCGCCGCAGGACGGTCGCATCGTCACCGGCATCGGCTCGCTCGACGAGATCGCCTCGGCGCTGCGCGTCACCAAAACCCACCTGTCGCGCAAGATGGCGGTGGCGGAACGCGAGGGCAGCCTTGGATGGACCGGCAAGCGCGGCACATCCTTGCTCTGGCTCTCTCCGGGCTTCCTCGAGGAATATGTGGCATATCAGGCTGACAAGCTCGGCCGGGTCGAAGAGGCCTATGCCTCGCTGACGGTCGCCGTTCCCGCCTGAGAATTTCGTGGATTATCCCAAAAATGATCCAACATGGCCTGCCCATCTTGTGGCAGAAAGTTGGCCGTGGGCGGCTGGAGTCTGGACAACTGGGCCGCTAGCGGAGCTGAGACGATGAGGACGATCCTATGCGTTGCGGTCGCCGCACTGGCGGCTGCCACTACCCTGGCGCATGCCAGCAATTATGCATTTCGCCTGCACAACCGGGCTCAGAATTACACGATCAACGGGTTCTACACCTATCAGGAAGGGCAGTGGAGCGACAATTGGCTGAAGGACGGCGCGCGCATCCGTCCTGGCGATATCGTCGAGATGGACTGGTTCAGCAACAAGGGTGACTGCGTCGTGCCGTTCCGCGTCAGCTGGGACAATTACGGCGCAGACGACTTCAAGGTCGACTGGTGCCAGCACCCGAAGAATATCTACATGGAAAACAAGGGTTTCAGCTGGGATTGATCCCAACCCATTGCGCGAAGACATTTTCAGAACGTAACGTCACGGATGAAAATCCGTGCAATTTCAAAATGACTTTGGGAGCGCGCCGCAGACCTGGGGGACTGCGGCGCGCTTCTGATTCATGACTACTTGCGGCGCATGGCCTCCGCGAGTTTGGCGGCCAGCGCGCCCTGCCCTTGCGCTTCCTGCTTCGGCGCGGCACTCATCGGGCGGTTGCCGGGGCGGGCATTGCGGTCGTCGCGCGGGGCGGGCCTGGCGTCACGCTCGCCGCCGCCATCCTTGCGCATGGTCAGCCCGATGCGCTTGCGCTTCACATCCACTTCCGTCACCCGCACCTTGACGACATCGCCGACCTTCACGACCTCGTTCGGGTCCTTCACGAAACGGTCGGCGAGCTGCGAGACATGGACGAGGCCGTCCTGATGCACGCCGATATCGACGAAGGCGCCGAAGGCGGCGACATTCGTCACCGTGCCTTCGAGCAGCATGCCGACCTTGAGGTCGCTCATCTCCTCGACGCCATCGGCGAAGGTCGCGGTCTTGAATTCCGGGCGCGGGTCGCGGCCGGGCTTCTCAAGCTCAGCAAGGATGTCCTTGACGGTGGGCAGGCCGAAACGCTCGTCGACGAAGAGCTTCGGATCGAGCTTCTTCAGCGCGGCACTGTCGCCCATCAGGGCGCGCAGGTCACGGCCGCAGGCGGCAACAATCTTCTTGGCGACGCCATAGGCTTCAGGGTGAACGGACGAGGCATCCAACGGCTCGTCGGCACCGGGGATGCGCAGGAAGCCGGCGCATTGCTCGAAGGTGCGCTGGCCGAGACGGGAGACCTTCAGCAGCTCCTTGCGGCTTCTGAACGCGCCGACCTCGTTGCGATGAAGCACGATGGCTTCGGCAATCGACGGCCCGAGGCCCGACACGCGGGCAAGCAGCGGCACGGAGGCGGTGTTCAAGTCAACGCCGACGGCATTCACGGCGTCTTCAACGACAGCATCCAGCGAGCGGGCAAGCCGCGACTGGTCGACATCGTGCTGATACTGCCCGACGCCGATGGACTTGGGCTCGATCTTGACGAGTTCGGCGAGCGGGTCCTGCAGGCGGCGGGCGATGGAGACGGCGCCGCGCAGCGACACGTCGAGTTCCGGGAATTCCTTCGCCGCCGTCTCGGAGGCCGAATAGACGGAGGCGCCGGCCTCCGAGACAACGACCTTCTGGGGCTTGGCGCCTTGCAACGTATTGATGACTTCGGCGGCGAGCTTCTCGGTCTCGCGGCTGGCCGTGCCGTTGCCGATGGCGATGAGCTCGATCTTGTGCTTGCGGATGAGGCTGGCCAGCGTCGCCATCGCGCCGGTAATGTCGTTCCTCGGCTGGAACGGATAGACGGTCGCGGTCTCCAGGAGCTTGCCGGTGGCGTCGACTGCGGCGACCTTGACGCCGGTGCGGATGCCGGGATCGAGGCCGAGCGTTGCCTTGCCGCCGGCGGGGGCTGCGAGCAGCAGATCCTTGAGATTGCGGGCGAAGACGCGGATCGCCTCTTCCTCGGCGCGTTCGCGCAGGTCCCGCATCAGGTCGAGCGAGAGCGACGAGGAGAGCTTGACGCGCCAGCACCAGCCGGCAACCTCCATCAGCCATTGATCGGCGGGGCCGCTCGAACCGATGCCGAATTCGTTGGCGATCATGCGGTGGGCGGGCTTCACCGGCGACGTGTCGTCAGCATCGACATCGATGGAAAGCGTCAGCACTTCCTCGTTCCAGCCGCGCAGCATGGCAAGCGCCCGGTGCGAGGGGACATTGGTCCAGCGCTCATCATGGGTGAAATAGTCGGAGAACTTGGCGCCCGCCTCTTCCTTGCCGGTGACGACACGGGCCCGCAGGAAGGACTTCTCCTTCATGTGATTGCGCAAACGCCCGACAAGGGCGGCATTCTCGCTCATCGTCTCGGCGACGATATCACGTGCGCCTTCGAGCGCCGCCTTCGCATCCGGCACGTCATCCTTGATGTAGCTGGCGGCGAGCGCCTGCGGGTCGGCGCGGCGGTCGGCCCAGATGGCATCGGCCAGCGGCTGGAGACCGCGTTCGCGGGCGATCTCGGCCTTGGTGCGGCGCTTGGGCTTGTAGGGGAGATAGATGTCTTCCAGCTCGGCCTTCGTCGTCGCCTTGGCGAGCGAGGCGGCCAGAGCATCCGTCATCTTGCCCTGCGAGGTGATCGAGTCGGCAATCGAGGCGCGGCGGGCTTCCATCTCGCGCAAGTAAGTCAGCCGTTCGGCAAGATTGCGCAGCTGGGTGTCATCGAGGCCGCCGGTCACTTCCTTGCGGTAGCGGGCGATGAAGGGAACCGTTGCACCCTCATCCAGCAGACCGACGGCGGCCTTCACCTGATCCGGCCGGGCATTGATCTCGGCAGCGATGACGAGGGCGATACGGGCGGCAACCTGAGCTTCGACTTGCGACATGGGGGCACTTCCTTCGGCATGCAATACGAGGCCCTGATTTAGGCGTTGCCGCGCCGAAATGCCAATCCGGAATGGGCCAATTCACAGGCGAGCACCGGCCACGGGCGGAACAAGTGGCCGCGTCCCGACGTTGGGAGGCTGTCTTGGAAAACCCGAAAGGATGAACCGATGAAAAAGTCTCTGCTGATCTTCTGCACCATCGTGGCGCCGCTTGCAGCCGTGCCCGCTCTTGCCAATGAGAGCACCGTTACCGGCGCTGCCGGTGGTGCCGTGACGGGCGCCATCGTCGGCGGCCCGGTGGGTGCCGCCGTGGGTGGCGTGGTCGGCGCCATTGCCGGCACGGCCCTCAATCCGCCGCCGCGCGAAGTCGTGACCTATGTCCGCGAGCAGCCGGTGCGTGCAACGCCGGTGATCATCCGCGAGGAGGTCCGCGTGGGCAGCAGGCTGCCGCGTGAAGTGGTTCTCGCCCCCATCCCGGACCGCCCGGAATATGCCTATGCGGTGGTGAACAAGGAACGCGTGATCGTTGACCCCGAGACCTACGTCGTAGTAGGCGTCGTCAACTAGTGGCTCGCGTTCCGGCGACGGCGGGCGAGGAGCAACGCCGTCGCTTTCTTCAATAGTCTGATCATCCGATTATCAACTATTACTGCTATTGATGCAGTTCCCAGGCGCGCTCCAGCGCCTCGCGCAGCTCCTCTTCCGTCACCGCAGCCAGAACCACCGTCGTCGCGCCCTTGTCGCCCCACTTGTTGGGCAGCGGAATGAAGGCATCCGGCCGCGCCGCGCAAAACCGCGTCTGGTCGCTCGGTCCATACATGAGGTTCGCCGTCAGCCGATCGGGCGCCAGCGTCGCGTAGATCCGGCGAACGCGATAAGCCGTGCGATCGACATGCGGCCGCGCCTCCGTTCCGGGCAGAGACAATGCAATGCGTTCGAAATCCTTGTCCGTTGCCATCCCGAATTCCTCCTCCAAGCCCGAAGGGTCGTTCGTGGTGCGCGCCAAGTCAAGCCGGTCCACGGCTGGGCTTGACACCATAGGACAGTCGTCCTAATTGTCGATTTAGGACGACTGTCCTACTGATATTCAAAAACATCTGGACGCCGCCATGCCTGAAGCCTCAACCCATGACCACATCGTGGCCGCCGCCGATGACCTCTTTTATCGCCGGGGTTTCGACGCGACGTCCTTTGCCGACATTGCCGCTGCCGTCTCTATCTCGCGCGGCAATTTCTATTATCATTTCAAGACGAAAGACGAGATTCTCGATGCGGTGATTCATCGCCGCCTCGGCAAGACGCGCGCCATGCTCGCCGCCTGGGAAGACGATGGCGCGGACCCGAAGGCGCGCATTATCAGCTTCATCGAAATCCTCATCCGCAACCGCGCCGACATCATGGCGCATGGCTGCCCGGTCGGCACGCTCTGCGCTGAGCTGGCCAAACTCGACCACGCAGCGAAGGCGGATGCGGCGAAGCTCTTCACCCTCTTCCGCGAATGGCTGGCCCGGCAATTCACCGCACTCGGCCACGCCGTCGAGGCAGACAGCCATGCGATGTATCTTCTGGCCATGAGCCAGGGCGTGGCGTCGCTTGCCACTGCGTTTCGCGACGAAGCCTTCATCCGACAGGAAGTCAGCCGCATGCGCGACTGGCTCGAAACCCTCCCTACCCTTGAAACTGGAGTTCATTGATGTTCGTCGTCACGCTGAAATTCGCCGAAAACCGCGCCGCTGCCGCAGGTCTCATGCAGGCGCATAATGACTGGATCAGGCGCGGTTTCGAGGACGGCGTCTTCCTCACCGTGGGTAGCCTGCAACCCGGCCTTGGCGGCGCGGTGATCGCCCACGGCGTGGCGCGCGACGCGCTTGAGGCACGGATTGCGGAAGACCCGTTTGTCGCCGAGAAGGTCGTCAGCGCGGATATTCTCGAGATCTCCCCTGCCCGCACCGATGCGCGGCTGGCGTTTCTGATGAACTGAGAGGGCGAGCCAGGATGAGCGCTTGGAAGGGCCGGCGTCCTGAACTATGAGTTGGCCTTCGATCCAGACAAGGCCAACATCATGATCCCCTGCCCCTGCGGCTCCGGCAAACTCACCCCCGCCTGCTGCGGCCCCATCCTGGCCGGCAAGCCGGCACCGACGGCCGAGGCGCTGATGCGCTCGCGCTACACGGCCTATGCGACCGGGCGGCTCGACTATATCGAGGCGACATGTGCGGGGCCTGCGGCCAAGGCCTTCGACCGCCAGGAAGCAGAACGCTCCGGGCTCGGCACCGAATGGCTCGGCCTGACGATCACCGGGCGCGAGGCGGGACTGGAAAGCGACGAGACCGGCAAGGTCAGCTTCACCTTCCGCGTCCGCCAGAACGTTCAGGACGGTTCGGCCAGCGAAGTCTCCCTCTTCCGCAAGATCAGCGGGCGCTGGCTCTATTGGGATCGGGAAGACAAGGCAAAGCCCGGTCGCGTGGGGCGGAACGACCCGTGTCCGTGCGGTTCGGGGAAGAAGTTCAAGGCGTGCCACGGGGCTTGAACAAGCCGATCGTATTGACGATGTGTATACGAAGATCTATATTTCGCGCATGAAGACGCTCTCTCTGACCCCTGATGCCGACGAGAACACTCCCCTTTCCAGCAACAAGGGGACAATCAATCTGCGCATCGAAAAACAGACCCGCGATCTTATCGATGAAGCGGCAGCGGCGCTCGGCAAGACGCGCACCGAGTTCATGGTCGATAGCGCACGTCGGGAAGCGATAGATGTTCTTCTTGATCAGCGCCTTTTCATTCTGAATGACGCAGATTTCGAAGTGTTTTCTGAAGCGCTCAACCAGCCTCGGGAGCCTGACCCGAAGCTTCGTGCGCTGATGAACCGACGGCCCGCGTGGGACCGCTGAATGCGGCGTCTCTCAGCGCCTCAGCCTATTCGACCTGAACATGATTGCGATGATTTCGTGTGCGGCGAACCGGCTCTCGATGACTGGCTTCGTTATCGTGCGCTGAAAAATGAAAGTCGTTTCTCGCGCACTTACGTCGTCCTCGATGGCGATATCGTTGTCGGCTACTACAGCCTTTCGTCAGGTGGCGTGGCAAGAGCGCTGGCGCCGGGGAAGCTGCGCCGGAATGCGCCGGACACGATCCCGGTCGCCATCATTGCGCGGCTGGCGATCGATCAGCGCCATGCCGGTCAAGGGCTTGGCTCGGATCTGCTAATGGATGCGCTTCGTCGCTGCACCCTTGCATCGAAGGCGATCGGGATAGCCGCCGTCATGATTCACGCCAAAAGCGACGCAGCGCGCCGCTTTTACCTGAAGCAAGCCAGCTTCATCGAATATCCGGCAGATAGCCGGATATTATACCTGGAAATCGATACGGTGTTGGCGGCGCTCTCCGCCGGCTGACACCCTGCCCTATTTCGAGAAATCCAGCCCCATTTCGCGGTAACGCTCCGGATCATCCGACCAGTTTTCGCGCACCTTCACGAAGAGGAAGAGGTGGACGGGCTGTTCGAGGATGGCGGAGATTTCCTTGCGGGCGGCGGTGGAGATAGCCTTGATCGCGTCCCCGCCCTTGCCGAGCGTGATCTTCTTCTGGCTGTCGCGCTCGACATAGATGACCTGTTCGATGCGCACGGAGCCGTCCTTGCGCTCTTCCCACTTCTCGGTCTCGACGTGAGACGAATAGGGAAGTTCCTGATGCAGGCGCAGGAAGAGCTTTTCGCGGGTGATTTCGGCGGCGAGCTGGCGCATCGGGAGATCGGAAATCTGGTCTTCCGGATAGTACCAGGGGCCTGCCGGCAGTTCCTTGGCGAGATAGTCCAGCAGGTCGTCACAGCCGGAGCCGGTCGTGGCCGAGATCATGAAGGTGCGCTCGAAGCCGATCTTTTCGTTGGCGTCGGCGGCGAGCTTCAAGAGGTCTTCGTGCTTGACGCGGTCGATCTTGTTGAGCGCCAGAAGCTTCGGCTGGTGGACCTCTTTCAGGCCTTCCAGAATGGTTTCGACATCGCCCTTGAGGCCGCGTTCGCTGTCGATGATGAGGAGAATATAGTCGGCATCCTTGGCGCCGCCCCAGGCGGTTGTGACCATGGCTCGGTCGAGCCGGCGGCGCGGCTTGAAGATGCCGGGCGTGTCCATGAAGACGATCTGCGCATTGTCATGGATGGCGATGCCGCGCACGATGGCGCGCGTCGTCTGCACCTTGTGGCTGACGATCGACACCTTGGCCCCGACAAGGCGGTTCACCAGGGTAGACTTGCCCGCATTGGTCGCGCCGATCAACGCCACGAAGCCGGAATGGGTTTCGGCGGGTGCGGCCGCCTCAAGGTCAGTCATCAGATTTGTTCCAATTCAGAGAAATTCAAAAGAGTTCTACTTCCAGATGCCT
The DNA here is from genome assembly GCF_021026315.1 of Rhizobium sp. C4. Classification (GTDB taxonomy): domain Bacteria; phylum Pseudomonadota; class Alphaproteobacteria; order Rhizobiales; family Rhizobiaceae; genus Ensifer_A. The sequence continues at coordinate 635,708 of NZ_JAJNCX010000001.1, forward strand.
TCGCGTTCCAGAAGTTTCGTCGCGGCGACCTGTTCGGCCGTGCGTTTGGAGCGTTCGACGCCGGTTTCGGGCGCAATGCCCTTCACTTCGACGACGACGGTGAAGCGCGGATCGTGGTCGGGACCGGAGCGGTCGACCACCTTGTAGACAGGCGTCACCTGGAAACGGGCATGCGCCCATTCCTGCAGCTCGGTCTTGGCGTCGCGCTTGGCGGCTCCAGCCTTGGTGGCGCGCTCGGTCCAGTTGGCGAGCACGAAGCGGCGCGCGGCTTCCAGCCCGCCATCGAGATAGAGCGCGGCAATGAGGCTTTCCACGACATCGGCGCGCACATTCAGCATGCGGCTACCCGTCACCTTCTTCACGTCGGCGCCGGTGCGGATATATTTGTGCAGTTCGAGACTGTCAGCAACCTCGGCGCAGGTGGCGGCCGAAACCAGCTGGTTCAAGCGGACGGAGAGCTCGCCCTCGTCCGCATCGGTAAAGCTGGTGAACAGGAGTTCGGCAACGCAGAGGCCGAGAACGCGGTCGCCCAGGAATTCCAGCCGCTCGTAATTCGTGCCCTTGGAGGTGCGGGAGCTGGAATGCGTGACAGCGCGTTCCAGCCGTTCCTTGGCGCGGAATTCGTGGCCGATCAACTTTTCAAGCGCGGCGCGTTCGTCCGGCCTCAGCGACATCAATCGACGCCCTTGAACAGGCGGTTCCAGCGCATGTTCGTCGGCCATTTCCAGACTTCGGAGAAGGCGGTGTCATTGCCGAGCGAGAAGAAGATCAGCGAGGCCTTGCCGACAAGGTTCTCGGCCGGCACATAGCCGACGTCGAAGCGGCTGTCGGCGGAGTTGTCGCGGTTGTCGCCCATCATGAAATAGTGGCCGGCCGGCACGATGAATTCGCGCGTGTTGTCGCCGAGCGTATCGGGGCTTTCGTCCAGCGTGTCATAGGTCACGCCATTGGGCAGCGTTTCGCGGAAGACGGGGATGTTCTGGCCCGGGTCCTTCGAGTAGTCGGAATCGAACGAACCGTCGGCCACCTTCGGCACCGGCTGGCCGTTGACGTAAAGCACGCCGCCCTTCATCTGGATGCGGTCGCCCGGCAGGCCGACGCAGCGCTTGATGTAGTCGATGGAGGGGTTCGGCGGGAAGCGGAAGACGACGATGTCGCCGCGCTTGGGATCGGAGCCGAAGATGCGGCCGTTGAAGAGATCCGGAGAGAAGGGCAGCGAATATTTCGAATAGCCATACGAGAACTTGTTGACGAAGATATAGTCGCCCACGAGCAGGGTCGGCATCATCGAGCCTGAGGGAATGGTGAAAGGCTGGACGAGAACAGTGCGGATGAGGCCGGCAAGGATCAACGCCTGGATGACGACCTTGACCGTTTCCCAGAAGGAGTTCTCGGGTTTGACTTTCTCAGACACGTTGCTCATTTCCTTATAGCGCCTCTCTCTGGCGATGCCGTGCAGCCACTGAGGCCGGATTGATCCGGCCATTCGGCGTGTCGGATTGTCTAACCGCTTCTGATCCGGGCGGCAAGCGTCTTCAAAGTCGCGTGTTTGCGGGGTTCAAGCCTGTCAGATTTCCGAGGATTGCGGCAAAGGCAGGGCTTCCAGGATTACAAATGCCTGAGCCAGCGGAAAATCGTCCGTGATGGTGAGATGAACGACCGCATAATGCCCCGCCGGCGTCATCGCCGCCAGCCTTTCGGCGGCTCCATTGGTCAGTGCCATGGTGGGCTTGCCGCTCGGCAGGTTGACGACGCCCATGTCGCGCCAGAAGACGCCCTGCGCAAGCCCCGTGCCGAGCGCCTTGGAACAGGCCTCCTTGGCGGCGAAGCGCTTGGCGTAAGACGCAGCGCGCTCCTTGCGGCGGTCTGATTTGGCGCGCTCCACCTCGGTGAAGCAGCGATGGGTGAAGCGGTCGCCGAAGCGCTCGATGGATTTCTCGACGCGGCGTATGTCGATGAGGTCGCTGCCAATGCCGATGATCATGCGCCTGTCCTACGTATCAACGTGCCATGAGCCGCGACTGTCGCCGCGCCCGGATGATGGTCACGGCCTGGACCATGACGAAATAGCCGACAAGACCACCAGCGATGCCCAGCGGAATGGAACCGAGCAGCAGCGGCTTGAGGATCGGCGCCCAAAGCTCGCTCAAGGACAGCTTGTGAATCAGTTCGTGCAGATGGATCGTTCCCATCGACTTGGCCTTGGAGCCGAGGATCATCTGCCCGGTCTCCCAGGCAGCCGCCCAGATGAACGGATAGGTGAACGGGTTGCCGACGAGAATCGTGCTGGCAACGCCTGCAATCATGTTGCCGCCCAATGCCCAGGCGAGCGCTGCAGCCAGCGCCATGTGAACACCGACCAGCGGCAGGAAGGCCGAGAAGATGCCCACCGCGACACCGATTCCGATGGCATGCGGCGTTGCGCGAATACGCACGAACTTCAGAAGCTGATAGCGCATCGAGCGACTGAAAGTCATGCGCTTGCGCGGATGGCTTTCGCTCGGTTCAAGCGTCAGTTCGGAAATCTTATGTTTCATGGCACCGGATATATGACTTGGTGATTTCAAGCACAATGGCAAAGGCAATCGACACCGGGAAGAGACTGCGCCGCATGCCTCACGGCTGAGCCGGATGCATGGCCGAGGCGCCCTGCCCGGAGGAGCCGCCGCAATCTTGCGCAACAGGCGCGCATTCGCAACGGGTCTTTCAGACGAACTCGAAGATGTCGCACCCCGGACCAACAAAAAAGGGCGCGGAACCCGCACCCTGCATCTTCAATCTTTCCCGAATGGTGAGCCTCACGCGCAAGACATGCGCCGGAGGCCTGCCTTCAAGGCGTGTCTCAGGCCTCAGAACTGACCACGGCGGAAGTCGCCACGATCGATCTGGCGCATGCGAAACTCGAGATCATAACGATCCTTCGCGCCATTGAGATATGCCATTTCGCGTTCCTGCTCCGTGGGAATGCGGAGCGCACGAGCCACTTTCTTCAGCGAACCGAACATTTTTCCAAGTCCTTCTTGATCAACTTCTGTTTACGAGGCTGAAGATAATGCTGCATCGCAACATCAACAAGCGCAAGCTTGCCCTAGCTGCCATGCGCTGAATGCATGCCGTGATTTTAACCTTTTGTTTTCAAATTGTTGGAGGCGGTTATTCGAACAACCGCTTCACTGTTGCAACGCAACTCAGCTCTTTCAGCTGCGTAATCAGCTGGTTGAGCTGGCGCAGGTCCCAGACCTCGAGCTCCACCTGCATCTCTGTGAAATCGGCCGCCACGCGCGTCATGGTGAGCGTGGCGATATTCACGTCGGTCGTGGCGATGTTCTGCGCGATCGTCGCCAGCGTTCCCGGCTCGTTGATGGCGCTGATCATGACACGGGCGTTGAAGCGCGACTTGTTGGCGAGGTCGAGATCCCAGCGCACGTCGATCCAGCGCTCCGGCTCGTCTTCGAACTGCTGCAGGCCCGGCGACTGGATCGGATAGATGGCGAGGCTCTTCTCGCCGTCGAGAATGCCGACGATGCGGTCGCCCGGAACGGCGCCGCCGGTGGCGAAATGCACCTGGATGTCGTTGGAGAGGCCGCGGAACGGCAGGATTTCGCCGCTCGGCGATTTCTGCTGGCCCGGCACCTTGAAGATCATGCCCGAGGCCGAGTTCATGGCGAACCAGCCGTCATCGACATTCTGCTTCACGGTGACGCGTTCGTCCTGGTAATCCGGATAGACGGCGCGCAGCACGTCGAGCGACGACAGCTCCCCTCGCCCGACGGCGGCGATCGCATCTTCCGCTTCCTTGTGGCCGAGGCGGAAAAGCGAAGCCTTCAGCACATCGCGGGAGAAGACCTTGCCGGCGCGATCGAAGGTGCGTTCGAGAATGCGGTAGCCGAGGCCGGCATATTGCTTGCGGATGGCAAGCCTCGTGGCGCGGCGGATGGCCGAACGGGCCTTGCCGGTGACGACGATCTCTTCCCAGGCGGCCGGCGGCACCTGCACGCCGGAGCGGATGATCTCGACCTCGTCGCCATTGGCGAGACGGGTGACGACCGGCATGATGCGGCCATTGATCTTGGCGCCGACGCAGGTATCGCCGACATTGGTGTGGACGGCATAGGCGAAGTCGATGGGCGTCGCGCCGCGCGGCAGCGCGATCAGCTTGCCCTTGGGCGTGAAGCAGAAGACCTGGTCCTGGAAGAGTTCGAGCTTGGTGTGCTCCAGAAACTCTTCCGGATTGTCGCCTTCCGACAGCGCCTCGATGGTCTGGCGCAGCCACGAATAGGCGTTGGATTCGCGCGCCAGCGTGTCTTCTGCCTGCGCGCTCTGGCCGTCCTTGTAGATCGAATGGGCGGCGATGCCGTATTCGGCGATCTCGTTCATGCGCAGCGTGCGGATCTGCAGCTCGATACGCTGGCGGGACGGGCCGACGATGGTCGTGTGGATGGAACGATAGTCGTTCTGCTTCGGCGTCGAGATATAGTCCTTGAAGCGGCCGGGCACGACGCGCCAGCGCGTGTGGACGATGCCGAGCGCGCGGTAGCAGGACGGGATGTCCTCGACGAGGATACGGAAGCCGTAGACGTCGGAGAGCTGCTCGAAGGAGAGCGACTTCGACTGCATCTTGCGGAAGACCGAATAGGGCTTCTTCTGGCGACCCTTGACGATCGCCTTGGTGAGGCCGTTCTGGTTGAGCAGTTCGGTCAGTTCCCGCTCGATGTTCTCGATCAGGCCTTCGTTGCTGGCAGACAGTCCGGCCAGACGCTTCGTGACGGTATCCCAGGCTTCCGGGTTGAGATGGCGGAAGGCCAGCTCTTCCAGCTCGTCGCGCACGCCCTGCATACCCATGCGGCCGGCGAGCGGCGCATAGATTTCCATCGTCTCTTCGGAGATGCGGCGGCGCTTTTCGTCGCGCATGACGTCGAGCGTGCGCATGTTGTGCAGGCGGTCGGCGAGCTTGACGAGGAGAACGCGCAGGTCGTCGGAAATCGCCAGCAGCAGCTTGCGCAGGTTTTCCGCCTGCTTGGCCTTCTGGGAGACGAGTTCGAGCTTCTTGATCTTGGTCAGGCCCTCGACGAGACGGCCGATATCCTTGCCGAAGAGTTCGTCGATCTCGGCGCGCGTCGCCGTCGTGTCCTCGATCGTGTCATGCAGGAGCGCAACCGCGATGGTCGACTCGTCCAGATGCATGTCGGTGAGGATGGCGGCGACTTCGAGCGGATGCGAGAAATAGGGATCGCCGCTGGCACGTTTCTGCATGCCATGCTTCTGCATGGCGTAAACGTAAGCCTTGTTCAGGAGCGCTTCGTTGACATCGGGCTTGTATTGCTGAACGCGCTCAACAAGCTCGTATTGTCGCATCATGAAGCACGTCTCCCCGGAATCGCAAATGCGCCGTGCCCAAGGCCCGGCGCATCCAAATGTCGCATGGCAGTCATAGACCTGTCAGCGACGAAAATGTGGCAAAATCAATAATCGTCGCTTTTTTCCGGCGGCACAAGACCTTCGATGCCGGCCAGCAGTTCTTCTTCCGACATGCGGTCGAAGGTCAGCGTATCCGGCAGGTCTTCCTCTTCCAGATCGTTGCCGGCAGCCGAAGCACCAGCCAGCGAAGCCGGATCGGGCTCGGGCTCGTCCACTTCGACATGCTTCTGCAGCGAATGGATGAGGTCTTCCTTGAGGTCTTCCGGAGACAGCGTTTCGTCAGCGATTTCGCGCAGCGCTACCACCGGGTTCTTGTCGTTGTCGCGGTCGATCGTGATGCCGGCGCCCTGGGAGATCTGGCGAGCGCGATGGCTGGCGAGCAGAACAAGCTCGAACCGGTTGTCGACTTTATCAATGCAATCTTCTACTGTGACGCGGGCCATTGCCTGTCCTTCGTGAATTCGTTTCCGTACGGGATTGCGGCCTCGATACAGGCAAAGCCGGTCTAATTCAAGTTTTTCCTGACGGCGACCCGCCTCCCGGTCTGGCGCCTTGAGAAGGCATTGGTTCAATTATAGCCTATTTTGGTTGCAATTCATTGGTAAATCTATGGATATGCGGTTGCTTGTTCCCTGATACACCACCAGATAATAAGGGTGAGAAACCGAAATGGCCTGTTGACGGAGAGCCGGTACAACTTTAGCCGTTACTAAAAAAATGACATCTAGCAGGGATGGATCAATGTTCGACCCCAGAGAAAAAATTGCACTTTTCATTGACGGCGCAAACCTTTACGCCGCGTCGAAATCGCTGGGGTTCGATGTCGACTATCGCAAGCTATTAAAGGCCTTCCAGAAGCGCGGTTATCTGCTGCGCGCCTATTACTACACCGCGCTGATCGAGGATCAGGAATATTCCTCGATCCGGCCTTTGATCGACTGGCTCGATTACAACGGCTACCGCGTGGTGACGAAGCCGGCGAAGGAATTCACTGATTCGCTCGGCCGCCGGAAGATCAAGGGCAACATGGATATCGAGCTGGCCATCGACGCGATGGAACAGTGCGAAACCGTCGACCATCTCGTCATCTTCTCCGGCGACGGCGACTTCACGACACTGGTTGAAGCGCTGCAGCGCCGCGGCCGCAAGGTCTCGGTCGTCTCCACGATGGCCACGCAGCCGCCGATGATTGCCGACGACCTGCGCCGCCAGGCAGACCATTTCATCGATCTTAACTCCCTGAAGGCTGAAGTCGGACGTGATCCCTCCGAACGGCAGGCCCGTGTTCACGAGCCGGTAGCCGAAGAGATCGAAACCTAAGGCTACGGTTTCTTAACCTTGAGACTTGGCAGTTTCGCAAGATCGATCTGCCAAGCTCAGGTGATCAAGATCGCTCCGGTTAAGCCCATGTCAGACGCCAAATCCTATCACCCGCCCCTCCCCGAGCTGCTGAAGCAGACGGTGGAACAGTTCGACATTTCCACGGACGTGACGAATGTTGACATGCTGCTTGCGGGCGAAGCATCGCGTCATTTCCCCGAACCGCGCAACCGCCGCAGGGAAGACGCCGAAATCCGGCGCCTTCGGGCGCTGCGCGATGTCATGAAATCGCACACGGGTCTCCCGGACCAGGCGCCCGAGCATGACAACGCGCCGGTTCACTCGCAATTCTACAAGCAGTTCTGAAAAGAGCAGCCCTGAGGCTGGCAATGCCGCCACTGACCGGGCTTGCGGCCGGCGCGGATCAGCCGCGATCCTTGAGCAGGCGGCCCTTCTGGCGGTTCCAGTCGCGCTCTTTCTCGGTCTCGCGCTTGTCGTGCAGCTTCTTGCCCTTGGCCAGCGCCAGCTCCATCTTCGCCCTGCCCTTTTCGTTGAAGTAGATCTTCAACGGAACGAGCGTCATGCCTTCGCGGTTGACGCCGATGCGCAGGCGATGGATTTCGCGCTTTGACAGCAGCAGCTTGCGACGGCGGCGGGTGTCGTGGTTGAAGCGGTTGCCCTGCAGATATTCCGGCAGATAGGAATTGATGAGCCAGATTTCGCCGTCCTCGTCGGAGGCGTAGGATTCGGCGATGTTGGCCTTGCCATCACGCAACGACTTGACCTCCGTCCCCGTGAGCACGAGGCCGGCTTCATAGGTATCGAGAATCTCATAGTTGAAGCGGGCCTTGCGGTTTTCCGCAACGACCTTCTTCACTACGCGTTCGCTACCCTTGGGTGCCATCAGTTCAACAATCCTGCATGTTTCAGGGCGGCGTCCAGCGCTGCCTTGGTTGACGGTTCGATCCCGACCAGCGGAGAGCGAACCGTTTCACCCATGCGACCGAGACGCGACAGTGCATATTTAGAGCCTGCGACGCCGGGTTCAAGGAAGATGGCCTTGTGAAGCGGCATGAGACGGTCCTGATATTCGAGCGCTGCGGCATAATCGCCCTTCAGCGTCAGGGCCTGGAACTCGGCGCAGAGGCGCGGCGCAACGTTGGCCGTCACCGAAATGCAGCCAACGCCGCCATGTGCGTTGAAGCCGAGTGCGGTCGCGTCTTCACCCGACAGCTGGATGAAATCCCTGCCGCAGGCCATGCGCTGTTCGGAGACGCGCTCGATCTTGCCGGTGGCATCCTTGACGCCGACAATGTTCTTGTGGGCCCTGGCGAGTGCCGCCATGGTGTCCACGCTCATGTCGATGACCGAGCGGCCGGGAATGTTGTAGATGATGATCGGCAGGGTGATCGCTTCGGCAATCGCCGAATAATGCGCGATCAGGCCCTTCTGCGTCGGCTTGTTGTAATAGGGTGTTACGACAAGCACGGCGTCGGCGCCGGCCTTTTCGGCATGACGCGCGAGATCGATCGCCTCGACCGTGTTGTTGGAGCCGGCACCGGCAATGATCGGCACGCGCTTGGCGGCCACCTCGATGCAGAGCTCGACGACGCGCTTGTGTTCGGCATGGGAAAGGGTCGGCGACTCGCCGGTCGTGCCGACGGGCACGAGCGCGCTGGAGCCTTCCTTGATCTGCCAGTCCACATGTTCAGCAAAGGCTTTTTCGTCGATCTTCCCGTCGGGCGTGAACGGGGTGACGAGCGCGGGCATTGATCCCTTGAACATGTGATGCTTACCTCACTGAGCGGCCACACAAGCTTTAGCCGCATTCCTGATTATTCTTCTTGGTCAGGCGCCTTCTGCTTCGAGCTTCAGACCTTGTTCCCGATCGCGTTTCTTAGAGGAGTTTGTGACGCCTTGGAAGAACGAAAATCGTAACCGGGACAAGCTTTATGCAACGTGCCATCCCTATATAATGATGGAACACCCATCGAGACCCATGACGAAAGTGACCGCACCCATCGCCATAGTCCTGGCCGTCCTCGCACCCATTGCCGGGTGGGAGGCGATGGGTCCCGTGCTGCTCTACAGCGTGGCGACGCCGGCGCTGGTCGGCGCGGGCAAGGATGCGGGCACGCTCTCCGACAAGACGCCGCAGAAGGCGATCATTGCCGCATCGCAGGGCGCCTTCGCCACCGGAATCGAGGCGCTGAAGCGCAACGACGTGCAGGCAGCCCTCAACGCCCGCGACGATCTCGTGCCGCGCGACGGGATCGAGCGCAAGGCGCTGACCTATGCGATCGTCACCTCGGGCCTTTCCGGCATTTCGAGCGCGGAATATCTCTCGGCGCGCGAAGAGCTGAACGGCTGGCCGGGCCTGGCCGACCTCGACCGTCACTACGAGCGCGCGCTCTATCGCGAGCGGCCCAGCGACGACGCGATCTTTGCCGCCTTCCGGCTGCGTGCACCGCAGACGCCGGAGGGAAGCCTGCTCTATGCCCGGGCGCTGAAGACTGTCGGCGAGGCCGACCGGGCAAAGGGGATCATTGCCGGGCTCTGGGCCACGAACGCGCTGAACACCTGGCTGGAAGGCGAGGTTCTGAACCGCTTCCCCGACATGCTGACCCCGGCCGATCACCGGGCGCGCATGGACTATCTGCTGTATCGCGACCGCGTGAAACAGGCCGCCCGCTTTGCCAAGCTTGGCAACGCGCAGCCGCTTTACGACGCCTGGACCGCCGTCATGAAGCAGAGCCCGAAGGCGCCGCAGCTCCTGAAGGCGGCCGAGACGGGCTTCAAGGGCGACAGCGCGCTGCTCTTTGCCAATATCCTGCAGAAAGAACAGAAGAACGACTTCGACGGCGCGGCAGCGCTTCTGCAGAACCTGCCCGCGGCGGCGTCCGATCGCGTCAATTCGGACGAATGGTGGCATGAGCAGCGCATCGTCAGCCGTGGCCTGTTCGAGGAGAGCAAGTTCAAGGCGGCCTTCGATCTTGCCGCCGGGCATGTCGCCGCCTCGCCTGCCGCCGTGGCCGACGCCGAGTTTCATGCCGGCTGGTATGCACTTGTCGGGCTGAAGGACGGCAAGCTCGCCAAGGTGCATTTCGAGAAGCTGCTCGAGGGCGCAACCACGCCACAGACCGCGTCGCGCGCCCTCTACTGGCTCGGCCGCGCCGAGAAGGCGGCCGGCGGCGATGGCAAGACCTATTTCGCGGACGCCGCCGACTATGACCACTCGTTCTATGGGCTGGTCGCCGCCACCGAACTTTCCGGACCGGGAGCGGTGACAGAGAGCGCCAAGAGCCAGCCGACGCCGTCGGACCGGCTTCTCTTTGCCGGTCAGGAGAGCGTGCGGGCAATCGACCTCCTGCAGAAGGAAAACTATCCGGTGGCGGCCAAGCGGCTCTATCGCGGCCTTGCCGACCAGATCGACGATCCGGACGTGCTGACGATCCTGGCTGAGAAGGCGAAGCGCGACCAAGACAGCGCGCTGGCGCTCGACATCGGCAAGAAGGCCTATGCCAAGGGCGGTGACGATGCAGCGCTTGCCTATCCGCTGGGCGCCATCCCCGACACGGCTGGCCTTTCGGGAAGACAGCTGGCGCTGGCCTATGCGATCGCCCGGCAGGAGAGCGGGTTCAATGCGAAGGCGGTTTCTGCGGCGCGCGCGGTCGGCCTGATGCAGATCCTGCCCGGCACGGCCAAGGACATGGCCTCGCAGCTGGGGCTGGCCTACGCGCCGGAGAAGCTGACCGCGGATACGGCCTACAATGCCATTCTCGGCACGCAATATCTGGACAACCAGATCAAGCGGCAGGCAGGATCCTACGTGCTGACCTTCGCGGCCTACAATGCCGGGCCGGGCAAGGTGCGCGAATGGCTCGCCCGCTTCGGCGACCCGCGCGGCAAGGACCTCGAATTCGTCCTCAACTGGATCGAATCCATCCCCTACCCTGAAACACGCGACTATGTGATGCGCGTCATGGAAAACTTCGAGGCCTACCAGCTGCAGCTGGGGCTCGGCGCAAACATCAAGGCGGACCTGACGGCGGGCGGGTGAGGCGCTAGACTTCCGCGGGACGCTGGCGGATGGCCAGATCGTAACCCAGCGCCTTGATGACCTTCATCACCGTCGCGAATTCCGGGTGGCCCTCCGCAGACAGCGCGCGATAGAGATTTTCGCGCGAAACACCAGCATCACGGGCGACCTGGCTCATTCCCTTGGCCCGCGAGACGTCGCCCAGCGCTGCGGCAATGACGGCCGCATCGCCATCCTCGAAGGCCGCATCGAGATAGAGCGCGATCTTCTCCTCGCTATCCAGATGCTCTGCCGGATCCCAGATTTTTGTTTCGATCACCGTCATGAATGTCTCCGCAACCAGAACACCGTTCGATCCACCTGAAACGGATCCGGGCTCCGAACTTCTTGCTTTCAAACCTACGCCAAACGGCTTGGGTCACTGCTCACCGATGATGCTCAGTCGATTTGGCTTGCCATCTCCTGGGCCCTAGCGATATCGGCCCGCTGGCTGCCCTTGTCACCGCCGCACAGCAGAACCACGAGAACGCGGCCCCTCTGGGTGAAATACACCCGGTATCCGGGGCCATAGTCGACGCGGATCTCACTGACACCGCCGCCCACGGATTTGACGTCTCCAAAATTGCCCAAGGACACCCGCCGCAGCCGGATATCGATCCGGGCCTTCGCCCGATCATCTTTCAACCGGGCAAACCAATCCGCATATTCCTTGGTTTCCCTGATCTCGACCATAACAATTTGTATCTCATAAGCTACAGTTTTGCAATGTTCACCGTTATTGGGCGCTTGGTTCCCTTACGTCTTGAGATGATCTAACGTGCCGAAAAAGGCCTGCAGGGAGGAAACCAACCATGACCGCGCCATATCTCGAGCACCATATCCCCTCACCCGACGGGCTGACGCTTTATGCGCGGGACTATGGCAGCAACGCACCCGGTGCAGGCGGGCGGCTGCCAGTGGTCTGCCTTGCAGGGCTGACGCGCAACAGCCGGGACTTTCATCCCCTGGCGGTCGCGCTTTCCACCGACACGGATGCGCCGCGCCGGGTGATCACCATCGACACGCGCGGACGCGGCGGTTCGGACAGGGATGGCGACCCGTCGCGTTACACCGTGCCGCATGAGGCCGGCGATGTGATCGCCGTGCTGACAGCACTCGGGATCAGTCGCGCCGCCTTCATCGGCACTTCGCGCGGCGGTCTGATCCTGCATGTGCTGGTCGCCGTTCAGCCGCAGCTTCTCGGACCGGCCATCCTCAACGATGTCGGCCCGGCGATCGGCATGGAGGGCTTGCGGCATATCCAGTCCTACCTCGGGCGCCGGCCGAGCTATGCCAGCCTTGCGGAGGCGGCGGACGCGCTGAAACGCGTGCATGGCCCCGCCTTTCCGAAACTCACGGATACCGATTGGCTGGAATTTGCCGATGCGACGCTCCGGGAGACGGAGGGGCGATATGAACCCGACCATGATCCGGCGATTGCCGCGGGCATGGCGGCCGTCGATCTCAGCCAGCCGCTGCCCGAGCTCTGGGAACAGTTCGATCTTTTCCGCGCCCATCCGCTGATGACGATCCGGGGCGAAAATTCGGTTCTTCTGACGCCTGAAATCCTGAACCGGATGAAAGAGCGCAACCCCGAGATGGACGTGCTTCTGGTCCACGATCAGGGCCATGCACCTTTGCTTCATCTCGACGGAACACCGGCCGCGATCAAGGCGTTCCTTGATCGGGCGCCATAAACCAAGCGGCAAGGTTTCTCACAGCATCGGGTTTTCTGGACGCGGCCTGTCCTGTACGTTGCACTGCGATATGGGGCGGACGCGGTTGCGTTGGTGATATGGCAGGCGAAGTCCTGTCGATGCCGGCACGATGCCTGCGCAAGCCCGACGACAAAGTGGAGACAGAGTTTGATGAATTCGCAGAAGATCATCCCCATCCTTCTTGCCGGTGGCGCGGGCTCGCGGCTCTGGCCGGTATCGCGCGATGATCTGCCGAAGCAGTTCCAGCCGCTGACCGGGGAATTCTCCAGCTATCAGGAAACCCTGCGCCGCGTCGGTGACCCGAAGGTCTATGATGCGCCGATCGTCATCACCAATGACGCCTTCCGCTTCTTCTCGCGTCGTCAGGCGGAAGCCGCGGGCCATCCCGCAACAGTCGTCCTGGAGCCCGCACGCCGCGACAGTGCCGCAGCGGTCGCCGTAGCGGCCGTCATGGCCGAACGCCGCGCCGCCGGTTCGCTGGTGCTGGCGCTTGCCGCCGACCACATGGTGCTGGACGAAGACCTCTTCACACAATCGGTGACGCTGGGTGCGACCGCTGCCCGCGACGGCAAGATCGTCGTCTTCGGCCTGAAGCCGACCGAGCCGCGCACAAGCTACGGCTATATTCGACCCGGTGTGGCCATCAATGGAAATGCGGATCTCGCGCTGGTCGACGCCTTTGTCGAAAAGCCGAATGCCGAAACCGCGCTCGACTACCTGCGCAAGGGCTATCTCTGGAATTCCGGCAACTTCCTTTTCCGCTCCGACGTGATGATCGCCGAGTTCCGCAAATATGCGCCCGAGATCCTGGATGCCGCGGAAGCCTCGGTCGAGAAGGCCAGCCACGACCTCGGCTTCGTGCGGCTCGACCAGGAAAGCTTCGAGCGTTCACCGAAGAACTCGATCGACTATGCAGTGATCGAGAAGACCAGGGAAATGGCGGTTGTCACCGGGCATTTCCGCTGGTCGGATGTCGGCTCCTGGGATGCGATCTGGGAAGTGCTCGACCACGACGAGAGCGGCAACGTCGTCTATGGCGAGGGTCTGGCACTGAACTCCTCGGGCTGCCTTATCCATTCGGAAGGCATCTACACGACGCTGGTGGGTGTCGAGGACCTGATCGCGGTGTCGACGCGCGACGCGGTCATGGTCGTGCCGAAAAACAAGGTACAGGACGTCAAGAAGCTGGTCGACGAGATGAAGAGCCGCTCGATCCCGCAGGCCGATGGGCATCGTCTCAGCCATCGCCCCTGGGGCACGGTCGACAGCGTCGTGGATGGCGCGCGCTATGCGGTCAAGCATATCACCGTGGATTGCGGCGGGGTGCTGTCGCTGCAGAAGCACATGCATCGCGCCGAGCACTGGGTTGTCGTCAGTGGTACCGCGACGATCACCATCGGCGATCACACGCGGCTGGTGACGGAAAACGAGTCGGTCTATGTGCCGGTCGGCGTGGTCCACCGCATCGCCAACGAAGGCAAGGTGCCGCTGGAGCTCATCGAGGTGCGCACCGGCAGCTATATCGCCGAAGACGACATCCAGCGCATCGAGGATATCTACGCCCGCGTCTGAGACACGGCGGGCGGCAGATTTGCTTCGAGCTCCGCCAGCCAGGCATTGGCGTTGCCGTCAGACGGCGCACGCCAGTCGCCGCGCGGCGAGAGCGACCCGCCGGACGACACCTTCGGCCCGTTCGGCACGGCCGAGCGCTTGAACTGGCTGGTCGCAAAAAAGCGGCGCAGGAAGACACGCAGCCATTTCGCAATCGTCTCAAGATCGTAGCCGACACGCTTGTTGTCCGGCGTCATCGGCGGCCAGACGCCCTTCGACACATCGCACCAGGCGTGATGCGCCATGAACGCGATCTTGGACGGCGCGAAGCCGTAGCGCGTGGTGAAATAGAGGTTGAAGTCCTGAAGCGCATAGGGACCGACGAAATCCTCGGTCTTCTGCGCCGGCTCGCCCTTGTTGTCGTCGCCCGGAACCAGTTCCGGCGAGATCTCGGTAGCAAGGATCGCGTGCAGAACCGCCCTCGCCTCTTCCCCGAATGTGCCGGTATCGGCGACCCAGCGAATCAGATGCTGGATGAGCGTCTTCGACACCGAGGCATTCACGTTGTAATGCGACATGTGATCGCCAACGCCATAGGTGCACCAGCCAAGGCCAAGCTCGGAGAGATCGCCGGTGCCGAGCACGATGCCGCCATGCATGTTGGCAAGGCGGAAGAGCACCGAGGTGCGCGCGCCGGCCTGCACGTTCTCGAACGTGATGTCATAGACCTTCTCGCCCTTGGCATAGGGGTGGCCGATATCGAGCAGCATCGCCATGCTGGCATCGGTGAGATCGATCTCCTCCGCCGTCACCCCAAGTGCCCGCATCAGCGCCCAGGCACTTTCCTTCGTCTTCGCGCTCGTGGCGAAGGAGGGCAGCGTGTAGGCGAGGATGTTGGTGCGCGGCAGGCCGAGCCTGTCGAAGGCATGGGCGGCGACCAACAGAGCCTGGGTCGAATCGAGCCCGCCGGAGACCCCGATGACGACCTTCTTGACCCCCGAAGCCTTCAGCCGCTGGACGAGACCATGGGACTGAATGTTGTAGGCCTCGTAGCAATGCTCGGCCAGACGCGCGGCATCGTCGGGTACGTAAGGGAAGCGTGGCACGGCGCGCATGAGCCCCAGATCGCTTTTCGTATCGGGCTGCTGCCGGAAGGTCACCTTGCGGAAGGAACGCGCCTTCATCGTCTGGTCCGTGCAGTCACCGAACGTCACCTGCCGCTGCCGCTCCGTTTCGATGAGGCCGAGATCGATATCGGCGAAGATCGTCTGCGCGTTGGGCGCGAAGCGCTCGGCCTCGGCAAGCAGGCGGCCGCATTCATAGATCGCGCCCTGCCCGTCCCAAGCGAGGTCGGTAGTCGACTCGCCGGCACCGGCGGCGGAATAGAGATAGGCAGCAAGACAGCGTGACGACTGAACGCGGCAGAGCGCATGACGCTCCTCCGCCTTGCCGATCGTGATGTTGCTGGCTGACAGATTGACGAGCACCGTGGCGCCGGCCATGGCGGCATAGGTGCTGGGCGGCACCGGCGTCCAGACATCCTCGCAGATCTCGGCGTGAAGGACAAAGCCAGCCACGTCTTCCGCCTCGATGAGGATGTCCGTCCCGAAAGGCACGGATTCTCCGGCAATACGGATGTCCGCCGGCACTGCGCCGCTGCCGGAGGCAAAGTGGCGCTTCTCGTAGAACTCCCGGTAGTTTGGAAGGTAGGACTTTGGATAGGCGGCGAGGAAGCGCCCGCCCTGGATGGCGACAGCCGTATTGTAGAGCCTGCCGCCGGCATTGAGCGGCGCGCCGACGAAGACGACACAGCCGAAACTGCGACTCGCCTCGGCGATCGCAGCCAGTGCCTCGTGCACAGCGCGCTGGAGGGCCGACTGCTGCAGCAGGTCATCGATCGAATAGGCCGAAATTCCAAGCTCGGGGAAAAGAACAAGCGAGGCGCCACGTTCATCCGCTTCGCGGGCCATCGCGATCACGGACTGGGCATTGGCCGCAGGATCAGCCAGCGCTACCGGCGGCGTTGCCACCGCGACGCGGACGAAGCCATGGCGATGAAGATTGAAGAAGCCGCTGTTCATGAGCCGATCCCGCTGATGCCTGCATCTGGAGATAATGGCCGCCAGCCGCAAAGGCAAGCATCTTGGCAGGAGGCGATCCACGAACCGACCGGCTTCTCCTGACGCCCATACCGTTCCGGGGGCCCGGAAAAAAACAAAGGGCCGAAGCGCAAAGCGCCCGGCCCGATGATGGCAGCGCGGGACGACGGAGGCCCCGCGCATGTCTCTATGATTAGAAATTGCGCTCAAAGCGGAGGAAACCGCCGGAAGACTTGTTCTTGTCGTAACGTGCTTCGAGAAGCACGTCGAAGCCCGTTGCGACGTTGTAACCAACGTTGCCAACAACGAGCCAGTACTTCGGCTTGAAGGCATAGGAGTAGTCAACAGCGGCGAAGAACTTCGGCGTGATGTTGACGCGGCCGGCAGCCGTCAGAACGAAGCCGTCGAGGCCAGCGCCGGCAAGCGTCGTCGGAGCATAGGCGCTCGTCGTCTTGCTGGTGTAGATGCCGAGCAACTTCAGCTGGACCGGGTCGATTGTTGCAGAAACATAACCCTTAGCGCCCCACGACTTGTCAGCGATGTCGTAGTTGAAGCCGAGTGCGCCTTCGTAGTTGCCAAACGTGCCCTTGACGCCCGCATTCAGGCCAGCCGTCTTGCCTGCGGTGTTGGTCATGTCATCGACGGATGCCAGGTATGAGAAGCTTCCAACCTTGCCCTGAACTGCAGCATAGGATGCAGCACGGTAGTCATAGAGACCGCCCCAATCCGTCAGACCGCCGTAGTTGAAGAAACGAACCCAAGCTGTTTCGTAGTTACCGACCTCGAAACCAACCGACCCAGCGTCAATGCCGGCATAAAAGAACGCAGTGTACTGATTACCGCCAGTAGCCTGGGTCGCAGCAAATCCACGCACCTGAAGCCAAGAATATACGGTACCGATTTCGGAATTGTTCTTCGCATCCACAGTCAAGCGGAACTGGCTGCCAGCTGCGGCAGAGCTCGTCCACTTATATGCTGCATTGCTGGTGGTGCCAATCGCCGGATTATTACCGTACGTCAGATCCCAGCGGACCATTCCACCGACCTTAAGGCAGGTCTCGGTGCCGGGGATATAAAAATAGCCGGTGCCGAATGCGTCGCAAACTTTGACGTATTCCATCGGTTCCGGAGCAGCGGCAACGATTGCGTCAGCTGCGTTTGCGCCAGATACAGCTGCGAGAGCCGCAGCGGAGCCGAGAAGAAGGCCCTTAATTTTCATGATATCCCCTCTTAAGGTTGGTTGATGGTTATTGAATTAACTTATTCGAATAGGCGTTGCAACCTTGTCCAACTTCCAACGCAAAACTGTCACAAAATAAACGAAGCAGGTGCAACATTTATGCAACTAGGGGCCGCTTGCGCGACCCCTAGGTAGTCTCGTTCGATTAGAACGAACGCTCGAAGCGAAGGAAGCCCGAAGACACCTTCGTGCTGGTGTAGCCACCTTCAACCAGGACCGCGAAGCCATTGGCAACGTTCCAGCCCAGATCGCCTACGACGTTCCAGGTCTTCGGCTTGAAGGAGTAGGAGTAGTCAACTGCCGCGAAGAGCTTCGGCGTGATGTCAACCTTGCCGCCAGCGATCAGCGTGAAGCCAGCCGCCGGTGCATAAACGTTTCCAGCCTTGGCAGCATAGATGCCCATCAGCTTCAGGCTGACGATATCGAACTTGCCGGAGACATAGCCCTTCATGCCGTAGGACTTGGCAGCGATGTCGTAATCAGCGCCGAGAGCCGCTTCAATGTTGTCAAACGTGCCCTTGACGGCGGCGTTCAGACCAGCAGTCTTGCCTGCAACGTTCGTGAAATCGTCAACGCCGGCGGTATAGGAGATGTTGCCAACCTTGCCGTAGAACGCCGCGTAGGAATTGATGTTTTCAGCATAGGAGCCACCGTTGTCGGTGAAGCCGCCGAAGCCGAAGAAGCGGGTCCAGTAGTTGTCGTAGTAACCAACTTCGAAGCCATAGGCGCCGCCATCGATACCGGCATTGAAGTAGGCAACATTGCCAGCATTGATACCGGTGCCCGCAGGCACGCCAGCATAACCGCGAATCTGAAGGAACGAGTAGACGGTACCAACTTCAGAATCGTTCTTTGCGTTGACGTTCAGGCGGTACTGAGAGCTCGAGTAGGACGACCACTTGTAGCCCGGATTGCCGCTTGCTGCGCCGAAGAGCGGAGCGTTGGAGTAGTTCAGCTGTCCACGAACGAGACCGCCGATCTTAAGGCAAGTTTCAGTGCCGGGAATGTAGAAATAGCCGGTACCGAATGCGTCGCAGACCTTGACATATTCCATTGGCTCAGGAGCAGCCGCTACAATCGCGTCAGCAGCTTGTGCGCCGGAAACAACCGCAAAAGCAGCAGCCGTCCCGAGGAGGAGACCCTTGATATTCATCTGAATGACCCTATTCAAAAGAGTGTTAGGTAACATCAACGATCCGCAGCTAGGCGGCCTTCGTCAATGTTCTGGAGAGTGTGCCGCACGCATACAAAGTGCTGCGATCGTCTTTTTGCCGGCCAGCTTTGCGCCATCCCGGATATGAAATGGAGGCCTGGCAAGCCAGACCTCCACAGAAAAACCCTTGCGGATTAGAAGCTGCGCTGGAAGCGAACGTTGCCGAACACAGCCTTGTTGGAGCTGGTGTAGCCAACTTCAGGACGGACCATGAAGCCGTTAGCAACGTTCCATTCAACGCCACCTGCAACCTGGTAGGTCTTCGGCGTGAATTCGTAGCTGTAGCGGGCATAGGCAGCCAGATTCGAAGTCAGCTGAGCCTTAGCTGCCGTGTAGAGCGTAAAGCCCTTGGCCGGAGCATAAGCGTTGCTTGCGTTGGAAGCATAGATGCCCTGAACCTTGAGGGTGATCGGGTCAAACTTAGCTTCAACAAAACCCTTGGCGCCAAACGACTTGGCAGCGATGTCGTAGTTGATCGCAGCGCCGACACCAACGGTACCGAACGTAGCCTTCACACCACCGTTCAGGCCAGCCGTCTTGCCAGCCGTGTTGGTGAAGTCGTCAACGCTTGCAAAGTAGGATACATTGCCTGCCTTGCCGTAGAATGCGGCGTAGGAGCTGCCAACATAACCGTAGTCGCCGTTGTTGTTGCCGTAGCCGCCGAAGCCAGTCCACTGCGACCAGTAGCTATCGCCGTAGCCGACTTCAAAGCCAGCTGCACCAGCATCGATACCAGCCTTAAAGAGAGCCGAGTAGGTGCCGTTAGCCGAGCCGCGGATTTCGAGCCACGAATAGACAGTGCCGATTTCGGTGCTGTTCCTAGCTTCAGCATCGAGGAAGAGACGCGTGTCACCGTTGTAGGACGACCAACGATAAGCCGGGTTTGCGGTCGATACGCCACCGATCGAGCTGTACTGCAGCTGGTAACGAACGCCGCCCGAGATCTTCAGGCAGGTTTCGGTGCCGGGGATGTAGAAGTAGCCCGTGCCGAAAGCGTCGCAAACCTTGACGTATTCCATGGGTTCCGGAGCGGCGGCGACGATTGCGTCAGCGGCCTGTGCGCCGGATACAACTGCGAAGGCAGTTGCGGAGCCGAGAAGAAGGCTCTTGATGTTCATTGTTGACCTCCAGTCAATTGTTCAAATTGGGACCGAGTTAACTGCAAGCAGTTTCCCTGCCCGATCCCAAACCAAAGAAGAGCGGCGACTTTCGCCTCGCTTCCGGATTTGAAAATACAAAACGGTTTACTCGGCGCAATCATCATCTGCTTTCCGGGGCATCGTTTCCCCGCGCTTCATCAGTCGATGTTGCGGAAAAGACACGAATTGAGCAGACGCAACGGCAATTCGTTACCGTTGAATTAATGAAAACGCTTTTCGAACAAAGGCTTGGAGGGCGAAAATTAAGGTTTTATCAATCTTTGCGACCGGCGGGAATTGCGCTCAGCTCCCGTTTTGACACAGGTTTGCGGGCTGCGCGGCCATCGTACCGGCCTCGCCTTTGGGTGCACATTTTTGAGCCGATGCAATCCTGGGTGACGCAGACAACGGGGCAGATCGCGACTCGCAGGCGAACGATTCCCTTGCCCATGGAATCGTTTCCCGATGTCATCTTCTGTGCACAGGAACCCGGCCGAGAGTTTTTGATGAAGTTTGCTGTTGATTCAACGCAGGCTTTTCTTTATCAGCCCGGTCGTGGTTGGAGAGGTGGCCGAGTGGTCGAAGGCGCTCCCCTGCTAAGGGAGTATACCTCATAAGGGTATCGAGGGTTCGAATCCCTTCCTCTCCGCCACTATCAAATCCCGAAAATTCAGCTTTCTTCGCAGCGGCCTCTGGCCCGTCCGGCCTTATCGCCTTGCCGCATGTAGGCGGGAGGGGCCGCGGGCAACAGCCGCAATGCCCCTCAGCGCCTCGTCACGTCAGAGACTTGAGATCCGTCGCCGGATCGGCGATGGCGTCGCGCACATGCGCAGGGTTGCCGCTGTCGAGAAGCTTCTTGCCGACCACATAGGCCTTGGCGTCGTTGACGGCGTCCACGGCGATCAGTTCGCGAGCGGCGAAATACCAGACCGAGGACGCGCCTTCCCGTGCGCCGGGGCGCGAGAGCGTCTCGTCGTAACCGACATTGAAGCCGGCGATCTGCAGCTTGACGTCATACTGATCCGACCAGAACCAGGGCTTCGGGCGGTAGGGTTGATGTGCGCCGGTGAGGTTGAGGGCGACGTTTTCCGCCTGGTCCACGGCGTTCTGCACCGACTCGAGCCGGATGCGCAGCCCCTTCCAGTCCTGCTCGGCGCAGTCGCCCATCGCATAGACATCCGGATCGGACGTGCGGCCAAATTCATCGACGGCAATGCCGTTGCCGCAGGCGATGCCGGCCGCGCGGGCAAGGCCGTCTTCGGCATAGGCGCCGATCCCCGCAATGACGAGGTCGACATCCAGGTGGCGACCGTCGGACAACTCCGCGCCGGTCACCCTGCCCGCTACACCCGAAAGCGCCGTCAGGCCGACGCCCTCCAGCAGGTCGACGCCATGGGCCTGATGGATGTTGCGGAAAATGTCAGCGGTGGCCGGCGACGCGACGCGGGCGAGAATCCGCTCGGCCGCCTCGATGACCGTCACCTCAAGGCCGAGATGGCGGGCAACGGAGGCCGCCTCCAGACCGATATAGCCGCCGCCCACGACGAGCAGCCGCTTGCCGGCTTCCATGTAGGGCCGCAGCCGGTCGGCATCGGCGAAGCAGCGGATGGTGAAGATACCGGCGAGGCCCTGCGTCAGGGAATCAGGCAGGTTGCGCGGGGTGGAGCCGGTCGCAAAGACCAGCTGGCCATAGTCGAGACTTTCGCCATTCGAGAGCGCAAGCGTCTTGGCCGCGCGATCCAGAGAAAGGGCCGTCACACCGGTCAGGACGTCGACGGCGTTCTCCGCATACCATTCGACCGGACGGAACATCAGCCGATCGAGCGACATCTCGCCCAGCAGATATTTCTTCGACAGCGGCGGCCGCTGATAGGGATAGGCATCTTCACGGGAAATGATCGTGACCGGGCGCATGTCATTCAGTGCCCTGAGCTTCGCGGCGCAGGCGAATGCCGCCTGCCCACCACCAACAATCACCAGCCGTTCGGACACGTCCAATACTCCACGCTTCACCCTGTTGCGGGCGAAACTAGCGGCAGTGCGCGGCGTTGAAAAGCCGTTTCAGTCCGATTCCGTGGCAAATTCAAAGCCCTCGTCCGCCCAGCCGGTCATGCCGCCGATCATGATCTTGACCGGACGGCCGAGCCGCGCGAGACGAAGTGCTGCACGATCTGCTCCGTTGCAATGCGGGCCGGCGCAATAGACGACGAAGAGCGTGCCTTCCGGCCATTCTCCCATGCGGTTCGCGGTCATCTTGCCGTGCGGCAGGCTCAATGCGCCCGGCACATGGGACTTGCGATAGAGATCTGGCGAACGGACATCGAGGAGCACGAAGTCGAGCGCGCCAGCCTGCAGCGAGGCATGGACGTCCCAGCAATCGGCTTCGAACGTGAACTTGGCAGCGAAATGCCGCTCGGCGTCGGCGCTTGCGGCGGCGGGGATTTCGGCGACTGGGCTCGGCATGGCTGGGTTTCCTCATCTGCTTGCATGTTCATCGCCAGACTACCGGGGAGAGGTGCCGCTTGAAATTGGCGTGAATGACAACTACCGTCAAAATCATGCCAGATCGTGTTTCACCGCCCCATGGACCCCTCGTCGCCGTGCTCGCCTATGACGGGCTCTGCACCTTCGAATTCGGCGTGGCCTACGAGGTATTCGGTCTGCCGCGTCCCGAAATGGGGCCGGGATGGTATCGCTATCAGGTCGTTGGGGTCGAAGACGGTCCCTTGCGCGCTGCAGGCGGATTGACGGTGACGGCCGATGGTGGGCTCGGTCATCTTGAGGCTGCGGATATCATTGTGGTTCCCGGCTGGCGGGCTATCGATGCGGGTGTTCCCGAGCCCCTGATACAGGCCCTGCAGGCGGCAAACCGGCGCGGGGCGCGCGTCATGTCGCTCTGCTCGGGAATCACCGTGCTGGCGCAGGCGGGACTTCTCAGCGGACTGAAGGCGACGACGCATTGGCGTTATGCTGACTCGATTGCGGCGCGCTTTCCGGACATCGCGCTCGATCCGTCGGTGCTTTATGTCGACAATGGCACGGTTCTGACGGCGGCCGGCAGTGCGGCGGGGATCGATCTCTGCCTGCATGTCGTGCGCCGCGACTTCGGCACGGAGGCGGCCAACAGCGTGGCGCGGCGGCTGGTCGTGCCGCCACATCGCGAGGGCGGGCAGGCGCAGTTCATTCCAGGGCCCGTGGCACGCGACCACGAGAAGGAACGCTTGAGCCCCCTCTTCGACTGGATGCGAAAGAACATCGCGAACGACCTGCCGCTGACGATGCTGGCCGAGCGCGCGGGCATGAGCCTGCGAAGCTTCCAGCGCCGCTTCGAGGAGGCAACCGGCGTTTCGCCCGGCGAGTGGATCGCCATGACGCGGCTGCGTGAAGCACAACGGCTGCTGGAAACGGAGGCGCGGAGCGATCTGGAAGAGGTTGCCCGGCTTGCGGGCTATGGCAGCGCTGCCAATCTCCGCCATCACTTCCGCACCCGGCTCGGCGTCAGCCCTGCAGCCTACAGGCGGCAGTTCGGCTGACTTTGCGACTACAGGGCGCTCCCAAATCTGGAAACGTCTAAAACTTGACGGAACGCATTAAGCTTCCGGCGACAGGTGTTCAGCTATTGTGAGAACCAGGTTAAACAGTCGTCATGGAGGCCAGACATGGGCCTGCATTTTATCGGGACTGAACCGCACCGGCCGGGAGCCGAGTTCGACTACGAACGATTTCCGGTCAACCTGCCGACGCGGCTCATTATGATCGGCCATCACTTCAAGTCCAGCGAAGCGCTGTGCCTGATGATGGATGTGTCGGTGAGCGGCGCCAAGCTGAAGGTCGAACCCGACCTGATGGTGCCGAGCCATTTCTTCATCATCATCAACGGCCTTCACGACGAGATCGGCTGCACGCTGGTCAAGCGGACGCTGGAGACCGTGTCGCTGAAGTTCAACATGCTGCTGGCGGATGATTTCATCGATCTGATCCTGCGCCGCAGCGCCGAGTTCGAGGCCAGCAACTGAGCCGTCAAATGTTTGGGCGATCGCTCAAGTCTTAACGATTTCCTTCAATCGAATGGAAGGGATCTGCGCCAGAGTGGGGGCAACCGAAAGACAGGCCCCCACGATGCTCGACAAATCCACCTACATGTCCGACGTCCAATCCGGCGTCTATGATCGGGCATTCGAGCATTACAAGGTCAGGCAGAACGCCCGGATCATCACGATCGGTCGCGGGCTGACCGGGCTCTATGAGCGGCAGGCAAAGGTGGTGGACATTTCGATCGCCGGGGCCGGTCTGGAACTCAGCCATTGCATCGGCCTGCCCAAGCACTACTACCTGATGATCGAGGGCTTTCCCAACCGCATCGGCTGTGCGGAGATCTATCGCAAGGACCGTAAGGTGGGCGTCAAGTTCATCGCCCAGATCGACGAACACCTTATTCACAAGATGATCCGCGCCGATTATTTCAAGGGCAAGTAGCCCTTGCCGACATGGCTTTTCTCCCTATTGTAGCGCGACGCCTTCAGGGAGCTTCTTTATCGCATGTCCAGTTTCGGCCGCTTCACGCCACTCATCCAGTCACTGCCCACCACCATTCCCTTCATCGGTCCCGAGGCGATCGAACGCAGCCGCGGACTGAAGGTGAAGGCACGCATCGGCGCGAACGAAAACGGCTTCGGCCCCTCGCCCAAAGCGATCATCGCGATGGAACAGGCCGCGCGCGAGACGTGGCAATATGCCGATCCGGAAAACTACGATCTGCGCGTTGCGCTGGCCGCGCATCTCGGCATCACGGCCAACAACATCAATGTCGGCGGCGGGATCGACGAACTGCTGGGCCTCATCGTCCGCATGATCGTTCTGCCGGATACGCCGGTCGTCACTTCGCTCGGCGGCTATCCGACCTTCAATTTCCAGGTCGCCGGCTTCGGCGGGCGGCTGGTGACGGTGCCCTACAAGGACGACCAGGAGGATCTGGGCGGGCTGCTCGATGCCGTCAAGCGCGAGAACGCGCCGCTCGTCTATGTGGCCAATCCCGACAATCCGATGGGCAGCTGGCACAAGGCGGAGGACATCGTCGCATTCGCCAAGGCGCTGCCGGAAACCACGCTTCTCATCCTGGACGAGGCCTATGGCGAAACGGCCCCCGCCGGCGTGATCCCGTCGATCGCAAGCCTCATCGACCTGCCGAACGTCATCCGCACCCGCACATTCTCCAAGGCCTATGGCATGGCGGGCTCGCGCGTCGGCTATGCGATCTCGACGCCGGAGAATGCCAACGCGTTCGACAAGATCCGCAACCATTTCGGCATGAACCGGATTGCCATTGCGGCGGCGCTCGCGGCTCTGGACGATCACGCCTATCTCGAAGAGACGCTCGCCCGCATCAAGGCGGCCCGTGAACGCATCGCCGACATTGCCCGCGCCAACCAGCTGTCGCCGCTGCCGTCGGCCACGAATTTCGTCGCCATCGACACCGGCCGCGACGGGCCGTATTCCCGCGCCATCGTCGATGGACTGATGGAAGAAGGCGTGTTCATCCGCCTGCCGGGCGTGGCGCCGCTCAACCGCTGCATCCGCGTCAGCGTCGGGCCGGAAGCCGATCTCGCCCTCTTCGAGGAGGCGCTGCCGAAGGTGTTGAGGCGGCTCGGCTAAGGGCTTCATGGCGGGCTCAAAAGGCCCGCCGTTAACCTTCGGTTTACCATAATTAAGGTAATTCTGCGGCATCGAATCCCCTCACTTCCCCCCGAAGGAACCTTCATGCCGATTACCCGTCGCAGCCTTCTCCTCGGCCTTTCTGCAGCTCTTGCCGGCTGCACCACGCAATATTCGCAGCAGGCTGCGAATTATGGTCCGAAGCCGCAGGAAGAGCATCCGCTGCCGGGCATGCCGCTCGACAAGATCAAGCCGGAACTGCGCCGCACGGAAGTCGACTATCCCTCGAGCGAGAAGCCCGGCACGGTGATCGTCGATACGCCGGCCCGCCGGCTCTACTACATCCTCGGCAACAACAAGGCGATCCGCTACGCCGTCAGCGTCGGCCGCGAAGGCCTGCAGCTGCGCGGCAACGCCTATGTGGGCCGCAAGGCCGAATGGCCGAGCTGGACACCGACCGCCAACATGATCAAGCGCGATCCGGGCAAATATGCCAAGCTTGCGGGCGGCATGACGGGCGGCCCGAACAATCCGCTCGGCGCCCGCGCGCTCTATCTCTATCGCGGCGGCAACGACCTGCATTTCCGCATCCACGGCACGAACCAGCCGGAATCGATCGGTTACGCCATGTCGTCCGGCTGCATCCGCATGCTGAACTATGACGTCATCGACCTTTACGACCGCGTCCCGACCGGTACGAAGGTCATCGTTTTGCAGGCTTGAATTAACCCTCTTGCGTCGATGCCGCTCCAGAACTGCACCGCTTAACGTTATGTTTAGGTGCCACAGTCAAAACACAATTAATGAGTGTATCTGTGGCGCTAGGCATGACGGGCAAATTTACGAACAGACTGCAGGCTGTCATTCTCTATGACGGAGGGAATGACATATCCGCTTCAGCGATGTTGCGCTCATATTGCGATACAGCACAGAAAATGGGCCAGCCATTCCGGATTGCAAATCCATCAATGATGATGGGGCCGAATGATCTGTCCGTATTGGTGAGTTACTCACCACATCAGGCCGATATGTCCAAGTTTGGAAATGCTTTGAAGTCCGTGTGGAACTTTGAGCTATCCCACCAATTGGAAGCGCGCGTGCAGCGACATCGTAGCCACATGGTGATCGATGTTTTCCACGGTTTGCACGGCATCGTATCCGACAAACCCGAGATAGCTGAATTTCTGACCAAGATAAATGTGGGGAAGCCCGGTCATTCGCTGCGCGACTTCCAACAACGCGCAGGGCTTCTCGCTCAAATTGCCACACATTTCCAACATCTTCATCCCGGAAGCGCCATCCACTGGACGCAGAGTGATTCACTTCACGAGGCTGGAAAATTTTCAACGATATTGGCCGATGGACAGCTTCTTCCCCTTACCGTGCAACCACTTATTTGTCGCGCGACGGGTACGCCCAAACACCGCGATGACTCAATTGCGGTGCTGACAAGAGGTGCCGCAGATTACGTTGGACGAGAAATCTTTGTTCCGCCCGCGCCGATTCCTTGGTTAGAACGCTACTTTGCTGCTCTTGCCTTCGTTGACGTTGCGAACCTGCAGAACGGCTACATTATTCCACACGAAAGCATGTTTTCGATAGCGGATGGAGAATTTTCTTATCTCGTTCAGCACCTCGACGGAGGCGTCTCCGCAGCGCCAACCGTTGCGCCGGTTTACAGTCTTGAACTCATCTTCCACAAAAAATATGGATATGTGAACCCGCGTAACAAAAACGTTGATATTGCCGCCGCCACGTTGGGGGATGCGGTAGATCGGACAGATAGAAGTCAGGCAGAAAAGGAAGAATTTCCAGCAACGCAGGTGAAGCCGGAAAAGAGCTTGACTCGAAATGACGGAAAGCTGGAAGCCCGTTCCTCAAGCAACCACGAGCCCACAAGACAAAAACCAAGCTCAGTCCACCGCAATGTCGTTCCGTTCGGTCGTCGCACAACGCTCGAGAAAAAAGACTAATAAGCGTGCCGACCGGCACGAAGGTCATCGTTTTGCAGGAAGGCTAACCACCGTTTCAGGCTGAGGGCGCAGTCTTGACCGGGGCGCGCCCTCCCCGCTGACCGAGCAGGATGCTGGCAAAGATCAGCGCCATGCCGGCCCATTGGTAGGGCGTCAGCATTTCGTTGCGGAAGATCAGGCCGAGCGTGACGGCGGCAACGGGGCTCAGGAAGGCCAGTTGCGAGACGCGGTTGGGATCGAGCTTCGCGATCCCGCGGAACCAGAGCGCATAGGTCAGCCCCGCGCCGATGAAGCTCAGATAGGCGACCGCCGCGAGATTGGTCGCATTCAGCGCCAGCAGATCATGGACATGCAGGAAGACGACTGGCAGCAGAAGAATGCCGCCGGCGCTCAATTGCCATGCGGTGAAGGTGAGCAGCGGAACCGGCGGCTGCCAGCGGCGCGTCAGCACGGTGCCGAAGGCCATGGAGAGAGCGCCGAAGAGGCCAGCCGCGACACCGACCGGATCGAGTGCGGCTCCCGGCTTGAGAATCAGGATCGCCACGCCGAGAGCGCCGCCCAGGGCTGCGAGCACGGAGACGGTGCGGATCGGCGTGCCGACCAGCGCGCGGGCGAGGAAGACGATGATGAAGGGCTGGACCGCCCCGACGGTCGCCGCCACGCCGCCCGGCAGGCGATAGGCCGTCACGAAGAGCATCCACCAGAAGAATGAGAAGTTGAGCGCGCCGAGGATGAAGGCCCGGAGCCACCAGATGCCTGTCGGCAATTGCCGCGTCAGCGCCAGCAGCAGGATGCCGGCCGGCAGTGCCCGCAGCGCCGAGACGAGGAGCGGATCGAGCCCCGGCAGGAAGGTTGTCGTGACGATATAGGTGCTGCCCCAGATGAGAGGTGCTAGCGCGGTCAGCAGGATATCGGAAAGGGCGACGGCGGGCATGGGAGCCTCCATTTATCTTGACCTCAAGATAAATGGATAAATCTTGACGTCAAGATAAATTCATGGTGACGTTTTGCCATGAGCGATGCGCATGAAAACACGCCCGACGATGTCGACAGGATCGTCAAGCAATGGAACCGGGAGCGACCGGATCTGGATGTCGGGCCCATGGGGCTGATCGGCAGGATCGGACGCTTGCGCGAGACGCTTTTCCGCGAACAGGAAAAGGTCTTCGCCCGCTTCGGCCTGAACTATTCCGGCTTCGATGTGCTGGCGACCTTGCGGCGGCACGGTGCGCCCTACACGCTTTCGCCCGGCGCCCTGATGGACAGCATGATGATCACCTCCGGCACGGTGACGAACCGGATCGACCAGCTGGAAAAGGCCGGCCTCGTCTCGCGCGAGCCCAATCCCGACGACCGCCGCAGCATGCTGGTGGCGTTGACGCCGGCGGGGCTCAAGGTGATCGATGAAGCGGTTGCGGCGCATGTGGAGAACCAGCACCGGATCGTCGGTCCGCTGTCCCCGGACGAGCGCGTGGCTCTGGATGCGCTTCTTTCGCGCTTTCTCAGCCGACTCGCATCGGGCGACGACTGAGGGGCCGCGCCATCATCTATTGATCCGTCAAAAGCGCGCGATATCGCGAACGGTCCTCTTCGGTCATGAAGACATCATCGGCGCAGCGGTTGGCCTGGACCGCTTTCCAGCGGCCGTTCCGTTTTTCAAGCAGCGCCTCCAGCAGAGCCGTATCCGGGTCCTGCTCGCACTGGCCCCAAATTTCGGCGGCGACCGGACGGCCATCGGATTTGTTGCGGACCTTGCCGCGAAAATAGGCCATGTGACCGTCACTGCGCAGGACCTCGACGACGAAGACAATGGGCACACGATCATTGAGATCGGCATTGGCCTCGCGCACGGCGTCGAGAATGGCCTTACGCTCGGGGTCGCCCTTGGAGACATTGTGCGCACGGGACCGTTCCGCAACAGGCGTCGCAAGCGGATGCGATTGATACTCACGGCGGGATTGCGAGATCCCGGTTCCGTGCATGGCGGCCTTTGCCGGCTCTACCATCATCAGGGCGGACAGCGCGGCGATGAGGCAGGCGGACAGACTATGCTTCGTTTCAAGTTTCATGGCATTTCGTTCCTTTCAGACGGCAACTTGCCCTGCGGGAAAAAGAGGCGCGTGAGGACCATGTTGAACCCGAGCGCGAGACCTGCAGACAGGCCGAGAGCAAACGGCATGAGTAGCGGCTCCGCACCGTGTATCCGGCCGGACACATAGAATGGCACGAGGAGCATCGCGCCGAACACGAAGGCCAGGGCTGCAAGGCTCGCCAGCCGGCTGCCTGCCCGCCACCCGCGAGAGGCGAGCCTGACATCAAGCCGCCCCGCGACAAACGCCGGTGCGGCACCGATCACATAGGCAGGCGCCAGAATGCTGAAGACCAGCGGCGCGCCAATCGGCCAGGCACCGAAGGACACCAGGAGAAGCAGCCCCGCGAGCGGCGGCATCACCAGCGCCAACGTCAGCGCATGAAACGGCATCAGCGCCTTCGCGCCCGGGAGATCCGGCTGGCCTGAATTCCGGTCAGCCCCACTCACGGGATCGGAGCGGCGACGCCCTCGTAGACGATCTTCATTTCCGTGCCCGCCTTCAGCATGGTCTCGGCGATCGGCAGACCGCTCTTGTCGTCGATGAAAACGGTCTTCTTCTCTCCGGGAACATTGCCGGACGCCGCGTTGGGCGAGATTTCGTAAGCCGTCACCGCGACGCCATCGAGCTGTTGAGCCCCGATCTTGCGGCAATCGGTGACCGTCTTGGGCGATGGCATCTTCTGTTTCATCAACGCGCGAACCTGGGCACTCACGGGCATTTTGGACCATGGATCCGCTGCGCCGACGCGGCTATACATCGCGTCCTGGGTCAGGATGAACTCGACCAGATCCTTCATGCCCTGCGTCTTTATCGTCTTCTTCATGGCGGGCGCCTTAAACTGCGCTTCATAGGCATCGAAGACCGGCTGGCAGTCGGCGGCGGCTTGCGCGGTGGAATGGGCAGCCCAGAAGACGCCCAGGGCGAGGAGCATGGAAGAATATCTGCCTGTCACCATTGAGCGATACATGCCGGGGTTCCCATCTTTGTTCGCATGCAGGCGCCCTTCCCTGTCAGGCCAGGGCACGATGCGGGCATGCTGTTTCAAGAGCAGTGTCAGAATTGACCAACATCGGTTTCAGCACAAGCCGTAGAACAAGCGACCGGCACTGCAACCTCTGGAGGCCGATGTCTTTGCTCCCGAAAGTAACCTCGCGAACGGGACATCTGCTATCAAGACGGACAGGCGGCCCGGGATATTCGGCTCAAATCGAAAATCATTGCAGGAAAAGGAGCGCCGGCTTTCTTGCTACCGCCTATCGCTCAAGGCCCCAGGCCTCATACGCCGCGTCGATTGCCGCGGCCGACTGCAGACAGATCTTCGGCAGGGCGATATCGGCGAAGGTCTTGTGGTTTCGCTCGCGATTCCTCGGCGTCACCACCGTGATGTGACGGATCATCATCCATTTGATGCTGTCCTCCCCGCCGTGCAGGCTTCCGATGCGGTTCTTCTGGAAGAGCGTGCGGCGGACATAGCGAAACAGGCTGAGTGCGGTGGGGATCTCGAGGAGGATGACGCCGGTGACCCGTGCGAAGCGCTGCGGCATGCAGACCGAATAATTGCCATCGATCACCCAACGCTCGCCGGTGAGCGCCTGATCGTGGAGCGCGACGAAGTCCTCGCGCGGGCGCGGCACCCAGTCGGTGCCGGGCAGATGATAGAGCTGATCGAGATGGATTGGCGTCAGGCCGCGTTTTCGGGCAATCGCATCGGCAAGCGTCGACTTGCCGCTGTTGGACGGACCGAGGATGCAGATGCGGTTGCCAAGGGCGGCAAGCTCCATCGTGACATCCCCTGCCCGTCGCTCAACTCACTGGAACGCCGTTTCGAAGAAGCTTCTGAGCTTGCGCGAATGAAGCTTTTCCGATGGCATTTCGGCCATCTTCTGGACGGCGCGGATGCCGATCTGGAGATGCTGGTTGACCTGCGTGCGATAGAAGGCCGTCGCCATGCCGGGCAGTTTCAGCTCGCCATGCAGCGGCTTGTCGGAGATGCAGAGCAGCGTCCCATACGGTACGCGGAAGCGGAAGCCGTTGGCGGCGATGGTGGCCGATTCCATGTCGAGCGCGATGGCGCGCGCCTGGCTCAGCCGCTTCACCGGGCCGCGCTGGTCGCGCAGTTCCCAGTTGCGGTTGTCGATGGTGGCGACGGTGCCGGTGCGCATGATGCGCTTCAGCTCATAGCCATTGTAGCCGGTGACTTCCTCGACCGCCTCTTCGAGAGCAACCTGCACTTCGGAGAGCGCCGGGATCGGAACCCAGACCGGCAGGTCGTCGTCCAGCACATGGTCTTCGCGCATATAGGCATGCGCCAGAACATAGTCGCCGAGGCGCTGCGAATTGCGCAGGCCGGCGCAGTGGCCCAGCATCAGCCAGGCATGCGGGCGCAGGACGGCGATATGGTCGGTGATCGTCTTGGCGTTGGACGGGCCGACGCCAATGTTCACCATGGTGATGCCGGCATGGCCCTTCTTCTTCAGGTGATAGGCCGGCATTTGCGGCAGACGCGGCGCGCCGCCTTCGCTGGGCTCGGTCTCGCCCGGATAGGTGATCATGTTGCCCGGTTCGACAAAAGCGCTGTAGCCATTGCCGCCGGCGGCCATCTGCTCGCGCGCCCATTTGCAGAATTCGTCGATATAGAACTGGTAGTTCGTGAAGAGGACGAAGTTCTGAAAATGCGTCGCGCTGGTCGCGGTGTAGTGGCTCAGGCGGGCAAGCGAATAGTCGATGCGCTGGGCGGTAAAGGGTGCCAGCGGGCTCGGCTCGCCGGGCGCCGGCTCGTATTCGCCATTGGCGATCTCGTCGTCTGTCGTGTTGAGGTCCGGCGTGTCGAACAGGTCGCGCAGCTGCACTTCCGCGCCATCGACAAAATTCGCCTCGACATGCGCGCCCTCGCCGAAGGCAAAGTGCAGCGGGATGGGCGTCGCCGATTCCGACACAACGACGGGCACGCCGTGGTTCTTCATCAGAAGTTCGAGCTGTGTCTTCAGATAATGGCGGAAGAGTTCCGGGTGGGTGATGGTCGTCGTATAGACGCCGGGTGCCGTGACATGGCCATAGGAAAGGCGCGAGTCGACATGGCCGAAGCTGGAGGTCTCGATGGAGACCTGCGGATAGTAGGCCCGGAAGCGCGCCCCGGGCGTCACGCCGGTGGCGATCGCCTTGAAGGCGTCGCTGAGGAATGCCGTGTTGCGCTCGTAGAGCACTTTCAGGGCATCGACGGCTGCCGTGGCGTCATCGAAAACCTGCGGCTCGTACGGGTCTGGGGAAATGAACGGAAGGGGTCGGGTGGGGAAGATTCGCTTGTCCATGTCCCATTATAGACTGAACAGTGTAACAAGCAATCGACAGAGATTGCGGCTCGCATCGACGTTTACCGCGGCGACCCGCAGATCGGATCGTTTGTCAGGACGCAGGCGACTTCCGGGCCATGATAGAAGCGAAGGTTGGAGCCGGACGTCGAGGTGACGACCGCCGAGGTCGACAGGCCAAAGACCACTCCGACCAATGCTATGATCATCATCCGCCGAACCTGCTTGTCCATGTTACGCAACTCCCCGATCCACTCTCATCGTGTGAAACGGTTCTAGCGCATCGGGACTGAACGGGTCCTGAGGCCCGCATTCAGCCGGCATTCAGAATGATGAACGGGTCCTCGAGGACAAAGGAAAGGCCCGGCATTGCTGCCGGGCCCGGTCATGACCACCAAGGGAGGGATGCTTACTGCTTGGTGAGCTTCTCGCTCTTGCAGATCAGTCCGCCGAGCGCGCAGCCGGAAAGCGTCAGCGTGCCGCCCTCGACATGGGCCTTGCCCGAATAGGTCTTGCCTTCGTCCAGCTTGTTGACGGTGCCCTTGTAGTCGCCGCCCTTGCCGGACATGCAGCCGATGGACTTGCCCTTGTATTCGTTGTTCAGCACGGTGCCGCAATATTTGTCGCCGGTACCGGAATACTGGATCAGCGTGCCGTTCGGACGCTTCCAGGTGCCTTCGATCGCCTCGGCCGCAAAGACCGGCGCGGCAAAAGCCGAAATTACAATCGCTGCAGAAACCAACTTCATCATTCAGAGACCTCCTCCAGGGCGCCATCGCCATGCCTGCATCCTCTGACAGGCTGGCATCCGCCATGCTCCTATGAAAACCACTGCCTGCCAAGCCCCTCAGGCCGTGGCGACAGACGAACAATATCTTCCGCGCACGTAAAGGTAAATGGGATTTTTGCGGCGTTTTCGCGGTCCTTGCCGGGAACTCTGAAAAGGCCTTCGTTTCGCTTGGTTAGCGTTTCGTTGAAATCGCCGATTGAATAATTCGTAAAATTTGCGCCAAAAGCCCGGCATCGCAAGGCTTCTGATGTTTAACAAAAAGCCAAGTTTACCAATCATTTGAACTTTGTTTTCGTCCAATTAAGGATGCCTTTTAAGCGCCTGTTGAAGGGCTCGTGGGATAGTGAAGCCACAAGACGAGCACGGGAAACAACCCGGCCAGATGCACCAGGCAGGCCCCAGTCCGCAACAAGATGGGCGGGGCCAGCAAGGTGGCCCGAAAGGGAAAACAGGGATCGCATAAAACAAAAAGAAACCAGGCACAGGGATTAAGACAATGGCACGATTTGAAATGAACGAGACTTCCTCAATGGGTGGCGAAACCCGCGCGGACGTCTTCTGCGAAATGGGTCTGATGTATGCGGCCGGCCGCGGTTGCGCCGTCGACCTCGTCGCCGCCCACAAGTGGCTGAACATTGCCGCCATCAAGGGCTCCGACCGCGCCGCTTCGCTGCGCGCCGATCTGTCGAACGCCATGACGAAGATGCAGCTCGCCCAGGCGCTCCGCGAAGCCCGCGAATGGATGACCATGCATTAATCCGAAGTAGATCGGATCGCGGCGTGATCGCCTCTGCAGTTTATGACAAGAAGAAGAAGCCCGAAAAGGGACAGAATGCTTCGCGCAAGCAAGCTCTCGCATATTCCTGACCGCGTCGGACACCCCGGCGCGGTTTTTGCATTTTGGTAATTCGACCCGGAGCAGGTAACCACACAGGATCCCGAACGGCCACTTCTGTTGACTCATGCCGTAAAAAGGCCAATAACGTCCTATCTTTAGGCGTTGCTTTAAGGCGTAGTTACAATTCAGAAGGCCTCGTAAACCATTTGGTTACCATAGTTTGTCACACTGGGCTCATCAGTTCCCCGCGAGGCTTTTTGCGCCTCAATGCGGGTCTGCGTAACGAGTGGAGCCGAGTTTAATGGCAAATGTGGCAGATATCGCCGGCAGGTTCGGGGCGCAAGCCCGTCCGCACAAGGCGAAAGCGACGAAGGCTACCGGATTGAGCATGTCCCAGGGAGCGGCTATTGCAGCAACGGGCGCGACAGCGCTGTTGATCGCACTCGCCACCGTTACATCTACGCACCATGCGCCTGCTGAAACGAGCAAGATCAGGCTCACGCTGACCGATCCGCTGCCTCCGACCAAGGAGCAGTACGAAGCGCGCAATATCCGTGCCGAGAAGTCTTCGCGACTCTATCCGTTTGTTGCCGATGCGGTCGTGACCCACGCTGCCAAGTCCTTTACCGTTCCGCCGCGCGAAGCCGTGGCCTCGGTCGATGTGCCGGTTCTGCCGAAGAAGGCGGAAGTCTTTGCACAGGCCGACATGCAGAACATGCTGCGTCTTGCCAGCGTTCCGACGCCAACAGCCGCACCGCAGATCGAGGCCGAGCCGGCCGTCGCCACCGCTTCCATTCCGCAGAAGCCGCAAGCCGACCAGCAGGTGGCAAGCCTGGTTACGCCCGACAGCGCCGAAAGCCGCTTCAAGGTGGTGATGCAGGAACCCGACTTCGACGCGCCGCTGCCGATGGCCCGCCCCGAAGGCTGGCCGAAGCCGCCGGCGCCGCCGGTTGCTGCCAAGAACGAAGCGCCCAAGCAGGTTCTCGCCTACGCCAACACGAAGACCGACAACGAAGACATCGGCCTGCCGCGCAAGGCGGTTGCGCCGAAGATGCAGGCTGGCGTTGCCATCTACGATATCACGGCCAAGACGGTCTACATGCCGGACGGCACGAAGTTCGAAGCGCATTCCGGTCTCGGCCAGTTCCGCGACAATCCGAAATACAAGACGATGAGGGGCAAGGGTCCGACCCCGCCCAATACGTACAAGCTCTCGATGCGCGAAACGCCGTTCCATGGCGTTCCGGCACTGCGCATGACGCCGCAGGACCGTACGCGCATGTATGGCCGCGACGGCATCCTGACACACTCTTATCTGCGCCGCCGCCCGGGCGACTCCGCCGGCTGCATCGCCTTCAAGGACTATTACAGCTTCCTGAAGTACTACAAGCGCGGCGACCTCCACACGATCGTGGTCGTCGAAAGCCTCGGCAACGACGCCCCGACCGGCGGCAAGAAGAACTTCCTCGCCTCCCTCTTCGGCGGCTGAGGCAAACCAAAACTCGGTACTCCAAAACCGGCTTCCGCAAGGGGGCCGGTTTTTTAACGTCCGAACGCCGCAAAGGTTCCCAAGTCAGCGCGCGACCACTATAGATTTGGGAGACTTTTAAGCAGGAGTGGAACGATGACCGATCTGAAAGTGGCGCTGATTACGGCAGGCGGAAGCGGCATGGGTGCTGCGGCAGCCCGCAAGCTGGCGGCCGACGGCTACAAGGTCGCGATCCTCTCCTCCTCCGGCAAGGGCGAGGCGCTGGCCGCCGAACTGGGCGGGCTCGGCGTCACCGGCTCCAACCTGTCCACCGATGACATCAAGCGTTTCGTCGATCTGTCGCTCGAGCGCTTCGGGCGCGTCGATGTGCTCGTCAACAGCGCCGGCCACGGGCCGAAGGGGCCGGTTCTCGATATTTCGGACGAGGACTGGCATCTCGGCATGGACTACTACCTGCTGAACGTGATCCGTCCGACGCGGCTCGTCACGCCGCATATGCAGAAGCAGGGTCGCGGCGCGATCATCAACATTTCCACCGCCTGGGCCTTCGAACCAGATGCACAATTCCCGACCTCCGGCGTCTTCCGCGCAGGGCTCGCCGCCTTCACCAAGCTCTTTGCCGACAAATACGCGGGCGACAATATCCGCATGAACAATATCCTGCCCGGCTATATCGACAGCCTGCCGGAGAAGGACGAACGGCGCGAGAAGATCCCCATGGGCCGCTACGGCTCGATGGAGGAAATTGCCGCGACCGTCGCCTTCCTCGCCTCGTCCGGCGGCGGCTATATCACCGGGCAGAATCTCCGCGTCGATGGCGGGATCATGCGCTCGATCTGAGCGCCCCGGGAATTTGTTGCGACGCAA
Source organism: Rhizobium sp. C4 (assembly GCF_021026315.1). GTDB lineage: Bacteria > Pseudomonadota > Alphaproteobacteria > Rhizobiales > Rhizobiaceae > Ensifer_A. The sequence goes on from NZ_JAJNCX010000001.1 coordinate 672,494, forward strand.
TAATTGCTTTACCGGCTAGCGGGCATCTGTTACCCATAAGGCAATCGAACCAATTTGTCCGATTGCCGACACCTCACATCCCCCGTGTTTGACGCCGCGCTGCTGCGTGCCGCGTCCCTGTTGTTCCGAGAGTTTTGAACTTGAGCGATTCCGTCTGCAACGATTGCATGCCTGTGACCGAAGAGGCCGCACCCCGCGTCTATACCCCGTTTGAAGTGGCCCTCGTCATTTTAGCACTCGCCGTCGGCGGGTTCGGTATCGGGACGGGCGAGTTTGCCGTCATGGGCGTGCTTCCGGATATCGCCACGACCTTCAACGTGACCGCGCCGCAGGCCGGCTATGTGATCAGCGCCTATGCGCTCGGCGTTGTCGTCGGCGCCCCGATCATTGCCATGCTGGCGGCGAAGGTTTCGCGGCGGAACCTGCTTCTCGGGCTGATGGGCGTCTTTGCACTCGGCAATATCCTGAGCGCCCTTGCCCCGACCTTCGGCAGCTTTGCCGTTCTGCGCTTTCTCACCGGCCTTCCGCATGGCGCCTATTTCGGCGTTGCGGCACTCGTCTCCGCCTCGCTCGTGCCCGTCAACATGCGGGCGCGCGCCGTCGGCTGGATGATGCTCGGTCTGACGGTTGCGACACTGGCCGGAACGCCGATCATGTCCTTCTTCGGCCAGCTGCTCAACTGGCGCGTCGTCTTCGGTGGCGTCGGCGTGATCGGGCTGGTGACCGTTGTGCTCTGCGCCATCTATCTGCCACGCGACACCGTGGCGGAAGGCGCCAGCATGAAGCGCGAACTCGTCGCCTTCACGCGCCCGCAGGTGTGGCTGACGCTGCTGATCGCCTCGACCGGCTTTGGCGGCATGTTTGCCGTGTTCAGCTATGTCGCGCCGACCGCGCTGGAAGTCGCGATGATGTCGCCGGCCTGGATTCCCGTCATCATGGGCATCTTCGGCGTGGGGATGAATGTCGGAAACATCGTCGGCTCGCGGCTCGCCGACATCTCGATCATGGGCACGATCGGCGGCATGCTGATCTTCAACATGGCGATCATGCTGCTGTTCAGCCTGACAGCGGCCAACCCGTACATGCTCTGCCTCTGCGTCTTCCTCACCGGCTGCACGTTCGCGCCCGGCCCGGCCGTGCAGACGCGCCTGATGGACGTCGCAGCCGAAGGCCAGGCGCTCGCCGCCGCCTCCATGCATTCCGCCTTCAACGTCGCCAATGCGCTCGGCGCCTGGCTCGGCGGCCTCGTCGTCACGCTCGGCTTCGGTTATCCCGCAACCGGCTATGTCGGCATGTTCCTGGGGCTGATTGGTCTGGGGATCTTTGCGGTGTCGTGGCGGATGGAAAAGACCGCGCGGATGATGACCACGCGTAGATAACGCACCCTCCTCTCCCACAAGGGGAGAGGAGAGCCTCATCACATATTCGGATAAACCGGCCCCTCACCACCCTGCGGCGGCACCCAGTTGATGTTCTGGTTGGGGTCCTTGATATCGCAGGTCTTGCAGTGGACGCAGTTCTGGGCGTTGATGACGTAGGTCTGCTCGCCATCCTTCTCCACCCATTCATAGACGCCCGCCGGACAGTAGCGCGAGGACGGGCCGGCGTAGATGCCGAGTTCCGATGACTTCTGCAGCGCCATGTCCTTGACCTTGAGATGGACCGGCTGGTCTTCCTCATGGTTGGTGTTGGACAGGAACACCGAGGACAGGCGGTCGAAGGTCAGCACGCCGTCCGGCTTCGGATAGTCGATCGGCTTGTGCTGCGAGGCGGGTTCGAGCGAGGCCGCGTCCGTCTTGCCATGCTTCAGCGTGCCGAAGAAGGAGAAGCCGCCAGTGAGCTGATTGACCCACATGTCAAAACCACCCAGCGCGACGCCGATGGCGGTGCCGAACTTGGACCAGAGCGGCTTGACGTTGCGCACGCGCTTCAAGTCCTTGCCGATCGCTGTGTCGCGCCATTCGTTCTCGATCTCGACCGGCTCGTCATTGGCGCGGCCTGCCGCAATGGCTGCGGCGATCTTGTCGCCGGCCAGGATGCCTGACAGCACCGCGTTATGGCTGCCCTTGATGCGCGGGACGTTGACGAAGCCCGCCGAGCAGCCGATCAGCGCGCCGCCGGGGAAGGAGAGCTTCGGCACGGACTGATAGCCGCCTTCGGTAATCGCGCGCGCGCCATAGGAGATGCGCTTGCCGCCTTCGAACGTGCCGCGGATCGCCGGATGCGTCTTGAAGCGCTGGAACTCTTCGAACGGGAAGAGATACGGGTTCTTGTAATTGAGATGCACCACGAAGCCGACGGCGACGAGGTTGTCTTCGAGATGATAGAGAAACGAACCGCCGCCGGTCTTCATGCCGAGCGGCCAGCCGAAGGAGTGCTGCACGAGGCCCTGCTTGTGGTTCTCGAGCTTGACCTCCCAGAGTTCCTTGATGCCGATGCCGAATTTTTGCGGCTCGCGATCCTTGGAGAGATCGAACTTCGCGATCAGCTGCTTGGCGATGGAGCCGCGCACGCCTTCCGAAATCAGGACATACTTGCCGAGCAGTGCCATGCCACGGGCGAAATTCGGCCCCGGCTCGCCATTCTTCTCGATGCCCATGTCGCCGGTGGCGACGCCGATGACGGCGCCGGCATCGTTATAGAGTACTTCGGCAGCGGCAAAGCCCGGATAGATTTCGACGCCCAGCTCTTCAGCCTTCGTCGCCAGCCAGCGGCAGACATTGCCGAGCGAGACGATGTAGTTGCCGTGATTGTTCATCAGCGGCGGCATGAGAATGTTGGGCAGGCGCAGCGACCCGGCAGGGCCGAGCAGCAGGAAGTGGTCGTCCTTGACCTCGGTCTTGAAGGGATGCCCCTCCTCTTCGCGCCAGCCGGGAAGCAGCGCGTCGATGCCGATCGGATCGACGACCGCGCCGGACAGGATATGCGCGCCGACTTCAGCGCCCTTTTCCAGCACAACGACGGAAAGCTCCGGATTGACCTGTTTCAGGCGGATCGCGGCGGAAAGACCGGCCGGACCTGCGCCAACGATCACGACGTCGAATTCCATCGACTCGCGTTCCGGAAGTTCTGTCTCTCCGCTCATCGCTCTCTCCTCTAGCAAGCCGCAGATGCCCTGGTTCGCCCCACGCGCGGCCTGACGTTCAAATTTGGTCAGGCTTTTTGACAAAGGCTTTGAGCCTTGTCGAGCGTGGATGCGCCAAATCCTTTGCATTTCTTGCATGTGCGAAATTACAAACGATTTATCCTATTACGTTTACGTGAACGTCAATTAGTTGGCAAGAAAAAAGACGGTTTGTCCTGGGATGCAAGAGACACAAAGGCGGCTTTGCGGATCGATTCGATGGGGTTATATGTCGAACCAACAACAGGAGAGACATCATGGATCTGGGAATTTCCGGCAAGCGCGCTCTGGTGCTGGCGTCTTCGCGTGGGCTTGGGCTGGGGATTGCCGTTGCGCTGGCGCGCGAGGGTGCGGATGTCCTGCTGTGCGGGCGCAGCGCCGACAGGCTTGCGGCCAATTGCGTGGCGATCAATGCGGAAGGCAAGGGCAAGGCGCAATTTGTGGCCGCCGACATTGCCGATGCCGGATTTCCGGCCTTCATTGCGGGAGAGGCAGAGCGGCTGCTTGGCGGCGTCGACATTCTCGTCAACAACACGGGCGGGCCGGTTCCGGGAACGGCGGAACAGGTGCTGACGGCTGACAATCTCAACACCTATTTCCAGTCGATGGTGGTCAGCGTGATTACGCTCACCAACCTCATCGTGCCGCAGATGAGAGCGCGTGGCTGGGGGCGTGTGCTGACCGTCGCCTCTTCCGGTGTGTTCGAGCCGATTGCCAATCTGGCGCTTTCCAACACGCTGCGCTCGGCCCTCGTCGGCTGGAACAAGACGCTTTCGGCAGAGATTGCGGGTGCCGGCGTGACGGCAAACCTGCTGCTGCCGGGCCGCATCCATACCGACCGGATCGACGAACTGGATGGCGCGAATGCCAAGCGGACGGGCAAGACGCTGGAGGAGGTGCGCGAGGCTTCGGTCAAGTCGATCCCTGCCGGGCGGCTTGGAACGGTGGAAGAATTTGCAAGCGTCGGCGCCTTCCTGTGCTCCGCGCCCGCCAGCTATGTCACCGGCACGCTGGTGCGCTGCGACGGCGGCGCGGCGAAATCGATCTGACCTTTACGCCCCCTTGAACGGAGACCTGTCATGAAGCGCATTGCAGTTGTTGGCGTCGGCATTCTCGCCGTTCTTTTCGGCCTTGTCTGGATCGGTCAGGGGAGCGGTTACTTCCCTTATCCTGCCTCCAGCTTCATGATCGCGCAGCCGCAATGGATGCTCTATGGCGCGATCGTTGCCCTTCTCGGTCTCGGCGCGGTCGTCGCCGGGCGCCGGATGTAATTTCGAAAAAACTTCACGACAGCCGCCTTGATTTCGCTCGGTCGCCATGCGATCAGGCGCGCCCTGCCTTTTTCACACCCTTTTGAACGACAGGCTGCGCCCTCCCCGCGGCCGGACAAGGATTTGCCATGACCGCCCTCGGCTTCGACTTCGGCACGACCAATACCGTGCTGGCCGCCAGGGCCGGCGATACGACCCAATCGCTGAGCTTCACCAGCAATGCAGAGGTGACGGAAAGCCTGCGCACCTGCCTGTCCTTCATGAAGGACAAGGATCTGGGCGGGCTCGCACTCAAGGTGGAAGCCGGAGCGGCGGCCATCCGCAGCTTCATCGACAATCCGGGCGAATGCCGCTTCCTGCAGTCGATCAAGACCTTTGCGGCAAGCCCGCTCTTCCAGTCCACCATCGTTCACGCGCGCCGGCACAGCTTCGAGGATCTCCTCGAAATCTTCACCCGCCGCATGATGGCCTATTCGGGCGACGGCTGGCCGTCGGATGTCACGCGGATCGTGGCCGGCCGCCCGGTGCGCTTTGCCGGCATGAATGCCAACGCGGAACTGGCCATGGAGCGCTACCGCACTGCGCTTGCCCGCTTCGGCTTTCCGGATGTGCAGTTCGTCATGGAGCCGGTGGCGGCCGCCTTCTACTTCGCCCAGAATCTCGAACGCGACACCAATGTCCTCGTCGCCGATTTCGGTGGTGGCACGACCGACTATTCGATCATCCGCTTCGAGAAGGTGGCGGGCAAGGTCAAGGCACAGCCGATTGCCCATGGCGGCGTCGGCATTGCCGGCGACATGTTCGATTTCCGCATCATCGACAATGTGGTGAGCCCGCAAATCGGCAAGGGCGGATATTTTCGCAATTTCGGCAAGCGGCTGGAAATCCCGTCGAACTATTACGCCAATTTCGGCCGCTGGAACCAGCTGTCAATCTTCAAGACACTGCGCGATTTCCAGGACCTGAAGTCGCTGGTTCGGCAGGCGGAAGACCCGGATCAGCTCGAACTCTTCGTCGATCTGATCGAGCATGACGAGGGCTATCCGCTTTATCAGGCGATTTCGAAGACGAAGTTTGCGCTGTCGTCGCAGGACGAGGCGGAGTTCCATTTCGAACCGCTGGGACGCTCGGGCGACCGCGTGGTGAAGCGCGCCGATTTCGAGACCTGGATCGCGCCGGATATCGCGCTGATGGAAAAGGCGCTGGACGAGACGCTGGCGGAAGCGAACATGCCGGAAAGCGAGATCGGCGCGGTGTTCCTCACCGGCGGCACCTCCTTCGTGCCGGCCGTGCGCAACATGTTCGGCCGCCGCTTCGGCACCGAACGCATCGAGGGCGGTGGAGAACTGCTGTCGATTGCCCATGGTCTGGCGCTGATCGGCGAACGCGACGACATTGCCGACTGGGTGTCGTGACGTTCGGCCTGTGGATGAGCGTTTGGCGGTTCCCTGCCCGGCACGCTTCCTTTAAAGTAGAGGCATGATCGAAGCTTCGAACCTCAACGCCGGAGAACTGGCCGCGCTTCTGCATTTTCATGCGGATGCGGGGGTGGAGTTCCTGCTGGAAGATGAGGGGGTCGATCGCTTCGCGGAATTTGCGGCGAGTGTGGCAATGCGTGCCCCGGCACCAGCAGCCCCTGCACAGGAACGGGCGCAACGCCCGAGCCCGGCTGCGGCAAAGCCGGCCCCCCGCCCTGTCTCGGCAACGGCCGTGGCAATCCCCGGCGAGGAAGCCGTCGAGATGGCGCGTCGTGCGGCCGAAGCCGCGACAAGCCTTGCCGAGCTGAAGCAGGCGATCGACGCGTTCGAAGGCTGCAACCTCAAGGCCAGTGCCCGCAACAGCGTCTTCCCGACGGAGGTCGGCACGCTGCCGATCCTGATCTTTGGCGCAACACCATCCGCGGAGGACGACCGCGAAGGCGTCGCCTTCTCCGGTGCTCATGGGGAACTGCTGGCGAAGATGTTCGGCGCGATCGGCATCGACATCGCCGAGACGACTCTGGCGCACACCGTTCCCTGGCGCCCGCCGGGCGGGCGACCGCCGACACCGGCGGAAGCCGAGATCTGCAGGCCATTTGCGATGCGGCTGATTGCACTGACGAAGCCGCGTTTCATCGTGATGCTCGGCAATTTCGCGACACGCTATTTCACCGGCTCGGCCGAGGCGATCCATGCCTTGCGCGGTCAGTGGTTCGAGATCGGATCGCCGCCGACGGAGGCGATTGCCATGCTGCATCCACAGGATCTGATGACCGCGCCGCTCAGCAAGCGCCTCGCCTGGATGGACCTGCTTGCGCTCGAGCAGCGCATGAAACAGGCAAACGCCTGATCTCCATTAAGATTTTGGGCAACCCCTGCCTTATTTGACAGCAATGTGTCGCAAGCCATGCGGCTCGCGCATGGCAGTTTCCCGTTTCTTCGCATTGCAAAATTTATGCTGCATTGCGATATTACCGACGTGTCTTGGGAGGAATCGAACTTTAGGAACCAAGGCCATGCACGCTACTTTCCGCTCCACCCATTCAGGGTTTGAAACGCTCCGCAAGATGTCCCGCACACCGGGCCAGTCTGCCTATCGCCGTTTTCAGATCGCCACCAACGAACAGTTGACCGCACGCGGCTATGCGATCCCGGCGAAGCCGATGGCGCTGTTCAGCGACTTCATCCAGAAGTAAGGAGCACACGATGCGCTACAATCCCCTTCAGAACCTTGCCGGCACGATCAAGTCGGTGAAGCTTGCCGTTTCGGCTGCCAACGACTATCGCGAGCGCGCCGAGCGCCGCCGCATCCGGGTTTCCGGCCGCAGCCTCTGAGACTGTCGCACGTCAGCCCTGCGGCGTGACGTGCTTGCGCATGGCCTTGCGCTCGAGGCCGAGCTTGCTTTCCCGGTAGATGATGAAGACGCCAGCCGAAATCACGATGGCGGTTCCCAGCAGCATCATCGGCTCCGGCACATCTCCGAACAGGAAATAGGACACGATCAGCCCGAACACGATCGACGTGTATTCGAAGGGCGCGATCGTCGAAACCTCGGCATACCGATAGCTTTCCGTCATCAGGATCTGTGCGAGACCGCCGCAGAAGCCGGCGACCACCAGCGACAATTGCTGTTCCATGGTCATCGGTGGCCAGCCGAGCGGGATGGAGAAGAGCGAGAACACCGAGGCCGTCAGCGAGAAATAAAGCACGATCGTCGAGCTCTTCTCCGTCTGCACCAGGCGGCGGACGAGCAGCATGGCGATTGCGCCAAGGATCGCCGAACCAATCAGCGCCATGGCCCCGAGCGCTGCCTGCGAGGAGCCTGCGTGTTCGATCAGCGACAGTTTCGGCCAGGAGATGATCAGCACGCCCGTCAGGCCGATGATGACTGCCGTGATGCGGTAGATGCGCAGCACTTCCTTGAGGAAGATCGCCGCGAAGATCACCGAGAACAGCGGCATTGCATAGTTGATGGCAATCGCATCGGGCAGCGGCAGGCGCACCAGCCCGTAGAAGCTGAAGGTCATCGAGACGACGCCGACAAAGCCGCGGGTGATCTGCCCCAGGATGCTTTTGGTCTTGAACGCCGTCTTCAGCTCGCCGCGCCAGGCCAGATAGCCGAGAATCGGGAAGATCGCGAAAAACGACCGGTAGAAGGTGATCTCGCCGGTCGCCATACCATCGCCTGCTAGCTTGATGCAGGTCGACATTGCAAGAAAGACGATCACGGACAGGATTTTGAGCACAATCCCCCTGACGGGGTTGGCGGCGGTGCTTTGCATTTCAATTCCGGGAATTTTCAGCCAGCGGGCCGGCAACGTGCCATATTGGCACAAGAATAATGACGATTGCCCGAATGTAGCAGGTTTTGGCAGGCTGCAATGCCAAAAACGCGGGGTAAATCGAAAGAATATGCTTGTATTTTGAACACTGAAAATAAGCGCCACCACAGTCCTCGGGAGGAATCATTGATGAAGGCGCTCGGCTGGTTCAGTTTGGCACTGATTGCGGTGGCGTTCTTCGCGCTCTTCGTGGTTCAGAGCCTTGTTGCCATGAACAGACCCCGTGACCGCGCCGAATTGCGCGCCGCAGCAACCATCGGCATGCCGGTGCCGACCGCCGCAGAAAGTGCTGCAATCCCGCGGGTCGAAAACTTCGAGGCGCGCGACCGGTCGCTGCTCGGCTTCCGGCATTACCGCAGCAAGGAACAGACCCGCCTCAAGCTCTACCTTGTCCATGCTGAAACCTGGGACGATCTGCAGTTCACTGCGCTCGCAACCGGCCTCGCCTACCGCGCCGGCACCGCCGATGTCTTCACCTTCGACCTGCGCGGCCACGGCCAAAATCCGCTTCACCGCGGCGATGTCGATTACGTGGGTCAGCCGACGGATGATCTGGCCGACCTGATCCGGGCGACCTCTGCACCTGGAGACGTGATCGTGATCGGCGGGCATTCGGCCGGGGCTGCCGTGGCGGCGCGCCTTGCGGTCGCACCGGGCCGGATCAAGCTCAATGGCCTGCTGCTGCTCGCACCGATCCTGTCGCCGGATTTTTCAGCCAACAGGCCCGCTCTCGGCGGCTGGGCCCTCCCCCTCAAGGCAAGAGTGGCGGCGCTCGAATTGCAGAATGCGCTCGGGTTTCACTGGTCCGACCGGGAAATCGCCGTCCAGTATGCCATTCCGGAGGCCGTCTGGGAGGGACCGCTCGGCTATTCCGTCACCAGCGACTATACTTGGCGCTTCGTCCAATCGATGCAGCTTCCGTCCAACAACGGCGCGGAATTCGCGCGGATTCGTGCGCCCTATCTCGCTGTCGTCGGCAGCGACGATGAAGTCATCGATGCCGCGAAGCTGGAGCCGGCCATGAAGACGCTCAATAAACACGGCGAGTATGCGGTTCTGGCGCAAGAAACGCATTTCAGTTTGGTCAATTCGCAGCAAACTTTAGCAATCATTCAGAATTGGCTGTCAAAAATACGCTGAGGAACGTCTTTGCCGATTGCCGGAAAGACACGTTGCAGGCGTGGATCAGCGGATTTCCACGCATGTATGGGGACCGAAACATCCGCAGCACCCGGGACACTTCATGCGCACTGAAACGGGCCAGGTTTTCAGCCTGGCGGACTACCAGCCCACAGACTTCATCCTTGAGCGCATCGACCTGACATTCGAATTGCACCCACTGGAGACGAAGGTCACCGCGCGGTCGCTTTTCCATCGCCGCCCTGGTGCTGCGCTTGACGCTCCGCTGGTGCTGGACGGCGACGAGCTGATCATGACGTCGCTGTTGCTGGACGGCATTGATCTGCCGCGTGACCGCTATGACGAGACCGGCAAGCATCTGGTGATTGAGGGCCTGCCGGAAGAAATCGCCTTCGAGATCACCGTGGAAACGTTTCTGGCCCCGGCCAACAACACCCAGCTGATGGGCCTCTATCGGTCCAACGGCGTCTATTGCACGCAGTGCGAGGCCGAAGGCTTCCGCCGCATCACCTATGCCTATGACCGCCCCGACGCACTCGGCGTCTATACGGTTCATATTATCGCCGACAAGGCCTCCTGCCCGGTCATGCTGTCGAACGGCAATTGCATCGGCAAGGCGGGCTATGGCGAAGGCAAGCATTTCGCCTCGTGGTTCGACCCGCACCCGAAGCCGTCCTACCTCTTCGCGCTGGTCGCCGGCGATCTTGGCGTGGTCGAGGATACGTTCACGACCATGTCAGGCCGCGAAGTGGCGCTGAAGATCTATGTCGAGCACGGCAAGGAGCCGCGCGCGGCCTATGCGATGGATGCGCTGAAGCGTTCCATGCGCTGGGATGAAGAGGTATTCGGCCGCGAATACGATCTGGATATCTTCATGATCGTCGCCGTCTCCGACTTCAACATGGGGGCGATGGAGAACAAGGGCCTCAACATCTTCAACGACAAGTATGTTCTGGCCGATCCGGAAACGGCAACGGATGCCGATTTCGCCAATATCGAGGCGATCATCGCGCATGAATATTTCCACAACTGGACCGGCAACCGCATCACCTGCCGCGACTGGTTCCAGCTCTGCCTCAAGGAAGGCCTCACGGTCTATCGCGACCACGAATTCTCCGCCGACCAGCGTTCGCGCGCCGTCAAGCGCATTGCCGAAGTGCGGCATCTGAAGTCGGAGCAGTTTCCGGAGGATGCAGGTCCGCTTGCCCATCCCGTGCGCCCGACGCGCTACAAGGAAATCAACAACTTCTACACGTCCACCGTCTACGAGAAGGGCTCGGAAGTCACCCGCATGATCGCGACCATCCTTGGCCGCGAGACGTTCAAGCAGGGCATGGACCTCTATTTCGAGCGTCACGACGGCCAGGCCGTCACGATCGAAGATTTCGTGAAATGCTTCGAGGATGTTTCGGATCGCGACCTGACGCAGTTTTCGCGGTGGTATCATCAGGCCGGCACGCCGCTCGTCAGCGTCTCGACCGAGTTCGATGCGGAACGCCAGGAATTCACCGTCTCGCTCGAACAGATGGTGCCGCCGACACCCGGCCAGGCGCGCAAGGAGCCGATGCATATCCCGCTGAAGTTCGGCCTGATCCTGCCGAACGGCAACGAGGCGGAACTGGATGGCGTCACCGGCGGCGACGTGACCGAAGATGTGCTGCATCTGACAGAGCGCAGCCAGACCTTCACCTTTACCAACATTCCCGCCCGGCCGGTCCTCTCGCTCAATCGCGGCTTCTCGGCGCCGATCAATGTCGACTATGCTCTGACCTCGGAAGACCTCGCCCAGATCGCGGTGCATGATCGTGATCTCTTCGCCCGCTGGCAGGCGCTGAACAGTCTGGCGCTGCCGGAACTGACCGGCGCGGTGAAATCCCTGCGCCGCGGCGACGCACCGACCTTCAATCCCGCCTTCATTGCGGCGCTGCTGGCCGCCGCGGCTGACGAAGACCTGGAACCCGCCTTCCGCGCGCAGGCGCTGGCACTGCCGAGCGAAAGCGACCTCGCCCGCGAGATCGGTTCGAACAACGATCCCGACGCCAATCTCGTCGCACGTCTGAGCCTCCTCAATGCGATCGGCCTGACGGGGCGGAAGATCTTCGCAAACCTGTTTGAAACGATGTCGTCGAAGGCACCGTTCACGCCGGATGCGGCAAGCGCCGGCAAGCGCGCATTGCGCAACACCGCGCTGACCTATCTGTCCTTTGCCGACAACGACCCGACGCTGGCGCGCGAGGCCTTCGACAAGGCCGACAACATGACCGATCTCAGCCATGCGCTGACGGTGCTGGCGCATCACTATCCCGACAGCGCCGAGACGGCCGAAGCGCTGGAGACCTTTGCCAGCCGCTTCGAGGGCAACCCGCTCGTGCTCGACAAGTGGTTCGCGATCCAGGCCACCACGCCGGGACCGGATGCGCTTGATCGCGTCAAGGCTCTGATGGAAAGCCCCCGCTTCAACGCGGGCAATCCGAACCGCGTGCGCGCGCTGATTGGAACCTACGCCTTCTCCAACCTTTCGGGCTTTGCCCGGGCGGATGGCGCCGGTTTCGCCTTCCTTGCCGATCAGGTGCTCGACATCGATGCCCGCAATCCGCAGCTTGCGGCGCGCCTTCTGACCTCGTTGCGCTCCTGGCGCATGCTGGAGCCGCAGCGCGCCGAACATGCCAAGCGCGCACTGGCGAAGATCGACCAGTCTGCAAGCCTTTCGGTGGATGTGCGCGATATCGCGGAGCGCATGCTGCAGGACGCGTGAGACGGACAAAAACCGGTGCATAAATCAGACGCCCGCAAAAAGTGATTTGCGGGCGTTTTGAATCTTGCGCGTGCGTTGCAACATTCGCGCAAGTTTCAACCCGCAAACAGGCCTGCGAACGCCGCGAAATTCCGGGCGATTTCATATGGTTAAAAAAGAGTTACGATTTTCTCTGGACAAGGGGAATCAGCTTTGATTCACTAGAATCACTTCGGGCACGGCGGCCCGAATCACCTGCGATCAAAGACCGGAAATTGGCTCCGGCAACAGGCAGGGACGAGTGACATCCGGCGGTCTCATGCGATGCGGGCATGAGGCGGATGTTCAAGCACAGGAACGGGGAATTATGGCGGAAGCGCAACGGGGAAGCGTGGCCGATGGTCGGCTGCGTTTAAAGTTTCCGGGAAGGGGTGCAATGCGGCATTCGTTCCATCTTCCAGGACAGTTCGCGTCCCGGGACTCCGCTCGATCGACAGGGCGGAGCCCATTCGCGTCCGGCCGGACAAGCGGTCGCCTTGAGCCGATCCTGAAGCGTTCGATCCCGGTCCTCATCGTCGCCTTCCTGATCGTGGTCGCCGCCTCGCGTGTCATGGGCATCTATCTCGAACGAGACCGGCTGGAAGGTGCCGTGCGCCAGACGACCATTCTCTCGGTCGCCGCCGCCTCTGCCGCCCTTGCCGAGCATGCCGACTATTTCATCTCCGCCAATCGCCCGGAGGCCGAAGCCCTCCTCAAGCGCTACCTGCCGCAGGAGCGCCTGCCGGTGGCCGGGTTCGTGCTCCTCGTGCAGCGGTCCGGCCAGATCTTTGCGGCCTCCCCGGGCGGCACGTCCTATGTCGGCCGCTCGCTCTCGTCGATCGCGCCGGATGCGCGCATGACCAGTGCCGTCGGTGATCGCGCCGGCACGTTCCATGCGGAGCTCGACGGGCAGGATCACTATATGGCGATTGCCGCCCTGCCCGAGGACGCCGGCTACATTCTGGTGGCCAATTCCATGGCGGATGTGGACGAGCGCTGGCGGGACGAGGTGTCGCTGAACGTCACGCTCTTTGCCGGCATTACCTCGATCCTTCTCGTCATTCTCATTGCCTATTACACGCAGGTGAAGCGGACGCGCGATGCCGACCAGGTCTTCGTTGAATCCAACATGCGCGTCGAAACCGCCCTGTCGCGCGGTCGCTGCGGACTTTGGGATTTCGACATGCAGAACCGCACGCTGTTCTGGTCGCGCTCGATGTATGAAATGCTGGGCCTGCCGCCCGCTGCTGCCGTGCTGAGCTTCGGCGACGCGGCGCGGCTGATGCATCCGGATGACGGCAGCGTCTATTCGCTCGCCCGCTCGATCATCCGGGGTGAATCGAAGCAGGTCGACCGCGTCTTCCGGATGCGCCATGCCGACGGCCACTATGTCTGGATGCGGGCCCGCGCCCAGATGATCCGCACAGCCGCCGGCCGCGACCGCCTCATCGGCATCGCCATGGATGTGAGCGAGCAGCATCGGCTGGCGGAGCGCTATGCCGAGGCAGACCAGCGTCTGGCCGATGCGATCGAATCGACCTCGGAAGCCTTCGTGCTCTGGGACAAGAACGACCGCCTCGTCATGTGCAACAGCCACTACCAGCAGGCCTACGGTCTGCCGGACAAGGTGCTGGTGCCCGGCACCGAGCGCGCGACCGTCAATGCCGCTGCCGCGCGGCCGGTCATCGTTCGCCGCGTCGCCGATCCCGATCAGGGCGGCGTCTGTTCGCAGACATCGGAAGTCCAGCTGGCAGACGGCCGCTGGCTGCAGATCAACGAACGCCGCACCCGCGACGGCGGCCTTGTTTCGGTCGGCACGGACATCACCGTCCTCAAGCGCCACCAGGAGCGCCTGCGCGAGTCCGAACGCCGGCAGATGGTCACGATCGGCGACCTCTATGCCTCGCGCAAGATCCTCGAAAAGCAGAAGGCCGAGCTTTCGCTCGCCAACGAGAACTATGTCTCGGAAAAGGAACGCGCCGAGGCCGCCAACCGGGCGAAGTCGGAATTCCTCGCCAACATGTCGCATGAGCTTCGCACGCCGCTCAACGCCATTCTGGGTTTCTCCGAAATGCTGCTGAACCACATGTTCGGCCCGCTCGGCTCGGAGAAATACGACGAATATGCCCAAGACATTTTCGACAGCGGCAGGCATCTGCTCAACGTCATCAACGACATTCTCGACATGTCGAAGATCGAAGCCGGCCATATCAAGATCGAGCGCGAGCCGGTCGATCTGGCGCCACTGATCGAGGAGACCGTGCGCTGCATGGCGATCACCGCCGAATGCAAGGAGATCCATATCGATCGCGAGGTGAGCGACGGGCTGATGCTCTCGGCCGACCGCCGCGCCATCAAGCAGGTCCTGCTCAATCTCCTGTCGAATGCCGTTAAATTCACCGGCCATGGCGGCAGGGTATCGCTGCGGGCCCGCAGGCACGACGGCGCCGTGACACTGTCGATCAGCGATACCGGCATCGGCATCCCACGCGACGCCTTGAAGAAGATCGGCCAGCCGTTCGAGCAGGTGCAGAGCCAGTATGCCAAGAGCCAGGGCGGCTCGGGGCTTGGCCTTGCGATCTCCAAGTCCCTCGTCACCCTCCATGGCGGCCGCATCCGCGTCTTTTCGCGCGAAGGCCGCGGCACGACGATCTCGCTGCGCATTCCGACGCCAACCGCACACGCCGCCGCTGACCATCATGCGGCCGAACCGGTGAAGCTCTCAGCCTGAGGCTTTCATCAAGCCGTGAAAGGTCTTGCGCACGGCACGCGTGCGCGCCTTCAGGTCGGCCTCCAGGAATTTGATATCGGGCGCATTCGCCACGCGGCAGACGAGGTCGATCAGTCCGCCAGGCGCCTCTTTCGGGTCAAAACCGCCATCGATGCAGAGGCGGATGACCTGCGAGAGGTCGCTGAGAAGCGCAAACGTCGAGGAGATCATGTCCATCTCGTCCTCGGACATCGCTTCGCGTCCAAGCCGGGCCAGACCCTGCCCCGTCGGCGTTCCCGCCTCGATGCCGCCGCCTGACATCATCGCCAGAAACTGGGCGATGAACTCCATGTCGATCAGACCGCCCGGGATGAGCTTGAAATCGAAGGGACCCGAGGGTGGCTTTTCCTGATCGATCAGCGCACGCATTTCGGCAACGTCGGCGGCGATCCTTGCCCGGTCTCTTTTCATGGAGACGATTTCGGCGATGATCGCCTCGGCTTCCTGCATCAGGCTCTTGTCGCCGGCAATCGGCCGCGCGCGCGTCAGCGCCATGTGCTCCCAGGTCCAGGCCTCTTCGCGCTGGTAGCGCGCAAACGCGTTGATGCGGGTGGCCACCGGCCCCTTGTTGCCGGAGGGGCGCAGACGCATGTCGACCTCGTAGAGAACGCCTTCCGCCGTGGGGGCCGAGAGTGCTGCAATCAGCCTTTGTGTCAGCCGGCCGAAATAGCGGTTGGCGTCGAGGGGCTTGTCGCCATCCGATTCGAGACCCGCATCGTCGTAGTCATAGAGCAGGATCAGATCGACATCGGAGCCAGCCGTGAGTTCGCGGCTGCCGAGCTTGCCCATGCCGACAATCGCGACACTGCCGCCGGGGAAACGCCCATGCGAGGCGGCAATCTCCGTTTCGACAGCCTGAAGCGCCCGCTCCAGCGTGAGATCGGCGAGATCGGAAAACGCGCGGGCGGCACGAGCGCCGGTGATGGCGCCGGTCAACAGGCGGATGCCGATCAGAAAGCGCTGCTCGGCGGCGAAGATGCGCAGGCTGTCCAGCACATCCTCGAAATGGCGGGCAGAGGACAGTCCCTGCGCCAGCCGTTCGGCGAGATAGACGCGTTCGGGGATGCGCGTCAGAAGCGTCGGGTCGAGCATGCCGTCGAAGACATGCGGACGGGCCGCAATGATCCCGGCAAGCCGGGGAGCGGCGGCCATGATCGTCACGAGAAGATCGAGAAGCGGAGGATTGTTGCCAAGGAGCGAAAACAGCTGGATGCCGGCCGGCAGGCCCGCCATGAAGCGGTCGAAATGCATCAGCGCATCGTCGGCGCGCGAGCTTGCGCCAAAGGCCGCCAGCAGCTTGGGCATCATCTCGGTCAGCCGCTCGCGGGCCTCGACCGAATGGGTGGCGCGATAACGGCCGGAATGCCAGGTACGGATGACGCGGGAGATGTCGGCGGGGCGCTGGAAGCCGAGGCCTTCCAGGGTCTTCAGCGTATCAGGATCGTCCTTCGTGCCGGTGAAGACGAGATTGCCCGAACCGCCGGAAAGCTCAGCCGCCTGCTCGAAGAGCTTGGCATAGCGGTCCTCGACGGTGCGGAGAACCGCAACGAGACGGGTTGAAAAGGACTTCACGTCCCGGAACCCCATCATCAGCGCGATGCGCTTCAACTCGGCTTCCTTGTCTGGGAGGATGTGCGTCTGCTCGTCATGCACCATCTGGATGCGATGCTCGACATCGCGCAGGAACCAGTAGGCCGAGGTCAGCGTCTCGGCCGTCTCGGCGCCGATCCAGTTGGCGCGGGCAAGGCCCGCCAGCGCATCGTCCGTCCGGCGCGACCGCAGTTCCGGCATGCGGCCGCCGGCGATCAATTGCTGGGTCTGGGCGAAGAACTCGATCTCGCGGATGCCGCCGCGCCCGAGCTTGACGTTGTGGCCCTTGACGGCGATCTCGTCGAAACCCTTGTGCAGGTGGATCTGCCGCTTGATCGAGTGGATGTCGGCAATCGCCGCATAGTCGAGATATTTGCGGAAGATGAAGGGGATGAGTTCCTTCAGGAAGCTTTCCCCCGCCGGGATATCGCCGGCAATGGGCCGCGCCTTGATGAAGGCGGCGCGCTCCCAGTTCTGCCCCCTGCCCTCGTAGTAGATCAGGGCCGCCTCGACCGGGATTGCCAGCGGCGTCGAGCCCGGATCGGGGCGAAGCCGCAGGTCGATGCGGAAGACATAACCATAGGCCGTGCGCTCCTGCATGATGCGGACAAGCCGGCGGCAAAGACGCGCGAAGGTCTCCGACGCCTCGTCCGGATCCACGACAATGCCGCGATCGGGTTCGAAGAACACGACAACGTCGATGTCGGAGGAATAGTTCAGCTCCGAGGCCCCGAGCTTGCCCATGCCGAGCACGATCAGGCCCGAGCCTTGCGAGGGATTTTGCGGATGGGGGAGCTTGAGCTTGCCCTGCTCGTCGAGCGACAGCAGCAGAAAATCGACGGCCGATGACAGGCTTGCTTCGGCGAGGCGGCTCAGCCAGCGCGTCGTTTCCGGCGCCTCGAAATAGCGGGCGAGATCGGCGAAGGCGAGAAGGAAGGCGACCTTGCGCTTGGCGAGCCGCAGGCGGTTCATCAGAACAGTCTCTGCGCTGGTGCCCGCCACGTCTCCGGCAGACCAGCAGTCGCGGGCGGTACGGATTTCCGCCTCCACCGTTTCCTCGAGATTGCCGAACAGTGCCGCATCCAGAAGCGACGGATCGATGCGGGCAATTTCGCTGAGATAGGGCGACAGCGACAGGGCGGCGACCGCGAAATCGCGGAGCGGGCTCTCCGATGCAGCCAGCACCTTCAGCCGATCCTGATCGCGGGCAGCCTCGCGCAGCGCCTGCAGCGCCTCCTTGGCGGCCGTCTTGCTGGGTGGTTCGATCGGGCTTGCCGTCAGGAAATCGGCAAGCGTTGCGGGCCTCGTCATGCGCATCCTCCCCCGCCCGAAGGCCGGGGCGGCGGATCAGGCGGCACTCAGCGGGAACAGCATCCTGACGGTGAGTCCCTTGTTTTCCGCAGTCTCGTCTTTTGTCGCGGCCAATTCAAGCGAGCCGCCATGGAGTGCTGCCACGGCCTCGACCATGGAGAGGCCAAGCCCAGTTCCGGGCTTTGTCCGACTCTCGTCGATGCGCACGAAGCGCTGCACGGCATCATCATAGCGATCGGCCGGAATGCCCGGCCCTTCGTCAGCAACGGTCAGCAGCGCCTTGTCGCCCTGCCTGACCAGCGAAACGGTGATCGCGCTTCCCTCGACGTCGCCGGCGTATTTCACGGCATTGTCGAGCAGGTTGAAAAGCGCCTGCCCCACGAGCTCGCGATTGCCGTGAACATGGATGCCCGGCGCGATCTCCATCTTGAGTGCAAGACCGGCCTCCTCGACCACCGGCTCGTAAAGTTCGGCGCTGTCGGCGGCAATCGCGCTGAGATCGATATCATTCATCTCGGCGGTCGAGGAACCGGCCTCGACGCGGGAGATCATCAGGAGCGCGTTGAAGGTGCGGATCAGCTGGTCGGATTCGGCGATGATGCCCTCAAGCGACTGGCGATATTCGTCCTCGTTGCTCGAATGTGAAAGACCGTCGGTCGCCTTGTTGCGGATGCGCGTCAGCGGCGTCTTCAGGTCATGGGCGATATTGTCGGAAACCTGCTTCAGCCCCTCGTTCAGCTTTTCGATGCGGCCGAGCATGCTGTTCAGCGAAACCGACATGCGGTCGAACTCGTCGCCGGAGCCGACGACCGGCAGGCGCTGCGAAAGGTCACCTGCCATGATCTTGGCGCTGGCATCCGACATGCGGGCGATGCGGTTGAGCGCGTTGCGACCGATGAAGAACCAGATGACCAGCGCACCGATGCCCATGACGCCGAGTGCGACGACCAGCGCCTGACGGACCAGAACCTTGAAATGCTCCGGCTCGCCAAGGTCACGGCCGACGAGCACGCGCAGGCCATTGGGCAGAACGAAGACATTGGCGAGCGCCATATGCGGCTGAAGCTTCGTCTTGTCCCTGTTCTCGTCGCCAAAGCGTTCGTAGCGGAACGGCGTGTCCGTCCAGCCCGGGTCGCCCATGATGCCCGGCTGGATCGCGGCGACATTGCCGGCAAGGAAGTCGCCGGAGGGACCAGCAATGACATAGAGATTGGCGCCCGGCTGGCGCGAGCGACGCTCCAGCGTCTTCACCAAGCCGTTCATCCCGGCCACTTCATAGATGTGGCTGATCTCTTCCACTTCCTGCGCAATCGCGTTCTGCGTCTGCTCGCGCAGGAAGTTCGCCGACATGCCCGCGACATAGATCACGAGGAATGCCGCGCAGAAGGCGAAGAGGAGGATGTAGAGAGCCGACAGACGGACTGCCGTGCTCTTCATCAGGATGCGGAGCTGGTGAAGCATCGGAACTCTTTGTTTTTTCGCATTTCCGGACGGAAAACCGCTTCTCACTTTTCCTGGAAATCATGACTTTGTCGTCGCATTTCCGGGCAGAAAACCGCTTCGCACTTTTCCTGGAAATCATGACTTTGTCGTCGCATTTCCGGACGGAAAACCGCTTCGCACTTTTCCTGGAAATGCTTAGGCTTCATCCTTGATCATATACCCTGCGCCGCGCACCGTCTTCAGAAGCGGACGCTCGGTGTCGCGCTCGATCTTCGAGCGCAGGCGCGAGACGTGAACGTCGATCACATTGGTCTGCGGATCGAAGTGATAGTCCCAGACGTGTTCCAGCAGCATGGTGCGGGTGACGACCTGGCCGGCATTCTTCATCAGGTATTCGAGCAGGCGAAATTCGCGCGGCTGCAGCAGGATTTCCTTGCCGCCGCGCCTGACCTCGTGGGCCAGCCGGTCGAGCTCGAGATCACCGACGCGATAGACCATGTCCTTGTCCGGCGCGCCCTTGCGGCGGCCGAGCACTTCGACACGGGCGAGCAGTTCGGAAAAGGCGTAGGGCTTCGGCAGGTAGTCGTCACCGCCGGCGCGCAGGCCCTCGACGCGGTCGTCGACCTGACCGAGTGCGGACAGGATCAGCACCGGTGTATCCTTGCCGCGCGTGCGCAGCTCGGTGATCAATGAAATGCCGTCGCGGCGCGGCAGCATGCGATCGACCACCAGCACGTCATAGGCATTCTCCGAGGCCATGAAGAGACCGCTTTCGCCGTCGCTTGCATGGTCTGCAACAATGCCCGTCTCACGGAAGGCTTTCGAGAGGTAGGCCGCAGCCTCCAGGTCATCTTCAACAATCAGAATCTTCATACGCATGATGATAGCCTCTCCAGCAGAAAATGGCGACATGAGGCGATGCGGCGCCGGACTTCTCCGGCGCCGCACGTTCATGAGGCCTGACGGGATCAACCCTTGTCAGTCGGCAGGGCCACGAAGCGGCTGCCGTTGTCGGTCTCGACCTGGAAGAGCGCCTTGGAGCGGCCTTCCTTCTTGGCGGCGTCGAGCTGGCTCGTGATTTCCTTGCCGGAAGCCACGTCCTTGTTGTTGACGGCGGCAATGCGGTCGCCCTGCTTGATGCCGGCATCGGCTGCAGCCGAGTTCGGATCGACGGAGAGGACTGCAACGCCCTTGCCGTCATCGGTCGGGCCGACGGTGATGCCGAGCGAGTCCAGCGAGGTCTGCTTCTGCTCGCCCTGATCCTGCTGACCCTTGTCCTCCTTGGCGGCCATCTTCTGTTCCGGCGGCAGGGTGCCGACCGTCAGCTGAAGCTGCTGGGACTTGCCGTCGCGCCAGATGGTGATGTCGGTCTTGGTGCCCGGACGGAGAGCGCCGATGCGCTTGGCCAGATCGCGTGCATCCTTCACCGGCTCGCCATTGACCGCGGTCACGACGTCACCCTTCTTGATGCCGGCCTTGAGGCCGGGGCTGTCTTCCTGCGGCTGGATGACCAGCGCGCCCTGGGCCTGCGCTAGGCCCAGCGACTCGGCGATGTCCTTCGAGACAGGCTGGATCTGAACGCCGAGCCAGCCACGTTCGATCTTGCCGGACTTGATGAGTTCGGCGACGACCGTCTGGGCCGTCGAGGCCGGGATGTCGAAGGCGATGCCGACGCTGCCGCCCGAGGGCGAGAAGATCGCGGTGTTGATGCCCACCACTTCGCCGTTCAGGTTGAAGGTCGGGCCGCCCGAGTTGCCGCGGTTGACGGCTGCATCGATCTGGATGAAGTCGTCATAGGGGCCGGAATTGATGTCGCGGCCCATGGCCGAGATGATGCCGGCGGTGACCGTGCCGCCGAGACCGAACGGGTTGCCGACGGCCACGACCCAGTCGCCGACATTCGCCTTGGCGTCGTCAGCCCACTTGACGTAGGTGAACTTGCGATCCTTGCCCTCCACCTTCAGGACGGCAAGGTCGGTGCGCGGATCGGTGCCGACGAGCTTGGCGGGGAGCTCCGTGCCGTCGTTCATGACAACGACATAGGCGCTGCCGTCGGAGACGACGTGATTGTTGGTGACGATGTAGCCGTCTTCAGAGATGAAGAAGCCGGAACCCTGTGCGACCGGGCGAAGCGGTCCCTTGTCGCCGGGCTTCTTGTCGGCATGCGGGCCGGGGGCCTTCTTGCCGTCCTGGCCATCCTGGCCGAACTGCTTGAAGAAGCGCTTCAGCGGGCTGTTGTCGGGAAGCTGGTCGAGGCCGGGACCGAAGTCGAAGTTGAAGCCGCTGGTATCGTCGGAAACCTGCTGTACGCGCGACTCGACCCGGACGGAAACGACGGCCGGAGAGACGGCCTTGACGATGGTCGAGAAGCCCGTCATCTGCGGCGCGTCGATATGCACCGGCTCGGCAAAGGCGCCCGTCACGCGCGCTGGCAGGCCGGAAGAAAGGAGGACGGCGGCAAGGCCGGCAACAGCTGTCGACTTGAGGATCGTCTTGTAGGACAGGCCGCGATTGGAATTCGAAGAAGACATTGGATCTACCACCCTTTTCAGTTGCCGGGCTCGTATGTCGCGAACCCGATCAGTTGATGGACAAGAGATAGACCAGAAGACCTTACTGTGAAGTGGCTAAGGAATGAATTTTTGGTAATGTTCCAGAAAAATTAGAAGTGAAGCAAAGTTATTCTTTGAGAATTGCTTGCAGCCGCGCCTTTTCTTCCTCGGTCAACGCGACGGCCTTTCGCCGGCCGTTGCGGGAGGCGGCGAAGAAGCCGAGGCCCATCACGCCGATGAGCGCGAGGAGTGCCGGCGCCCCCCACAGAAACAGCGTATGTTCGGACAGGCGCGGCTTGAGCAGCACGAATTCGCCGTAGCGGGAGACGAGATAATCATAGACCTGCTGGTCGGACGCGCCGCTTTTCAGCCTTTCGCGGACCAGAAGCCGCAGGTCACGAGCGAGCTCGGCGTTGGAATCATCGATCGACTGGTTCTGGCAGACCAGGCAGCGCAGATGCGACGAGATTTCGCGCGCCCGCGCCTCCAGCTTGGGATCGGCCAGAACCTCGTCCGGGTTGACGGCATGCGCGGGCAGCGCCGAGAGGAAGAGGAAGAGCGCGAAGGCGAGCCTGCGGATCATTCGGCGGCCTCCAGCGCGGGTGCTGCGGCCTTCTTCGCGCGACGCGACGGCGCGCCGACGCGCAGGCGCCGATCAGACAGCGAGATGAACCCACCAAACATCATGATCAGCGCGCCGAACCAGATGCAGACAATGAAGGGCTTCCACCAGACGCGCACGACGATCCCGCCATCCGGCATCACGTCGCCTAGCGCCACGTAGAACTGGCTGGCGCCGAAGGTGCGGATGCCGGCTTCGGTCGTCGGCATCTGGCGGGCCATGTAGACGCGTTTGGAGGAGGAAATCGGGCCCAGCGACGTGCCGCCCTTCGACAGGCTGAACGTTCCGCGATCCTCGGTGAAGTTCGGTCCCTGGCCGCGCTGCATGCCTTCGAATTTCAGCACATAGCCGCCGGCCTCGACCGTCTGGCCGGGCTTCATTTCCAGCACGTTTTCCGTCTGGAAGGCGCTGACGGCGATGATGCCGAGCACGCTGACGCCGAGACCGAAATGGGCAAACGCCGTGCCGATGGCCGATCGCGGCAGGCCGGCAAGCCGGCGCAGCGCCGTTGCGAAGGGAACCTTGCCGAAACCGCCACGCAGCCAAAGATCGGTGAGCGCACCGACCATGAGATAGAAGGCGAGCGCCATGCCGAGAACGGCAAGGACAGGCCCGCCATTTTCAAGATACCAGATCGCAATTGCAATGACGAAGCCCGCCGCGACGGCGAAGAAGAGCCGCTGCGCCGCGCCCAGGAGATCGGCGCGTTTCCAGGCGAGCAGCGGCCCGAACGGAACGGCCAGAAGCAGCGGCAGCATGAGCAGGCCGAAGGTCAGGTTGAAGAAGGGCGCGCCGACGGAAATCTTCTCCCCCGTCAGCGATTCCAGCGCCATCGGGTAGAGCGTGCCGATCAGCACGGTGGCGGTCGAGACGGTGAGGATCAGGTTGTTGAGGACGAGCGCCCCCTCCCGCGACACCGGCGCGAACAGGCCGCCCGCCGTCAGCGAACCGGCGCGCAGCGCAAACAGCGTCAGGGCACCGCCAATGAAGATCACCAGAATGGCGAGAATGAAGACGCCGCGCGACGGATCGCTCGCAAAGGCGTGGACGGAGGTCAGCACGCCCGAACGGACGAGGAAGGTGCCGAGCAGCGAGAGCGAGAAGGTCAGGATCGCCAGAAGCACGGTCCAGATCTTCAGCGCTTCGCGCTTTTCCATGACGAGTGCCGAGTGCAGCAGCGCCGTGCCGGCAAGCCAGGGCATGAAGGAGGCGTTTTCGACCGGGTCCCAGAACCACCAGCCGCCCCAGCCGAGTTCGTAATACGCCCAGTAGGAGCCCATGGCGATGCCGGCGGTGAGGAAGGTCCAGGCGGCGAGCGCCCAGGGCCGCACCCAGCGCGCCCAGGCGGCATCGATGCGGCCTTCCATGAGCGCCGCAACGGCAAAGGAGAAACAGACGGAGAAGCCGACATAGCCCAGATAGAGCAGCGGCGGATGGATGGCGAGACCGACATCCTGCAGCACCGGATTGAGGTCGCGGCCTTCCGGCGGCGGCGGCATGATGCGCAGGAACGGATTGGAGGTCAGCACGATGAAGAGAATGAAGGCGGCGGAAATCCAGCCCTGCACGGCAAGCACATTGGCCCTCAGCGTCGCCGGCAGATTGCCGCCGAAGATGGCGACGAGTGCACTGAACAGCGACAGGATGAGAAGCCAGAGCATCATCGAGCCTTCGTGATTGCCCCAGACGCCGGAGACCTTGTAGAGCGTCGGGATCAGCGAATGCGAATTCTGCCAGACATTGGCGACGGAGAAATCCGAGACCAGATGGGCGTGCATGAGGACGCCGAAGGCGATCGTGACCAGCACGAACTGGCCGAGCGCCGCGACCGGCGCCACGGCCATGAGGTTGGCATCGCCGCGCCGGGCGCCGATGATCGGCAGGACGGACAGGACGATCGCGGTCGCAAGCGACAGGACGAGCGCATAAAGGCCGAATTCGATGATCACTTGACCGTCTCCTTGCCGCTGAGCTGGACGCCTTGCGCCTTCAGCCGGTCCGCCACATCCTTGGGCATGTAGGTTTCGTCATGCTTGGCGAGCACCGTATCGGCCACGAAGACCGGATTGCCGGCAACGAACGCCCCTTCGGCCACCACGCCCTGCCCCTCGCGGAAGAGGTCCGGCAGGATGCCGGTATAGGTCACCTTCACGGTCGAGAGCGTATCCGTCACCTCGAATGTCGAGGTCGTCCCCTCGCCGCGCACCCAGGACCCGGTCTTGACGAGACCGCCCAGGCGGATGCGGGTTCCGGGTTTCACATCGGCCTTCTGCAGATCGCCCGGCACGTAGAAATAGGAGACCGACTGGCTGAAGGCGAACATGATCAGCAGGACGGCCAGCACTATAAAGCCGACACCGCCGGAAATGATGGCAAGGCGTTTCTGTTTGCGGGTCATGGCTTTGCCTCCGGGGCCTTGATGCCGAGCTCGCCGGCAAGGGCGACAAGCTGCTTGCCCTGCTCGCCATCGGCGGGAAACGCCTTCAGCGCGCGCGCCAGAGCATCGCCTGCCTTGTCGGCCTGTTTCAGCATGGCATAGGAGCGCACGAGCCGCATCCAGCCTTCGAAATTGTTCGGATTGGCTTTGAGCTTTTCATCAAGGCCCGCCACCATGTTCTCGATCATCTGCTGGCGGTCGCCGGCATTCATGTCCTTTGCGGCGGCCACATCGGCAGCCGTCGGATTGCCGGGCGCATCCGGGTTCGGCTTGGCTTCGGCAGGCCCCTTCTGCAGCGTGGCGATGTGCTGGGCAACGACCGGCTGCCACGGCGCATCGGGCGGCGATGACTTGGCAAGCGCCTGGAAGGCTGCGAGCGCCTCCATGCTGCGCCCCTCCTGCTCCAGCGCGAAGGCCAGATAGAATTCGGAGCGGGCATCGTTGCTGTCAAGCTTCAGAGCCTTGCGGAACGCATCCGTGGCCTCGGAACTGATCAGCCCCTGATTGGAGGCGACGATGGATTCGCCGAGGCCGGACAAGCGTTCGGCGCTCTCGCCGCGAATGCGGATGGCCTGGCGATAGGCGTTCGCCGCGTCGTCGGGGCGGCGGTTGCGCAGATAGATGGGTGCCACGAGATCCCAGCCGGCGCCGTCGTCCGGGTTCTGGATCAGGTGATTTTCCGCCTTGGCGAGCAGCAGCGCGACATCGTTGCCGGGATTGGCGAGACGCGCTGCAAGCGGCGCATCAGGCACGCCGGGGCTGCCGGCATAGAGATAGAGGCCGATGCCAATGGCGGGAAGGAGAAGGATGATGAAGGCCTGGGCCAGCGGATGGCGGCCCGTCCTTGCGACTTCGCCCGTTTCCTTGCTGGCCTTGTCGGCGGAGACAAGCAGGCGGCGACCGATTTCGGCGCGGGCATTTTCGGCCTCTTCGGCGGAAATCAGGCCCGCGGCGGCGTCGCGATCGACCTCCGCCATCTGGTCCCGATAGACCTCCACGTCATGGCTGTGCTCGCCGCCGGCTGTTGCAGAGCGGCGCAGGAGCGGCGCGAGAAGTGCGACCGCCAGAAGCGCGGTGACGCAGGAGACAATGATCCAGAAAAGCATGCCGCTCAATTACCCCAAGCCCCAAGGGTTTCCAACTGACAAAAGGCAATACACGGCAATTTGACGCGGGCGTTTGACCTCGCTCAAACGGTTTCCGGATCAATTCATTGTGATGTTCAGGCCTGCGCATCGCGCTTTGCGACAATCGGCCCCGGTTTTCGGGGTCACCCGTTAGCTGAGCGGCGTCCAGGTGCCGTTCTGATTGCGGCAGGCAGCGCCGCGCGCAATCAGCGAACGGCCGTCGACACTGACGGTCTGTGTATATTGCCGGCAGTTCTGCGTGCCGACCTGATAGGGGGTTGCGGCAACGACCGTGCCGCTGACGCCGGTTGCGCCGGACCACGGAACGGGCTGGCCACCGGGCGCGTCTTCCAGCGCCTTGTATTCGGCCTGCAGAGCGAGCTTGCGATCCTCGGCACCAAGGTTAGCGCCTTGAATTTGCGAGACAAGTCCACCGTCCAGAGCGCGCACGAAGGCATCGCCGGAGGAGAAGGAGGTCTGAGGGGTCGCGAAGGCAAGCGGCGTCGACGAGCGCTTGGATGATGTGGCGCAGCCGGACGTGATGGCGACAGCCGCCAGCATGGCGCATGTCACCATGAGCTTCATTGTCTGCGCTGTACCCCCGATCACCATTTCCCCGTCTTTCGTCCTTGCAAATCTCGCCCGCGTCGTTCCTCCACATTAATTATGGGGAACAAGCGCCTCAGAATCAACCACGTTTCGGCTTTTCCTGCGCGACTATAGGCAGAATCAGCGAGGCGCGCAGGCCGCCGGACGGTCCGCGCGACAAATCGAAGCGTCCCGAATACTCGGAAACGATCTCGCTGACGATGGACAACCCGAGGCCGGAGCCCGGGCGACTTTCGTCCAGCCGCCTGCCCCGCTTCAGCGCTTCCTTGATCTGGTCCGGTTCCAGCCCGGGACCATCGTCCTCGATGGTCAGTTCCGCCATGTCGCGCCCGTCCTGAAGATCCAGCTCGGTCAGCGAGACACGGATTGATGACTGGGCATAGCGGGCCGCGTTTTCGAGAAGATTGCCGAGAATTTCCTCGATGTCCTGCTGCTCCATGGCGAGAACCGTGCCGGGCGCCCGGTCATCCATCTCGAACTCGATCTCGCGATTGAGCTTCTGCATGACGCGGACGATGCGGTCGAGAACCGGGCGCGCCTCCGTGCGGGCCAGAACCGTCTCGCGCTGGGCGGCGATGCGGGCGCGGTTGAGATAGGACTGCACCTGCGACTGCATGGCCTCGGCCTGCTGCCGCACCAGCGCGCCATGCGACGGGGTCATCGCCTGTGCTTCGTTGATCAGCACCGCAATCGGCGTCTTCAGCGAATGGGCGAGATTGCCGACCTGCATGCGCGCGCGCTCGATGATGCGGCGGTTGTTGTCGATCAGCGCGTTGACCTCGTTGGCAAGCGGCCGGATTTCGTTCGGAAAGCGCCCTTCCAGCCGTTCCGCCCGGCCGCCGCGGATATTTTCGAGCGCATTGCGCACGCGGTCGAGCGGGCGCAGGCCGATAAGAATGGCGAGCGCATTGGCGAGAAGGCTGCCTGCGCCGAATATGGTCAGCGCCAGATAGAGGCTGCGGTTGAAGGCGGCGACGCTGGCCTCCACCACGGCCTTGTTGCCGGTGACGCGGAAGCGGACGATATCGCCCTGATCGTCAAGTTCGACTTCCGTTTCAGCCACGGAAAGGCTGTTTCCGAGCGCGTCCTTGATGTCGTAGAAACGCTGGAAGCGGATATCGAAGGGCGCATCGCTCACCGATTTTTCCGGCAGCGGCGAGGCCCCCAGCGAAGGCGAGACGAGCGGAGTCGTCTTGTACTGGCCGACCCCTTCGGCAATCCAGTACCAGCCGGTTCCCGGCTGCGAGAATTGCAGGTCGCCCAGTTCCGGACGACCGGCCAGCTGTTTGTTCTCGTTGATGGAAACGGAGTTGACGACGTTGAAGAGATGGGCGCGCAAGAGGTCGCGGAAGCTCTTTTCCGCATCACGCCGGTAGAGCGTCGAGATGGCAATCGCAATCACCACGAGACCCGCAATTGCCCAGATCGAAACCGACAGGACAACGCGGAGCGTCAGTGATTGCGCGCCAAACCCTATTCTCATGCTGCCGATCTCATGCGCTGGGCCTCATTGGCGGGGCCTCATTTGGCGGGTGCCTGCATGCGGTAGCCAAGGCCGCGCACGGTCTCGATCATGTCGACGCCCATCTTCTTGCGAAGGCGGCCGACAAAGACCTCGATCGTATTCGAGTCGCGGTCGAAATCCTGGTCGTAGAGATGTTCGGTGAGCTCGGTGCGGGAGACGACCTCGCCCATGTGGTGCATGAGATAGGAGAGAAGCCGGAACTCGTGGCTCGTCAGCTTCAGCGTCACGCCATCGACGGTCGCCTTGGAGCTCTTGGTGTCGAGGCGGACGGGGCCGCAGATGAGATCGGACGAGGCATGACCTGCGGCGCGGCGGATGAGCGCGCGAAGGCGGGCCAGCACTTCCTCGATATGGAAAGGCTTGGCGACATAGTCGTCCGCGCCCGCATCGATGCCGGCAACCTTGTCGGACCAGCGGTCGCGCGCCGTGAGCAGTAGAACGGGCATGACGCGGCCGGCAGCGCGCCATTTTTCGAGCACCGTGATGCCGTCCATTTCCGGCAGGCCGATATCGAGCACGACGGCGTCATAGGGTTCGGTATCACCGAGAAAATGTCCCTCCTCGCCGTCAAAGGCCTGATCGACGACATAGCCGGCCTCTTTCAGCGATTCGCTCAGCTGCCGGTTCAGGTTCTCGTCGTCTTCCACGACCAATATGCGCATGCGTCAAATCCCGTCTTACGTATCGTCTTCATCGGCCGAGGTTGAATGGCCCGGCTTACATAGGCTTGTGAACGACCTTCTTCTTCGGCCGCTCGCCGTTGTTCTGCACCAATATCGTGATGACGCATTCGTTGCCAACGGGTTCGACGGAGAGAAGCGTCCCGCCATGCTCCGACAGTGCCTCGCGGGCGGCTGCCGAACAATCGCCACGAACGGCGATAAGGTCCTTGTTGGCGGGCTCGCCCACCATGCCAAGTCCGAGGGCCGCCACGGCCAAAATCAGATGCGATCCCATTGCATTGCTTTCATGAGCTTGGATGTCTCAAATCGAGCCTATTCATACAGATGCGCATCTGAATGACAAATGAACATGAGCGGAAAAACCGGCTCCGTGCAAGCAGGAACGGCGGGAGGCGATGGTCGGTCCCCGCTCTTTCGGGAAGGCCGTGATCAGGAGGAAACGGACCGACCGGCAAGCCCTGTCATTTGCCGGACCGGGAGCTGCGCCCCTGGTGATCATAGGCCACGAAGGCAAAGCAGCCGAGGGCGACGATGACCGGAAATACGGTCCAGGCAAAGATGCTGAAAGTCATTTGAGTGTCCCATAAATCGAGATCCGAATCACTGAAAGATAGCGCAACCACTATGAGCCGCATCCCCGAAATGCGGGGGATGCGGCGAAATCGGATATGGCGAAAGCCTCACGCAACCTTGGCCGTCGCCTTCATGCGCCCCCAGATCGAGATCAGCCCGCCGACGGTCCCGGCGAGCGACAGCGCCGCGTCGGCAAGCTGCCCCTGATCGGTGGCAGACAGGCTGTAGCCGCCGGCATGCGCGAGCGAGGCCGAAATGGCGATGACCGCACCCCAGATGGTGCGGGACTGGTACCAGGTCTTCATGTCTTCCATGCTCTTCTCCTTCGGTTGGCTGGGCAATTTTCGCGAAAACAGGACCCGGTTTCGCGTCCGGGATGGCGTCACAACAGAGCGTGGGATCGTTGCCGCGGATCCCGCACTCACAGCGGGAGCGCGGCCTCGGCAGGGAGGCCGGATGCCACGGTCCAGCCGATCTGGCGAACGCGGTAGCGGATCGATGCGGGTGGCGCGCCGAAATCGGCAAGCGCATCCGCGGCAGAATAGGTGAAGGCGGGTGCGGTCACCTCGGCGCTGCGCAGACGGTTTCCGCCGCCGTCGAGAATGTCGAGCAGATAGCGCTCTTCCGGCTCGTCGAGCGGGATGTCATAGGCATCCCAGTTGGCGCCATCGACCCGGCCCGAGCGTGTCCAGGCGAGGCGGATATCGCCAGATCCCAGGCGCTGCGCCCGCAGATGGACCGGCGCCAGCGGCGTTGCGGCCCGGCGCCCGCCGGCAAAGGCGATGGGGCCAACGGTGGAAACACCCGCCTCCGCCCGCCAGTTCAGTGAAAGACCAGCCTCGCTGGGATCCAGCCCGAGCGAGACGATGGCCTCATTGAGCAGGACAACATCGGCCCCAACGCCCGCCCCCGCCGCCATGGCGTCCACGGTGCCGAACTGGCCGCGCAGCAGATAGGAAAGATGCCAGCGGTTTGCTGCCACCTCTTCCGCCGTTTCGAAGCTGATGATTTCAAAGACGCCGTTCGCGGCCCGCACCGCAAGGCGATTGGCACCCGCCAGCAATTCCGCTTCCGTCACCGAGGCGAAGCTGCCGAAGGCGAGCGACACGTCCACGATATTGGCCCGGTCGACCCGGCCGGAAACGCCGGGCGGCAATGCGCTGGCAAGCGTTCCGATCGTCGCCGGCCGTGTCGCAACGGCGCGCGGGCGGTAGCCTTCCGTGCCGGTCGCGGCAGAAAGCGTCACGATCCGCCAGGGTCGCGCCAGAACGGCGGCGCTGGCATGGCTTTCCGCCGGTTTCGACCCCAGCCTCGGCAGGTCGAGGAAGGCGAGCACCGGGGCGAAGAGCTGGGCGCTCTCGCCCCTGCCCGGCCGCGTCACGCTCTCCCGATAGGCATGCGCGCCGACAGGCGGGGCATATTCCACCGCTTCGATCGTCCGCGCCGCGCCATCCTCGATGCGGGCAACCCGGAAGCGGCCGGCAAGACCCGGCAGGGTCACGGCATCGCCCGGTTCCAATTCCAGCAAATAGGGTGCGACACCGAGCTTCAACGACCGGCGGGCAAGCCGCGCATCGCGCAGGATTTCCTCTGCCGCCGCAGCCGCCGTCACCTCCGGCAGCACGCCGGCGATCGCACCGGAAGCGACGCGATCATTGCCAGCCGCCATGCGGCGCGAGCGGGCGACCGCGCTTTCGTAGTCGCCAGCCTCGTCATAATAGTCGAGCGTCGCCTGTGCCGCGACATCGCTTTCTTGCGCCCGCGTCTCGCTCCAGAGCGGCCTGTCCTCGCGGTCCGCCAGCACGTCGAGCACGCGCGGCGGGTTCGAGACCTTGGCGCGGGAGGAAAAGACGAGCCGCCCGCCGCTCTCGCGACAATCGATCTGGAAGGCGGCCATCAACGGCTCGATCATGGTGCGGGCCGAGGCGACATCGCCCTGCACATAGCCGGTGAGGTCGCCAGAGACCGCCGAGACGTCGAAATCGGCAAAGCCGTGATCGGTCAGGATCGCGGCGATAACATCGGCGAGCGTGCCTGCCCCCAGCCGCCCGTTCAGCCAGTGACCCGTCTGCCAGTTGCCGCCATCGGCAAAGAGCGCGGTGTCATATGGAAAGGCGGGGATCGGACGCGCATCCCAGGTCCAGACCGCGATATTGCTGGCGGCGAGCATGCCCGAAGGTGCTGCCCCGCTCTTCCAATGCGCATAATGCGCCTCGAGAAAGCGCCGCTGCATGGCGTCGCTGCGCTGACCGGAGGAGAAATACGGCAGCGCGCTTTCGGCCGATTTCGGATCGGGAAAGACATTGGGCTGGTTTGCGCCGCGCTCGACCGCCGGGCAGCCGAGTTCTGTGAACCAGATCGGCTTCATGCCCGGCAGCCAGCCGGTCGGGCTTGAAAGCTCCGCCCCGCCGCGCCGCTCATAATGGCGGTTCGACCACCAGCCGGCAATGTCCTTGGCGCGGAAGACCCAGGGCTTGCCGGCCACGCCGTCAGTGATGGCGGTGCGGGTGCGGCTCGCCCGCGCGGCGTCGCTTACATAAAACCAGTCGAAATATTCGCCGCCGGTGATGGCGCGGGCCATGGCGTCGCGGTCATCGGCGGTTCTGGCGCCATCCGGATTGGCGGAGAGCAGATCATCATCGCGCCAGTCTGCCAGCGGCAGATAATTGTCGATGCCAACCGCATCGATATTCGCGCTCGCCCAGAGCGGATCGAGGTTGAAGAACTGGTCGCCCGAACCATCGTCAGGATGGAAGCCGGAATATTCGCTCCAGTCGGCCGCATAGGTGAGCTTGACGCCGCCGCCGACAATGCCGCGCACATCAGCGGCCAGCGCCGTCAGCGCCTCGACAAAGGGAAAGGCACCCGCCTGATCACGCAGCCGCGTCAGCCCGCGCATTTCCGAGCCGATAATGAAGGAATGGACGCCACCGGCCAGCGCTGCCAGATGCGCATAATGCAGGATCATGCGGCGATAGCCCTCGCCTGCGCCGGTATAGCTCACCGCCCCGCCCGCCACGGCGAAATCGCCCGGCATGGCAGTACCACAAAAGGCGTTGACCGCCGCGCGCGTTGCGGCGGCCCTGTCCGCCATGGCTGTGATGCGCCCACGCCACGGATAGGCCGCCTGTTGGCTTCCGCCATAGGGATCGGCAAGCGCATTGCCGGCCGGAATATCCATTAGCATCAGCGGATAGAGCGTGACCGCGAGCCCCCGCGCCTTGAGATCCGCAATCGCCGCCATCACGGCTGCATCATTGGGCGTGCCGCCAAAGGCCGGACCACCATTGACCTCAGTCACCAGATGCGCGGCCCCGCGCGAAACGCCGGAGACCTGCCATGGCGCGCTTTCATCCGTCCGGCTTGCCACCTCGACGCCCGGCACGACGCGGCACTGGTCAGCGCGCAGATCCGTGCCGAACCAGGAGACGACAAGCGACACGCGCTTCAGGTTCGGGCAGAGCGCCTGCAGCTCATCGAGCGAGGCCTGCCAGTCGGTCGTGGCATAGCTGACATTGCGATTGAGGATGCGCGAGGCCCCCGGCCCTGTCGTCTCCGTCACCTGTCCCGGCGCATAGCCATGCTCGCTCGCGCCCGGAATGATGGTGACGGCTTCGATCTGCTTTTCCAGAGCACCGATCGCGCGCACAACCTCGAACTGAAGAACGGGAATGCGATTGCCGAAATCGCCGAGCGGCAGCCGCTCGAAGACGACATAGGCCATGTTGCGATAGGCGGGCGCATTTCCGGTACCCTGCTTCGCCTCGATCAGCGGATCGGGCAGCTGGTCTGCCGTCCCCCGATAAAGCCGCATCTCGACGGCCGAGAGGTCGAGCGCCTGCCCGTCCGCCCAGACGCGGCGGATCGCCGTCGCCTCGCCCTCGCAGAGGCCAACGGCGAAATTGGCGAAATAGCGATAGCTCGTCGTCGTCACGCCGCCACCGCCGCCAAAGGCCTTGCCGCCGGAACGTTCGCTCGTCACCTCTTCCTCGAAGCGCGTCGCCCAGAAGAGCGTGCCGCCGATGCGCGCCGTGCCATAGAGTCGGGTGATCGGCGTTCCCTCGTCAGCGCCCGGAATGCGCGCCGTGGCCAGCCGCGCGCCGGTGACGGTCGAGCCGGAGCCGATCAGCGCGCGGTCAATGGAGGCGCCGGCGAGCGCCCCGACCGCCTGCCCGATGGCCGAGCCGACCGGGCCGAAGACGGAGCCAAGGGCAGCGCCGGCCGCCTGCAGCAGCAATGTTGCCATGACAATGACCTCAAATATCTGGGAAACGATGGACGGCCGCGATGCGCCGCGCCCAGGAGGGAACGAGCGGCGATGAGATGACGCCGGCCTGTTCGTAAGCGTGGATGAAGCGGCCCTCGCCGGCCAGAATGCCAAGATGCTTGGCCGCAGCCTCGGGCCGGAAGCGGAAGAGAAGGACATCGCCCGGCTGCATGTCGTCGCGCGCAATCGGCGGACCGAAATGCTTGAGCGCCGCCTCGGCCAGCCGCTCGACGCCGCTGCGCTCGGCCCAGTCAGGCGCATAAGGCCCCGGCTCTTCCGGCTCCTCGCCATAAAGCTCGCGCCAGATGCCACGAACGAGCCCGAGACAATCGCAGCCGACGCCCTTCAGCGAGGCCTGATGCCGATAGGGCGTGCCGACCCATCCGGCGGCGCCGTTAAGCACACGCGCTGAAATTTTCATCGGGTTCATGTCCGGTTCAGGTGGAATAGTGTAAAAAAAATCTTAACGGATGAAGTGGAGAGGGAACTTAAGATCTTCATCGCGGTTACAGCGAGTATCGAGTCTGTATTTTGGGGAACGCACATGTCGTTGCAGACACTGCTTATTGTCAGCCTGGTCTTTACCGGCTTCTTCCTGATCTCCGCGCCCGAGCGCGCTTCGCTTCTTCACATGCTCGGCTTCCGCCAGAAGACGGGGCGGTGATTTTCCTCTCCCCTTGTGGGAGAGGATAGCTCGCCCCAAGAGGCGAAGCCGATTGGCGTGGCGAGCTTGGTGAGGGGTAACTGACAGCCGCGTCACACCAAGACCCCTCACCTGAAAAATCTAGCACTTAGCTTTCAGCTAAGATGCTGATTTTTCTTCCTCTCCCACAAGGGGAGAGGACAAATCACCCCATCAGCACCGACCCGTCATGCGCCGTCGCGCCGCTCACATAGCTATAGGCGAAATCAGACCCGGGCATGTGCGGAAAGCCTTGAAAATTCAGCCCATTCCCGAATTTTGCCTTGCAGGCCGCGAAACTCTTGTCGCAGCCGGCAAAGATCTCGAATGTGTCGCCAATCGCCGGCGCTTCCGGCAGCGGCAGCCAGAAGGTGAGCCGCGCAGGATTGCCGGCTTGGTGGCCGGCAATATCGACGGCGCGGCCGGCAAGTGCCCCGCTGGTGAATGTCAGCACGCCGAAGCCGAACCAGCCGCTGGCAAAGCTCGCAATCCCGGACACACTCGCCTGCAAGCTATCGGCCGCGACAATCGCGCCCATCGCCTTGAAGGCCGAGAGACTGAGGCCGCAGCGGGCATCGCCCAGCCGCGCATCGCAGCGCCGGCCATAGACGCGGCCCATGGGCTGGTCGAGCCGAGCGGCAAGGCCACGGAGTTCGGCGCGGAAGCTGTTTTCCGTGCGCGTCACCTCGCCGATCTCGCGGACATGCTCCAGCAGGAATTGCGCCGGCTCGGCCCAATTGACCAGCAGAACCTCGACCCGCGCACCATCGTAAAGGCCGCGCTCCAGATCCCCATCCGAAATCGCCTCCGACGAAAACGCCCCGGCCACCTCGCCATTGGGCGCGGCAAGCCCCAGTGCCGTCTCCGCCTCGCTCGCCGAAAAGCCGCTCGCTGCGAGGAAGCGCGTGCCGTCCACCGTCAGGTCGGCGTCATGCTCGGTAAAGCCCAGCACGGTTCCATCGCGCCGCGTCACCCGCCAGCAGCGGCAGAGCGTCGTCGCGCCCGTCTCGATATGCGCCTTCAGCGCGGGGGCAAGTTCTCTCATGGCAGGACCTCGATCAGCGGAATGGTGGGGATGCGCCCGGCATTGAAGGCGGAAAGGTCGATATCGATGCGGCTGACCGCAAAGCGCACCGGCACGTCGAATTCGAACCCCGCCTGCACGATGGCCCCCAACGGCGGAATGAAGCCGGCCGCAAAGGTGACGCGCCCGGTCGTCGCATCGACCGTGAAGCGGCTCGCGGCCTGCTCCGCGCCATTGACCGCCACGCGCACTGAACCCGCCACCGGCTTGGCAATCCCCCGCGTGACCGACGCGCCGGCATCCGCATAGGTTTTCACAAGCTGGAAGCTCGCCGTGACGCCATCGCCGGTGCCGATCACCTGATCCGTCGCCCCGATCACCTGCCCCGGCGGGCTCGACTGATGATCCACGGGATCGCGAAAGCGAAAACCATAAAGCTCCCCCGACCGCGCCTCGAAGAAGGCCAGAACGGCATAGAGATCGGCGACCGAGCGAATGCCTGAGCCGGCATCGTATGCGCGTCTGGAGTTGCGCCACCGCGCATTGCGCGCCTCGCGCCCGTTGGAAAGATTGACAATATCCGTCATCCGCTCCGGCCCGCCACTGACGCCAAGCGCCAGCCGCAGCGGAAAGCGGACCTCATGGAAGGAGGTCATGGGTGGGGTTCCTTTCTCGGAGAGTGCCAAAACAGAGGATGCGTTGTGGAGCAGAAGGCAACACGCTCGGTTTACAGCGTCTGCATTCTTACCTTCCGTCATGCCGGACTTGATCCGGCATCCAGCCAGCCCGCGTCGGCGGGCTGAAAAGACTCGCGGGGAGTAAGATGAGTCTCCCGCGCGATGGACATCGCGCGCTGGATGCCAGATCAAGTCCGGCATGACGGAGGATGCGGATGTGTGCGCCCCGACACCTCCACGCGGCCTCACACCCCTCGCCTTCCCCTTGCCGTCGCCCGGGTCAGCATGGCGGAAACCTGCGCTTCCGATTTGCGGAAGCTGCCGGCGTCGGGGGTGGAGACGTTGAAGACGATGGTCTGGCTGGGGGCGGTGCCAGCGCCCGCCGCAACGCCAAGCCGTCCATCCGGGCCGCGTTTCAGGGGGAGGATGGCTTCGGAGCCGGCTTCGCCCATCAGGCCGAGGCCGCCGCCCATGGGGAAATAGGTGGGCGCGGAAACGACGCCGCCTGCGGCGAAAGGCTGGATCGCGCCCGGCACGCCGCCTTTGGCGAAGCCGAGCAGGCTGGAGAGGCCCGTGGACAGACTGGAGGTGAGGCTGCCGGCAGCGCTGTTGACGAGGTTTTCGAGCGGCTTCATGCCGGCGGACAGCGCAATATCGGTCAGCCGATTGCCGAGGCTTTTCAGCACATCCTCCAGGCTCTTGCCATCGACGCTCGCCGATTTCAGCGCCGAGGAGAGTGCTGCTCCAAAGGATTTCGAGCGGGCTTCCAGTTGCGTCATCGCCTGATCGAGGGCGGCCGTGTCGAGACTGCCGGGATGTGCTGGATCGGTCATGGTTCATCCTCTCGGCTGTCGGGATAGCGCGCCATCAGGTCCTTCAGCGGCAGTTCGAAGCGGGGCGCCAGACCGCCGGTGATGGCGTGGAATTCGAGGGGCGTCAGCGCCCAGAAGTCGCGCGGGGAAAGCCGCAGCAGGAAGAGGCCGGCATGGATCGCCTCGCGCCAGGGAAAGGCGGGCGGCAGCAACGGCCCTTCCGCTGCGGCCCTCAAGGGCGGGGCGTGAGGCTTTCGCCCAAACCCCGTTCGCCCCCGCGTGAGGCGCCCGGCGATGACGGCGCCTCACCCTCCGAACCGAAAGCCGAGAGCAGCAATTCGGCGACGATGCGCGCCGCCCCCGCCAATCCACCCTCGATCTCCAGTTCCGCCACATCCTCGTCCGACAGGAGATTGCCGCCGCCGCGGAGCCCCGCGCCAATGATGCGGATCATGTCGGCGGCCTTCAGCCGGCCGGTCGAGAAGCGGGCGGCAAGATCGTGCAGGCTTTCCGCGCCGAAGGCCGTTTCCAGTTCGGCAAGCCCGCCGAGCGTCAGACACAGCACGCGGCGCTCCCCGCCGATCATGGCCTCGATCTCGCCGCGCCGGCGGTTGGCGCGGCCTTTCGTCAGGCGCTCCATCACAGCGCCCCGAAGGTCAGCTGGCCGGCGGATTCCAGCGAGAGATCGAACAGGACCTCGCCATTATACTGGCCGGAATATTCGAGTGCGGCGATCTGGAACGGTCCCGTCACCGTGCCGAAATCCGGGATGACGACCTGCCAGTTGAGGATCGCACCCGAGAAAAAGGCGCTGCGCACCAGTTCGTCGGAGGCGGCATCCTTGAAGAGACCGGAGCCCGAAAGCGACGCCCGGTTGACGCCGGCGCCGGCGAGCAATTCGCGCCAGCGCCCGGCGCTTTCGGCATCCGTCACGTCCACCTGGCTCGCGTTGAAGGCAAGCTTGCGGCTGCGCAGGCCCGCCACCGTGACATAGCTCGACGAGGTCGTGTTGAAGACTTTCAGGAGAAGATCGCGGCCCTTTTGCGCGGTCATGGGATAATCCTTTCGCTCAGTGTCAAATTCTGTTCACAAGCCGGGCCGAGTGTGGTTGTTTCGAACACGTCCCTTCCTCCCGGAA
Source organism: Rhizobium sp. C4 (assembly GCF_021026315.1). Taxonomy (GTDB): domain Bacteria; phylum Pseudomonadota; class Alphaproteobacteria; order Rhizobiales; family Rhizobiaceae; genus Ensifer_A. The sequence continues at coordinate 710,465 of NZ_JAJNCX010000001.1, forward strand.
TTCCCTTGTCCCATTCCTCCTCGCCCGCTTCGCTGTCGAAGCTTCGCCTCATCGCGGTTCTCGCCGTCTCCCAGCTTGTCGGCTGGGGCACGACCTTCGACATGCCCTCGGTGCTCGGGCGGGCGATGGAGCGGGATCTCGGCCTGCCCTTCGAGACGATCTTCGGCGGGCTGACGGCGATGATGATCGTGATGGCGCTCGCAAGCCCCCGTGCCGGGCGGCTTCTCGTGCGCCTGGGTGCGTCGCGGGTCATGGCCATGGGTTCGGTTCTGATGGCGGCGGGGCTGACGGTGCTGTCGCTGTCGCAAGGGCTGGTGAGCTATTTCGCTGCCTGGCTCATCATCGGGCTTGGCGGCACATGCGCGTTATCGGTCTCGGCCAATACCGCCGTCGTCGAGCGGCAGGGGGCGGCGGCCAAGCGCACGATCGGCACGCTGATGATCTTCACCGGTCTGTCATCGGCCCTGTTCTGGCCGATCCTGAGCCATGCCGAAAGCGCCATCGGCTGGCGCGCCAGCCTGCAGATCGCCGCCGCCGCGCATCTCATCCTGCTTGTGCCGCTGCATTGCTTCGCCCTGCCGGCGCGCGGCGATGTCCTGGCGCTCAGCGCATCGGCGCGGGAGGGCGCGAAACCGCTGCCCCGGCTCGATGCGCGCGGCAGATTGCATGCCTTCCTGCTGATTGCCTCCACCTCCAGCCTCAACAGCCTGACCTCCTTCGGCATTTCGGCCTCGCTGATCGAACTCCTGAAACTGGCGGGGGCAGCACCCGCTCTCGCGCTGACGCTCGCATCGCTGCGCGGTGTCATCGGCATTTCGGCGCGGCTTGCCGATCTGATCGCCGGCGAGCGAACCTCGCCCGTCGTCTCCGGCCTTGCGGCCAGCCTCGCCATGTTCGGGGCCTTCCTGATGCTCGCCGCCTTCCCGGCCTCGTCCTTTGTCGTGCCGCTGCTGTTCGTGCTGCTTTATGGCGCTGGGTCGGGCGTTGCCGCCGTTGCCCGCGCGCTGCTGCCGCTATCCTTCTTCACCCGCGAAGACTTCGCCACGATGTCGAGCAATGTGGCGCTACCGCAAAACATCGCCTCGGCCCTCTCCCCGGTCATCTTCGCCGCCATGATGGAGAATTTCGGCCTGAAGGGCGTCATCGCGCTCGCGCTGACGCTCACCTTCCTGACATGCCTGAGCATGGCCGGGTTGGGACTGCTGAAGGCGCGGGCGGAAGCGAGTGGGCCGGCGCTCTCATGATTTCAGATTGAAAGTGACATCCTGCAAGGGCAGAAGCAGTGTCCGTTCGCTGCCCTTCGCGGCGCGGAAGCCATATTTGGCATAAAAGCGCGTGGCCTCGTCATCAAGCGCATGCACCATGACGGCGCGGAAGGCGACATGTTCCGCGCCGGCGAGGACGGACAGCAGCGCCGCTCTCAGCAGTTGCGCGCCAAGCCCCCGCCCCTGATGCCGGCGATCGACCGCAAGCCGCGCCAGAAGCGCCACCGGGATATCGCGCGGGCTGCCATGACCGCCGATGTTACGCGGCGCTTCATTGCGGGATATCATGGCCGCGGCCAGCGAATAATAGCCGACCACGGTAAAGTCGGCATCGGCGATGACGAAGCTGCGGGCAAGGCCGTTTTCGTGGTTGGCGCGGGCGATGTCGCGTAGATAGTGATCAAGGTCGGGCTTGCCGCTGTCAAAACCGTCAAGCCGGTGCTGAATGCCGAGCGGGGCCGGCCGGCGAACCATGGCTCAGTCGATCCAGTCGCGCTTGGTCTGCAACAGCTTTTCCAGCGCCGCATTGGCCTTGGCGGGCTCGGCCAGAAGCGCCTCCACGGCATCGAAAGCCTCAGGCTCAAGCGCCACGAAACGCTGATCGAGCAGTTCCTTGCGCGCCGCCGCATAGGCCGCATCCGTCACGAATGCCGTCAGCGATTTGCCGGCAGCCCCCGCCGCGCGCTGGATCGTCTCCAGCGTGGCAGGCTCCATGCGGAATGTCACCGTCTCGTTCTTGCGGGCAATCGCCATGGCGGGCTCCATTGATCGGGAATTCATGCATCCCAAAAATACAGCCACGTCATAACAACGTCAATACATCACCCGCCCACCGTCACCGCCCGAAACACCATTTCGGCCACATGGGCATCCGTCTTCGCCTCGCGCCGCGTCCGCGTCTTCACATGCAGCAGGCTGACCAGCGTCACGCCGCCGGTGAGCGTCAGCTGGGCGTTGTCGAGGCTCTGGCGGATCAGGCCGGCCATGGTCTCGGCCTCGCGGTGGCCGGGCCGTGACGACCAGGCGTCGAGCGCGATCTGGTGTTCCAGCCCGCCGTCATTGTCGGCGCCCCATTCTGAGGAAGTGATCTCGCGCAGCACGACATAGGGCATCGCGGCCTTGGTGAGCAGGCGGTCGTGGATGGCGTTGGCGCCGATGATGGCCGTCAGTGCGGCATTGGCGTTGAGCGCCGAGACGATTGCGGCGGACAGGGCCGATTGCGCGTCGGTCATAATGCGCCCTCCTCGCACAGACAGACGAGATAGCGGCCGGTTTCGTCCGGGTCGCGGATGGCGCGGATGGTGAAGACCCGCGCACCTTTTCGGAAGCGCATGCCTTCCGTGACGCCCTCGCGGGCGCGGATCCAGATGCGATGCGTGAGCTGGCCCCGCATCTGCCCCGCCGTCTCGGTGAAGCCGAAGCTCGTCGGCTCGATGCGGGCCCAGAGCGAGGCGGCGACCGTCCAGGCGATAACCGCGCCGCCCTGCCCGTCCGGTGCCGGACTGGCAGCCTCCAGATCGAGCCGGGCGGTGAACTGGCCGGGGTCGAGAAAGGTCATGTTCATGGTTCAGAGCCTCACAGGGCGATAAGGCGAGACCAGCCGGTCATAGCCGGCGGGAATGGCGGCGGGCTGCATCTCGGCCGGGACGGCGCCGCGCAGCTCGAACATCAGCGCGACATGCATCAGCATGGCCCGCGTCAGCGTATCCGGCATCTCCGCGCCCGTATTGCCGAAGCCCGCCACGACATCGATCTCGATGCCGTTGAGCGGGCGCGATGTCGGCGGCTGGGTGGCAAGGAACAGGCGGGCGGGGGTAGACGCCGCGTCGAGCACGTGGCCGGCGAGCGAGACCGCCTGTGGATTGCCGGACGCATCGTAAACCGTCACGCTTTCAACGGTTTGCAGCGGAGCGATGGCAAGTTGAATCAAGCCATCCTCCGGCCAGTCGTCGCGATAGAAGCGGAGCGTCTGGGTGATCAGCGCCAGCCCCGTCGTCGCTTCCAGATAGTGACGGGCGGTGGCGATCAGGCCGGCCAGCAGCGCATCCTCGGTGCTGCCATCGAGGCGCAGATGTGCTTTCACCTGCGCGAGCGTCAACGGCTCGGCCGCAGGCGGCGCGATGATGGTATGGGTCATGTGGGCCTCGTCAGCTTGAAAAACTGGGATCGTTGAAATGTGGGGCAAAGCCCCCTCCCCACCCTCCCCACCCTCCCCAAACGGGGGAGGGAGACCGCGCCGCACCGGGTCTGCTCAAGACTGGGCCGGAGCGGGTGCCGCATCCGTCTCCCCTCTTGTGGGGGAGATGGCGGCAGCCAGAGGGGGTCTTGCCTTGCGGCGAAGGAGCCCGGTCCTCTCCCCCTGTGGGAGAGGATAGCTCGCTACCCGAGAGGCGAAGCCGATTGGCGTGGCGAGCTTGGTGAGGGGTGTTGAACGGTCGCGCCTGAGACTGACCCCTCACCTGCGATTTCTAACACTTAGCTGAAGCTAAGATGTTGAAATCGCTTCCTCTCCCACAAGGGGAGAGGACAAGCCGAAATCACGCCGTGCCGAACTTCACCAGCTTGATCGCCTCGTAGTTTTGCACCCCGCCGCCGACGCGTTTCGTCGTGTAGAAGAGCACATAGGGCTTGGCGGAATAGGGATCGCGCAGCACGCGGACGCCCAGGCGGTCGACGACGAGGTAGCCGGCGCGGAAGTCGCCGATGGCGATCGCGTAGCTGTCGGTGCCGATATTCGGCATGTCTTCGGCTTCCACCACCGGATAGCCCATGAGGCTGGCCGGCTGGCCGGGGCCGGTCGGCGGCAGCCAGAGATAGTTGCCATTGGCATCCTTGAAGCGGCGGATCTGGTTCTGCGTCTTGCGGTTCATGACGACCGTCGCATTCTGGCGATAGCCGGCCTTCAGCGCATAGATCGTGTCGATCAGCACATCCGACGGGCCGGACGAGGCAAAGCCGCCCGCAACACCCGTTGCCACATAGCCGAGCTTGCCCCAGATCCAGCTCGCATCCGCCACCTTGGTCGCGGTGAGGAAGCCCGACGGCTGGGTGACGCCATCGCCATTGACGAAGGCCGTGCCTTCCTGTTCGGCAAAGGCGATCTCGACCTCGGAGGAGATCCAGGCCTCGATATCGACGGCGCTGTCATCCAGCAGCGATTGCGTGGCCGCCGGCATGGCATAAAGCTCCATCACCGGGAAGGCGAGTTCGGCAAGCTGGGCGCTGCCCGTCTGCGGACGCGCCGCCGTTTCACCGGCCCAGCCGGTCGCCATGCCGGAGGTGGCGAAGGGCTTCTTCAGCACCGCCGTCGAAACCTGCCGCACCGTCGCCAGCGCGCGGATCGGCGAGACGATGGACAGGCGGCGACCGATCTCCGCATCCAGTTCCGGCCGCACCGTGTAGCCGCCATCGGTGCTCGAACCGGTCGAGAGAGCCTTGGCCTCGATCTGGCGAAGGTTGGTCTCGTCGCCACGGCGGATATAGGCCTCGAAGGCCGCCTTGTGCTCCAGCGCTTCCGCCGCCGAGACACCCGGCCGGCCGAGCGGCGGCCGCGCGCCCTTCAGCGCCAGATGGTCGAGCAGCTTCTTCTGCTCGTCCATCGCCTTGTCGATGCGGCCGAGCTTTTCGACGGTCAGCGCATCCGCGACCTGTTTGCGCTCCATTTCGGCCAGCCGCCGGTCGTTCGTCTCCTTGAACGCCTCGAAACCTTCCATGAAGGTATCGAAGGCGGCATTCACATCATCCGGCGCCGCCTTGATTTCCGGCGCGGCAGTCAGTGTCTCGTGGGTCATAAGCATTCCCTTTTCTGAGGCAACAAAAAAGGGGCCGCAAAACGCGACCCCTCAGGCGAAACCGGCACGCGGGCGGCGGGCCGGGGATGGTGGTGGGTGGAGATGTCAGGTGATGGCGTCGATCCCGCGTCTGCGGATCAGGTTGAGCAGAACCAGCGCCGGCCCCTTCGGCTTCTTCGCGCCGCGCTCCAGCTGCGACACATAGCCGGTCGTCAGATGCAGATGACGCGCGAAGACGGCCTGGCTCATATTCGCCTTCTCGCGCATCGCGCGGATATCCTCGCCGGAAAGCTCGATCACGTCGTCTGCGGGCTTGGCGCCGCCATGCCGCAGGGTGATCTTGCGATGCTCGTCCGGGCTCAGCAGGCCCAGTTCCGCCATGTCGTCGGCGGCCTCGACAAGGGCTTCCGCAAGCCTGCTGTTCTTATGTCCGCTTTCCATCGTCTAATTCCTCAAGTTGGCCGCCACGCGTGGCAACCTCCAGCTCCTCATCGCCGGCGCGCAGCCACGCCCGCGCCAGTTCCCTCAAAGTCTGCAATTCGTCCGGGCCGACATTCTCGCGCTCATTCTTCGCAAAGGCATAGAGAAAGACCGCGCGATCACCGCTTTTGAATGCGAGCATCGTGCGAAACCCGCCCGAACGCCCTTGGCCACTGCGCGCCACCCGCATCTTGATCAGGCCGCCGCCGAGATCGGCATCGACAAGCCCGCGTTCCGCACGCGCAACCGCATCGACGATGCTTGCTGCATCCATGCCTTCCCGACGAATGAAACGGGCCGTCCAGCGGGTGAGGAAGATGCGCAAGCCTTTCTCCTATCGCTCCATAAACTATAGTTTATAGTGTCATAGTCTGAATATCAACCCCGCATCACCCCCGCCGCGTGCCTCAGCTTGGCGGCCAGCAGCGCGCCGTCGCTCATCTCCTTCACCTCGCTCACGCGGGCGGACGGCAGCATGGGGAAGGTGACGACGGAGATTTCCCAGAGGTCGGCTTCGAGGATGTGGCGGATGCCGGTCCTGGCGTCGCGTTTGGCGCGCACCGTCTGGAAGCCGATGGACAGCCCGTCCAGCGCACCCGATTTCATCAGCCGGCGCACCTCGTCCGCCTTCGCGACCCCCGGCGCGAACTGGCCCTCGACATAGAGCCCCCGCGCATCCTCCTTCAGCGTCACCCAGCGGCCCAGCGGGCTTGCCGGATCGTGCTGGAAAAGCATGCGGATGCCGGCGACGCCCCGGCTCGAAAGCGAGCGCGAAAACGCCCCGCGCTCGATCACGTCCTTGCCGAGATCCGGCTCGCCGAACAGGCTCGCATAACCCGAAAACCGCCCTTCGGCGGTGAGGCCCTTGAGTTCGAGGTTCAGGAATTTCCGCTCGCAGTCGATGGTCAGCATGATCTGGGTTCCCTCGTGATATGGCATCAGTTGATCTCCGTCATGCCGGGCTTGACCCGGCATCCAGCCAGCCCGCGTCGGCGGGCTGAGAAGACTCTCAAAGGCGCAGTCCTTTCGCGCGATGGACATCGCGCGGCTGGATCCCGGCTCAAGGCCGGGATGACGGAAGAAGGAGCATCACCTTCCCCACCGCTCCGCCACCCGCCTCAGCGCGCCCAGCACCCACCAGGCCGTGAGGCTGATGGCGGCGGAGCCGGAGAGGACGATTTCGGGGGCGGAGAGCGTGGCGACGAGGCCGAGTTTTTCGGCGCCGTAGAGGCCGGTGGCAGGTCCGAAGACAAGGCCGGCGACGAGGCCGGTGGCCAGTCGCGTTGCCGCCTCCTGCCTGCCCTTCGGCAGCATGTAGATCAGCGAGATGGCGACGCCCGCCACCGATCCGGCGATGCGTGCCGCCATGATCTGCGGGTCGCCCGCGATATAAGTCATCGTTAAGTCCTCGCTGCTAGACTATGTCCAGGCCGATCCTGCGAAACGGTTCGGCTTTCGGACAGGCGCGAAACGACGCGCCCCACCATCGCCGGTGCGTGAAAGCCTGCACCGGGCCGACCGGCAACGCCTTGACGTTGAGTCAGGCGCTCGCAAATCCCTCAGCCATCTGAATCGCTTGGAGAACTCTCTTCAGAGAGAGAATCCGCCTTGTCGCCTTCTGTGCATGGATTGAGTCCGCGCGACGCAACAAGTCCTTGATAAGACTTTGCGAATTCGCAAGACATGATGCGATTTTCTGCGGCATGACACGCAATGCGCTCTGGACACGAAACGGAAAAGGCGAAACATTCACCCGGTCCAGAAGGAGCAGCAGCCGTGCCCAGTTCATCCGCATCCGATTTCGCCATTTTCGACCTTGCCGCCTTTGAGGCAGCCTCTGGCGAGACCCGCGCGGCCCTTGCCCGCGAGCTCGACCGCATCTGCCGCGAGACCGGCTTTCTGGCAATTTCCGGTCATGGCGTTGCGCCGCAGGTGATTGCCAATCTCAGCGCCCGGGCCCGCGCCTTTTTCGATCTCGCGCCGGACACCAAACATCAAGCCGCCCCGCCCTATGCGGGCTATCCCTATGGCTATCTCGGCCCCGGCGTCGAGGCGCTGGCGAAGTCGCGCGGCGTCGATTCACCGCCCGACCTGAAGGAGAGCTTCAATGCCGGGCCGCTCTCCACGCCGGAGGGCATGGTGGACAAGGATGCTCTTTCCTTCTGCTTTGCCGACAATATCTGGCCGGCGGGACAGGATGAATTCCGCGCCGCCTGGGAGGCCTATTTCACCGCGATGACGGATCTGGCGAAGCGCATCATGCGCGCCTTTGCCGAGGCGCTGAAGCTCGACACGCATTTCTTCGATCCGTGCCTCAAGAACCCTATCAGCGCCATGCGCGCGCTGAACTATCCCGAGCTCGACCGTGCGCCGCCGGACGGGCAGCTGCGCGCCGGCGCCCATACCGATTATGGGAGCCTGACGATCCTCTTGCCCGATGCCGGCTCGCGCGGGCTCGAAATCATGACGCCGGAGGGCGCATGGCGCGAAATCCCGCCGGTCGACGGTGCCTTCGTCATCAATATCGGTGACCTCATGGCGCGCTGGACGAACGACCGCTGGGTCTCCACCCTGCATCGCGTCGTGAATATTCCGGCGGAACAGGGCGGCCTGAAGCGTCGTCAGTCGATCGCCTTCTTCCACCAGCCGGACTGGCATGCCGAGATCGCAACGCTGCCGTCCTGCCTGGCGGCGGGCGAAGCGAGCAAGTACGAGCCGGTTCTATCCGGCCCCTATCTGATGGGGAAGTTCAAGAAGACGGTGATGTGAGGGCGGCTTCAGTTCACCGAGAGCGTGAAGGTGCAGCCCTTCTGCTCCATGTAGCCCGTGCGTGTCTGGAAGAAGGAGAAGGTGAAGGTTTCATTCTCCTGCGCGGTGAAGATCCGCGTATCTGGAAACCGGCCCATGTCGGACTGGAAGCCGGAGGAGGAACTGCGCTGCATCTCGAAGCCGCAGGGACCATTGTCCGCGGCGACCTTGATCGTCATTTCGCGATGCGACGGCGCCCGGACGAAATAGGTCAGGCGCTTGTCCGGCAGGGTCACGCCCGAGACTTCTCCGGAAAGCGTTGACGGGGAGAGGACGATTTCGGTGGCGCCGTCCGGAGCCTGCGAGGCCTGCGCGTTGGCGGCCTGCGCCGCGGCAAAAGCCAGCAGAGTGAGCATGGTGAAACGCATGGTTTTTCTCCTTAAGGCTCACCTTGCGCAGACATGGCCTGCAATAGCCACCAATATTCGGCGCTTCGGCCAATTCTGACGGTGGAGCACCGCACGAAACAGGCTCTGCCACCCGGTCGACCTACCCTTCCCAGCCCACCGCCTGCCGCTTTTCCGTGTCGCTCAGGAAATCCGCCGCCCCCACCCGCGCCCAAAGTTCCCCCCGTTCGGCGGACAGTCCCGCCACCTGGTCAAGATCGAAGCCCAGCTTGAGCGCCGGATAGAGGCCCGAAAGCCAGCCGGTCATCGCCTCCGCCGTGCGGAAGATCAGCGGCAGGATGGTGAGGCGCCAGAAGGCGCGGTTCGCTTCGGCATAGTTGGCATAGGTGTTGTCGCCGGGAATGCCGATCAGCATGGGCGGCACGCCGAAGGCGAGTGCGATGTCGCGCGCCGCCCCATTCTTCGCCTCGGCGAAATCCATCTCGCGGGGGCTCAGCCCCATCGACTTCCAATCGAGCCCGCCTTCGAGCAGCATGGGTCGGCCGGCCCGCGCCGGGCCGGAATAGCCTTCCGCCAGCTCCGCCTTCAGCCGCTCATATTGCGCAGAGGAGAGATTGCCGCCGTCCTTCGGCTGATAGACGAGCGCGCCGGAGGGGCGGGCCGAATTGTCGAGCAGCGCCTTGTTCCAGCTTGCGGCCGCATTGGAAAGGTCGAGCGCCTTGGCCGCGGCCTCCAGCGGGGCAAAGCCCATGTGATCGTCGAGCGGATGAAAGAGCCTGAGATGCAACAGCCCCGGGTCGGCCTCGACCGAGAAGCGCCGGACCGCACCGCCGACGCGATATTCATAGGAGCTCGGCCAGCCATCCGATCCCTCGATGACGCGGATGCGGTCGGGGCGAAGCAGATGCAGTTCGCGCAGGGTCCCGCCGATCTCGACCGGCTCGATGAAGGCATTGCCGGAGAGCAGCAGATGCCCGTAAAGCGCCTCCATGAACTCCGCCCCGCCCTGGCGGGGATTGGGCCGGACCAGCAGGCCCTTCAGCGCATGATCCTCCGCCCCGCCATCCGAGACGATCCACGGCACCGAGGCCGCCGCTTCCGCAATCATCCGCACCGCGCGATAGGCGACCGGATTGCGCATGAAGCCCTCGCGGGCGAGCGACGGGTAGGAGCGCTGCGACCAATGCGCCGGGCCGGATGTGGCGAGCGCGAAGAGGGTCGTGAGCGGGGAGGATTTGGTCTCGGCGGGCGTGGCGCGGGGCGTGAGGAAGGGGATGCGCATCAGGGGTCCTTTCGGGGTGTTCTGCAGGGGAGAAAAGTCCCCCTCTGGCTGCCGCCATCTCCCCCACAAGGGGACCGTTGCAAAATTCCACTGATATGATTCACTGGTTCTGCAGCGGCTGGAGGCGGTGGGATGTCAGTTCGTCGGGAAGGTCAGTTCAGTTTTGTAGATGCTCTGATGCCGCAGGGTGGCG
>NZ_JAJNCX010000010.1 GCF_021026315.1 Rhizobium sp. C4
CCCCAGTCACTCTCGCAACCATCAGAAGATTTTCTCAAGGACGAGTTCGTTAGTCGCTAGCAGCGCCGCCGCCCTCGTCAGTGATCGCCTTATAGACCCACGCCCCCAAAACAGTCAACAGCCACAAAACAAAAAAATGAAAAAAAGTGGCAAGTGACTGATTGTTATCAATATTTGCTGTTGCCTGCCTGTCATGGTCAAATTTCCGTTCCGTTAACCATGGTGCCGCGGATTTATCGGGCCGCCAGCCGGTCCCTGGCGGCGTCGTGGTTGCCGTACACGCATGCGCGTGCCAGAATCCGTGGATACGACGTCCTCAATTCCGAAAGCAGAGATGTGCCCATGTTGATCCTCGACGAGACCGAAGTCCGAAACACGACCGCCTTTCCGGAGCTCGTCGAAGCGGTGCGTAGCATGTTCCAGTCGGATTGCCGCATGCCCACACGGCATCACCATTCTCTTCACGTGCCCGCGGAACCCGATGCGACCCTGCTTCTGATGCCTGCCTGGACGGAAGGACAATATATGGGGGTCAAGATCGTTTCGGTGTTCCCAGGCAATGTTCGCCGGGCGCTTCCCTCGGTCAGCGGCACCTATCTCCTCTCCTCGGCCCTGACAGGGCAGAACCTTGCCATTATCGACGGGGCGGAACTGACCGCACGGCGCACGGCAGCGAGCTCGGCGCTGGCGTCGCGGTTTCTCTCGCGGACGGACGCGAAGGTTCTGCTTGTCTGCGGAACGGGACGGCTCTCTCTCAATCTCATAGAGGCACATTGCTCGCAAAGACCGATCGAGACCGTTCTGGTCTGGGGGCGTTCGGCCGAGAAGGCCGAGGAGACGGTCAAGCTCGCCGGGCGGCTTCATCCCCGTGTTTCGATCGTCACCGACCTCGCAGCTGCAGTTGCCGAGGCGGATATCATTTCCTGCGCAACGCTGTCCGATGCGCCGATCGTGCGTGGCGCCTGGCTGAAACCGGGCGCGCATCTCGATCTCATCGGGGCGTTTACGCCCTCGATGCGTGAGTGTGATGACGAGGCGGTGCTCCGGGCTAGCCTTTTTGTCGATACGTTCGACGGGGCGCTGTCCGAAGGGGGCGATCTGGTGCAGCCGATGAAGGCGGGGCTGATTGCGCGCGATTCTATAAGAGCTGACCTTGCTGGGCTTTCGCGAGGTGACCATGTCGGCCGCACAAGCGCAGACGAGATCACGCTGTTCAAGTCGGTGGGTGCGGCACTCGAGGATCTGGCCGGCGCGATCCTTGCCTTTGAAACCGCCACGCGGCTTGTCCAGTCGGACGGCTGACGCGGACAGCCTCTCCTTGAGTTGACGCCGGCGGCCGAAGACCATTATGCCCGAGGTCTGTCGTCACCCTTAGGATCAGCGCATTGCCACGCGAACTGCCACAACTTCCCGTCAGCGAGGTGCTGCCAAAGCTTCGCACGGCCCTGCAGGACAATGCATCCGCCGTTCTCTGCGCGCCACCCGGCGCGGGGAAGACGACGATCGTGCCGCTTGACCTCCTGGAGGCGCCGTGGCTTTCAGGCCGCAAGATCATTCTGCTGGAGCCACGCCGGCTTGCGGCGCGGGCGGCAGCGTCGCGCATGGCAAGCCTGCTTGGCGAGGAACCCGGCGGGACGGTCGGCTACCGCATGCGGCTTGATAACCGCATTTCATCGCGCACGCGGATCGAGGTGGTGACGGAGGGCGTCGTCAGCAGAATGATCCTCGACGATCCGGAACTGTCGGATGTCGGTCTCGTCATCTTCGACGAATTCCACGAGCGGTCGCTCGATGCAGACTTCGGGCTGGCGCTGGCGCTCGATGCACAATCGGCGCTGCGCGAAGATCTGCGCATTCTCGTCATGTCGGCGACGCTGGATGTCGAGAAGGTCGGCGCGCTGCTCGAAAATCCACCCGTCATCATCAGCGAGGGCCGCGCCTATCCGGTCGATATCCGGCACGAGGAGCGACCGGCGGGCGAGCAGATCGACCAGACCGTAATCCGTGCCGTGCGCCGAGCGATTGCTGACGAGGACGGCTCCATTCTGGCCTTTCTTCCCGGGCAGGGCGAGATCACGCGGGCGGCGAATGCCTTGGACGGAACGCTGGGGGCCGACGTGATCGTCGTGCCGCTTTACGGCAATCTCACCCAGAAGGAACAGGATCAAGCGATCCAGCCGGCACCGGCGGGCATCCGCAAGGTGGTGCTGGCGACCTCGATTGCCGAGACCTCCATTACCATTGATGGCGTGCGGATCGTCATCGACAGCGGTCTGCAACGCATTCCTGCCTATGAGCCGGCAACCGGCATGACCCGGCTGGAGACTGTCCGCGTGTCGCGCGCCTCCGCCGACCAGAGGGCCGGCCGCGCGGGACGAACGGAGCCGGGCATTGCAATCCGCCTGTGGCATCAGGGCCAGACGGCAGCGCTGGCGGCGCATACCACGCCGCAGATCCTGGCCTCCGACCTTTCCGGCCTCGTTCTCGACATGGCGGCCTGGGGTGTGACCGAACCATCTGCCCTTCGCTTTGCCGATCCGCCCCCGTATGGCGCCTTCCAGGAAGCCCGCACGCTTCTCATCAGCCTCGAAGCCATCGACCGGCAGGGACGGCTCACCGAGATGGGCAAGCTGATGCGGAAGCTCGGTCTGCCGCCGCGACTGTCGGCGATGGTGGCAAGAACCGCCTTGCGCGAGCCGCAGGCGACGCTGGCAGCCGCGGAACTCGCCGTCCTGATTACCGAACAGGGCCTTGGCGGCTCCTCCATCGATCTGGAAGATCGCCTGCGCAATTTCAGGAATGACCGCAGCCCGCGTGCGCAGGCAGCCAAGGGGCTCGCCTCGCGCATCGCGGCACAGGTCGCGGGCGAAGCGGCTGCAAAAAGGGCGGCCGTGACACCGCAGCCGGGCACACTGCTGATCCATGCGTTTCCGGACCGGATCGCGCTGCAGCGTGGCGGGCGCGGGCGGTTTGTCATGGCGAATGGACGCGGCGGCGAACTCGATGCCGAGACGCGGCTCGCCGGATCCACCATGCTGGTTGTGGCGGATGCGACCGGGCGGGCCGGGAAGACGCGCATTCTCTCGGCCGCGGAAGTGACGCGGACGGAAATCGAGGAGGGCCTGCCGGGCGCCATCATTTCCGGCGCGCAGGTGTATTTCGACGAGGCAAGCCGGGAGGTTCGCGCCCGCCGGTCGACACGGCTCGGGGCGATCGTGTTCGAAGAGACGCCGATGCCACGCCCCTCCGGGCCCGACGCCGCCGAGGTTCTCGCAGACGGGCTGAAGAAGCTCGGCCTGCAGGTGCTGAACTTCGGCAAGGAGGCCGGGCAACTGCGCGATCGTATCAGTTTCCTGCATCGCTCGCTCGGAGAACCCTGGCCTGACGTCAGCGACACGGCACTTCTCGATCGGCTCAATGACTGGTTCGTTCCCTTCCAGAACGACACGAGGGGCCTCAATGATGTTTCTCAGGCAAGTCTGCGGGACGGGCTAATGGCGCTTCTGCCGCATGGTGCGGGGCGTGAGCTTGATCGTTTTGCGCCCACGCATTTCGAAACACCGGCCGGGCAGCGCCATCCGATCCAGTATGATGGTGAAGAACCGGTGCTCACTGTTCGCGTGCAGGAGCTGTTTGGGCTGAAGACCCATCCGGTGATCGGGGGCGGCAAACTGCCTCTCTTGCTTGAATTGACATCGCCGGCACACAGGCCCATTCAGACCACACGCGACTTGCCCGGTTTCTGGGCGGGCTCCTGGAGGGATGTGCGGGCCGACATGCGGGGGCGCTACCCCAAACATCCCTGGCCGGAAGACCCGGCGGAGGCCGCGCCCACGCATCGGGCGAAGCCGCGCGGAACCTGAAAGGCGAGACTATGTCCGAACCGGGCCAAAGCGAAATCAGCGACTACCGCGAAAGCCGGCGGATCCGTCTGCAGACACTCGTCCGGTTGCGCTGGCTGGCGGTCGTCGGACAATCCCTGACGGTCTATATCGTGCATGTCTGGGTCGCCTTCCCGCTTCCCTATCTCGTCTGCGGGGCGATGATCGGCCTGCTCGCGTTTTTCAACTTCTATCTCTCCGTCCGCTATCCGCCGACGCTGCGTCTTGCGCCGCAGGCAACGCTGGCCTTGCTGACGATCGACCTTCTCGAACTGGCCGGCGTGCTTTTCGTGACGGGGGGCCTCAGCAATCCGTTCGCGCCCCTGCTTTGCGTGCCGGTGATCATTTCGTCATCGACGCAGCCGATCCGCTACACGCTGGGGCTCGGCCTGCTTCTCATTCTCTTCGTCTCCATCCTCACCTTCTCGCCCTACCCGCTGCCCTGGTATCCGGGCTCGTCCTACACGATGCCGACCGAACTCATCATCGGCATCTGGCTGGCCATTCTGACCACCACGGCCTTTGCGGCGGTCTATTCCTACCGCGTCTCTCTGGAAGCCATGCAGCTTTCAGAGGCGCTGGCGGCGACCGAACTGGTGCTGCAGCGGGAAAATCATCTGACCCAGCTGGATGGGCTTGCGGCCGCAGCGGCGCATGAGCTTGGGACGCCTCTGGCGACCATCAGCCTGGTTGCCAAGGAGATGGAACGGGAACTGGGCAAGGACGAGCGCTATGGCGAGGATGTGCAGCTGCTGCGCAGCCAGGCCGAGCGGTGCCGCGACATATTGCGGCGGCTGACGACGCTTTCCTCCGAGGAGGCGGAGGCCATGAAGCTGCTGCCGCTGTCCTCGCTGATCGAGGAAGTGACGGCGCCGCACCGTGAATTCGGCATCCGGATCATCGTGATCGAAAAGACAGCCCGCGATGCGGAGCCTGTGGGCGCGCGCAATGCCGGCATCATCTACGGGCTCGGAAATCTCGTCGAAAATGCCGTGGACTATGCGCGAAACCATGTGGTCGTCACGACGGAAGCCCGGAACGACAAGGTGATCGTCACCATCGAAGACGATGGCGAGGGCTATTCGAGCGACATCCTGCAGCGGATCGGTGAACCCTATGTCACGTCGCGGAGCCGGGACGACAATGCCGGCGGGCTTGGCCTTGGCCTCTTCATCGCCAAGACGCTGCTGGAGCGCTCGGGCGCGCGGCTGACTTTCGGCAACAGCGCCGGCGAAACGGGCGGCGCGCGCGTGAGTGTCGAATGGCCGCGACACCGGATGGATGTTTCTCGTTCGAAATGACTTTACGCTTGGGGCCGACGGGGCCTATAGACTTGATGAATGCAATCCTGACAGCAAATCTCAAGAACAAAACGGCTGTTTCTCCCATGACAGATGACGCAATCGGCCCGGACAATTCACTTTTGATCGTCGATGATGACGGCCCGTTCATCCGGCGTCTCGCCAAGGCGATGGAGAGCCGGGGATTTGCCGTCGAAAGTGCGGAATCCGTCAGCGAAGGCATCAACCGCGCCCGCGCCCGGCCGCCGCATTATGCCGTGGTGGACCTGCGGCTTGGCGACGGCAACGGGCTGGACGTCATTGCCGCCATTCGCCAGAACAAGGCGGATGCGCGCGTGATCGTGCTGACCGGCTATGGCAATATCGCGACCGCCGTGAACGCCGTGAAGCTGGGCGCCGAAGACTATCTTGCCAAGCCTGCGGATGCCGATGAGATCTACGCCGCGCTGGTTCGCAGCCCCGGCGAGAAGGTCGAGCCGCCGGAAAACCCGATGTCGGCTGACCGGGTCCGTTGGGAACATATCCAGCGCGTCTATGAAATGTGCGAACGCAACGTGTCGGAGACGGCGCGTCGGCTCAACATGCATCGCCGCACGCTGCAGCGCATTCTCGCCAAGCGCGCCCCGAAGTAACCGATCTCAGCCCTCATCCCAGGAGGCCGGCAATGGTCGGCCTGACTCCAGCGCCAGTTCCGCCATCAGCAGCCGTTGGGCTGCAATACGCGAGAAATTGAGCGTCACGGATTTGCGCACGGCCGGGGGCAGCTTGTGCTCAGGGGCATCGCGGATGATATGGGCGTCATACCCGTCCGAGAGAAACAACCCGCAATCTTCCGGGAAGATCTCCAGCGGTACGTCCTTGTGGGTCGCGAAGAACAGCCGGTCGCAATGCTGGCGATAATCCGGCCATTTTCGATCGACGCGGAAATCCTCGATCGAGGACTTGATCTCGACAATCCAGATCTCGCCTTTCGGTGTCAGCGCGATGAGGTCGGCGCGGCGGCCACTCGACAGCGAAAGCTCCGGAAGAACGGCAAGCCGCATGGCATGAAGCAGGCGCTGCACGCCGCGCCGCACCAGCATGGCGCGCTCGGATTGCCGCCCGTCGATCAGCGGGTGAGAATCATGCAGGTTGAGAATTGGCATGAAGAGACCTTGGCACGAATCGGGTTCTGTTGCAAAAAAACCCTCGGCCGGCTTTTTTGGGTGATTCGCCCCGCGCGAACCCAAGCTTGCCTTGCAAACGAGTAGCCTCTGTAAAATAACGAATGAACCGGTTCTGCACGGACATGAACGTCCGGCCGGAAACCCTCCGACTTCAAGAGATTACCATGCGCCCGCGCAACACGACAAAAATCCTCGGCATTTTCGCCGCCCTCGCCATTTCCGGTTTTGCTTCCGCCTCGCTCGCTGCACCGACCGAAGCTGGCAGCCCGGTTCCCGACGCCTATGGCAAGATCATCGACAACGGCTTCCAGCTTCCGGCGATCCCGATCCAGAAGCTCGACAAGAAGTTCCACCGTCAGGTCGTCGATTTCCAGACCAAGGAAAGCGCCGGCACTGTCATCGTGAATACCCGTGAACGCTTCCTCTATTACGTGCTGTCCGGCGGCAAGGCCGTCCGCTACGGTATCGGCGTCGGCAAGCAGGGCTTCGCATGGTCCGGCACGGCCTATGTTGCCTGGAAGCAGGAATGGCCGACCTGGCATCCGCCGAAGGAAATGGCATCCCGCAAGCCGGAAATCGCCAAGTATGTCGAAGACGGCATGAACCCGGGCGTCACCAACCCGCTCGGCGCCCGCGCCATGTATCTCTTCAATGAAAAGGGCCAGGACACGCTGTTCCGTCTGCACGGCACGCCGGAATGGTCCTCGATCGGCACCGCCGCCTCTTCGGGCTGCATCCGCCTGATCAACCAGGACGTCATCGACCTCTATAGCCGCGTCCGTCCGGGCCGCAACACCAAGGTCGTCGTGATTCAGTAAGGCGTTTTCGCCTCACACTCTTGATACGGAAAAGCCCGCGATCCTGACCGGATCGCGGGCTTTATCATGTGTGGCCTTCTCTGAAATCAGCCGGCGAGCTTCGCCTTGAGCTCCAGACGGCGGCGGTGCAGGACCGGCTCGGTATAACCGTTCGGCTGTTCCAGACCCTTCAGGACCAGTTCAAGCGCCGCCTGGAAGGCGACGGAGCCGTCGTAATTGGCGGCCATCGGCGTGTAGAGCGGGTCGTCCGCGTTCTGCTTGTCGACCACGACCGCCATGCGCCTCAGCGTTTCAACAACCTGCGCTTCCGTGACAACGCCGTGGCGCAACCAGTTGGCCATGTGCTGGGAGGAGATGCGAAGCGTCGCGCGGTCTTCCATCAGGCCGATATTGTTGATGTCCGGGACCTTCGAGCAGCCGACACCCTGGTCGATCCAGCGCACGACGTAGCCGAGAATCCCTTGCGCATTGTTGTCCAGCTCCTTCTGGATGTCCTCCGGGCTCCAGTTCGGACGCGAGGCCACCGGAACGGAGAGGATATCGGAGAGCTTGGCGCGGCCGCGCTTGCGAAGGCTATCCTGAACATGGGCAACATTGACGCTGTGATAGTGCGTAGCATGCAGGGTCGCTGCCGTCGGCGACGGAACCCAGGCGGTGTTGGCGCCGGCCTTCGGATGGGCGATCTTCTGCTCGAGCATCGCGGCCATCAGGTCAGGCATCGCCCACATGCCCTTGCCGATCTGGGCACGACCGGACAGCCCGCATTCCAGACCGATATCGACATTCCAGTTTTCGTAAGCCGCAATCCAGGCGGCCTGCTTCATGTCGCCCTTGCGGATCATCGGGCCTGCTTCCATCGACGTGTGCATCTCGTCGCCGGTGCGGTCGAGGAAGCCGGTGTTGATGAAGACGACGCGTTCGCGGGCGGCGCGGATGGATTCCTTGAGGTTGACCGTGGTGCGGCGCTCCTCGTCCATGATGCCCATCTTCATCGTGTTCGGCGCCATGCCGAGCGCCTGTTCGACGCGGGTGAAGATTTCGCAGGCAAAGGCGACCTCTTCCGGACCATGCATCTTCGGCTTGACGACATACATGGAGCCGGCGCGGGAATTCATGCGGCGGCCGTTCGTGCCCAGATCGTGCAGCGCGATCAGGCCGGTGACGAGCGCATCCATGATGCCTTCTGGAACCTCACGGCCACCATCAAAGGTGATCGCCGGATTGGTCATCAGATGCCCGACATTGCGGACCAGCATCAGCGAGCGACCGGGAAGCGAGGCAGGCGAACCATTGGGCGCGAGGAATTCGACATCCGGGTTGAGCTTGCGGGTGAAGGTCTTGCCGCCCTTCGAGACCTCTTCCGTCAGATCGGCCTTCATCAGGCCGAGCCAGTTGCGATAAACGCCAACCTTGTCTTCGGCATCGACGGCGGCAACGGAGTCTTCGCAGTCCATGATTGTGGTGATGGCCGATTCGACGATGACGTCGGAAATATGGGCCGGATCGGTCTTGCCGATGGCCGAAGTCGCGTCGATTTCGACGATCAGATAGAGATTGTTGCGGCTGAGTACGAGCGCCGTCGGAGCTTCGATCGTGCCGCGATAGCCGGCAAACTGGTACGGATCAGAGGGTCCGGTCGTGCCGTTCGGCGTTTCGATGAGGAGAGCACCGTCCTTGATCGAGAAGCCTTGCGCGACGCTCCAGCTTTCGCCGGCCAGCGGAACGGAACGGTCGAGGAAATCGCGGGCCCAGGCGATGACCTTGCCGCCGCGCACGGGGTTATAGCCCTTGCCCTTTTCGGCACCATCGGCTTCGGAAATAGCGTCCGTGCCGTAAAGCGCATCATAGAGCGAGCCCCAGCGCGCATTCGCCGCGTTCAGCGCATAGCGGGCGTTGGAAACGGGAACGACAAGCTGCGGCCCGGCGATTTCAGCAATTTCGGGATCGACATTGTCGGTTGCGACCTGGAAGGCCGCGCCTTCCGGCTGGATATAACCGATCTCGCGGAGATAGGCCTCGTAAGCCGCCATGTCGACCGGCGCACCGTTCTTGCGATACCAGTCGTCGAGCTTTGCCTGGAACTGATCGCGCGTTTCGAGAAGGGCGCGATTCTTCGGCGCGAGATCGGAAATGATCGCGGCCATGGACTGGAAGAAAGCGTCCGGATCAATGCCCGTGCCGGGGATAGCCTCGTTGACGATGAAGTCGTGAAGCTCGCTGTCGATCTTCAGCCCGTTCTTGTCGATCATGCCCATGGTAACGCTCCCGTCAGATACAATTGCAGCCCTAAAGCAATTCCAGCGAAAGTGGAAACCGGTTTCGCGTCCGGAATTGCGTCGCAATAGAAAGATAGCGTAGTCTCGACGAAGCGCCATTGCTGGTCAATGGGGCAAGAATGCCAAAGATTTTCGCCGAAATGGCGATAATCAATCGGCAACGCGCGGGCGTCCGGAGGCCACCGCCCTCACCCGCGCCTCGACCAGCTTGCGCTTGCCTTCGATTTCGGCGGCATCCGCTTCTTCCTCGATCTCGACATGCGGCTCACTCAGGCCACTGCGGGCGGCGAGCGCGCGGGCATGTTCCATAGCGCGAGCGCGGGCGGCGTCCAGCGCTTCGGCTTCGGAGACGAATCGCAATGTCTCGCCGGAGCCGTTGAGCAGGAAGATGCCCTCTTCCGGGCTGGTGACGAAAACCGTCACCGTTTCACGGATCTGGCCGGCGACCGCGCCGATGGCGTTGGCAACGTCGGCATGATCGGGAATGACAGCGGGGGCGGACAATTCTTCTGCAATGGCGGGATAATAGACCGGGGCGGAGGCGCCGAGCCCAATCAGCGGCCGATCCAGCGCCAGCGAGAAGCGGACGACGCCCGGCTGACGGTCCAGCGCGCGGGCAATGGCGCGGGATTTCGCCGGCTCAATCCCTGTCTCTCCGTCATCGGTGAGACAGGCTTCCAGAATGGCATGAGACGATTGCCGCGTCAGGCGTTGGACTATCCGGGCCGCCAGATCTTCGGCGGAATCGCCAATGGGCTTGCCATTGCCGCCCTTCTGGCGGGCTGCAAGGTCGAGACCTAGGCGCGCGGCAGCGGCATTCCACTGGCCTTGCCGGCCCTGAACATGCAGCGCATCCGACGGCGTAATGCCACAGATATGGGCAAGGCCGCGGGCTGCGAGCCGGTCGAGCGCGGATTTCTGCGGGGCCGCGGTCAAAAGCTGCGTCAGTGGTTGCGGCTCAAGCGTGATGCGGGCGTAAAGGGCAGCCTCCTGCGCCGAAAGGCCAGCGGCCATGCTGTCCGGCAGGCCCGTGCGGATCGCGAACAGGCCTTCGTGACGCTGCGCGTGGACGGAGCCGAGCTGCTTTTCCAGCGCCGGAATGACGATCTCCGGGAAGCGATGTCCGATCAGGCTGAGCGGCAGGACGCGGCGGGGGCCGAGTTCGATGCGGGCGACAAGTCCCGAGAGATCGATCCGCACTTCCGAATCACCACCAAGCCCATAGGTGCGCATGGCGACCGCCTCGACCATCGTCCGATGGCCGCCGACCAGAGCGCCATCGGGATCGAGCTTCGGGCGACCGTTTTCGAGGATCGCCACATCGGTCGTCGTGCCGCCGATATCGCTGACGACGGCGCTGTCGAGGCCGGTGAGGAATTGTGCGCCAGCAAGGCTTGCCGCCGGGCCGGAAAGAATAGTCTCGATCGGGCGAAGGCGTGCCTCGGAGGCGGAGATCAAGGCGCCGTCACCGCGCACCACCATCAGCGGCGCGGCGATGTTGCGGCTGGCGAGGTAGCTTTCGCAGGCCCCGACCAGCCGGCCGATCATGCCGACGAGGCGGGCGTTCAGCAGCGTGGTCAGCGCCCGTCGGGGGCCGCCGAGCTTGGAGGAAAGCTCGTGGCTGCAGGTGACCGGAAGACCGGTCTTCTCGACGATCAGGTCGCGGACGCGCAGTTCATGCGAGGGATTGCGCACGGCGAAATAGCCGGCGACGGCAAAGGCAGAGACTTCCTGCGCCAGCTGCGGTAGCACCTGTTCCAGCGCCTCCGTTTGCAGCGGGGTTTCGCGACCATGCACATCGTGGCCACCGGGCAGAAAGACGACCGGTCCGGACTTGGCTGCCTCGCCGAGACCATCGCGGGCCAGGTCCTCTTCGCCAAAGCCGATCATGACGAGGGCGGCACGCTGGCCCTGCCCCTCGACCAGGGCGTTGGTGGCGAGCGTCGTCGAGAGGGACACGAGACGTATTTCACGTGAATCAATTTTGGCGGCGGCAAGTGCTGCATCGGCTGCACCCGATATGCCTTCCGACAGATCGTGGCGGGTGGTCAGCGCCTTGGCCTTGGCGATGACGCCGCGGCTGGCGGAAAAAAGAACGGCATCCGTATAGGTGCCGCCGGTATCGATGCCGAGAGAGATGATGTCTGCCACTGTCAGCCCATGCGAAATAAACACATCACCCGAGCGATGGCATTATTAGGCCTGGCCCGCAAGCTTGCCCGCGACGCCAAGCGTTCCACTTGACCATTCTCAAGGCCTGTGTTTGAATTTCGTCGTGCCTCAGATTTGCAAGAGCACCGTAAGCGTCCGACGTCAGGCAACGCATTCAACCGGGTTTCGACCCTGCCGAATGCCAAGTCGATGGAATGAGCGACGCAGGACGGACCCGCAAATCGAAAGAACAATCCCATGACACATCAAAACACTTCTCGCGGAGCCAAGCTGCCGGCGCGCTATGCTGCGTTCGTCATGCCGCTTTTCCTGTCCATCGTCATGACCTTCGTCGTCTCGGCGATTTCGACGCTGAAAAGCCTCGGCTTCAATGGCAGTTTCCTGACGACATGGCCCGTTGCCTGGGGCCTGTCCTGGCTTGTCGCCTTCCCGACCCTGCTGCTCGTCCTGCCGATCGTGCGGTGGCTGGTGGGCCTCGTGGTCGAAGCGCCTGGCCGGCGCTGACACCGTTCGATGAAGCGAATGCTTCCGATCATTGCGATCGGGAGCGCTCGCGTACCCGCAAGGGCAGTCCGTGCAGCGGCTGAACGGTCAACCGCTGCACGGGCCAGGGCTTTGTATTGGCCGTCGTTTCAAATCGGAAACGATTGAGAAGGACGGCGAGCGCGATGACGGCTTCCTGAAGCGCGAAGGTCGCGCCGATGCAGATGCGCGGGCCGGCGCCGAAGGGGAGATACTGGAAACGGCCGATCTTCTCGCGATTGCCGGGCAGGAAGCGCTCCGGCACGAATTGGCGGGGATTTTCCCAATAGAGCTTATGGCGATGCAGAACCCAGGGCATGACCAGAACGGCCTCGCCCGCAGGCATTTCGTAGCGTTTGCCGTTTTCGTCCGTCCACACGTCATCTTTCAACGGCGCGCGGCCAAGATTAGGCGCTGGCGGATAGAGGCGCATGGCCTCTTCAAAGGCAGCGCGCGTGTGCGGCAGCAGATCCAGCCAATCGACCGGATCCGCGCCGCTGGCAACAACGCGGTCGACTTCTTCCTCGACCTTCGCCAAAAAATGCGGTGCCTCGGCCAGAAGATAGAGCGTCCAGGCCAGCGAACGCGCCGTCGTCTCGTGGCCGGCGCCGATGAAGGTCAGGATATTGTCTTCGATTTCGGCGCGCGTCAGGCCATCCGGGCCTTCCAGCTCGAGAAGCAGCGTCAGGAAATCGCGAGGTGCCGTGCCGTCGGCAATACGCGGGCGGCGCTGTTCCATGGTTTCGGCAACGATACGACGGAAATGATTGAGCGGCCGCTGACCGGCCCAGCGTGTGACGCGTGGTACGAAGGATGGGGCCTGCAGCAGGTCCATGGGGTCGATGCGGCCCATCGTGTGCAGAAGCTTGTCGACATGTTCGGCAAAATTGTCGGCGGTGCGGACGATCTCACCGGAAAACAGGGTCTCGGCGAGGATCGCGAAGGTGAGCTCCGTCATCTCCTGCGAGACATTGACTTCCGCCGCCGCGCATGCCGAGGCCTGCATGCCATCGGCAAATTTCTGCGACTGCTCCAGCATCTGGTTGGCAAAGCCGCGCGCGTGGCGTGGCGTGAAGACAGGGGCCATCGCCTTTCGCGAGCGTTTCCACGTGTCGCCCTCAGCCGTCAGCAGACCATCGCGCAGGATCGGACGAAGCACGAGCTGGCGCACTGGCTGCATGCCGTAATTGGCAGCATTGTCGACCAGCACATGGCGGATCAGGCCCGGGTGATTGACGATGGTGGTAAGCTGGCCGAAGAATTTCGCCTGAATGACCGGCTGTGTATAGCTCGGCTCGCCCCACAGCTCGAGCGGATTGCGGAACAGGGTGCGGATGACCTCCAGCCGCGAGGGTGGCGTGTTCCTCGGTATGGGTGCGGGCGGTTCGAAGGGAAGAACGGCAACGGTCATCGGTCGACTCCATGGAGCCCGGATATCAGGCTCCCGTTTCCATTATGCGTCCGGCCTGCCAATCGGATCACCGCCGCCGCAGATGCAGCGGCGCCAGACTTGTCATCAAAGCAGCGACTTCAGATCGGCAAGCTTTTCGTTGATGAGCCAGCCATAGTAGTTTTCCTCGGGCCATTCGGGTGAGGCACGGCCCCGGTTCTTGGCGGCAAGCGCTGCTGCGCGCGAGGCAGAATTGCCGAGATTATAGAGCGTTGCGGTAATTCCGGGATTGCCCGAAATATCCATGCCGGCAATGGAACGATACTCGTCGATCGACTTGCGGATGGCTGCCGCGATGTAGGCCAGCGACTGGTCGGGGTCCATGATCGCCTTGTAGACATCGCCGGCCTTGTTTTCATCCAGCCGTTCAAAGCCGGACTTCTGGTGAACGAGGTCGGTGAGCTTGAGCGCCGTCAGCGGGTTGATCTGGCCAAGGCCGAAGGTCTGGCCAGCGAAGAAGGGCTGGAAGAAGACGGCGCTGAAGCGGTTGTTCGGATAGGACTTGCCGCCCACCGTCTTGCCGCGGAAGTCGGATTCCCAGACCCGTTCGCGGCAGGTCCAGAGCGAATAGCTGTCATCCTTGCCCGCGCATTCGGAAAATTCGGGCCGGTTGACGAATTGGTCGACCGTCTGACCATCATAGCCGAAGCGGAAGCTGTTGCCGGCATAGGATGCGGCCTTGATGTAATAGCTCTGCAGGCGGTCATAGGCGTCGACATTATAGGTATGCTCGCCGACGATCGCACCGACAATATGGATCGGCTCGATGCCGTAGCGCGAGGCGGTCGCTTCAATCTTCGACATCAGCGCGCGGTCGCTCTTCAGCAGATCGCGAACCTTGTCATACTTGTCGTCGAAGGTCGTGCGGCCTTCCTTCGTGCGCTTGTAGGACGCGCCGGGGATCTGCGGCTGCTCGGCGTTGCGATTGCCCGGCGGGACCTTCACGACATCCGCCGACCACGCGGCAGCACCCGGCAACATCAAAGCGACCGCCAGAAAACATGCCCCGATCCGCACACCGATTTTCACGATCTCACTACCCGCTCAAGAATTCATCTTCGCCTCGAAGAGGCGCAACTGCCTGCGAAATTTGGCGGAAAAATGCCCTTAAACGGCCACGAGGGCAACAACGCTTTCACCGTCAAGACGAAGTATTTGGGGAGGTTCGAAAAAGGCCTTTTAAAACAACCGGGCCCGGCCGAGTTTTTCAGCCGGGCCCGGTTCGAACAAAGAATCGGATTGTCAGAGAATGTAGCGCGACAGATCCGTATTGGCCGCCAGATCGCCGACATGCTTAGCCACATAGTCGGAATCAATCATCAACTTTTCCCCGGACTTGTCGGGCGCGGCATAGGAAATCTCGTCCAGCACGCGCTCCATCACGGTCTGCAGACGGCGCGCACCGATGTTCTCGACCGTGCCATTGAGATGGACGGCCACATCGGCCAGAGCATCGATGGCGTCTTCGGTGAAATCCAACTCGATCTCTTCCGTCGCCATCAGCGCCTTGTACTGGCGGATGAGGCTTGCTTCGGTTTCCGTCAGGATGCGGCGGAAGTCTTCCTTCGTCAGCGCCTTCAGCTCGACGCGGATCGGCAGACGACCCTGCAGTTCGGGCAGAAGATCGGAGGGCTTCGAGACATGGAACGCACCGGAGGCGATGAAGAGGATGTGATCCGTCTTCACGGGTCCATATTTCGTCGCGACCGTTGTCCCTTCGACCAGCGGCAGCAGGTCGCGCTGCACGCCTTCGCGGGAAACGCCCGCGCCGAAGCGGCCTTCGCCGGCGGCGATCTTGTCGATTTCGTCGAGGAAGACGATGCCGTCGTTTTCCGCCGAACGGATCGCTTCGCGGGTGATCTGCTCGTTGTCGATCAGCTTGTCGGACTCGTCGTTGATGAGATCGGCATAGGAATTCTTCACCGTCGTGCGGATCTTCTTCGTCCGGCCACCCATGGCCTTGCCGAGCAGATCGGAAATGTTGAGCACGCCGATATTGGCGCCCGGCATGCCGGGGATCTCAAAACCGCCGCCCTGGCCGCCGGCATCCGCAACCTCGACCTCGATTTCCTTGTCGTCCAGCTGGCCATCACGGAGCTTCTTGCGGAAGCTGTCGCGGGTGGCGGGCGAAGAAGTCGAACCGACCAGCGCGTCGAGCACGCGCTCTTCAGCATTCAGATGCGCCTTGGCCTTCACCTCGGCGCGCTTCTTTTCCTTCACCAGCACGATGCCGGCTTCGACAAGGTCGCGCACGATCTGCTCGACGTCGCGGCCGACATAGCCGACTTCGGTGAACTTGGTGGCTTCCACCTTGATGAAGGGCGCACCGGCCAGACGGGCGAGACGGCGGGAGATTTCCGTCTTGCCGACGCCGGTCGGGCCGATCATCAGGATGTTCTTGGGCATGACTTCATCGCGCAGATCGTCCGGCAGCTGCTGACGGCGCCAACGGTTGCGCAGCGCAATCGCCACGGCGCGCTTGGCCTCATGCTGGCCGATAATATAGCGATCGAGCTCGGAGACGATCTCGCGGGGAGAGAAATTGGTCATTGGGACAGGTCCAATTCAAACTGAGACTTAGTTGGCAGCGTCGAGCGTTTCGACGATGACATTGCCATTGGTGTAGACGCAGATGTCGGCGGCGATGGCCATGGCGCGGCGCGCGACGTCTTCGGCCGAGAGATCGGTGTCCATGAGCGCGCGGGCCGCCGCAAAGGCGTAATTGCCGCCAGAGCCGATGGCGATCGCGCCATGTTCGGGTTCCAGCACGTCGCCATTGCCGGTGACAGCCAGCGTAATGTCCTTGTCGGCCACCAGCATCATCGCTTCGAGATTGCGCAGATACTTGTCGGTGCGCCAGTCCTTGGCGAGTTCGACGGCGGCGCGCATCAGCTGGCCGGGATATTGTTCGAGCTTCTTTTCAAGCCGGTCGAGCAGGGTGAAGGCGTCTGCCGTGGCGCCGGCGAAACCGGCGATCACGTCACCGCCCTTGCCGATGCGGCGCACCTTGCGCGCATTGCCCTTCATCACCGTCTGGCCGAGGCTCACCTGGCCATCACCGGCCATCACGACCTTGCCGCCTTTGCGGACTGTAATAATCGTTGTCATAAAACACCCGTTGCACCGGACACTCCGGCCCTTTTAAGACGCCCCTTCAGGCACGTTTCGAGACCTATGTAAGCGGCGGCGCGACGATTGCAATCCGTTGAAACGCAAGGGGCACGCGCCTATGTCTCACGCGCGCGAGACATTTGCCCTTCGCGCTGGATTCTTCTCCTCCCGCCTGATATGCAGCGGCGATCCTTTTCGAGTGGAGTATGCGATGGCCGAGACCATGCAAAGCCGCAGCGCAAGCATTTCCCGCAAGACGAACGAGACGTCGATTTCCGTTTCCGTCAATATCGACGGCACGGGCGCATCGCGCATTTCGACCGGCGTCGGCTTCTTCGACCACATGCTGGAACAGCTTTCGCGCCATTCGCTGATCGACATGGAGATCGAGGCAAAGGGCGACCTGCATATCGACGACCACCACACGGTCGAAGACACAGGCATTGCCATCGGCCAGGCGATTTCCAAGGCGCTCGGCGACCGCCGCGGCATTGCGCGCTACGCTTCGCTTGACCTTGCCATGGACGAGACGATGACGAAGGCTGCCGTCGATATTTCCGGCCGGCCCTTCCTCGTCTGGAACGTCAACTTCTCCGCACCGAAGATCGGCACGTTCGATACCGAACTGGTGCGGGAATTCTTCCAGGCGCTGTCACAGCATGGCGGCATCACGCTGCATGTGCTGAACCACTACGGCGCCAACAACCATCATATTGCCGAAACCTGCTTCAAGGCCGTTGCGCGGGTTCTGCGCACCGCCTGCGAGATCGATCCGCGCCAGCAAAGCCGGGTTCCCTCCACCAAGGGCATGCTTGTCTGAAACGCCAAGCAGCCCGCTCCATCGGGATTGACGGAGATGGCAGCCTATATCGTTCTTTCACCCAATGGCCGGGCCCATGATCCGGATTGCCGCTTCGTGCGCGACGGCTTCTCGTGGCTCGCCGCGCTCTTTCCGGTGATCCATGCGATCGTGCATGGGCTGATTATCGATGCGCTGGTTCTCGTTGCCGTTCGCGCCTTCGGCCTTGCTTTTCTGGCCGCAGGCGAGACACGCGCCGTCGGCTTCGTCCTGCTTGTTGCCTCCAGCCTGATCTACGGCTTCGAGGCAAGACGGCGGCTGGCGGATAATCTTTCGCGCCGCGGCTGGAAAACCGAGCGCGTGATTACGGCGCAAAGCCTTGCGGATGCCGAGGCAATCCACTACGGCGAGGACGATGCGGTATCGCCCGACGATCCGATGTTCAAACTCGGGTCTGAAACGAGCCGAAGCCCGACTCAGAGGCCGGCTGCACAGTTCGGCATGATTGATTTTCAGAAGGGACGCTGATGCTGACCGCCATTGTCGATTACGGTTCGGGAAACCTGCGCTCTGCCACCAAGGCATTCGAGCGCGCCGCCCGCGAGGCCGGCCTTGACCACCAGATCGTGCTGACGGCCGATCCGCATGTCGTTGCGTCTGCCAGCCATATCGTCCTCCCGGGTGTCGGCGCCTATGCCGATTGCCGCGCCGGACTGAATGCCGTTGACGGCATGGTCGAGGCGCTGCGCGAGGCGGTCGAGGTCAAGGGCAATCCGTTCCTTGGCATCTGCGTCGGCATGCAGCTTATGTCCTCGCGCGGGCTTGAAAAGACCGTCACCGAAGGTCTCGGCTGGATCAAGGGCGATGTCGTCCTGATCGAGCCGGAAGACCAGACGCTGAAAGTGCCGCAGATCGGCTGGAACACGCTGACGCTCAACCGTCCGCACCCGCTGTTTGACGGCATTCCGACCGGGCCGGACGGGCTGCACGCCTATTTCGTTCACTCCTATCACCTGAAGGCCGAGCGGGCCGACGATGTCGTGGCCGTGACCGACTATGGCGGGCCGGTGACAGCCTTTGTCGCCCATGAAAACAAGGCCGGTGCGCAATTCCATCCCGAGAAGAGCCAGAAGCTCGGCCTCGCCCTCATTTCCAACTTCCTCAAATGGAAGCCCTGAAGCACGCGTTCGAGAGACGATCATGATCCTTTTTCCGGCAATCGACCTCAAGGACGGCCAGTGCGTTCGTCTCAAGCTTGGCGACATGGACCAGGCGACGATCTACAATCCCGATCCGGCAGCACAGGCGCTGGCCTTCGAGAATCAGGGCTTTGAGTGGCTGCATGTGGTTGACCTGAACGGCGCCTTTGCTGGCGAATCGGTCAATGGTGCGGCCGTAGAAGCAATCCTGAAGGCGACGAAGAACCCGGTTCAGCTCGGCGGCGGCATCCGCACGCTGGAGCATATCGAGGCCTGGCTTTCCAAGGGGCTGACACGCGTCATTCTCGGCACGGTCGCGGTTCGCAATCCGGACCTCGTCAAGGAAGCCTGCCGCAAATTCCCCGGCCATATCGCCGTCGGCATTGACGCCAAGGGCGGACGGGTTGCTGTCGAGGGCTGGGCGGAAGCCTCCGAGCTCGGAGTAGTCGAACTCGCCCAAAAGTTCGAAGGCGCCGGTGTGTCGGCCATCGTTTACACAGATATCGACCGCGACGGCATTCTGACCGGGATCAACTGGGATTCGACGATCGAGCTTGCCGATGCGGTGAGCATTCCCGTCATTGCCTCGGGCGGTCTCGCCTCGATTGCCGATATCGTGCGCATGACCATGCCGGATGCGAAGAAGCTGGAAGGCGCGATTTCCGGTCGGGCGCTCTATGACGGGCGCGTTGATCCGGCGGAAGCGCTGGCGATCCTGCGCGAGGCTGCTGCCGGATGACGGAGACGATGGCGACGGTTGCGAAAGGCAGAAAAGGCACGATCGTGGCCTTTGCCGTGTCTGCGGTCCTGATCATCCTTTTTGCCTGCGGTCCGATCCTGTCGGCCCTTCTCGCCAGCACCATTGCCGATATCCAGGGCTGCGCTCTGGATGAAGGCGGCGTACATCCCTGCATGATCGGCGGCGCCGATTACGGTGAAACGCTGTCCGTGATGTTCGTGTTGGGCTGGTTCGGGCTCGTTACGCTGCCACTGGGCGCGCTCGCCGCAGTTGTCTGGTGCGTTGCACTGACGGTGGTCGTCGTGATGAATATCAGAAGGAAGAAATCGTGACCCTGAAACGATTTGCCTTCGGGCGACGCCTTGACAAGAGGCCCCCGCAGCCCTTTCTACCTGAAAACAGAAAACCCTTATCGCGGGAGCGGTATTCATGACCTTGAAAGCACGCGTAATTCCCTGCCTCGACGTCAAGGACGGGCGCGTCGTCAAGGGCGTGAGCTTCGTCAATCTCATTGACGCCGGCGACCCGGTCGATGCCGCCAAGGCCTATGACGCGGCCGGCGCCGACGAGCTTTGCTTCCTCGACATCACCGCCTCGTCCGACAATCGCGACACGATTTTCGATGTCGTGGCCCGGACGGCAGACCATTGCTTCATGCCGGTGACGGTTGGCGGCGGCGTGCGCAGCGTCGGCGATATCCGTAAGCTGTTGCTGGCGGGTGCCGACAAGGTTTCCATCAATTCCGCCGCCGTGCAGCGGCCCGAATTCGTCTCGGAAGCCGCAGACAAGTTCGGCGACCAGTGCATCGTCGTGTCCATCGATTCGAAGAAGGTTTCGAAGCCCGGCGAAACCGACCGCTGGGAGATTTTCACCCATGGCGGCCGCAATGCGACCGGCATCGACGCCGTGGAATTCGCCATCAAGATGGTGGAACGCGGAGCCGGCGAACTGCTGCTGACCTCCATGGATCGCGACGGTCAGAAGTCGGGCTATGATATCGGGCTAACGCGCACCATTGCGGACGCCGTGCATGTGCCGGTGATCGCGTCTGGCGGCGTCGGCAATCTCGATCACATGGTTGAGGGCATTCGCGACGGCCATGCGACGGCGGTTCTTGCCGCCTCGATCTTCCATTTCGGCACCTATTCTGTCGGCGAAGCCAAGCGCTACATGGCCGAGCACGGCATTGCGATGCGGCTCGATCCGCCGGGAGAAGCGGCATGAGCGGCTTTTCCCTTTCCGATCTCGAGGCCATCGTTGCCGCACGCGCCAAGGCGTCGCCTGACGAATCCTGGACGGCCAAGCTCTATGCCGGCGGGCAGCCCAAGGCAGCCAAGAAGCTCGGCGAAGAGGCCATCGAAGCCGTTATTGCGGCGATTGCCAATGACCGCGAAAACCTCACTTACGAGGCGGCGGACCTGATCTATCATCTGCTGGTGGTTCTCGGCATAGCCGGCATCCCGATCAGCGACGTCATGTCGGAACTCGAGCGCCGAACAGCGCAATCGGGTCTCAAGGAAAAGGCGAGCCGGACGCAATGAACAGCATTGTCGGTGACATCGAAGCGGTAGAAGCCTTGGATCATTTCCAGCCCAACGACTATTCCCCCTATCGATTCTTCACCGCCGAGAAGTGGTCGCAGTTTCGAGCAGACACACCGCTGACGCTGACGGCAGAAGAAGTTCGACAGCTCCGTTCGCTGAACGACCCGATCGACATTTCGGAAGTGCGGCGCATCTATCTCTCGCTGTCACGACTGCTATCGACCCATGTGGAGTCGACGCAGCTGCTGTTTCAGCAGCGTCAGCGCTTCCTGTCGATGAACAATGATATCAAGACGCCCTTCGTCATTGGCATTGCCGGTTCGGTGGCCGTGGGCAAATCGACGACGGCACGTATCCTGAAGCAGCTGCTGGCGCGCTGGCCTTCGAGCCCGAAGGTCGATCTGGTGACGACGGACGGATTTCTCTATCCGAACGCCACCCTCAACGCCCAGAAGATCATGGATCGCAAGGGCTTTCCGGAAAGCTACGACATCGGCGCGCTGTTGCGCTTTCTCTCCGCGATCAAAGCCGGCCAGCCCAATGTGAAGGCGCCGAAATATTCGCACATGACCTATGACGTGCTCGACAGCGAGTTCGATATCGTTGACCGGCCCGATATTCTGATCTTCGAGGGCATCAACGTCCTTCAGGCCCGCAATCTTCCGGCAGATGGCAAGATCGTGCCGATGGTGTCGGATTTCTTCGACTTCTCGATCTATATCGATGCTGAAGAGAGCCTGATTCACACCTGGTATATCGACCGCTTCATGCGGCTGCGCGAAACCGCGTTCAAGAAGCCGGAATCCTATTTCCATCGCTATGCGGAAGTGAGCGAGGCGGACGCGCTGAAGATCGCCGAAGGGCTCTGGGCCAATACGAACCTGAAGAACCTGCGCGAAAACATCCTGCCGACACGGCCGCGCGCCGATCTCATTCTGCGCAAGGGCAAAAACCACCTCATCGAAGAAGTGGCACTGCGTAAGCTCTGAGCAATTCCCGCAAAAGTGCGTACCGGTTTTGCGTCCGGAATTGCGGTGAAACAAAGCGTTGTTGCTTCAAGGATTGACCCGGCGCAGCGTCAGGTTAACCCGCCCCTCGCCTTTCAAAAGCGTCGAGGTGCCGGGATAAATCCGTATCACCCCGTGAAACGCCAGCCGGCTCTTGCCGGCAAGCAGCACAACATCGCCGCTTGAAAGCTTCAGCGAGGCGGCAGGCCCAGTCCGTTCCTGACCACCGATTCGAAACAGGCAGGTATCGCCGAGCGAAATCGACAGGACGGGTGCTGAAAATTCCCTCTCGTCGCGGTCCTGATGCAGGCCCATCTTGGCCTCGGGGCCATAGAAGTTTACGAGGCAGGCCTCCGGCTCCTTCGGATGGTTTGACAACGTGTTCCACATGTCGAGGAGAACCGGGGGAATGGCGGGCCATGGCTTTCCCGTCACCGGATGGACCGACTGATAGCGATAGCCACGTTCCTTGTCCGTCACCCAGCCGAGCGATCCGAAATTTGTCATCCTGACCGACATGGGCTTGCCAGTCTTCGGCATGGCAGGCGTGAAGAGCGGGGCTTCCGCCACGCCGGCGCGCACCGCTTCGAGGAGAGAGGCCTGCGCGTCCCGATCAAGATAGCCGGGCAGATAGACGAAATCTTGCGGAAGATCTTTCATCGGTTCAGTCCTTTGCCAAAAGACTACGCGCTTAATCGCCGCCCGGTTTGCCGCGCATCTTCTTGATTTCAGAGCGGCCTGACTTCGCCTTGAGGCGGCGTTCCACCGAGCCCTTGGTCGGCTTCGTCTTCCGACGCGGCGGCGGTGGCGGCTGCATCGCTTCGACGATCAAATCTTTCAGACGCTCGCGGGCGTCCTCGCGATTGCGGTCCTGGCTGCGGAAACGGCTCGCCTCGATGAGAAGTACACCCTCTTTCGACAGCCGGCGACCAGCGATCTTTGCGGCCCGCTCCTTGACCGCCTCGGACAGCGAGGGCGAGGCCATCAACGGGAAGAAGAGCTGAACGGCGCTGGCGACCTTGTTGACATTCTGCCCGCCGGGACCGCCGGCGAGAATGAACTGTTCCGTCAGTTCCCAGCCGTTGATCGTGACCCGGCTTGAGATGATGAGGTCGTCGCTTGCCATGCTTTCAGGTTCCCGCGGGTGTTTCGCACGGGCCTCTCTATTTCATATTTCCTGCCGCCTTGGAACATCCCGCAAGAAACGGAAAACCCGGTGCGCTGCCGAGCGCACCGGGTTTCACGTGAATCCGTCTGTGGTCCTCTGGCTTATTCAGCCGCCAGACGGGTGCCGGGGGCGGCGTCACGGACGCTGCCATCGACATGTTTTTCGAACTTGGCGAAGTTGGCGACGAACATGTCGACCAGCTTGCGGGCCTGGGCGTCATAGGCAGCGGCATCGGACCAGGTCGAACGCGGATCGAGGATCGCCGTATCGACACCTTCAACGGCAACCGGGACGCGGAAGCCGAAATTCGGGTCGACGCGGAACTCGACATTGTTCAGCGAGCCATCGAGAGCAGCCGTGAGCAATCCACGGGTTGCCTTGATCGGCATGCGCTTGCCGGTGCCGTAAGCGCCGCCGGTCCAGCCGGTGGAAACGAGCCAGCAGTTGACGCCATGCTTGGCGATCAGATCCTTCAGCAGGTTGCCGTATTCCGACGGATGACGCGGCATGAACGGTGCGCCGAAGCAGGTCGAGAAGGTGGCTTCCGGCTCGGTCACGCCCTTTTCCGTCCCGGCAACCTTGGCGGTGTAGCCGGAGAGGAAGTGGTACATGGCCTGTTCGGGCGTCAGCTTGGCGATCGGAGGCAGAACGCCGAAGGCGTCAGCCGTCAGCATGATGATGTTCTTCGGCTGGCCCGCACGACCCGTGTCCGAGGCGTTCGGGATGAAGTGCAGCGGATAGGCGCTGCGGGTGTTTTCCGTGGCCGACGCATCGTCGAAGTCCGGAACGCGGGCATCATTGAGAGCCACGTTTTCCAGAACCGTGCCGAAGCGGCGCGAAGCGGCGTAGATTTCCGGTTCGGCTTCGGCCGACAGACGGATCGTCTTGGCATAGCAGCCGCCTTCGAAGTTGAAGACGCCTTCTTCGCCCCAGCCGTGCTCGTCGTCGCCAATGAGCGTGCGGCTCGGATCAGCCGAGAGCGTGGTCTTGCCGGTGCCGGACAGGCCGAAGAACACGGCCGTGTCGCCGGCCGGGCCAACGTTGGCCGAGCAGTGCATCGGCATGACCTTCCTGGCCGGCAGCAGGTAGTTCAGCGCCGTGAAGACCGACTTCTTGATTTCGCCGGCATAGGACGTGCCGCCGATCAGAACCACGCCGTTTTCAAGGTCGCAGGCAATGACGGTCTCGGTGCGGCAGCCATGACGCTCCGGATTGGCGCGGAACGACGGCAGGTTGATGATCGTCAGCTTCGGCAGGAAGCTTGCGAGCGCCGACTGTTCCGGGCGGATCAGCAGGTTGCGGATGAAGAGCGAGTGCCAGGCATATTCGGTGACAACGCGGGTGGGCAGTGCATTGGCGGCATCAGCGCCACCGATGAGGTCCTGCACATAAAGCGACTTGCCTTCAGCGAACTGCAGCATGTCGTTGTAGAGCACTTCGAAATGCACCGGCGACATGGGCTTGTTGTTGTCCCACCAGATCTGGCCGTCGGTCTTGGCGTCGCGGACGACGAACTTGTCCTTGGCGGAGCGGCCCGTGTGCTGACCGGTCATGGCGCGCAGCGCACCATCGGCCGTCAGGACGGCTTCGCCGTTGCGGATGGCTTCTTCGTAAAGGGAGGCTTCCAGAAAGTTATAGCGAACTGTCGCCAGATTCCTGAAGCCGATCTTTGCCAGACCGTTAGCCTGGTTGCGAACGCCGAGCTCCTCCATCGTGCAAATTCCTTTTCTCACTGGTTGCACCGTCGATGGGCGGAACATAGGCAGAGTTTTTTAAAAAGACAATCGGCAAAAAGTAGAATTTTACAATGATATCAATAAATTAATCGATTTAATTTTTCCCTCTCTTTTTTAAATCGTTTGAAAGTTGGCGCACAAACGCGATTTTTACTGGCCGGTAAAAAAGCCCGACAGCCGCCGTTCTTTGTGCTTGCCACAATTTGTTCCACCTTTATCCTCATGAAACGATCCGACTCAACGGGCGTGGCCACCAGACATGCCGGCCGCACCGCGCGATTCCCAAGGAGATGAATGCCCATGCTGACGATTGCACTCGTGGACGATGACCGGAACATCCTGACGTCTGTTTCGATCGCCCTCGAAGCCGAAGGTTATAAGGTGGAGACCTATACCGATGGCGCTTCCGCACTCGAAGGTCTGCTGGCCCGGCCTCCGCAGCTCGCAATTTTCGACATCAAGATGCCGCGCATGGACGGCATGGAGCTGCTGCGCCGCCTGCGGCAGAAGTCGGACCTGCCGGTGATCTTCCTCACCTCCAAGGATGAAGAGATCGACGAACTGTTCGGCCTGAAGATGGGCGCGGACGATTTCATCACCAAGCCCTTCTCGCAGCGCCTGCTGGTCGAGCGCGTCAAGGCCGTGCTTCGCCGTGCCGCCAGCCGCGAGGCTGCTGCCATTGCCGGGGCCAACCCGAAGCCGGGCGCGGCCGCAACGGCACCGTCGCGTTCGCTGGAACGCGGGCAGCTGATCATGGACCAGGAGCGCCATACCTGCACCTGGAAGGGCGAGCCGGTGACGCTGACGGTGACGGAATTCCTCATCCTGCATTCGCTGGCGCAGCGCCCGGGCGTGGTAAAAAGCCGCGATTCGCTTATGGACGCCGCCTATGACGAACAGGTATATGTCGACGACCGGACGATCGACAGCCACATCAAGCGGCTGCGCAAGAAGTTCAAGATGGTCGACACGGAATTCGACATGATCGAGACGCTCTATGGCGTCGGATACAGGTTCCGCGAAGCCGCCTGAACCGCCGATCACCGACAGACATGAATTTGAACGCGGGGCCTGTTTCGTGCGAGCCCTGCGTGTCGCAACGGGGCGACACGGACAGCAGAATTGGCGGATAACACTCTCGACAACGGCTTCGAAGACACGGTGGACGCCGGCGAAAGGCGTCGCCGCGGTCGCTTGCGCTTCTGGCCGTTCCCGCGCATCCGTCGCATTCTGCGCCACGCGGTCTTCTCGAGCCTGACGCGCCGCATTCTCTTCTTCAACTTCACCGCCCTCATCGTCCTCGTCGGCGGCATTCTCTATCTCAACCAGTTCCGCGAGGGCCTGATCGACGCGCGCGTCGAGAGCCTGCTGACGCAGGGCGAGATCATCTCGGGCGCCATCGCCGCCTCGGCCTCGGTCGACACGAACTCGATCACCATCGATCCGCAAAAGCTTCTCGAGCTTCAGGCGGGGCAGAGCATCACCCCGGTTCCGAATGACGAGGATCTGGAATTTCCGATCGTTCCGCAGCGCGTCGCCCCGGTGCTCCGCCGCCTGATCTCGCCGACGAGAACGCGGGCGCGCATTTATGATGCCGACGCCAATCTGATCCTCGATTCCAAGCACCTCTATACCGGCGCGCAGGTGCTGCGCTTCGACCTTCCGCCGCTCGAAGGCGAGCCGGTCAGCTGGACCGACCGGGTTGCGAATTTCTTCAATCGGCTGCTGCAGCAGAGCGATCTGCCGGTCTACAAGGAATCGCCCGGCGGCGACGGTTCGATCTATCCGGAAGTGATGAACGCGCTGACCGGCGTGCGCGGGGCGGTGGTCCGCATCACCGATGACGGCGAACTGATCGTCTCGGTTGCCGTTCCGGTCCAGCGCTTCCGCGCCGTTCTTGGCGTTCTCCTGCTTTCGACACAGGCAGGCGACATCGACAAGATTGTCCATGCGGAGCGCTTCGCGATCCTGCGCGTCTTTGGCGTCGCGACACTGGTGAACGTCATCGTGTCGCTGCTTCTCTCCTCGACGATCGCCACACCGTTGCGCCGGCTTTCCGCCGCTGCCATTCGCGTCCGGCGCGGCAAGGAGCGGGCTGAGATCCCGGACTTCTCCGACCGCCAGGACGAAATCGGCAACCTGTCGATCGCGCTGCGCGGCATGACGAATGCGCTTTACGATCGCATCGATGCGATCGAGCAGTTTGCCGCCGACGTGAGCCACGAGCTGAAGAACCCCCTTACCTCGCTTCGAAGCGCGGTCGAGACCCTGCCTCTCGCCAAGACCGACACGTCGAAACAGCGGCTGATGGATATCATCCAGCACGACGTTCGACGCCTCGACCGCCTGATCAGCGACATCTCGGACGCCTCGCGTCTCGATGCCGAACTGGCGCGCGTCGACCAGCGCGAGGTCGATCTCGAAAAGCTGCTCGGCGATCTGGTCAACATTTCACGTGAAATCCGCAGCGCCAAGAAGCCGGTGACGATCGATCTGCAGGTCGACCGCAGCGCCAGGGCGGCGAAGGAAGGGTTCCGCGTGCCGGGTCACGACCTGCGCATCGGTCAGATCATCACCAATCTGATCGAGAACGCCCGCTCGTTCGTTCCGGTCGAAAACGGTCGCATCCTCGTGAAGCTGACGCGCAACCGTCACCAGTGCATCGTTGTCGTCGAGGACAATGGTCCTGGCATCCAGGCGGAAGACATCGAGCGCATTTTCGAACGCTTCTATACCGACCGGCCGGATGGCGAGGACTTCGGCCAGAATTCCGGCCTCGGTCTTTCGATCAGCCGCCAGATCGCTGAAGCCCACCAGGGGACGCTCCACGCCGAGAACTTGACCTCCAACGATGGTGAAAAGCCTGCGGGCGCGCGCTTCATCCTGACCCTGCCCGCCTTCAAAGAAGCATGACCACCAACGCCCGAAACCTTCATGCGACGGCGATCGTCATCGGCACGAAAGGGTTTCTGTTCATCGGACCTTCGGGAAGCGGAAAGACCGAGAGCGCATTGGCCTGCGCAGCGCAGGCGCAATCGCGGGCGATCTTTGCCGCATTCGTGGGCGACGACCAGGTCATGATCTCTGTAAGGTCCGGCCGGGTGGTCGCCGAAGCGATCGACACGATTGCCGGACGCGCCGAAGTGCGCGGCGCAGAAATCGTTGATGTGCCTGCCATTTCCGCAGCGGTCATGGACTATGCGGTGCAGCCGGTCGATGCCCGGAATTCGGATCGCCTCCCCCCGGAGAACGAGCAGTTTCACATGGAAGGAATCGGTTCACTTCCGTTGCTGCGATTGCCTCAGCCGTCGGCAGAAACGCTGGACATATTGCTGCGGATAGCGGCGGCAAGAGCGTGATTTCGCCCGTTTGAGCCCCTTGAAGGCCCCTATTTTGCTCTTGCACTTCAAAATTTCCTCGCCATGATGGCCACCTTGCCGGTGGACGTTATTATTGCAATGCGATAACAGGCGTGCCTCTGGACTGTGCAATGGAGCAAAATGCGACATGATCGGACTTGTGCTTGTCACCCATGGCAAGCTGGCTGAAGAATTTCGTCATGCCCTCGAACATGTGGTCGGGCCGCAAAAGCAGCTTGAGACCGTCTCGATCGGGCCCGAAGACGACATGGATCAGCGCCGGCAGGATATTCTTGATTCGGTCATGCGTGCGGATGAAGGCCACGGGGTCATCATCCTGACGGACATGTTCGGCGGTACGCCGTCAAACCTTGCCATCTCGGTCATGTCTGCCGGCCGGGTCGAAGTCATTGCCGGCGTCAATCTTCCCATGCTGATCAAGCTTGCCGGCATTCGCGGCGAAAACAACATGCAGAAGGCGCTGACGGATTCCTCGGAAGCCGGGCGAAAGTACATCAACGTTGCGAGCAGCGTGCTTGCCAGCAAATAACCTCAAGATCGGGAGCAAGACCTAAAGGTGTCCGTTTCACGTGAGCTTCTGATCATCAACAAACGCGGTCTTCATGCGCGCGCGTCGGCAAAATTCGTCCAGACCGTCGAAGGCTTCGATGCCAAGATCGCCGTGTCCAAGGACGGCATGACCGTCGGCGGAACCTCGATCATGGGCCTGATGATGCTGGCGGCAAGCCCGGGCTGCACGATCATGGTCGAGGCGGATGGTGCCGAGGCCGATGTCGCGCTCGAGGCGATTGCTGCCCTCATCGCCGACAAGTTCGGCGAGGAAGCCTGAATTCCTTTCATCGGGGTTGGCGGGATGCGCGGCCTTCGACAGCCGTTCCTAACGGTTGATTCATCCTGCGATATAAAGACATAAAGACTTCTTTATATCCCGATTGCCAAAACACCCTATCGCTGATACATAGCGCACATCCATTTCTCGGACGCCGATGACCGGCATTGCGTCCGTTTGGGGTTTGCATTTTCAAGCCCTGTTTCCGCCGGATCTGGAGAATTTGATGAGCAAAGCCACCGACTATATCGTCACCGATATCAACCTTGCCGATTTTGGCCGCAAGGAAATCCAAATTGCCGAAACCGAAATGCCGGGCCTGATGGCCGCACGCGAGGAATTCGGCACGACGAAGCCGCTGAAGGGCGCACGCATCACCGGCTCGCTCCACATGACGATCCAGACCGCGGTTCTGATCGAAACGCTGGTCAAGCTCGGCGCGGAAGTCCGTTGGGCCTCCTGCAACATCTTCTCGACGCAGGACCATGCCGCTGCAGCCATTGCCGCCGCCGGTATCCCGGTTTTCGCGAAGAAGGGCGAATCGCTCTATGAATACTGGACCTACACGGACCAGATCTTCCAGTGGACCGACGGTGGCGTGTCCAACATGATCCTCGACGATGGCGGCGATGCCACCATGTACATCCTGCTCGGCGCCCGCGCCGAAGCCGGCGAGAACGTGCTGTCGAACCCCGGCTCGGAAGAAGAAGAAATCCTGTTCGCACAGATCAAGAAGCGTCTGCAGGCATCGCCGGGCTGGTTCACCCGCCAGCGCGACGCCATCAAGGGCGTGACGGAAGAAACCACGACGGGCGTCAACCGTCTGTACCAGCTCGCCAAGAAGGGCCTGCTGCCCTTCCCGGCCATCAACGTCAACGACTCTGTCACCAAGTCGAAGTTCGACAACAAGTATGGCTGCAAGGAATCGCTGGTTGACGGCATTCGCCGCGGCACCGACGTGATGATGGCCGGCAAGGTTGCCGTCGTCTGCGGTTACGGCGACGTGGGCAAGGGTTCGGCCGCTTCGCTCCAGGGCGCCGGCGCACGCGTCAAGGTCACGGAAGTCGACCCGATCTGCGCGCTGCAGGCAGCCATGGACGGCTATGAAGTCGTCCAGCTCGAAGACGTCGTGTCTTCGGCCGACATCTTCATCACCACGACCGGCAACAAGGACGTCATCCGCATCGAGCACATGCGCGCGATGAAGGACATGGCGATCGTCGGCAATATCGGCCACTTCGACAACGAAATTCAGGTCGCGGCACTCCGTAACCTGAAGTGGACCAACGTCAAGCCGCAGGTCGACCTCATCGAGTTCCCCGCGGGTAACCGCATGATCCTTCTCTCGGAAGGCCGCCTGCTCAACCTCGGCAACGCGACGGGCCATCCGTCCTTCGTCATGTCGGCCTCGTTCACGAATCAGGTTCTCGCCCAGATCGAACTTTTCGTCCGTGGCGCCAACTACAAGAACGAAGTTTACGTTCTGCCGAAGCACCTCGACGAAAAGGTTGCCCGTCTGCATCTCTCCAAGCTCGGCGCAAAGCTGACCGAGCTTTCGGAAGAGCAGGCAGCCTATATCGGCGTCGGTCAGACCGGCCCGTTCAAGTCGGAACACTACCGCTACTGATCTAGATCAGTCACTACCACAAGATATAGTCGCCGCCGGCAGGGCAACCTGCCGGCGGCTCTTTTTTGGGCATTTCGCTTTATGGCGATTCCCGTTGGCAGTATTGTCACCGACACTGATTCGACAGTTTTGGACTGTTTTGCGCAGGCCGCCGCATGGCCGTTTCGCGCAGCCTTCGCACAAGTTCTTCGTGGCAGGCTGTGCCTGGAATGGCCGTTTCGGCCTTTGCATGAGCTGCATGGAGAAAAACCGGACATGACATCGGGACAGACATCCGGTTCGCCCAACAAGAAGAATAGCCCCTTGAAATCAATTCGCGTGTTCATGACCGCAACGACCGCGCTGACCGCGACGGATGTCTTTGCCGCTTCGCCTTCGGTGGGTTCGCTCTACACCACCGGTGGCATTGCCGGCGCCGCCATTCTCGCCGGCATCCTCTCGGCCGCCTTCATCTCCTCGTTCTGGAACGCCCGTCGCCGCAATTCGGTCGAGGCGGAAAGCCGGGAAATCCGCAGCGCGCTTTCGGAAGCCAGCCAGAAGATCTCCAGCTATCAGGCGCTGATTGCCGACAAGAACCGCCGCATCGTCATCTGGGACGGGCTTTCCGGCCAGGTCGAGATCATCGGTCAACTGCCGCTGGAAACCGGCGCGCCGGTGCAGGATCGCGATTTCATCGCCTTTGGCCGGTGGCTCAGCCCCCGCTCGGCCTCCGAGATCGAAAGCGCCATCGACCGGCTGCGCGGTCAGGGCACGTCCTTTGATCTCGTGGTCGAAAGCCAGCGCGGCGAAGCCATCGAGGCCCAGGGACGCGTGACCGGCGGACGCTCCTTCGTGCGTTTCATCGCGCTCAACAGCCTGCGGGCGGAGCTTGCCGAGCTGCAGATCGAACGCGACCGGCTGGCGGCGACGATCGCCTCCTTCCAGGCTCTCCTCGACACGATCGACATGCCTGTCTGGCAGCGCAACACCGAAGGCCGGCTGAACTGGGTCAACGAGGCCTATAGCGGCGCGGTCGAAGCGAAAACCCGCGACGAGGCCCTGCGCGAGGGCCGCGAGCTGTTGCCGACGGTCGCACGCGAGAAGATCCGCGCCACGATGACCCCGGATACGCCCTTTCATGACAAGGTTTCGACCGTGGTTCGCGGCGAGCGCACCTTCTACGAAGTCTTCGACGTGAAGAGCCGTGGCGGCACGGCCGGCATGGCGATCGACACGACGGCTCAGGAGGCGCTGCGCGAGGAGCTGAAGCGAACGCTGAAGAGCCACGCGGAGATCCTCGATCATCTCGGCACGCCGGTCGCGATCTTCGACAAGGACCAGCGCCTGCAATTCTACAATCAGGCCTTCCAGCAGCTTTGGGAACTGGACCTCGTCTTCCTCGAATCGCGCCCGGACAACGGCGCGCTTCTCGACCGGTTGCGCGCCAAGGGCCGCCTGCCGGAGCAGCTCAACTGGA
Source organism: Rhizobium sp. C4 (assembly GCF_021026315.1). Classification (GTDB taxonomy): domain Bacteria; phylum Pseudomonadota; class Alphaproteobacteria; order Rhizobiales; family Rhizobiaceae; genus Ensifer_A. The sequence continues at coordinate 32,182 of NZ_JAJNCX010000010.1, forward strand.
AATCCTGGCGCGAACATGCGCTCAGCGTCTATCGCGCCGTCGAGACGCAGACCGACATCTGGTATCTGCCGAACGGCCAGACCCTGCGCGTTTTCGCCAATGCGCTTCCGCAGGGCGGAGCGACCTGGGTGTTCGAGAACCTGACCGAGAAGGTCAATCTCGAAACGCTCTACAATTCGCTCGTCCAGGTGCAGGAAGAGACGATCAATCACCTCGCCGAGGGCGTGGCGGTGTTTGGGCCGGATGGCAAGATCCGGATTTCCAACCCCGCCTTCCGCAAACTCTGGGGCCTGGGTGAAGACGCCGCCAAGCCCGGCACGCATATCCGCGCCGTCGAGACGGCCTGCTCGGCCGCCTATGGCCAGGCAGACGGCTGGCGGCACTTCGGACAGCTCATCACCAGCTTCGAGGATGAACGCGCCAATTTCAGCGGGACGCTGGAGCTCAACACCGGCCTCGTGCTCGACTATGCCGTCACCCCGCTCCCCAACGCCCAGACCATGCTGACATTTGTCGACATGACGGACAGCGTGCTGGCAGAACGGGCGCTCACCGAAAAGAACGCAGCCCTGCAAAAGGCCGACGAGATCAAGAACGATTTCGTCCAGCACGTTTCCTACGAATTGCGGTCGCCGCTCACCAACATCATCGGCTTCACCGATCTCCTGAAGACGCCGGCGCTCGGGACGCTGAACGAGCGGCAGGCGGAATATGTCGAGCATATTTCGTCCTCCTCCTCGATCCTTCTCACGATCGTCAACGACATCCTCGATCTCGCGACGGTCGATGCCGGCATCATGCAGCTCGACTTTGCGCCGATTGCGCTCGATGGCTTCCTGGACGACGTCGCGCAGCAGATCGCCGAACGGCTGCAGGAGATGAACATTACCCTGCAGATCACCGCGCCCGCAGGACTCGGGACGATCAATGCGGACCGCCAGCGCCTCAAGCAGATCTTGCTGAAGCTTCTGACAAACGCCGCCAATTTCGCGCCCGAACACAGCACGATCCGGTTGAAATGCTGGCGCGACGGCAACGATTTCGTCTTCAAGGTTTCCGACGACGGGCCGGGCATTCCCAAGGACGTTCTCGACACGGTGTTCAACCGCTTCGAATCGCATGGCAAGGGCAGCGGTGCCGGGCTGGGGCTCGCCATCGTCGACAGCTTCGTCACGCTGCATGACGGTCAGGTCACCATTGATTCCGTCGAAGGTCGCGGGACGGAAGTCACCTGCCGGATTCCATCGAAAATCATGCCCGACATGGGCGCGATCGCCGCTGCGGAGTGACCCGCATGGGATCCATCTCGCTTCATCTTGCTGACGAAGCCGCAACGCTCCGCTTCGGTGAAGATCTGGCTCTGGCTCTGGGACCCGGGCTCTGCGTGGCGCTCGATGGCGATCTGGGTGCCGGCAAATCGACGTTGGCGCGCGCCACCTTGCGAGCACTGGCCTGCGATCCGTCTCTGGAAGTGCCAAGCCCGACCTTCACGCTCGTGCAGGTTTATGACCTGCGGTTTCAGGTCGGCCATTTCGATCTTTACCGGATCAGCGATTCGAGCGAGCTTGACGAGCTGGGTTTCGACGAAATTCTCGACACCGGCGTCTGCCTTGTCGAATGGCCCGAACGGGCGGGCAATCGCCTGCCGGAAGACCTGCTGCGCATCGAACTGAAGAACGAAGGTGCGGGTCGGCGTGCCACGATCACCGGGCCGGAGAAGCGTCTTGCGCGCGTCAAGCGCGTGATCGACATTCGCAGCTTTCTCGACACGCGCGGCTATTCCGGCGCACGCCGGAGCTTCCTGACCGGCGATTCCTCCTTCCGGGCCTATGAGCGCATCCAGACGGCGGACGGGCGCGGCATCGTGCTGATGGATTCGCCTGCGCGCTCCAACGGACCGGTGATCCGCAACGGAAAGACCTATTCGCAGCTAGTCCACCTTGCCGAGGATGTGCGGCCGTTCATTGCGGTTGATCGCTACCTGCGCGGCATCGGGCTGTCGGCGCCGGAAATCTATGAGGCCGACCAGGATCAGGGCATTCTTCTGGTCGAAGATCTCGGCAACGAAGGCGTGATCGATGCGCAGCGCAAACCGATTGCGGAACGCTACCACGAGGCCGTTCTGTGCCTTGCCGAATATCACCAGCTTCCGATCGCGCGCGATCTCCCGATCGACGATAGCGGGATCCACCAGGTTCCGGCCTTCGACAAGGCTGCCCTGCTCTATGAAGTCGAGTTGCTGCTCGACTGGCATATTCCATGGAAGCGCAATGGCGCTCAGGCGACGGCTGCCGAGCGCGAAGCCTATCTTTCCATCTGGAGCGGCCTGATCGATGAGGCGCTGTCTGGCGAGACCCATCTCGTCATGCGCGACTATCACTCGCCGAACCTGCTCTGGCTGCCGGAGCGCGAAGGTTTCCGCAAGATCGGCATGATCGATTTCCAGGACGCCATCATCGGCCCCTCGTCCTACGACGTCGTGTCGCTAGTCCAAGATGCGCGCGTCACCGTCGAGCGTCCGCTGATGGACGACCTGATGGAGACCTACATGCAGGCGCGCGAGGCGGCTGGTGCCTTCGATCGCAAGGCGTTCCTCAAAAACTGGTCGATCATGTCGGCGCAGCGTGCCTGCCGGCTCAATGGACTGTGGGTGCGGCTGCTGAAGCGTGACAACCTGCCGAATTACATGCAGCACATGCCCCGCACGCTCTGGCATCTGGAGGTCGCCTTCGAACATGAGACGCTGGCCCCCTTGCGCAATTGGTGCCTGGAGGCTGGAATCCTGCTGAGCGAATCAGCGCCCGCATGAGGCGGGCGCGCGAGCAGGACAGTCCTCTATGAAGATCGACACCGCGATGGTCCTTGCGGCCGGCCTCGGCACAAGGCTTCGCCCCATCACCGATACGATGCCGAAGCCGCTGGTGCCGATCGCCGGCAAGCCGATGATCGACTATGTGCTCGATGCGCTGGCTGAAGCCGGCGTTGAGGAGGCTGTCGTCAACGTTCACCATCTGGCCGACCAGATGGAAACGCATCTGGCGCGTCGCAACCGGCCGAAGATCAGGATTTCGGACGAGCGGGCGCAGCTGATGGATTCAGGCGGCGGTCTCGTCAAGGGGCTGGAACTGCTGCCGCGCAAGCCGCTTTTCGTTATGAATGCCGATCTTTTCTGGGTGGGCGAGCATGCGGACGGGCCCAGCAACCTGTCCCGCTTAGCCGGATTTTTCGATCCCGACCGCATGGACATCGCCATGCTGGTAGTGCGCAACGAGGATACGACGGGTCACAACGGCAAGCTGGATTTCTCGCTCGGCGAAGATGGTCGGCTGACGCGCTACAGGGACGGCATGCCGAACCCGGTCGTCTATGCCGGAGCCTTCGTTCTGGCGCCGGAACTTCTCGACGGCGCACCTTGCGGGCCCTTCGGCCTGAACGCAAGCTTCGACAAGGCCATTGCTGCCGGGCGGCTCTTCGGGCTTGAGCTCTCGGGCCACTGGATCACCGTCGGCACGCCCGACGCGATTGCCCCGGCCGAGGCCGCTGTCGCCCGCTTCTCGACCACAGGGCGCTAGGGCCATGGCGCGGCGACAGAAGCGTGTTCTCACCATCCCGCCCGGCCCCGCCTTTCTGCGGACGCTTGCGGAGGGCATCCTCAAGGGCGAGATCGTCGGGGGCTTCGCCTTCGATCCGGACGAGCCGGAGAGGCTCGCCGACGTGACCGTCTTCGTGCCGACGCGGCGTGCTGCGCGCGTGCTGCGCTCGGAGTTCGCGCTGCTGCTCAGGCACGGCTCCGCCATTTTGCCAACCATCCGCCCGCTCGGCGAAACCGATGACGACAGCGGCTTCTTTGAAGCGAGCCTGCCGGAGACGCTGGACCTCCTGCCCCCGATCGGCCCGGTTGCGGCAGCGCTGGAGCTGGCGCGGCTGATTACCGTGTGGCGCAACAGCCTGCCGGAAGCGGTCGTCAATTTCCATGGCGGCGCCCCGGTGATTGCGCCGGCAAGCCCGGCGGATGCGGTCTGGCTTGCCAAGGAACTGATCGCGTTGATCGGCGAGGTCGAGACCGCGGAGATCGAATGGAGCAATCTCGACAAGCTGGACACCCAAGACTATGCCTCTTGGTGGCAGCTGACACTGGAATTCCTGAAGATTGCGCATGTCTACTGGCCGGCGCGGCTTGAGGAGCTGAATGCCTCGTCCGCCTCGCGGCATCGCAATGCCATCCTGAAAGCCGAAGTCGAGCGGCTGGCAACGACGATCCACAAGGGGCCGGTCATTGTTGCTGGTTCCACCGGTTCGCTGCCGGCCACAGCCCGGCTGATCGATGCAGTGAGCCAGCTTGAGGAGGGCGCGGTGGTGCTTCCCGGGCTCGACATCGGGATGCCGGAGACACAATGGGATTGTCTTGCGCTCAATCCCGCCGCTGACGGAACAGGGATAGACCCGACCATTTTCGGCCATCCGCAATTCGGCCTCGCCCGCCTGCTCGACGAACTGCATCTGAAACGCGACGATGTCATCCCCTATGGCAGTGCGGAGCACGCCATCGATACCCGAGCACGGGCGGTTTCTCTGGCACTGGCACCGTCGGCCTCGACCCATCTCTGGCCGGAACTGAAGGCTGCGATCGGCGAAGAGGCGATGGCCGCAGCCTTCTCAGACGTGGCGCTGATCGAAGCGGCCAACGAGCGGCTGGAGGCGACGGGTATTGCGGTGGCGCTGAAACTGGCGCTCGATACATCGCAATCCGAAGACAGCCAGGTGGCGCTGATCACCCCGGACCGCGGACTGGCACGACGGGTTGTCGCCGAGCTCGAACGCTTTGGTATCGAGGCCGACGACAGTGCCGGTACGCCGCTGAACGCGACACCGCAGGGGACGCTGCTGAAGCTGCTGGTCGAATCGACCCTGTTTCCCGGCGACCCAGTGCCGATCGTGTCGCTGCTGAAGCATCCGCTGACCCGGCTCGGATTACCGGCAGAGACGATCGCGAAGGCGGCACGCCTGCTGGAAGTCCACGCCTTGCGCGGCGGCACGGGCGCGGTCGATATTTCAACGCTCGCACCCCTCCTGCAAGCCCAGACGGAGCGCGCCGCCGCGTCGCATCATGAGCCAGCCTGGCGGGCGAAGCTCTCGGCAAGCGACCTTACGCTCGCGCTCGACGTTGCGGACAGGATGGCTGCGGCGGTCGAGCCTCTTGTCGAGGCGCTGGTGCGGCGCATGCCGGGGCAAGGGCTGACGATCACCCGCGGCACGGGCGAATGGGCCGAGCGGACCGGGCGTGCGCTGGAGGCGCTTGTCGCAGACGAGGCCGGCGACGTCTCGTCGCTATGGACGGGCGAAGCCGGCGAGGCGCTCGCCGATCTGCTCTCCGGGGTGATGGAGGCGCCGGGTGGTCTGGCGCTCACCGGGCCAGACTGGGCGGGCGTGCTCGATGCGCTGGTTTCCGGCGTCGCGGTCAAGCCGCGCGCGATGAGCCATCCGCGCGTCTTCATCTGGGGCACGCAGGAAGCACGCCTCCAGCATGTCGATACGATTGTTCTTGGCGGCATGAACGAGGGCGCCTGGCCGCAGCAGGCCGGCACGAACCCGTTTCTGTCGCGCATCATGAAGATCCGGATGGGACTTGAGCCGCCGGAACGGCGTGCAGGCCAGATCGCCCATGACTTCCAGATGGCAAGCGGCATGCCCAATGTCATCTATTCGCGGGCTTTGCGGTCCGGCAGCGCGCCCTCCGTCGCCTCGCGTTTTCTGCAGCGCCTGACCGCCATTGCCGGTCCCGCCCTGACGCAACAGATGCGCGAACGCGGAGACTATTATCTGCGCTGTGCGGCACTGATCGATGAAGGCGAACGGGAGCCTTTGGCGCAGCGACCCGAGCCGCGGCCGGACGCCGCCCTTATCCCAGATCGCTATTCCTTCTCCGAGGCAGGCAAGCTCCGGCGCGACCCATATTCCGTCTATGCCCGACGCATTCTCCGCCTCGATCCAGTCGATCCGTTCAATGCCGATCCGGGTCCGGCAGAGCGCGGCACGCTTTACCATGCGATCATCGAATCCTTTGTCGGGGAAAGGATCGACCCGAACAGCGAAACCGCCGCCGCCGCGATGACAGATCTGGCCGACCGTGCCTTTGCCGAGGCAGACCTGCCCGCCCATATCGAGGCGACGTGGCGACCGCGCTTTGATGAAACGGCGCGAGCCTTTCTCGATTGGGAAAAGAAACGCCAGGCGGAACTTCGCCATTCCTTCACCGAAGCGAAAGCGGCGATGGACCTCCCCGGTGGCTTTCTGCTCACCGGCTTTGCCGACCGGATCGATATCACCCGCGGCGGTGTGGCCGATATCATCGACTACAAGACCGGCAGCTCGCCCTCGCTGAAACAGGCCCGCACGCTGATCGACCCGCAGCTGGCGCTGGAAGCTGCCGCCCTGCAGGCGGGGGGCTTTGCCGATGTCGGCGCGCGCGAACCCGGCGATCTCATCTATGTGCGCCTTCGCCCCGGCGACCGCTTCAAGACGGAGACCATCAACGGCGATCCGGCAAGTTCGCGATCGAAGACACCGTCCAAGACCTCCGCACAGCTGGCGGAGGATGCGGCGCGCGAACTCGTCAAGCTGCTGACCATGCTGAAGACCGGCAAGCGCGGCTTTCTCTCCCGCGTATTGCCGGAGACTGCGGCGTTTGCCGGAGACTATGACCACCTCGCCCGCGTTGCCGAATGGGCCTCCGGCGAAGACAATGACGAGGGGGACGCCGATGCCTGATCCGATCACCGAGCCGATGCCCTCGGATCCGCGCGACGCGATCGGCTGGACGACGCGGCGCCAGGGGCTAGCGTCGGATCCGACAGCACTTGCCTGGGTGTCGGCCAATGCCGGCTCGGGCAAGACACATGTGCTGACGCAGCGCGTGATCCGCCTGCTTCTTGCCGGTGCGCGGCCGTCGGCCATCCTCTGCCTCACCTATACCAAGGCGGCCGCCTCCGAAATGTCGAACCGCGTCTTCCGGACGTTGTCGAAATGGGCGCTGCTGGATGACGCAACACTCTCCCGCGAGATCGAGGTGATGGAAGGCAAGGCACCCAGCCTTGTCATGCTCGCTGAAGCGCGGCGGCTCTTTGCCCGGGCGCTGGAAACGCCCGGCGGGCTGAAGATCCAGACGATCCACGCCTTCTCCGAGGCGCTGCTGCATCAGTTTCCGCTGGAGGCCAATGTCGCCGGGCACTTCACCGTACTCGACGAGCGTGCCGCGTCCGATCTGATTGCAGACGTCCGGCGAAACCTGCTGGTCGCCGCAACAGCCGAAGACGATGCCGAGCTTGCTTCTGCCTTTGCGACCGTGATGGACTATGGGTCGGATAGCGGGCTTGAAACGCTGATCGGCGAAATCGTCTCGCAGCGCAGTCTGCTGACCGAAAGCCTGCGCGGCGCGCGCGATGGCAGCTACGGACGCGTGCTTCGTCGCAAGCTCGGTCTGGCCGAACACTATACGCGGGATGTCGGACAGGCGGCACTCGGCGAATTACCCGGATTCAGCGGCCCTGATGCTACGGCATACTTGGAGTTTGGACGGCAGGCTGGCGGCGCGAAGGTTCTGGAAAGCGTCGAGCGGCTGGCAAGTGTTCTGACCGAGACCGATCCCCACAAGCGTCTTGAGGCCATTCGCGCCTTTGCCTACACCCAGACCGGATCGCCGCGCGGCAACCAGGCCTTCTACAACGCGGCGATGCTGAAGCAGGACCCGACGCTGGAGCAACGCGTCGCCGACATGATAGCCCATGTCAGCGAACATCTGGATGCACTTCGCAAGCTTGATCTGCTGGAGGCGAGCACTGCAGCACTGATGATTGCCGAGCGTCTGGTGCATGACTACGAAGACCTCAAGCGCCGGCTCGGCTATATGGACTTCGAGGATCTGATTTCGCGCGCGGCAACGCTTCTGACCCGCAGCGATGCCGGACCGTGGATCCATTACAAGCTGGACCAGGGCATCGACCATATTCTGGTCGATGAAGCGCAGGACACGAGCCCCGTTCAGTGGCGCATCATCCGCGCTCTGTCGGAGGAATTTTTCGCCGGCAAATCCGCACGCAACGTCTATCGCACGCTGTTTGCGGTGGGCGACGAAAAACAGTCGATCTATTCGTTCCAGGGCGCCCGGCCGGAAAAGCTGGCGAGTGAAGGCCGGCATGCGAGGGCCATGGCCGAGGCGGCGGAACTGGAATTCCGTCCCATCCGCCTGCCGCTTTCCTTCCGCTCGACGAGCCATGTGCTGAGCGCCGTGGACCAGGTGTTTTCGACCCCTGAGAACCGGCGCGGGCTTGGTGAAGGCGACGATGCGGTCGTGCATCAGTCGAGCCGCATAGGTCATCCGGGCCTTACCGAAGTCTGGGAGATGATCGCGCCCGCCGACAGCGTCGAAGAGGACGACTGGACGCTGCCCTTCGACGCGACGCCGGAAACCACGCCGCCCGCCATCCTTGCGCGGCGCATTGCCGATACGATTGCGGGATGGATCGGTCGTGAAACGATTGTCGAGGATGGCAAGGCGCGGCCCATCCGGCCGGGCGACATTCTGGTTCTAGTGCGCAAGCGCGACGGCTTCGTCAATGCGCTGACGCGCGCGCTGAAATCGCGAAACGGAATTCCGGTGGGTGGCGCGGACCGCCTCGTCCTCACCCGTCATATCGCCATCCAGGACCTCATGGCCGTTGGCCGTTTCATGCTTTTGCCGGATGACGATCTGTCTCTCGCGGCATTGAGCAAATCCCCGCTGATGGGTCTTTCCGAGGAAGACCTGATGCTGGCGGCGGCCGGTCGAGACAAGCGGGAAAGCCTGTGGCAGCGCTTTCGGACCCTGGCCGGCGATGGAAACGCTCTGTTCTCCGAAGCCGTCGATCTGATCGAGACCTGGCGACGACTGGCCGACAGGCAAAACCCGTTCGACTTCTTTTCCCGGATTCTCGGCCCCATGGGCGGGCGGCGCAAGTTCTTTGCGCGCCTTGGTACCGAGGTGACCGATGTGCTGGACGAGTTTCTGGCGCTGGCGCTCGACCATGGAGCCAAGGGTCTGCCCGGCATGCAATCCTTCATCTCGGCGCTGGAGCTTGATCCGCCCACCGTCAAGCGTGAGCAGGACAAGGGGCGTGACGAGGTGCGGATCATGACGGTTCATGCGTCCAAGGGGCTCGAAGCGCCGATCGTCTTTCTCGTCGATGACGGCAGCGCGCCGTTCAACGCCAATCACATGCCGAAGCTTCGGATCATCGAACAGGGCGAGGACCAGCCGCCTCTTCCGGTCTGGCTGCCGGATTCATCGCTGGGCGTCTCACTGACGGAGGACGACGCGGCGCGGCGCAAGGGGCTGGCGGAAGAGGAATATCGCCGGCTTCTCTATGTCGGCATGACGCGTGCGGCCGATCGGCTGATCATCTGTGGCCATCGCAAGAAGCGCGAGATTGCCGATTGCTGGCACAAGCTCGTCTGGTCGACGCTCGCGGCCGATGAAAAACGCTGCCGCGAGACGGTTTTCAAGACCCGGACCGAGGAGTGGAACGGCCTTGTCTGGACGTCCGGCGAAACTCTTCGCGATCTGGAGCGCCACGGCGAACTGGCCCGCACGGCAGGCGAATTCCACCTGCCCGCCTCGCTCCTGAAGCCCCTGCCGCAACAGGCCCGCCTGCCCCGTCCGCTCAGCCCCTCGGGCGCTGCGGCAGAGCTCGAAGGCGTCGGCCCGCGTCCGGCGCCGGGTTCCCAGCTGTTCGACGAGGCGGAGAAGGCGAGCTTTGCCATCAAGCGCGGCAAGATGATCCATCGGCTGTTCCAGGTTCTGCCCGACATCGCGATCTCTGAACGGAAGACCGCGGCCGAGCGCTATCTTTCGCGCGCAGCAGCCGACTGGCGCGACGAGGATCGGCAGCTCGCGTTGGAGCAGGTCTTTGCCATTCTGGACAATCCGGATTTTGCCAGCCTCTTCGGCGCGACAGCCCGGGCCGAGGCCAATCTCATGGGTGTTCTGGCCACTGCAGAGCGGCAGTTTTCCGTCGCCGGGCGGATCGACCGGCTCTCCGTCGAGAAGGATCGGGTGATTATCGCCGATTTCAAGACGGATCGCGCTCCGCCGAAGCGGCTTGAGGAGATCTCGCGACCCTATGTTGCACAGCTTGCGATCTATCGCGAAATCCTGCGCCCGCTCTATCCCGACCGGGCGATCGAATGCCGGCTGATCTTCACCACATCCGGCGACGGCTTCTGCCTGTCGGCCGCGATGCTCGACGATGCGCTGGCGGAACTCGGCCTTTTCGGCGCGCGCGTCGTTTAAACGGCGAGCGTGCAGGAAAGGGATTGAATTATCTGCATGCAAGCATACATGATGGAATAACTAGATTCGTTCAGGAGTTTCCCCATGGGCACCGTCAAGGTCGATAATGCCAATTTCCAGACCGAGGTTCTGCAGTCCGCCGAGCCGGTCGTCGTTGATTTCTGGGCCGAATGGTGCGGCCCCTGCCGCATGATCGCGCCGGCTCTCGAAGAGCTGTCGACGGAACTCGCCGGCAAGGTGAAGATCGCCAAGATCAATGTGGATGAAAACCCGGAAATCGCAGCGCGCTTCGGCGTTCGCGGCATTCCGATGCTCGCCATGTTCAAGGGCGGCGAACTCGCCGACCAGCTGACCGGCGCACGCCCGAAGTCGCAGCTGTCGGCATGGATCAACGGCGCTGCCTGATTTCGGCAACGATGTGAATTGCAAGAGGCCCGGCTTAGACCGGGCCTTTTTTATTGGGGTGGCGTACCGTTGTCCCTGAGCACCGAGCCGGCGAGATAGAGTGAACCGCCGATGAGGATGCGTGGGGGTTCCTCTCCAGGCTCGCCCAGACTGGCGATTTCTCTCAACGCCTCCTCGACCGAGGACCGCGGGCGGGCCATGAGGCCGGCATTCTGCGCATCGGTTGCGAGCGCCACCGGATCGACGCTTGCCTCGGACTGATCGACAGGGACGGTGAAGACGGTCTCGACCAGATCGGTAAATGCGCGGAAATAGCCGGTGGCATCCTTGGTGTTGATCATGCCGGCTATCATGAAAAGTGGGCGCGACTGCTTTTCTTCCAGCTCGGCAAGCGCTTCCGCGATGACGACGCCGGCACCCGGATTGTGCCCGCCATCGAGCCAGATTTCGGACCCCGCCGGCGCGAAGCCGGAAAGCCGGCCCTCTGGCAGTCGCTGCATGCGGGCAGGCCATTCAACGGATTTGAGGGCGCGGGCGATGGTCGCGTCGTCCAATTCGAAGCCTGCCGCCTTGACGCCGCGAATGGCGGCAGCAGCATTGCCATATTGGTGGCGGCCTGGAAGCCGCGGTAGCGGCAGATCGGAAAGGCCGAATTCATCCTGATAGACCAGGCGACCGAATTCCTCGAAGGCGAGATAGTCCTGGCCGAAAACCGAATGCGGGCAGCCGAGACGCTCCGCGGTCTCGACCAGAACGTCGAGCGCCGGGCTTTCGGCCTGATAGCCGATCACGACCGGGCGGCCGCGCTTCATGATGCCGGCCTTCTCGGCGGCGATCAGCTCCACACGATCACCGAGATAGGCGACATGGTCGAGCGAAATGGAGGTAATGATGCAGGCCGCAGGGCCCTCGATCACGTTGGTCGCATCAAAACGACCGCCAAGCCCGACTTCAACAATAGCAGCGTCTGCCGGGTGCTCGGCGAAAAGCACGAACATGACCGCGGTCAGGATTTCGAAGACGGTGATATATTCGCCCGCATTGGCATCGCCGACGCGACGAATGGCATGAGCCAGCGTCTCGTCATCGACAAACTCCCCCCGTCCGCCCTTGCGGCCAAGCCGATAGCGTTCATGCCAGCTGACGAGATGCGGCGAGGTATGGACGTGGACGGACAGACCCTTGCTTTCCAGCAGGGCCTTGCAGAAGGCGGAGGTCGACCCTTTGCCGTTCGTGCCGGCAATGTGAATGACCGGCGGGAGGCGTTTTTCGGGATTGCCCAGCCGATCAAGAAGACGGCGGATTCGACCCAGTGAGAGATCGAAACCCTTCGGATGAAGGGTCATCAACTTGTCGATTTCCAGCGCGGCTTTGCTCACGGGGGTGATTTTCTCAAGCCGCCTTGGATTTCACGCCTTCAGCCAGCATCGAGAGAATGCGGCCGATCGTTTCCGGGATCTTGTGGCGGTGCAGGACCATGTCGACCATGCCGTGCTGGTAGAGATATTCCGCCGTCTGGAAGCCCTCGGGCAGCTTTTCGCGGATGGTCTGTTCGATGACGCGGCGGCCAGCGAAACCAATGAGAGCGCCGGGCTCGGCGATATGGATGTCGCCCAGCATGGCGTAGGAGGCCGTCACGCCGCCGGTCGTCGGGTTCGTCAGAACGACGATGTAGGGAAGACCAGCTTCCTTCAGCATTTCAACGGCAACCGTCGTGCGCGGCAGCTGCATCAGCGAGAGAATGCCTTCCTGCATGCGCGCGCCGCCGGACGCAGGGAACATGACGAGCGGGCACTTTTCGGCAATTGCCTTTTCGAAGGCTGCGATGATCGCTTCGCCGGCAGCGGTGCCGAGCGAGCCGCCCATGAATTCAAACTCATGGACAACGCCAACGGCCTTGACGCCCTGGATCGTGCCGACGCCGGCAAGGATCGTGTCCTCAAGCTCGGTCTTGGCGCGGCTGTCCTTGAGGCGGTCGCTGTATTTCTTGGAATCGCGGAACTTCAGCGGGTCCTGCGCCACCTTCGGCTGCGACATCAGATCATACTGGCCGTTGTCGAACAGCCAGGCGAGACGCGCCTTGCCGGGCATCTTCATGTGGTGGCCGGATGCGGGGATCACCCACTGGTTTTCTTCGAGATCCTTGTGAAAGACCATCTCGCCCGTTTCCGGGCACTTGATCCAGAGGTTTTCCGGAACTTCGCGGCGGCCGAGCATCGAGTTGATGCGCGGGCGAACATAATTGGTCAGCCAGTTCATGGGCCTAAACTCCTTGTGCTGGTCTTTGCCTGTTATTCGGCGGCCTTGAGACGCGCTGCATGCACGCCCGTGGACAGGCCGCTGACAAGTGTTTCAACGCTCGGCACGGTATCGGCCGTGGCCGCACCATCCTTGGTCAGGCTGCCGGCAATCTGATTGACGATGGCCGTGCCGACGACAACGCCATCGGCGGACGCGCCAATGAGGCGGGCGTGTTCGGCCGTCTTGACGCCGAAGCCGACGCAGATCGGCAGATCGGTGTGTCCCTTGATGCGGGCGACTGCGCCTGCGATCAGCGACGGATCCGGCAGGGCCGAACCGGTGATGCCGTTCATCGAGACGTAATAGACGAAGCCGGATGAGTTCTGGAGAACGCGCGGCAGGCGCTTGTTGTCCGTCGTCGGCGTGGTGAGCCGGATGAAATTGATGCCACGGGCAACCGCCGGGATGCAAAGCTCGTCATCCATTTCGGCCGGAAGATCGACGACGATCAAGCCGTCAATGCCAGCTTCAACAGCCGCGTCGAGAAAGCGCTCGACGCCGTAGATATAGATCGGATTGTAATAGCCCATCAGAACGATCGGCGTATCCTGATCCGTCTCGCGGAAGCGGCGGGCCATGTCGATCGTCTTGTGAAGGTTCTGGCCACCCTTCAGCGCGCGCTGGCCGGCCATCTGGATCGCCGGGCCATCGGCCATCGGATCGGAGAAGGGCATGCCTAGCTCGATCACGTCAGCGCCGGCCTTGGGCAGCGCCTGCATGATCTTCATCGAGGTATCGAAATCGGGATCGCCAGCCATGAAATAGGTGACGAGGGCCGGACGGCCTTCGGCTTTCAGGTCGGCAAAGCGTTTGTCCATACGTGCGGTCATGACGATCAGAGCCCCATTCCGAGAATCTTGCCAACGGTGAAGATGTCCTTGTCGCCGCGGCCACAGAGGTTCATCAGGATGATCTGGTCCTTGTCCATCTTCGGCGCGCGCTTGATGACTTCGGCAAGCGCGTGGCTCGGCTCGAGTGCCGGGATGATGCCCTCGGTGCGGGTCAGCATCTGGAAGGCATCCAGCGCTTCATTGTCCATGATCGGAACATATTCGACGCGGCCGGTATCCTTGAGCCAGGAATGTTCCGGGCCGATGCCGGGATAGTCGAGGCCGGCGGAGATCGAGTGACCTTCCTTGATCTGGCCATCGCTGTCCTGCAGCAGATAGGTGCGGTTGCCGTGCAGAACGCCGGGGCTGCCTGCGGTCAGCGACGCGCAATGTTCCTCACCGTCCAGACCCTTGCCGCCGGCTTCGACGCCGACGATCTTGACCGTTTCGTCATCGAGGAAGGGATGGAAGAGACCAATGGCGTTCGAACCGCCACCGACGGCAGCGACCAGCATATCGGGCAGACGGCCTTCGGCCTCCATCATCTGCTCCTTGGCTTCCTTGCCGATCACCGACTGGAACTCGCGAACGATTTCCGGATAGGGATGCGGGCCGGCGGCCGTGCCGATGATGTAATAGGTGTCGTCGACATTCGTGACCCAGTCGCGCAACGCCTCGTTCATGGCGTCCTTCAGCGTGCCGTGGCCGGACGACACCGGCTTCACTTCAGCACCGAGCAACTTCATGCGGAAAACGTTAGGGGCCTGACGCTCGACATCGGTCGCGCCCATATAGACAACGCAAGGAAAGCCGAATCGGGCGGCAACGGTGGCAGACGCAACACCATGCTGGCCGGCACCGGTTTCCGCGATGATGCGCTTCTTGCCCATGCGCTTGGCCAGCAGGATCTGGCCGATGCAATTGTTGATCTTGTGCGAACCCGTGTGGTTCAGCTCGTCGCGCTTGAAATAGATCTTCGCGCCGCCAAGCTCGGCGGTCAGGCGCTCGGCGAAATAAAGTGGGCTCGGGCGGCCGATATAGTGCTTGCCGAGATGGGCAAGCTCCGCCTGAAATTCCGGATCGTCCTTGGCCTTCTTGAACTCGGCCTCGAGATCGAGGATCAGCGGCATCAGCGTTTCGGCCACAAAGCGGCCGCCGTAGATGCCGAAACGACCGTCCTCATCGGGACCGGCGCGGAAAGAATTCAGCTTTGGCGTCTCGTTCACATCAAACTCCCAGGAGCCTTGCGCATGGCAATCGCGCGTTCGGCCGCATCGAAAAACTCGTTCATCTTATCCAGGTCCTTCACGCCGGGAGCGCTCTCGACACCTGAGGAAACATCTATGCCGGTGCAACGGGTGCGCAGAATGGCGTCCGCCACGTTGTCCTTGTTGAGGCCACCGGAAAGCATGTAATCGCAGTCGGCGTCAAGCGCATCAAGCAGCGACCAGTCGAAGGAAACCCCGTTGCCGCCGGGCAATTGCGAGCCCGCCGGCGCCTTGGCGTCAAAGAGGAAGCGATCGGCTACCCCTATATAGGGATCGATCCGGTCGAGATCATGGGCATCGCGGATGGAAAATGCCTTCATGACCGGGCGATTATAGAAAGCCTTGACCCGCAGGATCTCTTCGAAGGTCTCGTGACCATGAAGCTGGAGGATATCCGGCTTCAGCTGATCGACGATTTCATCGAGAAAATCGCTGTCGGCATCGACCGTCACGGACACGATCTTCGCCTTGCCGCGTATAGCGTCCGCCAGACGCGCCGCGTCCATCGGCTCGACATAGCGCGGGCTCTTGGCAAAGAAGATGAAACCGATATGCGTCGCGCCGCGGCGGACAGCCAGTTCCACCGCCTCGGGCGTCTTGAGACCACAGATCTTGATCGAGAATGTCATGGCTGTTGGCACTCGCATGAAACGGGAAAAGAGTCGAGCCAAATTGCGTTATGGACTGATCGCGTTGCGGCAATGGATGGAAATCAGGGCGATCTTTTTCAGCTGAAATCAATCGCGTGCAGAGCGGAACCGTGACGTTTCAGCCAGGCTTTGGCATCCTTGGTTCCGGGGCAAAGCTTCTCGCAGAGCGCCCAGAAGCGCGGACCATGGTTCATCTCGGTCAGATGCGCCACTTCGTGCGCTGCGAGATAATCGATGACATTCGGCGGAGCCATGACGATGCGCCAGGAGAAGCTCAGGTTGCCATCATGTGTGCACGAGCCCCAGCGGCTTTTCGTGTCCTTCATGCTGATCGAGGAAATCCGCTTGCCGCTGATGCGGGCGTGATAATGCGCCAGCTCTTCGAGATCGCGGCGGGCTTCCTTCTTGAGAAAGTCCGACAGCCGCCGGCCGATATGCTGCGGCTCGCCGCTGACCAGCAGAACCGGCTCGCCATCAATTGCGGATTTCTGGGTCAGGCCGCGGAGCTTGCCGGTCGACACGATGCGATGGCTGACGCCGCGCAGCATGATCTGCCCGCCCTCGCCCAAGCCCCCCTCGCTCGGAAGGTTGGCAAGGCGCGAGGCGAGCCAGCCGTGATGGCGCTGCAGGAAATCCTCGACATCGCGGATCGGCACGCCGAGCGGCACGGTCATCTTCAGCGCGCGCCCACCCGGCTCGATGCGCAGCGTCAGCCGGGTCGCACGGCGGTCGCTGCGGATCGTCAGCGGAATGGCGCGGCCGGCGACACTGACCGTCCGTTGCTGCGGCTCTGCGGGTTTTGTTCGTCTGAAAAACATCGCGGTCTTTGGGTTGTGGTCGCCGCATCCGTAGCCGATTCGGCAGGCCTTCCGGCACGAAAAAACCGGCCTTCTCGTGAAAGGCCGGTTGTTGCTATCCCGTCAGCGGATCAGTTGCCGGTCGTTCCGGCAGCATTGCCGCTGTTGCGGGCGCCGCGATCACGCATGAAGCGGGAGAATTCCTCCTGATCCTTCGCACGGCGGAGCTCGCTCAGATATTCATCGAATTCGGCGCGTGCCTCGTCGAGCTTGCGGCGTTCGTTTTCGATCCGCTCCAGCTCCTGACGACGCCAGTCGTCAAAAGCGGCATTGCCGGTGCCGGTGTACTGGCTGAAGCCCTTGCCGCCAGTATAGCGGCGCATGGTCTCGAAGCCGCGATCGACGGTGGCGTTGGCCTCGCGCTTGAATTCATGCAAACGGTCGCCGAACAGGATATAGGCGAGCATCGCAAGGCCGAGCGGCCAGAAGATCACAAAACCCAATACCATGAGCGCGATGGTCGCCGGATTCCATTCCGGACGGATCCAGGCTGACTGGTTCATTGAAGAAACCTCGTTTTTCAAGGAGACCGCCCTATGCGATCTCACTGATTACGAAGTGGGAAAGGCCCGGATCGCTTTCAAGACGACCCGGGCCAAAACCGGATAAGCGCTGCGAAACGCTCAAGGATTTCAATCGAAATCGATGTCAGGTGGCTGACTTGCGGGCAAAGCGGCCCTTGACCACGCGCGGTTCCTCAACCGTCTGGCCCCGATTTTCGACCGCATTGTCCTTCATAAAGGTCAGGATGCGCGGTGCGATCTCGCGACGGAAGCGGGAGCCATTGAAGACGCCATAGTGACCGACATCGGGCTGCATGTAGTGCATGCGCATATTGTCGGGGATCGAGGAGCAGAGAGTCTGCGCTGCCGCCGTCTGGCCGACGCCGGAAATGTCGTCATTCTCGCCCTCGACCGTCATGAGCGCGGTCTTGGTGATCGCCTTCAGATCGATCAGGCGGCCGCGATGGGTCATTTCCCCCTTCGGCAGGGCATGACGGATGAAGACGGTATCCACCGTCTGGAGATAGAATTCGGCAGTGAGATCCATCACGGCGAGATATTCGTCGTAGAACTCGCGGTGCTTCTCGGCCGGCTCGCCGTCGTTCTTGACCAGATGGAAGAAGAAATCCTTCTGCGCGTTCACGTGACGATCAAGGTTCATCGACATGAAGCCCGACAATTGCAGGAAGCCCGGATAGACGAGACGCATGGCGCCCGGCTGCGGCCACGGAACCTGCATGATGACATTGTCAGCGAACCATTCGATCGGCTTCTTTTCCGCCAGCCGGTTGACGGCGGTCGGGTTGCTGCGCGTATCGATCGGCCCGCCCATCAGCGTCATGGAGGCCGGCATGTTCGGATCCTCATCCATCGCCATGACGGCGGCAGCCGCCAGAACAGGAACGGAGGGCTGGCAGACGGCCATCAGATGCGTATCAGGCCCAAGATGCCGGATCATCTCGATGACGTAGTCGATATAGTCGTCCAGATCGAACGTCCCGTCCTGGAGCGGCACCATGCGCGCATCCACCCAATCGGTGATGTAAACATCGGCATGCGGCAGCATGGTCTCGACCGTACCGCGCAGAAGCGTTGCATAGTGGCCGGACATGGGCGCGACCATCAGCAGTTTCGGCCCCCGCTCCGCACCCGGCGGCAGAACGCGCTCGAAATGCAGGAGATTGCAGAAGGGTTTCGACCAGACGATCTTCTCGTGAACCGAAACTTCCTCGCCGTTGATGACGGTCAGCGGCAGGCCGAATTCCGGTTTGCCGTAGCGGCGCGTGGCACGCTCGAAGACTTCGAAGCCGGCAGCCATCGCCCGGCCGTAAGCCGTATGCGAAAGAGGATTGAAGGGATTTCTGTAAGCGACGCGCATGGCGTCAGCAGCAGCTCTCCATGGGGCCATGACCGCATGGTTGAATTCATACATCTGATAGAACATCAGCAGAGCCTTTCTGGCCGGATTGCAGATGTCATAACGCACTGCACCGGACTATTGTTCGACCCTAGCACTTTTCCCTTTCCGAACAATCAAGATTATAGTCTAGGACTAGGGATGAATTGCCGCCTTTTTTCAACGAATTCAGCCAGCCACTTACAAAGCGCCACCAATGCATAGCGGCCGCTTTCCTTGAGAAATGACGAATCGGTGACATTTGTTGCGCTGCAACACTCTTCCAACTTTGCCGGATTGGCACTAATGTCCGCCTGCCTCGACCGGCCCCTCCCGCCGGACTTGCGAGGCGTTTATCAGACGTCATTCACCCCAAGACAAGGCAAGCTGAATATGTCGCGTCAGTCAGAACTTCCCGTCGATCCGCTCTTTACCGCCCGCTGGTCTCCCCGCTCTTTTGTTCCGCAAGCCATTTCCGACAAGGATCTGATGACGATCCTGGAGGCGGCCCGCTTTGCCCCTTCGGCTATGAATGCTCAGCCATGGCGCTTCGTCTACGCGCATCGTGACACCCCGGAATTCGAAAAGCTGGCCTCGGCGCTGGTCGAGTTCAACGCCATGTGGGCGACGAATGCATCGGCCCTCGTCTTCATCTTCTCGCAGAAGACCGTGACGTCGGACACCGGCGAGGAAAAGCCCTTCTACAGCCATGCCTTCGACGCGGGCGCTGCCTGGATGTCGCTTGCCCTCCAGGCACATCTGCTCGGCTATCATGCCCATGCCATGGGTGGCGTGCTGCATGACAAGGCAATGGAAATCTTCAACGTGCCTTCGTCCTTCCGTCTCGAAGTGGCAGTTGCCATCGGCACGCGCGGCGAGAAGGAAGCGCTTCCGGAACGCCTGCAGGTGCGCGAGGCTCCGAGCCCGCGCAAGCCGCTGTCCGCCATTGCCGGCAACGGCGTTTTCGTCGCCTGATCGCCTCGCGACCTCGAACAGAAACAGAAAGCCCGCCTTCGAGTGATCGAGGCGGGCTTTTCTTTGTCGGAGTCCAAGCCGGATTCCTCTACGGCTCAGATATCGAGGTTGGCGACGCTCAGCGCGTTTTCCTGGATGAAGTCGCGGCGGGGTTCGACTTCATCGCCCATGAGGCGGGAGAAGAGACCGTCGGCATCCACCGCATCCATCACCCGCACCTGCAGCAGCGAGCGGACGTTCGGATCGAGCGTCGTTTCCCAGAGCTGTTCGGCATTCATCTCGCCGAGACCCTTGTAACGCTGCATGGCGATGCCCTTGCGGCCGGCGCCGAAGATGATGTCGAGCAGCGCCCGTGGCCCGATGATTTCCGTCTCGCCTTCCTTGCGGCGCAGGACCGGCGGGATGGCGTAGATGTCCTTCAGGCGTGTATGCATCTGGTCGATATAGCGCGCATCGGCCGAGCCCATAAGCGCCATGTCGATGAGAGCCGTTTCCTTGACGCCGCGCACCATGCGTTCGAACACGAGGTTACCCTGGTCGGTCACATGGCCGGTCCAGCCGCGTTCCGTTTCTTCGGAGATCAGATCGAGACGGCGAGCGACTTCAGCAACCGTGTTTTCGGCGACAGCCCGGTTCTGGACCAGCTCGATATTCAGTGCGCCGGCAATCGCCGCCTGCTCGATGACGTTCCGGTTATAACGCGAATGCAGACCCTCGATCAGGGCACGCAGGCGCAGCGCATCGGTGACGACTTCACGCAGGTCCTGTCCGGCGCGGGCTTCGCCGCTGCCAAGCTGGAGAACCGATTCGTCCAGGCCGGCATTGATCAGGTAGTCTTCAAACGCCTTTTCGTCCTTCAGATATTGCGAGGACTTGCCACGGGTTACCTTATAGAGCGGCGGCTGGGCGATATAGAGATGGCCGCGCTCGATCAGTTCCGGCATCTGGCGGAAGAAGAAGGTGAGCAGCAGGGTACGGATGTGGGCGCCGTCGACGTCAGCATCGGTCATGATGATGATCTTGTGGTAGCGCAGCTTCTCGGCGTTGAACTCGTCCTTGCCGATCGAGGTGCCGAGCGCGGTGATCAGCGTGCCGATTTCCTGGCTCGACAGCATCTTGTCGAAGCGCGCGCGCTCGACGTTGAGGATCTTGCCTCGCAGCGGCAAGATCGCCTGGTTCTCGCGCGAACGGCCCTGCTTGGCCGAGCCGCCTGCCGAGTCACCCTCGACGAGGAAGAGTTCGGACTTGGCCGGATCGCGTTCCGAACAGTCGGCAAGCTTGCCGGGCAGCGAGGAAATGTCGAGCGCACCCTTGCGACGTGTCAGTTCGCGGGCCTTGCGGGCGGCTTCGCGGGCAGCAGCGGCTTCAACCACCTTGCCGATCAGGACCTTGGCTTCGCCCGGATGTTCCTCGAACCAACGGTTCAGCGCTTCGTTGACGAGGTTTTCGACCACGGGGCGGACTTCGGAGGAGACGAGCTTGTCCTTGGTCTGCGACGAGAATTTCGGGTCCGGCACCTTGACCGAAAGAACTGCGGTCAGGCCTTCGCGACTGTCTTCGCCAGTCAGTGTCACCTTTTCCTTTTTCAGGATACCGGAGGTCTCGGCATAGGACGTCACCTGACGCGTCAGCGCGCCACGGAAGCCGGCAAGGTGCGTGCCGCCATCGCGCTGCGGGATGTTGTTGGTGAAGCAGAGGACGTTCTCGTGGTAGCTGTCGTTCCACCACATGGCCACTTCGACCGTGATGCCGTCCTTCTCGCCCTTGATGGCGATAGGCTTCGGCACAAGCGGCTTTTTGGAACGGTCGAGATAGGCAACGAAGGCTTCGAGACCGCCGTCATAGACCAGTTCCGTTTCCCGGACATCCGAATGACGTCTGTCGGTCAGGATGATGTGAACGCCGGAATTGAGGAAGGCGAGTTCGCGCAGGCGGTGTTCCAGCGTGTCGTAGTCGAATTCGGTCTTGGTGAAGGTTTCCGTGCTCGGCAGGAAGGTGACTTCCGTGCCGGAGCGACCCTCATATGGACCCGTCACGGCAAGCGGTGCATCGGCAACGCCGTGCGTGAAGCTCATCTCGTGAACCTTGTTGTCGCGGCGAATCTTGAGCTTCAGCTTGGTCGACAACGCGTTGACCACCGAGACGCCCACGCCGTGGAGACCACCAGACACCTTGTAGGAATTCTGGTCGAACTTGCCGCCGGCATGGAGCTGCGTCATGATGACTTCAGCCGCCGAAACGCCTTCCTCGTGGTGGATGCCCGTGGGGATGCCGCGGCCGTTGTCCGTAACCGTGACCGAGCCTTCAGCATTCAGCGTCACCGTCACGCGGTCGGCATGGCCGGCCAGCGCTTCGTCGATGGCGTTGTCGACCACTTCATAGACCATGTGATGCAGGCCGGAGCCGTCATCGGTGTCGCCGATATACATGCCAGGCCGCTTGCGCACGGCATCGAGACCCTTCAGGACCTTGATGCTGTCTGCGCCATATTCCTCGGCGCTGGAAACCTGTTGGATTTCGGTATTCTCGCTCATTTAAACTTTCCCAGATGAACCGGCGACCGATGCGGCAGGCGAGCCTTTGAATAGGCACCTAATCCGCCGGTTTCGGGGCAGGACGAGCGGTCCGCCGTCATCTGCCCGAATCACCATGAATTTATCATTTCGACTATAGGCACTTTGTTGCCCAAACCAAACGCGTGGGACCGCTTTTCCCCGGAAAGCGGCAGTTTTCGGGGCTTTTTCAGGCCCGCTGCCGGGCCGCTTCGGTCAGCACGGCATCGATTGCGGAAACCGTCTCCGGATCGAGGTTTCTGATCTCATGCGCCAACCGGTTGGCCAGTGCCGTATAGGCCGCATCGAGGCCCGACGTGTCGATGACAACGCGGGGATGCGACAGTCCGGCGACGCGCATCAGGTCCTCGAGATCATCCCAGATGATGTTGAAATAGCCGGCCACACGCTGGATGAAATCGAAGCTTGGGGCACTTCTGTTGCCGTGTTCCAGCGCCGACAGATAGGCCTGCGAGACACCGAGCGCCGTTGCCATTTCCTTCTGCGTCACGCCCTTCTTGCGCCGCAGCTCGCGCATCGCCTCGCCGAAGGGGGTCATGACTTGTCCCCCGGCTTGCGGGCGAGCCTGACATAGAGAGCACCCTCGCCGCCGTGGCCGCGGCTGGCCGCTTCATAGCCCGATATCAGGAAACGAAATTCCGGCTTGGAGAACCAGAGCGGCACGGCACGCTTCAGGGCGCCTTCGCTGCCCATGGACGAACCCTTGCCGGTGATCACCAGGACGTGGCGAAGGCCGCGCTCATGCGCATGAACGAGAAAGCCCAGCAGCATGGCATGGGCTTCGCTCTGCACCAGCCCGTGAAGGTCGATGCGGGCTTCGAGCTGGAGACGACCCTTGGCGATCTTTTTCTGCACCGGCCGTTCGATGGGGTGGTGGCGATGTTCGGGCCTGGGACTGGCTGGAACGGAGGTGGTGGCGGTGTCCTTTGGACTGAAGACCGGCATGCCGCTGGCGCCTTTGGCCTGCTCGGCTTCTTCCGTTTCGAAATCCTCAAAGAACTCCATGCGTCCCGGCAAGGCGCGAACGGAGCGCGCAACCTTTCCCCAAAGGATCCGGTCTTCCGACGACATGGTCTTCTTCGTCGCCATCTCAGCAGCGCTCCGCCGCCGCTTTGGGGACGAGGATGAAGAAGTTGGCGTCGTTGCGGACCGCACCCGCAAGGTCGCCGGCCTCGGCACCCGAGCCGGTAAAGATATCGCCGCGTGCCGGCCCCAGGATCGCAGAGCCGGTGTCGAGCGCCAGCATGAGGCGACGGAAAGGTTTGCCCTCGTCCAGTCGCGTCAGGCTTTCGCTCTCGATATAAAAGGGACAGCCGAAGGTGTGGATGCTGCGGTCGACGGCGAGCGATCTGCCGGGCGTCATCTGCACCTTGGCAGCGGCCACGGGTCCAAGAGACGGATCACCGATCTCTTCCTCGCGGAAGAAGATATAGGAGCGGTTGCGCCAATAGGTCTCGTCAGCCCGGTCGGGATTGCGGGCCAGCCAGTCGCGGATCGCGCCCATGGAGATTTCTGCCGGATCGATTTCACCCGTTTCGACAAGATGGCGGCCAATGCCCGTGAAGGGATGACCGGCCTTGGCGGCATAGGTCACACGCGTGACCGATCCGTCGCGAAAGCTCAGCCGCGCTGCGCCCTGCACATGTGCAAAGAAGACATCCGCCTTCGATCGCGCCCAGGCGATCTCCAGTCCGCGCCCATCGAGATGGCCCAGATCGATCGCCTTGCGGTCGGCATATTCGGAAATCACGCCGTCCTGCAGACGCCCGAACATGTAGGAGCGATCGAGCGAAGCCGGACGGTTCTGGTCGTCAAGGTCGATCAGATCATCAGGCCGGCGATAGAAGGGGTAACGCCATGTCGCATCAGGCGTGTCCGACACCTCGACGTCCGGCTCATAGAACGCGGTTACAAAGCCGCTTCCGCCATCATCGCGACGAATGAAAAAGGGGACGAAATGAGCTTCGAAGAAGGCGCGGGCGGCTTCGGCGGAAGAGGCTCCGCCCAGCGCCTCTGCGACATCCATGGCCGGCAGGAGTTCCTCGGCCTTTATGCCGAGGGCGCCAGTGCGATAGGGCTTCTTTTCCAGAATATGCCTGCGGCATCGCCGCAGCGCTGCAATGAGTTCCCGAGGGTCGTCCCCGCCCCACCCGGCCAGATCGTTGAAGCCGCGTCTTTCGAGCGAGAAACCGGGCGTCATTACTGCTCCGATTCGGTGCCGACGAGCTTCCAGTTCGGGTCGCGCGAGCGGGTATCGCGGGCAAAGGTCCAAATATCCTTGACCTCGGCCACTTCTTCCGGATGCCCGTCGATCAGCGCGCCCTGCTTGTCATAGGTCGCAGAAATCAGCTGGCTGACGATGCGCACGGTGACCAAGGCTTCCGAACCTCTGACGACAGCGCTCAGCATGTCTGCCTTGCTGATGCCGACAAAGGTCGAGTTCATCCGCTCGCCCTTCACTTCGCGATCCTTGATCGCCGTTTCGAAGCCCTCGTAGACCTCGCGCGACAGAAGGTTCTTCAGCGAATTGCGATCGCCTTCGGCAAAGGCCATGACGATCATTTCATAAGCGGCGCGGGCGCCCTTCATGAATTCTGCCGGATTGAAGCTGGCGTCGGCATCAATGACCGAACGGATGCCCTTGTTCAGATCGCTGCCGGCGGCCGTGAACGCATCAGCCGAACCATAGGGATTGACCGGCTCGCCGGCCTCGCGACCGACCGCAACAGGTGCGGCCTTTTCAGTTGTCGGCCGAACCTCGGCCGTATCGCGGCGTGCGTAGGGATCGTGCGGCGGCTTCTCGTTGCCCGTTCTTCTCCCCAGCACGTTGCGCAGCTGAATGAAAATAACCACTGCCGCAACGAGGAAAAAAATCGTGACGATGTCGTTTGAACCCATTGGCCTATAAACCAGTTTCTCATTTATCTCTTGAGATCATATAGTCTTCAAACCACAGCTATTCAAACGCTAGATGTCGCTTCGACAGTTCCAGCGGCAATAAAGGCGCCTGACATGCGATTTTCGATCCTTCCCCTGGCACTGGTCGTGCTGCCGCTTCTGGAAATTGCGGTCTTCATCATCGTCGGCCGCTATATCGGCGTGCTGCCGGTGATCGGGCTTATTTTTCTCTCGTCTGCCGTCGGCGGCATCCTTTTGCGGATCCAGGGCATTGGCGTGCTGCGCAAGCTGTCGCGCGAGCTCGACGCTGGGCAGCTGCCGGCGCGTGAGATGATCCATGGCGCGATGATCGTGCTTGCCGGGCTTTTCCTGCTGACGCCGGGTTTTGTCACCGATGTGCTTGGCCTGCTCCTCTTCATCCCCGCCGTGCGCGATGCTGCCTGGCTGCTGGTCAAGGACAGGATCGTCGTCTCCGGCGTTTTCCGGACCGCAAGCCGTGGACCTGGTTCACCCTTTGAGGGTGGACGTCCGAACGATCCGGAAGGCGACGTGATCGATCTGGACGCCGACGACTACCGCCGCGAACAGAACCCCAACTCGCCCTGGAACCGCCGGATCGACTGATGCCGATCCCCGACCGGCCTCGGGCCACAGGGTTGTAAGCCCCCCTTGGAAATGTTAGATCGCGGCAACATCGTTTTTGCCCTGAGGAGCAGATATGTCTAACGAAGCAAACCAGAACGGCGCAGGACAGGCTCCTTCGCTCAACATTCTCGCCCAGTACACGAAGGACCTTTCCTTCGAAAATCCGGGCGCGCCGCAGTCGCTGCAGGCCCGTGACAAGGCTCCGGACATCAACATCAATGTCAACGTCAATGCCAACCCGCTCGGCGGCGACGACTTCGACGTTCTCCTCACGCTGACGGCTGAAGCCAAGGTTGGCGACAAGGCGCTCTTCCATGCAGAGCTTGCCTATGGCGGCGTTTTCCGCATCGCCGGCTTCCCGCAGGAACACATGCTGCCGATCCTCTTCATCGAGTGCCCGCGCCTGCTCTTCCCGTTCGCCCGTCAGATCATTGCTGACGTGACGCGCAACGGTGGCTTCCCGCCGCTCCTCGTCGATCCGATCGACTTCGCGCAGATGTTCTCGCAGCGCATGGCCGAAGAACAGGCCCGCGCCAAGGTCAGCGCCAACACGAACTGATTTTTCGTTTCACGACGCGAAACAAGAAAGCCCGGGTCCAAGCCCGGGCTTTTTTTTTGGAACGACATGGCGCGTCCGATTACTGATAGCGCGACCAGAGTGCCTTGCCGCCAATTTTTGCGACCATGGCGTCATGCGCCTGGCGCTCCGTTTCCGTAACACGATCAGCCAGAGGCTTCGGCCTGCCTGCCACGATCACACCCGCCGCTTCGTTTTCCTCGACCGTCGTTTGGCCGGGACCGGCAAGACCCAGTGCCGCCTGACGGCCACCGATCATCTCGATATAGACTTCGGCCAGGAGTTCGGAGTCGAGAAGTGCGCCGTGCTTGGCGCGATGGGAGTTGTCGATCCCGTAACGCCTGCAGAGTGCGTCGAGCGAGTTCGGGCCCATCGGATGCTTGCGACGAGCAAGCGACAGCGTGTCGATGACTTCGGATGGCGCAATCGGCGGGAGGCCGAGGCGGCCCAGTTCCGCATTGACGAAGCCCATGTCGAAGGTCGCGTTATGGGCAATCCACTTCGCGCCTTCGAAGAAATTCAGGATCTCCTCCGCCACATCGGCAAAGGCCGGCTTGTCTTTGAGAAACTCGTCCGTGATGCCATGGACCGCAAGCGCGTCCGGATGAACCTTGCGATCAGCCGGGTTGATATAGAGATGCAGCGTGCGGCCGGTCGGGAAATGATTGTCGAGTTCGATGCCGCCGATTTCGATGATGCGGTCCTCGCGCGAATCAAGGCCGGTGGTTTCCGTATCGAAGATGATTTCCCGCATTTCGTTCCTGCCTGATTATGTGAGACGCCGCGCCCTGATGTCGGCGAGAATGTCGCGAACTTGCGCACGGGCCTTTTCCAGCCCTTCACCAGTCTCGACAATATAGTCGGCCCGGGCCCGCTTTTCGCTATCGGGCAGCTGACGGGACAGGATCATTTCGAACTTATCCACCGTCATTCCCGGTCGGGCCAGAACGCGGGCGCGCTGGATCTCAGGCGCGCAGGTCACCACGACGACCGCATCGACACGCCCCTCGCCGCCTGTTTCAAACAGAAGCGGAATATCGAGCACCGCGATGTCGTGGCCATCTGCAATCGACGTTTCACGAAACTGCAGTTCCTTGGAACGCGCGAGCGGATGAACGATGGCTTCGAGGGTCTTGAAGTCGGCGGGATGGGCTGCGAGATGGGCTGCAAGTTTCGTGCGGTCGACCTTGCCATCGGCCGTGGTGCCAGGGAATGCGGCTTCGATGGGCGCCACAGCCTCCGCCGCATAAAGCGCATGAACGACGGCATCCGCATCGTTGACGGGAATGCCCTCCGCCCGGAACATGTCCGCGGTCGTCGACTTTCCCATGCCGATCGAACCTGTCAGCCCGAGGACGAACATCAGCGCACTCCCATCGCGGCTTCGACAATGTCGCGCAATTCCCTGTCGACCACCGGGCGGACGCCGAACCATTTTTCGAAGCCGGGAACCGCCTGATGGAGAAGCATGCCGAGACCATCCGCCGTTGCGATGCCTTGTGCTTCCGCCTGTTCAAGGAAGGCTGTCTTGAGGGGCACGTAGACGATATCGGTGACGAGTGCACCTTGGCGCATTCCGGTGAAATCAATCTGCGGGACCGCGTCATCCTCAAGCCCCAACGAGGTCGTGTTGACGAAGAGGCCGGCACCCTGAAGCACCTCATCGAGGGTTTGAAGACCATGAGCCTGCACTGTCGCGCCGAAGCGATCCGCAAGCGCCTTTGCCTTTTCCGTCGTCCGGTTCAGAACATGGACCGTGCGGAAACCGCGCTGGACGAGTGCCACGATGACGGCGCGGCTCGCACCGCCGGCGCCATAGACCACCGCCGTTTCGAGCGTCTCCCAGCCGGGGCTTTTCTCATCCAGGTTTGCGGCAAATCCATAGGCGTCGGTGTTCGTCGCCTTCAATCGACCGTCTTCGCGCCAGAGCGTGTTGGCGGCGCCAATGTAATCGGCTGTTTCATCGACTTCATCGGCGAGCGCGAAGGCCCGCTCCTTGTGGGGTATCGTGATATTGCCGCCGACAAATTCCGAGGCTGGTGCCTTGAGGCTGGCCATGAAGGCCTCGAAATCTTCAGGCGCCACGTCGACGGCGCGATAGGTGCCTTCGAGACCGTGGCGCTTCAGCCAGGTCCCATGGATCAACGGTGACTTCGAATGCTTGATCGGGTGGCCGGCGACGAATGCGTGCATGGTTAATGTTTCACGTGAATCAGCGAGGGATGATGGCGAGATCTCTGAGAGCCGCAAGCAACGGCAGCATCGGCAGGCCGATGATGGTGAAGAAGTCGCCCTCAACCTTCTCGAACAGTTGTTGTCCGAGACCTTCATAACTGTAGGCGCCGACCGTCAGCAAGACCTTGGGTCCGGCCCTCTCTATATAGTCGTCGAGAAAGGCATCGCTGAAATTGCGAAAGGTCATATCGGCGACCGAGACATGGCTCCAGACTTCCCTGTCATCGCGAACGATCGATATGGCGCTCGAAAGCCGATGGGTTCGACCACGCATGGACCGAAGCTGATCGCGTGCCATCTCCACGGAGGTGCATTTGTGAAACAGGCGGCCGTCCATCGACATGACCTGATCCGACCCGATAACGAACGAAGCTGAATGACGTCCTGCCACCTCTGATGCCTTGGCCTTGGCCAAGGCCAAGGCGATGCTTTCTGCCGACGCACCCGCAGCAGCGAGAGGCGCTTCAATTTCCCGTTCATCAATGGAGGCCGGTTCGGCCGCAAATATCAGCCCTGCAGCGTCCATCAACTGCTTGCGAAAAGGTGAGCCGGAGGCGAGAATCAGCGGGGCTTCTTTAGTCATGGGTTTCGGCTTCACTTTTATTGCAGCAATCGAGTTGCCGCTTTCTCGCATTGGCACGGTCGATTGACAACAGAGACTGTTGGAGCGGCCCAAAACCCGGCCCCGTTAATCATCCGTTAGCAATTGGCCGCTAATGTGAGAGGTGCAGTCGCCCCAAGGGTGATTCTGTGATGAGCAAGCGTTTCCATCACCTATCCCCGATAATTCGTGGCATCTGTTGATAAGATGGGAAAAGCAGCCCCGGTCTAGAGCCGACCCGGGAGCCCTGTGGGTAACCGCCGACTTTTCCACATTTGGCATTTTTGGGAACCGTTTTCAGACAGATTTTTGGAACTGTGGAGAACCCTCTTCAGTGACTGCGTTATACGGCATTTATCCACAGAGACGGATCACGCCAGATTCAGGCCAAGCGTTTCTGAATCCTGTCTGAATCGAAACGTCCCCTCGTTTTCCCAATCCGAGCACGAAATCTTTCACGCCTTTCGTCGCGTCGCTGCGATCAGTGGACAAGACCTGCGTCGATTTTAATCCTTGATCCTCACAGACTCTAAGAAATAGAAGCTCTTTAAGAATAGATTTTTTAGATTGGAGAAGAGGGTGGTTACAGACACGCGCCGTAAGGTGATTGACGTCTTGGAGGGAAAGACCGTCTCTCCTCCCCCCGTCTGGCTCATGCGTCAGGCAGGACGCTATTTGCCCGAGTACAGGGAAACGCGGGCCAAGGCAGGAAGTTTCCTCGATCTCTGTTACACACCCGATTACGCAGTCGAGGTAACGCTGCAGCCGATCCGACGCTACGCCTTTGACGCAGCGATCCTGTTCTCCGATATTCTGGTTATCCCTGATGCGATCGGTCGGCATGTTCGCTTTGAAGAAGGAAGCGGGCCGCAGCTTGATCCCTTGAGCGTTGACGAAATTGATGCCGTGACGAGGACCGAGCTCGGACACAAGCTTGATCCGGTCTACGAGACTGTCAGACGTCTGCGGGCGGAATTGCCGGCTGAAACCACCCTCCTCGGTTTCTGTGGTGCGCCCTGGACGATCGCAACCTATCTGATCGCCGGTCATGGCACGCCGGACCAGGCGCCGGCCCGGCTGTTTGCGTACCGCTATCCCGAAGCCTTCGGAAAGCTCCTCGATCATATCGCCGATCTTTCGGCCGAGTATCTGATCCGGCAGATCGACAGTGGAGCGGATGCCGTGCAGATTTTCGATTCCTGGGCGGGTGTTCTAGGTGAAGCGGAGTTTGAACGCTTTGCTGCGCGTCCGGTGCGCCGGATCATCGACAATGTTCGTGCCGCACGGCCGGGGGCAAAGATCATCGCCTTTGCGAAAGGCGCTGGCTATCTTCTGAAATCCTACCGCGAAGATACGCGCGCCGATGCGATCGGGCTCGACTGGTCGGTGCCGCTTTCGTTTGCACGGGAGTTGCAGAAGGAGGGCGCGGTTCAGGGAAATCTCGACCCCATGCGCGTTGTCGCAGGCGGAAGGGCCCTCGATGAGGGGATCGATGCGATCCTTCAGGCGCTGGGATCAGGTCCGCTGATTTTCAATCTCGGCCACGGCATCACACCCCAGGCTGATCCGGACAATGTGACGCGTCTCGTCAATCGGGTCCGCGGAGGTGCAGCTTGAGCGAGATGAGGAAGCCGTCAGGTCGTGCAGTTGCCTTGCGAGCTGGTGTTGCGCTCGCGGTCTTTCTGGCCGCGGGGCTTGCCCTCTTCATGGCCGACGAGCAGAACCGCTATCTGTGGGTCAAGGCTTTGCATGTGATTGCCGTGATCTCATGGATGGCCGGCCTGTTGTACATGCCGCGGCTTTTCATCTACCACCTCGACCATGCGGTCGGCTCCGCGGCTTCGGAAACGTTCAAGGTCATGGAGCGGCGGCTGATGTCGATCATCATGACGCCGGCCATGGTGTTGAGCTGGATTTTCGGCCTCTGGATGGCGATCGAGATTTACGGCTTTCACGGCGGATGGCTGCACATGAAGCTTGCGGCTGTTCTGGCTCTTTCCGCGGCCCATGGCTACATGGCAAAAGCGGTGCGGCGATTCGGGGCGGATGATCGGATCGGCACTGCGCGTCACTGGCGGCTGATGAACGAGGTGCCGACGCTTTTGATGATCGTCATCGTTATTCTCGTTATCGTGAAGCCTTTCGCGTGATTTCTCGCCAATTTCCCCGCGCCCCCTTGCGGGTGAGGCAGCGAAGCGCTATTTTCCGCGCATCTCTTCCGAGGTGACGGGCTCAGAGCCGGACGAACACGTCTGGCATCCGCATATCGTACCGTCCGGTTCCCCCCTTTTATACGTGTGGTTTTTCATGGCTGAAATGAAGCTTCAGGAGCTTAAGAACAAGACCCCAACCGATCTGCTCGCCTTTGCAGAGTCGCTGGAGGTCGAGAACGCAAGCACGATGCGCAAACAGGAATTGATGTTTGCCATCCTGAAGGTTCTGGCCACGCAGGAGGTGGAGATCATCGGCGAAGGCGTCGTGGAAGTGTTGCAGGATGGCTTCGGCTTCCTCCGCTCTGCGAATGCCAACTACCTGCCGGGGCCGGACGACATCTACATTTCGCCCTCGCAGATCCGCCGCTTCTCGCTGAAGACCGGCGACACGGTGGAAGGCCCGATCCGTGGTCCGAAGGAAGGCGAACGCTATTTCGCGCTTCTCAAGGTCAACACGATCAATTTTGAAGACCCGGAGAAGATCCGCCACAAGGTTCACTTCGACAACCTGACTCCGCTTTATCCGAACGAGCGCTTCAAGATGGAGCTGGAGGTTCCGACCTCCAAGGATCTGTCCCCTCGCGTCATCGATCTCGTGGCTCCGCTCGGCAAGGGTCAGCGCGCGCTGATCGTGGCGCCGCCGCGCACGGGTAAGACGGTTCTGCTCCAGAACATCGCGCATTCGATCACGGCAAACCATCCAGAATGCTATCTGATCGTTCTGCTGATCGACGAACGTCCGGAAGAAGTGACCGACATGCAGCGCTCGGTGCGTGGCGAAGTCGTTTCCTCGACCTTCGACGAACCAGCGACGCGACATGTGCAGGTCGCCGAAATGGTGATCGAGAAGGCTAAGCGCCTTGTCGAGCACGGCCGCGACGTTGTCATCCTGCTCGATTCGATCACGCGCCTTGGCCGCGCCTACAACACGGTCGTTCCCTCGTCCGGCAAGGTCCTGACGGGCGGTGTGGACGCAAACGCGCTCCAGCGCCCGAAGCGCTTCTTCGGTGCAGCCCGCAATATCGAAGAAGGCGGCTCGCTGACAATCATCGCGACGGCGCTCATCGATACCGGCAGCCGCATGGATGAAGTGATCTTTGAAGAATTCAAGGGTACCGGCAACTCGGAAATCGTGCTTGACCGCAAGGTTGCGGACAAGCGGATCTTCCCTGCGATGGATATCCTCAAGTCCGGTACGCGTAAGGAAGACCTGCTGGTGCCTCGCCAGGATCTTCAGAAGATCTTCGTCCTTCGCCGGATTCTCGCCCCGATGGGCACCACGGACGCGATCGAGTTCCTCATCGACAAGCTGAAGCAGACCAAGAACAATGGCGACTTCTTCGAATCGATGAATACCTGATTTTTCAATATCCGGATTCGAATTTTCGAGAGTCAATCGCGGTCACTGCCTCGATTGACTCTTTTGCGTTTTGACCCCAGAAACCCGGGCGAACTCAAGCTGGCCGGGCCGATCGAGACAAAAGACCATGCCCGCGGGCGATTGACGAACGAACGAATGGCAGCAAACGATACCATCTTCGCGCTCTCGAGCGGCGGTCTCCCGGCCGGCGTTGCGGTCGTTCGCGTGTCGGGTCCGGCGACCAAGGATGCCCTTCATGCGCTCTGCGGCAGGGTACCTGCGCTACGGGTCGCGACGCTGATGACGGTGCGTGGACGTGATGCTGAAGAACTGGATCGCGGGCTAGTCCTCTTCTTCCAGGCGCCGGCCTCCTTCACGGGCGAAGATTGCGCCGAACTGCAGGTCCATGGTGGTCGCGCCATAGTGGCTGCGATCCTTGAGGCGCTCGGTGCAATGCCGGGTTTGCGTCAGGCCGAGGCCGGCGAGTTTGCGCGGCGCGCATTCGACAATGGCAAGATGGATCTGGTCGAGGCGGAAGGCCTTGCGGAACTGGTTCAGGCGGAGACCCAGGCCCAAAGGCGGCTCGCCAAATATCTTGCAGATGGTCATCTGTCACGCCGCTATGAGGCCTGGATGAGCCGTCTGTCGCAGTCGCGTGCGCTCATCGAAGCCGAACTGGATTTTGCCGATGAGGGTGACATCCCCGGTTCGGTGTCCGAACAGGTTTGGAAGGATGTCAAAGGTCTCGCGCACGAGATGGAGGCTGCCCTCTCCGACCACACGGCTGAAATCGTTCGCGACGGATATCGGGTTGCGATTGCAGGTCCTCCGAATGCGGGCAAGTCGAGCCTGCTGAACTATCTTGCCCAGCGTGATGTGGCGATTGTGACGGATATTGCGGGAACGACCCGCGACGTGCTTTCGGTCGATCTCGATCTGGATGGCCTCAAGATTGTCCTCTTTGATACGGCAGGTCTGAGGCACACGGACGACCCGGTTGAACGGATCGGTATTCAGCGCGCGCGCGCCACCATTGATGCGGCCGACCTTGTCCTCTATCTTTCTGAAACTGGCGCCATTGAGTCGACAGAGAGCTCTTGGATGCCGCGTGGTACAGGCGACGTCGTTATGGTTCGGTCGAAGGCCGACCGGAATTTGGCTCTCGACGATACTGGTCATGTATCGCTATCAACGGTAACGGGCGAAGGGGTCGATTCACTCCTGAAACAAATCTCGGCCCGTGCGACCGACGCGATACGAGGCGGACAGTTTCTGACACCGCTTTTGATTCGGCATCGAAACCATGTCGGGACGGCAGCTGCGGCATTGCGTGAGGCGCATGAATCCGTTGATCTGCCGCTTGAAGTGAGAGCCGAGTTGATGCGTGCGGCTTCGGACGAACTGTCGCATCTGACGGGACGTGTCACGCCAGACGCACTGCTGGGCCTCATATTTTCGCAATTTTGCGTTGGCAAATAGACCAACCTGCTGCGCTGCAACTATCGATTCAGGAACGAAACGATGATGGATCTCGATTTCGATGTAATAGTCATTGGTGGAGGACATGCCGGCTGCGAAGCCGCGTCTGCGTCCGCCCGCGCCGGTGCCGCGACGGTTCTTCTGACGCATCGGGCCGATACGATCGGGACCATGTCCTGCAATCCTGCGATCGGCGGCCTCGGCAAGGGGCATCTCGTGCGTGAAATCGATGCGCTGGATGGATTGATGGGCCGCATCGCTGATCTGGCGGGCATTCAGTTTCGACTGCTCAATCGCAAAAAGGGTCCAGCTGTTCGCGGTCCGCGCACCCAGGCGGATCGGGCGCTCTACAAGACCCATATGCAGGCCGCGATTACGGATACTTCGGGGCTGACGATGATCGAAGGCGATGCCTTCGATCTCATCATGGACGGTAGCGTGGTTCAGGGTGTGGTGACGGCAGATGGTCGAAGAATCATCGCGAGCTCTGTCGTGATCACGACGGGGACATTCCTGAGGGGATTGATTCACATCGGAAACGAAAAGACGCCGGCTGGTCGCATGGGGGAAGCCCCAAGTGTTGGCCTTTCTGGTCGCTTCGAGAGCCATGGTATCCGGCTCGGGCGCCTGAAGACGGGTACGCCGGCGAGGCTCGATGGCAGAACGATCGCCTGGGATCAGATCGGCACGCAGGAGGCCGATTCAGAGCTTGTGCCGTTTTCCTTTATGACCGATGCAATCACCAATCCGCAGATTGCCTGCGGCGTCACGCGGACAACGGAGGAGACACATCGGCTCATCCGCGAGAACATCCATCGTTCGGCGATGTATTCGGGCGAGATCAAGGGTGTGGGGCCGCGCTATTGTCCCTCAATTGAAGACAAGATTGTTCGATTTGGAGACAGGGACGGCCACCAGATATTCCTCGAGCCCGAGGGACTGAACGACAATACGGTATATCCCAATGGTATATCCACCTCGCTGCCCGCGGAGGTCCAGGACGCGTTTATCCGCAGCATTCCGGGTCTTGAGGACGTGAAGATCCTTCAGCCTGGATACGCCATCGAGTATGACTTTGTAGACCCCACCCAGCTGGACCACCGTCTATCGGTTCGGCAGGTCTCCGGTCTGTTCCTCGCCGGTCAGATCAACGGCACCACCGGCTATGAAGAAGCCGGCGCGCAAGGGCTTGTTGCGGGCCTAAACGCGGCCATGCATGCAGTTGGCCGGGAACCGGTGCGGTTCAGCCGAACGGACTCGTATATTGGCGTGATGATTGACGACCTGATTACCTTTGGTGTGACCGAGCCCTATCGCATGTTCACGTCGCGCGCCGAATATCGGCTGTCGCTCCGGGCGGATAATGCCGACCAGCGCCTCACGCCTCTGGCCATTTCTGTAGGCATTTGCGGTGAAGCTCGGAAAGAGCGGTTCTCCCGGTTTGAAAGTGCGTTGGAGAATGGGCGGACTGAGTTGAGCAGCCGTACGCTTACGCCGAACGAGGCAGAAACCCACGGCCTTACGCTGAACAAGGATGGTATTCGGCGTAGCGCGTATGAATTGCTCGCCAGAACCGACTTTGACTTCCCCGACGCTGAAAAAGTCTGGCCGGAATTGGCTGGCATTGATGCGAGAGCGAAGGAAGCATTGAAGATTGAAGCGGGCTATGCGGTCTATATGGATCGACAGACTGCGACGATTGCAGACATCCGTCGGGATGAAGCACGCGAGATACCTGAGGGTTTTTCGTTCGAAGGTATTTCCGGCCTGTCGAACGAACTGTTGCAAAAACTTAATAGAATCAGACCTTTAAATATCGCGCAGGCGTCAGCCATCGAGGGAATTACACCGGCTGCCCTGGCCCTTATCCTCGTTCATCTGCGGAAGCGTTCTGAGTCGTTCGGCCAGCTGAAGGTGGGGTTGCAATGATGAAGAGTCAGCCGCTTCAAATAGACGGATTGCGTGTTTCACGTGAAACCAACGAGAAGCTTTCGGCTTTCGCGGACCTCTTTCGCAAGTGGGCAAAGGCAATCAATCTGGTTGCGCCGTCAACGGCCGGTGACTTGTGGAGTCGCCATATATCGGATAGCGCGCAGCTCTTTGCCTTGAACCCGCACCCTGTGACTTGGGTTGATTTGGGAAGCGGCGGCGGCTTTCCCGGCATTATTACTGGCATTTTGCTTTCCGAGTTGGGGGATGGCTGGGTTCACCTGGTCGAGAGCAACAACAAGAAGGCGTCCTTCCTCCGGAACGCCATCCTGCAGACCGGCGCGAGGGCGTCGGTTCATGCGGTTCGTATTGAGGAAGCGCCGCAAGATATACCAGAATGCGCGGCGATTTCGGCGCGTGCACTCGCTGATCTGTCTGTTCTCTTCAATTATGCCTCTCCATGGGTGGAGCGGTCCCCATCAACGCGGCTCTATCTGCATAAAGGTCGGGATTACGCGCGGGAGATCGAACACGCACATAGCACCTGGAGCTTCGATCTGATAAGACATCAAAGTCAGATCGAAGCGGAATCAGTCATTCTTGAGATCTCGAATCTGACGCCCAGGCTGTGAGCGGGACTTGAAAATGGCGATGAACGGCTTTCGAAATCGGATCATAACCGTTGCAAATCAAAAAGGTGGGGTCGGGAAGACGACCACCGCGATTAATCTTGCAACGGCACTCGCGGCGATTGGTGAGAAGGTGCTGATTGTGGACCTCGATCCGCAGGGCAATGCGAGCACCGGCCTCGGCATCGGTCGCAAGAATCGCGAGCACTCATCCTATGACCTTCTGATGGGAACCCATTCTGTCGCCGATACGGTGCAGGAGACGGCCGTTCCCAATCTGCATATCATTCCGTCGACGATGGACCTGCTTGGTATCGAGATGGAAATCTCCCAGGCGAGCGACCGTGTTTTCCGTCTTCGCAAGGCGCTGATCTCGACCCAGGCATTCGAATATTCCTATATCCTGGTCGACTGCCCGCCGAGCTTCAACCTTCTGACGATGAATGCCATGGCTGCCGCGCATTCGGTGCTGGTTCCCCTTCAGTGCGAGTTCTTTGCGCTTGAGGGTTTGAGCCAACTTCTTGAAACTGTTTCACAAATTCGCTCAACCGTGAACCCGCAGCTGGATATCCAAGGCATCGTCCTGACGATGTTTGATGCCCGTAACAATCTGGCTCAGCAGGTCGTCAATGATGTGCGGACGCATCTCGGTGAAAAGGTCTACCACACGCTGATACCGCGCAACGTGCGCGTTTCCGAAGCGCCGTCTTACGGAAAGCCGGCGATTCTCTATGATCTTAAATGCGCGGGAAGCCAGGCTTACCTGCAATTGGCATCAGAGGTCATTCAGAGAGAGCGCCAGCGCCTCGCAGCGTAATTGTAACGGAGGTGTAATAGTCTCGCGATGGAAGAAGATCATTCGAAACGCCGCCTCGGTCGCGGCCTCGCGGCTTTGATTGGTGAAATGGACCAGCCTCTGCCGATGGGCGCAACGGGTGCGACTGCAAGCCGCATCAGCGCCGACCGGCAGGTGCCGATAGAGCATGTCGTGCGCAACCCGCGCAACCCGCGCCGCACCTTTGATGAGGCCGAGCTGCAGGAACTGGCCTCGTCCATTCGCCAGCACGGCATCGTTCAGCCCGTCGTCGTGCGGACGATCGGGTCTGGCCAGTTCGAGATTATCGCCGGCGAACGCCGGTGGCGTGCCGCGCAGCTGGCCGGCTTTGCCGAGATCCCGGTGATTGTCCGTGATGTGGATGACCGCACGGCGCTGGAACTGGCGATTGTCGAGAACGTTCAGCGTTCTGATCTCAATCCGCTCGAAGAAGCGCTGGGTTACGAGCAGCTGATCGCGGAACATGGCTATACGCAGAACGATCTCGGTGAAATCATCGGCAAAAGCCGCAGTCACGTGGCGAACAGCCTCCGCTTGCTGAAGCTGCCGGACGAAGTTCGCGACATGCTCTCCTCCGGGACACTCTCCGCGGGCCACGCGCGCGCCCTGATCCCGACCTCCAACCCTGTCATGCTGGCAAGAGCGGTCGTCGCCAAGGGCATGTCGGTGCGTGACACCGAGCGGCTGGCGCAGAACGACATCAAGGCGCAGGAAAATCCCGGCTTGGCTGGGCCGAAGGTTCGTGACAACAAGGATGCCGATACACTGGCGCTTGAAAAGTCGCTGTCTGATGCGCTGGGGCTCGATGTCTCCGTCAGCCACAAGACCACAGGCGGTTTCGTCAAGATTTCCTACAAGACGCTCGACCAGCTGGAAGAGATCTGCCGCCTTCTGGAACGCCGCTAAGGCCTTATCCATCGATGTGAAGCCGTCCTCGCCGGGTGAAACCCGCGGGGGCGGCTTTTCATGCGGGTTTCACGTTGAGCGCCGGTGAATGGGTGTCTTTCGACCCGTCGGATCGGCTCAGCGGCGCGCCACCGATTGCTGTGTCAGCGAGAGCAGGAGTTGCGCGGCCACGCTATCGGCAATCTGTGGGTTCTTCTGGCTGGTCAGAACCATGGTCTGAAGCCGGGAGAGCTCCCTGGAGAGCTTCGGCGCCGTCCAGACAGAAAGCGCCTGCGTGATGACGTTACGGCGCTTGAAGAAGATGTGCTTGCCGTGGGTCTGAATGACCTGGCTGGCAGACTGCCTGGACTTGTCCATTTCGGCGCGCAGCGTATCAAGCATCTGGAATTGCCGAAGAACAGCATTAAGTACCTGATAAATCGCTGTTTTCGCAGAAATGAGCGACTCCAGCGCTGCAATCATCGTATTCGCGTCGCCGGCCAGCAGGGCGTCGATCAGATTGTCCAGCGAGGTTTCGCTGACATCGCCGATGATATCGAGGACGTGCTGTTCCTCGATCTGCGGCTCATGTGCACAATAGAGGGCGAGCTTGCGGATTTCGCCCCGGCTGGCGCGGCGGTCGCCGCCGAGGTTGTCCAGGAGCCTGGCGCGGGCGCCGGGTGTGATGCGCTGCCCGGTCTCTTTGAGAATGTCGTCGATCAGCCCATTGAGGCTTGCCTGATCATCCGCATAGCAGGGAACCGAGGCCACTGTGCGGGCCGCTTCCGCCGCCTTTCGCAGCGCGGAGCCCTTTTTCAGGTCGCCGGCCTCGATGATCAGATAGGCTTCCGGCGGTTCCCCGGATGTCAGGACAGAGAGACCGTCAACCAAAGCCTTCTCATTGGCTGCATTTCGCACCCAGACGAGCTTTTCGCCGCCGAAGAGGCCGATGCTCTGCATTTCCTCGACCAGCCGTCCAGGCGCCTTCTGCAGGTCGGAGGCGTCGATTTTCGTGACCGCGAAGGGATCGTCGAGCGCAATGCCTGTCCGTGCAGCAGCAGCCTCGGCCCGTTCGGAAACGAGCCCCCTGTCTGGTCCGAAAATGACGATCATGCGCGGCAGGGCGGAACTGGACCGTAAGAGGCGTTCGAACTCCTGCGGTTTCAGCTCCGACATGGCATGATCACTTCGACAGCGCTGCTGCGATATCGAGCTTCAGGACTTCCGCGAGCTCGCGCGCG
The DNA here is from genome assembly GCF_021026315.1 of Rhizobium sp. C4. Lineage (GTDB taxonomy): Bacteria > Pseudomonadota > Alphaproteobacteria > Rhizobiales > Rhizobiaceae > Ensifer_A. Next base: position 71,791 of record NZ_JAJNCX010000010.1, read on the forward strand.
GCGCGATCTTCGGCGTCGCGAATGGCGCGGATCTGGGCGAATTGCTGGCTCGTGTAGTCAAGCTGGGCATCCATGCGCTGCGTGCCCTGCTTGATCAGCTTGCCGTCCCGCGTGAGGATGTAGCGGGCGGAGAGCGTCACGCGACCCGGCTGCGGCAGGTTGGACGAGATTTGCGACAAATAGTTCACGTTGCTGGAGCTGACATGCAGTTCCAGCTGGTAGACGGGGTTTGCCGGCTCACCTGCCCCGCCAGAGAGCAGGAAGATCATCTGATTGCGGACCGACTGTTCCACGCGGTTCTTCGGCTCCGAGATCCCGACGCTTGCCAGCGAGTCCGTCAGACCGGACTTGCCGTAAAGCGGCTGCACCTGGCAGGCGCTCAGGCCGAGCGCGGACGCCGCCAGAACGGCACCCACAAAAGCGCGTCGAAACAGCGGCTTATCAAACGACGACATTGACGATCCTTTGCGGTACGACGACGATCTTCTTAGGCTTTGCGCCAGCCAGAGCGCTGGTCACGAAATCGAGTCCCAGCACGGCGGCTTCGACGTCACTCTGAGACGCGTCGCGCGCGATTGTCAATTCGCCACGCTTCTTGCCATTGACCTGAACCGGCAGCGTGACGGTGTTTTCGACGACGAGGCTTTCCAGATAGGTCGGCCACGCGGCGTCGGAAACGAGACCCGTGCAGCCAATCTCCTTCCAGCATTCTTCGGCCAGATGCGGCATGATCGGGGCGAAGAGCTGGATGAGGATTTGCGTGGCTTCCCGCAGGGCTGATGCATAGGCGTCATCGACCTTTTCGTTGGCGGCCTTGGTCAGCGGTGCTGCAAGGGCGTTCACGAGCTCATAGATGCGCGCCACGGCCTTGTTGAAGCCGAGACGGTCAAAGTCATTGGCGACGGCCAGGAGCGTCTTGTGCGCGGCCTGTGAGACCGGCAAAGCATCGCCGGTCTCTGCCGGGGCCGGTTTCACGTTGCTCAGCGTCGGCGCTGCTTCGGAAACCAGACGCCAGATGCGCTGCACGAAGCGATGGGCGGCTTCAACGCCGGCTTCCGTCCAGATCACGTCGCGTTCCGGCGGCGAGTCCGACAGCATGAAGAAGCGGGCCGTGTCAGCGCCATAGGAGGCGATGATATCGTCCGGATCGACAACATTCTTCTTCGACTTCGACATCTTTTCGATCGAGCCGATGGTCACTTCTTCACCGGACTCCAGATGGAAGGCGCGGCGGATACCGTCCGATTCTTCAAGACGGATTTCCGAAGGCTGGACCCAGGTTCCACTGCTGCCCTCACCGATCTTGTAGGTTTCGTGCACGACCATGCCCTGCGTGAAGAGGCCCTTGAAGGGCTCCTTCAGGTTCACATGGCCGGTTTCGCGCATGGCGCGGGTGAAGAAGCGCGAATAGAGCAGATGCAGGATCGCATGCTCGATGCCGCCGATATACTGGTCAACCGGCAGCCAGGCGTCAGCCGTTTCGGTGATGACCGGCTCGTCAGCGCGCGGCGCCGTAAAGCGGGCGAAATACCAGGACGAATCGACGAACGTGTCCATCGTGTCCGTCTCGCGACGGGCATCCTTGCCGCAATGCGGGCATTTCACGTTGCGCCAGGTCGGGTGACGGTCGAGCGGGTTGCCCGGCTTGTCGAAATTGATGTCGTCGGGCAGCTGAACCGGCAGGTCCTTTTTCGGAACCGGCACGACGCCGCAATCATCGCAATGGATGACCGGGATCGGGCAGCCCCAATAACGCTGGCGGGAAATGCCCCAGTCGCGCAGGCGGAAATTGACCTTGCGCTCGGCCTGCGGCTTGCCGCCGAGCAGCGTCGCGCTCAGACGGTCGGCGACTTCCTGGTAGGCGTCCGTGGTGGACTTGCCGTCGAGGAAGCGCGAATTGATCATCACGCCGTCGCCATCGTAAGCGGTGTCGCCCACGGTGAAGGTGCTAGCATCTCCGCCTTCAGGCATGACGACCGGCACGACCGGCAGATCATATTTGCGGGCGAAATCCAGGTCGCGCTGGTCGCCGGCGGGGCAGCCGAAGATGGCGCCCGTGCCATAGTCCATCAGGACGAAATTGGCGACATAGACCGGCAGTTCCCACGAAGGATCGAAGGGATGACGGACCTTGACGCCCGTATCCATGCCCTTCTTTTCAGCCGTTTCCAGCGCCGCCAGAGACGTGCCGGCGCGGCGGCATTCCTCGGCAAAGGCTTCGACAGCCGGATTGCTCGCGGCAACATATTTGGCCAGCGGATGGTCGGCAGCGATCGCCAGGAAGGAGGCGCCGAACAGCGTGTCCGGGCGCGTCGTGTAGACGGTGACGTCGCGGAACTCTTCCGGCAGTTCGTTGCCGACGGTTTCCCAGCGCAGCGTCAGGCCTTCGGAACGGCCGATCCAGTTCTTCTGCATCAGCCGGACCTTTTCCGGCCACTGGTCGAGATCGTCCAGCGAATCCAGCAGATCCTGCGAGAAATCCGTGATCTTGAAGAACCATTGCGTCAGCTCGCGCTGTTCCACCAGCGCGCCGGAGCGCCAGCCGCGGCCGTCAATCACCTGCTCGTTGGCAAGCACGGTCTGGTCGACCGGGTCCCAGTTGACCTTCGACTGCTTGCGATAGACGAGGCCCTTTTCGAGGAAGTCGAGGAAGAGGCTCTGCTGGCGCTGGTAATATTCCACGTCGCAGGTTGCGAATTCACGCGACCAGTCAAGCGACAGGCCCATGGATTTCAGCTGGCCGCGCATGGTGGCGATATTGGCGTAGGTCCATTCCTTGGGATGGATCTTGTTCTGCATAGCGGCGTTTTCCGCCGGCATGCCGAAGGCGTCCCAGCCCATCGGGTGCAGAACGTTATAGCCGCGGGCCCGCTTGTAGCGCGCGACGACGTCGCCCATGGCGTAGTTGCGCACATGGCCCATATGGATGCGTCCCGACGGATAGGGGAACATCTCAAGGACGTAATATTTGTCGCGCGGATCGTCGTTGTCGGTCTTGAAGATCTCGAGGGCGTTCCATTCCGCCTGCCAGCGGGGTTCAGCGTCGCGCGGGTTATAGCGTTCTGTGGCCATGATTCGACTGTTCCGGATAGATCAAGAATTTGGGGGCGACCTTCATCACGAAATGCCGGAAGCGTCAAGTTTTTCGGGCATTTCGCTAAGGTCAGCGGTGATGGCGCGGCAAAAATGAGAACCATTCAGGTTCCAAATTTGCGTCAGGCAGCATAAATGGGTGTTAAGGCATGCAAAGGGAATAGCACGATGGAACTTCAGGACAGGCTGAACGCGGTGAAGGCCGAGATTGCGCGGGCGGAAAAGGCTGCAGGCCGGGCTGCGGGCGCCGCGTCTCTCGTTGCGGTGTCGAAGACATTCGAGGCGGACGAGATCCGCCCTGCCCTTGAAGCAGGTCAGCGCGTGTTCGGCGAGAACAAGGTTCAGGAGGCCAAGGCGAAATGGCCGGGTCTGTGCGAGGCCTTTACGGGTATCGAACTGCATCTGATCGGGCCATTGCAGTCCAACAAGGCTGGAGAAGCGGTCGCTCTGTTCGACGTGATCGAGACCATCGATCGCGAGAAGATTGCGCGGGCGATTGCTGACGAGATGGCGAAGCAGGGCCGCCGGCCGCAGCTCTATGTTCAGGTCAACACCGGGCTTGAGCCGCAGAAGGCCGGCATTGCGCCGGACGATACGGTCGATTTCGTCAATCTCTGCCGGGACGAACTGTCGCTGCCGGTCGTCGGCCTCATGTGCATTCCGCCGGCCGAGGAAAATCCGGGGCCGCATTTTGCGCTGCTGGCGAAACTGGCCGGCAAATGCGGGCTCACGAAGCTCTCCATGGGCATGTCGTCGGACTACCAGACCGCGATCGAATTCGGCGCCACCAGCGTTCGCGTCGGCTCGGCCATCTTCGGCAATCGGGCCTATCTGCAGCACGCATAGCACCCGGCGCATGCATTGGCCTTTTGTCGGGGTTCTTAGACGCATTGGTGTCCGCTAAACTTCCCCTCCTGTAGCGCGACTGGGACCGCGCCGGGAGGAACACATGCGTCAGGGATATGATGCCGCCTATGCGGCTTGGAAAACCGATCCGGAAGCTTTCTGGATGCGGCAGGCGGAAGCGATCGACTGGTTTGAAAAGCCGACTACGGCTTTCGATGGGTCAGCCGGCGTTTACGGACGCTGGTTTCCGGATGGGGTGACCAATACCTGCTACAATGCGCTCGACCGTCATGTTCAGGCCGGGCTTGGCGACCGGAATGCCTTTGTCATCGAAAGCCCGATCACAGGACGGTCCTCGGCGATTACCTATTCGGAAGCACTTGCCGAGGTGAAGGCGATTGCGCTTTCCATGCGCTCGCTTGGCGTCGAAAAGGGTGATCGTGTCATCATCTACATGCCGATGATCCTTCAGGCGGTGCTTGCCATGCTCGCCTGCGCACGGCTTGGCGCGGTGCATTCCGTTGTCTTCGGCGGCTTTGCCGGGCCGGAGCTTGCCACCCGCATCGATGACAGCAAGGCCAAGCTCATCATTTCGGCGAGCTGCGGCCTTGAGCCAGGCCGTGTCGTTCCCTACAAGCCGATGCTGGATGAGGCGATTGAACTCGCCAGCCACAAGCCCGCAGCCTGCCTGCTCTACCAGCGGCCGGAACTCACCGCGCCGCTGACGGGGGGGATGGATCACGATTTTGAGGTGCTGGTGGCGAGACATCGCGGTGGAGACATCGAATGTGTCCCGGTCGCCGCGACCGATCCGCTTTATGTGCTCTACACATCCGGCACGACGGGCCAGCCCAAGGGTGTGGTGCGAGACAATGGCGGCCACCTCGTCGCGCTCCATTGGACCATGCGCAATTTCTACGGTGTGAAACCGGGCGAGACCTTCTGGGCGGCCTCGGATATCGGCTGGGTCGTCGGCCATTCCTACATCGTCTATGGACCGCTGATCTCGGGCAACACGTCCGTTCTGTTCGAGGGCAAGCCGATCGGGACGCCGGATGCCGGGACGTTCTGGCGCGTCATCCAGAAACATTCCGTCGTCTCGTTCTTCACGGCGCCCACGGCGTTTCGCGCCATCCGCAAGGAAGACCCGACAGGCGCCTTCCTCAATGATATTCCGATGCCGTCCCTGCGCACCCTGTTTCTGGCCGGCGAACGCGCCGACCCGGACACGATCAAATGGGCGGAGCAGCATCTGAAAATCCCCGTCGTCGACCACTGGTGGCAGACGGAAACGGGATGGGTGATTGCGGGCAATCCAGCCGGCCTTGGGCTCCTGCCGATCAAATACGGTTCGCCGACCGTCCCGATGCCGGGCTATGACGTGCAGGTTCTCGACGATGCGGGCCATGCGGTGCCGGCCGGCACGCTGGGCAATGTCGTCGTGAAACTCCCCCTGCCCCCTGGCAGCCTGCCGACGCTCTGGAACGCAGACGAGCGGTTCAAGAAGGCCTATCTCGAAGAGTTTCCGGGCTATTACAAGACGGCGGATGCCGGCTATATCGATGAGGATGGCTATCTCTTCATCATGGCGCGTACCGATGACATCATCAATTGCGCCGGCCATCGCCTGTCGACCGGGGCGATGGAGGAAGTCTGCGCCAGCCATCCGGATGTGGCCGAAGCCGCCGTCATTGGCGTTCAGGATGACATCAAGGGTCAGGTGCCCTGCGGCTTCCTGGTGCTGAACAGCGGGGTGACGAAACCTGAGCGCACGATCGAGAAGGAAGTGATCGAGCTCGTTCGCCACCACATCGGCCCGGTCGCCGCCTTCAAGCTGGCGACCTGCGTGAAGCGGCTGCCGAAGACGCGTTCCGGCAAGGTGCTGCGCGGCACGATGCAGAAGATCGCCGACGGCGAGACCTGGAAGATGCCGGCGACCATCGAGGACCCGGCGGTGCTCGGCGAAATCGAGGCCGCCCTGAAGGCGCATGGCTTGCCGCATCCACATGTCCTGTAAGGTGCGGCGCACCTTCGGTTTCACGTGAATCAGGCATTCCAAGGCAATAAAAAACCCGGCTCGATGGCCGGGTTTCTTTTTTGAGCGATACCAATCGGCTCAGAAATTGTCTTCGTCTTCGTCGTCGTTGCGGGTCGACTTGAGCGACTTGAGCTTGGCGAAAACGGCATCTGCATCGAGCGACTTTTCTTCCGGCGCATCGTCGCCGTAAGGATAGCGTTCGGTTTCGCGCGCCGGCTGCAGCGTCGCGCCGAGTTCTTCAGCGGTCGGCAGCGGACGGCCCTTGGCGGCCTTTTCGACTTCGAGGTCGAGATCGATCTGCGAGCAGAGGCCGAGCGTGACGGGGTCCATGGCGGCAAGGTTTGCCGAATTCCAGTGGGTGCGCTCGCGGATCTGCTGGATGGTCGACTTCGTCGTGCCGACCAGGCGCGAAATCTGTGCGTCCTTCAGTTCCGGATGGTTGCGAACGAGCCAGAGAATGGCGTTCGGACGGTCCTGACGCTTGGAGACCGGCGTGTAACGCGGACCCTTGCGCTTGGATTCCGGCACGCGGACCTTGGGGTCGGAAAGCTTCAGCTTGTGGGCCGGGTTGCCTTCAGCGCGGGCGATTTCCTCGCGCGAAAGCTGGCCGGTGGAAATAGGATCGAGGCCCTTGATGCCCTGCGCGCTCTCGCCGTCTGCAATTGCTTTGACTTCCAGCGGATGCAGCTTGCAGAACTGTGCAATCTGCTCGAATGACAGGGCAGTATTGTCGACAAGCCAGACGGCGGTCGCCTTGGGCATCAGCAATTGTTGGGCCATGCATAGAGTCCTTCAGTCGTCCGCGCCGGTGTCGCGGGCCGTGGTAGTACCACTCTTGATTTCCGGGATATGGAAGTTCCTATAGCCGTTTTGACGCAGAATTGCAATTCGGGTTGCGACAAATGACCAAAGTCGCATTGATAGCTTGTTTTTAGATGATAAAACTTGAATTCAAGCGGGTCGGAGGTTGCCCGTCGCTGAAAGGGGGGCTTACTTAAGTCTCGGGTTCAGCAAGAGGATTCGCGTGATGCCCCTCAAGCCAGTCGGGAGACGGCGGGGCTTTCACGTTTGCGAGGAGTTTCGGAGGAGCGTTCATGTCAGGCACGACCTATCCCGTATTGAAGACCGCGAAATCGCGGACACTGATCGACAATGACAAATACCTGAAGTGGTACAAGGAAAGCTCCGACAATCCGGAGAGGTTCTGGGCCAAGCACGGGACCCGCATCGACTGGTTCAAGCCGTTCACCAAGGTCAAGAACACGTCCTTTACCGGCAAGGTCTCGATCAAGTGGTTCGAGGACGGGATCACCAACGTCGCCTATAACTGCATCGACCGCCATCTGGTGTCGCGCGGGGATCAGGTCGCCATCATCTGGGAAGGCGACAACCCGTATGACGACAAGAAGATCACCTATCGCGAACTTTACGACCAGGTCTGCCGGCTCGCCAATGTGCTGAAGTCGAACGGCGTCAAGAAGGGCGACCGCGTCACCATCTACATGCCGATGATCCCGGAAGCGGCCTATGCGATGCTCGCCTGCGCCCGCATCGGGGCCATTCACTCCATCGTCTTCGGCGGCTTCTCGCCGGACGCGCTGGCCGGCCGCATCATCGACTGCCAGTCGAATTTCGTCATCACGGCGGACGAGGGCCTGCGTGGCGGCAAGACGGTGCCGCTGAAGCACAATACCGACCTTGCCATCGAAATTGCCTCGCGTTCGGGCGTCGAGGTGGACAAGGTTCTCGTCGTTCGCCGCACCGGCGGAAAGACCGAATGGTTCGAGACGCGCGATATCTGGTACCACGAGGCGACGAAGGCCGCGAAGCCGGACTGCCCGCCGGCCAAGATGAAGGCGGAAGACCCGCTCTTCATCCTCTACACCTCCGGCTCGACCGGCAAGCCGAAGGGCGTGCTGCACACGACGGGCGGCTATCTCGTCTACGCCTCGATGACGCATCAATATGTCTTCGACTACCAGGAAGGCGACATCTACTGGTGCACGGCTGATGTGGGCTGGGTCACGGGCCATTCCTACATCGTCTACGGGCCGCTGGCGAACGGTGCGACGACGCTGATGTTCGAAGGCGTGCCGAACTATCCGGATGCCGGCCGCTTCTGGGATGTGGTCGACAAGCACAAGGTCAACATTTTCTACACGGCGCCGACCGCCATCCGCGCGCTGATGGGCGCGGGCGACCAGTTCGTGAAACGCGCGTCGCGGGCAAGCCTGCGCACGATGGGTTCGGTCGGCGAGCCGATCAACCCGGAAGCCTGGGAATGGTATTACAACGTGGTCGGCGACAAGCGCTGCCCGATCGTTGATACCTGGTGGCAGACGGAAACCGGTGGCGTCATGATCACGCCGCTGCCGGGCGCCACGGACCTGAAGCCGGGTTCTGCGACGCGGCCCTTCTTTGGCGTCAAGCCGCAGCTGGTCGATTCGGAAGGCAAGGTTCTGGACGGTGCGACCGACGGCAATCTCTGCATCACCGATTCCTGGCCGGGTCAGGCCCGCACGGTTTATGGCGACCACGAGCGTTTCATCCAGACCTATTTCTCGACCTACAAGGGCAAGTATTTCACCGGCGACGGCTGCCGCCGCGATGAGGACGGCTACTACTGGATCACCGGCCGCGTCGATGATGTGATCAACGTGTCGGGCCATCGCATGGGGACGGCAGAGGTCGAATCGGCGCTCGTTTCCCATGACGCCGTGTCGGAAGCCGCCGTGGTGGGCTATCCGCACGATCTCAAGGGTCAGGGCATCTATTGCTATGTGACGCTGATGACCGGCCACGAGGGCAGCGAGCAGCTGCGCAAGGATCTCGTCGCCCATGTCCGCAAGGAGATCGGTCCGATCGCCTCGCCGGACAAGATCCAGTTCGCGCCGGGCCTGCCGAAGACCCGCTCGGGCAAGATAATGCGCCGCATTCTGCGCAAGATCGCCGAGGATGATTTCGGTTCGCTGGGCGACACGTCGACGCTTGCCGATCCGACCGTGGTCGAAGACCTGATCGAGAACCGGCAGAACCGCAAGGGCTGAGTTTTACGCCGCTCGCCAATTGGAGACCCGGCCTTGTGCCGGGTCTTTTGCGTTCTGTCTCACTGACAGAATGGATGATCCTTGCGGCCACCGTCATAGGGCTGGACGAGGTTTTCGAGGATGAGCGTGCTGGCCGCGTCCTCACCGTCCTGAAGGCCGAGATTGGCAACGATACGGCCGAAATATTTGTCGCCACCGATATCGGTCAGGAGGACGTGTTTCTGTCCGGCGACCATGCCCGACAAACGATCGCGGGCGATCTCCGCCCTCGCCCGCTCCGCTTCACATTTCGAATGAATTTCCGGCGCATCGATGCCGCGTAGCCGCACCAGCACATCCACACTCTGCTGCGGCCAGGGATAGGCGCGAACCTCGACCGTATCGCCATCCAGCACACGCAGAACATCCGCCGCGATCGGTCCCTTGATCTGCCGCATGGCGGTTTCCATGGACCCTGCCGGCGCGGTCAGGTTCAGGAGAATGGTGACTGTGGCAACGACTCGGATCATAAGAGGAATATAAACCTATTCTCTGTCATGGAGAATAGGAATAATTACCGATATCAGAAGTCGATGGCGCGGCCCTTGATTTCCCAATCGCCGAAACGTGCCGGATCGGCACCGCCGCGTCCGCCGATTTCCCTTGCTTGCTCCGTCTGCTGCTCCGCCTGGCGTCGTGCCTCGGCTTCGGCGAGCGCACGTTTGGCGGCCGCTGACAATTCCTTCTTGGGTTCCGTGGCGGGCTCGGTGTGAGCTTCCGTCCGGGGTTCCATCGGCGCGCTCTGGTTTGTCATCGCAGTCTCATCATATTGAACTCAAGGCCTCGAATATCCATCATATAAGGGCATTCGCGCCGCTGCAAAAGGACTTGTGCGGCCAATCGATGCCGCTTGACGCGCCGTTACGAGGAACGACGATGAATACGATGAGAACTGCCATGCTGCTCGCCTTCATGACCGCCTTGTTCATGGCGGTCGGATTTGCGCTGGGTGGTAAGACGGGCATGATGATCGCCTTCTTCGTTGCCGCCGCGACAAACCTGTTTTCCTGGTGGAATGCCGATAGCATGGTTCTGCGCATGTATGGGGCGCAGGAGGTCGATGCACAGAGCGCGCCCGAATATTATGGGCTCGTGCGCGATCTCGCGCAGCGCGCCGGCCTGCCCATGCCGCGCGTCTACATCATCAATTCCGAGCAGCCGAATGCCTTTGCGACCGGGCGCAACCCGCAGAACGCTGCCGTGGCGGCCTCTGTCGGCCTTCTCAATGCGCTCAGCCAGGAGGAAGTCGCCGGCGTAATGGCGCATGAGCTGGCCCATATCGAACATCGCGACACGCTGACCATGACGATTACCGCGACGCTTGCGGGCGCCATTTCCATGCTCGGCAATTTCGCCTTCTTCTTCGGCGATCGCCGCGAAAACAATGGTTTCGGCATTGTCGGTACGCTGATTGCGATGATCGTTGCGCCCTTTGCCGCCATGCTGGTGCAGATGGCGATCAGCCGGACGCGCGAATATGAGGCGGATCGGCGCGGGGCTGAAATCTGCGGCCAGCCGTTCTGGCTCGCCTCTGCGCTGCGCAAGATCGAGGCCTATGCGCATCAGGTGCCGAATGTTCAGGCCGAACATAATCCGGCGACCGCGCATATGTTCATCATCAATCCGCTCTCCGGCGAGCGCATGGACAATCTGTTTTCGACGCATCCGAACACCGACAATCGCGTCGCGGAACTCGAAAAAATGGCCTCCGGCGGCAATTTCGGATCGACGCCGCAGCGTCCGACTGCTAATCCGACGCGCAATGCGCGATCCGTGCCGAGTGTTTCTTCGGGTGCGGGGCGGTCAAACTCATCCAAAGGACCCTGGTCTTGACGACAAAACCGGTCCGGCCGAAGCCGGGCTCCGCCTTTCATGGCGGCACGAATGCTCCCGAAAAACCCGGCCTTGCCGCGCGACAGGCGGCTTCTCGCCTGCTGGCTGCTGTCATTGACAAGAAGGCCTCGCTGGACGGGATGCTCGACAACACCAGCGGCAACCCCGCCTATTTGGCGCTTTCGCCGGCCGACCGCGGCCTTGTGCGGGCGATCCTCAATTCGGCACTTCGCCATCTGCCGCGCATCGACGCGATGATCGGCTCGCTTCTGAAGACGCCGTTGCCGGATGGCGCACGCGCGCTTCAGCATGTTCTGGCGGTCGCCGCCGCCCAGATTCTTTATCTCGATGTGCCGGATCGCGCCGCTGTCGATCTTGCTGTCGAGCAGGCCAATGACGATCCGCGCAACAAGCGTTTTGCCAGCCTCGTCAATGCGCTGCTGCGTAGGCTTTCATCCGAGAAGGAACGCCTGCTGTCCGAGGTCGGTGCTTCGGTGCCTGCCCTTCCCGAATGGTTCCAGGGTCGACTCAAGGCCGTTTATGGGCCGGAGGCTGCCCTTGCCATTGCGGAGGCGCATCTGGCGCCGGCGGCGATCGATCTCACGGTCAAGTCCGATCCTGAAGGCTGGGCGAAGCGTCTGGGCGGCGTGGTCTTGCCGACAGGCAGTGTTCGCCTTGCCGATTACGAAGGCTCCGTCGTCGATCTCGAAGGCTATGCGGATGGCGAATGGTGGGTGCAGGATGCGGCTGCCGCGATCCCGGCCCGCCTCTTCGGCGATCTTCAGGGCAAGCGGGTGGTCGATCTCTGTGCTGCACCCGGGGGCAAGACGGCGCAGCTCATCCATGCTGGCGCCAAGGTCACCGCGCTCGACATGTCGACGAACCGGCTGAAGCGCCTGCGCGAAAATCTCGACCGCCTGCGCTTCGACGCCGAACTGATCGAACGCAATGCGGGCGATTATCAGCCGGACGAGCTCTTTGATGCCGCGCTTCTCGATGCGCCCTGCTCCTCCACCGGCACGGCGCGGCGCCATCCGGATGTTCCCTGGACCAAGGGGCTGGACGATGTGCGCAAGCTTGCCGGCGTGCAGGAACGTCTGCTGCGCCACGCGCTATCGCTGGTCAAGCCAGGTGGCATTGTCGTCTTTTCCAACTGCTCGCTCGATCCGATCGAGGGCGAAGAGATGATCGAGCGGCTGCTTCGGTCGATGGCGAACGTTTCGCTTGTTCCGGTTACGGCATCGGTTCTGCCGGGGCTTGCCGAGGCGATCTCCTCCAAGGGTGAGGTTCGCACGACACCGTCGATGCTGAAGGGCGAGACGGCAGCGGCAAGCGGCATGGACGGGTTCTACGCCTGCGTGCTGAGGCGCGACGCCTGAGGTTGACGCGCGCGACGCGGTACGCTTGCCGCTTCGCTAATTTACCATCAACAGCTCTTCCCGGCGTCTCGAATTGACGCAACGGCAGATTATGCCTAGGAATCCTGTTCGAATGCTCGGGTCGATCAGGCATGGGGAGAGCGCCTGAAACACTCTCGCTTTTTTTCCACGCAATTCCGATCGCAAAACCGCTCAGCACGTTTGCTGGAATTGCTCTAGAGTTCTGTCAGCATGGCGCCATTCGGCCGCAAGATTTTGTCCACCCTCTACATGAGGAGCGGCGTCCGCCAAGTCCATCAGGCGGCAAACGGCGGCGTTTTTCGTTTCCGGCAGACCTTCAGAAAAGCCCCGGAAAAGCTCCTGGTCGCGCCGACGGACCTGCGCGCCTCCGATCCCTTCATTGCCGAGGAAATCGTCAACGGTCGCTTCACGCTTGCCGGGCGCACGCTCGATGCCGGCAACGAATCGGTCTTCGATCTCGATCCGCCCTCGCCCGAATTTGCGACGCGGCTGCATTCCTTCGTCTGGCTGCGCGATTTCAGGGCGACGAAGAGCGACAAGCATTTCCAGCGCGCACAGGAAATTGCCCAGGACTGGATCGCGCGCCATCGCTGGCCCGATGACAGCGCGGTCTGGCGGCCGCAGACGGCGGCGCTGCGGCTCATGTCCTGGCTGTCGCATTCGCCGGTCATCCTGAAGTCGGCGCAACTGGGATTCTATCGCCGGTTTCTCAAGAGCATCGGCATGCATGTCGATTATCTCCGCTCGGTCGCACCGACGGCGGGCGACGGCATGGAGATCATGCGCATTCGTATCGCGCTTGCCATGGCGAGCCTGTCGCTGCCCACCACGCTTGCCGCCGTCCAGCGCGCCGGCGCCAACCTCGACCGGGAGCTTGACCGGCAGGTTTTGCCCGATGGCGGGCATATTTCGCGTAATCCGCGCGCCATTCTCGATCTCCTGATGGAATTGCTGCCGCTGCGGCAGACCTACGTCAATCTCGGCTATGAAATGCCGTCGCGGCTGATCCCGGCGATTGACCGGATGTTTCCGGCCTTGCGCTTTTTCCGCCACCAGAGCGGCGAACTCAGCCTCTTCAATGGCGCGACCGCAACGCTTGCCACCGAGCTTGTCGCGGTGCTGCGCTATGACGAATCCGCCGGCCAGCCGTTTCGCGCCATGCCCTACATGCGCTACCAGCGCATCGGCACGAGCAGTTCGGCGATCATCGTCGATACCGGCTATCCGATCACGCAGGAAACCTCGACGCACGCCCATGCCGGTTGCCTCTCTTTCGAGCTCTCCTCCGGCGGTCATCGGCTGATCGTCAATTCCGGATCGCCGCTTTACGGACCCGAGGATTATCGCCAGCTTGCCCGCTCCACCGCGGCGCATTCCACGGTGACGTTGAACGACACGTCCACGCACAGCTTCGGCCGGCTTTCCGATCTCGGCATCGTCGTGACCGGCGGGGTCAGTCGTGTCGATGCGACCCGAAAGGAAGATCCGCAGGGTGAAATCCTGGTTGCCAGCCATGACGGCTATCTGGAGAAGTTCGGGCTCTATCACGAGCGCAGCCTCCAGCTTCATCCCAGCGGCACGATCATTCGCGGCGGCGACCGCTTCATGGGCAAGGGCGGTGTGGAGCCGCCGGAGAATTGCGGCTTCCAGGCAACGGCGCGTTTTCATATCCATCCCTCGATCCAGATCCGTCCGGTGGACGACAACGAGGTTCTGCTGGTCGCGCCCGATGCGCAGACCTGGTCGTTTACCTGCATCGACGCCAAGATAGAGGTGGGCGAAGACGTGTTCTTTGCCGACTCCTCCGGCATTCGCGGCTCGCGCCAGCTCGAAATCGTCTTTGATGTCGGCAAATTGCCGGAAATCGGCTGGCGTCTTGAGCAAAAGGGCCGCCTAAAAGCCCGATAATTTGCCTCTTGCGGTTTTCCGGGGCGGGTAACTGTGCTAGGGCGCGGGCAACATGCGCCCTGCCCGGCGGGAGCGCCATTTCCCCTGCTGCAAGAGGTTGAGCCATGGCTGTCGTTTCCAAGAAAATCCCCGCCCCTGACAAGGTTCGCGTCAAGACCGCGCTCCTGTCCGTGTCCGACAAGGCCGGCATTGTCGAGCTTGCCAGGGCGCTTGTAGAACAGGGCGTGGCGCTGCTTTCCACCGGCGGCACGCACAAGGCGATTGCCGATGCGGGCCTGGTTGTGAAGGACGTGTCCGAACTCACCGGCTTCCCCGAAATCATGGACGGCCGCGTCAAGACGCTGCATCCCTCGGTTCATGGCGGCCTTCTTGCCATCCGTGATGACGAGGAGCACAAGGCAGCGATGGCGGCCCATGGGATCATCGATATCGATCTCGCCGTCATCAATCTCTATCCGTTCGAAGAGGTTCGCTCCAAGGGTGGCGATTATCCGACCACGGTCGAGAATATCGACATCGGCGGCCCGGCGATGATCCGTGCTTCGGCCAAGAACCACGCCTATGTCACCGTCATCACCAACCCGGCTGACTACGAAGCCCTCATTGGCGAACTCAAGGCGAATGCGGGTTCGACCTCTTACGCCTTCCGCCAGAAGATGGCGGCGGCTGCCTACGCACGGACGGCGGCTTACGATGCCGCCATTTCCAACTGGTTCGCCGACGAGTTGAACCTCGGCATGATGCGTCATCGCGCCATTGGCGGCGTGCTCAAGGAAGAGATGCGCTACGGCGAAAACCCGCATCAGGCGGCGGGATTCTACATCACCGGCGAAAACCGTCCCGGTGTTGCGACCGCTGCCCTGCTCCAGGGCAAGCAGCTTTCCTATAACAATATCAACGACACGGATGCCGCCTACGAGCTGGTGGCCGAGTTCCGCGCCGACCAGGGTCCGGCTTGCGCCATCATCAAGCATGCCAACCCCTGCGGCGTGGCGACGGGTCCGAGCCTGGCGGAAGCCTATCGCCGTGCGCTGGCCTGTGACTCGACTTCAGCCTTTGGCGGCATCATCGCGCTGAACCAGGAGCTGGATGCGGAAACCGCGCAGGAAATCGTCAAGCTCTTCACCGAAGTGATCATCGCGCCGTCGATCAGCGACGAAGCCAAGGCGATCATCGCCGCCAAGCCGAACCTTCGTCTTCTGGCCGCTGGCGGCCTGCCGGATCCGCGCAAGGGCGGGATCACCGCCAAGACCGTGTCCGGTGGTCTTCTCGTCCAGTCGCGCGACAATGCCATGGTCGAGGATATGGCGTTGAAGGTGGTGACGAAGCGTGCGCCGACGGCACAGGAGCTGGAAGACATGAAGTTTGCCTTCCGCGTTGCCAAGCATGTGAAGTCGAATGCCGTTGTTTACGCCAAGGATGGCCAGACGGCGGGTATCGGGGCCGGCCAGATGAGCCGTATCGATTCCGCCCGTATCGCCGCCATCAAGGCCGAGGAGGCCGCCAAGGCTGCCGGTTGGGCCGAGCCGATGACCAAGGGCTCTGCCGTTGCGTCTGAAGCCTTCCTGCCCTTCCCGGACAGCCTGTTGTCGATGGTTGCCGCTGGCGCCACGGCGCTGATCCAGCCGGGTGGCTCGATCAAGGATGCGGATGTGATTGCCGCTGCCGATGAGGCCGGCGTCGCCATGGTCTTCACCGGAATGCGCCATTTCCGCCATTGATGGCATGAACGACGCGGACTTAGTCCAGCAAAAAGGGGCCGAAAGGCCCCTTTTTCATGAATTCCTGTCAAGCGTGATTCACGTGAAACCACAGTTATCTATGGTTAACGGTCGGCAAGGATGTCATCCAGTGCTTCGATGAGGCGGTCGCATTCCTCTTCCGTGCCGATCGAGATGCGCAGGTATGGATCGATGCGCGGCTTGGCGAAGTGGCGGACGATGACTGCGCGCTCGCGCAGCTTCGCCGCCAGATCCGCACCGGCGAAATCCGGATGCGAGGCGAAGACGAAATTGGCAAGCGACGGCAGGACGCGGAAGCCGCGCTGTTCAAGGCCTGAGACGACGCGGGTGCGGCTTTCGATGATGCGCGTGCGGCAGGTCTCGAACCATTCCACATCCTCGATGGCGGCGGTTGCTGCGACCTGCGCCAGCTTGTCGAGCGGATAGGAATTGAAGCTGTCCTTTACGCGCTCCAGCGCATCGATCAGCTGGCGCTGGCCGATGGCGAAACCGACGCGCATGCCGGCAAGCGAGCGTGACTTCGAGAAGGTCTGCACGACGAGCAGGTTCGGATATTTACGCGTCAGCGGAATGGCGGTCTCGCCGCCGAAATCCACATAGGCCTCGTCGATCACCACCGGCTGGTCCGGATGGGCGGCAAGAAGCGCTTCGATCTCGGCAAGCGGCAGGCCGATGCCGGTCGGGGCATTCGGATTGGGCAGGATGATCGCGCCGCAGGGCTGATCATAATCCGATAGCCGGATTCCGAAGTTGTCGTCCAGCGGCACCTGCCGGCTCTCGATGCCATAGAGCAGGCTGTAGACCGGGTAGAAACTGTAGGTGATGTCCGGATAGAGAAGCGGCGCATCGTGGTTCAGGAGGCCCATGAAGGTATGGGCCAGAACCTCATCCGAGCCGTTGCCGACAAACACTTCGCCGGCGTCGACGCCATGAAGGCGGGCAATGGCCTCTCTCAGCTCCAGCGCGACCGGATCTGGATAAAGCCTCAGGCGGTCATCGGCGGCCTGTTTCACCGCTTCCAGTGCCTTGGGTGAGGGACCGTAGGGGTTCTCGTTGGTGTTCAGCTTCACCAGATTGGCGATGCGCGGCTGTTCGCCGGCGACATAGGGCTTCAGCGTCGAGACGATGGGGGACCAGTATTTGCTCATGATATTCGTCTTCCGGGGATCAGTTTTTCCGGCTTGCGACAAAGCGTGCGGCCGCTTTCAGCACGTCGGCCTTATCGCCATAGGGTGAAAGCAGGGTTTCGGCCTCTTCGACAAGCTGAGCCAGCCGGGCGCGGGTCCAGTCGATGCCATGGAGCGCCGGCAGCGTGCCCTTTCCCTTGGCCGCATCCTTGCCGGCGGCCTTGCCGAGCGTGGCACTGTCGGCGGTGATATCGAGAAGATCGTCGGCAAGCTGGAAGGCAAGACCGATCTTGCGGCCGAATTCGGTCAGTCTCGCGGTGTCCTCTCTGGAGGCACCGGCGAGAATGGGACCGGCTTCGCAGGCAAAGCGGATCAGCGCGCCGGTCTTCATGGCCTGCAGCGTGACGATGCCGGCTTCGTCCGGTGCCTGGGTTTCTGCCTGCAGGTCGAGCATCTGGCCACCGGCCATGCCGCCGAGACCGGAGGCACGCGAGAGTTTCAGGGTCAGCGCGACCTTTGCCTCTGCCGGAAGCTTCGTGTCTTCGTCGGCCAGGATATCGAATGCATAGGTCAGAAGCGCGTCGCCGGCGAGGATGGCGGTTGCCTCGTCAAAGGCCTTGTGGACCGTCGGCTGGCCGCGACGCAGATCGTCGTCGTCCATGGCGGGCAGGTCGTCGTGAACGAGCGAATAGCAATGGATGCATTCAAGTGCGGCAGCAACGCGGAGGGCTGCCGCTTCCGGGCCGGCGAAGAGCCGGGCCGTTTCCAGAACAAGGAACGGCCGCATCCGCTTGCCGCCGTTGAGCACGCCGTGGCGCATGGCCGCCATCAGGCGCTCCGGGCGCGCGGTTTCGTCCGCCTTGGGGGCCGACCCCAGAAGCTCGCTCAGGAGGCCCTGAACAGCCTGTGCTGCGCCTTGCAGCCGTTCTTCAAACATCGCATCGGTTCCGGTCATGACTTTTCATTTGCACTTCGGTTTCGTCGTGGCAATGGCGGCATGGTGGCTTTTCGTAAAAATTTGGCCGCCACTGGTCTTGGCGCGGCCGAGGCTTTATGCATTTCTTCATGGTGATGATGGAAGACGACATCCCGACGCCGCCGGAGCGCGTCACCGAAGAGGCAGAGGTGAGGAGCCGCAAGCGTCTGATCGACTGGATCTGGCCGCGCGGACCGCTCTGGCTTCGCGTGTTGCGGCTTGTCTTCGTGATCCTGCTTCTGCCTTACGCGCTGATCCTGCTCTACTGGCCGCCCTTCATTCATCCGATTTCCACCCTGATGGTCTCCGATCTGGCGCTTTTCAGAGGTTATGACCGGCGCTGGGTGGATCTCGAGAAGATTGCGCCCGTTCTCGTAAAGTCGGTGATGATGTCGGAAGATGGCCAGTTCTGCAGCCACTATGGCGTCGATCTGGTCCAGTTGAAGGGCGTGATCGATGATGCGCTGGAGGGCAATGAAACGCGCGGGGCGAGCACGATCCCGATGCAGACGGTGAAGAACCTCTATCTCTTCAACGGCCGCTCCTTCATCCGCAAGGGCCTGGAGCTGCCGCTCGCCTTCGCGACCGACTTCGTCTGGTCCAAGGCGCGGATCATGGAAGTCTATCTCAATATCGCCGAATGGGGTCCGGGCATCTACGGTATCGAGGCGGCGGCGCAGACCTATTTCAAGGTGCCCGCTTCGAAGCTTTCGGCAAGTCAGGCCGCCCTGCTTGCTGCGGCCCTGCCGAACCCCTATGTTCGCGTGCCCAACAAGCCATCGCGTGGAATGCGCTCCATTGCCGGCATCATCGCGCGGCGGGCAGCGGCCTCGGGCGATTATGTGCGCTGCATCTATCCCTGACGGGCCGATGTGACCGCATCGCGACAAAAATTGGTACGGGGACTAGCCAAAGTCCACAGGTTTATGTATAAGCGCGCCAATTTCCGACATCGGCAATGTCCATACGGCCAGTCAAACCGGCCTGTGACAGAGCTTTGCCTGACACATTGGAGTACGTTAAATGGCTGTTCCGAAAAGAAAAACTTCCCCGTCCAAGCGCGGCATGCGCCGTTCGGCCGATGCGCTGAAGGCTGCGACCTACGTTGAAGACAAGAATTCCGGCGAACTTCGCCGCCCGCACCACATCGACCTGAAGACCGGCATGTACCGTGGTCGTCAGGTTCTGACGCCGAAGGAAAGCGCATAAGCGTTTCCCATCTGCTGATGGTTCAGAAGCCGGCTTTCGAGCCGGCTTTTTTGTTGTCTTGAAGACAGTTTCAGACAAAGAAAAACGCCGCGCACCCTAAGATGCGCGACGTTTTCAGTTGAAAGCGGCTGCGGCTCAAGCGCCGTAAACGATCAGCAGGTCCTTGGCGTCGATCTGGTCGCCGGTGCGCACCAGTACTTCGGCAATCGTACCATCTTTTTCGGCGTGCAGCGCGGTTTCCATCTTCATGGCTTCGATGGACAGCAGGACGTCGCCGGCCTTGACAGTCTGGCCCGAGGAGACGGCAACCGTCGAGATGACGCCCGGCATCGGCGCGCCGAGATGGGTGGCATTGCCGGCTTCCGCCTTGCGGCGGATGGCGCCACCGGAGGCGCCGTGGGCGCGGTCCGGAACCTTGATGCGGCGGGGCTGGCCGTTCAGTTCGAAGAAGACGGTGACCATCCCCTTCTCGTCCGTCGCGCCCATGGCCTGGTTGAGGACAACCAGCGTCTTGCCCTTTTCGATATCGACGAAAAGCTCCTCGCCGACCGGCAGGCCGTAGAAATAGGCCGGTGTCGGCAGGGTCGAAACCGGGCCGTAGAGATCGGCGGCGGCGGCAAAGTCGGTGAAGACCTTCGGATACATGAGATAGGAGGCGAATTCGTATTCCGAAATCTCGCGCTCCAGCTTCTCTTCGATCGCCTTGCGTTCGGCGGCGAGATCGGCAGCTTCCAGCAGCGAGCCGGGGCGAACCGTGTAGGCGGCGTCCCCCTTCAGCGCCTTCTTCTGCAGGACTTCCGGCCATCCGCCCGGGGGCTGGCCGAGGTCACCCTTGAGCATGGAGACGACCGAATCCGGGAAGGAAACGTCCTTTGCCGGATTCTCGACATCCGCCACGGTCAGGTCCTGGCTCACCATCATCAGCGCCATGTCACCGACGACCTTGGAGGAGGGCGTTACCTTGACGATATCGCCGAACATGCGGTTGGCATCGGCATAGGCCTGCGCCACTTCATGCCAGCGGGTTTCGAGACCCAGCGAACGGGCCTGTTCCTTGAGATTGGTGAACTGGCCGCCCGGCATTTCGTGGAGATAGACTTCCGAAGCCGGTCCCTTGAGGTCGCTTTCGAAGGCGGCATACTGGTTGCGCACCGCTTCCCAATAGAAGGAAATCCGGCGGATCCAGCTCGTATCGAGTCCCGGATCGCGCTCGCCGCCCTTGAGCGCCTCGACAATCGAGCCGAGGCAGGGCTGCGAGGTGTTGCCGGACAGCGAGTCCATCGCAGCGTCCACTGCATCGACGCCCGCATCCACGGCCGCCAGCACGGTCGCAGCCGCAATGCCGGACGTGTCATGCGTGTGGAAGTGGATCGGCAGGTCGGTTGCTTCGCGCAGCGCCTTGAACAGCATGGTGGCCGCGGCCGGCTTCAGGAGGCCGGCCATGTCCTTGAGAGCAATGATATGTGCGCCGGCGCGTTCCAGCTCGCGGGCGAGCTCGACATAGTATTTCAGGTCGTATTTCGGACGTGCCGAGCTCAGGATGTCGCCGGTATAGCAGATGGCGGCTTCGCAGAGCTTGTTCTCTTCGGCGATTGCGTCCATCGAGACGCGCATGTTCTCAACCCAGTTCAGGCAGTCGAAGACGCGGAAGAGGTCGATGCCGCCGGACGCTGCCTGCTTGACGAAATGCTTCACGACATTGTCGGGATAGTTCTTGTAGCCGACGCCGTTGGCGCCGCGCAGCAGCATCTGCAGCAGCAGGTTCGGCGCGCCTTCGCGGATCAGCGCCAGGCGTTCCCACGGGTCTTCGGTGAGGAAGCGCATGGAGACGTCGAAGGTCGCGCCGCCCCAGCATTCCAGCGACAGAAGGTTCGGCAGGGCGCGGGCATAGGTGCCGGCAATGCGGGCGATGTCATAGGTGCGCATGCGGGTGGCAAGCAGCGACTGATGGCCATCGCGCATCGTCGTGTCCGTCATCAGCACGCGCTGCTCGGCGCGCATCCACTGACCGAAACCCTTCGGGCCGAGCTTGTCGAGCAGCTGCTTCGTGCCGTCCGGCACAGGACCGTCAACGAAGGGCAGGATCGGGGCTGCGGCATCTTCCGGCGGACGGGCGCGGCCCTTGGCTTCCGGATGGCCGTTGACCGTCACGTCGGCCAGATAGGTCAGCAGCTTGGTGGCGCGGTCCTGACGCTTGACCTGCTGGAAGAGTTCCGGCGTCGTGTCGATGAAGCGCGTCGTATAGCTGTTGTCGCGGAACTTCGGGTGGCCGATGATGGCTTCGAGGAAGGTGAGGTTGGTGGCGACGCCGCGGATACGGAATTCGCGCAGCGCGCGCTCCATTCGGCGGATCGCCTCTTCCGGGCTTGGCGCCCAGGCCGTTACCTTTTCAAGCAGCGGATCGTAATAGCGGGTGATGACCGCGCCGGAATAGGCCGTGCCGCCGTCGAGGCGGATGCCGAAGCCGGTGGCGCCGCGATAGGCGGTGATGCGGCCATAGTCGGGGATGAAGTTCTGTTCCGGGTCTTCCGTGGTGATGCGGCACTGGAGCGCATGGCCGTTGAGGCGAATGTTTTCCTGCGCCGGAACGCCCGATTCCGGCGTGCCGATGGCAAAGCCGTCGAGAATATGGATCTGCGCCTTGACGATATCGATGCCGGTGACCTGTTCGGTCACGGTATGCTCGACCTGGATGCGCGGATTGACTTCGATGAAGTAGAATTTGCCGGTGTCGGCATCCATCAGGTATTCGACGGTACCGGCGCCGATGTAGTTCGTGGCTTCAGCAATGCGCAGCGAATAGGAGGCCAGTTCGGCGCGCTGTTCGGCTGTCAGGTAGGGTGCCGGCGCGCGCTCGACGACCTTCTGGTTACGGCGCTGGATGGAGCAGTCGCGCTCGAAGAGGTGGACGACATTGCCATGCGTGTCGCCGAGAACCTGGCTCTCGACGTGGCGGGCGCGCTCAACGAGCTTTTCGAGATAGACTTCGTCCTTGCCGAAGGCGGCCTTGGCTTCGCGCTTGCCTTCGTTCACTTCACGAAGCAGCTCCTTGGGATCGCGGATCGCGCGCATGCCGCGACCGCCGCCGCCCCAGGAGGCCTTGAGCATGACCGGATAGCCGATTTCTTCGGCGAGCCGTTTGATCTCTTCCGGATCGTCGGGCAGGGGGTCGGTCGCCGGAACAACCGGAACACCGATGGAAATGGCCAGATTGCGTGCGGCAACTTTGTTGCCGAGCTGCCGCATCGTTTCTGGCTTCGGGCCGATGAAGATGATGCCGTTTTCCGCGCAGGCTTCGGCGAATTCCGGGCTTTCCGATAGGAGCCCGTAGCCCGGATGGATGGCGTCAGCCCCGGAGAGCTTGGCGACACGTATGATCTCGTCGATCGACAGATAGCTTTCGATCGGTCCGAGATCACGTTCGAGATGCGGCCCGCGGCCGACCTGGTAGCTCTCGTCCGCCTTGAAACGGTGGAGCGCCAGCTTGTCTTCTTCCGCCCAGATCGCCACGGTCTTTATGCCGAGTTCGTTTGCGGCGCGGAAAACGCGGATCGCGATTTCTGAACGGTTTGCGACGAGAATCTTGGAAATCGTCAAGGCAGTCCCCCAGTTTTGGCAGCTCCCATGCTGCACCCGCTAACAAATTGTTAGCGGCTTGCGAGACGAAGTTCAACGGGACTCTTTTGGGAAGGCTTCAACTCAGGAAATCAGCCCCTGACGGAAGGCGAGAGCGACGACATGCTGGCGGTTTTTCGCCTCCAGTTTTTCCTGGATGCCGTTCATGTACCAATCGACGGTATGGCTGGACAGGTTCAGCACCTTGCCGATGTCCTGCGAGGTCATTCCTTCCGCGAGGAAGTGAAGCACCTCCAGTTCGCGTCTGGTTAGCTTGGTCTCGGAAGGAGCGCTTCCTTCCTCATCGCTTCCCTGTGCCTTGGCCCTGAAGCGCGTGAGCTCCATGAACATCAGCTTCGCCACCTGCTCGAAGAGGGAAAGCTCGACGGGCGTCAGATCGACCGAGACGCCGCCCATGGTCATGTTGCCGAGGAGACCCTGCCGACCATGAACGGGGAAGATATAGCCATCCTCGAGCCCGAACTTTGCAGCCTCCTTGAACATCTGGTCCATCCGCCGCTTCTGCGGGTCGGACTTCATCGCCTTTCTGGCATCGCGCCACCGGAAGGCCCCCGTCGCCCGGCCCAGATAACGGACCGTCGGGTCGACCAG
Source organism: Rhizobium sp. C4 (assembly GCF_021026315.1). Taxonomy (GTDB): domain Bacteria; phylum Pseudomonadota; class Alphaproteobacteria; order Rhizobiales; family Rhizobiaceae; genus Ensifer_A. The sequence continues at coordinate 95,276 of NZ_JAJNCX010000010.1, forward strand.
CACAAAACGGTTGGCAATGTAAGTCTCGGGCCATTTGTTCGGCCATTTGCCGGCCAGAACAAGCGTCATCGGGTCCTGGTGCGGCCGCGGCTGCATGAGGACCCCGTAGTATTCAAAGCGATACTGCTTCAGAAGATGCTCGAAATCCGCAATCAGCGTTTTCGGACTTTCATGTTCTCGTCCCATGACCAAAAACTGGACGATTGCATTGATACTCATCTAGCCACCCGTTGATCCGGCCATTGGAAAATCTCCCACCGGTGAGCGTGCAAAAGCGGGTATGAACCAGCACACAGGTGAACAGCGGGAAGTTTCATCCGCATCAAATGACAGCGCGCAATACTCTTGTCTTGACGCAGAAATGATACGTAGAAACATATATAATCTCAATATCTTAGATAATTTATGAACGGCTAACACGGAGTCTGTCAAGAAGGAGAACCCTGAATTTTCATGTAATTTGAGGTGCGATGAGGATGCGCCGATTGAAATCACGGTTCATCTTTGGGTGGCAGAGGCGCGTTCCACTGTCCCTCCAGCGCCTCCGCCGACCCGAAAGGCGACGTGCGCACGACAAAATGGTGTCTTGGATGGTCTGCCTCCTCAAAATGATGTACGTGGGCCCGTTCAAGCCACATTGCGCGAGCCTCGCTCAGGTTCTGTTCATCTGAACCGACTATTTTGATATGCCGCGCAGGTGTTACATGCTCGCCAGATCGGCCTCGACCGTCCGGGACGTTCGTCGAACGTCGTCAAGACCGTCGGCCGACATGTGTGCCACACCGCATCGTGATTCGAATGCCGTTTCCGTCCCGTGCAAAAGCCCGCGACAAACGGTTCCAGAAATACAGGGAAAGGGCAGACGCAAAGTGTCGCTTACCAAAGTCTATCTGAGAGCGCTTCGCTATCTCGCCGACGAGCGGTTGAGAGTTTCGATCGTCGTCATCAGCAATATCGTGCTGGCGCTTGTTGCCATTGCCGAGCCCATCCTTTTTGGCCGTATCATCGACGCCATGTCATCCGGCGGGAATTCGCTGCCGGTTCTGGTCGCCTGGGCCGGACTTGGCATTTTCAACACGGTTGCTTTTGTCCTGATCGCGCGCGAAGCAGACCGGCTGGCGCATGCGCGTCGGGCGGGACTTCTGGCGGAAGCTTTCTCCCGCATCATCTCGATGCCGCTGTCCTGGCACAGCCAGCGCGGCACGTCGAACGTGCTGCATACGCTGCTGCGCGCCACCGAGACGCTTTTTGGCCTCTGGCTCGAATTCATGCGCACGCATCTTTCCACGGCTGTCGCGCTCGTGCTTCTGGTTCCGGCAGCGCTGTCGATGGACCTCAGGCTTTCGATCGTCCTTCTGCTGCTCGGCGTTCTCTACTGGCTGACCGGGCAGGTGGTGATGAACCGCACGCGCGAGGGGCAGGCCGCCGTCGAGGAGCATTATCATCAGGTCTTCTCGCATGTCAGCGACACGATCAGCAACGTGCCGGTGCTGCACAGCTATAACCGGATCGAGCGCGAGACGCAGGCGTTGAGGGATTACACAGGGCGGCTGCTTTCGGCGCAGTTTCCGGTGCTCGACTGGTGGGCGCTGGCCAGCGCGCTCAACCGCATCGCCTCCACCATCTCGATGATGGCGATCCTGATCCTCGGCGCGATCATGGTGAAGAACGGCGAGATCAAGGTCGGCGACGTCATTGCGTTCATCGGCTTCGCCAACCTGCTCATTTCCCGTCTCGACCAGATCAAGGGCTTTGCCAGCCAGATTTTCGAGGCGCGGGCGAAACTCGAGGAATTCTACAAGCTTGAGGATTCGGTGCGCGAGCGCGAGGAATCGGTCGAGGCCGAAGATCTCGGCCATGTCTCGGGCCGCGTCGAATTCCGGAATGTCTCCTTCGACTTCGCCAACACGACGCAGGGCGTGCGCGATGTCTCCTTTACGGTCGAGGCCGGACAGACGGTCGCGATCGTCGGCCCGACAGGCGCCGGCAAGACGACACTCATCAACCTGCTGCAGCGCGTCTACGATCCGCAGCAGGGTGAGATCCTCATCGATGGCATGAACATCACGAAGGTCACGCGCAAGTCGCTGCGCCGCGCCATCGCAACGGTGTTCCAGGATTCCGGCCTGCTCAACCGCTCGATTTCGGAGAACATCCGCATCGGCCGCGAAGATGCGACGATCGAGGATGTGATCGAGGCGGCTCGCGCTGCCTCGGCGGACGATTTCATCGAGAGCCGCGTGGCGGGTTACGAGACGGTGGTCGGCGATCGGGGCAACCGTCTTTCAGGCGGCGAGCGGCAGCGCATTGCGCTCGCCCGCGCCATCCTCAAGGACGCGCCCATTCTGGTGCTGGACGAGGCAACCTCGGCGCTGGACGTCGAGACCGAGGCCCGCATCAAGACGGCCATCGACCGTCTGCGCGCCAATCGCACGACCTTCATCATTGCACACCGCCTGTCGACGGTGCGCGATGCCGATCTGGTCATCTTCCTGGATCACGGCCGGATCGCGGAGCAGGGCACCTTCGATCATCTGAGCCACAGCAATGGCCGCTTTGCCTCGCTGTTGCGCGCATCGGGCATCCTGACCGACGATCTTGTGAAGAGCACCACCCATCCGGCAGCGGAATAAAGGTCCTCGGCTTCGGCCGAGGGCTTTTGAGGCGGCTGCCGCCCCGCCCATGTTTCGGTCATGTCGGTATCAGACGTGGCCTCCGCAGCTTCCCTGGACACGCCTCAGGGCGTGACCGTCGAAGCTGCGGGCCGTGATCCTCAACAAGTTCGCCATCCAAAGAAAAAGCCGCCGCATCTGACTGGATGCGGCGGCTTCTTACATTTCTGAGCTCTGCTTCCGGTCTTGGCCGGGAGGGGAGGGCGCAACTTGCGCCCAACCGGCTTGCGTTTCCGTCACTTCGCCTTGGCGGGCGCGCGGCCCTTCTTGCCGTTGACGCTGGTCTCGATCTGGCCCGCCGCGCTGCGGGTGGCCTTGACCTCAACCGTCTTGCCCGCGAGCTCGATCCTGGCTGTAAAGCCATTCCAGTCGGAGGGGAGGACCGGCGCTGCCGTGACGTCGCCGTCCTTGCGCTCGATGCCGAGCAGCCCCTCGACGACGGCACGGTAGATCCAGGCCGCCGAGCCGGTATACCAGCTCCAGCCGCCCTGACCGCGCAATGCGCCTTCGCTGTAGATGTCGGCAGCAACGGCATAGGGTTCCGTGCGATAACGTTCGGCACCCTCGCGATCCATGGCGTGGCGGACCGGCAGCAGGCAATCCAGGCACTGCATGGCCTCTTCCGGACGGCCGGACTTGGCAAGCGCCAAGGCAAGCCATGCGCCCGCGTGAGTGTACTGCCCGCCGTTTTCGCGGATACCCGGCGGATAGGCGCGGATATAGCCCGGGTCCTTGTCCGTCGTGGCATAGGGCGGATTGAAGAGACGCAGGATGCCGTCGTCGTGCTCCAGAAGGTTGGCAAGCGCGGCATCAAGTGCCTGTTTGCTCCGCTCCGGATTGCCCTGGCCGGAGAGTACGCTCCAGGACTGGGCAATGGAATCGATGCGGTTCTCTTCGCTTTCCGCAGCACCGAGCGGCGTACCGTCGTCGTAATAGGCCCGACGATAGTAGTGGCCATCCCAGCCGGCGGTTTCGATCGCGTCGCGCAGGCGTTCCAGATGCGTGCGCCAGTTGTTGGCGCGCGCCTGGTCGCCACGGCTTTCGGCGATGGGGATGAAGCGTGCGAGCGTGCCCGAGAGTATCCAGGCAAGCCAGACGCTTTCGCCCCGGCCGGCAACGCCGACCCGGTTCATGCCGTCGTTCCAGTCGCCGCCGAGGATGAGCGGCAGGCCGTGCGGGCCGGTTCTCGAAAGAGCCAGATCGAGACCGAGGGCGGCATGTTCGTAGATGCTTGCTCCGCGATCCGAGACTTCCGGACGGAAGAACGAGTCATGCACGTTTTCAGCCAGGAGCGGCCCGGCGATGAACGGAACGTTCTCATCCAGGATCGCCGTGTCGCCGGTTGCCGTCGCATACTGATCGACCGCATAGGCGAGCCAGACGACGTCGTCGGAGATGTGGGTCCGGACGCCGGCACCGTTTTCGGCGAGCCACCAATGCTGGACATCGCCCTCGACGAACTGTCGACCGGCAGCCGTCACGATCTGGCGACGGGCGATCGACGGATCATGCAGCATCAGCGCCAGCGAATCCTGCAGCTGGTCGCGGAAGCCGAAGGCGCCGCTTGCCTGATAGAAGGCCGCCCGCGCCGTGATCCGGCAGGACAGCATCTGGTAAGGCAGCCAGCCGTTGAGCAGGTGGTTCAGGGCGCGGTCCGGCGTTTCGATCTGGACCTTGCCGAGGAACTTGCTCCAGCGGGTGCGGTTGGCTTCGAGCGCGCTGTTGAAGTCAACGGTGATGGCTTCAGCCGAAAGGGCTTCTGCTGCAGCATCATTGTCGCTGTCGCCGAGAACGAAGGTGAATTCCCGCGTATCGCCCGGCTGCAGGATGATATCGACGGCGATTGCTGCGCAGGGATCGCCGTCATGGCTCATCTGGCCGGAAAGCTCCTTGGCGGCGGCCACCGATCCCGGGCGGCGGATGTCGCCCCAGCGTCCGATGAACTCGCCGCGCGAGGCGGTGGCGCCCGACACGTCGGCATTGACCGCAAAGAAGGCTGTGCGGCCCGAATGCGTGATGCTGTAGGGGTTGGAGGCAAACAGGACCTGCTTGTTCTCCGTTGCCCGGCAGGTGACGAACGGTGCCGTCCGGTTCGGATTGTTGCCCAGCATCCATTCGACGTAACCGTAGATGCGGAAGCTGCGCGAGATCGAACCCTTGTTGGAGAGCGTCAGGCGCGAGAGCTTCACCGGCTTGCCTGGCAGCAGCGTCTGGCTAAGCTCGATGCCCACCTGTTCCTGCACGCTGCGGAAGGTCGAGTAGCCGAAACCGTGGCGGGTTTCGAACTCGACGGATTCGCGCTCACTGAGGCCCGCGAACGGGGTCAGCACGGCACCGCTGTTAAGGTCGGCGATGTAGAAGGTTTCGCTCGGCCGGTCGATGACCGGGTCGTTCGACCAGGTCGTCAGCGGATAATCGCGCGAGTTCTTGCTCCACGTATAGCCACCGCCTTCGGCGGCGACACGGAAGCCGAAGTCGTTTTCAGCGATCACGTTGATCCACGGATGCGGCGTCGATTCGCCACCCCGCAGGCGGATGACATATTCGTCGCCCTGGGTGGTGAAACCGCCATAGCCGTTCCAGAATTCCAGGTCGTCACCGGAGAGCGTGCCTGCTTCCTTGATCGCCTTCGAGCGGTAGCGCGGCGCTTCCGGCGGCGCTTCGAGAACGCGGTTTTCGAAGAGCGAGACCGTGCGGGCGATCTGCTCGGAAATCGCGCCGTTGCGGGCATGGAAGACCGCGCGGGAGGAGGCAAGCAGGGACGCCCAGGTGGCATCGTCCATCAGGTCGCGGCGCACCGCAAAGATATGCTGGCGCGGACCATCGGACTGGCCGCGCAGGCGGGCATTCTCGCACATGGAATCCAGCGCATGCTGCATGTCCTGCGCGTAAGACGTGGCGCGTTCGTTGACGATGACCAAATCTGCCGTCACGCCACGCGAACGCAGGTATTCCTGGGCGCGGAGCGCTTCCCAGGCAACGTTCAGGTCGACATCGTCGTTGATGCGCAGCATAAAGATCGGGAAGTCGCCCGAGATTGCCAGCGGCCAGAGCGCCGTCTGCGAGGCTGCCATGGCCTCGGCGGAACCCGCATCAGCCCGCAGCAGCGTTTCCGGATAGACCAGATAGCGGCCGAGGATCTGGAAGGCGGTTGCTTCCTGCGGCGAGGCGCCGACATGGCGCATCTGCACCTGACTGCGTGTCCACGAATGGATGTATTCGTGGCCGAAGGCGTCGGGGTGGCGATAACGGTCGATCGCCTGGTCGATCATGTCGCGGTTCGGCGCGGCAATCGTCCAGAAGATGGCGCTCACCTTCTTGCCGGCCGGAATGCGCACCACGCGGCGCAGCGACAGGATCGGGTCGAGCGTGTAGCCGTCCGTACCCGAAAGCGAGGCGCCGGCGTCAAAGGCTGTGGCGTCGGCAAGCGACCGGCCGCGGCCGATGAAGTTGCGGCGGCTCGTCTCGAATTCCGTCGGACGCGTTTCACCCGTCGGATCGGCGATCAGATGGGCGATATGCGTGCCCGGATCGTTGGGGCTGCGCTTGTTTCGCCATGCGCGGATGACGTCGCCTCGGCGGCCGATTTCCGTGCGGATGAACATTTTCGAGAAGAGCGGATGGGCGATATCCGCCTCGTCCGTCGACAGAACCGGCTCCAGATAGGAGGTGAGTTCGATATGACGGTCTTCCGGGCCAAGGTTTGTGATGGTGATGCGGCGGCCTTCGGCGTCATGTTCCGTGCCGGTGATCACCTCGACATGGCTCATCAACGTGCCGACGGTCTTGTAGAACTCGGCGCGGTCGTCGCCGAAGATCACCTTGTTGACTTCGCCCTTGGCGCGGCGCGGTTCGACGGAGGAGGACCACCATTCGCCCGACTCCATGTCGCGCAGGAAGATGAAGGTTCCGTGGCGGTCCTCGGTCGGATCGGGCTTCCAGCGGGCGACCGTCTGGCCGTTCCAGCGCGAATAGCCGGAGCCGCCGGTGGTCAGCATGACGGAGTAGTGGCCGTTGGACAGGAACACCGTCTGGCGGTCCTTGACTTCCGGATTGTCGATCGTGCGGATTTCCGGACGCGGCAGGTTGTCGCCAACATTGTTGCCGGGCTGGTTGGCCTCGTGCTTGGCGCTCATGACCGGGATTTCGTGCGGTGCCTTTTCCTGCAGCAGAAGTTCGGCTGCTTCGATCACCGGATCGGAGTGGAAGAGTTCGCGCAGATGGCCGTTGAAGACCACGTTGGCGACGGCGGCAATCGACATGCCGTGATGGTGCGCCATGTAGTTATAGACAACGGCGCAGGTCTGGCCTTCCGGAACGCGGGTCGGCGTGAAGTCGACGGCGTCGTGGAAGCCATAGCGGCCGAGCGCACCGAGCTTGCGCAGGCGCTGGAGGTTTTCAAAGGCTTCAACCGGCGCATACTGGCTGGCGAGAAGCGAGGCATAGGGGGCAATCACGGCGTTCTGGCCGAGACCGCGCTTGAGACCCAGCGTCGGCACACCGAAATTGGTGTACTGATAGGTCAGTTCGTGGTCGCGGGCGTTGAAGGCCGCCTCCGAAATGCCCCACGGGATACCGCCGAGACGGCGGGCATGGTTCATCTGTTCCTTGACGACGAGGTTCGACGTCTGGTTCAGCACACCGCCCTGACGCTCCTGCATGACGAGCGGAGGCATCAGATATTCGAACATCGAGCCGGACCACGAGACCAGCGCGCCGCGCGAGCCGACCGGCACGACCTGACGGCCGAGCTTGAACCAGTGTTCCGTCGGCAGGTCGCCCTTGGCGACGGCAAACAGGCTGGTGAGGCGGGCTTCAGAGGCCAGAAGGTCGTAGCAGGCCTCGTCGAGTTCGTTTGAGGCGACGCGATAGCCGATGGAGAGCAACCGGCGTTCCGGGCGGAACAGGAAGCGGAAGTCCATGGCGAAGGCGAGCGCGCGTGTCGAATCACGCAGCACTTCGAGGCGCTTGCGCAGCGCATCGATCATCGCGAAGTCGAATTCGCTGTCGGCGACATGGGCCTGACAGGTGCGCGACAGCGCCGCTGCCCACCACGCGACTTCGCCGCTCTTCTCGGTGCCGATCTCGTGGTCGAGATTGGCGGACAGCTTTTCGAGGTCTTCCGCGAGTTCGGCGAGGCCGGTGATGTGGATGGTCGCGGGCTCGTTCTCGCTGCGGGCTTCGTTCAGCGTTTTCAGGAAGCCGATGGTGAGTTCCTTGATCCGCTTGCGCAAGGGGCGGACCGTCTTGCGGTCGTCCGGCAGTTCGGCAAGCGATTCCTGGAAGATCATGACGGCGTCGGCGATGCCATCGAGGCTCGACTGCAGATGCGCGGACGGGGCTTCGGCCCAGTCACGGCATTGCGAGGAGACGGCAATCAGGTGGCCGGCGAGGTTGCCGCTGTCGACCGCCGAGATGTATTGGGGGCCGAGCGTTTCGAGTGTTTCCGTGTAGTACCAGTTGAACAGGTGGCCACGGAATTTCTGCATCCGTTCGAGCGTCGCGACCGTCTGTTCAAGACGGCTGACGGTGTCCTCGAAGCCGATCCAGCCGAAGTCGCGGGCGGAGACGACGGAGAGAAGATAGACGCCGATATTGGTCGGCGACGTGCGGGCGGCAACGACCGGGTTCGGCGTTTCCTGGAAATTGTCCGGCGGCAGGAAGTTCTGCTGCGGTGTGACGAAGGTCTCGAAATAGCGCCAGGTGCGGCGGGCGATGAGGCGCAGACCCTGAACGACGTCCGCCGGCGTTTCGAGACGGTCTTCGGTTTCCGCCGACTGGCTGACGCGCCAGGCGATATAGGGCGAGAGCATCCAGGCGATGCCGAGCGGCAGGCCGGCATAGACGTGGTAGATGCCCTTGGTGCCGGCAAAGCCGAGCGCCAGTGCCGCGAGCACCGGAGCCTGCCACATGGAGCGGTAATAGGCGTGGAAATCGCCCTGTGCGCCGCTCTGCACCTGGGCGGCGGTGCGCCATTCCAGAAGCAGCTTGCCGGAGACGATCGAGCGATAGAGCGCACGGATGATCGCATCCGTCATCAGGTAGGCATTGTGCGCGATGAAGGTGGCGCGCAGCGCCACCATGGCGGAGGCCGAGCGAATTTCGTCCTGCAGGCGCTGGAAATGTCCGCGCATGACGATGTCCGTGCGGCGCGGCATGACGATGGAGAGAAGCGACAGTGTCGGCGAGATGGTCAGCGTCAGGATGAGCGCGATCTGCCAGAGCACCGCATACATCGGCGTCATCAGGAGCCAGCCCCAGACGGCGGCCAGTGTCCAGGCCGCCGGCGTGAGCGAACGGCGCAGGTTGTCGAGCATCTTCCAGCGGGCAAGGCCGTTCACGCCTGAGCGCGGGTCAAAGATATAGGGCAGGAGCTGCCAGTCGCCGCGGGCCCAGCGATGCTGGCGCGAGCTTTCGACCTCGTAGCGGGTCGGGAAGTCTTCAACGAGTTCGACGTCGGTGACAAGGGCGCAGCGCGACAGCGAGCCTTCGAGAAGGTCGTGGCTGAGAACGCGGTTTTCGTCGATCCTGCCCTTGATGGCGGCCTCGAAGGCGTCAACGTGATAGAGGCCCTTACCGGTAAACGTGCCTTCGCCGGTCAGGTCCTGATAGACGTCGGAAACAGTAAAGACGTAAGGGTCGATACCGCGATTGGCGGAGAAGATGCGCTGGAAGGCAGAGGCTTCCTTGCCGGTCGTCAGCGACGGCGTGACGCGCGGCTGCAGGATGCCGTAGCCCTGCGTGACGCGGCGTGTCTTCGGATCGATGACCGGCTTGTTGATCGGATGGGCGATCTTGCCGACCAGTTTGGTGACGGCGTCGCGCATCAGGCGCGTGTCGGCATCGAGCGTGACGACATACTGCACGTTTTCCGGGACCTGGTTGGCGCCGGTCATGAAGCTGGTGTCGTGGTCGCCGCGCAGCAGAAGGTTCAGCTCGTGCAGCTTGCCGCGCTTGCGCTCCCAGCCCATCCAGCAGCCTTCCGCCGGATTGTACTGGCGGCGGCGATGCAGCAGCATGAAGCGGTTGCGGCCGTCATAGGCATAGCGGGCGGCAAGCTTGGCCACTTCGCTCTTGGCATAGTTCAGGACGTCGATATCGGCCTGCGTCTCTTCCTTTTGGGCATCGGCCCAGTCGGAGAGCAGGGCGAAATAGATCTCGCCATGCGGGTTGGCGAGATAATGGACTTCCAGATTGCGGACCAGTTCATCGACCGTGTCGCGATTGGTGATCAGGCAGGGGACGACGAGAAGCGTGCGCTCCTCGGCCGGAATCCCGTCCTTGTACTCATATCCGGTCAGGCGGGACGGCGTGAGGACGAAGGAGGACAGCGTGTTGAAAAGGCCGATGGCGCCCTCCGAGGAGGGGAGCGCGAAGAGGACCGCGAGCGGCAGGATATGTTCGTAGGGCACGCCCGCATGGGTCAGGAACCAGGCCATGAAGGCCATGACGAGAAGGGTCAGCACGCTGACCGGAACCGCAATGGCCAGCCAGTCGAGCTTGCGCAGGCCAATGCGGCCATAGTCCATCAGCGAATTGCTGTAGCCGATAGCCTCTTTCAGCTCCGTGATCCGCTTGCCGGCCAGGAACTCGCCGACATTGGCGTTGCGGCTTGCGGCCAGTTCCATTGCCTTCGAGGCGACTTCGATTTCGGAGAAGCTCGAGCGCTTGGCAAGTTCCTCGACCGTGTTGCGATACTGGTTGCGCGAGCCGAAATCGAGATCGTGATAGTCCGTGCCTTCGCCGAGCAGGCTGTCGACCTTGCTGACGCTTTCGACCCAGACCGGCCATTCGCCGTCATCGATCTCGCGCAGCGACCGGATGATGCAGCTCATCGTCGCATTGCCGGAGGAGAGGCGATTGTGTTCGCTGACGATCACTTCCTCACCGTCGCTGCCGCGCTTTTCAAGCTCGGCTTCCAGCCAGGCGATTGCCACGCCGGACGTGTGGCTGCCATCGCGCAGGCGGTATAGGAACTGGGCGGCAAACGTGTTGTCGCGCGCAGGCTCTTCCAGCGTTTTCAACTTTTCGGCCAGACGCACCGGGTCCTTGATGCGCAGCAGCTGGTCGGCCTCGTCATTGGCCCATTTGCGCATGCGGCGGGAGTTTTCGACGCGAGTCGAGATACGAGCAAGGTTTTCGACCAGAACGAAGCGCACCATGGACGGGATCGCCCACAGTTCGCCGATGGAGAAGGTCTCAAACGTCTGGAAGCCCTGGACGAGAGCCGTCAGCGTCTCGCGGGAGACGGTGGAGTGCGTGTGGGCGACATAGAGCCAGGCCAGCGCCAGCGTGCGCGGGATCTCGACGGCGCCGGCAAGGCGCATCAGCGTCAGTTCGCGATAGTAGCGCTTGGGGAAGTCGCGGCGGACTTCCTGGATGGCTTCTTCGATGATGTAGTGGTTGTCGAGCAGCCATTCGGCGGCCGGCGTGATCGAGGCGCCGTTTTCGACGTCGCGGGCGGCCGAGCGATAGACGCGCAGGATCTCGCGTTCGTTTTCCTTGTTGCGCGCAAAGAAGTCGAAGGGTTCGAAGACGGGAAGCGTGTTGATCTCGCCGGTCGCAAGCCGCTCGCCGCATTTGGCAAGCCCGTCAATCGGCAGATATTCCGCGCGAATGGCGTTGTTGTGCTCGATCCGCCGGGTCTCGTTTTCCGATTTGATCCGGCGCGGCGTGTTCTGAAGAGTTGTCGTGTCCAAGATAGCTTCCGTCATTGTGCGGCGCTGCCGCTCATTTGCCCGCAAGCCCTTACCGTCTGCAGCCGTCGGAAATAGGGCATCGCGAGGGATACCCCTAATCGAGCGAATCTGAATGATGGGTGAAGAAACGCAGGACCGACGTATGGAACAACGTCTTATGCCGGTCAGGCGGCACTCCACCTTCCAGCCATTCTTGCCTGTCGCGCAGGCTCCCCCGATTCCGCAGCCACCCGCAAGGGTATTGCAGTTTTGCCGTGATGTAGAAAAATGGCAATTTTGCGCCTAAAAGGCAAGGCGACTTGAAACGTTTAAAAATGCCCGGGCGCTAAGCTTTTGCCGCAAGAGTCTCGGCAAATATAAAGGGCCGCAAATACCGTTTTGCGACCCTTCGGAAATGGCAGTTTTTCTTGACCGGACCGGAAGGTCGAGGCTCAGGGGCGGTAGCCTGTGTCGATCACCGCCCGGCCGCCTGCAATGCGGGAGACACAGGCGCACATGCGGCGGTTCTCCTGCTTTTCTTCTTCCGAAAAGAACACGTCGCGATGATCGACCGGCGTTTCCGTTTCCAGGATCGTGACCGCGCAAAGCCCGCATTCGCCGCGCTGGCAATCATAAATCATGTCGATGCCGGCGCTCATCAGGGCATCGAGCATGGACTGGTCCGAGCGGACTTCGATGACGGCGCCCTTCGAGGGGATTTCGACACGGAAGGGCTGTTCGGCGAAGAGGCCGCTGTCCCCGAAGACTTCGTAGCGGAAACGGCTGGGTTTGCGCCCCGCCTTCTCCCATGCATGCTTGGCGGCGTTGAGCATCCCGACCGGGCCGCAGATGTAGAGCTCCTCGGTGTCACCGAGTTTTGCGAATTCGGCCGCGAAATCAATGTTGCGGCCCTCGTCCTGACAATAGAACTCCACCCTGTCGCCGTCGATGGCCCGGATCTCGTCGGCAAATGCCAGCATGGACCGTGAGCGGGCGGCATAAAGCACGCGAAACTCCGCACCACGCGCGGCGAGCGCCTGAGCCATGCCATAGATGGGGGTCACGCCGATGCCGCCGGCAATCAACAGATAGGATGGCGCGCGCCAGGACAGCGCGAACCGGTTTTCCGGGACCGTCATCTGCGTCTGGTCGCCGGGCGACAGGCTCCACAGGAAGCGCGAGCCACCGCGGCTGTTCTCGTGCAGCTTGACGGCAATTCGCAGCGTTCCGGCGGGCGATGGAAGCACGGTGTAGCTGCGTGTCGCCGGCTCACCGCCGATTGTGACGCGAATGCGCGTATGGCTGCCCGGGTCGAAGGCGGGAAGCGCGCCCTCGACCGCGAAGGTCAGCATGCGCACATCTTCGGCAGGGTTTTCAATGTCGACGAGACGCGCAGTCCGCCAATCAGTCACGTATTTCATTCCGGTTCCTCCCCGCAAAGTTCGATCGTGAAAGCAGGGCGCCGGCCACCATGCCGGCGCCCTGTCCGTTCAGCGCTTATTCGGCCGCGATGACCGTCATGGCTGGCCGCTCCTCGGCGGCGATCATCCGGTCGATCAGCTTGCGGGCCCACATGGAGCCGGCATCGATGTTCAGATTGTAGAACTCGTGATCCGGATTGGCATCGATGGCCTTCTGCTGCTCTTCGAGCACCAGTTCATCCTCGCGGAAGACACCGGCGACACCCTCGCGCAGCTGGTGCGTACGGGCCTGGTTCTTGAGATCGTAGTTGCGGGCGAAGGCCCAGAAATACAGACAGGTCTTGTCTGTCGAGGGCGTGATCGTGTTGAGGACGAAGCCGTTGACGCCATGGCTGCGGTCACCCTCCGGCGCGCCCGTTCCGGCCGGTGCAACGCCGACGTCGATGGTGACCGTGCAGGGGGCCTCAAAGCGGATGATCTGCCAGCGGTCGACATTGCCAGGCTTGCCGAGCTGGGCGCGCCAGAAGGGCGGCGCATCGATATCGTGCATCCAGCGGGTGATATAGGCGAAGCGGTCTGAATGCGAAGCTTCGAAGGGGGCTTCCGCAACGGCGCGGTTGCCGATGGAGGAGCCGTGGACGAAGGTTTCGTGGGTCAGGTCCATCAGGTTGTCGACGACGAGGCGATAGTCGCAGGCGACCTCGATCATCTTGCCGTCGGCGGCCCATTCAGGATCGTCGTTCCAGTGCAGGTCGGGAACGAGTGCGGGATCGGCGAGCGCCGGATCTCCCGGCCAGATCCAGAGGAAGCGATGACGTTCGACCAGCGGATAGGACTTCACGCAGGCCGACGGATTGATGGTTTCCTGCGAGGGCATGTAGACGCAGCGGCCGGTGTCATCGAATTCGAGGCCGTGATAGCCGCAGATGACATTGTCGCCTTCGAGGCGGCCGAGCGAGAGCGGGACGAGGCGGTGCCAACAGGCATTCGCAAGCGCTGCGGCCGTGCCGTCCTGCTTGCGGTAAAGCACGACATTCTGGTTGCAGATCGTGCGCGCCAGCAGGCTGCGGCCGACCTCCACGTCATAGGCCGCTGTATACCATGCATTCAGCGGAAAGGCCTTCTTCTTGCTCATCGATATCCTCCCGATCACCCATCAGATTTCCGGTGTATACATATCGTATGGCGTTTCGTCAATTATCGTGGAATTGGCGCGCAAAATCTATCTATCTGTATACAATAAAGCCGGCGGCAAGAGAAAAGGGAGGCCGGAGCCTCCCTTCCATCTTCCGATCGTGGGAATGGTTGTTCAGAACTCGAAGCGCAGGCCGAGCTGGGCGACGGGATAGAAATTCGTCTTGTTGAAATCGGCAGAGGCCTGCGACAGCGCGCCCGAAATCGCGGCATTGTTGAAGGCGCGGTCCGGGGTCACGGTGGTCTTGCCCATGTAATAGGCCCCGACATCGAGATCGAGCGCCATGTTGCGGCTGACCGGCAGGGAATAGCCAAGCCCCAGATAGGGTTGCAGCGTATTCGCCTCTGCCGTGAAGCCGACCGTGGTTCCGCTCTGGGTGACCGTGCCGGTGACCTTGTCGTTGGAATAGCGCAGGCCGCCCGAGACGCGCAGATCGCCGCCAACGGGATAGTAGTCGAGAATGAAGCCGGCGCCGAAAAGCTGGGTCCTGGCATTGCCGGGAACGCCGGCATAGGTGACGTTGCGCGAATACATGAAGCCGCTGACGATGCCGCTTGCGCCCATGTTTTCCGACCAGCGATAGCCGCCCTTGATCGATCCGCCGAGTGTGCCGACGCCCGGCGTCAGGTAGTAGGCGTCTCCGGCACGGGCGCCCTTACCCTGAAAGGCGAGGCCTGCCGTCACGCACAGGATTGCGAGCTTCAGTTTGGCAAAACGCATGACACTGCTCCAAATTGAATATCGCTTGCAGGCGAGGATGAGCCGCAGCCTGCAAGAACGAGCGGCCGGAAGGCGCGCTCTTCGATACAATAGAAGCAATTCCCTTAAGGAACGGTTCAGCCTGTTGCGGCTGTTCAGGAGTTGAATTTGGTCTCGATGCGGCTCAGTTCACCGATCATCCGGTTGAGATTGTCACGGATGCGCTGGTCGAGAACGACGGCCACCTGCGGAAACTCTTCCATGAGGCGGGAAAAGAGCGAACGTGTCACCTGCAACACTTCACTGTCCTCGACGGCAACAGCGGTGAGGCTGCATTCGTGTTCGCTGATCAGAGCCAGTTCGCACAGAAGCGAGCCCGGGCCGGCATCTTCGAGCCGGCGGTTGCCCTGCCGCGTCGGCGTGGCAAGCCCGATTGCGCCCGATGCGACGACGAAAGCGGTGGAGACGCGGGTTCCGGGCGTGAAGAGCGTATGACCGCGCGTCAGCTGCCGCTTGTCGGCACCGAAGGCCAGTAGGCGCAGTTGCTCGTCGTTCATGCCGCGAAAGAGCGGCACGCGGGAGAGCAGGTCGATATCGGACTTCAGCGACATTGAGGAATTCGGTCCTTAGGGGATGATCTTGTAGCCGCCGTTTTCGGTGACAAGGATTTCGGCATTGGACGGATCGCGCTCGATCTTCTGGCGAAGACGGTAGACATGGGTTTCGAGCGTATGCGTGGTGACGCCCGAATTGTAGCCCCAGACTTCTTCCAGAAGCACATCGCGGGTCACGACCTTCTGTCCGGCACGGTAGAGATAGCGGATGATCGCCGCTTCCTTTTCCGTCAGGCGGATCTTCTGCCCCGCCTGATCGACCAGCAGTTTCTGGCTCGGCTTGAACGTATAGGGACCGACCGTGAAGGTGGCGTCTTCGCTCTGCTCGTGCTGGCGAAGTTGCGCGCGCATGCGGGCGAGCAGCACGGCAAAGCGGAAAGGCTTGGTGACATAGTCGTTGGCGCCGGCTTCCAGGCCGAGGATCGTATCGGAATCCGTGTCATGGCCGGTCAGCATGATGATCGGGGCCTTGAAGCCGCCGCGGCGCAGCAGCTTGACCGCCTCGCGGCCGTCCATGTCGGGCAGGCCGACATCCATGATCAGCAGGTCGATGGGATTGTTGCGCGCCGCCTGCACGCCCTTTGTCGCGGTCTTTTCCTGAAGCACATGGAATTCTTCATAGAGACCCAGTTGCTCGACCAGCATCTCGCGCAGGTCGTCATCGTCATCCACCAGCAAAATTGTCCGGGTGCCCATCAGCCAAAAGCCCTTGCATCAAACCTGATCAGGTTTCTAAATCATCGAAGCACAAATGAAAACAATTGCCCATCCGATTTCCAATGCCGCGCAAATAGGCAAGTTATCGATCACGGGCAAAGCAAAGCGTCGTGAAGGGCCGGGATGCAATCATTCGAAGTCAGACCGTCGGCGCGCGATCATCGCAAGGGATATCTCAAGGTCGGCCCGTTGACCATTAAGGTCGCGCTCGGGCGGAGCGGCATCGGCATGCTCAAGCGGGAGGGCGACGGGCATACTCCGCGCGCAAGTCTGCGGCTGCTCCATGGTTTCTGGCGCAGCGATCGGGTCGCGCGGCCTCAAACCAGACTGCCGCTGTTTCCCGCGCGCAAGACGATGGTCTGGTGCGACGATCCGAAAAGCCCGTCCTATAACCGGCTTTCGCGGCTGCCGCTCAAGGAGAGCCATGAAACCATGTGCCGCGCGGACCAGCTTTATGACATCGTCATCGTCATGGACTGGAATGTCTCCTCGAGGCGGCGCGGGGCCGGTTCGGCGATCTTCCTGCATCTGGCGCGCCCCGGCTACAAGCCGACCGAAGGCTGTATCGCCGTGACAGAGCGGGACATGCGGCGGCTGCTCAAGGTTGCGGATGGCCGCACGCTGATTCACGTGAAATGACGCCGTTTGAACGACCTGCTTGACAGGTCATGCACGATCTTGCACGTTCTTTCCTGATTTGGAGAGTTTGATGCCTGATCCTGATATTCTTCACGAGGAGCGTCTGGCGCTCATCGAAGCGAAACTGAGCAGTGAAGGGCGGGTGCTCGCGGCCCACCTGGCCAGCGAATTCGACGTGTCCGTCGATACGATCCGTCGTGATCTCAGGGAGCTGGCGGCGGGCGGGCGGTGTCTGCGTGTCTATGGCGGAGCCCTGCCACCGGCGCCGAGAACAGGAACGCATCAGCAAAGGCGCATGCAGCTTTCGGAGCGAAAGCGCCTGCTTGCTCAGGCTTCGGTGCGGCTTGTCGAGCCGGGCTCCGTGATCTTCGTTGATGCAGGCACGACCAATCTCGCGATCGTCGCCGCGCTGTCTCCCGAAAGCCCCCTGACACTGGTCACGAATGCGCCCGCGATTGCGGCATTTGCTCTTGATCGCCCGGCCTGGCGGCTGATCCAGATTGGCGGTGTCGTCGATATCGCCCTGGGTGCAGCCTTGGGGGCGGCTGCCTTGCGGGATCTTGCCGCCATTTCTCCCGATCTCGCCTTCATCGGCGTCTGCGGGTTCGACCCGATTGCCGGTGCCACCGCGCATTCGCTGGAAGAGGCCGAATTCAAGCGCCAGGTGGCCATGCGGGCTCGCGAGGTTGCCGTGGCGGTCACGGACGACAAGCTTCTGACACAGGCGCCGTTTCCCATCTTCGCGGCTTCGGCCTGCAGCCATGCAGTTTTCGAGACCACGGCCCCTAGGAGAACAATCGACGCGATTGGCGAACTTGGCGTCAACACCATTATCGCAGGCGCAGTCTGACCTTCGGAGAATGACATGACCAATTCCCACGTTTCTCGCACTTCCGACCGGTCTGGCTATTTCACGCGCGAGCGCATGGCGGTCTCCACCCTCTTCTTCATCAACGGTCTCATGATGGGCGCCTGGGCGCCGAAGATCCCGGAATTTGCGAGCCGTCTCGGGCTTGATCCGGGTGCGCTCGGCATCATGATCCTGGTCATGGGGGTCGGGTCGCTGACGCTGATGCCGGTGACGGGCGCACAGATAGCCCGCTATGGATCCACCAAGGTGACGCGGGCGGCGACGATCCTGTTCCTGCCGACGATCCTCCTCCTCAGCCTTGCCCAGAATATCTGGCTTGCGGGCATCGCCATCTTCCTGTTCGGCGGGTTGACGGGTGCGATGGACGTTTCGATGAACGCGAATGCGGTCGAGACGGAGAAGTCGATGCGCCGCTCGATCATGTCGTCATGCCATGCCTTCTGGAGCCTTGGCTCCTTCGTCGGCACGATGACGGGTGGTTTTCTGATCGAGACTCTGGGAACCGCCGGGCATTCGGCGTTGCTCACGGTCGCCGGTTTCGCGATGCTGGCGGTTGTTTGGTCGAAGCTCTTCCACGACGTGCCGCATGTGAGCGAAGCGCGCGAGAAGGCAAAGCTGCCGCTCAGCCCGCTGCCGTGGTTGCTCGGCATCATGGCGCTGTTCTCGATGGTGCCGGAAGGGTCCGTTCTTGATTGGGGCGCTCTCTACATTCGCCGCGAGCTCGGCGCATCGCTTGCCTTCTCCGGCTTCGCCTTCGGGGCCTTCGCCTTCACCATGACGATCATGCGTTTTGCCGGCGATCTGGTGCGCGACCGGTTCGGCGCGGTGAAGACCTTCCGCTTCTGCACGGTCATGGCGATCATCGGGCTGGTGACCGCCGGGGCCGCGCCGAACATGGTCGTCGCCTTCATTGGCTTTGCCATCTGCGGCATCGGCATTTCCAACATGGTGCCGATCGCCTTTTCGGCAGCCGGCAACCTGCCGGGCTTTGCGCAGGGCGTCGCGCTTTCGGTCACCACCTTCCTCGGCTATTCGGGCATGCTCTTTGCGCCGTCGGCCATCGGCTTTGCCGCCGAGCACACGAGCTTCTCGACCGTGTTCCTGACGCTGCCGGTGTTTCTGCTGGCTGTTCTGGCGCTGTCGGGGCTGGCCCGCTATGCGGATGCCGTCAAAAGCTGATCAGGCGGAAAGCGGCATGGCGCTGATAGCCTCGCGCAGGAAGTCCATGACGCGGCGGATCTTCAGCGAGGTCCGCAGTTCCTCATGCGAGGCGAGCCACATGGGGAGTGCGGCGATCTTCAGGTCGGGGAGGATATGGCGCAGCTGCGGCGTCTGCCGCCCCAGCCACAAGGCACCGAAACCGACCCCGGCGCCCGCCTTGACCAGTTCCCAATAGGCGACCTGATCGTCGGTGCGGAAGGTGAAGAGCGAGCGGTCGCCTTGAACGCCGAGGGCTTTCATGCCGTTGAGGATCAGCGTGTCGCGGTCGTAGCCCACCATCCGGTGGCCGAACAGATCTTCCATCTTCTGTGGCGTCCCGGCCTTTTCGAGGTAGCGTTCATGCGCGTGAACGCCCATGGCGAAATCGTTGACCTTCACCGCAATCAGATCGTTCTGGATTGGCCGCACCATGCGGATGGCGATATCGGCGTCGCGGGCGAGAAGGTTTGCCACCGCGTTCGACGGCGCAAGTTCGATGTCGATGCCAGGCTCGGCCTCCTTCAGCGCAACGAGGATCGGGGGCAGGAGATAGGTGGCGATGATGTCGCTGGCCGTGATCCGCACAGGTCCGGCCGCTTCACTCGCCCTGCCTGACGCGCGCAGCAGGAAATGATCCGCCTCCTTCGCCATGCCGCGGGCGTCGTCGAGCAGCGAGAGACCGGCCTCGGTCAAGGCCATGCCGCGGCGGCCTCGAATGAAGAGCGTCAAGCCCGTTGCCGTCTCCAGCTCGTCGATATGGCGTCCGACGGTCGGCTGGCTGAGCCGCAGCGCTTCGGCGGCGGCAAGCAGGGTTCCGCTTTCGGCAACGGCGAGGAATGTCTTGATGAGGTTCCAGTCCATGATATTCAAATTCGTATAATTACTCTTCGATCTTGTCCATATTCATGCATGAAATTTAGGCCTAGCTTCTGGTCATCTAAACCGGATGACGCCGCAGCGGCGAGACCCGAAGATGAAGAGGACAGTCAGATGAAGATTGCAGTTCTGGGCGCAAACGGGCGTCTCGCCCACGCCGTTGCCAAGGCCTTTCTCGCCCATGGGCACGAGGTTGTTGCCGTCACCCGCAGCGGTCGCTGCGACGGTCTTTCCGGCCGCGTCGAGTATCGCGCAGCCGATGCCATGGACCGTGCGCAGGTGATTGCCGCCACGATGGGGGTCGACATGATCTTCAACGGGCTGAACCCGCCCTATGACAAATGGGAGGGCGTTGTCCTGCCAATGGCCGGCAACGTGATGGCGGCGGCAAAGCAGAACGGTGCCGTGCATCTCTTCATCGGCAATGTCTACAATTACGGCAAGGAGATCGGACTGGCCGCCAGCGAAGACACGCCCTTTTCCGCGACGACGGACAAGGCGCGCACGCGCATCGACATGGAGGCGCTGTTCCGGCAATCGACGGCTGAGGGCGTGAAGACGATCATTCTGCGCGCCGGCGACTTTTACGGCACCGACAAGGTCGGCACCTGGCTCGATCTGATGATCGCGACCAAGATTGCCAAGGGTTCCTTCTCCTGGCCGGGTCCCTATGACCTGCCGCATGCCTTTGCCTATCTCCCCGACCTGGCCGATGCCTTCGTGCGCCTGGCGGAACGGGCCGACGAACTGCCGATGTTCTCGCAGTTCAATTTCGAGGGGCATACGTTGACGGGTGAAGATTTTGTGCGTGCTGCCGAGCGCGCCGCAGGGAAAAAGCTTGCCCGCAAGCGCGTGTCCTGGGCGCTGCTCAATGTCGTCGGGCTGTTCTCGCCGGTCGTGCGCGAAGTCGTGAAGATGAACTATCTCTGGTTCACGCCGCATTCGCTGTCGGGCCGCAAGCTCGAAGCCTTCCTCGGGAAGGTCGAGAGCACGCCGGCAGACGAAGCGATCGCCCAGTCGCTGGCCGACCATGGTTTCGTGGCACCGCCGATGGCGAGAGCCGCCTGATCAGAGAGCGTATCCGGCGACCAAGGTGTCGCCGGATACGCTGAATGTCGTTGTTTTAACGGGAAAGCGGTTTCCGACTTTCCCGGAGACGCTCAGACCTTGCGGACGAACTCGGATTTCAGCTTCATCGCGCCGAAACCGTCGATCTTGCAGTCGATGTTGTGATCGCCCTCGACGAGGCGGATGTTCTTGACCTTGGTGCCGACCTTGAGGACCTGCGAGGAGCCCTTCAGCTTCAGGTCCTTGATCACGGTCACGGTGTCGCCGTCGACCAGCAGAACGCCATTGGCATCGCGATAGCTGGTTTCTTCGCCTTGCGCTTCCGCGCCCGGCGCCCACTCATGACCGCATTCGGGACAGATCATCAGGCCGCCATCCTCATAGGCAAAGGCGGACTGGCATTTCGGGCAGGCAGGGTTCTCGCTCATGGCGGTCCTTTCAATGCCAGAACCTCCGAGAAACCCCCGGAGGCTCGGCAAAAATTCAATTGGGATGGCTGCCCTCCTAGCGCGTCGCCCACAACTTGTCGAGCGGTTGCGCACGCCAAATGATAAGGTCAGGCGATGAAGCTGATCTCGTCCTTCAGGGGCAGGGATCGGATGCGCTTGCCATTGAGAGCGAAGATCGCATTGGCCAGAGCCGGCATGACCGGCGGCGTGGCGGGTTCGCCCGCGCCGCCGAGATGGCCCGAGTTTTCCAGGATTTCGATGACGATATCCGGACACTGGTTCATGCGCATTGCGTCATAGTCGCTGAAATTCGACTGTTCCGGAGCGCCGCCCTTGAAGCTGATCTGCTGGCCGATGGCTGCAGACAGGCCATAGATCGCCCCCGACATCATCTGCGCCCTGAAGTTCAGCGGGTCGAGAACCATGCCGGGATCGGCGACGATCCAGACCTTTTCGACGCGGATCGCGCCATTCTCGTCCTTCACCTGCACGACCTCGCCCACCCATGTCCCGAAGGAGATGGTGAAGGCGATGCCCTGAGCGCGGGTCTTGTCGATCGGCTTGCCCCAACCGGACAGCGCCTGCAGCCTGTCGAGGATGGCAAGCGCGGTCGGATGCTCGGCCATCAGCTTGCGGCGGAACTCCAGAGGGTCGATCTTTCCGGCATGCGCCAGCTCGTCCATGAAGCTTTCATGCATGAAGGAGTTGAACGAGTAACCCACCGAGCGCCAGGAGGCGACGGGCGTGGAAAGCGGCGCCTTGTAGCCATCGATGCGATCATTCGGGATCGTGTAGGGCTGGTTATAGGCCCCGTCGATGATGAGATTGTCGGGACCCGCTGTCGGCAGGCTCGGCATGATGCGTCCGACCATGCCGGCCATGACGGAGGGCGAGGCGATCGATCCGTGGATTGCGACCGGCAGGCCGTCATTGCCGAGCCGGGCGCGGTATTTGCCGAGTGCCGCCGGACGATAGGGCCCGTGGCTGATGTCCTCCTCGCGCGTCCAGGTGACTTTCACCGGCCGGCCTTCGGTTTCCATGGCGATGCGGATCGCATAGTCGGTGAAATCCGGCTCGATGCGCCGGCCGAAGCCGCCGCCGAGGAAGGTGGTGTGAACGTTCACCTTGTCGCTGTCGAGACCGGTCAGCCGCGGGCCGATGATCTTGATGACGCTCGGGGCCTGATTGGGCGCCCAGACATCCAGAACGCCGTCCTTCAGGCGCGCCGTGGCGTTCAACGGCTCCATTGTCGCGTGCGAGAGGAAGGGCGCGTAATATTCGGCTTCCACCAGCTTTTCGCGGGGCGCATCGGCGAAGGATTTCTCCGGATCGCCGACCGAGCGCAGCGAGAAGCCGCCGCCGGCTGCAATCGTGCTGGCGAGGATCTTCTTTGCCTCCGCGTCGTCGCGATGGCCGGGGCCGTCAGCCCAGACGACCTTGACCGCATCGGCCGCCTTGAAGGCGCGCCACGTATTGTCGGCGATGACCGCAAAGCCCTTGCCGTAAAGGCTGTCGATGGCGATGACCTTCTTGACGCCGCGCATTTTCAGAGCTTCTGACGCGTCGAAGCTCTTCATTGCACCGCCCGGCTGCGGGTTCATGCGCACCGTCGCGTAGAGCATGTCGGGCAATTGCACGTCGATGCCGAAGATCGGTTGGCCTGTGACCTTGGCCGGCATGTCCTTGCGCGGCTGTGGCTTGCCGAGGATCTTCCATTGCGCGCGGGTTTTGAGGGTGACGTCGGCGGGCGGATCGATCCTGGCGGCATCGAGCGCCAGTTCGCCATAGGTCAGGCTCTTGCCGGATTTCGCGTCGATGACCCTGCCGGCCTCAGTCTTGAGAGAGCCTGCAGAGACGCCGAGCTTCTGCGCGGCGGCGGCCTTCAGGGTCTCGCGGGCGGTGGCGCCAGCCAGCCGCATCTTCTCGAAGCCATCGGCGAGCGATGACGAACCGCCGGTCATCTGCAGGGCGAGGAACTTGCCGACGACGCCCATGGCGTCGCGAACGGTTTCAGCCACCATCGACTGGTCGAAGGCCGGGAAGGGCGCGCCTTCGCGCAGCGCCGCGGAATTGTAATAGGCGGGCGAGGCCGGCCCGTGCTCGATGGCGATCTGCTCCAGCGCCACGTCCAGCTCTTCGGCGACAAGGGCGGCGAGCGTCGTATAGGCGCCCTGACCCATTTCCGCGCGGGGCACGATGACGGTGATGCGGTTGTCGCTCGCGATCTTGATATAGGGATTGAAGGTTGCCTCCCCCTCGGGAAGCCCCTTTTTCAGGGGGTTCTCATAGGGCTGCTTGTATTTGTAGTAGCCGAAGGCAACGCCGCCGGCGACGGCGGCAGCGCCGACGAGGAAGGTGCGGCGGGCAATTTTTCCGATCGAAGCCATGATCTCAAGCTCCCGTCTGCTGGCCGGCGGCGCGCTTGATCGCGGCGCGGATGCGGGGATAGGTGCCGCAGCGACAGAGATTGCCGCTCATGGCGTCGTCGATATCCTTGTCGGATGGCGTCGGGTTCGTCTCCAAGAGGGCGACCGCGCTCATGATCTGGCCTGCCTGGCAATAGCCGCACTGCACGACCTGTTCGTCGAGCCACGCCTGTTGCACCCGGTGCAGGGCATCCGGTGCTGCCAGACCGTCGATCGTGCGGATGTTGGACTTCACGTCGCCAACCGCCGTCTGGCAGGATCGCGTTGCCTGTCCGTCTATGATGACCGTGCAGGCGCCGCAGAGCCCGGCGCCGCAGCCGAATTTCGGTCCCTTGATGTTCAGTTCGTCGCGTAGCGCCCAAAGCAGCGGCATGTCCGGCTCGATATCGAGCTCATGGACTTTCCCATTCACTTGCAGTTTCATTTTTGCGCGCTCCCCCTGTAAGATTCCGCCGAAGCAGTCAGTTCTTGACAAAATAACGAAAAATGTCAGTATGTCAATCATGCAAGCGAAAGACCGGGATCCCAAGGCCGCAGCGATCATCGAGGCTGCCTTCCGGACCTTTTTTCAATATGGCGTGAAGCGCGCCACGATGGACGATATCGCACGGGCGGCAGGCATGTCGCGGCCGGCGCTTTATCTCGTCTACAAGAACAAGGCTGACATCTTTCGCGCCTGCGTGCTCTCGATGACCGAAGACCTCCGCGAAAAGCTTGCCGCGATCACCGATGCTACGGGTGACGCGGAGGAGCGGATCATGGCAGTGGCGCGCACCGGCATTGTCGAACCGCATGAAACCATCGGCGCGTCTGCGCATGCCGAGGAGCTGTTCGCGCTGAAATCCGAAATAGGAGCCGATCTCTTCCGCGACTGGATGAAGCTGATCGAAACGGCCATTACCCAGATCCTCGAACAGGAAGAGGCGGCGGGTCGTGTGACGCTTGAGGCTGCCGGGGTGAGTGCCGCGGAGATTGCCGGTCTCATCACCGACGGAGCGGAAGGGTTCAAGCTGCGGATGACGAGCGCGGAGGAGCTTGCCCGCCGTCTCGAGGCTTTCATCCGGCTGATGATCGGCCCGCTGGCGGTCCCGACCGCATGATGCGGAGCCGGCCGCTTGTCACGATGTTGACATCGGCCCATGTTTGATCCACCTGAACAGCATCAATTCCCGTTGAAAGCCCGAGCCATGAGCAATCCGTACGATCCGAAACCGCGCCGCGCTTCCGTTGCCGTAGACGTCGGCGGCGTTATTGTCGGGGGCGGCGCACCGGTCGTCGTGCAGTCGATGACCAATACCGACACGGCCGATATCGACGGCACGGTGGCGCAGGTCGCAGCCCTGCATCGCGCCGGTTCCGAAATCGTCCGCATCACCGTCGACCGCGACGAGAGTGCCGCTGCCGTTCCGAAGATCCGCGAGCGGCTGGAGCGTCTTGGCCTCGATGTCCCGCTGGTCGGCGACTTCCACTATATCGGCCACAAGCTGCTCGCCGATCATCCGGCCTGCGCCGAGGCATTGGCGAAATACCGCATCAATCCCGGCAATGTCGGCTTCAAGGACAAGAAGGACAAGCAGTTCGCCGAGATCGTCGAGAAGGCGATTGCCTACCAGAAGCCGGTGCGCATCGGCGTCAACTGGGGCTCGTTGGACCAGGAATTGCTCACCAAGCTGATGGATGAAAATGCCGCCAACGGCTCGCCGCTGACGGCGCGCGAGGTGACGCGCGAGGCGATCGTGCAGTCTGCCCTGCTTTCGGCCGAGCTCGCGGAAGAGATTGGCCTGTCGCGCGACAAGATCATCCTGTCCGCCAAGGTCAGCCAGGTGCAGGACCTCATCGCGGTCTATTCCATGCTCGCCGCGCGCTCGGATCATGCCCTGCATCTCGGTCTGACCGAAGCCGGCATGGGCTCCAAGGGCATTGTCGCCTCGTCTGCCTCCATGGGCTATCTGTTGCAGCAGGGCATTGGCGATACGATCCGCGTGTCGCTGACGCCGGAGCCAGGTGGCGATCGCACGCGCGAAGTCATCGTGGCGCAGGAGCTGTTGCAGGTCATGGGTTTCCGGCAGTTCCTGCCGGTGGTGGCCGCCTGCCCCGGCTGTGGCCGCACGACCTCGACGGTCTTTCAGGAACTCGCCCAGAAGATCGAAGGCGACCTGCGCAAGAACATGCCGGTCTGGCGCGAGAAATATCCGGGCGTGGAAGCGCTCAACGTCGCCGTCATGGGTTGTATCGTCAACGGGCCGGGCGAGTCCAAGCATGCCGATATCGGCATCTCGCTTCCCGGCACTGGCGAGACGCCGGCGGCGCCCGTCTTCATCGACGGGCAGAAGGCGATGACCCTGCGCGGGCCGAATATCGCCGCCGATTTCGAGGGGCTGGTCGCCGACTATATCGAGAAGCGCTTCGGCCGGAAGACGGAAGCGGCGGAGTAAGGTCAGCCGGTTCCGTTCGCGTTGAGAATGTGAGGCCGCTTTCGGGCCGCCTTTTTCATTGCCCGTCTTTCGCCGGATAGGGCGTCGCCAGCAATATGGCCAGTCCGACCACCAGGAAGACGATGATCGTCGCCATGCCGAGATGGGCCGAGCCTGTTGCCGCAGTGACGATCGAGAAGGCGAGTGTCGCCATGAAGCTCGTGGCGCGGCCGGACAGCGCATAGATGCCGAAATAGCGGCCCGCCTCCTCCGGCTTGATGCTGCGCGACATGAAGGAGCGCGACGAGGCCTGAACGGGACCGAAGGCGATGCCGATCAGCAGCCCATAGAGGATGAAGATCTTCTCGGCGGCCGTGCCGAACAGACCACCGTTATCCGTCGTCGACAGCGAGATCAGGCCGAAAAGGGTCGAGGCCTGGTCGGTCGAGATGATCCCGATAGTTGCGATCAACAGGCTGATCAGGCTCATGACCACGACACGCTTTGAGCCCAGCTTGCCATCGAGCCAGCCGGCGATGACATTGCTGGCGATGGCGACAATGTTCAGGATGATCCCGTAAATGCCGATCTCGATGGTCGCCCAGTGGAACATGCCGGCGGCAAAGGCTCCGCCGAGCACGATGAGCGCATTGACGCCGTCCTGATAGATCATGCGGCCGATGAGGAAGCGGGCGAGATAGCGCCGCGTGCGCGCCAGTTCCACCAGAGAGAATTTCAGTTCGACAAGCCCGTCCTTGACCGCCTTGGCCATGCTGACGCCGGTGCTTTTCACATCGGGCGTGAAGAAGAACATCGGCAGGATGAAGATGAAATACCAGAGCGCGGAGAGCGGCCCGGTGATGCGGGCATCCTCGCCCAGATTCGGGTCGAGACCGAAGAGCGGTGGTATGCCGATCAGCGTCTTGCCGGTCGCCGGGTCGCCCGCCAGCAGAAGGATGACGGCAAACAGCGCTATCATGCCGCCGAGATAGCCAAGCCCCCAGGCAAGGTTCGAAATCTTGCCGACATCCTTTTCCGGGATGAGGCGCGGCATCATGGAATCGTTGAAGACGATGGAGAATTCCGCCGCGAGCGTCGCCAGAATCCAGAAGATCATCGGGTAGACGATCGGCGAGCCGGGGGCGGCGAACCACAGCATCGTCAGCGACACGATCTGGATCATCGCGAAAAAGCCGATCCACTTCTTCTTGGCGCCCGTCGCATCGGCAATGGAACCCAGAATGGGCGAAAAGATCGCAATAATGAAGCTCGCGATCGTTGCCGCATTGCTCCAATGGGTCTGCGCGGAAATCGGATCGTCCGTCAGCCGCGAGACGAAATAGGGGCCGAAGATGAAGGTGGTGACGACGGTGAAATAGGGCTGTGCCGCCCAGTCGAAGAACATCCAGCCGAGAATGCCCCGGCGGGTTGTTTTCGGTGCGTCTTCAAGGACTTTCACCGCCTCATTGACCATTGATGTTCCCCGCAAACATGCCTCAAATTGCGGGGGACTGTGTCACGCCGCCTTGCCGACCGCAAGGTCGTTGAGGAGGCTTGCCGCGAGCACATAGCGGGCCAGCGTCAGGTCGCCGCTTTCGGTGATGGAGGCGAGCTGGCCGGTGATGCGCGCAAGCGTCGTCTCATGCGTCATCAGCCACTGATTGAGCGGCGCCTTGCCGCCCTTGGCATCAGTCAGCACCTGCACGGCGATCGCCCGGCGTGCCGACGAAATGTCGTCGAGGCTGCGGGCGAGTGCCTGCTCCTCATACATGTCGGCGGTGGTGACCGGGTTGGCCGGCGACAGCAGGCGGCCGATGCGAAGGGTCTCGGTGACCCCGGTGAACGTGTCGGCGGCACGGTCCAAGCTGTCGCCCGAGGCTTCCGCGACAAGGGCAATCTCGGGCACGAGGACGAGGGCCTTCAGACCTGTCAGGTCACTGGCGAGCGCTTCGGGCACGCCAATCTCCGTCAGCTGCGCCTTGCTGTCTTCCGCATCGCGCCGGGCGGCGGGCGAAAGCAGGGTGAGCGCCTTGCCCTTCAGCGCCTTCATCGTCTTCTGCAGGCGGCTGGCGGCCTCCTCCAGAGAGCCGGATATCATGCCCGCCTTGAGCACGAGGCGGGTGGCGGTGCGATAGACCTCCTCGGTCAGTGCATAAAGCTCGTTCTGGCGATTGCCGGGGATGATCGTGTCGAGCGCGTCGATCTCGCGCCAGATCGCCGGCAGGCCGAAGCCGTCGCGGACGATGATGGCGGCCTTGACGATCTCCGCCGGGCTCGCGCCCGTCACATCCGAAAGCGTCGTGACGAAGGCCGGACCGCCGCGGTTGATCACATGGTTGGCAAGTGCCGTGGCGATGATCTCGCGGCGAAGACGATGCTGGGCGATGTCATCCGCATAGGCCTTGCGCATGCCGGCGGGGAAGTAGTCGGAGAGCAGCCCGCCGAGCCAGGGATCGTCCGGCAGGTCGCTGGCGATCAGCGCATCGAAGAGCACGATCTTGGCATAGGAGAGCAGGACGCCGATTTCGGCGCGCGTCAGCGGGTGCCCGGACGCATAGCGTTCCGCCATCGTCTGCTCATCGGGCAGGTTCTCCACCTTGCGGTCGAGCTTGCCGTCAGCCTCCAGCCGCGTCATGAAGCGGCCGAGTTCGCGTCCATTGGCAAGGCCGCGCCTGGCGGTCAGCGAAATTGCCAGCGATTGCAGATAGTTGTTGCGCAGCACGAGGTCTGCGACCTCGTCGGTCATCGAGGCGAGAAGCTTGTTGCGCTTCGGCCGCGTCAGGCGCTCGTCCCGCATGGCGCTGGCCAGCGCGATCTTGATATTCACCTCGACGTCGGAGGTGTTGACGCCGGCGGAATTGTCGATCGCATCCGAATTGGAGCGGCCGCCCTTGAGCCCGAAGGCGATGCGGCCCTTTTGCGTGACGCCGAGATTGGCGCCTTCGCCGATCACCTTGGCGCGCACCTCAGCGGCGGCCACGCGGATCGGGTCGTTGGCGCGGTCGCCCACTTCGGCATCCGTTTCGGAGGCCGCGCGGATATAGGTGCCGATGCCGCCGAACCAGAGAAGATCGACCTCCGCCTTCAAGATGGCGGTCATGATTTCGTAAGGCGTGGCTGATCCCTTGGGCAGGCCGATGGTGGCTGCTGCCTCTGCCGTCAGGCTCACCGATTTCTCGTTGCGCGAGACGATCATGCCGCCCTTGGAGAGCTTGGACCGGTCATAGTCCTGCCAGCTCGAACGGGGCAGGTTGAAGAGCCGCTGGCGCTCTGCGAACGAGGCCGCCATGTCCGGATCGGGATCGATGAAGATATCGCGGTGATCGAAGACGGCGACGAGGCGGATCTTGCGCGACAGAAGCATGCCGTTGCCGAAGACGTCGCCCGACATGTCGCCGACGCCGGCCACGGTGAAGGGGGTCGACTGGATGTCGATATCCATTTCGCGGAAATGGCGCTTGACGGTTTCCCAGGCGCCGCGCGCGGTAATACCCATCTTCTTGTGGTCATAGCCCGCCGAGCCGCCCGAGGCGAAGGCGTCATCGAGCCAGAAGCCGGCTTCCTGCGCCAGCGCATTGGCAGTGTCGGAAAAGGTCGCCGTGCCCTTGTCGGCCGCGACAACGAAATAGGGGTCGTCGCCGTCGTGGCGGACAGTCTTTTCGGGCGGAACGATCTCCGCACCTTCCAGATTGTCGGTCACGGAGAGGAGCGTGCGGATATAGGTCTTGTAGGCTTCCGTTCCGGCGGTGAAGATGGCGTCACGGCTGCCGCCCGCCGGCAGGCGCTTCGGATAGAAGCCGCCCTTGGCGCCAACGGGCACGATGACGGCGTTCTTGACCTGCTGTGCCTTCACGAGGCCCAGAACTTCGGTGCGGTAATCCTCGGCGCGGTCCGACCAGCGGATACCGCCGCGCGCGACCTTGCCAAAGCGCAGGTGGATGCCCTCGACCTCGGCGCCATAGACGAAGATTTCGCGGAAGGGCTTGGGCTCCGGCAGGCCGTCGATCTCATGCGGGTTGAGCTTGAAGGCGAGCGTGGCGCGGGGCAGGCCGTAGAGCCCCTTCTGGAAATAGTTGGTGCGCAGCGTTGCGCGGATCACGTTGATGTAGCGGCGCAGAATCCGGTCGTCATCGAGGCTAGGCACGGAGGCAAGGCGCTCCTCGATATCTGCGACGATGTCGTCCTCGCGCTTGCCGCGCTGCTTGGCTGAGGCGGCGGGATCGAGCCGGTTGACGAAGAGCGCGAAGAGCCGCGCCGTGATCTCCGGATATTTGTTCAGCGTGTCGGCGATATAGCCCTGCGAATAGGCGATCCGCGTCTGGCGCAGATAGCGCGCATAGGCGCGCATCACCATGACTTCGCGAGCCGTCAGGCCGCTGGTGAGCACGAGTCGGTTGAAGCTGTCATTGTCGATGGCGCCGCTGAAGGCGGCCAGCAGCGCCTCCTCCAGCGGCTTGCGTTCGGTTGCCAGATCGATGGAGCGGCCGCCGGCATGCGCGAGTTCCATATCGTGCAGGACAACGGGCGAGGTCTCAGCCCCGTCGCGCAGCAGGAACGCGTAGGTGCTTTCTGCAATCACCTGAAAGCCGAGATTTTCCAGAAGCGGCACGCGGCGCGAGAGCGAAAGGGGCTCGCCGCCATGGAAAATCTTCAGGCTCACTTCGGAGGCCTCGCCGCCGGCACGGTAGAATTCCACCGAGACGTCGTGGGTGACGGCCTGCTTGATCTTCGCAAGATCGGCAAAGGCGTCCTTCGGTTCGAAGGCAGCCTGGAAATCCGGGCCGGTGGTCAGCGCGCAATCGTGGCTGCCGGCAAGCGCGCTGAAGCGTTCTTCCCAGGAGGTGGCGATGCTGCGGACTTCCCGTTCCAGCTCGGCCTGCGAAATACGCGGCGTCTTGCCGCCGGAGCGGCCGATGATGAAATGGACGCGGGCGACGCCCCCTTCGGGGAAGGCAGGATAGTAGGCGGAAACGCGGCCGTCATAGACGGTCTTCAGATAGTTGCCGATCTTCTCGCGCACCTCTGAGTCATATTGCTCGCGCGGCACATAGACGAGGAGAGAGACGAAGCGGTCGAAATGGTCGATGCGGGCGAGAACCCGCACGCGCGGCCGGTCGGAAAGATCCATGATCTGTTCGCAGAAGCCCGCAAGCAGGTTGCTGTCGATCTGGAAAAGGTCGTCGCGCGGGTAGGATTCCAGCACGTTCATCAGCGTCTTGCCGGAATGGCTGTCCGGCGCATAGCCGAAATGGCGCACCACCTTGTCGACCTTGGAGCGCAGCAGCGGGATCTGCGAGGCGCCCTGCGTATAGGCCGTGGAAGTGAAGAGGCCGACGATGCGCAGTTCGCCGATCACATCGCCATGCTTGTCGAAGCGCTTGATGCCGACATAGTCCATGTAGGCGCGGCGGTGGATGACGGATTTGACATTCGCCTTGGTGACGATGAGATAGTCCGGACCTTCGAGGAATTCGATGATTTCCGGCGTCGTCGTCACGGCGTCCTTGCCGAGCCTCAGCACGCGGACTTCCGGATCGGAGAGGATGCCAAGGCCCGCACCCTTGCCACGCTCGACCGTCGCCTCCGCGCCCTTGCCGGAATAGGTATATTCGCGCATGCCGAGGAAGGTGAAATTGTCGGCGCGCAGCCAGTCGAGGAAGGCAAGCGATTCTTCCTTTTCGCGGCGTCGCGAATCCTGCGCGCGAATGCCCTCGACCGCATGGTCGAGCGTCGAGACCATCTTGCGCCAGTCGCGGACGGAGAGATGCACCTGTTCCAGCACGCTCTCGATGCGCTTGATCAGCGCTTTGGCTGTGTCGGGCGCGACGCGCGTCAGATGGATCTGCATGTGGCTGACGCGGCTTTCCGGGGTGCTGCCATCGTCGCTGACATGAAGCCGCGGCTCCTTGCCGTCTTCCACGATCAGGATCGGATGCACGACCATGAAGATGTCGCGATGCGTGCTGGTCAGTTCGCCCATGACGGAGTCGAACAGGAAGGGCATGTTGCGATCGGTGACGGAGAGGACCGATGCGGCCACGCCATCCGGCGCCACGGCGTCGAGATTGGCGACCGTGACGCGCGCACCCTTGCCGTCCCAGGCAGCGATCTCGGCTGCGGCATGCGCGCTCCCGGCAAGCAGCATGTCGGGGCCATAGGCCTCGATGTCGTCGGCGCTTGCCCGGCCGTAGAGGATGATGGGATCGATCGCTGGAAAGTCCGCAGCCTTGGCGGCCTGCCGGGCTGCCTCCAGAACCTTGTCGCGCTTGGGGTTGCTGCGGCCTGCCATGAAACGTCCTCCCGATGATTTGTACGGAACCATATCAGAAAACATGAATTTTTTGAGCCGAATGTGAAAATCGGCGAAATTCGTAACTTTCCGTCAGATTCTCGGCGATTTTCATGACATTTCTGCCATTTCCGGATCGTTTTTAAGCATTTTTGCACGAGCGCTGCGATTTTTTGCCGAAATTGCAATAAAGCCGAAACGTTGACATGCGACCCAGAGCGGGTGATCACAGAGCCCTGAAGCGGAGTAATGCGTTTGGACCAGAAGAAGACGATCCTGTCGATTTCGAGCCACGTCATCCGGGGTGGCGTTGGCAACCGCGCTGCGGTCTTTGCGCTGGAATCGCGCGGGCATGCGGTCTGGTCGGTGCCGACCGTCATCCTGCCCTGGCATCCGGGCCATGGGCGTTCGACGCGCATCCCGGTGGAAACGGCGGCCTTTGCCAGTGCACTCGAAGACCTGAAGGGATCGAAATGGCGGGGCGAGGTCCGCGCCGCGATGACCGGCTATTTCGCCGATGCCGGACAGGTTCGCGCTGCGGCTGATCTCATTCGCGCCTTCAAGGCGGCGGATCCCGATTTTCTCTATCTCTGCGATCCGGTCATTGGCGATGCGGGCGGACTTTATGTGGCCGAGGCGGTTGCCGCCGCCATTCGCGATGAGCTGCTGCCGCTTGCGGATCTCGCGACCCCCAACCGGTTCGAACTCGGCTGGCTGGCCGGCGCGCCCGTTGACGACAATGCCGGCATTGCCGCCGCCGCACGCCTCACAGGCATTGCCCGTGTCGTGTCCACGTCTGCCCATGCGATGATGAAGGGGGCGATCGCCAATCTCCTGGTCGAGGGCGACCGTCAGGTTCTGGCCGAGCATCAGGCGCTCGATGCCGCGCCAAACGGTCTGGGCGACCTGTTTTCTGCGCTCCTGCTGTCGCATGTCGTTGAGGGCCGTTCGGCTGAGGAGGCGCTTCGCCTGTCATCCTCCAGCGTGTTCGAAGTGGCCGCCCGCTCGATCCGCGCAGGCTCGGATGAACTCCTGCTTCAGGCCGAGGCGGCATCGCTGAGCACGCCGATGGCAAGCGTTGCGATCCGGCATCTCGTCAGCCCCGTTTCGCTTCGCAGGCGCAATGTCGCCATCACCCCGCTCGATAATGAGCCCGCGCCTTGATTGACGTTTGCTGCGAATGCTAAGGATGGCTGGCTTCAGTCCAGCAAAGGCGGATCACCTTGGCGCAGTTTCCTGACGAACTTCTGAACGGCTATCGCAAGTTCATGAGCGGCCGTTACCTTGAAGAGAGCGACCGCTACCAGAACCTGGCCAAGGACGGTCAGAAACCGAAGGCCATGATTGTCGCCTGTTGCGACTCGCGTGCTGCCCCGGAAACCATCTTCGACTGCGGACCGGGCGAGCTTTTCGTCGTTCGCAACGT
This sequence comes from Rhizobium sp. C4, assembly GCF_021026315.1. GTDB lineage: Bacteria > Pseudomonadota > Alphaproteobacteria > Rhizobiales > Rhizobiaceae > Ensifer_A. The sequence continues at coordinate 128,930 of NZ_JAJNCX010000010.1, forward strand.
CGCCAATCTCGTGCCCCCTTACGAGCCGGACGGGAATTACCACTCGACATCCGCCGCGCTCGAATTTGCCGTGCAGGGGCTGAAGATCCGCGACATCATCGTCATGGGTCATGGCCGTTGCGGCGGCATCGGCGCAGCGCTGTCGCCCTCGACAGAGCCGCTTTCGCCGGGCGATTTCATTGGCAAGTGGATGGGCCTGCTCGATGAGCCGGCCGAACAGATCCGCAGCGCCGGCATCCTGACGGCGGCCGAGCGGCAGCGGGCGCTGGAGCGCGTCTCCATCCGCAACTCGCTGCTGAATCTCCGGACCTTCCCGTGCGTGAAGATCCTCGAAGACGCCGGCAAGATGCGGCTTCATGGCGCCTGGTTCGACATTTCGACCGGCGAGCTCTGGATCATGGATGCGGCGAGCGGCGATTTCATCCGCCCGAAGCTCTGAGCCGGTCAGCGCATGACCTCAAAAAAAGAATGCCCGGCGACCTCAGGTCACCGGGCATTTCTCATTCGTTTTCCCAGGTCGCAGCGAGATCAGTGACCTTCGATCTGCTTGCCCATGATGGCGATGGCCTGCTGATAGACGGTCGCGGCGTTCCAGCCCTGGATGGCGCCGAAGTTCGGCTCACCCGGCTGATAGCCGGCACCGGCGCGCCAGCCGTGACCCTTGAGGAAGTTGGCGGTGGAGGCCAGCGCATCGGCCTTCGAGCCAGCCAGATTGATGCGGCCGTCGCCGTCGCCGTCGACGCCGTAAAGCAGCACGTTCTTCGGCAGGAACTGCGTCTGGCCAACCTCGCCATGGGCGGCGCCCGTGGAGTTGACCGACAGCGTGCCGGCTTGCACGAGCTTCAGTGCGGCATAGAGCTGGTCGGTGAAATATGCCGTGCGGCGGCAGTCATAGGCGAGCGTCGAGACTGCCGACAGCGTGTGCTGGTCGCCCATGTAGCTACCGAAGCCGGTTTCCATGCCCCAGATGGCAATCAGCGGGCCGGGCGAAACGCCGAAGCGGCTCTGGATGCTGTTGAAGAGGGCAGCGTTGGATTTCAGCATGGCGCGGCCGCGCGAAACGATGCCGGCGGAGCCGCGCTTCTTCATGAACGCATCGAGCGAGAGCTTGAAGCTGTGCTGGCCGCGGTCGGCGCGAATGGTGGGTACGTTGTAGTGAACGTTGGAAAATACGTTGTCGAGAACCGATGGCTTGATGCCGTTCTTGGCAGCTTCCGCCTTGAATTCCTGCACCCAGGCTTCAAAGCCGGCGCTGTTGTTTCCACATTTCGCAGCCTCGGCAGGATTGGCAAAGGCAACCGTGACCATCAGCGCTGCAGACAGGCCCAACCATTTCGAAAATTTCATTCAACGCCCCCATTTTTAAAGAACGGCGCAGCCGCGCCCCATATTCGCAATCTCTGTCGAGTGAACCGACTCAAGGTCTGCATCAAGATGCCGTGCCTTCATTGAGCGAAAATGGTGGCTTTTCGCAACCTGGCCCGTCGGTGGAGGCCATCAAATTTCGGTGACTGCTCCGCCCCGCCGGCAATTGCGGCGGAGCGGAGAGCGAAATGTGCCGATCAGGCAGCCTTGCGCTTGGCCTTGATCAGGCCGCGGTTGACGAGCAGTTCCGCGATCTGGATGGCATTGAGGGCGGCACCCTTGCGCAGGTTGTCGGAAACGACCCAGATGTTGAGGCCGTTCTCGACGGTGGCGTCTTCGCGGATGCGCGAGATATAGGTCGCATCTTCACCGGCGCATTCGTAAGGCGTGATGTAGCCGCCGTTCTCATGCTTGTCGATGACGAGGCAGCCGGGGGCTTCGCGCAGGATTTCGCGGGCCTTTTCGGCGGTGATCTCGTTTTCGAACTCGATGTTGACCGACTCAGAGTGGCCGATGAAGACCGGAACGCGCACGGCCGTGCAGGTCACCTTGATCTTCGGATCGAGCATCTTCTTCGTCTCGGCCAGAACCTTCCACTCTTCCTTCGTGTAGCCGTCTTCCATGAAGACGTCGATATGCGGGATGACGTTGAAGGCGATGCGCTTCGTGAACTTCTTGGTCTCGATCGGATCGGCGACGAAGACGGCGCGGGTCTGGTTGAACAGCTCGTCCATGCCGTCCTTGCCGGCGCCGGAAACCGACTGGTAGGTCGAGACGACGACGCGCTTGATCTTGGCATAGTCGTGCAGCGGCTTCAGCGTGACGACGAGCTGGGCGGTCGAGCAGTTCGGGTTGGCAATGATGTTCTTCTTGGTGAAGCCTTCAACAGCGTCGGGGTTCACTTCCGGAACGATCAGCGGCACTTCGGAATCGTAGCGCCATGCCGAGGAGTTGTCGATGACGACGCAGCCCTGCGCGCCGATCTTCGGGGACATCTTCTTCGAAACGTCGCCGCCGGCCGACATCAGGCAGATGTCGGTGTCGGAGAAATCGTAATTCTCAAGATTGGAAACCCGCAGCGTCTTGTCGCCGAAGGACACTTCCGTGCCGACGGAACGGCTGGACGCCAGCGCCACGACCTCATCGGCCGGAAAGCCGCGTTCGGACAGAATGTTGAGCATTTCCCGGCCTACGTTGCCGGTTGCGCCCGCGACTGCAATCTTGAAACCCATGTCTTCGCTCTCTTTCTTTTCTCTCCTCGTCCGGTGAGGGGGGAACCTGACCGAAATCAGGTTTCCTGTCCCCGGCCGGGCCGGGGAGAGAGCGGCAGGCCAGAGACGTCAGACGGTTTTCGTCGTCGTCGTTTTGGCCTTGGTTTTGGAAACGAAAGAACGGAAAGCACCGCAGTCGCAAAGCGCTGCGTCAATCATGCCGGACATGTGTTGGTCACACGAAAGCATTGGCCCGTCCTTTTCCGCTGCTGCTCATACGCTCTTTTGGCGAAGAGTCAATATTTGCAGGGCGCGGCTTTTGACTAAAATGCGAAGCGGGCGATCACCGGAACGTGGTCGGACGGCTGCGTCCAGCCGCGCGCCTCGCGCAGGATTTCGATGTCGGTGACATGCGGGGCAAGATCGGGCGAGGACCAGATATGGTCGAGCCGGCGGCCCTTGTCGGCGGCGTCCCAATCCTTGGCGCGATAGCTCCACCAGGTGTAGAGCTTCTGCGGCTCGGGGAATTTCTCTCGCATCAGGTCCGACCAGCCGCCTTCTGCAATGATCGCCTTCAGTCCGTCGGTCTCGATCGGCGTATGGCTGACGATCTTCAGCAGCTGCTTGTGCGACCAGACATCGTGTTCGAGCGGCGCGATATTGAGGTCGCCGACGAGGATCGAGGAGCGGCCGGTGCCGTCGAGCGCGCGCATGGCCCGCATTTCCTCAATGAAATCGAGCTTGTGGCCGAATTTCGGGTTGATCGTGCGGTCCGGTTCGTCGCCGCCGGCGGGAACGTAGAAATTGTGCAGGCGGATATTGCGGCCGGCATGTTCGAAATCGACCGCGAGGTGCCGCTTGTCGCCGACGCCGCAGAAATCGCGGGTCTCGTGGATGTCGATCCTGGCTTTCGCGACCGTGGCGACGCCGTGATAGCCCTTCTGGCCGCTCACCGCCATGTGTACATAGCCGAGCTCGCGGAAGGCCTCATAGGGAAACTCTTCGTCGCGGCACTTGATTTCCTGCAGGCACAGAATGTCCGGCTGGAAGCGGGTGAGGAACTCACCGACGATCGGCATTCTCAGCCGCACGGAGTTGATGTTCCAGGTGGCAAGCGTGAAGGTCATGACAAAAAGGTCCTGCAGGGGTTCTCCGGCAGGACCTATTCGGTGATGGCGTGGATGTCCAACAAATTCAGCGGCGTTTACTTGCCCGGAGCCGTCGGCTTCATCTGGTCATAGGGCAGCGCGAAGACGCTTTCGGCAAAATCGACGCCAGCCTTCACGTTGTAGATCATGACCGAGGTTTCCTTGCCCTGCGCGTCGGTGATCGTCCATTGGCGCAGGTCGTTGGTGGCGGGGTCGAACATCATGGTGATGGTCGAATCGCCGAAGATCGACTTGTCGCCCAGAACGATGGTCACGAGATCGGGGTCCTGCTTGACGCTGCGGACCATCTTGCCGGTCAGGTCGATCTTGTCGTTGAGCAGCAGTGCCAGCGGCGTCTTGGACAGCGGATACTGGTCCCAGGTGCCGAGCTTCATGTTGCCGACAACGAGGGTGCGGCCATCGGAAATCACGCGCATCGGCGAGGGGGCGTCATAGTTGAAGCGGACCTTGCCGGGGCGGGCGATGTAGAACTTGCCGCCGGTCTGGTCGCCGCGCGGACCGAACTGCACGAAATCGCCCATCATCGTCTTGATGCTGGAGAAGTGGTTGGCGATTTCCTGCGCCTTGTTGTTCTGCGCGCCGGCCGGCGCGGCAAACAGCCCAAGCGCCAGTGCCAGCGTGGCCACAATCGTCGCAAGCGGACGCTTCATGTCAGCCATGCCCGCAAAAACTTTCAGGAATTTCATTCTCGTCTCCTCGAATCTTCCTTTATCTCTCAGGCAAACGCGGCGCCTTCAAGGCGAGTTCCGCGTGTATGCTTAGGTCTGCCGTTATCGCAAAACCGCTGCACACTTTTGCGCGATCTGCCTGTCACACGCCGCCGGTAATGTCCGATTCGGTTGGAACGAGGATTTCGCGTTTGCCGGCATGGTTGGCCGGACCGACGATACCTTCCTGTTCCATGCGCTCGATGATCGAGGCAGCGCGGTTGTAGCCGATGCCGAGACGGCGCTGGATGTAGGACGTCGAGGCCTTGCCGTCGCGCAGAACGACCGCGACTGCCTGATCATAGGGATCATCCGAATCGGCGAGGTTCGACGTACCGGCTGGGCCGCCACCTTCACCATCGCCGTCTTCGTCGTCCGCCGTGATCGCGTCGAGATATTGCGGCACGCCCTGCGTCTTCAGATAGGCGACGATGTCTTCGACTTCATGGTCGGACACGAAGGGGCCGTGGACGCGCTGGATGCGTCCGCCGCCGGCCATGTAGAGCATGTCGCCCTGGCCGAGCAGCTGTTCGGCGCCCTGTTCGCCGAGAATCGTGCGGCTGTCGATCTTCGACGTCACCTGGAAGGAGATGCGGGTGGGGAAGTTGGCCTTGATCGTACCGGTGATGACGTCGACCGAGGGGCGCTGCGTTGCCATGATGACATGGATGCCGGCGGCGCGCGCCATCTGGGCCAGACGCTGGACCGCGCCTTCGATATCCTTGCCGGCGACCATCATCAGGTCGGCCATTTCGTCGATGATGACGACGATGTAGGGCAGGGGCTTGAGCGCGAATTCTTCCGTCTCGTAGACGGCCTCGCCGGTTTCGCGGTCAAAGCCGGTCTGTACCGTGCGGGTGATCGCCTCGCCCGAGGCCAGCGCCTGCTCGACGCGGGTGTTGAAGCCGTCGATATTGCGGACGCCGATCTTCGACATCTTCTTGTAGCGGTCTTCCATCTCGCGCACGGTCCACTTGAGCGCGACGACGGCCTTCTTCGGATCGGTCACGACCGGCGACAGCAGATGCGGAATGCCGTCATAGACGGAAAGTTCGAGCATCTTCGGGTCGATCATGATCAGGCGGCACTTTTCCGGCGAGAGCCGATAGAGCAGCGACAGGATCATGGTGTTGATGGCGACCGACTTGCCCGAGCCGGTGGTACCGGCTACGAGAAGATGCGGCATCTTGGCAAGGTCTGCAATGACCGGCTCGCCGCCGATCGTCTTGCCGAGGCTGAGCGCCAGCTTGCCCTTGGCGTCGTGGAATTCCTGGTTTTCGATCAGTTCGCGCAGGTAAACCATCTCGCGCTTCTGGTTCGGCAGTTCGATGCCGATGGCGTTGCGGCCCTGCACCACGGCGACGCGGGCGGCGATCGCGCTCATCGAGCGGGCGATGTCGTCGGCGAGACCGATGACGCGCGACGATTTGATGCCGGGGGCCGGCTCCAGTTCGTAAAGCGTGACAACCGGGCCCGGACGGACATGGATGATCTCGCCCTTGACGCCGAAGTCGTCGAGAACGCCTTCGAGCAGGCGGGCATTGTGTTCCAGTGCTTCCGGCGACAGCGTCGAATCGCGGCCGGTCGATTTCGGTTCGGCAAGCAGCTCGGTCGAGGGAAGGATGAAGCTGTCATTGCTGCTGTGGGCGCGCGGCGTCGGGGCCGGCGCACGCTGGGTGGTGCGCATCGGGGCCGGGCGGGGCGCTTCCGCGGCGGGCTGGCCCTGCGGGGCTGCGACGCGCTGCGGCTGCGGCGGCATGGAGACGCGCGGGCTTGCGGCCGCCGGGCGGCTCTGCGGCACGTCGATATCGAAGGGCGCGTCGTCGTCCTCGTCGAAATAGGGGTCGGCGGGCGGAGCTGCGATCACGCGGCGCTGAACGGCGGCAGCGTGAACGGGGCGCTCTTCATGCGCAGGCGAATAGGGCGCTTCATCGATTTCGGCGGCGTCCGGATCGACGCTGGCATATTCGTCCTCGTTGAAATCGTAGGGCTCTTCGATGTGGCCGCTGCTGCGGCTCGAGGCCTGGATGCCGAAGATGCGGCGGAAGCGGGCCTGCCAGTTATACCAGTGATGCGCTGCGCCACCGAAGAAGACGGCGATCGGCGAATAGCTTTCGTCGTCCTCGCCATCGTCGCGGGCGTCCGCCTGGCCCTGAGCGACCGTGCGGGCATTGGAGGCGGCGGAAGACTTCGGAGCGCGTTCCGGCGGATTGCGCAGCAGGAGCCCACAGGCGATCATCAGCAGCCACGCGGCCGGAACGGCCAGAACGATGCCGAGGATGAGGCCGAAGGTCCCGCTCGGATAGGCGCCCGCGAAAAGGGCAGGCAGGCGCAGGATGAGATCGCCGGCCACGCCGCCAGCACCGTTGGGAAGCGGCCAGGTGATCGGGGGCGGCACGCAGCCGACGGCTGCGGCGGCCAGAACCGATCCGCCGAACCAGGCGGCAAAGCGCTGCGCCACCCGGTTGATTCGGCGGTGGAACATCAGCGCGATGGCAAGGCAGAGCGGCGGCAGCAGCGAAATGACGCTGGCGAGGCCAAAGAACTGCATGATGATGTCGGCAAAGACCGCGCCCGGATAGCCGAGAATGTTGGTCGCCGGCCTGCCTGTCGCAAAGCTCAGGCTTGGATCGGTGACGTTCCATGTCGACATGGCGGCCACGCCCAGCGCCAGCAGTGCGAAAAGCGCAATGCCGGCGGCAAGGCCTGCCTGCCTGATGATGAAGGTTGAAAGCGCAAAGCCCTGGGGCCTGCCATCCAGCGCTACCGTCGTCCGTGCCATGGAATCCAGCTCGTTTACTCAAATCACGATCAGGCACCGCCGGTCGCAGCGATGCCATGTTGAGCCGACGTTAGCAGGCGGAGAGTTAAAGCCCCTTTAACCATCCGCCTTCAGAAACTGTTTTCCTTTCGAAAGAGCGTGGCACCGAAAGATCAGCGGATTTCGGCTTCCGGCGACGAACCGATCTTGTGGATCGACAGGTCCGCGCCGCGATATTCCTGTTCCTCATCAAGGCGGATGCCGATCGTGGATTTCAGCACGCCATAGACCGCAAAGCCGGCGACGGCGCCGAAGGCTGCGACAGCGAGAGAGCCTGCGACTTGCGCCACGAGCGAAACGCCACCCATGCCGCCGAGACGTTCGAGCCCGAAGATCCCGCAGGCGATGCCGCCCCACAGGCCGCAAAGTCCGTGCAGAGGCCAGACGCCCAGAACGTCGTCGATCCGCAGCCGTTCCTGGCAGATATGGAAGCCGCGCACGAAGATGATGCCGGCGATTGCGCCGGTGACGAGTGCGCCGATCGGATGAAAGACATCGGAGCCGGCGCAGACCGCGACGAGGCCGGCAAGCGCGCCGTTGTGCACGAAGCCTGGGTCGTTGCGGCCCATGACGGCGGCCGCGATGATGCCGCCGACCATGGCCATCAGCGAGTTGATGGCGACAAGACCGGAAACGCTGGTGAGCGATTGCGCGCTCATGACGTTGAAGCCGAACCAGCCGGTGCACAGAAGCCACGACCCGAGCGACAGCCAGAGGATCGATGACGGCGGAAAGGGATGCGAGCGGCCGGCGGCGGTGTAGCGGCCCTTGCGGGCGCCAAGCGTGATCACCGCACCGAGCGCGACCCAGCCGCCGAAGGCGTGAACGACGAGCGAGCCGGCAAAGTCATGCAGCTTGGTGCCGGTCAGTGATTCGATGGTTGCCTGGATGCCGTAATTGCCGTTCCAGACCACGCCCTCGACGAGCGGATAGAGGAGGCCGACAAGGGCGAGCGTCGCAATGCTCTGCGGCAGGAACTTCATCCGTTCGGCGATGCCGCCGGAAATGATCGCCGGCACGGCGGCGGCGAAGGTTGCGAGGAAAAAGAACTTCACCAGCGTCAGCCCCTGCGCGCCGAACAGGGTTCCGCCGGCAAGGCCGGAAAGCTCATGGGCGCTGACGAAGAAGGAAATGCCATAGGCAATCGGGAAGCCGATGGCGAAATAGGCGAGCGTCGACAAGGCGAAGTCGACAAGGATCTTCACGAGCGCATTGACCTGGTTCTTCTGGCGCACCGTGCCTGCTTCCAGGAAGGCAAAGCCGCCGTGCATGGCGAAGACGAGAATGGCGCCCGTCAGCAGAAAGAAGACGTCGCCGCCGATATGTGTGTGATCCATGGTATCCGCCCAAATTTTATTCTCTTGTTGCAGCGGATGCAATCAAGATGCATGCCAAATGGGCAATGCCTGCAAAACAGGCGCCTGCGGTGTTTTTTCTGGCTGCTCCTGGTGATATTTTATGCAGCTTGTGCCGATGGTTTCGGCATGTGCAAATAAAAAAGCCCGGACAGTGAGGCCCGGGCAAAACGTGCAATCCGAAGATTGCGACGGGATTGAAGGAGCGCGCGGTTCTCGCCGCGCTGCTCGCCGATCTTAGTTGTGGTAGGCAGCTTCGCCGTGGGACGAGAGGTCGAGACCTTCGCGTTCGGCTTCCGGAGCAACCCGCAGGCCGATGATGAGGTCGGTCACCTTGTAGAGGATGATCGAGCCGATACCGGTCCATGCAACGGTGGTCAGGACAGCTTCGATCTGAACCCAGACCTGGTGGCCCATGGTCACGCCTTCTGCATAGCCGATGCCGCCGAGGCTGGCCGATGCGAGAACGCCCGTGCCGATGGCGCCGAACATGCCGCCGATGCCGTGAACGCCGAAGACGTCAGCGGTGTCGTCGTAGCCGAACTTGTTCTTCACCACGGAGACGAAGAAGAAGCACAGCGGGGAGACGAGTGCGCCGAGGACGATTGCGCCCATCGGGCCGGCAATGCCGGCTGCCGGCGTGACGGCAACCAGACCGGCAACCATGCCGGAGATTGCGCCGAGCATCGAGGCCTTGCCGCGGACGATCTTTTCAACCAGCGACCAGGAGAGCGTTGCAGCAGCGGTGGCAACGAAGGTGTTGACCGTTGCGAGCATCGCACCGCCCGAAGCTTCGAGGTTGGAGCCGGCGTTGAAGCCGAACCAGCCGAACCAGAGCATGGCAGCGCCGACCATCGAAAGCGTCAGCGAGTGCGGAGCCATCATGTCCTTGCCGTAGCCAAGACGCTTGCCGACCATGATCGCGCCAACCAAACCGGCAACACCGGCGTTGATGTGAACGACCGTGCCGCCGGCGAAGTCAAGTGCGCCGAGCTTGAAGAGAAAACCGTTCGCGTCCCAGACCATGTGAGCGACCGGGAAGTAGACGAAGGTTGCCCAGAGACCGCAGAAGAGCACGGCAGCGCCGAACTTGATGCGCTCGGCGAAGGCGCCGAGGATGAGGGCGGGCGTGATCGCCGCAAACGTCATCTGGAAGAGCATGAAGATCATTTCAGGAATGACGACGCCCTTGGAGAAGGTTGCCGACGTCGTCGACGTGGTCACGCCGGCGAGGAACATCTTGGCGGTGCCGCCGAAGAAGGCGTTGGTGCCGCCGCCAAAGGCGAACGAATAGCCGTAGATGACCCACAGCAGCATGACGACGCAGCCGACGACCGTCGTCTGCATCAGAACCGACAGCATGTTCTTGCCGCGGACGAGGCCGCCGTAGAACAGAGCGAGGCCCGGGACGATCATGAACAGAACGAGCAGGGTCGAGATGAACATGAAGGCGGTGTCGCCCTTGTTCGGGATCGGGTCAGCGGCGGCAGCAGCTGCTGCTGCAGGCGCGGCAGCGTCCTGCGCAAATGCAACGACGGGCGCGAGGAGCGCCGCCGCTGCGAGGCCTGCCCGGCCGAGAATGGAAAGCTTCGATGAGGACATAGATATTAACTCCCTGAACGCAACGCTTAGAGCGCTTCGGAATCGGTTTCGCCGGTGCGGATGCGAACGGCGTGGTCAATCGAGTAGACAAACACCTTGCCGTCGCCGATCTGGCCGGTCTTGGCGCCGGAAACGATCGCTTCGACCGCCTTGTCGACGAGGTCGGAGCCGACGGCGACCTCGATCTTCAGCTTCGGCAGGAAGCTGACCGCATATTCGGTGCCGCGGTAAATTTCAGTGTGTCCCTTCTGGCGCCCGTAGCCCTTGACTTCGGTCACGGTCAGGCCCTGGATGCCAACAGCTGTCAGGGCCTCGCGGACCTCGTCCAGCTTGAACGGCTTGATGATGGCCATCACAATCTTCATCTGGTTTCCCATCCTTCATGTGTACGCCCCAAAGGAGGGGCAACGCGTCATGCCGCCGGTCGGATATCCGTCCGGGACCGCATTGACACATTCAAGGTCCGTGCCAGATTCGAAATTCAGAGGAAGTAGCTGAAATTATTAATGAAAAATGACAGCTTCGGTTCTTGGCCGAAAATTGTCGAAAATGTGGAGCTGTTGATCGCTTAAATATTGTGCATATTTTTCAATTTGCCGATATTTTAATCAGTTGCACGTTTCCGAATCAAACCTTCCTGTGCCACCGAAGCGACCAGAACGCCGGAACGATCATAAAGGCTGCCTCGCGTCATGCCGCGCGCACCGGAGGCGCTGGGGCTGTCCTGAACGTAGAGCAGCCAGTCGTCGAGCGAGAAGTCGCGGTGGAACCACATGGCGTGATCAAGGCTGGCGACCTGAAGCCTGCTGTCGAAGACGGAGGTGCCATGCGCATAGAGCGAGGTGTCCAGGAGCGTCATGTCGGAGAGGTAGGCGAGGATCGCCGTCCGGAGGCGGCGGTCGTCCGGTGAGGGGCCTGTTGTCCGCACCCAGACATTCTGCAGCGGTTCGAGCTGCTGGCGGTTGAAATAGTCTTCCGGATAGGCCGGGCAGAATTCGATCGGGCGCGGGCGCAGCCAGTAGCGGCGGATCGCCTCGGGGGCGTTTTCGACATAGCGCGACACGATGTCGCCCTCGCCGCCCAATTGTTCCGGCGTCGGAACCGGCGGGATCGTCTGCTGGTGTTCGAAGCCTTCTTCGTCTTCCTGGAAGGAAGCGGAGAGCGAGAATATCGCCTTGCCGTGCTGGATCGCCACGACGCGGCGCGTGGTGAAGCTCTTGCCGTCGCGGATGCGGTCGACCTCGTAGACGATCGGGATCGACGGATCGCCGGGGCGCATGAAATAGGCGTGCAGCGAGTGCACGAAGCGGGCGTCGTCCACCGTGCGCTGGGCGGCGACGAGGGCCTGCGCGATCACCTGTCCGCCAAACACGCGCTGCCAGCCGACCTGCGGGCTGGTGCCGCGAAACAGGTTTTCCTCAAGCTTTTCCAGATCAAGCGTGGCGATCAATTCCTGCATGGGCGAAAAATTGCCTGCTTCGGACGACATGTTTGATCCTTCTCAATGGTAAGAATGGGCTCAATGGTAGGAATGGCGTTTTCCATCCTCTATATAGGTCAGGTAGTTTGCTCAAGGGCAGTCATACAAGCGAGGTTGGTGCGATGATCGATATCTGTATTGCGGGCGGGGGATATGTCGGGATTTCGCTCGCGGTCGCCGTGAAGTCGGCAGCACCGCATCTGGATGTGCGCGTCTATGATGCTGCACCCGAAGGGGTGTGGGAAAAGGACGAGCGCGCCTCGGCGATTGCCGCCGGCGCCAAGCGCCTGCTGACAGTTCTCGGTGCCTGGGACGATATCGCGCCCGAGGCCGAGCCGATCCGCAAGATGATCATCACCGATTCGAAGACCGCCGACCCGGTGCGCCCGGTCTTCCTCACCTTTGACGGTGAGGCGGAGGCCGGCGAGCCCTTCGCCTACATGGTTCCGAACCCGGCCATGGTGCGGTCGCTCCGAAAGCGCGCCGATGCTCTGGGCGTCGAAATCCGCCAGGGCGTTTCGGCCGTCGACTTCAAGACCGGCGATGCCTGGCAGACGATCACGCTTTCGAATGGCGAGACGCTTGATGCGCGGCTGCTGGTGGCCTGCGACGGCGTGCGTTCGAAGCTGCGCGACATTGCCGGCATCAAGACCGTGCGTTTCGATTATGGCCAGTCCGGCATCGTGACGACGATCGAGCATGAGCGGCAGCATGAGGGCATTGCCGAGGAGCATTTCCTGCCCGCCGGCCCGTTCGCGACGCTGCCGCTCAAGAACAACCGCTCCTCGCTCGTCTGGAACGAGCGGACGGAAGATGCGGATGCGCTTCTGAGGGCCGATGATCTGGTGTTCGAGGAAGAGCTGGAGCGTCGCTTCGGCCACAAGCTCGGGTCGATCAAGGTCGTCGGCGGCAAGCGGGCCTTCCCGTTTGCGCTGACGCTCGCCCGCGAATTCGTCGCGCCCCGCTTCGCGCTCGCCGGCGATGCGGCGCATGGCATCCATCCGATCTCCGGCCAGGGGCTCAATCTCGGCTTCAAGGATGTGGCCGCACTTGCCGAGACGATTGTCGAGGCAGACCGGCTCGGGCTCGATTTCGGCCAGCTCAACATTCTGGAGCGCTATCAGGAATGGCGGCGGTTCGACACGTTCCGCATGGGCGTGACGACCGATGTGCTCAACCGCATGTTCTCCAACGATTTCACGCCGATGCGCATGGCGCGCGATTTCGGGCTGAGCGTTGTCGACCGGCTGCCGGGCCTGAAGAACTTCTTCATCCGCCAGGCGTCCAACGTCGGCGGTTCGGGCGACCCGAGACTGCTGGGCGGCCAGCCGATCTGATCGGCTTCTTGTTTTGCGCAATTCCGGACGCGAAACCGGCGTCCACTTTCGCTGGACTTGCTCGGCTCAGTCCTCGATCTTGCGGGCTTCCGACATCAGCATGATCGGAATGCCGTCGCGCACGGGATAGGCGAGCTTTGCCTTTTCCGAAATGAGTTCGTTGCGCTCGGCGTCAAAACTCAGCCGCCCCTTGGTCAGCGGGCAGACGAGCAGTTCCAGCATTTTCGGATCGATACCGCTGGTGCGTGCGCTCATGGGCGGCCTCTTACTGCAAGGTGCTTCCGCCACCATCCGAGCCGGCCTTGGCCAGGGCAATCTCGGTGATGGCAATCAGCGTTTCGGCACGCGTCTTCAGGTCCGGGGCTTCGAGCAGCGCCTGCTTTTCCGCCGGGCCATAGGGCGACATCATCGACATGGAATTGACCAGCGTGGCATTGCTGGCGCGGGAGATGTTGTCCCAGTCGGCTTCCAGGCTGTTGGCGTCGAGATAGTCGCGGAAGGCCTGCAGCAGGCCCTTGCGATCGACGCTTTCCTCGTTCACCGGCTCGAGGTCGGTGAGGAAGGGCGCAAGCTTGACCTGCCGGTAGGGTGTCGTGACGGACAGTTCCTCCAGCACGCGGAAGCGTGTCACGCCGGTCAGCGACAGGATATAGCGCCCGTCGCCGGTCTCGCCGAAGGAGGTGATGCGGCCGATGCAGCCCACCTTGGCGAGCGGCGGCTTCGGATCGGCGGCGGCCGCGTCGAGTGCGGGCTGGATCATGCCGATCAGCCGGCTTCCAGAAATCGCATCGTCGAACATCGCCAGATAGCGCGGCTCGAAGATGTTGAGCGGCAATTGCGCGCCGGGCAGAAGCAGCGCACCGGCGAGCGGAAACACGGCCAGCGTTCTCGGAAGATCGTTTTCGGTCAGATAGCGTGCGTTACCGACTTGCATCGTCACTCCTTTGAGCCTGCCGGCTCGTCATCGATCCAGGCAGGCTCTGCGCTTCTTTGCTCGCGTCTGTCTTGCGGCGGGACCAGCGTCCCTTTGCTTCGGACAAACGCCGGGCGGGATCAGGAAAACAGGATCGATGACATCTTGCGCCGCGCGTAAGCCGTCGCCGGCTCCTTCGGGCCCCAAACATCAAAGAGGTTCAACAGTTCCCGGCGGGCGCCGTCGTCCTCGTAGGTGCGGTCCTTCTTCATGATGTAGAGAAGGTGGTCGGCCGCGTCCTGGCGGTTGCCCTGAACATTGGCGATCTTGGCGAGCTTCATGCGCGCCTCGTGATTGTCCGGGTTCAGAGACAGCTCGTGTTCCAGCGCATTCGGATCGCCCAGCTTGCGGGCTTCCTCATAGAGTTCCAGCGACTTGCGCACCGCGAGAATGGCCGGATCGGCCTTCTTCTCGTCATCAAGGCTGTCGATGAGGCCGAGCGCACGGTCATGCTGGCCGGCGAGGATCATGCATTGCGCCATGCCGGCAAGGGCTGCGATATTTTCCGGATCGGCCTGAAGCACGGCGGCATAAAGCGAGGCTGCGCCGCCGGCGTCGCGAGCGGCGAGCAGTTCGCCGGCCTGCACAAGCGTTTCGGCTATGGCTTCGGCCTGATCGTCGCCGGGGGCAGCACCCGCAATCTTGTCGATGAACTGGCGAATCTGGCTTTCCGGGATCGCGCCCATGAAGCCATCGGCCGGGCGGCCGTTGACGAAGGCGACGACCGCCGGGATCGACTGGATGCCCATCTGGCCGGCATATTCCGGGTGGTCGTCAATGTTCATCTTGACGAGCTTGACGCGCCCGCCCGCTTCCTTGACGACGCGCTCGATGATCGGTGTCAGCTGGCGGCAGGGACCGCACCACGGCGCCCAGAAGTCGACCAGAACCGGCTGATTCTTTGACTCCTCGATCACGTCGCGCGGGAAGGCCGCCGTCGTCGTTTCCTTGAACAGATCCGCGCCGCCGCCCGCAGGCGCCGCTGGCTTGCCGCCAAACGAGGCCGAGGCACTCATCGTGCCGCCATAAGAAGAACCATAAGGGTTATAGTCGCCGCTCATCGAAGTGCTCCCTCCGCGCCGTCGCGCAGACTTTTTTCATCCTACAGATCGTATGTCACTCGGTGACTTTCAAGACAATGGCCTCGTGGCCCGTCGCTTCCATGAAACGCAGCAAATCGTCGCGCTTGATTGCCGTGGTCGCGCTGTTGCGCAGCGGATGGCAGTTGATGATTTCGCTCTGCATCAGATCGGCGTCGAGGATAAAGGTCACCTGATGGTCCGTGTCGTTGATCGCGCCGAGCGCCGTCACTGAGCCCGGCACGACGCCGAGATATTCCATCAGCTTTTCCGCAGAACCGAAGGAGACGCGGCCGGAGCCGCCGATCAGCGTATGGACCGATTTGAGGTCCACGGTCGCATGTTCCTCGACGGTGAGCAGGAAATAGCGGCTCTTCTTGTCCTTGATGAACAGGTTCTTCGTATGCCCGCCGGGGATCGCGTCGCGCAGATCCTGGCCCTCGGCCACGGTAAAGACCGGCCGGTGCTCGTGGTTGATATAGTCGATGCCAAGGCCATCGAGAAATTCAAACAGGTCCTTGTCGGTTTTCGGTGTGCCGCTCATCATCAAGTCTCGCGCATGAGGTTTGCAATCTGAGCATCCCCAATAGGCCGCAAAGCCTTATGATGCAATCGTTCCGCACCCCGCCCGGTTCCCCTTGATCTTCCTTCACAAAATGCCTCAGTCAAAAAAACTTCACCGTTTGCAATTTTCCCTGTTGCATTTGAAAAGGGCTTGGGCCATATAGCGCCCGTCGCCGCAAGTCGGGGACGCTTCCACGGCCAACCACTACCCAGGCCGTTTGGATGAGCGGGTGTAGCTCAGGGGTAGAGCACAACCTTGCCAAGGTTGGGGTCGAGGGTTCGAATCCCTTCGCCCGCTCCAATTTTCCTAGGATTTGATTTGTATGTGATTAAGTTCATCTTGATGAAAGATGGATTTGGTATCACCGTTGCGCAGTTCCGCTCACGTGTGGTCAGCGGGCGAGCCATTGCATTCCGAGTACCTGCGGGCTTGCCTAACCGGAAGATAAGCGTAGGTTAAGGTTATGCTAATCGTGAATGGCCGTGATTTGCTTCCAAGGACGATCGGAGTGGGGTCATACACTGCGAGCGAAGCTGCACGACTGTTGAAGACCAGCCCGGCGAACCTGAATCGTTGGCTGCGAGGTTACACTTACAAGCGAGCCGGCGAATCGAGGGAGATACCCCCACTTTGGGATGTGCAGCATCCTCTGGTCGAAGGCCAACTTGAGATTGGGTTTCGTGACCTGATAGAGCTTCGTTTCGTGAAGGCATTTATCGATGCAGGCGTTGGTTTGTTGGCCATTCGCAACTGCCTAGATTATGCTCGTGTTTGCGTGAATGACGGCCACCCCTTTTCAACGAGACGTTTCCAGACTGATGGCAGAACGATCTTTCTTGAGAGTATCGACCGCATGGCTGAAGTTGATTCTCAGTCGAAAATTCTCGACCTGAAGAAGCACCAATATGTCTTTAAAGACATTATTCAGCAGACGTTTAAAGATCTTGATGTCGAGAATGACGCTGTCGCGCGGTGGCGGCCGTTTAACGGCAAGAAATCCATTGTCATTGATCCAGATCGTGCATTCGGACAGCCGATAGCTACTGATTTTGGAGTCCCAACAGTCGTTCTAGCTGACGCGGTTGACGCTGAGGGCTCGCCGGAAGACGTCGCTAGGATCTTCGAAATTCCGGTTTCTGTGGTGCGGGATGCTGTACAATTTGAAAGTCACCTAAAGAGAGCGGCTTGAAGGTTCTTGTCGACGAAAACCTTCCACCTGCATTGGCGCGTGCGCTGAACGCGCTATTTGCCGGTAAACACGAAATCATTCACCTGCGTGACCGATATGGCCCAGGTGTAAAAGATACTCATTGGATCACGGATTTGAGTGCTGACGGTCGTTGGGTTGTGATTTCGGGCGACCGGCGAATTACCCGAAACAAGGCTGAATACAGCGCGTTTCGCAATTCAAATCTCGTTGGCTTCTTCTTGGCCAAGGGGCTCTACAAATCATCTCTCTTAAAACAAATGGAACGAATCCTTGCGCTTTGGCAAACGATAGAGGCCCAATCCAACATAGTTCAGGGCGGAGCCATGTTTGAATTGCCAATGTCCAGCACACGTCTCAAGCAGCTTTGAACTTGAAATCTACCTCAGAACGACGCCGGCGTATTGATCCACAGCAGTACCGTCTCGCCCTCGCTCAGGTTCCGCCAAGAATGCGGCCTCCGGCTTTCGAAGTAGAAGCTGTCGCCTTCCGAGATGACGAAGAACTGGTCGTCGTCGAGGACGATTTCCATGGAGCCGGCGAGCACATGGATGAATTCCTCGCCTTCATGCGCGTAGGCGCCTTCGCTGGTCGCGCCGGGCGCCAGCACGAAGCGGTGACAGTCCATCATGTTGCGGCCTTCGGCCAGAACCTGCACGCTGACGCCGGTCGTTGTTGCCGGCCATGAGGTCCAGTGGCCGCGGCGGATCAGTGATTCGGCGGTGCGCGTGCCGCCCGTGCCGCTCAGGACCGAAAACGACGTGCCGAAATGGTGGGCAAGGTCGTGCAGCGATTTCAGCGACAGGCCTTGCGAGGTGCGCTCGAAGGTCGACAGAAGCGAGGCGGAAATGCCGGTCTCCTGCGACACCTTTTCCAGCGTTTCGCCGGCATCGCGGCGCAGCTTGCGGATTTTGGCGCCCATCTGCTGGGCCGGCGTCCGGCGCGGGGCCTTTTTCGGCTTGGCAGGCTCAGGCTCTTCGGCGGCGAGATTGTCGCGAATGGCGGCGGGGTTGATGCCCTTTTCCGATCTCAGCCAGCTGATCTTCTTCAGCCGGTCGATATGGGGCTGTTCATAGAGGCGCTGTCCGGTCTCGGTGCGCACCGGCTCGATCAGGCCCTGGCTTTCCCACAGGCGCAGCGTGGACGCTGAAACGCCGGCCATGCGGGCCGCTTCGGCAATCTTGAATCGCACCGTTTCAGTCATCTCGTCGCCCCGGTTGTCAGCTTGTCTCTACGGGAAAAATATCGCTCAGACCGTATTGCAAGTCTACAGAAAAAATGCAAAGTTTTTGTCGCGCCGAAGAGGCGACAAGATTTCCCCATCCGTTTGGAGACGACGATGCAGAATACCCAGATTGCAGCCCGCCGGGCTGATGCCATTTCGCGCGGTGTAGGCGTGACCACGCAGGTCTATGCTCAGAAGGCCGAGAATGCCGAGATCTGGGACGTCGAGGGTCGCCGCTATATCGACTTCGCCGCCGGCATCGCCGTCGTCAACACCGGCCATCGCCATCCGCGCGTCATCGAGGCCGTCAAGGCGCAGCTCGACAGCTTCACGCATACCTGCCACCAGGTCGTGCCCTATGAAAACTATGTCGAGCTGGCCGAGCGCCTGAACGATGCCGTTCCGGGCAATTTCAAGAAGAAGACGATCTTCGTGACGACGGGTGCCGAAGCGGTTGAAAACGCCGTGAAGATCGCGCGTGCCGCCACCAACCGTTCCGCCATCATTGCCTTCACGGGCGCCTTCCATGGCCGCACCTTCATGGGCATGACGCTGACCGGCAAGGTCCAGCCCTACAAGGTTGGCTTCGGCGCGATGATGCCCGATGTTTTCCACGTTCCCTTCCCGGTCGAGCTGCATGGCACGACGATGGAAGAATCGCTTGCCGTTCTCGAAAAGCTCTTCAAGGCCGATGTCGATCCGAGCCGGGTCGCTGCCTTCATCGTCGAGCCGGTTCAGGGCGAGGGCGGCTTCTACGAAGTGCCGCGCGCGTTCATGGTCAAGCTGCGCGAAATCGCCGACAAGTATGGCATCGTGCTGATTGCTGACGAAGTGCAGACCGGCTTTGCCCGCACGGGTTCGCTGTTTGCGATGGAAAAGTATGACGTCGTTGCCGACATCACCACCATGGCAAAGGGCCTTGGCGGCGGCTTCCCGATTGCAGCCGTCACCGGCCGCGCCGATCTCATGGATGCGCCCGGCCCCGGCGGCCTCGGCGGCACCTATGGCGGCAACCCGATCGGCGTTGCAGCAGGTCTCGCCGTTCTTGACGTCATCAAGGACGAAAACCTCTGCGATCGCGCCACCCAGCTCGGCAATCGCCTCAAGCAGCGCCTGTCGTCGCTCTCCGCGTCCGTTCCGCAGATCGCTGATATCCGTGGTCCGGGTTTCATGAACGCGGTTGAGTTCAACGTGGCGGGAACGAAGACCCCGAGCCCGGAGTTCACCAACAAGGTGCGTGAAAAGGCGCTGGAAAAGGGCCTGATTCTCCTGACCTGCGGCGTTTACGGCAATGTCATCCGCTTCCTGGCACCGCTGACCATCCAGGACGATGTCTTTGCCGAAGCGCTCGACATTCTGGAAAACACTCTCGTCGAATGCGCGAAGGAGGCGTGATTCATGGCGATTTCTGAAAAGCTGACAGCCAAGCTGAAAGATCCGAGCCTTGTCACCGACAAGGCTGTGATCGGCGGCGAATGGCTTGCAAAAAGCGATAGCGGCAAGACGTTCGACGTGACGAACCCCTCGACCGGCGAACATGTCGCGACGCTGCCCGATATGGGCCGCGCCGAGGCCGCGCGCGCGGTTGACGCCGCCTACAAGGCGCAGAAGGCCTGGGCGAAGAAGACGGGCAAGGAGCGCGCTGGCGTTCTGCGCAAGCTCTTCGACCTGATGGTCGCCAATGCCGACGATCTGGCCACGATCCTGACCATGGAAATGGGTAAGCCTTGGGCGGAAGCCCGCGGCGAAATCCTCTATGGCGCATCCTATGTGGAGTGGTTCGGCGAAGAGGCCAAGCGCGTCTATGGCGACACGATCCCCGGCCATCAGGGCGACAAGCGGATCATCGTCATCAAGCAGCCGATCGGTGTTGTTGCGGCCATCACGCCCTGGAACTTCCCGAATGCGATGCTTGCCCGCAAGATGGCGCCTGCCGTTGCCGTTGGCTGCGCCATGGTGTCCAAGCCGGCTGCCGAAACGCCGCTTTCGGCGCTTTCGCTGGCGATCCTGGCCGAACGTGCCGGCGTTCCCGCCGGCATTTTCAACGTCGTCCCCGGCACGGATTCCTCGGCAATAGGCAAGGAATTCACCGAGAATGACAAGGTGCGCAAGCTGACCTTTACGGGTTCGACCAATGTCGGCCGCATCCTCATGCGTCAGGCCTCCGACCAGATCATGAAGCTCGGCCTTGAGCTCGGCGGCAATGCGCCGTTCATCGTGTTCGATGATGCCGATCTTGATGCGGCTGTCGAAGGCGCGATCGTGTCCAAGTATCGCAACAACGGCCAGACCTGCGTCTGCGCCAACCGGCTCTATGTTCAGGCCGGCGTTTACGATGCCTTCGCCGAGAAGCTGGCTGCCAAGGTTGCCCAGATCAAGGTCGGTGACGGCTTTGAAGAGGGCGTCAATGCCGGTCCGCTGATCACGTCCAAGGCGATGGAAAAGGTCGAGGATCACATTGCCGATGCGCTGTCCAAGGGTGCCTCCGTCAAGCTCGGCGGCAAGCCGGATCAGCGCGGCGGTCTCTTCTTCCAGCCGACGGTTCTGACCGGGGTGACACCTGAAATGAAGATTGCCCGCGAAGAGACCTTCGGTCCCGTCGCGCCGCTCTTCAAGTTCGAGACGGAAGACGATGTGATTGAAATGGCGAACGATACCGAATTTGGTCTCGCGTCCTATTTCTACTCGAAGGATGTCTCGAAGATCTTCCGGGTCGCGGAAGCGCTGGAATATGGCATGGTCGGCATCAATACCGGCCTGATTTCCACGGAAGTCGCCCCTTTCGGCGGCGTCAAGCAGTCGGGCCAGGGCCGCGAAGGTTCGAAATACGGCATCGACGACTATACCGAGATCAAATATCTCTGCCTCAGCATCTGAGTCAGCTGATTATTGACATCATCGAAGCCGGCTCGCTGTTCAAGCGGGCCGGTTTTTCATTTGCCGCCGTCGACCCAGCCCGGCAGGTGCCTGGCGTCCTTGCTGCGGGATAGTTTCAGCGCCTTTTCGGCCGCATCATCGAAATCGTCGTCGGTTTCGGGGCGCTTCAGGCGGCGGCGGTAGAAGTCGGCCCAGAGGAATTCGGTATAGGGCGTCGATTCCTTGGCAAAGCCGCCTGCCTCGCGCACCGCGCCCGCCAGCGAGCGGAAGGGATCGTCCTGCAGGTCCCAGATCCGCTTCGGCAGGTCTTTCGCCGGTCGGCGCTCGCCGTCACCGTTGAAGGGATGCAGCCAGTTGCGATTGTCCATGAAGGTCAGGAATTCGTCCTTGCCGAGGTCGCTCAGATCGGCAAGCGTCGAGACGAGCACACTCTTGACCCCCTCCTTGTGCAGCGCCAGCGCCAGATGGTGATGGTCGACAATCCAGCAGCGGCCTTTCGGACCCAGCACACCCGGCAGCATGTGCTGGCCGAGAAAATCCGCATCTTCGCCTGCCGACATGTCTCGCCATTCGCGGCGCTTGCGATAGACCTCCCGCATGCCGACCGTCATCTGCGTCGGGCGCAGATCGGCAATCGGGACCGGGTGGAGCCGGGGTTGAAATTCATGGCGCATGGGATTGTGCCTCCGTGATGATCTTGCGTGCGGCGTCCGCCGTGTCCTCGACGCTGTAATAGGCGCGCTGCACCAGGGCAACGGCTCCGGCTGTGGTCAAGATATCCCGCACCGGGTCGCGGGCGCGGGCCAGAAGCAGCGTCCGTCCGGAGGCGGCGATCCGCCTGTCCGTCTCCTGGATCGCCTCCAGTGCGGTGCTGTCGAGATTGAGCGTTTCCTCGAGGCTCAGCACAACCACGCGGATGGCAGGGTCGGCTTCCGCCTGCTCGGCAATGGTGGCCAGTGTGCGCTCGGCATTGGCAAAGAAGAGCGCTTCGGAGGGCCGCCAGATGCCGACATGGGCCGGCACTTGCGCCTCCGGATGGCGGGCGATGTCGGCGAAATCGTGCGTGCCGGGCAGGCGGCCGAGCCGGGCAATCTGCGGCAGCGCCAGACGGCTCATGAGGGCCGCGACCGAGAAGGCAACCGCCAGCAACATGCCGTTGACGACGCCAAAGACCAGGACGCCGGCTGCGGCGGCAAGCGCGATCCACTGGTCGCGATCGATCTTCCAGAGCCGGATCAGCGGCGACGGGTCGAGCGCGTGGGCGAGCGCCGAAATGACGATGGCCGCAAGGACGGCTTCCGGAAGATGCGCAATCAGGCCGGCGGCCAGGACGACCAGAATGGTGAGTGCTACCGCTGCAATGAGGCTCGACCAGCGGCTCTGGGCGCCGGCGCTCTCATTGGCATTGCCGGCGGAAAAGCCGGCACCGACCGGCATGCCCTGAACGATGGCAGCGGCGATGTTGGAGAAGCCAAGCGCTGCCAGTTCGCGGTCCGGCTCGATCGGATCGCCATGGCGAAGCGCCAGCGCCCGCATCGTGCCCCAGCTTTCGGCAAAGAGGATCAGCACCAGCGGCAGGGTGAGCTGGATGAGGCGGGAAAGATCGGCCCAGACGAGGCTCGGCATTTGCGGCCATTCGAGCGTCAGCGAGAGAGCGCCGGTTTCCTTCAATCCGTATTGTGGAAGGTTCAGCGCCAGCGAAAGGCCCGCCCCGACAATCACCACCGCGAAGGCGGCGGGAAACAGCGGCCAGCGGCGCGTTCCGAACAGCACGGCCAGCGAAAGCGCTGCTGCGATGAGGCCGGCAGGCTGCCAATGCGGAATGCTGCGCACCAGACCGGCCACGAATTCGAAGATGTCGTCCGCCTTGACCGGGACGCCGGTGATCGAGGGCAATTGATGCAGGATGATCGAGACGGCAAGGCCGAAGGCGAAGCCGCGCAGCACAGGCCGCGCGATGAAGCCAGTCAGAATTCCCAACCGCAGCGCCCAGGCTGCCAGAAAGACGAGACCGGCAATGGCAATGGAAAGTGTGGCGAGAACAGATTTCGTCGCCGCATCGCCCGGAAAGGTCGCGAGCATGGCGGCGAGGATGGCGGCCGAAGAGGAGGTGGCCGAAACGACGGCAAAGCGGCTTCTGCCGATGAGCGCATAGACGAAACAGCCGGCGACTGCCGCATAGACTGCCCGGCCCGGCGGCAGGCCGGCAATTGTTGCATAAGCCACGGCTTCGGGAAGCAGCAGGCCCGCGACGGAAAGGCCGGCCACGATGTCGCGGCCGCCCGGTTTCTTCAGATGACTGCCGGCGCCGGGGGCCATTTCCGCCATTTGGGGTCCCGATCAGACTTGTTTGCTGAACACGTAGTCCGTTTCCTGGCGCAGCACCTCGCCGGGGCGGAGGATCGCGTTGGGGAAATGGGCGTGGTTGACCGCATCCGGCCAGACCTGTGTTTCCATGCAGAGGCCGGCATAGGGGCCATAGTGGCGGCCGCCGAGGCCGGGGACCGGGACGTCAAGCTTGAAGGCGGCATAGACCTGCACGCCGGGCTCCGTCGTCAGCACGTCCATGGAGACGCCGGATTTCGGGCTCTTCAGTGTTGCCACCTTGCGCTTGGCGACGCGTTCCGCCGAAAGGCAGAAATTGTGGTCGTAGAGGACCTGTTCGCCGTTTTCGAGCTTGCGGATCGGGCGCGATGTGCGGAAATCGTAACCCGTGCCGGCAATATCGGGCGTTTCGCCCGTCGGGATCTGCGCCGCATCGGTCGGCAGATAGCTATAGGCGTCGATCTGGAGTTCGTGGTCGACAATGCTCGGACCGCCGTCGAGATTGAAATAGCTGTGATTGCAGATATTGACCGGGGTCGGGGCATCCGTGGTCGATTCGTAGACGATGGAGAGGCAACCGCCGTCCTTGAGCGTGAAGATCGCCTTGATCTTCGCGTTGCCGGGATAGCCGGCGCGACCATCGGGATCGAGGATGCTTAAGGTGACGCTGTTGGCGGTCAGCGCGTCGATCGTCCAGACGCGCTTGGCAATGCCGTCCGAGCCGCCATGCAGGTGGCCGATGCCCTTTTCGTTCTTTTCCAGCTGGATCGTCTTGCCGTCGAGCGTGAATTTGCCGCCGGCAATGCGGTTGGAGCAGCGGCCGGGCGTGGCGCCGAAATAGGAGGAGTGGAGCGGATAGTCCTCGAACTTTTCGAAGCCGAGCGAAAGGGGCGCGTCATGGCCTTCCAGACGCAGGTCCTGGATGACTGCGCCCCAGGTCATGATATGGGCCGTCAGGCCGCCGCCGGAAATGGTGACGCGATGCACATCCTCGCCCTTGGCCGTCTTGCCGAACAGTTCAGCGTCCATATTGATATTCCTCTATGTTCAATGAGACTTAGCGGGAGAGCTCGCGGGTGGCGTCTTCCAGTCCGCCAAGCGTCAGGGGATACATGCGGCCGTTCATCAGCGTGCGCAGCATCTGCGTGGACTGGCTATAGCCCCAATACTCTTCCTTGACCGGGTTGATCCAGACGCTTTTGCTGAAATGGCTGGTCAGCCGGTCAAGCCAGACGGCGCCGGCCTCGGCATTCCAGTGCTCCACCGAGCCGCCCGGATGGGAAATCTCGTAAGGGGCCATGGCGGCGTCGCCGATAAAGATCGCCTTGTAGTCGGAGCCGAAGGTGCGGATGAGGTCGAAGGTTGACGTCACATCGACGCGGCGGCGCTTGTTGTCCTTCCACACGCCCTCATAGACGCAATTGTGGAAGTAGAAATATTCCATGTGCTTGAATTCGGACTTGGCAGCCGAGAAGAGCTCTTCCGCCACCTTGATATGGTCGTCCATCGAGCCGCCAATGTCGAAGAACATCAGCAGCTTCACCGCATTGCGGCGCTCGGGCCGCGTCTTCACGTCGAGATAGCCGTGCTCGGCGGTCGAGCGGATCGTGCCGGAAAGGTCCAGCTCCTCATCAGCGCCCTGCCGGATCCATTTGCGCAGGCGCTTCAGCGCGACCTTGATATTGCGCGTGCCGATCTCGACGCTGTCGTCGAGGTTCTTGAAGTCGCGGCGATCCCAGACCTTGACGGCGCGGCGGTTGCGCGACTTGTCCTGGCCGATGCGCACGCCTTCGGGATTGTAGCCGTAAGCGCCAAAGGGGGAGGTGCCGGCGGTGCCGATCCATTTGTTGCCACCTTGGTGGCGGCCCTGCTGCTCGGCAAGGCGCTGTTTCAGCGTCTCCATCAGCGCCTCGAAACCGCCCAGCGATTTGACGAGCGCCTTTTCTTCCTCGGTCAGGAATTTCTCCGCCATGCGGCGCAGCCATTCGTCGGGAATATCGGTCGGATCAACCGCGTCGGCGCTGCCGGACACGGCCTCAAGCCCCTTGAAGACCTGCGAGAAGACGCGGTCGAAACGGTCGATGAAGCGCTCGTCCTTCACCAGCGTGGCGCGGGAGAGATAATAGAAGCCTTCAACGTCGAAATCGACCAGACCTTCCTTCATGCCTTCCAGAAGCATCAGATATTCCCGCAGCGAAACGGGAACTTTCGCGGCCTTCAATTCGAGGAAGAAGGGGATGAACATGCGGGCCTTACCCTTGTCTTTGTTTGCCGCAATTCCGGACGTGAAACCGGTTCCCACTTTCACTGGAATTGCATTTTTGCTCTCCGCAATTCCGAACGTAAAACCGCTTTCCACTTTTACTGGAATTGCTTTAAAGCCCAGCAGCTTTCCTCAAGGCGTCGTTGATCCTCGATTGCCAGCCCTTGCCCGTCGATTTGTAATGCGCCAGCACGTCCGGGTCCAGCCGGATCGAAACCTGCCGACGCGGATTTTCAACCGGCGGACGGCCGCGGCGGGCCAACTCGCGGTCGATGGACGCGGCGAGGTCGGGGAAGACTTCGCGGAAGGGGCGCAGATTTGAAATCTGCTCGTCGGTCAGTTCGGGATTATCCGGATCGGAGGCAATCATCTGCTGGATTTCGGCCTCTTCTTCGTCCGTGAGCGGCCGCTTCGAAGAAAATTTCGTATGCATCAGCGCCTCCTTTCACGTTCGCTCGCGGGCCGCATCGAGATGATGGAAATGGCCTCCACCCCTAAAGGGCGAAATATGACCGCAACCACCAAACGCCCTCGAAAATCACCCACCGCCACGAATCGCCCTAGCTTGGCTCGCTCAACATCGGCCAACGCGAAAAACTCCAGCGTCAAATCGGCAAAATCCAGCCCGTGCTTGGCCAGATTCGCTCGCCGCTTGTTTTCATCCCAGACGATCTTCAATTTAATGTATCACATTTAATCGTGCAATACGATCAGTGTGATGGAAATTGAAGGCTGTTACAACCGGATCAGTATCCCGGGTTGTGTTCTTCCTCGCCGATCCTGGCCATGTCATAGGGCGTTGTCTGGTAGATGTTGTTGATCCAGTTGCCGAAAAGCAGATGGGCGTGGCTCTTCCAGCGGTTGAGCGGCTTGTTGGCCGGATTGTCGTCCGGGAAGTAGTTATGCGGGACTTCGATGGCCGAGCCTGCCTGCACGTCGCGGAAATATTCGTCCGCCAGCGTCGTGGAATCATATTCGATATGGTTGAACACATAGAGCCGATTGCCCTTGCGCTCATGCACGATGCACACGCCGGTTTCCGGCGATTCCATCAGGATTTCCAGTCCCGGCACCTTTTCGATATCGGCGCGGCGGACCTCCGTCCAGCGGGAGACGGGGATCTGGAAGTCATCCGAGAAGCCGTTGAGATAGGGTGAGGCTGGCGCGAGATTGCGGTGGCGGTAGACGCCGAAGGCCTTGTGATCGAGCGTGTGTTTCGGCACGCGGTTGAAGTGCCAGATGGCGGCCATGCCGCCCCAGCAGATATTCATGGAGGAATGGACGTTGGTTTGCGTCCAGTCGAGGATCTGTTCCATCTCTTTCCAGTAGGTCACGTCCTGGAATTCGAGCGTTTCAATCGGCGCGCCGGTGATGATGAAGCCGTCGAATTTCTGGTCCTTCACCTCGTCCCAGGTGTTGTAGAAGGAGAGCAGATGCTCCTCCGACGTGTTCTTGGCCTTGTGGCCGCCGACGCGCACAAGCGTCAGTTCGATCTGCAAGGGCGAGGCGCCCAAGAGGCGGGCGAATTGCAGCTCGGTCTTGATCTTGTTGGGCATGAGATTGAGCAGGCCGAAGCGCAGCGGGCGGATGTCCTGGCGGACGGCGACCGCCTCCGTCATCACGCGCACGCCTTCGTTGACAAGGGTTTCCTTGGCGGGCAATCCATCGGGAATCTTGATCGGCATGGTCTTCTCTTCTTCTCAAAACACAAAAAAACCGGCGGCGAAAATCGCTACCGGTTCCAGACTTCTCAGTCATCTGGGCCCATTTTAGCGACTTATTTTACGTGGCTGCAAGCCGGCCGGCAAATCACCACGAATTCCAGAGTCTATTTAGTCTTAACGTGACGAAGAATCAATTCTCCCGGCGCGACATGAAGGCGAGGCGTTCGAAGAGGTGAACGTCCTGCTCGTTCTTGAGCAGTGCGCCGTGCAGTTTCGGAAGGATGGTCTTGGCGTCAGCCGACAGATCGGCGGGGTCGATATCGTCGGCCACGAGCAGACGGATCCAGTCGAGCGCTTCGGAGGTCGAAGGCTTTTTCTTGATGCCCGGCACGTTGCGGATTTCGAAAAAGCGGGTGAGGGCCGCGCGCACCAGATCCTGGCGAATGCCGGGATAGTGGACATCGACGATCTTCTCGAGCGTTTCGGCTTCGGGGAAGCGGATATAGTGGAAGAAGCAGCGGCGCAGAAACGCGTCCGGCAATTCCTTCTCGTTGTTCGAGGTGATGATGACGATGGGGCGCACCCTGGCGCGGATCGTCTCGCCGGTCTCGTAGACGTGGAATTCCATGCGGTCGAGTTCCTGCAGCAGGTCGTTCGGAAACTCGATATCGGCCTTGTCGATCTCGTCGATCAGAAGCACGGTCTTCTCGTCGGCGGAAAACGCCTCCCAGAGCTTGCCCTTGCGGATATAGTTGGAAATGTCATTGAAGCGCTCGTCGCCGAGCTGGCTGTCGCGCAGCCGCGAGACGGCGTCATATTCGTAAAGCCCCTGCTGGGCCTTGGTGGTGGATTTGATGTTCCACTCGATCATGCGCAGGCCAAGGCCGCTGGCGATCTGGCGCGCCAGCTCCGTCTTGCCGGTGCCGGGCTCGCCCTTGACCAGAAGCGGACGCTCCAGCCGGATCGCGGCATTCACCGCAATCATCAGGTCCTTCTCGGCGACGTATGTCTCGGTGCCTTGAAACTGCATGGTCATTCGAACCTGCTCCTTATCAAATTGCGAGCAAGGTAATGAGCATGTGCGGTTTGTGCAAGCTTGAACGAATAGCAGGCAACAGGCGTGCGCTCAGACCTCGTCCTTCGGGCTCAGCGGTCGTTCGCCCAGCTCTTCCGTCATCATGATCAGATAGCCATTGGGGTCGAGTACGAAAATCTCGCGATTGCCACCTTCCCGATCACCCCATTGGCGCCAGACCTCGCGCGGGCCTTCATGGAGCGGAATACCCAAAGCCTCCAGCGCTTTTTGAACCGGTTCGGTGGCCTCCACATGGATCTGAAACATCGCGCCGCGCCCGAATGGCATTTCCATCGGGCCGGTCTCCCATTTGCCCCAGCGTTGGCACAGCATGATCTGCGCCCCTTCGGGACGCTCCAGATAGGCAAATTTGCTCTCCGTCCGCTGATAGGCAATGGTGAAACCGAGACCGTCGATCCAGAAGCGCAGGCTCGCCTCGATGTCTACGACGAGCAGTTCGGGAACCAGGCCGGCAAATCCGCCGCGTGGCGGTTGTCCGTTGTCGGTGGCCATGGTTCAGCCCTCCAGCTCCTCGCGCAGCATTTCCAGTTCCAGCCATTCCTCTTCCCAGGCGGCGATCTGGTTGCGCAGCTTTTCGAGCTCTGCGGCGGTCTTGCTGAAGCCGGCTGGGTCCTTGGTGAAGAAGCTGGCATCCGCCATCTTCTCTTCGAGCTTCACGGCCTTCTTTTCCGCCTCGTCCATCTGCTTGGGCAGGTTTTCGAGCGCGAATTTCTGCTTGTAGGAGAGTTTCCCCTTGGCTTTTTCGGGCGCTGCCGCAGCGGCACCGCTCTCGTCCTTCGGCTTGTCCTTCTTCGCTTCCGCCTGACGCCGTTCGGCCTCAAGCCCCTTGCGCTGGGTCAGCATGTCAGAATAGCCGCCGGCATATTCGATCCAGCGGCCGTCCGGCGCGTCCGGATTGGCGGGCGCAATGGTCGAGGTGACGGTGCGGTCGAGGAAGTCGCGGTCGTGGCTGACGAGAATGACGGTGCCGTTGAAGCCGGCGACGATTTCCTGCAGCAGGTCCAGCGTCTCGATGTCGAGATCGTTGGTCGGTTCGTCGAGGATCAAGAGGTTGGTGGGCCGCGCGAGAATGCGGGCCAGCATCAGGCGGGCGCGCTCGCCGCCGGACAGCTGCAGGATCGGCGTGCGGGCCTGTTCCGGCTGGAAGAGGAAGTCCTTCATATAGCCGGTCACATGACGCTGCTCGCCATTGACCAGCAGGTTCTCGCCGCGCCCGTCGGTCAGATAATGCGCCAGCGTATCATTCAGGTTCAGGTCCTCGCGGCGCTGGTCGAGTGTCGCGATGTCCAGATTGGTGCCGAGCTTCACTGTGCCGGTGTCCGGTTCCAGCTGGCCCGTCAGCATCTTCAGCAGCGTCGTCTTGCCGGCGCCGTTCGGGCCGATCAGGCCGATGCGGTCGCCGCGATGGACACGGATCGAGAAGGGCGCAACGATGGAGCGCTCGCCATAGGTCTTGGTGATCTTTTCGGCCTCGATGACCAGCTTGCCGGATTCGCGTGCGTCGGTGACGCTTGCCTGCACCGTGCCCTGCGGTCCCTTGTGGCCGCGATAGTCCTTGCGCATGGTCTGCAATTCGCCAAGCCGGCGCATATTGCGCTTGCGGCGCGCGGTTACGCCATAGCGCAGCCAGTGTTCCTCGCGCTCGATCGCCTTGCCGAGCTTGTGCTGTTCCAGCTCTTCCTGTTCGAGAACCTGATCGCGCCATTCCTCGAAATGGGCAAAGCCGCGGTCGAGCCGGCGCGCCGTGCCGCGATCGAGCCACACGGTGGCATTGGAGACTTTCTCCAGAAAGCGACGGTCGTGCGAGATCAGCACGATGGCGGAGCGGCTGCGGGTGAGTTCGCCTTCCAGCCATTCGATCGTGTTGAGGTCGAGATGGTTGGTGGGCTCGTCCAGCAGCAGGATATCGGGTTCGGGGGCCAGCACGCGGGCGAGTGCCGCGCGTCGGGCTTCACCACCGGAGAGGTTGGCCGGGTTCTCGTCGCCCTGAAGGCCCAGATGCTCGAGCAGATAGGTGACGCGATAGGGATCGTCGCCCGGTCCGAGGCCCGACATTGCATAGGCCTCGACGGTCTTGTGGCTGCCGAAATCCGGGGCCTGTTCCAGATAGCGGATGGTGGCCGAGGGGTGGCGGAAGATCTCGCCGCTCTGGGCCTCGGCAAGACCGGCAGCGATTTTCATCAGCGTCGATTTGCCCGAGCCGTTGCGGCCGACAAGGCAGATGCGGTCGCCCGGCTCCACCTGCAGGTTGGCGCCGGCCAGCAACGGCGAACCGCCGAAGCTTAAGAAAATATCATCGAGTTTCAGGATCGGCGGGGCCATCTTAGCCTCCAGACATGTCTGCGG
Organism: Rhizobium sp. C4; assembly: GCF_021026315.1. Lineage (GTDB taxonomy): Bacteria > Pseudomonadota > Alphaproteobacteria > Rhizobiales > Rhizobiaceae > Ensifer_A. The sequence goes on from NZ_JAJNCX010000010.1 coordinate 159,597, forward strand.
GCCTTGCGATGACCATCGCGCGGCCGGATTGAAGCGTAATCGTCACCGGACCTTCGGCGACATTGGAAACAGTGCGCGACGAGCCATTGCCGATCTCGGCGCGGTCGAGCGGATAGCGCGCGCCTTCGATCGTCAGGCCCGAAAGCGCAGAAAAGGGCAGGATCGAGAAGAGCGCGCCCTTCGGCAGATCAATTCGCAAGGTGCCGCCGAGAAGGGCCTGCGCCTCTTCCTCGCCGGTCGTCAACAGCGTCGGGATGCCGCGCTCGGCGAGAGACAGGGCGAGCAGCAGATGCATGACGGCGTGGTCGGTGCGTTCGCCACCCAGCGCGCCGGCAATGACGAGCGATGTCGCGCCCCGGGCAATGGCGGTATCCACCGCAATCTCGCCATCGGTGGCGTTCTTGGCGCGCGGATAGGGCTGGCGCTCGATGCCCTGCCATTCGGCAAGCAGCGTTTCCGGCGCGGAATCGAAATCCCCGACCCAGAGTTCCGGCGTCAGCTTCAGCGCCGCCGCATGGCGCATCCCGCCATCGGCCGCAATCACGCGCGTGCCGGCCACCTGGGCGGCAAGTCGGTCGGTCATGGCGAGGTCGCCGCCAAGGAGAAGGGTGAAAAGGCTCATGACTGGCGCTGATAGCCGAAAACCGGCCCGCCCGGAAGGGTAAAGCGTGAGGGGATGTTTCGGGAGGGTTGGATAATAAGGTCTGGCTTGGGCTGGGGAGCGTGCGTTTGGGGGAATGGTCTGAGAAAGACGGTGATGTCGCAGTTTGGATTGGCGGGGCAAGACGGCGCGGCACCTCCTCGCCCCATCGGGGAGAGGATAGCTCGCCCCAAGAGCCGAAGGCGATTGGTGTGGCGAGCTTGGTGAGGGGGAACTTGTGGTGAGCGGCGGGGACAAAATGGCCCCCTCACCTGGAAAATCTGGCACTTAGCGTCCCGCTAAGATGCTGATTTTCCTTCCTCTCCCCGTTGGGTAGAGGCGGGCGGATGCCACACCGTTTTCCCCCCTCTCTGCGGTATCCATTATCCTGTAGCCCTCCCGCCACCGGATGGACCAGCGACGACTGGCCCAGGCGGGAGGAGAGCCTGGTGGCATCCCTCGTAACGTGCGGGAGATGTCATCAGGGGACGCGGGCAGCGTTGGGGCAAAAATCCCGACGAAACGTTTCCCCCGATGGGCCGCGAATGGCTCGGCGGCTTGGCTGCGCCAAAGAACCCGTCTGCCTCCGCAGACGGCTTAGCGAGGCGGCCCGCGTTTGAGGATCAGGGTCGGATGAGGCCCTGCCTTGCAGATCTCGACGGGTCGCGCTGGCGCTCCGCCGTTATTTTTAAACTACCCATCAGGGCGGCGCGTCAGCGTGGCTCTCCGGAAGCTGATGTCCAGAGAAAGGGACGGAGGCGGTTAGACCGGAGTGAAACTCGGGGAAGGTTTTTCCCGGGGATTTTGACGTGCCCACCCGTGAGACCTCACCCTGAGGTGCCTGCGCAAGGCGCAGGCCTCGAAGGGTCAAAGCCACACGCTCAAGGGCCCCGCGCCACAAGCGCATCCTTCGAGGCCGCCCTGCGGGCGGCACCTCAGGATGAGGGCGGAGCAAGAGGCACGACGTCAATCTCCCCCCTTGTGGGGGAGATGTCAGCGCAGCTGACAGAGGGGGGTGAGCCACACGGAAGAACGTCAATGGGGACAGAGCATGCCGCACCATACCCCCCTCTGCCCTGCCGGGCATCTCCCCCGCAAGGGGGGAGATCGGCCGGAGGCACCGGCCCCACCTCACCTTGACGCACCTGCGTAAGGCACACCCACCGCGTCCGCCCCACAAAAACCTTGTCACAATTCCCGCCAGCCCTTACATGTCAAAGCGCTCTAACGGGGTGCTGTTTCGTCTGAAATGGCTGAGAGGCTTCAACGCCAACCCGAAGAACCTGATCCGGTTAGCACCGGCGGAGGGATTAGACGGCTCGAGATCAAGCGCCTCTTCCCCTGTATTTAAAAACGCAAGGAGGCGCAGATGCGCAAGACAGTTCTTCTGGCGGCCGTGGCCGCACTTCTTTCCTCAACATCCGCCTTCTCGGCCGACAAGGTGCTGAACGTCTATACCTATGAGAGCTTCACGGCCGAATGGGGACCGGGGCCGAAGGTCAAGGCGGCGTTTGAGAAGACCTGCGGCTGCACGGTCAATTACGTCTCGGTGGAAGATGGCGTGGCGCTGCTGAACCGGCTGAAGCTGGAAGGCAAGGACACCAAGGCCGATATCGTGCTGGGTCTCGACACCGGCCTCGTGGCGGATGCCAAGGCGACCGGGCTGTTCGCGCCGAGCGGCGTTGATGCTTCTGCCGTCAAGGTGCCGGGCGATTTCAAGGATGATGTCTTCCTGCCTTACGATTACGGCCATTTCGCCGTGGTCTATGACACGGAAAAGCTGAAGACGCCGCCGAAGAGCCTCGATGAACTGGTCAACGGCAATCCGGACGAGAAGATCGTCATTGAAGACCCGCGCACCTCGACGCCGGGTCTCGGCCTGCTGCTCTGGATGAAGTCGGTTTATGGCGACAAGGCAGGCGACGCCTGGAAGAAGCTCTCCAGGCGCGTCCTGACCGTGACGCCCGGCTGGTCGGAGGCCTATGGTCTCTTCACCAAGGGCGAAGCGCCGATGGTGCTCTCCTACACGACCTCGCCCGCCTATCACGAGATCGAAGAAAAGACCACGCGCTATCAGGCCGCAAGCTTCTCGGAAGGTCATTATATCCAGGTGGAAGTGGCGGGCATGACAGCAACGTCGAAGGACCCGGCGCTGGCCAAGTCCTTCCTCTCCTTCATGGTGAGCCCGGCATTCCAGGATATCATTCCGACGACCAACTGGATGCTGCCGGCCGCCAAGATGGACCAGCCGCTTCCCGAAGCCTTCAACAAGCTGGTGCAGCCGGCCAAGACATTCCTGATGTCGCCGGACGAGGTCGAGAAGAACCGCAAGGCCTGGGTGGCCGAATGGGTTGCCGCCATGGGCGCGAAGTAAGGACCTGAGATGAGGCCTCAGCGCGGCATGACCGGGGAGCGGATGGGCGGGGCCTTGGCGCTCGCCTTCATTCTCGGCTTTGTCGCGCTGGCGCTTGTCCCGCTGCTTCGCTTTGGTAGTGCCGGCGGGTTGGATGCGCAGATTGTCGGCGTGCTCAAATTCACGCTGCTTCAGGCCTCGCTTTCGACGCTGCTCTCGGTCGTCTTCGGCGCGGTCGTGGCGCTGTCCGTCGCGCGTCGGCCGCAGCTTGTGGGCCGCGTCTGGCTGCTCCGCTTCATGGCCGCGCCCATGGGGCTTCCGGCCCTTGCGGCCGCCTTCGGTGTGCTGGCCGTCTGGGGGCGGGAAGGTGTATTCAATAGTGTGCTATCTTTCTTCGGCGTTGCGACCAAGTTCAATGTCTATGGAATGACGGGTATTCTGGTTGCCCATACATTCTTCAATATTCCGCTTGCCGCCCGTCTCTTCACAGCAGCGCTCGACCGCTTTCCCCCGACCTATTGGAAGCTTGCCGCCAATCTCGGTCTCGGCCGCGTCTCGCTCTTCCGCCTGGTCGAGGGGCCGGCGCTGATGGCGGCGCTGCCGGGTGTGGCGGGGCTGATCTTCATGCTCTGCGCCACGAGTTTCACGCTGGTGCTGACGCTTGGCGGCGGGCCGGCGGCGACCACGCTGGAAGTGGCGATCTATCAGGCGCTGAAATTCGATTTCGAGCCGGGGCGGGCGGTGTTTCTGGTTCTGGTTCAGGTCGTGTTGACCGGCCTCGTCCTGCTCTTCCTGGCGGCCTTTCCGACGCCGGCGGAAGAGCGCGCCCAGCAGGGGGCGGGCATCCGCCGGTTCGATGGCGGCTCTTTGGTTTCGAAGGTCTGGGATGGCGCGGTCATTCTTGTCTTTCTCATCTTCTGCGGTGCGCCCTTCGTGGCGATCCTGGTCGATGGATTGCGGGCGGATTTTCCGCATCTTCTGGCCGATCCGCTGTTCTGGCGGGCGCTGTCGACCAGTGCTGCGCTCGGGCTTTCGGCCGGGCTTCTGGCGCTCATCCTCTCCTGGCTGATTGCGGTGGCGCGGATTTCGACGGCAAGCCGCGTCTTTGCCGGCGGGCTCGACGCGGGCGGGTCGCTGATCCTGCTCACGCCGCCCATCGTGCTGTCGACCGGGTGGTTCCTGTGGCTCAAGGGCGGCGGCGGGTTTGCGCCCTATGTGCTTGTCGCGGTGATCAATGCCCTGATGGCGCTGCCCTTTTCGCTGCGGGTCCTGCAGCCGGCGGTGCTGAGCCATTTCGAACGGACCCGGCGGCTGTCGCAAAGCCTTGGCCTCACCGGCTTTCAGCGGCTGCGCATCATCGACGCGCCGGCGCTGTCGCGGCCGTTGCTGATGGCGTTCTTCTTTGCGCTGGCGCTGTCGCTCGGTGATCTCGGGGCGGTGGCGCTGTTCGGCGGCGAAGGCTTCGTGACGTTGCCCTGGCTGATCTACGCGCGGCTCGGCAGCTATCGCACCACGGATGCCGCGGCGCTGACGCTCATTCTGGCCGCCGTCTGCATGGCCTTTGCCGTGCTCGGCACACCGTCCGACCGGCGGCAAGGGGAGGCGGGGCGATGATGCAGGCCATCGAAGTTTCGGGCGTCGGTCTCACGCTCGGCGACCACCGTTTCGGCTTCGATCTCGTGGTTCCTGCCGGCGCCTTCGTTGCAGTCACCGGGCCATCGGGCGCGGGCAAGAGCACGCTCTTCAACATTCTCGCCGGTTTCGAGGCGCCGGATGAGGGCCGCGTGTTGATCGGCGGGCAGGACATGGCCTCCGTTCCGCCGGGCAAGCGGCCCGTCTCGCTGGTGTTTCAGGACAATAATCTCTTCGCCCATCTCGATATTTTCACCAATGTGGCGCTCGGTGTCAGCCCGTCCTTGCGGCTGGATACGGTTGGCCGGGCGGCGGTGTCATCGGCGCTGTCCCGCGTCGGTCTTTCAGGTTTCGAAAAGCGCATGCCCGGCACGCTTTCGGGCGGTGAAAGGCAGAGGGCGGCCTTTGCCCGTGCGCTGGTGCGCAAGCGGCCGATCATGCTGCTGGACGAGCCCTTCGCCGCGCTCGATCCCGAACTGCGTCACCAGATGGGCGATCTGCTCGGCGCGCTGCATCGGGACGAAGGCTTCACCGTCCTGATGATCACGCATGATCGCGACGAGGCGCGGCGGCTTGCGGACCGGTTCATCCTCGTCGAGGCCGGCCATGTCGCGGCGCAAGGGGCGATCGCGGACCTGCCTGTTCCGCAGGGCGGCTGACGCGTCGCAATTCCGACAGGCGGGGATGCGATGCGGCTCTGCAACAGAGGGCAAATCTGCGGCATTTTTCTGTGTAAAAGTCTATGCAACCGAGGGTCAATCGGTTAGACCGGGCTTGCCATGCTGCAAAAGCGAAGACTGGGCCGTTGAGGCTCGTGCTGGCGGGCTTCAGGCGGGAATGCGGAGCGAGATGAACAAGGCATTGTTTTTGTTTGCTGAAGGCGTCAGGGCGCGTCACCTGCCCGCAGGCCTCGCCAGACGGGTGCCGCTTGTCGTCATGCTGTCCGCAAGCATTGCCCTCTCCTCGTGCCAGAGCATCGTCGCCGACTCGGCCGCAAGTGCGAACGCCATCGGCCCGTCGAGCAATCCGCAGGTCTTTTCCGAAGCGCAGAAGAACGATCCGAACGCCTCGATGGGCGCGCGGGAGCATCCGCGCATTCTGGCCACCTATGGCGGCGAATATAATGACGAGAAGACGGAAAAGCTGGTCGCCCGCATTGCCGGTTCGCTGACCGCCGTTTCGGAAAACCCGAAACAGTCCTATCGCATCACCATTCTCAATTCTCCCGCCATCAACGCGTTTGCGCTGCCGGGCGGCTATCTCTATGTGACGCGCGGTCTTCTCGCGCTCGCCAACGATGCCTCGGAAGTGGCGGCCGTTCTGGCGCATGAAATGGCCCACGTCACGGCCAATCACGGCATCCTGCGTCAGCAGAAGGAAGAGGCCGAGCAGATCGCAAGCCAGGTGGTCTCCGAGGTTCTGCAGAACGACATGGCCGGCCAGCAGGCGATTGCCCGCGGCAAGCTGCGCCTTGCCGCCTTCTCGCGCAACCAGGAACTCCAGGCCGACGAGATCGGCGTGCGCATGCTGGGCGAGGCGGGTTATGACCCCTACGCCGCCGCGCGCTTCCTGACCTCGATGGAAAATTACGGCCGCTTCACCGCCGTCAACGGCGACGACCAGAGCCTCGACTTCCTCTCCAGCCATCCGAGCGCGCCGCAGCGCGTGGAACTGGCGCGCCAGCATGCCCGCCGCTTCGGCCAGGAGGGTACGGTCGGCGACAAGGGGCGCGACTACTATCTCTCCGGCATCGACGGCCTTCTGTTCGGCGACAGCCCGAAGGAAGGCTATGTGCGCGGCACGACCTTCCTGCATGCCAATCTCGGCATCCGCTTCGACGTGCCGGACGGGTTCCAGATCGACAACAAGGCGGAAGCGGTTCTGGCCACCGGGCCCGGCGATATCGCGGTGCGGTTCGATGGCGTCTCCGGCCAGGCCCAGATCTCGCTCACCGACTATATCGCCAGCGGCTGGGTCACGGGGCTCGACAAGACGTCCATCCGGTCGATCAAGGTCAATGGCATGGACGGCGCCACCGCCCGCGCCTCGGCCCAGAAGTGGGATTTCGACGTCACCGTCATCCGCTCCGGCTCGCAGATCTATCGGTTCCTCACGGCCGTGCCGAAGGGGGATGCGAAGCTCGAAGAGGTGGCCGGCGAGATCCGCGATTCCTTCCGCCGCATGACACCGAGCGAGATCGCCTCGCTGAAGCCGCTGCGCGTCCGGGTGATCACCGCCGGACCGAAGGACACGGTCGAAACGCTCTCTGCCCGCATGATGGGCACGGATCGCAAACCCGATCTCTTCCGCCTTCTGAACGCCATGTCGCCCTTCAGCCCGGTTCGGCCCGGCGACAAGTTCAAGATCATCTCGGAATAATCTGCAGCCCATCCGTGGCTGGGCCAGAGCTGGTCCGCTTCGCGGCTGACCATGCGTGACCGCAAACGAAAAACCCCGGCCTTTCGACCGGGGTTTGAACGTCTCGGAAAAGAAGCGTCGCAGATTATGCGGCTTCTTCTTCCTCCTGCGCGTCGTCCTCTTCGATGGCCTTGCCACGCTTCGGACCCTTGTTGAGGTTCGCTTCGACCAGACGCACGGCTTCCGTTTCGGAGGTGCGGTTCACGGCGGCGATTTCGCGTGCCATGCGGTCAAGGGCTGCTTCATAAAGCTGACGCTCGGAATAGGACTGTTCCGGCTGGTTTTCAGCACGGTACAGGTCACGCACGACCTCAGCGATTGCGATCAGGTCACCGGAATTGATCTTGGCATCGTATTCCTGTGCACGGCGCGACCACATGGTACGCTTGACGCGGGCCTTGCCTTGAACAACCTTCAGAGCCTTCTCGACGCTGTCGTTCTCGGAAAGCTTGCGCATGCCGATGCTGACGGCCTTGGCGACCGGAACCTTCAGCCGCATCTTGTCTTTCTCGAAATCGATGACAAAAAGCTCAAGCTTCATGCCCGCGACTTCCTGCTCTTCAATAGTCACAATCTGACCGACGCCATGAGCGGGATACACGATGGACTCGCCCGTCTTGAAGCCGTGTCTGATTGCTGCCGGTTTTTTCTGCTGGATCGTCATGCGTCAAAAAAACTCCCTGTTTTCCCCCGGCTCGTGAGAGAGCCGAGGCCGGGTCAGTTCGGCCCGGGTAGACGGCAAGGCCGTCGTTGGCACTGGCTGGCCCATCAGCCGGCGCAAAAACAAAATCCATCAACGCAAAAACACATGAGCAACGCGACGGTTGCTTTTCAGATGTTTGATCGCGTTTTCAGGATCAGTTGCTTTCGTGGTGGTTGGCGCGTTCAAGGTCACGCGTTTGGGTCAGTATCTATACCCTATCACAAAAAACTGAGGAAATCAACGATTTGATATGGAAACCGAATAGCGTTCGGGGCAGCCACCTTCAAAAGGTGGCACCCGCGCTTCGTGATGTTCTTTCCCGGGCGTTGCGCCCTGGGGGACGGCTCAGTTGCCCTGGCCCGGCTCCGGCGAGAAGTACTTCTCGAACTTGCCTTCTTCGCCGTCAAACTTTTCGGCTTCCGGCATCGGGTCGCGCTTGACCGTGATGTTCGGCCAGATGGAGGCGAATTCCGTGTTGACCTTCAGCCACTTTTCCATGCCCGGTTCGGTATCGGGCTTGATGGCTTCTGCCGGACATTCCGGCTCGCAAACGCCGCAATCGATGCATTCGTCCGGATGAATGACGAGGAAGTTCTCGCCTTCATAGAAACAGTCGACCGGGCAAACCTCGACACAGTCGGTGTATTTGCAGCGAACGCAATTGTCAGTCACGACATAGGTCATGCGGCACTCCAGTTCAACAGGCGGATTTTCAAATCAATCGACGCCATCTTTTTCGAACGTCAGGTAACGGCTTTAAAATCCCATTGCAAGCGCAAAGACTGCAGAAATTGCCGCAGGTGCGGGCATGATTTTCCAATCGTCAATCGGGGTCCGAGCGCCCGCGCATCAGCCGGTCGATCGCGCGGCGATCCTTCTTTTCCGGACGTCCGGTGCCAACGGCGCGCTGCGCCTGCTCAAACGGTGTCAGGCCGTCTCTTGGCGGCGGGGGCGGGGAAAGATCTTCATAGAGGAGCTTTGCCTCCTCATAGGGACCACGCCGGTCTCCGGGGGCCACGACCTTCAGCACGACGTCACGCCGCTCGAGCGTGACGGCCACCATGTCGCCGGGCTTCACCTGGACGGAGGGTTGCGCGATGCGCTGGCCGTTGACCGTCACCTTGCCGCCGGACACCAGCGTCTGGGCAATGGAACGGGACTTGGCGACACGCGTGAAGAACAGCCATTTGTCGATGCGCTGGCGCGCGGTCACAAGGGGCTGGTCTCCTGACATCGCGTGTCGACCTGATTACTTCTTCATCTGATCCTTGAGGATCGCTAGCTTGGCGAAGGGTGAATCCGGATCGATCGGCTTTTCCTTGCGCGGCGGTGCGGCGCTCATGCCCTTGTTGCGGTCATGCTGCGGCTTGCCGCCGCCGCCGTGACGGTTCTCGTCGCGGTCGCGTTGCGGCTTGCCACCGGGCTTGCCGCCAAAGCGGTCCTTGCGGTCGCCCTGGTTGCGGTCGCCTTGCGGACGATCACCCTGCGCGCGTTCACCCTGGGCGCGATCGCGATTGCCGCCACGGTTTGCACCCTGGTTGCGGTCGCCCCGGCCTTCACCACGGCCTTCGCCGCGATTTTCGCCACGGTTCTGGTCGCGGGGACCTCGGTTGTCACGGCGCGGGCCGGCGTTCTGGCGCGGTTCGCGCTCGTGGCGGCCACCCGGACGCCACAGCAGAACCGGCTTGGGCGCTGTTTCTTCGGCAGGGGCTTCACCACCGGCTGCAGCGGCCTCTGCCGGTGCAGCTTCGGAAGCAGTCGTTTCAGACGCTACAGCTTCCGACGGGGCGGCTTCTGCGGGAGCTGCTGCCTCTGCCGGCTGTTCATCATGTTCGCTGCCAGCGTCGCTGTCTGCGGTGTCGTCGTCGGAGGCGGTCTCAGCGGATGCCGGTGCTGCCGCGCTCTCGGCCGGAGCCGCCTTGGCGTCCTGCGTGGCGAGGAAGCCTGCGGCCTCTTCGGCAGTCACGCTGTCGGCGCGATAGCCGAGACCCTTGAGGATCTCTTCCATGTCGTCCGGGGTCGCACCCAGAATGGAGAGCATGGCCGGCGTCGTTACGAAGCGGCGGCCGTCATAGGCGCCGTCCGGACGCTTGCCGGTTTCCGGCTTCCACTGGAGAAGCGGACGGATGAGGTCTGCCAGACGCTCCAGGATATCGATGCGCACGGCGCGCTTGCCGAGGAAGCGGAAGCCGGCGAGGCGATAGAAATTGCGCTCGATGGCGTGATCGGTAACGACCGAGGTGCGGCCGGCGGCGAGAACCGGGATCAGGTCGCCATAGCCCGGCTTGTCCATGGCGTCGTTCTTCAGCGCCCAAAGCAGCGTGATGAGTTCGGCCGGCGCCGGCTTCAGAAGTGCCGGCATGAAGACGTGGTAGGCGCCGAAGCGGACGCCCAGCTTGCGGAGGGCTGCGCGGTGCTCCTGGCTCAGCGATTTCACCTCTTCGGCGACGTCGCGGCGGAAGAGCACGCCGAGATTTTCGACGAGCTGGAAGGCGAGGCCCTTGGCCAGACCTTCAAGGTCTTCGGCGCGGGACAGATCGTCCAGCGGCTTCAGAACCGTTGCGATGTGATGATTGACGAAGCGCTCGATGCGGGCCGCGACGTGATCGCGGGCCGGGCCGGTCAGCTGCTCGTCCGCGAGAAGGATGACGCGCGGATGCAGGATATGATCGGTCGAGGTGAGGCGTGCCACGGGATCGCCGAGCCAGCGCACGACGCCTTCCGACGTCAGCGCAAGATCGCCATTGCCGGCGGCATGGAGCCGGGCGGCACGCGCCTCGAATTCCAGCGCCAGCGCCTTCTGCGCTGCCGACAGCATCGCCTTGGCTTCCTGACCTTCCGCCGCGTTTGCCAGTGTGAACCGGAAACCGGCCAACTGTCCGACGTGGTGGCCCTCGACGAAGACGTCACCGTTTACACTGATTTCTGCTTCCAGCATCGCATTCTCTCTCAAGCGCTTCATGAGCACAGATGTCCTGCGATCAACAAAGCGTTTCGTCAACCTCTCATGCAGCGCGTCGGATAGCCTATCCTCGATTTCGCGCGTCTTTTCTTGCCAGTGTGTCGGATCGGCAAGCCATCCTGGTCGGTTCGACACATAGGTCCAAGTTCTGATTTGCGCAATGCGTGCCGATAAACTGTCGATTTCCCCATCGGTCCGGTCCGCGCGGCGGACCTGTTCGGCCATGTAATCCTCGTTGACATGACCGCGGCGGACAAGATCGGAATAAATGGTCGAAATGATGTCGGCGTGCTGCGCAGGGGCAATCCTGCGGTAATCGGGAAGTGCGCAGGCCTCCCACAATGTCTCGACGCGTGCCGGGCGGTCGGCAAGATCGCGAATCTCCGGAAGCGCGGCCAGGAAGTCCAGCGCCTGCAGGTCGACGGCGGGGAGTGCCCGCGTCAGGCCGTGCATGGTGGGGGCGGCATTCAGACTTTCCTGCAGCGCGCGGATCGAGGCATAGTCCACCGCCTTCGACCGCCACTGCAGGACCTTCACCGGATCGAAGACATGGGCCTCGATGCGCTCCACCAGTTCGTCGTCAAAGGGGGCGACCTGACCGGTCACACCAAACGTGCCGTCATTCAGGTGACGTCCGGCGCGGCCGGCAATCTGGCCAATCTCGCCGGGATTGAGATTGCGATACTGATAGCCATCGAACTTCCGGTCCTGGGCGAAGGCGACATGGCCGACATCGAGGTTCAGGCCCATGCCGATCGCGTCGGTGGCGACGAGAAAATCGACATCGCCCGACTGATAGAGCCCGACCTGGGCATTGCGGGTGCGGGGCGACAACGCGCCGAGCACGACCGCTGCACCGCCGCGCTGGCGGCGGATCAGCTCGGCAATCGCATAGACCTCTTCGGCCGAGAAGGCGACGATGGCCGAGCGGGCGGGAAGGCGGGTGATCTTCTTCTGCCCGGCATAAAGCAGCTGCGACAGGCGCGGGCGCTCGACAATGGTGATGCCCGGCAGGAGGTGGCTGAGGATCGGCGCCATGGTGGCGGCGCCCAGAAACAGCGTTTCCTCGCGGCCGCGCAGATGCAGGATGCGGTCGGTAAAGATATGGCCGCGCTCAAGATCGCCGGCGAGCTGCACTTCATCGATCGCCGCAAAGGCCGCCTTCGTCTCGCGGGGCATGGCCTCGACCGTACAGACGGTGAAGCGCGCGTTGGGCGGCGAGATCTTCTCTTCGCCGGTGACGAGCGCGACATTGGCCACACCCACACGTTCGGCAACACGGGTATAGACCTCGCGGGCCAGAAGCCGGAGCGGCAGGCCGATGACGCCCGAACCGTGCGCAACCATGCGCTCGATGGCGAAGTGGGTCTTCCCGGTATTGGTTGGTCCGAGCACTGCAGTCACGCCGCGGCCGCTCAGGATCATGGGCTTGATGGTCAAATCGATGTTCCGGGCGTTGCCGGCCTTGCTGGTCTCTCTCGCTCAGAGACATGCCCGCTCGGGCGTTGAAGTGCAAGGGCGAAGGTGATGTGGACTGGCCCTGCAGATGGCGTTTCGAACCGCATTCTGCAAGCCTCGGAACAGCTTGGGAACGAATCGGAGACGAATCGATGACTCCGTCGCGTTCCTTTTATGTTCTATACCATATCTAGTTTGAATTGCCGATTCGACTCCAGATCGTGAATCGAGATGGGGAATCCGGATTCGACTCGCGATGGAGGGGCGGAATCGGCTGAAAGGGCTGGCAAGCGGCTTTGGTGTTTATGGTTAATGGATTGTTAATTTTGGGCATTTTCGGCGCCTTTCGCGCCTCGCGTTAACATCTCGACCAAAGACGGAACGAATCATCGACGAATCAGAGATCTGTTCATGTTGCGGTTCTGTTCTCCACAAGATGTGGTGTGTCCTGTGTCTCGCCGAGGATAGAAACGATTCGGCAGCGTTCCTGTTTCCTGTGCCGAACGAGCCTGCGTTAACGATTTGAAGCCGCGTGTTCATCCCTCGGTAAGACCTGCGGAATGTTAACGTTTCGAGCCTCGAACCAAAGCGGGAACGAATCACAGACGAATCACCGACCTGTCTCCTTTCCCGGTTTGTTCACCGCAAGATGTGGTGTAAAAACAATTTGTTAACCATAGCAAATGGTCTGCGGAATGGCCCTTGACCGCTCGTTTGTTAACCTTTGCGCTTGCGGCGGCGGGCGATCTGTTTTCTGGTTGCCGGCAGTGGAATCAGGATGAAACTGGGGAGGGAACCATGGAGCTCGTCACCTATCGCGGTGTTGTCTATCCCGTGCAATGCGATGTCATGGGGCATATGAATGTGCAGCATTATATCGGCGCGTTTGACCAGGCCGGCTGGCATCTGGTCGCGGCCATCGGCTACAAGCCGTCCTGGCTGAAAGAGCGCAACTGGGGCTGGGCGGACCGGCGCTACGAGATCGATTTCATCGACGAGCTGCCGGTGGGCAGCCTGTTCGAAGTGCGCAGCCGGTTCCTGAAGGTCGGGCGCACGTCGCTGACGACGCATCATGCGATGTATAACTCGGAGAAGGGGACGCTCTCGGCGGAAATCACCGCCGTGACGATCCTCTTCGATCTCGTGGCGCGCAAATCGACGCCGCTGCCGCCGGAAATGGTCGAGGGGGCGAAGGCTTATCTGGTGGATTAAGGCCACTCCCACCGTCATCCTCGCCCTTGTGGCGAGGATCTACGGACGAGCCCGAGCAATCGACGGTGCGGCAGCAAGTAGACGTTGCAGATGGTCGGGACAGGCCCGACCATGACGACGTTTGGGGTTTGCGGCTTGATCGGGCCGCGCCTGAAGGCTCGGCCCAGTCTCGGCAATCAAGCGAAATACTGCCCGCCATTGGCGGTGATGGTCGAGCCGGTGATGAAGCCGGCGTCGTCGGCCACGAGGAAAACCACGCAGCGGGCGATTTCTTCCGGTTCGCCGAGGCGGCCGACCGGGATCTGCGGGATGATGCGCTCGTTGAGCACCTTTTCCGGCACCGCGCGGACCATTTCCGTGCCGATATAGCCCGGGCAGATGGCGTTGACGGTGATGTTCTTCATCGCGCCTTCCTGGGCGAGCGCCTTGGTGAAGCCGATGTCGCCGGCCTTGGCGGCGGAATAGTTGGCCTGGCCCGCCTGGCCCTTCTGGCCGTTGATCGAGGAAATGTTGACGATGCGGCCGAAGGAGCGGTCACGCATGCCGCCCCAGACCTGGTGCGTCATGTTGAAGAGGCCCGTGAGGTTCGTATCGATGACTTCCTTCCACTGCTGCGGCGTCATCTTGTGGAACATCGAGTCGCGAGTGATGCCGGCATTGTTGACGAGAACGTCGACCGGGCCGAGTTCGGCCTCGACCTTGGCAATGCCCTCGCCGCAGGCTTCGTAGCTGGAGACGTCCCACTTGTAGGTGTGGATGCCGGTCTCCCTGGTGAAGGCGGCGGCGGTTTCGTCATTGCCGGCGTAAGTTGCGGCAACCTTGTAGCCTGCATTCTTGAGAGCGATGGAAATGGCCGCGCCGATGCCGCGCGAGCCCCCTGTGACGAGTGCGACTCTGCTCATGATTGTCCTCCGGAAGTTTTTTGGATTCTTTTCTATCCCGCGACCTTCCCGGGGTCGCGGGTCATTCCATCGTGCCGGTTGCGGCCGATTACAGCGCCTCGACGCAGAGCGCGACGCCCATGCCGCCGCCGATGCAGAGCGTGGCAAGACCCTTCTTGGAGCCGCGGCGGGCCATTTCGAAGAGCAGCGTGTTGAGGATGCGGGCACCAGAGGCGCCAATCGGGTGGCCGATGGCGATGGCGCCGCCGTTGACGTTGACGATCGACGGATCCCAGCCAAGGTCCTTGTTGACGGCGCAGGCCTGGGCGGCAAAGGCTTCGTTGGCTTCCACGAGGTCGAGATCGTTGATCGACCAGCCGGCCTTTTCGAGCGCCTTGCGCGAAGCCGGGATCGGGCCCGTGCCCATGATGCGGGGATCAACGCCGGCGGTGGCCCACGACACGATGCGGGCCATCGGCGTGATGCCGCGACGTCCGGCTTCGGCTTCCGATATCAGAACCGTGGCGGCAGCGCCGTCATTGAGACCGGAGGCGTTGCCGGCGGTGACGGTGCCTTCCTTGTCGAAGGCGGGCTTCAGCTTGGTCATCGCGTCAATGGTCGTGCCGGCGCGGATATATTCGTCGGCGTCGACGATGATGTCGCCCTTGCGGGTCGAAATGGTGAAGGGGACGATTTCGTCCTTGAAGCGGCCGGCCTTCTGGGCGGCTTCCGCCTTGTTCTGCGAGGAAACGGCGAACTCGTCCTGGTCGTTGCGGGTCAGCTGCCACTGCTTGGCAATGTTTTCGGCCGTCGTGCCCATGTGATAGCCGTAGAAGGCGTCCGTCAGGCCGTCCTTGATCATCGTGTCGATGAGCTTGAAGTCGCCCATCTTTGTGCCGCCGCGCAAGTGCCCGCAATGCGGGGCCATGGACATGGATTCCATGCCGCCGGCGACGATGATCGAGGCGTCGCCCGTTGCGATCTGCTGCATGCCGAGCGCCACGGCGCGCAGGCCCGAGCCGCAGAGCTGGTTGAGGCCCCAGGCGGTGGCTTCCTGCGGAATGCCGGCCTTCATCGCGGCCTGGCGGGCCGGGTTTTGGCCTTCGCCTGCCGGCAGAACCTGACCCATGATGACTTCGTTGACTTCCGCAGCCGAAACACCGGCGCGCTCGAGTGCTGCCTTGATGGCGGCCGCGCCCAGCTCGTGCGCCGGGGTGTTGGCAAATGCGCCATTGAATGAACCGACGGCAGTGCGGGCTGCGCTGGCGATAACGATGGAAGGGGTGCTCACGGCTTGGTCTCCTCGCGTCCTTTGGGCATGATTTGCCCTTTGCGTGTTTTACGTGAGCGTGGCAAACCCGTCGAGAAGAGTCAAACGGGAATTCTGACCAAAAGGCTTTGAACTTTCTCGGCGATTTGCTGTCGCCGGAAAGTCGATCTCAAGTGGATATGAATTCAATGTAAGTAAATTCTTACGTATTAAGTCGGCGGCGGCCTTCGTCAGCGGAAACATTTCTGGGTGATTTTTCAGGATAGTTGAAAATTAGCGGATTTGCGCGAATGTCACCCCTGTATTTTGAGGGAGTACACCATGCGAAAATTCCATCTTGCCGCCATGACGGCGGCCACCATTCTTGCGTCCTGTGTGAGCGTCGTCGAGGCTCGCGCCGATTACTACGGCGCCATCGCCTATTCGCCGCGGACCGGGGCCACCGGCTGGTCCTACGATCATCCATCGCGCCGCCGGGCTGAG
The DNA here is from genome assembly GCF_021026315.1 of Rhizobium sp. C4. Lineage (GTDB taxonomy): Bacteria > Pseudomonadota > Alphaproteobacteria > Rhizobiales > Rhizobiaceae > Ensifer_A. Next base: position 175,609 of record NZ_JAJNCX010000010.1, read on the forward strand.
CGCGCCGCCATGGGCAACTGCCGCGGCTATGCCTATGATTGCCGCATCGTGACGTATTTCTCCAATGCCTGTGGTGCCGTCGCGCGCGGTTCCCGTGGTGCATGGGGTGCCGACTGGGGCGACGACCGCTACTCCGCGGAGAGCAACGCACTCGAGGCCTGCTACAATCACGGCGACAATTGCCGCGTCGTGCGCTGGGCCTGCACGAGCCAATGAGGCCTCAGACGCGACCATCGACCTTGTGTAAGTAAATGCGAACGAAATGCGCGCTTGGCCCGAGTCGGCGCGCATTTCGCGGCGATGCACAAATCGATTGCGTTCCGTTCCACTCTCCGCTTAATCTCTTCTTCGGCAGCGCAGCAGACGCTGGAGGTGAGGAGGATTGAATGGCTAAGAACGACGGCGAAATCGTCATCAAGAAATACGCCAACCGGCGGCTCTACAATACCGGCACCAGCACTTATGTGACGCTTGACGACCTTGCAGGCATGGTCAAGCGCGGCGAGAACTTTGCCGTTCAGGATGCGAAGTCCGGTGAGGACATCACGCATTCGGTTCTCACGCAGATCATTTTCGAGCAGGAGTCCAAGACCGGCAACACGTTGCTGCCGATCTCGTTCCTGCGGCAGCTCATTTCCTATTACGGCGACCAGATGCAGATGGTCGTTCCGAGTTTCCTCGAACATTCCATGCAGTCCTTCGCCGAGCAGCAGGCGCAGATGCAGGAGCAGATCACCAAGGCCTTTGGCGAGACCCCGCTCACCAAGAACCTGCAGCTTCCGATCCAGATGATCGAGGAGCAGGTTCGCCGCAATACGGAAATCTTCCAGAATGCGATGAAGATGTTCTCGCCCTTCTCCGGTGTCGCGCAGGCGGAAGCCAAGCCGGCCAAGAAGGCGGAGCCCTCCGACATCGAAGAGCTGAAGCAGCAGTTGAAGGCGCTGCAGACGAAGCTCGAAAGTCTCTGAGGTCTTCGAGGTGCTGCCCGCGGTTGCCGCGGGCCGCCTCGTTCAGCAAAGGCATCACCAGTCCGGACAAGGGCGCGCTTCCGCGGGAAGCGCGCCCTTTTTCGTGTCTGCTTTCGTCAATCATCGAGGCCGACAGTGGGGACGCGGCACCCTGCTTTGCAGCAGGGCATTTGCCTCATATTTGCGCTGTGTGCATAGGTGCTGTGCAGCATGAGCACTTTTTATGGGCGATTGACGGGGCTATATAGGGGTCATCACAAAGACGCCGGGACTTGAAGTTAAGCCGCTGACGTCCAGAAGACCTCAGAAAGGAAACACCCATGAAACTCGCTCGCTCTTTCAATGAATGGCGCAAGTATCGTCAGACCGTTAACGAACTCGGTCGCATGAACCACCGCGAACTGCAGGACCTCGGCCTGACCCGCGCCGACATTCCGCGCGTTGCCCGCGGCGGTTCGATCCGCTGATTGATTGCGCCTGAAAAGGCATTGATCCAGGCGCTGTCTCCGGTGGAGCGGCGCCTTGTTCGTTTCGGAAACCGCCGGACTTCTTCGCAACTGCGATATGCGTTTCATGCATAGCTGCACTGCAGCAAAGACGCTTCAAACGGCGGCTGAAATCACTATTATAAGACTTATCGAAGCGATGCACCTCCTCCCGCAGAGCTTCGTGTGACCGGGTCCTACTCCTCCTCCCAGGGACCCCGTCGGAACAGCGGCACTCCTCCTCCCAGTCGCTGTTCGGTTCTTTTCGAAAAGCCTGTCGCACCTCCTCCCGCGGCAGGCTTTTTCGATTCTGGAGGGCTTTCCCGACTTCATCCAGGCATTTCCGGTTTTCGCCGCGGTTCCGCTCGGCAAACAAAAACGCGGCCTCCGCTTTCCGGAAGCCGCGCTCGAGGCATGCGCAAGACCGTTGAGGCCTGCGTTATGTCCTGTTTTCTTCCATGATCATCGCCGTCAGGCTGCCTTCCGCCGGGAAAAGCGGGATCAGGCAGGCCTGGAAGGCGTGGTAGATGTCCGGCTTGCCGATGAAGAGGCTTTCCTCCGGCTGCAAATCTTCCGAAAGCTCCGGCAGCCAGCCGCCGAAATCCTGATCGATCAGGTTGGAGGCGGCGAAATCCCAGAGCTTGCGATACCATTCCTCATGGAAATCGGACGGCGCATGGGCGTTGAGGAAGGCGGCGGCGCCAATGCCTTCCGAGATCGGCCACCAGAGCTTTTCGCGGCGCTTCGGGTTGTTGTCCCAATCGAGCGTGTAGAAGAAGCCGCCATAGGCCTTGTCCCAACCGAGATCGATCGAGGCCTTGAAAAGGGCGATAGCCGCGTCCTTCAGCCAGTCGAGCTTCTTGCCGCCGAGCACCCAGAGCTGCAGGCAGAGACGGGCCCATTCGAGCCAATGGCCGGGTGTTGAGCCGGAGGGGCGGAACATCTCGTTGCCGGAATAGGCATTGTCGAGGCTCCAGTCGGCGTGGAAATGTTCGGCGACACGGTAGCCGAGCGAGCGGGCATGCTTGTCGATGATGAGCGATGCGATGCGCTCGGCGCGGGTGAGATAAATCCGTTCGCCGGTTGCCTCATAGGCGGCCATCAGGGCTTCGGTCAGGTGCATGTTGGAGTTCTGGCCGCGATAATCGGAGATCGGCGACCAGTCGCGCTTGTATTCTTCCGACACGGCGCCGTTTGCCTCTTCCCAGAAGCGCTTGTCGAGGACTTCGGAGACGTCCGCCAGGATGTCCTTGGCGAGCGGATGGCCGACAAGGCTGGCGCTGGAGGCGGCGAGAAGCACGAAGGCGTGGCCATAGGCCTGTTTCGTGTCATCCTTCGGCTGGCCGTCTTCGAGCGACCACATGTAGCCGCCGAATTTCTCGTCGCGGTGGCCCTTCTTCAGGAAGTTCATGCCGTGGTCGATCATTTCGGCCGAGCCCGGACGGCCGAGCAGTTGGCCGACGACATGGCAATGGACCATGCGGGTCGTGGCATGCAGGGCCTTCGGGCCTTCCATCGGCTCGCCTTCGCGGTCGAGATCGTAGAAGCCGCCAGCGGGGTCGATTGTGTTCAGGCTGAAGAAATCGAGCAGGTTGACGGCTTCGGCCGCCAGCCAGTCGCGGTGAAATTGCCTCTTCTGCCAGCCCTTGCCGAGTTTTGCGGACATCGTGTCTCTCCCTGTCAAACGATTGTTGCGGCGATACATGCCGGAAATACGGCCTGATCTCAATCGATTTGATGACAGGTCGACCGTCCGCGACTTGACAGGCGCGAGGATTTTTGTTCTCTTTTTGTTCAAATTTGTGGCAGGGGAGGCGGCGTTGCAGGATCAACAGAGCAGGTTTGAGCGCTTCAAGTCGCTGCATGCGCGCGACCGCGCCTTTGTGATTCCCAATCCCTGGGATGCCGGGTCGGCGATCATCCTTGCCAGTCTCGGCTTCGAGGCCCTGGCGACGACAAGTGCGGGCTATGCCTTTTCTGTCGGCAAGCGCGATTCCTTTGCCGGGCTGAGCCGTGAGGAGGTTCTGGCCAATGCGGCCCAGATTGTTGCGGCGACGGACCTTCCCGTCTCCGCCGACCTCGAGGACGGGTTTGGGGCCTCTCCCGCGGCCTGTGCGCGCACAATAGAGCTCGCGATCGCGACCGGTCTTGTGGGTGGATCGATCGAAGATGCGACGGGCGATCGTGATCGCCCCATTTACGATCTTGAGGCTGCCGTGGCGCGCGTTGAGGCCGCCGTCGATGCGGCAAGGGGAAAGCCGTTTCTCCTGACGGCGCGTGCCGAGAATTATCTTTGGGGTCGTGCTGATTTGAACGACACGATCAAGCGGCTGCAGGCCTTTTGCGCGGCTGGCGCCGATGTGGTCTATGCGCCCGGCCTGCCGGATCTGGATGCCATCCGGACGGTGTGTCGCGAGGTGGACAGGCCGGTCAATGTCGTGATGGGTCTCAAGGGGCCGCGTTACACCGTCGATCAGCTTTCAGATGCCGGCGTTCGCCGCATCAGCGTCGGCGGCTCTTTTGCCCGGGCGGCCTTGGGTGCTCTCAAGCGTGCGGGCGAGGAGGTGCTGGGCCAAGGCACGTTTGGCTATGCAGAGGGGGCGATTCCCGCAAGCGAGCTGCACGCGCTGATGTCTGACGAAAAGCGTCAGGGTGGCTAGGGCCGAGCCGTGTCGCTCGGGCGCAAAGGTCAGCCCGTCTTGCCGACGCGCTTGATGCCGGAGATGAGGCTGGCGGCGTGTTTCAGCGCCACGCCCGTTGCATTCAGCATCTGCGGCAGGACCAGCCATTCCAGCGTCCAGGCCGCGCCCGAGCGTTCCTGTTCGTGGATGAGCGATTGATGCAGGGCGGAGACTTGCGTTGCGTTGAAGCGGGCGAGTGTGACCAGCACTTCGGCGCGCACCGGGTTCTGCTTGTGCGGCATGGCGGAGGATGCGCCGCCGCCGGAAAGCGCGACTTCGGCCATTTCGTTCTGCGCCATCAGGGCCACGTCCTGGCCGATCTTGCCGAGCGCGCCGGTGATGCGCGACAGCCAGTTGCCGAGATCGGCGATACGGCCACGGGCGGCGTGCGGCACGTAGGCCGGGACGGTGAGGCCAAGTGACCGGGCGACGTCCTCGCGCACCGCGCCGATGCGGTCGCCGTATTTCTCTGCCGTGCCGGCGGCACCGGCGAGCGACAGGATGAGGCTCTGTTCACGGACAGCCTCAAGCGCATTGAGCGCCTGTGTGACGCCGGCGAGCCAGACGCGGATGCGGTCGCCGGACGTGATCGGGATGGCCGATTGCATGCGGGTGCGGCCGGGGATTTCGATGCTGCCGAAATTCTCGATCAGGCCTTCCAGAAGTGCCGCCACGCCGGTGAGGCGGGCTTCGAAGAGGTCGAACGTGTCGCCCAACTTCAAGGCCAGTGCCGTGTCGATGACGTCCTGGCTGGTCGCGCCGAAATGGACGGATTTTGCAGCCTCGCCGCCGACATGTTCGCGCAGCTGGCGGACATAGTCCGGGATGACGACGCCATCCTTCAGGGTGGCGCTTTGCAGCGAGAGGCGGTCGGGCTGGAAGGTGGCGGCTTTGTCGGTCAGCGCCCTGGCGTGATCGGCCGGGATGAAGCCATGGGCGGCGGCCGCTTCCCCGAGCGCCACTTCAAAGGCCAGCATGGCCGCCAGATCTGCATCCGTGCCGATCAGGTCGGCGACGTCCGGATCGTAGAGCAGGTCGTTGAGGAAGGCGGGGAAGAATTCGGTCATGGAATGGTCAGGTCCTGCGCTCGCCGGGAGGCGGCTTGTGATGTTCGTCGCGAAGGATGTCACGAAGCGGGAGCGGTCGCAATTGCGGGCACACATGCTTCCGTCATGCCGGACTTGATCCGGCATCCAGCCAGCCCGCGTCTGCGGGCTGATTGACGCTTACAAGAAGAGTCTCCCGCGCGATGGACATCGCGCGCTGGATCCCGGATCAAGTCCGGGATGACGGAGAATAGGGCTCGCTATCCCCAAAAGGGGAGACGCTGCCATCAAACCCGTTCGAGCGCCACCGCGATGCCCTGGCCGACGCCAATGCACATGGTGGAGAGCGAGTAGCGGCCGCCGGAGAGCGCCAGTTCGAGCGCCGCCGTGCCGGTGATGCGTGCGCCGGACATGCCGAGCGGATGGCCGAGCGCAATGGCCCCGCCGTTGATATTGACGCGCGGGTCATCATCGGCAATGCCGAGATCCCGCAGCGTCGCCAGGCCCTGGGAGGCAAAGGCTTCGTTGAGCTCGATCACGTCGAGTTGCTCCTGCTTCAGCCCAAGGCGGGCCAGCAGCTTTTTCGAGGCCGGTGCCGGACCGAAGCCCATGATGCGCGGCGGAACGCCGGCGGTGGCGCCGCCGAGAACGCGGGCGATCGGCGTCAGGCCATGCTTCTTCGCGGCGGCTTCCGAGGCGATGATGAGGGCTGCGGCACCGTCGTTGACGCCCGAGGCATTGCCCGCCGTGACCGTGCCGCCTTCGATCTTGTTGACCGGCTTCAGCTTGCCGAGTGCTTCCATCGAGGTTGCGCGCGGATGCTCGTCGCGATCAACGACGATCGGGTCGCCCTTCTTCTGGGCGACGTGGACTGCGGTGATTTCCTTGCCCAGACGGCCATTGGCCTGCGCGTCTGCGGCGCGGGCCTGGCTGCGGACGGCAAAGGCGTCCTGGTCTTCGCGGGAGATCTTGAAGTCGATGGCAACATTGTCGCCGGTTTCCGGCATGGAATCGACGCCATATTGCTTCTTCATCAACGGGTTGACGAAGCGCCAGCCGATCGTGGTGTCGTAGATTTCGGCATTGCGCGAGAAGGCCGTCTCGGCCTTCGGCATGACGAAGGGCGCGCGGCTCATCGATTCGACGCCGCCGGCAATCATCAGCTCGGCTTCGCCGGCCTTGACGGCGCGGGCGGCGGTGATGACGGCGTCCATGCCGGAGCCGCAGAGGCGGTTGATCGTCGTGCCCGTTACAGACACGGGAAGCCCGGCGAGCAGCAGCGACATGCGGGCGACATTGCGGTTGTCTTCGCCCGCCTGGTTGGCGCAGCCATAGATGACGTCATCGATCGCTTCGAAGTCGACGGTCGGATATTGCGCCATCAGGGCTTTCAGCGGCACGGCGCCGAGATCGTCGGCGCGTACGGAGGAAAGCGAGCCGCCGAAACGGCCGATGGGCGTGCGGATATAGGCGCAGATAAAGGCTTCGGTCATCTTATTCTTCCTTACAGTGCCGGCACGACGAGATCGGCAACGGGGCCGTCGGTGTGGAGCTTGCCACCGGTCATGGCCTGAAGCTCGTCCATGGTCATGGCGGCGAGCTTTTCGCGCACCGCGAACTTGCCGTCGACAATGTCGATCACGGCATGGCTCGTATAGACGCGGGTGATGCAGCCGACGCCGGTCAGCGGGAAGGTGCAGCGCTCGACCAGTTTCGGCTTGCCGTCCTTGGTCACATGCTCGGTGATGACGACGACCTGCTTGGCGCCGTGGACGAGGTCCATTGCGCCGCCAACGGCGGGAACGCCCTTGGAGCCAACGCGCCAGTTGGCGAGATCGCCGTTTTCGGCAACCTGATAGGCGCCGAGGATCGCGACATCGAGATGGCCGCCGCGCACCATGGCGAAGCTGTCGGCATGGTGGAAGAAGGCCGCACCCGGCTTCAGCGTGATCGCCTTCTTGCCGGCATTGATGAGATCCCAGTCTTCTTCGCCGGCAGCGGGGGCTACACCGAAGTTCAGCACGCCGTTTTCGGTGTGGAAGATTGCTTCGCGGCCGGGCGGCTGGAATTTGGCGACCATTTCCGGGAAGCCGATGCCGAGGTTCACATAGGCGCCGTCTTCAATGTCCTGCGCTGCGCGCCAGGCGATCTGGGCGTTGGAAAGCTTGATGTCTTCGCGCGTGTTGATGGTGGGTGCGTCGGTCATGCGTAAGCCACTCCGGCTCGGATGAGCTCTTCTTCCTGTTGCGGATTGGCGACTTCAACGACGCCATCGACGAAAATGCCGGGGGTGATCACCTGTTCGGGATCGATCTCGCCGGGGCGGACGAGCTTCGAAACCTGGGCGATCGTCTTGGCGGCTGCCATGCACAACAGCGGATTGAAGTTGCGGCCGGCCATGCGGTAGGTGAGGTTGCCCATCGTGTCGCCGAGATGCGCCTTGACGATGGCGAAGTCGGCCTTCAGCCAGCGTTCCTGCACATATTTGCGGCCGTCGAATTCGGCGATCACCTTGCCATTGGCCAGTTCGGTGCCGAAGCTGGTCGGCGTATAGAAGGCCGGGATGCCGGCACCGCCGGCGCGGATGCGCTCGGCCAGCGTGCCCTGCGGCACCAGTTCCAGCTCGATCTCACCGGCCAGATAGCGGTCTGTGAAGGCGCGCGGGTCGGAAGAGCGCGGGAAGGAGCAGATCATCTTCTTGACCAGCCCCGCATCGATCATCGCGGCAATGCCGATGCGGCCGTTGCCGGCATTGTTGTTGATGACGGTGAGGTTCTTCGGCCCCTTGTCGATGAGGGCGTGAATGAGCTCGATCGGCGCGCCGGAGCCGCCGAAACCGCCGATCATGACGGTTGCGCCGTCGCCGATATCGGCCACCGCCTCCGCCAGACTTCCAATCGTCTTGTCCATGAAATCCTCCGTCGCGGTCGGCAGGCTCCCGACCTATCGTGGCGAGATGGATAAGACGAATCCTGCTCGACGGCAAATAATTTGTGCGTTATACGATATTTGTTCGAATATCGCACAAATGGAGATGGGGATGGCAATCCAGGACCGCGATCTGATGGGCGGGCTGATGAAGGGGCTGAAGGTCATCGAGGCCTTCAGCGCCGAGCGCACGCGGCTTTCGATTGCCGAGGCTTCCGAGATTGCCGGGCTCGATCGCGCCACCACGCGGCGCTGTCTGCTGACGCTCGCCGAGGGGGGGTATGCGGATTATGATGGCAAGTTCTTCACGCTGACGCCGCGCGTGCTGCGGCTTGGCACGGGCGGTCTTGCCGCCATGCCGCTGCCGCGCGTGGTGCAGCCGCTGCTCGACGCCCTGTCGCAGGAGATTGGCGAGAGCACGTCGGTGTCCATTCTCGACGGCGCCGAGATCGTCTATGTGGCGCGCGCCGCACAGCGCCGGGTGATGTCGATCGCCCTCATGCCGGGTTCGCGCCTGCCGGCCTATTGCACGTCCATGGGGCGGGTGCTGCTCGCGGCGCTCGATCCGGCGGAGGCGCGTGCGATCCTTGCCAGCCAGCCGCGGCCGGCGCGCACGGAACGCACGGTGACCGATCTCGATGCGCTGATGGAGATCCTTGCGGACACCCGCGCGCGCGGTTTTGCAGTGATCGATCAGGAGGTCGAGATCGGGCTCCGGTCGCTTGCCGTTCCGCTCGTCAATGCGCGTGGCGCGACGGTCGCCGCACTCAATGTCGGGCTTGCCGCGAGCGGTGAAATGCCCGCCTCGGTTGCCGAACGTCTCCTGCCATCCCTGTTAAAAATCAAGGTTGAGTTCAGGAAACTTTCCCTCTAAAGACGTATTATTCCGGTTTAAAAGATATATAAACGTATAGAAGCTTGAAATTGTCGCACAAATGAGACATTTCTTGTTCTGATAATTGTCAATATTTGCCGATTTTATTTAATGAATTCAGTCATCGAAAACGTCAAATCTTATTTTGACAGGATCTATCCCTAGATATGCAAGCTCTCGTTAAGAGACGCGAAAACCAGAGCTGCCAGCCTATCCCTCAGAATCGTGGGGGTTTCTGATCGTTCCCGTTGTGACCCACACGTTCTGTCAAAGCGATCGGCTTGAGATCGCATCGGGGCATCGGGGGTCGTTCAATGCAGTTCAAATCCATCAAATCGAAGATTGCCGTGCTGTCGGGGCTTTGCGTCCTGACGGCAGTCGGCGGTGTTCTTGCCTATGGCATCATTTCGGCGCAGAGCCGGCAGACATTCGTGACCGAAAATGTGTCGTCGCTGACCGAGGACATGACGAAGGACGGGCTGAAGCGCCTGGCCTCGACGCAGGCCGGCATCATCCGGGCCTCGCTGGACGAGGCCTTCGGCGCGGCGCGCAACATGGCGCGGAGCTTCGAAATCGCGGCATCGCAAAAGGAAGGCGAGCCGGCAGAGATGCGCCGGGCGCATTTCAATGCGATCCTCCTCAGCGTGCTGAAGGACAATCCGCGCTTCAACGGCACCTACAGTGCCTGGGAGGCCAACGCCATCGACGGCAAGGACGATCCGTTCAAGGGCAATGCCAAGGTCGGCTCGGATGCCACGGGCCGCTTCCTGCCCTACTGGACGCGCGCAGCCGACGGCAAGATCGATATCCAGCCGCTGGTCGAATATGACAGCAGCGCCACCCATCCGAACGGTCTCGTCAAGGGCGGCTGGTATATCGGCCCCGCCACGACCGGCAAGGAAAGCCTGCTGGCGCCGCTGCCATACATCGTGCAGGGCAGGAACGTCTATCTCGCCACCATGTCCGTTCCGATCATGGTCGATGGCAAGTTTGCCGGTGTGGCTGGCGCCGACTTTGATCTGGCCTTCGTGCAGAAGCTTGCCGAGAGCGTCAAGGCGTCGATCTATGACGGCAAGGCCTCGGTCGATATCGTGACGTCGGCGGGTCTCGTCGTGGCCTCGAGCGAGCATCCCGACAAGATCGGCGGCAGCTATTCGGCGGTCCGCGGCGATGCCTCCAAGGTTCTGGCGGATATTTCCAAGGGTCTGGAGTCGGTCGTCGCCGACGACAGGGCTTTCACGGCGCTTGCCCCGATCGTCAACGGCCGCACGCAGTCGACCTGGTCGGTTGTCGTCGATGTCCCGCGCGGCGTCGCTCTTGCCAAGGCTGATGCGCTCCGCGATGCGCTTTCCGGCCGCAGCCAGCGCGACACGACCCTGCAGCTTGTCGTTTCGGGTGTGATGGGCCTGCTCGGCATTCTCGCCATGTGGTTCGTTGCCGGCGGCATTGCCGGTCCGATCGGTGCGATGACGGCTGCGATGCGGCGTCTGGCCGGCGGTGACCTGCAGATCGAGGTTCCCGGCGAAGGACGCGTTGACGAAATCGGCGCGATGGCCGGAGCCGTCGTTGTCTTCCGCGAGAATGCGATCGCCACCCGCCAGCTGGAAGCCGATGCCAGCAGCCAGCGCCAGATGTCGGAGGCTGAGCGCCAGCGCGTTGCCGAAGCCGAGCATCGCAAGGCTGCCGAAACGACGCAGGCGACCCAGCAGATCGGCCTTGGCCTGCAGCATCTCGCCGATGGCGATCTCGGTTTCCGCCTGACGGAACCCTTCGCCGCCGACTTCGAACAGTTGCGGCAGGACTTCAACCGCTCGCTCTCGCAGCTCGCCCAGGCCATGTCGGCCGTGGCAACCTCTGCGGACTCCATCGACAGCGGCTCACGCGAAATCAGCCGCAGCGCGGATGACCTGTCGCGGCGCACCGAACAGCAGGCGGCTTCGCTTGAGGAAACGGCAGCGGCACTCGACGAGATCACCGCCAATGTCAGCAATTCCTCGCAGCGCGCCGACGAGGCCCGCAAGATTGCTGCCCGCGCCAATGTCAGCGCCACGGAATCCGGTCATGTCGTGGCCGGTGCCGTCGACGCCATCCATCGCATCGAGCAATCCTCGTCGCAGATCGCCAACATTATCGGCGTGATCGACGAGATTGCCTTCCAGACCAATCTGCTGGCGCTGAATGCCGGTGTCGAGGCGGCGAGAGCCGGCGATGCAGGCAAGGGCTTTGCCGTTGTCGCACAGGAAGTCCGCGAGCTTGCCCAGCGCTCTGCGCAGGCCGCCCGCGAGATCAAGGCGCTCATCCAGTCTTCGGCAACGGAAGTTGGTCACGGCGTGAAGCTCGTCAGCGAGACGGGCGAGGCGCTGAAGACGATTGCCGACTATGTCATCAACATCAACCAGCACATGGACGCGATAGCCACCTCGGCGCGCGAACAGGCCGTCGGGCTTGCGGAAGTTAACACGGCCGTCAACCAGATGGACCAGGTGACCCAGCAGAACGCCGCGATGGTGGAAGAGGCCAATGCCGCGAGCGGCGCGCTGGCGGATGAATCGCATACGCTGAAGGAACTGATTGCCCGCTTCAGGCTCGATCATTCCGCCGGCATGCAGGCCGAGGCCCTGCGGCAGACGGCGCGGGCCATGGCACCGAGGACTGCGGCTCCGGCGGCCCGTCCGAAGCTCGCCGCCAATGGCGGTCGCGTCAGCAACGAATGGACCGAGTTCTGATCGTTCAGCACGTCCGGCGAAACCTGAAGCGCCGGACATGCCTTATCTCTTTGTCTGAACGCAATTCCTGACGCGAAACCGGTTTCCACTTTCGCTGGATTGCCCTGGCATTCAGGCCCCCATCCCCTCCGGGGGCCGAATGGCCGGCGCGCCCGCCCCTCTCTCCACGGCGCGCCGGTCAGTTTTTTCTTCAAAGCTCCCACTTGCCGCCCGTGGCGGACAGGCGGATTTCCATCGGATCTCCGGCCACCTCGACCTTCGGGCCACCCAGATCATTCCAGCGAAACAGATCGAGATGCCAGCCGCCCGGAATGTTGCGCGACGGATCGATGAGGCCATCGGCCCCGGAGGCCCTTGCGATATCGGATGTCTTCCAGGAGGGCGGTTCGCCACCCGCATCCAGCACCGTCCGCCAGGAGAGATTGGACTGGGTGCGGTCGATGCCGAGCCGGTCGCAAAGCGCTTCGTCATGCTGATCCAGCACCATCGCTTCCGTCACCAGCAGCGGCACCAGCATGCGGGGTTTTCCATCCTCGCGCATATATCCGGCAATCGCCCGCATCGCCCATTCCGGCTCGGGGCTCATGTAGAGCGCCGGCTGGCCATGCCGGTGATAGCGCCCGGCGCTTTGCGGCGCGGGCGGTTCAAGCACGCTGTCGACACGCCCGGAAAGGATGGCGCGGTAGAAGCGGCCACTGATGAGGCGGAAGATGGGCGGGGCACTCTTGCTTTGCGGCATCTCACAGTCCCTTTTTCCGGTTTACAGACATGCAACTGAGCGCTGGATCTGCACGTTGATCCACGCAACTCTTAACGTCGGGCAGGTCAAATGGTTTCGCAGCCATATGGCGCGCTCGGTGTCTTTGCACCGACTCATGACAGGTTTGTGACATCCCCTGGACGTGTCGTGGAGTGTCGAGCCGGGAGGCCTGACGAACTGGCCACCCGTGGTCAGAAATTTATTGACTGACGTTCGGTCAATAATGTATTGGTGAAGAAAAGGGAGTTACCAATGAGCATTCGATCCGTTCTGACTTCGCTTTTTGAATACAAGGCTTCTGCTGGAAGCGACCTGCTCGATTCGCTGGCTGACGTGGAGCAGGCGGTCCCTCAGGACAAATTTCATCGCGCTCTGCGCATCCTCAATCACGCACACATTGTCGACCGTATTTTCCTGGCGCATCTGCAAGGGCAGCCCCATGGCTTCACGGCGAGCTGGCAGTCCGATGCGCCGGCGGTGGGAGACCTTGCAAAAGCTACGCGAGAGGTGGACCAGAATTATCTTGCGCATCTCAACACGCTCGATGACGAGGCGCTGGACGAGGAGATCAGTTTCACGTTCACTGACGGACAGTCGGGCCGGATGACGCGTGCCGAAATGCTCCTGCATGTCGCCACCCATTCGGGTTACCATCGCGGAGAAGCTGGGAGCCATATCCCTGAGGTGGAGGCTGCCTCCATGCGTGACGTGTTTGCCGGCTATCTGCACCGCGCCGAGCCGGCGCGCCGTCAAAGGAGCGTGACCTCTTGAAACAGGCAGGCAGGCCGCGCACCAAGCCCGCACCGGAACGGCGCGAAGACTTGATGATTGCCGCAGAGCGCGTTTTCCTCGCCAAGGGCTTCGAAAACGCGACGATCGAGGAGATCGCCAAGGGTGCTGGCATTTCCAAGGGTGCCTTCTATCTCCACTTCACCACCAAGATCGAGGTTGCGGAGGCGCTGCGCGACCGTTTCGTGCAACGCTTGCTGAATGAGATCACAAAGGCCGTGGAGATGGAGCCGGAACCCGACTTCCGCGCACGGCTGCAAACCTGGGCGCGGGCCTGCGCCCACGGCTATCTGGTCGCGGCCGCCGCGCACAAGCTCGCCTTTTCCGCTGCCCCGCCACCGAAGGATGGGCTCACCAACAATATTCTGATCGACGATCTGCGGAACCTGCTCTCTGCCGGGCAATCGGCGGGGTGCTGGCGGGTCGAGGAGCCGGCGTTGACGGCCATCTTCCTGTTCAATGCGCTGCATGGCGCGATCGGCATGTCGGCTCTGGAGACAGACAGTTTTGCGCGCGTGGCTTTGCTGCGTGCGCTTGCCGCGCATTTTCTGCGGACGGTGGAAGCAAAGGCCTGAATACAAACGACCGCCGCGCCCCTTTCGGAAGCGCGGCGGTCTGGTTTTGTCAGATGTCGAAGAACACCGTTTCGTTCTCACCCTGAAGGTGGATGTTGAACGTGTAGGTATTGCCGTCCTTCTTGGCGATCAGCGTGGGCACGCGGACGCGGTGTTCGATGCGGCCGAGGATCGGGTCGGCGGCGTTCGCCTCTTCTTCCTCGGGGAAGTACATGCGTGTCTGCAGGCCGATATTGATGCCGCGCGCGACCACCCAGAAGGTGATGTGCGGGGCCATCCAGCGGCCGCCCTTGAAGGGCACCTTGCCGGGCTTGATCGTCTCGAAGACGAATTCGCCGGTGGCCATGTCGCCGGGCGTGCGGCCCCAGCCAAGGAAGTTCGGATCGGCGGAACCGCGCGTTTCCGACGGGCTGTTGTAGAGCCCTTCGGCGTCGGCCTGCCAGATTTCGATCAGCGCGTCCTTGAGCGCCGTGCCGGAACCGTCGAAGACGTGGCCACGCACCGTGATGCGTTCGCCCTTCGTCTTGTCGTTATAGAGCGGGCCGGAGCCGAGGTCGGTTTCGAAGATGCCTTCGATACCGACGAAATTCGGCGTGCAGCCGATGTGAACGTAAGGACCTGCCGTCTGCGAGGCGGATTCCTTCAGGTAACCGAGCGGTTGCACCATGTCAGTTCCCCTCCTTGCGGTTTTCGAACAGGGTGGAGCGGCGGCCGCGCAGCACGATGTCGAACTTGTAGGCGCGCATGTCGTGCGGGATCGTGTTGTTCATGTCGAGCGGCGCGACAAGGCGCTTGATCGCCTCTTCGTCCGGGATCGTCTTGACGATCGGGCAGAGCCAGATCAGCGGATCGCCCTCGAAATACATCTGCGTGATCAGGCGCTGGGCAAAGCCGTGGCCGAAGACGGAGAAGTGGATGTGGGCGGGACGCCAGTCGTTGACGCCGTTCGGCCAGGGATAGGGGCCGGGCTTGATCGTCTTGAACCAGTAATAGCCGTTCTCGTCGGTGATCGTCCGGCCGACGCCGCCGAAATTCGGGTCGAGTGCCGCCAGATAGGTTTCCTTCTTGTGGCGATAGCGGCCACCGGCATTTGCCTGCCAGAATTCCACCAGCGCGCCGGGCACGCCGACGCCGCGTTCGTCGAGAATGCGGCCATGAACCAGAATGCGCGGGCCGATCGGCATTTCGCCGGGCTTGGCATAGTTGAGGATCAGGTCGTTATCGAGCTCGTTGAGCATGTTGTGGCCGAAGACCGGGCCGGTGATCTCGCTCTTGGTGCCTTCCAGCGAGATCAGCGCGCGCTGCGGCGAGCGCAGCACGGATGTCTTGTACCACGGCGTATAGGCTGGCGGATGCATGTCGCGGTCGCGTGCAAAAAATCCGCCGGTTTCGGGCTGAAAATTGGTCATTTCCCTTCCTCCGGTTTGATTATTTCAGGGTGCATCTTCTCCAGCACGTCTTTTATGATTTTGATGTTGTGGTTGGCGGCCGGCACGCCGGCATAGATCGCCACATGCAGCATGACTTCCATCAGGTCGTCGGGCGTCGCACCCGTATTGGCCGTGGCACGCGTGTGCATGGCGACCTCGTCGTGATGACCGAGGGCCGCCAGCAGCGCGATGGTGATCAGCGAACGCTCCCGCTTCGTCAGCCCCGGACGCGACCAGACATGGCCCCAGGCGCTTTCCGTGATCAGCGTCTGGAACGGCTCGTCAAAGGCGGTCTTCAGCTTTTCCGCACGGTCGACATGGGCATCGCCCAGAACCGACCGGCGGGTCTTCATGCCCTCAACGAAACGGGGGGAACGCTGTTCGCTCAAATGTCAGTCTCCTAGTCTCGACAGGAAGCGCGAGATCAGCCGGGCGAGCGCCTCGGGCTGTTCCACGCAAGGAATATGGCCACAGCCCTTGATGATTTCGTAGGCGGCGCCCGGAATGAGATCGGCGGTGGCGCGGACGAGTTCCGGCGGAGTCGAGCCGTCCTGATCGCCCACGATGCAGAGCACGGGGACATCGATCGTCTTGGTCGATTCGGTGAAATCCGCGTCGCGGATGGCGGCGCAAACGCCGGTGTAACCGGCGACCGGCTGGCGCTCGAGCATCTGGCGATAGCCTTCCAGATCGATGGCGCGCTCCTTGAAGAAGTCCGGCGTGAACCAGCGCTCCAGAACAGCGGTCGAAAGCGAGGCAATTCCGTTCGCCTCGATGGATGCGATGCGGGTGTTCCACATGTCGGCTGTGCCGATCTTGGCGGCGGTGTCGCAGAGGATGATGGCTTCGACCAGTTCCGGCTTCAGCTTCCAGATCCCTTGCGCGATCAGACCGCCGACGGAAAGGCCGCAGATGACGGCCTTGTCGATGCCGTGCATGGCGCAAAGATCGATGACGTCCTGCGCATGATCTTCAATGGACGACGGCTGCTTGCCGAGGCCGGAAAGGCCATGGCCGCGCTTGTCGTAGAGCAGGATGGCGATGTCGTCGTCGAGTTCGTCAAAGACCGGCAGCCAGATGCGGAAATCGGTGCCCAGCGAGTTTGCGAAGACGATCGTGCGGTCGGCCTCCGGATCGCCCAGAAGTTCGTAATGCAGTACCGTTCCGCCGATTTCAGCAAAAGCCATGATGTCCTCCGTAAGAGTGTGATAAATGCTGTATTTTGTTTGGTAAAATGATATTTCTGGCTCAATTGATAACAGGATGGTTATGAATTGGACAGCCGCATCAAGTTCCGCCATTTGCAGACGCTGATAGAAGTCGCACGCCACAAAAGCGTGAGCAAGGCGGCGGAGGCGCTTCACGTTACGCAACCGGCCGTGACGCGCACAATGCGCGAGCTGGAAGACATTCTGGAGACGGCGCTTGTGGAAAAGGACGGGCGTGGCATCCGGCTTTCCCATGCGGGCGAGATTTTCCTGCGCCATGCGGGCGAAAGCATCGCCTCGGTGCGGCGCGGGCTAGATTCGATATCGCTTGCCTTGAAGGAGGAGGGGCCGCCGCTGCGCATCGGCGCGCTGCCGACGGTCTCCGCGACGGTGATGCCGGATGTGGCGGCGGATTTTCTAGCACTCAGGACCGGCAGCCGGCTGACGGTGGTGACGGGCGAAAACCGCTGGCTGCTGGAGGAGCTTCGCGTCGGCGGGCTCGACATCGTGGTCGGCCGCATGGCCGCGCCCGAGATGATGGCGGGGCTGACCTTCGAGCCGCTCTATAACGAGGAGGTCGTGTTCGTCGTCGCGGCCGATCATCCGCTGGCGGCGGGCCACAATTTTTCCCTGAGCGAGCTGGCGAACTACCCGGTTCTGATGCCGACGCGGGGCTCGGTGATCCGGCCCTATGTCGACCGGTTGCTGCTGACCAACGGCATTGCCGCCTTCCCGACCACGATCGAGACCGTCTCGGACAGTTTCGGCCGCGCCTTCGTTGCCGGCCATCAGGCAGTATGGATCATCTCGCGTGGCGTGGTGGCGTCCGAGCTTGCGGCGGGGCGCTTCCGGGCGCTCGATATCGACATGGCGGAAACCCGCGGCGCCGTGGGACTGACGCGGCTGGCGGGCGTCGAGCCTGCACCGTCGCTCACCCTTCTCATGCAAACGATCCGCGACAGGGTCACCCGCCGCGGATCGTCTTTCGATTGATCAAGCCTGAGGCGATTGATCAGGTCTGAGGCCTGAAAGGGATCAGCCCTTCTTCGGCGGTTCTGCAGGGCCACGGTCGCGCATCATGCGCGGCATGTCCTTCATGTCGATCACGCCGTCGCCATTGCGGTCGAAGCGGGTGAACATGCGGTCGGCCATGACGTTGAACTCTTCCTGGCTGATGAAGCCATCGTCATTGGCATCGGCCCGCAGGAACATCTGGGCCAGGCGTTCACGCGGGTCCATATGGCGGGGGCCCATGTGGTGCATGCCATGCGGACCCTTCGGGCCGTGAGCCCATCCGCCACGCGGTCCATCCATCTCGTCGGGAGCACCCCTCGGGCCGGTATCGGCCTTTTCGGGACCCGGCGGCGGGGGCGGCGGCGGAGCCTTGCCATCAGCCGGCGGCGGTGGCGGAGGCGGTGCATCAGGGCCCGCGCCCGGGCCCGGCATCTTCGCCATGACATCCTTCGCCCAGGCCTTCACCTCGTCGTAGGAAAGCTTCTTGTCGCCATTCTTGTCGATTTCGGCGAAGATCTTCGCCTTGTCGGCGTCGAACTCGTCACGCGTGATCTTGCCGTCCGAATTGGTGTCCAGCATCGCAAAAGCAAACGCCATCGGACCACGCGGCCCCGGCATCTTCTCGCCATTGGCCTGCTGGGCCAGGGACGGTATCGCGGCTGCGCTGACCAGCATCACCGAAGCAATGCCCGCCAGAACCAGTTTTCCCGATTTCATGGTGTCTTCCTCTGTTCAAGTTATGCCCGCGCAGGAAGAGAGGTAAGGACCGATTGTGGCTTTTCATAATGAAAGACGGGAAAGGAAGATTACGTTTTGGTCATGGTCGTTAACGCTCACGTAATGCTCAAGCTGGACTTCGGCGTTGTACCCAGCCTGCTTCCAGCCTCATGTCCTAGCGCGAGCGTCGATCATGTGCTCCAAGACCGGCCTCAGATGGATTGCAGGCTGACCCGTTTTTCCAGCTTGGCGGCGTCTTCCTTTCGCTCGCTGTATCTGTCAGTCAGATAGGCGGAGCAATCGCGCGTCAGCAGCGTGAATTTCATCAGCTCTTCGCAGACATCGACGACGCGGTCGTAATAGGACGACGGCTTCATGCGGCCGTTTTCGTCAAATTCCTGATAGGCTTTCGCCACGCTGCTCTGGTTGGGGATGGTGATCATGCGCATCCAGCGGCCGAGCAGACGGAGCGTGTTGACGGCGTTGAAGCTCTGCGAGCCGCCGGAGACCTGCATGACTGCAAGCGTTTTGCCCTGGGTCGGGCGGATCGCGCCGATGGACAATGGAATCCAGTCGATCTGGGCCTTCATGATGCCGGTAATCTGGCCATGCCGTTCCGGGCTGACCCAGACCTGGCCCTCCGACCACTCCGACAGTTCGCGTAATTCTTTCACCTTGGGATGGCTCACCGGGGCGTCGTCGGGCAGGGGCAGGCCGGTTGGATTGAAGAAGCGGACTTCCGCGCCGAAGCGGGTCAGCAATCGTCCGGCTTCTTCCGCCAGCAGGCGGCTATAGGAGACCTGTCGCAGCGAGCCGTAGAGGATCAGAATGCGCGGCGGGTGGTCGGAAAACGGCGGACGCAGAGCTGCAAGGTCGGGATTTTCGAGGAAGCGCGGGTCGGCGGCGGGAAAGTCAGACAATGCGCTTGCCCTCCGCATCCAGAACCGCCTCGCCATCTTCCTTCACGAACGGTCCCTTGAACGCATCGGCGGGCAAGATGTCGAGAACCACTTCGGACGGGCGCGACAGCCGCGTCCCCATCGGGGTGACGACGAAGGGCCTGTTGATGAGGATGGGATGAGCGAGCATGGCGTCGAGAAGTGCATCATCCGACAGGGCGGGATTGTCGAGACCGAGCTCCTCATAGGGCGTGCCCTTCTGCCGGATCGCTTCACGAACGGTCAGACCTGCATCAGCGATCATTCCGGCCAGTGTTTCGAGGCTGGGAGGCGTCTTCAGATATTCGATGACCGTCGGCTCGACACCGCTCAGGCGGATAAGCTCAAGCGTGTTGCGGGAGGTGCCGCAGGCGGGGTTGTGATAGATGGTAACGCCCATGGTCAGGCCACCTTTCCGTCGGGGTTGGTCTGCATCGGAGCGCAGCAGGGGGCAAGTTGATCGACGAGCGGCTTGCACAGTTCGGCATTGCCGCCACAGCAATCCTTCAACAGGTAGAGAGCCACATCTCTGAAGACATCCAGATTGGCGCGATAGATGATCGAACGGCTTTGGCGCTCGCCCCTGATCAGTCCCGCCTGAACAAGCGTCGCCAGATGCGCCGACATGGTGTTTTGCGGAACGCCGAGACGTCGCGCCAGCTCCCCGGCAGGCACGCCTTCGGGCTCGAACGAGACAAGCAGGCGGAAGGTCTGAAGTCGCGTTGCCTGCGCCAGCGCCGCCAGGGCGGTGATCATGGTTTTTTCATCCATATATCCAGAATAATGGATATATGGATGTTGTCAAGGACCCTGCACTTGACAGGGACTAAGGCGCTAGTGCGCCTCGTCCCAGTTATGTGCGGCGCGGGCGTCTACCTTCAACGGCACTTTCATGTCGATGGCGGGGAAAGCGGCGTGCTCCATGGCCTTGGTGACGACCGCGATCGTCTTGTCGGCCTCGGCTTCGGGCACTTCGAAGATCAGTTCGTCGTGGACCTGAAGCAGCATGCGGGCGGAGAGCTTGGCGTCTTCCAGCACGCCATCCATGCGCACCATGGCGCGGCGGATGATGTCGGCGGCTGACCCTTGAATTGGCGCGTTGATGGCGGCGCGTTCGTTGAAGGCTTTCAGCGACGGGTTGGACGAGCGGATATCCGGATACCAGGCGCGGCGGCCGAAGATGGTTTCGACATAGCCGTGCTCGCGGGCAAAGGTCTTGGTGCTTTCCATGTAGTCCTTGATGCCGGGGAAGCGCTCGAAATATTTCTTGATGTAATCGCCCGCTTCGCCGCGCGAGATGCTGAGCTGGTTGGCCAGGCCGAAGGCGGAAATGCCGTAGATGATGCCGAAATTGATCGCCTTGGCGCGGCGACGCACTTCCGACGGCATGCCTTCGACCGGAACGCCGAACATTTCCGACGCGGTCATCGCGTGAATGTCGATGCCATCGGCGAAAGCGCGGCGAAGCTGCGGGATGTCGGCCACATGGGCGAGAACGCGCAGTTCGATCTGGCTATAGTCGGCGGAGACAAGCAGATTGCCGGGCGAGGCGATGAAGGCCGTTCTGATCTTGCGGCCTTCCGCCGTGCGGACCGGGATGTTCTGCAGGTTCGGCTCGGAGGAGGAAAGCCGGCCCGTCGTGGTGGCGGCCAGCGCATAGGATGTGTGAACGCGCTTGGTTTCCGGGTGGATATAGCCGGGGAGCGCGTCGGTATAGGTCGATTTCAGCTTGGTGAGCTGACGCCAGTCGACGATGCGGCGGGGCAATTCATGGCCTTCGGCGGCAAGGTCTTCGAGAACCTGCGCCGAGGTCGACCATTGGCCGGTCTTCGTCTTCGAGCCGCCGGGCAGTCCCATCTTGCCGAAGAGGATATCGCCGAGCTGTTTCGGCGAGCCGGGATTGAAGGGCTCGCCGGCGAGCGACTGGATCGATTCCTCCAAGGCCGCCGCGCCCTGCGCCAGTTCGCCGGAGAGCCGCGACAGGATCTGGCGGTCGACCGAAATGCCGCGTTCTTCCATCAGCGCGAGAACGGCGACAAGCGGGCGTTCCAGCCGTTCATAAACGCTGACAATGCCTTCGGCGACGAGGCGGGGTTTGAGCACCATCCAGAGGCGCAGGGTCACGTCGGCGTCTTCCGCCGCATAGGCCGTTGCCTTGTCGATCGGCACCATGTCGAAGGTGACGGAGGCCTTGCCGGTGCCGGTCACGTCCTTGTAGGCGATCGGCTTGTGGCCGAGCCAGCGTTCGGACAGCGTGTCCATGCCGTGATTGCCCTTGCCGGCATCGAGCACATAGGACATCAGCATCGTGTCGTCGAAACCGTCGATGACAACGCCGTGGCGCTTCATCACCAGCCAGTCATATTTCATGTTCTGCGCGACCTTCAGCACCGCCGGGTCTTCCAGCAGCGGCTTGATGAGGTCGAGGGCGGCGCGGATCGGGATCTGGCCGGCCAGCAGCCCGCCGCCGCCGAGAAGATCGCCGACGCCGTCCTTGTGGCCGAGGGGCACATAGGCGGCGCGGATATTCGCGCCATCCGGCGATTTGCTGTTATCGGCAATGGCGAGCGAGAAGCCGACGAGTTCCGCCAGCATCGGGTCCAGCGAGGTCGTTTCGGTGTCGAAGCCGACAATGCCGGTCTCGTAGGCATCGGCAATCCATTGCTTCAGCGTGTCGGCATCGCGGATTGCGACATAAGACGATGTGTCGATGGGCTTGCCGGCAAAGGCGGAGGCGCGGGCGGCGGCGAGGTCGGCTGGCTTGAAGCCATCGGCGGGGGCGTCGACGGCTGCGGCCTTGGCGGAGGCAGTCGTTGAGGTGGCCGGGCTCCCAGTCTTGGCGCCCGCTTCGCCCTGATCGAGATCGGGGCCGTGGGCTGCTTCGCCCCATTGCACCGGCACGTTTGCCGGTTCGATTTCGCCCGCTTCCGTGCCGGTCTTTTCGGCGACGCGGCGGGTGAGGGTCGTGAATTCCATCGCTTTCAGGAAGCCGATGAGCTTCGGGCCGTCCTGCGGATGAAGCTCCATTTCTTCGAGGGGCACGTCCACCGGCGTATCGGTCTTCAGCGTCACGAGCTGGCGCGAGATCAGGGCCAGCTCGCGGTTGGCGATGATGGTTTCGCGGCGCTTGACCTGCTTGATCTCCTCGGCGCTTGCCAGAAGCGTGTCGAGATCGCCGAATTCCTCCAGCAGCTGCGCCGCCGTCTTCGGGCCGATCCCGGGAATGCCCGGAACGTTGTCGGTCGAATCGCCGGTCATGGCCTGCATGTCGATCATCTTTTCCGGCGGCACGCCCCATTTCTCGATCACTTCCGGGATCGAGATCTGCTTGTCCTTCATGGCGTCGTACATGTGGACATTGGCGGTGACGAGCTGCATCAGGTCCTTGTCGGAGGAGATGATGGTCACATCGGCGCCGATCGCTTCGGCCTGGCGCGCATAGGTGGCGATCAGGTCGTCGGCCTCAAAGCCTTCCTTCTCGATGCAGGGCAGGTTGAAGGCCTTTGTCGCCTCGCGGATCAGCCCGAATTGCGGGATGAGATCGGCCGGCGGCGGCGGGCGGTGGGCCTTGTATTTATCGTAAAGCTCGTTGCGGAAGGTCTTCGACGAATAGTCGAAAATGACGGCAAAATGGGTGGGCGTCACGCCGACCGAGGTATCGCGCGCGTCGTTCAGGAGCTTCCACAGCATGTTGCAGAAGCCCGAGACGGCATTGACCGGCAAGCCGTCGGACTTGCGGGTGAGTGGCGGAATGGCATGGAAGGCCCGGAAGATGAAGCCGGAGCCGTCGACGAGGAAGAGATGATCACCTTTTTTCATGGCTGAATGGAATAGCGCGGGGCGCGCAAAACGTCCATCGCGGATCGGCGAAAACGGCTCCCGTTGCCAACACTCCTGACAGGCATGTGCAGTGCTGCTTATAGGACACGCGCATTGTCGAATTGCTCTCTGTCAGTTCGGCCAGCTTCCCTAGCGCTGCAGGATTTCGTATCACCGTTTCCGGTGATTGCGAATCTGCGGACGGACATGCGTTTCATGAAGGCGAAGATCGAGCTTTGCGATGGCATTTCCGGGCGGATTGTCGGCATCCTTCTCGTGTTTTTTTCGCTCATGCTGGTCTCGGCATGCGCCAGCCGCCCCGGGCCACAAACGCTCGATCCGCGTGTCGCTAATGTGCCGGGCGCGAAGATCGTCACGCTTTATCTCGCCACCTCTCGCGAGCGGGTCGGGCCCGGTCTCAACAGCTATAACGACACGCCCTCCGAGACGCTGAATTTCGCCGAGTACAAGGTTTCCATCCCGCCGACCCACAAGCCGGGCATGATCGAATATCCGGGTGAGCGGCCCGATCCGCGCACCGCCTTCACCGTTGTCAGCGCTCAAGTGCTCGACCGGGCGACCTTCCTCAGCCGCATCAGCCCGCGGAGCAAAGGCAAGCAGGGCGATCTCGGCATTTTCGTCCATGGCTTCAACACCAACCTCGCAGAAGCCGTCTTCCGGCAGGCGCAGCTGGCGGCCGATGCCAACGATCCCGAGCTTGACGATGTGTCGGTTCTCTTTGCCTGGCCCTCGTCTGGCAGCATTTCCGGCTATCTGGCCGACAAGGCGACCGCGACCGCCTCGCGGGACCAGTTGACCGAACTCCTGGGCATGGCCGTCAAGGCGCGGCCGACCGGCGAAATCACGCTCATTGCCCACAGCATGGGCGGATGGCTGACAAGCGAGGCACTGCGCCAGCTCAAGCTCACCGGCCAGCAGGCTGTTCTCGACCGGCTGAAGGTCGTTCTCGCCGCGCCGGATATCGATGGCATCGTCTTTCTGGCGCAGATGCAGAAGATCGGTCGGATGAAAAAGCCGATGACCATTCTGGTTTCGAAGGACGACATCGCGCTTTCCGTTTCCAGCTTCATTTCGCTTGACCAGATGCGCATCGGCAGCATCGATATCAACAATCCGCGCGCCCAGGCCGGGGCGCGGGAGGTGAACATCCAGTTCATCGACATTTCAGGCGTCCAGACGGACGATACGTTCAAGCATAATCGCTTTGCGTCACTTGCCGCGATCTATCCGGAAATGCGCAAGCAGAGCGAGAAGGGCGGCGATGCGCTGCGGCTCAGCCAGGCCGGCGTTTTCGTCTTCGATGCGGTGGGCCGCACATTGACGGCGCCCTTCGCCATCGGCCGCCGGCTTGCGGCGAAGCAATGAGCGTGGCTCAAGATGCCGCGCCTGCTGTTGAAGCTGTCGGCGTGGCCATCGTCGGCGGCGGCCCTGCGGGTCTTGCCGCAGCGGAAGTTCTGGCGGCGGACGGTTTCGACGTGCATGTCTTCGACGCCATGCCCTCCTTCGGCCGCAAGGTGCTGCTGGCCGGCAAGACCGGGCTCAATCTCACCCATGCGGAAGCCTACGCGTCTTTCGTGACCCGCTATGGCGCGGTGGCGCCGAGGCTGCGGGCAGCACTGGATGCCTTTCCGCCGCTGGCCGTTATCGACTGGGCCGATGGGCTGGGTGCAGCGTGTTTCACCGGCTCGTCGGGCCGGGTATTTCCCAGAGTGATGAAGGCCTCGCCCCTGATGCGGGCATGGCTTGGCCGCCTTGCAGGTCTCGGCGTGCAGTTTCACACCCGCCATCGCTGGACCGGGTTTTCGGATGGGCAGCTCCGTTTCGAGACGCCGCCGGGGCCCAAGCTCGTCCGCTTCGACGCCTGCCTTCTGGCGCTGGGCGGGGCAAGCTGGCCGCGCATGGGTTCGGACGGCACCTGGACATCGATCCTTGCTGCTGCCGGCGTTGAAATCGCGCCGCTGAAACCCGCCAATTGCGGCTTCGATGTCGCCTGGAGCGAGAGCTTCCGTGACCGCTTTGCCGGCGCGCCGCTGAAGTCCGTGACGGCGACGTCGGCGGCGGGCACGGTTCCGGGCGAATTCGTGATCAGCCGGCACGGCATCGAGGGCAGCCTTGTCTATGCGCATTCCGCAGCCCTTCGCGATGCGCTGGAAAAGGACGGGCATGCGGAGCTTGTGCTGGACCTTGCACCCGGCCGCAGCGAGACACGCATAGCCGGCGATCTTTCCCGCCTGCCGGCCAAGGTCAGCTTTTCCAACCGGCTGCGCAAGGCGGCGGGGATCGAGGGAGTGAAGGGCGCGCTGCTGCGCGAAGTCGTGCCCGACATTTCCAGCCAGTCGCCGCAAAAGATAGCCGGCATTATAAAGGCGCTGCCGCTCGCCGTTGCGCGGGCTCGACCGATTGCCGAGGCGATTTCATCGGCCGGTGGCATCCGGTGGGATGCGGTCGATGACGGCTACATGCTGAAGGGCCTGCCGGGCGTCTTCGTTGCCGGCGAGATGATCGACTGGGAAGCGCCGACCGGGGGTTATCTGCTGACGGCCTGCCTTGCGACCGGCCGTGCTGCGGCTGTCGGGATCGCTGCCCGGCTCAGGGGAGCCAGGGCAGAAGCTCGCTCGTCCGGGTCACCGGGGCCTTGATCGGGCCGGGATGCAGCGTCTCGCCGTCGAGAATGCGCTGATAATAGTCGAGATATTTCAGCGCCATCTGCCGGGCGGAAAAGTGGTTCTGCCAATAGGCGTGGATGGCGCGGCGGTCGTAGCGGGCGGGGTCGCGTGCGGCTTCCGCCAGTTCCGATGCGCTGGCCGACAGATATCCCGTTTCCGGTGTGACGAGTTCCGGCAGCGAGCCATAGGGCGTGGCAAAGACCGGCGTGCCGAAATACATGGCTTCGGCGACGGCCACGCCAAAGGGCTCGTTCCAGAGGACGGGGAAGATCAGGCCGCGGGAATGCTTGAGATAGCGGGCCTTTTCCGCATCTCCCACCATGCCGTGAAAGCGGGCGCGCGGGTCAAGCGTCAGGCGAAAGCCCATCTTCAGGTTCAGACGTGTTCCGCCCAGAACCTCGATCCGACCGCCGGCCTTGCGGGCGACGGCGATGGCGCCCTTGACGTTCTTCGCCTTCCAGGCCGCCTTGGCGAGAAAGACGAACGGGCCGTTGCCCGCGCTGAAATCCGGTTCCGGCAGGCCGACCGCATCCATGCCGTTGTGCACAAAGGCGGTCGCATTGTGATTGCGGGCATGGTTGGCGGAAACGAAGATCGAGTTCTGGTGATAGGTGAGCGCCAGGCGCGAGTTGCCATGCACCGTCTGGCAGACCGGCAGGCCGGGATCTTCCGGTACGACGCCGCCGTGATAGTGGAGGATCGAAAGGTCTGCCGGCAGCGCGGACCTGTCTGGGCCTGCGCCATGGGCGGGGCGCACTTCGGCGAAATCGACGCGCGAGCCCGAATGGGCGAAATAGGTGACCTTGTGGCCGAGTTCGATCAGCGCACGACCGAGCCAGAGGACGACGCGTTCCGTTCCACCATAGCGCTCCGGCGGGAGTTTCGCATCGACATAGAGACCGATATGCACGGGGCCTTCCTCCGCAGGGGTCAAAATAAAACCCGGCAGCCGCATGTCCGGCTGCCGGGCTAGATCATCATAAACGGCGCATCAGATCAGGCTGCGCATCACGCCCACGGGCGCGAGGTCGCGGTCTTCTTTTCGTATGCGTCGATGGCCGATGCCTTTTCGAGCGTCAGGCCGATATCGTCGAGGCCGTTCAGCAGGCAGTGGCGCTTGAACTCGTCGATCGAGAAGGAGATCTTGCCGCCATCCGGACCGGTGATTTCCTGGGATTCGAGATCGACCGTCAGAACGGCGTTAGAGCCGCGCGAGGCGTCGTCGAGCAGCTTTTCCAGCTCTTCCGGCGTCACGGTGATCGGCAGGATGCCGTTCTTGAAACAGTTGTTGTAGAAGATGTCGGCGAAGCTGGTGGAGATCACGCAGCGGATGCCGTAGTCGAGCAGCGCCCACGGCGCATGTTCGCGCGAGGAGCCGCAGCCGAAATTGTCGCCGGCAACGAGGATCGATGTGTGGCGGTAAGCGGGCTTGTTGAGGACGAAATCGGGGTTTTCCGAACCGTCTTCCTTGAAACGGGCTTCGGCAAACAGGCCGGCGCCGAGGCCGGTGCGCTTGATCGTCTTCAGGTAGTCCTTGGGGATGATCATGTCCGTGTCGATATTGACGACCGGATAGGGCGCTGCAACGCCGGTGAGCTTGACAAACTTGTCCATGGTCTCGCCTTCAATCGTGTCAGAAACTTTGAAACTGACCTGCCTTTAGAGCAATCCGGCGGCGAATTGAAGGGGAATCTTGCGGAAGCTTGACGCTCCCGCAGAACCCTTGACGACAATTACATGTCGATGATCGTGCCGCGGCCGTCATTCCAGATGCGGACCGGCTGGCGACCATGGGCCTCGCGGCGATCGGCATAGACATAGGCCGGCTGGGCTTTCTGCTGCATGCGCATCGTCAGGGCGCGGCCTGCGAGAAGCACGGTGGCAATGCCCGCGAAGGCGACGACGAGGGACGCGGTGAACAGCGTCGCAAGCAGCGCGACGGCGAGCCCGATGACGGTGAAAACGACTGTCCTGAGCATGATCATTGGGAATTTTCCTTTCAGCTTGGTACTCATTTGGGACGGCAAATGCGTCGACACAAGGGCATGGTTCCAAGATTATGCGCTTGCGAGTGTCGCCGTTCCGCGCCAAATATCGCGTCATGACAGTTTCACATTTCCGCCGCTCCATGCTCTGCCTGCCAGCCTCGAATGCCAAGGCTCTGGCGAAGCTTGCGATTCTTGAATGCGACGCAACAATCTACGATCTCGAGGATGCCGTGGCGCCCGAGATGAAGGCGGCGGCGCGCGACGCGCTGATCGGCCATTTTGCCGCAGGAGCAAAGCCGGGCGTCGAGCATGTCATCCGCATCAATGCGCTTTCGACGCCCTGGGGCGAGGCCGATCTGGAGGCCGTTGCCCGGTGCCGGCCGGATGCCGTGCTGGTGCCGAAGGTGGAAAACGTCTCCGATCTTGCCGCCGTTGCCGCCCGGCTCGATCAGGCAGGGCTCACCGAAACGCGGCTGATGGCGATGATCGAGACGCCGAAGGGCGTGTTGAATGCCGCCGTGATTGCCGAGGCGCATGCGCCGCGCCTTGCCGCGCTCATCGTCGGGCTCAACGATCTGCGCAAGGAAACGAAGGTGCCGCGCGGGCCGGACCGGCATTTGCTGGTGCCGTGGCTCATGCAGGTCGTGCTTGCCGCGCGGGCCTATGGCGTTGCGCCCATTGATTCAGTCTCCAACGATTTCCGCGACCTTGTCGCGTTTGAGACGGAATGCGCGGAAGGCCGGGCCATGGGGTTTGACGGCAAGATGCTGATCCATCCGGCGCAGATCGAGCCCGCCAACCGGCGCTTCGGTCCGTCGGAAGACGAGATTGCAGCGGCCCGCAGGATCGTCGCCGCTTTCGATGCGCCCGAGGCTGCGGGGCAGGGCGCGATCAATATCGACGGCGAGATGGTCGAGCGCCTGCATCTCGAAGAGGCGCGGAAACTGCTTGTGCTTGTTTCATCTTAGAGCGCTTCAGTGTTTCTTTGATACTCCGAAGCGCTCTAACTGTTTGTTTGTACGCAATTCCGGACGCAAAACCGCGAGACAGTTTTGCTGGAATTGCTCTAAGGGGAAGGAAAAATCATGAAACTCTATCGTTTTCTCACAGGTCCCGATGACGCCACCTTCTGTCACAAGGTGACGGCGGCGCTGAACAAGGGCTGGTCTCTGGAAGGCTCGCCGACCTATGCTTTTGACGCGGCGACCGGCACGATGAAATGCGGTCAGGCTGTCGTGAAGAAGGTTCGGGGCAAGAAATACGATCCCGAGATGAAGCTCAGCGAGCAGTAAGGCAGACGAGCTTTACATCCGGCCGCGCGGCGACCAGCAAGGTCGTCTGGTGATAAGACAGCGGCCCCCGTGTCGGGTGGCTGAAATGCCGCTCGCCGCCCTCGCGGCCCAGCACGCTCTGGGCTTTCCAGAGTCGCGCGAAATCCGGGCTCTTCGCCGTCAGGTCGGCGACGAGCTGGCGCATGGCGGCATCGTCCGGATGCCGGTTGAAATCCGCACGGAATTCCGCCGCCAGCCGGCCGGCGCGGTCCTGCCAGTTGCCGATCAGGGTGCGCGCCGTTGCCGACAGGAAAACGAAGGCGAGCAGGTTGCGCTCGCTGGATTGCGGATCGAGCCAGCCGGTGAAGAGTTCGGCTGCAGCGCCGTTCCAGGCGCGTGCCGTCCACAGATGATCGAGCAGATAGGCCGCGCCTGAAAACTGTCCGGGCAGGGCAAGGAGGTCGGCCGGCAGTTCTGTCTCGTCCGGCACGGTCTCATCCGGGTCGCGCTTGCCGGCGAGATCGAACAGCGAGGCGCGCTCGGCGGGCGTCAGCCGCAGTGCTTCGGACAGTCTGACGAGCGCCGGGACGGAGGCTTTCACCTCGCGGCCCTGTTCCAGCCAGGTCAGCCATGTGGCGCTGATGCCGGCGGCATCCGCCAGTTCTTCGCGGCGCAGGCCCGGCGTGCGTCTCCGGCTTGAAGCATTGGGCGGCGGGGCTTGCCGCTCGCGATGGGCGCGGATGAAATCGCCAAGGCGCTTGTTGGTGGAGGCGTCGTTCATGGTGGGTTTTATACCAGGATAAATGCTCATCTTGTACCAGTAGAAAATCCCTGCGAACTGTCCGTTGTCAACCAAAGAAGAGCTTGAGGAAAAGACCCATGTCGGCCAGCACTGATAACAGCCAGAAATCGCATGCGCGTTTCGTCACCGAACAATTCGGCCAGCAGGCGCGCGCCTATCTCGAAAGCGCCGTGCATAGCGCCGGCGAAGATCTCGATATCATGGAGCGGGCGGTCGGCGAGCGACCTGAGGCCATTGCGCTCGACATGGGCTGTGGCGGCGGCCATGTGACCTTCAAGCTTGCGCCGCATGTGGCGAAGATCGTGGCTTATGACCTCTCGACCGACATGTTGCAGACGGTGGCGGGCGAGGCGGAAAAGCGCGGACTTGCCAATGTCGTGACGAAGAATGGCGCGGCGGAGCAACTCCCCTGTCCCGATAACTCCTTCGATGTTGTGGCAACGCGCTTCAGCGCGCATCACTGGCGCGATGTGCCAGCGGGGCTTGCCCAGATGCATCGTGCGGCCAAGCCGGGAGCCTTGGCGCTGTTTGCCGATGCGGTGGCGCATGAAGACCCGTTGATCGACACATGGCTGCAATCGATCGAATTGTTGCGCGATCCCTCGCATGTCCGTGATTTCAAGGTCAGCGAGTGGGAGAGCATGGTCACGGATGCCGGCTTTGTCGTGCGCGAGGTCAAGCGCCTGCGCATCCGGCTGGAATTTGCCTCCTGGATCAAGCGTATCCGTACGCCGGAGGTCAATGCGGCTGCCATTCGCGCGCTGCAACAGCAGGCTCCGGCGGAAGTGGCGGCGCATTTTGCCTTTGAAGCCGATGGCAGCTTCATGCTCGATACGGCCGTGGTGATTGCCGGGAAGGCGTAAGGCTATTTGCGGTGGGCGCGCCTCCTTCCGTCTCCCCGGCTTCAAAGGGGAGATGGCGGCAGCCAGAGGGGGACTTAACCGCGGGCGCCGAGTTTGGCGAGAGAAAGACCCCTCCCCAACCCTCCCCACAAGGGGGAGGGAGAGTGACCGTCGTGCCGCATGACATCCACTCCGTCGAGGTTCCTCCTTCAGGACAACCTCAGTGCGGCACGATATGCGACTTGTGGAAGACATCGTCGGATGGCGGGATGACCTGCCGTTCGATCATGCGGTGAACCTTGGGCGGGCTTGCCCCGCGATGCAGCGCCCGGATCTGGTCGAAGTTCAGCGCATCCGCCTTGGTGCGGCGATGGTTGTGACGGACATAATCGACCCAGGTCGGAGTGTGATAGGTCTCCGTCCAGATATGCGGGTTTTCCAGATCGCGCATCAGCGCCCAGGCCTGCGCGCCGTCGCGAATGCGGATACGGCGGCGCTCCACCATCAGCGACAGGAATTCCCGGACATCGGCATCGGCGATTTCATAATCGATATGGATGGCAATCGGGCCGCTGCGGGGCAGGATCTCGAGGTTCAGGTCCGGTTCGCGGAAGCGGTCGAGCGGGTCGAGATCCAGGTCCTCGAAGACCGGCATGGGCATGAAGAAGCCGATGATCACGCCGCCCGCCGTCACGAGGGCAGCAATGGACAAGGCCGTCCCGCTTCCGGCGTTTTCGGCGACCGCGCCCCAGAGCCAGCTGCCCGCCGCCATGCCGCCGAAGGAGGCGGTCTGGTAGAAGGAGACGGCGCGGCCGACGACCCAGCGCGGCGTCGAAAGCTGGACGATCGTGTTGAAGAGTGACAGCGCCACGACCCAGCAGGCGCCGGCGACGACCGCTGCGAGGCCGGAAATGATGCCGTTTTCGGTTGCGCCCATCGCGGCCTCGGCGAGCGCGAAACCGGCGAAGGAGAGGCGAACGATATTCTCGCTCGTCAGTTTCTCGCGCAGCCAGCCATTGGCGAAGGCCCCGCCGATGGCACCGACGCCGAAGGCACCCAGCAGAAGACCATAGGTCAGCGGGCCGCCCTTGATCAGGTCGCGCGCCACGATGGGCATGAGGGCGAGGATGGCGATGGAGGAAAGGCCGAAGACGAAGCTGCGGAAAAAGACCTTCAAAAGCTTGGGCGACATCGCGACATAGCGAAGGCCGGCGGCGACTGCCGGGCCGATATCCTCGCGCGGCAGGGTGCGGGCCTTTTCCGAGTTCTGCCAGCGGAAGAGCGCATAGATCAGCGCCAGATAGCTTGCCGCATTGGCGGCAAAGGCGGCAGCCGCGCCCCCGAAGGCGACGATCGCGCCGCCCATTGCCGGACCGACGCTGCGGGTCATGTTGAAGCCCATGGAGTTCAGCGACACGGCACCGGCCACATCCTGCCTTGGCACCATGTCGCCGACCGAGGCCTGCCAGGCCGGATTGTTCAGCGCCGTGCCGCAGCCGATCAGGAAGGTGAAGGCAAGCAGCATCCACGGACCGATCCAGCCGAGATAGGCGAAGACGGCGAGAAGGACCGACACGACGAACATGAAGATCTGGGCGAGGAGAATCACCTGCCGGCGCTGGAAATTGTCGGCGAGCGCGCCGGAGAGTATCGAAAACAGCATGATCGGCAGCGTGGTCGAGGCTTGCACCAGCGCGACCATGTTTTCAGATGCCGAAATCGAGGTCATCATCCAGGCGGCACCGACGCCCTGGATCAGGCCGCCGAGATTGGAAATGTTGTTGGCGATCCACAAGTCGCGAAACGTCGTGTTGGAAAGCGGCGCGAAAAGCGGTTTTCTATCGGGCATGGGGCGGAATGCTTTGCTATTGCGGATCGAGTCGTCAGGATGAAGCGAATATAGCCGGCAAGACAAGGCGGACCTATGGCAGAATGTGTCCGGGTTTGGTGAAAAGTGCGGTTCGCGCAATTGGCTTGCATTTTCGCGAAAATCGGCCTATAGCAGCCTCAAATTCTTGATCGGCAGATGAAGAGTGGGTCCGCGAGGTCCCGCTCTTTTTTGTTACCTGCCGGCAAGAGGCATATTCTTCAAGCCTTGGGAAAACGGCCTTGTCCGATACCGAATTCGCGCCAGAAGCGCGTCTGATCACCGAAACGGGTCTTGACCTGCGCATCGCGCAAATGATCGAGCCGCTTCTGCAATCCATGGGTTTCAATCTGGTGCGCGTGCGCCTGTCCGGCCAGAACGGCCTGACGCTCCAGATCATGGCCGAGCGTTTCGACGGCACGATGACGGTTGAGGATTGCGAAGAGGTCTCCATGGCCGTTTCGCCGGTTCTCGATGTGGAAGATCCGATCGAGAAGGCGTATCATCTGGAAGTGTCCTCGCCCGGTATCGACCGGCCGCTGGTGCGCAAGTCCGATTTCGAGAAGTGGATCGGCCATCTGCTGAAGTGCGAGACCTCGGTTCTCGTCGACAATCGCAAGCGCTTTCGCGGCAAGCTGGTGGCAAGCGGCGAAAACGGCTTCTCGATCGAACGCGACCAGCCGGGCTACGGCGAGGAGCTGACGGTGGAGATCCCCTATTCGGCACTGTCCGAAGCGCGGTTGATCCTGACCGACGACCTGATCCGCGATGCGCTGAAGGCCGACAAGGATGCAAAGGCAGCCGCCCGCGAGGCCGCCAACGAGAATGACGAACCCCAAGACGATTGACCGCCGGGCCTGACTATGATGCCCCGGTCCTCAAATGGAGACGAATGAAATGGCAGTGAGTGCGAACCGGCTTGAGCTTCTGCAGATTGCGGATGCTGTTGCGCGCGAAAAGGTCATCGACCGCGAGATCGTTCTGGCCGCAATGGCCGACGCGATCCAGAAGGCGGCCCGCTCCCGCTACGGCACGGAGAGCAACATCCAGGCCGACATCAATCCGAAGACCGGCGAAATCCGCCTTCAGCGTCTTCTGGAAGTGGTCGAGAAGGTCGAGGACTACGCGACCCAGATCGCACTGGAACTGGCCCGCGACCGCAATGTCGACGCCAAGATCGGCGACTTCATCGCCGACCCGCTGCCGCCGATGGATTTCGGCCGCATCGCTGCCCAGTCGGCCAAGCAGGTCATCGTGCAGAAGGTGCGCGAAGCCGAGCGTGACCGTCAGTTCGAAGAATTCAAGGACCGCATCGGCGAAATCGTCAACGGCACCGTCAAGCGCGTCGAATATGGCAACGTCATCGTCGATCTCGGCCGTGGCGAAGGCATCATCCGTCGCGACGAGATGATCCCGCGCGAAACCATGCGTTACGGCGACCGCGTCCGCGCCTATGTCTACGACGTGCGCCGCGAACAGCGTGGTCCGCAAATCTTCCTGTCGCGCACCCATCCGCAGTTCATGGTCAAGCTCTTCACCATGGAAGTGCCGGAAATCTACGACGGCATCATCCAGATCAAGTCGGTGGCCCGTGACCCGGGTTCGCGCGCCAAGATCGCCGTGATCTCGAACGACTCGTCGATCGATCCGGTCGGCGCCTGCGTCGGTATGCGCGGTTCGCGCGTTCAGGCCGTTGTCGGCGAGCTTCAGGGCGAAAAGATCGACATCATCCCGTGGTCGCCGGATCCGGCGTCCTTCATCGTCAACGCCTTGCAGCCGGCGGAAGTCGCCAAGGTGGTGCTTGACGAGGATGCAGAGCGCATCGAAGTCGTGGTTCCGGACGAGCATCTGTCGCTCGCCATCGGTCGCCGCGGTCAGAACGTTCGTCTGGCTTCGCAGCTGACGGGCTGGGACATCGACATCATGACGGAGGCCGAGGAATCGGAACGCCGCCAGAAGGAATTCAACGAACGCTCCAAGCTGTTCATGGATGCCCTCGACGTCGACGAAATGGTCGGCCAGGTTCTCGCCTCGGAAGGCTTCGCCCAGATCGAGGAAGTGGCCTACGTCGATCTCGACGAAATCGCTTCGATCGACGGTTTCGACGAAGAGACGGCTCAGGAAATCCAGAACCGCGCCCGCGACTATCTGGAACGCCTCGATGCCGAACTCGACGAAGAGCGCAAGACACTTGGCGTCTCCGACGAGCTGCTTTCCATCGACGGCATGACCCGCAAGATGCTGGTCGCGCTCGGCAAGGACGGCATCAAGACGATGGAAGACTTCGCTGGCTGTGCAGCCGACGATCTCATCGGCTGGTCGGAGCGCAAGAACGGCGAGACGAAGAAGTTCCCGGGCCTGTTCTCCGACATGGAGGTTTCGCGCACGGAAGCTGAAGCGATGGTCGTTCAGGCCCGCCTGGCTGTTGGCTGGATCACCGAAGAGGATCTTGCCACCGAAAGCGACGCCGAAGCGCTTGATGAAGCCGGCGACGCCGAGCAGGACGCCTGATTTCAGGCTTCCTTCAAAAGGTAAGGGCCGTTCATGATGGAAGATGAGGACATTTCTGAATTGAACGGCCGCCAATGCATCGTGACGCGCGAAAGCGGATCGGTCGATGACCTGATCCGCTTCGTGGCTGCGCCCGACGGAACCGTGGTGCCGGACCTGAAGCGCAAGCTTCCCGGTCGTGGCTGCTGGGTGAAGGCCGAGCGGGCGGTGCTGGAAAAGGCGATTGCGAAGAACCTCTTTGCCCGCGCCCTGAAGGTCAAGGTCGTCGTGCCGGAGGGTCTCGCCGATCAGGTGGACCATCTCATGGCTGCCGATCTGGCCGGCATGATCAGCATGGCGCGCAAGGCCGGCGAGTTCGTTTCGGGCTTCGCCAAGGTTGATAGCGCCGTGCGTTCCGGCAAGGCGATTGCCGTGCTTCATGCCCAGGATGCCGCTGATGACGGCGTGCGCAAGGTGGGGCAGGCGCGCAAGGCATTTCACATGCTTGCCGAGACAGACGAGGAAATTCCTGCCTACAGGCCGTTTTCTGCCGAAGAAATGGTCAAACTGATGGGCGAGAACGGCTTTATTCACGCAAGTGTGCTTGCAGGAAAGGCCGGAGAGGGTGTAGTGAAGCGCGCAAGACTGCTTGAGCGCTTCAGAAGCCTCGGCAATGCAAGGGAGAAGGGTTCAGGTGCCCTGATGAACAAGTGTTGAAAGTCCCGGCGCACGCCGGTTTGCGAAATCCCATTATCGAAGATTAAACGACCGGATCGGTGAAGACGATTCCGTACCCGGTCCTTGAGGAACTGGAACGGAATGACAGACAACAAAGACGACAAGACCGGCATGGCTGGCAAGAAGACGCTTACCCTGAAGCCTTCCGGCTTCAACCAGGGGACCGTCCGCCAGGACATGGGTCGGGGTCGCACCAAGGCCGTTGTGGTCGAAACGCGCAAGCGTCGCATCAACCGCCCCGAAGACGAAAAAGTAATCACACCCGTACAGCAGACGCAGCCGGTCGCAGCACCGCGCCAGCCGGAATCGCAGACGCGCACCCAGCAGCCCGTCGCGCCGCCGCCGCAGGCTCGCCCGCGTCCCGTCACCGTGCTCAACGATCTCTCCGCCGGCGAGATGGAAGCCCGTCGCCGCGCGCTTGCCGAAGCCCAGATCCGCGATGCGGAAGAAGCCAAGCAGCGCGCCGAACTGGAAGCCCGCCGCAAGGTCGAGGAAGCCGAGCGTCTTGAGCGCGAGCGCATCGAGGCGGAAGCCCGCGCAATCGAAGAGGCCAACCGGCCCGTCGTTGAAGAACCCGTCGCCGAGCCCGAACCTGTTGCAGCCCCGGCTGCCGCGGCACCGCGCGCCGGCCAGCCTTCCGGTGGCCAGACCCGCCGCACGGCGCAGCCTGAGCCGGTCGCGCCGCGTCCTGATGCACGCGCGCCTGCAGCTGCAGTCGTTGCACCCCGCGGTCGCCGTGGCGCTGACGACGAAGAAGAAGAAAATCGTGGTGGCGCTCGTCCGGGTGCTCCGCGCGGCAAGGTCGCAGGTCCGGCTCCGGCCAAGGTTCCTGCCCGTCCGAAGGCCGATGACGGTCGCCGTCAGGGCAAGCTGTCGCTGAACACGGCGCTGGACGAAGACGGTTCGCAGCGTGGCCGCTCGATGGCCGCCATGCGCCGCCGTCAGGAGAAGTTCCGCCGCAGCCAGATGCAGGAAACGCGCGAAAAGGTCATGCGCGAAGTCATCCTGCCGGAAACCATCACCATTCAGGAACTGTCGCAGCGCATGTCCGAACGCGCCGTCGACGTTATCAAGTACCTGATGAAGGAAGGCCAGATGATGAAGCCGGGCGACGTCATCGACGCCGACCTTGCAGAACTCATCGCCTCGGAATTCGGCCATACCGTCAAGCGCGTCTCGGAATCGGACGTTGAAACCGGCATCTTCAATGTCGAGGACAACGAAGCCGCGATGACCTCGCGTCCGCCGGTCGTCACGATCATGGGTCACGTCGACCACGGCAAGACCTCGCTGCTCGACGCCATCCGCAATGCCAATGTTGTCAGCGGCGAAGCCGGCGGCATCACGCAGCATATCGGTGCCTACCAGGTCGAACATAACGGCCAGAAGATCACCTTCATCGACACCCCCGGCCACGCCGCCTTCACGGCCATGCGTGCTCGTGGTGCCCAGGCAACCGACATCGCGATCCTCGTTGTGGCCGCTGACGACAGCGTCATGCCGCAGACGATCGAATCGATCAATCATGCCAAGGCCGCCGGTGTTCCGATCATCGTGGCGATCAACAAGATCGACAAGCACGAGGCGAAGCCTGAAAAGGTTCGCCAGCAGCTGCTGCAGCACGAAGTCTTCGTGGAATCGCTCGGCGGTGAAGTGCTCGACGTCGAAGTGTCGGCGAAGAACAAGATCAACCTCGACAAGCTGCTCGAAGCGATCCTTCTTCAGGCCGAAATTCTCGACCTCAAGGCCGATCCGGAGCGTACCGCAGAAGGCAGCGTCATCGAAGCCCAGCTCGACCGTGGTCGTGGTTCGGTTGCGACCGTTCTCGTCCAGAAGGGCACGCTGCGTCCGGGCCAGATCATCGTGGCCGGCGATCAGTGGGGCCGCGTTCGCGCCCTCGTCAACGATCGCGGCGAACATGTGAAGGAAGCGGGTCCCGCCATGCCGGTGGAAATCCTCGGCCTTCAGGGCACGCCGCAGGCCGGTGACCGTTTCGCCGTTGTCGAAAACGAAAGCCGCGCTCGCGAAATCTCCGAATATCGTCAGCGTCTGGCGCGCGACAAGGCGGTTGCCCGCCATGCCGGTTCGCGCGGTTCGCTCGAACAGATGATGACGCAGCTCCAGACTTCGGGTCTCAAGGAGTTCCCGCTGGTCATCAAGGGCGACGTGCAGGGCTCGATCGAAGCCATTGCCGGTGCGCTTGAAAAGCTCGGAACCGACGAAGTGCGTGCGCGCATCGTCCATTCGGGTGCCGGTGCCATCACGGAATCGGATATCTCGCTTGCTGAAGCCTCGAACGCCGCCATCATCGGCTTCAACGTTCGTGCCAACCCGCAGGCCCGCGATGCGGCCGAACGGGCCGGTATCGAGATCCGTTACTACAACATCATCTACGATCTGACGGATGACGTGAAGGCGGCCATGTCCGGTCTTCTGTCGCCGGAACGTCGCGAGACCTTCCTCGGTTACGCCGAAATCCTCGAAGTCTTCAACATCACGAAGGTCGGCAAGGTTGCCGGTTGCCGTGTTACGGATGGCAAGGTGGAACGTGGCGTCGGCGTGCGCCTGCTGCGCGACAACGTCGTCATCCACGAAGGCAAGCTCAAGACGCTCAAGCGCTTCAAGGACGAAGTCTCGGAAGTCAACATGGGTCAGGAATGTGGTATGGCCTTCGAAAATTACGAAGACATCCGCGCCGGCGACGTCATCGAATGCTTCCGCGTCGAGCACATCACCCGCACGCTCTGATCGAGCCAAGGGTCCAGATCTCGAAAATGGCGGCTTCGGCCGCCATTTTTGTTTTGGGCCTAGAGTATCCGTGTTGATCAAGCGGTTTTTTGTGTCCATTTGCGGTTGCTTTTGAGCAGTGCGTTTGCGAGGACGACGAGCTTTCGCATGATGGCGGTGATGGCGACCTTTGGTGCTTTTCCG
>NZ_JAJNCX010000011.1:0-102917 GCF_021026315.1 Rhizobium sp. C4
GAAACCCTTCCCGCTCGGCATGGTGCTGTCCGCCTGCCCGGAAATCGTCAATTACGGCCCCGGCGGCCATGTCACCAGCTGGCGAGACCTGATGTCGGCGGCGATCGTGGTCCGCTCCATGCTCGGCGTCTCGCCATCTGCCTATGAGGAGGCCTGCGGCATCCTCGGACCGGAAAACGCCGCCACCGTGATTGCCTGCATTCTCGAACGCGCCGGGCATATCAATTCGGCCGGCGGATACTTGCGTGACCTCTCGCGTCGTGCCGAACGCGGCGAGTTCTCGCTGGGACCGATGCTGATGGCGCAGATGCGAGGCCAGGCGGGGGCGAAGGTGGGGACGACGTCGAAGGCCGGGTGAGGCCGCTGCGGGGGCCGGCGGAACCGTGTTTTCGGCCTGATTGTGGATGGCTTTCCGGACTGGTGGTTGTTCGCATTGCGGCGGCTGCAACGCGGGTGAGGGACGGTGTCCCTTCGGCTGAACGCCGGCTGAATGTGGTCTTCAGCTTCCGTTCCAAGGCGGGGTCCTACAAGGGAGACGTTCAACCGCGGTCCCATCCGCTTCAGGAGATTACGTCATGTTCCGCACGTCTTTCATTGCCACCGCTCTCGTTGCGCTTGTCGGCTTCAATGTTGCCGCTCCCGCCATGGCCAACGATGTCCGTATCGAACAATATGGCTGGAGGAACTCTGCCGGCGGCGCGCAGGAAGGCTATTCGAACCGGATCAGGACCTACCAGAACGGCGACTACAACCGGCTGGTCGGTCGCCAGAATGGCCGGCACAATCTGTCTGCCATCGGCCAGGAAGGCTATAACAACTATGGCGCCACCTATCAGAACGGCAACCGCAACACGGCCGGGATCGGCCAGTTCGGCTCCAACCACACGACCATCCTGACCCAGGACGGCAACGGCAACATCGCCGCCGGTGTTCAGGTCGGCCACGGCTGCAGCGCCAATGTCAGCCAGGGCGGCAATGGCAATGTCGCAGCCTTCGTCCAGGCCTGCCCGTAACGGGTGATGAAACGCGCGACGCGCCAGAAGGGATGACGCCCATGACCAACAATGTCACATTTCCACGACTGATGGCTGCCTGTGCACTGGTCCTCGTTCCGGTGGGCGCCGTCGCCACGATGACCGCCGCCAAGCCGATCGACGGCGCAGGCCTTTGCGAAATCAGCGCAACGCCCTCGGCAGGCATGGTCAGGCTCGATGCGCTTGTCCATGCCGACAAGGCGGTCGCCGGCAGCTACACGTTCCGGGTCGAAAAGACCGGCGGTGGCGG
The DNA here is from genome assembly GCF_021026315.1 of Rhizobium sp. C4. Classification (GTDB taxonomy): domain Bacteria; phylum Pseudomonadota; class Alphaproteobacteria; order Rhizobiales; family Rhizobiaceae; genus Ensifer_A. Next base: position 1,285 of record NZ_JAJNCX010000011.1, read on the forward strand.
CAGCTCCACCATCAACCAGGGCGGCGATTTCGGCGCCAGGGCCGGGCAGACCGCAACCTTGAGCTCCGTTTCGCTCGCCGCCCGGGGCGCCGCGTACAAGGCAGCGCTTGACGTCACCATCGACGGCAAGACCGTGCGCTGCACGAAGCAGACCGGCGGCAACTGACCGGACCTCGCCCCCAACGGATCGGGCCTTGCCGCCCGCAACCACTGCCCAAGGGGCGCCGGACACCGGCGCCCTTTTTCGTTGTCCGGTCCCCGCGGCTGAACACCAACTGAACGCGTAATTCCGGCTCCGTTCAGCCTGACAATGCGAAGGTTGATCATCGCTCAGGACAGCGTTTTATGGAGAGAGAAATGACCCGCACCGCGATCAAGCTTGTGACTGTTGCCCTTCTGGCCGGCACCGTGGCCATGCCCGCATCGGCCTTTGCGGGTGGTCACATCTCGTTCAACCTCGCACCCGGCAATCAGCGGGATGCGGCGCTGTTTTCGACCGGGCTTCGCGCCTATTCGCTGTTCCGGGGCTTCAGGGATGGCGACATCCGCCAGTCGGGCAATGGCAACATGGCGGGGCTCGCCCAGGGCGGCCGGGGCAATCTCGGCTTCATCCAGCAGCAGGGCAACGGCCATTCGGCAACGCTGCGCCAGAACGGCAACAACAACGCCTATGGCATCTTCCAGTATGGCCGCAACACGGAGGACGACGTCGTGCAGAACGGCGACAACCGCAGCGGCGCCACCTTCAGCTTCGGCTGGTGAGGGACTGTTCCGGGCAGCGCTTGGCGGTTCGATTGGCCGGAGGCGGTGTCTATGGCCGCTTTGCTCCGGCTTTGAGCCGCCCGACGGAGGGCGCAAGATTTGTCACTGTTGCGCAAGGTGCTTGGATGTTGAAACTCGCTGTGGTTCGACGAATTCCAATCGATAGCGATACTCGCAAGTTATCGTGAGTGATCACTTGGAAAACCGGTGATCGATACAGTGAATCGATTTGCCCGCTTGGCTTTCCTTAACGCTCTGTTTACCATGATTTCAAGGGCTTGGCTGTGCAGGCGATCGGCTTTCCCGACAGCCAAAGCCTGCCCGTCAGGCGAGCTTCAGCGTGTGGACGATCTTCCAGTCTTCGATCGGGATCGACTGGGCGGAGTTGACGACGGCGATGGCGTCGAAGCGGATGGGGTGGCCGGAGAAGTCCTGTTCGAGCTTGGCGAGCACCGTCTGTCGCTGCTCCTCGGTCACGCCATAGGCGAGCGATATATGCGGCATGAAGGTCTCGACCGAGCCGGTGCCGAAGGCGTCGACGGCGGTGGCCTTGAGCGCCTTCAGTCGGCCTGCGGGCGCGAAGCCGGCATAGAGCGAGCGGAAGAACTGCGGTAGGCCGTGGATGCCAGTGACGGGGGCGGAGAAGGCCGTCTCGCCGGCAAAATGCGTGTCGAGAACATCGGCCAGGTCTTCCGCCGAGCGTTCCATATCCTCGACGAGCGTCAGATGCGGAATGAAGCGCTGTGTGTGCAGCCGGGCGGAGAGCCGGTCGACGGTCGCCTGAAGCCGCTCAAGATCGGCGGCGGAGGGCTGCAGCCAGATGGAATGCCAGTTCGTCATTTGGGAATACCTTTCGTCCTTCACCCGGCGGAATGTGTCCGGTCGATCTTCATCGCCCGCACCGTGTCGCGCATGATCAGCGGCACGTCGAGCTGGGAAATGATCGGCGGGGAGGCGGGGTTGTCGAGCCGCTGGTCGAGAATGCGCAGGATCTCGCGGGCCTGTTTTTCGGCGCTCTGCTGGAAGGTGGTGAGCCTGTAGGCGCCCCAGTTTGCCTCGGGGATATCGTCGAAGCCGATGACGGAGAGGTCGTCGGGAATGCGAAGCCCCAGCATGTTGCGCGCATAGTCCATGAGGCCGAGCGCCATCAGGTCGTTGACGCAGAAGACGCCCTCGACCCGCCGCGCCGGCGAGAGCAGCAGCGAGGCGGCGAGGCTGCCGCCCTCGTAGTCGGTGCGCTCCGCCCGCTCGACGAAAACCTCAAGGCCGGCATTCCGCGCCGCCTCGACATAGGCCTGTTCGCGCTCCAGCAGGTTGGGGCTGCCGACGGCGGAAGTGACCATGCCGATGCGGCTCATGCCGCGCGCGGCAAAGACCTGCACGGCGGTGGCGGCGGCGAGCGCATTGTTGACGCGGATATGGTCCGGGCCTTCCTCGTTGCGGCCGATGGCAATCAGCGGCTGGCCGTTGCGCTGGGCAAGTTCGATGAAGGCGCGCGATGGCATGCCCGAAAGCACGATGGTCGCCTGGGCGCGGTAGCGCAGGAGGTTGGCGTGGGAGGCCTGACCCGCAGCCGTGCCGTCCGTGGTGATGAGAACCGGCACGCGGCCGCTTTCGACCAGCAGCCGGGAAAGGGTCGAGATCTGCAGCGAGCGGAAGGGTGTCTCGGGATCGGAGGCGATCATGCCGACGAGCTGGCTGCGGTTTGCGAGCAGCCCGCGCGCCAGGTCGTTGACCTGATAGCCGAGCTCTTCCGCCGCCCGCAGCACCTTTTCCCGCGTCGCTTCCGAGACGCTGGCGCCATGGGTGAAGGTGCGCGACACGGCCGAGCGGGAGACGCCGGCGCGTTCTGCCACTTCATGCGCGCTGATATAGCGCGGCGATGCGTCTGTCTCGCCCTTGTCCCGCATCAGCGCCCCACCTTGGAAAGCACGTCGGCCCTGAGAAACCGTTCGATGACGAGCATGAAGGCAATCGACGGCACGAGCAGGATGAGGGCGGTGATCGAGGCGATCTGGTAATTGCCGCCGGAGCCGGCGGTGTAGAGCAGCAGCGGCAGCGTCGAGATATCCGGCGCGCCGACGAAATAGGTGCCGGTGAATTCGTCGAGCGATTCCAGGAAAACGAAGACGGCGCTGGCGAGCAGGCCGGGGGCGGCGATCGGCAGCGTCACGTCGCGGAACGTGCGGAAGGCCGAGGCGCCCATGGAGCGGGCGGCCTCCTCAAGCTCGCGGTCGATGGCCGAGAAGGCAGCCGTTGCGATCCAGACTGCATAGACGAGACCGTGCGTCACATGGACGAGGACGACGCCGACGACGGTGCCGTTGAGGCCTATCTGGTAGAAGAGGCGGGCGATGTTCACATAGACCGGCAGGTTGGGAAAGGCCTGCGGGATGAGGAGGACGAGCAGGATCGCGCCGCGGAAGGGCAGCTTCAGCCGGGCCAGCGCATAGCCGGCGGGGACGGCAAGGCCGATCGAAAAAATGACGGTGAGGCAGGCGATGATCACGCTCATCGTCAGCGAGGTCGTGGCATTGCCGCGCGGCGAAAACACGCTCACCCAGTAGGAGAAGCCGTATTGCAGCGGCAGGGCGTGTGGGAAATACCACTTTTCCGCCACGGCCCAGAGGACGAGATTGGTCAGCGGGCCGAAGATGGCGAAGGCGAGCAGGCCGAGACCGAGCGCCCGGGGTATCCACTTGAGGTCGATCATGGTCGTTCTCATCGATGTTCCCTCATCGTCTGGCGCAGATAGACCCATGCGACGAGGCTGGTCGTCAACAGCGATATGACGCCGAGCGCATTGGCGACGCCGTAATCCCCATAGGCATTGATGCGGAAGGCCATGCTGGCGGTGATCATGGTCGGCGATTGCGCGTTGATCATCAGCGGCACGGAAAGCACCGACATCATCGTCACGAAGCTGAGGATGAGGCCGACAAGCAGGGTGGGCAGCACCTGCGGCAGGATGATCTCGATGAGAATGCGCAGGCGGCTTGCGCCCAGATTGCGGGCGGATTCGATCATCGAACGGTCGAGCGAGGCCATGGCGCCGGCGAGAAGCAGGGTCACGAAGGGCGTCTGCTTCCAGACAAAGGCAATGACGATGCCACGCCAGTCGAGAAAGCTGGTCGTCTGCATGGGCGTCAGAATGCCCAGCTGCATGAGCATGCTGTTCATCAGACCGTTCTTGGCGAGGAAGGTGCGCAGGATCTGGCCGACCACGATGAAGGGCACGAAGAGCGGCCAGCGATAGAGCCAGCGCAGGATGGCGACGGCGCGCGGATTGGAGCCCAGCGTCAGGTAACCGCCGATGGCGATGGAGAGAAGCGCGATGAGGACAGCTGAAAGACTGATAATGACGATCGTGAAGACGATGTCGCTGCTGTAGAGCTCGAAGGCCTTGTGGAAATTGGCAAAGCCGAACTTGCCGTCAACCGCGAAAGCCCCGGTGATGGAACTCACCAGAGGTACGACGAAGAGAGCGAGCACGATGACCAGTGCCGGCGTGACGAGCAAAAGGCCTAGGAGCGGTATCGGCATGGGGGTTCACCCGGTTTCCGTGTTTCCTGAAATCCTGCCGCCGGTGGCGGAGGAGGGTGCCGGGCGCAGGCGTCAGCCCCCGCCCGGCGATGGGATCGATCAGTTGCCGACCTGGCGCTCATAGGCTTCCAGGATCGCCTTGTTGTAGGGCGCGATCGGGAAGGCCTTGCCGTTCTTGGCGAGGTCAGCCGGGCCGATATCGGTGAAGAGCTTGTCCCAGGTTGCCTTGTCGAGCTTCGCCTGGACGTGCTGGGCGTCGATGCCCGGATACCAGTTGAAGCGCTCGACGATGCCCTTGGCCTGGACTTCCGGGCTGGTGGCGAGGTTGACGAACTTCTCGGCCAGATCCTTGTGGGCAGCCTTTTCCGGGATCGTGTAATGCATCGGCTGGCCGGGCATGCCGGGCGCGGGGAGAACAAGCTTCATGTCCGGCGGCAGCTTGCCGGTGGCCTTCCAGCTGTAGAACATGTCCACCCAGACCGGGCCGATGGCGATTTCGCCGCGGCTCAAGAGGTCGAGCGTGCCGGCGTTGCCGGGCGTCAGCGTCGCATTGGTGGTGAATTCCTTCAGCTTGGCGAAGGCGGGCGTCCACTTTTCAGCTTCCGCGGCGTCGAACGGACCCTGCTGCAGCTTGTCGCCATCGCCGGCAAAGGCATAGATCCAGCCCATGACGAAGCTGACGCCGGAGGCGCCGCCCTTGATGCCGTTATAGCCGAACTGCTTCGGATGTTCCTTCGCCCAGGCGACGAGCTCTTCGTAGCTCTTCGGCGGAGTGGCAACGAGCGCCGGGTTGTAGGCAAGCGCCGTCTGGCTGTTGAACATCGGCATGACATAGCCGTCGACATTGGTGCCGAGCGCCATCTTGGCGTTCTCGCGCGTCACCAGCTTGCCGCTTTCGATCTTGTCGCGATACTTTTCGAGATAGTGCTTCTCGACCATCGGGCCGACGAACTTCTCGTGCACGACGGCAACGTCCGTGTCCCAGGTGGGAACATTGGCGCCGGCCTGCGCGTCGAAACGCTCGAGGATCTTCTGCGAGCCGGCGTCGCCGGGGCCCGTGCCGACGGCGCGAACCTTGACGCCCGGGTTCTGCTTTTCAAACAGCGGCCCGAGATAGTCGTTGATGTAATCGACCATGTTCTGGTCGCCGGCCGTCATGACGGTCAGCTCTTCAGCCATGAGCGGCGAGGTTGTCAGCCCGAGGGCGATCAGGGAGTAGGCGAGGGTTTTCATGTCATCTGTCCTTTTTGAGGTGATTACACACATCTGTTGAAGGGCATGCGGGGTATTGAACGAGTGATGCGGAAAGCCCGGAGAGGCTTTCCCGGTGGCAAGGCGCGCCACGCTCCTTTCGGAGGCGACGCGGCCCGCCGGCCGTCATGGGTGGGGGAAGATGTAGAGCGCCGTTTCCGGAACCGTGATCTCGACGGCCGAGCCCTCGTCGAAGCGGGTTGCGCTGTCGACAATCAGGCTGACCTCGCCGAGATGCACGACATGACGCCAGAGCCCGCCCGGATAGCTGACCTGCGCCACCGTGCCGGTGAGGACGAGCCCATCCTGAATGGAGGCGGGCGGAGCGCCGGCCGCCGCCATCTGCACCGCTTCGCTGCGGAAACGGGCAATGGCCTTGCCGGAGGAGAGCGTGCGATCGCCGCGGTTGATCACGGCCTTGCGGTTGTTGGGGCCTTCCGAAATGCCGATGCTGCTGCCGAAGACGTTGATGTTGATCTCGACAACATTCTCCGCGCCCATGAAGGCGGCGACGAAGTCGGAATTCGGCTTGTTGTAGACCTCCTGCGGGGAGCCGGCCTGGGCGATCTCGCCGCCATTCATGATGACGATGCGGTCGGCCATCACCATGGCTTCCTCGCGGTCATGCGTGACATGGACGGCGGTGATGCCGAGGCGTCGCTGCAGCGCGCTGATCTCGTGGCGCACGGTGAGGCGGATGCGGGCATCGAGGTTGGACAGCGGCTCGTCAAGCAGCAGGATATCCGGATTGATGGCAAGCGCCCGGCCGAGCGCGACGCGCTGGCGCTGGCCGCCGGAAAGTTCGGCCGGCTTGCGGCTTCCCAGCGCCTGCAGGCCGAGAAGCGCCTTCATCTCGTCGATGCGCTGGCGTGCGGTTGCGGCCTCGACGCGACGAAGCTTCAGGCCATAGCCGATATTCTGGTCGACGCTCATATGCGGCCAGAGCGCATAGGACTGGAAGACCAGTGCCATGCCGCGCTTGTCCGGCGGCTGGCGCGTGACGTCACGGCCGCCGATCGAGATCGTGCCATGGGTCGGCGTGTTGAAGCCGGCAACGGTTCTGAGCAGGGTGGTCTTGCCGCAACCCGACGAGCCGAGAAGGGCGACGAATTCGCCCTTGCGCACGGACAGGTCGATCCCTTTCAGGATTTCATTGTCGCCGTAGCGCACGCGGGTCTGCGATATATCGAGATAGCCTTCCATCGGTCCCTCCAATACCAATGAAATTTGCACAGCTGTGCAAAAGTTTTATGACACCCTTTGCTAAAACAGGATCAAAGGGTGGCTTCACGCATCGGCGCGAAAATCGGAATCGATTTTCGTAAAGCACGATGCGTCCATTCAACGCGCTAGCGCACCTTCTCCCGGGGTGCGGCAAGCGGTATGCGCATGATCTCGCTGATCGGTCCGGCGAGGCCGGGGACCGAGGCAAGCACGGGGCCGCCCTGCAGGATCTTCTCGCTGCCTTCGAAGCTGCAGACCCTCCCGCCTGCCTCCTCGACCATCAGCAATCCCGCAATGCAGTCCCAGGAATTCATATGCCGCTCGGCATAGGCCTCGTTGCGGCCGTCGGCCACGTAGGCGAGGCCCAGCGCGCCGGAGCCGGCGCGGCGGACGTTGAAGCCGAAGTCGAGCAGTCCGCTCATCGTGTCGAGATAATCCTGCTTTGCGATGCGCGACGACCAGCCGAGTTCGATCGTGGCGGCCTGTGCGGCCGAGACGCCGGACACCCGGATCGGCTTGCCGTTGAGCGTCGCGCCGCAGCCGCGCCGGGCAAAATGCAGCTCGCGGAGCACGGGATTGAAGATCGCGCCGAATTCGGCGCGGCCGTTCTCCACATAGGCAATCGCGATGCAGAAATGCGGAATGTTGCGGGCGAAATTGGCCGTGCCGTCGATCGGATCCACGACCCAGAGCGTGGCCGCATCACCGCCGCCGCCTTCCTCGCCGAAGAAACCGTCACCCGGAAAGGCCTCGGCGATGGCGCCGCGCAGGAATTTCTCGCAGCGTCCGTCGAATTCGGTCAGATAGTCCTGCGGCCCCTTCATCTCGACGGCGCGCGCCTGTCCGAAGCCGTCCATGACCAGTTCGCCGGCGCGAACGATGATCTTTCTGCAGAAATCCGCCTTGTCGGTGAGCATGTGCCTCATCCATTGAACCTGAGGCCAGGATGTTTGCACAGCCGTGCAGCGTTGTAAATGCCCGCCGCGCCGGAGCATGTCGGCAAGGCCGGCAGAAGCCCGCCCTGCGGGGCGGCTCCGGTGCTTCTCAGACCGGGGCTTCCCACAATTCGATGTAGACGTGGTCGTTGTCACCGGCCTCGGCCAGTGCGGTGCCGAAATAGACCGCCTTCCCGAGATGGCCGTGCTTGCCTTCCGGCACTTCCAGTTCGGCGCGGGTGCGGCCGAAGAAGCTGCCGTCCGGCTGCGCCACCATGCGCCCGGCATTGGTCACCATGACCGGCGTGCCGTCTTCCAGTTCCAGGCAATAGTGGGCTTCGATCGCATACGATCCATCGGGAAGTGCGCGCGCAAAGTCCGCGCCGCCGGGCAGGATGCGGCCGCTCCAGCCGGCACCCACGGCCTCGCCGCCGATGATCGGGAACATGGCGCGGGTGGTTCCTTCCGTGGTTGCGAATTCCAGCGCCGCGCCAATATCGGCGCGGATGACGCAGGCCTTGCGGAGCGTGGGGACGCCCGGTGTGCGGCTGGCGCCGAGCGTCGTCATGTCGGCAGTGAGCATCTCAGGCTTCATGGGTGATCCTCCCGTCGCAGACGGTCATGCGGATGCCGATCTCCGCGATCTGGTCAACCGGCGTGGCTTCGATATCGGCGGAGAGCAGGACGAGGTCGGCCAGCATGCCGGTGCGGAGCGTCCCCGTCTTCTCCTCCATGTGGCCGGCATAGGCGCCGTTGCAGGTGAAGGCGGCCAGCACCTCGTGGAGCGGCAGGCGCTGGTCGGGCAGGCCCGGCAGATGCGGCTCGCGCGTCAGCGCCGTCTGGATGCCGATGAGCGGATCGATGGCGACGATCGGCCAGTCGGAGGAGAAGGCGATCTTGGCGCCTGCCTCATGCAGCATCCGCCAGGCATAGGCATGAGGCGCACGCTGCGCGCCGATGCTGCGGCTCGTCGGCGTTTCGCCAACGGGAGCATGGAGCGGCTGGACGGAGGCGATGACGCCGAGTTCGGCAAAGCGCGGGATATCGGCGGGATCGATCATCTCGATATGCTCGATGCGGTGGCGGCTGTCGCGCGGCCCGTTGGCCTTGCGGGCCGCCTCGTAACCGTCGAGCGCGATGCGCACGGCAGCATCGCCGATCGCGTGGACGGCGATCTGCATGCCGCGGCGGTCGGCCTCAACGGCCGCTTCGGCAAAGGAGGCGGCATCGAAGATCGGGTTGCCGCGCAGGCCGGGACGGTCGGCATAGTCGTCGAGCATGGCGGCGGTGCCGCTTTCGATCACGCCGTCGATGAAGATCTTGACGCGGCCGCAGGTCAGCGTCTCGCCGGTAAAGTCCCGCGTCATGGCCGAAGCGCGTTCGAGTTCGCCAAGCGGCATGTCGCGCGTCAGGTGGAAGGGCACGGAAATGCGCGCCAGCAGCCCGCCTTCCGCCTCGACATCGCGCAGCAGTTCAAGGAGATGGCGGTTGCCGTCCATGTTGTGCATGGAGGTAATGCCCTTCGAGGCGGCAAACTTCATGCCTTCCTTCAGGATGTCGACGTCGTCGCGCCATTCTTCGGGCGTCGGCGCAACCGGCGGTTCGATGCCGGACATGCCGAGCATTTCGCGGCCGCCGGTGGTGCGCAGATCGAGAACCGGGAGCAGCGCGAACTTTTCGCGCAGTTCGCCGGTCGCCAGACCGTCCGCGCCGATGACGACTTCGTTGCCGACCGGCAGATCGCGGCCGTTGAGCAGGCCGGCAGCTTCCAGCGCTGCCGTGTTGGCGAAAAGCGTGTGGAAATCATAGGCCATGATTGCAATCGGCCGGTCGGGGCAGATGCGGTCGAGCACATGGCGGTCGAGCCGCGTGCCCTTGCCGAGGATTTCATAGTCGGCGCCCTGCGCCAGGAGCAACCCCTCGTCGGGCCTGGAGGCCGCAAAGGCCTGGAAGCCGGCGTTCAGCGCCTCGAAACCATAGATGCCCGGAAGCTGCAGCAGGGTCTGGCCATAGGCACCGGAAAAGAGATGCAGGTGGCTTTCGACAAAGCCCGGCATCAGGGTCGCACCATTGGCGTCGATGAAGCGGGTGTCGGGACCGGCATGGTCCATCACCGCCTCTTCGCTTCCCACCGCGATGATCTGGTTGCCGCCCACCGCGAGCGCCTCGGCATGCGGCATGCGACCGTCCATGGTCAGCACGCGGGCGTTCACGAAGATCAGCGAGGCTTTCATTCAGGTGTTCCTTTACGGATGGGATGGGAGATGCTGGCATCGTCGAAAATCATCTCGACGAGCGGCAGGATGCGGGTGCGCAGTTCCGCCTCGTGTTCGGCGAGCGTCTGATCGGCATTGGTGATCAGGCTGAAGAAGCAGGGCGCCCAGACGTCGTGAAACAGGCGGGCGAAAAAGTCCGGCGTGGCCGTCGTTCCCGACCGGGTCTTGAGCTCCAGACCACCGAAGAAATCCGCCACGACGGAGATCAGCGCCTCGGTGATGTTGCCATATTGCGAGGCAAGCTCGGTTTCCGGGTGGCGCATCGGCGCTGATTCGGCATAGCGCCAGACGCGCTTGTCGGCGATTTCCAGCGTCCGGCCCGACACGCGAACGAAGAGATTAAGGATCAGCGTGCCGAGATCCGTGTCGTCGGCCCAGTGAAGATGGCGGTCCTCTTCGCGTGCCGCCATCGTGCCTTCGCTGATCAGCGCGATCAGCACGCCATCCTTCGAGCCGAAGTAATTGAACACCGTAGGCGTTGAAATCCCGGCGGTTGCGGCGATGTCGGCCATGGTCGTCGAGTCGATCCCCTGGCGTTCGAACAGCATCTGCGCGGCCGCGATGATCTCATCGCGGCGCCTGGCCTTTTGCCGGCTGCGCAGGCCGATCTCTGCCCGGCTGGATGGACTTTGCTGAAGGGTCATATTTTCGTTATTCGCCATAAAATTTTTGTCTCGATAAAAAATTTGGTTGACTAATGTTATTTTGTCAATACGCATATTGAAAACCTATAAGGGAACGAAAAACGATGCTCGACATTCGTGGACTGTCCAAGCGGTTCGGCTATGGCAAGGGCGAGGTGACCGCCTTGCATGAAGTGTCCTTCTCGATTGCAGAAGGCGAATTCTTCACTCTTCTCGGCCCGTCGGGCTGCGGAAAGACGACGCTTCTGAGGCTGATTGCCGGTTTCACCGGCCCGAGTGGCGGCTCTCTGGTGCTCGACGGCAAGGATATCGCGGCGATGCCGCCGAACCAGCGCCCGGTCAACACCGTGTTCCAGAGCTACGCGCTCTTCCCGCACATGACCGTCGGCCAGAACGTGGCCTTCGCGCTCGAGGCGCAGGGGCGTCCCCGCTCCGAGATCGACCCGGCAGTCGACAAGATGCTGACGCTGGTGCAGCTCCTGCACCTGAAGAACCGCAAGAGCTCGGAACTGTCCGGCGGCCAGCAGCAGCGCGTGGCGCTTGCCCGCGCCCTCGTCGCCAAGCCGCGCATCCTGCTGCTCGACGAACCGCTCTCCGCACTCGACATGAAGCTGCGCAAGGACATGCAGATCGAATTGAAGCGCCTGCAGCGCGAGACGGGTCTGACCTTCATCTTCGTCACCCACGACCAGGAAGAAGCGCTCACCATGTCCGACCGCATCGCCGTGATGAGCGGCGGCCATGTGCAGCAGATCGCAACGCCCCGCGAACTCTATGACCGCCCGGCCAACCGCTTCGTGGCGGGTTTCATCGGCGAGTCCAACTTCCTCTCCGCAAAGGCCTCGGCCGGTGTTGTCGAGGTCGGTGAGGGCAGGGTCGCGCTTGCGGATGCCCCCGACGGCCCGGTCACGCTGATGATCCGGCCCGAGCATGTGGTGCTTTCGGCCAATGCGCCCGACGCTCTTGAGCTGCAGGCGACGGTTGCCCAGCTCGTCTTCTTCGGAACGGACACGCATGTGCATCTCGTTCTCGCCGACGGCACCAGGCTCGTCGCCCGCGTGCAGAACGCGCTCCATGGCGGCCAGAGCCTCAACGAAGGCGAGCGGATCACCATCTCGCTTCCCGCCAAGGCGCTGCGCGTCGTCCGGGACGAGGAGGTCGCGGCATGACCGGCGCAGACACGCTGCGCCGCTGGGCGCTCGCACTGCCCGCCGTGGTGGTGATCACGCTGTTCTCGATCCTGCCGCTCGGCGTGGTCCTCGTCTATTCCTTCCTCACGCCCGGCGATTTCGGCAACGTCAAGTGGATCTTCTCGACCGACGGCTGGTTCTCGGTCCTGTTCGAGCGCAACATCTTCGACGACACGATTGCCATTTCCGACGCCAATATCGGCATCCTCGTCCGCTCGATCGTCCTTTCCCTCATCACCACGCTGATCACCGTGATCTTCGGCCTGCCGACCGCCTGGTTCATCGCCACGCGTCCGGTGGCGCAGCGAAATTTCTGGATGTTCCTGATCACCATTCCGTTCTGGACCAACCTTCTGGTCCGCACCATTGCGGTGCAGGAGATGATCCGCTCGGACGGCGTGTTCAACCGCATCCTCCTGGGGCTCGGCATCATCCATGAGCCGATCCAGATGATGTTCAGCAATTTCGCGGTGCTGCTCGGGATGACCTATGTCTTCCTGCCGCTCATGGTCCTGCCGGTCTATGCGGCGATCGAGAAGTTCGATTTCCGCCTCGCCGAAGCCAGCTACGATCTCTACGCCTCGCGGCTCTTCACGCTCCGCCGCGTGATCCTGCCGCTGATCCGGCCGGGCGTCATTGCCGGCTCGATCCTCGTCTTCGTTCCCTCGCTTGGCGCCTATGTGACGCCGCGCATCATGGGCGGCGGCAAGTCGATGATGCTGGGCAACCTGATCGACCTGCAGTTCGGCCAGGGCCGCAACTGGCCGCTGGGCGCGGCGCTTTCGATCACGCTCACCGTCCTCGTTCTGCTGGCACTCATCTGGTACACGCGCCTCACCTCCGGACGCAAGGAGCGCAATCATGGCTAAGCGCAGCTTCGACGTCACCAGGCTGCCGGGAACGGCCGTGCTTGCGGTCGCCTGTTTCGTCATCCTCTACATCCCGATGGCAATCCTCGTCGCCTATTCCTTCAACTCCGGCAAGGTGATCGGGAACTGGGAAGGCTTGTCGCTCAAGTGGTACGGCTCGGCGATCCATAACCAGGCCTTCCTCGATGCAGCGATCAACTCGCTGATCCTGGCGGTCACGGCATCGGTCGTCTCGACGGTTTTCGCGACGATGGCCGCACTGGCCACCACCCGCACCGAAAAGTTCCGCGGCGAGGGGGCGATCCACATCATCCTCAACCAGCCGCTCATGGTGCCGGAAATCGTGCTGGCGATCGCGCTGGTGATCATCATCGGCCAGATCAAGCAGATGACCGGCTATAACGGGCTCGGCTTCCTGATCGCCGCCCACACGACCTTCTGCATCCCCTTTGCCTATCTGCCGATCCGCGCGCGGCTCGAGGGGATGGACCTCAGCCTCGAGACGGCGGCCGCCGATCTCTATGCCGGCCGGTTCTACACCTTCCGGCGGGTGACGCTGCCGCTTCTGGCGCCCGCGATCCTGTCGGGCTTCATGCTGGCCTTCGTCGTCTCGCTCGACGACCTGGTGATGAGCGACTTCCTGAAGTCGCCCGGGCAGGACACCCTGCCGACCTATCTGATGGGAGAATTGCGCCGCAATCTCACATCCGAGATCTATGCCATTTCCTCGCTTCTTCTTCTGCTCAGCGTGCTGATCGTTGCGGGGTCATGGGTAGCAACACGGAAGAAAGACTAGAAGTCCAGAGGAGAATGACATGAAATACGCAACCCGCATGGCCGCCGCCACCGCCATCCTGATGGCCACGGCACTCCCGGCACTCGCTGCCGGCCAGCTCAACATCTACAACTTCGGCCTCTACACGCCGCCGGACCTCGTCAAGAAGTTCGAGCAGGCCTATGACGTGAAGGTGACCGTCACCGAATACGATTCCAACGAAAGCGCGATCGCCAAGATCGAGGCCGGCGGACACGGCTTCGACATCATCATGCCGTCGGCTTACGTGGTCCCGACCTACATCCAGAAGGGCCTGCTCCTGAAGAGCGAGCCGTCCAGCATGTCGAACTTCAAGAATGTCGATCCCAAGTGGGTTGACGTGACCTGGGACAGCGGCCGTCACTACACGGTTCCGTGGGTCTGGGGCACGACCGGCGTGATGGTCAACACGAAGGTCTACAAGGGCGACATCAACACCTCCGCCATCATTCTCGACCCGCCGGCCGAGCTGAAGGGCAAGATCAACGTCGTCCCGGCGATGAACGACGTCATCGACATGGCGGTCGAATATGTCGGCGGCCAGCAGTGCACCACGGACAAGGCCGTCCTGAAGGCAGCCCGCGACAAGCTGATCGCAGCCAAGGCCTCCTGGGCTTCGATCGACTATGCGAGCTTCGAGAAGTTCATCAAGGAAGACCTGAACGCCTCGGTATTCTGGAGCGGTGCCGCCATGCGCATCCGCGCCGAGAACCCCGGCTTTGCCTATGGCTATCCGAAGGAAGGCTTCTCGCTGTGGCAGGACAACGTGGCGATCCTCGCCGACGCCAAGAATGTCGAGAACGCCAAGCTGTTCCTGAACTTCATCATGGCACCGGAAAATGCCGCGCTGATCTCGAACTACACGCGCTATGGCAACGCCATCGTCGGTTCGGAGAAGTTCATGGATCCGGAACTGCCGAACGCGCCTGAAATGAACATCCCGGCCAAGTTCAAGGACGCGGCGCATTTCCAGATCACCTGCCCGCCCGACGTTCAGCAGATCTACACCAAGATCTGGACCGAACTGACCAAGTAATCGCATCGATGGCCCCCAGGGGCCGGCGATCGAAGACGAGTTCACGGCAGCCAGCCCCGCTGGCTGCCGTTTTGCGTTGCGCAAAGCGGCTCAGACCGTATCGAGATAGAGCTGGTAGTCGAGCGGCGAGACATAGGCATCGAAGCGGGCGGCTTCCGCGCGCTTGATGGCCAGGAATACGCGGTGCATCGTCTCGCCCAGAACCTCCTTCAGAAAAGCAGAGGCTTCCGCCGCTTCGATGGCCTGCGCCCAGGTGCGCGGCAGTGCCGGCGCATCGCCGGGCGCCGAACCGTTGCCTTCGGCCGGTGCTCCCGGATCGCGCTGGCCGTCGAGGCCCTTCACCATCGCGGCAAGCGTGACGGCGGCGACGAGGAAGGGGTTCGCATCGACACCGGCGAGCCGCTGTTCCAGATGCCGCCCACCGGGCGAACCGGCGGGGACGCGAACCGCCACACCGCGATTGTTGATGCCCCAGTTCGGCGTGGTGGGCGCATAGCTCTGCGCCGAGAAGCGCCGCCAGGAATTGTTGTGCGGCGCCATGACCAGCATGCTTTCCGACACCGTGTCGAGCAGCCCGCCGATGGCGGCCAGAAGATCGGGCGAAAGCGCGCCGTTACGGTCGGCGAAGAGATTGCGGCCCTGGCTGTCGCAAAGGCTGGCATGCAGATGCATGCCAGAGCCGGCGCGGTCGGCGAAGGGCTTGGCCATGAAACAGGCCTGCATGCCGTGGCGCCGGGCGACGCCGCGCAGGAGGTGCTTGAGCGCCAGCAGGTTTTCCGCGGCTCTCATGACCTCGCCATGGTGCAGCGTCAGCTCGAACTGGCCCGGCGCATATTCGGAGATCAGCGTCTCGACCGGCAGGCCTTGGGCTTCCGCTGCCCGGTAGAGATCGCGGCTGAACGGCTCCAGCCGGTCCAGTTCCTCGACGCAATAGACATTGGTGCCGAAGGGGCGGCGGCCGGTGAGCGGCAGGCGGGCGGGCTCGGGGTCAAGCGATGGCCGTTCCGCGTCGATCAGGTAGAATTCCAGCTCGAAGGCCGCGATGGCGCTGAGGCCGCGGCCGGCGAGCGCGTCGATCTGGCGCTGCAGCACATGGCGCGGATCGGCCCAGACCGGGCGTCCATCCATTTCGTGAAGAGCCACCCGGAACTGGCCGCGCGGCGGATCGGTCCAGAGCGAGGGGGAAAGCGATCCGGCAATCGGCCAGGCGCAGCGGTCGGCATCGCCATCGGACCAGACAAGGCCGGTCTCGTCCACGTCCTCGCCGGTCACGTCGAGCCCGAGGATCGAGCCGGGCAGGTTGCGGCCGTTTTCCCAGATGCCTTCGATTTCGTGGCGGCGGACGATCTTGCCGCGCGCGATCCCGTTCGGATCGACCAGCATGAGATCGAAAGCCTCGATTTCGGGATGCGCGTTCAGGAAATCCTGCAATTCCTCGGCTGAGGCGCGCAGGTCTGGCGCCGTCGGACGGGCGGGCGCTTCAATCTTTCTCATCGGGCAGGCTCCAGCGGCAGGAGGTTGAGGACGTCCGCGAAGGCGGCGAGGAAGGCGGCAATGTCCGCTTCGGTGGTATCGGGGCTGACCAGCATCATGTTGTGGAACGGGGTGAGCAGGAAGCCGCGATTGAGCAGGGACACATGCAGGAAATTCTCGATGAGCACATCTCCCGCCGCCCGCGCTTCGGCGGCGTTGCGGACCGACGTCGGGCTGAAGACGACTTCGAGCCGCGCACCGACGCGCGCCGTGTGCCACGGCAGGCCATGCGTGGCGATCAGCGCCCTGATACCGGCATCCAGCTGCTCGGCGCCGGAGAGCATCCGCGCATAGTTTTCCGGCGTCATCAGCTCTTCGAGCGTCGCGCGCATGCAGGCAAGCTGCAGCGCATTGCCGGCGAGCGTCGTGCCGATGCCGGAATGGCCGTGTTCGGATTCGGGCCGGGCGGCAAAGAGCTTGTCGTTGACGGCCTGGCTCATGCCCCAGACGGCGGCCGGAACGCCACCGGCGACGGGCTTGCCGAGAACGAAGAGATCGGGCTCCAGATCATGCGCCCGGCCATAGCCGCCGGGGCCGGTGGAGATCGTGTGGGTCTCGTCGAGCAGCAGCAGCGTGCCGACCTTGCGGGTCTCGGCGCGCAGGAATTCCCAGAAGCCTTCCTCGGGAAGGATCATGCCGCAATTGGTCATGACAGGTTCTGCGATAACGCAGGCGATGTCGGTCATCGCAAGTTCCGCCAGCAATGCCGCCCGGTCGTTGAAGGGGATCATCACGGTCGTCAGGCTCGGGTCCTGCACCTGTCCGAGCAGGCTGCGGCGGGCGACCGTCTTACCGTCGACGAGATCGACCAGCGTGTCCTCGGCAGTGCCATGATAGCAGCCGTCGAACACGAGGATGCGCTTGCGGCCGGTGGCGGCACGGGCGGCGCGGAGCGCAAAGCGGTTGGCGTCGCTGGCCGTCACCGCCACCTGCCAGCAGGGCAGGCCGAAACGGTCCTGCAGCAGCTCGCCCACCCGCTCGACGTCCTCTGACGGAAGCATGTAGGTCAGGCCGCGCGTCTCCTGCCGGCGCATCGCCTCCATGACGGGGACGGGCGCATGGCCCAACATGGCGCCGGTGTCGCCAAGGCAGAAATCGACGATCTCGTTGCCGTCGATGTCGCGCAGGCGGTTGCCTTGCGCGGCTTCGATCACCATCGGGAAGGGCTGCGGCCAGTCGCGCATCCAGTGCATCGGCACGCCGCCGGAAAACCCGCCCCGGGAATTGCGGGCAGCCCGCGCAGCCGACAGCGGACGCCCAGCGCGATAGGCGGCGTTCTCTTCCGCGAGGCGGGTTTCGAGTGCGGGCCGCACCACGCTGTTGCGCGGGGTAGGGCCCGCCGAAACGGAGGTTGCCATTTTCTGTTCTCCCTTGTCCTGATCAGGCCGCGTCGCCGGACGTGCCGGACTTTCGGCCCGACCTTCCCGCAGACCGGCCCTTCGATAGCAGGCTATCGTTTGCGTCGGTAAAGATGGATTTCCCCAGCAGATCCATGCCGTCGAGGATATCCGCCTCGATGGCCAGCTTCAGCCGCGTGACATCACGCCGCTCGATGGCGTTGATGGCGATTTCGTGCTTGTCGGTCAGCCGCGCCGTGCCGACGAGACCATAGACCTTGCGCATGAACGGGCCGAACTGCATCCAGATGCTTTCCAGAAGGCGGGTCAGCACTTCCGATTGCCCGGCGCGGTAGATCTCGAAATGGAAGGCATAGTTGGCGGCCATGTAGAGCTCGGCGTCGCCGCTCTGGTAGCTGGCATTCATCTGGTCATCATGGGCGCGGATGCGGGCAAGGGCGGCCGTGTCGATGGCGCCGATCGCGCGCATGGCGCAGGCCGGCTCAAGCAGCAGGCGCGCCTGCATGAGCTGGTCGAAGCGGTCCATGGTCATTTCGGGGATGGAAACGCGGCGATTGTCATGCACGGCCAGCGCATTTTCCGCCGAAAGCCGCGCGATCGCCGCGCGCATCGGCATGACGCCGACGCCGAGATCCTCGGCCATCGCGCGCAGGCTGATGCCCTTGCCCGGCGGCAGCTTGCCGACGATGAGCGCATGGCGCAGCGTCTGATAGGCGCGATCCTGCATGGTTTCCGCCGGGGCCTGATCGTCGGTGCGGCTGACGCGCACGGTCAGGCCGGAGTTCTTCACGCTGCGCTCGGAGGGGGTGTTCAACCTGTCGCTCATGGTGATCCGGCATCGAGGAGCCGAAGGGCTCGGTTTCAAATTGTGATCACAATTATTATGAGGCCAGAGGAAATGCAAGCGGGGTGAACTGAGATTGCTCAAGGGGCATCAAGGCACTGGAATACAGGGCATTATGCTTGAAACCGCGCCATAAAGCGGCCTGAAATACATCTTCAGAATGCGGGGACGCGTTGGTTTCGTCGGAGATGAGATCACGTTTGGCCGCGAAAGTCCCGCCAACAGTCAAAATCGTGATCACAATTTTCCGGGCGAGCTGTCTTCCTTCGACCGAGACCGGCGCGACCCAAGGTCCTAGGCCATGCTCAATGCATCATGGGCGCAGGCACCCCATACGCTGATGGCGGACGTCCCGAGAGACATCCGCCATCAAGGTCTTGCGATGGTGCGTTTGCGGCGCGCCCGGATCAGAGCCCCAGCTCGGCGCGGATCGACGCGCCGTGCTCGTCCAGCATGGGCGGGGGAATGATGCCGCGTTCGGCCTCGCCGTCGAAACTGTAGGGCGCGCGCACGGTGGTGAACTGGCCCATCGTGGCATGCGGCACGGTCACGGCGATCTGCAGGTGTTTGGCCTGCGGGTCTTCCAGCGCCTCGTTGCTGTCATAGGCCGGCGAATAGGGGACCTCCGCCGTCTCGAGCCGGGCGCACCATTCGTCGCGCGGACGGGTGCGGAAGACCGGGGTGAGGATGTCGATGAGGTCGTCCTGATGTTTGATGCGTTCCAGCCGTTCGGCAAAGCGCGGATCGGTTGCCAGTTCCGTCTTCTCCGTCGCCTCCAGCAGTCCCTCCCAGAATTTCGGCGGCGAGGAGAGGTGGAAGGCGATCCACTTTCCGTCGGCGCATTCGAATGTGTAGGACTGGCTGACGACGGGGCGCGACAGCGGCCCCATCACTTCGCCTTCCGAGTAGAAATGCGTGAAGCTGTCGAGGTTGAAATGGCTCATCGCCTCCAGCATCGAAATGTCGAGCCGGCGGCCCTTGCCGGTGACGCCGCGTTCCACCAGTGCTGCCAGAATGCCGGTCGCGGCATAGTGGCCGGTGACGGCATCGGCGAGCGCCGGGCCGATGACGCGCGGCTTTTCGGGCGGGGTGACGAGGCGCAGGAAGCCGCTCGCGGCCTGCGCCACGGTGTCATAGGTCGGCCGGTCGCGGGCCGGCCCTGACGTGCCGAAGCCGGAGATGGCGCAATAGATCAGGCGCGGGTTGATGGCATGCAGCGCCTCCTCGCCGGCACCGACCTTTTCGGCGACGCCCGGACGGAAGTTCTGGATGAAGACATCCGCATTCTTGATCAGCGCCTGGAAGACCGCGAGATCGTCCTTGTTGCGCGTATCGAGCGCGATGGAACGCTTGTTGCGGTTATAGGTCTGGAAATGCGGCGAATAGAGCCCGCCCTTGAAGGCGCGGAAGGGGTCGCCTTCGCCCGGCCGCTCCACCTTGATCACGTCGGCGCCAAGGTCTGCGAGCTGCATCGCCGCCGCAGGGCCGGTGATGTAGGTGCCCATTTCGATGACGCGG
This sequence comes from Rhizobium sp. C4, assembly GCF_021026315.1. GTDB lineage: Bacteria > Pseudomonadota > Alphaproteobacteria > Rhizobiales > Rhizobiaceae > Ensifer_A. Next base: position 21,082 of record NZ_JAJNCX010000011.1, read on the forward strand.
ATGGACTTGAGCGGCTTCATTCGGCGACCTTTCCGTCATAGCTGATCGCAAGATCGGCGTGGTTCGACATGATGAAGCCGATCGACCGCTCGCTTTCCTCGTAGAGATGCGCGGCCAAGCCTGCGGTGCGGGCCAGAAGCGGCACGGCCTTCAGCGCCGCCAGCGGCCAGCCGGCGTCGAGAATAACGGCGGGGATCGCGCCGGACACGTTGATCGGAAGCGGACGGTTCATGACCTTGGGCGCATGCTCGCCGAGATGGCGCAGCGCCGCGACATGGGCGCCGGAAATGCCGAGTTCGTCGGCGATTTCGAGCAGGCGGTTGGCGCGCGGATCGCCGCCTGAATGCTGCGGATGGCCAAGCCCCGGCACCTTCTGGCGCGCGGCCTTCAGCCCTTCGAGCGAGGCAATCGCCGCGCTGGCATCGCCACCGGCGGCCACGACCTCGGCGAGATAGCGCCCCGCGACTTCCGACGAGCCGGCCACGACCGTGCCCATGCCGAGAAGGCCGGCGGACATTGCCCCCTGCCAGGCCTCGGGCGCTGCGGCCAGCGTCATGCGGGCGGCCTGAACGGAAGGGACGAGCCCGTGTTCGGCAATTGCCACGAGGCAGGCATTCATCGCCGCCGTCTGGTGGGCATCCGGACGCACGCCGCAGACCAGCAGCCAGAAATAGTCGGTGAAGTCGATCTTGCCGATCAGGTCGCGGCAAAGATCCTCGCCCCTGACCGTGATCGAGTGTTCGTCCGACGTTGCGATCGCCGTGAAGGCGCCGTCCTGTTTTCCAATCCGCATCGATTTTCCTTTTCGGATAGCGAAAAAAAATTCACTTGCCGAATAGTAAGACCTGTTCTAGCTTGGCGTCAACCCTGATAGGGAGAAGCATGGGAAGCGGAGGACGGGCATGAGCCAAATCAATCAGTTCACGATCACGGACGCGGTGAAGGAAAGTTTCAGGACGGAAGAGGGCAGCCGGTTCAAGTTCCTGCTGGAAACCTTCATCGACCACCTGCACGACTTCACCCGCGAGGTGAACATGACCCATGACGAGTGGATGGGCATGCTGAACTTCCTTTACGACTGCGGGCAGATCTCGACGCCGGAGCGTCACGAGTTCATCCTGCTGTCCGACGTTCTCGGGCTCTCGGCGCTGGTCGACATGATCAACACGCGCGGCGGCGCGACGGAGGGCTCCAACCTCGGCCCGTTCTACCTCGACAACGCCCCGGTTCTGGAGCTCGGCGCGGATCTGGCGCGCGGCCGGGAAGGCACGACGCTGCTGGTCCACGGGATCGTGCGCGATTCGCTCGGCAATCCGCTGCCCGGCGCCATCATCGACACCTGGCAGGCCGACGGTTCGGGTACCTATCCGATCCAGGAGGTGGGCCAGGACAAATACGACCTGCGCGGCAAGATCACCGCCGACGCGCAGGGCCGGTATTATTATACGACCGTGCTGCCGAAGCCCTACACGGTTCCCTATGACGGCCCGGTCGGCCGCTTGCTGAGAGCCGGCGACCGCCACGCCTGGCGCGCGGCGCATCTGCACTACATCATCCGGGCGCCCGGCATGCGGGGGATCACGACCGAGCTGTTCTTCGAGAATACCGAATATGTCGACAACGACGCTGTTTTCGGTGTGCGAAAATCGTTGATTGCCAAACTTGAACCTGTCAAGAGGCAGGAAGAGCTGGCGTACACGCTGGAAAAGAGGCCGGACGCCAAGTGCCGCTTCGATTTCGTGCTGGCGCCGGAAGGCTGACGAGTGCTGGACAGGCTGGACATGGCTGACGATCGCAAACGCCCCGCGGAATATGTCGAAGGGCTGGCGAAGGGGATCGCGGTGATCGAATGTTTCGACGCTGCGCATTCCGAAATGACGCTGAGCGAGATCGCCCGGCGCGTCGGCCTGTCGCCGGCCGCCGCCCGTCGCAGCCTCTTCACGCTTGCCGATCTCGGCTATGTCGGCGTCAGCGGCAAGCGCTATCACCTGCGCCCGAAGGTCATGACGCTTGGCTCCGGCTTCTATTTCGCCGCCCGGATCGACGAGCTTCTGTTGCCGGAACTGCGCGTGATCGTCGAGACCCATGGCGATGCCGCCTCGGTGGCGACGCTCGACGGCCATGATGTCATCTATATCGCGCATCATTCGACGCAGCGCGCCCGCCGGGCGACGGCGGTGGTCGGGGCGCGTTATCCGGCGCATGCCACCTCGCTTGGCCGCGTTCTGCTGGCGGGTCTGGGCGATGCGGAACTCGACGACTATTTCTCCTCGGTCGAGCCGAAGCCTCTGACGTCGCGCACGGTCGTGTCGAAGGAAGAGCTTCGCCGGCTGATCTGGAAGGTCCGCGAACTCGGCTACGCCACCACCGTCGATCAGCTCGACTACGGGATCACCGCGCTTGCCGTACCGATCCGCAATGCAGAGGGCCGCATCACCGCGGCCGTCAACTCGTCCGGCTATTCCGGTCTCGTCAGCGCCGACCAGATGGTGGCCGAACGGCTGGAAGACCTGCGCTCCGTTGCCAGCCGCATCGGGGTTGCCGCCTTGCGTGCGCCGGCGCTCGCAGCCGCCTTGTCGTCAAAGTGAACATGTGAGGCCCGGTTATCCGGAGAGGATGGCTGACGGCCTGAAAAAATTGCGAAATTAATTTCGGTATTCGAAAAAATGGGAGGTCATCATGTGCAAGTTCTGTGATCTGAGGCTACGGGCGCCGGCGGAAGCCGGGGGAGGCCACGCGCCGTCATTCTCGGCAAGGCGCGAGGCCGGGCCCGCTCCGGCGGGCATCGGGCAGGCCGGTCGCAAGACGCTGATCAAGGGTGGAACGATCCTGTCGATGGATAGCCAGGTCGGCAACTTCGCCGTCGGCGACGTGCTGATCGAGGGCAGCAAGATCCTCGCCGTCGGCCCGTCGCTCAGCGCTGCGGATGCGGCGGTGATCGACGCCGCCGGCATGATCGTCATGCCCGGCTTCGTCGATACGCATCACCACCAGTTCGAGACGGCGCTGCGCAGCCTGCTGCCCGATGCGATCCTGATCAATGACGGCCGCCCGGAAAGTGCGGCCAACTATTACGAATGGATGCTGCAGAAATTCTCGAACGTCTACCGGCCGGAAGATGTCCATATCTCCGAGCTCTTCGGCGGGATTGCCCAGATCGACGCCGGCGTGACCACGGTCATGGATGTCAGCCAGATCCATCACTCGCCCGAACATTCCGATGCGGCCATTCAGGCGCTGCGCGACACCGGCCGCCGGGCCGTGTTCGGCTATTTCGAGGGCTGGGGCGAGAAGGCGAAATATCCGGGCGACGCGCGCCGCATCAAGGTGGAGCATTTTGCCAGCGACGACCAGCTTCTCTCCATGGTCATGGGCGGCGAGATCTACCTGCCGTTTTATGAGGAGGCCTGGGCGACCGGGCGCGAGCTGAACATCCCGATCGCGCTGCATGTCGTCGGCACGTTCGGCATGCGCCCGACCTTCGATGATCTGGCAAAAGCCGGCAAGTTCGGCTCCGACAACATCTTCATCCATATGACGGGGATGAGCGAATTCGCCTGGAAGACGGCGGCGGATGCCGGCGCGCATATCTCGCTTTCGGTGCCGATCGAAATGCAGATGCGCCATGGCGAGCCGCCGCTGCAGACGGCGCTCGACCTCGGCCTCAAGCCGTCGCTCTCGACCGATGTCGAATGCACGATGACGGCGGACATGTTCACGCAGATGCGCTCGGCCATCACGCTCCAGCGCATGATCGCCAACGAAAAGGCACTGCGCAGCGAAGAGTATCCGAAGCTGCTCTCGGCCATGGACGTCATCGGCTTTGCGACCATCGAGGGCGCCAGGGGTCTGAAACTCGATCACAAGACGGGCAGCCTGACGCCGGGCAAGGAAGCCGACATCATCCTGCTCGACGCCAACGCCATCAACGTCGCGCCGCTGAACCATGCCGCCGGCGCGGTGGTCACGCTGATGGAGCGCAGCAACGTCTCGACCGTGATCTGCGCCGGTCAGGTCCGCAAGTGGCAGGGCCAGCTTCTCGGCCACGATATCGAGAAGCTCCGCCGCGAGCTGGAAGCAAGCCGCGACTATCTCTTCAAGGCGGCGGGTGTCGAACAGGACCTGTTCCGCGACTAAGCATCGGTGACGGGCGGGGCGACATGCGTGTCATCCCGCCCGTCGTCAGCTTTTCTTCAGCTTTATTTTGCCGCTTCCCGATCTATTCGTCGTGGCAAATCCCGCAAACGCGCACGACGCGGCTGCGGGCGTACGCGGCCGTTTCATCCCCAATTCCCGTCTCCTTACGTGTCCCGGTCGGCCATGCGCGCGGCGCGGGTGCGGGCGTTGACCAGTTGCGGATCCATTCGATTTCCAATATGGGCACTTTTCGTGACGTCGACGACGCCTGCGAACTGACGTGCACGTGAGAAGCCAATCTGGAGAGGCGAGACGCCCATGTCCGATGAGACCGTGTCCAATCCCGTTCTGCACTCCATTGTGACGACGGAAAAGCGCATGAAGAAAGACTGGCCGTTTTACTGGGTCTCCCGGGTGAATGCGCGCTACGTTCATGTGCTGGAACGCCGCCTCAAGCCGCTCGATCTCGACATGGCGCGCTGGCGCGTGCTGATGTCGCTCTACGAGGACGAGCATCTGAGCGTGTCCGAGATCGCCGACTATTCCGTCATCAAGCTCAACACCGCCACCAAGATCGTCCAGCGCATGATTGCCGACGGACTTGTCGTCACCCGCGTCCGCCCGACCGATGGCCGCGTGACGGATGTCTGCCTGACGCCCGAGGGCGATCGGCTGCGGCGCCTCGCCCGCAAGGAGGCCGACGAGGTCTTCGCATCAAGCTTCGTCAACATCTCGTCCGACGAGCTGGCCCAGCTGAACGGCCTGCTGGAAAAGGTCTTCCTGCAGCTCGAAGGGGCGTAAGGGCCAGAAGCGAAAACGGCAGCGGCTGCGGCGCGTTTCTTCTCTGTAACGGCGCGCTTCCGCAACTGCCCGCGTCGGCCCGATCGGTTTGCCGTGACCGCAAGCGAAACCGGCGGCAGGCGCGTCCGGATCTCTCTCTCAGCGTGCCCAGCGCGGCGGGGTCTTCGAGAGGAAGGCTTCGATGCCGTGGCTGGCTTCCTCGGTTTCCCAGGTGTCGGCGAGGGCGGCAATCGTTGCCTCGATCACGTCGGGTTCGATGCGCGGTCCGAGCGAGCGGGCGAGCCGCTTGGAGGCTGCGACGGCCCCGGAGGCGACGGTGAGATAGGGCGCAACTTCCGCCTCGATCGCCGCATCGAGTTCGCCGGCCGGGACTGTTCTCGCCAGAAGATCGAGCGCCACGGCTTCCTGCGCCGGGAAAAGCCGCGCCGACATGAAGACGCGCCGCGCCTTGCCTTCGCCCATGCGGGCAATGACGTAGGGGCTGATCGTCGCGGGGATGAGGCCAAGCCGGGTTTCGGTAAAGCCGAACTGGGCGGTTTCCGGCGCAATCGCCACATCGCAGACGCTCATCAGCCCGAGCCCGCCGCCGAAGGCGCTGCCGTTGATGCGGCCGATTAGCGGCTTATCCATCGTGTTGAGCACCTGCAGGGCATCGGCGAGACCGCGCGCCTGTTTCATGCGGGTTGGCCGGTCGGCGTTGATCTGCTGTTTCATCCAGGAGAGATCGCCCCCGGCGCAGAAGAAATCGCCCGCGCCGGTGAGGATGACCACGCGCACCGCCGGATCGGCCGACATCCGGCCGGCCATGTCGATCAGCTCCGAAAGCATCCGGTCGGTCATCGCATTGCGCTTTTCCGGCCGGTTGAGTGTGCAGGTGGCAACGCCACGCGCATCCACGCTCAGCGTCAGGGTTTCATATGTTTGCGTCATCTAGGCTCTGTCTCCCCTCACGCCGGTTCCGGCTGATATCGTGCCAGTTCGCGCTTCGCCAGTTCCTTCTTCAGGATCTTGCCGGTCGCCGTCATCGGCAGCTGCGCCATGAACTCCACCCGGCGCGGATATTTCGTCGCTGCCATGCGGTTTTTCGCCCAGGCGATGAAGTCTTCCTCCGTCAGGCTTGCGCCTGCCTTCAGCACCGCGCAGGCCTTGATCTCCTGACCGTATTTCTCGTCCGGCGAGCCGATGACGGCGACGAGCGAGATGGCGGGATGTTCGGCGAGCATCTTTTCGACCTCGGTCGGATAGACATTCTCGCCGCCGCGAATGATCATCTCCTTCAGCCGGTCGACGATATAGAGATAGCCGTCCTCGTCGAAACGGCCGATATCGCCGGTATGCAGCCAGCCGCCACGTAGCGCTGCGGCGGTCTTTTCCGGCGCGTTGAAATAGCCCTTCATGACATTGTGGCCGCGGCAGATGATTTCACCGGTCTCGCCCTGCGGCACATCGCGATCGTCGGCATCGACGATGCGTACATTGATCCCCCAGAACGGTGTTCCGACCGAGCCGATCTTGCGCGGCATTTCAAGCCGGTTGAAGGTGATGCCGGGCGAGGCTTCCGACATGCCGTAGCCCTCGATGATGGTCGTCGAGAATTTCGCCTCGAAGGCCTTCAGCGTCGGGCCGGGCATGGACTGGCCGGAGGAAATGCAGCAGCGCAGATGCGCGCCGATATGCGCGGGATCCGGCATGGTCGGGCTGTCATGATGGAGAAGCGCCCAATACATGGTCGGCGTGCCGCAGAAGACGCTGACATTCTCCCGCGCCATGGCCTGCAATACCGCTTCGGGATCGAAACGCGGCTGGATGACATGGGTGATGCCCGCAAGAATGCCGGACGACATCTGCACGATGAGCCCGAAGACGTGGAAGAGCGGCAGGACAAGCAGCGACACGTCGCTCGCCTTGTATTGCATCAGATCGCGCAGCAGGAACGTGTTCATCATCACGTTGGAATGCGTCAGTTCCGCGCCCTTCGGGTCGCCCGTCGTGCCGGACGTGTAGATGATGATGGCGGTGTCGTCCGGATGCGTCGCCTCGGGCTCTTGAAGCGGGGCGGCCGCGGCCATGACCTGCCCGAGCGTCGGGCAGCCCTCGAAGGGCGAAGCGGCGGCGGGGTCGGCGGTGATGGCGATCAGCGTGTCGCAGCCGGGCACCATCTCGAAGGCCGCATGGCCCCATGTGCCCATCGGCAGCGCCTCGGTGCCTTCGAAGCATAGAAAGGCCTTCGCCTGGCAATCGCGCAGGTGATAGGCGATTTCCTCGGTCTTCAGCAGGATATTGAGCGGCACATAGACCGCCCCGGCTTTCAGCACGCCGAACATGATCATCGGAATGTAGGGCACGTTCGGGCAGCTGACCGCGACGCGGTCGCCGCGCCCGACACCGAGCGCTTTCAGGCCGGCGGCAATGCGGTTGGCAGCCTGATCGAGTTCCCGATAGCTCCAGCGCTTGTCGCCGAAGATGAAGGCCGTCTTGTCGGGGAGCGTTCGAGCCGCATCCTCCAGAATAACGCTGTAATTGAGCATGTCTCTCCTCCCATTGGTGATGTGCTCAGGGGTCTACGTAAAGATCGAGCGCAAGCTCCTCCACTTGGCGGTCGATGCTGTAGGCGGTGAAATCGGTGACGCCGCGCGCGCGCAAAACGTCCTCGTCGATGGTGCTCTGCCCGGTATAGCCGGCGGCGGGCGAGGTCAGGATTGCGTGCGCCGCATCCGCCATGATGGCGGGCGTGCGCGAACGGGCAAGCAGGCTTGCATCCACCTCATGCTCGACGGCTGCGGTTGCAATCGTCGTCTTCGGCCACAGCGTGTTGACGGCGATACCGTCGGCTCTCAGCTCCTCCGCGAGACCGAGCGACATGATCGTCATGGCATATTTCGTGACCGTGTAGGGGATGTAGGGCTTCAGCCATTGCGTGCCGAAATTCAGCGGCGGCGACAGGCTGAGGATGTGTGGATTGGCGGATTTCTTCAGGTGAGGAAGGGCGGCTCTGGCGGTCACGAAGACCGCCCGCGCGTTGATCTGCATCATCAGGTCGAAGCGCTTGACGCTGGTTTCCGAAAGCGGGGTAAGACTGATCGCGCCGGCATTGTTGATCAGCGCATCGATGCCGCCAAAATGGTTTGCCGCTTCGGCAAGGGCTGCCTCCACCGCATCCGCATCGCGCACGTCCAGCATCAGCGCCAGTCCGCGCCCGCCGGCAGCCTCGATTTCGGCGACGGTGGAATGGATCGTGCCGGGCAGTTTCGGATGCGGCTCGGAAGTCTTGGCGGCGATGACGACATTGGCGCCGTCGGCTGCTGCCCGCAGCGCGATCTCGCGGCCGATGCCACGGCTGCCGCCGGTGATGAAGAGGGTCTTGTCTTTCAGGGATCCGGTCATATTCAATGCGCCGCTGTCTTGAGGGAAAGCTGGGCGGACAGCATCGCGCCGAACCGCCGAACCATGTTTTCCAGATGCGCCGGGTCTTCGACGAAGCGCGCATGGATGATGAGGCCGCGCAGGAAGGTGCGGGCAATCGACCAGAGAAGAGCGGCATCGTCCGCATCGCCGGTAAAGGCGGCAAAGCGCAGGCGGGCGCTTTCGGCGACCTTCGCATCCCAGGTGGTGAAGAGATCCGCCAGCGCCGATTCCAGCGCCTCGTCGGTGCGGCAGGCCACGACAATTTCGATGAAGGCGCGGCCTTCCGGCACGTTCATCACCTGCCGCCAATAGAAGAGCAGCAATTCTTCAAGGCTTTTGGCCCCGTCGCCGCGGCCCGGCCGGCCTTCCCGCGTCGGGCGAAGAGCCGCATCGAGAAGCCGTGAGGCTGTGGCGGCGATCAGGTCCTGCCGGGAGGGATAATGATGCAGGATCGCCCCGCGCGACACGCCGGCGGCATCCTGGATCGCTGAAATCGAGGTGCCGGAATAGCCATAGCGGTCGAGACAGACGACCGTTGCCGCAATCAGCCGGTCCTGCATGTCGCGCACCCGGTCTGCCTGCTTGCGCGGTCCCTTTTCGGCATCTTCGATTGTCGTCATGGCCTCCCCCTTTTCCTCGTCGTCTGCAACGGATGGCTTGACGTCTCCATCCAGCTTGTGGCAAACATACCGTACGAACGGTTTGTTTTCAAGTGCTCGACAGCAGCTTTGAAAAAGAGTTCGCTGAAGACCGGCCGCCGCAAGGCCAGTCGGGGTCAGAGGAGCGACCCCGGCAGTCCGATGAAGGCGGCCCGGATGAGATGGAGGAAGACGTGGCATTTCAAACCCAGATCGATGCCGGAGCACCGGATTTCGAGGTCAATCGCGCCGGCATGCTGGACACGGTGCGCCAGCTTCGCGCGCTCGAAGCCCGCGCCGAGACCGCCTCGGAAAAGCGACGCGCCCGTTTCGAGGAGCGCGGCCAGATCACCCCGCGCGAACGGCTCGCCCGCCTCATCGACCCCGGCCTGCCGTTTCTGAGGCTGCACAGCCTTGCCGGTTATATGGCTGACACGAAGGATGAGGCGACATCGGTTCCGGGCTCGACCTTCATCGGCGGCATCGGCTTTGTCTCCGGTGTGCGGGCCATGATCGTGGTGGACGACAGCGGCATCAATGCCGGCGCGCTCAGCCCCTTCGCGTTGCAGGCCATGCTCTCCATGCAGGAAATTGCGCTGCGCCAGAAACTGCCCTTCATCCATCTGGTGGAAAGCGCCGGCGCGAACCTGATGAACTATGTGGTGGACGACTGGGCACGCGGCGGGGCGGTGTTCCGCAATCTCGCCCGCCTCTCCGCCGCCGGCCTGCCGACCATTGCCGTGCTGCACGGGCCATCCACCGCCGGTGGGGCCTATATGCCCGGCATGTCGGATTATGTGATCGGCGTGCGCAAGAACGGCATGGCCGCACTGGCCGGTGCCGCCCTCGTTTACGCTGCGACCGGCGAAAAGGCCAAGGAGGAGGAACTGGGCGGGGCTGAAATGCACGCCACGGTCTCCGGCCTCGTCGAATATCTCACCGAAGACGATATCCACGCCATTGCCATGGCGCGCGATGTCATGGCCCGGCTCGACTGGAACCGCGACATGAAGCGCGAGGCGCGCGCCTTTGCGCCGCCGCGTCTTTCCGCCGACGAAATTGCCGGTCTCGTGCCGCTCGACATGAAAGTGCCTTATGATGTGCGCGAGCTTGCCGCGCGTCTCGTTGACGGCTCGGAATTCACCGAGTTCAAGCCGGGCTACGGCCCGCAGACGGTCTGCCTTCAGGCCTCGATCCATGGTGTGGCGGTGGGCATTCTCGGCAATAACGGGCCGATCGACCCGGCGGGCGCCACCAAGGCGACGCATTTCATACAGGCCTGCGAACAGGCCGGCACGGCACTCGTCTTCCTCAACAATACGACCGGCTACATGGTCGGCACGGCCTATGAACAGGCGGGCATGATCAAGCATGGCTCGAAGATGATCCAGGCGGTCGCCAATGCCAAGGTGCCGAAGATCACGCTCTATGTCGGCGCGAGCTTCGGGGCGGGCAATTACGGCATGGCCGGCATCGCCTTCGAGCCCGATTTCCTCTTCGCCTGGCCGAGCAGCCAGAGTGGCGTGATGGGTGGCGAACAGGCCGCGCGCACCATGTCCACCGTGGCGCGCGCCGGGGCTGCCCGGCGTGGCGACGCGCTGGACGAGGAAAAGCTCGCCGCGCAGGAAGCGGCGATCAAGTCGCTCTTCGACCGGCAATCCTCGCCCTTCTACACTTCCGGCCGCGTGCTCGACCACGGGCTGATCGACCCGCGCGACAGCCGCAGCGTGATCGCCTTTTGCCTGCTGACCTGCCTTGAGGCGCGCCAGCGCAGCCTTCGTCCTTCCAGCTTCGGGGTTGCACGCCCATGACGATGACCATGACAAACACTCGCTTTTCCTCCATCCTCATCGCCAATCGCGGCGAAATCGCCTGCCGCGTCATCCGCACCGCCCGCGCGTTGGGCTTGCGCACGGTCGCGGTCTATTCGGAAGCCGATTGCGGCGCGCCGCATGTGGCGCTGGCTGACGAGGCCGTGCTGATCGGCCCCGGCCCGGTCGGCGAAAGCTATCTGCGGCCCGAAAAGATCATCGCCGCCGCAAAAGAAAGTGGCGCCGAGGCCATCCATCCGGGCTATGGCTTCCTCTCCGAAAATGCCGCCTTTGCTCAGGCAGTCGCCGACGCCGGCCTCGTTTTCATCGGCCCGCCGATCGAGGCAATCCGCGTCATGGGCGACAAGGCGGGTGCGAAACGCGCCATGATCGCCGCCGGCGTCCCTTGCGTTCCGGGCTATGAGGGACTTGATCAGAATGACGCGACCTTCATCGCCGAGGCTGACAAGATCGGCTTTCCGGTCATGGTCAAGGCCTCTGCCGGTGGCGGTGGTCGCGGAATGCGGCTGGTCGAGGAGCCTGCGGATCTTGCGGACGCGCTGACGCGGGCACGCGCCGAGGCGCTGAGCGCCTTCGGTTCCGGCGATCTCATTCTCGAAAAGGCCGTACGCCGGCCGCGCCATGTCGAAATTCAGGTCTTTGCCGATGCGCATGGCCATGTTCTCCATTTCGGTGAGCGTGACTGCTCTGTCCAGCGCCGCCACCAGAAGGTGGTGGAGGAATCGCCCTCGCCGGTCGTTTCGCCGGAGCTGCGCGCCCGCATGGGTGCGGCGGCGGTGGAAGCCGCGCGCGCGGTGGATTATCGCGGGGCCGGCACGGTCGAATTCCTGCTCGATGCGCAAGGCGCGTTCTATTTCCTTGAAATGAACACCCGGCTTCAGGTCGAGCATCCGGTGACTGAAATGGTGACGGGCCTCGATCTCGTCGCTCTTCAGATCGCGGTTGCGCAAGGCGATCCGCTGCCGCTGACGCAGGACGATGTCCGGCTCGACGGCCACGCCATCGAAGTCCGGCTCTATGCCGAAGACCCGGCGGCGGGCTTCCTGCCGGTGACGGGCGATATCGCGCTCTGGCATCCGGCGAGTGGCGCGGGAGTGCGCATCGATGCCGGTATCGTCACCGGCCAGACCGTGTCGCCCTTCTACGATCCGATGCTCGCCAAGGTTATTGCGCACGGCCCGACGCGCGACATCGCAAGGCGGAGGCTGATCGGCGCGTTGCAGGACACGGCCGTTCTGGGGCTTGCCACCAATGCCGAATTCCTGATCGACATTCTGGAAAGGCCCGACTTTGCCGAAGGTCGCGCCACGACGGCCTTTATCGGGGAGAACTATCCCGATGGCGTGACGGAAACCGAGATTGACAGTCTGAGCCTCGCCATGGGGGCCGCGCTGAAGCTGCATCTGGAAAGCCGCAAGGCGCTCGTCGCCTCGACGCTGCCGGATGAGAGCCTGATTGGCTTCCAGTCTGCCGCACCGCTGGCCACGCGGCTCGATGTCAAACTCGCCGGCAAGCCCCGACGGCTCACCGGTGTCTGCGCCGGCAAGGTCTGGACGGTGGCAGAGGCTGGCGTGTGGCAGCACGCCATCGAGATCTCTCGCGTGGAGGGTCACGAGGCCGTGCTTCTGGCGGAAGGAAAGCGCCGGACGGTGTTGTGGCATGAGACCGGCAACGGCGCCCTGCTGCTCTCCATCGGTCCGCGCCGCTTCTCGCTGGAACCGCATCGCCCGTGGGAGGATGCCGCCGCTGCGGCGGGTTCGGGCCGGGTCGTTGCGCCCATGCCGGGTCTCGTCGTCTCCGTTCTGGTCGAGCCTGGCCAGACGGTCGAGGCCGGCGCGCCGCTGGCCGTGCTGGAGGCGATGAAGATGCAGCACACGCTGAAAGCCGCCACGCGCGGCACCGTCACCGAAGTCCGCATCGCCAAGGGCCAGCAGCTCACTGCCGGCGCGCTCATGGTCGCCATCGAGGAGGAAGCCGCATGAGCCTTGCCGAAGCCGCAGATTTTCTGGAAGAAAGCCGCACGCTGGCTGCCCTGCTCGAGCCGCAGGACGAGGCGGCTTTCGCGCGAGCCACGCAGTTCAAGGGCTGGACGATCAACGATGTCCTCGTCCACCTGCATTTCTGGAACAAGGCCGTCGATCTCGCGGCCTCCGACGAGGCCGCCTTCAAGGCACTGCTCGATCCGCTGATGGCGGCGCTCACCAAGGGCGGGTTGCGCGCTTATGAAAACGCCACGATCCCCGAACGCGGCCGTGCGCTTTTCACGCTGTGGAAAGAGACGGCGGAAGACATTGCCGCGCGCTGGGCCGCTATCGACCCGAAACAGCGCATCCCCTGGGTTGGCCCCAGCATGTCGGCGCGCTCGGCCATCACCGCAAGGCAGATGGAGACCTGGGCGCATGGCTTCGAAATCTTCGATGTGCTGGGTGCCGAACGTCCGGAGAGCGACCGGATCCGCAACCTTGTCGTGCTCGGCATCAACACGTTCGGCTGGTCGCATCAGGTCAATCGCTTGCCGGTTCCCGAAATCATGCCCGAACTGAAGCTGACGGCGCCCTCCGGCGAGGTCTGGACCTTTGGCGATGCGCAGGCCGGGCGGATTTCCGGTCCGGCGACCGATTTCGCCGCCGTCGTCACGCAGACGCGTGCGGTGGCCGATACCGCGCTCGTCATCGAAGGGGCTGTGGCGCGGACCTGGATGGACCACGCGCAATGTTTTGCCGGCCCGCCGGAAAAACCACCCGTTGCCGGCTCGCGCCATCGTGCCGCGAAGGTTTGAGAGAAGATTGGATCGCACCATGACAGTACCTGAGAACACCCCGGAAAAGGCGATCGTCACCTGCGCGCTGAACGGCGTCCTGACCGACCCGAGCCTGCACAACATCGCCGTGACACCAGCCGAATGCGCGGCCTCCGCCCGCGAGGCCTATGATGCCGGCGCGGCGATCATCCATATCCATTTCCGCCGACAGGAACCGGGCAAGGGGCATCTGCCCTCCTGGGAGCCGGCAGTGGCCGGCGAGATCGTGGCCGCCATCCGCGCCGCCTGTCCGGGCATCATCATCAATGCGACGACCGGCGTCGTCGGCCCGGATTATCAGGGGCCGCTCGATGTCGTGCGGGCGCTCAAGCCCGAAATCGCCGCCTGCAATGCCGGCACGCTCAACTACCTGAAAATCCGCTCTAACGGCGAATGGGCCTGGCCGCCCATGGTCTTCGACAATCCGCCCTCCAAGGTGCAGGATTTCCTCGATGTGATGGGCAAGACGGGCACGCTCCCGGAAATGGAGTGTTTCGACACCGGCATTGTCCGCTCGGTCGCCATGTATATCGCCAACGGCATGTTGGAGCGCGCGCAATACAATCTCGTGATGGGCGTGGCATCCGGCATGCCGGTCGATGCCCGGCTGCTGCCGATCCTGAAGGACTATCTGCAGGAGGGCGCGCGCTGGCAGGCGACCCTGATCGGCCGCGAGGAGATCTGGCCGGTCCACGCCGCCGCCGCCCGCCTTGGCGGCATGCTGCGCACCGGGCTTGAGGATACATTCTATTTGCCCGACGGGGCGCGGGCGCGGGGCAATGGCGATCTCATCGAAGCGCTTGTCACGACGGCCCGCCGCGAGGGCCGGGACATCGCCACGCCGGAGGAGGCGCGCGCGATGCTCTTTGGAGGCCGCGCCGGGTAGCGCTGGCGGCCTTCGCCGCGACACGCGGCGAGACAAGATTATCAGACGAGAGGTTTTCACGAGGAGGACGTGACATGCCGATTGCATCGCTCAGCGATATCGAAAGGCTGGAGGAAACGCCTGCGCACGAGGTCTGGGCCAGAGGCTCGGTCTATGAGCAGATCGCCCGCATTGCCGAGCGCAGCCCGCAGAAAGTGGCGATCCGCTCGCTCCTGAGCGGTGCTGCCGATGCGGCGGTGGAGACAGTCACTTATGACGGGCTGCTGAAACGCATTCACGCGATGGCGCATCTCTTCCGCCAATGCGGCGTGGAGCGCGCGGATGCCGTTGCCATGCTGCTGCCGGGTGTTCCGGATGCCTTTGCCGCCATGGTCGGCGCGCATCTGGCTGGCCGGGCCAATCCGGTCAATTTCCTGCAGGAGCCCGGGCATATTGCTGCCTTGCTCAAGGCTGCGGGAGCCAGGGTTCTGCTCGTGCCCGACGCGAGCATCCTTCCCGGCATCATCGACAAATTGCCCGCGGTTCTGGCGGCGTTCGATGCACCGCTGCATGTCTTCCGCATCGGTGGACCGGCAGAGGGCGCGGTGAAGCGCATAGACGAAGCGCTTTCGGGCCTGCCGCAGGAGCGACCGGCTTTCTGGAATGCGCCCGCGCCGCACGAGGCCGCAGCCCTCTTTCACACCGGCGGCACGACCAGCACACCGAAGCTCGCCGTCCACACCCATGGCGGCATCACGCGCCATTGCTGGGCGCTTTCCTCCGCATGGTGCGAAGGCGAAGACGAGGTGATGTTCAACGGCCTGCCGCCCTTCCATGTCGGCGGTGGCTATGCGGCGGGGCTCATGCCTTTGACGCAGGGCGCCGAAGTCGTCCTGATGACACCGGCCGGTTTTCGCAATCGCGATGTGATTGCCAATTTCTGGCGCCATGTCGAGCGCTTCAGACCGACCATCGTCGCCATGGTTCCGACGAGCTGGAGCGCGGTGATGAACGTTCCGCTTGAAGCCGCCGACATTTCGTCCTTGCGCCTGTGTCACGCCGCCGGCGCGGCCATGCCTGTCGAAACGGCCCGGCAGGTGGAGCAGCGGACGGGGCGGCGGATCGTCGAGGGCTGGGGCATGACGGAGCTGCATGGCTTCGGCGCCATGAACCCGGCGAAGGGTGATAGCCGCATCGGATCCGTCGGCTTCCCGCTGCCGTTTACCGAAATCATGGTGGCGAAGGTCGAGGCCGGGGCGATCGCACATGTCTGCGCACCGGAGGAAGTCGGTCATGTTCTCGTCCGTGGCGAGCAGGTCTTCGGCGGCTATCTCGATCCGGCGCATAATGAAAGCGCCTGGTACGACCCGCTGCCAAACGAGACGCGACCCGGCTGGAGCAAGGGCGGCCGCTGGTTCGATACCGGCGATCTCGGGCGCAAGGATGCGGAGGGCTATCTCTGGCTCACCGGCCGGTCGAAGGACATCATCATTCGCGGCGGCCACAATATCGATCCGCTGGCGATCGAGGAGGCGCTTTATCGCCATCCGGCCGTCGAGCTTGCCGCCGCCGTCGGCCAGCCGGATGCCTATGCCGGCGAACTGCCGGTCGCCTTCGTCCAGCTGCGTGCCGGGCAGGAAGCGGATGCCGAGGCGCTGCGGGCCTTCTGCGCCGAGCGGATCGCCGAGCGCGCGGCCGTGCCGGTTGCAGTCCGGATCATCCCCGCCATGCCGCTCACGGCTGTCGGCAAGATCTTCAAGCCGGCCTTGCGGGAGGCGGCTGCTGTCGCGGAGGTGCGGTCATGGGCGGGCGACATGCTCGGCACCGCCGTGACGGTGACGGCCCACCACGACAAGCGCCATGGGCTGCTTCTGACCATCCGGCCACCGGCGGGCACGCCGGCCGCGACGCTTGAAGCGCTCAAGCAGCGGCTGGCGGCCTATCATTTTGCAAGCGAGATCGACAGTCCCGCCTGACGGCTCAGAGCCCCTGCTTGCCTGCAACCATGAAGGCGAGCTTGGACGGGATGTTGAGGAGGCTCGTCGCACGCTCGACACGCTCGGGCGTGTAGTGGTGGGCGACGTCGAGGCAGTTGACGGTCCCCAGCATCTCGCCGCCGATATAGACCGGCAGGTTGATGACGGATTCGCAGCCGAGCGACTTGATCAGTTCGTAGTCGGGGAAGACCTTGGCGATGTCCTCGATCGTGTTGGCGACGAAGGCGCGGCGTTCGCCGTGCACGATGTCGAACCATTCGTTGCGATGCGTCGGCTTTGTGCCGGAGGCGGGGTAGTTCGCCGGATCGGACGTGTAGGCGCGGCGCGCAAGGCCGGCCTTCATGTCGGAGAGCATGACGGTGAAGAGCTTGGCGCCGATCACGTCGCGCACCAGCGTCTGCAGCGCGATCCAGGGCGCATCGCCCGTCGTGTCGTTGGCAATGGCGCGATCGAAGGCCGCAAGCGCGGCGGTGGTGTTGTTGTCCATGGGGGTTCTCCCGAATTGTCAGACGGCTGGAGGGGCAGAGAGCCGCAGGAGCTCCCGGCTGTATTCGTTCTGCAGATGCCCCTGTTTCAGGTTTTCGGCATCGGCGGTTTCCACGATCCGCCCGCCGCGCATGACGGCAAGACGGTCGCAAAGGAAGGAAACGATCGGCAGGTTATGCGTGACCATCAGATAGGTCAGTCCGCGCTCGCGCCGCAGTCGCTTCAGAAGGTTGAGGATTTCCGCCTGCACCGAGACGTCGAGCGCCGAGGTCGGTTCATCCAGCAGCAGCAGCTTCGGCTCGACGATCAGCGCGCGGGCAATCGCCACGCGCTGCCGCTGGCCGCCGGACAGCTGATGCGGATAGCGGAAGCGGAAACGGTTATCGAGGCCGACATCCTTGAGGATGGCGACGATGCGCTCGTTGTGGTCGGAGAGGCCCTGAATGTTCAGCGGCTCCATCAGCGTCGCGTCCACCGTCTTGCGGGGATGCAGCGAACCGTAGGGGTCCTGGAACACCATCTGGCAGGTGCGGGCGAAATCGGCGTCGATGCCGTGGCTGCGCGGCTTGCCGAAGATCTCGATCGTGCCGCGCCATTCGGGTGCCAGGCCGGCAATCGCCTTCAGTACGGTCGACTTGCCCGAGCCGCTTTCGCCGACCAGCGCGAAGCTGCCGCCTTCTTCGACATCGATGGTCACGCCATGGGTGATCTGGGTCTCGCCATAGGAGACGTCGAGGTTTTCGATATGGATTGCGGTCATGCGGCGCTCCAGGTCGTGCGGTCGATGACCGGGAGTTCGTCGCGGGTCTCATCCAGCCGTGGCTGGGCGGCGAGAAGGCCGCGCGTGTAAGGGTGCTGCGCGTTCTTCAGCTCGGATGCGGCGCAATCCTCGACCACGCGGCCGGAATTCATCACCAGAACGCGGTCGCAATAATGGGCGACGAGGTTGAGGTCGTGGCTGATCAGGATGAGGCCCATGCCCTTGTTGCGGACAAGATCATCGATGATGTCGAGCACCTGCGCCTGCACCGAGACGTCGAGCGCCGAGGTCGGCTCGTCGGCGATCAGGATATCGGGCTCGGGTATCAGCATCATCGCGATCATCACGCGCTGGCCCATGCCGCCGGAAATCTCGTGCGGGTAAAGGCCGGCGACGCGGTCGGGGTCGTTGATGCGCACGGCTTCCAGCATGGCGCGGACGCGGGCGGCGATCTCGCGGCGGGGCAGGCGCTTGTGGGCAACGAGCGCTTCGGCGATCTGCTCGCCGACCGTCATGACAGGGTTCAGCGAGAATTTCGGGTCCTGCATGACCATGGAAATGCGGGCGCCGCGGATTTTGCGCATCGCCCTGTCGCCCTGCTTGAGAAGATCGATGCCATCGAATTCCAGCCGCGTGGCGCTGACCTTGCCGGGGGTGCGCACGAGGCCGAGGATTGAGCGGCCGGTCATCGACTTGCCCGAGCCGCTTTCGCCGACAATGCCCAGCCGCTCGCGGCCGAGTTCAAAGGAAATGCCCTTGACCACATCCACCGGGCCGGACGGGCTCGGGAAGGTGACTTTCAGGTTTTCGACGACAAGAAGGGGGGCGCTCAATGCTTTTCTCCGCTCTTGGGGTCGAGAACGTCGCGCAAGCCGTCGCCGAGGAAGCAGAAGCCGAGGCTGACAACGATGATGGCGAAGCCCGGCATGGTGGCAACCCACCACTGATCGAGAATGAAGGTGCGGCCGCGCGCGATCATCGCGCCCCATTCGGGCAGCGGCGGCTGCGCGCCAAGGCCGATGAAGCCGAGACCGGCGGCGGTGAGGATGATGCCAGCCATGTCGAGCGTGACGCGGACGATCATCGAGGAGGTGCAGAGCGGCAGGATATGGCCGACGACGATGCGGAGGCTCGAGGCGCCCTGCAGGCGGCTCGCGGCGATGAAATCGGCATTCTTGAAGGTCAGCGTTTCGGCGCGTGCGATACGGGCATAGCTCGGCCAGGAGGTGATGGCGATGGCGAGAATGGCATTCTCGATGCCGGGGCCAAGGGCGGCGACCAGCGCGAGCGCGAGGATCAGCTTCGGCATCGACAGGAAGATGTCGGTGATGCCCATGAGGACGCGATCCACCCAGCCGCCGAGATAGCCGGCGGCCGCACCGATCAGCAGGCCGGCGGGGGCGGCAAGGACGGCGACCAGAATGACGATGGCGAGCGTGATGCGCGCGCCGAAGACAACGCGGGACCAGATGTCGCGGCCAAGCTCGTCCGTGCCCATCCAGTTTGCAGCGCTCGGCGGGCGAAGGCGCGCATAGGTGTCCTGGGCGATCGGGTCATGGGTGGCAATCCACGGCGCAAAGGCCGCCATGGCGATCAGCGCCAGCACGATGACAAGGCCGACCATGGCCAGCGCATTGCCGCGAAAGGCAAGCGAAATGCGGAAGATGCGGCCCCAGCGGGCCTGCCGGCGCGAGGCGGGGCTTTCGTCGAGAAGCCAGGAGCGCATATCGGTAAAGGCCATCGGATTACCTCGCGCGCGGGTCGAGGACGTTATAAAGCGCGTCGCTCAGCTTGTTGATGAAAATGAAGACCATGCCGATCAGGAGCGTCGCGCCGAGCACGGCGGCCATGTCGGCATTGAGCAGCGCCACGGTCAGGTAATTGCCGATGCCGGGCCAGGAGAAGATCGTCTCGATCATCACCGAGCCTTCGAGAAGGGCGGCATAGGAGAGCGCGCAGACGGTGATCAGCGGCACGAGGATCGGTCGGAAGGCGTGGCGCCAGATGACGATGCGCTCCGGCAGACCCTTGACGCGGGCGGTGGTGATATATTCCTGGGCGAGCTGGTCGAGCATGAAGGAGCGCGTCATGCGGGCGATATAGGCGAGGCTGAAAAAGCCGAGAATGCTGGCCGGCAGGATGAGATGGCCGATGGCATTGAAGAAGATGTCCGTTTCGCCGGCGAGAAGGCTGTCGACCAGCATCAGGCCGGTGACGGGCGTCACGAGGCCATCATAGGCGATGTCGACGCGGCCCGGTCCATCCACCCATTGCAGGCGGGCATAGAAGACGGCGAGCCCGACAAGTCCGAGCCAGAAGGCCGGGATCGCATAGCCGGCAAGACCGACGACGCGGATCACCTGGTCGGTCAGGCTGCCCTGACGGGCTGCGGCATGAACGCCCATGGGGACGCCAAGCGCAATGCCGATCAGGATGCCGAGCGTCGCCATTTCCAGCGTCGCCGGGAAGACTTCCTTCAGGTCCTGCAGCACCGGCCGCCCGGTCGAGACCGACATGCCCAGATCGCCGGTGGCAACCGCCTTCACGTAATTCACGAACTGCACGATCAGCGGCTTGTCGAGGCCGAGCTGCACGCGGGCGGCGTCATAGACGGCCTTCGGCGCCCGGTCGCCGACCACGGCGAGCGCCGGATCGATCGGCACGACGCGGCCGATGAAGAAGGTGATGGCGATGAGGCCAAGCAGGGTGATGACGAGCGAAAGCACGATCCCGCCGAGCCGCAGCGCCGCTTTCCGGCTGCGCACGCCTCCGGAACCACGCTTCGGCGCGGCACGCGGGCTCGCATCAGGGAAGGGGGTGTCAGTCGCCACGCTCAGCCTCCTCGGCTAAAAATTTTTTTAGTTCCAGTAAAATTCTGCTTGGAACATACAAATAATTTTGCTTTCATCAAACAAATTTTACTGGTTCCGGATGATGACTGCTTCACCGCTCGCTTTGACGACACAAGAACCACAGAAGCCGAAGGTCGGCGCGCTGATCCGCGCCCGGCGGCGGCAATTGCAATTGACGCTCCGCGACATCTGCGAGGCGGCGGGCATCACGCCCGGTTATCTCAGCCAGGTGGAACGCGACCTCGCCACGCCCTCGCTCGGCACGCTGGCGCAGATCGCCCACAGCCTCAATGTCGGCGTCGACTATTTCATCGCCTCGCCCGGTTCCGAAGATGCGCTGACACGGCATGGCGAGCGGGAGACCTTTTCGGTGCCCGGTTCCGAAGTGGTCTACGAGCGCGTGGCGGCCGACTTTGCCGGCAACCAGCTCTCCTCCTTCGTGCTGAACATTCCGCCGGGCTTCCATTCCGAAACCGTCAGCCACGAGGGAGAGGAGCTTCTCTTCGTGCTGGAAGGCAAGCTCACCCAGATGCTCGACGGCGCCGAATACATCATGCGGCCGGGCGACAGCCTGCATTTTCGCGGCAACCGCCCGCATGCCTGGTGGAACGACACGAAGGAAACCGTGCGCGTGCTCTGGACCGGCACGGTTCCCGTCTACCGCACCAATCCGCCGAAATCCGGCGGCCAGAAGTCCGACTGACCCCGATCTGACAACAAGAACGCCCTGAGACAGAGGAGAACGAAACCATGAAACATTTCCAAGCAGCCCTTTTCGCCGCCACGGCCCTGATGCCGCTGACGGCGCTGCAGGCCTATGCCGCGACCCCGAAGGACACGCTCGTCGTTGCCGAAAACATCGACGACATCGTCAGCATCGACCCGGCTGAAGCGTATGAATTCTCGTCCGGCGAATATGTCACCCAGACCTATGACCGTCTGGTGCAGTATGACGCCACCGACCTCGAGAAGCTTTCGCCCGGCCTTTCGACCAGCTGGAAGGCCGACGATGCGGCCAAGACGATCACCTTCACGCTGCGCGACCGCGTCAAGTTCTCGTCCGGCAACCCGCTGCGGGCCGAAGACGTCGTCTATTCCTGGAAGCGCGTCATCAAGCTCAACAAGGCGCCCGCCTTCCTTCTGACCCAGCTCGGCTGGACCGCCGACAATTTCGACAGCATGGTCAAGGCCGACGGCAAGACCGTCACCGTCAAGTATACCGGTGACTTCTCCTCTGCCTTCGTGCTCAACGTTCTCGCTTCGCGTCCGGCCTCGGTCGTCGATGGCAAGACGGTGGAAGCCAACGACAAGGGCGGCGATCTCGGCAATGCTTGGCTGAAGGCGAATTCCGCCGGCACCGGCCCGTTCGTGCTCAAGGCGTTCAAGCCCGGCCAGCTCCTCAACCTCGCCGCCAACCCGTCCTATTTCGGCGGTGCGCCGGCCGTGAAGTCGGTTGCCATCCGCCACGTCGCGGAATCGGCCACGCAGCAGCTGATGCTGAAGTCGGGCGACGTCGATATCGCCAAGAACCTGACGCCGGACCAGATCGCAGCCGTGCAGACCAGCGGCTCGTTCAAGATCGAGAGCTATCCGCAGGCCGCCGTCCACTTCCTCAGCCTGAACCAGAAGGACAAGGACCTGACCAACCCGGCCGTCTGGGAAGCCGCGCGCTACCTCGTCGACTACAAGGGCATGACGGACACGATCCTCAAGGGCCAGATGGAAACCCACCAGGCCTTCTGGCCGAAGGGCTTCCCGGGCGCGCTGAACGACACGCCCTACACCTATGATCCCGACAAGGCGAAGAAGATCCTGGCCGACGCCGGCATCAAGACGCCGATCACCGCGACGCTAGACGTCATCAACTCCTCGCCCTTCACCGACATGGCGCAGGCGCTGCAGGCAAGCTTTGCCAAGGGCGGCATCGACTTCAAGATCGTCCCCGGCACGGGCTCGCAGGTCATCACCAAGTATCGCGCCCGCACGCATGAAGCCATGCTGCTCTATTGGGGCCCGGACTTCATGGACCCGGATTCCAACGCGTCCGCCTTCGCCTACAATGCCGACAACAGCGACGGCCACTACCAGTCGACCACGACCTGGCGCAATGCCTGGGCGGTTCCGGACGAGCTGAACAAGGCAACGCTGGCGGCCCGCGCCGAAGCCGACCCGAAGAAGCGCGACGCCATGTATGTCGAGCTGCAGAAGAAGGTGCAGGCAAGCTCGCCGATCATCCTGATGTTCCAGGCCGCCAAGCAGGTTGCCATCGCCAAGAACGTCTCGGGCTATGTCAACGGCGCGCTGCCGGACTACGTCTTCTACCGTCTGGTCAAGAAGGACTGACGATCTCTGATCCGGAGAGGCCGCCGGCATTCGCCCGGCGGCCTTTTCATTTCCTTTTTCCCCCTATTGAATGACAGGAGCGATGCCGATGTTCGAGGCGCGCATGAAACGGCTGACCGTGCGGATGGCCGAAACCGGAACCGACGGCGTCTTCGTTGGCCCGACCTCCAACATGAAATGGCTGGCCGGCTTCGACCCGCATGGGGACGAGCGTCCCGTGATGCTGGTCGTCGGACCGAAATCCGCCGCCTTCCTGATGCCGGCGCTGAATGCCGATAGCGCGCGCCAGCACACGAACCTTCCCTTCGTCACCTGGTCGGATGCCGAAGGCCCGGCCAACGCCTTCGCCCGCGTGCTGGAAGAGACCGGCATTTCCGACATGACGACGCCCACCATCGCGCTCGATGAAACCATGCGCGCCGACTTCGCCATGATGATCGTCGATGCCTTTCCGGGTGCGAAACGCGAGTTTCTGGCCGACACGGTCGGAGCGCTACGCGCCGCCAAGGACGAGAGCGAATACAAGCTTCTGAAGATGAATGCGCTGATCGACGACGAGACGATGCGCGCGGCCTTTGCGGCGCTGAAACCCGGCATGAGCGAGCTGGAAGCCGCCGAAATCATCCGGCAGAAGTTCAAGGCGCAGGGTGCTGCGGCCGAATTCATCATCGTCTGCTTCGGCGAGAACGGCGCGTTTCCGCACCACCATTCCGGCGAGCGCCGGCTGAAGGCGGGCGATGCCATTCTGCTGGATATCGGCGGCCGCAAGGACGGCTATCCGAGCGACATGACCCGTGTCGGCTATTGCGGCACGCCGCCGGAAGGCTTCGAAGAGGTCGTTTCCGTCGTCGAGCGCGCCGTGCAGGCTGCCATTGCGGCAGCGCGCCCCGGCGTCAAGGCCTCCGAGGTTGACCGCGCCGCCCGCGAGACGATCGCGGCTGCCGGCTATGGCGACCGCTTCCTGCACCGGACCGGCCACGGTCTCGGCATCGACGTTCACGAGCGGCCCTATATCACGTCGACCTCGGATGTCGTGCTGCAGGCCGGTAACGTCTTCTCCATCGAGCCCGGCATCTATCTGACCGACCGTTTCGGCGTGCGGCTGGAAGAGATCGTCATCCTGGGCAAGAACGGCGCGGAAGTGTTCTCCGAACTGTCGCGCCAGCCCGTTCGAGTCGAAGGCTGAGGAGCGTCCGCCCATGTCCGGCATCGTGATCCGCAGACCCAAGGCAGAAGACGGCGACGATGTCGCCGCCATCTATGCGTTCGAGGAGGTTGTTGCCTACACGACGCAGCTTCCGCATCGTGACGTCCAGTTCTGGCGGGACTTCTACCGCAGCCGCGATCCCGAGGGCATGGAACTGGTGGCCGAGATCGACGGCCGCGTGGTCGGCCATCTCGGCATGCTGCTCAACCGTGCGCCGCGCCGCAAGCATGTCGGCAGCTTCGGCATCTGCGTCCATCCGGAGTTTCACGGAAAGGGCGTCGGCAGGGCGCTGATGGCGGAGATGATCCATCTGTCCGACAACTGGCTCAATCTCGTCCGCATCGAACTCTCCGTCGCGTCGGAAAACAGCCGCGCGATTGCGCTCTACCGCAGCTTCGGCTTCGAGGTGGAGGGTGAGCTGAAGATGGATCTGTTCCGCAACGGTCGCTACGGCAACACGACCCAGATGGCGCGGCTGCGCCTCCCGGCAGCCGCCTGATCGGCCTGCGCGCCAGCCGGGAAGGCCGGCGCGCAGGAGAGGCTATTGCCGCAGGGTCTTGCCCGATTGCGCATCGAAGAGATGCAGCTTGCCGGCGCGGGGCGCGATCGTGACCTCGTCGCCCGGCTTGAAATCGTGGCGCTCGGCGAAGACGGCGACCAGTTCGCTGTTGCCGTAGCGGAGGAAAACCATGGTTTCGTGGCCGGTCGGTTCCGTCACGTTGACGGTGGCCTTGAGGCCGGTGCCGCCGAGTTCCAGATGTTCCGGCCGCGCGCCGAGAAGCACTGCCTGTCCGTCCGTGGCCGCCGGCGTGAAGCCGAGCGCGATCTCGTCGCCGGTCTCCGACACGAAGATCTGGCCGTCAGCCTTGTACTTGCCTTTCATCAGGTTCATCGACGGCGAGCCGATGAAGGTGGCGACGAAGGTGTTGTTCGGCCAGTCGTAGAGGTCGAGCGGCGTGCCGATCTGCTCGACATGGCCGCCCTGCATGACGACGATCTTGTCGGCCATGGTCATGGCTTCCACCTGATCGTGGGTCACGTAGATGGTCGTGGTGCCCAGCCGCTGGTGCAGCTCCTTGATTTCCTTTCGCATCTGCACGCGCAGCTTGGCGTCGAGGTTCGACAGCGGCTCGTCGAAGAGGAAGACCTGCGGCGAGCGGACAATCGCCCGGCCCATGGCGACGCGCTGGCGCTGGCCGCCGGAGAGCTGGCGCGGATAGCGATCGAGATAGGGGACGAGGTCGAGCGTTTCGGCAGCCGCCTGGAGGCGCTGCTTGATCACGTCTGCGGGAAGCTTCTGCAGGCGCAGCGCGAAGACCATGTTTTCGGCCACCGTCTTGTGCGGATAGAGCGCGTAGCTCTGGAACACCATGGCGATGTCGCGATCCTTGGGCGGCAGGTTGTTGACGACGCGGCTGCCGATCGAAATCGTGCCTCCGGTAATGCTTTCAAGGCCCGCCACCATGCGCAGCAGGGTTGACTTGCCGCAGCCCGACGGGCCGACGAGAACGACAAATTCGCCGTCTTCGATGTCGATATCAATGCCGTGAAGGACCTTCAGCGCACCATAGGCTTTCTGCGCTCCGGTAATCTTGACCTCAGCCATCTCTCTCCCATCTGCCTGACGCGGATGCCCTCTTTCCGAAGACCGGCGCCGTGGCACTCCTTCAATTTTATCCACGGATTTCCGCGCACGGAACGGGCTGAAAATGCACCGATACGTGTCCTGAAACCTCGTGAAAACCTCCTCCATGAAACGTTTCATTATTGGTTGACATTTCGCCGATCCTGTCTAATTCTCGTCGCCGAGACCGAGAGGAGCGGTTTCATGCAAGCGATGAAACGTTTCATTTTCTTGCTTAACAGATAGTTCCGGCCGAGGCCAGAGCAAAAATCTGCAACGGATTTTGCCTGAACCCGCCGGAGAGTTATTCGGGAAACGTGGGAGGAGACCACATGAAAGTCGAGATTTACGATGCATTGATGCGCCGTCAGGCGAGCCGCCGCGACATCTTGCGCGGGACGGCGAGCGCTGCCGCGCTCATGGGCGTATCAACCGCCCTTGGCGGTTTGCCGACGGCTGCATTTGCCGCCGATGACGTCCGGGCCCAGATTCTGAAGATCCCCGGCGTCGGCAAGGGTTCGCCGACGGATGCCGACTGGCAGAAGGTGGGCGAGCTCTGCCTCGGCCCGACCATGGCCAATGTCAAGAAGGGCGAATTCGCCGGCGTCGAGCTGACCTTCATGGGGCTCAACAACCAGAACCTTCACAACTTCCTGTTCCGCGGCTTCCTGAAGCCTTGGGAAGCCTATACCGGCGCCAAGATCAACTGGATCGACCTGGCGCAGGCCGACTATAACGCCCGTCTGCAGCAGTCGATCGCGACCGGCACGGTGGACTTCGACATCCTGGAAATGGGCGCGCCGTTCGAAGGCGACACGGCAGGCCGCGGCCTGCTTGATGAAATGCCGGCCTGGGTGGACAAGCAGATCGAGTCCGACGATCTCGTGGCCTATCTCAAGCCGCCGGTCGGCACCTGGGGCGGCAAGAAGTATCGCGTCACCATCGACGGCGACTGCCACACCTTCGCCTACCGCAAGGACTATTTCGGCGAGGGTTCCGTGACCGGCATGGCAAAGCCGCCGAAGACCTGGCAGGAAGTCAATGCGGCCACCAAGGCCGTCATGGGCAAGAAGGATCCGCTCACCGGCCAGCCGGCCTATGGCTATCTCGACCCGCTGAAGGGCTGGGGCGGCTTCGGCTTCTACTTCCTGGAAAACCGCGCGACGGCCTATGTGAAATATCCGGGCGATCCGGCATGGCTCTTCGATCCGGACAACATGAAGCCGCTCGTCAACAACCCGGGCTGGGTTCAGGCAATCCAGGACGTCATGGATCTGATCGCGGCCAAGGCCTATCCGGCCGACCAGATCAACGCCGATCCGGGCACGACGGCCTTCTCGCAGTTCCTCGCCGGCACCGGCTCGATGCTGACCTGGTGGGGCGACGTCGGCTCCAGCGCCCGCACCTCCGATACGTCGGTGGTCGGCGATGTCGTCGCCTTCGGCATCAACCCCGGCAGCAGCAAGGTCTACAACCGCAAGACCGGCAAGTGGGAAGAAAAGTACAACGAAGCACCGAACATGGCCTATCTCGGCTGGGGCGTCTATGTCACCAAGCGCGTCAGCAGCGACGAGAAGAAGCGCAAGGCCGCATGGTCGGCTGCCGCCCATCTCGGCGGCAAGGACATCTCGCTGTGGACCTCGGCCTATCCGTCCGGCTTCCAGCCCTATCGTCAGTCGAACTTCAACTATGACGAATGGCAGAAGGCGGGCTATGACCGCGCCTATGTCGAGAACTATCTCGGCTCGAACGCGGACAGCTATAACCACAAGAACGCGGCCATCGAACCGCGCATCCCCGGCATCTTCCAGTACTACTCCGTCGCCGAAGACGAACTCGCGAAGGGCTATGCCGGCAAGTACAAGTCGGCGCAGGAAACGGCAGATGCCATTGCCGCAGCCTGGGAGAAGATCACCGACCAGATCGGCCGCGACAGCCAGCTGAAACTGTATCGGGCAAGCCTCGGGCTTTCCTGACACCTGAGTGCGCCGGCGGGGCTTTAGGCTCCGCCGGTCTTTCCATGCCATGGCGGGGACTTCCATGTCGACACTTCAAGGCGACCTGTTGCACACGGTCGAGACCGGCTCCATTTCGGCAGGCCGGCGTTTCTGGGGCCATGCGGCCCTGTGGCTCAGCGCGGCCTGGCTTGTGGCCTCCTTCGTGCTGCAGGCCTCGCATGATCTCGGCTGGACCGAGATCGGTTTCCAGACCTGGCGGCCTGTTCTCTATGCCTATTTCATCTGGGCGGTGTTTCTTTGCGTCACGCGCGTGGTGATCTACGGCGAGTCGGGCAAGAAGGCGCTCTTCGTTCTGCCGGCGGCTTTGTTCGTCGTGTCCATGGTGGTGTTTCCGCTTCTCTTCGCGCTCTGGGTCGGATTTTCGGACTGGAACCTTGCCTCGCCGACGGGCCGGCAGTTCAACGGGATCGACAATCTGCGCCACATGCTGACCGATCCGTTCTATCTCAATGCCCTCATCAACATGGTGTTCTACACGCTGGCGATCGTGGTCGAATATGCCATCGCCTTCGGTCTCGCCCTGCTCCTGAACCAGGAGATCGTCGCCCGCAAGTTCTGGCGCGTCACCTTCCTCCTGCCGCTGATGCTCTCGCCGGTGGCGGTGAGCTGGATGGTCGGCAAGTCGATGCTGGAAACGCGCTTCGGCCCGGTCGCGCGGCTTGCCCGCTGGCTCGGCTGGGAAAATCCGTCCTTCTTCGGTGATCCGCTGACTGCCAAGATCACGATCATGCTGATGGATGCCTGGACCTTCATTCCCTTCATGATGATCATGCTGCTCGCCGGCCTGCAGTCGCTGTCGCGCGAAGTGCTGGAAGCGGCGGAAGTGGATGGCGCCACCAAATGGCAGCGTTTCTGGGAGGTCATCTTCCCGCTGATGCTGCCCGTTTCGGTGACGGCCGTCATGATCCGCATTATCTTCAAGCTGAAGCTCGCCGACATCATCATCACGGTGACGGCCGGTGGGCCGGGCGGGGCGACGGATTCCGTCACCAGCTTCATCTACCGCGAATATCGCGACCGCTCGAATGTCGGTTATGGCACGCTTCTGGCGCTCGTTTATCTGGTGATCATCGTCGTTGGCATGACCGGGCTGATGAACCTTGCCGACCGCATCGTCAAGCGCATGACGGGGAGACTCTGATGGCAGCCATCGATTTCGACAAATTCGCCCGCCGTCAGCGCGCCCGCTGGTGGGCCATGCGCTTCGTCGTGTACGGGCTTCTGATCACCTGGGCTGTGGTCAGCATCTTCCCGCTGTTCTGGACGGTGTCGACCTCGTTCAAGACGGCCCCGGATGTGATGAAGGGCAACATGATCCCCTGGCTCGAATTCGCGCCAAGCTGGCTCGGCTGGCGCTCGCTCGGCCTCTCGCCGGAAGCGCTGTTCCAGACCTCGACCGTGCGCGACGAGTTCATGCATCGCCTGTTCAACAGCGCCATCATTTCCGTGACTGCTTCGGCGCTCGCCGTCTTCTTAGGGTCGCTTGCGGCTTACGGGCTCAGCCGCTTCTCCTACAAGTTCGGCCATATGCGCAATTCCGACATTTCCTTCTTCTTCCTGTCACAGCTCATCATGCCCCCGGTCGTGCTCGCCCTGCCGTTCCTAGTGCTCTACAAGCAGCTGGCGCTGCTTGACACCTATAGCGGCCTGATCGCGGTCTATACGCTGATGGTGCTGCCGATCGTCGTCTGGATCATGCGCGATCAGTTCGCGACGGTTCCGGTGGAACTGGAAGAGGCGGCGCTGGTCGATGGCCTCTCCATCTGGGGTGCGTTCAGCCGCATCATCGTGCCGCTGGTCCTGCCCGGCATGGTTGCCGCCTTCATTCTGGCGCTCATTCTCTGCTGGAACGAATATTTCTTCGCGGCGCTGCTGACCTCGACCAATACCAACACGTTGCCCGTGATGATCGCCAGCCAGACCGGCAGTCAGGGGATCAACTGGTGGTCGATGGCTGCTCTGTCCACAGCCGGCATCCTGCCTCTTGTATTCGTCGGCGTCCTGCTCGAAAAACACATCATCGCAGGCATGACCGCCGGCGCGGTGAAATAGCGGCAGTGAGTGCACATGGACAAGATACCCACAGTCAAGGATGTCGCCCTGCGGGCGGGCGTGTCTGTGGGGACGGTGTCGCGGGTGCTGGCCGGCGAGGTTGCCGTGAAGACGGCGCTGCGCGACAAGGTGAATGACGCGATCAATGCGCTCGGCTACCGGCCGAATGTGATGGCGCGGGCGCTGCGCACCTCGAAGACGGATGTGATCGGCCTGATCGTGCCGGACATCACCAACCCGTTCTTCGCGCAGATGGCGGCAAGCGCCGAGCGGGCCGCGCTCGAACATCGCCATTCGCTGATGCTGGCCAGCTCGCATAACGACCACGAGGCCGAGCAGAACCATATCGCGGCCTTTCTCGACCGTTCGGTGCGCGGCATCATCGTGGTCGCGGCCAATGTCAGCCATGCGTCGCGGGTCAGAACCAAGGTGCCGATCGTCTCGCTCGACCGCCGCTTTGCCGATTTCCCGCTGATCTCGATCAACCATGCCGAGGCGGCAGCGCTTGTCGCCGACCATCTCTACGAACTCGGCCACCGGCGCATCGCCTATATCGCCGGCTCCGCCGATACCGAGGCCGGCCGCGCCCGCCGCGAGGGCTTCGTCAATCGCATCCATGCGCTCGACGAAGCAATTGACGTCGAGATCTTCTCCGGCCGGTTCGACTACGAATCCGGCGAGGTCATTGCCCGCCGGCTGTTGTCGCAGCCGCGCGACAAGCGCCCCACGGCGATTGCAGCGGCCAGCGACCAGCAGGCCATCGGCGCTCTGCGCGCCGCGCGCGACCTGGGTCTCGACGTGCCGGGCGAATTGTCCATCGCCGGCTTCGACGACATCCACCTTGCCAATCTCGTCGTGCCGCGCCTGACGACCGTGCGCCAGCCGACCGACCAGCTGGCGCGCCGCGCGGTCGAACTGCTGCTGGAGAAGGTTGACGAACCGGAAGACGAGGCCATGAGCGCCTCGCTCGTCGTTCGCGGCTCGACCGGGCCGCCTGCCGCAGACCGGACCGCGCATTGAAACATCAAAGGCCGCAAGAGCCGCCAACAGGAGGAAACAGACAATGCTCAAAGGTATCAGGCCGGAACTCAACGGAGATATTCTCCAGGCGCTCTCCAACATGGGCCATGGCGACTATCTCGTCGTTTCGGACACCAATTTCCCGTCCGATTCCGTCGCCCGCCATTCGCTCCTCGGCCGGCTCTTGACGATCGAAAACGTCTCCGCCCCGAAGGCGATCGAGGCGATCCTCTCGGTGTTTCCGCTCGACACGCCGCTGCAGCCCTCCGTCGGGCGCATGGAAGTGATCGGCAAGCCGGACGAGATCCCGGACGTACAGAAGGAAGTGCAGGCCGTTGTCGATCGCGCCGAGGGCAAGTCCGCGCCGATGTATCCGATCGAGCGCATGGCGTTCTACGACATCGCCCGCAAGGCCTATTGCGTGATCTCGACCGGCGAGATGCGCTTCTATGGCTGCTTCATTCTGACGAAGGGCGTCATTCCGGCTGAGGATGTGGCCCGATGAGCGACCGCAAGGCAATTGTCATCCTCGGCATTTTCGCCGCCGACACGGCCTACAAGGCCAAGCGCATGCCGCAGATCGCCGAAACGTTGATCGGCTCCGGCTTCTCGCTCGGGCCGGGCGGCAAGGGTTCCAACCAGGCGATTGCCGCCGCGAAAGCCGGCGGGCAGGTCACCTTCATCTCCCGCGTCGGCAAGGACCCGTTCGGTGACATGGCGCTCTCCGCCTACAAGGACGCCGGCGTCAAAGCCAATGTCATGCGCATGGATGGCGTGTCGACGGGGGCTGCCTTTATTTTCGTCAACGAGGACAATGGCGACAACGCGATCATCGTCGCGCCGGGCGCGGCAGGCCTCATCGGCATCGAGGATGTCGACGCCAATCGCGCCGAGATCGAGGCGGCGGCGATCTTCATGACGCAGCTGGAACAGCCGCTGGAGGCCGCCAGACATGGCCTCGCCATCGCAAGACAAGCCGGCGTCACGACGATCTTCAATCCGGCGCCCGCGCAGGTCATCCCGGATGACATCTATCCGCTTTGCGACTTCATCGTCCCGAACGAGGTCGAGGCCGCTGGCATTGTCGGCCATCCGGTCGATACCGACGAACAGGCGGTGACGGCGGCGGAAACGCTGCTGCAGCGTGGCGCGAAGACGGTGATCATCACGCTGGGCGGCCGCGGCTCGCTCTACCACACGGCAGGTCACAGCGAGTTCGTCCCCGCCGTTGCCGCCGGCAAGGTGATCGACACGACCGGCGCCGGCGATGCCTTCCTCGGCGGCTTCTCCGCAGCCCTCGCCGAAGGCCGTGCGCCCATCGACGCCGTCCGCTTTGCCGCCGTCACGGCCGGCATTGCGGTTACCCGTCCCGGCACCGCGCCGGCCATGCCGTCGCGGGCGGAAATCGATGCGCTTCTGGGGTCGGCATGACGGAGCCGGCGGCGAGCATAACGGGCGCTGACGCCGGTCGCTTCGTGATCGGCGTCGATGTCGGCACGGGCAGCGTCCGCGCCGGTGTCTTCGATCTTGGCGGAAGGCTGTTCGGCGTCGCCAGGCGCGACATCGCGCTCTTTCGCGAGGCCGGAAACCTGGTCGAGCAATCGAGCCGCGACATCTGGTCGGCGGTCTGCGCGACAGTGCGCGAGGCCGTCAGCGCCAGCGGCCGCCCGGCCTCGTCCGCTGTCGGGATCGGCTTCGACGCCACCTGCTCGCTCGTCGTGCTGGGAGAGGGCGGCGAACCGCTCGCCGTCGGGCCGTCGAACGACCCCGACCGCAACATCATCGTCTGGATGGATCACCGCGCCGTCGGTCAGGCGGAGCGGATCAATGCGCGCGGCCATGCGGTTCTCGACTATGTCGGCGGCCGCATCTCGCCGGAAATGCAGACGCCGAAGCTGCTGTGGCTGAAGGAGAACCGGCCCCATGTCTTCAACGCCGCCTGGCAGTTCTTCGACCTGCCGGATTTCCTGACCTGGAAGGCGACGGGCGATCTCGCCCGCTCCACCTGCACCGTCACCTGCAAATGGACCTATCTGGCGCATGAGAAGCGCTGGGCGGCTGACTATTTCGAGGAGATCGGCCTTGGCGATCTGGCGCGCGAGGATTTCCGCCGCATCGGCCAGACCATCGTCGATCCCGGCACGGCGCTGGGCGCGGGCCTCACCGAGGCGACTGCCCGGGAGCTCGGGCTTCCGGCCGGCCTGCCGGTCAGCGCGGCACTCATCGACGCCCATGCCGGCGGCGTCGGTTCGGTGGGCGTGGGCGAGGGGGCCTTGAGCAATCTCGGCTATGTCTTCGGCACCTCCTCCTGCACCATGACCTCGACGCGCGCGCCGGTCTTCGTGCCGGGCGTCTGGGGTCCCTATTATTCGGCCATGGTGCCGGGCATGTGGCTGAGCGAAGGCGGGCAAAGTGCGGCGGGTGCGGCCATTGACCAGCTCCTGTCGTTCCACCCGCATGCCAGGCAGGCGCAGACACTTGCGGACGCGGCGGGCAAGTCGCTGCCGGTGTTTCTGGCGGATCTGGCGATCGAAAAGGCGGGCTCCGCCTCGGCGGCGGTCACGCTGGCGCGTGGGCTGCATGTCGTGCCGGAGTTCCTGGGCAATCGTGCGCCCTTTGCCGAGCCGCATGCGCGCGGGCTGATTGCCGGGCTGGGCATGGACCGCGATCTGGAGAGCCTGCTTTCGCTCTATATCGCCGGCCTCTGCGGCATCGGCTACGGCCTGCGCCAGATCATCGACGCCCAGCGGGCGGCGGGGATTTCAACCGGGAGCATCGCGATCAGCGGCGGGGCGGGGCAGCATGCCCTGACCCGGCAATTGCTCGCCGATGCCTGCGGCCTGACCGTCATTGCGCCGGCAGGTCCTGAACCGGTCCTGCTGGGCTCGGCGATGCTGGGCGCTGTTGCCGGTGGGGCGATGGAAAATCTGGAGCGCGCGATGCAGAGGATGAGCCGGGCCGAAAAGGCCTATGCGCCATCAGAGGCCACGCTTGATCTGCATGACAGGCGCTACGAGGCCTTCAGGCATCTGCAGGCGTCGGCGAGGGCTCTGCGCGAAATCTGACCGCCCGATGGGGGCGGTCCGGACGGGGCGGCTCAGGCGGTTGCTCTTCAGCCGAGGCGAAGTGCCGGGGCCTTGCCGCCAAAATGGGTGACCGTGTTGGCCGCAAAGAGATTGCCGCTGATCTGGCGAACCACCAGCTCGCGCCGCAGGCTGTCGACGACAGCCTCGCCCGAACCGGTCTGGACGACCAGCAGGTTCCGGATCCGCGCATCATAGGTCAGCAGGAAGGTGCGGCCGCGGTGGCAGCCGTCGGCGCTCTCGGCGCAGGCAATGTCCGACTGCCTGGCCTGGACCTGGACGGCGACCGGCTTAGGCGCAATCATGCGGGCGGCCGAAGCAAGGCCGAAGGCATTGGCTTCGGTGCCGGCCGAAAACGTGACGGCGGCGGCGGTCGAAAGGGCGATCAGAACAGACTTGAGCATCTCTGCCTCGTTTCTGGATGCCTCGGAGAGCATCGCTTGGGTAACCAGGGTTTCTGTGTTGAGAAGACCCTAGCAAGGACAGTTTGAATGCGGCTTAAGCCGTTTGTTAAAATTCGAACGATCGCGCAGTTTCTGTCTCAAAAGAGGCCAGCGTGCCGAGCGGCGAAGCGGCGCGGCAAGCGGCTCGCTTCATCACGACACACCACGAAATCCTCCCTGTGGCACATGCCGTACGATCTGCCGGTCGCTTTCTCTGCAGGCATGAAAGCGGTGTTGAAAGCCCAAGAGTTCAGTCAGTCTCCAGAAGATGGAGAAATGTTCCATAATACATCTTTCGAAACCTGGGCATGCGGTTGGGTGGGTTCAAGGATGAACTGCGACTTGCGAATGATGGTACATCTGCTTCCAATTTGCGCTGAGAGGCCTGCGCAGACCCGATTGTCTGGTCGAGCAGGCGGTGGATGCCTGCCTGGACGGAACGATGCAGGAGGCGGAGGCCCTGCTGCTCAAGCGCTTCGGCACGATCACGGTGGCCGATATCGCTGATGACTTCGACCTGAGGCTGGCGAGCCATCTCGCCGGGTTGGACGTGGTCCGCAGCTGCACGCAATAGCGGGCGCCATTCTGTCCGCACGTCTTTCCGCCATCCCTGGATTTCCGGCGGACCTGCGACATTTCGCGCGGGTGCGGATGGGGGCTTCAAATCCGAATGTCCGGATTGTATGCATCGTGTATGGATATCAATGCATACAATATCGGCTAGGGCCATGTGGAATGCGCGCATTGTCGGCGATGGCCGGCTGAAATATGTTGGTCTGGCAGATGCTCTGGAAGAGGACATCCGGGCGGGCAGGCTTGCCTCGGGCGAGCGCTTGCCGCCGCAACGTTCTATTGCCGAGGCGCTTGGCGTCGACCTGACGACGGTGACCCGGGCCTTCAACGAGGCACACCGCCGCGGGCTGATCGAAGCGCAGATCGGCCGGGGGACCTTCGTCAGGGACCACGCGGGCCCGCGCGCTTCGAAGGCGCGCCCCGCCGCACTCGATCTCGGCATGAACATTCCCTGCCAGCCGCAGATCATCGATTTTCAGCGGCTGATCCCCAAGGGCGTCGCTGAGGTGCTGGCGAGCAGCAAGGGGTTGATGAACCTGCATTATCAGGACAGTGCAGGTGCCGAGCCCGACCGGCAGGCGGGAACCCGTTGGCTCCGGCAGCGGATCGAGACCGTGGATTTCGATCGCGTCGTCGTGGCGGCCGGCGCCCAGAGTGCGCTTTATGCGGTCTGCGAGCTCCTGCTGTCGCGCGGTGAGGCCATCGCCGCCGGCGAATTCACCTATCCCGGGTTGAAGGCGGTCGCAGCCCAGATGCGCCTCGTCGTCGATCCGATCGCCATGGATGACGAGGGGCTGATCCCCGAGGATTTCGAGCGCAGCTGCCGGGTCAGGCCGCCGAAGCTGCTCTACGTGATCCCCAATATCGACAACCCGACGGCTGCAACGATGCCTGAAGCCCGGCGGGTGGCGATCGTCGACATTGCGCGCCGCTACGGCGTGACGATCGTGGAAGACGATCCCTACGGTCCCCTTCTCGATGCGCCACTCCGCAGCTTTGCCGATCTCATGCCCGAGGCGACCTGGCATATTGCGACACTCTCCAAATGTGCGACGCCGGCGCTGCGGGTCGCCTATGTCCTCGTGCCGAAGGCTGTCGACGCGCTTAAGCTCGCCTCCGTGACCAGAGCCATGATGCTGATGGCCCCTCCCCTCATGTCGGCACTCGCCAGCAGCTGGATCATGGATGGGACGATGGCGGAGGTGACGGCGGCGATCCGGCAGGAGGCGCGGGCACGGCAGACACTTGCGTCTTCGCGGCTCGGCGCCTTCGGTCGGTCTGCCGGCACGGCCGGCCACCATCTCTGGCTCCGCCTGCCCGGCGGCCAGCGCGCGGACGATCTGGTCGAGGCGGCGTTGCGCGCGGGCCTGCTGATCGTCGCAAGCTCCGCCTTTGCCGTCGGGACGTGCCCGACGGAGGCGGTCAGGATCTCCCTTGGCGTTGCCTCCGACCGCGCCGAGCTGGAGGACGGATTGAACCAGCTTGCCGCTCTTGTCATGCAGCCCGCCGCGCTTGCGCGGGCGATCGTCTAAACAGCCGTGTCCGACGACATGGCGTCAATCAAGAACCAGGAATAGTCAAAGCGATGGATTGGGTCCCGATAGTCCTCATTGTGTTCAAGGTCGCCGTGCTGGCCGTGGGCATGTTCTTTTCCATCAAGTGGCATTACGACCAGGACAAGTCGCGAAAGCCCGTCAATATCCTCAGGGTCGTGCTGGAGGTCGCGGTCTATGTCCTGATGATCGTGATCCTCTTCTCGCTGGTCTATGCGCTCTTCCGCCATTTCCATCTGCTGCCCGCCGGTCTCGACTTCTTCTGAGAAGGAGACGGGCAAGGCCTGATGTCAGGCGTTGCGCGGGCGGGACGTCGGCATCAGCGGCAGGCCATAGAAGCGGCTGCTGGCGATCCAGAAGGCGCTGACGAGGACGAGCGACACGTCGCCGTCGACGGCATAGTGCCAGCCGCTATAGATCGCGCCGTACTGGATGATGAGGGCATGGGTCCAGCCGAGCACGGCGCATCGGCGTCCGAAGCTGGTGAGGAACCAGGCCGACAGCGTCGCCACGGCCACATGCACGCTGGGGAAGGCGGAGATGCCTGACGCGAACATGTAGTCCTTGTGGCGATAGGCATCGAGCAGATAATCCGCATAGTCCGTGATGTTGGAGATGTAGGGGTTGCTGAGGATCGCCGGCTTGATATGGGTGAACTGCTCCGTGCCGGGATAGAACTCCTTGTAGAAGATCGGGCCGACGGACGAGAACAGGGTTGCCACCAGCGTCCCCATGACGGCGTAGACGAAGAACAGGCCCCAGGCATAGCGCTGCAGCCGCGCGCCTTCGATGAACATCAGCCCGACCAGCACGCCGAAAAGCAGAACGGCCGGCCAGACGCGCGTATAGAAGAAATCGACGATCAGCCCGGCCTGCAATGGCATTTCATGCATCGCCCGCCATGCGTTGCGGCCATAGAAGAAGCGGTCGATACCGGCGAGATAGGGATCGGCGTAAAACGGAACGATATCCGGAATATTGATCTTGTAGGTCGTATAGGCGCTCAGTCCTAGGATGAACAGCATGAGGCCGCCGGCCATGAACCGTCCCCTCTCCCGCAGCTTGCACCGCACCTCGCCCAGCGGTCGATGCGGCGCCTTCAGCAAGCTTTCCACACAGAGCACCAGCACGATGAAGGCCAGCGAAAGGACAAGCGTTTGCGACGAGGTTGCAAGCACGAAGTGCCAATAGGCGTTCGGATCAAGAACGCCGGCGCCCAGCGTGTAAAGATTGATCGCAATCAGCAGGGGAAGCCATGACCGATCGGTCGTGCTGCGCGCCGGTGATCGCCTGGTGCCGGTTGTAGAAGCCGCCCTGAAAAACCCGGCCTCCAGCATCTTTCTTCCTGAAATATATAAGTCTTTTGGTTCCTCAAAATGGCGTTGCAACCCTTACGATTATATGAACGAAAGCGCGCGAAAACTCCCATAGGTTGAAATTTGTCGCTGAAACGAAAAGAGGCCGGCGCGGGAGCCCGCGTCGGCCTCTGTCTTGTCCGGATGGCTGTGGGTACACTTATTCCGGGAAAATCCCGGTTTCGGTGGCAACGCGCCGATAGGCGGCACCGGCGGTGAAGCCGCCGTCGATGACGAAATCCTCGCCGGTGATGAAGCTCGAGGCATCGGACGACAGGAAGAAGACGAGATCGGCGATCTCTTCCGGCTTGCCGGCGCGCTTCAGCGGCGTGATCCCGATCATCGGCTTCAGATGCGGGCTGGATGCATTGAGCCCGGTAACGACGAGGCCGGGGCAGACAGCGTTGACGCGGATATTCTTCGGCGCCAGCTCCATGGCTGCACTCTTGGTCAGCCCGCGAAGGCCCCAT
Source organism: Rhizobium sp. C4 (assembly GCF_021026315.1). GTDB lineage: Bacteria > Pseudomonadota > Alphaproteobacteria > Rhizobiales > Rhizobiaceae > Ensifer_A. The sequence goes on from NZ_JAJNCX010000011.1 coordinate 59,396, forward strand.
TTGCTGGCCGTGTAGGCCGGGTCGTAATGGCCGGAATAGCCGCTGTTGGACGAGATGTTGACGATCGCGCCGCCGCCGCTTTCAGCCATCAGGGCGCTTGCCGCCTGGATGCCGAGGAAGGAGCCGGTGAGGTTGACGCGCAGGACCCGTTCCCAGGCTTCAAGCGATGTCGTCTCGACCAGCGTGCGGTTGATGATGCCGGCATTGTTGACCAGCACATCGAGCCGGCCCTTCCACGACTTCGCCAGATCGATCACAGCCGCCCAGCTTGCCGGGTCGGTGACGTCGAGGCGGATGAAGCGGGCCTCGCGGCCTTCCTTCGTCAGTTCGGCTGCCAGCGCCTCGCCCTCGTCCACGAGAACATCGGCGATGATGACAGCGGCACCCCTGGAGGCGAAGAGGCGGATTTCCGCCTCGCCCTGTCCGCGTGCGCCGCCGGTGACGATGACCAGCTTGCCTTCAAAATTGCTCATGGCTCAGTCCCTTGCTGCAATCGTGTGTTGCGTCTGGTCGCCAAGACCCTCGATGCCGAGCGTCATGACCTGGCCCACCTTGAGGAAGACCGGCTCCGGCTTGATGCCGAGACCGACACCCGGCGGCGTGCCGGTGGCGATGATGTCGCCCGGCTCCAGCGTCATGAACTGGCTGATATAGCTCACCAGATGGCGCACACCGAAGATCATGTTGGCGGTCGTGCCGGTCTGGCGGCGCACGCCGTCGACATCGAGCCAGAGCTTGAGGTTCTGCGGGTCCGGCACCTCGTCGCGTGTCACCAGCCAGGGGCCGATGGGGCCGAACGTGTCGTGGCTCTTGCCCTTGGTCCATTGGCCGCCGCGCTCCGACTGGAAGGCGCGTTCGGAGACGTCGTTGACGACGCAATAGCCGGCGACATGGTCGAGGGCCTTGTCTTCGCTGACATATTTAGCCCGCGTGCCGATGACGATGCCGAGTTCGACTTCCCAGTCGGCCTTGACCGAGTTGCGCGGAATTTCCACGTCGTCATTCGGGCCGATGATGGCGCTGGTCGCCTTCATGAACAGGATCGGCTCTTCGGGCGGGGCCTTGCCGGTTTCCTTGGCATGGTCGCTGTAGTTGAGGCCGACGCAGATGAACTTGCGCGTGCCGGCAATGCAGGGACCGATCCTGCCGGGGGAAACCTCCGGCAGGCTCTTCGGGTCGATGGCGGCGATGCGGGCGAGGCCGGCATCCGACAGGGCCTCGCCGCCGAGATCGGCGACGATGCCCGACAGGTCGCGGACCTTGCCGTCGTTGTCGAGAAGGGCGGGCTTCTCGGCGCCCGCCGGACCATGACGCAGGAGTTTCATCAGGCGCGCCGGTAACCGACGAGGATGGAATCGTCCACGTCCGGCAGGTTGATGACGATATTGTCCGGCGTACGCGTGGTCATCCAGACCAGCTCTTCCGTCGTCGACATGTTGACTTCGATATGCGGCCAGTAGGGCGGCACGAAGATGAAGTCGCCTTCTTCCATGTCGAGATATTCCTGCCAGTTCTCGCCGAAATAGATGCGGGCCTTGCCCTTCAGCACATAGCCGCCGGTTTCGGCTTCGCCATGGTGATGCGGATAGGAGCGGTAGCCCGGATCGTTGGACACCTTGCCGAACCAGATCTTGGTGGCGGGCGTGTGCTGCGGGCCGACGCCCGAGATGCGGATGCAGCCGCCGGACTGGCCGGTGTTCTTGTCTTCCTGACCCTTGCGGGTGATGACGGGCATGACGGTATTGGACATGGTTTCCTCCTGGGATTTGAGTGGTTTATGCACTTCCACGGGGATGGATGTATTTCTCAATCAGGAACGACGGCGAGCGCCTGGATCTCGATTTTCGCGCGGTCTTCCATCAGCGCGACCACCTGAACGGCGGCCATCGGCGGGAAGTGGCGGCCGATGATCTCGCGATAGGCTGCACCGATTTCGCGCATGCCCGACTTGTAGGCGTCACGGTCGGTGAAATACCAGGTCATCTGGATCAGGTGCTCGGGCTTGGCGCCGGCCTTTTCCAGAACGCTGACGATATTGATCAGCGTCTGGCGGACCTGGTCGACGAAATTGTCGGAATGGAACTGGCAGTTTTCGTCCCAGCCGATCTGGCCGCCGACCTGCACAATGCGGCCGCGTGCCGAGATGCCGTTGGAATAGCCGACGGGCTTGGCCCAGCCATCGGGTTGAATGATTTCATGCCGCATTTTCTTGCTCCAGATAACGGGTCAGGCCAGCGCGGATATCGTCCGGCCAGGCGCGGGATTTGTGGTCTTCGGTGGAGGTCAGCACGATGCGCTGGCGCACCGTCCAGATGATGTCCTGGCCGACGCGGACATCGGTTTCCAGATCGAGCGACGAGCGGCCGATGTTGCGGACATGAACGGAGAAATCGAGCACGTCGCCATAGACGGCCGGCTTGATGAACTGCAGGCTCATCGTCACGGTCGGCAGGCCGAGCCGGCGCTCGAACATGATTTCCTTCCAGGTGATGCCGAAGGAGGCAAACATCGCCTCGTTCACATCGACCAGATAGGACAGATAGGCCGGGTGATAGGCGATCCCGGTCAGGTCGCAATCGCCGAAGCGCATCGGCTTGGATATCTTGAATGGCATCTGGTTCCCTCTCAGGTTTCTTGTCTGTCAGCCCGCCAGCACTTCGCCGCCGGCGACCGCAATGGCCTGACCGTTGATCGATTGTGCGCCCGGACCCGCAAGCCATGCGACCGTGTCGGCCACCTCGTCGGGCTGTACGAGCCGTTGTTGCGGATTGTGTTTGGTGAATTCGGACAGCGCCGCTTCCGCCGTCCGGCCGGTCTTGGCGACGATCGCCTCGATCGAGCGGGCGATGATCGGCGTATCGGTAAAGCCGGGGCAGACGGCATTCACCGTCACGCCGGTCTTGGCAAGTTCCAGCGCCAGCGCCCGCGTCAGGCCGACCACGCCATGCTTGGCGGCGCAATAGGCAGACACATAGGCATAGCCGGTCAGGCCAGCCGTGGAGGCGATGTTGATGATGCGCGCGCCATGGCCAAAGGCCTTGAGATCCGAAAGCGCCGCCTTCGTCACATTGAACACGCCCGTCAGGTCGACGCCGATGACCTTTTCCCAAAGGTCGAGCTCGGTCTTCTCGAAAGGCGCGCTCGGGGCCTCGCCGGCATTGTTGACGAGGATGGAGACGGGGCCGAATTTCGCCCGCGCCGCATCGAGCCCGCGCACAATCGCCGCAGGATTGGTTACGTCGACGCCGGAGACGGCGAGCGTCCGGTCAAGGCCGAGCTCGTTTGCCAGAGCCTCAAGCGGTTCGGCGCGCCGTCCGGCGAGCGTCAGCAGCGCGCCCTCGCCCGCAAGCCTGCGGGCAATGGCCGCCCCGATGCCGCTGCCGGCACCGGTGACGAGAACATGCCTGTCTTTCAGCGGCTGTGCCACGTCAGCCTCACTTCGCCGGTGTTGCCGAACGGGCGAGGTTCGCCTCGTACTGATACTTGCCCGACACGTACTGCTTCGGCCACGCCACGTTCTTCAGGCCGATCTTGGCCGCCTCGTGCAGCGCCCAGGCCGGGTCTGCCAGATGCGGACGCGCCACGGCGCAGAGATCGGCACGGCCGGCGGCGATGACCGAGTTCGCATGGTCGGCTTCCGAGATCGCGCCGACTGCGATGGTCGGGACATGGATCTCGTTGCGGATCTTGTCGGAGAATGGCGTCTGGAAGAGACGGCCATAGACCGGCTGTTCTTCCTTCCACACCTGACCCGACGAGCAGTCGATGAGGTCGGCGCCGGCATCCTTGAACATCTGGGCAAAGATAGCCGCATCTTCCGGCGTGTTGCCGCCTTCGAACCAGTCATGGCAGGAGAGGCGCACGGAGATCGGCTTGTCGGCCGGCCAGGCTTCGCGCACCGCCTTGAACACTTCCAGCGGATAGCGTGCGCGGTTCTCGTGGCTGCCGCCATATTCGTCCTCGCGCCGGTTGGTCAGCGGCGACAGGAAGCTGGACATCAGATAGCCGTGGGCGGCATGGAATTCGAGCCAGTCAACGCCGGCTTCCGCAGCGCGCTTGGTGGCGGCAACGAAATCGGCCTTGACGCGGTCCATGTCGGCCCGGTCCATCGCCTTCGGCACCTTGCTATGCTTGAGGTAAGGCAGCGCCGAGGCCGAAAGAAGCGGCCAGTCGCCGCTTTCCAGTGGCTGGTCGATGCCTTCCCAGGCAACCTTGGTTGCCCCTTTTCGTCCGGCGTGACCGAGCTGCATGGCGACCTTGGCATTGGAATTGCCATGGACAAAGGCGACAAGCCGCTTCCAGCCTTCCAGCTGTTCGTCGTTCCAGAGACCGAGGCAGCCGGGGGTGATGCGCGCATCGGGCGACACGCAGGTCATTTCGGCAAAGACGAGGCCGGCACCGCCCAGCGCACGGCTGCCGAGATGGACCATGTGGAAGTCATCGAGCAGGCCGTCCTTGGCCGAATACATGGCCATGGGCGAGACGACGATGCGGTTCGGCAGCGTCAGGCCGCGCACCTTGTAGGGCGTGAACATCGGCGGCAGGCAGCGTTCGCCATCCTTGACATTGAGGCCCTGCTTGGCGGCAAACCAGCGTTCGTAGCCTTCCAGCCACGTCTTGTCGCGCAGGCGCAGGTTCTCGTGGCTGATGCGCTGCGAGCGGGTCAGCATGGAATACATGAACTGTTCCGGCTCCAGCGTGTCGGCATAGCGATGGCCGACGACCTCGAACCACTCCATGGCGTTGCGCGCCGCATTCTGGATGCGGGCGACGTCGACGCGGCGGATTTCCTCGTAGGTGGCCAGAACGCCCGGAATGGCATCCTTGCCGTGGCCGGCGATCTTGAACTGGTTGGCAAGCTCGATCGCGTCATCGATGGCGAGCTTGGTGCCCGAACCGATGGCGAAATGGGCGGTGTGGGCAGCGTCACCCATCAGCACGACATGCGAATTGCCGTTGAAATGGCTCCACTTGCCGCAGATGAGGCGGGTGAAGTTCAGCCAGGCAGAGCCGCGCAGATGCCGCGCATTGGTCATCAGCGACGAACCTTCGAGGCATTCGGAGAAGAGGCCTTCGCAGAACTTGATCGACTCGTCCTGCGACATCTCGCCGAGCTTGTGGGCCTGATAGGCCTCTTCGGTCGTCTCGACGATGAAGGTCGAGGTCTTGTCGTCGAACTTGTAGATATGCGCCTGGAACCAGCCGTGATCCGTCTTGCGGAAATCGAAGGTGAAGGCGTCGAACAGCTTGTTGGTGCCGAGCCAGATATAGCGGTTCGGGCGAACCAGCATGTCGGGCTGGAAGATGTCGGCATATTTGTTGCGGACCTTCGAATTCAACCCGTCGGAGGCGATGATGAGATCGGCATCGGGGAAGTCGAGATCGCTGTCGACATCCGTCTCGAACTTGAGTTCGACGCCGAGCGCTTCGCAGCGGGCCTGAAGGATGTTCAGGAGCTTCTTGCGGCCGATGCCGACGAAGCCGTGGCCCGAGGTGCGCTGGCGCGTGCCCTTGAAGAGGAGTTCGATATCGTCCCAATGGTTGAACGAGTCTTCGATCTCGGCGGCACTTTCCGGGTCCCAGATGCGCATGGACTGCATGGTCGCATCCGAGAAGACGACGCCCCAGCCGAATGTGTCATAGGGCTTGTTCCGCTCGACCACGGTGATGTCGTGCTCGGGATGAAGCTTCTTCATCAGAAGTCCGAAATAGAGGCCAGCCGGGCCTCCGCCGATACAAACGATGCGCATGTGCCGTTCCCTTCATTCCAGAAATTATTTTAAGTTTAAAGTATCGAGAGATGTTTTAAGCGTCAAGTAAAAAATGCCGCCCTGTCATCCTGTCGCACTGATTTCTTTAAACACTTGAGAAGCCGAGATTTTCCGCCACCAGCGGGCGATAGTCCCCCTGCCAGTAGACGAGCGCCGCACTGGCATCGCCGATCTCCACGGAACGCACCCGGCCGATCAGAATCGAGTGGGTTGTCCACTCGATCATGTCCTCGATGGCGCAGTCGATTGCGACCGCCGCGCCTTGAAGCAGCGGCGCGCCGGTTTCGCCCGCGCGCCACTTGCCCAGCGCATACCGATCCGCCCCCTTCACCCCGCCCTTGCCGCTGAAGCGCTCGGCAATCGGCTTCTGGTCGGGCCGCAGCGCATTGACGCCGAAATGGCGATAGCGTGCAAAAAGCGGCCACGAAGACGCGCTGCGATTGACGCAGACGAGCATCATCGCCGGCTCGACGGAAAGCGAGACGGTGGAGGTTGCGACAAGGCCGGAGCGCTCCTCGCCCTCGCCCACCGTAATGACGCTGACATTGCCGGCAAAGCTGCGCATGGCCTGCCGGAAGGCGAGGCTCATGTCCTGGTCGTTGATTGTCATGATTGTTCCCCTTTTGTAATGGGCGTAAAGCTGGGCTCCCTCTTCTCCCCTCGGGGAGAAGATGTCCGAAGGACAGATGAGGGGTTTTGGTGCGACGCATAGTCGGGGGAAAGAAAGTCCCCCTCTGGCCTGCCGGCCATCTCCCCCACAAGGGGGGGAGAGGACTCGCGGTCGCCGCCTGCCCCACAGCAGCATTGAAGGACGAGGCACTCTCAAACGTGTCGCGTGGCACCCGGAAGCACGACGGTCACTCCCCCTCCCCCTTGTGGGGAGGGTTGGGGAGGGGTCTTTGCCCCACGCTCAGAGTAAGAGTGGGGCAAATCAGCCCGCCTCAAGCCGCCTTCGCTGCCTTGGTGACTGCGCGGCGGATGCCGGCGCTTTCCAGGATCGGCAGGACCGTGTCGCGGAAATAGGGGAATTCCTCGGCATAATCGACGAAGGAAAGCGTCGTGCCGTTGAAGCCCGCCTTGTGGAGCGCGATCAGCCCTTCGGCCACCTGTTCCGGCGTGCCGACCAGCGGGAAGCCGCCATGGCCTGCGGCCATGCGGTCGCGGATCAGCGCGAGCAGATCATGCGGGAAGGAATGCGCGTGCGCGAACTGCAGCCGCACGAGATTGTCCACCGCCGCCCAGTCCGCATTGTCCTGGCCGAAATGCTGCAGATAGTCTTTCGCTTCCTTCTCCGTCGGGCGGCAGACGACATGGCTGAAGGTGAGCACGCCGACCTTCTTGCCGACGTCGCGGGCCTGCTGCTTGAGAGCGGCGATTTCCTCGCCGGAACGGGAAAGATCGATGGCGGGGGTGAAGAGGAAATCGGCATTCTTGACGGCAAAGGCCCTGCCCTCGCCGGAGCCCGCGGCATTGAGGATCGGCACTTTGCGCGAGGGGCGCGGATCGCCGAGGATGCCCTTCAGCTTGAAGAAGGCGCCATCCCAGTCGAAGGTTTCGGTGCGGGTCCACAGCGCCTTGATGACGTCGAACCATTCCTGCGCATAGGCATAGCGCTCTTCATGGCCGGCGGGCAGATCGAGCCCCAGCGCCTTGTATTCCGGCTCGTTCCAGCCGGCGACGATGTTGAGGCCGATGCGGCCACGGCTGATCTGGTCGATCGTGGCGATCTGCTTGGCAACGACGGCCGGGTGGTTGGCGGCCGTGTGGATGGTCGCAAACACATTGATGTTCTGCGTGCTGGCCAGAAGACCGGCCGCCCAGGTCATGGTTTCGAGCACGCCACCATGGAAATTGGTCTCGCCGCCATAGCCGATCCAGCGGGCAATCGGCAGCATGAAGTCGATGCCGGCATCGTCCAGAAGACGCGCAAGCTTGAGATTGTTGTCCCAGGAATTGACCCAGCGCTCGGGTACTTTGGTGACGGACATGCCGCCGGAGCAGTTGGACGCGAAGGTTCCGAGCACGAATTGGCCTTCAGCGAACATTGAGTTCTCTGTCATGGTAGTTCCCCAGAAGATTTGTTAGAATTTACGATAGAAAGTTTATTTGAAGTCTAAACTTTGTCAACGGTCAAATTCGTGAAATGTTAAGTCTGGCGAGACGCCAGAGCGCGTTTGAGCGCGGGCCGCGCCGCGGCTAGTGTAGCTACGGACGAGTCGCGTGAAGGAGTGGGACATGCAAGGCAAGGACGGAACCGGTTCGGAGAAGGACAATGGCCTCGACCGCCACTGGCATCTGGCGCGCACGCCCGTCGAGATGGATGTCGCCGAGATCGAATATGCGCTGATGCGCGCCTTCGAGGCCTTTGGCCGCTGGCAGACGGAGTGCCTGGCCACCGTGCTCGACCTGACCGCAAGCGGCCCGGAAAACGCCATGCTGCACATCATCCGCATGAACGACCGGCCGAAGACGATCAAGGACATCGCCCGCCTCTCCAACCGCGAAGACATTCCCAACATGCAATACAGCCTGCGCAAGCTGATCGGCGCAGGGCTGGTGGAGCGCACCGGCAGCGGCCGCTCCGGCGTCACCTACACCGTCACCGAGGCCGGCCGCGACGTCACCGACCGCTACGCCGACATCCGCGCCTCGCTCCTCGTCAAGGCCGTGCAATCCGTCCCCAACCTCGCCCAGAGACTGGAAGAGGCAACGGAAACGCTGGACCTGATGACGGGGATCTACGAGCAGGTGGCGCGCACGGCGGCGACGCATCGAAGGCTGCCGCGCTAGCGGCAGTCCGGGGGCACCGGAGATCGTCCCGTCACCCGCGGCCTCAGGCAGCAATCCTCAACCGATCGCCGGCTCGCGGCTCAGCCAGTCGGTCCGCGCCTCATAGGCGGCGGCGACCTGCAGCACGGCGCGGTCGGCCTGGGGCCGGCCGATGATCTGGATGCCGGCGGGCAGGCCCGCCGCGCCGAAACCGGCCGGCATGGCCGCCACCGGCAGGCCCGCCATGGTCGGGCCGATCACCACTTCCATCCAGCGGTGATAGGTGTCCATGGTCCGCCCGGCAATCTCCCTGGGCCAGGCAAGGTCGGCGGCAAAGGGAAACACCTGCGCGGAGGGCAGGATCAGGACGTCATACGTCTCGAACAGCCCGAGCAGGAAGCGGTACCAGTCGCTGCGGATCACCGATGCCGCGTAGATGTCGTTCGACGCCAGACGCTGGCCGTTTTCGATCTCCCAGATCATCTCCGGTTTCATCTGCGCGCGTCTTACCGGGTCGGCATAGTCCTTGGCCTGCCCGCCGGAGACGAAGAAATGCCTCAGCACCCGCCATCCCTGCCACAGCCGGTCCATGTCAAATCGGCTGCGAACCGCCTCGACCCTTGCGCCCATGGCGGAAAACGTGTCGAGCGATGCGGCGGCAAGGTCCAGCACGCCGGGTTCGAACGGCAGATAGCCGTCGAAGTCGCCGAGCCAGCCGACGCGCAGGCCGGATGTGTCGATCGCTTCGCCCACCGAAAGATCCTCGGCGAGCAGCGATTGCGGGTCGCGCGGATCATGCCCGGCCTGGATTGCCAGCAGCGCGGCGACGTCCGCCACCGTCCGGCCCATCGGACCGTTCACCGCCAGCTGGCTCATGAAAATCTCGGTGCCGAGCGAGGGCACGCGCCCGAAGGACGGCCTAAAGCCGACCACATTGTTGAAGCCTGCCGGATTGCGCAGCGATCCCATCATGTCGCTGCCGTCGGCAACCGGCAGCAGCCGAGCGGCGAGCGCCGCCGCCGCACCCCCGCTGGAGCCGCCGGCGCTTCGCGTCAGGTCATAAGGGTTGCGGGTGGTTCCGAAAACGGGATTGTAGGTATGCGAGCCCAGGCCCATTTCCGGCGCATTGGTCTTGCCGATGATGATGGCGCCGGCGGCGCGAATGCGCCCGACATGGATGTCGTCGAAATCCGGCACGAAATCCGCATAGATCGGCGAGCCGAATGTGCAGGGCACGCCCTTCGCCTCCGACAGATCCTTGACCGCAAACGGAAAGCCATGAAGAAAGCCACGCGTCCGGCCGGCCTCGAGTTCCCGGTCCGCAGCTGCCGCCTCCTCCATCAGCGCGCCGGCGTCCCGCAGGCTGACGATGGCATTGATCTTCGGATTGATCGCCGCGATGCGCTCCAGATAGGCCGCCATGACGGACCGGCACGATATCTCGCGGGACTGGATGGCCGCCGACAGTTCGACGGCGGACAGATGTGTAATGCCTGACAAAGCGCTTCCCTTTGATCGTTTGCGGCCAGCCTAAGGCCTGCCTGCGGCTTTGCAAATCCCGCTTTGGCTTTATCGGTTTGCGAGTACAAGAATTTGGGGTGGCTGCTTTCTTCACTCTCCGTCATGCCGGACCTGATCCGGCATCCAGCCGCGCGGAAGACTGGGCGACGTGTCTGCGCTTGACGATTCGCATCTCCTGATGCTGATCTTGCACCCGAGATCGACGTTGCGACCCGGCCCCATCGGGTGTATTCGCCGCTCATCCTTTGAAGCCGCCCGGAAAGAACAGCGCATGCTAGTGCAACAAGGTGATGCCCGTAATGAACGCATTGATCTCAATCTCGCCTGCACGCTGGCGGGCGTTGCCGGGGCGCTCAATGCGGCCGCATTCTATTCGGTTGGCTTCTTTTCGGCGAACATGACGGGCAATGTCTCGACGCTGTCGGACCATATCGCCATCGGCCAATGGCAGTCGGCGCTGTTTTATTTCAGCATCGTTTTTGCGTTTATCCTCGGGGCGGGCGTCTCGACGCTCCTGATCAACACCGGTCGGCGCCGACACATCCACGGCATTTACGCCTACAGTATTCTGACGGAAGCCATTCTCCTTGCCATGCTCGGTTTCATCGACCTCTGGCTGTTCGGGTCCTGGCGAATACCGGTGGTGGTGCTGGGCCTGGCTTTCCTGATGGGGCTGCAGAATGCGGTCGTGACGCGGATTTCCGAAGCCCGTGTCCGGACAACCCATGTGTCCGGCATGGCGACCGATATCGGGATCGAACTCGGGATCGCGTTCGATATCCTGCGCGGCCGCGATCGCGAGACCGACGCGGGAAAAAATCGCTCAAAGCTGCGCCTGCATCTTTATACGATCACGGCGTTCCTGCTGGGCGGCATTCTCGGTGTCGTTGCCTATCAGACCATCGGCGGCTGGCTGTTTGTCGCCGCCGCCGGCCTCCTGTTCGTGATTGCCTCGACCGGGATTTCGCGGTCACGGCGCATCACCGGCCCCATCGGGTCAGTCGATCTGGCGGCAGAGGCCAAGGATCCGACGCCCGTCGTTTGACGCGTCTCCTTGTTGTCCGGCAACGGAGAGAACAAAAAAGGCCGCGTCGAAACGCGGCCAGGAGGGCATTGCTGCCTTGGGAGGAAAGTCTTACGCGGCAAGCCGCGTGAGATAGGCGTCTGCCTCTTCCGGCACCGCGAACCAGGGGAAGAAGTCGCGCGGATCGTTGAAGCCGTTGGCGATGCGCTTGGCGAGCGCCGGATAGGCCTGGGCCGAACCCATGATGTTGAGCACATGCGGCGGCGGCGGCATCAGGAGCGCGTTGGTCCAGCCGACGACGAACTGGGCGTAAGACCAGTAAGCCTCGAAGGTGGCGACCATGAAGGCCTCGTCGAAGGCATTGTTTCCATGGGCGAGGATCGCGTCCATGTAGACCTTGGCGCATTTCGAGGCGTTGTTGGAGCCCTGGCCGGTGATCGGGTCGTTGAGGCAGACGGCGTCCGCCATGCCGAGAACGATCGCGCCGGAGGGCAGACGGCCAACGGGCTTGCGCACCGTGGGAGGAAACGCGCCGGCGAGAATGCCGTTGTCGTCGGTCAGTTCGATGTCCTTGCAGCGCTCGGCTTCCCAGGGCGTGAATGTTTCCAGCACCCACTTGGACTTCGCCAGATGTTCTTCCGGCGACTTGACGTCCTTCCAGCAGTCCATCGGGCCGCCGGGAATGCCTTCGAACACCATGATGTCGCAGGGGCCGGTGGTCGTCAGCGCCGGGAAGGTGAAATATTCGCCGACGGTCGGGATCAGGTTGAAGTTGACGGCCGAATGGTCGGGACGCTTTTCCATGCCCTTGACATAGGTGAGCGCGAGTGCGCGCTGCGGCTTGTCGAAGGGCGAGCGGGTGGCGTCGCGCTCGAACATCTTCGCAATGTCGCCCTTGCCGGCGGCGACAATCACCAGATCGCTCTGCTTCGAATAGGTTTCGAGGTCTTCAATGCTGGCGTCATGGATGACCATCTCGCCGCCCTGACGGACAAATTCCTTCATCCATTGCGGGATCTTGACGCGCTGGTCGACGCTCTGGGCCGGCTTGTCGAGCTTGCCGTTCCAGTCGATCGCCTTGGCGCCATTGCCTTCCGGCGACGGTACAGTGAAGCTGATGGAGTCGACCGTCGGGCAGTCGGCTTCCCAGAAATTGATGCCGAGGTCGCGCTCGTTCTGCAGTGCCTGATCGAACATGCACTGGCTGGACATTACCCTGCCCTTTTCGATGTCCTCGCCCGTGCGGTTCTGCACGATGCGCACTTCATGGCCGGCCTTCAGCAGGCCGATGCCGAGCTGCAGGCCCGACTGGCCGCCGCCGACGATGGTGAAATGTCTGGATTTCGTCATGTCATTCCCCTTTGCTGAGTTTTCTCGATTGGTCCGGATTTCAGTCCATCAGGCGCGGGATTGCGGGAACGTTGGTTTCCGGTCCCATGGCCGTGTAGCCGCCATCGACGCGGATATCCGTGCCGGTAATGAAGCTTGCATTGTCGGAAAGCAGGAAGGCGATCGCCTCGCCCACTTCGCTCGGGCTGCCGGTGCGGCCGAGCAGATGGAAATCCTTGGCCACCGCGTCTGCCTTGGCGCGCGTGTCATGCGTCAGTTCCTGCATGATGTTCGACCAGGTCCAGCCGGGCGAAACGGCGTTGACGCGAATGCCTTCGGGGGCCAGGTCCATGGCCTGGTTGCGCGTCAGCTGCAGGATCGCGGCCTTGGAGACCGGATAGACCCAGCGGCCGGTCTGCGCCACGCGGGCCGAGATCGAGCCAAAATTGACGATGGCGCCCTTGTTGGCGGCCAGATGCGGGCGCGCAGCCTGCATCAGCATGACGGAGCCGACAATGTTGACGTCGAGCGCCTTCAGCCAGTCGGTGCGGGTGGTCTCGGCGCCATTGTCGAGATAGGTGCAGGCGACGTTGACGAGGAAGTCGAGCCGGCCGGTCTTTTCGACGGTCGCCTTCACCAGCGCCTCGATCTCGGCGTCACTCGTGATGTCGGTGGCGATGAAATGCGTGTTGCCGCCAACCTTGGCCGCGGCCTTCTCGCCGGCCTCTTTATTGATGTCGGCAATGACCACCGTCACGCCGTAATTCTTCAGCACCTCGGCGATCCCTTGGCCGATCAGCGTCGCGCCGCCGGAAATGATCGCAGTTTTCCCGTTCAGTCCATTCATGATGGCTTCCCCTTGTGGTTCTATCGATGTCTTTTCTGAATGCCGGCGCGGCTCAGGCCGCAGCTTGCGCCGGCTTTTTTGCTATGCCGCAGCTTGCGCTGCCAGGCGGGCCGTCAGGAACGCCCCGTCGCCATAGATCAGCGGCGGCGTTTCGCCGTCCGCGCAGCGGGTCGAAACGACCTCGCCGATGAGGATCATATGGGTGCCGAATTCGTGGATTTCGGCGAGCTTGCAGTCGAAGGAGACGGAAGCATCGGCCAGAACCGGCGCGCCGGTGCCGTCATCGATCCATTCGCCGATGGCGAAGCGGTCTTCGCGGGCATGGCCGGTGCGGCCGGCAAAGGTTTCGGCGACCGGGCGCTGGTCTTCCGCCAGAACGTTGACGGCGAAGACGCCGCGATGTTCGACGACGGCCGCAATGGAGGTCGAGCGGTTGACGCAGGCAATCAGCGACGGTGGCTCGGTCGAGAGCGAACAGACGGCGGTTGCCGTGATGCCGCAACGGCGGCCTTCGGCGTCCAGCGAGGTGATGATGGTGACACCGCCTGCAAGACGGCGCATTCCGGCACGGAAGAGATCGCTACCCATAGTCATGTTCCCGTTTTTTAGGCGAATGGATTTTCCATTCATTTTATGTTTAAAGTAATCATGAACCGAAGTTGACAATCGGCAATCCACTTTGCGCGAGGCCTTGTCCACTTTCGGCAGATGTGGTTTGATTTCGGCTCGTCACGGGGAAACCGCCGATGTTCGATGCGCATGAGAAGCCTCTTCAGCATCACGGTCTGGTCGACACCCGCGCCGTGGACGAGGCGCGTGATGCGATCGGCCGCATCTTCTGTCCGCATTTCCTCAATGTCCGCGACCGCACCGGCAACGGTTTTCACGCCGTGCACAATGCCGTCGAGCAGCCGGGCTATTCGGTCAATTTCGTCGCTTACGGCGCGGAAGTGGAGATCGATCCGGGCGAATTGTCCGACTTCTTCCTGCTGCAATTGCCGATGCGCGGGGCAGCCAGCGTCCGCTGCGGCACCAGCGCCGTCGATGTCGCGGCCGGTCAGCGCGCCTCGCTGCTGTCGCCGACGCTCGCCTCGCGCATGGTCTGGCAGGACGATTGCGAGAAGCTGATCGTACTGATGCGCCGCCGCATGGTGGAGGATTTCTTCGAGACGCTGACGCACCGCCCGCGCGCGGCCATCGAGTTCACGCCCTCCGTTGACCTGACAACGCCCGTCGGCCGCAGCCTGCTCTCGCATGCCCGCATGATGGTCGAGGCGGCGGAAGGCGGGGCGGGTCTGCCGGACGCCTATCGCAGCATGCTGCGCGACGGGCTGATTTCGCTGCTTCTGAATGGTCTCGACAGCAATTACGCCGCACTTCTGCACCAGCCCGCGGCCGATGCCGGCTCGGCTGCCGTGCGCAAGGCCGAAGAGTTCATCCGCGCCCGCGCCGCAGACAACATCTCCATGGCCGACATCGCATCCGCCGCCGGCATTCCGCTGCGCACATTGCAGGACGCCTATCGGAAGGCCTTCGGCCGCACGCTCTCGGATGGCGTCCAGCAGGCGCGCCTGGAAAACCTGCGCAACGCGCTGCTCAAGCCCACCCCGTCACTGAATGTAGCCGACGCGGTATTGGCCTCCGGTTTCGGCCATCTGGGACGCGCGGCATCGGCCTATCGCGATGTGTATGGGGAGAGCCCGTCGGAGACGCTGAAAAGGGTGCGGGGGCGGTGAGGCGTCATGCGCGGAGATGTTTTCGCGCAGCAACTGCTGAGGTCAGTTTACACGGTCGACAGTCCCTCCCTTCCGTCATCCCGGACTTGATCCGGGATCCAGCCAGCCCGCGTCTGCGGGCTGAAAGGACTCATCAGAGTGCGTTCATTGTAAAAGAGTCTCCCGCGCGATGGACATCGCGCACTGGATCCCGGATCAAGTCCGGGATGACGGTGGGTGGGATTTGCGCCTTCGCTAAGCAAATCAGTTTGTGGGTGAGGAGCTGTTATTGAGCTTGCTGACTCACTCTTCTACACTCTCACACCCCCGGCTTCTCCGGGTTCCACAACAACACAGGGCTCGTCGCCTCATAGGCCATGCCCTTGGGATAGCTGATCGCCTCGAACTGCAAGCCCCAGGGGGCCTGGAAGTAGAGGATGGACTGGCCGGCGATCGGGCCGTCCTCGATGGGGAGCGGCCCGAGGCGGGTTTCGACGCCCATGTCGTCCAGATAGGCTTTGGCGGCGGCAATGTCGCGGACATAGAAGGCGATGTGGAAGGCGCCGATATCGCTGTTCTTCTGCTTCAGATCCCGCTGGTCGGGGGCGGAATATTCGAAGAGTTCGAGGTTGGAACCATTACCGCAGCGGATCATGGCGACGCGCTCGATGCGGGCGCGCGGATGAACGCCGAGCGCATCCGTCATGAAACTGCCTTCCTCGTCGCCGATCGGCCCGAAGGTGAGCACATGGGTGCAGCCGAGCACGCGGTCGAAGAAGTCGATCGCTTCATCGAGGTTCGGAACGGTGAGCCCGGTATGGTCGTGGCCGACGAGGCCGGGAAGGCCCTTGGTGGGTTGAGCGGTCATGGCAGGTCCTCCGATCAGGCAGCAGTTTCGAGGGATGGCGCCGGCCGCGTCAGCCAGCCGTCGTCGATTTCCGGCAGCGGAATGGCGTCGAGCAGCAGGCGCGTATAGGGCGATTGCGGGGCGTCGAAGACGGTTTCGCACGGTCCCTCCTCCACCACTTCGCCGAAGCGCATGACGGTGACGCGGTCGCAGACGGCGCGGATGACGGAAAGGTCGTGGCTGATGAAGGCCATGGATAGCCCCATTTCCTTCGACAGCGCCTTGAGAATATTGAGCACCTGCGCCTGCGTCGAAACGTCGAGGCCGGAGACGATCTCGTCGGCGAGCACGAAATCCGGCTTCATCAGCACGGCTCGCGCAATGCCGACGCGCTGGCGCTGGCCGCCGGAAAGCTCATGCGGGGCGCGGTCCAGCGTGACGGGGGCAAGCGAGACGCGGTCGAGGATCGCCCGCACCTGCCGCTCGGCATCGCGCCGGTCGGTGGCAAGACCGTGCAGGAAGAGCGGTTCGGTGAGGATCTGGCGGATCGTATGCCGCGGGTTGAGCGAGGCCATCGGGTCCTGGAAGATCATCTGCATGCGCCGGCGCAAGGGTCGCATGGCGTCCGGCGAAAGACCGGTAATGTCCTGCCCGTCAAAACGGATCGTGCCGCCGGAGACCGGAACGAGTTTCAGCAGCGCGCGGCCGAGCGTCGTCTTGCCCGAGCCGGATTCACCGACAATGCCCACCGTCTCGCCACGTTTGATGGAGAGATCGACGCCGTGCAGCACGCGCACGCCCGGCCGGCCATGGCCGAACATGCCCTTGCTCATGCCATAGGTGACTTCGACGCCCTTGGCTTCAAAGAGAAGGTCGCTCATCTCTAGATCCCTCTTTCTGCAAGGCCGACTTCGGCGCGCAATTGGCGGAAGACGGCTTCCGGAACCGGCTCCAGCCCGGCATTCGGCCGGTCATAGCGGGGACCGGCAGCAATCAGCGCGCGGGTATAGACATGTCTCGGTGCGGTCAGCATGTCGACGGTCGCGCCATGCTCGATCACCTTGCCGGCATAAAGCAACGTCACGCGGTCGCAGATCTTGGCGACCACGCCGAGATCGTGGGTGACGAAGATGACGGCGGTGCCGTGCGCCTCCTGCATGCGGCGGATCAGCCGCAGGATTTCCTTCTGCACGGTCACATCCAGCGCCGTTGTCGGCTCGTCGGCCACAACAAGCTTGGGGTTCAGCGCAAAGGCCGAGGCGATCAGGATGCGCTGGCGCATGCCGCCGGAGAGCTCATGCGGATAGGCGGCAAGCACGCGGTCCGGATTGCGGATCTGCACCTCGTCGAGAAGCTGCAAAGCCCGTTGATGCGCGTCCTTCTTGCTCATCCCGAGCTTCAGCCGAAGACCATCGGTCAGCTGCGCCTCGATGCGCCGCGCCGGGTTCAGCGCCGTCTGCGGGTCCTGCGGGATCAGGGTGATGTCGCGGCCCATGATGTCGGAAAGCTCGCGGCGCGGCATGGTAAGCAGGTCGCGCCCCTCGAAGCGGATGAAGCCGCCGGTGACTTTCACCGTGGAGGGCAGGATGCCGAGCAGCGCCTTGGCGATGGTGGATTTGCCGGCGCCGGATTCCCCGACGAGGCCGCGGACCTCGCCCTTTTCGAGCGTCAGCGAGACATCGCGCAGAACCGGCGCACCACCGTCGCGGGTGGAAATGGCGCTCAGGCCTTCGATAGCAACAAGTGGTTGGGTCATCGGCGCATCACCGGGTCCAGCGCCTTGCGCAGGCCGTTGCCAAGCTGGTTGAAGGCCAGAACGGTCGCAAAGAGCGCAATGAGAGGAAAGACGAAAACCCACCAGCCCTGATGGATCATCTGGCGGCCCTGCGCGATCATGCCGCCCCAGGTCGGGATGTCGGAGGACAGCGACAGGCCGACGAAGGAGAGGATCGCCTCGACGATGACGGCGATGCCCATTTCCAGGCTGACAAGGGCGATGAGAACGGGCGCGACATTCGGCAGGATCTCGCGCCACAGAATGTGGCTGCGCGAAAAGCCGATGGTCTCGGCGGCCATCACATAATCAAGCTGCGCCTGCGCCATGGTCTCGGCGCGCACCACGCGACAGAAGCGCGTCCAGTCGATGATGACAATGGCGGCGATCACCGAATGGAGCCCCGAGCCGAGGACGGCGACGAGCAGGACCGAGAGCAGGACCGGCGGAAAGGCCATCCAGATATCGACAAGCCGCGAAATCAGGCGATCCGCCCAGCCGCCATACCAGCCGGCGGCGAGGCCGAGAAGCGTGCCGATGATGGCCGAGAGGCTGGCGGCGACAAAGGCGACGGTGAGTGCGATCCGCGAGCCATAAAGCACGCGCGACAGCACATCGCGGCCGAGATCGTCCGTGCCGAGCCAGAAACCGGGTTCGGCGCCGGGGTAGTTGGCGGGCGGCATGTTGCCGAGCATCAGGTCCTGCTCCAGCGGGTCCTTCGGCGCGACATAGGGCGCGAAGATCGCAATCAGCAGCAGGAGGAGCAGGAAGCCGCCGGCAATCACCACCCGCGGTTCACGCAAAAGCGGTTTGAAGTTCTTCATCGGCAGGCTCCAGAGGGGGACGGGGGCGTCCGTGGTGGTGACAATCTCAGCCATGGGCATTTCTCGGGTTCAGCCAGGCGGCGATGAGATCGACAAGAATGTTCACGAGAATGAAGATCGCGCCGAAGGTCAGCACGATGCCCTGGATCAGCGGCAGGTCGCGGTTGATCACCGCGTCGATCGCCATGTTGCCGAGACCGGGATAGGAGAAGATGCGCTCCACGATGACGGTGCCGCCGATCATGAAGGTGAATTGCACGCCGGTCAGCGTCAGCGTCGGGCCGACGGCATTGCGCAGCGCCTCCTGCAGCACGAGCCGCAGCGGCGACATGCCCTTCAGCCGCGCCAGCAGGACGTAATCCTGCACCATGGCTTCGGCGAGCGCTTCCTTCAGCGTCCGCACGACAATGGCGGCGAGCGGCAGGCCCAGCGCCAGCATCGGCATGACCATGTGGGCGATGAGATCGCCGAAGGCTGAGAACTTGAAGGTCACCAGGCTTTCAATCAGATAGAAATCCGTATGAAAATACGTCGAAAGCGTCGGGTCGATGCGGCCAGACAAGGGGAAGACCGGCCAGAACACGCCGAGCAGCAGCACGAGCGCCAGCGCCCAGACGAAATCGGGAACGGCGAGAAACAGGCCGTTGATGAAGTCCAGCGCCGGATCGAGCGCAGTGCGGCGGGCGAGTGTTCCGAGCGTCGCGATCACGCCCCCGGCCAGCACGCCGAAGACGAGGGCGGCAAAGGCCAGTTCCAGTGTCGCCGGCAGGCGCTCGCCGATCAGCTCCATCACGTCGCGACGTTGCGAGATCGATGTGCCGAAATTGCCCTTCAGGACATCGGTAAACCAGATGCCGAATTGCTGCGGCAGGCCGAGATCGAGGCCGTAATGGGCGCGCAATGCGGCGATGTCTGCCGGCGTCGCGCTCGGCGAGATCATCATGGCGATCGGATCGCCCGGCACGATGCGCAACAGACAGAAGACGATGACGGCGACGCCGGCAAGCGTCAGCACCGCCATGAAAAGACGATTGAGAAGATCGGAAGCGGTCATGATGAAACCTTCCTGTTGCCGTCAGCGCCGGGGATTGACCGGGCGCACGGGTCTGCGAACAGGGGCAAGCCACGCCGTGCCCCAAGATCGGGCACGGCGCGGCTTTAATGTCAGGCCTTGGAGACCAGCGTCGGCTGCAGCGCGCTCGACACGTTCGGCGTCACCTTCAGCGAGGACTTGAAGACGATCGGCTGCACATACTGCAGGAGCGGGATCACATAGCCCTGCTCGGCAATATACTTGTCGACGGCCTTCCAGCCGGCAATGCGCTTGGCCTCGTCCTTTTCGCCCCAGAGCGGACCGATCAGGGCGTCGACATCGTCGGTCTTCCAGCCGGAATGCGGCGACTTGGAGAACATGGCAAAGCCGGTCGAGGTCGTCGGATCGCCGATTGCGTTGCCCCAGTTGTAGAAGGCAGCGGGCGCGAGCTTGTGGCCGGCGCGCAGTTCGTAATGCTTGGCGATTTCGTAGACTTCGATCTCGGCGTCGATGCCGACCTTGCGCCACATGCCGACAATCGCCTGGATCATTTCATAATCCTTGGGCTTCAGGCCGCGCGTGGTCTGGATCTTGAACTTGACCGGCTTGTCCTTGGAATAGCCCGAGGCCTTGAGAAGGGCCACGGCCTTGTCCGGGTCATAAGGAACCTTGATCGACGGATCGAAGGCGACATATTCCGGGGCTTCCAGCGTGTCGATCGGCAGGCCATAGCCACGCAGCAGCTTCTTGACGATGCCGGCCTTGTCGATGGCGTGATGGGCGGCAAGCCGCACATTCTTGTCCAGCATCGGCTCGACATTGGTGATGAAGATCATGCCGATGTCGGAGATCGGCGAGGAGACGCCGGCAAAGCCCTTCTTCGCCTTCAGGCGGTCGAATTCCTCGTAAGGAATTTCGAGCGTCACGTCGGACGAGCCGCTCTCGATTTCGGCGACACGGCTCGTCGGATCGGTCACGAACTTGAAGATGACCGTTTCAAACGCCGGCTTGCCGCCCCAGTAATGCGGGTTGGCCTTGAGACGCAGGAAGGAATTGCCTTCGTAAGCGTCGAACATGTAGGGGCCGGTGCCGATCGGCTTCTTTTCGAAACCTTCCGCGCCGACCTTTTCATAATAGGCCTTGGGCAGCACGAAGCCGGTGAGGAAGGCCATCCACTTGAAGATGGTGGGGTCGAAGTTGAGAACATCGGCGGTGATCCGCTTGCCCTCGACCTTGTAGTTGCCGATGCTGGCCCAGACGCTGGCAACCGGGTTGCCGGTTTCGGGCTTGCCGGCGCGGGTCAGCGACCAGACGATGTCTTCGGGCGTGAAGTCCGAGCCGTCATGCCACTTTACGCCTTCGCGCACATCCATCCAGACCTTGGTCTTGTCGTCGTTCCAGCCCCAGGCCGTCAGCAGGCCGGGCTCGAAGGACAGGTCCGGCTTCTGGCCGATATATTGATCGTAGATGGAGCGATAGATTGCCTGGATTGCCGGGTTCACGCCCGACAGGCCGACCGTGCCGTCGAAGGACGGCAGGTTCGAGTTGAAGGCAATCGTCAGAGTGTTCGTTTCTGCGGCCATAACCGGGATCCGGCCGGCGAGAATGCCGGTCAGAACGGTAACCGCACCCAGTCCCAGTACGCCACGACGCGTCATGTCAGTCATTTTGGACTCCTATGTTCCCCTTGACGGAATTCCGGTGGTTTCCGGATTTTGTGATTGTTTGAAACTTAAAATGAAAATCCGGATTTTGACAAGGGTCGTTTGGGCAGTTTCGCAAAAATAATATGAAATGGAATATTTCCTCGCCGCGACATATAAAGGCAATCACGCGCGTGACCGGCTGAGATTTATGCAATTGACACAATCCAAGAGATGAAATATGCATTTGCATATAACTTGCCAACAAGATGGGGAACGTCATGGCAGAGCGATCATTTGCGCGTGAAGTCGAAGACCTGAAGCTCAAGGAAGGCGATATTTTCCGAGGTGAAGGCATTCTCGCCATCACCAAGGCGCTTCTCCAGTCAGGGGTCTCCTATGTCGGTGGCTATCAGGGCTCGCCGATTTCGCATCTCATGGATGTTCTGGCCGATGCCAAGGATGTCATGGAAGAGCTGGGCATTCACTTCGAGACCTCCGCGTCCGAAGCCGCTGCCGCCGCCATGCTCTCTGCCTCGGTCATGTATCCGGTGCGCGGCGCCGTCACCTGGAAGTCCACCGCCGGCACGAACGTAGCGTCTGATGCCCTCTCCAACCTCTCGTCCGGTGGTGTCACCGGCGGTGCGCTGGTCATCATCGGCGAGGATTTCGGCGAAGGCTCCTCGATCATGCAGGAGCGCAGCCACGCCTTCGCGATGAAGTCGCAGATGTGGCTCATGACGCCCCGCCCGAACCTCCCTTCCATCGTCGAAGCCGTTGAAAAGGGCTTCGAGCTGTCGGAAGCCTCCAACACGCCGGTCATGCTGCAGGTCGGCATCCGCTCCTGCCACGTCCACGGCCATTTCGTCGCCAAGGACAACAAGCGCCCGGAATACACGCTGAAGGAAGCGCTGGAAAATCCGCGCCGCGACGTCAACCGCATCGTGCTGCCGCCGGCCTCCTTCGTGCATGAGAAGGAAAAGCTGGAGAAGCGCTGGCCCGCCGCCGTCGAATTCATCAAGGCCAACAAGCTCAACGAACATTTCGGCCCAGCTGAGGGCGAGATCGGCATCGTGCTGCAGGGTGGCGTCTATAACGGCGCGATGCGTGCGCTCCAGCATCTCGGCCTCGCCGACGTCTACGGCAATTGCCGCGTGCCGCTCTATGTCATGAACGTCTCCTATCCGATGGTCGACGACGAGCTGATCGAATTTGCCGCCGGCAAGAAGGCGATCCTCATGGTCGAGGAAGGCGCGCCGGAATATATCGAGCACACGCTGCACACGCTCTTCCGCCGCAAGGACATCCAGACGAAGGTGTCCGGCAAGGATATCCTGCCGCTCGGCGGCGAATATACGACGCCGGTGCTCATCAAGGGCCTTGGCGCCTTCATCGAGGCCAATGCCCCCGGCCTGCTCGGCAACCGCCCGCCGGTGCCGAACCCCGATCCGATCCTCACCGACCCCAAGGTCAAGGCGCTGGCCGAAGTCGTGCCGCCGCGCCCTGCCGGCTTCTGCACCGGCTGTCCGGAACGCCCGATCTTCGCCGCCATGAAGCTGGTCGAAAAGGAACTCGGCGAACACCACGTCTCGGCCGATATCGGCTGTCACCTCTTCTCCATCCTGCCGCCCTTCAATATCGGCGGCACGACGATGGGCTATGGTCTTGGCCCCGCGTCCGCCTCGGCCTTCAATGTCGAGGCCGACAAGCGCTCCATCTCGGTCATGGGCGATGGCGGCTTCTGGCATAACGGCCTTGCGACTTCGGTCGGCAACGCCGTCTTCAACAAGCAGGATGGCGTCATCCTCGTCGTCGACAACTACTATTCGGCAGCAACCGGCGGTCAGGACATCATGTCGTCGCGTGCGCTCAACCCGCGCCGCAAGACCAACAATTCCATCGTCAATGCGGTGAAGGGCATCGGCGCCACCTGGGTCCGCCAGATCGACCGCACCTATGATGTCGCCAAGATGCGCGACACGCTGAAAGAGGCGCTGACGACCAAGGAGCCGGGGCCGAAGATCATCGTCGCCTCTTCCGAATGCATGCTCAACAAGCAGCGCCGCGTGAAGCCGCAATTCGCCAAGGCGGTGAAGGACGGCAAGCGCATGGTCAAGGAGCGCTTCGGCGTGGATGAGGATGTCTGCACGGGCGATCACGCCTGCATCCGCCTCTCCGGCTGTCCCTCGCTCTCGGTCAAGCATACGGATGATCCGCTGAAGGACGATCCGGTCGCGGCGATCGACAATTCCTGCGTCGGCTGCGGCAATTGCGGCGAAGTCTCGGAAGCGGCAGTCCTCTGCCCCTCCTTCTATCGCGCCGATGTCATCCACAATCCCACCGGCTGGGACCGCTTTGCGCATCGCGTGCGCAACGCCGTCATCGGCTGGCTCCAGAAGCGCCGCGCTTCCGGCCGCGTCGTCTTTGCTGATTGAGAGGGATGAGAACCATGAACGTTCATGTTGATAATGCATTTGCCGCTCTCTCGCACGACAAGCCGCTGTCGCTGGCGATCCTCGCCATGGGCGGCCAGGGCGGCGGGGTTCTCGCCGATTGGATCGTCGATCTGGCCGAGTCTCAAGGATGGGTCGCGCAGACCACCTCCGTGCCGGGCGTTGCCCAGCGCACGGGTGCGACGATCTACTATCTCGAACTGCTGAAGGCCCGCGAAGGCGTCGAGCCGGTTCTGGCGCTGATGCCCACACCCGGCGATGTCGATATCGTTCTCGCCGCCGAGCTGATGGAAGCCGGCCGCTCCGTGCTGCGCGGTCTGGTCACGCCGGACAAGACGATGCTGATTGCCTCCACCCACCGCTCCTATGCGGTTGGCGAAAAGGAAAAGCCCGGCGACGGCACCGGCAACCCGACCGTGGTCGTGGACGCCACCGATTTCGCCGCGAAGAAGACCATCACCTTCGACATGGACACGCTGGCGACGAAGAACGGCAGCGTCATTTCCTCCTCCATGTTCGGTGCGCTTGCCGCCTCCGGCGCGCTGCCTTTCTCGAAAGAGGCTTTCGAGGCGACCGTCCGCAAGGGCGGCAAGGGTGTCGAGGCCAGCCTTCGCGCCTTCAACGCGGCCTATGACCGCGTGCTGCGCGGCGGCAATGACAAGGTCTCGGCCACATCGCCCAAGACCTTCGCCGCCATCCCGACTTCCGCCGGACACCCGGCGCTCGACAAGCTGATTGCCCGCATCAGGAATGAATTCCCGGAAAGCGTCCAGCCCATGCTCTATGCGGGCGTGAAGAAGCTGACCGATTTCCAGGATCCCGCCTATGCGGACGAATACCTGACCGAAGTCGCCAGGCTCCACGCCGCCGACAAGGCGCATGGCGGGGCGGAGAAGGAATTCGCCTTCACGGCACAGGCGGCGAAGTATGTCGCTGTTGCCATGGCCTATGACGACGTGATCCGCGTCGCCGATCTCAAGACGCGCGGCACCCGTTTCGACCGGGTGAAGAAGGAAGTCGGCGTCAAGGGCGACCAGATCCTCTACACGACCGAATATATGCATCCGCGCATGGAAGAGGTCTGCGGCACGCTGCCCAAGGGTCTCGGCAGCTTCATCGAAAACCGCCCCGGCCTCTTCAACTGGCTGAACCGCCGCATCGACAAGGGCCGCCGCGTCCAGACCGGCACGCTCTTCTGGTTCGCCGGCCTCTATTTCGTCTCGTCGCTCCGCCGCTTCCGCCGCGGCAGCCTGCGCCATTCGATCGAGACCGCGCATCGCAATGCCTGGATCGCCGAGGCGCTGAAGGTCCTGCCGCTGAACTACGACCTCGCCGCCGAAGTCCTCGGCAACCGTCGCCTCGTGAAGGGCTATTCGGACACCCATGTCCGCGGCCTTTCCAAGTTCGACCGCGTCATGTCGGCCCTGCCGATGCTGATCGGTCGCGACGATGGCGCCGCCTGGATGCGCCGGCTGCGTCAGGCCGCGCTCCTGGATGAGGGCGGCATTGCGCTCGATGGCGCGCTGAAGACGGTGGCGACGCTCTGATTGGATTTTCGCAACCGGCAGCGCCAGCAGCACCCCCCTCTGGCCTGCCGGCCATCTCCCCCGCATGGGGGGAGATCGGAAAAAGGCACCCGCCCGTTCCAACTTCAAGCACAGACCGCGGTAGACGTGCGCCAACTCACCCTGGGCGCTCAACATCTGCGAGGTGAGCGCCACAGCCAATCTCCCCCCTTGCGGGGGAGATGCCCGGCAGGGCAGAGGGGGGTTCCCCAAGACCGCCGCCCGCGAATATCGCACGGCAGCGCCGCCTCCCCTTCAGCCAGCCTTGCTCTGCTCCACAAACTCCGCCGCCGGCTTCGGCTTGCTGAACAGATAGCCCTGCCCCTTGTCGACGCCGAGGTCGCGCAGCGTCGTTTCCTCTTCCGCCGTCTCCACCCCCTCGGCCACGACCACCGTTCCCGTCCGCCTTGCATATTCCGTCAGTGCGCTGATCATGGCGATGCGCAGCGGGTCGGTGTCGATGTCGCGGGTGAGGCTCGTGTCGAACTTGATGATATCCGGCTGCAGCTTGAGAATGTGGTGCAGGCTGGCATAGCCGGCGCCGGCGTCGTCGATGGCGATCCTGACGCCCTGCGCCCGGGCGCTCTTCAGCGCGGTCTGCAGCTCGGCATAGTCGTCGACGGCGGCGTGCTCGGTGATCTCGATGACCAGCGACGCCGGATCCACGAGCGCCAGAAGCGGCTGCAGGTTGCCGGTCAGGATCGTCTTGGGCGACAGGTTGATGTTGATCGAACAATCCGCCGGCAGCGTGCGGCCTTGCGTCAGCGCGCGCTCGGCGGCCAGGAGCTCCAGCCGGCTTCCGAGCCCGGCCAGTTCCGCATCGGCAAACCACTTGTCGGGGCTGCGCGGCGGCTCGCTTGCAAAGCGCGACAGCGCCTCGAAGCCGGTGATGGCGCGGGTCCTGAGGTTGACGATCGGCTGGAAGACGATTGCCGGGTCGCCGGCGGCAATCGCCGCCTCGACCAGCTTGCGGGTGCGGCGGCGCTTCTTCTGCGCGCTGATGTCACCGGCGAGCATCCGCGCCATCAGGTCGGCAAGCTGGCGCAGCAGTACCAGCTGCGTTTCGCCGAGATCGGGACGCGGCGTGAAGGCAAAGCAGCAGAGCGTGCCGTAGATCTGCCCGTCCTCGAGTTTCAGCGGAACGCTCAGATGCGCGCCGATCGGCACCTCCGCCGTCTCGGGAATTTCGGCCGTCGCCGGCACATCGGCGGTGTTGGGGATCAGCTGCGGCAACGCGCCTTCGACCACCTTGCGACAATAGCCGGCGCCGATCGGGTGAATGTCGCCGGCGCGGATTGGCGGGTTTTCGACGAGCGAGGAGACGCCCTGAAAGATGCGGACGGCGTCGGAAAATTCCGCCAGAAACGCGACATCCATGTTCATCTGCGTGCGGATCGTATCGAGGATGAGATTGATATTGCTGGCAACAGGGGCCGACAACGGCGTCGGGCCTCTGCCGGTATCATGAAGATTGCTCACATTTCCCCCCGGAACTCGGCTTTCCCTCGACACCCCGCTCGGCAAGAGAGGCGCAAGACTTGCAAAGGCTTGTCAGACTGCGGCGGCGTCAATGCGTGGACAGGCTTCCCGGTCGCCAGAGTAATATGGTTCATATATTAGAGAAGACTTTCTGAATTCTTCTCTGGATTGCAGAATATGCCTGTGTGTCGCGATCTTTTCAACCATGACGTCTGGGGATCCTGCTTTCGATTTTGCCGGTTATCCTGTGGTGATGCGTGCAGTTGGGCTTCATCTCCGCCCGCGTGCGACTCAGGCATTCGGCCTGTCGCCGCGGCATGGTCGGCGAAGGCCGGGGCGACGAAACGGACGCTCCGGGCTTGACCGGCAGGAGGAGATTGCGATCACGCGCAAAGAGAAATTGCAGCCCTTTGGCCTTCAGTGCGCATAGGGGATCCCGTAGCGCTCGGCGAGCAGTTCGCAGAGGCGGTCGATATCGCTGACGAAGCGCGTTTCGCCAAAGCGCAGCGCATCGGCCGGCGCGGTGGCGGGGTCCGCGAAGATCAGCACCGGCAGCCCCTGGTTCTCCTCGCCGATCCGCTCGATGACGGCCGGGCGCGGGCGGGCGAAGTCGACGCGCATGACATCGACGCGGTCGTTCAGCTCGGGAAAGGTCGCGAGCAGCCCTTCGACCATATTGCATTGCGGGCAGTAATAGAGCCTGTCCGGCGAAAGCTTCGTATCCGGAAAGCCGGGCGTGATGAGAATGAGAAGATCGCGGGCCATGACATGCCTTTTTGGAAGATGAGAGGCCCGTGTCTTAGAAAGCATGGCCGAGCAAGGCAAGGGTTTGTCGTCTCCCGCGCCCGCAATGAGCGATAGCCGGCCTTTCTATAACTCACAAAATGCTGTAATCATGAGTTATAGAAACGGGTCCTATAGCTCATGCGCTGGAACTGGCAGTATCCCGATTGGCCGAATTTCACCTATGACGCGGCCGCCCTTGCGCCGCTGGAGGCGCGGTTTCGCCAGTCGTCCGGCGAGGTGATCGGCGCTGTCCGGCATTTCGGCGATGACGACCGGAGCCAGCTGCGCATCGAACTCTTGAGCGACGAGGCCGTCAAGACATCGCAGATCGAGGGCGAGTTTCTCGACCGGGCGAGCGTGCAATCCTCGCTGCGCCGGCAGTTCGGGCTCGATGCGGACAACAATCCGGTCCGGCGGGTGACGCCGCAGGAACGCGGCATCGCCGAAATGATGGCCGATGTCTATCTCAACTGGGAAGCGCCCCTTGAGCATGAAGAGCTGTTCCGCTGGCATGCCATGCTGATGGCCGGCAACCGCCATATCGAGACGGTCGGCGCCTATCGGCGGCATGACGACGCGATGCAGATCGTCTCGGGGTCGGTGGACCGGCCGGTGATCCATTTCGAGGCGCCGCCGTCGGCCCGGGTGCCGGACGAGATGGCGCGCTTCATCGACTGGTTCAACCGCACCGGCCCCGGCGGGGCGGCCCCCCTCCCCCCGCTCGCCCGTGCAGCGATCGGCCATCTCTATTTCGAAAGCATCCATCCCTTCGAGGACGGCAATGGTCGTCTGGGACGGGCATTGGCGGAAAAGTCGCTGGCCCAGACGATCGGCCAGCCGAGCCTGATCTCGCTCGCCTTCACCATCGAGCGCAACCGCAAGGCCTATTATGCCGAACTGGAGCGCCATCAGCGCCGGCTCGACATTACCGACTGGATCGTCTGGTTTGCCGAAACCGTTCTCGACGCCCAGCAGACGACGCTCGCCCGCATCGCCTTCTTCATCGCCAAGGCACGCTTCTACGACCGCTTTCGCGGGCGGCTCAACACGCGGCAGGACAAGGTCGTCGCCCGCCTCTTCCGCGAGGGCATCGGCGGGTTCGTGGGGGGCCTGAGCGCCGAAAACTACATCGCCATCACCGGCACCTCCCGCGCCACCGCGACCCGCGACCTGCAGCAGCTGGTCGAGATCGGCGCGCTTTCCCGCACCGGCGAGCGGCGCCATACGCGCTATGCGCTGCTGCTGTGAGCGATCGGAAAGGTGATACCTTTGTATTGTCCGTGAGTTACGTGGTTGCGTCGGTGGGCGGGCGCTGTATTCTCGCAGGCCGGAGGATGAGGCATGGCAGTGGAGGCATTCGATTACATCATCGTGGGCGCGGGTTCGGCGGGCTGCCTGCTCGCCAATCGCCTGAGCCGCGATAAGTCCCGCCGCGTGCTGCTGCTGGAGGCCGGCCGCAAGGATGATTACCACTGGATCCACATCCCCGTCGGCTATCTCTACTGCATCGGCAATCCGCGCACCGACTGGCTTTACAGGACCGAATCCGAAGCCGGGCTCAATGGCCGCAGCCTCGTCTATCCGCGCGGCAAGACGCTGGGCGGCTGCTCCTCCATCAACGGCATGATCTACATGCGCGGCCAGGCGCGCGACTACGACCACTGGGCCGCCCTCACCGGCGACGACAGCTGGACCTGGGACAATGTGCTTACCCATTTCAAGGCGCATGAAGACCACTATCGCCTCGACAACGGCCGCGATCCCGAAACCGGCGGCAACAGCCGCTTTTCCGATCTGCACGGCCATGGCGGCGAATGGCGGGTGGAAAAGCAGCGGCTGCGCTGGGACCTGCTCGAAGCCTTCGCCGAGGCGGCCGTCGAGGCCGGCGTGCCGAAGAGCGACGATTTCAACACCGGCGACAACGAGGGCGTCGGCTATTTCGACGTCAACCAGCGCGCCGGCTGGCGCTGGAATACCTCCAAGGCGTTTCTCCGCCCCGTCCTGTCGCGCCCCAATCTGACGGTCTGGACGCAGGCGCAGGTCGAGCGGCTGCTGTTCGAGACGGAGGACGATGGCGCGCTGGTCTGCTCCGGCGTCCGCCTTCGCCGCACCGGGGTGCCGGTCGAGGTGCGGGCGCGGCGGGAAGTGATCCTCTCGGCCGGCTCCATCGGCTCGCCGCAGATCCTGCAGCTGAGCGGGCTGGGCGAAGCCGCCTTCCTGCAGAGCCTCGGCATCCAGCCGGTCGCCGATCTTCCCGGTGTCGGCGCCAACCTGCAGGATCATCTGCAGATCCGCACCGTGTTCAAGGTGAATGGCGCCAAGACGCTGAACGCGCTCTCCTCCAGCCTCTTCGGCAAGATGGCGATCGGCATGGAATATGCGCTGAAGCGCAGCGGCCCGATGAGCATGTCGCCCTCGCAGCTCGGCGCGTTTACCCGCTCCGACGCGAGCCAGCCGCATGCCAATCTCGAATATCACGTCCAGCCGCTGAGCCTCGAAGCCTTCGGCCAGCCGCTGCATCGCGAGCCCGCCTTCACCGTCAGCGTCTGCAATCTCAATCCGACGAGCCGCGGCACGGTGCGCATCCGCTCCGGCAATGCGACCGATGCGCCGGCGATTGCGCCCAACTATCTGGCGACGGCTGAGGACCGGCATATCGCGGCTGAGAGCATCCGCCAGGCCCGCCATATCGTTTCGCAGCCGGCGCTTGCCCGCTATCAGCCGATCGAGTGGAAGCCGGGGGTGCAATACCAGAGCGACGAGGAGCTGGCGCGGCTTGCCGGCGATATCGCCAGCACCATCTTCCACCCTGTCGGCACGACGAAGATGGGCCGCGCCGACGATCCGCTCGTCGTCGTCGACAGTCGCCTCCGCGTCTACGGGGTTCGTGGCCTGCGCGTTGTGGACGCCGGCGTGATGCCGACGATCACCAGCGGCAACACCAATTCCCCGACGATCATGATCGCCGAAAAGGCGGCGGGCCATATCCTCGAAGAGGTGGAGCGCCGGACCGAATGGCCGATGAGCCCTAGCGCGCGGGCCTCGGCAGTGGCCTAGAGCGTTTCCGCGTTTCATGGAAACGCGAAGGCGCTCTATCTCTTTGTTTTCACGCAATTCCGGACGCGAAACCGGTTTCCACTTTCGCTGGAATTGCTCTAAAAGATCACCACCTGCCGGATCGCTTCGCCGGTGGCCAGCCGCTCGAAGCCTTCGTTGATCTCGTCGAGCGAGATCCGGTGCGTCATCAGCTTCTCGATCGGCAGCTTGCCGGCCTGCATCATGGCGGCGAAGCGCGGGATGTCGCGCACCGGCACGCAGGAGCCGACATAGGAGCCTTTCAGCGTCTGCTCGCCGACGGTGAGCGACACGGCGGGAATGGTGAATTCGGCCTTCGGGTTCGGCAGGCCGCCGGTCACCGTCGTGCCGCCGCGCCGTGTGATCTCGTAGGCGAATTTCAGCGCCGGCGCAGAGCCCGCCAGCTCGACGGCCAGCTCGACGCCGCCGCCGGTCCACGCCTTCACCTCGGCGACCGCGCCCTCTGCGGTCGGATCGATGGCATGGGTTGCGCCAAGTTCCAGCGCCAGCGCCCGCTTGTGCTCGGCCGGATCGACCGCGACGATCGTCTCCGCACCGGCGGCAATTGCACCCAGAAGCCCCGCAAGCCCGACGCCACCAAGCCCGACGATGGCGCAGCTTTGCCCCATCTTCAGCTCGCCCGAGTTCAGCACCGCGCCGACGCCGGTCAGCACCGCGCAGCCGAGAAGCGCCGCGCGATCGAGCGGCACGGACTTGTCGATCTTGATGCAGGAATTTTCAGACACGACCGCATGGGTCGAAAAGGCTGATACGCCGAGATGATGGTTGAGCGCCTCGCCCCGGTAGCGCAGCCGCCGCTCGCCGGCAAGCAGCGTGCCCTTGCCGGCCGCCGCCGCACCCGGTTCGCAGAGCGCCGGCCGGCCCGACGCGCAGGGCACGCAATGGCCACAGGAGGGAACGAAGACGAGAACGACATGATCGCCCGGGGAAAACCGCGTCACGCCCGGCCCGACGGCCTCGATGACGCCCGAGGCCTCGTGCCCCAGCGCCACCGGCATGTCGCGCGGCCGGTCGCCGTTGATCACCGAAAGGTCGGAATGGCAAAGGCCTGCGGCCGCCATCTTCACCCGCACCTCGCCGAAACCCGGATCCTCGAGATCCACCTCGACAATCTCGAGCGGCCTCGTCTCCTGATAGGGACGCGCCGTCCCCATCGCTCGCAACAGCGCGATCCTGGCTTTCATGCTTGCGGCCTCCCTGCCCTCTTGGGGCTAAGGTATCGCGGCAGGCCTCGCCCAAGTCAATTCGCCGACGCCCTCGGCGTCGATCCGGGGGCGTGATTTAGATATATGAAAGCGGGTGGTGGTGCCGTGTCTTGTGCGCCTCTGCCTCGAAAACCATCGTCTTCAATCGAAACGCAGAGGGACTGCGGGTGAGCGATCACGCAAGGCATCCATGCGGCCGGCTTCGTTTTCACTCAGGCCGCCTGCCTCCCGTGCGATGGATGTCAGCAACGATCCGAGCTTCAACCGCCCTTCCGGCTTGCTAGCCCAAATAAGAATGGTGCTGATTTCGGCCTCCAAGCTTCGACCGCTTGCTGTGGCCCGCACCTGAAGAGCCCGATGGACGCTGTCTGGAAGATTCGTGATGGTAATCGTCGCCATGGGAAGCTCTCAATCGGATGAGTGACGGCATTCTGCAGAATTGCCGTCACTTTCGCAATTGCGAACCGCCCTCAAGCATACCGTCTCGCCGGCTGCTGGTAGCCCTGCTGCAGCTCGAACTTTGCCACGCGGTTCTCGACGTCGCTGACGTCGTCGTTGAGCGCATGGATGGCGGCCACGGTTTCTTCGACCATGGCGGCGTTGCGCTGGGTGACCTGGTCGATCTCGCCGATCATCGTGTTGATCTCGCGGATCGAGACATTCTCGTCCTGCGCGGATTGCTCGATTTCGCCGACAGCGCGGCCGATTTCCTCGACATGGGCGGCGATGCGCGACAGTGCGCCGCCGGTTTCGCCGACGAGGTCGACGCCGTCCTTCACCTGTCGTTCGGACGTGGTCACCAGCTGGCGGATTTCCTTGGCGGCGGAGGCCGAGCGCTGGGCGAGCTCGCGCACTTCCTGGGCAACGACCGCGAAGCCCTTGCCGGCATCACCGGCACGCGCGGCTTCGACGCCGGCGTTCAGCGCCAGCAGGTTTGTCTGGAAGGCAATCTCGTCGATGACGCCGATGATCTTGCCGATTTCCGACGAGGAGCGCGAAATCTGCTCCATCGAGGCGACGGCGCGTTCGACCACGCCGTTGATCGCATGGCTGTCGCCGCGCGCCAGATCGACGAGGCCCTTGGCCTTGCGAGCAAAATCGGCCGTGGCGCTGATGCTCTCGACGATGTGCTTGAGTGAACCTGCGGCTTCCTCCAGGCTGGCGGCCTGCCGTTCGGTGCGGGAGGCCAGGTCCTTGGTGGCCGAGCCGATCTCGCGCGAGCTCTTCGACATCGAGCCGGCGACGGCGGCGATTTCGGAGATTTCCCGGCAGAGCGCCTGCGCCGCCGCGTTGAAATCCTGCCGCAGCGCCTCGGTCTTGGGGTCGAACATCTGGTCGATGGAAACGAAGAGCCTGCCGGCGGCTAGCGCCTTCAGCCCTTCGGCGAGTGCGGTGATCGTCTTCTGGTCCTGCGTGGCCTGATGGTTCATGCGCTCCATCTGCTCGGCCTCGCGGTTGCGCAGTTCGATCACCTCATCGATATCCTGCCAGACGAAGATGAGCAGCGCCTCATCGCCGCGCTGCCAGCGCATCAGTGTCACGTTGACGGAAAACTGGCTGTTGTCGGTGCGGCGGCAGCGCCATTCGAAGCGGTGATGCCCGTCCTTCATCGCCTTCTGGATATGGTCCATGGCAGCCTCGTCCGAGCGACGGCCGTCCAGCTGCATTTCCGGCGAGAAGTCCGGCGGCGTGATCCCCATCAGCGTTTCGCGCGGCTGCCGCATGATCTTGGCAAAGGCGTCGTTGAACTCGACCACCCTGCCCTCGCGCAGCACGCAGACGCAATCCGGCGAATTTTCGAAAATATAGCTCGACAGTTCCTGCCGGAAATTCTCCGGCTTGCTGAAAAGGTTCTTGAACACGCCCGCTCTCCATATGTTCAAAGTGTATTTTGGAGAGATTCTAGGGAGCGCCCGTTAAAATTGCTTTAAATATAAATCGTTAAGCATATGTCCTGTCACATCTCGTTCTTGCGGACATTGCGCAGGATCTTGTGCAGCGTGTTGAGAAACGCCCGATATTCGTCGTCGTCGATGTCGCGGAACATCTGGCGCAGCCCGTCATACATGACCGGCCAGACCTCGTTGAACACGGTGCGGCCTTCCTCGGTGATGGCGACATCGCGCACGCGCAGGTCGTCGGCGCGCGGCGTGCGGCTGATCAGCCCCTGCTCTTCCAGAGAATCCACCGTGCGGCTCATGGTCGACTGTTCGGTGACGCCGAAGACGGAGAGCTCGTTGATGGTGAGCGAGGTCGAGACGGAGAGCACGGCGAGCGCCCGCATCTTGGCGGTCGTGATGTCGCGGGCGCGCAGCTCTTCCGACAGGTTGGCGTTCCAGCGCGCCATGATGCGGTTCATGATATAGGGCGCAAAATGGTTGAGACCCATTTCGCCCAGGCTCGGCATGCGGCCGTCCTCGCTGCCCGGAGGCCCGAGAACTTCGCCGGAAAAGCCGTTCTCCATCCTGTCGTCTCCCGTTCATCGTTCACGCCCGGGGCAGATGCCTCCGGCCGGCATTCATCATTTCAAGGAGGATGCGAGCAGGAAGCCCGATCCACCGCCAAGGCCCGGCCCCGGATGGGTGGATGCTCCGATATGGTAGAGCCCCGGCACATGCGTCATGTGGTTATTCGGTCTCTTGAAGGGACGCCAGAGGAAAAACTGGTCAAGCCCACAGAAACCGCCATAGGGGTCGCCGCCCACGAGGTTCATGTTCATGGCTTCAAGATCGGCCGGCGAATAGACACGGCGGGCGATCACCGCCTCGTCGAAATTCTCGATATGGTGGCGCAGCATCGCCTCGATGCGATCGGCAAAGGCCTCGCGCAGCGCCTCGGTCCAGCGCCCGTCGGCCGGGCAGTCGAGCTGGCCCGCCGCATCGCCCTTGATGAAGCGCGGCGTGTCGGGCAGCTGCAGCCAGAGGATCGACTGGCCTTCCGGCGCGCGGCTTGGATCAAACGAGGCCGGCTGGCCGACGCAGACGGTGGGTTCCGCCGGCAGCAGCCCGCGCTCCGCCTCGTTGGACGAGCGCGACACGCCATCGAGGCCGGGCGTCAGATGCAGCAGCGCCACCTTGCCGAGCGCCTCGCCCGCTTTCCAGCGCGGCGCCGCCTTCAGCGCATAGTGGATCTGCATGTTGCCCTTGCCGTAGCGATAGGCTTTCAGCCCGTCCTTCACATAGTCCGGCAGGGCCGCGGCCCCGCTCTTCAGCAGCCGCTTGTAGATCTGGTCGGGCGTCATCGAGGCGACGACGCCGGCGCCGGCCTTGAAGCTGCGGCCGTCGGTCAGGCGCACGCCGGTGGCCTTGCCGCCCGGCCCGAGCACCACTTCATCGACATCCGCGCCGGTGATGATGTCGCCACCCTGATCGCGGATCAGCTTTTCGAACGCCTTCAGCAGGTTGACTGCGCCGCCCTTGACGATCGGGCAGCCGGCCAGCTCGATGGCAAAACCGATGACCTTGGTCATCTCCGCGCCATAGCTGCTTTCCGGTCCCAGCCCGCAATGCAGCGCCCAGGGCGCCCACAGCGCCTTGATCTCTTCGGATTGATAGGTCGTTTCCAGATAGGACCGGGCAGGCGCCAGCGCCTCGCCGAAGAAGCCGGCGAGACCCTTGAGGCCGCGCGACCACGCTTCCTTCGCCACCAGCTTGGCTGTCGCCATGGACCAGAGATTGCCGCCCAGCAGCCCGAAGACAAAACCGGCATTGCCGCCAAAGCGGTTCATCTCGCGGTCGAAGGCCTGACCGTCGCCGGCGCCGAGCTTTTCGAAATTCGCGATGTTCTCAGCGCGGTTCATGGAAAGGATAGCATGCGATCCATCGGGCCGCAGCACGCCGGTCGGGGTAGCCGTTTGGCAGAACTCCAGCCCGCGCGCTTCCAGGTCCTTGCCGAGCGCTGCAAAGGCCGGCGAGGTGATGAAGAGCACCATGGTGGTCGCCATCACGTCATGGACAAAGCCCGGCGCGGTGATTTCCTCGGTGCGCAGACATCCGCCGATCTGGCCGTTGCGCTCAAGGACCAGAACCTTCTTGCCCTTCTTGCCGAGCATCGCCGCTGCCACCAGCGCATTGATGCCGCTGCCGACGATGATGTAATCCGGATCGCTCATCTGCCTGTCTCCAATGGTGGTGATGCGTGTGTTCTTCGCTGTTCGGTGCGTTTTTGGCGGTGGTCGCGCGGCTTTCACCCTCTTCTCCCCATCGGGGAGAAGGTGGCCCGAAGGGTCGGATGAGGGGGCTTGCCGCAGCGGTCGCTCTTCCTCCCTCTTGTGGGGAGGGTTGGGGAGGGGTCTTTCCCTCCGCTCGCTCAGTGCTTGCGGTAAAGTCCCCCTCTGGCTGCCGCCATCTCCCCCTTGAAGCGAGGGAGACGGATGGGGGCACTGTTCCACTCTCTCCTTCCGTCATCCCGGACTTGATCCGGGATCCAGCCAGCCCGCGTCTGCGGGCTGAGAAGACTCCTTAAAGAGGAGTCCCGCCGCGCGATGGACATCGCGCGACTGGATGCCGGATCAAGTCCGGCATGACGGAGAACGAGGTGGCCGGTTGCGCGAGCCCAATCGGCCCGTGGCACCGCCCCTCACCTCAAGCCGCAGCCCTCAGAAAGCGCCCTGCCCTTACGCAATCAGCGCCAGCGCGCGCACCGGCGAACCCGTGCCGTTGACGAACTTCAGCGGTGCGGCGATCAGGACCGCGCCCTTGGGCGGCAGCTGGTCGAGGTTCGAGAGGCTGGCGAGGCCATACTTGTTGGCCTTGTGCATGAGGTTATGCGCCGGGAAGGGCGGGTTCATGCCACCGGCCATGCCGGCATCGGTGCCGAT
Organism: Rhizobium sp. C4; assembly: GCF_021026315.1. Taxonomy (GTDB): domain Bacteria; phylum Pseudomonadota; class Alphaproteobacteria; order Rhizobiales; family Rhizobiaceae; genus Ensifer_A. The sequence goes on from NZ_JAJNCX010000011.1 coordinate 95,896, forward strand.
CGTTTCCTGGCCCCAGCCGATAATGCCCTTGGAGAGCAGATATTCGATCGCTTCCGCCGTCGGGCCGGGCGTGTGCGGGCCGGTTTCGTCGGCATTGAGGAAGGCTTCGGAAGAGCCGTTGCGCTTGTACCAGTCGGTGCGCATGACGACCCAGGTGCCGGCTTCGATCTCGCCGTGCTCGGCTTCCCATTCCTTGATGCTTTCGACCGTCAGCAGATAGTCGTGATTGGCAGCGGCTTCCTTGGAACGGTCGATGACGTTGACCGGAGCGACGAAGTTCTGCGGCGGGATGGTGTCGGTCGTGTTGCCGGGGTGGTCCTTGCCGGTGATCCAGTGGCAGGGGGCATCGAAATGCGTGCCGGTATGCTCGCCCAGTTCCAGCCAGTTCCAGGCCCAGAACGGACCGTTTTCGTCATAGGCCGAAATCTCGTGGACCTTGACGCTCGGCGTGTTCTTGCCGAACTGCGGCGGGAGGTAAAGAACAGGCGTTTCCGGGCCGAGCGGCGCGGTGAGATCAACGACCTTGACCTTGCCGGTCAGAAGATTGGCGGCGAGTTGTGAAAGTGTGCTTGTATCCGTCATGGCGTTCCCCTTTATTGGCGGATGCGCACCCGGCGGAAGCCCGGCCGGGTCCTGCATTGAGGCGACGCTAGATCAGAAAATATGTAAATGCAAGTAATTTTGCGTGCAGCTTTTCGGGCTTTTCCGTTCTCGCCTGGCGGCCTGACGCGCCTGTAACCGCGACAGGCGGGGAAATAGGGTCTGGCGCACCGATTTTCTCCGGTTCCGGAATTATTTTAAGCTTGATGCATTTTCGGGAAAATGTATGCATACAGAAATAAAACCGGAAAATCGGGGGAACGTCATGTCTGAATTCGATGCGGTCATTCTGGGCGCAGGTCACAATGGTCTTGCCGCTGCCGTCCATCTGGCGGCGAAGGGCTGGAAGGTCGCCGTCGTCGAGGCGAAGGGCACGGCCGGGGGTGCCGTGAAGACCGAGGAGCTCGTCGAGCCCGGCTTCCGCCACGACCTTGCCGCCATGAACCTTTCGATGTTCGCCGGCTCCGCCTTCCACCAGACCTATGCCGGCGAGCTTGCCGCCCACGGTCTGAAATTCGTGCCCGCGCCGCATTGCTTCGCCAGCGTCTTTCCGGACGGCACCCATCTCGGCATCGGCACCGATGCGGCGGCCAACAAGGCGGCGATTGCCGCGCTCTCGCCGAAGGATGCCGAAAGCTTTGCCGCCATGTCCGCGGATTTCGGCGCGATGGCTCCGCATCTCTTCGGCCTGCTCGGCGCCCCCATGCCGTCGCTCGGCAGCGTCAGGACAGTGTGGAAGGCCTGGCGCGCCGGCGGCGTTCCGCTGCTCACCGATCTCCTGCGCCTCCTCCTCTCCTCGCCCCGCGGTTTCCTCGACCGGCATTTCGGCAATGAGAAACTGAAGGCGATGATGGCCGCCTGGGGCCTGCATCTCGACTTCCCGCCGGATACGTCCGGTGGTGCACTCTTCCCCTATCTGGAAACGATGACCAACCAGGCTTTCGGCATGGTGATCGGTCAGGGTGGGGCGGATACGATCATCAAGGCGATGACGGGACTGCTGCAAGCCAAGGGTGGGGAACTCTTCCTCAATTCTCCGGTGACGTCCGTGGGCGTGTCCGGTGGTCGTGCAACGTCGGTGACGCTTTCCGATGGCCGCACGCTGACGGCGAAGAAGGCCGTCATCGCCAACATCCATCCGAAGCTTCTCTTCAACGGCATGGTGAAGGACAGCACCCTGCCCCGCCGCTTCGCCGATGGTCTGTCGACCTACCGCCCCGGCCCCGGCGCCATGATGATCCATCTGACGCTCGATGGCCTGCCCGACTGGTCCGCCTCGCCGGATCTGAAATCCTACGCCTATGTCCATATCGCGCCGAACCTCTCGATGATGACCCGCGTCTATGACGAGGCCGTTTCCGGCCTGCTGCCGCGCGAACCCGCCCTTGTCGTCGGCCAGCCGACCGCGCTTGACGCGAGCCGTGCGCCCGACGGCAAGCATGTGCTCTGGGTGCAGGTCCGCGTTCTCCCCGCCGAGATCAAGGGCGATGCGGCGGGCGAGATTGCCGCAACGGATTGGGCCTCGGTGAAGGACGCCTATGCCGATCGCGTTCTCTCGATCATCGAAAATTATGCGCCCGGCCTGCGCTCCAAAATCCGCGGCCGCGCCGTCTGGTCGCCGCTCGATCTGCAGACCGAAAACCCGAACCTCATCGGTGGCGACAGCCTCTCCGGCTCACATCATCTCGACCAGAATTTCCTCTTCCGCCCCGTCGCCGGCTACTCGCGCTACAAGAGCCCGGTGGATGGTCTCTATATGTGCGGCGCGGCGACATGGCCGGGCGCCGGCACGGGGGCGGGGTCCGGTTTCATGCTGGCAAAGATGCTGGCCGGCTGACGGTTGCGAAACCGCAGTGGGCAATTGTTTCAGGCCTCAAGGAAAGTCTTGACGGGGCAGGCGCATTCCCGCAGGTAAGGTCCAGCTCAACTCGAAGCATGACGGACACGCGATGGATCTCGAACTGGTTGCCAGCGACGCCCAGGAGGGCAAGAAGCAGGAGCTGAAGCTCTGGCTGCGCCTGCTTGCCACGACCAAGCTCATGTCGCAGGAAATCCGAAGACGCCTGCGCCGCGAATTCGGTGCGACGCTGCCGCAGTTCGACCTGCTCGCCCAGCTCTATCGCGAGAAGGACGGGCTTCGTCTCGGCGAGCTTTCGAGCCGCACCATGGTCACCAACGGAAACGTCACCGGCCTCGTCGAGCGTCTGGAAGCGGACGGCACGATTCTCCGCGAACGCCTCGAAGACGACAAGCGCGTCACCGTCGCCCGCCTCACCGAGAAGGGCCGCAGCTATTTCGAAGGCATGGCGGAGGCGCATGAGCGCTGGATCAAGGAGATGATGGCGGAGGTCGACCCGACCGTCATTTCCGGACTGCTGACCCATGTCGGCCATGTCAAGGAATCGGCCCAGCGCCACTTGTCCGACGAAGACTGAGGCGAGGGCACTTGCCTCCATTTCCCGAAAAGTTCCCCGCGGGGAACTTTTTGCGTTTCAGGGGGTGGCGGATCGCCCTTGCCCCGCTCGAATTCGCCTTCCCCGATCCTGCAATTTTCCGTGCTGTCCTGATCCGTCCGTGTAAAGTTCCCCGCGGGGAACTTTCGCCAGGCCTCACGCCATTTGCCGACCCTTCCCGAATCGTCGTATCACCTGTTACGCGGATTTCCGAAAATTTCGATTTTTTGCGTAGTCTCGACCCGATCAACATTTCGTTAACCATAGTCTGTAAGATGGTGGCAGTTCAAAAGGAGAGGATCGTCATTTGACTCGGCACCTGAGCAGCCTCGATTTCATGCAGACGTTTTCCGCAAAGCTCGATGTGGCTCTGCGCAACCTGTCGCTTGCCCAATATCCGCCGGATGCCCACCGCACCATGCGCAAGTTCGCCTCCTCGGAAGTCGCCCAGCTTCTCGATGTGACCGAGGCCTATATCCGCCAGATTTCGCTGAAGGGCAAAGGCCCGGAGCCGGAAGTCGCCGCCAATGGAAGGCGCCTCTATTCCGTCGAGCAGATCCTCGAACTGCGTCTTCTCCTCGCCGAAAACGGCCGCAAGAAATGGATCAATCCGCGCCGCGCCGAGGGCGAGGCCTGTCAGGTCATTGCGGTCACCAACTTCAAGGGCGGCTCCTCCAAGACCTCCACGACGATCCATCTCGGCCACTATCTGGCGCTGAAGGGCTATCGCGTTCTCGCCATCGATCTGGATCCGCAGGCTTCGCTGACGGCGCTGCACGGCGCGCTCGAAGGCTTCGATCCGCGCGAGGGCGAGACCTTCTATTCGGCGATCCGCTTCGACGATCCGGTCGCCACCGAAACGCTGATCCACAAGACCCATATTGCCGGCTTCGACGTCATCTGCGCAGGGCTTGAACTCACCGAGTTCGAAACGGCGGTCGCGCTTGAAATGCGCAACACCGGCGGCACCGGCTTCCTGCTCCGGGTCAATCAGGCGATCGAGCAGATCGCCGATCGCTACGACGTGATCCTGATGGATTCGGCCCCGTCGCTCAACTTCCTGACGCTCTCGTCGCTGACGGCTGCGACCGGCGTGCTCATCCCGGTTCCGGCCCATATGCTGGACGTGGATTCGACGGCGAAATTCCTGGAGCTCGCCGGCTCCTACATGCAGATCCTCGCCGATATCGGGGCGCCGGCGCAGTGGGATTTCGCCAAGTTCCTGATCACCAAATTCGAGCCGAACGACCACCCGCAGGCCAATATGATGGCCCTCATGCGACAGGTTTTCGGCAATGACCTGTTGTTGAACATGGTCATCAAATCCACGGCGGTCGCGGATGCGCTAACATGGAAGCAGAGCCTGTACGAGGTGCAGCGGGCGCGATTCTCCGCGCCCAAGACCTATGACCGGGCGATCGAGTCGATCAATGCGGCGAATGCCGAGATCGAGCAACTGCTGTGGAACGCGTGGGGGCGCCAATGAGCCGCAAGGATTCGAAGGGCATGTTTGCCAATGTGCTAGGCAAGCTGGGGGAGGGGGCGGCTGACGCTCCACCATCCGCTTCTGCCGGCGCGCCTGCCGGTTCCCCGGCCGCAACGGTGGCCCCCCGGCCGCTTGCCTCGCCGCATCTGATGAAGGTCGCCGCCGGCGTTCGCCAGATCCAGGAGCGCGGCGAACTCATCGACAAACTGATGAAAGAGGGGGGCCAGGTCGTCGAGCTTGACCCGGATACGGTTCTGCCGTCCGCGCTCGCCGACCGTTTCGAAGGCGCCTATGACGACACGGCGATCTCGGAGCTCGTCATCAGCATGGCTGATCGCGGCCAGATCGTTCCCGGTCTCGTGCGCCCCGCGCCCGGCGAGCCGCAGCGCTACCAGATCGTCTATGGCCGCCGGCGACTGGCCGCGGCCAAGAAGCTCGGGCTCAAGTTCAAGGCGGTGGTGCGCGAGCTTTCAGACGAGCAGGCCGTCATCTACCAGGGCGAGGAAAACACCGCCCGCAACGATCTGACCTTCATCGAGAAATGCGCCTTTGCGCTGACGATGGAAAAGGCCGGCTATTCGCGCAACACGATCGCTGCGTCGCTGTCGACCGGCAAGTCGCATATTTCGGAGATGATCCGGCTGGCCAACACGCTGCCCGACAAGCTGGTGCGCACCATCGGCCCGGCGCCCGAAATCGGCCGGCGGCGCTGGATCGAGCTGATGGAGAAGTGGATCACGCATCAGCATTCGCATGTCATGGTGCAGGAAGTGCTGGATTTCGCCGGCAAGAACATGACGAGCGAGGAGCGCTTTGCGCTGGCCATGTCGTCCATGTTCGTCAAGGCAACGAAGCCCGCGCCCAAGGACCCCGGCCCGCTGGAAGTCGTCTCGCGCGGCATCAAGCTGGTGGATGTCGCCTATGGCAAGGCGGGCGGCAGGATGGTGTTCAGCAAGTCGGTTCCGGCCGATTTCGTTGCCTATCTGGCCGAGCGCATGGAAGAACTTCACGACGCCTACCACAAGGACGCGTCGCGCAGGACGGAACAGAAACGGAGTTAAACAGAGACCCGCAAAAGAAAAAGGCCCCCAAACGGCGAACCGTGGAAGCCCTTCTCGTGTCTAGCAGCTAGAGAATCGCATTTCCCCGAATCGCAGTCAAGATGTTTCACCGTCATTTTTGGCGGGCGGCTTTCTTTTGCCTTTTGAAAGGTGAGAGCTGAGATGCAGCTGGACCATGTGACGACGCCCTTCGGGCGGCGGCCGCTGACCTATGCCATGTTGAAAGACCAGATGGCATCGGCGGAGATCGAGGAGGGCGCCCGCGCCGACAAGTGGAAGCTTTACCGGGCGCTCTGCGAAGCGCGCGAACGGCTGGGCGTCACCGACCGGGCGCTTGCGATCCTCAACGCGCTGCTCAGCTTCTATCCGAAGACCGAACTTTCGGCGGAAGACACGATGATCGTGTTTCCCTCCAATGCGCAGCTGTCGCTGAGGGCCCATGGCATGGCCGAGCAGACCATCCGCCGCCATATCGCCAGCCTCATCGACGCCGGCCTCCTGACCCGCCGCGACAGCGCCAATGGCAAGCGCTTCGTCCGCCGCGACCGCGAAGGCCAGATCGACGAGGCGTTTGGCTTTTCGCTTGCGCCGCTGCTCGCCCGGGCAGACGAGATCGAGCGCCTGGCGGCCGAGGTCGAGGCGGAGCGCCTGCATCTACAGCGCCTGAAGGAACGGCTCACCATCTGCCGGCGCGATGTCGCCAAGCTGATTGCGACCGCGATCGAAGAGGGTGCTTCCGGTGACTGGCAGGCCGCAGAGGCCGAATATCGGGCGATCCTCGCCGACTATCCGAGGAAGCCGAGCGCGCCGATGGTGACTCGAACGCTCGATGCGATGACGTTCCTGCGGGAAAACATCCTCAACCAGCTGGAAATGCAGCTGAAAACCCAAAATCAAAGCGGCAATGCCCATCACAACGAGCGGCATATACAGAATTCAAATCCCGACTCTTATTCTGAACTTGAACCGCGCTTTGAAAAGACGCAGGGGCAAAATCGGGATGAAGCCGGGCGGGATTGGGCCGAAGTGAGGGAAACGGCTGAAGGCCAGGGAACCGGGGAGGTGGGTGGCGATGCCGACCGGCGCGCGGCAGGCGAGGAAATTGCTGGGGCGGGCGCAATCCGGACGGGCCGCGGGCCCGGCGGAGAGGTCGACGACGCAGCCGCGGCTGAAATCGCCCGCCGGCGCCGTCAGGCTGCAAGAATAGCCGCAGGGCTGGCCGCAAACGGAGCAAAATCCACCGCAGGGGAGGGGGGGCCCGCCGGTTTTGCGGGCGAGACCGCGCCGGATCAGGCTGCGAGGCCGGATCTCCGCGCCGTGTCTTCGGGTGGTGCCGCGCCCGAGCGCAAGTCGCTCGACAGCATCGCGGGCCTGAAACCCTTCCCGCTCGGCATGGTGCTGTCCGCCTGCCCGGAAATCGTC
>NZ_JAJNCX010000011.1:103017-199256 GCF_021026315.1 Rhizobium sp. C4
AATTACGGCCCCGGCGGCCATGTCACCAGCTGGCGAGACCTGATGTCGGCGGCGATCGTGGTCCGCTCCATGCTGGGCGTCTCGCCCTCTGCCTATGAGGAGGCCTGCGGCATCCTCGGACCGGAAAACGCCGCCACCGTGATTGCCTGCATTCTCGAACGCGCCGGGCATATCAACTCGGCCGGCGGATACTTGCGCGATCTCTCGCGCCGGGCCGAACGCGGCGAGTTCTCGCTGGGACCGATGCTGATGGCGCAGATGCGGGGCCAGGTGGGGGAGAAGGCGAGGGCGGGTTGATGAATCTTTCGATCCGTTTGTTCTCCCTTTGCAGGGAGGCATCGGTGCGGGAAACGAAGTCAATGGGCTCCTCGACATGATGCTGCATATTTGTCAGCCTTGTTGCCTGAATCTTTCTGAACAAGGTTTTCCAGTCGCAGCGCGGCCGAAGTGAGCGATGAGCGAACGAAGCATGGCGGAGGAACCCCGCGCTTCCCACAGCGCCGTAGGGTTTTCCGGAGCCCTGTGGGAAACCTGGTCTGTCGTCTCAGGCGTCGTCCAGTAGATTGAGATATTGGCGCAGGGCCAATTCGACGATGGCGCTAGGTGAACGTTTTTGTCTCAGCGCCTCGAACTTCATGGCAAGTAGCACGTCATCCGATATCTTGACCTGCAGCCGCTCAAGCCTGGCAGAAGTCGGCTCTTCTCCCGCTTCTACCTCGGACGCTGGGTCATTGGAGATCGGCGAGACCATGGGTGGGGCCTTCGCGGTATTGTTTTCGTCCGTTTTGGCTTTGGACGTCACAATAGCGGTGTCGATCGTTTGCGTTCCAAGCGACTGATCGATCAGTGCATCGAGGTCGGCCAGATTACGATTGGATCTTGGGATAGTCGGAGCCTTGGTCATTACGCTTCTCTCTCCGTCTTGAGCAACTCACTGATGTCAGAGATCAGATTTACGATATTGGCGCGCGCCTTCTCGACTTGTTCTGCCTTGGAGGGGTCTTTTGCAATGGTCGCGAGCGAGCCCGCATTGTTTGAGAATTGCTCGTAGACTTTGCGCGAGCGGATGAAGGTGCTGAAGGCCGGCAGATTGTTTTTGCGTATGAGGTGGACGGCATCCTTGAACGCGATGGTGTTGACATCGATGCCATCGACGCGGGTCAGAACCAGACGTAAGGGCGCGCGCTTCAAATTGGCCTGCGCCCATTCGAATAGCTTTACGGTCTCGTTCATTTCCATGACATTGGCTTTCGACGGCACGATCGTCACGTCGCTGGCAACGATTGCGGCTATCAGCATCTTGTTCATGGAACCCTGAACATCGACGAGAACAATCTCCGCCGTGCTTTCCTGGAGGAGCGCCTTCAACTCTTCGGGCGTTGAAGCTCGACTGACGCTGATAGCGTCCAGCAATGTTCCTGCGTCCCGGCATCGCTTAGCCCATTGCGAGCAGGACTGCTGTTCGTCGGCGTCGATGATAAGGACGTTCGTGCCCGCATGCGCGAGCTCGGATGCAATGAGTAGGCAGAGGGTGGACTTGCCCGCGCCGCCTTTTGAGTTTGCAAACGAGATGATGGTCATAGGTGGCTGCTTTCTATTATGCACATATATGTGTTCATAATAGAAAGCCTGACGCATTGGAAAGCTGCAGCTTCGGTCCGTCAACAACATGTTCTTCGCAAAGCGCCTCACTTTTGGAAGTGAGGTTGCTGCACGCAGTGTCGAACTGCCTGCAGCAATCTCCTTCATACCGCAGCCTGGTGGGCACAGCACATTGCTTAGCAAAGTGATGTGCTTCGCGACGGCTTTGGCTGCGGTCGGTGTTTTGCTTCGTGGAGCAATGCGCTTAGCTCAGCACATTGCTTCAAGAAGTGGTGTTCGTACGGCAAGCGAAATACTTCATGAAGTACTATAAGTTATTGAAAATAATATATAAAATTGAATTATCTGGCTGGCAGGATAGCAGTCTTCGTGATACGAAAACTGCCAGTGCCCGAAGCGGGCGAAGAGGTCATTCCGGCAGTCGCAAAGAGCGACCGGAATGACCAGACGAAGACGCGAGAGGATCATGATGGCAGGCGGACGACCGAAGCTTTCGCTGAGGACCAAGCGTGACCGGGTAGTCCATGTGCGGCTTTCTGAAGGTGAGTTGAGCGCGCTGACGTCATTTGCGACCTCTCATAACCTGACGACGAGCGAGGTTTTGCGCAGGTTGGTGCGTCAGGCCTCGGGTTTCGGTCCGACATTCGACGGCGATGCCGCAAAGGGAATTCGTGCCAATGTCGTGCAATTGCGCAAGGCGGGCGTGAACCTGAACCAGATCACGCGCGCGCTGAACTCTGGCCGGGCCCCTGGTTATGCGGATCTGACTGGTGGCGTCGAACGTCTCGCGCGGATCGTCGCCGGCCAGATCGACATGCTGGAAGGGCTGTGCGCGAGGGCCCGTGAGCGGGCATCTCAGAAGGTCGTGCGGGATGTTTGACCGAGCGGGCTTTCTCACGCTGCTGGATGAGATGGAAGAGAAGCGCAGGATCTCATCCGTGCCGATCCTTCGGCAGCAGTCAGAGATCGGCTTGGTCGGATTGAAGTCGCGGCAAAAGCCCGGTCCGAAGCCACGTGGTGGAAAGCCGCTTAGTTCAGGCAAGCCGCAGACGGGCGGCAAGCCCTTTACTGGCCGGCCGCCAGTGGGAGCGCGGGACGACGAATGGCGTAAACGTCGTGGCGGCCCCGGGGGCGGCGGAGCGGGTGGGGCAGGGGGTGCACCTGGTCCGACGCTGGCACCCTCTACCAAGAACAAGAACGCGCGACCGTATTCTTCGCCAGCGTCATCAGGGGCGGGGCCGGCTTTTGGTATCACGCCGGCTGCCAAGGCTGCACGTTTGGCAATCGCTTCCGGTTCACAACCGGCTGTCGTCAAGCTCGTGAGCTTTGCGGCGGGGGGCTCGCGGATCGGTGCCTTGTTGACCTATCAGAGCCGCGGCGGAGAGGTGCCCGCGGAGGACGAGGCGGGCTTCACGCATCAGGGGAACGCGTGGGTGCAGGAGATCGCTGACCAGTGGAGTGCGGAGGATGGAAGGCAGCCGTCCAAGGATGTGATGCGGCTATCGATTGCCCTGCCGGCTGATACGTTTCCGTCTGAGGTGACTGTAAGCGCATCGCTCAAACAGGCCTTGCCCGGTCATCGCATGGCATGGCGGATCTCGGAGGCGGGTGAGATTGCGGAAGACGGACGCCGTTTCGTCGACGTCGTGGTCAGTACAGCGCATCGTTCTGTGGGCCACGAGAAAGCTGGACGGATTTACGATAACCGCAAATCTCGGGATGGGCTTGAACGGTCGCTCAAGACAGCGTTCGGTGAGGATGCCCATGTTGATGTTCAAGGCTTTGCCCATGGCGTTGAAGGCGTGGCGCGTTATCTCGGCCAGATTCGCAAAGGCGGCCGTCACGACTTACGGGCCGCTCGTCTGGAGAGCGACGGTTGCTTTGCCGGCGATGTGGTTCTTAGCGGACCCAAGGCAGCGATCGAGGAGGCGCGCGCGTGGAAACGCGATCTGCGCTCGCAGGAACGTCGCGATGTCGCTCATATCGTTCTGAGCGCCAAGCCGGGGACGCCGAAGGAGGCGTTCGTGTCGGCCTCGAGGGCGATGCTGGCGCGCGAGTTTGCCGGCCACCAATATGTCTTCGCGCTACATGAGGACCGCGACCATCTGCATGTTCATGCGGTCGTCAAGATGCGAGCGGAGACGGGAGAGCGGATGCATCCGGGTATCCGCGACTTCAAAAGGTGGCGCGAGACGCTGGCTGAGGAAGCCCGTCAACGTGACATTCCCATGGATGCAGTCAGCCGTTTCGAGCGCGCCAATCCACCTGGCTACAAGATGAAGGATATCCGGCGCGTCGAGCGCGGTGAGGCATCCGAGACTATTCGCCGCCGGGTGGCAGCCGTGCGTGATGGCGAGATCCATGTTCCGACGCGCGAAGAGGGAAGGCGGCGTGCAGAGGCAACGGTGCGTGCCTGGTCGGATATGTCGAGAACCGCCTTCTCGTCCGACCTTCCTCTGGAGCCATTGCAACGACCGGGGATGGTGAGGCTCTATCGTGCTGAGCGTTCTGGCCCCCGGTCGTCATCGGCGCCATTGTTCACGCTGGATCGTGCATCCGCTGCGCAGGTTGTTGTCCGTGACGGTGGCTCGCTGCGCTTTCTTGATATCCCCTCGACTGAGATTCACCAGCTTATCCCATCGCGAAAGCATCCCGGCACTGTGTTTGTCGTTCCCCGCGATATTGCCAGCCGAGCAGAATTCATCAGCCCCATTCTACCGGCCGAAATCATCCGCTTCACTGAGCACGCGGCATTGGCTGCCGGCATTGAGAAACAAAACCCCGAAATCACATTCGCTTGGAATCAAAAGGACAACGATATGGCAGACCTCCGCCTCATGAAATCCAGCTTCAAGGACATGGATGAGAGCCTCGAAGCGATTGCTTCGAACCTGCCCAAGCAGAAGGCCGAGGAGTTCAAGGCCCTCAGGGACAAGGTCAAGACCAATCAGCGCGTCATGCTGGAGGCCCAGGAAGAGATCGAGAAGAAGCGCGGCAAGATCGAGGGTGAGACCTTCGTCAAACCGCAGCCGGTCGAGTTGCAGAACTTCGTTGCCGAAGAGCGCGGCGAGACGATGCGATACAGCCACCGCAAGTCGGAGGGCCGTGTCGGCGCGGTCGCCTTCACCGATCATGGTGACAAGGTCGAGATCTCGAACTGGAATGACCGGGAAATCGTGCTGGCTGCCATGCAGGTCGCCTCAACAAAATGGGGCTCGCTGACCATCACCGGCACGGATCGCTACAAGGCGCTGGCGATTGAGCTGGCAGCAGAGCATGGATTCAAGATCACCAATCCGGAGCTTCAATCGGCCTTGAATGCGGCTCGCGACCATATTGCGTTGCGGCCGGATAAGGCGGGCATTGCAGCTGGGGTCTCCGATGAACGACTGGTGGATGTTCAGCCGGCGCCTCGAATTGCAAGCGAAACGCCGAAACCCTTGGAGAATGCTTCGCCGCTCAAGCCCATCGATGATGGCTTGAAGATAAGGCCGGCAGAGCGCGAGCGTGAGGCGATGCTCGCAGCGATGAGGCAGGCGGAGGCGAAGTGGGGCGCTATCGCTGTCAACGGGACAGCGAGTGACAAGGCTCTTGCGGTGGAACTTGCAGCCGAGCACGGCCTGACACTGACTAACCCGGAGCTTCAGGACAAGCTGGCGGAGGCGCGCTTGAAGGTCGAGGAGCGCCGCCAGAAACAGGCAGAACGAGAGAGCAAGCGTCTTGGCTTTGTCGAAGGTGCCGCTGATCAACCCGAGTTGCGCAGGACCGAGGCAGAAATCGAGATCGGGCTTGCAGCGGTGCGGGAGCGCACGGAGACTGAAGCGAGCAGGGAGGTGCGTCAGGCCACCAGGTCATCGGCGACGAATGAGCGTCCCTTCGACGGTGGTGGCGAGGATCATGCATACCGCACGAGTTCAGAAGCGGCTGCGGCCGTTCGCGCTGAGCGTTCGGTCGAGCAGAGCGTTGATAAGCCGATGGCTGCTGATATCAACCAGTCGCAGGAGATTGCGCAGCAGCGCCATGCGCAGGAGGAATTGTTGGCGGAGAGACAGGCGAACAAGGACGTCGAAGTGAAAAAGCAAGCGGAGCGGCAAAAGCCGAAGCAGCGTCAGTGACTGTTGATTCCATTCCAATGGTACCGTTCCAGGAAGAACGCGATGGCTTTATTGGCCACTTCTTAGACGAAACGTAACGGTTTCCGGCTGGTATGGGCGATTGTGATGATTTCCACTGCCTCCGACTTAAGTCGGTAATGAATACGGTAGGGTAAACCAGAGACAGTCAGCGCCCGGGTGGGTCCGCCGTCCCATTCCGGCGCAATCTCAGGGAAGTCAGCCAGCATTTCCGCACTCTGGCGGATGCGCAAAACGACCCCTAACGCGATATGCAGGTTTGCCTCAAGGGCGATATGAGCTTGAATTTCCCGCAACCTTCTGGCAGCGCGGGGTGAGACTATCAGCTTCATTCGAGACCGAGAGCCTGCCAGATCTCGGTCGCAGGGATACCCTTGCCAGCATCAAGTTCGGCAATGCCCGCCTCAATTTCCTCTGCAAGCCATTCAGAATAGCCGGGTTCCGGCTTTTCTTCGGCCTTTGCCGTTTTGGTCCAGCGTTCAATTTCGGTGCGTTTTTCGATGCGCATGGCGTTTTGCACTCCTTAAGTCAATATAGCTATAGTGCCGTGATCAGGCAAGGTTGCCGAGTTCTAAGAGGTTGAGCGGTCGGGGGCGGACCGTCGGCAGACCTCCTGGGGCAATGGCAAGCTCGGCGCGTGCGGATAACCTATGACCTATTCCATGAAATTCGATGTCACATTTTCACAGGCTGCCTTCTCAGCTCGTACCTTTTCCCAAACCCGAACCTGTTTTTGAAGCAGCGCCTTCAACTCCGGATATGCGACCGCCGTTTCCAATCGCTGAAAAGCTACATAGGTGAATGCCAAACCCGCGGTAACACCGGTTATGGCAGCGTATAGCGCCAGCGCCGGGATGTTTCCTTTGGTCAAGAACAACTGAATGCCGGAACGAATGACCGCTTTGCGCCTCCTTATCGGCCGCTCCTGAAAGCAACTAGTTGACCGTACACGGAAGTTCTGCGCGAACATATGGACTGAATGACGGGGGCGGCGGTTCGAGCCCCTTCAAGACGAGGCTATGACCGCTTTGCGCCTTCATTCCAGACGTAGGGGGCGGCGAGAAGTTGCGCTGAAAGCTGACGTTCAATTTGTTGCTATTGGTCAAGTTTGGCATTTCGCGTAAGAACCTGCTCCGCGAACTGCGTGGATGCTCGCGCCTTGGCGCTCGCCAGTCGTCCGTCGGAAAGACGGCCCAGAGAGGTGGATGGGCGGGAGCTCCTAATCTTCGAGGACGCGCAACTTCGCCGCATCATGACTTCTGGCAGAACATCCAACGTGAATTACCTGCGAGCCAGATGTCGGCCTTTACGGCCGTGCATATTCCGAAATGTCGAAAACAGGACCCATCGCGATCCTGGCGTCCTCTTCGTCATGCGTCACCAGGAGCACAGGAATATGCTGCTCCGCCGCTTGCATGAAGACGAAATCGCGAATGTCGTCGCGCATGGTGGCATCGAGTTTTGAGAACGGCTCATCAAGGAGGAGAGCCCTGGGTTCGGAAAGCAGTGTCCGTAACAGTGCCACACGGGCGCGCTGACCGCCGGAGAGACTTGCAGGATCCCGGCCGGCGAAACCGTCCAGTCCTGACCTCGAGAGGGCGGCTTCTATTCTCTGCATTCTTTCGCGCCTTCCTCTGACGGTGGCGCTCAGGCCGAAGTTGAGATTGCCGCCGACGGTCAAGTGCGGAAACAGCATATCGTCCTGAAAGAGAATGCCGATTTTCCGCAGTTCTGGCGGCAGGCCGGATATCTCGGTCTCGCCGCATATCGCAGTTCCGGAGCCACGCAATGGTGGTTCGAGATGCCCGGCAATGAATGCAAGGAGGGATGATTTTCCAGAACCACTCGGTCCCATGATCGTGGTGACGGAGCCTGCTTCGACTTTCAGGTTCAAGTCAGCGACGAGCCTGCGGCCGGTGTCTGCAATCGAGATCGAGACGTCCTTGAGTTCAAGTGCGGTCATGCGCGGGCTCCTGCCATGCCCTTCTTTTTTGCGAAGACGAACGCCGGCACGGTCCGGGCAATGATGTAGACGACAAGCGGTAAGAGTGCCTGCAGCGTGCCGAACACCCCGATGACCCGTCTGTCTCCGCCGCTCGACAACGCAACGGCTTCCGTCGTCAAAGTATCAATCCGTCCCTCGCCGATCACCAGCGTCGGCAAATATTGCGCGACACTGACGGCGAAGCCTATGGCAAAGGCGGTGAGCACGGGTCTCATCATGATAGGCAGTTTCACATGCAGCAATATCTGCTTCGGTGTATGGCCAAGCGACGCCGCAGCCCTCGCGAATCTGGGATCGAGCGCCAGCCAGGGGTCTGTGAGCGCGAGCATGATATAGGGAAAGACGAAGAGCATGTGCGACCAGGCGACAGCCGGCATTGTACCCGCTAAATCGGACTGCAGGAACGCCACATGCAGGCCGAAGATGAAAGCCGCCTGAGGCAGAATGAGCGGTAGATAGATGAAAATTGTCAGGGCACGCATGCCTTTGCGACCTGAACGATCAAGCGTTTCCAGAACGGCAATCGCTGCGACGAGGGAAGCAAGGCTTGAAGATACGGCAATCCATAGTGTCGCCATGAAGGCCGAACTCCAGTCGCCCATGGATCGAGACCAGATGGCGAGCGACCAGCTTTCGGGTAGAGCGAAGGGGAAATTCCACCGCCAGGTCATGGACCAGACGAGAAGGCCCACCAACGACAAACCGCCTGTGAGCAGCATAACCGACCCGAAAGCCGAATGTGCTTTGGCGACGAAATTCAGCCAATGATGGCGGGCTCCGCACGCGAGCAGCCAGGTCGAAGAAAAGACGATCACACGTTCCGCCAGCCACCACAGAAGGATTGCTCCGATCACCAGCGCCGTCAGGAAGACGGCAGAGGCTGAAGCGGTCAGAAGCATTTCGCTGTCTGCCGCAGAATACCACCGGAGCGTCTGAACCGCGATGGTCGGCGGCGTTCCCGGCCCAAGGATCACGGAGACATCGACGACCGAAAGCGAAAAGGCAAGAACGGCATAAACGGCGAGCCGAATCTGCGGGTAGATCTGCGGGAACACCACCAAGACCCAGGCTGCTCCAGGACCGTAGCCGAGCGAGCGAGCGCTCGCGCGATAGAATTGGTGCGGCAACTGGTTGAGTGCCGCGCCGATCACAAGAATGAGAAAGGGCGTTTCCTTCACCACAAGGCCGAAAATGAGGGCCAGCCCCGCTGCATCGTTGACTATCGTTACATCGGGCGGGACGGAGAGGCCACTCAGTTCAGGGCTGACCAGGCGAAACAGCCAGCCCGAAGGGGCAATCAGGAAAGCAAGGCCGATCGCGATGGCTGCATGCGGACTTGCAAGCAAAGGCGTCGCAAATAGACTGTCGAAACGCGTCCAACTCCGCACTCGCGGATGCGCATGAAACGCAATGGCCGCGACCAGCGCAAGAAAAGTGGCCGAAAAGCCGACGAAAACGGTCACGCCGACGCTCGTCCCGAAGCCTGGCGTCGAGAAGAGATTGCGCCAGGCATCGAGATTGACATTCGTCGCGCCGATCGCCGGAAGATATCCGAACGCCGGCAGCACTGTCTGCCAGAGCCCGGCGAGGATCGGCAACAGGAAGCCGCCGCACAGCAGCGCCGCAACGACGATGGCCTGCTTTTGAGTACCCCTCCGCTTCATTTCACATAGCGCTTGGCCCACGCTTCCGTCAGCCTTGTCATCCAGGACGGATGTGGCTCCAGCAGGGTCTTCCCGAGCGCGTCGTTGCCGGGCAGTGAGGCCGACTTGGGCAAGTCGTCAAACGCCTTTCGTTGTGCATCGTCCAGCTTCGACCAATCCAGAACCGAATAGCTGCCCAATACGCGGATGTCCTGCATATGAGCCTGCGTGGAGGGCGCAAGCAGGAAATTCGCCAACACTTCCGCCGCCTCCTTGTGCGCGGCATTGAAGGGGATGGCCACGAAGCTCACATTACCGATCGAGCCTCCGGACAGGGCATAGGTGCGAACGCTCTTCGGCAGTCTGCCGTCTTCGACCGCCGATGCGGCGCTTGCCGGATCGAATGACATGGAAATGTCGATCGCACCATCGCCCAGAAGCTGGTCCTGCACAGCCTCATTCGCAGGAAAGTCTGCGCCTCCATGCCAGAGATTCGGTTTCAGCAGGTCATACCAGCGCCAAAGGGGGGCAACGGCAGCGTCAAAATTTGCGTCCGTTGCTGGAGACTGCAAGATCTGCGGATCGGGCGTCAAGGCGATCAGAGCCTGCTTGAGGAAAGTGGCTCCCATGAAGTTGCTGACGGCGGGATGCGTAAAGCGACCGGGATGCGCCTTCGCCCAGTCGACAAACGCCTCAATGGTCTTTGGAGGGTCGGAGACCTTGGCGCTATCGTAGTTGAAGACGAATTTAGCAAGCCTCCAGGGCGATTCGTAGCCGTCCACCGGCACGGTGAAATCGACCACGTTTGCGGAGCCCGGCGTCAGATCGAGAAACCTTGCATTGGGCAGCGTCTGTGCGAAGGGACCGTAGAGAAGTCCCTTTTCCTTCATCGACAGGAAGTTCGGTCCGTTGATCCAGATCAGATCGACGGAGCCATTCTCGGTTTTGCCTGCCTGCTTTTCAGCAATCACGCGGTTCACCGCCTCAGCCGTATCGGAAAGCTTCACCTGCTTGACCTTCACGCCGTAGAGCTTTTCAGTCTCCTGACCTACCCAGGCGATAAAGGCGTTCGTCCGCTCATCCCCGCCCCAGGCATTCCAGTAGACCGTTTGGCCCTTCGCCTTTGCCAGCGTTGCGTTCCAGTCATCGGCCGCAAAGCCATGCTGCGCGGCCAAAGCGAGCGCTGCCGCAAGAAGGAGTGGTCGTTTCATGAAGGCTCCCTTAGAGAATTTTGATCTTCCCGTGTTGGTCGAGTGCCGGCTGCGTTCCTTACATTCTTTTCCGGCTCTTTCTCAGAAAAGACGACCCAGCCCTGCCGCCAGCGCGTCACGGTCGTCACCATGCAGATCGCCGCGTAGCTCCAGGCGATCGCGGCAAAATGGTCGGGCCAGATGCACATGGCCGCAAAGGCAGCAATTGTCTCCGCACCTTCGGCCAGGCCTCCGAGATAATAGATGCCCTTCTGGGGATAGGCATCCGCCGAAATGCCGCGTTTCGCGGCGATCGTGGCAAAGGCCAGGAAGCTTGATCCGGTGCCCATGAAAGCGGCGACAAGTGCGCTCGCCGCCAAGGCATTCTGCTCCGGATTGGCAAGCGCGAAGCCGAATGGAATGGTCGCGTAGAAAAAGAAGTCAAAGGCTATGTCGATATAGGCCCCGCGATCCGTCGGCCCTGACGTCCGCGCGACCGCGCCATCCAGCCCGTCGAAGATCCGATTGATCAGGATGACAGCCAGCGCGGCACCGTAATGACCGAAGGCTAGCAGCGGCGCGGCGGCAAGCCCCACGAGGAAGCCGACCACCGTGATATTGTCTGCGGAAACCCGCGATCTTACGAGCAGGTTTGCAAGCGGTTGCAGGAACCTCTTCTGGGTTGGCAGGATGTAGCTATCGATCATGACGAAGCGCCCCGCATGAAACGATGATAGATGTCCAATATGGCCAACAGCCGCCGGGACACATGCGCCCGCCGCCATTCGCCGGCCACCATCTTGTTCGCTTCCGCGAATGTCGGATAGGCGTGTATGGTTCCGAGGATCTTGTTGAGGCCGAGGCCGTGCTTCATCGCCAACACGAATTCCGCGATGATATCGCCGGCATGCTCGCCGACAATCGTCACGCCGAGGATCCGGTCGTGGCCCGGCGCGGTCAGAACCTTGATGAAACCGTGTCCCGCGCTCTCGGCGATGGCGCGATCAAGATCGTCGATGGCGAAACGGGTGACCTCGTAAGCGATGCCCTGTTGCCGGGCCTCCTGTTCATTGATCCCGACGCGAGCAACCTCGGGATCGGTAAAGGTCGTCCAGGGGATTACTCTATAATCCGCCTTGAACCTCTTGAAGGTACCGAAGAGCGCGTTAACCGTCGCAAACCACGCCTGATGCGCAGCGGTATGGGTAAACTGGTAAGGGCCCGCGACATCGCCCGCCGCCAGAATATTGGGCAGGATCGTTTCCAGATAGGCGTTGGTCGTGACAGTGCGCTCGGTGGGGATGGCAAGCTCTTCGAGACCAAATCCCGTCAAGCGCGCGCTGCGTCCGACCGCGCAGACGAGTTCATCGAAGGGGATATGCATCTCCCGCTTTCCGTCGCTTACAAGGATGTGTTTCTGGTCGCCATCCCTGCCGCAGGCTAGCGCCTTGTGCGATGTCAGAACCCGAACGCCGTCTGCCTCAAGCGCGTTGCGGACATAGTCGGAGACGTCCGAATCCTCCCGCACCAGAAGGCGATCGGCCATCTCGATCTGGGTCACCTCAGAACCAAGTCGCGCAAAGCTTTGCGCAAGCTCGCAACCGATGGGTCCGCCGCCAAGGACGACGAGCCGCCTCGGCGGTTCGCTCAAATTCGCAAATCGGTCCCAAAGCGTATCGGAGGTGACATAGCCCGAATCCTCTATGCCAGGCAGCGGCGGCACGAAGGGGCGCGCTCCTGTGGCTATGATAATCGAACGGGTGGTCAAATGCCGATCGGTTCCATCGGCCAGTCGAACGGAGACGGTCCAGGGGTCCTTGATGCGCGCATAGCCCGAAAGGACCTCGACGCCGAGACCTTCATATCGCTCGACGCTGTCATGCGGTGCAATTTGCGCGATGACATCTCGAATGCGCTGCATGACCGAAGGAAATGAAAAATGCGGTTCCGAGCCTGAAAGCCCGAACCGGTCGGCCTTGCGTATCTGTGCGGCGAGCTTCGCGCTCCTGATGAGCGCCTTGGACGGTACGCAGCCGTAGTTCAGACAATCGCCGCCCATCTTGTTGGCTTCGACCAGCGTCACCTTTGCCTTCACAGCCGCCGCAATATACGCGCTGACGAGTCCTGCCGAACCTGCACCAATGACGATGAGGTTGCGGTCAAATCGCTTCGGGCGGGACCAGCGCGCGTAGACGTTTTTCCGTCTTTGCCAATCAACGAAGATCTTCGCAAACCACGGAAAAAGGCCGATCAGGACGAAGGATCCGATCAAAGCGGGCGAGAGAATTCCTTTAAGACTATCGATCTTTGCGATCTGTGTTCCCGCATTCACAAAGACCGCCGTCGCGGCCAACATTCCCACCTGACTGACCCAGTAGAAGGTCTTGGCCTTGATCGGCGTCAGGCCCATTGTGAGGTTGACCAGAAAGAACGGAACGATTGGCAGCAACCGCAGCGTGAACAGATAGAAGGCCCCGTCCTTCCGGAAACCCTCATTGATCGCGACAAGACGGTTCGAAAAGCGCTCCTGCACCGCATCGCGGAGCAAGAGCCGGGCGGCGAGAAAGGCGAGCGTCGCACCGAGGCTCGACGCAAATGAGACAAGCGCAAGCCCCTTCCAGAAACCGAAAAGCGCGCCTGCTGCCAAAGTCGCGACGGTCGCGAGGGGTACGGAAAGCGAGGCAATCACCACATACAAGACGAAAAAGACAAGCGCCGAACCTATCGGGCGGGCCGTTACCCATTCGGTCAATGGCTGAAGGTTTGCCTTCAAGTCGCCAATGTCGGGAAGAGCATGGCCCGCTAGAGCATAGACAGCCAGCAGAACAACGGCCAGCACGATGAAAACCAGCGCTCGTTTCAAGAGCCAAACTCCTATTTTTGTTCGGTTACTTGGCCATTTGTCGGCGCATCTGAGCCTTTCTTACAGTCACCGCTCGCTGTCCGTTTCGGAAGGCCTGGAGAGGTCGTCCGGAACGGAACAGTAATGCCTCGACAATTGGCGCAGATCCGCGGCCTGACGCGAAAAGCGACGGCAGGCGGGACACATGGCAAGATGCGTTCCCAGCCGCATCCGCTCCACGAGCGTCAGCTTCCGGTCCAGGGAATCCGAAGCAAGCTTCGTCGCGCTCCAGCAGTTCAGCATGCCCGCTTCTCCCCTTGGAACCAGTGTTTCTCGAGACAATTGCGCAGCCGAAGCCGCGCGCGGTGAAGAAGCACGTTGAGGTTAGAGACAGAAACGCCTGCATCAACGCATATGTCCGCAGTCGCCATGTCCATGAACTCCCGCATCATGAAGACCTTGCCCTGCTGCGCGGGAAGATGATTGAGGCATGCATCGAAGACACGCCAGAAATCGCGCCCAAGGACGTTATCCTCGGGAGTACCCCAATCGGTCGGCCTGTTTTGCGCCTTCCATATGCCGCGCCTGTCGAACAGGGTATCCACATCATCTGCCTCGCCATCGAACGAGACCAAGGGCGCAAGCTGGGCAAGCTTCTGTCTCTGTCTGATCGTGTCGATGATCTTGTTTTTAAGGATGGCAAAGACCCAGGTCTTGATGGCAGCCTGACCGGCAAAGGTCGAAACGTTCTTGAGCGCTCCGGCCAAGGCCTCCTGAACGGCATCCTCCGCAACAACAGGATCAGAGAGTTGCAGGATCGCAAATTTGAGCATTTGCCCTCGCAGTTCCCTTAGGAACTCTGGATTATCGAAGGCAGGTTCCGGCTTCGTCATTATTGCCCCGTGCGGATGAGATGAAAAGGATTGGCTGGCAAGGTGTCACAGAAACCTAGTCGCGTCGTTCAAGTTCTCGTGAAAGCGCGAGACCTGCGCCATGGTGAGCGGTATGTTCCTGCGGAATCGACCTTCCCCTTTACCTCGATCGGCGCTCCCGTAAATGTGATCATACTTTGAGGCGATTGATGAAGTTTCGATCGATGCGGTCCTTCCAACGCCATGCCCATCTTCCCTCAGCGCTCAGCGCACCCCAGGAGGCGATTGCAGTTCCGGGTCCGCTCGCCAGAATGTAGAGGGATCTCTTCCTCGGGAAGTAGGGTTGCAGGCTTTCGCCTTTTGATGCCGCGATCAGGTTTCGTGCCAGCACGGGTCCGGCGCGAACTGCGTGAACGCCCGATTTCTCCATGGTCACATCCGTTCTTGCCGCGACATCGCCCACCGCAAACACGTTGGGATGGGAAGCACTCCTGTGCGCGGCGTCGACCAGAACAAAACCGTGTTCATCGAGCGACAGCCTGGACAGTTCGAGCCATGAAGCGGGGCGGGCACCCGTCGCGGCAATCACATAGTCGGCGTCCAAGGTTTGGCCATTCGATAGGTGCACACCATTCGCGCTGCCGGCCGCGCGCTCCTGGATGACCATGATCCCGCTTCGAGCGAGCGCATGTGTGGCCAGCCTGCGTGCTCTCGCACCATGGCTGGAAAGGACGCTGGAGCGGCCGGCAATAAGGAAAACCTCTGCCGTGACTGAAGCTGAGTCGAGCGCCCGTTTCGTTGCGAGCGCCAGTTCGACCCCGGCCGCGCCGCCGCCGACAACGACGAGGCGAACCTGTGCTTCGGCCTTCGCGCGGTCAAGCAGTTGATGCCACTGAGCCACGAAGCCATCAATCGGCTTGGGGAGCAGAAGCTTGTCTGAAAGGCTGGCAAGCCATCCAGCATTGATCTCGCTACCGATGTCGAGAGACATCAAATCATAACCCAAATCCCGTCCGTCAGCAAAGCACACCATGTTGCGATCGGCATCGATGGCAGCGACAGGCTCAAGGATCAGTCGAACACCCGCCTTCGCGGCAAGGGGCCGGATATCGATCCTGCAGTCATCTTCTGCATAGCGGCCTGATATCAGCCCCGGCAACATTCCCGAATAATACTGCCAAGGCGAAGGCGTCGCCATTACGACCTCAAGATCATCGCGGCGCTTCTTCGCAAGCTCCTCCATGACAATCAGATGAGCATGTCCACCACCCACCAGAAAAATCCGCGTCATGGTTCGCTCGATGGCTCTGTCAGATCAGCCACGCTGCCAACCGCAGCTAAACCAAAAACTCGAATGACATTTCTCCTGGAATATTCCATCGCCATGGTGCCGTAGCTCTTAAACAGGTGAACTTACCAACGCTAGTCGTCCGCAAACGCCAAATCTTACACCCTTTCCTGACGCGCTGCGCCGGGCAGACACAATCCACTGCCCGCCAGTCGTCAAAACAGAAATAATTTCCGGCTCAGACCGTGCCGACGATTTGCAATCGGCCCCGCCATGGAGCAAAAACCGTTCATTCTCCCTCTGGCCAATGTGGCCGTAGGAGAACTAAAATGGGTATCTCACAATATGATCCTGCTGCACTGGGTAAACCGGCTTGGAACGCAGGAAAGCAAGTTGGCGTCAAGAAGCCCCTGAAACAACGCCAGATTTGGGCAGTCCGCTTCTACCTCGACCGAGAAGGAAGGATGAGAGATCGTGCGCTTTTCGATCTTGCGATCGACAGTAAGCTCCGCGGCTGCGATCTGGTAAAACTCAAAATCGGGACCCTCGTCACTGGCCATGAAATCCGAACTCGAGCGATAGTCGTCCAGCAGAAGACCGGCCGGCCGGTGCAGTTCGAAATTACGACTGAGGTCCGAGCCAGTCTGCTTGCTTGGCTTCAACGAAGGGGAGGAACAGTCGACGACTATGCCTTTCCCAGTCGTGTCGACCATACCGATCATCTTAGCACTCGACAGTATGCCAGACTGGTGGATGAATGGGTGACAGCGATTGGGCTGCGTCGGGAGGACTATGGCACGCATTCCCTTCGACGAACAAAGGCTGCCATGATTTACAAAGCCACCGGCAACCTCCGAGCGATCCAGATCCTGCTTGGCCATACCAAGATCGAGAACACAGTGAGGTATCTCGGCGTCGACATTGAGGATGCCTTGGAACTCGCCGAACGAACCGAAATCTGAATTATTCCGTTGGCGATGATATATGTCCGCTTCTGTGCTTCATCCGTCAGAAGCGGACAGTCCCCTCACGGCCCCTTATCGGCCATACAGCGGCGCAAATCTTGCTCGAGTCGCGACATCAATCCGACCAATGCTTTTGAGCAACTGAAGCGTTACTCCACATCCTTTCGACTATTAAAAGCTAACACCAGGGTCGCGGCGGCGTCTCGTACGGTCGTGCTTGGTGGCTATCCATCATCATCTTCCCTAAGTCCCGCCCACCAGCCGTCACGAACGCGATGGATCGCGCATCCTTTCGTCCTGCCACGCGCGCCAGGACGAAAGTTCGACCTTCAAACAAAGCCACCAACTGACGTTTCGCCGATTGGGCGGCGACCACTTCTGCCGCGCATGGGGCATGAACATCAGCTGCATCGATATTGGCGATGGTGACTAACTCGTGGTGTTGCCCCAATCGGTCCATGGAGAACGTGTCGCCGCTCCAGATCCGAAGCGTCACGAGCTCACATGCTGTGTCTTCGCAGTATCGGGCCCGCACGGTTGCAGGCATGTTCTGGGGTGCATTCTTCGCTTCCAAACTGGCCTTGGCCGCGTTCAGCAGGTCGGCTGCCCAGGTGGAGGCGCCCACTCCCACCGCAATTGCGGCAACTGTGATGGCGGTGGCAACTCTGCCCATTTTGTGTCTCGACCTCGTCAGTCCCATGGGATCACCGCCATCAGGTTCGTGTCGCTTTGTCCCGGGAAGCGGCCAAGATTGGCGTGGAACTTCCCGTATCCCGTCGTAATCGTCATCTGATAGTATTGCCCGCCCGTGGACTGGCTTTCCTTCAGCCAGAGCCCGCCGATTTCGACGGTCCTGCCGCGAGGCGATTTTGCGTAGAGCCTGAACTGCGGCGCTTTCGGATTATCGCTGACGAAGCGCTGGCCAAGGATGTCGACGTCATAGGAAATGGAGGCGATATTTCCGGTGAGCCCCATCTGGTCGCCGTCGAATTCGATGAAGTTTGATATGTCGTTTCTGTTCACGCGCCATTACTCCGTGATGTCTGGCTGTTGATTAGTCGCGTCTAGGGTAGGAGGACCCACGTCTTCGTTGTCCGCCTGGATCGCGTCTGGAAGTTGGTCGTCGTCCAGAATGGCGGCGGCGGTGGAAAGCTTCAGCCGCGCCACTGCGGCGTCAATCGCCCGCGATCTGTCGTTGATCGGCTCTGCATTGGGGGATGCCTGAGTCTCCTTCGTTACCATTTCAGTAATCTCGTCAATCACGCCCGACAGCTGCGCATGGCCGATCTCCAGCTGATTGCTTTCCGCAGCAACATCGGAATGAGCAGGAAGGACATCGACTGGATCGCTGGCAAAGGTGCCGTTGCCCTCAGACTGTACGAAGCCTTGAACGAAGGACCATGTGAACGCGGCGACGTGAGCATTCATCGCGTCTGCAATTCTTGCCCATCTGGCTGCTGTGACGACCTCGCGAAGTCGCCACACCGCCTCCATGGCTGCCTTTCGTTCGCGCCGGCCCTTTCGGTCGAAGCGTACCGACGTGCCACGGAGGCCCCCAAGAGTTTCAGGTGCTGTTCGCAACCGAAACAGAAGGTCGGCAATGGCCTGGTCATCGATCGCGTTCATGGCGTTGCGGAACTGGTGTATGAACCGTGTCGTGTCCGCAAAAACCTCCATAGCGGCGGCCAGAATTTCAAAGTCGTGATCAGTGCTCGAATTGCTCGTGCCCGTGATGTTGGCATCATTGTCGAATTGCCGCTGAGCATCGGATCCCGCTTTGTACGAGTTGAGCGATGCTGCGGGCGCTTCGAACAACGGCCATTCTGGCTGGATGGCTAGGTCCGGAATGGCCAGATGTCGCGTAAAACTCTCGACCTCGCGGCGTCTTTGAAGGAAGCGGCTATCGGTATAGAAGTTCAACTTGTTCAGGATCGCGCCGTAGCCGCTGCGAACCTGCAGGATGGTCTTTGTATCATCGAGGCGCTGAATGGCTCCCGGATCCATGAGGGGGACGAGTTCGAAGCGACCTGTGGAGGCCCTCTTTCCGGCGAGAAGACTTGTCTGCTTCCCCCAGCCTTCGCGCTCCTCATATTTCCGGCCGAGATTATCGGAGACGATCCTGGCGGTTGCGTCGTCGCCAACTGCGATACATAGCTTGATATCCATATTGCCGAGCAGCGCGTCGCGCGTCTTTTGGCCATAGCGCTCGTCGATCTGTGGAATGTTTTGCGCGACAAGTGCGATCGTGAGGCCATAGCCGGCAACCAGTGGCGCGCGCTTGATGATTTCGGGCAATCGTTCGAACTGATAGAATTCATCGAGCATCATCAGAATTTTGTGCGGTTCGTCCTTGCCCGGAAGGCTTCGTAACATGACGTCATGAATTTGCTGGATGAGTAGGCGGATGATCGGTTCAACCGTCCCGAAATCTGAAACGGGAGCCGCGATAAACAGCGAGAAAGGTGCACGCCGCAGGTCGCGAATATCGAAGTCACTCTGAGCGCAGGCCTCAGCGATCAGGAGATTGTTGAATGGCGCAAGGGCCGTGACAATGTGCCCTTCGAAGCTTGGGCGTTGTTCCTCGTCGCGTCCAAGATGCTGGCGGAAGCTACCGAGGATGAAGTCGTTCAACTCTGGTTCGGTATCGATGATCTCGGTGAGCACATCCGAAAAAGAACGTCCCGTCGAGAACATCCGCAAGACCGAGCGAAAGTTGCGTCGGCCCTCCATCGACTTGGCTTCCATGACATAGCCTAGAACGCCGGCAAGCAGCCCGCGCGCGGTCTGTTTCCAGTAACCATCTTCCCTCTCACCGATGGGGAGGAGGGAAGCAGACAGGTTGATCAAGTCGGTGGATCGCTCAGGCCATCCACGCACGAAATCCAGAGGGTTCCAGCGGTGCGTTTTCACAGATCCCGGTGCGAAGACGAAACACGTCTGGCCCATGGCAAGGCGGGCTGCACCCGTGTTCAGGTAGTTTTCGAGCTTGACGTCCAGAACGACCACCGACCCCTCATATTCGAGGAGGTTGGTCATCACGAACCCACGGCCCTTGCCGGCGCGTGATGGTCCGTTGACGAAGAAATGGCTGTCACCGCTATAGCGGACATCAACCGTTTGTCGGCCCTTGCCGAATGTCCCGAGCAGAACTGATTTTCCCGGATGCCCATCGATGAGGCCGGCCTTCTTCAGATCTTCAAGTGTCGCAAAGCGTGAACCGTCCGATGGTGGACGAACCTCCCAGGGCCGAATGATGGCGAGCGCTACCGCACCGGCGACAACCGCTGCTTCGGCAAAGGTTGCGGTTGTTGCTGCTTTCACCAGCCTCATGACCGACGGGTTATCGATATAGGTGCTGGCTTGCCTGATCGGCATGAAAATCTCGCCGCCCGAAAAGCCCTTCCACATGGTCGAGCTCTTCAAGATCACAAAGGACGCAACGCTATAATTGAGCGACCAGGCGTAAATGGTCGCGCCAACAGCTGCGATGGGTCCCACGGTAGAAAGGGCGATCTTTTCGAAGCGCTTCATTGAACGCCGCCCGAGCAACATTGTATCTTTTTAGAATACAACGCCTTGACATTTGTATTCTCTTGAGATACGTTCGCACGATGATCAAGACGTCTAAAGACAAGCGGCTGGATGCGGTGCGCGCTGGTAAAGCGCCCAAGGGATTTCCAGCCGATATTGTTTCGCGAGCGCAACGTCGGCTCGCCCAACTTGACGCCGCATCGACGCTGGACGACTTGCGCGTTCCGCCGTCCAATAACCTTGAGTCTCTTCAGGGTGATCGTAAAGGGCAATACAGCATACGCATCAACGGGCAATGGCGGATTTGCTTTGAATGGAAAGACGGCGATGCGTTTGAGGTCGAGATCGTCGACTATCATTGAAGGAGTAGAACAATGAACAATGACCGGCCGCGACCTGTTCATCCCGGTGAGATTCTTAGAGAGGATTTCCTGCCGGACTATGGGCTGACACCTGGTGCGCTTGCCAAGGCGCTGCTTATTCCTCGTGATCGCATGGAAAAGATCGTGCGGGAGCAGCGTGACATCACGGCCGATACGGCTTTGCGTCTTGGGCGCTATTTCGGAACGTCGGCGCAGTTCTGGGTCAACCTTCAGTCCAATTACGATCTGTTGGTCGCCGAGAACAAGTTTCATGATGCGATCGACCAAATCGTGCCGTTGGAGGCAGCTGCGTGAGATAGCGAATGCGGCGTGACGGTGCTGCTTTGACGTCATTGCGGGCCGCCCCATCTATTGAAATATATCTCGCGCACGCCGCGCTTCATGGTGACTGGATCGCGGCTGATCTGAATGATGATCGGCACGACGTAGCGAACGAACTCGACAAGCTCTGTTTTGCTGAGGCCCAAGCCTGCCTGCATCGTTGCCATGGCGAGGCGCTCATAAGCGCCATGTGGATTGTCGGCATGGAGAGTAGACATGGATCCTGGATGGCCGGTATTGACGGCCTGAAGGAAGGAATAGGCTTCCGCACCGCGGATTTCGCCCATGAAGATCCGGTCTGGACGAAGGCGCAGCGCGGCTTCGAGGCAGTCCTGGATCGTGGTTTTCGCACGGCCCTGGCCGCCCTTTGATGCCACGAGCGCCAGATAGTTCGGCTGTGGCGGCTTCAGTTCGCGCGTGTCTTCGATGGAGATGAGCCTTTCCCATTCTGGAATGTCCTTCAGAAGACCGTTGAAGAAGGTGGTCTTCCCGCTCGACGTCCCTCCGGAGATCAACATCGTGACCCGGTTCTCAACGGCGTAGCGCAGCCAGGCCCTTCGACCTTGCGGGGAGGGGTCCTTCAGCCCCTCGACAAGATCCTGATCAAGGGTGCTCGTGTCCTCATCGACCATTTTCGGACCGGAGACCCGCACATGATCGAGGCCGCCCAGTGCCACGTAATCGTCGATCGACATATCGCGGATCACCTGCTTGCGGATGGCAAAAGCCCCGCCGGCGGTGGCAACAGGCGAAAGCACCCCCTGAAACCGTTCCCCATTTGGCATGGCAGCCGAAAGCAGAGGCGTTTCCTCATTCACGCTCTGTTGCGTTGAGCCTGCGACCTGTTGAGCAAGTCCTCGAATGGCACGGGTATCGAGCCCTGGCACCTCGTGGCGCAGCATGCGAGCTTGATCGATGCGCTCGACCCAAATCTCGCCGGGCCTGTTACACATGATCTCGATGACGGCCGGGTCTTCAAGCCAGGCCCGAAGAGGGGTCGCAGCCTGGCGCAGGTAGACCGGAAGGCCGTCCCAAAGGGAGCGGTCAATGACCGGCGGCACGCTGGCGACGAAGTTCATTGACAGCCTCTTTGACAGGATCGGGGTAAAGCGAGGAGAAGTCGAGATCACGTCGAACGAAGACCATGATCTGACTTCCCTGATCGACACGGACCGTCGGCGGGATCTTGATGGAATCCGCAAGCGCCGTGTTCGCCATGTCGGCCATGGTCTGCGAGATCGTCTGCTGTGCCTGCGTCTGCGCGCTAGTGCCAGATGACGACGCGGTCGAGCTGGTCCCATTCGCGTTCAGCCCGGCAACGAAGGACGAAACGCCACCGACGATGCTGAGAACGGCCGATGCTCCAAAACGTTCGAGGTAATGTTTGTCGACTACACCGGTCACACCTGAGCGACCGAGATCATCAGTTCCGTAGGAGCCGAGCGCAACGGAGGTCCCATCCGAGCGTAGCGCACGTGTCCAGACGATGAGGATCCGGCTCTGGCCGCGGGCAATACCGCTCCGGTATTCGCCAACCAGCAACGTACCCTTTGGAAGCAGGATGCGCCTGCCATCGAAGGAATAGACATCGGTCGAGGTGACGGCACGAACCATACCCGGAAGATCAGATTGGATCGCCGTTTCTAGAACACCGCGAATGAGCGTTCCTTGTGCAATCAGCGCGTCGATCCGGTCATTGCGGGTCGCCTTGACGGTCTCGATGTTTTGGGACGATACCGAGGCGACAAATTTGCGGTTTGGATCTTCATCGGCAGCAGAGCTCTGTGACGAAGGGCTGTTGGCGGCTCCGGCCATGTTTGAAGCGGTTGCGCTCATAGCGCCCTGATCGACAACAATCATATTCGATTGAAGCCTTGCAAGGCGCAATTCTTCCTCGCGTTTGCGGCGTGCCACCTCCTCTGCCGCTCGTCGCGCCGCGTCCTCATCGATCATGGGTGGAGCCTGAATGACGATCGGGGCGGGTGGCGGCACCTGGACAGGTGGGGGCGGGGTCATGACCAGCTTGTTTTCCGGCGGCCCCGGCGGGCTCATCGGGTCGAGATCAAGATTGACGGACTTGCTCGCTGTCTTGAACTCTTCGTGATCCTGCTTGTCGCGCTTCTTCGGCTGCAAGTACGAGACATAGCCGGCATAGGCGAGAACGACCAAGGCGGCAGAGGCGAGCAGGATCGGGATCAGCTTTCCGGTCTTGGGCGATTGCGTTCGCGCCACCGTCTCGGTGATGCGGGACTCTTCTTCAAAATCAATGGTCATTTTGCGCTCCCACCATCTGCGGCGCATCAGCGATCTTGATGGCGTTTGATGCTTCATGTTTCAGGTTGAAGACGCAGGTGGCGATATCGCCGTTTCGAAGGGTCCATTGGCGCGCGACCTTGTCGACGACGACGTAATCGCCTTCGCGCCGGAAATTGACGAGTGTTTCCGAGCCATCCGATTTGACGGCGAAGAAGGCGGGGACTTCGCCTGAAAACTGGAAAAACGTCTTCTTTCCGTCGTCAAACATCGAGGTTGGACGGTTTTCGACGGCGCCCTTATAGCCATAATCGTAGTTGAGCCGGCCAGGGTTGGCCAAAGCGTCTCGAACGTTGGGCATCGCCGCGTATTGTCTGGCCTGCGCCAAGAGCTTCGCATCGCCGACATCTTCCGGATAGGCGAAACGGAGCTTGATGACCGCCTGTTTCGTATTGCCTGGCTTTGCCCCATTCAGCACGAAATTATAGACCCGCTTGGTAGTCACGACATTCATGTTGGTCTGGGCATCGGGCTGAAGCGGCTTGATGAAGAGGAACTGCTTCGACTGATCTGGTACTGCCTGCCATGCCACGCTATCGCCCATGGCGACGGTTGCGATCTTCTCGTCTTCGTTGAAGACAATCATGGTCGAAACGCCCATCATCCCGGCGAGATAGATGATATTATCCTTCTGGAACGGGACGGTTCGGATCCGCTGGTCGGTCGGCACAGCCCGCGGCGTGCTTTCGGCGCGGACGGTTGTCACAAGCGCCGATGCGAGGACCACGCTGAGGAAGAGGGAACGGATTAACGCGTTCACTTGCCGTCCTCCTTCGTCACCGTTTCCTGATCACGGCGATATTCGGTCACTTGGAAACCGAGCGGATTATCGAAGCGCCAGTCGTTGCGCATCGGTTCGGACGTGTAGCGGAATCGGACATTTGCGACCCAGTGTTCGGTTATTGAGGGGCCGCTCGCGCTGACGCGCGTCGTCGAAAATCGGACGGCGGCGGTTTTCTCGTTCAGGAAAATCACGCTTTTGACGGCCACCGTGACCGTCGTATCCGAACCATAGATCTTGACCGGGTTTTGCGGGTTGGCGCCGGAAAAGGTGAAGGCGAGATTGTCTGCTGCCTTGCCGGTCGAATAGAGGGAGGCTAGGTCGTAATTGTCGCGCAGTCCCTTCGGATCATAGGTCTCACGGGTGCGAATGAACCTGACGATATTGGCGCGTGTGACCGCTTCGTTCTGAGTGAGATCGCCGGCTTCCGAGAGTGGTCGGCTTGCTTCGACAAAGCCGGTCGTCTTATCGACCTCAAGCACGACGACATCGAAATTCTTGAGCGGCACGAGTGCCCAGAGCAGACCGAGTGCGGCGAGAAGCGCCATGGCAAGGACGACGGCGAGGGTACGCCAGACGTTGCGCGAAGCAGCAGTCCATCGATAGACGGACGCCTCCCACCGTTCGCCTTGGTGGTAATAATCGGCATCAACCACGGTTGATGCGGGAGGGCGTGCCTCCGCACCGCTGATATCAGTCATGGAAAAGCTTCCCTCGAATATTGAGCTTCGGATTATTTGCGGCTGTTGAGCGTTGCGGCGCGCACTTGGGCTGCGGCGGCATCGCCATCCCCGATCGTTGCTGATGGGCGTTGCGGTCGGTTTTGGAAGATCTTTCGGCTTCCCCAAAGCAGCCCTTTCGCAGTGGTCAAACCGGCGAGTTGGGCGGCGCTCAACGCGCTTTGCCCGGTTGCGTCGATGCGCGGCGCGCCACCGGCGATGCCTGCCGCTAGTCCCACCAGTTCCTTGAGAAGATATGCGGTGGCTGCGCACATGAAGCAGAAGGCGCCGAGCGTAGAGAAGACCGCTGATCCGCTTTTCATGTCGTCTATGGTGGTGCTGAGGATCGTCGTCATGAGGCCGAGCACCGTATAGACAAGGATGGGCAGGAGCGCGTAGGCGGCAAGTGTCCGCACCCATCCATCGACCACGACGGATGTGAGATTGAAGAGGGCGGCGCATAGGATCATGGGGCCGATGGCAAGCAGGATGAACATGGTCATCTTGCCAATGATAAGAATGACGGCTCCAACGGCACAGATGATGATTGCGAAGATCATCACGACGAGAGCGGCAAGAAAGAATTGTGGGGCGGTGACACCGCCTTTTGCGGCGATTGCTTTTGCGCCCGCCACGGCGGCGGTCCAGATATCCTTGAGACCTGAGCCCATCGAGGCGCTGTCATTACCGCAATTGGCGCCGCCGGATGCCTTACAAACAATTGTCGCCACAGCTTGTGGCGCCTTGAGCAGCGGTTCGGCTATCAGCGGGGAATAGGCCGACCAAGAGACAATCAGCGTGTAGCAGATAAAGGCGCGTCCAAACCTCCACACGAATTCGCCAGCGGTCATCGGTGCGCGCCCAAAGAGCATCTCATAGCCCCACCAGATGACGTAGAGTGTGAGCGCCGAGATAAAGATTGGCCCGAGATAGGCGGCCAGCTGCTGATAAATGCCTTGAACCGCCGTCAATCCGAGCGCATCGACCTTGGCAAGCATGTCGATGATGAACTGGCCGGAGGCGTTCGCGAGTTCGTCCATGGTGATCCTCAAAACATGCTGACTCCGCTCTGGCGAACGAGCGGGCCGCAAGAGACGGAGGAGGCGAAGGCGGACGAGGAAAAGAGCGAGGTCATTGCACTCTCGGGTGTGGCGCAGGGCGCACGCAGGTCCTTATGGCCGGCGCAGCCGGAAAACACAGTCAGCGCCATCGAGACACAGAAGACGGTCAACAGCTTCAACATTCGCTCACCCTTACTTCATGAATTCGGCAAGCGCGGCCTCAGCGGCGAGCTGACGCATCTGTTCTGTATTCATCGCGGCGTTACCGGCATTTACCGCACCGACCAGCTCGTTCACGGTCTGGGCGGTTTGCGTCTGGACTTGCGAATTCTGATCGATCGATCCCTTGATGTCAGGCGCTGTCCCGATCTGCATCTGGACACCTTGGAATGCTGAACTGCGCTGTTGCACAGCGGCCTGCGTTCCAGAGACCGTTGCGGTCAAAGCCGTCGCTGTGTTGACCAGCTGCTGATAGGATTTGTCCGCGCGCGTAAAGTCCGAGCTTGAGGTGGCACCAGAGATGGTTCTCACGAGATTGAGACCGTTCAGGATTGCAGCGGCGTTGTTGCCGAACTGTCCTAGATTGCCCCAGACCATCTGGCCGTTGAGCAGGGTCGAAAAGTCGGGCGCATTGCCGAGCGAAAACCCGGAACCGAGTGCGGTGCTGGCAATCTCGGCGGTCGAACGATTGCCTGTAACGGCGGCCAGCGTCTTGTTGACGGTTTGCAGGATATCGCTGTTCGAGCTCATGATCTGAGCCGTGTTGCTCGCGGTCTCTTTCGCCTGTGACAGTGTTGCTTCGTCAATCACCGGCACCTGAGCTTGAGTTGTAGACGATGCAAACAGGAAGGCGGCCGTTAGGCGAGAGAGGATGTTCATAGCATGCATTATTTCGCCTTTCAGTTCAGTTCTGGCCGCGCATAAAATCGGAAAGCGCACTTTCGCCAGCGGCCTGATCGAGCAGCTTCTGATTGCGAATGGCGTTTCTGGTGTTCACGGCCTCGATCGCCTGGTTCCAAACCTGTGCTGCCGACAGACGCGCGACCGTGTTCTGGTCGAATGCCCCCTGCTGGGTGGATGAAGCGCCGATGGTTGTTGATTGTGCCCTTAGCGCTGACTGGTTTGCAGCGATTGCGGAGGCGACGGCCGCAAGAGAATTGAGCACCTGACCCGCGTTCTCAGTTTTGACGGCCGCGATACTGCCGACGACGGCGGCGATGATTTGAAACTCGCTTCCCGCAATCGTAGTGCCGCTGAATGTCGCTCCGAAAACGCTCTGACCTGCGACAACCGATATTCCAGCCGTGTCATGACTGCTGGTCACAGATAGCGTCACGCCGCGCGACGGAGACACGCTCGCCTGCTTGAAGGTCCGCGCACGGGTCATGCAAACGCGCGTCCGGGTTTCCGTATCGGTGCGCGCAGCATCGTTGACAGGAACCTGAGCAACGGCGGGAGCGACTGCTATGACAGTTACGAGAAGGAGAGCCAGAGACGTCGTCACTTTGGTGATCATAGGTCTGCCTCCACTTTCCAGCCACAGAAGAAGGGGAGCCACTTGGCGGGCTCTTCGCCATAGATGGCGCGAACGCGCTCGCATTCGGCCACGGTTTCCGCGCGACCCGACAGAACCTTGATAAGGTCCGGCATGGAAGACAGATCGAGCTTGGCGATCACGCTGTCATGGTCGTGCTTGACGAGGAACTGCCGGCTCGTTGAGGAGGTCGACTTGATCCATTCGAACTCGGTTTCGGAAAGCCCGAAGCGCTCGACATAGCTTTCGCGATCAGCCTTCGGGTTTGGGAAGAAGATGTTGGTGGGGCTCTGTTCCAGCAGCGTATGGGCAATCTTCGCCGTCACCACATCGCGGGGCGACTGCGTGCCGAGACCAATAATGCCGTTCTTCTTGCGGATCGTCTTCAGCTGGTCATTGAGGAATGCGCCGGCCTTCTCGTCGCCAAGAACCTTCCAGCCTTCGTCGATGAACATCATCATCGGGCGAAACCCGTCGAGCATTCCTCCAATGCGAAAGAAGATATAGGCAAGTGCGGCCGTGCGGATATCGGGGTCGTCGAGGATCGATGTCAGATCAAAGCCAAAGATGCCCTTCTCGCCATCCCAAAGGTCTTCGTCGTTGTCGAAGAGCCAGCCATGGGCATCGCACCAGACCTCGAAGCGGCTGGCAAGGTCATCGTGGCCGGCGACTTCTGCGCCGCGCAGCAATTGGATCACATCGCGAAACCGTCGCTCACGGATCGGTACGCTGAAGATGCGCTCGACCGCGGAAGCGAGGATTTTCTCTTGCTCTGCACCGAGCTTGTCGCCCACGGTGCGTGGCCGAACGAGAAAGGCGAGAAGCTCGAACAGGAATGCCCGCGCCTCCGGTGTATCCTCGAGCTGGAGCGGATTGAAGCCGGTTGGGACACCAGGTCGCAATACTTCATATTGCCCGCCGCAGGCGCGGACGAAGATTTCGGCACCACGATCCTTGTCGAAGATCGCGAAACGCGGCTGCGGTCGAACCCGCATGGCTTGCGCGAAAAGGAAAAGGAGCCCTGCGGTCTTGCCTGATCCGGTCGGTCCGGTGACGATGAAGTTGCCGACTTCGCCCTTATGGAAATTGAAATAATACGGCGTGAGCGATGTCGTCTGCAGCAGCGAAATCGCCGGTCCCCATCGATTTCCGTTCGGTTTTCCGAGTGCGAAGTTGTGAAACGACGCCATGCCGCAGAAATTGCGTGATGAAATCAACGCGCGGCGCGCGATATAGGGGAAGTTGCCAGGAAGCTGAGCCCAGAAGGCAGGTTCCGCATTCAGGTCTTCGCGCACCACCACAAGCCCGCTGTCCTGAAGCTCCTTGGTGACGGCTTGCGTGCAGGCCTCCGTCTCCTTGATGGAGTTGCCGAGCGCCATGACGGTCAGATGATGATAGCCCATCACGGCGCGACCATTGACCAATTCATCCTTGGCCGTGTTGATGGCGGCTTCCAGGCTCGTGCCGCGTTCGTCGGACACGCTGATCTGCCGCTCAACACGATCCATTTCGGATAGTATCGGCGCGCGGTCCTGGAGGGCAAAGCTTTGGCTGAGGATGAATTCGCCGGGGACCTTTAAAAGACCATCGAGCATGCCAGCCGCCGTATAGGGCGTATATTCGCGGATCGACAGCATGGTGCCGAAACGGCATTCGGCGTCATTCGTGCCTCGCAGTTCCAGCATGCGTCGCCCAAAGGTGATCCGGCGTTGCGGGATATAGGTGTCGAGTGGCATGCGAGGGAGAAGCATGTTTGCCGCCACGCCCCCATTGACGAGCTGTGCCAGAAACTCGATGGGCTCTGAAAACACCGACCCTTCGCGTGAGACCGTCTTGAGGACACGGGCACCATAGCGATCAAAGCCTTTGACGATATTGGCGACATGATCGCGAAGCTCCTGGCGTGCTTCAAGCTCCAAGGCTTTTTCCGAGATACCGCTCACCTTGCGGAACTTCGAAAACAGCGTATCCGCCAGACCAACCTTGCCCTGATAGCCACGACGGATCACGGTCAGGCAGAGCGCGTTGCTGTACATTCGCGCGTCGCCGAGGCTTTGCATGTAGCGCTCATTCAATTGCCGGCAGAACTCGACGTCGAAGTTTCCTTCGATCTTTGGTGGGATGCGACGGCGCACGATATGAGAATAGACGGCGAAGCGGCTATCGGCCAAAGCACGCAGTAGGGTGTTGCGGCTCGCCGCCTCCATATCGATATCGTCTTGATCGGCGGTTTGGTGGCAGAAACCGTCGATCTTGATGATCGACAGAAACATCCCATCCTTGGTGCGTAGTGTCTCTTCATCGACATGACGCGTGTAAGGCACATGATGTGACACAGCCTTTTCCCGGCCCATCTGGCTAGCAAAACGCATGTCTTGTCGCACGGCGCGCTGCATCATCAATTCCTTACGGTTGGTAGGAGTTGCCGCCCCAGAAGTGGCGGTTCCGGGTGAGGGGGCATTTGGCGATCCGCACCCTGAAGATTGATGCCATGTGCGGGTCGCGGATCGTCATCGTGAAGGCGATCGCATGGAAGGGCAGAAAGAGCAGGAAGGCCCCGAGGTTTTTCGTGTTGAGGAAGATCATCACGACAAGCATCAGCTCGCCGACGAAGAGGCCGATCGGCACCCCCCACATCATGCGGGGGCGTGTCAGGCCAATGACGAGCGGAGCGACCACGGGCTGCGAGATATCAGCCATCAGCCGCTTAATCCTGCCGACATGGATTGCACGAGTTGCGCGCCGCCAAAAATGAAGGCGATGCCAACGATGATCGAGAAGCACCAGGCCCATGGGATCCGGCTGGTAAGCGCCATGTAACCGACGGCAGCACAAGCAATCGTCGCGGCGGTCGTTGCAAACGTGCCCGTCATGAATTGCAGAAGCGTCGTGAAGACATTGTTGATCGGCTGAAACACATCCCCGGCTGCATGGGCGAGGCCACATTGGCATGCAACAGTTGCGGCAATCAGCAGGCCTTTTCCGGATAGCGACATCGCACTTTTGATCTTTAGGTTTGTGGTGGTCATCATCTTGGATATCTCTCCTTACTGCTGGACATAGAGAACCGAGCCGCCAAGCCAGGTATTGGACCCGTTCTTTGCGGTCGTCGGTTCAGCTGGTGCGTTCATTGGAATAGGTGCGTCTGCAGACGTCACGGCGGTCACGATCTGGACGGCGGCAGGGGCGATTTTGACTTCTGCCCGCCCGCCACGGTTTCGGCCAGCATCGACGACGGACCCGAATCCGAAATAGGTATTGGTGACGAGAGCGGTGTAGTTGACCGTTTCTGCGATCGCTGGGATGCCACCAGCGCTGATCACACGAGTTTCGCCCGCGTTATACGCTGCGGCAACCAGCATGACCTGGCCGTGGAAGCGTTGCGTGAGGTCTTTGATATAGGCGACACCACCGCGAATATTGTCTTCCGCGTCGCAGACATCTTTGACGTCATATCGATCAGCAGTTGCGGGCATCAATTGCATGACGCCCCTCGCGCCCGCAGGCGAATTCGTCTTGGCGCCGTCGGCGGATTCCTGTTCCGCAATAGCCAGAGCGAGCCTGACGTCAGCGCCTTGCCGCTCAGCTTCCTGAGCAATCAGTGCCCGGATTTGTTCTCGGGGGAGGGCGCCGTCCTTGCAAAGGCTTGGTGTAGAAGCCCTTTCCTGCGGTAGAGCTGGGGCCGCCAAGGTCCAGAGACCGCATGCTGTGACTGCAAAAGCGCTTTTGGAAAATGATCTGGGCACGGTCGCGTTGAACTCTCATCGGCACTTGAATGCACTTATATATGTGCATATAAGGCCGTCTATCGGTTTCGCGAATGGACTGTCAACAATGATAAGTACAACCCACAGGAATGTTTCCACTGTCGTCGTGGCGATCTCCATCGCGGCGCTGTCGCTGGGAAAAGGCCAGGCTGAAGCCGCAGGCTCCGATTGGGGGTGTGAGGTGCTTCTTTGTGCGGCATCCGAAAATCCGAGCTGGCACGGCGTGCCCTATTGTTTCCCGCCGATGCGCAAGCTGATCGCCGCTATGGCGACGCCCTTCTTCTCCTGGCCGATCTGCGTTGGAGCGGGCACTGGGGCGCCCGGTCACGAGCCCTATGATGATTGCCCCTCGGGCTTTACACCGACACGTTCCAGCGACGGTTCGGATGGGCGACAACCGTCAGATTATGATCGGTGCTTTCGAAGGGTCGATACCGGGCTCATATGCCATAGCCCACGTGGCGGCATTGTCGATTGCAGCCAGGTTGAGATCGTGGACAGGCCGCAGCGCGCAAAGCCTTACTTTTTCGACATCCGGCAGCTGTCGGGAGAGATGCGACGCTTCTGGTTCGATCTTCATGACTGAGCGTGGAGCGAACGCAGATAAAAGGGACAAGAGGGATGCCTGAGCACCGTGTGATCGTTTACGACACGATCAAGATGAAGCCGCCAAAGCCTACGGATCCGCGCTTATGGGGCGGCCTCATCCTGCTGTGTGGCTTCCTTCTTTTCCAGACCTGGGCGAGCATTGAGTTTCAGTCGGTCATGAGGGCGCCTTATGCCAACGTCCCATATACGGTCCTGATCAGCGTTCTCTTCGGTCTAACTTGCTTGGTCGAGATTGCCGCGGTGCTGGCCATTCTTTTCGTGGTCCTTGCCGGCATCTTTCTCGTTGGCCGCGCCGTGTTCCACTTTCTGTCCAGAATCTATCACGTGGTGTTTCGTCGATGAAGAAATCCATTCTGACCTATTGGGCCGCACTGGCGGTCGGTTGTTCGCTCGCCTTTGCCGCATTTGGGGGAGACGTCGCTACGCAGGGATATGTCTTTAGTTTGAAGCTGACCACCGCCGACGCTCGCTATGATCCGGACGGCATTTGGTCGGATGCCGATCTCAATGGCGTCCGGGAAGCCGGCATAGTGCCCAAGATCTATACCGCCAGGATCACGACACCCTCTGGAGAATGGATACTCAGCCAACTGGCGGGTCTCTGCAATATGCAGGGCATGTGCGACACGGTGCTCGCGAAAATCAGGCCCGGCAATTCGCTGACGGTCTACGCTAACCCACAAGTATCCCAAGGCGGCAAAGCAGAGCTCTCCCTCAACTACAAGAAGCTGACGACCGAGGAAATCGACGAGAACGGTCACCCCTTCAAAGGCTCCTACAATCTGGCTCCCCTTAAATGACCTCCCTGAAATTCAAAACCCGACATTTCATCGCCCCGCGACGAAAAGACTTGGCCGCCAACCTTGGCCTGTCCCTGGCGTTCGTCGCAATGACGGCCTTCGCTGGGGAATCGGCCGTTGCGATGATCAATGCGGGCATGGCGGCAGAATGTGCTGAATATGCTTCCAATGTCTCGAGCAGCGAGGGGAATTTCGGGTCGACTTCGCCTGTGGTCAATGGGACGACCTGCTATGGTGCTTTCCAGTTCTGCGATAGCGGAACTTTGCAAGCATACTGGAGCGGCAGCCCTTCCGAGTTCCTGGCAAGCCCCTCCGCCCAGATCAACGCTTGGGTCAAATTGCAGAAGAATGAATGGGCTTCGGCGCAACGGCTCGGGATGTCCGGTCTGGTCGGGCAGCAGGTTTGTTATCTCGGGACCTGCGCAACGATCACACAATCCTCAGTACTCAAGGCCTGTCAATTCGGGTGCCAAGGAACACGGTCCAAACTCTATCAGCTCATGAAGTCGGGTCTTGATTGCAACGCACCTGGCACCACCGATGGCGCAGGCACGAGTGTCTGCAAATACCTTGTCTCTGGCGCGGGGTACAATGTCGGCTGCATCACCAACAGTAATGACGGGATCGATTGTTCGCCGGTCAGCGCTGCAGCGCGTCCAGAGTAGACCATGACAGGCAGTTGCAAGTCTTTACGCAAGATGGCGGTGATGGCTGCGTTGGCTGGATCTGTTTTGCTGATCCCTTCGGAGCAGGTTCTGGCAGACGAAGCATTCCGTATTCCGCGCGAACACGTTCAATTCCTGACCGGCGACAGCTGGCGCGACGGGCAAAAGACGATGCGACTTTATGGGATACAGTCCTGTCTGCGGGGGAAGGTCTACAGCGATCATCTTGGCCGCAAGCAGGATTGTGGAGTGGTTTCGGCCGCGGTCCTGGCTGCAATTGTTCACGACACCAATCCCGTTTGCCGCCCGGTTGCATCCGTTCTCGACCGGTCAGAGGACACAAAATCCACCGTCATCGTCGTCTGCACGTTACGTCTGGGAGATCGAGAACTCGATCTCGGCTCGCTGTTGATCACGCAAGGCTTCGCCTTTGCCGCCTTGGCAAATGGCGGGAAACCTGTCTACATGCCGTATCGCATTCAGGAAATGATTGCGCGGCAGGCCAAGATGGGTCTTTGGGCATTCGATGAGGTGCCTCTTCCGTCGAAGGATCTGCTCGC
Organism: Rhizobium sp. C4; assembly: GCF_021026315.1. Taxonomy (GTDB): domain Bacteria; phylum Pseudomonadota; class Alphaproteobacteria; order Rhizobiales; family Rhizobiaceae; genus Ensifer_A. Next base: position 136,602 of record NZ_JAJNCX010000011.1, read on the forward strand.
CCAATAAGAGCAGAAACCTTCGAAGGACATGACGCAAACGCAGTTTCGGGATCTCGATAAGTTGCTGCGCCTGATCGCCGTTTCGCTCTTTCCGGACGAAACGGCCTCTACGCGCCTGAGACAAATTGCCTTCCTGAACCTCATCGATCTGGAGCACCGGCAGGGTGCAAAGCCGACAGCCCGCTCGATGTCCAGATTATTCAGCGCTCCACCGTCCCAAATGGACAGCTTGGCTATCTCGCTGGAGGCTAAAGGCGTGATCGAGCGCGTCCAGACGCCAGCGCTCACGAAGGGGAAGCCGGGAAAGGTGCTCTACATACGTGAGGACGCTATCGAAGCCCTCGCTGCGCAGTACTTCAAAATCACTGGCAACAGTTTGGATATACCCGCTGCGTTATAGAAGCTGGATCAACCTCAAGAACTCCTGCGCAGACGCGTCGTCGAGAAGATTATTCAATTCACCGAACGCGCTTAGATCGATCGGCTGCCCGTTGGCTCTTTGGAAGAGGAGCAAGCTATAGTAGCGTTCCAGTTGGGGAGATGATCTGGCTAAGACCAGAGCTTCCAGTGCGGACAACACGGCTTGTTCCGTCAAGTCTCTATTTGCCGCCTTCATCGACGCAGCTACTCGCCTGTTATTCAAGAATAAGTTTCCGTCTCCGTTGGAGACCAATCGGCCTTGGTGGTGGAGACTGAACCCAGAAATTGAAAATGTTCTGCCCGGGCGGGCTCGCAACCTTTGAGAGTTGTTGCGATGCAATAAGTCACTAATTGTGATATGTCAAATACGCGGTGAAATATTTCTACGTCTGCAATTCTGGGATGAGGACCGCCAAAATCGAATTCGCTGCTTCGGCTCAAATCTTGATCAAATCGGGGTAATTCCAGTGGCTGTTATCACATCAGATTCGGCCGGAGACAGGCTTGCATTTTCCTGGCGCTGCGGTGTTCAGCGCAGTCTTTTCGAACGGCCTCCGCAGATGGAATTCTAAAAATTCGATCTAGAAGAGTCAAAGTAGTCAAATTAAATCAATAATTTAGAAGAAATTTGATAATGTAATTTATGGAACTGCGGCATCGGCGGTCGAAAATGAGACGCGCCTTCATCCGCCCCTCTGGGATGAGCGGTAGCCGTAGAAGATACACCACGTCCTGGTGCAAGATCGGGATTGGGCCCAGCGCACTCACCGAAGTTATTGCAAAAACCCGCGTGAGGGCTGCGGACGCCCGAAATCCGTTCGTTGCCAAGCCTCGACGGGAGCAATCAAATAAGCCAACCCAACAAAGACCAAACTCCGCACATTCGCTGATTGCTGCACCAACGCGACGGAGGTAGCCACCGGGTGCCCCATCAAAAGCTTGCGCACCGGGATTTTCGTAGTCTTACCCGCAAGCGGCTCAGTTCTGCCTGGACCCGGATAAGTTTGCGAACGAACGTTCTTTTATTCTTGCTTTCATGAACGAACGTTCGTAAATAAAGAGCGCATCGAACGGTGACGGCGAAATGATACCTGTCCAGACACAGAGACCCGCCTCGTCGATCATTCGTCGCCGCTCGATCAACGCCCGGAGGAGTCAGTAGAAAATCATCATTTTCGAATGGAGTTTCATCCGGGTAGGGCGTCGCAACCAGGCGCGCAGATTATTGAACCCAGCAACAGTGGGAGGAGTGAAAACATGAGTGGCAATGGCGAATTGTATGGGAAGGTGGCAATCGTTACCGGCGCAGGCATCTCCGGCAATATCGGCTACGAAACAGCCGAAGTCTTGGCCAGAGAGGGTGCCCGGGTTGTCCTCACCGACATGGCGGAAGACGTTCTCGCCGAGGCGACTCGAACGTTGAGTCAGAAGGGCTATGACGCTGCTTCATATGTCGCCGACGTGTCGGATGAAGACGCTGTGAAAGCCCTGGTCCAATTCACGGTGAAGAAGTACGGTCGGCTCGATGTCCTTGACAACAACGCGGCCCGCACCTCTGCCGAACGTGACTTGATGGTCGGCGACATGGATGTCGACTGGTGGGATACCACCTTTGCTGTGAACACGCGCGGAACAATGCTCATGTGCAAGCACGCCATCCCCGCAATGATCAAGGGAGGCGGCGGATCGATTATCAATATCAGTTCCGGCACTGCAGTCGGAGGTAGTTTCTTCGCGACCGCGTATGCCAGTTCAAAAGGCGCGGTCGAAACACTCACGCGTTATATCGCCACCCAATACGGCCCGCAGAAAATCCGCTGCAATGCCATCGCTCCCGGCCCAATCATGACGTCCTCGTTGAAACGCGGACTGTCGGATGATCTGCAGGAGATCTACAGGCGGCACACAGTGATCGGCAGCTATGGCAAGCCTTCCGAGATCGGGGAAGTCGTCTCGTTCCTCGCTTCGGAAAGAGCGAGCTTCGTTACCGGGCAGATCATCCAGGTCGATGGCGGAATTAGCGTACACCAGACGACGTCGGTGGAGATTTCCCAGTTGATGAGCCACGCCGCAGCGCATCAATAGTCGCGGCGTGCACGATCCGCAGCCAGATATGAACGGCATGAGAACAAAAGATGATGACTCGATGAGGTGCACTCATCGGGTCATCGTTTTGACGCTTGGTTGATGAGCCGGCTTACGGCAAAGCTGGCCCTCCGGTGCCGCCTTCGCAACCTCAATCGTTGGATCGTGGCCCCACGTCAAACTGGAAATAGGTCAAAGCTGTCTGGCAGTTGCTAGCCGAATACACGTCGATGTTGGAAATCTTGTCGAGCCATCGCGCGTTGATCTCGCTCTCGCACTGGGCGACCTGGCTGTCTGTCACCGCACGCGCAAGCGCATAGCCGTTGTCCTTCCCGTATTTTGCGATGGCCTGACCCACAACTGCTTTCGTGTCCGCGGCGCTCGCCCGCTTGGCGGTCTCGTAGACATCCTTGACGAATTTCTGCATCTGGATCACGTCATCACGGTTCGCAGGATTGCTGCGATGGCCGGTTACCAGCACGTCGAAATCATAGGCCAGGAGTTGATCGAAGACCTTGGAATACTCATCCATATTCTGGGTCAGATTAAAGCCGGAGAATGTCGTCTGGCCCGGCGTAATCGTATCAATTGCCATCAGAACTTTTTGATTGGGGAAGTAAATGAACAGGTCGCCGGCGGCAGAATGCCAGTGTCCGACCTTCAGTTCGACCGAGGCCGCGCCGGAATTCAGAGTCATCTTGCCTTGGAAAACCTTCGTTGGAACAGGTCGGTTGGGGTCCTTCTGCTCCTGCAGGAATTGAGCGACGCCCTCTTCCGCAACGATTTCAAGTTGCGGATTGCCGCGCAGAATTGTGCCGGCACCACCGATATGGTCAACGTGACCATGGGAATAGACTAGGCTCACGATCGGCTGCTTCGTGACCTCCGATACCGCTGCCTGAAGATATTTCGTCAGGGATGGCGGTGCATCAAACAGAATGACACCTTGCTCTGTCGTCATGAACACCGACTGATAGCGGCCATCTGTGATCATAAAGACGGTCGGCTTCAGCTCCCGAACCACATATCCCTTCGCGGGATCAACCGGCCAGGCACGGGCCTTCACTTCCGGCGACACCGGAGCGAGATCCGGCAGCACGGTTTCATGGGCGCTGACCGCGACCGGAATGGCAACAAGCGCAAGCCAAGTTATTATCAGATGGAATACTCTCATGTGACCCTCCTCCAATTGGTCATTTATAAATACTAACATTTTAGAATATGACAAGAGGCCTCTAGGGGTTTGTATTGTCCACGGCCGCTCCCGTTGAAGTGCCAAGATGGGAGAACAAGCGGTACCGCGGGTCGCATGGCAGGGATTGAAGTGGAAAAGCGTGTCAGGGATGCGCTAAGAAGAACGGCCTTGAATTGCAAATTAGGCACGATAAGAGTTATACTAGTGTTTTAGAAGGCGAGCTGCGGGATAGGTAATGCTGCGACGAGAAAAGACGGGCCTGGGCGTTCAAGTATATCAGCACGTAAGGCAGATGCTTCTGGACGGAACGCTCCCCGTGGACAGCATGGTTCCAATCGACGCAATCGCGAGTGATCTCGGCGTCAGCCGTCAGCCGGTCATGGATTCTGTGCGGCGACTTGCGCTTGAAGGCTTCATCAGCATCATTCCGCAGGTCGGCAGCTATCCTCGCCAGTACAGTGTTCAGGAGATGGTCGACTTCTATCGGCTGTTCGCTGAGGCGGAATGTGTCTGCGTCGCGCTTGCCTGCGAGCGTGCCGAGCCCGCCCATATCAGGCAACTTAAATCCATTTCGTCAGAAATCGCCCAGCTGGTGAAGAAGCCCCCGAGCGGAAGCGAACTGGCGCGGGAGTATCGCAGGCTGAACCAGAGATTTCATTCTGAAATCCACAGCATGATCGGATCCGCCCCGCTTGCGGACTCCACCGAAATCATGGGCGACCTCGGCGACTTCATGGTTGCCACGGCGAAGGCACCTATTTTCATGGAGCGTCTCAAGATCGCTCATAAGGAGCATCAGGAGTTGATCGCTGCGATCGAGTCCCGCGACGCGACGCGTGCCACCACAGTCATGAGGCAGCATGTTCTGGCGGTCGCCGAGCGAATCGCGAAGGTGGGCGGGCAGCAGCCCGTCAAATGATCAGGCCAAAACGAAACGGACCGGGACTACAGCGTTAGTCGGCGAAGCAAGCAAGCGACAGGAAATTACGCGAATTTTGCTGGCTCGCAAAACACCTTCGGGCGGGCTTAGAGGCTCGTTTCCGTCGGATGAGACGCTGAAAGGCATCATGTTCCGTGCCCTGATTGAACCGACGCCATCCGAGGATTCAGGGAGACTAGGTCACGGACTCATAAGAACGAAGCCAAATCCGAATTGAAGCAAGCTGGACGGATGCGAGGAAATTGTCGTCGCGTTTGTCATAACGAGTTGCGATGGCTCGGAAGTGTTTGAGTTTGTTGAAGAACCTCTCTACCGCATTGCGCTGTTTGTAAAGCCACGGGCTGAAGACGGGAATATTGACCCTGTTGGGCATGGGGCGAATGCATCCCCATGCTCCACGGGATTTAAGGGTGTCACGCAGAGCGTCGCTATCATAGGCTCGATCAGCAAGAAGAATGTTGCCGGGTTTGACGGTGTCGAACATAGTCGCCGCCGAGCGTCCATCATGCGCTTGGCCTGCTGTCAGCTTCAACATGATTGGACGCCCGTTGGCATCGACAAGGGCATGGATTTTGGTTGTCAGTCCGCCGCGCGAACGACCCATGCAACCGGATCGTTCCTCTTTTTTTGACCGTTGGCGGCGTGTTGATGCACGCGGAGCGACGAACTGTCGATCATTTGAATGTCGCCCTCGTAAGCTTCTGAAATTGCGGTGAGAATGCGAGCCCAGTGACCGGCGTGGCGCCACCGGTTGAAGCGATTGACGCAGGTCGTATACGGCCCATATCGCGCTGGAATATCGGCCCAGGGCGCACCGGTCCGCAACCGCCAGAAGATTCCGTTCAATACGCGCCGGTCATCAACCCGCGCCTTGCCTCGCACCTTCGTGGGAAGAAGCGGCTCGATCACCGACCATTCGAAATCCGTCAAATCAAAGCGCGCCATCTCTGCCTCCAAATCAACAGAGGCAGTGAATCACAATCCTTTCAAATCAAAAACTAGTTTATGGGTATGTGACCTAACGTGCGTGCGTCTGCGCGCGCAAAACACATAACCCCATCGCAAAATCCAGACCCGCCATGGGAGTTTAGACGAGCTCGCATCCTTGAGCTCTCAGTGGCTGGTCCGCACAAAATTTCTCCCCAAGCTCGGATCGCATGACGAAAGGCCTGGATGTGAACCAGCTCTAAAACGTTGACCGAACAAAAATACTAGAATATATACGAGACGCAAGCGTCGCGGTTCCTCGGTATGAGCCGTGGACAACCGGGCTAATATGCCGCTCTTTCAGATCGGAGAACTCGGTCAACAGAAGGCGGCAGAGCCAAGTCTTTCGGGAGGTAGACATGACTTCGAGAACCACTCTCAGCGAAATCCCTGCCGGATGCCCCATGCATCAGGCCGGAGAGCGTTTTCAGCCCTTCGAACACAAAGGTATGACAGACTTCTATGCGTCCGTGCGACCTGAGGTGCCGATCTTCTACGCCCCGAGCATCGACTGCTGGGTCGTTACCCGGCGGGAAGATGCGCTGGCGGTCCTGCGGGATCACGAACGCTTCTCGGCCTCGAACGCCACGGCACCGATCGTACCCTGGCCCGAAGAAATGCATCAATTCCTGCGGGATCAGCATTTCACCAATGAGAGCGTACAGGTTGCCTGCGACCCCCCCAGGCATACGCGCGGTCGCAATGCGGCGATGACATTTCTAAACATGAAGAAGTTTCAGAACTATGAGGCCGATGTCAGAGCTCTTGCCCGCTCATATATCAATGAAATCAGCAATAGCGGCAAAGACGTCGTCGATCTTGTGGAATCCTTCACCTACGAATACCCCGCAAAGGTGGCCTTTCTTGTCCTCGGCGAAAAGCAACTTGACGCCCGCAAGCTGAAACAGTGGGCCGATCTGCGCATCAAGCTGATCTTTGGTACACTCACCCATGAACAGCAAATGGAGGCAGCGCGCGATCTGGCTGACTTCTGGCATTTTGCCAGTGCATTGGTCGAGCAGCGCAAGAAGCATCCTGGCGACGACTATCCAAGCGCATTGCTCGCCGCACGCGCCGGCGACGATTCCATTCTCACAGAAAACGAGGTCAAGAGCCTCGTGTTCGGGCTGCTTCTTGCAGCGCATGAGACGACAACGAACGCCGCCGGAAATCTGCTTTTCGAACTACTCAAGCGACCGATAACCTGGCAAGCGATCGTCGAAGATCAATCCCTGATCCCAAACGCGGTCGAGGAAGGCCTGCGATACGCGACATCGACCATTGCCTGGCGCCGTCGAGCCAAAGTGGATGTGGAGATTGCGGGAGTCCAGCTTCCTCAGGGATCACAGATCCTGCTTTCACTAACTTCGGCCAACCGTGATGAGAAGCAGTTTACCGATGGAGAGATTTTCGACATTGGACGCAGCAATGCCCGATCCCACATCGCGTTCGGAAACGGCATTCATCACTGCCTGGGCGCACCGCTGGCGCGGATGGAATTGCGCATCCTGCTTGAGGAGTTGACCACCGCTTTCCCGAAGATGCGGCTGGAGGACGAGGAGTCGATCAGCTTTCTCCCGACATTGTCGTTCCGCGGGCCAGATCGTCTACCGGTTCGGCTGAACGGATAAGATGAGAGTAAACCGGTGAGAATAAAACCGCCCGGCTGATCATTCTTGCCGGGCACATGCATCCTATCCATTACCCTTCAGCGCCTATCTGTGGAAACACGGGACATTTCATGCCAAAACTCACCTTCATATCCTCCTCCGGAGATCGACACGAAATTGCCGCCTCTAATGGCGCGTCCGTCATGGAATGCGCCATAGAACATGGGATCGAAGGCATCGTTGCCGAATGCGGTGGCTCCATGTCGTGCGGAACGTGCCACGTCTATCTTGATCGGGAAACTTACGAGCGTCTGGGCACCCCACCCACAGCTGAAAACGATCTGCTCGACTTCGTGAATGCGCCTCGTCGCCCGACCAGCCGCCTCAGCTGCCAAATCAAGGTGGACGAACATCTTGACGGCGCGGTCATTTCAGTTCCGCAAAGCCAATACTAGCCAGCAAAAGGTAGACACCGGCTTCGCGACCAAGAGGAAAAGCAGAAACAGCCTCCGTCGGACTTTGGCGCCCGACGGAGGCCTTCAGTGCCGCCGCTCTCCTCTTTCCACGCATCATATATCAATCAGCATGCGCAGGACCTGCGGGCCCTGCCTGATTTGCTCTGCGGTCGGTTTTGCCGAAGCAGCCAGCAGCCTGCGCGCCAGCACGTGCTCGGCCGGATTGTTGATGGTCTCGACTGCCACCAGATCTGCACCACGCAGATGATAGACCGCGAGGCGGCCCGGTTCGTCGCGCACGATCCGTTCTGTTGAACCGGACGATAATCCGGCGATCTGCAATTTTGCAGGCCCTATGTCAGACCAGAACCATGGGATTGACTGATAGGGTTCTACTCGCGAAGTAGCGATACATCTGGCGACGTGACGAGCCTGGTCGGTGGCGTTCTGGACGCTTTCAATCCTCAATCGTGTTCCGTCTTCGCGAGACGTCACATTTGCGACGTCGCCGATTGCCCAAACGCCGGGCGATGTTGTCCGTAGAGCGGGATCGACCAAAATGCCATTGTCAGTGGCGAGAGACGGGGAATGCGCGAGCCTCACCTCCGCGTCCGCACCGATACCGACCACGACGAGATCGGAAGCAACTCTGCCGCGATTGGTCTCAATCCCGATGACGCGCCCTTCTTTGCAATCCACATTGATGATTTGAGTGTTGCTCAGGATCTCGACATTCATTTCTTCAAGAACAGCCTCAACCGCCGCAGAGATTTCTGCAGCGGCTACGCGCTTGAGCACGCGATCGGCGGCTTCCAGCACGACAACGTCCCGCCCGGTTGATCGAAGCGACGCAGCAAGCTCGAGACCAATGAATCCTCCGCCAACGATCACGACGCGGCGGGTCTCCATCATCGCCGCTCGCAGCGCATAAGCATCCGCCAGGGATCGCAGGGAAAATACGTTGCTGGCCTTCGGCCAGGCTGTGAAACTGCGGTTGCGCGATCCGGTCGCAAGAACCATGTGCTCATAGGAGAGACGCTGTCCACTCTCCAAAGCGACCTTCCGACCGACAATATCGACATGCGATGCGCGCCCGGCAATTCTCTCGATCTTGCGATCGTCATAGGCGGATGCGGGACGAAGCGGCATTGGTCTCGCGTCGCTCTGCTTGAGAAACGTCTTCGATAGCGGCGGTTTGTGATAAGGAAGCTCGCCTTCCGCGTCGATCAGGGTGATGGCCCCATCATAACCCTCATCGCGCAAGCTGATAGCGAGTTGGCTTCCGCCGTGGCCGGCACCGATGATGACGACACCGCTCATGAGCGCCTCCCTGCGCAACCCGCTCAATACACGAACTGGATATGAGCACGATGTCGGCTCGGTCTTTCAATCTCGGCCGCAACGGCAGCGGCAAAATCTTCGCCGCCAATGGCCGATTTTCCTTCCGGGTCAAAAAGCGCCACCTCGTCACCCACACGATAGGTGCCTCGACGCTCGCCCGGGGCGAAGCCACCAAAGACGCGACCAGGGCTCATATAAAGCCAGTCAAGATCGCCTGGCGCCTCGGAAAGCAGGCATTCTAGTACGTCTGCTGTTTCTCGTGCTGCGACGGCAAACTCCGGCGCAACTGTGCCTGTATCTATGAATCGTTGGGCGTCGGGGCTGGGACGAAGCGCCGTGAAGCCGCCTACGACCAGCAAACGGGCCTTAGCCTGTGTCGCCAAACCGATGACGCCGCGATAAGCTCCGACCATTGCGCCCGCGAGCTCACCGCGCGGGGAGAGCGCACCGACAACAACATCGGCGCCCTGCAAAAGGGGTTTGACGGCCTCGATGTCGGTGATGTTCCCATGCCGATAATCAACGCCTGCTACAGGCTCTGCCGTTCTCGAACGGCTGAAGGAGGTGACATGATGGCCGCGGGCAACAGCCTCGCGCGCGATGTGTCGACCTGCATAACCGGTTCCACCGATAACAACTATTCTAGCCATTTTGCCATTCCTCCCGGTCGTGTGTTTGTGGTGAGCAACGCCGCATCAGGGTTCGAGCGCGAAAGGTATGCCGGCCGCCCGGTATTCCGGGCCTTCCAGCGGTCCCCAGAGGTTGCGCACCCGGCTTTCGGGACCGAGGGACCATGTGCGGGGCATATAGATGTCGTCGGAATCGATGCGCTCCATTTCAATCGAGTTCTCGACCACGCAGCCGTTCGGGTCGGCGTAATAGGTGAAGATATTGTCCCCGGCCCCATGCCGCCCCGGTCCCCACAGCATCGCGCGACCCTTGAGTGCAAGCGTGTCCGCGATCGTCGCGAGATCCTCGAAGCAGCGAACGTCGAATCCGTAGTGGTGAAGTTTCGCTTCCCCGGTGCCGATCGCGATCGTGTGATGGAAGCCGTCGGCAGCCCTGAACCATTGCAACTCATCATGCGTGGTGCGATCGGAAAGCTTCATCCCGAACACGGTCTTGCAAAAGGTGCCGAACTCTTTCGCGTCCGTAACGCGAATATTGACATGCTCCAGACGAACAGGATGCGCGCCGTGTCCCCCATATCGGGCGGTTTGGTCACGCGGCACGGGCGTATGCACTTCGAATATCGGCCCCTGCGGCGTGACAAAACGCACGGCCTTGTCGATATGGGGGAAATAAGACCGGTCGGACAGAATTTCACAGCCGTTCTCGATCGCCCGCCGCCTCACTTCATCGACCGCGCCTGGATCAATTGCCTCAAGACCGAGGGCCAGAACGGCCTTGCGATTGCTTCTGAAATAGCCGACCTCATGCTTGCGGGTGTTGCTCGACAGGGTAACCAGACCTGGCGTCCGATCTACGATGCGAGGGCCGGAAATCTCGGCGAGATCCTGCGCCGAGCCTTCGGGATCGGGCGTGGCGAGCGCAATGTGGCCCATCTGACGAATAAGGTAGCTCACGATGAATCTCCTCCTGCTGCAGATCTGGATCAGATTGCAAAATCTGCGGGTTCTTTGACGATCCCGTTCCTCAGGATGCCGATCCCGGAAATCTCGATCTCGACCTTGTCGCCAGCCTTCATCCAGAGCGGCGGCTTGTGGAATGCACCGACGCCACCGGTCGTCCCGGTGATGATCACGTCGCCCGGCTCAAGCGTGATGAAGCTGGAGCAATAGGAGACCAATTCCGGCACGTTGAAGATGAGATCATCGAGCGTAGCGTTCTGCACCTCCTCGCCGTTCAGCCGCGTTTTCAAGGTCTGCGCGGAGATATCCGGCAGTTCATCGGTGGTGACCAACCAGGGGCCAAATGCGCCCGTCTTGGGGAAATTCTTGCCCGGCGCAAATTGCTGAGAGTGGCGCTGCCAGTCGCGGACGCTGCCGTCATTGTAACAGGAATAGCCTGCAACGCGGTGCATGGCCTGCTCTGGCGTGACATAGCGACTGCGCTTGCCGATAATGACCGCAAGCTCACCTTCATAGTCGAACTGCTCCGACACTTTCGGGCACAGCATATCCTCATTTGCTCCGACTTGCGTCTCGGCAAAACGGTTGAAAATCATCGGCTTTGTTGGGGTCTCGCGACCGGTTTCCTTGATGTGGCTGGCATAATTGACACCCACGCAAAGGATCTTCGAGGGGTCCGTGATTACGGGCAGCAGACGGACATCGCCCCACGCGGCGGAGGGCTGCCCATTTGCGCGGGATCTGGCATACTCAAGCCCGGAGGGATCGGCAAGCAGCGCTCGAAGCGAGGTATAACGATCGCCGAGATCAATGATACCGGTCGGTTTGGCGGCATCTCCCGTCACGAGACCGCAGCTCTCGCGACCACTCTTTTCAAGGTAGCTGATCAGTTTCATTGGCGTTTCAATCCTCTCAAATCCCTATTGTGTCACTTGCCGCCCAGAATGGTGACGACGGTTGCGGCTTCCTCGAAGCCCAGAAAGCCACCGCCGTTCTCGGCGATCGCCCATCTCGCACCCGGCACCTGCCGCGCTCCGGCCTCACCGCGCAATTGAGTGACGAGTTCGTGAACCTGAATGACGCCGGTGGCCCCGATCGGGTGCCCCTTGGAAAGGAGACCGCCCGAAGGGTTGACGGGAATGCGCCCGCCGAGCCGGGTGACTCCCTCTTCCGTCAGCCGCCCGCCATCGCCGCGGGCAGCAAATCCGAGGTTCTCTACCTGCAGGATTTCGGCAAAAGCCGTGGCATCATGCACCTCCGCCAGCGACATGTCCGAAGGGCCGACGCCCGCCTGTTCGTAAGCCTTCATCGCTGCCCGCCTCCCCAGATGATTGTCAAAATCGTCGGCCAGGCGCGGACTGGAGGATGTCAGCGAACAGGCCGCGATACGAACGGCGCGTCTCGTCTCGAAACGATGAAGCGCGCTTCCGGTGCACAGAACCAACGCTCCCGCGCCGTCGCTGATGGGCGCACACATCGCCCGCGTGAAAGGCCATGACACTGGCTTATCGGCCAGAACTTCCTCAATCGTCATGTCGAAGCGGTATTGCGCGTCCGGGTTCAGCGTCGAATTGTGGTGGTTCTTGGCGGCTACGGCCGCGATCTGGCGCTGAGTTGTGCCAAAGCTTGCCATGTGGTGACGGGCAAAGGCCGCATATATGTCCATGAACACACTGCGTTCGGCCGCAGGTTCAACATCATCCGGAATGGGCGTTCCGTGGGCCAGAGCCAGTAATTGCTCAAGCTGCTGATCGAATTGCTGGACGTCGGTGCTCCCCTTGAAGGCGGCAAACATGCCTTGGCGATTGTCCGGGAAAAACATCTTCTCCGCCCCGACAACCAGCGCCACTTCGCCGAATCCCGCCTTGAGATACGCCATCGCATTGAGCAAGGCGGTGCTACCGCTGGCACAGGCGTTTTCAACGTTTGTCACGGGGATGCCAGCAATGCCGCTGGAACGCAGAGCCACCTCGCCGCGAATGCCGTTTTGCCCCTCAAGAAGAGCCTGACGTGTATTGGAAAACCAAGCCGCCTCGATAGCGGTCGGGTCTGCGAGGCCTGCGTCGGCGAGCGCCTTCCCCAAGGCAATGGCCGACAATTGTCGAACCGATCGATCCGGCTGTTTTCCAAGAGACGTAATGCCGGATCCGACAATATAGACTTGTTCCGCTTGCGACATCATGCGCCCTCTCTCTCCAAGGCTTCGACCGCACTCAGCACGTCGCGGCGTGTCACCTTTCCCACCGGGTTGGTAGGCATTTCGCTCAGGAAATGGATGGCTTTTGGCGAGCGGACCGGCCCGACCTGCTCTCTGGCGAAGGCGATCAGTTCAGCCGGGGTAAGCCGGCTGTATTCTGCCTTGACCACCGCCGCTTCGACGCGCTCGCCCCAATAGTCGTCCTCGCGCGCAATCACCGTCACCTGCCGCACGTCTGGATGCCGGGCAATGGCCGCCTCCACATCTGCGGGATACACATTGAACCCGCCGGAGATGATCACGTCGCGCGAGCGCCCTTTCAGGGTGAGATATCCCCGTTCATCGAACGAGCCGAGGTCGCCTGTGTGCAGCCAGCCATTCACGATGGTTGATGCAGTCAAGTCGGGCCTGTTCAGATAGCCCCGCATGACGAGGTCCCCTTTCACCACCACTTCACCTGTCTCGCCGACCGGCAAAATATGGCCTCCCGGTCCCATGATCTGTACATCGTTATAGGGACAGGGCCGGCCGACCGATCCGATGTTTTGCGCGTCGCACAACTCGCTGGCCGTCATCGCCGTGATCATGGTCGGCGCTTCGGTCTGACCGTATATGGCCGCCAGGCAGGGACCGAATACTTCTTGCGCTTGCCGGACCTTGGAGGATGGCATCGGCGCAGCCCCATAGATGAGGTGGCGAAGCGCCGGAAATTGCACCCCATTCTCGATCGCGTGATCCATCAGTGAATAGATCAATGTCGGGGGCATGAAGCTCGCGGTGATCCGTTGTTCAATCATCACATCGGATATGCGCGGCGCCTTGGCTCCATCCAGAAGGACGATGCATCCTCCGACAGCCAGAACCGGCAAGATGAATGTGCCCGCGCCGTGGGTCAGGGGAGCGACCGTCAGCATGCGCTCATCCTGACCAAATCCGAAGACTGTCAGCATGCTCGCAATGCAGTTCATGAAGGCCCGATAGGGCTGCATCACGCCCTTTGGACTCCCTGTCGTGCCACCGGTAAACTTGATCGCCATGATCCCTTCATCGGGGTTCAAGACCTCGGTCGGATGACAGCCGGCATGTCGCTCGCATAGGGCTGCGATGCTGTCTCTGTCTTGTGCTCCACCAGCCGCAAGCACCAAAGGCAATTCAAGCTTCTCAAACAGCGGAAGGAACTCGTGATCCGTTACGACGAGCGACAGTTCGGACGCGGACGCGATGCCCTCAAGCTCCGCGCGCGAATTGCGGGGGTTAAGCGGAACCCAGGTGTGTCCCGAGGCAAAGATTCCCAGCATGGCGACGACGTGCTGCCAATTATTGTGCGCACAGAGGCCAATTCGCGCCTGTGGCTCAGGCAGCGTTTTCTGAAGATAGTCAGCGAAGGCATCGACATGCCGAGCAAGTTCTGAATAGGTAAGCGACAACTCACCATCCACAAGCGCCACGCCTTGCGCGTTTATCCTCAGCCCGCGTTGGAGCATCTTGATCGGTATCATTTCATTCCCGCTAAATTTGGCTAGCCGACATTCTTATATTCTAGAATCTAACAATGTCAATCACGGCTGCCGGACATGCGGCGGATGATTTTCTATTTCTCAGATGTCTGCAGCGCGAAGCGCGTCTCGCACATCGTAACCGTACAGCCACTCGCCCTTGTGAAGCGTCGCCTTCGGGTTGCCATGTTGCCGGATTTTGAACTTCAGGTTCCGTATGAAGCGCTGCACGGGAGACTTCAGATGATTTTCGGTCGCGCGCATGCGTGATCCGATCTGGGCCCGGGCCGTCCGTGGCAGACGCAGCCTCTCATACAGGGACAAACGATCTGCGATCGTGCGATGATCCTGCGACAGCAGCAGTCCGAGCATCAGGCCGTCCTCAAGCGCCATGGCGGCACCCTGACCGAGAAATGGAAGCATGGGATGAGCGGCATCGCCGAGAAGCGTGACCCTCCCCTTCGACCATCGGGCAAGCGGAGGCCGATCAAACAATCCCCACTTGAAGCAGGTGTCGGCCTGCGCGAGCAGGCTCCGAAGGTCAGTGTTCCAGCCGTCAAAGGCATGAACCATCTCTTCCCGATCGGCTTTGAGAGCCCAGGACTCTGCGGTCCATTGAGCGGTCTCGCGAACGGCAACGACGTTTACCAACTGCCCGCGACGCACATAGTAATGAACCACATGCCCCCCGGGGCCCAGCCAATTTGTCACGGCGGGCTCTATCGGGAGCGGCAGCGCCTCGATCGGAAGGGTGACACGCCAGGCGACATTGCCCGTGAACTCCGGTTCATCCTTGCCATACAGGCTCTCGCGAACGGCGGACTTGATACCATCCGCACCAATAACCACGTCGGCCTCAACCTCTTCCCCATTGTCGAGATGAACGACTGCGGACCCTTCGCTCTGGGTGACGGACACGCAACGAGATTGAAAGCGAACCTCACATTTCGGCAGGGCAGCCGCCAAAATTTCATGGAGATCGGCGCGGTGGACGCTGAGATGCGGGGCACCAAAACTTGTCTCGTATTCGGAACGGATATCGGCGCTTAAAAGTGTCCGCCCGCTTCTCCAGTCACGGAAAACATGGCGTTCTGGCTGAAAGGCGCAACGTCGCAACGGCTCTTCCAGTCCAAGCTCTCTCAGGACCTTGAAGGCATTGGGGGACATGTTGATGCCCGCCCCGACCTCGCCGAAGCGAGACCCCTGCTCGAGGATCACAATCTCCGCATTCCCGCGCAGAGCCTGAGCGACCGCAAGACCTCCCAGGCCACCGCCGACAATTGCGACGCGCAACCGTCTGCTCATGATTTCCGGCTCCTCCGCTTCTGGGCCGTAAGCGACGTAATCCGTCTACGGGCGACCGGCACGGGCCGCCCGCGCATCGTTAAGACTGCCCCCGCGTTCCCGACGGCGCGGATTTAGAGCGGCTTAAGCTCGGGGCGGTCGATCAGACCGCGAATTGCCCAGATCTTGTCGCGAGCCTGCCCCAACAGGTCCTGCGCACAATCCTTCGCGAACGAATTGGAGACGATGCGATGTTGGGAGGCGGTGAACATATCTCTGAAGCAGCGCTGCAGGGCGGTATTTCGAATAGAAATGCCGCCTGCCGCCTTGTGAGCGAACACGCAGACATCGGCAGCCGTATTCGTGACATGGACTAAAGCAAGCCGCGCCAGTGTATATTGACGCGTCTGCACCGGGTTGCCGTTGTCCAGAGTTTGAGAGATATCGCGCCATACTTCGTAGCAAAGCGCGCGCGCCGCTCTCAACTGCCCTTCGGCAAGCCCGTAATTTTCCTGAAACTGATCGTCTCCACCCTGTACGGCGAGCCGCGATGGCCGGCCATCGGGAGACTCCGCAAGCGCCGCAAGCTCCGTCAGCGCCCTTCGCGCAATCCCCAGTGCTGCGCCCGTATGTCCCAACGGGGACATACCGACGATCCCGAGGCGAAACAGATTGCCGCCCTGCTGGGCAACATTGGCGTCCGGGAAATGCGTGAACTCCTCCGGAACAAAAACATCATTGAACTCGTAATCGATGCTGCCCGTCCCACGAAGGCCGACGACGTCCCAGTTTCCGAGCATTTTTGCCTGCTCCGTGGGTACGATGAATGTCCGCACCTCGGGCTGACCCGTCACCGGATTGACGCGCGGCTTTCCATTCTCGAACACGCGGCCACCGCTGTGGATCCATTGAGAGTGGAGAACGCCGCTGCCATAGCTCCAACGTCCTGACAAGCGGAAGCCTTTTCCGTCCACATCGGCTCTGCCGAATGGTCCGCCATTACCGGCGATAATGGGAATACCCCCGCCAAATATCTTGCGTGCGCCTTCAGCCGGCAAATAACCGGATGCGGAGCCGATGGCCACATTGGAAGCCATCACGACCCACCCCGCAGCTGCATCGGCCTCACACAGGGTTTCGTAGACCTCCAGTGCTTCCACGGGACTGACCTCCGCCCCGCCGAACGGCCGCGCCGCCAGCATGGTGAAAAAGCCGCTTTCGCGCAGCGTATCCAGGGTAGGAGACGTAAGGCAGCCGGCAGCCTCGTTCTCTGCCGCATGCGGACGCAGAGCGGGCGCAGCCTCCCGCGCCTTGTCGACCCAGCTTGAAGATTGCGTGGTATTCACCTTCTCGGCGCTCGCCTTTGGCATCGGATTCTCCTCGATCCATGAATGCAGCAATATCCAGCCGCCAAGCCATTGTCGGCAGGCTGCCTTCCGGTGTCTGCCTGACGCCGGATAATCCCGTTTTGTTCTAGACGGTCGTCAACCTTCAGGTGGCTGTCCAGCCACCGTCCTGTACCAGCAGCTGACCCGTCATATAGGCCGATGCGGGCGACGCAAGATAAAGGGCAACGCCCAGGATTTCCTCCGCCTGGCCGCGTCGCTTCATCGGAATGCGACTGTGGATCGCGGAATAAAACCGCTCCTCGTCTCCACTCGAAGCCTGCTGCCGGCGAGCCGCTCCCAGCCTCGTACCTCCGTGCCAGCCCGGCGCGATCGTGTTCGCGCGAATGTTGTATTCAGCGTATTCAACGGCAACCTGCTTTGTGAAGCCGATGATGGCGGCTTTCGAAGCTGCATAATCCACCCCCGCTGACACGAAGCCTGGATAGTAGCCACCCATGCCCAGTATCGAGGCCAGATTGATGATGGAGCCGCCCGCCTCAAACATCATCGGAAGTGCGGCGCGCGTGACGAGAAAAGTCCCGGTCAGGTTGATGTCGATGACGCGACGCCAGTCCTCAAGGCGGGTTTCGTGAGCGCGCGCGGGCACGGCCGAAATGCCGGCACTGTTAACGAGCACATGCAATTTCCCATGCGGTATGCATGCGACGGCTTCTGCGACGGATGCCTCGTCCGACACATCGATCCGGCAGGCATTTGCCTGCCCGCCGGCGGACGTGATCGCCTGCACGACCTCTGCGCAACGATCCTCGAAAATATCCGCGCAGATCACCGATGCGCCCGCCTTGGCAAAGCCTTCTGCCATCACCCGGCCCAATCCGCTGCCGGCCCCCGTCACCAAGGCTACTTTGCCATCCAGTCTGAAAAGCTCGTCCAAAACCATCCTCCCTTCACTCAACCGCTTCGTTTCAGCCTGACCGAACCTGGCCGCCATCGACGTAGAGCGTCTGCGCCGTCATGAACGCGGCGTCGTCGCTCATCAGGAAGGACAGAGCACCGGCCAGATCCTTGGGCTCAGACGGGCGTGGAATGGCCTGTCGATTGGCGTGCGCCTCGAAGAGCTGCTCGGATGTCATGCCGTTGAAGTTGGGCTTGCGCGCCAGAGTGCCGGGCGTCCGCGTAAAGCCGGGCGCAATCGCATTGACCGTGATCCCGTCGGCGCCCAGCTCACTGGCGAGCGCACGCGTAAACCCGATAACGCCGGCCTTGCTGGCGATATAGTGCGTAAGCCCGGGGGCAACCTGCGCATAGGAATTGGAGGTCATGTTGACCACACGGCCCCATTTGCGCTGACGCATGCCTGGTACAAACTGCTTCGCCATCAGGAACATGGAATCGAGATTGACCGTGATCATCTGGCGCCATTGTTCATAGGACAGGTCCTCGAAACGGCAGCTCGGAAAGATGCCGGCATTGTTGACGAGGACGTCGCATCGGCCGAATCCTTCGAGGATGGTCACGCCAAGCTGCCTGACTGCTTCGGGATCCCCCACGTCGCATGCATGCGCCACGGCCTTGCCATTCTCCTTCGTGATCTCAGCAACCACTTCGTCGGCCGGAATACGGTCGACGATGACCACGTTCGCACCTTCCTGTGCGACACGCTGGGCAAAAGCGCGCCCAATTCCGGCAGCTCCGCCAGTGATGACAACCACTTTGTTTTGATGACGCTTTTCCATGACGAGTTCCATTAACTCCAATTGCATAACGCCTTCTTATATTCTAGAGTTTCAGTTGTCAACGGGCAGTCCCTTAGGTTCGGAATGCACTCGGCCCCTCGGCTGACGAGGAAAACTCCGCGCGTAACCGCAACACGACGATCAGTTGGATGCCCGTTCTCCCGACCTCCGCTCATCCCGTAAGGAACCATCCATGACGTTGAAATCATCCCCTCCGCTCCGGGCCTCTCTTGGTGAAATGGACCCGGAATCCATAGCTTTCATGGCGGCGCTGCCCGGAACGGCTGCGCCGCCGACGGTGGAGACAATGCGTGAAGGTCTGCGGCGCGCACGGCCTGGAAATCAGCCTGAATTGCCGCATGTTGCCTCGACACGAGAGTTTACCCTTGTCGGCGCACACGGTGAGTTTCAGGTGCGCTACCATCGAGGAATGCAGACTGCGAAGGAGGCGGACCTGCCCGTCCTTGTCTGGTTTCATGGCGGCGGCTGGGTCGTCGGAGATTTGGACAGTCACGATTGGGTCTGCCGCGTGATTGCAAATGCCGCCAACTGCGCGATCATCAGCGTCGATTACCATCTCGCGCCGGAACATCCCTTTCCCGCGGCATTCGATGACGCCGTGACAGCAACGCGCTGGGTTTTTTCAAGCGCGGCAGTCTTGAAGATCGACTCTTCACGCATTTTCGTCGGCGGGGACAGTGCCGGCGGCAATCTTGCGACCGCGACGGCGATTGCGCTGAACGGCGACTCGCAAGTCAAGTTGCACGGGCAGGTCCTCGCCTACCCGATAACGGATCTGACATTCGACTACGACCCGCGGTTCGGAAGCGGGGTTGCTCTCACAAACGGTGATATGCACAGGTTCATGGACCTCTATGTGCCCGACACTGCGAAACGGCGGGATTGGCGATGTTCACCGCTTCTGGCTCCCAGCCACAAGGGCCTCCCACCGGCGAAGATCATTCTGGCCGGCTTTGATCCACTTTATGATGAAGGCGAAGCCTATGCGACGCGGCTGGCTTCTGAAGGTGTAGAGACACAGGTTTCACGTTTTCCCGGCCAGATGCACGGCTTCATGTCGCGGCCAAAGCCGATGCCGAAGGCGTATGAAGCCATCTCCGAGATCGCCGAGTTTCTGAGAACGCGCTCTTGAGCCATATTGTCGGAGGCGTGATGCGAGAATCCTGCCGGGCGATCGAACACGAATCGCCCGGTTCGCTTGCCACCTGCAACGGAAATATCTTGATCCCGAACTGGCATCCGAACCGGGCCAGATCCAACGCCTTTTTTGCGCGAGAGCGCAGCCGCAGGGGGGTGCCAACGGCTAACACTTGACGAACCGCCTTCTTTTATACTAGAATTTATGAAGATGGAAATCGCTGCTGTCGAAGGAGCCTCATGTCCATGCCTCTGATTGATACGGTCGAACCTTCTCCAAGCGCAGCTTTCGACATGCGCGAATTGAGGGATTGCTTTGGCGCATTCTACACGGGCGTCACGGTCGTCACGACAACCGACGATGCGGGGCGTTTTTACGGGACCACCGTCAATTCCTTCAGTTCTCTGTCGCTGGATCCGCCCTTGATCTTGTGGAGTCAGCGCCGTGTCGCGGCCACGTTTCCTGTTTTTGGCGCCGCACGATACTTCGCCGTCAATATCCTGTCCGAGGACCAGGTCGAGATATCGCGGGTCTTTTCCAGCAGCAGCCCGGACAGGTTTGCCGGTGTGAAGACGCAACCGGGGTTGGGCGGCGTGCCCCTCATCCTCGGCTGCTCGGCCTATCTCCAATGTTCAAGGGAGACGAGCTATCCAGGTGGCGACCATGAGATTTTTGTTGGTCGCGTCGAGCAGATCGAGACCATGAAACGCGCGCCGCTGTTGTTCGGTGCGGGAAGCTACCGGACATCTCAGCCCTTGCAAGCGAGCATCAGTCAATAAGTTCCTCCCGAGAGAAAGGCCTGTCAGCTCCTCACGGAACTGACAGACCTTTCATATTTTCTATCCGCTTAACACGCTTTCGCGGACATCAAGCTTCGGCAGGGCGACGAAGACCATCCAACGTCCAACTGCCCCCGCCTGCGAAGGCGATATAGAGAAAAATGAAGCAAAAAAAGATCGCGGATTCGCCCATGTTCAATGTCGGCCAGAAACTGGAAGGCATGTGGCCCTTGAAATACGCGATAGCCATTTCACCGGATGCGATGAAGGCCGCTATGCGGGTCTGGTATCCAACCAGAACAAGGATCGACGTGACGGCCTCAATGAGGCCGGCAGCCATCAGGATCGTTGGCAGGGGGTGGCCCACTCCCGGTATCGCTGCTGGAAACTGCAGAAATTTCATCGTCGCATGTTCCAGGAAAAGAAGTGCGGTCACAATCCGAAGAATGGCCAGGATATTGGGTGTCCAATTGTTGAAGTTCGGCATGCTGTTGGCTCCAGTTATTTCTCGTTTCCCTCTGGCAGCAGGCGCTGCCGTTGCTTTCGTTATGCTTGAGACGGACTCCAGCCCGCCGGCTTGTGGACCGGCAGTCAGCCTTTGCTGCCTGGAAAGGCTGCTCCTGCGGGTGAGGAGCAATTTGAAGGGTTGTGAGACCCTCATGCTGGAAAGACGAGAACGCCATGCCACTGATGCGCATGCATTCGGTGGATACTCTGCGGCGCCCACCGAAAAGCTCCATTCCTACAATGTGTTCAGTGACATTCGGATCCTTTGCGACAGCAAGCGTGTGCGGTATCTCGTGCTAAGGCCTGGTGCTCCATTCTCCCAACCGACGCCGCGTCCTCCCGCCTTTTATATATTCTAGTATTTAACATGGGTCAATTCAGAGCCGGATTTTCATGCGGATGTCGGTAAAGCCGGCAGCCGGCCGACCTTCCTGCGTTTGACAATTGTAAGATGCTAGAATATATCAATGTCAGCGGCCCACTCCGAGACGGCTTTGTTTTGGGTTGGATTTCGCCGGACCGAAACGGATGCGGAGTGTTGGCTGGAGATGGAGAGCCAGCTAGCCCTGGGGTCATATCCTCGGCCGCATGAACCACATCAGGGAGGAACCTAATGAACCAATTTTCAAGACTCGCTTTCGGCGCCTGCATCGGCACGGTAGTGAGCGTAATAGCAGCCCTACAGGCTCAAGCCGAGATTGTCGTTGGCGGGACATTTTCGCTGACTGGCCCGGCCGCCGCGCTTGGAACGTCTTTTCAGCGGACGCTTCCTCTTCTGCCAAAGGAGATTGCTGGAGAACCGGTCCGCTATGTGATCGTCGATGACGGCTCGGACCCGTCGGCAGCCGTCCGAAACGTCCGGAAGCTCATTAACGAAAACCATGTCGATGTTCTGATCGGCCCCACCAATGCGGCGACCGGTTATGCCATCGCTCCCGTCCTCGGGGAGCTGAAGGTGCCTCTGATCTCCGGAACTGCGCTCGATCTTTTCGGCGACAAGAGCGAATGGTTCATCAATTTGTCCACGCCGATCACCATGTGGGTGGCACAGATCGTCAATCACATGAAGGACAGCGGGCTAAAGAAGGTCGCCTTCGTCGGCTACAATGACGTCTACGGCGATACGGCGTTTGCAGCGTTTAAGAAGGATTGCGCCGAGGCCGGCCTCGAAATTGTCGCCGATGAACGTTTTGCCCGATCCGACACGAGCTTCGTTGGTCAGGCTCTTCGCATCTCGACAACCAAGCCTGACGGCGTCTTCATCGCAGCCTCTGGCAGCCCGGCCGTATTGCCCAACGCCACGCTGCGCGAACGTGGATATAACAAGCCCCTCTATAACGCGCCCGTCGCGGTGAGCCAGGATTTTCTCCGTTTGGGCGGCTCGAAGGTGGAAGGGGTTATTTCAGCGGCATACCTGATCGCAGTTCCTCATCAGATCCCCGACAGCAATCCATCGAAGAAGGCGGTCACCGAACTCTTCGACGAGTTCACAAAAATGTATCCCAACATGCAACCCGACACGCAGAACCCGACCGCATATGACTCCGGCGTGGTCCTCAAGATGGTTGCAACCGAGGCGCTCAAGGTCGCAAAGCCTGGCACCGAAGAATTCCGGGTGGCCATTCGCGATCGCCTGCACACGATTAACGGTCTTGTCGGCAGCGTGGGCGTATACCAGTTCAAACCCGGCCAACCCTACGGTGTCCAGGAGAACAGTATCGTATTCGTCAACGTCAAGGACGGAAAATGGGCATACCTCGGAAAGTAGCTGCCGATCGCTGGATGGCATGAGAAACCCGAACTATCGCCGGACCGGATGCCATTGCAACGGGTCCGGCGATTTCATTTGGGCTTGGCAAATTGCCGGTGGTCCGATGGCGGCGAGGTGTCAGTCTTTGGGCGGAAAACGATGCCAAAACCCGCCGCGACTTCTGAATAGACTGAATTCAAATATCCTGCGTTTTGCGCAAGAATAACGGACGCTTGGCCGACTCAGAATGCCGATGCTGGCGTGTGACGAAGGGAGGTTCCCACGAACCGTCGACCCGCCCGCAGAACCCGAACACGTCCGTATCGTCCCTGATCATATTGGAGCGCTTGGTTGACGTCGCACGCGGCATTCCGGACATCCGAGAGAGATCATGCGGGGACGACACGATGGCTTATCAATCGCAGATCGCCCCCACGGGCAGGACGCTCAGGCGCCTCCCAGATAGGCTTTTGCCAGGCGCGGGTCGTTGAGCAACTCGGCTGCCGAATTCTGAAGCGTGACTTCGCCCGTCTCCATGAGGTAGCCATAGTCCGCGCATTCCAAGGCAGCACGCGCGTTCTGCTCTACCAGTAGGATCGCAACTCCGGCTGCTTTCAGTTCCTTAATGATCCGGAAAATCTCCTGGACGATCAATGGCGCGAGCCCAAGACTCGGCTCATCGAGCATAAGGAGCCTTGGCTGGCTCATGAGCGCCCGGCCAAGCGCTAGCATCTGCCGCTCACCGCCCGAAAGGGTGCTTGCCTGCTGCTTTCGACGCTCGGCCAGCTTCGGGAAAAAGTCGAACACGTCGGCCATACGGTCACCCATACGGCCGCGCTGCCTGCGGTGAATATAATATCCCAGCTGCAGATTGTCCTCCACGGACATCGTCCCGAATAGCTCCCGTCGTTCCGGAACAAGGCACAGTCCCATCTCTGCGCGGTCTTCAACGTCGAGAAGATCAAGAGCATGACCGTCGAATTCGAAATGACCTGTCGCGGGGATCAGCCCCACGGCCGCATTCAGCAGCGTCGTCTTGCCGGCGCCGTTGGCGCCGATGATCGTGGCCATCGTCCCGGGTGAAACTTCTATGCTCGCGCCGTGCACTGCAGCGATCCTGCCGTAACTCACCTGCGCGTCGCGCACTTTCAGAATAGGGTTCAAATTATGCCTCCCAAATAGGCTTCGCGCACCACGGGATTGGAACGAATCTCCTCTGGTGTCCCCTCCGCCCGCTGTTTTCCGAAGTCCAGCATGATGATGCGATCGACAAGACCCATCACGAATTCCATGTCGTGCTCTACGAGAAGCAGGGTCACACCGGCAGCGGATATTTCCTTGAGCAACTGGCTGAGTTGCTCCTTTTCAAGACGCCGCAATCCTGCAGCCGGCTCGTCCAGGAGAAGAATAACCGGATCAGACGCCAGAGCTCTCGCAATCTCGACCGCCCGCTGTTGACCAAGCGGCAGGCTGCTCACCATGTCGTCTGCCCGCTCAAGCAAACCGATACGCTGCAGCTCCGACGCGGCCTGAGCGCGCAACTGCTTCTCGACCCCGGTATCCAGGTGCAGAGCTCCGGCCAGAAATCCCGTCTTTGTTCTGGAATAGGCCCCCAGCATCACATTCTCGAGTAGTGACATATTCGGTCGCAGCTTCACATGCTGGAACGTTCGGGCCACTCCTGCCTTCACCAGGTTTAGCGGCTTCTCCGATGTCAAATTCTGTCCCGAGAACGTCACGGTTCCCTTGGTTGGTCGCAGGGCTCCGGAGATCAGGTTGAAGGTCGTACTCTTGCCGGCCCCGTTGGGACCGATCAGGGCGACGATTTCGCCCGCATTGACCTTGAAGTTGACGTTATCGACAGCGGTCAAGCCGCCGAACTTTTTTGACAGGCCGGCAACCTCCAAAAGGGGCGATCCGCGCTTCGGAAGCGAACGCCGTTCAAGGGGTTCGGCAGCGAGTGAAACAGGTTCACGCTTGCGCCAACCGAAGCGGGGCAGCATGCCCACAAGCCCCGACCGGGCATGTTGCAAAACCAGAATGAAAAGGCATCCGTAGATGATCTTCTCGAGGTTACCCGCGCGAGATGTGATCAGCGGCAGCAGATCCTGCAAAACGGAGTGCAGCGTCGTGAAGAGCGTGGCGCCAATGATCGCGCCGGCAATGTGACCGGAACCGCCGATGACCGCCATCAGCAGGAACTCGATGCCTGTCTGGATGCTGAACGGATCCGGGCCGACATATCGCTGGGAGTGCGCATAAAGCCAACCGGCAAGGCCTGCCAAAAGCGCGGAGATGACGAAGATCCCCAGACGGATGCGGAATTGACTGATCCCGAGGCTTGTGACAAGTGTCTCGCCGCCCTTGAGCGCCCGAATCGCCCGCCCCTGCCTGGACTGCATCAGGAATGTCGTTCCGATCACCACCAGGACAAGGCAGGCGGCGACCAGATAAAAGTACCGTTCTTGAGGTGCCAGAGAAATACCTGCGATCGAAAGCGCGGGAATATCACTGATGCCCGTGTGACCGCCCAACTCCTCGATATTGCCGAACAATAATGTGATCACCATCCCCCACGCCAGTGTGACAAGCGCAAGATAGTGGCCCGAGAGGTGCAGCGTTATCATCCCGAGAATCGTGGCTGTCAGTGCTGACAGCGCGAGCGCTACCGGCAGTCCCAGCCACGGGGAGAAGCCAAGATTGGCGCTGAGCACGGCCGTCGCATACGCGCCAAGCCCCACAAAGGCCGACTGGCCAAACGATATCAAGCCTCCCGATCCGGTGAGGATGACGATCCCGATGGCAACGATCGAATAGATGCCGACAAAATTCAGTATCGCGATGTAGAAACTGCCGAGAACAAAGGGCGCAAGTGCCACAATCACCAGCAGGGCGAGGCTCGGCAACCCGTAACGAATGGCCATCAGAGTTCCTCCTCTTCTTCTTCAACCTCGGAATGGACTGACAAACCGCGCAGCAGGACGATCGGGATCAGCAATGCGAATACCGCAACATCCTTCAGGGCACTTGAATAGAAGGAGCCGAAGGACTCGATGATCCCGACAAGCAGGGACCCAAACAGAGCGAGCGGATAGCTTGCAATGCCGCCGATGGCCGCGCCGACGAATCCCTTGAGGCCGATCAGAAATCCGGTGTCCGAATAGACTGTGAGGCTCGGCCCGATCAAAATCCCCGAAATCGCTGCCAGCCCGGCTGCAATGAGAAACGCCGAGTTGCCGGCGGACGCCACACGGATGCCTACAAGACGGGCACCCACGCCGTTCACCGCAGTCGCCCGAAGTCCCTTGCCCCACAAAGTGCGTTCAAAGAGGACGTAGAGGCCAACGGCAATGACTGCCAGAGCGATCAGAACCACAATATTAGCAGCCGGAATTTCAAAACTGCCAATGTTGAGGCTTCCACTGACATACTCCCTTGTCCGGTATCCCTCGGCTCCAAAGAACAGCAGCGCCAGACCTGCCATCGGGAAGTGAACCACGGCCGCCGTCATCAGCAAGGTCAGCACGGAGGCAGTCCGCATGGGCTGGAACACGACACGATACATGAGTGGACCGAGGGGGAGTATGAGCGCAAATGTCAGCGCGATCTGAAAGCCCATCGGCAATTCATATGTCGGAAGCACCGCCGCGACCGCCACTGGTGCACATGGCAAGACACCATAAGCGAAAATCGATCGCCACAGCATCGCAAGACGTTTGCGCCTGTAGAGCTCGAAGATTTCCATGAAGAGCGCCAGTCCCGCAAGAATGAGGATAAGCCACACCGTCCCAGGAAGGGTATTCGCCTGGATCGATGCCAGCGTAAGCACGGAATAGGCAATCAGGTCCCCATATGAAACAAACGCGATGCGCGTTATGTTAAAAACAAGAACCGTGCCGAGAGAAAGCAGCGCATAAATTGCGCCACCGGCAACTCCTTCTCTCAGGAGAAGCAGGGCAATATCAAAGTTCATTTTAGAGATTCGCTCCCGACGATTATGCATCTTGCGATCGCAGTGGAGAGTGATCCACTGAGCGTTAAGTGCGGTGTGTTCTCTTACCCCAATCAGAGAGTCCGCTCACCCAAACGGCCCATTTTCATAGCCTCCACCCCGACCCGTCCTCCGGCCCACATCCGTCCGGCCTATCAGCGCCGCATCGTCGCAGTCCGCCACCGAAACAGCGGTCTGGGCCTTCTTATATTCTAGAGTATTAGTTCAGAGATTGACGTGAGTCAACTTGGAAAGGCCGCCGACTGCGCCAGGAGGGTGAAGATCCGACTGAGCGCCCGATGCTGCGGCCGTGAGGTTGACAACCCGACTCCAGAGTTGCAACTGCGCCAAGATCGTCATCTGCTGCGCAGACTTCTCAACGGATATTCACATCCGGCAATTGTTTTGTACACGCCCCAATCATACGCCAGCGCGATAGGAAATCCTCGAAGAAATTCCCGGCCGGTCCTAGACCCTGCCTTCCGCGACAAGTGACATAAAATATTCTAGAATTTCAATTCGGTCAACGCCGATTGACTGAACCAGTGGGTACTCAAGCTGGGCGTCATCTTCAGTCAATACCCCGCCCGACCTTGCTCACGACCCTCAAACGCGACAGGCGTGGTCATTCCGGATGCTGCATCAAAATGCTGTCGCAGCGTGCTTCCTTCGTCTCCTTCGTTCAGGAGGCCCCTCGCTTGCAGCACGGGAACGACGTGGTCGACGAAGGCGGGCAACCCGTCGCTGATCACGTCCGGGGAAATGAAAAAGCCGTCTGCCGCGCCTGCTTCGAACAGTTCCTGCAGTTGATCCGCAACCTGTGTCGGCGATCCGATCACGGTGGTGTGGAAACCCGTCACGTCGCGAAGCACCACTTCATAGGGGGATTTTCCCTTTCGAAGCAGCCTTGCCGCCCTTTCGGCATGTGGATAATGCGGATGCGGCACTAGCGCTGCCAGGCGATCGGCGGAAAGCGGTTCGCGAATGGTTTCCATCCTCAATCGTACGCCCACCAGAATGGACAGGTGATGCAATTTCGCAGCCAGGGGCACCGACGAGAGTTGAAGCAGCGCTTCCCTGCGCGCGAGGGCAGCCTCCTCTGAATGCGCGACCGTGGTGAATATCCCCATGAAGAGTTTCACCGCGCTTGGATCGCGTCCTGCGGCAAGGGCGGCGTGGTCCAATGCCTGGCGATGGGCCCGCCCGCTCGGGATGTCGGTGACCATCGAATACACGCCGGACGCATACATGCCGGCGAGTTGGAGGCCTTCGGCACCACCGCCCGCCTGGAATATCAGCGGATGACCCTGCGGCGTCGGCGGTATTGGCAGCGGCCCGCGGGAGGCAACGTAGTTACCGCCGAGGTTGATCGGCTGTATCGCGCTCACATCCGCGTAAACTCCCCGCTCGACATCGAGTTTGAGCGCGTCCTCGCCCCAACTGTCCCAAAGTGCCTGGACCAGCTGTATGAATTCATGCGCCCGGGCGTAGCGCGTTTCACGGTCATCGAGGCGGGCACCGTAATTGGAAGCAATGCTTTGATCGCTGGTCGTGACGGCATTCCACCCGATCCGGCCGTGGCTGAGAACATCGAGCGCCTTGATCTGCCGCGCGACGGTGTAGGGAAAATTGAACGTGGTGGATTGGGTAAGAACAATGCCGATGCGCTTCGTCTTCCCGATCAGGTGACTTGCAACCACGATCGGATCGATGGTGGCCATGGGCGGACGATGCGTCAGGTCTTCGCGCATGGCCGGATGATCGGCAATAAAGATGAGCTGAAATTGGCCCCGTTCGGCAATCTGCGCGATCTGCGCCATGGCGTCTAGGTCGTAATAGAGATCGGGTTTATTGCCCGGCCAGCGCCAGGCGCCTTCCGAGGAGCCGTGATTGATGATCTGGCCGCCCAGCAACATCTTGCGACGGGGGGCGGGGGTGAGATCCGTGAAGTTGTCAGTCATTGCGAGCTTCTCCGGGAGCCCGGTGGAAGCCGGGTGATGAACAGGAAATGCGCTGCGCAACACGCGTTGCCCTGCGTCAATCGATAGAACATTGCCAGCGGCTTTCCTATACGATATCGTTCCGATACGCAATCGTATCGTTATAGATGGAGCTTCACTTGTCCCACTTGGTCCCTCTCTCCGTTCTCGACTTCGCCGTGATAGGCGCGGGGCAAAGCGAGACCACCGCCCTCCAGCAATCCGTGGAACTGGCGAAACACGCGGAAGCGCTGGGGTATCTGCGGTTCTGGACCTCGGAGCACCACAACATGCCTCCGGTCGCGTCAACGGCACCGGATCTGATCGCGATGCGCGTTGCCGACAGCACGAAACGGATCAAGGTTGGCGCCGGTGGTGTCATGCTGCCTAATCATGCGCCCCTTTCGGTGGCGGAACGCTATCTCACTCTGGAGGCTTTTCATCCCAACCGAGTTGATCTCGGAGTCGGGCGTGCGCCCGGGACAGATGGGGTTGCGGCGCATGCATTGAGACGGGCGGATGCTTCACATTATGCGCAACACCTTGCGGAGCTCGACTGTTTTATTAACGGTGGCTTTCCGGCACATCACCCCTATGCGCAGATCCAGACCGTTCCCAAGGGACCGACTCGACCGAAGCTCTTCGTGCTGGGCTCAAGCCTGGCCAGTGCGCAACTTGCAGCAGCGCGAGGATATCCATTCGGCTTTGCCGGGCATTTTTCGCTGGATCTCGCTGTTGCGGCCATTCGAAGCTACCGAGAACGGTTCGTGCCCGGCTCCATGGCGAGACCCTATGCTATTCTGGCGGCCAATGTGATTGCCGCAGAGACGCAGGAAAAGGCAGAGTGGATCGCGCGCGCCGGCAAGCTTGGTTACATCCGTCTCGCCCGCGGCAGGCTCGGTCCGCTGCCTCACCCGGAGGAAGCCGCGGCGCACCCCTGGAGTCGAGAAGAAACGGAAGCCGCCGCGGCATTTTCCGCCAGCCATATTGCAGGCGACGCCGCCAGCGTTGGACAGAGGCTGCGTGCACTGATACGAGAGACCGGAGCTGACGAGCTGATGATAAACGCGACAATTCATGGATTTGAAGACCGGAAAAGCAGTCTTGAGCTCATCGCCGAGGGCTTGTCGGCCTGACGGACGACGTGCCAGGCCAGAGTGGAGCTAGCCGATGCAGAATGAAGGAGCCGGCGTGTTGCGGCAGAAACCGGCCGGTACAGTCGGGCGTTCACGCGATGCAGGGCGGGACAAGCTCATCCAGGAGGCGGCTCTCGCTCTGCTCAGCGAACTGGGGCCGGAAGCCGTCAGCATGGAAGCCGTCGCCGCGAGAGCGGGTGTGGGCAAGGCAACGATCTATCGTCGATGGTCTACCCTCGCCGACCTGATTGCCGACGCCACAGACACGCTGGTCTTTCCTGCCGTGTCGAACAGGGACCACCCGGGCTTGCTCCGCGACGATCTGATCGACAGTCTGGTCGACGCGACCGGCTGCCTCGACCCCCACCGCCAACGACTCATTGCCACCGTTCTGGAAGCCTCGCTGCGAGGCACCAACTCAGTCGCGGGATTGCGCACTCGCTTCATCCAATGCGTCAGAACGGCCATGGAGGGCGCTATCGAACGAGCGGTCTCGCGCGGTGAGCTTGAGGTGGACAACCCGAATGCCGGCGGACTTGGCGGCGAATCCGTCCTGCTTGCCGTCGCCGTGGGGCTCATGGTCAATTTCCCGCACATCACCGGTCGCCCGCTTGGCCTGAGTGAATTCGAACGCATCGTCGATGAAGCGTTGTTGCCTTTGCTAAACCGGGCGCGGTAACGGCGCGCACCCATCCGCAAGGCGATGCAAGGTTGGCTGAATAGAAGTGGGCTTCGCTCGGGAGCTCAAAAGCGTGGCCGGCCACAATTAGAGTGGTCGCAGGAGTCGCGCTTAGCGGAGGAAAATCAGCTTGGACAAAATTCATCCGGCGTCTTATGGCGTTCCGAGCACGAGCTAACAGATCCTATGCAGCGGTGCTGCATGTCGGTCTGTTGTCGTCACGATACGTCACGGTCGACGACACGGGCACGCGCCATTGCCACAATCTTTTTTATCAGCTCTTGATGGGATCAGAACCCTCGCCCCATCTAAGAATTCCTATGTTCTTGTTTTCAGCGATCGGTCCCACTCAAACATCATTGAGCGGAAACGAAAGAGGCTGTGACGAAGAGGGTGAGGACGCAAAGCGGCATGAGGATGAGGCAGTCGTTGAAACCTCATTTTACCCTTAACGGTGGCAGGCGTTGTTTTTGAAAGGAATGTTCAATCAGTTCGCGTTGTTTCCAACCGAGCCAACTACGTCACCGCCGATGAAGGATCCTTTCACCAACGCTATCAAACGATGTATTTTTTGCCCCGCCGCTCGTGAAGGGGGCGCTTGCGCTTAAAGGCTCAAAGATATATCTTTAAGCCCAATATAACAGGTTCTTCGTTGCTCTCGGGCGCAACTAGTTTCTGGCTTTTTGTTCATCGATGATCAGACCGTCGCGCGGAGGGACGTAGCCGCATGATCTGAGGGATGTTCATGCGGGCTTCTCGTGCGACTAGGTCCTGATATGCTCGCAGAACCGCAATCGGAATTTTCATCACATGGCTGAGACCAGTTCACCGACGCCGCTCTATTACCGGGTCTATGCCGTCCTGCGTGAAAGAATTGTCAGAGGCTATTACAGTAGCGACACTCCGATTCCCAGCGAGGCGGAGTTGGCGGACAGTTTTTCCGTTAGCCGGATCACCATCCGCAAGGCCATGGAGATGCTGACGAAAGAAAGGCTTGTGACACGTACGCGCGGCCGCGGGACATTCGTCAGCGATCGCTCCAGGGAAAACCGCCTCAACCGAGCGG
Source organism: Rhizobium sp. C4 (assembly GCF_021026315.1). Taxonomy (GTDB): domain Bacteria; phylum Pseudomonadota; class Alphaproteobacteria; order Rhizobiales; family Rhizobiaceae; genus Ensifer_A. Next base: position 168,335 of record NZ_JAJNCX010000011.1, read on the forward strand.
TCGTCTCCAACATCAACGGTCTTTTCAGCTATCTGAACACGGTGGGAGAAAGCACGCGGCTGAAGGTGATCAACCTCGACAAGGGTGAAGCGCCACCCCGCATCTGCGCCAGCATGAATATATCACCCCAGGCAGAACTGGTGCGGTCGGTCCGGGTCCGAGCCCTCGACGGGCGTCCCTATTCGCTCTCGATCGCCTATCTGCTTCCGGAAATCGGGGGCTCGCTGAAGCGGGAGGATCTGGCGACGACCAACATGATTGACCTGGTGCAGCAGTCAGGCGCGGTCGTTGAAAAGGTCGAACAGACACTGACCGCCACGCTTGCCGACGATTACGCGGCCAAGCACCTGAAAATCCCTGTCGGCGCACCCTTGATGCTGGTGACACGCCTGTTCTTCGATGCGCAAGGCAAGGCCTTTTACGCTGCGGAGATCTTCTACTGCGCCGATCGATACGAATACCGTGTTTCATTGACGCGCGAAGACGGGAAGGATTTTGCCCTGGGCAGTCATTAGAGTGCTTCCGGACGCGAGACCGGTTTCCGCTTTCGCTGGAATGGCTCCAGTCCGCCATGCGCTTCTGGCCGCAGTTGCGCGACCTCAGGTTTGAGATGCAGTGACAGCCTTTGCGCCTGCCTTCATCATCGCCTCCAGCATACCGAGCCGGGGTTCGACGGGCGCCGGATAGACGTCGCGGCCGTGGCTCAAGCCCAGCGCCAGGAATGTTTCGACGAGCTTGTAGGTCAGCGGGCCGGGATTGACGACCGGAGCGGGCAGATTGGCGGCAAGATATTCACCCGCCTGATGCATTGTGGTGGATCCGAGGCAGATAACGTCGGCACCGTCTTCCTCAATGCAGCGCAGAGCGACGTCCCGCATCCTGGGAAAAACCTTGTCCTCCTTGCCGCCGAGCAGGTTAGAAAAGTCCGGCGGCTGATCGAAGCTGCGCACCGAGGCGCATTGGCGTTCGAAACCATACTCCCGGATCGCCTTGCGATAGCGCGGCAGGGCCGGCTCCCATTGGGCGAGAACGGAGAACCTTGCGCCCAGCGTCAGGGCATAGAGCATTGAGGCCTTGCCGGCGCCGACCACCGGAATGGAAAGAACCGAGCGCAGCATGGTCATGCCGCTATCCGACATCGTGTCGATGCAGACCGCATCGAATCCATCCGCTTGCGCGCGGCAGCCCGCCTCGAAAATCGCGAGGTCCATCAGGCCCCAGTCATGCGGCGACATGAAGGAGGTCGGGCCGCAGGTCACGGGACGATAGACGAGTTCCCAATCCTCGGGCAGCGGCACGTAGCGCGATTGCGCCTGACGATTGCGAACGCCTTCCTCATCGAGCGCAAAAGGAACGATCACCAGAATGCGTGTCATCGTGTTTCCTCCAGAAATGCAGCACCGGCAGCGCCAATGGCGCGGATCATGTCGTGCTTGGGTGCAAGCGGTGCAGGCCAGGTCGTCTTGCTGTGCGTGAGGCTCAGATCGAGAGCGATGGAGGCCAGCTGGTAAGTCAGGGAGCCGGGGTTGATCACCGGAACGCCGATGCGCTGCGAAAGCCAGGCATGGGCCTCATGCATTGTGGTGGAACCGAGAATGAGAACATCGGCGCCATCTTCCTCGACGCAGGCGCGCGCTGCATCGAGAAGCAGTGGGAAAACCTCGTTCTCCTTGCCGGAAAGCAGGCTCTTGTTGTCAGGCGTGACGCCGAGCGAGCGCATCGAGGCACATTTGTGCTGCATGCCCAATTCGCCGAGCGTCTTGGTGTAGAGCATCTTCCATCGATCCCACATCATGAGGATCGAGAACTTCTCGCCGAGCATCTGTGCGACGAGCATGGAGTGCCGACCCGGCGCGATGACCGGGATCTTCAGCATGGAGCGCAGCATCGACATGCCGCTATCCGACATTGTGTCGATGCAGATCGCGTCAAAGCCTTGCGCCTCCGCGTCGAGGCCTGCATCGAGGATGGAGAAATCGGCCAGCGCCATGTCGTGCTGGCTGGAATAGTTCTTCGGTCCCACCCGCACCGGGCGGTACTCGAACGCGATCCCCGGACCGATCCTGACGGCCTTCATCTGGGCTTCGCGACGTGCAAGATCCTCCCTGCCCATCGGGAACGGAACAATGACCATGACTTTCTTCATCATTTCCTCCTGTGGATGACGTGATGGATGCAGCTAGACTCTACTCTTCTGCGGCAATCCGGGCGGCGCTCAGACCTGCGAGGCGGCCGAATGTGGTCGCGGTCAGAAGCCCGTTGCCAGAGAGGTAGCCGTAGTTGGAGTCGCCCGAGACCCCGCGCGCCGCGCCGCCGCCGGCCAGAAGATTGGGCAGTGGCGATCCGTCCTCGCGCAGAACTCTCGCCTCTGCATCGATGACCAGACCGCCCTGGGTATGGAAAAGCGCGCCATTGACTTTGACGGCATAGAGGGGCGGATGAAGAACATCCTCGTGTGCAAAGCGCCGTCCGAAACGGTCGGCAGTGCCTGCCTGTGCAGCGGCCTCGATTTCGGCGAATTCGGCTTGAAGACGGTCGAGCGAAAGACCGGTCAGCGATGCCAGTTCGTCCAGGCTCTTGGCCTTCTTGACCGCGCCGAGTTTGCTGATCTCGCGGAAATCGTGAAAGCCCACGGCTTCGGCATAACCGGCCTCGCCGAAGATGTCCCAGGCGACATGACCAGGCTGCGCCGCGACTTCCGCGCCGTGTTCGGAATAGCCGCGCATCTCGTTGGAGAAGCGTTGGCCCTCGCTGTTGATCAGAATGCCACCCTTGGTAATGACGGCCCAGGTCAGGGGAAGCGAATGCGGGTGCGCCACCGAGCCGTGACCCTGATAGGCGCCCATGTCGGCGACGCCTGCCCCAAGTTCGAGACCCCATTTGACCGCATCGCCGGTGTTTGAAAGATGCCCGCAGCATTCCGCGTCGGCGATCTCGGGAATGTAGCGCCGCACCATGTCGGGGTCGCCGGCAAAGCCGCAGCATGCAAGCACCAGCGCCCGGCATCCCAGCACCTCGGCTGCTCCGTCCGGCCGTCTGAAACGGACACCCCGGATACGTCCGGTTTCGTCCGCAAACAGGTCTTCAACCGAAGCGCCCGTCACAAGGTCGATGCCGGCATTGGAAACGGCCGCGAGCAGCGACTGCTCGAGATCGGCCCCGGTCCTGCTTTTTGGCCCGTGCATGCGCAGGCGGGAATGGCCGGGATAGAGAAAGCCGGTCACCAGTTCCAGTTCGACGCCGTGCCTGTCCATCAGCCAGTCGATCATCGGCCCCGCGGCGCGGGCGACGGCGAGCGCCTGATCGTAAGGTGTGTGATCATGTGTCTTGGCGACAAGATCGGCTGCGAACAGGTCCGGACTGTCCTCGATCCCCGCTTCCTTCTGCAGGCGGGTCCCGGGTGCGGGAATGAGACCGGCAGACAGCGAGGTCGAGCCTTGCGGATTTTCATCCCGCTCCAGCACGATGACCTCCTGCCCTTCGTCGTGGGCGGTCAGCGCCGCCACCAGACCGCAGGCTCCTGCGCCGACAATGACGACCGGGATTTCATATTCGAATGCGATGCCTTCAGCGCTTAAGACGGGCATGATCGTGGCCTCCCTGAATCGAGTTCAATAATCCGTGCGGCTGGTTTCCGGCGTCCCGTAACGCGCTTCCAGTTCCTGAATTTCGCTCATGCGGGCAGTGTCGAAGAACTGCTTGAAGGTCATGACCTTCGGCGCAACGGAGGCGATCGATTCCTCCTTTTTCATGACCTCCAGCGTCTGCCTCGCCGCCTCGCATGCCGAAAGAAGCAGCCAGTTGGGGTAGATGATCAGCTTGAAGCCGAGCTGCTCGATTTCTGTGCGGGAGAGGAAAGGCGTCTTGCCCGAGGTGGCCATGTTGTAGAGCAATGGAATGCCGGGGAAGCGGGGCGCGATATGCGGCAGATCGTCCGGCCCGGGGCTTTCGATGAAGATGACATCCGCGCCCGCCTCGCGATACATTTCGGCACGGTCGAAGGCAGCGTTCCGCCCATGCAGCGCCAGGCAATCGGTCCGCGCGATGACGACGAAATCCTGATCGATACGCGCATCGACCGCTGCCTTGACCTTCGCGACCATATCTTCGGCTGAAATCACCTGCTTACCGGCGAGATGGCCGCAGCGTTTGGGCAGTACCTGATCCTCGAGATGGATCGCCGCAACACCGCCCCGCTCGTAAAGCTGGATGGCGCGGCGCACGTTGAGAGGCCCGCCAAAGCCGTTATCCGCATCCGCGATCAGCGGGACATCCGAGGCATCGGCGATCCGGGTTGCGTTGTCGACCATCTCCGTCATGGTCAAAAGCCCGACATCCGGATAGCCGAGACGGGTAACGGACGTACCCGCGCCGGTCATGTACATGGCTTCGAATCCGGCCTCTGCGACGAGGCGCGCATACATGGCATCAACCACCCCCGGGGCCATGACTGCCCGTTCCCCGGCGAGAGCTCGCCGGAGGCGCTGTGTACGTGTAAGGGACATGAGTGTCTTCTCCTGTTGTATCCGAATGCGCCGACGGGCTCCTCACATGCCGAGATAGGCCTGGCGCAGCTGTTTATCCGAGATGAGATCGGCGGCAGCACCTTCCATGACGAAGCGGCCCTGTTCGATGACATAGGCGCGACCCGCAACGGCAAGCGATTGCATGACGTTCTGCTCGACAAGCAGAATGGCCACGCCCTCCGCGTTGATCTTCGTGATCAGGTTGAACATTTCCTCGACCATGATCGGCGACAGGCCGAGCGACGGTTCGTCAAGGATCAGAAGCTCCGGTTCCGACATAAGCCCGCGCCCGATGGCGAGCATCTGCTGCTCGCCGCCTGACAGGGTACCGGCCGACTGGTTCAACCGCTGCCGAAGCTTCGGGAAGATCGCGCAGATCCGTTCGAAATTCTGCTTGCGGTTTGCGCCGGCGCGGCGGAACGCCCCGAGCGACAGATTTTCCGCCACACTGAGATTGGGAAAAATCTTGCGCCCTTCCGGCACATGGGCGATGCCCAATGCGACAATGTCGGCGGGCTTCTTGCCGGTCAGCGGCACACCCTTGAAGGTGAGCGTTCCGGCATTCGGCCGTATGAAGCCGGAGATGACATTGTTGAGCGTGGTTTTTCCGACGCCGTTGGATCCGAGAAGGGCGACGATCTCGCCGGCCTTGATCGACATGTCGACGCCTTGCAGCACCGTCATGGAACCATATCCGGCGCGGACACCTGAAATCTCAAGCATGATCGTCCTCCTGCAGGCGCTGGGCTGCTCCATGGCCGAGATAGGCCTCCACTACAGCCGGGTCGCGCACCAGATCCCGTGGCGTGCCATGGGCGATCATGACCCCCTGATTGAGAACGTACGCGGTTTCAGCAAGGCTCATGACAGCCTGCATCACATGCTCGATCATCAGGAACGTGTGGCCCTCGTCGCGGATCTGCCGGATAATTCCGACGATCTCGTTGATTTCGGTGGGAATGAGCCCGGCCATGACTTCATCGAGCAACAGGAGCTTTGCGCCGGTTGCCAATGCGCGCGCGAGTTCAAGCCGCTTGCGCCCCGCAATGGTGAGAGCCGAGGCCGGCCGGTCGAGAAGTGTACCCATGCCGAGCCGCTTGCCGACATCGCGGGCGACCGCCATAGCTTCCTTGCGTTCGTGATGGTGGAGATAGGCGCCCACAGCGATATTTTCCTCGACCGTCAGGCCGGCAAACGGTTGCACGATCTGGAATGTCCGGATCATGCCGAGATTGCAGATGTGGTGGGGCGCCAGACCGGTAATGTCCTTGCCCCTCAGCCGCACGGAGCCGCTGTCGGGCTTGGTGAAACCGGCAATCATGGTGAAGCAGGTTGTCTTGCCGGCCCCGTTCGGTCCAAGCAGCCCGACAATCGAGCCTTCCGGAACTTGAAGCGTTGCGTTGGACACCGCCTTCAATCCGCCGAAGCTTTTCGACAGGTTTTCGACCTCAAGCATCCTTGCTCTCCTTCTTGGCAAAGGGCCCGATCCGGCCGGCCAGACCCACCAGACCGTTGGGCATGAAGCGCAGGGCGCAGATGAGGACGACCGCATAGAGGACGAAGTTGAGGCCCGGCGCATTTGAGAGCAGGGTTTTCGCGCCTTCGCCGATCAGATGCAGGCCGAGCGTCCCGAGAACAGGCCCCCAGACCGTGCCGGCCCCGCCGATGATCGGGCCGATCAGTGCCTCGATCGATACGGAAGACCCGTAAGCGATGGAGCTGTCGATGAAGAGCCATAGTTGCAGATAGAGCACGCCGGCCAGGCCCCCGAATGCGCCCGACACGGCCATGGCGAGAACCTTGATCCTGTAGGTGTCGATGCCGAGTGCGCGCGCCGCATCCTCGTTTTCGCGCACCGCGACCAGATAGGCCCCGAACCGGGAATATTTGATCCATGCCGTCAGCAGCATCACAAGAACGACGATAGCCAGAAGGAAGGTATAAAGGACTGTGCGATCGGCAAACTGGATATTGCTGATGCCGGGGGCCAGCTTGAGCTGAAGCCCACTGCCCCCGCCCGTGAAGTCGAACGAGGCGGCGCAGATGCGGAAAACCTCGGCGAAGGCAAGGGTGACGAGGGCAAAGTAAGAGCCCTTGACGCCATAGCGGAAGGCAAGCGCGCCGATGAACCCACCGACCGCAGCGGCCATTGCGATGCCGGCAACCAGCGCCACCCAGGCGTTGACGCCATAGGTGACCTGCAGGATCGCCGATGTATAGGCACCGGTGCCGTAGAGCACGGCATGACCGAAAGAGGAAAGGCCGCCAAAGCCGCCCGTCACGTTCCAGGACAGCGCCAGAACCGCGACAATCAGCGCATTGATGGTGAAGCCCATCCAGACAGGCGAGGAAATGAAATAGACACCCAGGAGATAGGCGACGGCGACCAGGATGAGGACCAACTGACCGGTAGAATTCAGTTTCATCATGGCGCCTTCCCCATAATGCCCGAGGGCTTCAGCAGAAGGATCAGAATGAAGGCGATGAAAATGCCGATCTGTCCGAGACTGTCGCCGAGAAAAAGTCCACAGAGCGATTCGATGAGGCCCAACAGCAGGCCGGCGACCAGGGCGCCGACAAGGCTGCCCATGCCGCCGAGAACGACCGTGGTGAAGGCGACGAGCACGAATGTGTAGCCGACCTGCGGCGTGACGTAGAAGGTCGGAAGCAGCAAGCAGGCGGCAAGCGCCACGCAGGCCGTGCCGATGCCGAAACAGATCGCGTAGGTGTGGTTCACGTCTATCCCCACCAGTTCAGCCCCGCGCTTCTCGATGGCGACGGCACGAATGGCCGATCCGGTGCGCGTCTTGGCCATGAACAGCCAGAGCAGCGGCACCACGGCCAGCGCTCCAAAGAAGGCGATCACACGGCCGAAGGGGATGAAGGCGCCGAACAGCTCCACCGTGTCGTAAACATAGGGGATATCGATATTGCGCGTGTTCGATGTCCAGAAATACAGGGCGAGGTTTTCGATGATGATCGACACCGCCAGCGTGATGAGAAGGACATTCTGCTCCGAACCGCTGCTCATCGGTCCAATCAGGCCGCGCTGGAGCGCATAGCCCAGCGCGAAGAAGACCGGCAGGACGATCGGTATGGCCAGATACGGATCGATGCCCAGATAGGTGTTCAGGAAATACACGGCATAGAGCGCCAGCATGAGCAGGCTGCCATGGGCGAAATTGATGATGTGCAGAACGCCGTAAATCAGAGTGAGGCCAAGCGCGACCAGCGCGTAAACCGCCCCCATCATCAGGCCGCTGATCACGGCCGGCAGGATCAGTGTCGACATCTGGGATGCCTTTTCTCGTCGCTCGGATGTTCCCGCCGACAGCGGCGGGAACATCCGATCCGGGGTTTCACTTCGAGGCGGGGATCGGGAACACGGCTTCAGCCGTCGCATATTCCTTCGGAAAGACGAGCTCGATGTTTTCGCCGCGCACCTGGGTGTTGACGGGCTGCGAGCTCGTATTGTCCCCGTTGACGAATTTCGTCGGACCGTAAGGCATGATCGACTTGTCGAAGGTGGACGCCGCCAGCGCCTCGATCATCTTTTGGCGATCCGTCGACGCGGCCCGCTCAAGCGCGTCGGCAATGAGCTGAATGCTGGCATAGGACACCATGATGTCGTAGGTGAGGTCGAGCTTGGCGTCTGCGACCGACTTCGCCAGGGCCTTGGATTCGTCCTTGGTCGGGTCGTACCAATGGTTGCAGTCCATCACATACTGAGCGATCGCATTGTTTTCGCGCACGAACTTGATGTTGGATGCCGCGCCGCCCAGGATCGAATAGATCGCCTTCAATGCGACCCGCTGCTGCTGAATGGCCTTGGCCATCAGGGTATATTCGTTGAGGTAGTTCGACGGGATCAGAATGTCTGCCTTGGAAGCCTTGATGCGAAGCGCAATGTTGGAGAAGTCGCGCTGAGGCGTCGGGTGTGAAATCGTCTCCACGATCTCGATACCCTGTTTGGGCAGTTCGGTCGCAAGGATCTTGGCCATGCCAGAACCGAATGGGCCGTCTTCGTGGACGATCGCCGCAGTCTTGACGGCGTGACCTGCTGCCTCATTCAGCTTCTGCAGGTTGCCCAGCGCAACGCTCGTGCATTTGTTGATCCCCGGGGTGAAGCGGAACACGTTGGCGAGACCACGCGACACGATGGTTTCGGCAGTGCCGATCGAAACAACCTGAGCCAGATTGTATTTTGCGGCGGCCTGCGTGGATGCCAGACCCAATGCCGAAGACGAGGAACCAGTGAACGCGCAAACCTCCTGCTGCGCCAGGGTATCGACGCCAGCTGCGGCGATTTCCGGCTTGCTCTGGGCATCGACGACGGCGAGTTCGATCTTTGCGCCACCCAGGCTCTTGATCCCGCCCATGGCGTTGATCTTCTCGACCGCAAACTTGGCGCCCGCCGCGCTCTGCGTGCCGTTGTAGGCGAGTGCGCCAGTCAACGGCTCCAGAACGCCGACCTTCACGGTCGGCGTGGCAGCCCTGAGAATGCCCGGCATGGCGAGAGTGACGGCAGCGGCCCCAGATGCTTTCAGAAGCGTTCTGCGCTTGATTTCAAAATCCATTTTTCATTCTCCCAGTTACAAGACGGTCCAAAAGTGGTGGCCGGTTCGCCCGTCATCGATCCAGCCAGGCATGCGAGCCGGTCCGTGCCTTTTCAAATGCTTCGATCTGCTCCAGATAGGTGAATGTCATCTCGATCTCGTCGAGCCCGCGTAAGATGCAGTCGCGCGCAAAATCGTTCATGACGATGGGATGCCGTCCGAGATCAGCCGGCAGGATGAGTTCGCTGGTCGCCAGATCGACCGTGACTTCCGCATCGGGAAACGCTGCCAGATGTTGCGCCAGACGCTGGCAATCGGCTTCAGGCAGACGCACGGGGACGAGACCGTTCTTCAGCGCATTGTTGTAGAAGATGTCGCCGAAGCTGGGGCCGATCAAAGCGCGGATCCCGTGGTCGACCAGCGCATAGACCGCGCCCTCACGCGACGAACCGCAGCCGAAATTGTCTTCTACCAGCAGGATCGTCGCGGCCGCGGCGGCGGGCCGGTTCAAGGGAAAGGCCGGGTCGAGTTCGCCGGTCTCCGACCTGCGAATGTCGTGGAAAAGAAACTGGCCGTATCCCTGCGCGCGGTCTGCCTTGATGAACCGACCGGGAATGATCTGGTCGGTGTCGCAATTCACGCCGGGAATTGTGACAACCGTAGAGGTCTCGCGTGTAAAAGCCTTCATGTCAGCGCCTCCCTCAAATCCGCCTGACATCGGTCAGACGACCGGTAATGGCGGCGGCCGCCGCCATGGCCGGGCTGACCAGATGGGTGCGCGCGCCCGGACCCTGACGCCCGACGAAGTTACGGTTGGAGGTGGAGGCGCAGCGTTCGCCGGGATTGACGAAATCGCCATTGAGCGCGGCGCACATCGAACAGCCGGAATCGCGCCATTCAAACCCGGCTTCCTGGAAGGTGCGGGCAAGCCCTTCCGCCTCGGCCTGCGCCTTAACCTCGGTCGAACCTGGAACGATGATTGCTGGCACGACCGACTTGCGGCCCTTCAGGATCGCGGCGGCGCTGCGCAGGTCCTCGATGCGGCTGTTGGTGCAGGAGCCGATGAAGACGCGGTCGATCTTCAGCCCATCGAGCGGTGTTCCGGGCGCGAGATCCATATATTCCAGTGAGCGTGCCGCCGCCTTGCGCTTCTCCTCGCCTTCAAAGGAGGCCGGCTCCGGAACGCGGCCATCGATGGCCACCGCATCTTCCGGGCTGGTCCCCCATGTCACCATCGGCGCGATTTTGCTGCCGTCGATATGAACTTCCCGTTCGAATTCCGCATCTGCATCGCTCGGGACCTCTCGCCATTGGCTGAGCGCCACATCCCATTCCTGTTCCGAGGGCGCGAAGGTTCTGCCGCGCACGTAGTCAAAGGTGATCTCGTCGGGCGCGACCATGCCGAGCCGTGCGGCGGCCTCGATGGACATGTTGCAGAGCGTCAGGCGCGCCTCGATGGACATGTTGCGCACGGCCTGCCCTGCGAATTCGATCGCATGACCGCCGGCTCCGCCCGCACCGATCGTGCCGATCAGATAGAGCATCACGTCCTTGGCGGTAATACCCTGCGGCAGCACGCCATCGATCGTCACCCGCATGGTTTTCGGCCTGACCTGCCAGAGCGTCTGGGTCGCCAGAACATGCGCATTTTCGGATTGGCCGATTCCAAACGCGATGGCGCCGAGCGCGCCTTGCGTGGAGGTGTGGCTGTCGGAACAGACGATGGTGAGACCAGGCAGGGTGATACCCTGTTCGGGTGCCACGACATGGACGATGCCCTGTTCGCGTGACTTGAGCCCGAAATGGCGAAGGCCGCCCCACTCCATGTTGGCATCGAATGTTTCGATCATCGTTGCAATCGCCGGGCTCGCCGCATCGGCAAGCGCCCGACCGCGTGTCGGCACATAGTGGTCCGCGACACCAAAAATCTGCTTCGGCCGACGCGGCATCAGCCCGCGGCGTTTCAGGTCGGCAAAGGCATGAAAGCTGCCTTCGTGAATCATGTCACGATCGATATAGAGCAGAGACGGACCCGAAGGATGCCGAAGGATCTCATGCGCATCCCAGATCTTGCCCAACATGGTGCGCGGTGCTGACGCTTGCGCCATATCCCAACCTCGAAAAATCGAACTGCTGTAAGAAGAGCCAGGGCATGGCTTTTGCCGTGGCTGCTGTCTTTTTCACGTCGTCTATGCGGCGCTCGAGTCTTGTCCAACAAAGGCCGCGGCAATCTCACCGACGGGAGCGGCCCAGACGCCGTCATGCGAGAGCATGTAATCCAGCGCTTCCCGGAGATATTCGACGCGATACGGCATGCCGGAGACCCAGCTATGCAGCGGCAGGCTCATCACCCGGCCGCCATAATCCGCGGTTTCCCGATAAAGGACGTCAAAGCGATCCTTCACCTGCTGCACCCAGTCGGCCTCAGACTGGAAATATTCATCCGCGACGACCCGGTCATCGGTCTCATAAGCCATCGGCATGGCAAGCAATTCGCCGTTTGCCGTGCTCATCCGATAAGGAAGGTCGTCATTGGCCCAGTCGAGGCAGAACCGCACGCCGTTCTGCGCCAGAATATCCGGCGTGTTGAACCCCTGCGCCCGGCCGGGGGAAAGCCAGCCTTCAACGCTCTGGCCACTTTCCTTCCGCAGGAGCGCCAGCGCCTCCGACACAATCTGGTCCTCCGCCTCCGGCTCCAGCCCGGAGTGATGGACCTTGCCCATGTCGAGTCCATGGGCGATCACTTCGTGCCCGCCGGCCACGACCGCCTTCAACACGGCGGGATAACGCTGCGCGATGATGCCGTTGATGGCGAAACTCGTTCGGAGGCCCTTCTCGCTCAGCAATCTCAGAACACGAAAGATTCCAACGCGATTGCCATAGTCCCGATTGGTGTAATATCGGAAATCGGGGTAAGGCATGGACAACGCGCCGGGGGCCTTGAACGGCTTGGACGGCATATCCAGCGGGAAATGCTGGACATGGGTGACGATAGACAGGGCGATTTTCGCGCCGTTCGGCCAGACAATCGGCTCGCGCTTGAACAGATCCGACCATTCGTAACGATCATGGTCCATGCCGTAATGGCGGGCGGGATACTTCAGGTAATCGTCAGGCATCGGCATCAGATCTGCCCTCCGTTCGCCTTGTGAGACTCCATCGCTGCGGTCATGGCGTCGTAGGCGCCGGATGCGTGATACGCGGCCGCGATCTCTCGCCCCGTCGTCTGCCAGACGCCCTCATGGCCTGCGATATAGTCTATGGCTTCGGCAAAGGCGTCGATGCGATGCGGCTGGCCGACGAGATAGGGATGAAGCGGAATGCACATGACCGTCCCGCTTTCGTTCCCTTCCTTGTAAAGCTGGTCGAACTGCCGCTTGATGATTTCGCCATAATGGCGCGGCGTGACCTTCTGCGTGTTGTACACGATCACATCGTTCATCTCGAGCGAATAGGGCATCGAAATGAGGCGGCCGGACTTGACCTTGACCGGCATCGGCTGGTCGTCGTGAAACATGTCGCAGGTGTACTGGATGCCCGCTTCGGCGAGCAGATCCATGGTCCAGAAATTATTGGAAAGCGCCGGCGAGAGCCACCCGGCCAGCGTCTGCCCCGTATGCTTGCGAACCGTATCGAAGGCGTCGCGAATGATCTCGCGTTCCTGCTCCATGGTCATGTTGTAGACATAGCGGGTATTGTAGATTCCGTGCGAGAAGAATTCCCAGTCCCTGTCGCCGCAGGCCTTGATGATTTCGGGGTGATGCTCGCACAGCGCCACATTGAGCGACACGGAACCGCGGAACCCGGCACGGTCCATCGCCGCCATCATGCGCTGCCAGCCTGCACGATTGCCATAGTCGCGATGAGAATATTGCAGCACATCGGGATTGGGGCGTGCCCAAGGGGTGCGGGTCGGATTGTTCGGCGGATTGTATTCGTAGAATTCAATGTTCGGCGCGATCCAGACCGCGATCCGCTTCCCGCCGGGCCAGGTGATCTTAGGCCGGCCAGGCCAGGGTAGATAATCGTAGAGGCCGAGATCGGATTTCATCTGCGTTGCGCCGTCAGCCATCTCAGCGCGCCTCCGGAGCATAGGCCTTGTACCAGGCAATAGCATCGGCAACCGGAATCACGTCGCCGTATTTGACCGAGATGTCGTAGAGATTGGCGAAATGCGGGCTTTCATGCTTGTCCGCCACGCATTCTTCCGGAACGATCACCCGGTATCCGCGCGAGATGGCGTCGACAACGCAAGCGCGTACGCAACCCGATGTCGATCCGCCCGTGATGACAACCGTGTCGCATTGATGCCAGATCATCAGCGATTGAAGATTGGTCTCGTGAAAGGGGGAAGCCATCCGCTTGTTGATGATGATGTCCCTAACCCGGTCGATCTTAAGCCGCGGATCGAATTCCGCGCGGCGCGAGCCGACCTTGATATTTTGCAGCGAGTCCGGCGTGTTCGTGCGCGTGCCCCAGACGCCACAATCTTCGCCGGATTCCATATAGGCGACATAGGTCCAGGTAATAGGCAGGCTCTTCGCGCGTGCCAGTTCTGAGAGCGTGTTCACATATTCGAGCTGCTGTGGATCTGTCTCATAGGCGGTGACGAATTCGCCGACCGCGGTGTAGGCGCATTGCAAGTCGATATTGACGAGCATTGGCTTACGGCCAAACCCGAATTTACGCCGTGTTGGATTGGCCTTGGCGTTTTCAAAGAGCTGGCGCGCGGTGAGAGACGACGTTTCCATGACAGTGCCCTGTTTATTGTTTCAAGCAGTGCAGAGAAGCTGCGAAAAGCCCTTAAAAACAGGCTATCGCAGCGAGAGCGATTACCCATAATGTTATTACTTTATATCTTTTGTAAAGGGGGGAATTGCAAACTGCATAACGCTGTTTGGAGCGTCGCCGCCGTTTAGGGCGTTTGACCATTTGACGGAAACATGTCTTGCGTTGGTGGCGTTGCCTCAAACGCAGGTGAGATCTGGGCAATAGTCTATGGGCATGAATGCAGAAGCGTCCGCCCAATATGAACGCCGCCGCTTTGCGGCTGAGGTCACTGCGCATGCGCAATGACTCAGTTGCCGGATGAGTCGCTGCCGGTCGTCGTGCAGTCGCTTCTCGCTTTGAATATCCGCGCTATCAGGTTCTTGGCGGACGAGGCGCCCGACTTCAAATGTTATCCGCACCCCCTCCGGCAACAAACCATCAAATACGACAAACGCCGCTACAAACGGCGCAACCGGATCGAAATCATGTTCGGGCGTCTTAAAGACTGGCGGCGTGTCGCTACCCGCTACGATAGGTGCCCGATGGCCTTCCTCTCCGCCATCGCTCTCGCTGCAACCGTTATCTTCTGGCTCTGATCAACGAGTCCTGAACCTAGAAACGAGACGACGATGAAAGCGGAAATAATTTCCGCATCCGCCGGGCGGCACTCCCCGACGAAGACATCTTCGTCAAGCCGCTTGAATTTCGAAAGTGCGGGCGGTTCAGAAGCCCGCACCGCACATGATCACGAGATCACCAATGTCGTCAGCGTTGCCGAGCAATATTCCAACATCGATCTATAGCGATAACCTCTGAATGTCGATCAAGCCTGCTGCTCCTTATCCCTCGGTTCGCGGCGTGACTCTGCAAAACGTGCATACCAGTCGATCGCCTCGGGATTGCGCATTGAGCCAAAATTGACGGAGGTAGCCGCCGGATGCCCCATCAATAGCTTGCGTACCGGGATTTCCATTTTCTTGCCCGTAAGCGTGTAAGGGATATCCGGTGTTTCGATGACGACATCCGGAACATGGCGAGGACTTCTCTCCTTTTGCAACCGGCGTTTGATCTGCGAGATCAGCTTGTCATCAAGCTCCTGCTTGCCATCGAGTTTGACAAACAATGGCATGAAGTAGCCGCCGTTTTCCTCTTCAATGCAAACCACGAGGCTATCTGCAACGCCTTCGATCTGCTCAAGCGTCCGATAGATCTCAGCTGAGCCAATGCGGACACCGAACCGGTTAAGTGTCGCGTCCGATCGTCCATGAACGATGCAGCTTCCCCGCTCCGTGACGGTAATGCGGTCACCATGGCACCAGACGCCCGGATAAGTCTCAAAATAGGAGGCACGGTAGCGTTCGAAATTCTCGTCGCCCCACAAGAAAAGCGGCATGGATGGCATCGGCTTTCTGATCACAAGTTCACCGGGCACTCCTACCAACAACGCGCCGTTTTCGTCATAGGAATGCAAATCAACGCCGAGTGCGCGCGCCTGGATTTCGCCAGCGTAGACGGGCAAGACAGGCACGCCGGCGACCAGCCCCGAACAAAACTCAGTCCCCCCGGATTGTGATGTGACCCAGAGATCCGGCTTTACGTTACTGTACAGCCAAGCAAAGGTTTCAGGTGTCGCCGGTGACCCAACAAGGAAAATGTTTTCCAATCGACTGAAGTCAGCTTTTGTTTTGGGGGAGATATTCTGGGAAGCCATGAGTTGGACAGAGGTGGGACTTGTGCCTAGCGATTGCGCGCCCGTTTCGGCAGCCAATTCCCAAAGCATCCCTGCGTCGGGAAATGCGGGGTGTCCGTCGTAAAGGACGGCGGTTCCGTTCATCAACGGAGCCCACATGAGCGTGTTCCACATCATCCAACCCGTGGTTGTATAGAAGCACATCACGCCGCCGGGCTTCAAATCCAGATGGAACGCTGCGGATTTGTAATGCTCAAGCAGAATGCCGAGGTGGCCATGTAAGATCGGTTTGGGGAGTCCTGTGGTGCCGGAGGAGAACAATATCCAGAGCGGATGATCCCCCGAGACATACTCATAGCGAAAGCCCTCGGCGGAAGACGGCTGTTTCTCAACCAGCGACGGCCAGCGCAGAATCGCTCGCCCAAAGTCTGGCAGGGCCTCCGTTATCTCAAGATAGTCCAACCAGATTACTGTTTCGACACTCTCCAACGCGCTGACTATGGACTTAATCTGCTCGGTCCGGCCGAAATCCTTGCCTCCATAGCGATAGCCGTCTGCGACGAAAAGTATCTTTGGCCCGGTTTGGGTAAATCGGTCGATGACTGTGCTAGCACCGAATTCTGGTGCAGCAGTTGACCAAACGGCTCCAATAGCTGCCGTCGCCAGCATCGCTAGCACTGTTTCTGGAATATTGGGCATGTAGGCTGCCACCCGATCCCCGGGCTTCACACCGAGAGCACGCAACTTCGTCGCGATTTCATGCACATCGCGAACGACCTCGGCCCAACTCATGGCTTGCAGGGGGCGTAGTTCGGATTTGTGCAGCAGGAAGGGCCGGTCAGGGTCTCCATCTTCGGCACAGCGTAAGACATGCTCAGTGTAATTTACCCGTGCGCCAGGAAACCATTTGGCCCCCGGCATGACCCGCTTCTCAAGTACAGAGCTTGTCTGCGTGATCGAGTGTATTTCGAAATAATCCCAAATGATCTGCCAAAACGCTTCGATCTCAGTAGCAGACCACGACCAGAGTTCCTCATAGGTCGCGAATTCAAGTTGGCGCTCAGCCTTCAGCCAATCCAAGAATTTCGAGATATTTGAACCGGCGATGTAATCATTTGAACCTGTCCAAAGAAGCTCTCCCTGTTCAGTCATGTGAGCTTGTCCTCCCTGTTTAAAAGCAGTGCGGCGAAACGGCTGATCCACTTGGATCGATAGAAAAATAGCCTTCTCAATCACCTCACCTAGACAGCGTACAATAAATCCTGTACGTCGTTCAAGGAAATTGTGGTGAAGAAGACACGGAGTACGAAATTGGGGCAGATGGAAAACAGTCCGTTGGCTCTGGCTCTGGCAGTGGAAGAGGCGGTCCAGGCCTTTGCACGCCGTAACCCCGCCAGCGCTGCCCAATTTTCAAAGGCAAGCAACGTGATGCCGGGGGGCAACACCCGGAGCGTTCTTTTCTACGCACCCTTCCCGCTTGCAATGGAGCGGGGAGATAAAGCAACTCTGTGGGATCTCGACGGACACCGCTACGACGATCTTCTCGCGGAATACACCGCCGGCATTTATGGACATTCCGACGATCTCATTCTCGACGCGATCCGAAGAGCACTGAATGACGGTCTGAATCTATCTGGCCACAATAGGCTCGAAGCCGAGCTCGCTTTCGAAATCTGTAACCGGATTCCGTCGATTGAACTTGTCCGCTTCACAAACTCTGGCACGGAAGCCAATCTTATGGCGATCGCGCTGTCGAAGGTCGCAACGGGCCGTTCCAAGATCTTGGTTTTTGATGGAGCCTATCATGGAAGCGCACTCAGTTTCACGGGTGGCGCATCGTCTCCGATCAACGTGCCGCACGACTTCATCATAAGCTGTTACAATGATGGAGAAGCTGCCATCGAACTGATCCGCAAACATCAGGCGGATTTGGCTGCCGTCCTCGTCGAGCCCATGCTTGGTGCCGGCGGATGCGTTCCAGGGGATCCAGAATTCCTATGGACCCTACGCAGGCTTACGGAAGAAGTTGGCGCTCTTCTTATTTTTGATGAAGTGATGACGTCGAGGCTCGCTTTCGGCGGAAGACAGTCGTCGCTCGGCATAAAGCCGGACCTTACAGTCATTGGGAAGTATTTTGGAGGTGGCCTTTCGTTTGGTGCCTTCGGTGGACGTGCAGATATAATGGGGCGCTTCGATCCGAGCCGAAGTGGCGCGCTGTCCCACCCCGGAACCTTCAACAACAATACCTTGACGATGGCAGCGGGATTGGCTGGCCTCCGGGGCAGGCTTTCCCAGCAGGCCCTCACAGCGCTCAACGAGCGCGGCGACACGCTGCGGAACGAACTAAACGCCGCCTTTTGCGCTGCCTCCTTCCCGATGAACGTCACAGGCCTCGGCTCGCTCATGAACGTTCACGCAATCTCAGCGACTGTTCGGAACGCAGATGATCTTGTTGGTCAGGACGAGAACCTTAAGCGGTTGTTCTTCTTCGACATGCTGGAAGAAGGAATTTATCTGGCGCGCAGAGGCTTGATCGCCTTGTCACTCCCCATTGGCAACGCGGAAACCGGACGCCTGATGGCTGCGGTCAAACGTTTCATCGATCGTCGCAAGAAGTTGCTGGTCTAAGAAAAAAGGAACATCAAAATGAAAGATAGCTTTCCATCTGTGGGTGGACCGATTCAGCTCTTTTACACGCCTGTAGGCGGCAAGCGACTTCCGACCATCTCACGCGCCGAAGGGCTCTATATGTGGGATGCCAATGGAAAACGCTACGTCGACGCCTCGTCGGGCCCGATCTGCTGCAACCTCGGACATGGAAACCGCCGCGTTATCGAGGCCGGGATTGAGCAAATGTCCAAGGTATCGTTCGCGAGCCGGAACCTTTTCGAGAACGAGCCTAACATCCAGTTGGCAGATCTTTTGGCTAAGCTCTGCGGGCCGGGCTTTGAACGCGCCTTCATTGTTTCGGGCGGTTCGGAGGCGACTGAAGGGGCCCTAAAGTTCGCGAGGCAGTACGCGGTTGTGACCGGCCAAGAGAGCCGATGGAAGGTCCTATCGAGAATGCCGAGCTACCACGGAGCATCGCTGGGGGCCGTGTCGGTAACAGGTGACCCTGAGACCGAAAGCTTGTACGGCGACGTCACGCGCATCATGCCTAAAGTTCCGGCCCCCTTTACCTACCGGCTCGAAGAAGGACAAACTGTTGAGAGTGCGTCCGAAGCAGCGGCAAAGGCCCTTGAAGACGCTATCATTGCTGAAGGATCAGAGAGCGTTCTCGCGTTTCTGATGGAACCGGTCGGTGGCCTCTCGACGGGCGCTTTGGTTGCTCACGACGTGTATTACAAACGTGTCCGCGACATCTGCACGCGTCATGGCGTGCTACTCATCTACGATGAAGTTATGAGTGGCGCAGGTCGGACAGGGAAGTTCCTCTCCGCGGAACATTGGCCGGTCGCCAAGCCCGACATCTGCACGCTCGCAAAGGGAGTTTCCGCCGGATATACGCCCCTCGGCGTCATCATGGTGAGCGCCGCAATGACGGATGTGCTTCGCAACGCGGGCGGTTTCGTTCACGGTCATACCTATTCGGCAAACCCGCTGTCGTGCGCGATTGGCCACGCTGCATTGATGGAACTTGTCGAGGGAAATCTGATGAGCAATGCCGCAGAGATGGGTGAACTTCTAAAGTCGGAATTGACTTCGCTCATGAACCGTTGCGATTTCATCGGCGACGTCAGAGGCAAAGGATTGCTGACCGCCATCGAAGTCGTTTCGGACAAGGAGCGAAAGTCTGTTTTCGCGGCTGGAGAACCTTCGGTAGGCCGTCTGGTACAGCTTGGGATCGAACGAGGTATCCTTCTATACACCCGCCGAACCGCCAATGGACGCTATGGTGAATGGCTCATGATCTCTCCCCCTCTCACCGTTAACCCGGGTCAGATCAATGAGATTGTCGGTCTCCTGGAAGAAACATTCGCCGCGTTTAAAGCCGAAAAAACTGGCACGGCATGACCTCTTCCGTAAATGCCTCTCTTGAAAAGCCACGCCGACCGTCCATCGGGATGATCGGCGTGGGTGCCTTCGGCATGTTCGCCGTCAAGCATCTGAGCGCGCACTTTCGCGTCGTCGGTTTCGATCCGTTCGCGGACCTTCAGCCGCTTGAGGCCCGTTATGGCATTTGCTCTGCCTGCTTACCTGAAGCAGCAAGTTGCGACTTTGTGGTGCTATCTATGCCTGTGAAAGAGCTAGCAAACGTTGTCCAGAATATTCGGCCATATCTGCGAGCGGGTAGCGTGGTGCTTGACGTTTGCTCGGTCAAATGCGGACCGGCGGCAATTCTGAAAGGGTTGCCGAGCCATGTCCAGGTCGTTGGTACACATCCCCTCTTTGGGCCTCAGAGCGGCAAGAATGGGATCGAAGGTTTGCCAATTGCAATCGTACCGATCCGTGGTACGGCTTACCGAATCGTCGCGGCATTCCTTCGAGCGCAGCTCAAACTCAGAGTGGAAATCACGACTGCGGAAAATCACGATCGGCAAATGGCCCAGGTGCAAGGACTGACCCATCTGATCTCGCGGATTCTGCTCTCCATGCCTTTGTCTCCTGCATCAATGACCACAACGGCTTTCGATCATCTAAAAGCGATGACCGAGCTCCTTTGCCGTGACTCCGACGAGCTGTTTCACGCGATCTGCGCTGAAAACCCGTATGTCAAGGACGTCATTCGCCGTTTCCTAGACATGTCGAGAAATGTTGGAGGCCGTTTTTGCGGCGACAGTGAAGAGGAGCTACTGCAATCCAAGGCACCAAAAAGAACTAATCTTCAACCTTCCTGCTCAGAATGACCTCAAGACCGGCAACGAAGGAATCGATAAAGAGATTGAAACCGCGATCCAACGGGGCCGCAGCGCCGTTCTGCCACCGTAATACAAAGCTTCGATTGGCAAGACGTTCGATGTTCCGCGCTAGCAGGGGGTGAGTTTCTTCATTGACTGATGCGACAACCTTTTGCATTCCGACGGCCCACTCGGTGGCTTCTTCTTTCGGAACCATTGCAAATTCCTGTGTCGTGAACCCCACCATTGTCCCGATCACGGCATTGTATGCTGCATCCAACCGCTCCGCGGGGCAACCTGCCTGCGTCAGCACAGTCAGAATGCGTTCAATCATATCGAGGTCGACACTCGAATTGGATATAAGTTGCACCCCGATTAGCGGTGCCACGTTGGGATGCTTGCGAACAGCTTCGCGATAGTTATGGAACAGGGCTTTCAACCACCGCTTCCAGTCTGGTCCAAGAGGGGGAGCAATATCTCGCAGGACTTCAGAGATCACTTCGGCGATAACCGCGTTCCGGCTTGGGATGTGCCAATAGATGGCAGTCGGATAAACGCCAAGCTCCTTCGCAAGATTTCGCATGCTGAAGTTTTCAAGTTCTGACCCGTCGATAAGCTTCAATGCCGCCGCGACTATTGCCTCTCTGGTAAGGCCCTGTTGATCCGCCTCCGGCTTCAATTTGCGCGGCGCGCGCCGTTGGCGACCTACGACAGCCTGATTCATATTCAGTACTCCAATATCTTAATCCCGCCGCGCAACTGCGTGGCGAACTAGGCAGCCAAGGCCGGTACATTGGCCGGCGATGGTTCCATCATTGTGTGTCAGCCTAAGTGCAGCGAGTCCCTGGCTCAAGTATCCCAAGGAAGGAGGATGGATACAAGCTTTATTGTACAGCGTTAGGATCCCGCGTCGGAAGCAGCAGGAAAAGCAAAATGGGTTGAGTTACGGGACCACCCTCGCCCCGGCGTTTAACGTCCAAACCGCCGCCGCTCCTGTGGCACAATCAGGCGGCCGTTGCGCAGGACAAGCTGTAAGGACGAGAGGTTAATCCGCGAAACCGGCAAAGATCCACGCCCCATGAAATTCGCTACCATTTATTGTACGCTGTTATTGTACATTGATAAACCATGAGCTAGCTTCTGAAAGCTGACAAGCTGTTAAAGGAGTTGTTGATGCCTGAAAGTCGCGGACCCTCCATAACTTCGCCCTCAGAAGCCGATTTGGCGGCTCGCGCTAATGACCTGGCGGATCGCATCGCGCCGAAGGTCATTCAATGGCGTCGCGAAATACACGCAAATCCTGAACTGGCATGCCACGAGCATCAAACCAGCGCGATGGTCGCCGAGCATTTGCGCTCGATCGGGCTTGATGAGGTTCGCACAGGCTTGGGCGGTGGAACCGGCGTCATCGGCGTTCTACGCGGATCGGAGCCCGGTCCCGTTATTGCTCTTCGGGCGGACCTGGACGCACTTCCAATTCGTGAAGAAACCGGACTGCCGTTCGCTTCAACCGTGACCGCGCCATGGGGCGATATCGATGTGCCCGTCATGCACGCTTGTGGACACGATGCCCATACCGCCATGCTAATGGGAGCTGCTGAAGTACTTGGCTGCCTACGAGAGGATATAAAAGGCACCATTCTATTCATATTCCAGCCTGCGGAAGAAGGCCCCCCGCCCGGTTGGCAGGGACCGCACGGCGCGAAGTTGATGATTGCGGAAGGGGCATTAAGCAACCCGAAACCGGATGCAATGTTCGGAATTCATGTCGTCGGTGGACGCCCCCCGGGAACCGCAGGGGACATCCATTATCACGTCGGTGCCGGCGGCTACGCAATGCGTCAGTTCAAGATCATCATCGAGGGAAAGGGGGGGCACGCGTCCATGCCCTGGCGCACTGTTGATCCTCTTGTGATCGGCGCACAGATTCTGCTCGGCCTTCAGACGATCATAAGCAGAAGGACCGACGTTTATCAAAACCAGGCGACACTTTCGATTGGGAGTTTCCGCGGCGGAGATAAGTTCAACGTCATTCCAGATTTCGCGGTCATGGAGGGAGCACTGCGCGTCACCCAGGCTGATAGCCTACCCGAAATGGAACGTCTGCTGAGCGCGACAGTGGAGGGAATTGCTGGCTCCGGGGGAGCCATCGGCCGGGTTGTTTGGGGCCATTACGACCCTCAGCTAATCAATGATGTGGAACTTTGTTCAATTGCGGCTGCCAGTTTCGGGCGTGCGGTGAATGCAGGCGGAAAGGTGATTGTTGCGCCTCCGTTTGCTCTCGACGACTTCTCGCAATTCTCGCACCACGTACCCTCGCTGTTCTTTACCATCGATGTCCCTCCGGAGCCTGGTCAGAACGTGATCTCGGGGGACCACCACACGTCAACCTTCTTTGTAAACGAGTCCGCTTTGGTGGTTGGAGTCCGCGCGTTCGTCCAACTCAGCCTCGACACCCTAAAAAATCTACCCGGCACAAAGGAGAGCCCGGACACAGTAGATCATGGCGCAGGTTAACGGCTGGGCGGCAGTTACAAATTCAAAGCATCTCAAAAAAGGAGAAGGGGAATATGACAACAACACAAATGAAATCGGAAGGCCTTGCCAGCAAAGCTGCAAGCCCGGCTAAGACAATCATAGCGGTCTCCATCGGCAACGCCTTAGAATGGTTTGACATTGTTATCTATGGCTTCATGGCGGTGACAATCTCGCGGCTATTCTTTCCTGATGGGGACAGCACTGTTTCGCTGCTCCTCACCCTTGGCACATTCGGCGTCTCGTTCTTCATGAGGCCGCTTGGCGCGATCGTCCTCGGCGCATATGCCGATCGGGCTGGACGGAAAAAAGCTCTCACGCTATCAATTACCCTCATGACACTGGGGACTCTGATTATCGCGATCAGTCCATCCTATGGCACGATCGGGCTCGCAGCCCCACTTCTCGTGCTCATTGCGCGACTCATTCAGGGATTTTCCGCCGGCGGCGAATTCGGGAGTGCGACCGCGCTTTTGTCTGAACAGGATCCAGATCGACGTGGATTCTATGCCAGCTGGCAGTCAGCAAGCCAAGGTATCACGACAGTACTTGCGTCTGGTTTCGGCGTTGCGCTCAACGCACTCTTGACGCCCGACCAGTTGATGAACTGGGGATGGCGCATTCCATTTTTCTTCGGGCTTCTCGTCGGTCCAATTGCCATCTATATCCGGAGGGAGCTGGAAGAAGGTGAAGAATTCCAGACCGAAAAAGCATCGCCGAGCCCGATCCTTGAGACGCTTGTTACCCATCGGGGACGAATAATCACTGCTATTGGATTGATCGTCCTTGGGACAACGATATCCTATGCCAGCTTGTTCACACCGACATTCGCGATCAGACAGCTCAAACTTCCCGCAACTGCCGGGTTCACTGCGTCCTTAATTCTCGGCGTGCTGCAATTTTTTCTATCGCCGCTGTTCGGGATGCTCTCTGATCGTATGCGCAGAACACGCATCATGACCATCGCAGCCGGCAGCATTCTTGTTGCGGTACTGCCTCTCTACACCTTGCTTGCAGCGTATCCCACAACGGTCACGCTTTACTTGGTTCAGATCGTTCTAGCGGTCGGAGTGTCGGCGTACTTCGGGCCTTTGTCTTCACTGATGGCAGAAATCTTCCCAGCCCGGATTCGAGGCACCGGTTTGTCTGTTGGATATTCGTTCGGTGTAGCAATCTTTGGTGGTTTCGCCCCGTTTATTATCGCATGGTTGTTAAGCACGACAGGATCGCTACTTGCTCCCGGCTTCTATGTCGCCGCTGCCGCTCTCCTCAGCCTAATAGCCCTTCGTTATTCGGAACGATATTTGTAATCGGGCGATATGAAAATAATTGCGGCCGAGCAATCGGGGAGAGGCGGGCCGCAAAGGAGCAAGGTGCTATCTGCACCACAAGTTGATCACAGTTATCCTCCGCGTTGAAGCGGGTATGATGAACTTCATGACAGACCACGGTCATCTGATCGTTCACCGTGGTCGCCTACGCACGGCACAACTGCTATCTTTCCGCTCTCCAAGGGCGGAAAGATAGAGTGATTAGAGAGCCGTAAATTCAACAGGAAACAGTAGGCATTCCCCCTCTGACACCAGAGACTGAAAGTCGCGGTCCGGCCATCTGCCCCGGCGAGCAGCTCACGAACATGTTGTGTGACGCCCACGTGCTCCCAATGTCCGGTCCCAACTCGGTGCCCCGGCTAGACCACGCCGCCATCGGGCGGTCACAAGAGGCAATGTCAGCAATGGAATCGACATGGCCATCTACTAGCTTAGTGGCGGACCATCAAAGGCTTCTCGGGTCCTCCGGAAATGCGCCATGGCGATTTGCAGGTGTACCCACTGTGCACAAATCATGGTCCGCTGATTGGACTTGGGGTCTTGGGTGACCAGGTCAGGCAAGAGGTCGTCGAAGCACCCTACCAACACACGGTTGACCAACCGACATGCAGGTCAGGCAGCTGCAGATATGCGGCGCTTAGCTTTGCATAAAGCTGCCTGCAGATGAGACCGGTCGGTTGGTGTCTAGCACCCCAGAGTCACTAAACGAAACCGCTTTTAAAGCGGCCTCTTGCCAGCCCTCTACATTCATTGTACAACGTTATTGTACGGCGTTATAAAACTAAGGGGAACCTCTATGAAACGCATGCTAATCTGCCTCGCCATGTCTACGGCTCTGACCGTTCCAGCGTCGGCGCAGGACGTCAAACTTGGCCTTCTTCTCGGCTTCACAGGTCCGCTCGAGTCGGTCGCGCCGGACATGGCGGCCGGCGCTGAACTCGCGATCAAGGAAGTCAACGACAGCGGGCTATTCCTCAACGGGAGTAAGATCACGACGATCCGCGCGGACTCCACGTGCGTGGACGCTGGCGCAGCAACAGCCGCAGCGGAGCGGCTCGTTTCGTCAGATAAGGTCAGCGCAATCATTGGCGACACGTGTTCGGGAGCATCGGCCGCGGTCCTGACCAACGTTGCTTTGCCGAAGGGCGTTGTCATGGTTTCACCATCCGCAACGTCGCCTGCTCTGTCCACTCTGAAGAGTAACGGCTTCTTCTACCGAACTGCATCCTCCGATGCGCGGCAGGGCGAAATTCTTGCGGCAATTATGAAGGATCACGGAGTAAAGACTGCCGCGATCACCTACACCAACAACGATTACGGCAAGGGTCTTTCCGACAGCATCAAGACCAATTTTGAAAAACTTGGCGGCAAAGTTACAATCGTTGCCTCTCATGAGGACGGAAAGGCCGACTACAGTGCCGAAGTAGCTTCTCTCGCTTCAGCCGGTGGCGACGTTCTCGTCGTGGCAGGATATCTTGACCAAGGTGGCAAGGGAATCGTTCGCGCATCACTGGATGCCGGTGCGTTCGATAAGTTTGTTCTGCCGGATGGCATGATCGGTGACAGCCTCGTGAAGGCGATCGGTAAGGATTTGAACGGTTCGTTCGGTGATATCCCTGGCTCGAACTCAAACGGCGCGGAAATCTTCAAGGCCATGGTGACCAAGGCCGGCTTCAAGGTTGGCCCCTACTCTGCAGAATCCTACGACGCGGCGGCTCTCACCCTCCTGGCGATGCAGGCATCGAAGTCCAGCGAAGGCAGTGTTTTCAAGAACAAAATAATGGAAGTTGCAAACGGCCCGGGCGAACAGATCCTTCCCGGGGAGCTGGCGAAGGGATTGAAGATCCTCGCTGAAGGCGGAAAGATCGACTACGTTGGTGCAACCAATGTCAAGCTCGTGCCGCCTGGCGAAAGCGCAGGCAATTTCCGGGAAATTCTCGTCAAGGACGGCGCACTGACTACAGTCGGTTATCGCTAATTCCTTCAGGCTGACGGTTCGTCTTTCGAAGGGCGGACCGTCCCATTTACGAGAGTGACCAAAGATGATCACAGTTGAGAGACTGTGTAAGCGCTTCGGCGGCCTCGTCGCCGTGAACGACGTATCGCTTACGATTCAGTCTGGTAAGATAACGGGACTTATCGGGCCGAATGGCGCTGGCAAATCCACGCTCTTTAACCTTATTGCTGGCCGCTATCAGCCAACATCAGGCCGCGTGCTGCTCGACGGGGCCGATATTACCGGCATGCCGCCGCATGAGCTGTTTGCTCGCGGACTGCTTCGCACATTTCAAATCGCGCACGAATTCTCGACACTGACGGTTCGAGAGAATTTGATGGTCGTTGCTCCTCGGCATCCGGGCGAGCGTCTCTTCAATGTTTGGCTGCGTCCTGGGCTGGTGCGGCAGTTCGACCATGAAATTCGGCAAAAAGCCGATGAAGTTCTCGAGTTCCTCAAGCTTGACCACATTGCTCACCTTCCGGCGGGTAACATTTCAGGCGGACAGAAAAAGCTTCTCGAATTGGGCCGCACGATGATGGCGGAGCCGAAGATCGTGTTTCTGGATGAAGTCGGTGCAGGCGTGAACAGGACGCTGCTCTATGAAATCGGCGATGCCATTATTCGGCTGAATAAGGAGCGCGGCTACACGTTCTGCCTTGTCGAACATGACATGGATTTCATTGCCCAGCTCTGCGATCCCGTCATTGTGATGGCAGGTGGTGCCGTGATGGCAGAAGGTACCGTTGCTGAGGTCAAATCCAATCAAGACGTCATCGAAGCTTATCTTGGTCACGGCCCGAAACAGAAAAGGCAGGTTAAGTGATGGCTTTCCTCGCGGGAACTGAAATGACGGGTGGATACGGTGCAATCGATATCTTGCGATCCTGCTCGATCAGCGCCGAAAAAGGTCAGGTCACTGTGATCGTCGGCCCGAATGGTGCGGGAAAATCAACTGCCATGAAAGCGTTGTTCGGAATGCTGCCGGTTCGGTCTGGTTCGGTTCAGCTCGATGGCGAAGACATCACGGCGCTAACTCCCCAACGTCGCGTTGAGAAAGGAATGAGCTTCGTTCCCCAGGTCCTGAACGTCTTTCCGTCGATGACTGTGCTCGAAAACCTGGAGATGGGAGGGTACCTCCGTAAGGACGATATTCGGGGAACCATCGAGGAGGTGCTGGAGCTGTTCCCTGCCCTCCAACCAAAGCGACGCCAACTCGCCGGGGAGTTGTCAGGAGGACAACGTCAGCAGGTCGCGGTTGGCCGCGCCATGATGACCCGACCAAAAGTTCTGATGCTTGACGAGCCTACAGCAGGCGTATCTCCCATCGTCATGGATGAACTTTTCGATCGGATCATCGAGGTTGCCCGCACCGGCATCGCGGTCCTTATGGTCGAACAAAATGCGAAACCTGCTCTTGAGATCGCCGACGTCGGCTATGTCCTCGTCCAGGGGGAGAACAAATTCACAGATACCGGTTCAGCGCTTCTCGCCAACGATGAAGTGCGTATGACATTCTTGGGAGGCTGAGACGTGCAGGATTACGCAAATGCCTTCGTCCTATTGCTCAACTATGTGGTCGTCCCGGCAACCACGTATGGCTGCCAGCTTGCACTGGGAGCCCTTGGGGTCAGTCTGATCTTTAGTGTGCTGAGATTTTCTAACTTCGCGCATGGCGAATTGATGTCCTTCGGCACCATGATCACCCTTTTGGTCACGTGGTGGCTCCAGGCACATGGGCTCACGATACAGCCGCTGGCGACCGCGCTTCTCGCGCTACCTGCGGGCGTTTTAGTGACGGTATTGCTGTCTTTGGCGACTGACCGTTTCGTCTATCGCTACTATCGTATCAAACGCTCGGATCCCATCGTTCTTCTAATCGTTTCGATCGGCGTCATGCTGGTTATGAGCGGGCTCGTCCGTTTCATCATCGGGACCGATGATCGCACCCTTGATGATGGCGTGCGGTTTGTCATCTCGGCAAAGCAATTTCGGGACCTGACAGGATTGCAGGAAGGGCTTGCAATCAGAGCAACGCAGATCATCACAATCGCTCTCGCAGCCGTCAGTGTCGGCCTTCTGTTCTGGTTTCTACGCCACACAAAAACGGGCAAAGCGATGCGTGCGTTTGCTGACAACGAAGATCTTGCTGGCTTGTCGGGCATCAGCGCTCAACGCGTCGTGACAATCACGTGGGTGGTTGCTGCTACGCTGGCGACCTTGGCTGGCGTTCTTTATGGGCTCGACAAGAGTTTCCGGCCATTCGTCTACCAGCAGCTTGTTCTGCCGATCTTTGCCGCCGCAATTGTTGGCGGTTTCGGAAATCCGGTCGGCGCTATAGTCGGTGGGTTTATTGTAGCATTTTCCGAGGTCGCCTTGACCTATTCGTTCAAGCGCTTCTTCAGCTATGTACTCCCCGCGGACTGGCTACCGGATGGTCTCTATCAACTGATTTCCACGGACTACAAATATGCCGTCTCGTTCGTCATCCTCGTTGTGGTTCTGATCGTCCGACCCTCTGGCTTTCTCAACACGAGGTCTTCATGAGCATCTCCGGCAAGAACTTCATGCTTTTTGCGGCCGTGGCAGCAGTTCTCTGCGTCATCGCTGCCGTCCAAAGCGTCGCCGTTGCGGTGACAATCGTTAATCTTTGCCTCGTCTCCGCCGTTATGTCCCTTGGTCTCAACATACAATGGGGCTATGCGGGACTCCCCAATCTCGGCGTGATGGGGTTCGCCGCTCTCGGCGGGCTGGCGGTGGTCCTGGTTTCCGCGCCCGGCGTGCCGGCGGCAATCGCCGCTGGCGGACCCGGGCTTATTGCCTCCTTTGTCGTTGTCGTTGTCACGGTAGCAGCCGTCGTCGGAATTCGGAGACTAACCTCCCTTTCAAGAGCGACAAGGGTCGCAGCAGTCATTGCTGTTCTCGCGCTCGGGTATCTCATTTTGGGGCGATACTTCGGTCCTGCCAAGAACCTAATCGAAGCGATTGATCCATCGGCAACAGGCTACCTTGGCGGTCTTGGGTTACCTGTTCTTCTCTCATGGCCGGTCGGTGCACTTTTTGCAGCCGCGGCGGCGTGGCTAGTGGGCAAGATCGCACTCGGACTTCGCGGGGACTATCTGGCGATCGCCAGCCTCGGAATCTCGGAGATCATCATCGCCGTTCTCAAGAACGAGGATTGGCTAAGCCGCGGCGTCAAGAATGTCGTCGGCCTGCCGCGACCGCTTCCCGACGAACTCGGCCTTGCAGGCACCCCTTGGCTCCAATCGCTCGCGATCCAGTTTGGGATATCGCCACCCGATGCTGCTGCCCTTGTCGTTAAGCTGGGCTATTCCGCACTCTTCATGCTCGTGCTCGCCTTTCTGCTTTTGCTATCGGAAAAGGCGCTCCATTCTCCCTGGGGTCGCATGATTTATGCGGTTCGCGACAACGAAATTGCCGCAAGCGCGATGGGGAAAGATGTCAAGAACCTGCATCTGATCGTCTTCGTGATCGGCGCGGCAGTTATAGGTCTCGCCGGAGCTATGCTGGTAACTCTGGACGGCCAGTTCACACCTGGAACCTACCAGCCTTTGCGTTTCACCTTCCTAATCTGGGTGATGGTGATCGTCGGCGGTTCAGGCAACAACTGGGGAGCGGTCCTCGGAGCGTTGATCATATGGACATGCTGGATTGAAGCCGACCCAATTGGAACATGGCTCATTCAACACTCTATCGGATGGCTCCCCTCAGGCAACGCAATGCGCGAACAACTTACGGCCAATGCTTCGCAGATGCGCCTCATCGTCATGGGTGTAATTCTACTGGTGACGTTGCGCTTCAAGCCTGGAGGGCTAATCCCAGAACGCCATTGATCGTTAAATCTCGGCCGCCCCCGAAGCGAAAGCGAGACGTGTAGGCGTGCGGATATCGCGGGTGGCGTCGTGGAGGACGAGATCTTGGAGATGGACGAGCTCGTCGTCGATCCACACCGAGGCGCAGGCGTCGCCGAAATTTTCCCGCTCGAGGAAGCCGTTTCCAACCAACGAATGAGCGCTCCGCTCGTCCACACACGTGAGCGCAATGTCGGCGTCAAACGTCGGCCGCATCATTACCTGGGGCAGATTTGGCGGCGAGGATTTGTGCATAAGGGAGTTTATCTGAATGCGAATGGGCATGGTTGCGCTGCCTTGTTACGCTCTTGAAGGGACTTGAACCGCCGACGCGTCGTTTGCCGATACGGCTGCGCCAAATTCAACGTCGAGACCGCTACTTGCTCTCGGAAATGGTTGCTAGGGCCGGTAGCCGAACGGCGGGTTTGGTGTCAAAACGTTGCTGAAGCGGATATTGATACGCGTCACTCAGGGATTGGTTTTTGCCTGAGAGGCAATCAGATGATCGATCAGGGCACGCAGGCGTAACGACTTCCCACCTGAAGACGGCCAGACGAGAAAGAATTCTCCCGTGTCGTGAATATCGTCCTCCAATATCCGGACAAGTCTGCCGGTCTCAAGGTCGTCCCTCAAAATGAAGTCGGGGAGCCAGGCGATGCCCAAACCGGCGAGCGCTGCGCTGCGTGTAAGCATCCGGCGAAGGCCGCGGTTCAGGCCGCCTGAGCACTCAACGTGTGGGGTGTCCAGTTCCAGGGAAGGAGTTGCTCTAGCCTGCCGATCGGCGTGTCGGCAATGTTGGCGAGAACGT
>NZ_JAJNCX010000012.1 GCF_021026315.1 Rhizobium sp. C4
CGACGCTCAACGGACGTGATCACTTCAATCGGATGCTTCGTCATAGGACTACTCCTAGTGTTTGCACTAGGACTTCCGATGTTCACGCCAATCTCGCAAGGCGGCCCTCACCGGAGGCGTACCGCTGCGTGCACCTTCGATGGCATTGACAATGATCCGCGGTGGCGAAAGCGCTAGCTCACTTCCCTCGCGTGCGCGCCAGGGCTGAAGCTGACCCGTCATGCTGAACCGATAGGCTATGCGATCATGACCTTCGAGATTTGCAAATTGCGGCTCGCCGCGCCGGTTCAGATAATCAGGAGACGCAAAAAGCCCGTGGTAGAAAGGCCCAAAGCGTCGCTGCTTGAGCGAGCTATCCCGCAACGGGCCATTGCGGATGCCCAGATCGATGCCTTCTGCGACGAGGTCCACCATCGCATCGGAAAACCTGACTTCGATATCGACTTCGGAATGCGCGCATAGAAACGTCCCGATATTATCATTGAGAAAATGATAGCCCACCAGGGGCACGGTGAGTGTCAGGTGGCCCGCAATGCGTTCTTTCTTGTCGCGAACCCGCTCAATTGCATCATCAAGCGCGCTCATTGCCGGAGAAACAGAAGCTGTCTCATCGATCCGTGCACCAACGCCACTTGATGCTATTGCTCGGCGTTATGCAGTAGGTCGAGCACAGTTCGTGTGATCGCGATGTCTTGCACTGCCAGTCCTGTAAGATCGGCTATTGTGATTTCTACGTTGGAGCGACGCCCTAGCTCCCGGTTCGAAAGAATAGCACCGAGTTCAACGCATCTGCCGGGATCGATTAACCCTTGGCGGTGAGCGGCGGAGAACTCCCCGTGATCGAGGCATTGATGAGCTAGATCCATCACAAGGCGATCAGCACGAGCGACCAAAGCCGATTCTAGCTCCTGCTTCCCTGGAGAGTCGGCACCTATCGCGGTGATGTGGGTGCCAGGCCTTATCCAGTCTGAGAATATCACGGGCGACGACGCAGGCGTTGTGGTGACGATCGCGTCTGCCTTTGCACATAGTTGTCGAATATCCTGGGCTATGGCCACTACAATATTCTCGCGAGAAAGGTCGATCGCCATTTCTTCGACCCGCGCAAGATTTCTACCCCACGCGTGGAATTCCAATGGCTTGTCCGAAATCGCGGTAAGCGCTCTTAGATGCTGGCGGGCTTGAATGCCCGAGCCAACAATTCCTATCACCCTCGCATCCTGTCGCGCCAGCGCCAACGTCGCAATTGCCCCTCCGACTGCAGTCCGGAGCTGCGTGAGAAGTCCCCGATCATCGAGGACGGCAACGATCTCGCCCGTATGTGCTGAAGCCGCAATTACGATGCCGTTGTTCGAGGGAAGTCCCCTCGCCGGATTATCATAGAAGCCAGAAGACAGCTTCACGACGAAAATCGGATCTCCAGCAATGTGCCCGAATTTCACGTGGCAGTCTGCGTTTGGAAAGCCCAGATATCCAACCGGCGGTAGTTGCGCACGTCCATCGATAGCAGCCACGTAAGCGTCCCTTATGGCGGCGACACTTTCGCGTAACAATGGCAGCGGTTCTATTTCTTCTCTGGCGATGAATCTCATGCCGGTAACGATCTCCGGTTGACGCCCGGATGAAGCTTTGGGTCCATCCGAGCTTACTTGATTTTTTGGTGAGGGCTGGTCCCTGGACTTAGTTGAGACTTGCGAAAAAGCCTTGGGCTGCCTTCGTCTTCGGAGCCGACATGACGTCCTTGGTCGGCCCCATCTCTTCAATGCGGCCGTTGTGCATCAGGACTGTGACGTCAGAGACATCGCGTGCGAACCGCAATTCGTGCGTGACAACTAACATAGTCATCCCATCTGCGGCTAGCTGTTGCATGACAGATAGGACTTCGCCCACCAATTCGGGATCCAACGCTGACGTTGGCTCGTCAAACAAGATGAGTTCTGGCTTCATAGCCAATGATCTTGCGATCGCTACCCGCTGTTGTTGTCCCCCGGAGAGCGACGTTGGATAGACCGACGCCTTGTCGGACATTCCCACCTTTTCCAGAAAATGGCGAGCCTGCTCTTCTGCCTCGCGAGCCGGAACTGATAGTACCATCTTAGGTGCCATCGTGATGTTTTCGAGCACTGTCATGTGGGGGAAAAGATTGAACCCCTGAAATACCATCCCGATCTTGGTTCGCTGGCGAGCCAGCGCGACGGCCCCCAAAGGGTACAGTCGATCGCCTTTTTCGTGGTATCCGATAAGCTCTCCGTTTAGAGCGATACGTCCCGCACTTACTGGTTCAAGCGCATTTATCGTCCGAAGCAGCGTCGACTTTCCCGAGCCACTCCGTCCAAGGATGCAAATGACTTCGCCCTTATCAACTTGGAGGTCGATGCCCCGCAGAATGTGGTCGGCACCAAAGAACTTATGGACGCCTTCAATCGCAAGAAAGGGAACGTTACCGGCCGACATCTGCCACCTCCGAAGCCGCGTTGCTCTCAGCAATGCTGCGCTGCATGGCGAGCGATTGCTGTTCGCGCAAAGATCGATCCTTCAACATCGCGATGATGAGATTTGGAGGACGTCTAACGCCTTTGTTGAACTTTCGCTCTAGCCAAGCTTGAAACACGCTCAGCACAGTCGTCATCACGAGATACCAGAAGCTGGCAACAAGGAGCAGCGGTATGATCTCGTAGGTGTTGTTGTAGATCGACTGCGCATTCGTAAGAAGATCGTGTCCGGCAATTACCGATACGAGCGAGGTGGTCTTGAGCATCCCGATCACGGCATTTCCGAGCGGTGGTATCACCACCCGCATTGCCTGCGGCAAAACGATCTTGCGCATAGCTCTCGAAGGCGTGAGGCCAAGCGAATGAGCGGCTTCGATCTGGCCAAAATTCACAGACAGAATGCCCGCTCGAACGACTTCCGAAGCATAGGCAGCCTCATTTAACCCGAGCGCGAGCAACGCCGCTGTGAACGCCCCGATTACCGAACTGGTGGGCGCTGTGAAAAATATGACATCGGTACCAGGTATCCCGAGCACGAAGTCTGGATACAGGGCGCCCAGAAACCCCCAGAAAATTATCTGAACAAGCTGCGGAGTTCCCCGGAAGAACCAAATATAGGCCGTTGACATAACGACGAGTACCGGATTCCCGGATAGGCGCATCAAGGCAAGGATGACTGCGCCGATGACACCGATAATCATCGCGAGCGCTGTCAACTCGATCGTTACGACGACGCCGCTTAGGATTTCGGGATGGAAAAGATATCTCGCCACCGCGTCCCATTCGAAACGAGGGTTGGTCGCCATGGACTTGAATGCAAATCCCATGATGACGAGCAAGATTGCCGCTGCGATCCGTCGGCCCCAGAAAATCTGGGGCGCGACAATCGTCGGCTTCGTTGATGCTTGAGCTTTCATGTGCAATCTCAACGTTGAGCCGATACGACGATCATTTGATCGCGGCGTTGATGGTGATCTTGTCGACGCTGAGAGCCTTGATGTCGTACTTGTCCATGATTTTCGCGTAGGTGCCGTTGTCAATTAGCGCCTGAAGCGCTGCTTGCATTGCATCACGAAGTTGATTGTTGTTCTTCGGCACAGCGACGCCTAGCGGGAAACGGGGGTTCTCGAAGTCTGTGTAAACCGAGAAATCGTACGCCTTACCGCCGTCCACAGTCTGTGCGATGTATGCGAGACCTGCGGCATCGCTCAGCATCGCATCGGCGCCACCGGACTTAATCGCCAATTCTGCTTCTGTTGAGGATGGGTAAAGAACCGGTTCAGCCGCCTTTTTGCCCAATTGCACACATTTGGCTGAGAGGTCCTGGATGTCCTTCTCGCCCGTTCCGCCCTTCTGCGTGGAAATCTTCAAGCCGCATAGATCGGCCTTACCTTTTAGACCCGCACCCTTCTTCATGAGAATGCCGCCCTGCCCGACGGCATAGTCGACAAAGTCGACGATTTTCTGCCTCTGGGTCTTGTCGGTGATGCTTGACCAGGCAAGGTCATAGTTGCCCGCTGCCAAACCTGGCAGGATGCCGTCA
Organism: Rhizobium sp. C4; assembly: GCF_021026315.1. Classification (GTDB taxonomy): domain Bacteria; phylum Pseudomonadota; class Alphaproteobacteria; order Rhizobiales; family Rhizobiaceae; genus Ensifer_A. Next base: position 4,036 of record NZ_JAJNCX010000012.1, read on the forward strand.
AACGGCTGCTTCTGCCATTCGAACTTCACGCCAAGCAATTCCCCTGCCGCCTGGCTCAAGTCATACTCGAAGCCGGTGAGCTTGTTGTCCTTGTCCATGAACTCATATGGGGGGAATGGAAAGTCGGAAGCGACGCGGACCACTCCGGTGGTCTTAATCTTCTCCGGAAGCATAGCGTTCAGTTTTGCATCGGCCGCATTTGCCACGGCGGTCCCAGCAACCATTCCCGAAAGGAGCGAGACAATGGCAAGCGTGCGTTTGACAGTTTTCATTTAGGTTCCCTCTGTTATTTGGGCATCAACGAGATTTGCTTGAGAAGACCCACCGCGTTACGGCACTCGTTGATGGATACCGTAAAGTGAGGTGAGAGGCGGATGGCGCCTGCTCGCGCCGAAAGATAAAGACCGGCGGCCCGCGCTTGTCCGACGATGTACTCGGCCTGGGCTGCGGGGAACGGAAAGCTAACGATGCCCGAGCTTTGACGGCCATTGCCTCCAAGTGGTGACCAACCCACATCTTGACCAAAGTCCCTGATCGCCTGAGCCGCTTGAATGGTATCGTTTCTTATTTTCTCGATGCCGAATTCCTGCATCCAGGAGATCGATGCCGCGAGATTGTGCATGGCAACGTAGCTCTGCGTCGATGGGACTATAGGCCAAAGGCTTGGCCCCAAGCGGGAAGCAAGAACGTCAAGTAGCCTCTCCGAAATATGAGCGACCGCCGAGCCAAGTGCGCCAGCGAGCCATTTGAATCCGGCGGCCACCACAACGTCAGCTTCAATCTTCTCGGGATTCAATGGTGCTATGGGAAGCCCTTGGGAAGCATCAACAACAAGGACGAAATTCAGATGCCGCCTTGCCTTGCCAAGCTCTTCGATGGGATTGACGCGCCCCGTCACCCAATGCACTTGACTAACGACGACCACTTCAGTTCGATCGCTGATCGCCTCGAGCAAGTTCGTTGAACCATCTTCCGCACTTTCGACGAATCTTAGTTCCAATCCAGTTTGTCGAGATAACGTGCGAGCGACCTCTACCAGCCCAGGATACTCGTTCGCTGCGCATACAATTGTTCCGCCGTTGTGCGGCAACGCTTGAAGGATCGAATAGGCGGCGCTCATCGAACTCGAAGCGATGAATGATTTTCCGCCAGTGACACCAAGGAGCGAACGAACGGCCTGCTCGGCGTGGGCAATCACCCGGTCGCTGCTCAGATCGGAGTGCGACGCCATTCCCCACGACATCTTCTGTTCGAGCATCGCACCGGTAGAAGTTCGCACGGACTGCGGTGTAATGCCGAGCGCTGCAACATCGAAGTATCGAATGCTTCGCAGATTATCGAACTCTTCGATTGAGGCGCTCATTTCGCAATCCTTCCCGAACCACGAATTTCGCTAAGCGATTGGTAGATGCTCGAACGGGAGACCTGCAGCGCCCTCGCTACATAGTCTGCGGACTTTCTCATGGAGAATAACCCGCGCTCATCGAGTTCTGCGATGATCTGAAGCCTCTCCTGCCTGTCCAATGCCGTCCTATGTCGCTCGTTGGCGCGACACCAATCTTCGATGACCTGGTTCATCTGACCATGCCAATCGCCCGCAGCCAGGGCCGGCGGTTGAACCTTCAGCGGGGTTGCAAAACGCTGCAACACACCGATAGCGTCATTGAGGACCGTAAGATCGAAGTTAATGCACAGAAGGTAGCGGCCACCCTGCAGGGGAATGCTGACGCACGAGACGCGCCTCCCATCAATGAGCGTTCGTTCGAAAGGGCCCATTACGGCGTCGAGCTGAGCGCCCACTATTGATTCAGCGTCCAGCAGCGTCTCCTCGCCGACTGAACGCTTCGAGTAGGCGTTCCATAGCTTTGCGATACGGTCGTTTTTAACGTCGTGAAGGACGGCCTCCACGTGCGGATAGAACAGCGCGACTATCCCTGAAACGACCCGATCCAACTCCTCCATGGGCTAATCCTTCCGTGAATTCATTCTGGACAATTCGTACATTTTGGACATTTTGTTGTCAACGTTTTTTGAGATGGGTTACATCTCGCATGGACTTTTTTTGGTGAGGTACGACGCCCAGCAGACCGGTAGTCGTGATCCGACCCGCCACTGTGTGAACGGCCGTCGGCGCACGATTTCTTTCGAGAAAATCGACAAAAGAGATCTGTCCGGCGTGTATGTTGAGCCGAGGGTCCGGCACCGCAGTCGTGTCGTGGGCGAGGGCGCGATGGGTCGCAGTCGCGGCTGAGAAGACAATCAATGTGCAACTACACCGCAAATCGCGGCCCAGTTCCATCAGCCGCTATTCGTTAATGCAAATGTGGGACCAGGACGCTCGCCAAGCGTCCGACTTGGTCGAGGCGTAGGCCCGCAATGTTAATTCTGCCACTTTCCGGCATGTAGATCGCGTGTCGGTGGCGAATCGACATGACCGTGTCGCCAGCCAAGGGCAAAAGGGAGAACATCCCTTCCTGACTAGCAATCGCGGCCATCGTTGGTACTTGCTGGGAGAGAGCACCCGCAAGGGCTTGCCGGATTTCCACTATGCGCAACCGCATCGTTTCTAGCTCCGCGTACCATGATGCCCTGAGGTCGCCGTCGGCAAGGATGGTTCTAACAATCTCGGCCCCGTGCGCAGGAGGCATCGAGTAGTTGACGCGGGCAAGAGAGGCGAGAGCCCCTCTCACTTTAGGTAGAACGTTTCCTGAATTGGAGCTTGCATAGATTGCTCCTGTTCGCTCGCGATAAAGACCAAAGGACTTTGAGCAAGATACAGCGATCAGGGCCTCCGGGCAGGCTTTAAGAAGGATATGAAGTCCCATCCTGTCTTCGTAGATGCCCCGTCCAAACCCTTGGTATGCGCTGTCCAGCAGCGGAATGAGGCCGCGTCCGGCCATGACCTTTGCAATCGCATTCCAGTCCTCCAGAGCCAGCGCGGCCCCGGTGGGATTATGACAGCTTGCGTGCAAAAGGACGACGTCTCCGGACGAAGCGCCACTCAGTGCGCTTAGCATTTCCTCCACGCGAATGGATTGCGTGGTTGCGTCGAAGTACGGGTGTGTTCTTACGGTAAGGCCTGCGGCGCTGAAAATGCCGTTATGATTTGGCCATGTCGGCGTTCCAATCCAGACTGTCCGAGGACCCTGGTAAGCGAGTAGCTCGGCCGCGAGACGGAGCGCTCCACTGCCTCCCGGTGTTTGTAGGCCTATAACGGAAGTTTGGTTCCAGTCGGCCCCCAGAACTTCTTTCGCGAGAAGGTCGAGGAAGGCTGGATCACCTTCCGGGCCGATATATGCTTTGGACTTCTGAGTATCCCAAATTCGTTTTTCGGCTTCCTTCACCGCCTGCATGATGGCGGTCTGCCCATTATCATCACGGTACATCCCGACGCCAAGGTCGATTTTCGTGTTTCGCGGATCGTCACGGTGCAAGCCAATCAATGCTAAGAGCGCGTCTTCTGACGGGGCGGTCAATTCGTCGAACATTCTGTGTTCCTAGATGGGTTTTACAGCGTCGGGGTGAGCCTCGCGAAATGACGCCAGCTCGGCACATCGCGCGTCGATCTCGACAATGCGTTTGAATTCCTGCAGATCGATGCCCCAACGACGAGCGTTGTAAACCTGTGGGACGAGACAAAGGTCCGCAATTGTAGGACGGTCGCCTAAGCAGTAATTGCCGTCGCTGCTGGAGAGCATCGCTTCAAGTTTGGACAAACCGTCCGAAATGAAATGGGACATCCAGGCCTCTCGCGCGTCCTTAGCTCCAGTGAGTGTGACGACGTGAGAAGCCACATGCATGTTGCAAATGGGATGAATGTCCATAGCGACTGCGTCAGCAAGTGCTCGAACGCGATGTCGTGCGGCTGGTTCGTCGGGGAGCAAATCGGTGCCTGGCCGGGTTTCGTGGATGTACTCGATCATAGCCAGCGATTGGCTGAGTTTCTCACCGTCGATCAAGAGCGTTGGGACAAGCCCCTGAGGATTGACCTTTTTGTAGTCCGGCTTCCGGTGTTCGCCCGTCAATAAATCAACCGGCACTCGCCTGTAGCTGATGCCCGCGAGGTTAAGTGCGATACGGACACGGTAGCTCGCCGACGACCGCCAGTAATCATAGAGGACGATTTCGCTCACGCTGGCGGGCCTTTATACTTCGTGACAGTTTGATCAATCGTACCGAAGACTGAATGCCCATCTCGATCCTTCATCTCGATATGAACTCGATCGCCAAACTTCATGAACACCGTCTTTGGGGAGCCGGATTCTATAGTTTCGATCATTCTGATTTCCGCGATACAGGAATACCCATCTCCTCCTTGCTCGATGGCCTTTCCTGGACCGCCATCGAGCTTGTTGGAAACAGTCCCAGAGCCGATGATAGTGCCCGCCACGAGGTTCCGCGTCTTTGCAGCATGTGAGATCAGGTCGCCAAAATCGAAGGTCATATCGACACCGGCATTGGCCCGGCCGAAGGGTGTGCCGTTGAGCGTCACTAACAAGGGTAGATGGACCTTTCCTCCATCCCACGCGTCACCAAGCTCATCGGGCGTGACGGCAACGGGCGAGAATGCCGAGGCAGGCTTCGATTGTAAAAAGCCAAATCCTTTGGCTAGCTCCGCAGGGATCAGTCCTCGCAGTGAGACGTCGTTGACAAGCATAACCAGGCGGATGGCCTTTCGAGCTTGTTCAGGTGTCACGCCCATCGGGACATCGTCCAAGACAACGGCAACTTCGGCTTCCATGTCTATCCCGAAGGATTCTTCGGCTATCGAGATTGGCTCATGCGGTCCAAGGAAGCTGTCAGAGCAACCCTGGTACATAAGGGGATCTGTCCAGAAACTTTCCGGCATCTCCGCGTTGCGGGCCTTCCGGACAAGTTCGACGTGATTGACGTAGGCCGAGCCGTCAATCCATTGAAATGCCCTGGGAAGCGGCGAAGCCGCATCGCGCTCGACAAACGGCTGGGTCGGCACCGTGTCTTCCTCGACCGCGTTGGCGAGCACGGCAAGCCCCGGTAACGCAACGTTCCAATCGTCCAGCGCCGCCTGCAATGTTCTTGCAATTTGGCCAGCATCCGCGCAACGCGCGAGGTCACGAGATACCACGACGAGCCTGCCGTCCCGGGTGCCGTCCTTTAAGGTCGCGAGCTTCATTTCTTGATCCGTTAATTGTTTGGCTTGCTCTTGATGCCAGGTGTGCCGTCGAACTTGCGGTCGAGGCCATCCCAGCATTCAATGTAGTTGTCCTGCAGCGTCTCCAGCTCGGCGGCAAATTTGGTGAGTTGCTGCGGAAAGCGCGTCTCAAACATGAACGCCATGGTGTGGTCGAGTTTCACCGGCTTCAAATCGGTGTTGGAAGCTTTGTCGAACCCTCCCGCGTCCGGACCGTGGGGCAGCATCATATTGTGAAGACTCATGCCGCCCGGCACGAAGCCAGTCTCTTTGGCATCGTATTGGCCTTGGATCAGGCCCATGAACTCGCTCATGATATTTCGGTGATACCACGGCGGACGGAAGGTGTGCTCGGCGACCATCCAACGAGGCGGGAAGATCACGAAGTCGACGTTCGCTGTTCCGGCTTCTTCTGTTGGTGCGGTCAACACCGTGAAGATCGATGGGTCGGGATGGTCAAAAAGGATCGCACCCACAGGAGAGAAGGTCCGTAGGTCGTACTTGAACGGCGCGTAGTTGCCATGCCAGGCGACAACGTCGAGCGGGGAATGGCCGATCTCAGTCACGTAGAACTTACCGCACCATTTGACATGAACCCGGCACACCGTCTCCTTATCTTCGTAGGCGGCAACTGGCGTCTTAAAATCTCGTGGATTGGCAAGGCAGTTGGCGCCGATGGGACCGCGATCCGGGAGCGTGAACTTCGCTCCATAGTTTTCGCAGATATAACCGCGCCAGATATCGCCCTCGCCGATCCGTGAAACTTTGAACATCATCCCTCGGGGGATGAGGCAAATCTCCAGCGGTTCAACGTGCATCACGCCCATCTCGGTGAAAACCCGGATGGTTCCAAGCTGCGGAACAACTAGCATCTCGCCATCGGCGTTGAAGAAGTAGTCGTCCACCATATCGGCGTTGAACGTATAAGCGTGTGCCGCCATACCAACCTGCGTCAGCACGTCGCCCGCCGTCGTCATCGTTCGGATGCCTGCGAGAAAGTCGAGCTCCGTATTGGGAACAGGTAGCGGATCCCAACGCAATTGCCCGAGCGGCAGTGAGTGCTCGTCAAGGCATGGGGCGGTCTTCCAATAAGGATAACTGGCGTTCGAAAAGCGACGCATGTGTCGAACACTTGGCCGAATCCGGTAAAGCCAAGAACGTTCGTTTGTTCCACGCGGTGCTGTGAACGGCGACCCGGACAGCTGTTCGGCATAGAGCCCGTAGTTGCACTTCTGAGGGCTGTTCTGCCCTTGCGGAAGCGCACCTGGAAGCGCCTCGGTTTCAAAGTCGTTCCCGAAACCCGGCATGTAAGTCGGTCCGTTGCGCACGACCCGCGAGCCGACTGGCCTCTCAGCTACCACCAGTTCCATTTCATCCTCCCGAAAGTTGCAGCGATGGCCCAGTCTTTCGACGAGGCCTCGGATCATGTTACTCGGCCTCGGTCGGCTTGATAACGCCGCGCTTTATTTGATCAGCCTCGATCGATTCGAACAGGGCTCTAAAGTTTCCCTCCCCGAACCCTTCGTCGCCCTTGCGTTGGATGAATTCAAAGAAGATCGGACCAATCACGGTCTTCGAGAAGATCTGCAGCAAGATTTTGGTCATGCCACCGTTCACCACGCCCTCTCCGTCAATGAGAATCCCGTGCTGCCTCATCCGGTCGATCGGCTCGTCATGACCGTTCACGCGATCGTATGACATCTCATAGTAAGTTTCCGGCGGACCGGGCATGAAGCGCAAGCCGTTCGCGGCGAGCTTGTCGGTCGCGGCGTAGATACCGTCGGTTCCAACTGCGATGTGCTGGATGCCCTCCCCCTTGTATTTCCTTAGATACTCCTCAATCTGACTGGTGTCGTCCTTCGACTCGTTCAGTGGAATACGGATCTTGCCGCAGGGCGAGGTGATCGCCCGGCTAACAAGGCCTGTCATGCGGCCGTCAATGTCGAAAAAGTGGATCTGCGTAAAGTTGAACAGTTCGCGATAGAAGCCCCACCACTTGTCCATATTTCCACGATAGACGTTGTGGGTCAGATGGTCGAGGAAGTAGAAGCCGACACCTTCAGGCCGGGGGTCGCGTTTGCCAAGCCATTCAAACTCGGCGTCGTAAGGAGAGCCCTTCGCACCGTAGCTGTCGATAAAGTAAAGTAGTGAGCCACCTATGCCGACAATGGCGGGTACATCCAACGTCTTGTCTGTACCTTCGTACGGAACGGCCCCCATTGACACCGCGTGGTCGAAGGCGTGCCTAGCATCGACGACCCGCCACGCCATCGACGGTGCGCACGGTCCATGCTCCTCTACGAAACGAGTACCGTGGCTGCCTGGCTCGGCGTTCAGGATATAATTGATATCGCCTTGCCTCCAGACCGTAATATCTTTGGTTTTGTGCCTGGCAACGGGGGCGTAACCCATACGCGTGAAAAGCTCCTGCAGTTTCTCGGGCTCCGCGTGTGCAAATTCGACGAACTCGAAGCCATCCGTCCCTGCGGGATTATCAGCTGTGATTTCAGATGGCGGCGCGTCGTGTGGAAAGGGTCCCATTGCTATCTCCCCAAAGGCGGTCAAATCAATAAGGTCATTATCGCGCACGAAGCGTGCAATGTTCTTGCGAAGTTGGCGGATGGATGCGAAAGTTCGCACGATCTTTGAGCAAAAACTGAGTTTCCCGCAATGAATGAGCAGCTTGATAAATTCGATCTACGTCTCCTAGACGAACTTCAAAGAGACGGCCGCCTTACAAACAACGAGCTTGGGGAACGGGTGTCGCTTTCGCCATCGCAATGTTCCCGAAGACGAATGCGGCTGGAAGAAGAAGGATATATCTCCGGGTACCAGGCCATACTCGACCGGCAGAAAATCGGTTTGGAGTTGATGGTCGTCATTTCAGTCACACTCGCGACGCATAACCGCGACAACGCTCAACGATTCTCAAAGTTGATCAACGGTTTGCCAGAGGTTTTGGAAGCTTATGCCCTCACCGGAGAAATGGACTACCACCTGAAAGTGGCCGTGCGCGGGCTTTCCGATCTATCGAGGTTTGTAAACGATGTCCTTCTTCCGCACGAGTCCGTTCAGCACGTGAAGACGTCAATCGTTCTCGATACGCTGAAGACGTTCGAAGGTTTCCCCGTGGTGGGACCCGATCCCACTTTGAAGCACCGAATGATATCGCGCAATTAATCATGCCATGCAGCGTTGGAGCACGGACCCTTCATCGGCAGTGGCGTAGTTAGCTGGGGTGGAAACAGCGCGACTGACTTAACATTCGTTTGAAACACAACGCTTGCCGCCGTCATCGTATCGGCAAGATGAAGTTCAAAGTGACGACCTGGGCAGAATACCAGGCAGGCCTTCGACGGCGTGGCAGCCTGACCCTGTGGATGATGCCGGAGGCGCTATCGTCGTGGCCGGCATCGAAGCGGACGAAGCGCGGTGGACAGCCGCGCTACTCCGATCTGGCGATCGAAACTGCCCTGACGCTTGGGCTGGTGTTCGGCCTTCGACTGCGTCAGACGGAGGGCTTTTTGACCTCCTTGCTAAAGCTGATTGGGCTTGATCTCGCCGTTCCCGATCACACGACCCTGAGCCGTCGTGCAAATAAACCGAGAGCGCCGAACAAGCGCCCAGATAGGGGCATCCCGGGAAGGTCCCGTCCACTTATTGATCGATAGTACGGGGCTGCAGGTCTACGGCGCTGGCCAATGGCTGGAGGAAAAGCATGGCATCAAATCCGGTCGGGGGTGGCGCAAGCTGCACCTGGCGCTGGACCCCGACAGCGGCGATATCATTATACGTCATTACGGACCAAGATGCCGGCGACGCCTCGCAGGCGGAGCCGTTGCTCCACCAGATCTGTATGCCGATCGGACAGTTCACAAGCCGATGGCGCTTATGACGGAGATCATGACGCAAGAAAGTTGGAGACTCATTGTCGAAGCAGAAAAGGACTGGACTCGAACAGGATTTTGTTCCTATTTTGTTCGCCTATGCCGAACCCAAAGTTTGAAGACAACCGGAACCCCAATGACCGGACACTGCGTGATGTGGTGGACGACCGGCTGGCACTCTTTTTCGAATGCGCAAGTTGTGAGAGGCTATCGCAGAGCGACCTTCTCGACTTGGTCTGGAGGTTCGGTCCCGATACCAAGATTGAAACCATTCGCTTCAAGGTCGTCTGCTCAAGATGCAACGCGCGCAGAGCAACGCCGCTTTTGAAGAGCGCTTATCGGCGCGGAGATGCCGCCTGGTTTCCAAGGCCCCCGCTTGCGACCAGGTGAGACGGCTGAGTCCAGCCCGATAAGTCGGCCTTGTTGGGGCTTTCCAGTCCCGGTGCATGCTGATATGTTCCATATTTGTTCCGGCAGCAATGATACAGCGATTCCGGACGCACACTTGTATGCATGCGACGGGGACAGATGGCGGCTTATCTGGAAAAACTGAACGACAGGCAGCGTGACGCAGTCGTCCATGGGGTCGGTTCTGAAGACGGATCGATCGGCGGTCCGCTTCTCATCATTGCGGGAGCCGGGTCGGGCAAGACCAATACACTGGCGCATCGCGTCGCCCACCTGATCGTCAATGGAGCGGATCCGCGCCGTATTCTGCTCATGACATTTTCGCGTCGCGCAGCCTCCGAGATGGGACGGCGGGTTGAGCGCATTTGTCGGCAGGTGCTTGGCGACAATGCTGCGATCATGACCGACGCGCTCGCCTGGGCTGGAACGTTTCACGGGATCGGCGCGCGGCTCTTGCGGATGTATGCCGACCAGATCGGCTTGAATGCCGACTTCACGATCCATGATCGCGAGGACAGCGCCGATCTGATGAATCTGGTCCGCCACGAGCTCGGCCTCTCCAAGACCGAGAGCCGCTTCCCGACCAAAGGAACCTGCCTTGCGATCTACTCCCGCGTCGTCAACGCGCAGACGTCAATCGCCGATGTCCTGAAGTCCGCCTACCCTTGGGCCGCAAGCTGGGAGGCGGAACTGAAGCGGCTTTTTGCGGCGTATGTCGAGGCCAAACAGGCACAGAACGTCCTCGATTATGATGATCTGCTCCTTTACTGGGCGCAGATGATGTCGGATGCGGAACTGGCCGACGACATCGGCGGTCGCTTCGATCATGTCCTGGTCGATGAGTATCAGGACACCAATAAGCTTCAGGCTTCCGTTCTGATGGCCATGAAGCCGGGCGGCCGCGGATTGACGGTCGTCGGTGACGATGCCCAGTCAATCTATTCCTTCCGGGCCGCCACCGTGCGCAACATCCTCGATTTCCCGTCCGAGTTCTCGCCGAAGCCCGCCGACGTCATCACGCTTGACCGGAATTACCGCTCGACGCAGCCGATCCTCTCCGCTGCCAATGGCGTGATCGATCTCGCCCGAGAGCGCTTCACCAAGAACCTATGGACGGATCGCGCGTCCGAGCAGCGCCCTCTCCTCGTCACCGTCAAGGACGAGAACGATCAGGCGAGCTACATCGTGGAACAGGTGCTGGCCAATCGCGAGATTGGCATGACGCTGAAGCAACAGGCAGTCCTCTTCCGCACGTCCAGCCACAGCGGCGCGCTGGAAGTCGAACTCACCCGTCGTAACATCCCCTTCGTGAAGTTCGGCGGGCTCAAGTTCCTCGACAGCGCCCATGTGAAGGACCTGCTGGCAACGCTCCGCTTTGCTCAGAACCCAAGGGATCGTGTGGCAGGGTTTCGCATTCTTCAGATGCTCCCCGGCATTGGCCCGCAGACTGCAGGCAAGATCCTCGACACGATTGCCGCTGATCCCGAACCCTTGCAGTCGCTTGCAGAAATCCCTCCACCGCCGAAGACGGGCGAGGATTGGCCGGCCTTCATCAAGCTGGTCTCCAGCCTCCGCAAGGCCGAGGGTGGCTGGCCGGGTGAGATGGAGATTGCGCGCCTCTGGTATGAGCCGCATCTTGACCGCATCCATGAGGATGCAGACACCCGCAAGGCCGACCTTCTTCAACTCGAGCAGATCGCCAGTGGCTATCCAAGCCGCGAGCGGTTTCTCACCGAGCTGACGCTCGACCCGCCGGATGCGACCAGCGATCAGGCAGGCGTGCCGTTGCTGGATGAGGACTATCTGATCCTCTCGACCATCCATTCCGCCAAGGGACAGGAATGGCGTTCGGTGTTCATGCTGAACGTCGTCGATGGCTGCATTCCATCCGACCTCGGAGCGGGAACGACGGCTGAGCTCGAAGAGGAGCGGCGGCTACTCTATGTCGGTATGACGCGGGCACGTGATCACCTCGCCCTCATCACGCCGCAACGCTTCTTCACCCACGGGCAGAATGCGCAAGGCGATCGGCATGTATACGCCTCTCGCACCCGCTTCATCCCGGCAACGCTGCTGCAATTCTTCGAGACGACGAGCTGGCCAAAGGTCTCTGCTGCCGCCAGCGAACGCAGCGCCCGCCAGATCAGGATCGACGTTGGCGCGAGGATGCGCGGGATGTGGCAATAAGAGGAGCGCCGTATGTGCAATCTCTACAACATCACGACGACGCGCGATGCGGTCATGGCTTTCACCAAGGCCTTTACCGACAAGGCCGGCTGGATGCGCGCTTCGCAGTTTCTGGACATTGATTTCAGTAAATCCCGGACATCAGTTTCACTAAAGTCCGGACAGTTTGCCGAGGTTGGTCCTTGGCAGCCTGGTTACCATCAGGGCTGATTGATTTCGCCGTTTTCATCAGCCGTCAAGGGGATCGCGCCTTTTTGCTTTCGCATGCTCTCGCCACGGAGAGTGATGCGATGAGCGTTGTGGACGATACGGTCGAGGATGGCATCGGCGACCGTGCTATCGGCGATGAGATCGTGCCAGTTTGCGACCGGGACTTGGGCTGTGATCAGGGTGGACTTCCTCTGATAGCGTTCTTCGACGATTTCGAAGAGGTGGAAGCGCTGCTGATCGGAAAGCGCATGTGTTCCAAAGTCGTCAAGGATGAGGAGCTGGACGCGTGCGAGTTTGTCGATGAGACGAGGAAAGGAGCCATCGAGACGGGCAAGTGCCAGATCTTCGAACATGCGCGGCGCGCGGACATAGAGCACGGAGTGCCCGAGCCTGGCGGCCTGTCTGCCGAAGGCGCAGGCTAACCATGATTTCCCGGTTCCGGTGTGGCCTGTGATGATCAGACTCTCATGGGCGGTGAGCCATTGACCTTGGGCCAGCGCCATGGTGTTGCGCCGATCGAGACCTCGGGCGGCAGAGAAGTCGATATCTTCGATGCAGGCCTGGGCGAAGCGGAGCTTGGCTGAAGCGAGCCGGTTGCGGATGCGTTTGTCGGCGCGCAAGGTCATTTCGCGGTCAAGCATCAAGCCCAGCCACTCATCACGGTTGAGTTCATTGGTGCCGGACTGTTCGGCCAATTCGCGCCAGGCTGTTGCCATGCCCGTGAGCCCGAGGGACTGCATCTGGTCGAGGGTGGGGTTTGTCAGCATTCTTTCTTCCTTCACTGGTAGTAGGATCGGCCACGGATATTCGTATGCGCAGGCGTGGGGGCCGCGTGTTCAGCCTGCGGTCTTTCCCGGTCGAGGCCGGATTTGAGGATGGAGGCGACGGAGGAATAGGTGATGGCGTTGATGATGAGCGCCCGCTCACAGGCCGCGTCGAGGCGTTGTGCTCCATAGCGTGACACCAGCGACAGAATGCCCATCGCCGATCGGTATCCCTGTTCTGGATGTGGCTTGTCGCGCATCATGCGTTCGACCAGGATGGCGGCGCTGGGGCCAATCTGGTTCGCACGGCTGATGAGATTGGCCGGCGTGGTGTTGGCGTAGCGCTGATGCGCCTTGGGCATATGGTCGTTGACCGTGACGTGGCCGGAACGCTGGGAGCGACGAACATGACTGGCAACGCGCTGGTGATCATGGAAGATCTCGACCACCCGGTGGGTGAGCCGCACCTGCAAGGTGCATCCGATCAACCGATGTGGCACCGAGTAGAAGGTCTTGTCGACCTCGACATGATAATCCGGGTGAACCTTCGCCGACTTCCATTCCGCATATTCGAACGGAATAGCCGGCAAGGGCTTCAAGGCTGCCCGTTCGATCTCCTCGAACAGTTCGCGGCGGCTTTTGCCGACATGGCGCATCGGCCGACTATTCAGTTCCTCAAGCAATTCGGCGATCGCCGCGTTGAGGGCAGCCAGCGAGAAGAAGCTGCGGTTCCTGAGCCGTGCCAGAATCCACCTCTCGACGATCAGCACTGCGCCTTCGACCCGGCCCTTGTCGCGCGGTTTCCTGCTTCGGGTCGGCAGGATCGTGGTATCGTAATGCTCCGCCATGGCAGCGAACGTCGCCGTCAATGTCGGCTCAAACCAAAGGGCCTTGGCAACCCCCGCTTTGAGGTTGTCGCATACGATCGCCTTGGTGACCCCGCCATAGAAGGTCAGCGCACGGATCTGGCCGTCGATCCAGTCCGGTAACTTCTGGCTGAAGCTGGCATAGGCGAAGGTCAGGTTCGAAGCGCCTAACACCGCGACAAAGATCTGAGCCGGGTGGACAATGCCGGTGGCCGGATCAATTACCGGCACCGTCGGCCCCGCATAGTCGGTCTGCATAACGGCACCCGCCGCGTGCCGATTGCGGAAGGCCACACTCGTGCGCTGCCGAAAGGCTGCAACCTGCCCGCAAAACCAGGTGAAGCCGTAACCATCGGGATGGTTGGCTCGGTATTCTTGCCATAGAAGCGTCAGCGTCACGCCTTTGCGCTTCAGTTCTTGAACCACCAGCGCCCAGTCTGGCTCGATCAGATCGCGCGGCGGCCGGCCGGCTCGGCCGAATAGCCGCCGCTCCAGTTTTGCATCCTCGTCAGCGCCAACTGGTAAAGGCCACGAAAGCCCGGCCTCCCGAGCTCGTAGCAAATAGGTCGATACCGAGCTCTTGCCGATCTTCAGCCGCTCGGCAATCTCGCGCACCGAAAGACCCTCTTCGTGGGTCAGGCGCAAAATGGTCCGGATATCCTTCACTGTCGTTCGTCTTGCTTGCTTCCGTCTCGGCATCGGCCCCTCGCAACGTTGTCGTGAGAGGCATAACAACCAAGTCGGCGCAGCCGCGAACCAACCCTCTTTCCGTCGCCCGAAACTGTCCGGGATTTAGCGGAAACACTGTCCGGGAATTAACGAAAACTGTGTCCGGAGATTACTGAAAACCCTGTCCAGAGGTTGCTGAAACCCGCAGATCCGGACTTCGTCGGCGAGAGAGTGGACCTCGAGCATCCGACTGCGCGTCGCATCCGGAACGCTATAGGTATTGCCTCCGACGCTGACCATACCTTCCCGCGACACGCGGCGCTCGAGCTTCAGAACGGACTTGAACGGTGCCAGCGGTAGGGGTCGCAGATGGGGCCGCTCCTCGGCGAAGGCTTCGTTGACGACCCGAAGTGTCGTGGCATGCTTTCTCGGATTGGCGACAGTGTCCAGCCAATGCCGAAGCTGGGCGTTCAGATCGTCAAGATTGCGGAACGAGCGAGCCAGGAAGAAGTCCTCGCGGATATAGCGGAACGGCCGCTCAACCTTACCCTTTGTTTTGGCGCGATAAGGCTTGCATGCCTTCGGATGAAATCCATAGTGCCGCGCCAGGTCGATGAGCGCACGATTGTAGACGATGCCTTCAGTCTGCCCTTCGCCGATGACCGCAGTCTTCATACGGTCATAAAGCACCTCCCTTGGAGCGCCGCCAAGGGCCTCGAAAGCGGCGATATGGCAGCGCAGAACGGTCGGCAGGTTCTGATGCATGACGAAGCGCGCCCAGATGAGGCGGCTGTGACCCAGCACCATCGAGAACAGCCATACGATCCTCGGCGTCATTGGCTCGTCGGTGAAGACGACATGGAACTGGGCGAAATCAACTTGCGCCTGCTCGCCCGGCGGCGTCTCAAAGCGAACTTCGAATCCCTGGCTTGTCGGCGGTCGCACGTCGCGGAGAAAATCCGT
Source organism: Rhizobium sp. C4 (assembly GCF_021026315.1). Lineage (GTDB taxonomy): Bacteria > Pseudomonadota > Alphaproteobacteria > Rhizobiales > Rhizobiaceae > Ensifer_A. The sequence continues at coordinate 19,160 of NZ_JAJNCX010000012.1, forward strand.
CACAGCGGTGTAGCCGCCGGTATAGCCACGCTCGCGCAGTTCTCGAAATAGTCGGCTCCCGGTCAGACCGGGATAGGTTTTGACCCTTTCCCGCAGGTAGGAAGCAAACGGATCGATCACCGTCGCTCGCGGCTTCCTTGGGCCATAGGCAGGAGCCTCGAGGCCTCGCTCTATGTATTTCCGCACCGTCTTGCGGTCGATGCCCGTTTCTCTGGAAATGGCCGACACCGTCAGCCCCTGCTGATGCAGATCCAGGATCATGATCGTCTCCCTCAGCTTGATCACCAAAATCCCCCTCCCGACCATCGGAAGGAGTATCGGCGATGACGCGCCGCCGGTCTTCCGGGGCGCGCCCCGGAAGACCGGCGGCCGCAGCACCTGGGGAAGATTCAAACGGCACTATTGGGGAGTATTGCTCCGGTACTGACAGGGATTCAGACCTTCTGCGATCAAAGGAGCAGGCATTCGTTGAGAATGCAGCGATCGCCGTGGGTGCCATGCGTCATCTCCACCGGGGTGATCAAGCGGATCTCGTGATCGAGCTCTTGAGCTCCGACGCATTGAGCACATCCGCGATCGAGGGGGAGGTCCTCGATCGTGACAGCGTGCAATCTTCGCTACGCCGCCAACTCGGAATGTCGGCCGCGGCTTTGCGCAGCAGACCAGCGGAGGCCGGTATCGCGGAGATGATGGCCGATCTCTACCGCCATCCCTTTGAAGCCATCACACGAGATCGGCTATTCGAGTGGCACCGGATGGTGATGAACGGGCGCCGCGACATTGCCGATATAGGCTGCTACCGCCTTCACAGTGAGCCGATGCAGATCGTGTCCGGTGCCTTCGGTCGACAGCGGGTTCATTTCGAAGCTCCCCCCTCCGAGCGCCTTGCGAGCGAGATGAATATGCTCATCAAATGGCTTGACGAGACGTCGCCCAAAGGAAGGCGTCCGCTTGGAGCGCTCGCACGCGCCGGCATTGCCCATCTGTGGTTCGAAAGCATCCATCCGTTCGAGGATGGCAATGGGCGTATCGGGCGGGCCATTGCCGAAAGCGCGCTGGCTCAAGCGATCTCCACGCCGACATTCAACGCCTTGTCGAAATCGCTGCTTAAACATCGTAAGGACTACTACGCTCGCCTGGAAGCGGCGAGCCGGACACTTGCGATCAACGACTGGCTTTCCTGGTTTGCGGACAGAGCGCTTGAAGCCCAAGCATCTACAGACGACCTGGTCCGTTTCCTGATCGAAAAGACGAAGTTGATGGACAGACTGCGTGGCTTCCTGAATGAGCGACAAGAGAAGGTCCTGCTGCGCATGCTGGCTGAGGGCCCGGATGGGTTCACGGGTGGCCTGAGCGCCGGCAACTACGCGACAATCACCGGAGCTCCTCCCACCACAGTCACGCGTGACCTTTCAGATCTCGTCGAGAAAGGTGCGCTACTGCGGACCGGTGAACGCAAGGCAACCCGCTACAGGCTGACCATCGCAACCGACCGATAGGCGGTTCGGTCCGAGACCGGCGTCTGCGAGTTGACTCGCAATGTCTCAAGGCCGTCCACCGCCGTCTAACCAGAGTTGTTCAGAAGTCGGCGAGCATGTGCACCGAGATCAACAGCAAGCCTGCATAGTTCGGTACGAAAAAGATCAGGATATCGACCGTCCTCAAGAGGGGCGGCTCTTCCGAAAGAAGGGCTTCCAGCTCTGCGTTGGCGTGGAAATCAACAAGCTAAGGCTTCTCTATCTCAATACTGCTGAAACCCGCACTGGGCGAAATAGAAATTGGACTGATTGTTCAACAATCGAGGTCCATCTGCATCGCCTCTGGGCTATCGCACTTTGGAAGGGTTTTACCGGAAGTGCCGCCTGATCACTTTACCATGCCAAGCGAGCACTCGTCAGCATTAACGTGACATGACTCTCTCAATGCCCGCTCGAAGATCATAAGGCCTGGTGCCAAGAATGCATATCTTAAAAAGAATTATTCTTCATCACCTACAGGATAAAAAGAAAACTCTAAGTGCGAATTAAATCTCTGTAATTCACAAATCGTATTCTCGTCTACTTTTAGAGAACCGGTTCCTCCGGTATTTTTCACATAAACAGCGACGTCAAAAAAGGAGGATATGCTTATATTATGCGTCAAAATAATAATATCTATGTGTTTTAGAAAATCTCTTATGGAATCTCCAAGTGATGAGGCCAAACCGTCATCTATAAGATCGACTTCGAAGTGTCTATAAGATTTTTCGCCCGACTGATAAGAGCGGAACGGTAACTTATTGATGAATTTACAAATTTCATCTACGTCAACAGGTTTCCCGCAGACTATATAAACTATCGTTGCGATTTCTAACATCAATCTGGCCTCGGGCAACCCAAACGCTTCCACTCGTCATGCCAATCGTGAGCTTCTTCCTTCTCCAGATCTGGATCTCCAGGTTGCTTCACCTGCTTATGGTACCATTTCCAGAACGGCTTGGGTAATCCATAATACTTATCCTTAGGCTGCTTTCCGATTTCGTCAACGTAACGCAGAGGAGCGTTCTCGACATAGGTGTACCGATTCCGCGCCTCATCGGTAAATTCACCCGCGGGATCCCTCGATATCCAACGCCCAACACCGGGATCATACGCCCGATACCAGGTGAGATTAAGCCCACTTTCGGGATTTGCGAACATTCCCGCATAGCCGAAGTCAGTGAGAGGAGCTGTAGCCTGAAGCGCGACGCCGTAGGGATCGTAGTCGTAGGCGGGTGCTGACGATGCGCTCGCAAACACGCGGCGAACCGAGCCCAACTGGTCGATACCGTAGAAGTAGGTCTGCGGCGACGATCCAGATAGATATTCGCCCTCATCGAGATATTGCCGGGTCAGCGCATAGGAGGAGTCACGTGCCTGGCAGATCCGATCGCCGCACCAGACGAAGTTTCTCGTTTGAGCGCTACCACCGCCCGCCGGTGTGCTGACGATCCGGGTGCGCCGACCGATGCCATCATAGGTAAAGTTCGTGGCCTTGCCGCTTTGGGAAGGATAGGTGATGGCGATGAGCCGGTTCTCTGCGTCCCAGGCGTAGCTGCGTTGCCCATCACTCAGCAGATTGCCGTTGGCATCATAGGTCTGCGCCTGGCCAGAGAGACTGGTGAGCTGATTGAGGGCGTTGTAGCTGGCGTTCTGGTTTGCCGAAGCGGGCGTCGCCACGGTACCATCGATCGTTTCCGTGATCGCCGTGAACTCGTTCTCGCTATTGGTCGTGAAGGCGAAATTGGAATACTGGCTTGCACTCAATCCGGTGTTGTTGATACCGGCAAGCCTGCGATCGCCCGTATTCGGGAGGTAAGACCACGCCGTCTGGAGCGTAGCACCCGACCCCGTCAGTTTTCTCAGAGCAATCTGGTTCGTTTGTCCCAGATAGCTGATGGTGAAATCCCCGAGATCACTTTGGTGATCGGTGACGCGGCCAATGGCATCGTACTGAAAGGTTTCCGCACCGCCCCCTGAGACGGAACGCGACGAGACGCGTCCCAGCTCATCATAGCCATAGGCGATCTGATGAGCGCAGGTGCTGCCGCCGGTGGCAACAAAGCACTCCCCTGTCCGCTGCAGCGCCCCCAGCTGAAACGGTGCACCGTAGGAATAACGGGTCGTCCCCGTCCCATCAGACATCGACGCCAACCGCTTGAAATATGGATCCCAGGTGAAGGAGACGGAAGGCGTGAGGTTCACGGCATTCATATAGGCGACGTTCGTCACACTATCGTCGAGGGCATAGGTCAGTTGACGGATCTGCCCCAGCGCATCGGTGGTGGATTTCAGGCGACTGGTGGTCGTCTCGTAGGTATAGGTGGTGGACGAATTATCTGCGTATTTCTTCGAGATCGGACGGCTCTGCAGGTCATATGTCCAGGAGGTGACGTTCCCCTTCGCGTCCGTCAGTGAAGACATCGCGTTGGTCGGGGTGTAGCCGTATTGAATGACGTGACCGGAAGGATCGGTGGTTTTCACCAGCCGGCGATTGGCGTCATATTGATAGGTCGTCGTTCGACCGAGACGGTCGGTGTAGGAGGCCAGATCCAACCGATCGTAGCTGTAGGTTTCAGACGTCCCATCCGGGTAGGTCTGCTTGGTGAGACGGTCGGCGGCGTCATATTGATAGGCAACTGTCCAGCCTTCGGAGTCCGTGTATGTCGCAACCCGATTGGCAGCATCATAGGTGTAGGTCGCCGCCGTCTGGCTGTTGGCATTGGTGACCGAGAGCAGATTGCCGTTTGCGGCATAGTTGAACGTGGTGAGGTGGTTCAGAGGATCGGTTGTCGAGGTCATTTGACCCGCGGCATTATAGGTGTAGCTGGTCTTCTGCCCTGAGGCATCCGTGTAGGACAACGGCAGATGACGGCCGTCATAGACAAACTGAGCCAGCGTCTTTTTGAAACCGTATTCGGTTGTCTGGGATACAGCCGCCAGATCGATATCGTTGGCGTAGCCGAAGCTCGTGGTCCTGCCTAAGGGATCGACCATTCTCGTCAGATTGAAGAAGCTCGTCGCATCATAGGTATATTGCGTGAGCTGGGTCGTTCCATCATCGAGCACACGTCCGACAGCAATCGGAGAGTCGAATGTGCCGATATAGATCGTCGAGGTCTGCCCGGGATACTGGAACCAGACCCGGTTCTCGAGCGGTTGCTTCTCACTCTCCAGGGTCGTGCCCTTAATCTGCGACCCGGTCATGTGCAGGAAGTGGCGGATGCGCGCCTTACTGTAATCGCAGCCTCCGCTATCGGTGCAGCCGGCGGCAATATACTGGCTCTTGTCCCAGTGGAAACTGTCGCGGTAGTTGAGATATTGGTTTGTCGGGGTGTACGGCATCCCCGTAGGAACGGTTGAGGATGGATCGGATGCCGGAATGGGGGCCTGGTCGAGCCACTCTTCACGCTCTTTGAAGCCAAGTGGGTCGGTGATTTGTGCAAAACGAGGAGGGCTACTGGTTCCCGGGGGAGTATAGGCGAATGAAGTGGTCCCGTATGGGGTCGTCAGGCTGTTGACGAGCGAGTTGGCATCATAGGTGAAAGCCGACTTGATCCCGATAATATCCGTAATGGAGGTTAGCCGGCCGGCAGCATCATAGGTCAGGTTCGCACTTCGACCGAAGGGATCCGTGATCTTCGTGACGTTCAACGGTTGTGCACTGAGGCCGTATGAGAAGGTCGTCGCGCGTCCAGTCGCGTCGACCAATGACGTCAGGCGCGCACTGTTATCGTAGTTGAGCTGAACGGCATTGCCCTGAGGATCCTGAAGCTTGGTCAAGAATATGCGGCGCGGGAAACTCGCGCTTCCATCGGATTGGCTGTACGTCTCGGTACTGCCATCGCGCATCTTGCGCTGATAGACGACTGGCGATTGCGACACCATGACGAGAACCGAACCGTCAGTATCCTGCGCAGAGAACGTCTGCGAAGTGGCATTGAATCCGACATAGTAAAATGCGCCGCCTCCCGGAAGATAGCGCGATACACTTGCTCCCGGATTGGTTGGATCGTCGGTGATGTAGGTCAGCCAATTGAAAGTCCATTTGGGACCGAGGTTGAAGAAGCTGAAATTCTGCGGCTGACTGTCCTCGCGCTGGTTGTAACTGATCTTCACCATCGCGGACGGGCCGATCGGAGGCACATATCCCACGGGAGTGTCGCTCAGATACAAGCTGACGCTCGACTCTTTGATATCAACAGAACACATCGGCGCAGGGCACCTCGGTGGTACGGGGGGCGGGGGCCTCCTTTTTGACATTGGTGGGGTTGGCGGCTCAGGTGGCTCAGGCTGGTTCGGTGGCGTCCCTGGGGGTGTTCCGGGCGGAGAGCCAGGAGGACCTCCAGCGGCAACACCTGGAGGAGGACCTGCTGGGTCTGGGCCGTTTGCCGGCGGATCGCCAGCATCGCCAGGTCTGGGCTGGTTCGTTGGTCCCTTCCCCCAGAGGCTGGCGATCTCGTCGCTGGATGCTTTTTGCCAGCCGCTGGCGGTGCCATCCTTGCCGGTGATCAGGAAATATCCAGAAGCTTCCTCATTCAGAGCGTCTTCAGTCACCCAGATCTCTGCGTTCGGGAAAACTGAGTCGACAATATGGTATCGGCCGTTCGCCTTCCCGACGATGGCGGCGAAATGCCCGAGCTTCCAGTGCACAATCGAGGGCACAGGCACAGCTTGCCCTGGACTGCGGCGAACGATTGAAGGCGAAAGATCGAGCTTTTCCGCCAGGCGTTTCAATTCTTCGAAATTGGTACCCTTGGGACCAGCCTGATACCACTGGAGAAAGTCGACCTGCGAAAGTTTTGCGCCTTCTTCGAGAGCCAGGGCCTTCAATGCCAATGGGCCACAGATGAAGAGATGTCGCGGATCGGCCTTCGACAGTTTCAGGAGCTCTGCGGCTGCTTGAATCTCTTCGGTCGCAGAGCCGGAAATCGGTCTATCGCCAATGTCGGTGAGTAATTCGGCGAGCTTGTCCATCTTGCCCAGATTGGCGTAAAGCCCGGCTAGTTTGGAAACAGCCCCGTCGATCATAGCACGCGCTTGCGGATCAGTCGCGTTTCTGCCGAGTGCCCATGATTTTTGCCAAGCCTCCAGCGCCTTCGAGAAATGGCCTTCGTGGTAGTACTTTGCTCCGAGATTGGCCCAGATGGCTGCGGTCCATCCGGAGTTTGGATGCTGTTCAGCGTATCGAAGAAACTGCTCCTCACCTTGTTTCGAAGTGAGACCTCCATAGGAGACGAGCATCGAACCGAGCTTCAGGTCTTCCTGTGAGGCCGTTTTGCTAGTCGGAAAGAGAGGCTCTGCGAAGCCTGGGGCATTTGCAATGGTGTCGGCGTGGGCCGATACGGAAGCGCAGCTGAGCATGGCTACAACAACGGTTCCAAGTATCGAACGCATCAAGGCGGCCTGATGCTGAGATGACGACAGTGCCAACTTCATTGCCATTCTCCGCGATTTTGTTGAATGTCGTACGTTCAGTTCAGAGACTGACGACCTTCCACGACAAGATGTGCATGGTCGGGATCCAGGATGGGCGCGCCGTCTGGTTAAAAAATACCACGGGGCCAATCGTGTTCAGGTTGGTCAGGAACGCGTTCGCCGCGACGGAAAACCCCGTGACATAGAATTCACCGTCACGGGAGAATGACCATGTGAGCTTGGTCCCGTCGTAGGTTAGACGTGACCAGATCGGCTCGTTGGGCAACGGCAAGCCGGGATCAACAAGCGCGGTATCGTTTTGGTAGGAGTTGAGGCCTGCTCCTCCCGAGGTCGTTTGATAGTCAAAGCGATATGAGGTTGAACTCATCGCCCCCATACCAAACTGAACCGATCTGGCGTTGACGCTGTCGCGAACGGCGATCCCAGTATTGGTATAGGTCGAAAGCGGCCCCGTGTAGAGGCTCAGCATCGTCGCTTGCCAAGGTCCGGACGGCAGAGGAACTTCTGCCATCATCGCCGTAAAGCTTGATGTTGCGCTCGTTGCAGCAAGCATCATGCCGCGCGTTGTCGCACTGATCGCTGCACCAGTTGGCGTGGTCGATCCGGTGCGTAGCGTAAAGGCACTAGCGTTCGGCGCAACGACCGCATTGCCGTTTAGCCAGTCAGCTCCCCCGCCGGCAGGCGTCCCGGACGCGGAGATCGTGATTGCGCCGGCACCGTTTGTGATGGAGATGCCCGGACCAGCAGAGAGTGTCGCAGCAACGGGTGTGCCGGAAGACGAACCGATCAGAACTTGACCGCTCGATAAGGGACCGACAGCGTTGAAAGCTCCGCCCGTCCCGGTGATTTGCACAGCATTTTGAGCCCCCGCAGATCCGAGTTGGCCCGCACAGGTGGCAACTGCGTTGAAATCCGCTGCCACCGGGGCCGCGTCGATGATCGTTCCATCGACGATTGTGTTTGGTACAGTGCACTGTGCAGATGCAAGATTGGCACTCAGAAGCAGCAAGCTCGAAGCGAGGATCAACCTTCCGCGTCTCATCGTATATCTCCTCAGTCTCAATCAGATGGAAACAAGCTGCCAGGAAAAGATGTGAAATCCCGAGCCCCATGTCGGGTTCGCAGAAGGCGCGCCGATCGTAACGATTGGCCCGATCGTGTTTAGATTGGTCAGATAGTCTGTCGCGGAGACAGAAAACGCGGTCGTAAAGTGCTCGCCATCCTGCGAGAAAGCCCATATGAGATTGGTTCCGTCATAGGTCAGTCGCGACCAGATCGGTTCTGTCGGGTAAGGCAGGCCGACGTCTGTTAAGGGTGTGTCGCCGACATAGTTGTCTAAGCCGATACCACCATTGAACTTGACATAGTCGAAACGGGTGGAGCTTCCGTTATTCGAACCAAGGCCGAGGGTAATAGCTCGATTATTTGTGGTGTCTCGGATACCGAAAGAAATCGAAGTCCAGTTTGACAGCGGACCAGTGTAAACACCTAACATCGTCGCTTGCCAGTGCCCACTCGGTAGCGCGGTTTCCGCCAGGAGATTTTTGCCGGACGGCGACGCCGTTGTCGAAAGAAGCATCCCTCGGCCTGTGGCAGAAATTGCCGATCCTGTTGGTGCTGTCGTGCTGGTGCGCATGGTAAATGCGGAGGCCGTTGGTTTGACGACTGCGGCCTTGTTCAGCCAATCGACCGCGGCCCCGGTTCCGCTTCCAGTGGTCGAAACCGTAATTGAGCCCGGACCGTTTACGATCGAGACCCCGGCGCCCGCAGTTAGCTGTGATGCTTGAGGGGCGCCGCCCGTCGCACCAATAACGATCTTGCCATCCGTTAGTGGTGAAGTTCCGCCAAAGCCGCCGCTGCCATTGTTGTACTGAATTGCGTTTGTTGCGCCGCCTGGCGATGCGGCGTCCACACATCCTCCGATGGCTCCGAAGTTCCCCATCAGTTTGGAAGCGTCGGTGACGGTGTTGTTGGTAATTGCGTTCGGAACCGAGCAAGCTGCAAGGGAAGGCTGCACTTCACCAGAAAGGAGCAAGGCTCCGGCGAGTAGGGCCACTTTGGAGGAAGACCTGCGCATGAGACCACCTGTTGTTCGGCTGCAAACGAAACGGTCAGAGAGATGTGACCGACCACGAAAGGATGTGATAAGCGGAAGACCAGGAAGCATTGGTCGGCTGACGGAAAAGTGCGGCCGGTCCAACCTTCGAGAGCGTCGTCAGATTGTCTCTGGCGGCAATGGAAAAGGCGGTGACAAAGAATTCACCGTCGCGCGAGAAGGACCAGGACAAAGTTGTCCCATCGTAGGTCAGGCGGGACCAGAATGGTTGTGAGGGCGGCGGCAAACCGATGTCGCTCAAATTGGTTTCGGACAGGATAGTGTCAAGTCCGATGCCGCCAGCGGAGCGAATGTAGGCGAAGCGATATGAGGCCGTCCCGTTGCCTTCGATCCCGAATTCTACGGCACGGTTTGCGGAGGCGTCACGGACGGCGATCGCCGGAAAACTGAATGTCGCGATCGGTCCAGAATAAATGGCCAGCATCGTCGCTTGCCAGGCGCCAGAGGGTGCCGCTGTTTCGGCCATCAGGGCTGCACCGTCCGTGGCACTGTTGGTCGTCAGCACCATTCCGCGCACTGTCGGTGCAAGGCTAGCTCCTGCGGGGGAAATCGAAGACGTCTGGAGTGAAAAAGTCGAGGCTATCGGACGAAGGACCGCTCCTTCATTCAACCAGTCCACGGCGCTCGCGGCCGTAGTAGCAACGGCCGATATGGTAACGGCACCTGAGGAGCTGGTGATCGACACACCTGGTCCCGCCGAAAGGCTCGCGGCGACCGGTGACCCACTGGTTGCTCCAATCAACAACTGGCCGCTGGAAAGCGGCGCGGCGCCGAATGATCCGTTAGCCGCCTTGTATTGAACCGAGCCGGCGCTACCTGCGGGTGCCGCAGAATCAGCGCAAGCTGCCACAGCGCTAAAGTCCTGCATCAGCGCCGTGGCGCTGGCCGTCTGCCCGTTTATGAGCTGATTGGGAACGGTGCAGGCTGCAATCGCAGGCTGTTGAAACAGGCATACGAAGGCCGCCGCCGAAATCAATTCGCGGTTGAGGTAGGATCTCATGCAAGATCTCCGCTGCAATTTAAAGTGAATTGCGTGTCCGGTTGCACAATCGTCCTGACGGGGGTTTCTGTCAATTGAATTTTTTGAGTGTCACAATCTATTCAAAAACCACCGTTGTCTAAATGCTAATAATCGGGAACTATGCGATATTCATTTTGGGACATATTCGAAATATGAAATACAAAACTTCATAGTTCCTAAAATCCAATGACATAACTCCAAAATCGTGCTAAGAAACATTCCAGCTATGCGATACAAAGCTTCCAACTACATTGCGGAGACCAAAGAAATGACTCGAAAGATGTCGATTTTTCTGATTGTTTTTCCTGCACTTTTCGCGGGTACGGATATCGCGCACGCAGATACCGGAACATCGAGTTACGGCTATGACCTGGACGGCAGGCTTCGAACCGCGCACTACTCAAACGGGAATTGCACCCTTTATGATTTAGACGCCAATGGGAACCGTCTCTCCGCAGCGGCCATCGCGCCTGTCAGCTCACCGCCGCTCTGGGGACAAGCCACGTGGGGTAATGCGTCCTGGGTCGCCGGGAATTCGAATGCCATCTGGGGATCTGGAACGTTCGGATGCGCGGTTTGGACTGCGCCTTGATTCTGGCGATGCCATAAAGCGTGGGCGCCCCTGAGTTTGTCCATGCTGATCTGAACCCAGACTCGATCGCCGGGAGGTCATTCGCTATAGCCCAAGGTCGTCTACCACCGTCTGGCCAATGATCTTGAGAAGTCGAGGAGAACACGCGATGGTAAGCGGATGGGATAAGAAGCCTGGACCCGGCAATGACTACACGCCGCTGCCCGCTAACCTCTGGCGCGTGGCGTTTTACATCTGCATCTTCGTCATGTTAGCCGGCGCCATGTTTGTCATGTCAGGTTGAGCATTTCGTCAAAAAGATGAGAAAGCGCGTTCGTCGAGACAATGCTTTGGAACGCGCCCTTTAGGTCACGGACTCATAAGAACGGAGCCAAATCCGAATTGAAGCGAGCTGGACGGATGCGAGGAAATTGTCGTCGCGTTTGTCATATCGAGTTGCGACGGCTCGGAAGTGTTTGAGTTTGTTGAAGAACCTCTCCACCGCATTGCGCTGTTTGTAAAGCCAAGGGCTGAAGACGGGAATATTGACCCGGTTGGGCATGGGGCGAATGCATCCCCATGCCCCACGGGATTTGAGGGTGTCGCGCAGAGCGTCGCTATCATAGGCGCGATCAGCAAGAAGAATGTTACCGGGTTTGACGGTGTCGAACATATTCGCCGCCGAGCGTCCATCATGCGCTTGGCCTGCTGTCAGCTTCAACATGATTGGACGCCCTTCGGCATCGACAAGGGCATGGATTTTGGTTGTCAGCCCGCCACGCGAACGACCCATGCAACCGGATCGTTCCTCTTTTTTTGACCATTGGCGGCGTGTTGATGCACGCGGATCGATGAGCTGTCGATCATTTGAATGTCGCCGTCGTAAGCTTCTGAAATTGCCTTGAGAATGCGAGCCCAGTGACCGGCGTGACGCCACCGGTTGAAGCGATTGACGCAGGTCGTATAAGGACCATATCGAGCTGGAATATCGGCCCAGGGCGCACCGGTCCGCAACCGCCAGAATATGCCATTCAATACCCGCCGGTCATCAACCCGCGCCTTACCACGAACCTTCGTGGGAAGAAGCGGCTCAATCACCGACCATTCGAAATCCGTCAAATCAAAGCGGGCCATCTCTGCCTCCAAATCAACAGAGGCAGTGAATCACAATCCATTCAAATCAAAAACTATTTTATGGGTATGTGACCTAGATCGTTTGCTTCGCCTGATCCCGAACAACTTCGGAGAACACATCGAGCCAGAAGATGGCACCCGCACGATCACCGGTGCGCTCTGCAACAAGGGCACGCGTAATGGCTTCAGAGCCGGCTAGATCGCCATAGACCTGCAAAGCTCGGACGAAGCTCTCCAGGTTTGCAGGGGTTGTGGTCTCGGTTGAGCTTACTCTGTTTGCTGTCATGGCCATCAGTAACGGTACCATGCCAGCGCGTTGAACGCCCCTCCCACATATGTACGAATTGGGTTGCATCCATAAATTGTCCCTCGCTATAAGAAACTCCCAGAGGGACGAAACCATGCACGATCAGCAGCACGATGATGAACGGCTCTATGAGGGCATCTTCCAGTCCATCAAGAACGCCGCCGATGTCGAGCAGGCCGTTCAGAAGTTTCGCGATGGCTATGGATTGGGGCATGTCACCTACCATCTGGCCCAGACCGTCGCTGGCCAGCTGCAGATCGATGCCCCCTATGTCCGCACCACCTATCCTCCGACCTGGGTGGCCCGATATCTGATGAAGGGCTACGTGCATGTCGATCCGGTGATCAAGGAAGGCTTGCTGCGTTCGCTGCCATTCGACTGGTCGGAAATCGAGCCCAGCGAACACGCCATCGCCATGCTGATTGATTTTCAGTCGCATGGGCTCGGGGCTGCAGGATACTCAATCCCGATCCTCGACAAGATCGGCCGACGAGCATTGCTCTCGTTAAACTCCAAACCGGATGAAGCGAACTGGGACGAACTCGTGACCCGTTTCCGCCAAGACTGGATCGAACTGGCACACGTACTCCACAAGAAGGCGATCTTCGAGCAGTTCGGAGATGATGACCCGGCCCCGGTCTTGAGCCCGCGCGAGTTGGAGACGCTCTATTGGACGGCGCAGGGCAAGGACTACAAGGAAATTGCCATGATCATGGCAATATCCGAGCATACCGTTCGAACCTATATGCGCTCCGCCCGCTTCAAACTGGATTGCGCAAACATGTCTCAGGCCGTTGCGGTGGCCATCAAGCTCAGGCTGATTAATCCCTGAATGCCCACCGTACAAATGTGCGGGTACATATGTGTTGAGCCATATGTGCGAATTTTCAGATGGCCTTTTGCCGGGCAGTTTCTCTCCATCCAACCACCTGCGGAGAGACAGATGTTCGTTACCATTCAAGCTCATGAATACAACAAGTATCCAGTCCTCATGGAGAAGATGTTCAAGCTCCGCAAGCGGGTGTTCGCCGACCAGTTGGGTTGGGACGTTCCCGTCAACGGCGATTGTGAACGCGATGAGTATGATGCCCTGAAGCCCGTATATCTCGTCTGGTGCGGTCCCGATCGGACGACGCTCTACGGCATGATGCGTCTGATGCCGACCACCGGCCCTACCCTTCTCTACGATGTTTTCCGCCGCACGTTTCCCGATACGGCAAATCTTGTTGCCCCCGGCATCTGGGAGGGCACCCGGATGTGCATCGACGAGCAAGCGATCGCTGCCGACCATCCCGATATCGATCCCGGTCGGGCGTTCAGTCTGATGTTCCTGGCTCTCTGCGAATGCGCCATGGAACATGGCATTCACACCATGATCTCCAACTACGAACCGCAGATGAAGCGCATCTATCGGCGGGCGGGCGTTGAGGTGAATGAGCTCGGTCGCGCCGATGGCTACGGGAAGCTGCCAGTTTGCTGCGGCGAGTTCGAGGTTTCGCAGCGCGTTCTCGAAACGATGCGCTCGAAGCTCGGCGTTGACATGCCGCTTTATCGTAGAACGGTACCAGAGCGCTCTGTGACCGCCGAAATCCTTCGTGCAGCTTGATGTGTGTCGGGGGACGCGAGATGGCAAACGTTGCAGAACTGCCTGAAGAAAACAAACTGCGTGGAGAGACCGAGGTGCATCTTCGTTCCGCGTTATTCAATGCCGAACAGCTGGGCGACGACTTTCTCTCATACCTCCTGAAAATGGCCTTCGAACAGTTCCAGGCCGGTGCCTCAGAAGGGAAGCAGGGCAAACGCCGGAAGTGAACTCATAGAAAGTCATCGACATGCATCCCATTCTAGGCCAGCATTCTGGCCAAATCGGATGGTTGGAAGATGGCATTGGCAAACCAAGCGTTTCAGCGCCTGCTACGAGCGCGGATCAAAACCGAATATTTGAGGGGCACGTCGCCAAAGGAAGCTTTGGCGACGGCCTCTTTGATGCTCGTTCGACAGCAAGACGCAGATGCAGCGCCCCGTAGGACCGATAGCGCAACTGAAGCCGTCTCCCCTCGATCCTCGTCCGAAAACACAACCAATGGCAAGTAATTTACACCTTTGTCAGTTGTAATCCTGAGCTCTCTGAATTAACTCTGAATGCTCCTGTTATCACTGGAGCTTAGTGGCCATTGTCAAACCTTCGTCGTGGGAAATACGCGGGCCAGCAAAGCACTGGTCTGCCTGTATGGTTTTCCCTCAACGATGTTGCCAGCGATCGCATTCTTAAGCCGAGTCAGTGGCGGGGTGGTACGCGCCGCTCTGCGGCGTGGAAAACCCAAAGTGCATTGGTAAGAGGCCAACCAGAATGGTTTCGGTGCGTTGACCTTATGGTCGGGGAGCCTGTGGCGTATGTCCAGGTTCTCCGAGCTAAAGGCCGCAGGGATCGAGTGCGCTCGGTTTTCCAACTCCCCGATCACAAGAAACGGGTCAATGAGCAAAGCAGCGGGGGCGTACCGCAGCCTATGCCAAGGAAACACGATTGCGCCACCTCGCCACTCTCCACTCCCCACATTCGCAGATCTGGCTCGCGGAAACTTTGCGTCGTTCCTGATTGAGGCTGAATCAATCCTCAACCACCTGAACCTGCGGAAACCCTTGCACGTCTAGGATTTATCCATGCAAATCAAAAAGAAGACCCCAAACCCGATCGACGTTTACGTCGGCTCCCGCATCCGGCTTCGGCGAAACATGCTTGGCCTCAGCCAGGAAAAGCTCGCAGAAGGGTTGGGCGTGACGTTTCAGCAGGTGCAGAAATACGAGAAAGGCAGCAACCGTGTGGGCGCAAGCCGGCTGCAAGCCGTTTCCAACATCCTGAACGTGCCGGTTTCCTTCTTCTTCGACGACGGTCCCAAGGCGCTGGCCGAAGGAAGCGTCCCGGCAGAGAGAGGTGTTGAGCCCGACGAGCTTATCAGCTTCGTGTCATCCAAGGAAGGGCTGGCTCTCAATCGCGCCTTTGCCAAGGTGACAGATGCAAAGGTGCGCGCGAAGCTGTTGAATCTGGTCAAAGCGCTCGCTGCGGACGACGATCAAGGCTAGGGCGGCAATCTTTTTAAGCGATCCCCGAAATTCGGTGCTTTTGCCTGCTTATGAGGCGGTCAGCGCGGTGGCTGATTGCTGGCGAACTCGGGAATGGGTGTCGTATGCGCTCAAGCCACCTACACATCAATCCTTAACGGTGGAACGATAGCAAACCTCTTTTGATTTCAAGGAGGTCGCTATGGCTCGGGAAACTACACGATCGAACAGAGAGGCATTTTTTCGGCACTGTGAAAACACGCGCGGCCTCAGCCGAAACACCATGAATGCATATCGGCAAGACCTTGAGGCCTTTGTCCGGTTTCTGAATCAGGGAAACAGCGAGGGCTTCGATAGCGAGTTGGTTCTCGCCTATCTTCAGCACCTAAAGACTGAGCGAGCTCAAAAACAGGCGACGATCCGGCGACGCCTTGTCACGTTGCGCGCATTCACCAATTGGTTGACAAAATCAGGCTTCCTCAAAACCAATCACTTCACCGGCCTTGAGATTGATCTCCGCCCTCCGCGACGCCTTCCCAGGCCTGTCGATTGGGTGGACGTGCGTACGATGCTCCAGCTTTTTCGGTTGAGTCCGCCATACCCAGGACACGGTGTCCTTCTTGGCAGTTGCCACCACGCGATCTTCTTCAGCGATTAAATTTCGGTGCAGCATCGAAATTCGAAAAGCAGTTACATGTGACGCGTGCTGTTGAATACTTGTTGATATTTGTGAATTCGCCACTTCGCCTGATTGCGCTCGCGCGAGAATGGGCCTCATGCTAACCCCATGGTTGATTCGGCCTTTCGCTCGCATTTAACAATAATACGCTCGCGCTTGGCCCGAGCACGCGAGTCGATTCTCAGCGTTTTCGTGCCAATTCTGGTGTTGGCCGCGACGGCGCTTGCCGGATGCCAGGCCGGTGAGCAGAACTACCTGACCAACGGCATCGGATCCGAGCTGACAGCGCCGGGCCTGGTGCGGACGGAATCGCTGCAGAACCAGTATTTCAGCTATCTCTGCCGGCAGGCGACCAGCCAGAGCTATGCGCCGAACGCGAGGTGCCAGGTCGACAGCTGGAATCTGATTGTCCAGCAGGGCATGAACGACATCGACCGGCGCTGCGACGCCTATCTGCAATGGCTCGACAATCGCAAGCGATCAAAGGGGCCGTGGATCAGTCAGATCGGCGACACCGCAGCGGCGACCTCGGCGATACTGGGCCAGGTAAATGCAGGGACCACGGCGATCACCATCGTCGGCCAGGCCTTCCAACTCTTGACCAAGAGTGTGGAAAACTACCACAGTCGGCTTTTACTCGAGATCGAATCCTCAACGATCAATTCGATCGTGCTCAGAGGCCGTTACGATTTCCGCAGCTATATTCAGAAGCAGCGTATCCAGTTCACTACCAAGCCGGACGCTGAGCATGCGCTCAGGTCCTACACGCGTCTTTGCCTACCTTTTGCGATCGAGGCGAAGGTCAACGACTTCTCCACGCTGGGAGCACAGGGCGAGATGCCAAGAGCCGGTGGCTCCTTTGGCGACCTGCCAGTGGTGGGGACCATTACATCCAACACGGAAGTGTTTAAACCGGATCGCGGTCAAGGTACGAAGAATTCGACGACCTTGAATACCATCGCCTTAGCGATCCAGAAGGCGCTTTGCGTACCGGCAGACGGCAAGGCCGGTCCACGCACCATTGAGGGGATCCGTGCCTACCAGTATACGCAAAAGCAGGCCGAGACCGGCGAATTGTCGCCCAATGTCCAGACAGTAATCATAAACACGTTTGGTGCCGGTCAGCCGAAACAGTTCGCAGAGTGCGATCCTCAGTTTTCCAACTTCCTGGAGCGGAACCTCTTCCAGAACGATCCGGCGAACGCGGCGGCGCTGGCGCAATTGCGCGACGACCTTAGTGCGTTAGCCAAGAAACATGGCGCAACCGTCGAGATTTCGGATACCGACACGTTGACGACGCTTCGCCCGAAGATCGTGGCCATCAAGCAGAAGATCGGAGGTGACGTCTTCCGGTCGGGCGACAAGGCGTTCCTGAACTCGCAGTTCACGCCCGATCTCGAACGAATGCTGTTGAACTAGCCGAACGACTGCGTCCGGCGGAAGCGGCGGAGGAAGCGATCATGTTCCACAAACTGACAAAGGCGCAGTTCCCGTTCGAAGGGGAGCCACCGGCGCTTGCCAAGGTGCCGCCGCGCATTCCCGTGGGTAGCATCGTAGAAGACGATCCGGTCGGCGACGTCGGTGAAACGCTCAGTGCGGACGGAACCCTTCGACGGGTCAAGTTTCGAATGGTAAGTGACGTCCGGCACTGCTGGCTACCGGTGGAGTTTCTCGAACCGGCGGAGGCGGCCGAGCGACCGCCGATCATCCCCTGGGCGTTCCTGACCACCTGCGTGCAGGCGGAAGAGTGGATCAACGCATTGCCGGACACAGGCACGAACTATGTCAACGCCGATTACCTGATCGCGCTGGCGCTTTATGAATCCGGCCTCGCCAACGTCGGCAACATTACCCCGGGCACCGATGCAGTCGGCCCGTTCCAGATCACATCGACGCGCTGGAGCCAGTATCTCGACAAAGCGCACGTTCCCGAACTGACAGCTGACGATCGCGACAACGTATCGGACCAAATCTTCGGCACAGCCTTCCTGACACGCGAGGATACGCGCGCGATCAGCGAGGCGATTACCGCGCATGACCAAGGCGCCGGCACCAATACGGAGCCGGAAAAGACCGGTCCCTACATCCCGACCTATTCCGATGTCTTCATTGCCGCTGTGGTCACGCCGCTCGCTGCGATCGAACTGCGCAAGCTGCAGATCGCCGGCAAAGTCGATGCCCGTATCGACGAGATCGTCAAGAACCTGGACGATCTTCGCGAGGCGGAGATGGAGCGGATATTTCGCCACAATCACCACGTCTTCAAGGTCGACAAGGCTGAAGCAGAGGCTAAGGGCGTCGCCGCCGGGCCGCGCACGGTTGCTGATTTCTACGCCGCGGTGAACGCCAAGATCGACCAGCTGCTCGCAGACGCCTTCAAGCTGATGCAACTTCACGTTCCCGAACTGCTCCCGATCACCGCCGGCGATGCACCCTGGCTGGAGATCGCGCTACGCGAACAAGTCGACCCGTGGCAGAACGGCGTGTTGAAAGAGAACAGCGCGGCCGGTACCAAAAGGGTGCTCGAATACTTCGACGCGACCAATCTTTCGACGAGCAAGGTGCTGGCTTGGTGCGGCGCTTTTGCAGCCTTCTGCATGAAGGAGGTCGGGGGTAAAGTCGCCGATACGATCGTCCACGATCCCGCCTGGGCCGCCAGTTGGAAAAAATGGGGCAATCTGGCGATCCCGCTCGGCAGCGCCGACATCCCTGTCGGCGCGGTCGTCGTCATGTCGCCGCCGCCGGACGGGTCGCGCTCCGGCCACGTCAGCTTCTACTCTCCGACACAAAGCGGCGTTGCGGGCAAGGTCACGCTGCTCGGCGGCAACCAAAGCAATTCGGTGAAGGATTCGGATTTCGACCGGTCCGAAGTCGCGGCGATCCGCTGGGTCGGCCCGCCGCTCGGCAGCGGCGGGGATGTTCCGGGCTCAGATGTGGTCCCGCCTGGCGAAGGCATCGCCTGGGGGCGCTATGTCGACAAGAAGTTCGGCAATGACGCCTTCAAGAAAAAGGTGATCGCGATCTGCGAAGGCATGGACTGCGACCCAAGCTACCTGATGGCGGCGATGTCCTTCGAGACGGCGCGCAGCTTCTCGGCGAAACAGAAAAACCTCGCCGGCGGCTCAGCGACTGGGCTCATCCAATTCACGCCGATCGCCGCCGCCGATCTGGGCACCACAGTCGCCGAACTCGCGACCATGACTGAACTGCGCCAACTCGATTTCGTCGAGAAATACATGACGCGATGGGCCAAGGGTCGCCCCTTCAAGAAACTGTCGGACGTCTATATGGCAATTTTAGCGCCGGCCTTCTTCGGCAATTCCGACAGCACGGTGATCTACGAGAATCCAAGCAAAAATTACAAGGCCAATGCCGGCCTCGACGCCAACAAGGACGGCAGGATCACTGTCGGCGAGTCGACCGCGAAGGTTCTCGTCCATCTTCATGAAGGGTTGAAGCTAGAGAACCGAGGCTAGGAGTTGTCCTCACTCTGCAGGCCGGCTTTTCACCAGTCCCGGTTCACAGATCCGCGGGCGTTGAGGTGCACGAAACTCACGTACATCCCAATACCGCCGCGAAACAGTCCACTATCACGTAGCCGCCGGAGCACTTCGGCCCACTGCTAAGGCGTTCCTTCCGCGAAACGGAAATCCACCGCGTAAAAGAATTCATGCGCACTATCTTACACCCGAGGCCGTGGTGTTTCCGCCGGCTGTAGCCAGGAGTTCTCGTTTCTTTGGCTGCTTGGCTCCAGGCGTTTTTGCCATAACCTACCTCGGATACATCAACCGTCAATGATGCTCGATGGCATTCCATGCCGCCGGCCGCTGCCCACTCAAGTTGTCGCGGACCCTTCATACCAGGACGAGGTTTTCGAAGCCGCATGACGATGGTTGAACACCGATAGCATCTGCGGCCTCGCCTACTGTTCAAATCAGTCGGAAGGGATTGCGGCCGCCAATTGCTTTTTGGCTTCATTGATTTCGGGAGCACCGGAATTGAGGATTTTTGGAAGCATCTCGATCAAACCGGGCTTCCGGCCCTCGATGAGTTGCCGGGCCATCCCAAGATATGGCTGATTGTCCTTCAGATATTGGTCGATCCGAACGGTCGCCAGCGCGAGGTTTGTTCTGGAACCCTCACCTTTGGCCACTTCTGCTTCCAACGCGTCATACATAACGAGGTCACCGAGGATAAGCGTCGCCCGCGCATGCCGTTCGTTTTTTAGGCCTGGTCGCTGCAGCGCCAGGATGTCGATGGTTTTGCTTCCCCTACTGGAAGGTATGCCCGCATCATCTTTGCGCGCCTCTATCCAGCCATTGCAGAAAAATGTCAGATGTTCCGATGGCTCGTCGACGCATGGATCAAGCAAAAGCGGCTTTTCCTGCGCAATATCGATCGTATGGCTTCTTGCCCTGTTGGCCTCGACTTCGAGAGGAAACTCGTTGCCCTTTCCAAGCGCCCGGGCCGCGGCCTTGCTGCCGATCTTGTGCCGATTGGGTCGGTTGCAATAAATGCAGGACGAAAGAAGGTTCGGCCAGTGCGATGCGAGCCAGTAATATCCGGGCTTATCCAGCGCGCCGTTTATGAGTACGGCCTGTTTGGGACGAAAATGTTCGACGTCTTGGGGCTGAACCGCGGCCATCGATGACTCGCAATAGGCGCATTTGCTATGGAAGACCTCCTGGAGAAGCTCTCCCAATCTTTTGTTCTTGTAGGCCTTGAAGGGATATGGCGGCTTCTTTTTGTCAAATGGCGGCTTGTGATATGCCTCGGCGTCAGCGCGCTCCTCGTCCATTATTTTCTTGATGTCATCTGGCAAAGCCGGCCGTTCGACCTTGATCATTGCGCATTTCCCCCGTCCGTCTCGGGAACAGGGGGAACTTGAAGCCAGATCGAGGCCAGTCGTTCTTGGGTCTCCTTTTTCGCCAATGCGCGATCCGCGGGTTCGGTTAGCGTCCGCTCCTCGGCGAGGTAGGAGTCAATCGTCTCGAACATCATCCGCTCGCGCCTGTCTTTGCCGAGGATACCATCCTGTTGCAGATCCGCTTCCAGGCTTGAAAGCTGAGCGGTTACCACGTCGGAGTGCGGCTCTGCTTTTAGCTGAAGGTATCTTTCGAACTTGTTGTCGAGCTCCGGATCGACGGTGCTGTGAAGGCCGAAAAACTCCGACGTCAGCAATTGCTCCGCCGTCATCTTCGACACATCGGGAACATCGGTGATGATGTAGGGAACGCCACTTTCGTCCTCGTCCTCAACAACGAAGACTTCACCAGGCTGAAGACCGCGCAGGCAAAGCGGATCATGCGTCGAAACAATGAACTGGACGCGCGGGAAGGCCTTTCGAAGTCCGGAGACAATCCTCATTCTCCATCGAGGATGCAGATGTGCACCAAGCTCATCGATCAGAACCAGTCCTTCGGCCGCCTCCATGGCGTCCCACACGCTCGATAGGACCCGCATAATGTCGGCGGTGATCCCGATGACCGACTGATACCCGTCGCTTAGCTGCGAAAACGAAACATTTCCCTGGCGCGACTTTACCGAAATCTTTCCGTTCCGGCGCACAAGCTTGTCGTCATCGTCAAGCACGAAGAAGACGTCCTTCAATGATCGGGCGAATTTGTTGAAGGATGTCGTCTTTTCCGCCGACAACCAAGCTTCAGGATCGCTAACCGGGACAAGTGGATTGAAGAGATTATCGACCTTGGCATAGGGAAGGTCGATCCCTTTCGCTGAACCAGCTTTTTGCATAAGACGGACTGCACCGTAAGCAAGGGTGAGAACCTTCGATTCAACTGACGAGTGCTTGAAACCCGTCTTGTCAATCGTAAGGGTCAGTGGTTCAGGCCGACCTGTGATCTTGATCGCCACCGACGCCTTGCTTGCGCCATTGCGAATGAACGTCATGGGATCAAGGTCGAGTTGATCGACATATTTTGCGCCGATCATTGTCAAAGCAATCGCTTGAAGAATTGACGATTTGCCGACACCGTTTTCCCCGAGCAGCATCGCCCAAGGTCCCGTTGGCGACTGGGAGCGGGCAAGATCTAGCTTGACCGATCGGATCTTCTTGAAATCGCGGATTTCCACCGACTCGAGAAGCCGACTCTTCTCGAAATATGCCGGATCGATTCTCTGGCGACCGACCTCGACCGAAAACTCGGCGTCTGCCTGACTTTCGGCCACCTTCCGTTTGAGCGCTGTTCCCTTGAGCTCAATCGGAGGAATGAGCGCAACAAGGTCCGAGAGAAGCTGGTCAGCCGTTGCCCGCCCCGTTATCTTTCCAAGGAAGTTCAGCATCCGACTGGGCGAAAGAAGTCCGTTCCCTCTACCCATTTGACGATTGAGTTCTCGTGCCGCGAACTGTCTGCGGGCGGCAAGGTAAGGCCCCGGTTCGCGAAGGGTCTTGTTCAGCTCCCTTAGCCAGTCGGAGCTCAACACGCCCTCGCCGCTTTTGGTCGCAAGGCGAAGCGCAGACCGATAGATGGCCAATGCCTGTTGGCGGGAAGAGACGAGGTCTGCACGGTTCAATGCCAGAATGTCGATCGTCGCCTGGCCTCGTGGTGTCAAGCCTCCCACCATGCCCGTATCATCGAAAGCCAGGTGAACGTTGGGATCGTCGTTGCAGGGGTCGATCAACAACGCCTGTTCGGTTTTGACGACATCCCAATATGTGGTTCCGATCGCGGCGCGCGAACCCTCGACCGGAAATCGCCGTCCTTTGCTGCGATTACAATGGGCACACACATGGTAGATGTTCTGCCATTCGTAGGCGAGCCACCAATAATAATCCTCATCGATCACCCCCTTAATGCTTGTTGCGAAGGTCCTTGGCCTGTGGCGGGCAATCTCGTTTGGCCGCACATCGGTCAGCTCGCTTTCGCAGTATGCGCATTTTTGCTGAAACAGCTCCCGCAACGCCGCCTTGACATCCCTCCCGCGATAAGGTGTCTCGTCGAAAGTAAACTTCTTTTGGCCGCGCTTCAGATGTTCGACCTGGTAGTACTCCCGGACGTGGGCAAGAGCGCCTCGCTTTATGTCGCTGTTGTCAAACAGCGACGGGGGCATTGAAACGCTTGTTCTTTCAATTCGTATCAAGGGCCGCCCCTATACTCAGCGTTTCTGCGTTCCTACGGATATTACTGCTTCCCGTTAAAAGTTCAATTGGCTTGTCAGTCATACTCGTCTTGGTTGATTGCAGCCAGCCAACGACAGCTTTTTCTTTCGCGGCCAATCGCGCTCCACTTCTCCTCCTCTCAATCGGCATTCGGAACACGCAATTCAAAAACTCACTGAATGCGTGCCCGTCGACTTTTGAATTCTGCGCATTCCGTCGGCGAACGGTCCACGGCAGAATGGGATGCGCCAGCCCTTTCAATGTCTACCTGCCCTCATCTGCGGCAGGCGGCACAACGTCCTTCGTCTTTATGGGCTCGACCACCGCGACTGCCGGGCCGGTGATCTCAATGCTGAGATCAACGACAGCGCGCGGGGAAAACGTGTAGTAGCGCGGCTGAGTCCTGAACGGGACTTGCTCTCCGGGTTTCGCCCCGGGAACATCCGCGACCGCACTGACAAGATAAATCTTGTTCGGCTCGACCACATAACCACCGTTTGCGGGGAAGCGATTGACTGCCCGCATGAGGAGAGCCTGAAGTGTCGGGCGTGCGAACCTCACGGTCCCCGAGAGCGGTATTGCTGTTTCACCTGCCGGCGGGCCATCGACCTTCACCACACCGATTTGAACCGGGCCTACGATATTCTTTCGTTTGATCGAAACCGAAACCCAAGCCTGGTCCTGATCAGGCTTTGGCGTGACCTCGGCATCTCGACTGGTTCGAATACCCAACGCGTACATCAGATTGTGGATCCCGCTGCTTCCACCGGCAAGAACGAATGCCGTAATCAGCTTCGACCAAAAATTGGAAGTATCTGCTGCGTGCGTGCTCAGGAACTGCGCGATCGCGGCCTTGTCGGTGAGCGTATCCGGTACGCTGAACGCAACGACCAGATTTGCGAAAATATCGATCTTAAATCCGAACACGACGATCGACGATATCAAGACCATCAAAACCGTCTTCACGCCCTTTGTATCGAAAAAGGCGAGAAAAACGCGCCAGTTGAAAATCACAGCAAACGCGCTTTCGAGGATGACGGCGATAACGAAAAGCATGGTGAGCGATTTGATGGACGCGGAATAGACGTTGGTCGAAAGACCAAGCGTGGATTGTTCGTCCGCCGCCAAGGCCATGCTTGACATCGCTCCGACCAAAATAAGGATCGTGACGAGGATGCTATTGAAAAACGATAGACGTTTGCCAAGGAAAGCTTGCACGGTGAAGGGCCCCTAAATTTAGGCGAGGTCGAACTCGACCCACAGTTTCGAATTGGAGCGAATGGCTCTTAGTGAACCGGACGGCCGCTCAAGCGCCTCCGGAAGCGCTCCGGAGCCCAGCCAGCTGTCGTCTGCCCGCACCGTTCGCCCGCCCGTTTTCTTTTCCAACGCGTCCAGGATGCCGTGGAACGGCATTTCGCCCCAGCCCACCTTCTTCGCATCTGCCTGGTTGGTCGGAATGAACGCGGAGAGATCTGGACTCGTCATCAGCTCCATCCCCTTTGCCTGCGCAGTCGCGTTCTGACTGCCGTGGTGTCCGACCTTGTAGAAGACCGTTCGAGCAAGCAGATCTGACGCTGTGACTGTCGCATCCCCAATTTTCCAGTTCAAATCCTGCCAGCTCAACCAACTTCCGATCTGGGCATCACCAGGAAACAGGAAGACCCGTCCGCTGTCGATCATTTCGAATGCCAGCACGAGGCTGGTGTTGTTGACACCGCGATCGAGCTGCATGGCGAGGTCAGCGGCAATGCCCAACCAGTCTGCATCAATCCGGCGCCAGGACTGGTCCCTCACCGTTTCATCATCGATCCTGGGCTTGGCACTCGTCGTCGGTAAGCTTTCCGAGTAATGCCTTCGAACAAAATCGGATGTCTCTCCGTCCACCGACCCGGCCAGGATGTCTGAAAGCGGAGTCCCGATATGCGGGTCAAAAGGGCACGCATCGTCTGCAGGATAGGCGGCACTATCCGCATTGTTGGCATCTAGCGCGGCACGCAAGGGCTTCAGGAATTGAGGGGCCCTGTCGGCAGCCAGCGGATATTGCTCGCTCGCCTTGGTCTCCAGCTTCAGTGCATCCCTGCTACGTGGCGGGCCAAGCACGTAGATGCGGATGTTTGGCAGGCCGGGGATCGAGAATGGGGCAGTCTCCGGCCCCATGTAGACAGGCGGCTGCCTTTTCGAAAGCGCGGCGGCGGCGTCCCGCGCAGCCCGAACTTTCTCCCCCGCCGCTCCGAATTGGAATCCCAGCACCGAATTCAAGCTATCACGGAGGCCACCCACGTAGCTGTCTAAGCCCTTGACCGCGTCCAATTTAGCGCTCGCGTCCTTCAGAGCAGCGAGGGCCTGGGTCTTGAACCTGTCAAATGCGATAGCATCGGGATCCTTCGGGTTCTCACTCCAGGCCATCCAGACTTCGTCGACGGCGAATTTGTTTTTGTCGAAGATCTCCGCCGCACTGGTGAAACCAGAAACATGATCCCAGTGTTCGTGCGTCACGACCAGGACGTCGATCTTTCCGCCTGTCTCTTTCTTTATATCGGCAGCGATATCCCGAATGAGATCTCCACCGCCGGTAATAGAGCTGTGAACGCCGCAGTCTATCAGCATCCGAAACATGGAGCCGTCGGACTTGCGAAATGTAAGGAGATGGCTGTCACCTATACCTTGGCAGTAGTGGCGAACGGTAAGCGCGGGAAGAGCGCTGTTCAACAGGGAAGACGGTGCTGTCGCGTTTGCAGCTGCCGATGTCCTTTTTCTTTTCTTTGCGGGTGCCTTAGCCATGGTCGTGTCCCCCATGATCTGCATGCAGCATCGCGAACGGCTCGGACGTAGTTTCACCGAAATACAGTGCTCTCAGCGGCGAAATGTAATGGGCTGCGGCAGCTTTCGCCTGTCGCTCCTGGCGCGCATTACTTCCCGTATTCTTGATTATCGCGTAACGGATTTCCTCCTGCCCCTTACGCGGATCGATGATCACCGTGGCGCCTCCGCGAAACCAGAGGAATTCCTCGCCGGTTTTCACGCCTTCCATCGCCATCGTTCCGTCGGGTCTCAGTGGAACACGCTGCTGGATCGTGACTATCACCTCGGTGCGAAACGATCCGTCCGGCTCGACGCGGCGTGTTGGCCGCACGCCATAGACGTCGAACGTCGTGCCGCCCTTATCGGGCTTCTTGAGCAATGTACCATCGTCCCGGTAACGCGGCAGGTCGGGCAACAAACCGAAATGTGCGTGGATCCCCGGGTTATCCAGCAGAACGCTCTTCAATCCCGTCCACATCTTCCAACGGTTACTTTCGTTGAGTTCGAATATTTTCGACCGGGTCAGCTTACGATCCCATCCTAGATCGATCCCTTTCAGGATATTTTCCAGCCATGGCGTGGCAACCGCCGGCGTATCCCAAGTCAGCGTTTCCTCCGAAATGGTCCGCACATCGCGCGGCAAAAGTTTCCACTTCCGGAAGGAATCCATGAAGGCCAGCCGATAATTGTAGGTGTCCTCTGGAAAGACATCTAAATCGGCCGTGATCACGGCTCTGAGATACTCACCAAACGTAATATCTACCGCCGGGCAATAATCGAGAGCCCGAATACACATGTCGAGCATGCTGCGTGCAGTCTTGACGACGTCTTCCGTCAGACGTTCTACAAGCCCCGGGTGCAAAGCACCGGCTGGCAAGATGCCACTCCCGCCTGTCGCGAGTTGGATGAGGCTTTGCGTTCGCCGCGCGACGATTGCCTGGAAGGCATCGTAGACCGCAAAGACGAGGATCGAGCCTCGGTCATGGGGTTCAAGGGTTTTCTCATAGTCGAGCTCTGCCATCTTCGGTTTGGCATAATCGCGAAGAGGGCCGGATCGACCGCTCCCTTCCCCAAACTGAATGGCGAGACCCGACAGGAGATTAACGGCCGAAAGATTGCCACGGGTTCGAGCGATTTCGAAACTGACAAGTTCCTTCATGGTGAAGTGCTGGAACAGCGCAACGATATCGGCAAACCCTTCGTGAAACGCAGGCACGTCCGGATTAGAAGCCTCTTGGAAACGGCGATGCAGACCATCAAGGAGTGCATGCGAGGTTTCATGCGCGATGATATCGAAGGATAAGCAGGAGAAGACCATGGATCCCGGCGCGGTCGTGTCATCGCCGCCGCTATCTGCCGGAAAATAGCCGAATAGCAAGGCCTTCTTGTCCGGGCTATAATAGGCATTCTCCATGCGCAGTCCATGCGGATAGATGCGCAGTCGCGGCACTTCATACCCCTTCGACTTCCGGTCGCCATCACGCCCGATATAGCTGGCATAACGCGGTGCCCAGAGAGCTCGACGCCCCAGCGCCCGCTCAAAGTGACCTATCGTCGTCATGGCCACGGCATAGACCATCTGCTGGTGGAATTGCGGGTTGCCTTCCGAGGGAGTAAGGCCATCCTGGGCAAGCAGACGCTTGTCGTTGAGATCGACAGGATCATAGACACGGTTCGAAGCCGGATCGACATCGACCACTTCGATGTACTCACCCACCGGCCCTGGCATGAGCGACCCGTCCGGCCGCTCATCATCCCACGGTACCGAAAGGGTCGCCTGGTGAATCGCGACCGAATCCAGTTTCTTGCTGACCGCCGGATCGAGCGCATAAACTCGCAGCCGTCGTGCCGGCGGGGTGACCGCCCGAGGCTTTCGCGCGATCGGCGGCGGCGTCGGCGGAGCTGATACAGCCGTCGTAGCCACGGCGGCTCGGCCAAGAGCGGCCTCCAGCACAGCTCGCAGGGGCTTGGACGGATTGCCCTCGTCGAGAGCGGCCTCCAGATAACGATTGCGGGCAGCGGCTGATATCTGTGCCGGATCCGCATCTGGATCGGAGATCGCCTGATCTACAGAAGCGACACGCTGCGCCATCTGTGTCAGCTCAAGTGCGAGCATACGCTGTTTCTGCCGCGCTTGCGGTCCCTCCGGAGCCAGACTGACGCCGCCACCAATGAGGAGGTTGAGCCAGCTCCAGGAATCGGTCGCAAGTTTTAGTTTCTTCAGCTTGTTCGCGGCCAGCGGCAAGACGGCAAGCGCGTCTTCCGCTCGCAGGACGCCCTGACCGATCTTCTCCTGGGTTTCCTGCGCGTTCATTTTCGCAGTAGATTTCAGGGCTGTGCTGAAGAGCGCGTGACGAACCGCCTCGACGCGCATCCATGGCTCCGGATAGTTCTTCACCGTGTCCCAGTGCTCGGCTAGCCACAAGGCGGCAGCAGCAGCAATCTGTGGCGTCGCAGCCGAGGTGCCAGCGCCGTCCATGTCGACGATTTTGCCGCAATCAATTTCTGCCCAAGGAACGTTGGGGGTGAAGGCTCCCAGCGCCGTTGCCATCTTGCTGTCGGGACCATAGTTGCCCTGCATCGTTCCGGATGCGAGGCCCGAATAGGAGCGACCATCGCTCATCACACCGCAAGCCGCCAGAACGCGCTGGTAGCGGGCCGGGAAAACGATGCTCTTCGGCGATGGCCTATAAGCATAATTGTTACCTGCAGCGGTGACCATGACCACACCGTGCTCGTAGGCAAGATTGACGGCGTCTACGAGGGCTGCCGAGGACAATCCGCCCATGCTCATGGAAAGCACATGGGCGCCCTGCTGGCGAGCATAGTCGAAACCCTGCACGAGTGTCGACGTACTGAAGCGCACGACCCAGTTCGCCACCCGCACTGGAATGATTTGCACGAGCGGAGCGCCGCCGACATAGTCGGAAAACCCCAGCCAGCCCGGTGAGGTGCCATCCAGCCTGTTGCCCGCCAGCAGGCTGAGCGTTCCTGTACCGTGCCCGCGATTGCTCAACGTCCCGGCGGGCGCATGATCAATCGCATCGTTTGGGCCGTGGCCGTCATCGACGAAATTGCGCCAGAGCGCATTATTTACGATCCCGACGGGCCGCGTCTGGTGTTTCGGATCAAAGCCCGTGTCGAGGTGAGCAACGGTTATCCTTTCCTGCTTATTGCCGACCTTCCGACGCGCCGCGTCGAACTGGCTGAAGGCTGAGCCGGAATTCCAGGCGACTACTCCCATTTTGACCGCTTTTCGGCCGCTGTCGTCCTGATCGTCGAAAACGCAGACAGGGCTGGCGCTCGCCGCCATGCCGCGGTCGCCGTTCGCGTCTTTGTAGTCCCATTGCTGGACCAGATCGGGTTCGACGGCCAGCATCTGCGCTCCGCCCGCGGCTGCAAAGGCCGAACCGCGATCGACGACAGCATGGGCATCATCCCATGGATTGTCCGAGTTCCTGAAATCTGCACCGATCTTGAGCCAAGTGGCCCCCTGCCCGGCCTGAACTGTCATGCCGGCGGCCGGGTCCGGAGGCATGCTCAAGACAGGCTCGACTGAACCCGCCTTTAGGCCGAGAGTTCGTTTGTTCGCCGTGAACGCAGTACCGTCCCCAACAACCTTGACAAGCAGACCTGCGATATCAGCCACGTCTCAGCCCCCAACTGCGCGAAGTATCGGATCGGACTTCGAACTCATCTCTCAATCGATTGAGATCGAAATCAAAGATATAATGATCAACCAGAGGACGAATTCAACGTAATTCTTCACGTGTACGAGATTCATTCGATTGGCGTCAGTATTGAATGCACGCCTAGTGGGAGAATTTTTTTTGCCAACGCCAGCATTGAGACTGGGGCGCAAGGGCAATGGAACCTGCCAGTTCTGCTCGTAATTTGATCGCTTCGAAGCGAACCTGCCGCTTCTGCTGTCTAAGTTTTCAAGAGCGAGTACAGCTCGAGTCTGATGTAGCTGTCAGCCGGCCACGGTTTTGACCCGTTTTAAGGAAGATTGGCATCGATCCAGTCTGCTATATCAGTGAACAGAATGTCGGCCTCCGGGCTCCCCGCAGTGATCGAACCGTGAGGCTGAATGCAATGATAGGCGGTCATCGCCGCGGCGCCTTTGGCAAAGCCTGTCCGGCGAGCAAATACATTGAAGCTGTGCAGGTTCTCTTGGCGGTAGGTAATTTGAGAACTGTAATAAGGATCGCCGGCGAAATTGCCCGGATAGATCGCCTGTGGCGGCACCCCCAATCCGAGATGGGATCGATGCCCATCGAGGATGGTGACGTCGTAGAGCCGGGCGACAAGGGCACGCATTTCATCAATACTGCCCGACGTGGCGACATCCTTGCACTCAACCGCAATACGCGGACGGCCAAATGGGTTCCCGCCATGTAGGCGTAGCGTAGTTCCCACCTGCTGCGGCACAATAGCGATGTCCAATTCATGTGCTGCGCCGCTGCGGCCTTCGAACTGCACACCGTTCCAAACCTCCCAAACTTTCGTGCTACCTGATTTCTGAAAACCTATGCAGCTTGCATTGCCGGGCCCGGCCGAAGCCGGTGAAATCCCTGCTGGAGCGCCACCCCGCTGGATGAAGTCAAGTGTTGGATCGCCTGGGTTCATTCGCGTCCCATCAGAGCGTTGTAGCCATACGTCATGGCCGCGGCTAGACAGCTTCGCAGCTATGCCTGTCATGACGAACAACTCGAATATCCTGCCAGCACCGTTCGCATGCCTTAGGATTGCAACGCTGCCGAGAACGGCATTAAGGGCTGATTGAACATCCGTGATCAAAGCGACTTCCGCCTCTCAGTAGCCTCACCAAGCCACCGCTCAAGCGCAACATGCAGCTCCCGCACTGCCAATTGCCCAGCGGATCGATCTTCTACCGTCACCAGCGCAGCCTCCCCGTCGTCCTGTAGGCTGAAATTCACGGATGATTGTGCTGCTGACGAATCCTTCATCGGGTCACCGTTGATGACGAGCCGATGCATTCGGTCAATCGATACGTCCATCATGTCGAGGGCGTTCTCGAGACGTTCGGCGACATAGTGTGCCGCCCAAGAGAGTTGCTCATCTCCTTCTAGAGGCGAGCTCTGAACACTGACCGCGACCCGGTCGGCGGTTCTACGTGGTTCGCGATCCTGTCTCGCGAGGACACGCGCCAATGCTAAATCGTCACTACTCTCCTCGTTGACGACCCCGGCGTCAATGCCTTCCACCAGTTCAAAAACGAGCCAATCGGCACCGGCTGCCACCAGTGTTTCAAAAAGCTGAAGAAGGCGAGGGTCCAAAATGGCCAAAAGACGGTCTCCCGACGTTCATTGCAACCATGAATACAGTAGATCGCCGTTAGAATCTCCCAGATAATTGAGCACGGCGGGGCTTAACTGCTAAATGAGCAAACATCTTGGTATAAACGCACTTTTTTCACTGCAAATGGATGGGATAAGGGCGAAAAGCAGACAAATTCACGAGGCCGGCGGAAGTGCTCCTGTTGAATGCGTTCTTCACTGCCAAGGTCTTGAAGGGACTTGAACTGCCGACCCGTCGTTTGCCGATACGGCTGCGCCAGATTTCAATGTAGAGCTCGCTGCTTGCTCTCGGAAATGGCTGCTAGGGGCCGGCAGCGGAATGGCCGGACCTGGAAATGATCTCTCCAATCCGGACATCCGCCAGAACAGTTTCTGCTGTAATTTCTGCCCATAACTGACCTTCGCGACCGGTGCCGCGATCGCCTGAGCTTCATAAGCCCTCAACCTGAATTCCATGCTCCGCCAGCCAATCCTTTCTCCAATGGCCTGCCACAACGATCAGTCGGCGACCTGAAGAGAGCTTGTCGGCCGTCACGTTCAAAATCTCCTGGACGTTAGCGCACCTTTTTCTTGTTATCGCCGCCATTCATCATCTGCCGGTCCTGCTGCATTTCCAGCCACATTGCGTTGACGACAGCAAAGATTGCGGCGAGCGGCAGGCCGAGAAGCCAGGCGAAATACCACATGGTCTTATCTCCTCTTAATAGACGGTTTCGTGGTTGCGGTTGATGTCTGCCTCGGTCACCTTGCCCCACAGAACCTTGTAGACCCAGGCCGTGTAGGCCAGGATGATCGGCACGAAGATCACGGCGGCGACCAGCATGACGAAGAGCGTCTGATGCGACGACGAGGCGTTCCACACGGTCAGCGACGAGCGTGTATCGATCGACGATGGCAGGATGAAGGGGAACATCGTCAGGCCGACCGAGGAGATGATGCCGATGATCGCCAGCTTCGAATAGAGCATGGTCATCAGGTCCTTGCCGGTGCGCAGGCCATAGAAGGCGAGCAGCGAGCCGAGGAGGCCGACGATGGGGGCGACCGCAATCCACGGACGTTCCGCAAACGCGCCGAACCAGCTTGCGGTTCGCGCGGTCTCGCTGAAGGTCGGGTTCGAGGGACCGTTGTTGACGATCTGGCCGACCAGCGCATAGCCGCCGATGCCCTTGGCGAGCCAGAGGCCGGCCAGCACATAGGTCACGATGGTGACCAGTGCCGCAATCGAGCCAATGGCGCGGGCGCGATCGCGCACGGGTCCTTCTGCCTTCAACTGCAGCCATGCAGCGCCATGGGTAATCAGCATGGCAACCGAGACGACACCGGTCAGCAGCGCAAAGGGGTTCAGCAGGCCGAAGAATGTTCCGTCATAGAAGATCTTCAGGTCGTCGTTGAAGCGGAAGGGAACGCCCTGAAGCACATTACCCATGGCGACCCCGAAGATCAGCGCGGGGACGGCGCCACCGACGAAAAGCGCCCAGTCCCAGCCATTGCGCCAGGCCGCACTGTCGCGCTTCGAACGATACTTGAAGCCGACCGGGCGCAGGATGAGGGCGGCGAGAACGGCAAACATGGCGAGATAGAAGCCGGAGAAGCTAACCGCATAGAGCGGGGGCCAGGCGGCAAAGATCGCGCCGCCGCCGAGGATGAACCAGACCTGGTTGCCTTCCCAGACCGGGCCGATCGTATTGATCGCAACGCGCCGCTCGGTGTCGGTTTTGGCGACGAAGGGAAGGAGTGCGCCGACGCCGAGGTCGAAACCGTCGGTGAGGGCAAAGCCGGTGAGGAGCACACCGAGCAGGACCCACCAGACCACCCGCAGGATTTCAAAGGGAACAAGTTCGAAGAGAATCATGATCGTTACTCCGCAGGTTGCTGGCCAAAGGGCGAGGGGGCCGTCAGCCTGTCACGATGAATGGATTGCCAGCGGTCGGTTTCGGGGACGTCGATATACGGGCCCTTGCGGATGTATTTCACCATCAGCCCCATCTCGATCACGAAAAGTACGCTGTAGAAGAGCACGAAGCCCGCTAGCGTAATGGCCAGATCCGTCACCGACAGGGTGGAGGCCGAGAGCGCGGTGGGCAGGACGCCGTCTACCGTCCAGGGCTGGCGGCCGAATTCTGCGACGAACCAGCCGAGTTCGGCGGCAATCCACGGCGCCGGGATCAGGATGACGGCGAGCCGCAGCGCCACGCGCGGGAACCGCATGTTGCGGAAGGACGACATCCAGAAGAACCAGACCATCAAAGCGATGAACGAGAAGCCGAGCGCTACCATGATGCGGAAGGCCCAGAAGAGCGGCCACACCGTCGGCACGGTATCATTGGCGGCCTGCGCGATCTGTGCGTCTGTCGCCTGGCGCGGGTCATCGACATAGCGCTTCAGGAGCAGGGCAAAGCCCAGGTCCTTGCTGTGTTCCTCGAAGGTCGTGGCGACATCCGGCGCGACCTTGCCCTTGTTGGCGCGATAGTCCATCAGCGCGTTGTAGGCCACGATGCCGGAGCGGATACGGGCCTCCGCCTGCTTGACGAGATCGGCAATGCCCGGAATTTCACGGGTGAGCGACCGCGTACCGATCAGGCCCATGACATAGGGAACGTGGATTGCATAATGTGTTTCGCGTGCCTGCTGGTCGGGCAGGCCGAGAAGCGTGAAGGAGGCAGGTGCTGGCTGCGTTTCCCACATGCCTTCGATGGCCGCGAGCTTCATCTTCTGCGACAGCGTGACCGAATAGCCCGACTCGTCGCCCAGCACGACGACCGAAAGCGCTGACGCGAGGCCGAAGGAGGCCGCAACCGCAATCGAACGGCGCGCCAGTTCGATATGGCGGCCTTTCAGCAGATACCAGGCCGAGACGCCCAGCACGAAGACGGAGGCCGTCACATAGCCTGCCGAGACGGTATGCACGAACTTCGCCTGTGCGACCTCGTTGAAGACGACGTCGAAGAAGGAGGTCATTTCCATTCGCATCGTCAGCGGGTTGAAGGCCGCACCTACCGGATTCTGCATCCAGCCATTGGCGATCAGGATCCAGAGCGCCGAAAAGTTGGAGCCGATGGCGACAAGCCAGGCGACGATCAGGTGCGCGCGCTTGGAAAGGCGGTCCCAGCCGAAGAAGAAGAGGCCGACAAAGGTCGCTTCGAGGAAGAAGGCCATCAGCCCCTCGACCGCCAGCGGTGCGCCGAAAATATCGCCGACATAGTGGCTGTAGTAGCTCCAGTTCATCCCGAACTGGAATTCCATCGTGATACCGGTCGCAACGCCGAGAACGAAGTTGATGCCGAACAGCGTGCCCCAGAACTTCGTCATCTGACGCCAGATCGGCCGATCGGTCATGACATAGACCGTCTCCATGATCGCGACGATGATGGAAAGTCCGAGGGTCAAAGGCACGAAGAGGAAGTGATAAAGCGCTGTCATTGCAAATTGCAGTCGTGACAGCTCGACGACGCCGATATCCATGATGCTCTCGCCTGGCCAAACATAGTGATGATCTGATGCTTAGAACAAGCGCTAGGCCTTGGACTTGATCGAGGTCAATAAGGTGTATTGGGGATACACATTTGCGCTGTTTGGTCGCAGACTACACGAGCGACACGACACGGTCGGCGAATTCGGTTTCCGGTCGCCGGTGCGAGGCCATCAGGATAGCCGCCTCAGGCAGATAGCGACGGATGCCGGCGAGCACCGCGCGGGCCGTTTTTTCGTCCAGCCCTTCGGTCGGCTCATCAAGCAAGAGCAGCCGAGGCTGTCTGACGAGCACGCGTGCGAGTGCAAGGCGCCGCCGCTCGCCACCCGACAGGCCAGCCCCGCCTTCGCCGAGCATGAATTCCAGCCCGCCCTTTGCGGCAATGACGTTATCCAGCCTGACGGCTTCCAGCGCCTGCCACGCCTCTTCCGCGGCAAGATCCGGGCGCGCCAGCCTGAGGGCGTCGAGGATCGATCCGCTCATCAAGGCGCTTCGCTGTGGCAGAAGCGTGGCAAGGCTGAACAATGTGCTCTCATCGAGCGCACGAATGTCGCATCCGTGGATTCTTACATTGCCCGTATCGGTTTGAAGCTGCCCGATCGCCAGCAACAGCGCGGTCGATTTGCCGACGCCGCTGGGCCCCGTCAACGCGACCGTCTCGCCGGCGCTGACGGAGAGATGGAAATCCTGGAGGATGGTTCGGCTCGCCTGGGTGTATCGCACCTCGTCCATCCGAAGAACCGGCTCGTCGGCGATAGGCGCATCCGCGATGATGGAACGACGCGGCTCCTCGTGATCGGTGATCATCTGCGCATCGACCCGGCGCGCGGCATCCAGTATGCGGCCGAGTTCGGACAGGCCGCGATGGACGGGTGCCGTGATTTCGCCCGCTCCCAACGCGCCGAAGAAGCCCATAGCGGCGAGCGCCGGATCGATCGCTTTGGCTTCGCCAAGCTTGATGCCAAGGTAGAGGCTCCCCGCGGCAGCGAACGTACTGGCCATGCCCATGAGAAGACCGGATACGCGCTCCGCAAGGTCGATACGTGCCTGCTCTTTCTGGAGCCGGTGCTGGGCGTCCATGACTGCCGATGTCTGGCCTGCGAGCTTCCCGGCGACGACCAGTTCGGGCCTGGACCGCATAAGATCGATGAACCGCAGCCTCATCGCCTGCAACGCCTTGTGCGCCAGCCGCGAGGGGCGTTGGACGGTCTTCAGCATCAGGGCTGCAGAGAGCAGGAAACCGAGGACAAGACTTGCGCCCTGCCATGCCGCAACGGTCCCGCTCTCGATCCACCAGAGGACAAGAAGAAAACCGGCGAGGACCAGAACGGCGGAAAGAATTGGAATGACCAGCCGCAGGGCCAGCCCGTCGAGGGCGTCCACGTCGAGCGTGAGATGGTTCAGCCGCTCGGAACCATTGAGCGATGCGAGCTTGCGCAGCGGCGCGCGTGTCATGGCGGCCAACAACTGACCGCGCAGTTCCGCAAGTCCCGCCAGTGTGGCGTCGTGCGTGAGAAGCCGTTCTCCATAGCGTGCGCCGGCACGTCCGAGAGCCAGGAAGCGGATCGCGGCGCTCGGGCTGAAGACATCGAAGGCGATCCCGGCTCCGGCCAATCCGGCAATTCCCGTTGCCGTGATGAACCATCCTGACAAACCCAGCAGGGCGGCTCCCGCAAAGACGACAAGCACGGAAAACAGGCTTCCGAGGGCGAGCTTGCCTGCATGCGGTCGCCAGACCCGGAAGAAGATGCGTGCGAGCCGCCTCATGCCGCACCTCCCAGCCGGATTTTCCGGCCCATACGGTCTGCCAACTGGCGATCGTGGGTCGCGATGATCAGCGTCTTTCCCTGGCGGGCAAGCGCAAGAAGGCTTTCCGTGACAGCTTGTGCGTTCGGCGGATCGAGGTCCGCTGTCGGCTCGTCGGCCAGAACGACATCGGCCCTGGCGTAAAACGCGCTGGCCAGCATGACGCGGCGCGCCTCTCCGCCTGAAAGTCCTGCGCCGGTTTCCCCGAGCCGTGTGAGGAGGCCTCTCGGCAATGCGGCGATGACCGGACCGAGCGACGCGGCCTCTATGGCCGCCTTGAGTCTGCATTCATCGCGCAGTCCGCCGGGACCGATGATATTGGAAAGGACGCTGGCATTGGCGAAATGCGGCACTTGGGAAACCCACGAAAGGCGCATCCGCCATGCATCTGCGTTCGCGTCATCCAGATTGATCCCGCAGACGCTGATCAGGCCGCGGTCCGGCTGCGCGAGCCCGGCGATCAGCGCCAGCAACGTGCTCTTGCCGATGCCGCTAGGGCCAGTGATGGCGACCGCCTCGCCGGCGCGGATGTTGAGGTCCGGATAGACGATGCAACCCGACCTTCCCGCTGCGAAGGTGAGGTTGCGCGTGGTGATGCTGATCGGCCCGCCGAGTACCGCAACCTTGCCTCCTTCGCCCAGGATCGCCATCGCGTCTCGCGAGTCGATCTCGGCCAGTTCACCCGCGACCGCCAGCGCCGCAGCGCGATCGTGCCATGCTGCGGCGAGTTCGCGCAACGGTGCAAAGAATTCGGGTGCGAGGATCAGAAGCACGATGCCGTGCGCCAGTGTCAGCCCTCTGCCATAGGTTCCGAAGCTGAACGTGCCGAGTAGGCTGAAGCCGACATATACCGCGACCATGGCGACGCCCAGCGCTGCAAACAACTCCAGCACGGTGGAGGAAAGGAACGCGACACGCAGCACCGCCATCGTCCGCTCCTTCAGAGTGTCGGCGCGAGTGAAGAACTGGGACACCATCGTGTTGCGCCCGTCGAGCACCTTGATATCGACGAGCGCGTTGAGGCGTTCCAGAAGAAGCGCATTGAGCGAGCCCGTCTCCTTGAGATGCCGGGCGCTGGCATCGCGCGCCGCATAACCGATCAGCGCCATGAAGAGCGGGATCAGCGGACCGGAGAGGAGAAGGATCAGCGCAGCAGCCCATGAGATGGTGGCCGTCGCAGCGAGGATCACAAGCGGCAGGACCCGCGTCTTGAAGGCGGCCGTGTGATAACGCGTGAGATAGGTCAACAGAATATCCAGCTTCTCGCCGATGAGCGCCGCCCCTTCGCCAGACGCGATCGCAGCCTCGGAATAGGGTGAGATGCGGCTTTGCGCCACTGCCAGCGAGGAGCGTTCTGCGGCAACCGCGTCCTGTGCCGCGCGAAACGCGAACCGTCCGCCCCAGGCATCCAGCCCATGCCTCAGGACACCGAGAGCAAAATAGGCCAGCGTCGCGTGAAGCGGCGACAGCAAGGGGGTGTCGCCCGTGACAAGCGTGGCAAGACTGTCACCGATGAACAGGC
The DNA here is from genome assembly GCF_021026315.1 of Rhizobium sp. C4. Taxonomy (GTDB): domain Bacteria; phylum Pseudomonadota; class Alphaproteobacteria; order Rhizobiales; family Rhizobiaceae; genus Ensifer_A. The sequence continues at coordinate 57,044 of NZ_JAJNCX010000012.1, forward strand.
TTTGCGGCAGGACCGTCAGCACGGAAAGTACCGTCAAGAGCCCCGCGCGTCGCAATCCCTGCGTCGCACCCTTCTCGATCACCTTCAGCCGATCAGCACCGGGATCGGATTTTGATTTGGTACGCACTGCGGACATCTCGGATAATCATGTATCTCGCATGCTTCTTTACGGCAAAATCGCCTTCGGGAAATGACATGGATCAAGTTTCTGGGGCTGTGGCGTGCTGGCCTGACATAGATCAATCGCAGCTTTGAAATGTGATGTATTCAGGACAGATAGCCACAGCCATCCGGGGGGAACGGGCACGATGCGCATCACGATGCGAACCAATCTGGCGATCAGGACGCTGATGTTCTGCGCGGTCAATTCGCATATGACGGTCCGCAAGAGCGACATTGCCGCCGCTTGCAATGCCTCCGAGAATCATCTGGCGCAGGTCATCCGCACGCTCGGCCATCACGGCTTTATCGACGCCACCCGTGGCCGGAATGGCGGCCTTCAACTGATGCGCCAGCCCGCCCAAATCAATATCGGATCCGTCTTCAGGATCTTCGAGTCCGATCTGCCCTTCGCGGAATGTTTCAGCGCGTCCAACACCTGTCCTCTTGTGGACGTCTGCTGGCTCCGCGACGCCATCTCCAGCGCGGTGGATGCATTCTATCGCTCGCTGGACAAGGTTCTCCTCTCCGACCTGATCGACGGTAATGACCGCCTAGCCGAACTGCTGCGCCTCAAACTCGGCTGCCATCGCGAAGGCGATAGGGCAACACACGAAACACTACCGTCCTTGACTTTCCCGCTAACGACGACAACTGCTATTTGAAATGCAGGCGCGATAGAAATTTCATTTCAAAGGCTCAAGCGCTGAATGCGCGCCCACGGTAACCGGCTCAAGGTTCAACGATCGCAGTTGCTCGATCACTGCCCATCGAGTTCCTTCATAGTGCTGCCCACGAGCACGCGTAACTTGCCGGACAAGCATTTCCTCCAGTTCGGCTGGAATACGCTCGCCATTCGCCATATCAAAACGTGAGTGTCCGGTTTCGGGGTCAGCGCCAAGGTGTCTAAGCGACCGATTTGAAGGCGCAAAGCTGCCGTCGCACGGGAGAGCATCTCGCGCCGAGCCGCTGTTCGCTCAACCTACTTCGCCTTGATGGGAGTCGAACCGTCGACCCGTGACTGACCCACGTTAAGCACTTGAAACCTTTACTTGTGCAAGGTGAGAGGCCCATCGTAGCGCAAGATCCTATTTTTGGGATGATGAGCGAGTTTCTCATCCGCCACCGCGGAATTGGCCAGGGCGCAATGGCCAATAGAGTACATCGAATCCCGGCTGGGCTGACCAGCTTAAGTCAGCCTTACGTTATCCAGATCGGTTCTCGCAGATTGTCGAAGCGCTGGCGCAGGCCATCAAGCGCAGTCAGGCGGTGCAATAATCAGGACGTGGTCGGCGGAGCACGCTCCCACCCACGACATCCGAAACCCTGGACGCGAGGCCGCCTTTCGGCAGCACGCTCGGAGCAACTCTACCGCTTGCTACTGTTTGAATCACACCTTAGAAATTGAAACACCAGGTGAGGACTGGCCTGACCTGGTGCACAAAAGATCGATGTCGAAGGCGCATGGCAAGCCAGTGGGGCCTGTTCGACTGCTTGGGGTGGTTATCTACGCAATATGGCAGAAAGTCAAGTTCCTTTTCCCTACCTGCCGGCGCAGCTGCAGGCCATCCGGGCCTCGATTTCAGAGCCACGCTTCGCAACCTACCTCGCAAAGGGGGGCAATCACGAAGAATATGCGATGGCACTGTACCTCTACAATGCACGGGTGGCCAAGGCCTTCCTTTATCCGCTGAATGTGGCGGAAGTGACGCTGCGAAACGCCGTCGACGATATCCTTGTCGCAAGGTTCGGAGCGAGCTGGCATCAGGACGCCACCTTCCGCGATCAGACCCTGACGGGAAACGGGCTGGCGACGCTCGACAAGGCCATACAAAGGGCAGGCGCCAACGCACCGCGCGATCAGATCGTCGCAACACTCACCTTCGATTTTTGGTCGAACCTCTTCCGACCCGAATACGGCGCTCTCTGGCGCACCACCGTCAATATCGCCTTCCCGAATCTGCAGCACGGCCAAAGCCGCCAGGAGATCCAGAACCTGGTGAAGCCGATCAATGTCTTCCGGAATCGCGTGGCCCATCACGAACCGGTTCTCGATCTGAACGTGACCGACATTCACGCCAAAATCGTGCGGCTGATCGAATTGCGATGCACTGAAACGGCATCTTGGATGAAGCATCACTCAACTCTCAGCACTGTCGTTAGAACGCGCCCTCGCCGGGACGGAACTAATGCCAATACCCTGGCTGCGAAGCTCGACCCGGGATTCGTGTCGGTCAAGCCGGAAACGAGTTTGGGTGAATTGGCCGAACTGCTTGATGAAAAGCACCAGGCAATCATCTGCCTCGATGACAAGGGGCGTCCGACCGCAGCATTCACCGCTGTCGACGCCATTCGCTTCATCTCGGAAAGCGCCAAGGGACTAGGCGGAATGATCGATCTAAAAGATCACACTATTTCGGACCTGCTCAAGATGGCCAACCTCGTGGATAGATGGACGCAAATGGACGACGCCACCCCGCTCGCTTTGGCGGTGAAGGAACTCCAGAAACCTCGCATCCAGATCCTCGTCGGGATCGAGGTCGCATCAGGCAAGGCGACGGGCGCGATTTTACGCGCACACCGGCGGTATTGACCGGGAGGATTGCCGTTGAGCTTCAGATTAGTAGATTCTGGTTGGTCGGACGAACTGGATGCCGGCATGCGGGAAAGACCCCAAACGGTGTCGATCGTATGTCCCTTCATCAAAAAGCGGACCGTGGAGCGCCTGGTGCTCGCCCATCGTCCCTATGATCTTCGCGTCATCACTCGCTTCGACCTCAACGCCTTCAATGCAGGGGTAAGTGATCTGGACGCGCTGGATCTCCTTCTCCAGAGCGGAGCGAAAATCCGCGGGGTCGTCGGCCTCCATTCCAAAATGTATATCTTCGGCGCCAGGCGAGCGATCGTGACAAGCGCCAATCTCACTGAAGCTGCCATGTTTCACAACAAGGAGTTCGGCTTTACCGCTGATGACCCCTCTATCGCCATACAGTGCCAGAGCTATTTCGATCGCCTATGGGCCAACACCAAGCACGATCTGTCGAAAGACCAAATCGAGCAATGGCGTCAAATTCTCGCCCCATACCGTGTCGGGACGAGAGATAGCGTTTCTCTGCCCGACTTCGGCGAGACCGTGAACGCACCATCCCCCTTTGTGCTAGAGCCTCCGACGGATGCGCCTGCGCAGTCGTTCGTGAAGTTCTTTGGAAGAACGGACAACCGCGCGTCGCTATCCATGCAGATCGACGAGGAAGTCATTCGCTCCGGTTCGCACTGGGCTTGCACGTACCCGATTGGAAAACGGCCCCGTCAGGTTCGAGACGGAGCCATCATGTTCATGGCACGCATGGTCCAGGCACGGAGCGACTACGTGATCTACGGCCGTGCTATCGGGAGGGAGCATAGGCCAGTCCTGGATGACGCCACGCCAGCCGATTTGTCGGTGAGAGCCTGGAAGGAGAATTGGCCGCACTACGTTCGCGTCCACGATCCCGTCTTTATCAACGGACCGCTTTCGGCGGGGGTGTCCATGGCCGACATGATGGCCGAACTCGGTCCGGGATCTTTTGCTCCAACGCAGCGCAATCTCAACGCGGGGAATGGTGGCAATCTCAATCCGCGACGGGCCATCATGAGAAAACCGCATATGGAGCTCACGCCCCAAGCCTATAAGTGGATACTCGGTCGGCTTGAGAAGGCGCTGATGCGGCATGGCGCGTTGGATCTCACTGATCCGCGTTTCGACCTTCCTGCGGACCAGGAAAGCTCTCCAGATGTGCCTGCGAAAGCCTCGCTGGTGCCAATACGACTACCACAGGAGTAGAAAATGGATATTCCGCACGTCTCTCGTCAGCACCGGAAATCGGCAGTCGGGTGAAAATCTACTTTGATCGCAAGTCGGGTGATCTCATCATCGAGAGCCCTGAGGGACAGCGCTGCAGGGATTTCTTGGGAGTTTGCATCGGCGAGGCTGTTTTCGACACCGAGCCCACTGTAAGGGGCAGCACTCGCTGCATCGTGACAGGAAATTTTCTCGCAGTTCCGGGCACACGCGAAAGCCGCGATATCGAGTCGGAAATTCGCGCGCAGGGCAGATCGCATCTGGAGTTTTACTGGTGGCGCGACAAGACGTGGCCACTCCGTAAGGCGCGGCTGGCGTTCATTGCGAAACCACACGGTGGTTTTCCCACCTCAATGGCCGTTGACGGAGAAGTCTGACCGGGGACGCCTTGGCACCATGCTTACAGGTCCAAGGTCTTGAGGCTGGGAACGTCGACAAGCAGCGGCCGTTACCTCTGTGACTGCCCAGTCTCCGATTTCAGTGTCATCCAGCACGCGGTCCTGGATCCCCTCGAAGCGATTGCGGTTGCAAGATTGTAGGCGACGTAGAGCAGCCGGAATATTCGATTGGGACCCCGCAAGTAGCCGAACCCCATGCCGAGCGGCGTCGTGATGTACGCTGCAGGCCTACTCAATGGCTTCCATCAAGTCATAACGAAAAATGTGCTCGGCAAGGATACTTGTCGTCTCGTACGGCTCGCCGATCCCATTGACCCGCCCGACTTCGGCAATCAAATGAAGGTTCTTTCGCGGGCGCGATGCAATCACATATAGGAGCTTCTTGGCGCTATCCAGCGCATTAGGATCAGCGAAATGCGGAACCATGCCTTCGAGCAGCGCAAATGCTATTACGGAATCGAATTCAGCCCCTTTGACACCGTGAATGGTCGATATCGTGATTCCGGAACGCGTCGCGAACACGCGTCTGAACATCGCGATATTGGATACCGCTTGCACGCCGGCGTTTTCCAGCCGTTCGATTTGGATTCTCGAACGTTCGAAAAATGCCGTGCGATGATCACCGAGCGACGGAAACAGCGCGATATCGATCTCGAGCGCCAGCAGCAGCTCGTCAAAAAACAGTTCTAGGTATTCGAGGCCATCGTCGACCAGGATCTCGATTTGATTGCAGTGACGCAAAAGATCCCTTCGGGAAACTTTCGACGTGTCGACACCTACGGACCGAAAATGCTCCAGCACCTCGCCGGCCCAGCGCATCCTTCGAACGAACATTTGCGGCTCTGGCCGGGTCAATGCCAGACGAGATACCTTGAACCAGATATTGTCTTGGTCTCGAGAAAACGGCGCCATGCCCGGGCCGTCAAAATTGTATTCGGGAAGCGCGGCCACGAGGCGTCGAGTTATCGCCGCCAGTTGCACCCATTGCGGTCCAACAACGCAGATTTCGTGCGGCGAAATTCCAAGCGTTTCGATATTGTGGCGAATGAGCCGCACGATCTCATCATCCAGCTCTTGGTGATTGATCTCCTGGTCGAAGGAAATGAAGCTTCCGTAGTCGCGGTCTTTCCCAACAGCCTCAATGGCTGCCGGAGCGACGCAGTAGTTCGAGAAATAGCCGACGATCCTTTCGGAGGAGCGGTAATTGTTCGACAGGCTTTTCTCGGCGAGATCGATGCCAGCGCGCGCCGCGAATTCTGGCCGAGCCATCGCATAGCCGCCCAAGGAACCGTATATTGCCTGGTTGGGGTCCCCGACGATAAACGTTCTCGTGTTTCCGGCCGATGCCCTCAGAATGGCGGCAACAATTGCGTATTGGATCTCTTTGGTGTCCTGGTATTCGTCAACGAGGATGTAGCGGAATAGAGATCCGAGCAACACGGAAATCGAGGGTTTGCTGGCAATCAAGTCGTATGCGCAACTCAAGATCATCTCAAAGTCCAGTTGCCGGTGTTCCTGAAGCCGATCCCAATAGCGTTGCAGTACGGCTGTTGCTGCTGCTCGGCGGTTCGGATTTGCTCCCTCAAGCTGGAAACCAGCGGTCGTGAAATAATACCGACAATCCAGGGGGCGGACAAAATTCGGAGATTGTTGGCAGAGTTCCGTCAGGATGTCATCGGTTTCATGCTGGTCAATCACCCGGAACCCGTTGGCAAGACGATCATGATAGATAGCATAGGGTCTAATGATCCAGTCGAGACAAAACGAATGGATCGTGCCGATCCAGAGGCGATCGGTCGACACCCCAAGCTTCTCGATACGTTCAGCAATCTCTTCGGCGGCACGATGCGTGTAGGTGATGGCGACCACCCAATGGCGTTCGCTTTCCAGCTTCGACAGTTCGAGGGCGATCTTGTACGTTAGAGCTCTCGTCTTCCCACTCCCCGGACATGCGGCAAGGAAAATGCTCCCGTCATGAAGGACAGCATCCGTCTGCTCTTCATTGAGGTCGCCGTTTTGCCATACGAAAACCATCAGGCATGTCCCATGACGTCGATGATGACGTCGCCGGCGACCGCTCCGATCAATGCTTCGCGGAGCGGCTCTGTCGCCAGCTCGCCAGCGCGGAATGATCTTACCTGCTCCCTGAGCTGCGCAAGCTGTGGGTCGCCGATCACCGCGGGATCCTGGTGAAATTTCAGGCGGTGCTCGATCATATTTGCGAGAACAGCGCGACCGATCGGTCGATGGGCGGAAAAGATCGCTTCGACCAGATAGTCCGGGATGCGCGTCGAGGAGGATACCTGCTTGGCCATCTGGATTGCGAGCCAACCCTTGCCGGCATAATCCGCCATGGCAAGGATTCGACGACCAAACACTGCCGGATCGTTGGATCTCAATTCCGCAGTTGCAGCAACTATGGTCGGATTGTCCTTATAGACCGCGTTCAAGACTGAAACAGCGAGTTCCCAGTTTCCCGCCGCCACGAAGTCGACTTCGAAGGTTCTCGGAGCATAATGGACGGACACCCAGTCGTTGCCGTCCTTGAACGTCGTCAGTCTTGCCCGCCGGGCGACCCCGGCCGCCTGGGCTCCGATTGCTTTTTCTTTCGCGCCCTTCATCGCCTTCGTATCGTCCTCGGCGGGCTCCGTATTGAAGAACGTCGCGTCGAGGTCGGTGACGATGGCGCATCGTCTTCTTATTCTAAGGTCGTGGAAAAGCACCGCGACATTCTCAAATCCGGTGCTGCGGATGTTGATCAGGCTTACGCCCAGTTCATCGAGGCTCACCCCGAGTACTTCTTTGACGAGGACAGGTACGAGGATTTCTTCCGCATCGCCTTCAACAAGGATGACACTCTTAGCGAATAGGAGATTGCTTCTAACCGCATCGAGATACCGTTGGATGCTTCTGATCTCCGGCTCATCCAGTCCCGCACTCGGACGGAATGCCTCGCAGCGTGACCCGCTGCGCCCCAAGATATTTACGTTTTCCACGTTGCTGACTTCTGAGATCTGGGTCGAGTGTGTGGAATAAATCACCTGCGTATCGGGATAACTCAGGCGGTCAAACAGAGTTTTCTGGATATGCGTGTGGATATGGGCCTCGGGCTCCTCGATCACCAGAAAGTTTGCGCAGGCCTGTTTGGCTTTCTGGTATTTAAACTCAAGGAGCTTCAGCGTCAGGTAGATCAGGTTGGCGCCACCGAGGCTCAACTCGTTGATGGCTCCCTCATAGTCGTCGTCCGTTTCGCCGACGAAAAGCTTCAATGATTGGAACAGCCGGTCGGCTTCGTCGGGGACCGCCGACCTCACCGCCAAGCTTGCAGGCGAATATGTTTCTCCCGCTGCGTCGCGGATCGTTTGTCGTATATCGGCTCTGATTTCGCCAACGTCGCGAAGCGCTTCGATCTCGTTATTCAGCGCTTTGACGCGCTCGGTGATCGGCGCCAATGCAGCGGGGTCGATTTCGCCGCTCTTGCTGCGCAACAGCGTCAGCAATGGATTGGTCCGCTGCCCCTGGAACTCGCTGACAACATCCCGCAACGCCTGGACAAAAGTGAAGCAGACCTCCTTGCTCACGGACATGATCCCTGGAACCCGACCGCCGAGGCTCGCGGGATGAAGCTCCTCTGGAAACTGCACTGTCGCAAAGTCGCCAACCAACGCCTGATATACGGCTGGATCGGAGAAATCAGCAGTGCTTTTACCGGTGAAGACCGTCTCGTAATCGTCAAGCGTGATCGTGTTCAAGATCCCCGCGAGGCCGGCATGATCCCCCTCAGCGAGTTGGCTGAGAAGCGTGCGCGTCGCGGCGTTAGGTCGGAAAATTAAATTATAAGTGGCTCTCGCGACGGCGTCGTTTTCTATGACGCCGGTGCCATGGAGGAAAAGCGCCTGGATTGCTTCCTCCTGGGACACCTCCGCAAACTCAATGCTGATGATGATCCAATGCCCACGCCAATTGCCGAGGCCGCGGTGAAAGTCACCCTCTTCAAGTCGGTACGCCCAACGGAGGAAATCATCGTCGAGCATCAACCGCATTGCGCGGAACAGGTTCGTCTTTCCTGAACCGTTCTCGCCGATGATCGTATTAATGCCTTTGTTGAAATGAAAGTCTGCCCGCTCGAAATTACGATAGTTTACCAATTGAACGCGGGAGATATGCATCGTGGATCCTTCGAGACTCGTGGTTCCGCGAATATACCCGCAAAACGAGAGAAGAACATCGTTCCACGACTGTGACGGCCCTCTATCCCACAGGCATAGTTGTTACCCTCACAGAGCGATTTGCCGCAGGTTCTAAGTCCGCCTCAGCAGAAATACGGCGAGGCTGCACGCAACACTGACAACGAGCTCTGCCTCGGCGGCCGTCGCGTCTCGGCCTTCCTGGACATGGCGTCCATTCTGTGAGGCGTAACCCCATAACTTATGGACCGCATCCCCCAAAGGCGGAGTCAGGGCCAGACTGTTGATAATCTGGCCGAGGTTCTGATTGGGGGCGTTTGTCATGTCTCGAGCGACGCATTCGAGCGCAGCCATCGAATGCTGAATGGCGCCTGTTCGGTCTGGATCCGGGCGACGTGAGATATCCTTCAGCGCCTCACGGATTTCGCCGGCCGCCGTGTACCTCCCGCTTTGCGCAAAAGCATCAACCGCCTGCTCAGTCGCAATCGCGAAAGTCGGATCACCACGAAACACTATTCCATCCGGATCTTTGAGCTCCCAACCGATCCCTTTCTCGCGGAACACCCTGTTCAAATCGTCCTCGAAGCGCCGCTTTTCGTCTGGGCGGTATTCGAAGCTGCGCCAAAGTGCTTCAGCGACGTCATAGACCTTGTACCACTCGCAGCCTCTCAACAAGCCGAGGACTTCATCCCAAATGTTTGGGTATTCGCTCCAGTTGCGAGGATCTGGAACCTCGAGCAAGATATCGCATACGATGGTCCGGATAGCTGTCGGGCTTAAACCACAGTTTCGCGCGATGCTCGCGACCTGGAACCGCAGAAAGTCGGGAGCATCCTCGCGGATCGTGATTTCCGGTTCCGGGCCACGATAACCATGTCTATCGGAAAAGGACCGATTCATTTCTCGCGCCTCACCTACACTCTTTCATCAAACGTAATTCTTCATTTTGCGTGCATGAAAGCAACAGAATCTGCCTATCTTCGACTGATTCGTAAAACCAGGTGCGATCATGCAAGGAAATGTCACCTTTGACCCACTCGCTTTTGCCGAGCCTGTCGAAAAGCCGGAGATCACCGAGATTCTCGATTTGGAGAGCGGGGAATTCTTTGAAGCCACAGCTTTTATCTCTCAAAAGCGCTATGATCGGTTGGTCGCGGAGCGCGTTTCGATCCGGGAAAATCTAGCGGACAAGCCGCTTTTCGCATGCGGGCTTTGCGCGACGCCAGTCTATCTGGTTGCCTCTCGCGAGAAGCGTTTCTTTTTTCGCCACTGCCGGGAGGATGGTTCTTGCCCGTCGATCACCCGTTCCGCATTGAGCCGCGATGAGATCCGGGCGCTCAAATATGATGGCCAGCGAGAAAGTGTCGCTCATCGAAAGATCAAGGAACGGCTCCTGCGCAGTCTTGCAGCCGACCCCTCGAACAGCGAAATCCTCTCTGAAAGGCAGTGGCGCTCTGCCCGAGACCCCGGCAGCCGACGTCAACCCGATGTGCAGGCTCTCACCACCTTTGGCCGGGTGGCTTTCGAGGCACAGCTGTCGACGACCTTCCTCGACGTGGTAGCGGGACGTCGCTCATTCTACCGCAATGAAGGCGCATTGCTTATTTGGGTTATGGCAGGATTTGACCCCGATTATCGGCGCATGACGACGGACGACCTGCTGTTCTCCAACAACTCCAACATTCTCGTTGTCGATGAAGAGACAGCGGCTTTGTCCGAGAGTAGCGGCATATTCTACCTCCGCGTGCATTACCGCGTCCCGGAACTGGTATCGGGCGTCATCAGAGATGACTGGGCATCTCAGATCGTCGCCTTCCGCGATTTGAGAATAGATCTGGAATCACAGTCAGCCTGGGCGTTCGACTACGACGGCCAATCTCAGTTGCTCCTCGAAAACGCAAGGATCGAGCTCGAAACGCGGGATCGCGACCTGCGTGAAAGGATTTGCGCATTTTGGTTGTCGCGCAATCAGCACACTCCCGAACCACTGTCCGCTGAGGAAACGTGGCGGAGCCTGGTCGCAGAACTCTCCGCCCGCGGCGTTACCCCTCCAACTAACGACAGATACGACCGCGCCGTTACTGGTCTGATGAACGGCGTCCTAAGCGCGCGCGAAAAGCGCCCGATCGGGTGGGACTTCAAACACCTCATCGAGGTCGCGCACCGCATTTGCGACGGATATCCGGAACACGCGCTCGCGATGGGATTTGCCCTCAAAGAATATGGGTGCGAGGAATTGATCAGGGCCCAGGACAAGAGCGGAAAGTGGGAAAAACGCGCCCGCACGATCCGAGAGAAGATCCGTGCAGGTGATCAACGCTATCTACCCGATGAGGATACGCTACCGTTCCTCACTTTCGTATTCCCTGAGATCGGCAGCAAAATTGAAAAGTTCCTATCGTCTCGCTCAGCCCAAGCTCTGAGGTCCCCAGCATCAAGCCCTTAGGGTTTCCCGCGCTAATGCAGCTATCGATATCCGGACATTGTGGCGTGCCACCGCATTCTCGAGAAAATTCAACTATAAATTTCAGTTCGATTCATTTATTCGATCCTCCATACTGAGGGTAAAGATGAGGAAATCCGATGCCCAAGCAGTGCATTATCTGCAACAAGGTTGCTGGCTCGCGCGAACATGTATTCCCGGCCGCCCTGGGCGGACGTCGGACGAACAAGCAGATTTACTGCGGTCCGCACAACAACGGATTTGGTCCGCTCGCAAGCATAATCGCGCATCAGCTCAAGCCGATTAACGCTCTGCTGGCGGTTCGGCCGGATCGCGCCGACAAAGCCGAACCATTCATATACGAAACTGAGACGGGAGAGCGTCTGCGGCTCTTTGCGGGATCGGTGCAGCGCACCGACAGTGATCCAGGACATAGCGGGACAATGAGGGTCCAGCTCTCGCTTGGAGGCACAGAGGGATTGCGCGCCGTCGCGTACATCGCATTGACTTTCTTCGCCCATCATTTTCAGGACTTCGCTCGGCTTGACCAGCTTGCTCCAGTGAAGAATTTCGTCCTCGGAGCAGAGCTCAATAATTTCGTCTGGTGGGAGTCGGCCGAAACGGCGGGAAAGCTTCCGGCAAATCCATTCAAGTTCGGCCACACGATCCAATTGATCACCGATGGCGAAACGCAACAAGCGGCGGCAATCGTCAGCCTGTTTCAGGCGCTGACATTCGGTGTGGCGCTTGGGACACTGTCTGACATGCCGTCGAAAACAGTGACGGTATTTATTGATCCGCATGCCGACCATCCGCCGGATGACATCCGTGTTGAGATGGCAAACGATGTCACAACGAAACTCAAGAAGCCCGAACCACTTCAAGCTCATCTCCGTCGAACCATTTTCGAGGGAGATGGGCAGGCCGCCCTTGGCAATCTGTTCCAGAAGATCGAACGATGGAAGTTCGATCAGGACATGGAGCCGATCAAGCAGCGTATCGCCGCGGCATCATCGGATCGGAACAATCTGGCTCTTGAGGTTGAAAAGATTGTAGGCGAGGAAGCTGGTCGGGTGCTGCGGCTGGCGCGTCATGTCGTTGACGATTTGAACGCTCGCGAGGGCGACAAGCCCCACATGAAACCAATCATCGCGATCCTCGAAGCCCAGATTGCCGAAGACCCAAAGCGACCGTCGGGACTATCCGCATTGGCTGAAAGTGCGATTGGGCTGGCAGCGATCGAACTGGCACTTGCGCTGCTCGACGAACTGAAGACGACTCCCGTCGACCTCGATCTCCTGTGGAAATACTTCAGCTCAGGTCCTGGAGCTTATGTTGTCGGACAGGCATTGTTTCGCCCCATAGCGGGAGCGCTGGAAATGCAGCATCAATGAAGCATTCTCCCGGGGCGTCACGCCAGCCTTGCAATATTCGGTCTGTCAGAAAGTTGCGAGAGTAATCGGCCGGAACATTTCCGCCGGTCCAATGATCGAGCCGTCGCGCAGAAAGCTTATGGCACTGTAAACGAACGGATAGCGATCCAACGCGCGATGATTTGACAATGCGTCGGTGCCACGCCGGGCACCCTCGGCGATGCTCTTGAATTGCCCGAGTTCCAACCCGACGAAGGTGCCCTTCGCGAGGTCTAATCGCAACGGCCGTACCGGGCTAAAGCTGGCACGCCCATCGGGCAGCATCACGAATGGATCGTGTCCATCCTCGGCTTGATAGTATCCACCAACGAAGCGAATGCCTCTCATCGGCTCGAGCAAGCATTCCCAAATGACGGTCCGAAACTGGAGCTCCGGCGGAACGGTTGTTAATGTCTGCAGGGCCGCCGCAAGCAACGGCTGGTCGAGCTTTTGTGCAATCGTGGCATAGTGCAGGGAGACGACTATGTTGCGCAGACTGGGGCTACCGTCCGGGAAAGGCTCGCCGCGGGTCGCGGGATCCTCGGCCAGCAGTACCGATTTGACACGAGGTTGGGACTCGCGCGCGAAGCGGCTCGCGACGATGAAGCCCTTTACGGATCGCACGACACCTAATGGATCCGTAACTCTCACACGGTCGAATTGTTTTCGCCACGTCTTAAAGTCCTTTGACCCGAACGATACTGCCTCGATTCGGCCCTTGGCTTCGCCGAGAAAGACATGGTTGGCATCGCTGGCGCAGAGATAATCTGGCGCGTCGCCGGCAGAGATCCGCTCGACCTTGAAGCCGTTCAGGACGTTGCTCAGCCGTCCCTGAAGCGCGTCATGCATGTGGGCGAAGTAAGGAATATCCAGATGTTGATCCAGAAACCATCTGAAGAACGCTTGGCCAAGTTCATTTGATCGGTGTTGCCTTGTCGCGGGATTGGACCCAAGGCCGTCGCCCCGAACCCGAAACTCGGTTTGCGTCGTCAGCAATTGGATGTGCTCGAAATGCGCGGGATCCGGATCAGGAGGGATTCTGCCGTAACAATCGAGATAGTAGTGATGGTAGAGCGCCGCGAGGTCGATATCGACGGAGGATCGAATCCCTCCGGTGGCATTCGTCAGCGACGGCGGTGTCGCCGGGAACTTGTTGATGGCGATATTGATGGTCTTCAACATGAAAAATGAGATCGCTCGAGGGATGCGGGTGGCATGGTGAACGTGCCAACCTTTTCTCAATCGCACAACTAGACGTTCTGAATGCCAGACAGATTTCCACCGCGCCGGGGGTCGTGTGCTCAGGACCTCACGCTGCCGGACGGCCCGTTCGTTGCATCTTCATGTAAAATAATATTACGCATAGAATTGATTTTTCATGCGCGATATTTATATATAATGCATGGATTGTACAAGGAATGGACAATGGCTTTCAGGGCGGACGAAGCTGCGACGAATGGATACGAGCGGGCAAAGAGCTATCTCGTGTCCCGGAATTTCTCGCCTGAAGAGCGGGCCCGAAGCGAAAAGGCGCTGCTAGACATAATAGAAGAGTGCGGGCCGGTCGTGGACGGATATCCCACCTGGCACCCCTTGGTATCGAACCATGATGACCACCATCCGGAAACATATCCGAGCGAGCGTTGCGGATACGTCGGCCTAGATCATACCGTTTATTTCGCCCATGGCTTTCTGACCTGCCCCTATGTCGATGGCGCGGCGGTTGTAAAGGCTGCCGATGCTCTGCCCCACCACCCCCGGGCAACGATCTCAGCGGAGATTCTGGATGTTCCCTTCTACAATGTGGGGACCCAGCCCGTTCTCGTCCGCTGCGAATGGGATGCGCCCCTCGAAATCGGCAAGATGGTGCCGAAATCACTGGCGGTACCGCTGATGATCGAGCAGGAGTTGCCAGTATGGCGGTGGTCATCGCGGGCGGAAAACTGGGAGACCATGCGCCCGTATCTCCTGGGATCACCGCACGGGAGCAGATCCTCGCTATTCGTTAGTCAGGACACCGCGCTGGCGATGAAGAAGGTATATATGTCGATGGTTGAGAGCGGCATGTTTGGCCCCGTCAAGACGGGTTGAGGGACCTCCGCGATGCAAATAACTTCGACGAAGATTTAATGGGGGGATAGCGATGGCAAGACTGAGCTTGAAGGAACGATTCGAGTTCGACGTACTTGAAACGACGGATGATCGGTTAGCCTTTTCAATCGTTCATCATCTGGCCAATGACGGGCATGGAGATCTTGGAAGCTGCGGTGTCGCGGAGTTTGATCTTCTTGATTTCTCGGAAGCGCTTGAACGGCCTCCGGGCGAAACCCTAAGACAGCTGAAGAGAATTTCTGATCAGGTGAAGGGCGTGTGCGTCGAACACGAGAATGTGGTGCTTTTTGCACTGGCGGGCGCCGAACAAGACGGCTTCACGCACCTCTACAAAAGCCGGGGCTTCGAGGGATTGCCACCGAATCTGCCGAGAATTGCCCCTCGCTACGCTCGCATTTAAACGGTGGCGCGCACCGGCCTGATGAAGCCGTTCAGATGTAGAATTTAAACGGCTGTTTCTTCTCACCTTTCCCGGCGGAGCCCATTGTCAGAACGTCTCCGACCATCCGGGCAAAGCGGACCGTCACGGGAAGGCCATCGTTGAAGTTGCAAGAATTGTAGTTGATCTTTGTCAGACCCATGATGTCTGAAAGGACGGCACGAATATCGGGCTTAGGGTCTTTGCTCCGCGTTATGGTCACATGTAGCGGATTTGGAGTTTCCGGACCGATATAGGTATCGAGCTGCGGAACGTATCCTGTCGTCCAAATGTAGGCGGTCTGCGCATCGAGGATCAAGGCTGTGCCGCGCAGAACAGGATAATCCCCGTCGCGGAAGAGCTTCGTTTCGCCGCCTGTAGGTCGAATTCGGACCCCAACAACATTGGTCCCTTCAGGCGCCGCATCGGCAAACGCATTCCACTCCTCGTCGTTGAAGTATGTCTGGCCATGGATGAAAAGCTCCTTAGGCGCCTGGCCATGGGTGTCGACGTAACTGTCCAGGACGAGCCTCAAGAGGTCTTTGGCTGCGGGAGCTTTCAAATGATAGTCGTAGTCTCCGGTCTTCCAGGGGCCGTTTGCACCACGGAATACAACGCCGTCTCCCTCGTTTAGAAACATTTGTGCTGCGCAGCATGCGTGGCCATTGGGGTCATTCGGGAGGCTCTTGTAGACCATGCCGAGGTAGCAGACACCGGGCCGGATCGTCGATAACCGCCAAGGTGGTCGCGGTTGCGTCTTATAGTACAGCCCAGTGCCGAGATTCCACGCAACTGTGGCACGGTCCTGGGTCTTGCGGGTCGGATAACCAGCCGTATTCAGAAACGCACCCGGGGCGAGCGTGGTTTCTCGAATGAGCTGCGTAGGTGCAATGTTCAGAAAGTCCGCTTTGATGCGCCGATGGAAATCCGGGACGTCGTCGAAAATGGTCTCGCCACTTTGGTCGATAACACCCGCGAATAGTGGAAGGCTTTCACGCTTTTTCTGCTTCTTGGCGAAGTCGCCTTTCTCGGTCGGCAAGCCTGTTCGTTTAGAATTGGGGCGGCACCTCTCATAAACGATCTCAGGCAGTACCAGCACCCAAATATCGACCGCACGCTCTTCGTTGCGGAGATGTTTGCTTACGCGCTCGATAAAAAGCTTTGCGACCTTATCCACTGCTTCGTGCTGGTTTGTCACTCTCGTCGCACGGTCGATATCAGCGAGGGGAATTGATAGTGCACTGATCTCGTCTGGATCGTAGAAAATTCCGAAGGTCTCCTCAAGGCCTGGGAAGTTGGCGAGGTGCAGCCGGTTCGCCTTCTCTCCTTTCCCCGGCGGAGGCACCCTGACTACGGATTGCAACTCCCGACTCCACGTCCGAAAGTGACCGATGCCTTCGCTTGTGCCGATGACGCCGACGCTTATCTCTTTCGCTTTTTTCCCCTTGAGATGAGGACCGTAGAGGTGCAGACCGTCTTTTGGGTGAGCACTCTTCTGACCGAAGGCGAACTCCAACTCCGGCTCATGGATATGATCGACCTCTAGTGATCGTTCGAGAAACTTCATTCGCCGCCCTCCTCGTCATTGTCAGGCCGGCCAAGAGTGCTGTCGTCCAACTCCTCGTCTTCGTCATCGAGATCGTTTGGAAGCACGGTACTTACCGGCGAGGAAAACAACATGGGCGAGGCCTCGAGAACGAACGTTTCGGTCTCCGACAGGGGGAGGCGCACAAAAGCCGAATCGGCGGATAACAATTCAAGGAATGCGAGAAGACGCCCATACCATTGCTTGTTGCGCCATCCCTTGCAGATCGACCTTCTTAACCGGTGGAGTTTTTTGGGATCGTCGACAACAAGGCCGGCTGGTGTTGCGTTATCTTGCGCGAACAGGACTCTCGACTTCAGCTTGAAGTGCCAAAATGGCCAGAAAGCGGGCATGGCGGTGACACCGAACTGCCAGATATGGCCCTTGGCAGAATTGCGGAGCATTGATGACCGCTTCTTCTCCGCTTGGCTTCCCCACGGAATCCGCTTGCCGGTCGGCGCTTGTTCCGGTGACGCGTGGAAGCCAATACCATTCGAATACTCGTATTCGATAAATCCGTTACGTTTGCAGAAGTTGATCCAGGCCTTCTTCAGCATTGCGATAACAAGGTTGGATGCTGTCTGGCGGTCGATCCGCAGCCGCTGGAAACCGCCTTCTGTAAATTCCACCAGTGGAATTTCGTATTTCAGCTTGAAGCGTCCGACGCCCTCGAATGCCATTTCGATTTCCGGCACGCTCCCAAATGCGAGAAAACCTGATTCGCCGACCAATGCGCAGGGATGTCCATAGCTCTCGATTGCTCCCTGAAGGCGCCCTTTGTTGATCACGCCCGAACATTCGAAATATCTGATGAAGTCTGGTGCCTCGGCGACCCGAAGCCAGTTTGAGGTCAGGCGCTCGGGAATGTCGATAATCGGCACGGCCCCGCGTCGGCGAAAAATCTCCCAATTTGGGTTGATCGGCGTGTCCGCGCTTCGCGGGACTTTTTGACGTTGCAGAGTGTCGACAAGCTTGAGCAGCCCCTCTCCCCAGTTTCGAACGAAATCGACCGCAACGGTGTCGCCGAGACCTTTTATCTTCCGAAAGGTTTCCATGCGAAGCGGGATGACAAACCTCTGATCGCAGATTTCCTTTCCGACTTCTAGGGCAATGTCTAGGTCGTCCTGAACACCGGTATCCTCCAGACTGGAATCACGGCAAAGAAGCAGGACCTTGATCGCGCGGTGGCGCAGCGCACTGGTTATCTCTCGTCGCCAACGTTCGCCCGGCATGAGGGTCAGCACGTCTGCAAAGACTTGATAGCCCTCCGCCTCAAGTTTTGGCGCGAGCCAAAGCGTGAACTCGTCGTCGATAGGTGAGGACTTGATTACGAAAATCGTATCGCGCGCCGCAGGCTCGAAAGTCGCATCTGCCGCAGCCCCTAATGGCGGCATCAAGCGAGCGAGCGTTGGGGGAACCTCTGCCGGCGCCATAGCCTTGCGCACCGCATTGGTCACGACCTGTTCTAGCACCGGTGTGCTGTGCGCCCAGAGCCCTTCATGAGCCTTGACGATCTCTGGATAGGACCTGAGCAGGGCATTGAGATCGTCAGCGCCAAATATGTCGCCGGTGCCTGCGAGGCTCGGACCGATAATCTCCGCTAACGCCGCTTTGTTTGCCGGGGTAAGTGGAACAGACGTTGTCAGGATGTATCGTTGCGGCGCCAGTTCATCAATCGAAACACGTTCTTCTCGCATCTTGGACTTGAGCTTCGAGAAGCCGGATCGGAAATAGTGCTTCGCCTGGAGAATGATCGAACCATCAGCATTGGTGCAGCGCCCGTCCATCCCATCGTCTGCACCAACTGTGAACGCCTCGAACCGGACGCCGATTGCAGCGCCGACGAGATCTCGGCTAAGGTTCTCGAAGTCCTCTGGAGAAAGTGTTGCGAATTCATACTTCATTTGTTGAATGATGGGTCGCAGGAATACTAGGCGTCAAGCCATCAATGGATCTCTTCTCGGTTGTAGAGCGGTTACCAACAACTCTGATCGCGTGAAAAGCACGGAGACCTTTCCATCTTGCCCGCTGAGCTTCCCTCCGGGTCAAACTGGGCGCGTGTTTGATGCCGTTTTGTGGCCTACGATGATGGATCAGTTGGGAGCGAACCCACCTGTTCCAATGTATCGGATATAGCGGCGCTGTAGTCGGGATTGCTAGCGACGAAGTCCCGAAGCGAATAGCGTGCTATAGAGCGGGAGCTGCGTACTGAGCCATCCTCATCCAACCAATCAAAGGCCGAAACAAATCCATGTAGTCTATTCGCGAGTTCGTAACGAGCGTCATCAACGGCGCTGCCTATCGCCACTCGCGCAGGCATTATCCCGCCGTAGACCGTGTGAATTAGTTCAGAAGCGGAAGGCGGGCAGGTCACACCGTCCCAGACGTACATTCCCCGCATGGCACGCAGGAGCGTTCCATGTCTGCTGATCGCGATCTGGAAAAAGCTGTACATCGCCTCCTCATAGAAGCGTGCCTGATGGATGGCATAAACGAGGTGCTTCTTGTCCCAAGCATGCAGCTCCACGCTTACGTCGCTCTCGACGATCTGGTCTAAATATGCCGCTGCTTGCGCTTTCCAAAGCTCCTCAAAGGATATGAAATCCAAAAAGGAAGCGATCGCTGTTTGCCAGGAGGGCACTATCCGGGGTGTCACAGTCGTATGAAATCGATGGCGGCTGGGCCGACCGGCGCCGAGCAAAGGCGACGTGGCTTGAGCCATCTCCAAAATTCTCTTATCGTCGTTAATAAGATCATTCTTCGGCCACCCGCCCAGGCGCACGACCTCCTGAAGGCCGTAGTTCGGCAATAGCGAGGAGAGTTTCTCCGGTGTGCCGTGGGTCCAACCTTTGGCGACTTCCGGGAAATCGGTAAAAGGCGCGTCATCAATCCAGTTTTTAGCGTCAGCCTCCGGCTCCCATCCTCGGGCAGCATACGGCCAATCTTGGCCAATTGGCTTGCCGATCACCCCTTCGATCTTATCGTGAAGGCCATCTTTAATCCGCCAGACGCAAATCATCATCGAAAAGGGATCGAGGGATTTGCTTGCCTCTGGGCGCAGCTGAAAAAGTAGCAACGCCAGCCGAACGAAAGGGAGTCTTGCCGAGCGAGCTTTGAGAAAATCAACGTAGCGTAAGCGTGGCTCCTCCGCCTCGAACCAGATCAAGTCCATATCAGGGCTAAGCTGTGGGAGAAACCTGATGTCAGTCATCGTAAGTGGCTGCAGCAAAACCTGGTCACCATCGCGAACTGCTTGCAGAGCCGTAACTTGAACATTCACGAAGTGGGCAAAGTACGACAGCGGGAGGAGCAGCTCGTTCCAATGGGTCGATACGACTACGCATCGGATGTTGTGTTGCGGGAGCTGGTCTCGATCCACCAGCAGAGCAACGTATTTGCTGAGTTCGTTCAGGGTCGAACGAGCACTGCTATCGCTACGCTTGATTTCGATGCAGAGGATATGGCCGTACGGATCGCGCGCCAAGATATCGACCCTGCCACCAGAACCATTTGGATTCTGGATAACGTGTTCTTTTTCCAGGAACTCAAGGCCAGGTTCAATGAGATCGAGGTTAGCCACGAGGAAATCTCGAAACTCTGCTTCGTTGGCGAAAAGATCGAGAACCTGCTTGTTTGGGATACCATCTAGGCTGTCGATCATTGATTTCGTCCCTATGCAGCTTCCAGTTATGCAATTAAAGAGTGAATTGCTAACCGTTACATTACTCGCAAAGTACCGGACAAGTGGACAACACAAAACAACAGCCGCTGTACCATCACTACCTACCATCGTTCTATCAGGCACGATGGGCCGGGGAAGACGGGAAGCTGCGCCGGTTTAGCAAGCCCATTGAGAACAAGATTGTAGCGAAATGGGTCTCCCCAGAGGTGTCGGGCGGCGAGGATCTACTATACACCGATCACGCAGCGCCCGTAGACATCGCACAGGCGCTGGAGTCGGGCTTCATGTCGCCCCTCGATTCACTGGCAAGCCAAGCTCTTGTCGCCCTCGAAGCCAATGATCCAATACTCCGTCGCGACTCTCGCCTACGCAGCGCATGGTCCCGCTTCCTAATGTCGTTGATGATGCGTATGCCCGACCACCTTGAAACGCTATCAGGCGGTCTCATGGAGGAATGGGCAAGAGCGATGCCAGAGCTGGAAGCGGCTTACGCAGTAGGGAAAGGACCGACCGATCCGGCAACCCTCACAGAATACTTGGACGGCCGTTCGCCCCATGAAATTCGTAGCTGGATGTTCAGAGTCCTGCGAACGCTGATCGATCATTCACAAGTCGGCGCACTGATCAACAATATGCGTTGGTTCGTACGCGAGATTGACGGTCCTGCTCAGTTTTTGACGAGTGATCGGCCGATCATAACCCTCTACGAGTTCGCGGCCGAGGACTCGTATATCATTTTGCCGATCGGCCCGAAGTCAGCTTTTGTCGCAGTCAACAACGTCGCGACGCAGCGAAGAATCGAGGCTTATGATGCCGAGAGGTGGGTGGGCGGGCTCAATAGGTTGATTGCCGGCGCTGCTGTCAGGTTCGCCTTCGCTCGAGATGACGAGATGAGACCGCTGATCGAAAAGGCTTTCGGTTCGAAGCCGCGCACAACGCTATTTCAGTATCTGGTTCGATATCAACGTCAAAAAAATCCAGACTGAATGGTCCCCGCACCAACGACGCTCGATCCCTTGGCCGCCCGCGTGCTCGCCCTCAACATGTGGACTCTGCTATCTAGTGCAGCAACCAGTGCTGTCTATTACTGTTACAAGCTAGCGGCCCATCCTCATTAGAACGTAATCCATTCTTTCAAAAAGTAAGTTTTCAGGAGCTTCTCCGACATCAGCCCCCTCGAGCATTGCACAGAGATCTGCCAGAGTGATGACCAGAATAAATTTTCCGTTCTCCCGGAGCTGGGTTTCCACGAGCTTCGATGCACCCTGATCGGCGCCGTTCCTTGCAATGACGACTGCGAAGGTTCTGAGTCCTCTCGCGAAGAGATACTTCTCGGTGATCTGAATCTCTTGCTGCGTGATAGGATCATGTGAATTCTTCGCGTCGAAGACGACGTATCTAGTCGAAAAATCCGAAGCAACCATGGCCCAGAAGGAACCGCCCTCCGTCTTGATCCGGCCAATCAGATCCATCCGATTGAGACCGTCATCAGTTCGTTGCTGGGCATTGATGCTTGAGAGGTCGCGTCCAAACAACAAGCGAATGGCCTCTTCGGTCAGCAACTCGAAATCTCTCCATCCCTTTAGTCCGGCCGGCGTCTGTCGCAATTTATCTGACAGCATACGGCCTTGCCGCAACTCTCGATCCATTTTGAGAGGACCCCGCAGATCATCGTCGAGAATTGTCTCTGAAAGCAATTCGTCAAGAATACCCGACAGAGCGTCATTACCTTCAGCAAGCTCCCGCAGCTTCTCGACGCCCCAAACTTCCACCCTCCTGTCCTCAGGGGAATAAAATTGAGTTCGTAGGTTATCCGGGAGGTCCACCGTCGTTACAATAATCCCGCGATCAAATTCGTCCGAGCTGAGGATCTCGTGCATATGGGCGATCGAGTCCGAAATGCGCTGATGCCAATCGCGATGCCAACGAAACATCCTTATTTCAATAGCTACCGAGTGATCTAACCCGAGCGGTTGAAACCTCAGGTCCGGTACAAGGCGGAACTGCTCGTACTCGTCCTCAGTGGCCGGCATCTCGTCCGGCTTCAACGCTACCGCGCTACCGACTGCTGGTTGACTGAGAATATCTTCGACCAAACCTTCCCAATCGCGAGCAAGGTTCTGGGTCTCGATTTGTAGTTCCTTCATTTTTCCCAAGTTCGCCTCCCGTCTTCGATCATCGCCACAATGTATGTCGAAGTTCATCTCGAGTAGCTAAATAATTCCCCACGCCCGAAACCTCCCCCTCCCCGTCATCTCGCGGAGGCCGAGCTCCAAAACAATCCGCCGCGCCGCCTGAGGCGTGACGTCGAGCGCCTTCGCCACCATCCCGGCCGACACCAACGGCCTTGCCAGTACAAGCTCGACCAGCTCCGGCAGTTTCGAAGACGTCCGGCGCCCTTCCAGCTTCCGATCCATCATCGTCTTCGCCAGCGCCAAGCGGTCATGCTCTTTCAGCCCGATCTCGGCGGCTGCCAAAAACCCGTGGGCGATGGCGAGCAGCCGGGTTTCGCGGTCGCGATGCCGTCGACGGTTGACGGGGATGGTTTTCAGGCCAAGATTGAGGGCGGCGAGATGCGCGCCTGAGGTGATGCCGGCCTGGCGCAGGATCGACGCCGCGAACAGCCGGCTGAGCCAGGGCGCGTGCTGCAACACCGAAAACTCGTTCCAGGCAACGAGGGCAACAATCGCCTGCAGCACCGCCGGCAGATTTTCTGCCTGCCGCAGCACGCCGCGCCATTCGTCGAGCCTTGAATCCTCGTCCCAATCGAGATCATAGATCATCGGATCTTTTTCGGCTCCGCCGCCGCGGCCGGGACTTGTCGCGTTTGCGATCGCCGCATTCGATCGGGCGAGGACGGCATCGATGGCGGCATAGTCGACGCCGGGAAGATTTTCGACGTCGTCGGCATCATCCCCCTCCCCTTCCGGATCGCTTGCGACCGCGAGCCAAATGGCATCGGCGGTCGTCGCCTCTTCCGTGTCAGCCGTCGTGATTTCCGCGGTTTTCCGCAGCGAGCGGATGCCGTCGGTAGAGAGCGCCCAATCGGGGGATTGGCCGGCGATCCGCCGACGCGTGCGCAGGACGTCGCGGGCGATGGTGAGTTCGTGGGTCGGGGTGCGGATGTCGCGGGTGGCGTCGTGGAGGACGAGGTCTTCGAGATGGACGAGTTCGCCGTCGATCCACAGCGAGGCGCACGCGTCGGCGAAATTTTGCCGTTCCATCCAGCCTTGCCCGACGAGAGAACGGGCGACGCGCTCGTCGAGACGGGTCAGCGCGACGCCGGCCTCAAAAGCCGGCCGCATCAGGTCGCTGATGCTGACTATCGCGAGATCTACCCCGTTGATATTATGGTAAATGTTGCCTTAACGAAAGCTAATATGGGCTATCGTTTCACATAGGGAACGATCATTTTTCTAGGCACTCACTCACGATAAGTACCTCTTATCGGAGCTTATTGATTTTGAGTCGCAAATCAGAAAGAATCCGGTCCAATCCACGGCCGCTCGGCCGTCGAAACCGTCGATCCGGAGTATTACTGTGGCCAAATCAGACAACTCCAAGACCGCCATCGATCGCCGCGCCGACGAACTCGACGCCATCGCCAGCGTGCTGCCGATTGACCGGCGCGACGAACTGGCCGAACTGCTGACCGACCAGGACATCGAAACGCTGCGCCATCTGGTCAATGAGGGCATGGGCGAAAACACCCTGCGCGCACTCACATCCGATCTTGCCTATCTGCAGGCCTGGTCGCTCGCAGCAACCGGCGCCTCCCTCCCCTGGCCAGCGCCCGAAGCTTTGGCTCTCAAATTCGTTGCCCATCATCTCTGGCAGCCCGAACAGCGTGAGATCGATCCTCACCACGGTATGCCGGCCGCCGTCGAGCGAAGCCTTCGCGAACAAGGTTTCCTTCGATCGCCAGGGCCGCATGCGCCCGACACGGTGCGGCGGCGACTTGCCAGCTGGTCGACGCTGACGAAATGGCGTGGCCTCACCGGCGTCTTCTCGTCCCCTTCGCTGAAATCCGCGATACGCCTTGCCGTTCGGGCAACGCCGCGGCCGAGGAAACGCAAAAGCGCCAAGGCCGTGACTGGCGACGTCCTGGCAAAGTTGCTGGCGACCTGCAGCACGGACAGCCTCCGCGATATCCGTGACCGAGCAATCCTGATGGTGGCGTTTGCATCGGGCGGTCGCCGTCGCAGCGAGATTGCCGGTTTGCGCAAGGAACAGCTCACCGCTGAGCCCCCCATCCCCTTCGAAGGCGGCCCTCCCCTCCCCTCTCTCGCCATCCATCTGGGTCGCACCAAAACGTCAGGCGCTGAACACGACGAGATCGTCTATCTGACCGGTCGACCGGTGAATGCGCTGAATGCCTGGCTTGCGGTTGCCAATATCGAGACGGGGAGCATCTTTCGGAAGGTCGATCGCTGGGGCAATGTTTCGAAGCGGGCGCTAGAGCCGAGTGCGATCAACCAGATCGTTAAGCAGCGGGCCGCAATGGCGGGGCTGGAGCCAGGGGAGTTTTCGGCGCATGGGTTGCGTTCGGGCTATCTGACCGAAGCTGCAAACCGGGGCGTTCCGCTGCCGGAGGCCATGGAGCAGTCGCGCCATCGCTCAGTGCAACAGGCGTCAAGCTACTATAACAGCGCAACACGTCGCAGTGGTCGGGCAGCTCGGCTGTTTACATAGTAGAAATATCCTTGCAATTCTGGAATTTATATCCATAAATGCAAGGATGATTGAACGCAGAATCGAAGAAAAGCTCCTAAATCTGATTGACGACAGCCCAGCCGTTGCGCTGCTTGGGCCTCGCCAGGTCGGCAAAACGACGCTTGCCATGGATATCGGCAAGACTCGGCCCTCGATCTATCTCGATCTGGAATCGGAGGCGGACCGGGCCAAGCTGTCAGAACCGGAACTCTATCTTGCAAGTCACAGTGACAAACTCGTCATTCTCGATGAAGTTCACCGCCTCCCAGATGTGTTCCAAGTGCTGCGTGGACTGATTGATCGCAACCGACGAGCCGGACGGCGCACTGGCCAATTTCTGCTGCTCGGTTCGGCGTCCATCGATCTCCTTAAGCAGTCGGGCGAAACGCTGGCCGGCCGCATTGCCTATCTTGAAATGCAGCCCGTCGATGGATTGGAAGTATCGCCGGATAGTCTCGATACGCTTTGGCTGCGGGGTGGCTTTCCCGATAGTTTACTCGCGTCCAGTGACCGTGCAAGCATGCGTTGGAGACAAGATTTTATTCGCACCTATCTCGAACGCGATATTCCACTGTTGGGACCGCGCATTCCCGCTGAGACGTTGCGACGGTTCTGGACCATGCTGGCACACCTCCAGTCCGGGCTTCTCAACGCAGCCGGACTCGCTCGCTCCCTTGGGGTCGATGGGAAGACCGTTGCGTCCTATCTCGATCTTCTTGTCGACCTGCTTCTCGTGCGCCGCCTCGAACCCTGGCATGCCAACGCCGGTAAGCGGCTGGTCAAATCACCCAAAGTCTATGTCAGGGACAGCGGCATTGCACACGCCCTTCTTGGACTTGGAAGCGCCGAGCAACTGCTTGGGCATCCAGTTGTCGGTGCCAGTTGGGAAGGATTCGTTATAGAGACATTGATCGCCGCATCGCCTGACGGCACTGCAGCCAACTTCTACCGTACAGCGGCCGGCGCCGAAATCGATCTCCTGCTGACCCCTCCAGGTCAAAAGCCTTGGGCCATAGAGATCAAGCGAAGTCTGTCACCGAAACTCGAGAAAGGTTTTCATCTGGCTTGCGAGGATCTACAGCCTCAAAAACGCATTGTTATCTATCCCGGCAGAGAGACCTTTCCAATTCCAAACGAAGTGACTGCTATGCCCCTTCCGGCCGCCGGTCGCCTGTTGCTTCACCGATAACCGAATGCCCTTCGAGTCGGACAACGGGCGCGTACACATATATCCTTGAAAGCGCACTTTCCTAAATGACTGATAATGTTGCATTATCGTTCATTTTGCTCTTTATATAGACGATGGCCCAAATCATCGACGAAAACGGCGAAAATCACCCTCCGGAAGCATCAGCGCCGCCGCGCAACACAGCGGTTTCCCCGAAGTTTCCGCGGCCCGGCTGTCGGCCGGGCTGCCCTCGCCTCTTACCGACGCCAACGCCGGCCTGCCGGCGCATCTGCAGGACCTCACCGATCGCGCCCGCGGCTATGTCGAAGCCGCCAGTTCCGCCAATACGCGCCGCGCCTATGCGTCCGACTGGAAACATTTTGCCGCCTGGTGCGGCCGGCAAGACCTCTCGCCCCTCGCCTCCTCGGCCGAGGTCGACGAGCGTTATGTTCAGAAGCAGCTCGGTCATGCCTCGGCCGAAATGACCCGTCGCTATCAGCGAAGACGTGATCGCTTCCGGGTGAATTTGACCAAGGCGTCAGGGCTTTAGCTACCCCTTCCTTATCCCCACGTGGGATGGGCTGGCATCACGGTTCCTGTCCTAGACAAGAACCGCGGATGTTCAACAATTGCGACCGCACTTCTGATTCAGGTCGCCGCCCCGCATGAGTAAATCACTCACTTGCGCTCCTTCGAGGCGCGGGGCACGATCTGAAGGAGATCCTTGGCAATAGGCCTCAATAGGGGCGCATTATTGTACCAGTTTCGTCGCGTCGTCTGATCAGCCGGTGCATAGACCCTCGAACCACCATCGTATTCGTCTGGCATATTGAGCCAAAGCCGGCGAGCTCTTTCGCCGAGAGCCGCGCCTTCAAATACTTTGTGTAGCGCGTCGTGGGGCTCTATTTGGGTCAACTTGATGAGTGGATGCACCTCCCACCAAAAGCCCTCGCAACCAAAGGCAAAGCCATCGAGGAATGTTCGTAGCCGCTCGGTTGGCTGAGGATAGCCTTCACCGGCCTCATCTCGAAAGACCAGTGCAAGGAGCGTAAAGGCGAACATCACTTGGAAGCCCCTTGCGCGTGTATCGTGTTCGCCGATCGCCAACAACGCCTCGATATCGTCCGCAACCAGCCATCGTGCAACACAAGCTGCTCCCATGAAGTCGCTAGATACTTCTTGGAAATCGTTAGGGGCGGCCGTCCCGTCAGGGAGGTTCAAGCCTACATGGCCAGCAATTGCATGATAGAACTCATGGCCGAACGCCAAAAGCACTGCGATCAAAACGACCACATCCGCATCGGATACCATAAACGGTTTCTCTCGAAGCGAACTATCACACCGTTCGGCGATGTCGCTCATCCGATGGATAAGCGACAAAGGGATTATGATACGGTAGTATTCAGGCGGTTGCCCCGTTGCCTCGGGGCTGATTGCAAGCCCGGTCGTGAAGGCGACCACGAGCCGACTGGCGAGTTGTGGCTCTACTGTTCTCCAATGATCTGCAGCGAGGTCTACAGCGCGCTTGGCCCGTTTGAACAAGTTCGATAACCGTTCCTGTTCCTCCTCCGCATTTACGTCTGCATTGTGAAAATAATTAGCAATGATGTTCTCAAATTCTTGGTGGCGCGGCGCACGCATAAAAATCTCATTGTTGCTCTCACTGGCTGTATTGCACGGCGCCTGTGAGCAAGGAAGTGAATCGCTCCAAAAAGCTTAACGATTTCTGTCCCTCGCACGTTCCTTGCCGCCTTAGACATTCCGCCGGTTGAAGCGAGGGCTAGTACAAGTGAAGATCACGCGATGCTGTTTACTGTCCCGCTGGCGAACGATCGACACGCAAAATCTATGATGCGTCTTCGGTCTTATGGAGTTTGTGAGGAAAGATCGGACGGCATCGAAAGGGCATGCGCTTGTATTCCCTCCGACGGGAGCCCGATTTATTCATTTGTCTTCTTACTGCCTACCAGGGCAAAATCCGTTATCCGAACAAGCGGCAACCACTTAGACACGTTCACAATCGATCGTTTATCAGCGTCTTTCGTGTTTGGAAAATCGTAACCGCCCGATCGCCATCCGGCGCCGTGATCTCCCCCTGGAAATCCGATCATGACGATCGCGCCGGTGCAGGACAAGTTGCTCGCAGCAGTCCGCATCGCACCACAGGACATCGACCAGATCTTCGAGGGTCAATAGGCGATCATGCCCTTTTCCACCTTCAACCATCGCACCACGCCGGAGATCAGCGGCCACGTGGTTCAGAAATCACCCGACCTCACGATAGACCAGAAGACAGCTGCTGGCGCTTATCTTGTTCGCCTTGAACCTCAAGAGAAGGACACTCCGAAACTCGGGGCGGTCAAACTCGTTCCCGTCCTGCCCATTGAGGCCCTCGTCGAGACCGGTGACCACACAATCCGCTCTTACCTCATGAAACCCGCGACTGATCAGATCAGTAGGGCGTTCAGGGGGGCCTGACGCGAATCTCCTTTCCACGCAGAACTGAGCCGGTTCGGACCGGGTGGAAATCGACAAGATACCTTCATCATACTGTATTCATTGCAAGAAACTGCCATCTGTACCGCTGACAAATTATACGGCGCCGGCGGCAGGGATCAGACACCTGTACAAGCTATAGATTATGCCGATTGCCGTCGTTGAGGTTCGTGCATCCTGAACAAGGCCATCAACATCGGGCCAAGCGAAAACTCGCCCCTCTCCGTCCGCCTCGTCAAATCTCGCAGATAACCGCCCGGCGAATTAATATGCCCAGCTCGCTCAAGTACGCAAGCCATAGCAACCGCCGCATTCTCGGGTCCCATAATCTCGCAGGCGTCCTGATATGCCGACGGACTTACCCCGAGCATTGTCCTGACGACCGCCGCCGCCGCCATTAGCTCGCGCCAATGCGAAATGGTTCCACCAGTCGCGTAGTCGGAAATTTGAGGGCATGCCCTCAATACCACCCCCAACGGAAACGCTTTTACAGGCTCGGCACTGCCTCTCGGTTTCACGACCGTCGGCTCGCCCTGCTCATTTCTTGAGCTAGGTTCAAGTTCAAGATTGGATTCGGTATTTGAATTCTGTATGTGATGACGGATTTCGTCATCATTGGTGTCGGATTTTTGGCGTTTTAACTGACTTTCCAACGTATTAACGACTTCATCGTTGAGAAGGCTGAGTTCGTCGAGGCAAGCTTCTAATTCAGAAGACGTTTTTGCTAGTTTTACTCGCGCAATAGTCGCGACGAGTGCGTTCTCAATCGCTTGCCAATTACCCGAAGCCCCCTCCTCGACGGCAGCCGTGATGAGCTTGCGTATGTTACGTCGCGTGATTGTGATGCGCTCCTTGAAAACACGAAGCTTTCGGCTTTCTTCTGCAACTTGGTGAGCCATCAACGCAAGCTCTTCTGAACGCGCAAGCAGCGGAGCGAGGTTAAAGCCGTATGCAGCTTCTATCCGGCCGTCGTTCCCCTTGCGGGCATAGCGTTTCCCGTTCGGACTATCATTGCGGTGAATCAAACCAGCCTGGACGAGCAGAGCGAGGTTTTCGCGCAAGGTCGTTCCTGCAATTCCATTTGAGCGAATTGCGAGCTGTGCATTGGACGGGAAGACAACAAGATTGCTATCTTCGCTTAAGTCCTGCTCAGGATAGAAGCTGAGCAGTGCATTTAGAACTGAAAGGGCGCGATCGCGCAGGCCAAGCATCCCTCTCGCCTCGCAGGCGCTGCGATAGACCTTCCACTTATCGACAGTCTTTCCTGCCTTGATGTTTGCCGTGGCAAGCTGACTTTTCACCGAGGCAAGCGTCATTGGCCGCCGCCCGAACGGCGTCGTCACATTTCCTGTTTGCATTTTCCTCTCACCTTTCGAAAGGCAAAGGAAATCCGCTCACCAAACTGGCGCCAAAAACTCTTGACTGCGATTCATGGAAATGCGATTCTCAGGCTGCTTAGACATGAGGAAGGCTTCCACGACGGCGACGTTTGGGGGCCTTTTTCTTTTGCCGCTACTTTCCCTCTGTTTGGGTTGATTTCAGAAACTCCTGATGCAAGCGGTCCAGGTTGTCGGCGATGAAACGCCCGAATCTGCCGGCATCGTTCGCTTTAAGGGCGATCGAGTAGCTCTTTCCGCTTCCTTTAAATTCAGCACGGACACTGGAATCCTGGGCACGCCATTCGCGAGTGTTGCTGGGGCGCCTTGCAGGCTTCAAAGCACTCTTGATTTCGGCCAAGAGCCGCTCAAATCGTATGTCGGAGTCCAGCGATGAGAATACCTCATCATTGATGACCGTCCTTGCATGTTCGAGCGTCGAAGGCTTCTCGATCAATTGAGCGAATTCGGTCCAACGATTGCGGCCGACAGACTTTGCTGCTCCAATAGCGTTAGCGATATCAACTGGAACTCGACTAGCCACCGACAGCATTCGGGTCAACATCGGTGCGTCAATGGAAAGCGCCACCTGGATTACGGGCTTCTCGTAAGAAAGCTCAAGTAGCCTATGCGCGAACATCGAGCGCTCGATGAAGGAAAGGTTCTCACGAGCTGAATTTTCCTGCCCCTGTGCGATGATGTGATCAGCATCGGACATCGGTTTCACAACAGCGCGGACTGGGCGACCGAGTTCCTTTGCTGCCCGAGCCCGGCGATGTCCAAAGACAATCTGATACCGACCATCGACTGTTGGGTGAGGGCGCACCATTATCGGTGTGTCCTGTCCACGCTCGCGGATAGCCTCAAGAAGCTCGCCGTAGGCAAGATCATCTGCCCCGATCCGATCGGCGACAAATGACGAATCCAGAAGTTCAGGGTCAAGATCGATAATCGCCTCGCCCGAAATCTGCTGTTCGGCCTGAGCGACCTTCTCGCGAAGCTCGCTCAGTGAGCTTATCATTGATCGAGATGCTCCGTGCGTCGCGTAGCCAGGTGTCGCTCGCCGTTCGGTCCCTGAGTTGGCCGACGACGTTATGTTTGCAAAAACATCCTTACGCGCCATCAGATCGCCTCGAGCTTTATCACAATATTGTTTTTTCTACAAAAAACTGACCTTTGTACCGCTGACAATTCGCTACGCATGACGTCGCCCCCAAGCCTTCTGCAGAAGTTCAATCACCTCGTTGTTCACGGCATCCATGGACTCACGCGCACGGTCATATGTGGACGCAGTGAATTGCGCACGCTCGACCTCATACAAACTCTGCTTCGTCAGTCCCGCATCGGATACCGCTGTTGACTTGACCATGTGATTCTTCATCATCTGCTGTGCGAACATCGACTGCATGAAGCCGACCATCTGCTGTTGCGGGATGTCGGTGGGCTCGTAGCGCGTAACGAGATAGCGGAACCAGTCGAGCGACACGTCGACGCCCACGCTTTCGACACTCTTGAGGATCTCGCCTAGCATCAATAGGAACTGGGACATCGACATGATGTCGAGCATCTGGGGGTGCACGGTAATGAGGACCGATGTTGCCGCAGTCAACGCTGTCAGCGTGAGATACCCCAGCTGGGGAGGGCAGTCGATCACGACCACGTCATATCGATCATCGACCTCAGTCAAAGCATCGCCTATGCGCGTGTAGAAGAGCTTGCCAGCAGTCGAATCCTTCCGCTGCATCGCGATCGGAGTGTCATACTCGTATTCTTGCAGTTCGAGGTTGGCTGGCACCACATCCAGGTTAGGAAAGTTAGTGAGCTGGATGACGTCTTTGATGGACTTTCGTTGATCGTCGTAACGCAGTGCCTCGTAAAAAGACTTCTTCTCGTCCAGCTCCGGCTGGATGCCATAAAGAGCCGTCAGAGAGGCCTGAGGATCGAGATCAACCGCAAGCACTCGGTAGCCTTTCAGCGCCAGAAACTGTGCGAGATGAGCCGACGTCGTGGTCTTCCCCGAACCGCCCTTGAAGTTGACGACCGCTATGACTTGAAGCTTTTCATGAGCCTGGCGATGTGGAACACGATCGAGAAGTTGACGAAGCTCGTTGACTTGGTCGGCGGTGTAGTAGCGGCGGCCGGTCGATGTTGTAGTAGGCTCCACACCTTTGCCCTGAAGGTGGAGTTTCTTCAAATAACTCTGGGAGACACCGACAAAATCGGCGACTTCAGCCAGAGAAAATTGGCGAAGGGTCTTTTGTGCGTTCGGCGGGAATTTCTCCTGCCGCAGCATGTCGAGCTTCGAGGAAATATCCCCACCCTGTGCGAGGATAGTATCCGCGAAACTCGTCACTTTCTCCGAAGCCGCCATTTTCACGTTCATTTAGCCTATTGCCTCTAGTCACGATAATCGCAAGGATTTTATCTAATTATCGTGACAATTGCCCGATTCCCGGATCATGGCAAGGAAAATAGGGTAAACAAACCCTTAACTCACTTCGAGGCTTTATCAGGCTGAAAACAGCAACCTTGGCATTTCCCAATAATAATAGCCACTTAGTGTTGACAGCAAGGCTGCCTCACTTTTGGGGACTACCAGTTTTGATAGTCAGATCTTGCCATCCATAAACGATCTGGTTTGCCAAATACGGCTCTGTGCTGAGAATCGACTGCTACCACTTTTGATAGTAGCAGTCTAAACCCGGACATCGCAAACCTCCTCACATCCAGCAGAGGAGCAATATCGATGGCTGTGCAAGGTAGACGAGAAAGCGAGCGCTTCGCCCTGCCAAAGCGCCTCCCAATCACTCAGGGAGGACACCAATGACACAGCGGTCATTACCTCGATTGATTCGCAAGCTGCAGGAAGCGTTGGGAGATCAGATCTGCGTCGCGCTCGACGATCCCAGTGTCGTCGAAATCATGCTGAACCCGGATGGCAAGCTCTTCATCGAGCGACTTGGTCACGGCATCACTCCCGCTGGCGATATGCGGCCAGGCTCGGCAGAGATCGTGATCGGCAGCGTTGCCCACGTGCTCGATTCGGAAGTCG
This sequence comes from Rhizobium sp. C4, assembly GCF_021026315.1. Lineage (GTDB taxonomy): Bacteria > Pseudomonadota > Alphaproteobacteria > Rhizobiales > Rhizobiaceae > Ensifer_A. The sequence continues at coordinate 90,086 of NZ_JAJNCX010000012.1, forward strand.
ATGACGACCACCCAATCGTGTCGGGCGAGTTACCGATCGGGGGACATCGTTTCGAGGGCCTTCTGCCGCCTGTTGTTTCCGGCCCCTCGTTCACGATACGCCGGCGCGCATCCCAACTCATCCCACTCGATACCTACGTCGCCAAGAAGGTCATGACCTCCAATCAGGCGGAGATCATTCGCAACGCCGTAAAATCGCGTCTCAACATCGTCGTGTCCGGCGGAACTGGATCAGGCAAAACGACGCTTGCAAACGCCATCATCGCCGAAATCGTCGAGCATGCGCCCGAAGACCGATTGATCATTCTGGAAGACACGGCCGAAATCCAGTGTTCGGCGACAAACGCCGTTGCCCTGCACACGAGTGATGAGATCGACATGGCGCGGCTGCTGAAAAGCACCATGCGCCTCCGGCCTGACCGCATCATCGTCGGCGAGGTTCGCGACGGCGCTGCACTGACCATGCTGAAAGCCTGGAATACCGGCCATCCGGGTGGGCTCTGCACGATCCATTCCAATAGCGCGAAGTCGGCGCTCCAGCGTCTTGAACAACTGACAGCGGAAGTCAGCCAGCAACCGATGCATGGCGTCATCGGCGATGCCGTCGATCTCGTCATCTCTATCGAACGAACGCCCCGCGGACGCCGCGTGAGCGACATCCTGCACGTCGTGAGATTTGCGGGTGGCCAGTACCAGACTGAATCCCATGGAGAGGAGCCCAGAAATGCGGCTTGACCGAAATGTAGGGAGCCTCGCGATTTTGACGATTGCTGCGATCGTGGTCGCATCGCCGGCCTTGGCGAGCTCCGGCGGGAGCCTACCTTGGGAGGGACCGCTGGAAAAGATCCAGCAATCCATCACCGGCCCGGTCGCCGGCTACATCGCGCTCGCTGCGGTGGCGATCGCTGGCGGCATGCTCATCTTTGGCGGCGAGCTGAACGATTTCGCGCGGCGGCTCATGTACATCGTCCTTGTCGCTGGGATCCTGCTTGGAGCCACGACGATCGTCGGCTTGTTTGGGGCCACCGGCGCATCGATTGGAATGCTCCTCGAAGGCGAGATGGTTATATCGCTGTGGCAAGGGGAGGGGCCGAATGCCTGATCCTCAATCAGGATTGCAACACAATCGCATCCACAGAGCGCTGTCGCGCCCGAACCTCCTGATGGGCGCCGACCGCGAACTCGTTTTGATAACGGGACTGGCCGCAATCATTTTGATCTTCGTCGTTCTGACCATCTATTCGGCGGTATTTGGCGTGGCGGTCTGGGTCTTCATCGTCGGACTGCTGCGTGTGATGGCGAAATCCGATCCGCTCATGCGGCGCGTCTATATCCGCCACATCTCCTATCGACCCTATTACAAAGCCACGTCTGCCCCGTGGCGACGATACTGAGGTGGATACCATCATGGTTGCCCTCAAGCGTTTTCGCGCGACCGGACCATCCTTCGCGGATCTCGTGCCCTATGCCGGACTGATCGACAATGGAGTTATGCTTCTGAAAGACGGGAGCCTCATGGCTGGCTGGTATTTCGCCGGCCCGGACTCAGAAAGCGCCACAGATCAGGAGCGCAATGAGTTGTCACGACAGATCAATGCCATCCTGTCGCGCCTGGGATCCGGCTGGATCATTCAGGTCGAAGCGGTCCGGGTGCCGACTGTCGATTACCCTGACGAAACACGCTCACATTTCCCGGATCCTGTCAGCAAGGCAATAGAGGCGGAGCGCCGCGCGCATTTTGCCCGAGAGAAGGGCCACTTCGAAAGCAAGCATGCAATCATCCTGACCTACCGTCCGCTGGAGCCTAAACGGACGGGCCTCAGCAAATACATCTATTCTGACGAGGCGAGCCGCAAACGGTCTTATGCAGACACGGTCCTCCACCTGTTCAAAAACACGATCCGCGAAATCGAACAGTATCTGGCGAACACATTGTCGATCCGCCGCATGCAGACGAACGAAACCTTTGAGAGGGGAGGGCAGAGACGGGCGCGCTACGACGAACTCCTGCAGTTCATCCGGTTTTGCATCACCGGCGAAAACCACCCCGTTCGTCTCCCCGATATCCCGATGTATCTGGACTGGGTTGCAACGGCAGAGCTCGAGCATGGCCTGACGCCGCGCGTCGAAAACCGCTTTCTGGGTGTTGTCGCGATCGACGGCCTTCCGGCGGAAAGCTGGCCTGGTATACTCAACAGTCTCGACCTCATGCCGCTCACCTATCGCTGGTCATCACGCTTTATCTTTCTCGATGCTGAAGAGGCGCGGGAGAAACTCGAGCGCACCCGCAAGAAGTGGCAGCAAAAGGTACGGCCGTTCTTCGACCAGTTGTTCCAGACGCAGTCCCGGTCTGTAGATCAGGACGCGATGGCGATGGTTGGCGAAACCGAGGATGCGATCGCGCAGGCGTCCTCGCAACTCGTTGCCTATGGATATTACACGCCGGTGATCGTCCTCTTCGACGCCGATCGGGCAGTCCTTCAGGAGAAGGCTGAGGCCGTTCGTCGCCTCATCCAGGCCGAAGGGTTTGGTGCCCGTATCGAAACGCTTAATGCCACGGATGCCTATCTTGGGAGCTTGCCCGGCAATTGGTATTGCAACATCCGCGAACCGCTGATCAACACGAGCAACCTCGCTGACCTTATCCCCTTGAACTCGGTCTGGTCCGGATCTCCGGTGGCACCGTGCCCGTTTTATCCGGAAAACGCTCCACCACTGATGCAGGTCGCCAGTGGTTCTACGCCTTTCCGTTTGAACCTTCATGTCGATGATGTCGGCCACACCCTGATTTTCGGGCCAACCGGGTCTGGAAAGTCAACGCTTCTGGCGCTGATTGCCGCGCAGTTCCGCCGCTACGAATATGCGCAGATTTTCGCCTTCGACAAGGGCCGCTCGCTCGAGCCTCTGACCCTTGCGACCGGCGGTAACCACTACGAGATTGGGGCCGGCCGGGACGGGGAGGGGATACGGCTCGCCTTCTGCCCACTCGAAGATCTCGCGACTGACGAGGATCGTGCGTGGGCGTCAGAGTGGATCGAGATGCTCGTCGCCATTCAAGGCGTTGCCGTCACACCCGATCATCGCAATGCGATATCCCGTCAGATCATGCTGATGGCGCAATCCCAGGCCAGGTCGCTCTCCGATTTCGTGTCCGGCGTTCAGATGCGCGAGATCAAAGATGCTCTCCATCACTACACGGTCGACGGGCCGATGGGACACCTCCTGGATGCCGAGGAGGATGGACTGAGGCTTCGCGGCTTTCAGACCTTCGAAATCGAGCATTTGATGAACATGGGTGAGCGCAATCTCGTTCCCGTGCTCACCTATCTGTTCCGGCAGATCGACAAGCGGCTCGACGGCTCACCGAGCCTGATCATTCTCGACGAGGCATGGTTGATGCTCGGCCATCCCGTCTTCCGCGAGAAGATTCGCGAATGGCTGAAGGTGCTCCGAAAGTCCAATTGCGCCGTGATCTTGGCGACCCAGTCGATTTCAGACGCGGAGCGCTCCGGGATCATCGATGTCCTGAAGGAATCTTGCCCGACGAAAATCTGCCTTCCGAATGGTGCCGCGCGCGAGACGGGCACACGCGAGTTCTACGAGAGGATTGGCTTTAACGAGCGTCAGATCGAGATCGTCGCAAACGCTATTCCGAAACGCGAATATTACGTGGTCTCTCCCGACGGGCGCCGGCTTTTCGACATGTCGCTTGGCCCCCTCACGCTTTCCTTTGTCGGTGCCTCGGGCAAAGCTGATCTCGCCCGTATCCGGACGCTCCTCGCCACCCATGGAACTGACTGGCCAAATCAGTGGCTGATCGAAAGGGGCGTAGATCCGATATGATGAACGCAATTGAGACCCTGAAGACTCAGAAAATGCTGATCGCGACGGTCCTCGCATTCGGCGTCGCCATACTGCCAACGCCGTCACTCGCAAGCGGCGCCATCACCGGCGCAACAGAAATGACGCAGCTGCTCAACAACGGAGAGCTCGTCTCCCTTGTTGGGCAGTCCACGGAGCAGATCAACAACCAGATCACACAAATCACGCAGCTTTCCGAGCAGATCCAGAACCAACTGAAGATCTATCAAAACATGCTGCAGAATACCGCGCAGCTCCCCAACCAGGTTTGGGGTCAGGTTGAAGGTGATCTCAATCAGTTGCGCAGCATCGTCAACCAGGGCAAAGGCATAGCCTTCTCGATGGGAAATGCCGACGATCTCCTGAGGCAGCGTTTCAAGAGCTATGCCGATTTGAAGACGGGGCTTCCGGATTCTGCAAGCTTCTCCTCGACCTATCAGACCTGGTCGGACACGAACCGCGACACGATTTCTAGCACGCTCAAGGCCGCAAGCCTCACTGCGGATCAGTTCGACAGCGAGGAAGATACGATGAGCCAGTTGCGCTCGATGTCGCAATCTGCGGACGGCCAGATGAAGGCGCTGCAGGTCGGACATCAGATCGCCGCCCAACAGGTCGCGCAAATGCAGAAGCTGCGCGGCATCGTATCCCAACAAACCACGATGATGGGGACCTGGCTGCAGAGCGAGCAGACCGACAAGGATCTGGCGCAGGCCCGTCGCGAGAAATTCTTCAACGCCAATGTGCAGCCGATTCCCTCCGGTCAAAAAATGGAGCCGCGCTGGTGACACGCACTGTCTTGATCGTTTCCGCCTGCATGGTCATCGCCGGCATTGCCACCATCACGACGGTCGTTCTGATGCGTGATGAAGGCGCGGCTGCGTCACCTATGACTGAAGAGAACCGTGCTGCGCGCGCAACGTTCTTCGGGATAGGGAAAGAATTGCCGCCGATCGAGAAGGGCCAGGAGATGCGGCCCCGATGGTAACGCGCAAACTGAGTTGGACTTTCCTGATCACCGGCGCCGCCTGCCTCGTCATGGCGCTGCCTGCCTTCGCGCAACAGGGGCAGGTCCTGACCGAGCTGGAAAACCAGGTCTCTGCCGCGGCCAAGGGGTGGGAGACCACTGTCATGGATGCGGCGAAATCGCTCTTCTGGATCCTTGCGGGAATTGAGGTCGGCATTGCCGCCGTGTGGCTCGCGATCCAGGCCGCATCGCTGGACAGCTGGTTTGCGGAACTGGTCCGCCGCATCATGTTCATCGGCTTTTTCGCCTTTGTGCTGACGCAGGGACCGAGTTTCGCGAAGGCGGTCGTGGACAGTCTTTTCCAGATCGGTTCCGGCGGCGGGTCGGCGTCACCTGCCGAGGTCTTCGATGCCGGCATCCGCGTTGCATCGCAGATGTCGCAGCAGGCAAAATTTGGCGTCTTCGAAGACAATGCCCTGGCGATTGCCGCAGTTCTGGCGATGGCCATCGTCGTCATCTGCTTCTCGCTCGTCGCAGCCATCTTCGTTTCGGTTATGGTGGAGATGTATGTGGGCCTCCTCGCCGGCATGATCATGCTGGGGCTTGGCGGATCGTCGTTCACGAAGGATTTCGCAGTCCGATACCTGGTCTACGCCTTCGGCGTGGGCATGAAACTCATGGCGCTGGTCATGATCGCGAAGATCGGCTCAAGCGTGTTGCTCGGTCTTGCTGAGGCCCCGACCGCCACCAGCGACCAGTTCATCACCACTCTTGCCATCGCAGGCATCTCCGTCGTGGTGTTCATCATCGCAATGTATGTGCCGAACATCATTCAGGGCGTGGTTCAGGGGGCGTCGGTCACCGGCGGCATGGAAACGATCCGCCACGGCGGACAGGCCGCATCGTTTGCGACCGGCGGTGCGTTTCTCGCAGCCGGTGCCGTTGGTGCCGGCTTTGCAGCCGCGCAAGCCGCCCGCGCTGCCGGATCGTCGGCCGCAGGCTCGGTGCTCAAGGGAATGGGCGCGGGCCTCAGTTCCGGCGCGAAGGCTGCGGGTTCGGCCGCGAAAGAAAAAGCGATCGGATCTCCTGGTGCCTATGCCGGGTCAATTCTGGGGCTGGCCAATGCCAAGCTTGACGAGAGCCGGTCCGGACGTAGCGGCACGCCATCGGCTCCGGAACGAAACGACAAATGATTTTTGAACGATTGGATGATTGATGGCCGCAGATCGCGCCCCGGATAACCCGTATCTTGCGGCCCGCCAGGAATGGTCGGAACGCTATGGATCCTATGTCAAAGCCGCAGCCGCATGGCGCATCGTCGGCGTTCTGGGGTTGTCGATGGCGGTGATCGGCTTCTCTTATGCGCTCTATCTGAGCTCACAGGTCAAGCTCGTTCCTTATGTGATTGAGGTCGACAAGCTCGGCAACGCCGTTAGCGCCGGTTTCCCGCAGCAGATCGAATATGCCGATGCCCGGGTTGTCCGCGCGTCGCTTGGCAATTTCGTGACGGCGTTTCGCAGCATCACACCGGATGCGGTTGTTCAAAAGCAATATATCGATCGCACCTATGCCCTGCTGCGCGCCTCCGACCCATCGACGGAAAAAATCAACGCCTGGTTTCGCAGTAACTCGCCCTTCGAGCGCGCGAAATCTGCGACCGTCGCCATTGAGGTCAACAATATCGTGGCACTGTCGAACCAGACGTACCAGATCGACTGGACCGAATTCGAACGGGATCGGAAGGGCAAGGAAACCGGCACGCGGCGTTTTCGGGGGATCGCGACGGTCGCACTCACTGTCCCGCAGGACGAGGCGACGATCCGGTTAAACCCGATCGGCCTCTACATCCGCGATTTCGACTGGACAGCACAGCTCTAGGAGCCAAGGGACATTCACATGATGAGGATTGGATTTTTGGCGGCGGCCACTTGGCTCGCCGTTTCGGCGTCAGCTGTCGCGGCGGATTCACAAGGGATGAACAGCAAGGAGGCGAAGGGCGCCGGTCTGTCCGGCAGTTGGCGGGGGGCGACCGGTCTCGTCACGCGAGGGGCAGACGGAAAGGTGATTTTCCTGTTCGGAGAAACACAGCCCTCCATCGTGTGCTCGCCGCTGCAGGTTTGCGATATCGAATTGCAGGGCGGCGAAATCGTCCGCGACGTTCTGATCGGCGATACCGTTCGCTGGAAGGTCGAGCCCGCCACATCCGGTGCTGCAAACGGGCAGGCCATCCATCTCGTCGTCAAACCATCAGAACCGGGACTGGTGACCTCGATGGTGGTGACGACGTCCCGCCGTACCTATCACATCCAGCTCAAATCCCATCCGACGCAGTACATGGCAAGGGTCGGCTTCGAATATCCTGAAGACGTTTCAACGAAGCTCGCCGATATCAATGCAAGGTTGGAAACTGGCGGCATCTCAGGTGCAGCGCCCGACAAATTGAACTTTTCCTATTCGGTCAGCGGTGATGCTCCGTGGAAGCCAAAGCGTGTCTATTCCGATGGCCAAAAGACCTACATCCAGTTCTCGCGATCGATCAAGGGACAGGATGCGCCGGTTCTCTACGTCGTGTCTGGCGGACAAAATCGCATCGTCAACTATCGAATGAAAAACGACATGATGATCGTCGACTATGCAATCGATAAGGCGATCCTCATCTCCGGTGTGGGCTGGAGCCAACAAAAAGTCACGATCAATAGGGGAGGTTGACGATATGCGCAGCCTCACCTTTCTCCTCGGGATCGCGTTAGTTCTTTCTGGGTGCCAGACGGCTGAAGACGGTTTGGCAAATACGCCGACCACAACAGCATCCGGCCCCGCAGCAAGCGCCATTGCAGGTGACCTTTCAAGCAGGCTTGCTGAACAGGTCCCGCCGGCTGCGACAACCTTGCGTCTCAAGTCAGACCGCAGCGAGTTTGCGATTGCACTCGAGGCCGCGCTCAAGGGCTGGGGCTATTCCGTCATCACCGATCCGGCTGCCAAAGCCGATAAGGCGGTCGAACTCGCCTATTCTATCCAAGGCGCGGATGGCCAATTGATGGCCCAGGTTTCGACCCCGTCGATTGCCTTGGGGCGGGTCTATCTCGCATCGGCAACCGGTGCGACACCTGCAAGTCCGCTGTCCATCATGCACAAGAACTGACGGAGGCTGCCATGGTCCAATCTCTTCAACTCGGCACGTCCGACGCTCAAGGATCCGAAAGCGGAATGCGTCGCCTCAATCGGCTGCCCGTTATTGCCGTTATCGTCTTCATCGTGTTGTTCATCGGTGTCGTGGTCATTGGTCTCTCCTGGCGAGGCCTGTCGTTCGGTGGAAAAGGCAATGTCGGGAGTGCATCGAATTCACCCGCGACCTCGTTCGGCGATCAATTGAAGCGTGGCATCAGTGACGGCATCATCGGTGATCCCGGTGAGCGCGAGACGTTTCAGCCGACACCGACGCCGCCCGTCGAGCGTCGGTCGGCACCAGACCAACACACTGTAGAGACGCCGCCGACGGAGCGAAAACCAATGCAGCCTACAGTGGAGTCCGAACAGGAATGGAAAGCGAGGCTGAGGCGGGAACAGGACGAGCAATATTTGCGCGAGCAAAACCGGCAACGCATGGCTCGTCTGCAAGCAAGGGCAACGGCCCTGGATTCACCGTTGAAGGTCGATGTGTCTGCCGTCAGCCGGAACGACAAATCCAATGGCTCAAACGCAACGGACACCGCCCGTGGAACGAAGAGCGCACCAGATCTCTATTCGGCGGCTCTCAAGGCGGGTCTGCAGGGTCAAAATGCGGACCCAAACGGACAAGTCTCCAAGGAAGATTTCTTCAATCAGGATATCAAGGACCTTGGCTATCTGCCAAATCAGGTCGTGCCGTCGCTTTCCCGATTCGAACTGAAACGTGGCTCCGTCATTCCAGCCACGCTGATTACCGGGTTGAACTCCGATCTTCCCGGCCGGCTCACAGCGCAGGTGAGCCAGAATGTCTATGACAGCGCGACCGGCTATCGCCTCTTGATCCCGCAGGGCGCCAAGCTGTTCGGTCGTTACGATTCAAAAATCTCGTTCGGTCAAGAGCGCGCGCTGGTCGTCTGGACAGACCTTATCTTCCCCAATGGTTCGACGCTTCAGATCGGTGGCATGGCAGGAACGGACGCCGAAGGTTATGGTGGGTTCGAGGACGAGGTCGATCGCCATCTCTGGCGCACATTTGGCTCGGCTGCATTGATCGCCTTGATCGGCACCGGGATCGATATGTCGATGCCGCAGAGCTCGACGCTCGCCACCCAAAGTACGGCCTCCGATGCCGCTCGCCGGAATTTTGGCGAGACCTTTGGACGCGCTGCGGAGCAGACCATCTCCAAGAACCTGAATGTGCAGCCGACGATCCAGATCCGGCCAGGCTACACGTTCAACGTCCTTGTCGATCAGGACATGGTATTTCCGGCCAGCTATCGCGAGTGACGTCAAGAACGCAAACCCCGGCCACAACTCCGGAGATTGACAAATCTCAAATTATGCCCTTTAGAGTTGCCGTCGTCGTTTCGCTCTCCCACCCCGTGGAGACGACCTAACATCGCGATTTGTTTTCCTTTTTTACAATGCAATTCAATTGCATTGATTTCCTCACGCATAGAGGGGCCTTTGAATTGGATCTGTGGCTTGAACATCTGACGGAACAGGTTTCGTTGGCGGCAGACGAGAAGTCGGCGACAACCGTTTTCCAGAACCTAGCATACGAAGCCGGGTTTCAACTGTTCGCTTATATAAGCGTCCAAGCCAATACGCATAAGATCCTGTCGAATTATCCAGAGGCTTGGCAGCAAAGATATGTCGATGAACTTTACGTCTCGGTCGATCCGATCATGTTGGGCGCGCGGCATAAACCGGATCCGTTCGCGTGGGCGAATCCCACGCCCGGCCGATTGACGCGGCGCCAACAGAAATTCTTCGCCGAAGCCGCGGAGTTTGGCATCCGGTCCGGCATATCCATCCCAATCAGGTCTGGTTTCGGTCAGATGGCAATGCTGACATTGGCTTCGAGCGAGCACGACTATGCGCAAAGCAGATCAATGACGCCGACATACGCTGCCGCGGCATTTGGGCAAGTCCATGCTAGGCTTGATATCCTCAAATTGAAGCCCCGTTTGCATGTTCCAGTCGAACTGACGCCAGGCCAACTCACATGCTTACGCTGGAACGCAGAAGGCAAGACTGCGGACGACATTGCCGACATCGAGAAAACCTCTCCGCACAATGTCCGCTTTCATCTGAAGGGTGCCAAACGTGCGCTCGGTGCCGCGACCCTGACGCAAGCCGCACGGATTGCGACGAAACTCGGTCTGATCTGATCTCGACCCTCAATGAGCCTTCTCGATCGGGGTCGCAGGGATGTAGCCCAATATATCAAGCAGCGTCGAGACGACCGTCTGTTGAGCGTGGACGGCGATCATCGATGAGAGATAGGCTTCCTGAGCCTCGGCAATAGCGAGTTCGTCAGGCTTGGTCTTGAACCGGTCATAAGCCAGTTCTGCCTCGCCGACGAGACATCGATGTTTGTTCATCGCATCGATCGTGAGGCGCTCGATCATGTCTTTTGGCTTTCCTTCCAGCAAGCCAACCAGCGGTCGTAGAAAAATCTTTTCGTAATCCACCTTCTGCGAGGCTCCTCTCGTGTCCTGTCGCCGAAGGCACAGTCCGCAATTCCTGATCGACCAACGCACATCATGGCCATTGCCAGACAACACGTATCACAAAAGCGGCGCGCACGAACACACCGCCTGCATGCGGGCATACTCTCTCCCACGCTTCAAAAACGGCAGCGCTTCCTAGTTTTGTAGAGAATACTCCGTGGCGAAATACTCTACAACCCGCTGCATTCGCCAGCATGGAGCTTCGCAAGGTTTTGGGCAATAATTTGAAGTCGTTGAGACAGGCCCGGCGCATGTCTCAGGAGACGCTTGCCCATGAGGCCGGCATCGACCGCACCTATATCAGTTCGATTGAAAGGGGCGTTTATGCGACGAGCATTGACGTCCTGGATCGTTTGGCCAAAGCGCTGGGCGTCGAGGCAAGTGAACTGCTTCGCGGAAATCGAGACCAGATAAGGGACAGTCAGGCGCCAAAAAGCTCCGATCAAAATTGACGTGCGCTTCCCGCGATAGTAGAACTGCGGATCGGTCACTGGTGCAAAGCCCGAATGGGAGTCAACGATTTTCAGGATGCGCAATCACGTTCGACTTCTCACGGGCAGGCAAACCCACCGATAACGCCAACATTGCGTCTTCCAACGGCAAGTTCCACGCCGATTGTTTGAGCCAGCACTGATTCCTGACCCTTTAGGAAGCGCGCCGAAAAATGGAGGATTGCCCTAGAAACTGCAACGAGGTTCGACCTCATAGTGCCATCGGCAACAGGCCGCAGATTTCGCTCATGAACGGCGCAGGCGCATCCGGTCCGCCATGAGCAAATATCCGGGGAATTACCCAGCCGGGCGGTCGAGATTAAGGAAGCACCTCAGTCATTGCACTATCACTAGTCTTTGCGCTAGGACTTCCGACACTCGCACCAAACCCGCAAGATACTCTCACCGCGGCCAACACTCATACTGATACTTAGTCGATATGCGTGACAACTATAGTACCGGAAATAATGGCTTTGGCGACCATATGTTGGATGTTTATACATCCGAGATTCCGCATTATCTTTCTGATATCATTCCGAACTGTTGTCTGAGATAAATTTATCATCCCGGAAATTTCCTTCACACTCAATCCGGAGGCCATATACTGAAGAAGAAGTTCTTGGCGCTCCGTCAGATTTGTATTATTCGTCTTCATGTCGTATCCACCTCGTCTCACGATTCATATACGGCTGCATCGATTTTTATATTTTCAGGTGAATAGTTTATTTTGAATTCTATATAAAGTATCGTCCTATCAGCATCAGAGGCATTTAACGCAAAGTGGTAGTTAGATCCATCAAACACAAATGCTTCACCTGGAACATGTTGCCTAAATTCACCTTCTACATTCAGGTATGAAAAATTTCTTGAACTAGCTGCATCCAGTGTTAGGTGCATCTGAAGCAGCCCTAGATCTCGCAGTTCGGGGTGATTATGCGTTGGCAACAACGAATTGGGCTTAAGCTTCAAGAATGCAGCCACATTAATACCGTCGATTTTCGACAATAGGGCGATAGTATTTTCAACTTGCCTATCTAAGAATTCAATGGGCTTGTCTTTGTATATGAGACCATACTGTAGCCAATCATTATTGGCTCCATCCCTGCCCCACCCATCTAACCACCCATACGAGCCGCCGTTTTGAACGTGTAGCGCAACTTCGCCATAAACCTCCTCGTGGCGCTTCCCAACTCTATGTATGGGCGTTCGAGGTGCGGCTAGCGCTAGAGCTTCATCGCGTATAACGGTCCACTTATCTCTTAACGACGCAAGCTGTGGAAAAAGGTTCAAGTCGTAGAAGCAGTTCGTCATCAATCAAAAACCTCCGGGTTTTGTTGTCGGCCCGAATGAGTGTCGACAGCACGAAACGTATCGCTCCCCGCAAAAAACGAGCGGATCAAAATGTCGCTAACGGCTTGGGAGCGTGACGAGTCCAATCGTACAGCCGGTCTCCAATAGATCGCCGCCATCACAAGTTTCAAAACATTTGAGGGAGCAGTCATGACAGTCATAAGCGCTGCAGCGCCAACGTCACTGCTGGTTCGCAAGACAGTTTGTGGTGCTGGGGGGCAACTGCGGGTACCTACGTGCGTGGCAACAAAAAATCCCAATAAACATGCCCGCGGAATGGGCCGAGGAGCTAGCCCTGGATGACGCCAGTTCACACAACTCGTGGACATTGAGCCAGTAGCGGCGAAAGTACGGGATCTCGACACGACAGGCTCTGTGGAAAGGCCCCCGGCCGCCTTGTCTTGCTCAGCAGCTTCAGCATCTGAGTTTCTGACACAACTGTCAGGATTGAGAGAGGCGGCAAGGCTCCGTATCGACGCTGGAGCAAATAACTCTCTCCGGCTCGAAGAATTACGAACCTTCAGTTGCCAAGGAAACCGCGCCAGCCTACCTCGCGAGATAAACCCAAGATTGAATTGCGGTCGCATGCACGAACTCCGTCACAATTTATGTTGGACAGGTATGCACCTTTACAATCTGTGATTTCGTAAAATTTGTCAAACTAAAATGAATGCTGTCACAATTATTTCACGACCACCTCGGGCGGATTAAATATATATATAATATAATATAGATATATTATATTATCTTCCGCGATTGTCGCATCGATGATGTCCATACATTTAGCTTTGACGTGGTCAAGATATTTTGTGATATCTGCCCATAGAAGGAAAATTTCAGCTAGTATACCACTTTAACGTTTACTAATCTATATTCTAATATATCGAATGACTGGGGGGCCATAATTACTTACTAGAGGTTTTCCGGCGTCCGGGAAAAATCAAATTGGGTGCGGCATAGCATCTATGCGGAGCTAGAGCGGGATCTTATACGGCGTCTCGCTGAATTCGACTCTTTTGGCTTCCCAAAACGCGATGAACCTGAATCTCTGGTGCGAAACGGAGGTGTTGGATGCGAACAGGGATTTCTTTGCGGGAAGATTTTGATGGAGAAGGCCTGCGGCGTCTGGCGCGGCAGACGAAGGACGCCGCCTAGGTTCGGCGTCTGTTGGCGCTCGCGTCGATCTATGATGGCGGCTCGCGATCCGATGCCGCCCGTTTGGGCAATGTCACGCTCCAGATCGTTTGTGATTGAGTCATGCGTTTCAGCGAGCGCGGTCCCGAAGGACCTAATCAATGGTAAGGCTCCGGGCTAGCAGTCTCGGTTGAACGATCAGCAGCGCATGGCCTTCGCGCAGGCCATGGAGCGTGGACCAACACCCTATCTCGACGGCGTCGTTCGCTGGCGTCTATGCGACCTGGCCCAAACATCATGCGCAAGACCGGCAAACCATTGAGGATTTTAAAGAAGTTTCCCCGCCGCTGTGGCAGAATTTACCACCGGAGCGGCCCGAGGAAAACGCATAGAGATTTGGTTCAGGGATAAGGCCCGTGTCGGGCAGAAGAACAAGAGCACGCGCCGTTGGGCCAAACTTGGAACACGGCCTTCAGCGCAGCACGATCAACGCACGAGGTCGGCCTACATCTTCGGCGCCATCTGCCCGAAGCTCGGCAAAGCGGCTGCACTCGTCATGCCTTGGTGCGACACCTATGCGATGACCCAGCATCTGGCCGAAATCTCCCGCCATGTTGACCAGGACGCGAACACCATCCTGATCATGGATCAGGCGGGCTGTGACACATGTCCAACCATCTCATCGTGCCCAAAAACATCACCATCCTACCGTTGCCGCCGAAGTCCCCAGAGCTGAACCCAGTTGAAACCCTCTGGCGCTTCATGCGCGAGAACTGGCTCTCAAACCGCGTCTTCAAATCCCATGACGACATCGTCGATCATTTCTTCCATGCTTGGCGGAAACTCGAAGGCCAGCCTTGGCGCATCATGTCCATCGGCAAAAAAGAATGGGCGGATGGGTTCTGATTAGTGAGGGCCCGTATCAACCCGGTGGAACTTGGAAAAAGCTAGATTGGCCTAACTCGGTTTCCGAAAAACCGGCAGCAGGCCAATGTACATGAAGTCATGAGTGCGAATATCGCAGTTGCAAGGCGCGAGGAATTCGCGTTCTAATTTCCCCCGTAGACTGAACCGAAGAGGAGAAACTCATGTCTATAAAGCAATATAAACTGACACGTGGTTCGGGCGGCGGCGGCGGCGGCGGAGACCCATCGCCAAACCCCCCAGGGCCGGTGGGACCCGGCCCTAATGGCCCCGACTCTGGTGGTTGAGTACTAGAGTATCTCGGTCGGCGCGGTGCTCCGAGCCGACCGAATTTTGCAAAGGGTCGACGATGATATCGGTCACAAAAGTTTCGCCACCCCGCCCGTTGCAACAGTATCATTTCTTTCAGGTCCGCGACGACCAACGAGATATCTCAGGTTACGGCTTTGATTTGAACGAAGAGGTCGCCCAGGCGAAGGCTGTTAGCGAGTTTTGTGAGAAGCTCATTTCAAGAAGAGCGAGATCTTCTCTGCTGCAGATTGCCAGTCGAACTGGGGCAATAGAGGGTGAGGTTTCCTATCACACCGAACTTGGCTTGTTCTCGTCGCTAAAAGTGAGGACTTTAACTGGCCTTGTCAGCGGAACACCATATCGCTTGCCAGTATTCGGGGAATTGAAGGAGCGACGAGAATGGGTGCAAATTGTGCCCACGTCTACAAGCGGGTACGCTGCCCATCCTGACAGGAATGTTGCGTTGCAAAATGGCCTGCTGGAAATTCTGGAACGTGATGCGTTTTTTCTCACGTGGTATGGCAACATCGCGTCTAAAGTTATTGGGCATGAGAAACTTCCTAGCACTATATCCCAAGTTGTGGATGAGCTGCCCACCCAGCTTAGACTCTATGAACTGCCGGTTCGCTGTCGGGATATATACGCAGTTGCTGCAATCATGGTGAGAAAAGACAAGAACGGATACATGATCGGCTTGGGCGCCTCGAAAGACTGCAGTGCCGCCATTGAGAAGGCAGCCTCAGAAGTGTTCTTTTTCTATTCCTGGTATCACACATTCGCCCAATCATACTTTCACAATAGTTATAATCTTCATTTCTATAATGGATATTTCTCAAATCTCGATTTTTTTTGGAACAGGGGCTGCTATTCATTCATGCAAATGGAGACAGGAAATGTCTGGCCCGATCAGTTTACCAACAAAAATAGTCGACCCCAGGAAATGGAGGTTTTCTCCGAAGATCTCGGCGAACACGAAATAATGGGGCGGACTGTTTCGGTCATCGGCGTGCACGTTTCCGGATTAATTCCACAGCACACTATAGCTCCTTACGCCCTCAACATTGGACCGGCGATATCCGAATTTCCTGACTATCAACAGACTTGGCCCTTTTTTGGCGTCCATCCTTTCACTTGAGATTGCGATCATGAGGGCAGAGCCTTTTGCAGATCTTACAGTTATATCTGAGCTTTCTGTTGAAGAGAGCTTTTGGCACATGTGTAATATCTGCATTACAACTCGCTCCTATCTGAACTGGACTCTCGCAGACCTAGAGCGTTTCTTTCTTCCTCCGATTGAACATGGCTATGTTCGCTTCTTCGGCCCTTCCTCCGAAAAATCGGACATTAGCGCGTTTTGTACTTGGGCGTGGCTAACGCCAAACGCGTCTCAGCTTCTGCGGGAGCAACACCTTGATCCCACTCCAGAAGACTGGAGCGGTGGCACCGAACTGTGGATTACCGATTTGGTTGCTAAAGACACGAATTTGCGCTCTGTTGCGAATTACCTAAAGTTTGAAGCGTTGCGCGGCAGCCCATCCCCATTCGCCTTTGCCTTGAGGCGAGACGCGGCAGGTAAAGTCCGCAAGATCGCTCGGTGGCAATGCATACAGTGAGGATCAAATGACATTTTCAAGAGCCGACTTGGCGATTGCAAGATTAGCGTACGCCAAGCAGATATTGGCGGCAGCCGGAATAACTAACGAGGCATTAGAGTTTGCGTTTGCGACAGTCCCGCGTGAGGATTTCGTAGGAAAGGCGCCATGGTACATCGCCCGAGGGGAAGGCTACCATAAGCTACCTTCGTCAGATCCAGTTGTGCTCTATCAAGATTGCCTGATAGCTTTGCAGCAAAATAGGCTTGTCAACAACGGAAGCCCAACCTTACATGCGCGCGGAATTCACAATTTGGCGATCTCGGCGGGCCACTCAATAGCTCATATTGGCGCGGGCACGGGGTACTATTCTGCATTGCAGTCTGTTTTGGTCGGAGCCACCGGGAGGGTTCTTGCTGTTGAACAAAATGCGTCGCTCAAAGAGCAATGCGTGGAAAACTTGCATGGATACGCCAATGTGTCGGTGATCCAAGGTAACGGAAGCGCCTGGCCACAAGAGCAGGTAGACCGGGTATATGTAAACTTCGCAACGGCCCGTCCTGCGCAGCCGTGGATCGAAAATCTCGCGATAGGCGGGAGACTGCTGTTTCCTTTGTGCGCCCCGCAAGACGCGGCTGTCATGGGCTCACCCGTAGTTGCCCGTGGAATCTTCCTTCTAATCGAGCGTAAGAAGCTGGGGTACACGGCGACTGTATTGGGATCTGCATTTTTTGTCTGGGACGAATGCGACGCTGGAGAAACACCGGAATACCTAGAAAATCTGAAGAGAAGTCTCAATAGCAACCAAGCCCATCGGATTAAGAGCCTTCGAGTGGGCCCCGATGATATGGGAAATGAATGGTTATCTTCGGAAACGTGGGGCCTCTCATATGAGGAAGTGAATGACTGAAACTAGGTTGAGTCGCCTATTTATAGGGGAAATAATTCTCCTATTCTCAAGATCAAATCCACGGCCCATCGTTCACTTCACAATTTCTTCATTTTTAGCAATATCTGCAGGCGCGTTTGCTCCGTTAACACTTGGGCACGCGATCGATGTCAAAGATATATACTGGTTTCTTGCATACGCCGTACTATTTTCTGCCTCGGCTTCACTAGGTATATCCTCCATATATCTTGGAGAAAAGCTGAATAGCGAAATAATATATTTTGTCTCCATGGAATTATTTAAGAGAATACTCCAGAAGGAAGAACGGCTATTTCGGGAAAAAAACGCTTCCGAAATGCAATCCGCTATAATTCAAGGACAGAACGGCGCCAGGATGGTGGTATCTATCGTATTGTATTCGGCGCTTCCAGCTTTATTACACTTAGTATTATCTGGAACCATACTTTTTTCTAAGGTTGGGATATATGTATTCTTGATAACTATTTGCTACGGAATATTGTATTTTTTTGGAATATTCTTTTCCAATCACCGTACGCGAACATTTCTACATTTAGCTACTTCCTCAATACAAAATGCAGCTGGCCAATTAGGTGTATCAATCTCTGGGATAACATCGATCCGCTATTTTGGTGCTGAAAGATGGGCTATATCTAAATATTCTTCTTCTGTTGAGAAAATGAAGAGGAATTGGAACCTCTGGGCAGCGTTTCATGCAAAGTTTTCGGTAGTGTTTTTTTTGTTATCGCTTATCCAATTTGTTATCAATTATATGTTATTAATCCCAGAGTTGCGTGCCGGAAACATTACAATCGGTGATATTGTTCTTTTTAACGCATTGATATTGCAAATGAACGGTCCCTTAGAGACCTTGGGCAATGTATTTGGTCAATTTACGCAAGCAGAGGCGGCCATCATGCCGGCAGCGAAATTATGGTATAGTCCCGCAAAGAACGATAATATTTATGATACAAAAGATTATCCATTGGTGTTCGCGGCAAATTCTTTATCCGCAGAGAGGCTCTCGTATGGCGTCAACGGCGCGAGAGCGCCTTTGCAGACCGATGTTTCCTTTAATTGCAATAGAGGTACGCTTTCCTTTATTGTGGGCGAGAGTGGATCGGGAAAATCTACGTTGCTTCGTGTTATAGCACGCTCCCTAGCTCCGATTTCAGGAGAAGTCTTACTTGACCGTACTCCGATCTACCAATTTAGTGAGGAACACTGGCGAAGCATCATCGCGATCGTTCCTCAGGATCCATTTTTGATGGCGGGTACAATCAGAGATAACGTTTGCATGGGAAGGGAAGCCAGCAATGAGGAGCTGGACGAGGCCCTTCGTGCCTCCTCGCTTTCAGAGACTATCAGTAGTTTTGCTCTCGGATTGGAGACGGAGGTCGGGCAAATGGGAAGCAATCTGTCGGGTGGTGAGCGACAGCGCATAGCCTTGGCTCGTGCATTGCTGAAAAAACCTCAAATACTCCTCTTGGATGAGGCTAGCGCGGCTTTAGATGAAGCGACGGAGAAGGCAATAATGACCGCTATTCGGAATATTCTTCCGAATACTATTGTAATAGCGATAACTCATAGGACGCAAATTATAGAAACTGGAGACAACGTAATTCATCTGAAAAAAATATTGTAATTCCGAAACTGGATATGTAGGGCGAGAGCGGAGATTATGTTCGGCGGATATATAGGTTTTTGATAAGAGGGACTTATGGTACCCCAATACGCGAAAGATCGACACGGATACCGGTTTGGCCTGCATTGTCGCGTTCCTGCAGCTTTCCTGCTGCTGATGCAGCGGAGTTACCTGATTTAGCATCATCCACCTGATCTTCCGGCTCACGCTTTTTGCCCGGAATAAACGTCGGCCCGCCTGGATCAGCGGCCTGGAAAACTCTCTCCCCATCGAACACCTCGGTGCGCCATGCGTAGATCGCGTCGTCCATCATCTGCGGTAGCACCTCTCTATTTGTCGGGCGACCATACCATTTGGTGACGATGCGAGCGACCTTGGCAAAGAGCGCAGTACCCATGCGAAGATTGGTGCACGCGTCGAAGATGTCGGGCGTCAGCTGTGATCTCTCCGATATACCGACGCCCGCAGGATATTGCGTAATTCCGACCCTCACGCTTGCCTTGCCGGCATAGCCTCGGATTGCCTCCAGAGCCGTTGCGGGATCTGTGGGCCTTGGAATGAGAACCAGACGTCCACCGATCTTGACTGAAACAGCCAGTGGATCATCCGACCCGGCCGAGGCAACGAATTGCTCGACGATCGCCGGGGTTAGGGATGGGTCTGCGCATTTCTCAATAAGGGCCAAATCGATCATGGTTGGCTTTCTGGTCAGCGGTTGAAGGAAATCACGAGCGGCTTGTCGAAGAGCCTTGCCCAGGCAACCGCACTTGCGTTTTGAATGCCGACGGTCGACGTGCCCGCGGTCCACCATCCGTTTCCGACTACGACAATCAGCGCAGGGTCTTTGGCCATGGACTGAAGGATCGGCCAGACGACCAGTTGCTCGTAGCAAATCAGAGGCGCAACCCGTGTACCTCCGATATCAAGGACGGGGTTGTCGAAGAAATGCGCGCGGGCGCCGCCACTCTCTCCAAACCAGGCACGCCATGGCTGCCACATGGATCCGGGCACCGGCATCCTCTCCCGGTAGATGATATTCCCGCCGTCTTTGGTGATAGCCACGAGCACGTTATCATAGCCGGCATCGACCACAGCGGATGCGCCGGCGACAACCAGCCCGTTCGAACCCTTCAGCGCTCTTTGCCAGACTCGCGCGACCGTCGGCGTCCAGAAGCCGATGGCACTTTCAGGCAAAACAACGACCCAATTGCCTGTCCTGAGCTCGGTGAGGGCCGCCCCTGCAAGTGCCGCCTGCCGCTCAAGAGACGTGTCCCGGCCGAGGCTTGCGCCATATTCGAGGTCGACATTCTTCCATCCGACCGGTAGATCAGGATGCGTCCAGCTTGCGGCGGACCAAGCCCACAGACCCGATAGGGTGAGTATTGCAACCGGCCGAAGCCAGGTCGTCAAGGCGGCGAGGCCGGTTGCAAGGGCGGCCAGCCCAAACCAACCCCACCCCGGAAACAACACGCCTGCTGCCGTCAGTGGATGCGCCCAGCCGAGGATCCCAAACGGCGGAACCGCCATCAGCATGCATGCCACCAGATATCGGAGCGGTCGTTGCAGGCCATGTTTCGCGGTCCAGAGCACGGTGTGAACGATGACGAAACCCAGTGAGGCAACGATCCAGAGAATAAGGCCAGGCAAGAGGTCCGAACCATAGAAGGTGGCTACGCCCTGCGGCAACCCGCGCGAGGCCGCCAGGAAATAGGCGGCTGACACGAGCGCGGCGGAGGTGCGGGAGGGTGCCATCGACCAGAGGATGGGAAAGACGAGGCACAACGGAAGTGCGAGCACAAAGCCGCTCCAGCCCAACCATCCGACGCCGATGGCTGCAACAGTGAGCAAAATTGGGCGAGGGCAGTCAGGGTGCAAAGGTCAAGACCTCCTGTGCCAGTCCCAAGATCCCGGCAGCAGGGATCGGGCCAAAATAGCGGGAATCGAAGGACCCGACGAAATCCGAGTGCAGAAACACAAAGCCGTTCGGAACCACGCCACCAGCATGGGGCGTCAGCGGTCGCCATTTTCCGTCCCTTGAAGCCAACGCCGAATATGGCAGCGCGACATGGTCGACGGTGACGGATTGCCCGATCTCAACCTGCTGGCCCGCACTCGCGACGATCGTCTTGATCAGCGGGGCAAAGCCGCCGGAGCACAGACCGGATCGGAGATAACCGCGCAGTGCGGCCTCATCCATGTCCGGCCTTTCCGGCGGGCAGATGAAGACGACGTCCCCGATGGCTGGAGGTCGGCCTAGCGACCGGATGCGCCAGATCCCGATCGGTTCGCTCGGTGTCACGTTGACCCGATACCCGGCAAGGCCCGCCACAGCGAGAGAGACGGGTGCCAAAAGGGCAACACACACAAATCTGAACCTGCGATTTCGGGAAGTTGGACGGGGGCTGTGCGTGAGCAACTTCATTTGAGCGAGAGCCCTTCTGTTTTTGTTTGCCGAAGGGCCTCGGATTGCCTTGCCGCGTTGACACTGCGCTCGTGTGCGGCGAGCTGCTGACTGGTCCGCATCATGCTCCAGGCAGTCTGAACCTCTGCCTTTTGGCCAGTGGTCATGCCGGCTGTGACAGAACGAAACGTCTCGCCGTCCGGATCCTTTGCCGCCAAAGGAAGAAGTGTCCGTTCACCAAAACGCTCAGAGACCGCCCGGGCGAAACCTTCCAGCTCTGCCTTGATCATTTTATCGGCAAGGGCGAACTCTAATCCTGCCGGAAGATCGTTCCGGTCGATGGCGTCGCGAACGCGTTCGAGCACGGATTTCGCACTCGCCGACAGTGCCGGAATGTCGATCGATACCTGCCTGCGCGTTGAAAGCTCGTCTGTGAGCATCCGCGCCTCCAGCGTCTCGCGCTGCCGCAGATAGTCTGACAGGCTGGCTGCAAGCGCTGGCACATTGGCGATCGCACGTTCCCGGTCTCGTCTGTCGGAGGCCGCGATGAACATGCCGGTCTTTCCCTTCAGCGCGCCGAAGCTCTCAGGCTTGTCGGCAATGGCTTGCAGCCTCACCGCGACGCTCGATTTGTCGGCAAGCATCTGGTCGACATTGACCGCTTTGAACGCGGCTTGCGGGTCCGCATAAACAAGTCGAAACCGTGTCGAGACGTCCTCCCATTGCTTCTTCAGGCCCAAGTCTCCGGCGAGCCTGTCTTCGACGGCCTGATCAACGGTCTTGGCGAAGGTTGTGATACCAGCGACCATAGGCTTTGCCTCCTTGGTGGAATGGGATTCGGGGCTTGAGCCGAGACCGATCCCGGCCCCGATTGCGGCAAGTCGCCCTGCCAGATCGGCCAGTCTCTGGCCCTGTCTTACCGCCCATTCGAGCCGATCGCGGGCAATGGTTCTGGCGACATTGACAAGATGCAGCCCGCGCGCCTCGGCGAAACGAAGCGCCTGGCGGTAGAGTGTGCCGCCTGCGTAATCGAGCGTCGTCTCCTTTGCGTTCGAGCGCGACAGCATCTCGATCAGACCGCCGGCTTTGGCGAAGGATCGGCGGCCGTAGTAGACGGCGAGATCCTCGCGATGACGCGTCATGGCCACATAGGTCAGATGGCGGTCGAGCGAGAGGGACGCGAGCACCTTGACGCGATCGACGGTAGCGCCCTGCGCTTTATGCACCGTGGTCGCATAGCCGTGATCGACATTGTTGTAGAAGCGCTGTTCCAAGCTTAACCGCCGCCGATGCCCGGCTTCGCCGACCTCCGCGACGATCCGACCGGGCGAGGCTTCCAGGACCTTCGCCAGCATGCCGTTCTTGACGCCGATTGATCCTTCATTCTTCAGGAAGACGATCTGATCACCGGCCGCAAATCTCCTCGCACCGTCGGCCGTCCGGAAGAGATGCCCATCGTCAAGAAGGCCGCGTTCGGCCAGCTTTTCGCGAGCGAGATTGTTGAGCATGCGAACATCTCGCCGCAGATGCGCGAGGATCAACGACGTCTTCTTGGGATCGTAATCCCGGTTCCAGTCGGCGATCAGGTTGGCGACGGCGTCCGCCTTCAGCTCCGAGGGCATGATGCGACCGCAAGCGCCATAGGCTTCTATCGCCTTGCCAATCTTTCCACGGGCCAGATCAAGCGATGCGTCTCGCATCCATTGTTCGCGCTGCCGGTAAATCGTCTCCAGTTCCGAATAGCCGATACGATCGGCAATCGCGCGAAACGCCGCCCCCGCCTCGATCGGTTGTAGCTGCTCAGGATCGCCGATCAGGACGAGCTTGGCGCCTGCTTTCGTTACCTCCTCGACAAACAATGCCATCTGCCGGGACGACACCATGCCGGCTTCATCCAGAACGAAGACCGTCCTGTGATCGAGTTGGTCTCGCCCCTGGTTCCAGCGCAGCTCCCATGACGAAAGCGTGCGGGAGACGATCCCGGCTTCTTTCTCCAGCCCGTCAGCCGCCTTGCCGGCAAGCGCGCCACCGACGACGCGATAGCCGGCCGCTTCCCAGGCTTCGCGGGCCGCTTTCATCATCGTCGTCTTGCCGGCACCGGCGCGGCCAATCACGGCGGCAATCCGCTCAGGTCCGGCAACATGTCCGATCGCAATCTTCTGTTCGTCGGACAGGCGCTCATGCCGTGCAAAGATACTCGCAAGCACTGGGCGTTTAACGTCATGCGATAGACGTTGCGACAGCCAGATCGCCCGATTGGCCATTTCGGCTTCGATCCTGATCAGCTCGCGCGTCGTGTATTTCGCCGGCTGCCGGATACCGGTGGTAAAATCAATCCGCTCACGATCGAGCCGCAGCGTCTGCGGGCTCTGCAGGATCCTGGCCATCAGGTTCTGAAAGAGGGCGGGATCGTCGATATAGCGGTGGAGCACCTTGGCGATATCGCGTTCATCGAACACGCTCTTCTCGCGCGTGATGAGATCGAGGACGATTTCCGGATTGTGCTGGATACGCCGGGCGTTTTCCGCGCGCCGCGCCTCCTGCAGTTCCGACCTCTCGAGAGAGACCGCCTCCTTCTCCGTGCCGCGCCCGCTCGTCGCTTTCCGCTCGATTGCTTTGGTCCCGACTCCAAGATGGATGGTGGGCGTCAGATCGATCCCCTGCTTTTCGAAGGATCTGCCATCGACACGGATATCCAGCCCGGCCCGCGCGAGATGATGGTTCTGGCAGGCGAACCAGCCATCGCGAAACGCGTTGAAATCGTCCGCGTCGCCGGCCCAAAGCTGATAGACGATCTTGCCGGTATCGTTGCGAACGGGATTGCCGTTCGGATCCAGCACCGCCACCTTCTTGGGACCGAAGCCGTCCTCTGAAAGCGGGCGCAACGTGGTCATCAGATGGATGTGTGGATTGCCGGGAGCGTCATGGAAGACCCAGTCGGCGACCATGCCCTTGGCCGTGATGTGCATCGCCACGAAATCACGGACAAGCTCGATATTCTGTTCAGGGGAAAGCTCGATCGGCAAGGCAATGGTCACGTCCTTCGCAAGCTGCGCATCTGCACGTCTTTCGAAGGCCTCGACCTTGTTCCAGAAGGCTTCGGACGCCCCCGAGACCGATTGGTCGGCCATCATCGACCGCAGCCATTCCGGCGCGTCTTCGGGAATGACGAACTCTTCGTGGAGGAGACCTTGCTTACGGGTGTAGTCGATGGTTCGCGCCTCGCGCTCGAACTCCATTTTGGCGCAATGCCGGTAGGCCGCAGACAGCACGGCGCTGGCACCTGAGCCGCGGGCGACAATGCTGACTGAGAAATGTGGGACGGCCACGGTGAGGGCACTCCATCTTCCGGTCGAATGCAACGCGTTCGATGGAAGCGGCTGGCCCCGCCAGGGCCTTAAGCCAGGGCGTCGCGTCAGCGACGTATAATTGCGCCCTTGGATGCCGTCCTTCGAACGGCCGGGATGATGGTCAGAAGCGTTGGCAGAGCCAACTACCACTTCTGATAGTCGCTTCGCGCCCGAACTTCTGGAAATTTGTGAACCGCATACACAGCCAAAGACACCCGGAAGGATCAATCGGAAATGAAGAAGTCGTCAGGTCAGCTGCGCAAGGATATCGCCAAGCTCCAGGAGCAGCTTCGTCAGGCGGAGACACGCGAGGCGGAACGGATTGGCCGGCTCGCCCTGAAAGCTGGCCTCGGCGAGATCGAGATCGACGAAGGCGAGCTGCAGGCGGCCTTCGAAACGGTCGCCAGGCGGTTTCGCGATGGCCAGCGGAGCCAGAAGCCGGGAGCGACGACAAGCGACGCCAAAGGCACAATCGCGACGGCCGGTTCTGGTCCGGCTTCGGGCCAGGCTTTTGAGGCTTGAGCGGATGGCGCGTACGATCTCCTCCGACGCGCGGAAGAAAGACACGCGCGAGAAAATCGAGCTCGGCGGCCTCGTCGTCAAAGCGGGGCTCCGTTTCGAGAAGAGGGCGCTTCTGCTGGGCGCGCTCATCGAACTCCAGCAGCGTCTGGCAAACGATGCGAATGAGCGCGACAGACTGATCGCCATCGGGTCCGAGGCTTTCGGCAATGACCGCGAATAGGGTCCTGATCACCATCGCGCCCGTCATCCTGATGGTCGCCGCCGTCTTTCTCTCTTCCGGACACGAGCAGGTCGTGGCTTCGTTCGGTCGCTCGGAAGCTGGGCGATTGATGCTCGGTCGCATCGCCATAGCGCTGCCATTCGTGGCGGCGGCCGGGATCGGCCTGGTTTATCTCTTCGCCAGCGCCGGCACAGCGAACATCAAGGCGGCAGGTCTCGGTGTCGCGGCCGGCGGCCTGGCGGCGATCATCATCGCCGGCCTGCGGGAAGGCGCGCGGTTGATGGCACTCGCCGAGGCAGTACCATCCGGCCAATCCGTGTTTTCGTTTGTCGACCCTTCGATACTCATCGGGGCGAGTGCTGCAGCGTTTGGCGCGGTCTTCGCGGCACGCGTCATGGTTCTGGGCAATGCGGCATTTGCCAGGCCTGAGCCGAAGCGCATTCGCGGCAAGCGCGCGCTTCACGGCGAGGCCGACTGGATGGACATGAAAGAGGCCGAAAAACTCTTTCCATCATCCGCTGGCATCGTGATCGGTGAACGCTATCGCGTCGATCGCGACAGCATCGGCGACCGCCCCTTTTATGCGGATGACAAGACGAGCTGGGGCGGGGGAGGGCAATCAGCGCTTCTCTGCTTCGACGGATCCTTCGGTTCCTCGCATGGCATCGTGTTTGCCGGATCGGGGGGCTTCAAGACGACGTCGGTGACGATCCCGACCGCATTGAAATGGGGCGGTGGACTGATTGTCCTCGATCCGTCGAACGAGGTCGCACCAATGGTCGCCAAGCACCGGGAGGAAGCCGGCCGTCGACTACGCACCCTCGACCCGCGTCAGCCCGAAATGGGCTTCAACGCACTCGACTGGATCGGCAAGTTCGGTGGTACGAAGGAAGAGGATATCGCCTCGGTGGCCTCCTGGATCATGAGCGACACCGGACGAGCGAGCGGCGTTCGTGACGACTTTTTCCGCGCGTCCGGCCTGCAGCTTCTCACCGCGATGATTGCAGATGTGTGTCTGTCCGGCCATACCGACCCCAAGGATCAGACACTGCGACAGGTGCGCGCCAATCTCTCGGAGCCCGAGCCGAAACTTCGCCAGAGACTGCAGGACATCTACGACAATTCGAGCTCGGATTTCGTGAAGGAAAACGTGGCCGCCTTTGTCAACATGACGCCGGAAACGTTCAGCGGCGTCTATGCCAATGCGATCAAGGAAACGCATTGGCTTTCCTACAAGAGCTACGCGGCGCTTGTGTCCGGTTCGACGTTTTCGACAGAGGACATCGCATCTGGCACAACGGATGTTTTCCTCAACATCGATCTCAAAACACTTGAGACCCATGCGGGTCTGGCGCGCGTCATCATCGGTTCATTCCTGAACGCGATTTATAATCGCGACGGGAAGGCCGACAATCGCGTGCTGTTCCTGCTCGATGAGGCGGCGCGTCTTGGCTATATGCGCATCGTGGAGACCGCTCGCGACGCCGGCCGCAAATACGGCATCACGCTGACGATGATCTACCAGTCGATCGGACAATTGCGCGAAACCTATGGCGGGCGCGACGCGTCGAGCAAATGGTTCGAGAGCGCGAGCTGGATATCATTCGCAGCGATCAATGATCCGGAGACGGCCGACTATATCTCTCGCCGCTGCGGCACGACCACCGTTGAGATCGACCAGGTGAGCCGGAGCTTCCATTCGCGGGGATCGTCTCGGACCAGATCGAAGCAGCTCGCGGCTCGTCCCTTGATCCAGCCGCACGAGGTTTTGCGCATGCGGACCGATGAGCAGATCGTGTTCACTGCAGGAAATCCACCGCTGCGCTGCGGGCGAGCGATATGGTTCAGACGGGAGGATATGAAGTCTTGCGTCAAGAACAGCCGCTTCGGCCCGAAGCCCAATCCGTAACTGAGCCGCGGGATGCTCTTGCGGGAGGATCGTCACCCGGATGGACGCAGGCCCGCGTGCGGGCTTCGTTCGCAACAGGCGGATAGAGCCGTCCGCCTCAGGCGGACCGCCCGGATCGTTCTTAGACTTCACGGAAATGAATCGATGGGCAAGGACCGATTCAAAACTGTCGTTGGACGATCACGGGCAAAATCGCGATTCTGTCTTCATGATCTCGCAACCCTACCAGCTCTACATAGAACGAACGGACAGGACAAAAAACATGTCCCGCTTCTATGCCATGTCGATCGAGCCGAACCTGTTTGGAGAAACCTGTCTGACACGGCGCTGGGGTCGCATCGGTGCAAAGGGTCAGACCATGGTCCAGAGTTTCGAGCGGGAGCAGGATGCCGTGGTGCTCTTTCTCGACCTCACCCGCCGGAAGCGAAACCGCGGATACCGGACGTGCTATCCCGGCAAACCTTGTCCTTGGTGAAAGATGGGATTCCATCCAGTCTATCTGCGACAGATTATGCGGTCGCTGATCTCCTCGAAGCAGCTCGCCCCGATAGCGTTCGCCAGGATGGTTATTGCGACCCTGTTCTATTCGGGGCCGCATAGTGCGGTTTGAAAACCTCCCTTTGGGTCCTGAAAGCGGTGTTGCCTTCAGCTTCCTGCCGCTTTGACCACTCCATCCGTAAAATCCTGCTGATCGTTGCCTTGGAGAACCCTGCAGGTGGGTCGGAAGGATCATAGCCAAGAGCCTTGAGAACAAGACCGGCTTTATGATCTTGATTGTTGAGGTCTTTGAATATACCGCGCTCAATAAAGTCTTCGATCACGGGCCGAATGACGTCCTCGAAAGAAAGTCGCCCGGTGGATTTTCTGCTCTTCATTGTTTTATTTCCTTAGCGCGCAACGGCGATGTCTGGGCATGGTCTATAATCTGTTCTCGCGCTACTCGCCACCTGCCCCGACACTGCAAAATCCTCACGGCGAAACGGCACGGAGCGACAATGGGGAAGCTCAGATCGCTCAGTTTGGCCGAGAGGTAGTTGCGGCCGGTCTGGTCTGAGACCTTGCGCCGTCAGCGGGACCAGATAAGCTTTTGGTTGCCTTTGTCGCCTTGGACGAGGAAGGCATGGAGCGGCGGCAGGAAGGCCGATTTGTTTCCTCCATGTGATGGGTGATAAAATAGCTTTTATCGCCCGCATTGGCGCGTTATTGTGGGCTATAAAAAGAGAGTTATGGCCCATGACATGGAACTGGGAACTGAAGGGATGGCCGGATTTCGGATGGGATTGTCAATGCCGCGTGAATTTTCCCCAGAAGTGCCGAAGTAAAATTCCCCAGTTATGCCGACGTGGATGACAGGGATAATTGAGGATTTTTCGGCGGCCGTCCGCGGGGCTTTTGAGGGGGAGCGAATGCCGGAGGCGCGATAAGGGCTTTGGAGCGAACATGTTCCGGCATGAGTTCGGCATGCTGCCGCAACCGATAGCTGGATCCTTCGATCTGCACGACGACGGCATGATGGAGCAATCTGTCGAGCAGTGCCGTGGCGACGACAGGATCGCCGAAGACATCGCCCCATTCTGCGAAGCCGCGGTTTGACGTCAGGATCATTGCGCCGCGTTCATAGCGGGCGTTGACGAGCTGGAAGAACAGATTGCCGCCGCCGTGGACGACCGGCAGATAGCCGATCTCATCAACGATGAGCAGGCTAGGCCTACAGAAGAAGCGAATGCGCTCCTGCAGCCTGCCTTCCCGTTCTGACCTGGCAAGCGAAGCGATGAGGTCCGCGAGCGTGGTAAAGTAGACGCTCTTTCCGGCCTTCACGGCTTCGACGCCGAGCGCTGTCGCGAGATGGCTCTTTCCCGTCCCCGGCGGACCGAGGAAATGAACGGCTTCGTGACGGTCAACGAACCCGAGCTGAGCTAAGGTCAGAATGCGATCCCGGTCGAGTGAGGGCTGGAATGTGAAATCGAAGCCGGCGAGCGTCTTGATGGTGGCAAGCCTGCCCATGCGCAGAGCCGTCTTGATGCGGCTGTTCTCGCGCAGAGTGAGTTCCTCAGACAGGAGGATATCAATGGCCTCAAGGGCGGACAGTTCGCCGTGCTCGAGGCGGCGCACGACATGGTCAAGCGCTTCCAGTGCGCGTGGCATCTTCAGGCCGACGAGATCATGACGGATACGGTCGATCATCGACGGAATAGGATCAAGGGTCGCGCTCATGGCCTGTTCTCCTGTGCCAGTGCCTTACCGATAGCATCATAGAAGGCGAGCGATCGTTGCAGCACGGTGTCGCCGGCAGGTTTGACGACATGGGGCTCCTGTCGTGACCCCGACCGATATTGCGACTGGATGGGCCGGCGATGATCCGGATGAACCCGGCGCTGCTTACGGCCCTCCAACACGGGATGAGCTGCGATCAGCGTGCCATTCTCGAAGATCCGGTGCGCGCTTCGCAGTTTCTGGACATTGATTTCAGTAAATCCCGGACATCAGTTTCACTAAAGTCCGGACAGTTTGCCGAGGTTGGTCCTTGGCAGCCTGGTTACCATCAGGGCTGATTGATTTCGCCGTTTTCATCAGCCGTCAAGGGGATCGCGCCTTTTTGCTTTCGCATGCTCTCGCCACGGAGAGTGATGCGATGAGCGTTGTGGACGATACGGTCGAGGATGGCATCGGCGACCGTGCTATCGGCGATGAGATCGTGCCAGTTTGCGACCGGGACTTGGGCTGTGATCAGGGTGGACTTCCTCTGATAGCGTTCTTCGACGATTTCGAAGAGGTGGAAGCGCTGCTGATCGGAAAGCGCATGTGTTCCAAAGTCGTCAAGGATGAGGAGCTGGACGCGTGCGAGTTTGTCGATGAGACGAGGAAAGGAGCCATCGAGACGGGCAAGTGCCAGATCTTCGAACATGCGCGGCGCGCGGACATAGAGCACGGAGTGCCCGAGCCTGGCGGCCTGTCTGCCGAAGGCGCAGGCTAACCATGATTTCCCGGTTCCGGTGTGGCCTGTGATGATCAGACTCTCATGGGCGGTGAGCCATTGACCTTGGGCCAGCGCCATGGTGTTGCGCCGATCGAGACCTCGGGCGGCAGAGAAGTCGATATCTTCGATGCAGGCCTGGGCGAAGCGGAGCTTGGCTGAAGCGAGCCGGTTGCGGATGCGTTTGTCGGCGCGCAAGGTCATTTCGCGGTCAAGCATCAAGCCCAGCCACTCATCACGGTTGAGTTCATTGGTGCCGGACTGTTCGGCCAATTCGCGCCAGGCTGTTGCCATGCCCGTGAGCCCGAGGGACTGCATCTGGTCGAGGGTGGGGTTTGTCAGCATTCTTTCTTCCTTCACTGGTAGTAGGATCGGCCACGGATATTCGTATGCGCAGGCGTGGGGGCCGCGTGTTCAGCCTGCGGTCTTTCCCGGTCGAGGCCGGATTTGAGGATGGAGGCGACGGAGGAATAGGTGATGGCGTTGATGATGAGCGCCCGCTCACAGGCCGCGTCGAGGCGTTGTGCTCCATAGCGTGACACCAGCGACAGAATGCCCATCGCCGATCGGTATCCCTGTTCTGGATGTGGCTTGTCGCGCATCATGCGTTCGACCAGGATGGCGGCGCTGGGGCCAATCTGGTTCGCACGGCTGATGAGATTGGCCGGCGTGGTGTTGGCGTAGCGCTGATGCGCCTTGGGCATATGGTCGTTGACCGTGACGTGGCCGGAACGCTGGGAGCGACGAACATGACTGGCAACGCGCTGGTGATCATGGAAGATCTCGACCACCCGGTGGGTGAGCCGCACCTGCAAGGTGCATCCGATCAACCGATGTGGCACCGAGTAGAAGGTCTTGTCGACCTCGACATGATAATCCGGGTGAACCTTCGCCGACTTCCATTCCGCATATTCGAACGGAATAGCCGGCAAGGGCTTCAAGGCTGCCCGTTCGATCTCCTCGAACAGTTCGCGGCGGCTTTTGCCGACATGGCGCATCGGCCGACTATTCAGTTCCTCAAGCAATTCGGCGATCGCCGCGTTGAGGGCAGCCAGCGAGAAGAAGCTGCGGTTCCTGAGCCGTGCCAGAATCCACCTCTCGACGATCAGCACTGCGCCTTCGACCCGGCCCTTGTCGCGCGGTTTCCTGCTTCGGGTCGGCAGGATCGTGGTATCGTAATGCTCCGCCATGGCAGCGAACGTCGCCGTCAATGTCGGCTCAAACCAAAGGGCCTTGGCAACCCCCGCTTTGAGGTTGTCGCATACGATCGCCTTGGTGACCCCGCCATAGAAGGTCAGCGCACGGATCTGGCCGTCGATCCAGTCCGGTAACTTCTGGCTGAAGCTGGCATAGGCGAAGGTCAGGTTCGAAGCGCCTAACACCGCGACAAAGATCTGAGCCGGGTGGACAATGCCGGTGGCCGGATCAATTACCGGCACCGTCGGCCCCGCATAGTCGGTCTGCATAACGGCACCCGCCGCGTGCCGATTGCGGAAGGCCACACTCGTGCGCTGCCGAAAGGCTGCAACCTGCCCGCAAAACCAGGTGAAGCCGTAACCATCGGGATGGTTGGCTCGGTATTCTTGCCATAGAAGCGTCAGCGTCACGCCTTTGCGCTTCAGTTCTTGAACCACCAGCGCCCAGTCTGGCTCGATCAGATCGCGCGGCGGCCGGCCGGCTCGGCCGAATAGCCGCCGCTCCAGTTTTGCATCCTCGTCAGCGCCAACTGGTAAAGGCCACGAAAGCCCGGCCTCCCGAGCTCGTAGCAAATAGGTCGATACCGAGCTCTTGCCGATCTTCAGCCGCTCGGCAATCTCGCGCACCGAAAGACCCTCTTCGTGGGTCAGGCGCAAAATGGTCCGGATATCCTTCACTGTCGTTCGTCTTGCTTGCTTCCGTCTCGGCATCGGCCCCTCGCAACGTTGTCGTGAGAGGCATAACAACCAAGTCGGCGCAGCCGCGAACCAACCCTCTTTCCGTCGCCCGAAACTGTCCGGGATTTAGCGGAAACACTGTCCGGGAATTAACGAAAACTGTGTCCGGAGATTACTGAAAACCCTGTCCAGAGGTTGCTGAAACCCGCAGCTGGAACCAGCCGTCGCTCGACGTCTATCCCGGCACGCTGGCACCGATCGTTCGCGTTGGGGCTGACGGAAATCGGGAGATTGCAGGCTGCACATGGGGCATGCCGACACCGCCAGCCTTTATCAAAGGCAAGTATGACCCCGGCGTCACCAATATCCGCAATGTGAACTCACCCCACTGGCGGCGCTGGCTCGGTCCCTCCCATCGCTGTGTCGTTCCATTCACCTCCTTTGCCGAGCCTGATCCGGCCAGCAAAGTGGAAGGCGGCCGCGTGCCCAACGCGTGGTTTGCGCAAAACCCCGATCGGCCACTGATGGCCTTCGCAGGCTTCTGGACGCCATGGAAGGGCGTGAAGAAGGTCCGCGACGGGGAACGCGAGTTCGAGCTCTACGGATTTCTGACGACCGCGCCGAATGCGGTCGTAGCACCGATCCATCAAAAGGCCATGCCGGCGATCCTGACAACGCCTGAAGAGGTGGATCACTGGCTTACGGGGGAATGGAATGAGGTGAAGCACCTCCAGCGTCCCCTGCCCGACGACATGCTGATCCTCGTAGAGCCGCCGGCGAAGTCACCTGAGACGCCGAGCTGAATAATCCGGCGATGGGCAGCTTGGCGGTTTCGGAGATCGAGCACAGAGGAGAAGGCGCGGATCCTGCGGCACCTGTCCGCAAGATCATCCATGTCGACATGGACGCCTTCTATGCCTCCGTGGAGCAGCGCGACAATCCCGATCTCCGCGGCAAACCCGTCGCTGTCGGCGGATCGGCCGCCCGTGGTGTCGTAGCAGCAGCGAGCTATGAGGCGCGGGCCTTTGGCGTCCGCTCCGCCCTGCCCTCTGTCACCGCGAAACGACGCTGCCCCGAGCTTATCTTCGTCAAGCCACGCTTCGACGTCTATCGCGCCGTTTCTCAGCAGATCCGCGAGATCTTTGCCGAGCACACCGATCTCATCGAGCCGCTCTCTCTTGATGAGGCCTATCTCGACGTCACCGAAAACAAGCAAGGCATTGCCATCGCAACCGACATAGCCACCCGCATCCGGGCGCGCATCAAGGAGGTGACCGGCCTGAATGCCTCGGCCGGGATTTCCTACTGCAAATTCCTGGCCAAGATGGCGAGCGATCTGAACAAACCGAACGGCCAGGCGGTGATCACGCCGAAGAACGGCCCCGCCTTCGTCGAGGCGCTGGAGGTGAAGAAGTTCCATGGCGTCGGACCCGCAACAGCCGCCAAGATGGAGCGGCTGGGCATCCTTACGGGCGCTGACCTCAGGGCCAAGTCACTCGATTTCCTGCAGGCGAATTTCGGCAAGTCCGGCGGATGGTATTATCGGATTTCGAGGGGGATTGACGAGCGGCCGGTGCAGCCGGATCGACCGCGCAAGTCGGTCGGAGCCGAAGACACATTCATGGTCGACATTTTCGATCTTGAGGCGGCGAAAAGCGAACTGATCCCGCTGGCCAATAAAGTTTGGCGGCATTGCGAGGCGAAGCAGATCAGCGGGCGCACGGTGACGCTGAAGGTGAAGTTCGCGGATTTCCAGCAGATTACAAGGAGTCGCACATTGACTCGGGCAATCCGCGGCGAGATCGAACTGCAACAAGTGGCGCAGGCGCTGCTGGGCGACGTGTTTCCGACGACAAAGGGCATTCGATTGCTCGGCATAACGCTTTCCGCGCTCGAGAGCGAGGAGGGACCGTCCGTGAGCGCCCAAATGGAGTTGCTTTGATCTCACAATTGTCCGCGCGGTGGCAGCTGGATCGCGTTATCTCAAATGCGATCATAGGATCAGCCAGCACGAAACCGATCAAACGCCGTTAAATGAACGATCGGGGGATCGGCGTCCCAGCGATAGATTTCTGTTCTGAGGAAGGACAGTTCATCGTCCCGCTTGTCTTCCGGCAGCTCGACCCACCAGGACTTCGGCCGACCTTCGGAGCCGTCCGACCAACGATAGCCGCGTGCCTTCAGGTGGTCCTTCATGTCATACGGGCTGTTTTCCGCGTAAATGCGAACGCGCGAGCGGTTACTCCTTTCCAGAAGCTCTGCAAAAGGCGTCGATACCGAAACACCGGTTTGCCGCCTCAGAACCTCCAAGAGCGCGAAACAATCATCAACCGCGCGGTGGCCATCGTGGAAATAGCCTGACTGGCCGACGAGATATCCGAGTTTGCTCCCTTCGAAATCGCGCCCTGCCCAATCAATCTCCGATACAGAGCAGGCCCAGGCCTTGTCGGCGAACATTGGTGAGAAGGCTTCACAAAAAGGCCGGTCGAAGCTCGCGTTGTGAGCGATGATGAGGTCGGCTGATCCAACAATGGCGCGCAAAGCAGGCGCATTAATGATCTGCCCGGCAACCATGTCATCGGTGATCCCGGTCAGCCGGGTGATCTCGGCAGGAATTGGAGTAGTCGGTTGCTGGAGCCCGCCATAGACGCCCGTCACTTCGCCGATCTCGCCCAAATCGTTGAAACTGAACGCAACCGCTCCGATTTCGATGATCTCGTCGGAGCGATAGTTCAGACCAGTGGTTTCTGTATCAACGATGACGCCGCGTCTTGGAAAGTCAGCTCGCGGATATGAGGAGACCTGCGGTGGCTCGAGTTTTCTGAGGACCCTGTAGCTGCCTGTGTCTTCGAGATGGCGAGCCATTGCCTCATCATCCAAATGTGGCAGGGGTTTCTCTGACGTTGGAACGATCTTTGACCTGTTTGGCCGGCCGCCGGCGACTGTGACCGATGCCTCAAAGAAATCCAGCTGTGCAGCCATATTGCTAATTAACCCTACTGGCGAGTTCCACGATGCGATAAACTCAGTATGCTCAGGCGCACAAACGCTTAGCTTGCGTCAGCTATATCACTTAAAGCATCGCCGAAAATGGCATTCTACCCCAGGCGCCAAACATCCAAACTATTCTAGGGGCCAACCTGCAAATTATCGGCGAAGGTCCTACGTTCGATATTCCGCGCGCCATCCCTCCAAACCTTCAACGACAACGCGGCTGCGCAAAAGAGGAAAAAACATGGAGTCCATAGAAATCGAAAGCCGAACCGACTTCGCCCTTTGGGCGATCGAAAGAGCACAGGAAATCGTCGTGGCAGAGGGGGCAAGGTTTGCCATGGCCGCGCGAGATATGAACGAAGAGGCGCTTGCGTCCACCGCAGCCGCGCTCGGTAAGGCCATCAGTGATGCCCTTCTGGAAGTGTTTGACGGTTTGATAGCGGAGTGAAATTCGGCGAAATACAACGCTAAGCGCACAATCTCGACATCAAATTCGTATCTGCAATGTTCGGATTGGCCACCGAGTTTGGGCACTTTACTGGGAAAACTCAGCGCACGTCCAAGCGCACAACACAACAGGATATGACTATGGCAACGCCCCGACGACCATCCAATCCAAAAGACGCAGCTGAGGCGCTGTTCACCAAGCCAAAGAAGGTCGCAGCACCGGCCGTTGAGCGGCCTACGATCCCCAACGCCAAGGAGTTGGTCTCATTGAAGATCGACAGCGATATCCTCGCGCATTTTCAGGCGGAGGGTCCAGGCTGGCAAGAGCGCATAAACGAAACCTTGCGAGCAGGAATGAATGCCGAACTCGGCTCTTGAGCGGGATTGAACCATCGACCTGCGCTTCAACTTGCCTACCCCATTGACCTTTCATGGATTCGGGGCCGCGTCGCCGTAGTCGTCAAACGTGACACACTGGCCTGCTGCCGCTTTCGATAGAGCGACGGTTTTTCACCGAGCTTTCTACTGAAGGCGCGCGAGAAGAACGATGGGTGCTCGAAGCCGACTTCATCGCCGAAGCCGATGTGGCCATGTTGGCGGTCACCACAATCGGCGCGACGTGGTCAAGGGTCGCTCCGGATTGGGCGCCCAGACTGTCATCGACCGTTCCGGCCAGATCGCTGAAGTCCTCGCGGTGCTTCCCACGATGGAGACAGTCGCCTGGCTCGGATTATCTCGACGTAGCTGACGACGGTTTACATCTGCCCTCGCCGCAACAAGGCGTGCCTTCGACGCAGCGTCATACCGCCGACGTCTGTTTCGCAAAATCCGCCGGATAACCAGCTTCTCTTCTTCAGTCTCAATCATTTGGTGTCCACCTCCGTTAGGTGGACACCTCATGCAGCACGGCACTCAATGGCAAAGGGTGCACGGAAATTCACGTTTACCTTCGAACCGCATGCTCCCGGCGATCTGCTCCGGGCTCCAGCCGGCCTTCAGAGAGACGATGATCCGCTGGCGCAACTGGGAATGACAGACTAGCTTGCTGTGCCGGAACCGCCGGCCAAACACAGCTGCTGAGCCAGCGCACACCAGTAGCCCGTTAGGTCGGGGATCTCGAAATCGCTGTACCAGTTTCGTCGCAGCTCGCGGAAAACGGTCTACCGGCTCCTCTACTCGCAGCAGAAAGAAACTTCGATGGCAGGTCAATACTGGCCGTTTTCACAACGCTCCTGAAAAAAATGCAACCGTCAACATGATCAGTGCGATGGACCACATGTAAAAGACGGAGTGTCGCAAATGAGCGCCGAAATCGACACCTGCAAGACCAACCAGCATGTAAGCGCTGCCGATAACCGGGCTGATTGAATACCCGACATTTTCACCGATCAACATCGCACGGGCTACCGCTTCCGGCGCAATGCCGTGCGCTTTCCCAACACTCACCAGGACGGGCATGATGCCGAAATAATAGGTGTCTCCGCCAAACATCATGCCGAGTGGCAGCGCAAGGACGCCAACAATCAGATGGACACTGCTTCCAAGGCTCGCGGGTATGAGTGAGATGAGCAGCTTGGCTAAAGCGTCCAGCATGCCACTGTCGTTGAGGATCCCGAGAAAGACGCCTGCCGCCAGGATAATGGCGGAAAGGCTGACCGCTTCAGCGCCATGTTCCTTGATCGCCTTCATCTGGGCATTTGCGCCGCTGTAGTTGAGAGGCAGTGCGATGGCGACCGCTATCATCATGACAATTCCCAAAGGAATGCCGGAAAAGACCATAGCGGCAATCGTGGCGAGGGTGAGCAGTGTGTTCGCTATACCCCTCCAGTTTTCCTCGCTGGTTTTCGAGATTGAGGCACCATTCGCTGCCGCAGGTTCGGCACTTTGTTCAAGCAAAACGGCCTGCGGCAACTTTCGTCCTACCCACCAAGCCAAGACAAGTGCGCTGCATATACCTGCGAGGTGCGCTGGCCAAAGCGGTCGCCACAATGCCGCAGGGTCGACATGCAGCACTGTAGCGGCACGAAGGACTGCAGGTGTCCAAGGTTCGATGTTCATGATGCCGGCCATGAGACCAGTCAGCATGGCCAAGTGAAGGGGGCTGATCTGAAACCGTTTATAGATCGGAAGGAAGGCGGATATGGTGACGAGGTACGTGGTCGGCCCTGCGCCATCCAAATGGACTAGAGCGGCTGTGATGACAGTCGCCATCAAAATTCGTTGAGGACGGTTACCGGCGAATTTCAGGAGGATACGAATGAGCGGCTCAAAAATTCCCTGAGAATACATAATGCCGAAATAGGTGATGGCAAATATGAATATGACCACCATGGGCGCGACGGTGCCCAGACCGGACATAACGAATTTCTGCACATGAGGGATGTCGTTACCTGCCAAGAATGCACCTACCAGAGGTATCGACGTAAATGTCACCACGGGGGACACGCGTCCGGTCATGAGAATGGACACGGATAGAACGACAACGAAAAGTCCTATATAGGCAAGCATTTATTAGTTTCCTCCCATTCATACGCACCCGATTGATTACAAGACCATAGAAGCGATCGTCGGGCATCACAGCCCGTGGATTTTCACTCCTGCAGTCATTTCGCCGATGCCTGTCGCTCAATAGCGAGTTCTCGGTTTTGGCATCGCCTCCGGAAGAGCTTGACATGCGCCAGATCAGAGAATGACCGGCTGGCCAAATTCGCCGAAGCGTCACTCCCCCCGACCTCCCGCGCCGTGGTGGTTTGAGGGAACTTGAAAATGCCATAATCGAATGTTGAAAATAAGTGAAAAGTTTGCAGTGTTTATTTCGAAATGAGCATCAATTACGGCCTTCTGGAACTCCGCGCCTTCATCGCCGTGGCAAGCTTTCAAAGCTTTGGCCGCGCAGCGGATGTCTTGGGCTTGTCGCCTTCTGCAGTAAGCCGGAGGATCTTTGAGCTTGAGCGAACATTGGAGACGCAACTGTTTGAGCGGACGACCCGCTCCGTAGTCTTGACCCGCGCGGGGCGGATCCTGCTGGCCGACGTGACGCCAGTTTTGCAGAAGATGGACGAAAGCCTGACAAAGATCGCGCAGGAAGCGCGTGGTGACGGCGGCTGGCTTGACGTGGGTTGCGTCACCTCCGTATGTTTTGCGATTGCACCACGTGTCGCGCGGGCCTTCAAAGCCCTTTACCCGAAAATGCATTTACGCTTGCATGACAACACGGGGAAGACGGTCGCTCACAACGTTCTGTCCGGTCACACGGCTTTTGCCGTCAACACGCTTCTCAATCCACCCAGCGATCTCTATGTGCAGGAGGCATTGTACGACAGCTATGTCCTCATCGTGCCGAAAGACCATCCCATGGCAGCTGAGCGCGAAGTCCCCTGGCAGCGATTGTCGGCGCTATCGGAACTTGGCCTGACTTTGTTGGCTTTGAACCAAAATAGTGCCAATCGCCAGGAGGTCGATCAGGAGCTTCGGAGTGTCGGTGTTGCCGTTCCATGGGGTGATGAGGTTCAGCACTTCTCCAGCCTTGTTGGCTTCCTGAAATCGGGCGGATTTGCAGCTGTTTTGCCTCAGATCGCCATGCATGCCTGCGAGGAATGGGGGTTGAAGGGAGTCGCTTTGAAAGAGCCGACTATCCATCGGCGGATCGGCCTGATCAGGCGTCGCGACTTTGTTCTGCCGCCACCGGCCGCGGCTCTTTGGACATTGTTTGAGAAGGAACTCGCCGATCTTGCTGTGCAAGGCCGGCAAATTCCTAACGTGAATCACACGGAGTAGGCCCGCATGCGGAGCTTTGGTCGTAATCTTTCAAATTGCCTTGCCTATCGGCTCAACTGCCAAGCGGGTGTTCCTCAATTCAGGCTGGCAGGGACATTGTGAACACGAGCATTCTCTCTCGGATACCGTTGCTTGCCCTGCGTC
This sequence comes from Rhizobium sp. C4, assembly GCF_021026315.1. Lineage (GTDB taxonomy): Bacteria > Pseudomonadota > Alphaproteobacteria > Rhizobiales > Rhizobiaceae > Ensifer_A. Next base: position 129,543 of record NZ_JAJNCX010000012.1, read on the forward strand.
ATTTGGAAGCCGCAGTGCGCCTGGGGTCATTTGAGGCGACTGCCCGCGAACTGAATGTCTCTGCCAGCGCCGTCAGTCAGCAAATCCATCGCATCGAAAGATCGATTGGCTTTTCGCTTTTCGAGCGCTTTGGCAACCGCACCGTTCCGACCCGCCGAGGCCTTGAGCTGGGCAGAGTGCTGACCCAAGCCTTCGACGCCATCTCGATCGGAATAGAGGACGCTGCCAGTTCCGGAATGTCTCACGGCGTCAAAATCCGGGTCTATCAGACCTTGGCAAATCGCTGGCTGATTCCAAAACTCGAAGAATTTTCCCGGCAATATCCAGAGGTTTCCGTAGAGTTCGAAACTGGCAGTGACGATGTTGACTTCAGCCATACTGATGCGGACATGGCCATTTGCTTTAACGCTATGTCCAGCCGCCATGTTCTTCGCCAGGAGCTGTTCTCATCCCGCCTTGCTCCGGTTTGCACGCCGCGGGTTGCTTTGGAAAACGCCAACGATCTCGCTTTGGTCCCGCGTATTTCTTCGCGAAATCGCATGAGTGACTGGCCAACCTGGCTGTCTGCTTCGGGATTGAGCCAAGGACAGCAAACTCGCCTGATGCTGTTTTCCAATTCGACATTAGCATACGAAGCGGCTCTGGCGGGGATGGGAATGGTCGTGGCTCAAATTGAGCTGGTGATCAATGACCTGGAAAGCGGCCGTCTTGTTCAGCCCTTCGCGACCTGTATCCGTTCCCACCAGTCCGTTGCTCTGCTAGAACCTGAAATCCGCCCGCGCAATCCTGCGGCAACCGCATTTCGGCATTGGGTTGTCCAGGAAGTCAACGCCTTGACCCATCGGACAGATTTATTCTTGGCCCAGCGGCAGCACCGAGATATGAGCTTATGATGCCATCACTCGATCGATAAATCGCACGATCCGATCGGAGATTGGCGCCTGCCGAAACACCTCATCACCGTGACCTGCATTGGGGATGATTTCAAAGTCGACAGATGCGCCCTGTTTGATCAGCTCTCCAGCAAGCGAAGCACTCTGGGCCCACGGAAGGACTTTGTCTTGTTCGCCATGCATGATTAAAAATGGAGGTGCATCGCGCCGTACATATGTCACAGGGCTGATGGTCACCAGCTTATCCGGATATAGCTGCGGATCACCTCCAATCAACAGACCCAAGGGCGATTCAGCGCTAGATTGGTCGGTTTCGCTGTTCTGCACCGCACTAAGAAATTGCGGGAAATCATAGGCACCGTAGATGGCGACCACGCCCTTGAGCTCGAGGTTCGGCACGGGGTTGAAATCCGCTCGGTCCATTGCCAACGCGGCCAGGGCTGCGAGATGGGCACCCGCTGATGTTCCGGCGAGAACAATCCTTGATGTATCAATGCCATACGTCCCGGCATTCTCTATCAAATGCTTCAGCCCGAGGTTGACGTCGTGCACCTGCGCGGGAAAGCACGCGTCTTGTGCCAACCTGTAACCGATACTGACCAAGGCGTAACCATACTCCAGGACGAACATGGTGCGCACCGCGCGCTTGTCGCGTCGCATCCAGCCCCCAGGGTGAAAAAACACAACTACAGGCATGGGAGCGGAGATATCTTTCGGTAGATATACGTCGTATCGCTGTCGTTCATGCGAACCAAATTCTACGTCACGAATCACACTCACGCCGGCAGGCGGTTCGGGAAGTGGAATGACGGACCCGGTATATTGCGGCTTTCCAGTTGTTTGAAGGGCTCTGTCGTTCATATTTATTCTGCTTCCCGGGCCGCACGAGTTTTGACATCCACCAAATTGGAACCATCATAACCACGATCGCGGGCAACAAAAGAAAGATGCGCTAATGATAGGATAAGACGGGCTGGGGGTCCATGCTACAAGGCGATGTCACCTTAACTTGACTGAATAGCCCCGACTTTCGTAGACCCCCTGGGGTTAGATTTTTTGCTGATTTTTTATTTCCATTGAGAGCTGATGGTGTGGATGCCCTCTACTGGCACTCTAAAGTTAACGGGTCTGCGACAGCAGTGTGCGATTTTGCAGCGTGACCCAAGCCGACCGTAACGCTTGTTATCACGCTCTTGAAGGGATTCGAACGCAGGACCTCGTAGATATTGGCAGCCGTGGTCGCGTTACCCAATCACGTGCGATGTCCCGAAGGGCGGACCATCGAATCAACAATACCCGGCTTTCTGCGAAAATTACCTTGATCTTGGAGTCTAGAGCCTGCATCGGGTTGACGCGCCCGGCTATTAGGCACGCAATGATTCAAAAAGGCTGATCATTCTGTTGGTGTCAGGACGAATGTCGATAAATAGTTCAAATGCGGGAACAGCCTGAAAAACCGCCATTCCGGCGCTTCGGCTGTCTTGACCAGTTCGGTGTCGATTGGAACATAGACGATTTCAGCGACCCAGAAATGTGGCCTGATCAGCCTTGGTGCGAGAGGCAAACCGGGATGCGCTCTCGTACCGGTTGGCGTGCAGTGAACCAGACCGGAAGTGCCTTTCAAAGCCTGTCGCATATCGATCCAGACCTCAAAATGGCAATCGGCATGGGCTGCCTGAAGCTGGACGACGAGCGCGGATGCTCGCGCTGGATCGAGGTCGAAAATCTCGACCGTACGCACTCCCAGTTGTGCAAGGGCATGGGTAAGCGCGACACCCGCCCCGCCGGCACCCCGACGCACTACGTACTCAAGCGACACATCGGGCAATCCGCGACGAAAGCTCTCCGCACAGCCCCACCAGTCCGTGTTGTGACCGAGGCGAAGGCCGTTTCTGAAAACTATGGTGTTGATGGACTGCTGCTGACCTGTGAGCGTCCGGTGAGCCGATTTTGCTGAAGCGCCCTTCTGTCGCAAGTTACGTCACTGATGATTCATTTGTGACGTAACAAGGTACGGATGGCCAAGGTTGAGATCCTGACGGGTGGCGAGCGACAACGGCGTTGGTCCACCCAACAAAAGCTGTCGATATTGCAGGAGGCATTCGGGTCAGACGCCGGCGTTTCCGTCGTTGCGCGACGGCATGACGTTCTTCCCCAGCAAATCTACGGCTGGCGAAAGAAGTTCGCGCCACCGGAGTTGGCGGCTCCGCAAACGCCATCATTTGTCCCGGTCTCGGTCGTCGAGCATCCTGAGTGTCATGTGGAGAATGGAAAGGGAAGCGGTGTCCGCCCGAAATCCAGGCAAGTTGAACTTGTTCTGCGAAACGGCCGCATCCTGAAGATCGCCGCGGATATGGACCTGGTTTTGTTGGCGTCCTTGATCGCTTGCGTGGAGGCGGCATGATCGGGCCTTCTGGGAATGTGCGGGTCTATCTGGCCTGCGGGGTAACCGATATGCGTCGTGGCATCGATGGGTTGTCAACCATGGTCGAGGCGGTGATCAAGGAAGCGCCGGGTTCTGGAGCAATCTTCGGCTTCCGCGGAAAACGCGCCGACCGGATCAAACTTCTGTGGTGGGATGGCCAAGGGTTCTGCCTGTTTTATAAGATTTTGGAACGCGGGTACTTTCCCTGGCCGACGTCGAAAGAAGGCGTTGCACACCTGACGCAGGCGCAGCTTTCGATGCTTGTGGAAGGGATAGACTGGCGTCGGCCGGCATGGACCTCAGCTCCCGGACGAACGGGGTAAAAGCTATATTTTGCAAGGGCATCCGGGTTAAAATGTTGGCGCTTTCACAGCAAATCGGCTATGTTTTGGGGCATGGAAACACCGCCTCTGGACAGTCAGAACGAGCTATTGGCACTGCGCGCGCTCGTCGCTGAACAGGCGGCGAAGCTGGAGAGCCAAGAGGCCGAAGTCAGCAAGCGCGACTCCATTATCGGTCTTCTGCGCGCGCAACTGGAACTGCTTCGACATCGACAGCATGGTGCCTCTTCGGAGAAAATTGATCGGAAGATCGAGCAATTCGAACTGATGCTGGAGGAGATCGAGGCGTCTCGCGCCGAAGCTGAGGCCCGGTCAGGAAAAGCTCCCTTGCCGGATCTGGAGGATGCCCCGAACAAGCCGAAACGCCGGCCATTGCCGGATGGCCTTCCGACCGAAGAAAAGGTGTATGCAGCACCCTGCAATTGCCCGACCTGTGGCGGAACGTCATTCCTGAAAGCGGCCGACAAGGTCGTGCAGGTAATGGAACACATTCCGGCTTCGGTGAAGATCGTCCGCCATGTCGAAAAGCGCATGATCTGCAAGGATTGCGATACGACCGTATCCGGCGAAATGCCGACCTTGCCGATCGAGCGCGGCAAACCCGGGCCGGGATTGCTTGCCCATATCATGGTCTCCAAGTTCGACGATCACATTCCGTTCTACCGTCTCTCCGAGATGTATGATCGGCTGGGAATAGACATCTCGCGTTCCGTCATGGCGGATTGGGTAGGCCGGGTATCGGCCCTGCTTACGCCTCTCGTCTTGCTCATCAGGACCCATGTCGCGGCAGTCGACCGAATACATACGGACGATACCCCGGTCGATGTTCTCGATCCTGGGCGCGGGAGAACAAAAACAGGCCGGGTCTGGGTCTATGTCTTCGATGGCAGCGGATATCGGGATCCCACTCCAGGAGCCATCGCCTATTACTACAGTCCCGACCGCATGGGCGCGCATCCGGCAGACCACCTCGCTGAGTTCAGCGGTGTGATGCATGCCGATGGCTATGGCGGCTACAAGAAGCTTTACGGCAACCAGATCACTGAAGCCGCCTGCATGGCGCATGTGCGTCGCAAGTTCCATGACGTGATCAAGCTTAAGCCGTCTCCGGTGGCTGACGAGGCGCTGTCGCGCATCGGTGCGCTCTACGATATCGAGGATCGCATTCGCGGCATGACGGCCGCCGAGCGCCAGGCATTGCGACAAGAACACGCTGGTCCCATTCTTCGAGATCTGAAGGCTTGGATCGAGGAGACACTTTCGACTTTGCCGCAGAAACAGAAGTTGGCTGAAGCGATGCGGTATGCCCTGTCACGGTGGGCGGCCTTGAGTGTTTACATCGACGATGGGCGTGTCGAGATCGACAACAACATTGCTGAAAGGGCGATGCGCCCGCTCGGGATTGGCCGAAAGAACTGGCTCTTTGCAGGCTCTGATCAGGGCGGCGAGCGCATCGCCAATATCTTGACCATTATCGAGACAGCCAAATTCCATGGCCTCAATCCGGAAGTCTATCTGACAGACGTCCTGACCCGCATTCAGGATCACCCCGCGGATCGCCTCGAAGAGTTGTTGCCGTGGCAGTGGACGCCAGTGAAACCCCTGTCCGAGGCTGCATGATGGCGCGATCAAGGTTCATCTATACGCTTAAAGAAGTCGCCGGCATGATAGGCGAGAACCTCGAACTCATCGAGGAAGTGACGGCCAACTCGGACAATATCGCCGAGGGTGAATTGGTCTATGTTCGCGACGGCAGCGAAGATGGCACAAAGGGCCTCACTGACAACGGCGTGGACGATCTCCGGGACCTGCTAGCCGACATAAGAACATGGGATGGTGGCATCCGCCAGTTCCTCCTGGATGAGCGATGTGATCCCGACATGATCGAGCGCGTCATGGCTGACGAAGCCAAGCGAGGCCTATAGCTTCGGTCTCTCGACCCTGCGAAAATCCATTCGCCGGACGCTCACGCTGACCTTGCCCCGCTGACCTAATCCATTTTGGAGTAAGCTCTCCACCTCACAGAATACCGTTGTCTGGAGAGACTTAAGGTTCGGTCGCGGCGCGCGTCGTCAGGAAGGCGATGATCGCATCGCAAATCATCGATTTATGCCGGCTCTTCAGTACTTCCGACGACAGATCACGACCGAAAATAGCACCGAATGTGTACTGGTTGGACACACGGAAGAAGCACTGTGCGCTGATCATCATATGCAGGTCCACCGGGTCTACGATTCTCAAGAAGCTATTATCGGCATAGCCTTTTCGCAATATCCCCGAGATGATGTCGATGATCCCGACATTCGTTCGGGATAGAATGTCCGAGCGCTTCATATGCGCGGCGAAATGAATGTTTTCGATGCTGACAAGTCGAACAAAATTTGGATCCCCGTCGTCATGGTCGAAAGTGCTTTCGATCAGGCGACGCATTGCCTGTGTGGGTGTCAGGCTTTCAAGCTGTAGGGCGCTCTCCAAGGTACGTATTCTGGCATATGCCTGCTCCAGCACAGCCAGATAGAGCCCCTCCTTACTGCCAAAATAATAGTAGATCATCCGCTTTGACGTCTTGGTTCGTTCGGCGATCTCGTCAACTCTGGCCCCGGAAAAGCCGGCGGCGGAAAACTCTTCCGTTGCTATTTTAAGAATGTTCTCTTTGGTGGCGCCGGCATCGTTCTTCCTTGGAAGACGTGCGATTTTGGCCGATGGCGCATCATTCATGAGTAACTCGTCTTTTTGGATTTTGCTTGGCATGCTATGATTAGCCACAGCGTATTTGGTTCGTCAAATGTCGCCCTCTGTCAGCACTTTGGTATGCCCGCCGGCCGAAGATATCTTCGAAGGGCGGAAATGCGGAAAATGGCGTTCGCCGCACCATATCGCCGATAGCCGCTGGGGCGATCTCTTTTCTGAAAAAGCGCGGGGCCGACAAATGCGGGTCAGGAATGTGAGTCTGAATTGCCCTAAAAGAGGGTTTACGCGTTTCTCGCGGTTCTAAACGTCCACGCGCCGCTATCTTGCTGCTATGCTGCAAACCGATTTGGTCGAGCATTTAACAACAAGTACTGTACGAACTAGTGCGTATTATAAAGAACACTCGCTAGTTCCGCTACCCTAATCACTCCCTAAACTCTCAAGCGATCGATGTAGGAGCGGCCGCGGCCCTCTGCGTTCGATACGACGGCGGCAGGCAGTGTCTGTGCTCCGGATTTCAATAGCCGTTCTGGCAAGCCACCGCGCAATCCCAGGCACACCGCGACGCGTTGTGACGGAAGTTGATCACAACCTCGACGCCAATCGGGATAACCGCAGGACTTGATAGTTCACAACTCTAACCACGGCATCAATATCGGGTTGACTTTACGAACAAGTTAGTACATTTTGTAATTGCTGATATAGGCTTTTTGAAAGTCAAAGTCGGCGCGCAGATCGGTTGGTCGGCCAGCGGCGATCCAGGCCGCTACTTCTGCAGGTCGTGAATGCGTTGGGAGGACGAGTTGGCAGACCATATAGAAGGCGTTCCCCGCCGACCGGCGTTCGCGCTTCGCGGTGTCGGCAAGCAGTATGGGCAATTCTTTGCCTGCCGAAATGTTGAATTTGAGATCTTTCCTGGCGACGCTATCGGCTTGACCGGCGAAAATGGTGCGGGCAAGAGCACTTCTATGAAGTGCCTCGCAGGGTGGGTGGCACCCACGGAAGGCCATATCGAATGTGACGGCAAGGTGGTTTCCTTTTCCGGCCCCCGCGACGCGGAGCGGCAAGGTATCGCCGTCATCCCTCAAGAACTGGACTTGTTTCCGGAACTTCCCATCTATGAGAACATCTTCATTGGCTCTCGATGGCCGCGAAGCCGGCTGGGCTTCCATAACCGCACGGCAATGAAGCGTCACGCGGAGGAAATTCTTCGCAGCTTGGGGGCAAATTTCGATGCGTCCCTTTTGGTCAAGGCATTGTCGCCGGCTGACCAGAAGCTCGTCGAAATTGCGAGAGCCCTTAGCCGAAAAGCCCGATTGTTGATCATGGACGAGCCGACCGCAGCGCTTACCGAGCTTGAATCGGGACGCTTGTTTGGTGTGATCAAACAATTGCAGAAGCAAGGCACAGCCATCGTCCACATTACACACCGTCTCGATGAAGTGTTCGAACACTGCAACCGCATCGTTGTACTCCGCGATGGAAGCGTGGTCAGTGCCGGAAAGACATCGGACTTCGATACGAAGAGCCTCATACAGCACATGGTGGGGCGACCCGTCTCACGACTTTATGAGAGAAAGTCGCGTCAAGTCGCTGGCGAAATTGTGCTCGAAACCATTGACCTTAGCCGCAAGGGTCTCTTCAAAGACGTCTCCTTGCAAGTTCGCAGAGGGGAAATTCTGGGGCTCGCCGGTTTGATCGGAGCCGGGCGAACTGATTTTGCCCTTTCGATTGCGGGTCTTCATCGCCCAGACGGCGGAGCGATCAGGCTTCATGGTGAGAAGGTGCGGCTCGCCTCAATAGCGCACGCGCTGAAGCTTGGCATTGCATATCTCCCCGAAGAAAGACGAACGCAGGGCCTGCATCTGTCCTACCCGGCATCCTGGAACATGACATTTGCCGCACTCAGATTGTTTTCGCGGTATGGCATAGTCAACCGCGAAAGCGAACGTACCTTCTCTCGCGAGCAGGCGCAACGCTTCAGGATAAAGATGGAATCACCTGATGTCGCAGTTGGTTCGCTCTCGGGCGGAAACCAGCAGAAGGTTCTGCTGGCGAAAATTCTCGCCGGAAATCCCGACCTTATTATCCTGGACGAACCGACCCGCGGCGTCGATATCGGCGCCAAGTCCGAAATATACGCCCTGATCGAAAAGCTGGTCGAGAATGGCCGAGCGATCATTCTCATCTCGTCCGACATGGAGGAAGTGATTTGTTTGTCGGACCACATCGCGACTTTCTATCAGGGCCAGGTCACGAAGATCTTTGACCAACAAGATTTCTCTCCGTTGGCAATTGGCCATGCGGTATCTGGCCAGGTCGAGGGCGCATGAAATGAAGGGCTTTGGCAGGACCACTGTTGAGATAATAAACCGGCTTTTTGATCGTCCGGAAACCCCGCCCCTCGCATTCCTCGTGTTGCTGATGGCAGTCCTTTCTGTCAGTACGCCCGGCTTTTTCAGTGCGAGTAATTTTCTGGGTATCATGCAGCAGGCGGCGCCGATCGCATTGGTGGCGCTCGCGGTTAACCTGATCATCATTTCAGGAGAAATCGACATTTCCATGGGATCCATGGTGGCCGTGCTAGCATTTGTCTTTGCAGGAACTGCACAGTCTATCGGCGATCCTTGGAGTGCAATGATTGTCACGATTCTATGTGGCGCAGCTTTTGGCTGCGTGAATGGACTTTTGACCACGGCTGCAGGCGTTCCTTCCATCATCGCAACACTCGGAACGCTGATGGTACTAAGGGGCGCTCTGCTAATCCTCGCAGGCGACATGACGCTTTACGCCGAAGGTGCGGCACGGTTTTTCGGTACGGCCAGAGTTCTGGGCGTGCCTGTTGAAATCGTCCTTATGGTCGTCCTTACCCTGGTGTTCGGCTTCATCTCCCGCCAGACGGCCTTCGGCCGCTATACTTATGCGGCGGGGGGAAATGTTCGGGCAGCCCGCAACCTAGGCATACCCGTCGACATGGTAAAGTTCTGCCTGTTCGTACTTGTCGGTATCGGCTGTGCTTTGACTGCAGGTGTCTTTGTTGGCCAGGTAGCGTCGATGCAAGCAAACGCCGCATCCGGACTTGAACTGAAGATAATCGCTGCAGTGGTGCTCGGCGGTACAAGCCTGTCGGGCGGTCGCGGCGCAAACTTGTCGCCAATAATTGGTGCGCTGCTGCTGAGCGTTATCCTCAATGCAACCGCGCTGAATAGGGTCCCGCCTACCTTCGAATCTCTAATACTTGGCTTAATTATCCTGGCGGCGGTCACCTTCGTCGGCCTCAAATCCAGACTGTGAGAAGGACGCTGAGATGCTTCGTAGGATCGTGTTCCGCCGAGACGCGGCCCTCGCCGTGCTGTTCTTACTGGAAATCGCGCTGATCAGCGCGCTGATGCCCGGTTATTTCGATATAAACGGCATTTTTTACGCCTCGCAGGGCTTTTTCGAGGGCGGCATAATTGCCTTAGGAATGACTTTGGTGATCATTTCTGGCGGCATAGATATTTCCGTCGGATCCCTATTGGCACTCGTAGTAGTCACCATCGGTTTCAGCTACGACGCGGGTGTGCCGATGCCGGTGGCGATGGTTTTGGGCGTGCTGGTCGGGATTGCCGGTGGGGCATTAAACGGCGCCTTGATTACGCAGCTTCGCCTCAATCCGCTGGTGGTCACGCTCGGCACGCTGGCCCTATTTCGTGGAATAGCCCTCGCAGTCAGCAACGCAAAAGCGGTGTCGTCGTTTCCGGAATGGTTCCAATTCATCGGGCAGGGAACGTTGGGACCCCTACCCTTTCAAATGATCATTTTCGTGATCATGGTGATTTCTTTTACCTTTCTGCTCGGCGCAACCGTGTTTGGACGGCATGTTTACTCCGTCGGTGCTAATGAACAAGCAAGCCGCTTCAGTGGAGTCAGCCCCGAACGGATCAGGCTTGCAGTCTATACGCTACAAGGCGCCCTCGTCGGCATCGCGGGTAATGTCTATTGCGCGCGCATCTCCTCAGCGCGGGGAAATGAGGGCTTTGGACTGGAATTCTTGGTCATTACCATGGTGATTTTTGGCGGCACTCGTATTGCCGGCGGCAGCGGTACGATTCTTGGGACCGTGATTGGCGGACTGGTGCTTTGGTACCTGCAGGACGGGTTGAGTTTTGCCGGGTTCACCAGCGACTGGGGACTTTTAATAACGGGGACATTTCTCATTGCCGGGGTGCTCACGAACGAAGCGCTGAACCGGCTCCACGGGGCGCGCTCCTGACCAATTTTAAAATTCCCAACCGGCGATGGTCGCTGGAGGGGTTGTGGAGGAGACATAAACATGAAAACTGTCGTGAAGAATATGACGAGACGCACTGCGATGATGACCATCGCTGCGGCCTGCCTGCTGTCGAGCGTGAGTATCTCAGCAGCAGCCGATAAAATCGTCATGGCTGTCATTCCAAAGTTGATAGGAATTCCCTATTTCACGTCGACGGGCGTCGGCGCTCAGGAAGCCGCCAAGGAACTCGGCGTTGAAGTCGATTACAACGGGCCGACTGATGCAAGTGTCGAGGGGCAGGTGAACATCATCAACCAAGCCATTCGCAGGAAAGTTAACGTGATTGCCATCGCGGGGCTCGATGCGAATGCGCTGGCGCCTTCGCTGAAGCGGGCGCAACAGGCGGGCATCAAGGTGGTCACGTGGGATTCGGACGTCGATCCATCGGCTCGTACCGTTTTCGTCGAGGCGGTGTCATTCGAGGGCATGGCGAAATCGCTCATAGACAGCATCGTCAAGGACGGAGTGACTGAGGGCCCGCTTGTAGTACTCACGGGTTCCGCGACGGCCGCTAACCAGCTGGGCTATATAAAGGCGATCAAGGCATATTTGGCGTCATCCTATCCAAAAATGAGCGTGGCAGCCGTCCTTGCAGGCGACGAAGATGCGGTGAAGTCCAAGAACCTGGTGTCGAGCTATTTCCAAGGCAATCCCGACACTAAGGGGATTGTAGTCATCGGCGCTACGATGACTGCGGCACTTGAAGCGCTGAAGGATAAGGGCTTGATCGGTAAGGTAGCGGTAGCCGGCCATGGTCTTCCCAGTGTCAACGGCGGCCAGCTGAAGGACGGCACGCTGTCCCGATTTATCCTTTGGAATCCCGTTGATCTTGGCTATGCAGCCGTATACGTCGCCTACGCCGTTGCTACCGGCAAGTTTGATGCCGCTTCAGGGGTCGTTCCGGCTGGTCGTATCGGCGAGATGAAGGTCAAGGGTGACACGGCAACGTTGGCCGATCCTTTTGTTTTTACAAAGGAAAATGTCGACAAGTTTAATTTTTGACCGCCAGGGGCGTCGCAATGCGGCGCCCCTTTCGCCCCCGGGGGAAACACGATGCCACAATCTAGTGCCACCTTTGTACTTGTCCACGGCGCCTGGCACGGCGGGTGGTGTTATTCAAGGTTAGCGCGGATTCTCCGCGCAAAAGGCCACGATGTGTTCACTCCGACGCTCTCCGGCCTCGGGGAAAGATCGAACGGCTATTCGCCTGCGATCAATGCCTCGACGCATGTTCAGGACATCGTCAACGTCATCAATTTTGAGGATTTGCAGGATGTGGTCCTTGTCGGCCATTCCTATGCCGGTATTGTGATCACGAAAGTGGCCGATATCATGCCCGAGCGCGTTCGCGCGCTGGTATATCTCGACGCCTTCGTAGGAGAGGACGATAAATCCACCTTCGACCTCGACCTGCCCGAAGCAGTAGCAGCGCACTTGTCCCGTGCGCAATCCAGTGGCGGTCACACAATTCCGCCAGTGCCCTCGTCTGCTTTCGGCGCTTCGATCGACGACCAGGCATGGATCGACGCAAAATGCACGCCACAACCTTTCGCCACCCTTGCCGAGAGACTGAGGCTGTCCGGACGCTTTCACGATGTGACGAATAGGACGTATATCGCGGCCAATTGGCCCAACTCGCCTTTTAGGGCCGTAATGGCCCGGGTGCTATCCCTTCCGGGCTGGCGGGTCCATGAGCTACCCTGCGGGCACGACGTAATGATTGACATGCCACAAGAGGTCGCGGCACTTCTACAAGAGGCCTTGACAGGGTAACTTAGGTGTTGATTTCGATTGAGAGCTGATCGAGTGGTATCGTAAACTTTAGGGACAAAGGGCCAGCGAAAGAGGCTGTCCGCAGATACTTCTCATGCTCGGGCAATTTTCGCCCACAGGCACATCGGCTCAGTTCCGCATGGAAACCAACAGCGTTATCGATCGGCGCGTGAAATTCAGGAAGAGATAGTACCGCGTCTCAAACTCGGTTAAGGCGACGCCACCGGTCAAACGTCAAGGACGCTCTACAATCCCCGCGCCCCAGTTAAATTTGCAAATACCTCAACTGCCGATCTCAGGTAAGCATCCGGCGAAGGCCGCGTTTCAGGCCGCCCGAGCACTCGGCGTCTGGGGTGTCCAGTTCCGTAACCGGTGTTATCACGCCTTGACGGGATCCGAACTCAGATCCCTTTCCAGACAAGAGGCAGTAGAATATGTCTTTCAAGTGCTTGACGGCTTCAAGGGCAGTCATCCGCGTTGCGCCTGAATGGCTCTTATCGATCTGAAATGTAGAGCACTGACGCACGAAGAAATTTTATCAACGCCCTTGAGGCCAGCGATCGTGTTCCGGCTTGTTGGGGTTGGCGTCATTTCTAATAGTTTGCGCACATCCTGGCCCAGCCGTCCGCCGTAACATAAAATGCTGTGCTGCCCGACGGGCCAACTCGTCCATATCGGCAGACTTGGGCTGAAACGCGAGCAACACATAGGTCGCAATTTCCGCCTTGTCACGCTGTGACCGCAAGCAGAGCATCCTCGATGCTAGATCGGTCGCTCGCCGCAAAAAGGCAACTTCGTTTTGCGAGAATGCCTGTTGCATGCCTGTCTCCCGGGTTGGCGTGCATCTGTAAGGTATGCTTATTTCTGATCTGGTTTCGCAGCGCGCGCAATATCAAAAGACATACAATGCTCGTTCTCCCGGTTGCGATGGTTGGCAATGAACCTACAGTTTAAGAATGTGAAGCCGCTGATTCGGAGCTCGGGGCGATGTCATTGATCCTGCTGCTCCATGGTTGCAGGTCATTGACCGCTCATCGCCGACGATGGAACTTTGTCGCAGAGTGAGCGTTCGAGCAATCACTACGCGTCGTCGCGGCTTTAGGCAGAGCCATGAGTACTCCAAAGAGGAAGAGATTGGCCTGTGAAACAGCATCAAGACGCTGTACTCGTTGTTGAAGACGAAATTCTCATCCGCTTATCAATTGTCGATGAGTTGATGGAGCATGGATTTCAGGTTTTTGAAGCCGGCAATGCGGACGAGGCGATTGCCAGTCTTGAGCAGCATCAAGATATTCGGCTCGTTTTCACCGACATCGATATGCCCGGATCAATGGATGGGCTCAGGCTTGCCGCTTTCGTGCGCGATCGCTGGCCGCCTATCAAGATCATTGTAACATCCGGCCGATTTTTGCCCAACGCTCATGAACTGCCCGAGAATGCCGAGTTCTTTACGAAGCCCTACGACTACGCCGCAGTGATCGCGGAGATGAACCGACTTCTTCTCGCCTGATGATAACGAATCGGAGCCTCAGTTTGCACACCAAGATGGAGCTATATCTCACCTTAAAGCACTGACCCAGGCCTCACCTTTCTGCTGGACTCGCATCATCCCGTTAACGAGGTTCCGTGGATTGAAACCCACTTCACTTGTTCGCCACGGAGCGTTGAAAAGGGTACTGAAATCTCCGGCGGAAACATCGCGCGCCGTTTCGCGATTGCGGCACAGCCTTTCGTCGATGTGCATGTTAACTTGCAATTTTTGATCGGCATCCCCATCTGAAGGTCAATGGCAGCCATTTTACGGGCGTTGTCATTTTACGGGTGGCACGCACTCGAGCCCCAGCAAAGGAGGACGACATGTCTTCCGACTATAACGAGCACATGCTCGCCAGCACAGATATCGGCATCATCAGAGAAGTGCTTCGTTGCACGGGGTTTCAGTACGAAGAGCCCATGGGCGAGCTCGATCGGACCGCGGCCAGATATGCCCTGGATCTTTATCAGCAGGGTACGCGAGAGCCGGATGCACTCATCGCTGCAATCAGCGTGTGGGCGGAACGTGTTTCCGAGAATCCCGGCCTATCCATTGCACCGGGAGCTGAAGCATGACCCTTTCCTTTGCAAATCCAACGCGAACCTACGACGAGCGCCGCGACGCCATTCGTTTTGTCGGCCATGACGGATTGAAGCAGATCGTCTTCCTTTTGTCGGTCGGGCTCTTCGATCAGGGAGGGTCTGACACAAACCCGCGGGAGCAGGGCTATCTGATGGCCTTCGACCGGGCACATTCTCGGATTCTGGATATCGCCCGCGGCCTGTATCAGAAGAACAAGCGCTCCATGGTCGAACTCGACGCGAATGCAGTCGGCTCGTCCTTGCGGTTCGGTAACTGACTGCAACTGCATTCGAAATCCTCGGTGAGATTCTGTCAGGAGACAACCATGACTTTCCAAGTGCCCACACTGCTGAGAGCCTCGGAGGCTTTGGGGCGTCCTGATGAAGGACGCTTCTTCGCCTTGCCATGGTAACACGGAGACCGCCAGGCGACGGAAACGCCGGGGCCGATCAGCGTGTGTTGCGATCCATGCTCAAGCGTTCGGGTTATGCGACCTCGGACCTGAAAGCCGCGGAAGGACCGGATCACGCCCGCGAGCATCTGATGATCGGGCACATCAACGATGGCATGATCATGAGTGAAACATACCCTCTGTCAAAGCGACAGATTTCGCAGCGACGGATTGCTGCGTCCCAGGGACCGGCCTTGTCACGTTGGGAAGATGACGGCGGCAGTTTTGCCGATCGCGAGACGGTTCGAACAGACAATACGGAGAATGACGATGGAGCAATCTGATGAGATCGTCGTTTTGGCCGATGTCCGGCACAGTCTCAAGGCGAGGCGACCGCCCGAGCAGAATGATGTCAGGATGGAGCGTGACGATGGGCGCCGGGAGTGCAGCGTCATCCTGTTTTCAGGAAAAGCGCACCCGAATCCGGCCCGCAAACCGGGAAAATGATCCGGTCCGACGACGCCCACGCGCCGTCACCATTCCGGAGATGGAGCTTGCGATGTTTACGCGGACGAAGACGAGAACCGTGCATTTCGATGCGCCCTTCACCCTGAACGGCCTTGATGGCCTGCATCCGGCTGGAGACTACCGGGTACTGGACGACGAAGAGCAGATGACGGGCATTTCGTGGCTCGCCTATCGACGGGTGGCGACCATGATCGAAGTCGTCGCCGGCAGCAAGACAAGCCTGATCACGATCGATCCCGCCGAACTGGAAGCCGCGCTGGAAAAGGACAAGGTCTTTTCCGCGAAACGAGACTGATTTGTGTTTGCAGGGACCGTCGCGTGAACGGTCGCAAATTGTTCAAGCGAAACCCGCCACTTTTTCGGAGAAACGCCATGCCTTCTCACCGCTTTACCGTCGGACAGGTCGTTCGCCTCGTCACCACGACGGGCCTCTCGCCCGCGGCAGCCGTCATCTACACCGTCGCGGCTCCGATGCCTGTCTACAACAACAGCCCGCAGTATCGATTGTGGAATGAAGAACGTCACCAGGAGCGTGTTGCCCGCGAGCGGGATCTCGAAGCGGTGGACCTCAAATGAACCCGATGTCCCGGCCGCTTGTGGCCTGGACATTCTTGACATGTTCTGAAGGGAACGCCCGTGACCAAGCCAATGCGTATCGCCTTCATCGGCAATTCCCCACCCCGCCAATGTGGGATCGCCACCTTCACCGGTGATCTCTCCCAGGCCATGGCCGGCCTGTCCGAACACATCAGGCCCAGCATCATCGCCATAACGGACGACCAGCAGAGCTATGCCTATCCGGCGGAGGTCATCTTCGAGATTCGCGAAGCCGAGGCCGACGATTATGTGACCGCGGCGCGGATCCTGAATGAGGGACAATTCGATGTCGTATCACTTCAGCATGAGTTCGGCATTTTTGGTGGCCCCGATGGTGAGCTTATCCTGAAGCTCCTTGAGCACCTTCGTATCCCCATCGTCACCACCTGCCACACGATCCTGGCCGACCCCACGCCGTCCCAGCGCCGCGTGCTGCAGAAGGTCGCCGCCTGTTCAAGCCGTATCGTCGTCATGGCAGAGAAGGGGCGCGCGCTGCTCACGGAAATCTACGGCGTAGCGGCCCCGAAAATCGATGTTATTCCCCATGGTATTCCCGACCGGCCCTTTCACGATCCGGAAACGGCCAAGGCAGCACGGGGTTATGCTGGCCGGCCGCTGATCCTGACCTTTGGTCTGCTCTCCCCGAACAAGGGGATCGAGACGGTCATCGACGCCATGCCCGCGGTCCTGAAGCAGAACCCGGAGACCCTCTATATCGTCCTCGGCGCTACCCACCCGACGCTTCTTCGCCAGCAGGGCGAGACCTATCGCGACAGCCTGCGCCAGCGCGCCGAAAGCCTTGGCGTCGAAGATTCCGTGCAATTCCTCAACCACTTCGTTGATTTGCCGACGCTGCTCGACTTCATTTCCATGTGCGACGTCTATGTCACGCCCTATCTGGACGAGGCCCAGATGACGTCCGGGACGCTTGCCTACAGCTTCGGCATGGGCAGCGCGGTCGTCTCGACGCCCTACTGGCATGCCCGCGAACTGCTGAAGGACGGGCGCGGCCTTCTCGTTCCCTTCGGTGACGCGACGGCCACCGGCAAGGCGATTGCCGACCTGCTCGGCGACGACGATGCCCGGATGGCGATGCGCAGACGCGCCTATGACGCCGGACGCACGATGATCTGGTCGCATGTCGCCAAGCTCTATCTCGATAGCATGGCAAGGGGCTGCGAAGCCTCTCGACCGAAACTCGTCAGCGATCTCCCCTCGCTGCGGATGAAGCTGCCGCTACAACGGGCGCCCCTCAGGCTCGGGCACTTCCATGCCATGTGTGACGATACCGGAATCTTCCAGCACGCCGTCTATTCCGTTCCCGACAGGTCCCACGGTTATTGCGTGGACGACAACGCCCGCGCGCTGCTGCTCTCATCTCTGATGTCGGCTGCGGGCGTCGCCGGCATAGGCGATCGGATGACGGCATCCTTCGCCGCCTTTGTCGAACATGCCTGGAACCGCGATACCGGCCGCTTCCGGAATTTCATGGGCTTCGATCGCCGTTGGCTTGAAAGCGAGGGCTCCGAAGACAGCCACGGCCGGACCCTCTGGGCATTGGGGGCCTGCACGCTCTCCGATGCCGATGCACCGCGCCGACGCTGGGCGAGTGCGCTCTTTGCGCGGGCCATGTCGGTGACGCTGACCTTCAATTCGCCGCGAGCCAGGGCCTTTACGCTTCTCGGGCTCAACGACTACTGCAGGGCCAATCCAAACGACCACCACGCAAGCATGTTGCGTGTGCGGCACGCGGAAAGCCTGATGGACCTGGAACGGCGCGTGTCGGATGGCGATCGCCACTGGTTCGAAGAGGGGCTGTCCTACGAGAATGCCCGGCTGAGCCAGGCCTTGATCCTCACCGGGCTCGCCACCAACGTCTTCGGCTTTGTCGAGACGGGTCTCTCCACCTTGCAGTGGCTGATGACCCAGCAGAGATCGGACAAGGGCCACTTTCGCGCAATCGGGACCGACGGCTTCTTCGAGATCGGGCAGGCGCCGAAGCCGTTCGACCAGCAGCCGGTCGAGGCAACCGCAACCATATCGGCGTGTCTGGCTGCGTATGAGGCGACCTCTGACAAGGGCTGGATTGCCGCAGCCTGCAGAACCTTCGACTGGTTTACCGGCAGCAATGATCACGGCGTCTCCCTTGTCGATCCCGAAACGGGCAGTTGCCGCGATGGTCTGCATGCGGATCGCCCCAATGAGAACCGCGGCGCCGAATCCGTCCTTTGCTATCTGATCTCCTGCATCGAGATCGCGCAGACCAACCAGAAACTGACGCCCGTGCTTCCGCGCGCCGAATTCCGGCAATTGTCATGACAAAAGCCGCTCAACAGGAAGACCATAAAGGATCCACCTTGCCCCATCGGAACATTCTCAATCGGCAGGCCCTCTATCTCAAGCCCGATTCGACACGGGTCATCGTGCGCCCGTTCAAGCCGTCGACAGAACCCCGGCATCTCAATCCGCGCGACAAGACCAGAGCCAATGAAATCGTCGACCGCGTTCTGTCGCTGGACGCTGCATCGACTGCCAATCAATTGCGCGACATCCTCGCCAATTTCGAGGGCCGGCATCGCAATCTGCTGCGGCAATTCGAACTGCGGGCCGATGCGATGGAGGATGCGTTTCTCCACCATCAGCAGTTCAGCCAGCAGCAGCGGCAGTTGGTCGGCGCCTACTTCATGAACGAATATTCGTTCGAGTCCTCCGCGCTCTTCAATCCCAGCATCGTGCCGCATCCGGATCAGTCCGGCCTTGCGGACGGCAGCCTGCGGGTGATCATCAGTCTCAGGGCCGTTGGCGAGGGGCACATATCCTCGCTGACCTTCCGCTCCGGCGTCATCGATGAACACGGGGTGGTTTCGATCGATGCCCCGACACGGCTGGCGGGTCTGCCGAACATTCATGCCAGTGACGGCCTGGCGCCTGCTGGCTGCATCACGTTGAGCTTCAGCAGCGAAAGCGACCTTGGCGAACGTGTGATCTTTCCGGTCACCGAGGCCCAGTCCAACGGGATCGAGGATGCGCGTTTCGTCGCGTTCGAGGATGACGGCAAGACGATCTACTATGCGACCTACACCGCCTATAGCGGCTCATCCATCCGCTCGGAGCTTCTGGAAACGAGGGACTTCCTGAACTTCTCCCTGACGCCCCTGCGCGGACCTGCCGCGCGCAACAAGGGCATGGCGCTGTTCCCCAGGCGTATCGATGGCCGCTATGCCATGATCGCCCGGCAGGATAGCGAAAACCTCTATCTGCTCTATTCGGATGACCTGCTGAACTGGGACGAGGGCCATCTCCTGATGAAGCCGGAATTCGCCTGGCAATTCGTGCAGATCGGCAATTGCGGGTCGCCGATCGAGATCGACGAAGGATGGTTGATGTTCACCCATGGTGTCGGTCCGATGCGGCGCTATGCCATCGGCGTAACGCTGCTCGACAAGGACGACCCGAGCATCATCCTTTCCCGCACGGTCGAACCTCTGCTGCAACCGGATCCAACGGAGCGTGAAGGCTATGTGCCAAACGTCGTCTATTCCTGCGGCGCCTTGCGCCATGGCGATCTGATCGCTCTGCCTTATGCCGTCTCCGACACCTATTCCAACTTCACCACGATCCGGATCAGCCGGCTTCTCGAGGCGATGCGTCCGACAGGAGTTTCGACTTGAGGTTTTGGGTGTATGAGTATCGTGTCCATCACGGGCATGGGAGACGGATGTGACGCAGCATAGAAATTCGCGGCAGCTGACCGAGCTGAAGAACTTCGGCTCGAACCCCGGCATGCTGAAGTGCTGGCTGCATCTCCCGGCCATTCTTGCGCCCAAGACGCCACTCGTCGTCGTCCTGCACGGTTGTACGCAGAGTGCCGCAACCTATGACCACGGGGCCGGCTGGTCGAAGCTCGCGGAGGAAAAGGGCTTTGCAGTCCTCTTTCCCGAGCAGCAGCGCGTCAACAACGCCAACCTTTGCTTCAACTGGTTCGAGCCGGGCGACATCCGGCGCGCTTCGGGCGAAGCTCTCTCAATCCGGGAAATGGTCGGCCACGTCGTTGAGGCGCACGGACTGGATGCGGGGCGAATCTTCATTACCGGACTGTCGGCCGGAGGCGCTATGGCGAATGTCATGCTGGTGAGCTATCCCGAATTGTTTGCGGGTGGCGCGATCATCGGTGGACTTCCTTATGGAACCGCCTCGGGCTTAAGCCAGGCTTTCGAGCGGATGCGCGGCCAGAATGGTCCGAGCGTCAGCCAGATGCGGTCTGTCCTGGAGACCGCAGCGCCCGGCTCGGATTCCTGGCCCAGCATCTCTGTCTGGCATGGAACGCACGACCAGACGGTAACGCCAGTCAATGCCGAGCAGATCGCCCATCAGTGGGCCGGCGCGCATGGGGTCTCGGACACACCGGACCTGACAGAATCGATCAATGGCCACAGCCGCAAGGCCTGGCTCGACGAAAGCGGCAAAGAGGTGATCGAGGTCAATCTTATCAAGGGCATGGCGCATGGGGTCCCCCTGTCTTTCACAGCGGAAGCTCCCCTGGGCAACTCTGGTCCATTCATGCTGGACGCGGGGATTTCTTCGACTGCGCGTATCGCCCGGACCTGGGGCCTTGCCGACGACGCCGATGTCGAAATCGCGGAGGGCACCTTCGAGACCGGCCCGGAGCACGTCACGGCCCCGTCAGGTATTGAAGCCATGATCGCCAAGGTGATGGCCTATGCGAAAACAAGCGTGGTTCACAAGACCGGAGGTCGAGATGATCGGGGCGTCGGAAAGGTCATCAACGATGCACTTCGCGCGGCAGGGCTGATCCGCTAGTCCGCTGGCGCGACGCGCGGACGATAAGCAAATTGCCCCGCGCGCGGGCTGCACCCTCGCAATCAGCCTTAGGGAGCTGTTTCCATGGCAATGCTCAGTATTCGTCATCGTACGACCTACAGTTTCCGGGAGGAGGTGTCGTTGTCGCCGCACCGCCTTATGCTCCGGCCGCGTGAAGGCCGCGAGCTCAGGCTGCTCAGCCATGAGGTTTCCACCTTCCCTCGGGTTGCACTGAGCTGGTCGAACGATGTATTCGGCAACGCGATTGCTTCAGCGACGTTCCAGACCCGCGCCCGCACATTGGTGGTGGACAGCACGGCAATCGTGGATTTGACGGCATCGGCATGGCCGGTCTTCGACATTGCGGCATACGCGATCCACTATCCCTTCGCTTACGCCGATGGCGATTGGACTGATCTCGGTGCGCTTGGGGTTCAACAATACGAAGACATCGACAGCCGGCTCGCAACATGGGCCCGCGGCTTTGTCGCCGGCAGTCCGACCGATACGCTGTCCCTTCTCAAGGATATCAGTCTGGGGATCGCATCCTCTATCTCCTACCAGAGCCGGGAAGAGGAAGGGACGCAGACGCCGCTCAGAACCCTTGAGCGCGGTTGGGGCTCCTGCAGGGACTTCGCCGTGTTATTCGTCGAAACGGTCCGTAGCCTTGGTTTCGGTGCCCGGATCGTCTCAGGCTATCTGTTCAATCCAGACGCATCACTCAGCGGCTCGACAGACGAAGGATCGACGCACGCCTGGGCAGAAGTGTTCGTTCCGGGCGCTGGCTGGATCACATTCGATCCGACAAACCGCAGCATGGGCGCCGCCAACCTCATCCCGGTCGCCGTGGCCCGCGACATCGCCAACGCCGTTCCGGTTTCAGGGAGCTTCACGGGCGCTACGGACGCCTTCATCGCGATGGACGTGACCGTACAGGTCAACGCAATCGATGGTCGCTTTTTTTAATTCCTTTTGCTTTGAGTAGATACAAACCCACGATCCGCTAGGAACCTCGGCCGCGCCAACGACAAGCGACCCCTCGTCGAGATTGTGTGCTCCTGATTGAAGTGTACCTGCCGGCGAACAGGCCGAAATCAGAAACATCGGTTGCCAGTCAACGCTTACTTTATTTCGCCTGAAACGCTCCATCATTTGTTAAATGTCCCGCCCTATCTCCGCTCACCCTCGGCACTGGTGCCGAGCGAAACGGAATATCAGCATGTCAAAACAGGATCTTTCGTCGCGGCATTTTCAGCAGAAAATCTCCAAGTTCTGCGAAATGCGCGTGGCCCCCCTCGCCCGCGAAGCGGCTTCCAAGAAAATCGAGCGCTACCTCATAAGCTTGATCGCGCATCGCAAGGGGCCGCCGCGGTTGAATGGTCATATAGATTGGACGGAAATCGCCATCACTACGGGGATTGGGGGTCAGTGGAAGCCCGACTTTAAAAGGCAGGTTCAGATTGCCCTGGAGGCGGTCAATCGTTGGCTCGGCGCACCACCCGTCCCCGAAGACCGCCAAGTCCGCACTGGTAGAGCGAAAAAGGGAGAGGCCGATAGCTGCAGTGCCCAGGTTAAACGTTCCTCTACGCGAACGCCTAGAAGAACCGGCGAGCGCCATCCGATCACTGATTTCCCTAACGGGTCCAAGGGAGGTAAACCCAAGCCGATACTTGAGTCTCCGGAGCCGCTGTTTGACGCAACCCACGACCCTGACAGTTTTCAGGAGGCACTCATCTATCATATGCGCCGGTTTGGCGAGAGCTATTGGCAGCTCTATCGCGCCGTGATCCGGCTCGATGAAACGTTCGACCACAAAACCCTGCTGTCATGGGTCGAGGGCGAACGGGTACCCCGATCGGTGAACAGCTTTGACATTCTCGCGCGTATCGAACGGCGCTACCAGTTGCCGCAAGGATATTTCAAAGCGAAGCTGCCGCATCAGGCCCGATCTCTCCTTGGCCATGATCTCGGTGATATCACACCTGCGGAAAGCCGCAGGATTGCCTGGCACCTTCCGGACGATTTCGGCAGCCTTCCCTTCAGTAAGAGGGAGGAGATCATAGATTGGGTGCGAAAGGTCATCATTTCGGGATCGACCGACTATCGGCGCTATCAGGCAGCGGCCAGCAAGCAGCGCTATGCTATCCGGTTTCCGGGCATAACATATGGCGGAGGAGCATTGTCGCCTCGTGGGAACCTTCACAAGAACAGCGTCCACAGTGAAGCCACCGAAAGCTTCGAAGACCCGGACCTACTGTCCGGCGTCGTCGATGCGCCGCCTCGCCTTGCGATGGAAATGTCCGATCTGATCCGGTTCAAGACTTCGACGCTGACCGCGATCGGCTTCCAGCGCAATGGAGTTTGGGGCGAGGAAACGGCTTCCCAGAAGATCGAACATCTCGGTCTGATGTTCGGCGCATTGGCCGCCTCTCCTTCCGGTGCGGTCAAGGGGTTCGGCGTACCGCTCAGCCAATTGACTTTTGGCCTGCTCATCTTCCCTGGCGTCTGGGATTGGTATCTGCAGTGGCGGGAGCAGCGTCGCGGTTTCTATACCAGATGGGAAGAGGACATGCTGATGATCGCGCAGGCCCTGTCGCGCTCCGACGTCGGCTGGATAGGTCAGCACCCAGAGTTGCTGAAGCATGTGAAACCGATCGAAGGTCTGATCGCGCCAGAGGAAATCGAGTTCGCAACGCGCGATTGGCATGGTGCCTGCGACGCGTTTCACCGGCATGTCGCCAACCGTTCCAAGGAAATTCAGCGGGTAATGCGGGTGCACCGCGATCCTTTTGAACCTATCATGGTTGTTCTTGAAGCGGACAGCCCGCTGTCAGAATATCGCAAGATTACGGACGAGATCCTTAAGCGCATGCCGGATGAAGATCGATACCCGAGAGCAGCTGCGGAGGCTGTCCGGTCTTTCCTTCTGCTTCGCCTGGGTTTGCATCTGGGGCTTCGCCAGAAGAACCTCCGTCAGCTTCTCGTCTGCCGGCGCGGCCATTTCCCGACTTCGGAACGACGCCTTGAAGACATGAAATGCGGCGAGTTGCGCTGGAGCGAAAGGGAGCAAGGATGGGAGGTGCTTATCCCTTCAGTCGCGTTCAAGAACTCCGGTTCCTCCTTCTTCGGGAAAAAGCCGTTCCGGCTGATCTTGCCGGATCTGCTGGATCTCTACAAATACCTCGAGGCCTATATCGATCGCCATCGCGGTGTCCTGCTCGGCCCCGCCAAGGATCCGGGAACGCTGTTCGTCAAGACCGTGAAAAAGACCAGCCTGGATGCCGCCTACGATTCCACCACATTCTACGAGGCCTGGCGGACCGTGATTCAGCGCTATGGAATCTATAATCCCTATACCGGTCGTGGCGCCATCAAGGGGCTGCTGCCGCATGGCCCGCATAATCTGCGGGATATCCTGGCAACTCATATTCTCAAGCAGACTGGCTCCTACGAGCAGGCGAGTTACGCGATCCAGGATACACCAGACGTGGTGCAGCAGCACTATGGCCGCTTCCTGCCGCAGGACAAGGCTGCCCTTGCTGCTCGAATTCTGAATCAGGTATGGGAAGCGGCATAGTTCTCTCCTCAATCTTGATGGATGTAGCACTTAGTGCTATATAGATCGATGTCAGACCGAGTGTTCAAAACTGCATGGTTCGCCAAGGCGGCAAAGAAGGCGCGCATTTCCGACAAGGCGTTGTCGACGGCAATCCGCCAAGTCGCGCTCGGGCAGGCCGACGATCTTGGAGGCGGCGTCTTCAAGAAGCGTCTTAACGAAAACTTGCATCGTTCGATCGTTCTGGCCAAGGCAGGCGAGTTCTGGGTGTTCGCCTATCTCTTCGCAAAGAAGGATCGACCGAATATTGATGACGACGAGCTTCTGGCGTTCCGGAAGCTCGCTGACCTATACCGCCGCAAGACGAAAGCTGACCTCGAAGCGGAACTCAAGGCCGGCGCCCTATTGGAGATAGACCATGGCGACTAATCGCAAGTTCAAGAGCGATGCCTTCGAGGCAATCCACAGTGCTGTCGAAGGCATGTATGCGGCCGGGACCATCGATAAGGAAACGATGCGGACATTCGACAATGATTGCCTTGTGGTCCCGTCTGAACTCACGCCAAATGAGATCAAGGCTTTGCGTGAGAAGAACCACGTCAGCCAGCCGGTCTTCGCCCGCTATCTGAACACCAGTCAGTCGACGGTGCAAAAGTGGGAGACCGGTGCCAAACGCCCTAGCGGCCCCGCGCTGAAGCTGCTTGCGCTTGTGCAGAAGCACGGGCTTCAGATGTTAGCGTGATCGAAGCTCCGGTCCGCGGAGGAATTCGAGTTTGTCGTTTCGCTCTTGAAAGGATATGAACTGGCGATCTCGTCGCCGTGATATTTGTCCGCTTAAGTTCCCATACAGGGACATGACTCGAGGCGAGGCTAATGGCCGAACATGGGCCGCAACCAGTTGATGATGGCCCCAAAACGCGAGCCAGGCGCGGACAATGCTGATCCAAACGCCGCGATGAGGTGGTGCAGCACTCGAGAAGCCATTATAGAACGCACGGAAACAAGCACGAGTCACGGGGCGAGATGGCGAAAATCGATAGATCAATTGTCGCGGACATTGAGGCGTTCGCCGGGCTGGCGGCCGCGGATATCAATGAGGTTCTCGATCGGGCAAACCCATTGCGGGTCCCGAAGGATAAGGCAGTCTTTGCGCAGGATGAGGCGGCGGAACGGTTCTTCCTGCTTCTCGACGGTGTGGTCCGTGTCGTGCAGACGACGCGGGACGGGCACCAGGTGATTGCGCGCTACCTTGGTGCGGGTTCGATCATCGGCATCGCGCCCGCGATCGGGCGGACGACCTATCCGGCGTCCGCCGAGGCAGCGGTCGATTGCGTCGTGCTCGCCTGGCCGACGTCGATCTGGCCGGAACTGTCCGCCCGCTTTCCGCAGCTTGCCATTAACACCTACAAGGCCGTGGGTGCGCGACTGGCCGAAACACAGGAGCGGGTCATCGAGCTTTCGATTGCGCAGGTCGAACAGCGGGTTGCCAACGCAGTGCTGCGGCTCATCCGCCAGACGGGCAAGAAGACCGAAGACGGGATCATCATCGAATTCCCCATCTCCCGGCAGGACATCGCGGAAATGACCGGCACGACGCTGCATACGGTCAGCCGGCTCTTAAGCGCCTGGGAGAGCGACGGTGTGGTGTCAAGCGGGCGGCAGAAGATCACTGTCACCGATCCGCACAAGCTGATGCTGATCGGGCAGGGAAAGCCCCAGGGTTAAACCTCAAACGCGGTTCCGATGCCTGATCGCCTCGATCAGGCTTTCCTCGAAACGTTCCAGCTCTGCCTCATGTTCGCGCGCGGCATCCACCGGCGTGTGAAAGCCGGAGATCGGGCACCCGATACAGAGCATCCGGTAGCGCATGAGAACGGCAACCGTCTCAGGCCATTCCGTCATCATCTGTTCGAGCGTGATGTCGCGACTGAAGCGCATCGGACCTTTCCACCCTCCACGTTGATCTCGACAATAGGCGAATGCCGGCTGGCTTCGTTGTGCTGGCGCAAACAGTTTGCGCATCAGCAAAAGTAACCAGCGGCGCGCAATTTCATTTCTGTTTGACGAACCGCAAACTCGACTTTGGGCGTCAAGGTTAGAAGGGTCTCAGCGGTCACGAGGATCGTGAAACAACCCAAGGAATTCGACAATGAAGACGATGATGAAGACGAGCCTTGCTCTGGTCGCAGGCGTTGCACTGACCGTCATGGCGCTCCCGGCCAACGCAGCCGATATCGAGGTCAAGATGCTGAACAAGGGCGCCAAGGGCACGATGGTGTTCGAACCCGATTTCGTGAAGGCCGCGCCGGGCGACACGATCCATTTCGTCGCCACCGACAAGGGCCATGACGCCGAAAGCATCGAAGGCATGGTGCCGGAAGGCGCTGCGCCCTTCATCGGCGAGATGGGCAAGGACGTGACCGTCAAGCTCGACAAGGAAGGCTTCTACGGCGTCCGCTGCAAGCCGCATTTCGGCATGGGCATGGTGATGCTGGTGGAAGTCGGCAAGGGCGCCAACGCCGACGCGGCCAAAGCCGCCAAGATGCCGCCGAAAGCCAAGCAGAAGTTCGACGAGCTGTTTGCGGCGGCTGCGAAATAAGACACGTCTCCTCCCAGGACGACGACGGCCGGGTGATGAACCCGGCCGTTTTTGTTTGGGGAGGGTCAGATGCCATTCCTCTCCCACAGGAGGAGAGGAAGCCCGGAGCGCTGCTCAAACCCGGATATCCTGCCCGCTCGCCCGCATCCGTTCGATCTCAACGACATCCATCAACACCACCGCCGTAGACATCGCATCCGCAAACGCGGCCGAGGGATGGATGACACTGGCGCGCGGCGTGTAATCCCGCGTGAGCCCCTTCATCGGATGCAGGATGTGTCCGGCATGACCCCGATTGTCGAAGGTCGTGCCGAGCATCATCGACGTGGCGACGGCCTGATCCGAAAGGGTCAGGCGCTCGGCAATCTCCGGCCCGCTGACCCCCTTGCGGATGCCGACCTGCCAGCCGGCGCCGTTGCGGCCCTTGCCGACCGCCTGGATCTCGCCGATGTCGAGCAGCATGTTGCCGTAGCCGTGGGACTTGAGGAGAGCGGAAATGCGATCGGTGATATAGCCCTGCGCGATCCCGTTAAGCGTCAACGCCATGCCGGGTTGGGAGAAGGCGATGCCTATGTCGTCGAAGATGACCTTGTCCATGCCGACGCGGGCCAGCACCGGCGCGAGCTCGGAGGCTTCGGGCAGACGGGCGCGATGCGGCTTGGTGAACCATTCGGCATAGAAGGCGAAGAGGGGCTGGACGGTTGGGTCGAACAGGCCGTTCGTCTGGCCGTGGACGGCTCGCGAGAGCGCCAGCACTTCCAGAAGCTCCGGAGGCGGGTCGGCCAGCGCGCCGTCGCGGTTCAGGCGAGCGAGCGCGCTGTCCTGCCGGTAAAGGCTGAAGATGACTTCAAGCCTTGCGATTTCGGCTTCGACGGCGGCCAGAACAGGCCTGGCTTCGGCCTCGCTGGCGCCAAGGAGTTCGATCTCGGCATGTGCCCCGAGGGCCTGCCCGCTCCAGCGGACGGGCTTGGCGGCGAAGGCGCGGGGCGCCAGTATGGCAGATGGGATTGCCGCGCCGGCGACGAGAACAGCGCCGATGAACAGCGCGCGACGGCGGGTGACGGGTTTCGTGAAGATCTGGGTCATGGCTCAGCCTCCATGTGCCGCAGGCATGGCGGTATCCATCCCGACCTGCGCCTGCTGCTTGATGTAACCGTCCGGAATGTCCTTCAGCACGACAATCTGGCCGCCGGTCTCGGCGACGAAGGCGTCTGCCGCCTTGCGGTCGGAGAAGGGGACCGCTTCCGGCGTTTCCATGCCGCCGCGCTTGCGGCTTTCGATGACATAGACGGCCGCGTCCGCCTTCATCCAGTTGTCGACACCGGGCTCCTGCCAGGACTTCGCCTTGCCCATGTCGCTGACATAGACGGCGGTCACGTCCGCATCGTGTTCGGCCCCGCGAAGATAGGCGACGGCATCGACGACTTCGGCAAACCAGAGCGGCGCGTCCATGCCCTTCAGATGCACCTGCGCCTTCGGACCCGGATGGTCGAGCACGTACATCTGGCAATTATGGCCAACAGCTTCCGCCGTCATCGTCGTCGGCGCCGGCGGTGCCGAGGCTTCGTGACCGTTGCAGCTTGCAAGCAGAAGCGCCAGCACTGCGCCGGTAAGAAGTGAAGTCCAGTGGCGGGTCATGGTGTCAGTCTCCTGATCTGGAAATAGCCGGCAGTAAGCGCGGCAACGAGCCAGGCGAACAGGCCGGCGAGCGCATAAAGCGGGCTGAAGGGGAGCGTGTTGGCGATGCCGTCGAGGCCGCTCACGGGCGCGGCATTCTCGAGGCCTGCGAGGTTGAAGATGCGGAAGGCATCGCCCGGATTGGCGGTGACGAAATAAGGAAAGAGCGCCTTGGTGAAGACCCCCTCTTTGTCGGCGAGAATGCCCGCCAGCAGCGCCAGATCGTAGAGCACGGTGGCGACGAGCCAGACGCCGATGGCGACAGCGGCCGCCTGTCCGGCACGCGGCGAGGCGACCGAGATCATCAGGCCTATGGCGACGAAGACCGCGCCGAGCAGCAGTCCGGTCAGCCCCAGCCGAACGATGGCGGCAAGGCCGCTCATGTCCATGCCGTAGGCGAAGATGGCGGCAGCGCTGGAGATCGTGAGGCTCGCGGCAATCGCGATAGCCAGGACCGCGATGAGGCCGAGCGCCTTGCCGGCCAGGAGCGCGCCGCGCGAGATCGGCGTTGCCATCACCAGCGCCATCGTGCCGCGCTCCACCTCGCCGGCGATGCTGTCATAGGAGATCAGGAGCGCGATGAGCGGAATGAGATAGACGGAAAGCGTGGCAAGACTGGCTGCCGCAAGCGTCAGGATGCCGGCCTTGAGTTCCAGCCCGCCGGCCCCGGAGAAGGTCAGTGCCAGCGAGAAGAGCGTCATGACGCCGGTCGCCAGGATCAGCCAGCGATTGCGCAAGGCGACGCGGAACTCGATCGAGGCGACGGCTGCAATCTTGGTGAAAGGGCTCATGCGGCGTCCCCCTTCTCGGCTAAGTTGGAATAGAAGCGGTAGATGTCGTCGAGGCTCGGCAAGGCGATGTCGATGTCGTCGATCTCCTCGCGCCGCTCGGTGAGGCGGCTGACGAGGTCGATCTTGCCCGCAGGCTCGCAGGAGAGCTCGACCGAGCGGCCGTTGATGCGCGTGCCGCCGAAGCGGTCGCGGAGCGCATCCGCCTGTCCCTCGCGGGCCTTGATGCGGATGGTGATCGGCAGGCGCGCGGCCTCGGCGAGCGTCTTGATCTGGCCGTCGGCGACCAGGCGGCCCTTGGAGAGAATGGCGATACGGTCGATATGGCCTTCGACTTCGCTCAACGCATGCGAGGAGAGGAGC
Organism: Rhizobium sp. C4; assembly: GCF_021026315.1. GTDB lineage: Bacteria > Pseudomonadota > Alphaproteobacteria > Rhizobiales > Rhizobiaceae > Ensifer_A. Next base: position 159,417 of record NZ_JAJNCX010000012.1, read on the forward strand.
ACGGCCGCGCCCTCTTGGGCCACTCGGTCGATGATCTCGTAGAACTCGCGGCGCGACACGGGGTCGAGCCCGCTGGTCGGCTCGTCGAGCAGCAGCAGGTCCGGCTTGCCGATGAGCGCCTGCGCAAGCCCCAGCCGCTGGCGCATGCCCTTGGAATAATCGCCGACACGACGGCGGCCGGCCTGCGCGAGGCCGACGAGATCGAGCAGCGGCAGCGCCTCTCTCGGATCGACCGATTTCAGCCTGGCGAAGTAGGTGATGATCTCGATGCCGGTCAGCATGCGCGGAAAGGCGACCTGTTCGGGCAGATAGCTTACCGAGCGGCGGGCGTGATTTGAGCCCGGCGCGTCGCCGGCAACGGTGATGCGGCCCGCGGCTGGCTTCAGGAAGCCGAGGACGCATTTGAAGAGGGTCGACTTGCCCGCCCCATTATGGCCGAGAAGCGCGAGCTTCTCGCCGGGCGCGACATCGAAGCTGACGTCCTGCAGCGCCTTCAGGTCGGCGAAGGTCACGCCGACGCCGTCGATCTTGAGAATGGGGGTCTGTGCGGTCCCTGCGGTCATTGCGTGCCGCCTTTCGGTGCGAGGTCTGGCGTGTCGAGCCCGGCGCCTGCGGGGCTCATCAGGGGATGGCTGTCGATGACGCCGCCGGGCAGCAAGCCCGGAAAGCGCGATTGCGCCCAGCGGATCATCTGCACGGCGGGGGAGCCCAGAAGCAGCCGGCTTGTCGGCTGGCTCCAGGTCATGCGGTCGATGGAATCGTTCGGGCGGTATGGGCTGTCGGCAATGCCGTCGCGGTTGACGTCGAAGGCGACATGGCCGGCCCAGTAATTGCCGCGGCCCTTGAGGCTCCATTCGAGCCAGTGCGAGCCGACATACTTCACCTCGGTGCGGTCATGCAGGAAGGCGTTGCCGGTCAGCGTGACATTCTCGGAACCGCCGGTGAAATGGACGCCGATATCGCAGCCTTCGAAGCGGTTGGCGGAAATCGTCGCCTTGTTCACGTTGTAGACGAAGAGGCATTTCTCGCCGCCGTCGCGGATGTCGTTGTGCGCGAGCTTCGCGTCGGTGACATAGTTCAGGAAGATGCCATGTGTTCGGTCGCCGGAGGACAGGTTGTCCGTGGCCTGCACCTGACGCGAATACATGAAGGCATAGCCCATGTCGTTGCCGGTGGAGCGGTTGCCGAAAACCTTGATATCATTGGCATACATGGAATGGATGGCGAAGCGGACGTCATGCATCCGGTTGTCGCGATAGGTTGCGTGATGCGAGGTGGTAATGAAGATGCCGTCATTGCCGCCGCTGATCTCGTTGTTCGCAACGGTCAGACCCGGCGAATTCCAGACATAGATGCCGGGGCCGCGTTCGGCGCGGTGCAGGTCGGTGCGGTTGGCGATCGTGTTGCTTTCGACCAGCGCATCCTTGCCGCCCTGCATGTCGATGCCGATGAGATTGCCGGTGAGGCGATTGGCGATGAGGCGCGCCTTGTCGCCGCCCACGGCAACCTTGATGCCGGCGTCGAGCTGGTCGAGCTTTGCCCCCGAGCCTTCGACGTTGACGCCTTCAATGGTGACGCCCGCGGCCTTCACCGTGACGACGGAGCCCTGACCGTTGCCCAGGATACGGGCCTTGCCGTCGCCCAGAATGGTCAGCGGCTTGTCGATGTCGACCGGCCCGGCATGGTCGCCCATGCCGAGTCGGAGCGTGTCGCCCGGCGCTGCCGCCTTCAGCGCTGCGACGAGAGCGCCGGGTTCCGCACGCACTGTCATCTCCGCGCTGGCCGCAGGGTGCGACCAGACGAAAGCCAGCAACAGGGTGAGGAAAGCGGCGCGCGGTGTCATGGCGTCATGCCTTCTTCGGATGGACGAGCATGCGGCCGCGCATTTCCATGTGCAGCGCATGGCAGAACCACTGGCAATAGAACCAGTGGACGCCCGCCCGGTCGGCGGTGAAGGTGACGGATGCCGTCGCCTGCGGGCCGATTTCCATGGCGATACCATGGTTGCCGAGCGTGAAGCCGTGGGTCAGATCGTCCACGTCGTCCATGTTGGTGATGGTGATCGTCACCTCGTCGCCCTGGTTGACCTCGAACTTCTCAAGGCTGAACTGCGGCGCGACCGAGTGCATGTAGACACGCACCTTGTTGCCGTCGCGGATGACGTCGGCAGCGTAGTCGAGATCGACGCCGTCGGCCTTGGCCTGGGCGCGGGCATCGGCCCACATCGGGTCGTCGCGCTTGTAGACGCTCACCGGATTGACGATGTCGGCGCGCACGAGAATGCAGTCATGCGGTTCGGCAAATGTCGGGCCGTCATGCACGAGCTTCATCTCGCCGCCGGCGATATCGATCAGCTGGTCGTTCTCCGGCTTCAGCGGACCGACATTGAGGAACCGGTCCTTGGAGAACTTGTTGAGCGAGATGAGGTATTTGCCATCCGCCTCCAGCGTTTCGCCCATGGTCGAGTGGTTGTGGCCCGGCTGGTACTGGACGTCGATCTTCTGCAGGATCGGATCGACCTTCTCGCCGGCATAGGCGCGAACGGCCTTGTCGATGTTCCACTTCACCATCTGGCTGTCGAGGAAGAGCGTCGTATAGGCGTTGCCCTTGCCGTCGAAGGCGGTGTGAAGCGGGCCGAGGCCCAGCTGCGGTTCGGCAACGACGGCGCTGCGGGGCTCGGCGCCGTTGAAGACGGCTTCGAGCTTGCGCACGTCGACCACGGTGACGGTCGGCGAGAGCTTGCCGTTGAGGCACAGGTGGATCTTGTCCGGCGCCATGTTGCAGCCATGCGGCGAGTTCGGCACCGGGATATAGCGGGTGTAGGGCGAGCCGTGGCGGCCGTCGAGAACCTTGACGCCGTTATAGACCTTGAAGTCGCCCTTCTTGATGCCGGCCTCGATGCGGGCGATGTCGAAGACGGTGACCCAGTCCATCGGGCTCGCCGTCATTTCGGCGAGCGTCACGCCTTCTTCGGAATTGTAGCAGGTCGAGAAGGCATACTTGCCCTCATAGTCCGTGTCGCAATTGTCGAGGTTGCCGTCGACGATCACCTGCCAGGCAATTTCCATCGTGTCGCCGTCGATGGCCGTGAAGATCGCATGATACTTCTTGGGCTCGTCGAGGATGATGCCGTCATTCGGCAGCGGGATGCGGTGTTCGCCATTGGCGAAGACATAGCCGGTGCGCGGCCATTTCTGCGGACGCAGGCCGTGAATGTCGCTGGTGTTCGGGATTTCGATGACCTTGTCGACCTTCATGATGTCGCAACGGACGCGGGCAACGCGGGTATTGGCCTTGTCGTTGGCGAAGAGATACCGTCCGTCATAGGTGCCCTTGTTGAAGGACATGTGCGGGTGGTGCAGGTCGCCGTTCTGGTAGGTCTTCATGCCGCGCTTGGCGAGGAATTCCTTGGTTTCCGGCAGGAGGTTCTCGGTGAGGATCTTCAGGCTTTCATTCGTTTCGCCCCAGCCCGTGGCCGAGCAGCGGTTGAACACCGGAATGCGCATGAGCTCGCGCATCGATGGCACGCCCATGATGCGGATTTCGCCGGCCTGACCGCTCGACCAGAAGCCGTAATACTCATCGAGTTCGCCGGGATGGATCTCGTGATAGGCACCGTTTGCAGCGGCGGCACGCCGCGGCAACAGGCCTTCGCCTCCGCCGGCCAGCAGGGCGCCGGCGAATGCCGCTCCGCCTGCTGTCGAGCCGAGAAGGCCTCGGCGTGAAATCTTGTTGTCACTCATTGGACTGCTCCTTGGTTAGTCATCCCGGCGGTGTCCCCCGCCGCTGGATGGGATTTGAAATTGACCTTCGGCTGGCCATCGATCTTCGGCGTGGTGCCGGATTGGGGTGCGATGCCCGTCTGGCGCTCGAAGCGTTCGCGCTTCTTGATGCGGCCGACGACGACGGGGCACTTGGAAGTGTGCTGGTAGAGAACCTGGCAGTGCAGGCAGGAAATGCATTCGTTGGGGTTGATCTCGCCCGTCGGATGGATCGCCTGAACCGGGCATTCCTTGGCGCAGACCTGGCATGGGTTGCCGCATTCCTTGTAGCGCTTGAGCCAGCGGAACATGTGGAGCCGTGCCGGGATGGCGAGCCCGCCGCCGAGCGGGCAGACATAGCGGCAGTAGAAGCGCTCGATGAAGAGGCCGGGAGCGAGCATGGCCAGCGCAAAGAGCACATAGGGCCACGGCCGGTCGAACTTCAGGATGATCGCGGTCTTGAAAGGCTCGATCTCGGCATAGTGCTCTGCCATGTCGAACGAGTAGAGCGACATGCCGAAGAGACCGAGAAAGATGATGTATTTGATCGGCCACAGGCGTTCATGCAGACCCCAGGGGAGAGTGATCTGCGGCACGCGGCACAGACGCGCGATCTTGTTCGACAGTTCCTGCAGCGCGCCGAAGGGGCAGAGCCAGCCGCAATAGGCCCCGCGTGCCCAGAAGAGGAGAGCAGCCGCGACGGCAAACCACATGATGAAGATCAGCGGATCCATCAGGAAGGTTTCCCAGCGGAAATTGCTGAACAGCGCCGAGATGACGGCCAGGACATTCACCACCGAGAGCTGCGCATTCGCATACCAGCCGATGAAGACCAGCGTGAAGACGAGGAACGAGGTGCGGAGGATCGAGAAGACGCGCTCGTTGCGGGTGGCGAAGGTCTGGAAGAAGAAGATCAGGGTGAGCCCTGCCAGCCCCGCCGCCAGCACCGCGACATCTCCCTTCTTCGCCTGCCATATCTTCGTCCAGAGGGCGTTGCGGATCGTCGCGGCGCTGTCGGGGCCCTCCGTGGTGACGGACGGGCTTGCTGCCGGAGCTTGAGGGGTTACGGCAGCGAGATAGGGTTTCGGCAGGTCGTAGGAGAGTTCATAGTTGCGGAACAGCTTGTCGATGGCGCCGACCGGGCGCTGGACCAGCATCTGCAGGCGGAAGGGTTCGGCCGGATCAAAGCCCGAGGCCTTGCGGATGATGAAGAGGTCTGCCTCCTTCATCGCCGGCGCACCATCGGCGGCGATCTGGTTCATGCGGAGATGATCGCGGTCGTGGAAGCGGTTCGAGATTTCGCCCTGGATGACCTGGATGCGATCGAAAATGCCGCCGCGCACATAGCCCGAGCCCTTGAAAGACCAGCGGCCATTGCCGGCAACGAGGATGGCTTCGTCGCCTTCCTTGAGTGCCGCCTGCAGATTGCGGAAGCCGTTGTCGCCCAGCAGGCTCTTACCGATCGAGGGCTGGCTGACGAGCGCGACCCAGAGATCGATATAGGCGTCATTGCCGGGGCCGGGCTCGACATGCTCTTCCGAGCGCGGGTCGCCGAGACCTTTGAAATCGCTGTTGATCTGGTCGACATCGAGGGTGAAGTGGCGGATCGAGCCGTCGCCGGCCAGCGTCTGCCAGTCCTTCACCTGATCGTTCGTGCGGTCCATCTGGCGTTTGGCCGAGGCCAGCTGGCTATCCGGCGCGAGGCCGCCGAGCGACAGGGCCTTTGCCACCTTGATGCCGGCGCGGACGATGGAATCGTCGATGATCATGATGGTGACGGTCGCGCCCGAGACAATGTCGGGATCATGCGCCGAGCCCTGCGACACGGCCTCTTTCCTGAGGTCGAGACCGGCATATTTCTCGGTTACGGCCTTGATGCGGGCTTCGGGAATGCCGATCAGCACGATCGGCTCGTGATGCTGCATGAGACGAACGCCGGTGATGACGGCATCGTCCGAAATGCCCGCCAGGATATGAATCGGCTTGCCCGAATAGCCGGCGGTGGGCACGAAATCGGAGGTGAGGAAGATCCAGCCGATGCGCTTGCCGTTCTTCATGGCGGCGACGACAGGGGCCTTGTCGCTGAGCGGGCCATAGGCGTCTGCGCCCGGCACGAGGTCCGAGGGCTTCGCCTTGTCGAGGAATTCGCTGACGAGCGGTGCTGCGCCGGCGGAGTCGGTGAAGGCTGCGGCAAGGAGGATTGCGACCAGAGCTACAAGGCTCGCCGCGATGAAATCCCTGCACCAATCCTTGAACCCGAGGGGCATGTCTGTCTTCCCGCTTGATATCAACGTTTCGAGCGGAACCTAGCGGCAGAGGCCGGGACGAGTTTGCGATATCGCAATCAAAACGGCGAAAGGGCTGTAACGGCCGCCCGATAGCGAGATCTGGCGAGACCGGCTTTTTCTTTGCGTTAGCGCAAAATGACGTTTCGGCGGAGGCCTAGCCTTCGGGTCGCGGCGATACGGCCGGTCGCAAACAAAAGCCAATGATTTCAAGGGCCGCAGAGAGACACGAATCCCATGACCGAAACGCTGACCGATCTTCCCACCATCGACGTGCGGTTGCTGCCCCCGCAGGAGCGCCACCCGAAAATCTTCGCGATGCTGGAGGCGCTGACGCCGAAGATGGGGATGCTTCTGGTCAGCGATCACGACCCGGTTCCGCTGCGCCGGCACATCGCCCTGCATTTCTCCGGCATGTTCGAGTGGCTGGCGCTGGAGGAAGGGCCGGATGTCTGGCGCGCGGAAATCCGCCGGCTCCCGCATTCCGGATGCACCTGTGCCGGTCATTGAACACAGCGAGAAAGGAGGCCGGCCATGCCCGTGCCGAGACTGAAAACCTATACCGGGCCGGCGATCCTCTCCTACGGGTTCCGGCCGTTCTTCTTCCTCGGCGGGCTCTATGCGGGGCTGGCCATCCTTCTCTGGCTGCCGATGGTCTTCGGGCAGTTGCGCTTGCTGACCACCTTCGATCCGGTGGACTGGCACATCCACGAAATGCTGTTCGGCTTCCTGCCGGCGGTCGTCACCGGCTTTCTGCTGACGGCCGTGCCGAACTGGACGGGACGGCTCCCCGTTCAGGGCCGGCCGCTCGGCGTTCTGATCGCGCTCTGGATGATTGGGCGGATCGCGGTGCTCTTCTCCGCGCTGATCGGTCCCGTCGCGGCGGGTGTGCTCGATTGTCTCTTCCTGCTGGCAGTCGCCGGTGTCACGGCCAACGAGATCCTGGCGGGGAAGAACTGGCGGAACCTGAAAGTGCTGATCCCGCTCACCATCCTGCTCTTCGCCAATGTGCTCTTCCATGCAGAAGCTTTCTTCAGCGGGACGAGCGACTATGCGCGGCGGCTCGCGGTCGCGGCGGCCATCATGCTCATCATCCTGATTGGCGGACGGATCATCCCCAGCTTCACCCGCAACTGGCTGGCGCGGGAAAAGCCGGGCCGTCTGCCGGCGGCCTTCAACAAGTTCGACGCAGCGACCATCGTTTTCAGCATCGCGGCCTTCTCAGCCTGGGTGGCGGCTCCCCTTTCCTATTCTGGCGGCCTCTTGATGCTTGGCACTGGCTTTCTGCATCTTGTGCGATTAGCCCGCTGGGCAGGCGACCGCAGCTTGCGCGAGCCTCTGGTTCTCGTTCTGCATCTGTCTTACCTCTTCCTGCCCGCGGGCTTCATTCTCGCGGGCCTTGCTCCTCTTACCCCGTCCACCGTTTCATCTGCCGCGGGGCTGCATGCATTTGGCGCCGGCGCTATCGGCACAATGACATTGGCAGTCATGATGAGGGCGTCGCTTGGCCACACGGGGCATGCGCTGACAATGTCCCGATTTTCCCAGGCCGTTTACGCCTGTGCTGCAGCCGCCGCCCTCACCCGCATTGCCGCCACGTTCGACGATGCCGATTTCGAGACGCTGGTGGTTCTGTCAGGCGTCCTGTGGACCATCGCCTTCATAGGCTTTGCAACCGCCTTCGCGCACAAACTATTTCGCCCGAGCGGTCGGTCATAGAAAACACAAACGCTAACGAATGAGGCCCTGGCGACAAGCAATAGAAGATTCCGTCCATGGAATAATGTCTGCCGTAACACTGCGGAAGCGGAACTGTGTGAAGATGCTGCGATGTGACACTGTTGCTCTCGACGGGTAGATGATCAAAGACATGCAGAAGAATGCGATGATCCTTTCCTGCACGATCGATCCTGGGGCGACCATAACCATCGAGATCATGCCACCGGCCGCTTTGTCCAGTAAAGAAGGTATGATCACCCTGCTTAATGCCGATGGCGTGAGAGTCCACCGCGTTTCATACACGAGTGGTCCGGTTCGCTAACCGGGACAAACCATTCCATTTCAACCGTGACCAACCCTTCAACGGTAGAGATGTGCTATTTCAACAAACGCTTCTTTTGCTCTTGAACGGATTCGAACCGCGTTTCGGCTAGCATTTTTGCTTAACTGTTGATCCCGTAGTACATTCTCACCCCTTGTCTCAAGCCGATCAGCAGGCGCGCGCCAGCCGGAGTAATCTGATCAAGGAATGCGCGGTTCCTCCATCCCCGTTGGCGCTGAACGTCTGGCACGCCTTCGCCGCATGCGTGGATCGTCTCGGCTCATGGACACGGCGCCGCCCATTCCCGGAACACGCTTTTCGTTCGGAGCACACTTAGTGATCTGGCTGGTTCCAGGTGTCGGTGACTTCGCCGGCGCTGCAATCAGTCTCTAAAGCATCGATGAGGCGCGCCGGCTTGGCATGCCCAATGAGGAGCTTCTTAAGATGTTGGCCAATATCGGGTTCGATGCGGCGGCCCGGAGCATCCCATTGTTCGGGGACCTGTTTGATGTCTACTTCAAATCCAACCGCCGCAACCTCGACCTTGTTTTGGAACATTTCGGTCTCAACCATTCCGATCTCGATCGCCAACGTTCGCCACATGAATGAACCGGCCCGTGCGGCCGCTAAATCATCATCCGTAACGCCGATCGAGTTCTGTGAGGGCCATTCGAACCTCGTCGATGGAAACCGGCTCCGGTGTTCCAGGCAGATGGCGGAATGCCGGCTTCGAGTCGACGGCGTAAAAGTCCGAAGCCCAAGAAGCCAGGATGGTCCGCTTGTCGTCTGCGGAGAGTGCGGTCGCTTTCACCACGTCCAGCGGCCGCTCAATCTGAATGCCCTGAAGCAGGATCGTCGGACCCATCGCCATAGCGTTGCCGGCTGCCTGCTGGAAAGACTCGCGCATCTCGGCCTCCTCAGCGAACGTGCGGCTCTTTGTCGTGCCCACGACGGGAGGCGGCAATCACGTCTGTTTCCGGTGCCAGCAGATCGTGCTTCTCAGCAAAGGCAGCAAACAGGCCGCGTGCGGTCTCGGCTTCGATCTCTCCGCGAAGGGCCGCCTGACATGCCTTCAGGGCAATGGAATGCGCCGTGTCCCTAGACGAGGCGGGCCGATCGGCAAGATGGCGGTAGGCGTCCATGACGGTATGAACCTCGGTCGGAAAGCCAAGGCCGACGAGGATAGTAACAGGTTGTCTGAACATATCGGGTTTCATCGCTCTCTCCTTCCCAACCCGGAATGTCGACGAGCGCCACAGCAGTGGCGCCCTTGTTCTGCGGACAATGCGGGTTAAGCTGCCTTTGGCGCTTCGATCTGCGCCGGAGTGACCTTTTGCGAGAGAGCCGGGTTGGTCTGGATGTCGATCTTGCGCGGTTTCAAAGCCTCGGGGATCTCACGCACGAGATCGATCGACAGAAGGCCATTCTGCAGATCGGCGCCGTTTACCCGGACATGGTCGGCGAGCTCGAAGCGGTGCTCGAATGGCCGGCCGGCGATGCCGCGATGCAATTAGCCGTCATTGCCCGTCTCCTGCTTCTTGCCGGTGACGGTCAGAAGGTTGGATTGGAAGGTGACGTCGAGATCATCCTGGGCAAAGCCGGCGACCGCGATCGAGATTCGGTAGCTGTCGTCACCTGTCTTGAAGATGTCATAAGGCGGCCAATCGCTGATCGAACGGGCGCGCTGAGCGTTTTCGAGTAGATTGAAGACCCGGTCGAACCCAACGGTCGAACGGAACAGGGGTGCGTAGTCGTAAGATGTTGCCATAGCCATATCCTCCTTGAAGCAACATGGGTACGGAAGCGCCGAAAGCGGCGCTCCCAGCAAGGCCGGCCCTGTTTTCAGCAGCTGGCGGAAATCGATTTGGTTTTTGAGAATTTCGGATTCAAGAGCATCAGCAGCAAAAATTTCAAGTGCCAACAGCCGCCGCGCGAATATCCACACACAGCCGTTCTCGCTCACAGAAGCGAGCAACAATCAATGTAAGGCACGACTCATCATTCGATACGGATGCAAAGCCTTGAACTGCGTGATCATTGCGGTCGCCTGCTCAAGCACACGTTCTGCATTTTGCACGTCGTCGCGCGCCAGCTCGTCGGCATTGACGAAAATTGCCTGGGCCATGTTGGCCGAAAGCGCGGCGAAATGGCGATGACCTTCGACGAAGGCTTCGCGTGCAGTTCCCTCCAGCATACGCGCAATATCGACAAAAACGTCTTCGCGTTCCTCAACGCTGAGATCTTTGATGATCTTGATCTTCTCGTCCATTTTCAATCTCACTCAAGATAAACGTGGGATTTCGGCCGAGCTCGTTAAGCCTCGGCCGCGAAAGAGCTAGGAAGAGAAAATTCTCGTTTCAAGCTCTCAGTGCAGCTTGAGCTCGCCGTCGACGCGTCGCCATTCATTCGGCCCGATGAGGCGCCGATGGCTGTAGCGCACAGAATGCAGAGGTCCATCAAGGCTGGCCTGCCAGAAATCGAGGAACTTGTGCATTTCTGGAAAATCAGGCGCCAAATCGTAATCCTGCCAGACATAGGTTTGAAGGACGGATTCAAAATCGGGGATGCGATATAGGATATGCGCGGTGGTAAGGCCGTAGCCATTGAGTTGACGCGCAAAGTCTGATGAGAACTGCATGTTTCATCTCCTTTCTTGACCAACACAAGGTGGCGCAAAATTTTGCCGTCATCAACGAATTTTTGAACGCGCCAGCGCTTTTGTGTTTCTTTTACAAACTGTTAGCAGCCGTCTTTCGTGAGCGCTGATTTTTTCTTGTCACCCTCTTGAATTCGGAAAAACCCAAAATAAATCTATGCGCGCGAACGCTCAATGAGGTTCGCACCCGCCCGGACTGGTCATCCGGTCCGGTGAGGGAACAACGTCACATTTTTTGCTCAACGGAGGAAAACATGTCGTTCCGACCGCTTCATGATCGCATTCTCGTCCGCCGGGTCGAATCCCAAGAAAAGACCAAGGGCGGCATCATTATCCCCGATACTGCCAAGGAAAAGCCGCAGGAAGGCGAGGTCATCGCCGTCGGGCCCGGCGCACGCAACGAAGCCGGCCAGATCCACGCGCTCGACGTCAAGGCAGGTGATCGCATCCTGTTCGGCAAGTGGTCCGGCACCGAGATCAAGATCAACGGCGAAGACCTGCTGATCATGAAGGAAAGCGACGTCATGGGCATCATCGAGGCCCAGGCCGAGCAGAAGAAAGCCGCCTGAGGCGATCCTGTCATTGCAAACCATCAGTCAAATAGCTGCCTATTGAGGAGTTAGAAAAAATGGCTGCGAAAGAAGTCAAGTTTCACACCGATGCCCGTGAACGCATGCTGCGTGGGGTCGATGTGCTGGCCAATGCCGTGAAGGTGACGCTCGGCCCGAAAGGCCGCAACGTCGTGATCAACAAGTCCTTCGGTGCACCGCGTATCACCAAGGACGGCGTATCGGTCGCCAAGGAAATCGAACTGGAAGACAAGTTCGAGAATATGGGCGCGCAGATGCTGCGCGAAGTCGCTTCCAAAACCAACGATCTGGCCGGCGACGGCACCACGACTGCCACCGTACTCGCCCAGGCGATCGTGAAGGAAGGCACCAAGGCTGTCGCTTCCGGCATGAACCCGATGGACCTGAAGCGCGGTATTGATCTGGCCGTTGACGCGGTCGTGAGAGAACTGAAGACCAACGCCCGCAAGATCACCAGCAATTCCGAAATCGCACAGGTGGGCACCATTTCCGCCAACGGCGATTCCGAAATCGGCCGCTATCTCGCGGAAGCTATGGAAAAAGTGGGCAATGAAGGCGTCATCACTGTCGAGGAGGCCAAGACCGCCGAAACCGAACTCGAAGTCGTCGAAGGCATGCAGTTCGACCGCGGCTATCTGAGCCCCTACTTCGTCACGAACCAGGACAAGATGCGGGTCGAGCTTGAAGACCCCTACATCCTGATCCACGAAAAGAAGCTGTCGAACCTGCAGGCCATGCTCCCGGTTCTCGAAGCCGTCGTCCAATCCGGCAAGCCGTTGCTGGTCATCGCTGAAGACGTCGAAGGCGAGGCGCTGGCGACCCTCGTCGTCAACAAGCTGCGGGGTGGCCTGAAGATCGCTGCCGTGAAGGCTCCTGGCTTCGGCGATCGTCGCAAGGCCATGCTGGAAGACATCGCCATCCTGACGGGTGGTACTGTTATCTCGGAAGATCTCGGCATCAAGCTGGAGAATGTCACCCTCAACATGCTTGGTCGGGCCAAGAAGGTGGCCATTGAAAAGGAAAATACCACGATCATCGATGGCGTCGGCTCCAAGGCGGAAATTGAAGGTCGCGTCGTCCAGATCCGCGCGCAGATCGAAGAAACCACGTCGGACTACGACCGCGAAAAGCTGCAGGAGCGCCTGGCCAAGCTCGCAGGCGGCGTTGCGGTCATCCGCGTCGGCGGCTCGACGGAAGTCGAGGTCAAGGAAAAGAAGGACCGCGTGGACGATGCCCTGCACGCCACCCGCGCGGCCGTGGAAGAAGGTATCCTGCCCGGCGGAGGCGTGGCTCTGTTGCGTGCCGTGAAGGCCCTCGACAATCTCTCCACTGCCAACCAGGACCAGCGCGTCGGCGTCGACATTATCCGTCGTGCAATCGAGGCTCCCGTGCGCCAGATCGCCGAGAATGCTGGTGCTGAAGGCTCGGTGATTGTTGGTAAACTCCGGGAAAAGACCGACTTGTCCTTCGGCTGGAATGCTCAGACTGGCGAATTCGGCGATCTTTATGCACAGGGTGTCATTGATCCTGCCAAAGTGGTGCGCACCGCTCTGCAGGACGCTGCCTCTGTTGCCGGCCTTCTGATCACGACCGAGGCTATGATTGCCGAGAAGCCCAAGAAGGATGCCGCCCCGGCTATGCCCGCTGGCGCCGGTATGGACTTCTAAGGCAATCGATAAAGGCCCGCCCCACCCTCGAGGGGCGGGCCATTTCATGGCCCTCAGTTCCATCGATTAACATCACTGGAGCCAGGCCGTGGGAAAACCCACCATCGCATCTGAATCGCCGGAAGCGATGGCAGCATGCGCGGCCGGGTACGTGCTGGATCCGTACGATACTTTAGGCACATCAGTGTCACGGCATCTGGGACCAGCAACACGTCCCGGGAACTGCGTCACGCCTTGAGTAGATTTGAACCGTTGGCTCTCAGGTTGAACTGCCCAAGGCGCTGATAAAATTTGGCTTTGCCGCATAAAGTGTATTTATGGAACTGAAGCACCAGCTGGCGAAAATGAGACGCGCCTTCAGGCGAAACAGCTCACGACGTGGCACGGCACGACCGGCTTCAGCGTCTTTGATTTCCGTGACGGTGAGGCCTGTCAGTAAAAATACCTGCGTTAGGCCGCATCCCGCCGCCACCCTTAGCTTGCGATTTTCACGCGGCATATCACTCTCATCGGTTACGGACATCTTACTCTCCACGTTAAATGGCGAACGTCGTGATCAAATCCCTCGTTTCTATCTGGTCGCCGACTTTGACCAGAACTTCCGAAATGGTGCCGTCTTTATCAGCGTGCAGCGCCGTTTCCATCTTCATCGATTCGATGGAGAGCAGCACATCGCCCGCCTTCACTTTCTGGCCGGCAGCGACGAAGACGCGGGAAATGACGCCCGGCATCGGCGCGCCGAGTTGCGCTGCATTGCCGGTTTCAGCCTTCCGGCGTGCAATGCTTGACGCGGCGCTACTGCGATCCGGCACCTTGATGCGGCGCGGCTGGCCGTTCAGCTCGAAGAAGACGGTGACAAGGCCTTGCGCGTCGGCGGCGCTGGCCGCCTGGTTGACGATAACAAGCGTCTTACCGCGCTCGATTTCCGCGAACAGCTCCTCGGCGTCTGCCATGCCGTAGAAATAAGCAGGCGTCGGCAAAACCGAGACCGGGCCGTAGGTATCGGCTGTCAGCGCGAAATCGGTAAAGACCTTCGGATACATAAGGTAGGACGCGAATTCGAAGTCATCGACTGTCCGGCCGAGCTTGTCCTCGATCACCTTGCGCTCGGCTTCCAGATCGGCTTCCTTCAGCAGCGAGCCCGGGCGCTCGGTATAGGGCTTGTCGCCCTTCAACGCCTTCTTCTGCAACGCTTCCGGCCATCCGCCCGGAGGCTGACCCAGATCGCCGCGCAGCATGGAGACGACCGAGTCCGGGAAGGCGATATCACGGCCCGGATTTTCGACATCCTCGACGGTGAGATCCTGGCTCACCATCGTCAGCGCCATATCGCCAACCACCTTGGAAGAGGGCGTGACCTTGACGATATCGCCGAATATCTGGTTGACGTCGGCATAGGTCTGGGCCACTTCGTTCCAGCGGGTTTCGAGACCCAGCGAACGTGCCTGTTCCTTGAGGTTGGTGAACTGGCCGCCCGGCATTTCATGAAGATAGACTTCGGAAGCCGGACCCTTGAGGTCGCTTTCGAAGGCCGCATATTGGTGGCGCACTGCTTCCCAATAGAAGGAGATGCGGCGGATCCATTCCGGATTTAGACCGGAGTCACGTTCGGTACCCGACAGTGCTTCGACAATCGAACCAAGGCAGGGCTGCGAGGTATTGCCGGAGAAGGCATCCATGGCCGCATCCACGGCATCGACGCCGGAATCGATCGCGGCGAGAACCGTTGCGGCTGAGATGCCTGACGTATCATGCGTGTGGAAATGGATCGGCAGGCTCGTCGCCTCGCGCAGCGCCTTGAACAGCACACGGGCAGCGGCAGGCTTCAGAAGCCCTGCCATGTCCTTCAGCGCGATGATATGCGCACCGGCCTTTTCCAGTTCTTCCGCCAGCGAGACATAGTATTTCAGATCATACTTCGGGCGAGCAATGTTCAAGAGATCGCCGGTGTAGCAGATCGTTGCCTCGCAGAGCTTGTTCTCTTCCTGAATGGCGTCCATGGAGACGCGCATGTTCTCCACCCAGTTCAGGCAGTCGAACACGCGGAAGAGATCGATGCCACCCTTCGCCACCTGGCGTACGAAGTACTTCACCACATTGTCCGGATAGTTGGTGTAGCCAACGCCGTTTGCACCCCGCAGCAGCATTTGCAGCAGAAAGTTTGGTGCGCCTTCGCGGATCAGCGCCAAACGCTCCCACGGATCTTCCGTCAGGAAGCGCATGGACACGTCAAAGGTCGCACCACCCCAGCATTCCAGCGAGAAGAGGTTGGGCAGTGCCTTGGCATAGACGGGTGCGATGCGGGCAATGTCGAAGGTGCGCATGCGGGTGGCGAGCAGCGACTGGTGACCGTCGCGCATGGTCGTGTCGGTCAGCAGCACGGGCTTTTCATTGCGCATCCATTCCGCAAACGCCTTGGGTCCCAGCTCATCGAACTTCTGCTTGGTGCCGGCCTGCACCTCGGCTTCGATGTAAGGAACAACCGGCTTCGGCGCCTTGTCTGATGGCTTCGGACGGCCCTTGGTTTCCGGATGACCATTGACGGTCACATCCGCGAGATAGGTCAAAAGCTTGGTCGCACGGTCCTGGCGCTTCACCTGCTGGAAGAGCTCCGGCGTCGTGTCGATAAAGCGAGTCGTATAGGAATTGTCGCGAAAACTCGGGTGACCGATGATCGCTTCCAGGAATGTGAGATTGGTTGCCACGCCGCGAATACGGAACTCGCGCAGAGCACGATCCATGCGGCTGATCGCTTCGTGCGGTGTACCGCCAGACGCCGTGACCTTCACCAGCAGCGGATCGTAATGGCGGGTGATGATCGCGCCCGTATAGGCCGTGCCACCATCGAGACGAATGCCAAAACCGGCTGCAGAACGATAGGCGGTGATGCGGCCATAATCCGGGATCAAGTTCTGTTCCGGATCTTCCGTCGTAATGCGGCACTGCAACGCATGGCCGTTGAGGCGGATGCTCTCCTGGGCAGGCACGCCGGATTCCGGCTTGCCGATGGCCGCCCCTTCCAGAATGTGGATCTGCGCCTTGACGATATCGATGCCGGTGACGACTTCCGTGACCGTATGCTCGACCTGAATGCGCGGGTTCACTTCGATGAAGTAGAATTTACCGGTATCTGCATCCATCAGATATTCGACGGTGCCGGCGCCGATATAGTTCGTTGCAGCGGCAATCTTCAGGGAGTAGCCGGCCAGTTCCTGCCGCTGTGCCTCCGAGAGGTAAGGGGCCGGTGCGCGCTCCACCACCTTCTGGTTACGGCGCTGGATGGAGCAGTCACGCTCGAAGAGATGAACCACATTACCATGCGTGTCGCCCAACACCTGGCTTTCCACGTGGCGTGCACGCTCCACCAGCTTTTCCAGATAAACTTCATCCTTGCCGAAGGCGGCCATGGCTTCGCGCTTGGCTTCAGTGACTTCCTTGGCAAGATCGGCCTCTGAGCGGATGACGCGCATGCCGCGCCCGCCACCTCCCCAGGAGGCCTTCAGCATGACGGGATAGCCTATCTCGGCAGCCATCTTCTTCACGGTCTCGATATTATCCGGCAGCGGCTCAGTGGCCGGAACAACAGGCACGCCAACGGAAATAGCTAGATTGCGGGCAGCGACCTTGTTGCCCAGTTGGCGCATGGTATCGGCAGTCGGGCCGATGAAAATGATGCCTGCATCGTTGCAGGCCTCTACAAATTCAGGGCTTTCAGACAGAAGGCCGTATCCCGGATGGATCGCGTCGGCACCGGACAGTTTTGCAACGCGGATCACTTCCGGAATGGAGAGGTAGCTTTCGATCGGCCCAAGGTCACGCGCCAGATTTGGGCCGCGACCGACTTGATAGCTCTCATCCGCTTTGAACCGATGGAGTGAGAGTTTATCCTCCTCCGCCCAGATCGCGACCGTTTTTATGCCCAATTCATTGGCCGCGCGGAACACGCGAATAGCGATTTCGGACCGGTTGGCGACAAGAATCTTCGATATGACCATGTGTTTCCTTCCGGGTGATTCGCCAGCAACAGTTTTTCGGGCTCCCGACGCTATTGATCGCCCAAGTGCATCGAAACCTTGATTTTCGTCGTGCAGATGGAGCGAGATCGTCCGAGGTGGCCTTTTACAATTGGTTCTACGCTTCGAAGGTTGGGCCTGCCGAAAGTTAAAGAGCAGCTACGAAATGTCACTATCGCGGCATTGACCTGAACGAAGTGACGCAGACCGCGGAGCCACCGATAAGAGCTTCATCCCGTTGTACCAAAGGTCCCCAGGCGACCTACAACTTGTTTACGTGCGGCAGTCGACACTTCAAAGAAACCATTGTTCCAGATCGCTACCTGAAGAGTTTCGCCAGGATAGACTGGGCTTGAGAAGCGCATCCCGATTGACCGCATCCGCTCGGGTTGACCGTTGAACGCGGCTTCCGCAAGCAGGAACGTCGCTATTCCGAACGTACACAGGCCCTGTAGGATTGGACCTGGAAAGCCCGCATTTGCTGCGATCGTTGGATCGAGATGCAGGGGATTGCTATCACCGTTCAATGCGTAGATGAGCGCCTGTTGCGGCAGTGTAGCGAACTCGACGACAATGTCGGCTGGATCATCCGGTCGTGTCGCCGGCTTGTTGCCCGCCAGGTCTTCGCCACCGAAGCCGCCGCACTTTCTAAGAACGGTTGTCCGACGGAGACTCGCAAGGCGCACCTCCGTCCTGGCATCGATGAGATCTGTGATCGTCTCAAGGATTGCATCTTTGCCTTCGCCCTTATCGAGCAATCTGCCGATCCGGCTTTGTGAAACAATATCAGCCTCCGCCGGAAGCGGTCCATCGAGTTCGACCGTCTGCTCGCCATGCAGCGCGCAGCGAGGATCGACCCCACTGTCAGGATGCTCAAGCCAGAAACCGGGATGTGCCATGACGGTCGCCATCGAAGGCAGGGTGGCAAGATTGTCCCTCTGCTGGACGTATTTGAGCTCTTCGGGCGCAAGATGGTGCGAGCCGATGCCGATCGACAAATTGTAGAAAAGCGTGTCCGCGTAGGTCCAATTTTCCCTGATCTCGGGGATCGAGAACTTCCGCAGCTTTTCGGGGTCGAGGGCACTAAACCCCATCAGACCGGGTCCCAGCTGAATACGTCCTGCGAACGGTCGAGCGGATAGAAGCTGCCGCGAAATGCCGGCATCGCACGATCGGCGATCGTCTGTACGGTCCATCCGCTGTCGGCATGCATAGAACGGATCGGACGGATCTGACTCATCAAGAACACTTCGTTCGCGCGCACCGCGAAAATCTGCCCCGAGACGTCAGAAGCGCTATCCGTCAGCAGATAGGCGACAAGAGGCGCTATCTTAGCCGGTTCCATCGCCTGCAACCGTTTGACGCGCTCCCCCGCTTCGGCTCCTTCTGTCGGGATCGAGCCAATCATCCTGCTCGAGGCAAATGGCGATACGCAATTGGAACGAACGTGGTAGCGTTCCATGTCCATCGCGATCGATTTCGACAGAGCAACTATGCCCATCTTCGCAGCTGAGTAATTAGCTTGGGCGAGGTTGCCGATCAGCCCTGAGGTCGACACGAAATGCACATAGGCGCCGGACTGCTGTTGCTTGAAATGCTGCGCGGCTGCCCGTGCCATGTAGAAGGAGCCGTGGAGATGGACGTCGATCACCGCCCGCCACTCTTCCGGTTCCATATTGAAGAAAAATCGGTCGCGCAGGATGCCGGCATTGTTTACGAGCCCATCGATACGACCGAAATTATCAAGTGCCGCAGCAACAATGTTTTGCGCCTGGCCCCAATCGCTGACGCTGCCGAAATGCGCGACGGCGCTGCCGCCGTTCCTCCTGATTTCCTCGACCACTGCAGCTGCCGGTCCCTGATCCTGTCCCTGCCCGTCCAAAGCCGCTCCCAGGTCGTTGACCACGACCGAGGCGCCCTGTCGTGCGATTTCCAACGCAAGTTCGCGACCGATTCCACGGCCCGCACCGGTTACAACGACCACCTTGCCTTCAAGCATCTGCTCATTCCTCCACTGTTCCATTGCCTGTTGCTTCACGCAGATGGCGCGTCGCACGTTCTTCTGTCTCTAACCACAATTTCCGTGCGATCGGATTACGGGATTCCTCCAGGAGATGCCCGACGATTCCCACGGCACGTGCCATGACGCCAAGGCCGCGGCAAATCTTCCAGTCAAAACCCATTTCGCAGCACAGCGCGCCCAGAATACCGGTCGCATTTACCGGCAGTTCCTTGCCCTTTTTCTTCTCTGCCGTGGCCGAGATCTGAAGTACGAGGTCGACATGCTTGCGTCGAAATCCGGTCTCCTCTGCGAGTTGGATCAGACGCGGTGTCCTCGGGTCGATGGGTTTGTGGAAAGGATGGCCGATGCCGGGGATGATCTGCTTGCGAGCGTCGAAGTCAGCAACCACTCTGGCTGCGATGGTAGAAAGCGGTTCGCTATCATCTTTCGCAAACGCCTCGTAGAGCATCTTGGCGGAACCCTCAACGCTACCGACGAAGACGCTGCCGAGGCCGCTTAACCCAGCTGCGACCGCAGCCTGGAGCGCTTCCGGCGCGCCGAGGTAGGTGAGTCGGGCTGCAAGCGTGCTTGGCGTCAATCCGTGTTCCACGAGCGTGACTACCATAGCGTTGAACATGCGCGATTCATTCGCATCGGGCACTCGTCCCGTCAGTTCCAGAAAAGCCATGTCGCCGAGATTGAGCGAGCCAAGGATTTCCGAGGGAAAGTCCATTCCGAACACTGTTATGGAATTGGCCGTGCTCCAGCCAATATCGGTCGTGAACGTGTCGTCTGCCTTCATCAATTTTCTCCTCGGATGTTCTCCGGTCATTAACCTACGACCTAGGTTGTCCCGCTCTCGCCTCGACACCAGCCCATTCCTCGAACGGGCGGATCATGCTCGTCCAGTCGGAATCGGCGCCGTATTTCGATTGAGTAATTGCAAGCACCTGGCGGACCGCGCTCCCAACAGGAGTGGGAACGCCGAAAGCCTCCGCTTCGTCAAGGCACAGGCGGACATCCTTGTAGGCAAGCCCGGTCGAGAAGCCGAAGTCGAAAGTTCCGGTCAGCACCGAGCGGGGAAATTTGTCGACGGTCGCGGTATTCCGCCCACTGCTCATGTTGAAGACTTCGCACATCACTGCGGGGTCGAGCCCGCCTTTCACACCGAATACCAACGCTTCGGAGGTAATCGCCAGCGCGCAAGTCGCTAGAAGATTGTTGGCGAGCTTCATGATCTGCGCCGCGCCAGGCGTTGAACCAACGAAGACCGGCTTGCCGAGCGTGGACAGCAATTCGCGGATCTCCTCGAATTGCGTTTCGTCCGAGGAGACCATGAGGGTCAGCTTCCCGTCACGAGCGCCGGCCAATCCGCCGCTAACCGGACAATCGACGCACGCAATGCCCTTCGCAGCCAACCCAGCATGCACGAGCGACGCGACCTTCGGACCCGTCGTCGAAAGATCGACAAAGACTTTGATCGCAAGGCCGTCGGAGATACCGCTCTCACCGAGCGCGACTTCGCGCACGACGTCCGGGGTCGGCAGACTGCCGAAGACAATTTCGGCAGAATCGGCAACCTCACGTGCCGACTTTGCGGCCTTTGCTCCCGACCCTTCCAAAGCGGCGACCGCCGCAGGATTGGTGTCAAATGCGATGACGCTCCGGTTTGCCGCGACGAGGCGTGCTGCCATCAGCGCTCCCATCTTTCCAAGCCCGATGAATCCGATCACTTTCGCGGACATCACTGTCTCCTCTCATCGCTGATTACTGTATCTCGTTCAAACTCGGGATGCCGACGGCGACCCTATTGCCACCAGTGTGCGTTTCAAGTCATTGCGGGCGAGCATGTGCTCCCGCACCTGATTCATTGTTTCGAGCGCTGTCAGGCGGCCATCGGTAGAATGCCGAACCGAAAATTGGCCCGCGATCGGGTCGCCTGATAGCTGGTGGATATCGTCGGGACCGGGGACGCCGGCGATCTGCAGCTTCATATCGTACTGGTCGCTCCAGAACCACGGCACTGAATCGTAATGGGTCGCCTCGCCCATGATTGCGCTAGCGAGAAACCGCGCTTGGTCGGAAGCATTCTGCACCGACTCAAGACGGATTTCTCTCCCACCGCAAAGTGGATGAGGATAGACGGCGCAGTCGCCAATCGCGTGAATGACGGGATCGTCGGTGGTGAGTGTCCTGTCGACGAGGATACCGTTGCGCGTGCGCAGCCCAGCCCCCTCCGCAAGGTCAGTGTTCGGGATCACGCCAACGGCCGCCAGAACGAGATCCGCGGGGATGCTGCGCCCATCATTGAGGCACACGGCTTGAGCCACCGATTGTCGAATTTCGAAGCCTTGAATGCCGGCTCCGAATTCGAAATTTACGCCTTCAGCACGATGTCGCGCTTCGATGAATGACGACATGATCTTCGATACGGCGCGCGACATCGAACGATCTGCCTGCTCAATGACAGTCACATCGAGACCGCTCTGGCGTGCCACGGCGGCAAACTCCATTCCGATGAAGCCCGCACCAATCACGACCACGGTCCGGGCCTGCGCCATGCGCAACCTCAGAGATTCAGCCTCACGCCGCGTCCGCAGATAGGCGATCGACTTCGCGTCGGCATTCGGTAGCGTGACCGTTCTGTTTCGCACACCCGTGGCAAGCACGAGACGATCATAACTAACCGTCTCGCCACTGCGGAGCGCAACTTCGCGCCGCGACCGGTCAATGGATTCCGCGGGAGTATCCGCACGAAAATCGATGTTACGCTCGACAAAAAATTCGGCCGGCTTAATCCGCAGGGCGTCGGAGCCGCTTGCGTCTCTGAGATACGCTTTTGAAAGCGGCGGTCTTTGGTACGGCAGCTCGCCCTCGTCACCAAGCAGAACGATATCACCCGGAAAGTTTTTTTCGCGCAACGAGACCGCAAGCTGACAACCCGCCTGTCCAGCGCCGATGATGACAACCCTATCCATCAGACCTGGGTCCTAGGAATTTCTACCACGAGACCGTCGAGCGCGTCGCTGACCGGTATCTGGCAGCTCAAGCGGCTGGTTTGCCGACGCCGTTCCGAAGTAAAGTCGAGCATCTGCTCTTCTGTTATGGACGGAGGTGACAAATGGTCCAGCAATTCCTTCGACTTAACGAAAACGTGACAGGTGGCGCAGACCATATCGCCGCCGCATTCCGCGATGATACCGTCAATCCCGGCTGTCTTCGCTGCCTGCATAACGCTCATTCCCGCGGTCGCTTCCACGTCGCGGCTAGTACCGTCCGGATATTCAAAGGTGATGACGGCCATCTTCAATTCCCTACTTTGCGCTGGAGGAGTGCGGCTGCGATCAGATCTCGACGTAGACCGCACCGTCCTTGATGGTGACCGGAAAGAAGGTCAGCTTCTTGCTAAGACCATCGCAAATGGTCTCTCCGGTCGTGAGATTGAATTCCCAGCCATGCCAGGGGCATCGCAGAACCTCGTTCTCCATGCCGAAGACGAACGTGTTCGGGGCGCTCGGCAGCATCGTGCCGCGCAATTGTCCTTGGCAGACCGGCGCCCGCTTGTGCGGGCAAACGTTCCGGACCGCATAGATTTCGCCTTTCGACTTGATGATGCCGATCGATCGGCCCTCAACCGTATGTACTGACGGCTTAGCTTCTTCCAAAACCTCAAGTGTCGTCACGAGATGCGATGCCACACCATTTTCTCCAAATTGACTTACTTCAGACCGAACAGATCGGCAGCGTTATCGAAGAAGATGCGGCGACGTTTTTCCGGTGAAAGGCGCGTCAGCGTCTGCATCGGAAAGTCATTGTCCCAATGCGGATAGTCGGTGCTGAATAGCAGCGTCTTCTCCGCTTGAATCATTTCCAGCATCTGGTCGAGATATTCGGGCCTCTCAGGCTCCTCGATCGGTTGCGAGGTGAAGCGGATATGCTCGATGACGGTGTCGCTCGGCTTGGTCTTCACCCAAGGCACCTCCTTGCGGAACTGATGCCAGTTCTGGTCCATGCGCCATAGAAAATGCGGCAACCAAGTGATGCCGAACTCGGCAGCGAGCAGCTTTAGCCTTGGAAATCGATAAAACACGCCCTCGAAGATCATGCTGGTGATCGCGGAAATGCCGATTTCTGGGAAAAGCGTATGTCGCTCGATGTAGGTGCTCGGGATCCCGCCGGCAAAGGTGACAGCAGTCGGGAATCCTCCTTCCGTCCCAGTCGGATGGATCAGGATCGGCAGGCCCAATTCCTCGGCAGCCTCGTAGATTGGATAATAATGCCGGTTGCCCATCATCGTGTTGAGTAGCGGCATGAAAACGGCCACCACACTCGGGAGGTTGCCGATGCGGCGGATCTCCTCCGCGGCGGCGAAAGGATCATGGGCGGCCACGACCATCGCGAGCTTATAGCGATCATCGACGGTAATGAATTCGTTGAGGAAGTATTCATTGAAAGCAGTCGCGAGAGCGATCGCTTCATTTGGCGTTGGGATTGCCGCCAGCTTTCCGGCTTGGATCGATGAGAGGATCGCGTGGCTGATGTTGTGCCTATCGAGATGGTCTTCCTTCATAAAGACCGGATCCGAACCTGGCTCCCCGCCGCTGGGTGGCATGGCGTCCAGACGGTTCGAAGAGGCGCGGGCCAATGGTGGCCTCAGGTAGTGATTGGGAAGAACGTAACGGCCGTCGAAATGCTCCCACCACGTGCGAGAGAGATATTTCTGCAGGCCTTTGATGTCGCCGTTGATCCAGGGATGGACGTCGGCGTCAATGATCATTTCCTTAGTTCCCGCACGCGGCTCTTCGGCTGTGGTCAACATTACAATCTCCTTGGATTTCGATCATGGCTGTTCAGGCCGCGGAATCCGCAGCCTCGGAAGCCAAGACCTCGCGCGCGATGCGGAAGGATTCCACCCCGGCTGGAACCCCACAGTAGATGACGACCTGCAGAAGCACTTCGCGGATCTCGTCCTTGGAAACACCATTGCGCAGGGCGCCCTTCACGTGCGCCTTGAGCTCGTGGGGCCGGTTGAGCGCGCTGATCATTCCGAGATTTATGAGACTGCGTGTTTTCCGATCGAGACCATCGCGACCCCAGACCGCCCCCCAACAGTACTCAGTGACCAAATCCTGAAGGGGCGTGTTAAATTCGTCCGCCGCCGCTATGGCATTCGCGACGTATCGCTCGCCGAGAACTTCCTTGCGGATCTTCATTCCCTGATCGTAAAGTGCCTTGTTCATCGTGTTCCTCCTGAAAATTGCGTTGTGATTGACAATTAGGCTCAAGCCTTCAGCACGAACGGATCGCGGACCTCGTCGCCAAGTTCGCACCAGACGCTCTTGGTTTGCAGAAAGCTGTTCACAGCATCGATCCCGTTGACACGGCCAACACCGCTGTCCTTGTAGCCGCCGAAAGGCGAGTTGAAGGCGAGCGCGCGATAGGTATTGAGCCAGACTGTGCCAGCCTCCAGCCTGCGGGCCATGCGGTGGCCGCGCTTGATGTCGTTGGTCCAGACACCGGCAGCGAGGCCAAAGGGTGAGTCATTCGCCAGGCAGACGACCTCATCCTCGTCCTTGAATTTCGCGATCGCAAGCACCGGACCGAAGACCTCATTGCGCATCACGCGGTTGTTCTGCGAAACTCCGGTCAGGATGGCCGGCGAGATGAAGTAGCCGCCGAAGTCGCCGACGCTCACTCGTTCGCCGCCATAGGCCAGTTCCGCGCCGTCATCGCGGGCCTGAGCGACAATCGTGAGATCCTTTTCGAGCTGCGCGCTGGTGGCAACTGGGCCCATCTGGGTCGACGTAAGCAGCGGGTCGCCAAGCACGATTGATTTCGCCCGCCGCGTCAGCCGATCAACCAGCTCGTCGTAGATCGCCTCATGAATATATGCTCGCGATCCAGCGATACAGGTCTGCCCAGCCGCCGCGAAAATGCCGGCAAGTACACCCGCCTCTGCCTGATCGAGATTGGCATCGGGAAAGACGATGTTCGGGCTCTTGCCGCCAAGTTCCAAGGTGTAGCTGGCAAGCCGTTGCGACAATCTACCGGCGATCGCTTTGCCGGCGCCAACACTTCCGGTAAACGCCACCTTTCGAACCAGCGGATGATCGACGATCGCCTCGCCCGTCCTCCTAAGGCCCGTCACCACGTTGATTACACCATCCGGAATACCGGCCACCTTGGCGAGACGTGCAAGTTCTATGGCCGAGGCCGACGTCACCTCGGAAGGTTTAAGGACCACCGTATTGCCGGCAGCGAGTGCCGGCGCCACCGACATGATTGTCAGGAAGGTCGGAGAATTCCACGGCGTAATCACCCCAACGACGCCGAGCGGCTCGCGAAGAGTATAATTGAGAACACTCGTCTGGTTGAGCGGAATGACCGAGCCTTCGATCTTGTCGGCCAGTCCACCGAAGTAGCGCAACCAATCCAGTGCGATCTGCGCTTGAAGTTTCATTTCTGCTAGCAGCTTGCCATTTTGTGTGACTTCGAGTCGGCCAATAAAATCGGCGTTGTTGGCAATCGCCTCGCCCCAGCGTGTCATGAGCGAGCCACGCTTGCTCGCCGACATCTGTGACCATTCCCCCCGGAACGCCCTATGGGCGGACTGCACCGCCACATCGACATCCACATCGTCAGCGATGGCAAATCGTCCCCAAAGCCGTCCTGTCGTCGGATTTACAGACTCGAAATAGTGATCGTGATCCGTGTCTCTGTCGGCCCCATCGACAAAATGAACATATTTTCGGTACGGGTCCTCATGGCTCGGAGATACTGCAGCACTCATTTTTCAGCGGCCCAATTCGTAAAATTCAGGATACAGAATATCTATTCTCATACATGAATTTTTGTGTCAATGGCGCAGAGGGAAATAACGGTAACAAGCCGAGGGTCATGGGTCGGCGTTTGTCATGGCGATGTCGTTGCCGTAGCCTGCGGATGCTGCCAGACCTCGACAATCTGCTCTTTACCGACCGACACGCGCATCGCAAAAAAGACAGGCTCACGGGAGCCGGGGATTACATGTTATTGAAAAAGCGGATCACATATAATAACCGGACGTATAAAAGACTTTGAGGTGTAGATGGCGCCTGAAAACGTAAATACGGCATTACGAACTCTGGATTTACTCGAAGTCGTAGCACGCCTACAAGGCCCGATTTACCTCGCAGAAATTGCAAAAATACTTGGGTCTCCGACGTCTAGCACACATTCCCTCGTCAAAACACTGCGCCAGCGCGGTTATGTATACATTTTAGAAGACCGAGAGCTCATATTTCCCACGAAAGAATACTCACCGTTTTGGAACTTATAGCTCGAAGTGACCCGATCATCGATATCTTGCAGCCCGAGATGAAAAAGCTGTTGGCGGCCACCGACGAGACAATCCTTCTTGGAATGCGCCGAGGCGATCACATCACCTATCTTGAGGTCATGGAGAGTAGCCGCTCGATTCGCTACTCCGCCAAACCTGGCGACATCAAGCCGCTTCACTCAAGCGCGATAGGCAAAGCGATGCCTAGCACGCTCTCAGACTCCGAGCTCCTTGCTGTTGTCCGCAAGGTGGGTATGAAAAAGGTGACCGACTCGACGATTGTGACGATCGATGGTCTGCTTGAGGACATTCGGATCAGTCGGCAAAGCAATCTGTTTATTACGCACGGCGAAAATGTTCCCGATGTCATGGTGATCGCGGTTCACATTGAGTTGGGAGGCGAGCCGCTTGGAGTGGCTATCACGGGGCCGATCGGTCGCATCAAAAAGAACCAAGCGGAGTATGGGGAGCATTTGATTGCGCTGATCCAACACTTCTCCCAGCTGGAAAAAGCAACGGCTCTCGCCTGCATCATTTAGTTGTACTTTCAAGATTTCCGTAGCTTGTCTCCGCTGCGTCATTTTCGTTCGCGAGATCGGCAGTTGAGTGTGGTCGTACCTCAGGAAGTTCAAACAGGTTTCGCGGGAACGCCCGACGGCAGTTGTACTTGGTTCCGGCAGGGAAGCGAGCGTCGAGCGGCGAAGCTTCCACCGCCGCCTCCCAAACTCCCCGGGGCCGGCTAATCCGCCTTCTGCGACCATCATTCAGGACGTCTTCTCATTAAGCGGGGTTGCACTGAGCCGGAAGGGTGGGAGCAATCATGATCGCTGATGGCATGCCGGGTCGTCTCGCGGTTCGATCGATAAGACGCTGCCTGTCATATGGGCACGAGGTCCCTTCCCCTTCAAATTTCGTCGACCGCATATTGACAAAGAATTCGAAATGGTGAACGTGAGGACACAAGTGTGAATTTGCTTTTCCGCAAGTTTCCTCTTCGATCTGATGGGAGGTCAGATTGAATCCAGAACAACCTCAGACAATCCCCGCGCTCCTGCTGGCCAACGGCCGGCATGACACGCGCCTTATCTTTGACAACGTCGTCCTTTCCTACGGCGAACTATACGACATTAGCACAAGGGTTGCGACCGGTCTGTCACGAGCGGGGGTCGCAGAGGGCGAACGCGTGGCGATCTGGCTTGCCAACTGCCCAGAATGGCTCGCAGTTCTCTGTGCTTGCGCCCGAGTCGGAGCGATTGTGGTACCGCTCAACCCGAAATTTCGGGTCAAAGAGATTGGCGATATCATCACGCGAAGCGGAGCTAAAGCAATTCTGATCGACTCCGCGACGACAGATGCAAAGTCGGTCCTCGCTGACTGCGAATCGCTGAGAGACCTTAGATTGGTTATTGATCTCAATGACCAAGTCGAGCCTTTGGAGAGGTTTCCCGAGCTGCTTGTTGTACCTTATGGCGAGATTTTGAATGCCTCTGGGACGGCGCCCGACCGGTCTTCACCCAAGAGAGGATCCCTGATCTTCACCACCTCCGGCACGACGAACCTCCCGAAGTTTGCACTTCATGTCCAGCAACGCCTTATCCAACACGGCCGGAATGTGGCATCCGCGATCGATATGACGTCGGCGTCCACGATGGCCGTCGTCGTACCCTTCTGCGGCACCTACGGCATGAGTTCCCTATTCGCTGGCCTCAGCGGCGGCTCCAACTTGGTGATCCCGGCATCATGGAATGTTTCGAGGATCGCTTCCCTGCTGAAGGAGCGTCGCGTAACGCACTCGATGGCGACGGACGATGGGGTCGAACAGCTGCTCAACATTGCAGATGCCTCTTCTTTCGAAACAGTGCGCTGTCTCGGAATTTCGGGAATGAACCCGCGATTGGAAGCGATATTCGACGCAGCAGAAACCAAGGGTCTTACATTGGTGAACATGTATGGCTCCAGCGAGCTACAGGCTCTGGTCTCAATCCAAAACCCGAGGGGGTCGCGTGCCGAGCGTATCTGTCGCGGCGGGCGGCTCGTGAGTGCCGACTCCTCTGTGCGGGTCGTGGATCCGGCCACTGGAGACACGCTGGCGCATGGAGAGCGGGGCGAGTTGCAGTTGCTTGCGCCGCAGAGCTTCATGTGCGGCTATTTCCGAAATGCCGAGGCGACGGCAGCTGCTATGACCAGCGACGGGTATTTCCGCACCGGGGATCTCGGCTATTCGCAGGAAGATGGCCGCTTCGTTTACCTGGCGCGCATGGGCGACGCGATGCGCCTGGGAGGATTCCTTGTCGATCCCACCGAAATTGAGACTGTGTTGGAAACGCATGAGGGAATCGCGGAAGCTCAGGTCGTCAGTATCGAAACCGCGCAAGGAACGAGGCCCGTAGCGTTCATCATTCCACAAAATCAAATCTCTGTCAGCGACAGAGACTTGATCGCCTTCGTCGGACATAAGCTCGCAAGGTACAAGGTGCCGATCCACTACCACGTCGTCAGCGAGTTCCCAAAGGCAGGTGGGCCAAATGGCGTAAAGGTGCAGAAAGCCAAATTGCGTGCACTCGCCGAACAGCTTGCAAACGCAGCCGCACATTAGACCGCCACTCTAGCCCCAACACGCCACGCATGCTCGATGGGAGGAATTTACTTGCAATCAGACCTAATCATGGAAGCGCGAGGGCTGACCGTGGAGTTCGATGGCTTCCGTGCTGTCGATGGTGTTGATCTCGCCATAAAACGACACAGCATACATGCGCTCATCGGACCAAATGGAGCCGGTAAGACGACTTGTTTTAATTTGCTTACCAAATTTCTAACCCCTACTCGCGGGACTATTATCTTCAACGGTGAAGATATCACGGCGGTCCCGGCATCGTCTGTTGCGCAAAAAGGCATCGTGCGATCGTTTCAGATTTCTGCGATTTTCCCTAACCTTTCCGTCCTGGAAAATGTACGCGTTGCACTCCAGCGCAAACGGGGAGAAAGCTTCGATTTCTGGCGTTCAAAAAAGGCTCTGGAGCGCTTTAACGGCGAGGCCCGCGTTCTCCTCGGGGATGTTGGGTTGGATGGTTTCGAGGCAACAATGGCCAACGAGTTGTCCTATGGACGCAAGCGGGCGCTCGAAATCGCGACCACTCTTGCGCTCGACCCGGAGATGCTTCTTCTCGACGAACCGATGGCCGGTTTGACGGAGGCCGACGTCGAAAGAATTACGCACCTCATTAAGCGGATATCGGTCAATCGGACGATTTTAATGGTCGAGCACAACCTTTCGGTTGTCGCGTCGCTATCTGACGCGATCACAGTGCTTGCCCGTGGGAAGGTCCTGGCCGAAGGTAGCTACGACGCGGTCGCGAATGATCCTTGTGTCATAGAAGCATATATTGGAGGGGGTCATGCTTGAGGCGGTCGCTGAAACAGCTCGTGCGCCAAGTGGGGGGACCTCATGCTACTTGTCAGTCGAAAATTTACAAGCGTGGTACGGTGACAGTCATGTTTTACATGGCATGAGCTTCAATGTTCAAAAAGGAGAAGTTGTGACATTGCTTGGCCGGAACGGCGCTGGCAAGACAACAACGATGAAGTCGATCATCGGCTTGATTCAAAAGCGTACTGGATCAATTTACTTTGATGGCCGCGAACTAATCAAACTCCCGCCGCGAGCCGTCGCAAGAGCCGGAATTGGATTCTGCCCGGAAGAGCGAGGAATCTATTCTTCTCTATCTGTGAGAGAAAACCTGCTTCTTCCTCCGACCATCAGCGACGGCGGCTTCACCACCGGACAAGTTCTCGATCTGTTTCCAAATTTGCGGGAAAGATTGCAGACAGTGGGCACCAAGCTTTCTGGCGGGGAGCAGCAAATGCTCGCCATCGGACGCATCCTCAGGACAGGGGCCAAGATGCTCCTTCTTGATGAACCGACCGAAGGTCTCGCACCTGTCATTGTTCAACAGATCGGTCGAATCATCACGCTGCTGAAGCAGCGAGGTTACACGATCTTGCTGGTCGAGCAAAATTTCCATTTTGCCTCGAGCGTTGCCGACCGGCACTACGTCGTCGAACTTGGCCGCATCGTCGACATGTTCCGCAACGAAGAACTCGACGCCAATCAGGAAAAGCTGAAACGCTATTTGGGGGTCTAAGACATTGTTTGAAATCTTCGGGGTCCCTTCTCAGGCAATCTTCGGTCAGCTGACACTCGGGTTGATCAATGGAGCATTTTACGCCCTCCTATCATTGGGTTTGGCGGTCATCTTTGGAGTGCTCAATATCGTCAATTTCAGCCATGGAGCCCTTTATATGCTTGGCGCTTTCGGCGCTTGGATACTGTCGAATTATCTCGGGATAGGTTATTTTGGAGCGCTGATCATAGTTCCGATTGTAGCGGCGCTCATCGGAGCCGTGATGGAGAGGCTTCTTCTCGCTCGCCTTTATGACCTCGACCATCTTTACGGGCTGCTGTTGACGTTCGGCATCGCCCTGATCTTGCAAGGCGTTCTACGAAACTACTATGGCACGTCGGGGCTCAGCTATTCGATCCCGCCAGGGCTAACTGGAGGGACCAATCTCGGGTTCATGTTCATACCCAACTATCGTGCTTGGGTCGTGTTGTCCTCGGTTGCAGTCTGCGTCGCGACCTGGATCGTCATCGAGAAAACCCGCTTCGGGGCGTATCTGCGTGCTGCGACCGAGAATCCAGCCCTGACGGGAACCTTCGGCATCAATGTGCCATTGCTGGTGACGCTCACCTACAGCGCCGGTGTGGCGCTTGCAGCGTTGGCCGGCGTTCTCGCGGCTCCCATCTATTCGGTCAATCCGGCTATGGGCAGCGATCTGATAATCGTGGTGTTTGCAGTCGTTGTGATCGGCGGCATGGGTTCGATTATTGGCTCGGTCGTCACCGGCTTCGGACTTGGACTGATAGAGGGCTTGACGAAGGTATTTTATCCTGAAGGCGCCTCTATCGTCATCTTCGTCATCATGGGGATCGTCCTCATCTTTAAACCAGGAGGCTTGTTTGGCCAGCGCTAACCAAATCGCACAAGTGGGCGATGAGATCTCGGCGAATTCGGACGCGAGCAACACCGAAAAGTGGGGCTTTCTCGCTCTTGCCGCAATTCTTGTTGTGGGACCGTTCATCCTTTCGCCGGTTTTTATGATGCAGGTCATGTGTTTCGCGCTCCTTGCCTGCAGCGTCAATCTGTTGCTGGGCTATGGCGGCCTCCTTTCCTTCGGACACGCAGCCTTCTTCGGCAGCG
The DNA here is from genome assembly GCF_021026315.1 of Rhizobium sp. C4. Classification (GTDB taxonomy): domain Bacteria; phylum Pseudomonadota; class Alphaproteobacteria; order Rhizobiales; family Rhizobiaceae; genus Ensifer_A. The sequence continues at coordinate 191,008 of NZ_JAJNCX010000012.1, forward strand.
CTGGTTACGTGTGTGCATATAGCGCGAAGGTCTGGGGTTTCCCGCCGGAAGTTGCCATTCTCGCAGGCACGATAGCCGCCGTTATTCTCGGTCTGCTGATAGGGTCGCTGGCGATACGCCGGCAGGGCATTTATTTCTCGATGATTACGCTGGCCTCTGCCCAGCTTGTCTATTTTGTATCGCTGCGATCCTCGGCGACCGGAGGAGAGGACGGGCTGCAAGCGATCCCACGGGGTTATTTTCTTGGTATCGTTGATCTCAGAAGCGATTTGTCCCTTTATTACGTCGTCGCAGTGGTATTTTTCGCTGGATATCTGCTGAGCTACCGCATCATTCATTCCCCCTTCGGCCAGGCGCTGCAAGCAATTCGGGCGGACGAGCGCCGCGCGACCTCCCTCGGCTACAAGGCCGATCGATACAAGCTCCTTTTGTTTGCCCTCTCGGCCTTTATTGCGGGATTGGGGGGATCGATGAAGGCTATCGTGTTTCAGCTAGCGTCCTTGACCGACGTCCATTGGTCGACGTCAGGTGAAGCTCTCTTCATGGTGCTTATTGGGGGCATGGGAACGATCTTTGGACCGGTTGTTGGGGCCGCGGTGATGGTATCGATGCACAACTACTTCGCCTCCCTCGGTGAATGGGTTACCGTTCTACAGGGCGTGATTTTCGTCCTCGCTGTCCTTGTTTTTCGGGCTGGAGTTATAGGTTCTCTGGCAAAAAGGCTTCGGATTCGGCTCTAACAGTTCGCGAACTGGAAATTTCGCACCAAGACGGCTCTCGCCGTCGTGGTCGTATCCGTTGAGTGTCGCCCGACCCGGGTTGGTTGTAGAGAACGGCGACGATTTTTTGAGCCGCTGAGACAGAATTGGCATGCTCAAGCTTCGTGCGCGTCTGACTGCCACCAATCCTCTGCCCAATCCAGTGCGCCACCGCAGAAGCCTATGTCGGTGGCGTTACGACGTGTTTGTCGCCGCACTCGTATGCTGGTACGCCTCCGGTGAGGGCCGCCTTGCGAGATTGGCGTGAACATCGGAAGTCCTAGTGCAAACACTAGGAGTAGTCCTATGACGAAGCATCCGATTGAAGTGATCACGTCCGTTGAGCGTCG
>NZ_JAJNCX010000013.1 GCF_021026315.1 Rhizobium sp. C4
GCGCTCCATCAGTGGCCTCTGGAACACAATTGGGCGCGTCCTCAAACTCTTCACGCCAAACGAATGCCAGAACTATTTCGCCGCCGCTGGATACGATGCAACATGATCGGATTCCGATCTAGTACAAATTACGCAGCGATGACTGGTTCAGCCAGCCCAAGCCTAATATCGCTCCTCCGCTTAAAAAGGAAACTCAATCAGATTTCTTTTCTGACCACCATACAAAGCTAGTGACTTCAGGTTATGGCTGAAAACCGGGCCGAGCTTCGTCAGATCGACTTGTTGAAAAACTATTAAGCTTGTGCTTTTCCCTTTCTCTTTCACGCCAACCAATTTGTAGATAAACACGATCGGGGCTTGTATACCTGTATCAAATCCAAGCCTTGGAATTTAAACGATCCCTACCGAAAACTCCAAAAGATAAAAATGGCTTTACAAAGATAATTCAATGACATATTTGTTCGTATCTTGATGGCCAGTGGCGTGCCACCTTCCCCACCCATAAAAACGAAGTTCGTCTTACGTGATCGGCCAGTTCGGGCGGAAAAGTTCGAACACGTCGCCCGCATCGCAATAATCCATGTAGCCCAGACGACCGAGCGGCCGAACAAGGCCCATGTCGATTCGGCCATTCTTGATCGCCTCATCACGGATATGGACGCCGACGACCTGGCCGATGATCATCGTGTTCTCCGATTCGATCCCATCGAGGCCGACAAGCCGCTTCACCTCGACCACCCGGCATTCCAGCGCCGCATAGGCCTCCGCGACCACGGGTGCATCGACAAGCTGCCCGGTGACCGGGGTGAGACCGGCGAGCGCGAATTCGTCGATTTCAGGCGGCGCGGAAGCCGAGCTCAGGTTCATCGCATCCAGGAGCGCACGGCCGGCAAGGTTCGTGGTGAATACGCCGGTCTCCTCGGCATTCCTCTGGCTGTCCTTGCGCCCGCTGGACGAAAACATGACGAGCGGCGGGCGGTCCGCAATCGCAGCGAAGAAGGAATAGGGCGCGAGATTGAGCGCGCCCGCCTTCGACTTCGTGCCGATCCAGCCGATCGGGCGCGGCGACACGATCGCCTTGAAGGGATCGTGTTTCAGAAGCGGCGGACGCTGCCCGGTCTCGTAGAACATGGGTCTCAGCCCTCCATCCAGGTGACCTTGTCGGACAGTTCCGGGCGCGGCCGCTCGACCACCGGAAAATCCGTCGACCCGATATGGATGAAGCCCGCAACCTTCTCGCCGGGCTGCACGCCGAGCAGCGGAAACGCCCGCTCGTCGAAGGCGAACCATTCGGACAGCCAGTTCGCCACATATCCATGCGCATTGGCCGCCATGAGGACATTGAGGCAAAGTGCGCCGGCCGACATCACCTGCTCCCATTCAGGGACTTTGACGTGCGGCGCGGCGGTGCTGATCACGCCGATCACGACGGGGGCACGGGTGAAGCGGCAGCGCTCCACCTGGATCATTTCACCGGAAAGCTTCGGATCGCGCTCCAGCGCCATCTTGAGCAGTTCTTCGCCGATCTCAGCGCGGATGGCGCCCGTGTAGACGATGAAACGCCACGGCGCGATCTTGCCATGGTCGGGCACGCGCACTGCAAGCCTGAGGATATCCTCGATCCCTGCCCTGTCCGGCCCCGGCTCACGCATCTGGAAAGCCGGGATCGACCGGCGGACCTTGAGATAGTCGATGAGTGCGGGATTGGCGTCCATGGCATGTCCTCTTTCACGTGTCTTTGAAACGCTTATCGCCGAGCGCCCGCGCCCATGCAAGGCACCCGGGGCTGAACACTGCGTCGCGGCCATCAAATTGCCAGACCGTGGCGCTTTATGCTCGCATCCGCAGAATTGGCTATGATATGACAGCACCGGTTTCGGCCACGCCGGGTTGCGGCTTCAAGCAGGACGACATGACGCGCATCAATTCCACAGCTTCTCTGGCGATCGCCACGGCCCTGCTGGTCGCCCTGACGCCGTCATGGGCGGCTGCCGTCGATCCGTTTGCCGCGTCTCCGAGTGGCGAGCCGAAGCTGAAGCTGCCGGGAATCAACAGTTTTTCTCCAGCTGGCGAACCGCCGGCCGTCCCAAAGGATGCGCGCACGGTGCGCTGCGACGCCAAGCTCACGGCCAACGGCCCGGCCATGCAGAACGGCATATCCTGGCATGTCTTTTCCGCCATTCCCGGCCAGGATGGCAAGTTGCAGCTCATTGCCGCCTCGGACGGCGGCTCGCACACCTTTCGCCTCGCCCCGGGCGACTACTTCCTCAACGCCGCCTTCGGCCGCGCGACCGCAACGAAGCGCTTCACCGTGCCGGCGAGCGGCGACGTCCCCAACCAGGAACTGGTGCTGGACGCCGGCGGCATCGTGCTGCACGCGGTTTCGGGCAGCGACACCAAGATCCCGGACAAGGACCTGAAATTCTCCATCTATACCAATGACGTTCAGGACGATGGCGAACGCGGGCTTGTCATGCAGGATGTGGCGCCCAACAGCGTCGTCCGGCTCAATTCCGGCACCTATCATGTGGTCTCGACCTATGGCAGCCTGAATGCCGTCATCCGCGCCGACATCCAGATCGCCGCCGGCAAGCTGACACAGGCGACCATCCAGCACCGCGCCGCGCGCATCACCTTCAAGCTTGTCTCGAGCGTTGGCGGCGAAGCCATTGCGGATACGGCGTGGTCGATCCTGACGGCCTCCGGCGACATCATCGCCGAAAATGTCGGCGCCTTCGCCACCATGGTCCTGTCGGAAGGCAACTACACGGCCGTCGCCCGCAACAAGGACAAGATCTACCAGCGCGATTTCGAGGTGAAGGCGGGACGCAACAGCGATGTCGAGCTGCTGCTCGGCCGTGACGACGCCAACCAGAACCAGATCCCGCAGGGCGCCGCCAGCACGGCCGCCGAAATGGCCTCCCCCGACTGACCTGACCCATCGGCCTGCAATCAGGCCACGGCTGGCCCGTTTCAGCCCGACATGGATTTCAAACACCCGAAACAAAAAAAGGCGGCCCGCAAGGACCGCCTTTTCAAATTCACGGAGAGATTGCCGACGATTACTCGTCAGCAGCCTTCTTCTTGGCCGGAGCCTTCTTCTTGGCAGCCGGCTTGTCTTCAGAAGCAGCCTCATCGGCAGAAGCCTCTTCAGCAGCGGCTTCCTTCTTGGCAGCAGCCTTCTTCTTCGGAGCAGACTTCTTGGCCTCAGACTTGCCTTCGGCTTCGTCGTCAGCGAGCAGCTCTTCCTTGGAGACCTTCTTGTCCGTGACAGAGATCTCGTTCAGCAGATGGTCGATGACCTTCTCTTCGAAGATCGGTGCGCGCAGCGAAGCGGCAGCACCGGGCGTGTTGCGGAAGTAGTCCAGGATTTCCTTCTCCTGGCCGGGGAACTGGCGCAGCTGTGCGAAGAGCGACTGCTGCATTTCCTCGTCGGAGACTTCGATCTTGGCCTTGTCGCCGATTTCGGAAAGAACGAGGCCGAGACGAACGCGACGCTGTGCGAGCTTGTTATACTCTTCGCGCGCGGCTTCTTCGGTCGTGTCTTCGTCAGCAAAGGTCTTGCCGGACTGTGCGAGATCGGTGTTGATCTGGCGCCAGATGTTGTCGAACTCTGCCGAAACCAGCTTCTCAGGCGTTGCGAAGTCGTACATTTCGTCGAGCTGGTCGAGGATCTGACGCTTCAGCTTCTGGCGGGTGACCGAGCCATACTGGCTTTCGAGCTGGCTGCGAACGATTTCGCGGAGCTTCTCGGCGGATTCGAGGCCGAGCTTGGTGGCCAGTTCGTCGTTGATCTCGACGTCCTTGGAGGCAGCCACGTCCTTGACCTTGATGTCGAAGGTGGCGTCCTTGCCAGCAAGGTTGGCAGCCGGATAGTCAGCCGGGAAGGTTACGTTGATGACCTTTTCATCGCCAGCCTTGACGCCGACGAGCTGGTCTTCGAAGCCCGGGATGAAGCGGTTGGAGCCGATGACGAGTTCTGCGTCTTCGTCCTTGCCGCCGTCGAAGGCAACGCCGTCAACCTTGCCGAGGTAGTCCATGGTGACGCGGTCGCCCTGAGCGGCCTTGCCCTTCTTGGTCTCGTAGGTCTTGGCGCTTTCGGCGATCTGCAGGACCTGCGTGTCGACTTCCTCGTCGGCAATGTCGACAACTTCGCGCGTGACCTTGATGGACGAGACGTCCTTGATTTCGAACTTCGGGATCACTTCGTAAGCGATCGTGAATTCGAAATCGGCTTCAGCGGCCAGGATCTTGTCGGCTTCCGACTCGTCCTCGGTCATCGTGATGTCCGGCTGCGTCGCGGACTTTTCGCCGCGCTCGGTCAGGATTTCGTTCGGACGAACGCGGACGATCTCGTTGACCAGTTCGGCCATGACCGACTTGCCATACAGCTTCTTGAGCTGTGCGAACGGCACCTTGCCCGGACGGAAACCGTTGATCCGGACGCGATCCTTCACACCCTCAAGGCGCTCGTTCATCTGAGCTTCCATGTCCTTGGCCGGGATGACGACCTTGATTTCGCGCTTCAGCCCTTCAGCGAGCGTTTCGATTACCTGCATGTCTAAACCTTCATTTCCAAGCGGCGGCGCGTGTATCAAGCCTCAAATGTCGCGAGGCGCGCTGCCGGAACCTCGATTTGCCGGAGTGGCTTCTATGCAAATTCCGGGCGCTTTGGCAAGCAAAATGGCGCATACTGCGCGCAAAAGCCCGATTATATCTACGAGCGCCGCCTGCCAATCTGCCACATTATATATATGGTGCGGGTAGAGGGACTCGAACCCCCACGCCTTTCAGCGGTGGAACCTAAATCCACTGCGTCTACCAATTCCGCCATACCCGCCCCCGGAGCTGACCCGCACCTCTCCTCAAGGTGCCGGCCCGCACGGAAGCCGCCTCTATATCACCCGTCATGAAGATCGCAACAAAAAATAGCGCGTTTCACACGCGTATCGCTGCCTCCCCTCCCTATATCTAAGGGGTCGGGACCTCGGGGCCTTTAGGACAGTTTTAAGAGAGGCGCGTTATCGTCACCCAAGATGATAGACAAAAGCCATGCGAATGATGCATGCCACGTATGTTTATTTCGCACTGCACAAAACGGAATGAACGATCTATATTCAGATCATCAGGACGGCGCAGTGAACTGCAGAACGATCTGAAACGCGAAATTGGAATTCGAGACTGCCTACTCCTCCTCCCAGGGCGTCTCGTTTATGACTGACAACACTCCTCCTCCCAGTTGTCAGTCGCTTATATGACGCCCGCCGCACCTCCTCCCGCGGCGGGCGTTATAATTTCCGGACCCCACTTCCCCAATTCTTCCCGTTGACGCGAAAAGCCGGCCATACAATCACTGGCCAGAACGGAACGTACATTCCGTTGGCCGACTTCCGGTTCGCACACGCACGCGCAGAAGACGCTTTCATCGGCAAGGTGACGCCCAGCGCACAGCCATTCGGCGAGCAGGCGGAAAACTGCACCCGCCGAAAATTCCTTAACAAATTCTTATCCTTGCGCGACGCCATGCATCTGACGCATGGGTGATCTGCCGGATTTGCGCTTTATCATTGCTGCGCCGCAACATATAACGGTGATCAGAGATGAAGAGGCAGCCAAACGTGTTGCCAAACCTGAAAGAAGGATAAGGCCATGAACATTGCTCGCTCTTTTGCTAACTGGCGCAAGTATCGTCAGACCGTTGTCGAACTCGACCGTATGTCGAACCGCGAACTGACCGACCTCGGCATCGCCCGTTCGGAAATCCAGCGCGTCGCCCGCGCCGCCGTCCGCTAATCGGCACAAACACTTTCCCCTAGAAAAGCCCCGCCGGCTCAGCCCGCGGGGCTTTTTGTTGCCCATAGTCTTGCCACGACCTCGCCCAACTCTTTAACATTCTGTTAAAATTGGCATTTTAGATTCATAGCGACGCGCAATGGCTCAGAAGCGACATGCATCGCTGCCTATTTTCGCACCAGCGATTGCGACTTGAGCAAGCAATTGCACAAATGCATAGCAGACGCTGAAATTCCGCACTGCACATTGCCGCTGCGATGCACTATATGAACCTCATCGAAGGACCACAGCGATGACGGGGCGGTTATGCGACGCATACCGGCGCATGTGGATCTCGAAAACCATTGAGGAAACGACCATGAACCCGATCCGTCTTGCCAAGAACTGGCTGTCCTACCGCCGCACGCTGTCCGAACTGAGCAACCTGCCCTCGCACACGCTCAGCGACATCGGCCTGACGCGTTATGACATCCGTATGGTTGCTGCCCGCCAGGCACGCTGAACCATCCGATCATAAGACGCATGTCCGCAACGGCGCCAACAGGGCGCCGTTTCGATTCTGGGGATGCGCTGCGGGGTTGTGATGAATTTTTTGTCGTGCTTGCGCCCGCGCTCATGATATGGAGCCGCCCATGACAAACATCTTCGCCACCTCCATCTCTCCCGTCCATGTCGTCGGCGGCGGTCTTGCCGGTTCGGAAGCCGCCTGGCAGCTCGCACGCGCCGGCGTTCCCGTCATTCTGCACGAAATGCGCGGCGTCAAAGGTACGGACGCGCACAAGACCGATGGTCTTGCCGAGCTCGTCTGCTCCAACTCCTTCCGCTCCGACGATGCCGAGGCGAATGCGGTCGGCGTGATCCATGCCGAGATGCGCATGGCCGGCTCGCTGATCATGTCCTGCGCCGACCGGCATCAGGTACCCGCCGGCGGCGCGCTTGCCGTCGACCGCGACGGCTTTTCCGAAGCCGTGACCCGTGCGCTCGAAGCCGAGCCGCTGATCACCATCGTGCGCGAGGAAATCGACGATCTGCCGCCGGAAGACTGGGACCTCGCCATCGTCGCCACCGGCCCGCTGACATCCACCGGCCTTGCTAAGGCGATCCAGAAGGCGACCGGCGAAGACCAGCTCGCATTCTTCGACGCCATTGCGCCGATCGTGCATCGCGATTCGATCGACATGGATATCTGCTGGTACCAGTCTCGCTACGACAAGGTCGGCCCCGGCGGCACCGGCAAGGACTACATCAACTGCCCGATGGACGAAGAGCAGTACAACGCCTTCGTCGACGCCCTCGTTGCCGGTGACAAGACCGGCTTTCACGAATGGGAGGGCACGCCCTATTTCGACGGCTGCCTGCCGATCGAGATCATGGCCGAGCGCGGCCGCGAAACGCTGCGCCACGGCCCGATGAAGCCGATGGGCCTCACCAACGCGCATAACCCGACCGTCAAGGCCTATGCCGTCGTGCAGCTGCGCCAGGACAATGCGCTCGGCACGCTCTACAACATGGTCGGCTTCCAGACGAAGCTGAAATACGGCGCGCAAGCCGAGATCTTCCGCATGATTCCCGGCCTGCAGAATGCCGAATTCGCCCGCCTCGGCGGCCTGCACCGCAACACCTATATCAATTCGCCCGTCCTGCTCGACCGCTCGCTGACGCTGAAGTCGCGCCCGGGCCTGCGCTTTGCCGGCCAGATCACCGGCTGCGAAGGCTATGTCGAAAGCGCCAGCATCGGCCTGCTCGCCGGCCGCTTCGCTGCAGCGGAACGGCTTGGCCGCGACATCGTGCCGCCGCCGCCGGAAACGGCGCTCGGCGCATTGCTCGGCCACATCACCGGCGGTCATCTCACCACCGACGAAGAACCGGGCAAGCGCTCCTTCCAGCCGATGAACGTCAATTTCGGCCTGTTCCCGGAACTGGAGCCCGGCTCGATCGTCAGGCCCGAAGGCCTCAAGCGTTTCCGCGGCAAGGACAAGGCAATCGCCAAGAAGAAGGCCATGAGTGCGCGCGCGCTGAGTGCCTGCAAAGCCTGGCTGGAAACGGCGTAACGAAAGCCAGTTGTCGCTACGCCTTCACTGCCGCGATCGCACCGTTTCTCCTTGGGAGCCGTCGCGTCCCGGCATCAGGCGGGGCTCAGCACCGTCGAATCATCGCCGCCACCGCTGGCGGCGAAGCTGCCGAGCAGCCAGAGTGACACTTCCGCAGCCTGACGCTCGGTTGCGAACACGAATTGACCGCTATCCGAGACGGAATTCTTGAAATCGAGCCGGACGGCGTTCTCGCTGTCGCCCGGCAGAACCGTCACTGTGCCTGGATGCAGCAGCCGGCACGCCATGGTCCGCCCGCGATAATGCACGCAGCCAACCTTGTTGTCGAAAAGCCTAAGGAAAACCGTCTGCCGGTCCGCCGTCGCCACCACATCGCGAACGGCCTCCTTGGGAAAGGCGCGGCCGAACTCGATCAGCGCCGGTCCCGCATCATCTTCCTCATCCCGATGACGCGCAGCAAGCTGCATCGAGTAGATCGAGAACATGGTGATCAGGAAGATCGCCAGCAGCCAGACATAGATGGCGGGCACGGGTCATCTCCGCAGTTTAAACGAGAGAACAAGCTTTCTCTTTAGAAGCCGGAGCTTGTCCGAATTTTGCCGAGGCGGTCAAAGGCTGCGCGTCCGGGAGGCCCGCCAGAGCCGCCACTGCGTACCCAGCGGACCGGCAGCGATATTCGCCGAGAAGACGCCCGACTTCACCTTCAGCGCCCGGGCCAGCACGCCGCGCGTCAGCGCAACCGGCAGGAATGGCGAGAAAGCCTCGCTCGCCGTCGGCAGATGCGCACGCGCCTTGTCGAGATGTTCCAGGCCGAAACTTGCGAAGATCTCGATGGCAGGATCGAGCTTGGCCCTGTCCGTTCGGGCCAGAAAGGCGTCCCGGTCGAGCCCTGCGGCTGCCAGCATGTCGAGCGGCAGATAGACCTGACCGCGCGCCGCATGACGTGGCATCAGGAGAAGCGCGCCGGCTACCGCCTGCGCCACGCCGGCATGGCCGGCAGCCTCGGCATGGGCCTGCGCAGACGCGGGCGCGGCAATCATCAGCCCGAGCTGGATCAGCGCGGAGGCGGTTTCTCCGGCATAGCCTTCGAAATCATGTCTGGCGGGCATCGGATCGTCATAGAGATCGAAGACACGCGCCTCGCACATGCTGGAGAGGACATTGCGCGGCAGCTTGTGGCGCCTGATGACATCGAACAATGCGGCGGCGAGCGGCCCCGCATCCTCGCCGTTCGCCGATTTCTCGAAGAGATCGCGCCACCATTGCAGGCGGATTTCGCCCGGCAGCAGCTCGCGCACCAGATCGCGCACCCGCGCGATTTCCGCATTGAAAAGATAGAGCGCCGCCATGTCGCGCTGCACCGGTTCCGACATCAGCAGACAGGCAAGATAGCGGTCGCGATCGAGATCGCGCAGCGTCGACAGACAATAGGCGAAGGCGTCGTCCAGTGCAGGCTTGCCGGCGGGATCGGACATGGTCATGCGGTTTCCTCAGGCCTCAGACGGCGATGAAGGCCGCTGCGACCGGCCGATTCTCCGAGAGCATGATGTTATACGTGCGTACCGCAGCGCCGGTGCTCATCGGATCGGAATTCATGCCATGCGCGCGGAACAGCGTCTTGAGCTCGGCGGAAAGCGGCCTGATATCCCGGCCGGTTCCCACCAGCAGAAACTCGATCCGTTCCGCTTCCGCGATCACCTTGTCGAAATCCTCGGGCCTCAGCGGCGTCCCCTCCACTGCCGTCCAGGCATGAATGCCGGACGGCAGGCAGAGGATGGAACCGCGATGCGACATGTCGGCAAAGCGGAAGCCGCCATTGCCATAGACGTCCATCTGCACCTGTTCGGGCAGAAAGCCGGGACCTTCGGTCCTGCTCATTTTGCGCCAGCCGGCTGCGCCGCCTGGTCCTCGTCATCCTTCGCATCCGCGCCGTTATCCGAACGCAGCTTGAAGAGGATGAGAACCGGGGCCGCGATGTAGATCGACGAATAGGTACCGACGATCACGCCGAACAGCATGGCGATGGTGAACGACCGGATCACTTCGCCACCGAAGAGAACGAGCGCCAGGATCGCGAGCGACGTCGTGATCGAGGTCATGATCGTGCGCGACATCGTCTGGTTCGTCGACGTATCGATGATCAGCGACATCGGCATTTTCTTGTATCGTCGCATCGTCTCTCGGACACGGTCGTAGATGACCACCGTGTCGTTCAACGAGTAGCCGACAATCGTCAGCACCGCCGCGATACTTGAGACGTTGAACTCGGTTCCGGTGACGACGAACATGCCTATGGTCAGCAGAACGTCGTGCACGGTCGCGATGATCGCTCCCACCGCGAACTGCCACTCGAACCGGAGCCAGACATAGATCAGGATGCCGATGAGCGCGACCGTCACACCGATCGTGCCGGTCTTGGCGAGTTCACCCGAAACCGTCGGTCCGACGACCTCGACGCGCGAGAAGGTGTAATCCTTCTGCAATTCGCCGCGGACCAGCGAATCCACCGACTGTTCGGCATTCTCGCCACGGTTCTGCGCCTGAACGCGGATCAGCGCTTCCGACGGCGGGCCGAAACCCTGAACCTGGACTTCACCGAGGTTCAGGCCGGAAAGCCGTTCTCGGAGGCCCTCCAGATTGGCTTCCCCCTGGATCGCCTTCACCTGGAAGATCGAGCCGCCGGTAAAGTCGATGCCGAGATTCATGCCGAGCGTCATGAAGCCGACGACGGAGGCGACCGACAGCATGGCGGACAGGCCGAAGTTGAAGTTGCGCAGCCGCATGAAGCGGATGTTCGAGCCGTCGAAGAAACCGGTGCGAACACCCTTCGGAACGGCCTTCGGACGCGTACGACGCACCCAGATGGCAACCAGCCAACGGGTCAGCGTGTAGGCCGTGAAGACCGTCGTCACGATACCGATCATAAGCGTGATGGCAAAGCCGCGGATCGGGCCGGAGCCGAGGAAGAAGAGCACGGCGGCGGCGATGAAGTGCGTGACGTTCGCGTCGACGATCGTCGCGAAGGCACGCGTGAACCCGCTTTCCACCGCCGGCAAGAACGACTTGCCGTTCTTGAAGTCTTCGCGGATGCGCTCGTAGACAAGCACGTTGGCGTCCACCGCGACACCGATGGTCAGCACGATACCGGCAATACCCGGCAGTGTCAGCGTCGCCCCCATCATTGTCAGGATCGCGAGGATCATGATGACGTTCAGGGTCACGGCGATGTTGGCGATGAAGCCGAGCATGCCGTAGAAGACCATCATGAAGACGACGACGAGCACGGTGCCGATGAGACCGGCAATGACGCCGCTCTTGATCGAGTCGGCACCCAGGCCCGGACCGACGGTGCGTTCTTCAACCACGGTCAGCGTCGCAGGCAGCGCACCGGCGCGCAGCAGGACGGCAAGGTCGTTGGCCGTCTGAACCGAGAAGCTGCCGGAGATCTGGCCCGAACCACCAAGGATCGGCTCGCGGATGACCGGAGCGGACAGAACCTCGTTGTCGAGCACGATGGCGAAGGGCTTGCCGACATTCTCGCTGGTCGCCTGCGCAAAGCGCGTCGCGCCCTTGGAATCGAAGCGGAAGGTGACGACCGGCTCGTTGGTCTGCGAGTTGAAGCTCGCCTGCGCGTCGACCAGGTCTTCACCCGAAACCAGCGCGCGCTTCTCGACGAGATAAGGAACCGGCGGATCGTCCTTGGAATAGAGCACTTCCGACGTGGCGGGCGCGCGGCCGTTCAGCGCGTCCTGCGCCGACATCGACTGGTCCACCATGTGGAAGGAAAGTTTTGCCGTCTGGTTCAGGATGTTCTTCAGGCGCTGCGGGTCCTGCAGGCCCGGAACCTGAACGATGATGCGGTCGGCACCCTCGCGCTGGATGGTCGGCTCGGTCGTGCCGAGTTCGTCCACGCGGCGGCGGATGACTTCGGTCGACTGCGTGACGGCCGAGGCCATGCGGTATTCGATACCCTGGTCGGTAATGGCAAGCTTCAGCAGGCCGTCGCCGCCATCCGTCAGCGTCGCTTCGACGACGGAACCACCCGTGATCGTGCCGGCGGAAATCGGCTGCGTCAGACTGGCCAGCGCCGTCTTGGCCGCATCGACCTGGCTGGCGTCACGAATGCGGACCTGGACGACCTGCCCTGTACCGGAAAGGCCCGTATAGCCGATATTGGCTTCACGCAGCTTGGTGCGAACGTCGTCCACGGTCGACTGCAGCCGTTCCTTGACGATGTCGTTGCGGTCCACCTGCAGCATGACGTGCGAGCCGCCCTGCAGGTCAAGGCCCAGCGTGATCTTGTGCCTGGGGAACCAGGACGGAAGCTCCGAGAGCGCCTTGTCACTGATCGCGTTGGGCAGCGCAATGATGACGCTGACCGCGATGACAAGCCAGATGAAGATGGACTTCCAACGGGAATAATAGAGCATGGGACTCTCGGGCTTTCATAAGAAGAAGCCCGCCCGGTTTGAGCCGGGCGGGCGCAATGTCACTGCTTGGCGACGGGCTCGCCCTTGACGCGAACCTCGGTGATCAGCGAACGGACGACGCGGATCTTCACGCCGTCTGCAATCTCGACCTCGACTTCCTTCTCGTCCTCGAACACCTTCGTCACCTTACCGAGGATGCCGCCGCCGGTCACGACCTGGTCGCCGCGGCGCACATTGTTCAACATCTCCTCGCGGCGCTTCAACTGCGTGCGCTGCGGGCGGATGATGAGGAAATACATGACAACGAAGATCAGGAGGAAGGGCGCAACCGAGAGCAGGATCTCGACCGGACCGCCGCCTGCGGCAGGCGTTCCCGCGCTCTGGGCGAATGCGTCTGTGATGAACATGAAAACTCCTTGCAATTCATGTGGAGCACAAGCCTGCGCCCCTGGTCTTAAGCCGCCGGAATATAGTGTTCGCACTCACGAATGCAACAAATAGCTACTTCATGCGAACGTTTTCCGGACATATCGACCTTTCGGCCGGGTTTGCCTCATGTTACGCCCGGAAAAATTCGAAATGACATTGGAGGAAACGGCATGTCGGACACAACGACGCACGAACTTCTCATCGAGATCAGGCAATTGCGCGAGGCGCTGGAAAGAATCGCAGGCCCGAAACCCGCAGAAAACGATTGGTCATCCGCCGATTGCTTCGTCTGGTCGCCGGCGCGAAGCTTCCTGCAGCCGGTCGCCCGCCCGAACCGGGTGAAGCTGGAGCTGATCCACGGCGTCGATCATGTCCGCGACATCCTGTTCGAAAACACAAAGCGCTTCGCCGAAGGTCTGTCCGCCAACAACGTGCTCCTCTGGGGCGCGCGCGGCATGGGCAAGTCCTCGCTGGTCAAGGCCGTGCATGCGCGGCTCTGCGAAGATCCGGCGCTTGCCCTCAAGCTGGTGGAAATCCACCGCGAGGACATCAACAGCCTGCCCGCACTCATGGAGATCCTGCGCGCCGCGCCTGCCCGCGTCATCCTTTATTGCGACGACCTCTCCTTCGACCATGACGACACGTCCTACAAGTCGCTCAAGGCGGCGCTTGACGGCGGCATCGAAGGCCGTCCGGACAATGTCATCTTCTACGCCACCTCCAACCGGCGTCATCTGCTTCCGCGCAACATGATCGAGAACGAGCAGTCGACGGCGATCAATCCGTCGGAAGCGGTGGAAGAAAAGGTCTCGCTCTCGGACCGCTTCGGCCTGTGGCTCGGCTTCCATCAGTGCAGTCAGGACGTCTATCTCGGCATGATTGACGGCTATGCCGACCATTTCAGCCTCGAAGGCGACCGCGAGGACTTGCATCGCCGGGCGCTCGAATGGGCGACCACGCGCGGCGCGCGCTCCGGCCGTGTCGCCTGGCAGTTCGTTCAGGACGAAGCCGGACGGCAGGGCAAGGCTTTGGGTTAAGCCACGGGTGCGGCATACCCCTCACCCCGCCTCCGCTAGCGCTCGGCGGACCTCTCCCCAAGGGGCGAGGAGGCGTTGGACGCTGCGGCAATCTCCCTCTTCTCCCCCTGGTGAGAAGGTGGCCCGAAGGGTCGGATGAGGGGTTATCAGGTTGCTTGCAACCGGCCAATTTTACGTAGGATTCACGGCAAACTATCGGTGACGGCGAGAATGGGGCCAAGCGGCTCGCTCTCGTCGCGGCGGCCCCATTCCGGCACCATCATGCTGGAGATCGATCCGTCGAGAAACAGCGCGTTCCTGCAGTTCAGCACATCGCGATAGAACACCGCAAAATCATAGAAGCGCACCGGCCCCTTGGTGACGACGAAGACCACCCTGCCCTTGTCATCGACGCCGACGCCGTTGCGCAGTTTCAGGCTGTCGCTTTGCGGCAGGAAGGCGGGGTGGATCTGCCCGTCGATGACGAGCATGGGTCCGGATTGCGTGGCAAGCCGCGGCTGAATACCACTTGCGGCATAGGCTTCCGTCTCCAGGACGCCGGCCTTGCCGTCCTTGCCGATATAGAAGACGCCGTTCGGACGCAGGAAGAAATTGCCCCAGCCGCCGCCGCGCACCAGCGCGTGTTTCTCAACGCCCTCCTCCACATGCAATCCCACAGGACCGAGGTCGTAGTGATACATGCCGGCATTCATGGCGAAGCGGATGACATGCTTGCCGGAAAACCAGATGTCGCGCCCGAGCGCCCGGAACCCGCCATAGGCCTTGCCGGTCGCATCGGCATTGAAAAGCCGGATATTGTCCTTGGCCGGATCGAAGGTGCAGACGGCGTAGTCGTTGCCGAGATAGCCGGTCCATTCGCAATGGGCTGTCGCATGCGCAGTCAGAGGCGCGGCAGCAAAGAGACCTGCCGCAACCGAAAGCACCCGCCGCCAGCCCAAGGCCGTCAGCCCTTGGCGATGGCGTCGAAAGCCAGCAGCTTTTCGAGCAGCCGCGGCATGTCCTTCAGATGCACCATGTTAGGCCCATCGGACGGTGCGTGGTCCGGGTCCTCATGCGTCTCGATGAAGAGACCGGCGACACCAACGGCCACCGCGGCACGCGCCAGCGTCTCGACGAATTCGCGCTGGCCGCCCGTCGATCCACCCTGGCCGCCCGGCTGCTGCACCGAATGCGTGGCATCGAAGACGACCGGCGCGCCCATGGCCGCCATGATCGGCAGCGAGCGCATGTCGGAGACGAGTGTGTTGTAGCCGAAGGAGGCCCCGCGCTCGCAGAGCAGCACGTTCGGATTGCCGCTGGCGTTGAGCTTATGGAGCACATTCTTCATGTCCCAGGGCGCGAGGAACTGGCCCTTCTTCACATTGATCGCCTTGCCGGTCTTGGCGGCGGCGACCAGAAGATCGGTCTGGCGGCAGAGGAAGGCCGGGATCTGCAACACATCGACCGTCTCAGCGACAATGGCGCATTGCTCTTCCGTGTGGATGTCGGTGATGACCGGGAAGCCGAAATCCTTCTTGAGGTCGGCGAAGACTTCCATCGCCTTTTCAAGCCCGATGCCGCGCCCGGCGGACAGCGACGTGCGGTTCGCCTTGTCGAAGGACGACTTGTAGACGAGGCCGATGTTGAGCTTGGCGCAGATGTCCTTCAGCGCGCCGGCGATCTGATAGGCATGATCGCGGCTCTCCATCTGGCAGGGGCCGGCGATCAGCGAGAAGCGGCCGGTATTGGAGAATGTCACCGCGCCGGCACCGGAACCGATCGTCACGCTCGCATTGGTTTTGACCTCAGTCATGCCTTTTCCTCAAATGTGTAGAGAACGCCCTGCCCGGACGCCTCGGGGACGATCAGCCTTGTGCCGATCGTCTCGTGAACCACGCCATTGCGGCGCAAAAGTGTTGCCGTCGCAGCAAGCGAGGCCACATGGAACGAAACCGCCCGACCTCTTAAGCCGCGCGCATGACCGCAATATTTCCGGCCGAAGCGGGTTTCGAATTCCGCATGCGTCACCACCGAGAGACTTGCGCCGCCTGCCCACATCTGAAGGCTCTCTCCGGCCTGCTCCGGACGTCCGCCACGAGAGGCGGCTTCCAGGAAATCGGCAAAATCCTGCGGATGCGGCTCGCAGAGCGTGATGCCGGCAAGTCCCGTCACCCCGTTTTCATGCGCGACAAGCGCGGCACGATCGGCGGCCAAAGTATTGATGCGCTGGCAAGTAAAGGCAAAGAAATCCGGCGACCTCAGATCGGCCGCAAACGCGAGCCGGAACGAGGCGACGCTTTCCGCCCCATCCGGCGTGCGGAAAGGCCGCGAAAAATCAAGCATGCGCCCGGCCGAAAAGCCCGCCTGCCGGTAGGCTTCGTCATCGGCCAGGGCATCGTCGGTCTGAAACACCACGGCTTCCAGGCCTTCCTGTCCATGCCGGAACCGGAAGGCGCGATCTCGGGCCGTGAAGACATTGCCGGCCTCTGCAGATGCCAGGCTGTCCTCATCCGAGCCGATAGCCAGAGGCTCAAGATAGGTCCCGTCCTTCAGGAAAATACAAGCATTTTCAGTACCAAAGGGATGGCGGGCGTCGGGAGCGACGGTGAAGCCGAGCGAACCGAGCCGGGCGCGCGCGGTCGCCAGATCCGTCACGGCCAAGACAAGATGATCGATCGCCCTCGAACCGGACATGGCGGAACCTCTCTTTCGTTGCGCTTCATGTGCAATGTTCCCGCGCAGAATTCAAGACCGTAGTCCAGCCAAGATTTCTTTCGCCACACTCGTAAACAACGGCAATAGAAACGATTTAGGATTCTATAAACTTTTACCAAGTTGTTTTACGGCACATAATAGAAGATGCGCTAATCTGTACCCGTCAATGAAACAGAGGGTCCTTGATAAACAGGACAATCGACATGGCACAGGTAATCACGGTGTCGCCCCCCACCGCTGCAGCTGTCAGTGACAGTTTCAAGCAGCCAGCGGTGCGGACAGCGGCTTTCAACCCGATGGCAGCCGCCATCGAGGACTGGCATGCCAAGGCCATCGCCGATGGAGACATCGCCGATCGGTCGCTTCTGCAATTGGTGCATCCGCCATCACTGGCTCTGACGTTCCTGACGGCAACCCATCACAAGGTGCCGCAGACAACGCCGCAGCATGCGACAGCCGCGTATCTCGACAACGGGCACGGCAAGTAACGACCGGCGTTTGCATTCAGCCGTTTGGGTCCAGCGTGGCAGCGATGCCGCGCTCGCTGGTTTTTGCGTGCCATCTCGTTGCGACATTTTTTTGTGTCACAACGTCATTTCCCTCTTGTCAAATGCCATGCCGACCAAATAATTGGCGCACCCCGTTGGGAGAATCCGGCCGATGAACTCGGTCGGTGCCGAAGGAGCAACCGCCCCGGAAACTCTCAGGCCAAAGGACCAACGGATCGGAACTGCACTCTGGAGAATGGCGGTCAACCGCCTGCCGAAGGGATAACAATCTCAGGCAAAAGGGACAGAGGGGGCTCAAGAAGAAACCGGCGCGTCCGCGCCCAATCGAATGAGCCGGCGTAATCACGCCCTTGCCCGGAGACCCGCTCTTGAGCGCCGAGACAGATCTGAAAAAGACCCCGCTTCATGCGCTCCATCTGGAGCTTGGCGCCCGCATGGTGCCCTTTGCCGGCTACGACATGCCGGTGCAATATCCCGCCGGCGTGCTGAAGGAGCATCTGCACACCCGCGCCAGCGCCGGCCTTTTCGACGTGTCCCATATGGGCCAGGTCATCGTGAAGGCGAAGTCCGGCGACAATGCAGACGCCGCGCGCGCGCTCGAAACCCTCGTTCCCGTCGACGTGCTGGGCATCGCCCCGGGCCGCCAGCGCTATGCGCTCTTCACCAACGAGACCGGCGGCATTCTCGACGACCTGATGATCGTCAATCGCGGCGACCATTTCTTCGTCGTCGTCAACGCTGCCTGCAAGGAAGCCGATTTCGCCCATCTCGCCAGGCATATCGGCGACACCTGCGAGGTCACGCCGCTGCCTGAGCGGGCGCTGATCGCCCTGCAAGGCCCGAAGGCGGAAGCAGCCCTTGCCAGCCTCGCCCCGGAGGTCGCATCCATGAAGTTCATGGATGTCGCATCGGTCTCGCTGGTCGGTGCCGACTGTATCGTCTCCCGCTCCGGCTATTCCGGCGAGGATGGCTATGAAATCTCCGTGCCGAACGAAAAGGCGGAAGCGCTTGCCCGTGCCCTGCTTGCCATCGACGGCGTGATGCCGATCGGCCTTGGTGCGCGTGACTCGCTCCGCCTAGAAGCCGGCCTCTGCCTCTATGGCAACGACATCGACACGACCACGACGCCGGCGGAAGCCGCCCTCAACTGGGCCATCCAGAAGGTCCGCCGCACCGGCGGCGCGCGCGCCGGCGGCTTTCCGGGTGCGGACGCTGTCCTCAAGGGTCTGGACGCGGGCGTTTCCCGCCTGCGCGTTGGCCTGAAGCCCGAAGGCAAGGCCCCGATCCGCGCCCATACGGCACTTTTCGCGGACGAGGCCGGCACGCAAAAGATCGGCGAAGTCACCTCCGGCGGCTTCGGCCCGACGGTCGAGGGCCCGGTCGCCATGGGCTATGTCGCCTCCAGCCATGCCGCCTCCGGCACCACCATCTATGCGGAAGTGCGTGGCAAATACCTGCCCGTCGCCGTCTCCGCCCTTCCTTTCATCACGCCCGGCTACAAACGCTAATATCCAAGCAAAGGGGAAATCCATGCTGAAATTCACCGAAGAACACGAATGGCTGCTCGTTGAAGGCGATGTCGCCACTGTCGGCATCACCACCCACGCCTCCGAACAACTCGGCGACCTCGTCTTCGTCGAACTGCCGGAAGAAGGCACCTCTTTCGCCAAGGGTGCAGCCGCTGCCACCGTCGAATCCGTCAAGGCCGCCTCGGAAGTCTACTGCCCTCTCGACGGCGAAGTGGTCGAGGTCAACCAGGCCATCGTCGACGACCCGTCGCTGGTCGGCTCCGACCCGGAGGGTGCTGCCTGGTTCTTCAAGCTGAAGCTCGCCAACCCGGCCGATGCTGCGGCACTGCTGGACAAGGCCGCCTATGAGGCGCTGATCGCCTGAGGCGCGAAAACCCCTCACCCCGCCTCCGCTCCGCTCGGCGGACCTCTCCCCACAAGGGGGAGAGGAGACCACGAACGCTGCGGCTCCTGCCCGCTTCTCCCCATCAGGGAGAAGATGTCCGAAGGACAGATGAGGGGGCGGCCCGCAAGGCCCCAGCGAAAGGCCGAACACGGCCCTTCGCAGAAGACGAACAAACCCATTCCAGGAACCGGAACCAACCCCGATGACCCGTTACGCCGATTTCACCTTCACGGACTACCAGCCCTATGACTTCGCCAACCGGCGTCATATCGGCCCCTCGCCGGACGAAATGGCCGCCATGCTCAAGGTCATCGGCTATCCGTCGCTCGATGCGATGATCGACGACACGGTCCCGGCCTCCATCCGCGTCAAGGCCCCGCTCGCCTGGGGACCGGCGCTCACCGAACGCGAAGCGCTCGACCTGATGCGCGAGACGGCCAACCGCAACAAGCGCCTGACCTCGCTGATCGGCCAGGGCTATCACGGCACGATCACGCCGCCTGTCATCCAGCGCAACATTCTCGAAAACCCCGCCTGGTACACGGCCTACACGCCTTACCAGCCGGAAATCAGCCAGGGCCGCCTCGAAGCGCTGCTCAACTACCAGACCATGGTCTGCGACCTGACCGGCCTCGACATTTCCAACGCCTCGCTGCTGGACGAAGCAACCGCCGCCGCCGAAGCCATGGCGATGGCGCAGCGCTCCGCCAAGTCCAAGGCCCTGACCTTCTTCGTCGACCAGAACTGCCACCCGCAGACGATCGCACTCCTGAAAACCCGCGCCGAGCCCTTCGGCTGGACGATCAAGGTCGGCGATCCGCTGAAGGATCTGATGCCCGGCGCAATCTTCGGCGCAATCTTCCAATATCCCGGCACGCACGGCCATGTGCATGACTTCACGCCGCAAATCGAGGCACTGCATCAGGCACAGGCACTGGCCGTCGTCGCGGCCGATCCGCTGGCGCTGGCGCTCCTGAAATCGCCCGGCGAAATGGGCGCTGACATTGCTATCGGCTCCACCCAGCGCTTCGGCGTCCCGATGGGCTTCGGCGGCCCGCATGCAGCCTATATGGCAGCGAAAGACGCGCTGAAGCGCGCCATGCCCGGCCGCATTGTCGGCGTCTCGGTCGATGCGCGCGGCAACCGCGCCTATCGCCTGTCGCTCCAGACACGCGAACAGCATATCCGCCGCGAAAAGGCGACGTCGAACATCTGCACCGCGCAGGTCCTGCTCGCCGTCATGGCCTCCATGTATGCCGTCTTCCATGGCCCGAAGGGCATCAAGGCGATTGCGCAATCGGTGCATCAGAAGACCGTGCGTCTGGCCGAAGGTCTCGAAAAGCTTGGCCTCAAGGTCGAGCCGGAAACCTTCTTCGACACGATCACCGTCGATGTCGGCGGTCTGCAGAAGGTCATCCTCAAGGCCGCCGTCGCGGAAGGCGTGAACCTGCGT
Organism: Rhizobium sp. C4; assembly: GCF_021026315.1. Classification (GTDB taxonomy): domain Bacteria; phylum Pseudomonadota; class Alphaproteobacteria; order Rhizobiales; family Rhizobiaceae; genus Ensifer_A. Next base: position 20,311 of record NZ_JAJNCX010000013.1, read on the forward strand.
GCGATCGGCGACACCAAGATCGGCATCACGCTGGACGAGCGCACCCGCCCCTGGGCGCTGGAAGCCGTCTGGCGCGCCTTTGGCGGCGACATGACCGTGGACGAGGCAAAGACGCCCGAATGGCGCCTGCCGGAAAAGAACATGCGCAAAACCGAATATCTGACGCATCCGATCTTCCACATGAACCGCGCCGAAAGCGAGATGACGCGCTATATCCGCCGTCTCGCCGACCGCGACCTGGCACTTGACCGCGCCATGATCCCGCTCGGCTCCTGCACGATGAAGCTCAATGCAACAGCCGAAATGCTGCCGATCACCTGGCCGGAATTTGCCGAAATCCACCCCTTCGCGCCCGATGACCAGACGGAAGGCTATCGCGCGCTGATCGCCGATCTTGAAGCCAAGCTTTGCCAGATCACCGGCTATGACGCCTTCTCCATGCAGCCGAATTCCGGCGCGCAGGGCGAATATGCCGGCCTGCTGACCATCCGCGCCTATCACAAGGCGAGCGGCGGCGCGCATCGCCATATCTGCCTGATCCCGACCTCGGCCCATGGCACCAACCCGGCCTCGGCCCAGATGGCAGGTATGACGGTGGTCCCGGTCGCGGTTCTCGAAAACGGCGACATCGACATTGCCGATTTCCGCGCCAAGGCCGAAGAACACGCCGAAAACCTCTCCTGCACCATGATCACCTATCCGTCCACGCATGGCGTGTTCGAGGAAACGGTGCGCGAGATCTGCGACATCACCCACAAGCATGGCGGTCAGGTCTATCTCGACGGCGCCAACATGAATGCCATGGTCGGCCTCTCACGCCCCGGCGATATCGGCTCTGACGTCAGCCATCTCAACCTGCACAAGACCTTCGCCATCCCGCATGGCGGCGGCGGTCCGGGGATGGGTCCGATCGGCGTGAAGAGCCATCTGATCCCGTTCCTGCCGACCGATCCGCGCACGGGCGAAGCGGGTGCCGTTTCGGCCGCACCCTATGCCTCCGGCTCGATCCTGCCGATCTCCTGGAGCTATTGCCTGATGATGGGCGGCGAAGGCCTGACGCAGGCAACCAAGGTTGCCATCCTCAACGCCAACTATATCGCAGCCAGGCTGAAGGGCGCCTACGACGTGCTCTACAAGTCGGACAAGGGCCGCGTGGCCCATGAATGCATCCTCGACACCCGTCCGCTCGCCGCAAGCGCTGGCGTGACGGTGGACGACGTTGCAAAGCGCCTCATCGATTGCGGCTTCCACGCCCCGACGATGAGCTGGCCGGTGGCTGGCACGCTGATGGTCGAGCCGACGGAATCCGAAACCAAGGCCGAGATCGACCGCTTCTGCGACGCGATGCTGGCGATCCGCGCCGAGGCGCAGGCCATCGAAGACGGCACGATGGACAAGACGAACAACCCGCTGAAGAACGCGCCGCACACGGTGGAAGACCTCGTCGGCGAATGGGATCGTCCCTATAGCCGCGAACAGGGCTGCTTCCCGCCCGGCGCCTTCCGCGTCGACAAATACTGGCCGCCGGTCAACCGCATCGACAATGTCTATGGCGACCGCAACCTCTTCTGCATCTGCCCGCCGGTCGAGGACTACAAGGAAGCTGCGGAGTAATCTCCTGCCTGGAGCGCGACCTGAGAGCAGTTTCAGGTCGCGCATCAGAACAATTCCAGCGAAAGTGGAAACCGGTTTCGCGTCCGGAATTGCGTGAAAACAAAGAGATAGAGCGCCTTCGCGTTTCCATGAAACGCGGAAACGCTCTAGGCGAACGCTTTCGCGCCTTCGGCAAACATGCCAGCCGCCCCCGGATAAAACCGGGGGTATTTCATATGAAATGAAGCAATCAGACTTGCAGCAGTTCCTGTTGGGCCGGACGGGGCGCCGGGGAGCGCGAGGACCGGCTCAGGTCAGCACGGCAACGTCGACCCAGAACGCGACGAAGGAGCGCGCAAAGCGGCGATAGAGTTCCATCGTCAGCGGCTTCTCGACATAGGCATTTGCACCTGCCGCGTAGCCTTCCGAAATGTCACGATGATTGGTCGAGGACGAAAGGACGATCACGGGCAGCGTCGAGAATCGCGCGTCGGCCCGGATCGAACGCAGGACGTCCATGCCGGTGTCGCGACCCAAACTGAGGTCGAGGAGCACGATCCGGCAGGCCCTCGCTTCCAGCATCTCCTTCACCCGGTCGGCGGAGGGGCAGTGAAACAGCTCGACGGGCGCATCCACGCCCTCGAAGCCCTTTTTCACCAGAGAGAAGTCGATCGGGTCGTCTTCGATCACAAGGACACGCACGGGCTCCAGGCTCAAGACAGTACTCCTAATGGTTCAGGTCCTGCGGAAGGCGAACGATGAAGCGCGCGCCGCCGCGATAGGTCGAGTCGAGTTCGATGACGCCACGATGGCTTTCGGCAATCTGCCGGCACAGTGCCAGTCCGATGCCGAAACCCTCGTAGATCTTGTCGTCGCTATGCAGGCGCTGGAAGGCGGTGAAGATGCGGTCGGCAAATTTCGGATCGACACCGATGCCGTTGTCCTCCACCACCAGATTGACCATCGCCCCCTTGTCGGTCGCATAAATTCTCACCCGTGGGGTGACCCCCTTGCGACGATACTTGACCGCATTGGCGATCAGGTTCTGCATGAGATGCCGCATCAAATCCGGGTCGCCGTTGATCGAAGGCAGTTTCGACAGCAAGAGCTCAGCCTTTGCCTCATCGATCTGGCTTTCCAGATTCTGGATCGCCTGGATGGCGATATCGGCCAGATTGACCCGGCTGAAGGCGGCGATCTTGTAGGCGATCTGCGAATATTCGAGCAGCCTGCGGATGACGCGATCCATGCGCTGGGCAGAGTTGCGCACCTGCTGCGCATAGACCTGCACATCGGCGAGATTGCCGCTTGCGGACTCCTCGACGATCATGTCGGAAAACACGGAAATATGCCGCAGCGGCGCCTTGAGATCGTGCGACACGACAGCGGCAAACTGTTCCAGCGACTTGTTCTTCTTCGCCAGCTCTTCGCTCTGGTGTTTCAGTTCCTGCTGCTGCGAATATTCCACCGTGATGTTGCGGCCGGTCGCGATGATGCCGACCGGCATGTCGCCGTGAAACAGCCCATGCGCGCTCCACCTCAGCCAGACGAATGTGTTGTCGGCCTTGCGCAGGCGCTGGTCAAACTTGACCGGGGGACCGTCCACCTTGAGGTTGTGGACGACATCGCGCAGCGACGTCCCGAACGTATCGGCGAAGAATTCCGCCGAAAGCGATCGCCCCGAATCCCAGCCTTCGAGACCCAGCGCCTCGGCAAAGGGCGCATTGATGAATTCCGGTTTGCCGTCGAGATCCATGTGAACGACGAAGTCTGGAAGATAGCGCAGGAGGGTCAGGAAATATTCGGCGGTCGGACCCGGCGTGATGTGGCTCTGCTTCGGTTCATCCACCACTTCGTAGAAGGACACGATGAAGCCGCTCTCGCAGACATGCGAGGTGATCTTCATCCAGTCGCCATCCGCCATGCGCTCAATAGTGGAGGCACCGGAAATGAACGGGCGGCTGAACCAGCGCCGCTTGGAAAACTCCTGCGCCGGAATTGTCAGGCCGACATATTTCTGTCCGAAGAGGCCGGACCTGACGGCTGAGAGCACGAATTCGACGCGGTCGGCGCCCGGCCGCAACGCCACGCCATAGGTGGCGTAGCGGTCGATCACCTGCCGGTTGGCTACAACAAGCTTGTCCCCCGCGTCCCACAGCGTGAGTCCGAAAGGCAAGGCCTCGATTGCACGCTCTGCGACAGCCGCCGCATCTTCCAGCATCGGCTCCCGCAAGGCGTCTTCCTCAAGGCGGGCGTAGTAGCCGATGGCAACCTTGCGCGACAGAAGTGGCTTGACCACCATCTTCACGGCGCCGGCTATCCGCGGCAAGGAAATCTCGAGAGGGATCATGCCATCGGGGGCCAGGCTTTCGGCGAAGAGCTCCGGCAGGATGCGCCCGCGCAATTCTTCCTCACCCAGGCCGAAGCGCGCGCGGAAGGCTTCGTTTTCCCCGGCATAGCGGCCATCAAGCGTCGCAAGGAAGACAGGTTCCGCAAAAGCTGCGGCAAGCGCGTTTGCAATGATGGAATGAGATAGCACGCTTCAATGGCCCTTCAGTCCCGCCAACTTCGGGCTGCCTCGCATGCGTGACCCTGTCGACAAGTCACGGCGAACACAGGCCCCTCTGTGTCACGGGTATTCTATTGGAAAAAGACGTCGAAGAGCCGAGATTGTCAATGGACGGGACCGACGAACTCCCAGGAACAAAGTCTTGACCGGCAACCCTCAGACGCGCGCTTCCATCCCGGCAAGCTTGGCCAGATCCGCCGGCTTCAGCTCAACCGATTCGCCGCAGCCGCAGGCCGACGTCTGGTTCGGATTGTTGAAGACGAAACCGGAGCGCAGCGTGGTCGTCTCGAAGTCCATCTGCGTGCCAAGAAGATAGAGAATGGCAGCCGGATCGACCCAGACCTTGGCCCCGTCGCGCTCGATGAAATCGTCCTTGGCATTGGGCTCGGAAACGAGATCGACGGCATATTCCATGCCGGCGCAGCCGCCCTTGCGGATCGACACGCGAATGCCTTGCGCGTTAGAGCTGCTGTTTTCAACGATTTCCTTGACCCGATCGGCCGCAGCCTCGGTCAATGTCATGACCTGAAAAGCCATCTGTCTCTCCTTCCGCAACGGGTTCAAGGCCCGCGCTTCATGAATCGAAATGTAATCCCACGCGGCCAAGCCTTCAAGTTCGGCCGCGAAAGATAAACCTCAGTACCAGCCGAGCGCCACCTGCGCCTCTTCCGACATGCGGGCGGGCGACCACGGCGGCTCGAACACCATCTTGACCTCGACGCCCGACACGCCCTCGACGGCGCCCACCGCATTTTCAACCCAGCCCGGCATTTCGCCGGCAACCGGGCAACCGGGTGCGGTCAGAGTCATGTCGATCTTGACCATGCGGTCATCCTCGACATCGATCTTGTAGATCAGACCAAGCTCGAAGATATCCGACGGAATTTCCGGGTCATACACCGTCTTCAGCGCGGCGATGATATCGTCCGACAGGCGGGCGAGTTCATCCGCCGGGATGGACGACTGCACGATGCCCTCGCGGACATTGGCCTGGGCCTCGTCGCTGGCGGTTTCGTTGGCACTGGTTGCTTCGTTTGCGCTCATGGCGATCTCACTTTCAGGCAAAGAACTTGCGCGCCTGCTCCAGCGCCTCGGCCAATTTATCGACCTCGGCGCGCGTGTTATACATGGCGAACGACGCCCTGCATGTGGACGTAACGCCGAACCGTTTCAAGAGCGGCTGGGCGCAATGGGTGCCGGCCCGAACGGCAACGCCCTGCCGGTCGATGACCATCGACACGTCATGGGCATGAATGCCTTCGAGCTCGAAGGAGAAGATACCGCCCTTGCCGGGTGCATTGCCGAACACTTTCAGCGAATTGACCGCCCGCAGCCGCTCCGTCGCATAGGCCGTCAGATCCGCCTCATGCGCCGCAATCGCCGCACGGCCGACCTTCTCCATATAATCCAGCGCATAACCGAGCCCGATCGCCTGCACGATCGGCGGCGTGCCGGCCTCAAAACGATGCGGCGGGTCGTTATAGGTCACGGCCTCTTCGCTGACATCGACGATCATCTCGCCGCCGCCCATGAAGGGCCGCATGGCCTTCATCCGGTCCATCTTGCCATAGAGCACGCCGATACCCGACGGGCCATAGAGCTTGTGGCCGGTCATGACATACCAGTCGCAATCGATATCGCGGACATCGACCGGCATATGCACGGCCCCTTGCGAACCATCGACCAGAACCGGAATGCCGCGCTCATGCGCAATGCGGCAGATCTCCTTGACCGGAACGACCGTGCCGAGCGCATTCGACATATGCGTAATCGCGACGAGCTTCGTCTTCTCCGTCAGCGACTTCTCGAAATCCTCGATATGGAAGGCGCCGTCATCATCGACCGGAACCCAGACCAGTTTCGCACCCTGCCGCTCGCGGATGAAATGCCACGGCACGATATTGGAGTGATGCTCCATGATCGTCAGCACGATCTCGTCGCCCTCGCCGATATGCGGCATGCCCCAGCCATAGGCGACCGTGTTGATCGCCTCGGTCGAGGACTTGGTGAAGACGATCTCGTCCACCGAACCGGCATTGAGGAAGCGGCGCACCTTTTCGCGCGACGCCTCGTAAGCTTCCGTCGCGGCATTCGACAGGAAATGCAGGCCGCGATGCACATTGGCATATTCGTGACTGTACGTATGCGAGACCGCATCGATCACGGCCTGCGGCTTCTGGGCCGAAGCGCCGTTGTCGAGATAGACGAGCGGCTTGCCATAGACTTCCCGCGACAGGATCGGGAAGTCCCGGCGAATGGCCTCGACGTCATAGGCGGTCGCGTTCATGTCAGTTCCCATGCCTTTCGAGCCAGCCTTCGATCACGGCTTCCAGCGCTTCGACCAGCGGAGCGTCATCGAGTTCCTCGATCACTTCCGCCACGAAAGCCTGCACCAGAAGTCCGCGCGCGCGTCTTTCCGGAATGCCGCGCGCCATCAGGTAATAGAGATGGTTGCGGTCGATATCGGCGACCGTCGCGCCATGGGCGCATTGCACGTCGTCGGCAAAGATTTCCAGCTCCGGCTTGGTCGAGAAATCGGCCTCTTCGGAAAGCAGCAGCGTGTTGCAGGCCATGCGCGCGTCGGTCTTCTGCGCGTCCGGGGCAACCCGGATCTGGCCCTGGAAGACGCCGCTCGCCTTGTCGAACACGACATTGCGGACGATCTCTGTCGACGTCGTTTCCGGCACGTCATGGCCGAGCGTCATGGTGACATCGGTGTGGCTTTCGCCGCCCAGCAGATTGACGACGCGGAAGGTGAAATCAGCACCCTCGCCCAGCGTCACGCCATGCACTTCCTGACGCACCAGCTTGCCGCCGGCATTCACGATGAAGAGCTTGAGCTTGGCATCCTTTTCCAGCCGGAAATTGATCTGGCCGAAATGGGTGTCGGAAACGCCCTGCTCCTGCACGATGATCCAGCTGACCTCCGCACCCGACTTCAGCGTCAGTTCCGAAACGCTCGAAACGAGAGCTGCCGAAGCCCCGTTGCCCTGCTGGCGCTCAACGATCTGCGCCGATGCGCCGGCACCGACCGTCACGACGAAACGTGCATGCGACTGGCCGCCGGAATGCAGGACCTGCAATTCGATCGGCTCGGCCAAGGCGGCACCATCGGCGACTGCAATTTCGAGACCGTCACGCAGGAAGCCGCCATTGATACGGCCAACCGCATCATCGTCACCGCGCGGCGACATGAGGAACGCGCCCGAACCGTCTGCCAGCATCGTTTCGATGCGGCGGACTGTCACTCCCTCGGCCTTCGCCTTGGCTGCGACCTTGCCGTTTTCCAGCGTGAAGACCGCGCTGCCGGAGATCAGCGGCGCAAGCGCTTCCACGTCACCATTGGCATTGGCCGGCACCTGACGCAGCAGATTGCGCAGGTCCGTATAATGCCAGGCCTCGACGCGGCGCGTCGGCAGGCCCCTGGTCTTGATATCGGTGATCAGGCGGTCGCGGGCAATCAGCACATCGCCATTGCCCGGCAGGTCGCCGACCTGTTCGGTATAAGCAGCGAGAAGAGCATTTTCCGCTTCCGTCAGCTTGATCTGGGGTTGAGCACTCATTGATCTGATCCTCAAGCCGCAGCTTCGATCACGTCGGCATAGCCGTTGGCTTCCAGTTCAAGCGCAAGCGACTTGTCACCCGACTTGATGATCTGGCCCTTGTAGAGAACGTGAACCGTATCCGGCACGATATGTTCCAGCAGGCGCTGATAGTGCGTGATGACGATGACGGCGCGGTCCGGCGAACGCAGCGCGTTCACACCATCGGACACGATCTTCAGCGCGTCGATGTCGAGGCCGGAATCGGTCTCGTCGAGAATGCAAAGCTTCGGCTCAAGGAGCGCCATCTGCAGGATCTCGGCGCGCTTCTTCTCACCACCGGAGAAGCCGACATTGAGCGGACGGCGCAGCATTTCCGGCGCGATTTTCAGATGCGCTGCCGCATCCTTGACCCGCTTCATGAAGTCCGGTGTCGTCAATTCGGCTTCGCCGCGCTGCTTGCGCTGCTCGTTGAGAGCCACTTTCAGGAACTGCATCGTGGCCACACCCGGAATTTCGACCGGATACTGGAAGGCAAGGAAAATGCCCTTGGCGGCGCGCTCGGCCGGATCGAGCTCCAGAATGCTCTCGCCGTTATAAAGGATATCGCCCTCGGTGACTTCATAGTCCTCGCGACCCGACAGGATATAGGACAGCGTCGACTTGCCCGACCCGTTCGGACCCATGATGGCGGCCACTTCGCCGGCCTTCACGGTGAGGTTCAAGCCACGAATGATCTCGGTGCCATCCTCGGCGATCCGCGCATGAAGGTTTCTGATCTCAAGCATCGTATTTCTTCCTGTTCATCGGGCGGATCAAAGGCCGCCTGGACATTATCAGCGCGCCATTCGGCGCTCTTCAATTTCGTCATCCTCTGGCTATCCCAGAGGGTCTCAAGCGTTAGATGTAGTTACAGCCCTGCACCATTCAGGCCTGCTTGCGACGGCGTTAGGCGTCTAAATCGGATTGAGACTTTTTCTTTTCCTCAATCAGATGCATCGCGACAAATTCCGCAGCTTTGTCCTTCATATCTTTTTCTGCTTTGCGGTAGCCAAGGTACTTACCGACAAAATAAAACGCCATGAAGCTGCAGGCCAAAAGAAGGATTTTCACCCCACGCTACCCTCAAGCGAAATCCCGATCAGCTTCTGCGCTTCGACCGCAAATTCCATCGGCAGTTCCTGGATGACGTCCTTCACGAACCCGTTGACGATCAGCGCAATCGCTGCCTCTTCCGGAATGCCGCGGGCGAGGCAGTAGAAGAGCTGGTCTTCGGAGATCTTCGAGGTGGTCGCCTCATGTTCCAGCTGCGCCGACGCGTTCTTCGCCTCGATGTAGGGCACGGTATGCGCGCCGCACTTGTCGCCGATCAGCAACGAGTCGCATTGGGTGAAGTTGCGGGCGTTGTCCGCCCGGCGGTTGATCGCCACCTGGCCGCGATAGGTGTTCTGCGAGAAGCCGGCCGAGATGCCCTTGGAGATGATGCGGCTCGACGTGTTCTTGCCGAGATGGATCATCTTGGTGCCTGAATCGACCTGCTGATGGCCGTTCGACACGGCAATCGAGTAGAACTCGCCGCGCGAGCCGTCGCCACGCAGGATGCAGGACGGATATTTCCAGGTGATCGCCGAACCGGTCTCGACCTGCGTCCAGGAGATCTTGGAATTCTTGCCCCGGCAATCGCCGCGCTTGGTGACGAAATTGTAGATGCCGCCCTTGCCGTCCTTGTCGCCCGGATACCAGTTCTGGACGGTGGAATACTTGATCTCGGCGTCATCCATCGCGATCAGCTCGACGACAGCCGCATGCAGCTGGTTTTCGTCGCGCTGCGGTGCGGTGCAGCCTTCGAGATAGGAGACGTAAGCCCCTTCTTCGGCAATGATCAGCGTGCGCTCGAACTGGCCCGTATTCTTCTCGTTGATACGGAAATAGGTCGACAGTTCCATCGGGCAACGAACGCCCTTCGGGACATAGACGAAGGACCCGTCCGTAAAGACGGCGCAATTCAGCGTCGCATAATAATTGTCCGTCACCGGGACAACGGAGGCCAGATACTTCTTGATCAGATCCGGATGCTCGCGGATAGCTTCCGAGATCGACATGAAGATGACGCCGGCCTTGGACAGCTCTTCCTTGAAGGTCGTGACAACCGAAACGCTATCAAACACCGCATCCACGGCGATGCGCGACGGCTTCACGCCGGCCAGGATTTCCTGTTCCTTCAGCGGAATGCCGAGCTTTTCATAGGTCTTGAGCAGTTCCGGATCGACCTCGTCCAGAGACTTCGGGCCGGAGGCCGATTTCGGCGCGGAATAGTAATAGATGTCGTTGAAGTCGATCTTCGGATAGTTGACGCGCGCCCAGGTCGGCTCTTCCATCGTCAGCCAGCGACGATAGGCCTCCAGACGCCATTCCAGCATCCATTCCGGCTCCTGCTTCTTGGCAGAAATGAAACGCACGATATCTTCCGACAGGCCCTTGGGCGCGCGGTCGGATTCGATCGTTGTCTCGAAGCCATATTTATACTGGTCCACGTCGATCTTGCGGACCTGGTCAATGGTTTCCTGAACGGCGACCATAGTGTGCTCCAATCTCGCCGGCTCAAGAACCGGCAGCTTGTCATCTTCATCTGTTGGCCGGAGCTTTTGCAGCGATTGCAGCGGCTCCGCAAGGAAAATTGCTTTTCCTCAAGTCTTATCTTGGCATCATCTCAAGCGGCAGCGCCCTGCCGATTGAGCCGCACCAGAAGCCGTTCAAAGGCGGCAATGGCGTGGTCGATATCGTCTTCGCTCGTTTCCGGCCCGATGGAGGCGCGCAGCGCCCCGAGCTTCGGGTCAAAACCCATCGCGGCAAGCACATGGCTCTCGCCCACCTTGCCGGACGAACAGGCCGAACCTGCCGAAAGCGCGATCCCTTCAAGATCAAACGCAATCTGCCCGGTCTCGGATTTCAGCCCCGGCACGGAAAAGAAGGATGTATTGGGCAGTCTCAGGATGTCCGCACCGTGGATGATGATATCCGGGCAGATGCGCCGCATCGCGCTTTCCAGCCGGTCTCTCTTGATTTGGAGGTTTTCGGCCCGCGCTTCAAGGTTTTGCGCCTGTATTTCCGCCGCAGAACCAAAGCCGGCAATGGCCGCAATATTCTCTGTCCCCGCCCGATGGCCCTTTTCATGGCCGCCGCCGCGGAGCAGTGGCGCCGGCATCATCGCCTCGCCGCGCGAGATCAGCGCGCCCGCACCTTTCGGTCCACCAATCTTGTGGGCGGAGAGGATCAGGAAATCCGCGCCGATCGCGTCGATCGACAATGGCACACGCCCCGCCGCCTGAACGGCATCGCAGACAAAGATGCCACCGGCTTTCCGCGTCAGCGCCGCAACTTGCGCCGCCGGCTGAAGAATGCCCGTCTCATTATTGGCGAGCATGACCGCAACCATGGGCAGCCCAGCCGCCATGTCATGCGCGGCAAGCAGCACGCCCAGCGCATCGAGATCGACAACACCCGCAGCCGTCACCGGAATTTCGACGACATCAGCCTTGGCAAACCGCCCACCCTCGCGAAGGGCGGGATGTTCGATAGCCGAAACATACAATTTTGAAACTTTCAGCGCCGAACGCCCCATGCGGAAATCCGGCGTCAGCACGAGATTGGCCGCTTCCGTCGCACCCGACGTGAAGACGACATGCGCGGGCTTCGTGCCGACAAGGGCTGCCACCTTGTCTCGCGCCCGGTCAATCACCGCGCGCGCCGCGCGCCCCTCGACATGGACGGAGGAAGCATTGCCCGGCAGCGACAGAGCGGACAGCATGGCCTCACGCGCTTCGGCAAGAAGCGGCGCGGTCGCATTCCAGTCCAGATATGTGCGCTTTCCAGCCATCACTTGCCGTGTCTTTCGCCAGCCTCGATGCATGGCGCATTTTTCTTGAAATTTCAGCATCGCATGCCGTAAGAGACATGCCCATCAGGAAAGCGGGCCCGCGCCCGGCTTTTTCGAATGGTTCTAAACTAGGTTTAGAAAAGCTGACTTGTTTCGTCAAGTACTAACACGTCCTTTTCCCGGTTAGAACCGGCAACAGACCGGAGAAAAAATGCCCGAAATTATTTTCAATGGCCCGGCCGGCCGTCTTGAAGGTCGCTACCAGCCGTCCAAGGAAAAGAACGCGCCGATCGCCATCATCCTGCATCCGCATCCGCAGTTCGGCGGCACGATGAACAACCAGATCGTCTACCAGCTCTTCTACATGTTCCAGAAGCGCGGTTTCACGACGCTCCGCTTCAACTTCCGCGGCATCGGGCGCAGCCAGGGCGAATTCGACCACGGCGCCGGCGAACTGTCCGACGCGGCCTCCGCGCTCGACTGGGTACAGTCCATGCACACCGATTCGAAGAACTGCTGGGTTGCCGGCTATTCCTTCGGTGCCTGGATCGGCATGCAGCTTCTGATGCGCCGCCCGGAAATCGAAGGCTTCATCTCGGTCTCCCCGCAGCCGAACATCTATGACTTCTCCTTCCTCGCGCCCTGCCCGTCCTCCGGCCTGATCGTCTCCGGCGACAGCGACCGCGTGGCCCCGGAAAAGGACGTCACCGGCCTGGTCGACAAGCTGAAGGCCCAGAAGGGCATTCTCATCACCCACAAGACCATCCCCGGCGCCAACCACTTCTTCTCCAACCAGATGGAACCGCTGATGGCCGAATGCGAGGACTACCTCGACCGTCGGCTGGCCGGCGACCTGGTCCCGGAACCTGCCGCCAAGCGCATCCGGTGATGTAAAATGCGGATCGTGGTCGATACAAACGTCTTTATCGGCGCTTGCATCGGCCGCGGTCCTGCCTCGCAGGTCATCGAGTCCTGCCTGCTGGAGAAATTCACTCCTCAGCTCAGTCCTACTCTGCTTCTCGAATACACAGACGTTTTGGGCAGAGAGGCAATCTTCAAAAATGCGCGTCTGGATTTTGAACAGCGGCGCAAGTTGTTACTGGCTTTTTCCGTTGCGTGCGAATGGCGACAAGTCTACTTTAGATGGCGGCCCAATTTGCGTGATGAAGCCGACAATCACCTTGTTGAATTGGCAATCTCATCCAACGCGTCTATAATAGTGACCGAAAACTTGCGGGATTTCGCGTTTCAGGATCTCAGATTTCCGCAGATCAGGGTCCTCAACTCGAGAGATTTTCTGGAGTTCGTTAAGCGATGAATGCAATCACCGTAAAAGTCTCGCCGGATGTAGAGGAAAAGCTGAAGGCGCTCGCAGTCCTGAGAGGCGTTGATGTGAGTGAACTCATCGAGGAGGCGACCAGTCAAATGGCCGCCGACTACGATGCCTATAAGCTGTTCCGCGAAATGCAGGAGGAAGGCCGAGGCCTCAAGGAAGAAGCCCTCGCGCTCCTGCGCAAATAACCTCCACCACCACCCCACATTGACAAACCCCGCCCCTCTTGCTCTGATCGATCTTCCTTTTACGTCTTCGTCAATCAGGCGCGTCAGGCGATGTCCGCACCCTTCCGTTTCGATGCCATCGGATTTGCCGGTGGTGGCAATCGCTGTTACTGGCAATCCGGCTTCTGGGAAGCCTTTGCAGGCCTCCATCCGCAGCGCCCCGACTATTACGTGACAGTCTCGGCCGGCGCCTATCACTGCGCGATGAACCTTGCCGGCAAGGCCCGACAGATACGCGAGGCGGCGATTGCTTTTGCGGAAGAAGGCCGTGCGGATGTTGTCTGGAAGAATCTCGTCTTCGGTCGGTCGCCCTTCGTCGTCGGCGGACTGTTCGAAGAGTTCCTGGGTACAATGTTCAACGACGGCGATCTGGAGACGCTGCGCGGCCAGCCGCCGATCTTCATGCAGGTCTCGCGCCCGCCGCCGCTCCTGCCCTCGGCGATTGCCGCGCTCGGATCGATTGCCGCCTACCAGCTCGAAAAGCGCATCACCGGCGGAGCCTATTCCAAGGCCGGACGCTATCTCGGCCTATCGCCGGCCTGGATCTCCACCTACGACATGCAGACCACAAGCGACCTGATCGATGGCATTCTGGCCACCGCCTCCGTGCCGCCCTTCATGCGCGTCGGCCGAATCCATGGCCGGCCCTGCCTTGATGGCGGACTGGTCGACAATCCGCCGCTCCTGATGCTGGAAGAGACCGAAGACGAAGGCGGCCGCACCCTGCTGCTCACCACCCGACACGGCCGCGTACCGCCCGCAACGCCCAACCGCACGGTCGTCAGCCCCTCCGAGCCGATCACCGTCAACAACTTCACCATCCGCGATCCCAACGGCCTGCGCCGCGCCTATGAGATCGGTTTGAAGGATGGCGAGCGGTTCGCAAAGACGCGGCAGGCCTGAAAGCATTGTCACAACCAGGCAAACGGCTTACGCAGAGTCCGATTTCCCTTTTTGTTTTCAAGTGGATGTCCGAATTAATGTAGCACCCCATTTAAACCTATGGGCGAATCTACCAAGTATTCCTCGTCGAAATTTTTAAGGACACATCGCATGTAACCGCTGTTTGCAGCACGCCTTTGGCCCTTTAGGTGCCCGAAGGCAAAGTCCGGCCGCCCGGCCGGAAACACATGTAGAAATTTCAATACCTTACGCCCGCCTGCACCTTTCCTTCGCTCTCCGCCCGCTTTCAAGCGGCGGCGAAGCCGTGCCTGCGCGCCTTCATTCGAGAGGAACTCGATGGACTACAATCTCAACTGGACAGCCGCCGACTGGCATATTGCGCTGATCGTCCTTGCCGTCGTGGCGGCACTCGTGCTTCTCAGACTCAGTGGCGCCGTCCGCTACATGCCCAACGACCGCATCGGCATTCCCGAAAAGCTCTGGAGCTTTCGCGGCTCGATCGAGGGCGGCTTCATTGCGCTCAAAGGCGAAGCCGGCTACCAGCCCGACATCATTCGTGGCGGCCTGCATTTCTTCGTACCCTTCCAGTACAGCCTGCACACCGCCAATCTGGTGACGATCCCGCAGGGGCAGATCGGCTATGTCTTTGCCCGCGACGGCAAGGCCTTGCCGCCGACGCAGACGCTTGCCTCCAACACCGAGGCCGATGATTTCCAGGATACGCGCGGCTTTCTCATGAAAGGTGGCCAGAAGGGTCCGCAGCGCAAGATCCTGCGCGAAGGCACCTATGCCATCAACCTCGCGCAATTCGTCGTGCTCACCGAGCAGCGGACCTATGCCATCAACCTCTCGACCTCGGAAGCCACGCTTTTTGACGAGATGAAGCACCTGATTGCCGAGCGCAGCGGTTTCCAGCCTGTCGTCATCAAGGATTCCGAAGACCTGATCGGCATCGTCACGATCCATGATGGTCCCGCACTTGCCGATGGCGAGATCATCGCCCCGACCGTTGCCAACGACCCGCAGAACCCGTTGTTCCACAACAACTTCCAGGACCCGGAGAAGTTTCTCCAGGCCGGCGGCTATCGTGGCCGTCAGCTCCAGGTTCTGGCCGATGGCTCCTACTATCTCAATCGTCTGTTCGCGACGGTGGAGCTGGTGGAAAAGACCATCATCGATGTCGGCACGGTCGGCGTCGTCGTCTCCTACACCGGCCGCCTCAGCGCCGACATATCCGGCTCGGCCTATCGCCACGGCGAACTGGTGGAAAAGGGCGCGCGCGGCGTCTGGTCGACCCCGCTTCTGCCCGGCAAATACGCCTTCAACACCTATGCCGGCAGCATCGTGATCGTGCCGACCACCAACTTCGTGCTGAAATGGACCAAGGAACAATCCGGCGAACACAAGCTTGACGAAAACCTTTCCGAAGTCAGCCTCATCACCCGCGATGCCTTCGAGCCTGTCCTGCCGCTCTCCGTGGTCGTCCATATCGACTACATGAAGGCGCCGATGGTGGTACAGCGTTTCGGCGACATCAAGCGGCTGGTGGAACAGACGCTCGATCCAATGGTCTCGGCCTATTTCAAGAACATCGCCCAGACCAAGACTCTGATCCAGCTGCTGCAGGAGCGCAACGAGATCCAGCGGACCTCCGGCGAGGAAATGCGGGAGAAATTCGCCGCCTATTCGCTGGAACTCCAGGAAGTTCTGATCGGCACGCCGCGCGCCGAACAGGGCCAGGGCGCCATCGAGACGATCCTTGCCCAGTTGCGAGACCGGCAGGTGGCCGTCGAAAAGGTGGAAACCTACAAGCTGCAGGAAATCGCCGCCGTGCAGGAGCGCACGCTGCGCGAAAAGCAGGCGCTGGCCGAACAGCAGGCGCGCATCACCTCCTCCATGCTCGCCATCGAGGTCAGTGAAAACGAGGGCAAGGCAAAGCTGGCGCTGACCCGTCAGGAAGCCGAAACGATCCAGGTCCAGGCCAAGGCCGAAGCCGAACGGCAGAAGCTGTCGGGCCAAGGCGAGGCCGACCGCATCAAGTATGTGGCGCAGGCAGAAGCCGAACGCATCAAGCTGACGGGTCTCGCCGACGCCGAAAAGGTCCGCGCCGTCGGTCTTGCCGAAGCGGAAGCGACGGAAAAGAAGGTCTCGGCCTTCGGTGGCCCGGACTACCAGCTGAACTCGCAGGTGCTGATGCGCTTCGCCGAAGCGATCGAAAACGGCAAGCTGCCGCTGGTCCCGCAAATCCAGGTCGGCACATCAGGCGGCAACGGCAGCGCCAATGGCCTCGTCGAAATGCTGCTCAGCATGCTGGTGGCTGACAAGGCACGCAAGGAGCTTTCCGCACCGCCCGCGCCACCGGCCGAATAACACCGAAACACCAAACGGAAGGCCGGACATCCGGCCTTCCCACCCATCACGGGTGGACCAGAACCCCACCCGACACGGAAGCCCTGACACCGGTCGTCCCCGGATAGGTCAGCGGCAGATCCTTCAGCGAGCGCACCGCCAGATAGGCCCAGGCCTCAGCCTCCATGCCCGCGCCGTTAAAGCCCAGATCCTCGGCAATCACCACTTTCGCGCCCTCTTCTCCCGCCATCCGGTCAAGATCGCCGACGATCGCGCGGTTCAGCCGGCCGCCGCCGCAGATGATATAGGTGCGGGGCTTCACCGGCAGGTGACGTGCGGATTTCAGGATCGCGGCGGCGCTCACATGGGCAAGCGTCCGCGCACCGTCATGCAGACCGATCTCATGGCTTTCCGGCGGACGGAAATCGTTCCGGTCGAGCGAGCGGCGCTTTTCGTCGGTGAAGAAGGCATGCGACAGATAGCGCTCGGCCAGCGACGAGATCACCACGCCTTCCGAGGCAATCGCCCCGCCGGCGTCAAAGGGAATGCCGGCCTCCGCCTCCACCCACTGGTCGATCAACGTATTGCCCGGCCCGCTGTCGAAGGCGACGATCTCGCCATCGGCTCCGATATAGGTAAGGTTGGAAATCCCGCCGATATTGACGAAGACGACCGGAAACTGATCCCAGTAAAGCCCGCGTGCAAGCGCCGCATGATAGGCCGGCACCAGCGGCGCGCCCTGCCCGCCATGCACCATGTCATTGGCGCGCATGTCGAAAACGACCGGAATGCCAATTTGTTTAGCCAGCGAAAGACCGTCGCCGATCTGCACCGTATAGCCCTGATCCGGGCGGTGAATGACTGTCTGCCCATGGAAGCCGACAACGCCGATTTCCTCCGCCTTCAGCCAGTTCGCGGAGAGAAACCGCTTCACCGCATCCGCATGCAGATCGGTGATCTCGCGCTCGATGTCGCCAAGGCTTCCCGGCCGCTCGCTGCGCTGCTTGATCGCCTTTGCGTCTTCCAGGGACGCCGCCAGCCGCCGGCGGAAATCGGGCATATAGGGAAATTCCATCGCCGCCCCGCGCTTGACGTAACCTTCCCCATCCGTCTCGATCAGCGCCACATCGACGCCATCCATCGACGTGCCGCTCATCAGCCCGATTGCGGTCATGGTCTCAAGCATTCAGAAAACTCCCAGCCCAAAGATCGCAATCGATGCGGAATCGGGTGCAATCGCCTGAAAACAGTGCTAAAGGCCCGCCCGTTACACGTCTACTGGCAAGAGTGCAGAGAGATTAAGTCCATGTCCGGTTTCAAGTCCGATTTCCTTCGCACGCTCTCCGAGCGCGGCTTCATTCATCAGGTCTCCGACGAGAGCGGCCTCGATGACCTGCTCGCCAAGGAAACCGTGACGGCCTATATCGGCTATGACCCGACAGCCCCGTCGCTGCATGCGGGCTCGCTCATCCAGATCATGATGCTGCACTGGTTCCAGAAGACCGGGCATCGCCCGATCTCGCTGATGGGCGGCGGCACCGGCATGGTCGGCGATCCGTCCTTCAAGGAAGAAGCCCGCCAGCTGATGACGATCGACACGATCGAGAGCAACATCGCCTCGATCAAGCAGGTTTTCTCCAATTACCTGACCTATGGCGATGGCCCCAAGGACGCGTTGATGATCAACAACGCCGAATGGCTTCGCTCGCTGAATTACCTCGAATTCCTGCGCGACGTCGGCAAGCATTTCTCGGTCAACCGCATGCTCTCCTTCGACAGCGTGAAGACCCGGCTTGACCGCGAGCAGTCGCTGTCCTTCCTCGAATTCAACTACATGATCCTTCAGGCCTATGACTTCGTCGAACTGTCGCAGCGCTATGGCTGCCGGCTCCAGATGGGCGGCTCGGACCAGTGGGGCAATATCGTCAACGGTATCGACCTTGGCCATCGCATGGGCACGCCGCAGCTCTACGCGCTGACCTCGCCGCTGCTGACGACCGCATCGGGTGCCAAGATGGGCAAGTCGGCCACGGGTGCCGTCTGGCTCAACCCGGCCATGCTCTCGGCCTATGACTTCTGGCAGTACTGGCGCAACACAGAAGACGCCGACGTGCCGCGCTTCCTCAAGCTCTACACGACGCTGCCAATGGAAGAGATCGCCCGCCTTTCGGCGCTCAGCGGCTCGGAAATCAACGAGGTCAAGAAGATCCTCGCGACCGAAGTCACCGCGATGCTCCATGGCCGCGCGGCTGCGGAAGAGGCTGCCGAGACCGCCCGCAAGACCTTCGAGGAAGGTTCGCTTTCCGAAAACCTGCCCTCGGTCGAGATTGCCAAGGCAGAACTCGACGCAGGCATCGGCCTGCTCGCCCTGCTCGTCAAGGCCGGCTTTGCCGCCTCCAACGGCGAGGCACGCCGCCATGTCCAGGGCGGCGCGATCCGCATCAACGACAAGGCAGTCTCCGACGAGCGCATGTCGATCGGCTCGGGCGAAATCACCGCCGATGGCGTGATCAAGGTCTCGATGGGCAAGAAGAAGCACGTTCTGGTGCGCCCGGCTTAAGCTGCCGGCAAAGACAACAATAAGGGGCGGGTCCGCAACGGCCCGCCTTTTTCATTGCATCAAGGGAAGCAGAGGTGGCCTCCCTTTCCTCATCATTCTCGGGCCTGTCCCGACAATCTGCCCCCGCAGCCTCAAGCAGCCGCGGGGATGCCTCCGACGCGATCGGAGCCCCCTCCATCACGTCACTGAAACTGGAAAATGCTCCGGAACACGCCCGGCGCGATCAGCGACAGCGGATTGATCTGCAGCCCCGGCTGTTCTGCCGGTCCCGACAGGCGGAAGGTGATGCCGATCAGGCCGCGATCCTTGCCGTTGCCAAGGAAGAGCCCGATGATCGGCAATTCGGCAAAGAGACGGTTCAGCCCATAGGCCGGCATGAAGGTGCCGGTCATGTTCATCTGGCCGTTGCCGTCGCGAAGCACGCCCTGGAAGGTCGCGCCCACCTGCTCTCCGCGCACGACGCCGTTTTCAATGCGGACAATGTCGCCATCGATCAGAATGCGGCCGTATCCTCGCGAGAATTTCTGGCTGCTGACGTCGATATTCTTCTTCACCGCATCGTTCAGGCTCTTGCCGTCCTTGCCGGACCGCGTCGAGACAATCTCCTGCAGGCGCTGTTCGTTGACCAGCTGGAAGTCCCGCACGTCGATCACGCCGCGCCACACGCCATCGGCGACATAGCGCATGCCGACGTTCATAAGTCCGCCGCGCATGTTGTTGTAGAGGCCGGTGAAGCGCGACAGGGCACCCGCATCGGTCGCCGTCATGTCGATCGAGCGGGCAATGCCGGTATCCTGCGCAAGCTTCGCCACCACGGCCTGGTCGTTGCCCGTCACCGCCGTTAGCTTGACCGCGATCGGCTTGCCGTTCTTGACCGAATAGGCGGCCTCAACGTTCTTCAGCGTCTCGTTGTTGAAGCCGATGATCGAGGAAATCTTGGCGTTGACGGAGAAGTCGATATTGCCGCCCTCGGTCGCGCCCTGCGATTTCAGGCGCGTGAGGAGCCCGCGCGCGTCGGCGGATTTGCCGGACGCGGTGATGGCATAGCGCCCGCCGCTCCGTACGATCTTAACCGCAATGTCATCGGTGGGGGCAAGCCTGACCTTGGAAAATTCCGCCATGGCGACCCCCTGCCCGTCGGTCTGCAGGCTGCCCTTGGCGCCGAACCCGTCGCCGGAAAAATCGAAGTCGGAAATGACAAAGTGGTCGCCTTCCTTGCGGCTGACGAATTCGACGGTTGCCGGCACCCCGGCGCCCTTCTCCCAGCCGGCCCACGGAATGACGACCTTCGCCTTCGAAAGCCCCGCCGAAACCGCCTGCGATCCGTCGTCACGCAATTCGGTGCGAAGCGTCAGCGGCCCCGTGGCCACGTCCGAGACGCCCGGAACCAGCTTGTCAAGCAGCTTGGCCTCAAGATTGGCCGTCACCACCCGTTGACGTTTCTGCCGGCTCGCCTTGCTCAGGGGCTCGATGAGACTGAAATGCAGGCCGACACCCTCGACCTTCGCATCCGCCTCCAGCTTGGCCGACAGCGGGTTGATCTTCATCTCGCCATTGATATTGCTCACCTTGTGTCCGCCAAGCGGCTTGGTGACGGCAACGTCGGAGAGTTTCAGCAGCGCCGTCCATTCGGGTGGCCGGGCCTTCGGGCTATCCTTCAGCGCAAACCGCGCCTTGAGCGCCACATTCGCCATCCCCGAAAAGTCATCCGGCTTGAACCCGGTATCCTGCAGCGATGAGATCGGCCGATAGGTCGTCAGCTCCAGAAGCGCCGAGGCATCGCCGGAGAGCTTGAACTCTGCGCGGGCAACGGCCGGATCCTGGCTGACGACATCGACAGCGAAAAGCGCGTCTGCAACATTGATCGTGCGGCCGGAGGGGAAATAGGCGATGCCTTTCTTGATCTGCGTCTGGATGCGATCACCCATCATCTCGAAATGCGCAATGGTATCGCGCATCGGGGGGATGTCGCCGGCAATGCTGACCCGCGCATTGTCGATGTCGAAGCGGATCTTCAGTTCGCTTTCATTCAGCGTGACATGGTCTTCCGGGTAGAAGGGAAGCCGCCCCGCCGGCAGGAACACGGCCAGCGACCCGTTGGTGATCGTGCCGCCAAAGAGATTTCCGTAGACCCAGTTGCGCCCGTCGGGCGCCATCCAGAACGGCCAGAGCGCGCGGATCGTGTTGGCCGCGACGTTCTGCGTGAAGAGGCCGAGGCTGATCTCGGGCGAATCGCTTCCCATCTCGGGCGTCTGCGGTATTCCGAACTTCACCGTCACCGAACCGCCGATGAAACCGGATTGCGAGGAAATGACAATATCGGGCGCGACAAGCTCTCGCGTCTCGGGATTGAAGATGCCGAACGCCTTCCCCACGAAGTCGACCGGCTGGTCGCCCAGATTGGCCGGCGCGGCATGGCCCCGATCAATCATCAGGTCGATGGCGATGCCCTTCTTCTCCGGCCGGTCCAGCCGGTCGATGTCGATGAGCCCGCCCGTGAACGGCAGCCGCGTATCGCCGAACTCGAAGACGGACGGCTCGACCTCGATCTTTTCCGCACCGAAATCGTAATGCGCCAGAAGCTCGCCTTTGGTGATCGGCGAGGCCTTGGCCTCTCCGTAGAAGGCCCCGTCAGAGAGACGCGCGGCGATCTTCAGGCTCGCCGGCTGGTCGGCAGTCCTCCGCCTCGCGTCCATTCTCAGCGCCAGATTGCCATCGAGACCGATGACCGGCTCGCCGCTCCGGCTATGCTTCATCAGGAAGGAGCCGAGTTTGAACCGCTCGAGATCGAAGGTCGCGCCCTCGATCCCGCGTTCGCCGCGTTGCGTCACGGCGCTGAGCCCACCCTTCGCGCCATCGACCGTGTAATCCCCGGAGATTGTAATGTTTCCGTCCGCCCGCCGTTCCAGCAGGACCTGTCGCACAGCCACCTTCGCATGCCGCTTCTGCTGTGCGGGCAGCTCGAAGCTGATCCCGGTCAGCTTCAGGCGGCGGATATCGGTCTTGCCGCTGGCATTATCGAAGGCGTCGAGCGCCTTGAAGACCGTGTCGAGCGCCTTCGGGATGCTGTCGATCCGGAATGCGTCCTTCGCCGCCTGCTCCGGCATCGCCTCAAGGTTGATGCCGGTCCCGTCGACCGCGACGGAGGCGACGCTGAGCCGGCCTGTCAGAAGCGAAACCGTCTCCAGCGCGATATTGACCTGGCCGGTGCGAAACGCAGCACCTTCCGCCTCGGCCGGGCGAAGGGAGACATCGCGGGCGTCGATCACCAGCTGGCCGTGGGAATTGAAGCGCAGAGTGGCGGAGCCGACATCGGCGGTATAGTTCTCCGCACCCGCGGCACGCGTCAGGATGGCCACGGCCTCCCGCTTCAGAATGTCATCGAAAACACCGCGCTCGACGGCATAATAGAGCCCGCCGGCGATCAGCGCGACGAGCAGCGCAAGCTCCATGACGGCAACGAAAACGCGCCGGACGGAACCCTTGCGCCGGCGCACAGGCTTTCCCGCCGGCACGGCGGGCGCCGGAACCGGTTCATGCGGCGCAGCCTCGCCCTGATCTCCGGCGTTTCCGCCGTTGACGTCAGTCATCCGATCAGGGTCTCCTCCCGTAAGGGTTTGTGGGCGATTCACGTCCAGATTATATATAGCCCGAACCGTTAAAACTGTCTCCCGTAGGGAAAGGAAATCCAATGTCCGAACTGCAGCCCGGCGAACGTGCACCCGACTTTGAAATACCGGCGGACGGTGGAACGACATTGTCGTTAAAGGACTATTCTGGCAAGAAAGTGGTGCTGTATTTCTATCCGAAGGCTGATACACCCGCCTGCACGACGGAAGCGATCGATTTCAGCGCCCTCAAGTCAGAGTTCGAAAAGGCCGGCGCCGTCATCATCGGCGTCTCACCGGATCCGGTGAAGAAGCACGGAAAGTTCGCCGCCAAGCACAATCTGTCCGTGGCGCTGGGCTCCGACGAATCGACCGAAATGCTGCAGCGCTATGGCGTCTGGCAGGAAAAGAGCATGTACGGAAAGAAATACATGGGCGTCGCCCGCACCACCTATCTCATCGGCCCCGACGGCAAGATCCTCAAGACCTGGGCCGGCGTGAAGGTCAAGGGCCATGCCGAAGAGGTGCTCGAAGCCGCAAAGGCAGCCTCCTGACGTGAGCGAGAAGCCGGCCATTCCGCATTTCAAGTCTCTGCGCGACGGCGCCGTCCAGGCGATCCGGGCGGCAGATCTCGACCTCAAGACGGCGCTCGCCTCGACGGTCGCCGAAACGTGGTATGGCCGCAGCCTCTCGCTTCGTCACCCTAGCGACGCTGCGGTGCCGGATCGTCCCGGCCGGCCGGACCGCCCACTTCTCGTGCCACCCACACAGGTGAAGCGGCGCAGCCTCGGCTCGGTCAAGGGGCGGGTCGCCATGCTCCATGCCCTCGCCCATATCGAGCTCAACGCCGTCGATCTGGCGCTCGACATCGTCGCCCGATTCGCCTCCGAACCGGTTCCGCGCTCCTTCTTCGACGGCTGGATGCAGGTCGCCTTCGAGGAAGCCAAGCATTTCAATCTGGTGCGCGGACGTCTGAAAGCGCTGGGTGCCGATTATGGCGACCTGCCCGCCCATGACGGCTTGTGGAAGGCGGCCCACGATACCCGCAACGACCTGACGGCAAGGCTCGCCGTCGTACCCCTGATTCTCGAGGCACGCGGCCTCGACGTCACCCCGTCGCTACAGGAAAAGATGCGCGAGACGGGTGACAGTGAAAGCGCGGAAGTGATTGATATCATTTACAATGATGAAAAAGGCCATGTGGCGATCGGGGCCAAGTGGTTCCGCTTTCTCTGCGCCCGCGAGAAGAAGGATCCGGCGGCAACCTTCCAGTCCCTCGTCCGCATCAACTTCCGCGGCCCCCTCAAGGCGCCGTTCAACGACATCGCCCGCGCCGAAGCCGGCCTGACGCCCTCCTTTTACCGTGCCCTGACCTCGACAAGCTCGGCCTGACAAGGGTTTCGAGAGGGCTATCCAAAGTCCACGTTAACGGGTCGGAACGATTTGTTAACCTTAACGGTGTGTAATTCCCCCATGAAAACGTGTGGTTTTTTGGTTTGGGGGTAGCCTCGTGGGCAGTGAAGCCGAGAAAAGCGTCTTTGCCAAACGTCGCAAAGCACCAGTCCTGATCCTGGCATCGGGCGACAAGGTTCGACATCTGACGGTCAAGCCGTGGATGACGGCGCTTGGCATTGCGGTGGCAGCAACGCTGACGATGGGATATTTTGGCGCCACGACCTATCTGGTCCTTCGCGACGACCTTCTGGGCGCCTCGATCGCCCGGCAGGCCCGCATCCAGCATGAATATGAAGACCGTATTTCGGCGCTCCGGGCACAGGTTGACCGCGTCACCTCGCGCCAGCTGCTCGACCAGCAGGTCGTCGAGAAGAAGGTCGAGAAGTTGATGGAGCGCCAGTCGGCGCTCACCGACCGCCACGGCAAGATCAACGAACTCCTGGAGCGCGCCGAAAGCGTCGGTGCCATGCAGCCGGAAATTCCGGTCCCGGCCACCAAGCCGACGACCGACGACCGCCGCGCCAGCGCCGATTCGCCCTTCGACGCGATCCTCGGCACCGATACGAAGACCGCAGCCATCGACCCGATCATCACGCGGGCGCTTGGCTTTGCGCCCACGGCGGCACCCGACTCGCCGGCCAACCGCGCCGACCGCATCTTCAGCAATGTCTCGCTGTCGCTGAAATCCATCGAGCAGCAGCAGATCGCCAAGATCGAAAACCTGCGTCTCGGCGCCTCTGAAAAGGCCGATGCCATCGCCGTCATCCTGCGCCGCACCGGCATCCAGCCCAAGGATGCGGACAGCACCGAAGACGTCGGCGGCCCGTATATTCCGGTCAACAACCCGACCGGCGACAAGTTCGATCTCAAGCTGACCCAGCTCGACCTCGCGCTTCAGCGTCTGGAGGAAATCCGCAGCCAGGCCATGCGCTATCCCTTCGGCAACCCGATCCCGGGCGCCATGGAAACGAGCGGCTTCGGCTATCGCAAGGATCCCTTTCTCGGCACGCTCGCCCTGCATCCCGGCATCGACTTCCGCGGCGGCATCGGTGATCCCGCCCGTGCAACCGGCGCCGGCACCGTCATGACGGCAGGCCAGGCGTCCGGCTATGGCAACATGATCGAGATCGACCACGGCAACGGCATCACCACGCGCTACGGCCATCTTTCGGAGATCCTCGTCCGCGTCGGACAGCATGTCGAGACCGGCGACACCATCGGCCGCGTCGGCAATACCGGTCGCTCCACCGGCCCTCACCTGCACTACGAAGTCCGCCGCAACGGCGTCGCCATCGACCCCTCGGGCTTCCTGAATGCCGGCCTGAAGATCACTTCGCTTCTCTGAGACAAATGAGATGGCCGACTTTGACAGGCGGCACTTTCGGGCGCAGTCTGCAATCCCGGTCCCAACCGGAGTAACACTGAATGCAGGCCTCGACGCTTTTCGCCTTTGCGCTGACCTTCCTCGTTTTTGCCGCAAGCCCCGGCCCCGACAATTTCACGATTTTCACCCGAACCATATCCGGCGGCCTGAAGGCCGGCATCGCCTATGGCCTCGGCACGGTGACCGGCATTCTGATCTTCCTGACCCTCGGCCTGGCAGGCCTGAGCTATGCCGCGCAATCACTCGCTCCCTATATGGTCTTCATTCGTTTTGCCGGGGCCATCTACCTGATCTGGATGGGTGTTTCGCTCTGGTTTGCATCGCCCGCCGCAACACCGGCGCCGGGTGCTGCACGGATATCCCGCAGCTCACTCCTGAAAACCTACGCGACCGGCGTCGCACTCAATATCGGCAATCCGAAAATGCCGCTTTTCTATCTCGCCATCCTGCCGAACGTCGCGGTCAGCGGCGTCAGCGTCACCGGCTATGTCGAGCTCGTAGCCGTCATTCTCGCGGTCGAGGCTTTGGTCATTGGCGTCTATGCCGGACTGGCGCTGAAAGCCCGCGCGCTGGCCGCCAACGCCACGGTCATGCGCCGCATGAACCGGGCCGCCGGCACGATCATGGCGGCCACCGGTGTGGCAATCTTGTCAAACAGATGAAATTTCATCCAGATTAACCTTGGAAGTCCCGGAAAACTTGACTTTGCGGGGCAACAGGACTAATCCGCAGACGCACATCGAATGCAGATGCAGCCGATTAACCTGTCGTTCTTCTGAACGCGAATGGATTATACCCCTCATTGACCACCTTTTCTGATCTCGGCCTGAGCGCCAAAGTCATTTCCGCTGTAACCGATGCAGGTTACACAATCCCGACGCCAATCCAGGCGGGAGCAATCCCCAAGGCCTTGGAACGGCGCGATATTCTGGGAATTGCGCAGACCGGCACCGGCAAGACGGCAAGCTTCGTGCTGCCCATGCTGACGCTGCTTGAAAAGGGCCGCGCCCGGGCGCGCATGCCGCGCACGCTCATCCTCGAACCGACGCGCGAACTCGCTGCGCAGGTCGCGGAGAACTTTGAAAAGTACGGCAAGAATCACAAGCTGAACGTCGCCCTTCTCATCGGCGGCGTCTCCTTCGACGACCAGGAAAAGAAGCTGGAACGCGGCGCCGACGTGCTGATCGCAACCCCCGGCCGCCTGCTCGACCATTTCGAGCGCGGCAAGCTGCTGATGTCCGGCGTCGAGATCCTCGTCATCGACGAAGCCGACCGCATGCTCGACATGGGCTTCATCCCCGATATCGAGCGCATTGCCAAGACGATCCCCTTCACGCGCCAGACGCTGTTCTTCTCGGCGACCATGCCGAAGGAAATCCAGGTTCTGGCCGACCAGTTCCTGCAGAACCCGGAGCGTATCGAAGTCTCGACCCGCTCCTCGACAGCCCTGACCGTCACGCAGCGTCTCGTCGCCGTCCAGTCGAAGGATTACGAGAAGCGCGCAGCCCTGCGCGATCTCATCCGTGCTCAGGAAGAACTGAAGAACGCGATCATCTTCTGCAACCGCAAGAAGGATGTCGCAGATCTGTTCCGTTCGCTCGAGCGCCACGGCTTCTCCGTCGGCGCCCTGCACGGTGACATGGACCAGCGCTCGCGCATGGCCATGCTGCAAGGTTTCAAGGACAACCAGATCACGCTTCTGGTTGCCTCCGACGTCGCGGCCCGTGGCCTCGACATTCCTGACGTGAGCCACGTCTTCAACTTCGACGTCCCGATCCATGCGGAAGACTATGTCCACCGCATTGGCCGCACTGGTCGTGCCGGCCGTTCGGGCGCCGCCTTCACCCTCGTTGCCAACCGTGACCGCAAGGCGCTCGATGCGATCGAAAAGCTGATCGACAAGAAGCTCGAGTGGCTTGACGGCGATCTCTCGGCACTGCCGCCGAGCGTGGCCGGCGAAGAGGATGAACGCCGTGGTGGCCGCGATCGCAATGATCGCAGCCGTGGTGGCAAGGGCCGCAGGGATCGCACCGAAGGCCGGCCAGAAGGCCGCAGCGAGCCCCGCGCGGAGACAAAGAAGCCGGAACGCGACATCGAAGTCGCGGCCGAGAAGCGACAGGAAACAATTGAGGAAACACCCGTGGCAAGACCCGCACGCAATGAATCTGAAAAGAGCAATCGTCCGCCGCGCGACTATCGCGTCAACCCGGCAAACGACGATCATCGCGAGCGCCGTCAGCGCAACCATCGCCGCAACGATGACGACGGTCCGACGCCGGTTGGCTTCGGCGACGACATCCCGGCTTTCATGCTGATCGTCGCAAATAGCAAGTAAGACCATGGGTCAGCCGGGAACAGATTTTCCGGGATTGGGTGTCGGCCTCGTTATCAAACGGGGCCGTTCCATTTTGCTCTACCGCCGCACTAAGATGCCCGAAGCCGGCCACTGGAACATTCCAGGCGGCAAGGTCGATCACATGGAATCGTCCGAGGACGCCGGCCGCCGCGAAACGCTGGAAGAAACGGGCCTCACCATTGGCGAGATGCGTTTCCTCTGCGTCTACGAATACCGCTCAGCCTCCGACGGTCATCACTGGGTGTCATTGATCTACGTGACCGACGATTTCACCGGTGAGCCCCGCGTCATGGAACCGGACAAGCTCCCCGAATTCGGCTGGTTCGACATCGATGCCCTGCCGGAGACGGTGTCAAAGTTCACGCTGCATGCGGTTGGGCATTTGTGAAATGGCTGACGCGGCGCAAAGCTGCTAAAATCATCCCATGTCCATCTCTGATCACTCACTGACTGACATCAGACCAAAGGCAACACCCAGCCCGGCAGAGATTGCCGCCTGGGAAGCTCTCCCTCAAGACGAGCAACTTCGTCGGCTTCGTGAGAGCTTTGAAGACCCCGAATGCTCGCGTCTCAGCAACAAGAGCATGACGGAGATCTTGGCTGAGGCGCTCAGCAGGGCATCACTTCCATAAACGTCACAAAATCAACTTCGCTCATGAACTAGCAGAACATTGAATTGGACGGCTAAAACCGGACACAATAGCCTTTCTGACGAAACTCAGGAGACCGCGCCTTGTCCGCCGACATCACCATCCGTCCCGTTACCCGCGAAGACCACGACATCTGGATGCCGCTCTGGAAGGGCTATCAGCGCTTTTACAAGACCGATATTCCCGACGAGACCAGCGCCGTCACCTGGCGCCGCTTCCTCGATCCGGATGAGCCGATGTTTGCGGCACTCGCCTTTGACGGCGCCAGGGCGGTCGGCATGGTGCATTACATCTTCCACCGCTCCTGCTGGACGGTCGGCGACTATGTCTATCTGCAGGATCTCTATGTCGCTGAAGGCCTTCGCGGCGGCGGCATCGGCCGCAAGCTCATAGAATTCGTCTACGAAGACGCCAAGGCCAAGGGCGCGTCCCGCGTCCACTGGCTGACGCACGAGACGAATACCGACGCGATGAAGCTCTATGATCGCATCGCATCCAAGTCGGGATTTATCCAGTACCGTCAGATGTTTGCCTGAGCGGCTGAGTGCTGCTGAGGTGCGGTGAGAACGCCCTCACCCTGAGGTGGCCGCGCAAGGCGCGGCCCTCGAAGAGTCCTTCGCCGCACTCTGATCCGTCGAGGCCACCCTTAGGGCGGCGCCTCGGGATGACGCCAGAACGTGCGGCAGGAGCCAATGAAGCGCTCAGGCGGCTTCCGCGGCCTGTGCCTTCTCGCCGCGCGCGGCAAGCTGCAGGACCTTCGGCTTCGGCACCAGCTCGGAGGCCGGGGTCCAGTGGATCAGTTCCATCGTGCCGTCGAAATGCTCGACGACAGCCGTGCAGCTTTCCACCCAGTCGCCGGTATTGATATAGCGGATACCCTCGATATCCTCCATCACCGCATGGTGAATATGCCCGCAGACGACGCCGTCGACCTTGTGGCGGCGGGCTTCTTCGGCGACGAAATGCTGGAACTCGCCGATGAAATTGACGGCGTGCTTGACCTGCAGCTTCGCCCAGGCCGAGAACGACCAGTAAGGCAACCCGAGACGGCGGCGCACGGCCGCAAGGCCGCGATTGACGAGGATGGCCGCATCATAGGCCCAGTCGCCGAGATAGGCGAGCAGGCGGTAGTTGCGCACCACGATATCGAATTCGTCACCATGGATGACGAGATATTTCTTGCCGTCGGCGGCCTCATGGATCCAGTTCAGCGCCACCTCGATGCCGCCGAAATGCATGCCCGGGAAGTCGCGCAGGAATTCGTCGTGATTGCCCGGCACATAGATGATGCGGGCGCCCTTGCGTGCCTTGCGCAGCAGCTTCTGGACGACATCGTTGCAGCTCTGCGGCCAGTGCCAGCTGCGCTTCAGCCGCCAGCCGTCGATGATGTCGCCGACGAGAATATAGGTCTCGGCATCGTGGTAGCGCATGAAGTCGATGAGAAAATCGGCCTTGGCCGCCTTCGAGCCCAGATGGACGTCGGAAATGAAGATGGTGCGGAATGTCCTTGCTTCAGGTTCTGCGCTCATCGTCCCAGCCTTTCATCGCTGCGCTTGTCATGGCTCTCAAAACCAGACTCGTGTTTCAGGATGATGACAGAAAGGATGCCTTACCAGCTGGCCGTCACAAAATCGCCCGAGGCGGCATTGAGGGGACTACCCGACACCGACAATTGGTGTAAGGAAGATTCGCGCAAACAAAAAAGACCACCGGAGATGGCAGGCATGGAATCGCTTGATGACAACAAGGCGCCGCAGGGCGCGCCTCAAACAGCAGACCTCGACGCGCAGGCGCTATTTTATCATCGCTATCCACGCCCCGGTAAGATGGAAATCACGGCGACGAAGCCGCTCGGCAACCAGCGCGACCTCGCGCTCGCCTATTCGCCGGGCGTCGCCGCCCCCTGCCTCGCCATCAAGGACGATCCGGCAACCGCCGCCTTCTACACGGCCCGTTCCAACCTTGTGGCCGTCGTGTCCAACGGAACCGCGGTTCTCGGTCTCGGCAATATCGGCGCACTCGCGTCCAAGCCCGTGATGGAAGGCAAGGCCGTCCTCTTCAAGAAATTCGCCGGCATCGACGTCTTCGACATCGAGATCAACGCGCCCGCCGTCGGGGACATGGTCAAGGTCGTCTCGGCGCTGGAGCCCACATTCGGCGGCATCAACCTTGAGGACATCAAGGCGCCGGAATGTTTCGAGGTCGAGCGGCAGCTCCGCGAAATCATGGACATCCCGGTCTTCCACGATGACCAGCACGGCACCGCCATCATCGTCGCCGCCGCCGTCCTCAACGGTCTGGAGCTTGCCGGCAAGGACATCTCCAAGGTCAAGATCGTCGCCTCGGGCGCCGGTGCAGCAGCACTCGCCTGTCTCAACCTGTTGGTCGCGCTCGGCGCCCGGCGCGAGAACATCTGGGTGCATGACATCGAAGGCCTCGTCTACAAGGGCCGCGAAGCCCTCATGGACGAATGGAAGTCGGTCTACGCCCAGGAAAGCGACAAGCGCACGCTCGCCGACAGCATCGGCGGCGCCGATATCTTCCTCGGCCTCTCCGCCGCCGGCGTGCTGAAGCCGGAACTGCTGGTGCAGATGGCTGAAAAGCCGCTGATCATGGCACTGGCCAACCCGACGCCGGAAATCATGCCGGAACTTGCCCGTACGGCGCGCCCGGATGCGATGATCTGCACCGGCCGGTCGGACTTCCCGAACCAGGTCAACAACGTTCTCTGCTTCCCCTATATCTTCCGAGGCGCGCTCGACTGCGGCGCCCGCACGATCAACGAGGAAATGAAGCTCGCCGCCGTGCGCGCCATCGCCTCGCTTGCCCGCGAGGAGCCTTCGGATGTAGCCGCCCGCGCCTATTCCGGCGAAACACCGGTCTTCGGGCCGGAATATCTCATCCCCTCGCCCTTCGACCAGCGCCTCATCCTGCGCATTGCCCCTTGCGTCGCCAAGGCAGCCGCAGAAACGGGTGTTGCCACCCGTCCGATCCAGGATTTCGACGCCTATCTCGATGAGCTGAACCGCTTCGTCTTCCGTTCCGGCTTCATCATGAAGCCGCTCTTCACCGCCGCGAAGACGGCCGCCAAGAAGCGCGTCATCTTTGCCGAAGGCGAAGACGAACGCGTTCTGCGTGCCGCCCAGGTCCTGCTGGAAGAAGGCATTGCCAAGCCGATCCTCATCGGCCGCCCCTCCATCCTGCAGTCGCGCCTGGAGCGCTTCGGCCTCAAGATCCGGCCGGATGTCGACTTCGAAGTCGTGAACCCGGAATCCGACCGCCGCTATCGCGACTATGTGGACGAATATTTCGCCCATGTCGGCCGCAGCGGCGTCACGCCGGAAGCCGCCCGCACGATCGTCCGCACCAACTCCACCGTGATTGCGGCGCTCGCCGTCAAGCGCGGCGATGCGGATGCGCTGATCTGCGGCCTCGAAGGCCGCTATGACCGGCACCTCCGCGACGTCAAGCAGATCATCGGCAAGAAGCCCGGCGTCATCGATTTCTCGGGTCTCAGCCTGCTGATCTCGCAGCGCGGCGCCACCTTCTTCACCGACACCTATGTCACCTACAATCCGAGCGCCGAAGAAATCGCCGAAATGACAATCATGGCGGCGCGCGAAATCCGCCGCTTCGGCATCAAGCCGCGCGCAGCCCTCGTCTCGCATTCGAATTTCGGTTCGCGCGATTCCGAATCCGCCCGCAAGATGCGCCTCGCCACGCAGCTCGTGCGCGAACAGGCGCCCGACCTTGAGGCAGATGGCGAAATGCACGGCGATTCCGCGATCTCCGAAATCCTGCGCAAGCGCGTCATGCCCGACACGACTCTTACCGGCGAAGCCAACCTCATCGTCTTCCCGACGCTGGACGCCGCCAACATCACGCTCGGCATCGTCAAGACCATGACGGACAGCCTGCATGTCGGCCCGATCCTGCTCGGTGCCGCCATGCCCGCGCACATCCTGACGCCCTCCGTCACCTCGCGCGGCGTCGTCAACATGGCGACGCTCGCCGTGGTCGAAGCGTCACATCCGGAAGGCGGCCTCTAAGGCCGGAGAACAGCGCACAGTTGCCAAGGGCCCGACCATTGGTTATCCCGTAGATTTTTAGGGATAAGCAATGCCGGGCCCGACTGGCTATAGCGCGCTCCTCGCAGCACTTGGAAATCCCGCCAGTTTCGACCCGCAAGCCTTCCTCACAAGGCTGCAGGCGGAATATGGGCTCGCGCATGTGCTTTACGGCGACCTGCGGCGCGACGGCAGTGCGTTTATCCCCGGCAGGCTGATCCACGGCCAAGATCCCGAGTTCGAGCGCCTGATCCGTGAGGAAGGCCTCGCCGTGCTTCATCCGCTGTTCGAAGCCGCGGCCCGGCGGTTCGGGCCGGCCGTTCTTGAGCCCTCCAACCGGGCAAAGACGGGAACGGACACGATCCGGGTGCATCCCCGTTGCCGCGACAGCCGGCCCCTCCTCGTCTTTCCGCTGGTGCCGTCGCGACCGGGCGTCGCCTTTCTGGCTGCCGACCCCGGCCGGCTGGAAGATCGGCGCGAAGCACGGGAAATCCTGATGCGCGACCTCGCCGCCCTTGC
This sequence comes from Rhizobium sp. C4, assembly GCF_021026315.1. Taxonomy (GTDB): domain Bacteria; phylum Pseudomonadota; class Alphaproteobacteria; order Rhizobiales; family Rhizobiaceae; genus Ensifer_A. The sequence continues at coordinate 53,303 of NZ_JAJNCX010000013.1, forward strand.
CGGCCTTTTCCATGCGCGACAGCTCGCACTTGCCCCCCTCCGCTCGCAAGGCGGAGCACAGGCAGACGCACGGCCCCGTCTGACGCCGCGCGAACGCGAAGTTCTTGAATGGGTTGCGGGTGGAAAGACCTATTGGGAAATCGCCCGCATCCTCGGCATTTCCGAACGCACGGTGCGCCATTTCATGTCGGCCTGCCGCGAAAAACTCGATGCCGTGTCCAACAAGCAGGCGGTGGCGAGGGCCGTGGCGACAGGGTTGATCGAGATCGGCTATCCAGCGCCGCCGCCTCGGAAATAGGCCTATACTACCCACCCGCATACAATCAAATTTTATACATTTAAAGTTGTCCATACCGACAGTACACAATCAAAGATGCAAGTGGCCTTCTTCTCCGGTCAATGACCTTCCGGAGAAATGCCTTGATCGAGATTTTTTCAGGCCTTGAACGCCATTTCAGACCGCAGGCGCTGGCGCCGATGTTCCAGCTCCGCAAGCGCGTCTTCCACGACCTGCTCGGATGGGACGTGTCGGTCCGCGGCGACATCGAGATCGACCAGTATGATGACATCAACCCCATCTACGTCCTGTCCTACACGCCGGACACGCGCCATCTGCGCGGCGCGCTCCGCCTCCTGCCGACGCTGGGGCCTAACATGCTGGATGACACATTCCCCATCCTGCTTGGAAACAGCCCGGTGATCCGCCGGCCTGACATCTGGGAATCCAGCCGCTTCTGCATCGATCCCGAGATCTCGCAGGATCGCGCCTCCAACCAGGTGACAGTCGCCGCCGCCGAACTCATGTGTGCGGTCGGCGAGCTTGGCCTTGCCTCCGGCATCCGCCAGATCGTCACCGTGACGGATGTGTTCCTGGAGCGCATGTTCCGCCGCATGGGCTGTCCCGGCACGCGCATCGGCGAACCGCAGAAGATCGGCAGCGTCCATGCGGTCGCCGTCGGCTGGGATGTGAACGACAAATTGCTGACCGACATGAAGGCGATCGCCGGAATTTCCGCCCCGCTTCTGGCAACCCCGCCCGAGATGCGCATCGCTGCCGCCGCCTGAAACAAAAGGCGGCTCCCGTCGTTGTTAAGCAAAGAAACACGTCGCGATTGCGAGCACCGCCCGATTGGCTCACAATGGGCACTCTCAACACACGACTTGCCTGACCGACAGGAGCCGCCAACTTGGTTTGGTCCACGAGACTTAGTCCGAAAATCCGTGCCGTCACGCTGGCCGTTCTGGCCAGTCTGGCGCTCAGCGGAACTGCGGGCGCGACCTCCATCTGCGGCTCGATCCGCATGGAGCTCAATACGGACACCGAGACGATCGGCAATACGCGCGAGACCCGCGCCTACCAGCAGGCCATCTCCCGCCAGCAGCGCGAGATCGACACCGTGCAGCGCGACCTGCGCCGGCTGGGCTGCACGTCGGGCAGTTTCCTCGTCTACGGTGGCGCGAATGCTGAGGCCTGCGACAGGCTGAGCGACGCGCTCGACCGCATGTATGACAATCTGGCGGAACTGCAGAACCACGACATTCCGCTCGTCACCCGCTCGATGAGCCCGGCGCGCCGCGCCAAGCTTCTCGACGCACTGGAGCGGAACGGCTGCAACGACGTGCCGGACAGCCCGCGTGCCGCGCGCGACACCGCCCCGCCGGAGCCCGCAAGCTACGATCCGGGCGCGGTCGAGCCGCAGCGCCCAGCACCACGCCAGCCGGAGATCCGCAACCTCGGCGGCGGTGACCGTGGCGGCAATCTGCAGACGGTCTGCGTGCGCACCTGCGACGGCGGCTTCTTCCCCGTTTCGACGAATACCAGCCCGGCAAGCTTCGAACGCGACGCACAGGTCTGCTCGATGATGTGCCCGGGCGTCGAAACCGAGCTCTTCTATCACGGTGTCGGCACGCAGGAGATGTCGGAAATGGTCTCGGCCAGCGGCGGCATGCCCTACAAGGAAGAGCCCTATGCCTTCCGCTTCCGCGCCTCGGCCCGCAAGCAGGACAAGTCCTGCAGCTGCAACTTCTCCGCCTATTATCGCGAAATGATGAAACGCGAGGCAGCGAAGAACGGCGGCACCGACATCGCGCCGCCGCAGGACCACTCCTCGACGGAACCCGCGCCCGAGAAGCCCTATTCCTCGATCCTCAATCTGGATACGAAGCCCGAGCCCAAGGCGGCACCCGTGCCCACCCCGAAGCCACCGGCCACTGCCGAGAAGCCGCCGGAACCCGCCCCCGCCGTGCCATACGATCCGTCGAAGGCCAATGTCCGCAAGGTCGGCCCGCAATTCCTGCCCGGCAAGGACACGGCCATAGACCTGCGCCACCCGAAGGAGCCGACGGCGAACTGAGGCTCAGCCTGAGCTGTCGCCGCCGCCCTGCCAGCCTTCCTCAAACACCAGCTCCTCCAGCGGCAACCTCTGCCGCCAGCCTTTCAGTGCGAGTTCCGGTTCGCAATAGAGCCTTTCGACATAGCCGACGCAGAGCCAGGCGATGATCTGCACATGTGGCGGGATGCCGAGGATTGCCTTCACCTCGTCCTCGTGGAAGATGCTGACCCAGCCGACGCCGACGCCCTCGGCGCGGGCGGCAAGCCAGAGGTTCTGCACCGCGCAGACGGTGGAATAGGCGTCCATGCGGAGATTGTGCGTGCGCCCGAGGATGACCTTGCCGCCGCGCGTCGGGTCACAGGTGATGCAGATGGAAAGCGGCGCCTGCCGGATGCCCTCGAGCTTCAGCCGCAGATAGGCCGCCTTGCGCTCGTCGTCGAACATCAGGGCCGCCTCCTCGTTGGCGCGGGCAAAGGCCTGCGCCACGCGCGCCTTCGTCTCCTCACGCTTCACCAGGATGAAATTCCAGGGCTGCATGAAGCCCACGGACGGCGCGCGGTGTGCGGCCTCCAGCAACCGCCTGACGAGATCATCCGGCAGCGGTGTTCCCAGGAACTGGCTGCGCACATCGCGCCGTGTCTCGATGGCGCGATAGACCGCGGCCCGTTCTTCGGTGGAAAAGGCTCCCGCCTCGGCAAGCGCTTCGCACTCTGCCGACATATCAAGCTTCGCCATCGCACATCCCCGCAACGCGAAACCCGCCCGCCGTCCGCGCGGGCTGAGGCTATCTTGCCAGGCCGGTCTTCTGGCTTGAGGATCATCCGCTTGGCCGCCGCGCCTTCCCGGATTGCTCCAGTGGTCTGTTTGGCGACCAGCGTCCCCTCTCACAGCGTTGGGCACGCGCCGGATTGTTCACCGGCTTCCCGATTCTCCCGCGTGACGCGGGCACCTGACGGGAACGGAATGGCACAGCGGCAAGCGGAAGACAAGCCGGTGTGGCGGGGGACAAGCGTTCACCGCCATCGGGCGTGAGGCCCTGACGGCGGTGAATGGCGTCGAACCAGCCCACGCTTCAGAAGAGATCGACCTTCCGGCATTCGCGCTCCGCCTCGTGGCGGCTGATACCGATATCGGAGAGCTGGTCGTCGGTCAGTTCCGAAAGGGCCACCCGCGAGCGATTGAGCGTGATGGCCCAGCGGAGTGCGGCAAAGACTTTCGCGACGCGTGCGCCGATTGTCATCGTCGTGACCGGCGCCCGTTCGAGCGATACACTTTCCATCATTGTCTCCATCGTTTCCATCATTGTCACCCTTGCTATGGACCTTTCTTGCCTTTCGCTGAAACTTGACTATGATGACCTTATCAATTGACTCGCCGAGTGGTTCAATACGGATAATTGTCACCATGACAAATTGGCTTCCATCGCTGCAGGAGGGCTCCGGCCCGCTCTATGTCCGCCTGGCGGATCAGATCGAGGCGGATATCGCCGCCGGCATTTTGCCGCCCGGCGCGAAGCTTCCGCCGCAGCGCGACCTCGCCTATGATATCAAGGTGACAATCGGTACAATCGGCCGCGCCTATGCGCTGGTGCGCGAACGCGGCCTCGTTTCCGGCGAGGTTGGACGCGGCACCTACGTGCTGGCGCAGCAGGAAGAACCCGCCAATGACGGGCGAGACCGGATTGTCAGCGCCTTTTCCGGCACCCGCGTCCCCGTCCCGCCCGCCGGCAAACTGCGCTTCGACACGACTGCAGCGCCCGATGTGGGACAATCCGGCCCGATCGAGACATTCCTGACGCGCACCGTGCGCGACTATCGCGACGAGATTTCGAGCTACACCCGCATCATTCCCGATCGCTGGAAGGAGGCCGGGCGCAAGTGGCTTTCGAATGCCAACTGGCAGCCGACGCTCGATTGCATCGTGCCGGTTCTCGGTGCCCATGCCGGCATCATGTCGGTCATTCACGCGATCTCGCAGCCGGGCGACTATATCGCCTTCGAGGAACTGACCTATGCGCAGGTGTCGCGCGCCGCCGCCATGACCGGCCGCCGCATCGCCACCGTCGCCTCCGACGAGGGCGGCATCCTGCCGGACGATCTGGAGCGGGTCTGCGCGCAGAAGCACCCGAAGGCGGTCTTCCTGATGCCCTCGGCGCAGAACCCGACGGCCACCACCCTCTCCGTCGAGCGCCGCAAGGCGATTGCCGAGATCGCGCGGACCTACAATGTGTGGCTGATCGAGGACAATCTCTATGGCGCGATGACCGAGGACGGCCTGCCCTTCCTGGCGGAACTTGCGCCTGACAAGACCTTCCATATCGGCGGCCTCTCCAAGTCGGTCGCGGCCGGCGTGCGCGGCGGCTGGGTCGCTTGCCCGCCGCATTTCGCGGCCCGCGTCAACATCACCCACAAGCTCTCGACCGGAGGCATTCCGTTCCTGCTGTTCGAACTCTGCGCCTCGCTGGTGCTGTCGGGCACGGCCAGCACGATCCGCCGGCAGGTTCTGGCCGAATGCCGGGCGCGCGAGGAATTGGTGGAGGCGATCTTCGGCGATCTCGACATCAGCCACCAGCGCGGCGCGCCCTTCTTCTGGCTGCGCCTGCCCGAGCCCTGGCATGCCGGCACCTACAAGCAGGCCGCTTTCGACCGCGGCATCCTCATCGACGACGAGGACGAGTTCAAGCCGGCGCGCTCCGACAAGGTCCACCATGCCGTGCGCATCAGCTATTCCTCGCCGCAGGATCGGAAAGATGTTGAAAACGGCCTGAAAACGCTGAAAGCGCTCATAGACGCCGGCCAGACCGGCTATGACACGGATGCCTGACGGGAACGTCCGGCATCCGGCAACATACCGTCAGAGCGCATCTTGAACGTCACCATTCTGCACAATCCCCGCTGCTCGACCTCGCGCGCCGTGCTGGAAATGATCCGCGAGAAGGGTCACGACCCGGCGATCGTCGAATATATCAAGCATCCGCCGGAGCGCGCCGAGCTCGTTCGCATGCTGATGGCCCTGGAGATGAACCCGCGCCAGCTGATGCGCCGCAAGGAAGCGGTCTACAAGGAGCTCGACCTCGACAACCCGTCGCTGACCGACAATGATCTGCTGGACGCCATGCTGGCAAACCCGATCCTCATCGAACGGCCGATCGTCATCTCGGAAAAAGGCATCCGCCTTGGCCGCCCGAAAGAGCGGGTCAGTGAAATTCTATAATCAAGTATTTTGATTATAGAATAGTCATATAATCAAACTGGACAGGATTTCGTTCTCGGTGATGTCCTGATATCCAAGCCCTGCAGCATCAAAGGCGCCGGTCAGACGCGCGAAATTCTCCGGCTTTGCGGTCTCGATACCGATCAGGATCGAGCCAAAGTTCCGAGCAGATTTCTTTAGATATTCGAAACGAGCGATATCGTCTTCCGGCCCGAGCAGATTGAGGAAATCCTTCAATGCGCCCGGTCGCTGGGCCAGCCGGAGGATGAAATATTTCTTCAGTCCGGAGTGGCGCATGGCCCGCTCCTTCACATCCGGCAGCCGCTCGAAGTCGAAATTGCCGCCCGAGACAATGGCAACAACGCGCTTGCCCTTCAGCCGATCCGCCGGCAATTGCGCCAGCGCCGCAATCGACAGCGCACCGGCGGGCTCCAGCACCACGCCCTCGATATTCAGCATCTCGATCATCGACACGCAGATGGCATTCTCGGCAATCGTCATCACCTGGTCGGGCGAAAACTTGGAAAGGGCCGCAAAGTTCAGGTCGCCGATCCGCGCCACGGCAGCCCCGTCGACGAAATTGTCGACCTTCGGCAGCGTCACCGGCTCGCCCGCCTCCAGCGCCCGCTTCAGGCTCGGCGCGCCCTCCGGTTCGCAGAAGAGAAAACCGTCGCGCGCGACCGTCCCGTCGAGATATCCCGTCACGCCGGAGGACAATCCGCCGCCGCCAACCGGGATCACGACGAGATCCGGCACGCTGCCATCTGGCAGTTGAGCGAGGATTTCCGCCGCAACGGTCGCCTGCCCCTCGATGATATCCGGATGATCGAAAGGCGGCACCATCATGGCGCCGGTTGCCTCCGCGTGGTCGCGGGCGGCCTTGTAGCACTGGTCGAAAAAGTCGCCGAACAGCTTGATCTCGATGAAGCCGGCGCCAAACATGCGCGTCTTCTCGATCTTCTGCTGCGGCGTCGTCACCGGCATGAAGACGGTGCCGCGCACGCCGAAATGGCGGCAGACATAGGCAAAGCCCTGCGCGTGATTGCCGGCAGAGGCGCAGACGAAGGTCTGGTCCGTCCCGCCCTCGCCGATCGCCTTGCGCAGGAAATTGAACGCGCCGCGGATCTTGTAGGAGCGCACCGGCGACAGGTCCTCGCGCTTCAGCCAGATTTCCGCGCCATAGCGTGCGCTCAAGTGATCGTTGAGCTGCAACGGCGTTTCGGGAAACAGCCCGCGGATCGCGGTCAGCGCATCGTCGATAGTCTGCCTGTTCAAAATCGGCCTCGTTGCCCTGAGCCAGAATGAAAATCGCTATCGCATACCGCAGCGCATGAAGCCACCCCAATTTCACCTCGGAAAGACGGCTTCGGCACGGTCCGGCAGTGGCAGTCCGCATCCACTGTTCAGACGGCTGTATTTTGGATTTCTGAAGGGACTTTGGCACTTCAGGCGACAAGCGACCTTGATTGCAACCGCAAGCTCGGCTAGGCGAAAAGGATCGTTGCGGGCGTGGCGAAACTGGTAGACGCAAGGGACTTAAAATCCCTCGGCCTTGGCTGTACGGGTTCGATCCCCGTCGCCCGCACCAGAATGATGCACGCGCCGTCTCAAGATTCAGGCCAGGCAGGCCCATGGGTCCATATGCTTGCGGACAAGGGGCGCGACGGCAGCTTCCGTCGTCAGGGCTGCGTCGACAATGAAGGGTAAGCCATGAAATTTCTGATTGTTGTTGCCGGCATTTGCGTGATCGTCGCCACGCTGGGCGCAGGCTTTGTCGGCTACACCTTCTACACCAAGGGCCGAACGGAAGGTCTGAAGGCGCAGTGCGAGGAACTCGCGAAAGCCGATCCCGCCGCCATGAGCGATCTGGAGCGCGTCCAGGCGAAATCACTCGCTGATAAGTGCCGCGGCTGACGCCCCGGCGCCAACGAAAAAACGCGCGCCCCTTTCGGAACGCGCGCCCTTGAATTCAAACCGCTAACAGATCACGCGATCTGCTTGGCAGCGATCTTGGCTACGTGTGCGCCCTGGAAGCGTGCGCCTTCCAGTTCGACTTCCGAAGGCTGGCGCGAGCCGTCGCCGTTGGTGATCGTGGATGCGCCGTAGGGCGAGCCGCCCTTGACTTCTTCGGTGCCCATCTGGCCCTGGAATGCATAAGGAAGGCCGACAACGACCATGCCGTGATGCAGGAAGGTCGGGATGAAGCCCATGATGGTGGTTTCCTGGCCGCCGTGCTGCGTGGCGGTCGATGTGAACATCGAGCCGACCTTGCCGACGAGCTTGCCGTTGAACCACAGGCCGCCCGTCTGGTCCCAGAAATTGCGCATCTGCGAGGCAACCGTGCCATAACGCGTGCCGGCGCCAACGATGATGGCGTCGTATTCGGCCAGTTCGTCAACCGTTGCGATCGGAGCAGCCTGGTCGAGCTTGTAGTAGGAAGCCTTGGCGACTTCTTCCGAAACGAGTTCCGGAACGCGCTTCACGGTCACTTCAGCACCGGCAGACTTGGCGCCTTCGGCAACCGCATAAGCCATGGTTTCGATATGGCCATAGGCCGAATAGTAGAGAACGAGAACTTTAGCCATTGTGATGTCCTTTCGTGGAGCAACCGTTCAAGACGATGACGCAACCATAAACGGTTCCGTTGTTCAGTAATACCGGCACGATAGAAACGCAGTGTTCACAAGAAGGCGATGAAATTTCACCCGCCGGTCACATACCGCATTGCAAAATGTCCTTGCAATGCGAGGCCGGGAACTCCATTTTCGGCATCCACCGCACGCCCGGAGACCGACCTTGAACAAGCACAAAATCGTCACTGCCGCCATGCTCGCCATTGGCGACGAACTGCTCTCCGGCCGCACCAAGGACAAGAATATCGGTTATCTGGCCGAAAACCTGACGGTTGCAGGCATTGACCTGAAGGAAGTGCGCATCGTCGCCGACGATCAGGACGCGATTGTCGAGGCCGTCAATGCGCTTCGGGCGAAATACGATCTCGTTTTCACCTCCGGCGGCATCGGCCCGACGCATGATGATATCACGGCGGATGCCATGTCCGCCGCCTTCGGCCTGCCCTGCCTGCACGATCCGGATGCGATGCGCCTGCTCGGCGAGATGTATGAGCGCCGCGGCCTCGAGTTCAACGAGGCCCGCCAGCGCATGGCGCGCATGCCGCAGGGCGCCCGCCATATCGAAAACGCCGTCTCCACCGCGCCGGGCTTCATCGTCGAGAATGTTCATGTGATGGCCGGCGTCCCTGCCGTGTTCCAGGCCATGCTCGGCTGGCTTCTGCCGCATCTGCCGACGGGAGCAACCGTGATGAGCCGCACGGTCGTCTCGCCCTTCGGCGAAGGCGAGATCGGCAAGCCGCTGACGGAGGTCCAGAAGAACCATCCGGAAACCTCGATCGGCTCCTACCCGAAATTTGATGGCAAGGGCTTCTATACGGAAATCGTCGTCAGGGCCCGCGACGAGGCCGTGCTGCAGTCTGCCGTTTCGGCGGTCGAAGCCATGCTGGATGCCATCAGCGCCACGCGCGAAACGGCCTGATCCTCAAGACAGACGAATTGACCAAGGTCAAAGCGTGCGTACCCGCGACGCGCGAAGGTGGATTTGTGGAACCGGCAAGGCGTTTCGCGCGCTTATAGAGACAATCTATCGCCGGATTGAAATTCGTCAGAGTCCCAGGAGGCACCCCATGTCGATCAAGACCATTCTTGCCGTTCTCAATTCACCCGAAGCTGCCGACAGCGTCATCGAGACGGGCGTGGCGCTGGCGACCAAAAATGACGCCCACCTGATCGCGGTCTATGCGGAGGCGCCCGAACAGGTGTTCATCTACGCGCCGATGGAAATTCCCGATCCCGCCGCCATCATGGCGCTGCAGGAAGCCGCCGAACAGCGCGCGGCCACCATCCAGGCCAAGTTCCTCTCGATCACCGAGCGCGAAGGCGTCTCGCATGAATGGCGCAAGTTCCGTGGCGCCGGTGGCTACTCGTCGGCCGGCGTGGTCGACAGCGCCCGCAGTGCCGATCTCGTGCTGTGCGCCCAGTTCGATGAGAAGACATCGTCCGCCCAGCGCGCAGACATCGAAGTGCTGATCTTCGAATGCGGCCGCCCGGTCATCATGGTGCCCTATATCCAGACGACCCCGAAGCCGATCGAGCGCGTGCTAATCGCCTGGAACGGTTCGCGGGAAGCCGCCCGCGCCGTCTTCGACGCCATGCCCTTCCTGCTGGGCGCCAAGGAAGTCGAAATCCTGTCCATCGATGCCCGCAACGACATGAACCAGTCGGCCGATTTCGCAGGCTCCGAACTCGGCGTCACGCTTGCCCGCCACGGCATCAAGGTCAATGCCAACAATGTCGAGTCCGGCGGCAAGCCGGTCGGCGCGGTGATCGAGAACCGTGCGTCCGACTTCTCCGCCGACCTGCTGGTCATGGGCGCCTACACCCATTCGCGCATCCGCGAACGCATCTTTGGCGGCGCCACGAAGACGCTGCTGGGCTCCATGACGACGCTGACACTGATGTCGCGCTGACATTTGCCCACACGGTGCTATGACGCACCCGTTGCAAATTCTGGAATTTTCCGGTTAGAGAAAGTGCCACGCCCCGTTTTCGGGGCGTGGTTTTTGTTTTTGGCCCTGCCCCTTGCCCCAGCCTAGCTGATTTGGAGATTGCTGATGTCCCTGCCCGAAAAAGCCTTTCCCGTGACCTGGGACCAGTTTCACCGCGACGCGCGCGCGCTCGCCTGGCGTCTGGCAGGCCTCGGCCAGCAGTTCCGCGCCATTGTCTGCATCACGCGCGGCGGCCTGGTGCCGGCGGCCATCATCTCGCGTGAGCTGAACATCCGCCTCATCGACACGGTCTGCATCGCCTCCTACCACGACTACGTGAACCAGGGCGACATGAACCTGCTGAAGGGCATTGCCAGCGACCTTCTGACCGAAGACGGCGCCGGCGTCCTCGTTGTCGATGACCTGACCGATACCGGCAAGACAGCGATGGAAGTGCGCGCCATGCTGCCGAAGGCGCATTTCGCCTGCGTCTACGCCAAGCCGAAGGGCGTGCCGACCATCGACACGTTTGTCACCGAAGTCAGCCAGGACACCTGGATCTACTTCCCCTGGGACATGGGCTTCACCTATCAGGAGCCGATCGCCAAGGGCCACAAGGGCTGAGGCGGAAGCCGCGCACGCCAACGCGTGCTTTGTCAGTCAGCGAACTGGAAGAGAAACAGAGCGTCTTCGGCCACGACCGGCCGAAGACGCTCTTTCGTTTTATTCGGCGGCGACGATCTTGCCGTCTTCCCACTTGTAGAGCGAGAAGCTCTTGGAGGTGAGGTCGCCGGCTTCGCCATAGGTGAGCTTGCCGATGGCGGTCGAGACGGACATGCCGCCATGGAGCGCTGCGGACACGGCTTCCGCATCATCCGCCTTGCCGGCCTTCTCGATGCCGGCCTTCAGCACTTCGACGGCTGCATAGGCGTTCAGCGTGAAGGCTTCGGCCGGAATGTTCTTCGCGGCCAGCGCGTCGAGGGCTGCCTTGGCATCCGGGCTCTTGGTGGCGTCAGACGCGTTGGTGAAGAGCGTGCCGGCGGCCGACTTGGTGCCGATCGACCAGAATTCCGTATTCGACAGGCCATCGCCGCCGATCAGCTGGGCATTGATCGACAGGTCATGCAGCTGGCGCACCAGCAGGCCGCCTTCCGGATGGTAACCGCCGAAATAGATGAGATCGACCTTCTCCGCCTTGATGCGGGTCGTCAGCGCGCTGAAGTCCTTGTCGCCGGGCGTGATCGCTTCGTCGATCACTTCCTTGACGCCGCCCTTGTTCAGCGTCGCCTTGAAGGCATCCGCCAGACCCTTGCCATAAGCGCCCTTGTCATTGACGATGGCGATGCGCTTGTCCTTGAAATGCGTCAGCACATATTGCGCGGCGACTTCGGCCTGCTGGTCGTCGCGGCCGCAGGTGCGGAACACATTGGTGAGCTTGCGCTTGGTCAGATCCGGCGCGGTGGCCGTTGGCGTCACCATGACGATGCCGTTGTCGGCCAGAACGTCGGAAACCGGAATGGCAACGCCCGACGTCACCGGACCGACAACGAAATGCACGCCGTCACCGACCAGCTGGTTGGCAGCCGAAACGCCCTGCTTCGGTTCGCCGCCATCGTCGGCGAGCTTCAGGACGACTTTCTCGCCGAGGATGCCACCCTTCTTGTTGATCTCGTCGACAGCGACCTGGGCGCCATTCTTCACCTGTTCGCCATAGGCGGCGACCGGGCCGGTCAGCGGCGCGATGAGGCCGATGGTGATGTCGGCATGAGCCAAGGGCGCAAAGGCCAGCGTGGCGACGAGCGTCGCGGTCAAAGTCTTCAATGTCATCATATTCTCCTTGGCGGGTTTTCAACCCTTCAGTGAAGCGCCGCGTCCGCCGAAGGATCGTTCAACGACCAGGAGGCCGCGCCAAAAGACGATCGATGCGGATGCGATCAGCGCCGCTGCCGGCCATGTTTGGCTCGACGGCGACACAGGTGATTTCTAGGAATTTTGGCCGGGACGCGCAACCAAATAACGGGAAAATGCCGATTTTTTAGACATATGCCTTGAGAAATGGCAGAAATGGGCATGACGCGGACACCGGGCTTTCTTCGCGGCGCCCGGCTTCATCCCGGCCGAAATGGAAATTTCCGTGCCGAAACGACCCCTTCGGCCCGTTTCCTGTGCCACTGCTGGAGCACCCGCCGCCTCGCCCGGCGGCTCATCCGCATCAGGCAAGGCCTTATTTTCGTTATCCGCATTTTAATATGCGCAGTCGATAAAATTTGCTGTTTTTGTGCCCCGCAGCACAAGTTTACACCCCCGAAATCTCGTAGGTTGCTTCCACGCGCTGCAAGCCTCCGCTTGCAAATCCCTGTTTTTGCTCATCTGTTTCGTTCATCCACAGTTTCCACAGCGATACCCACAACATCTAGGGGCCTCGCCCCTATGATGAACAAACCCTTGACCGAATCGGGCGAAACAAAGTCTATTGATCCTCACGTTGCGGCGGCGGCGGAATCGAAGAGTTCACGAGGTCGGTTCAATCACAAAAAGATGGGCTTTCTGAGAGGCCCGAATGCGGATGATCCGCATTTGGCCCGGGGGGAAAGCCATGTCTTGCGTCAGCCCGCGACGAATGGAATGGGGCTGGATTTAAAAAGCTGTTAACACTATATTTAGCGTTTGCAGCCAACCTCAGCACAAGATACAGGGTGACCCAACGAGTCTCACCCGTTTGACAGGGACTGAGCAACTGGCTGCGCGCATTCAACGGCGCGAGCTGGAACAAGAGAACTTTGCCTGCAGTTAGAACTCCAGGCAGCGGCAGAAAAAGGACTGGACAGGATGCGCATAGAACGTCGTTTCACCAAAGAAGGCCAATCGGCTTACGCGGAAATCCCCTTCCGCCAGGCGACAAGCGAAATCCGCAATCCCGACGGCTCGATCGTGTTCCGCGCCGCCGATATCGACGTGCCGGCCCAGTTCAGCCAGGTCGCGACAGACGTTCTGGCCCAGAAGTATTTCCGCAAGGCCGGCGTTCCCGCACGTCTGAAGAAGGTCGAGGAGAATGATGTTCCCTCGTGGCTGTGGCGCTCCGTTGCCGACGAGAAGGAACTGAAGAAGCTGCCCGAGGGCGAGCGCTATGGCGCCGAGACCGATGCGCGTCAGGTCTTCGATCGTCTGGCCGGCACCTGGACCTATTGGGGCTGGAAGGGCAAGTATTTCACCTCTGAAGACGATGCCCGCGCCTTCCGCGACGAGCTCGCCTACATGCTGGCCACCCAGCGCGTAGCGCCCAACTCCCCGCAGTGGTTCAACACGGGTCTCCATTGGGCCTATGGCATCGACGGCCCCGGCCAGGGCCATTTCTATGTCGACCCCTTCACCGGCAAGCTGACGCAGTCGAAGTCCGCTTACGAACATCCGCAGCCGCATGCCTGCTTCATCCAGTCCGTCGAGGACGACCTCGTCAACGAGGGCGGCATCATGGACCTGTGGGTGCGTGAAGCCCGTCTCTTCAAGTATGGCTCCGGCACCGGCTCCAACTTCTCGAACCTGCGCGGTTCGGGCGAAAAGCTCTCCGGCGGCGGCCGCTCCTCCGGCCTCATGTCCTTCCTGAAGATCGGCGACCGCGCTGCCGGCGCGATCAAGTCGGGCGGCACGACGCGCCGCGCCGCCAAGATGGTGGTGGTCGATATCGATCACCCGGATATCGAGGAATATATCAACTGGAAGGTCAAGGAAGAGCAGAAGGTTGCTGCCCTCGTCACCGGCTCCAAGATCGTCGCCAAGCACCTCAAGGCGATCATGAAGGCCTGCATCAATTGCGAGGCTGAAAACGGCGCCTGCTTCGACCCGAACGAAAACCCGGCCCTGAAGCGCGAAATCCGCGCCGCCAAGAAGGCCTCGGTTCCGGAAAACTACGTCAAGCGCGTCATCCAGTTCGCCGAACAGGGCTACAAGGATCTCGAATTCAAGACCTATGACACGGACTGGGATTCGGAAGCCTATCTCACCGTTTCCGGCCAGAACTCCAACAACTCGATCTCGGTTCGCGACGACTTCCTGCGCGCCGTCGAGGCCGATGGCGACTGGAACCTGACCGCCCGCAAGGACGGCAAGGTCGTCAAGACGCTGAAGGCCCGCGAACTGTGGGAACAGGTTTCCTATGCCGCCTGGGCCTCTGCCGATCCGGGCATCCACTTCAACTCGACGATGAACGACTGGCACACCTCGCCGGCGGCCGGCCCGATCCGCGCCTCCAACCCGTGCTCGGAATACATGTTCCTCGACGACACGGCCTGCAACCTTGCCTCGCTGAACCTGATGCAGTTCAAGGATGCCGCCACCAAGCGTATCGACATTGCGTCCTATGAGCATGCCGTTCGCCTGTGGACGCTGGTTCTCGAAATCTCGGTCATGATGGCGCAGTTCCCGTCGCGCCAGATTGCAGCGCTCTCCTACGAATACCGCACGCTCGGCCTCGGCTATGCCAATATCGGTGGTCTCTTGATGTCGTCCGGCATCCCGTATGACAGCGCCGAAGGCCGCGCCATTGCCGGATCGCTCACCGCCATCATGACCGGCGTTTCATACGCCACGTCCGCCGAAATCGCTTCGGAACTCGGCCCCTTCCCAGGCTATGCGCCGAACCGCGACAACATGCTGCGCGTCATCCGCAACCACCGCCGCGCCGCGCACGGCGAGAGCTCTGGCTATGAAGCGCTGTCGGTCAACCCGGTCGCCCTCATCCATGGCGATTGCCCGGATGCCGACCTCGTCGCCCACGCAACGGCCGCCTGGGACAAGGCGCTGGAGCTTGGCGAAAAGCACGGCTACCGCAATGCGCAGGTCTCGGTGATTGCGCCGACCGGCACGATCGGTCTCGTCATGGATTGCGACACGACCGGCATCGAGCCCGACTTCGCGCTGGTGAAGTTCAAGAAGCTCGCCGGCGGCGGCTATTTCAAGATCATCAACGCGGCCGTTCCGGAAGCGCTGCGCACGCTCGGCTATTCGGAAAGCCAGATCGCCGAAATCGACGCCTATGCGGTGGGCCATGGCAACCTGAACCAGGCGCCGGGCGTCAACCCCTCGACGCTGCGCGCCAAGGGCTTCACCGACGACAAGATCGAGGCGCTGAACGCCGCGACCAAGGCTGCATTCGACATCAAGTTCATCTTCAACCAGTGGACGCTCGGCGCCGACTTCCTGAAGGGAACGCTGAAGGTCACCGACGAGCAGCTCGCCGACATGAGCTTCAACCTCCTGGAGCATATCGGTTTCTCCAAGAAGGAAATCGAAGCGGCCAATGTCCATGTCTGCGGCGCCATGACGCTGGAAGGCGCACCGTTCCTGAAGAACGAACACCTGCCGGTCTTCGATTGCGCCAACCCCTGCGGCAAGATCGGCAAGCGCTATCTGTCGGTCGAAAGCCACATCCGCATGATGGCCGCCGCCCAGCCCTTCATCTCGGGTGCGATCTCCAAGACGATCAACATGCCGAACGAGGCAACCGTTGAAGATTGCGGCTCGGCCTACATGCTGTCCTGGAAGCTCGGCCTCAAGGCCAACGCGCTTTACCGCGACGGCTCCAAGCTTTCCCAGCCGCTCAACGCCTCGCTGATCGAGGACGAGGACGACGAGGATGCACTGGACGACCTGATCCAGCAGCCGCAGGCCGCCCAGGCCGTCACGATCACCGAAAAGATCGTCGAGCGCGTCATCGAAAAGGTCATCCGCGACCGCGAAAAGCTGCCGAACCGCCGTCAGGGCTACACCCAGAAGGCTGTCGTCGGCGGTCACAAGGTGTATCTGCGCACCGGCGAATTCGGTGACGGCCGACTCGGCGAAATCTTCATCGACATGCACAAGGAAGGCGCTGCCTTCCGCGCGATGATGAACAACTTCGCCATCGCCATCTCGCTCGGCCTGCAATATGGCGTGCCGCTGGAAGAATATGTGGAGGCCTTCACCTTCACCAAGTTCGAGCCGGCCGGCATGGTTCAGGGCAATGACGCGATCAAGTCGGCGACCTCGATCCTCGACTACGTCTTCCGCGAACTGGCCGTCTCCTATCTCGGCCGCAACGACCTTGCCCATGTCGACACGTCCGACTTCGGCAATACCGCGCTCGGCAAGGGTATCCAGGAAGGCAAGACCAACCTGATCTCGACCGGCTGGACCCGCGGCCACAAGCCGACGCTCGTCTCGGGCGGCCATGCGCCACTCTCCGAGCCGAAGGGTGCGGCAACCGCGGCCCCCGCCACGGCCCGCGTCTCGAACATCATGGCGTTCTCGGGCTCTGCCGCCCGCAAGATCGAAGCCGTCGCCTCGGAAGAGCCGACGACCAGCTTCAAGCGCGACTACGAGGAACGCGCCGCCGAACTGGCCGAGGAAATCGCCGAGGAAGCCCCGACGGTCGAAATCACCGCCCTCTTCTCCGACAAGGCCGCAGCCGATGCCGCCGCTGCCAAGTCGGACGCCAAGAAGATCGAAGCCGACCGCCGCATGAAGTCGATGATGCAGGGGTATACCGGCAACATGTGCTCCGAATGCCAGAACTTCACGATGGTGCGGAATGGGACCTGCGAGAAGTGCGATACTTGTGGCGCGACGAGCGGGTGCAGCTGAGGCGTAGACGTGAACCGTCAATCTAAATAACGCGAAGGCGGAGGCAAACACCTCCGCCTTTACTGCTATTGAGCGCAGCTTTAGGGGGGAGGCTAAATTGGCAATTGCAAGACCGTATCACCGAAACTGGCGACCTATGAAAGAAGGGAAAAGCGGGACGGCATATCTAATAGATAAGGCGTATGCAGATTCACCGATACACTACATTAGAGCATTCGAACTAATCCAATCTGATTTTAAAAAGCTTATCGAATACGTCGAACCATCTACGGATTCGATAAAAACCTATTCTTATAGAATTCACGAACTACTCATGAGAACGTGCATCGAAGTCGAAGCTAATTTTAAGGCGATCCTGCTCGAAAACGGTTACCAGCCGACGCTTTCGAAAAACGACCAACCAATTATGAACATGAGCATCTATCATAAAATTGAGATGACGCACCACTTGTCTTCATATCAGGTCGTACTCCCGACATGGAATGGCGACGAGAGAATTTGGAAGCCATTTGCAGCTTGGAAGAATGGAAACGGAAATCCGGAATGGTACAACGCATACAACCAGAGCAAGCATGACCGTCAAGATTCTTTCAAGAAAGCAAATATGGAATCCTTGATAAACGCTGTCTCCGGACTTCTGGTAGTTTTATCCTCTCAATTCGGGACACAGGATTTCTCGCCTAGCGCCATTAGTTTTGGAATTAGCGGCGATGAATACGAATATTATGATCTTGAAGCAGCAATCGGCGGCTATTTTCGTATTGGATTTCCCGATGATTGGGATGAAGAAGAAAAGTATGATTTCGACTGGTCTGTGCTCAAGACTTCCTCCACCCGCTTCCAAAAATTCAATTACAACAAGTCTTAGCAAGCTTCCGTAGCACGACGGGATGAAAAGCGCGGACGAGGAGCACTAGGAATGCAACTGCGCATCCTCCAAATGCCCTTTTTGGTCAACGCGCCATCCCCCACGACAGCACACTGGCGGAGGCGAAACACCAAACGCAAAACTACTGGTAATCCGTAGAAACCCATGCTAAATTTCGAGTGGGATGCAGACAAAGCCGCAACCAACCTGACGAAGCACAGCGTCAGCTTCGTGATCGCTTGCGACGTCTTCAACGACCCATTCGCGATTGACGTGGAGGAACGGTCGATGGACTACGGGGAAGTGCGACGCAGGATCGTCGGACTTGGCCACGGACGCGTTCTGACGATCATCTATACGGAGCGCGACGAGAGCACGATCCGTCTGATTTCCGCCCGAAAAGCCACACCGACCGAGCGGCGGGAGTATGAAAATGGACAATGGTAAGACCGCCCATTCCGACTGGACCGCCTTCGACGCCATGACAGACGCCGAAGCAACGGCCAATGCGCTCGCCGACCACGACAATCCGCCGGCCACAGCCGAGCAATTGACACCGTCGCGACGCATGCCGCAGGTCCGGGTCATCCGCCGTGCGCTCGGCCTGACACAGGAAGAGTTCTCCGCCCGCTACCGCATTCCGCTCGGTACATTGCGCGATTGGGAACAGGGCCGCACAGAACCCGACCAGCCCGCCCGCGCCTATCTCAAGGTCATCGCCACCGATCCAGAGCGTACCGCTCAGGCGCTCGCCAACGGCGCGGCCTAATCTACCCGGCACGCCCCTCTCCTCCGTCATCCCGGACTTGATCCGGGATCCAGCAGCCCGCGTCCGCGGGCTGAGAGGACGCTTCACTTCCTCGCTCGCCATTCATGGGTCTCCCGCGCGATGGACATCGCGCTGCTGGATGCCGGATCAAGTCCGGCATGACGGCAGTGGGGGGCTGCACCAAGGGTGCCTCAAGACATCACGACGGGAAAATTTCATCCCACAATTTCCCCGTTATCTCATCTCCGCTTATTCTGTAGCTCTTCCGCCACCGGATGAACCAGCGACGACTGGTTCAGGCGGGAGGAGAGCCTGGTGGCGTCCCTCGTAACGTGCGGGAGATGTCATCAGGGGACGCGGGCGGCGTTGGGGCAAAAACCTCAATGAAACGACTCCCCCGATGGGCCGCGAATGGCTCGGCGGCTTGGCTGCGCCAAAGAACCCGTCTGCCTCCGCAGACGGCTTAGCGAGGCGGCCCGCGTTTGAGGATCAGGATCGGATGAGGTCCTGCCTTGCAGATCTCGACGGGTCGCGCTGGCGCTCCGCCGTATTTTTAAACTACCCATCAGGGCGGCGCGTCAGCGTGGCTCTCCGGAAGTTTGCGCCCAGACACAAGGGCAAGAGCGGCAGAACCGGAGTGAAACTCGGGGAAGGTTTTCTCCGGGGATTTCGGCGTGCCCACCCGTGAGACCTCACCCTGAGGTGCCTGCGCAAGGCGCAGGCCTCGAAGGGTCCCTGCCACACACTCAGGTGGACCTGCCACAAGCGCATCCTTCGAGGCCGCCCGGTGGGCGGCACCTCAGGATGAGGGTGGAGCAAGAGGCACGAGGCCAATCTCCCCCCTTGAGGGGGAGATGTCAGCGAAGCTGACAGAGGGGGGTGAGCCACACGGAGGAACGTCAATGGGGACAGAACATGCCGCACTATACCCCCCTCTGCCCTGCCGGGCATCTCCCCCGCAAGGGGGAAGTTCGAGGCGGCGCGCGCGCCGGACATCTCAACCGTCAGGCAGAGCGATGTGGCGCCCTCAGAACTCTTCCCAGCCCTGAGCGGCAGCCGGAGCAGCCGAGGACCCGGCGCGGGCCACGCGAACAGGCGCAGCAGCAGCGCGGGGCGCAGTAGAGCGAGCCGGGGCCGCCATCGCGGCAGCCGTCTGGCGCAGCATCGCGGACGGCGTCGCACTCGCCGGCATGTCGCCGAAGGAGAACTTGGAAATGAGGGCGCGCAGCGTCTGGGCCTCGCCGGCAAGGGCCGCGGAGGCGGCGGTGGATTCCTCCACCATCGCGGCATTCTGCTGCGTCGTCTGGTCCATCTGGTTGACGGCGCCGTTGACTTCCGCCAAGCCCGTCGACTGTTCCTTGGCCGACTGGGCGATCGCTTCCATATGGCCGTTGATCTCGACGATGAAGCCGCCGATCTCGTTGAGCGCCGAACCGGTGTTGCGCACCAGCTTGACGCCGGCATCGACTTCCGTGGCCGAGTTCTTGATCAGCGCCTTGATCTCCTTGGCGGCATTGGCCGAACGGCCGGCAAGCTCCCGCACTTCCATCGCAACCACCGCGAAGCCCTTGCCGGCATCGCCGGCCCGCGCGGCCTCGACGCCGGCGTTGAGGGCGAGCAGGTTCGTCTGGAAGGCGATCTCGTCGATGACACCGATGATGTTGGAAATCTGCCTGGACGATTCCTCGATGCGGCGCATGGCGTCCTCGGCATCCGCCACGACCTTGCTCGACGTCAGCGCCGACTGGTTGGCGCGGCCGGCAATCGTGCGGGCTTCCTCGGTGCGGCGGGCGGAATTGCTGACATTGACGGTGATCTCGTCAAGCGCTGCGGCGGTCTCCTCCAGCGAGGCGGCCTGCTGCTCGGTGCGGCGCGACAGGTCGTTGGCACCGGACGCAATCTCGTGGCTGCCATTCTCGACGGCGCCGACCGCGTTGGAAATCTCGGAGAGCGTCTCGGAGAGCTGCCGCACGGACTTGTTGAAGTCGTGACGAAGCTGCTCGAAATCGGCGGAGAATGCCTCCTCGATCTGGAAGCCGAGGTCGCCATGGGCAAGCCGCTCGAGCGCGCTGGCAAGACCCGAGGTCGCAATGCGCAGCCGTTCGGCGGCGTTGGCTTCGGCCTGGCGCTCGGCCTCACGACGCTCGGCATCGGCGCGGTGACGCGCCTCTTCGGCCTCGCGTTCGAGCTCCTTGTTGGTGATCGCCGCCTGGCGGAAGACTTCGACGGCACCGGCCATCGCGCCGATCTCGTCGCCGCGGCCGGCAAAGGGAATGGTCGACGCGGTGTCGCCGGCTGCCAGATCACGCATCGATTTCGTGATGCGGCCAATCGGCATTGCAATGCCGCGCACGACAAAGATGCCGGCGACAAGCGCAACCGCGGCTGCAAAGCCTGCCAGAATTTCGGCAATCAGGATCATGCGTGCGGTGGCGGCGCGGGCTTCATCGCCGCTCTTCAGCGCGCTCTTGTTCCCGGCGGTCACGATATCGCCGGTGATCTTCGACAGCGTGTTGCCGATGCTGCTCATCGAGCCGAGATACATGCGGGCATTCTGGTCCTTGCCCTGCGTCGAATAGAAGAGCAGCGTCTTGCCCATCTTGTTGTAGGCGGTCAGCTGCTTGTCGAGTTCGGCAAGGGCGGCCTTGTCGCCGCTCTCGCCAAGAACCTCCGCATAGGCCTTCAGCGTGACGGCGAGGTTGTCGTTGATCGCGGTGATCGTCTTCTCGACCTCGGCCTTGGCCGGCTTGTCGGCGGCCAGCAGATGCTGGCCATAGGCCTCGCGCAGCTTCACGGCGGCGAGATCAATGTCCTTCGACATGGAAATGCCGGCCATGGCCGTGCTGGCAAGCAGCTCGAAGCGCTGGTCCATGCTCTTCATGGACATGACGGCGCCGGCAGCAATGACACCCGAAACGACAGCCAGACTTCCGATCGCAGCTATCAGCCCCGTCCGGATACTGGGACGGTGGACGGACAATTTCGGGCGTGTCATGGAGCCTCCGAATGAACTTGAGACAGAATTCGGTAAAATTCAGTTCAAATCGTTACAACGAAGGGGTTAAAACTGTCTTTCATCGGCCGCTAATGCATTGGTAAGCTTGCGCCGACGCAAACTTACCACATCGTCGAACGGGCCCGCGCCGGCCATTCGCGGTCATAGGCCGCGCCATCGAAACCGGCCTTGATCGTCTGCAGCATGTCGCCGACGGTGGGCAGCGACTTCGGATCGCGGAACTTCTCCGGGTTCCACAGCTCGGCACGCAGCAGCGCGCGGGCACATTGCGAATAGACCTCCCGGATCTCGATCACGACAACCGAGCGCGGATGGCGGCCATCCATGGTGAAACGCGCCGTCACTTCGGGATCGACCGTGACGATCGCGTGGCCATTCACCCGCATCGCCGTGTTGGAGCCCGGAATGAGGAACATCAGCGCGACGCGCGGATCGCGGACGATATTGGCGAGCGAATCGATGCGGTTGTTGCCGCGCCAGTCGGGCAGCATCAGCGTCCGCTCGTCCTCGATATGGATCACCGTGCCGGCATCGCCGCGCGGCGAGCAATCCAGCCCCTCGGGGCCGATGGTGGCAAGAGCCATGAACGGCGATGCCTCGATCATCCGGCGATATTCCGGCGTGAGGAACGGCGTCACCTTGATCAGCGACGCCTCGCCCGGCTCGCCGTAAAGCGCCTGAAGTTCCTCGACCGATGTCACCGCCTGCATGTCATATCTCCTCTCGAACGGAGGCGAAGGCTAGCACAAGGCCCGCCGCCCTTCATGAAAGATGCATGACAATCGGCCCGATCACCCGAGAAATTTCGTGATGGCTTCGATCGCTTCCGGTGAATTGACGATGCGGCGATGCCCCAGCCCGTCAAGCCAGGTAAGCTCCACATTCGGCCCGGCTTCCGCATAGGCGCGGGCCGCATCCGCGCCCACCTCCTTGTCCTCGGAGGCATGGAGCACGAGCGTCGGCACGCCGCTGGCGGCGAGATATTTCGGCCCGAACGAGGCCTCGGCGGGGCGTCCCGTGGCACGCTCGAGCTCCGCGGTCAGCGCAACGGCGACGCGGTCGTCGAGGCCGAGTCCCTTGGAGAAATAGCGCAGCACGCGCCGCACATCGGCCGGCGAGGCAATGAGGACAATGCGCGGCGGCGAAAGCGGCCGGCCGTCAAGCGCGCCATGAGCCGCAAGCACCGTCATGAACCCGCCAAAGGAATGGCCGATCATGGCATCGAATGACCCGAAACGCTGCCAGACGGCCGCCAGCGTCCTGATCGCCAGCCCCGCATGCAGCGAACGCCCGGGGCTGTCGCCATGACCGGGAAGATCGATGGCATAGACGGAATAGCCGGCCTGCCGAAGGCCCGTGACCAGCCCTTGGGTCAGCGCAATCCGCGAGCCCCAGCCATGGGTGAACATGACGCGCCGGTCATTACCCGGCCCGATCGGCGGAAACACATGGACGGCCACCGGCCGCCCCTCGATCTCGACGGTCTCCCGCTGCGCCTGCGCCACCCAAGGGGCCGACTCGGCAAAGAGCGCCCGCTCCTTCTGCGTCTGCGGTTCGGGGTTGCGGGTGCGGGTAAACAGCGTGAAGGCAAGCCGACCGGCCAGCCGCGGCGACACCCGTCCCACGAGGTTGATCCCCCGCCCCATCATCTTCAGCCTGCCCGCATCCATCTCGCTCTCCATCGCAATTTTGTTCAACCTTGTACATTATCGCCGGGCATTGCACAAGATTGAACAAAATGCGTCCGGGAGGGTGACGAAAACGGCAAGGAATGCGATGATAAGCCACTCAAGACAGACAAGGGCTTTCATGACCGCGACGCGCCAATTCCCATGGGATCACCCCCGTTTCAAGAGCTGGATTTCGGTCGCACGCGCCTGCCAGGTGATGAACCAGGTTCTGGCGCGCGAGATTGCCAGCCTCGACATCAAGCCGCCGCATCTCGACATTCTCGTCAACCTCTATCGCTTCGAGGGACTGACGCAGCAGGACCTCGCCCGCAGGCTGCTGGTCGGTCGGTCCAACATGTCTATGCTGCTGCCGCAGATGGAAAAGCGCGGGCTGATTTCGAGGCGGGGCGACGAGAACGACCGGCGGGTGCTGCGGCTCTATCTGACGGAGGACGGCCGGGCGCTTGCCGAAAAGGCGATGGACATCCAGACGAAGGTCATCGACCGGATGATGGAAACCTCGACGCTCGACGAATGCATGTCGGTCGCCAATGTCATGGAGCGGCTGACCGCCGCGCTTCTCCTGCGCGACGGCCGCTGACGCCGTAAGTTATTTGGCCAGTGGCGAAAACAGCGTCTTCACGCCATGCGGCTTGCTCATCAGATATTGCGCCGGCGCATCCACAGTCTCGCCGAAATGGGCGGCGGCATGCCAGGGCCAGCGCGGATTGTAGAGCATGACGCGGGCAAGGCCGATCAGGTCGGCATCGCCGGCCTTCAGGATCTCCTCGGCCTGATCGAACCCGGTGATCAACCCGACCCCGACGACGGGGATCTTGACGGCCTGCTTGACGGCGCGGGCGAAGGGCAGCTGGTAGCCCGGCCCGATCTCCATCTTCGCGTCGGAGGCAAGGCCGCCGCTCGAAACATGGATCGCATCGCAGCCGCGCGCCTCAAGCGCCCTGGCAAAGGCAACGGTCGACGCTTCGTCCCAGCCGCCTTCCTTCCAGTCCGTGCCGGAAACACGCACCGTCAGCGGCTTGCCGGCCGGCCAGACCGCACGAACGGCCTCGAAGACTTCCAGCGGAAACCGCATGCGGTTCTCCAGACTGCCGCCATAGTCGTCTGTCCGCTGGTTCGACAGCGGCGACAGGAACTCATGCAGGAGATAGCCGTGAGCCGCATGGATCTGCACGGCATCGATGCCAAGACGATCGGCGCGCTTGGCGGCCTCAACGAAGGCATCGCGAATACGGACGAGGCCTGCCTGATCAAGGGCAGCGGGCGCGTCGTAAGCTTCGCGAAACGCTACTGCGCTAGGAGCAACTGTCTTCCATCCGTTTGGCGCGTCAGGCGCAATCTGAAGACCGCCCTTCCACGGAACGTCCGAGGAAGCCTTGCGGCCGGCATGCGCCAGCTGGATGGCAATTGGCATTAAAGACCGCTGCCGAATGCCATTCAGCACCCGCTCCATGGCCTTTTCGCAGTCATCCGAGTAGAGGCCGACGTCGCCGTAGCTGATCCGGCCTTCCGGTGTCACCGCCGTCGCTTCGATGGTCAGGATGGCAGCGCCCGAGAGGGCGAGCTGACCCAGATGGATCAAATGCCAGTCGGTCATTTGGCCGTCTACAGCCGAATATTGACACATTGGCGCGATGACAATGCGGTTCTTCAGCTCAAGCGGACCGACCTTGAGCGGCGAAAACAGCGTCGTGGAAACCATCGGAAATCTCCGGAATAACGAGGGGAATCAAAAGGGAGGGCAAGGCTTATGTGTGTGCGGCAAGAGGCATACGCAAGACGTCGCCGCCAGACTCTCTGAAATCAGAGAAGCCCGAGTTCCGAAAGCTCACGCTTCATGTGTTCGGGCATTTCATCGAGCCCGGTCCCGGCATTGCCGAGGTCCTTCGGCGCGTCCTTGGGCTCCAGATAGCGCCAGCCCTGGAACGGGCGCTTCGGCTGCATGACCGTTTCGACGACTTCCGGACCGAGAACCAGTTCGGCGCGCGTGATCCCGTCCCCACCGACCGTTTCGCGAATATCGAGGATCGGCTGGCGCGCCTTCACCTGACCCTTGATCACCCAATAGAGCGAACCACCGTCGATAATCTCGTCACGGCGCTTGGGAAACATGCGGGTTACATGACTGGAATGCGGCTCCATACCGGCGGCGATGGCCAGCAGCGACCGTTCGGTCACCCATTCGCGCAGATCGTCAATCGAATCCGCACCGACGCAAAGCTTGATCATGTGAAGTGTCATGGCGCCTTTGAACGACTTTCAGGCTGTCGCGTCAAGACGAGAATTGGAGCCGGATTTCAGCACTCGACCACGTTGACGGCAAGCCCGCCGGTCGAGGTTTCCTTGTACTTCTCGCTCATGTCGTTGCCGGTCTGGCGCATCGTCTCGATGCAGGCGTCGAGCGGCACGAAATGCTGGCCGTCCCCCTTCACCGCCAGCGAGGCCGCCGTCACCGCCTTGACCGCGCCCAGCGCATTGCGCTCGATGCAGGGCACCTGGACGAGGCCCGCCACCGGATCGCACGTCATGCCGAGATGATGTTCCAGCGCGATTTCGGCCGCATTCTCGATCTGCTCGGGCGAACCGCCCATCACGGCGGCCATGCCAGCGGCGGCCATCGCGGCAGCCGACCCGACCTCGCCCTGACAGCCGACTTCAGCACCCGAGATCGAGGCATTGTGCTTGATGATGCCGCCCACGGCCGCTGCCGTCAGCAGGAAATCGTGAATGCCGTCGCGATCGGCATCGGCATGAAACTGCTTGTAGTAGCGGATGGTGGCCGGGATGACGCCGGCAGCCCCGTTGGTCGGCGCCGTCACCACGCGGCCGCCGGCCGCATTCTCCTCGTTGACCGCCATGGCGTAGACGCTGAGCCAGTCATTGGCGAAAAGCGGGTTCGGGCGGTTGGAGCGCCACTCTTCCTGCAGTTTCTCATGGATCGCGCGGGCCCGCCGGCGCACCTTCAGCCCCCCGGGCATGATGCCTTCGCCGCGAATACCGCGCTCAACGCAAGCATCCATGGCCTGCCAGATGGCATCAAGCCCCTCGTCAAGCGCCGAACGGCTCATCACGGCCTCTTCATTCGCCCGCTTCATCTGGGCGATCGTCAGGCCGGAACGCGCCGCCATTTCAAGCATTTGCTTGGCCGTGGCAAAGGGGAACGGGACATTTGCCGGCGGCTTCCTGTCCTTCTCGCGGCGCATGGCTTCGAGTTCGGTATCGGTGACGACAAAGCCGCCGCCGATCGAGTAATAGACCTGCGTCAGCAGAAGGCGACCGTCGTGATCGAAGGCCGAAAGGCGCATGCCGTTGGCATGACCCGAAAGCGGCTGCTTCTTGTCGAAGACAAGATCCTCGACCGGATTGAAATGATAGGCTGGGTGGCCGGGCGGCGTGACGCTGCGGGTCTTCTCGACCGTCTCGATGATCGCATCCATGTGATCGGGATCGACCTTGTCCGGCAACTCGCCGGCAAGGCCGAGGATCACCGCCCTGCCCGTGCCATGGCCGATGCCGGTATGGGCAAGCGATCCATGCAGGCTCACCTTCAGCGCCGCCACATGGGCACCCTGCGGACGCGGCCAGTCGTCGGAAAGGATCAGTGCCAGAAACCGCGCGGCAGCCGACATCGGACCCATCGTGTGCGAGCTGGACGGACCGATGCCGATCTTGAAAACGTCGAAGACGGAAAGAAACATGGATTGCGCCCGGCTGCTTGAGATTCAATCCGCCCATCTTATCCGCCAAAGAGGCGTTCGTAAGCCACCCATCGGCATGCGATGACGATTTCGCGACACCCGGCAAGCCGCAGCGCCGTCCTCGACGGGAAAGCCGGAGAACCGGGCGTTGTCCACAGCCGCAAAGCTTCCGCCGAAGCCGAATCCGTGTCAGAAAACGTCATGACCTCACTCGATTATTTCGCGCTCAGCATCTTCCTGATCCTCTGGTGGGGCTTCTCCTGGCTCACCAGCGGAAGGCCGAAGATTGCCCGTCCGGCGCTCACCCATCTCGTCAACAATTACCGCCGCGCCTGGTTGCGCAATTCGCTGACGCGTGACCTGAAAATGATCGACACGCAGATCATGGCAGGCCTGCAGAACGGCACAGCCTTCTTCGCCTCCGCCTCGATGTTCGCCCTCGGCAGCTGCTTTCCGCTTCTGGGTGCCTCCAACAGTGTCGGCTCGATCTATGCGACGCTCCCCGCTTTCTTTCAGACCGGGCAGGAAGGCTTCGAGTTCAAGGTCGTGGGGCTGGCGGCAATCTTCGCCTATTCCTTCTTCAAGTTCGGCTGGGCCTACCGTCTCTTCAACTACTGCACGATCCTCTTCGGCTCGCTGCCGATGCCGAAACACACCCATGACGATCAGGAGGTGACGGAGCGCGCGGTCGAGCGGGTGATCGAGCTGAACATCCTCGCCGGCAAGCATTTCAATGCGGGTCTCCGCGGCATCTTCCTGTCGATCGGCTATATCGGCTGGTTCCTGAGCCCCCTGCTCCTGATCGCACTCACCGTCTTCGTCATCGGCGTTCTGATCCGCCGGCAGTTTTTCTCCGAGGCGCGCGCCGCATTGTTGTGAGCCTGCCGCAAAAAAGGCGTGTCCGCGCGCCATGCGACACCGTCTTCTCAATGCAATGAAAGCGAAGGGTGATGAGCCAGGACACTACGGTCGAGCAGCCGATCGGTCGGCTTCACTGGATGGACGCGCTGCGCGGCATCGCGCTCGTCGCCATGGCGACCTATCACCTCACCTGGGATCTGGAATTCTTCCATTATCTGGAGCCCGGAACGGCAAGCAGCCTGCCGCTGAAGATCTATGCGCGATCGATCGCCTCAAGCTTCCTGTTCCTGGCCGGTTTCAGCCTCTATCTCGCCCATGGCAAAGGCATCCGCTGGCAGTCCTTCTGGACGCGCTTCGGCAAGATCGTGGTGGCGGCACTGCTGGTCACGACCGCGACCTTCTTTGCGATGCGCGACGAGTTCATCTATTTCGGGATCCTGCACAATATCGCGGCCGCCAGCCTGATCGGCCTCCTGTTCCTGCGCGCCCCGCCGCTCGTCAATATCCTGGTGGCCGCCGCCGCCATCGCCGCGCCGATCTGGCTGCGCGATGGCGTCTTCAACACGCCGGCGCTCTACTGGGTGGGCCTGTCGGAAAGTGTCCGCCGCTCCAACGACTACGTGCCGCTGCTGCCCTGGCTCGGTCCGTTCCTGATCGGGATTTCCGCTGCACAACTTCTAATAAAGTTTCGACTCATAAGAATTCTGGCTGGCGACGACGCCAAAAAATTCCACGTCTTTTCCGGGTTATCCACAGTTGGTCGCCACAGTCTTGCCTTCTACCTGCTGCACCAACCGATCCTGATCGCTATAGTATGGTGCATCGCACAAGTGTTCCCGGCAGCCAGCCCCGATCCAGCTTTGTCCTATATGCAGAGTTGTAAGGCGGCCTGTGCAGCACAACAGTCCGAGTCCTTCTGTAGTTCGTTCTGCGGCTGCACTCTGACTGAGCTGAAAAGCCAGAACCTGTTCGACGTACTGGAACGAGGCGAACTCGACGTCAACAACGACGCGCGTGTACTTGGCATCAGCCGCCAGTGCACAAGGACTGCGCAGGGACAGGAATAGGCAACAGGATCATGAACGAGTTTCGGTCGCGCCCCTTGAATTTTCCATGGCCTCCACTGTTTTACATCGCCGCCTGCATGGTCGGCTTTGCAATCGAGGCGCGCATGCCCTCGCCGCCCGGTTTTCATCTGACGGTGCTGGCGCCGATCACCGGCTGGGCCTTCATCACCATGGCCGTCAGCCTCGACATCTGGGCGATGAAGACGCTCTCTGACCGTGACACGGCCGTGATGCCGATGAAATGCGCAAGCCGGCTCGTCACCTGCGGCCCCTATCGTTTCACCCGCAATCCGACCTATCTCGCCTACACGCTGCTGCTGATCGGTGTCGGTCTGGTTGCAGGCAGCGCCTGGGTGATGATCGGCGCCGTCATCGCGGCCGGCCTCACCACCTATCTCGCCATCCGCCCGGAAGAGTTTCACCTTCTGTCGCGCTTCGGTTTCGAATTCGAGCGCTATTGCCACGGCACCCGCCGCTGGCTTTGAGACTAGCGACATCAGAAACAGAAAGGCCGCCGGACATGTCCAGCGGCCTTTTTTTTCATTCCCTCGGTCAAAGACCCTGATCAGGTCCCGACGCCGATTTCGGCAAGCCGTGTCAGGCACTGCTCTTCGATGAGATCGAGTTCTGTGATCGTGTCCTCGATATCCTTGCGCTTCTGCTTCAGCTCGTCGCGCTTTTCGGTCACGCGCCTGAGCATCAGCGTCAGCTGGCCCGACTCGCCCGGCGGATCCTTGTAGGCGAGGATGATCTCGCGGATCTCGGCAATGGTGAAACCGATGCGGCGACCGCGCAGGATGTTCTGGATGATGCGACGATCCGAATGCCGGAAGAGCCGGGTGCGACCCCGCCGCTCAGGATGAACCAGCCCTTCGTCTTCGTAGAAACGCAGTGTTCGGGTGGAGATGCCGAACTCCCGCGTCAATTCCGTGATGGTGTAGAGCTTTTCCACGTCTGTTTTTCCAATCGATTTTGAGCCCATTCTATTGACCTTAACGTAAAAGTCAATCAGCGGTTCGATTTCGTTGGTAAGGCATTCATAGCATAATCAGAGCATCAAAGCACGCCATACCACCACGATGCCAGGCCCAGGAACGAGAAGAAGCCGGTGACATCCGTCACCGTCGTCACGAAGACGGCGGAGGCGACGGCGGGGTCAATGCCGAAACGGTCGAGCAGCAGCGGGATGAGGATCCCGCCGAGCGCTGCCGCCAGCATGTTGATCAGCATGGCGGTGGCAATGATGCCGCCGATGCTGAGATCGTGGAACCAGAGCCCGGCGACAATCCCGATCAGCACGCCGAAGATCAGACCGTTGAGAATGCCGACGCCCGCCTCGCGGCCGATGATGCGCGCGGCATTGTAGATGTCGAGGTCCTTGGTGGCGAGCGCCCGCACCGTCACGGTCATGGTCTGCGAGGCCGCATTGCCGCCCATGCCGGCAACGATGGGCATCAGCACGGCCAGCGCCACGACCTTCTCGATCACGCCGTCGAACAGCGCGATCACCGAGGCCGCCAGAATGGCGGTGAGCAGGTTGACCAGAAGCCATGGCACGCGCGAGCGCGAGGTGCTGATGACCGTATCGGACAGCTCTTCGTCGCCGACGCCGCCGAGGCGCATCAGGTCTTCCTCGGCCTCTTCCTGGATCACGTCGACCACGTCGTCGATGGTCAGCACGCCGACCAGCCGGCCGTTCTCGTCCACCACGGCGGCGGAGAGAAGGTCGTATTGCTCGAAGACCTGGGCGGCCTCTTCCTGGTCCATCTCGGCAGGCACCGGATGGTTCGTCTCGCGCATGATCTCGTCGATCTTCAGGTCCCGCGTCGAACGGAGAATGCGGTCGAGATCAACGGCGCCGAGCAGCTTGAAGGTGGGATCGATGACGAAGATCTGCGAGAAACTCTCCGGCAGGTCGCGCTCGTCGCGGAGATAGTCGATCGTCTGGCCGACATTCCAAAACGGCGGCACGGCGACGAATTCCGTCTGCATGCGGCGGCCGGCCGAGCTTTCCGGATAGTCGAGCGCGCGGCGCAGGCGCACCCGCTCGGTGAACGGCAGCTGCGCCAGGATCTCTTCGCGGTCTTCCTGGTCGAGGTCTTCCAGGATGTAGACGGCGTCGTCGGAATTCATTTCGCCGATGGCGGCCGCCACCTGATCGTTCGGCATCTGCTCGACGATTTCGAGACGGATGGCCTCGTCCACCTCGGTGAGCGCGGTGAAGTCGAAGGCATCGCCGGCAAGGCGCACCAGTGCATGCCGCTGATCGGCCTCCAGCGCCTCGATGAGATCGCCAAGCTCGGATTCATGCAGGCGCGCAACATTGTGACGAAGGAATTCGACATCCTCCGCCTCCAGCGCCTCGCCGATGATCGCCAGATAATCCTGCCGGATCAGACCGTCTTCGTCATAGATGTCGAAATGCTCGGTCGTCTCGTTGCCTGGAGACAGGCGTCCGCGTTCCAGTTCGCCGGTTTCAGCCATCGGCGTCTCCTGTGCAAGAGATGATTTTCGGGTTCGCGCCGCCATCGAGCGAGCTTCACCGTGCTACCGGAAAACCACGCATCAGTCCACCGACGTAACGGCAGGCAGGCTTGGAAAACTCCGGCAAAGCCCTGTTTTTCCGGCAGGATCGACGCTCCCGACAGGTGAAGGCTTACTTTACCTTTCTTTACAAACGGCAGATACGCGCGAAACGTTCCCCGGGCATGATGGTCCTCATCGAAAACCCAGCCGAACAGGCAATGGAGACCATCATGGAACCGAATGAAAACAGGCAGGACACCGCAAAGACCGGGCTCTCCTGGAAGCGACGCTCGACCATTGCAGGTCTCGCCATCGTCGCCGTCACGATTGCCGGCGTTGGCGCCTTTGCCGTCGCCCGGGACAACTTCGGCCCTCCCGGCATGGAAATGGCCGACATGGGCATGGGCGGCCATCACGGCGGCATGATGCAGAAGGTCAAGGGCGGCTTCATGGAACATCGCCTGACCAAGGCGCTCGACAGCGTTGACGCCACCGACGAGCAGAAGCAGAAGATCAAGGCGATCTTCGACAAGGCCCGCGAAAGTGTCGCCGACATGCGCGGCGAGCGCGGCCAGATGCGCGATCAGGTCAAGGCGCTTCTCGAAAAGCCGGTGATCGACCGCGATGCCGTGGAAACCATGCGCAAGGCCCGCGTCCAGAAGATGGACGATGCCTCCAAGATCATGACCACCGCCATGATCGACGCGGCGGAAGTGCTCACCCCCGACCAGCGCGCCAAGCTCGCCAAGGAATTCGAAGCTCACCGCCCGCGCTGGTGATGCTATAACAGGCTTGGGGATTCCCCGGGCCACGGAAGGGACACAACAGCATGACGGCGGACATACTCATCATCGACGATGATACGAGGCTCACCGCCATGCTGGAAGATTACCTGAAGAAACAAGGATTTGCCACGCGCGCCAGCGCGACCGGCAAAGACGGCCTGGCGGAAATCGCCCGCACTCCGCCGGCCGTCGTCATTCTCGACCTCATGCTGCCTGACCTCGACGGCTTTGAGGTCTGTCGGAAGGTCCGCGCCACCTCGGACCTTCCGATCCTCATGCTGACTGCCAAGGGCGAGGAAACCGACCGCATCGTCGGTCTCGAACTCGGCGCCGACGACTATCTCCCCAAGCCCTTCTCGCCGCGCGAACTTCTGGCGCGCCTGCGCGCCATCCTGCGCCGCAGCCAGGGCACCATGACCTCCGCGCGCGATGCCGACATCCTCACCTTCGGCGACCTCGAAATCGACCGTGGCGCCCGCCAGATCCGCGTCGCTGGCGAGGAGCGCCAGATCACCGGCTATCAATACGATCTCCTGCTGGCGCTGGCCGAAAATGCCGGCCGGGTGCTGTCGCGCGACCAGCTGATGGACATGGTCAAGGGCGAGGAGCTGGAAGCCTTCGACCGCTCCATCGACGTGCACATCTCGCGCATCCGCGCCGCGATCGAGACCGACCCCAAGCACCCGCGCCGCATCATCACCGTGCGCGGCGCCGGCTATCTCTTCGCCCGCCACCAGACGCCTTCAGGTGGCGCATGAATTTCATCCGCCGCTCGCTCTTCCTGCAATTCTACGCCACGATCCTGATGGGTCTGGCGCTGGTTGCCATCGTCTTCGTCGCCTTTGCCGCCATCGGCAAGTTCGACCAGCGCGATCCGCTCTCCGCACGCCTGGGCCCCTTCCTCGATTCCGTCCTGCCGCCGCCCGGCGAGAATTTCAATCTCGACCGCGCCGTGCACCGCATGGCCGATACGGTCAACGCCGATATCAGCGTCTATGACAAGCAGGGCGCGCTGATCGCCAATGCCGGCCGCCCGGTGCCGCCGGATGTGACCACGGATGATCCCAAGGGCTTCCGCCCGCCAAACCGCACCTTTGCCTTCGACACGCCGGACGGGCTGAAGGTCGTCGCCCGCAGCCGCCGGCCCTTCGGCCCGCATCGCCAGAACGTCGCCTTCATCATCCTGCTGATTGCCGCAGCCCTTGGCCTCGCCGCCCTGCCCGTCACCCGCCGCCTGACGCGCCGGTTGGAGACGCTGAAGACCGGCATGGACACATGGAGCGCCGGCGCGCTGCAGACGCGCCTCACCGTCGAGGGCAATGACGAGATCGCCGACGTCGCCCGTACCTTCAACATGGCCGCCGGCCGCATCGAGGAGCTGGTGACGGCGCAGAAGAACTTGCTGGCCAACGCCAGCCACGAGCTGCGCTCGCCGCTCGCACGCCTGCGCATGGCCATCGAAATGTTCGAGGCCGACCCGGGCGAAAACCTGAAGACCGAGATCGTCCGCAACATGGCCGAACTCGACGAACTGGTCGAAGAAATCCTGATCTCCAGCCGCCTGCAGGCCGGCCGCGCGGAAAGCTTCGAGGACATGGTCGACCTCGTCGCCATTGCCGCCGAAGAAAGCGCCCATTTCGACGCAGCCGACGCCGTCACCGTCACCGGCCCCTCCACCCTGATCCGCGCCAACGGCCGCCTCATCCGCCGCCTGATCCGCAACCTCCTGCAAAACGCCACCCGCCACGGCAAGCCACCCATCGAGCTTGCCGTAACGGAAACCGCCGACGCCCTTCACCTAACGGTGACCGACCACGGCGACGGCATCCCGCAGAGCGAGCGCGAACGGATTTTCGAGCCGTTCTACCGGCCGGCAGGTCGGGCGGAAGCTGCGGGCGGCTGGGGGATCGGGCTCGCGCTGGTGCGGCAGATCGCCGAGCTGCATGGGGGGAGCGTGGTGTGCGAGGCGGCGGAAGGTGGCGGCGCGGCGTTTGTGGTGAGGTTGCCGAGGAACTGATATCTCCCGTGCGGTCAACAATAGCCTTGAAAATGAAGACAGCTTATCGCATAAATGTTCCCTATTTGTTCGATCAAGCAAGGGAATCTGCTTCATGAGCTATTTGGGAATCGATGCAGCTATCACAGAATGCACTCAAGAGATCGATCGCATTCACAATCATTTTACAGATATCGACAATGGACTGCGCCACTACACCGAGAATGAAAAAGGTGAGTTGAAGCTCGACTGCACCTCCCGCGAGAAAGAACGCGAGCAAGAAGCACTTAAAATGCAATATAACTACTTGAAGATATACAAAAACTTCGAGAAGAACAGTTAGTACCAGAGCAGCTATTCTAACTGAAACACAACAAAAAACCCGGCTCAAGGCCGGGTTCTTTTGTCTCGGCTTGAGAGCCGAATGGTGCGGTCGAGAAGACTCGAACTTCCACGTCTTGCGACACAGCGACCTCAACGCTGCGCGTCTACCAATTCCGCCACGACCGCATCGTGGTAGAGCCGAATTGCTCCGGCGGGGCTGCATGTAGCAAAAGCATCTGGGGTGCACAAGTGGACGATGACGTTTTTTTGTCGGTCTGCGAGCTTTTTCAACGGCCCCTCGCCGGCGCATCGCGCCAACCCCTTGCGCGACAGGGGTTTGACGCCCTAAATGCAGTCAAAACAAGGAAATGCCTCTCATGCTTCGTCAGGATATCGCCCCTTCCATGCTCGCCGCAGAAGGCAGTCCCCCCGTTCGGTGGTGGATTTCGGACGGATTGATTCCCTATGAGGAGGCCGTCGCCGAGATGGAGCGCCAGGTGGGCCTGATTGCCGATGGTCAGGCCGATGAACTGGTCTGGCTGCTGGAACATCCGCCGCTCTACACGGCCGGCACCAGCGCGGATGCCAAGGACCTCGTGCAGCCCGATCGCTTCCCGGTCTTTGCCACCGGCCGCGGCGGCGAATATACCTATCACGGCCCCGGCCAGAGGGTCGCCTATGTCATGCTGGACCTGAAGCGCCGGCGGCAGGATGTGCGTGCCTATGTGGCGGCACTCGAAGAGGTGATCATCCGCACGCTCGATTCGATGAATGTCAGGGGCGAGCGGCGCGAGGATCGCGTCGGCGTCTGGGTGCGCCGACCGGAAAAGCCGGTGCTTCCCGATGGCTCCATGTCGGAAGACAAGATTGCAGCACTTGGCATTCGCCTGCGCAAATGGGTGAGCTTTCACGGCCTGTCACTGAATGTGGACCCCGACCTCGACCATTTCGGCGGCATCGTGCCCTGCGGGATTTCCGCCTATGGCGTCACCAGCCTTGTCGATCTCGGCCTGCCGGTGATGATGGCGGATGTCGATATACGCCTGCGCGAAGCCTTCGAGGAGGTCTTCGGGCCAACGGTGAGCGTGGCGTCCTCAGGCTGAGCCGAACAGCAGGCCAGCGGAGAAGACGATCGCGAAACTGTGGATGATCACGGCGGCGTAGAGGCCGAGGCCGACCAGCAGGCGCTCTGCCGGACGCATCGGGGCCAGTTCGTCGCGCATCTTGATCGTGCCGGCGCTGATCATGCTCAGCAGCGCGAAGACGGCGAGCGACACGATCAGGATTTCCTGCGGCACGCCCACTTCCCAGCCGGTGACGGCAATGACCGCCGAAATGCCGAAGCTGCCGACCATCTGCATGCCGAGCCCGGGAAAGATCCGCCGCAGCACCTGGCCGCCGTCGAACCGCGCCATTGGCAGCAGGTTGAGCAGATTGAAGCCGCCGAGGATGAGGATCATCACCAGGAGCGGCCGGTCGAGCGTGGCCGCAGCCGCGCTCTTCGCCGCCGCTTCATGGCCGACAATGGCGATCGGCACGACAAAGGCCGACATGCCGGCGCCCATCAGCGCGCAGGTCGCGGCTTCGAAATTGGAATTGTAGGGCCGCCCGCCGATCGCGATCCCGCCGAGAAGCGGCACGAAGATCATCCGCGCCGTGCGATGCCCGAAGGCGCGATAGGCCGCCATGTGCCCGAGTTCGTGCATGACGATGACGAGCGTCAGGATCGTCGACAGCACGAGTCCATTTGCCGTCAGACCGAAGAACGGCCAGAACAGCAGCGTCGACAGAACGGCAAGGAAGACCTGCATCGGCGGATGTTCGAACATCCCGACCTTCTTCGCCTCGCCCGTCTTCAGCCAGCCTTCCAGCGAGCGCATTTCCCGGCGCAGCGCAAAATAGCGGTAAACGAGGAAAGCGATGCCGCGATAGCGGTCCGTCTGCTCGACCGTAAGCTCCGTCACCCCGCCTTCGGCCCGCAGCTGCCGCCGCTCGCTGAAGGATGCCCAGACGGTGGGATCAAGCGCCGTGTCGTCGACGACCCGCGTCGAAAAGGCGAAGCGGTCTTCGCGGGAAATTTCAAGTACGCGCTCGATCGGCGCGCCCTTGCGGTCGAGGTGCTGATAGGACTGTCGGGCAAAGCGTCCAGCCGGGTCTTCGGCCCGCGAGGACAGAAGCGACGGGTTCCAGTCGGCATGTTCGCCGAGCGGATCGATGGCCGACCAGAGATGCTCGGGCTTGGTATCGAATCGGCGGGTCATCCTGAGTGTGCGCACACCCACGGGCGCCGCCATGATCAGCCAAAGCAGGAACAGGTTGATCGCCAAAAGGATCAGCCCGGGATTGATCGTTTCCACCGTCAGAACCTCGATACAACGCGGAGGAGAATGAAAACATTAACACACGAAAGTTAACGCTAACCTTCGGCTGACCGCAGCGCCTCTCCCGCAGCGACACAAGCGCGCAGTCCCGCCGCAAGCCCGCAAGCACCGCGTCACGCGGGCCGTGCGCACGTTGACAAGCATCGGATTCCTTGCATCTTTCTTGAAACAGGGAGCGGGGGGATATTTCATGGAATTCGATTACGTGATCGTTGGCGGCGGGTCCGCCGGCTCAGTGCTGGCTGCACGCCTTTCGGAAGATGCGCGCCTCACGGTCTGCCTGCTGGAGGCGGGCGGCGAAGGGCGCGGGCTTGTCACCCGCCTGCCCTTCGGCACCATCGCCACCCTGCCCGGCAAGCCGAAGATCACCAACTGGGCCTTCGAGACGGTGCCGCAGAAGGGCCTCAACGGCCGGCGGGGCTACCAGCCGCGCGGCAAGGCGCTCGGCGGCTCCAGCGCCATCAACGCCATGCTCTATGTGCGCGGCCAGCCGGAGGACTATGACGGCTGGGCGCTGGACGGCTGCCCCGGCTGGGGCTGGCACGACATGTTGCCCTGGTTCCTGAAATCGGAAGGCAACCAGCGCGGCGCCTCGTCCCTGCATGGCGCAGACGGGCCGCTGCAGGTGTCCGAGCAGCAGACACCGCGCGGGCTGACGGAAGATTTCATCCGCGCCGCAGAGGAATGCCAGATCCGCCGCAATGACGACTTCAACGGCCCGGAGCAGGAAGGCGTCGGTCTCTACCAGGTGACACAGTTTCACGGTGGCGCGAAGAATGGCGAGCGCTGCTCGGCCGCCGCCGCCTATCTCCACCCGGTGGTGGGCCGCCGCAACCTGAAGGTCATGACCGGCGTCGAGGCGCAGCGGGTCATCTTCGAAGGCAAGCGCGCCGTCGGCGTCCGCTACAAGGAAAACGGCACGGAACGGAATCTCAGGGCACGCCGCGAAGTCATCATCTCCTCCGGCGCCTTCGGCTCGCCGCAGCTCCTCATGCTATCGGGCATCGGACCGGGCGCGCATCTGCAATCGCTCGGCATCGAGGTGATCAACGACCTGCCCGGCGTCGGCCAGAACCTGCAGGACCATCTCGACTATGTGCTGCCGGTGTTCACCACCATCAAGGACACGGTCGGCATCGGCCTTGCCGGCACCGCCAAGATCATCGCCGAGGCGCTGCGCTGGCGGCGCGACGGCACGGGCATGCTGGCGACGCCCTTTGCCGAGGGCGGCGCCTTCATCAAGTCCTCGCCCGATGTCGACCGCCCCGACCTGCAGCTGCATTTCGTGCTCGGCATCCTCGATGATCACGCCCGCAAGCTGCATCCCGGCTACGGCTATTCCATCCATGTCTGCGTGCTGCGACCGAAAAGCCGTGGCGAGGTGAAGCTCGCAAGCCGCGATGCAGCCGCCGCGCCGCTGATTGACCCGAACTACCTCGCCGACCCGCGCGATGCGGAGCTGATGCTGAAGGGCGTCAAGCGCGTCCGTGCGATTGCGGAAGCCCCCGCGCTTGCCCGCCACTTCAAGCGCGAACTCTTCCCGCTGAAGACAGGCAGCGATGAAGAGCTGATGGAGCATGTCCGCGCCCGCGCCGACACGATCTATCACCCCGTCGGCACCTGCCGCATGGGCAACGGACCGATGGCCGTGGTCGATACCAGCCTGAAGGTGCGCGGGCTCGACGGGCTGCGCGTCATCGACGCCTCGATCATGCCGAACCTCATCAGCGGCAACACCAATGCGCCGACAATCGCAATTGCCGAACGCATGGCCGTCGAGATCGCGGCGGCGGGCCGGGGATGATTTATGCCGCGGCGGGGCTTGAGCAGGAGCTGCAAGCCATGCCAAAACGTCCGCATCGACATTTGATTTATAAGCGAAATCGGAAGGAAGCCCCATGGATGTCCGCGCAGCCGTCGCCGTTCAGGCCGGAAAACCACTTGAGATCATGACCGTGCAGCTGGAAGGGCCGAAAGCCGGTGAAGTCCTGGTCGAGATCAAGGCGACGGGTATCTGCCACACGGATGATTTCACGCTGTCTGGCGCCGACCCCGAAGGTCTGTTTCCGGCCATTCTGGGCCATGAGGGCGCCGGCATCGTTGTGGATGTGGGCCCCGGCGTGACCTCGCTGAAGAAGGGCGACCACGTCATTCCGCTCTACACGCCGGAATGCCGCGAGTGCTATTCGTGCACCTCGCGCAAGACCAACCTCTGCACCTCGATCCGTTCGACCCAGGGTCAAGGCGTAATGCCGGACGGCACGAGCCGCTTCTCGATCGGCAAGGACAAGATCCACCATTACATGGGCTGCTCGACCTTCGCGAATTTCACCGTTCTGCCGGAAATTGCACTGGCCAAGATCAACCCCGATGCGCCCTTCGACAAGGTCTGTTACATCGGCTGCGGCGTCACGACGGGTATCGGCGCCGTCATCAACACGGCCAAGGTCGAGATCGGCTCGACCGCGATTGTCTTCGGCCTCGGCGGCATCGGGTTGAACGTGCTGCAGGGTCTGCGGCTTGCCGGCGCAGACATGATCATCGGCGTGGACATCAACCCGGATCGCAAGGCCTGGGGCGAAAAGTTCGGCATGACGCATTTCGTCAACCCGAAGGACGTCGGCGACGACATCGTGCCCTACCTCGTCAACATGACCAAGCGCCATGGCGACCTGATTGGCGGTGCGGATTATACGTTTGACTGCACGGGCAACACCAAGGTCATGCGCCAGGCGCTCGAAGCATCCCATCGCGGCTGGGGCAAGTCGGTCATCATCGGTGTTGCCGGCGCCGGTCAGGAAATTTCGACACGTCCTTTCCAGCTGGTCACCGGCCGCAACTGGATGGGCACGGCCTTTGGCGGTGCGCGCGGCCGCACGGACGTGCCGAAGATCGTGGAATGGTACATGGAAGGCAAGATCCAGATCGACCCGATGATCACCCACACGATGCCTCTGGAAGACATCAACCACGGCTTCGAGCTGATGCACAAGGGCGAGAGCATTCGCGGCGTCGTGCTTTATTGACCATGGCCGCGCCTTACAAGCTCGATGTGCGGAAGATGGAAGAATTTTCCGCCGTCGATCTCTATGAAATGCTGAAGCTGCGCGTCGACGTCTTCGTCGTCGAGCAGCACTGCCCCTATCCGGAACTCGACGGCAACGACAAGGACTGCCTGCATCTGCGGTTACTGATGGATGGGGAATTGTTGGCCTGTGCAAGGCTCTGGCGTCCGACACCGGAGCATCATACGCGGATCGGACGCGTGGCGGTCTCACCGCACCATCGCGGCAGACGGCTCGGCGAAGCCTTGATGCGCGAGGCGATTTCAGAGCTGAAGAAGCGCCATCCCGGCGAACCGATCGAGATCTCGGCGCAGAGCCATCTGCAGAAATTCTACGGATCGCTAGGCTTCAAGGTGATCTCAAACGAATATATTGAAGACGGCATCCCGCATGTGGATATGCTGAAAAACGCCTGAGCGACGAAAGGCGGGGATACAGCTTCGCCTTCATGGACAGAAATGCAAAAAGCCCGCGAAACCATCAGGTTTCGCGGGCTTTTTTGATTCTATTCCGTTACGTCAGCCAGCCAGGGCCTGCGCAACGGCCTCGATGGCTTCCGCTGCCTTCGCGCCATCGGGACCGCCGGCCTGGGCCATGTCAGGACGGCCGCCGCCGCCCTTGCCACCGAGAGCGGCGGACGCGATGCGGACGAGATCGACGGCGCTGAAGCGGCCGACCAGATCTTCGGTCACGGCGACGACGGCGCTGGCCTTTTCGTCAGCGGAAACGCCGATGAAGCAGACGACACCGCTCTCGACGCTCTTCTTGCCTTCGTCTGCCAGACCCTTCAGGTCCTTCGGCTCAACGCCGGTCACGACCTTGCCGAGATACTTGACACCATTGACCTCGCGGACATCCTGACCCGAACCACCGGCAGAACCGCCGAGCGCCAGCTGGCGGCGGGCCTCAGTCAGTTCGCGCTCCAGCTTGCGGCGCTCGTCCATCAGCGACTCCACGCGGGCGACGATATCGCCCTGCCCGACCTTGAGCAGACCGGCCAGCGTCTTCACGCGCTCGTCCTGGGCGGCGAGATAATCGCGCGCCGCAGAGCCCGTGACGGCCTCGACGCGGCGGACGCCGGCGCCAACGGCACTTTCGCCGATGACATGGACAAGGCCGATATCGCCGGTGGCGCGCACATGCGTGCCGCCGCAAAGTTCGACGGAATAGGCCTTGCCGGACTTCCCGCCGCGCACGCCGGTGCCCATGGAGACCACGCGCACTTCATCGCCATACTTTTCGCCGAACAGGGCCATCGCGCCTTCGGCAATGGCATCGTCCACGCTCATCAGACGCGTCGTCACCGGCGCATTCTGGAGCACGATTTCATTTGCCATTTCCTCGACGATCTTCAGCTCCTCGTCCGACATCGGCTTCGGATGCGAGACGTCGAAACGCAGGCGCTCGGGTGCGACCAGCGAGCCCTTCTGCGCGACATGGGTGCCGAGAACTTCGCGCAACGCCTCGTGCAGCAGGTGGGTCGCCGAGTGGTTGGCGCGCAACTGGCCGCGACGGCCATGATCGACCGTGAGCAATGCCGCATCGCCGACCTTCAGCGCGCCGGAAACCACGCGACCATAATGGACGAACAGGCCCTCGCCCTTCTTCTGCACATCGCTGACCTCGACGCGGGTGGAGCCCACCGCGATCACGCCGGCGTCACCCATCTGGCCGCCGGACTCGCCATAGAACGGCGTCTGGTTGACGAGGATCTGCACCGTGTCGCCTTCAGAGGCGCTGTCCACGGACTTGCCATCCTTGACGATCGCCTGGATCGCGCCCTCTGCCTCTTCCGTGTCGTAACCCAGGAACTCGGTGGCGCCGAACTTTTCCTTCAGCTCGAACCAGATCGTCTCGGTCTGCGCTTCGCCGGAGCCGGCCCAGCTCTTGCGGGCCTCGGCCTTCTGGCGCTCCATCGCATCGGTGAAGCCGGAAAGATCGACATTGATTTCGCGGGCGCGCAGCGCGTCCTGCGTCAGGTCGAGCGGGAAACCATAGGTGTCATAGAGCTTGAACGCCGTCTCGCCATCCAGCATGTCGCCCTTCGACAGCGTCGAAGTCGCATCCGAAAGCAGGCCAAGGCCGCGTTCGAGCGTCTTGCGGAAGCGGGTTTCCTCGAGCTTCAGCGTCTCCGAAATCAGCGCTTCGGCGCGGACCAGTTCCGGATAGGCCTGGCCCATCTCGCGCACCAGCGTCGGCAGCAGCTTGTAGATCAGTGGATCGCGCGACCCGAGCAGCTGCGCATGGCGCATGGCACGGCGCATGATGCGGCGAAGCACATAGCCGCGACCTTCGTTGGACGGCAGAACGCCGTCAGCAATCAGGAAGGCGGAGGAGCGCAGGTGATCGGCAATGACGCGATGCGAAGCGCGATGCTCGCCTTCGGCAGCAACACCGGTCGCCTCCACGGAGGCCGCAATGAGGTTGCGGAACAGGTCGATGTCATAGTTGTCGTGCTTGCCCTGCAGAAGGGCCGCGATGCGCTCGAGGCCCATGCCGGTATCGATGGACGGACGCGGCAGACCGACGCGCTCTTCCTTCGAAATCTGCTCATACTGCATGAAGACGAGGTTCCAGATTTCGATGAAACGGTCGCCGTCTTCTTCCGGAGAACCGGGCGGGCCGCCCCAGATATGTTCGCCGTGATCGTAGAAGATTTCAGAGCACGGACCGCAGGGGCCGGTATCGCCCATGGCCCAGAAGTTGTCGCTGGTCGGGATGCGGATGATGCGGCGGTCGGAGAGACCGGCAATCTTCTGCCAGAGGCCATGCGCCTCGTCGTCCGTGTGATAGACGGTGACGAGAAGCCGGCTCTTGTCGATGCCGAATTCCTTGGTGATCAGGTTCCAGGCCAGCTCGATGGCCCGTTCCTTGAAATAGTCGCCGAAGGAGAAGTTGCCGAGCATTT
This sequence comes from Rhizobium sp. C4, assembly GCF_021026315.1. Taxonomy (GTDB): domain Bacteria; phylum Pseudomonadota; class Alphaproteobacteria; order Rhizobiales; family Rhizobiaceae; genus Ensifer_A. Next base: position 95,983 of record NZ_JAJNCX010000013.1, read on the forward strand.
CGAAGAAGGTGTGGTGGCGCGCGGTATAGCCGACATTGTCGAGATCGTTGTGCTTGCCGCCGGCGCGCACGCATTTCTGCGCGGTGGCCGCCGTCGAATAGGGGCGGCTTTCGAGGCCTGTGAAGACGTTCTTGAACTGCACCATGCCGGCATTGGTGAACATCAGCGTCGGGTCGTTACGCGGAACGAGCGGGCTCGAGGCCACGACTTCATGTCCGTTCTTCTTGAAGTAATTCAGAAACGACGACCGGATTTCATTCACGCCACTCATGGGAGCCCTTCAACATTTTCGACTTCAAACCGCATGCGGTCCACCCCCGCAAGAGCCGGGGAAACAAGCGCTTTTATAACCCGCTCGTCCAACTGTCCAGACTTGAGGATCACGGGAAATAATCAAATAAAAACCGGCCGCATCGCATCACGACACGGCCGGCTTCAAAAACATCGTCCCGAAGGACTGGATATTACATGTCGGCAGCCATGTCGCCGTCTTCGCCTTCCGGACCGCCCTTGTCGAGCAGCTGGTCGGCGAGAAGGCCGGCGTTCTGGCGCAGCGCCATCTCGATCTCGTTGGCAAGCGCCGGATTGTCGCGCAGGCACTGCTTGGCGTTTTCACGGCCCTGGCCGAGACGCTGGCTGTTATAGGAGAACCAGGCACCCGACTTCTCGACGATTCCGGCCTTGACGCCGAGATCGACCAGTTCGCCGGTCTTGGAGACGCCTTCGCCATACATGATGTCGAATTCGACCTGCTTGAAGGGCGGTGCCATCTTGTTCTTGACGACCTTGACGCGCGTCTGGTTGCCGACAACCTCTTCGCGATCCTTCACCGCGCCGATGCGGCGGATGTCGAGACGAACCGACGCGTAGAACTTCAGCGCGTTACCGCCCGTCGTCGTTTCCGGCGAGCCGAACATGACGCCGATCTTCATGCGGATCTGGTTGATGAAGATGACCATGCAGTTCGACCGCGAGATCGAGGCGGTCAGCTTGCGCAGCGCCTGGCTCATCAGGCGGGCCTGCATGCCCGGCAGGCTGTCGCCCATTTCGCCTTCGATTTCGGCGCGCGGCGTCAGGGCCGCCACCGAGTCGATGACGAGGACGTCGATGGCCCCGGAACGCACAAGCGTGTCGGTGATTTCCAGCGCCTGTTCGCCCGTGTCCGGCTGCGAGATCAGCAGGTTCTGCAGGTCTACACCGAGCTTGCGGGCATAGACCGGGTCGAGCGCATGTTCGGCGTCGACGAAGGCGCAGATACCGCCCTTCTTCTGGGCTTCCGCAATCGTCTGCAGAGCCAGGGTCGTCTTGCCCGAGCTTTCAGGACCATAGATCTCGATAATGCGGCCCTTCGGCAGACCGCCGACGCCCAATGCAATATCGAGCCCCAAAGACCCTGTCGAAACAGTCTCGATCTCAACGATATTCTCGTTCGAGCCGAGCTTCATGATGGAGCCCTTGCCGAACGAACGCTCGATCTGTGAAAGTGCGGCTTCAAGAGCCTTGCTTTTATCCACCGATTTGTCCTCTACCAGCCGCAAAGAATTCTGTGCCATGGCTCCACCTTTAGGTTATTGAAGCAGCCTGGGCAACAGCGCCGCCGATGCCGATTTTGTACATGATATGTTCTCATTTCGCAAGAGCCATTCAAGCAATTGAGAAAAATGAGGAAATTGACGCGTGTTCACATTATGTTTCAGCTGTGAATTCAAGCACTTCAGATTGACCGGGCCGGCCTCGCCCTCCCCGGTTTCCAGCTTTGATTCGGAAAGGACAGTGCAATGAGCGGAGCCCGAATCGTCGTCATCGGCGGCGCCCATGTCGATCGCCGCGGCCGCATCTTCGGCACCACAAGGCCGGGCGCGTCCAATCCCGGCGAATGGTTCGAGGAGGCCGGCGGCGGCGGCTTCAATGCGGCACGCGCGCTTTCGCTGCTTGGCCATGACGTGACGATGGTCAGCGTCGCCGGCGGCGATTCGGGCGCATCCCTTGTCGAGGCCGCGGCAGCGCGCACGGGCGTGAAGCTCAACGGCTTCACCTTTCTCGACCGCCAGACGCCAAGCTACACGGCCATCCTGGAGGCCGACGGCAATCTGGTGATCGCGCTCGCCGACATGGCGCTCTACGACCTGATGACCGCGCGGCGGCTGAAGGTGAACTGGCTGCGCGAGACGCTGGAAAACGCCGATTTCATTCTCTGCGACGCCAATCTGCCGGCCGAGACGATCACGATGCTGACGGCGGATGCCAGCGCCCGCGCGATCCCGATAGGCGCGATCGGCATTTCGCCCGCCAAGATCGTGCGCCTGGCGCCCTCGCTTTCCGCACTCGATTTCGTCTTCATGAACGAGGCGGAGGCGCGCGTGCTGGCAGGCTCGGACAGCGAGGCGCAGGACTGGCCGAAGCGCCTTGCCGAACGCGGCCTCAAGGGTGGCGCGATCACCCGCGGCATGAAGCCGGCCGTCCTCTGGCGCGATGGGGCTGCCGTCGAGCTCGCCCCGCCGGCGGTGGAGACGATCGGCGATGTCACCGGCGCGGGCGATGCCTTCGCGGCGGGTGCGATCGACGCCTTTTTGGCCGGAGGCCAGAATTCCGATATGATACGGCAGGCAACGGCCCTCGCCCGGCTGACGGTTCTGTCACCGCTCGCCGTGGCAGAAAATGTAAACCGTCAATCGCTTTCTGAAATGCTGGCTCTTGTGCCGCAGCCGGAAATGCTGGATTGAAACGGTACGAACCAAGGAATAGACCCATGAATACGAACAGTAATCCGGCGGCCAACGTCGTTTTTGCCCAGGAAGTTGCAGACGCCAAGGCGCGCGGCGCGGCGATCGTGGCGCTGGAATCGACCATCATCACCCACGGCATGCCCTATCCCGGCAATCTGGAGATGGCCCGGAGCGTCGAGGCGATCATCCGCGAGGCGGGTGCGGTTCCGGCGACCATCGCCGTGATCGACGGCACGCTGCATATCGGCCTTGAGGCTGACCAGCTGGAAACGCTGGCGCAGACCAAGGGCGCCATGAAGCTCTCGCGCGCCGACTTCGCCTTCGCGATTGCCGAGCGCCGCACGGGCGCAACCACGGTTGCCGCGACCATGATCGCCGCCGCCCGCGCCGGCATCTCGGTTTTCGCCACCGGCGGCATCGGCGGCGTACACCGCGGCGCCGAGCAGAGCTTCGACATTTCCGCCGACCTTGAGGAACTGTCGCGCACCTCCGTCATCGTGGTTTCGGCGGGCGCCAAGGCGATCCTCGACGTGCCGAAGACGCTGGAAGTGCTGGAAACCAAGGGCGTTCCGGTCGTCACCTACGGCCAGGACGAATTCCCGGCCTTCTGGTCGCGCTCCTCGGGACTCAAGAGCCCGCTGTCGCTCCACAGCGCCTCGGCCATCGCCAGCTTCCAGAAGACGCGCACGGAATTCGGCATCCATGGCGGCATGCTGATTGCCAATCCGGTGCCGGAGGCAGACGAAATCGCCCGCGACGAGATGGAAATCTATATCGGTCGGGCGCTGGCCGATGCGGAATCGGACAACATCCAGGGCAAGGCCGTCACGCCCTACCTTCTCGACGCCATCTTCCGCATCACCGAAGGCCGCAGCCTCAAGACGAATATTGCGCTTGTCGAGAACAATGCGCGTCTGGCTGCAGAAATCGCGGTTGCGCTGACGGTTGCCTGACGCTTCGATCGTCCAACGATCCTGATCGAATCAGAAAGGCCCGGTCATGCCGGGCCTTTCTGCATTCATGCCGATGATCGTTGGTTCAGTTCGCCGAAACAAAGGCGATGGACTGGGCCATTTCGGTGGCGCTGCGGCGCTGGTCTTCGGTTGCGATCGAGAAGGCCTGCTCCTGCAGGTCCTGCACCCAGACCTTGTCGTCGCCCTGACAATGATCGAGCGCCGCCGTCAGATAGGCGAGCCCGCGCACCGTCTGGCCCTGCTGGAACAGCAGGCTGCCGAACAGCGCCGTCGCGCCGACATGGCCCTTCTTGCGGGCATGGTTCAGCCACTTCATCGCTTCCAGCGGATCGGGCTTGCCGCCCTGGCCGGAGAGAATCATCTTGGCAAGCTGGAACTGCGCTTCCGAAACACCAAAGGTGGAGGCCACCTGGAAATAAAGCTGGCGCGCTTCCGAAGGATCGGCCTTTACGGGGCTGCCGGGAATGCCGTTCAGGTAATAATGGGCAAGCGCCATCAGCGCGTTGATGAAATAGCCGGTGTCGGCGGAGCCGGGCTCGATGCCCTTGCCGGCGATGTCGCTATACATCTTGAAGGCTTCGAAATCGTCGCGCGCCACGCCGTCGCCATCGGCATACATGTTGGCCAGCGCCCAGCGCGAACCAGTATGGCCCTTCTGCGCCGCGTAGCGATAGGCCTCGACAGCCTCGGTTTTCTGGCCGGCCTTGTAGGCCTTGAAGCCGAACTTGAAGAGATCGAAGGGGCCGGAATCCTTGCTGACGCCCGAATTCGGATCGAACGCATAGCACGGCTTCAGGGGCATGATAGACAAGGCAGCAAACAGACCGGCCGCGGCCGGCGTTGCGAACCTCAACGCTGTCTTCACCATGATGTCACGCATCTCCCGTCCCGCACATGCGCTTGTCGCCGGCAATCCGCAAATCCCCTTTCGAGAGGACGCGAAAATCCATCCCAGGCACGCGTCCGGAAAAGACCTTTCGGTTCTCCCATCGCGCGCCCATCGGCATCAAACTCAAAACTGCGGCCTGGTTCATAATGTCCTTGAGGCGCACCTTCCGCATCGTCCCTCCCGCTGACCTTGCGGGATTGAGGCCAATGCGCCTGTCACATCCAGAGCGCCCTTTGCTAGTTTTAAGGGTGCTCCTGCTTTGTGGCGGGAAATGGACAAATTGTAAGGTGTGAGCCCCGGCGACGATTGATCTTGTAAAAGATGTTGCTGAATCGTCACATTTTCCGACAGATCCGCCGGATAAATCAAACCCGGCGCGACAAAGTCACGCCGGGTTAAGTCTTTATTAACCTTAAGAAATCCTCAACCCGCCTCGGCGATGCGCGAAAGTGCGACGAGAAGACTTGCCTTCTGGCTTTCCAGCTCGGCCAGTTTTTCGCGTTCGGCCTCGACGACCTCCGGCTTGGCGTTCTCGACGAACTTCTCGTTCGACAGCTTTGACCAAATCTTGGCAATGTCGGCCTCGACCTTCGCCAGCGTCTTTTCAAGCCGCGCCTTCTCAGCGGCGAGATCGATCAGGCTGCCGAGCGGCAGGCAGACGGTCGCCTCGCGGACGACGATCTGGGCCGATCCCTTCGGCGCATGATCGGCAAACGAGATCGCCTCGACGCGCGCCAGCCGCTGCACGGCGGCTTCGTGACGGTCGAACCGGCCCTCGGTCAGCGAATGCGCGCCGACGACGACGAGCGGTGCGGTTGCCGCCGGCGGCACGTTCATTTCGGAACGCGCCGAGCGGATGCCCGACACGAGGTCGATCAGCCAGTTGATCTCGTCGGCGGCCGCATCGTCCTCGAAGTCCGGCGTCGGCCATTCGGCATGGCACAGCAGCTGGTTGCGCGGTGCGCCTTCCGGCGCGGTCACGGCCCAGAGCTCTTCCGTCATGAACGGCATGAACGGATGCATGAGCTTGTAGGTCTCTTCCAGAACGTAGGCGGCCGTCGCCTGCGCTTCCGCCTTGGCACCGACATCCTCGCCGTTGAAGATCGGCTTCAGGAGCTCAAGATACCAGTCGCAGAACTGGTTCCAGACGAACTTGTAGATCGCGCCCGCCGCATCGTTGAAGCGATAGGTCGAGATCGCCGCCGTCACCTCGCGCGCGGTGCGCGAGAATTCGGTGAGGATCCAGCGGTTGACCGTCAAGGCAACCGCTTCCGGCACGAAATGCGGGTCGGCAGCGCCCACCCCGTTCATCTCGGCAAAGCGCGTTGCGTTCCAGAGCTTGGTGCCGAAGTTGCGGTAGCCGGCAATGCGTGCCGGGTCGAGCTTCACGTCGCGGCCCTGTGCGGCCATGATGGCCAGCGTGAAGCGCAGCGCGTCCGCACCATATTCATCGATCAGTTCGAGCGGATCGATGACGTTGCCCTTGGACTTCGACATCTTCTGCCCGTTCTTGTCGCGCACCAGGGCGTGAACATAGACGGTGTGGAAGGGTTCGACCGGGTTGCCGTCCTCGTCCTTCATGAAATGCAGGCCCATCATCATCATGCGGGCGACCCAGAAGAAGATGATGTCGAAGCCGGTGACGAGAACGTCGGTCTGGTAATACTTGTCGAGTTCCGGCGTCTGTTCCGGCCAGCCGAGCGTCGAGAAGGGCCAGAGCGCAGAGGAGAACCAGGTGTCGAGCACGTCCTCGTCGCGGGTCAGGATCTCGCCCGGCTGGAAGTTCTCAAGCTTCTCCTCGACCCAGGCCTTCCACGGGCCTTCATGCGCAATGTAATGCTGGATGGCGGCGTGCAGCGCCTCTTCCTCGGTCTTCTCGACGAAGACCTGTCCGTCCGGACCGTACCAGGCCGGGATCTGGTGTCCCCACCAGAGCTGGCGCGAGATGCACCACGGCTGGATGTTTTCCATCCACTCGTAATAGGTCTTTTCCCAGTTCTTCGGCACGAACTTGGTGCGGCCTTCGCGGACGGAAGCAATCGCCGGTTCGGCCAGCGTCTTGGCGTCGACATACCACTGTTCGGTCAGGCGCGGCTCGATCGGAACGCCGCCACGGTCGCCATGCGGCACCATGTGCTTGTGCGGCTCGATCTTGTCGACAAGCTCCTGCGCCTCCAGCATCTCGACAATCAGCTTGCGCGCGGCAAAGCGGTCGAGGCCCTGAAGCGAGGCAATCGTGTTCTTGAGTTCTGCCGTGTCGGCGAGGCCTTCGAGGAAATCCTCGTTGCCCTCGATATCGATCTTGCCGTCGATGGAGAGCACGTTGATCATCTTGAGGTCCTGGCGCTTGCCGACCTCGAAGTCGTTGAAATCGTGCGCAGGCGTCATCTTGACCGCGCCGGTGCCGGCTTCCGGATCCGGATATTCGTCAGCGACGATCGGGATCAGGCGGCCGGTCAGCGGCAGAACGACATGCTTGCCGATCAGCGACTGATAGCGCGTGTCGTCCGGGTGAACGGCAACGCCAGTGTCGCCCAGCATGGTTTCCGGACGGGTCGTTGCAACGACCAGATAGTCGCGCGTCTCGGTGACGAGCGTCTCGGTGTCTTCGTCGTAACGGACGGGATGTTCATAGGTAACGCCCGGCTCCAGCGGATAGCGCAGGTGCCAGAGATTGCCGTTGACCTCGACCTGCTCGACTTCAAGGTCGGAGATCGCGGTCAGAAGCTTCGGATCCCAGTTCACAAGGCGCTTGTCCTTGTAGATCAGGCCTTCCTTGTAAAGCGTAACGAAAACTTCAAGAACGGCGGCAGAAAGCCCCTCGTCCATGGTGAAGCGCTCACGCGACCAGTCGCAGGATGCGCCCAGACGCTTCAGCTGGTTGAAGATCAGACCGCCGGACTCAGCCTTCCATTCCCAGACCTTCTCGATGAAGGCTTCGCGGCCCATGTCGCGGCGGCTCGGCTGCTTTTCGGCGGCGAGCTTGCGTTCGACAACCATCTGGGTTGCGATGCCGGCATGGTCCATGCCCGGCTGCCACAGCACGTCCTTGCCGCGCATGCGCTCGAAACGGACCATGATGTCCTGCAGCGTATTGTTGAGCGCGTGGCCCATGTGCAGCGAGCCGGTCACGTTCGGCGGCGGGATCACGATGGTGAAGCTGTCCGCATCCGGCTTGGCGTTGGCGCCTGCGCGAAACGCGTTGGCCACATCCCACTTCTTGGCGATTTCCGGCTCTACGCTCTTGGAATCATAGGTTTTGTCAAGCATGGCAGGTCAGCTTCTTCATGAGTTATGCATGCGGCTTGTAAACCGGATGCACATCATGAAGTCAACAAAAAAGCCATTCCGTGACGAAGCACGGAATGGCTATCCGACAAGCATTGTCCCACCCCTCCAGAAGGCGTCTTTTCGTCCGGGGTCAACAGGACGACGACACGGACAACGGACCGTCGGTAATCGATCTTCTTGTCGGCGCAGACTATACTCACGTTTAGTCGGTATCGCCAAGTGCAATTTTTAGTTCGGCCCACGAAGCATCTTAATTAGCCGGCGATATACGCCTTGATATGCTCGGCCTCACTTTCGATGGCACGAATATGAGCCTTCACGACATCGCCGATGGAAATAATTCCGATCAGGCGCCCTTCCCGTTCAACCGGGATGTGGCGGGCGCGCCTCGAACTCATCATTTGCATGAGATTGTCGACGGTCATGTCCTCGGTGCAGCGATAGACATTCGACCACATGACATCCGCGATCGACCGGCCGAGACAATCCGCACCGTGCTCGGCAATGGCGCCGACAATGTCACGCTCGGCGATGATGCCGACAATGCGCTTGCTGTCATCGATCACGACGACGGCACCGATATGCCGCTGGTGCAGCACGGATGCCACCTCGGCCACCGTCGCCTGCGGGCTGACGGTGATCACGTCGCTACCTTTTTCTTTCAGAATTGCCTTGACGTTCATTGGCTTCTCCCAAATCCAATGCCACATTCGCTCTCGCGATCGGAAGCCTGACACTCCTCCTGTCAGTCTTCCAACCCGGTCATGGTGCTACGGACCGGACCTTATTGCAAGTTTTTCCGGTCCATATCCTTTACGCGGCAGCCCTGCCGACCGGATCGAACAGCGGAAACAGCAGAAAGCCGGCCAGGAAGCCGCCGAGATGGGCCTGCCAGGCAATCGCCTGCGCCTGTCCCGGAACCCCGACGCCCAGCCCGGCCAGAACGACATTGGCAATCAGCCAGAAGGCGATGAACAGAAGAACCTCGCGGCTTTTCAGGGTCTCCACGATGGAAAGCCGGCGCTGGATGGCAGAAAGCGCCGGATCGCGCATGCCGCCGCTGCCCGACCAGACGAATCGGCAGGCCGCTCCCGTCAGGCCTGAAATTGCACCCGAGGCACCGACCAGAAGCGTTTCGACACCGAGATTGGCGATATCAAAGGCGAAGGCTGCGGCAACCGACGTCAGAACCCAGAAGATCGCGAACCGGAAGGCGCCGATTCTCAGCACCACCGGCGTTCCGAAGATGGCAAGCCAGATGTCGTTGAAGACCAGATGTTCCCAGCCGCCATGCAGGAAGGCGTAGGTGACCGGAGAGGTCAGCGCCGGCAGCACCTCGGCCGAGAGCGAGCCGGCATAGCGCGCCGGAATGAAGCCGCCATAATAGTAAAGTGCGGTCACGGCATTGTCACCGAGGACCCAGCTGACCAGAACCTCGACCAACACCGTCACCGCGACGATGAACACGATCGCGGGCGGAATGTTGAAGAGCGGCTCGCGCTCCGGCGGTCCGGGCTGGCGCGGCCAGGTCTCGTCCGTTCCCGTTTCCACCGGCAGGTTCAAAGCCGCATCATCACGTTCATGATTCATGTCGTTCCTGTACTCCGCCGGATTTCGATCTCCCATCCCATACGGGCCATGGCGGCAAAAGAGAAGCCGATACCGAGAATTTCGCCATGAGGAATCCGGGCCTCAGAGAACCAAGTGTTAACCGAACCAAGGCTATTGCTAAACTAAGCGAAATTTTGGGTCAGCAGGGGAAATATGGACACGACGCAGATCGCGAGCAGCCGGGTGCCCATGGCGAACGACCAGCGCATGTTCCAGCGCGTGTCTGTCGGCCTGCATGGCCGGATGCTGTCTGCATCGCGCGAGGAAGTCGACTGCGTGATCGTCGACATGTCGCCGGGCGACGCCCAGATCGAGGCGAGCGCCCATGTCAATGTCGGCGACCGCATCATTGCCTATGTCGACCATATCGGGCGCATCGAGGGCGAAGTGCTGAGCCTCGGCACCAAAGGCACCTTCGTCATTTCCATCAACGCCACAGAGCGCAAGCGCGAAAAGCTCGCGGCGCAGTTGACCTGGATCGCCAACAAGCACGAACTTGGCCTGCCCGAAGACCGCCGCCACGAACGCCTCGCCCCGCGCAACAACCGCGCGGAAATCGTGCTCGACGATGGCCGCAGCTACCCCTGCCGCATCATCGACCTGTCGCTCTCGGGCGCGGCAATCGAAATCTCCGTGCGTCCGGCGCTCGGCACCGCCGTCCAGCTCGGCAACATGCGCGGCCGCATCGTCCGCCATTTCCAGGAAGGCGTCGCCATAGAGTTTTCGGCGCTGCAAACCCGGGAATCGCTCTCCGGACTGCTCTGACACTCCAATCCCGATTTCGAACAGCTGCGAGCCGGCAGGGTCACTCCTCGCCGGCTTTTTGCTGCCTTGTGTCCTGATCCGGACCAGATGCGGACCGGAAATTTCATTCAAATTTGAATCAAATTTTATTCTTATTCTATTCGAATTTTATTCTTATTTGCAGAAGTATTGATCCGAATTCGACTGAAAAGTTTCGCGTGATATAAAAATCTACTTGCTATTGTGCTCCTCATAACGGGAGAATAGCAATGCAAAGAACAATAAGAATAGCGCTTGCCGCCCTTGCCTTCGTCGCCGCCGGCACCGTCAGCGCCTTCGCCCTGCCCGCCAGCATGCAGAGCCTCGGCGCCACCAATCCGCCGATCGGCCATTACGAATACTGCAAGCGCAATCCGTCCGATTGCCAGCCCAACACCGATGGCCAACAGGCCTATCATCTCGACGAAGCCAACTGGAAAACGATCCTCAGGATCAACTACAACGTCAACACGACGATCAAGCCGATGACGGACCAGGAGCTTTACGGCGTCGAGGAATACTGGGCGATCCCCACGACCGCCGGCGACTGCGAAGACTATGCGCTCCTGAAGCGCAAGCTCCTGCATGATGCAGGCGTTCCCCTCTCCGACCTGCTGATGACCGTGGTCCTGCAGCCGAATGGCGAAGGCCACGCGATCCTGACGGTGCGCACCGACCGCGGCGACTTCGTGCTCGACAACATGCGCAGCAAGGTTCTGCTCTGGTCTGAAACCGAGTATCGCTTCCTCAAGCGTCAGGCCAACGACAATTCCGCCAAGTGGGTCAAGCTCGACGACGGTCGCGCCACCTCCACTTCGGTCGGCACGCTTCGCTGATCCCGTTCCCGGCGAACATCAGAGACGCGGCCCATCGTGGCCGCGTTTTTTGTTTCAGGTCGGCAGGACGAAGATAAGCTTCACCGCGTTCAGGACGACATAGCCGTAGAGCGCCGCCCAGCCGGCAGCAGCCATCCATCCGGCCGCCTGTTCCGCAACCGTCTCGTCGCCCGAGCGCCAGCCATCGACAAGCCGCGTGGCAAACAGGCCTGGACCGCAGATCATCGCGGAAGACCAGACCATCACCAGTCGTCCGACACGACCATTCTGGCCATTGCCGGCATAGGACCCGACACTTTCGGAAACCAGACCGCTCAACGCCAGCGGAATGGCAAAACCGGTCAACAAACACAGGACTAGATCGGCAAAATTCATCATTTGTTAACCCTATTCCAACAGGGTTGAGCGAGCAAGAAACGTGCCGCGATTTTCTGTGCCCAAGTGGTACAGATCAGGCGCGAAACGGACAGCAAGCCGGCGCATCGGACAGGGGGCGTGCACAAATGGCACAGGACATGATCGATTCTGCTCCAATCCTCTCGGCAGGTCTCGTCCGCAAATCCGTCATCGGCGCCATCATCCTCGCTTCGCTGACCGTCGGCGTCAGCTTTGCCGGCAAGTGGTATGGCAAGCGCATCGCCGTCGGCGAATATTCCGCCAGCACCGCGCCGCTCGAGATCGTCATCGGCCCCGACCGCCTCAAGCTTCCCGAAAATGCCATCCGCTTTCCCGACCAGCGCTTTTCCGGCAAGCAGGAGCAGGTCAACCTCGCGCTTCAATGGCCCGAGATGAAGGGCTACGAGCCGGCAAGCGCACAGCGATTCTTCGACATTTCCAATGCGGGCTCGTTGATTTTCCTGCAGCTTTCGCAGTCGATCATGACGCGCGACATGTCCGGCCGCGTCTCGCCGATCTATTCGCGCCTCTTTGACGGACCCGCGGAACAGGGACCGGCGGGCCTTGCGCTGCACCGGTTCCGCCAGGGCTCCGGCTATGGCGACGAAGTCCTGCTGACCGACCCGAACGGCGGCGCGGAACCCTATGCGGTGCGCTGCGTGCTGCCCGCTACGCCCGCCCAGTCGACCGGTGCGGATTGCCAGCGTGACCTGATCGCCGGCTCCGATCTCAGCGTGCAGTACCGATTCTCTGCCGGGCTCCTGAAGGACTGGAAGGCGCTCGACGCCGCCGTTCGCACCTACGCCACTGCCCATCTCGCCAACTGAGAAGAACCGCCTGAAAACGGCTTGAAACGCCGCGCCGCCGAGAAAAGGCCGCGCGGCATTCCTGCGTTTCAGGACGCGAATTTCCTCAACAAATTGAGCGAAGTCGTAAACGCGCCATTCATCATAAACCGATTGGTAACGCTATCCGTCTAGTGTCTCCCCACTGGCGCCGAGGAGGGATGGCGCCGCCAAACAGGTGAGCAATTCTTGTAAGAGTAAAAAAGTGGCAATGCTGAAAAACTCCCAGAAAAAACGTACCACGGTCGGCGCTTTCGCCGGATTGTTCCGAAAGATCGCAGTCACGATCGTTGCAGGCACGTTTTTTGCCGCCAGCACCGCCTATGCAGCCAAGCAGGCCGGCATCGTCATCGATGCCAATACGGGCAAGGTCCTCTACAATCAGGATTCGGGCGGCCTGCGCTATCCGGCATCGCTGACGAAGATGATGACGCTCTATCTCATCTTCGAAGCGCTGAATTCGGGCAAGCTGACGAAGTCGACCCCCATCACCATGTCGGCTGCGGCTGCAGGACAGGCCCCGACCAAGCTTGGCGTCCGCGCCGGCGGCACGTTCACGGTCGAACAGGGCATTCTGGCGCTGGTGACCCGCTCGGCCAATGACGTTGCCTGGGCCTTTGCCGAAACGCTCGGCGGATCGGTTCCGAACTTCGGCAAGATGATGACGGGCAAGGCCCGTTCGCTCGGCATGCGCAACACCATCTATGTCAACCCGAACGGCCTGCCGGACGATCGCCAGCTGACGACGGCCCGCGACCAGGCGATCCTCGGTGTCGCTCTGCGCCAGCATTTCCCGCAATATTACAGCTATTTCTCAGTGCGCTCGTTCCGCTTCGGCAAGCAGGTCATCGGCAACCACAATCACCTTCTCGGCCGCGTTGCCGGCGTTGACGGCATCAAGACGGGCTATACCCGCGCTGCCGGCTCAAACCTTGCCACTTCCGCACAGGCCGACGGTCATTCCATCGTCGTCGTCGTGCTGGGTGAACGCTCTGCCGGCGCCCGCGATTCCCGCGTGACCGAACTGGTGAAGCGCTATCTGCCGCAGTCCTCCACCGGTCGTGGCAACTTCGTGATCGCCCGCTCGGCGCCCGCTGCGACGAACCCGATCACCATCCCTGCCCCGGTTCAGTCCGCTGCAGCCATGGCGTCCAAGCCGGTCGAAGTGGCTTCCGCCAGCGCCGACCTGCCGCCGGCAGCAATTCCTGCCGAGCAGCAGACCGCCGAAATCAACCGCATCGATCAGGCCTTCGGCAACGCTCCGCGCGTCGCACCGAAGAAGCCGGTCGTCGCCGAAACGTCGAATGACGACGATGAAGACGCCTCCCCGGTCAAGACCGCATTTGCAGCACCGCAGGCCGAAAGCCCGGCCAAGGCTGTGATCAAGACCGAGAAGAAGGCAGAGAAGGAAGTTGCCAAGTCCAGGGACGACAGCGATGACGAAGACGGTGTTGACAATGTCACCACCGCCTCCACCTCGCGCTCCAAGGACAAGGGCTGGACCATTCAGGTTGGCGCAGCGCCGAGCAAGGAACTGGCCGAAGGCCTCCTCGACAAGGCAAAGGCCAAAGGCGGCAAGGTATTGCGTTCCGCCGATCCCTACACGGTTGCCGCGGTCTCCGACGGCGCCAAGATCTACCGCGCCCGCTTCAGCGGCTTCCGCGGCCAGGACTCGGCAGTGAATGCCTGCAAGGCGCTGAAGCGCCGTGGCATCAGCTGCTGGGCAAGCCTGGAGTAGATCCGATGAACTTCGTGCGGCCGACCAACCCGGTACAGAACGACATTACTGCCGCACAGCCGACATCCCGCGTCGCGACCCACGCTCGCAGCGCCGCTGGACCATCAACGACCCGGAAGCCCGCAACCCCGCGGCTTACCCTCGATTTTTACTGCGTACGAGGCCTGTCATGTCGATGAACGAAAATTTCCAGGGTACCGAGACCAGTGGTCTTCGCCCCTTCCGCAACATGCTGCACCCGCTGCACGAAGCGGCGATGCGGCTGGCCAGCGCCGGTGGCAAGGCGCGCACCCGCGATCTGGTCGCCATGCTGCTCAGCCACGGCGCCCGCGCCTGGCGCAGCTCGCAGCCGAAGACGCAGATCCACCTCTACACGACTGCCCCGAACGGCCGTCGCCCGGTGCGCATCCGCCTCGGCTGAGCTTCAGGCCTTCCACCATTCGCCGTCTTCAGAGACCGGCTCTATGCCGCCCGCGTCAACCTTTGCCAGAAGGTCGCGGGCGTTTTCCGTTCCGATCATCGTCTCCGGCGCATAGTCGCAGAGCGGCATCAGAACAAAGGCGCGCTCGGCCACCCGCGGATGCGGCAGAAGCAGACGCTCCGCATCGCTCGTGACCCCTTCATAGGTCAGGATGTCGATATCGAGCGTGCGCGGCCCCCAGCGCTCGATGCGCACACGGTTCATTTCCTTTTCCAGCGCAAGGCAGAGATCGAGCAGCGCCTCGGGCTGAAGCGACGTCTCGATGAGCGCGCAGGCGTTGAAGAACCAGTCCTGATCGGTCTTGCCCCAGGGCGGCGTCCGGTAAAGCCGCGACGCCGTGACGACCCGGCAATCCGGGCGCGCTTCAAACAGCTTCAGCGCCGCCGCCATATAGGCCGCCGGATCGCCGATATTTCCACCAAGCCCGAGATTGGCCCGCCGCAAGCGCGCCTCAGGGGACATGCGTCACCGTCACTTCAACATAGTCGAGCACGCCCGGAACCGGCGCGTTCGGCTTGCGCACCGTGATTTCGGCACGCCGGATATGCGGAAACTTGTCCGTCAGCCCGGTGGCGATATCGGCCGCCAGTGCCTCGATCAGATAGCGGCGCTGCCCAAGCACGACCGATTCGATGACCTTGAAGGCGACGCCGTAATCCACCGTGCCGTCCAGCTTGTCATCCTGCAGCGGGGCTTCAGCCTCGACATCCAGCCGCGCATCGACAAAGAAGCGCTGGCCGAGAAATGCTTCCTCGTCGAAAAAGCCGTGGCGGGCGAAGAACGCACAGTTCTTCATGTAGATCGTATATTGCTTCACCGGATCATCCTTTTGAGGCGTCAAGCCCTGATGCGATCATAGCATCCGCAACGGCCAGCGCATCCCTGCTGCTTGCGACATCATGCACCCTGAAAACGGAAGCGCCGGCGAGCCTCAGGATCGCGCTGGTTGCCGCCGTTGCGACATCGCGCTCCGCCGCCGCCCGGCCGGTAATCTCGCCGAGAAACCGCTTGCGCGACGTGCCCGCCAGCACTGGCAGCCCGAGCGCATGCAATTCCCCGAACCGGCGCATCAGCTCGATATTGATGGCGGCCGTCTCCTTGGCAAAGCCGAAGCCGGGGTCGAGCACCACGCGTGCCCGCTCGATCCCCGCCCCGTCCGCGATCTGAAGAGACCGGGCGAAGAAGGCCAGCTGGTCCTCGATGGCATCGGCAAGCACCGTGCGGTCGCGCCCCGTATGCATGATGCAGACCCCCGCACCCGCCTCCGCGGCAACCCGGGCAATCTCCGGCTCGCGCGTCAGTCCCCAGACATCGTTGACGATATGGGCACCGGCAGCAAGTGCCGCCGCGGCCGTCTCGGCACGATAGGTATCGATGGAAATCACCGGCCCCTCGCCACCGAAACGCTCTGCCAGCGCCGAAATCACCGGCAGAACCCGGCGGCGCTCCTCCTCGCCATCGACGACGGCAGCGCCCGGGCGGGTCGATTCCCCGCCGATATCGAGAATATGTGCGCCGGCTTCCACAAGCCGGATCGCCTGATCGATGGCCGTTGCGGCGGTGGCGAACTGTCCGCCATCGGAAAAGGAGTCCGGCGTCACGTTGACGATGGCCATGATGAGGCCGCGCGGACCCAAAGTCAGCGATCGACCATGCGCCAGCGGCCAGAGACGTGGCTCGAAAAGGGCTGGATTGCGCATCCCGGCTCCCACTCCTTTAGACTTTTGCAACACCTGAGGCGGAATCGCGGCATCTATTTCTTTTTTTATTGCTCTCCGCCTCGCTATGCAGCAAGCTCGGCTCAAAGACAATAAACGGGAACTGTGCTGATGAACTTTGTTTCTGTCTGGGCGTCCTGGCGCTTGATTGCATTCCTGGGAACCGTGCTTTGCGGCTTCGTCGCGCTGGCCTCTCTGGCCAAGGCCGACACGAGCGTGCGCAAGTCCACAGTCTATTTCACCGTCCGCGGCAAAACGGCCTCCGAACTCGACAGCGCCCTGATGCGCAATGGCCCGCAGGCCGGCATGGCCCGCCATCCGGGCGCCGCCCAGATCAAGTTCTCCGGCGACATCAAATATGCTGAAGCCAGAGGCCAATGCTCGGTCGCCGCCGCCCGCGTCAATCTGAACCTAAGGCTCATCCTGCCGAACTGGAAGGACCGCAACGGCGCGCCCCGCGGTCTCGCCGTTCTTTGGGACTCACTCTCCGGTGACATCAAGCGTCACGAAGAGCGCCACGCCGAAATCGCCACCCAGCACGCTCGCCAGATGGAACAGGCGCTGAAATCGCTGCCGCCGCAGAAGACCTGCGAAGCCATGCAGGCCCTCGTCTCGCGCACGACAGATGACCAGATTGCCCAGCATGACGAGGCGCAGCGTCGCTTCGACCAGATCGAGATGGCCAATTTCGAGGCCCGCATCATGCGGCTCGTCAAGGAACGCACTGCGCAGATGCAGGCCAACGCCGCGCAGTGACTACTTAGGACCTGCCAAGACAAGGCGGCCTTGCACCGCATCCTCAAAGCCTGAACCCGCCGCCTGATTCCGATCAGGCGGCGATTGCATTTGTGGGACCGGATTCACGCAGAAGCTTGCGCGAGCCTGACCTCACCACAGGCAATCACCCGGCAAAAGTCGCAATGGCAATGACGTAACTCTTGAGTTACATTAACTCTCATGGAACGTCCAAGGCAGGCCTGCAGAGCCTTTGCCACAGAAGACGGACAGGGGCGCTGCGGCGCCGGATGATTTCAGACGGCAAGGCCGTCGCGTTTCAGTCTTGTAGATGCCGCGCGTGACACTGCCGGCGGGGATGGCGGGCGTTGATCGCGCCCGCAGACGGATTGCGTTTGATCGCAACCAAGACATTCGATCCATCCGGCGCGCGGGGGAAAATGCGCCGGCCGGATTTGGGAATACTCATCTTCTCCTGGCGCGCGTCCTCAAGACGACAGGGCGCATCCTCCCTCGCCCCTGGCGCGCCCGACTGGCCTCGCTTGACGGTTTCCGCAAGCGAGGCTTTTTTTGTCCGCAGTCAGGAAGGCCAACGCGCGAGGAGGCGTCGGATCGGATCCGAGATGATCAGGCCTGCTTTTCCGGCACGCGAACGACGAGACCGTCGAACGCATCCGACATCTTGATCTGACAGGAAAGCCGCGAGGTGGGGCGTACGTCGAAGGCGAAGTCCAGCATGTCTTCTTCCATCGGCTCCGGCGAGCCGACCTTTTCGGCCCAGGCGTCGTCGACATAGACATGACAGGTGGCACAGGCGCAGGCCCCGCCACATTCTGCCTCGATTCCCGGCACGGAATTGCGCACGGCATTTTCCATGACCGTCGAACCGGACTGCGCGTCGATTTCGAACGGCGTTCCGTCGAACGCGATGATTGTCAGCTTTGGCATGGGAGACCTGTTTCCTTCAAAAATTCGCCCCGCTCCGGATCGAAATCCGCGCGAGGCGATGTCCTGTCGCAGGGCAAACCTTGCGGCAATCTCGTCTGGTTCCAATGGGGACGATCACTCGTCCCGATAGACCTTCTCGCGGCGCTCGTGACGCTCCTGCGCCTCGATCGACAGCGTGGCGATCGGCCGTGCGTCAAGCCGCTTCAGCCCGATCGGCTCGCCCGTTTCCTCGCAATAGCCATAGGTGCCGTCTTCGATGCGCTGCAGGGCAGCGTCGATCTTGGAGATCAGCTTGCGCTGGCGGTCGCGGGCGCGAAGCTCGATGGCACGGTCGGTTTCGGAGGATGCACGATCGGCGAGGTCGGGATGGTTGGCACTCTCTTCGGCGAGGTGGCCGAGGGTCTCGCGCGCTTCCCGGAGAATTTCATTCTTCCAGTTGATCAGCTTGGCACGGAAATAGGCCTGCTGATTGGGGTTCATGAACTCCTCGTCTTCAGAAAGGACGTACTTGCTAAGTTCGATAGTCTCACTCAACGCGATTCTCCTGGAGAACATCACTTTCAGCGGGTGTATAGCCACATTGGAGTCACAGTTCAAGCAAGGAATGCCGCGTTTCGAGACGTGACCAGCATAAAATCAATTCGCCTAAAAAATCGTCAAGCAATTGAATAGGTGTGACAATTTCATGACCAGATTTGCCAGCGACAGGCCCGCCGCGCATCTTGGGAACCGGAGCAATTGCCTGATCTTGACACCTGCGAAGGTTCTTGACCTTTAGCCCAGCTTGACCCGGTTCCAGCAGCACCCTAGATTTCGGTCTCTCGCGGTCTGATTGGCGCATGGGCGCCGGCGTGTCTTAACACGCGAAAGACGGTGGAAAGATAACGGGCGGTTTCGCTCTTCAACAGGTCCCTTCCGACGTCACAGGGACCCAAGCGAAGGTTCATGCAGTCACATACGCCCCCGGCCAGCCGCCTTTTTCTGCTCAGACACGCGCAAAGCGCCTGGCCGAAGCCCGGCGAACGGGATTTCGACCGGCAGTTGGACGCAACCGGCCGCGAGGAGGCCGAGCGCATCGGGCGCGCAGCAGCCGGCATGGATATCAGTCCGTCGATGCTGGTCTGCTCGACTGCCGAGCGCTGCCGGCAGACCGCCGCCGCCTTCATGGCCGCCATGGAGCATGCGCCGCAGGTGACGCTCGACGCCGAACTCTACAGCGAAGGCCCGGAACACTATCTCGCCATCTGCAACGGGGTGGCGAGCGGCGGCAGCCTGATGATCGTCGGGCATAACCCGATGATCGAGGAGACGTTCACCCGTCTCGTCGGCGTCAAGGCCGCCAACGCGCAAATCGCGGCAGGCTTCCCGACCGCAGGTCTCGCCGCCTTCACCCGCAACGGCGAGGAGCCCTGGCGGCTCGAAACCCTGCTGACGCCCTGACGTACCGACGCCTCAGGCTCAGACCGGCATCGGCCCGACATAGCGCGATTGCGGACGAATGAGCCTGCCGACCCGGTCCTGCTCCAGTACATGCGCCGTCCAGCCCGCCATGCGGCCGGCGGCGAACACATTGGTGAAGCTTTCGCGCGGGAAACCGACCGCCTCCAGCACCAGCGCGGTATAGAACTCGACATTGGTCTGCAGCGGCCGAAGCGGCTTGCGCTCGGCGAGCAGCGCCAGCGCCTCACGCTCCACCGTCTCGGCAAAGGCAATCCGCCCGCCGGTGTCACGAAGACCCGCCACAGCCCGCTTCAGCGCATCGGCCCGCGGATCGCGCACCCGGTAGATCCGGTGCCCGAACCCCATCAGCCGTTCGCCGCGATCCAGCGCTGCGGAGAGCCAGGGCTGGATGTTGTCCTCTGCGCCGATCGAATCCAGCATGTCGAGAACCGGCCCAGGCGCGCCGCCATGCAGCGGCCCTTTCAGCGCGCAGAGCCCGCCGATCACCGAGGAGAAAAGGCCGGCCTGCGTCGAGGCGATGACGCGTGTGGCAAAGGTCGAGGCATTGAGCCCGTGATCGGCGACGGTGACGAGATAGGTGTCGAGCGCCCGCACCTTGTCCGCCCCCTGTTCCACCCCGTGTAGCATGCGCAGGAAATCCGCCGCAGACCCAAGCCGGGCATCCGGGCGAACCGGATCAAGCCCCCGACTGCGCCGCGCAATCGCCGCTGCAAAGACCGGCACGGAGGCCACTGCCACCAGGTGGTGACGTTCCGTTTCCGTATCCGGGAGGAGCGAGAGAAGCAGCCGCAAGGCCTCGACCTGCGTGAGCCCCTGCAGCGCCGGAAGCGCCGCCGTCATCCGCTCGAAGGCGGCCATGCGCGCAGCACCGAGCCGCGCCCGGATCTCAGCCTCATCGAGATTTTCAGCCGCCAGATCGCGCCACAGAAGTGAAAGAACGGCCTCATACGACCAGCCCGCCAGTTGCTCCAGTTCATGACCGCGCAGGATCAACCGCCCCGCCGCACCATCGACATGCGACAGAACCGTTTCGGCGACGACAACGCCTTCCAGACCCGGCGAGACGATATCTCCAGCCGGTGACTCAAGCGATTTCAAGGGGATATTCATGGGTTAACCTCGCGACAGATCTCGTGTTGACGAACACGATCCTGTCCGCGAAGAATATATAGTCAATCTTGATTCAACCAATCAATGTGTATTCGATGTCCGCACCCGATCAATATATCGATGCAGAAACCGCCGCCGAGCTCCTCGGCGTCAGCCGCGCCACGCTCTATGCCTACGTGAGTCGCGGCCAGATCCATACATCCGGCTCGGATGGCGATCCGCGGCGCAGGCTCTACAGCGCCTACGACATCGACGAGCTCAACAAGCGCAAATCCGTCGGCCGCCGCCCCCGCGCCATTGCCGAGACGACGCTCGACTGGGGCCTGCCCGTACTCGCCTCCGCGATCTCGCTGATCGATGAAGGCCGTCTCTACTATCGCGGCCGCGACGCCATGCGCCTTTCCGAAACAGCAACGCTGGAAGACACTGCCCGGCTACTGTGGGATTGTGGCAAAATTGATCCCTTTGCCGATCCGGCCACCGTACCCGAGCGTTTCGATCCCTATATGACAAACCTCGTCCGAGCCCTGCCCCTGACAGAACGGTGCCAGACGCTGCTGCCGATGGTTGCCGCCGGACGAACGACCGCCTGGCAGCGAAACGCCCGCGCGCTCTGGCCCGGTGCAGCCTCTCTTATCCGCGCCATGGCCGGTGCGGCAAGCTGCGCGTCGGCCGATGGCGCGCCTGTCCACAGCCAGCTGGCGCGCGAATGGGAATGCGGCGATATCGGCGGCGATCTCATCCGCCGGGCGCTGGTCCTGCTGGCCGACCACGAACTCAACGCCTCGGCCTTCGCCGTGCGCGTCGTCGCCTCCACCGGCGCCTCTCTCGGCGCCTGCCTCAATGCCGGCCTCTCGGCGCTGAGCGGCCCGCTCCATGGCGGCACGACCAGTCTGGTCGAACTGCTCTTCGATGACGTGCGCCAGGCTGGCAGCGCCGCAGCGGCCGTCGAAACGCGGCTGAGGCGCGGCGATGGCGTGCCCGGCTTCTCGCATCCGCTCTATCCGGAGGGCGATCCGCGCGCCGAGGCGCTTCTGCCACTGCTCCCCCGCGAAACCAGCCGCGACGACCTCATCGCCGTCATGGAGGACACCGCCGGCAAGCGCCCCAATATCGATTTCGCGCTCGTGTCGCTGCGCCGCGCGCTCGGCCTCCCGCGCGGCAGCGCACTCGCCCTCTTCGCCGTCGGCCGCTCCGTCGGCTGGATCGCCCACGCGCTCGAACAGAATGCCGAAGGCGGCCTCATCCGCCCCCGCGCCCGCTATGCGGGACCGGCGCCGGAGGATTGAAATACGGTTGAAACCGGAAAACCCTCACAACGGAACAGACATTGTTCATGAAGAAAAAGAGCTTGGCCAGATCCGCGTCTTATGTGCTGCTGACGCTTGCTTTGCTGCCGCTTGCAGCTTGGGCTTATCTGTTTGTGGACGCTGTTGTCCGATCGTATCATGGCCCTTTCCGAGACATTCCCCACGGACTAACGGGCGGCGAGCTGAGCGACGCTGTATCGGCAACCGATGCAATGATTAAGAGCTCAGGCGGTAGTGCCCATCTCGCGACGGAACGGTTGCAGGAAGCCGGTTACACATGCGCGCCCATCAATGATCAATTCCTGCACCACCTTGAAGCCAGCAAGAAACCCGACCAAAGCGGCTTCGCTTCCGGAATGGACTGCCGATACAAGCTGGACCTCTTCCGAAGTGAAATTATATCCTGGATCGTTGCGGACACTCAAGGCAACATTGTTCACGACGAAACAAGAGTGAATATTCCTTGGGCATTTTAAGTCGGCTCAAGAAACGAAGCATCTGGGGTTAGACGCACTCGTCGCAAACCCGGGGCCGGGACGCCGTCAGTCAGTCATAACCTTGATCGGCCGGCAGCAGCGCCGCACCACAACAATTGAACCGCCGCTTCGCGCAACCTATATCTTCATCATGATCCCGCCGACCCGCGAGCCCGCATGACGCCTTCCCTGACATCGCTGACGGATGACATGCTGATTGCGGCGGAGAACCTCGCCGATCTCGGCAAGGGCCTCGTCAATCCATCGCTCCGACTCGGCGTCACCGGCCTTTCCCGCTCCGGCAAGACGGTGTTCATCACTGCGCTGGTGCATAATCTCGTCCATGGCGGTCGCCTGCCGCTGGTGCGCGCGCTGCATCAGGGCCGGGTCTCCTCCGTCCATCTCGATCCGCAGCCGGACGATGCCGTGCCGCGCTTTCAATATGAGGACCATGTCCGCGACATGGTGGAAAAGCGCATCTGGCCGGATAGCACCCGCTCCATCTCCGAACTGCGCCTGACCATCCATTATGAAAGCGCCAGCGGCTGGAACCGTTTCTTCCGCCCCGGCACGCTGAATGTCGATATCGTCGACTATCCCGGCGAATGGCTGCTCGACCTGCCGCTCCTGACGCAGGATTATGCGGAATTCTCGAAGAATGCGCTCACCCTTTCGCGCTCCGAAATCCGTGGCCCGCTGGCGCGCGAATGGCTGGGGCTGGCCGAACGCATCGACCCCGCCTCGCCCGCCGACGAACTCGTCGTGCGCGACATGGCGCAGGCCTACGCGGCCTATCTGAGGGCCTGCAAATCGGATGAGCGCTCGCTTTCCATGCTGCCGCCCGGCCGTTTCCTCATGCCCGGCGATCTCGAAGGCTCGCCGGCGCTGACCTTCGCCCCGCTTGTCCGCCTCACCGACGGTCCCGGACCGAAAGGCTCCTATCAGGCTATGATGGAGCGGCGCTTCGAGGCCTATAAAGCCATCGTCGTGCGCCCCTTCTTCCGCGATCACTTCGCCCGTCTCGACCGCCAGATCGTGCTGGTCGACACGCTTCAGGCCGTCAATCGCGGACCGGAAGCCTTGAAGGATCTGGAACATGCGCTCGGCGACGTGCTCTCCTGCTTCCGCGCTGGCAAGGGCAATATCCTGTCCTCGATCCTCACGCGCCGCATCGACAAGGTGCTGATCGCCGCCACCAAGGCCGATCATCTGCATCACGAAAGCCACGACCGGCTGGAACTCCTGACCCGCCGCCTCGTCTCCGGCGCGCTCACCCGCATCGGAGTGTCGGGCGCCGGCATAGAAACCGTGGCGCTCGCCTCGGTGCGGGCCACCCGCGAGGCCACCGTCAAACATGCCGGCGAAGACCTGCCCGTGATCAGCGGCACGCCGATCGATGGCGAAATCATCGATGGCGAGCGCTTCGATGGCAAGCGCCGCACCGCCGTCTTCCCCGGCGACCTGCCGAAGGATCCGGAAACCCTGTTCGACAGCGCCGGCCATGCCTCCTTGCTGAAACCCGGCGATTTCACAGCCGTCCGCTTTCGCCCGCCGGAACTGGGCTCGGCGGCGGGGCTCGAATTGACGCTGCCCCATATCCGGCTCGACCGCGCCATCGAATTTCTGATCGGAGACCGGCTGGCATGAGCGAAGACACGCCCCGCAAACCCATGAAATTCTCCGCAGCCCCCGAAACAACGGCCGACCCCCCGTCGCGACGCCCCGCCTGGTTCGACAACGGCGTTATCGAAACGCCGCTGGAGGAGGACATCTTCGAAGCAGAAGGCATCGAGGCGGAACGGCGCATCGCCGAAACCGGCACGCTGAAGCCCGCCCGCCGCTTCCCCTTCTTCAAGATCTTCTCAGGCGCGCTCGGCGTGCTGGTCTCGATGGGCATCGGCCTCTGGATCGACAACCTCGTCAACAATCTGTTCGGTCGCGAGGACTGGCTCGGCTATGTCGCGCTCGCCACTGTCGCCGTTCTGGTCCTCTCGGCCATCGGCTTCGTCACACGCGAACTCTATGGCCTGAAGAGCCTGACCAACATCCAGACGCTGAAACAGGAGGCGCGCGACGCCGCCCGTTCGAAGAGCCGCGACGAGGCCGCCAAAACCGTCAAGGCGCTCTCCGCACATCTCGCCCACCGCCCGGAAACCGCGCGTGGCCGAAAGGCGCTGGAGGATCACGCCCGCGAGATCATCGACAATCCCGGCATGATGGCGCTGGCCGAAAGCGAGCTGCTGTCTCCGCTCGACGAAGAGGCGCGCCGCATGATTGCCAATGCCGCACGCCGCGTTTCCGTAGTGACGGCCGTTAGTCCGCGCGCCTTGGTCGATATCGGCTACGTGCTTTTCGAAGCCGCCCGCCTCATCCGCATGCTCGCCTTCCTCTATGGCGGCCGGCCCGGCTTTTTCGGCCTCATCCGCCTGCTGCGCGAAACCGTGGCACATCTGGCGGTCACGGGCGCGATTGCCGTGGGTGACGATGCCATTCAACAGGTGCTCGGCCATGGCCTCGCCTCCAAGGTTTCCGCCCGTCTCGGCGAAGGCGTGGCGAACGGTTTGATGACGGCGCGCATCGGCATTGCGGCCATGGATTTGTGCCGTCCGATGGATTTTGCCGAAATCCGTCGCCCAAAGGTCACAGACTTTCTGAATGTCCTGAAAGACGCATCGAAAACCGCTCGCTGACGTTGGACAAGCGCGATTTTTTGAGTTACCGCCTCAAATCAGGAAGTGTTTCGAGTGCTTCGTTTATTGTCCACGGGGATGTGGACAATGCTTCAGGAAACGGTCCCTGGACAGGTGTTTTTCATAGTCCATTAACCATTCCGCGCGAGACTTCGAGACAAGTTCCGGTGCCTGTCCCCCGTTCAAGGAAGTCCGATGTCCGTCAAGCTTTCCATTGCCGCAGCCGTTCTCGCGTTTGCCGCTGTTTCGCCGCTCGCAGCCCAGGCTGGCGACCGCGAATTCTTTGACAGCACCGCAGGCATCTGGCAGGGCCCGGGCGAAATCGTCGCCGGCAAGTACAAGGGCACGAAATTCACCTGCGATCTCAAGGGTGAGTCGAAGTCTTCCGGAGCAGGCCTCAAGCTCGATGGCTCCTGCCGCGTCGGCGTCTTCGCCCAGCCGATGTCCGCCACGATCGAGCGTAACGGCGAAAGCTACAAGGGCTCGTTCCTTGACGGTTCCGACGGCAAGGGTCTCGACATCGTTTCGGGTGCCGTCGTCGGCAACCGCGTCATCGTCGGCATCAATCGCAAGAACCTGAACGGCGCGATGATCGCGCGCCTCAAGGACAAGAACACGCTGAACGTCACCATCTCCGTGCGCGTCAACGACAGCCTCGTTCCGGTCATCGGCATGACGCTCGACCGCAAGATGGACCAGGCCTCGGTCGGCTCGATCAAGTAAGCCGACTGAAATCCGGGACGCGCGCGCAGGCTCAGCCTGCATCCACTCCGGCATAGCGGTCCGATACCCAGCCTGACCTGCAGGGTCCGAGATAGGGTCCTTCATAGGAAGGATCCGGTATTTCGCACATGGTATCAAATTCACCTTTGAAGGTCTCGTCGGCCGGATAAACCACGCCGATAAATCCATTCTTCCTGGCCTCGGTGTCGCCTGAATAGATGATGACCGAGCGGCCATTTTTCAGCCGGTCCAGTTCCCGCGCCTTTACGGAGGGCGCGGCACGCACCGATAGAAACCCGTCTCCGCCTTTCTTCAATCCTTGAACCGAGCCGTAGGACGCGGCTGGGTAAATCTTGCCGGCGACGATAAAGGGGTGGATCGTCATCGCGCGCGGCGTGACTTCATCTGCCAGGGCGCTGCAGGAGACGGTGACGACGAGGAGCGGGACAGCCTGCCTCAAATGTAAAATCTTGGGTCTCATAGCGTGCGCCTTTCAATCCGCCAGAACCTGCACGAAGCGCTGCGCGACCCACCCTGACTTGCACGGTCCCTTGTAGGGTCCTTTGTCATAGGGCGGCGTTTCCCGCAGCCCGCACGTTTCGGTCAACGGCTTCTCGGACTTGTCGTCCAGATTATAGATCACCCCGACAAAGCCGGCTTCCGTTCCGCGTTTTATCCGATCTGTGGCAATCACATACGCTCCCTGCGTGAGACGCCCTATTTCGTCCGCCTTGACAGACGGAGCCGCCCGCACCGAGACGAAGCCATCTCCACCCTTCTTCAATCCCACGATCTGCGACACAGCCCCACCCGGAAAGATCTCTTCTCCATCGAGAACGATCGGTGTGACCGTGACGCTCTCGGGCGCAACCTGACCGGCCTGCAACGGCGCGGCGATGAGCAATCCCAGCAGACCGACAGAAATTGCAGCAGGTACTCTCATCATCCCGCCCTCAACGCTTCACAAGTTCGACGCGACGGTTCTTGGCGCGGCCCGCATCGTCATCATTGGAGGCGATCGGCGCGGACATGCCGGCACCGAAGGGCGTCAGCCGGGAAGCCGAAATGCCGTAATGCTGGGCGAGATCGGCCGCAACAGCCTGCGCGCGCCGCTTCGACAGATCGACATTGTAGTCGAAACCGCCCTTGCCGTCGGTATGGCCGGTGACGACCAGCGCGACTTCGCTATTGGCCTTCAGGAACTTGGCGATCTCGTCCAGCGTCGGCCGCGATTCCGGCTTGATGTCGGCCTTGTCGAAATCGAACTGGATGCCATAGAGCGCCACATGGCCGCTGGCCGAAATCGACTTTGCCATGGCCCCCGCATCGACAAAGGCAATCTGCCCGCTCTGCATCGGCTTCACGTCGGCAACAATGACATGCACCAGGGGCCCGGTCTTGTTGTCGCCGAGAAAGACGGCGGCGTAGGTATCGCCTTCGGGCTTTGACGCCTTGGCGAGCAGATAGCGCACGCCATCGCCATAGCGATAGTTGATCTGCCCGTCACCCGCCGCAAAGCTCATGCGGTAGGGGCTGGATTTGTCCTTCACGCAGGTGTCGTTTGCGCAGGAAAAGACGGTCTCGAAGCCCTTGGACTTCAGCGACTCCTCATAATTGTGGATGATCTCCAGCGAAGAGCGATCCTTCGGCGCGTTGTAGCGGATGTCGGTAATCTTGCCCTCGACCTTGATGCTGTTGCCATCCGTGAAGGCCTCGCCATCGGTCTTGAAATCGACCGGCGCGATGATGAAGCGGTGTTCGTTGAATGCCTCGCTCTTGTAGTCGATGATCTCCGAGCCCGTGTAGCGCCCGACCAGCGGATGATCCTTCGAGCCTGCGACATCCTTGGCGGCAGCCCCGCCGGCGAGAAGTCCCGCGCAGACCAGCGCGGCAGTCGTTGTGATGAAAGTCGAGCGGTTCATGGACGGAAACTCCCTCAATTAAGTGATCTGGTCAGTGTTCTGGCCGCGTGGCCATCTCTGTCACAGTCTAGGACGTGCGACGGCGGCAATAAATTCGCCCGCATCCTCTTCCGAGACGTAACAAGAGGCCAAGGCTTGCAATATTCCCCGGACGGGGAATAATTGACCTGTCTCGCCGTGTTGAAGACAGGGGGCAATATGAGCGGACGTCTGGGTTCCAAGCGGCAATGGACCGAGCTCGATCTCGTCGCCTCGACGGGGGTCGGCATGGAGCCGATCGCCTCCGATCTCTGCCGGATACTCCGCCATCTCGTGAATGCCGATGCCGGCGCCATCTTCTGGATGGGCGACAACGGCCTGCCCTCCGGCTTCTTCCACGAGGATTCCGACGCGTCCGTCCGCGACCTCTTCGCCAATGCCTATGAGGAGCTGTTCATCGGCGACTGGGAGGTCAACGTCGCCTCGCTGATTGCGCGGACGGATTTCGATTGCGGCCATCTCATCGCGCCGCCAAGCCAATACTGGAAATCCAACACCTACAACCTGCTGGTCCGCGCCAGCGGGCATCACCACACGATCGATCTGCGGGTCGATGAAGGCGGACGCGCCCGCGCCGTCGTGCTTCTTTTCCGATCCGCGCGGCGTTCCGCCTTCGACGAGGACGACCGCGACCGCCTGCGGCTGGCGCTGCCGGCGCTGAGACGCGCCCTGCACACGCCCTCCGACGCGACGCGCTGGATGGCCAAGGGCGCGCCGGCCTATGTGATTGTCGATGGAACCGGAAGCACCCTGCTCTTTGCGTCGGAAACGGCGGCAAGCTCCCTTCAGAAGGGCAATCTGGTCGCCCAGGGTGTGCCGCAGACGGGACGGCTGGTGTCTCCGCCGGCCTTCGCAGGCACGCTCTGCCGGCGGCTGGCAAACGAGCTGCGTCCGGGCCTCCGCCTGCCTGTCCCCGAAGGACGTCTCAATGTCTCGGCCGAGCGGCTGGAGCGCGCCGGGGCCGAAAGCGCCGTGCTGCTGACGATCCAGCATGAAGAGCCGGACCGGATTGCCGTCGTCCGCCGCGTGCTGGCGCTCGACATTTCGCCGCGCCAGAAATCCCTGGTGCTCGCCGCCGCCTCCGGCGCATCCCGCATGGAAGCCGCCGCCCAGACCAACACCAGCGCCGAAGCAATGAAGAAACACCTTGCAACGATCTACGAGGCGACCGGCGCAAGATCGTGGACAGACCTCTCCCGCGCCTTCGCGCCGGGTTGAGGTTCAGCCTCGCGCCATGCCCTTGGCCGTCAGCTCGGCGAGGTAATCCGCAAACAGTGCATCGCCCTCTTCGCCCAGCTGGCGCAGATAGACCCAGGTATAGATGCCACTGTCATGCATGTCGTCGAAACCGATGCGCACCGCATAATTGCCCGACGGCTGCACGCTGATGATCTCGACATTGCGCTTGCCCGGCACCGTCACCTTCTGCCCCGGCCCGTGACCCTGCACTTCCGCCGAGGGAGACAGGACACGCAGCATTTCGGCGGCCAGCGGAAACACCTTCCCGTCATCGAATGTCACCGTCATTGTGCGGCGATCCTTGGAAACCTTGATGGCGGTCGGACGGGGGCTCATGGCATTGCTTTCAAAAATTTGATTGGCGCGTGTTCTGCCCCATATAATAGACAGAGGGTGCAGCGCAAAGCACCGTTTCTGCGACACGCGAACGACTTGACCCGAAGCAATCCCGTCGTCACATTGAGGACGGAGGAGTAAGACGTTGAACCAGCACAATCCGGTTACCGCCGACGTGAGCGCACGCGCGCCGATGATCGACCCCTTCGGGCGGATGGTCTCCTATTTGCGCGTCTCCGTCACCGACCGCTGCGACTTCCGCTGCACCTACTGCATGGCCGAGCACATGACCTTCCTGCCGAAGCGCGACCTGCTGACGCTGGAGGAACTCGACCGTCTCTGTTCGGCCTTCATCGCCAAGGGCGTGAAGAAGCTGCGGCTGACCGGCGGCGAGCCGCTGGTGCGCAAGAACATCATGTATCTCATCCGCGAGCTCGGCAAGAAGGTCCATTCCGGCGAGCTGGAAGAGCTGACGCTGACCACCAACGGCTCCAATCTCGAGCGCTTTGCGCCCGAGCTGGCAGACGCCGGCATCCGCCGCATCAATGTCTCCGTCGACACGCTCGACCCGGCAAAGTTCCGCGAAATCACGCGGCTCGGCGATCTCGACAAGGTTCTGGCCGGCATCGAGGCGGCCCAAAAGGCCGGCATCAGGGTCAAGCTGAATGCCGTGGCGCTGAAAGGTTTCAACGAGCAGGAAATCCCCGACATGATCGCCTGGGCGCATGGCCGCGGCATGGACATGACGCTGATCGAGACCATGCCGATGGGCGAGATCGAGGAAGACCGCACCGATCAGTATCTTCCGCTCTCCCAGGTCCGCGCCGACCTGTCCGAGCGCTTCACGCTGACCGACATTCCCTTCCGCACCGGCGGCCCGGCCCGCTATGTCGACGTGAAGGAAACCGGCGGCAGGCTCGGCTTCATCACGCCGATGACGCATAATTTCTGCGAAAGCTGCAACCGCGTCCGCCTCACCTGCACCGGCACGCTCTACATGTGCCTCGGCCAGAACGACGCGGCCGACCTGCGCAGCGTCTTGCGCGAAAGCGACGACCCGGCCGTCCTCTCCGCCGCCATCGACGAGGCCATCCTCCGCAAGCCCAAGGGCCACGATTTCATCATCGACCGCGACCACAAGCGCCCCGCCGTCGCCCGCCACATGAGCGTCACCGGGGGGTGATCGTTGGCCTTCGTGATGGCAAGGGGGGAGAAAATCTTGAAACAACGGATGCTGTTCTCGATCGTGGCGGCAACGCTGCTGACAACAACGGCGGCAATGGCCGAAGACAAACCTGCAGAACCCGCCAAACCTGAAGACCCGGCCATCGTCGCAGCGCGCAGCTTCGCACTCGCCGCCGTCCCCGGCGAATGCGACGAGCGGACCGCCGACAATGCCGAGATGGGCAAGGACAGCGTCTATCCGCTGACCTGGAAGGAAAGCCATGGCAACCCGCCGGCCGAACACAAGGCGACGCTCTACGAGATCTTCTGCTCTGCGGGCGCCTATAATGTCTTCAATCTCTATGTCCTGAAGGCTGAGGACGACAAGCTGTCACTGGTCTCCTTCGCCAGCCCGAGTTTCACCGTCGCCTATGTCGAAGGCGACGAGACACTGACGAAGCTCAAGCACGATCCTGTCATCACCGGCTACGACACTTCATAACTTCTGACCAATCCCTTCTTCGACGAGAAAACCCAGTCGATCACTGAATTCGGCAAGTGGCGCGGGCTCGGCGATGCCTGGTCATCAGGCGACTGGCGCTTCGAGGCGGGCAAGTTCGTCATGGTGCGCTACGAGATCGATCCGATCTATGAAGCCAATCTCGACAATCCGCCGCAAAAGCTTGCGGACAAGAGTTTCAAGCTTTTCCCGCCGGCGAAAAGCAAATAAGCCGGAAGGAAGAAAGAGAACGCAATCCAAGCTGAAAGCATGCCGGAATGGCCGTGTCGGACAATATCAAGGGCGCGATCTACATGTCGATCGCCATGGCCGGCTTCGGCTTCAACGACATGCTGGTCAAGACGGCGACGAAGACGCTGGAGACCGGCGAGATCATCCTGATCCGCGGCACGATCTCGACCTTCCTCATCTTCCTGCTGGCGCTGCACACGGGGGCGCTGAGACCACTGAAAACAGTCCTTCATCCCATGCTGGCCTTTCGCGTTCTGGCCGAAGTGACGGCGACCTTCACCTATATCTACGCGCTTGGCCAATTGCCGCTGGCCAATGCCGGCGCGATCCTGCAGTTCCTGCCACTCGCGGTGACGCTGGGGGCCGCGATCTTTCTGCGTGAGCCGGTCGGCTGGCGGCGCTGGGGCGCGATCATTGCCGGCTTTTTCGGCGTGCTGCTGATCATCAAGCCCGGCCCGGACGGCTTTTCGCTCGCCTCCTTCCTGGCGCTCGCCTGCGTCTTTGCCGCCGCCGCCCGCGACATCGCCACCAAACGCCTGCCGGAAGGCATTCCCACGGTTTTCGTCACGCTCATGACCTCGCTGGCCGTCATGGTCGGCGCCGGCATCTTCATCCAGCCGCTCGGCGGCCTGCATGCCCCGAGCGCCATGGAAGTGACCATTCTGTCGCTCTCCGCCGTCTGCCTGATGGTCGGCTATCTGGGCCTGATCACCTCCATGCGCACCGGCGAAATCTCCTTCATCGCCCCCTTCCGCTACACCTACATGATCTGGGCGCTGGCGCTGAGCTTCACCGTTTTCGGTGACCTGCCGGATATCTTCATGCTCGCCGGCTGCGCCATTGTCGTCGCCTCGGGCATCTATACTTTCTATCGCGAAAACCGCCGCGGAACCGGCCTGCCCGCCCAGTCGCTACCGCGCGCACCGCATTGAAGAGCCACGGATGAACAACGAAACGAAACTCAAGTTTCCCGGAATGGTCCTGGCCGGCGGCCGCTCCACCCGCATGGGCGAGGACAAGGCGGCAAAAAACTTAGCCGGCAAACCATTGGCGCGGATCGTTGCCGCACGCCTTGCCGCACAGGCCTCCCCGGTCTTCATCAACACCCGCAATCCGGCCCTTTCGAGCCTTGGCTACGACCTGCTGCCCGACACAATCGAAGGCCAGGAAGGCCCGCTCGCCGGCATCCTCGCCGGCCTTGAGCACATCGCGGCCACCCTGCCTGGCGCGACGCATCTCGTCGTCGTTCCGGCGGATGCGCCCTTCTTCCCGGAAGTGCTGGTCGACCGCCTCGCAGCCGCCATCGACACGCCCGAAGAAATCGCGATGGCCGCCTATTGCGGCGATCCGGAACCCGCCTTCGCGCTCTGGCCGGTGGCCTTGGCCTCCCGCCTGCGTCACTGGCTGGAGACCGGCGAAAACCGCGCCATCCGCGCCTTCGCAGCCACCTGCGACGTCCGCCTCGTCGATTTCGTCGAAGAGCCCCAGCACAGCTTCTTCAACGTCAACCGCCCCCGCGATTTCGAGCGCGCAAGAGACCTGATGGGTCTCGGCCAGGCCCCGAAAATCCTCGGCATTTCCGGCTGGAAGAATTCCGGCAAGACCGGCCTCACCGTCCGCCTCGTCGAGGAATTGACGGCGCGCGGCTACCGCGTCTCGACCATCAAGCACGCCCACCACGATTTCGACATCGACAAGGTCGGCGCCGACAGCTTCCGCCACCGCCAGGCCGGCGCCCACGAAGTCACCATCGTTTCCGGCACCCGCTACGCCATCATGCACGAGTTGCGCGGCAACCCCGAGCCGAGCTTCGAAGACGTGCTTGCCCGCCTCGCCCCCTGCGACATCGTCGTGATCGAGGGCTACAAGCGCGAACCCGTCCCAAAGATCGAGGCCCGCCGCGTCGAAGCCAAGAGCCGCGTGCCGCTGGCACCGGAAGACCCGCATATCGTGGCCATTGCGGCCGATCACCCGGTGGAGGATAGCGCGCTGCCGGTGTTCGATCTGGATGACACGCAGGCGATCGCCGATTTTGCGGAAAGGTTGCTGGGGTTCAGTGAAACTATCGCTCAGCCGCGGAAACCCCTCGTTTCCCTAGACACAGAAGCTGACCTCAAAAAGCGAGATGCAATTCGCAAGATGCTTCTGACGGACTGGGACCCGATCGGAATATCAGATGTTCCAAGGGTAGCAGACGAATATGACGCCTACGCTGACATTGTCTGCTCCATGGTCCGGGGGAAGGATATAACCGCTGAGGACGTGAGCCGTTATCTCTTTCACGTCGCAACCCATGAGATGAAACTCTCATTTCCCGAACTGAGGGAACGCTGCCAAAAGGTTGCGCATGCCGTCATGGCCATTCGCTAAGGATTATTTCGGTGCGGAGTCGCGAGGCAGTCATCTCGGACTTGGATACCGGATCAAGCACGGCGCATGACGGAGAATGTGGCACGACGGCGCAGCCCCTCTTCGCCCCACCGGGGAGAGGATAGCCTGCTACCCGAGAGCCGCAGGCGATTGGCGTGGCAGGCTTGGGTAGAGGGGTGAATTGCGGCAGATGCCGAGGATAAATCGAAACCCCTCACCTGGAAAATCTAGCACTTAGCTAAAGCTAAGATGCTGATTTTCCTTCCTCTCCCACAAGGGGAGAGGACCGGACGTCATCCCCCAATTTCCCCGCTATCTGCACTCCGCTTATTCTGTAGCTCTCCCGCCACCGGATGGACCAGCGACGACTGGTTCAGGCGGGAGGAGAGCTTGGTGGCGTCCCTCGTAACGTGCGGGAGATGTCATCAGGGGACGCGGGCAGCGTTGGGGCATGACAAAACCTCGGCGAAACGACTCCCCCGATGGGCCGCGAATGGCTCGGCGGCTTGGCAACGCCAAAGAACCCGTCTGCCTCCGCAGACGGCTTAGCGAGGCGGCCCGCGTTTGAGGATCAGGGGCGGATGAGCCCCTGCCTTGCAGATCTCGACGGGTCGCGCTGGCGCTCCGCCGTATTTTTAAACTACCCATCAGGGCGGCGCGTCAGCGTGGCTCTCCGGAAGTTTGCGTCCAGAGACAGGGACAAGAGCGATAGACCGGAGGATAACTCGGGAAAGGTTTTTTCCGAGTGATTTGGCACGCCGTCAGCGGCCAATCTCCCCCCGTGCGGGGGAGATGTCACGGAGTGACAGAGGGGGGTGAGCCACGCGGAAGAACATCAATGGGGACAGAGCGTGTCGCACCATACCCCCCTCTGCCCTGCCGGGCATCTCCCCCTTGAAGCGGGGGAGATTGGCTAGAGGCACTGTCCCACCTCAGGATGAGGACAGAGCAAGGGGCACGACGTTCGACCTCTCTCACATGGAGGGAGGACGGACGTCATGCCACTTTCATCAACCCATCCATGGGCTTTACGGCGCCGCTATCGGGGAAAACATCTCTGCCCAGCGCTGCCTCTTCGATCCCGAGGTGATCGCGCAGCGCGCCCTTGAGCACCGAACGCAGATCTGTCGTCGGCGCAAGGTCGCGCGCCTGGAACAGCGCCTTGTCGGACAGGCCGGGCCAGTCGGCCAGCACGCGGCCGCCCTTGACTGCGCCGCCGGCCAGGAAGGCCACCGTCGCGGTGCCGTGGTCGGTGCCTTCCGTGCCATTCATCCGAACGGTGCGGCCGAACTCCGTGGCGACCACCACCACGGTCTCGTTCCAGGCCGGCCCGAGCGAGGTCTTGAGCGCGGCGAGCCCGGCATCGAGCTCCGCCAGCGCCTTGCCGAGATTGTCGCCTTCCGGCCGCTCGGTCGCATGTGTGTCCCAGCCGTCGAGGTCGATCGCGCCGATCCGAGGCCCGTTGGGGTCGGTGAAGAGCTTGGCGACCATCTGCATGCCCTTGACGAAATTGGAATTCGCCTCCGGATGGTCCGCACCCGGCTGCCCCATGGCCGCGCTCATGCCGGCATTGGCCGAGGCGATCCGTTCCAGGTCAAGCCCGCGCCCGAAAGCGCTTGCCAGCGTTGGATCGGCCGACTTGTAGAAGTTCAGAAGCCGCGCCCGTGCATCCTCCGTCGCCGGTTTCACGCCGCCGGCCGCCCAGGTGAGCGTCGAGGCCGGGCCGCGCATGATCAGCGGAACCGTCGGCCCGATGGCAAGACCGCCGGCCTTGACGCTGCCCGCCTTGCCAAGCTGCGACATGGCGCGGTTGAGCCAGCCGGTGCTGACAGCACCGGTGCCGGAAAGCCCGCTTTCCAGCACGTCCTGCCCATCGAAATGCGAGCGATCGCGATAGGGCGTCGCCACCGCGTGAATGGCCAGCGCCTCGCCCTGCGAGAACATCTCATGCAAGGCGACGAGTTTCGGGTTCATGAGGAAGCCGCCGGCAATCGGCAACCCGGCCGGCGTGCCGTCAGCGCCCAGGATCAGTCCGGCGCGAGCACGCTCGAAATCCGGATCGAAGGCCGGCTCGATGACGGCGAGCCCATCCATGCCACCGCGCAACACGACCGTCAGAAAGCGCGGGTCGCGCCCCGGTGCGGCGCTGGCAAATTGCGGCGCGAAGGACCAGGCGGTGAAGGCTCCGGCGGTCAGAAGGAAGCCGCGACGGGTCGGATGCAGAAATTCGAACATGGGACTACCTCACCTGAATCTCGGGGGACATGACGATCATGGCCAGCGCCTCGCGGCGGCTTGCGGCCCGCTTGATCGCCGTCTGCATGTCGGACTTCAGCGCCGGACCGAAGAGCGCGGATGCAAGCTCCATCGGCTCCGGCGGGGTCTTCGGCTGGCCGGCCAGTTGCAGCGCATAGTCGAAGCGCTTGACCAGCGCATTGGGCGCGGCCCAGGCCATGTCATTGTCCGGAAAGCCGTTGGGCGAACGCGGGGTCCACAGCGGCTGGCCAAGCACGCGGGCAAAATTCACGACCTTCTTTGGGTCCGTGTTGAGCGCCAGAATGCGCTCGCAACAGATCGCCATGTCATAAGGGGAAATGACCTTGGCCGGCGCGAGGCTCCAGGCCTCAGGCGCCTTGACCAGCGTCAACATCGTCTCGCGCAGATCGCCATTCGTGGCGCGGAAACGCTTGGCCACCGTCTCGACAAGCGCGGGCGAAGCCTTGTCGCCAACGAAATGGCGCACCAGCTTCTCGGCAATATGCTGCGCCGTGGCCGGATGCGCGGCCAGCATGTCGAGCAGCGCCTCCCCCTGCGCCTCGCCCCCTTCGGCAAAGGGCGTGCCCATGACCGTAAAGGCGCCCGGTTCATGCCGGTTGGGGTCGAACTTGAAAGCGCCGGGGCTGGGATCCTTGTCGCCCGCAATGCCCCAGCCGGTGATGATGCGCGCGGCATTGGTCACATCGGTCTGATTGTACCCGGCCTTCACACCGACCGTATGCAGCTCCATCAACTCGCGGCCGAGATTCTCGTTCAGCCCCTTCTTCTGCTTCTGCCCGGCCTTGGAAGTGGGGCCGAAGGAGACATGATTGTCGAGATAGTAGAGCATCGCCGGGTGATGCATGATCGCGCCCAGCATGTCGCGAAACCGCCCGGTGACATAAGGCCGGATCGCCTCACGCTCATAGGCCCCGGCAATCACCCGGACATCCTCGCCCTTGGAACAGGAAATGCAGAAATGCCCGGCCCAGAAATCCGTCAACCGCTCGATGAGGGGCCGGTCGGAGGTCACAGCCGCCTGCTGACGATAGGCTGCCTCATTCTCGAACTGGATGCGAACGAACTCGTTCTTCTGCTTGAAGATTTCCTTGTTCTCGGCCGTCACGGCCGCCGCGGCGTCCGGCGTCTTGACCATCATCACGGCTCCATCCGGAGCCTTGGCCGCACCGGCAGCAGCGGCGCCCACCGCGCCATTGCCTGAAGCACCATTGCCCGGCGCACCATTCACGGGCGCGGCGGCATTGACGACCGCCGCCCGCGCATCGCGCACCTCCCGTTGCCGTTCGCGCAGTTCGCGCAGAATGTCCGTCGAGGGCAACAGACCGGACGTGTCAGAATATTTATAACCGTCAAGCTGCAAAAGAACCGTCTCTCGCGCGTCGGACCCGGCCTTGCGCCAGCCGTCCGGCACCGGCCCGAAGCCGAAACGCCTTTGCGCCGTCACGGCCATCTCATCTGCAAGCGCCATGCGGAAAACCCTCCATGGAAAACACGAAGGCGTGGTTACGCCCACGCCGGTTGATCCAGCTTGTTGAACAGCATCTCAATACTAACATTATTATGCCTTGCTGACACGAATGCGGCGCAAAACAGAGCTTACAGAGATTTAATCTAAGCCATCAGAATGACGCCGTGGCAGCGATGGAGCCCTACCCGAACATCGCCCGCGCCGCCGTCACGCTCCGTCCCACGATCACGATCCCGTCGCCGCTTTCGACGACGAGCGAAGGATCAGGCGATGCGATGACTTCGCCGCTCTGCCGGTTGACCTGAACGATGAAGAAGACGCCATGGGCGCGGGTCTCGATCTCGGTGATGGAAAGCCCGGTGAGCGGCCCTTCGGCGGGCACGATGACGACATCCATCTCCAGCCCCAGCCCGCGCAGCGAATGTTCCAGCTCCTGCATCTGCGCGCTGGTTCTGAGCCGCCGCGCGGCTTCCGGATAAAGGATCAGCTCGGCGATCCGTTCCGCGCCGATATGGGCGGGCAGCACGACCTTGTTGGCGCCGGCCTGCTTCAGCTTGTTCTCGGTAGACGGCACCTCGCCGCGTGCGATGATCTCGATCTGCGGATTGAGCGCGCGGGCCGAAAGCGTGATGAAGACATTGGCCGCATCATTGGGCAGAACGCACGCCAGCGTATGCGCCCGGTCAATGCCGGCATGTTTCAGCACCTCCTCATGCGTGCCGTCGCCGACAAGACAGAGATAGCCGTTCTCGCGGATCTCGATCGCCCGCGTCTCGCTCATCTCCAGCACGACGAACTTGCGCCCCGCCGCCTTGAGCTCCCGCGCCAGCATATAGCCGATGCGCCCGAAGCCGACGACGATGACATGATCCTTCAGCTTCTCGATTTCCGACTGCATGCGATTGCTCCCCAGGATTTGGCGGATCTGCGTGATGGTGAGAAACTGGATGAGCGCACCGGTCAAGAGGATCATCCCCGTGCAGCCGAAGATCATCAGGAACACCGTCACCAGATGGAGATAGGTCGTGTCGATCGGACGCACTTCGCCATAGCCGACCGTGTAGACGGTGAGCAGCACCATGTAGAACGCATCGTCGAAATCCCACCCCGCGCCCATATAGGCAATCGTGGCAATCACCACGACCGTGAGATTGAACAACACGATATTCGCCAGAGTGCGCCCCGGCGAGCGGAAGAGATTCATCAATGCATGCCCCCGAGGCCGGGAATCACGACGGGTTCCGGGCTTGCGGCGGAGTATTTAAGGGAGGTGGGGAGGTTGGCAAGGGTGGAGGCTTGCTTCAGGTGCCAGACCCTGAGTCTTCGGGAGAGATGGCCTGCGGCTCGCCCACTTCAACCGCATGTCGGTCCGGATCGTAGAACCGGAACACCCGCTGCCCCCACGCCTGTCGCTCAACCGGGTGGATCAACTCGACATGCGGCGCAATACGCTCGAAGGCGGCGTCGACATCGTCGTGCTCGAAATAGAGAAGCAGGTTTGCGCGCCCGTACGGTCCCATGTCAGGAAACGTCTCTCTCCAGACCGTCTGCTCAAGAGAACGCCCTTCATGAATGGCAAAACCGCCCTCGAAAAGAACGAAATTGCCGAAATCTGCCCTGACCGTCAGACCTAGCAAGTCGCGATAAAAGGAGGTGGACCGTTGGATATCGCTTACGAAGGGAATGGGATTGATGAAGCGCATCGGGAACGTTCCGGGTAACATGCCCACATCGTGAGCCGAAATACACTCAACCGCAGACGATTTTGTGCCTGCTGATCACGTTGTCTTTCGAACGAGCGGGTAATAAACGGTGATCTTTTAGCGAAGCACAGAAAATGGACGAATCCGAACTTGTCAGCTCCGCCTTGGCGAGCAGCCCTTCGTACCATGTGCCGATCATAAAACTATAAGCAGCAGAATATTCATAACCTATTTCGGGTCCAGTCGACAGAAGTGATGCGACGTACGCGGCATCCTGCGCGTCAGCTGTTGGGACGACAGCCGTCTCATTCGTGGCTCCTGTCAAAGCAGGCCCCCTCGTTCGAACCGGCCCCAGAGGAAGTCCCAGCCCTTGTAGGGCAGATGCCAATTCAATTGGACTCGTGGATGCCATTTTCCTGTCCCACGTAAGACCGCCGCCCCGTTCACCCGCGCCAAGCGATCCGACATTAAAGACCAAGAAGCCGAGCGGACGCTCATAGAATATTTGCTCACGATGAAAAAGCGAGGTTCCGGCTCGCGTATTACCACGATAGGCCGACGCTGATCGGTAGCGGCTTGGTGCATAAGGTGTAAGGGAATCAAAACTCGAATGGGAGGAAGTCTCAGCGAGAACCAGTGTGAGTTCAGCCGGTGCCCCGGTGTCGGCGCTGAACAGCGCACATCTTTGGTCGGCAGGAAAATCACGGTCAATGTCTCGGCACTGGTCTGGCGTCCCCGGGATCAAGAACGCGCGGCTTTCTCCAGGTGTCTTGCCTACCATATCACCGGTGACAATGAGGCGAACCCAGGCGACTTGGCCGCCGGTCAAAAGTCTCTCACATAAGTCAAAACAAGGATTCTGCTGAAGAAAAATATCGAGGGGTCGTTTCGACGCTTCAAACCTGAGACTTGCCGATGCGGGCCGAACAATCTCCACGCCAAACGGGGCGCGAAATATCTCCGGTGTCCTTGCAGCAATCTCGCGTTTGGCAACGTCTTTCCCTGCCTCCCAATCTGCCACCAATCCCGGACCAAAAATAACAAGAACTAATAGAAGGATACTGAAAATAGGCGACCAAGTTCGCCAGCGAGGTCTACCTGCAAGCATTACACTTGGAAATGCAGCCCAAAGACAAAGGCAAACCATAGGCAACGGAATTACAAGAGGTGCCGTAATCCCTACAGTCATGATCAGAACATATAGCGCTACGTAAGGAAGGCTGAGCAGGAATGTGGCCACCGTCGCAGTCACCAAAGCGAGAAAGTAGAAATTGCGCATGACAGCGTCTCAAATCTTCCTGCGAAACAAACGCCCGATAGCTACCTGGAATTGTAAAATGAACTCTTAAGAGAATCTCTCTGCCGGCACATCGGGACCGCGAACCCTACCGCCAACCTCGCTATAGCACGAATTTCCCGCCCAGACCTGGGCCCGCTCCTGCCACTTCCTGTCAGCATCCCCACCCTTCCCGCCCCTCGCCCCCTTCCCTTTTCCCCTGACTCGTCCCATATTCCGGCCATGGCCAGATCACCGAAAAATTCTTCCCGCTCCTCCGGTTTCGAGGAGGCGCCGCAGGCTCCTTTTGAGGGGGCGCCGCTGGAAGGCAGCGTGACGGATTGGATCAAGCAGCTGGAGGCCGAGGCCGAGGCGGATAGCCGGCGCAGCGAGATGCGGGAAATCCGGTCGAAGGCCGGCACGCATCGGGTGACGGTGGAGAACAAGGCGCTGAAGGAAGCTTCCGCGCCTGCGCCGGCAGGCAAGCAGGGCACGCGGTCGAACCTCAAGGAAGTTCAGGGCGTCGGCGACAAGCGCACCTCGCGCGGCACCTCCATCGGCGCGTCCTCCGATCCCAAGACGCGCGCCGCTGCCGGCCTCAATCCCGTGGCTGGCATGGAATTGTCTCTGGAAGAGGCCGATGCGCTGGCCTCCACGGGCGGCGTCACGGCGACGGTGGATGCGCTGTCGAAGCTGATCGAGAGCGGCAATCCGCTGTTCAAGGACGGCAAGATCTGGACGCCGCATCGCCCTGCCCGGCCGGAAAAGTCGGAAGGCGGCATCGCCATCCGCATGGTCAGCGAATATGAGCCCGCCGGCGACCAGCCCACCGCGATTGCCGATCTGGTCTCCGGTCTCGAATCCGGCGAAAGATCGCAGGTGCTTCTCGGCGTCACCGGTTCGGGCAAGACCTTCACCATGGCGAAGGTGATCGAGCAGACGCAGCGCCCGGCCGTCATTCTCGCGCCCAACAAGACGCTGGCGGCGCAGCTCTATTCGGAATTCAAGAATTTCTTCCCGCATAACGCGGTCGAATATTTCGTCTCCTACTACGATTATTATCAGCCGGAAGCCTATGTGCCGCGCTCGGACACCTATATCGAGAAGGAATCGTCGATCAACGAGCAGATCGACCGCATGCGCCACGCCGCAACCCGCGCCATTCTCGAGCGCGACGACTGCATCATCGTAGCGTCCGTCTCCTGCATCTACGGTATCGGTTCGGTCGAAACCTATACGGCCATGACCTTCCAGATGAAGGTGGGCGACAAGCTCGACCAGCGGCAATTGCTGGCCGACCTCGTGGCCCAGCAATACAAGCGCCGCGACATGGATTTCCAGCGCGGCTCCTTCCGGGTGCGCGGCGACACGATCGAAATCTTCCCTGCCCACCTGGAAGATGCCGCTTGGCGCATCGCCATGTGGGGCGACCAGATCGAGAGCATTTCCGAATTCGACCCGCTGACCGGCCACAAGACCGGCGATCTGGAAAGCGTCAAGATCTACGCCAATTCGCACTATGTGACGCCGCGCCCGACGCTCAATCAGGCGATCAAGCTGATCAAGGAAGAGCTCAAAGGCCGCCTTGTCGAGTTGGAAAAGGCCGGTCGACTCCTGGAAGCGCAGCGGCTGGAACAGCGCACGAAATACGATCTCGAAATGCTGGAAGCCACCGGCTCCTGCGCCGGCATCGAAAACTATTCGCGCTACCTCACCGGCCGCAATCCCGGCGAGCCGCCGCCGACGCTGTTCGAATATATTCCGGACAACGCCCTGATTTTCATCGACGAAAGCCATGTCACGATCCCGCAGATCGGCGGCATGTATCGCGGCGACTTCCGCCGCAAGGCGACGCTGGCCGAATATGGCTTCCGCCTGCCCTCCTGCATGGACAACCGCCCGCTGCGCTTCGAGGAATGGGACGCGATGCGCCCGGACACGGTCGCCGTGTCGGCCACGCCCGGCAATTGGGAAATGGAACAGGCCGGCGGCGTCTTCGCCGAACAGGTCATCCGCCCGACCGGCCTCATCGACCCGCCGGTGGAAATCCGCCCGGCCAAGAGCCAGGTGGACGACGTTCTCGGCGAAATCCGCGAGACGGCGGCCAAAGGCTATCGCACGCTGGTCACGGTTCTGACCAAGCGCATGGCCGAAGACCTGACGGAATATCTGCACGAACAGGGCGTCCGCGTGCGCTACATGCACTCGGACATCGACACGCTGGAGCGCATCGAGATCATCCGCGATCTGCGCCTGGGTGCTTTCGACGTGCTGGTCGGCATCAACCTGCTGCGCGAAGGTCTCGACATTCCGGAATGCGGCTTCGTGGCCATCCTCGATGCCGACAAGGAAGGCTTCCTGCGCTCCGAAACCTCGCTGGTGCAGACCATCGGCCGTGCCGCGCGTAACGTCGATGGCCGCGTCATCCTCTATGCCGACCAGATCACCGGCTCGATGCAGCGCGCCATGGACGAAACCTCCCGCCGTCGCGAAAAGCAGGTGGCCTATAACGAAGCGAACGGCATCACGCCGGAATCGGTCAAGGCCCGCATTTCCGACATTCTGGACAGCGTCTACGAGCGCGACCATGTCCGCGCCGACATCCAGGTCAAGGGCGTCAAGGGCGGCACCGCAAACGACCTCGTCGGCAACAACCTTCAGGCCCATCTCAACGCGCTGGAAAAGCAGATGCGCGACGCCGCCGCCGATCTCGACTTCGAGACGGCAGCGCGCCTGCGCGACGAGATCAAGCGCCTCAAGGCCGCCGAACTCGCCATCATGGACGACCCGCTGGCCCGCGAAGAGTCACGCAGCCAGGAAAAAGCAAGCAAGTCCTCGGGCCCCGCGCTCTTCGCCAAGCCTTCGCTGGACGACATGGGCCCCGGCACGGACACGGCCAAGCCGCTGTTCCGCAAGAACACGCTGGACGAGATGACCGTCGGCCGCACCGAAAAGCCGGTGCGCGGCGCCATCCCCGAAAAGGAAATCGACGATCCGCGTCCGCTGGTGCGCGGCAAGGCGGGCGTCGGCTCCTATGAGGACCCGATGGACGAGAAGCGCAAGGGCCGCACCAAGGGCAAGACCGGGCGTCCTGGGCGCTGAGCCCCCGCTTCGGATCCCTTAACCATGGCTCCATCGGCACCCCAAACATTTCCGGGATGAATGCTCGCATGCGCCGTTTTGCATGTATGGTCCGCCGGCATTTTTGCAACAAGGACCCACTGCACATGAAACATTTTCTGATGGCCGCTGCTGCCGCGCTTCTGCTTTCCACCGCCGCGCAGGCCAAGGATTTCAACATCCCGTCCGAAAAGCCGGTTGCCTCGATCACCATGCCGGAAGGCTGGACGGCAAACGAAACGGATTCCGGTCTGGAAGGCACGTCTGCCGACAGCGCCGTCTATTTCGCCGTTGATATTTCCGAAGCCGCCGCTCTCGACAAGACGATCCAGGAATCGGTCAAGTTCCTCGAAGAACAGGGCGTCAAGATCGACGAGAAGACCGAGAAGCAGAAGCAGGACAAGCTGAACGGCAAGGACGCCGTGTTCGTCAGCTGGGCCGGCACCGACAAGGACGGCCCGGCGACCATCGGCCTCGCCCTCGTCCTTCTCGATGAAAAGAACGCTCTGGTGCTGACCTATTGGGGCACGAAGGGCGAAGAAGACAAGCACGGCGCCGAGATCAACTCGATCGTCACCTCGATCAAGTCCGCCAAGTAAGCGCACCTGATCTGTCGGTCCGCTTGCCAGGGGGCGGCCGGAGCAATCCGCCGCCCCTTAACTATTGTTTCAGAACGACAATCCAGCCCCCTACCGCAGGTCTGGAATCTCTAGTAGATTCGCCTTGCTACAAAGCCTCCAGGGGATCCATTTCATGAAAAAGCTTATCATTGCGGTCTCGGCCGCGCTCCTTTTCGTCACCGCAGCCCATGCCAAGCAGTGGGACATTCCGTCCAACCGCCCGGTCGCAACGCTCAACATGCCCAGCGGCTGGAAGACCAGCGAGACGGCCACCGGCATTGAAGGCACGTCCGAAGACGACGCGGTCTATTTCTCCGTCGACCTCGCCTCGCCCAAGAAGATGGACGGCATCATCGATGACGCCGCCAAGTTTCTGGATGACCAGGGCATCAAGATCGACACCAACACGCAGAAATATTCGGAAGACAAGCTGAACGGCAAGGACATCGTCTATATCAGCTGGTCCGGCACCGACAAGGACGGCCCCGCCTCCATCGGTCTCGCCGTGCTGATCCTCGACGAGAAGACGGTTCTGGTCCTGACCTATTGGGGAACCCAGGGCGAGGAAGACA
This sequence comes from Rhizobium sp. C4, assembly GCF_021026315.1. Taxonomy (GTDB): domain Bacteria; phylum Pseudomonadota; class Alphaproteobacteria; order Rhizobiales; family Rhizobiaceae; genus Ensifer_A. The sequence goes on from NZ_JAJNCX010000013.1 coordinate 140,581, forward strand.
AGCACATGCCGGAAATCGGCAAGATCCTCGACTCGATCAAGCTGGCGCAGTAACGGGCGCCCGGCCCGCATTTCTCCTGCATTGCACAAGACCGTCCAGCGCCTTATGAAGGGACACGCTCCCATTCACATACCCCGCTGGACGGTCTCTTCATGTTGAAAATCTATCTCGCCGGACCCGAAGTCTTTCTCCCCAATGCCCGCGACGTTCTGGATGCCAAGGCGGCCCTCACCCGCGCCTATGGCTTCGAGCCGCTCTGCCCCGGCGACCTCGCCATCGAGCCCGCGCCGACGCGCCACCAGTTCGGCCTCAACATCAGCGCGGTCGACGAGAGCTTCATGAACGACGCCGATGGCGTGATTGCCAACCTGACGCCCTTCCGCGGCATCGCCGCAGACCCGGGCACGGTCTTCGAGCTCGGCTACATGTGCGCCAGCGGCAAGCTCGTCGCCGCCTATACCAACATGACCGAGACCCACTATGCCCGCACGGTCGACTTCTATGACGGCAAGGTCGAGCTTGCGGCCGACGGCCACAAGCGCGGCCCGGACGGCCTGTCGCTCGAGGATTTCGACATGATCGACAACCTCATGCTGCATGGCGGCGTCACCCGCCGCGGCGGCCCCGTCATCGCCCACAAGGCAGCCGCCGACGCGCTCTACACCGACCTGACGGGTTTCGAAGCCTGCCTGCGCGCGCTGGCCGAGCGGCAGGGCAAGGCCGCCTGAGCCGCAGGCACGGCTCAGCGCAGCATTTCCGCACGATATTTTTGGGATTTTTCCCGCCCCCACGCCACAAGGGGCGCGGGAAGGATTATATAAATCTGCCCCGCCGCATAAGCTGCGCGCGGGCAACGGAAACGCGCGTCGTCATCTCCGCTTCCACCGAACAACAAACCGACCGCATGGACGCCAGGATCTGACCGGCGCCTGCAAGGCTCAAGGGGACACACCATGAAGAAACTGTTCGTCGCAACAGCGGCCCTCCTTCTCTCGACCGCCGCCTTTGCCGGCGAAGTCCAGATCCCGTCGAACCGCCCGATCATCTCCGCGGACGTTCCGGACGACTGGAAGACCAACGAGACCAGCACCGGCATCGAAATCAATTCGGCCGACAACTCCGTCTACCTCTCGATCGACATCGCCTCGCCGAAGAAGACCGGCGACATGATCGACGAAGCCGCCAAGTTCCTCGACAGCCAGGGCGTGACGATCGACGAAAAGACGCAGAAATACACGGAAGACAAGCTGAACGGCAAGGACATCATCTATATCGAGTGGTCCGGCAAGGACAAGGACGGCCCCGCCTCCGTCGGCCTCGCCGCCCTCGTGCTGAACGAAAAGACCGTCGCCGTGCTGACCTATTGGGGCACGCCCGGTCAAGAAGAGAAGAATTCCGAAGCGGTGGGGAAGATCCTGGCGTCGATCAAGTCGGCGGAGTGATGCGCCTTCTCCTCTCCCCTTGTGGGACCATTGCATAACTCGCACTTGTTGGGATTTTGAGGATTGAAGACGCAGCTTTTCGAGCCCGGTTGTTGATTTTCCGGGCTTTTGGGTTGTTCTTTGTCGGCTTTGGGTGGTTTTGGGCG
>NZ_JAJNCX010000014.1 GCF_021026315.1 Rhizobium sp. C4
GCGTAATCTACGCTCAAAATATAACGCGGGGTGGAGCAGCCCGGTAGCTCGTCAGGCTCATAACCTGAAGGCCGCAGGTTCAAATCCTGCCCCCGCAACCACTGAGACTTGTAAATCTGCCCACGCAAGTCGCCGAACAGAGAGTTCCTCCGCACAAGCGTCGAGGAACTCTTTTTGTTTCTGCTGCGTGGACAGACGGCCGGACTCAATTCCCTCAAGATATGCGTGCTGCGTTTGCAGCTTGAAACGTTGCTCCAGGATCGTCGTCGCTTCCATTGCAGCCAGGATCGATGCGATCCGGCCGTGGATCGCGAGCTCGGCAGGTTGATGGCCGGGCGTTGCGCCGACGACCACCTTCTGAACCAGCATCCTGATCATCGTTATGTACTGCTGCTTCAGGTCCTTGTCGGCGGCGTCGCGCATGTAATAGAGCACCGTATTGATGATCAGTTCGACATTCTCGGGCGTTGACTGACGACGCACCTCCGCCAGCTTCTCTTCCAGTGTGTCGTCATCAGGTTTAGAGGCGGCAACGAGCTGCTCGGCAGCCACGCGTTCCAGTTCCAGTTTGTCGAGCGCGTCATCGAGCGCCGGCAGGCGCGGTCTTCCTTCCATGGCGCGTTCGCTGATCTGCTGGATGAGCGCCTTTTGCTTCGCCTCGATCAATTTGAGGTCGTCGGCGCGCTTGGCATGTTCGGACGGTCCCGAACGCAGCTTGATCTCAACTCGTTTCTTCGTTTCCGCGGCCAGCTTGTCGAAAATCCCCATGCTGAAAAATGCCGCCGGCAGCGCGCTCAAGACGCGCTCTTCGACATCCTGGCGCTTGATCGTCTTCGAGTTCGAGCAGCAGGCACCGCCGAGTTCATCGATCGGAAGCCGCTTCTTGTGATTGGTGCAGCCATAGCGATCCTTGCCCATGATCGCGTAAGGCCCTGCGCATTCAGCGCATTCCAACAGCCCCGACAGGAGATAAGACGGGCGGTGCGAGGCATTCAAGGCGTTCGTCGTCGTATAGGAAAACAGCTCGCCGACTTCCTTTTGGCGTCGCTTGACCTTTGCCCAAAGCTCGTCCGAAACGATCCGCATTTGGGGCACATCTGACGTGACCCATTGTTCTGCGCCGTTCGAGCGCGCGACCCGGCGCTCCGTGTCAGGGTTCTTGCGGTAATTGCGTTTGTTCCAGACCAGTCTTCCGATATACGTCTCGTTGTTGAGGATGCCCGTGCCACGCTCGACATGGCCGCGGATGGCCGTGTCTCGCCAGGCCGCGCCTCTTGGACCTTCGATGCCTCTCTGATTCAATTGTTGTGCAAGGTCCCGCGGGGAAACGCCCGCCGCGTATTGCTCGAAAATCCACCTGACAATCTTTGCCTTGTCTTCGTCGATGTCACGGTAGCCGGGGATGCGGTCGCCGTTGGCGTCGCGCACCGCGGCGAGGCGGTAGCCATAGGCCAGACAGGTAGATGCCTTTCTGGAGTGCACCCCGTTTCACCGGACAGTCGGCTAGTTTGATTTTGCCCTGATGAACTGCCGAGGGGAAGCCATCTTGAGCGCGGAATGGGGATGGATTTCGTTATAGTCTTCGATCCATCCGTCGATGAGCCGGAGCGCCGTTGCTGCGTCCGGTAATGCTGAGATGCGGATATAGTCCCGCTTCAGGGTTTTGACGAATGCTTCCGACATGCCGTTCGACTGCGGACTTGCCACCGGCGTGAAGCAGGGCGTCAGATTGAGCGCCTGGGCAAACAGCCTCGTGTCCCTCGCGGTGTAAGCCGAGCCATTGTCGGAGAGATGCTCGATTGCGTGCGGGGCTCGGGTTGCGCGGAACCGCTTCTCGACCGCCTCCAGCATCATGTCGCGCACGTCAGAGCCGGAGATGCCCGCGTTGGCGACCGCCGTCCAGGCGATGATCTCGCGGTCGAAGGCGTCGATGATAAAGGCGAGACGGATGACCTCGCCATTCCAGCAGGTGAACTCCAGACCGTCCGAGCACCAGCGCAGATTCGAACGCATGACCATGACCTTGCCGTCGTGGAGGCGGCCTTTGCGAACGGCCGTGTGCTTCTCCAACAGCATGGCGTGGTTGCCCATGATGCGATGAACCCGTTTGGCGTTGACGGCAGGCTTATCGGCGGCTCGCCTTTCGCGATTGAGGAGCGCGGCGATCCGCCGATAACCATAGGTCGGCCTTTGATCCACCAGCCTGCGAATGGCGGGCAGAAGCTCTGTATCGTCGGCCTTGTGGTATGGCCCGCGCGGCTTTGATCTGCCTTTGAGCCGCTCGATGAGGTTGGAACGGGATACGCCCAGTGTGTCGGCGACGGTCTTCATCGGGAACCGTCCTTCGGCAACAAGATCGGCCGCGATATCCGTTTTTTTGAGTCTGCTTTGGATAAGGCTTCACGGAGTATTTCGACCTCCATCGTCTTGCGGCCGAGCATGCGCTCCAGTTCGCGGACACGATCCTCCAGCTTCTTCACTTCCGAATTGCCGACAACCGGCTCGTCAGAATCCACGGCTGCAGCACCTCCCTCACTCAAGAGCCTGCGCCACCGGTAAAGCAGATTGGGCGCAACGCCATGACGGCGAGCGGTGGAAGACACCGTCTCGCCAGGTTCGAAACTCTGCTCAATGATTGTCAGCTTCTGCTCGGTTGTCCACCGTCTACGGCGAACATCACCCGTCAGCAATTCAACGTGTCGATACTCGTTAGACATAAGCCTGTCCTCAAGCCCGTGCTTGAGCCTTTCTGCTTATGCCGACTGTCCGGTCGAAATGGGGGGCAGTTCACTTTCCCTTGCGGACCGCGGTCTTCATCCCTTCGCGTGTTCGATAGCGGATCTGCTCGATCATCTCCTGGCTGAGAGTTGCCCGCAGCCCCATCTCGATATCCGTGACAGGCGAGCCGCCCTGGACGGTCCAGAGTTCAATGTCGTTGAATTTGAGCCGCTTCAGAAAACCGTTTGCGTGTTCTGAGTCGCGGGAAATACGATCGACCGTCACGCAGAGGATGACGTCGACGGTAAATTGGTCGCAGCGCCATCGCGCGACCGGATCGGTTCGCCCGGCCAAGATGGGTGGTTATCGAAAGTGCATCCTTGAGCCGCATCGCGACTTCATTGCCGAGCGGCTCGCTCAAAATCCACATCTGACGCTGCATGGACTTAAGGCGGAACTGGCTGCACGCGGCATTACCGTCTCCCATAATACGATTTGGGAATTCCTCCGCAGCCAAGGGCTACGCTTCAAAAAAAACACTGTTTGCCCTTGAGCAGGCTCGTGCCGACGTCGCCCGCAGAAGACAGCGATGGAAGGCCCTGCAGCAGCACCTCGATCCCGACCGACTGGTCTTCATTGATGAGACCTGGATCAAGACCAACATGACACCCATCAGAGGCTGGGGGCCAAAAGGCATGCGTCTGCGGGCGTTTGCGCCGCACGGTCACTGGCGCACACTGACATTCCTCGGTGCCTTGAGAAACGACCGGCTGACAGCACCTTGCGTCTTTGACGGACCGATCAACAGTCAGTGCTTTCGCGCCTATGTCGAACAGCAGTTGGTGCCCGTCCTCAAGCCCGGCGACATCGTCATCATGGACAATCTCGGCAGCCACAAGGCGGCTGCCATCAGAAGCGCCATCAAAGCTGCAGGCGCACGCCTCTGGTTCACGCCGCCCTATTCGCCCGACCTCAATCCCATCGAACAGGCCTTCTCGAAGATTAAGCACTGGATGCGTCATGCGCAGAAACGCACCATTGAAGATACCTGGTGAAGATACCTGGCGGTATATCGGCGCGCTCGTTCAAACAATCCAACCAGACGAATGCGCCTACTATCTCCAAAACGCAGGATATGTTTCCGTCAAAAGGTGAAACGCTCTAGATGAAAACCAGCGGGCTGTTCGCGTTTGGACGCTACAGGTCGAAACGGCCCAAACTCTTGTGACTGGCTCCGTTCAGACTTGTGACACACGACCCCGCTGGGGTCTGCAGTCACGGCGTGCGAAGCGGCAACCATTGGAATGCCATCCGCCATTCGGTGTATACAAGGCCGTCGATACGGTTGTAAGTCAAGTGGTAAAGCTCATCGGTGAGACCTCCTTCAAACAGCCCATGTCGGTAATCACCAATCTGTTCGATCGCCACGCGAAAGCTGCACAAGCAGCGCATACAATGGCACCGACATGGCAATTGTGGCCCTTGAGAGAACTCCTCGCCAGGTCAATGAGCCAAAGACATGACCAGCTTCCACGAAAAAAGCCCGCCGGTCTGACCAGCGGGCTTTTGTTGTTTCACGAACCGTGCTGCGGCTCCAGCTGTGTCTCAGCGGGTCGAACCCGTGATGGCGCATGGATCAACGCCGTAAGCCGGTGCGCATTCGGCCTTGGAGGCAATCGCACGGGGCGCAGTGAAGGATGCTCCCAGAATGACCAGTGCCGAGCATGCGAAGAAAATTGCGATGGATTTGCCCATGATGAATGTCGCCCTGTAAAACTTTTTGGCCGTCCCCGGGAGGCGGCGCATCCTTCTGAAAGGTTGCGCGTTGTCTACGCCCGGCCCGTTTTGAGATCAATAACGGAGTAACCTGAATCCGAGGTTAAGCGCGGAGTAAAAAAATCGTGGTGCATTTTAGTCACGTCGCAACCTGAAACAGAATTGGGCGTGTTTCTCAACCCGCCGCCCTTGGCAGCGAGCGGGTTGACCCTGTTGGGAAATGCAGCCTCAGGCGGCCTTGCCGGTGCGCGCATACTGGCCCTGCGGGCGGTAGTGCACGAGGTAGGACGGGATGATGGCAGCCACCAGCGTCGGTGTTACGCCGAGCGCAGCGAGCGTGCGGCCTTCGGTTTCGGCGTCCTTCGACACGACATTGTCGGTCTTCAGGAGTTTGACCTGATCGGAGGTGATCGGCGGCGCGATGAAGGGGACGAGAGAGGCAACCGATCCCAGCAGCGACGCGACGGCGAAGGGCAGGGAGACCAGCGGCTTCTGCCGATCGATCTCGGCCAGCATGATCTCGAGACACTGGCGGAAGGTCAGGACTTCCGGCCCGCCGAGTTCATAGATGCGACCGGCGGCAGCCTTGCCGTCAACGAGGTTGGCGACGCCCTCCGCGATGTCGCCGACGTAAACCGGCTGGAACGCCGTCTTGCCACCGCCAATGAGCGGCAGGAAGGGGGCCGTGCGCGCCATGTTGGCGAACTTGTTGAAGAACTGGTCTTCCGGGCCAAAGACGATCGAGGGACGCAGGATCGTCGCGTCGGGCAGGATTTCCCGGATCGCCTTTTCTGCAAGGCCCTTGGTGCGCGAATAATCGGAATTGCTGCCCGAGTTCGCGCCGATGGCCGAGAAATGAATGAGCTTGGCGCCGGCGGCGCGGGCCGCTTCTGCCACGGCGCGGGCACCGAAATCCTGCACGGAATCGAACTTGTTGCGACCGTTTTCAAAAAGGATGCCGACGCAGTTGATGACGTAATCGGAACCCTCGACAGCGCGATCGACCGAGTTGCGGTAACGCAGGTTTGCCTGGGCGAAGGAGATCTGGCCGACATTGCCCGCCGGCTGCAGGAAGCCTGCCAGATCCGGACGGCGAACGGCAACGCGAATGCGGTAGCCGCGCTTCGCCAGTGCCCGGACGATATACCTGCCGACAAAGCCCGAGCCGCCGAAAACGGTGACGAGTTTGGTCTGGTTGGCAATTGTCATGTCGAGCGCTCCTGAATGTCCTGAGTTTCAAGGTCTCTTAGACCAATTCGCGCCTTCCGTGAAGGCGTGATTTTGCGGTGCACGCAGGCCCCGCAAAAGCCGGCTCACGCGCCTTCGACCAGCACGATTTCTCCGTCAGCGATTTCCTGGCGGATCGCGGCGGCGATCTGGTATTCCGGCGAGTGATAGCAGGCCTGCGCGGTCTCGAAACTGTCGAACTCGATGATGACGTTGCGGGCGCGGGCCGTGCCTTCGGCAGCTTCTGTCTTGCCGCCGCGGGCGAGGAAAATCGCGCCATATTTTTCGAAGGCCACCTTCGCGGCGGAAACATATTCGTGGTAGCGCTCCTGCACCCGGATATCGACGCGTGCGATCCAGTATCCCTTGGCCATGTCCATGTCTCCCTTTGCTTATTTCACGGATGCCATTTCGGTCAGAATGGCGCGCGCGGCTGCGCGCGGGTCTTCCGCCTTGACGATGGGGCGGGCGACGACAAGATGGCTTGCGCCGGCGCGCAACGCATCGGCGGGCGTCATGACGCGTTTCTGGTCGCCCTTGTCGGCGCCTGCCGGGCGGATGCCGGGGGTGACGACGGCCATGTCGGGGCCGACGATGCGGCGCACTGCGCTCGCCTCTTCCGCCGAGCAGACAATGCCGCCCATGCCGGCAATGCGGGCCTGTTCGGCGCGGCGCAGAACCAGCGTATGCGGATCATATTCATAGCCCGCATCCATCATGTCCTGCTCGTCCATGGAGGTGAGCACGGTGACGCCGAGCAGGCAGAGGTCCGAGCCGTGGGCGGCGGCAACGGCCGCCTTCATCGCCTTCGGATAGGCATGCAGCGTCAGCATGGTCATGCCCATCTTGACGATGTTTTCGACGGCGCTCGCGACCGTGTTGTCGATGTCGAGAAGTTTCATGTCGAGGAAGACCTTGCGGCCGCTTTTGGCCAGCTCGCGGGCGAAGTCCAGTCCGCCGGCGAAGGCCAGCTGATAGCCGATCTTGTAGAAGGTGACCTCGTCATCGAGCTTTCGAACGATGGCTTCCGCCTCCCGCACGGTCGGGACATCCAGCCCGACAATCAACCGCTCGCGCATGTCTGCAGTCATGGAATACCCCTGATGATCTAGCTCCTGAGCCGTGGATTCGCATGCAGGAGGCGGGTTGGCAAGGCCAATATGCCCGTTATCCGCCGCTTCGGGCAACCGTGTTCGCCGTCCGCACCGGGGCAGGGTCGAAACGGAAGCCGGCCGGAACATCGCCGCCGCCGAAGGTGATATCGAAGACGCGAGCCTCGCCGGGCAGCAGGGTCGCAAGCATCTCATCGACCTCGGCATCCGGATGCAGCACATCCGCCAGAATGGTGAAGTCGCGCAGCAATGTCTTCGCCGTGATCGTCACTCGAACGCGGTCTGAAAGACGCTCTTCCCGATAATCGAATTCGGCCGGCGGATAGGCAAAATCCTTGTCCCTGGCGAAGAACCACAGCGCCTCGGCCTTGCCCATGCGGGCGCGCAGGAACTCGCGGGTCGGGTCGCCCGGTGTCACTATCTCCGGCGGCAGCGCGATTTCGGTCTTCTCGAACCTGTCGCAGAGCACGCGCCAGAGCTTGTGGCTCGCCAGTACCTTACCCTCGACATCAAGCCGCTCGATTGTGAACGGCACGCGCCAGAACAGCGTCGTCTCGTTGACGGCAATGGCTTTCAATGTGCCGTCGCGCTGCTGGATGGTCAGCAGGTGCGGCTGATAGGCCTGACGCAGCGCATACCAGAGCGGTTTCTTGCGCCCCGCGCCATCGATGGCCGCCCAGGACGTGACGGGCCAGCAATCGTTCAGCTGCCAGACAATTGCGCCCATGGTGACGGGACGATGCGAGCGCATATGTTCAATGCCGAGCCGGATCGCGCGGGCCTGGTTCAACTGCGTGACGAAATGCCAGTCTTCAAAATTCGCCGGCTCGGGGAACCAGCCTTCGAGCCCGCGCAACAGCTTGTCATTGCCAAGCGTCGCCTTCTGGTGATGCAGAACGCCCGGCGAATCTGAAGCGGGCGCGTTGTCGCGCACTGCTTCCCTGATCGTCGCCAGCGTCGGCGGCGCCTGCCAGCCGAATTCGGAGCAGAAGCGGGGAATGTAGTCGCGATAGGTCTCGTAGCCGACGTCGTTCCACACGTCCCAGATATGCATGCAGCCATGGTTCGGCAGGTTGGGTGCCAGATCCATGGAGCCCGAATAGGGGCTGCCCGCCCAGTAGGGTCGCGTCGGGTCGATCTCGGCGATGACCTTCGGCAGGAGGTCGAGATAATAGCCGGCGCCCCAGGAGCGGTTACCCAGCACATCCTGCCAGCCCCAGTCGAAATAGCCCCAGATGTTTTCGTTATTGCCGTTCCAGAGGACGAGCGAGGGATGCGGCATCAGACGGGCGACGTTTTCGCGCGCCTCTGCCTCGACCTCGCTCCGCACCGGTTCGTCTTCGGGATAGGCCGAGCAGGCGAAGAGGAAATCCTGCCAGACCAGCAGACCCAGCGCATCGCAGGTCTCATAGAACTCTTGCGTCTCGTAGATGCCGCCGCCCCAGACGCGCAGGAGATTGATATTGGCATCCCGCGCCTGGCCGATCCGGGCGGCATATCGATCCGCCGTCACGCGTGGCAGGAAACAGTCGTCGGGAATCCAGTTTGCGCCGCGCACGAAGATCGGGACATCGTTGACGATGATCGTGAAGGCGGAGCCCTGCGCGTCCGCCGAAGTGTCTAGGCGGACGGAGCGGAAGCCGGTCTTCCGTGTCCAGCGATCAAGGACTATCCCTGCCTCGTCGGTGAGCGCGATTTCAAGCTCGTAAAGCGGCTGGTCGCCGAGGCCGTGAGGCCACCAGAGTTTCGGGTTCTCGATGTCGAGCGTCAGTCGAGCCCGACCGGACCCCGCCTCCAGCGCGACGGTCGACTGCTCGCCTGCGATTGAAATCGTAAGCGCCAGCTTTTCGTCCGCTGTCTGGCCGCGAACCGCGACATCCGCCACCACGCTGCCGCGACCACCATGAAGCGTCACCTGCGGACGCACCTCGCCGAGGCGCACGGCCGCCCAGCTTTCCAGCGTCACCGGCTTCCAGATGCCCGCAGTCACCAGTGTTGGGCCCCAGTCCCAGCCGAAATTGCAGGCCATTTTGCGGACATATGGCCAGGCGCCCGGATAGTTCGCCGGGATGTCTGCGGCCGAGCCGAGGCTTTTGCGCACCTCAGCGCCATAGTCCTCGACGGGGAGGAAATCGACCTCGAGACGATTTCGGCCTTGCTGCAGAAGCGCGGTCACATCGAAACGGTAACTGCGATGCATGTTCCGCGTGCCGCCGAGTGCCTGACCGTTGAGCCGGATATCGGCCACCGTATCGAGGCCTTCGAAAGCGAGTTCGTGGTGCTCGTGGTCCTTGTCCGACCAATCGAATTCCGTGACATAGCGCCAGGTCGATCGGCCGATCCAGTCGAGTGCGATTTCGTTGACGTCGAGATAGGGGGCCGGGATGAGATGCGCTGCGAGCAGGTCGGTATGCACGGTGCCGGGAACGGTCGCGGGGATCGCTTCGGGAAGTTCGGGGGCAGTGGAGGGTGCGGAAAGACGCGTCAGCGTCCAGTTGTCCGTCAGTCTACGCTTAACAATCATCGATCCGTCACCGGGTTCATGCTGGTCCCGGCCACAGTTCCATTTTTTGCCAGTCGCCTGCAAGCTGTCTTGTCGAGAGATCGAACATATAAAGATTGCCACCGGCACCCGGTGGCTGGTCGGCATCGCGCCCGATTGTGCGGCCGGCGAGGTGGCATTTCAGCAGTGTCCCGACGCCGCCATGGCCGATGAAGAGGATGGGCGCGCGTGGATCATGATCGGCAAGGACGCCATCCACGGCAGACACGATCCGCGCCTGCGCATCGACGGCTCGTTCCCAGCCTCTGAAACTCTCCTCCGGATGCGCAAAGAACCAGTCGGCGGCCTTCTCGAATTCCGGAGGCGGCAGGAAGCCGGTTGCCGAGCGATCGTTTTCGCCCATGTTGGCGCGGATCTCGACCGTGCAGCCGGCCGCCTCTGCCAGAAGCGAGGCCGTCTCGACGGCCTTCACTTCGTCGCTCGAAACGATGCGACCGATGCGGCGCACCCATGGGCTCCGCGCGGTCTGGAGCGTTCTCTCCCGGCCAAGTTCCGACAATCCCCATTCGGGAACCGGAACGGCCGGGTCGATCCGGACCTGCGGATGGGTGAGATAGACCGCAAACATCAGAGCCCGCTTAGGCGTTTTTCGTATAGGTCCAGAGCTGCGCGGGCGGAATGTTGCGGACGACGAAGTGCAGATGCTTGATCGTGTAGCTTTCCGGCTTTGCCGCGACCGGCGAGATCGGGCCATAGGAAATCTGCACGATGGGCCGGCCGGCGGGGATGCGCTCAAGCAGGCTTTCAACGAGCGACATGCGGCCGCTCATCGGGAAATTGAGAAGCGGAATGGCCGAGACCACGCAGTCGAACGTCTCGTTCCTCAACTCGCCCAGCGACTTGTCGAGATCGAAGGCGTCGCCATTGATGAAATGGACGCCGGGGAAGGTCGCGGTCAGGTGATTGTAGAAGGGCGTCGAGTATTCGACCGAGACAAGCCGCTCGGCCGGGATGCGCTTGAGGATCGCCTTGGTGATCGCGCCCGTGCCAGGACCGAGCTCAAGAACCTTCAGGCCGGAATCCGGGTTGATGACGCTCGCCATCACCTTGGCGGTCACGGAGGAGGTCGGCAGGATCGCACCGACCTGTTTCGGACCCTCGATCATGCCGCGCACGAAGCGCAGTTCACCATCGAAATGCTTGCCGATTTTCTTACGCACCAGCCCGACAACCATGTTCTCTCCAATCGCGACGCAACCATGAATGATTCACTATTGCGGCGCGATAAGACAAAAACAAGGCGCAATTGGACAAGCACACCGAAATGTGCCCCGTGTCACAATTTGACAGACAGCAAGCGCCTAGACGCGCATCGGCATCAGCACGTAGAGCGCGTCGTCGCCGGCGACATCGCGCACGACAGTCGGCGAGCCCGGGTCGGCGAGCAGGAAGATCGCCTCGCCGCCGGAAAGCTGTTGGGTGATGTCGAGCAGATATTTCGCGTTGAAGCCGATTTCCAGTGGATCATTGTCATAGCCGACCGGCACTTCGTCGGTTGCCGAGCCCGAATCCGGGTTGTTGACCGTCAGCGTCAGCTGGCCGTCGGCAATCGCGAGCTTCACGGCGCGGCCGCGCTCCGAGGAAATGGTCGATACGCGGTCGACGGCGGCCTGGAAGGTCGCGCAATCGACACGCATTTCCTTGTCGTTGCCCGACGGGATGACGCGCTGGTAATCCGGGAAGGTGCCGTCAATGAGCTTGGAGGTCATGACGATCGGGCCGGTGGTGACGCGGATCTTGGCGTCCGAAATCTCGACCGAGACATCGCCATCGACGCCATCGACAAGCTTCTGCAGTTCGCCAACCGTCTTGCGCGGAATGATGATGCCCGGCATGCCTTCCGAACCCGAGGGCGCGACAACGTCGGCGCGGGCGAGACGGTGGCCGTCGGTTGCGACAGCGCGCAGCTTCAGATCGCCGCCGGCTTCAACCGTGTGCATGAAGATGCCGTTGAGATAGTAGCGCGTTTCTTCCGTCGAGATCGCGAACTGCGTGCGGTCGATCAGCATCTTCAGGTCGGAGCCCTTGACCTTGAAGGAATGGCTGAACGTGCCGGCGTTGAGATCCGGGAAGTCGGAGACCGGCAGGCATTGCAGCGAGAACTTGGAGCGACCCGAGGCGACCGTCATGGCGCTGCCGTCGGTGGTCGTAGCCAGCATCACTTCCGCGCCGTCGGGCAGCTTGCGGACGATGTCGTAGAGAAGATGGGCCGGAACGGTGGTGCCTCCGGCCTGTTCGACCTGGGCAGGCGTCGATTCGGTGATTTCGAGATCGAGGTCGGTCGCCTTCATTTCCAGGCTCTGGCCCTCGCCGCGCAGAAGCACGTTGGAGAGGATCGGGATCGTGTTCCGTCTTTCGACCACGCGGTGAACGTGGTTCAGCGACTTCAGAAGATTGGAACGCTCGATCGTAATGCGCATGGAACTGTTACCGTTTCTGTGGCTGTCGCGCACCCGGTGAGCGCGCGGCCCTCTTCTCGATCAGATGGCCGGTCCGGCCGATGGGACCGGCAAAATGGCAGAAACAAGCACCGGAACGCAAGCATCTAAGCGGCTGTCGCACAATTTATCTGCATCCTGCTTGCGAGCGTCCTTGCTTTCGCGCGAGACTGCCCACAAAAGGCGGGCATGATGACGGAAACAAGCGCAAAAGAACGGACCTACCGGATCGGCAACACCGAATTGCCGGCGCGTCCGCTCGGTCCCGGCCTCTATCTGGTCGCAACGCCCATCGGCAATCTCGGCGATATCACGCTGCGCGCGCTCGAAACGCTGGCCGGCGCCGACGTGCTGGCCTGCGAGGATACGCGCGTCACCCGCGTGCTGCTCGACCGCTACGGCATCCGCAACCGTCCCTTTGCCTATCACGAACATAATGCCGATGAAGCGGGCGCAAGGCTTCTTTCCTTTCTGGAACAGGGCAAGACGGTGGCGCTGGTGTCGGATGCCGGCACGCCGCTCGTCTCCGATCCCGGCTATCGGCTTGGACAGCTTGCTATCGAGGCGGGCTACAGGGTCATTCCGATCCCCGGCGCATCCGCACCGCTTGCTGCCCTTGTGGGTGCGGGCCTGCCCAACGACGCCTTCATGTTTGCCGGCTTTCTGCCCACCAAGGACAAGGCCCGTCGCGACCGACTGGCGGAACTGAAGGATGTGCCCGCGACGCTGATCTTCTTTGAATCGCCGCATCGGATCGACGATACACTGGCCGCTGCCGCCGATCTGCTGGGCGGCGACCGCGCCGCCGCCGTCTGCCGGGAACTGACCAAGACCTTCGAGGAGTTTCGCCGCGGGACGCTTGCCGATCTTGCCGTTGCTTACGAGGATGCGACGGTGAAGGGCGAGATCGTTCTGGTCATCGGCCCGCCGGGCGAGAAGGTGGCGGACGAGATCGATGTGGACGCGCTACTTCTCTCGCTCGTCAACGACATGCCGGCCAGCAAGGCTGCACAGGAGGCCGCCAAACAGACCGGCCTTGCCCGACATGACCTCTATGAACGGCTGATGGCGCTGAAGGGCTGAACCGATGGTGAGCGGGCCGCAGGAAAAGAAGCTTGCGGCCTATCGGCGAGGCTTTTTCGCGGAATATCTGGCCGCTCTCTTTCTGCTTCTCAAAGGCTATCACATCGTCGCCATGCGCTATCGCACGAAGGGCGGGGAGGTCGATATCGTCGCGCGCAAGGGCGACCTCGCGGTGTTTGTCGAGGTGAAGGCGCGCCGGCGTGTCGATGAGGCCATTTCCGCCGTGGGATATGCGACGCAGAGGCGGATCGAGGCGGCCAGCCTGCATTGGCTGGCGAAGCAGAAAGACGCTAAAAAACTCTCCCGCCGCTACGACATTATCGCCATTCTCCCGTGGCGGTTGCCGGTCCATTTCCCCGATGTATTCTAAATGGAAGTCCTTCGATCGATTGTCATATTAGTGAAATGAAAAATTCATAGACCCGTCACCTGAGAGGGCTAATGCCCGCTCCAGTCCATCAACTCAATGGAAGGGGCAATCTCATGATGAAGAAACTCACGCTCGCCGCGGCAGCACTGGCGCTTTCGGCGACCAGCTCGTTTGCGGCAACGCAGATCACGTGGTGGCATGCCATGGGTGGCGAGCTTGGCAAGAAGCTCGACGAAATCGTCGCCAACTACAACAAGTCGCAGGATAAGTATCAGGTCGTGGCGTCCTACAAGGGCACCTATGCCGAAACAATGACCGCCGCGATTGCCGCCTTCCGCGCCAAGCAGCAGCCCGATATCGTCCAGGTCTTCGAAGTCGGCACCGGCACGATGATGGCCGCCAAGGGTGCCGTCTATCCGGTCTACCAGCTGATGAAGGATGCGGGCGCCCAGTTCGACCCCAAGGCCTATCTCCCGGCCGTTGTCGGCTACTACACCGACACCCAGGGCAACATGCTTTCCATGCCCTTCAACTCCTCGACCCCGATCCTCTATTACAACAAGAACGTCTTCAAGAAGGCCGGCCTCGACCCGAACGTGGCCCCGAAGACCTGGGAAGATGTCGAATCCTTCTCCAAGAAGATCATGTCTTCGGGCGCTGCCAAGTGCGGCTTCACCACGGGCTGGATTTCCTGGATCCAGCTGGAAAACTTCTCGGCCTGGCATAACCTGCCGATCGGCACCAACGAGAACGGCTTCGGCGGTGTCGATAGCAAGCTGTCCTTCAACGGCCCGACCCAGATCAGGCATTGGGACAATCTGAAGAAGTGGCAGGCCGAAGGCATCTTCCAGTATGGCGGTCCGGAAGGCGGCAATGACGCTGCTCCGAAGTTCTATAGCCAGGAATGCGCCATGGTCATGAACTCGTCGGCCTCGCGCGCCGGCGTGATCAACAATGCCAAGGACTTCGAAGTCGGCTACGGCATGCTGCCCTACTATGCCGACGTGAAGGGCGCTCCGCAGAACTCCATCATCGGTGGGGCGACGCTTTGGGTTCTCAAGGGTCATGAAGCCGAAGAATACAAGGGCGTTGCCGACTTCTTCCGCTACCTCGCCTCGCCGGAAGTTCAGGCTGACTGGCACCAGTTCTCGGGCTACCTGCCGATCACGCAGGCCGCTTACGAACTTGGCCAGAAGCAGGGCTATTACGAAAAGAACCCCGGCTCTGACGTCGGCATCAAGGAAATCACGCTGAACCAGCCGACCCCGAATTCGAAGGGCCTGCGCTTCGGCAACTACGTCCAGATCCGCAAGGTGATCGACGAGGAATTCCAGGCGCTGCTCGGTGGCAAGAAGTCCGCCAAGGAAGCACTCGACTCCGTCGTCGAGCGCGGCGACAAGCTGATCGCCGAATTCGCGGCTTCCAACAAGTAAGACCGGCCATCAGGCCAAAGTCTTCCATAGGGCGCGCTTGCTTTCGATTTTGTCAGGGAAAAGCGGAACCCGGTTTTCCCGAAAAGACAAACGAAAACAAAATAATCTAGAGCCTGTCAGGTTCAACTTGGACCTGACAGGCTCTAGAGCGAGCGCGCCTTCCCCTTGCAGCGGAAACGGCCATGCAGACCAAACGCACCATCTTTTCGAGCAAGATTCTGCCCTACTGGCTGATCCTGCCCCAGCTCGCCGTGACGCTGATCTTCTTCGTCTGGCCTGCCGGTCAGGCGGTCTGGCAATCGTTCCTGCGCGAAGACGCCTTCGGCACCAGCACGGAATTCGTCGGCCTCGCCAACTATGTCGCGATCCTGCACGATCCGGGCTATCTCAATGCCATGATCGTCACCGTCGTCTTCTCGATTGCGGTTGCGACTGTCTCCATCGTTGTGGCGCTGGTTCTGGCGGTTGCCGCCAATTCGCTGCTGAAAAGTCGCAGCCTGTACACGACGCTGCTCGTCTGGCCCTATGCGGTGGCCCCGGCCGTTGCGGGCGTGCTCTTCTGGTTCATGTTCAACCCGACCATAGGCCTCATCCCCTATCTGCTGAAGGGGATCGGTTATCACTGGGATGACCGGCTGAACGGCACGGATGCCATGATCCTGGTGGTCATCGCGGCCAGCTGGAAGCAGATTTCCTATAACTTCCTGTTCTTCCTCGCCGGCCTGCAATCAATCCCCAAGGCGCTGATCGAGGCTGCGGCCATCGATGGCGCAGGTCCGGGCAAGCGCTTCCGCGATATCGTCTTCCCGATGCTTTCGCCGACGACCTTCTTCCTGCTCGTCGTCAACGTCGTCTACACGATGTTCGACACCTTCGCCGTCATCCATGCGACGACGCAAGGCGGCCCGAACCAGTCAACCAATATCCTCGTCTACAAGGTCTTCACCGACGGCTTCATCGGGCTCGATCTCGGCTCATCCTCGGCGCAGTCGGTCGTCCTGATGGTCATCGTCATCGCGCTCACCTTCATCCAGTTCCGCTTCGTCGAGCGCAACGTGCAGTATTGAGGCTGACATGGTCGAACATCGCCCCTACCTGAAACTCCTCGCCCATCTCGTCCTGATCCTGGGCGTCGTCATCGTCGCCTTCCCGGTCTATGTCGCCTTCATCGCGTCGACGCACAAGACGACCGATTTCATCACCGGCGTAATGCCGGTCCTGCCGGGCTCGGACTTTCTCGCGACTTACAAGACGGTGCTCTTCAGCGGTCTCGCGGCTGCCGGTGCGCCGCCCATCGGCATGATGCTGGGCAACAGCCTGATCATGGCGCTCGCCATATCCCTCGGCAAGATCGTCATCTCGATCCTCTCGGCCTATGCGATCGTCTATTTCCGCTTTCCGTTTCGCCAGCTCGCCTTCTGGATCATCTTCGTCACGTTGATGCTGCCCGTCGAGGTGCGCATCGTGCCGACCTTCAAGGTTGTCGCCGATCTTGGCATGCTCAACTCCTATGCGGGGCTTTCCATTCCGCTGATTGCCTCTGCAACGGCAACCTTCCTGTTCCGGCAATTCTTCCTGACCGTACCGGACGAGCTGCTGGAGTCCGCGCGCGTCGATGGCGCGGGCCCGCTGAAATTCTTCAAGGATATCCTGCTGCCGCTGTCGCGCACCAATATCGCGGCACTCTTCGTCATCCTCTTCATCTACGGCTGGAACCAGTATCTGTGGCCGCTGATCGTCACCACGGACAGCGAGCATTACACCATCGTCATGGGCATCAAGCGCATGTCGGACGTTACCGATGCCGAGCCGCAATGGAACCTCGTCATGGCGGTGGCGATCCTCGCCATGCTGCCGCCCGTCCTCGTCGTCATTTTCATGCAGCGCCTTTTCGTCAAGGGCCTGGTCGAAACGGAGAAGTAAGAACATGGCTGCCATAGACATCAAGGGCGTCGGCAAGACCTATGTGGGCAATGTCAACGCCGTCAGCGATATCTCGATTGCCATCGCCGATGGCGAGTTCATCGTTCTCGTCGGCCCGTCCGGCTGCGGAAAGTCGACGCTGCTGCGCATGGTCGCTGGGCTTGAGACCATCACCGACGGCACCGTCTCCATCGGCAACCGCGTGGTGAACCAGATCGAGCCGGCCGAGCGCGATATCGCCATGGTGTTCCAGAACTATGCGCTCTATCCGCATATGAGCGTCTACGACAATCTCGCCTATGGCCTGCGCAATCGCGGCACGCCGAAGGCGGAGATCGATGCGCGCGTGGCGGAAGCCGCCCGCATGCTGGAGCTTCAGCCCTATCTGGAACGCAAGCCGCGCGCCCTTTCCGGCGGCCAGCGCCAGCGTGTGGCCATGGGCCGCGCCATCGTGCGCAAGCCTGCCGCCTTCCTCTTCGACGAGCCGCTGTCGAACCTTGATGCCAAGCTGCGCGTATCGATGCGCGGCGAGATCAAGCAGCTGCAGAAGCGTCTCGGCACGACCTCGATCTATGTGACCCACGACCAGCTGGAAGCCATGACGCTGGCCGACCGGCTCGTCGTGCTCAATGGCGGCCGTATCGAGCAGATCGGCGCACCGCTGGAGGTCTATCACCGCCCGGCCTCAACCTTTGTGGCGAGCTTCATCGGCTCGCCGGCCATGAACCTCGTCAAGACCAGTGTTGCCAGCGGCGCGGTTTCGATCGGCGACGGTGAAACCGGTCTGCGGGCGAACCTGCCTAACGGTCCGGTCACGCTCGGCCTGCGGGCGGAGGACCTCCGTCTCTCGGAAAGCGGTTCCGGCATGCCGTTCGAGATCGTCTTCATCGAGGATCTGGGCGCCCAGCGCCTGCTGCACGGGAATTGCGGCGGACAGTCGGTTGTTGTGGCCGTGTCCCCGGATCTGCCGCTGCCGGGCGACATTCGCCTGACGATTGCGACCGACCGGTTGCATTTCTTTGCCGCAGAGACCGGCAAACGCATCGAGGCTGCCTCAATCTGAGACAGCCATGTGCCGAAGCGGCGCATATCGTAGAAGAATCATGTCGAAATTGCCGAAGCTCTCTAAAATGCAATCTTTCGGCGTAGGAATTTCGTGAGACTTTTCCGGCAAGGTAAGCCCCGAGTTTTATGACAAGGGGACCTTGATGGCGTTTCATCTTCTGCCGATTCAGGCATTCATGGCACTGGTTGCCGGCGCGAAGCCGTTTCTGGATCTCGCCGATGTGCCGCCGCTGGTCGCGGCATCGTCCGGTGCGATGGAAATGAAGGCTGCCCCGATCGATCCCGCCTGGATCGTTGCCGGGGCGCCGCAAGCGCGCATCGCCGAGCATTCGCAGAGCTCCGACCGTGCCGCGATGACGGCGCTGTGGGATTGCACGGCAGGTACGTTTCGCTGGTATTTTGCCTGGGACGAGACGGTCATGATCCTTGAGGGCGAAGTGCGGGTCACCGACGCGAACGGTGCGGTTCGTGTCCTGAAAGCCGGCGACATCGCCTATTTCACCGGTAATACCTGGGCGACCTGGCAGATCGACAACTATGTCCGCAAGATCGCTTTCCTGCGTCGGCCTTTCCCCCTGCCGGTCGCGCTTGCCTACCGGCTCAAGGGCAAGCTTGCCGGATTGATCAAACGCCCGTTGCGCTCGGCGCTTTGACCGCCTAAATATCCCGGGCGCAATCGTACAAGCCCGTCAACGCATCTCCGGACCGAAAACGCTCCCGCCTTTTCCTGGAATGCTCAAGGATATCACATGGCAAAGATCAGGAATGTCGCGGTCCAGATGGACCATGTCTCGTCCATCAACATCGCGGGTGATTCCACCTTCGCCATGAGCCTGGAGGCGCAGGCCCGCGGCTATCGTCTCTTCCACTACACACCGGAGAAACTGTCGCTGCGCGACGGCAAGGTCTATGCCACCGCCGAGCCGATGGAACTGCGCGACACCAAGGGCGATCACTTCACCCTCGGCGAACCGGAGCGAATCGACCTTTCGACCATGGATGTCGTCCTGCTTCGCCAGGACCCGCCCTTCGACATGGCCTATATCACGTCGACCCATATGCTGGAGCGCATCCACCCCAAGACGCTGGTTGTCAACGATCCGGCCTGGGTGCGCAACTCTCCGGAGAAGATCTTCGTCACCGAATTCCCGGACCTGATGCCGGCCACGCTGATCACCCGCGACGCCAATGAAATCCGCGCCTTCCGTGAAGAAATGGGCGACATCATCATCAAGCCGCTCTACGGCAATGGCGGCGCCGGCGTCTTCCATCTCAAGAAGGACGACCGCAATCTTTCCTCGCTGCTCGAAACCTTCGGCCTGATGTTCCGCGAGCCCTTCATCGCGCAGCAATATCTGCCGGACGTGCGCAAGGGCGACAAGCGCATCATTCTCATCGACGGCAAGCCGGTGGGCGCGATCAACCGCGTGCCTGCCGAGCATGACAGCCGCTCCAACATGCATGTGGGCGGCAGAGCAGAGCACACGGAACTGACGAAGCGCGAGCAGGAAATCTGCGACCGCATCGGGCCGTCCTTGCGCGAACGCGGCTTCCTCCTCGTCGGCATCGACGTGATCGGCGATTACCTCACCGAAATCAACGTGACGTCGCCGACCGGCATCCGCGAAGTGAAGCGCTTCAGCGGTGTCGACATAGCGGCACTTCTCTGGGACGCGATCGAGGCGAAGCGCTGAGCGCAAACGTTCTGATTTGTTCCGCCTTTGCAACCGTATGCAACTATACGGCGTAAATGAGTCGCTTTTGTTGCATTTTTGTTCTTGTTTGATTCCGAATTCCGTGCCAGTCTCCCTGCAACCGGTAGCTTTGGGGGCTGGCGATGGTATCTCGGGTTGCAACAGTCGCATTTCATGGCATTGAAGGTCTGCCCGTAGACGTGCAGGTGATGATCGCGCCCGGCAAGCTGGCCATGCAGATCGTCGGCCTGCCGGACAAGGCGGTGGCGGAAAGCCGGGAGAGGGTGCATGCGGCACTTCACGCGTCCGGCCTGTCCCTGCCGCCGAAACGGATCACCGTCAATCTCGCACCCGCCGACCTTCCCAAGGAAGGGTCGCATTTCGACCTAGCCATCGCGCTCGGCCTGATGGCGGCGCTCGGCGCCATCCCGGCGGATGCGCTGTCGGAATATGCGGTTGTCGGCGAACTCAACCTTGATGGCACGATTGCGCCGGTGGCCGGTGCGCTGCCGGCCGCCATTGCCGCAAACGCCATGGGCAAGGGGCTGATCTGCCCGGCCGCCAGCGGGCCCGAGGCCGCCTGGGCGGGGCCGGACATCGACATTCTTGCGCCGCGCAGCCTGATCGGCCTTGCCAACCACTTTCGGGGGACGCAGGTGCTGACGCGGCCCGAACCGGCCGTGCGGTCGCTGCCGGTAAACCTTCCCGATCTGGCCGACATTCGCGGACAGGAAAGCGCCAAGCGGGCGCTGGAGGTCGTGGCTGCGGGTGGGCATAATCTCTTGACATTATGCTACATTAATTGCTGTAGTTTTGATAGAGCTAGTCTCACTTATTCAAAATTCATGCTGTATGAATTTCCAGTGGGCGTAGACCATCTGGATTGCCCTATCTCAATCAGGCTGGTGGCCGCAGATAAAAAGAAAGTGGCCGGGAGTATCCCGGCCACAGTGCATTTATTGTGGTGCTGATGTTACCAGGAACCCCATCCGCCGCCCGAAGAACCACCATCGGATGAGTTGCCGTCGGAGGAACCCGAACCAAATCCACCCCACCCGCCACCGGACGAGCTGCTGTCGGATGAGCCAGAGCCAAGGCCCCATCCGCTGCCGGACGAGCCCGCAGAGGCATCGCTCCATCCGCTAAACGAGCCGTCGGAGCCGTAGTGGCTGATACCGCCGGACAGGTTACCGCGCGACTCGCCGACATACGAGCCATCGGAACCATAATGGCTGGTGCCGCCGGACAGGTTGCCGCGCGACCCGCCGACATACGAGCCATCGGAACCATAGTGGCTGGTGCCGCCGGACAGGTTGCCACGCGACTCGCCGACATACGAGCCATCGGAGCCATAATGGCTGGTGCCGCCGGACAGGTTGCCGCGCGACCCGCCGACATATGAGCCATCGGAATTGTAACTGGAGGTGTCATTGCCACCGCCGAAAATGCTGGACCAAAATCCCATCTCTCTCTCCTTGTTTAACTTGCCGTCGGGCCAATCCCGATGACAGTGATGGGTCGGTGCTCCCGACCACGAAGAGAAAATAAATCGCGTTACCTAGCGGTTTTGACCAACCGAGCGGCGCATTTGGAACCGGAATCTGCAATCGTCGAATCATTTTGGTGGGCGGGATTTGCTGCGGCAATGTTAAGTTAGCATATCAGTAACCCAAGAGGTGAGCCGTGATGCCGACTGCCACTTTTGAGACATATCTTGCAATTGTCGTCGAGCTTGGAGATGCGCTCGCTGAAAAGAAGCGGTTGCGTGGAAATGAACGCTGGAAAGCCGCTTTGAAAATGGTTCAGAAAGATGGCGGTAGCTGGGGTGGTTATATGAACACGCCACCTGGCTCAGTAAAACCTCTCCGTTGCGTTAGCCGAAGAATGCACGACGAGATTAAGGCGGAGGCTTTACCGTATTTCAATATGTATCCTACGCTGAAAGACATCGTAGATCGGCTTGACGCGGCTTACATTCCTTATGCGAAAGTCTTTCGCGCGTTGGACTCGAGAAAGACGCCGTTGGTTGTGGGTGCCACACGCGGCCCTGCATATGAGCGTGCCGCCCTAGAGCGTGTTCTTTCGAACGATGGGACTTCGCTTTCCGAAGTTCGTAACGATCTCGGATACTGGTTCGACCTTGTTGATAGAGCCGCGTATCAAGACGGCCGCTTAGGGCACCGCAGGCGCGTCATGACATTCGGCCGTAGCCTTATAGAAACCCTCACCAAAAACCCTGAAATAATTGTCAGCGGAGATGAAAAAAGGCAGTGGCTATTGACTCATATTCTATGTCGTACGTCCTGGCGTGCATACCTTTGGGGTGACCGCGCGATGGAGGACTATTGCGTAGGCGTGTTGCACAATCTTCTGCGGGAGTTTCCGGACTTTGTCGTGCATTCGCGTATCCTTGCACATGTGAGTTATCACGATAAGAAATCCACCGCTCCCTTTGTAGATCTGAAGGCATACGACGCTGGTGTGAAGACATGCGTCCCGAAATTTCATCACTCTATAGGAGCAAGCCTCAATAATGCTGCTGCGTCGGTCATCGATATTGGCGGTAATTCAATCTCGATTGACGACCGATTGCACGTACTAGGTGATAGAACAATTCGCGAGGCGCTTGATTTGGGTAGGGCCGTTGATGAAAACGAGGGCGATCTTGAGGGTGCCGCGATGTGTACAAGGCGTTACGCTGTTACGCTAGCTGAACTGGATCGCGACTACGATGGCGGCAGACGAGCAATCAGCGATATTCGAACTACGCTCCGGGCTAACAATTTTTCGGCTCCTCTGGCAGAAGTACGCCTCATTCAGGCCGAAGCAGATATCTGCGAAGCCGAATGGAAACTGGAAGGGAAAGTCAGCAGTCTAGTTGAGTGCGGGGTTTTGTTGGAAAGAGCCGCAGGAATGGCGGAACATCGTGGGTTAGCACTCTCAGAGGAGGCAAGGGCTTATCGGGAGCGAGCCAGCCAGCTCGGAAGATGACAGTAATGAATGGTCAATTCTACAAAAATGCGTTCAAAGACGCATATCGATTTTCCCGAATGAGGTTGCGGGGCATTGTTAATACTGATTTGGAGGCGTGGAAAATATATGTAAATCGATATATGAAAATCGACAATGTAATTGGTGGTAATATATATAGGTTTGCTGAAAGTTGTGCAAACAGTAGATGTATTGCAGACGTGTTTAGCATTGAAATTAGATATGCACGAATTAGACTTACGATGGATTTGAAGAATTCAACTCACCCTGTTGATGTATTTTTGCGCGATAAAATGAATACGAGAAGGCGAGGAAGATTCTAAATATGTTGAGGTCGGGGCTGCTCAATCCGTCGTCATTCAGGAGGCTTAATCCTGCTGATGTTTTGCTACATTAATGAGCATGGATCGCGCTGCGGCTCATTACAATAGGTCGCGCCCGAACTGTTTGCTAAATCTATGAGGGTAGGCAGAGCGTCAGCCTAGACTAGGGCCTGTTCGACCGCCTTAAAGTGGTAGGAAGCATGTCGTCGATTTCTTTGTCGGAGAACATAAGTTCCTCATTGTCCTTCAAAGATTCCTGCGCCTTCTTGTACGCCTTCCCGTCCGTGAATGGTGCCGCCCGATATATTTCGTGAAGATTGGCCTGCAGCGCGTCGCGCTTTGCACGGAGGTCGTCAATTTGGACCGCCGAGTTGAGCGCGTCGGTTATCAGGCTGAGGTAAGATTCTCGCACATTCCAGATGTCGGACGCGGTTTCCCTGTGTCGTTGCGCAAGCGCACCGGGGTCTAAGTCTTTCTGATACGCGTTGTAGATCAGGCTTAGAATGGCAAGCACGACGGTCGCGTATTCCGCATACTGCAGAAGCCCAGTCTCCGCCCTGAAAACGGCCGCTACCGCGCCGCTGGCGATGAGCGCGGACAGGATGATGTTGAACCACTTCGCATACCATTGATGATCGGCAAGTCGCTCGGCCATCTTCTCGTGGATCTTGTGGGTGTAGGCGCAACGGCCATAACACTCGCGTACTTGGCTCTCGAGTTGGTATCGTGGATCAGATTGGGAAGGTTGTGCCAAAGACGGTCCTCCATTTCACGCGGCGCTGTGCGGCCTTATCGTCGGCCTGCATATTGCAGGCCTCAACGGCGATATTGTAGTCCGTGAGCGCTTTCGTCCAGAATACCCCTGACTTGTAGACGTACGAGCCGCTCCCAGGCATGCGCCAATAGGTTTTCTCTCGGTCGAGGTCGTAGAGGTACTTCAAAAAATCACGAACCAGGTAGTCATGGAAGCCGTACGACTTATCCCGGTACTCCCACTTTTCGATGAACTGGTAGGCGAGTGCGTCGATCAAGGCCCCGCTCATCGGGACGCTATTGTGGTTCTTCCACACCCGCATCATCCGACAAAGAGCTTTGAGGTT
This sequence comes from Rhizobium sp. C4, assembly GCF_021026315.1. Lineage (GTDB taxonomy): Bacteria > Pseudomonadota > Alphaproteobacteria > Rhizobiales > Rhizobiaceae > Ensifer_A. The sequence continues at coordinate 23,817 of NZ_JAJNCX010000014.1, forward strand.
GCCGTTGACGGCTTTATTTCGGGTCTGAACGGCATCCATCTCTGCCCGAGGATTGCACGTCCGCCAAGCGCCTCCCCCGTTCGAATCGGCAAAGGTCCAAGAACCATCTTTGTTGGTGAAGTACGGCAGAATTTCGTACGTGATCCCGTCCGTGAACGAGATCACGACAACCTGACCATCGCCGCCGACCTTGCTAGATTTGTAGGTATTGAGGAGGGAGTTTTTTACTGCTTGAAGTAGCGCTGACTGGCCGTTGGACTGATACCCGCTATATTTGACGTATTGCGCGTAAGGGAGCTGAAAGCCGATATCGAGGTCGCTTATTCCTCTCGCGGCCGTGTCCCGACCGTAGGAGCCGACATAGAGGCTGTGAGCGGAACTCGAATCGGTGTTCCAAAAGTCAGCGTTGAGGCGCGTAGTAATGCGTCGGTAGCGTTGGCCGATCGAGCTGATTAGCTCAGAGCCGATATTGTAGTTGTTCCGGAAGTTGTAGAATTCGTCAGCAACACTCATCTCGCCCCCTCCCATCGCGCAAATGGTAAGAGATGAAAGTATTATGCCTGCAACGCAACCCATCAGGCGAAAGTCCAACAGAAATATTTACGTGTGGTTGTTACTTGACGTCAGCGGTCCGAGGTGAGGGCTGGCGTCCAGAGCCCTTGTGATCGTGAATTGGGCGTCCCTTACACCTATCTGCTGAGCAACCGATTTGCCTCAACGGGAACTCTCAATGGCATGGCACGTCCGCTTCTGGCGCAGCGGTCGCCAGACCATATTAACATTGTGATACATTAAATACGCGTAAGGCTAGAAGGGCGGGCCATCCCATAATCAACATCCATGCGGACTAGCGGAGGCGGTAATAGAGCCGTCTGTCGGAAGCGTTGGCGACAGTTACGACAACGCTCTCGTGAAACGATCAACGGCTTCTACAAGGCCGAGGTTAACCATCTCCGGGGACCGTGGCGCAACTTCGAAGCCGTGGAGTTCGCCACGCCGGAATGGGTCGGCTGGTATAACAACGCCGCCTTCTGGAGCCTATCGTCAGCATACCGCCAGCCGATGGCCGAAGAACGATACTACGCCATGCTGGACGCAGCAGCCATGGCCGCATAACTTAAACGAAATGGCCTCCGACAAACCCGGCGCGGTTCAGACGCTATATCCGTAATCAAGAAAAGGTCGACAAGGCTTATGACTTTGCCGACCTCTTTAACGGGCCTACTAACACATAGCAAAACCGCTTCTAACGGCTCGGCGCAGCGTTTCAAATCCCCACCTTTGGTGGAGGACGTGACTTTTCAAAAGCGGTAGGTCCAAGTCCATTCTACACTGCCCGCTGTCCGCGGGGCAGACATCCCCTCTGTGCCTCTTCGAAGGAGATGCTCGGTGAAATTCACCTGCTCCGGAGTCATGCCTGACCTGTCGCCGTCGAGCTTTGCCTGAAGCGACTTCACATCATCTTCTGTGAGATTAATCTCGCGTGCCATAAAAAGTCTCCCTATAAGATTGTGTTGCGAACATCACCGATAAGCGACCGCAAACCACAACACTCGACTTGCCCCTCCTTCCCATGCAACTGGCGAAGACGCACATCGTGCGGGCATCCGCCGCTACAGATTGCATACTCGGGGCACCCAGAAGTATGCAACTTGGCGTCGTCCACCACCTTGATGGCAGATGCCAATTTTGTTGAATCCCTCATCATTTCACCCAGTCCGATTGACTCTATGTTGCCAAACGTGAAGTCAGGATCGCCTACATACTTGTCGCAGGCGGAAACATCTCCGTTAGGCTCGATAGTCAAGTATCGACCCATGCAGTTTTCTCTATAGATGCAAAGTCCTGTATATCCCGCTTTCACCGCGTCAACCAATGCTTGCAATTCGCGAATGGTTATTGCGCTACGATAGTCCCTCCACCAAACATCGAATAAATCACGCAGAAAATCAGAAAATACTTTCCATGGCAGCCATGATTCGTCACTATCCCTGATGCTGTTGCTCGGCAACGCATTGAGGAGGGCGACGGCGGGGACCTTTAAATCGACCAGATATTCGAGATAAGCTCTGGGTCCCAACTTTATTACGCATTCATCAACCACGGCGAGCGCTCCCACCCGCAGGCCAGAGGCCTGCAACATGGATATTCCTCTCTGCACTGCAGCGGATGTGCCTTGGCCTTTCTTGTCTACCCTTCGCAAATCGTGAACTTCGGGCGGTCCATCGATACTCACTCCAATATTGACTCTGTATTTCTTGAAGAGTTCAATCCATTCTGGAGTGATCCGCGTTGCATTAGTTTGAAGTGAATTAGCTATCTTCATATTTGGGGCGGCGTACTGCTGCTGTATCCATAAAGCGCGCTCCACATACTCGATTGGCAGGAGGGTTACTTCTCCCCCATGCCAAACAAAGTCAACTTCGTCGATGTGAGGAGAAGTTAATACCTGATGACTGATATTGGCAAGCGTTTGCAGGGGCATAACATTTCCCGCGCCCGACCGCCAAGAATGACAGTATGTGCATCGGAGATTACATAATCTTGTGGCTTTCAATATTATTACAACGTGCCTGCTGGGGGTAGAGAAAGTGCTTTTTGGACCATTCTGTATTCGGCGAACGATATCGTATTCCTCTTCAGAGAAGAGGTCTAAACCAGATCGAAATCTTAGATTCCATATGTCTATGCCATCTTCTTCTATAAGCGGCATAAAGGCTTCGGCCGATTTTCGTGGTAGAAGGGCAAGTAAAGACTCTAGTGCATCCCCTCCTTCGGGAGGGCCAGATCGAGGGGGTTCAAATACTTCTTCGGCGACAATCTTCATTGTAAGCGCCTCCCTATCGACAGCAATGCTACCTCATAAATTGTAAAAATCAAGCAAGAATTGAGTAATCATGGCATCATTAGTATTTGAAGTTGCATTTTTAATCGCAAAAATATATCTTTGGATTCGACGCAGCTTGTAGATGGATATACGGGAAGAGTATTCGGGGATTCCCACAAATATACGCGAAGTATTTCTGTGAGATTATTAATTGCCTGTTTAGGGCCGACACTGGGAGGGGCATCTATAATTTGTCTCTTGAGTGTGGCCATCTTCTAGATTTGCAGTGCCTTAACAGCTAGAACCGATCAACAAGGTGAGCGCATGAGCACTTTTGAGCAACCAGAGATCGTTAGTCGTGAAGATGTCGTAAAGATGGGAGGTCTGCTCCCTCTTACGGACGCAGAGATCAACAGTATTGCTGAATTGGTAGGGGTTTCGCCTAGCGAGATTACTAGGCTACCCGTGTATCGGGTCATTTCAAGCGGTGATTGGACCCCGTCCTTGAAGGATTTCTTGGCAGAGTCGATGAGTAGAATGCCCTTTGCTCACACCAAAGCTGCGATGCAGGGGTATCTTACCCTAGAAAAAGTGGAAGAGTATGCGACAGGAAAATTCACAATGCGTAATCCCGTTACTGGCGAAAGCGAAGAATTTACACTCCTCTACCCGTACCCGAACCTTAGCTGGCGCACACAATTTGCTAAAATTCTGATACATTAATTGCATCCGCTGGATGCCTTTTAGACTCTTCTTGAAATGGCGGAAATCCGCCTTCACCTTCATAACGTCGCGCACCGCAAGAGATGAACCATCTGCCTGGCGGGGCGGCGGATAATCATTTAGGCGTTTTCGACGAACTCAAGTAACTTCATTCGCACGTGAACGATGGCAGGGCCGCTGGCTTGAAGTCCGCGCATGAATGCCGCGCTCCAACTATTCGTGCCTGCGGTGATTTCTGCAATTTTTCGGTCCTTACCAATCCGAGCGATCACGGCATCCAGAGCATAGTCGTCGAGATTCACCGCGAGCGTTTCGTGGTAGGTTGCCCACAGATTCACGGTTGAGATCATGAATTGCTTCCCGAGGACGTTCCTAAGGTGGAACTGAACGAGGCTCCTCCTCGGCTCACCTAAGTCCGGGGTAGGAACCGGACGAAATGTCGCGGCACTATAGGGGGCGTCGATTTCCACCTGCCAGACAGGCCCGTTTGCCCAGGCGTCGAAATACGGATGAATGAACCGCTCATGCTCTGCTTCTCCCCTGTAAGTCTTCCCCTTTGTGCTTGAATTGCAGTGCATGCACGCGGGCACCAAGTTTGCGCGCATGATCGAAAATTCACTGTAGGTTGTCCGCGGGAGATAGTGGTCTAAGCTGCCGATGACTGGGGAACCGCACATTGGACAGTACTTTAACTGCTTGTTATCGCGTATAGCCTTTAATTCAGGGGAATTCTTTCTCCCGTCATAAAGGTCGTATCGTCTGTGGTGAAGATCACTATCAACATAGAGGGGATCGAAGGCCCACGGATTCCCACCGACGGCTCGATATGCCGCGTATGCTGCAAGCCACTCCTGCCTACCCGGTGCGAAAATTGGATCCCGGCATAGGGCTTCAATCTCGCTGTCGTCACCATCAGCGGATGTTGGTACGGGTAAGCTGCGCATCAATTTCCTGCGTCGTTCTGTTTCAGACGTGCGGCTATTATGGAAAGACTCTCGGCATTGAGTCGGTCACCAAACCGCTCGATCACGGCGTCGATGCCCATCCCCTGGCCGACTTCATCAGCCCAAGCTTCAAGCCTGTCTTGATAGCGATGCGCCAGGTTCGTGTCGCCGAAGACAAACTGTGAAATGGTGTCGATGCTCGCGCCGAAGGTTTGCATGCGCGGCCGGACAATCTGAATATCGCGGCCGTCCATTGTTAGGACATGCACCTGATCTCGCGGGACTTCCCGGACGATATAAGCCGAATGGGTCGCTATAATCGCGACTGACCCGGTCACCTCAAGAAGGTGTTGAAGTAGCGCCATTATGTCTGAGACAAAATTCGGGTGCAGGTGGTTTTCAGGTTCATCAAGTATCAACAAAGACCCTTGTTCGATCGATGCAACGAGCTGCGCCGTAAGTCGGACCAATGAAATCTCCCCGCTGCTTAACGCGCGAGCCTGGAGATCCTCGTCCATTATGATCGGCATCCGGTTCCAATCAATCCGCCGCAGCAAGAGCAACGTATTCTGCTCTCCAAGTCGCCGGGCCAAGGGAAAGTAGTGATGTCCCCCAATTTCCACCTCATGCGGGAGACCTTCGTCCGCCTCAGGGGCGGCCAGTGGAAGATAGATCTGATTCCAAATCCCGATGGCTGTAAGGCCATTACGCAAGATGTCGATACGGTCGTGGTTGTTTTCTACTTGCGCGAGGCGTCGATCATCGTCGTCGCGAACGCAGGTTACCAATGACTCTAGAAGGGTGTCAGGTCGATCCCGTTCCGCATAGTTCACGGCGAAGTGCTCGTAGTCGATCCCGAGCCAAGCTCCGATCTGTTTTGGAAACGGATCGTTTGGAACGGACGAAAAGACTAAGACACGTGATACTTCCAATGGCGGATCAAACGCAGGAGCGTTATCAGTCAGCTTATTCGGATCGGCTGTCGTCAGCGCGTCGATCATTGCCTTGAGCAACTGTGTCTTGCCCGTGCCATTTTTGCCGATCAAGACGTTGGTACGGGTCTTGAAGATCGGGTCTTCGTCGAAGTCGATGTCCAGTTCGTACCGATTTTGCGCGCTTCTCAACTGGGCGGTGAAACGCGACCTTCCGCGCGCCGCGTCTTGGACATCGGGCGGCATCACCTGTCGGAAATAGCGACTCCCCTGCTTCAGCGCCGAGAACGCCCCACCTGCTCGAATTATGCCGAGGTAGAAATCACGGCTTCCTATCAATTCTAGCCGTGGCTGATCTTGGTTCTCAATCCTGACGACCACCGCGTCACCAAGCCGGCGGAGACTGGCGATGGCCGCCTCGAACCCAAGTTTCGATACAATCTGCATATATTGATCGCGTTTAGGAAGGAGCGTAGCGAAGTCCGGCTGGACCTCAGCGATCGGCCGAATGTCCGCGCCACCTAGAATTTCAGCCATAGCGTCAGAGGTGCGATTGAATCCGCGCACCATCAAACGGAAACGGAATACCGTCGGGTCACCATCTAAACTGGCGAACATCATCCTTGCCAGATAGGTGTGGCCGAAGTCGTCGAATTGCTCGGGATCGGGCAATACAGCCACATACGGTCTCGGCAATTCAGCCGCCAGCACAGCCTCTCGGCTTTTCGCGAAAACAATCGTCACTTGGGCGTCGGCTGGAATTCTAGGCATTGCTAATCTTTGAGGTTAAGGAGCCAATAAGATGCCGCCAGGTCCGGCCGCATGGCGCTCAAGAAGGCCAACGAATTCATCCAAACCTCATGCCTCGTGGATGTTGTTAAGACCGTTGATGCGCGTTGAATTCGTGGCCAGCTCTAAAGGCGAGCGTGAACATTTCTCAGTGAGTGCCATTCTTGTTCTACCCGTTCTACTGCATCGCGTGCTGTTGGCATCCATCCATTCAAACTATAAAATGAGTTTTCTCGCAGCCACGTCGGCTGAATGATCTCCCACTTCCACTTCCCTCCTTTCCTTCGTGAATTCTTATCGAAGCATATGCGCGCAAAATTTTCTTCACCATCCCAAGCTGTAAAATCTTCTTTTTTCTCCCCCGGACTTGTCTCTACCCACCGATGGTGCGGTTGGTACTTTTGTTTATTGATTTCAAGCAGTGCCACGTGCGCTCTGATCACTTTGTCAGTTGGATGGAGAATAGCGGTAGGTTCATCGCTTAAAGCAAACGCAGGCAAGGATGAATCGGGATTTTCACGGACAATACCGAACGCGACGCGGTAGTCATTCGCTTGCCAGTGGTCCGGGAAGCCTGGGGACTCATGCCCATTCTCAAAAATGGCGCGGTAAATGCCCCCTTCTTCGTCGATCCACGAGTGATCTTCGGGGCTCTGGAGCGGCTCAATGCCATCAAGCGCTGCCTTAGCGTAGACCTTTTGGCCGAGTTCGGTGATCAATAGCTTGCTCGACACACTGTCTTGTGTCGCCCAGCCGTTGTCGATTAATGACTGCCAAGTTTTCCGACCGACTCCAAAGAAGGCTCCAAGCGGAACTTTCTTTCCCGTGGAGAGACGCGTAAGTGCGGTTACTTGTCGGCGGTCGATTTTGCGCATTCGGGAAATCCTAGTCAGATATAGCTCTGTTTTATGGACACAAGTGTTAGAAATGAATGTACGAAATGCGGAGGTTCGCGCTTTAACGCGTGGAACGCCTGCATGGATTGCCGAAATATTCGCGGTCACGTTCGGAACGCGAGACTGAAAGCAAACGGCGGCAAGCATACCACTTCCGAATGGAGGGCGGTCCTTGCTGCCAGTCCAGTATGTGCTGAATGCGAGCGTCCATGGGATGCCATTCCCAAGCGGCTGGATCCACGATACAAATATTCGTGGACCAAGGGGCATAAGACAGCGGTCTATCATGGCGGCACTGACGACATCTCGAACATTCAAGCCGAATGCTATGAGTGCAATTTCGAAAAAAATGCGGGCGCGCTTAAGCGTCCGTGAGCAGCGTTCTAGAGTGTACGAAGACTTCGCCCTTCGGTCCTGCTTGGTATTGTTGAACGTTTAGATGGCGTTGGTCTGCATTGATTGAGGAGGTGGTGAAGGTGGGTTGGCGCACATATCAAGCTTACGAAGATGTGAACAAGCGAGCCTTTCGGACCTGGAGGGCCTCATTATCGTGGCCAGAATACCTCGCCTGGAAATGGTCTCGCTGGCGGGGCTTTTCGTTAGGTGTTCTCACAGTTGCGATTCCAGCGCTCCTGTTCATTTTCCTGCGTTAGACAAGGTTTCAGGTCTGCCCTTGGAGAGCCACACCATGAGCCTTGGCGAATGATGATAGTCGGTCACTATCATCATTCTTTTTGCTTTTTTCTCTTTCCGCCGGCAGGCACCATGTAGGCATTCTCCCGAGTGCCAAATACATGGCATACCAGTTCATCCACCTCGAATGCTACAGCCGGAAAGCCGACCGCCAAGGTCGGTCATCGGACTTCATTTTAGACGAAGCGGCGCGGCAACCGATCGCCTCTGTCCACGTAGCTGACCCGCATCCGCCGACGATCATATACGGCCTCGACATCGAAGAAGTCAGGGCGATGCACGACACCGCAGCGGCGGCCGCGATGACCGCGGGCGCGCGGGGAAGGCTCCGGAAAATTCAGTCCCGGCAGAAGACGCTCCATACCGTCGTCGCGAGCCATCCATACACGGTCGCGGAAGTCCGCACCAACGGGGACAAGCTCGTCGAGGTAAGGGACTGGGAACAACGGACCGTCAAATGGCTGCGGGATCAATATGGCTCCGCGCTCAAGTCTGTCATCCGCCACACCGACGAAAAGCAGCGGCATATCCATGCCTATATCGTCCCGACATCCGATCCGGAAATGAGGGCGGCCGCCTACCACCCCGGCATCGTCGCAAAGCGAGCCGTCATGATCGCAGGACCAAGACCGGGTGAGGATGGCAAAGCTCTGAACAAAAGGTCGAACGCGGCGTACAAAGCGGCGATGCGTGAATGGCAAGACTCTTATCACGATGCCGTTGCCGTTCCGTGCGGGCTGACGCGTCTGGGTCCTGCGCGACGTCGCCTCACTCGGGAGGAGTGGAAAGCCGAACAAGCCCAGGCGAGAGCATTACAGAATGCCCTCGGTCGGGCCGCCCATATTCAGGCCAGAGGCCAAGCTTATGTCGACCGCACCAAGGCTGAGGCGGCCGCGATCCGCGCCGATGCCGAGAAGGGCCGGGTCGCGGCGGAGCGCCTGAAGGGCATTGGTGGTGCAATCCGTTCCGTTGCCGACGGCATCCAACAGTCGCGGGTTCGCGAGCAGATCCGGCGTGAATTTGGGCGGGACCTTGCCGCAGCTCAAGCCCTTGCCGAACGGGCAAGATCCGATGCTGCGCGAGAGCGTGAGGCACGAGCGGAAGCCGAAAAGCGAACGTCCGACGCACGTCGGGCGGCACGGCATCATGCGGCAGCGGCAGCAATGGCAAGGCAGGAGGTTCGGCGTCTGTCGGACGCACTCGCGGCCGCGCTCGACGAACCCCCACCGATACCGGGAGGACCGAGACTATGAAGTCGACAGGCGACGAACTTTTCGAAAAGAACGCCCACACGATGCTCCGCGATATCGGCATGGAGTACCTACCTATCGCGAGCGGTGCAGATCTCGATGCGGTAAGATGGAGCCTGACGCACCGCGCCTTGCCGCAAGGCCGGCGCGAGGCATGGCTTGAACAGGAAGCGCCCGAACTGCTTGCCTATCTCGAATGCATCGACAGGCACGGCGCGGCGGGATGGCGCACCGCAAACGAGCGGGTGGAATTGGTCGCGAGCGTATTCCGACAGAATTGCGGCCTTCCGGAATGCCGGCGACCCTGGCTGCGCTACCTCTGGAACACGCTCCCAGAGATGGCGTCCATTGGACGGATGATCCTTGACCGTCAGTCCGACGAACTCTGCGAGTTCAGTCTGGCTGACAAGGCGTTCGCAGCCGAAGACGTCGCTCGATATGGCGAAAATGATGGTGGAGAAGGCAGCTCGGGAAAGGTGGGATCGGCTGGAACGGTAGCAGTTCCGAAGCCGACGCCTCGGCGGAACCTTCGCCTTCGGCAAGTCCCTGTCCTGCTGACGGTATTGGAGAGGGAAATTCTCGGGCTGAAAGATGAGAGTAAATCCGCCAAACCAAAAATTGATGGCCCGTCAGGGACCGACGGTCCCGGCGGCACTGATGGCCCTAAGGTTACTGGCAAGAAAGGCGGGCCGAAATGATTGACCTGCTAGCTGAGCCGGCCTCATCCAACCTTGCATGGCAGTGGGTATCAGCCGTCTTGCCGGGCGACACGACTTCGCCATGGGGAAAGACCCTGGCAATCTTCACCTCGACCCTATTCACGTTGTCGGCCCTGTATCTCGGGTACGGGACTATACAGGGCATCGTCTCTTCTGCTTACTCGGGCAAAGTCCTCGGCGACCGCTGGCACCAGATATGGACACCGCTGCGGATCGTTTTCGGCCTCGGCTTACTTCTGCCGATGCCGTCGACCGGGTTTTCCGGCGTGCATTACCTGCTCCGCGACGTCGTTGCCCGCAGCGGCATCAATCTGGCCGATGCCACATGGGAAACTTATGTTTCAACCGTCGCAAAGGATGGTGTTCCGATCGTGGCTACGTCCAAAAGCGGATCGACGGTCGCGATGATCGTCTTGAGGCATGAGGTTTGCGCAGCAGTGTACAACGCCGCTGGAAACGCTTGGGGCTGGAGGGCTGAGGTCCCCGCCGCAAATGGCGAGATTGTTGGAGAAAGGGTCTTCTGGAGCTATGGCGCGACCTGCGGGGCGTATTCGTATTCCATGCCCTCCGGTCACAGCACCTTTGCCGATTCCCGGCGCGATGCCACAGCGAAACTCGTCGTCGCGTTCCGGAAGGAAGCCGCCCGATACGCAGAGATCGCGGCACATCGGGATGGCATTTCCTCGGGCGACGGTATCAACCACGCCATTGCAGACACTACACTGTCGGCGCATCTCGTGCGTGACATTCGCGCCATGGGGGCAACTTTCGACGCGACTGTCGTGACCGCAGCCAAGGCGGTAGCCGCGTCAACGGATACAGCGTCACGCTCGAAACTGGTCGAGGCTGCGCAACAGCAGGGATTTCTGACGGCCGGAATGTACTGGCGCAATCTCAGCCAGGTTTCCGAACTTATGACATCGTTGGTCAACGAGATGATCGAAGATACCCCGCCACGAACGGACGGCGATTTCGGCCTCGCGCTTGATCGAGCGTTCAAAATCCTCGATCTGCAGGTTTCCGGTGAGTCCGAGCGGGTGAGCATTTCTGCCAACGATTTTGCCAGCGCCGGCGACGAAAACGCGGACTTCCTGACAAAACTCCTGGCACCAGTCGCGAGATCAATGGCCGAGTGGGCGTCATCGTCCTCGAATGATATGACGGATCGAGATGCGATGGGCGCTTTGATCTCGTCTGGTCACGCCATGATTTCGACCGCCTGGGCGGCGATCGCTGCCGGAGGGATCGCAATGGTCGCCGGATCCAACTGGATTTCATCATCCGTTGGCGCGGGCGGTGCTGCCGCTTGGCTTCTTGACTGGAGCAAGTGGGTGATCGGCGGCCTCATGATCATTGGTGCGCTACGTGCTTATGTGATCCCGATCATGCCCTTCGGGTTCATTTTTATGGCAGGAATGACGGTTCTGGCGTCTTTGATGGAAGCCATGATTGCCCTTCCGCTTTGGGCGATGCGCTGGACGAAGATGGATAACGGCCACGACTTCGCAGGCGACAGCGTGAAGATGGGTCTTTTGCTAATTGTGAACATCGCATTGCGGCCGTCGCTTGCAGTGCTCGCCCTTTGCGCTGCTTATCCAGTTTTCAACGCGACATTGGGAACATTGGACACACTTTGGCCGACGGCCTTTCTCGCTCAATCCGGAGGGCATGTCGTCGGGCTCGTCGGCTTTCTCGTTATGACCGCTATACAAGCATATCTCGTCTGGTACGCGACCATCAAAGGGTTTGGGCTGATCTGGGCCCTGCCGGACAAGGTATTGGCCTGGGTCGGCCAATCTGGGACGGGGGGCGAGGCATCTATGGCATCGGGGGCATTCGGCGGAATGATTGCTTTGGCCGGCAGAGGAACCGTGCCACGCTTGTCTTCTGGTCTCATGAAAACAGCGAGGGTGAAGAAATGAAAAAAGTTCTGATCGGCGTAGCTGTCGGGATATCGACGAGCGTTGGATGTGCGCTCCTCAGGCTACCGGACTTGTCTGCCAGCCTGACAACCTTGACAGTCTTCGGCGGTATCTGGGCCACGCTTGCGGTCACTGCGGAATGGTTCTTCGGGCGGTGGCGGACATCATGTAGAAATACGTGATGTCACAACGTGTACATCAATCTGGTCAAAACCCCTGAAACGAAAAAATTACACTTCCGCCAAAATAGATGTTGACCGCGCGCTCTATCCGGACAACCATTAAATTGTCGAAGGGACGAAAGAAACTTCGACAAACTTAACCGCCGCACAGGCGGCTCTGAAGTTTAAGACATATGGAGACATATTAGTCTGTTCTACATCCCCACGAGGGTTTAGGAAGCAATCAAGGCTACAGTCTGGATTTTTCCGTTCTCGTTCCCCATTGAGGGTTGTTCACCGCCGCGGAGGCGGATTTTGGAGAGCGGCTTTTGGGCCGCTTTTCTTTTTTGTCGTAGCTTAGGTACAATCGAGTTCGCGCTCCCGTCTGCGTAAGTGGCTGAGCCTCGGGGACATTTTTGTTCATCCACCAGGGTCGTTGTCCGCTGGAAACAGACCAGATGTAACTTGCTAATTCAGGTGAAAGTCCTCATATCTGCCGCCCTGAAAGCGGATAAGCCTCTACAGCCGTGGATCGCTTGTGCGCCAATTGCGCCGAAAGACGACTCGACTAAGGACACATCCTCTTCAGCCGCTGCTATGGTCGAACCGCTGAACACCCAGCTCCGCATTATTCGGAATTTGGAACCCCCGTCCTGATCAAATCCGCCTTTATTTCAAAACGCTTCCGATCTCCCGCCTTGGGTACGAAACTTGGTTGGATAGCTGGTGGCACCGGGATGTAAATCTTGTCCTTGAGAATAATTGTGGATGTCCTCTGAGACCCTCCACCCGCTTTTTCTTCTACAAATTCGGTCGTTTGCAGATCGTAGTACACGCCGAATTCACCTGAGTGGTGAATGAAGATAAACAGTACCTTTTGTCCTCCCCAGACAACCGAGGTAGAGTGTGGTTGAGTAAAAAAGTCGCCGAACTCCGCGTAGGCTTTGGGCGCGAGGGCAATGAAGCAACGATAGCCACGAAGGTCTTGTTCTGACGGCTCGATGGTTATGAGCTTGGCGGCGGCACTGGACTCGGTACGCATCATCGGAGGTTCGGCAGCCCACTGTGCCGGGACCTGCAACTCGGCGTTCAAGTTGCGTTCGTTTTCCAAGAGGTCGGGCACGACTTCGCTGACAGCAGTGGCCTTTTCCAGATACTGGACGTTTATCTGCGCCTTGAATTTCGCCCGGTCGATAAAGTCGGGAAGCGAGATACGGCCTTCGTTGTAATCCATCCATATTGACGAAAGATCATCCCATTCGTCGCTGTCATATTCGAAGGTCTCGCGCTTTCGGCGCATTGCCTGGATAAAGGCCTCGGCCCCAACGCGAGTGCTGCTGGGCACAAGGCTTGAAATCTGCGGGAAAATCGAAGTTCGCGCAAAATCCTTGGCTAGGCTCCTGAATGCGTCGACGTGTGTGACGAATACCTGAAGAAGAGTCGCAACACTCGGTGCCGACGGACTGAGGATTATCCTCGGCTTGCTTCCGGTGGAGCCGGTATGGAGAAGCACGGGAACCCCATGGGATATGTCGCCGAACGCAACAGCGATATCGATGAAATAATCCTCTGAGACGATGGACTCGAGCCGAAATGCAACACCCCATTTCGTATTGTCGAGATGAATTCCTTCCTCAATATTGGAGACGGTAGGTTTGTCCGGAATGTTTTTGATTGCCGGAACTTGCGCCAAGAATCCCTCTTGGCACTGACGGCGTGGGTTGCTTCTGGAAAGCACAAGTAGCGTGGAGTCATCGGACGCGAACATCTTGATGACGCCTGGATCGGAGCCACCGTAAAACTGGACCTGTGCGCTAGATTTTTCAGACAACTGGCGCGCTTCATGCAACGAGATATCCTCTTTACCGGAATTCTCGATTAGCAGCTTCCCCGCTAGATCATAGCGATGGTGGGACATCACCCACTGCATGAAGGGCGTGCTTGAGTTGCATTCATCGATCAACGCCAGCCGCTCGGAGACGAAGTTTTCGATCTCTGAAAGCATTAGTTGGAGCAACCTGACGCCATCAGAGGTGAGCGCCTCGCGACCCGCAGTTGGTTCGAGTATCTGAAGGTCCACTATACCGCCAAAATTGTACAGGGAACTCAGTGGGGCCATGGCCAATCCAAACCCGCTCCGAGCAGTTTGTATCGCGCCGTCGCCGCTCTTGATCGCAAGATGGCCAACGAGCGATCGCCCTTTCCAAACAATGTCGCGCAACACAAACCTAACGACGGCGTTGGAGGATACCGCCATTTCATATGATCCTTGGAGCTGCGGCCCTATCTTGGCGTTCACTCCGGCCTCCTGTTGGGCGACTGGTATGCGGGGTACCGCCGTATCCAAGCCGACCTGACTGATTAGTTCGTTGTTCACGAAAATAGGAATGTCGACGAGACGAACAAACTCTCTTAGGTATTGTTTGGCATTCGCGACGTCAATCGAACCAGGTTCGATGAGCACTGCGGTGATCTTTGTTCCGGGGCTGCCTTTGGTCTCAGCGCCGATCATTTCTACGCAGTCTTCCTTGAGAGACAAGGTGTCGCGCTCTGCCTTCGATATCGTTCTCTCGGCCGTCCGAGCGCTCTCCGTCTCGACGACCAAGGCTTTGGCAACACCGAAGTTTGCCATGGCTCCTATGCCGAATGTGCCCACCACGCCTGCAGCCCGAGCTTCGGGAGTGTTCTTGCTACTGCTTCCGGCTGTCCAAAAATGTCGCCGAAGCTCCTCGCGCGACATCCCCACCCCGTTGTCTTCGATCGTGATTTGCTCAGTCTGGACGACGACGTCGATCCGCGGATCGAACTCATCTCCTTTCTGACGCCGTTCACGGACCGCATCAAAAGCATTTTGTACATTCTCCCGTAGGAGGGCGAGTGGCGACTGATAGATTTGCTTGGCCAAGAGTTCGATGACGCGCGAGGCCTCGACGTCGAACGGGATAAACTCTGCGTCCATTAAGGTTTCTCACTCATTTTCAAAAGGTTCCGACGCACCTCAAAGGTGTCACGGTAGACGGCCGGCAACTTCCCACTGGAAAGCACTAGGTCCAACTTTGTGATATCCTTCAATTGATAAGCTGCCTCTGCCGCTCCCGCCGCTTCATCGGCATCGTCAGTCGGCCAAAAGGTGCCCCAAAGAGACTCCCAGTCTTCGCTAATCTTCAAGGCTTGCAGCAGAACCCATCTGGGGTAGGTCGCGGGCTTCGGCTTCATGTGTAGCAGTGTTGACGTCATATCGGACTTCCTCCCCTGCCGATTATGGTCGTCGACGGCCACAGTGATTGCACGGAGCTGCTTGTCCGCAGCATCGGTGATCAATCCGGCAACGTTTAAGCGGGGTGACCAGGTGATCGGCACCATGCCGTCGACAAAGCGACCATTCCGTTTCGGTTCGAACTGATTGCCTTCCGCCATTTCTCTTACGTGCAGACTTCCAGACTCGAACGCTTGATCGAAGCGGACGATGTTGTACTGCCGATTTGTCCCCCGCGGCAAATCAGTCCAGCCGGCGCACAATGAACCCGAGCTTATTACAGACATTGTCGCGCCACCGCCTATGCTTACGGACAGGTCGGTACTTTCAGCGAGATGTTGATGTCCATGAAACCCCATCTGGAATCCCAATCCCGCCATTTCGCGGATGTTCTCGATGCTGAGGTAGTCTTCCTTGCTTGGGGGCCCGTTGACACTGTGATGCCAGACAGCGGCGAGCAAATCGGGCTTCAGCCCATTTTTTCTAAGGTGAAGCGCGCAGCGCCCTATGACGCCTGGGGTTAGATCCGCCTCGTACCGTAGGTGGTCATTGCGGTGGGTAGTTTCGAAGCCCGCCAACAACATTCTACCGCCGAATAGCTCAAACAAATTGAAACCCCGACGCCGATCTATCGGGAGCGGCAGGGCCACGCCCGAATAAAAAGCTTCGACCGCGTCCCAATATCGCCCCAGCCGATCGGCATATGTATCGTCGTCGATGATCTTGTAGAGTTTCCGTTCAGCCCAAGACCACCTCAGCGCGCTTTCGCGGCGGCCAAGTTCTTGGCGGAGGTCTCTAGGATAGGAGACATCTGCGATCTCTTCCGACGCAGCACGGGAGGTGTTCCAGCAGATGTCGTGGTTGCCGGGTACAACAGCGACCTTGGACCGATCACCCCCGAGCAACTCTTCGCATAAACGCTGGATCAGATCGAACGCTCCAGCGTATTGATCTCGCATCTCACGATCAAAGTTTGCCACACCAAGTCTTACGCCTTGAACGAGGTCACCGCTCACAATAAGGCCGTCTGGCCACTCGTGAGAGGCCGCGAACCGATCAATATCCGCAGCGATGGCCGCAAGTAATGTATCGTTGTCGATGGGCTCTTGAGGTGACCGATGAAGGTCGGAAAGGTGAATCAAGGTAGGCATGAAACCAGCACGTCCACGACAGGGATGCTATAATTACACAACAACTAGCAAGAGAAATTGGATTCGCCCAGCCCTTATCAGAGGCATCCACCGTTGCAAAGGCCGAATAGAAAAGCGGCAGTCAAGCCGCCAATCTTCTTGGCTCAAAATGCTGCATTGCGTCCGCGATGCCGTTCCCACTCTTTGACTATGGGCCAATACTCGGCGGAAAGCCTATGGGTCATGGTGACATTAACTCTGTCAAGGTAGTTCCAGGCGTCTCGCTCTGACAACGTTGTGATGCCCTCCAACGTGCCGAGGATAAGGCCGACGGAACATCTGACAGAGGTGGCCCCGGTCAAATCCTCCGGTGCGGCTTCGCCGGTCAGGACGGCTTCAACTCTCTCTCGAACTTGTTTTTCGAACATGGCTTTTCCTTCACGCTGCGCGGTCGGTTTCTACGAGAGCGATGTAGCCCTCGAACATACCGTTCGCGAGGAGAGCGGCTTCTTCACCTGCGTAGTAATCCCCGTCCGCCTCGTAGACTCCGAAAAACCAGCGGTTACCCGGATCGTTTGCTCCGATCGAGTTTTCACGCTCGTACTTGCTCACCGGGAAATGGTCGAATTTGGTGTACCCGATCTGTCCAACCTTCTCGATGCATTCTTCGAGCGTGGAGCCACAGACCCAGATCGCGCCTGTTGTCTCGTTGGTGAGGTATTTCATTTCATTTCCTTTCCTATGGCCGTCAAACTCGGCCTTTGTTTAAATGGTTCTGTCATTCTCGATCGACTTCAAGACGGTTAGATGCCGGGATTTGCCGGGTCACAACGGCCTCGCGTTTGCAGGAGGTCGTCCCAGGCCGAACATGCATGCTCGGCTCGGGCAAAAGCTTGTCCTGAACCGCAGACTATCCCCGCAGCGAGGACACGCGAATCCTGTCGCAGGTACCAGCACCATTCGTTCGCTTTGCCAGGCAGCCGCCCCACGTAGAGGGCGTAGTGTTTGCCATGCCGCCTTACTCGACACCGAGCGTAGATGTCTGTTTCACACCAAGGAAATTGCATCCTCGCCTCCCGGAAGTTCGTTGGAATGGAGGAGTTGGGGAAGCGGCCAAGCCGCCCCATTAATGCACTTATGCATCTTCGACTTCGAAGAACGCGGCGACGGTGTCAGCATCAGCATGCTGTTCGGCAAATTCGCGGGCCTCGGTGGCGTCCAACGGGCTCAGCCCCACGCCGCCAGTGCTACCGTTGTTCCCCGACGGCTGGCTCCAGCGTGTCAGTGCTCCGCCTTCCCCCGCGAGGAAAAAACGTCCACGCGTAGTAATGTAGAGAGATGTCAGCTCATACCGGAAGTCGTCGGTATAATCGCCGCTTTCGTATGTGCAGATTTCGGTTGCGGTAGCTGAATTATAAAGCTTGCCACCAATTACTTTCGAAATTTCAATTTTGGACATGCGCCGTTCCTTTGTTTAGTTGTTGTCGTTTATGAGCGACCGTTGGCTCTATTCGGCCCAGGAAAGAAGGCTCTCGGCCATCTGCATGCTTGCCCGGCGGGCCGCAAGTTCAGTCGAGAACCGACGAACCATGGGCTGGTTCAAAATCAACCGACTCTCGAAAGTGCCATCAGGCTGCTCCGCGACCTCGGCATCGACACGAGCATCCAGTTCGGAGACGGAGGTTTTGACGCGCTTCAGACTTGCATCAACCCAGATCGACCCGATGGACTTTTGGGTGATTTCTGCGTCAGCCTGGTCATGCTTTTCGATCTCGGCCAGACCATATCTTTCAATCGCCCCGTTCAGATATTTCTCTGCCCAGTGCCTGATCTTGAACGTCTTGGCTTCGACTTCATTCTCGCCGACGAGATCATTGATCGTGATCTTCCAGCAGCCTCTCAGCGGGTTGACCCACAACTGCTTGCCTTCTGCGAGATTGATGGCGATCAGCTTGCCAATGTCGGCGTTCAGTGCTTCTTCAATCAATTTCATCTGGTAGTTTCCTTTCTGTTTTTGGGTGGCCGACCAAAGAGTTGGCAGGCTGTTCAACAAGTTCGCCACCTATCGCGGCAGCATTTTCCGGGCAAAGCTCCGCCCTTCACGTCCAGCGTGCTCCATTGACCTCTTTCTTTGATGCTTTGTGTTAGGCGGTTTTCGCGGCTGTCAGGACGGTTGCCGCAACAAAAGCAAGCTCGTGCAGATTTCTTGCCGCAGGGATTGCATGTGTACTTACGTGCATCAGCAGAGCCTCTTTCATTGCGTTGCCTTGATCAACATCGACGCGACAAACGGTGTCGGGCGTGCCACAGGACGTCAACGCGCAACACCAGAAAATTTCAGTCGATGCCGCGAGATCCGACGAAAATAGGATAGACATTCAGGCTAAAGCCAGGTGTTCAAAAGCCAACAAAGAGGCTCTATTTCCCACTTTGATGCACTTCTTCGTGCTAAAATGGCGCAAAAGTCTCGGCTAAAGAGTATGTTAACCAAAAGGACAACTTCAGGATCGCTGGCGATGGTAGTGCGAGCGTTTTTACATTCCGACATCCGGACGGTTGCAGGCTAAACCCGTGATGTCATGCCGTCATGATAAATCACATGACGGACTGGATTCGCGTAAATAATTGATTTAAAAAAGAATATCCCATATCCGTCGAAGCTCTTATCATGCGCGCCAGCGCCTCGTTCAATTCTCGTGAGAAATGGCATTAGTTCACGTCTCATCGCGGACATTGCACGGCGCATCTTCATCATGCAGAAGGGGCGTCATCGGAATGCTGTCTAGTCCATCGAAGTCGAACTTGCGTGTATCAGCTTCTTCAACAGGGTCCGCCATCGGTCTTCTATCCCGCCTCTTGGGCCTTTTCCTGTCTTGGCGGGCATTGAGAAATTCAGCATGGCATCGAAGCGCGGAGCGCATATCCGATTGTGCGTTCAAAGACGAAACTTCTTTGAACTCTGCCATGCTCTCGAGCGCTGCTATCTCTTCTTCAACTTTATGGAACGTGCGCCCTTCAAGTATCCGGCGCGCCCGCCAAAGGCTGGACTTTATGTTTCGAGCACGTGTGGCGGATCTGCCGCTTTGTTTCAGCCAGTCCAAAAACTCCTCCTGATCGAACATCAGCGTTGTTCGTCCTTGTTGACGTGCCAGGATGATGCCCCCGATGATCGCGGCAGTCGCCGCGGGAACACTGTTGCCAATCATTTTCGAACACTCATCGATATTTTTTGGCCATCGCCAGTTCGATGGAAACCCCTGCATCTCTCCGTACTGTCGAAGTGTAGGATACGCCAATGACGTAGGCGGTCCTGCATCAAGCGCTTCTCTGCGTGATAGCGCTCCGGTTCCGGCGTAACTGCTGCCGGTAATTGTCGGAATTGGCTTGTCCAGCGGGACGTGTCGGGGAGAGTCAAACTGACGCCGCATGTATAGCATTTCCGCACTACCAAGATGCTGGTCTTCCGCGCGATATAGCTGCTTTAGATTCTCATCGAGGAAAAGACGTTGTTTTAAACTCCTGTCGCGCAGAACCGATTTGCTTTGATCGGAAAAGAGTGAGCGGACGGGAAGAGGCTTTTTTGATTTGCCTTGTTCGATCGCATTGACGAGAAAATCAGCGCGTTCGCCCAACCTTCCGACGACGAAGAGACGCCGCCGCTCCTGCGGAACGCCGTAATAGGCACAGTTGATCTTGGACTCCGATATTCCGTAGCCAGCTTTGAGAAGGATTTCTCGTGCTACGTTGTAGGCCTCAGATGTCAGAGCCTCGATAACATTCTCCATTAGAAACCATTCTGGCTTCGCCGCCGCGACGATCATAGCGAAGGTGACGGTTAGCTCGGCATTGGCGGCCTCCTCACGCTTTCCAGCGGAACTGAAGTCCTGACATGGTGGCCCGCCGCAAATCATGTCCGGCTTTAGTGCCATGATTTCCGGCAGCACATTTGACGGTCGGCTGAGGTCAGCCACTCTGGCGACCGGAGGCAAATTCAGATTGTAGGTCTGAACAGCAATCGGCAAATGATCATAAGCGGCTACGACAGATATGCCAGCATCGCGCAAGCCACGTGAAAGACCTCCTGCACCGCAAAAAAGTTCCACCGCGCTCATTCCCATTTTTCAATACCTCGAAGAGTTTCGAAATTGGGCCTTTATGGAAAGGTCCGGACAACCATATTCAGTTCACTTGGCGGACGCGCGTTGTTGCATACCTAACTTTCGCATTGCTCGAAGGATGAGGAAGATCGCGAAAAGAAACCAAGAGCCGCCTGCTATAAGTCCGATCAGATGCGACAACTTGGCTGACAACAGGTACAGCACGAACCAACTTGTTATCGCGGCCGGAATGGTCAGTGTTTTCAGAATTAGATTCATAAGCCTCTCCTAACCGGATACGGTCCAGCCAGATGCATTCAGAGCCGCGATCAACTTCTCACGTCCATCAGCCTCACGGGTGAACCAAAGGGTATCGGTGTGATGCAAATAGCCGACCTTCTGAAATAGCAGGACAAGTTTGCGTCCCTCGGTGGTCGTCGGAGATCTGTCGAATGCAGGCCGAAATGAAGTTTCGAATCCGGGCTGATCGCTCCAGTCCAAGTAGATGCGTGGCATATTAGAATTCTCTCTAAGTCTCGGATAATATGAGGTATTTGTAGCATTTCTATCTGGTGGAGCCCAGGCGAAGTTGAGGGCTGCCGCGTCGTTGGCTAGTGATTTGTTTCCAGCATTGCTCACATTTTAATTTTTGAGCTTGTTCCCGGTTCGATCCGCGCAGGAGACGTGAAGAATCCGACCGAAGGTCGTAACCGATGTTCCCCGTCCCGATGTCTTCGAGCCACCTTTGCGCGCAACTTCAGTCACCCGGAGAGCCGGAACATGGTGTAGGACGGACGGCCGCGCCGTTGACCGAGAGAGCACAATGGTAGAACCCCGTCATCACGCGGCCGCCACGTGACATGGAGTATTGCCATCTCCAGTAAGTGCCGCATCGGCCATCCGATCAGGCACACCGACCTCGGTGCTCGCTCTTTTGAAAATGTTGATGTTCCTGTCTCGTGGGTTACGTTCCGTAGCTTGTTTTTGAGCGAGGTACTCGGCGTACAGCCGTAGAGCTTGTCGAAGGTCGGACTTCGTCCCCGCCGACATGCATTGAAATTGTTCGGATGTCTCCAACGTGTGAATCTCAAGGGCAGGTTCGACAAACGTCCTTCCGCCCAGAAGTCGTCGCGCGCGATTAAGATTGGCCTTTACATTACGGGCTACCGCACGGCTGCGGCCGCGCCCGACAAGCCATTCCAGAAAGCGCCCCTGCACGGCTGGAATGTCATTTCCCATGTGACGAGAGAGGATGATGGTTCCGACTACCTTGGACACAGGGGGCGGGACCGCGTTGGCAATCATCTGCATCTGGTGCTGGCGCGATGTCTTCGGCCATTCCCAATTCTCCGGAAACCCCTGAATTCGGGCGATCTGCCTGAACGTCAGTTGCGCCACGGCACTGGCACACACCGGATCGCCGGGATTCGGGTTGGCGAGATAACGCGGACCCGCCCGCTCCCAGGACGTCCGCGTGACAGTCGGAAAGGGTTCGTCGATAGAACGCACACCCCTGCCGGCCCGCACCGGGCGCGAATAGATATAACCGTTCTGGATGAGCGCGGCATCGGCCGAATGCGCGACGTAGCCTTCTGGTAGCGGCCGACCCGACGCCGAGCGAATGGTTGGCATAAGTTCATCCGCAGACCAAACGCTGCACCTTGCGCCATTACGCGCAGGCAAAAAAACGGCATCAGGAGATTTAGCTTCGAAAAGATCCCGCAACGTCATGGGACGTTCCGCAGCAGCCGAGGCAATGGCCGATTCCAGAAAGCCATCTCGCTCACCGAGCCGTCCCACGACCAGAAGGCGACGACGGTTCTGAGGCACTCCATAATATGCGGCGTTCACCTTCGAGACCGAAAAACCGTAACCCGCGCGACGGAGGATTTGTTGAGCCTTGGTCCATGCTTCCGACTTGTGGGCGCGGACTACGTTTTCCATGACAAACCACTCTGGACGGACCGTCGCGACGATGATCGCAAACGCTACAGTCAGGCTTGCGTTCCGCCCCTCAATCCTCTTTCCAGCCGTCGAATAATCCTGGCATGGTGGCCCGCCGAAAATGAGATCCGGCGTAAGCGCTGTAATCTCTGGCACGACAGACAGGACGTCGGCCAAGTCGGCTTGCCGAACATGGCCGCCCACATTACGGCGATATGTTTCGACCGCGGCAGTCCAAGCGTCATACGCACGGATAACGTCGATTCCCGCATCAATGAAACCGCGCGACATGCCACCCGCGCCGCAGAAAAGTTCAACTGCCCTCAATCCATCGGCCCCTTCACGTATTTCTACGTGACGGAAGATGCTACCAAAGACGTTGACGGCGGCGATATACGGCAGGGTAAAACTACCCGTGCAGGAGACTTTCTGCAGTTCCCTTTTGCAGCGTCCGTTCCAGCGCCCTACAAGAAGGTAGGGTCATCTTGTCACACAAAAAGAGCGTATCGGAGCCCCGAGCATAGCGACGGTTTCCGGCGGGGCGGGAATTCGCGCATGCGATGATCGGTTCCCGAGGTTGCCGCAGGAGCATCAGTGAAGCGCCGCACGGCGGGATGCGGGACCGACAGCCTCCGACATCGCATTCCTTTTACATCTCCAGCGGGAATACGTGGAAAAGACCAGTTGCATTCTTGCCGTCATTGTCCGGAATAGGGTTTGTTGAGCAACGACGAAAATGTTCGATTATCTGCCATATGAGAATGACGCATGCCCAAGCCCCTGACTTTCCGAGCTCTGTCGCAAAAGATGCTCGATAGCTGGATACAGACGGACCCAGAGCGGCCTGCGAGGCCGGAAATCATCTACGCCGGCGCTCTTGAGCATATGTCGCCGACGATGCGACTGACCGTCTATCACACGGATCCCGGCGATCCCATGGATTGGTTTCTAGAGGCGATCCGGCATATGACAATACCCGTCAGCGGCTCCGTGGATTTCCGAAAGTTCTTCGAAAGTAAGCGGATCAGGGAATTTGAAGATCAGAATTATATCCGTAGTGTGGTTTTTCCCGCCGTTCCCGAAGTCTATGCCTCAGGCCAACACCGCATCGAATATGTCAGGACACAAGTCCACGGGAACGAGATCGGCTATCAACGGCTGCTCCTGCCGCAGAAATCAAACGGTCCTCCGAACTGGATCGTCTCCTTTGTCGAGGCGGGCTATTTGCTCAACAAGCCCGTGACTCCGTCAACGCCAGACGCCGAAGACCGAGTCATCGTCCAACTGGTGGCCGAAGGCAACAGCGCGAAAGAGATAGCGAAGTTTCTAGACCTGTCCCATCGCACCGTAGAGCATCGCCTTGAACGGATAAAGGAGCGGTATGGCGC
This sequence comes from Rhizobium sp. C4, assembly GCF_021026315.1. Classification (GTDB taxonomy): domain Bacteria; phylum Pseudomonadota; class Alphaproteobacteria; order Rhizobiales; family Rhizobiaceae; genus Ensifer_A. The sequence continues at coordinate 47,488 of NZ_JAJNCX010000014.1, forward strand.
TCGCAATATTCCGCACCTTGTTGCGATGATCATTGGTGGTCAAGCCAGCCAGGCTGGCGACAAATCGCAGTAATCACTTGATGAGTTGCATGATGCTTTCGGACTTCCCGTTGGCGATCGAAAGGGACTGGATGGCCAATTGCTGCTGCGTCTGCAACGCCTTGATCCGTGTCGACGCCTGATTCATGTCGGCATCTACCAGGCGACCCACGCCCTTCGCCAAGGTATCCGTCAGCTTGCCGATGAAATCGTCTTGGTGATCGAGCCGGGTCTGGACAGCCCCCACTTTGGACATTCCTGCGACAATGTTTTCTATGCGTTTGTCCAGCTCAGATATAAGGACGTCGAATCCCACTTTAGGATCGGTGCCCCCCGTCTGAGCCCACCATTCTAGCGGTCTCAAGAGGTCCTTTAATTGGGAATCAAAGACCGAAGTTCCAAAATCGTAAGTCAACGGGAATGCCCGTCCTACATTAGGCACACCTGACGGACTAATGAACGTGTGCCCAACAAAATAGGGACCGCCGAGAAAGCCGCCTTCTGACTGACCAAACTGCGGAGATATAATCGGGCCGTTGTAATTGTAGTCGACCATGGTCGTATCTGCGAGCGACAACGATGTTTTCTGAATGCCACCCCCAGCAGTATATCCAGTTACAAATTCTATCGTTGACGACGATGCGGATCTTCCATCTGCCTGGTGCACGAGGAGATTTACTCCTGAGAACGACGACGACCTGATAATCGTCGAGATCTGATCGAAATGCTGAACTATTTCACGGTCAACTTTAGCCATTTCGGACTGGTCAAAAGCTGGGTCTGAGGACGGCCAGTAGGGCTGAGTGCCTATTGATTGGGTAGTCGTTGGAGTAGGAAGGTCCCTGGCACCGACCACCAGTGTCTTGATTGTTGTCAGCTCCGAACGAACCTTATCCATTCCATTGTAGGTTACATCGAGAATGCCTTTTGCGATCCCGATGCTGTCGGAAACAGTGGACAAGACCGACTTGTCAGAACGCATACTTGTCGCGATTGACCAGTATGCGGCGTTGTCGGAAGCGCTTTGCACGCGTAGGCCAGATGAAATCGTCCGCTGCGCTCCGTCGAGGGAGGCATCGACGCTCCTTAGCGTCTGCAGAGCGGCTATCGCCGAAACATTGGTTCGAATGCTCGTCATGCCGCCTTGGAAAGTCTGCGCCTGATTTCGTGAAAACGCCGTTCCCCACGGTCGTCTGTCCGACTGAATATCGTTCACAGGAGGTTAACGCTGGTTGCAGGGCACCAGGTAAAACTACCCCGCTGAGATACTCGGGTGACTCAAACAAACCACTGAGGGACAGCTTGGCAGGATTTGCCGATGGGCGATTTCGGTAAAGGGTAGATTTACCCTTCGGCTTTCGAAATCCTAAAACCTGAGCGTGCTATCAAGTGCGGCAACAGGGAAGGACGGGATGCTCTTCCTCCCGGATATCAGGACAAAGGGGAAATCATGGCACGACGTGGCGCACTGTCTCTTCTCGTGATACTCGCTGCATCTTCAGCGATGGCGAAGGACTGGTCCGAGGCCGACGTGCAAGCCGCGATTTCGATGGTCAGGGCGTCGGAAACGACGGCAGTAGCGGATTGTTTGCACATTGCCGGGATGACAGCGGAGTATCGGGCCGAACAGCTCGACCTCAATGGTGACGGCATCAACGAGCTGAAAATCTACAGCACCCCGGCAAAGGTCGGCAACGGCGCAACCGTTTGTTATGGTCAGACTGGTCAAAACGTCTATCTGATGACGTCAGACGGGCAGGGCGGCTGGCGGCAGGAATTCGGCTATGATGCGCAGGACCTGGTCGTTCAGCAGGGCCGGAGCGACGGTTGGGCTGATCTCGCGATAACGGGGCCTGGCTTCTGCTTCCCGGTGTATCGGCATTACAAGGGCGAATACGGCGTCTGGAAGGTCTGCGATGGTGCAACTCAGATATTCGCTGACGGTGCGCCCTGGATCACCAGCGGCGCAGTTCCTCGTGATGCGGGTAGCGTCGCCATTTCTGTAAAGTCCGACGCACCCACTGGCGTCCGGTTCCAAGCGCCGGAGTTTCAGCATAATGGGTCTTTTGTCACGGTGGACCACAGGATCGGCGAGATCAGATATACGCGACCGAAGAAATCGATCCGAGGTACCATCAAGTCTGGAATGCTGTTGTTTAAGGGGAAACCTTGGGATCAATACGACCAGAACGGTCGTATCTCGGGCACGGCCTACATGTTCAAGCAGGGCTGTGCGCCTGCTCCCTATGCCGTGTCTGGAGGGTTCGCCCCCGACTGGTCCCGGATCGTGCTGCACGGTGCTGCGCCGATCAGGAAGAAGGGTTCGTGCGACGTCGAAGGCTATTCGACCGAGAGTGCCAACGCCACGCTGGTGTTCGAGGCACTGGCGGACTGAACATACCGCATCGACTTGTTCACCCTGCTAGGCCTCTTGATGCACCAGATCAGCTCCGACCTGGTCTGCCGAACGCAGGGGAAGGCAGCGCCGTCATAGGGTCGTCGTCCGATTGCTGACATCGTAGAGAGTCAGGGATACAAATTGCCACTGTTGGAACGAACGGGCCTGATTTCGCCCTCAGTAAACACCATACACCGTGACGAAACGTGACGGCCATAAGCCCTCTGGGTCTCATCTTCCTTTCTCGGCTATGGAAGCATCTTCCACGGTCACCTGAGCTCGAAGCCAGACCCCTCATGAGGGGCAGCTCACAGTTTTGGTGGAGGGGGCGCGTTGTTCATATTCTTGGTTCGAACGCCCTCAATTCTTCTGTTCGCTTCGCTGTTGTCCAATTCAGCCTCTCGAACGAGATTGAGTCGATTGATGATTGCGCTATCAACGTCGGTGGCGAGCCCGGTTTCGTCACCTTCGATGTGAAGTTCAATATACAATCCGCAAACTGCAGAAAGTTGCTTTCCTTCAGTGACCGTCTGAGCATCCAGCCCAACAGGAAACGCGCTTCCGCGAATACAGCCGAGTTGGCCAGTTAGTTTTTCTGCGGGGCCGTCCAGAGAGTTGAATTTCCAGACTGCCCATATGTTTTTCCGATCGTTGCCAACGTATGAGACGTTGCCATATTTTTGGATTGCCGCCTGATAAACCGCTTCCACAGATGGGCGTTGCGAGGGCTTTATCTTCAAATCGCGTCTGATCGCGAACAATTTGTTGCCGCTGCCAAGGCCAGTGAAGGCAAACTCCATCCGCTCGTGTTCCATGTCGTCGGGATGACTGAGTTCATTGTAGAGGGTCCTGCCGTTGGCGACCCATGTGGAGCCGTCCGGTAGCTTCCACTGCGTGAACTGATATTCGCCCTGCGGTCTGAACTCTTTATATTTCGCAATTATTTGACCCGCGCTCATGCCAATCGTCATATCGGCGATACCAAAGTCTGTTGCTTGCGCTAACGAGGCCAAAGCGCAGAACGAGGCCGAAACCAAAAGTGTGTTTCTCAAATTCGCTACTCCTATGCGCGGGCGGGATGGTTACTGGTGGCCACCGAGTGCCCTCTTTGAAAGCATGCGGCTTGGCGTTTTAGATTTTGAGAATTCATCTGGGTACAAATACCCGCACGATCGAATATGGCTCACGAAGTGACCAAACCTCGAAGCTCCGTGGTTGCCAAGTGACGATCAGGGAACAAAGAGGAAAGGGCGAGGCAGAGAGCGGGGATCCTTCGCTCGGTAAACACCATACACCGTGACGAAACGTGACCGCCGTTCCGGTATCCACCTTCCGACTTATCTTGAAGACGCTCTTGCTTCGCGCATGGCCTTGGAAATCTGCCCTGTCGAAACACCGAAATGGTGTGCGAGATCGGCGCGTGTCATGCCGTCCTTCGCGGACAGATAAAGGCATTTCTGGCCGAGCTCCAGACGTGTCGCCTTTAGCTCGTCGCGATCCTTCGCGCCTTGGCTACGCCTCCGGTCGGCCTGGCGTTCCGCGCCGCGTTCACGTCGCCGATCTTCGTCGATGAGCACGCGCAGGCCCGCGCCGCGCATTTCATCGGGCTCGATTTGCAGCCATTCCACGATGGTCTGTGCTTTCATACGATACCGTGGATCGACCTCGCGCCCGCGAAACTCGATAGTCTTGCCTTCGACGGCCATGGAGGCGCGCTTCAGTACCGCGGACATCCGGGCTTTCGTTTCCGGGTCCGACCAACCTGCGGCCTGTGCTGCCAGGGTCCTGATTTCGGCCTCGGTCACCGCCACGCAGTCCGTCCACGCGAGCGCGTTGGCGGCGACAAAAAGCCAGGCGTCTCGTTGCCCTGCGGGCAATGCGCCGCGTTCCGGATCGCGATGATGGCGCAATCTTTGCAGATCTTGGAAAACAGTCGACCAATATGTAGCGCCCGAGAGTTGCTGCGAGGTCCTGCGGCGTGTTCCGTTATCCGCCGCGTCTCGCGTCGCACGGGCTGCCTGCAAGCTCCGAAGTTCGGCCTGCGTGAATGGTAGGACGTCATCCGCCAGATTACCGAACTCATGCCTGTCCGGAGCTACAGGTGAGCCTTTCCACCAGACCAGCCTGACCGTCCGGCTGTGCCACTCGGCTCTGCTGTTGGTGCTGCCAACAAGCCGGAATACGCGGGCGGCATCAAGCGCCCGTTTATCCGCTCCGAAACCCTTTAGCGCTTCCGCCAGATGGCGTTGAACGGCACTCCAGCGTGGCAGAACCCTGAACGGAAGCAGCTCGGTCAGCCAGACGCATACGAGCCCACGACCAGTCGCGAGAATGTAGGATGGCAACGGCAATGGACGCTCGCCGCCGTTTTCGAGCGTATCAATGACGGCTGCCGCAACGGCCTCCGGATCTCTGTACTGCCACCGCGCGCGCGTGTGATAATCAAGGTCCACATAGCAGGCTCCGAGCGCGCTGAGGTCGGCGACGTTGCGCCAGCGGTTGAATGTCTGCTGGCTAACATAGACATCCTCGCCGCATTTGTATTGGAGCGCTTCTTCCGCGCGTAATATCGCGTCAGCGGCGGGAACGGTCCATTCCCGCCAGTGTTTCTTACCGTCGAACACGCGCTGCGCGAACGAGACCACGCCCTTCCGCAAGCCGCCGCCAGAGTTGGTCGGGTGCAGGTTAGCAACATGCTGACGCGGACCAAACCCCTCATGTTCCGAAGGAGCAGCAATCCAAAATTGTTGACGGGATGGGTCGAGCGAGACTTCTGGGTTGGCTGGCTGATATGCCAGCCGGGCGCTCACTCAGCACGCAATGGGGGCTTTACAGGGATTCCGCCGACAGCGATCATACGCAGACACTCCAAAGAAAGCCGCGGCAGGGTTCCAGCCCTTCGACCCGCGGCTTTTTGATGGTCTGTCGAGACTACAGGGGTGTCAAGCGCCGAAAATCTTCCGTTCCAAAAGCCGCGTCTCTTTTCTCCTTGTGCCTAATTAGGAAGCGGTGAGTCTGCGATTTGTAGCCAAAACGATCTTGCGACCTTCTGGCCCTACTAATTCTCCCCCCTTGTCCTGGAAGAAGGCATTTCGCTCATCTTCGCTCGGGTTCTTTTTCAGTAGGAAAGCCAGTCGAGATTGAACGATCGCATCTACTGTCCTGATATCGGGCCTGTAGGCAAAAGAGCCCTCTTTCGGGATTACGATTTCCCAGACCTTGTTGCCGATCGGTAGAACCATAATAGCCCCGCGCTCGGGGTCACACTTAATGTGGTCCACGATCCGACGAATAAGAGATGAGAGGCGAATTCGAAGCTCCAACCGCTCATTACCTTCAAGCTTAAAGAGACTTGACGACAGACGGAGTATTTCATCTAGGCGGGCTGCGTCGCCAGGGTCGCTTTCTTGAGTTCGCAGTTCAGCGTCCGCGATCTTCAGTTCTTCCTTCTTATTTTTTATATCTCTGGCCGTTTCCATGAAGCGGGCTATTGCCTGCTCATCCTCGGTTTCGGCGAGCCTCATCAAGATTTTGTTCCTTCGATTTAGGTCTTCCAATTCTGCTCTGATGGCTTGGACCTTTAGCGACGGGTCATTGTCACCTTCGAAATAGCTTTCGAAGGCTTTCGTTTTGAACGAAGTGAGACATAAAAGGAGTGCCTCTTCCAGTTTATCCACTCGCCAGGCACGCTTGTTCTCGCATCCGGCATTTCGCCGGTTCGATGAACACACTAGATAAATGTTGCCTTTGGGAGGCCTTCCTTTGTTGACGAGATGCATGGAGCCTTGACACACAGAACACTTTGCAAGCCCTCGAAGAAGGTGTGCGCCTTTGTCCCCGCGCCGACCTGCTGACTGTCGCCGGCGTTCATTCACCGCAGTTTGGGCACGCCAAAAGGTTTCGTTGTCCACTATTTGCGGATAGTAGTCTTTTATCGGATCTCCATCAGGCTTCCTGTTACGCGCTTTGTGTGTTCCTGAATGTGGCTGATATTCGCCCAGAACCGCGCGGTTCTGCACGATCTTTGCAACGCTTGAAGTCTGCCACCCCGTCGAAGGTCGTTTCCGTCGCTCTCCGGCCCTGAACGAGGGGATACCGTCACCGTTTAGGCGAGTGACAATTTCTCTTCGACCAAAACCCTGAATGGTTTCTCGGAAAATGCGCTGCACGATCTCCATTCGATCGTCACGTACAACGAACTCATTACCAATGACTTGGAGCCATTCTGGGCACCTATGTGTTAAGGGCTTTCCGCCATTTCGGGCCGCCGTCTTCTTCTGTCGCCAGGCCTCGCCGACCCGCTCACTCTTTATGCGACTTTCATCGTGGGCTCTTGCCATGACTGCCAACGAGATAACTAGAGGTGTCCAATCTTGTCGGAGACGGGCCTCGGAATACTCCTGGCCATCGCTGAGCGTTACAACAATGACTCCAGCTTGAATAAGCGCGAAAAGTTGTCCGGCTGCGTCCAGCACGGTTTCCCGTGATAACCGATCAAGGCTTTCCACGATGAGATACGAGCCGCGTTCTATTCTGCCGTTCTCTACCATTTGCAAGAACGACCGAAGTGATCCCGTTGTGCGGTTGGCCCCTTGAAACGCGCTGACCCCCAGGTCTCGAATAGAATCATCCAAGAGAATGCCCCGCTCATTCGCCCAAGCTTCGGCTTTTGCCGTTTGGCGACGTAGGGAATCCCCTTGTGCTTGTTCTGGTGTGGAGAAGCGAATGTATGAGTAGGCCTTGATCATCATAAAAATCCGGTATCACAAAAGCGTCCATTAATGTAGCATAATTTGCTCATGATCGGCCCTCCAGGCTCCGGCAAGTCGATGCTGGCGCAGCGCCTGCCGTCGATCCTGCCGCCGCTGTCAGCAGCCGAACTTCTCGAAGTGTCGATGATCCATTCGGTCGCCGGGCAGTTGTCGGGCGGCAAGCTCTCTGATCGCCGCCCCTTCCGGTCGCCACATCATTCGGCCACCATGGCCTCATTGATCGGCGGAGGTTTGCGGGCAAAGCCAGGCGAGGTGTCGATGGCCCATCACGGCGTGCTTTTTCTCGACGAACTGCCGGAGTTTTCGGCCCAGGCGCTCGATGCGCTGCGCCAGCCGCTGGAGACGGGCGAATGCGTGATTGCGCGCGCCAACCACCGTGTTTCCTATCCCGCCAATATCCAGCTGATCGCAGCGATGAACCCCTGCCGCTGCGGCATGGCGGGCGAACCGGGCCACACCTGCGCGCGGGGTCCCCGATGCGCTGCCGACTATCAGGCCCGCATTTCCGGACCGTTGATGGACCGGATTGACATTCGCATCGATGTGCCAGCCGTCAGCGCTGCCGATCTCCTGATCCCGGCGGCCTCCGAGCGGAGCGCCGATGTTGCCCGCCGCGTGGCTGCCGCGCGCGAGATCCAGCGCGCGCGCTTTCTCGAATTCGGCGCGGCCCGGGTCCGCACCAATGCGCAATGCTCGACGGCGATGATCGAGAAGATTGCCGAGCCGGATCGCGGCGGGATGACGCTTCTGCAGGACGCGGCGGAGAAGCTGAAATTCTCAGCCCGCGGCTATCACCGGATTCTGAAGGTTGCCCGCACCATTGCCGATCTCGACGGGCAGCGGGCGATCGGACGTATCCACATTGCCGAAGCCATTTCCTACCGGATCGCCGGGGAGCGGCTGATCGCGGCGGCGTGAGAGGCGGCAGCATCTGCAGTCGACTGCGGAAGCCCGTATGGAACGCTGCGAGACCCCTCTGGTCTTCCCGGCTCAGGTGGGGCTGCGCAGCATCACATGCAGCGCGTTGCCGATCTCTTCCTCGACCGCGCGGCTGACAGCCTTGCGGTTGCTGGATGTGGAAAACGGGATCGGCTCGCAGAAGGTCACTTCCGCCTCCAGCGAGCCCATCGTGAGAACGCGCGAAAGGTGTGGCATCAGTTCCGTATCGCCGGGCCAGGCGGCGATCGCGCGGTGAAAGCGGCCCAGCGGCAGGCCGTGGGCACGCGTGTAGGCCACCGCGACCGGCTGGATCAGCACGACGCCCTCGGGTGCCGCAGGCAGTGCGGCGGAGGCTGCGCCGAAAAGCGATGTCTTGACGGGGAGAAGCCGGTTGCCGTCCGAGGTCGTGCCTTCGGGAAAGAGAACCACGATTTCGCCGTCCGCCAGCCTCGCACCGATCTCGTTCACCTGGTCGCCGGTCTTCCGGCGCTCCTCGCGTTCAATGAAGATCGTCGCCTGCAGGCGCGCCAACGTATTGAAAACGGGCCAGCTCCGCACTTCGGATTTGGCGATGAAGACGACGTCGGCGACGGCGCTCAGCACGAGGATGTCGAGCCAGGATGCGTGATTGGCCGCGATCATCAGCGGGCGTCCGGATGCCGCCGCCCCGTTGACATGGATCCGGAGACCCAACATCCGACAGGCAATGCGATGCCAGATGCCGGGCAGTCTGCGGCGCAGTCGCCAGTCGAAGCGGAGGCCCAGGATCTGGAGGGGTGCAAGGAGAAGCGTCATGATCACGACGACGGTCAGAAGCGCCGCAATCCGAAGCCTCACGATCACGGCTTGGCGCTCCTCGCCGGGCGTGAGACATTGAGATCCAGCCTCATCACATGCGCCGCGGTCTTCTTTCCGTCCGGACCGGCATAGTAGGCAGGGCGTTCGGCAACCTTCTGGAAGCCGAGCTTCGCATAGAGAGCGCGGGCCGCTGCATTCGTCTCGTCAACCTCAAGGAAGACCGTGGTCGCATCGCGCGCGACGACATCTGCCAGAGCTGCCCGCATGAGCCGCCAGCCGAGGCCCTGCCGCGCCATGCGTGCGTTGACGCCGATCGAGAGGATTTCCGCTTCGCCTGCTGCCGTGCGGGCAAGCACAAACCCGCCGACACCATCGGCTGGGGCTAGGCCGGATTGAAGCGCGACAAAGCCGGAAACGGTGTTCTGGCCGAGAAGATCGTGAAATTCGCCGTCGCTCCAGCCGCGCGAGAAGCGTTCGCCATGAATGACGGATGCGGCGCGGCAATGCGCCATTTCCATCGGCAGAACGTCGAATTCCAGTTTCTTTGAGAAGAACTTCTCCAGCATGCCCTTATGCTCTGCGCTCAATCGCAAAACCCATCTGGGGCTTTGCATCAGGTCCGCGCAAATATAGCGGCGCGGGCTTGCCCGGACCCTTCGGCCGGCGCGCTGCAATCCGCGCAACGGTTTCAATGTCGAAATGGTCAGCCTCCGCTAACCCATCGGCCAGCGCTGCCTGTCCCGAACCGACGAGTTTTGCCGCCCTGGATGCGACAACGCTCCGCGCCTCCTCCAGAAGCAAGGCCTGCGGCTCCGCCGTCGCCTGACCGGTCTCGTCGAAGGGCTGGAGATAGACTTCGCCGCGCTTCGCGTCGATGGCCGCGATGATCGCGCCGGTTTCACCGGCTCTCCGCGCGGTCTCGGCGAGTACTTCAAGGGTTGTCACCCCGATGGCGGGAATGCCGAGCGCCAGCGCAAGGCCGCGGGCTGCGGCGACGCCAACGCGAATGCCCGTGAAGGAGCCCGGCCCGATGGTGACGCCGATGCGGCTGAGATCGGCGGGCTTCAGCGCCGCCTGCCGCATGACGTCATCGATCATCGCCGCCAGCCGTTCGGCGTGGCCCTTGCCGAGCGTTTCCTGTGCGTGTGCCAACACTGTGTCCGCGGCGTCGTCATAGACAGCCACGGAACAATCCACGCCGGCAGTATCGATGGCGAGAACGATCATGCTGGAGGCTTAGACCGCCTCGACTTCCTGTACTTCCGGGATGAAATGGCGCAGCAGGTTCTGCACGCCATGCTTCAGCGTCGCCGTCGAGGACGGGCAGCCGGCACAGGAGCCCTTCATGTTGAGGAAGACCTTGCCATCGCGGAAACCGCGGAAGGTGATGTCGCCGCCGTCCTGGGCAACGGCCGGCCGGACGCGGGTTTCGAGCAGTTCCTTGATCGTCTTGACGATGATCTCGTCGCCCTCGTTGTAGAATTCGCCGGACGGATCGGTCGCTTCAGCCGTGCTGGCACCGCCCATGACAGGCGCGCCGGACATGAAATGCTCCATGATCGAGCCGAGGATGGCGGGCTTCAGATGCGCCCATTCCTGGTCTTCCTTCGTGACGGTGACGAAATCGTAGCCGAAGAAGACGCCGGTGACGCCGGGGATGCCGAACAGGCGCGATGCGAGCGGCGAGGCTGCGGCCTCGTCGGCGCTGCGGAAATCCGCCGTTCCCTCCTGCAGAACCACCTTGCCGGGCAGGAACTTCAGCGTTGCGGGGTTCGGGGTTGCTTCGGTCTGGATAAACATGCCGGTCTCCGTGGCCGCCGTCGCGGCGCGATCTTTGTGTTTCGCAATCCCGGGCGACAGGCGCCCGTGGCGCGGAATTGCTTTTTAGAATGCTTCCAAAATAGGCCGATCACGAAGGGTGATCAAGCCCGCGAAGCGGTCAAAAACCCTTATAGCGAAAAAAACTTTTCTCAGAAACTCAAGAAAGCGCTTCGATCTCTTCGTCGCCGAGCGCATCGGGAATAACCGTCACCGGGATAGGGAAGGCGGCGGAGCGTCCGGCCACGGAGGACACGAGCGGACCGGGGCCTTCCTTGGTGGAGCCGGATGCGAGAACGAGGATGGCGATGTCGCGGTCTTCCTCGATCAGCGCGTGGATCTGCTCGACCGGCTGCCCCTCGCGGATCACGAGTTCCGGTTCAATTCCCACCTTCTCGCGGATGAATTGCGCGGTCTTGGCGAGTGCGGAATTGGCCTCTTCCATCGCCTCTTCGCGCATGATGTCGCCGACGCCCAGCCATTGCTGGAAATCCTGCGGAGGCACGATAAAGATGAGAACAACGCCCCCGCCCGTGTTGCGGGCGCGGTAGCCTGCATAAAGTACGGCCCGGCTGCATTCGGGCGTCTGGTCCACCACGGCCATGAATTTGCGGCGGTGACCTTCGAGGCGGGATAGGCGTCTTGAAACCATGGCCGGACAATGCCATTTGCGCGCCCGCCCCGCAAGCCATCAATGCTGCGGGGCGGGGCTGTTAACCGGATCGTTGGCGTCTCAGAGGAAACCGACGATGTCGCGAACTTCTGCCATCGTGACGGCAGCGCGGGCGCCGGCACGCTCGCCGCCGTCCTTCAGGATCGCGTCGATATGGTCGGTGGCTGCCATCAGGCGGCGCATTTCGGCGTTGATCGGGGCAAGAACCGCGACGGCCAGATCGGCAAGCGCCGGCTTGAAGGTCGAGAATTGCTGGCCGCCGAACTCCGTCAGCACGTCCGCCTTCGACCTGTCCGAAAGGGCCGCATAGATGCCAACGAGATTGTCGGCTTCCGGGCGTCCGGCAAGACCGCCCGTTTCGCTCGGCAAGCCGTCCGGATCGGTCTTGGCCTTCTTGATCTTCTTCGCGATCGTTTCCGAATCGTCCATCAGGTTGATGCGCGACAGATCGGACGGGTCGGACTTCGACATTTTCTTGGTGCCGTCGCGCAGGCTCATGACACGCGGCGCCGGACCGTCGATCAGCGGCTCCACCATCGGAAAATAGGCATGAACCGGCTCGTCGCCGACCTTGATGTCGATGCCCTTGCCGGTCTTGCGGATCTGCGCGGTGAAGTCGAGGTTGAACTTCTGGGCGATATCGCGGGTGAGTTCCAGATGCTGCTTCTGGTCGTCGCCGACCGGCACATGGGTGGCGCGATAAAGCAGAATGTCGGCAGCCATCAGGCTCGGATAGGCGAGCAGGCCCAGCGACGCCTTTTCCGCGTCCTTGCCGGCCTTGTCCTTGAACTGCGTCATGCGGTTCATCCAGCCCATGCGCGCCACGCAGTTGAAGATCCAGGCCAGTTCAGCATGTGCTGCGACCTTGGACTGGTTGAAGACGATATGCTTCGTCGGGTCGATGCCCGAGGCGATGAAGGCGGCGGCGATCGAGCGCGTCTGCTCCTTCAGGTCGTCGTGGACAAGCTGCGCGGTCAGCGCATGCATGTCGACGACGCAATAGATGCAGTCGTGCTTTTCCTGCAGCGCCACGAACTTGCGGATCGCGCCGAGATAGTTGCCGAGATGCAGATTGCCGGTGGGCTGGACGCCGGAAAAGACGAGCGGCTGGAACTGGTTCATGTTTGTCCTCTCATGCGGGCGGTTGGAAGGCCCGCGTCTGGCCGTGTTTGGGCAAGAGCCCGTTCAATGTCGCGAAATAACGCGCAAGGCGCGTCCGATCAAGCCGGGTCGTCCGGAATTGGAGGTGCCGCCTTGCCGCGGCGCTTCATGTTGCGCCGGATCATGCCGAGATCGGCCCCGCCAATGGCGAAGACGATGATCAGATAAAGCAGGAATGAGGCAAAGACGATCGGCAAAAGCACGGCGGCCTGGGTCAGCGCATGGCTTCCCGAGCGCAGGTAGTCGGCAAAATAGGCAGCCATGTAATGCGCCGCGACGGCCATGATAACCGAGGCAATCGCCATGCGGATGGCGCGGGTCACCAGGCTGCGCTCGATATTGAGATGGCCGCGACGCTGAAGCGTGGTGAACAGCATGATGGTCGAAAGCCAGCCGGCGGTCGTTTCGGCAATGGCGATCCCCCGCTCGGCGAAGAAGGGGAAGAGCGAAATGGCAAGCACGCTGTTCACCACGACAGAGATCATGGTGAAGCGCATGGGTGTCTTGGTGTCCTCGCGCGCGAAGAAACCGGGGGTCAGCGCCTTGTTGAGCACGAAGCCCGGCAGGCCGAAGCCGAACAGCGTCAGCACGGCGGCAACCGTGGCCGTCGCTTCCGAGTGGAACGCGCCGCGCTCGTAGACGAGCCGGATGATTTCGTCGGAAAGCGCGAAGATGCCGGCCGCCGCCGGCAGCGTCAGGAAGAGCACGAATTCGATCGAGCGGTTTTGCAGGCTTTCAGCCTCGACCATGTGCTTGCTTTTCAGCGCACGGGCCAGTTCCGGCAGGAGAACGACGCCGACGGCAACACCGACGACGCCGAGCGGCAACTGATAGATCCGGTCCGCATATTGCAGCGAGGCGATCGCGCCTTCCTTCATCGAGGCGACGGCCTGACCGATGATCAGGTTGATCTGCGTCACGCCGCCGATAACCGCAGCGGGTAGAGCCAGCGCCAGCAGGCGCTTGACCTTCGGCGTCAGATGCGGGCGGCGAAAGGCGATCGACATGCCGGCATGGCGCACGCCCACATAGAGGACCAGCATCTGCAGGATGCCGGCGACCAGAACCGCGTAGGAAAGATAGTATGCAATGGTAACGCCATCGGCCTTGATCCAGATGCCGTAGGCAAGGGCTGCGATCATCGCCACATTGAAGAAGATCGGCGCGATTGCCGCGGCGAGATAGTGGTGCAGCGAATTCAGCATGCCCGACAGCATCGCGGTCAGCGACATGCAGGCAAGATAGGGGAACATGATCACCGCAAGCCGCACGGTGATATCGTATTTGTCGCCCTCGAAGCCCGGCGCGATGATCGTGCGCATGAGAAGCGGCATGGCGAGTTCCATGACGACGGTCAGCGCGAGAAGCACGGTGAAGAGAACGCCGAAGACCTCTTCGGAGAAGCGCTTGGCGCCGTCGATGCCGCCCGCCTCGATCTCCTTGGCGAAGAGCGGCACGAAGGCGGCATTGAACGCGCCTTCCGCAAAGAGCCTGCGGAAAAGGTTCGGCAGCTTGAAGGCGGCGTAGAAGGCTTCCGCCATCGGTCCCGTGCCGAGTGCGGCGGCCATCATCGTCTCACGGGCAAAGCCCATCAGGCGGCTGCCGAGCGTTCCACCGCCCACCGTCACGAATTTCTTGAAAAGGCTCATGCTCCAGGTCTCGTCTTCTTGACACCGCGGATCGGCGCCGGCGCGATGATGCCCGAGGGCATGCCGCTGCGGGCCTCATCCTCCTGCTCGGCCAGAACCGCCTTCACGCGGGCCGTGATATTGGCCTGCCTGTTCTCGTTGGTGACCTTCTGCCCCACGAGGTCGGTCACGTAGAACGTATCGATGACCTTTTCGCCGAAGGTGGTGATGTGGGCTGAGGCGATGTCGAGCGAGAGATCGGAGAGAACCGAGGTGATCTCGTAAAGCAGGCCGGGCCTGTCGAGGCATTCCAGTTCCAGCACGGTGAACTTGTTGGAGAGCGCGTTGGAAACCGTCACGGCAGGCGCGATCGTGAAAGTCGTATTCCGCTTCTTGCCCTTGTGGCGGATCGCGATGACTTCGGGAACACGCTTCTGGCCGGCCAGAACGTCCTCGATCAGCTTGCCGATCGAGGTGGCGCGGCGGATCTCGTCCTCGTCGTTCTTGAACTCGCGGTTGATCATGATCGTATCAAGCGCGCGGCCGTCGGCGGTTGTGAAGATGTTGGCGTCGGCGATGTTGGCGCCCGCCGCCGCACAAGAGCCGGTGATGATGGCGAGCAGGCGCGGATGGTCGGGCGCCAGAACCGTGATCTCGGTGATCGAGTGGAAGGAGCGGGTGCGCACCATGGTCGCAAGCGCCTTGCCGGCCTTGTCGGCATCGCGGATGAAGCCGGCATGGCGGATCTGGTCTTCCAGCGAGACGCTGAGCAGATAGGGCTCGTAATGGAGCTTGGAATAGGTCTTGCGATCCTTCTGGCTCCAGCCGTCCAGCGCTTCCGCCAGCCTGATACGGGCGGCGGCGGCGCGTTCCTTGCGGGACACTTCCGAAAAGCCTCCGGTCAGTTGCAGCTCGGTCTCGTAATAGAGAGTGCGCAACAGCTGGCCCTTCCAGCCGTTCCACACGCCGGGACCGACGGCGCGGATATCGGCAACCGTCAGGATCAGCAGCAGACGCAGGCGCTCGAGCGACTGCGCGCGCTCGGCAAAGTCCTGGATGGTCTTGCGGTCGTTCAGGTCGCGCGTCTGCGCCACCATCGACATGGTCAGATGTTCCTCGATCAGCCAGGCGACAAGTTCGGTCTGCTTCACCGTCATGCCGAGACGCGGGCAGAGCTTGCGGGCGACCTTGGCCCCGGCGGTTGAATGGTCTTCGGGGCGTCCCTTGGCGACGTCGTGGAGGAGGGCGGCCACATAGATGACCTGACGATCCTCGATCGACGGAAACAGCGACACGGCGAGCGGATTGATATCCTTGTCGCGCCCGGCCTCGATCGAGGCGACGATTTCGACCGTGCGCAGCAGATGCTCGTCCACCGTATAGTGGTGATACATGTTGAACTGCATCATCGAGACGATCTTGCCGAACTCGGGCAGGAAGCGCCCAAGCACGCCCGCCTCGTTCATGCGCCGGAGCGTCATGGCCGGGTTCTTGTGCGAGGTCAGGATCGACAGGAAGATCGCATTGGCGGCCTCGTTGTCGCGCAGACCATTGTCGATCAGCGACAGCGAGCGGGTAATCCGGCTCAGCGCGTCCGGGTGATATTCCAGCTCCTTCATTTCCGCCACATGGAAGAAGCGGATGAGGTTGACCGGATCTTCCTTGAAGACATCGGGGCTTGAAAGCGCGATGCGGCCGCGATCCTCGACGAATTGCGGCGAGCCGGCGATCTTGCGCGGCCGGTTGGCAAAGCGGCTGATGACGTTGGTGAGGCCCGGCGCGTCCTTGGCCTGCTGCTCTTCCAGCGTGGCGCAGAGAATGCGCGTCAGATCACCGACATTCTTCGCCATCCAGAAATAATGCTTCATGAAGCGCTCGACAGCCGTCAGGCCGGGGCGGTCATGATAGTCCAGCCGGCGGGCGATATCCGACTGGATATCGAAGGACAGGCGCTCCTCGCTTTTTCCGGTCAGGAAATGCATGTGGCAGCGCACGGCCCAGAGAAAGTCGTCGCATTTTTCGAACAGGCGGAATTCCGAGCGCGACAGCACCCCGAGCTTCACCAGATCCTCTGTATCGCGCACGCGATAGTAATATTTGGAAATCCAGAACAGCGTGTGCAGGTCGCGCAACCCGCCCTTGCCTTCCTTCACATTCGGCTCGACCAGATAGCGCGTGTCGCCGCTCTTGCGGTGGCGCTCATCGCGCTCGGCAAGCTTGGCGGCAATGAACTGCGGCCCGGAATTGCGCACCACTTCGTTGTCGAAGCGGGTTTCCAGTTCCGTGAGCAGCGCCCGCTGACCGCAGATATAGCGCGCCTCAAGGATCGCCGTGCGGATGGTCATGTCGGTCTTCGAAAGTCGAACGCACTCGTCCACTGTCCGCGTCGCGTGGCCAACCTTCAGGCCCATGTCCCACAGGATATAGAGGATGAATTCGATCGCCGGCTCGACCCAGGCCGGCTTCTTGGCAGGCAGCAGGAAGAGCAGATCGATATCCGAGCCCGGCGCCAGCGTGCCGCGGCCATAACCGCCGACGGCGGCAACGCCGAGCCGCGAGGCTTCCGGCGTGTTGGCGGCGTTGAAGACGTGGTTCAGCGCGAAATCGTGCAGGATGGTTATGATCTGGTCCTGCAATTTCGAAATCCGGGTGGCGCAGGCAAGCCCGCCGCCATCGGCCATCAGCAGTTCCTCGGCCCGTGCGCGGCCCTGCGCATTGGCCTCCTTGATCGCAGCGAGCAAGGCGGTGCGCGTGGCAGCGGCATTTTCGGCCTGGCGGCTTGCGATGAAATCGCATTGCGACTTCAGAGCCTTCCAGTCGAGAAGGTCGGCATGTTCCGGATTGCGGACATCCATTGCGGCGTTGATTCCCTGTTTCGCGCGAAGCAACTGACGATGCAGCGGCTCTATAAGCACTTTCATCCGATAATGACAGGTATATAAGGCTCAAGCCTTGCGAAGTTCTTTCTTCAGCGCATCAATCCCGGTCCGCAACGATCATACCCGCGCTTGCGGATCCTCCTCATGTTGAACGGCAGGCGCTTGGCTGTCCGGTCCGTGGGTTGCGCGCCATTGGCCGGGGCTCATTCCTGTGACGCGGCGAAACTCGCGATTGAAGTTCGATTTGGTGCCGAAGCCCGACGAGAGCATGATCGAGGTCACGTTTTCACTCGTGGTTTCCAGCAGTCGGCAGGCTTCGGCGATGCGCCGGTTGTTGACGAATTGCGATACATTGAGCCCACGCGCGCGGTTGACGACGCTCGAAACGTCCCGTGCCGGCAGGCCGGCCTTGCGGGCAAGCTTCGATAGCGAGAGGTTCTCGTCCTTGAAAAGCCCGCCCTCGTCGAGTGCGGAGGCGATGCGGGCGAGCAGTGCTTCGTCTGCAGCGTCAACGGGGGTCTGCGATGGTGGGGCCGGAGCAGGCCGCATATCGCCGCCAATCGAATAGATCAGCAGCGCGACGATCACCGCAAGGTTCATCAGGCCAACGGCTGCCGGCACCTTCTCGGTTCCGAAATAGGCCGCATAGACGGCAAGCGAGGCGTCGGTCACGGCGAAGAAAAGCAGCAGGCCGGCGATGAGCCGCGCCGCCCGCAGGGCCGGTCCGGCCCGCTGAAAGGGCGCCACCGCCATCGCGTCACCGGGAACGAGCGTCAACCTGAACAGCGCGATGCCGTAGAAGGAGAACAGCGCCAGCAGAAGCGGATCGACCCAGTCCACGTTCAGCCGGAGCGCGAGCAGCATCGCCGCAGGCCCCAGGAGATGCAGCCAGGGCCTTTTCGGAGCCGGCTCGGCCAGCGCGCGAAAGGCGAGGAAGGCAAGTGGCGGCATGATCGAGGCCGTCAGCGGCTGTATCGGCTCGAGGATGTGCACGCCATACCCGAAGCGCAGGCCGACAATGATGCCCTGAAACGCATAAAGCACGAGGAACGCTATGAAATACGCCCTAGAGCCGGGTGCCTCGACGCCCCTCAGGCTGCGATGGAGCGTCAGCACCACGGCAAGGCCGACAAGAAAGGGCAGGGGAACAGTCAGCACGCAAGAGAACCCGAGAGATAAGGACGACCTGATTCACGATCATGGCGACCTCTATCATGTTCGAGGTCGCATCGGCGAGGCGCCTTGACCCTAATCGGCGCATCAACCGCGTCAATAGAGAGTCTGCCCATGACACCACGCCCGCTCACGCTCCTCATCGCAGCGACTACCCTTCTCGCCTCGTTCCCCGCCGCAGCCTTTGAGGCCGGCACGGAATGGATCACGATCACGCCGCCCCATCGCGGCGCCAAGGAGGGGGTTCTGCTGACCTATCCTGCGCAGGCGGATGGCGACGCCTATACGCTCGGGGCAGACGAATTGTGGACCGGGGTTCCGGCGCGGCGCAACGCGAACCCGGTGGCGGAGAAGTTTCCACTCGTCGTCCTCAGCCACGGCTCGGGCGGCAATGCCGCATCGCTCGGCTGGCTGTCCACCGAACTTGCCAGAAACGGCTTCATTGTTGCCGCCCCGAACCACATCCATTCGACGTCGGGCGATTCTCTCCCGGTCGAAAGCATCAAGATCTGGGAGCGCTCGCAGGACATTTCCGCCCTGCTTGACAGCCTCCTCGCAGACCCCCGGTGGTCGAAGCTGATCGACAAGGACCGGATCGGCGCGATCGGCTTTTCGCTCGGTGGCACGAGCGTGATGCTGGCCGCCGGTGCGCGGGCATCGCTCTCAACCTTCGCCGACTATTGCAAGAATGCGGATGGGAAGGACGGCGGCTGCAACTGGTTCCTGCGTGGCGGCGCCGATCTGTCAAAGCTGGACCGCAATGCCTTCGATGGCAGCTACCGGGATCCGCGCCTGTCGGCACTCGTTGCCGTCGATCCGGGCTTTGCCATGGCCTACCAGCCGGATAGCCTGAAAGCGATGACGTTGCCGACGCTCTTCGTCAACATGGGTGAGGGCGAGTCCATTATGCCCGGCGTCCGCGCCGAGCCGCTTGCCCGGCAAGTGCCCGGCGCTGCCTATGCGGCCATTCCGGGCGCCATTCACTTCACATTCCTCGGCGTATGCAATCCGAGCGGTGCGGACGTCCTCAAGCGCTATGGCGAGGAGGATCCGGTCTGCGACGATGGCGGCGACACGCCGCGTGTCGAACTGCACAAGCAGATCTTCTTCAAGATCGCCGTCTTCCTGCGCAAGAACCTGCAGGAAAAATGAGGCAACAAGGCGCTGATCGGGAGGTGAGGCTGCTACCTCGATCAGTCCGAGGCTCGCAGCTTCTTCAGCGCATAGAGCGCATCCAGCGCCTCGCGCGGGGTCATTTCGTCGGGGTCGAGGGCTGAAAGCGCTTCCTCGACCTTCGACGGGCCGGCGTGACGGCTTTCCTCGACCTGTTTCGCCGCCACCTTGAAGAGCGGCAGGTCGTCGATCAGCTGGCTTGCCGGCGATTTGCGCGCCGTATCTTCCAGCCGCGCCAGAACATCCTTGGCGCGGGCCACGACGGCGGCCGGCAGGCCGGCGAGGCGCGCGACCTGAATGCCATAGGAACGGTCGGCCGCGCCCGGCCCCGCCTCATGCAGGAAAATGACCTCGCCCTTCCATTCGCGCACCTTCATCGTCGCGTTCGACAGACGGCCGAGCTTTTCGGAGAGAACCGTCAGCTCGTGGAAATGCGTGGCAAAGAGGCCCCGGCAGCGGTTGACCTCATGCAGATGCTCGACGGCGGCCCAGGCAATCGAGAGACCGTCGAAGGTCGCCGTGCCACGGCCGATTTCGTCGAGGATCACCAGCGAGCGTTCGGTTGCCTGATTGAGGATCGCCGCCGTCTCGACCATTTCGACCATGAAGGTCGAGCGACCACGCGCCAGATCGTCAGACGCGCCGACGCGCGAGAAGAGGCGGTCGACGACGCCGATCCTTGCAGACCCGGCGGGCACGAAGGAGCCCATCTGCGCCATGATGGCGATGAGCGCTGCCTGACGCAGGAAGGTCGATTTGCCGCCCATGTTGGGACCTGTGAGCAGCCAGATCGCGCCATCCTTGGCGCCCTTGGGTGGCGAGAGATCGCAATCATTGGCCACAAACGGCTCTGCCGATTGCCGGCGCAACGCCTGCTCGACTACCGGGTGGCGGCCGGCGACGATGGCAAAGGCATTGCTGTCATCCACGATCGGGCGGCAATAGCCCTGTTCGCCGGCAAGGGTGGCAAGGCCTGCCGAAACGTCGATGATGGAAAGCGCGCGGGCGGCAGCCTTGATCGCCTCGGCATGCGAGACGACGAGCGCGCTGAGCTTGTCGAAGGCGTCCA
The DNA here is from genome assembly GCF_021026315.1 of Rhizobium sp. C4. Classification (GTDB taxonomy): domain Bacteria; phylum Pseudomonadota; class Alphaproteobacteria; order Rhizobiales; family Rhizobiaceae; genus Ensifer_A. The sequence continues at coordinate 68,008 of NZ_JAJNCX010000014.1, forward strand.
GTTCCAGCGTGAGCGCCCGATCGGCGGCGTTTGCGATCTTGCTTTCGAGTTCGGCAAGCTCCGTCGTGGTGAAACGCATGGCATTCGCCATGGTCTGGCGATGGATGAAGCGGGCGCGGCCCTCGTTCGTATCCGTCATCGCGCCGGCATTGCCGGCCGTAACTTCAATGAAATAGCCAAGCACATTGTTGTACTTGATCTTCAGCGACTTGATGCCGGTTTCCTCGATATAATCGAGCTGCAGCCCGGCAATCACCTGCCGCGACTGGTCGCGCAGCGCCCGGACCTCATCGAGTTCGGCAATCGCGCCGGCGCGAACAAAGCCGCCATCGCGCTTGAGAAGCGGCAGTTCGTCACCCAGAACGGCTTCGAGTTCGGCTGAAAGATCGACAGGAAGTTCCTGAAGGGCGTTCTGCGCGTCGAGAAGTTCCGGCGGCAGGATTTCGCGTTCCAGCCGGGCGGCGATCATGCGGGATGCCTGCAAACCTTGCCGCAATGCGCCGAGATCGCGCGGGCCGCCGCGTCCGAGCGCCAGACGCGAGAGTGCGCGGGTCATGTCGGGCGCGTGTTTCAGATCATCGCGAAGGTCGTCGGAAAGCGTGGTGGCATCCATCAGCCAGGCGACGCTGTCGAGCCGCATGTTGATCGTCTCGGGATCGGTCAGCGGCGACATCAGCCGTTCAGCCAGAAGGCGCGCGCCGCCGCCGGTGACGGTGCGGTCTATGGCTTTCAGGAGCGAGCCGTCGCGGCTGCCGGAGAGCGTGCGGGCAAGCTCGAGATTGGCGCGCGTGGCCGGATCGATGAAGAGTGTCGAGGCGCTGCTTTCGCGCTCCGGCCTGCCCAGCGGCGGGCGGGCGTCAATCTGCGTCTTCTCGACATAGGCGACGGCTGCTGCCGCGGCGGCAATCTCGGCGCGGGTGAACGTGCCAAAACCGTCGAGCGTGCCGACATCGAAATAGCGGGCGAGACGATTTTCAGCCGTGGCGCTATCAAACAGAACCTGCGGCTGCGGCACGGCGGTCCGGCCGAGGACATCCATGACCGGGCGAAGGTCCGGATCGTGGAAGAGCTGATCGGCGAGGATCAATTCCTTCGGGTCGATCCGCAGGATATCGGCGAGCATCCGCTCGCGCACCGTTTCGGCAAGACGGAAGACGCCCGTCGAAATGTCGATCCAGGCGATTGCATAAGCCGGCTCCGACCCGCCCTTGATGCGGGCAAGCGCCATCAGATAATTGGACTCCGAGGGCGAGAGCAGCTTTTCCTCGGTGATCGTGCCGGGCGTCACAAGGCGGATGACATCGCGGCGCACCACGGATTTCGAGCCGCGCTTCTTCGCCTCCGCCGGATCTTCGATCTGTTCGCAGACGGCAACGCGGAAGCCGAGAGAGATCAGCTTCTGCAGGTAATCGTCGGCCGCATGGACCGGCACGCCGCACATCGGAATGTCGAGGCCCATATGCTGGCCGCGCTTGGTCAGCGTGATGCCGAGCGCGCGCGAGGCGTCCACTGCGTCCTCGAAGAACAGTTCGTAGAAGTCGCCCATCCGGTAGAAGAGCAGCGAGCCAGGGTTGTTGGCCTTGATCTCGATATATTGCTCCATCATCGGCGTGGCCGATTGACGGCTCTCCTCCGATGCCAGTAATTCTGCGGTGAGCACGGTTTGACGATGATCGGAAATGGTGGCCACCATGGTTGGAGGGTTGGTCTCTGCGCTTCGAAGCCGGGTCGGGAACTATAAATGATAATGAAGAGGGGGCCACAAGGCCGCCCGCGTAAAAAGGTGAGGATACATGGTCGGCAAGGATAAGGGCACGCGCAATCTCGCGTCCGTCACGGAGCAGGAAGCGCTTGATTTTCATGCGCGCGGACGGCCGGGCAAGCTCGAAATTTCCCCCACAAAGCCGATGGCGACGCAGCGCGACCTGGCGCTGGCCTATTCGCCGGGCGTCGCCGTGCCCGTCAAGGCGATCGCCGACGATCCGTCGCGGGCCTATGACTATACGACGCGCGGCAACATGGTTGCGGTCATTTCCAACGGCACGGCCATTCTGGGCCTCGGCAATCTGGGCGCGCTGGCCTCCAAGCCGGTGATGGAAGGCAAATCCGTCCTCTTCAAGCGCTTCGCCGATGTCGATTCCATCGATCTTGAAGTGGATACCGAAGACCCGGACGAATTCATCAATTGCGTGCGCTTCCTCGGCCCCTCCTTCGGCGGCATCAATCTGGAAGACATCAAGGCGCCCGAATGCTTCATCATCGAGCAGCGCCTGCGCGAAATCATGGACATCCCGGTTTTCCATGACGACCAGCATGGCACCGCGATCATCGCGGCAGCCGGCCTCCTCAATGCGCTGGCGCTGACGGGCCGCGATTTCAAGACGACCAAGCTCGTCTGCAACGGCGCGGGCGCGGCGGCAATCGCCTGTATCGAGCTCATCAAGTCGATGGGCTTTGCGCCGGAAAATGTCACACTCTGCGACACCAAGGGCGTGATCTATCAGGGCCGCACCGAGGGCATGAACCAGTGGAAGTCGGCCCATGCCGTGAAGACCGACCGCCGGTCGCTCAAGGAAGCCATGGTCGGCGCCGATGTCTTCTTCGGCCTTTCCAGCAAGGGCGCGCTGACGGATGAGATGGTGCTGTCGATGGCGGCAAACCCGATCATCTTCGCCATGGCAAACCCGGACCCGGAAATCGCCCCGGAAGATGTGGCGCGACTGCGCAGCGACGCGATCGTCGCGACCGGCCGCTCGGACTATCCGAACCAGGTCAACAATGTGCTGGGCTTCCCTTACATTTTCCGCGGCGCACTGGATGTCCGCGCCTCTACGATCAATGACGACATGAAGATCGCCGCCGCCAATGCGCTGGCCGACCTCGCCCGCGCCGACGTGCCGGACGATGTGGCGGCAGCCTATCAGGGCAATCGCCCCCGCTTCGGACCGCAGTACATCATTCCGGTGCCGTTCGACCCGCGCCTTATTGCGGCGATCCCGGTGGCTGTTGCCAGGGCTGCGATGGAATCGGGCGTGGCGCGCAAGCCGATCCTCGATCTCGAGGCCTATGCCCGCGAACTCAACGCCCGGCGCGACCCGATCGCCTCGACCCTGCAGCGGCTCTATCAATATGTCCGCCGCAACCCGAAGCGTGTCGTCTTTGCCGAGGGCGAGGAAGAGCAGGTCATGCGCGCTGCCCTTTCCTATGTGAACCAGCAGCTTGGCACGGCCATCCTGCTCGGCCGCGAGGACCAGATGCGCGAGACGGCGGAAAAGGCAGGCGTCGATCTGAACCGTCCGGGCATCGAGATCGTCAACGCTCGGCTTTCGACCCGCAACGAGGCCTATACGGACTATCTCTATTCGCGCCTGCAGCGGCAGGGCTATCTCTATCGCGACGTCCAGCGCCTCATCAACAATGACCGAAACCATTTTGCAGCCTGCATGGTGGCACTTGGCGATGCCGATGGCATGGTGTCGGGCACGACGCGAAACTATTCGACGGTGCTGGAAGACGTGAAGCGCTGCATCGATGTCAGGAGCGGGCATCGCATGATCGGCGTTTCGATCGTGCTGGCGCGCGGCCGCACGGTGCTGGTAGCCGATACGGCCGTCCACGACATGCCGAATTCGGAACAGTTGGCCGATATCGCGGAAGAAGCCGCAGGGCTTGCCCGCCGCCTCGGCTATGAGCCGCGCGTCGCGATGCTCGCCTATTCCACCTTCGGCCATCCGTCCGGCGAGCGTTCAGACCGCGTCATCGAGGCGGTGAAAATCCTCGACCGCCGCCGCGTCGATTTCGAATATGACGGCGAGATGGCTGCCGATGTGGCGCTCAATCCGAAGGTGATGGAGCAATATCCGTTCTGCCGGCTTTCCGGCACCGCCAATGTGCTGGTCATGCCGGCTTTCCACTCGGCCTCCATCTCGACGAAGATGCTGCAGGAGCTGGGCGGCTCGACGGTCATCGGCCCGATCCTTGTCGGGCTCGAAAAGTCGGTCCAGATCGTTTCCATCGGGGCCAAGGACAGCGACATCGTCAACATGGCGGCGATCGCCGCCTATAATGCCAGCACCTGATTTCACGGTACGGGCCGGCAATGTCGGCCCGTTTGCCCCACTCCGGAACCTTTTCTCCACGGCCTGCGTTAGGTCGATGACGAAGCCATGATCAAGGCTTCCGGCAGAAGGCCGATGTCCGAAGGACATTCGTGTTCGCCTTTTGCCAAACGCGAGAGGAGAATTTCATGACCATTACCACGATCCTGCTGATCATCCTGGTGCTGCTGCTGCTGGGTGCCATTCCGAGCTGGCCGCATTCGCGCTCCTGGGGCTATGGCCCGTCGGGCGGTATCGGCCTCATCCTGGTCATCCTCATCGTTTTGATGCTGATGGGGCGAATCTGACGCCAGTCTTCTGATTTAGAACAGGCTGCCCTGCTCCGGCTTTTTCGTCGGGGCAGGCTTTTCGCCTTTCTTGCGCGGGGAGGCGGCGTGGCCGCTCTCCCCCGTAAAGGCCGAAATCCGGCCATCGGCGAACTCGATTGCGATCGGCTGGTCCTCGGAAACCTGAGCGGCGGAAGATAGGATCGCATCCTTCTCGTCGCGGATCACGGCATAGCCACGCTTCAGAACATTTTTGTAGGATAGCGACAACAGCATGCGCTCATGCGCGGCAAGCGCGGAGCGCTCACGCGAGACGCGTGTGGCAAGTGCTGTATCCGCGCGCAGCGCCAGACCTTTCAACCGATCACCGGATCTTCCGATTTCATGCGCAAGCCGCCCCGGCAGGCCTGCGAGCGCTGCGTCAGCCCGCGTGATCCGCGAGCGGCTGCGATCAACAAGGCGCTCCACTGAGCGCTCGGCGCGCGCCATGCGCTGATCGAGCATCTGGCGGCGTTCCGCGATACGGCTTGCCAGCACATCCGGGCGAAGCTTGCTCGCGGCAGCATCGAACGCGCGGCGCTTGTTCAGCGTGTTGAGTTCCAGCCCCCGGCCAAGGCTTGAGGCGGCGCGGTCCAGCCGCTGCTGCGGCAGCGCCAGCAATTGGTCCAGCGAAGGCAGGGCGCGGACAAGGGCGCGGACGGATTGGCGGTTTGCCTCCATCTGCCGCGTCACGGCGGCCTTCAGACGCGCCGAGAGTGTCGCCACCTGCGCTTCCAGATCGGCCTTCACCGGCACGGCCATTTCGGCAGCACCCGTTGGCGTCGGCGCGCGCACATCGGCGGCATAATCGATCAGCGTCCAGTCGGTCTCGTGGCCGACGGCGGAAATCAGCGGGATTTCGCTCTCGGCAGCCGCGCGCACCACGGCCTCGTCGTTGAAGCTCCAGAGGTCTTCCAGCGATCCACCGCCGCGCGCGACGATCAGGAGATCCGGTCTTGCGATCGGCCCGTCCTCTTCCAGAGCGTTGAAGCCGCGAATGGCGTTGGCCACCTCGTCGCCCGAGCCTTCGCCCTGCACCTTGACCGGCCAGACGATGACATGGACGGGGAAGCGGTCGGAAATGCGATGCAGGATATCGCGGATGACCGCCCCGGTCGGCGAGGTCACGACGCCGATCACCTTCGGCATATAGGGCAGAAGCTGCTTGCGGCCCTCGTCGAACAGGCCTTCGGCGGCAAGCTTGCGCTTGCGCTCCTCGATTAGCGCCATCAGCGCACCGGCACCGGCGGGTTCGAGGTTTTCAATGACGATCTGGTATTTGGACGAACCGGGGAAGGTCGTGACCTTGCCGGTGGCAATCACTTCCATGCCCTCTTCGGGCCGAAAGCGCAGCTTGGAGAAACTGCCCTTCCAGATCACCGCATCGATGCGGGAGCGATCATCCTTCAGGCTGAAATAGGCATGGCCTGAGGAATGCGGGCCGCGATAGCCGGAAATCTCGCCGCGCAGGCGCACATGGTCGAAGGCGTTTTCGACCGTGCGCTTGATCGATCCGGAGAGTTCCGAAACCGAATATTCGTAGAGATTTGTCGCCGAATCGGGATCGAAGAGATTGGTCATGACAAGAGGAAATACACGCTCACGCCCGGCTCGAAAAGCACACCTTGTGCGTTTCTGCGGGGAAAGCCGAGGTGCGAAAAAACGATGACAGCGTTCGTTCGATCTCGATCAGGCAATAATACGAGATATTTTTCAACGGCTTGAAAAATCCGATGGCGCATTGGCAGCCTTGCGGATGCCGATCGTTTTCCCCGCGTTTCTCGGCGCCTTCACAATGGGGCTCTTTCATGCCGAACAGGAAAGGCTCCAACATGGCAGATCGGTTTTCAGAAGCTGCGCCCCCGCTCACCGGGCCGGCGACCCATGCATTTCCCATCAACCCCGCCGACGGCACAAATTTCGCGGAGGTGACCCGCGCCATCTATTGCGGCGTTGCCGGCGATATCGTTGCGATCATGCTCTCGGGCGCGGTCGTTACCTTCGCCAATGTGGCGTCGGGAACGCTGCTTCCGTTGCGCGCGACCCGGGTCATGGCTGCCGGAACAACCGCGGGTGGATTAATAGGATTAGTGTAATCTAAGCATGGCAGGCGCAAGCATAATGTGTCAGTATTATGTCTGGGAGTGGTCATGTCTTGCGCTTGTGCCACATTGTGACAACGCAAGGACGTGAACCAGAGGAGACGTTAGGCATTTCTTCAAGGCTAGGCCTTAAGTTAGCCGCATTGAAGAATTTTGGCTTGAGAGGAGATGGCAGTGATTTCTGCGACATCCATCGCTTTGGGGATGATTGCCGTCCAGTTGCGTTCGGCTGTTGCCTATGCTGTCATTTCGACCTTCATTTTCATCGCCTTCGTCGCGGCGGTCTTCATGTCCGGCGGCATGGCGCAGTGGTTGTTGCTTCTGCAGTCGGTCCTGCTCTTCAACGCCGGAATTGGCGCGGAAGTCATCCTGTTGACGCTGTTCGAGGTCTTCCGCCGCCGCCGTCAGGCGCGCAGCTGATCCGAACCTTCAATCCAGCGTGTAAAGCCCAAGCCCGCCATAATCCCTGATCTCATGCGTGCCGATGCCGCGGAGCGGCTTTTCTGAACGCGTGCCCGCACAAGGGCCGATCAGGATCGAGGTCTGGTGCTGCTTGTTGGCTTCCTGCAGCCGCGCGGCAAGGTTCACGGCCTCGCCATGCGCGGTGTAGTCAAGCTTGCCGCCAATGCCCACTTCCCCCAGGATGACGGGGCCGGTTTCAATGCCGATGCGGGTCCTGCCAAAGGACACCGCGGAAAAGGCAGGGCGGCCGCGCATTTCCTCCGTCAGTGCCCGGATTTCGCCCGCGCAGGCAATCGCGACATCGACATGACCGGCGAGATCTTCCGGCGCGTTGAACAGCGCATGAACCGCATCGCCCACCACCTTGTCGATCATCCCGCCGCGCCGCTCGATCAGTCCGTTTACCTCGGAGAAATAGGTGTCCAGCAGCTCGACCAGCGTCTTGGGATCAATCCGGCGGGCAAGTGCGGAAAACCCCTCGATGTCGGTGAAAAGCGCGGTCACCTCCCGCGCCTCGCCTGCCATCCTTGCCGCCTCAGGTGCCTCTAGGTAGCGGTCGACCACGCTTTTCGGCAGATACTGGCCGAATCGGGCCCGGGCCCGACGCTCGGCCTCCCGCACCCGGGAATATTGCGCCGTGGTGACCACGGTCAGGATGGCCGCGAGTGCCACCGACGCCGAGAAGCCATCCAGGAGCAGACCGGTCGTTCCATATGCGGCGACGGTTGTTGCGCAGGTAAAGAGGATCACGGCCAGTCCGGTGGCGACGAGACCCGCTGGCCGAAAGCGCGCAGCCGCAAGCGACAGAAGTGAGCCGGCGAGAAGAACATAGAGCGCTTCATACCGGACAATCCAGGAGACGCGCTGAGGCAGCCGGCCCGCCATCAGTCCTCGCGTCAGATCCGCGTGGATTTGAACGCTGGGTTCCAGCGGCATCGACGCGGTCGCCCGCAGGCCGCCGAAACTGGGCAGGCTGCTGCCGACGAAAAGAATGCGCCCGGCGATCCGGGTTTCCGGCGTTCCGCCTGAAAGCACGTCCGCTGCCGAAATGGTCCGCGCCGCCTGTTCGTCCGCCTTCGAGGCAACGAAACGCAGGGTTCCATCCTCCGTCAGATCGAAGCGGCCGGCAGCTATCCTCAAGTGCGGAGGCCGGTCTTCCAGGACAGGCGGCATGGTTTTCAGGAAGGCGAGCTGCACCGCCGCGAGCGCCAGCGTGGCATGGGCACTGCCGGCAAAGATGGCATAGGGCTGGACGCGCCGGACGCGGGCGTCCCCGTCGCCGATCAGGAATGTGCCGGCGGAGGCCTGCGCGCTGCCAAGAAACGGCGGGCAGGCGGTCTCGACACCATCGATGAACCAGCCGCCCGGAAGCGTCGCGTTGCGGGCGGCAACCAGCGGCAGGCTTGGCCCGGCGCTCAGGCCCGGCCGGTCGGAAACCAGAAATCCGAGCGCCGTCGGCGCGCTTCCGATGGCCTTTGCCAGCTCGATGTTGACGGGCCCGGCCGGGTCGCAATCGGCGCTGAAGACGAGATCGAAGCCGATGGCGGCGGGCCGGGCGGCGGCGATTGCGGTTGCGAGCCTTGCCGTCTCCGCCCGTGTCCACGGCTTGCCGTTCAGGGAGGCGAGTGCGGCCCGATCAATGTCGATCACGACGATCCGGTCGTCGCGGGCGGCCGGCAAAGCCTGTGTCAGCGCGTCGAAATAGAGCTCGCGCGGCCCCTCCAGAACGCTCTGGGGCAGAAAAGACACGGCGAGCGCAACGACGGTCGTCGCCCAGATCCCGAACCGGATCGGCTTCAACGTCTTCGCTGTCCAGAAGCCCCGCAAGCCGGTTCAGTCCTCGTCCGGCTCGGCGATGGTGAGAAGCCGCTGCGTGTTGCAGTCCATGACGCTGCCCTGACGGCGGATCGCGCCGCGCTCCTCAAGACTGACGATCGCGCGGTTGATCTTGGGGCGGCTCGCTCCCAGGATGCCGGCGATGTCGGTCTGGCTGAGCGCCAGTTGCAGGCTGGCGCTGTCGGGCAGGTCCTCGCCATGGATCTGGCGCAGCGTTGCCAGCAGGAAGCGTGCAACCCGCGCTTCCAGATCATAGAGTGCAATGGTCTCCAGCTGATCGGTGGTTTCCCGCAGCCGGCGGGTCAGGTAGCGGATGACTGCGCGCGCCGCCTCGGGATGGGCGTCCAGAAGGGCGAGGAAATCCCGTTTCGAGATGATGTAGCCTTCGCTTGCCACCGCGGCGGTCGCGTCGGCGGACCGCGGCTCGCCGTCCAGCAGCGCCATCTCGCCAAGGATTGTGCCCGGCTCGACATGGCGCAGCACAAGCTCCTTGCCCTGCTGCGTCACGAGGGAAATGCGGATGCGCCCGGAGGCCAGCGCGATCATGAAGCCGCCCTCGTCGCCGCGCTGGAAGATCGAGCCTCCGGCTGGCCAGTTTCTGGCCACGGCAATGTCGCCGATCAGCCCGATCAGGCTGTCGCTGAAGTCCTCAAAGATCGGAAACGAGCGCCAGAATGCGGCGCGTTTCGGTGCCCCCGCCATGTCCATGCCACCGTCTGAATGTCCCGCGATGACTTTGGCGGAGCGGCAGCGCGCATGCAACAGAAAAGAACGGGCGCGCGCGCCGCGCATCCTTTCAGCAATCCTTGCTTATCATCCGCGCGGTCCCTCCGAACCGCGAAGGGGCGTCTTGCATGCCGCCTTGCCGGAGGAAACGCAGGTCTCGTGCTGCAGCACGCCGAACTGGGCCGGCTTCAGCCCGGTGGCCGAAAGGCTCCGCGTCTTGACCGGCGCGGGCTGGAAGGAAGCGCCCGTGTCCTGCTGTGGAGCAAGGGCGATCACGCCTCCAACGACGCTTGCGACAAAGAAGAGGGAAATTCTGGTCATGGCCTATCCGCCCGGGTTCCTGTTGAAGGTCACAATGCGCGGTTGCGGCAGACCTTGCAGTTACCCCGGGAACCTTCCCGAACAGGCCTGTTCAGCTGAATTTCGCAGGTAACCTTAACAGTTCGCTTACTCGTTCGTCTTAGGGTCCCATACTGACGACAAGCCCCTCTTAGTGGACATTCCCAATGAATATTGATGGCCTGCTCTCGCGATTCAGGATTCAGACGAAGATTTTCCTGATGGTCACGCCCTTCGTGCTCAGCATCCTGCTGGTCGGTGTGGTCAGCCTTTATTCCAACCAGATTCTGAGGGGACGCATCGAGATTTCGAACGTCGTTCTCCAGTCCATGAATGGCTACAAGCAGGTCTTCGCCAGCATCAGCGGCTTCCTGCGGGAACCGGTGAAGGCGAATTTCGAAAAGGCCGCGTCCGATGTGGCGCAGCAGAAGGCACGCCTGGCAGACGTCATCGAGACCCTCAAGGGTCAGACGGATGTATCCCTTCTCGATCAGGCACTGACGCAGACGGGCAAGATTGCCGAAAACAACGACAAGCTCTGGAAGCTGGAGCAGCAGCGCGTCGCCGTTCTGGATGATATCTCCAAGACCCTCGCCAGCATGAACGAAGTCCAGACGTCGGCCGGCAAGACCGTCTTCAAGATGGTTGCCGATGCGACGCGCGTTCAGAACGCACAGAAGACGGCCCTGAAGGCGAGCGTCGATATTGATTCGCAGGGCAAGAAGCTCTCTGACCTACTGAACAAGCTGAACAATACGACAGACCAGACCGAACGTCTGGCGGCCATTGATGCCGTGCGTGCTGATCCGGACCTCAACCGGCTTGCCGCTTCCCTGCCGGACGACCAGAAGGATCTGGCCGTCAAGCTGAACGCCACGCTGAAAAAGCTCAAGGAAGACAATCAGGCGGGAGAGGGTGCCGCCAGCACCGCCGGCGCTGATCTTCTCTTTTCGGCCGCCAAGCTGAACAAGATGGCCAGCGGCATGATGCGCACCGCCGTGATCGAACTCACGAATGCCGACAAGAGCATCACGCTCGCCAACACGATGAGCCGCAAGATTTCGGGCCTGACGACCACACGCAGCGCCATCGAGATCGGCGTCGCCAAGCTGAGCGCCGCCCCGACGCAGGAGCAGGTCACGGCCACCCGCGCGGACATCTATCTCTTCGGCAAGACGCTTGACGATATCGGCGCCACGGCAACCGACGATGCGACGCTGAAGGGCCTTGCCGACGGCCTGAAGCCGACGCTCGACAAGTTCTCGGACAATGCCCAGGCGCTTCTCGATATCTATAACCGCAAGAACACCGAGTTCTCGGCAGCCGCCGCGCAGATCGACCAGACCTGGGGCATGCTCTCATCTTTCGCCGACCAGCAGAAGGAAGCGGCCAAGGCCGAGAGCGCGTCGGCCAACAGCATCTCGATCGGCGTCGTTGTCGCCGGCATCATCGTTGCCGTCCTCGCCGGCTTTGGCCTGATCCTGATCTTCCGCCGTCCGATCGGCCAGATCACGGCCGCCATGCGTCGCCTGGCAGAAGGTGTGCTCGATACGGCGATCCAGGGCGACAAGCGCAGCGACGAAATCGGCGACATGGCCCGCGCACTCGGTGTCTTCAAGGCGAATGCTCTCGAAAAGCTCCGGGTTGAAAACATGAGCGAAGAGCAGCGTCTGGCCGCAGAGGCCGAACGCCAGCGCAACGATGCGGAAAAGCAGGCCAACCAGGAGCAGATCGACTTTGCGGTGCGCCAGCTCGCCCAGTCGCTGCGCCGTCTGTCCGATGGCGATCTCACCTGCGCGATTTCGACCCCCTTCAGCGGCGGCCTCGATCAGTTGCGTCAGGATTTCAACGGCTCGGTCGAGCGTCTCAACGAAACGCTCGCCCAGATCCAGCAGGACGCCTACAACATCCAGGCCAACGGCAATGCCATGCGCGCTTCGGCAGACGAGCTGTCCCGCCGGACGGAAACGCAGGCCGCCTCGCTCGAACAGACGGCTGCCGCCGTCGACGAGATCACGGTCACGGTTCGCCAGACGGCCGGCCGGGCAGGGGAAGCCAGCACGATTGTCAGCGATACGCGCAAGAATGCCGAGGCCTCCTCGGTGATCGTCGCGGATGCGGTCGATTCCATGACCCGGATCGAGGACGCCTCGCGCAAGATCGAGCAGATCATCGACGTGATCGAGGACATTGCCTTCCAGACCAACCTTCTGGCCCTGAATGCCGGCATCGAGGCGGCGCGCGCGGGTGAGGCCGGCAAGGGCTTTGCGGTCGTTGCCCAGGAAGTGCGTGAACTTGCCCAGCGTTCGGCAGGGGCTGCGCATGAAATCAAGAGCCTGATCGACACCGCAACCCGCGAAGTGTCGACCGGCGTCCACCACGTTCAGCGCACCGGCGAAGCGCTTGGCGATATCTCGACCCGCATCGCACAGCTTTACGAGCATGTGCAGATGATTTCACAGGCCGCGCAGGACCAGTCCGCAGGCCTGCAGGAGGTCAACACGGCCGTCAACCAGATGGACCAGATGACCCAGGCGAACGCCGCGATGGTGGAAGAGGCCAATGCCATGTCCCAGCAGCTGGCGCATGAAGGTGACCACCTGATGCAGCTGGTCAGCCAGTTCCGGCTGAACCAGGAAGAGCGCCACGCCTACGCGGCGTGAGGCGACCTGCATCATCCCAAATGCAAATGCCCGGGCTGCAAGGCCCGGGCATTTTTCGTTCTTCTGCCTGTCTTAAAGGGCAGGTCAGGGATAGATGACACCCTTGCGCAGGATGATGTTGCCGTAGAGACGCGGCTCGCTGGTCTGGACGACGGTATGGGCGGCGCGCACGCGATTGTAGAAATCGGCGGGCGCCAGCGGCACGACCTTCAGCTTCGGTTCGTGGTGAGCGCAGCAGGCGACCATTTCCTCATGCACGGGATCGAGCGCTTCCATGTCGCCGCGCGGGATGGCGCGGAAGATCGCCTCGGGCACGAAATCGTCCACCGGCATGACCGAGAGAATGGCGTTGAGGACCGGAATGACGCCGTGACCATCCGTCCGCACCAGACGGCGGGCATGTTCGAGCCCCGGATAGTTGCCATCGACGATGGCGATCTCGTCGGTATGGCCCATCGCCCGCAGCGTGAACAACAATTCCGGACTCAGGATGGGATCAATCCCCTTCAGCACTGGACAACTCCTTGAACAAGACATTCTGGTCTGTGAGGTAGCGGGCAAAGAGCGGCAGGCAGGCCGCGCCGATCGCGCGCGCCTGGTCGCCGACCTTGCCCTCTACGATATCGGGCACGATGATCCCCTGCAGATCGTAGCGCAGCAGGGCGGCGCGCGTTGCCGCCACCAGCCGGGTGCGCACCCATTCGGGGAAGCCGCCATCGATGATGGCTGCTGGAAAGTCGATGATCGAGGCGGCGGCGATGATCGCCTGCGCCAGCGCCTCGGCGCTCAGCGATATCCAGCGCTCCAGCGGCTCACCCCAGTCGGTCCAGCCCGACGCCGAGTACCAGAGCGGGCGGACGTCGATGCCGCGCTCCTTCAGCAGGCTTTCGAGCACGAAGATGGAGGCGACGTCGATCAGCTGGCGCGGCTTGCCATGTTCATCGCGCACCGGAAGCGGGCCGATCGCGCCGGCAGTTCCCGTGCGTCCGGTGAAGACCGAGGAATTCAGCACGACACCGCCGCCGATGAACGTGCCGATGAAGTAATAGACATAGTCCGGATAGGCCTTGCCCCGGCCGAACATCAGCTCGGCACCGCAGGCGCTGGTCGCGTCATTCTGCAGATAGACGGGGTATTGGGTGAGCGCCTGGATTTCGGCCCGCAGGTCGAAATCGCGCCAGGCATCCATTTCGCCCTGCGGCGCGCCCACATTGTCGGCCCAGTTCCACAGTTCGAAGGGGGTCGCGACGCCAAGACCGGCGAGCCGCGAGAGCTGCAGCGGGGTCATGGACGCTTCGAGCGCAGCCATGCTCTCCTTGACGAAGGCCAAAATCTCCTGCGGCGTCGGGTAGGCATAGATGCGCCTGAGCTTGGCACGCACCCCGCCGACGAAATCCATGAGGATCATGTCCGCGCTGCGGCGGCCGATCTTGAGCCCGAAGGCGAACACGCCCTCGGCATCAAGCGACATGGGAACGGAGGGCTGCCCCACCTTGCCGCGCACAGGCTCGCCCTTCACCAGAAGGCCGTCCTTTTCGAGCGCCCGCATGATGACCGAGACGGTCTGCGCCGACAGGCCAGAGGCGCGCGCGATATCGGCCTTGGACAAGGCCTCGTGACTACGCACGAGTGACAAGACAAGCCGTTCGTTATAGGCTCTCACACGCACCTGATTTGCGCCCCCAGAGGGGATCACAATCCGCGCGGCTTCGCCGTCACCCGGTTCCGGTGCTCGTTGGTTCGACATGCCGATGCCTCCTCCCCGTTGGCAAAATCAGCTTTCTCTAACGTGACAGATATTTTTTAATAATTCAATTCGATTTATTTATTGACAAGTGCTTTTTTTAGCGTTTTGATAGCGACCATCCCGCCAATGGATCGGCCAGGCCTCCTGCGGGAGCATCGATCATGGCGGGGAGGCCATTCAACTGCCGCAAGGCAAACTTGTTCTCGGGAGGAACAATATGAAGAAGCTCACGATTTCTGCTGCCGTCGGCGCACTCGCGCTCGGCGTAGCCTTCAGCGCTCCGGCCATGGCCGCCGGCGTTTCCGCCTGCCTCATCACCAAGACCGACACGAACCCCTTCTTCGTCAAGATGAAGGAAGGCGCGACGGCCAAGGCGAAGGAACTCGGCGTCAACCTCAAGACCTATGCCGGCAAGATCGACGGCGACAGCGAAAGCCAGGTTGCAGCGATCGAATCCTGCATCGCCGACGGCGCCAAGGGTATCCTGATCACCGCATCCGACACCAAGGCCATCGTTCCTTCGGTCAAGAAGGCACGCGACGCTGGCCTTCTGGTCATCGCACTCGACACGCCGCTTGAGCCGATCGCCGCTGCTGACATGACGTTCGCCACCGACAACCTGCAGGCCGGCAAGCTCATTGGCCAGTGGGCCAAGGCAACGCTCGGCGACAAGGCAAAGGACGCCAAGGTCGGCTTCCTCGACCTGACGCCGTCGCAGCCCTCGGTTGACGTTCTGCGCGACCAGGGCTTCATGATCGGCTTCGGCATCGACCCGAAGGACCCGAACAAGATCGGCGACGAAGACGACAAGCGCATTGTCGGCCATGACGTCACCAACGGTAACGAAGAAGGCGGCCGCACCGCCATGGAAAACCTTCTCCAGAAGGATCCGGACATCAACGTGATCCACACGATCAACGAGCCGGCCGCTGTTGGCGCCTACCAGGCCCTCAAGGCTGTTGGCAAGGAAAAGGACGTTCTGATCGTGTCGGTTGACGGCGGTTGCCCGGGCGTCAAGGCCGTCCAGGACGGCCAGATCGGCGCGACCTCGCAGCAGTACCCGCTCCTGATGGCCTCCAAGGGCATCGAAGCCATTGCCGCATTCGCCAAGGACGGCACCAAGCCGAAGGCAACCGACGGCAAGAACTTCTTCGACACGGGCGTAAACCTCGTGACCGACAAGGCTGCCAAGGACGTTCCTTCGATCAGCGTCAAGGACGGTCTGGCAAAGTGCTGGGGCTGATGCCCGGTCTTTGATCACAACGCATCCGAATGAAAGAAAGGGCGGTTCCGGCCGCCCTTTTTTTTAGAACGGTCCCGGCAGAAGCACCTTGGTGCCCTTGCGTTCGGGATTGTCGGAAAAAAGAGATCGAGCAATTCCTCAAGAAGTGTGTCACGCTTCACACTCCGGAATTGCTGATAAAAAGAGAGGGCGCGCACCTCGTCCTGCCAGGCAAAGGTGCGCATTCCCATAACAAGCGAAGACAGCTCCGGACAAAAAGGGGAGGAAAATTCGCCATGGCTGCGATGCAGGAATTCGAGAAAGTCATCGACAAGAGCGACAAGAATGTCGCGAGCTTCAAACAGCATACACCGCTCCAGCGCTTGCAGCATTTCCTGCATTCGACGCCGGCTGCGGTTCCCGCCATCGTTCTCGTGGCGGCCATCATCATTTTCGGCGTGTTGAAGGGCGAACGCTTCTTCTCCACCTACACGATGACGCTGATCCTTCAGCAGATCGCCATCGTCGGCATTTTGGGTGCTGGCCAGACGCTCGTCGTCCTGGTTGCCGGTATCGATCTGTCGATTGGCGTGGTCATGGTGATCTCGACTGTCGTCATGGGCAATTGCGCCGTCGTCTACGGGCTTCCGACCTCGATCTCGATCCTGATCGGCTTTGCCGTCGGGGCCGCAGCCGGTCTGCTCAACGGATTTCTGGTCTCCTACATGCGATTGCCGCCCTTCATCGTGACGCTGGGCACCTGGTATATCGTCATGGCGACGAACTTCATCTATTCGGGCAATGCCACGATCCGTGATGCCGACATCACGACGAACGCGGAATTCCTGCATTTCTTCGGCAAGAGCTTCCAGATTGGCGGCGCAGTGTTCACCTATGGCGTTGTCATGATGGTGGTTCTGGTCATCGGTCTGTGGATCGCGCTCAATCACACGGCCTGGGGCCGCCACCTTTATGCGGTCGGCGACGACGTGGATGCGGCGGAACTTGCCGGTATCCGCACCAAGCGCGTGCTGATGTCGACCTATATGCTCGCCGGCATCATCGCAGCGCTCGCCGCCTGGGTCTCGATCGGTCGTAACGGCTCGATCTCGCCCTCCTCGGCTGTGACCGAATATAACCTGCAATCCATCACCGCAGCGGTGATCGGCGGCATCTCGCTCTTCGGCGGGCGCGGCTCCATCCTCGGCACGCTGATCGGCGCCATGATCGTCGGCGTCGTCTCGATGGGTCTCAACATGCTGGGTGCAGACCCGCAGTGGAAGGTCTTCCTGACCGGTGTTCTTATCATCACGGCTGTTGCCGTTGACCAGTGGATCAGAAAGGTGGCTGGCTAATGTCTCAGGAACCCATTCTCAAGGCCCGTGGTCTCGTCAAGCGCTATGGCCGCGTGACCGCTCTCGATCAGGCCGATTTCGATCTCTACCCGGGCGAAATCCTGGCGGTCATCGGCGATAACGGCGCCGGCAAGTCCTCGCTCATCAAGGCGCTTTCGGGCGCCGTGACGCCGGACGAGGGCGATATCTTTCTCGACGGCCAGAAGGTGCAGTTCACCTCGCCGATGCAGGCCCGCGAGGCCGGTATCGAAACGGTGTACCAGAACCTTGCGCTCTCGCCGGCCCTGTCGATTGCCGACAACATGTTCCTCGGCCGCGAAATCCGCCGCAAGGGGCCGCTCGGCGATATCTTCCGCCTGCTTGACCACAAGGAAATGCAGCGCGTTGCCCGCGAAAAGCTCTCCGAGCTTGGCCTGATGACCATCCAGAACATCAACCAGGCGGTGGAAACGCTCTCGGGCGGCCAGCGTCAGGGTGTGGCCGTGGCCCGCGCCGCGGCCTTCGGCTCCAAGGTCGTCATCATGGATGAACCGACGGCAGCGCTCGGCGTCAAGGAATCGCGCCGCGTTCTCGAGCTCATCCTCGACGTCCGCTCGCGCGGCCTGCCGATCGTGCTCATCTCGCACAACATGCCGCATGTGTTCGAAGTGGCCGACCGCATCCATATCCATCGTCTGGGCAAGCGTCTCACCGTCATCAATCCGAAGGAATACACGATGTCGGATGCCGTGGCGCTGATGACAGGTGCCATGGCGCCGAAGGAAGCGGCATAAGTCTGGTTGAGTTTGAAAAATCAAAACCCCGCTCGGTGCGAACCGGGCGGGGTTTTCCGTTCAAGAGGATTTTGCAGGCGCGCAACCCTTTCCTCCGTCATCCCGGACTTGATCCGGGATCCAGTGCGCGATGTCCATCGCGCGAGAGACTCTTCACAAAGAGTCCTTTCAGCCCGCAGACGCGGGCTGGCTGGATGCCGGATCAAGTCCGGCATGACGGAGTGTTAGGGAACATTACCCAAACACCGCACCTTCCTTGATGAACTTGCCTGTCTGCAGTTCCTCAAACGCCTTCATCAACTCTTCGCGCGTGTTCATGACGATCGGGCCGTGCCAGGCGACCGGCTCCTCGATCGGCTTGCCGGAGACGAGGAGGAATCGGATGCCCTGATCGCCCGCCTGAACGGTTACCTCGTCGCCGGTATCGAAGACGACCAGCGTGCGGTTGCCGCTCATGTCGCGGATGTTCAGTTCCTCGCCGTTGAACTCCTTCTCGACCTTCACGCCGATTGGCGTCGAGGCATCGCGGAAGGTGCCCGAACCGGCGAAGATATAGGCGAAGGCCTTGCGATAGGTGTCGACCTTGAAGGTCTTGCGCTTGCCCGGCGGCACGGAAATGTCGAGATAGACGGGCTCGGCGGCAATGCCGTCGACCGGGCCCTTCTTGCCCCAGAACTCGCCGGTGATGATGCGCGCGGCCGTGCCATCGTCATCGACAACCACCGGAATATCGGTCGACTTCACGTCCTGATAGCGCGGGCTCGTCATCTTCATCGAGGACGGCAGGTTGGCCCACAGCTGGAAGCCATGCATCTTGCCGGCAAAATCGCCGCGCGGCATTTCCTGATGCATGATACCGGACCCGGCCGTCATCCACTGCACGTCGCCGGCACCCAGCGTGCCATGATTGCCGAGACTGTCGCCATGCTCGACGGAGCCCGCCAGAACATAGGTGATCGTCTCGATCCCACGATGCGGATGCCAGGGGAAGCCCTTGAGATATTTCGCCGGGTCGTCATTGCGGAAATCGTCCATCATCAGGAACGGATCGGTCAGCGACGGATCGCCGAAACCGAAGACGCGATGGAGATGAACGCCGGCCCCTTCACGGGCGGGCAAGGCAACGCTTTCATGCTTTACGGGACGTATGGACATGGTCTTGATCCTTTCCCAGGCCGAAGGATTAGCGCTTCGGCTCTCGATTTCGAGGTCGTTCAAGAAAACTGAACGAGCGCCTCTCTTCGTGCAAAATATAGCGAAGAACAGCGCTTTCGCAAAAGGCGTGCCCGGGAACGCAGTGTTCACAAAATTTCGCTGGACCTGCTCATCGTCTCTTTCGGGCTGAAACCGTTCGTGACAGTATCGTTAACACAATTTTACCCATGTTTTGGGATTCTGGGTATTCAAGGCGGCAGAGACGGTCAAGCCGCGGGTGAGTGGACGTTTTTCATGTGTCGTTGGGCTGCCTATAGCGGTGAACCGATCTATCTCGAGCATATCGTTTCCTCACAGACCCATTCGCTGATCGAGCAATCGCATCATGCAACCGAGGCCAAGACCTCGACCAATGGCGACGGTTTCGGCATCGCCTGGTATGGCGAGCACGCCGAGCCCGGCCTGTTCCGGGACATCCTGCCAGCCTGGTCCGACTGCAATCTGAAATCCCTTGCCCGGCAGATCCGCTCCCGCCTGTTTCTCGCCCATGTCCGGGCGGCAACCGGCGGCGGCACGCGGCGCGACAATTGCCATCCCTTCGTCAACGGCCGCTGGTCCTTCATGCATAACGGGCAGGTCTCCGGCTTCGAACGCCTGCGCCGCCCGCTGGAAGGCCTGCTGTGCGATCGGCTCTATTCAGCCCGTGTCGGGACCACCGATTCCGAACTGCTTTTCCTGCTGGCGCTGCATTTCGGCCTCGACCGCGATCCGGTCGCAGCCATCGAGGCGATGCTGAAGCATGTCGAGAGCGAGGCAGACCGGCTCGGGTTCGAAACCGTCATCCGCTTCACGGCTGCCTTTTCCGATGGCGCGCGCCTCTATGCCGTGCGCTATGCCTCGGATCGCAAGGCTCCGACGCTCTACGCCGCCCCGCTCGGGCGCGGCCATTGCCTTGTCTCCGAACCGCTGAACGATGATCGCGACGCCTGGGTGGCAATCCCGGACGGCAGCGTTGTCGTTATTGAAGGCCACGAGATTGCGGTCCGGCCCTTCGGCGGCTGGCTCCATGAGCGTCGCATGCCGGAGCTTCAGCTGGTTGCGAAGTAGGACGCGATCTTTTCCGCCAGCTTCTCGGCGACCTCGCCCTTCGGCATGTCCGGCCAGACATCGACGCCGTCGCGGGTGATGACACGCACGGAATTGCGCTCGCCGCCCATGATGCCCGTTTCCGCGCTCACGTCATTGGCAACGATCATGTCCGCCCCCTTCGTGTCGAGCTTCTTGCGGGCGTTTTCGATGACGCTCTGCGTTTCTGCCGCGAAGCCACAGACAAGCTTTGGCCGCATTGCGTGATGGCCGACGGTTTTCAGGATATCCGGGTTCTCGATGAGGTGCAGTGGCGCCGGCGGCTCGCCCGCCTGCTTCTTGATCTTCTCGCCGGCCTGCGCTTCAACCCGCCAGTCGGCAACCGCCGCCACCATGACGGCGATATCGGCCGGAAGGGCGGCGAGAACCGCATCGCGCATCTCTTCGGCGCGTTCGACATGGATGGTGCGGACACCGAGCGGATCCGGGATGGTGACGGGGCCGGAGACCAGCGTGACGTCTGCGCCGAGGGCTGCGAGCGCGGCTGCGATAGCGTGGCCCTGCTTGCCCGACGAACGATTGGCGATATAGCGCACAGGATCGATCGGCTCATGCGTCGGGCCTGACGTCACGATCGCCTTGCGCCCGAGGAGTGGCTTGGCATGGCCGTCGAGCAGTAGCGTGGCGGTCTCCACGATCTGCATTGGCTCGCTCATGCGGCCAAGCCCCGCCTCGCCGCTTTCGGCCATTTCGCCGCGCTCCGGCCCGATGAAATGAATACCATCGGCCTTCAGCGTGGCAACATTGCGCTGCGTCGCCTTGGTCGACCACATTTTCGGGTTCATGGCAGGCGCGACCAGAACCGGCTTGTCGGTGGCAAGCAACACGGTCGAGGCAAGATCATCGGCAAGCCCATGCGCCATCTTCGCCATCAGATCGGCGGTGGCAGGGGCCACGACAATCAGGTCGCAATCGCGCGCAAGGCGGATATGGCCGACATCCTGCTCGTCTTCGCGGGAGAAGAGATCAGTATAGACATGAGACGCGGAAAGCGCACCGACGGCGAGCGGCGTGACGAATTGCTGCGCGCCTGCTGTCATCAACGGGCGAACATCTGCCCCCTGCTCGCGGAAGCGACGGATCAGGTCGAGGCTCTTGTAGGCCGCGATCCCCCCGGCGATGATTAGCAGAATTCGCTTGTTCTTCAATATCATGGAACGCTCCCATCCCGCTTTCGCGCCGAACCCTATCGCGTCGAAAGCAAAATGGAAAGTCCGGTCTCAGCGCGCCTGCGTCATCAAAATCTTGACCGCAAAGACAGAGAAGACGCCGCCGAACGTGTAGTCCAGCCCGCGCAGCACCTTCCTGTTCGTCTTCAGCCAGCCGGCCAGACCATGTGCGCCAAAAACCACGCCGAAGGCGACAGGCAGGCCGATGAGGATGAAATAGAAGCCGAGAAAGAAGAGCTTGCCGGTCACATGCGGGTCCGTCGCCTTCACGAATTGCGGCAGGAAGGTCATGAAGAAGATGATGACCTTGGGATTGAGCATATTGACCCAGAGGCCGTTCAACAGGCCGGAGCTGAAGGAGCCACGCTTCGGCGCATCCGGGTTATCATCGAGCTGGAAGGTCGAGCCCTTGAAGATCGCCTGCACGGCCAGCCAGAGCAGATAGGCAGCACCGCCGATCTTCAGCACCAGAAAGGCCATCGGCGAGGCAACGATGAGCGCCGACACGCCGAGCGCCACCAGCGTGGTGTGGACGCAAAGCCCGATATTCGTGCCGACGATGACGCCGAGTGCGGCCACCGGCCCGTCGCGCAGCGAACGGCTGATCTGCAGGGTCATGTCCGGCCCGGGGGTCAGGCTCAGAAGCAGGCCGGCCAGCGTGAAAGTAATCAGCGTATCGAGATCGGGGATGAAGGTCATGGCAGTCACAGTCCGTTCGACTTCAGGAATGCGGCAAAGGCGGGCGCATGGTCCTTGTGCCAGCGCGACAGCGGCGGGCGGTTGTCGATGATGTCGTGGGCGGCCCATTCGATGCGCTTTTCATCGAGCTTGCGGCTGACATCATTGTCCGGGCAGAGAATGTAGAAATCGCCGCGCGCCAGGCTTTCCATCATGAAATCGACCGTCTGCTCGGCCGTCCAGGCTCCGGCCGGCTTTTCCGTGCGGCCATTGGCGGCAAGCGGTGTGAAGACGAAGCCGGGGATCAGCAGATGCGCGCTGACCTTGCTGCCTTGCGTGTTGCGAAGCTCGTGCTCCAGCGCCTCCGTCAGCGCCTTCACGCCGGCCTTGGCAACGTTGTAGGCCGGATCGCCGGGCGGTGTGGTGATGCCCTGCTTGGAGCCGGTATTGATGATGATTGCCGGCTCGCCATGGGACAGCAGCGCCTTACCGAAAACGCGCGAGCCATGAATGACCCCGCCGAGATTGACGTCGAGGACTCGCTGCCAGTTTTCGAAAGGCCCGAAGAGCGCCGAGCCCGGCTGGATGCCGGCATTGTTCATCGCGATATGCACCGCGCCGAAACGGGCCTCGGCGACCTTGGCCAGCGCCTCGACCTCTTCCAGACGGCTGACATCCGTCGCCACCGCCAGAACCGCATCCGTGCCGCGCGGCGATAAAGCGGCAACCTCTGCCGACGCCCGATCCAGCTTCTCGCCGGCAAGATCGGCCAGCACGACATTCAGCCCCAGCGCGGCAAAGGCTTTCGCGGCAGCAAGGCCGATGCCGGAGGCCGCACCCGTGATGACGGCAGTGTTTGAGGGCTGGAAGACGGGGTGAAGGTTTGACATCGGGGACCTGTCTCGTGGCGGTTTCATTGAATGCAAGGGCGGCATGCGGTATCATGCGGCCATCGGCTCAACAGGAATAGACCATGAGCAAATCCGTTTCCATCCGTCTCGACGCGAAAGAAGACGCCTTCATCGAACGCCAGATCGCCACCGGCCGCTTCGGTTCAACCGACGAGGTGGTCAAGGCCGCACTCGAACTCCTGCAGGACGAAGAGGCCGAGCTTGACGCCATCCGGCAGGCGCTGATCGAGGGCGAGGAGTCGGGCTTCGTTGACGAGTTCGACCCGGACGAATTTCTGCAACGGCTGCATCGCGAACATGGCAGGGGCTAGCCGCAGTTGGACGCTCAGCCGCAGGGCCGAGAGGGACCTGGCAGACATCTGGCTCTATTCGGTCTCGCAATGGTCGGTCGAGCAAGCAGACAGATATTACAACAGCATCATCAGCGCGCTGGACGGGCTGTCTCGCGAACACCTTTCCGGCAGGAAAGCGATCATGTCGAAACACGCATATTTCTACCGGCCCTGCGGCTCCCACAACATCTTCTATCGCCGCGACGGTGCGAGAATTCTGGTCATCCGCATTCTGCACCAGCGCATGGACCCGGAACGCCACATCTCCTGATGAAGGTCTGTCGGAGGTCCGCACATATGGGGCTTCCCACTTGCAGTTTTGCCCAATCCGTCTAAAAGACCCGCAACCATATTTCTCACATATCCACGGGTTTTATCATGGCGCTTCCCAAAGACGTGAAAAAGGTCGTTCTCGCCTATTCCGGCGGGCTCGACACGTCCATCATCCTGAAATGGCTTCAGACCGAACTCGGTGCGGAAGTCGTCACCTTCACCGCCGACCTTGGTCAGGGCGAAGAGCTGGAGCCGGCGCGCAAGAAGGCGGAGATGCTCGGCATCAAGGAAATCTTCATCGAAGACGTGCGCGAGGAATTCGTCCGCGATTTCGTCTTCCCGATGTTCCGCGCCAATGCCGTCTATGAAGGCGTCTATCTGCTCGGCACCTCGATTGCCCGCCCGCTGATCTCCAAGCATCTCATCGAGATCGCCAAGAAGACCGGCGCTGATGCGATTGCGCATGGCGCGACCGGCAAGGGCAATGACCAGGTTCGTTTCGAACTTTCGGCCTATGCGCTGAATCCTGACATCAAGATCATCGCACCCTGGCGCGACTGGTCGTTCAAGAGCCGCACCGACCTCCTGAAGTTTGCCGAAGAGCACCAGATCCCGGTTGCCAAGGACAAGAAGGGCGAAGCCCCTTTCTCCGTCGACGCCAACCTTCTGCACTCCTCGTCCGAAGGCAAGGTTCTGGAAGACCCGTCGCAGGAAGCGCCGGAATATGTGCATATGCGCACGATTTCGCCGGAAGCCGCACCCGACAAGGCGACCGTCATCAAGATCGGTTTCCGCAAGGGCGATGCCTGCTCGATCAACGGCGTCGAGCTCAGCCCGGCATCGCTGCTGGCCGAACTCAACAATTATGGCCGCGACAACGGCATCGGCCGTCTCGACCTCGTTGAAAACCGTTTCGTCGGCATGAAGTCGCGCGGCGTTTATGAAACGCCCGGCGGCACGATCCTGCTTGCGGCACACCGTGCGATGGAGAGCATCACGCTTGACCGTGGCGCTGCCCACCTCAAGGACGAGATCATGCCGCGTTACGCCGAGCTGATCTATTACGGCTTCTGGTTCTCGCCGGAGCGCGAAATGCTCCAGGCGCTCATCGACAAGAGCCAGGAACATGTCGAAGGCGAAGTGACGCTGAAGCTCTACAAGGGCAATGTCATGGTCATCGGCCGCGAGAGTGAAAAGTCGCTCTATTCCGACAAGCTCGTCACCTTCGAAGACGACCAGGGCGCCTACGACCAGAAGGACGCTGCCGGCTTCATCAAGCTGAACGCTCTGCGCCTGCGCACGCTCGGCAAGCGTGCCCAGAAGGGCTGAGGCAAGACCTCAAGCCGAAGGTCATCTTCCGACTATTCAGAAGCGGTTCGCCACACAGGCGGGCCGCTTTTTTTGCGTTCCGGAAGGGGCCGAGAAGTGACGAGGCATGGATAAGATTTCCTTAATAACATTAAGATAGTTATATATTAGTTTATAATGAAATATACTGTTGCGCGACGAGCCTTTGGGCAGAGGGATTTCCGTATCTCGCTGTCGCGTGACCCAACGATCGGGCATTGGCATGAAGAACCTCAAGATATCGGTGCAGTTGTTCATTCTGGTCGGGGGCCTGATTGCCGCCTTCGCCGTTGCGACCTATTTCGAAGTCCAGTCGGCGACCGCCACGATCTACAACGAGCGCAACCAGACGCTCCGCGCCCAGACCGAAACAGCCTTGTCTGTGATGAAGGATTTCGACAACCGTGCCAAGGCTGGCGAATTCACGGTCGAGGAGGCCAAGAAGCGCGCCTATGATCTTCTGTCGAAGCTGCGCTACGATCCAGACGGTTACTTCTTCGCGTATGACTACGACGTCAACATGCTCTTCCACATCAATCCGAAGCTGGTCGGGCAGAATTTCAAGGGCAAGGCCGACCAGACTGGCTTTGCCTATCGCGACGCCATCGTAAAGGTTGGCCAGGAAGGCGGCGGCTATGTCAACCTGATCGGCCCGAAGCCCGGCAAGGATCCGAACGATTACAGTTATCCCAAATCGGTCTATGCCAAGGCCTATGAGCCATGGAAGGCGGTTGTCGCCACCGGTCTCTACGTGGACGATCTGAAAGGCCAGATCCGTCAGCAAATCATCGGGATTGTCGCTGTCTCGGTGGCAATCTTTGTTCTGGCGCTGGGCGCGGCTTACGCGCTGATCCGCGGCATTACCCGCCCGCTCACCGCGATCCGCGAGACGCTGCACCGTGTCGCCGAGGGCGATATCGACACGCCCGTGCCGCATCGCGAGATGTCGAATGAAATCGGCATGATGGCAAAGGCCACGGCAGAGCTTCAGGAAAAGGTGCGCGAACGCCGCGCCATGGCCGAACGCGAGACCGAGCATAAGCGGCAGATCGACGCCGAGCGCCAGCAGAATGCAGACATGCAAGCCACTGAAGCCGAAACCCAGGCCCGCGTCGTCCGCAATATCGGTCAGGCGCTCGAACAGCTGGCGCATGGCGACCTGACGGTGCGCTGTGGCGATCTCGGCAGCCGCTATGCGGAGCTGCGCGACAACTTCAACAACGCCATCGGCCAGCTTGAGCGGACGATGACGCTGGTCAAGGAACGCGGCACCGATATCGGCGTCAGCAAGGAAGAAATCCGCCGCGCCTCCAACGAACTGGCGCAGCGCACCGAGCGGCAGGCGGCAAGCCTTGAGGAAACCTCGGCAGCGCTGGACGAACTGACGGTCGCGGTTCGCCAGACGGCGGATGGCGCAAGGGAAGCCGCAAGCCGCGTTGGCGAAGTGCGCTCCGAAGCCGAAAAGAACGACCGCGTCGTCGAAAAGGCGATCAGCGCCATGAGCGGCATCGAGCAGTCGTCGCAGGAAATCGGCAACATCATCGGGGTGATCGATGAAATCGCCTTCCAGACCAACCTTCTGGCGCTGAATGCCGGTGTTGAAGCCGCGCGCGCCGGCGAAAGCGGCAAGGGCTTTGCGGTCGTTGCCCAGGAAGTGCGCGAACTGGCGCAGCGCTCGGCCGCTGCCGCCAAGCAGATCAAGGAACAGATCAGCAAGTCGTCGTCCCAGGTTGAAAACGGCGTTCAGCTGGTTGGTGAGGCGGGTGAGGCACTGAAGCGGATCTCTGCGCAGGTCGAAAGCGCCAACGACATCGTCATCCAGATTGCGCATCGTGCCAACGAGCAGGACACGACGCTGCGCTCGATCTCGTCTTCGATGAACGAGCTGGATCTCGCCACGCAGAAGAATGCCGCGATGGCCGAAGAAACCACGGCCTCGGCCGAAATGCTCGCCAACGATACCGGCACGCTGCTGGAACTGATCGAGCGCTTCCGCGTCTCCGGCGGTCAGGCTCCTGTTCAGGCTTATCGCAAGGCCGGCTAAAGTCTGTCACATCGGGTCAGCAAACGGGGCGGTCTTTCCGCCCGGTTTCACGTTTTGGAGTGTGCACGGGAAACCGGGCCGCCGCTCGCAGGCCTGAGTGATCAGCCCTCGACAGGATCGACTGCCGAGGTGCCCGCGTAAGATCCTGCCGTCCGATTCCATAAGCAATCTCTGAAGATAGCATCAATATATTTGGGAACTGGCATTCAGCCTTTGTTATCCAATTTTCCAACATGCTCGATTTCAGCCTCAAGGTCTCACCAGATCCCTGCGGCGTATTGAAAAATATTCATAGGAAATACTATTATGCGGAACCTGAAAATATCGACCAAACTTGCGATTCTGGTCGCCAGCCTGCTTGCTGCGGCTGCCTTTTCGGTTTTCATGCTGCTGCGAACCGCCACCGCCGATGTCTATGCCGAGCGCTATGATATGATGCGCACGCAGGTGGAGAGCGCCATTTCGATCATGAAACGCTATGCCGAGGACGAGAAGAGCGGCAAGCTGAGCCACGAGGAGGCCACCCGGCTCGCCTTTGCCACTGTCAGCAGCATGAGCTTCGAGCCGAACGGCTATTTCTTCGGCTACACGTTCGACGGGACGCGCATGTTTTTTCCGGCCGACAAGGGGATCGGCAAGAACTTCATCGACCTGAAGGACAAGAACGGGACGCCGCTGATCAAGAACCTGATCGAGGTCGGGCGCAAGGGCGGCGGGCGGACGGACTATATGTGGCCGAAGCCCGGCATGCCGGAGGATCAGGTCTTCACGAAGGTCTCCTATGCCAAGGTGTTCGAACCCTGGTCGATCGTCGTGGGGACCGGCGCCTATGTCGATGACATTCAGGCCAAGGTGAACCGCATGATCCTGTCGGCCGTTCTGCAAGGCGTTGCCATTTTCGCAGCCGCCATGCTGCTCGCCTATTTTGTCATGCGCAGCATCACCCGCCCATTGAACGAGATCCACAACAGCCTGAAGGCCGTTGCGGCCGAAGACATCGATACAAGCATTCCCTATGTCCATCTCACCAACGAGGTCGGCGCCATGGCGAATGCAACCAAGACCCTGCAGGACAAGGTGCGGCAGCGCCTCGCCATGGAGCGGCTGAACCGGGAACAGCAAACGACACTCGATGCCGAACGCCAGGAGAATATGGAACGTCAGGCCGCCGAGGCGGAGACGCAGTCGCGCGTCGTCCAGACCATCGGTCAGGCGCTCGAACAGCTGGCGCATGGCGACCTGACGGTGCGCTGCGGCGATCTCGGCAGCCGGTACGCCGAACTGCGCGACAATTTCAACAACGCCATCGGCCAGCTCGAGCGGACGATGACGCTGGTCAAGGAACGCGGCACCGATATCGGCGTCAGCAAGGAAGAAATCCGCCGCGCCTCCAACGAGCTTGCGCAGCGCACCGAGCGGCAGGCGGCAAGCCTTGAGGAAACCTCGGCAGCGCTGGACGAACTGACGGTCGCGGTTCGCCAGACGGCGGACGGTGCCCGCGAAGCCGCAAGTCGCGTGGGCGAAGTGCGCTCCGAAGCCGAAAAGAACGATCGCGTGGTCGAAAAGGCGATCAGTGCCATGAGCGGCATCGAGCAGTCGTCGCAGGAAATCGGCAATATCATCGGGGTGATCGATGAAATCGCCTTCCAGACCAACCTTCTGGCGCTGAATGCCGGCGTTGAAGCCGCACGCGCCGGCGAAAGCGGCAAGGGCTTTGCCGTCGTTGCCCAGGAAGTGCGCGAATTGGCGCAGCGCTCTGCTGCCGCCGCCAAGCAGATCAAGGAACAGATCAGCAAGTCGTCGTCCCAGGTTGAAAACGGCGTTCAGCTGGTCGGCGAGGCAGGCGAGGCACTGAAGCGGATTTCCGCTCAGGTCGAAAGCGCCAACGACATCGTCATCCAGATTGCGCATCGTGCCAACGAGCAGGACACGACTCTCCGCTCGATCTCGTCTTCAATGAACGAGCTGGATCTCGCCACGCAGAAGAATGCCGCGATGGCCGAAGAAACGACGGCCTCGGCTGAAATGCTCGCCAATGACACGGGCACGCTGTTGGAGCTGATCGAGCGCTTCCGCGTCTCCGGCGGTCAGGCTCCTGTTCAGGCTTATCGCAAGGCCGGCTGATCGAAAGGTCATCCTGAAACAACAAGAACGGGGCGGTTTTTCCGCCCCGTTCTCATTTACATAGCCTGCTGTGGCTCAACTTAGCCCTTGATCAGGACCTTGCCCTTGCGGCCCGGCTCCATGCTGGCGGCAGCGGCCTTCGCGCCGTCTTCCAGGCCAAAGATATCCTCGACCGGCAGGTTGAGCTGGCCATTGGAGGCGAGCGTGATCAGCTCGCCGATCATGCGGACATAGTCGGCCGGGCTTGTCCTGCCGGAGCGCTTGGCGCCCCAGAAGCCGATGACCTTGGCCTGCTTGAAGATGAGGTCGCCGGAGGAGATTTCCATATTGCCGCCGCTCATCGTGCCGAAGGACATGAGCGTTGCACCTTCACCCAGCAGGCTCATCAGCTGGCCGCTTTCCGCCCCGCCGACGCTGTCGATGGCGTAAAGGATGGAGTCGGAGCCGGGGAACATCTTCACCTTGTCCATCCAGCCCGGATCCTGCGTCGAGACATTGTTGGAAATGCCGAGCGCTTCCAGTTCGCCGACGCCCGCATCGCGGCGCACGACGTTGATGACATTGATGCCGCGGGCCTGGCAGATCATGGCGATCGTCTTGCCGACGGCGCCCGTGGCGGCGTTCTGGATCAGCCATTCACCCGGCTTCGCGCCGAGATCATCCAGCGCCATCAGGGCGCTGATCGGCATCGCGATCAACTGGCAGCCAAGCTCGTCCGGAACGGAATCCGGCAGCGGAATGGCGCGCTGTGCATTCATCAGGAAATATTCGGCCCAGGTGTTGGCGAGGCCTGCAGCCATCACACGCTGACCAACGGAAAGATTGGTGACGCCCGCGCCCAGCGCATCGACGACGCCTGCCGCTTCCGTGCCGCCGACTGCCGGCAGTGGCGGCTTGACGCCATAGCTGCCGCGAATGGTCCACAGATCGTGGTTATGGATTGGCGACAGCGTCATGCGGACGCGGATTTCGCCGGGGCCCGGCTCGGGCATGGGACGCTCGCCGGCTACCAGAACCTCGGCCGGATCCCCGAAAGTCTTGTATTCGATCACACGCATGGCGTTTCTCCCTCTCTTCTCACAATGACTTAACATAGGCCTACTTAAGGTCTTATGCTGTCAATTATAAGAACGCATATCCGATAAGGATGTTTCCGACAAAGGCTTAAGCCCCATGCAGATCGACGGACAATGCCATTGCGGGCGGGTGACTTACGAGGCGGAGATCGAGCCGGATGAGGTCGGTCTCTGCCATTGCACGGACTGCCAGCGCCTGACCGGTTCGGCTTTTCGCGTCACGGCCTCAACGCCCGCGAGCCGGTTCCGGCTCACCGGAAACAGCCCAAAGCGCTACGAAAAACGCGCCGACAACGGCGCGCTGCGGCTGCAATTTTTCTGCGGAGACTGCGGCTCGCCCATCTACACGACGGGCGAGGGTCCGGATGCGGACATGATCGGCATCCGCTGGGGCTCGATCAACCAGCGCAACGACCTGAAACCGGCGTCGCAATTCTGGTGCCGCTCAGCCGTCGGCTGGCTGGGCGAGATCTCGCATCTGCCCGGCCATGACGGAGATTGACCCGAAATATCACGCCGCCTTCTGGACGTGATATTCCTTGATCGCCACCATCTTGATCGCCGGCGCACGCTCGGCCTCGTAGCGCAGCGAAAAACCGTCCTGCGCCAGGAAGACCGGATCGCCATCGAGGTCGCGGCAGATATCACCGCGCTTGGTGGTGATGAACTTTTCGAGGTCCAACGGATTGTCGGCGGAAATCCAGCGGCAGACGGAAAAGCGCGACATTTCGAAGGAAACCGGCAGGCCATATTCCTGCTGGAGGCGTTCCTTCAACACGTCGAGCTGCAGTGCGCCGACGACGCCGACGATGGCCGGCGAGCCATCTTCCGGCGAGAAGAGCTGCACGACGCCCTCTTCGGCCATCTGCTGGAG
Source organism: Rhizobium sp. C4 (assembly GCF_021026315.1). Taxonomy (GTDB): domain Bacteria; phylum Pseudomonadota; class Alphaproteobacteria; order Rhizobiales; family Rhizobiaceae; genus Ensifer_A. The sequence continues at coordinate 98,785 of NZ_JAJNCX010000014.1, forward strand.
TGCTTCCTTCAGCTTCTTCGCCTTCATCGCGTCTTCAAGACGCACGCGGCGAAGGATTTCCGGCGAGAAGTTCGGCACGCCCTGGAAGACCAGCGCTTCGCCTTCGGTCAGCGTGTCGCCGATGCGAAGCGTCCCGTGGTTGGGAATGCCCACCACGTCGCCGGCATAGGCCGTGTCGGCAAGCTGGCGCTGCGAGGCGAAGAAGAATTGCGGGGCCGTGAGCCCCATCTGCTTGCCGGTGCGGGCCAGACGCGCCTTCATGCCGCGCTCCAGCTTGCCGGAGCAGATGCGGGCAAAGGCGATGCGGTCGCGATGGTTGGGGTCCATGTTGGCCTGGATCTTGAAGACGAAGGCCGTCATCTTGTCTTCGGCCGCATGAACCGTGCGCGTATCGGCCACCTGGTCACGCGGCGGCGGCGCATAGGCGCCGAGCGCGTTGATGAGATCGCGTACACCGTAGTTGCGCAGCGCCGAGCCGAAGAAGACCGGCGTCATATGGCCTTCGAGGAAGCTTGTGCGGTCGAAGGGCCGGCAGGCCTCGCGGGCGAGTTCCAGCTCATCGATGAAGGCGGCGCGCTCGTTTTCCGGCAGGCGGTCTGCAATGGCCTGCGGGCCGTTGACCGACAAAGGCTCGATCTGCGTGTCATTGCCGCGGAAGGTCGAGTCGGCGAGGTTGAACGAGCCGCAGAAGGTCTTCGACCGGCCGACGGGCCAGGTGACGGGTGCGGTGTCGAGCGCCAGCTTTTCTTCCACTTCATCAAGGATTTCAAACGGGTCGCGGCTTTCGCGGTCCATCTTGTTGATGAAGGTGATGATCGGAATGTCGCGCATGCGGCAGACTTCGAAGAGCTTCAGCGTGCGCGGCTCGATACCCTTGGCGGCGTCGATGACCATGACGGCAGCGTCGACGGCGGTCAGCGTGCGATAGGTGTCGTCGGCGAAGTCCTCATGGCCGGGCGTGTCGAGAATATTGAAGACATTGCCTTCATATTCGAAGGTCATCACGGAGGTGACGACCGAGATGCCGCGTTCGCGCTCGATCTTCATCCAGTCGGAACGCGTCTGAATACGGTCCTTCTTCGCCTTGACTTCACCGGCGAGCTGGATGGCGCCGCCGAACAGCAGCAGCTTTTCCGTCAGCGTCGTCTTGCCGGCGTCCGGGTGGGCGATGATTGCGAAGGTGCGGCGGCGCGAAACCGCCTCGGCCAGTGTCTCGGTCATATGACAATCAAATCCTGTGAATTGGCCGCCTTCTACCGGCTTCGGCGGCAAAGTTCAATTGACCCGTCACATCCGGGCGCTAGACACTAGTCATCCATCCTCAAACAGTCAGCGGAGTGCGGCCGATGAACATGCATCCTCATGCCACCCCTGCGCTTGAGCCGGTTCTGGGTCTTGTCCGGCTTTCTCACGCCGATGGCCTCGATCTTCCGTCCTACGAGACGGCAGGGGCCGCCGGCATGGACCTGCGCGCCGCCGTGTCCGAAGACCGGCCGCTGATGCTGATGCCCGGCAAGCGCGCGCTGGTGCCGACCGGCCTCGTCATGGAAATCCCGTGCGGTTACGAAGCACAGATCCGCCCCCGCTCCGGTCTCGCCTTCAAGCACGGCATCACCTGCCTCAACACGCCCGGCACGATCGACAGCGATTATCGCGGCGAAGTGAAGGTCCTGCTGATCAATCTCGGCGAAGATGAATTCCTCATCGAGCGCGGCATGCGGATCGCGCAGATGGTGGTGGCGCCGGTGACGCAGGTGCGGGTGGTCGAGGTCCGGGAAACGTCCGACACCGAGCGCGGCGCGGGCGGGTTTGGCTCGACGGGCGTCTGATCGGAGCCGTTATGGAGACACTTGAGTTCAGGCAAGGATATTTTTCCGAACCGGCCGCTCTCTCTGCCCTGACAGACCTGCTCCGCGACACTTTCGGCATCGACATTTCAGTTCAAAGCAGGCTTGGCGGTCCAGATCCGTCGAGCATGCCTTTTGGCTATTTCGACAGGCAAGGTCGCTGCGTGGCGAATTTTTCTGCCTTTACCATGCCGATGGTGATTGGTGGAAAAGAGGTCAAGCTTGCCGGATACCAGTCAGGGGCCGTGAGGCCTGAATATCGAGGTCGCGGTCTCTATCGACAGCTGATGACAGCCGCCTTTGCGTGGGCCGAAAAGACGAGTCATGCGGCTGGCATTCTTTTGACTGAAAAGCCAGCGCTCTACGAGTCCTACGGGTTTCGAATTGTTCATCAGTTCAGGAGTCTTGGTGCCCCGCAGCCGCCGGCAGGTGCGACCGGCATTGGACGGAAACTCGACATATCCAACACCGATGACGTAAAGCTGATCAGCCAACTTCTTGTTCAGCGACAGCCGGTATCTCAGCAATTCGCAGTCGCTCATCAAAAGGAAATGTTCCTTTTAAACGCATATCTCGATCGTCAAGTGTTGCTGACCTATTTGCCGAAGCATGAGACGGTTGTCGCTTGGAAGCATGGACGCGATGGAGCGTTCATAGTGTTGGACATCGTTGCCAAGGAAATGCCATCGATGACTGATCTGCTGGATGCCGTTGGCTATTCGGGTAACCACATTGAGGTACACTTCCCGACCGACGGACTGGGCTGGCAGGGATCAAAGGCTCCCTGTCGAGCTGAATGTGAACTGATGATGACCGACAAATTTGGTGAAAAGCTACCAGATGGTCTGATGCTGTCTCCGATGGCAGCCTTCTAAAGACATACCTCCAAAAAGCTCGACTTATCGCTGGCTTTCCAGCGCCATCCGCGCGGCAAGCCCGGCCAGAACCGTGCCCATCATCCAGCGCTGGACCTGCGCCCAGAAGGGGCGCTCTTTCAGAAACAGCGCCACCGAGCCGGCGGAAACGGCGATCATGGCATTGACGGAAACGCTGATCGCGATCTGCGCCAGTCCGAGAACGATCGATTGCGTCAGCACGTGGCCCTTTGCCGGGTCGATGAACTGCGGCAGAAGCGAAAGATAAAGAACCGCGACTTTCGGGTTCAGGAGACTGGTGAGAAACCCCATCAGGAAGAGGCGACGCGGTCTGTCGACCGGCAGATTGCGCGTTTCGAAGATCGGCCGCGCACCGGGTTTCAGGGCATTCCAGGCAAGCCAGGCGAGATAGGCGGCGCCGGCAAAGCGCAGCGCATCATAGGCAATCGGAACGGCAAAAAGGATCGCCGTGATGCCAAAGGCTGCGGCGAGCAGGTAGACGACGAAACCGCAGGCGACCCCGCACAGCGAAACCAGCCCTGCCTTCGGTCCCTGGCTCAGCGATCGCGAAATCAGATAGAGCATGTTCGGCCCCGGCGTCAGCACCATGCCGAGGGCAACGAGGGCGAAGGCGGCAAGCAGCGTCGTTGAGGGCATGGAAGGCTCCGGTGAATGTGGCGCCGACCATAGATGTCCTCCCCGTGCCGGCAACATCGGAATTGCCATGGGGACAAGATTTCGGAGTGGTCGATGATGGAGTGCTGAGCACCACCACAACTTCCCAATTGCCTTGGCCGGCATCGTGAGGCATGAAATGCGCAGGAGACCGCCCATGACAGCCGCCAATCTTCTCACCTATGCCTTCGCGCTATTCGTTGCCGCCATCATTCCGGGTCCGGGGATCACGGCGATTGTGGCGCGCGCGCTCGGCTCCGGTTTCAGGCCGACCTTCTTCATGGGACTCGGGCTCATTCTGGGCGATGTCGCCTATCTGACCGCCGTGGTTCTCGGCCTTGCCTATGTGGCGCAGACCTTCACCACCGCCTTCATGGTCCTGAAATTCGCTGGCGCGCTTTATCTCGGCTATATCGCCTGGAAGCTCTGGACGGCGGGGCTCTTGGGCCAGAAGATCGAGGCGAAGCGGGCAGGGAGCCTTGGCGCCTCCTTTCTCTCCGGCCTTCTGGTGACGCTCGGCAATCCGAAGACCATGCTGTTCTATGTGGCGCTGGTGCCGACGCTGATCCCGCTCGCCGAAATCGGCAAGCAGGATTATGCGGCACTCGTCGTCGTGACCGCTGTCGTGCTGCTGATCGTGCTCGTTCCCTATATCCTGCTGGCCGCCAAGGCGCGCGAGCTGCTGAAGGAGCCTTCGGCGCTCAAGCTGCTCAACCGCACGGCGGGCGGCATTCTGGCGGGGACCGCCGTTTATATCGCAGCGCGCGCTGCATAATTCACGCGGCTGAGAAAAATGGCCGAAAAGCCTATTATCATATTGATTTAAAGCAATTTTTCGTCGTTCCGAGCAAGGCGCCCTTGCGAAATTTGCTCCAGATCCCCTCCGATTTAGCAGAATTTTCTCTCCCGGCGCCCCTGCCGGATCAATCGGTTCTGGCGAGGGCTTCTCATTGTGCCTATCCTGTGGGCCAAGACGTTCAATCAGGGAGAAACATCATGGCTGACAAGAAGCCGGGACGCGGCCGCGTCTACAATTCGATCATCGAAACGATCGGCGACACGCCCATCGTTCGCCTCGACAAGCTGGCGAAGGACAAGGGCGTCAAGGCGAACCTTCTCGCCAAGCTCGAATTCTTCAACCCGATCGCCTCCGTCAAGGACCGTATCGGCGTCGCCATGATCGAAAGCCTGGAAGCGCAGGGCAAGATCACGCCCGGCAAGACGGTTCTCGTCGAGCCAACCTCCGGCAACACCGGCATTGCGCTCGCCTTCGCGGCCGCCGCCAAGGGGTACAAGCTGATCCTGACCATGCCGGAAACGATGTCCGTCGAGCGCCGCAAGATGCTGGCGTTGCTGGGCGCCGAACTCGTGCTGACCGAAGGTCCGAAGGGCATGAAGGGCGCGATCGCCAAGGCCGAGGAACTGGCCGCCACGCTTCCCGACGCGATCATCCCGCAGCAGTTTGAAAACCCCGCCAACCCGGAAATCCACCGCAAGACGACGGCAGAGGAAATCTGGAACGACACCGATGGCGGCGTCGACATCTTCGTCTCCGGCATCGGCACCGGCGGCACCATCACCGGCACGGGCCAGGTGCTCAAGGCCAAGAAGCCGTCTGTAAAGGTGATCGCGGTCGAGCCGGCCGACAGCCCGGTTCTCTCAGGCGGCGCGCCCGGTCCGCACAAGATTCAGGGCATTGGCGCCGGCTTTGCCCCGAAGGTGCTCGACACCTCGGTCTACGATGAAATCGTCACCGTCTCCAATGACGAGGCCTTCGAGACCGCCCGTCTCGTGGCCCGTCTGGAAGGCGTGCCGGTCGGCATTTCGTCGGGCGCTGCACTCACTGCAGCCATCAAGGTCGGTAGCCGCGAGGAAAATGCCGGCAAGACGATCGTCGTGATCATCCCGTCCTTCGCAGAGCGCTATCTGTCGACCGCGCTCTTCGACGGCCTCGCCTGAGGCCTAGCCCGGAACTGCGGGAACTTCCCGCCTCAGATCGGGCTCATCGTGAATGAAAGTGACATTGAGGCTTGCCGGGAGCTCTTCCGGCAGCCCTTTTTCTTTTGCGATCAGGTCGGCGATGGCCGTTTCGCTCTCGCTATCGAGATGGACGCCGGCCTTGGTGACGAGTTCGCGAAACAGCGCGAGCCCCTGCGGCGGCAGCACCATGCGGAAATTCGTGGCGATGTTGGAAAAGAAGGTGTGGTCGCTGACCCAGCCGCCGGCGCTGACGACCGCATCGTTGATCTCCGCCGTGACCTGATGGCGGTTGGCGTGGGTGACGCCTGTCAGCATGATGATCCGAGGGCGCATCGCGTCTCCAATCCCTATCCGCTGTCTTGATGGTTGAAGCTCCCGACAGCGCCGGGAACTTCCTATGCGATCTGCGGACGATCGTCCTTGATCTCAGGCAACCCAGCCGAGGCCGAGCATGCCGAAAAGCGCGATGCCGAGGATGATGCGGTAGATCGCAAACGCCGTGAAGCGGTTCGAGCGTATATAGCCGAGCAGCCACTTGACCGAGACGAAGGCGGTGATCATCGAGACGATGAAGGCGATGCCGAGCAGCGTCCAGTTTTCCGGCGGCGCATTTTCGAGCTTTGCCGCCTTCAGCGACTTCAGGATTTCATAGCCGCTCGCCGCATACATGGTCGGAATGCCGACTAGGAAGGCGAATTCGGTCGCCGCCGCACGATTGCCGGTGCCGAAGAGCATGGCGGCGAAGATCGTGGCGCCCGAGCGCGAGGTGCCGGGGAAGATGCCGGCGACGATCTGCGCCAGACCGACGATGATGGCGACCGGCCAGGTGATCTTAGCGCTTTCCGGACGGCGCGCAGCGATCTGCTCGGCAACAATCATCCAGATGCCGCCGATGATCAGCGCCCAGGCAATCGGCACAACGCTTTCCGGCAGCTTGAAGCCGAGCTTGGTGGCGACGAGGCCGAGAATGGCGGTGATGAGGAAGGCGGCGATCAGCTTCAGCAGATAGTCGCGGTTCTTCGGATCGTTGAAGCCCAGAAGCAGGGAGAGAATGCGCTGCCAGTAGAGGAAGGTGACTGCAAGGATCGCGCCGGCCTGGATGACGATGTTGAACATGTCGGATCGTGCGCCGAGCCACTGTTCGGCGATCAGCAGGTGGCCGGTCGAGGAGATCGGCAGAAACTCCGTGATCCCTTCGATGAGCCCTAGAAGAATTGCATTGATATAGTCCATCGATGTCTCCGTGGGACCATGATTGCAGTGGAACAGCCGCCGGCGGGGATGATCGGGAGAGGCAGGGGTCCTGGCCTGAGAGGCGGCACAGGCAAGCTGCCGGCCGGATCATTCAGAGCGGACTGTCATGAAATGACCTCTTTATGAGATTTGAAGATGCTAAAGGACGGCGAATCGCGGAATTGGCAAAAGCTATAGCTTTTCTTAAACCCTGGGCGCTAGGATTTTGTAAACGAATGCGCGCAGGCCCCCCAGGGAGCGCCCAAACCGGACCGAAACGGGATCAATGCCAGTACTTTACCATCACACCATGTCGTCCGCCTCGCGGTTCATCCGCCTGGTCCTCGGGGAATATGGTCTGCCCGTCGAACTGACGGAAGAACAGCCCTGGGAGATGCGCAAGGATTTCATCAAGCTCAATCCGGCGGGAACCCTGCCGGTGCTGTTGGACGACAACATGCGCGCCTTGTGCGGGGCCATGGTGATCTCGGAGTTTCTCGACGAGACGTCGGGCATCCTCAAGCGCGACAAGCGGCTGCTTGCCGAAGACCCGTTCCAGCGCGCCGAGATCCGTCGGCTGACGGAGTGGTTTCTGGTGAAGATGGAAGCCGATGTGACGAAGCCGCTGGTGCGCGAGCGTATCTTCAAGCTGCAGATGCCGCCGACGCTCGGCGGTGGTGCGCCGGACTCGAAAATCCTGCGCATGGCGCGCGGCAATATCCGCCAGCACATGAAATATATCTCATGGCTCGCGAGCTCCCGGACGTATCTCGCCGGAAGCCGCCTGAGCTATGCGGATCTCGCCGCCGCTGCGGCGCTGTCGGAACTCGACTATCTCGGCGAAATCACCTGGGCGGAAGCCCCGCAGGCGCGTGACTGGTATCAGCGCATCAAGTCGCGCCCCTCGTTCCGGCCGCTTCTGACCGAGCGCGTGCGCGGCGTTACCCCCGTCTCGCACTATGCCGATCTCGATTTCTGATCTCGCCCGGCTTGCCCGGAACGGCTAGAGTCCGGTCATGGCCGAGGGAAACGACAAGCTGAAAGCGTTCATCAGGGCCGAGGCGATGCGTCTCGGCTTTTCAGCTATGCGCATCACGCCCGCCGAGGCCTCCGAACGGCTGGCCGATGACCTCTCCGGCTTCGTCAGCGCCGGCTTTCACGGCAGCATGGACTGGATGGCGGAGACGGCCGAGCGTCGCACGGACCCGAAAACGCTCTGGCCGGAGGCCAGAAGCGTCGTCGTTCTCGCGATGAACTACGGCCCGGAGGGCGATCCGCTCGCGGCAACGCGGATGCCAGATCGCGGCAATATCTCCGTCTATGCCCGCAACCGCGACTATCACGACATCATCAAGGGCAAGCTCAAGGAGCTGGCCGGCAAGATTGCCAGCCGTGCGGGCGCGGATGTGAAGGTCTTTGTCGATACAGCACCAGTGATGGAAAAGCCGCTCGCCATGCAGGCGGGCCTCGGCTGGCAGGGCAAGCACACCAATCTCGTCAGCCGCGAACTCGGCTCCTGGTTCTTCCTCGGCTCGATCTTCACGACTGCGGAGATTGCCCCCGATGCACCGGAGACGGATCATTGCGGTTCCTGCCGCGCCTGTCTCGATGCCTGCCCGACACAGGCCTTTCCGGCGCCCGGCCGGATCGACGCGCGGCGCTGCATCTCCTATCTCACCATCGAGCACAAGGGCATGATCGCGCCTGAGTTCCGCCATGCGATGGGAAACCGCATCTATGGCTGCGACGATTGTCTGGCCGCCTGCCCATGGAACAAGTTTGCGCAGTCGGCAAGCGAGATGAAGCTCCAGGCGCGGGCCGATCTGCAGGCGCCGAAGCTCGATTTCCTCCTGACGCTCGACGATGCCGCCTTCCGCAGCCTCTTCACCGGCTCGCCGATCAAGCGGATCGGCCGCAACCGCTTCATCCGCAATTGCCTGATTGCTGCGGGAAATTCACGGGACGCGAGCCTTGCCGGCCTCTGTCGGCTCCTGCTGGGCGATAATGATGCCGCTGTCCGCGCCACGGCGCTCTGGGCCTTGGCGGAGATTCAAGGCGTGGAGGCAGCCCGTCGGGCCCTTCCCAACAGCGAATGCGATCCTATAGTGCTCGGCGAATTGGAATCGCTGGGACAAAAAGATGACATTGACGATCTTCGGCTGCGGCTATTCGGGCAAGGCGATCGCTGAGGCCTGTGGCGATCTCTTGGGCCCCGTTGCGGGAACGACGCGTTCGCCGGAAAAGGCAGCGCGCCTGAAATCGGTTGGCATTGACGCTTATATATATGGTGGCGGCGAACCGGATGCGGCGCTTGCCGCCCGGCTTCTGCAAACCACCCATCTCGTCCAGTCCATCGCGCCGGGGGCGGAGAGCGATCCGCTGCTGCAACTGGGTGCCGCACGGCTTTCCGCGCTCATGCCGAAGCTCGAATGGGTCGGGTATCTCTCGACCGTCGGCGTCTATGGCGATCATGACGGCGCCTGGGTGGATGAGGAGACGCCGTGCAGGCCCGTCTCCCGCCGCTCGGTCGAGCGCGTCGAGGCGGAGGAGGGGTGGCTCGCCTTTTCAAAGAGTGCCGGCCTGCCGGTCGCCATCCTCAGACTGTCTGGAATTTACGGCCCCGGCCGCAACGGCTTCGTCAATCTGGCCGAGGGCACGGCCAAGCGCATCGTCAAGAAGGATCAGGTGTTCAACCGCATCCGTGTCGAGGACATCGGTGCGGCCACCCGTTTTCTGGCGGAGCGGAAACTTGCCGGCATATATAATGTCACGGATGACGAGCCGGCGCCGCCACAGGATGTCGTGACCTACGCGGCCGGCCTGATGGGCGTGGCGCCGCCGCCGGAAACCGACTTCGAAACGGCGGAACTCAGCCCCATGGCGCGCTCGTTCTACGGCGAGAACAAGCGTGTCTCCAACCGCAAGATCCGTGACCTTGGCTTCGTTTTCGCATATCCGGACTACCGGCTCTCGCTCGAAAACCTCTGGAAATGTGGCAATTGGCAGCCACAATCGAGAATGTGAACTACCTTAGCGCGAGATTATGAATTCTTTAACCCTGAATTTATTCCCATTTGCCTTTTTGAGAAAGGAATTCCGGCTTTCTTCGTGAATGAAGCCGGAATTGGAATATTCGTCTCGCACTCTCCAGCTCATGTATAGGAAACATTGAATCTTCTGCGAAAATTCCCACAAGGTATTTGCGCGTCATCATTTCAGGTCGCAATTAGTTTGCGCAAAATATTTCAGTCTGTAACAGTCCGTGAACGGTTGTGGCACTTTTCGGCCATTTTTGACCCGTTGAAGCTCATTCCAGAGAAAAGTTTTCCCAATCTGGAGAGTAACTGAAATGGCATTCCGATTTCGCACTCTGGCCACCGGCCTGTTCATGGGTCTCGGCCTGGTGTCTGCAACCGGAGAGGCATATGCCCGCGGCTGTGGCGGCGCTTCCTGGTACGCGGCGCATTCCAAGACCGCCTCCGGCGAGCGGATGAACCCATCGCGGCTCACGGCAGCGCACCGGTCTCTCGCCTTCGGCACGAAGCTTCGTGTCACCAACATGCGCAACGGCTCCAGCGTCGTCGTTCGCGTCAACGATCGCGGCCCGTTCATTCGCGGCCGGGTTCTCGATCTGTCGAAGGGCGCTGCAAGCTCTCTCAACATGGTCAGCAGCGGCACAGCCAAGGTCTGCTACGAGGTCGTCGCTGAACGCTGAAGCCCGGTCCTGCTTGCTCTCGGCCCGTTTCACCGCTAACGAAGCGCAGAAACGCCCCGATGGGCAATGATGGAGATGGGCAACCATGCGACTTGGCGGACGACTGGCAGGGGCGATCGAGGTTCTTGACGATATCGAGACGAGACGTCGCCCTGTCGCGGACGCGCTGAAGGACTGGGGCCTCTCCCACCGCTTCGCCGGCTCCGGCGACCGCGCCGCCATCGGCAACATCGTCTATGATGCGTTGCGCATGAAACTCTCTCACGCCTGGCTTCTGGACGATGATAGCGCCCTGACGCTTGGCTATGCGGTCATGTTCCGCCAATGGGACTTCACGCCGGAGGCGCTGGCTGCCGAACTTGACGGCGACCGCTTTGCCCCCGCGCCTCTTCCCGAAGAGCGCCTGAAGGCGCTGGCGGAGCGGCAGATCGAAGATGCGCCGCTTCACGTTCAGGGCGACATTCCCGAATGGGCGGTTGCCTCCTTCGAACGCAATTTCGCCGATAACTGGCTCAACGAGGCCAGGGCGCTGACGGCGCGCCCCTCGCTCGACCTTCGCGTCAATACGCTGAAGGCCGATCGCGGCAAGGTCGTTCACGCGCTGGAACGTGCAGGTGCGGAAGCCTGCCGCCTTGCCCCGCAGGGCGTACGCGTCGCGGCCGGCAAGCTGTCCGACCGCCTGCCCAATGTGACGGCCGAGCTTTCCTTCGCCAAGGGCTGGTTCGAGGTGCAGGACGAGGGCTCGCAGCTCGTTGCCGGTCTCGTGATGGCGCAGGAGGGCGAACAGATCCTCGATTATTGCGCCGGCGGCGGCGGCAAGACGCTCGCGCTTTCGGCCATCATGCACAACAAGGGCCAGGTCCATGCCTATGACGCGGACCGCAAGCGTCTTTCTCCCATCATCGAGCGCCTGAAGCGCGCCGGGACGCGCAATGTCCAGGTCCATGACGGTCTGCCGGCGCTGAAACCCTATATCGGCAAGTTCGACCGCGTGCTGATCGACGCGCCCTGCACCGGCACGGGCACCTGGCGGCGCCGTCCCGACACGAAATGGCGACTGACGGAAAAGAACCTCGGCGAGCGCGTGGCGCAGCAGCGCGAGGTGCTGGAGGCGGCAATATCGTATGTCCGCCCAGGCGGGCATCTTGCCTATGTCACCTGCTCGCTGCTGCCGCAGGAAAATCAGGAGCAGGTGCAGGGCTTCCTGTCTGCCCATCCGGAATTCGAACTCCGCTCCTCCCAGCCCGACTTTGCGACACTGACGGGGCAGAGCGCGGTCATGCCGCTCGATGCGAACGGGACCGGCGTGACGCTGTCGCCCGCCACGACCGACACCGACGGCTTCTATTTCTGCATGCTGCAGCGCCGCGCCGGATAGGCTCCGCAGTCTAGAATTGCTCAAAACAAGAGTATTTGACACAAGTTTATTTGTGAGTCATGAAAGCGCCGTATCAACCGAGCTCGTCCAGTCCATGGGCCGGCCCGCGGAAGGAGCTTTCATCATGAGACAATTCATTGCTGGCGCGGTCCTGGTCGCCGCTGCCGCAACCCAACCCTTTGCTGCTCAGGCGGCCTCTGATCCGGCAGCAGTCGTTCAGCATTACCGCGAAATTGCGCATGCCGACTACGAGGACGCGCTGACGGGTGCGAAGGCGCTCGACAAGGCGGTCAACGCATTCCTGGCGGCTCCCTCCGAAGCCGGCCTCAAGGCCGCGCGCGCTGCCTGGATCGCCGCCCGCCCGGCCTACATGCAGACCGAGCACTACCGCTTCGGCAACCCGGTGGTCGACGAGTGGGAAGGCAAGGTCAATGCCTGGCCGCTGGACGAAGGCCTGATCGACTATGTCGACACCGCCTCCTACGGCACCGAGCGCGATGAAAACCCGCTCTATACCGCCAATGTCATCGCCAACAAGACGATCACCATAAACGGCAAGCCGGTCGATGCTTCGCATCTGACACCGGACTTCCTGGCCAATACGCTGCATTCGGCCGGCGGTATCGATGCCAATGTGGCAACCGGATATCATGCTATCGAATTCCTGCTCTGGGGTCAGGATCTGAATGGCACGGGTCCCGGCGCCGGCAACCGTCCCTACACCGACTATGACCTGAAGAATTGCACGCATGGCAATTGCGACCGCCGTGCCGAGTATCTGCGCTCCGCCTCGTCGCTGCTGGTTTCCGACCTTGCCGACATGGTCAAGAATTTCGAGCCGGGCGGCGATGCCGCCAAGGTTCTGACCGAAAACCCGAAGCAGGGCCTCACGGCACTTCTCACGGGCATGGGCTCGCTCTCCTATGGTGAACTCGCCGGCGAGCGCATGAAGCTCGGCCTGCTGCTGCACGATCCGGAAGAGGAGCAGGATTGCTTCTCAGACAACACCTTCAATTCGCACTATTACGACATGGTCGGCATCATGACCGGCTATACGGGCGAATATACCCGCCTCGACGGGAAGAAGATGGCCGGTCCCTCCATCCGCGACCTGCTTCAGGCGAAGGATCCGGCCGTCGCCAAGGAGCTTCAGGGCAAGCTCGATGTCACCATGGCGGCCATGGAAGCGCTGAAGAAGCGCGGCGAGACGGTCGAAGCCTATGACCAGATGATCGCTGAAGGCAACAAGGACGGCAATGCGACCGTTCAGAAGGCGATCGACGGTCTCATCGACCAGACGAAGTCGATCCAGCGCACCGTCACCGCGCTTGGCCTCGACGAGATCAAGGTCGGTTCCTCGAAGAGCCTCGACGACCCCAATTCGGTCTTCAAGTGAGATCGGGAGAGCCGGCCCTTTGCGGGCCGGCTGCATATGCGATGTCGAAAACTGCTTCGTCCAAGGCCGTCCGGCCCCCCCGCCTCCGTCTTTGGACGTCAGCCACGGCTCTCTGCTTCGCAGCGGGGGCCGTCGGTCTTTGTGCGATCGGCATTCCTGGCGCGCGCGCCGCCGAGAGCGGCTATTCCGAGGCCGATGCCGAGCGGGTTCGTGCCGTCACCGCGCCGACTGCGGATTTCAGCCGGCCGGAAGCGCATGAGACGCTCTCGGGCGGCGCCGGCACCTTTGCGGGCAGGTCCGATGCCAAGGCGATGAGCCATCCGGACGCAACGCTGGACGACAAGGGTGTCGAAAACTTCCGGCTCGGCTTTGCCCTTTTCAAGAAGATGTGGGTGCAAGCCCCGTCGTCGACCCAGGCCTCCGATGGGCTCGGGCCGCTCTTCAACGCGCGCTCCTGCCAGAGCTGCCACGTCCGCGACGGCCGCGGACGACCGCCGGAGGGCGGTGCCGGCAGCCAGTCCTTCCTCTTCCGTCTCGCTCGGACCCCGGCCAGCGACACCGAGCGCGCTGCCCTTGCTGCGCACGAACATTTGAACTTTCCCGACCCCATTTATGGCCAGCAATTGCAGGAGCAGGGCGTCACGGGCCTGAAAGGGGAGGGCCGCCCGGTCATCACCTATGGCGAAAAGGCCGTGACGCTGGCCGGTGGCGACACGGTGACGCTCCGCGTGCCCACCTATTCCGTCGTCGATCTCGCCTATGGTCCTCTCGATCCGGCAACGACGCTTTCTCCGCGCATCGCGCAGAGCCTTGCGGGCATGGGCCTGCTGGAGGCCATTCCCGAGGCGCAGATCCTGGCTGGCGCCGATCGGCAGGCGAAATCGAACGACGGCGTTCACGGCAGGCCCAATCACGTTCGAGATCCGAAGACGGACGAGATCCTCATCGGCCGCTTCGGCTGGAAGGCGCAGAACCCGACGGTGCGGGCGCAGGCCGCCGCCGCACTGTCGTCGGATATCGGCATTTCCTCTCCCGATGCGCCGGATCCCTATGGCGACTGCACGCAGGCCGAAGCCGCATGCCGCAAGATGCCGAACGGTGTGCAGAAGCGGTTTGGGGACACCGAGGCGCCCGATCCCGTCCTCGACCTGCTGACCGCCTACACGGCCAATCTCGCGGTGCCGGCGCGGCGCGATGTCGACCAACCGGACGTGCTCGCCGGCAAGGCGCTGTTCCATCAGGCTGGCTGCGCCACCTGCCACACGCCGAAATTCGTCACCGCGCGCAAGACCGCCGAACCACAGCATGCTTTCCAGTTGATCTGGCCCTATAGCGATCTGCTGCTGCACGATATGGGCGCTGATCTGGCCGATGGACAGCAGGTCGGCGATGCGACCGGCCGGGAATGGCGCACGGCGCCGCTCTGGGGTATAGGTCTCGCGCAAACCGTCAACGGTTATCAGGCGTATCTGCATGATGGCCGCGCACGCACGCTGGAAGAGGCAATCCTCTGGCATGGCGGCGAAGGCGAGGGCGCCCGCAACGCCTATGCCGCGATGCAAAGGGCGGACCGGCAGAAGCTATTGAAATTTCTGGGATCACTGTGATGAAAAGACTTGTTGTTCTCCTCGCCGCCGCCGCCTTCAGCGCGGTCGCGCCTGTCGCGAAGGCCGCCTTCGTCAGCGATGCGGAGATCCTGCCCGTCATGCAACGGACGGTCGACGAGGTCATCATTCCCGGCTACAGCAACTTCCGCAATGCCGCCGAGTCCACCGGCTCGGCCATGAACAAGCTGTGCATAGCCAACGATGCATCGTCCTACGAAGGGGCGAAGAAGGCCTTTGCCGGGCTCGTTTCCGCCTGGTCGCGGATCGAGGTCCTGCGCGATGGTCCGGTGCTCGACAACAACATGTTCGAGCGCATTCTCTTCTTCCCCGACCGCAAGGGTCTGGCGCTGAAGCAGATCCAGGCGATGCTGGCGGCCAAGGACGAAAGTGAAATCGCCGGCGCGTCGATGAAATCGAAGAGCGTTGCCGTTCAGGGACTGACGGGGCTTGAATATGTGCTGACCGGCACGGGCGCCGAGGAGCTTTCCGCCGGCAAGGACAATTTCCGCTGCCACGCCGGCCGCGCGATTGCCTCCAACATCGCGCTTCTTGCCGGCGAACTGTCGGATGCCTGGAACGCGCCGGACGGCATTGCCGACAAGTGGCGCAAGCCCGGTCCCGACAATCCGGTCTTCCGCAATGGCGAGGAGGCGCTGATTGCGCTTCTCGGCACGCTGGTGCGCGGGCTCGAAACGACGAATGAAAAGCGCCTGATGATCTTTTCCACCGGCGAAGGTGGCGCAAATCCGAAAAAGGCGCTCTACTGGCGCTCGGGCCTGACGCTGAAGTCGGTCGAGGACAATCTCAAGGGCCTGCAGGCCTTCTGGGACAAGAGCGGCATGCAATACATCATCCGCGGAGAAGGCTCGGCCATCACTACCAACATCAATTTCGAGTTTCACACGGCAGGTTCGACGGCCGCAAAGCTCGACAAGCCGGTCGACAGGATCCTTGGCGACGAAAGGGAACATTCGCGGCTGGAATTTCTCATCATGACCGTGGCCGATCTTCAGGCGCGGCTGAACAATGACTATGGCCGGGCCATGGGTCTTGCCGCCGGCTTCACCTTTTCCGACGGAGACTGAGATGCGCAGTCCGCTCATCAGCAGACGCGGTTTCCTGCGCGCAGCCGGCAGCACCTTCGTTGCCGGACTTGCGCCGGGCCAGCTTTTCGCGCTGGAGCGGACGGATGCCGTCTTTGCCTCCGCCTTTATGGACTCAACGGGACATTACGGTCTGGCGACATTGGCCGAGGATGGCTCGATCATCGATCGCTCGCCGCTGCCCAACCGGGCGCATGGACTGGCCTTTGATCCGAATTTCAACCGCGTCGTGGCCTTCGCCCGCCGGCCCGGCACCTTTGCGGCGATCTTCGACCTGAACGGAAGCTCGGCGCCCATCGTGATCGTCTCGCCCGAGGGCAGGCATTTCTACGGCCACGGCACGTTTTCCCGCGACGGACGGCTGCTCTATGCCAGCGAGAACGATTTCGACAATGCGCGCGGCGTGATCGGCATCTATGACGCGACCGACGAATTTGCCCGCATCGGCGAATATCCGACCTATGGCGTCGGTCCGCACGATCTCTCCATCAGCCTTGACGGCAATGTGCTGATCGCCGCCAATGGTGGCATCGAGACGCATCCCGACTTTGGCCGCACGAAGCTCAACCTCGACCGGATGGAGCCGTCGCTGGTCCTCATCGACGCCGCCTCCGGCACGATGATCGAAAAGCACGAGCTGCCGCCCGATTTCAAGCAGCTTTCTACCCGCCACATCGCGCTCTCGGGCAATCACGAGGTCTGGTTTGCCTGCCAGTATGAAGGCGCGCATGACGACCTGCCGCCGCTGATCGGTCGCTTCCGCCATGGCGAACCGCTTGAATTCATCTACCTGCCCGAAAAGACGGCGCGCAATCTGGCCAATTATGTCGGCGCCATTGCCGTCAATCGCAACGAGGGCCTTGTTGCCGTGACATCGCCCCGCGGCGGAACCTATGTCTTGCTCGACGCGATCTCGGGCACGGTGGTTCAGGAGGTCCAGCTTGCCGGAGCCTCGGGTATCGCCGCCGGTCTCCACGGTTTCGGCTTCTCGACGGAAGGCGGCCTCTTCAATGGCCGCCAGTCACCCGTCAACTGGGACCAGCACGTCGTCCGGATCGGCTGATCTTGCCTCTGTCATCTTGACGTGGCACCGTCCGGCCAATTTCAACAGGCGGCATATCCATGGATTTCGAACTCAAGACCGTTGCGGGCAAGCACATCCTCTACGTGATGGCGGTGGATGCCGAATACGGAACTCATCTGCGCGCCCATATCTCGCCCCTGATGACCGGCGTCGGTCCTGTCGAGGCTGCCGTGGTGCTGACGGCAGCACTCGCCCGGCTGGAGGCCACGGGCCACAAGCCGGACCTGATCGTCTCCCTCGGCTCGGCGGGCTCGGCGACGCTCGAACAGACGGAAGTCTATCAGGCGACATCCGTCAGCTATCGCGACATGGATGCCTCGGCCGTCGGTTTTGAAAAGGGCGTGACGCCGTTTCTCGGCCTGCCGAAGGAACTGCCGCTGCCGCTTGTTGTGCCGGGCATCCCGCAGGCCCGCCTTTCCACCGGTGGCAACATGGTGTCGGGCCCGGCCTATGACACCGTCGATGCCGACATGGTCGAGATGGAAACCTATGCCGAATGGCGCGCCGCCCAGCATTTCGGCATTCCGCTGATCGGCCTTCGTGGCATTTCCGATGGCAAGGAAGAACTCAAACATGTCGGCGACTGGACGGAATATCTCCATGTCATCGACGAAAAACTCGCAAAAGCCGTGCGCGCCATCGAAGAGGCCTTGGACAACGGCAGCCTGATGCTGTAAGGGCGGGTTTTGGAGCCCCTGCCCGGTGGCATCGCCCTCCGGGCCTTCTAACAAAGGCTGTTCATGTCACACGACGCCCATTCTGATTCCATCCTCATCATCGACTTCGGCAGCCAGGTCACGCAGCTGATTGCACGGCGCATTCGCGAGACGGGCGTCTACTGCGAAATCTGGCCTTACCAGAAGGCAGGCGAGGGCTTTCAGAAGCTTCATCCCAAGGGCGTGATCTTCTCGGGCGGCCCCGATTCCGTCACCCGCGAGGGCAGCCCGCGCGCGCCGCAGGAAGTCTTCGATGCCGGCATCCCGATCATGGCCATCTGCTATGGCCAGCAGACGATGGCCGTGCAGCTCGGTGGCGTCGTTGAAGGCGGCCATGCCGCCGAATTCGGCCGCGCCGATGTGAAGATCCTCAAGAACTCGCCGCTCTTTGACGGCCTCTGGGAAGTCGGTGGCGAATATCCGGTGTGGATGAGCCATGGCGACCGCGTCACGCAGGCCCCGGAAGGCTTCGAGATCATCGGCGTTTCCGAAAACGCTCCCTTCGCCATCTGCGTCAACGAGGCGAAGCGCTACTACACGACCATGTTCCACCCGGAAGTGGTGCATACGCCCGACGGCGGCAAGCTGCTGGCCAATTTCGTGCACAAGATCGTCGGTCTGCAGGCCGACTGGACGATGTCGGCCTATCGCGCCGAGATGGTGCAGAAGATCCGCGACCAGGTTGGTTCCGGCCGCGTGCTCTGCGCGCTTTCCGGCGGCGTCGACTCATCCGTTGCGGCTGTGCTCATCCATGAGGCGATCGGCGACCAGCTGACTTGCGTCTATGTCGACCACGGCCTGATGCGCCTTGGCGAAAGCGAGCAGGTCGTCGGCATGTTCCGCGACCATTTCAACATCCCGCTGATCCATGTCGATGCCTCTGATCTCTTCATCGGCCAGCTGGAAGGCGAAGCCGACCCGGAAACCAAGCGCAAGACCATCGGCCGCCTCTTCATCGAAGTCTTCGAAGAGCAGGCGAAGAAGATCGCCAGCGACGGCAAGGGCGCGCCGGAATTCCTGGCACAGGGCACGCTCTATCCGGACGTGATCGAAAGCGTCTCCTTCTCGGGCGGCCCGTCCGTCACGATCAAGAGCCACCACAATGTCGGCGGCCTGCCGGAACGCATGAACATGAAGCTGGTCGAGCCGCTGCGCGAACTCTTCAAGGACGAGGTTCGCGCTCTTGGCCGCGAACTCGGCCTGCCGGAAAGCTTCATCGGCCGCCATCCCTTCCCGGGCCCGGGCCTTGCCATCCGGCTTCCCGGCGGCGTGACGCGCGAAAAGCTCGACATCCTGCGCAAGGCGGATGCCATCTATATCGAGGAAATCCGCAAGGCCGGTCTCTATGACAAGATCTGGCAGGCCTTCTCGGTCCTGCTCCCCGTCCAGACCGTCGGCGTCATGGGCGATGGCCGCACCTATGACCGCGTTCTGGCACTGCGCGCCGTCACCTCGGTCGACGGCATGACCGCCGACTTCTTCCCCTACGACATGGCCTTCCTGGGCCGCACCGCCACCCGCATCATCAACGAGGTCAAGGGCGTCAACCGCGTCGTCTACGACGTCACGTCGAAGCCGCCGGGCACGATCGAGTGGGAATGAAAAAGGCCGCTTGCGATACTTCGCGAGCGACCTTCCCAACATGCGATCAAGATGAGTTCGATCTGCACGACGCCGGCCTCTTCGGAAGCCGGCGTCGTTGTTTTATCTCTCAGCCCCGCAGCTCCTTGCGCAGGATCTTGCCGACATTCGACTTCGGCAGGCTGTCGCGGAATTCGATGTAGCGGGGGCGCTTGTAGTTGGTCAGTCCCTGGGCGCAATGCGCCTTCACGTCGGCCTCGGTGAGGTTCGGGTCCTTCTTCACGATGAAGAGCTTGACCGTCTCGCCGGAATGCGGATCGGGTACGCCGATGGCCGCGCATTCCAGCACGCCGGGAAGCGTGACGACGAATTCCTCGATCTCGTTCGGATAGACGTTGAAGCCGGAGACGAGGATCATGTCCTTCTTGCGGTCGACGATCTTCACATAGCCGTCCGGCTGCATCACGCCGATGTCGCCCGAACGGAAGAAGCCGTCGGGTGTCATCACCTTGGCGGTCTCTTCCGGACGGTTCCAGTAGCCCGCCATGACCTGCGGGCCGCGGATGCAGATTTCGCCGGCCTCGCCGATCGGAAGGCTGTTGCCGTCGTCGTCGCGGATGTCGATGTCGGTCGAGGGGACCGGCAGGCCGATCGTGCCGGTATATTCGGTGCCGTCGGCGCGGTTGGTCGTGGCAACAGGCGAGGTTTCCGACAGGCCATAGCCTTCCGCAATGAAGCAGCCCGTGACCTTCTGCCAAAGGTCGGCGACCGGCCGCTGCACGGCCATGCCGCCGCCGAGCGTCAGCATGAGGCTCGAGAAGTCGAGCTTCTTGAAGTCTTCGTTGTTGGCAAGCGCGTTGAACAGCGTGTTGAGGCCCGGCAGGACGTTGAACCGGTAGCGGCTGATTTCCTTGACGAAGCCCGGAATGTCGCGCGGATTGGCGATGAGGATGTTGAGGCCGCCCTGTTCCAGCGCCATGAACATGTTCACCGTCAGCGCGAAGATGTGATAGAGCGGCAGCGCGCAGACATAGATCAGCTGCTCCGGAAACGCCTTGCGGGTTTCCGCAGGCTTCATCCACATGACGTTCTGCGTGACGTTGGCGAGCAGGTTCGCGTGCAGCAGCGTCGCGCCCTTGGACACGCCCGTCGTGCCGCCCGTATACTGCAGGAAGGCGATGTCGCCGGCGGAGATGTCGACCGGCGAAAGCGTCTTTCCGGACGCGATGACCGACTTGAACGGAATGTGGCCGGGTATCGACCAGTCCGGAACCAGCTTCTTTACCTTGCGGACGACGAAATTGACGATATGGCCCTTCAGGCCCATCAGGTCGCCCATCGAGGCGACGACCACCTTCTTCACCTGCGTGCGGGCAACGACGGCGGAGACCGTAGTGGCGAAGTTCTCAAGCACGAAGATGGCGTTGGCGCCGGAATCGTTGAGCTGGTGTTCCAGTTCGCGCGGCGTGTAGAGCGGGTTGACGTTGACGACGACCATGCCGGCACGAAGAATGCCGCTGACGACCACCGGATATTGCAGGATGTTCGGCATCATGATGGCGACGCGGTCGCCCTTCTTCAGCCCTTGCGCCTGCAGCCAGCCGGCAACCTTGGCCGAGAGCTTTTCCAGTTCGCCGAAGGTCAGCGTCTTGCCCATGCCGTCATAGGCGACGCGGTTGGCATAGCGGCGGCAGTTCTGCTCGATCATGTCGGCGAGAGAACGGTAGGGCGAGGGGGCAATCGTCGGAGGCATGCCCGGCGGATAGGATTTCAGCCAGGGCCGGGACATTTCCGAACCGTCAGCATTGGTTGCAGCCTGTGTCATATCAACTCCCATATGGCTTGCCTCGCCGTGTCGGACGAGGCGTTTCCTCCCGCCTTAGAGCTAAAATAGACGTTGCTGACATCCATTCAAGCCTTCTCTCAGTTATATAACCTTGACGTAAACGTCAATTGGATTCAGCCGCCACGCGCGCGGCGATCGTCGCGCGGGCGCAGCAGGCTCAGATGCGGGCGGGCAGAACCCGGTCCGGCGGCCGGTGGCCGTCGCAGAAGGTGCGGATATTGATGATCACCTTGTCGCCCATGTCGATGCGGCCTTCCAGCGTCGCCGAGCCCATGTGGGGCAGAAGCACCACCTTGCCCTGTTCGGCGAGCTTCAGGAGCTTGGGATTGACGCTCGGCTCCTTCTCGAACACGTCGAGCCCGGCGCCGGCAATCTTGCCCGACCGGATGCTCTTGATCAGCGCGTCCTCGTCGATCACGTCGCCGCGCGCCGTGTTGACGATGAAGCTCGTCGGCTGCATCAGCTCGATGCGCCGCGCCGACATGAGATGGAAGGTCGCGGGCGTCGAGGGGCAGTTGACGGAAACGATGTCGACGCGGGCCAGCATCTGGTCGAGACTGTCCCAATAGGTCGCGTTCAGCTCCTCTTCCGTCTGCGGGCTGACACGCTTGCGGTTGTGGTAGTGGATCGACAGGCCAAAGGCCTTGGCGCGCCGGGCGACGGCCGTGCCGATGCGGCCCATGCCGATAATGCCGATGCGCTTGCCGAAGATGCGCCGCCCGAGCATCCAGGTCGGCGACCAGCCGGCCCATTCGCCGTGATTGTCGGTGAGCACGCGGGCGCCCTCCGTCAGCCGGCGCGGCACGGCCAGAATCAGCGCCATGGTCATGTCGGCCGTGTCTTCGGTCAGCGCGTTCGGCGTATTGGTCACCGTGATGCCCTTGCGGGCAGCCGCCTCTACATCGATGTTGTCGACGCCATTTGAGAAACTGGCAATCAGCTTCAGCTGTGGCCCTGCCTGCTCGATCAGCGCCGCATCGATCCGGTCCGTCACCGTCGGCACCAGAACGTCGGCGCTCTTGACGGCGGCAACGAGTTCCGGCTGCGTGCGCGGACGATCATCGAGATTGAGTTCGGCGTCGAAAAGCTCGCGCATGCGCGTCTCGATCGCCTCGGGCAGCTTGCGCGTGATGTAGACCTTGGGCTTTTTTCTTGTTGTCATCGGCTTTCATCGCCTTGTTCAGAGGTCTTTAACCAAGTTATCGCAACCTTCAGGGCGGAGCGCGGCTGCGCCGCAGTCCGGACCGTTGGTGTCGTCCCGATTTTTATCAGACCCGTCAGCGAAGACAAACCTTTCTCGCACCCGAAGGTGACGATGGGCGTCTTCGCACAGGTCTTTCGGTCACACCCTTGTCAAATGTCAGAACACAGGCAATTCAGCGCAATGGCTTTCAATCGCGTTTCCCGGCAGATCTTCGCAACGATCCTCGTTCTTGCCGCTGGACTGACCGTCGTCAAGGCCGCTGACGCCAATGCCCAGACGGCCTCCAAGACCGCAACCGGCCTGCCATTGCCGCGTTTTGCCAGCCTCAAGGCCAGCCGCGTCAACATGCGCGTCGGTCCGGGCACGGAATATGCCGCCTCCTGGCTCTACACGCGCCCCGGCCTGCCGGTCGAAATCATTGCGGAATTTGAAAACTGGCGCCGCATTCGCGATGCCGAGGGCACGGAAGGCTGGGTCTACCACTCCATGCTGTCCGGCCAGCGCACGGCAGTCGCCGCCCCGTGGATGAGGGAAAAGGGCGACAACATCTATGTCAACCTCCGCCGCTCCGCCCTCAAGGATGCCAATGTCGTCGCCAAGCTGCAGCCGGGCGTTCTGGTCAAGCTCAAGGAATGCACCGGCGACTGGTGCGAGGCCGAGGTTGATGGAACCGAAGGCTGGCTCCATCAGGGCGAGGTCTGGGGCGCCTATCCGGGCGAAGCCTTCAAATAAGACCGAGCTTGCGGGCCTCTTCCTTCAGCGAGATGCGCGGGCGCGGCCCGATCTGCTGGATGACGATGCCGGCGGCAAGGCTGCCGAGCGCGCCGCAGGTGGCCAGATCCCGGCCCGTCGTGTAGCCGAAGAGGAAGCCGGACGCATAGAGATCGCCCGCACCCGTCGTGTCGACCACCGTGTCGACCGGAATGGCCGGAACATAGACCCGCTCGCCATCCTTGATGATGACGGAGCCTTCCTCGCTCATCGTCACGGCCGCAAGCTTGCAGTCGCGCGCAATGGCGGTCAGCGCCGCGTCAAAGTCTTCCGTCTCGTAGAGCGCCAGCGCCTCGGCGCGGTTGGCAAACACGATATCGACCGTGCCGGAGCGCATGAGATCGAGGAATTCATCGCGATAGCGCCCGACGCAGAAACTGTCTGACAGCGTCATCGACACTTCGCGGCCGTTTTCATGCGCAATGCGGGCGCATTCGCGGATCGCATCCTTGGCGCGCGGCGGATCCCAGAGATAGCCTTCGAAATAGGTGACCTTCGCCTGCGCCACCACGTCGGCGGCGACGTCTTCCGGGCCGAGCTCGACGCAGGCGCCGAGATAGGTGTTCATCGAGCGCTCGCCATCGGGCGTCACGAAGATCATCGAGCGCGCGGTCGGCTGCGCGCCCTCAAGCGGCTTCGTCTGGAAATGCACGCCCTGTGCACGGATATCATGGGCAAAGATGTCGCCGAGCTGGTCATGCGCGACCTTGCCGAAATAGGCCGCCTTGCCGCCGAGATTGGCCACGCCCGCAGCCGTGTTGCCGGCGCTGCCGCCCGAGGCCTCGAGCGCCGGTCCCATCTTCCCGTAGAGAAGCTGTGCACGTTCGGCGTCAACGAGGTTCATTGCCCCTTTCACGATCCCGTTTTCTTCGATGAAGCTTTCCGGGCAGGAGGAAATGATGTCGACAATCGCATTGCCGACCGTCAGCACGTCAAACGTGGTCATGGGATGCCTTTGTTGAAATGAGGGTGGAAAATGTCATAAGCATTTTTCGCCGATTGGGAAGCCTCCCAATTGCCGAGGCGTTGAAATACCGACCGATTCGAAAGGCTGTCCCCATGACCGCTAAGCCGCGCGTGACGATCCTCTACTGCACCCAGTGCAACTGGCTGCTGCGCGCCGGCTGGATGGCGCAGGAACTGCTCTCCACCTTCGGCCAGGATCTGGGCGAGGTCGCGCTCATCCCCGGCACCGGCGGCAATTTCGAGATTCGCGTCAACGACGAGCTCGTCTGGGAGCGCAAGCGTGACGGCGGTTTCCCGGGTCCGAAGGAGCTCAAGCAGCGCATTCGCGACGTCATCGACCCCGACCGTGACCTCGGCCACACAGACCGTGCTTCGGCGGATCGGGATGACGCCTGAACACGAAATCGCACTTTGTCGCACTTTCTTCAAAAACGCTGTTGACAGACAAAGCCTGCCAAACTACATCGCACTCCGTCGCCCAGATGGCGGAATTGGTAGACGCGCCAGCTTCAGGTGCTGGTACTCGCAAGGGTGTGGAGGTTCGAGTCCTCTTCTGGGCACCAATTCCCGTTTCACGATTGATGAAACAGCCCAAAAAGCCCGGTTTTCCGGGCTTTTTTGTTGTCTTACATTTGGGTCGTTCAAAATGGGAACTTGCTTGTCTTATGATTTTCTGGCTTCTTCGTGAGATAAAGAAGCGCCGGAGAGGACGGCCATCCTTCTCCGGCGATGGGGGATGGATCGTGAAATGCGAGGCCGCCATTCTTGCGAATGCCGGG
>NZ_JAJNCX010000015.1 GCF_021026315.1 Rhizobium sp. C4
AGCTCCAACGCTGCGCAATGTGAAAGCTACGCGTTTCCGCCGGTTGCTCAAGCCGCGCCATTTGGCGTATCAAAAACCGCCGAGGCTCTAATCGCAGCCGGATGAAAGTTCAGTGGCAGGTCAAGAGCACATCACCACCAAGCGTGGCCGTGTTCAAAGATTTACCCGACAACACGCCGATGAGTTTTCGGCAAAGCTCCGTAGCTCGATTCGGCAGGCCGAAATATCCAGGGATCCTCTTTGCTACTCTGATCAAAGTGGCACGTTCAGCACGAGAACGACACTGATGCGCCATTTGGGCGGGAAAGAGCGAATACAACCAATTTCCCATGTTGAAGTGAGAGCATTCGATGCGCGAGAAGCCACACGATATCGCCCGCCGGGGAATTGGTATGCACCTCTACTTGTTCTGCGTGAAGAGGAATCGCTGGCGTTGATCAGGTTGAACAACGTGGTTCCAGCTATGAGCGATCCGCTATCTTTAGGTATATATCTGGAAAATTGGCGGAATTCCGGATTCGAATTACCTTCATATCACATTGAATTGCTGCTGACCGATTTTAAAGTGGATCAATTCATAGCATGTGTCACAGATGCCGGGTTGGACGTAGTGATTGACCCTATTTTATCTGAAAGCGACGACTTAGAGGTGGTTAGAGGTTACCCTATATACTCTCTGCCAATGCTTGAAGCGATGCGAACGACTGCCCAATGAACGTTTACGAATAGGACCAAAGTTCCTTGGTGGACGCTATAGCTCCGTGCTAGAGAAGCATTGGAGTTCTGGCGATATCTTGAGCCCCCTCAAGCCGCCCGCCTCCCCCGCACCCACTCTCCAGCCCTCAACCTCGCCTCCGCATCACACGCGAACACATCCTCAACAGTCACGGCCGCCCCCCAGCCGGTCATCTCTTCCATGACCGCCTCGGCCACGTCGGCCATCTCCAGAAATCCGATCTTCTCCTCCACAAAGGCCTCGAACGCGGTTTCTTCCGCCGCGTTCATGATGGCGCTTTGCTGGCCGCCGCGGGTCATGGCGAGGCGGGCGAGGCGGAGTGCGGGGAAGCGGGTTTCGTCGGGGGCCTCGAAATCGAGGCGGGCGAGCTTGGCGAAGTCGAGGCGTTCGACGTTGAGCTTGGGGCGCGCGGGGTGGGCGAGCGCATAGCCGATGGCCGTGCGCATGTCAGGGCAGCCGAGCTGGGCGAGCACCGAGCCATCCGTGTAGCCGACCATGGAATGGATAACGCTTTGCGGGTGGACGATGACTTCGATCTGTTCGGGCGCGACGCGGAAAAGATGCTTCGCCTCGATCATCTCCAGCGCCTTGTTGAACATCGAGGCACTGCCGACGGAAATCTTCAGGCCCATTGACCAGTTGGGATGCACGCGGGCGACGGCTGCGGTGACGCCCGCCATCTGCTCGCGCGTCCATGTGCGGAACGGCCCGCCGGATGCGGTGAGCACGATGCGCTCCAGCGCGTGGCGCTGGTTTTCCTCCAGCACCTGGAAGATGGCATTGTGTTCGCTATCGACCGGTAGCAGCTTGCCGCCGGCCTTCTCGACCGCCTCGACGAAGAGCGCGCCGGCGGAGACGAGGCATTCCTTGTTGGCGAGCGCGATATCGGCGCCGCGCCGCGCGGCGACTAGCGTGGGCGCCAGACCCGCCGTGCCGACGATGGCCGCCATGACAAGGCTCGCCTCCATCTCGGCGGCCTCGATGAGGCCCGACTTGCCGGCGGCGACCTGAATGCCGGTTCCCGCAAGTGCCGATTTCAGCTCGGAATAGAGCTCTTCACTGGCCGTGACGGCGAGCTTGGCGCCTGAGGCCATCGCCTGTTCGGCGAGCAGTGGAATGTTGCCATTGCCGGTCAGCGCCAGAACCTCGAAGGCCTCGCGCCCGCCCAACTGCCCGATCACATCCAGCGTCGAGACGCCGATCGAGCCCGTCGATCCGAGAACCGTTATCTTGCGCATGCCATACCCGCCCTGTCCTAGAGCAGGTCTGGTGAAAAACGGATCACCGGAAATGCTCTATCTCTTTGTTTTAGCGCATTTCCGGACGGAAAACCGGTTCCCACTTTTCCTGGAAATGCGCTAGAGAGCCGGCTATAGCACCGCGAAGAGGCCTCGTCACGCCTGCGCTTGGCTGCGTTTTGCGTGAAATCCGGCAAGATCATCCAGAATGGGACAATCCGGCCGCTCGTCACCGTGGCAGCAATCGACCAGCGGCTGGAGCGCTGCTTTCAGCGATTGCAGCGCCTGGATCTTGGCGTCGATTTCCGTGAGCCGCTGCTCGGCCATTGCCTTCACATCCGCACTTGCCCGGTTGCGATCCGTGTAAAGCGAGAGCAGCAGCCGGCATTCATCGATGGAAAAACCGAGATTGCGGGCGCGATGGAGAAAGCGCAGGCGATGCACATCGCTGAGGCTGTAGTCGCGATAGCCGTTCTCCGCCCGGTCGGGCGCGACGAGGTCGATGTCCTCATAATAGCGGATCGTCTTCGCCGGCAGGCCGGAGCGTTCCGAGGCTTCACCGATATTCATGATCCGCTCCCTTTCACAGTTTCAGCTGCCGCAGCCGCAGCGCATTGGAGATCACCGAGACGGATGACAGGCTCATCGCCGCCGCCGCCAGCATGGGCGAGAGCATGGAACCGGTGATCGGATAAAGCACGCCGGCGGCAATCGGCACGCCGACGACATTATAGATGAAGGCGAAGAACAGGTTCTGCTTGATATTGCGGATGGTCGCAACCGCCAGATGCCTGGCCTTGACCACGCCTTGCAGATCGCCCTTCACCAGCGCGATGCCGGCGCTTTCAATCGCCACATCCGCGCCCGTGCCCATGGCAATGCCGGTATCGGCGGCGGCCAGCGCCGGCGCATCATTGACGCCATCGCCCGCCATGGCAACCGAGCGGCCCTCGGCCTGCAACCCGTCGACCAGCGCCTTCTTGCCCTCCGGCAACAGGCCGGCGCGGACATCGTCAATACCCACGCGCGCGGCCACCACGCGGGCCGCCGCGTCCTGATCGCCGGTCGCCATGATGACCCGCAGACCCGCAGCCTTGAGCGCGGCAACCGCCTCCTTCGCGGATGCCTTCACCGGATCGGCCGCCGCAATCAGCCCGGCCGGACGGCCATCGACGGCCAGATACATCACCGTCGCGCCATCTGCGGAAAGCCGTTCCATGGCGGACGTCAGGTCGGAAACGCCGAGATCGATCTGGCCCATCATGGCCGAATTGCCGAGCGCAACGCCGCGCCCGTCAATCTCGCCCGTCACGCCCTTGCCGGAGACGGAAGCAAAATTGGCGACATCGCGAAGGGAGAGCCCCTTTTCTTCCGCCCCGTTGAGGATTGCAGAGGCCAGCGGATGGCCGGAGCCCTTTTCCAGCGAGGCGGCAAGCGCCAGAACCTCGTCTTCCGAAAAACCGTCAAACGCCGTGACGCCCGCAAGACGCGGCTTGCCCTCGGTGATTGTCCCGGTCTTGTCGATGACCAGCGTATCGGCCGCCGCCAGCCGTTCGAGTGCCGCCGCATTGCGGATCAACACGCCCGCCTGCGCGCCGCGCCCCGTTGCCGCAATCACGGAGACGGGCGTCGCCAGCCCCAGCGCACAGGGGCAGGCAATCATCAGCACGGAAACCGCCGCAACGATCGCATAGATAAAAGACTGTTCCGGCGCGAAGACGAGCCACGCGATGAAGGAGACGAGCGCCACGCCCACCACCGCCGGCACGAACCATCCGGCAACGCGATCGGCCAGGCTCTGGATCGGCGCACGCGACCGCTGGGCGCTCGCGACCATTTTCACGATCTGCGACAGCATTGTGTCGTCGCCAACCTTGGTGGCCTGCATGACGAAACTGCCATTGCCGTTGATCGTCCCGCCGGTGACAACATCGCCGGCATTCTTCTCGACCGGCATGGATTCGCCGGTGATCATGCTCTCGTCTACCGAGGAGCGCCCCTCGACCAAGGCGCCATCCACCGCCACGCTTTCGCCCGGCCGCACGCGGATGCGATCGCCGACCAGAATATTTTCCAGCGGCACGTCATATTCAGACCCATCGGCATTGAGCCGCAGCGCCTTTTTCGGCGCGAGATTGACGAGCGCCTTCAGCGCATCGCCCGTCTTCTCGCGCGCCTTGAGTTCCAGGATCTGGCCTAAGAAGACCAGCGCAATGATGACGACGGAGGCCTCGAAATAGACCGGTACGCCGCCGCCATGCCCCGTCATGTGATGCGGGAAAATGCCAGGGAAGAAGGCCGCGACCACGCTATAGCCAAAGGCCGCCGACACGCCGAGCATGATCAGCGTCCACATGTTGAGATGCCAGGTCTTCACCGACACCCAACCGCGATGGAAGAACGGCTGCGCCGCCCAGAGCACGACGGGAGCGGCAAGGATCATCTCGATAAACACCGATATCCGCTCGCCGATCCACTCCCGGATCGGCAGGCCCAACATCGGCCCCATGGAGAGAATGAGCAGCGGAACGGCAGCCGCCACACTCACCCAGAAGCGGCGGCCAAAATCGACAAGCTCCGGGTTCGGCCCATCGGCCTGTCCGTCCATCGGCTCCAGCGCCATGCCGCAGATCGGGCAGGTTCCGGGACCGTCCTGAATGATTTCCGGATCCATCGGGCAGGTGTAGCGCGCCACCTTGGGCGCAGCCTTCTTGCGCCGCTTGGAATTGCCGGAGAGATAGAAGTAGGGGTCGGCGTCGAACCGCGTCAGGCATTTCGGATTGCAGAAGTGATATTCCGTGCCCTTGTAGACAAGCTTCGGCTTGCCGGCATTCAGCTTCACCGTCATGCCGCAGACGGGATCGATCGCGGTCGGAACAGGCGCGCCGTCAACCGGCAGCGCTTCAGAATTCATGCTCATGTCGAGCCCTCCAGGATATTTTCCCGAAGGCTAATCCTTCCAGTCGCTGGAAGGTCAAGACAAAAAACACCGATGCGCCAAATGACGCACCGGTGCTCTCAAACGATCGGTCAGATCGACTTAGTAGCCGCGCGGGCAGCTGTCGATGTAGCGGCGGCCGTAGCGGTCGCGGTAGTAGCACTGGCCCGGCTGTTCGGAGACGTGGCCGAGAACGGCGCCCGTTACGCCACCGATGGCAGCGCCGACAGCTGCACCACGAACGTCACCCGTGATCGCGCCGCCGAGGATCGCGCCGCCGACGGCGCCAATGCCCGCACCCTTTTCGGTCTGCGTGCAGCTGGTGACGGCGAGCGCCACCAGAATCAATGCAATAGCTTTCTTCATGATTGTCTCCCTGTGAAACGGGCGGAGCCAGATATACCCCCCCATCCGTACTAATTACCATGGATCACGCGGTTTCCGCGAGAGCCAAATGTTTGAACTAAATACCAATCTGGCTCAAATTGTGGAAACGTACCCGCACCACCCTCGCGTCCGATCAGCCATTTGCCGGCGGATAACGTTTGGCAAGGCAAAATGTTTCAATTCTTTTACACATTCCGATGTTTCGGTTGATTGCCGCGTGAAATCAGCAAATACTCTCCCCACTGCGTCTGCTAATCTAGGGAGGAATGCATGACGAAAGTGACGTTGACCGTAAATGGTCGAAAGGTGAGCGGAGAATGCGAAGATCGCACCTTGCTCGTGAACTTCATCCGCGAAAATCTGGGCCTGACGGGAACGCATGTCGGTTGTGACACCACGCAATGCGGTGCCTGCGTCGTCCACATGGACGGCAGGTCGGTCAAAAGCTGCACGATTCTCGCAGTTCAGGCCTCCGGCTCCGAGATCACCACGATCGAAGGACTGTCCTCGGGCGATACGCTGCACCCCGTGCAGGCCGCCTTCAAGGAAAACCATGGCCTTCAGTGCGGCTTCTGCACGCCCGGCATGGTCATGACCGCCGTCGACATGATCCGCCGTCATGGTGGACAGCTCGACGAACAGACGGTGCGCCAGGAACTGGAAGGCAACATCTGTCGTTGCACCGGCTACCACAACATCGTGAAGTCGATCCTGTCTGCCGCCGATGAAATGGGCGGCGCGAAACAGGCTGCTGAATAAGGCAGGCGAGGAAGGTTCGGCGAATTCCGCCTTCGGCGCTGCAGTCCTGCAGCATCCGGATGCGGAAAGCTTTCCGAACACGATCCGCACCTGCTGAAATCACTTTTCGTTATTCGCTCTTCTGGGAGGATGAGACATGGGTGTTGAAGGTATTGGCGCACGCGTTGCGCGCAAGGAAGACAAGCGCTTCCTGACCGGCAAGGGCCGGTATGTGGACGACATGAAAGTGCCGGGGATGAAATATGCGTTCTTCGTACGCAGCCCCCATGCACATGCGAAGATCACGAACATCGACCTTTCCGCTGCCAAGGCCATGCCCGGCGTCATCGACGTGCTGGAAGGCCGCTCGATGAAGGAAGACGGCATCGGCAGCCTCATCTGCGGCTGGATGATCCACTCCAAGGACGGCTCGCCGATGAACATGGGCGACTGGCGCCCGCTGGCTTTCGACACGGTTCGCTATGTCGGCGATGCCGTGGCCATCGTCGTGGCCGACAGCCTTGGCGAGGCGCGCGATGCGGCCGAAGCCGTGGTGGTCGACTATGATGTCCTGCCCGCCGTCACCGAAGCGATCGACGCGATGAAGCCCGGCGCGCCGCAGGTTCACGCCAACGCCCCCGGCAACCAGATCTACGACTGGACCATCGGCGACGAAAGCGCTGTCGATGCGGCACTTGCCTCTGCCGCCCACGTCACCGAGATCGATATCCACAACAACCGCCTGTCGCCGAACCCGATGGAGCCGCGCGCGGCGCTTGGCATCTATGACGGCGCTGAAGATCACTACACCTGCTACACCACGAGCCAGAACCCGCATGCGGCCCGCCTCGTGATGAGCGCCTTCTATAATGTCGCGCCGGAAAACAAGCTGCGCGTGATTGCCCCCGATGTCGGCGGCGGTTTCGGTTCGAAGATCTATATCTATCCGGAAGAAATCACCTGTCTCTGGGCCTCCAAGAAGACCGGCGTTCCGGTCAAGTGGACCTCGGACCGCACCGAAGCCTTCCTCACCGACGCCCATGGTCGCGACCATGTGTCCAAGGTGAAGATGGCCTTCGACGCCAACCATCGCGTCACCGCGCTGAAGGTCGACACGGTCGCCAATTTCGGCGCCTACATGTCGCTCTTCTCGGCTGCGGTGCCGACCTATCTCTATGCGACGCTGCTCTCGGGCCAGTATAATCTGCCGGCCATCTTCGCC
This sequence comes from Rhizobium sp. C4, assembly GCF_021026315.1. Taxonomy (GTDB): domain Bacteria; phylum Pseudomonadota; class Alphaproteobacteria; order Rhizobiales; family Rhizobiaceae; genus Ensifer_A. The sequence goes on from NZ_JAJNCX010000015.1 coordinate 7,260, forward strand.
AATGTGCATGCGGTCTACACCAACACTGCGCCTGTCGACGCCTATCGCGGTGCCGGCCGTCCGGAAGCGACCTATCTGCTCGAACGCACGATGGAAACGGCAGCCCGCGAGCTTGGCATGTCGCCGGCAGAGCTGCGCTCGATCAACTTCGTGCGCCAGTTCCCGCACCAGACGCCGGTCATCATGAATTACGACACCGGCGACTTCCAGGCCTCGCTGGACGCCGCCATGGCGGAATCCGACTGGGCCGGATTCCCGGCCCGCAAGGCCGAAGCCGAACGGCGCGGCAAGAAGCGCGGCATCGGCATGAGCTGCTATATCGAAGCCTGCGGCATTGCGCCGTCGGCTGCGGTCGGTTCGCTCGGCGCCGGCGTCGGCCTCTGGGAATCGGCGGAAGTGCGCGTCAACGCGGTCGGCACGATCGAAGTGCTCACCGGCTCGCACAGCCACGGCCAGGGCCATGAGACGACCTTCGCACAGCTCGTCGCCTCCCGCCTCGGTCTGCCGATGGACAGCATCTCGATTGTCCATGGTGATACCGACAAGGTCCAGATGGGCATGGGCACCTACGGCTCGCGCTCCGGCGCTGTCGGCATGTCGGCCATCGTCAAGGCGCTCGACAAGGTCGAAGCCAAGGCGAAGAAGATCGCCGCTCACCTTCTGGAAGCCTCCGAAAACGACATCGTCATCGAGAACGGCGAACTCAAGGTCGCCGGCACCGACAAGACGCTGCCGTGGTTCCAGATGGCGCTCGCCGCCTACACCGCCCACAACCTGCCCGCCGGCATGGAGCCGGGCCTGAAGGAAGGCGCGTTCTACGACCCGTCAAACTTCACCTTCCCGGCCGGCTGCTACATCTGCGAAGTCGAGGTCGATCCGGATACCGGCAAGACCCAGATCATCCAGTTCGTCGCAGCCGACGACTTCGGCAACATCATCAACCCGATGATCGTCGAAGGCCAGGTTCATGGCGGCATCGCGCAAGGGATCGGCCAGGCGCTGCTCGAAGGCGTACAATATGACGCCTCGACGGGACAGTTGCTCACGGCCAGCTACATGGACTATGCCATGCCGCGCGCCGACGACCTGCCGTCCTACAAGCTGTCGCACCAGACCACGCCCTGCCCCGGCAACCCGCTTGGGCTCAAGGGCTGCGGCGAGGCCGGCGCAATCGGCTCGCCGCCGGCTGTGATCAATGCCATCACGGATGCCATCGGCAACAACAACCTGACCATGCCCGCCACGCCTGCAAAGGTCTGGGCGGCACTGCACGGCCACTGAGGAGAAGCAACCATGTATGAGACGAATTACCACCGCGCCTCTTCCGTGGACGAGGCAGCCCAGCTGATGGGCAATGCTGGCGAGGGCAAATACCTCGCCGGCGGCATGACGCTGATCGCAACGATGAAACAGCGTCTGGCGTCCCCGTCCGACCTGATCGACCTGCGCCACATCGCGTCCATGAAGGGCATCACGGTCAATGGCCGCCATGTCACCATCGGCGCCGGCACGTCGCATTATGACGTTGCAAGCTCGGAGGCACTCCGCGCCGTCTGTCCGGCGCTCTGCCATCTGGCGAGCCATATCGGCGACCCCCATGTGCGCCACATGGGCACGATCGGCGGCTCCGTCGCCAATGACGACCCGGCAGCGGACTATCCGTCCGCCGTTCTGGCGCTCAACATGACGGTCAAGACCAACAAGCGCGAGATCGCCGCAGACGACTTCTTTGTCGGCATGTTCGAAACCGCGCTGGAAGACGGCGAAATCATCGTCTCCTTCTCCTTCGAGGCACCGGACAAGGCCGCCTACCAGAAGTTCCCGAACCCGGCGTCCCGCTACGCCATGGCGGGCGTCTTCGTGGCGAAGAAGGGGTCTGACGTGCGCGTTGCCGTCACCGGCGCAGGCTCCAACGGCGTCTTCCGCCACACCGGCATGGAAGCAGCGCTCAAGGCCGCCTGGGCACCGGATGCGCTCGCCGCCGTTTCCGTCGATGCAGGCCTGATGATGGCCGACATCCACGGCAACTCGGACTATCGCGCCAACCTGGTGAAGGTCATGGCGAAACGCGCAGTCGCCGCTGCCGGCTGATGTCCAGCAGCACGCGTCGAATATGACAATGAAGTCCGCGGCTCAGCAACTGGCCGCGGATTTTTTATATGAACCAGCAAAGTTTTTTCGCTTTCCGAAATCCAGACCGGCCTGGTTTACGTTTTCAATAGGCAATGCCGATGCAAAAATCCGTTATCAGAGACAACAGCCCTGCAATCTTAACAAATCTGCCGAGAAGGCCAGACAGGGGCGATAAACGGGCAAGGCGAGGGGCGGCTTAAGGAAAGCGGAATAGCAGCGCATGATCTCAAAGCTCGAATTCTTCATCGCTCTGGCAAGGGCCCGGCATTTCGGGCGCGCGGCGGAGGAATGCGGCGTCACCCAGCCCACCCTCTCGGCCGGCATTCGCCAGCTTGAGGATCAGCTGGGCGTGCTTCTCGTCCAGCGCGGCTCGCGGTTTCAGGGCCTGACGCCGGAGGGAGAGCGTGTGCTGATATGGGCGCGCAAGATCGTCGCCGACACCCGCGCCTTGCGAGACGAGATGCGGGAAGTGCGCTCCGGCCTCTCCGGGCACCTGCGCCTTGCCGTCATCCCCACCGCGCTGGCCTTTACGCCGAAGATCACCGAAATCTTCAAGAAGCGACACCCCGAGGTGACCTTCTCGATCCGGTCTGCGACCTCGGACCAGATTCTGGACCTGATCGAAAACTTCGAAATCGACGCCGGCGTGACCTATCTCGAGGGCGAACCTGTCGGTCGCGTGCAGACTGTGCCGCTCTACCGCGAACGCTATTACATGCTCGTCGCGCGGCAACATCCGCTGGCAAGCCGCGCCCGTGTGACCTGGGCAGAAGCTGCCGCCGCCGATCTCTGCCTTCTCACCACCGACATGCAGAACCGGCGCATCATCGATCGCCATTTCGAGGACGTGGGAACGCGGCCCCGCGCGCGGATGGAATCGAACTCCATCGTCGTGCTCTTCTCCCATGTGCTCTCAGGCGAGTGGGCAACCATCCTGCCCGCCGGCATGATCGAGGCCTTCGGCTTCCAGAACAGGGTTCGTGCCATCGAGCTGGATCATCTGGAATCCGGCCATATGGTTGGCATTGTCACCGCACCCCGCGACCCCGCCACGCCGCTGGTGCGCGCCCTTCTCGCTGCCGCAAGAACGATAGCCGACCAGGAGCAATCGGCGATATCTTGATAGAAATTCTCTATCAATTGACGAATAACGAATATTGACCGACGTCCATCCGATAGCCATGGTCGCTTCATAGAATGCGGCCTGCAGATTGGACCGGGAGGTCTTCCTTTGAATATTCACAATCCCCTTGGCGGTCCTCTCGGCGGCGTAGAACTGCGCGCGCTCGAGATCGTCGGCTCCCTCAAATCGCTGGAAGGGCCTCTCCTGCCCATCCTGCATGCGCTTCAGGAAGAGTTCGGCCACATCCCGCAGACCGTCCTGCCGCTGATTGCCAGGGAACTGAACCTGTCGCGCGCCGAAGTCTATGGCGTGGTGACCTTCTATCACGATTTCCGCCAGGACCCCGCCGGCCGCCATGTGCTGAAGCTCTGTCGCGCCGAGGCCTGTCAGTCGATCGGCGGCGAGGCCTTCTGCAATTCGGTTCGCGAGGCGCTCGGCATCGACTGGCACGAAACGACACCGGATGGCCGCGTCACGCTGGAACCTGTCTACTGTCTCGGCCTCTGTTCCTGCGCGCCAGCCGCGATGCTGGACAATGAACTGATCGGCCGCGCCGACCTTGCCGCCGTCAAGGCCGCCCTTGCGGAGGCCGGACAATGAGCATCAGGATCTACGTCCCCCGCGATTCCGCCGCCGTTGCGCTTGGCGCAAACCATGTGGCAAAGGCCCTGCAATATGCCATCGCCTCCGAAGGCCATGACGCCGTCATCATCCGCAACGGCTCACGCGGCATGCATTGGCTGGAACCCCTGGTCGAAGTCGAAACGCCGGAAGGCCGCATCGCCTATGGCCCGGTGAAGCCCGCCGATGTCGAGCCGCTGATTGAAGCCGGCCTTCTCCAAGGCAAGGCCGGCCACAAGCTCTGTCTTGGGCCCACCGAAGACATTCCCTTCCTGAAAAGCCAGACCCGCCTCACCTTCGCCCGCTGCGGTGTCATCGATCCGCTGTCGCTCGCCGACTATGAGGCGCATGGCGGACTGAAGGGCCTGCGCTCAGCCCTGTCCATGCATGCCGCCGAGATCGTCAAGGAAGTCACCGATAGCGGCCTGCGCGGTCGCGGCGGCGCCGGCTTCCCGACCGGCGTCAAGTGGAACACGGTTCTTCATGCCAAGGCCGACCAGAAATACATCGTCTGCAATGCCGACGAAGGCGACAGCGCTACCTTTGCCGACCGCATGATCATGGAAGGCGACCCCTTCGTGCTGATCGAAGGCATGGCAATTGCCGGCCTCGCGACCGGCGCGACGAAGGGCTATATCTTCACCCGTTCGGAATATCCCCTGGCAATCGAGGTGTTCAACGCCGCGATCGAGATCGCCCGCGCCGCCGGCATTCTCGGGCACTCTGTCCTTGGCTCGCACCACGCCTTCGACATGGAAATGCGCGTCGGCGCCGGCGCCTATGTCTGTGGCGAGGAAACCTCGCTCTTGAACGCGCTGGAAGGCAAGCGCGGCATCGTCCGCGCCAAGCCGCCGCTTCCCGCCCTCGAAGGCCTGTTCGGCAAGCCGACCGTGGTCAACAATGTCATTTCGCTTGCCTCCGTGCCGATCATTCTGGACGAGGGTGCGGAGTACTATCGCGACTTCGGCATGGGCCGTTCGCGCGGCACGATCCCGATCCAGATCGCCGGCAATGCGAAATATACCGGCCTCTACGAGACCGCCTTCGGACTGACGCTGGGCGAGATCGTCGAGACGATTGCCGGCGGCACGGCCACCGGCCGGCCGGTCAAGGCGGCGCAGGTCGGCGGCCCGCTGGGCGCCTATTTCCCGCCCGCCCTCTTCGACACACCCTTCGACTACGAAGCCTTCGCCGCAAAAGGCGGCCTCATCGGCCATGCCGGCATCACGGTCTTCGACGACAGCGCCGAGATGCTGAAACTCGCCCGCTTCGCCTTCGAATTCTGCGCGATCGAGAGCTGCGGCAAATGCACCCCCTGTCGCATCGGCTCTACACGCGGCGTCGAGGTCATCGACAAGATCGCCGCCGGCATCGAGCCTAAGAAGAGCCTCGATCTCGTCACCGACCTCTGCAACACGATGAAATTCGGCTCGCTCTGCGCGCTGGGTGGCTTCACGCCCTATCCGGTGATGAGCGCGATCATGCATTTCCCGGAGGATTTCGTCGGTGGGACCAAGCTGGAGGCGGCGGAATGATGCCCGCGTCGGGAAGCACCCCCCTCTCCGCCCCCGCCGTTCGCGCCCTTCCCCTGTCCGCATAGGAGACAGCCCCATGTCCCTCATCCACGAAATCGACTACGGCACCCCGGCCTCGAAATCCGAAAAGACCGTCACGCTGACCATTGACGGCCGCGAGATCACCGTGCCGGAAGGCACGTCGCTGATGCGCGCCTCGATGGAAGCCGGCATTCAGGTGCCGAAGCTTTGCGCCACCGACATGGTGGATGCCTTCGGCTCCTGCCGCCTCTGTCTTGTCGAGATCGAAGGCCGCAACGGCACGCCCGCCTCCTGCACGACGCCGGTCGCGCAAGGCCTCGTCGTTCACACGCAGACGGAGCGCCTGAAATCGATCCGCAAGGGCGTGATGGAACTCTACATTTCCGACCACCCGCTCGACTGTCTCACTTGCGCGGCCAATGGCGATTGCGAGCTTCAGGACATGGCCGGCGCCGTGGGCCTGCGCGACGTGCGCTACGGCTACGAGGGCGACAACCATGTGAAAGCGCGTGACACGTCCGGCGAGGCCAATCCGCAATGGATGCCGAAGGACGAGTCGAACCCTTACTTCACCTATGACCCGGCCAAATGCATCGTCTGCTCGCGCTGTGTGCGCGCCTGCGAAGAGGTGCAGGGCACTTTCGCGCTGACCATCGAAGGCCGTGGCTTCGACAGCCGCGTATCGCCCGGCATGCACGAGGATTTCCTCTCCTCCGAATGCGTCTCCTGCGGCGCCTGCGTGCAGGCCTGCCCGACCGCGACGCTGACGGAAAAGTCGGTGATCGAGATCGGCCAGCCGGAACATTCGGCCGTCACCACCTGCGCCTATTGCGGCGTCGGCTGCTCCTTCAAGGCTGAAATGCGCGGCGAAGAGCTGGTGCGCATGGTGCCGTGGAAGGATGGCAAAGCCAATCGCGGCCATTCATGCGTCAAGGGCCGGTTTGCCTGGGGCTATGCCACGCATCGCGACCGCATCCTCAACCCGATGATCCGCGAAAGCATCGACCAGCCCTGGCGCGAAGTGTCCTGGGAAGAGGCCCTGAAACATACGGCTTCGGAATTTAGCCGGATTCAGGCGAAATACGGCCGCGATTCCGTTGGCGGCATCACCTCCTCCCGCTGCACGAATGAGGAGACCTATCTGGTCCAGAAGCTCATCCGCGCCGGCTTCGGCAACAACAATGTCGACACCTGCGCCCGCGTCTGCCATTCGCCGACAGGCTATGGCCTCGGCCAGACCTTCGGCACCTCCGCCGGTACGCAGGATTTCGACAGCGTCGAACATACCGATGTCGTGATCGTCATCGGTGCGAACCCGACGGACGGCCATCCGGTCTTCGGCTCGCGGCTGAAGAAGCGCCTGCGTCAGGGTGCGAAGCTCATCGTCATCGACCCACGCCGCATCGACCTTGTCGATGGCCCGCATGTGAAGGCGGACTATCACCTGCCGCTGCGCCCCGGCACCAATGTCGCCGTCGTCACCGCGCTTGCCCATGTCATCGTCACGGAAGGCCTCTACAACGAAGCCTTCATCCGCGAACGCTGCGACTGGTCGGAGTTCCAGGACTGGGCGGAGTTCGTTGCCGAAGCCCGTCACAGCCCGGAAGAGATCGAAAAGCTTTCGGGCGTTCCCGCCGAGCTCATTCGCGGCGCCGCCCGCCTCTACGCCACCGGCGGCAATGGCGCGATCTATTACGGCCTCGGCGTCACCGAACACAGCCAGGGCTCGACCACCGTCATGTCGATCGCCAACCTCGCCATGGCGACCGGCAATATCGGCCGCAAGGGCGTCGGCGTGAACCCGCTGCGCGGGCAGAACAATGTGCAGGGCTCCTGCGACATGGGCTCCTTCCCGCATGAACTGCCGGGCTATCGCCACATCTCCGACGATGCGACGCGCGATGTCTTTGAAAAGCTCTGGGGCGTGAAGCTCAACAACGAGCCGGGCCTGCGCATTCCCAACATGCTGGACGCCGCTGTCGAGGGCACGTTCAAGGGCATCTATATTCAGGGCGAGGACATCCTCCAGTCCGACCCGGATACGCACCACGTCTCCGCCGGCCTTGCTGCCATGGAATGCGTCGTCGTGCAGGACCTGTTCCTGAACGAAACCGCCAACTACGCCCATGTCTTCCTGCCGGGCTCGACCTTCCTTGAAAAGGACGGCACGTTCACCAATGCCGAGCGCCGCATCAACCGCGTCCGCAAGGTCATGAGCCCGAAGAACGGCTATGGCGACTGGGAAGTGACGCAGGAACTGGCGAAGGCCATGGGCCTTAACTGGCACTACAGCCACCCGTCCGAAATCATGGCCGAAATCGCCGCCACCACGCCGAGCTTCGCCAATGTGACCTATGAGCTGCTGGAGGAAAAAGGATCGGTGCAGTGGCCCTGCAACGAGAAGCATCCCGAAGGCTCGCCGATCATGCATGTTGATGGCTTCGTGCGCGGCAAGGGCAAGTTCATCCGCACGGAATATGTCGCAACGGATGAGAAGACCGGCCCGCGTTTCCCGCTCCTGCTGACGACGGGGCGCATCCTCAGCCAGTACAATGTCGGCGCGCAGACCCGCCGCACGGAAAACACCGCATGGCATGCCGAGGACCGGCTGGAAATCCACCCGCATGACGCCGAAAATCGCGGCCTCCGCGATGGTGACTGGGTGCGGCTCACCTCGCGGGCCGGCGACACATCGCTGCGCGCGCTGATCACCGATCGCGTGGCACCGGGCGTCGTCTACACGACCTTCCACCACCCGGACACGCAGGCCAACGTCATCACCACCGACTTCTCCGACTGGGCCACCAATTGCCCGGAATACAAGGTGACAGCCGTGCAGGTCTCGCCCTCCAACGGTCCGTCGGAATGGCAGGAAGACTATACCGAGCTCTCCCGCCGCTCCCGCCGCATCGCCGGCAAAATGGAAGCTGCGGAGTGATGAGTGTGTTTTGGCACTCCGGCGCTTGTCCTCTCCCCTTGTGGGAGAGGAAGGAAAATCAGCACCTTAGCCAAGGGCTAAGTGCTAGATTTTCCAGGTGAGGGGTCCGCCCATGTTCGCAGCACCCAATCACCCCTCACCAAGCTCGCCACACCAATCGGCTTCGCCTCTCGGGGCGAGCTATCCTCTCCCACAAGGGGAGAGGACAAGGCGGCACCGTTTCCGGGCTTGGCGCCCCTCCCCAACCCTCCCCACAAGGGGGAGGGAGAGTTACCGTTGTGCCTCAGCAACGGCAAGATTGAACCTCGGCGGCACCTCCATCCGTCTCCCCCCTTGGGGGGGAGATGGCGGCAGCCAGAGGGGGCCTTTGCCCCAAACTGGACGCCCCGCATGACCCCCTCCCGCCCCCTGCCCCGCCAAGCTTACGCTGCCGGCCGCCTCACGCAGTCCACCCGCGAGATCGCCGAGGAAGTCCCCGTCGCCTTCACCTATCGCGGCTCGACGCAGGCCGTGATGATGGCAAGCCCGTCGGATCTGGAAGACTTCGCCTATGGCTTCACGCTGAACGAGGGCATCGTTGCTCGCCCGCAGGACATTCTTTCCGTCACGGCGGAAGAGACAGGCGGCGGCATAGACCTGCAGATCGAGCTCGCCGGCGACCATCAGGCCGCCCTCACCGCCCGCCGCCGGGCCATAGCCGGTCCGGTCGGCTGCGGCCTCTGTGGCATCGAATCCATCGAACAGGCGCTGCTGCCCGCCCGCCATGTCGAGGCCGCGATCACGCTTTCGCCGGAAGAGATCGCAGAAGCCACCGCCGCGCTCAGCGCACATCAGCCGCTTTTCGCCGCCACCCGCGCGGTCCATGCGGCCGGCTTCTATTGCCCCGGCGACGGCTTGGCTCTTGCCCGCGAGGATGTCGGACGGCACAATGCGCTCGACAAGCTCTGCGGCGCGATGGCGCTGGGCGGCATTGACGGCGCCAGCGGCGCGATCGTGCTGACCAGCCGCGTCTCCGTCGAAATGGTGCAGAAGACGGCGATGGCGGGTGCCAGCCTGCTCATCGCCATTTCAGCACCCACAGCGCTCGCCATCCGCATGGCGGAGGCCGCCGGCATTACGCTGGTGGGGTTGGCGCGGGACAAGGATTTCGAAGTTTTCACGCATGCCGGCCGCATCGCCGGCCAGACGACGATAAAGAGAGATGCCGATGTCGCATGACAAGATCGTTCGCATGGCGAACCAGATCGCCACCTTCTTCCACTCGCAGCCGCAGGCCGAGCGCGCGGCGGGCGTGGCAAACCACATCAACAAGTTCTGGGAGCCGCGCATGCGCCGGCAATTCTTCGAACATCTGGAAAGCGGCGCGCCCTTCGACCCGCTGGTCAAGGAAGCCGCCTCGCTCGTGAAAAAGCCGGAAACGGTCTGAACCGTCAGGCGCGGCGGTTTCAGAAGCCCGTCACGCCTGAAGACAGATTGCCTCCAGCGCCTTCGCCGCCTCGCCGAAATGCCGCTCCTTGTGGCGGATCATGCGGAACTGCCGCTCCGGCCTCGGGAAATTGACCGCAACAAGCTCGCCTTGCGCCAGAAGCGGTTCAACCGCCCGGCGCGACACGGCACAGGCCGCCAGCGATGTCCGCACCGCCGACAGCATCGCCTCGTTGGAGGGCAGCGTCAGCGCGATCTTCCGCCGGTTCGGATCGAAACCCATGGCGCGCAGCATCGCCTCGAATTCCGACCGCGTGCCGGACCCCTCCTCGCGGATCACCCAGACCGTTTCGTCCACCAGCGTATCGGCGCTTGCACCCTCCGCGCGCGCCAGCGGATGACCCGGGGCAACGACAACGACCAACTCATCCTCGCCCACAACACGCGCCGCCAAAGCCGGCTCATCGAACCGGCCCTCGACAAAGCCGAGATCGGCCGTGCCCTCGATCACCGCGCGGGTCACGCCTTGCGTATTGCTCACCGACAAATCGAGCGCGATGCCCGGATAGGCGGCGCGAAACTGCATCAGCCGCTGCGGCAACCAATAGGTCGCGACCGTCTGGCTGGCATGGATGGCAAGCCGCCCGCGCCGCATGTCGCCAAGTTCGGACAGCACCAGCGCCGCCGATTGCGCCCGCGACAGCACCGCCTTCGCCTCATCGAGAAAGACGCGTCCCGTCTCCGTCAGCTCGATCCCGCGACCGACCCGATGGAAAAGCTGCACATTGTAGAAGCCTTCCAGCGTCTTGATCGCCGCACTGACTGCAGAGGGCGTCAGCCGCAAGGCCTCAGCGGCCTTGGTCAGATGCTGCCGCTCGGCGACGGCCACGAAGATGGACAGCTGCTCAAAGGTCATTCGTTCGATTTTACCGAATGGAACATGCTATATTATTCGATTTTTCTACATGAATGTCCATGTCAATCCTGTGTCATCGCGGGAGTTGGCACGATGCACGGCGCAGACACATGGCAAAACACGGCAAAGGAGGCGCTTCCCGGCATCGCCCTTTGCAGTGCTGTTGCGGCACTGGGCTATGGCGCGCAATGGGCCGAGACCGCCCTTTTCGGCCGCGCTTGGCTGGAAAGTCTCGTGCTGGCGATCCTGCTCGGCGCGCTCATCCGCACGTTTCTCGGCCTGCATCCGCACTTTGAAGCCGGCGTGCGGGTCTCGGCCAAGCTGCTGCTGGAAATCGCCATCGTGCTGCTGGGCGCGTCAATCAGCGTCTCGGCCATTACCGGCGCCGGACCTGAATTGGTGGCCGGCGTTGCGGGCTCCGTCTTCATCGCCGTGCTGTCGAGCTACACGATCGGCCGCATGCTCAAGCTGGAGCATCGTCTGGCACTGCTGGTCGCCTGCGGCAATTCCATCTGCGGCAATTCGGCCATTGTCGCCGTCGCCCCGGTCATCAAGGCACGCGCCGAGGATGTCGCTGCCTCGATTGCCTTCACGGCCGCGCTGGGCATCTTCGTTGTCCTGCTGCTGCCGCTCGGCCAGCACGCAACCGGCATGAGCGCGGAAAGCTATGGCATCCTCTCCGGCATGACGGTCTATGCCGTGCCGCAGGTCCTTGCCGCCACCGCCCCGGTCGGGCTGCTCAGCATGCAGACCGGCACGCTGGTCAAGCTGATCCGTGTCATGATGCTCGCCCCGGTCATCTTCTGCATTGGCCTTCTCGGCGATCGCAGCGCAGAGCGGACGGAAACAGCGCGGCGGATCGAATGGGCGAAGATCATACCCTGGTTCATCATCGGCTTCGTCGCCATGATGGCGCTGCGCTCCGCCGGCATGATCCCCGATCAGACCCTCGACCCGCTCGAAACACTGGCAACCGCGCTCACCATCGTCTCCATGGCGGCCCTTGGGCTTTCGGTCGACATGCGCACCATCCTCTCGTCAGGCGGCCGGGTACTGGCCGCAGGCACGCTCTCGCTCGGCCTTCTGGTCGGCATCAGCCTCATACTGCTCCATCTTCTGGGCATTCGCTGAAACAAAAAGGCCGCTCCGGCAATCCGGAGCGGCCTTTTTTCAAAGTCTGGGAGGCGACCTATCAGGCGGCGACGTCGTCCATGTCCTTTTCGCGGAACATCTTGGCGAGGTTCAGGAAGCAGATCATGCCGTTCTCGTTGGCAATAATGCCTTCCGAATAGCTGCGGTCGAAAGACGCGGTGACTTCCGGAACCGGCTGGATCTGGCTACCGGCAACCGTCAGAATGTCGGAGACGCGGTCGACCAGCATGCCGATGACCATGTTGTGGACTTCGGCAACGACGATGGCCGAACGTTCATTGGCCTGCGTGCTTTCCATGCCGAGCTTGTAGGCCAGGTCGATGATCGGGATGACCGAGCCGCGCAGGTTCATCACGCCGATGACTTCCGGCGGCGAATGCGGGATCGGGGTGGACGGCGCCCAACCGCGAATTTCGCGGATCGTCGTCGTCTTCACGCAGAATTCCTGATCGTGAAGACGGAAGGCGATGATTTCCAGGGTTTCGCCTGCATAATTGGTGGTGTTGATTGCGCTTGCCATCTTAAGAACTCTTCCCCAGGTCTCGCTCGCCCCCGCAAGCATCGTGTTGCCGCCGGACTGTTCGTTAGAAGATTGCACAATACCTGTTACCTTCCTCTTAACACTCTCCCGGCAAATCAGGGATGGCCCGCCAGTTCTCGTCAGCTGGCGGAGGTCAGTATTCCTTCTCGTAGAAAATGCCCGCTGCACTTCCGCCGCCGCTATCGGCCTCGCCGCGCAGCTTGACGCCCTTGCCGACATCGAGGTTGATGATGGCCTTGCTGGAGCCGGACCCCGCGCCCTGCTGCAGCTGCAGATAGGTGCGGCTGTTGATGTATTTGCCGGCCGTCACCTGCGCCTGCCCGGCACTGTCGGTGGAGACGTCCAGATCGTCGATGCCTGCCCCCTTGCGGAGCTTCTCGAAGATGGACGTGCTGCGCCCGCCGGCAAGCTGCAGGGCTGCATCCGCCAGCTGGGCGATCTGGAATGGTGTGAGGCTGGAAAGGGACCTGTTGAAGATCAGCTGCGCCAGCACCTCGTCCTGCGGCAGGGCCGGCGACGAGGAGAAGGCGATTTCCGGATCGTTCGCCGGACCGTTGACGCTCACAGTAATGGTCCCCGCCGAAGCGTTGGACGTCGCATTCAGAGCGAGCGTCGGAACAAGTCCGCCGCCGAAGCCGATCGTGCCCGAGGCAAAGTCGAGACGCTTTCCGAGGATTTCGAGCCGCCCGCGGATCATCTTGAAGGCGCCCGAGATGGAAGGAGCAGCCGATGTCCCGCTCACCTTCAGCGTCCCGCCGAGCTCGGCGTCAACCCCGCGCCCGCGGACGAAAATCTGGTTTTGTGCCTGAACATCGAGGGCGAGCCGGATCGCCGACGATCCGCTGGCATCATTCGGAGCCTCCGGTTCCAGTTCTTTCGTCTGCACGATGACGCGCTTCGGCGCATTCTTGTGCTTGACGTCAATCTCCGCCAGCGAGGCCGGTATTTTCTCGGGGATCGTGATGGCGGCTTCGGCGACACGAATCGTGCCGCCAAGCTCCGCTCCGCCGGTGAGCGGCCCCTTCAGGGAGAGATCACCCGTCAGCTTGGCATTGACCAGATCGCCATTCGCATAGACGGCATTGGTGAGCTTGACGGTCAGGTCGGCCGGGAAACCGGAACCGGCGGCAGTCCCGATCGTGCCCGTAACGGAAAGATTGCCGCCATTGGCGATCTTGGCGGAGAGACCGGCGATCCGCGCGGTGTTGCCATCCAGCGTGATCGTGCCGTCGATACCGGTCAGGTTGAGGTTCTGTCGCGGCAGCGCCGCACCGGCGGATGCCAGCCGGATCGTGCCGCCCAGCTTCGGAGCCGTCAGCGCGCCGCTCGCAGAAATGTCGAAATTGGCATTTCCGGAGAGCGCAATCCCCTGATCGGCGACAAATGGCTGCGCGAGCGCCAGCGGTGCCAAACCCTGCACTTTGATATTGAGGCTCTGGCTCCCCTGCAGCTGCACGCGCCCGGAGGCTTTGGCATTGAGCCCCCCGCCGGCCCCGGATGCATCGATGGTCAGGGCACCCGCTCCGTAACCGCCTTTTGCCTGTAGCGACAATGCCGGCAGGCCGGCGCTGCGCGTCGCGGCCAGCGAGGCGGAAGGCCAGGTGAGTGCGAATTGTGCAAATGGATCGGTCGCCTTGCCGGTCACGGTCGCCGTTCCGGAAATGGCCCCATCGGCGCCGAGGCCCGGAGAGAACGTGTTGGCAAGGGCAGCCGGCAGATTGGCAATCGTCACCTTGAGGTCCAGCATTGTTCCGGCACGCCCGCTGACTGCGACAGACCCGCTGCCAAGCGCCAGCTTCAGCGCGTCCAGGCGAACGCCTCCGTCAACCAGCGTGAGGTCCGTCGGGCCGGCTAGCTTCACCGCGATCTTCTCGGCCGTCGCGTTGAAGCCGCCTAAATGGACGAGCGTGCTGCCGTTGCTCGGTGCGGCATAACCGTTCACGGCAAGCGGTGCGCCCTGATAGCGGGCCACCAGCGAGAAATCCGTCTTCTCGCCCTGGCGCGAGAAGGTGAGGACCGGCTTCTCGACCATGTTCGTGCCGCTGCGGACCGCGTCTGCGGCAAGTTCGCCGGAGATGGTCGCCGCGCGGTAGTCGATGCCGGCACGAATGCCCGTAAGCGAAACGGTGTCGTAGGCAAGCGTCTTGCCCGTCAGATCCAGCCGCGCAGCCAGCTGGCCAGCGGGGGCGGATAGAACAAGATTGCCCTTCAGGCTGCCATTCAGCGGTTGCCCGGCCATCGCGCCAACCAGCGAAAGATCCGGCAGGTCGAAGGCAAGTTTGCCGTCCGGCAGGAAGGCGGCGTCAAGCGTCAGCCCGCCGGAGATCACGTTCGGGCCGATCTTGACCTGCAGGTTCGGAACCGTCGTCCGGCCCTTGTCCTGCTTCATGATCGCGTCGATATCGATGACCTGCCCGGCGATCGAGCCCGTCGCCTTCACGTTCCCGCCGATTGCGCCCTGATTGAGCGCGGCATTCACGTCGGCCGAAAAGCTGTCGAGTTGCTTGCCCGAAAGAACCGCTTTCGGCACCGAGAGCGAGATCCTGGCAGAAGGGGCATCGACCGTGCCACTCGCGGCAAGGCGGAAACTGCCGCTTCCCCTGGCACTGTCGGAAAGCCTGGCGAGGTCGGGCAACGTCCCGTCGAAGGCGGCATCAATGGTACCGCTCTTCAGGCTGGCGCTTCCCTTTGCCTCCA
The DNA here is from genome assembly GCF_021026315.1 of Rhizobium sp. C4. Taxonomy (GTDB): domain Bacteria; phylum Pseudomonadota; class Alphaproteobacteria; order Rhizobiales; family Rhizobiaceae; genus Ensifer_A. Next base: position 22,362 of record NZ_JAJNCX010000015.1, read on the forward strand.
CCAGTTCGGAGGTGAGGACCACATCCTTGGCTTCGACGGCGCCATTCACGATCCGCACATGACCGCCAAGGCCGACGGTCTTCGTCAACTTCTGAGCCAGCGCTTCCGGCAACGCGGAGGGTGCGGCAAAAAGCTGGAGATTGGTCTCCGTCGTTCCCGAAGCCATGTCATAGGAAACATCGCCCTTGCCGCCGAGGCTGGCACCCTCAAGCTGATAGCTCGCCTGGATTGCCTGCTGCGAAACGGTGACGGGCGCGGTGAGTTTCACGGGCGCCTGCACCAGCCGGTTCAGCGCATCGGACTTGAAGTCGCGGCCGCCGACGGTGAGCTGCGTATCGAGCACTCCGTTCTGTGCCTGCAGATTGAAGGCCCCAGACCGCGCGGTAAACGCGACGTCGGTGAGGTTGACGGCATTCGTCGTCAGCCTCTTCAGATCAAGTGCGGCGTCAATCTTCGCCTTGTCGGGCGAACCGCTGACCGAAACATTGAACGCCTTGAGATCGAGCCCGAGCACATCCGCACCGATAGGCAGCGAAAAGACGGCGCTGTCGCCGACCGGGGTGATCTCGGCGCGGAAATCATTGGCGCCCTTTGCCGAAAGCGTTCCTCCGAGATTGGCGGACAGCGTGCCCGTCGCGATCCTGCCGCGGCTCACCGCAAGCGTCCCGCCGGCGTCATAGGCAACCGCAAGGTCGATATCCGTCCGCCCCTTGAACAGCGGCTCGAGCACGGGCGGAAGCACGGCATCGAAGGCGCCGCCCCCCTTGAGCGTGACATCAATGGGGCCGTTTGCAGACTGGCGCACGCCGGCATCGAGATTGACGACAGGCACACCTTCCACCGAGGCCGTGGCCTTGCCCTGCCAGTTGGACAGCGCGCCGGCGCCCTTGATGGAAAAACCGAGTGCCGGCTGGTCGGGAAGGCGCAGAAGACCGGCGATGACGCCGCCCCGCGGCTCTTCAGCCCTGGCGTCGAGCGCCAGTGTCCGGGCATTCGCATCATACTCGACCGCCAGCGTAGCACTTGCCGCCGTCTTGCCAAGGTCGCGGATCGTCGCCTTGCCCGAAAGGCCGGCGCGCGTGAGCGCGGCATTCGCATCCGCCGACAGCGCCTCTTCCTTTCCGGAAAGGGCCGCGCCGAGCGAAATCTGCGGCAACGTCAGCTGCCTGAGGTCGACCTCGACGGGCAGCGAGAAGGAACTGTTGCTGGAAGAGGTTTGGGATGAGCTTTGCGGCAGGCGCTCGATGCGCACGCGCTTTGCGGTCAGCAGGTCGATCCGCGCCTTCAGCGCAAGAAGATCAAATGGCGACCAGTCGGCGGCGATCCCGTCGATTTCGGCGTAGACGCCTTTGGCATCGGCAATCGTCACGCGATCGACGCGCAGATGTCCCGTCAGAAGCGGGCCGGCACCCGAAATCACGATCTTGCTGTCAGCGCTGTTCAGGACAGGCGCGGCGAGGTTCAGGATGATGGACGTGCCGGCGCTGGTGAAGCCGAGGACGCCGAAGGCAGCGACCAGCAGGCCAACCAGGACAGCGAAGGCTATGCCCAGTCTCCGTGGCCAAAATGCCGCTCTTCTTGCCGTGCCCGCCATGCCGATCGTCTTCCCGTCATCCTGAATTAAGACGTGCCGCGCACGGCCCCGATCCGTAACGCGCAACTCTTATATAGGTTGCCTTTATTGAACCTTTAGCCTGCGATTGTCGCCGCAATCGGGCGGTGCCACGCGCCCGCCCATCAGAACGCCTGCCCGATGCCGGCATAGATGCCGAACGTGCTGCCACCCGGATAGCGCCGAAGCGGCACGGCCACGTCAAGGCGGATGGGCCCGAACGGCGTCGCGTAGCGCAGCCCGACGCCCGCACCGGCCCGGATATCCGAAAAACTCGGTGCGCTGCTTGCCGAAACCGTGCCGACATCAAGGAACGGCACGACACCGATCGTGTCGGTGACCTTGATGCGGGCCTCGACCGAAGCCGTAATATAGGACCGCCCGCCGAGCGGATTGTTGGCCGCATCACGCGGCGAAATGCCCTGATAGGCATAGCCGCGCACCGAACCGCCGCCACCGGCATAGAAACGCCGCGTCGCCGGGATATCGGCAAGGCTGCGGCCGCCGACCAGTGTGCCGACCGCAATCTTGCCCGCGAGCACCGGTCCCTCGTCGCCGACCTGCCGATAGGCAGAAATTGCCCCTTCCGCACTGACGAAGGAGCTCTTGTTGTAGACCCCGAAGCTCGGCCGCAGCGTCAGCGAGGCGCGGAAACCCGTCGTCGGATCGAACTTGTCATCCGTCGTGTCGCGGGTCCAGCCAAGCGGCACCGAGGCCGTCAGGTAACGGTTGTCGCCATAGACGTCCTTGGCCTGGGTCCAATCGAGAGCAAGACCGGCAGACAGCTTGTCCTGATCGGTCAGGTCATAGGTCACGCCAACGGAACTCGACAGCACCTTCGCATCGTAGCCCGTCGTATGGCTGAGCCCTGCGGAGAAATTGGCGGTGAAGGTCGTGGCCGGCCCGAAGGCCCCGGGCTTGGCAAAGGCAATCGCGGTCGAATAATCGAGCTTCTTGAAGTCGCGCGTCTGGCCGAGGCGGTTGATCGAGCCCGAAATCTTCAGGGATTCGGCATTGCCGAACAGGTTGCGGTGGCCCCAGTAACCCTGAAGCCCGACGCCATCGATCGTCGAATACTGGATGCCGGCGCCGAAATAGCGCTGCTTGCCTTCCGTCACATCGATCTTGATCGGGATCGTTCCGTCAGGCGCAAGCTCCTTGCCCTCCGACACGTTGACAGTCGAAAAGGTGCCAAGCTCCCGCAGCCGCTTGGCGGCGCGCTTCAGCCTGTCGGGCGCATAGGGTTCGCCGGGGCGAAGATCGGACCATTCGGACACAAATTCCGGATTGACCTCCGAGGCACCATTGACAGAAACCTGACCGAGCGGCGCAATCGGGCCGGACTGAACAGCCAGCGTCACGTCCACCCGCTTCGTCGCATGGTCGGCGATCACGGTGCGCTCGCTGACCCGCGCCAGCGGCCGGCCTTCCGCCTTCAGATCGCGCACAATCTTTGCAGAGGCGTCAAGGATCGCCTGCGAGCCGGCATTGCCGCCCGCGGTGAGCCCATAAGCCGCCGGATCCAGCTTGCCGGCGTCATCCTTCAGGACGACCTTGCCAAGCTTAAACAACGGCCCAACAGTAACAGAAATCGTAACGGGTACAGCTGTAGAGCGCGGAAAGCTGGGCAGAGACGGAAGCTTGTCCACCTCCACGCCGTTGACCTTGACGGTCACCACAGCCCCGTACCGGGCCTTTTCGTAAAGGAGGGCCACCAGCCGGTCGCGATCGTCCTTTGCCTTGACGACCAGACCGAAATCGCCATCCACGGGCTTCGACTGATCCTGCATCAACGCCGACTGATCGTTGAGAACCTTCTGGAGCTCGGGATCATCAACCGTCAGGGTGGCTGCGTAGCGCACCGGATCTGTGATCTGCGCGTCCTTCTCGGCCGTTCCGAAAAGATGAATGCCAAAAAGCTCGAATGCACCCGCCCTCTGCGGCTGGACCGCGAAGGTGAACGCTGCAACAGTTGCTGCCGCGAAGGCTCCCCATTGCCGGTACACTGAACTCATTTCCGGCTCCATCGCTTCAACGGCGAGTGAAGATACAAGTAACCGGCCGCGTTTCCGGGCCGGGACGGCAACATGCCATCCAGACCATAGGCCCCGTCCGTTACAAATCTGTTAGCCATAATCGACATGACAAAACTATATACGAAGCGGGTTCTTTGAGAACCCTTTCCGTCACGCTTGCCATCGCCTGCGCTGTTCGCGCCACAGGGGCAACCAGCCAGCCGGCGATCTCTATTCAGGAAAATGGAGGGATGTTGCAGCTCTCTTCGCGCAGTCACGCCTTCAACGCCGTTGCACCCGGCTTGCAGAACATCGAGTAGAGCGCATCGATGATGCCTCCGACATCGGGATTGGCGATGCTGTAGAAAATCTGGCGGCCCTCGCGACGCGTCTCCACCACATTTTCGTGGCGCAGGCGTGCAAGTTGCTGCGAAACAACGGCCTGCTGGAGCCCGAGAATCGTTTCGATCTCGGTCACGGACTTCTCCCCTTCCGACAGGATGCAGAGAATCATCAGGCGCGCTTCATGCGAAATCGCCTTCAGAAAATCGCTCGCCTGGGAGGCCTTTTCCGCGAATGTCAGCAGTTCATCGCTCGACGAACCGGGTTTCAACTGAAGCACTGGCATCGCATTCCCTTTCACCAATCAGCCGATCGGCTGTGCGAAACTATGATATCAGGCTATTATATAGAATATGCACTATTTATTTTTACTCAACTCAAGTGGCCGAAATTTGGTAGGCCAATAGTTAACCATTTGAAAATTAGTTCATCAACATATAGGCAACTTCCTACATGTTGACGTGCCTATACGCAGGCCAAACGCCTGAGGCGGGGTTCTGTTCCTGAAAAAAATAACGCCCCGCTCACGGAGGAGCGAGGCGTTTTGCGTCTCTGAACGAATTTCAGAAATCAGCCGGAAACTGCACCGCGCAGTTCAGTCAGCTGGAAGATGAAATCTTCGATCGCGCTGCGATGCTCATGATGCTCGGCATTGGCCAGATCACTGCGGGCAGCCTCGATACGAGCCTCAAGCGTAGCAGTGTTGAGTTCGTCCATGTGAATGGCCGATTCAGCAAGCAGCGTGCAGCCCGTCGGCAGAATGTCAGCAAATCCGCCGAAAACGACGAACTTGTCTTCAGCACCGTCAGCCTTGGACAGCTTGACGACACCGGCCTTCACCGTCGTCATCACCGGCGCATGCTGCGCCATGACGGTCATCTCGCCATCGGTGCCCGGAATGACAACCGCCGTGACATCGGCGGAAACCAGAAGCCGCTCAGGCGAAACGAGTTCGAAATTGAAGCTTTCAGCCATGGCTTTTCACTTTTCCATTACGAAAGAAAATGCGCGGCGCGTGGCTCTTCTGAACCCGCGCCGCCGCAGATGGTGGATTAAGCAGCCAGCTTCTTGGCCTTCTCGATGGCTTCTTCGATCGAGCCGACCATGTAGAAGGCAGCTTCCGGCAGGTGGTCATACTCGCCGTTGACGAGGCCCTTGAAGCCCTTGATCGTGTCTTCGAGGGAAACCAGCTTGCCCGGCGAACCGGTGAAGACTTCGGCCACGAAGAACGGCTGCGACAGGAAGCGCTCGATCTTGCGGGCGCGGGCAACCGTCATCTTGTCCTCTTCGGACAGTTCGTCCATGCCGAGGATGGCGATGATGTCCTGGAGCGACTTGTAGCGCTGCAGCGTACCCTGAACCTTACGGGCAACGTCGTAGTGCTCTTCGCCGACAACCAGCGGGTCAAGCATGCGCGACGTGGAGTCGAGCGGGTCAACGGCCGGGTAGATACCCTTTTCAGCGATCGAGCGCGACAGAACCGTCGTTGCGTCCAGGTGGGCGAACGAGGTTGCCGGTGCCGGGTCGGTCAAGTCGTCGGCGGGAACGTAGATGGCCTGAACCGAGGTGATCGAGCCCTTGGTCGTCGTGGTGATGCGTTCCTGCATCTGGCCCATGTCGGTAGCCAGCGTCGGCTGATAGCCCACGGCCGAAGGAATACGGCCGAGCAGAGCGGACACTTCCGAGCCTGCCTGCGTGAAGCGGAAGATGTTGTCGACGAAGAACAGAACGTCCTGGCCCTTGTCGCGGAAGTCTTCAGCGATCGTCAGACCGGTCAGAGCAACGCGAGCGCGGGCGCCCGGCGGCTCGTTCATCTGGCCGTATACGAGGGCTGCCTTGGAGCCTTCGCCACCGCCATGCTTGTTCACGCCGGATTCGATCATTTCGTGGTAAAGGTCGTTGCCTTCGCGAGTACGTTCACCCACGCCGGCGAAGACCGAGTAACCACCGTGCGCCTTGGCGACGTTGTTGATCAGTTCCATGATGAGAACGGTCTTGCCAACGCCAGCGCCGCCGAACAGGCCGATCTTGCCGCCCTTTGCGTAAGGAGCCAGAAGGTCGACGACCTTGATGCCCGTGACCAGGATCTGGGCTTCCGTCGACTGTTCGACATAGGCCGGAGCTTCCTGGTGGATCGAGCGCAGGTGCGTGCGGTCGAGCGGACCGGCTTCGTCAACCGGCTCACCGATAACGTTCATGATGCGGCCGAGCGTGTGCTCGCCAACCGGAACCGAGATCGGCGAACCCGTGTCTGCAACGGCCTGGCCGCGGACGAGACCTTCGGTCGAGTCCATGGCGATCGTGCGAACTTCGTTTTCACCGAGGTGCTGTGCGACTTCAAGAACCAGACGCGAGCCGTTGTTGGTGGTTTCGAGTGCGTTCAGGATCGGCGGAAGGTTGCCGCCTGCAAACGAAACGTCGACAACAGCGCCGATGACCTGCGTCACCTTGCCGGTAGAGCCCGAGGTAGCTGCCATAATGATACCCTCTTTCCTTAACCCTTAGAGCGCTTCGGCGCCCGAAATGATTTCAATCAGTTCCTTGGTGATCTGAGCCTGGCGCTGACGGTTGTACTTCAGCGTCAGCTTGTTGATCATGTCACCTGCGTTGCGCGTCGCGTTGTCCATCGCGCTCATCTTGGCGCCCATTTCGCCGGCGACATTCTCGAGCAGAGCCCGGAACACCTGAACCGAAATGTTGCGCGGGATGAGGTCCGCGAGGATCGCGCCGGCATCCGGCTCGTATTCGTAGGAAGCGTCACCAGAACCGGCTGCCGCTTCGCCAGCCGGAACCGCCGCCGGAATAAGCTGCAGCGCGGTCGGGATCTGGCTGATCACCGACTTGAACTCGGAGTAGAACAGCGTGCAAACGTCGAACTCGTCCTTGTTGAAGAGCGAGATCACCTTCTTGCCGATCTGGTCCGCGTTTTCGAAGCCGATCTTCTTCACGTCGCGCAGTTCCGTCCGCTCGATGATGAGCGAAGCGAAATCGCGGCGAAGGATGTCGTAACCCTTCTTGCCGACGCAATAGATCTTGACCGTCTTGCCTTCCGACAGAAGCTTGCGCGTATGTTCGCGGGCCAGACGGGCGATCTGCGAGTTGAAACCGCCGCAAAGGCCGCGTTCCGCCGTGCAGACGACCAGGAGATGAACCTGGTCGTTACCCGTGCCGGTCATCAGACGCGGCGCGTCATTCGTACCGGCCTGCGCGATGTTTGCAAGCACCGCGCTCATCCGCTGCGAATAGGGACGAGCAGCCTCGGCCGCCTCCTGCGCACGCCGAAGCTTCGCCGCGGCGACCATTTTCATCGCCTTGGTGATCTTCTGCGTCGCCTTGACGGTGGCGATCCGGTTTTTCAGATCCTTAAGTGAAGGCATCCGTTTTCCGTCCTAACTTCTGGAACCCCTGATCAGGCGAAAGACTTCGAGAACGAGTCGAGCGCCGACTTCAGCTTGGCCTTCGTATCGTCGCTGATCGCCTTTTCGGTGCGGATCGCGTCGAGGATCGCCTTGCCTTCAGAACGGAGGTACGACAGGAAGCCCTGTTCGAACTTGCCGACCTGTGCCAGAGCGAGCTTGTCGAGATAGCCGTTCACACCGGCGAAGATTACCGCAACCTGCTCTTCCGTCTTCAGCGGCGAGAACTGCGGCTGCTTCAGGAGTTCGGTCAGGCGAGCACCGCGGTTCAGCAGGCGCTGCGTGGCAGCGTCAAGGTCCGAACCGAACTGTGCGAAGGCGGCCATTTCGCGATACTGGGCGAGTTCACCCTTGATCGAGCCGGCAACCTGCTTCATCGCCTTGATCTGAGCGGACGAACCCACGCGGGAAACCGACAGACCGACGTTAACGGCCGGGCGGATACCCTGGAAGAACAGGTCCGTTTCAAGGAAGATCTGACCGTCGGTGATCGAGATCACGTTGGTCGGAATGAAGGCCGAAACGTCGTTACCCTGGGTTTCGATGACCGGCAGAGCCGTCAGCGAACCGGCACCACGCTCGTCGGAGAGCTTTGCGGCGCGCTCGAGGAGACGCGAGTGGAGATAGAAAACGTCGCCCGGATAGGCTTCGCGGCCCGGCGGGCGGCGCAGCAGCAGCGACATCTGGCGGTAGGAAACGGCCTGCTTGGACAGGTCGTCATAACCGATGAGCGCGTGCTGACCGTTGTCGCGGAAGTATTCGCCCATGGCGCAACCAGCGAACGGTGCCAGGAACTGCATCGGAGCCGGGTCCGAAGCGGTTGCAGCAACGATGATCGAGTACTGCAGAGCGCCACGCTCTTCGAGAACCTTCACGAACTGGGCAACCGTCGAACGCTTCTGGCCAACTGCGACGTAGACGCAGAACAGCTTGTCGCCGTCCGGACCATTGTCGTGAATGGCCTTCTGGTTGAGGATCGTGTCGAGAATGATGGCGGTCTTGCCGGTCTGGCGGTCGCCGATGACGAGCTCGCGCTGGCCGCGGCCAACCGGGATGAGGGCGTCGATGGCCTTGAGGCCGGTCGACATCGGCTCATGAACCGACTTGCGCGGAATGATGCCCGGAGCCTTCACGTCAACGCGTGCACGACGCGTTGCATTGATCGGGCCCTTGCCGTCGATCGGGTTACCGAGCGCGTCAACGACGCGGCCGAGCAGTTCCGGACCAACCGGAACGTCCACGATGGCGCCCGTACGCTTGACGGTGTCGCCTTCCTTGATGTCGCGGTCGGCACCGAAGATAACCACACCGACGTTGTCGGCTTCGAGGTTGAGCGCCATGCCGCGAATGCCGCCGGGAAACTCGACCATTTCGCCGGCCTGAACATTGTCGAGGCCGTAAACGCGGGCGATACCGTCACCGACGGAGAGAACCTGACCAACTTCGGAAACTTCAGCTTCCTTGCCGAAATTTTTGATTTGATCTTTCAGAATTGCGGAAATTTCCGCGGCGCGGATGTCCATCAGCCAACCTCTTTCAGTGCAAGCTTAAGAGTAGAAAGTTTGGTGCGAAGGGAAGTGTCGATCTGACGCGATCCGACCTTAACAATCAGTCCACCAAGGATAGAAGGATCGACGGTGACATTGATTGCCACGTCTTTGCCGGTGACGCCCTTCAGCGTCGCCTTCAATTCATTTTCCTGCGCCGAGGTCAGCGCATGCGCGCTGGTGACGTCCGCAGAGATCTCGCCGCGATTGCGTGCGACGATCTGGAAGTAAGACTTGATCATGCCAGGAATGGCAAACAGCCGGCGATTGGCCGCAGCGACCTTGATGAAGTTCGCCGTCAGGCCGGCAATGCCAGCCTTTTCGAGAACTGCAGCAACCGCGCGCAGCTGATCTTCAGCCGAGAACACCGGGCTCTCGATGAATCGCTTCAGATCGGCGCTTTCGTTGATCATGGTCTGGAAACCGGCAAGCTCGGCACCGATCTGATCGACGGAACCCGCCTCCGAGGCGAGCTCGTAAAGCGAAGAGGCGTATCTTTCCGCTACACCGGAAACAGTTTGGGATGTGTCTGCCACGGGCACAAACTTCTCTTCATTGATCCCCGAGGTCACGCCCAAGCAAATGCTTCGGCTAACCCCGTGAAACTATTGCCAATTGACTCAGATTTCGCGGGTCGTGGACCCAATTCCCCCTGAATTTCGCGGTGGCTTTAGCATAGGATGTCGGGACTCGCAACACGCGTTGGGGAGGGAAAGGACAGATAAAGACACGATTCGGCAAATTTCTGCGCCACTCGTTCAAGCAGCGCCGAAATATCAGAAATAACCGAAAACGTGACCGAGAAAGATCGCCGCCCCCGCAATCGTCACCAGAAGCGCGATGACCTGGAAAACGTACCTGCCGGTTTCGAAGATCAGCGAAAGTATACGTCCGAAGATTGAGAGCGCGAGCGCCGAACCGAGCGCCAGTTCGCACATCGGATTGGCGGCAAGAAGCGTCACGCCGCCTGCCCCGATCAGCATGCCGCCAAGCGCCCGCACCGAGGCAATGACGCGGCTGCGCCCCTCGCCGATCGAAAGCCCGGCCATCATCATCATGAGGCCCGGTCCGAACATGCAAACCGCGCCAATACCGGCAGTTACGGCAGCCGCCACGAAGACGATGAAGCCCGTGCGGTCCTCCGGCATCTGGAAACCGATATCTCCGGTCCAGACATCGAAAAGCCAGTAGAGCCCACCTGCGGCCAGCGCCGCCTGCAGCAGCAGAAAGATGAAATTGAAGAGCCCGTTGGACCGGTCGGACGCGGACATCATCGACAGGAGACGACCGAAGGCCGCCAGCGCCCAGGCAGACCCGATCATCACATAGATGACAGGCTGGTCGAAGAGGAAACCGGCAAGGCCGAGACCGGCCAGAAATGCGCCGATCGGACGCAACTCGCCGACGGCGCCTTCGCGCCCTTCGCGGGCAGCAAACCCCCACCATGCGCCAATCTGTCGCGCCAGCACCATGAGCGCGAGGCCGAGCAGAAGCGTCAGCACGGCCGAGGCCATGGCTGCCTGCGCACCCGGCGCGCTCGGAATTGGTGGGATTGTCAGTTCCATAGTCCGTCCCTCGATCATTCCGCCCGTCGGCGGAAGGCATTCGTAAAATGCGAGCGGCCCTTATGGCACAAGCTTTTCAGCGCTGAAATCACCGCAGGCGTGTTTGCGCACAGGAAATTGTGGCTCGATATCTTGCGCGGCATCGAAACTTCTGTCGTGAGCCGTCCCGTCTTGCTCATGCTTGCCCAGCGGGCTCCACGTCCTCACCGCTACCATACGTTTCCTTCCACAAGGCCAGCAGGTCCTCCACCGCGATACCATCGATGGTCAGGCCCATCATGCTCGAACCGGTAATCGAGGCGCCGGCGAGATTGACCATGTGAAGCCGTGCACCCGCCATATTGATGTCCGTGATGACGGCTCCGGAGAAATTCGCATCCGTCAGCGTCCAGCCGGACATGTTGGCGTTGGAGACCTTCCAGCCGGAGAGATTGACATCATCCAGCGCAGCGCCCGACAGGTTGATGTCGTGGAAGCGGCAGCCCGACAGGGTGCTGTGGTCGAAGACCGATCCCGACAGGACTGAATTCTGGACGTCGAGACGATGTTTCTGATCCTTGATCTGCATCCCATGCTCCTCATGGCTTGAACGGACCGCATGACCATAGGGCGCGGAAGCCCCCGGCGGCAACGCGGAAAAGTTGCAGCGTCAGAGAAAACTCTGTGGATCGATATCGACCTGAACATGGATCGAGCCCCGCTCCTTCGGCCCGGCCGCGAGCATGGCTTTGAGAAAACCCTGCATGTCCGAGGTCCGTTGCCCGTGAACGAGCAGACGGAAGCGATAGCGCCCGCGCACCAGCGCCAGCGGCGCCTCCGCCGGCCCGAGAACCGTGATGCCGGGCGCCTGTGGCGCGGCGTTGCGCAGCGCCCGCCCATGCCCTTCAGCCGAATGCCTGTCGTCAGCGGAGATGATGACCGAGGCGAGACGACCGAACGGCGGCAGGTTCGCCCGCTCGCGCTCACCGATCTCCCGGTCATAAAAGGCTTCCGCATCTCCCGAGACAATCGCCTGCATCACAGGGTGTCCCGGCTGATAGGTCTGGATGAGACCGTGGCTCTTGAGACCCGTTCGCCCGGCGCGGCCCGTCACCTGATGCAGAAGCTGGAACGTCCGCTCCGCCGCCCGCGGGTCACCATTGGCAAGCCCGAGATCCGCATCGACAATGCCGACCAGCGTCATCAGCGGGAAGTTATGCCCCTTGGCCACGAGCTGCGTGCCGATGACGATATCCGCCTCGCCCTTGGCAATCGCATCCAGTTCCAGCCTGAGCCGCTTCACGCCGCCGGCAATGTCGGAGGAGAGCACGATCGTTCGCGCGTCGGGGAAATGGCTGACCACCTCTTCAGCAATGCGCTCCACCCCCGGCCCGCAGGCGACGAGGTGATCGAGCGTGCCGCATTCGGGGCAGGCTTCCGGCGTTTTCTCCTGATAGCCGCATTGATGGCACTGGATGACGCCACGGAAGCGATGCTCCACCAGCCAGCTTGAGCATTGCGGACACTGGAAGCGATGGCCGCAGACGCGGCAGAGCGTCAGCGGCGCATAGCCGCGCCGATTGAGGAAGAGCAGCGACTGCTGGCCCTTCTTCAGCGTGGCATCAATGCCGCGCAACATGAGGGGCGAGAGAAACCCGCCTTTCGCCGGCGCATGCCTGCGCATGTCCACAAGACGCAGATCCGGCATGGCTGCATCGCCAAAGCGCGTCGGCAGATGGATCGCCTGATAGCGCCCCTGCATCGCATTGACCTGGCTTTCGACAGACGGCGTCGCGGACACCAGCACCGCCGGGAAATCGCCGATCCGCGCCCGCACCACTGCCATGTCGCGGGCATTGTAAAAGACGCGATCCTCCTGCTTGTAGGCCGGATCATGCTCTTCATCGACAATGATCAGGCCAAGCTCGGCAAAGGGCAGGAAGAGCGCCGAACGCGCACCGGCCACGACGCGGACCTCGCCCGTGACCACCTGTCGCCACACCTTTTCGCGGGTGCGCGGCGCAAGCTCGGAATGCCACTCGGCCGGCTTGGATCCGAACCGATCCTGAAATCGTTCGAGAAAACTGGCCGTCAGCGCGATTTCCGGCAGCAGGATCAGCACCTGCTTGCCGCGCCGCAGCGCCTCGGCCACGGCCTCGAAATAGACCTCTGTCTTGCCAGAGCCGGTGACGCCATCAATGAGCGAGACGGAGAAATTGCCCTTGTCGACGCTTTTGACCAGAACGCGGGCGGCATCCTTCTGAACGCCCTCCAGCCGGTCGGCGACATAATCCGGGTCGGGCGGGGCGACGACCGGCGGCGGCGGCAGGAAGACGGTCTCGAACGCTCCTTGAGCGATCATCCCGTCCACGACGCTCGCCGAGACGCCTGCCGCATGAACAAGCCCCATCCGCGTCCAGGCAAAGCCATCGGAGGCAAGCTCGATGACGCGGGCGCGGGCCGGCGTCATCCGCTCCAGCTCGCTGCGCTGAAGCCGCAAGCCCTCCACCATCGGTTCCGGATCGAACGCCGTGGGTGCCCGCAGCGCCATGCGCGCCACCAGCCCCGGCGGCGCAATCGTATAGGTCGCCACCCAGTCGAGAAAGGCGCGCATATAGTCAGAAAGCGGCGGGCAATCAAAGACATGATCGATGGGGCGAAGCTTCTTCGGATCGACCGAACCGCCCTCGCCGCGCTCGTCCCAGACGACGCCGATCACCTTGCGCGGGCCGAGCGGCACAACAACGATGGAGCCCGGCACGACATGCGCATCGGCCGGCACGGTGTAGGAATAGGGCCCCGGCGCCGGCATCGGCACGAGCACCGGCACGGCGCGCGGACGGGCGGGCTCCGGCAGATCGAACAATGCGGGCGAATCCTTCTTCATGGCGCGGAACATGCATCAAGCTCTGCCCAAAGAAAACCGGAAAGACACAGGAGGAGAGTGACTGCACGTCGTGATTCTCAGCGCACGGCCATTGCCGCGCCGTCTCATCCGCGATAGGCGGACGGGCAGAGGGAGACAGCATGTCGAGTCAGATCAAGGGTATCATGTTGATGGCGTCGGCATCGGCCATCATTCCGATTGCCGATGGCATTGCCAAGGTTCTCTCCGAAAACCACTCGGCCCTGCTGGTGAGCTCCGGGCGCTATTTCGCCGCATCCTTCCTGCTGCTGCCGCTTGCCTTCATGAAGCACGGGAGAAATGCCCTGCCGCCACGCCATCGGCTGAAGCCGCATATCGTCCGCACCCTGCTGATGGTCACGGCGATGACGCTCTTCTACGTCTCCATCGTCACCATCGATCTCGCCACCGCCGTGAGCGCCTTCTTCATCGGGCCGGTCGTCGGCAGCGTGGCCGCGGTGTTCCTGCTGGGCGAAAAGCTGACCAAAACCAAGGTCGCAGCCCTCGCCCTCGGCTTTGCGGGCGCCATCATCATTGCGCGGCCCGGAGCCAGCATCTCGCCCGGCGTTCTTCTGGCGCTGACATCCGGCGTCTGCTACGGCTTCTATCTCGTCTCCACCCGCCTTGCCTCCGGCGAAACCACGCCGCTGCAGGCACTGGTGTTTCAAAACGTCTTCGGCACGCTCCTTCTCTTGCCACAAGCGGTCCTGACATGGACGACGCCCTCGGGCTTCGAAATCCTGCTGCTGCTCGGCATGGGCCTGATCTCGCTCCTCTGCCACACGCTGACCATCAACGCCTTCCGCCATGCGGATGCGACCACACTCGCCCCCTTGTCCTATGTCGAGCTGGTGACGGCCGCCACGGTCGGCTATGTTTGGTTCAAACAGGCACCCGAACCCAATGTCTGGATCGGCGCGGCCTTCGTGGCCACGGCCGGGCTGGTGCTGATCTTCGCGCGAAAAGCCGCTCCGTTAGCGGAAAGCTAACCATGCAGGCCGACAATGCGCGGCGGAAAGGTCCGCCCGCATGAACGAACTTCTCATCATCTCCGACGACAAATTGACCCGGCTGAGGCAGGATTGGCTTGCCTCCATTGCCGGCGAGCGGCGACTGTCGCCCAAGACCGTCGAGGCCTATGAGCGCGATACGCGCCAGTTCCTCACCTTCCTGACCGGCCATGCCGGGGGACCGGCCAAGCTTTCCGATGTCGCAAGCCTCCGCCCTGCTGACCTGCGCGGTTTTCTCGCCTCCCGCCGCAATGACGGCGCGGGCGCAAGGACACTCGGGCGCGGCCTTGCCGGCATCCGCTCCTTCCTGCGCTATCTGGAAAAGCAGGGGCTGGCCAACGCCACCGGCGCACGCGCCGTGCGCTCGCCCAAACAGCCGAAATCGCTGCCGAAGCCGCTCGCTGCCAGCCAGGCGCTCAACGTCATTGGGGCGGATGCGCAGCTTGCCGAAGAACCGTGGATCGCCGCCCGCAATGCCGCCGTGCTGACATTGCTTTACGGATCGGGCCTCCGCATTTCCGAAGGCCTGTCGCTGACGCCGAACGATCTTCTGCCCGGCACGAAAACGCTGCGCATCACCGGCAAGGGCGGCAAGACGCGCATGGTGCCGCTTCTGCCCGCCGCCATGCAGGCCGTCGACCTCTATCGCAAGCTCTGCCCCTATCACGTCAAACCCGACGAGCCGATCTTTCGCGGCGCCAAGGGCGGGCCGCTGCAACAGGCGATCATCCAGCGCGAGATGGTGAAGATGCGCTCGGCACTCGGCCTGCCGGAAACGGCGACGCCGCATGCACTGCGCCACTCCTTCGCCACGCATTTGCTCGCCGGCGGCGGCGACCTCCGCTCGATCCAGGAACTGCTCGGCCATTCCAGCCTGTCGACCACACAGGTCTACACCGCCGTCGACACCAACCGCCTGCTCGACATCTACGACCGCGCCCATCCGCGCGCCTGAGCCGCATCGCATTAACCAATCGCGTTAAGGGTTCCTGAGCGGTCGCTCCGCTAAGGTGCCGGGATATTCGTTTCAGGACCAGTTCGCATGAAAAACCGCCCCCGCCTCTCGCAAGCCCGGACATTCTCGCTCGGCAATGCCGGCCTCTGGCTGATTGCCGGCCTGCATACTCTGGCGGCACTTTCGCTGGTCTTCGTTCTCGGCTGGATTTCGCCGGCAAAGGCCGCTGAAGACCTGAGCTGCGGCGGCAAGAACATCCTCGCGGATCTCCGCAAGGAGGATCCGAAGGGTTTCGCGGAAATCGAGAAGGACACGGCGAACCTGAAGAACGGCGAGTCGATCTTCTGGAAGATCGAGAAGCCCGGCACCGCCCCGTCCTATCTCCTGGGCACGATCCACCTATCCGACCCGCGCGTCATCAACCTGCCGGAAGAAGCCGCAAAGGATTTCAAGGCGGCCAATGCCGTGATCGTCGAGTCCGACGAGATCGCCGACAAGAACGCCGCCAGCATGAAGCTTCTGGCGCGGCCGGATCTGTCGATGTTCACCGACAACCACACGATCAACGATTTCCTCAATGCCGACCAGAAGGCCATGCTGGAGAAGCAGCTTGCCGAACGTGGCATTCCGCTCGCCGCCGTCATCAAGATGAAGCCCTGGGTGCTGTCTACCTTCGTGGCGCTGCCAACCTGCGAACTCACGCGCAAGAGCGCCGGCGCGGATTTCCTCGACGAAAAGCTGACCAAGGATGCGATTGCCGCCGGCAAGAAGGTCGTGGGGCTGGAAACGCTGATCGAACAGCTTGAGATCATGGCCTCCGTCTCCTTGAAGACGCATGTCTCCGGCCTCATCGGCGTGCTGAAGGACCCGCAGCGCACCAAGGACCTGATGGAAACCATGATCGAGCTCTACGCCTCGGGCAAGCCAGCGATGATCGGCCCGTTGAGCGAATATGTCGGCAAGCTCGACGCCGACAGCGCCGACATGGCGGAGTTTGAAAAGAAGATGATCACCGTGCGCAACCACCACATGGCCGACCGCGCCGAGGCAACGCTCGACAAGGGCAATGCCTTCATGGCCGTCGGCGCGCTGCACCTGCCGGGTGACGAGGGCCTAGTCGCCCTGCTGCGTCAGAAGGGTTTCACCGTGACGCCGGTCAACGTGACAATCAACTGACCGGCGTTCCAAGCCGCTTCATCGACTGCTTCACGATCAGCATGTGAAACGGCGTGATCAGGAAGATATAGGCCTTGCCGAACCAGTGCTTGCGTTTGACCAGCGTCGACACGGAAACCTCCGTGCCCGCAGGCTGCGGTGTCGCCTCGACGACGATACGGAAATCCAGATGCCAGTCATCAAAGCCGAGAACGACCTTCCGAGGCGTCTCGCTGACGATGGGAAACCCGCCGATGCTGTGCGACGGGTCGAGCCCGACACCCGGTCCGGCCCCTTTTAGCCCGACAAAACCGACGATGAAATTCCGCAACCGCATCAGGGACGAAACCCATCCGGGCATTTCGGCGCCCAGCATCGAACGCGCCGCGTCGGGCGCCGCCACATCACGCCCTGAAACCAGAACGTGATGGCGATCCACCCAGTCCGCACCCGGAAGCTCGATGGGCGGCACCAAGGCCGCTCCAACGCTCTTCAAGCCTTGACGCCCTTGGTCATGCGATCGAGCACATCGGTCTTGAAGTAGAACTTCTGCACCAGCGCGCCGGCAACATGCAGTACGATCAGCGCCCAGAGGATGACCTTCAGCACATCGGCATGCAGATCGCCCGCAAAGCCCTGGCCGAAATAGTATTTGCCCATGCCGGTCAGCGGCATGGCGATCATCAGCAGATAGAGCAGGCCATGCGTTGCGGTGGCAACCAGCTTGAGCACCGGCGGCTCCTCGGACGGCAAGTCCGGCACGCCTTGGATGAAGCGAAGAGCCAGGCGGATGACGACGAGCACGAGGATCGCAATGCCGACATAGGCATGGATATTGGCGGAAGAGATCATCTCCGGCGTGATCGCCTCACCCTTGCGTACCGCGCGGTTCCAGATTTCCATTCCATCGGTGAAAATCAGGTTGAAGAAGATGAGAAGGGCCATGCCCCAATGCAGCGCACGCTGCGGGATGGAATAGTTCAAGGGTTTCATTGTCCTGCCTTTTCCTGGGTTAATTCAGGCCTCCCGAAAAGACAGAAACAGAAAGCGCCCTGCTTCGCAAGGCGCTCTTTGGAATGATTATAAAATGTTACCGGCGGGATTTGACGAAGGGCAAGTCCGGTCAAAATATTCAGTGTTCATAGGAAACACTGAATATTCTGTCTTTGCTAATCGGCAATTCCGGACACGAAAGCGGGCTGCGCTTTCGCTGGAATTGCTGTGCCAATCACATATGGATCGGCTTGAAGAAGGTCGCGAGTGCGGCTTCCTTCACCGCTTCCGACATGGTCGGATGCGCGTGGCAGGTGCGGCCGAGATCTTCCGACGAGCCGCCGAATTCCATCAGCACGGCGGCCTCGTGGATCATCTCGCCGGCTCCGAGGCCGATGATGTGAACGCCGAGAACGCGGTCGGTCTCCTTGTCCGCCAGAACCTTGACGAAACCATCCGTCGCCAGCATCGCGCGGGCGCGGCCATTGGCGGTGAAGGGGAACTTGCCGACCTTGTAGGCAACGCCCGCGGCCTTCAGTTCTTCTTCGGTCTTGCCGACCGAGGCGACTTCCGGCTGCGTATAGACGACGCCCGGAATGACGTCATAGTTCACGTGACCGGCCTGACCTGCGAGGATTTCGGCCAGCGCCACGCCTTCGTCTTCTGCCTTGTGGGCGAGCATCGGGCCCTTGACCACGTCGCCGATCGCATAGATGCCGGCGACATTGGTGCGGTAGTGATGGTCGATTTCAACGCGGCCGCGATTGTCGAGAACAACGCCGGCTTCCGTGAGGCCCAAGCCTTCCGTGTAGGGCTTGCGGCCCGTGGCAACCAGCACGACATCGGCATCGAGAACGGTCTTGTCGCCGCCCTTGACGGGCTCGAACGTCACCTTCGCGCCCTTGTCGGCCTTCTCCACGCCCGTCACCTTCGCGCCGAGATGGAATTCCATGCCCTGCTTGGCGAGCATCCGCTGGAACTGCTTGGACACTTCGCCGTCCATGCCGCCGAGGATGTTGTCGAGATATTCAACGACCGTGACCTTGGCGCCGAGACGCGACCAGACCGAGCCGAGTTCGAGGCCGATCACGCCGCCGCCGACCACGACCATCTTTTCCGGAACCTTGGTCAGCGCAATGCCGCCGGTCGAAGATACGATGACCGTCTCGTCGATATCGACCTTGACGCCCGGAATGCCGGCAACGTCCGAACCCGTGGCAATAACGATGTTCTTCGTCTCGAGCGTGGTCACTTCACCCTTGTCGTTGGTGACGGATACCTTGCCCGCGCCCTCAACCTTGCCGGTGCCGTGGAACGTGTCGATCTTGTTCTTCTTGAACAGGAACTGCACGCCATCCACGTTGGACTTCACGGTGGCGTCCTTGTGGGCCATCATCTTTTCAAGGTTCAGCTTGGGAGCAGACACCTCGACGCCGAGCTCGGCAATGCCATGCGCCGTATGTGCAAAGACTTCCGATGCATGCAGCAGCGCCTTGGACGGAATGCAGCCGATGTTCAGGCAGGTGCCGCCATAGGTGGCGCGCTTTTCGATGACAGCGGTCTTGAGGCCAAGCTGGGCGGCCTTGATTGCGCAGACATAGCCGCCGGGGCCGGTGCCGATCACGATCACATCATAGGACATTTCGATTTCCTTCCTTCCGTCCGACGGACTTACCTGCCGCCGGAGACATTGAGTATCGCCCCCGTCACGTAGGACGCTTCGGGAGACAGGAGATAGAGAATGGCATCCGCCACTTCGTCGGGCTCGCCCGCGCGCTTCATCGGCAGAGAGCTTGCAATGTCGCGCACGCGATCCGGCGTGCCGCCGGATGCGTGAATATCGGTGTCGATGATGCCCGGCCGCACGGCATTGACACGAATGCCCTCGCCGGCAACCTCACGTGAGAGACCGAGGGTGAGCGTGTCGATCGCGCCCTTGGAGGCAGCGTAGTCGACATATTGATTGGGCGATCCAAGCACGGCCGCCATCGAGGAAATATTGACGATCGCTCCGCCGTGCCCGCCATGAAGGGTCGACATGCGCCTGACAGCCTCGCCGGCAACCCGAAGAGCGCCGATCACATTGACGTTGAACATCCGTTCCAGTCGCTCGCGGCTCATCTCGTCGAGCCGCGCCACCACGTCGACAATGCCGGCATTGTTGACGAGACCGTCAAGCCGGCCGAATGTCGTGTCGATGACCGAAAAGATCGCCGCAATATCCTCTTCGCGCGACACATCGCCCTGAACGGGGAGCGCCGAACCGCCGGTCTCGTTGATGACACCGGCAATGGCTTCTGCCGCATCGCGGTCGCGCGCATAGTTGATGACGACGGCCCAGCCTTTTTCAGCGGCCTTCAGCGCAACGCTTGCGCCTATGCCGCGGCTGCCGCCAGTGACCAGAAGAACAGGCTGCTCCGTCATTTCGCGCACTCCTTGAAGTCCAGGACATCCCAGGGCGCAAGCTTCGGCTTGTCCTTGCCGAGGCCTTCGAATTGATCGATCGCGAGGCCGAGACCGGCGATCAGGATCTTGTCGGCAGCGTCCTTGTCTTGCTGGGGCAGGATATCGATGCGACCAGCAGACTGACCATAAAGGAAGCCCTGCCAGACCGTGCACTTCATGATATCGCTGTCAGTGACGTCGCCATCGGGGCAATTGAAGAAGATGATGCCGTTGGAACGATCGACCGGCGTCGATCCGGTGACATAGCCTTCCATCGAAACCTTTGAACCCAGCGCGGTCAGCTTGAAGCGATGCGTGTTGGATTCGGTATCGAGATTGACCGGCGTGAAGGCGAGTTCATAGGCATTGTCGCGGTCGCGATAGATCGCCTTTTCCTGGGCGCAGGCCGCGGCATAAGCGGAAACGGGCGCCAAAGCAGGCGAAAGCGCCGTCACGATCCCCAATGCTGCAAGACCCAGGCGCCGCATGGCATCAGCCCGCCTTTTCGGTCGCAAGCTTGAGCCCGAAGGCGATGAAGACCGCGCCGCTGGCACGGTTGATCCACTTGGACGCCTTCTCGAAAGCCGACCGCATGGCCGGCGTCGTCAGGAAGAAGGAGACCGCCACGAACCAGGCAATCAGGCAGCTTGCCATGACGAGGCCATAGCCGAACTTCACCGCAGCCGGCGTGTCATGCGAGACGACGGTGGAGAAGATCGACAGGAAGAAGAAGACCGGCTTGGGGTTCAGCGCATTGGCCATGAAGCCGAGCGCGAAGCCCTTGAAGGCCGACTGCGGCGTGCCCTTCTCTGCAGCAGACGCCGTGCCCGTGTCGAGATCGGCGGAACCGGCGCGCAGCGACTGGATGCCGATGTAGATCAGATAGGCGACGCCCGCCCACTTGATCACGTTGAAGAGCATGATCGACTTGGAAATGACGAGGCCAAGGCCGAGGATCGTGTAGGTGACGTGGAACATCAGCGACGTGCCGATGCCGAAGCTCGTCAGGATCGCAGCCTTGCGCCCATGCACGATCGCCTGCCGCATCACCATGGCGGTATCAGCACCCGGGACGACAATGGCGAAGGAAAAGATCGCCATCAGAGAGGCAAGTTCGATGAGATATTGGTGCGTCATGGCCTCAGGCGCCTTTCAGAGAAGAATGCCGATAAACATCAGGACGAGGCCGAGAAGCGCCACGCTCCAGACCGCCGAGCGAATGATGCCGCCACCGACGAGATAGAGCGGCAGATAGACGACGCGGACGACCAGATAAAGAATAGCGCCCCAATGCGTCAGCGCGCCATGGCGGTTGGCGATTTCGGCAACCACGACAAGCGCGATGAAGAGCGGATAGGTCTCGAGGAAATTCCGGAGTGCGCGGCCGGCACGCTGTGCGCGGAGGCCGAATTGCGGCTCGCGATCGCGGTTCGGCTCGATGCCACCGACATTGTCGGTATTGGCAAGCGCTGCCTGCGTCATCAGGTAGACGAAGCCGAGGGCGGCACTCCAAAGCAGGCAGGTGAGTTCGATGCTCATGCGACGCTCCTCAGAAGATAAGTTGGCCGCCGGACGAGCCGGCGGCCATGGCTTGATCAGACTTGATCAGAGATCGAGAACCAGACGCTCCGGATCCTCAAGGCTTTCCTTGACGCGGACGAGGAAGGTCACGGCTTCCTTGCCGTCAACGATCCGGTGGTCATAAGAGAGCGCCAGATACATCATCGGACGGATGACGACCTGACCGCCGATGGCGACCGGGCGCTCCTGGATCTTGTGCATACCGAGAATGCCCGACTGCGGCGCATTGAGGATCGGCGAGGACATCAGCGAGCCGTAGACGCCACCGTTGGAGATGGTGAACGTGCCGCCCTGCATGTCAGCCATGGAAAGCTGGCCATCGCGGGCAGCCTTGCCGAGGCGGCCGATTTCCTTTTCGATTTCGGCAATCGACATCTCGTCGGCATCGCGAACGATCGGAACGACGAGACCCTTGTCGGTGCCGACGGCAACGCCAATATGCGCGTAGTTCTTGTAGATGATGTCCGTGCCGTCGATCTCGGCATTGACGGCCGGGATTTCCTTGAGCGCATGCGTGACGGCCTTGGTGAAGAAGCCCATGAAGCCGAGCTTCACGCCATGCTTCTTTTCAAAGATGTCCTTGTACTTGTTGCGCAGGTCCATGACCGCCTTCATGTCGACCTCGTTATAGGTCGTCAGCATGGCAGCCGTGTTCTGTGCGTCCTTCAGGCGGCGGGCGATCGTCTGGCGCAGGCGCGTCATCTTCACGCGCTCTTCACGCACACCGTCAGCCTCGTTGGAAGCCGGACGGGCAGCAACCGGGGCAGCAGCAGCTGCCGGAGCGGAAACGCCCTTGGCGATGGCGGCGAGAACGTCACCCTTGAGAACCTGACCACGCTTGCCGGAACCATCGACCTGCTCGGCAGACACGTTGTTTTCAGCCATCAGCTTGGCAGCAGCCGGAGCGGCCGGCATGGGCGCAGCAGGTGCTGCAACCGGGGCAGCAGCAGCGGCCGGAGCGGCAGCGGGCTTGGCAGCGGCAGCACCAGCGGCACCTTCCGCGATCTGGCCGAGCAGACCGCCCGGCTCGACCGTGTCGCCAGCCTTGGCCACGATTTCGGAAAGCACGCCGGCAGCCGGCGAAGGAACTTCCACCGTCACCTTGTCGGTTTCAAGCTCACAGAGGATTTCGTCGGCGGCGACCGTGTCACCGGCCTTCTTGAACCAGGTGCCGACGGTGGCTTCGGCAACGGATTCGCCGAGAGTGGGAACGCGGATTTCAGTGGCCATTGTTTTAAGTTCCGTTTGTCTTCAATCGTGTTCGATGAGGGCGATGTATTGGGCGGATCAACCGCCCAACGCGTCTTCCAGGAAAGCTTCGAGCTGGGCGAGGTGCTTCGACATCAGGCCCGTTGCCGGCGATGCAGCGGCCGGACGACCGGTGTAACGCACGCGCTGGTACTTGGCGTCGATATGAGCGAGCACCCATTCCAGATACGGGTCTATGAACGACCACGAACCCATGTTCTTCGGCTCTTCCTGGCACCAGACCATTTCGGCGTTGCGGAAGCGCGAAAGCTCGTTGATCAGCGCCTTGGCCGGGAACGGATAGAGCTGTTCCAGACGCAGCAGATAGATGTCGTCGATGCCGCGCTTTTCGCGCTCTTCGAGCAGATCGTAATAGACCTTGCCCGAGCACATGACGACACGACGGATCTTGGCATCCTTCTGGAGCTTGATCGGACCGTCCTTGATGACTTCCGCATCGTCCCACAGCAGACGGTGGAACGAGCTGTCGCCCGCCATTTCCGAAAGCTGGGAAATCGCGCGCTTGTGGCGCAGCAGCGACTTCGGCGTCATCAGGATCAGCGGCTTGCGGAAGTCACGCTTCATCTGGCGGCGCAGGATGTGGAAATAGTTTGCCGGCGTCGTGCAGTTGGCAACCTGCATGTTGTCTTCGGCGCACATCTGCAGCCAACGCTCCAGACGGGCAGACGAGTGTTCCGGACCCTGACCTTCAAAGCCATGCGGCAGAAGGCAGACGAGACCCGACATGCGCAGCCATTTGCGTTCGCCCGACGAGATGAACTGGTCGAACACGACCTGCGCACCGTTGGCGAAGTCGCCGAACTGGGCTTCCCAGAGCGTCAACGCATTAGGACGGGCCAGCGAATAGCCATATTCGAAACCAAGTACGGCCTCTTCGGAGAGCATCGAGTTGATGACCTCGTAGCGGGCCTGCGTCGGCGACAGGTTGGCGAGCGGAACGTAACGCTCTTCGGTCTCCTGATCGTAGAGAACCGAATGACGCTGCGAGAAGGTGCCGCGTTCGCAATCCTGACCGGACAGGCGGATCTTGTGACCGTCGATGCAGAGCGAGCCGAAGGCCAGCGCTTCCGCCATCGCCCAGTCGATCCCCTCGCCCGTGTCGATCATCTTGGCGCGGTTTTCCATGAAGCGCTGGATGGTCTTGTGGGCGTTGAAGCCAGCCGGGATTTCGGAAATCTTCTTGCCGATGTCCTTCAGCTGCTTCATCGGAACGCCGGTCTTGCCGCGACGCTGTTCGTCGGCATTGTCGGCAGCGCGCAGGCCGGACCATACGCCGTCCAGCCAGTCGGCCTTGTTCGGCTTATAAGCCTGGCCGGCCTCGAATTCCTGCTCGAGATGAGCGCGCCAGTCGGCCTTCATCTTCTCGAGGTCGCCCTCGGTGATGAGGCCTTCGGCGATCAGGCGGTCGGCATAGACCTGCACGACCGTCTTGTGCGCACGGATTTCCTTGTACATCTTCGGCTGCGTGAAGCTCGGCTCATCGCCTTCGTTATGGCCGAAGCGGCGATAGCAGAACATGTCGATGACGACCGGCTTGTGGAACTTCATCCGGAATTCGGTCGCGATCTTGGCAGCGTAGACGACCGCTTCCGGATCGTCGCCGTTGACGTGGAAGATCGGCGCTTCGATCATCTTGGCGACGTCGGACGGATAGGGCGACGAGCGCGAATAGGCCGGGTTCGTGGTGAAGCCGATCTGGTTGTTGATGATGAAATGCATCGTGCCGGCAACGCGATGGCCGCGAAGACCGGAAAGCCCGAGAATTTCAGCCGTAACACCCTGGCCCGCAAAGGCAGCATCGCCGTGCAGCAGCAGCGGCAGAACCTTGGCGCGCTCGGTCAGCGGGATGATATCGCCATCCCAGACCTGAGCGATCTGGTCCTGCTTGGCGCGTGCCTTGCCCATGACAACCGGGTTGACGATTTCCAGATGCGACGGGTTGGCCGTCAGCGACAGGTGAACCTTGTTGTTGTCGAATTCACGGTCGGAAGAGGCACCGAGGTGGTACTTCACGTCGCCCGAACCTTCGACATCGTCAGGCGCATAGGAACCGCCCTTGAACTCATGGAACACGGCGCGATGCGGCTTGCCCATGACGTTGGTCAGAACGTTCAGACGGCCACGGTGGGCCATGCCGAGCACGACTTCCTTGAGGCCGAGATTGCCGCCGCGCTTGATGATCTGCTCAAGCGCCGGGATAAGGCTTTCGCCGCCGTCAAGGCCGAAGCGCTTCGTGCCCTTGAAGCGCACGTCGAGGAACTGCTCGTAGCCTTCGGCTTCGATCAGCTTGGACAGGATCGCCTTCTTGCCGTTCGGCGTGAACTCGACGCCCTTGTCCGGACCTTCGATTCGTTCCTGGATCCAGGCCTTGGCTTCCGGCTCGGAGATATGCATGAACTCGACGCCGAGCGTCGAGCAATAGGTGCGCTGGAGAATGTCCAGCATTTCGCGGATCGTCGCGTATTCAAGGCCGAGAACGTTGTCGATGAAGATCTTGCGATCGTAATCGGCAGCCGTGAAGCCATAGTTCTCCGGCGAAAGTTCGTTGAAATCATCGACTGGAGCGGCAATGCCGAGCGGGTCGAGCTTGGCATGCAGATGGCCGCGCATGCGATAGGCGCGGATCATCATGATGGCGCGAACGCTGTCGCGGGTCGATTGCAGCACGTCGGCGGGCGCGGCCGGCTTGCCTTCGGCAGCAGCCTTCGCCTCGATCTTCTTCGAGACGGCCTTTTCGACCACGGCCCAGTCGCCATCAAGCGCATTGACGATCTCGCCATTGGCGGCGATCGGCCAGTTCTTCTTCTTCCAGGAGGCGCCTGCGGCAGCCTTCTTCACATCGGCCGGGCTCTCGCCAAGGGCGGCAAAGAACTCGCGCCACTCAGCCGGAACAGAAGCCGGGTCCGTCTCGTACTTCGCATAAAGCTGTTCGATATACGCAGCATTCTGACCGTCGAGGAACGAGGTCAACTGAAACTGCTCGTTGGCGTCTTGCCTTGCCATGGTGTCATGCGGACTTAAGTCCGCCTCCCGACTTGATAAAGTTCAAATGTCCGTTTTGGTCGTCCGGACTGACGCCCGTCCCCGGCGCTGGAAAACCAGGCCGGGGACGGATATTGACCAGTGATGCGCCGCTTTTGCGGCGCAAGAAACTCAGCCCTTCAGGACTTCGACAAGCGTCTTGCCGAGACGTGCCGGCGACGGCGAAACGCGGATGCCCGCAGCTTCCATCGCTGCAATCTTCGACTCTGCGTCGCCCTTGCCGCCGGAAACGACAGCGCCGGCGTGACCCATGGTGCGACCCTTCGGAGCCGTACGACCGGCGATGAAGCCAGCCATCGGCTTCCTGCGACCCTTCTTGGCTTCGTCGATGAGGAACTGTGCCGCATCTTCTTCAGCCGAACCGCCGATTTCGCCGATCATGATGATCGAAGTGGTGGCCGGATCGGCCAGGAACATCTCGAGCACGTCGATGAACTCGGTGCCCTTGACCGGGTCGCCGCCGATGCCGACAGCCGTCGTCTGGCCGAGGCCTTCGTTCGACGTCTGGAATACAGCTTCATATGTAAGCGTGCCGGAGCGCGAAACAATGCCGACCGAACCCTTGCGGAAGATGGAGCCCGGCATGATGCCGATCTTGCATTCTTCCGGCGTCAGGATGCCCGGGCAGTTGGGGCCGAGAAGGCGCGACTTGGACTTTTCCAGCTTCGCCTTGACGCGCACCATGTCCATGACCGGGATACCCTCGGTGATGCAGGTGATGAACGGGATCTCGGCTTCGATCGCCTCGATGATCGCGTCCGCGGCGCCTGCCGGCGGAACGTAGATCACGGATGCGTCGGCGCCGGTCTTTTCCTTGGCTTCAGCAACCGAAGCAAAGATCGGCAGCGTTTCGCCCTTGGAACCGGTCCAGTTGGTGCCACCCTTGGAGGGGTGGATACCGCCGACCATCTTGGTGCCGTAATAGGCGAGCGCCTGCTCGGTGTGGAAGGAGCCGGTCTTGCCGGTCAGGCCCTGAACGAGGACCTTGGTGTCTTTGTTGACAATAATCGACATGAGTTCAGGTCCTTCTTAGCCCTTGATCGCCGCAACGATCTTCTTGGCGGCGTCATCGAGATCGTCAGCAGCCGTGATCGCCAGACCCGACTCGT
The DNA here is from genome assembly GCF_021026315.1 of Rhizobium sp. C4. Lineage (GTDB taxonomy): Bacteria > Pseudomonadota > Alphaproteobacteria > Rhizobiales > Rhizobiaceae > Ensifer_A. Next base: position 49,302 of record NZ_JAJNCX010000015.1, read on the forward strand.
TGAGGATCTTCTTACCGAGCTCGACATTGGTGCCTTCGAGACGGACAACGAGCGGAACCTTGAGACCAACTTCCTGAACCGCAGCGACAACGCCTTCGGCGATGACGTCGCACTTCATGATGCCGCCGAAGATGTTGACGAGGATGCCCTCGACCTTCGGGTCAGCCGTGATGATCTTGAAGGCAGCAGCCACCTTCTCCTTGCCAGCGCCACCGCCGACGTCGCAGAAGTTTGCCGGCTCCTTGCCGTAAAGCTTGATGATGTCCATCGTTGCCATGGCAAGACCGGCACCGTTGACCATGCAGCCGATGTTGCCATCGAGCGCCACATAGGCGAGGTCCCACTTGGAGGCTTCGATTTCCTTGGCGTCTTCTTCCGTCTCGTCGCGCAGCGCCTTGACGTCATCGTGACGGAAGAGCGCGTTGCCGTCGAAGGAAACCTTGGCGTCGAGGACGCGCAGGTGGCCGTTCTTCATGACGATGAGCGGGTTGATTTCGAGAAGAGCCATGTCCTTCTCGGAAAACGCCTTGTAGAGGATCGGGAAGAGCGACTTGGCATCTTCCGCAGCAGCGCCCGAAAGCTCAAGCGCCTTGGAGATATTGGCAACGTCGTCCGCCGTCACGCCCGTTGCCGGGTCGATGGCGATCGTGTGGATCTTCTCAGGCGTGTCGTGCGCAACGGCTTCGATGTCCATGCCGCCTTCGGTCGAAACGACGAAGGCAACGCGGCCAACCGAGCGGTCGACGAGCAGCGAGCAGTAAAGCTCGCGGTCGATGTCGGCGCCGTCTTCGATATAGAGGCGGTTGACCTGCTTGCCGGCCGGACCCGTCTGGGCCGTGACCAGTGTGTTGCCGAGCATTTCCTTGGCAAACGCGACAGCCTCGTCGATGGACTTGGCAAGACGAACGCCGCCCTTGGCGTCGGGGCCGAGTTCCTTGAACTTGCCCTTGCCGCGGCCGCCAGCATGGATCTGGCTCTTGACCACGTAAAGCGGGCCCGGAAGCGACTTGGCAGCCGCTTCGACCTCTTCGATTTTCAGAACCGGGACGCCCTGGGCAACCGGCGCACCAAAGCCCTTGAGAAGGGCCTTGGCCTGATATTCATGAATGTTCATGGGAATATCCTGTATTGTTTAAAAGCGAACGGCTTACTTGAGAGCCGGAGCGATGTTGATGCAGGCCTCGCAGAGACCGGCAACTGCGCCAACCGACTTGTCGAAGGCAGCCTTTTCATCGCCGTTCAGTTCGATTTCGATGATGCGCTCAACGCCGCCTTCGCCGATGACGACCGGCACGCCGACATACATGTCCTTCACGCCATACTGGCCCGAAAGGTAAGCGGCGCAAGGCAGAACGCGCTTCTTGTCCTTGAGGTAGGATTCAGCCATCTCGATGGCCGAGGCAGCCGGCGCATAGAAGGCAGAGCCGGTCTTGAGCAGGCCGACGATTTCGGCGCCGCCGTCGCGGGTGCGCTGGATGATTTCTTCAAGGCGCTCCTTCGTGACCCAACCCATCTTGACGAGGTCGGTCAGCGGGATGCCGGCGATCGTGGAGTAACGGGCGAGCGGAACCATCGTGTCGCCATGGCCACCGAGAACGAATGCGGTGACGTCCTGGACCGAGACGTTGAATTCCATGGCAAGGAACGTGCGGAAACGCGAGCTGTCCAGCACGCCGGCCATGCCGACGACCTTGTTCTTCGGAAGGCCCGAGAACTTCTGCAGAGCCCAGACCATCGCGTCGAGCGGGTTGGTGATGCAGATGACGAAAGCGTTCGGGGCATACTTCTTGATGCCGGCGCCAACCTGTTCCATGACCTTGAGGTTGATGCCGAGAAGATCGTCGCGGCTCATGCCCGGCTTGCGGGCAACACCGGCGGTGACGATGCAGACGTCTGCACCTTCGATGGCAGCATAATCGGATGCGCCGGAGAGCGAGGCGTTGAAGCCTTCAACCGGACCGGACTGCGCGATATCGAGACCCTTGCCCTGCGGAATGCCATCGGCAATGTCGAACAGGACGATGTCGCCGAGTTCCTTGAGGCTGGCGAGGTGCGCGAGCGTACCGCCGATCATGCCCGAACCGATAAGTGCAATCTTCTTGCGTGCCATGAATAAGCTTCCTTCGAGAGAACAGATCCTTCAAGGCAGGCGCAGCAAACGACCACCTTTTCGGGTGTCTCGATTAACGCTAACGGCACAAATTGGCAAATGAAAAATTTGTGTATAGGTTTTTCAATCGTTTAGATACAAAAATTCTTACGTAAACGTAATATATTCTAAATCGATATGATCGGATTCAACCTGCTTTGCGCAAGCTGTGGTCGATATAGTCCTGGCTCTGCATCTCGAATAGCCGCGAGGCCGTCCGGTCAAACTCGAAGCCCTCGGTACCACGCTTTTCTGTCAGAAGTTTCTCAGGCTCGGCAGCGGCGGAGGCAAAAAGCCGGACGCCGTGGTCGTAAAGCGCGTCGATGAGGATGATGAAGCGCTTCGTCTCGTTACGGTTCTGCGGCCCCATGAACGGAATGTGCTCGACAAAGATCGTATCGTAGCGCTCGGCGATTGCCAGGAAGTCGGAGGCGCCCAGGGGCTTTTCGCAGAGATCCGAGAACGTGAAACGGGCAGCCCCTGCGGCTGCGGCCGGAACATGGATCGAGCGCCCCTTCATCGGGATTTCCTCGACCTTCGCCGGCTGTCCCTCTGTGACAACCGACCATGCCTCTTCGATCGCCGCATCGGCCTGCGCATTCAGCGGCTGGCAGAAGACCGGCAGGCGGCGGGTCTTTTCAAGACGATAATCCGTCCGGGCATCAAGCGACATGACCCCAACATTTTGCTTCAGGAGCCCGATGAACGGGATGAAGAGACCGCGGTTCAGGCCATCCGGATAGAGATTGTCGGGCTCGACATTCGAGGTCGCGACCAGCACACAGCCTAGACTGAACAGCTCGGTGAAGAGCCGCGACAGGATCATCGCATCGGCAATATCGGTCACGGTGAATTCGTCGAAGCAGAGCAGCATCGCCTCGTCGCGCAACGCCTGCGCCACCGGCGGCACCGGGTCCGCCTGCTTCGTCTCCCCATTCTTCAGCTTCTGCCGATGCTTGAAGATGCGGTCATGCACATCGGCCATGAATTCATGGAAATGGGCGCGCCGCTTCTTCTGGATCGGCGCGAGCTCGAAGAACATGTCCATGAGCATGGTCTTGCCACGGCCGACCTGGCCGTAGACGTATAGTCCCTTGACCTTGTTTTCAGGCTTCCGCTTCTTGGCAAACAGCCAGCCGAGTGCGCTCGACTTGTTGGAAACGTGCACGGTGCGCAGATCGACAAGGATGGCATCAAGCGCATCGGCCACGGCCATCTGCGCATTGTCCGCCTGCAGCTTGCCGGCCTCCACCATCAGGTTGAGCCGTTCGCCGACGCTATGCGCATAATCCGGAATCTGTTCCATGCCGTCCCTAGACTGCCGTAAGGCAATTCCGTTCGCGGAAAAGCCTTACCGGGTGATGCTGATCTGCGTTCCGCTGTTGGTCGAGCCGGAATACTGGTTCTCAGAGGTCTTGAAAAGCTTGCCGACCGTGTTGCCGGTGGAATCCATCAGCGTCACCTGCTTGCCGGAAACGTCCCAGGCGCGCATGGTCGTCAGCTCGCCGACGCACTTGCTGGTGCCGCCGCGCGAGGCGTTGCCGAACTTGGTCAGCGTCAGGAACATGTTGCAGCTGGCGCCGGCCGCCGAAACCTTCCAGCCACCGACCATCTGGTCCTTCTTGATGTCCATGGCATTGGCCGGCGGCGTGCCGGCTGCACCTGCGGAGGCGACCTGCGTCTGCGCGGGCGACTGCGGTGCGGCCGGGAACTGGCCGGGCGTCATCGGCTGCTGGCCGGTCGGATCGGAAAGACCGCTCGACTGGACGCCGCCGATCGGCTGCGGATTTACAGGAGATGGCGCAATCGCTGCAGAGGGCGGTAGCTGACCGGAATCCGAGGTGCGGTCGCACCCTGCAAGGGCGGCCAGAAGAGCAATACCGGTAACGGCGTGAACGACGCGCATGACGAACTCCTTGTGCCTCAAACACCATCAGGCATGATAGCCCGAGAGCATGATAGAAATCGCGTTACCGTAAGAGATTATGGTTAATCAAGAATAAATCATGACAATAGGCGAAGAAGAGAGAAAACCTTCTCCGCCTATTGCATAAATATCGATCAGGTCCGGCGCTCGACCATCATCTTCTTGATTTCGGCAATGGCCTTTGCCGGGTTCAGACCCTTCGGACAGGTCTGTGCGCAGTTCATGATCGTGTGGCAGCGATAGAGCCGGAAGGGATCTTCCAGATTGTCCAGACGCTCGCCGGTGGCTTCGTCGCGGCTGTCGATGAGCCAGCGATAAGCCTGCAGCAGAACAGCCGGGCCGAGATAACGGTCGCCGTTCCACCAGTAGCTCGGGCAGGATGTCGAGCAGCAGGCACAGAGAATGCACTCGTACAGACCGTCGAGCTTCAGGCGGTCGTCATGGCTCTGCAGCCATTCCTTCGCCGGCTCCGGCGAAACCGTCTTCAGCCAGGGCTCGATCGAGCGGTGCTGGGCGTAGAAGTTGTTGAGGTCGGGGATCAGGTCCTTCACCACCGGCATGTGCGGCAGCGGATAGATCTTGATCGTGCCGTCCACGTCTTCCATGCCCTTGGTGCAGGCCAGCGTGTTGGTGCCGTCGATGTTCATCGCGCAGGAACCGCAGATGCCTTCGCGGCAGGAGCGGCGGAAGGTCAGCGTCGGGTCGATCTTGTTCTTGATGTAGATCAGACCGTCGAGCACCATCGGGCCGCAATCGTCGGCGTCGATGTAATAGGTGTCGATCGAGGGGTTCTTCCCCTCGTCCGGCGACCAGCGATAGATGCGATATTCGCGCAGGTTCTTAGCACCCGCCGGCTTAGGCCAGGTCTTGCCTTCCTGCACGACGGAATTCTTGGGGAGAGCGAGTTCAACCATTGTCTTTTCTCCTCAATACACGCGCGCCTTGGGCTCGATCTTGTGCGGATCGATGCCGTCTGCAATCAGGTCGGTGTGAACCGGGCGATAGTCGAGCTTGACGTCTCCTGCTTCGCTCACCCAGGCCAGCGTATGCTTGCGCCAGTTGACGTCGTCGCGACCGGCGAACGGGCCGGACGTGTAGTCCTCGCGGGCATGCGAGCCGCGGCTTTCCTTGCGGGCTTCCGCGCCGTAAACGGTCGTGATCGCGTTGGCCATCAGGTTCTGCAATTCCAGCGTCTCGACGAGATCGGAGTTCCAGATCAGCGAGCGGTCGGTGACCTTGATGTCCTGAAGTTCGCCCTTCCAGATCGCCGAGATGCGGCGGCAGCCGGATTCCAGCGCTTCCTGGGTGCGGAACACGGCGGCGTCTTCCTGCATGGCGCGCTGCATCTTGTCGCGCGCGACCGCCGTCGGCGTCGAGCCGGCGGAGTAGCGGATGCGGTCGAAGCGTTCCATGATCTTGTCGCAAGCAGCCGTGTTCAGCGCCGGGATCGGCTCGCTCTTGTTGATGACCTGACCGGCGCGGATGGCGGCGGCGCGGCCGAAGACCACGAGGTCGATCAGCGAGTTGGAACCGAGACGGTTGGCGCCGTGCACCGAAGCGCAACCGGCTTCGCCGACAGCCATCAGGCCGGGTGCGATCCGTTCCGGGTTGGAGGCGTCGGCATTGAGCACTTCGCCCCAGTAGTTCGTCGGAATACCGCCCATGTTGTAGTGAACGGTCGGCAGAACCGGGATCGGCTCGCGCGTCACGTCAACGCCGGCGAAGATCTTGGCGCTCTCGGAGATACCCGGCAGGCGCTCATGCAGAACGGCCGGATCGAGATGGTCGAGATGCAGGAAGATGTGGTCCTTGTTCTTGCCGACGCCGCGGCCTTCACGGATTTCCATTGTCATGCAGCGCGAGACGACGTCACGCGAGGCAAGGTCCTTGGCCGACGGTGCATAGCGCTCCATGAAGCGCTCGCCTTCGGAGTTGACGAGATAACCGCCCTCACCGCGTGCGCCTTCGGTAATCAGACAGCCGGCGCCGTAGATGCCGGTCGGATGGAACTGCACGAATTCCATGTCCTGCAGCGGCAGGCCGGCGCGGGCAATCATGCCGCCGCCGTCGCCGGTGCAGGTATGCGCAGACGTTGCCGAGAAATAGGCGCGTCCGTAACCGCCCGTCGCCAGAACCACCATCTTGGCGGCAAAGCGATGGATCGTGCCGTCATCAAGGTTCCAGGCGACAACGCCGGTGCAGCGGCCGTCGGCTTCCATGATGAGGTCGAGCGCAAAATATTCGATGAAGAACTGCGCGTTGTTCTTGAGCGACTGGCCATAAAGCGTGTGCAGGATGGCGTGGCCGGTACGGTCGGCAGCAGCGCAGGTGCGCTGTACCGGCGGACCTTCGCCGTAGTTCTGCATGTGACCGCCGAACGGGCGCTGGTAGATCTTGCCTTCCTCGTTACGCGAGAAGGGCACGCCATAGTGTTCAAGCTCATAGACCGCCTTCGGCGCTTCCATGGCGAGATACTGCATGGCGTCCACGTCGCCGAGCCAGTCGGAACCCTTGACGGTGTCGTAAAGGTGCCACTGCCAGCAGTCGGGCGTCATGTTGGTGAGCGAGGCGGCAATGCCGCCCTGGGCAGCAACCGTGTGCGAGCGGGTCGGGAAGACCTTGGTGATGCAGGCGGTCTTGAGACCCTGCTCTGCCATGCCGAGCGTGGCGCGAAGGCCGGCGCCGCCAGCACCGACGACGATCACGTCGAAGGAGTGGTCGACATAGGTATAGGCTTTGCCGTTAACGGCGGAAGATGCATTCGTTGCCATGATTTCTTACCCTGCAAACCCGATCTTCAGCACGGCGAAAAGACAGAGCGCGCCGAGAAGGAACGAGAAAAACGTGTTCAGCATCAGAAGCGAGACTTTCTGCCACTCGGAGTGGATATAGTCCTCGATGATCATCTGCATGCCGAGTTTCATATGGACGATGCCGGAAATGACCATCAGACCCATGATGGTCGCCACGATCGGATTGTGCAGAGCGCCGACCACTTCCGGGAAGGGCTTGCCGTTATACTTGATCAGGAAACCGATGAAGAAGAGAAACAGCGGAACGTTGGCAGCGGCGGTGACGCGCTGGCGCCAGAAATGCTCCGTGCCTTCGCGAGCGGCGCCGAGGCCGCGAACTTTCTTGAGGGGAGTACGCATGTTCATTCGACGATCTCCTCAGCGAACCAGATAGCCGACGATCCAGACAAGGATCGTGAGCACGATGGAAGCGGCAACCTGCGCCTTGGCAAGTTGCGTCGACAGAGCCTTCTCAAGACCGTAGCCGAAATCCATCATGAAGTGGCGAAGACCGCCCAGCATGTGATGAATGAGCGCCCAGGTGTAGCCAAGAAGAACGAGGCGACCGATCCAGGACCCGAAGATGCCGTTGACGAACTCGTAATAGCCCGGTCCCGAGGCTGCGGCGATAAGCCACCAGGCCACAAGGATCGTTCCGAAATAAAGTGCTCCGCCGGTGATACGATGCAGGATCGACATCGCCATCGTGGGGATCATCTTGTAGATCTGCAGATGCGGCGACAGAGGCCGGTTGTTTGTCACGTTCGCCATCGGTGTCCTCTTTGGCGTTGAGAGTCAGGAAGCCGCGGAAACCCAGACGGTCCGCTCCTCCTTGTGCATTGCGTCATAGGCGACCTTTAATCCCCGGATTGCGCCCCCGCAAGCCCTGCGCTTTGATAAGTCGTACTTTTAATCGATTAGCGAAAAGGCCGCCCAAGCCTCTGTATTAACCATATATTTCAATTACGAGGCCGGAAACGGTCAGGATCACTCCAAAGCGCTTTTCTCGAACCACAAAAAGGTGCTTAATGGTTAACAGACCGTTAAACGAACTGCCGAGGAAGCAGATCAGCCATGATGAAGCGCAAAAACATCTCGATCGCCCTGCTGGCCCTGCTCGTTTCCGGGCTTGCATCTGCCGAGGCAGGCGAATTTCGTCACCGCTTCCACCATTATGGCCAGGGCTGGCAGGAAGGTGCCGCAGGCGTCAACGGCCTGCCCGTGCACATCCGTGGCATCGGAACCTTCGCGGGCGGCATAACCGCAACCCGCATCCACGGCAACGGCGTCTATATCGCGATTGCCCCAGGCCTCACCGGTGAGCCGGCAGCCCCCGCCCAGCGCGTCAAGATCATCAATGTCAGCGAAAATCCGGAGAAGGATAACTGCTCGATGGAGCATGGCGTCTGCGTGATCCGGGCGAGGTAACGGTTGCGGCGATCTCTATTTGAAACGCCACACCGTCGTCTTCTTCACCTCGCTATCCTCCAGCGCCCGCGTCACCGGCACCTGATAGACCGCCAGCGCCTCCAGCCGATCCTTCGGTAGATAGGCGCGCCCGGGATCGCCGACGAGAACGGCAATCCCGTTTGACGCCAGCCGCTCGAACCATGGGATGAGCGCTTCAGCAAAACCCTGATCATAGAAGACGTCGCCGGCCAGAACGACATCGGCGTCGATATCCGCGCCAACCAGATCGTCGCGCGTATAATCCACCGCAACGCCATTCAGCCCCGCGTTCAAGCCAATCGCCGTCCCCGTCCAGGGGTCGATATCGGCGGCCAGAACATGCGCCGCGCCGGCCTGCATGGCCGCAATCGCCACCAGCCCCGAGCCTGAGGCGAAATCCACGATCCGTTTGCCGGCAACGCTTGCCGGATGGTCGAGCACATAGCGCGCCAGCCCCTGCCCGCCCGCCCAGGCAAAAGCCCAGAAGGGTGGCGGCAGGCCGATCTCTTCCAGCTCCTCCTCCGTCTTCAGCCAGAGGTCATGCGCCTCGTCAGCCAGATGAAGCTTCACCTCCGGCACATGCGGTGGCGCCATGATGCCGGTGTTTTCGAGGGTGAACTGGCGCGGATCGGTCTTCACGATATCAGCGCGGCGGGTTTTCGAGCCCGCCCATGCGGCAGACTTCCAGCCATTCGTCCTCCGTCACCGGCTGCACGGACAGGCGCATGGAGGTGACGAGCGACATCTTTTCCAGCGCCGGATTGGCCTTGACGTCCTTCAGGCTCACCGGCTTCGGCATGTCGACGACGGCGCGGATATCGACGCATTCCCAGCGCGGATCGTCGGTGGTGGAATCGTGATGCGCCAGCGCGCAGACCTCCGCGATACCGACGACCTCAAGCCCTTCGTTGGAATGATAGAAGAAGCCCTTGTCGCCCAGCTGCATCGCCCGCATGTTGTTGCGGGCGAGATAGTTGCGCACGCCATCCCACTCGGAACCTTCGGCGCCCTTGGCCTTCAGCATTTCCCAGGAAAACTTGAACGGCTCCGACTTGAACAGCCAAAATGCCATGGGCCTCACGCCTCCGGATTGTTGAAGACCCAGTTGAAGGGGCGAACCTCGACCGTCTCGAACAGGCCTGCCTTTGCATAGGGGTCCTGAGCCGCAAGCGCTTCGGCGGATGCCTGATCATCGGCAACGATGACAACGAGGCTGCCCATCGGCTTGCCTTCGCCGTTCAATGTCGGGCCGGCCATCTTCAGCTTGCCCTCGGCATTGATCGCGTTCAGCCATTCGACATGGGTCGGGCGCGTATCCATGCGGACCTGCAGATGATCCTTCTTGTCGGTGCACCAGAGCGCAAAAAGCATGGGTCTCTCCTCTATTCGTTGCGGATAGGACGGGTCATGAGCTGTTCCATGGCCGTCCGCGTATCCAGTTTTCCATCGATAATAGCGGCAACCGCCTCGGTAATCGGCATTTCAATCCCGTGCTGAAGCGCGAGCCGCGCCGCAACGGAGGCCGCAAAAGCGCCTTCCACCAATTGCCCGCCCTGCGCCGCATCACCGCGTCCCAGCGCAATGCCGAAACGCAGATTGCGCGACTGATGGCTCGTGGCCGTCAGCACCAGATCGCCAAGGCCTGAAAGCCCGCTGACCGTCTCGGCAGACCCGCCGAGCGCGGTCACCAGCCGCGACATTTCCGCAAGCCCGCGCGAGATCAGCGCGGCGCGGGCCGAATCCCCCAGCGCCGAGCCTTCGACAATGCCGCAGGCAATGGCGAGCACATTCTTCAAAGCGCCGCCGAGCTGCACGCCCGTACGATCGTCGGACGCATAGAGCCGGAACGTCCGGCCGGAGAGTGTTTCCGCCAGCATCGCCGCCGTCTCAAGATCCGCCGCCGCAATCGTCATTGCTGTGGGCAGGCCCGACGCGATATCAGCCGCAAAACCGGGGCCAGAAAGAACCGCGACCTGATGGTCCGGCAATTCTTCCTCCAGCACGGTCGTCAGCAATTCGCCGGTCTCCCGCTCGATCCCCTTGGCGCAGGTGACGACAATGGCATCGCGCGCCAGCGACGGCCCATAATGCCGCGCCGCCTCGCGATGCGCCTGCGAAGGCATGGCAAAGAGCACGATCTCGGCCGTCTTCAGGACCTCCGGATCAGCGGTGAAGGTGATCTTCTCAGAAAGCGCGATCCCCGGCAGCGCCGTCTCATGCCGCAGCGTCTCGGCCAGACGCGCAGCCATCGGTTCGTTGCGCGCGATCAGCGTCACATCCGCCTTGCCGGCCTCGGCGATCACGGTCGCCAGCGCCGTCCCGAAGGCCCCTGCCCCGATGATGACGACCTTCGATTGACCGCTCATGCCTTGGCGCCTCGTTTGCCGGAGCCGAGCATCACGGCAGCGTTTTCATCCAGCGGCCAGCGCGAGCGCGGCGCGACATCGAGCCCATCGGCCTCGAAACCCGCTGCCATCCGCTCCAGCCCCGCCCAGGCAATCATCGCCGCATTGTCGGTGCAAAGCCGATGCGGCGGCGCGATGAAACGGAAACGGTTGTCGGCACACAGCGAGGTCAACATCTCGCGCAGCACCGTATTGGCCGCCACCCCACCGGCAACGACCAGCGCCGGCTCGGCCACATCCGGAAATTCCTCGCGAAACCGCTTCAGCCCGCGCCCGATCCGCTCCTTCAGCGTGCGCGCTACCGCATGCTGGAAGGAGGCGCAGATATCGGCAATGTCCTGCTCGCTGACCGGCGCGATCTCTTCCGCCGCCATGCGCACAGCCGTCTTCAGCCCGGAGAAGGAAAAATCAAGCCGCGCTTCGCCGACCAGCGGTCGCGGAAAGGCAAAGCGTTTCGGATCACCCGTCTTCGCCGCCTTCTCGACAGCCGGCCCGCCGGGATAAGGCAGGCCGAGAAGCTTCGCCGTCTTGTCGAAAGCCTCGCCCAGCGCATCGTCAATCGTCGTGCCCCAGCGCTCATAGGAGCCGACACCCTTGACCAGCACGAGCTGCGTATGTCCGCCCGAGACGAGCAACATCAGGTAAGGAAATTCGACGCCATCCGTCAGCCGCGCCGTGAGCGCATGGCCTTCCAGATGGTTGACCGCGTAAAGCGGCTTGCCCGAGGCATAGGCAATCGCCTTGCCGGTCATCAGACCGACGATCAGCCCGCCGATCAGCCCCGGCCCGGACGTCGCGGCAATCGCGTCCATGTCCTTGAGGCTCTTGCCCGAGCGGGTCAGCGCCTCCTCGATCAGCGTATCGAGTGCTTCCACATGGGCGCGCGCCGCGATTTCCGGCACGACGCCGCCATAGGCGGAATGCTCGTCCAGCTGGCTCAGCACCACATCGGCGATAATCTCGCCACGTCCGTCCGCATGGCGCAGCACGACGGATGCGGCGGTTTCGTCGCAGCTCGTTTCAAGGCCGAGGATGGTGAGCGGTCGTGACAATTTGACTTGGTTCATTGCAGCTGTCGTCAAACCTGTTTAGGTAGCATCCCGGTAACAACGGACAATTCGGAATGCAAACGAAACCTTTCAGGATCGGCACGCGCGGCAGCCCGCTGGCGCTGGCACAGGCTTATGAGACCCGCAGACGGCTGATGGAGGCTCACAGCCTGCCGGAAGAGATGTTCGAAATCGTCATCCTTTCGACGCAGGGCGACCGGATTCAGGACCGCGCGCTGGCAGCCATCGGCGGCAAGGGCCTCTTCACCGCCGAACTGGAAGAGCAATTGGCCGATGGCCGGCTCGATCTCGCCGTGCATTCCTCCAAGGACATGCCGACGCTTCTGCCGACGGAGCTCTATATCTCCGCCTTCCTGCCGCGCGAGGATGTCCGCGACGCCTTTGTCGGCAAGACGGCTGAAAAACTCATGGAGCTCCCCGCCGGCGCGGTGGTCGGCTCGGCATCACTCCGCCGCCAGGCGCTGATCAAGCGTCTGCGCCCCGATCTCCATGTCACGATCTTCCGCGGCCAGGTCGATACCCGCCTGCGCAAGCTGGCCGATGGCGAGGCCGATGCCACATTGCTGGCGCTCGCCGGCCTCAATCGCCTCGGCAAGGCGCATGTCGCGACCGAAATCCTCGACCCCGAACATTTCCTGCCCGCCCCGGCTCAAGGCGCGATCTGCATCGAAAGCCGCCTGGGCGACAAGCGCACCGACGACCTGATCGCCGCGATCAACGATCCGACCACCTGGACCGCCGTCGGCTGCGAACGCGGCTTCCTTGCGACGCTCGATGGCTCCTGCCGCACCCCGATCGCGGGACTGGCACGCGTCGAGGGTGATCATATCATCTTCCACGGCATGATCCTCACACCGGACGGCTCCCGCTTCCATGAAATCCGTGCCGAAGGCAAGGTGAGCGAGGCCGCCGCCATCGGCCGCCGTGCTGGCGAGGAGATCCGCGACAAGGCTGGCCCCGGCTTCTTCTCCGACTGGAGCTGACATGCGCATCCTCGTGACACGGCCAGAGAAAAGCGCCGTGCCCACGGGGGAGCGGCTTCGCGCACTCGGACATGAGCCGATCTTCCTGCCGCTCTTTGCCGCCGAGCACGATCCCGAGGGCGTGGCGCTGGCCCGCGCCTGTCACGACGCAGCCGCCGTCCTGGTGACGAGTGCCGAAGCAGTTCGCGCCATTGGCACAGCCGGCGACCTCGCGGACAAGCCGGTCTTTGCCGTGGGGACAAGCACCGGCAAGGCAGCACGCGAAGCCGGCTTCAAGCAGGTCGAGACCGCCAATGGCGACGGCGCCGCGCTGGCGGCCCTTCTTCGCGACAGGTTTCCGGATGCCGACAAGCCTCAGCTTCTCTATCTCGCCGGCGAACCGCGTTCGCCGCGACTGGAACAGGAACTGGCGGCTGCGCGTTTTCGGATGAACGTCATCGTCTGCTACAGGATGACACCGGTTGATCTGACGAGGGAAATCTTGCAGGCCGCATTTCAACGACAGCCCGAAGCCGTGCTTCTCTATTCTGCGGAGACTGCGCGCCGGTTTTTCGAGCTTGCTGAATCATTCCTTAAGGAGAAACAGGATATCCAATTCCTGTGTCTCAGCAGCGCCATAGTCGAAGCGGTCCCGGCAGGGATGAAAAGCCGCACAAAATCCGCGGTACGCCCCGATGAACGGAGCTTGTTTGAACTTTTGTAACAGTCTCGCCATCAAATACCCGCGAAGGGGTTTTCTGAACTAGAAAGCCTGTTTAACTTTGCCAAAGAAGCCAATCGAAGAGGTCGCCATGTCCAACGGAAACCCGCCGCGCCGCTCCCGCAAATCGGACGAACCGCAGACGATCGACCTCGAGGCCGAACGGATCACCCCGCCCGCAGATGAACCCGCCACGGCGGACGCATCGGCCGAACCCGCAACGACAACGGAACCGTCCGCGGAGACTGTGGCCACGACCGAACCGTCTACTGAGCCCGCAGCCGAACCTGCCCCACAGGCAAAGGCGGCCGCCGAGGCAGCACCAGTGGCCGCCAAACGCGGCGGCGGTGGCGGCTCTGGCGCACTCGCTGCAGGCATCGTGGGCGGTCTCATCGTGCTGGTCGGCGCCGGCGCGGCGCAATATGCCGGCTTTATCCCCAATCTCGGGCCTGTCCAGAAAATCCAGTTGCCGGATTATGCCGGCCAGATCGCGAGCCTCCAGCAGAAGCTCGCGGACGTCGAGAAGAAGGCGGCCAATCCTCCCGTCACCAATCTCGCCCCCGTCGAGGATAGGCTGAAGAATATCGAAACGGCCATGTCGAAACTCCCCGTCGGCGACCTGACCGACGTGCTCGCCATCAAGGGCAAGCTCGATGAGACGGCCGGCAAGATGGACAAGGTCGAAGCGCAGATGGCCTCCGTGGCCAACCGACTTCAGCAGACCGAAACCAAGGTCAACGCGCCGCGCGACGACGTCGATGTCGCCCGCGCCATCGCGTCGGCTGGTCTCAAGGCAGCAATCGATCGCGGCGGTCCTTTCCAGGCCGAGCTGCAGACGCTGGCAAGCGTCGCGCCGAACGACCAATCCGTTGCCGCGCTGCAGGCCTTTGCCGCCAAGGGCGTGCCCTCGCGAGCGGATCTCATCAAGCGCTATCCGGACGCCGCCGACCAGATGCTGGCGCTGCTGAACAAGCCTGTTGCCGGCCAGAGCCTCAGCGACCGGCTGTTCAAGAGCGCGTTTTCGGTCATCAAGGTTCGCCCGGTGGGCAATGTCGAGGGCTCGAGCCCCGAAGCCATCATCGCCCGGATCGGCGACAAGCTGCAGGGCAGCGATCTCGCCGGCGCGCTGAAAGAATGGGACACCCTGCCGGACAATCTCAAGGCGGCAGGACAGGACTATCACGCCGCACTTGAGGCGCGGGTGAAGGTCGAGGCGCTGGTTGCCCAGACGCTCGAACATGCAGTCAAGACGACCGGCAAGCAGGGATAAGCGACGAAGATGATCAAGTTACTCGGTTTTGTACTCGTCGTCCTCGCCCTCGCCTGGGGCTTCGCCTGGCTGGCGGACCGTCCCGGCGACATCACCATCGTCTGGCAGGGCCAGCAGATTGAAATGAGCGTCATGGTCGCCGTGACCCTGATCGTCGCGCTGATTGCGGTGATCATGTTCATCTGGTGGGTCATCCGGACGGTCTGGACCTCGCCGCGCTCCATCAACCGCTATTTCCGCGCCCGCAAGCGCGACCGCGGCTATCAGGCGCTCTCCACCGGCCTCATTGCGGCAAGCGCCGGTGATGCCGCAACCGCGCGAAAGATGAATGCCCGCGCCAAGGGCCTCTTGAGCGCCGATCAGGAGCCGCTGATCCACCTCCTCGAAGCGCAGGCCAATCTCATCGAAGGCCGCAATGACGAGGCGCGGCGCAAGTTCGAGCAGATGGCTGAAGATCCGGAGACCCGCGAACTCGGGCTGCGTGGCCTCTATCTCGAAGCCAAGCGCCTTGGCGCAGATGAAGCTGCCAACCAATATGCAGAGCGCGCGGTCGAAAAGGCCCCGCACCTGCCCTGGGCTGCGGAAGCGACGCTTGAGGCAAAGATGCGCCTCGGCCTCTTCGACGATTCCCTGAAGCTGCTGGAGCAGTATCGCCTGTCGGGCGCGATCGGAAAGGACGAGGCAAACCGCAAGAAGGCCGTTCTGATGACGGCCAAGGCGGCAGCCGCGCTTGACGGCAATCCGAAGGTGGCGGGCGACGACGCCCAGCACGCGCTTCGCCTCGAACCCTCGCTGATCCCGGCTGGCATCGTTGCGGCGAAGGCGCTCTATCGGGAGGGCAACCTCCGCAAGGCGTCGGCCGTTCTCGAACGCCTCTGGAAGGCGGCACCGCATCCGGATATCGCGGCCAGCTACATTCACGCACAGGGCAACCTGACCTCCGACGAACGTCTTCGCCGGGCAATCAAGCTGGAAACCGCGCAACCGGAAGCCTATGAGGCGCTCTACGCAAGTGCCGCCGCCGCCTTCGACATGCGCGACTTCCGCACCGCCCGCGAAAAGGCGGAAGCGGCCGCCAAACTCGACATGCGCGAAAGCGTCTTCCTGCTTCTGGCCGATATCGAAGAGGAAGAGACCGGCGATCAGGCCCGTATTCGCCACTGGATGTCGATGGCTCGCCGCGCCCCGCAGGACCCGGCCTGGCTTGCCGACGGCTTCGTCTCGCAGGTCTGGCTGCCGCTTTCGCCCGTCACCGGCCGCATTGATGCCTTCGAATGGAGGAAGCTGGAGCGGCAGGCAGGCACGGCGATCGAACATGAGCCGCTGACGGCCGAAACCGCCTTCCTCTCCCTTCCGCCGGTCAATGCGCCGCGTCCTGCCACGCCCTCCCCGGACGTCCGGATTGTGGAAGAGCAGGCCTCGGTACCCGCCAAGGCGGAGCCGGCACCGGCAGCGAAACCCGCCGCGAAGGAAGCATCTAATCCGCCCGCCTCCAGACCCGCATCACGGTCGGCGAGACCGGTGCAGGACGAGGATGAAAGCAAATCCTGGGCCGCCGTCGAGCCGTTCTTCGGCCGCCCACCGGATGACCCCGGCGTCAAGGCGCCTGCCGCACCGGCAGACGACAGCAAGACACGACTTAAGCTTTTCTGAGGAGAGCGACCCTAAGTGTTCGAAACGATCGTCTCATTTCTTCAGGACATCGTGGGCGGGGCTGACCGCGCCGACGGTGACGTCACCGAAGTACGCGTTGCCGCTGTCGCGCTGTGCAATCAGGTCATGGCCGCGGACGGCCAGGTCACGCCGGAAGAGCGCGCCGTGGTGGCGGATCTCTTCAAGTCACGCTTCGGGCTGGAAGGCGCACGCCTCAACGCGCTTCTGGAAGCCGGCGACCGCGCCGAAAAGGACGCGGTCGACTTCTTCCAGTTCACAACCGTCCTGAAGCGGGAGTTGTCGATCGAACGTCGCAACGCCTTCGTCGGCCTGCTCTGGGACATCGTCTATGCGGACGGGGAGAAGACGGAGGTCGAGGATCACGTCATCTGGCGCATCGCCGACCTTCTCGGCGTCGAGGGCCGCGAACGTGTCGAACAGCGCATCGCGGCCGAAAAGCGCGCCCGCGAAAGGCGTACGCTCAACAGCTGATCCGCTCAATGCTCCTCGACCGGCGCATCCAGACTGTCGATATTCCTGAGCTTGGGGAATGACAGCGCCCATATGACGGCAACGGCCAGCGTGCCGAAACCGCCGATCACCACGGCCGGCACCGCCCCGACGAGCGAGGCCATCGTGCCGGCGCGGAATTCGCCCAGCTCGTTCGACGCGCCGACAAACACCATGTTGACCGCATTGACCCGCCCGCGCACCTCGTCGGGCGTCCAGAGCGCAATCAGCGTCTCGCGCACATAGACCGAGATCATGTCGGCCGCGCCCATGACGGCGAGTGCCGCGACCGAAACCCAGACAGACGTGGAAAAGCCAAAGACCACGGTCCCCGCGCCAAAGATGGCAACGCCGACAAACATCAGCATGCCGGCCCGATGCCGGATGGGAAAGCTTGCGAGCAGGATCGCCGTCAGGATCGCCCCGACGCCCGGCGCCGAGCGCAGAAGTCCGAGCCCCCACGGCCCGACCGTCAGAACATCGCGCGCAAAGATCGGCATCAGCGCCGTCGCACCACCGAGCAGAACGGCAAAGAGATCGAGCGAGATCGCGCCGAGCACGATCTTCTCCGACTTGATGAAGCTGAAACCGGCCAGAAGCGAGGTCCATGTCGGCTTCTCGCGGGACATGCGCTGCGCCGGCTTCGGGATCATGATGACCAGAACCGAGCTCAGAAGCAGCAACGCCAGCGCGACCGCATAGGCAATGTCAGCTGAGAGCCCATAAAGCAGGCCACCGGCAACGGGACCGATGATGGTGGCGGCCTGCCAGGATGAGGAATTCCACGCCACTGCGTTGGAAAGATCCTCCGGCGGAATGAGGTTCGGCGCAAGCGACTGCACGGCGGGCGCCATGAAGGCGCGTTCCAGCCCGAAAAGCAGCATCACCGCAAAGACCGGCATGGGCGAGAAGGTGCCCGTCAAGGTCATGGTAAGCAGCAGGCCTGTCGAAATGGACGCAACGAACATGCAGACCGACACGATGGCCCGGCGGTTGTATCGATCGGCAACCGAGCCGGTGACCAGCACCAGCGCCAGCGACGGCAGGAACTGGAAGAGACCGATCAGGCCGAGATAGAACGGGTTCTTCGTCGCGTCATACATCTGCCAGCCGACGGATACGCTGACGATCTGCGTCGCAAAGGCGGTCAGGAACCGTGAGAAGAAGAAGAGCGAATAGGAACGGTGACGAAATGCGGCGAACCGGTTCACGGGGCTGACGGCTTGTGACATGGGGATGGACCTCGCGGCAGGACGCCGCCATTAAGCATGTTGACCGGGAGGAAAAAACCCGCCCTTGCCCGTTAACTCGCCAAAGACTACATAACTGTCAATCGAAAGATTGGAGCGGAAAATGCTGGCGGTTATCGCAACCCTCAATTTCATCATCAATATCATCTGGTTTCTGGTCATTGCATCGGCGATTTTTTCCTGGCTCTATGCTTTCAACGTGATCAACACCCGCAACGAAGCCATCAACATGATCGGCCGTTCGCTCTATCAGGTGACGGAGCCGATCTATCGGCCGATCCGCAAGATCCTGCCGAACATGGGCGGCCTTGATCTGTCGCCGCTCGTCGTGCTGGTGATCCTGTTCTTCCTGCAGCAACTGCTGAACACGACGATTGCCAGCGCGCTTCTCGGCGGCTGATGGCGCAAGCCCTGCCCTTTCAGGTCAATGCGGATTACGTCCGGCTTTCGGTGAAACTGACGCCGAATGCCGGACGCGACGGCATTGATGGCCCGGAAACGGGCGCAGACGGCGAAACCATGCTCAAGGCCCGCGTCACGGCCGTGCCCGAGAAGGGCAAGGCCAACAAGGCGCTGATCGAGCTGCTGGCCAAGTCCCTCAAGCTGCCGAAATCCTCGATTTCCGTCATCTCGGGCGACACGGCGCGCAAAAAAATCCTCCGCATCGATGGCGATACGGAGGATATTGAAAGAAAGCTCGTAAGCCTTCTGAAGTCGTAGGACGCTTACTTGGACTTCTTGTAGCGTTCGATCGCTTCAACGATCAGGCGCTTGGCAACGTCAACATCCTGCCAGCCGCCGATCTTCACCCACTTGCCGGGTTCCAGATCCTTGTAGTGCTCGAAGAAGTGCTCGATCTGCTTCAGCGTGATTTCCGGCAGGTCGGTATAGTTCATGACCTTGTCGTAACGCTGCGTCAGCTTCGGCACCGGAACGGCGAGGATCTTCTCGTCCTTGCCGCCGTCGTCTTCCATGATCATGACGCCGATCGGGCGGACATTGATCACGCAGCCGGGAATCAGCGGGCGGGTATTGCAGATGAGAACGTCGACCGGGTCGCCGTCTTCGGAGAGCGTGTGCGGCACGAAGCCGTAGTTGCCCGGATAGGTCATCGGCGTGTAGAGGAAGCGGTCGACGATCAGCGCGCCGGCTTCCTTGTCCATTTCATACTTGATCGGGTGACCGCCAACCGGCACTTCCACAATCACGTTGACGTCGTCCGGCGGGTTCTTGCCGATAGAAATTGCATCAATACGCATTCATCCATCCCTTTTGGCGGTGATTTCTTCGGCTGTGTCGATAAAGGCAAATGCATTGCAACGCAACATGGCCGTTGGGCTATGTTTAATGGTCATCGCCACCATGAGACTGGCGCAAGCCCATTCGCTTCGATAATCTTGCCCCGGGACAAACGGGGACGGTGACATGCGTGCGGGTTATGCGCTCTTCATTCTGGCGACACTGGCGGCCGGGCCTGCTTCGGCCAATTCGAGCACCTATACAAAACTCGATCTCGATCACTGCAAGAAACTGTCGAGTAGCGAAGCCGGTGCGCTGCTGAAATGTGCCGGCTATAGATCCTATCCGGTCTATTTTGCCGAAGACGACCTGCGCGAGAGCTTGCGCTATGGGCCGGCAGCCAAGGATCTGATCGAAAAGAGCTTCGAATCCTTCGCCCAGTTCAACAACATCAACATGACGATCGAGTGGCGGCTGGACGACGTGGGCAAACCCATTGCCGCAATCCAGCGCTGGTTCACCGACAATCCCGACCCCAGCACAGGCGCGGCGTCACCGAAGAATGCCGGGCAGGTTCTCGTCGTCTCCCGCGTTGCGCAGGAAAATGACGGCCTTTCCTGTGTTGTCGGCTATGTCGATGCGCTCGCAAATCCCACTGCCAACGATCTCGCCCGCAAGCTGGCGGACGACAATGCGGCCGACTTTGCCTGCGGCTATACCGAGCCGATGTGGGTGGGAACGAAGGGGCCAAAGGCCGGCACGCCCAGCAACAACCTGCCGGACCGCCTCAAGGCCGAATGATCAGTTCCAGAGGAAGCCGAGCTTCTTGAGTTCGGCACCGCCGAAATCTTCCGTACCCTCGACGGCATCAAGGCCGCCATGGTTGCGGAAGAAACGGATAGTCATTTCGCAATCCTCCAGGCACCAGGCGACCAGGCCACGGTAACCCAGAGACGCCAGCAGCGAACGACCCTCGGCGAAGAGGCGCGATCCGAGACCAATCCCCTGATATTCGGGCTTGAGATAAAGCTCGTAAATCTCGCCCTCCTGGGCAAGACCGCGCGCCCGGTTCTGGCCGACCGTCGCGTAGCCGGCAATTTCCCCGGCCACGTCGGCAACCAGAAGCGTTGCGGGGCCGCGCGAGGCGATCCGCCACCATCTTTCGCCACGCCGTTCGATCATCTTGACCAGCGGCTTGTGCGGTATGAGGCCGGCATAGGTGTGCTGCCAAGACTGGCGGTGCGCCTCGGAAATTGCGGGCGCATCCTGGGGGTCGGCCCGCCTGATATCGATCGTCAACGTCTTCATAACGCCACTCGTCCTACGCAAAACTTTACAGGTGTGAGGGCATCTTAACGACCCCCTCCCCGCGAGCGCCATGGCCATCATGGCCATCGCGGACCTTACCCACAAAAGATGCGGAAACTGCCTCTCAAGGGATCAGGACTGGCAGGAAGTTAACGCTATTTTAACCACGCCCGCAAGCGTCGGTGTGGATGAGTCTCGGCTAAAAAACAGGCGTGCGACGCGTCAGCCCAAACCTCACGAATTTGTATAGTTCCGGAAAGGCGTCCGTGAAGTGCGGCAGGCAATCTCCTCCTCGTCAGCAACACAGCTCACGACAAGCTGGCTCGAATGAAAAAGGAGATACACCATGAACCGCGCTCAAAAGATCTTTCTCGCCGCCGTCTTCGCACTCGGCCTGACCGGCACGGCCGCGTCTGCCGCCCCGATGGACCACTACTTCCCGGTCGTCGCCACCGCATCGGATGTTCAGGTCACCACGCTCGACATCAACGCCAGGAGCAACAAGGGATACAATTACATGCTGGCCCAGCCGGAAATCTACGCGGCTGAAGCCAAGGCCATGATCGGCAAGAACCCTGCCCTTGCAGCCCGCCTGCGCAGCATGAACGTCCAGCTGAACAATATCGTCGGCATCCTCAACGCAGACGATGGCAGCTTCACCGTATTCCTGCGCTGAACGCCCCTCGACTGATCCGATCCGCCAAACCGCCCGACCATGAAGGTTGGGCGGTTGACGTGTTGATGACAGCGTTAAGCCCCTGTTTTCTTACCGAACTGTATGCTTTCGGGAAACTTGGCGACAGAAATCGATGGCATATTGCCGTCAGGAACAGAAGCCGGAGACGGATGAACATGCGCATACTGGTCATCGAGGATGATGAGAAAATGTCTGCCTTCGTCGCCAAGGGGCTGACGGAAGCGGGCCATGTCTGCGACACGTTTCGCGACGGGCGCGACGGGCTTTTCCAGGCCACGCAGGACCGCGACCACTACGATGTCATGATCGTCGACCGCATGCTTCCGGGTCTTGATGGTCTCTCGGTCGTCAGGGCCGCGCGTGCCGCACAGGTGAGGACACCGGTTCTGTTCCTGACCGCCATGGGCGGCGTCGATGACCGCGTCGAGGGACTGGAGGCCGGCGCCGACGATTATCTGGTCAAGCCCTTCGCCTTTTCCGAACTGCTGGCAAGACTGAACGCGCTCGCCCGCCGGCCGCCTGTGCAGGAGCAGCGCACCGT
Organism: Rhizobium sp. C4; assembly: GCF_021026315.1. Classification (GTDB taxonomy): domain Bacteria; phylum Pseudomonadota; class Alphaproteobacteria; order Rhizobiales; family Rhizobiaceae; genus Ensifer_A. Next base: position 71,245 of record NZ_JAJNCX010000015.1, read on the forward strand.
CCTCAAGGTCGCCGACCTCGAACTCGATCTCGTGCGCCGCAAGGTGCAGCGCGCCGGCCAGAACATCGATCTGCAGCCACGCGAATTCGTCCTGCTGGAGGCGCTGATGCGCGCCGAAGGGCGGGTGCTGACGCGGACCATGCTGCTTGAGAAGGTGTGGGACATCCATTTCGACCCGCAGACCAGCGTGGTCGAAACCCATATCAGCAGGCTGCGGACCAAGATCGACAAACCCTTCGAGGTGCCGCTTCTGCACACCGTTCGCAACACCGGATACAGCCTCCATGCACCCAGCTAAATTCTGGCGCAGCACGCCATTCCGGCTGGCCGTAGCCTATGCGCTTCTCTTCGTGACATCGTCCTTCCTGGTCTACGCGGTGACCTACGAGATCCTGCGCCGCGAGCTCTATTCGGCGCTCGATGCCTCCGTCGCCGAAACCTATTCGGTCATGCAATCGACCTATTCGCCAGGTCGCGCGGACAATCTGGTCAGAGCCATGGAGACCTTCAGCAGCCTCGAAAAGGGCTATCTCAGCGTCTTCTATCTGGGGACGCCTGACGGAAAGCGCCTGGCGGGCAATGTCGAGACGTTCCGGAACGTTGCGGGCGTGCAGACTGTCACCGGAGAAGAACTCGGGATATCGACCGACGACAGCTTCCGCATCGTCACGGGGACGATCGATGGCAAGCCCCTGCTCGTCGGCCAGAGCGTGGAGGCGACCGAAGCACTGGCCGAGATCATCTTCGCCAGTTTTGCCTGGATGGCGCTGGCGACATCGCTTCTGGCGGTCGCGGTCGGGATCTTCCTGGCCCGGCGTGCGCAGGCGCGCATCCGGAACATCGCCCGCACCATGAACGACATTTCCGACGGCCATTTCGCCAAGCGTGTCGAGATCACCGGCCGCGGCGACGACATCGATGTCATCTCCGGCCAGATCAACGGCGCACTCGATCGCCTGTCGGACCTGATGGCGGGCATGAAACAGGTCAGCGCCGACATCGCGCATGACCTCAAGACGCCGCTCAACCGGCTGAAGGTCATTCTTGAAGATGCAGCCATCCGCGAGGAAAAAGGCCAGCCTGTCGGTGACCAGCTGCAGGAAGCGCTTGCCGAAAGCGATCACATCAACGGCACCTTCCAGGCGCTCCTGCGCATCTCGCAGATCGAGGCGGGCGCCCGCAAGTCACGCTTCGTCCATCTGGACATGAAGCACGTCTTCGAAAACGTCGCGGAGATCTTCTCGGGCGTGGCCGAAGACAGCGGACAGACGATCACCTTCCAGACGAGGGGCGGGGCGGCCTTTCCGATCGAGGGCGACAAGGAACTGCTGACCCAGCTGGCGGTGAACCTCGTCGAGAACGCCATCAACCATTGCCCGGCCGGCACGGAGATCGTCGTCGCACTGGAGCGCCGCGGTCAGGACTATGCCGCCATCGTCGCCGACAATGGCCCCGGCATTGAGGCGGCGGAACGCGAGAAGGTCTTTCGCCGTCTTTACAGACTGGACAAGAGCCGAAACTCGCCGGGCCACGGCCTCGGGCTGAGCATGGTCAAGGCGATCGCCGATCTTCACGGGCTGACCGTGATGATCGAGGACAATCAGCCGGGCGCACGCTTTGTCCTGACATGGCCCGGCCAGAAAGGCGCCTGATCCCCGGGAAGCGCTATTTCACCTCGCCATCCAGATTCGGCGCCAGCAGCCGCAAGGCGTTCAGGGTGACAAGAACGGTCGCGCCCGTATCGGCAAGGATCGCCGGCCAGAGCCCGGTGATGCCGGCAACCGTCGTCACCAGAAAGACGGCCTTGAGGCCGAGCGCAATGGTGATGTTCTGGCGGATATTGGCCATCGTGATCCGGGAGAGCTGCACCATGCGGGCAATGTCAGTCACTCGGCCGTGAAGAACGGCCGCATCGGCCGTTTCCAGCGCCACATCCGTGCCGCCGCCCATGGCAATCCCGATATCGGCGGCGGCAAGTGCCGGGGCGTCATTGATGCCATCACCGACCTTGCCGACAATCAGGCCTTGCGCCTTCAATTCGCCGACGATGCGCTGCTTGTCCTGCGGCAGAAGTTCGGCACGGACATCGTCCATGCCGAGCTGCGCACCGATCGATTTCGCGGTCCGGCTGTTGTCACCCGTCAGCATGACGGTCTTGATGCCGAGGCTCTTCAGCGCCTGCAGACCGTCGCGCGCGTCGGCGCGGGGCTCGTCGCGCATGGCAATCGCACCAGCGATCTCAGCGCCCGCAACGAGAACCGACACGGTTTTTCCTTCCTCATGGAGTGCCAGAATGCGCTGCCGAAGCTCCTGAGACAGGACCACTTTCTCTTCGGCGGCCTGCGGCGACCCCAGAAAGATCTCGCGCCCGTTGACGATTGCAGTCACACCCTTTCCGCCGATGGCCCTCGCCCGCGAGACAACCGGGACAGAAACGGCATCCGTTTCGGCTCGGGCAAGGATCGCCAGCGCGAGCGGATGGCTGGAGCCCGCTTCAAGCGCGGCTGCAAGGCCTAGAACGTCGCTTTCCGCGCTCGCCCCGGCGATCACATCCGTCACCTTAGGCTTACCTTCTGTCAAAGTCCCGGTCTTGTCCAGCGCAACCGCCGTCAGCCTGCCAAGCCCTTCGAGAACCGCGCCACCCTTCATCAGCAGGCCGCGCCGCGCGCCGGCGGAGAGGGCTGCGGCAATCGCTGCCGGTGTCGAGATCACCAGCGCGCAGGGGCAACCGATCAGAAGCACGGCAAGCCCCTTGTAGATCCACTCGCTCCACGGTGCGCCGAAGACCAGCGGCGGGACCAGCGCGATCAGCGCGCCCACCAGCAGGACGCCGGGGGTGTAGTACCGGGAGAAGCGGTCGATGAAGCGCTCGGTCGGGCTCTTCGCTTCCTGCGCCTCCTCCACCAGCCTGACGACGCGCGCGATCGTATTGTCGGCTGCCGCGGCGGTCACCCGAACCTTCAGCACCGCCTCGCCATTGATCGTGCCCGCAAAGACAGCCGCATCCTTTTCCTTGCGGACCGGCACGCTCTCGCCTGTGACCGGCGCCTCGTTGATCGCACTCGCGCCATCGACAATGACGCCGTCAGCGGCAATGCGATCGCCCGGGCGGACAACGATGACCGAGCCGATGGCCAGCGCATCGGCCTGAACCTCGCGGGTGCGGCCGCTCTCCTCAAGTAGCGCCGTCTTCGGAACAAGCGCCGTCAGCGACTGAATGCTCGCCCGCGCGCGGCCGGCTGCGACCCCCTCCAGCAATTCCCCGACGAGGAACAGAAACACCACCGCCGCGGCTTCTTCACTTGCGTGGATGAGAACCGCTCCCACGGCTGCAATGGTCATGAGTGTTTCAATGGTGAACGGAATGCCTGCAAGTGCCGCCGCAAGAGCGCGCCGCGCGATCGGCACGAGACCAACCAGCATGGCCACCGCAAATGCATAAGGCGCAATTGCCGGGACAGCAAACCCGACCAGATAGGCGACCAGAAGCGCGACGCCGCTTGCCATCGTTAGCGTTGCCTTACGCGAACGCCACCACGGACCATCGCTTGGACCATGGTCGTGCCCGTGCAGCTCCAAACCGGAGGAAACTACGTCATCATCATGCGAAGCGCCGTGCGCATGATGATGGCCTTGATGGTCATGGCCTGAGTGGTCATGGCCAGAGTGGTCATGCGCCTCATGATCGCAGCAACCGCAGGCGGCCTCAGCGTGCCCATGATCATGACCGGCATGCTCCGGATTCTGATGTTCGTCCGAAGTCGGCTTTTTTTGGGACTCGGCAGCGCCCTTCGCTGCCACGCCGTAGCCGAGCTTGCGGACCGTTTTCTCCACGGCAGGAAGCGTTTCTTCGCCGGCGAAATTCACGGTCATCGTGCCGGCCGTCGCGGAGACGGAGACATCCACAATCCCCGGCAGCCTGCGCACCGCCGTATCGATCTTGGCAGCGCAGCTGGCGCAGTCCATCCCCTCAACCCGATAGCGCATCTTACCCGACGTGACCGTCATTCTGGCCTCCATTGATCTCTTTCCCCATGCCTACACCCTCTAGTGACTGGAGGATCAAGCAGGAATTTCGAGATTATTTTGACGCAGGAATCAGGGAGTGTCCGGGAGCCAGATCAAGAGTGCCGGCGGATGACGCTGATATTTTGATGCGCTTGCATCTGAGTCCGGAGAAAGCTCACGGGGCGGGCTACTTGGTAATTATGCACTTACAAAAAATGCAGTTTTCTGCCGCACACCGGAGAGCTGACGTGGTCGATCCCAGGTCGAGCAAGCGCGAACCATGCGAGAAGGAAGGCCTCTCAACCTTCCGCAACCTCCACCCGGCAAATCGGGCTTTGCGCAAAAACAATCGCCCGCCGAATGGCGGGCGATCTTGTTCCGATATGCAGAATACCGGCAAAGTCTATCAGAACCGCATCAGGACAGGGTGTGCGTGATGCGTCCGTCGCAGATGGTCACGGCAACCTTGAGATCCGCAACGGCCTCGGGCGCGGTCGCCTCGATATCGCCGGTCAACACGACGACATCGGCGAGATAGCCGGGCTTCAGGATGCCCTTGCGGTCTTCCATGAATTCCACCCAGGCGCAGTTCTTCGTATAGCCCTCGAGAAGTTCGATCAGCGACAGGCGCTCGTCCTTCAGGTCATCGCGCCAGGTCTTGCGGATCAGCGCGCCATGAATGCAGGCAATCGGGTCGAGCGGCGTCACCGGCCAGTCGGTGCCGTGCACAAGCGTGACGCCCGTGTCCTTGATCGTGCGCCAGGCGAAGGCGAGCGGCCAGCGCTTCTCGCCGATACGGCCGAGATAGGGCTGCAGCGGCAGGTCGCCGGTACCCGGCGGATGGGTCGGCTGCATGGAGCCGACAACACCGAGCTCGGCCAGACGCGGCACGTCTTCCCGCTCGATCGTTTCGATATGCTCGATGCGGTGACGGCTGTCACGCGCGCCATTGACCTTGCGCGCATGTTCATAGGCATCCAGCACCTCGCGCACAGCACCGCTGCCGATGGCGTGAACGGCCAGCTGGAAGCCGAGACGATCGGCTTCGGCGGCAACCGCGTTGAACTGCTCGGCGGGGAAGAGCGGATCGCCATTCTCCTGCGGCCGGTCGCCATAGCCACCGACCATGACGGCGGTGCCGGATTCGACCACGCCATCGGCGAACATCTTGACGAAATCGCAGCGCAGGCGATCCGTGTTGTAGCGTTCGCGCCAGACGGCGGCCTTTTCTTCAAGCACGCTCAGCGGCATGAAATTCTTCATGTGATAGGGCATGCGCACGCGGGCCGGCAGGCCTTCCGTCTTCTCGATCTCGTCGAGGAGTTCCAGCTGGTAGAGGCTGCCGTCCATGTTCTGGAACGAGGTGATACCGAGCGAGGCACAATAGGCGAGCCCCTTCTTGAAGAGCGCGACGTCATTGGCGCGCTGTTCGGCGTTGACAGAGTCGGGATCTCCACCCGTCGCAATCCCGAAGCGTTCACGTCCGCCATTGGCGCCAAGTTCCAGCACCGGGCCCATCGCCTCGTTCTCGCGCAGTTCGCCCGAGGCAAGGCCATCGGCCGCCATGACGATCTCGTTGCCGACGCCGAGCGACTTGCCGTTCAGAATGCCGGCAGCCTTGAGAGCAGCCGTGTTCGCCCAGCCGGTGTGATGGTCGGGCGCGATCAGCAGAAGCGGGCGGTCCGGCGAGATCGCATCGAGCCTGTGGCGATCGGCGGCGGCATCGCCGAAAATGACGTAATCGGCACTGTTGCAGACCAGAAGCGGCAGATCCGGATTTTCGGCGGCGTAAGCGGTGATCGCCTTGCGCAGCGCCTCTTCGCCGCGGATCCCGATCAGCGACAATTGCGTCAGCCCGAGCGAGCCGCCGAAGATATGCATGTGGGATTCGTTGAAGCCGGGCAGGATCGTGCCGCCGGCAGCGTCGATGACGCGTGTCGAGGGGCCGGCCAGTTCCATGGCTTCGGCATCCGAGCCGACCTTGATGATCCGGTTTCCGGCAATGGCGACGGCCTGACCGCGTGGCAACGCGTCGTCCATCGTGATGACATTGCCGTTTCTGATGACGATATCGGCAGGTTGGCCCATGGTGTTCTTCCCTTTGGCAAATGCGTTCCATGGCGCGCCGGCGGAACCGGCGCGCTATTCAGTCTGTCGAGGAGTTGATCCCGGCTGCGCTTACTTGCGCAGGTTCGTCCAGATCTTGTTGTAGAGCTCGATCACCTCGGCGCTGCAAGGCGGCGAGAACTGGACCTTGAAATCGGCCGGACGCTTGAGTTCCGCAGACGCACCCAGATCCTTGTCGAGGAACTTCTCAGAACCGGTGATCCCGTTGCTGTAGGTTGCGAAGTTCGAGATCATCGCAGCGTTTTCGGGATCCATGATGAAGTTCTGGAAGAGCTTGGCGTTCTCCATGTTCTTCGCGCCCTTGAGCACTGCCACGTTGTCGACGAAGCCTTCGACGCCTTCCTTCGGGAAGCCGAACTTCAGCGTGGCGCGATTGGCGCGCGCGCGGTAGGCCGCACCGTCCCAGATGATGGAGGCATCGACGTCCTTGGACTGGAGCAGCGTGATCCCGTCATAGCTGAAGGTGCGCCAGGCGGGCTTGGCGGCCAGGAGCAGTTCGTTGATCTGCTTCAGCTCGGCCTTGTCGGAGGTGCAGAGCTTGAAGCCCTTGTAGTGCTCGGCTGCATGGATGACCGAGACCATGTCGTCGAGCACGTTGATGCGGCCCTTGAGTTCCGCCGGCGGGTTGAAGATGACAGCCCAGGTATCGATGTCGCCCTTGTAGACGCCGGTATCAACCGAAAGGCTGGTGATGCCGATCTGCCACGGAACGGTGTAGTGGCGGCCCTCGTCGTAATAGAGGTTCACCATCTCGGGCTTCATGTTCTTGAAGTTTTCCATCTTGTTCGGCTCGGTGGCCTCAAGAAGACCGTCCTTCTTCATGATGTCGACGGCGTAGTCGGACGGAACGACGATGTCATAGCCGGAGCCGCCGGCCTTGACCTTCGCCATCATGGATTCGTTGCTGTCATAGGTGTCGAGCGTAACCTTGACGTCGTACTGCTTCTCGAACTTCTTGATGAGGTCCGGGCTGGTGTAGTTGCCCCAGTTGTAGATATGCAGTTCGCCGGCTGCAAAGGAGGTGCTGGCCGAAAGCAGAAGCCCGGCGATGGCGAGAGAGGTCAGTTTCTTCATTTCTATTGTTCCCTTCTTGTTAGGAAATTAGTCCTGCTTCTTTTTTGTCAGGACGAAAGACAGAATGATGAATGCGATGGAAACGAGGAGCAGCACCGTGCACATGGCATTGAGTTCAGGCGTGACGATGTTGCGGATGCGCGACCAGATGAAGAGCGGCAGCGTGGTTTCGCCGGGACCCGCAATCAGCTGGGTGATGGTGAAGTCGTCAAACGAGACGATGAAGGCGAGCGCCGCCCCGGAGGAGATGCCGGGCAGGAGCAGCGGCAGCGTCACATAGCGAAACGTCTTCCAGCGATCCGCGTAGAGATCCGCCGCCGCATTTTCCAGCGTCACGTCCATGCCCTCGAGCCGAGCCTTGATCGGCAGATAGGCGAAGGGAATGCAGAAGGACGTATGCGCCAGCACGATCTTCAGGATGCCAAAGCTGATGCCGAAGGCCTGCGCGATGAAGGAAAAGAAGGCGAGCAGCGACACCGCGCTGACGATTTCCGGCACGATCAGCGGCGAGGTGATGATCAGCATCGTCGCCCCCTGCCCGCGCCAGCGCTTGACCCTTGTGGTGGCAAGCGCTGCCATCGTGCCGAGGATTGTCGACATGACCGTCGCCGCAACGGCAACGACGATCGACAGGATGGCGGAGTCGAAGAAGCCCTGGTTCTTCATCAGCGTCACATACCAGCGCAGGGAGAAGCCCTGCCAGGATGCGCCAATGCTCATCGCATTATTGAACGAGAAAACGAGCACGACGAGGATCGGCAGGTAGAGCGCCACGAGGCAGGCGACCGCGATGAAGCCGAAGCCGGTCTGGCGCTTGATGTCGATCTTTCCGGTGGATGCAAAACTAGCCATGTTTCACCTGTCCCGAACGGCGGAGCTGGAAGAGAAGTGCGAGCATGACGATGACCATGAGCACGATCGAAAAGGCGGAACCGAGCGGCCAGTTGCGCGACGAGCCAAACTGCAGCGCGATCAGGTCGCCGATCATCAGATGGCTGCCGCCACCGAGCAGAAGCGGCGTCACATAGGCCCCGAAGGCCGGCACGAAGACGAGGATGCTGCCCGTGACGATGCCGGGCTTGGCAAGCGGAATGATGATCTGCGTCAGCACCTGGAAACGGTTCGCATAGAGATCGAAGCCGGCCTCGGCGAGGCGGAAATCGAACTTCTCCAGCGAGGCATAGATCGGCAGCACCATGAAGGGCAGGAAGCTGTAGACGAGGCCAAGCAGGATGGCGAAGTTCGTGTAGAGCAGCGTGATCGGGTGATCGATGACACCGAGATCCAGGAGGATCGTGTTGATCAGCCCCTCGTCGCGGATGATGAACATGACCGCAATGGTGCGCACCAGAAGGTTCGACCAGAACGGGATGGTCAGCAGCAGCACCCAGATGTTGCGCTTGTCCGCCGGCCGGGTTGCCATGAAATAGGCAGTCGGAAAACCGACCAGAACGCAGAGTACCGTGGTCACGACACCGAAAATGGCAGTGCGGAGGTAGATTTCCAGATAGGCAGGCGAGAAGGTCAGCGTATCGTCGAACATGTCGCGCTGGAAGATGAGCGAGACATAGGCCTCAAGCGAGAATTTCGGCACGACGCCGCCATATTCGCCCGGAGCCATCAAGGAATAGACGACCACGATCATCAACGGGATCAGGCCGAGGGCGATCATGATCAGAATGGCGGGCAAGGCGAGGAGCCGGTGACGCCGGGTATCCTCTTTGTCCTGAAGGGTGGCGAGTTCCGACATGGCCTCAATCCTTCAGGATCTGGGCGACGCGCGGGGGAATGGCGACGCCGATCTTCTGGCCCTCGGCCAGACCTTCGCGCATGCCGGGGCGGTTCTGCTGACGAATCGTCAGCGCAGTGCCATCGCCAAGGCGTGCATGCACATGCCTGTCCGTGCCGAAATAGACGATCTGCTCGACCGTGGCATCGACCGACTGGGGAGACCCGGGATCCACCATTTCAAGCTGTTCCGGGCGCACGACGATGGTAACCGAACCCGAACTTGCGACCGACTTTGCCGTCAGCGCCTCGACGGTCACGCCGCAGCGCAGGTTCACCGTGCCGGCACCGCCGGCACTTGCCGTCAGCTCGCCCTCAAGGAAATTCGTCTCGCCGATGAAGCCGGCAACGAAGCGGTCGGCCGGATGTTCGTAGATGTCATGCGCGGAACCGATCTGCAGCACCTTGCCGCCATTCATGACCGCGATGCGGTCCGACATGGTCAGCGCTTCTTCCTGGTCATGCGTGACGAAGATGAAGGTGATCTCGGTTTCCTGCTGCAGGCGCTTCAGTTCGATCTGCATCGACTTGCGCAGCTTCAGGTCAAGGGCGGACAGCGGCTCGTCGAGAAGCAGAAGCTTCGGCTTGGGAGCGAGCGCACGCGCCAGCGCGATGCGCTGCTGCTGGCCGCCGGAAAGCTGGGTGACGGAGCGGTTGCCGGCATCTTCGAGCCTGACGAGGCGAAGCATCTCCTTGACCGTCGCGGAAATCTCCGCTGCACTCTTGCCCAGCATCTTCAGGCCGAAGCCGATATTCTCGGCGACCGTCATATGCGGGAAGAGCGCGTAGTTCTGGAACACCGTGTTGATCGGCCGCCTGTTGGGCGGCAGCATCGAGATATCCGAACCATCCAGCAGGATCTTGCCGTCGGTCGGCGCTTCGAAGCCTGCCAGCATGCGCAACAGGGTTGTCTTGCCGCAACCGGAGGGGCCAAGCAGCGTGAAGAATTCGTTGGGCCGGATTTCGATGGAGACGTCGTTGACGGCGCGGAAATTGCCGAAATCCTTCAGAACACTCAGGATGGAGACAGAGCCGCCCTTGGCGGTCTGCGAGGACGCAATATTGCTCATGAGTTAAAGAGCCACCCAGTTTGAGCTTCGCCGAAAATGCATCGGTTTCAGACTCCCAGTTTCAAGCTTCGACGTCACAGTCCCCTGCAGTCGGACGCAAGAAACCGTTGTTGCAAAGACTATCTTTGCAACTGACATCTGTTCGGATCGAATACGCAGGCCCTTTTCAAGACAACCAGACGGGACGTTAGATTGTCCGCCGCTCTCCGCTTGTCTTTTCGGAGCCGATTTCATGTCCTTCAACGGCTTCAACCAGCCGGTGAAATTTTGGTTGTTCCCGCTCTTGTCTTTGTTATTGGCGGATGTCAGTTACTGTACAATGCGAACCATTTGTGTCAATAAAATCTTTTACGGCGTAAAGGATCTATTGAGGAGGTCATTTGACTTTGTCTCAGAGTGCGACGGCAGGCCTGCGCGAGCGGCAGAAACAACAGCGACGCGACGCGATCATGGACAGTGCGCGCGCTCTTTTCGAGCGACTTGGCATCGAAGACAGCACCATGGCCATGATTGCCGCGGAAGCGGGCGTTTCCACACCCACCGTCTTCAACTATTTCGGCAGCCGTGACGAACTGCTGCTGGCGATCATCTTTCAGGGCCACCAGGAGGCGATCGACCATTATCGCAGACACATCCAGCGCCAGACCGACAGCCTCGCGGACGATCTGTGCGAACTTCTGAGCGACCTGACCGAGCGCTCGCTGGAAATTTTCAGCAAACCCGTCTGGCGCTATGCGGAATCGACCGCGATCCGCTACCCGCAATCCGAATTCGTCAAACGCTACAGCCAGATCGACGATGCGCTGATCAGGACGATCAGCGACATGCTGGTCGCTCATGACTGCAGGACGCGGCGGGGCGGCACCTTTGACGCCGACGCCCTTGCCACCATCATCTACAACCACTGGCTCGTTCACTACCTTGCCTGCCTGAAGGACGAAACGATGACGCTGGAGACGCATCTGGCGCGGGTTCTTCCGGAGATCAGGCATCTGCTGGACCTGATCTTCGAAGACGCCTGAGTGGATGCGTCTCGCCATCATCATTCGGCGTAACCGATGATGCCCTTGATCTCGAGGAAGTCGTCGAGACCGAACTCGCCATATTCGCGCCCGTTGCCGGACTGCTTCATGCCACCGAAGGGCGCATAGGTGTCCCAGTCCGGATAGTTGATGTGCACGTTGCCGGCACGCAGACGACGCGCGACGCGGCGCGCACGATCGAGGTCCGACGACGAGACATAGGCGGCCAGACCATAGATCGTGTCATTGGCGATGCGGATGGCGTCTTCCTCGTCCTGGTAACCGACGATCGAGAGAACCGGTCCGAAAATCTCTTCGCGCTCGATGCGCATGCCGGGCTTCACATCAGCAAACACGGTCGGGCGAACGAAATAGCCGCGGTTGAGACCTTCCGGACGACCAAGCCCGCCGGCGGCGAGCGTCGCGCCTTCGGCAATGCCGGATGCGATCAGGTCCTGGATCTTGTCATACTGCATCTGGCTGACGACCGGGCCGAGGCGAACGCCATCGCGGTCGGCCGGGCCGACGGTCACAGACCCTGCGGCTTCCGCCGCCACGGTTGCGGCAAGTGACATCCGCTCCTGCGGCACCAGCATGCGCGTCGCCGCATTGCAGGACTGCCCGGTATTGTCGAAGCATTCGAGCGTACCCTGCCGTACGGCAGCCGCGAAGTCGGCTTCGGCGTCCTGGAGGATGATGTTGGCGGACTTGCCGCCGAGTTCCTGATGCACGCGCTTGACGGTTGCGGCAGCGGCCTTGGCGACCGCAACGCCGGCGCGGTTCGAGCCGGTGATCGAGATCATGTGGACGTCGGGATGCGACGCCATGGCTTCGCCGACCGTCGGGCCGTCGCCGTTGACGAGGTTGAAGACGCCAGCCGGAACACCGGCCTCATGCATGATTTCGGCAAAGACCAGACCACTGATCGGTGCGACTTCGGAGGGCTTGAGGATCATGGTGCAGCCGGCGGCAAGCGCGGGCGCCACCTTGCAGGTGATCTGGTTGAGCGGCCAGTTCCACGGCGTGATCATGGCAACGACGCCGATCGCTTCCTTGGCGACCATCGTCTTGCCGACCATGCGCTCGAAGCGATAGTCCTTCATGACGTCGATCATGGTGCGGATATGCGCTTCGCCGCTGCCGACCTGGTTGTTCAGCGCCATTTTCTTCGGCGCACCCATTTCATGCGAGATCGCCCAGGCGAGGTCTTCGGCGCGCTTCTTGTAGACGGAGAGAACCGACTTCAGCAGCTCCAGCCGTTCGGCAGGCGTCGTGAGGTAGAAGCTGTCGAAGGCCCTGGAGGCTGCCGCAACAGCCCGGTCCACATCGCCACGGCCACCCAGCGCAATCGTCGCAAAGGCTTCCTCGATTGACGGATCGATGACCTCCAGCACGCCCTGCGCGTCGATCGGATCGACCCAGGCACCATTGATGTAGAACTGACCGTACTGCTTCATCGGGAACTCCTGCAACGACATGAAACCATCATTGCCTTTGACGATAGGCAAGATTTGATCATAATTCAATACGATTTGATCAAATTATCACAAAGAGTTTTCGCAGCGCACAAACCGGTCGCTCGCCGAGACCGTTTCAAGGCGCTGAGGCGCCACTCCCTGCCCCGCGTCACGGCATCGATTTTATATTCCGGACTGAGCTGTCGTCGCGTCTCTCATAATAGCCGGCTTCGCGCGGAACTTCATGCCGGAGCATCCAGAAAACCAGCACCCGACCATATTGCTCAGGCCTGCGAGGCTAGAGTGGCATGACATGCGTGAGAAAAGCCCGCCAGATGTCTCCTGGCGGCCCCTGGGTGTGTTTGATTGGGTTACGGAGGCGTGAACGCACCAGGTTTCCGGGCGGCTCCAACGTCCAATAAGGCAGTTAGGTCCAGCGATGCCGAAGTCAGCGACATCAACATCACGATCAACGGGGCTTACGAGGCAGACGGAGGTCAGTCGGGCGCACCGTCGCAGGTCCTGCTCTCATGCGCTGCCGCAAGCGGGGCCGGGCTGAATATCATTGGCGATGACGGGAACGACGGCTTCGGCAATGGCGTGTCTGCGACAGGCGAGGTCGATGGCAATCATCTCGCCGCCATTGCCGCGTGCAGCGACGGGTTCGATCTCGGTGACCAAGACTATCGGGGAACTTGGAACGACGACACGGGGGCTCACAGCGCGATGTTCTGATCAATCGGCTCGAATACAATGTTGAATGACCTCTGCTGCCACCGGTTTTGACCGTTATTCGACGGACGGCGGCCCCAGACCTCGGAGGCCTCGTTGGCGGATAGAATCAAGAGAGCCCAGAAGACGCGTGAATGCTTCTGGGCCCTGATCAAAAGCGGCGCGAGGGCGGCTGGCTCAAAAGCTCCATCGTCCTGATACGCAGCATACCGGATACCTGACAGGTCTCGTTACATTCTGTTCAGCTAGAACGTCGCCGGACGCGCCCGCTCCCGCTGTCAGTAATCCCCAATTTCAGCCGTCTGGAAATCGATAGCAGCCAGAGGAGCCGTTGCGATTTTCGTCGCTTCAGATGCGTCTATGCCCAGAATGGTCAGGACCAGGGTTGCCGTGCGCTCGGGCAGGTTTTCCATGAGCTTTGCATCGAGGTCGTCGCCCGAGGCATCCAGTTCGGCCACGATGGCGCCGAGCACTGTGGCACCAACCGAGATGAATGTCACAAAGCTGTCGCTCGCCTTGAAGCGGCCGGTCTTCAGCCCGCGTGCAATGTCCCGGTTCAGGCGGCCCGCCAGACCACTGCCGCCGCGCATGCTGCGCGCCGACATGCCTTCGCGCACCAGAAAACGCCCCCAGAGTGGATCGTCCTTGGCACGGTTCATGGTGTGGCGAACGCTGGTCGCGATAATCTCCGCACTGTCGGAGACGTCATCGAGGCTCCGTTCGAGCGCATCCGCGAAGGCCTCGAAAACCCAGTTCACGATGCAGGTGTAGATCTCTTCCTTCGATGCAAAGTGATTGTAGAAGGTTCCGAACCCGACATCGGCTGCTTCCGTGATCTCGTTGATGGCGACAGCTTCGAGACCTCTCTCGGCCATCAGGCTCATCGCGGCTCTGAGCAGCTTGGTCCGCGTCTCGCGCTTGCGCCTTTCACCGCGCGGCGCGCGTTCGCTCTGCTCGCTTGGCGAGACTTTCGCAGCTTTGCTGGCTTTGTCGGGCGCTTGCTTCATCATGGCTGAATAGGACTTCGGGTTGACAGTTCTACCGTTTGATTCTGACATTCACATCCCGCCTGCCGAGCCCTCAGAAGTCAATCGCCAAATTGCCAATTCTTGCACAACGCAATGATTCCGTTGGAATTTCTAACCGTGATGGCCATGGCGAGTTTGACGCAAAGTGCCTCTCCAAAACCAAATTTCACGCATCCAATCGCACACCCGTTGACAAAGGTCCATTTTAAACTGATGATATTATCAGTTTCGATGAGATGATCTTTTTGTCGATGACGAGCTCGTGGGAGGAGCTTTCCAGATGAATATTCAAGTCGCGCCGACTGTGTCGGCGGATGCGCTGCCGCGCGTCCCGTCGCAGGTCGATGTTCTGATTGTCGGGCTCGGGCCAGTGGGAGCGGTCATGGCCAATCTGCTCGGACGCCATGGCGTGAAAACGCTTGTCATCGACAAGGCTGCCGAGATTTTCAAAGCACCCCGCGCCATCGCGCTGGACAATGAGGCCTTGCGCATTCTGCAGCTTGCCGGCCTTGCGGAAGACGCGTTCGACACGATCGCAATCCCTTTCGTGCGCATGCGCTGCCCGATTGTGGGCGACTTCGCTCGCATCAATACGCTGGGCACAATCGACGGCTTCCCCAAACAGGTCACATTCTATCAGCCGCAGCTGGAAACCGTGCTGCGCGGCATGCTGACGGGCATGCCCGCCGTCACCGTTTCGCTTGAAACGGAACTGTCCGGCTTCACCGAAACGGACAACGGCGTGATCGCGCATCTGCGCAGCGGCACCCGGACCTTCGATATTCGCACCCGCTATCTCGTCGGTGCCGATGGCGCTGGCTCGATCGTCCGCCAGCTGATTGGCGAGCAATTCAACGGCAAGACCTATGCGGAAGACTGGCTGGTCGTCGATGCCCAGCGCGATCCGCCGGGCATCGATCACATCGAATTCCTCTGCGACCACAAGCGGCCCGTCCCACACATGATCGCACCCGGAAATCGCGAACGCTGGGAATTCATGCTGCGCAAGGGCGAACGCCGCGAGGAGGTCGAAAGGGAAGAAAATGTTCGCAAGCTGCTCGGCCAGTGGGACGCCTCCGGCCAGATGAGTCTGGAGCGCAAGGCCGTCTATCGCTTCCACGCGCGGGTTGCGCGGCAGTTTTCAAAGGGCTCGGTTTTCCTCATTGGCGATGCCGCGCATATCACGCCGCCCTTTGTCGGCCAGGGTCTGGTCGCAGGCTTGCGCGATGCGGCAAACCTCAGCTGGAAACTCGCCTGGGCGGTTCAGGGTCACGCCGGCGCCTCGATCCTCAAGACCTATGACCAGGAGCGCCGGCCGCATGCCATCGCCATGATCAATCTCGCCAAGTTCATGGGCAAGCTGATCATGCCGCGCAATGCTTTCTCGGCCTTCCTCAATCACGGCCTGATGCGCATGGTTCGCCACCTCCCCTTCATCGGCGATTTTTTTGAGGAACTGGAGATCAAGCCGCAGAACCGCTTCAAGTCCGGCCTGTTCCGAAAGTCGGGCGCCAAGACCAAGCTCGAGGCCGGCGCACTCATTCCGCAAGGCTGGGTGCGGGCACGGGACGGGCGGATTGCCTTGAGCGACGAGGCTCTCGGCTCCGGCTTTGCCCTTGTCGGCTTCGGCTGCGATCCGGTCGCAAAGCTCGACCCCGAAACGGCGCGGCGATTGGCAGGCCTCAACGTCCGGTCGATCCAGATTGCCTATCGCGGCCAGCGGCTCGGGCTCACCGCAAACGACACTTACGAGGATCTGGAGGGCCGGTTCCTGCCGGGCATCGCCAAGGCTGGCATGGTCGCCGTTATCCGCCCCGACCGGATCATCATGCATTCAGGCCCCGCTGACGACGTCACCCGCATCGTCACCGAATGCCTTGACCTTCTGCAGATGCCCGTTCGCGCAAACGCCGAACTCGCCTGATCGAAACCCTTTACGCCCTGGAGACGCAAGATGAAGCTCTCGACACCGCAGCCTTCCCGCCACCCCACGCCCACCACAAAAGCCAGTGAACTCGCGTACCTGATTTTCGAACGCCCGGACATCGCCAAGGCCGAAGCCTTTCTGATGGATTTCGGGCTGCTGCCCGCCAAGCGCGAAGACAATATCTCCTTCCTGCGCGGCACCGGCACGGCCGCCTGCTGCTATGTCATTCGCAAGTCCGACACGGCGCGGTTTGCCGGCTTCGGCCTGACCGTTGATACGGAAGACGAGTTGAAGGCGCTGGCCGCCCTGCCGGAAGCGGTGGGGCCGATCGTGCAATCCACCTATCCCGGCGGCGGCAAGATGGTGCGGCTCACCTGCCCATCGGGCTTCGAAGTGCATGCCGTCTATGGCAGAACGCCGGTCGAGCCGCTGCCGCACCGCATGGCCTTGCAGCATAACTCGGTCGACGCCATCACCCGCATCAACGAAACCCAGAGGCTGACGGTGTCCGCGCCCGAGATCATCAAGCTCGGCCATGTCGTGCTGGAGGTTCCGGACTACCAGCGGACGGCGGCCTGGTACACGCGGCATTTCGGCTTCATCCCGACCGACATCCAGATCTTCAAGGATGGCTCGCCGGCTGTCGCCTTCATGCGCGTCGATCGTGGCGACGTGCCGGTCGATCATCACACGCTGGTGCTGGTTCAGGGCGTTGTGACGAAATACAGCCACAGCGCCTTCGAACTGATCGACACGGATGCCGTGGCCATGGGCCAGCGGGTCTTGCGCGAACGCAATTGGCATCATGCCTGGGGCATGGGCCGGCATCTGCTCGGCAGCCAAATCTTCGACTACTGGAGCGACCCCTGGGGTTGCCACCACGAGCACTATTGCGACGGCGATCTCTTCACCGCCGACAACCCGACCGGCATTCACCCCGTCTCCCGGCAGGCCATGTCGCAATGGGGCCCGGAATTGCCCCGCAGCTTCACCAAGCCGCACGTCACCATCGCCTTCCTGCGCAGCGTCATTCACAGCCTGCGCACGAGCCCGGATCTCACCTTCGGCAAGCTCAGAACGCTGATGAAGCTGTTCGGCTGACCCCACCCCCTTCAAACACAGACTGGACTTGTTTCTATGGCTCTCAATGTAATCCGCTTCCAATATCAGGGCGTCCCGCAATGGGGCGTTATCCGAAACGGCCAGATCACGCCCGTGCCGGACGACTTTCCAACGACCGGCGCGTTCCTCGCCGCGCACAGCATTGAAACACTCGCATCGCTTCAGGGCGACACGATTGCCGAAGGCGCCGTCGAACTGCTCTCGCCCGTCACCGAGAACCAGCAATTCCTCTGCCAGGGTGCGAATTATCGCCAGCACATGATCGAGTCCGGGATGAACCCGGACGAGAAGCATTTCAACATGATCTTCACCAAGGCCGCGTCCTGTATTTCGCCGGCAAATTGCGACGTCATTCGCCCCGGCCGCGTCAAGTTTCTCGACTACGAAATCGAGCTCGGTCTGGTCCTGAAGAAGACGATCACCGGCCCCTGCACGGTTCGCGACGACAACCTGCATGATTATGTGGCGGGCCTCGTCATCGTGAACGACTATTCCGCCCGCGATATCCAGATCCCGGAAATGCAATTCTACAAGGGCAAGAGTTTCCGCACCTTCGGGCCTGTCGGCCCCTATCTCTGCCTGCTCGACCGACAGGAGATCGGCAAGCTCTACGACCTGAACCTGATCCTGACCGTCAACAGGGAAGTGCGCCAGCGCGACACCACGCGCAATCTGGTGAACCGTCCGCCGGAGACGATCACCGAGCTTTCAGGCGTGCAGGACATGTTCATCGGCGACCTGATCGCCACCGGCACGCCAAGCGGCTGCGCGCTTAGCGTGCCATCGCCCACAAAGCAGAAGATCGCGGCGCTACTCCCGCAGGCGAAAAAGTGGAAGATGTTCCTGGACGTTCAGGCCCGGCGTCCGCAATATCTTAAGCCCGGCGACAAGGTGGAGGCCCGCATCGTCAGCGCCGACGGCTCGATTGACCTCGGCGTCCAGCGCAATACCATTGTGGGAGGTGCATGATGTCCGGTGCAAAAGGACTTGAAGATATCGTCAGGGCAGAGACGGGCGGACTGCTCGATCAGGCACCCGAAAGCACCTACGAACTGATCCGCCGGAGCGCGCAACAGCATGCCGATCAGCCGGCGCTCAGCTTCTTCCTCAGCGTGGACACCCATCGCACCCCGGAGCGATGGACCTATGCGGAACTGCTGCGCGACATCACCCGGACTGCCAACATGTTCGCGCGCATGGGCGCGGGCAAGGATACGGTGATTGCCTATATCCTGCCGAACCTGCCGGAAACCCATTTCGTCATCTGGGGCGGCGAGGCTTCCGGTATCGTTCTGGCGATCAACCCCTTGCTGGAAGGGCCGTCAATCGCAGAGCTGCTGAAAGTCGCAGGTGCCGAGATCCTGGTCACGCTCGCCCCCTTTCCCGGCACCGATCTCTGGCAGAAGGTCCAGCCGATCCTTGCGGATGTGCCGAGCCTGCGCCACCTCGTTCTCGTCAATCTGGCCGACCATATCCCCGGCATGAAGGGGAGCGACGCCGGACCCGTTCCGCCGCATATCGCGCTTCATGATTTCAAGGCTGCGATGCTGGCGGAAGACGGCGACACATTGAACGTCGCATACGCAAAGAGCAGCGCCGACAAGTCTTCCTTCTTCTGCACCGGGGGAACAACCGGTGCGCCGAAGATCGCCATGCGCCGGCATGGCAACGAGGTCGCCAACGCCTTGATGAACGCGTATGTGCTCGGGCAATCCATGGCGCCGGGCAAGGTCATTTTCTGCGGACTGCCGCTTTTCCATGTCAACGGCGCCATGGTCACCGGCCTCGTGCCGTTTTCGCAAGGGGCTCATGTGATCCTCGGCACGCCGCAAGGCTATCGCGGCAAGGACGTTGTCAGGCGTTTCTGGGAGATGGTGAGCGTCCATCGCATCAATTTCTTCAGCGGTGTGCCCACGCTTTACTCCTCGCTTCTCGATGTTCCGATCGGTGAGAATGATATCAGCTCGCTCGAATTCGGCCTTTGCGGTGCGGCCCCCATGCCGGTCGAAGTGTTCCGGAGTTTTCAGGAGCGCACGGGCCTGCGGATTCTGGAAGGCTACGGCCTGACGGAGGGAACCTGCGTCAGCAGCGTCAATCCGCCCGCCGGCGACAGGCGGCTGGGTTCGATCGGCATCCGCTTGCCGGGACAGAAAATGAAGGCCGTCGTCCTGGATGATGCAGGGCGCTATATGCGCGATTGCGCGCCGGACGAAGCCGGGCTGATCGTCATTTCAGGACCGAATGTGTTCGACGGCTATCTCCAGCCGGAACACAACACGGGGCTCTGGGTCGATCTCGGCGACGGCGAAACGTGGCTGAACACCGGCGACATCGGACGCGCCGATGCCGATGGCTATTTCTGGCTGACCGGCCGCAAGAAGGATATCATCATCCGCGGCGGCCATAATATCGATCCATCCGTGATCGAGGAGGCCCTGCACGGTCATCCCGATGTCCATCTCGCCGCCGCCATCGGACGTCCCGACGTCTATGCAGGCGAAGTTCCTGTTGCCTATGTCCAGTTGAAGGACGGAAGTGTCCGTGACGAGGCGAGCCTGCTGGCCTTCGCGCAAACGGCAATCAGCGAGAGGGCCGCCATCCCGAAGCATATCGCCATCATAGACGCGATGCCGCTGACCGGCGTGGGCAAGATCTTCAAGCCCGAGCTCCGGCGGCTGGAAATCGGTTCTGCCATTCGCGACGAACTTAGCCTCGCAGACATCAAGGCCTCCATCGAGGTCGACGACAGCCCGGCGCGCGGCACGGAAATCGTCATTCACCTGAAAGATCCGTCAAGACGCGCCGATACCGAGTCGTTGGTCGGACGTTTCCCATTTCCCTTCGCTATCAGGTGATTGCCATCCGGAAAGATCGTTGCCAGATGGCGAGGCCTCTATGGCAAAACCTCTCCGGCCGGGACGATAAACGCGAACAGCCCGCTGGTTTTCACCTGGCGGGTTTTTTCGTTGTCTTGCGTATTGATTGTTTGGCTGCGGGGGCCTGATCGCACAGAGACTTGTCAATTCCGCCATTCTACTTTAGCAACCGTGTGCGTGCATCAGAAAAATGTAGATGCATAAATTAAAACTTTTGAAGCGCGGTGGCTACGCGACAGGTGCAGCAGGATTTGCAAGCATCAAGATTCTCCGGTTGAACCGAAGCGGACTGTCGATGTTCGGAGCAGAGGGGCGTCGCTAGAAATTCCTTGCGAAGGCTACGGCGTCCTGCAGATGCTCCTTCATCGCCTTGGCGGCGCCCTCTTCGTCTCCAGCGGCCACAGCCGCCAGAACGCGCTCATGCCCGATGAGTGCGCGTTCCACCCCTTGTCGGCTGTTCAGCGTCACGAGCCTTTCAGAGCCTGTCGCGGTCATAACGAAGCGAACTAGGCTTTCCACAAGCGGATTACCGGTGCTTTCACCCAGGACTTTATGAAAATCCGAGTCCGCCTGAATGGCCGCCTCCGGATTTTCAACATGGTCGCGCATGCGCTCGACCGTCTCCCGTAAGCGTTCAAGATTTTCGGAGGAAATGCTGCGCGCCGCCAACCCCGCAAGGTTGGGTTCGAAGAGCATCCTAAGCTCGAACACTTTTTCGGCGCTCTCGCGGCTGAAGCCGATCAGAGTTTCCAGTACATGGCGTTCACGGTCGAAATGGGCACGGACAAAGGCGCCACGACCAGCCTGGACCTCGATAAAACCTTCGCGCTCCAGTGCACGGAGCGCCTCGCGCAGGCTGATGCGGCTCACGCCGAACTGCTGGCACATGTCCCGCTCGCTCGGCAGCTTCTGGCCAGGACCGATTGTGCCATCCTCGATCATCTTGCGGACCTGACTGGCGACATCCTGCCAGATGGACCTTCGTTCTATGGCCGCGAACAGTTCGGTCATTCGGATTCCAGATAACGCTGACGTCCCCTCGACGTAGACGAATGAATACTGCTTTGCACTTCCTCTGGCAATGTTGCGCGGTCCAGAGCAGGACTTGCATCGGCGTATTTCTCGATCCGGACGAGCACAGAATGCTGGGCGGGCGCCTGAGATAGGGAGCTTGACGGACGATTTCCGGTGAGCACGTTCGGGTTTCCGTTCAGGTCGACAGACTGTTGCTTGTCATCCAATCCAGACACAAACCACGCACCCGTGGCGAGCGCAACGACCTGCGGCATGACGGCTTCCGACAGCCGCGCTCCCGCTAGACATTGCCCACGGTCATTCCAAACCTGCACGAGGTCTCCATCGACAATGCCCCTCGCCTCGGCATCCTGGGGATGGATAAAGATGGGCTCGCGGCCATTCATCTTGCTTTCCAGGCTGACGCCGACACCATCAAGCTGCGAATGGAGCCGCGTCGCCGGCTGCGGCGAAATCAAATGCAGTTCGGTTTTTTGCGCGCTTCCCAGCCACTCGACGGGCGGCGACCAGAACGGGTGCGGCGCGATATCCTTGTGACGAGAGGCCGCGATGAAGCGTGACCAGATTTCGATCTTGCCGGACGGCGTCTTCAGCGGATACGCCACCGGATCGCGATGAAAGTCCTCAAACAATGTGTAAGCTTCATTCGGCGGCGGCAACTCGGCATAACCCACCTTCCAAAAGGCATCAAAGTCTGGCAATTCAGCTCCGACATCAGCTGCGCGGCCCCGGAACTCTTCATAAATGCGTCTGAGCCAGCCCATCTCGTCCAGACCCTCGGCATAAGCTGAAAGCGTCCCGAAACGTTCGGCCAGTGCTGAGAAGATATCAAATTCGCTGCGCGCCAAACCCAAAGGTTCGATCTGCTTTCGCATCGCGGCAGTAAACCGATCCGTCGGCGATCCGGACAGGTCGTTTCGTTCCAAAGCAGACGTGGCAGGCAAGACGATATCGGCGTGACGGGCTGTCGCCGTCCACCAGATCTCGTTGACGATCACCGTTCTAGGCTGCTGGAACGCGGCAACGAGCCTGTTCAGGTCCTGATGGTGATGAAAGGGATTGCCGCCCGCCCACCAGACCATGTCGATCTTCGGATAGACGATTTCGTGTCCGTCGAAGGGAATGGTCTCCCCTGGCCCAAGCAACATGTCAGCAACACGGGCGACCGGAATGAAACGGCCCAGCGGGTTGCGGCCGGCAGAAAATCCCGGTGAGGAAACGATCGGCCGCGGATCGCCTCGATTGCCGATGGAACCGTAGCCGAAGGAAACCCCTCTACCCGGCTTCCCGAATTCGCCGAGCATGGCGGAAAGCACGATCAGCATCCATAGCGGCTGCTCGCCGTTTTCCTGTCGCTGCAAGGCCCAGGCCGCGGTCAAAAAGCTCGGCAAGTCGGTGAGCTTCCTGGCAAGCTCCAGGATCGCATCTTCCGGGATACCAGTCAGTTCGGCGGCCCAGGCCGCATTCTTCGGACGCCCGTCGCCCTCGCCCAGCAGGTAGGGTTCGAACCGGTCGTAACCCTTCGTGTGCGAGGCTAGAAACCCACGATCGATCCGGCGCGTGCGGACCACTTCGTAAGCCAGCGCCAACATGAGCGCAGTATCGCTCCCCGGTCGGATCGGCACCCAGCGATGAGGCGGCAGCCGTGGATCGTCATCGCGCCGAGGGCTGACGCAGACGATCTCGATACCCCGCTCCGCAGCCTTGTTCAGCCAGCCCAGGGTCGCATGGTTTCCCAGACCGCCGGCGGCGATTTGCGCGTTTGAAATATTGATGCCGCCGAAGAAAACAATGATCCGGGCGTTGTCGAGAATGGCCGGCCATGTCGTCGTCTCGCCTCCGAAAAGAATTCGGTTATCGCCGACGACATGGGGGCAGATGATCTGCCCCGCGGCAAAGGAATATGTCTGCTTCTGATCAACGAAGCCGCCAATGGTGTTCAGAAACCGCTTCAGATGGGTGGCGGCGTGATGGAAGCGGCCGGCCGAACCCCAGCCGTAGGATCCTGCGAAGATGCCCTCGTTGCCAGTATCTTCGAGCGTCAGACGCAGCGTGCGTTCAATGTGATCGTAAGCCGTCTGCCAGTCGACCTCGATAAAACGATCGCGCCCTCGGCGCTTTCGATCTCCTGCCAGCCAGCCTTCGCGAATGGCTGGAGAGAGAACACGCGTCGATGCGTGAATGGCGTCGGGCAGGCCCTTGAGCAAGGGTGACGGGCTTTCGTCACGATGAAAAGGCTCGGCGCGGACTATCTTGCCCGCGCGAACCTCCACGTCCGCAAACCCCCAATGGGTTGCCGACAGTCCCGACATGAAAGCCTCCCGCGTTTCAGGGCTTCAAGCAGCCGCGTTTTTCGTCGAACCTTCGAAGACCTCGTAAGGCGTTTCGGTCGGCCATTTGGGCCATAGCGGGACGAGCATGATGCCGGCAATCACCAGAAGCCGAAGGGTTTCCCGGCCGGTATTGTGAACCCGGTGAATGTCATTGGGACGCTGCAGCGAGCAGCCGCCAGCGACCAGCGGATACCGCTTGCCTTCCAGCTCCAGCTCACCCTGGCCCTGAAGCACGTAATAGACTTCCTCGCAATTGTGGCGATGCATCGGGGAGCTGTGACCGGGGTCGATCTCGACCAGCCCCATGCAGAGCGTGCGGGCATCGAGCCCGGTTTCAGGGTAGACGAGCTTGAGGTCGCGCACACCTCCATGCTCCTGCTGCATCGGCGCGCCATCCAGAATTTCCTGCGGCCCGATCGTGACGGTCTTCGCGCTCGACATGTCGTTCATTGATGATCTCCTCCTGATTGACGCTTTCATTCCCGGCATCCGCAGTAAAGCGCCTTTCAAAAATCGCGCTGCACCATCTGGACAACTGGTATGACCATAAGATAGGTATACATCTGTTCACTTGTCAATACGGCCTCGCAGCCGAACATTCGCTAGGTGATGGGAGGAAATTCGTTGAAGATTACGCAAATCCGCTTCGTTCTTTGCGGCTACGCGCTGCCGACTCCTATTCCGCTGTCCTGCGGAAGCCTGACGCATCGCAATTTCGGCTTGGTTTTCATTGAGACGGATTCGGGGTTCACCGGGGTCGGCGAAACCTCCGTCAACTTCCCGCCATGGTGCGTTCATGAGCGGCGCGCGACGATAGAAGATGGACTGGCCACGCTGCTGATCGGCGAAAATCCGCTCGATGTCGGCCGCCTTCACGACAAGATGGTCAACGCGACGCGCGCCTTTACCCGCATGTGGGCCGAGGGCGCCATCGCCCAGGCGATTTCCGGCATCGACATTGCGCTCTGGGATATCGCGGGCAAGTTTTACGGCGTGCCGATCTGGCAACTGCTCGGCGGGCGCTACCGCGAAGAGATTGACTGCTATGCGGTGGGCTTCAATGCTACCGATCCGGCCGCGGGCGCGCTGGAAATGAAAGCGAGGGGGTACACGCATGCCAAGATGCGGATTGGCTTCGACGATGCAGTAGATATTCGTAAGGCTCATGCGATGCGGGAAGCCGTTGGAGCCGATTTCGGCATGATGATCGATGCCAACCAGGCCTTCGACCGGTCACGCGCACGACGCGTCCTGAAGCAGCTGGAGGCGCTGGAACTCTTCTGGCTTGAGGAACCGCTTTTGTCGGACGATCTGGAGGGTTACGTCGCGCTCCGCTGGGAATTTCCAACGATCCCGCTTGCCTGGGGGGAAAATGCCTTTCGCCTGTCCGATTACCGGGAGTTTACGGCAGAGGATGCCATCCAATTCGTCATGCCCGACCCCTGCCGGTCCGGCGGCATAACTGCTGCCGCGCGCATGTGCGAGGCAGTAACAGAACGCGGCGTGCCCTTCTCGCCCCATCATTACGGATCGGATATCGGCTTCGCCGCAGCGCTCCATCTGGCAGCGAGCAAGCGGAATTTTTCCATCATGCTGAGAGACGAAGCGCCCGTGCCTCTTCGCGGCGATGTCCTAAAGGTCCCCTTCGAGGTGAAGAACGGTGTCGTGCGCGTGCCAGACCGACCGGGACTGGGAATTGAACTGAACATGTCCG
Organism: Rhizobium sp. C4; assembly: GCF_021026315.1. Taxonomy (GTDB): domain Bacteria; phylum Pseudomonadota; class Alphaproteobacteria; order Rhizobiales; family Rhizobiaceae; genus Ensifer_A. The sequence continues at coordinate 96,558 of NZ_JAJNCX010000015.1, forward strand.
CCATTCAGTCGGCAACGATCAGGCTATAGGATACGCAGGGAGGAGCAAGAATCATGGATGAGTTCGATTATGTCATCGTCGGGGGCGGGGTCGCGGGCTGCGTCGTGGTGAACCGGCTGACGGAAGACCCGAATGTGAAGGTTGCCCTGCTGGAATTCGGCACGGCCGGCAACAACAAGCGGCAGATCGTCCGCATGCCGCTTGGCATGGTCACCTTCATGATGCCGAACCTCGCCTTCCTCGGCGGCACGAAGATGATGTACCTCTTCGAAGCCGAACCGTCGCGCGGGCTCGGAAACACCAGGATGATCCTTCCGCGCGGCAAGGCGCTGGGCGGAAGTTCCATGGTCAACGGCATGATCTACATCCGCGGCCAGAAGCAGGACTATGACGACTGGCGCGATCTCGGCAATCCTGGCTGGGGCTATGACGATCTGCTGCCGTATTTCAAGAAATCCGAGAATTTCGTCCTGGCTGAAAACCCTGACGCCACGCGCAACTTTACACTCGGCGGCAAGCCCGTTCGCGACCAGATCGACATGCGCTATCACGGGCGCGGCGGTCCGGTCAGCGTCTCGCCGCCCCGCTCGCCGAACAGCATGTGCCAGACCTATTTCGATGCCGCCGTGCAGGCCGGCTACAAGCTCAACGCCGATTTCAACGGCGAGGATCAGGAAGGTATCGGTTACCATTGGCTCACGCAGAAGGACGGCGAGCGCTGGGGTGCGGAAAGCAGCTATGCGGGCCCCGCCAAATCGCGGCCCAATCTCAAGATCATCACCGAGGCACGTGCACTCGGCATCGTCATGGAAGGGAAACGCGCCGTGGGCGTGTCCTATGACGTCTATGGAGAGACGAAGCAGATCCGCGCGCGCCGCGAGGTGGTGCTGGCAACCGGCGCATTCATTTCGCCGCAGCTTCTCATGCTCTCCGGGATAGGATCGCCGCGCGAACTGAAGGCACAGGGCATCGAGGTCAGGCATGAACTCGTCGGCGTCGGTCGCAACCTTCAGGATCACATCGACACGTGGACGAAACAGCGCGCGCTGACCAACAAGACCTATGGCATTTCATGGGGCACGATGCATACGAACGCGATGCATGTGCTGAAATGGTTTTCCTCGCGCCGCGGCATGTTCACCTCGAATACAGGCGAGGCCGGGGGCTTCGTCAAATCCGGCCCGGATGTCGACCGGCCGGATCTGCAACTCTTCTTCTGCACGACCATGGCTTCGGCGCAGGCGTCAGACAGTTTCTGGGGCCATGGCTGGGCGATGCATGCCTGCCTGCTAAGGCCGAAGAGCATCGGCCATGTCGGATTGAAAAGCGCCAGCGCCTATGACGCGCCGCTGATCGCGCCAAACTTCTTCGACAATCCTTATGACATGGAAATCCTCGTGCGCGGCATGAAGATCATGCGCAAGATCGCCGACCAGAAGGCATTCGACGGGCATCGCGGTGAGGAGGTTGCGCCCGGCCGGCACGTCCAGAGCGACGACGATATCGCCGCCTATGTCCGGCAGAACTGCATGACGATGTATCACCCGACCAGCACCTGCAAGATGGGGACAGACCCTATGGCCGTCGTTTCCCCGGCAACGCTTCTCGTGCATGGGCTCGAGAATCTGGCGATCGTCGACGCGTCCGTGATGCCGGCGGTGATCTCCGGCAACACGTTTGCCCCGACGGTCGCTGTCGCCGAAAAGGCCGCTGATCTCATCAAGGCCCGCGCCAAAGCCGGCAGTCCGTCTCTAGCCGCCTGAATCGAACCGCAAGAGACAAAAAAGAAACCCGCCATGCTGACCATGGCGGGTTCTTTCATGTGAGCGCTGCGTTCGCCGGGACTCAAGCCCACCCAGCCGTCGATTTGACTTCCAGATAATCGTGCAGACCCCATTCGCCATGTTCACGGCCGTTGCCGGACTGCTTGTAGCCGCCGAACGGCATGCGGGCATCCCAATCGGCGCCGTTGATCCAGATCGAACCGACGCGCAGGCGACGTGCAATCTTGCGGGCCTTTTCGATATCGGCGGTCTGGATGTAGCCCGAGAGCCCGTAAACCGTGTCATTGGCGATTGCGACGGCCTCGTCTTCGGTCTCATAACCGATCAGCGCGATCACGGGCCCGAAGATTTCCTCGCGCTCGATGGTCATCCCCGGCTTCACATCGGCAAACACGGTCGGCTTGATATAATAGCCATGAGACAGCCCGTCGGGACGTCCCACACCGCCAGTCACGAGTGTCGCCCCTTCGTCGATGCCCGCTTGAATGAGCATCTGGATTCGCTCGAACTGCGCCTTGTTGACCACAGGCCCGAGCGAAAAATTACCCATCGGATTGCCGACGCTGTGTGTCTCTGCCGCTTCACGGGCGTAAGCCTTGGCCTCTTCCATCCGCTCGGCCGGCACCAGCATGCGGGCGGGAGCCCGGCAAGCCTGTCCGCAATTGACATAGCAGGCCTCGACGCCTGCCTTGACCGACTTTTCTAGATCGGCATCGCGCAGGATGATATTGGCGGATTTGCCGCCGAGTTCCTGTGTGACGCGCTTGACCGTATCGGCAGCGGCGCGCGCGACGGCGATTCCGGCGCGGGTCGAACCGGTGATCGACACCATGTCGACATCCGGATGGCGGGCCAGCAATTCCCCCGCCTCCGGACCGAAGCCGGTGAGGTGATTATAGACGCCGGCCGGGAAGCCGGCCTCCTCGATAAGTTCGGCAAAGAGAATGGACGAGAGCGGCGAGAACTCGGAAGGCTTGGCAATCACGGTGCAGCCGGCCGCCAGCGCGGGAGCAGCCTTGACGACCAGCTGGTTCATCGGCCAGTTCCACGGCGTGATGAGAGCACAGACCCCGATGGGTTCTAGCGAAATCAGCGTGTTGCCGCGCAGCTCTTCCGTTTCCAGCTTGTCCAGCGCATCGATGGCCGCTTCGAGATGCGCCGTTCCGACCCAGGCCTGGGCGGAGCGGGAGAAGTGAAGCGGCGTGCCCATCTCGCGCGTCATCAGTTCCGCGACTTCTTCGTAATGTGCATTGTAGAGTTCCAGCAGGCGGCGCAAAAGAGCCAGACGCTCGGCCTTCGGTGTCATCTGCCAGTCATCGAAGGCCGCGCGCGCGGCCGCGACAGCAGCATCGACATCCGCGGCGTTTGCCATCGCGATATGGCCGATAACCTCCTCGGTCGCGGGATCGACAACGGGGTGGCGCCCCTCTCCATTAGCCTTGACCCAGCGGCCGTCGATAAAGAATTGATCGAGCTTTTGCATTCGAACCTCCCGGTTTCGATTGTTCAGGTGAGAATTTTGCGTCCATAGCGGGCGGCGCCCGCCCGCACCTGCGCTTCCGCACCGGCAAGGGCGTCAGGTCCGACGAGCCTGAACGAGAGGGCGGTGACGGCGTTGCGCGACAGAAGATCGGCAAGCTCGGGATCGATACGCCCCTCGGGATCACACTGCGCCAACCGTGCGAAGCGGATGGATTGGACATGCTGATAAAGATCGCCGCCTCGGTTACGGCGTGATGCCTCGCAAGCCGCATAGGCCTCGCCCTCGCTCATGGAAGCGATTGCACCACCCCAAGAATAGGCCAGAAAGCGAGCCTGTTGTTCCAGTACCGGAAGATATGGGCCGATCTGCGCGTAAAGGCCCATGAAGGCCAGGCCCGGCGTGTCGGGGTGGAAAGTCTGCTCAGCCAGAGTCAGCCCCTTTTCTCCCACTTCCAGCGTCTCGCGAAGGTCAGACGACAGAAACGGCAGATTCAGCCGATATCCGGTTCCGAAGATGATCCCGTCGAAATCCTCGGCACGGCCGTCCGTGAACACGACGCGTCGCCCCTCTATGCGGTCGATCCAGGGGAAGCACGAAATCCGGTCCTCGGCGACGAGGTTGAGGAAGTTCTGGCTGCCCGTCGTCCCGGCAACCCGCACATCCTCGTGCGGTTCCGGCGCGCCGAACCAGGCGGGATTGCCGCCATATTGAAGCACGAAGTTACGCGTTTCCCGCGCCAGAACCTCGGGATCCTCCCGCTCCTGCCGCAAGGCCGCAGCGCGGGTAAAGCCATAGCTCTCAACCGGCGTGCCGGCGATCAGCTTTGGCATCACATAGCGCTGGCGGCGCATCGCGGTGGCGACTCGGTCGGCACCGAGCATCGCAAGATCGGAGGCGATTTCCAGCGCCGAGATATTGCCACCGGCAATCAAGACCCGCTTGCCCCGGTAAAGCTCGGGGTCCTTGTAGCTGAAAGCATGGATCACACCGGCGGAGCCTGCAAATTCCTCGAGACCCTGCACAACCGGAATGTCGGGTCGATTATAGGCGCCCGTCGCGATGACGACCCGGTTGAAATGCGTCTCTCTGCGACCTTCCTCAGTCTCAAGAACAAGTTTCCATGCATCGTCCGAGCGCTCCAGCCCCACAAGCCTTGTCGAGAAATGAATGCCATCTAGGAGACCGAATGCCTCGGCATAGGTCCTCAGATACGCTGCAATCTCGGTGTTGCGCGGGAAAAGCGACACGTGCTCTGGGTGGTCCAGATCAGAGAAGCGCGTGACCATGCGCGCGGTGTTGGTACGCATCTGCGGCCACACGCCCGACATCGGGTTGGTATGGTCCCATTGACCGCCGACATTCGAATGGGCCTCGAATAGGACCGGCGAAAAGCCCTGCGATTTCAGAAATCGGGCCGCAACGAGACCGCCCGGTCCCGCGCCTATGATGGCAACCTGGTTCATGATCTATCTCGACAATGGAAGTTGGCCTCAACGGCACATGCGAGCGCCGTTGAAAGGCTTCACGTCATTTGAACTTAGTGAAAGTAAATTCCGCCACAGACATTCAATGCCTGCCCGGTGACAAAGGCGGACAGGTCGGAGGCAAAGAAGACAGCCGGGCCGACGATATCATCGGGATAGCCGAGCCGTTTCAACGCGGCGACATCCTGCCAGTGACGGATCGCCTCGTCAGAGCCGAGATTGTTCTTGCCCATCTCGGTGAGAATAATGCCGGGGCAGATCGCGTTGACGGTAATCCCGTCCATGCCGACTTCCTGCGCATAGACCCGCGTCAGCGTGATGGCGGTCGCCTTGGTTGCGGCATAATGGCCTTGGGTGGCGACGCCCTGCCGCCCCGCGATGGAGGCGATGTTGATGATGCGCCCATTCTTACGCGCACGCATCTGCGGCAGCACGGCATTGGTCATGAGGTAGACGCCCTTGGCATTCACGTTGAAATGCGCGTCCCAGTCGGCTTCCGGCAGTTCTTCCAAAAGCGACGGCTTCAGGATACCGGCATTGTTGACGAGTATGTCGATGCCTCCTGTCTCCGCGGTGATGTCGGCGACCGCGCTTTCCACCTCAGCTATGTTCGACACATCGACATGATGGGCAAAGCAGCGGCGACCTTCGGCCTCCACCTGCCTCTTCACGTCCGCCAATGCTTCGGCCTGGCGGGCGAGATCGCAAATCGCAATATCGGCGCCGTGTTTTGCAAGCCCCACCGCAAGTGCAGCGCCAATGCCGCGGCTGGCGCCCGTTATCAGAGCGACCTTGTTGTCGAGTTGTCCCATCGTGATCTCCTCAGCCCTTGAGCGGCAGCGTGTTCATAGCCGCGTATGTGTCGTCGAAAGATTGAAGCTTGCCGTCCGAGCCGAGGCCCATGGCGACCTTGGCGGCGACGGCCGTGGCGAAGCGTGCGCTGGTGCGCAAATCCCAGCCCTTGGAAAGGCCGACAATGATGCCGGCAGTAAAACTGTCGCCGCAGCCCGTCGTGTCGACCACCTGAATGTCATGCGCCGGCAGCGTGAAGGCATCGCCCTGCTCCGGCGACACATAAACGCCGGCGCCGCCGAGCGTCAGCACGGCATTCTTGACGCCGCGTTCCTTGAAGAAGCGCGCCACATCAGCCGGCTTTTCGGTGCCCGCCATTTCCGCCGCTTCTTCGATGGAGGGCACGAAATAGTCGATATAGGGCAGAAGTGGCTTCACCAACTCGACCGTATGCGGATTCGCCTGGATGAGGTCGAATGTGGTCGTCCGGCCCATCTCCTTGGCCTTACGCATGAAGGCGATCGACGGGTCGCCGTCGAAGGATTTCAGTAGTCCGGTCCCGCCGACATGGACGATCGGAGCGTCGAGCGCCCCCTCCAGATCCTCGTCATGCACCTTGAAGGTCGTGGCCGACCCCGGCACATGCAGCGCCGGACGCTCGCCGTTGGGGCGGACCGGCAGAATGGTGGACGAGGTCTGCACGGTCTTGTCACGCCGGACGAGATCGGTGTTCATGCCATAGCGTTGCATCTTGGCGATCAGGAAGTCGCCCATGTCGTCATCACCGACGGTCGTGACCATGCGGGTTTTCAGGCCGAGGATCGCGCAGTCCATCGCTGTAGCAGCGGCTGTGCCGGCGACCGTCATGCGGATTTCCTCGATGAAATCCGCACGTCCACCCTCGGGGATCCGCGTCACCGGGCGGCCCAGGATATCCAGAACCGCAAAGCCGACCGCGCTTACGTCAAATCGTGTCATGTTCATTTCCTATTCAAAACGCTTGCGAAGGCCGAAGGAAAGTCCGAGCACCAGGAAGACCAGCACGCCGATGCCCACCTGCTGCCAGAAAAAGTTCCAGCCGATCAGCAGCAACCCGTTGCGCATGACGGCGAGCAACAGGACGCCGAGCAGAGTGCCCAGAACCGACGGCCTGCGTTCCGAGCTCACGGCCGTGCCGATAAAGGTCGCGCCAATCGCATCGAGCAAGAAGGCATCGCCCGAGAACGGAACATAGGAGCGCACAGTCGAGGAAAGCAGGATACCGGTGACCGCCGAAAGGACCGAGCAGGCGATAAAAGCCGCCGAAAGATAGAGCGGCACGCGCACGCCGGAATACCACGCCACACCTGGCTGAGCGCCAAGCGCTGCAATGTAACGTCCGAACACAGAGCGATGCACGGCGAGATAGACGACGATTGCGCAAGCAACGAGAACGATCATTGGCGTCGGAATGCCGAAGAGACCGGTGCGCGTGATGGCATCGAACGGCGCGGCAAACTCCGCCCGTGTCAGATAAATCGGGTTGCCACCCTGCGTGGCCAGCTGCTGTACGGATTTGCCGATGAAGAGCACCCCGAGCGTGGCCAGAAACGCGTCGATCTTCAGCTTGTTGATAAGGAAGGCGTTGAGCAGTCCGACGCAGAAGGCCGCAGCGAGCCCGCCGCAGACAGCCCACAGCCCCATGTAGCCGGCCGCGATCATCATGATGAAAACCATCGATGACAGGTCGATGGCAACACCGACCGAAAGGTCGATGCCCCCGGCAGCGATCACAATCGTCATGCCGAGCGCCACTATGGCCAACAGCACGACACGGTTGGAGATCAGGTTGAACAGATTGTCCGCCGACAGGAAGCCGTCCGCGAAAATCGAAAAAAAGACGATCACTGCAACGAAGGCCACGATCACGGCATAATTGGAAAAGGCTTCGACGGAGAAGGTTGCGTTTCTGCTTGTCATGACAGGCCTCAGGACTTTTTCGCGAAGGACGTGACTGCGACCACCAGCAGGATCAGGACACCCTGAACGCCGCTGACCCAGTAGGAAGAGACACCCAGGAGCTGGAAACCGTTGGCCAGGAAGCCGATGAAAAGGGCCGCCAGCAATGTGCCTCCGATGGTCGGGATGAAGCGACGCGAGAAAACTGTGCCGAGCAATGCGGCAGCCAGGGCCGGCAGAAGCATCAATCCGGTACCCGGCGTCGAGGAGGACAGGCGCGTCACGATCAAGATCGCCGCGAGGCTGCCCATCAGGCCGGAGAAGATATAGCTTCCATAGATGTAGCGACCCGTTGCGATGCCCGCCGCGCGCGCTGCCTCGATATGCCCGCCCACAGCATAGAGGCGCAGGCCCAAGGCGCTGAAATGGACGATCCAGATCAAAAGCACGGACGCGATGAGAAGGCACCAGACGAGCGAACTCACGCCGAGAAAGCGTCCGGAACTGAGGATATCGAGCAGTGGCGAGGTCGAAGAAATCACCGTATTCTGCGTAATCGTCAGCTCAAGGCCGCCTGCGATGTTCATGACGGCAAGCGTGCCCAGCAGCGGCATGATCCTGAGCGACACAATAGCGACGCCATTGAGGAAGCCAACTGCGAGGCCGGTGCCGATCGCCGCAAGAAGCGCCAGCACATCACCATAGCCATGGTTGAGCAGGACCACGTAGATCGCGGCAGAAAGCCCTGCATTGGCCGCAACCGAAAGATCGATCCCGCCGCGCTGCACATCCGTGCCCGTACCGATGAATACGATCGTCATGGCATAGGCCAGAAAGCAAAGGATAGCAGACTGCTCGATCACATTCAGAATGTTGAATGGGCCAGTAAAGCCGCGCGCGGTCATGGCGAAATAGACCATGATGCCGCCAAAGGCCAGAAACGCTCCGAGACGGATCAGAAGCTTGATCAGGAAGCGGGAATTCATGCGGCTCTCGGCCACAACAGGAGCTTGTTCGGCAACCATGGTCATTGCGCTTTCCTCATTTCGTTCTGCGAGGCGCCCGATGCAGCAGCGAGCAACCGATCGGCATCGACCTCCCCGCGCTGGTACTCATCGATGATGCGGCCGCGATAGATGACAAGGACGCGGTCACACATCTCGGCAATCTCTTCGAGATCGGACGAGACGAAGATCAGCGCCTTCCCCTCCGAGGCCAGCCGGTTGATAAGCCCGTAGATTTCAATCTTGGCCCCGACGTCAACCGCGACCGTGGGTTCATCGAGGAGATAGACGCGGCTGTTGCAGGACAGCCATTTCGCCACGACCACCTTCTGCTGGTTGCCGCCCGAAAGGTTGCGGACAAGCGTGTGCCTGTTCGGCGTCTTGATGCCGAGCTCCCGGATCAGGCTGTCGATGGCATTTGCTTCCTTACTCTTGCTGATAAAACCCTTGTTCGACACATCGCCGAGAGAAGCGAGCGAGATGTTCTCCCCGACCGAAAGTCCGACCGCGACCCCATGTGCACGTCGGTCCTCGGGGATCATCGCGATGCCCTTACCGACCGCATCGACCGGTGCACGGAACTTGACCTCGCGGCCGTCGACCTTGATAGAGCCCGAATTCGGCTGCTTCTGGCCGAAGAGGCATTGCAGCAATTCCTTGTCACCCGAGCCGAGAAGGCCCGTCAGCCCGACGACTTCGCCGGCGCGAACCGCAAAGCTGACGTTCTGGAAGTGGCCATTCAGCGTCAGACCGTTGACCTCCAGGACAGGTCCGCCGATGTCGACGCTGCGCCTCGGATACATTTCCGAGGTATCGCGGTTCGTCATCATGTCCACGATGGTCTGGATGCCAACGGCGCGAGGATCAACGACACCGACGTCGGTGCCGTTGCGAAGCACCGTGACGGTGTCGCAGATTTCCTCGATCTCCGACATGTAATGCGAGATGAAAACAATGGCCAAGCCCTCGGCCTTCAGCCTGCGCAGCACGGCAAAGAGGCTGTCGACCTCCTTTTTCACAAGCGCTGCCGTCGGCTCGTCCAGCACCAGCACCTTCGCATTGTTGGCGAGCGCCCGCGTGATCTGCACGATCTTCTGCTGGGCGGTCGAAAGCTCGGAAATCAGCGTCTTGGGATCAATGGTCAGCGAAAAGTAGCGCTTGAGCAATTCCGCAGCGCGGCGGTTCATCGCACCATAATTGATGAAGGGTCCGAAGCGCGGCTCGTTGCGCAGGAAGATCGCTTCGGCAATCGTCGCGGTCGACACAAGCAGCCGGTCCTGGTGAATGAAGTGTACGCCCTCTGCCTCGATGCTGGCAGGCGTTATGCCGTTCAGCGGCTTGCCGAAAACGGAAACAGAACCGGTGTCGCGGCCGTAGATGCCGGCAAGAACCTTGATGATCGTCGATTTGCCGGCGCCGTTCTGGCCTACAAGACCATGTATCGTTCCTGACGCAACCTTCAGGTTCGCGCTGTCCAGGGCTTTAACGGGACCGAAAGCCTTGTTGATCGCTTGCATGTCGATGGCGATCTCACTCATGCCAAACTCCACTTTCCGCATGTCAAAAGGTTGCGCACCGCCTCCCGCAAGAGGAGGCGGTGCGCATGTTGCGGCTTACTTCTTCGGGAGGAAGTCCTTGCCAACGGTGGCGGCGTTTTCCTTGTTGATCAGGACCGACGAAACGAAGGTGAACGGCGGTACCGTCTTGCCGTTCAGATAGGCGGCCACGTTGCGGGCAGCCTGGACACCGATCTTGTAAGGCTGCTGTGCCGCAACCGCGCCTGCCGGCGACTTCGGATCGGCAACCATTTCGACATAATCCGGGCTGCCATCGACGCCATAGGTCTTCACGTCGGTGCGGCCGGCAGCCTGGATCGCCTGGGTTGCGCCGACCATCGGCACGTCCCAGCAAGCCCAGATAGCCTTCAGCCCACTATCCTTGCCGTTCTTGGTCAACACGTCGGTCGTGTCCGAATAGGCCTGTTGCACCGTGTTCGGGATAACGTCGCGCAGTTCCGGCTTGATGACTTCAATGTCCGGGAAGGACTTCAGCACATACATCAACTGATCGTAACGGATCTTGCAGACCGGCACCGAATAGAAGCCGTTGAAGACCGCGATCTTGCCCTTGCCACCCATGTCCTGAACAATCTGAAGCGCCAGTTCCGCGCCGATATTGTAGTTGTTGGACGTGGTGTTGTTGATGGCATACGGTGTGGCGGTATCGACCGTGAACAACGGAATGCCGGCTTCTTTGATTTTCTTCAGCCACGGATTGAGGACATCGAGATTGCCCAGCTGCTCGAGAATGGCATCGGGCTTCTGCGAAATCAGCGTCTGGAGCTGACTGACCTGGGTCTGGTCGTTGCGGCCGGCGTCCAGAGCAATGACTTCCGCGCCGAGGCGCTTCAGTTCGTCGATCTGACCCTGATAGGCCTTGAGGTCCCAGTTATGGTCGGTGCCGACGGCCGAAATGCCGATTGTCTTGCCCTTCAGAGACATGCCTTCGTCGCCATCCGCGTGCGCCGCCATCGGCACAACGGCAAGAGCGGCGGCAAGGGCTGCCATTTTCACCGTCGTGCGACGGCTCATGTTCATGGAATGACGCATTTTGAACTCCTCCTGTTTGCATCAATTCAATGGCATCGAACTCCCTTTCGACGCCAATTGGTTCAATCGTCGTCAGCCCGCGTGACCGTATCCGTTCATGCGGCTGATGACATTCTCAATTTCTTCAACACTGAGCAGCGGCGGCTCTCCAAAGGGCAGACACGCGAGATACTGCTTGGCCAAAGTTTCGATCTCTACGGCCATCCACATGGCACGGTCGAGCGTCTTTCCCGTCGCGATCATCCCGTGATGGCCGAGCAGACAGGCGGCGCGGTCGGCAAGGGCAGCCAACGCGTTGCGCGACAGTTCTTCCGTGCCGAACGTCGCATAGGGCGCGCAGCGCACGTCGTGCCCGCCGGCAATGGCAACCATGTAATGCAGCGGTGGAATGCCCTTGCCCATGATCGACAATGTCGTGCAGGCATGGGGATGGGCGTGAACGATTGCTCCGACATCGCTCTTGGTTCGCATGATATCGAGATGGAAACGCCATTCGGAAGACGGCGTCCGATTTCCGGCGACTGAACCGTCAAAGCCCATCCAGACAATGTCTTCGACCTTCATCTGCTTGTAAGGCATGGATGTCGGCGTGATCAGCATGCCGTCGTTCCAGCGCACCGAAATATTGCCGGACGTGCCCTGATTGATGCCTACGCGATTCATTTCGAGGCAGGCTTCGATGATCCCCTCGCGGATATCCCGCTCCGAATCGGTTGAAAAGTTGCTCATGCATGCCTCACTCATATGCTTGTGTAGCCGCCATCGACGGCGACGATCGAACCGGTCATGTAAGACGATGCCGCGGAGGCCAGAAAAACCACCAGCGACGCGATCTCCTGAGGCTCGGCGAGCCGCCCCATGGGCGTCATGTCGAGCCAGGTATTGAAAAGCTCCGGCCTTGCCCGCATCGCCAGCGTCATTTCTGTCGCGACATAGCCCGGCGCCAGCGCATTGACCCGTACGCCGGATTGCGCCCACTCCACCGCCAGCGCCTTGGTCAGCTGGTGGATTGCACCCTTGGAGGCCATGTAGCTGGAGGCAAATTGCGGGCGGTTGACAATCGTCCCGGACATGGAGCCCATGTTGACGACGGAACCGCCGCCAACCTCGATCATGCGTGCGCCAAAGGCCCGGCAGCACCAGAACGTGCCGTTGACATTCACGTCCATGACCCGCCGCCAGTCCTCGTCGCTGATCTCGATGGCCGAATGCAGCTTCGCGATGCCGGCCGAATTGAGCAGCGTATCAACACGACCTGCCCGTGCAAAAATCTGCTCGGCTGCGGCATTCACCTGCTTCGGATCCGTCACGTCGACCACGCTGGTCGCAACCTTGACGCCATCCTTCCCGAGCGTTTCGGCAGCAGTGGCCAGTGTCACGGCATTGAAATCGACAAGCTCGATTGCGGCGCCGCACTGACCGAGTGCACGCGCGGATTCGAGCCCGATGCCGCTTGCGCCGCCCGTTACGACGGCGACCTGACCGGACAGGTCGAAAGCAGTTGAATAGCGCAAAACGTCCTCCTCTTCGGACAGTGACCCATCGGCCGCCCGAAGCTCGAAATTCTCTCTTATGATGTGTGTGGGAGCTGTTTCCTCCCTCCCTGATCATACGATGCCGTGGCATCCGATCATTGTCAATCTGGTTATTACCATAAATTGGAAATTTTTTGGGTATTACCAGAATAAGAGGTGGGGTCAGTTCTTGAAGGTGCCGGTGGAGACGTGGATGCGCGCGACAGCGGAGTTGTAAAAGGCGCGATAAAACTCTAGAGGGGCGCCGTTCGTATCGTAAGCAATGGACTCGATCGAGATCACGGGCTGGCCGGGCGCAATCTCCAGGCGCCGGGCAACATCATCGTCCGGCAGCGCCGCCGTGAACCAACGTTCGGCTCGCTGGGAAACGAGACCGTAGCGGTCCTTCAGGATCTGGAAGATGGACTGGTCGGAAATATCGATATTCTCCATTTCTGGCACCTTGTGGCCGGGCAGCGAGATCAGCGTATGGGTGATTGGACGCCCGTCCGAGCGATAGATGCGGCCAACGCGGATAACCGTTCCATTTGGCGGCAGGTCAAAGACCCGCTTCTCTTCCTCGTCAGGCTGAGCACGGCGGAACTCGAAGGTCTGCGAAGTCACCTTGTGTCCCCGCGCCTCAAGGTCCGAATGAACGGAGACGTTGGAGGTCAGGAAGTTCGTCTCCATCCGCGGCCGCGAAACGAAAATGCCGCGGCGCGGAACCTTGGTGACCAGTCCCTCGTCTGAGAGGCCCGCGAGAGCGGCGCGAACGACCGGACGCGAAACATTGAAAATTTCGCACATCGTCTGCTCGGAGGGCAAAGGATCGTCTAGCAAGAAGAGCTTGCGGCCGATCCTGTCCGCGAGCGCATTTTTTAGCTGGACCCAAAGCGGCGTGGAACTCGTACGGTCGATCAGACCTGCAGCACTGATTTCGGCCAGAAGCTCCGCATTACGACTGTCTTCCTCGACGTTACGCGGCCTGCCCCGGCCACGCTTTTCAAGAATTTCTGTCGCCATGTGGTCTCCCCGCGAATGCACCTGGATCGAAGCACTGGAACGATACAGGTCAAGAGGAATGAATTAAAGCGAACCCACAAAGACTTCAAGCTGCGGTGAAACACATGTTAGCGTGCACCGTGCGCCAGCCTGGCGGCGTCAGGCAAGCGTCGAAGGACCAGCATCGCTGCGATGCCAATGAGCGGTCCGGGAACCAGCAACAGAAAAGCCCATTGCCAACCGCCAATAGCGCCGGCAAAGAGCGGCGTCAGCCAGATGGCTACAACTGTCAGCGCAAAACCGATCGCCATTTGCATCGCAAGCGCCGTGCCGACAAGGCGCTGGTCGGAGAGTTCGGTTACGGCAGCGGAAAATTGCGCGCTATCGCCGATAATCGTCATGCCCCACACGATCGCGACCAACGTGAGAAGCCACACAGGGCCGCTAAAGAAGAAGCCGATCGAAACGGCACAGAGCCCCGATACGGTCATCATGCCCGCCGTGGTCAGGCAACGCCCGATCCGATCCGACAATATGCCTCCAAAGACGCAGCCGACGAAGCCGGACGCGACGATGACGAAGCTGAACATGGACGCTGAGCCAAAGGGGGTATGCACCAGTCCCTTGGACGCTGCGTTCAGAAACGCAAGAATCCAGGCCCACATGGCGTAGAGCTCCCACATGTGGCCGAAATAGCCCAGATTGGCGAGAAAGACCGGCTTCGAACTCAGAACCTTGAGAATCTGCGCCGGGTTGAATGTGGCCTTTCCGAACGGAAACGGGCCTTCGGAAATGGCCAGACCAAACAGGAGTGCAGACAGTATGCAGGTGCCCGAGGACAGAAGAACCACAGTGCGCCAGTCCGCCCCGCCCATCAGCGCCCGAAACAGATGAGGCATGGAGGAACCGAGCGTCAGCGCGCCGATCAGAAAGCCCAGCGCCAGCCCCCTGCCCTTCACGAACCACGTCGCCATCAGCTTCAACGCCGGCGGATAAACGCCGGCGAGCGCAAGTCCCGTGGTGAACCGCGCGAGAATCGCCAACAGCGGCGGCGGGTCGATGAGGAGGCATGCATTGGCAAGCGCAGCGAGAACGCCGGACATCGCAATCAGCCGGTTCATGCGCACGAGATCGGGCAGGTTGACGAGCGACGTCAGCAGCGCTCCCACCACGAAGCCGACCTGCACCGCATTGGTAAACCATGCCGCCTCTGTGGATGTCAGCCCATTTTGCCGGATCAGATCCGGCAGGATGGCCGTTGCCGAAAACCAAGTCGTCAATGCGCCGACAACGCCGAGGCAGATCAGGGACAGCGCCTGCCAGCGCTGTCCGTCATGCGCATCTCCCGTCATGTCACAGTCCTAGCAGCGGCATCGTGTAGGTGACGGCCGTTCCTTCGACGCAGACATCGCCGGCGCCATCATAGACCGAGACCTTCAGCTGGCAGATCGGCTTATCCGGCCGCACCGACACGACCTCCACGCGACCGGTAATGGTCTCACCGACGCCCACTGCCTTCTTGAAATTGAGATTGGTGTTGAGGAACACCGTGCCGGGACCGGGGAGATCCTCCGCGACGCAGGCATTGAGAATGCCCGTGGTGACGCCGCCCTGCACGATCAGCTTTCCGAACGAAGTCTTCTTCGCCAGCGCCTCGTCATAGTGGACCGGGTTGCGGTCGCCGGTCATGTCGGTGAAGGCGGCAATGTCTTCCATCCGCGTCACGCGGCTGCGCTCGGCAACCGCGCCTTCGGCTGGCATGCCCTTGATGACGCCGTCCCAGCCGCTTTTGGTCTCGCTCATGACTGATCTCCCTTTTTACTGTCGTTAACGATTTTGAACGCCGGCAGCACCCGGCCGCCGATATCGGTGGGCTGCATGACGAGCGCCTTGCCGACACGTGGCGCTTCAGTGCCCTGTAAAATGAAAGAGAGCATGGTCGGCCCCTCCTCCAGTTCGACCAGCCCGACGGTGTAAGGTGCCGCCGGCTGCCAGCCCGGATGTCCGGGCTTGTGGATGGTCGAGAAGGACTTCAATCGTCCCCGCCCGGATGCGTCCGCCCAGACAAGTCTGGCACTCCAACAATGCGGGCAAATCTCGCGCGGATAGAAGACGGTGCGGCCGCAGTCGTCGCAGCGCTGGATGAGAAGCCGGCCCTCGGCCGCCGCCGCCCAGAAGGGCTTCGTCAGCTCCGTCTCCGTCGGACCGGGCACTTTCAGTTCTGCAAGATCGATCATGCGTCTGCTCCCAGAACGAGCGCAACCGCCTCGCTCATCGTGGCGCCATTGCCGGTCACGAGGGCAAAGCGCGGATCCCTGATCTGGCGGCCCTGCGCCGCGCCGCGCAACTGGCGCACGGCCTCAGTGACATGCGTCATGCCGCCCGCGAGATCCGGCTGACCGTAGCCGAGCTGTCCGCCATGGGTATTGAGCGGCCAGTCGCCCTCTGGCCCGAAATCATGCGCCCGCATGAAGGCCCCAAAGCCGCCGGGCGGGCAGATGCCGGAATCCTCAAGCGTAGTCGCCACCATGATCGTGTAGCAGTCGTAGAGCGACAGCAAGCTCATGTCCCGCACCGTCAGACCCGACTGCGCAAACGCCCGCGCCATGGAAGGCTTGAGCGGTCCCGAGGTCAGATCCGGAGCTTGGCTGACGGCGCGATGAGTGATCTTTTCGCCAGCACCCAGAAGATGGACGGCCCGCCCGCCCAGCGACCGGGCCCGCGCCACCGAGGTGACGATGACCGCCTCAGCGCCCGCTACCGGCATGACGATCTCGAACAGACGAAGCGGCGAGGCGATGAGCGGAGAAGCCAGCACATCCTCGACGCTCGCCGGCTGGCCATGGAAAATGGCGTTCGGGTTGCGCTGCGCATTGGCGCGTGCCCAATGCGCGATCAGCGCGAAATCTTCATCCGTCGAGCCGTAGCGCGCCATATGCGCCTGCTTCAGCAGAGCATAGGAAATGTTGGCACCGGAAGCGCCGAAGGGTACGTCGAATTCGCGGATAGGATTGCGGTTAGGGCTGCGCGGCGATTCCGGATTGCGGTGATTGCCGATGACACACAGCACCGTCTCGCACATACCGGCATCGATGGCCGCCGCCGCGCGCCAGATCATGCCGGGGCCCGAAGCTCCACCAAGATCGACCACATTGGACATGTTTGGCTGCAGACCCAGATACTCCGACACAGTCGCCGGAACATGCTGCGGCGTCTCGCCGACCTGCGGACCGACCAGAAGTCCGTCAATGGCGTCCTTCTCCAAGCCTGCATCGGAAAGCGCCAGGGCTGAAGCCCGCGCCAGCATGCCCAGCGTCGTTTCGCCTTCCGTCCGGCGCACGGGCTTCAATGATCCCACACCAATCAATACTGCCTTGGACCGTATCACAGCGCCGCCTCCGGTCGCAGTGCGGCAAAAGCGGACAGGCTTGCCGGATTCGCGAGCGAGTCCTTGTTCTTAACCTCAAGTCCTGAGACGACGGCCTTTGCCGCCCCTTCAACGCGCTTGCCGTTCAGTGTATAGGGAATGTCAGCCACCGTGTAGATCGCGGCCGGCACATGGCGGGGCGAGCATTCGGCGCGCAACCTGCTCCGGATCGACCTGGCCAGTTCGGCGTCCGCGCTGCGCCCTTCTGCCATTTTCAGGCACAGAACAATTTCCTCGTCATTGTCGATCGGCCGGCCGAAGACAATGCAGTCTTCAATCTCCGCAAACCGCTCACACACATTGTAGATATCGGCCGTACCGATGCGAACGCCGCCAGGATTGAGCGTGAAATCCGACCGGCCATGGATGACCGCGCTGCCATCGGCATTCATCGTCGCGCGGTCGCCATGGGTCCAGATTTCGGCCCGGTCGGCGAAGTAAGTCTTGCGATAGCGCTCGTCGCCATCCGGCCCCCAGAAGGTGAGCGGCATGGAGGGGAAAGGCTCGGTACAGACGAGTTCGCCCGCGCGCCCGACAACCGGCGCGCTGCGCTCGTCGAGAACATTCACCGCCATGCCCAGCGCCTTGACCGTCAGCATGCCGCGCCGGACAGGGTGCAGCGGCGAACCGAGGAGAAAACAACCCATGATTTCGGTGCCGCCCGAGATAGAGGCAAAGCCAACGTCCTTCTTGATCGCGCTGTAGATCCAGTCGAACTGATGCGGCGCGACCGGACTTCCGGCCGACATGAGCCAGCGCAGGGAGCCGAGATCGAAGGCCTTGTCCGGCTCGAAGCCGCTATCTGCCAGAGTCGCCAGATATTTCGGCGAGATGCCGAGATGCGTCAGCTTCTCGCCTTCCACGATCCGCCAGAGCGGTGTGCAATCGAGACCGGTCTCGGTCTTGAGGATCGGCGCACCGTCGTAAAGCACGAGAACGGCATCGCAGGCGAGCGCCGAAACGATCCAGTGATACATCATCCAGGCGGTGTTCGAGTACCAAAGCACCCGATCGCCCGACCGCACGTCGCCATGCAGCAGATGTTCCTTCACCTGCTGGAGCAGCACGCCGCCGGTGCGATGCACGATCGCCTTGGGCTTGCCGGTCGTGCCAGACGTATAGAGAATATAGACGGGCTCGTTGAAGCCGATGCGCGCGAAGTCAAGCGCAGCCTCCGCAGTGCCGAATTCGGCGTAATCCGCGAGCGGCGCGGCGCAGGAGAAGCCGGCCGGGCCGACGTGAACGACCTCTGCCAGCCCTTCGAGACCCGCGATGATGCTCTCCAGCCGCTGGGCAATATCATACGCCTTGCCGCCGTAACGGAACTGCGCCTGCACAAAGACCACTTTGGGTCGCACCTGGCCAATGCGGTCGAGAATGGCCGCCGCGCCGAAATCCGGCGAGCAGGAGGTCCAGACCGCACCAATCGAGGCAGTGGCCAGCAGCGTGACGAGGTTCTCGATCCGGTTTGGCAGAATGGTCGCAACCCGGTCGCCCTGACCGACGCCGGCCTGTTTCAGACCCGCAGCGACGCGGGCGACTTCCGCGCGCAACCAATCTCGCCTGACCTCACGGCGACCTCCTGCCTCGTCAGTCTCCACAACGCAGACGGCCTCGCCGGCCCCGCGGAGCAGGTTTTCCGCCAGATTGAGCTTCGCATCGGGAAAGAAGGCCGCACCCGTCATCCAGGCCTTCGACGAAGGCACGAAATCGCGATCCCCCGGCTCGCCGACAAGACCGGCAAAGTCCCATACAGAGCGCCAGAATGCACCGGGCGTGGCAATCGACCAGCGATGAAGGCCGTCGTAATCATTCGGGTCGATCCCCGCCATCCGGGCAAACCGCGCCATTCCCGAACCATGCGCCATGGTTTCGGGCGGGCTCCAGAGCTTCTCCGCCATGTCTTCTAATCCTCCTCCGGGCGGGTCGGAAATTTCGGCCCCACCCTGCTTCACGACGGACTATATTTTGAGTATAACCAGAATGTCAATATTCTGATCATGACAAGAATTTGGGAGACTGATATGGCAACGGATGTGTTCATCGTCGCGGCGAAGCGATCGGCAATCGGACGGCTCGGCGGTGCATTGTCGGAGCTTGCGGCCGCCGAGATCGGCGCGCAGGTGATTGCGCATCTCCTGAAGGAGGCGGATGTCGACCCGGCCGCCATTGATGAGGTCATCATCGGACAGGTGCTTTCCGGCGGCGCGGGGCAGAACCCCGCCCGACAGGCCTCGCTGCGCGGTGGTCTGCCGGTCCATGTCCCGGCCTCAACCCTCAATATGTTGTGCGGCGCGGGGCAGAAATCCATCCACATGGCGGCCCAGGCCATCAAGGCCGGCGAGGCGGACCTGATCCTCGCCGGCGGGCAGGATTCCATGAGCCGCGCGCCTTACGTGGTCGAAAAGGCCCGTTTCGGCCAGAAGATGGGCGACATCGCCATGCGCGACATGATGGTGCTGGACGGACTATGGGACACGTTCCACGACGTCCATATGGGCGTGACGATCGAGCAGATCGCACGGCGCTTCCAGATCACCCGCGCGGAGCAGGACGCATTCGCCCTCGCCTCCCAGCAAAAGGCGCTCGCGGCGCAGGAGGCCGGACGTTTTGCCGCCGAAATCGCTCCCGTCTCCGTGCCGTCTCTCAATGGACCACAGGTCTTCGACACGGACGAGCACCCGCGCGCCACAACGCTCAAACGTCTGGCCGCCATGCTCCCGGCATTTGAGCAGGACGGAACGATCACCGCCGGCAATGCCTCGGGCCTCAACGATGGCGCGTCCGCCGTTCTCGTCGCCTCGGAAAAACGGATGAACGAACTTGGCCTGACGCCGCTGGCACGGATCGCCTCTTATGCCAGCTTTGGCATGGAGCCGATGGATATGGGGCTCGCCCCGGTCGGCGCGGCACGCGGCGCGCTCAGCCGCGCCGGCTGGAGCGTCGGCGATCTCGATGTGATGGAGGTCAACGAAGCCTTCGCGGCGCAATCCATTGCCGTGCACAGGGAAATGGGCTGGGACCCGGAACGCGCCAATCCCAATGGCGGCGCGATCGCGCTCGGTCACCCGCTCGCCGCCTCCGGAAACCGGATCGTCGTCTCGCTGGCGCATGAAATGATGCGCGGAAATGCCAGACGCGGACTTGCCACATTGTGCATCGGCGGCGGTATGGGCGTCGCCATCTGCCTGGAACGAGCCTGACAGCGGGTCGCTTGAGACGCAAAACCGCAGCCGCACTGATTCGGTTAAAGGTCGAAACAAGGTCGACGCGTGCGGCGCGGCCGCCAACAATGGAACGCATCTCGAGGTGCTCAATGAAAAATGAGATCATAAACTGAGACCGAAAATGCGCTCGGCGCAACGATTCAGAATGGCGAAAGGGGAGAAGCAAAATGCGGAAATTACTTCCGCTTTGAACTGCGACCAGGTGCTGAGCACGGGCCTGATGGCGCAGAGACTTGTCAATTCGGCCTGTTTTGGCGGCTTGAAAAACGGTTCGCCGTATTTGGGTCCGCCAGAGCGGCAGCCGTGCTGATCCAACATGAATGGCAGGAAAGCGCCTCCATATAGGCCTTTCAGCATGTTCTGTCGTTTGCCCGAAACCTGCCGGTCTGCTCGCCTAGTCTGCAAAGCGCCAATAGGAGACATTGTGCCTGACGCAAAACGCCCTATTCTGCGACGTCGCAAAAGTCAGGAAAACAAGTGTCGCTTTAATTGGGATTTTCGCGAGTGCATAGAAGAGCGATCATTGATGGGCTATGATTTGTGTTTTCTAGGTCGATCTAACCCGAGGAAGCCATGGAATTAATGTCTGTAGCCATCTTTGCCGGTGCCCTGCTTCTGAATGCGGGAACTCCAGGTCCGAGCATCGCCGCGCTGGTATCGCGTGTGATTACCAGCGGTTGGCGCGACGTGATCCCCTTCGTCGCTGCCATGTGGATCGGCGAAGTGATCTGGCTCACCATGGCCATGGCTGGCCTCACCGCGCTGGCGCAGACATTTCAGTTCGGCTTTCGTGTCCTGAAGTGGCTCGGCGTCGCCTATCTTTGCTGGCTGGCGTTCAAGATGTGGCGCAAGCCGGTGGGCGAAGCTGCTGACGATCTTCCTCGACGGGCTTCGCCATTGTCCATGTTCGGTGCGGGCATGGCGCTCACCTTGGGCAACCCGAAGATCATGGTCTTCTACCTTGCCCTTCTGCCATCCCTGATCGACCTTTCGGAGACAGGAGTTCGGGAATGGGCGATCCTCGCCGCCATCACGCTGATGACGCTGGCCGCGATCGATCTGACCTGGACCTTCCTTGCCCACAAGGCGCGGTTTCTGTTGCGAACCCCTCGTGCCACACGGATTGCCAACCGGATTGGAGCCGTCGCTCTGGGCGGGGCCGCCGCCGCTATCGCGACACGAAATTAATGGTCGAGATCAGAGAAGCGGATCCCGAGGACTTGCCTGCCGTTCACTCGATCACGCAAAAGGCTTATGCGGTTTGGCTACCCGTTTTAGGCTGTCCGCCCCAGCCCATGACAGACGATCACGGCCCCCGCATCCAACGCGGCGACGTTTTGCTGGCTTGCGAGGGTGAATCGGTGCTCGGGCTTGTCGCTATTGAACGGGGTGATGACCATCATATGATTTTCAGTGTGGCTGTTCATCCGGACAACGCAGGAAAAGGCATCGGACCTCGTCTAATTGCAGAGGCGGAACGTCGCGCTCGCCTTGCTGGAAAAGCCCGCATGACGCTCTACACCAATGCGCTTATGATTAGGAATATCGCTCTGTATCGGAAGCTCGGCTACCGTGAAATCGGCCGTCGCCCGAATGCAGCGAGGCCTGGTTTTACGATCGTAGATATGGAGAAGGCGCTGATAGAACCTTCCGACCTGTAATGTTCGGTTAATAGCGGTTTATTCGCAGAAATCCTGACATTCGCGACAGATCGACCGCGCCTGAATTTTAAGGGGGAATTTCTATCGCGAAACTCAGGTGCAAAAATCAGAGTTTCGCGACCGACTTATGCGACGACCGATGACCGCAATGGGCCGAAACGCGCTGCTGCTCAGCGCCAAATGCGGTCATCACACGTCAAGCACGAACAAACCCTCTGATAGTGATCCCGCTTCCGCCTGTAAAATCTTGCGGGCGCTCCATATCAGCATCTGCTGCAGCGAACTCAAACGCATCGTCTGACAGCGTGTAAATGGCCGGAAGCTTCTTCCCTTCATCACTGCCTATGCTATCGATCCAGTCGATGCGTTTTGGGGATGTAGCGCCATCAATCATGAACTTTCCTTGGACTAGCGCTTCCCCACCTGGAATCGCCACATGGAAAGTCTGGCCCACGATTGTCATGACCGCATCTGGTGCGCCATGAGTGTCGATTGGATCGACAATCCCATTTTCTTCAAACCTCACCTGTCGCCATAGACCCTGAAATCGCATTAGATCGGTTTCCATAGCGAATGCCTCCGTTTGCTGAAGTTGCATCGTAAAACCTGTGGTCGAAATGCAATGCCTCAAGCAATCTGGCCGTTATGACCGCTTCGGGCCGAAACGCTTCTGCTGCTCAGCGCCAGGAGCGGACATTGCCGCCGCCGCAAAACTCCCTATTCTGCGACGTCGCAAAAGTCAGGAAAACAAATGTCGCGTTAATTGCGATTTCCGCGACACCTAATCCCTTGAAACCTGCCCTTGACATTGACACTAGTGTCAAGGTGCTAGGCATGCGTGGAAAGGGATCGAGATGCAGATCAAGGAAGCGGCCGAAAGGCTCAGGATTTCGGAGCGTATGTTGCGGCACTACGAGAAGGCGGGCCTCATGGACGCGCGTCGCTCGCAGAACGGCTATCGCAGCTATAGCGAAGCCGACCTGCGTCGCGCGGGCCGCATCCGCGATCTCATTGCGACGGGCTTTTCCACGCGCGAGGTCCGCGCCATGGCGGCCTGCCTCTCCGACGAGGGGGCAGGCCCCTGCGACGGCGGCATTCCGCAACTGCTGGAGAAACTTGAGCATATCGACCGGCTACGCGCCGATCTCGATGCACGGCGGGAAGCGGTCCTCGACCGCCTCGCCATGTTCAGGGAGTCCCTTTCGCTCCATCACGAAAGGAACGACCCAAACCATGCTACGCCTGATATTTCTCTTCCTGATCGCCTTCCTCGTCGGAGCCGACGAATTCTTGCTGGGACCGATCCTGACACCGATCGGCGCTGACCTTTCGGTTCCTCCCGAGCGCATTGCCCTCTTCATCACCGCCTACAGCTTACCGCTGGCCTTTATGGCTCCGATCCTCGGCGGGATCTCCGACCGATACGGCCGTCTCGCCGTGCTCGTGCCTGCAACCCTCGTATTCGGCCTGGCATCGCTTGCCACGTCCCTCGTCCCTAGCTTCGACATCGGGATCGCGACCCGCATCCTGACCGGCGCGGCCAGTGGCGGGATGCTCGGCATCGCCATGGCGATGGCCGGCGATCTCGGTGAGAGGGGAGCGGCCAAAGCCATTGCCTTCGTCACGTCAGGCCTAACGCTTGGCATCATCCTCAGCCCTGGAATTGGGGCGGTCTCGACGGAGTTCTGGTCATGGCGCTTTGCGTTCGGCGCGATCGGTGGGTTAGCTCTGATCGTGATGCTGCTCGGTCTACCGTCGCTACGTGCGGCTCGCAGGGCGAACAGTCAGCCGAATATGGATATCGCCGAACCGGCAGGACCGCTCTTCGTGCCTGGAGCGTTGGGAAGCCTGATCGCCATGGCGGCAGGTCTCGGCGGTGCCATCGGCTGCTTTGCCCTCGTCGGTGAGCGGCTTCGCTCCCTCTACGACTGGGATACGGCAACGGTCGGTATGATCTATGCCGCCTTCGGTATTCTCACACTGGCCGGCAACTTTGCCATGCCGATCGCGCTTGCGCGGATCGGAAGCGGCCGGGCCCTGATGCGGGTCGCACTGCTGTTCGTGATGGCCGCTATTGCCGTTACCTATGTCTTTGACGCGCTCGGACCGATTCCGATCTTGCTGGCTCTGGCGATCTGGGCAGTTCTCGGCGGCATAGGTGCCCCTGGTCTGCAAACTCATATCGCGCAGCTATCACCTTGCCGCAGAGGCGCGTTGATGGCGCTAGCCGGAAGCGCCATGAATCTCGGTGTAGCAGGCGCTTCCGCGCTTGTTGCTGCCGTTTATCCTGCCAGCCCGCCATGGGTTGCCGCCGTCGGCGCAGGGCTTATCGCAATTGCGATTGTTGCCCTTCGTCCGTCGCACAATGGCGAAACTGAAGTGGCTTCGTCCGGATGAGTGGGGCTTTTCACAGAATTCCTGACTTTCGCGAAAGATCGACCGCGCCTGAATATTAAGAGGGAATTTCTGTCGCAGAACTCGGTCGCAAAACTCAGAGTGTCGCGGCCGATTTTTGCGACGGCGAATGACCGCTATGGGCCAAACTCCGACAACAGCGCGAGAAGAGCACATGGCTGCTATCGCCTCCCGCCACCCAAGATCGGACGGTCCCCTGCCGGCCCCGAAGCGGAAATTATTTCCTCATTGAACCACCACCCAGGTGCTGAGCCTGGGCCTGATGGCGCAGAGACTTGTCGATTCGGCTTACATTGACCTGCCACTGAGAATTTCCTCCAAAATTGATTAGAGTTCGGCCCATTGAGGACGGACTTATGAAGAAGCAGAGATTTACAGAAGAGCAGATTATTGGGGTGCTGCGCGAGCAGGAGGCTG
>NZ_JAJNCX010000016.1 GCF_021026315.1 Rhizobium sp. C4
ACCACCCAAAGCCGACAAAGAACAACCCAAAAGCCCGGAAAATCAACAACCGGGCTCGAAAAGCTGCGTCTTCAATCCTCAAAATCCCAACAAGTGCGAGTTATGCAATGGTCCCACAAGGGGGGAGACGGATGGGGCACGGGCTTCCTGCAAACAATTGCCATTCACATCTGCAGCCTCAGACTCTTTCGTCTTTAACGATCCACATCCTGAACAATGTGAAGAAGGGGCGAAGACTTTGCCTCTTGTCGTCTCCCCCCTTGTGGGGGAGATGGCCGGCAGGCCAGAGGGGGTGTTACTCCGCGCCGGCGCAAACCGACTGGGACAAAGTCCGCAACCCCTCCCAAAACACCCGCCCATAGCCCGCCACCAGATCCGCCTTGTCGCGGCCGTTGATGATGGCGCGGGCCTTGATCCAGTCTTCGCGGCCGGGGCGGAAATAGTCGGAGAGGCGGGCGCCGGAAAAGGTGCCGCTGACCATGCCGTTGATGAGAATGCGGGTGGAGATTGCGGGATCGAGCGCCTTGTCCGGCGCGCCCTCGATGCCGAAACAGCGATAGTTGCGGCGGCCGGTGATCTGCACGAGGCCACGCCCGCGAAAGCGCCAGCCGTCGCCGGAGGCCTCGTCGCCATTGCCCATGCGGCTGGCATAGACGCGATTGGCGATCCGCTCCGGCTGGCGGGCAAGGGCCTTGGCGTCCTCGGCGGAAAACCGGTTCGGAAAGGTCGCCAGCAACCCGCGCGCCGAATAGTTCAGGTTCTCCGTCACCGGCTGCATGCGCCCGCCCGTTTCATGCCAGGCGGTTGCCAGAATATAGGCCTGATGGCGCGGATCGAAGAGATCGCGCCGGGTGGCAAACGCGTCGAGAAGGCGCGCGAGGCCCTGCGTCTGGGCGGCAGAGAGCGCGCCACGTCCGAGTGTGCTGCGGACATGGGTGAAGAAGCCGGTGTGATCGGTCATGGAGAACTCTGCGTTGGGTCTGGATGGTTGGCTTGCCTCTGCAAAAGAGGTCGCCGGCCCTGAGAAGTGAAGCCGAACGATAGTGTACGGAGGGCATGCCCCCTCTCTTGCAAAATCTACGACTTAGGCTCCGCCTAAGACCGTGATTTTGCTTTCTCCCCCACCAGGGGGGAGATGGGGAGGATGTAGCCCCCCCGCACTCCAATCTCCCCCTGGGTAGGGGAGAAAGCGATTTCAACATCTTAGCGCCAGCTAAGTGTTAGAAATCGCAAGAGAGGGGGGTAGGCCAGCAATTATACGGCGGGGACCTCACACCCCCCGCACCCTCGGTTCCCCCTGCCCCTCCAGCATCAGCGCGGTCAGCGCCCAGACCAGCGCATCGAGCCGGTCGGGTGAGCGGCCGGAGGAGAGGCCGTCGGGGCCGAAGTCGCACATCTGGTCTTCGAGGCTGGCAAAGCGGCCGGCATGGGTCACGCGCCCCTGTTCGTAGAGTGCTGCCACCGGCTCGGCGCGGGCGACCTTGCCGCGCGCGGCGCGGACTGTGGTGATCGGCAGGTTCTCGTCGATGCCGCGGAGCGTCGAGACCACCATGTCGCCGCCCTGGTTGATTTCTGCGACGATGCGGTCGGCCTCGAAGCGGCGATAGGCGCGTGCCGCGGCCAGCGCCCAGCCGGCCGGCGTTGCGGCTTCCACCGAGCAATCGGCCAGAACCACCGCCCTGCCCTTGCCATCGATACCGGCCACCACGATGCCGCAGCAGCTTGTCGTGCCATGGCCGACGGGCGGATCGACGCCGACGACGATGCGGGTGAGCGGGCCGATCTCGGCCAGCGTTGCCACCGGGATCGCATCGCGCCGCCAGAAGGCGTCCTCGCGATCCTCGATCAGCTCGCCATCCAACTCCTGCCGGCCAAGCCGCGTGCCGCCATAGCGCGCCTCAAGCGCTGCCATGAAGCCCGGCGCGAGATTGCCGGCATTGGCGCTGGTGGCAATCCGCGTCAGCGCCGTGCCGGGGTCCGCCATCAGGCGTTTCAGGAGCGGCAGCGGGCGCGGCGTCGTGGTCACGAGCTGGCGCGGATCGTCGCCGAGCCTGAGGCCGAATTGCAGCATGTCGAAGGTTTCGCCGGCATGTTTCCACTTCGCCAGCTCATCGCACCAGGCAGCGTGAAATTGCGGGCCGCGCAGGCTTTCCGGGTCTTCGGACGAGAAGAGATAGGCGGTCGAGCCATTCGGCCAGACGAGCCTTCGGCGCGAGATTTCGAAGACCGGGCGCTCGCGGCCGGCAATGCGCATGATACCCGATTGCCCGTCGATCATCACTTCGCGGGCGTCGGCAAAGGTCTCCGCCACCAGCGCGATGCGCAGGCCCGCCGCCTTGCGCGCCAGCCCATGCACCCATTCCGCACCCGCCCGCGTCTTGCCGGAACCGCGACCGCCAATCAGCAGCCACGTGCGCCAGAGACCCCGCGGCGGCAGCTGTTCGGGGCGGGACAGGATGCGCCAGTCGCGGGCGGCGGCGAGCAGTTCGGCATCGGTGAGGAGATGCGGGCCGATGCGCCAGCGGGGGGTGATGGGTGGAGCGGTTGGGGCACCCCCCTCTGGCCTGCCGGCCATCTCCCCCGCATGGGGGGAGATTGACTCGTGGCGGCCGCCCGGCTCAGCCGAAACGTCCTCAGTCCGCGGCTCGGCAAGGTGAACCGGCTCAGCCGAACCGGCGGTGACGATTGAACCAGACGTACCAACCAGCTCGTCCCGACCGTCGGGTTGAACGGGTGCCAGATCAGGCTCGGCGGGTGCGTCTTGCCAATCTCCCCCCTTGCGGGGGAGATGCCTGGCAGGGCAGAGGGGGGTATCGGCGGCCTCTACGTCCGAGGCAAGTCCCCCTCTGGCCTGCCGGCCATCTCCCCCACAAGGGGGGAGACGACCCGTGGCAACCACCTGCCCCATCACATCGCAGACGGATGCGGCACCCACCTCGACCAAATCGCGAGCCTCAGACGGCGCGCCACGGTCTCCCTCCCCCTTGTGGGGAGGGTGGGGTGGGGTCTTCTTGCCAGCGTCCATGACAGCCGCGAGATCCCAACCACCCACAAACGTCTTCCGCGTCATCACGATCCTGTCGATCTCGTCGGCGAAGGCCTGTTCAAGCCGGAAAAGCTGTCTCAGACAGACGATGATTTCATCCCGGCGCGTCGTCGGGAGGAGGCTCTTCCGGAACAGGTCCGCCTGCGAGACGATCGCGGGCCAGGGCGTCGGCGCGATCCGCGATATGGCGGTTGAGGCTTTCGCAGAGGTCCGAGAGCGTTGCATCATCGACATGCCGCGCCCGCTCCGCCTCGCCTGCATCGTCGATCTTCCTCTGCAATTCATCCGTCTTGTCGAGCGTGCGCACGATCAGCGAAATGGCGTCTGTCGCCGCCTTCAGGTCGGCGCGGGCAAGCTTCTGGTCGCCATCGGGATCGTCGAGAAGACGGGCCGCCTCGCGGCGCAGGCGCTGGAAGAGCAGAAGCTGTTCCTTCAGCTCGCCCGTCGCCTCGTTGAGCAGCGACCGCAGATCGGCCCCCGCGGCCAGCGCGTCTGCCGACTTGATCTCCAATGCCAGTTCATGAGCCAGCTCTCGCGCCAGATGCCGCGCCCGCCTCTCCCGTGCGGGATCGGGTGCAGGGCTGAGCGCAGGCGGCGCGCTGCCACCGCAATAGCCGTCATCGCCCCAGGCGCCGTAAAGGCCGGGGTCAAGGTCTTCGAATGTCATGATGGTCTCCAGCCGAAACGAGCCGAAAGAAAGAGCCAGGAGCCGTGCAGCGCGACCGCCCCTCGCAAAGCGCGAAGGCGAATTGCCGCGCGCCCGCGTCTCCCCGTGGTGAGACGGGGCAACGCAGTGAGGCGATGAGGGGGCTCGCGTGTGGAGGGCATGACCCCCTCATCCGGCCCTTCGGGCCACCTTTTCCCCAGGGGGAGAAGAGGGAGAAAACCGCTCCGCAAACCGAAAACGCCGACGGGCGGCGCGATCAAGGAATAAATTCCTTATTCGATCTGCGACCGCCCGTCATCTCTTGCGCGTTAAACCCGAATGACCCACGCTGCAGCTTCCATCAGGAAGCCAACGATTCTAGGCCCGGGACGGGGAAACGGGGTTCCCCTGTAGCGCAGCCACAAATCTGTGACTGTGCCTAATTTGTACCAAACGACCGTATCGCCGTCAAGGCTTATTTTCCTATCTTCGTCGATTCAGGCTAACCCGTTTCATCGAAAAGGGAATTTTTCGCCACGCCCGCTCAGGCCACCGTCCGGCCTTCCGCCGCCGAGAACTGCTCGAACGCCGCAACCGCGTCGGCCGCATACATGAGCGACGGGCCACCGCCGAGATAGATGGTCATGCCGAGCACTTCGTTGAATTCTTCAAACGTGCAGCCGAGCTTCACCAGCGCCTCGACATGATAGCCGATGCAGCCGTCGCAGCGGGTGGCGATGGCAATCGCCACCGCGATCATTTCCTTGGTTTTCGCCGACAGCGCGCCGTCCTTGCTGGCCTCGCGCGCCAGCTGCGAAAAGCCGGCCATCGTGTCGGGGATCGCCTTGCGGATCTTGCGGGAATTGGCGGAAATGTCCTTGATGAGCTCGGGATAGTTCTTGGTCATGGTGTGTCTCCTGTGAGGCAATACATATAATAACTTATATGTATATCAGCAAGAGGGCTCACGCCTTGCTTTGCATCAAATCCCCGATGGAAAATGCATTAGCGCGCGGTCGAGAATGCGAACCAGATGGCGACCAGCGCGAGCACGGCGGCCAGCGCGCGGCGAACGATGCGCTCGATCTTCGGCCGGGTCAGCACCGGCCGCAGCGCGCCGGCGGCAATCACGAGGCCCGCATGCACGGCGGTGGCGATCGCCACATAGATTGCGGTCAGCGAGAGCGTTTCCTGGAAGAGGCTGCCGGCGGGATTGACGAAGGTCGGCAGGACCGAGACGTAGAAGATGAAAGCCTTGGGATTCAGCAGGTTGGACATGAGGCCGCGCAGGAAATAGTTGCGACCCTCGCCCGCCTCCTCGCCACCCGTTCCGCGCCAGGCGTCGAAGGCAAGCCAGAGCAGAAAGGCGATACCGGCCCAGCGTAGCGCCTCGTAGGCCATGGTCGACGAGCGGACGATTTCCGCAACGCCGACGGCCGAAATGGCGCCGACGATGGCAAGCCCCAGCGCCACGCCGCCGACCGCCGGGAAGGCCTTGCGGCGCCCCTCCTCTGCCGCCACCAGAACAAGCCAGGTCATGTTCGGTCCGGGCGTCAGTTCAATCAGCAGGCTCGCCAACGCAAAAGCGGCAGCCGATTGGGGAAGCAGGCCATCCAGCATGCGCCGCCCTCATTCCGGCCGGTTGATCGGCCAGTCGACGAGGTAGTCCTCGTAATCGTCGATATCGATGCCGTCTTCGCTGATCGTCTGGCCGCGCACGGAAATGCCGGCCTCGTGCACGGTTTCCGGGTTGCCGGAGACGAGCGGGTGCCACCATTTCAGCTCTTCCCCGTCGCGCACGAGGCGATAGGCGCAGGTGGGCGGCAGCCAGGAGATCTCGTTGACCGACTGCGGCGTCAGGCGAATGCAGTCGGGCACGGTCTTCTGGCGATTTTCGTAATCCTTGCAACGACATGTGTCGCCGTCGAGCAGCGTGCAGTGGATCGAGGTCCAGGCGATCTCGCCCGTATCCCAGTCCTCCAGCTTGTTGAGACAACAGAGCCCACAGCCGTCGCACAGGCTCTCCCATTCGGTGTCCGACATTTCGAGAAGCGTCTTCTGTTTCCAGAACGGGGTCGCGGTCATCATATCGCCTGCATTCTTTTCTTGTGATTTTCGTTCAAATCAACCAAATCTGGCTCTATACGAGAGGTGTCCCGTTTTCGGACACAGATCCCTGCAGAGCCAAAGCGCCAGCGCCATGACTGATCCGGAAGACCCTTCAAAGAACGAAAAGCCGCGCATCCGCAAGCGGTTTTTCTTTCTCCAGCTCGACGCGGCGCTCGATTCGGCGCTGTGGACGCTGGGCGACCGGCTGGCGTCCACCTGGCAGTCGATCACCATCTTCTTCCAGCGTTTCCGCGCGCGGGGCCTGTGGAAGGCGCTGTTCGAGGTCGCCGGCGAGGCGATGACGCTCGGCACTGCCGGCTTCGTGCTGCTTCTGGCGCTGGCCCAGCCGGCCTTTCAGGAAACCAAGGACGACTGGCGCAAGCGCGGCGACTATGCCGTGACCTTCCTCGACCGCTACGGCAACCAGATCGGCCATCGCGGCATCATCCACGAGAAATCCGTCCCCGTCGACGACCTGCCGGATTATTTCGTCAAGGCGCTGCTTTCGACGGAAGACCGCCGCTTCTTCGACCATTTCGGCATCGACCTGATCGGCCTTTTCCGTGCGATTTCGACCAATGCGCGCGCCGGCGGCGTGGTTCAGGGCGGCTCGACGCTGACCCAGCAGCTGGCAAAAAATCTGTTCCTGTCGAGCGAGCGGTCCATCGAGCGCAAGATCAAGGAAGCCTTCCTGGCGCTCTGGCTCGAATCGCATCTGTCGAAGAAGGAAATTCTCCGGCTTTATCTCGATCGCACCTATATGGGCGCCGGGACGTTCGGCGCGGAGGCTGCGGCGCAATATTATTTCGGCAAGGACATTACCGATGTCAGCCTCGCCGAAGCTGCGATGATGGCCGGCCTCTTCAAGGCGCCGACCAAGTATTCGCCGACCGTCAACCTGCCGGCGGCGCGTGCGCGTGCCAATGACGTTTTGACCAATCTCGTGCAATCCGGCTTCATGACCGAAGGTCAGGTCGTGGCGGCGCGGCGCAATCCGGCGAGCGTCGTCGACCGCGCCGGCTCACAATCGCCCGACTATTTCCTCGACTGGGCCTTTGACGAAGCCAAGCGGCTGGCCGGTCCGAAATCCTCGCACACGCTTTTCGTCAAGACGACCTTCGATCCGCAGCTGCAGCAGGCGGCCGACGAATCCATGCAGTCGACGCTCAGGCAATATGGCGAGAGCGCCCATATCGGCCAGGGCGCGCTGGTGCTCATTGAAAATGGTGGTGCGGTGCGCGCCATGGTCGGCGGGCGCGACTATGGCGAAAGCCAGTTCAACCGCGCGACACGGGCGCTGCGCCAGCCGGGCTCGTCCTTCAAGGTCTACACCTACGCGCTGGCCATGGAGAACGGTTTCACGCCGGAATCGATGATCACCGATGCGCCGATCTCCTGGGGCAACTGGACGCCGCAGAACTATGAGCGCTCCTATGAGGGCCGCGTGTCGCTGATGACGGGGCTGGCAAAATCGATCAACACCATTCCGGTGCGCCTTGCGAAAGAACATTTCGGTATCCCGCCGATCATCAAGATGGCGCATGACATGGGCGTCGAGACGCCGATCAAGAACGACGTGACGATCCCCATCGGCACGTCGGAAGTGACCATCATGGACCAGGCGACCGCCTATGGCGTCTTCATGTCCGGCGGCATGCAGACGCGCCGCCATGGTGTCACCCAGATCACCGACGACACCGGCAAGATCATCTACGATTTCAACCGCGACGAGCCGCCGGCCAAGCGTGTTCTTTCGGAACAGGCCGCGACCTCGATGAACCGGATTCTCGTGACCATTCCGGTCAACGGCACGGCGCGGCGCGCGGCGCTCGACAATGCCATTCCGACCGCCGGCAAGACGGGCACGACACAGTCCTATCGCGACGCCTGGTTCGTCGGCTTCACCGGCAATTTCACCTGCGCGGTGTGGCTGGGCAATGACGACTTCTCGCCGACCAACCGCATCACCGGCGGTTCGCTGCCGGCGGCGACCTTCAAGAAGCTGATGGATTATGCGCATGAGGGGATACCGCTCAGGCCCATCCCCGGCATCGACAATCCGACACCCGCCATCATCGCCAGCAACGTCTCCAACCAGACGACCGGCGAAAAGAAGCCGGGAAGCGAGGAGACGCGTCTTTCGATCGAGCGCCCGCGCATGCTAAGCCCGGCATCGACCAAGCTCATCGAGACGATCGGCAAGGCGCTTTCGGATGCCGCCCCGCTGTCAGGCGCGAGCGCGGACGGTGTCACGGTTCCGGTGCAGGTTGGCAGCAAGTAGGACGACGGATGAGATACACTGGACGACAATCCGACCCTGAGCCCGCGGCGCCACCCTCGCCAAATCCAGAATGAAACCCTACGACGCCAAAAGATAGAACGAGAAAGAAGCAAGCCAGTTCATGTTCCGGGTTCCCTTTCTCGTCGCCGTTGCTCTGATGATTGCCTTCGGCGTCGGTATCCTCATTACCAAGAGCGCGATCAGCCGCTCGTCCGGCTTCAGCGCGCTGACGCTCGGTTCCTGGCAGGCCTATCCGAAGGCGCAGACTTCCGAGGCCGACCCTTACGCCCGCAACCATCGCGCCAAGGCCTCGGGGCTTCTCCTCGGCAGTGCCGAAGGCCTTGTCTTCTATGCCGACAATGACGATGCCGGCGAGGCGCTGACCGGCGGCTGCACCTATCGGCTCTCCGGCAAGGTGCCGCAGGCGCGTTTCTGGACGCTGACCGTCACCGATCCGGCGAACAACCCGCTCACCAGCCGGCCAGGCCTCCCCTCCGCGCTCAATGCGCAGTCCGTGCTTTACGGCAATGACGGCACGCTGACCGTCTCGGTGTCGCAGAACCCGCAGCCGGGCAACTGGCTGTCGGTGCCTCCGATCGGTCATTATCGCCTCGCCTTCACGCTGTTCGACACGCCGGTCGCCGGCAGTTCGGGCCTCATCGACCAGTCGATGCCGTTGATCGTCCGGGAGGGCTGTGGCGATGCGTAGCCTCTTCTATGCCGTCGGCGTCGGCCTGCTCGGCGCACTGGTGCTCCACATCACGGTCATTCTGGCGACCCCGGTCTACACGGGCGCCGACATCTATGCGCGCGTGCTCGATCTCGGTGCCGATGGCGAATTCCGGCCGCTGCCGGACAAGCCAATTGACGGGGGGCTGGCGGTCAGCGGGCCGTTCCTGAAGGAAAGCGTCTGCGCCTTCTCCGTCGATGACGGGCCGGTCAACTTGACGGCGGAAGGCAGCGTCCCCTTCTGGTCGGCGGCCATCTATGACAGCCGCTCCAACGAGATCTTCAGCATGAGCGACCGCACCGCCGTGCGCGGCTCGCTCGACATCATCGCGGGAACGGAAGCGCAGATCACCGCGCTGAAGAACAGCGGCGTCAACGCCACCGAAAACCACATCCTCGTCACCATGCCGTCCAACGACGCCTACGTGGTCCTGCGCGCCGTCATGCCGGAGACAAGCATGGCCGCAACGACGCAGGCGTTTCTGGACAGCGCCAACTGCGACGGGTTGTGACGTGGTGGGGGAATACCCCCTCTCTTGCAAAATCTACGACTTGGGCTGCGCCCAAGACCGTGATTTTGCTTTCTCCCCCACCGAGGGGGAGACTGGAGTGTGCGGGCGCGTCGCTCTCCCCATCTCCCCACTGGTGGGGGAGAAAGCGATTTCAACATCTTAGCTTTAGCTAAGTGTTAGAAATCGCAAGAGAGGGGGTGGCCGCCAAGACCAACGCACATCCTCGCCTGAAAGAGGCTCTCGCCTTCAATGCCTCACCGGCTCGCCGCGTTCGTCCAGCTCGACCCGCTCGGGGATCTGGCCGAAACGCTCGTAGCGGATGCCGGTGAAGAGCAGGATCTGCGCGTCCTTTGCGCCCGGCTCAATGCGACGCGGTGTGCGCGGCATGCGCTCACTGATACTGATTACCTGTGCCATTCTCGTCTCCTGAAACCTTGAGACGGATGAACGAAGAACAAATTTCACCCTGTCCGCCTGTCGTTCGCGGACCAGCGCAATTTCCGGATGGCGACGTTTCACGCATCGGCCCGAAAATCGAAATCGATCTTCGGAAAGCACGATGCGTAGATTGAAAATCCCGAAGCGTCCCTTGTGCGTCCGGATGGACGCAACTCGCTCCAGAACCCCTGGCCGCCGGCCCGGGACATCTGCGCTTTCTCATCACCTGTATGCGGCCGTTTGAAGGGCCACCTGCCAAACGATGCTTTCCGCGGAGCTTGAACGCTCCACGACGACTGCGGTTCCCCCCGCATCCCGTGTGATCATCAAGCCACAGCGATAGTTAATGGGTTGTAAACGGTTTTCCCTTAATTTGAGTGAATAGGGGACAGGCAGCACTGCGGCGCATTTCAGCCGGCCGGTCCGCTGTTGTATTGCGTAGCGTCAGGTGTGCCCGTGTTGGACAGGTTCAGAGAGTTGGAGAAGCCGCACTCTATCCGCAAGCGAGATGTGGTCTTGATGGCAACCGTCACCAGTTTCGAGGCGTTGAGCACTCCCACACGGATGGAGCTGAAGCAGTTTGCCGAACTGTTCCGCCCGCTTTACGAACATTCCACGCCGGAAGCCCGCCGCCAGGCCGTGGCCGCCCTTTCCAGGCTCGAGACGCTGCCCCAGGCCGTCTGCTTCTTCGTCGGCTCCGAGCCGATCGGCACTGCCGCGATCTTCCTGTCGCAATCGCCCGCCATTTCCGACGCAACGCTGATCGACATTGCCCGCAGCCAGGGCGAGCCGCATGCCCGCGCGATCGCCACGCGTTCCAATCTCTCGCCCATCGTTGTCGACGCGCTTGCAGCGCTCCATGACGGCAGCAGCTATCGCCGCAACGCCAAGCCTGCCACCGAAACCGTCCACCTGACCGAGGCGGAAGCCGCGCCCGCGATTGCGACAGCGTCGGCGCAGGAAGAAATCCAGTCAGCGCACGCCGAGCCGAGCCATGCCCAGGCCGTTCCGGAGCTTGCCCGGCTTGCCCGCGAAGAAGCGTTGCGCAACGAATTGCGCCAGCTGGTCGCCGCCAAGGCCCCGGAAGACGTCCGCCCGGCCGTCATGCTGCGCGCCGCCGACGAGATGAGCCAGGCGCTGCTCGTCCGCTTCGCCCGCGCCCGCCAGATGCCGCTCTTCGCACGGGTGATGACCGACGTTCTCGACGCTTCCGCAGCACTTTCGGAGCGCATCCTGCTCGACGTCTCCGGCCAGCAGCTTGCCTCGACGCTGATTGCGCTCGGTCTCCGCCCCGCCGATACCCGCCAGATCCTCACCGGCATCTATCCGCATCTGGCGCAGATCGTCGATGGCCGCAACCGCGCCTTCCAGCTGGTCCGCAGCCTCGATCCGGCCGAATGCGTCGCCCGCGTCATCGCCTGGCGCCGCGCCGATATCTACACGCGCACCGGGCTTTACGAAGATGTGGAGGCGGATGTCGCCGCGCAGGCGGTCGCTGCTGCGGGCAATAACAACGACGCTGCCGTCGAAAAGCGGTCGGCGCGGAGCTAGATCGCCTACCCCTCTTCTGCCATGTCCAGATAATCGGCGATCGGCTTGTCGGTCTCGATCTCGACCACCCAGAGATCCGGATCGAAGCGGATTTCGCGCGCCAGCGCCTCGCGCACCGCATCCTCCTCGGCCAGAACCAGCCGCGTCTCGAACTTGCGCCCGCGCGCCTCGCCCTCGCCAAAGGCCGATTGCGGGGCCGGTGCATAGAGCGACACCGTTCCATCGCGAAAGCGCTGCGTGACGAAGAGCGCGCCGGCCTGTTCCTCGCCCTTGCGCTCCACTGCCGCAAAGCCGCCTTCCGAAAAGATGCGGCGGACCAGGGCCGAGGCGAAGATTTCGGTTTTCAGGCGCATGGGCGGGGTTCCATCGGGTTTTCGCACTGATGGCGGAGAACGGTGGGTAACGCAAGTGCGACAACTGGTCCGTATTCGCCACAATTGACGCCGGCCGCGCGCCGGGATAGCGGTTCAACAAAGGGACACTTCGGGACAGTTTTCATGCCGCAACGGCTGAACATCTTCATGCGCGTGATGCTCATCGTCGCTCTGACGATGATCGGCTTCGCGCACAAGCCCGTTGAAGCCGCCGCCCTTCCCGCCTCCGTGCAATATGCCGCCTATACGCTGCCGGACGGCACGCTGCCGGTGCTCTGCGTCACCGTCACGGGCGACGAGGACATGTCGGGTTCGGCCAAGGGCGCGATGCACAGCTATGGCTGCGATGCCTGCCGGCTGGCGGCCTCGATCCTGGTGCCGGAGCCGCCGGTTCTGCAGGGCAGCGCCATCGAATTCCCGCGCAAGCGCTGTGCGCATTGCCGCGATATCCCCAAGCCCGACGTCGCCGAGACATCGCGGGCGCTTCCGCGGGCGCCGCCCGCCGCCTGAGAGCGGGCCTGCAGGGCCGGCGGGGCAATTGCGCCTTTCGCTCCGGACTTGCGGTACATCAAGCAGCACAAGATTTCCCAACCTACAGTGACGGCCAGATGCCGAGAGCGACGCGTGAGATCGCGCGCGGGCCTGCCGTCATTCGAACCGAACAAGGAACACCCATGTCCCATATTCTGAAGACATCGCTTGCGCTGGCGCTCGCCTCCGTGATCGCCGGACCGGCCTTTGCGCATGTCACGCTGGAAAGCCGAGAAGCCGCCGTCGGCAGCGGCTACAAGGCCGTCCTGCGCGTGCCGCATGGCTGCAAGGGCCAGGCAACCACCTCCATCCGCGTGCAGATCCCGGAAGGCGTCGTCAATGCCAAGCCGATGCCGAAGGCCGGCTGGACGCTCAACAAGGTGAAGGGCAAATATGCCAATACCTACAAGCCCTACGGCCATGAAGTCTCCGAAGGCGTGAAGGAAATCGAGTGGAAGGGCGGAAACCTGCCGGATGACGAATACGAGGAATTCGTGGTATCGACCTATCTCGACGCCAGCCTGAAAGCCGGCACGACGCTCTATTTCCCCGTCGTCCAGTCCTGCGTCGATGGTTCGTCGACACGCTGGATCGAAATCCCCGTCGAAGGCAAGGCTGAACCGGAAGCACCGGCTCCGGGGCTCAAGCTCATCGAGAAGAAGTAAGTATGGCACGGCCCCTTCATCCTTCGCGTCCGCCCAGGCGGCGATTTCTCGTCGGCAGCAGCCTCCCCTTCCCCCCCGCCGGGGAGGCATGTTGGGCTGTGCGTGGCGATGAAGGGGTGGCCTGCTCCGGTGGTGGCCCCGAAAGCCGCCGCCGGCAGCCACCGTCTCCCCCACAACGGGGGAGACGGATGTGGCAACCCGGTCGCTCTGTCTCCGCGTCACACAAGGGGGCGCAGCTTTTCGATCTCTGCCTCACACATATTGGCGTGCTCAGCCGGCGCGGGTTGGCCGTGGCGGCGGCGTTTCTTGCCCTGCTCTTTCTGCCGACGCTGGCGCTCGCCCATTCCCAGCTCATTTCCTCCAATCCCCGCGACGGCGCGGTCGTGGCCGCAGCACCCGAAGCCTTTACCCTGACATTCAATGAGCCCGTGTCGCCGATTGCCATCAAGCTGGCGCGGCCGGACGGGTCGGTCATGCTGATCGAGACCGTGAAGGTGGCGGGCGAGACGGTGGTTCTGACGCCGCCGGCCGGCCTTGCCAACGGCAGCTATGCGCTGAGCTATCGCGTCATTTCCGAAGACGGGCATCCGGTCGGCGGAACAATCGTGTTTTCGATCGGCGCGCCGAGTGCGGGTGCTTCGCGCGTCATGGACGATGCCACGCCGCAGGCAAGCCGGCTGATGATCCTGGCGCAGCGCGTGGCGCTCTATCTCGGGCTTTTCCTCGGCGTTGGCGGCGCCTTCGCGGTGAACTGGATTGGCGCCGGGCAGCGCGAAGGGGTGGCCGCGGTCCGGGTGTTTCTCGGGCTCGGGCTTGTCGCATCCGTTCTCGGCATCGGGCTGCAGGGGCTCGACATGCTCGCCGTTTCCCCCGCCGCCCTGCTGAGCTCCGCGCCCTGGCGGGAGGGGTTGAAGGCAACCTATGCGGTGACGCTGGGGCTCGCGGCACTGGCGATGTTCACCGCACTTCTTGCCCTGTCGACCCGCGGCGGGCTTGCCAGGGCGCTGGCGCTTCCGGCGCTTCTCCTTGTCGGCCTGTCGGTTGCAGCCAGCGGCCATGCCAGCGCTGCGGACCCGCAATGGCTGATGCGGCCGGCGGTGTTTGCCCATGCGGTCTCAGTGGCGATCTGGATCGGCGCGCTGCTGCCGCTCGGCCGGGCCTTGCGGCGCGGCGGCGTGGAGAGTGCCGCCATGCTGGCGCGGTTTTCGCGGGCCATCCTGCCGGTGATCGCGCTGCTGATTGCCTCCGGCGTGGTGCTGGCAGTTGTGCAGGTGCGCAAGGTCGAGGCGCTCTGGACGACCGACTACGGCATCGTGTTTGCCGCCAAGCTCGTCATGCTGGTGGGGCTCTTTGCAGCGGGTGCGGTCAACCGCGCATTCCTGACCGCGCCGGCGCTCAGCGGACTGGAGGGGCGCCTGACCTCAGACCCGCTGACGGCGGAGGATGCCGCGGTCTCCCTGCCCAGAAAGGCAAAGGCGCTCCGGGTCTCGATTGTGCTGGAAGTCCTGCTTGTGCTGGCCATTCTCGTGACGGTGGCCAACTGGCGGTTCACCGCGCCGCCGCGCGCGCTGCAGCTCGCCGCGCGTCAGGCCGTCGCTGTCGAGGTCATGTCGGACAAGGCGATGGCGAACGTGACCATCTTCCCGGCCACGACCGGCCCGGTAATGGTGACCGTCGCGCCGATGGCGCATGGGACGGGCGAACTGACGGTGAAGGAACTTTCCGTCATCATGTCCAACCCCGCCGCCGGCATCGAGCCGATCCGGCGCAAGGCGGAACTGGATGACGATGGCGACTATGTCGTCGAGGGCGTGCGGCTGCCGGTGCCGGGCCGCTGGCATATCCGCATCGAAATCCTGATCTCGGATTTCGAGATGACCACGCCGGAAGGCGAGGTGCAAATCAGGCAGTGACCGGGCGGCCTGCGGCGGCGAGCAGGAAGCGGCGCGCCCCGGAGGGCTTCATCCGGCGGAATATCTCAAGGCTACACCTTCGCCGCCAGCCGCACACCGCCCCAGTGTCGTCCATTCACCACGATCGGGGCGGAGATGTCCTTCATGATGATGAAGGTGCCGGCGCCCATGTCGCGGCGGTAGGTCTGGACCAGGAAGGGCTGCGTGTTGCGGCCGGCGCCCAGGCCCGTGCGGTCGTTGAAGATGCGGCGGTTGCGGCTGTTGGCGGTGTTCCATTCCACGTCGCCCGGACGCTGCGCCTGAGAGAACTTCCGGTTATGCGTCGGCAGATAGCCGTTTTCGTCGACGCAGGCGCAGAAGGCGAGCGACGGGTCGGCCTCGATCACGCTTTCCTGGATCGGAGTGAGAACCCGGTCGGCGAAATCGAGATAGCGGGTGGAGAACTGTTTCGGGTTCGTGCCGGGGATTTCCCGGTAGCTGCGGTCGAAGAGGTCGGACATGGAAACGCGGCCGGAAGCGATGCCCTCTTCGAAGGCGGCGGAAATGGCGGCAGCCACGTCCTGCACCTTGACGATCAGGCGATGATCGGGCGTTTCGATGCCGGCGGTGGCTGCGACCTGGATGATGCGCTCGGACATGTCGACGAGACTGTCGACGCGCTCGGCCGCCCCCTGCAGGTGCTTGTTGGAGGAGAGCATCTCGTCGAGCGCGGACTCGAGCTGGCTGACGAAGCCCGTGCAGCGCGTCTCGACGCCGGCGGTCGTGCTGGAAAGCTGCTGCGAATTGTCGAGGATGCGGGTGAAGACCTCTTCCATCAGGCGGAAGGAGGCATCCATGGCGCTGGTGATTTCCTTGATGTCGCCGGCCGAGCGGGCAGCGCCCTCGCCGGCCTCGCCGAGCCGCAGGATGCGGTTGCGGATGTCGGACAGGGTCTTCTGGATGGTCGCCGTCACCGTCGAGGTCTGCAGCGACAGCGAGCGGATTTCGGCGGCGACCACGGCAAAGCCCTTGCCGGCCTCGCCGGCACGCGCGGCCTCGATGGCGGCGTTGAGCGCCAGAAGGTTGGTCTGGCGGGCAATCGAGCCGATCTCGCCGGCAAACTTGTCGACATCGTTGAGCGAGACGGCAAACTGCGAAATTTCGCCGGTGATCTCGGCGCTGACATCCACCATGGCGTCGATGCCGGTGGAGGAGCGCTTCAGGTCCTCGGCAGAGCGCTGCAGGGCATCGCGGGCGCGCCCGGCCATCTGGTCGGTACCGCGCAGCGCCTCGGCGATGCTGCGGTTTGCGTCGGCGATCTCATGCGCGGTGCCGGTCAGCTGGCGGAAGACCTGCGTGTGTTTCGACGAGGAGGCCGCCACCGTCTGGATGGCACCCGCGATATCCACGAGATCGATGCCAAGCCGCGACGCATCCTGCGACAGCCGGACGATCACCTCGCGCAGCACCTCCGGCGCCGGCGGCGCCTTGCGCGCAGGCTCGTCTTCGATCATGTCTTCCGACACCCGATAGGCCGCCGTATTCATTTCACCCCCCTATGGTTGATCAACAAAGGGTGAATGAACGAAGTTAAGAATTCTCTAAATCGACCGCCTATAGAAAGGGACCCAGACTTAAGTCTACGGTTTGCCACCCCGCCCTTGACGGACGGCAAGTCCGGGTGGGGCGGGTCAGACCTCGCGACGGCTCAGAGTGCGCCGATCTTCTTCAGCTTTTCCAGCACCGCCTCGTCCGGCTCGCCGGTGACGGGGAGACGATAGTGTTTCTGGAAGTGGCGGATCGCTTCCTTGGTCTGTTCGCCGGGCACGCCGTCGACGGTGACGTCGCGATAGGCGAGGTTCGACAGGCCCTTCTGGATGGCCATCGTCAGGTTGGATGGCGTGGCGGCCGAGGTCGATTTTCCGGGCACCTCGGCCTTTGCCGGGATGGCGGCGGGGCGCTGGTTCGTCGCCACGATCTTCTGGGCCGGCAGCTTGTCGCGCGCAGCCTTTTCAGCCGGCTTGTGGGCGGGCTTCTGCGCCGGCTTCTCTGCGGATTTCTGGGCACCCTTGGCAGCCGGCGTCTTTGCCGCGGCATTGGGGATGGGGGCCGGCGGAACGGGCGGAGCCGCGGCCGGACGGGAGACCTTCGCAGTCTCGGTCTGGGCCTTGGCGGGCTGGGCGGCGGGGGCCTGCGGGCGCGGCGCCTTGGAAATCAGGGCGGCGACCGGATCGGCAGCCTTCTGCGCCGGCTTTTCGACCGGCTTCTGCGGGGCCCTGGCGACGATCGCGCCGGTCACGTCGGCGGGGCGATCCGGCGGCACGACGTTGAATTCGGCATTGTCCTTCTTCAGGAGATCGAGCACGGCGGGATCTGCCGCCCCCGTCTGCGGCAGGCCGCGGGTTTCCTGATAGAACATGATGGCGGCTTCGGTCTTCGAGCCCATCATGCCATCGACCGGACCTTCATAAAGACCGCGGCGGAGGAGATTGGCCTGAATGTCGGCGACGAGCGGATTGGCGGCGGGGGCCGGCTCGTCCTGCACGACGACGCCGTCGACCGGCTTCGGCTGAGCAGCGGTCGAGCCAGCCTGCGCCCCTGCCTGAGCACTGGCATCGCGCTCGATGCGGAAGGTCGTGGCCGTGTCGCCGCCCGGATGCATGGCCTTGGAGGCGTAGTCGCGGAAGGCATCGCGGGTGTCGAGCCAGGGATGCGGATGCGAGCTCGGCTGATACCAGAGCGCATTGGCGGCAACGAACGAGAAGACGATGGCAAAGGCCGTCGTCCCGCCGGTCGCAACCGGATTGCGCATGGCGGCTTGACCGATCATCGCCGCGCCGCCCGCAATCATCCGCGAGACGCGCCCGGCCTGCCTCTTAGGCGGTCTGCGCTTTCGCGTGGTCATGGGCATTTTCCTTCTTGTCATTCATGCTTTTCGCTGCGGCCGGAAGGCGCGGCGGAAATTCGGTTCTGGTGTCGAGCGGCACGATCTGGCCGGTTTCGCCGGAGACGGGATCGGCCACGGCCTCGGGGCCATCGACCGGGAAGGTGACGGAGACGACGGTCCCCTCGCCCAGCCGGCTTTCGATCGAGACGCGGCCGCCATGCAGTTCGACCAGGCCCTTGACGAGCGAGAGGCCAAGGCCGGTGCCTTCATACTTGCGCGCATAATCGCTCTGCACCTGCATGAAGGGGCGGCCGAGCAGCGCGATCTTGTCTTCCGGAATGCCGATACCGGTGTCGCTGACGGTGAAGACGAGGTCATGGCCGCGACGCTCCGCATCGAGCGAGACGACGCCGCCGGCATCGGTGAATTTCAGCGCATTGCCGACGAGGTTGATCAGCACCTGCTGCACGGCGCGGCGGTCGGCGACGAGATCGCCGGTGTCGCGGGCAACGCGGGTGGTCAGCGTCACGCCCTTGTTCTTCGCCTGCAGCGACAGCATGGCCTCGCAGGCCGACACGGCGGCGGAGGCAGCAAAGTCCTCGCAGGTGAGCTCAT
The DNA here is from genome assembly GCF_021026315.1 of Rhizobium sp. C4. Taxonomy (GTDB): domain Bacteria; phylum Pseudomonadota; class Alphaproteobacteria; order Rhizobiales; family Rhizobiaceae; genus Ensifer_A. The sequence continues at coordinate 18,277 of NZ_JAJNCX010000016.1, forward strand.
AGCGGCCCGCCTCGATCTTGCTCATGTCGAGCATGGTGTTGACCACGGCGAGCAGATGGTTGCCCGACTGGTTGATGAGGGCGACATATTCGCGCTGGCGGTCATTTTCGAGCTTGCCGAAATATTCGCCGGCGAGAATGTCGGAAAAGCCGAGAATGGCGTTGAGCGGCGTGCGCAGCTCGTGGCTGACGGCGGCGAGGAAGCGCGTCTTCGCCTCGTTGGCGGAATTTGCCTCGGCAGCCTGTGCGGAAAGCGCGCGGCTCGCCGCCTCGTCTTCCGCCGTGTCGAGCATCTGGCTCAAGAAGCCGGCAAATTCGCCGTTTGCACTTTCAATCGCGCTCAGCATCAGGCGGCGGTGAACGAACTGGCTGCGGGCGTCTTCATCGGCGCCGCGTGTTTCGAAGCGCAGGTTGATCGTCGTGCCCCTGCCGCCCTGGCGCATGGCATCGACGGCCTGCAGGAAGACGATGCGGTCGGAGACATGGATCTGGTCGAGGAAGCCCTTGGCGTCGAGCGCGCGCAGTTCGCGCATCAGCACGTCGCGGTCGCGCCCACGCGCGCGGATGACAAGGCCACGCTCATTATGAATGGTGACGAGACCGGGCAGAAGATCGAGCAGCGGGTCCTGCGCATGGCGGGCAACGGCATCCTCGACGGCAACGTCGGTGACGGCGGCGGGTTTGCGCGAATCATTCGACAGCCAGCCGGCGGCGGCGAGCGCCAGAGCGGCCATGCCGCCGACACCGGCGGGAAGCGCAACGGCGGGGCTGGTGACGAGGCAAAGGGCGGCAGGCGCCACCATCATGCCATAGAGGCCGAAAGCGGCAATGCGCTCGAGCCGGCGGGCGGCGGCTGGATCTTCCAGCGCAAGGCCCGGCGCCCATGCACCCGCCAGCTGCTGGGGCAGCGACGCTATCTTACCGGCCATGTTACGCAGAACTCGCAACGCGATTTACCCTGTGACTCATATTCTTATATGGGACGACATTGGCGCACCCGGCTTAAGGAAAGTCTAAAAACGGAAGCCCAAGCCTTGCGATTTTCTGTCGCAATCCCGTTTTGGAACGATTTCCGAGGGGCTTTGGATATCGTGGTTAACGCCACGTAAGCGCCTGAAAAGGCTCGATTTGCCGCAAGCGTTAACATTTGGCCGGGTGGCCCTTGCCGCAAAGCCCTGTATCTCCTGGACTTGCGCTGCAGCAGGATTAACGAAGATCGCTCAAATGCGGCTCAAATGCTCCAAAAGACAAAATCGATAAAATTTGAGACAAATTTGCCTCGAAAGCGCGCATTTTTTGAAAAGCGGCTTTTGCAACTTCAGGCCTAATGTCTTCTCAAGCCGGACGGAAAGCGAACCGGCGGACCACAACCGGCGAAAAGACCGGGACCGAAGCAAAGAGACAGGAACCTGAAACCATGGGCATGCTGATCAAAGGAACCTTCTGGTTTTGCGCCGTGCTCGTCGTGCTGCCCTTCTTCGACGGGGAAGCCCAGAAGAAGCTGGAAGGCGCACCGCAGATCGAGGCCGCAGACGCCGTGACCGCCGCCACCGGCGCACTCTCCTATATCGGCGAGATGTGCGCCAAGCGCCCGGATGTCTGCGTCAAGGGAGCCGAAACCGTTTCGGCGCTGGGCAACCGCGCCAAGGAAGGCGCGCTCGTCGCCTACAAGCTTCTCGACAAGAATTTCTCGGACAAGCCGCCCGCCGGCTCTGCCGACAACAACACCGCCGCCCCGAACGTGGCGGAAGCCACCAAGTCCATTCCCGCCGCCGCCGAGCAGCCGATGCCCGACGCCGTCGTCACCGGAACCGTCATCCCCGTGCCCTCGGCCCGCCCGAAGCACTAAAGTCCGCAAGACCGAAATACCACCTGCCTGAACATCTGACTTTCTGATCCTGCCTGAACTTGCGATTTTCGCGAACGCCGCAAACCTCGTGTTTGCGGCGTTTTCTTTTTCTGCAGCCCCGAATGGTTCCCTTCCCGCGCATTTCCGCCTATATGCGGGCCAACACAGATCAGGACGGTTCAGGACATATGGCGAGCATCGAGCAGATCATCGAGGACTTTTCCTTTCTCGACGAATGGGAAGACCGCTATCGCTACGTGATTGAACTCGGCAAAGCGCTGCCCGACCTGCCGGAGAGCGAAAAGACGGCGGAAAACAAGGTGCAGGGGTGCGCCAGCCAGGTCTGGCTCGTCAGCCACAGGGGCGAAGGCCCCGACCCGGTCATGACCTTCGAGGGCGACAGCGACGCCCACATCGTGCGCGGCCTCGTCGCCATCGTGCTCTCCATCTATTCCGGCCGCAAAGCCTCCGACATCGCCGCCACCGACGCCATCGACACATTCAACACGATCGGCCTGGTGGAACACCTGTCGTCGCAGCGGGCCAATGGGCTGAGATCGATGATCAAGCGGATCCGGGCCGAGGCGGTGGTGGCTGCGGGGTGATGGGCTTTTCGGCTCGGTGAAACGGCGGCGGATTTGAGACGGCGTTTGCCCAGCCGTTGGTGGATTTGAAAAGGCCCCTCCCCACCCTCCCCACAAGGGGGAGGGAGACGATACCGCACGGGTTTCCCGCCTCAAGATCGCCAGCCATTAGAAGCAATGATCATATTGATAAGACGAGATGACAACGTTGCGGCTGACCGCAACGGCGCCACGAGTCGTCTCCCCCCTTGTGGGGGAGATGGCCGGCAGGCCAGAGGGGGTCTTCTCTCTCCTCTATCCCCCCTCACATCTCCGGCCTGAACCCCTCCTCGCCCCAATGCCTTGTCTCCCGCCTTGCCGGCGGCGTGTAGTGCCTGTGGAGCGCCAGAAGTGCTGTTTTCAGCATCAGCTTGGCGGAGCGTGGGGGCCATTGGCGTTCGCGTTCGACGGTTTCGAGGCCCTTCATGAAGCAGCAGATGTCGAGTGCCACGCCGGAGAGTTCGGGGCCGAGGGCTGCGAGCGCGCGGTTGACGCGGAGGCGTGCGGCGATGGCGGTGTCGGAGAGATCGGCGATGCCGCCGCGGGCGCCCTTGATGCTGGCGCCGAGGCGCGGCTCGAAGCGCATGGTGATCTGCGGCTGGAGCAGTCCGCGGGTGAAATCGGCGTGCAGGCGCTCGCCGGCGGCCATCGCCTCGCGGGGGAAATAGGTCTCACCGGCCCTGCCCTTCAGCCGTTCCAGCGCCGAGAGCGGCGATTCGGACTGGTTGCGGGTGACGCGGGCGGTCTCGCCATCGACGCTGAGCATGGTTTCCTCAAGATCGCGATGCGGGCGGGCGAAATCGGGTTCCGCCGTGGCGTGGCGGGCGATGAAGCCTGCCGCCTCCGGCAGCGGGCGGATGCGCGCGCCCTCGCGGGCGATCAGGCCCTCGCGGGCGGCCAGAACCAGAATGCGGGTTTCGACGCGCAGCCGGGCCGTGGGCGTGGCGAGCTCGACCACGGCTCCCGAAGCGGTGCCGGCCGAGCCGCTGCCTTGCGGGCCGGCATTCTGCGGGCAGATTTGCGCGCCGGCGGGCGACAGGGATTTGAGGAAGCGCAGCAGCAGGGACCTGAGGCGGTCGGCCTCCTGGTTCGGGCGGGGTGCGGGCTTGCCTCCTCTGCCGGGGACCGACTTGCCGGGGCTGGCTTTTGTGCTGACGGAAGCCGCATGGCCGGGGGCGGCCTGGACGCTGGCGGCGGGTTTCCTGGTGCCGGAGCTCTGGGGCGGCGCTGCGGGGCCCGGCTTTCCCGTGGTGTCGGCTGTCGTGCCGGGCCTCTTGCCGGTCGTTTCCTCAGTCATGGGCCACCTCGCTGAAATGGCCGAAGGCGAGAACCACGATGCGTTCAATGGCCGAGACGAATTCGTCGAAGTCGCGGTCGTCGCGGCGGTCCTCGACCACGGCGCAGGCATGGGCGACCGTCGAGCGGTCGCGGCCGAAGCCCTCGCCGATCGTCGTCATGCGCATCTGCAGCGCGACATGGCAGACATACATGGCGATCTGGCGGATGTGGCAGGCGAGCCGGCGGCGCTCGCGGCGCATGCCGATCCGGTCGCCGGAAACGAAGAGAAATTCCGCCGTCATCAGCCGGACGGACTGGCAGATGACGCGCTCGGGCCGCGTTTCCCGCAGCGCCGAAAGGGGCGGACGTCGGTCCCTGGCGCGGTCCGATCCACGTCCGGAGCGCACTTCACGCTCCTGGTCTTTGCTGGCAATCATGAAAACCTCCTATGTAATAGGAATTTATTCATACACCCTAGAGGCATTTCGTGGATGTTTGGAAGCGCCTCACGACAATCTATGATTGTTTTTTCTTAAGTTTTCGGAAAATTCCGCCCCAATTTTGGGATTTTTTTCCTCGTTTATCAAAACCGTGCATGCAAAAAGGCGGGCCCCGAGGGACCCGCCTTTCATGTCTTGATGATGGATGTTGCCGGAGCCGGTCAGGCGAAGGTCAGGCGACCGATTTCGGTGAAGCGCGAGAGCGCACCGGAATTGCGCCAGGTCTCCATCACCGTCACCGTCGTGAAGGTGATCAGCGCCTCGATACCGAAGACCGGCATGTAGGCGAGCGCCCAGCGGCCCCAGTCGGCCAGGGCGAAGCCGTCATTGGAGATCATCAGCCAGAAGCCGACCATGGCGGAGACACCGGCATAATAGACCGCATCGATGCGCAGCACGCGGGCGAAGCTGAAGCGCTCGGCCGCATGCGCCGCAAAGAGCCGCTTGCCGAAGGTTTCATGCACGGCGATGAGCGGCAGCATCAGCGACAGCGAGTTGACGCCGAGATGGACGAGATCCTGCGGCTCGAAGAAGAAGCCCTGCAGGAAAAGGCCAAGCGCGAAGCCCACCATCGACGGCGCAAAGCCGAAGAGGAGATAGACGGTTGTTGCGCCGATGAGGTGCAGTTCCGACGGGCCGACCGGCAGGTGCCAGGCCTGCATGAGGACCGAGAAGACGACGGCCGCAAGGCCTGCCTTGACGATGTTGAGCGGCGCGCGGACGAGCGCCGGGATCTGTGTGGCGACAACGGCGAGTGCTGCGGCATTGGCTGCCGTCACGCGCAGGGGATCAATGAGTCCGGGTTCGATATGCATGTTCGTCTCCTTTTTAAGCGCCCACCGCGCAAAAGGTGTTTGTTTGAACCGCAACCTTGCGGCTGCGGCGGTCCATGGCAGGTCTCCTGGCTCGCGGGTCTTTGCCTTGTCCTTCGCCTTATCGGTCTCATTTCCGGCCTGTCGTGTTGACGCGACATGCCGCAAGACCAATGGCATCCGAAGGAGGCTCTCCGCTTACAGTTGCGGGGGCAGCCACGGTTTCGGGTCCTGATGGATACGCCTCACCGTGTTCCCTTTTAATCCTCGCGCCTGAGGCACGATGGAACCACTGAAGGTAGAGCTAGCCGGTTCGGCGCGCGGCGGCAAGTGTCAAGATCAACCGACTTGCGCTAGCGCAAAGTGTCAGGCGCGCAGCCTGTGTATGGAGGAGCATCAGAGGCGGGGACCACCCGCTTCACCGACCAGAATGCCGCATTGACGTTTCAGGCCGCCCGGCCTATCCGTGATGAAGGACGAGGGAAATTTTGAACTGATGCAGCCGAAACGGGCGACATGGATGGGTATCGTGACGCGCTTCTTTTGCGCGATCGCTCTCCTGTCGCTGGCGCTCTCGGCCCCGGCAGAGGCGAATTCCCGGGCGCTGTCGACTGAGGAAGTCGCGGCCTACATGCTGCCGGACGGCTCGCTGCCGTCGCTCTGCGTCACCATTCCCGATGGCTCCGGCCAGGGCAAGATCGTCAAGCTCGGGGCTGATTCGCTGGGGCTGCATCATCACCATGTGATACTTCCGGTGCCTGCAGAGGCCGCCGGCGCACGGCTGGTGATCGTTTCCGGCACGCTTCTGCCCGCCGGACCCGACGCGCTTCACCATCGTCTCTATCCGCCCGGCGCCGGCCCGCGCGCGCCACCCGCATCCGCCTGACAGACCGAACCGGCGTCGCGACTTCGCGTCCGGCGTCTTCTGTCACGCGCGGACCCATGCCCTGCCCGTTTGAGGCCGGGCTGGTCCGCCGAGCAAGCGGATATCTTCCATGCTACATGTCAACACACGGCAGGCCTTGCTGCCGCATCCTGTCCTCATTCATCCCGGGCATGTCCCGATCGCTTTGGACAAGCCCCTTCTCCAGTTCATCGCGCCTGGCGACGATGTGGATTGCACGCCGGCAAGCCCCAGGCTTTACCGCGTCATCGACGGCTGCCTCGCCGTCTATCATCTGCTCGCCGACGGCCGCCGGCAGATCACCGATATTGTCGGTCCCGGGCGCACGATTGCCCAGCAGCCGGACCGCGACATTGGCGGCGCGATCAAGGCGCTGACCTTTACCGAGGTCGAAGTTCTTGATCCCACCGCAAACCCGGATCTCGCCACGGAAGCCTCGCTTGATTCGCTCGACCGGCTGGTGCGCCACGCCACGCTGCTCGGCCGCATGAACGCGGCGGAAAAGGTGGCCAACGGGCTCCTCGACCTTGCGGCACAATTTCCCCGCAAGCTGCGCCAGGGGCGGCCGGTGCTGACGCTTTATCTCACCCGCGGCGACCTTGCCGACTGGCTCGGCCTGACGGTGGAAACCGTCAGCCGCACGCTCAACCAGTTCAAGCGCGACGGCGTGATCGACTATGCGCATGCCGAAATCGTGACACTGACCAAAACGGAGCGACTGAAGGAGATCGCCTCCGGCAACAATCCGGCCACCTCGGCCCGCAACAACGGCAAGGGAAAAGCACAATGAAGATCTTCAAGTCACTGGCGCTTTCCGCTGCCGCCCTTCTTCTCGGCGCAGGTGCCGCGCTTTCGTCCACGATCACCGACGTTCTCGACCGCAAGGTCGAGATCGCCGCGCCGCCGCAGCGCATCCTGCTCGGCTTCAACTTCGAGGACTTCATGGCCGTTGGCGGGCCCGGCTCGATCGACCGTGTCGTTGCCGTTTCCGCCCCGGTCTGGCGCGACTGGCGGCCGGCGCAATATGCGGCCTATGTGAAGGCCATCCCCTCCATTGCCGACAAGGTGGATGTGGGCGATGCCGAGGCCGGCACGTTCTCGGTCGAAAAGGCGATTTCGGCCCGGCCCGATCTCGTCATCCTCGCCGCCTGGCAGTTCAAGGCGCTGGGCGAAGCGGTGAAACAGTTCGAGGCGGCGGGCGTTCCGGTCGTCGTCATCGACTATAATGCGCAGACGCTCGACAAACATCTGCGCTCGACGACGGTGCTGGGCGATGTGCTCGGCCAGCCGGAGCGGGCGAAGCAGCTCGGCGATTTTTACAAGGGCTCTGTCGAGGACACGATTGCCCGCGTGAAGGCCGCGCAGGCGTCCGAAAGCGGCCCGCCGAAGAAGGTCTATGTGGAGCTGGCCCAGAAGGGTCCGGGCGAGTTCGGCAATTCCTATGGCGACACGATGTGGGCCGGCGTGATCGACATGGCGGGCGGCACCAATATCGCCAAGGGTCAGGTCGGCAATTGGGGGCCGCTCCGGCCTGAATATGTTCTCGCCGCCGCACCTGACGCCATTTTCCTCTCCGGTTCCGAATGGCTGAACAAGCCACAGGCTGTCTCCGTCGGCTTCGGCGCGGACCCGGCGGTCGTCAACCAGCGGATTGCTGCCTATCTGAAGCGACCCGGCTGGGACCAGCTGCCGGCGGTGAAGATGGGCGAGGTTCACGCCGTCTATCACGGCGGCACGCGCACGCTCTCCGATTTCGTCTATGTGCGCTACATGGCGAAGGTTCTGCATCCGAAGGCCTTTGCGGATGTCGATCCCAATGCGGAAATCCGCGCCTTCTACAAGACCTGGCTGCCGATCGAGGCCAAGGGCGTGTTCATCGAGCAATACAAGGCTGCCGTCCAATGAGCGATGCCGCCGTTCTTGCAAGCCCGGCTTCAGGAACCGCGCGGTCCGGCGCGACGGGGAAACTCGTCGCGCTGGCGCTTTGCGGGCTGGCGCTGGTCGCGGCCCTTGCCGTCGATCTGTCCACCGGGCCATCCGGCATGCCGTTCGAGACGCTGGTGCCGACGCTTCTTGCCGGGCCGCACGGGGCCGACCGCATGGCCGCCACGATCCTCTGGCAGCTTCGCATGCCGGAGGCGGCGATGGCGACACTGGTCGGGGCCTGCCTTGGCCTTTCGGGATTGCAGATGCAGACGATCCTCGACAATCCGCTGGCAAGCCCGTTTACGCTCGGCTTTTCCGCTGCGGCCGGCTTTGGCGCGGCGGTGGCGATCCTGTTCGAACTCAGCCTGCCGCTGCCGGCGCTCTATGCCATCCCGGTGGCTGCCTTTGCGATGACGCTGCTGGCGGCGGCCATCGTCTACCTGATTGCGCGGATGACGGGCGCAAGCCCGGAGGTGCTGGTTCTGGCCGGCATTGCGGTTCTCTTCTTCTTCCAGTCGCTGCAATCCTTCCTGCAATATATGGCCTCGCCGGAAGTGTTGCAGCAGATCGTCTTTTGGCTGTTCGGCAGCCTGCAGAAGGCGACATGGAGCGGGGTGCTGACCGTTTCGGTCATCCTCGCACTCACCCTCCCCTTCATCATCCGCGATTGCTGGCAGATGACGGCGCTGCGGCTTGGCGAGGACAACGCGGCAAGCCTGGGCGTGAAGACCTGGGCGCTGCGCCGCCGCACCTTCGTGCTGACCGCGCTGCTGACGGCGGCGGCCGTCTCCTTTACCGGCACGATCGGCTTTATCGGCCTGATTGCGCCGCATGCGGCGCGCGCGCTGGTGGGCGAGGATCACCGCTTTGCGCTGCCGATGTCGGCGCTGGCGGGCGCGGCGATGCTGGCCGGCGCGTCCGCCTTCGGCAAGGCCGTGTCGCCCGGCGGGGTCATCCCGGTCGGCATTGTCACGGCGGTGATCGGCGTGCCGGTGCTTTTCGCCATACTCATCTTCGCAAAGAAGGGGCGACTGGCATGAGCCTTGAGATCCGCAACATGAATGTGACGCGCGGAGCGCGGAAGACGCTGGCCGATGTCTCGCTGTCGCTTGCCGGCGGCGGGGTGACGGCGGTTGTCGGGCCGAATGGCGCGGGGAAGTCCACCTTCCTCTCGGCCCTCGCCGGCCTGCTGCCGCATGATGGCGCGATAACCTGGAAGGGGGCGGCGCTCGACCGCCGGGCTCTTGCCTATATGCCGCAGAATACCGATGTGCGCTCGGCGCTGACCGTGCTGGAAGTCATGCTGCTCGGGCGACTGGAGCGGCTGGGCGTGCGCGTCGGCGACGAGGATATTGCCGATGCGATGGCGCTGCTTTCCCGTTTCGGCTTATCCGATCTGGCGCCGCGCACCATGCCGACGCTGTCGGGCGGGCAGCGCCAGCTGGTCATGCTGTCGCAACGGCTGATGCGGCGGCCGGAGGTGCTGATCATGGACGAGCCGACCAGCGCGCTCGACATCCGCCACCAGATGGAGGCGCTTGGCCATGTCGAGGCCTATGCGCGCGAAAGCGGCGCGCTGGTTCTCGTTGCGCTGCACGACATCAACCTTGCCGCCCGCTTCTGCGGGCAGATGCTGCTCTTCGCGCGCGGCCGCCTGATCAAGGCCGGCGCGCATGAGGATGTGCTGACGACCGCCACCATTCGCGGGGCCTATGGCGTGGTGGCGGAATTCGTCGCCTCGCCGGCCGGCCACCGGGTCTTCATTCCCACCGGGCTTGCCCCGGCGGGCTTCTGACAACGGAAACACCTGTTTACAAAAGGAGAATACCCCATGAACCTCATCAAGACACTCGGCCTGACACTGGCCGCCGGCCTGCTTGCAACGGCCACCTTCGCCCATGAATACAAGGTCGGCGAACTCGAAGTCGTGCATCCGGCCAGCCGCGCCATGGTGCCGGGCGCAGCCGTCGGCGGCGGCTTCATGGAAATCACCAATCACGGCAAGACCGACGACACGCTCGTCTCCATCACCTCGCCCGCCACGCCGAATGTGCAGCTTCATGAAATGGCCGTGACCGACGGCGTGATGAAGATGCGCCAGCTGAAGGACGGCATTCCGGTTCCGGCCGGCAAGACGGTCGAACTGAAGAAGGGCGGCCTGCATGTGATGTTCATGGACGTGAAGACGCCCTTCAAGGAAGGCGACAAGATCCCGGCCGTGCTGCATTTCCAGAAGGCCGGCGACGTCAAGGTCGAATTCCAGGTCGGCCCGGCCAATGGCGGCGAGATGAAGCACGACATGAAGGACATGAACGGCCAGAAGCCGAAGCAGTAAGCGCTTTTACGCAAAGCTCGGAGGCAGGCCGGTTGGCCTGTCTCATCTTCGCGGCCCAGCTCATTCGGGAAGGCGGGTGCAGGCGGCGCTATTGCGGTCGATCTTCCAGAGCGTTCACTCTCCGGACCACATCACCAACGGTCTCTTCGATCCGCGCCAGAGATCCTTCAAGCGTCGTATGAATATTGGCGAGCGAACCGCCGATCTCCATCTTGATCATCAGCTCGATGTCGTCGCGCAACTCACCCTCCCGGCGCTCGACCCGACGGGTGAGCTCGTACGTGGCGTTCAGGAGGCGCATCATGTCGGAGACGTCTTTGCGGGGAAGCCGCAATTCGTCCATGTTGACCTTGGCCTGCTTTGCGAGAAATTCGATGCTGACTGTTTCTGTCGACATGGCGAACGAACCCGGTTCTTCACGGATGGATGAAGTGTAACCCCTACCCGCCTGGATGACAAATGGCGTTGTCACGGAAGGCGCTGGCCCGACACAAGGACGAGAGCCACGCTGCGGCAGAATGCTGCACTGCGCATTCTTTGCTTTACCACAAATATCGTCCGATTTACTGCGCTACTGGTAAATTGACGAACATCACGGGCAAGACGAAATCCAGGCCAAGCGGCACGATTTCTTCGACCATCTCGCTTTGCATTTCGTCAATTCTTGATCAAACGCAATTCTCGGAAGCCTCCGGCTTTCGGAGCGCTGAAAGGACCGTGTCATGCAGGCTGTCATCTACAATATCCCCGTCTTCGGCTGGATGCTCCGCGAAGCAGCGGACGGACCGGTTGCAGCCAAGCTGCTCTTCGTCATCAACTGCCTGCTGCTCTGGGCGCTTGCCATCACCGTCTTCGGATTTCCGGCGATCATCATTCCGGCATTGGCCGCCGTTGCCGGCATGTTCGTCGTGCTGATCGTGCTCTCCTGGCCCTACCTGCCCGACTGAACGGAGATTCGCCTTGCTCTGGATCAACTGCCGGATTGACAGAGATCAAGCTAAATCTTGATCTCTGTCAATGCGGGATGTGCCGAAAAGGCGGAACCTCCATCTCAAGACGGATGCATTGAAGCGAGGCCTGGAAGCCCCATGATGCATCCGCCCGATGGAGACCATCATGTTCAAGAAAATCATCGTTGCCGTCGATCTGGCACAGGTCGACAAGGGCGTGAAAATTCTGAAGAAGGCCGAAGCGCTGGCCGATGATGGCGGCGAGATCGTGCTTCTGAACGTCGTCGAGGACGTTCCGGGATACCTTACCATCGATGTGCCAGGCCATGTCATCGAGCGGAACCGCCAGCAGGCGCTGGAAACGCTCGACAAGCTGCGTGCCGAGATCAAGGTGCGCACCCGCGCCGAACTGCGCAGCGGACAGGCCGCGAGCAACATTCTGGCCGCCGCCGAGGCGCATCAGGCAGACCTGATCATGGTCGCCTCCCACCGGCCCGACATATCCAACTATTTCCTCGGCTCGACCGCCGACCGCGTGGTGCGACACGCCGACATTTCGGTGCTGGTCGATCGCTGAGCTGTGACAAAGAAACCCGGAGAGAGGGCGATGAACGCCATGAACACGAACGAAGCCAGGTTGCTGGCGCGCAAGGCCGAACTGACCCATCGGCTGGGCAAGATCGAGACCGATCTCGATACGACGCCCAACCCGGACAGCGCGGAGCGCGCCACCGAGCGGGAGAATGACGAGGTTCTGGAAGAACTGGGCCTGCAGGGGCAGATGGAGCTGAAGGCCATCGAGGCCGCGCTGAAGAGGATCGAAGACGGGACCTATGGCACCTGCGTGCGCTGTGGCGGGCAGATCAGCGCCGAGCGGCTGGAAGCCGTGCCGCATGCGGCCCTGTGCCGCGAATGCATGGGGTGAGATCACGGCAGGTCCGACATGGGCTGGGGCGCCTGACATCGGGAACTGCCGAAGAGGAAAACGATGCGCGGGCCGTTTCGGGGGTGAGGCGGTTCAACCCAAATTACCGCGCAACGTCGAGGCCGGGTGTTCACGGGGGCCACCCGGCCTCAATATTTTTGGACTGAGCTGGCGACAGTCTGATGCGACGGAAGCCAGCTCGGCAATCCTTCGAGGCCGCCCCTGCGGGCGGCGCCTCAGGATGAGGACGAGCGGGAGGCCCGACCTTACTTGTCCGGCGTGAAATTCATCGCCGTGCCGTTCAGGCAATAGCGCAGGCCGGTCGGCGGCGGGCCGTCGGGGAAGACGTGGCCGAGATGGGCGTCGCAGCGGGCGCAGCGGATTTCGGTGCGCACCATGAAATGCGAGCGATCCTCGATCTCGGTGATCGCATCCTCCGATATCGCCTTGAAAAAGCTCGGCCATCCGCAGCCGGCATCGAATTTAGTGTCCGACACGAAGAGCGGCGCATCACAGCAGACGCAGGAATAGGTGCCGCGCTCGAACGTGTTCCAGAACGGCCCGGTAAACGGCCGCTCCGTGCCATGCTTGCGCGTTACATGAAACTGTTCCGGCGTGAGCTGGTCGCGCCATTCTTCGTCCGACTTGGTGATGACGGGGACTATGCGTGCCATATGCGCCTCCATGCGACTTGCCTCCCCCGTTTCAGAGCCTGAGCGACCTCAGAAACTGATTCAGCGGGCGGCGTTTTGCCAATTGATTTCGTTGAAGTTACGCGACGTCAGATGGGGATGTCGAGAGCGGATGGCAACGGGGCCAGCGATCAAGCGGGATCAACTTGGTGTGAGGAGCGTGAGGGCAGATGAACGTTCTCCCGGCTTCGACGGTCACTTCGTTGCCTGGTCCAGCCGCGCTATCGCCTTCCCGTCCGACGCCGCGCGCATGAGAGCGTCCCAGTCATCCGGCGGATTGCCGTCGTTCAACATGCCCTTGAAGACGGCATAGGCATCGGTTTTCGAGCCATAGGTTCGAAGCGAGTTCTCGTCGTTGACCCATGCGAAAATGATGATCCTCGATCGGCTGCTATAGCGAAAGAAGAGGCGGAAGCGCCCTGCCCCGAACTTGGCGCGAAACCAGTGACGACGATCTGGGCCAAGTGTGTTGCCTTGCACATAGGCGGTAGATGTCGGGTCGCTCGGGATCTTCGAAAACATCAGCGAGAGCAAGGCCGCCAGCAGCTTGGCATTCGCGTGATCGCCATAGCCATCCGGGTCCTTGCGCTTCAGCGCTTCAACGGCGGCGGTCAGTTTCTCAAGCTGATCAAGCAGAAGCGGATGGGCGTAGACGTTCCAGCCGTTGATGACCGGCATCGCTCAGAGCGCCACGTCGCCGAGGATCGGCGCATCCGGATCGATCTCCAGGCCCTTGGTCGCCTCCACCATGCGCGCGACAAGCTCGGGCGGAAATTCGCGCACATGTTCAGGATGTTTTGCCATGTCTTCGGCCAGAAAGTTCAGGAAGCCGCCGATGACAGGATCATCCTCTTGGTCCTCCGCCTCCTTCTGGATCGAAACCACCCGGTTTTCGTCCACATAGAAGGCGATACGGCCGCCATATTCGACGCCCAGCGCCTCGCGCACGGACTTGGGGATCGTGACCTGACCCTTTTCGGTAATCGCACTGATCTTCTTGAGCAGAGCCGGCATGGCGAAACTCCTTCAAGGCCAAAAGTAAGGAAAAATCCTTACTTTGTCAAGGACGGCATCGATCAACGCCTCCGCGCTGTCCGCCCTCACCATGTCTGCTGTCATGAACAGCCCTCCCCCGAAAAATCCCCTTCGAAGCTTGAGCCTGCCGCCGCATTGCCCTATCCCTTCTCTCCCCGAGGCTGAAATGGAGAGATCATGGCGGCGAGCGATGCGCCATTCATTTTCATAGCCCTGATCGCGCCGTTTCTGGCGGCGGTGGCAGCGCCTGCCTTGACGCGGGTGCTGGGGCATTGGGCGGCGTTGCCGCTGGCGCTGGTGCCGGCCGGGATCTTTGCGTTCTTCTGCCGTGCGCTCGGCGATGTTGCGGGCGGACAGGCGTTCACGGGCGGGTATCTCTGGGTGCCGTCCTTCAATGTCAGCTATTCGTGGCTGATCGACGGACTGTCGCTCACCTTCGTTCTTCTGATCTCGGGCATCGGCGCGCTGATCCTTCTCTATGCCGGCGGCTATCTGAAGGGACATCCGCAGCAGGGGCGGTTCTTTTCCTTCATCCTGATGTTCATGGGATCGATGCTCGGCGTTGTCGTCTCCGACAGTTTCCTCATGCTCTTCATCTACTGGGAGCTGACCTCGATCACCTCGTTCCTGCTGATCGGCTTCGATCATTCGCGCGAGGCGTCGCGCCGCGCGGCGATCCAGGCGCTGGTGGTGACGGGCGGTGGCGGGCTGGCGCTGCTGGCAGGACTGATCCTCGTCTGGAACGTCACGGGGGTGAGCACCATTTCGCTGCTCATCGAATATGCCCCGGCGCTGAAGGCGAGCCCGTATTACTTTGCGGCCCTGCTCCTGATCCTCGGCGGCGCATTCACCAAGTCGGCGCAGTTTCCGTTCCATTTCTGGCTGCCCAACGCGATGGAGGCCCCGACCCCGGTCTCTGCCTATCTGCATTCGGCGACCATGGTGAAGGCAGGCGTGTTCCTGCTCATGCGGCTGCAGCCGGCCTTTGGCGACACCGCCCCCTGGGAGACGATCCTGCCGGTCTTCGGCGGCGCGACGCTGCTCGCCGGGACAGTGATCGGCCTGCGCCAGACAGACCTCAAGCTGATGCTTGCCTATACGACGGTCGCCTCGCTCGGGCTTCTCGTCATGATGACCGGCTTCGGCACGCCGCATGCGCTGGAAAGTGCGGCGCTCTATCTCGTCGCCCATGCGCTGTTCAAGGGCGCCCTTTTCATGGTGGCGGGCGCGGTCGATCATGAGGCCGGCACGCGCGACATCACGCGGCTTGGCGGGCTCTGGCGGGCGATGCCGGTGACCTTTGCGGCAGCGATGCTGGCGGCGCTTTCCATGGGCGGGTTGCCGCCGTTCCTCGGGTTTCTCGCCAAGGAAGAGGTCTATGAGGCGCTTGCCGGGGGCAATCCGCGCGCCATCGCCTTCACACTTGCGGCGGTGATCGGCAACGGGTTGATGTTCGCGCTTGCCTTCGCCGTGGCGCTGAAACCGTTTGTCGGGGCGGAACGCCCGCTGCCGGGGCCACATCATGGGTCGGAGGCTGGCACGGAGGCTGGGGCACCCCCCTCTGCCCTGCCGGGCACCTCCCCCGCAAGGGGGGAGATCGGCCAGAGGCACCCGCCCCATATCCACGAGGCCCCGTTCCTTATGCTCATCGGCCCGGTCGTGCTGGCGATTTCAGGCCTGATGGCCGGCATCTTTTCCGGCGCGTTCCACGCAGCGATCTCCGCGCCCATGGCCTCGGCGATTGCGCATGAGGCGCGGGAGATCACCATTTCGGCGATCCCGCATCTCTCCCTGCCCTTCGCTCTCTCGCTGGCGACGATTGCGCTTGGCGTCATCGTCTATCTTCTCCTCGACCGGGCGCGCGAGGCTGCGGCTGCGGCGCTGGAATCGATCGGCTGGGGGCCGGACCAGGGCTTCGACCAGGCCATGCGCGGCCTGATCCGGGGCGCGCATCTTGTCACCACGCGCATCCAGGCCGGACGGCTGGAAACCTATATCATGGTGGTCTTCATCACCATTGCCGCAGCACTGCTGCTGCCGATGGCGATCTTTTCGGAATGGCCGACCTGGCCCGCCTGGCCCGCGGATGCGGGCTTCCATGAGCTCGTCATCTTCGCGATTGCGGTGATCGGCCTCTTCGCGGTCGTCGTCGCCGGCGACCGGCTGACGGCGATCGTGTCGCTCGGCATCCAGGGCTTTTCCGTCGCCGTGATCTTCATGCTCTATGGCGCGCCGGATCTCGCCTTCACGCAGTTCATGGTGGAGACGCTGTCGGTCGTCATTCTGGCGCTGGTCATGACACGGCTGGACCTGCAGCCGAGCGATCACCGGCATGGGCGCGAACTCGTCAAGGATGCCATCATCGCGCTTGCCTGCGGCGTCGGTTTCGCCGCGCTCCTGCTGCGGGCCGTGCAGGCGCCGTTCAACACCTCGCTGACCGATTTCTTCAATGCATGGTCCAAGGTGGTCGCGCATGGGTCGAACGTCGTCAACGTCATCATCGTCGACTTCCGCGGCACGGATACGCTGGGCGAAATCGCGGTGGTGACGATCACCGGGCTTGCGATCCTCGCGCTGATCCGCATTCGCGGGACCGGCACCGTGAAGCCGGCGGACAACGATCCGGAAAGGAGCGCCTGATGGACACGTCCGGCACGGGACGCAGCGCAAGACGCGGCATGGACACGCTGATCTTCCGCACCATGGCGCCCTATCTCACGGCGCTGATGGTGCTGTTTTCCGTCTTCGTGCTGCTGCGCGGCCATAACGAACCGGGCGGCGGCTTCATCGGCGGGCTGATCGCGGCCTCGGCCTTTGCCATTCTCGGCATTGCCAGCGGCGTTTCGGCGGTCCGGCGGGCGCTGTGGTTCGATCCGATCACCATTGCGGCGGCCGGGCTTGCGGCATCGGCGCTGGCGGGCATCGTCTCGCTGTTTGCCGATGTGCCGTTCATGACCGCACTCTGGGTGTTTCCCAACATTTTTGGCACGGAAGTCGCGCTATCGACGCCGATGCTCTTCGATATCGGCGTCTATCTGGTGGTGACGGGGGCGATCACCGCGATCGCGCTGGCGCTTGAAGAACGGGAGGATGACTGATCATGGAAGGGTTCATGGCCATCGTCGTCGGGATTTTCTTCACCGTCGCGATCTATCTCATGCTGTCGCAATACATCATCCGCATCCTGCTGGGCGTCGCAATCCTCGGCAATGCGGTGAACATGCTGCTCTTCATCGCTGGCCGGGTGACGCGCGAGGCGCCGCCGATCATCGGCAAGGGCATGGAAACGCTCCCCGCGAGCGCCGCCAATCCGCTGCCGCAGGCGCTGATCCTGACGGCCATCGTCATCTCGTTTTCCTTCTTCGCCTTCCTGCTGGTGCTGGCCTATCGCGCCTACCAGACGCTGAAGACCGACGACACGCAGCAGATGCGTCTCGCCGAGCCGGAAGACGCAAGCCCGCCGCCGCTCGGCTATTGAGTGGGAGGGGACAGGATGAACTTGAATCGGACTAGCAACAGGCAGCGGAGGTCTTGGCACCCCCCTCTGGCCTGCCGGCCATCTCCCCCGCAAGGGGGGAGATTGGACTGTAGCAAGCGCCGCATGTCGTCTCCCCCCTTGTGGGGGAGATGGCGGCAGCCAGAGGGGGTCTTCGCCACAAGCGCAGGTGCCAGCTTGGCCAAAGTCCCCTCCCCAACCCTCCCCACAAGGGGGAGGGAGAGTGACCGTCGTGCCCGACACGCAATCCAGAACCAATACAAACCGCGGCAAGGAAACTGCTGATGGCCACCAGCAGCATTCCCCTTGAAGCGCTTGAAAAGTCGATGACGCTCGCGTCGGTTCCGGCAGCGCATTGGCTGGTCATCGCGCCGCCCGTCTGGTGCCTGCTGCTGGGCGCGATCCTCATCATGACGCGCAAGCGCATGGACCTGCAGGCATGGCTCGCGATCCCGGCGCTGGCGGGCCTCGTGCTGATCGATGCGGGCCTGCTCGCGGCCGTCATCCGCGAGGGGCCAATCACCATGGTCATGGGCCGCTGGCTGCCGCCCTTCGGCATCGCCTTCACGGTCGACCCGACCGGCGCGCTGTTCAACCTGACGGCGGGCATTGCCGCCCTGGCCGGCGGCATCGCGGCGCTGGGCGATATCGACCGGACGCGGCGGGCCTATGGCTTCTTCCCCTTCCTGTTCCTCATGGTCGGCGGGGTTTCGGGCGCGTTTCTGACCGGCGACATCTTCAACCTCTATGTCTGGTTCGAGGTGCTGCTGATCTCCTCCTTCGGCCTGATCATCCTCGGATCGGAGCGCGAGCAGCTGGACGGCGCGACGAAATACGCGATCCTCAATCTCATCGGCACGACGCTGTTCCTGATTGCGGTCGGCATTCTCTATGCGGTCTTCGGCACGCTCAACATGGCCGACATTGCGGCCCGCGCGCCCACACTCGGCGCCTCGGCACCGATGATGACGCTGAGCCTCGTCTTCATCACCGCCTTCCTGATGAAGGCGGCTGCCTTCCCGGTGAATTCCTGGCTGCCGGCCTCCTATCACACGCCGCGCATCGTGGTGGCCGGGCTCTTTG
The DNA here is from genome assembly GCF_021026315.1 of Rhizobium sp. C4. Lineage (GTDB taxonomy): Bacteria > Pseudomonadota > Alphaproteobacteria > Rhizobiales > Rhizobiaceae > Ensifer_A. The sequence continues at coordinate 36,684 of NZ_JAJNCX010000016.1, forward strand.
CCGGGCTGCTCACCAAGGTTGGCGTCTATGCGCTGATCCGCGTGATGGTCATGCTGCTTCCGCAGGAGGCCAATGCCTATTCGACGCTCATCGGCGTGATCGCCGCGCTCACCATGATCACCGGCGCGCTCGGTGCGCTGGCGCAGGCGGATCTGCGGCGCATGCTGGGCTACATGGTGATCACCGGCATCGGCATCATGCTGGCGGGCATTTCGTTCGGCGCCCAGACGGCGATTTCGGCGACGCTCTTCTATGCGCTGCATTCGATGATCGTCATGCTGGCGCTCTATCTGATGGTGGGCGTTGCCGGGCGGATGGGCGGGTCCTTCTCGCTCCACGATCTTTCGGGACTTTATGCGAAGAGCCCGCTGCTCTCGGCAATCGCGCTGGCGCTGTTCTTCTCGGTTTCCGGCCTGCCGCCCTTCTCGGGCTTCTGGCCGAAGGCGATGCTGATCAAGGCCGCATTCGATTTCGGCGCCTGGTGGCAGGGCGCGGTAATCCTCGTTTCGGGCCTCCTGACCACCATTGCCGCGACGCGCGCCTTCGCGCTCGGCTGGTGGCGGATGCCGGCTTCCGGCACGGTCGAACCGGCGCGGATGCTGGCGAGCGAACTCATCCCGCTTTCAGCCCTCACCCTCCTGTCGCTCGGCATCGGGCTTTATCCCGAGCCGCTGCTGGCGCTGGCGCAGACTGCAGCCGCCGGCCTGCTCGAGCCGACGGCCTATCTCCATTCCGTCTTCCCGCAGGGAGCGCCCACGCCATGACGCGACTGGTAGTCCTTCTCCTCTTCACGCTGGTCTGGGCGGCTATCACCGGCTCGTTCACCGCGCTCAATCTCGGTTTCGGGCTGGTGCTGTCCGGTCTCGCGCTCTTCCTGATCCGCGAAAACGTGCAGCCGAGCGGGATCGCCATCCGTCCGCTCAAGGTGGTGGCGCTCATCCTCCTCTTCCTCAGGGAACTGGCGCTTTCGGCCTTCAAGGTGGCGGTTCTGGTGACGAGACCGAAGATGAACCTGAAGCCCGGCATCTTCGCCTTTCCGCTGCGGGTGAACCGCGATTTCGAGATCACGCTGCTGGCCAATCTCATCACGCTGACCCCGGGCACGCTCTCCGTCGATGTTTCCGACGACCGGCGCTTTCTCTATGTCCACGCGCTCGACTGCGCCGATGCCGAGGCGGCCATCCGCGACATCGCGGACGGGTTCGAGGCGAAGATCCTGGAGGCGTTTCGATGACGGCGGGCGACCAGATCCTGCAAGCGGCCATCTGGTTTGCGCTGATCGCGCTGCCGATCGCCTTCCTGATGACCGTCATCCGCGTCATCCGCGGCCCGAGCCTGCCCGACCGGGTCGTGGCGCTCGACATGCTGGTGGCGATCGCCATCGGCTTCATTGCCGTGATCGCGCTGAAGACCGGTTTCCACCTCTATATCGATATCGCCATGGCGCTCGGCCTCGTCGGCTTCCTGGCGACCATCGCGTTTGCACGCTTCCTGCTGACGACGGCTGGCAAGGTGAAGGCGGGCACGCCGAAGCCCGGCGTCGAAAAGTCCGGCAAGGTGAAGCGCAGGTCGGTGACCGGGAGGAAAAGACGATGACGCTCTGGCTTGCCATTCCGGTCAGCATTCTCCTGGTCGCGGGGTCGACATTTTCGGTTCTCGCGGCACTCGGTCTCCTCCGCCTGCCCGACGTCTATACGCGGATGCATGCGGCCTCCAAGGCGGGCACGGTCGGCTCGGGGCTGCTTCTGATGGCCGCCGGCCTCGGCTCGCAGGATCCGGCGATCCTCGTGCGGGCGTTTGCCGGTTTCATCTTCTTCATCCTGACGGCGCCCGTCTCCGCGCATCTGCTGGCGCGTGCGGCGCATCTTGCGCAGGTGCCGCTGACGAAGGCGAGCGTGCGCGACGACTACGGGCGCGACGCGAACGGGGATCGGTTGAAATAGTTACACCGGCTGCACAACTGGCAAGACACAATGTCCTATCGCGGGACGTGGATGTTGCCTGCATTAACATTCTGCCTGTTCTATTCGTGTATCGTCAGGGTCAATTGTTACGGATTGGTTAGAATTGATAAAATCCCCTTATTTCCATATGGACTTTTACTGAAACGGTGGTAATCACGACAACTGTAAAGGTTGTGCTTCGCCGGAATTTCCTCTCCGTGCCTTTGCGCCCAGAGGATTATGCAAGAACTAAAGTGGACATAGACTTCGATGCGTCCCCTGGTCAGCATCGGCGACACGATACTTTTTTCGCAACTATCCTTCGAATGACGGATAGATCTAGCTTTGTGAGAGGCGCGCTTCGGGCGTTTCGCACCATCTCTAGGAGAATCATATGACAGAAAACGTCAAAACCCCGGATCAGGGACTTCTTGTCGAGCTGACCTCGGATATCGTATCCGCCTATGTCGGCAATCATGTCGTTCCCGCGAGCGACCTTCCCAACCTGATCGCAGAGGTCTTCACCGCCCTGTCGAACACGTCTTCGCCCGCTCCCGCTGTAGCCGTTGTCGAAAAGCCGAAGCCGGCCGTTTCCGTCCGCCGTTCCGTGCAGGACGACCAGATCACGTGTCTGGAATGCGGTGGCTCGTTCAAGTCGCTGAAGCGCCACCTGATGACGCATCACAACCTGACCCCCGAACAGTACCGCGAAAAGTGGGATCTGGCCTCCGACTATCCGATGGTCGCTCCCGCCTACGCACAGGCCCGCTCGCGCCTTGCCAAGGAAATGGGCCTCGGCCAGAGCCGCAAGGGTCGCGGCCGCTAAGATTTGCGCAAGCCGCGTCGGACCCTGATGGGTCTTGCAGTCGATGCTTGCGATGACGACAATGAAGCGTGGACGCGATTCTTCGAGGTCGCGACACGCTTTCTCTATTTGTACCTGGGGGCGGGACGAAATGCTGACGATCTATGGTGTCTATCTGTCCCGGGCGTCGCGGGTTTACTGGACCGCCGAGGAACTCGGCCTTCCCTTCAAATCGGTCAAGGTGACGCAGGCGCGCTACCTGAAGGACCCGTTTGCCGAAGACGCGCCGTTCAACACGCGCTCGTCGGACTTTCTCGCGGTCAATCCGTCCGCGCAGATCCCGGCCATCGACGATGACGGCCTGGTGCTGACCGAGTCGCTCGCCATCACCATGTATCTCGCCAAGAAGCATGGCGGCCCGCTGGCGCCGGCCAATATTGCCGAGGAAGGCCAGATGCTGCAGTGGACGCTCTGGGCGGCGACCGAGCTCGAGCCGCAGACCGTGCAGATCGTGCTTGTGCACGACGCCGGACAGGAGATGAGCGAAGGCGGACGCAAGACGATTGCGGTGGCCAGCCGCATGCTGAAAATGCCGCTCTCGGTTCTGGAACTGCATCTCGCCGGCCGCGACTTTCTCGTCGGCGACCGCTTCACCGTCGCCGACCTCAACGTCGCGGAAGTGATGCGCTACGCCATGGGCGAACCGAAGCTCTTCGAGGACAAGCCCCATATCCGCGCCTGGTACGAGAACTGCCAGAAGCGCCCGGCCTTCGAGAAGATGATGGCGGGCCGACGGGCCGAAGCGGCGGCGCTGAGCGTTACGGAGTGAACCGCCGACGAGAGAGTTCGTCGTCCGCTCACTCGCTTTCCCCTCACATGAACGGCACCTGCCGCGCAGGTAACGGCTCGACGTCGATGTGATCGGGCGCAAGGCCTGCCCTTGCGCGCTGCGCCATCGCCTCATAGGCACGTTCGAGATGACGGGTGAAGCGTTCGCTGTCGAAGAGCGGCATGATGCGGGCGTTTGCCTTGAGCCTTTCCCTGATTTCCGCGAGCAGGTCCCGGTCGTCGTGCAGCGCCACGGCGAGGTCGGCATAGGCGGCGCGGTCGTTCACGGCAATTTCGGGAAGGCCGACGGCATGGAGCAGGCTCTCGGCGACGCGGGAAGCGAAGCTGTTGCCGGAGAGCGCCACCAGCGGCACGCCGCCCCAGAGCGCATCCGATGTCGTCGTGTGGCCATTATAGGGAAAGCTGTCGAGGACGAGATCGGCGAGCGCCAGGCGATCCATATGCTTCTCGTAGGACGTGGCCTCGGCAAAGACGAGGCGGTCGGCGACAATGCCATCCTGTGCGAAGGCGCGAAGGAGATTGCCGCGGGCGGCGACGGGCGCAAGGCACCAGAAGATGCTGCCAGGCGTGCGGGCGAGGATCTGCGCCCAGATCCCCACCATCTCGCGGCTGATCTTGGTGACATTGTTGAACGAGGCAAAGACGAAGGCTGATTCCGGCAGGCCATGGTCGGCGCGCCGCGCGCCGCGGGGGCGTGCCCGCGAGACGCTGTCGTTCGACTGGTAGCATTCCGGCAGACGGCAGAGCTTTTCCTCGTAGAACGGCCTGGAACTCTCCGGCGTCACGATGGGATCGGAGATGCAATAGTCGAGGCCGATGCCCGTGACGGTGCCGGGATAGCCGAGCCATGTCGCCTTGACCGGCGCATCCGAGAGCGCGACGATGCCGAGCCGGTTGCCGCCGGTGAAGCCCTTGAGATCGACCAGGATGTCGGCGCGCCAGTCGGAAATCGCGCGCGCCGCCGCCGCGTCATCGAGATCGCGCAGGGGCACGATGGCATCCTTGAGGACCGGCGGCCAGCTTTCCTGTTCCACGGCGCGGTCCGCACTGGTGTAGCAGAAGAGGCCGATGTCGAAGCGGGTGCGATCATGGGCCATCAGCACCTCGCGGGCGAGGATCATGGTGGCGTGGCTGTAGAAATCGCTGGAGAGATAGGCAATGCGGATCTTTCCACCCGCCGGGCCGAAGCGGCGGCGCGGCGGCGCAAAGCCGTTGATCTGGCGGGAGATGAGGAACTGGTCGAGCCCCGGCCGGCTGTTGGCCGCCTCGTCGTCGGACCACATGAGACGGCGATGCATCGACTGCGCGGCAAACATGTTCCGCCCGCCATCGTCGCCTTCGTCCATGATGCGGCGCAGACATTCGGCCTGGATGTCAAAATCACAGAGGTCGAGGGCGGCGCTGAAGCGCTCCGCGTTCAGCATGCCGTCGGTCGGGAAGTTCTGGAGTGCCGCGTCGAGCAGCGGCAGCATCCGCTCGATGCGGTTGGCGCTGCGCAGCACGGTGACGCCGAGCATGACCTGCCCCGGATCGGCCGTGTCGAGACGGGAGACGAAATCGGCAGCCTCCGTCGCCCGGCCGGCATTCAGCAGCGCGCCGATGATGGCGCTTGCCAGAGCCGGGTCTTCGGTGACCGATTGCAGGATCTCGACGCCGGCACCGGCCAGCAATTCGGTCTCGCCTGCCTGGTCCAGCATGCGGCCGGCAAGCCGCAGCAGGAGAACCCTGTCGGCGCCGGGCATGCGCGCCGCCTTGAGGAAGGTTTCTCCAGCGGCGCGGGCCTCGCCGCGCCTGGCAAAGATATTGGCCTTGAGCGCCAGCGCCTGCAGCGGCATGGCGCCATCCGGCATGCGCGACAGGAGTTGGAGCGCGCGCTCGAAGTCGCCCGCCTGATAGGCCGCCACCGCCTCGACCAGATATTGCTGCATGCGCCCCGCCCGTGATGAATTGCAGCGAAATTACCCCCCGCTGCTTGCCCGAAACGGGCGGGCAAAAGGCATCGCGGCTCAGGCCGTGACGGCAAGGGCCTTCTTCACGGCCGGGCGTTCGTTCATGCGCCGGAAATGGTCCTGCACACGCGGGAAGTTCGCGATGTCGACGCCATCGCCGGCGAGCCAGGTGGAGAGCGTGTAGAGATAGGGATCGGCGATCGTGTAGGTGTCGCCCATGACCCAGGGGCCCTTGAAGCCCGCCTCGATGAGGTTGAAGCACTCGGTCATGTTGCCGGGAACGCGGCGCTTCATGTCTTCGATCGAGCTTTCCTCGTCCGCCCAGCGGCTGCCGCGCGGGCGATGCGCATGGGCGACATGGACGGTGGAGGCGAGATAGGTATTGAAGGCCTGCAGCTCGCCGAGCGCAAACGGATCGGAGAGCGGCGCGAGACCGGCCTGCGGGGCGATCTGGGCGAGATAGAGCAGGATCGCCGGCGTTTCGGTCAGGACGCCGCGCTCGGTCTTCAGCGCCGGCACGCGGCCCTTGGGGTTGAGGGCGAGATATTCGGGCGAGCGCTGCTCGCTGTTGGCGAACTTCACGACATGAACATCATGCTCGATATCGGCTTCATTCAGCGTGATCAGCGAGGCGAGCGAGCAGGTTCCGGGCGCGTGAAAGAGGGTGAGCATGCGTGTCTCCATCAATGGCAATGCAAGGCGCAGAGCCTTGCCGGAAAGCGCGGCGGGAGCAAGTGAGTTTTGGTGATCAGTCCATCAAGAGCGTTTGCACGAAGCGTTTGCGACAGAGCGGGACTGCTTTTTCCGCAATCAGCCAGCCAGCCGGTTCAGCCCCTCGGCCGGGACATTCAGATAGGTCACGACATCCTGTTCGCTCATCGGCTTGGCGAAGAAATAGCCCTGTATCGAATGGCAGCCGAGTTCGCGCAGCGCTTCGACCTGCGCATTCGTCTCCGCACCTTCGACGACGCAGCTGATGCCGATGCCGCGGCAGAGCGTGATCAGCGAGCGGACGATCATCTGGTTCGTCTGGTTGTTTTCGATATCGGCGACGAAGCGCTGGTCGATCTTCAGCTTGTCGAGCGGCAGGTTCTGGACATGGCTGAGGCTGGAATAGCCGGTGCCGAAATCGTCCAGCGCCACATGAATGCCGGCGCGGCGCAACAGTTCGATATTCTCGCGCGCCAGCGAAAAGTCCTGCAGAAGTGCGGTTTCCGTCAGTTCGAAGACGATCCGGCGCGGATTGACGCCGCTCTGTTCCACTTCGGTGATCAACCGCATGATCATGACGCTGTTGATGATGTCACAGGCGGAGAGGTTAAACGAGAGGCCGACATGGTCCGGCCAGTGCCGCATGGCCGCCGTGGACTTGCGCAGCATGACCAGCGTGATGGCCGAGATGAGGCCCGCGCGCTCGGCCACCGGTACGAACTGGCTGGGCGACACCGCGCCGAGGACCGGGCTGTTCCACCGCGCCAGCGCTTCCAGATGCTGCGTGGTGCCGGTCTCGGTATCCACGATGGGCTGAAACATGGGGTAGAATTCGGCGTCCATGTCGGCAACGCGGATCGCCTGCTCGATCGCCCCTTGCGCCCGCAATTCCTCACGATGCACGGGGGAGAAGACTTCGGCACGCGCCCTGCCCGTCCGCTTGGCGTGATAGAGAGCAAAATCGGCATATTCGAACAGCCTGTCGGCGGCCTCCGCCATATCGGGGCATACGGCCATGCCCACCGAACCGCTGACGGCGACCGTGACGTCGCCGAATGTCATCGGCGCCTCGATGAGGCTGATCATCGTCTGACCGAGTTCCTTCAGCGGCGCATCGTCGCCTTTCAGGATCACGATGAAGGCATATTCGTCGCCACCGAGGCGATAGAAGGAGACGGCCTTGCCGAGGCTGGATGTGAGACGATTGGCAACCTCGCAAAGCACCAGGTCGCCGACGCGGTGGCCGTAGGAATCATTGACCGGCTTGAAGCCATCGAGATCCAGAATGCCGACGGCAAAGCGCCGCGACTTCATGCGCGCCCGCTCCAGCACCCGATCGAGCATGGCAAAGAAGTGCCGCCGGTTGGGCAGGCCCGTCAGCATGTCGCTGCTGGCAAGGGCGGCGTTCCGGCTGCTCAGCCTCTGGGCTTCGCGGCGGGCCTGTTCCAGCATCTTGAAGTCGTTGTAATAGCTGATCACGCAGGCATGCAGGACGGCCAGAAACAGAACGGCAATGGCGGCAGACAGAGAGGCATAGAAATCATTCATGCTCCAGCAGACATAGAGCATGGCCAGATTGACGACGCCGGCGACGAGATTGGCGTAGTGGCGCAGATGAATGAGCGAAACGCAGCTGACGACCGAGAGAACCAGCAGCTCTACCACCAGGTAGTATTTGCCATGCAGATCCAGATAGGGAACGGCCATGTAATCCATGAGCGCCACGACGAGGGCGGCGGCAAACAGGAGCCGCGTCGCCCGCTGCAGCCGGCTCTGCGCAACATCACTGGCGGCAGGCGTGTTCCTGTGGCGAAACCACCAGATGCCACGGACCATGGCCCCGGCCATCAGAAGAGACGGACACAGAACCGACCAGACCCAGGGAACAATCGACCAGAAGGAATAGATGTGGCAGGCCATCGCCAAAGACAGGCCGGCATAAATCGGCGGCATCTTCTGGGCAAAGGAGCGATATTGCGCCACAATTAAATTATTGTCTTCTGAAATAGAACTTGACATCCGGACCTCTCACCGGAGTCAAATTCGGATTCAATCCTTAAATAAAGTCTAACCGCAACGCAAAATTGCGCTTTATCAAGAATTTTTACATCATATTAGAGATTTGTTTTTGAACTATACTCAATATACGCAACAGCGCATATGAAGTAAAACCGGCATCCGAGCGACGACCCGCCTCACGACGGGATGATCGCGAGCTCCCCATGGGTGACATTGCGCTCGGCCGTCACATGTTCGGCGAAATGGCGGACCTCGTTGGCCGAGCCCTTCAGGATGCTCACCTCCAGGCAGCGGTCATGGTCCAGATGGACATGCATGCTGGCGACCGAAATGTCGTGATGGTCGTGGAAGGTGTTGGTCAGGCGGCGCGCAAGGTCGCGGGCCTTGTGGTCGTAGGTATAGGAGAGCACGCCGACGCAATGGGCCATGTCACCTGAGTCCACGCGGGCCTGCTTGAGCCCGGCACGCGCAAGATCGCGGATCGCCTCCGAGCGGTTCTGATAGCCGCGTTCGCTCATGACGCGGTCCAGCTCGGCCATCAGGTCGTCGTCGAGTGTCACGGTCACACGCTGCATCGGGCTTCTCCTCACGTCGTTTTCACATCGCCAGATACCATAGGCCCGCGCCGCATTCGAGTGTGAGAAATGTCGAAATCGGTGATGACAAATTTTCAGAAAGATCATACTTTCCCTTCACCAAAAGATGCAGGACCCAAACCGGGCTGCGAAGGGAGACCGACCGATGCACATTCCTGACGGATATCTTTCACCCAGCACCTGCGCTGCGACCTTCGCGGCGGCCGCACCCTTCTGGTATGTCGCCTCGCGCAAGGTGGGACGCATGCTGAACACCAAGGCGGTTCCGCTGATTTCCGTCGTCTCGGCCTTTTCCTTCACCGTCATGATGTTCAACCTGCCGCTTCCGGGCGGCACGACCGGCCATGCCGTCGGCATGGGGATTGCGGCGATCGTGCTCGGGCCATGGGCGGCGATGCTGGCGATCTCGATTGCGCTTCTGGTGCAGGCCGTGTTCTTCGGCGATGGCGGCATTCTCGCCTTCGGCGCCAATGCGCTCAACATGGCAGTGGTCGGCTCGCTGGTTGCCTATGGGCTCTATCGGCTGATTGCCGGCGCCTCGCCGCTCGCCTCGACGCGGCGCGTGGTGGCGGGCGCAATTGCGGGCTATGCCGCGATCAATGTCTCGGCCCTGATGGCGGCGATCGAATTCGGCATCCAGCCGATGCTCTTCCACGATGCCTCCGGCGCGCCGCTTTATGCGCCCTACCCGCTGTCGATCGCCATTCCGGCGATGATGATCGGGCACATCACCTTTGCCGGTCTTGCGGAACTCATCATCACCGGCGGCCTTGTCGCCTATCTGCAGCGCTATGACGTGGACCTCCTGAAGGCGACCGCTCCGGGGGCTGCAACGGGTGTGGCCAAGGGCTTTGCGAGCACCTGGCGAACGACGCGCAAACACTGGGCGGGGCTCGCCGCATTGATGATTGCAAGCCCGCTCGGGCTGCTAGCCGCCGGCACGGCCTGGGGCGAATGGGGGGCCGAGGCCTTCCAGCATCCCGAAGGCCGCGCCGAGATTGCCGCCGCCTCGCACAACATCGCGCCGCCGGAAACGGTGCCCGCCGGGCTTGAAAAGCTTTCGAGCTTCTGGACCGCGCCCATTCCGGATTACGCACCCGCCTTCATGCATAGCCACGCCTTCGGCTATATCCTCTCCGCCCTTGTCGGCGGCGGCCTGATCATCCTCACCTTCCTCGCCCTTTCGGCCCTCGCCGCCCGCCTGCGGCCCGAGACGCCGGACGCGGCGTGATGGGGGAGGACAAGGGGCATTCGGAGGCGGCAGAAGGACTTGGCGCGTCATCTGCGGAGGCAGATGTTGCCAAGACCCCTCCCCAACCCTCCCCACAAGGGGGAGGGAGAGCGAACGCAGAACCCTCCTCACCTGGTGACTCGAGCGGAACGGTGCCCCCATCCGTCTCCCCCCTTGTGGGGGAGATGGCGGCAGCCAGAGGGGGACTGCCCGAAGAGGCCGGATTGGTTTCCCGTCATCCCGGACTTGATCCGGGATCCAGCCGCGCGATGTCCATCGCGCGAGAGGACTCCTCATTCGGTCGAACCGGCTCTCTCAGCGCGCAGACGCGCGCTGGCTGGATGCCGGATCAAGTCCGGCATGACGGAGAGAATGGCGGGATCGCCCGCAAACGAGGCAGACGCATCTTCACCACCCCCACCCACCTCCTCCACGCGCTCACCCATGCGATAGAGGCGGAAGATCTGGCGAACCGCGACGGGTTGCTGCAAAGCCTCGACCCGCGCGCCAAGCTGGCCGGCGCGCTGCTCTTGATCATCGCTGCGACCATGCTGCATTCGCTGATCGGGCTTGGCCTTCTCTTCGCCCTTGCCGTCATGCTGGCGCTTGCCTCGCGCATTCCGTTGACGCGGCTGTTCAGGCAGGTGTGGCTCGGCGTGCTCGCCTTCACCGGCGTCATTGCGCTCCCCTCGCCCTTTCTCGTTCCCGGCAAGGTGATCGCGACGCTCCCCGTCCTCAACTGGACGGTCAGCGAGCAAGGATTGCGCAGCGCCACATTCCTCATCGGCCGGGCCGAGACGGCGGCGACCTTTGCGGCCCTTCTCGTTCTGACCACTAGCTGGCCGCATGTGATGAAGGCGATGCGGTCGCTCGGCGTGCCGGTCGCGGTTGTCGCGGTGCTGGGCATGACGCATCGCTACATCTTCGTGCTGATGACGACGGCGGCGCAGATGATGGAGGCGCGGCGCGCGCGGCAGCTGGGGCCGCTGAAAGCCGCCGACCAGCGCCGGCTGATTGCGTCGAGCGCCGGCGTGCTGCTCGGCAAGACGCTGGCCATGGCGGGCGATGTGCATATGGCCATGATCGCGCGCGGCTATCGCGGCGAGGTGCGGCTGATCGACGATTTCCGGTTTCGCGCCCGCGACGGCGTGGGCCTTCTCCTGGCCGCGACCATTCCGGCCGCCATTTTCTGGATGCAACGATGACCGAACCCGTCTTCGCGCTCACTGACATCGATTATACCTATCGCGACCAGCCGGCGCTTTCGGGCCTCAGCCTCAGCGTCCATTCCGGCGAACGCATTGCGCTGATCGGGCCGAACGGGTCCGGCAAATCGACGCTGCTGCGCCTGCTTTCCGGCCTCACCTTTGCGGGAAGCGGCACAAGCCAGGCCTTCGGCACGCCGCTGACCGAGGCGCGCTTCGAAGACGAAGCCGCACATTACGCCTTCCGCCGCCGCGTCGGGCTCGTGTTCCAGAACCCGGATATCCAGCTCTTCAACCCGACTGTCTTTGATGAAATCGCCTTCGGTCCGTTGCAACTCGGCTGGGACAAGCCGCGTATCCGCACAGCCATCGAGGAACAGCTGGAGCGTTTTGAGCTCACACACCTCAAAGATCGCGCGCCGCACCGGCTTTCGGGCGGGGAAAAGAAGCGCGTGGCGCTCGCCTCCGTTCTGGTGACGGAACCGGATGTGCTGCTGCTGGACGAGCCGACCGCAGCGCTCGACCCGCAAAGCCGTGACAAGCTGGTGCATTTTCTCGCCGGCCATCTGGGCGAAACCCGCACCGTGATCACCGCCACGCATGATCTCGACATCCTGACCGCCATTGCCACCCGCGCCGTCGTCATGGCCGGCGGCCATGTGGTGGGCGACGGGGCCGTGCATGACATCCTGCACGACACCGATCTCCTGCGCCGCGCCCGCCTGACACATGCCCATGTCCACCACCACGCCAATGGCAGCCCGCATGCGCATCACCATGTCCATGCGCTGGACAGGGATGGGCATGTGCATGGGTGATGATCTAGACAAAAGTCTAGATTTGAACTTGACGACATTGCGTTCTGTTTCCATCTTAAGCCATGGAATTCGAGTGGGACGAGACGAAGCGGCAAACGAACCTCCATCAGCACAAGGTGGATTTCGTTCGCGTGCTCGCCGCCTTTTCCGACCCGGAGCGGAAGACCGTGGTCGATGATCGCAGGGACTATGGCGAGATGCGGTTCAACATGCTGGCCAAGGTCGGCGAGCGCGTTTTCCACGTGACCTATACGCTTCGCGGCGATGTGATCCGGATCATCTCGGCGCGCAAGGCAAATGAACGGGAGCAGAAACGTTATGAACGCCAATGAGATGACACGTGTTGTCCTGATCGAGGGAAAGGCCTATCAGCGGCATGCCGATGGCACGCTGACGCCCCTCACCGACCTGACGGATGATGCGAGCCTGGATGCATTGTCGTCCCGTGACATCGATGCGCGAGCGCATGCCGATCCTGACGCCACCCCGATGAGCGACGAGGCATGGCTCAATGCCAGCCTCGACAAGCCCGACAAGATGCCGGTCGGGATCAAGCTCGATCGCGACGTGGTGGAATGGTTCAAGGCGCAAGGCGGGCGTGGCTATCAGACGCGCATCAACGCCGTGCTGCGCAAATATATGGAAGCCAACCGGAAGGCTTCATGAAAGCCTGCCGGGGTCTTGCACGTCGTCCTCCCTCAGGCAAGGCAGCGCCTTAATGGGTCGGAGCACCGTATAAAGCCGGGGAGCCGGGCGGGCCGACGAACACGCCGCAGGGAACAAAGAGGCCAGTCTTGGGGCGAGTGAAGCCGGACTGGCTCACCAGCTTCCAGCCCTTGGGCACGAGGTAATGGGTGTAATGGCCCATCATGGTGCCCCAGACCCATTTCCAGGGGCGATGGTCGGTGTCCGGTGCGAAGGTGACATTGAGCATGATGCTTTCGCGAATAATGGTGCTGCCGGAGTCCCCCTTGCATGCGATGCTGACCGGCATCATCCCGCGTGCCTTCATCTTATTGCTCATGGCCTTGAAATCATCCGCGCTGACCCAGCCGGTGGACTGCTGTTGTCCGGCGGCCATGGCCGCGACCGGCAAGAGCGTCGTTACGGCGAGAAAGAGCATGGCTTGGATAGACCGCGATGGGCGCATGAGAAAGCTCCAGGGGATGGCATCGGACGGGATCGACCCCGCGCCTGAATGCGCGGAGGCGGCAGTTCCCTGAACCTAGCAGCCGCGGCGCTCGCTGCGCAATCAGGGCGCGAAACATGTCCGAAATTTAATGTTTTGCGATTGGCCGTGCGCCTGGTTGATCATCGGCGACGGCTCATCCCCCTTTGCACGAACGAAACAAGCCGGCTTACAAGGCCGGCTTGTCAAATGGCTGACGAGGGCATGACGCTCATTCGCAGACAAGAACCTTCTTGAAGTAGGCCTTGCCGCTCTTCTTGTAGCGGAGCTGCTTTTCGTACCAGCACTCGTCGTCATAGGCGCTATGCTGGCTGGCGGCAGCGGCAGCAATGACGCCGACAGTGGCGAGGCCGAGGCCGAGAGCGAGCGCATCACCATTGCTCATGCCGCCCTTCGGGCCAGGAGCAGGAGCCGGAGCCGGACCACCCGACATCGGCGGCAGCTTGAACTTCGGGCCGGGGGACTTCGGGTTCTTGAAGACGCCCGGATTGATCTGGCCGACCTGCAGCGGACCCTTCGGCGTCTTGAAGCCCGGATCGACCTTCTGGCCAATCGGCGGGATCTTGAAGCCGTCAGCACGAGCGGCGACGGAGGTGAACGAGAAGGCTGCGGTTGCGATGACGAGCGTTGCGATGGCGAAGGTTTTCATGGCGGTATCCCCTGTTTGTTTGAAGTTTCAGCACCGTGTCTGGCGGTTGCGGTGAATGAGCCGTCTCATTCAGTGACTTCAATTTCTCACAAGACCGGGGGCCGCGCTGTTTCGTGGGGAACAGGGGGAAACAAAAAGGGGCGCTCTTTCGGCGCCCCTCTTCGTTCAGTCCTGGGAGTAAACTCTTCAGCTGTCCAGCTCGCCGAGCAGTTCGGCGGCGCGGCCGGGGTTGGTGCGGCGGATGTCGATCTCGTCGCGGCGTTCGGAGAGCAGGCCGCTGGCGAGGATCTTGTCGGCGAGGTCGGCGGGGAGCGACAGGATCACGCGTTCGGCCTCGTTGTTGAGGCCGCCGAGATCGCCGCGCTTGGCCGAAATCATGCCGCCGGCCACCGTGTTGTTGGTGTCCGGATCGATCAGGATGAAGGCGCCGGTCGTGCGGTTCAGCTCATAGGCGTCGAAGATTGCGGCTTCGTCGAAGGAGAGATGCACCTTGCCGATGGCGTTCATCGGCAGCGCGCCGTCGTGGCGGTTCCACTTGCCGGATTTCAGGTCGAGCAGGCTCGAAGGCTGGACCGAAACGCGCTGGCGGCGCGAGCCGGATTTCAGCCAGTAGCGCTTGCCGGGTTCGATGCCGCCGGGCTGCAGGGCGACAAGCTGCGCGTCGAAGGCGAGGCCGACCTGCGGCTGGGCGTCGATGGTGGCGATCATGTCGCCGCGCGCCACGTCGACCTGACGGTCGAGAACGAGCGTGATCGCGTCACCGGCGACGGCCGCGTTGCGGACGAGGTCGAAGGTGACGATCTGCTTGACGTTTGCCACCATGCCGGAGGGCAGGATGACGACGCTGTCGCCGGGCTTGACGGCGCCGCCGGCGACCGTGCCCTGATAGCCACGGAAGCTTTCGCCCGGACGCGAGACGCGCTGGACGGGAAGACGGAAGCCGACCGTCTGGGCGGAACGCACCGTTGCCAGTTCCAGCACCTCGACCAGCGTCGGGCCGTCATACCAGGGCATGGAGGCCTTGCCGTCGTAAACGACGTTTTCGCCCTTCAGTGCCGAGACCGGGATGGCCGTGACCTGCTTGACGCCGAGCGAGAGCGCGATTTCCTTGAACTCCAGCGACAGCTCGTCGAAGCGGGCCTTGTCATAGCCGATAAGGTCGATCTTGTTGACGGCCAGCACGAACTGCTTGATGCCCATCAGCGTCGCGATCGTCGCGTGGCGGCGGGTCTGTTCGAGAATGCCGGCGCGGGCATCGACCAGGAGCACGGCGAGATCGGCCGTCGAAGCGCCCGTTGCCATGTTGCGGGTGTACTGCTCGTGGCCGGGCGTGTCGGCAACGATGAAGGAGCGGTTGGCGGTGGCGAAATAGCGGTAGGCCACGTCGATGGTGATGCCCTGCTCGCGCTCGGCCTGGAGACCGTCGAGCAGCAGCGCGAAGTCCGGCAGGCCGAGATCGTTCTGCTTGCCGCTATCGCGGTTGAGGGCTGCGGCCTGGTCTTCCTTGACCGCCTTGGTGTCCCAAAGCAGACGGCCGATCAGCGTCGACTTGCCGTCATCGACGGAGCCGCAGGTGATGAGGCGGAGCGGACGCGTGTCGCGGAGAGCCGGGGCGGCTTCGGCAGCGGGGGCGATGACGGCGGCGGTGGCAGTGGCGGTCATGTCGTTATTACCTTTCGGCGGAAATCTTTGCTTCATGCGTATCCCGGAACAACGAAGCTCCGGTGGACTTGGCTCCCCCTCTGGCTGCCGCCATCTCCCCCACAAGGGGGGAGACGGAATGCGGCGAGCGCTGCGGGCTTCTCTCCCTCCCCGCTTCATGGGGAGGGTTGGGGTGGGGTCTTCGCGTCAGCGAAGAAAAGCCATCAGAAATATCCTTCGCGCTTCTTCTTCTCCATCGAGCCGGCCTGATCCTTGTCGATGGCGCGGCCCTGGCGTTCGGAGACGGTGGCGATTTCGAGTTCGGCGATCACGTCGTCGAGCGTGGTGGCGCGGCTGGGTATGGCGCCGGTCAGCGGCCAGCAGCCGAGCGTGCGGAAGCGGATGTAGTCTTCCCTCACCTGCTCGTCCGGCAGCGCTTCAAAGCGCGGGTCTTCGGCCCAGATCATCATGCCGTCGCGCTCGACGAACTTGCGCTTGGCGGCATAGTAGAGCGGGGTGAGCGGAATGTTTTCCGCCTGGATGTAGCGCCAGATGTCGACTTCGGTCCAGTTCGACAGCGGGAAGGCGCGCACGCTTTCGCCGCGACGGATCATCCCGTTATAGACGTTCCAGAGTTCCGGGCGCTGGTTGCGCGGGTCCCACTTATGGTCGGGCGTGCGGAAGGAATAGATGCGTTCCTTGGCGCGGCTCGCCTCCTCGTCGCGGCGCGCGCCGCCGAAGGCTGCGTCATACTGGCCGGCGTCGAGCGCCTGGCGCAGCGCTTCCGTCTTCATGATGTCGGTGTAGAGCGCCGAACCATGCGTGTAGGGCGTGATGTTTTCCTTCAGCCCACGCGGGTTCGTATGAACCAACAGATCGAGGTCGTAGCGCTTGGCCATCTCGTCGCGGAAGGTGATCATTTCCGGGAACTTCCAGCCGGTGTCGATATGCAGCAGCGGGAACGGGATGCGGCCCGGATAGAAGGCCTTGCGCGCCAGATGCAGAAGGACGGACGAATCCTTGCCGATCGAATAGAGCATGACCGGGCGCTCGAACTCGGCGGCCACTTCACGGAAAATGTGGATCGCCTCGTTTTCCAGCGCCTTCAGATGCGGATCAAGCGGCGGCTTCGACTGCTTGTCCTGTGTGTGGGCGTCGAATTCGGAAATGTGCATTTTGTCTTTCCTTGTGGGCGGTTGCCCCTGGTCGTTCAATTCGTTGCGCGAGGAAGAAGACCTCCACTCCGGCGGCCGCCACCTCCCCCTTGTGGAGAGGGGTCTTTACCTCAAGCTCCAGCGGTCGCGGCAGGAAGTGCCGAGGCCTCCGGCACATGCAGGCCGCATTCGCGCTTTTCGTCATTTTCCCACCACCAGCGGCCGGCGCGTTCCGGTTCGCCGGGGCGGATGGCGCGGGTGCAGGGTTCGCAGCCGATGGACGGGTAGCCCCTGTCGTGCATCGGGTTGTAGGGGATCGCATCCGCCTTCACATGGGCGCGGATCTGATCGATGTCCCAGTCGGCCAGCGGGTTGATCTTGATCAGGCCACGCTCGGCATCGAACTCGGCAAACGGGATCGAGGCGCGGTTTCCCGACTGACCGCGGCGCAGGCCGGTGATCCAGAAGAAGGCGCCGGACAGCGCGCGGGCAAGCGGCTTCAGCTTGCGCACGCCGCAGCAGGCGTGGCGGGCCTCGACGCTTTCATAAAAGCCGTGCTTCCCATATTGCCGGATATAGGCCTCGACATCGGCATCGTCCGGATGGAAGCGCTGGATTTCCAACCCGTAGCGCGCTTCCGTCTCGCCGATGAGATCGAGCGTTTCCTTGAAGAGCATGCCGGTTTCCAGCGTTACCACTTCAATCTCGGGACAGTGCGTGCCGATGGCGGCGGTGATCACCTGATCCTCGATGCCGAGCGAGGTCGTGAACACGGCGCGGCCGCCGAGCGATGCCACCAGCTTGAGACGACCCGCAAGGTCGAGCTTGGAAAGTTCTGCGTCGAGCGAGGATGCGGCTTCGATGCCGGGCGTGAGGCCCGCGATGTTCAAGGTCATTGCGATTTCCCGAGGGGTGTTGCGATGTTGGGGCCAATATCGCAGCCGGATAGAACAAATGACAGGAACAGGGATTTAAAGCGGCGACGGAACAGAAGAAATATCTCTCCAGAAACCCGATTTGGCGAAAAACATCCCCAAAGTAAGTTTCTGAATATCCACTATATTACTAGATATTTTCTTCATGAGCAGAGACGGCCAGGGGCGTGAATGCCGCTCGTCGCCATCGCCGTTTCAAGTGCATGGCGGCAGCCAGGGGGGCTTTGCAGCAACCTCTGGGCATGCGCAAAAATGCCCCTCACCAAGAGCGGAATGGAGAGTGACCGCCCTGCCCCAGTCTCAGTCGGTGAATTCGATATAGGTGGCGGTGTCCTTCAGTGCCGGATCATAACGACCGACGATCGTCTCGCCGTTGAAGACCGCCGTCACGCTTTCCGGCTTGTCACCGGCAACCGGCACATTGGCGCTGGCGACATGCGGAACCGGGTCGTTCGGGTCGATGCCGGGCAGGATGAGGCCATTGGCAGTCGCCTGGTCATCGGGGCCGAAATAGCCGCGCGGGCGCTTCACGAAGATGAAGTTGCCCTGTGCGGGCGCCGGCTGCAGGCGCAGATCCATGTAGCGGAACGAGCGCGGCAGCAGGCCGCGGAAATAGCGGGTTTCCGGATAGCCGTCGGCCTTGATGTCGAATTCGTAGGTCTGGCTTGGCCGGGCATGGAAATCGCCCCAGACGCCATCGGCACCCACTGTCTTTTCATAGACCGCCGGGCCGAAGCGTTCGCCGGTCTTGGGATCGGTCGCGTAGATCGACAGCTTTGCGCCGGGCACGGGCAGATTGGTCGGGCCGCCATTTTCATAGCCGGTGATCATGCCGGAGAGAACCGGGTTCTCCTCCGCGACGATCGCATGGGTGCCGGCCTTCTCGCCGGTGATGGCCTGATAGATGATCTCGAAGGCGAGCTTCGAATAGGCCGTCTCACGGTGGTCGGCGCCGGGAATGACGCGGTTGTCCGCGCCCTTGAGCTCCTGGGACTCATAGTTGATCCCCGTGGGCTTGCCGGCCATGCCGACATATTTGCCCTCAGGCTGGGTATAGAGGTCGAACTTGTCGGAGCGGATGAGCGTGACCGGAATACCCGGCAGCACTTCCGGTTCGGCAGAGAGATTTTTCAGGAACGGGGCCGCGCCGTTGAATTCGGAACCCTGCGCCGCATTCGGCAGCACGAAGACGCCGTGATGGACGCAGCCGCCGAGCACCATGCGCTCGACCTTGGCGGCACCGCCGAAATTCTTCACATAATTGCGCGCCGTCTGGCAGCCGCGGGAATTGGCAACGATCACCACCTTTTCGGCGCCGGTCGCCTTCAGCGCTTCGTCGACTTCGGCGGCCACCGCCTGTGCGGCATCCGTCGTCGATGAGCGGTTGACTTCCTGCGCATTGTCATCGGCGCGGGCGCTCGGATGCGGGATATCGACGGCGAAGAGATGATCTGCCGGATAGCCGTTGCTCTCGAAACGCCAGAACTGCGTCATCCAGAGCGCGGCGGTGTCGCCGTTGCCATGGACGAAGACGACGGGCGGGAATTTGGCATCGGCGGATTGGGCAGCGGTCATGGAAGCAAGCGAGGCGATGGAAGCAAGGAGAAGGCGCGGCAGTATGGACATGACATCTCTTCCAGAGTGGCGGGCGGATTGCCGAGATCAGCCCTCCTCCCATGCGATCATGACATGATCATGTCGGTCTTATATTCAAGCAAAATTCACATATGCGCGCTCTTCTCCATGGCCGTACCGTCGCCGCGCTCCTGATTGCGCTGGTGGCGGATCGTTTCGGCCATGAAGGCGCGCGAGAGGCCATGGTAGAGCGGTTCGCGGTTAATGAGGCGCGAGGTGATGTAGCCGAGCATGGCGGTTGCCATGAGCGCAATGACATTCTGGTGGCTGTCGGTCATTTCCAGGATGATGACGAAAGCGGTCATCGGCGCCTGCACGACGCCGGCGAAGTAGCCGGCCATGCCGAGCAGTGCCGCAATGCCGGCATTGGTGCCGAGGATGAGGCCGATGGTCGAGCCGATGCCGGCGCCGACGGCGAGCGACGGCGCGAAGAGGCCACCGGGAATGCCCGACATGGTGCAGAGGAACGTGGCGGCCAGCTTCTCGACAAAGAAGAGCGGCGGCAGCGGCGTGCCCTGCAGGGCTCCGCGCGCCTGGCTGTAGCCGGTGCCGAAGGTGAGCCCGCCCGAGACGATGCCGATGACGGCCACGAGGAACCCGAAGCCGGCGGCAATGGCGAGAAGCCGCGGCAGGGGGGCGGCCTGCCGCCAGCGCTTGAGCCGGATCGTCAGCCGGAGCACGGCGGTGGAAAAAAGGGCCCCGAAGGCGCCGCCGCCAATGCCGCAGAGCAGGACCAGCCACCAGTCGCGAAGCCCGTTCATCACGTCATGCGTCGAGCCGAAATAGGTATTGTAGTCGCCAAGCAGCCCCATGGCGGCAAGGCCGGACAGGATGACGGCGGTGAGCACCGCGCCATTGGCACGGATCTCGAAATTGCGGCTCATTTCCTCGATCGCGAAGACGATGC
This sequence comes from Rhizobium sp. C4, assembly GCF_021026315.1. Taxonomy (GTDB): domain Bacteria; phylum Pseudomonadota; class Alphaproteobacteria; order Rhizobiales; family Rhizobiaceae; genus Ensifer_A. The sequence goes on from NZ_JAJNCX010000016.1 coordinate 56,920, forward strand.
CGGCCAGCGGCGTGTTGAAGGCCGCCGCAATCCCCGCCGCCGAGCCGGCGAGAATCAGTCCCCTCGCCTGCACGACGCCGCCGATGCGGGCGGCCTGCAGCATGATCGACGCGCCGACCTGCACCGTCGGCCCCTCGCGGCCGATCGAGCCGCCACAGAAGATGCCGAAGATGGTGAGTACGATCTTGGCGGCCGCCAGCTTCAGCGAGAGCAGGAAGCTCCGGCTTTCCGCATCGTGGAAATGGCGCGCGGCAATCGCCTGCGGGATGCCCGAACCTTGCGAATTGGGAAAATAGCGGAAGGCGAGCCAGGCCGAGAGCGCAAAGCCTGCGGGCGTCAGCGCCAGCGGAATGAGGAAGCTGTAGGCGCCCGAATGGGTGACATGATGAAAGGCGTCGCTCGCCCAGTCGGATGCCTTGGCGAAGACGACGCTGACGAGGCCGATGGCCAGCGCGCCGATCCAGAAGACCAGCCTCGCCTGCCACATGTTGCGTCTGCCGCGCATGACCTTGATGCGGCGGAGGAGTTTCAGCTTGCGGGGATTTGGCATGGGGGGACGCGCTCTGGGGACGGAATTGTCGTGTGCCTGGGGTTAGACGCCCTTGTTTTGACAATTTCAAGGTCTTATGCAGCGCGGCGGCGTCATCTTCAGGGTGGCTCGGGTTCCGGACCCGACTGCGGGCCAGTTTGTGCATCCTATAAAGCAATGCCCAAGCATTGTGCACTTTAAGGCAGATGCCCCATGAACTGCTAAGCGAGCCGTAGCATTTCATTTCCTCGAAAGAGCTAAAACAATGCGCACATTCCTGCGAATTTGATGAATTTTCTTGGGATAGACTTTAAAACTCCATTCAGCTGTCATGTTTATATAGCCAAAGCCATGATAAGCGCCGCGAACGGCGTCCGGTTGAGACCTCAGGAACAAACATGCTCGACATAACGGCCTTGTCTGCAACGAACACGGCAACCGAGATTGGCCATGCCGCGGAGACGGCGGTGGTGGCTATTCGGCAGAAACATCGCACGTCACGATGGGCTGCGCCGGCAGCCGTCTCGGCGCTCGCCTTCTATGCCGGCGTCAGCACCGCCTTCGACGGCGCGATCGTCGGACCGCTGATGCGGCAGGCGATGAAGCACGTCTTCTACCAGCCGGTCGGCGGCGGCGTGGCGCTTGCCGCAACGATCAGCGTGCTGGCCGGACGCCGCGCCATGCGCGCCTGGCGCCAGCGCGGCCCGGCCCCCGCCCGCGACGAACTCCGCCGGGCAAGCGACATCGCGATCCGCCACGACAATGCGGCTGCCGGTCTTGTCCGCCTCGGCGACAAGAAGCTTCTCTTCTCCGATTGCGGCCAGGCCTTCATCATGTTTGGCTGCCGCGGCCGCTCGATGGTGGCCCTCTTCGACCCTGTCGGTCCGCGCCACCTCTGGCCGTCGCTGGTTCTGAAGTTCCGCGCCGAAGCCGAGCGCCTGATGCTTCGCCCCGTCTTCTACCAGGTCTCCTCCGATTTCCTGCCGGTGGCAGTGGAAACAGGCATGAAGCCCTACAAGATCGGCGAAGAAGCGGTGCTCGACCTCACCGCATTTTCGCTCGCCGGCGGCGACTGGCTGAAGCTGCGCCGCTCGATCAACCGGGCGGAGCGCGACGGGCTTTCCTTCGAAATGCTGGTGCCGGAGGCTGTCCCGGCCGTGATGGGCGAACTTGCCCGCGTTTCCGACCTGTGGCTTTCCACCCAGAACGCCAGCGAAAAGGGTTTCTCCCTCGGCACGTTCCGCAACGACTATGTCGCCTCGACGCCCGTCGCGGTGATCCGGGTCGATGGCCACATCGTCGCCTTCGCGAATATCCTGACGACCGAGAGCGGTCATGCCTTCATCGACCTGATGCGCTCTCTGCCGGGCGTTCACCGCGGCGCGATGGACCTGCTCTTCGTGCGGATCATGGAACACCTGAAACAGGCCGGCTATTTCCGCCTGAACCTCGGCATGGCACCGCTTTCCGGCCTTTCCGACCATGCCAGCGCACCGCTCTGGAACCGCATCGGCAACCAGGTCTTCGAAAAGGGCGAGCGCTTCTACAATTTCAAGGGCGTGAAGACCTTCAAGTCGAAGTTCGACCCCGAATGGCAGCCGCGCTACCTGATTGCCGGCGGCCTCGGCCTGCCTGTCTCCGCCATGCTCGACGTCACGCTGCTGATCGGCGGCGGCCTGCGCGGGGTCTTCCGGCGGTCATAAGGCCGGGTGATACGGCGGCAGACAATCTGCCGCCGCACCCACGTTTTCCTACTTCGAACCGAAAAAGTCGCGGACGGCCTTCGTATAGCCTGCCGGATCCTGCAGCATGGCGAAGTGGCTGACATCCTTGAGGATGATGAGCTTGGCGCCCGGAACCATGCTGGCAATATAGTCCGTGTGCCCACGGTCGACCGCCTCGTCATGATCGCCCAAGACAATTGCCGTCGGGACCTTGATCGACTTCAGGTCGCTGTCCGGCCAGTTCGGCTGGGTTGCCCACATGTCGCTGATCTGCTTGACGAAGGCGTCATATTCGGTCGGCGTCGGGGAGATCTTCTTGTAGACCTCGCCGCTGCGGTCGATATAGGCGGCAAACGTCTTGTTCTCCATCACGTCGGACTTGACGCCCTCGACCTTGGTGTTGGCGGCCTGGGCGAAGAGCTTTTCGAGCCGTTCGGGATGATGGATGGCGATGTCGAGGCCGATAATGCCGCCATCGCTCCAGCCGACGAGATCGACCTTCTGGACCTTCAGATAGTCGAGCAGCGCCAGATAGTCCGACGACATCAGATCATAGCCATAGGGCTCGGCATTGCGCGTGGAGCGGCCATGGCCGCGGCTGTCTGCAACGATGACCGTATGGTCTTTGGCAAGATCCGCCACCTGATTGGCCCAGATATCGCCATAGCCGAGACCGCCATGGATCATCAGGATCGGTGTGCCGGGGGCGGTGCCATAGACGGCATAATACATCTGGATGCCGTTGACTGGTGCCGTGCCGGACTTGACGGCGGCGGGCATGGCCGGCGGTTCCGGCAGCTCGGTCCAGCGATCGGCAGCCTGAGCGACCGATGCGGCGAGAACGGCAAGCGCGCAGCCTGCCGCAACAATCCATTTTCTCATGTCATTCCCCTTTTTGCTCGTTTGTGACGAATTTGCGAAGACGGCTTGAATGCCGGCTTTCGGGCCATCATAATCGTCCCGCCCCACGCCCGTTATCCGTTTTACGCAAGAGGCGGCGATGCCCACGGAACCCGAACGCTCCGGCCTGACCATCCATCGCGATCGCTTCGCCGATATCGACCGGCAGGCGGCGCAGCTGAGCGGCTATGACCAGATCTATCGCCAGCTGAGCCGGGGTGCCTTTGCCGGCAGCTTCACCACCGTGGAAGGCCGGGGAGGCGCGGGTGTCTATGTCGAGACGGTCAATCAGGTGATCGAGCAGTTCAGCAGCGTGCCGGCCGACCAGACGAGCCTTGTGTTTCTGTGTGGCGACCAGCCATCGGCGCGGTTCGGCGCAAGGGCATTTGCGCCCGGCACAGCCATGCTTCTCGGACCGGGCGCGGAGATCGATTTCCAGAGTACGCCCGGGACGCATGTCTGCGTCGTGACATTCGGCGGCGAGGCCCTGCGGCAGGCGGGCGAGGCAAGTGGCATGCTGCCGCCGGCGCGCGGCGAAACGCGGCTCATCGACAATCCAGCCGCGACCGGCCGCCTCGTCCAGACGGTCAACGCGCTTCTGCATTGCGCGCTTCTGGCCGCCGGCATGGGGCCGGAGGCGCTCGACCCTGACGGCTTCAGCGCCGAGATCGCGGCGATCATGGTGGCGATGAGCGGATTTGCGGGTGCGGGACTGGCGCACCGCCTCCCCTCGCCCGACCGCCGCGCAGCACTTTTCCGGGAAGCGCGCGCGACGATCCACGACAGCCTCGACACCGTCTCGGTGCCGCGGCTGCAAAGCCGGCTCAATGTCAGCCGCCGCACGCTCGAATATGCCTTCCACGAGGCCGTGGGCATGAGCCCCCACGCCTATATCGCCGCCCTCCGGCTGGACGCAGTGCGCCGCGCACTGAAATCGAACAGCGACAGCATCGGCGACATCGCCGCCCGCTACGGCATCTGGCATCTCGGCCGGCTGGCGGGGCAGTTCCGCGAGGCATTCGGGGTGCTGCCATCGGAGACGCGGCGGGGGACATAAGCGCTGACAATGGGTTCAGGTAATTTGCCTGAAATTTCAACGGCAATTGCCGCGCCAGCGGGCTCTTCTATCTATTAGTCTTCTCAGCCCGCAGACGCGGGCTGGCTGGATGCCGGCTCGAGGCCGGCATGACGGAGTTGGATTATACCTTGCGCAGACAAGAGCCCCCTCACCGATCACTCACCTCCCAGCGCGGATTGATCCACGGCGCCTGGTTCGAGCGTGCCAGTCTGGGCTTGCCCAGGATATGATCGGCGGCTTTTTCGCCGGTCATGATGGAGGGGCCGTTGAGGTTGCCGTAGGTGAGGCGCGGGAAGATGGAGCTGTCGGCGACGCGGAGGCCTTCGACGCCGATGACCTTGGTGTCGGGATCGACGACGGCCATGGGGTCGTCCTTGGAGCCCATCTTGCAGGTGCCGCAGGGGTGATAGGCGCTTTCGAGATGTTCCTTCAGGAAGGCATCGATCTGTTCATCCGTCTGGACGTCCTCGCCCGGCTGGATTTCCGGGCCGCGATAGGGGTCGAAGGCCTTCTGGCCGAAGATTTCGCGGGTGAGGCGCACGCAATGGCGGAACTTCACCCAGTCTTCCTCGTGGCTCATGTAGTTGAACTTGATGACCGGATCGGCCATCGGGTCGGGCGAGCGGAGCGTGACGGCGCCGCGCGACTTGGAATGATTGTAGCCGACATGGACCTGGAAGCCATGGCTCTTCGCCGCCGCCCGCCCGTCATAGGAAATGGCGACGGGGAGGAAATGGAACTGGATGTCCGGCTGTTTGACGCCCGGTGCGGAACGGACGAAGGCGCAGGATTCGAACTGGTTGGAGGTGCCGAGACCCTGCTTGGTGAAGAGCCATTGCGCGCCGGCAACGCCCTGCCAGAACCATGGCAGCCAGGAATAGAGCGAGACCGGCTTAGTGGCGATCTGCTGGAAATAGAATTCCATATGGTCCATCAGGTTGGCGCCGACGCCGGGGCGATCGGCCACGACCTCGATGCCCATCTCCTTCAGATGGGCTGCCGGGCCGATGCCGGAGAGCATCAGCAGCTTGGGCGAATTGAACGACGAGGCCGAGACGATGACCTCCCGGTTGGCGCGGATCACCTCGATCTTGCCACCGCGATCCACTTCCACGCCGATGGCGCGCTTGCCTTCGAAGACGACGCGACGGGCAAAGCAGCGCACCAGATCGACATTCGGCCGCTTCAGCGCCGGCTTCAGATAGGCAGACGCCGCCGACCAGCGATGGCCGTTATGGATCGTCTGCTCCATCAGGCCGAAGCCTTCCTGCTTCTCGCCGTTATAGTCTTCCGTCGTCTCGAACCCGGCCTGCCGGCCCGCCTCCACGAAGGCGCGCACCAGCGGGTTCTTCGCCGGCCCGCGCTGGACATGCAGTGGCCCATCGGTGCCGCGCCAGCCGGCCTGCCCGCCCTTCGAGTTTTCCTGCCGCTTGAAATAGGGCAGCACATCGGCATAGGACCAGCCGGTCGCGCCGAGCTCGTCCCAGGTGTCGAAGTCTTCCGCCGAGCCACGCACATAGACCATGCCGTTGATCGAGGACGAGCCGCCGATGACCTTGCCGCGCGGCGCGGTGATGCGGCGATTGTTGAGGTTCGGCTCGGGCTCGGAGAGATAGCCCCAATTGTAGCGCTTCATGCTCATCGGCCAGGCCAGTGCCGCCGGCATCTGGATGAACGGGCCGACGTCGGAGCCTCCGTATTCGAGGACGAGGACGGTATGCTTGCCGTCTTCGGAGAGGCGGGAGGCGAGCGCCGAGCCGGCGGAGCCGGAGCCGACGATGACGTAATCAGCTTGCATGGTCATGAGGAGAGACCTTTGGATGGGGAGTGTGGAAACTTGTCGTCATGCTCGGGCCTGTCCCGAGCATCTGCTCCGTTGCAACTGCGGTGACGTGCGTAGATCCTCGGGACAAGCCCGAGGATGACGGCGTTTGGGACACCTCGGAAGCACGCAAAAGTTGCCGTTGACGCGACCTTCTGCTAATGTCGCACCATGGAAATCGACATTCAGAGAATTACCCTCGACGGCAAGAACTACGTCATGCTCAGCGAGGATGACTTTGAAGACCTGATCGATGGCTTGAAGGCTCAGGCTATTCTGGCGCGTGTCGAGGCTGGCGAGGAAACCTGGCCGATGGAGCTTGTCGAAGAGCTTTGCGAAACCGACAGCCGCATCCGCACCTATCGCAAGTATCGCGGCTTGACCATGACCGAACTGGCGACCGCCGCCGGCATTTCGCAGCCGCATCTCTCCGATATCGAGAACGGCAAGAAGACGGGCTCGGTGGATGTGCTGAAGCGCATCGCCACTGCGTTGAAGGTCGATCTGGACGATCTGGTGGTTTGAGCGGCAAAGTCCCCCTCTGGCCTGCCGGCCATCTCCCCCACAAGGGGGGAGACGACGGGAGGCGAGCACGGCAAACTCCTCCGTCATGCCGGACTTGATCCGGCATCCAGCCAGCCCGCGTCTGCGGGCTGAATGACCTGACGACGAAAGAGTCCTCTCGCGCGACGGACGTCGCGCGGCTGGATCCCGGATCAAGTCCGGGATGACGGCCAGTGAGAGGGATCGTCCTGTCATCATCAATACGGCGCCTCGCATTTGCCCATGGCGACATAGACCGTCTTCAGCTCGGTGTAGTGGTTGAGCGCGGCGAGCGAATTCTCGCGGCCGAAGCCGGATTGCTTGACGCCGCCGAAGGGGATTTCGACGGGGCAGAGGTTGTAGGTGTTGATCCAGACCGTGCCGGCCTCCAGCGCATCGACCACGCGATGCGCGCGAGCCATGTCACTGGTGAAGACGCCGCCGGCGAGGCCGAATTCGGTGGCGTTGGCGCGGGCGATCACCTCGTCCTCATGGTCGAAATCGAGCACGCACATGACCGGGCCGAAGATTTCTTCCCGCGCAATCGTCATGTCGTCGGTCACGTCGGCAAAGACGGTCGGCTGGACGAAGCAGCCTTCGGAGGAGACATCGTTGGGGATGCCGCCGCCGGTGAGAAGCGTTGCCCCTTCGGCCTTGCCCTTCTCGATGTAACCCAGCACCTTTTCGCGCTGCGAACGGTTGACGAGCGGGCCCATCTGGGTCGCTTCGTCCAGCGGTTCGCCCATGCGGATCGCTTCCGTGCGGGTCTTCAGGCGCGACAGGAACTGGTCCTTGATGCCCTTCTGCACGAAGACGCGGGTGCCGTTGGAGCAGACCTGGCCGGCGGAATAGAAATTGCCGAGCATGGCGCCGGAAATGGCGCTTTCGACATCGGCGTCGTCAAAGACGATCATCGGCGACTTGCCGCCAAGTTCCATCGTCACATGCTTGAGTTGGCCGGCAGCGGCACCCGCCACCTTGCGGCCCGTCGGCACGGAGCCGGTGAGCGAGACCTTGGCGATGTCGGGATGGTTGACGAGCAGCGGGCCGGCATCGCGGTCGCCCTGCACGACGTTGAAGAGGCCCTTGGGCAGGCCCGCCTCGGTCAGGATTTCAGCGATCTTCAGCGCGCCGAGCGGGGTGACTTCCGAAGGCTTGAAGATGAAGGCGTTGCCGGCGACGAGCGCAGGGGCTGCCTTCCAGCAGGCGATCTGCTGCGGATAGTTCCATGCGCCGATGCCGAGCACGATGCCGAGCGGGATACGCTTCGTGTAGGCCCAGTCGGCACCCAGCGGGATCTGCTCGCCGTTGAGCGCTGCCGGGGCCACGCCGCCGAAGAATTCCATCGCGTCCGCACCGGAGGTGCTGTCGGCGACAATGGTTTCCTGGATCGGCTTGCCGGTGTCGAGCGTTTCGAGTTCGGAGAGTTCGCGGTTCCGCTCACGGATGATCTGCGAGGCGCGATAGAGGATGCGGCCACGCGCCGTCGGGCTCATCTTCGCCCAATCCTTCTGCGCGGCTTTCGCCGAGGCAATCGCCTGTTCGACGATGGCGGGCGTGGCCGAACGGAGCCGCGCGATCACCTCGCCGGTGGCCGGATAGACGCATTCGATGACGTTACCGGCGGTGTCTTCGACATATTCGCCGTTGATGAAATGGCTGGCTTTCGGTTGGGCGCGCATGGCTCGCTCTCTTTCTTTTTCGAGTCGCTTCAGCGGGTTGCTGCGTTCAATTTCAGTGTCACGTAATCTTCGACCAGCGCCACCGCGCCGCTGACATCGAGGCGGGCGGCATCGAGCGCGCGGCGGATGTAGAGGCCGTCGATCAGGGCGGCGGCGCCTTCGGCGATGTGGTGGGCTTCATCCCTGCCACAGAGCGGCGACAGGGCCGCCACAAGGTTGGAATGGAGCCGTCGGGCATAGATCATGAGGAGACGCTTCGTTTCCTGCGAGCGCTGCGCCTCGACATAGAAGGCAAGCCAGGCGGCGACCGTGGCGGCGGCGAACTGTTCGACGCCGAAGGAGACGGCGATCAGCGCGCTCACCTTGCCGCGCGGCGTTTCCGCCCGGCGCATGGCGGCAATCGCCTCTTCCTTCAATTGTCGCAACAGGCTGCGCATGGTGGCGAGCAGCAATTGTTCCTTGGAGCCGAAATAGTGGAAGGCGAGCGCTGCGGACACGCCGGCGCTTTTGGCGATCTCCTGCATGGTGACGTCGAGCGAGCCGTGATCGCCGATCGCCTTCAGCGCGGCGTCGACCAGCGCCTTGCGGCGCACCGGCTCCATTCCGATTTTCGGCATGCTGTTCCCCTTGATTGATGTCAGTTTAATTTTGATTGATCCGTCAATCAATAAAAATTTCGCTGGTTGCGCGAAATCCCGCAGGGCTTCGTTTGCCGCTCGTTAACCGTGAAAAAGCTCAACGATTTCAAAGATGTTGATGAGGGGCTCTGTCACAGAAGTTTCACATCCGGTGAAGGAATTGTTGACCATTTGGCATTGAAGTTCGTGATCAAATTCTAAGATACCCCCGCTGGCGCACTGTTGGAGTACCCCCATGCCCGCACTTCTTCCACTGAGAGGCCATGATGCGGCTGCCTATAGCCGGATGGCGCTGATGCCGCTGGCCAAGGCCGCGATCGACACGGCCTTCCAGCCGATCGTCGAGACCGTTTCGGGCAAGATCCATGGCTACGAGTCGCTGATGCGCGGGCATGACAAGCTGGGCTTCGACACGCCGCCCTCGCTTCTCGATGCCTTCGCAATGTCGGGCGAGCTGACGGAACTGGAGCTGTTCACCACATCGCGCTCCTTTGCCAAGTTCACGTCACTGGCCGAGTTCGAGAAGCGCACGCTGTTCCTCAATCTCGACCACCGCATGCTGGCCGCCGGCCAGCGGCTGCTGCCGCTGCTGCTCGCCTATCTGCAGAAGAATGCGATCTCGCCCTCCTCCGTCTGCATCGAGCTTTCCGAGCGCTCGGACAATTCCAGCATGCCGGACTTTTCCGGACTGATCGGGCAGATGCGGCGCATGGGCTTCAAGCTTGCGATCGACGATTTCGGCACGGGGCATGCCGAAATGAAGCTGCTGAGCGACTACGATCTCGACTATCTGAAGATCGACCGGCATCTCGTGTCCAAGATCGACACCGTGGCGCGCAAGCGGCATCTGACCAAGACGGTCGTCGACATGGCGCATGTTCTGGGCGTGCGCGTCATTGCGGAAGGCGTGGAGACGGAGGGCGAATTCCTGGTCTGCCGCGATCTCGGCGTCGACCTCGTGCAGGGCTGGTTCGTCGCATATCCCTCGCTGGACCCGGCGGAGTTTCGCGATGGCTTCCCGCATCTGCGCGATCTGGGACAGAACCGGCGCGTGCGGCGTTCGGTCGACGAGGTGCTGGTGCGCCAGCAGGTCGAGGCCGTGCCAACGATCCGCGAGGATGCGGCGATCGAGACCCTGTTCGAGATCTTCCGCCAGCATTCCGACCTCCCATTCATTCCGGTCATCAACGCCCATGGCGAGCCGCGCGGCATCGTCCAGGAAGCCCGGCTGAAGAGCTATATCTACCAGCCGTTCGGCCGCGACTTGCTTCAGAACCGCTTCTATGGCGGCACGATCGCCCGCTTCATCGATCCCGCCCCGGTGGTCGATATCGGCGCGGATTCCGGCCGGCTGATGGCGGTGTTCTCGGGGACAGAAGACGCCAAATGCGTGATCCTCACCGAGAACATGCGCTATGCCGGCGTCATCTCGGCGGCGGCTCTCGTCAAGATCATCAATGCCAAGCTGGTGCGGCAGGCACAGGACCAGAACCCGCTGACCGGGCTTCCGGGCAACCAGGCGATCCATTCCTATCTGGAAGAGACGATGGCGGACGGCGGGACGACGCGGCATTTCTGCTATTGCGACTTCGACAATTTCAAGCCGTTCAACGATCACTACGGCTTCCAGCGCGGCGACGAGGCGATCTCGCTGTTTGCCCGGCTGATGAAGCGCTATTTCTTCTCGCCCTCCATCTTCCTCGGCCATGTCGGCGGCGACGATTTCTTTGCCGGCATGACCGGCTGGTCGAACGACGAGCTGGAGATGATATTCGAGCGGCTGCTCGAGGATTTCGAGAACGATGCGCTGAGGCTCTATGCGCAGGAGGATCGCGAGCGCGGCCATATCGAGGGCGTCGACCGCGCCGGCATCCGCCGCGCCTTCGATTTTCTCAGCTGCTCGGTCGCCATCATCGAAGTGCCGGCCGGCCGCGTCTTCGGCGATCCGGCCGTTCTGTCGGCCCATATCGCGGGCTTGAAGAAGCGGGTGAAATCCAACCGCGACGGGCTGCTGTTCGAAACCATTTAGGCGCGGGTCAAAAGGCGGAGCGTTTCAACCGGAAACGCTCCGCATTTGACGGACCGGTTTCGCCGGGCGCGTCGGCAGGCCGGTGTCACCAATAGTGGTGATGATGCCTGTGATACCCGCCATAATATCGCGGCGCGTAATAGCCGCTGTCGCGATAATAGTATGGTCTCGGCCGATAATAGGGCCGGTCGCGATAGTATCCACGGTCGGAATAGTAATATCCGCTGTGGCGGACCACGACGGTTTCACTGGGATATTCGACGCAACCCGAGAGTGTTCCCGCTCCCACGGCAATCATTGCCATGATCATCAGACGCTTCATGTGACTTCCCCCAAAAATGCTGACCCCATTATGCGTGAGCGCAATTTGCGGCAAAAATTGGCTGGCACATGAGCGCCGTCTTTCTCGCCTCAAAACAGGCAGGCGATGGATTGGACAAATCCGCGAACACATCTTGAAGTGAGGGCCGAATGAGATCATTCCGGTTGCCTTCGCCCGCCGTCTGAAACAGGATCAGGGCAAACAAGCATAATGGAGAACACCCATGACCGCGCCGACAACACCCCTGCCCCTCACCATGCGCCATGTCGACCTGCCCGCCCCCGGCGGACCGGAGGCGATGGTGATTGTCGAGGGACCTCTGCCGCAGCCGAAGGCGGGCGAGGTTCTGGTGAAGGTGGCCGCCGCCGGCGTCAACCGGCCGGATGTGGCGCAGCGGCAGGGCACCTATCCGCCGCCGCCAGGTGCCAGCCCGATCCTCGGGCTGGAAGTGGCCGGCGAGATCGTGGCGCTGGGCGACGGCGTGACGGGACTTGCCATCGGCGACAAGGTGGCGGGGCTCGCCAATGGCGGCGGCTATGCCGAATATTGCGTCATTCCGGCGGGCCAGGCGCTCCCCTGGCCGAAGGGCTATGACGCGGTGCGCGCGGCAGCGGTGCCGGAAACCTTCTTCACCGTCTGGGCCAATGTCTTCGACATGGCGGGCCTGAAGGCGGGCGAGAAATTCCTCGTCCATGGCGGCACGAGCGGCATCGGCACGACGGCGATCCAGCTCGCCAAGGCCTTTGGCGCGGAGGTCTACACGACCGCCGGCTCCGGCGAGAAGTGCCTTGCCTGCGTGCAGCTCGGGGCAAAGCGCGCGATCAACTACAAGACGGAAGACTTCCTTGCCGTCATCAAGGCGGAGGCCGGCTCGGTCGATGTCATTCTCGACATGATCGGCGGGGCCTATTTCGACAAGAATATCGGTGCGCTCGGCAAGGACGGGCGGCTTTCGATCATCGCGCTTCTCGGTGGCGCGGTGGCCGAAAAGGCCAATCTCGGCGCCATCATGATGAAGCGGCTGCGCGTGATGGGCTCGACGCTGCGTCCGCGCACGGGCGACGAAAAGCGGGCGATCCGGGATTCGCTGCTGGAAAAGGTCTGGCCGAAGCTCGATGCCGGCGAGGTTGCGCCGGTCATCCATGCGGTTCTGCCGCTGGAACAGGTGGCGGAGGCGCACCGGATGATGGAAGAGAGCGGGCATATCGGCAAGATCGTGCTGACGCTCTGACGGTCGCGAGGGCCGTTACGGAGACGGCAGCTCGGCGACCTGCGAACAGTTGCGCCCGGCGCGCTTGGCGGCATAGAGCGCCATGTCGGCGCGGCGAAGCAGGGTCTTCACGTCGTCGCGCGCCGTCATCCGGGCGACACCGGACGAAAAGGTGTAGCTATGGCCGAGCACCTGCATGGCAGATGCCTCGATCGTCTGGCGCGCCCTCTCCATGGCGGCCAGGGCCTCGCGCTCGCCGGCGCCGGGCATGATCAGCAGGAATTCCTCGCCGCCATAGCGTGCGAACGTGTCGCCACGGCGGACCAATTGCGTGACTTCCGCAGCGAAATGGGTGAGCACGTCGTCGCCGGCCGAGTGGCCCAGCGTGTCGTTGATCGACTTGAAATGATCGAGGTCGATGAGAACGACCGCGAGATTGGTGCCCCTGCGCGCCGCGACGCCGATCTGATGGTCGAGTTCGGAAACGCCATAACGCCGGTTGTGGAGGCCGGTGAGGAGATCGGTATCGGCATCGCGCAGCGCCGAATCTCGCGCCACCAGCAGCGTGTGCTCCTTGGATTTCAGCGAGGTAATGTCGGTGTAGAAATCCCAGATCCAGCCGCCCTCAAGGCAGCTTTCGGTGACCATGTACCAGGACCCGTCAAGGAAATCGACTTCGAAGGACCGCACCTCGCGCACGCGGCGGCGGGAGGACGCCATGGCAAGCCAGGCTTCGGGCTCCATCGACAGCACCGGCCCCCGCCCCGTCCGGTAGGCGTGGCGGACGACATCGCCGAATGTGCGCGCGTCGGCCGTCACATTCATCAGCGCCCGGTAGGCGTCGTTGGCAAAGGCAATCGTGTCGTCGGGAGCAAACAGCGCAACGGGAATGGCGCAGGCATCGAAGCCCAGCGTCATCAGGCGCGCGAGCTCAACCGACTGGACCGATTGCAGGCCCATCAGGCCACCGGCCAGCGCCTCAACCGCCGATCTTTCCGTTGACTGCCGCTGCGTCATGAAATTCACCCGCCCTGTGTGACGCCGGATATTGCCCCTGCAGGGTTAACTTAGAATTAATGAATATTCGGGCCATTGGTTATACACAGGATAAGAGCGGTAAAGTTCCCGTAAATGCCGAATGCATTCAGGCCCGGGCCTCCATTGGCACCAGCCGCTCCACCGCAAGCAGCAGGACAGATGCGGCAAGCGTGACGCAGGCGCCGACAACGGCCGTGCCCTGATAGCTGGTGAAATGCGTCGAGACCGCAAAAATGCCTGCCGCTGCGCCCGTGCCGAGGAAGGTCTGGATCGGATAGAGCGAGGTACCAAGCCCGGGCCGGCCCGGAAACATGTCCTGGAAATAGGAGATCGGGACCGAGAGGATGGCGGCAGCCCCTGCGCCCGCGACCGGGATCAGGGCATGAACCTGCCAGACGCTCCCTGCTCTCGCCACGCCCAGCAGAAAGACCGCATAGAGCAGACTGCCGGCGGCCAATGTCTTCACCGGACCCAGCCGCCTCATGCCTGCCGCCCAGCCCAGCATGAAGGGTATTTCCATCAAGGCGATCCCGCTGGCCATGAAACCGGTGTCGGCGAGCGAGCCGCCGAGTGTCGTCTTGATGACCAGCGGCTGGATGTAGCCGTTGAGCCAGTTGACCGAGGTGAGCAGCGAGATGGCAACGAGGCGGAGGAGAACCGGGAGATGCCCCAGTTCCCGCAGCGCCGAGAAGAAACTGCCAAGGCCGCCGGTCGCATTCGTGTCGCGTCTTGTCGACGGCAGGAACAGCTGGATCAGGCCCAGGCACACGACATAGAGCAGCGCCATGACGCCCCAGACATTCATGACGCCGAGGCCGCCGAACTCGAGAACGGCGGCGACGCCCACCGGGATGGCGACCCAGGAGGCCGACATGGTCGTGCGCACCACGGAGTTCACCGCGCCGGCATCGCCCGCCGGCATGGCCGCCGTCTCCTTGCGCGTCCCGGCATAGATAAGCGGGGTCAGATTGGCCAGCGGGATGAGCAGGATGACGACGAAAGCCATCATCCAGGCCGTCTGCACCATCCACAACAGGGATGAGCCGAGAAGTCCGACAATCACAAGGATCGACATCAGTCGGCGGCGGTCGCCGGCGAAATCGGACACGATCCCGATCGTCACCCCGAAGACGACATTCGTCAGCGTCGCCAGCAGCATCATCAACGCGAACATCTGCTCGCTCATGTGAAGCGTCTCGATCGCCATCAACGAACGATAGGGCTGCGAAGCGGCGCTGGCGCAGGACGCAACGAACATCAACAGGCCGTAGACGCGCAGCACCGGATGGTGCGCGACGAAGCGAATGGTGGACAACATGAGACAACTCCCGAGTGTCCCGGCTATCTCTTCCGCAGATTCGGTTCAAGAGCCGGGCACGGCTATTCGCGCGGCACGAAGCGTTCCACCGCCACCAGCATGACCGCCGCCGCCAGCATGACGCCGGCACCGATCATGGCCGTGCCCTGATAGGTCGTGACATGGGTGCCGACGGCGAAGATGGCGGCCGAGGCGCCCGTGCCGATGAAGCCTTCGATGGGCGAAAGCGACGTGCCGAGGCCGGGACGGCCGGGAAACAGGTCCTGGAAATAGGAAAGCGGCACCGAAAGAAGGGCTGCCGCCCCCGCCCCCGCCAGCGGGATCAGCGCATGGACCTGCCAGACCGCAGTCGCGGAGCCCATCAGGACGAGATAGGCGCCGTAGAGGGCGGCACCCGCCAGAATGGTGTTGACCGCGCCGAGCCGGCGCAGACCCGAAGCCCAGGCCAGCATGAAGGGGATTTCCATCAGCGCCACGCCGCTGGCCATGAAGCCGGCATCCGACAGCGATCCGCCGAGCGTGGTCTTGATGACCAGCGTCTGCAGGTAGCCGTTCAGCCATTCGCCCGCGACGATCAGCGACACGGCGAGCAGCCGCAGGAAGATGCCGGGATGGGCAAGCTCCTTCAGCGCGGAGAAATAGACGGCAAGCCCGCCCTGCGTCGCGCCGGCCCTTGCTGTGTCCGGCAGGAAGAGAAGGACGAGCCCAAGGCAGACGGCAAAGAGCAGCGCCGTGACCAGCCAGACATTCATGACGCCGAAGCCACCCGATTGCAGCACGAAGGCAACGGCGACGGGGATGACCACCCACGCCGCCGACATCGTCGTGCGGATGATCGAATTGACCGAGGCCGCCTCGTCCGGCTGCATCTCCGCCACCTCCATGCGCGTGCCGGCAAAGACCAGCGGCGCGATATTGGCGAAGGGGAGCACGAGGATGAGCGACAGGGCAAACATCCAGGCCGACGGCACAAGCCAGATGACTGCCGCGCCCGCCACACCGAGCACCATGAGGATCGCCATCAGCCGCTTCCGGTTGCCGGCGAAATCCGAGACGATGCCGATCGTGACGCCGAAGACGAGGCTTGTCAGCGTCGAGACGAACATCGTCAGCGCAAAGCCCTGCCCGCTCATGTGCAACGTGTCGATGGCGACCAGCGCCATATAGGGATGCATCGCCCCGCCGGCGCAGGCCGAGACGAACAGCAGAAGGGCATAGACGCGCAGCACCGGATGGCGCGCGACAAAACGGATGGTGGACAGCATGGGAGGTCGCTCCAGAAGCCACCAGCGCTAAATGCTTCGCGGGGTGGGATCAAGCCGCGAAACGACACCCTTGCCTTCGCCCCCGGTTTCCTCCCATAAGGCGTGACGAGAAGGAAACACGATCAAGGGGCATGTCATGGCCAATCCGGTTCTGGTGGAAGTCACGCGCGGTGATGTGGTGGAGAGCCGGCATCGCGGCATGGTCGTCGTGGTCGATGGCGATGGCAAGATCGTCTTTGAGGCCGGGGATGTCGATGCGGCGGTGTTTCCGCGCTCTTCCTGCAAGGCCATGCAGGCGCTGCCGCTGATGGAAAGCGGCGCTGCGGAGGCCTATGGCTTCGGGGACAAGGAGCTGGCGCTCGCCTGTTCGTCGCATTCGGGCGAAGACGGCCATGCGGAGCTGGCCCGCCAGATGATCGCCGCCACCGGGCGCGATGAAGAGGTGCTGGAATGCGGGTCGCACTGGTCGTTCCAGCAGCCGATCCTGATCGAACAGGCCTCGCATGGTCCCAAGCCCGGCCAGCTTTACAACAATTGCTCCGGCAAGCATGCCGGCTTCATCTGCGCCTGCTGCCACACCGGCACCGAGACGCGCGGCTATGTCGGCTATGATCACCCGCTGCAGGCGGAAATTCGCGGCATCATGGAAAACCTCACGGGCTCGATCCTCGGCCACGACAATTGCGGCGTCGACGGCTGCTCAATCCCGACCTATGCGAGCCCGCTCAAGGGTCTGGCGCATGGTTTTGCCAAGATGGCGACGGGCACCGGGCTTGAGCCGATCCGCGCGAAATCCGCCAGGCGCCTGATGCAGGCCTGCATGGCCGAGCCCTGGTATGTCGCCGGTACGAAACGCGCCTGCACCGCCCTGATGCAGGCCGCCCCCGGCCGCATCTTCGCCAAGACCGGCGCCGAAGGCGTCTTCGTCGCCGCCATCCCCGAACAGGGCATCGCCATGGCGATGAAATGCGATGACGGCGCGACACGGGCGGCGGAAAGCATGGTCGCCGCAACACTCGCGCGCTTCTTCAAGGACGAGCCGGAGCTGCATGGCACGCTGATGGCGATGGCCAATAGCGAGATGCGGAACTGGAACGGGATCAAGGTTGGGGATGTGCGGGTGACGGGGGTGTTGGGGTGAGCCCCCTCCTCTCCCTCTGAGGGAGAGGACAATCACGGGAACCAACCCTTCAGAACGCGACCCTTCACCACAGTTGCGCCCTCCCCCCTGCCTCTCTAAAACATTCGCATGAAGACCCAAGCTTCGGGGGACGTGCATGGGAGAGCAGGCATTCAATTTTCCGGTTTCGCCGGAGCGGGCGAGCGCGTTGGGGGAGATCCATTCGCGGCCTTACGCGCTGGTGACGTCGCCGCGCGTGATCCTTCAGCTCGCCTTCATGTCGGATGGCGGGTCTGGCGTCGATCATGCGGTGATGGCCGGGATCTGTCGTGAGCGGGGCGCGGCGCTGCCGTCGCGCGAGGCGCGGCATCATGCGATTGCCTGGGGCGCCGGGACGCTGCGCTGGGAGCGGCATACGGAATTTTCCACCTGGTTCTGGGATGCGCCGCCGCCGGAAATGTTTGGCGGCGATGTATCTGTACACCCGTTCGGCAGCAGCTTTTCGCCGCCGGGCTCGCTGATTTCGGGCATCCGGCTGGAAATCCGTCAGGACGACGCGGCGAGCCGGGCGGCGATTGCGCAGTTCGAGCCGCAGAGCCTTTGCCATTCCATCGTCAAGGATGGACAGGCCGAGATCTTCACCGATTTTCGCCAGAACGGCGACGGGCTGACGCAGTTCCTCGTCATCGACAAGGGCATGACGCAGGCCGGCACAGGCGCGCTCGTCCAGCGCGTTCTCGATATCGAGACCTACCGGACGCTGGCCATGCTGGGCCTGCCGCTGGCGCAGACGCTGTCGCCGGAAATCCGCCGGATCGAGGACGGGCTGACCGGGCTGACGCATGACATGCGCACCGAGGCGCGCTCCAAGGCCGACCGGATGCTGGCGGAGGTGACGCGGCTTGCCGCCGAACTGGAGGCCAATGCCGCGCTCAGCCTCTATCGTTTCGGGGCAAGCCGGGCCTATTACGGCATCGTGCAGGAGCGCATCCGGGCGCTCGGCGAAACCTCCGTGGCCGGCTTCGAGATGCTGGGCTCGTTTCTGGAAAAGCGTCTCGCGCCTGCCATGCGCACCTGCCAGTCGATCGAGGAGCGGCAGGCGAACCTGTCGCGGAAGCTGGCGCGTGCCACAAGCCTCATCCGAAGCTGGATCGATGTGGAGCTGGAAAGGCAGAATTCCGACCTGCTCAACACAATGAACAAGCGCGCCGAAATGCAGCTGCGCCTGCAACAGACCGTCGAAGGCCTGTCGGTTGCCGCCATCTCCTATTACGTGGTCGGCCTCTTTGGCTATTTCATCAAGGCGCTGCCGCATGACACGCTGCCGATCGACCCGGTCATTGCCACCGGGTTGTTTGTGCCGCTGGCGGTCGCGGGCGTGTGGTGGACGGTCAGGCGGATCCAGAAGAGCCATGGGGAGCATTGAGGGCTCTTCATCCGAGCCCGGCAGTTCAGGCACAAGCGGAGCGGAGTTTGACGTTCAATCGCGGTTCGGCTATCTTCTGTATTACAAATGGAGACGAAAGCGATGTCTGAACGCGAATTGTCCAACCCGATCACCATGCGCCTGCCGCTGGATGTTCTCGCGGAGATCGAACAGATCGCTGAAATCTGCAATCGCAGCCGAAGCTGGGTTTTCGTGCGCGCCCTGAAATCCTACCTTGCTGCGGAGGGGCGCGAGATCATCGAGGTCGCCGAGGCGAGACGCGAGATTGAAAGCGGTCATGGGCACGATCTTGATGATGTGCTTGAAGAAGTCGATGCGATCGTCAACGGAGCGGCGGCTTGAAGGTCACGCTGTCGCCCAAAGCACGGGACTATGTGAAGCGGGAAGCCGCTTATCTTGGTTCGAACAGCAAAAAAGCCGCTCAAGAATTTCTGGATGATTTGAAGCGACTCAGGCGGGGATTGAGCCGGTTTCCCGAACTGGGAAAGTCCAACGACGAGATGCCCGTTCCCGGTGTCCTGCGATTTGTCATGGGATCTTATCTCGTCGACTACGAGATTTCGCGCGGCGAAGTTCTGATTTTCGCCATTCGCCATGGACGTGAACGTCCGCCCGGGATTGAAATCGATGATGACTTCGATTTCGAATAGCCCACCTTCGATCCATGAAGCAGGGCCTGACCGGGTTCATTCGCCAGGTTGGCGGGCGCTCCTCAGCTCTCGCAGTCCGTAGACAGGGTCCGGACGGACGAAGGTCTGAAGGCTTCGGTCAATTCGACGCCACCCAGCGGTGCCAGTCTTCGGCGCTGCCGTAGAAGGTGTTCAGGTCGATGCGGCCGCTGACGCCGTGGGAGAGGCCGGAGCCGGAATATTGCCAGAAGACCCAGCGGCGGTTGGGATAGACCTTCGAGGGGTGCTCGGCGACGGCGCGCAGCCAGAAGGGATAGTTCGCGAATGCGCCATCCAGATTGTCTTCGTAGAAGTCGGGCGCGGTGTAGATGATCGGGCGCTTGCCGTAGTGGCTTTCCAGCTTCTCCATGAAGACCTTCATCTTCTCGCGGACAAGCTTGGGGCTGAGCTTCTGGCGGCAGGCGGAATCGTGGTTCCACTCGACGTCGATCACCGGCGGCAGCGCTTCAGGGTCGCGCGGCACGTTGCGGATGAACCAGTCGGCCTGTTCGCCAGCCGTGCGGCACCAGTAGAAGAAGTGGTAGGCGCCACGCTTCAGGCCGGCGGCCTTCGCACCATTCCAGTTGGTCTTGAACATCGGATCGGTATGGTCGCCGCCATCGGTTGCCTTGATGAAGGCGAAGTTGGCGCCCTGTTCGCGCAGCTTGCGCCAGTCGATATTGCCCTGCCAGCGCGAGACGTCGACGCCGTGCACCGCATAGGCGCGGGGCGAATGGCGGCCGAAATTGATCGGCTTGGCATCGCGGAAGCGCTGGCTGTAGATCGGCATGCGGCTGCGCGGATGCATCGAGCCTGCACCGGTCGGGCTCGTCGGAACGATGAAATTGGCCTTTTCCGCCGTCGGCCGTGCCATCGGCTCGGCAACGGCCGGTATCAGCTGCGGCTGGACATTCTCGAAGGGAACGGGTGACTGCGGCGGTGTGGCCATGGCGAGCGCCGGCGCGCCCCCCGGAACGGCTGCCGGCGGCGCGATCGGCGCGCGCGCGGTCTTCCTGGCCGCAGCGGAGGGAATGTTCGCCGAGGGCATGGCGATGGCGCCCGTCTTTTCCGACGATGTGCTCACGGAGAGCACGTCGCTGGGCGATTGGGACTGGCAGCCGGCAAGAGTTGCCAGGAGGCCGAGATACAGGAGACCGGCGGGCAAACGCATGAACATCGTCACTCTATACAAACAGGACATCCGACCCGCCCTGCAGCATCGGAAACGCTGGCATGACGGAATTGCTAACAAAGTTTTACCGGCAAAAGCTGAATCCATTCTTTACGCGCGACACAAAATGAACCTTCTATGCGTCGAAAGCGGAGACATGAGGCGATGACGGCACATATCCTGATCGTGGGTGGCGGCATCAATGGGCTGGCGACCGCCTGGACGCTCACGCGCAGGGGCTATCGCGTCAGCCTGTTCGACCAGGGACCGATCCCCAATCCCGTCTCAAGCTCGTTTGACGAACACCGCATCACCCGCCACGCCTATGGCCCGATGCGGGCCTATGCGCAGCGCATGCCGCAGGCCTTTTCGCTGTGGGATCAACTCTTTGCCGATATCGGTGCGCGGCATGTGGAAGAGATGCCGATCATCGCCTTCGAGCGTGAGGACACCGGCTGGATCGGTCCTTCGCTCGAAGACATGAACGGCATGGGGGTGGCGTGGCGGGAACTCGATCCGGCGCAGTTCGGCGCGGAGCATCCGCTGATCCGCAGCGATGGCGTCACGCGCGCGGTCGAGCTTTCCGGCTCCGGCATGCTGTTTCCGAGCCGCATCGTCACCGATCTCGTCGTGCATCTCGCAGCAAGAGGCGTGCGCGTCCATCCGCACACGAAGGTCGAGGATATCGACCTCGAGACGGGCCGCGTCACGGCAGGCGGCACGGTTCATGCGGGCGATCATGTCATCATCGCGGCCGGCGCCTGGGTGAACCGCCTGCTGCCCGGCACGACGGGCGAACTCGTTCCCTCGCGCCAGACCGTGCTCTTCCTCGCCCCGCCGCCGGAACTGGCGAGCCTCTGGTCAAGCGCGCCGATCTATCTCGATCTCGATGCGGAAACCGGCACCTATGTGCTCCCGCCCCGCCCCGGCACGCGGCTGAAGATCGGCGACCATCGCTTCTCGCGCACCGGATATCCGGATGCGTCCCGTCTGGCGGCCGAAGAGGAGGTCGCCGACCTGATCGCCGCCGGCCACCTCGCCTTCACGGATTTCGACCGCTACACGGTGCTGGAGCGCAAGGCCTGCTATTACACCGTGACCGAAGACGAGCATTTCGTCATTCGGTCTGCAGGACGGAAGGCGACACTGCTTTCGGCCTGCTCAGGCCATGGGTTCAAGCTCGCGCCGCAATCGGCAGCGGAGGCGGTCGAGTTGGTGGAAATGGGGCTGTGAGCCGAGTTGAAGGCGGCTGACGTTCCAGTTTTGCTCCGTCATGCCGGACTTGATCCGGCATCCAGCCAGCCCGCGTCTGCGGGCTGAAGGGACCATCTGCAAAGTGTCTTCCGCGCGATGGACATCGCGCACTGGATCCCGGATCAAGTCCGGGATGACGAAGGAATGGAGCGCCGCACCCTAATGCCGCAGCCGTTTTCCCCTGCGGCTCGCCCGCTGAGGCGTCACCGTCGCCTGGCTCAACAAACCGATCAGCTTCGCCCTTGTCTCGGCCCCTATGTCGATCCGGTCCAGACGGCCGATCTGAACCCTTGCGGCTGCCGCGATGTCAGCGCCTTGCGGCTGGGCGAAGAGCCAGGCGAGGAACAACGCTTCCGGCGTTTCACCCTGTGATGAGGTCCCCTCGCCCATGGCGCCTCAGGCCTCGATTTCGAGCGCGGTCAGCGGGCGCGAGCAGCAGGCAAGGATATAGCCCTCGTCGATCTCGCGGGTCGTGATGCCGCCATTGTGGTGCATCTCGACATCGCCCGAGCGCTTCTTGACCTTGCAGGTGCCGCAGAGACCGCTTTCGCAAGCCGCCGGAATGCGGACATGGGCGGAGCGGGCCGCCTTGAGGACCGTGTCGCCCGATTCACAGGTGACAAACTCGCCGGTGGAGAGGAAATCGATGGTGATGGTGCCCGAAAAGACCCCCTCTGGCCTGCCGGCCATCTCCCCCACAAGGGGGGAGACGGAAGGAGGCACGGCGGTCACTCTCCCTCCCCCTTGTGGGGAGGGTTGGGGAGGGGTCTTGGAGGCTGGCTGCGCAGGTGTGTTGGCAAGGTTCGGAGCAAGCCCGAAGCTTTCCTGATGGTAGTGGCCCATGTCGAAGCCCTCCGACCGCAGGAGGCCGCTCAGGGCTTTCATGAACGGGTCGGGTCCGCAGCAGAAGGTTTCGCGGGCGAGGAAATCGGGCGCGAGCAATTGCAGCTTGGTACGGTCGATGCGGCCTGTCAGCCCGGCCCAGGGCTGGGCGGGCGAGGACATTTCCGGAATGAAGCCGAGCCTGAGGTTCGGCATGCGCGTTGCCAGCAATTCCAGCTCGGCGCGGAAGATGATGTCTTCCGGACGGCGCGAGGCATTGAGGAAGGTGACATCCGTCATCGGTGCGCAATCGGCGAGCCAGCGCAGCATGGACATCATGGGCGTGACGCCGGAGCCGGCGGAGACGAAGAGATATTTCTGCTGGAGCGGCCGCGTCAGCGTGAAATGGCCGGAGGGGCCGTAGGCGCGCATGCGGCTGCCGGGCTTGATGTTGTCGAACATCCAGCGCGTGCCGATGCTCCCCGGTTGCGCCTTCACCGTGATCGAGATCGCATAGGGCCGTGAGGGTGTGGAGGAGATCGTGTAGGTGCGATGCAGGTCGCCGCCCTTTGCTCTCAGTTCAACCGTGATGAACTGGCCCGGCGCATAGCGGAACCAGCCGCCACCCTCGACGGCGAAGGTGAAGGTCTTCACATCCGGCGCTTCATCGGCCACGGAGAGGCAGACCAGCATCTGCCGCGCCGAATTCCAGGGCTTCAGCTCATCGAGATGAAGCGCATCGGGCGTCTGCCCCATCAGCGGCTGCATGTTCATGCCGGCTACTCCTCAAGCAACCGAGCGCAGATGCGGACGGCCGGTCAGCCGCTCGACCATGAAATCCGAGTACCATTCGACGAACTGGGCGACGCCGCCTTCATGCACTTCCGAATACGGGCCGGGCTGATAGGCCGGCGACGCGATGCCGCGCGCGTTTTCCTCGACGATCTGGCGGTCCTGATCGTTGGTCTCGGTCCAGACATGGGTCAGCTCTTCGAGGCGGTAATCGATGCCTTCGACGGCATCCTTGTGGACGAGCCACTTGGTCGTGACGGCCGTTTCCGTGGCGCTGATCGGCAGCACGCGGAAGGTGACGGCATGGTCGGAGAGAACGTGGTTCCACGTTGTCGGGTAATGGAAGAGCAGCAGCGTGCCGATACGGTCCATGTTGACGCTGTCGGAGAGCCGCATCTGCACGGCCTTGCGGCCGGAGATCGTGTAGCTGACGGCATCGCGCAGGAGCGGCATGCGGGCGGTGCGATATTGCCCGGCCGGATCGATGACGAAGCGGCTCGGCAGGCCGATCTGTTCGCATTTCTGCCAATGCTCGACCGTCTCCGGATCGTCATCCGCGCCCGAAACGCCGGTGGCGGAGGGAGCTTCCGGATAGGTCTTGCAGAGTTCCGGGTGGTTGCCGGCGCAGTGGTAGCATTCGCGGTTGTTTTCCCAGACGAGCTTCCAGTTGCCCTTTTCGATGATGGTGCTTTCGTAAGCGACCTTGGCTTCCCGCAGGCGGTGCGGCAGGAAATAGGGCTCCATCAGGGCGCGGAAGGGGGCAAAATCCATCGGCTGGTCGGCCAGCGACACGAAGATATAGCCGCCGGCCGTTTCGCAGGCCACGCGCTTCATGCCGTATTCCGCGCCATCGAAATTGTCGCCCATCTGGCGGGCATAGAGCAGCTTGCCTTCGAGATCGTAGGTCCACTGGTGATAGGGGCAGACGAGCTTGGTGGCCGAGCCGCGATGCTCGGTGCAGACCCGCGAACCGCGATGGCGGCAGGAATTGTGCAGCGCATTGATGCGGCCATCATCGGCCCGGACGATGACGATCGGGTATTCGCCGATCTGCACCGTCATGTAGTCGCCGGGCTTCTGGAGCTCGCAATCGTGACCGACGAAGAGCCAGTCCTTGTACCAGATATGCTCGAGATCGAGCTTGTGGAAATCCGCATCGAGATAGAAGGGGCGGTCGAGCGTGAAGCCCGGGCGGCGGCCCTGAAGGCGCGAAAGCATGTCGGCGCGGATATCCATCATATGGTCCCTTATCGTCTGAAGGACTGGCCATGTGGGGGAAGAAACGTTGCCGCGCGCGAGAACCCGGCGTCAAAAAACGCCCTCGCCAAGCATCCGCCTCCCGACCGCCCACCGCGATCAGTCCGGGTTCGTTTGCCTGTGGCTGGTTTCCGGGCTCCAGAACCGTCCCTTGCCGGGACTGGCGCGACACCTTCCCAGACTTTCCGTCCAGTGGCTCCCGTCGCACCTTTTCAGTTCTGCTACCGTTGCGGGGGCAGCGCCGGGATGAGGTTTATGCACCCTTCACCGGCTTCCCAATTCTCCGAAAGACCTCCCCGTCTCCCGGCACCTCAAGCATCGCGATATGACCACAGGACAAAACGCGGCGCGATATCGTTTGCGACATGGCGATGGCGCGGCGGGACAAAAGAGAAGAGAGAAATCAAACCCGTCGGTCAGAAGGTTTGCGGATGGAGCGCCATTCAGCGCGCGACATCTCATACCAGACCTCTCCCTGATCCGCGCCGGGCAGAAACTGGGATTTCACTTCGACCGTGCGTACATGGCGCATCCCGAGCTTTTCCATGACCCGGCGAGAGCCAAGGTTGACGGCCATGGTGCAGGCCGCGATCATTTCATAGCCGACGTCGGCAAAGCCCCAATCCACAAGCACGCGCGCGCCCACCGACGCGAAGCCGCGGCCCCAATTGCGCTTGCACAATCGATATCCAATCTCGGCCGATCTGCCATCCGCGGAAGACAAACAAAACCAGCCGACAAATTCGCCGCTGTCCTTGAGACGCGCCGTCCACACGAACGGCTCCGTGCCTCTCGGCATCAGGAAGTCAACCGCATCCGGATCGGTTGCTTCGTGATCGACGGCACCACCGTTCAGGAAATGCATGACATCCGGATCAAGCTCGAGCGCGATGAAGTCTTCGCGGTCGTTAGGCGTGCAGGGCGCGACGGTGAGGTTTGCGGTTTGAAAGAGTGCCATCGAACTATCGACCTTCTGCTGCCCTTCGCCGCGCTAGCCTCATGGCACGGGCTTCCGCAAGCGCCTCAGCCGTATCCTCGTTTGGGACTTTCAGCTCCGGCGGAAGGCTTTGGGTTGCCGCGACATGTTGCAGAAAGATGCTGATAGCATCGGACATCGACAAGCCGAGGCACTTAAGCACTGCAGAAGCCTCTTCGTGCAGGCCAACATCGACGCGTATATGGATCAATTTTGTATACTCTGCCATGGCGCTGATCCAGACCACATTGTACCTGTTCTGTCTCACCTGAAATACAGTTCAAGACATCCCATTCAAGTTACTGATGTTACCTTGTTTAGCTTACGCCAAGCCTCACGGCGCTTGCGCCAATCGGGATATTTTTCAAGAAAGGCCTCTTCCGAGTCTCCTGATAAGGAAAGCGTCTGCACCATCTTTTCCCAGGCATCAGCCTCAATCTTGCGAATAGTTCGCTTCTTGTCGAGATCATCCCAAAGGCCGAAAACTAACAGTGCTACGAAGGGAACACAAATTACACCTGTTACCGTCCACCCGCTCAGTTGATAATGAACTGCGACGTAAACTAGAATTCCAAGGCCTAGGACCGCTCCAAGTACCGTCCCTACGGCACCTAGAACTTTTGCGCCCCCGAACAGAAGAATTGCAATTATTATTAGCAAGAGTATCGGAACTATATCTTGGCCTCGACGAGAAGTTGGGCACGTCATCAACCCGACATATATGGTCGCAAAGCTCAGTTGTCTTCAACTGTAATTTGAACAAGTCGTGGCGTAACTAGATGGACGTCCCTTCGGGATCAGCAGTTTTGCTAAGCCACCGCCTTCGCCACCATATCCGGAAACTGCGCGATCACCCTTATATAGGCGATGGCGAAGTCCGGGGCGGTGGCACGGGCCTGCTCCCAATCGCGCAGCGTCCCCACGGGAACATGAAAACGGGCGGCAAAATCCGTTTGCGACAGGCCGAGTGCCGTCCGGGTGCGACGGATCAGGCGGGCGCGCTGGCCGCGATCCAGCGCCTCAGCGCTGACGTCGAAATCTTCGGCGTCGTCGGGATCAGCCGGCAGAATGATAGGCTCGTTCTTCACCCTTGTTGCTCCTTCTGACCGATATGAAACGCGGCAGGTCATCTCGCCACGTCAACACACCCGTAAACAGCTTGCCGTCCACGACTCCAATGACCTTGAAGCGCTCCTCTCCATCGATCTCGCGGATCGACGGAAGGATCAGGTGATCACCATCTTCAAAAATGCGTTCTCCAAAGGCGAGCGGCAGCTTGTGCTTCTCGCGATTGATCACATCTTTCGCGGGATCAAACCTGCTCTCCGACATGGCGAGATCATACGGGATTTCAGTATGGTTCGCAATCGGCGAAAGTTCGTCCTTTTCCTTTGGTCAGGTCATGTTGTCTCGAAAAGCATCCTGATTAGCTTCAGTTGCTCCGGGACCGTCCCGGATCTTTGTCGTGTGAAGCTTCCCGATAGAAGCTGCAACCGGCACTCAATCCAGGTCCGGTCTCGGAGCATGATTGTCAGGCCTGCCGGGACTTGCGGTTGGCGTAGCGCTGATCGCGTTTGGCCTTTCGCTCCGCCTCGTCTTCGATCACGCGGGAGATCCGTGCCTTCTCGGCACCCTCGCGGGCCTCTATCTCGGCGGTGGCTGCAGCCTCGGCTGCCGCATGCCGTTCTGCGGCTTCGGCCTCAGTGCGCGTCCGCTCTTCGAGCTTCGCGCGTTCACGTTCAAGGCGTCGTTCTTCGCGCGCTGCCGCGTTGGCGGTTCTTTCGGCCTGTCTTGCCAACCTGTCCGGTTCTGCGGCAGTCTTTGCTGCACGGTAGGCGGCAAGGAGTGCTGCCTTGGCGTCGGCGGATGCGGAGCTGCGGTCGGCAAGGTCTTTGTTTCTGGCGTTCTTCATTCTTATCCCAACAATGAGTGAAGGAGAGATCAGCGCATTTTGGCGCGCTTTGCGATGAGATTGGATGTGACCGACACGCGATCGGCCACCTCTTTGGCAATGCGTGCCTCTCTCAGGCGGAGGGTCTTGGCATCCCGCGCGTAAGCGACGGATTCAAGCTCTTCTACCGCATCATTCTTCGCAAAGAACTGCGTCTGAATGTTGCTGAAGGCGCGCTCCGCCTGCTGGCGGGGTTTGCTATATGTCTGGGTCATGGAAACCTCGTTGGTTTCAGCGTGGGTGCCGAAACGAAAAGGCCAGGCAAAACGCCTGGCCTTGATGAAACAGCTTCCGGCAGTGCCAGTACATCCGTGGTCAAAGGGAAGCGAATTTCGATTTATGCGGCCTGAAGATTGATGGCCGCCATCTTGCCCGACTTCGTGTCGCGCTCGAGCTCGAAGCCGATCTTCTGGCCTTCCACAAGTTCGCGCATCCCTGACCGTTCGACGGCCGAGATGTGAACGAATGCGTCAGCGCCGCCGTTGTCAGGCTGGATGAAGCCGAAGCCCTTGGTGGAATTGAACCATTTTACTGTGCCAGTGGTCATGTTGAACCCTTTCAAAGCATAGATTGAGGTGCCGCGAAGCTCATGCTGCGCAGGTCGAAACCGACTATTTTTGAAAGAGAAGTTCGCGTATAGCGCGGTGCCAATCGCGCGGTAGACAAAGCTCGGCAAGCAAAAGATCGATGACCCCTATGTAAAGGATCAAACCAGGGACGTCAACGAATAGTTTTCATTTTCCCAATAATACAACCTTAAAGAGCATTTTCGCATCGCGTGTTGGAAACGCCCTTTTTGCTGAAGCCTTCCAGGGGTGAGGCACAATTTGAGGAGCCGACCTTCAGCCCCTCACTCCGCCGCCTCATTCACCGGTACATAGTTGAGCACCGGCCCAAGCCAGCGTTCAACTTCCGCCACGCTCATGCCCTTGCGCGCCGCGTAGTCTTCCACCTGGTCCCTCTCCACCTTCGCAACGCCGAAATAGTAGCTTTCGGGGTGGCTGAGGTAGAGGCCGGAGACGGAGGAGCCGGGCCACATGGCGTAGCTTTCGGTCAGCGTCACGCCGGTTGTTGCCTTGGCGTCGAGCAGGCGGAAAAGGGTTTTCTTTTCCGTGTGGTCGGGCTGGGCGGGGTAACCGGGGGCGGGGCGGATGCCCTGATAGGGTTCGCCGATCAGCTCTTCGGGTGCGTAGGTTTCGTCGCTTGCATAGGCCCAGAACTCCTTGCGCACCATTTCATGCATGCGCTCGGCAAAGGCTTCGGCGAAGCGGTCGGCCAGCGCCTTGACCATGATGGATGAGTAGTCGTCATTGGCGCGTTCGAAACGTTCGGCGATTGCCACTTCCTCGATGCCGGCGGTGACGACGAAGCCGCCGATATAGTCGGGCTTGCCGGTGTCGGCCGGCGCGACGAAATCGGCGAGCGCGACATTCGCCCTGCCCTCGCGCTTGGCCAGCTGCTGGCGGAGCGTGAAGAGCGTGGCGCGTTCTTCACTGCGGCTCTCGTCGGTGAAGAGGCGGATGTCGTCGCCGACGGCGTTGGCGGGCCAGAAGCCGATGACGGCGCGCGGCGCGAACCACTTTTCCGCGATGATCTTTTCCAGCATGGCTTGCGCATCGGCATAAAGCTGGCGGGCGGCCTCGCCCTGCTTCTCGTCGTTGAGGATATCCGGATAGCGGCCCTTGAGCTCCCAGGTCTGGAAGAAGGGCGTCCAGTCGATATAGCGGGCGAGATCGGCCAGATCCCAGCCCTCGAAAACCTTCGTGCCAGTGAAGGTGGGCTTCGGCGGGGTATAGCCCGACCAGTCGATCTTGTGGGCATTGGCGCGGGCTGCGGCAAGGCTGGTGCGCTTCTTGGCGGCCTCGGCCTTTTCGTGTGCCTCGGCGACCTTGCGGTATTCGGCGCGGATGGTCTCGACATAGCCGGGCTTCATTTCGGCGCTCAGGAGGCTGGAGACGACGCCGACGGCGCGGCTGGCGTCGGTGACGTAGATCGCCTGGCCCTTCGCGTAGCGCGGATGGATCTTGACGGCGGTGTGGACGCGGCTGGTGGTCGCGCCGCCGATCAGCAGCGGGATATCGAAGCCCTCGCGCTCCATTTCGGCGGCCATGTGGACCATTTCATCCAGCGACGGCGTGATGAGACCGGACAGGCCGATGATATCGACCTTCTCGGCCTTGGCCGTTTCGAGGATCTTCGCCGCCGGCACCATGACGCCGAGGTCGATGATCTCGTAATTGTTGCAGGCGAGCACGACGCCGACAATGTTCTTGCCGATATCGTGGACGTCGCCCTTGACGGTCGCCATCAGGATCTTGCCCGCCGTTTCGCGCTCGCCCATGATGCCCTTGGCGGCGTTGGCCGCCTTTTCGGCTTCCATATAGGGCAGCAGGACTGCGACGGCCTGTTTCATCACGCGGGCGGACTTGACCACCTGCGGCAGAAACATCTTGCCAGCGCCGAAGAGGTCGCCGACGACATTCATGCCGGCCATCAACGGGCCTTCGATGACATGCAGCGGGCGCTCGGCGGCCTGACGCGCCTCTTCCGTGTCGATGTCGATGAATTCGGTGATGCCGTTGACGAGGGCATGTTCCAGCCGCTTTTCAACCGGCCATTCGCGCCATTTCAGATCGCGCTCCTTGGCCTCCTTGCCGGCCGTTCCCTTGAAACGCTCGGCAATTTCCAGCATGCGCTCGGTCGCATTGGCATTGCGGTTCAGCACCACATCTTCGCAGGCTTCGCGCAGATCGGGCTCGATCGTCTCGTAGACGGCGAGCTGGCCGGCGTTCACGATACCCATGTCCATGCCGGCCTGGATCGCATGATAGAGGAAGACGGCGTGCATGGCTTCGCGCACCGGCTCGTTGCCGCGGAAGGAGAAGGAGAGGTTCGACACGCCGCCCGACACATGGACATGCGGCAGCGTCGCAATGATCTCGCGCGTCGCCTCGATGAAGTCGACGCCGTAATTGTTGTGTTCCTCGATGCCGGTGGCAACGGCGAAGATGTTGGGGTCGAAGACGATGTCTTCCGGGGCAAGGCCTGCCTTTTCGGTCAGGAGCTTATAGGCGCGGGTGCAGATTTCCACCTTGCGCGTCCGCGTATCGGCCTGCCCCTGCTCGTCAAAGGCCATGACGACGACGGCGGCACCATAGGCGCGAACCAGCTTGGCATGATGGAGAAACGCCTCCTCGCCTTCCTTCAGCGAGATGGAATTGACCAGCGGCTTGCCCTGAACGCATTTCAGGCCCGCCTCGATGACCTCCCATTTGGATGAGTCGATC
This sequence comes from Rhizobium sp. C4, assembly GCF_021026315.1. GTDB lineage: Bacteria > Pseudomonadota > Alphaproteobacteria > Rhizobiales > Rhizobiaceae > Ensifer_A. The sequence goes on from NZ_JAJNCX010000016.1 coordinate 87,763, forward strand.
ATGACGGGAACGCGGGAAATGTCGGGCTCGGCGGCAATCAGGTTCAGATATTCAATCATCGCCTGTTTGCTATCGATCAGGCCCTCGTCCATGTTGATGTCGATGATCTGTGCGCCGTTGGCGACCTGATCGCGGGCGACATCGAGCGCTGCGGCGTAGTCGCCGGCGGTGATCAGCTTGCGGAACTTGGCCGAGCCGGTGACATTGGTGCGCTCGCCCACGTTAACGAAGGGAATGTCCTTGGTCAGCGTGAAGGGCTCGAGGCCCGAGAGGCGCATGAGCGGCGGGCGCTCCGGGATTTCGCGCGGCTTGTGCTTGGCAACCGCTTCGGCAATCGCCTTGATATGTTCGGGCGTCGAGCCGCAGCAGCCGCCGACGATGTTGACGAGACCTTCGCGGGCGAAACCCTCGACCTGTTCGGCCATGAATTCCGGGCTTTCGTCATATTGACCGAAAGCATTCGGCAGGCCGGCATTGGGATAGGCGCAAACGAGCGTGTCGGCGACATCGGAGAGTTCCGCCAGATGCGGACGCATGGCGGTGGCGCCGAGCGCGCAGTTCAGGCCGATGGTGAAAGGCTTGGCGTGGCGCACGGAATGCCAGAAGGCGGTCGGCGTCTGGCCAGATAGCGTGCGGCCGGACAAGTCGGTGATCGTGCCGGAAATCATGATCGGCAGATCGACGCCCTTTTCCTCGAAGACCTCGAAACAGGCAAAGATCGCCGCCTTGGCGTTCAGCGTGTCGAAGATGGTTTCGATGAGGATGATATCCGCCCCGCCATCGATCAGGCCGCGCAGCTGTTCAGCATAGGCGATGCGCAGATCGTCGAAGGAAACCGCGCGATAGCCGGGATTGTTGACGTCGGGCGAGATGGAGGCTGTGCGGTTGGTCGGCCCGAGCGCGCCTGCAACAAAGCGTGGGCGGCCGTCGATCTCTTCAGCGCGGCGCACGGCGCGCTTGGCCAGCCGCGCGCCATCGCGGTTCAGCTCATAGACCATGTCTTCCATGCCGTAATCGGCCTGGGCGATGGTGGTAGAGGAGAATGTGTTGGTCTCGACGATATCGGCGCCGGCGATGGCATATTTGAAATGGATTTCCTCGATCGCTGCCGGCTGGGTCAGGATCAGAAGATCGTTGTTGCCCTGCTGATGACAGGCGCAGGAGAGGAACCGGTCGCCGCGGAAGTGATCTTCCTTGTAGCCGAGACCCTGGATCTGCGTGCCCATGGCACCATCCAGAACCAGAATGCGCTCGCGCGCCGCCGCCATCAGCCGCTCGCGCGAGGATTTTTCAGGCGCGGCGGTAGAGCCGAAGAGCGTTTCCATCACGGGGGACATGGGAGGCCTCTCAAATCATATAAAGGGATCCTTATATGGTTATGGGAGCAGAGATGCAACAGGCGCAGCGCTCTTTGTCAGCCGGTCTTTGGGCAGGAACACGGTCCGCATCTCTGCCTCGTCTCGATCGAGCATTACGCCGGGCGAAACTGCCGAGGCGCCGGGCGCCGTTTCATGCCTGCCTGTCCGCCCTGAAGCGGATTTCGCCTTCAAAGCCGGCGGTCATCAGCAGGGCGACCAGATGCGCCGTGTTCTTGGCTCCCATATGCCGCCTCATGCGATCGATCCTGTGTTCGACGGTGCGCGGGGATAGATGGAGGATCGTTGCAATTTCCTTGGCGGGATGCCCAGCGGTCAGATGAAGAAATATGGATTGATCCAGATCATCCACAACCGGATTGCTATCCGGCAGAGGAGACAGGAAGCGCCCGAAGCAACCGGTGACAAGCCATGATGGATCATTTTCCGATTTTTCGGGCAGGACAATTCTGTCGTAGATGACCTTGATGCCCAGAAGCCTCGCATCGACGCGATCGATGGCCGGCTGCCGGCTTTGAATGACGGATCTATACCGGGGAAGCACCGTCTCTTCGAGGTATTTCCCGTCCGGAATGTCGGCGACAGGCCCGCTCTTGAAGATGGCGTTGATATTGAGAAGCCGCGAAACGATCCCCATCTGCTTGACCGGTTCGAACATCCAGTCGGCGGGGTCCTTGCCGCCCAGTCTGATGATGGCAATCTGCCAGCGTATGGAAACGCGATCGAGAATGCTTGCATAAATCTGCTCTGGAGACGGGTCAGACTGGCTCAGCCAATTGTCCAGCATCATCCGCGAGATGGTATTGAAACTCATACAGAACTGTCCTCATCCAGATCAACCGCCCCCACGATTTGTCATGCCAGCGCATAGGTTAATCAGGGGGCCAAACTTTAAACCCCTAAATTTTTAGGGTATTTGCGCTCTCCCAGATCAATTTTCTCGGCTTTAAAAGGGACAGGATGCCCGTTGGCGATGTGCAGGACCTGCTGCGCCCGTTGATCCCTGCGTCTGGAGCGCCTTTTGGTACACGCCGGACCGGACACAGAGACACGAAAAATTTCGGGGGCAGGCGTGCGCTCAACTAATCCGAAGACGGCCTATCAAACGGGGCCGCGCCCGCTGCGTGGCTGGGGAAGAATGACGGACTTTTCGGACGGCGGACAATGACGACGTGTCTGACTTGAAGCGACCCCGCGGCAGGGGTTGGCGCATGTGAAGCCGAGGAGCAAAGCAGGGGAAGCCACAGTGGCCATTCCGCACCGCTCGGGGTCCGGCTGCCACGCCATGACGGTGCGGCGCCCGAGGGGTCTTCGGGCGCCGCACCAGTGACCGGTCCCGCCGTCGCCCTGACGCTAGCGTCGTCGAGGCGCGCAGTGCGGCCGGCCAGTTCGTCCGGTCAGTTCGGCAGGTCGGTCCATTTCGAGCGGACGTCGGACGCGTCCATCGAAAGATGCACATGGGCATCGACGTGATCGACCCAGTCGAGGGGGATTTCGTGATGCATGCCATCCAGCGATCCCTGCCTGGTCAGCTTGATCCGGCTGTTGCCGTCGAGATGGTCGACCGTGCCGATATGCTGGCCGTCGGCGGATTTCACTTCCATATGGTCCTTGATCTGACTTGCAGAAATCATGGTGTTTCTCCCTTCAGGTTTGCCAGGGATCAACTCGTGCCGCGATGGATTGTTCCATGAACCGCGGCCTTCGACCTTCGCTCCTGCCGGGCGGGAGGCGGCGTGGTTTCTTGCGGAAATTCGGCGAGATACGTGAACAATCAGGTATAAATGCCCCCGCCCTGAAAACCGGACCGCCGAAACGGCCGAAAAGAGCGTCAAAAAAACGGACGTTAAAAGAGGATTAATAAATCGGTATTAGATATGGCACAGGAAACCCCTGAAAATCAGCGGGGTTTTTCTTGCAGAATGAAGATGAGCGCCACATGGGCGATGACGAAGCACCACAGAGGTGCCCGTCCACTCCGGCACATGCGCCGAACGACGCCGCTCTCCGACATCCTGTATTCGAACACGACTTACGAGGGGGGCATTCATGGGTATTTTTTCTTTCTCCGGCAATTCCGACGCGGTCCTTGCCGCACTGAGCAAGTCCGCAGCGATGATCGAGTTTGACCTGGACGGGAAGATCCTGACCGCGAACGAGAACTTCTGCCGGGCGCTGGGCTATGAACTCTCCGAGATCAAGGGCAAGCATCACAGCATGTTTGTCGACCCCGCGGAACGGGCGAGCGACGAATACGTGGCCTTCTGGGCCAACCTGAAGCGCGGGCAATTCGAACAGCGGCAGTACAGGCGTATCGCCAAGGGCGGGCGCGAGGTCTGGATCGAAGCCTCCTACAACCCCGTCTTCTCGGGACAGCGGCCCGTCAAGGTCGTCAAGATCGCGACCGACATCACGGCGACCAAGCTGAAGGCGGCCGAGGATGCCGGCAAGCTGGAGGCGATTTCGCGGGCGCAGGCGGTGATCGAATTCACGCCCGCCGGCGAGGTGCTGACCGCCAACGAGAACTTCCTCAACCTTCTGGGCTATACGCTGAGCGAAGTCGCCGGCAAGCATCATGCGATGTTCTGCGACCCGGACTATGTCCGCTCCGATGCGTATCGCCATTTCTGGACCGATCTTGCCGCCGGCAAGCCGAATTCGGATGAATTCCGGCGCCTCGGCAAGGGCGGCAGGGAAGTCTGGATACAGGCCTTCTACAATCCGATCTTCGACATGAACGGCAAGGTCTTCAAGGTCGTCAAGTTCGCGACCGACGTGACCGATCGCGTCCATGCGGTCAATGCACTGGCCCAGGGCCTGACCCGGCTGGCGCAGGGCGATCTCGAACAGCGCATCGACGTCCCCTTCCCGGCCAATCTCGACAAGGTGAAGGCCGACTTCAACACATCGGTGGACCGGCTGCGCGCCGCCATGCGCGATGTGGCCCAGAACGCCGGCTCGATTTCAGCGGGCGCATCCGAGATCCGCTCGGCGGCAGACGATCTCGCCAGGCGCACCGAACAGCAGGCCGCCTCCGTCGAGGAAACGGCCGCAGCGCTGGAGGAAATCACCACCGCCGTCGCCGACGCCTCCCGCCGCGCGGAAGAAGCCGGAAGGCTGGTCGCCACGACAAAGCGGGATGCCGAACAATCGGGCCTCGTCGTCCGGGACGCCATTTCGGCCATGGGCGATATCGAGAAGTCCTCCGGGCAGATTTCCAACATCATCGGCGTGATCGACGAGATTGCCTTCCAGACCAACCTTCTGGCGCTGAATGCCGGCGTCGAGGCGGCGCGGGCCGGCGAGGCCGGCAAGGGTTTCGCGGTCGTCGCGCAGGAGGTTCGCGAGCTTGCCCAGCGCTCGGCCCAGGCCGCCAAGGAGATCAAGGCGCTGATCAGCACCTCGTCGCAGCAGGTCCAGCATGGCGTCGTGCTGGTCGACAGGACGGGCCACGCGCTGGAGGAGATCGTGACGCGCGTCAACGAGATCGACCGCAACGTCACGGCCATCGTCGAATCCTCGCGCGAGCAGGCAACGGGCCTGAAGGAAATCAATCACGCGGTGAACATCATGGACCAGGGCACGCAGCAGAATGCGGCCATGGTCGAGGAGACGACCGCCGCAAGCCACAGCCTCGCCTCGGAAGTGGACGCGCTGAACGCGCTGCTCTCGACATTCAAGACGGGCAACACGATCGCAACCGCAAGGGCAAGTGCCGCCCCGCGCACGCCGGACCGCGTCCCTGCCCGCCCGGCAACCGCTCCACGCCCCGCGTCCCGCGCCTATGCAAGCCATGGCAACGCGGCACTCGCAACTTCGGCGGCAAGCTGGGAAGAATTCTGAACCCAGTCGAACCTCGCGCACGCCCGGTGCCCGCCACTGCTTCAGATGGCGGGCTGCCACGCTGGCCGTTCGTCTCAAGGCCAAATCACAAATGGGCCGCCCTGAGACAGCTTCCATTCACACAATGGACGACGGACACCGCCCTCCACAGGCCGCGTCCCCAGGCACATGGTGCCGCAGTATCAATTTTCAGTTCCGTTGCGAGGCCTGCATTCGCGGCTGATCCGGTCCTTCATGGATTAGGAACCACAGACATCGCAGGATATGTCGTCGGATTTGGAGGGACATCCATCCACCGCGTCTCTCAACCATTCCAGAGAGATAAGATGCATGGAGACATGAACAGAACCCGGCAAGCACGCCGCAGTTCTAAAACACGCTAAAATATGTGAGGAAATAGGCTGGTCGGAGTGAGAGGATTCGAACCTCCGACCCCCACGTCCCGAACGTGGTGCGCTACCAGACTGCGCTACACTCCGATGCCAGCGAGGGGCTCTATAGACCAGCGGTTTTGAAACCACAAGCGTCGTGTGACGGTTTTTCGAATTTTTTTGGTCGCGCGCCCACAAGGTCCGACGAAGGTCTTAACCTTGCCGCGAGAAGGGCGTAAAGCATTGGCCGCAAAGGGGATTGCCATGGCAGAGCTTTTTCGACCCACAGCTGCACTTGTCGCCTGCCTTCTCGTGGCCGGCTGCACGACGACCGAGGATGCGCAGCGCTCGGTGGCGCAGCGCTGGCCGGGACAGCCGGTTGACAGTTTCTTCTCCGCCTATGGGCCGCCGGCTTCGAGCTACAAGCTTGCCGGCGGGCGCACGATCTATACGTGGCGTGGCGGGCGGCTCGACAAGTATATCCCGCCAGACTACCAGATCGTGCGGCGCGACCCGTTCTACGATCCCATGATGGGTCCCCGCTTCGGGCCGCGTTTCGGACCCTGGTATGACGATCCGCAGATGGTCATGGTTTCACCCGGCCGCGACGTGCGCCTGCAATGCGAGGCACAGATCACGGTGAACAAGGCGCGCATCATCGAAACCATCAGCCTCTCCGGCGACACGGAAGGCGACGGCATCTCGCGGTCGCGCTGCGCGGAGGTTTTCGGCGTCAAGAAGTGAGGCGGTGGCCCGCATTTCGGCCCGTATGAGGCTGAAGAGCGGGGATTGGCGGCAACATTTCTGATTTTTTGCAGGATAACCGTTGCCACGCCCATTGCGAATCTTGCAAACCTGTCGGTGGCGATTCGGCGGCTGGAGCCGAACAATTTCGAGTGGGCGATCATGAAACTGAAATTTCTTGCATTGGCAGCGGTAGCTGCATCTCTTTCGGCTTGCGCAACGACGGGCGGCATGGGCGATCCCATCGCGTCTGCTTGGGTTGGCAAGTCGGCCGGCAAGTTCTTCGCGGCCTATGGCCCGCCGCTGGCCGATGACGGCACCGGTTCGGTCTTCACCTGGAAGGGCGGCTACAAGCGCGTGCGCGGCGAATACAAGAGCTGCTCGGCCACGATCGCCGTCAACGGCGACTACAACATCCGCTCCATCACCGTCACCGGCGACCGTCAGGGCGAATTCAGCCCGTCCTATTGCCGCGAGCTGCTGGCGCCCGGCAGCGTCAAGCCGACGCCTGCCCCGGCACCCGCCAAGGCCGCGGCAAAGACTGCCAAGACACAGAAGAAGTCCTGATTTCGAACGCGGTTCGATGACGGGCGCCTGTGCGTCCGTCGCGGGACCGGTTCAGCAACGAAGCGCGACGCGGAGAAGAGGCCATTCTCCGCGTCGCTTTTTTGTCTGCAAGCCAATCCTGGACCGCTCCGCGAAAGGCCGCGTCGCGCGGCCCCCTTTCCGTCTGTCCTGAAACAGTGTCGGACGCGAAACCGTTTCCTGTCTTCGTGGGGGGATGAACTGTGGAGTGGCGCATCCGCGCCCGTTTCGCCTATTCGCCCGTCACCAGGGCCATTGCCGCGCCGGCATCGGCCTGCTCGCGTTCGAGCCGGGCGGCGGCGAGATCCTGCACCAGCGGGGTGGAGAAATAGTAGCCCTGCATGGCGTTCACGCCCAGCTGCTTCAGGACGCGCACTTCCTCTTCGCGCTCCACGCCTTCCGCAATTGCCGTCAGCCCCATTTCGCTGCACAGGGTCAGGACAGACTTGACGATCTTGTAGCTGGCCGGCCGCTCGTCGATACGGTCGACGAAGGAGCGGTCGATCTTGATCTTCGACAGCGGCAGCTTGTGGACGTGGTTGAGGCTGGAATAGCCGGTGCCGAAATCGTCCAGCGACATCTGGCAGCCGAGAGCGCGCAGAAGCTCGATCGAATGGGCGGCCTGCTCGAAATCGTGCATGATCGCCGTCTCGGTGATCTCGAAATTGATGCGCTCCGGGGCGATGTCGCTCGAACTGACGGCCGAGATGATGCGCAGGACGTTTTCTTCCACCGCCAGATCGTGCGGCGAGAGATTGAACGACAGATAGGGCTCGCCCCGCCAGGAGGCGGCATCCTTGAGCGCCCGCGTCAGGAGAAGCCGGGTGATGAGATTGATGCGCCCGTGCTGTTCGGCGATCGGAATGAACTCGGCCGGCGAAACGGGCCCGAGGACCGGGCTTGTCCAGCGCGCCAGCGCCTCGAAGCCCACGGTCCGCCCCGACCGGGCGTCGACGATCGGCTGATAGGCGAGCGTGATTTCGCGGGAGAGATCGGCGGCAAACAGCACTTCCTCGACCTGCCGCTGACGAAACAGCGCCTTGGCCTGGCGCGCGTTGAACACCACGACGCTGGCGCGGTTCTCGCGCTTGGCGCTGTAAAGCGCATAGTCGGCGCGCTCGTAGAGGTCCTGCCCGTTCAGGCCGACATCGGGATAGACGGCAATGCCCATCGACCCGGTGACATGCACGACGCTGTTGCCTATCATGATCGGCAGGGAAAGGCTGGCGCAGATGCGCTGGCCGAGCTCGACCAGTGCCTTCTCGTCCATGGCGGCCTTGCCGTCCATGTCGATGAGCAGGGCGAACTCGTCGCCGCCGAGGCGAAAGATGCTGCAGCCGGCCCTGCCGAAGGTGGAGAGACGGTCCGCCACCTCGATGAGCACCTTGTCGCCGGCCGAATGGCCATAGAGGTCGTTGACCGGCTTGAACCCGTCGAGATCGACGACGCCGATGGCCAGCCTGCGGTTTTCGGCACGCGCGCGTTCGAAGGCCGATGTCAGGTTGGAGAAGAAGCTGCGGCGGTTGGCGATCTGCGTGAGACTGTCGAGATTGGCAAGCCGCAGGTTCTCGTCCGACAGCAGCTGCATCTCGCGGTTCTTGTCGTGCAGCGCCGCCTGCTGGGCCAGCAGCGTCAGACGCTGCTCGTTGAGCTTGGTGAAGTCGGAATAGTGCCGCATGAGGATCGCGATCATGGCGAGCGACACCAGGAACATGTTGACCGCCGTTGCGATCAGCGTCGGCTCGCCCGACAGCCCCATGACGATGGCGAAAGGCAGGATGACCAGGAATGTCACCATCAGCGCGGCCGAGCGCAGATGCATGAGACAGAAGATCACGCCGATGACGGTGATCGACATGAAGAAGGCGACATGGGCCCGCTGGTAATCATTGCCATAGGGGATGAGCGCCACCGACCACGCGACCGACATGATGGCAATGGGCGGGACCAGAAGGTTCGTCGAAATCAGGCGGCGATAGGCATAGGCGGCGTCGACGGTCTTGCGCGATTCCCGGATCCAGCCAATGCCGCGAACGATGAAGATGACCGCAAAGACGGCCGGCACGACCTTGACCAGCCAGAAGGGCGCGCTCTGCTGATGCGTTCCGGCCAGCGACAGCATGTTGGTGAGCAGAATGAAATAGAGAAGCGGGACCTGTTTCGAGAAGGCCTTGAACTGCGCCAGCGCCAATTCCGGATTGTCATTGGGAACCGTCAAGAGACGTTTCACAGACTGAAACAGTTTCACTCCCCCCATGCCTCCACTCTCAAGCGCATGCCCTGAATTCAACATTAGCAAGGCCGAACGTAATGCTGGATTGTTAACAATCCTCCAAATGCGATTGCCGTGTTTTACCGATGTCCCATTCGGGAGCGGTAACGATCAGCGACCCAGCATGTAGAACGCATCGTTCGGGCGCATGCTGGCGACATTCGCCATCCGGTTGGAAAACCCGAAAAGGCCGGTTATGGCCATGATATCCCAGATATCTTCCTCGTCAAATCCGCAGGTCTGCAACGTCTGGAAGTCCGCCTCGTCAACGGCGTAGGCGGCCTGCGAGACCTTGATCGCGAAGTCGAGCATCGCCTTCTGGCGGGGCGTGATATCGGCCTTGCGATAGTTGATGGCGATCTGGTCGGCGATCAGCGGGTTCTTCGCCCGGATGCGCAGGATGGCGCCATGGGCGATCACGCAATACTGGCACTGGTTGGCGGCACTGGTCGCCACCACGATCATTTCGCGCTCGGCCTTGGAAAGATTGCCGGGCTTTTCCATCAGCGCGTCGTGATAGGCGAAGAAGGCACGGAACTCGTCCGGGCGGCGGGCGAGCACCAGAAAGACATTCGGCACGAAGCCGGATTTTTCCTGCACGGCCTCGATGCGCTCGCGGATATCGGCGGGAAGGCTGGAGAGCGCGGGGACGGCAAAGCGGCTGATGGGTGGGTTCAGGTCCTCGCTCATGTCGCGGCCCTCCTCCGGCCCCGTCTTTCGCCGCTATCCCTGCATGAGCCGCTCGCCCATGAAATCGGCGATGCGGCGGGCGAGATCGTCGGGTTCCTCTGCGATCGTGTCCAGCCGCAGTTCCGGCTTTTCCGGCGGCTCATAGGGCGAGCTGATGCCGGTGAAGTTGGCAATCTTGCCCTCATACGCCTTCTTGTAAAGGCCTTTCGGATCGCGGCGCGCGCATTCCTCGATGGGCGTGTCGACGAAGATCTCGATGAATTCGCCCTCCTCCATCATGTCGCGCGCCAGCCGGCGTTCCGCCTTGAAGGGCGAAATGAAGGAGACCAGAACGATCAGCCCGGCATCGGCCATCAGCTTGGCGACTTCGGCGACGCGGCGGATGTTTTCCACACGGTCGGCCTCGGTGAAGCCGAGATCGCGGTTGAGCCCATGGCGGACATTGTCGCCGTCGAGCATGTAGGTATGGCGGCCTTCCGCATGCAGCAGCTTTTCAAGGCTGTTGGCGATGGTCGACTTGCCGGAGCCGGAAAGCCCGGTAAACCAGAGCACGGCGGGGCGCTGGCCCTTGATTTCGGCGCGCGCCTGCTTGTTGACCTCCATCGCCTGCCAATGGACGTTTTCGGCCCGGCGCAGCGGAAAGTCGATCATGCCCGCGCCGAGCGTCGCATTGGTATATCGGTCGATGAGGATGAAATTGCCGGTGGCGCGATTGTCCTGATAGGCGTCGAAGGCAATGGGCGACTGGAGCGACAGATTGCAGACGCCGACGCCGTTCATGGGGAGCGAACGCGCGGCATCGCGCGCCAGCGTGTTGACATTCACCTCATGCTTCAGCGCCGTCACGGTGCAGTTCACCGCATCGGTTTCGGTGCGCAGGATATAGGAGCGGCCGGGGATCAGCGGCTTGGCGTCGAACCAGACGAGATGGGCCTGCAGCTGGTCGGCCACATGCGGACGATCGGTGGGCGCCACCAGCATGTTGCCGCGCGACAATTCGATCTCGTCTGCGAGCACCAGCGTCACCGCCTGCCCCTCGACGGCCTCCGAGAGATCGCCGTCTTTCGTGACGATGCGGGCTATGCGCGAGGTCTTGCCCGATTTGGCGGCGACGACCGGATCGCCAACCGCAACACGTCCGCCGGCAACCTCACCGGCAAAGCCGCGGAAATCCTGGTTTGGCCGGACCACCGACTGGATGGGGAAGCGGAACGGCAGATCCTGCCCCCTGCCCGCGATCTCCACCGTTTCCAGATGCTCCAGCAGGGACGGCCCCTGATACCAGGGTGTGTTCTTCGACCGGGCGATGACATTGTCGCCGAAGCGGGCGGACAGCGGGATCGGGACGATGGTTTCGAAACCGAGTTCGGCGGCGAAGGCGCAGTATTCGTCGGCAATCTGTTCAAACGTCGACTGATCGAAATCGACGAGATCGAGCTTGTTGACCGCCAGAACGACATGGCGAATGCCGAGCAGCGAGGCGATATAGCTGTGGCGGCGGGTCTGGGTGAGAACCCCGCGCCGGGCATCGATGAGCACAACGGCAAGATCGGCCGTCGAGGCGCCGGTCGCCATGTTGCGCGTATATTCCTCGTGACCGGGCGTGTCGGCGACGATGAACTTGCGCTTGTCGGTCGCAAAGAAGCGATAGGCCACATCGATGGTGATGCCCTGCTCACGCTCGGCCTCCAGCCCGTCCATCAGGAGAGCGAAATCGAGCGCCTCGCCATTCGTGCCGTGCTTGCGGCTGTCGCTTGTCAGCGTTGCAAGCTGGTCTTCGAAGATCAGCTTCGTATCGTAGAGCAGCCGGCCGATCAGCGTCGACTTGCCGTCATCGACCGAGCCGCAGGTGAGAAAGCGCAGCATGGACTTGTCTTCCTGCGCGCGCAGATAGGTTGCGAGATCTGTCCGGGCGTTTGGCATCAGAAATAGCCCTCGCGCTTCTTCTTTTCCATGGAGCCCGCCTCGTCCCTGTCGATGGCGCGGCCCTGCCGCTCCGATGTCGTGGCGGCGAGCATTTCGGCGACGACCTTTTCGAGCGTATCGGCCTCGGACGGGATGGCGCCGGTCAACGGATAGCAGCCGAGCGTGCGGAAGCGGACGGAGCGTTCCTCCACCTTGTCCTCAGGCCTGATGGGCATACGGTCGTCATCGACCATGACCAGCATGCCGTCGCGCTCCACGACCGGGCGCATGGCCGCCAGATAGAGCGGCACGATGGGAATTTCTTCCTTCAGGATATATTGCCAGATATCCAGCTCGGTCCAGTTGGAGAGCGGGAAGACGCGGATCGATTCACCCTTGTGGATACGGGTATTGTAGGTCTTCCACATTTCCGGCCGCTGCGCCTTCGGGTCCCAGCCGTGCTCCTTGTTGCGGAAGGAGAAGATGCGCTCCTTGGCGCGCGACTTTTCCTCATCCCGCCGCGCCCCGCCAAAGGCCGCGTCGAAACCATATTTGTCCAACGCCTGCCGGAGCGCCACCGTCTTCATGACATGGGTGTGGTGGCTGGAGCCATGGTTGAAGGGGCTGATGTCTTCGGCAATGCCGTCCGGATTGACATGGACCAGAAGATCGAAGCCGAGCTCGGCGGCGATCCGATCGCGAAAGGCGATCATCTCCCGGAACTTCCAGAGCGTGTCGATATGCAGGAGCGGAAACGGCGGGCGCGCCGGATAAAAGGCCTTGGCCGCCAGATGCAGCATGACGGAGGAGTCCTTGCCGATCGAATAGAGCATGACCGGCTTCACGAAATTCGCCGCCACCTCCCGCATCACATGGATCGCCTCGGCCTCCAGTCGTTCCAGATGGGGCCGATCAAGATGGATAAGCGCCTTCGACACCGTCAGTCCTCCGGGCCTTGACGCCCCGGTGAGGCCGCGGCCGCTTCAAGCTTGCTGGCGAGGAGATTTAACGGGGCTGGATTGCCCGGAACTGGTTTGGGGGATGGCACGACAAGATCCCGCGCGCTCGCGCAAAATCCGTGAATAGCCATGGGCAACACCGGACATGTTTCATGACCGCTTGCTTTTTCTTCGCGTCGCGGCCAGAAGTTCCCGCTCGACACGAGCGCGCAAACACTATCGCTGGAAGAAAACATGATCTTGAATGTTGCGAGCCCAAAGCTCAGAAGCGGTCTGGACTGGGCATTTATCGCCGGTCTGGTCTTCAGTCTCGTGCTGGCCGGCAAGATCGTTCCCTTCCTCGTCGTTGTCGGCGTCGTGCCAGTCCCGTTTCTTCTCGGCATCATCAGGCAGAGGCCGCTTGTGGTTTCGCCCGCACGGATTGTCGGGCCTGCAGCCCTCTATTTCGGCTACGCACTTCTCACCTATTTTTTCTATACTGGCCTTCAGCCGGGCGAAGCCAAGCCGGTCAATCCCGATCTTGAACTCTATGGCATTGCGCTTGTGATGCTCATTGTCGGACTGCTCCGCAGTCTCGAAATTGAGGGGCTGAGGCGGAAGTTTGATGTTACCGTTCCGTGGGCGCTGCTTGCCGCCTTTGTGGTTCTGAGTGTGCTGATGTTTGCAGGCTACCGCAACGGCTGCCGGCTCACGGCGGCGGCCGCCTCGCCGTTCATTCCGGCCCTGCTTTTCGGAACGTTGACCTTCCTCTCCTTCCTGGGATGGCGTGGCCTGTCTGCCCGTGAGCGCAATATCCGGCTCATGCTGAACGCCTTCGCCGTCGTGGTCATCCTGGCCTATACCGGCTCACGTGGCATCGCGGTTGCCCAAGCGGGCGTGCTGCTGATCTTCGCGATCCTCGCGCTGGTGCCGCAGTGTCGGGGTGCTGTGCCGGGCTTCCGGCAGCTGCTTGTCTCCAGCCTTGCCGGCGTGGCACTCTGTGCTGCCGTTTCCGTCATCACCGGCTGCGGATCGATGGACCGGATCATGCCGATGATCAAAACGATCGGTATTCTTTCCGCCCACGCCGAGGAACAGCCGACGCAGGCCGCACCGGCAGCTGCCACGCCACAGGCTCCCGCAAGCCCGGTGGTTGCGCAGCCTGTCGCTCCGCCGCCACCCGCAGCCGGCACAGACAAGGCCATCATGGACACCGACATATCCATCGGTTTCCGGCTGGAGATGTGGCGGACTTCGCTTCACGCGATCGCCGAGGCACCGATTTTCGGCCACGGCGCGCTCTACCTGCAGCACCTGATCACGGAACGCTATGGTTTCGAGCACAATCACAACCAGTATCTCTCCTGGCTCGTGACCGGCGGCATCGTCGGATTGTGCTTCGGGCTGATGTTTCTCGCGATCCCTTGGTTTGTATCGGCGGGACTTCAGTTCCCCGATAGGCTTGTCGTGACGCTCGCGGTATCCATTTTCTGGGGGCTTGCGATGATGTTCGACTCCTATTTCAATCTGAAATTCTATACGCATTACTACTGTCTGCTTTGCGGCCTGCTCTACGCGCTGGTCAACGACACGCTTGTCAGCGAAAGGCATTCGGAAGGTAAGACATGACATCGGCCAAACCCATCTATTACGACCTCACCGAAGCCCTGCTTTCGGCCTCGGCCACGCGGGTGCAATATTACGGCATCGCGCGCGTGGTGATCGAGACGGCGCGGGAAGCGGCCTTGCTTGATGCCGATCTGCGGTTCGTCGTATTTTCCTTCGGCAAGCAGGCCTTCTACGAAATCGAATGGACCCGGGCTGCCGATGGCAGCGTGGAGTTCCATATCCCCAAGGATGTCGGGCAGCGCTGGTTCCGTACGCATTTCGGCGACGCGGGGCTGATCGGGCTCTTCTTGCGGCTCCTGAATGCCTCGGTTGCCAAGCGGAACATCCGCGTGTGGGACGAGCGCGCATCGGGGCTCAAGAAGGTCGACATCCTGGACGGGACATTCGTTTCCGCCGCACGGCCGAAGATGATCGTTGACATGATCGAGGCGATGAAGCGTGCCGGCTCTAAGGCCCGGATCGTGCCGCTGGTGCATGATTTCATGCCTTTGCATAATGGCGCAACGAAACGGTTTCGCCGATTCGACCGCAATTTCATGCATGACAACCGCAACCTGATCACCCATTCCGATCTGATCCTGACGAATTCCGTGTTCACCCTGGACGAACTCAACCGTTTCGCCGCCTCCGGCATGCTGCCGAAGCCCGGCCCGGTCACGGCCATCCCGCTGGTTCACGAATGCCCGCAAGGCGTCGAGGCACCGGAAATCAGTCTGCCGCCCTCGCCCTATCTCCTCACCGTCGGGCTCAATCTCGGCCGCAAGAATGTCGAGGTGGTGCTGAACGCGCTGCTGATCATGGCGAAGGCCGGGAAAAGCATTCCGCATCTCGTGCTCGCCGGTGCGCATCGCAAGCGGCTGAAGCGCTATGTCGAACGCAGCGAGCTGCAACCGATCCGCGACCGGATCGTCTTCGTCAACAATCCAAACCAGACCGATCTGGTCCGACTTTACGAGAACGCGCTGGCGCTGATCATTCCAAGCCGCATCGAAGGCTGGGGCCTGCCGGCCGGTGAAGCGCTGTGGTGCGGCACGCCGGCGCTCTGCTCGACGGCGCCTGTCTTCTATGAAGTCTGCGGCGAACTCGGTCTCTATTTCGACCCGGACGATCCGGAAACGCTGGCCGGGCAAATTGCACGTCTTAACGAGGACGCCGCCTATCGCGACGAATTGCGCCAGCGGATCGCGGATGCCAAGCCGCAGCTGCGGACCTGGAAGACTGTCGCGGTGGAAATGCTTGCGGCGCTGAGGAAAGCGTAAGCGGTCCGCCTGAGGCTATGACCGCGCTTCGCGCGCCCGATACCAATCTGCCGTCACCTTGAGGCCATCTGCCATCATGACGGGCGGGCGCCAGCCAAGCTCCTGAACCAGCGGCGCGCTGTCCACCGTCAGGTCGCCGAAAAGGCGTGCGACAGCCGGCCCCTTGCCGAGCAAGCTGGCAGCCAGCCGCATGAACGCCGGCGGCACAGGCACAAGTCGCGCCTTTCGGCCCATGGCGGCGGCGATGCCGCGGATCAGCTGAGAGGTCGAAACCGCCGATCCGTCGCTCGGCAGCCAAGCCCGCCCCGCCGCGCTCTGATGCGCCAGGCACAGGGCGATGACATCGGTCAGATTGTCCAGATAAAGCAGGCATCGCGCGTTGTTGACGGCGCCGAGCGGAAGCGGAATGCCCTTTTCCACCACGCGCATCAGGCTGGCGAAATTGCCCTTGACGCCCGGCCCGTAGACCAGCGGAAGCCGCAGGATGACAATCTCAAGGCCGGCTTCACCGGAGAGTTTCAACAGCGCCTCTTCAGCCTCACACTTCGAACGCCCATAGGCGTCTTCCGGGCGGCACGGCGTTGCTTCCGAAAAATGTCCAGCCTCGCCCATGGCCTTGATGCTGCTCATGAAAACGAAGCGCCGGACGCCGGACGCCGCGGCCTGTCGCGCCAGATTCAGCGTGCCCTCGACATTGGTCTGCCGATAGAGCGCTTCCGCCTCGGCCGCCTGCTCCGTCATCTGATGGACGCGCGCGGCGGTGTGGACCACCGCATCGCAGCCCTGCAGCGCGCGGCTCCAGTCCGTTGCGCCATCGAGTTCGCCGACGCCGATTGTTTGATCCGTCGGGCGACGGGTGGCGGCCACGACATCATAACCGCGGGCTCGAAGGTCCTGCACCAAAGCGCGTCCAACGAAACCATTTGCGCCTGTGACCAGCACTTTCATCGTGTTCGCCCTCGCCTCTGCCGAAGTCCGGCCTATTGCGCCGCGCCTTCGAAACTCTCCTTGCCCGGCAGAAGCTGCAGCTCGTAAAGCCGCTTGAACGGGCCGTCGTGGGAGAGAAGCCGGCCGAGTTCGCCCTGCTCGGCCACCGCGCCGTTTTCCATGACGACGACGTTGTGTGCGGTCGTCACGGTGGACAGGCGGTGCGCGATGGTGATTGTCGTGCGGCCCGTGGTGAGCCGCGCCAGCGCATCGCGGATCTGCGCTTCGGAATCGGAATCGAGCGCGCTGGTTGCTTCATCGAGGATGAGGATTTCGGCGTCGCGCAGCATGGCGCGGGCAATGGCGATGCGCTGCTTCTGGCCACCCGACAGGTTGCCGCCGTTTTCGCCGGTGTCGCAATCATAGCCGCCGGGCAGCGCCATAATGAAGTCATGGGCGTTCGCGGCCTTCGCCGCCGCGATGATCTCGTCGTCCGTCGCGCCTTCGCGGCCGAGCGCGATGTTGTGGCGGATGGTGCCCGAGAACAGGAACGTATCCTGCCCGACATAGGACATGCGCTGGCGCAGCGACCGGAAGGTCGCAGACTTCAGGTCCTGCCCGTCGATCGTCACCGTGCCGCTTTCGGGATCATAAAGCCGCATCACGAGATTGATGATCGACGACTTGCCGCCGCCCGAGGGGCCGACCAGCGCCGTCGTCTTGCCGGCAGGGAAGGTGATGTTGAGCTTGCGGAACAGGCCCTGCCCTTCGCGATAGCCGAAATCGACATCGTGGAAGCGGATTTCGCCGGGGCCGGCAACCAGATCCTTCGCGTCGGGACGCTCCGTCAGATCGACCGGGTGATCGGCAAGCTCATACATGAGACGAACGCCGACCATGCCGGATTCGAGATTGATGCGCACGCGCGCCAGCCGCTTGGCGGGCTCATAGGCGAGCAGAAGCGCGGTCACGAAGGACATGAGTTCGCCGGGCGTATTGCCCTTTTCCAGCACCCAGACGCCGGAAAGCGCGACAACGGCGGCGATGGCAAAGCCGGAGAGCGTTTCCATGATCGGGCTGGAGGCGGCTTCCAGCTTGGCGATGGCATTGGATCGCGCCTCGACATCCTCGACATAGCGGTCCATGCGCTGGCCCATGAATTCCTCGAGCCCGAAGGCCTTGACGACCTTGATGCCGGAGGATGTTTCCTGGACGTTGCGGATGATGCCGCCGAGCGACACCATTTCCTGCTCCATGATCTTGCGCACCTTCTTCGACAGCCGGCGCACGCCGAGAATGGCGGCCGGTCCGATGACGGCGGAGATCAGCGACAGCCAGGGCTGTTGGATGACCATGACGGCAATCAGCCCCAGAAGCGAGAAGAGGTCGCGCACGAAGGAGGTGACGATCAGGTCCATCACGTTGCGGGCGGCCTGCGCATTGTTGGTGATGCGCATCAGGAGTTCGGACGAGGCGAACTTGGAATAGAAGCCGAGGCTCTGGTTCAAGACGCTGCGGAAGAGCTTCTTCTGCGTCTCGGCAATGATGTTGTTGCCGGCGCGCGACAGGAACACGGACTGGACATAGGTCGCGATACCCTTGATCGCGAAGATGGCGGCGACCGCAATCGCAATCATGAAGACCCGGTTGAGATCGCGCGAAACCACCGTCTCGTTGACGATATCGCGCATGATCCAGGCACTCGCCGAGGTCATTGCCGCAACAATCAGCATGGACACGATCGCAATGCCATACCACGGCGCCTGTTTCCTGAAATTCTCGGAAAGCAGGCGCGCAACGAGGGTCTTGTTGGTGCGTGAGATGAAATTGTCCAGCATGTGTGCAGGTATGCCTTTTGACCGGGCCGAAGACGCTCTGAACGTCGTGCCCACGCTCTTGGAGCCTTTGTGTCGCAAGGCCCTGATAAGGCGCCTATTTGGACTTCAGGACGCCAAAAAGCAAGGGTTTTGCAAGGCCGCCGCGGCTTGTCCAGCCGTCATGCGGCGGCAAGCCTCATGCGGCGTGGGTGATCGCCGCGTCCGATACGGTCTGCAGACCGCCCTTGCCGGCAGCCTTCGCCTTGTAGAGCGCCTGGTCGGCCCGGGAAAAGACGTCCTTTGAAACGGCGTCCCGCTCGATCATCGTTGCCCCCACCGAGGCCGTCAGCTTCAGCTTTTCCGTGCCGCGTCCCCACCAGTATTCAAGTGCCTCGACAATGCTCCCGCCGATGCGGTGCAGGGCATCGGGGGACTCGCACGGATGGAGGACTGCAAACTCGTCGCCGCCGAGGCGCGCCACCAGTCTTGCATCCGGCAGGGCCTTCAGAAGCTTCCGCCCGGCGAGCGCAAGGCAGTCGTCTCCGGCCTGATGGCCGAGCCTGTCGTTCACGGCCTTGAACCCGTCCAGATCGATCAGGAAGAGACCGTGCGACGAAGCGCCTGCGCCGCCGCATATCTCGCTGAAGACGTTGTCGAACATGGCACGCGAGGCAGTTCCAGTGAGTGAATCGACCTCGGCGGCCCGACGGATCTGGTCAAAGATCGTCTTCTCCGTCGTGATGTCCTGCTTCATGCCGAACAATCGGGTGGCCACGCCATCCACGCGCTCGACGATCGCGGTGATCCGGATCCAGCGCTGGCTGCCCCTGGCGGTGATGATCTCCGCATCAAGGGAAAACCCCTCGCCGTCCCTGATCGCTGCGGAACGCAGCTTGCCCAGTTCCTCGCGGGAGGCGGGCGTATAAAGATTGACGATATCCTCGCGGCGAAGCCTTGACTGCGGATCGAGATCGAAAAGCTCGAAGACCGTGTCGGTCCAGGTCAGCTTTTCGTCAGGCAGCGTGCAGACCCATATGCCGACCCGTGACGCCTTGAACGTCCTGTCGAACAGGTCCTGGATACGCCGGAACTGTTCGAGGGTCGTGGAATCGCCGGCCGTGATCTCGCCTGTGGTGCCGCGCCCGATAAGTGCAGAATACATGTACGGCCTCGCTCAATTCGCTGCGGCCTTCGCCGCCTCAGCTTGCGAGACAGTATGGCAAGTGATCGTTAGCTTAAGGTTTCCGGCCGCACATTTTTGACGATTGCCATCGCCATCGCTGGGCACCGTCTTGAGGCGAACCTTGTTAAGCATGGCTGGGGCGCAAGGAGTCCCAGCTAGCTTTTCCGAACCCTCAACCCATTGAGAACGCTTCAAAAAGCTGCTTACCTAATATGACAATATTACAGACATTTGTGGCAACAGCGCAAGACATTTTTCTTCCGCCGATAAGAACGCCGCGAGGTCTGTGGCTACCTAATTTCCAAGTTCGATCAGCTGCCTTGCCGCATCATTTTGGCGTTGCAGTCTGGCTTTGGCAACTGCAAGCACTGTGTCAAACCCTTTCGATCCAATGTCGGGTCTCACCTCCAGGATTGCCCTCGCCTCCTATATAACCGTCAAATGGTGGCGAGCGACTTTGTGCCTTTCAGCGATGCTAACAACGATAGCAGCGTGAGCCTCCTTGGCGGCCTTCTCTGCTCGAACCTCTTTTAATCGAGCAGCCGAGATCGCGAGTTCTTTCAAACGTAATTCGACCTGCAGCTTTTGAAGCTCTGCCTTGATCGTCTCCAATCGTTCTGAACGGCGCTTCGCTACGCCGATCAAATGACACCACCAACGGACCGCAAGCTGGTCATGCGTCCTTCGTCCGACGATCGCGTGAAGTGAATATTTTCCCGTGTCATCGACAAGAGCACTTGGCGCGCGCTTCCAAGCTCATGGAAGCGCGCGAAGATCGACCGGATCACCTCCTGCAGCCGCAGATCCGCATCAAGCCCGAGCCCCGCTTCTCGGTGCCAGATGTAACCGAATGGAACGCAAAGGCGCAATTCGCCACGCCGCGCCTTCGATCTGGCGGCATCTAGCATTCGAGCTCTCAGCACACCGAGTTCGAACTCGCTATTACTTCCCTTCATGCCCAGCAGGAGCCGATCATTGGGTCGACACGGATTGTAGACGCCGACATGATCAATGACGCGGGCTTCGACCAGGCCGCATAGTTCGAGCAGGTGATGCCAGTCGCGGCCGCTGCGGGCGAGTCGAGAGGCATCGAAGCATAAAACGGCACCAACTTGGCCGGCGCATAAAAGGGCGACAAGACGGTCGAAGCCGGGACGCGCGACCGTTCCGCTGGCAGAGCGCCCGAGATCGTCGTCGATGGTCTCAATGTCGATGAAACCGTGTCGTCGCGCGACATCGACAAGATCATATTGCCGTCGCTGGCTTTCCAGATTGGTCATAACCTGCGACTGCTAGGATTGCCGCACATAAACGACGGCCTTGCGCGTCAGTAGCGCTGTCGGAATCAAGTCAGCGCTGGTCATCATCGAGTTCCTCTACGACCAGACCGGCGGCCGGCATCAGCGTATTGCGGGTTCTCATGATGGTCCTCCTGAGTGATTCTAAGTCCACTTCGGAAGACTGCAGGATTGTCGGCGTTGGTGACCAGCCTGTTCAATTCGATCAACGCGACAAGATCTACGCCAGGCGTTCCCATGGTCATGCCGCCGCACACCACCGGATCGATCATCCACCCGGCAATCGAAACCACGACGCCTGGCGCCCCCAAGACCTTCAGAAATCGACCTGTCGCGCGTTCTTCGACGCGGCGAACGACTACCTTCTGGCCGAAATACGGATGCCAGCTATAATGAACCTCGACTTCTTCGCCGACATGGGCAGAATGAACGGCGAATGGGAATTGGTCGAAAGAACTGGCTCGTTGCAGGCTCTGACCAGCGCGGCGAGCGCATCGCCAATATCCTGACCATCATCGAGACGGCCAAACTCCACGGCCTCATTCCGGAAGTCTATCTGACGGACGTCCTGACTCGCATTCAGGATCATCCCGCAGATCGCCTCGAAGAGCTGCTCCCGTGGCAGTGGACGCCAATGAAACCCCTGTCCGAGGCTGCGTGATGGCACGATCAAGGTTCATCTATACGCTTAAAGAAGTCGCCGGCATGATCGGCGAGAACCTCGAACTCATCGAGGAAGTGACGGCCAACTCGGACAATATCGCCGAGGGCGAATTGGTCTTTGTTCGCGATGGCAGTGAAGATGGCACAAAGGGCCTCACCGAGAACGGCGTGGACGATCTCCGGGACCTGCTCGCCGACATAAAAACATGGGAGGGTGGCATCCGCCAGTTCCTCGTCGATGAACGATGTGATCCCGAGATGATCGAGCGCGTCATGGCCTACGAAGCCAAGAGAAGCCTATAGCCCCTGACAAAATCCCTTCACCGGACGCTCACCAAGATCTTGCAGGTGGTGCGCAAGATATGATCGCATCGGGTGTCGTGGTCAATGTTTCATGCTAACCGTTCGACTTCCGCATCGATGGGGTCATCAAAGCCGCCGTCAGGCACGCCAAACCCGATGTCTCGGATGCGGAACTAATAGAGATAGTTGTGGGTCCAGCCGAATGAGGAGTGGCACGGCAACACGCCGCATCACCAAGGGGTCGACCTCGTCGGGCTTAACCTTCAAGCGAACGAGAGGACCAGCCATCACGCCGCCTGCGGCAGAGATGTTGTTGCGGAGTTCTGTCAATTCCAGGGGAGAAGCTCATGAATTCGGCTGGCTGAATGTTCAGCGATACGAGCCAGAACATCGGCAGGCCATGCCTCTAGGTCAATACGATTCATTTTTGCCGTGCCGATCAGGCTGTAAAGGGTCGCCGCCCTCTATCCCCCTCGATCAGAAACGGCAAAGAGGCGCGCTTGTAGATCCTCACGCCATTTGCTAGATGTAGGCGCGGGTTGGTGCGAGTCGATTTTTAAGACTGCTCCCCGAAATGGCGGTTGTATGGTGACTGTGCAAAGCATCGGCTACATGGCCAGAAAAGGTGATATTGCATTGAACTGTGCCAAGTTTCGATGAATGTATTGAGTGTTGGGCGATCGAATGCGCTATTGCAAAAATTGTCTGCAGCCAGACACCAGACCAAATACCAGGTTTTCACAGGATGGTATCTGCCCAGCTTGCACCTACTACAGCAAGCATAAAGAGGTGGACTGGGCCGAAAGAACACAAATCATCCATCGTTTGGCACAGAGCTATAAAAACCCAGCCGCACAATACGACTGCATCATTGGGGTAAGTGGCGGCAAAGACAGCGTTCGGCAGGCCCTTTGGGTGCGCGATTATCTAAAGCTCAGGCCACTATTGGTTTGCTTGTCTTATCCCCCGCACCAGGTGACGGACATTGGCGTTGACAACCTGTCTAACCTGATCGAGCTGGGTTTCGATTTGATTCAGGTCTGCCCAGCGCCCGAAACATGGCGCAAGTTGATGGCCTTGGCGTTTGAAAAGTTTGCCAACTGGGCTAGAGCCACCGAACTAGCGCTGTTTTCAGCCGTTCCGCGCCTAGCGATTGACTATAAGATACCACTGATCCTGTGGGGTGAAAATCCGGGGCTGCAACTCGGCGATCTGGGGACGTTAGGGCGCACGGGCTATGACGGTAACAACCTGCGCAATATGAACACTTTGTCTGGTGGTTCCAATGATTGGATGACGTCGGCAGGCTTTGGAAAGAAAGATCTGATCGCCTATAACTACCCCTCGGCGGAAGAATTTTTGGAACATAACATTCAAATCATTTACCTTGGTTGGTTTTTGGGAGATTGGTCGCTGAACAACAACGCCATGGTATCTGCTTTGAATGGGTTGTCGGTGCGGCATGACAGCCCTAGCAATACTGGTGATTTGTATGGTGTTTCGTCGCTGGACGAGGACTGGGTCACATTGAATCAGATGATCAAATACTACAAATTCGGCTTTGGCCGCGCCTCGGACTATGCCAATGAAATGATACGAATGGGGACCTTTACCCGTGAAGAGGGTATCGATGTGGTCAAGCGGTTCGATGGGGCCTGTTCGGAAAAGTATATTGCAGATTTTTGCGATTTCATTGGCATTACAAACACCGATTTTTGGGAAAAAGTCAGATCAATCGTCAACCCAGACCTTTTTGACCTGACTGGCAACATGATCACGCCAAAATTTTCTGTCGGCAAGGGACTATCATGATAGTGGCGGCTGGCGAGAAGACAGCAGATTCAGCCAAGCTAGTTGTCATCATGGATTATGGTGCCGGCAACGTAGGCTCCTTGGTGGGGGCGCTGCATCGGCTGAATTATCGCGTTCGGGTATCTGCTGATGCAACAGATTTTGGGGGCGCTGACGCCGTTATTCTGCCGGGAGTTGGAGCGATGCCCTCTGCCATAAAAAGCATCCGGAACCAAGGATTGGACAACGTTATTGCGCAGTTGCTGACGGATGGGTCGGTTCCAGTGATCGGCATTTGTTTGGGTATGCAACTGATGTTCGAGCATTCGGAAGAGGGAGATGTCGCAGGCTTGAGTATGCTTGGCGGTGTTGTGCGGCGATTGTCCAATGTTTCTTGTCATGTTGGTTGGTCAAACTGCTATGTCCCATTAGGCAACGGCGATCAGACAGAGGCGGCTGTTTATTTCAATCATTCCTACTTTGTACAGCCTGACCCAAGTATTTTGAAAAGTGTCGCCAATGTTGAAGGGCATGGCTATATTCCGGCCATCGTTCAATCGGGCAACTTTGTTGGGATGCAATTTCACCCAGAGAAAAGCCAATACACTGGCGCGGCCCTGCTGCGTCATTTCATCGAGGCAAGCCGCAGAGAATCTTATGCTTAAGCGGTTGGTGGGCGTGATTTGTGTTAGAAACGGCTGGGTAGTGCAGTCTATTGGGTATAACCGATACCTGCCAATAGGCAGGCCAGAGATCGTTGCCGAAAATCTGGACAGATGGCTATTGGACGAAATCTTGGTTCTTTGCATCGATCGCACGGCACAAGGCCTTGGGCCAGACTTTGGCACATTAGAGCGGATCGGGAGCAAGGGGTTGATGACACCTCTCGCCTTTGGCGGCGGTATATCGTCCGCAGAACAGGCATTGAGGGCCGTGAAACTGGGCGCAGACCGTCTGTGTATAGAACATGTGTTCAACACCAATCCGCAAGTTGCCGAAGAAATTTGCGAAGCAGTCGGTGTTCAGGCGATGATTCGTGCGCTGCCCCTTGAAATTGGTCCAAAGGGCGAGGTGCTGGCCTATAATTATCTGCCGAAAAACACGCATATATTCGACCCTGAGTCACTGGCGACCGGTTACGGCGCTGTTTTCAGCGAAGTGTTGTTGATCGATCGCAAGGGCGATGGCGGCTTGGCCAGTTTCGACACGCGCCTGTTTGCGCCATTTGCCCAGCTTTCGCATCAACTGATCGCATTTGGTGGAATCACCACCAAACCCCAGGTGCAAACCATCTTGGAGCAACCGATGGTTTCAGCCGTTGCCGTCGGCAATTCCCTTAGTTATCGCGAACTTGCCAATCTTGACCTTATCGATAAGTCGTTGATGCACAACACTCGCAAAATCAGTCATGGCGAACAGTCGCAAGGGGCAAGGCAGTGGTAAAAGTTTGTAAACGCTGTCTTTATACGGAAACGCATCCGTTGGGCATTGTCTTTGACGATGACGGCATCTGTTCGGGCTGCCGGATCCACGAAGAGAAAGACACGCTGGATTGGAACGCCCGCTGGACGCGGCTAGAAGAAATCGTTGCCCTTTATCGTCGTAAGGATGCCGTTTTCGATTGCATCGTGCCTGTAAGCGGGGCGGCGGATTCCCATTTTATATTGGACATCGTAGTGAACCGGCTAAAGCTAAAGCCATTGGCCGTGGCCTATAATCGCTATTTCAACACCCCCGAAGGCATCGCTAATCTGGCCAACCTTCGTATGCGCTTCGATGTTGATTTTCAGCTAAAGAATGTCAATCCAGCCGTGGTCAAGAAGATTACGCGAACATCACTGTATAAATACGGCAACATGTATTGGCCAGTGCTGGCGGGACAAACTGTTTTTCCGGTGCAGACGGCGGTGATGATGAAAATTCCGCTGATCATCTGGGGTGCCCATCAGGGGCTGGAACAAGTGGGCATGTTCTCGCACGAACACGAAGTTGAAATGTCGCGCCGTTACCGCAAGGATCACGATCTTTTCGGCATCGAGGCCCGTGAAATGAACGGTCCTTTTGATGATGTGACGGACGAAGATTTGTTGAATTATCGCTACCCGCCGTTTTCAGATATCGAAGCACTGGGGTTGCGGGGCCTTTATCTGGGCAATTTCGTGCGCTGGGATCCGCTGGCTCAGCACCAGAAAATGGTTGCAGAATTTGGGTTTCGGGCTCGTGCCCAAAGGCGCACCTTCGATATATATGACCATGCAGATTGTTATGCCTATACAGGCGTGCATGACATTCTAAAGCTGTTCAAACATGGCTACAGCAAAGTGCGCGATCAGGCTTGCCGCGAAATTCGTCATGGCCGCATGACGCGTGAGCAGGCGGCGGCCTTGGTTTCGTGGCATGAGGCGCAGGAACCCGGCGATATGGACCTGTTCGCCGAATGGCTGGGCATCGAACGTGAGGCATTGCGCTACGTGCTGAACCGCCATCGCAACCCCAAAATATGGGAAGAGGTTTCGCCAAATATATGGCAGCGGCGCGCGCATACCGGGGAAGGCCACGAAATAGCAGATATTGGCGGGCGGCCCCAAACCTGCCCTGATCTGCCCTATCAGCAACCCGGACTAGACCTGGCGCTGGCACAGCACGCGCGCGGTTATATCACCGTCGGTCGCGGTGTCAGCCACCCAGCCCCCCCCCCACGGCCAAAGCAGCCACAAGGCTATCTTTAACTGCACAGGTCGGCTATGGTAAGAAACGCAGAGCCGCTAAAACTGCCACGGCGCGCAATTCACATTTCAGCCAAAGTTATGCCATGCCCAAGACAATACTGTGCTTTTCTAGGTCTTACTTGTCTGATTTCTTGCCAAAATTGATGGAAGGAATACCAGATGTGCAGGCCCTGTACATTGTGCAAAGTGATCAAGAAAAACGCAAGATCCAGAAAATGGGGCACCGCGTTGTTTTGAACCTTGAATCGCTTGGCCGCGATGCTTTGGCCGCAGACCCCGATGCCGCACCACGTTGGACCGAACCGGCGGATATGCGAAAACTGACAGGTTTCGATTGGTCACCCCTCTATGCCGACCGATACTTAAGCGAATTGTCCGAAAGCGTAATGCTACGCATTGCTGGGGCCATTCAAAAAGCGTTGGAAGAAACATTTGCCCAACATCAAATAGATGGTGTGCTGACCGAACCCGTTGCACTGTTTCCAACACATTATATGCTGTATCTGTGCAAACGCTTGGGCATCACGCCAATGCTCTGGGCCAATACATATTTTCCAGGCTATTTCTATTTCGTTTCGGACGTGCATCTCTGTCAGCCTGCCACACTTCCTGCGCAAAGCGCAGAGAATATGCAAGACTTGCAGCGAACGGTGCAAAGCTTTGTCGAACGGGTGGCGCAAGACAAGGCCGGGCCAGTCTACCATCACAAATTCGCCAATTCCAAACGCGGCCTAACTGGCTATTTGCGTCAGCGTTCTGGGCACGAGGCACTGGTGCTATCCCCTAGCATTACAACCAAGGCGATTCAGGCACTTCGGTTCTTGCGCGCGAGCATGCATTTTATGTTTTTTCCGCGCCTTGGCGACTACATGACAGCTAGCGCGCGATCAGAACATAAGTTCTACCTTCGCAATGTGATGGGCAGCATTGGGTATTATGACCTCCCTGCTGATTGCTTTGATCCGAAGAACGTGTTCTTTCCCCTTCAATTTGAACCCGAAGCGTCGCTTCTGTATGCTGCGCCCGATTTCCGCAACCAGGCTGCGCTGGTTGAATCAATTCTTCAGAGTTTGCCCAGTGAACATGTGCTATGGGTTAAAGAACACCCAAATCAGTTTGGTGCGCTGCACCATCCGCAATGGCGCAAACTGCGCAAAAAGTATCGAAACCTGCGCATGGTTTACGGGCGCCAAAACGGCAGGCAATTGATCCAGAATTGTGCTTTGGCAGTTTCGATTACCAGCACAGCCGGCTTGGATGCGCTGATTTACGGGCGGCGCTGCATCGTGCTGGGCGATGTTTTCTATCGCAATTTTCCAGGTGCATTGCCTGTTCGAAGCGCCGCAGAAATGGCTAAATTACTGAACGACAAGAGCAATTATTGCGCCACCCAGAACCCTGATGTGGACCAGCCCCCCCTTATCGCGGCCTTGGTTGAGTTTGGGCGGCACTGCCATTTAGGTGACCCTCAACCATCTGATCAGCTGTATACCGATAGAAACATCGCAAACCTGCGCTCAGCACTGATGTTGGCATTGGAAAATGCGCCAAAGCGTGCCGTCAGTGCAGTTGATGCGGGATGACATTTGCGGTACCAGGCCATCGGCAGCACATCGTTGGGTGGCGTTCGCTTGGCAGATTTCGGGCAATTTGATGCCTTGTCAAAAAGGAGTATGAAAGTGCAACTTTCCCTCGCGCGTGCAGCAAGCTTTGTGAAATGGCAACTGGTGCCTGTTCGTTACTTGGGGCGCATGCGCTATTTGCGGCCCCATAACATGATGCCTGCAAACCCACCGCAGACGGCACTTGGCCAAGAGATTGACAGCAGGGGCTATGCAACTGGGCCGGAGATAGGCACATCGACACTGGAAGCCATGCAAAAAATCTTTCTTCCGCGCGCGCCAGAAACGGCACCAGCTGGCACGAAGGCACCGTTCATCAATCTTTCGCGCGCAGAAGACCTGACGGTTGACAACCCTTTGTTGAAATTTGCCTTTTCGAAAGAAGTGCTGGACGTCGCGCTAGACTATTTCGGCAAACGGTTGATCTTAGACAGCCTTCAAGTGCTGCATTCCTTCCCTCAAGCTGGCCAGCTAAAAGAAAGCCAGAAACGGCACCTCGACTATGGCGACTCGCGGTCGTTGCATTGCGTGGCGTATCTGAACGATGTTTTGGATCTAGAGGGTGGACCCTTTGTGTTCATCGACAAGGCCCAGTCAAAAAAGGTTGGACGCGGCCTTATCGTACGCAGAATTGACGACGATCAGTTTGCAAAAGAATCTGGCGGCGTTCAGCCCCAAATTGCCTATGGGAAGGCGGGATCCTCGGTATGGGTCGATCCTGCTGTATGTTATCATTACGGCAGCCGCTGCCGAAAGGCGCGAAACGCTGTTTTCGTCACCTTTAATTCGGATGCGCCGTTCATGTCGCCCGTTCCAATGATCGTTGAAAACGCTGAGAAAATTTCCGAGATTGGCAAGAAGTTAAGGCCAGATCTGGATCCTGCAATCTTTGACCGGATGCTGCGGGTCTAGGTAGAGCCGCAATTTTTCTTTGTGTTTGGTAGATTGCCAGCGCGCTAACCGATAATGGCAGAGTAAATCGGAAACCCAGGCTTAATTTCGCTTTGATTATGCAATGGATAGGCTTGCCGGCCGATCAACAAACCAAAAGAACGGATGTTCTGTGTTTAATTCACCCGTGGTTCGACACCGGATCGCTGCAATGAGCCGTGCATTGCTCACCGAAGCGGTATTTGCCGCGTCGATGACAGCCGCAACGGTGCTTGGTTTTTTGAAAATTGCGGCTTTGGCTTGGCTGCTTAGCCCCGCCGATCTGGGCCTATACCTTACGGGCCTGGGGGTATCGGCGGCCTTGGGCTTGGCCATGACCTTTGGCGAGGTTGAACGGACCTATACGCTATACCCCACCTATGTTGCGCACGGCGGGACAGCATCGATTTTGGGTGATGTGATTTGGATGACCAAACGCCTGTGCTTTCGTTTTGCAATGGTGGCGGGCGTGGCGTCAATCATCGCGCAGTTTGCGAATCTGGGTTGGTTGACTTGGGTAAACGTGTTGATCGTCGGTATCCTTGGTTTGGGCACATTGCTGCAATCGCTGTTGGCTTCGATCGCGCGCGCGATTGATGCGCGCAAATTGTTGCCAATCGTGAATTTTCTGCGCGGTGGCACTAGCCTTACTGCAGCTATCACGGCTTATGGCGCTGGGGTTGAATGGAAAGGTATTCTGGCTATAGAGGGGAGCGCGCTGTGTGCGTTTTTCCTTATCTTCATTTGGTATTTCAAAAGATATTATGGCGCGATTGGTGATGCAGGCTTGGCGCAGCCTCAGGACCGCTTGGCCAAGCGCGGGCAAAAGATTTGGATAGCTGCGTTGATCACCTCGGCCATTCCTTCGGGCGGGCGCGCTGCGGTGCTGCTGTTATCGGGCGCAGCAGCGGCGGGTGCCTTCGGTGTGCTGATGGTCCTCGTGCAGTCGGGACAGATGGTTGCTGGCGCTCTTAGTCAAAAGATGGCCGCATCTTTGGTGCGCGATGAGGTTCGCCCGCATGAACGTGTGGGCTTCTGGAAAACCTTTGCGCCGCCGGTGGTATTCCTGTGGCTTCTTGCAATTGGTATGTTTGCGCTGTGTGCTGCCAGTTTTGCCTTGCCCGTTGGACGGGTTTTTTGGGAAAGGTATGAGATTGGCGTGCTGAATTTGGCATTGGCGGCGCTACAAATCGGTGCGTCGATTTACCTGATGCTTCACTTTGCGTTTATGGCAAAGGCCAAAGAGACCGAGTTGTTGCGCGCGGGTATCTTGGCGGTGATCGTCTTTTTTGCGGGGCTGTGGTTGGCAAGCAAGGCGGATTTGGGTTTGACAGGGTATTTGCTGGCCTCGGTTTGCGCAGATGTTGCCCATACAGGGTACTTGCTGTGGCGCTATTACGCCGTTAAGCGATGTGAAGCCAATTCAAATTCTATGAATTCTGATTTATTGTGATCAGGTTGCTCAAACGCCCACAACCCTGCACCTAGATCTATTTTGGCCGTCGTGCTGCCAAGGTGAAATTGATCGGAAACTAGCCAATTCGGCGCGAAGGGAATTTATGTTGAGAAAGATCAAGCAGTTCCTGATAAAGTGCTGGAGTATCGATTCCCAGATCCGTGTACATGTGGCAATTGCAAAGTTTTTTCATAGAAAAGTTCCGATCATTGGCCGAGCGGTTTCGCTTTTTCTTGATCGTTGGTTATTGGTTTTCTATGGAATTTACCTTTATTCCTTTTCGATAAATGTTCGATGGCTTTCTATTCATGTTCCAAATGGTGTAGAACTTGCGGGGCATGGAATTAAATCGGATGGGCGTGTAAAAATTCTTGGCGGTGTGCGAATGACAGCCAAGCACCCGGATGACCCAGTGTATCAACGGCTATATAAAGAAAGTGCTACTTTTCGATTTGGTGACAATGTGGTCATCGGGATGGGTAGCATCTTGATCGGTCCGCTGTCGATATGTGACAATGTATTGATCGGGGCGGGATCACTTGTAAATAAGGACATTTTGGAGCCCGGTATCTATGTTGGCAATCCTTTGCGCAAGATTTCTGACAAGGTTGACGAAAGCTGGGTTAAACCGTGGAGCGAAATCAAACCCCCGCGCCAATTATAGGACGGCACATACCAAATCATGCAAGTAGATCTTAGATGCAGAAACAGTCGCAGGCCGAGGGGATCTCCGCATCGGTTGGCAGTCAAATGAAAATCCAACACCTCTCAACGCGAATATTGCCCTTTGCGGCGCTGATTTTTTTCTTGTTTCCCTATACGAAAATTATCCCATCCAGCAGCTATACCCAACCCTATGGGCTGTTGCTGGCGCTGGTCATCGTTGTCTTGCGCCCTCAGGCTATCACCAACCTGCCGCAAATTGACAGGGTGATGCTTAGCTTTCTGGCCACGATTGGTGTTGCGATGGTGTTGTTTCAACTGCCCTTGGGCCTTCAACCCCGAGAGTTGGCTTATCTGATCAGTTACATCACACCTCTTGTCACCACAGCCGCTGCGTTTTGGATGTTGCGGCTTTACCCGGATATGGTGCGCAAGCTGCTGATCGCTGCTGCGGTGATCTGGTTCGTTGTCAGCATCATTCAGTTGTTTATATCACCCTCATTCTTGACCAGCTTTGTATCGAATGACCCAAACTTGGCACAAGATATCCGCGCATCTGGGCGCGGGACGCTTGGCCTTGCGCCAGAACCAACACACAACGCCTTTCATAACTTGTTGATTGGAGCAAGTTTGGTCATGGTTGGAGGTCCCGCCTGGGCTATTGGCTTATGCATCGCCTCGGCAATTATTCTTGCGCAGTCCGCGAGTGCAGTCCTTGTCATTGGTGTGGGACTGTTGTTATGGGCTGTTCGGCATCCATTTTGGGGATGGATCATCGCATTGCCGTTTATCTTTCCGCAATTTGCCATTCAGACCCTGTCTTCTTTGACAAACCCACAAACCCGCCTTGGGTTGATCATCAGCCGCTTGAAGGATCTTGATCCAGCGGTGGTGCTGCAAGACAACAGTATAAATCTTCGACTGGCAGGCGCCACCATGCCGATCTTTTATTCGATCAAAGATTTTTTTCTGCCCCAAGGCGTATCTATCGAGAATTGGGCGGAGCAGAGAGGCAGGATACTGGTAGAACAAACATGGGTCATTGATCTTAGTACCGTTGGGCCCGCATCTGGATTTGGATTGTATCTGGTGCAGGGTGGAATCATCGCCTTACCCGTCATTTTATATTTTATGTACCGGCTGATCCTAAGGAGTCAGCCACACTTTGCTTCGTTCGTGGCCATTGTGGTGTTCACAATATTCTTGGGTCAGTTCTACTTATCGACCCCGATCTTCGGGCTGTTCTATGCCGCATTGATCATGCGCACGCGTGCTTCAGCACCATCTGATGAGGCGTCAATCAATCGTAAGTGGTCAGCCGACCACGCTTGACTTGAAGTTCCACGGCATAATACGCGACCCCGCTGATCAGAACCCATTTGCCCATTCTCTTTGCCCGATGGACATGATGCGTCATGGCTGACTTTCAAGCTTTCGCCATGCATCACAGCAATGGTCGTAAGCGACAAGTAGGCCCCATCTGAAGCGGGTGTTAATGTAGGGTCTATTTCGGGCATGCGACTTCTCAAACTGTGAGGATCTATGTCTAGGCCTGCGGCTATGACCCGGATTAAAGTGGACGTGCTCTAGATCGGAATCCGATCATGTTGCATCGTATCCAGCGGCGGCGAAATAGTTCTGGCATTCGTTTGGCGTGAAGAGTTTGAGGACGCGCCCAATTGTGTTCCAGAGGCCACTGATGGAGCGCT
>NZ_JAJNCX010000017.1 GCF_021026315.1 Rhizobium sp. C4
CCCCACCAAGGGGGAGATGGAAGCAAGCGGTCGCGTCATCCTCCAATCTCCCCACTTGTGGGGGAGAAAGCGATTTCGATGGCTTAGCCGAAGGCTAAACATCAGAAATCGCAAGAGAGGGGGCGATTGATTTCCGGCTGTTATCAGTGCCCCTCGAAGAAACCTCTGGCCCCGATCCACCGTCTTGCTGCAAGATCATCTGGTGAAATCAGAACGCTGATAAAGCCGACATCACCCCACATCCAAGACAACATATCGTCACATTGGATGGAAAGAAGAGGTATTTCAGCGCTGAAATCCTCCGATGATTGCTGAAAAGTTGGAACCAGACCGAACATCGCGTGTGGAAGGACCCGCCAGCCGGAGCGGCCGCGTTTGTTGATCAGGAAGCTTCGGATTTCATCTGGAATGCGCGCGAAGACTTCAGCGGAATCTGTCATCATGTCTCTGTAAACATCTGATGCAGCGTGACGCAGCTTTGATGTCCCGCCGCCGTACCGGATATGGGGACGCAAAGCTTTCATACTGGTCTCAAGGTCATTAGCCGCGGCCTCTCCCAGCGCCTGAAATGGGTCCATAGTGCCCGAAATATTGTCCCAATGCTCGATGAAGGCGCGAACGTCCGGCATTTCGACTTCCTTTTTCTGCCAGGCTTCTTCCAGCTTTTGAAGCGTTTCTGCTGGCCAAGGACCGCGTCTCGATCGGTTGGCGTCATGTTCATTCACGACACGCTTGTAGTCTGATACGAGGCGTGTCACCGCCTGCCACGGAAATTGGGCCGATTCTATTCCTTCGAGGCTATCCTTTTCAAAAAGGTGAATGCTCTCTGGATTGGGACCAGCGCGGTCGATTGCCGCGCCCAGATCGGGGTATTTGCCGTCTCTAACTTGTGCGAGCGAGAACTCGATTGGCCAGCGCCGAAACACACGAGGTACGTCTTTAGCGATTGAGGAACCCGGATAGTAGTACGCCCAACCATCCCGATACAGGGGCGGGCAATCTTCCGGTGGCTGCGCCAGCGTCGTCGATGGATCTTCAGAGTAGACCACGCCGACGCTTGGCTCGTCATCCTTGAGGTACGTATCGATAAAGAAATTCAGGATTCCTCTACTGGGCAATGCCGGCGTGGTGTTTCCTCTCGGCAAATTGCCGAGGTCAATTTGCGCGATATGATGTAATGGAAAGCCCCCTTTTGGGGAGCGGGGCCATTTTGTCCCGTCGATGGCGGGCAAGCCTCCGAACCAGCTTGTCGCAGTCTGCCATTTGATTTCGTGATCGCGCTTCATCCGCGCCAAGACGATCACGTCCAAAAGATAGCTCTTGTACTTCATCGGCTCTCTCCTACTGGTTGTGCAGTCGTACACGTCAATAGATTTTGTTTTTATGAACGAAAGACGCAGGGCGCGGAATTTCAAATCCCGGCACCCGGAGCCATTTTCCCCACCCCCCTTTCGCAATTGCAAAAAAAAGGGTATGAGCGCGGCAAAGTAACTGGCGCTGTCCTCCCCGCATTTTTGCCGCGCCCAAGCCTCAGAGATCTAGAACGATGGAAATTCGCAATATCGCGATTATCGCGCACGTTGACCATGGCAAGACCACGCTTGTCGACGAACTCCTTAAACAGTCGGGCTCGTTCCGCGAAAACCAGCGCGTTGCAGAACGCGTGATGGATAGCAACGACCTCGAAAAGGAACGCGGCATCACCATTCTTGCCAAGGCGACCTCGGTCGAGTGGAAGGGTGTTCGCGTCAACATCGTCGACACCCCCGGCCACGCCGACTTCGGCGGCGAAGTCGAGCGCATTCTGTCGATGGTGGACGGCGCGATCGTTCTGGTCGATAGCTCTGAAGGCCCGATGCCGCAGACGAAGTTCGTGGTCGGCAAGGCGCTCAAGGTTGGTCTTCGCCCGATCGTTGCGATCAACAAGATCGACCGTCCGGATGGCCGCCATGAGGAAGTCATCAACGAAGTGTTCGACCTCTTCGCAAACCTCGACGCCACCGACGAACAGCTCGACTTCCCGATCCTCTACGGTTCGGGTCGCGATGGCTGGATGAATGTCAGCCCGGAAGGCCCGAAGGATGAAGGTCTGGCCCCGCTGCTCGATCTCGTTCTCAAGCACGTTCCGCCGCCGAGTGTTGGCGACGAAGACGGCGCATTCCGCATGATTGGCACGCTGCTGGAAGCCAACCCCTTCCTCGGCCGCATCATCACCGGCCGCATCCATTCCGGCTCGATCAAGCCGAACCAGTCGGTCAAGGTCATCGGCCAGGACGGCAAGCTGATCGAAAACGGTCGTATTTCCAAGATCCTCGCTTTCCGCGGCATCGAGCGCACCGCCATTGACGAAGCCCATGCGGGCGACATCGTGGCAATCGCCGGCCTCTCCAAGGGCACGGTTGCCGACACGTTCTGCGATCCGTCCGTGACCGAGCCGCTGCATGCGCAGCCGATCGATCCGCCGACGGTCACCATGTCCTTCCTCGTCAACGATAGCCCGCTGGCCGGCACCGAAGGCGACAAGGTGACGAGCCGCGTCATCCGCGACCGTCTCTTCAAGGAAGCCGAAGGCAACGTCGCGCTGAAGATCGAAGAGTCGGAAGGCAAGGATTCGTTCTTCGTCTCCGGCCGTGGCGAATTGCAGCTCGCCGTTCTGATCGAAACCATGCGCCGCGAAGGCTTCGAGCTGGCCGTGTCGCGTCCGCGCGTTGTGATGCACAAGGACGAAACGACCGGCGAAACGATGGAGCCGATCGAAGAAGTCGTCATCGACGTTGACGAAGAACATTCCGGCGTCGTCGTGCAGA
This sequence comes from Rhizobium sp. C4, assembly GCF_021026315.1. Classification (GTDB taxonomy): domain Bacteria; phylum Pseudomonadota; class Alphaproteobacteria; order Rhizobiales; family Rhizobiaceae; genus Ensifer_A. Next base: position 2,808 of record NZ_JAJNCX010000017.1, read on the forward strand.
AGATGTCCGAGCGCAAGGCCGAAATGGTCGAGCTTCGCCCGTCGGGCGGCAATCGCGTTCGTCTCGTCTTCTTCGCGCCGACCCGTGGCCTCATCGGCTACCAGTCGGAACTGCTGACGGATACGCGCGGCACGGCGATCATGAACCGCCTGTTCCACGACTACCAGCCCTACAAGGGCGAGATCGCAGGCCGCACCAATGGCGTGCTTCTCTCCAACCAGTCGGGGGAAGCGGTCGCCTACGCCATGTTCAACCTGGAAGATCGCGGCCCGATGATCATCGAGCCGGGTGAAAAGGTCTATGCAGGCATGATCGTCGGCATCCACAGCCGCGACAACGACCTGGAAGTCAACGTTCTGAAGGGCAAGCAGCTGACCAACATCCGCTCTGCCGGCAAGGACGAAGCCGTTCGCCTGACGCCGCCGATCCGCATGACGCTGGACCGCGCTCTGTCGTGGATCCAGGACGACGAGCTGATGGAAGTCACGCCGAAGTCGATCCGTCTGCGCAAGTTCTATCTCGATAGCAACGACCGCAAGCGTTTCGAAAAGAGCCGCTCGGCTGTCGGCGCTGCGTAAGTTTGATGTCATAGGCAATTAAAAAAGGCCCGCTTCGCAAGAGGCGGGCCTTTTTATTAGCCGATTAATTAGCCGGATTAGAACTTCGCCGTCATCGGGTCCGGGCCGACGCGGTTGTCGCCGTCGAGTGCATCGAGAACCGCCTTGGCATCCGCATCCAGCGTGAAGTCGAAGACCTTGAAGTTTTCTTCGATGCGGGATGGCGTCACCGATTTCGGGATGACGATCAGGCCGTTGTCGAGGTGCCAGCGGATGATGACCTGCGCCACCGACTTGCCGAGGCGCTGTGCCACCTTGGCGATTTCCGGGTTTGCGAGCAGCTTGCCCTGGCCGAGCGGGCTCCAGGACTGCGTGCGCATGCCGAGCTTTTCATGCACGGCGCGGAGCGCCTTCTGCTGGAAATCCGGATGCAGTTCGATCTGGTTCAGCACCGGTGTTTCGCCGGTTTCGCCGATGATGCGGGTCAGGTGTTCTTCGGCGAAGTTGGAGACGCCGATGGAGCGGGCGCGGCCCTGTTTCTTGAGTTCGACCAGAGCCTTCCAGGCCTCGACATAGGTGCCGCGATGCGGGGAGGGCCAGTGGATGAGGAAGAGGTCGACATAGTCGGTGCCGAGGCGCTTCAGGCTTTCGTCGAAGGCCTTCAGCGCTGCGTCATGGCTCTGGCGGTCGTTCCAGAGTTTCGTCGTCAGGAAGATATCGCCGCGCTCGACGCCCGACTGGCGGATGCCTTCGCCAACACCCTCTTCGTTTTCGTAGATCGCAGCGGTGTCGACATGGCGATAGCCGACGTCCAGCGCCTTGCGCACGGCCGGGGCCGCCTCTTCATTCGGCGTCTGCCAGACGCCAAGGCCGATCTGCGGAATGGTTTTGCCGTCGTTGAATGTGATTGTCGGTTGATCCATGGGTGGTTCCTCTTTGGGTGGTCAAGGCTGGTGACGAAAATGCACAAAGTTCCGATTTGTTACCCGTTCTTCACTTGAAACGGGTCCGCTCCTCGGCTTTGTTAGCGCGCGTCGCGCAAACATGTGCAGCGGTTTTGTGAAAACGACGTGCGAATGCATAAGGCCGCCAAACAGCGAAAAATGGAGAGTGCTTTGAAAACGGAATGGATGGACATTACCGCTTCCGACGGGAAGACCATTAAGATGTATATCGCCACGCCGGATGACAAGGTCAAAGGCGCCATTGTCGTGCTGCAGGAGATTTTCGGGGTCAACGAGCATATCCGCACAGTCTGCGAACGCTATGCGGCGGAAGGCTATGTGGCGGCTGCACCGGCGATTTTCGATCGCCAGTCGCCCGGCTACGAGCGCGGCTATGCGCCGGAAGACGTGCAGGCCGGTATCGCCATGATGCAGAGTTTCGACCGCGATGCGGTGATGCTCGATATAGGTGCTGCGGTCGAGGCCGTGAAGCAGTATGGCAAGGTCGGCGTCGTCGGCTATTGCCTCGGCGGGTCGCTCGCCTATCGCGCCGCGATCAGCCGTGACGATCTCGCAGCCGCCTCCTGCTATTATGGCGGCATGGTTTCCGACATGGCGGACATGGCGCCCAAGTGCCCGACGATCACGCATTTCGGCGAGACGGACCAGTCGATCCCGCTCGAAAAGGCGGAGATCGTCAGGCAGAAGCGTCCGGAAGTGCCGGTTTATATCTACCCGGCGGGCCACGGCTTCAGCTGCGACGCGCGCTCCGCCTATGAGCCGGTCTCGGCCAAGCTGGCCTGGGAGCGGACGCAGAAGCTGTTTGCGGAGAATGTGGGGTGAGTTTTCTCCTCACTCGTTGTGGGGGAGGAAGTGATTTCAATATCTTAGCCAAAGGCTAAGTGCTAGAAATCGCAGGTGAGTTGTCCAACTTCGGCGAAGCGTTGGACTCCTCGTCCGCAAGCTCCAGCTCGACGCTGGATATATCGCCTTGCTAAGGTTTGTTTGTGGCGTTGGGACCTGTCATCGCTCGCCTCGAGCGGACGGAAAGGAAAATATCCCCGTCTGGCGCCCTTTCAATCCGCCCCCACCCGCGTCGTCGGCACCCCCTGCGGCGCGAGCACCGGCACGAAGACCCGGCGAGAGGCGCGCACGGCAACTGGAAGGCCCTGATAGAGCCGTTTGTGCGCCTCGATGATGACGACGCCGGAAAAGGCGGGCCAGAGTTTGCGGCCGATCTTTTCCATGCCCTGCCACATGCCAAGCAGCGAGCGCCGCGCGGCGGGTGGGAAGAACAGCGCCTCGCTCATCGCGCCGGGGGTGAAATTGGTCTCGCGTAAGAGTGCGATCAGCTGGCTGCGGGAATAGGGTCGGCCGGTTCCGAACGGCGTGTTGTCGAGCCGCGCCCAGAGGCCGCGCCGGTTTGGCACGACAATGACGAGGCGGCCGCCGGGGGCGAGGACGCGCCACAGTTCTTTCAGCGTTTCGCGCGGGCTTTCGGCAAATTCCAGCGAATGCACCATCAGCACGCGATCAATCGCCGCATCCGGCAGCGGCAATTCTTCATCGAATACGAGGGCTGCGGCGGAGAGGCCCGGAACCGGCCAGTTCACGGCCCCTTGCCCTGCCGGCATGAAGGCGAAGGTGCGTTCCGCACCGGCCTTGAACCGGTCGAGATAGGGCAGCGCGTAGCCCAGCCCCATCAGCCGCTCGTCGGGCACGCCCTGCCAGATCGCCGCGAGCGCCATGGTGATGGACTGCTCCGCCGTCCGCCCGACGGGCGACAGGTAGAATTCTCTCAAATCGACGATATCGGCATACATGAAACGATTGTGACCTGCGGACGGGTGGACATCAAGCCGTGAACGACTAGATTCCAGATAAGGTCAACAATCGGGAAAACCAAATGACTGCGCTGGATATCGATCTCTTCTCCTGCCTCTCGGACAATTTCGGCGTCCTCATCCACGATCCGGAAACCGGGCTGACGGCGGCCATCGATGCGCCGGAAGAAGGCCCGATCCTGGAAGCCCTGCAAAGGCGGGGCTGGACGCTGAGCCATATCTTCATCACGCACCACCACCACGACCATGTCGGCGCCATCGCGCCACTTTCCGCCCGCTTCAAGCTCGACGTCATCGGCCCCGAGGGCGAGAAGGAGAAGATCGCCGGCCTCACCCACACGGTCGAGGATGGCGAGCGATTCGACTTCGCAGGCCACCCCGTCGAAGTCATCCTGACGCCGGGCCACACGCTCGGCCATATCTGCTACCATCTGCCCGACGACAAGCTGCTCTTTGCCGCTGACACGCTCTTCGCGCTCGGCTGCGGCCGCGTCTTCGAAGGCACCATGGAGCAGATGCACAATTCGCTGCAGCGCCTCGGTCAGCTTCCCGACGACACCACGGTCTATTTCGGCCACGAATATACGCTCTCCAATGCCCGCTACGCGCTGACCGTGGAGCCGGAAAACCCGGCGCTTGTTGCCCGCGCTGGAGAAATCTCTGAACTGCGCGAAAAGAACCGCTTCACCGCCCCGACGACGATCGCGCTGGAGAAACTGACCAACCCCTTCCTGCGGGCGAAGGATGCGGCCGAATTTGCCGAGATCCGCAAGGGCAAGGACAATTTCAAATGAGATCGGCCGAAATGAAACCCGCCGACATCATTGCAGCGCTCGGGATGCAGCGCCATCCGGAGGGCGGCTGGTATGCCGAGACCTTCCGCGACACGGAAGGTGGCCCGCGAGGTCATTCCACGGCGATCTACTACCTGCTGGAAAAGGGCGAACGCTCGCATTGGCACAAGGTGACGGATGCGAGCGAAGTCTGGCTCTATCACGCCGGAAGCCCGCTGACGCTCTCCCTGTCGGAACATGGCAAGACGATCGAGACCTACAGCCTCGGCCCCGACGTTGTGGCAGGCGAGCGTCCGCAGGTCGTCGTGCCCGCCGGCTGGTGGCAATCGGCCGAGCCGACTGGCGATTTCACGCTGGTCAGCTGCACCGTCGCCCCCGGCTTCATCTTCGAAAGCTTTGAAATGGCCCCGCCGGACTGGCAGCCCGGCCTATGAGGTGGCGCGCCGCCTGAAGATCATGTCGCGCGCGGCAATCACCGCGCCGGCCGTGATCAGCAGGCCCGCACCGGCAATCCGCCAGGACGGTTCGGCAAAGCCGCCGAGGATCAGCGCGCCGGTCGACAGCAGCGGTGCGGCGTAGCTTGCCGCCCCCAGCAACTGGATATCGCCCTTTTTCACCCCGTAATCCCAGGTGTAGAAGGCAAGGCCGACCGGGAAGAGCCCGAGCCCGATCACGGCGACCCATTGGCTGGTCGTTTCCGGCCAGACCGTCTGTTCCAGCGCCAGATGGCTGATCAGCGAGAGAGCCGAGGTGGCGAGACAAAAGGCCGTCACCGCATCGGTCGGCACGGAGCCGAATTTCCGCGACATCAGCGAATAGGCAGCCCAGGTGAAGGCGCAGAGAAACGCCATGACATAGCCGAGCGTATAGGCCCCATCGAAGGAGAGCCCGTTGCGCGAGACGATGAGGAACGAGCCGGACAGACCCAGCACCGCGCCGATGACATGATGCAGCCGCAGCCGCTCGCCCGGCAGCAGCGCCGAACCCAGCACGATGAAGAGCGGCCAGAGATAGGCAATGAGCCCTGCTTCCGCCGGCGGCGCGTTGCGCAGCGCGGTGAAATAGAGAAAGTGATAGCCGAAGAGCCCGGCAATGCCCGTCACCCAGACCGGCCAGGGCTGGCGGAAGGCGGCAATGCGGGCGGGCTTGGCCGCCAGCATGATCAGACCCGGCAGGCTGCCGATGAGGAAGGTCACGGCGGCAAGCTGGAAGGGCGGCATCTTGCCCGAGGCCGCCGTCATCAGCGCCAGCAGCGACCACATGAGAATGGCGGTGAAGCCGATGAGAGTAGCGCGGGATTTCATCAGCTCGTCTCCGGCCCAAGCCGGAAAAGCCAGCCGTCAGGCACCAAATCGGGTTGCAGCGATCTCGACAGATCCGAACCCAGTCGGCACGAGGATCTTCACCGGCGCATATACATCCGCAACCGGAGATTTGGCAAACCAGATCTCCATGTCCTTGAGCTTGGCGACATATTCCATGTCGCTCTTGCCCTTGCGATAGCCGGCCTTCAGCCCGAGCTTCAGCCCGCAGACATGGGCTTCGAGCTTTTCGCGACCGTTGCGATAGGTCTGCACGCCCTTGTCTGTCAGCTGGAAATCCGTCCGCGCCTCGCCATCGAAAACCGGGATGGTAGCGGCACATGGGTTGGTATCGGCGGGCAGGATCAGGCCCGACAAAGGATCCACGGCGCGGGCAATATCGGCCGGCGTCACCGGCACCCAATTTGCCGGCGGACTGAGCGGCGGCTGCGCCTGGAACGACTTCACCCCGCCGCCGGCAAAGGACACTTCATAGACCTTGTGGGCAGTGCCGGCGACATAGTCGGAACGGTAGTTCTCGGCGACAAAATTGTCGCCCTTGAGCTTGCCCGACACATTGGCCGTGCCCTCGACCTTTCTGAACAGCCGGGCAAGCCCGGTCGTCTTGAACTGCCCCTGGATCTGGAAATCCTTGCCGGCAATCTCCGTGCGGAAGGAGGCCTTGGCGAGACTGAGGCCCGAAAGGGTGATCGAATAATCGGTCACATGATTGATGGTCGCCGCCGGCAGCGCCGAATTGATCGGCGCGGCAATGCCGAGAGCGGACAGGGCAAGAACGGCCAGACGGGCCGGGCGAAAAGGGGGTATCACGCGGTTCTGATCCATGGCTTCTAACCGAAAAAGGAGTAAGACGATCCGAAGGCGATCCTGTCATTCACCGGCTGAATGCCGGCTGAACACTCGGTTCATGATATTGCAGGCCTGAATTTCGGCCTTTTCATGAGGTTTGGCTTGACGGATGTCCGCGTGGTGACTATAGAACCGCAACTTTCCAATCATGGCCAGATGGAAAAGGCCGTTCCGGCAACGGAAACCTTTTGCCCGGCCGCACGAAAAACATAGGGTGTAACCATGTCGCGCAGCTGCGAATTGACCGCCAAGGGCGTACAGGTTGGCAACAACGTCAGCCATGCAAACAACAAGACGAAGCGCCGCTTCCTCCCGAACCTCGTCAACGTGACGCTGATTTCGGATGCACTCGGCCAGAGCTTCCGCCTGCGCGTTTCCGCAGCAGCGCTCCGCTCCGTCGAGCATCGCGGTGGCCTTGACGCCTTCCTTGCCAAGGCAAACGAAAACGAACTCAGCATGCGCGCCCGCCTGCTGAAGCGCCAGATCGCCAAGAAGCTCGCTGAAGCTGCTTGATCGACTGATGCAGTCATTATGATTGAAGGCTTGGATGCCCGGCATCCGAGCCTTTTCTCATGAATGAGACCTGCTGGTCTCCCCAATTCACATTTCTGTCCCTCCAACTGGTGGCATCACCCAGGATAAAAAAATGCTGATAGACAAGCGTACTCTGCCCTTCGTGGCCCTGATGACCCTCGTGGTCGTCTCCTCCAACTACCTCGTCCAGTTCCCGATCCAGGGAACGCTGTTCGGCATCAATCTCGCCGACCTGCTCACCTACGGGGCTTTCACCTATCCCTTCGCCTTCCTCGTCACCGACCTGACGAACCGCCAGTTCGGCCCCTCGGCCGCGCGCAAGGTGGTTGCCGTCGGCTTTGCCGTGGCCGTTGTCTTCTCGATCTTTGCCTCCACGCATCGCATCGCGATTGCTTCAGGCACGGCCTATCTGGTCGGCCAGCTGCTCGACATCACGGTGTTCAACCGCCTGCGCCGCCTGTCGTGGTGGAAGGCGCCGCTGATTGCGAGCCTCTTGGGTTCGGCCATCGACACGATCATCTTCTTCTCGCTGGCCTTCGCCCCCGTCTTCGCCTTCATCGGCCCGAACGACGACTTCGCCATCGGCTGGGGCACGATCCTCGGCATCTTCTCGACGGAAGCCCCGCGCTGGATCTCCTGGGCCATCGGCGACTTCTCCGTGAAGCTCCTCTGCGGCATCGTCCTGCTGCTGCCCTACGGCGCCTTCATCTCCGTGGTGAAGCCCATGCCGGGCCAGGCTGCGAAGGCCTGAGCCTCGAAGGCAATGCCTCTCTTCTCCATTGTGCCGGACCTGATCCGGCACAATGGAAGGAACCCAGAGCCTCATATGAGGAACCCGCCCCTTCAATCCTTCAGCCGAAACTCCAGCATCAGATTGCTTTGCAGGAAGGAATTGTTGTTGTCGGAGACGAGGACAAGATGCGTTGAGCCGTCAGCGGCATGGAACGCATCCACGCCTTCCATATTGTCGATCTTGTAGCTCAGATCGGCCACCATCAGCTCCTCGCCATCGACGGTCGCATCCGGCCTGATGTCATCGGCGCGGATCAGTCGCAAACGGATTGCCACGCCCTGCAACAGGCTGAAGCTGCGCTCCAGCAGCACGAGATCACCGCTCGGCAGGAAGGTGCCGTCGCTGATGTCGAAGGCGCCATGGCGGCGGACATAGAAGATGCCCTTGCGCGGCCCCTCGAGAACGGCCGCGTAGTTGTCTCCAGCCGCGTTCAGGCTCTCCTCTGCCACGATCACCGGCGAACCCGCCAGCGGCCCGTTGGCAGGCGCTACAACGACCGTCTCAAGGCCCTTGTTGGCTTTCAGCCGCGCATCCGGGATCAGCTTGGACAATGTACGCTTCGGGGGTGAGGTCTGAAAGCCCGGATCGGGATAGACATCGACGCGGTGAACCCGCTCGAAACTCACCAGCACCTCTCCAGTCCTGAATGCCAGGCTCTCGGCATCCATCTTTTCCTTGCGGGCATCCGGCCTGCCGGATTTCGCCAGCATCGGCGTGACGTCCACGTCTGCGATCCCGGCAAGACGGCCGGCCGCATCACGCACCAGCGCACCGGTAATCCAGTCGCCGTTGTCGATCACGCCGACGAAATGTGTCTGGTCGGGCCGCAAGCGGATGGAAGACCAGCCGCCGAAATTCGGATCGGGCGATTTCATCACCAGCCCGACGAGAAATTCCAGCCGGCCGAAAACGGTCTCCGAACTGCCCGGGTGAAAGGTTTCGATGCGCTCGCTTGTCACCGCGACCGGAGCGGCATGCGCCATGGCAGGGGCGACGCCGAGCATGGCGACGACGGCGCAATCCCTCAGGAGACTCTTCACGTCAGGCAAACCTTTGTTCAAGCCGGCGATCAGCCCGCGCGGCGCATGCCCCGGCGGCCACTGCCGCCCGCTTCGCTCTCATCGGCAAAGAGGGCTGCCAGCTGCTCGGTCATCGCGCCGGCCAGCTCGTCCGCATCCACGATGGTCACGGCCTTGCGGTAGTAGCGCGTCACGTCGTGACCGATACCGATGGCGAGCAGCTCGACCGGCGACTTGGTCTCGATCTGCTCGATGACCGCGCGCAGGTGGCGCTCCAGATAATTGCCCGGATTGACCGACAGCGTCGAATCGTCGACCGGCGCGCCATCCGAGATCATCATCAGAATGCGCCGCTGTTCCGGCCGGGCGAGCAGACGGTTATGCGCCCAGATCAGTGCTTCGCCGTCGATGTTTTCCTTGAGCAGCCCCTCGCGCATCATCAGACCGAGATTGGCCCGTGCGCGCCGCCAGGGCGTGGCTGCCGACTTGTAGATGATATGGCGCAGATCGTTGAGGCGGCCGGGCGTTGCCGGCTTGCCGTCAGCCAGCCACTTCTCGCGCGACAGTCCGCCCTTCCAGGCCTTGGTGGTGAAGCCGAGAATTTCGACCTTCACGCCGCAGCGCTCCAGCGTGCGGGCGAGAATGTCGGCGCAAGTGGCGGCGACCGTGATCGGTCGGCCGCGCATGGAGCCGGAATTATCTATCAGCAGCGTCACGACCGTATCGCGGAACTTCGTGTCGCGCTCCTGCTTGAAGGAGAGCGGCTGCATCGGGTCGATGACCATGCGCACAAGCCGCGCCGGGTCGAGATAACCCTCTTCGAGGTCGAAGTCCCAGGAGCGGTTCTGCTGCGCCATCAGGCGGCGCTGCAGGCGGTTGGCAAGACGGCCGACCGCGCCCTGAAGATGCGCCAGCTGCTTGTCGAGGAACGCGCGCAGGCGCAGGAGTTCCGATTCGTCGCACAGCTCTTCGGCCGGGATTTCCTCGTCGAATTCCTGCGTAAAGACCTTGTAGTCGACCTTGTCGTTGAAATCGTCGAAGGGGCTCGCCGGGCGCTTCATTTCGCCGGGCGTTTCGCTGTCCTCGTCGCCGTCGTCGCTCATGTCGTCGTCGGAAATCTCCGCGCCGTCCATTTCGCCGTCGTCCAGCTGCTCGTCGGAGGCCTCGCTGTCTTCGGACGGGGCAGCATCATCGCCGGCCTCTTCCTCGACATTGTCCTGATTTTCCTCGTCGCTGCGCGGGCTGTCCTCTTCGGAGGAATCGTCCTCGTCGTTATTGTCTTCCGTGTCGTTGTCGCCGTAATTCTCGGCCATTTCCATCGAGGTCAGCAGATTGCGCACCAGCTTGGCAAAGGCCTGCTGGTCCTCGATCGCAGACGGCAGCTTGTCGAGATCGACCGCGCCCTTCTCTTCGAGGAAATCGCGCCACAGATCGAGCACCGCACCCGCTTCCGCCGGGGTCTTGCGCCCCGTCAGCCGCTCGCGCACCAGAAGTGCGACAGCATCGTGGATCGGCGCATCCTCGCGCCGCGTCACGGTGCGATAATTGGACTTCGACAGCCGGTCGGCCAGGACCGTGTCGAGATTGTCGCCCATGCCGGCCATGCGGTTGGCGCCGATCGCCTCCACACGCGCCTGTTCAACGGCATCGAACACCGCCTTGGCATCCTCGCCCTGCGGCGACATGACGGCGTGAACCTTGGCATTATGGCAGGCCTTGCGCAAAGCCATGGAATCGCCAAGGCCGCGCGTCATCGAGACATCATGCGCGGTCGGGCGCTTGGAAAGCTCAGGCAGGCGCATGCGGTCGCCGGCAAAGCCGGGCCGCTCGCTCGAAAAGACAACCTCGATCTCCGGGCTGCCGGCTACCGCGCGGATACAGCCCGTAATCGCCTGCCGAAGCGGCTCGGTATCAACCCCGCCGCCCGGTTTGGCCTTCGAATTATCGCCCCTGCCTGCCATGATCGTCTTCTTTGTTTACGCGTTTCCGGACGGAAAACCGCTTCACACTTTTCCTGGAAACGCTCTTAAGCCGTCAGTACGATATTGGCAGCGCTTTCCTTGAGCTCGACGCCAAAGGCGCGCTGGTAATGCTCAGCCACCAGCGTGCGCTCCAGCTCGTCGCACTTGTTGAGGAAGGTCAGCCGGAAGGCAAACGCGACATCGCCGAAGATTTCCGCATTTTCCGCCCAGGTGATGACCGTGCGTGGGCTCATGACGGTCGAAAGATCGCCATTGATGAAGGAGGCGCGTGTCAGATCGGCAACGCGGACCATCTTGGAAACCGTGTCGCGACCATTGCCCTGGCGGAAGCTCTTCACCTTGGCGAGAATGATGTCGACTTCGTTCTCATGCGGCAGATAGTTCAGCGTGGTGACGATCGACCAACGGTCCATCTGGGCCTGGTTGATCTGCTGCGTGCCGTGATAGAGGCCCGTCGTGTCGCCAAGACCGACCGTGTTGGCGGTCGCAAACAGGCGGAAGGCGGGGTGTGGGCGGATGACGCGGCTCTGGTCGAGCAGCGTCAGGCGGCCCGAGGATTCCAGAACGCGCTGGATGACGAACATCACGTCCGGGCGGCCGGCATCGTATTCGTCGAAGACGAGCGCGACATTGTGCTGATAGGCCCAGGGAAGAATACCGTCCTTGAATTCGGTGATCTGCTTGCCGTCTTTCAGGACGATGGCGTCCTTGCCGACGAGATCGATACGGCTGACATGGCTGTCGAGGTTGACGCGCACGCAAGGCCAGTTGAGGCGGGCTGCGACCTGCTCGATATGGGTCGACTTGCCCGTGCCGTGATAGCCGGACACCATGACGCGGCGGTTATGCGCGAAGCCTGCGAGGATCGCGAGCGTCGTGTCGCGGTCGAAGAGATAGTCCGGATCGAGGTCGGGAACGTAAGGGTCGCCCTGGGAGTAGGCGGGAACCATCAGGTCGCTGTCGATGCCGAAAACCGTGCGCACCGAGACCTTGGTGTCGGGGAGGTTGGAAATTTCCAAATCGATCTTGCTCATTGCGTCTCCATCGCGGCGGACCTCGTCCGGCCGACCGCGCAAGGCCTTCCCTGGCGGCTTTGTTCAATCTTGTCCTATCTCGACGGGTTAGCAGAAACCCGCCTGCTTTAGCAACTGATAGGCCTGGACGACGGCGCGAAAACGCTCCTCCGATCCACGGTCGCCGCCATTTGCATCCGGATGATGCTTTTTGACAAGCTCTTTGTAGCGCGACTTGATGTCCTCGGGCGTCGCATTTGCGGCAAGAGCCAGCGTCTCGAAGGCCTTGCCTTCCAGCGGCTTGAGTTTCTTCACGCGCGGCTCGAAGCGGGGTCCGCGGCCGCGCCCCTGTTCGACAAAGCCGAACGGGTCCTTCATGCGCGCCTGGGCGCCTGCAGAGCCGGACCGCGTGGTGCCCTGCGTCGGGCCATGTTTGGAATTCTTGTTGACCCCCACCGTCCAGGTCGGACGATGACCGGTGATCGCCTCTTTCTGATAGCGCGCGATCTCGGTGTCGGAGAGGCCGGAAAAGTAGTTATACCCCTTGTTGTATTTCTGCACGTGCTCGAAGCAGAAAAGAAAATACTGTCCCTCCGCGTGACGCCCGACAGGCGCGCGGTGCTTGCCCGGTTCGTCACAACCGTCCCACTGACAGGTGGGGGCGGAAGGCTCCGGCCTCGCTTGCGCATGCTTTCGCGTGCGGATGCGATCAAAGTATTTGGAATCAAGTTTCATGAGGCGCTGAGTATGGGGTTTTAAAAACCCCACCACAAGAATTGACAAGCAAGAATGTTGGTGGCCTTCTGGAACCCTTTTCGCCGCTTTGCAAGGGTGCCAATGTCCGTTCAATCCGAGATAGAGGAGCTGCTGGGAACACACTTCCAGCCGGAACGCCTCGCCGTGATCAACGAAAGCGACCGCCATGCCGGTCATCGCCCGGAGGAAGAGGGCAACGAGACGCATATGCGGGTCCGCATCGTCTCGCCCACCTTCGCCGGCATGACCCGCGTTGCCCGCCACCGCGCCATCAATGACGCGCTGAAGCCCGCCTTCGACAAGGGCCTGCATGCGCTGGCCATCGAGGCCGCCGCCCCCGGCGAGGCAACCCGGTGGTAACGCCGGCGGTGACGCGGCCGTCTTTTGCTGGTAATGCGCAGCCAGCAATGTAAATGTACAACACATGAGAGACGACAAGACATCGCGCGACAAGCGCGGCTATCACCACGGCAATCTGCGCGAGGCGCTGATCGAGGCCGCGCTGAAGCTGATCAACGAGCATGGCTCGGACGGCGTCACGCTGTCGGAAGCCGCGCGCATTGCCGGCGTCAGCGCCGCAGCCCCCTATCGCCATTTTAAGGACCGTAACAGCCTGATGACGGCGGTGGCCGAACAGGGTTTTGCGACCTTTGCCGAGGTGCTCGAAAAGGCCCGTGCGGCCACGCCAAACAATCCGGTGAAGTCGCTGATGGCGATCGGCGAGGCCTATCTGGATTTTGCCCGCCGCGCGCCGGCACACTATGCTGCGATGTTCGAAGCCGGTATCGCGCATGGTTCGACGCCGGATCTCGCCCGCGAAAGTGCCCGCGCCTTCAACGTGTTGCGCGATGCCGCCACCGACATCCACGCCATTCTCCCACCGGATCGCCGCGCCCCTGCGCTGATGATTGCGCTGCATATCTGGTCGCTGACCCATGGCGTTTCCTCGCTGTTTCTCCGCGGTGACAACGCCCGGCGAAACCTGCCGGTGAAGCCGGAGGAACTGCTGGAATCCGGCGTCCTGATCTATCTCGACGGCCTCGGCTACGCGCCGCGCTGACGGCGACCGCAACCCAACCGATCAAATATTTTCGTTGCCTTCTTGACTTTCCCCAGCACTCCGCCAATCTATGTGAATGTTATTAACATTAACACCAACGGAGGCAGCGATGAGCATCGCCACCAAACTGGATGAAATGGGACGTCCCGCATGGATCGTGGCGATGATTGCCGGCTTCATCATCTTCTGGCCGATTGGCTTGGCCATTCTGGCTTTCACCATATGGAGTGGTAGAATGGGTTGCAGATCTTACGCATATGCCGGCTATCGTGACGAACGCCGCGCCTGGAAGGAAGCATGGCGGGACCGCAAGCGCGAGATGCGCGAGATGTTCCGCTCGGAGCGCAACCGCTTCGGCGGTGCGATGAGCGCCACCGGCAACAGCGCCTTTGACGACTACAAGGCCGAAACGCTGCGCCGCCTCGAACAGGAACAGGCCGAATTCGGCGAATTCCTCGACAACCTGCGCCGTTCGCGTGACAAGGCCGAGTTCGAACAGTTCATGCAGAGCCGCCGCAACGCGACGGCGCCTGCAACGACCGAGACCAACGGTTCCAACAACGCCCCGAGCGATATCGAACCCTGGCGCGGCCCGTCGGAAAACAACACGCCGAACTACTGAGTCCGGCGTGACATCCAGAACCGGCATCGTCCCAGGGACGGTGCCGGTTTTCGTTTGTGACCTCGACCGGAACAAATGCTGCGTACCCTGCGTTTGCCTCCCCGAATGTCACATCATTCGTCAGCGCAGCAGTGCGGAGGTAAAGACTATGCTGAAATGGGCTCTGATTTTTCTCATCATTTCGGTCGTCGCCGGTCTCTTCGGCTTCACCGGCATTTCCGCGGCGGCAGGCGGCGTTGCGCGCGTCCTGTTCTTCATCGCGATCGTGATCTTCCTGATCTTCGTCGTGCTGGCCATTCTCGGCATCGGCGTGGTGGCATAACGAAGTTTGCCGCCCTCAGATATCATCCTCGGCGGCGGGGCGGATGCGCAGCTTGGTAATCCGGTTGCGCTCCCGCTTCATCACGATGAAGCGCTTGCCGTAAAAGGTGAAGGCCTGCCGCTCGTCGGGGATGGATTTCGACTCGTGGATGACGAGACCGGCAATCGTTGTCGCCTCTTCATCCGGCAGATCCCAGTCCAGCGCGCGGTTGAGGTCGCGGATCGGCACGGAGCCATCCACCACCATCGACCCGTCCGCCTCCTGGCGAACACCCTGCATGTCGAGATCGTATTCGTCGGAAATATCGCCGACTATTTCTTCCAGAATGTCTTCCAGCGTGACCAGACCCTGCACTTCGCCATATTCATCGACGACAATGGCGAAGTGGCCCTTGCGGCGGAGAAACGCGTTGAGCTGATCCTTGAGGTTCGTCGTGTCCGGCACGAACCACGGCTTCTGTGCGAGCTTCACGATGTCGATCCTGGACGTGTCCGCATCGACATCGGCCATCGCCCGCAACAGGTCCTTGGCGTGCAACACGCCGATGATGTTGTCGTTGGAGCCGCGCCAGACCGGCATGCGCGTATAGGGGCTATCGAGGATGATGCGGATATTCACATCCGGCGGATCATCCGCATTGATCGCCCGCATTGCCACGCGATGCACCATGATGTCGGAGACTTCCAGTTCGCCGAGATCGAGCACGCCGCCAAGACGGTCGCGGTCGGCTTTCACAACCGAGCCTTCCTTGTGGAGATAATCCACCGCGCCGCGCAGCTCCTCATGCGCCGTCAGCATGGACACCTCGCTCGAAAGCCTGACCCCGAACAGCGCCATGATGCCGCGCACCAGCCAGTTGACCGCCGCCGAAATCGGCCCGACCACCAGCACGAAGAGGCGCACCATCGGCGCAACGGCGAGCGCAAACCGATCCGGCCCGGCAATCGCCCAGCTCTTCGGCAGCACTTCCGAAAATACGACGACGATGGCCGATGTCACCAGCGTGGCAATCGCCACGCCGGAATCGCCGAAGACGTCGAGAAACAGGCTGGTCATCAGCGAGCCAGCCAGAATGTTGACGATCGTGTTGCCGATCAGCAGCGCGCCGATCAGCCGGTCGCGCCGTTCGATCAGATGCGTCACCATGCCGGCGCGGATCTCGCCGTTATTGCCCAGCGTGTGCATGCGCGACCGGGACGTCGCCGTCAGCGCGGTTTCCGAGCCCGAGAAAAAGCCGGACAGCAGAACGAGCGCGAGGATGCTGACCATGCTCACCCAGTAATTGCCCAGGAAAGTCAGGATCGCGTCAATCGTCATCGGGCGAGCTTCTCATCGAGGAACCGCACGACTTCCGAGGCCGGCACGTCGTCGGCAATGAAGGACTGGCCGATGCCCCGCGTCAGGATGAAGGTGAGCTTGCCGCCCTTGACCTTCTTGTCCTGCGCGATCGCATCCATCAGCTTGTCGGCCGGCGGCAGTTCGCCGGGAATTTCCTGCATGGTCGTTGGCAGGCCGACATCCTTCAGGTGGCGGATCACCCGCGCTGCCGCATCGGGGCTTGCAAGGTTCATCCGCGCCGAAAATTCATGCGCCAGCACCATGCCGATCGAAACGCCCTCGCCATGGACAAGCCGGGCGCTGTCATAGTGTGTGACAGCTTCCAGCGCGTGGCCGAATGTGTGGCCGAGGTTGAGAAGCGCGCGGGCGCCGTTCTCGCGCTCGTCGGCCGCCACGACATCGGCCTTGGCCTGACAGCTGGCGGCCACGGCCTCGATGCGGGCATCGCCACCGGCAAACACATCGCGCCAGCTCTTCTCCAGCCATTCGAAGAAGTCCGGCTTGTCGATGAGGCCATATTTGGCGACTTCCGCATAGCCGGCGCGGAATTCGCGCGGGGTCAGCGTATCGAGAACGTCCGTATCGGCCAGAACGAGATCCGGCTGATGAAAGACGCCGACAAGGTTCTTGCCGTGGCGCGTGTTGATGCCCGTCTTGCCGCCCACGGAGCTGTCGACCTGCGAGAGAAGCGAAGTCGGCACCTGGATGAAGCGCGAGCCACGCCGCACGATCCCGGCCGCAAAACCGGTCAGGTCGCCGATGACACCGCCGCCCAGCGCAATCACCGCGTCGCCGCGCTCGATCCGCGCTTCCAGAACGTGATCGACGACGCGGATGAGATGTTCGAAGCTCTTCGTCTTCTCGCCCGCCGGAAGGGTGAGCGAGGTCGCCGTCAGGCCCGATTTCGTCAGGCTCTCCATGAACGCTTCGAGATAACGTACCCCGACATTCTCGTCGGTGATGATGGCGAGCTTGCGGCCCTTCAGCCGTGCGGAAATCTCGCGACCGGCTGACGCAATCAGGCCTGGGCCGATCAGGATGTCATAGGAACGGTCTCCGAGCGGAACCCGGACGGTGCGTTTTGCTTCAGCCAGCATGGTCGGCCTCTTGAATGGATGCAGGCAAGGCATGGGCGGCAATCGCCTCCATCACTTCCCGCATGATGATTTCCTTCTTGGCGTCGCGCGACATCACCGTGATATCGGCTTCCGCATAGATCGGGTAGCGCGCGGCCATCAGATTGGCGAGCGTCTCGCGCGGATTGGCGGTTTTCAGCAGCGGACGATTGTCGCGCTTGGAAACCCGGACCCACAGCGTTTCCAGATCGGCATTGATCCAGACGGTCAGCCCGCCCATGTCGCGGATGACGCGGCGCGTATTGTCGTTGATGAAGGCGCCGCCGCCGGTCGAGATGACGCGCGGCCCGGTCTTCAGGAGGCGCTCGATGACACGCGTTTCCAGCGACCGGAACTCCGGCTCGCCATAGGCGGCGAAAAGGTCGTTGATCGTCATGCGCGACACGCGCTCGATCTCGTGGTCGGAATCGACGAAGGGAATGTCGAGCGCCTGTGCCACCATCTTGCCGATGGCCGATTTGCCGGCCCCCATCAGCCCGACAAAGACGAGATCGCGCTTGCCGAGCGCACGCCGCGCCCGTGCCACCACATCGTCGTCTTGCATCGTCTCGGACACGCTCCACCTTCAAAGTCTTGCCGTTTGCCCCTGTTCCTATCGGCAAAAGCAAAGCGGGCGTCAAGTGCGGCTCGTCTTGTGTTGCCGCCGCGAAGGTCGCATATAGGAAAAAGCTCGATTCGCTTGCGGGATATCCCATGCCGACCTTGTTCCGCCTCATGCTTTGGTGCGCGATGATCGCCGGAACCGGCTATGCCATCCTCTATGTGCTGGCCTATGGCGTCCAGCCGACGCCGCGCGAGGCTTTCGTGAAAATACCATCCGAGCGCGTCAACGTGCAGCCGGCGAGCCAGTGAGATGGCAGACCTTTCGGGCGCGCATGTCGAAGCCTTTCTGGAAATGATGAGCGCCGAGCGCGGTGCCGCGCAAAACACGCTCGCCTCCTACAAGCGCGACCTCGACGATGCCCGCGCCTTCATGAAACGGCGCGGCGTGGCGCTGACGGAAGCCGCCTCCGCCGATCTTTCCGCCTATCTCTCCGATCTGGCCGCCCAGGGCTTCGAGACCTCGTCGCAGGCGCGCAGGCTTTCCGCACTCCGGCAGTTCTACAAGTTTCTCTATGCCGAAAATCTGCGCGGCGACGATCCGTCCGGGATCATCGACGCGCCGAAGAAAAATCGACCGCTGCCAAAAATCCTCAACGAGGATACGGTCGGCAGGATGCTGACGCTGGCTTCGGAAGAAGCCCAGCGCCCC
This sequence comes from Rhizobium sp. C4, assembly GCF_021026315.1. Classification (GTDB taxonomy): domain Bacteria; phylum Pseudomonadota; class Alphaproteobacteria; order Rhizobiales; family Rhizobiaceae; genus Ensifer_A. The sequence continues at coordinate 20,945 of NZ_JAJNCX010000017.1, forward strand.
GGGCCCGGCCAGACCGACCGGCTGCGCATGGCCGCCCTTCTCGAACTTCTCTATGCGACCGGCATGCGCGTCAGCGAACTCGTCTCGCTGCCCGCCCGCGTGCTGAACGGCGAAGGCCGCTTCCTGCTGATCAAGGGCAAGGGCAACAAGGAACGCATGGTGCCGCTGTCGCGACCCGCGATTGCCGCCCTCGACGCCTATGGCGCCGCACTCAAGGCCGAAGCCGCCGGCAAGGATGGCCCCGAAAGCGCCTGGCTCTTCCCGGCCCGCAGCAAGGAAGGCTATCTCCCGCGTCAGGTTTTTGCCCGCGACCTCAAGGCGCTCGCGGCACGCGCCGGCGTTCCGGCCGCCAGCGTCTCGCCGCATGTGCTGCGCCACGCCTTTGCCAGCCACCTTCTGCAGAACGGCGCAGACCTGCGCGCAGTGCAGGAATTGCTCGGCCATTCCGACATTTCGACCACGCAGATCTACACCCATGTTCTCGATGAACAGCTGCAGAAATTGGTCCATGAGCATCACCCCCTTGCAAAAAAGCCAAAAAGCGACGATTAGGGTCCGCGTAAACTGAAGCTGCCAGCGCTTGAAGCGCGGCTCACGCGCGCGCAAAGTAGCGACCGGAACGGATCAGATGCACAATTACCTCGACTTCGAGAAGCCGATCTCCGACCTGGAGGGCAAGATTATCGAGCTGAAAAAGCTCGCCGAACAGGACGACAGCGTCGATACGTCTGACGAAATTCAGAAGCTGGAAGCCCGCGCCCATGAGGCGATGGTGGAAATCTATGCCAAGCTGTCGGCCTGGCAGAAGACGCAGGTCGCCCGCCATCCGCAGCGCCCGCACTTCGTCGATTATATGGAAGCCCTGTTCGAGGACTTCACGCCGCTCGCCGGCGACCGCGCCTTTGCCGAAGACGCTGCCATCCAGGCCGGCCTTGCCCGCTTCCGCGGTCAGCCGGTGGCCCTGATCGGCCAGGAAAAGGGCAACGACACCAAGTCGCGCATCAAGCACAATTTCGGCAGCCCGCGTCCGGAAGGCTATCGCAAGGCGATCCGCGTCATGGAACTCGCCGACCGTTTCGGCCTGCCGATCATTTCGCTGATAGACACCGCCGGCGCCTATCCTGGCGTTGACGCCGAAGAGCGCGGCCAGGCCGAGGCCATCGCCCGCTCGACGGAAATGTGCCTCAACGTCAAGGTGCCGGTCATCTGCATCGTGCTGGGCGAAGGCGGCTCGGGCGGCGCAATAGCCATTGCCACCGGCAACCGCGTCTATATGCTCGAACATGCGATCTACAGCGTGATCTCGCCGGAAGGGGCCGCCTCGATCCTGTGGCGCGATTCCGCCCGCGCCAAGGAAGCTGCGACCAGCATGAAGATCACCGCCGAAGACCTGAAGGGCCTCGGCGTCATCGACGGCATCATTCCCGAACCCGTCGGCGGCGCCCATCGCGACCCTGAAGCGGTGATTGCCGCGACGGGCGACGTGATTGCCCGCGCGCTGGCCGACCTCAAGAGCGTCAAGGACCTGCGCAAGCAGCGCCGCGAGAAGTTCCTGGCCATCGGCCGCAATCTCTGAGGGAAGGGGCTTCAGGCCCCTTTTCCGCACCATGCAGACTCAGCCGACACGATCCGCCCGTCCTGGAGCGCCTCGTTATATAAGCTGGCCATAGTGTTTCCACATTTGCCCAAACTTTAACACATTTGGGCTGTTTGCAGTGGATAAGTCCGAATCCTTCATGCGGCGGTGCGTCCTGATAAGGTCCGCTTAACGATTTGTGAACTATAACAGGCTGCCGGCATCGTGCCGGGCTGTCCAGGCGTCAGTTTATCGAGCGGTGAATATGCGGTTCAAAGCCTTTGTCATCATGGCCTTTGCGGCAACCATGCTTTCAGCTTGCCAGCAGGAAGACGTGCTGGATATTTCGCGCATCCAGGGCAAGCCGGAACTGCGCCTGTCCAACGCGACGCTGTCGCGCATGAAGGCGCTGAACATGGATCGCAATTCGCCGATCATGATCCGCATCTTCAAGGAAGAAGGCGTGATGGAGGTCTGGAAGGCCAACACCTCCAACCGTTACGTCATGCTGAAGAGCTACCAGATCTGCGCCTGGTCGGGAAAGCTCGGCCCGAAGACCAAGGAAGGCGACCGTCAGGCGCCGGAAGGCTTCTACGACATCACGCCGGCGCAGATGAACCCCAATTCGCGCTACTATCTCGCCTTCAACATCGGCTATCCCAACGCCTATGACCGCTCGCTGAACCGCGGCGGCACCAACCTGATGGTGCATGGCGCCTGCTCGTCGTCGGGCTGCTATTCGATGACGGATGCGCAGGTGCAGGAAATCTTCGCGCTGGCGCATGACGCATTTGGCGGTGGCCAGCAGGCTTTCCAGATCCAGGCGCTGCCCTTCCGCATGACGGCGGACAACATGGCGCGCCACAAGAACAGCCCGAACATCGATTTCTGGAAGATGCTGAAGGTCGGCTACGACCAGTTCGAAATCACCCATCGTCCGCCGGTCGTCAACGTCTGCAACCATTCCTACGTCTTCAACCAGGTCGCAGTCCCGGGACAGAGCTTCAATCCGTCGGGCGCGTGCCCGGCCACCTCGACGCCGCCGGAAATGGCGCAGGCCTATTCGGCCTATCAGGCCAAGTACAGCACCGACTATGCTGCGGCGGAAAAGAAATATGCCGGCTACATCTGGGACGAGCCGACAGAGGCCCAGCGCAAGGCCGCCGTCGCCGACCTGAAGAAGAAGAGCACCGACCTCGCCTTCGCCCCCACCGGCAACGGCCTGCAGGCCGGCAAGCTGGTGAAGCTTGAGGACTTCAAGGCCGCGGAACAGCAGCGCGCCCAGACGGAAGCCGACAAGGCGCTCGCACAGGCCGCCATCAAGGCCGTCGAGAAGACAAGGCGCGCGCCTGTCCCGCAGGCCAACCCGCTCGCACCCGCCGCCCAGCCGACCACGGCAAGCGTCGCCTCCAACGTTCCGGAAAACCGCCCCTTCTGGAAACTCTGGAACTGACGGCGATGACCGGGCAGCAGCCCGAAAAACCCGACCTCACGCTCGACCTCAGGGGCCTCAAATGCCCCCTGCCGGCTTTGCGCGCCCGCAAGGCCCTGATACCGCTCGGTTCAGGCGCCCTCGTTGAGATCGAAACCACCGACCCCCTCGCCGGCCTCGACATCCCGCATATGTGCAACGAGGATGGGCATACGCTCGTGTCGTCGGAACGGACTGAGACGGGGCACCGATTTCGGGTGCGACGGGGGTAGGACGGTGCCCCCCGCCAATCTCCCCTCATGCGGGGGAGATGCCCGGCATGGCAGAGGGGGGGCCTCACGGAACGTCCGTCATCGAACGCACCCTTTGAAAGACCCCCTCTGGCTGCCGCCATCTCCCCCACAAGGGGGGAGACGGATGGAGCACCCGCAATGCCCCCATTAACGCCCGCAGATTTCAAGATTCCGGGCGCAGCAGTGCGGCCGGGTTAAGCCCTCCCCCTTGTGGGGAGGGTTTGGGAGGGGTCTTCAACCACACCCTCGACGCCCCTCGATCCTCACCAACCCTTAACGACGTTTCCGCTTTCTGACCGCTCCCCCGTCCGAAACCCAGGCATTCCCGCTCTCCACAACTTGCGATTTCCGTCAACCCACGGTTATGTTCGAGCCGATCTTTCAAGCGATGGCGTTGCGATGCCGAACCGAAGAGCCATCAATCCCGTGCGCAAGCCATTGAGAATCCTGATCCTCCTCCTGATTGCGTTGCGGCTGCTGGTGCTGGCGAGTTGCGGCAGGGATTACGACTGGCACCAGAAGCTGACTGTTGAGGTCGAAACGCCTGAAGGCTTGAAGGCCGGCTCCAGTGTGATGTCAGCAAGGCTCATAGACACGCATGGCCCTTTCGTTCCGGCGGAGGCAAATGGCGTCAGCTTTCAATTGAACGGGGAAGCCGTTGCATTGGAAGTGTCGCAAGGGCGATATCTGTTCGTGCTTCTCAGAGATATTCCGGCACTGAACTGGCTGATTTATCCCAAGATGGAGAGTGTCAAGGCGGGCGCACTTCTGGAAAACGGCGATGACGGAGGCGCCGGCATAGTCGCGCTTCCCCGCAGCCAATACCCCCTCCTCGTCACCTTCGACGACATCAACGACCCGGCAAGCGTCAAGCGCGTCGACCCCGCCAATCTCGAAGCCACCTTCGGCCCCGGCTATCGACTGAACGGGATCACGCTGTCGCTGACGAAGGAGCCGGTGACGAAGGGCGAGGTGGAGAAGGTGTTGGGGTGGTGGTGCGAATACAGGACAGAAAACGCCCGATTGAATGGCTCAACCAGTATCGCAATTTCAACAAACGAGCTGCCGGATGTTTTGGGGACGGGCGCATTTAGAGTTGGAGATTGCAGCTTGTGATCCGAGATCGAGCCAGCTCGCGTCGGCGAGCTGAAAGGACTCTTTAAAAGAGTCTCCCCGCCCGCGGACGCGGGCGACTGGATGCCGGATCGGGTCCGGCATGACGGACGGAGAGGTTGAGCCTCAGTCCCCCACTCCCCCTTCGCCGCAACCTCCACACCCTCTAAAACTTCATCCCCGGCACCGCCAGCGGATTGTCCGTCAGCGCCGCCCGATCCGCACCACCCACGCGCGGCTTGCCGATAAACGCATCGAAGAGATCACGCACGAAATCCTCTTCGAGGTCCTTGGTGATCAGCACCAGCCGCGTGCGGCGATCCTCGCCGGGCCAGGCGTCCAGCCGCGCCGGCGGGTGGAGCGTCGACTGGGCGGCATGCAGCACCAGCGGCCGCGACGGATCGTCGGAGAGCATGACGATCGCCTTCATGCGCAACAGCTTCTCGCCATGCGCCGAGCGCAGGAGGTCCACGAACATGGCTACGGCGTTCCGGTCGATCGGCTGGTCATGCACGATGGAGAAGGAGCGGATGCTGGCATCGTGGCGGTTCACGTCGTCATGGCTGTGGTGATGGTGGCCATGGGCGTGAGGCGCATGATCGTGGTCATGGGCGTGATGATCTTGGCCGTCATGGTGATGATGGCCGTGGTCATGGTGCCCATGGTCATCGTGATGATGATCCCGCGCCTTGTCCTCATGTGCCAGCCAGCGCGCCACATCCGGGCTCTTGGCCGTCACGTCGAAATAGCCGGCTTCCAGCAGCCTGGCCGTGCCCGCCTCATCGCCATCGGCATCGAGGATGCGCGCATTCGGATTGATTGCCATCAGCCGCGCGGCCAGCACATTGACCTCGGACGGTTCGGCCATGGCCGTCTTGGAAATCACCAGCCGGTCGGCCACCGCCGCCTGCCGGCGTGCTTCTTCGTGATTGTCGAGCGAGCGCATGCCATTCAGCGCGTCGATCACCGTCACGACGCCGTCGAGATGGAAATTCTGCGCCAGAACCGGATTGCCGATGACCGATTGCAGAACCGGCACCGGATCGGCAAGCCCCGTCGTCTCGATGACGACGCGCGAGATCGGCTTCATCTTGCCCGTCTGCATCAGATCGATGAACGAGGCGAGCGTGTCGACCAGCTCGCCGCGCACCGTGCAGCAGAGGCACCCGTCGGAAAGCTCCACCATCTGGTCGCCGGATGTCTCGACCAGCATGTGGTCGATGCCGACATCGCCGAATTCGTTGATGATGACGGCGCAGTCGGAGAGCTGCCGATCCTTCAGCAGCCGGTTGAGCAGCGTCGATTTGCCGGCGCCGAGAAAGCCGGTGATGATGGAAACGGGGATGCTTTTCACGAGGCGCCCTTACTCTTGCGAAGGACGCGGCTTCGGGATCGGAATGCGCTTGAGCTTCGGCCCGCCATCGCCCTGCTCGATCCCGTCGCCATTGGCCGCGCCCGGCTCCGGCGGCAGGAGGTCGGCGACGACAAAGCGCGGATCGTGATCCATCTCGTGCAGATAGGGCGACTTGAGCTTCATCTTGCCCTCTTCGTCACGTCCCTCGGAACGCACCTGCGCGGCCTTCGGATTGCAGATCTCGTCGCGCACGTCGGCCACCTGATCGCGGGTCGCGCCGTAGGGCGCAAGGCTCGACAATGTGTCGCCGCCCATCATGGTCTTGGTCAGGCCCAGTTGCAGCAGGTCGGCCGCCTGATCGGCGCGCCCGCCAAGGCTGTCGGCGCCGAGAACGACGGCCACCACCGTGCGCCCGCCGCGCGTGGCCGAGCCGATCTGGTTGAAGCCGGACGAGCAGATGAAGCCCGTCTTCATGCCGTCCGCGCCGTCGAAACGGCCGATCAGCAGATTGTAGTTGGTGTATTTCTTGGTGCCGTTGATGAAGCCTTCGAGCGAGAAATAGCTCGCATATTCGGGAAACTCGCGGCGCAGCGCCACGGTCAGCACGGCCAGATCACGCGCCGTCGTATACTGCCCCTGTTCGGGCATGCCATTGGCATTGACGAAATGGCTGGAGAACATGCCGAGCCTTGCGGCTTCCGCATTCATCATCGACACGAAATTGTCGTCCGAGCCGCCCACTGCCTCGCCGATCGCCATGGCGATATCGTTGGCTGACTTGACCAGCATGATCTTCAGCGCCGTGTCCATCGTCATGCGCGCGCCGGGCTTGAAATACATCTTGCTCGGCTTCTGCGCCGCCGCCTGCTTCGACATGACCACGGGCGTGTCGAGCGTGATGCGGCCGCTTTTCAGCGCCTTGAAGGTGACGTAGGAGGTCATCAGCTTGGTGAGCGAGGCCGGATACCAGCGCTGGAAGGCCTCCTCGTGATAGATCACCTTGCCGGTCGCGACATCGACGACGATCTTCGGATTGGCAAGCGCATCCGCAGGCAGGGCAATCGTTGCCGCCACAGCCAGCGCCACCGCGCCGCCCATCACCTTCCGCAGGATGCCGACCGCTACCATGTGAGAAACTCCTTGAAATGAACGTTCGTCGCTCGAAACCCTGGGTCTATTACCCTATATGGACGGGACGAGGAAAGGCCATTGATTGATTTGGCGCGCCGGTCCAAGATCGGTTCGACACCTTTATGGCCCGCCGCATACACACCAATGAAGACAGGATTTCGACTATGCCGATTTTGAACCGCGCCGCAGAGCTTCAGGACGAAGTCGCCGGCTGGCGGAGGAAGCTGCACGAGAACCCGGAACTGCTCTACGACGTCCACGCCACTGCCGCCTTCGTTGCCGACAAGCTGAAGGAACTGGGCGTTGACGAGGTGGTGACCGGCCTTGGCCGCACCGGCGTCGTCGGCATCATCAAGGGCAAGGGCCCCGGCCGCACGATCGGCCTTCGCGCCGACATGGACGCGCTGCCGATCAACGAACTGACCGGCAAGCCCTGGGCCTCCAAGACCCCCGGCAAGATGCATGCCTGCGGCCATGACGGCCACACCGCCATGCTCCTGGGTGCGGCAAAATACCTCGCCGAGACGCGCAACTTCACCGGCTCTGTCGCGGTCATCTTCCAGCCCGCCGAAGAAGGCGGCGCCGGCGGCTACGAGATGGTGAAAGACGGCATGATGGAGCGCTTCGGCATTGCCGAAGTCTATGGCATGCACAATTTCCCCGGCGTTCCGGTCGGAACCTTCGCCATCCGCAAGGGCGCGATCATGGCCTCGACGGACGAGTTCATGATCACGGTCAAGGGGCTGGGCGGCCATGCGGCCATGCCGAACCGCGGCGTCGACCCGGTCGTCATCGGCTCGCAGATCGTCATGGCGCTGCAGACCATTGCCTCGCGCAATGCCGACCCGCTGGAATCGGTCGTCGTCTCGGTCACCAAATTCAATGCCGGCAATGCCCATAACGTCATCCCGAACGAGGCCAAGCTCGGTGGCACTGTGCGCACGCTGAAAAAGGAAATGCGCGACCTCGCCGAAAAGCGGCTGAAGGAAATCGCGCAAGGGATTGCCGCCGCCGCCGGCGGCAGCGCGGAGATCTGGTATGACCGCAACTACCCGGTCACCTACAACCACGATCTCGAAACCGAACATGCGATTGCAGCAGCCGTCGCGATTGCCGGCGAGGCCAATGTCGAGAAGAACATGAACGCCACCATGGGCGGCGAGGACTTCTCCTACATGCTCGAAGCCCGCCCCGGCGCCTTCATCGTCATCGGCAACGGCGAAAGCGCCAGCCTCCACCACCCGGAATACGACTTCAACGACGAGATCATCCCGCACGGGATTTCCTATTGGGTGAAGCTGGCCGAAAGCCGGTTGGCGGGGTGAGAGGCTGGTCCTCTCCCCTTGTGGGACCGTTGCATAACTCGCGCTTGTTGGGATTTTGAGGATTGAAGACGCAGCTTTTCGAGCCCGGTTGTTGATGTGCTGGGCTTCTGGGTTGTTCTTTGTCGGCGTTGGGTGGTTTTGGGCGCAGTTCGCCCCTGGTCAAGTCGTCGTCAGCGTGACTCAGTGGCACATGTTGAAGGTGAGTGGCAGCAAGCAGCACCTGCGCCCTGGTCTTCGCCAGTGGTTGCGGAAGGTCGCGGTGATGCTTGTTGGCCCGCCGCATCAGGCGCGGCTTGATCCCGCGTTGCATGAGCACCCGCTCCGCGATCATAGGTGTGATAGGCGCCTCCGACCAGGACCGTGCGCTTGTCGCCGCGGACCAGATCATCGGCCACGACCTTGTCGTTGACATTGGCCGGCGTCGTGATAACCCCCCGCCGGACTGTCTTCCCACCGCCGCCAGACCCTGCAGAACCAGTGCATCATTTCAGTGGAATTTTTCCATCTCCCCGCAAGGCGAGATGGAAAGTGGCGCTGAAGGATTCGCCGGACTGGACAATCGTTAGTCTGCGCTGATCCGTCCCAAATCCCCACACTCGACAAAAACCCCTTTCCGCACTATTGCCTTGGCCTTCCAAATTCAGGGGCTTTTCGCATGACCATGACTGCTTCCGCACCCGTTCCGCGTCCCGGCGTGATGGAGATCTCGGCCTATGTGCCGGGCAAGGATGGCGCTGGCTTTTCCGGCCGGATCTTCAAGCTGTCGTCCAACGAGACGCCGCTGGGGCCGAGCCCAGCGGCGATCGAGGCCTATCGTCATGCGGCGGAGCATCTGGAGCTTTATCCGGACGGTCAGGCGACCGAGTTGCGCGAGGCCATTGGCGCGGTGCATGGGTTGAACCCGGCCAATATCATCTGCGGCGCTGGGTCCGACGAACTGCTTGGCCTGATTTGCCGCTGCTATCTGGGTGCTGGCGATGAGGCGATCATCACCGAGCATGGGTTCCTCGTCTATCGCATCCAGATCACCGCTTCGGGCGCCACGCCCGTCACGGTGAAGGAAGACGATTGCCGGGTGAATGTCGACAACATCCTCGCCGCCGTCACCGACAAGACCAAGGCGGTCTTCATCGCCAATCCGGGCAATCCGACCGGCTCCTATATTCCGATGGCCGATATCCGCCGCCTGCATGCCGGTCTGCCGGCGCATGTGCTCTTGGTTCTGGATGCGGCTTACGCCGAGTATGTCCGCCGCAACGATTACGAGACGGGCGTCGAGCTGGTATCCGCCAATCGCAATGTCGTCATGTGCCGCACCTTCTCCAAGGCCTATGGCCTGGCGGCGCTGCGCGTCGGCTGGCTCTATGGGCCGGCGGAAATCCTTGCCGCCCTGAACCGTGTGCGCGGACCCTTCAACATGACCGTGCCGGGCCTTGCAGCAGCGGCTGCCGCCGTGCGCGATCAGGCCTTTGTCGAAAAGGCGGTGGCGCATAATTCGCTCTGGCTGGAAAAGCTGACGCATGCCTTCGAGGCGATGGGCCTCAAGGTCACGCCATCGGTCGCCAATTTCGTGCTGATCCATTTCCCGGATACCGATGGCAAGCGCGCGTCGGATGCGGATGCGTTCCTGACCTCGCGCGGCTACATCCTGCGCGGCGTTGCCGGCTACGGCCTGCCCAATGCCCTGCGCATGACGGTCGGCACGGAAGAGGCCAATCGCGGTGTCATCGAGGCACTGGATGAATTCATGGCCCAAGAAGCGGGGCGCAAGTAACGTGGCAAAGCTTTACGAAAACATTGCCCTGATCGGCATCGGCCTCATCGGCTCGTCGATTGCGCGCGACATCAAGGCCCATGGTCTGGCCTCCAAGGTCACGATCTCGACGCGTAGCGCCGCGACGCTGAAGCGCGCGGAAGAGCTGGGGCTGGGCGACGCCTATGTGGCGGATGCGGCGGAAGCCGTGCGCGATGCCGATCTCGTCATCGTCTCGGTTCCGGTTGGCGCTTCGGGTGCTGTCGCCGAGCAGATTGCCGGCAGCCTGAAGCCCGGCGCGACCGTTACCGACGTGGGGTCGACGAAGGCGTCCGTCATTGCGCAGATGCAGCCGCATATGCCGGAACATGTGCATTTCATTCCCGGCCACCCGATTGCCGGCACCGAACATTCCGGCCCTGACGCCGGCTTTGTCGGCCTCTTCACGGGCCGCTGGTGCATTCTGACGCCGGTTCCGGGGACGGATGCTGGAGCGGTCGCCAAGCTGCGCGATTTCTGGAACGCGCTCGGCTCCAAGGTCGAGGAGATGGACCCTGCGCATCACGACAAGGTGCTCGCCATCGTGTCGCATCTGCCGCATATCATCGCCTACAATATCGTCGGCACCGCGGACGATCTGGAGACGGTGACGGAATCGGAAGTCATCAAATATTCGGCCTCCGGCTTCCGCGACTTCACGCGTCTCGCCTCCTCCGATCCGACCATGTGGCGGGATGTGTGCCTGCACAACAAGGACGCGATCCTGGAAATGCTGGCGCGGTTTTCCGAAGACCTCGCCTATCTCCAGCGGGCGATCCGCTGGGGCGATGGCGACAAGCTCTTCGATCTCTTCACCCGCACCCGCGCCATCCGCCGCTCGATCATCGAGGCGGGCCAGGATACGGCAGCGCCGAACTTCGGCCGTAACGCTGCCGCCGGCGAGCTCAAAGCGGGGGAATGACCCCAAGCGGAATGATGCCGAGCTGGACGCGCCCGTCGCGGATGTTCAGCGTCACCTTGCCGGTCTTGCCGTCGGCCGAGAGGCTTTTCAGCAGGATCGAGGCGGTGTCGATGATGGTGGTTGCCCGCGGGAAGCTCTTGGAGAGCGTCGCCTGAAGGGCGGCGTAATTTTCCACATCGATGGTCAGGTCGCCGGTGAGCAGGCCGTTTTCGGCGATCCGGAACGGGCCGGAAACGGCGAGCGTGCCGTTACTGCCGAAATTGATGGCGAGCCGCTTGATGTCGCCCTGGATTGCCTCGCCGGCAACGATGGGCGCGCCGGAGAGAACATTGCCGCGCCCGTCGAGCGTCGCCTCCAGGCTGGTCGAAAATACCGGCAGGTTGACCGGGATGAAGCCGGTTTCGACCTTCGAGCCTTCCGAGCGGGAGGATATGTCGAGATCCGGGCCGTTCTGGCGGACATTGAGTTCGGCGTGATCGCTGGTGATCTTCAGCGGGGTCGGGCCCGAGGGCAGCGTGACCGTACTGTCGATCTTGCCGATCTGGACCAAGCCGTGGGTGATGCCTGTGAGGTCGCCGCCAATATCGCTGTCGAGGTTCTGCCAGTTCGTGTCGGTGGTCAGGCCGTTGGCGAACTTCGCCTTGACCGGGCTTGCGATCGAGAATGTGGCGTGTAGCGGATCATGGACGAAGGTGGTCGTGCGCACCGTGCCGGTGGAAAGATCGATGCCTGTCACCGGGTCCACGAATTTCGCCGACTTGCAGACAGCGGAAACCCGCGCCGGCAAGCCCGTGAAATCATATTCGGCGCAGCTGTCGGGCGCATTCGTGCCCGGCGGGGCAACGACGGCATTCAGATAGACCCTGGCCTGATGCGCGGCGAAATAGAGGGCCCCACCATAAAGCACGACAACGAGCAGGATCAGTTTGGCCCACCAGGGAAATCGGCGGCGGCGATTGACGGGCTCGCTGTAAGTCGGCATGGAAAACTCCGTGTTGGTGATCGAACAGGCGTATACTGAGGCGCGATATGGAAGATTTTTGGGTCTTTGGCTATGGCTCGCTGATGTGGAATCCGGGCTTTGCCTTCGAGGAGCGGCAGATTGCCCGCGCCTATGGCTATCGGCGCTCGCTCTGCATACGCTCCTGGGTGCATCGCGGCACGCGTGAAAAGCCGGGTCTGGTGCTCGGGCTCGACCGCGGCGGCAGCTGCAAGGGTGTGGCTTTCCGCGTGTCGGAGGCCGAGCGAGAGGCCGTGCTTGAATATCTGCGCGCCCGCGAACTCGTCACCAATGTCTATCTGGAGCGGTTCGCCCAGGCTCGCCTGGCCGATGGGCGCTGGGTCCGGACGCTGATCTATGTCGCCGATCCGGGCCATGAACAGTTCGAGCGGCCTTCAAGCCCGGAAGAAGCGGCGGGCATTGTCGCGAACGCTGTCGGCGCGTCAGGCGACAATCTCGACTATGTGCGCAATACGGTCACGCATATGCGCGAGCTTGGCATTCGCGATCACTGGCTGGAAGGCGTTCTGCACCACGCCGAATCGGTCGAAATGCCGATTACTGGCTCCTAAGCTCCGAGATCCGCTTCTTCGCCGTCGGCGGCAGGATGAGGTGAGGATTGGCGTCCACCGTATCGAGGAGGCACTTGTCGCTGGCCTCTTCCATCGTCTTCACCAGATGGTCGAAGAATTCCTTCTCGTCCATGCCCGGTGCGATCGGCGGCAGGATGCGCGCCTTGATGACGCCGCCCTGGCGGATCGACTTGCGGCGCGGCCAGAAAATGCCGGCATGGTGGACGACTGGGACGACCGGCATCTGCAGGTCGCGATAGAGCCGCGCGATGCCGTATTTGTAGACGGGCTCGGCGCCTGACGGGCGGCGCGTGCCTTCCGGATAGATGATCAGCTGGCGGCCGGTCTTCATTTCCTCCAGCGTCCGGGCCATGACATCGGTCATGGCCTTGCCGCGGGCGGCGCGGTTGACGCCGATCATGCGCTGCTTGGCGACATACCAGCCGAAGACGGGAATCCAGAGAAGTTCGCGCTTCAGGATGAAAAGCGGGTCTTCGATATGCGGCAGGAAGGCGAATGTGTCCCAGAAGGACTGGTGCTTGGGCGCGAAGATGAAGGGCCCCTTGGGCAAGTTTTCCAACCCCTCGATCTCGACGCGCGTGCCGACGATCACCTTCATCAGCCAGAGGTTCGAGCGCGCCCAGAACTTGGGGACGAAATAGGCCTTCTTGCGGGGCAGGATGAAGTAGATCGGCGTGAAGATGATCATCTCGGCGATGAACATCATGTAGAACAGCACGTTGAAAATTACCGACCGGATCGCGACCATTCTTGCCTTCCGCCTTACCAAAGCTCCGTCCTGCCCGACGGGCCCGGATGTTGCGGGAAGAGCTACACGAAAACCAATCTGGACAAAAGCAAGGAAAGTGCTTCCTCGCAAAGATCTCAGCGCTCGCCTTTGCCGCTGCGCAGGCTCGATGTGTCCGGCGTGAAGAGATGCGCCCGGATCGTCGCGCCGACGAGTTTCACATATTCCGAGACCATCGCCTTGACGACCTCGGGCATGGCCATCCAGTTTTCGGATTTCAGGTCCGTGTAGACGATCGGGTAGCCGACATACTGGGTTTCCGGGTCGATGCGGTGCAGTTCGAGAAGGCTGCGCGGCATGTGGTAGTTGCTGGTGACGACCAGCACGCGGCGATATTTGTGTGCGCGCACCCATTTGGCGGTTTCGAGCGCATTGCCCACGGTGTCGATCGCGTCATAGCCGAGGTCGACGCAGCAGACGAAGAGGCTTTGCGGCGCGCGGGTCATTTCGCGGATGCGGGCCGCCGACGTATCGGGATGCACGCCGGAAATCAGCAGGCGCTGGCCGGTGCCGGTCTCCAGAAGATTGACCGCCTGGTCGATGCGCTGGGTGCCGCCGGTCAGAACGACGACGGCATCTGCCTTCGGCTTTTCGGGCGGCAGCAGGCCGGCCACGGTGTCGGCAAAGCGCAGGAAGCCGCCGAAGAGCAGGCCGACGATGATCAGCACGACATAGCTCAGCCGGCGCAGGAAGACACGGTGGATGGGACGCGTGGATTGCCACGCGCCTCGACCTTCCCGAGATGACCGTGCGTTCACATTCGCCATGACTATTTCATACACTCAGATTGCGGCGGCTGGCGGTTGATCACGCTCATGTGTTCAGACCGTCGCTGCGGGCGGGATCGGAGCGGATCTGGTCGATCTCGTAGATGGTGCGCATCACCGTCAAGCGCGCCGTGAGCGTTGTCAGGCCGGCAATCAGGATCATGGTGAGCGCGATCCCGACATAGCCGAGCCAGCCGACCGAGAATGTGCCGAAAAGGGCGGTTGCCTGATCGCTTGCCGGGGTGGCGAGCGAGCGGGACTGCCACCATGAGGCCAGCATGAAGAACAGCGCCGCAAGCGCGCTGCCGGCACCCGACCCCTTGAGGCTGATGATCAGAAAGTGCTTCTGGAATTCGTTGGCGACGAACGAGGCTTCCGCGCCGACGAAGTGCAGGACTTCCACGATATGCCTGTTGCCGGAGAGCGCGCCGCGCGTGGCGAAGATGACGGTCAGCACCATCGCCGAAAACACGAGGACGAGAACGCCGGTGCCGATGGCGACCGTGGTGCGTGCCATGGAGACCAGGCGGTTGACCCAGGTGCGGTGATCGTCGAGCGAGGCCTGCGGGATCTTCTTCGACAGCGCATCGCGCAGTGCCGCGAAATCCGGTGGCGCGCTTTCGTCGATCGTGACGATCACGAGGCGAGGGACCGGAAGCTCGTCGATATCGAGGCTCGCGCCGAGCCAGGGCTCCAGCAGGCGCGAGGTCGCCTGCTTGTCCATGATGGTGGCACCGGTGACGCCGACGAAGGAGGAGGCGAGGTTGCGCGCGTCATTCAGCGCCTTTTCCATGTCGAAATTGTCGTCGGGCTTGATCTGGATGGTGATCTCGCGGGAGATCTGGCTCTGCCAGCTCGCCGCCGTGGCGCGCACCATGCTGACGCCGCCGAGCGTCAAGCAGGCGAGGAAGGACATGATGGCGATGACCGCGAGCAGCGCGCTGCCCTGGACATTGGCCGATGGCACGATCGGCCCATGCGGGCGGGTCGCGCCGTCATTCAGCCTTTTCCGCTCCGGCGGTGCCGGTGTCTTCTCGGCGACGCTCATGAGAAAATTTCCAGCCGGCCTTCGGAGAGAATCATCCGGCGCGCGTCGACCTGGTCCATGAGGGCGAAATCGTGAGTGGCGATGAGAACGGCAGTGCCCTGCCGGTTCAGTTCGCGGAAGAGGCCGAGCAGTCGGCGCGCCATCGGCGGATCGACATTGCCGGTCGGTTCGTCGGCGAGCAGAATTTCCGGCCGGTCCATCAGTGCGCGGGCAATCGCTGCGCGCTGCTTCTCGCCACCGGACAGAACCGGCGGCAGGACATTGATGCGCTGGCCGAGGCCGACCCACTTCAGAAGCTCGATCACGTCGCTGCGATAGGTGTGCTCTTCCTTGCCGCGCACGCGCAGCGGCAGGGAGACATTCTCATAGGTCGTGAGATGATCGAGCAACTGGAAATCCTGGAAGACGATGCCGATGCGCCGGCGGAGCATCGGCAGGTCTTCGCGGGGAATTGAGGCAATGTCGCGGTCGAACATGCGGATGAGCCCGCGCGTCGGCTTGAGCGACAGGAACAGGAGCTTCAGCAACGTCGTCTTGCCGGCGCCCGAAGGGCCGGTCAGGAACTGGAACGAGCTTGCGGGGATATCAAAGGTGATGTCCCGGAGAATTTCCGGCCCGAGCCCATAGCGCAATCCGACATTTTCGAAATGTATCACGGCTGATCGCGGTTCCTGATCGACGTTTCCAGAGGGGCACGCCGCATGGGTTGTTTCAAGATCGGCGCATCGCGCCGGGATACCCGGTTTTGCGAAGCATTAACCATTATCGTTTACGTCTCATAAGGATTCGTTTCAATGCCCGAGCCCGCTTGTCCAATACTGCGGCATTCCGGGCTGGAGGTTAGGTCATGGCTCCGTTCCACTCCGACAGCAGCGCGCGCATCGCCTATGACGTGATCCCGCCGGAGCGGTCGCTGCAGCGGACGGGTCGCAGGGCCGCCGCGATGCGCGATGTCGAGGATGCCGAATTCGAGGTGGTCTCCGCGTCTCCCAAGGCCCGGGCGCATGCGACATTCAACGACAACAGCCACAATACTGCACGGCGCCGCCCCCAGACGAGCGCGCGCGAGAATTTCGGCATGGGTGCGACCCCGGTCAAATCCGAGGCGATGGCGTCTGGTTCCCGACTGCCGCAATATGGCCTTGCCGGTCTTGCCGTTGCATTCCTGCTGACGCTTGGCATTGCCGCCTTTTTCAATCTCGGTGCCTTTGCCGCAGCCGATGGCGGGCTTGTGATTACCGAACTCCATCAGTCGCCGATCGATTCGAACGGGCTTCGCGTCATGGAGCTTTCCGGCAATGTCGTGAACCGCTCGCGCGAGGCACAGCCCCTGCCGGCGCTGATTGCGCAGATGAAGTCGGACACCGGCGCCATCAACCAGTCGGCAATCAGCCTGGGCGATGGGGTGCTGGCAGCCGGCGAAACGGCGCGTTTCAGGCTTCGCATTCCCTCTCCCGGTGGAAAACGTCAGGAAGTCTCGATCTCCTTTGCACCAAAGGGTGTCTGATCTGCCAAGCCCGTGCTAGGCATACGGGAGTTTCATTCCCCCGGAGCCCCTTCATGCCTGTCATTCGTGGTAAAATCATCGAGCCGCTGTTCACGTCCGAGGTGATTGCCAAGCGCAATGACGAACTGGCCGCCGAAATTTCCAAGGGCCCGACGCAGGACCTGCTGGTCATTTCGATCCTCAAGGGCTCCTTCATCTTCGCCGCCGACCTGATCCGCTCGCTCCACCATGTCGGGCTTGCGCCGGAAGTCGAGTTCATCACCCTGTCGAGCTACGGCAAGGGCACGGTCTCGCAGGGCGTGAAGATCATCAAGGACATCGACAGCGATGTGCACGGACGCGATGTCCTGCTCATCGACGACATTCTCGAATCGGGCCGCACCCTGCAGTTCGCCCGCGATCTCATGTATGAGCGCGGTGCCGCCAATGTCTCCATCGCCGTCCTTCTCGACAAGAGCGTCAAGCGGCAGGAGAACCTGGAGGCCGACTATGTCGGCTTCGAATGTCCCGACTATTTCGTTGTCGGCTATGGCATGGACGTGGCCTATGCCTTCCGCGAACTGCCCTTTGTCGGGGTCGTGACGGGTGACGCATAACGGCACCAGCGGTCGCTGTTTGTTAACCACAGTCGCGATGTGAGGGGTCTGAAGCGATCTCTTCGGCCGGATGTTTACCTGTCGACAAGGAAAGTCTGGTGTTTTGTCCCATAAGACAACATGAGCAGGGATAGACACGTGGCCAGGATTCTTATCACCGAAGACGAAGATTCATTGCGGTCCTTCGTCGCCCGTGCGCTCCGTCTCGACGGACACGAAACCATGGAAGCTGCCGACGGGGCCGAAGGCCTCGAACGCCTGACCGAAGGCGAATTCGATCTTCTTCTTTCCGATATCCGCATGCCCGTCATGGACGGCATCGAGCTTGCCCATCAGGCGGCCGACCGTTTCCCTGGCCTGAAAATCCTGCTGATGACCGGCTATGCCGAGCAGCGCGAGCGCGCCGACGACCTCGCGGTGAAGATCGTGGACGTCGTCTCCAAGCCCTTCAGCCTGCCCGATATCCGCCTTGCGGTCGCGCAGGCGCTCGCGGCCTGAGTTCTCTCATCTTCCGAATAGTGACGGTTGAACAGGAGCAGCTGCGTTACTGCAGCTGCAAAAGCCGTTCGAGATACTGGCGTTCCAGATCGTTGGGTTTGGCATTTTCGCCGAGCTTGCGGCGGATGGTTTCAAGAATCTGACGTGCGCGTTCCGCGTCAAATTCATCCGGCACCTTCACGTCGTTGTCGAGTTCCGCGCTTGTACGGCCCTGTTGACGGCCAAGCGGGTCGAGGCCTTCGCGGTTCTGGCCCTGCTGCTGCATGCCGCCCTGACCGCTGCCCTGCTGCCCCTGCTGGGCAAGCTGCTGCATCAGTTCGCCCGCACCCTTGCGCAGCGCCTCGATGGCGCGGCCCTGCGAATCAAGCGCGCTCTGCCCCTTGCCGTCGTTGAGTGCCCCGGTCGCGTCCTTCATTTCCTTGCCGGCGCTGTTGAAGCCTTCTCCCGGCTTGACGCCGAACTTGCGCAGGCCTTCCTGCAGGCTCTTCAGATCCTTCTCGAGCTGCTTCTGGCGCTCTGACAGCTCCTTCAGCGCCTGCTTCAGCTGTTCCTTGGTCATGGAATCTTCCGGCCGGCCGCCCTGTTGCGGCTTCTGCGCGCCGGGATCCGGCGGCATCGGCTGGTTCATTCCATCCTGCTGTTCATTTGGCTGGCCGTTCGGATCGCTATCTTCGTTCTCGCCCTGCTGGTTCGGGGCGTTTTCGAAGAGCTGCTGGTCCTGCCCGTTGTTCGGATCGCCATATTGCATGCGATCGCGCAGCGCCCGTTCCTTCGAGAACGTATCGTCGAGAAGCTTCTTCTGGTCCTGCAGCAGCTTGCCGAGCTTGTCGATCTCGGCGCGCATCTGGTCCTTGCCCTGCTGCTTGCCCTGATTGGGGCGGGCGGTCTGCAGGTTGTTCATCATGCGTTGCATCTGGTTCAGAAGATTGCGTGCCTCGTCGCGTGACCCGCTTTCGGCCAGCTTCTGGATCTCGTCCAGCATCTTTTCCAGATCCTGCTGGCGCAGCATCTTGCGCTGATCGGCCGACATCTGGTTCTGGTCGGGATTGTTCTGCATCTGCTTGGCGAGCGCCTGCATGAACTCGTTCATGGCCTTGCGCAGTTCGTTCGTCAGCTTGCGGATTTCCTCGTCCGAGGCGTTGCGGTTCAGAGCGTCGGAGAGTGCCTGCTGCGCATCCTTGACCCTGCGCTCGGCATTGGCGACATCGCCGCCTTCGATCCCGAGCGCGATCTGCCAGAGGTAATCCGCGGTCGCCTTCAGGTCCTTCTCGGAACGGGCAAGCCGCATCTGCTGGCCGGCGGAGCGGATGAGCAGGAATTGCGAGAGGTCGGGGATGGTTTCTTCCGGGCGGATGAACAGCGCCTCGTTCAACTCGATGGCGCGGTCCAGCTTGCGCTCGTCGAGTGCGAAGACCTGACGCTCTTCGGCAACGGCGGCGGCCAGCGGTTCGCGGAAATTGCGCGCCGGCAGGATGATGTCCTTCGTTTCGCTGCGGCCGGTATGGCCGGCAGCATCGGTGGCGATCAGCGTCAGATGCACCTTCTTGCCGGCCAGCGGATGCTCGGTCAGGTCGCGGCTCGTCACGCCCTTGGCCTCGCGCGCGTCGGTGCGCGGTAGTTCGAGGCGGAAGTCCGGCAGCGGGTAGAGTGCGACCGCGCCCGGTTCCTGTTCCGCCGGCTCGATCAGCGCCTGTGCGGAGGTGAGCCCGTAATCGTCGCTTGCCTTGTAGGTGATTTCGAGCGCGCCGCTGACGGCCCGCTGCGGTTCGCCTTCGAAGGCGATCTTCGGCGTCTCGTCCCTCTGGATCGCGAAGGTCCAGCGGTTGCCGCCGACATCAAGCATGCCGGCAACCGTCAACGCCACCTGGAAGGTCTTGCCGTCGGCTGGCTGCTTGTCTTCTGCCTTCGGATTGCCTTCGGCGACGAGCGGAACGGGCGTTTGCGCGCCGGTGGGCGCGAAGGTCACCGGCACATCCGTCTTGTCGCCCGAGAGGCGAACCGTCAGGCGCGAGCCTTCCGGGACGGTGAGCGGCTTCGGGTCGCCGGCATTGGCATCGACGGTCAGGAAGACCGGCGGCTTGCGGGTGTAGACCGGCGGCGTCACCCAGGCATCGACACGCAGCCCGGCAATGGCACCGCTGGCCGGCATCGGGCGGAACGGATCGGAAAGCCGGCCGGCATTGTTGGACCAGGAAAAGCCGAAGGCGACGAAAAGCAAGAGCGCCGGGATGGCGCGAAGCGCGAAGCGGTCGTGTGCGGCGATATCGGGCGTCGGCGTGCCGGCCGTCAGCGAGCCGACAAGGCGGGCCATGCGGCGCTTGTGCTCGCGCCACAGCGCCTCGCCGAAGGGGCCGCTTGTGGTGGCCGGAACGTCTTCGAGTGCGGCCAGCGCCCGGTGTGCAAGGCCGCTGCGTTCTTCAATACGCCGGGTGGCTTCCGCATCCGTCGGCCATTTGGCGGTGACGATGCGCAGGAGCGACCAGAGGAAGACGAGACCCAAAAGAATGGCAAGGCCGCGCGCAAGGCTTGGCGGCATCAGCCGGAAGAGGCCGAACCAGCTTGTCGCGACATAAAGGGCCGCGACCGACAGCGCAGGCAAGCCGAGCGGCATCAGCCGCTCGATTAAAAGCACGATCTTGGCAAGGCCGCGCGAGAGCGCAATACGCCGTTTCAGGCGGCTCATGCCGTCTTCCGCGCCTGCGCCTGTCTCGCGATTATCCATGCCGCTCCTTCATGTGTTCGAGCGTCAGAATAACATTCTTTGTGGCAAAGGCGAGGGCAGGACGGCTTATTCCAGCCAGTCGGGCACGGAATCCAGACCGATCAGTTCCTCGTAGCTCGTGCGCGGGCGGATCACATGGTAGCGATCGCCGTGGACCAGAACCTCGGGGACCAGAAGACGGCTGTTATAGGTGCCGGCCTGAACCGCACCGTAGGCGCCAGCCGACCCGATGGAGAGAAGATCACCGGGCTTCGGCATCATCATCTCGCGGTCGAGCGCCATATAGTCGCCCGTCTCGCAGACGGGGCCGACGACATCTGCCTTGATGAGCGGTGCGCTGGCAGCGGAAATGACGGCCGGCTTGATCTCGTGCCAGGCCTCGTAAAGCGTCGGGCGGACGAGGTCGTTCATCGCAACATCGACAATCACGAAGGTCTTCTCGCCGCCGTCCTTCACATAGAGGACTTCGGTCAAGAGGATGCCGGCATTGCCGGCGATCAGGCGGCCGGGTTCGGCGACGATCTTGCAATCGAGCCCGCGCAGCTGGTTCTTCACCACGTCGGCATAATCGGCCGGGAGCGGCGGAATGTCGTTGCTGTCCTTGTACGGAATGCCGAGGCCGCCACCGATATCGACATGCTCGATCGTGTGGCCATCAGCGCGCAGCGTCTCGACCAGTTCCTTCAGCAGGCGGAAAGCATCGGCAAAGGGCTGCAGCTCGGTGATCTGGCTGCCGATATGCATGTCGATGCCGGTGACTTCGATGCCGGGCAGGCGCGCGGCATGGGCATAGACGGCGCGTGCGCGGTCATAGGAAATGCCGAACTTGTTTTCCTTCTTGCCGGTCGAAATCTTGGCATGCGTCTTGGCGTCCACATCGGGGTTGATGCGGAAGGAGACCGGCGCGCGCTTGCCGGCCTTGACGGCGCGGGCGTTCAGAACTTCGAGTTCCGGCTCGGATTCGACATTGAAGCAATAGATGCCGGTTTCCAGCGCCAGATCCATTTCGCGCACGGTCTTGCCGACGCCCGAAAACATGATGCGCGAGGCGGGAATGCCGGCAGCCAGCGCACGGCGCAGTTCGCCTTCGGAAACGACGTCGATGCCGGCGCCGAGGCGGCCCAGAACCTTGAGCACGGCCTGATTGGAATTCGCCTTCATCGCATAGCAGACGAGCGAATCGACATCCTTGAAGGCCTGCGAGAAGACCGTGTAGTGGCGTTCCAGCGTTGCGGTCGAATAGACATAGCAGGGGGTGCCGACGGCGGCGGCGATTTCTGCCACCGGCACGTCTTCGGCGTGGAGCACGCCGTCGCGATATTCAAAATGGTTCACGGGGGAGCGACCTTATAGAAGCGGATCGAGAATGAAGGGCTTGTCTTCCTTCGGGAGCGGCTTGGTCTTGACCGTGCCGGTTGCCTTGTCCATCGGCTGGCCCTCATAGGTGCCGGGCGCATCAAGGTCGCCCTTGCGGCCGCAGGAGGAAACGCTTGTCACAATGGCGACGCAGACGGCGGCAAGCGCCAGTTTCTTGAACAATTCCGGCATCGGAAATGCAGGCCCTTCTTGTTAACTTGCGAAAACACATAGCGGATTGCCGGCGCGCTTGCACTCCAATTTTGCTGAAGTGAAATCGCGGATGGTGATTGATGGGCGAAGGCAGTGCCACATCCGTCTCCCCCCTTGTGGTGGAGATGGCGGCAGCCAGAGGGGGCCTTTGCCGCGAATGCTGAGCAAGCGGAGATAAAGACCCCTCCCCAACCCTCCCCACAAGGGGGAGGGAGAGCGGCCGTCGCGGCCCCTCAAACCCGCTTCTTCCACTCCGAAATCTGGAACCGCACCTGATCCGGCGCCGTGCCGCCATAGCTCTTGCGCGATGCAACCGAGGCATCGACCGTCAGCACGGCATAGACGCTGTCGTTGATATCCGGATGGATCGCCTTCAGCTCGTCGAGCGTCAGGCCGGAGAGATCGACGCCCTTCTTTTCGGCGGCGGCAACGGCGGCACCCGTGACATGGTGGGCATCGCGGAAGGGGAGGCCCAGTTCGCGCACCAGCCAGTCGGCGAGATCCGTCGCGGTCGAGAAGCCGGAGCCGGCGGCCTTGCGCATGGAGGCGGTGTTGATCGTCATGTCGCCGATCATGCCGGTCATGGCGGCAATCGACAGTTCCAGGCTTTCGGCAGCGTCGAAGACCTGTTCCTTGTCTTCCTGCATGTCCTTGGAATAGGCGAGCGGCAGGCCCTTCATGACGGTCAAGAGCGCGATCAGCGAGCCGTTGATGCGGCCGGTCTTGGCGCGCACCAGTTCGGCAGCGTCCGGGTTCTTCTTCTGCGGCATGATGGAGGAGCCGGTGGAGAAACTATCCGAGAGCCGCACGAAATTGAACTGCGGCGTCGACCAGATGACGATTTCTTCCGCCAGCCGCGACAGATGGGTGGCGGCAATGGAGGCCAGCGACAGGAATTCCAGCGCGAAATCGCGGTCGGAGACCGTATCGATCGAATTGCGCGTCGGCTCGCGGAAGCCGAGTGCGGAAGCGGTCATGTGGCGGTCGATCGGATAGGGCGTGCCGGCGAGCGCCGCAGCCCCGATCGGGCTTTCGTCCATGCGGGTGATGCAGTCACGCACGCGCGACCGGTCGCGGCCGAACATTTCGACATAGGCCATGCAGTGATGGCCGAAGGTGACGGGCTGGGCCGTCTGCAGATGGGTGAAGCCTGGCATCACGGTATCGGCATGTTCCTCGGCGCGGGCGAGGAAGACGGAGATGAGTGACGTCAGCGCCGCATCGACCTTCACCAGCTCTTCCTTGACCCAGAGGCGGAAGTCGAGCGCCACCTGGTCGTTGCGCGAGCGGGCGGTGTGGAGGCGCTTGGCGGCGAGACCGATCTCGTCGGCCAGCCGCGCCTCGATATTCATGTGGATGTCTTCAAGTTTGCGTGAGAACTCGAATTTGCCGTTTTCGATTTCCGCGCGGATGCTATTGAGGCCTTGAGTAATCTGTTTCAGGTCCTCGGCGGAAATGATGCCCTGCTTTGCCAGCATCTCGGCATGCGCCAATGAGCCGCGGATATCCTGGGCGTAGAGTTTCTTGTCGAAGCCGATGGAGGCGTTTATCTCCTCCATGATCGCGGCGGGGCCGGAGGCGAAACGTCCGCCCCACATCTGGTTCGAGGATTTCTTGTCTTCGGCCATGGATCACGATTCCGGAGTTGATGTCGATATGGTCACTGAAAACCGAAAGGCGCTTCCCGTCTTCACGCTCGCCGCAGCGGCAGTGGTTCTGGGTGTCCTGTCCGGAGCCGTCGCGGTTTACATGAAGAGTTCCGGGTCTGGCAATGGTGCCGTTGCCGCGAGTGGCGATTGCGCCAAGGCGGATGGGCTTCTGACGAAGCTGAAACCGCTGATGAAGGGTCAGGTTGCCGCCCTTGTCGCCGCCAATCCGCCGCGCTCGCTGGGCGACTTCTCCTTCAAGGGGCCGGACGGCAAGACGATGACACTTGCCGATTTCAAGGGCAAGACCGTGCTTCTCAATCTCTGGGCGACATGGTGCATCCCCTGCCGCACCGAAATGCCGGAGCTGGATGCTCTGCAGAAAGAAATGGGCGCGGACGGGAAGTTCGAGGTCGCGGCGATCAATATCGACACCGGCAACGACGACAAGCCCAACGCGTTCCGGAAGGACACCGGCATCACCTCGCTCGCCGTCTATCGCGACAAAACGCTCAACACCTTCAATCGCCTCAAGAAAGAAGGTCTAGCCTTCGGCCTGCCGGCAACGATGCTGATCGACAAGGACGGGTGTCTGGTCGCCGCGATGAACGGGCCGGCGGCGTGGCATAGCGATGATGCCAAGGCGCTGGTGGTTGCGGCGAAGGGGGAGTGAGGGGGCGGAGGCTCAACCTCTCCGTCCGTCATGCCGGACCCGATCCGGCATCCAGTCGCCCGCGTCTGCGGGCGGGGAAACGCTTCAATTTGCGTCCTTTCAAGCGGGATACTTAGCGAATCTGCGTCGCCTCTTCACTTCTTCCAATGATCAAGCGAAAGAAAGTCGGCGGGCGTAATTAGTTGCTCTGGTGTAAAGTCTTTCATCAGCGACGGCGCATGAGGATCGAGATAGAAGCGCTTGTTACCAACATCGATCAGCCACCCCAACACCTTCTCCACCTCGCCCTTCGTCACCGGCTCTTTCGTCAGCGACAGCGTGA
Organism: Rhizobium sp. C4; assembly: GCF_021026315.1. Classification (GTDB taxonomy): domain Bacteria; phylum Pseudomonadota; class Alphaproteobacteria; order Rhizobiales; family Rhizobiaceae; genus Ensifer_A. The sequence goes on from NZ_JAJNCX010000017.1 coordinate 45,611, forward strand.
TCCCGTTCAGCCGATAGCCGGGGCCGAAGGTGGCTTCGAGATTGGCGGGGTCGACACGCTTGACGCTGGCCGGGTTGTTGATGTCGTCGAAGGTGACGAGGAGGGGGTATTGGTTGCTCGAAAGTTCGCGGGTCTCGCCGGTCATGGCCTTGAACTTCTCGATGGTGGCCTGCGGACCCTCACCGGGGAAAAACACGTTCCATGGGTCACGGTTGCTGCTGAGCAGTGCGAAGAGATATCGGCCCGGCGCAACCTCCAGAACGACGGCTTCGCCCCTTCGGGTGATTGTCGCATTATCGAAGCCCGCAGCGGGTCCCTTTAGCAGCGGCGGCGTGTAGGAGATTTCCTCGACGCTTGATGTAGTCTTTTCGCCGCTTGGCGTTTGCACAGACAGCTCCACTTTTTGCCTGACGACATATTTGTCGAAGCACCCCGTCAGCACCAGCAGGGGCAGGACGATGACGATCAGGCTTCTCAAGAAAGCGCGCATGGGGTCGAGGGCTCTCCGGTTCGGCGAGGATGCCGTTGCTTGCAGGATCGGTTCAACCATAGAGGTCCCGCCGCTGAAATCGCAAGTTGCAGAGGGCGGGAATGCCTGGGTTTCGGGTGGGGGAGCGGCCGGAAAGCGGAAATGTCGTTAAGGGTTGGTGAGGATGAGGGGCGTTGAGGTTGTGGTGGACCCCCCTCTCTTGGAATTTCTAGCACTTAGCTGAAGCTAAGATGCTGAAATTCCGTTCTCCCCCTCCAAGGGGGAGATTGGAGTGCGCGGGGTCGGCATTCTCCCCATCTCCCCACTTGTGGGGGAGAAAGCAAAATCATGGTCTTAGCCAAAGGCTAAGTCATAGATTTTGCAAGAGAGGGGGCTGCTACCCTGCGCCGAGTTACCGCGTCGGAACCGGCACTTCCCCACGATAATCGTAGAACCCGCGGCCCGTCTTGCGACCAAGCCAGCCGGCTTCGACATATTTGACCAGAAGCGGGCAGGGGCGGTATTTGCTGTCGGCCAGCCCGTCGTAGAGGACCTGCATGATCGAGAGGCAGGTGTCGAGGCCGATGAAGTCGGCGAGTTGCAGCGGGCCCATCGGGTGGTTGGCGCCGAGCTTCATCGCCGTGTCGATCGCCTCGACCGAGCCGACGCCTTCATAGAGCGTGTAGATCGCCTCGTTGATCATCGGCAGCAGGATGCGGTTGACGATGAAGGCGGGGAAGTCCTCCGACACCGTGATGGTCTTTTCCAGCGCCGTCACATAGGCGCGGGCCGCCTGGAAGGTCGGGTCGTCGGTGGCGATGCCGCGCACCAGTTCGACCAGTTTCATGATCGGAACCGGGTTCATGAAATGGATGCCCATGAAGCGTTCCGGCCGGTCTGTTGCGGATGCCAGACGAGTGATCGAAAGCGACGAGGTGTTGGTCGCCAGCATCGCCGAGGGCTTCAGCAGCGGGCAGAGCTGGGCGTAAATCTTGCGCTTGATCGTCTCGTCTTCGGTTGCCGCCTCGATGACGAGATCGGCTTCAGACAGAACCGCCATGTCGGAACCGCCGGAAATGCGGGCCATGGCGGCGTCGCGGGCTTCGGCCGTGATCTTGCCGCCGGCGACCTGACGGGCCATGTTGGCGCCGATGGTCGCAATGCCGGCCTCGACGCGCTCTGCGGAAATGTCGTAGATGGCGACCTTGTAGCCGGCGAGCGCGCTGACCTGCGCGATGCCGCCGCCCATCTGGCCTGCTCCGATGACGCCAATCTGTTCGATGGCCATGATGTTCACTCCCCCAAGTATTTCCGCTCGTAACCCTTGAAATCTTTTGGCTTCAAAGCCTTGCCTAGTGATAACGTCAGAGAGTGTCGATGACCAGCCATTTCGCAAGTGCGAGATGATTTCAATCGATTTGGATTTGCAGAATTCTCAAGTGTAAAAAGGTTGCGACGCTTATGCAGGTCAAGATGAACGGCAATGTGTCTTTCTGGTATGCCGATCTTGGAGGTCTGCCGAAAAAGCGCCCCGGCCTGCCGGGCGACAGGCAGGCCGATATCTGCATCATCGGCGCCGGTTATACCGGGCTTTGGACCGCCTATTATTTGAAGAAGACCAATCCTTCGCTTTCCATTGTCATCGTCGAGCGGGAATTTGCCGGTTTCGGTGGAGCAGGGCGCAATGGCGGGTGGCTGTCCGGCGGGTTCGACTGGTCGCGGGAGAAATATCTGAAAGGGTCCAGTCGGCAGGCGGTGATTGCCATGCAGCGGGCGATGGCGGGCACCGTGGACGAGGTGATCCGCATTGCTGCGCTTGAAGGGATCGATGCCGATATTCTGAGAGCCGATAATCTGGTTGTCGCCACCAATGTCGCGCAGATGGAGCGACTGATTGATGACCACAAGACGATGCTCGACTGGGAGGTGCCGGCGGAAAAGATCGGACTGCTTTCGGCCCATGAGGCGGCGGAGCGGGTTTGCGTGGCGGGTGTCCGGGGCGGGCTGGTGACGCGCGGCATGGCGCGGGTGCAGCCGGCGAAGCTCGCGCGCGGGCTGGCTAAGGCCGTGGAGCGGCTGGGCGTGACGATTTATGAGGGGACGGCTGTCACGGGCTATCGCAACGGCGTGGTGGAGACGGATCTGGGCAACGTGCGTGCGCCGGTGATCCTGCGGGCGACGGAAGGGTTTACGGCGGGTCTGAAAGGCCATGAGCGGGAATGGTTGCCGCTCAACAGTGCCCAGATCGTGACGGAACCCTTGCCGGATGCGCTCTGGGACGAGATCGGCTGGCGGGGACATGAATTGCTGAGCGAAGGTGCGCATGCCTATTGCTATGCGCAGCGCACGCGGGAAGGCCGCATCGCCATGGGCGGGCGCGGCGTGCCCTACCGCTTCGGCTCGCGCACGGATGTGAACGGGCAGACGCAGGACGCAACGATCGCGCAGCTGCAGGCGATCCTTTTCCGGTTGTTTCCGCAGGTGAAGGGGATCGGCATCGACCATGCCTGGTGCGGCGTGCTTGGCGTGCCGCGTGACTGGTGCACGACGGCGGGCTTTGATGTGGCAAGCGGCATCGGCTGGGCCGGCGGCTATGTGGGCCTGGGCGTTTCAAGCTCCAACCTTGCCGGCCGCACGCTGACGGATCTGGTGCTGAAGCGGGATACGGAGTTGGTGCGCCTGCCCTGGGTGAACCGAAGCGTCAGCCGCTGGGAGCCGGAACCGTTGCGCTGGCTTGGCGTTCACACCATGTATCAGTTGTACCGCCTTGCCGACGAACGCGAGGCGCAGGGACTGGGGAGAACATCGCGGCTCGCGCGTTTTGCCGACAAACTCACGGGACATTGATGCCCGATTGTAACGGGGCACTGGCATCGCGACGCAACTGACGATAATCTCCGCCACGCACTTTTGATCAATCGCCGGGTGAACGGGAAAAACTTGCTGAAGCCTTTGGACAGGAACACGCGTGAAAGCGTGAAGAAATGGACCTACCGGTCGCTGCGCTATTCGGTGATGACCGGGCGTCTGCCGCCCGGCCAGGCGGTCACCATCACCGGGCTTGCGGAACAGCTTGGCGTTTCGGCCATGCCGATCCGCGAGGCGCTGCATCTGCTGGTGGCCGACGGGGCGCTGGAACATCTCGACAATCGCCGCGTGCGCGTGCCCAACATGACGCCGGAGAAATTCGACGAGACGTTGTCCGCACGCATTGCGCTCGAAACGCTGGCGGCCGAACGCGCCATGCTGCATGTCGACGAGGCGCGGCTGATGCGCATGCAGAAGATCGATTCCGAGATCGACGAGGCCTATGATGCCGGCGACATCGAAACCGGGATCGAGCGCAATTTTGCCTTCCACCGCTGTCTCTACGAGACGCGCTCGTCTGCCGTGCTGCTGCCGCTGATCGAATCGGTCTGGGTGCGGCTCGGGCCGTTCATGCGCGAAGCGACGGAAAATCTGGAAGAGACCTATCGTTTCGACCGCCATGCCGAGGCAATGCAGGCGATCCGCGACAAGGATAGCGAAGCGCTGAGACGCGCCATCGAGTCCGATATTCAGGACGGGGCAGGCTATCTGGGACGCAAGCGTTTTTCCGAGGCGTGAAGGTGGTTGCTTGGATATCCTGACGATCAACGGCGATACCGGCCGCTATCCCAAGAGCTATTACGCGGCCACAGCCCATCCGTTTGAGGCGGCGCCGGCGCCGCAAGGCGATATAAGCTGCGATGTCTGCATCATTGGTGGCGGGTTTACCGGGGTGTCGAGTGCGCTGCATCTGGCCAAGCGCGGCTACAAGGTCGTGCTGCTGGAGGCGAACCGCATTGGCTGGGGTGCTTCAGGGCGCAATGGCGGGCAGGTGAATACCGGCATGCGGCTCGACCAGCCGGTGCTGGAGGCGAAATACGGGCGCGAGACGGCGCATCGGCTGTGGGCAGTTGCGACGCAGGCGGTCGATCTGGTAAAGGGGCTGATTGCCGAACATGGGATCGATTGCGGCTTCAAGCCGGGCGTGATCCATTCTTCGCACCGTCCCGGCGATGCGCTACATCTGGCCGAACTGACCGACGCGATGCGTGATCATTACGGTGTCCAGTCGATGGAGTTGCTGGACCGCGATGCGCTGCATGCGCTGCTACCGACGGATTTTTATTGCTGCGGCTTGCTGGATCGCGATGCGGGGCATCTGCATCCGCTGAACTATCTCTTCGGCCTTGCCCGTACGGCGCAGGCGCAAGGTGCGGTGCTGCATGAGAACGCGCGCGTCGTTTCCATCGAGAAGGGTAGCCCGGCTATCGTAAAGACGGATCGGGCGACGATCCGGGCGGATCACGTCGTGGTTGGCGTCAATGGCTATGGCGGACGGCTGGTTGGCGAGGATGCGCCCTTTGTCATGCCGATCAATGCCTATGTCGGCACGACGCGGCCTCTGACGTACGACGAGGCGGCGCGGGTGCTGACCGAGGATTACGCCGTTGCGGACTCCAAATTCGTCATCAATTACTTTCGTTTGACGCAAGATCGCCGGCTGCTGTTCGGCGGTGGCGAAAGCTATGGCTATCGCTTCCCGGCCGATCTCGACGGGATCGTGCGGCGGCCGATGAGCCGAGTCTTCCCGCATCTGCGCGACGTGCCCTTCGACTATCGCTGGGGCGGAACGCTCGGCATTACCATGAGCCGGATGCCGCATTTCAGACGGCATGCGGGGAATATCCTGACGGCGGGTGGCTTCTCGGGCCAAGGTGTGGCGCTGGCGACGCTGGCGGGTCAGGTGATTGCCGATGCGGTTGCGGGGCAGGCGGAGCGGTTCGACCTCATGGCCTCGCTGCCGGCGGTGCCTTTCCCCGGTGGAACGGCGATGCGGCTGCCGCTGCTGGTGCTGGCGATGACGTGGTATGCGCTGAGGGACCGGCTGGGGTAATCCCGGCTTCGGTAAGAATAAAGGCCCCTCCCCACCCTCCCCACAAGGGGGAGGGAGGCCGTGCGGCCCCCATAAGTGCGCCATCAATCGCAAACGGCGTGGAAAACTCGGTGCTCAATCGAGGCGTTGCAGGCGCATCTATCCGTCTCCCCCCTTGTGGGGGAGATGGCGGCAGCCAGAGGGGGTCTTTACCCACAAACGAAAAACGGGCCGGCAAGCCGACCCGTTCTTCAATCACAATGCCTTGATGGCTCAGAGCGCCTTTTCGAGCTCCGGCAGGGCTTCGAAGAGGTCTGCGACGAGGCCGTAGTCGGCGACCTGGAAGATCGGGGCTTCCTCGTCCTTGTTGATCGCAACGATGACCTTCGAGTCCTTCATGCCGGCGAGGTGCTGGATGGCACCGGAAATGCCGCAGGCGATGTAGAGTTCAGGCGCGACCACCTTGCCGGTCTGGCCGACCTGCCAGTCGTTCGGGGCGTAGCCGGCGTCGACGGCAGCGCGCGAGGCGCCAACGGCGGCACCGAGCTTGTCGGCGACGGGCAGGATGACTTCCTGGAACTTCTCGGAAGAGCCGAGTGCACGGCCGCCCGAGATGATGATCTTGGCGGAGGTCAGTTCCGGACGGTCGGAAGACGACAGTGCATCCGAGACATGGGCCGAAAGGCCCGGGTTTGCAGCAGCGCCGACGGTTTCAACAGCAGCCGAACCGCCTTCAGCAGCGGCCGCGAAGGAGGCCGTGCGGACCGTGATCACCTTCTTGGCGTCAGTGGACTGAACCGTCTGGATGGCGTTGCCGGCATAGATCGGACGCTTGAACGTGTCAGCCGAGACGACCTCGATGATTTCCGAGATCTGCATGACGTCGAGCAGGGCAGCAACGCGCGGCATGATGTTCTTGGCCGAGGCCGTTGCGGCGCCAACGATGGCGTCATAGGAGCCGGCGAGCGACACGATGAGGGCGGCAACCGGTTCAGCCAGCTGATGGCCATAGGCGGCGTCATCGGCAACCAGAACCTTGGCAACGCCTTCAAGCTTGGCAGCCTGTTCGCCAACAGCAGACGCGCCGGCACCGGCCACCAGCACATGCACGTCGCCGCCGATCTTGGCGGCAGCGGTCAGTGCCTTGGCGGTCTGGTCGGAAAGGGTCTTGTTGTCGTGGTCGGCAACGAGAAGAATGGTCATGATGGTTCTCCCTTCCGTAACTTTAGAGGACGCCAGCGGACTTGAGGCTGGATACCAGCTCAGCCACGGACTTGACCTTGACGCCCGCCTTGCGGCCGCCCGGCTCTTCGGTCTTCAGCACCTTGAGGCGCGGCGCGACATCGACGCCGTAATCGGCAGGCGACTTCTTGTCGAGCGGCTTCTTCTTGGCCTTCATGATGTTCGGCAGCGAGGCGTAGCGCGGCTCGTTCAGACGCAGGTCCGTCGTGACGATGGCGGGCAGCTTGATCTCGATGGTCTGGAGACCACCATCGACTTCGCGGGTGACGTTGGCCTTGGAGCTGTCCACGATCTCGATCTTCGAGGCGAACGTGCCCTGGGCCCAGCCGAGGAGGGCGGCCAGCATCTGGCCGGTCTGGTTGTTGTCGTCGTCGATCGCCTGCTTGCCAACGATGACGAGGCCAGGCTGTTCGGCTTCGACGACACCCTTGACGATCTTGGCAACGGCGAGCGGCTCGACGGTTTCGTCGGTCTCGATCAGGATGCCGCGGTCGGCGCCCATGGCGAGCGCGGTGCGGATGGTTTCTTCTGCCTTGGCAGGACCGACCGACACGACAACAACTTCGGTTGCCTTGCCGGCTTCCTTCAGGCGAAGCGCCTCTTCAACGGAGATTTCGTCGAACGGGTTCATAGACATTTTCACGTTCGCCAGTTCGACGCCCGTTCCGTCGCCCTTGACGCGGATCTTCACGTTGTAATCCACAACGCGCTTCACTGTGACAACAATCTTCATGGAGCCCTTCCTTCGCAATTTCCTGGAGGAACATGCGTCAATCCACACACGGCCGTTTGCCGGTTGGCGACATGGATAAGCGTTTTTCCTCCAAATTCAACGCGCATCACCCCGCCATGGGGATTTTTTTGTCGGCACCTGGAGTTTGTCCGCGGGACAATCGATCCGCGGCGCCTCCGGGTTTCGGGCAGTTCTCTATCTTACGTTTACGTGAAGGTCAATAATCTTCACGGTCGATCATCTGAAAGCGACAAATTCACGCATGGGAATTTGGTTCCCGATGGCCGCTATTCGCCCCCGCCCTCCGCCGGTTTCGGCGTCCCGCGGTCGAAGAGATGGACGCTCCGCCGCTTGAGGATGATCACCAGCACGGCACCGGCGACGATCCCGCCCGTGTGGGCGCCCCAGGAGACCATGCCGCTATGGTCCGTCGCCAGCATGTAGAATTGTTCGCCGATCCACAAGAGGAGTGGAATGAAAGCCGGAAGGGGCAGGGGAATGCCGAAGAGGACCAGCGCCCAGATGCGCACACGCGGGTGCAGCAGGACATAGGCCGAGAGCACGCCCGAAACCGCGCCGGACGCGCCGATCAGCGGCAGCTGCGATGTCGGGTCCGTCAGGCCGTGGACAAGCGCCCCGAAGGCGGCGCAGGCGAGAAAGAAGAACGCGTAGCGGATGTGGCCGAGTGCATCCTCGATATTGTCGCCGAAGACCCAGAGGAACAGCATGTTGACCGCAACATGCATGGTGTCGATGTGGAAGAAGGCATAGGTGACGAAGGTCGCCCAGGTCGGCACGAGCGCGATCGAGGCATCGAGCCGGTCGCCATTGAACACGGTCCCGGGGATGAAGCCAAGCGCCATCTGGAGCGTGTTCTGCTCCAGCACGGTTTCGCGCCGCATGGCGATCCAGATCAGAAGGTTGACGATAATCAGGGCATAGTTGACGTAGGCGCGCTTGATGTATCGGAGGCCGTTCTGATCGTGGATCGGCAGGAACATGGTGCTATCTGTCCTTCCCCGGCACCCAGAGCACGTCGCTCGCGCCATTGTCGTTGGCGACTCGGGCGGCGACGAAGAGCAGGTCGGACAGGCGGTTGATGTAACGCATCGCCGCCGGGTTGATGGTGCCGTGCTCGCGGTCGTTCAGCGCCACCATCAGGCGTTCGGCGCGGCGCGAGACCGTGCGGGCAACGTGAAGGGCGGCGGAAGCCGGCGAGCCGCCGGGCAGCACGAAGGAGCGCAGCGGCTGGAGATTGGCGTTCAGCGCGTCGATCGCGTGTTCGAGATCGTCCACCTGTTTCTGTGTCACGCGCAGCGGCTCATAGCCCAGCTCTTCCGGCGTGCCGGGCGAGGCGAGGTCTGCGCCGAGGTCGAAAAGCGCATTCTGGATTGCCGCGAGGATCGGGTCGAGACTTGGCATATTGGCGGTCGACAGACGCGCCATGCCGATGAAGGAATTGGTCTCGTCGACCACGCCATAGGCCTCGACGCGGAGATCGGTCTTGGAAACGCGGTCGCCGCCGGCAAGACCCGTCGTGCCGTCATCGCCGGTGCGGGTATAGATCTTGTTGAGCTTCACCATGTGCGATCAGCGGCCCCCGCCGGTCAGCCACAGTGTCAGCATGATCAGCGCCACGGCGATGGCCTGCAGGGCGACGCGCATCTGCATGAGCTTGTTGGACGTGTTGCCGCTGCCACCTCTGAGGAGGTTCCAAAGGCCCCGGATCAGGACGAGGGCGGTGGCGACCATGAAAATGATCGCCAGAACGTAGGTAAATCCCCCCATGACATTTCCTTGATGGTTGCGGCGTTCAGCCGACTCTTGAGATCAGTTTGTAAAACATATCCGCAGGAAGCAGCTTTTTCAAAAGCATTCCCTGCCTTGCCACTGTGGTTACGGCATAATGCGGCTTTGGATTGGGCGAGGTCAGCGCTTTTTCCAGAACCGCCATCACCGCCTCCGGCCCCAGCTTGCCCTTGGCGCGGCGTTCGCCCTTCAGGCGGTGGAGCTGGCGCTCGTAGGATGCGGCGTGAACCGAGTTGCGATAGTCGATATTCGCCAGGAACTTCTCGAGCGCGGTGGCGAGAAAGCGCGAGTCGATCGGGCCGGGCTCGATCAGGCAGACATGAATACCGGTGCCGGCAAGTTCCATGCGCAGCGTGATCGACAGGCCTTCAAGCGCGAATTTCGAGGCCGTGTAGGCGCCGCGATAAGGTGCCGGGACGACGCCGAGGATCGACGAGCACTGCACGATGCGGCCATGGCCCTGCCGGCGCATGATGGGGACAATGAGCCGGGTGAGTTCGTGCCAACCGAAGAAATTGGCGTCGAACTGGGCTTTCAGTACCTCGACGGTCAGGTCTTCGACGGCGCCGGTCTGGCCGTAGGCGCCGTTGTTGAAAAGCGCATCGAGCGTGCCGCCGGTTCGCGCCGTCACGTCGTCCACAAGGTGGCGGATGCTTTGAAGGTCCGTGTAGTCCATCAGGAAGGTTTCGATGCCATCGGCTTCGAGCGGGCCGCGATCATCCTCCCGCCGGACCGTTGCAAAAACGCGCCAGCCTTTTTCCTTCAATGCCTGGGCGCAAAATGCACCGATGCCCGAGGAACAGCCGGTGATCAGAATCGTTTTGCCAGATGTCATGGGGGATTCCTGTACAAACTCCTTTGCATTTCCCATATTCGAGAGAGTGACGCAACGAAATGCCAATGGTTCGCGACGCTGAAACGACAACCTTGGAAGAAAGCGGAGGTCCGGTGCCGGTATTTGTGAAGGTGATCTACAGGGTGATCTATGACGCCCTCTACCACTTCACCGACGATGACGGCTGGGCGATGGCCAGCCATGTCGCGCTGTCGTCGCTGCTGGCCATCTTTCCCTTCCTGATTTTCGGCACGACGCTGGCGACCTTTCTCGGCGCGAAGGAATTTGCCGAAACGGCGGTGCATCTCATCTTCGACACATGGCCTGCAACGATTGCCGAACCGATCGCCAAGGAAGTCGTGCAGGTTCTCACCATTCCGCATGGCGGCTTGCTGACGATCTCGGTTCTGGCGGCGGCCTACTTTGCCTCCAACGGGATCGAGGCGCTGCGCATTTCGCTCAACCGTGCCTATCGCGTCCACGAGATGCGCCCGTGGTACATCACGCGCGCACTCAGCCTCATCTATGTGCTTGCTGCGGTGCTCGCGCTTGCTGCGGTCAGCGTCTTTCTCGTCGTCGTGCCGCTCGCTGCGGGCTATGTGGAGGGCTGGCTGCCCTGGACCCAGGCGATCATCAAGGTGATCGAGAGCTGGCGGGTCTGGGGCACGATCATCGTTCTGACGGTCGCGCTGTTCATCGTCCATCTCTACATGCCGGCGGGGCGGCGGCGGTTCATTCAGGTGGTTCCGGGCATTGCCTTCACGCTGATTGCCTGGGCACTCTCGGCCTTTGTCTTTGCCTATTACATCTCGACCTTCGCCAACTATACCCGCACCTATGCGGGTCTGGCGTCGATCATGATCGTGCTGGTGTTTCTGTACATGGTGGGCGTGATCTTCATCATCGGCGGCGAGATCAATGCGGCGATGATGAAATTCCGGGTATTTCGCATGTTCAGCCGAACGCCGGCGCATGCCTTTCCCGCCCATGCCGGCTCAGACGAGACCCACGCGCCGGCGGATGTCGAGGGGCGAAAGGCCGTCAGCCCGCAGCGCCGCTAGCGCGGTGTCGCCCTGGCTCTTCGACAGCTTGCGACCGTCTTCGCCAAGGATCAGGCGGTGATGGTGGTAGATGGGCGCGGGCAGGTCGAGCAGCGTTTGCAGCAGGCGGTGAACCGGTGTTGCCGCAAAGAGATCAAGGCCGCGCACGACATGGGTCACGCCCTGCAGCGCATCGTCCACCACGACGGAGAGATGGTAGCTTGACGGTGCGTCCCAGCGCCAGAGCATCACATCCCCCCAGACGGCGGGATCGAGCGTCAGCGTGCCGGCGTGCGTGGGGCCGGTTTCCGTGAAGGATGGAGCCTTGCCGACTAGCGCCAGCGCTTTTGCCATATCGAGCCGCCAGACATGCTGATCGCCGGCGGCGATACGCGCTTCGGCTTCAGGTTTCGGGATGCTTTTGTCGAGCGGCGGATAGAGCGGTGCGCCATCCGGATCGCGCGGCCATTCACTTCCGGCCGCTTCTTCCTCTGCGACCAGACGCTTGACCTCGCCCCGGCTCATGAAGGCCGGGTAGATGAGGCCCATGGCTGCCAGGCGGTCGAGTGCTTCACGATAGGCGTCCGTGTGTTCCGATTGCCGGCGGACGGGGCGTTCGTAGTTGATACCGAGCCAGGCGAGGTCGTCGTGGATTGCCTGTTCATATTCCGGCCGGCAGCGCGTGATGTCGATATCCTCGATGCGCAGCAGCAGGCGTCCGCCTGCTGCTCGTGCCATATCGTGGTTGAGCAGAGCGGACAGCGCGTGGCCGAGGTGCAGATAGCCGTTCGGGCTCGGCGCGAAGCGGAAAACGGGTGGCGTGGTGGCGGGCTTTTCGGGCATAGCTTGTCTTTCCAGAATTTGCACCCGATGCCAAGGAGGGGCCGTGCAGCCGATTACATGTGAGGCCGATATTGCCCGCGGGCTGGATGCGCTGGTGGCGCTTGATCCGCGTCTTGATGAGATCGCCGCGCAGGCCGGTCCGGTGCCGCTTCGGCTGCAGCCGGCGGGCTTTGCGGGGCTCTCCGAAATCGTTGTCTCACAAATGGTGTCGAAGGCATCGGCTTCGGCGATTTTCGGGCGGCTTGTGGCAAGGCTCGATGGTGGCGTGACCGGGGCCGGGGTCAGGGACCTTGGCGCGGACGGCCTGTTTGCCGTCGGCCTTTCGCGAGCCAAGGCCTCGACGTTGCTGGCTATCGCCGAGGCGGAGCTTGCGGGCCAACTCGATCTGGAAGGCGTTTGTGGTCTGGAGACTGCGGCGGCGATTGCGCATTTGAGCGCAGTCAAGGGCGTGGGGCCGTGGACGGCGGAGGTCTATCTGATGTTCTGCGCCGGCCATCCGGATATCTTCCCGGTTGGCGATATCGCGCTGGTTCACGCTGTCCACCATGCTTTCGGCCATGATGAGAAATTGAACGGTCGCAGGCTCGCGGCCTTTGCCGAAAGCTGGTCACCGTGGCGATCTGTCGCAGCGCGGCTCTTCTGGGCCTTCTATTCCCGCCAGTTGCGCCGGGCTGCCGACCCCTTGGGCTGAGCCGTTTTTGACACCGCGCAAGCCACGGGAAAACGAAGTAATTCCGGCTTTTCGCAGGGGCTTCACAATAGCGTCAAAACAAGCCTAGTATAGGAATTGCAGATGCCGAATCGATCAGGAGAACGCCTTGACGATTGCAGTCTCACCGCAGTCCTTGCCCGCGCTGGTGCTCAACGCGGATTACAGGCCACTGAGTTATTATCCCTTGTCGCTGTGGTCCTGGCAGGACGCGATCAAGGCGGTCTTTCTTGACCGCGTGAATATCATCGCGGAATACGATCACGCGGTTTCGTCGCCGACATTCTCGATGCGCCTGCCAAGCGTCGTTTGCCTGAAAAGCTATGTGAAGCCGGCGCGCTATCCGGCCTTCACCCGCTTCAACGTCTTCCTGCGTGACAAGTTCGAGTGCCAGTATTGCGGCTCGGAGGACGAACTCACCTTCGACCACCTGATCCCGCGCGCCCATGGCGGCGAGACCCGCTGGGACAATATCGTCACCGCCTGCGCGCCCTGCAATCTGCGCAAGGGCTCCAAGCTTCCGCATCAGGCGGGCATGCATCCGCGCCAGAAGCCATGGCACCCGACGGTGCAGGAGTTGCACAACAACGGCCGCTTCTTCCCGCCGAACTATCTGCATGAAAGCTGGATCGATTATCTCTACTGGGACAGCGAACTCCAACCTTAAGACGCGCATAAATCTCCGGCGGCGGGCTGCAAATCAGGTCGGCCTGCGTTTCCGGTGCTCACGTACCTTCGAGTACGCTCCGCTCCGGTTCTCGCCCGACCTTATTTTCGCCACGCCGCCGAAAATTTCTGCACGTCTTAGAATCGGACTCAGGTGGCCTGCAAACGGCGCTGCCTGCGCTTCCGGTGCTCACGTACCGTCAGGTACGCTCCGCTCCGGTTCTCGGCAGCACCGTTTTCGGCTCACCCCGACGAATTTCTGATCTGAAATCGGCACCGTTGGAGGGTGCCGCAGCGAGCTTCAAGCCTTGCGGCCGATGCCCCAGGCGGCGATGCCGGCGAGGATGAGGCTGGCAATCACGTTCCAGCCGGCGAAGGAGAGGCCGAGGACGCGGAGCGCTGCTTCCGTGCAGGACGGGCCGTGTACGGAATTGAGGTCGCTCAGCAGATTGCCGGCGTCCTTGGTCACGGCGTTGACCGGGGTCGAGCAGGTCGATGGGCCGGGCCAGAAGCCCCATTCGGCGCCGGCGTGATAGGTGCCGAGCCCCGCGCCGATCAGCATGGCGACCATGATGATGGCGATCAGTGCCTTGACGATCCAGGACGGCATGTTGATCAGCGCGGCAATGGCCGCCACGATCGCGACCGGGATCGAATAATAATAGGGCTCGCGCTCCATGTAGCAGAGCGCGCAGGGGATGTAGCCGCCGATATACTGAAATCCGAGCGCGGTCCCGACCGTTGCCGCCATGCCGACGGCGAGGATGAGAGCGGGGAGGAGCTGTGGCTTTGCGGAAGCGTTCATGGCCTTGCCGATCGTCAGGATGCGTGCAGGTAGTGCAGCACGAGATAGAGGATGATGAGGAGGGCGGCGATTGCACCGGCGATCAGCCCGAGCCGCTTTTCGATGAACTCGCGGATCGGCTCGCCGTAGATTCTCAGAAGAGCCGCGAGCAGGAAGAAGCGGGCGCCGCGCGCCACGATGGCCGTGATGATGAACAGGCCGAGATGCACATTGGCAACGCCCGCGAGAATGGTCACGACCTTGATGGGGGGCAGGTGGGCAAGGCCCGAGGTGATCAGCAGCAGCACGATCATGCCAAAGCCGGTTTCGGCCTTCAGGCGCTCGAATGTCTCCAGCTTGCCGTAGAATTCAAGCACAGGCTTTGCCACGGCCTCAAAGGCATAATGCCCGATATACCAGCCGAGAATGCCGCCGAGAACGGAGGCGACGGTGGCGATCAGCGCATAGCGCCAGGCGCGCTCGGGCCGTGCCAGCGCCATGGGCAGGAAGAGCACATCGGCAGGCACCAGGAAGAAGGAGCTTTCGACGAAGGCGATGACGGCCAGCCAGACTTCGGCGCTTTTCCTTGCGGCCAGCGAGATCGTCCAGTCATAAAGTCTGCGGAGCATGGAAGTCCTTCGCGTGTTCACCGGATTGGGGTTGGCCGGCTTTTGCTGTGCTGCAATAGCGGGCTTTGGCGGTGCTGTAAATTCGGCTGGCGTTCAACACTTCGTCAATTCGGATGCCAAGCTCTGCATGCAACGACATTTTCCGGTTGACCGGCGATAGCCTGTCCGTATAGTCCGGCGCGTCCCGGCCTTGCTTCGCATGTTGCAACGGATGATGCCCCATTGGCGGAATTGGTAGACGCGCTCGACTCAAAATCGAGTTCCGCAAGGAGTGCTGGTTCGACCCCGGCATGGGGCACCACAGGCCTTTCACCCCAGAAGCGCAAGGTGCGATTTCAATGCAGAACCTCTTGATGATGGTCTTGCTGTCCGTGGTCGCGTACGCGCTGATCACCGGCCTATTTGTGTTTCTCGGCATGCGCTGGAATGCGCTGATAGCGGGGGCCGTGCTTTATCTGTTGTTTGGCGGCTTTGTCGCCATGGCACAGTTTGCCGGTGCCGGTGCTTGCCCGAGCTGGAGGACGGATGGGGTTCTCATCCCGGTTCTGGCGTGGCCGGGCGACTTCTACGTCAATGTCGTTACCGGCGATATCACGGCGCGACGCTACCTCATTCCGCGCACCTGCGAGCTGCGCGTCTCCATGGTGCGTTGACAGCTTTTCCTTCCAATTTCCACACTGGCGCAATAAAAGACCGCCAAATGCCGGATCCGGCACAGATTTTCGAGGTTTAGATGATCGCGAACGCGAACTCTCCGGCTAGCCGCGCAGGCAGTCTCTGGCTGCCCTTCCTGATTTCGGTAGGCATCGCGCTTTTCCTGATGACGCTGATGCCCACGACGATGTTCTGGGATCGTGACGAGGCCTTCTATGCGCGTGCCGCCGTCGAGATGATCCAGTCCGGCAACTGGATCCTGCCGACGTATAACGACGCCGTCTTCCCCGACAAGCCGCCGCTGATCTACTGGCTGATGATGTTCTTCATGCACATTTTCGGTGAGAACGAGTTCGGCGCCCGCTTCGTCTCGGCGCCGGCCACGGCTGCCTCCGCGTTTCTCGTGTTCCTGATTGCCAGCCGGCTTTTCGACCGTCGCGCCGGGCTGTGGTCCATGCTGGTCTTCGCGTCGTCGACGCTCAGCATCTATCTCGGCATCACTGCAATGCTGGATGCCGTTCTCGTCGCCTTTATCTGCCTGGCGCTCTGGGCCTTCCTCGCCATCATGCAGGAGCGTGAGGGCTTCTGGTTCAAGGCCGCAGTCTTCCTCGTCGCGATGTCCTTGGCATTGCTGACTAAGGGCCCGGTTGGCCCGGCCGTCATCGTTCCTGCGGTTGCCATCACCTGGTTCCTGACCCGGCGTGATGAGCGCGCGCCGTTCTGGCAGATGGTGGCCCTAGCGGTCGCGACCTTTGTCGGCGTCGGCATCTTCCTGCTCTGGGCCATTCCGGCCAACAACATGAGCAATGGCGAAATGCTGCAGGCAGGCATTGGCGAACATGTCATCGGTCGTGCGCTGAAGCCCATGCAGAACCACGGCGCAGCTGGCTGGCTGGGGTATCTCGCTTTCCTGCCGGCCTATATCCCGACGCTCTTCATCGGTTTCATGCCGTCGACGCTGTTCCTGCCCGCCGCACTCGTCGGTGTTTCGCGCCGTGCTGCCGCCCTCGGAAGCCCGTCGCCGCGGCTCTTCCTGCTGTCGTGGATGGTGCCGGGCTTCGTGATGTTCTCGCTCGCGGCAACCAAGCTGCCGCATTACATCGAGCCGATGATCCCGGCCTTTGCAATTGCCGCTGGTGGTCTCGTTGCAGGCAACCTTGCCGGCGGCATCGCCTCGCTGCGGATTGGGCGCTGGCTCTATATCCTGCAGATCGCCGGGCTGGCTGCGGCCCTTCTGGCGGTCGTGGTGCTTGCGCCGACCTTCCTGCTGAAGGTGGCCCTGGTCGTGATCGCGCTCGGCTGCATCGGCTTTGCGTTCCGCATTTCCGTCCTGCATCGGGAGGGCGAATTCGAAACCGCGATGCGGGTGGCTCTCGTTTCCGTCTTCCTGCTTATGGAAAGCATGTTCCTTCTGGTCATCCCGGCAATCGAGAAGGACATCAAGCTCTCCAAGCCCGTCGCCGAGCTGCTGCGCAAGGAGTTCAAGCCGGGAACGCCGATCTTCGAGGCCGACTATCTCGAGCCCAGCCTTGTGTTTTATGTTGGCTGGCCGGTCGACAGCCCCATTCGCGACATCCCGGGCGATCAGGCGGGCCGCATGGCCTTCCTCGCCGCTCCCGGCGAGCATGCGCTTGTTGCAACGCGGGAGCAGTACGAGGCCCTGAAGGCTCTCGATCACGCCGGTCGGCTTGTCGAGCTCGGCTCGTTCACGGCATGGAACACCAACGTTTCCGGGCGTTTGCAGACGGTTCTGGTGGCGCGTCTGAAGCCATGAAAATCGTTCAAGCTTGATCCTTTGTTGCATTCGGTGCTATTCCGCAGTGCACAAAGGATCGATGCTCCATGCTGTTGCCGTCACGCGAGACTTACGAAGAGCTAGTCCGGGATTTTGCCTGGAACATACCTGCCGACTTCAACATGGGTCGCGCGGTCAGCGACGATTGGGCTCAACGAGACCCTGAGCGGGTCTGTCTTGAACACTTCAGCCCGGATGGCGACCATATCAACCTGACCTATGGGCAATTGTCGGACCGCTCGTCCCGACTGGCCGCGGCGTTCGTTGCGCTCGGTGTCCAGCGGGCAAGCCGCATCGCCATCCTGCTGCCGCAGGGCTTCGAGACAGTCATTTCGCATGTGGCGGCCTACAAGATCGGGGCGGTTGCCTTGCCGCTGGCACTTCTCTTCGGTGCCGACGCCATCGAATACCGACTCAACGATTCCGGCGCCGAGGTCGTGGTGACGAACCGGTTCGGCCTTGCCAAGCTGAAGGATGTTCGCGGCAGCCTGCCGGCGCTGAAACACATCATCCTCGTCGGGGACGAGGATGATGGCGTTCTGAATTTCGACGACCTGATCGCCACCCATCCGCCGCTTGTTGCGCAGGCCGAAACGGGTCCGGACGACCCGGCGCTGATGATCTATACGTCCGGCACGACAGGCCCGCCCAAGGGCGCGCTTCACGGCCATCGGGTGCTGGCAGGCCATATGCCCGGCATCCAGTTTGCCCACCCTGATCTTGGCCTGGACGGGGACAAGATGTGGACGCCGGCGGACTGGGCCTGGGCTGGCGGCCTTCTCAACTGTCTTCTGCCGGCTCTGCTTCTCGGTGTCCCGGTCGTCTCGTCGCCGGGCCAGAAGTTCGATCCGGAAATGGCGTTCCGGATCATGGCGGAGATGGGCGTGCGCAACGCCTTCATTCCGCCGACGGCGCTGCGACTGCTGCGTCCGGTCGAAAATCCGCTGGCGCGCTTTGATCTCAGGCTGCGCACGATCGGCTCCGCCGGGGAATCTCTCGGTCGCGAGACCTATGAGTGGGCGCGCAGCACGCTCGGGATCACCGTCAACGAATTCTATGGTCAGACGGAGTGCAATTTCGTGCTCTCTGCCAGCGCGCGCTATGGCGTGACGAAGTCGGGCTCGATGGGCAAGCCCGTGCCGGGCCACCGCGTTGCGATCATCAACGAGAAGGGCGAGGTGTTGCCGGCGGGCGTTGCGGGTCAGGTCGCCGTTGCACGGCCCGATCCGGTGATGTTCCTCGGCTACTGGAACAACGAGGCGGCGACCGAGAAGAAGTTCATCGGCGACTGGATGACGACGGGCGATCAGGGCGTGATGGACGAGGAGGGCTATTTCGAGTTCTTCGGTCGTGACGACGATGTCATCACCTCGTCCGGCTATCGCATCGGGCCCGGCGAAATCGAAGACTGCCTGCTCGGCCATCCGGCAGTCCGGCTGGCGGCGGCGGTCGGCAAGCCCGATCCGCTGCGGACCGAGATCGTCAAGGCCTTTGTCGTGCTGAAGGATGGTTACGAGGAGACGCCGGACCTGACTGGCGAGATCCGCGACTGGGTCAAGCACCGCCTCTCGATGCATGAATATCCGCGTGAGATCGAATTCCTCGAAGCCCTTCCCATGACGACGACGGGCAAGATCATCCGCCGGGAGCTCAGGGCGCGGGGCTGACCTGCCGCCGCGCGCCGTTGCTTCACTTCCGTCCGCGGAGCGACATGATGCGGTCGCGCAGCTTGCGTGCCACGTCGCGGGTGTTCTGGTAGAGGTGAAGCTGGCTGGCGATCTGGCGGACATCGCGGTCGCGGCCGGGTGTCAGGCCGATGATCAGCGTTGCCATTGCATCGCGCTCGCGCCAGAGCCGGCTCATCACCGGATGGTCGGGAACGGCAAGCGAATCCGTACGCACGATGTTGGCGTCATCGAGATGCCATTCCGTGACCTTGGACATCAGGATCTTCCCCGGCGAGCAATCCGCGTAGGCTTCGTTGTAGGCGGTCTTCCAGGTGTAGGCTTCACCGGCACTCAGGAACACGATCAGGGATGCGATGGCCTGGCCGTCGAGATCGATTGTGTGGATGCGGACCTTGTCGGCCTGGGCGAGATTGTAGATCGCCTCGCGAGCAAAGGCCGAGCGCAGGCGGTCGATCGTCAGCGCCGTCTTTTCCTTGCCCTTCCAGCCGCTCGATTCCAGCAGCAGGAACTCCTCCATGCGTCTGACGACATCGCGCGGCTGGCGGGCGACGTTGTGGGCAACCTCACCTCGTTCCGAGAGCTTGCGCCACTGACGGCGCATCTCGTGGTTATGTTTCGAGGAGAGGCTTTCAGCCATATAGGCTTCGCCGTCGAGCAGGCTTTCGAGCATGGGGCGCTCGCGCTCGTCCGTGGTGGCGATGGGCAGGTTCCGGCTCATCGCGGTGGCTCGGATCAACTGCGCGGCCGGACGGTTGATCTTCATGTCCGGAATGACCAGAACCTGCGGCAGTGCCGAATTCGGGTCAGCCAGTCCTTCCAGCATGTTGTCGATGCTCTCGGCCGCGCCTTCGGCGTCGATCAGCGGCGTGCCGAGCGGCGCAAAATGGTTGGCCCAGACACGGATGATCGAGGAGCCGAGGCCGAGGCCCTGACGCTCGACCGAAAACGGCATGAGGAAACGGGCGCGGTTGCGGCCCTCCGTATCGCGCAGGATGGCGAGACGGATCTGCTTCTCCTCCAGCCGCGGCAGCGCCGGCGCCAGAAACTGGCCGGAAAAGAAGACATTGGGCTCGACGGCACGGTTCGACAGATAGTCGAGTTCGCTCTGCAGTTCGAAACCGGCCTGGGCCTCATAGAAATAGAGGGCGCGGCCGGCTCTGCCCACCTCGACCTTGCGGGTTTCACGAACCGTCTCGTCCGCCATGTCGGCGGATGTCGTTGCGGTCTGATGGGGAAGGGCCGGGTCGATCATGATTGACCTCGAATGTCTGGTTTCGCCGGATTGAAGGCAAAGGCAGAGAGAGCAATGCCCAGCCTGCGGCGGATCGTGATGTGGAGCGCAAGCGCTTCGAAAACCATGGCGCCGGATGTGGCAATCGCCACGCCGTAGAGCCCGTAGATCGGGATCAGCGTCATGTTGAGACCGAGATTGACGGCAAGTGCCGTCGCATAGATGGCAACGCAGCGGCGCTGTTCGCCCACCATGGACAGCAGAGCCTCGCCGGGTCCGATCGAGGCCTTGGCAAGAATGCCGACGAGCAGGACGGCGAGCAGCGGGTAGCCGACAACGAAGGCCTGACCGAAGAGCGAGAGCAGCAGCTTGCCGGCGACAAGCACTAGCAGTCCGATGGCCAGCGACGGCCAGAAGCTCCAGCGTGCCGCCTGTCGTGCGAAATGCGCGAGCCCATCCTTGTCGCCGGCGGCCCAAAGCGTCGAGAAACGGGCGCTGGCGGCGGCTTTCACGGAGAAGAACACGAAGTGGACGAGCGCCATCGTCTTGGCGGCGGCGAAGTAGATCGCGACATCGGAAGGGTTCAGGTAGAAGCCGACAATGACGACATCCGAATTGGTCAGCAGGTAGAGGAAGCCTTCGATGAAGAAGATCGGGATCGCGACCCTGAACCAGTTGCCGAAGTCGATCGTGCGCTTGGGGGCGGGGTAGTTGCGTCCGATACGGGTGATGACGAAGACGAACTGGCTGACGGACGTCAGGTAGACGGCGGCGAGTGCTGCAACCATGGCCGTATGCGCCGTCGGCGGGTGACCGAGCTTTACCGCGCCGGCCATGAAGACGAGGATGAGGAGCGGCCGGATGATGTAGGTCGGCGTCAGCGCCGCGATCGGCCAGCTATTGGCGCGGCCGGTGCCTTCCTGAACGTCCCCCAGCGCCACCATGGGCAAGGCGAAGATGGCGAGGAAGAGCGGCATCACGTAGTAGGATTCGATGTGGCTGCCGAGGAAATAGAGCGCAACCAGACCCGCAGCACCGACGGCCGTGGCCACCGACATGGAAAACAGCCGGGCGGTCGAGGTGAGGCCGAGGATTTCGGAGTTTGCGCCGGCTTCGCGATATTCGGGAAGGAAGCGGATGATCGTGGTGTGAAAGCCGAGGCAGGAGAGGTTGCCGAGCAGGATCGTCATCACCCAGACGAAGGTGAAGAGGCCGTATTCGAAATTGCCCATGAGGCGGGCAAGGATGATCTGGGAGACGAAGGCGATGGCCGCGCTGACGACGCGAATGGCAAAGGCGGAGAGCGCCATGCGCTGCGCGCGCGCTTCCGCATCGCCGCCCTTGAGGACCACGATCAGCATCGCCATCAATTGCCGCAAACGCGCCTGTCCGTGCGCATCCGGCGTTTTGCCCAAATCTTCTAAAGCGGTCATGGCCCATCTTGTCTGGAGGCTCTAATTCAGAGTTGCATATTCAGCGTTAAGAAAGGGTTTTGCCGCCTCGCTATTCCTGACCGAAATGTTTAGAACTTTGTTCGGAAAAAGCGGAGATTTCCGATGGTTGACGGGCGCATGACGAAGACGATCCTCCTCACTGGAGCCACGGGTTTTCTGGGGGGCTGGCTGGTTTCGTCCTTCCTGGAGCGCGGCGATCGGGTCGTTGCAGCGCTCAATCCGGGTAGCTCGATCCGCAAGAACGATCTGGCGCAATATTACATGTGCGGCTTCGACAAGCGGTGCGAGGAAGCGCGGATCGATTTGCTGGATTCCACGGCGGTCGATGAACTGATCGCGGGGGTGCGTCCGGATGTCGTCATCCATCTGGCGGCGGTCGGCGATGTAACGCTTGCCGCGCAGAACCCTTCGCTGACTTTCGTTACCAGCGCGCGCTCGACGCTCAACCTGCTGGACGGGCTTCGCCGTTTGAGCCCCGAGACGCTGTTCATCTCGCACACGACCGACAAGGTCTATTCCGGCAATCCGATTCCCTTCACAGAGGATATGCCGCTGACGCCGACGCATATCTATGAGGTGGCCAAGGTCGCGCAGGAGCACCTGACGGCGACCTATGCGAAGCAATACGGGCTGAAGACCGTAACGGTGCGCTGCGGGAATTATTTCGGCGGCTACGATTTCAACTTCAACCGCATCATCCCCTACACGATCAAGCAGTTGCTGGAAGGTCAGCCGGTGACGCTGCGCTCCAGCGGGCGCTTCACCCGCGATTTCCTCTATATCGAGGACGCCGTGCTGGTGAACCATCTGCTGATCGAACGGTTTGCGGATGCGAAAGAGGGTTTCGGCGAGGCCTTCAACTTTTCGCTTGAAGCCAATCTCAACATGCTGGAGCTGATTGCCCGGATCGGCGCGCTGATGGGCGTGGAGCCGGAGATCGTCATCAACGATACGGCGAAGTCGGAAATTCCCGACATGCAGCTTTCCTGCTCCAAGGCGCGGGATGTGCTCGGCTGGCGTCCGGCCTTCAGCTTCGATGACGGGTTGCTGCGGACGATTGCGGCTTACCGGGATTACCTGAAGACTTGAGGGAGCAGTCGCTCTGTCAGTCCCTTCCTCATCCTGAGGGGCCGCCCGCAGGGCGGCCTCGAAGGATCGCATTCGTGGCATGACCCTTCGAGGCCTGCGCGCTGCGCAGGCTCCTCAGGGTGAGGGCGCCGGAACAAACTCCGTGCCCTTCATGCATTTTCCTGATCAGGCGTTCAGCGCGCCGTGGCAGTGCTTGTACTTCTTGCCCGAGCCGCAGGGGCAGGGCTCGTTGCGGCCGACATAGCCCCAGGTCGAAGGCTGGTTCGGGT
Organism: Rhizobium sp. C4; assembly: GCF_021026315.1. Taxonomy (GTDB): domain Bacteria; phylum Pseudomonadota; class Alphaproteobacteria; order Rhizobiales; family Rhizobiaceae; genus Ensifer_A. The sequence goes on from NZ_JAJNCX010000017.1 coordinate 68,450, forward strand.
CGCGTTCCGTCTCCGGTGCGGCAGCCATGAGGGCCTGCACGGCGGAGAACTCGTCTTCGCCCGTGGAGCCGTCGATATGGTGTGCCTCCATCGGCGGCAGTTCCGGCTGCTGCGGCTCCTGCATGATCTCGACGCGCGACATGTTGCTGGTGACGACCTGGCGCATGTTGTTGAGCAACGCCTGGAAGAGTTCGAAAGCTTCCGACTTGTATTCCTGCAGCGGGTCGCGCTGGGCATAGCCACGGAAACCGACGACCGAGCGCAGGTGGTCGAGGTTGACGATATGCTCGCGCCACAGGCCATCGAGCGTCTGCAGCAGGATCGAACGCTGGACATAGACGGTGATTTCAGGACCGAAACGCTCGGCCTTCTCGGCTGCTGCCCTGTCGGAAAGCTCGATCAGGCGCTGGCGGACGTCGTCCTCGGCAATGCCTTCCTCGGCGATCCATTCCTCGACCGGAATGTCGAGATTGAGGATTTCCGCGATGCTCTGCTTCAGGCCGGCCGCATCCCACTGTTCGGCATAGGCGCGCTCAGGGATATGCTTCTCGACGATCATGTCGATGGCTTCGTGACGCATGTCGGTCATGATTTCCGCAAGGTCTTCGGAATCCATCATCTCGATGCGCTGCTCGAAGATGACCTTGCGCTGATCGTTCAGAACGTCGTCGTATTTCAGGAGGTTCTTACGAATGTCGAAGTTGCGGGCTTCGACCTTCTTCTGGGCGCGTTCCAGCGCCTTGTTGATCCACGGATGGACGATGGCTTCGCCGTCCTTGAGGCCGAGCTTCTGCAGCATGCCATCCATGCGCTCGGAGCCGAAAATGCGCATCAGGTCGTCCTGGAGCGACAGGTAGAACTTCGAACGGCCGGGGTCACCCTGACGGCCGGAGCGGCCGCGCAGCTGGTTGTCGATGCGGCGGCTTTCGTGGCGTTCGGTGGCCAGAACATAGAGGCCGCCGGCAGCGAGTGCCTTTTCCTTCAGGACCTGAACTTCGGCGTTGATCGCGGCAATCGCTGCCTCGCGCTCGGGACCCTCCGGCAGATCGCCGAGTTCCTGTTCGATCCGCATCTCGGCATTGCCGCCGAGCTTGATGTCGGTACCGCGGCCGGCCATGTTGGTGGCGATCGTCACGGCACCCGGAACGCCGGCCTGCGCGACGATGAAGGCTTCCTGTTCGTGATAGCGGGCGTTCAGAACCGCGAACTTGTCGAAGCCGGCGCGGCGCAGGAGTTCTGCGAGCAGTTCCGACTTTTCGATTGAGGTCGTGCCGACGAGAACGGGCTGGCCCTTCTCATGCGAGGCTTTGATCTCTGTGATGATCGCCTGGTACTTTTCTTCCGCCGTCCGGTAGACTTCGTCGTCCTCGTCGAGACGCTTGATCGGCAGGTTGGTCGGAACCTCGATGACGGAGAGATTGTAGATGTCGGCAAACTCTTCCGCTTCCGTCGAGGCCGTACCGGTCATGCCGGCGAGCTTGTCGTACATGCGGAAATAGTTCTGGAAGGTGATCGAGGCCAGCGTCTGGTTCTCGGGCTGGATCTGCACCTTTTCCTTGGCTTCCAGCGCCTGGTGCTGGCCTTCCGAATAGCGGCGGCCCGGCATCATGCGGCCGGTGAATTCGTCGATGATGACGATCTCGCCGTTGCGGACGATGTAGTCCTTGTCGCGGGTGAACAGCTTGTGGGCCTTCAGCGCGTTGTTGATGTGGTGGACGATGGCGACATTCTCGATGTCGTATAGGCCCTCGCCCTTGAGCAGGCCGGCCTGGCGCAGCAGGTTCTCGAGCTTTTCCGTGCCGACTTCGGAGAAGTTGGCGGAGCGCTGCTTCTCGTCGATTTCATAGTCGCCTTCCGAGAGCATCGGAATGAAGGCGTCGATCGTGTTGTAGAGATCGGAGCGGTCATCCAGCGGACCGGAGATGATGAGCGGCGTGCGTGCTTCGTCGACGAGGATCGAGTCCACTTCGTCGACGATGGCATAGTAGTGACCGCGCTGGACCATCTGGCCGCGCTCGAACTTCATGTTGTCGCGCAGATAGTCGAAGCCGAGTTCGTTGTTGGTCGCATAGGTGATGTCGCAGGCGTAAGCCGCCTTGCGCTCTTCGTCATCCAGACCGTGCACGATGACGCCGGTGGTGAGCCCCAGGAAGCCATAGAGCTTGCCCATCTGCTGGGCGTCGCGGCTTGCAAGGTAGTCGTTGACCGTGACGACGTGGACGCCCTTGCCGGCGAGCGCATTCAGATAAACGGCGAGCGTGGCGACGAGCGTCTTGCCTTCGCCGGTCTTCATTTCGGCGATGTCGCCGTCGTTCAGGATCATGCCGCCCATGAGCTGGACGTCGAAGGGACGCATGCCGAGCGAGCGGCGGGCGGCTTCGCGCACCACTGCGAAGGCCGGCACGACGAGATCGTCGGTGGACTTGCCTTCCGCAATCTGTGCCTTGAATTCCGCAGTCTTTCCGGCCAGTTCAGCGTCGCTCAAGGCCTTCATGCTGTCTTCCAGCGCGCCGATGGCGGCGACGTCGGGACGATAGGACTTGATGCGGCGATCGTTGGAGGAGCCGAAAAGTTTGCGGGCGATACCGCCAAGGCTGACCATCAGGATGGTCCTTTCTCGTTTTGGTTGCTTGTCGCGATGCCCGCCACCCTAAAAAAGGGGACAGGAACCGCGCTGAGCCCAGAAACCCATCTGGACGCGAAGTTGCGTGACAGATAAGAGGGGGGCCAAGTGATGTCAACGGCCCTTGCGGGCAGGCGCTTTGCGGGCTTTCAACGTCCTTTGAGGCGGAAATTGCGCGAATGCCTGCAGGAAAGGCGAAAAATCTTTCATCTTGAGGTGCTTAGCTGATAGTTGCTGCACCTTGATGAAGAAGACCCCGATGGATTGGCTCGTGCCGGCGCGATCACCCGCTGCCCGCTCCGTGCCGCGCTCCGGGGGCCGTCTGACGCTATCAATTCGCCACATTCCGGTGGCCGTGACTTCCTACAAGGGCCGCTGATCCCCCTCAGCGCCCGGATCTTGAAAGGTTTGAACATGCTCAATCGTCAGAAAATGCTTGTTGCGGCTGTCGTTGCCGCATTTGGACTGTCCGGTGCGGCCTATGCCGCCGACGGCGCCGATCCGGTCGTTGCCAAGGTCGGCGACCAGGAAATCCACCAGTCCGATATCGACCTCGGGGTAGCCAATCTCGATCCGCAGCTGGCCCAGCTGCCTGACGACCAGAAGAAGCTGGCTGCTCTTTCAGCCGCCATCGACGTGAAGGCGATTGCCAAGGTTGCCCAGACCGACGGCATCGAGAACACGGACGAGTTCAAGAAGCGTCTTGCCTTCCTGCGCGAACGCGAACTGCACAACGCCTATTTCCGCAAGTATGTCGTCAACACCGTGACCGACGACGAGATCAAGGCGCGCTATGACGCCGAGATCAAGAAGATCCCGCCGCAGGAAGAAATTCATGCCCGCCACATCCTCGTCAAGACCGAGGACGAAGCCAAGGCGATCATCAAGGACCTCGACGCCGGCAAGGATTTTGCTGAACTCGCGAAGGCCAAGTCCTCCGATCCGAACAAGTCGGAAGGTGGCGATCTCGGCTATTTCGGCAAGGGCCGCATGGTCAAGGAATTCGAAGATGCCGCATTCGCGCTGAAGAAGGGCGAATACACCAAGACCCCGGTCAAGACCCAGTTCGGCTTCCATGTGATCAAGGTCGAAGACACGCGCATGGCGCCTCCGCCGGCGCTTGACCAGGTCAAGGACCAGATCCGCCAGCTCGTCATGCGCGACAAGTATCTTGCGCTGCTGACGAAGGCCAAGGAAGGCACGAAGGTCGACGTTCTGGATGAGAACCTGAAGAAGGGTTACGAAGAAATCAGCAAGGAACAGCAGCAGTAATCTGCTCTCGTGCGGGGTCCGGAAGGGCCCCGCGCTTTCTTCTCTGCCCGTCCAAGTCCTGATGGAAGCAACATGTCCGCCACCGTTTCTCCGCTCGCTCCCAAAACCGTTCCCGACATGCCCGCTTTGCGCGGCGTGCGCATGGCGACCGCCTCTGCCGGCATCAAGTACAAGGGTCGCACCGACGTGCTGATGATGGTCTTCGACCAGCCGGCCGCCGTTGCCGGCGTCTTCACGCGTTCGCGCTGCCCGTCTGCGCCGGTCGATTTCTGCCGCCAGAACCTGGCCGGCGGCGTTGCCCGTGCGGTCGTTGTCAATTCCGGGAATGCCAATGCCTTTACCGGCAAGAAGGGTCGCGAGGCCACGGCGCTGACGGCAAAGTCTGCTGCCGCGGCCGCCGGCTGCCAGGAAGGCGAAGTGTTCCTCGCCTCCACCGGCGTCATCGGCGAACCGCTGGACGCGACCAAGTTCGCCGGCGTGCTCGACACGCTCGCCAAGGATGGCAAGCAAGATTTCTGGCATGAGGCCGCCAAGGCCATCATGACCACGGACACCTATCCGAAGGTTGCCACCCGTTCCGCCGAGATCGCCGGCGTCAAGGTCACGATCAACGGCATTGCCAAGGGCGCCGGCATGATCGCGCCCGACATGGCGACGATGCTCTCCTTCGTGGCGACCGACGCCGATATCGCACCCGCGGCCCTGCAGGGTCTGCTGTCCGCCGGTGTCGGTCCGTCGTTCAACTCGGTGACGGTCGACAGCGACACGTCCACCTCCGACACGCTGCTTCTCTTCGCAACCGGTGCTGCTTCTGCCGACGGCCAGCCGAAGATCGAGGATGCGGCTGATGCGCGCCTTGAAGGGTTCAAGGCGGCGCTCAACGATCTTCTCATGGATCTCGCACTTCAGGTCGTTCGCGACGGTGAGGGCGCGCGCAAGATGGTGGCTGTTACAGTGACGGGCGCCGAAAGCGACGCCGCCGCCAAGCGCATCGCGCTGTCGATCGCCAATTCGCCCCTCGTCAAGACGGCGGTTGCCGGCGAAGACGCCAACTGGGGCCGCGTCGTCATGGCTGTCGGCAAGTCCGGCGAAATGGCGGACCGCGACAAGCTCGCCATCTGGTTCGGCGATATCCGCGTTGCCGTCGACGGCGAACGCGATCCCGCTTATTCCGAAGCGGCGACGACCGCCGTCATGGAAAAGGAAGACATTGCCATTCGGGCCGATATCGGTCTCGGCAACGGCAAGGCAACGGTGTACACCTGTGACCTCACCAAGGAATATGTCGCCATCAACGGCGATTACCGGAGCTGAGCGCATGGCAAGCCTTCCCGCCGTTCGGCGGCTCGAGGCGGCAGGATTTCGCGCCTGGCCGGCTGAAACGGTCGAATATGAGGGAAGCTGGCAGAAGCGGCTGACGCCGGGTCATGCGACGCGGCGGGCGAACTGCCTCGTTCCGCTCGATCCGGGCGATACGCGTGATATCGGCGAACGCATCGACCGTGTCGAGGCATGGTACCAGGCGGCCGGTGCATCGCTGGTCGTCAAGCAGACGCCGCTTTGCCCGCCGCAGCTTATCGAATGGCTCGGCAAGAACGGCTGGCGCAGCGAGGGCGACGTGTCGGTGCAGACCGTCACGCTGTCCGACTATGCGCAGGTCACGGGCCTCGACATGATCCCCAGCCACGACGTGGCGCGCTTCGTCGATGCCTGCATCGCGGTTGAAGGCGGGAAGAGCCGAACCCCTCGCGCGGCGATGGAGCGGCTTTTCGGTGCTCTGCAGCCGGAGACGGGCATGTTCATTCTCGGCGAGACCAGCGATCATCCAAAGGCGGTCGCGCTTTGCGTACATGACGGCGATCTTGCCGGGTTGCAGCAGGTCGCCGTCGCGGCCGAGGAACGTCGTCAGGGTCTCGGACGGCAGATCACGGTGGCTGCCCTGAAATGGGCCCGTCTTCGCGGTGCCGTGACGGGCTGGCTCCAGGTTGAAACGGCCAATGCGGCGGCACTGGCGCTCTACGCGGAACTCGGGTTCAAGGAAACCTACCGCTACTGCTACTGGCGCAGGGAGAAAGCCTGATGAGCCGATCCATCCTCCTTGTCGCGGCCTGCGCCCTGATCGACACGGACAATCGCATCCTGTTGTCGAAGCGCCCCGAGGGCAAGGCTTTGGCCGGCCTCTGGGAGTTTCCGGGCGGCAAGGTCGAGCCGGGCGAGACGCCCGAGGAAACCCTGGTCCGCGAACTTCGCGAGGAGCTGGGGATCGAGACGAAGGTGCCGTGTCTCGCGCCATTGACCTTCGCCAGCCACACCTACGAAACCTTCCATCTCCTGATGCCGCTCTATGTCTGCCGACGCTACGAAGGCATCCCGCGCGGCGCCGAAGGCCAGGAGATCAAGTGGGTCCGTGCCGCCCAGCTGCGCGATTTTCCGATGCCCCCCGCGGATGAACCGCTGATTCCGTTCCTGCAGGATCTTCTCTGATCGGGACAGTCTTTCCAGCCGAAATTTACCTTTCCTTTATCAGATTCTGACATTTTTCGGCGGTGGAGACGGCGTGTACAGGTTAGGCAGTCGATATGGCGGACAAAGAACAGTATGACGGACTGACGGAAGTCGCCGAAGCACCGCTCGACGCGCCGAAGTCGGGCGCGCTGAACATGGCGGTGATTTTTGGCGTCGCTGCAGTGGCACTGACGCTTATTCTCGCGCCTTTTGTCGATCGCAAAAGCGCACACCTCGCCGGGACGGTTGCGCCCGGCGCGTATGATGACATCGTGACGGGCTCTATTTCGACGAATAGCGGGCCGAAGCGCTACATTGTCAGACGCAGTGTTCTTCAGGACACGCCAGGTGCCGTTTGCATTATCAACAGCGATGGCTCGACGAGCGGTTGCTGAAATATTTTGAGAGAGCGGCGCCCCGGTGCCGAATTGAAAGGAACTCGCGGATGTTGATCTTGCGTCGACTGTTGAAAGATCAAGACGGAGCAACCGCGATCGAGTACGGCCTGATTGGCGTGCTTCTTTCCATCGCCATCGTGGCCGGTGTTACCCAGGTCGGTTCGGCGATCGGCACGACCTACAACAACATTGCCACGCAGGCGCTCGGCAACGGGACGCTCGCCAATCCGTGAGTTCACGAGGCGTGTTCTTTTACTGCGCGCCCGATTTATCGTTCAGCACACTTGCAAGGCTGACTTTGGCCGAGCCCGGACGGAGTGGTTTCTGCTGGCTTTCATGTGGAGCCCAGCCGGACAAGTAGATGATCGAGAAGGTCGCACGGATGCGGCCATCCGGATCTGAGAACCGCTCGGCATAGATTTCCCCCGCCCTGACGAAGAGCTTCCGGCCTGGTGGTGTTCTCGACCGGCCCGCGAGCGGGTTTGCCATGCCCATGTGGCGAAGATCCCGCATCAGTGGGAATATCGAGTCATACCTGACCGTATAGGTTTCGACATCGGCGACGGGCAGGGCGAAGCCCGCCCGCTGCAGAAGCGCGCCGATATCACGCACATCGGCAAAGGGTATGACGCGGGGGCTCACGCCGCCGGTTAGTTCCTCCTCGGCGCTCAGGAGCGCCTCGCGCAACTCGGCAAGTGTCCCGGCGCCGGGAATGGCGGCCAGGAAAAGGCCATCCGGCTTCAACGCGCGGCGCGCCTGGATGAACAGGCCGGGCGTGTCGTTCGTTAGATGTGCGGAAAGCGGCGAGACGACCAGATTGACGCTTTCCGGCGCAAGCGACAGCTGCTCGAGTGGTGTCTGCTTGAATGCGCCGGCCCCGCTGCCAAAGCCATCGGTGGTTTCCAGCCGCGTCATCTGGCCCACTTTGCCGGTCGCCATCATCTCGCTCGCGGTGACGCCGGTCATGCCGTGCAATTCCACGCCTTCGGTAAAATGGCGCTCCACGGCCGAGAGCCGGTCTGCAAGCTCTTCGGCCGCCATGTTGAGAAGGAAGCCGGCGCTCCGGTCGGCGATGCTCGCCGCGCGTGCGCGGTTTCGCTCGATCAGTTGGGAATCAAAAACCAGTTGCATCTCGCGCCCTGCGCTGCTCAAAATTGAAACGGCTGCCCGGGGAAGGCAGATCGGTGTCTGTCTACAGGTGATCGGTCGATGGGTGAAGAAGAAAGTCCAGCGGCTTCGGGTTTGTTCCACCGGCTTCCGGCCCGGCTGGCGGCAGGTCTGATCAATTTCGTCTATCCGCCGGTTTGCGCGGGCTGCGGCCGCTTTGCCGCCCGCGATGGCGCGGTCTGCGGAGCGTGCTGGCAGACGATCCGCTTCATCGAACGGCCCTATTGCGAGGTGATGGGCACGCCCTTCACGCATGATCTCGGCGCCGGCTTCCTCTCGGCGGAAGCAATTGCCCATCCGCCGGTTTTCGATCGCCTGCGTGCGGTCGCGGCCCATGATGGAATGTGCCAGACGCTGGTGCATCGGCTGAAATATAATGACCGGCTGGATCTGGCGCCTCTCATGGCACGCTGGATGGCGCGGGCGGCGGGCGATCTTCTCTCGGACGCTGAGGTCATCGTCCCGGTGCCGTTGCATCGGACGCGGCTTTTCATGCGGCGGTTCAACCAGTCGGCTGAGCTCGCGCGTCATCTGGCGTTGCAATCGGGCAAGCCGTTCAATCCCGTCGACCTGAAGCGCGTTCGCCGCACCGCCCATCAGGTGGGGCTGGGCGAGCGGGCGCGCGAGGATAACGTGCGCGGGGCATTTGCGGTGACCGATGCCGGCAAGATGATCTTTGCCGGGCGGCGCGTCCTGCTGATCGACGACGTCTATACGACCGGCGCCACGGTCTCCGCGGCATCGCGGGCGCTACGCAAGGCAGGCGCCATCGACATCACCGTACTCGTCTTTTCAATGGCGCTTCCGGAGCCTATATAGCGTCTTGAACAAGGCGCGCCCGTCGAGAGGCCGCTGAAGGAGAGATGTTGATGGTTCCTGTCACGATCTATACGCGCCAGATGTGCGGCTATTGCTCCGCGGCCAAGGCGCTGCTCGACCGCAAGGGTGTGAGCTATACTGAACATGATGCCAGCTTCGACCCGAAGCTGCGCCAGGAAATGATGGATCGCTCGGGTCGCTCGACCTTCCCGCAGATTTTCATCGGTGAACAGCATGTTGGCGGTTGCGATGACCTGCATGCGCTGGATGGCGCCGGCAAGCTCGATTCCCTTCTTGCCGGTTGAGGAGATTTCGTGATGACCAAGGTCAAGGTTGCCGCCGTCCAGATGTGCTCTGGCGTTTCGATCGAAAGGAATGTCGAGCGCATGCGCGCCCTCGTGGCCGAGGCCGCGGCGCAGGGCGCGACCTATGTTCAGACGCCGGAAATGACCGGCGCGCTGCAGCGGGACCGTGCTGCGCTGATGGCTTCGCTGAAGCCCGAGGCGCAGGATCTGGTCTATCGCGCGGCGTCGGAACTTGCGGCGCAGCATTCGATCTTCATGCATGTGGGCTCGACGGCCATTGCGCTGGGGAACGAGAAGGTCGCCAATCGTGGCTTTCTATTTGGCCCGGACGGTTCGCTGATTACCTCCTATGACAAGATCCATATGTTCGATGTCGATCTCGACAATGGCGAGAGCTGGCGCGAGAGCCGGACGTATAATCCGGGCGCCGCCGCCCGCGTCGCAGCGCTCCCCTTCGGTAAGCTCGGCTTTGCCGTCTGCTATGACGTGCGCTTCCCGCAGCTGTTCCGCGCCGAGGCGCTGGCTGGCGCTGAAATCCTGACGGTTCCGGCAGCCTTCACCAAGCAGACCGGCGAGGCGCATTGGGAAATCCTGCTGCGCGCGCGCGCCATCGAAAACGGCGCCTTCCTGGTCGCCGCGGCACAGGGCGGCGTGCATGAAGACGGCCGCGAGACCTATGGCAATTCGATGATCGTGAACCCCTGGGGCCAGATCCTGGCGCGTGCCGGCGGTTCGGGCGAGGCTGTGCTGGTGGCGGAGATCGACACCGCTGACGTGGCCGCCGCACGGGGCAAAATTCCGAACCTGAAGAATGCGCGCGAATTCGCCGTCGAAACAGTCGGTGCTTGAGGGCTTTCGCCAGTGATCAAGTATTCGCTCAAGTGTGAAGCCGAACATGCCTTCGAGGGATGGTTTTCTTCCGGCAGCGATTTTGATGCTCAGCAGGCACGTGGGCTGGTGACGTGCCCGGTCTGCGGTTCGGCCTCGGTGAGCAAGGCGCTGATGGCGCCTGCTGTCACCACCGCGCAGGCCGGTGAAAACGACGTTCCGATGGCGATGGCCGCTGCGGGCGCCAACCCCGAAATGCTGGCGAAGCTGCGCGAGATCGTCACCCACATTCGCGCCAATTCCGAGGATGTCGGCGCGCGGTTTCCGGAGGAGGCGCGGAAGATCCACTACGGCGAAGCGCCGGCCCGCGGCATTATCGGTGAGGCGAAGCAGGAAGAGATCGGCGCGCTTCTGGAAGAAGGCATCGAGATCGCGCCGTTGCCGGTCCTGCCGGAAGACACGAACTGAGCCCGTCCTTGGGTCACTGAGCCGGGCGCGTTGCCAGCATCATGTAGTTGACATCCATGTCGCGCGACAGGTTCCACTGGTTCATCAGCGGATTGAAGAAGACGCCGGTGCGTTCGTCGATCTGCATGCCGGATGCAACGATCGGCTTTTCGAGTTCTTCCGGTCGCACCAGCTTGTCATATTGATGCGTGCCCTTGGGTAGCCAGCGCAGCACATATTCCGCACCGACAATGGCAAGCGCCATGGCTTTCATCGTCCGGTTGATCGTGGCGATGAACATCATGCCGCCTGGCTTCACCATTGAAGCGCAGGTGGTGATGAAGAAATCTACGTCGGATACGTGCTCGACCACTTCCATGTTGAGGATGATGTCGAACTTCTCGCCATCGGCCGCCAGCTGCTCGGCGGTCACGGCGCGGTAGTCGACATTGACGCCAGACTGCGCGGCATGGGTCGTCGCGATGCCGATATTGCGCTCGGAGGCGTCGGCGCCGATCACGGTCGCGCCCATGCGGGCCATCGGCTCGGACAAGAGACCGCCGCCACAGCCGATATCAAGCACGCGCAGCCCTTCCAGCGGGCGATGGATGTTGGCTTCGCGGCCGAAATGGCTCGTCACCTTGTCGCGGATATAGCGGATACGCACGGGGTTGAACTTGTGCAGCGGCTTGAACTTGCCGGTCGGGTCCCACCATTCCGCCGCCATGGCGGTGAAGCGGTCAACTTCGGCCTGATCGATCGTGGTTCTTGCAGCTTCGCTCATGATGCATATCCTTCGTGGTCGCTTCTCAAGTCGGACTGCTACGGCTGAAAGTCAAGGCCGGATTTTGCTGCGGATCGCCGCAGCGAGGCCGCGAAATCGCCGGAATCGAGGGGTTTGACTTCCGCCGGACAAACATCAAGAATCATGGTTATTGATTCCTCTCCAGGACGGACCCTCCGCATGTTCAAGAAAATCGCCCTCAGCCTCCTTGCCGCAACCTTCCTGTCGGCCTGCACGACGACCGACCCCTATACGGGCGAGCAGAAGATGTCGAACACGGCGGGCGGCGCAATGATCGGCGCGGGCCTTGGCGCGGTGACCGGTCTGCTGGTCGGACAGGATGCCAATTCGCGTCGCAACGCCGCCCTCATCGGCGCTGGCGTCGGTGCACTCGGCGGCGGTCTGATCGGCAATTACATGGACACTCAGGAAACGGAACTCCGTCGCCAGCTGCAGGGGACCGGCGTTTCGGTTACGCGCAACGGCGACTCGATCGTCCTGAACATGCCGTCCAACATCACCTTCCCGACGGACCAGGATGCTGTGAAGGCGGAATTCTACCCGACGCTCAATTCGGTCGCGATCGTGCTCAAGAAGTTCGACAAGACGCTGATCGACGTCAACGGCCATACGGACTCGACCGGCAGCCACCAGCATAACCAGGATCTGTCGCAGCGCCGTGCGATTTCGGTTGCCAATTACATGGCAAGCCAGGGTGTGGATCCGCGCCGCATGTCGGCCGTCGGTTTTGCCGAAACCCAGCCGATCGCCTCCAACGCGACGGAAGCCGGACGCGCGCAGAACCGTCGCGTCGAAATCCAGATCTCGCCGCTGCGTCAGAATTGACCGGCAGATCCGGCGCGTTTCCGGCGAAAGCAGAACCGCCAGAAACGCGCCTTCGCCTTGCCTGATCCGATTATGGATAGGGATGAGGTTTCGGCATTTCCGGCCACTGCTCAGGGTGCGTACCGGATCGGCCCCTCCGGCTGTTGCAGTCGGGTCGCTTTTTCGCTATGAGACCGCCAACTTTGGGCTCGGTTCTTTTCGGAGGATCGAGCCTTCGACTGTTTGACTGAGTTCTCGCGCACTCCGCGCGGGCCATGACCGGACATTTGAAATGGCACGCATCGTGATGAAATTCGGCGGCACGTCCGTCGCAGACCTCGACCGGATCCACAACGTCGCGCGCCATGTGAAACGGGAAGTCGATGCCGGCCATCAGGTCGCCGTCGTCGTTTCGGCCATGTCCGGCAAGACGAACGAGCTTGTCGCCTGGGTGCAGAACATGCCGAAGGTGACGGGCGCGAAGTCGCCTTTCTATGACGCGCGCGAATATGACGCGGTCGTCGCTTCCGGCGAACAGGTGACGGCGGGCCTTCTGGCGATTGCCCTGCAGTCGATGGATATCGATGCCCGCTCCTGGCAGGGCTGGCAGATCCCGATCAAGACCGACAATGCGCATGGCGCTGCCCGCATCCAGGACATCGACGGTGAGGAGCTGATCCGCCGCTTCGAGATGGGCCAGGTTGCCGTTATCGCCGGTTTCCAGGGCATCGGCCCGGACAACCGTATCGCGACGCTCGGCCGCGGCGGCTCGGACACGTCGGCTGTGGCGATTGCCGCTGCCGTCAAGGCAGACCGCTGCGACATCTATACCGACGTCGATGGCGTCTACACGACCGACCCGCGCATCGAGCCGAAGGCGCGCCGCATGAAGAAGATCGCCTTCGAGGAAATGCTCGAAATGGCGTCTCTCGGCGCCAAGGTTCTGCAGGTCCGCTCGGTCGAGCTGGCCATGGTACACAAGGTGCGCACCTTCGTGCGCTCCTCATTCGTAGACCCTGATGCACCGGGAATGGGCGACCTTCTGAACCCGCCGGGCACGCTGATTTGTGACGAGGATGAAATCGTGGAACAGGAAGTAGTCACCGGCATCGCCTACGCCAAGGATGAAGCGCAGATCTCGCTGCGTCGTCTTGCCGACCGTCCGGGCGTCTCGGCTGCCATCTTCGGCCCGCTGGCCGAATCCCATATCAATGTCGACATGATCGTGCAGAACATTTCCGAAGACGGAACCCGCACGGACATGACGTTCACCGTTCCTTCGGGCGATGCCGAAAAGGCGCTCGCCGTTCTGGCGCAGAACAAGGACAAGATCGGCTTTGACGTCGTGCAGAGCGAGACGGGCCTGGTGAAGGTTTCCGTCATCGGCATCGGCATGCGCAGCCATGCCGGCGTTGCCGCAACGGCCTTCCGGGCTCTCGCCGAGAAGGGCATCAACATCAAGGCGATCACGACCTCGGAAATCAAGATTTCCATCCTGATCGACGGTCCCTATGCCGAACTTGCTGTTCGGACTTTGCATTCCTGCTACGGTCTCGATAAGAGTTGAGAAACGATTCCGCGATGCGCCGGTTGCAGTGATCCTGCAATCGGTTCGCCCGGAATGATTCACGAACCGGGAGCACATGCGCGATGAAAGGCCTTTCTCAGGGTCCGCGCGTTCTTCTCAAGCGTCTCCGCGAGTTGATGGCGGAAGCGCTTGAACCGCAGGAACGCCTTGACAAGATCGTCCAGCAGATCGCCCAGAACATGGTCGCGGAAGTGTGTTCCGTCTATGTGCTCCGATCGGACGGCGTGCTCGAACTCTATGCCACCGAAGGTCTGAAAAAGGACGCCGTTCACCTGGCCCAGCTGAAAATGGGCCAAGGTCTTGTCGGTACGATTGCAGCCTCCGCGCAGTCGCTGAACCTGTCGGACGCGCAATCGCATCCCGCCTTCCGCTACCTGCCGGAAACCGGCGAAGAAATCTTCCATTCCTTCCTTGGCGTGCCGATCCTGCGCGTCGGCCGCGCGCTCGGCGTTCTCGTCGTGCAGAACCGGGCGCAGCGCACCTATCGCGAGGAAGAAGTCGAGGCGATGGAAACCACGGCGATGGTGATCGCCGAGATGATCGCCACCGGCGAACTCAAGAAGATTACCCGGCCGGGGCTCGAACTGGACCTTTCGCGTCCGGTCTCGATCGAGGGCGACAGCTATGGCGAAGGCATTGGCCTTGGCCATGTCGTGCTGCACGAGCCGCGCATCGTCGTCACCAATCTTCTCAACGAAGACACCGAATATGAATTGAAGCGCCTCAACGAGGCGCTCGATTCGCTGCGCATTTCCATCGATGATCTTCTGTCGCGGCGCGACGTGTCGATGGAAGGCGAGCATCGCGAAGTTCTGGAAACCTACCGCATGTTTGCCCATGACCGCGGCTGGGTGCGGAAGCTCGAAGAGGCAATCCGAAACGGCCTGACGGCGGAAGCGGCGGTCGAGAAGGTGCAGAGCGACACGAAGGCGCGGATGATCCGTCTGACGGACCCATATCTCCGCGAACGCATGCATGACTTCGACGATCTCGCCAACCGGTTGCTGCGCCAGCTGACGGGCTATGGCCCGAAGGGCGGCGGCGGTTTGCCGACGGATGCAATTATCGTGGCGCGTGCCATGGGCGCGGCCGAGCTGCTCGACTATCCGCGCGAACATATTCGCGGCCTCGTGCTGGAAGAAGGCGCCGTCACCAGCCATGTGGTGATCGTTGCGCGCGCCATGGGCGTGCCGATTGTCGGTCAGGCGTCCGGGCTTGTGGCGCTGGCCGAAAATGGCGATCCGATCATCATCGACGGCGATGGCGGCAGCGTGCATCTGCGCCCGCCGTCTGAACTGCGCGTTTCCTATGAGGAGAAGGTGCGCTTCCGTGCCCGCCGGCAGGAACAGTTCCGCGCGCTCCGCTCCGTCGAACCGATCACCAAGGATGGGCAGCGCATCAATCTGCTGATGAATGCCGGACTTTTGGTCGATCTGCCGCAGCTCAACGAATCCGGCGCGATCGGCGTCGGGCTGTTTCGCACCGAGCTGCAGTTCATGATCGCGTCCAACATGCCGAAGCTCGAGGAGCAGGAGGCGTTCTATCGCAGTGTCCTGCGGCAGGCGGCAGGCCGCCCCGTCACATTCCGGACGCTCGATATTGGCGGCGACAAGGTCGTTCCCTATTTCCGTGGAGCGGATGAGGAGAACCCGGCGCTGGGCTGGCGGGCCATCCGCCTGTCGCTCGATCGGCCTGGCCTGATCCGCACGCAGCTGCGCGCACTGCTTCGTGCAGCCAGCGGCCAGGAACTGCGCATGATGATCCCGATGGTGACGGAAGTTGCCGAGCTTCGGGCGGTGCGCGAGCTGATGCAGAAGGAATTCCAGCATCTGTCGCGCTTCGGTTATGAACTGCCGAAGAAACTGCAGTTCGGCGCCATGCTTGAAGTACCGGCGCTGATGTGGCAGCTCGACGAGCTGATGGCCGAGGTCGATTTCGTTTCGGTTGGCTCGAACGACCTGTTCCAGTTTTCCATGGCGGTCGATCGTGGCAATGCGCGCGTCGCCGACCGGTTCGACAATCTGGGCCGGCCGTTCCTGCGCATCCTCAGGGACATCGTGCGGGCGGCCGAGCGCAACAACACGTCCCTGACGCTCTGCGGCGAAATGGCGGGCAAGCCGCTCTCGGCCATGGCGCTGATGGGGATCGGCTTCCGCTCGATTTCCATGTCGCCGGCCTCGATCGGTCCGGTCAAGGCGATGCTGCTCGGGCTTGACGTCAAGCAGCTTGGCGACGTGATGAACGCGGCGCTGGACGAAGGCTATCCGCGCGAGCCCATGCGCCATATCCTGGAAAAGTTCGCCGAAGCGAACAACCTGCCACTCTAGGACATCAGACTTGGCCAAACTGCCTATCGAGAAAATGCGTGAACTGGAGCGCCGGTTCAGCGAGGTCGAGGCCCGGATGTCGGCCGGGCCGGCGGCTGACGTCTATATCAAGCTTGCGGCCGAATATTCGGAACTCGAGCCGGTCGTGAAGACCATCCGCGAATTCCAGAAGACGGAAAGCGAGATTGCCGATCTCGAAGCGCTGCTTGACGACAAGGCGACGGATCGCGAGATGCGTGATCTCGCCGAAATGGAACTGCCGGACCTGAAGGCGCGCATCGAAACCCTCGAAAGCGAGATGCAGATCCTGCTTCTGCCGAAGGATGCGGCGGACGAGAAGAGCGCGATCCTCGAAATCCGCGCGGGAACGGGCGGCAACGAGGCAGCCCTTTTCGCTGGCGATCTGTTCCGCATGTATGAGCGCTATGCCTCGGCCCATAACTGGAAAGTCGAAATCCTCTCCGAAAGCGAAGGCGAGGCAGGCGGCTACAAGGAAATCATCGCGACGGTCAGCGGGCGGGGCGTGTTCGCCAAGCTGAAATTCGAATCCGGCGTGCATCGCGTGCAGCGCGTGCCGGAAACGGAAGCGAGCGGGCGCATTCATACGTCGGCCGCGACGGTTGCTGTTCTGCCCGAGGCCGAAGATATCGATGTCGAAATCCGGCCGGAAGACATTCGCATCGACACGATGCGCGCGTCGGGTGCCGGCGGACAGCACGTCAACACGACCGACTCGGCCGTGCGCATTACACATTTGCCCACCGGCATCATCGTCACCAGTTCGGAAAAGTCGCAGCACCAGAACCGGGCGAAGGCCATGCAGGTTCTGCGCGCACGCCTTTACGACATAGAGCGGCAGCGGGCGGATAACGAGCGCTCGGCCTCGCGCAAGAGCCAGGTCGGTTCGGGCGACCGGTCCGAGCGCATCCGCACCTATAATTTCCCGCAAGGCCGCCTGACCGACCATCGCATCAACCTGACGCTCTACAAGCTTGATCGGGTGATCGAGGGCGAGCTGGACGAGGTGATCGATGCGCTGGTCGCCGATTATCAGGCCGGCCAGCTGGCGCAGCTTGGCAATGACCATGACGGGGCCTGATCCGCTTCTCGATGATGTCATGGCTGAGGTGCGCGGCCTGTTTCGCGCGGCGGATCTGGACGATCCGGCGCTGGAGGCGCGGTTACTTGTCAGCGGGTTGCTTGATCTTGAGCCGGCGGGGCTGATCTCCCGCGGACGCTCGCCTATCTCTTCTGAAGATGTTGAGCGCATTCGCGCTGCCGCCGCCCGCCGCGTCGCCGGCGAGCCGGTCTATCGCATCCTTGGCTGGCGGGAGTTCTACGGGTTGAGGCTTGGCCTTTCCAGTGGAACGCTTGAGCCGCGGCCGGATACGGAAGTTCTGGTCGACGCGGTGCTGCCCATTCTTCGGCAGTTTGTGGGCGAGGGGCGCAAGCCGCATATCCTCGACCTTGGCACCGGAACGGGCGCCATCTGCCTGGCTCTTCTCCATGAATGCCCGGATGCGAGCGGGTTTGGCACGGATATTTCGGCGGATGCGCTCGCGACCGCGAAGGCCAATGCCGAGGCGAATGGTCTGGGCGGGCGATTTGTGGCGCTTGAAAGCGACTGGTTTTCGCAGGTGCGAGGGCGTTTTGACGTCATCGTCTCCAACCCGCCCTATATTCCGTCCGCCGATATTGCCTGCCTGGATCGCGAGGTTCGGGATCATGACCCGCTTGCGGCGCTGGATGGCGGCTCGGATGGGCTCGATCCCTATCGAATCATCGCGAATCAGGCAGCGCAGCATCTTTGCGAGGACGGATTCGTCGGTGTCGAGTTCGGCTGGGACCAATTGGCCGCCGTACGCTCCATCTTCGAGGCGACCGGTTTTGTCGCCCAGCACGCAATGCGCGATTATGGCGGACGCGACCGGGCGCTCATTTTTGCGCTCAAGCCCGGTTATTCTGGCGAATAATCTCGCGACCGCGAAAAAAACGCTTGGATTTGAGGGGGAAGCGGGCTAGTTTGCCTGTGCGCACTAGGCCTGAAGCGCCGGCGAAATTTAATCCCGGGACAGCTTTCGCCAAGATGGTTGCTCTCTCAACAAGAGTTTCTGGGGTACCGACAGTCCCTGTGCGGAAATCTGTTCAATAACGTCACAAGCGGCAAGAAGGTGCGGTCACGCGCGGACGCTGCGGCTCGCAAGCCCTGTCTGATAGACAGAACAGGCCGGAGCCATATTGTGGTCATTTAGAAAGAAGTTCAGGTGAGCCATCGATGAGGCCAGGACAGCAGAACAAACGCGGTCGCGGGCGTAACAACAACAGCAATAACAACAATAATAATAACAATAACAACAACAATGGAAACATGCGCAAGGGTTCAAACCCTCTGACGCGGACCTATGACAGCTCCGGACCGGACGTCAAGATTCGCGGAACCGCGCAGCACATTGCTGAGAAATACGCCCAGCTTGCCCGTGATGCCCAGAGCTCCGGCGACCGCGTGATGGCGGAAAACTATCTCCAGCACGCCGAGCACTATAACCGCATCATCGCCAGCGCCCAGGCGCAGATGCAGGAACGCTTCCAGCGCGACGATCGCAATGAGTTTGGCGATCGCGACGAGGATGACAACGGTTCGGACAACGCGCCGGTGCATCAGTCTCAGCCGCAGCAGGTGCAGCAGCGTTCGCATCAGCAGTCCCAGCCGCAGACCGAGCAGCCCTATGATGGCAGCGGTCCGCAGCCGGAAATCGAAGGCATTCCTGCCGAAGTCGTTCTGAACAGCGAAACGCCGGCAGAAGCCTCGGATGAGCAGGAGCCGCGTCAGCGTCGTCCTCGTCGTCCGCAGCGTCGCCGTCAGAACGCCGCCGCCGAAGGTGGCGCGTCCGAGGACGCTCCGGCCGAGCAGCCGGCGCTTGCCGAAGCCGGCGAATGACGAAGATCAAATCGTACTGATTTCAGGATCCCCGGGACACAAGTTCCGGGGATTTTTGTATTTAAACCTCTTTAAATTCGGTGCGCCGCGCCCATATTTCTCATCGAAGGCTCGCCTCTGAGGGAGCCTATCTCAAACCCGTCGATCCGTGCCTGAAGCGAGGGCGGAACGAGGAACGGAGGACAGACATGAATATCGAGAAATATTCCGAGCGCGTGCGCGGTTTCCTGCAATCGGCTCAAACCGGCGCACTTGCCGCCGGACACCAGCAATTCACCGCCGAACATGTGCTGAAAGTGCTTCTGGACGATGACCAGGGCATGGCTTCGGCACTCATTCAAAAGGCGGGCGGCGATCCGCGCCAGGCGCGCATTGCCAATGATGCAGCACTTGCAAAATTGCCCCAGGTTTCGGGCGGTAACGGTCAGGTCTACCTGTCGCAGCCGCTGGCCAAGGTCTTTGCGACGGCTGAAGAAGCCGCGAAGAAGTCGGGCGACAGTTTCGTTACCGTCGAGCGTCTGTTGCAGGCGCTGAGCATCGAATCGTCTGCTTCCACGTCCGCCACCTTGAAGAAGGCCGGCGTGACGCCGCAGGCGTTGAACCAGGCGATCAACGATGTCCGCAAGGGCCGCACGGCCGATAGCGCCAATGCCGAACAGGGCTTTGATGCGCTGAAGAAATATGCCCGCGACCTGACGGCGGATGCCCGTGACGGCAAGCTCGATCCGGTGATCGGCCGCGACGATGAAATCCGTCGTGCGATCCAGGTCCTGTCGCGCCGCACCAAGAACAATCCGGTTCTGATCGGTGAGCCCGGCGTCGGCAAGACGGCGATCGCCGAAGGTCTGGCGCTGCGCATCATCAATGGCGACGTGCCGGAATCGCTGCGCGACAAGAAGCTGATGGCGCTCGACATGGGCGCGCTGATCGCAGGCGCGAAATATCGCGGTGAATTCGAGGAACGTCTGAAGGCGGTGCTTTCGGAAGTGCAGTCGGAAAGCGGCGATATCATCCTGTTCATCGACGAAATGCACACGCTGGTCGGTGCCGGCAAGGCGGATGGCGCTATGGATGCATCCAACCTGCTGAAGCCTGCGCTTGCCCGCGGCGAGCTGCATTGCGTTGGTGCGACCACGCTCGATGAGTATCGCAAGCATGTCGAAAAGGATGCGGCACTTGCCCGCCGGTTCCAGCCCGTGATGGTGAACGAACCGACTGTCGAAGACACGATCTCGATCCTGCGCGGTCTCAAGGAGAAATACGAACAGCACCACAAGGTCCGCATTTCGGACTCTTCGCTGGTCGCTGCCGCCGTGCTGTCGAACCGCTACATCACCGACCGCTTCCTGCCCGACAAGGCGATCGACCTGATGGACGAAGCCGCTTCGCGGCTGCGCATGCAGGTGGATTCCAAGCCTGAGGAGCTGGACGAACTCGATCGCCGCATCATGCAGTTGAAGATCGAGCGCGAGGCGCTGAAGAAGGAAACCGACAACGCGTCGAAGGACCGTCTGGAAAAGCTGGAGCTTGACCTGTCGGATCTGGAAGAGCGCGCCAATGCGCTGACGGCCCGCTGGCAGGCGGAAAAGCAGAAGCTCGGCCATGCCGCCGAACTCAAGCGCAAGCTTGACGAGGCCCGCAACGATCTGGCGATTGCCCAGCGCAGCGGCGAGTTCCAGAAGGCCGGCGAGCTTGCCTATGGCGTGATCCCGGGTCTCGAAAAAGAGCTGAAGATCGCCGAAGAGCATGATGGTTCCGGTGCGGAAGCCATGGTCCAGGAGGTCGTGACCCCCGACAATGTCGCGCAGGTCGTCTCCCGCTGGACCGGCATTCCGGTCGACAAGATGCTGGAAGGCGAGCGCGACAAGCTGCTGCGCATGGAAGACGAACTCGCCAAATGGGTCGTCGGCCAGGGCGATGCGGTGCAGGCCGTTTCGCGGGCGGTTCGCCGTGCGCGCGCCGGTCTTCAGGATCCGAACCGGCCGATCGGCTCGTTCATGTTCTTAGGCCCAACCGGCGTCGGCAAGACCGAGTTGACCAAGGCACTGGCCCGCTTCCTCTTCGACGAGGAGTCGGCGATCGTGCGCATCGACATGTCGGAATACATGGAGAAGCACTCTGTCTCGCGGCTCATCGGTGCACCGCCCGGCTATGTCGGCTATGATGAAGGCGGCGCTCTGACCGAAGCCGTTCGGCGCCGGCCCTATCAGGTCGTGCTGTTCGATGAGATCGAAAAGGCGCATCCGGATGTGTTCAACGTTCTGCTGCAGGTTCTGGACGATGGTCGCCTGACCGACGGGCAGGGCCGGACCGTGGACTTCAAGAACACGATCATCATCATGACCTCGAACCTCGGCTCCGAGTTCCTGACCGGGCTCGGCGAAAACGAGGATACGGATAGCGTCCGCGAACAGGTCATGGGTGTCGTGCGGATGAACTTCCGTCCCGAGTTCCTGAACCGTATCGACGAGATCATCCTGTTCCACCGGCTGCGCCGGAAGGAAATGGGCACGATCGTCGATATCCAGATGGAGCGTCTCGTCAAGCTGCTCGCCGATCGCAAGATCACGATCACGCTGGACGAAACCGCCCGCGAATGGCTCGGCGACAAGGGTTACGACCCGGTCTATGGCGCAAGGCCGCTCAAGCGCGCGATCCAGAAGTTCCTTCAGGATCCGCTGGCCGAAAAGATCCTCTCGGGCGATATCCCGGACGGGTCTGCGGTGACGGTGAGTGCCGCCTCCGATCGCCTGATCTTCATTTCGGGCGAGACGATCAGCCAGGCAGCGTAGTCTCAAAGGCTGCTTGCCATAAGACAGGGATGCCCTCGGCGAAAGCCGGGGGCATTTTCGGTTGTGGTCACGGATCAGTTGCTCGCGACGTTCCAGTCTTCGTGGCCGAGCAGCGCATCAATGCGCTTGCGCTCGGCGCCGAACTTGGCAAGGGCATCGCCCGAAAGCGACTTGCCGTCGGGCAGGCGGATCTTCAGCGGGTCCACCTTGTTGCCGTTGACGATCATCTCGTAGTGCAGGTGCGGTCCGGTCGACTGGCCGGTCGTTCCAATCCAGCCGATCACCTGGCCCTGATGGATCTTCGCCCCCTCAACCACGTCCTTCGCGATCGCGCTCTGGTGGTTGTAGGAGGTCTCATAGCCATTGGCGTGGCGGATGATCGTCTGGTTGCCATAGCCGCCGCGGTCCCAGCCGGCCTTCTCGACCGTGCCGTTGCCGGTGGCGATGATGGGCGTGCCGCGCGGGGCTGCCCAGTCGACGCCTGTATGCATGCGCATATAGCCGAGGATCGGATGGCGCCGCATGCCGAAGCCGGACTTGAAAATGCCGCCCGGAACCGGGTTGCGCAGCAGGAACTGGTGGATGCTCTTTCCATCCGGACCGTAATAATCGACGGTGTCGTCGATCGGGTCCTGGTAGCGGTAAAGCCGCGTTTCCGTATCGCCGAACTTGGCGTAGAGGAACAGGAGCTCCGAATTCTTGGTGACCTTGCCGGACTGGTCGGCGACCGAGAAGAAGGCTTCGAGCTTGTCGGTCGGGTGCAGCTGCGCCTGGAAGTCGACGGAGTTGGCCAGAAGCTTGACGATCTGGTTGGTCAGATCGAGACCCATTCCGTAGGAGAGGGCGGCTCGGTAGATCCCGTCATAGACGCTCGGCAGGTCGGAGCCCGCCTGCGGGGCGAGCAGATTGTCGTCGAGTGCCGAGGCCATGGCCTTGATGACCGGCGGCGCTGTGCCCTGAACGAAGTTGCCCTTGTCATCGAGCGCCACGGTGACCTGGTGCTGGTCGCGCTGATAGATACTGGCGCGGACGATCTTCAGGTCTTCGCCCGTCTGCATGATCCCCATGCGCAGGATGTTGCCGTCACGCAGCTTGTCGCTGCCATAGGCGTCCGAGAGGCTGCCGGAAACAAGATCTGCCTGTTTCTTCGAATAGCCATTCGATGAAAGTGCGGTGGCGATGTCCGTGTCGGAGCGGACCGGAATGATGTCGTCGGCATATTCGGGCGTTGTGCTGGTGATCGCCTCGGGTGCTGCGACCGACATGTTGGACTCGATGACCTTGGCCGTCAGTCCGGAGGTGATGTCGAGGGCGCTGTTGCTCGCCGCGAAACGTCGCGGGTCGACATAGTAGAGCGAGGCCACCTGGCTGTTGCCATCGGTCAGAACCGAACCATTGGTCCGGACGGTTTCCTCGATCTCTTCAAGCGTCATCGCCGGCGCGTAGTTGAAGGCGACATCCTTCGTCGGAAATTCCGAGGTCTCCAGGCTGACTTCGGACTCGACGTCCGAACCGTAGATCTGGCCGGTGCTGACGGAAGGAACCGCCGGCTTGGTGCCGGAGGAGAAAATCGCCAGCGCGTCGAATTCCGGATAGGTCTCCTGCGTGGCGTGTGCTGCGGCCAGCGCCATCTTCACATGCTCGAAGGGCTGGCGTCGAACGACTTCCTTGCCACCCTGCTGGATCATGGTCGAAACTTCCATGATCTGCTTGTCGGCAGGCTTGGCTGCAATGTTTGTCGCAACCAGCCGGCCGCCACGCTTGGCTACAAGCGGGGTATCCTCACCATCTCCATGCGACCGCGCGTAGGCTTCCGCCGGAATGGCAAGCTGGCGGCGCCCGTCGAGGGCAGCGGTCAGCGCCACGCCCATGAGGATCGTGCTGGTAATGCCTGTCAGAAAGGTGCCGGAGAGCCAGCGGAAGGAAATCTCGCGGCGGTCAGGCGCGCGGCGACCGTCAGCGAGCAGCGCGGGCTCGTTTCCGAGCAGCCGTGTCAGTTCCCTGCCGTCTGTCATTCAGTGTCCGCCTGGCCCAGTTATTTTCTTGTTATGCAACATCTGCCCTGTGTGCGCGCGGGAGTCAAACCTCATGCGAGGACCCAGCCCGCAGAGTGCACAGAAGCTCCATACTCTGCGTCATGGCGTTCATTGCAATGAAATGTGAAAATCCGGGGGCAGGGGTGTGTGGTGAGAGGCGGTGTTTGGCGGATTTGGGTGTTGTTCCGGGTGCCTGTTCAATAATAGTTGTTTTAAATCAGATGGTTGATGGGGTTTCCGCAAGATTTTTGAAGTTTTTTCGAAGAGGGCTGTTGACTGTTTTGGGGGCGTGGGTCTATAAGGCGATCACTGACGAGGGCGGCGGCGCTGCTAGCGACTAACGAACTCGTCCTTGAGAAAATCTTCTGATGGTTGCGAGAGTGACTGGGG
>NZ_JAJNCX010000018.1:0-57579 GCF_021026315.1 Rhizobium sp. C4
AGCCTCCTGCTCGCGCAGCACCCCAATAATCTGCTCTTCTGTAAATCTCTGCTTCTTCATAAGTCCGTCCTCAATGGGCCGAACTCTAATCAATTTTGGAGGAAATTCTCAGTGGCAGGTCAGGCGCCGGGCGCCGGCCGGATCGTTTCCGTCAGACCTAAGACCTCGGCCAGCAGCGCGAGGTCGGCGACGGAACGGCCATACCAGCCGACCGTATCGAGGCTGTTCGCGTAGATCTTGAAGCCTTCGCGGCTGACCATGCCGAAGGTCGGCTTCAGGGCGTAAACGCCGCAGAAGGAGGCGGGACGGATGGTGGAGCCGCCG
Organism: Rhizobium sp. C4; assembly: GCF_021026315.1. Taxonomy (GTDB): domain Bacteria; phylum Pseudomonadota; class Alphaproteobacteria; order Rhizobiales; family Rhizobiaceae; genus Ensifer_A. The sequence continues at coordinate 325 of NZ_JAJNCX010000018.1, forward strand.
GTCTGGGTGCCGATGGAGAGGGGCACATGAAAGTCGGCGACGGATGCCGCGGAGCCGGCCGAGGAGCCGCCGGAAGAAAACCGCGGATCACGCGGATTTCCGGTCGCGGCATTGCGACCGGCTGCGGCAAATTCCGTCGTGTCCGTCTTGCCCAGAATGATGGCGCCCTCGGCGCGCAGCAGATCGACGACGGCCGCGTCCTGCCCCGGCTGGTGGCCTTCAAAATTGGGCGAGTTGAATGTGGTCGGCATGTCTTTCGTCTCGAAGACATCCTTGATGCCGATCGGCAGGCCATGCAGTCTGCCGCGCTGTTCCTGCGGCAGGGCATCGAGTGCGGAGGCCTGCTTCAGCACATGCGGGTTCAGGTGGAGCCAAGCCCGAACCTCGCCATCGCGCGCCTCGATCCGTTGCAGGCAGGACTGCACCAGATCCCGGGCGAGAAGCCGGCCCTCCCGCAAAGCCTGCAATGCCTGCGTCGCGGTGAGCCGATGAAGCTCCAATTTTGCCGGAATACCGGAGGCCGGTTGCGGTCGGATATTCATGACTACCTCGGGACTGTCTCTCAGTCTGAAGATGCGCCGGGCGGGGCCAGACGGTGATGCCCGGTGACGGATTGAAATGCTGCACCGACGAGAAGGCAGAGCGCATCCTCCTGCGGGCGACCGACGATTTGCATGCCGGTCGGCAGACCCGCGCGTCCAAGCCCCGTCGGAAGCATCAATGCCGGGAAGCCGGTGAAGTCGAAAATCATCGTGTTTCGGGAGATGACGTCCTGAAAACCAAGCGGCGCGCCGTTGACATCGACCGTCAACGTCGCAAGCGAGCCCGCTTCGCCGCCAATCCCCGGTGTGATGAGGAGGTCAAGGCCGTCCATCGCGCCGAGGAACGCGTCTTGCGCCGCCACCCGCGCCTGAAGAGCCTGAGCGTAGTCGACAGCGCTGAAGGCCATGCCATTGCGCAGCCGGCCGAACATGCCGGGGTCCATGAGGTCGGCGCGCTCCGCCCGTTCGGCATGAAGGGCTGCCAGTTCGCTTTGCAAGACGATCCAGCCGGCCTTGTGGTAGGGCGCGACATCCACAGGCGGCAGCTCCACCAGGATGCAGCCTAGCGTCTCCAGCGTTTCGAGCGCCTTCTGCCAGTTGGTCAAGACAGCCTGATCCACATTGTCGGTGAACCAGCCGCTGGCGACCCCGATGCGCAGACCCTTTATGTCCAGATCTTCCGAAAAGGCGGCGCAGTCGTGGGCAAGCTGTGGATCGGGGTGGCCCGTCATGAATGGCAGGACGCGGGCAATATCCGTCGCTGAACGCGCCATCGGGCCAACATGGTCGAGCGTCCAGGAGAGGGCGGCGACCCCGCGGCGGGAAACCTTCTCGCCTGTCGGCTTCAGTCCCGTCGTACCGCACCAGCAGGAGGGCACACGGATCGAGCCGCCGGTATCCGTGCCCAGCGCCAGCGGCATCAACCGGGCGGCCAGCGCCGCGCCGGAGCCCGTCGAGGAGCCGCCTGTCCACCGGCTTGCATCCCATGGATTGGTCACAGCGCCAAAGCGCGGATTATGCGGGCCGCCGCAGGCAAATTCGCTTGTGGCGGTCATGGCAAAGGGAATGGCACCGGCAGCCCGAAGGCGGGCAACGACATCGGCGTCTGCCGGAGCGATGCGGTTGCCGGTGAATTTCGAGCCGCAGGTCACTTCTGTGTCGGCGACGTCGATAATGTCCTTGACGCCGAAGGGAATGCCCTCCAGCGGGCGCGGGTTGCCGGCACTCCATCGTGCCGCGCTTTCGACAGCCGCTTCATGGGCGCCGGGTATCGGTCGCAGAATGGCTTCGCCGCCCGCCCGGGTGATGTCGACCGAGGTCATGAGACTTTCGAGGGCATTGACCGGCGTCAGCACCCCTGTGGAAAAGGCAGAAAGCAAACCGCCGACACCTGCCTCGGCGACGCTCTTGAACGCGCCTTCGGCGATCGGCATGGAGGCGAGTTCCGGCTCGCTCACAGGCGGCATCATAGGATGCGGCGCGAGACGGGCGTCCGCGTCAGCCGGATCGACAAAGGAGGTCGGCTCCAGCACATCCGTTGCAGGGAGGGGCTGGAGCATGTTCATCAATTACTCCGCAGCAATGCTGGTGGCGTTACGGGAGGCCATAAGCGGCTGGATGCGCTGACCGAACTGGTCGAGGCCGATCAGGAAGTCGTCGAAGGTCAGCATGATGCCCTTGGTGCCGGGGACATTGGCGGCTTCATCCAGCATGCGGGCGACAGAGGCGTAGGAACCAACGATCGTGCCCATGTTGAAGTTGACCGCGCCTTCCGGCAGGTTGATGTGCTTGGCTGTAGAGGAGCTGTCGGCCGAGGCGTCCTTGCTGCCCTGGTCCGCCATCCAGGCGAGAGCATTGACGTCCGCGCCGCCGCGATATTTCTCCCACTTGGCCTTTGCCAGTTCGTCCGTCTCGTCGGCGATGACCATGAAGAGAACATAGGCGCCAACGTCGCGGCCCGTCTTGGCCGTGGCTTCGACCAGGCGAATGTTGCCTTCCTTGTGGGCGGTCGGCGTGTTGATGCCGGCGCCCATGACGAAGTTGTAGTCGGCATATTCGGCGGCGAATTCCATGCCGCGCGGGCTCTGGCCGGCGGCAACGATCTCGATCTTGTTGGCCGGCATCGGCTTCATCTTGCAATCGTTCATCTGGAAATGCTTGCCGTCGAAGGTGCATTCGCCCTTTGTCCAGAGGTCCTGCATGACGTGCACATATTCGGACGAATAGTCATAGCGGTAGCCGAAATAGTCATTGCCCGGCCAGATGCCCATCTGATCGTACTCGGCCATCTGCCAGCCGGAGACGATGTTGACGCCGAAACGGCCGGGCGCAACGCTGTCGATCGTCGTCGCCATGCGGGCGACAATGGCCGGCGGCAGGGTGAGCACGGCGGTGGAGGCGAAAAGCTTGATCCGCTCGGTGACGGCCGCAAGGCTCGCCATCAGCGTGAAGGATTCCAGATTGTAGTCCCAGAACTCGGTCTTGCCGCCAAAGCCGCGCAGCTTGATCATCGAAAGCGCGAATTCGAGACCGTATTTTTCGGCCTTCTGCACGATCTGCTTATTGAGTTCGAAGCTCGGCATATATTGCGGCGCGGCCTCGGAAATCAGCCATCCATTGTTGCCGATCGGGATGAAAACGCCAATGTCCATGTTGTGCTCCTGTGGTCGGGAAGGGGAGGATGAACTGCAATATGTACGAACTAATGCAAAAATTCCGAAACCTGTCCAGACAAAAATGGCGAACAAATAGGCGTGCATAAAATACGTGCAAAATCCTTCCGGATTCCGGTGGGTGTGATTGGGAATTGGGCGCGATCAGGCGCGCGCTGCAGCAACATTGTGCAGCGCGCAAGAGTGGCTCAGACGGCGTTTTCGGCTGTTTTAGTTTTCTGCCCGCAGTGTCGTCGTGTAGCTGAAACGGTCGGCGGGGAGAATCTGGAAAGCGTATTCCAGCAGGCGGCGGCCGGAGCCGTAATAGCGGCGGGTCACCATCAGGGCGAGGTCGCCGCCTTTGCAGCCGACTTTCTCGGCAATGTCCTCGTCCATGGCGACGGGGCGAACATCCTGTTGAATTTCATGGATTTTCTCGCCCGTGAACTCTTCGATGTAGTGGAAGATGGCGCGGCGGGCGACGGTGACGTCCTTGATGGCGGCGGCAACGCGCGAGTCGATATAGACTTCATTCCAGGAAAAGGCCCTGCCGCGATTGGCAGGGTAGCGCACGCCGGTGATGTGCAGGAACTTGCGGCCGGGGCGGCAGCCCAGATCGACGGCCAGTCTGCCCTGGGCCGAGACCATTTCGCGATAACCGATAACGAATTCCGTCTCTGCGGCAATTTCGAAGAGTTCTGAGCGCGATTGCGCGATGAAGCGCGTGCTGCCATTCGTAGCCTCTATGGCCTCGACGCGCGTGCCCACTCCCTTGCGCGCCGAAAGCCGCCCCTTGTTGCGTAACAGGCCAATTGCCTGGCGCACTGTCTGGCGGCTGACGCCGAGCGCTTCGGCAAGTTCGTTTTCCGTGGGGAGCAGGGAGCCAACTGCAAAATCACCCTTGGAAATGCGGGCCTCCAGGTGGTGTGCCACCTGCATATAGAGCGGCGCGGTCGCAATCTCGGGCTTCCAGTCGCTCTTGATATCCTGTTTGCCGCTCGTCATTTCCACAGCAATTGCATCGCTCATGTGTTCAGGCCTCCCGGCCCATCAATATGTTTTTTCATGCGAAAGCAAACGGATTTCAGCGCCGATGCTAATTTTCGCAGTGTCCTTGCGCTCAATTTCGAAATCAATTAGTACGTACATATACGGATATCTTTAGGGCTGTTGCATTTCATGTCAGACGTCACCGTCGAAGACGCCTCGGGATCGGGCGCGCGGAAATCCCATTCGCTTGTGGTCACGCTCAGTGCGGCCACGTTGATCCAGATTGTCGCAACGGCCAGCGTTCTTGCCCTGACTGCCATTGCTCCGACTGTGGCTGTGGATCTTGGCATCGGGGCCTATCTGATTGGTTATCAGATCAGCCTGATCTATGCCTCGGGCATGTTCTCGTCGGCTGTGGCCGGTACGCTCGTCAAGCGCTTCGGGCCGGTACGTGTCGAACAGCTGGCGCTTGTCTGCTTTGTTCTAGGTTTTGTCGGCATCGCCATGGCGCATGTTCTGCCAATCATCATCGCCTCCCTGCTGATCGGGATCGGCTATGGGCTGAACAATCCTGCTTCCTCGGAAATGCTGGGGCGGATCACGCCGCAGAACAAGCGCAACATCGTCTTCTCGATCAAGCAGTCCGGTGTGCCGCTCGGCGGCATCCTGGCGAGCTTTGCCTTTCCCTTCCTGTCGCGGCAGATTGATTGGCAATATGCGGTGTTGGTCGGGGCTGCGGCGCCGCTGGCGACCATGGTGCTTCTGGCTGTAACGCATGAGAGCGACCCTGTGGACCGCACCGTGCCGATGGGCTCGATGATGAAGGGGTTTCGCGACGAGCAAAGCATCATCTGGAAAAATCCCAAGCTGAGAACCTTGAGTTTCCTCGGCTTTGCCTATTCGGCGACGCAGCTTTCGCTTTCCGCCTTCGCGGTTGTGACGCTGGTTCATGATGGCGGCTGGTCGCTTCTGGCCGCCGGTTCCGTGGCGGCCGTGATGCAGTTCTTTGGCGCGTTCGGGCGCATCTTCTGGGGTGTCGTTGCGGACAGGGTTGGCGGCGGCTTCAAGACGCTGGCGCTGCTGGGGCTGCTCATCGGACTTGGATTCGCCTCCCTTTTCTTTGTCGTGGACATGCCGGCTTACGTGCAGGTCGCGATACTGATCATGTTGGGCATGACTACGATCGGCTGGAACGGCGTGCTCTTGGCCGAGGTGGCGCATAATGCGCCGGAAGGGCGCATCGGCGCGATTACTGGTGGCGTCCTGGTTTACACGTTCATCGGTGTCATCGTCGGGCCGTCGAGCTTTGCAAGCCTCTATATGGGCACTGGCCATTATGGGGCGAGTTTCCTTGTCTTTTCGCTGCTCGGATTTTTCGGCATGGTCGCGGCATGGCGCTCCCATAAAGCGGCGCGGGTCTGACATGTAAAGTACTGACATATTAAGATATGGAGCGGGGCCGTGCAACGTGTGCGGCCCCGTTTTCGTTTGTCCTTTCGTTACGTAAAGTTTCGTCAATCTAAGGGAGATGAATAAGAATATTGCAGATAATCACGCCTTGGACGGCATTTGCCTGAATATTTTGCAGTGCAAAAAAATCTTGCAAAATAGTTGACGACGCTTTGAATATGTACGTACATTACATATGTCCCGTTGCCACGGAGATGCGATCACGACCCCGGAAATGCGGGGCATCCAACAGGGGAATGTCAGATATGCGTGTGCTTCTACTCAGCGCTTTCGTTGCCGCGTCCGCCATTGCTGCAGTGCCGTCGGGCGCGCATGCGGATGCCATGGCCGACGCCAAGGCGATCATCGAACAGCATAAGAAGATACCCGTCTTTGAACCGCCCGGCGAGCCCTTTGACGCAAAGTCCTGCATGGCGGGCAAGAAGGTTCTCTCGATCCCGATCTCGATGACGATCCCGTTCAATGTCGAGTTGCAGAAGGCGATGTCAACCGCCGCCAAGGAAGTCGGCTTCACCTACACGACCTGGGACAATCAGCTGAAGACCGACCAGTGGATACAGGGTGTGTCGCAGGCAATCAGCCAGAAATACGACGTGCTGGACCTCGCCGGCGGCCTGAACCCCGAATGGCTTGGCCCGCAGCTGAGCGAAGCGCGCAGCGCCGGTCTCAAGATCACGACAACGCATCTTTACGATGTCACTCAGAAGTCCGCTCCGACGGTGGATTACTCCTCGCGCGTCGACTTCACCGGCGCGGGCAAGGTGCTCGCCGCCTGGGCCTATATTCAGACAGGCGGCAAACCGAATGTGCTCATCGTAGGCTCCTCAGACGTGCTGCCGTCCATTCCCTTCGTCAAGGCGATCCAGGAAGAGCTGAAGGTGCTTTGCCCGGAATGCAAGCAGAAACATCTCGATGTCCCGGTTTCCGACTGGGCCACGAAGATCCAGCCCGGCACGCAATCCGCGCTGCTGGCTGATCCCGGCATCAACTACATCATCCCGATCTATGACTCGATGTCGCAATTCGTCGTGCCGGCGCTGCGCATCACTGGTGCGGCTGGCTCAGTCGGCGTCGCAGGCTTCAACGGCACGCCCTTCGTGCTCGACATGCTGCGCGACGGCCAGGTCAACATGGATATCGGCGAAAGCCTCGGCTGGGCCGGCTATGCGGCGATCGACAACATCATGCGCATGATCTGCGGCAAGCCGGAAGTGGCCAAGCTCAACGTGCCGCTGCTGATCTTCGACAAGGACAATGTGAAGACTGCCGGCGTGCCGGCCAACTTCAATGACGGCTATGGCGATGCGCATCTCGAGGGGTTCCGCAAGCTCTGGAAGCTGAAGTGAGCTGAGCAACCTTCAACCCGAACCGGAGCCGCGCCATGACTGATAATGCCGTGCTTGTGATGAACAACATCAAGATGAAGTTCGGAAGCAACTATGCCCTCAAGGGCGTCAGCATTGCGGTCCGGCGCGGCGAGGTCTTCGGCCTGCTCGGACAGAACGGATCGGGCAAGTCCACCCTCATCAAGGTTCTGGCCGGGTTTCACCAGCCGGAAGAGGGCAGCGAGGTCGTGCTGTGGGGCGAGAAAATGGCCCTGCCGCTCGACCCCATGCTGATCAAGAAGCGCGGTGTCGCCTTCGTCCACCAGCATCTCGGTCTCGTCCCCTCGCTGACGGTCGCCGAAAACATGCGGGTGACGTCACTCGGCCAGAAGAACCCCTGGTTCGTTTCCTGGCGCAAGGAGGCCGAGCGCCTTTCCAGGCTCTTTGCCGAATTCAATCTCGATATCGACCCGATGGCGACCGTGGCGAGCCTGCCGCCGGTCGAGCGCGCCTTCGTCGCCATCATCCGCGCCTTCGAGGATCTGCGTGCGTCCGATGCCGGCTATGGTGGGGAGGGCATTCTGGTACTCGACGAACCGACGCCTTTCCTGCCGGGCGAGGACGTGAAGCGGCTCTTCGAACTCGTCCGTTCCATCGTCAAGACCGGCGCCTCCGTGATCATCGTGACCCACGACATCGACGAGGTGCGCGACATCACCGATCGCGTCGCTGTGCTGCGTGACGGACAGCTGGTCGAGGTTCTCGACACGTATGCCTCGAGCCGCCAGGCCATTCTTGATACGATCATCGGATCGCGCATCGATGCCTTTGCCAAGGAGCGGATGAGCACCGGCGCTGCTCCCGTTGCCATCCGCGCCGATCATCTGACCGATGGCCGCACGCCGCCTTTCAGCCTGTCGCTGCAAGAGGGTGAGATTCTGGGTGTCACGGGCCTGATTGGCTCGGGCTTTGCCAGCGTGCCTTACACGCTTTATGGCGCGCGGCGGGGAGCCGGGACGCTGACAGTTGCCGATCGGAAGGTCGATCTGGCGGCCATGAGCCCGCTCATGGCGCAGCGCATGGGCGTGGCATTGCTTCCAGGTGACAGGCTGGGGGCGGCCGGGATCGGCTCGCTGGCAGTCACCGACAACATTACTCTGCCCATTCTTGAGGAACTTTCGAACCTTGTGGGGCTCGACCGTGGCGCCATGGTGAAGTAGGCCGGGCGGCTTTCCGAACTCCATGACGTGCGCCCGCACAATCCGGCGCTGGCGCTCGGGTCGCTTTCCGGCGGAAATCAGCAGAAGGTGCTGCTTGCCAAATGGCTGCGCATCCAGCCGAAACTGCTTCTCCTCGATGAGCCGACGCAGGGTGTCGATTTTGGCGCGCGGCAGCAGATTTTCAAGGCGCTGGATGGGGCGGCGCGCGCCGGAACCTCCATCCTCTGCGCCTCCACCGACAATGAACAGCTTGAGCAGATCTGCGACCGCATCCTTGTCTTCGCGCGCGGACGGCCCGTGGTCGAGCTCAAGGGACACGAGATCAGCCGCAAGGCAATCACCGAAGCCTGCTTCTACAGCACCGATGCGGAGGCCGCAGAATGACAACGATCGAAATGCCCGTCCAGAAACCCGTCTCCGCCCTGCGGTCGCGCTTCACGCTGAAAACCGAGGCGGAACGTTTCGCGCTGGTCGCCGCCTGGCTCTTTCTCATCATTCTCTTCGGCATTCTCATGCCGGACAGTTTCTTGAGCTGGCGCAATTTCTCGACCATGTTCGGCTCGCAGGCCGTCCTGGTCGTCCTCACGCTCGGCATCATCATTCCGCTCACCTCCGGCGACTTCGACCTGTCGGGCGCGTCCATCCTGACGATGAGTTCGATGGTCATCGGCGTCTTCAATGCGCAGATGGGCTGGCCGATCCTGCCGGTGCTGGTCATGTCGCTGGCCGTCGGCGCGCTGATCGGGGCGATCAATGCCTTCTTCGTCCTCTATTTCCGCATCCACTCGCTCATCGTGACCTTGGGTGTCGGCACCTTCGTCAATGGCGTCATTCTCTGGATGAGCGGTTCGCAGACGATCTCCGGCGTCTCGATGGACCTTGTTACCTGGGTCATCATGGGCCGGCTCTGGGGCATTCCGCTCGCCTTCTACTATGCGCTGATCCTGGCTGCGGTCATCTGGTACGCGTTCGAATTCACCATTCCCGGCCGCAAGCTGCTGTTTGTCGGACGCGGTCGCGAGGTCTCGCGGTTGAACGGCATCCCGGTCGAGCGTGTGCGCGCGACGTCCTTCATTCTCTCAGGCCTGATCTCCGCCTTTGCCGGCATCCTCTATTCCGGCATGACGGGTTCGGCCGATCCGCTCTCCGGCCTCAATCTGCTGCTGCCCGCCTTCGCTGCGGCCTTCCTCGGCGCCACGACCATCGCGCCCGGCCGCTTCAACGCATTCGGCGCCGTGATCAGCGTCTATTTCCTCGTCACCGGCATTACCGGCCTGACCATGATGGGCGCACATGCCTATGTGCAGAACCTCTTCTATGGCGGCGCGCTGGTCATCGCCGTGTCGCTCAGCCAGCTCGTCCGCAACCGTCAGCCGCAGGATTTCAGCTGATGGCCGAACTCAAGGAAATCGCCGATACGCTGGCGCGCCTTTACTGGTCGCGTCCGGCCAACGAGGCGGAGACGGTCGCCATGGCGGGTGAAATGGAGCGCGACAGTGCCGCCATCGCCCCGCCGCGCGAGGGACAAGGCAATGTCTTCTTCGCAATCGAGCCTTCGACCTACTATGCGCTGATGGCCAAGGAGGCGGAGGCATGAGCAAGCTTCATCCGCAAAGCCTCGCCGAGGCGGCCAGCCTGATCAGGACCGGTGAGGTCACCTCGCTTTCGCTGACGCAGGCCGCGATCGAACGCGCCAAGACATCGCAGCCGCGCATCAACGCCTTCATCGCCATCGAGGAGGATGCAGCCCTTGCCGCCGCCGAGGCGGCCGACCGTTGGAAATCGGGCGGCAAGCCGCTGGGCCCGTTGCACGGCGTGCCGCTGGCGCACAAGGACATGTATGACCGCAAGGGCATGGTGACGGGATGCGGGTCCAAAATCCGCGCCGGCCATGTCGCGACCTCGACCTCGACTGTGATGCAGCGGCTTGAGGCGGCGGGCGCCATTTCCATCGGGCGGCTCAACATGAGCGAATTCGCCATGGGGCCGACCGGTCACAATGCCCATCATGGCCGCGCGAAGAACCCGATCGATCCGGAGCGGATCACGGGCGGCTCGTCCAGCGGTTCGGGTTCTGCCGTCGGGGCAGGGGTTGTGCTGGCCGCGCTCGGCTCCGACACCGGTGGTTCCATTCGTCTTCCAGCCGCCTGCTGCGGCGTTGTCGGCATCAAGCCCACGCAGGGACGCGTCAGCCGCCATGGCGCAATGCCGCTTTCCTTCTCGCAGGATTGTATCGGCCCGCTCGGCGCGCATGTGGATGACGCCTACAGCCTGCTCCGGATCATCAGCGGTGCGGACCCGCTCGATCCGACCTGCGCGACCTTGCCGCCGCCCGACGATCTGTCTGCGGACGTGTCGGCCCTGCGCATCGGGGTGCTCGGTGGCGTGTTCGCGAAAGATGTCGAGGCGGTGGTTGCGGGTGGTTTGGGCGCTGCAATGATGGCGCTGGAGCCGCATGTCGCCGCAATCCGGCAGGCAACGCCTTCCGATCTCTCGACGGTTGCCGAACTTGCAAACGTCGTTGCCATGGGCGAGGCGGGCGCGGCCCATTTCGACTGGGTGCGCGAGCGGCCGGAAGATTACGGGCCGCAGATCCGCATGCGGCTGTCGCAATCGCTTGCCATGCCCGCCCCGATCTACATCCGCGCGCTACAGATGCGCAGTCTCCTGCTGGCAGAGTTTTTGGAGACGGCATTCTCGGAGGCGGACGTGCTGATCGCGCCGGTCATGCCGTTCCTGCCGCCGCGTTCGGCGGATGTCGATATTGGCGCGAGCCCCGAGATGAACCGTATCGTCAGCGCGATGACAATGTTCACGCGGCCGTTTTCCTATCTCGGATTGCCGGTCGTCACGATGCCGGTCGCCGTCTCGCCCGAGGGGCTGCCGGTCGCGATCCAGATCATAGGCCGGCCCTGGCGCGAGGCACAGATCGCCTGCCTCGCCAGCCGTCTCGAACACGAACTCTCCCTCAAACCCTTTGTGCCGCAGGTCGCGCCCCTGGCGCAGTCGGCATGAGCGCTACTTGAAAGGATGTCTCTGATGACCCTCAAACCGTCTTTCGCCAATGCCGAAGTCATCGCGGATGCCGTCTCGCAGCAGACCTTTCGCGATGCGATGTCCAAGATGGGCGCGGCCGTCAACATCGTGACCTCCGACGGCCCGGCCGGCAAGGTCGGCTTTGCCGCAACTGCCGTGTGCAGCGTCACCGACACGCCGCCGACACTGCTTGTTTGTCTCAACCGCTCCGCCTCGGTGTTCAACGCCGTCATGGAAAACCGCGCGCTCTGCGTGAATGTGCTGGCGAGCTCCCACGACCGCCTCTCCAACCTCTTCGGCGGCAAGACGCCGGTCGAGGAGCGGTTTGCTGCGGCAAGCTGGCATCGCGGCGTATCAGGCGCACCGGTACTTGACGATGCCGTCGTCTCGTTCGATTGCATGGTGGCGGACAGTATGGATGTGGGGACACACCGCGTCCTGTTCTGCTCCGTCCTTTCCGTTTCCAACGGTGAAGGCGCCGATGCGTTGATCTACTTCCAGCGAAGCTACCACAGCGTGGGGCTTGCCGCTGCCGGTTAGCGGTTGTGCGAGCCTCTGGGCGTCATCCCATATTTTCCTTTGTCGGGCGGAGCGTGCTCGGAGAAAATTCCCCGAATGGTCCTGAGTTTCTTGAATGCCTCGGTTGCGGTTGTACTGCTTCTCGAAATTCACGGTCGATAGCATCCGTTCCTGACATGCTTAGGTTCGGGTTCTAGAACATCGCGATGTAAAAGAACACGTCGAGCGGCGCTTGCTCTTGAGGCGAATGAGACCGAAAAAGGCTCTGTCAAATTGGAGACGGATATTAAGGCGTTCATCAATACCGCTGGCAAGCTCGAGCAAGGCAATGTTGCCATTCTTGGCGATACGGCAAAGTTCTCAAATAAAACCTCGGCCATGCCATTAAGCTGGATGATAATGTCGAGGCTATCGTCGAATTCTCAGGTTGGCACGCGATGGTGCTGCAGGAGATAAATTTCTCTTTCAAAACGAGATTTGGGACCTCAAGGTAGACAGAAATCGCAGGAAGAGACATCCGTTTCCACTTATATTTTGGATCGGGACGCTACTGTCCGACGGGATTGGAGCATTCTGCCAGCCATTTATTTGACCATATGACGTCAAACTACGTCTGCTCTCGGACGTTTTTGCATGGAATTCAAACGGCAAAAATGCGGGCGCATTCCCGCCGTTCAAATTGGTCGAGAATCGTCTCCAGTTTGCTGGACGATGTCTTACTTCTCGAACTCCGTCTCGACATCACGAAGGCGCGCCAAATTGACAAGCCTCTGTGCCATCAGGCACCCGCAACCAACTTCCCTACATAAAATATAACGGAAAAGCCCGCTAGGTGAAAACCAGCGGACTTCTTGGCGTTCGGGCGATTTGAATTCGATCAATGCTGCCATCCACCCCGCTGCCGCTCAGGCGGCGGTGCTGGTGCTTGAGTGAAATGTGGTATGGGCAACGGTTACACTCATGCCTTTGTCGCTGGACACGGTCTGGACCCGCGCGTCCAGCTGCTTGGCAAGGGCTTCAATGATCAGCGATCCCAGCCCCGATCCCGGTTCTGCCGGTTTGGCCGTCGCGTTTTTGCCCACGCCGTTGTCCGAAACCACCAGCCGCCAGTCTGCTTCCTGCATTTCGAAGCTCACCAGAACCCGTTCGGACCCGGTATGGACCGGGAAGGCATATTTGATGGCGTTGATGACGAGTTCCGTGACGATGAGACCAAGGCTGACGGCGCTGCGGGACGGGATCGCGCTTTCGGTTGCGTTCACATCGATGATGATGGGCCTGCTGTCCAGCACGATGGACTTGGCCAAACCCTCGCACAGCTTGCGCAGGTAAGCCGCCACTTCGATCTCTTCGACACCGTCTGTCAGATGCAGATAGTTCTGGACGGTTGCGACCGACATGACGCGCCTATGGGCATCTTCCAGATGGCGTCGGCTGTCTTCGGAGGTGACCGCGCGCGCCTTCAGCAGCAATATGCTCGCTATGATCTGAAGGCTGTTGGCGACCCGGTGCTGCATCTCGTCGAAGAGAATACGTTGCTGGTCGAGCAATTTTTCGGTGCGCTCGAGAAGCGCCTGTTTCTCGGCCGTGGCATGCCTTGCTTCCGTGACATCGCGAAAGGCCAGCAACGTGTTCGGCGGGGACGATCCGCCGTAGGCGACCGTACTGGCCGACATGACCAGAGTTCGCCGACCGAGGCTTGCGACATCACGATCGAATTCAAAAGCTGAGATCTGCGGCTGATCCGGCATGGTCACCGTCAGCAGGTTGCGCAGCACCGGAATGTCCCATTGCTGCTCGTCCAGATCAAACAGGCCGACACCATGAGATGTCTCGGGATCGATCTCGAACGTCTGAAAGAAGGCACTGTTTGCCGCAATGAGGCGCATGTGGCTGTCGAGGACGACGAAGGGTTCTGGAATGCTCTCGACGATCGCGAGCGCAAGCGTCTTGGCATCCTGGGGATTTCCGAGCCGCCGCAACCGCATATCCCCCCGCGAGGTTGAATGGTCCCGCCGACCCTCATCTCTGCCGGTTTGAACACTACGCTTGATTGTCTCCCTTAGCCAACAGAATCTAAGCTTGCAGCCACCGGGGACAGACGCAAAGCGGGTGCGGATTTCAAACGCGTCGTTTCGCGCGCCTCGGGATGCCAGGTCGCAGCAGCCGGTGGGCTTACCCGGTCACCTGGCCGTCGCCGACGAGAATCTGACGCCGGCATCTGGCGGCGATCTTGTCGTCATGGGTCGAGATCAGAAATGTCGTGCCTTCCTCGCGATTGAGGCGGTCGATCGTCTCCATCACCTGGTTGGCGGCGGCGCGGTCGAGATTGCCGGTCGGCTCGTCGGCCAGCACCAGTTCCGGACTGTTCATCAGCGCGCGGGCGACGGCCACCCTTTGCTTTTGCCCGCCGGAAAGGCTGGTGGCGAGATAATCCATCCTGTCGGCAAGGCCCATCCTGACCAGTAGTTCGCGTCCGCGCGCGCGGGCCGCCGAAGTCTCTCGTCCCTCCCGCACGGCGGTCGGCAAGATCACGTTCTCCAGTGCTGTAAAATCCGGCAGGAGATTGTGAAACTGGAACACGAAGCCGATATGCCGGTTGCGGAACTCCGTGAGGTCCTCGTCGCTGGCTGAGGTCAGATCTTGTCCCAGCATCGTGTGGCGGCCCGATGTCGGCCGCATCAATGTGCCGAGTATGGTCAGCAGGGTGCTCTTGCCGGACCCGGATGGTCCGAGCAGAGCCGACATCTCGCCATGCGCCATTGTAAGGTTTAGACCTTTCAGCACCTGGGTCGCGGCATCGCCCTCCCCGAAGGTCTTCCAAAGATCGCGGACATCGAGCAGGGGCTCCGTCATTGGCCGATCGCCGTGACGGGATCGACGCGCGAGGCGGCGCGCGCGGGTAGAATGGAGGCGAGCGTGGCGCTGATCACGGTCAAGAGGATTGCCAGCCCGTAGGCGCCCTGCGTGATGTCGATCGGCAAATTGCCGGGCTTGAAGGCCTCACGGCCGGGAAAGGCGAGCAGCACGAGATAGCCAAGGCCCGCGCCGAGCAGGCCGCCGGCCAGTCCGATCATCGCGCCCTGGATGACGAAGACGGTGACGACGAAGGAGCGCGGCGCGCCCATGGCCCGCATGATCCCGATTTCGGGACGCCTGCGATAGGTGGAGAGGAGAAGCGCGGACGCGATACCGATGACGATGGTGATCAGCGCGAAGGATTTGAGCATGAGGCCTGTCTGCGCCTGAGCCTTGAGCGCATCGAGAAGCTGGGCGGCATTCTCGGTCCAGGACGTGGCGGGCAGGCCGGTGATCGCCTTGATCCGCGCGGTCGTCGCATCCGCCTGATAGAGGTCGGCGAGCTTGATCTCGACCCGCGAGACGCCCTGCGGCAAGGCAAACAGCGTTCGCGCGACGGCAAGACTGACATAGACCTGCCGGCGGTCGGGGCCGCCGGAGCCGATCTCGTAAATGCCCGAAACGATCAGCGACTGGCTGATGCCCGTATCTGCCTGAAGCTCGACCGTCTGGCCGAGGCGGTAGCTCATGTCGTCAGCCAGCTTCTTGCCGATCAGGACCTTACCCGGCCCCAGATCGACCGTTCCCGCGACGAGATAAGACTTCAGATTGATGATGGCGGAGACCTTGGCGGGCTCGACGCCCGTCACGCTCACCTGCGCCGACTGCACGCCGCGCTTGAGGAAACCGCCTCCGGTGATCTCGCGGGAGACAGCCTTGACGCCCGGCAGTTGCTCGATGACGGGAATGAAGGCATCGACGGAGGAGAGACGGGCCTCGCGGCTGGTATCCTTCTTCTGGACCAGCAGGACCGCGCCCTTTTCATCTGGCAAAAGCAAGGAGGGGACGCGCGCCTCCGCTTCGATCGTCACATGAGAGAGATCGCCCGCCGTGCGCGACAGGATATAGTCAGCAAGCCCGCCGATCAGGGCGCTCATGAAGATGAAGATGAACACGCCGACCGCGACCCCGAAGATGAGCAGCGCGGATTGCGCCTTGTTGGAGGTCATGTAGCGTGAGGCGATCTTGAGCGCATAGAGCATGTTACGGCCCCTTGACCTTCACGCTCTTTCCATCGGCAAGGCCATTGGCATCGACGATCAACCGGTCTCCCGCCTTCAGGCCATCGGTCACGAGCAGCCGTTCTGCGGGCCAGTCGATGACGTTGACGGCCGTCTTGTGCGCCTTCCCGTCGGTGGCAACGAGGAAGACGGCATGGTCCTGTCCGCTCGTCACGATGGCGGCCCGTGGCGCCGAGATGGCCTTGTCCTTGCGCTCAACGATGATATTGGCCGTCACCGTCAGCCCCACGGGTGCCAATTGAGGTTTGTCGAACGCGATCTTGACGGCAAGACCGCCCGTTCCGGCATCGACGACCGGCGCCACGAAGGTGACATGGCCTTCCTGCGTGCTTGTCGCCCCCGTCAGTTGCAGGAGGGCCGGCATGCCGACCTTGATCTGCGTTGCGTAGAGTTCATCGACATTCGTCTCGACCACGAGGTCGCTGAGATCCGCAAGCGTGAAAAGCGGCGTTGAGAGATCGACGACCTGACCGGGATCGACATTGCGCTTCAGGACAGTTCCGGCAATGGGGGCGACGATGCTGAACTTCGTCAGCAGAAACTGCGCCTGATCGACAAGCGCGCGCAGCCTGCCGACCTCCTGATCGGCGCGCGCCATGGCGTGCCGGGCATCCTCAAGCGCCATGCGGGATACGTTTTCCCCAAGCGCCTCCGCGCGGTCGAGCGCTTCGCTCGCCTGGCTTTGCGCGACTTGAGCCTGCTGCAATGTTGCAATGCTCTGCCGCACGGCGGCGGTCTGCGATGTGTCGTCCAGTGTCGCAAGCACTGCGCCCTGCTGCACGACGTCACCTTCCTGCGCCATGCGGGTCGTGAGCGTTCCGGCGACGGTTGATTTGACATCGACGGAACGAAGCGCCGCGATCCGCCCGTTGATGGCAAGAACACGGGTGATCGGCCCGGGGGCTACGACCTCCACGGCCACGGTTGCCGCGGTCGTTTTCCAGGGCTGACGGTAGAGCACGGCCGCGATGATGGCGAGGCCAATGGCCAGCGCGACGAGCAATGGCCAGCGTCGTGGCCGCTGCTCGTTATCGCGGGATGGGCCTGGGTCTGCCGGGTGTTGCGGGGGAACGGTCACGGCTGAATAGGGCTTTGTGGCGACCATCGCATTCCGCGAAACGGTCTCGGTCGGCTTTCCGTTTTGTTCGGGAACCACCATCAATTCAATCCGTGTTGTTCGTCAGCGTGTCTGGCCAGGTCGTCACGTCAGGAAGTCGGGCTGCGCGTAAGCCGGGTTCGGATAGTGGTAGAAACCCTCGCCCGACGCGGCACCCAACTTGCCCTTGTCGATGTAATTCGTCTTCAGATACTCGGCGATGCGAAGCTGCACCGGATCCTTGCTTTGCTCGGCGCCGTTACGGATAATGTTGTAGGCCGTCGTCAGGCCGACAATGTCGAGGATGGCGAATGGCCCCATGCCGATCGAGTTGGCGACCATCCAGGTCTTGTCGATGGTCTGGGCGTCGGCGACCTCGTTGACCAGCAATTGCAGCGCCGCGTTCAGCATGGGAATGAGCAGCGTGTTGAGCAGATATCCCGGCTGCTCCTTCTTCAGCGGCAGCGCGACCATGCCGATCGCTTTCGCAAATGCCACCACCGCATCGAAGACCGCCGGATCGGTGCCGGGGTGGCCCATGATTTCCGCCGTGTTGTGGGTCCAGATCTGATTGGCGAAGTGCAGGTTCAGGAAATGCTCGGGACGGCCGGTGAAGGCGGCAAACTGGCTCGGCAGCATGGTCGAAGAATTGCTGGCAAAGATCGTGCTCGGCGGCGCGACCTTGGCGAGTTCCGCATAGAAAGCGCGCTTGATATCGACGTTCTCCGGGACCGCCTCGATCATCAGATCGGCGTCCGCGACGGCCGTCTTCAGGTCGGAGCTATAGGCGATGCGGTCGAATGCGGCATCGACCGCCGCCTGCGTGGCGCCGACCTCGGCGATATAGGTTTGCTTCAGGGCCGTAAACTTGGCCTTTGCGCCTTCAAGCACGGTGTCGTTGATGTCGTAGACCGTGACATCGAAGCCGTGAAAGGCCGTTTGAAAGGCGATCTGTGCGCCGAGAACACCGGTTCCAGCGACGGTAACGTTCCTTATCGATTGCTTGGGCATAGGCCCTCCAGTCTTGTTCTTTATCTTTTCGACAACAGGCCGGATCAGCCTATGCCTATGGGGTGGGGTCGGTTTTGATCAAGATCAATAAGCATGGCAGTCCAGGGCCGAACCCGATCACATCCCCCATTTCCGGATGAACCACGTTTTGACGATTGTCGTCAGCACGGCATAGCCGACGAGGAACGATGCGACGATCGGCCAGTAGAGCAGCGGAAGCGGCTGCAGGCCAAGCGTTCCTGCCAGCGGCGAGTATGGCAGCGCAACGGCGATGGCACAGATGATGATCGTCGAAATGATCAGCGGCGGGCTTGCCCAGCTGTCGATGAAGGGCCGTTTCTTCGTGCGGATGACATGGATGATCAGCGTCTGGGACAGGATGGATTCCACGAACCAGCCCGTCTGGAAAAGCGACGGATTGCTCCAGGCATCGAACACGTAGAGCATGGTGAAATAGGTCGCATAGTCGAAGATCGAGCTCATCGGGCCAATGAACAGCATGAAGCGCATGATGTTGCCTATTTCCCATTTGCGGGGCTGCTGCAGATACTCCTCGTCCACCGTATCGGTGGGGATCGTCGTCTGCGAAAAATCGTAAAGCAGGTTGTTCGCCAGAACCTGCAGCGGCGCCATCGGCAGGAAGGGCAGGAACATGGATGCGCCGAGCACGCTGAACATGTTCCCGAAACTCGAGCTGGCACCCATCTTGATATATTTGACGATGTTGCCGAACACCCGCCGCCCTTCGAGAACGCCTTCATTGAGGATCGCAAGGTTCTTTTCGAGAAGGATGATGTCTGCGGATTCCTTGGCGATGTCGGCGGCCGTATCAACCGATATGCCGACATCCGCCCGCTTCAGCGCCGGCCCGTCATTGATGCCGTCTCCCAGAAAGCCGACGACATGGTCGCTGGCCTGCAGGGCTGCAATGATGCGGGCTTTTTGCGCGGGTGAGACCTTGGCAAAGACATTCGTCCGCTCAATTGCCTTGCGCAAAGCCTCGTCATCCATCGCCTCGATTTCATGGCCTGTGGCAACGCCTGTCACGGTCAGTCCGACATCCCGGCATGTCTTCAACGTCACCAGATCGTTGTCGCCCGTCAGGATCTTGATCGAGACGCCCGATGCAGCAAGGGCAGCAAGCGCGGCGGCGGCCGTTTCCTTCGGCGGATCGAGAAAGGCGACAAAGCCCTGAAGGGTCAGGCCGGCCTCGTCGCCGGCATGATAGGATGATTTCGGTTCGGCAATCTCTCTGGTGCCCAGGGCAATGACGCGAAAGCCGTCGCCATTAAGCCGCGCGGTCACGTCGGCAATGCTGGTGCGGTGGGCTGCATCGAGCGGCCTGCTTCCGTCGGCCGTTCGGCAATCGGCGCAGACGGCGAGCACCTCCTCGACGGCCCCCTTGCAGATCAGCAGCGTTTTGCCCTCGGGCGTCCCAACGACGACCGAGAGGCGTCGGCGATTGAAATCGAAGGGGATCTCATCGATCTTGCTGTAGCCGCCATCGACTGAGAGATGTTCCTCAAGCTCGGCATGGTTCTGGATTGCAACGTCCAGAAGGTTCCGGAGCCCACTTTGAAAGTGGCTGTTGAGATAGGCGTATTTCAGGACATTATCGTCGTTGTGTCCTGCCACATCGAGATGCAGTTTGAGGACGACGCGGTCCTGTGTCAGCGTGCCTGTCTTGTCGGTACACAACACGTCCATGGCGCCGAAATTCTGGATCGCATCCAGCCGCTTCACGATGGCATGTTTCTTCGCCATCGCCATCGCTCCCTGTGCCAGGTTCACGGTGACGATCATGGGCAGCATTTCCGGCGCCAGTCCGACAGCGACGGCCACGGCAAAGAACAGCGCTTCCAGCCAATCGTGCTTGGTCAGGCCATTGATGAGGAAAACCAGCGGCACCATGACGAGGATGAAGCGCAGCATCAGCCAGGAAAAGCTTCGGATGCCGCGATCGAAGCTCGTTTCGGTGTCGGCGGCCATGATCTGGCGCGCCAGCGTTCCAAACGAAGTGGCGTCGCCGGTGTGAACGACGACGGCCGTGCCATATCCGCTGGAAATGCTCGATCCCATGAAGCAGATATTGGGCAGCGCCAGCGGGTTCTCGTCGGTCACCTTCGCGATGGCGTCGTTTTTTTCGACAGGCATGGATTCGCCGGTCAGTGTCGACTGGTTGACGTACAAATCGTTCGCGCTGCACAAGCGGACATCGGCCGGCACCATGTCGCCCGCCGAGAGCTTGACGATATCACCCGGAACAAGCCCATCCAGCGGGATCGCGGCAAACCCCTCGGCATCCGCGCCGGCAGCGCCCTGTCGTTTCACCATGACCTCGACACGCACCATATTGGCAAGCTTTGCCGCCGCCTTGCTGGAGCGATGCTCCTGAATGAAGCCGAGGCCAATGCTGAGCACGACCATGGTCGCAATCACGGCGGCCGAGCGCAGATCCGAGAGCAGCCAGGAGAGGCCGGCAAGCCCGAACAGCAATATGTTCAGCGGGTTCTTGAATTTGTTCCAAAGCTCCAGAAGCAGAGGCGAGCTGTCACGCCCGCCCGCTATATTGGGTCCGTAGGTTTCAAGACGTGCCTTGACCTCCTGACCGGAGAGGCCATCAGAACCTGTTTTCAGTTTCGCAAGCACGTCGGAAACGCTGGCTGCCGCCAGTGTCCGGAGTTCGAGATCGGATGGATTTGGTGTCACGCAGGTTTGCTCCAATGCTCTTGCCTTGCGCCTCGGGTTCCAACTGCGAAAGTCATGAGGGGTTCCATCTTGCTCATGAGCGCAACGCGCCACCGAGATCGTGGCTTTTGGCAATCCGCGTGCCCGCATGGCCGTTCAGTATGCCTTCGGCATCCTCAAGCCGTCCGATTGCCGCAAATCCTCCTGCTTCGGCAAAGTCGGCCGCAGCAATGAGCTTCGGCCGCATGGAACCCTCCGGGGCACCCAGGGTGCGCGCAGCCTCCGGCGTCAGTTCGGCAATGGCGACGGCATTCCCGCTGCCGAAATCACGAAAGACCGCGGCAACATCCGTCAACAATAGCAGCGCATCAGCGCCGAGCGAACGCGCCAGCAGGGCGCTTGCGGCATCCTTGTCGATGACCGCCTCGATGCCGAGCAGGCTGCCGTCGTTGCGTCTGACGACCGGGATACCCCCGCCGCCGGTGCAGACGACGATCACGCCGTTGTCGAGCAGCAGCTTCAGCACCTTCCAGTCCGGGATCTCGACGGGCTTCGGCGAGGGAACAACACGACGCCACTTGTCGCCGTCTCTCGCAACGGTCCATCCGGCCGCCTTCGCGCGGCTTTCCGCTTCAGCTTGTTCATAGACCGGGCCGACGAATTTGCCGGGCTTGCCGAAAGCCGGATCCTTCGGGTCCACAATCACCTGTGTCAGGACGGTCGCCACCGGTCTTGTGTGATCCAGCGCGTTTTCCAGTTCCTGCTCGATCATATAGCCGATCATGCCCTCGGTTTCTGCGCCGAGAACATCCAGCGGATAGGCCTCATCCGGCTTGTAGGCGGCGCCTTGCAGGGCGAGCAGGCCAACCTGCGGACCGTTGCCATGCGTGACGACAAGTCTGTGGCCCGCCCGGATGATGGCGGCCAGCGACCGGGCGACGACCTGAACGTTTTTGCGTTGCGCCTCTGCCGTCAGGGCCTCGCCGCGCCTGAGAAGGGCGTTGCCGCCGAGTGCTGCCACGACCAGCATTCTCAATCCCCCAGCGTTGCAACGAGGACTGCCTTGATGGTGTGCAGACGGTTTTCCGCCTGATCGAAGACGATCGAGGCCGGACTTTCAAAGACCTCTTCCGTGACTTCCATGGCATCGATGCCAAACTGGGCCTTGATGTCGGCACCGACGCTCGTCTCCGTATTATGAAATGCCGGCAGGCAATGCATGAAGCGGGTTCTCGGATTTCCGGTCCGTTTCATCAGCGCCGCGTTGACCTGATAGGGCATGAGCAGCTTGATACGTTCTGCCCATTTCTCCTTCGGCTCGCCCATCGAAACCCAGACATCGGTATAGACGAAGTCGACATCCTTGACCGCCTGTCCGATATCCGCCGTGATCGTGATCCGCGCGCCGGTTTCTTTGGCGATCTCGTCCGCCTCGTGGCGAATTTCGGCAGACGGCCAGCATGCCTCCGGCGCACAAAGCCGAACGTCCATGCCCATTTTGGCGCCGCCGATCAGCACGCTGCCGCCCATGTTGTTGGCGGCGTCGCCGATGAAAACGAAGGCGACCTGATGCAGGAGCTTTTCGACATGTTCCTGCATGGTCAGGAAGTCGGCCAGGATCTGGGTTGGATGGAATTCATTGGTCAGGCCGTTATAGACGGGCACGCCGGAATATTTCGCCAGTTCCTCGACGATCGCCTGGCCGAAGCCCCGATATTCGATCGCGTCATAGATGCGGCCAAGAACGCGGGCCGTATCCTTGACCGATTCCTTGTGCCCGATATGGCTTCCCGTTGGTCCGAGATAGGTGACGCGCGCGCCCTGATCGAAGGCCGCGACTTCAAAGCCGACACGGGTTCGGGTCGAATCCTTCTCGAAAATGAGGGCAATGTCCTTGCCCTTTAGCCTTGGGACCTCGGTGCCGGCATATTTTGCCGTCTTCAGGTCCGCCGCAAGCTTGATGAGAAAGCTGATCTCGCGCGGCGTGTAATCGCGAAGCGTCAGCAGGCTTCGGTTCTTCAGATTGAAGGCCATGGAAATGCTCCTTGAAGTCAGGTTGCGTCGCGGATGGTCGGGCAGCTCATGCAATGGCCCCCACCGCGACCTCGGCCGAGTTCCGCGCCGGGAATGGCCAGCACGTCGATGCCGACGGCTTTGAGCGCCGCGTTCGTATCGTCGTTTCTGTCGTAACCGACGACGACGCCGGGTCTCAGCGCCAGAACATTGTTGCCGTCGTTCCACTGCTCGCGCGCACGCTCTTCCTCTGTCGCGCCGCCGGTGGGCACGATCTGAAGCTTTCGATAGCCGAGAACCTCGGCCACGATCTCGAAGATCGGTCGCGGGTCATGGCGGAAGGAGAGGGGCGTTTTGCCATCACCCGGCCTGATGTCATAGCAGACGAGTTCGTCCGCAACCTCCTTGAACGTCGTCACGACATCGCCGCCGCAGAGCGTGAAGACGGTATCGAGATGCATGGCGGCACGCGACTTCGGGATGCGGAAGGCCAGAACCCGATCGACAACGCTCTTGCTGAACAGAGCCTCTGCAAGTTGCCCGATGCCTTGTGGAGACGACCGCTCGCCCATGCCAACGAGAACCGTGCGGTTTCCAACCGGCATGATATCGCCGCCCTCCAGCGTTGCCAGCCCGTGCTCCTTTGACGGATCGCCCCAATGGACCGTCACCTTGCCGGCGAATTTGGGATGAAACCTGTAAATCGCCGCCGTCAGCAGCGTTTCAGGCCGTCTGGCCGGCCAGAACATAGGATTGACCGCGACACCGCCATAGATCCACGCGGAATTGTCGCGGGTGAACAGGGCGTTCGGCAGCGGCGGCAGGATGAAGCCGTGATGGCCAAGGTAGCTTCCAAACAGGCCGGTCGGCTTGAAGGGGAGATCGTCGACCGCGAGCCCACCGAGCAGAAAGTCGGCAAGGCGAGGTCGGGGCAGTTCCTCCATCCAGGCGCGCAACTCGGCGATCATGCCGATGCCGACCTGATCGGCTGCGATCCGGTGATCCAGCACGAAGGCGCGGGCTTCAGGAATTTCGAGGGTTTCGGCGAGCAGCGTGTTGACGTCCAGCACCTCGACACCCTGTTCCCGCATCACGCCGGTAAAGACATCGTGGTCCTTCTGGGCCTGCTTGACCCAGAAAACGTCGTCGAAAAGCAGCTCCTCCCGGTTTGTCGGCGTGAGGCGTCGATGGGCAAGGCCGGGGCGGCAGACCAGCACCTGCCGCAAGGTTCCTGTTTCGGAATGCACGCCCAGGGGAAGGGAATTGTTCATTGTCGTCTTCCTCGGCCAATGGCCGCCAGAGCATCATCCGATCGGAGTGGAACGAAGGTCGATTGGATCATGTTGAAAATAGAAGGATTTAGAGGGCGCTGATGGCGCCGATCCACATGAGGTATCCGGCGACGACCGCCGCCAGACCGATCGCCGCCGCGAGAAGCGCCTCGAGGCCGGAGAACGGTTTTTCCGCCCTGGCATGCCGTGCCCACCAGTAGACGGGAACGCCGAGGACATAGAGAAGCGCGCACATCAGCAGATAGTTCGGGCCGGCTGCGTAAATCAGCCAGCAACCGTAGACCGTCGCAATGGCGCCCGTGAACAGATCGCGGCCGCGTGCTTCGCCCGGGCCATAGGCCTCGCCGCTGATGGCGAGCTTGAGGGCGTAAGCGCCGGAAAGCACGTAAGGGACAAGGATGGCCGTCGATGCGATGAAGAAGAGGGCCAGATAGGTCGAATTCGCAAAGAAGGTGAGAATCAGAAAAGCCTGTACGAGCAGGTTGGTGATCCAGAGCGCTCCCGACGGCGAGCCCTTGCTGTTTTCAACGGCAAAGATGTCCGGCAACATCCCCTCCTTGGCGGCGCGATAGGGGATTTCGGCGGCAAACAGCGTCCAGCTCAGGAAGGCGCCGGCGACGGACACGACGAGCCCGATCCGGACGACGACGGAGCCCCAGGGGCCGGCAATCTTTTCAAGAACATTGGCCATGGAGGCAGCGGCCGGCAGGCCGGCGAGTTCCGGCTGGCTCATGATGCCGAAGGAGAGAAGCGAGACGGCAAGATAGGCCGCAAGCGCGATGACGAAGCCGATGATCGTTGCCCGTCCGATATCGGCCCGTTTGGCCGCCCGCGCGGAATAGACGCTGGCGCCTTCGATGCCGATGAAGACCCAGAGCGTGACCAGCATCGTGCTTTTGACCTGGGTGAGGATATTGCCGAGCGCCGGTGTTTCCGTGCCCCAGAGGTCCAGGCGAAATGTTGGAAGACGGAAGGCGATCGCAACAAGCGCGATGAACAGCACGATCGGTGCGAGCTTGGCGATCGTCGTCAGGACGTTGATGATGGCGGCCTGGCGAATGCCCATCAGGATCAGGGCATGCGTGGCCCAAAGCAGAATGGACGCCCCGACGATCGCCTGCCACGTATTCCCTTCTGCGCCGAACGCGGGAAAGAAATAGCTCAGCGCCCCGAAGATCAGAACGACATAGGAGACATTGCCGATCCAGGCGCTCAGCCAGTAACCCCACGCACTATTAAATCCGACGAAATCGCCGAAGCCGGCGCGGGCATAGGCATAGGGACCGGCGTCCAGCGCGGGCTTTCGGGTCGACAGGCTCTGGTAGACGAAGGCCAGCGCCAGCATGCCGACGCCCGTGATCAGCCATCCGATCATGACAGCGCCGGGCGACGCGCCCTTCGCCATGTTTTGCGGCAGGCTGAAGACACCGCCCCCGATCATCGATCCGACCACCAGCGCCACCAGAGGCAGCAGGCCGAGCTTGGTTTCAGAAACAGGGCTTTGGACGCGGACCACGTCCACGGTCGGAATGCTCATGCTCGTATTCCTTGCTTTGAAGAACTATCGTTAGCGAGCTGGGTTCCATCTGCGGAACGAACCTCAAATCAATGCCGAGGGCACCTCTGCGGGTGCGCGTGACGGTTCCGAAACTCGTCACGATCTTAAGCTAGACCTTATACACCCTTTTGGAATTGATACAGGTCAAGGGACGCGTTCTGATTGAGGTGTAGCTATTCCCCGGAGGAATCGAGGGCTTTTACGGTACGCTTCAGGTTGGGGGATGCGACTTGCCTGTTTTGCGCGGTGCCGGTCCCGCGCGTCGTCATCGGCGACGACGACCTGGGCCACCATCGAACTGCTGAGTCGGAGAGAGAGCGTGGGGTTCGAATTCTGCGGCCCCAAAGTGCCTGCCGCCCCCGTATGCCGTCGGAAAGGTACAATCGTCATGCGGAATCGCTCCGGCCTTCGGGATGCGTTCATCGACAGGATTTTCGGCAGACGGGAAGTGCGCCATTCTAGCCCGGTCGCATCCATGCGCGGGTTCTGGGGTTTGATGAGCGCCTACTGGCTCTCCGAGCGGTGGCGAGAGGCCTGGGGCATCACGGTTGCGATCCTGATCCTGACGGCCTTCTACGCGAAGGCGAATGTCTGGTTTGCCGTTACCTCCGGCGAACTGATCAACCGGATCGCCTATTTCCACGATCCCGCGACGCCAACTACGCTCTCGACCCTGCTGACGACCTTTGCGACGCTTGCGGGTATTGCAATCCTGCGAGACGCAGGCTTCACCGCGACACGCCATTTCCTGTCGACCACGCTTCATCGCCGATGGCGGGCCTGGCTCGACCAGCGCTTCAACGAAGCACTGTTCGATTCCAATCATACCCATTTCCACCTGCAGCAGATCGGAGCCGACGCGGCAGGAACGTCAGTTCCGGCACCGGACAATATCGATCAGCGCATCCAGGAATCCATCAAGGGAATGACCGGCGGCGCCATCGGGCTGGCAATGGGCGTCGCCGGCGTCGTGCTCTCCCTCGGTTTCGTCGGCAGCAAACTGATCGAAACCTCGACCGAGGTCAGCGGGCTTATGTTTCTGGGCAGTTATGGCAGCGCCGTTCTCGCCTTCGTGGCGATTGCGGTCTATGTGCCGATCAACACCCTCATGGCTGCCAGGCTCGGCGGCCTTCTCCAGCGGCTCTCTGTCCGCATGCAATGGGCGGAAGGCGGTTACCGCAACGAGCTGAACACCTTTCTACACAGGAGCTTCCACGTCGCGGTCCTCCACGCCGAAAGAGCCCAGAAAGCCGTCAATCAGCGGAGATATCGGGATATAGACCAGACCTGGGCCAGCCAGAACAAGGTCACGGCCGCCTATATGGGGTTCGAGCTTGTTCACAACTTCGTCGGCGCGCGGATCGTCGCCTACGCGCCCAATCTCATTCCCTACATCAACAAGACGATCAGTCTCCAACAATACGTCACGGGCGCCGAGCTTGCGAATGCCCTCATCAATGACTGTTCCTGGTTCATCCATGTCATGCCCGATATCGCCACGCTCCGGGCCAATGCCCGGCGGATAACCGACCTCGCGCAGGCGATCGAATGTGTCCAGCAACCCGAGGCGTTTTATGCGCAAAGCGGCCCGTGCGACTTCAAGTACTCGAAGCAGGATGCCGCGCGCGGCGTGATGGTCGAGAAACTGGAATTG
Organism: Rhizobium sp. C4; assembly: GCF_021026315.1. GTDB lineage: Bacteria > Pseudomonadota > Alphaproteobacteria > Rhizobiales > Rhizobiaceae > Ensifer_A. Next base: position 27,490 of record NZ_JAJNCX010000018.1, read on the forward strand.
CTGCATGCCCGCGTCGAACAGCCTTTCCTCGTTGCCGACCGGCTGGAATTCGCACCGGGCGAATGGACGCTGATTGTCGGGGAGTCGGGAAGCGGCAAGACATCGCTTCTGAAGGCGATGAACAGGCTTTGGGCGCATGGTCGCGGTTCGATCCTCACGCCCCGGCATGTCCGTGCACTCTATGCGGCGCAGGACATCAGGCTCCAGGCCGTGTCCTTGCGAGAACTCATCTGCCTTCCCGACCCGGTCAGCGCGCATTCCGAAGCAAGCATCAGGGCAGCCCTGTCTCAGGCCGGGCTCGAAGCGCTTGCCGACGCATTGTCGGACGATGGTCGTGACGGCCAGAGCTGGGATCAGCTTCTATCGGGTGGACAGAAGCAGAAGCTCGTCCTTGCAAGGATACTGCTGCTGCGACCCGGGCTGATCTTTCTGGATGAGGCGACAAGCGCGCTCGACGCCGAGGCGGCACGGGCGTTTCACCGCACGATCAAGGACGCCTGTCAGGAAGCAACCGTCATCGCCGTCATGCATGACATCTCCCCCATCCGCTCCGATCGCGGGATCGACTTTTTCGACAGCGTTCTGAGCATACGAGACAAAGTCGCGTCCAAGGGCTCCATAGAGGCTTGGCGGAAGTCGTCCATGCCGGCTTCTTGAATTGAAGACTGGCGGGTATGCCCTGCCGGCGATCATCCCGCTGCCGGCACCGGATCAGGCTTCGGGTCCGCCGTCGTCATTTTCGGCCTCGACGCCGCTGACATCAATAATGTCGAGGGCGAAGAAGATATGCGTAGAGGAGGATCGCGGCGGTTCCTGGGTTGGGCTTAATGCGCCCGGCTCCCACCAATCGAAATGTTGTGCGAGAAGGGACCAGGCCTGCATCCTTTCCGGGCGGCTCGCCTCATCGTCCGGCAATTCGGTAAAGTTCGCGTCGACAACGACGCTCATCCAATGATGGTTGTCGCCATATCGATCGATCTGCAGGCAGACACGCGGATTGGACCTCAAAATCTCAATCTTTTTGCCCGGCATCGAGAAGGCGTAGAGCCGGTTCCCATGGAGAGCGTAGTAGATCGGGATGACATAGGGAATATTGTCCTTGGCACAGGCCAGCCTCGCCAAACGCTGTTCGGCAATGAGGGCAATGCAGTCGTTCTTGCTCATTTCCCGGATAAACATTCCGGTTCCTCCCCGATGCGTGATGTTCTGATGGCGACTTATCGATTTCCGCAGCCAACGCCCCGGTGTCGTTGGCATCTGAGCAGCGGCTTCCTCGCTGCTGATTTCGTTTGCAGATGGGCAATATCTACCAATTTGAAAATGCCTCCGCCTTGATGCCGGTCAATCGGGATGCCTTGGCACGTGGTAGCGTGTTGCACGGATGTCCGGCAGGTTGTGTCCGGAGGAGGATTTTTGATGCTCGAATACAGTGTCTCCGCGCAACGGATCGACCAGCGAGAAAGCGTCGCGCGCACCAAGGATGCGCAGATCAGGTTGGCGACGGGGCTTTCCGGCACAGCGGATGCCTTTAATCCGGCAGAACTGCTGCTGGCGGCGATTGCTGCCTGCATGATCAAGGGGATTGAGCGCGTCACGCCACTCCTCGATTTCTCGCTTAACGGTGTCGAGGTGCACCTTCATGCCGTTCGGCAGGACAGCCCGCCGCTGATCGTTTCCGTCGATTACGAGCTTGTGGTCGAGACTGACGAAACGGATCAACGTCTCGAACTGCTGCACAAGAATGTCCGCAAATACGGGACGATCTCCAACACCATCGCTCTTTCTGCGCGTCTTGAGGGCACGATCCGGAGGAAATCATGAAAGGCCTTCATCGTGAAAACCACCTCGTTTCCCGTATCGGATGGCTGCGCGCCGCTGTGCTCGGAGCAAATGACGGCATCGTCTCGACGGCGAGCCTCATTGTCGGCGTAGCCGCGTCTGCCGCCGGCAGTTCTCAAATCCTGATCGCCGGGGTTGCTGGTCTGGTGGCCGGTGCCATGTCGATGGCAGCCGGCGAATATGTTTCGGTCAGTTCGCAGGCCGATACCGAGCAGGCCGATCTGGCGCGGGAGAGAGTTGAGCTGGAGACCCAGCCGGCTGAGGAGCGCGAGGAGCTTGCCCAGCTTTACGCGAAGCGCGGCGTGGAGATTGAGCTGACCCGGCGCGTGGCCGAGCAATTGATGCAGAAGGATGCGCTGGAGGCGCATGCGCGTGAGGAACTCGGCATTTCCGAAATCACTAGGCAAGGCCCATCGTTGCCGCACTGACCTCGGCCCTGACATTCTCACTCGGCGCATTCATGCCACTCGCCATGGTGTGGCTGGCCCCGGCCCACCTGCTCGTGGTGATCGTCTCGGCTGCCTCCATCCTGTTCCTCGGCCTTCTCGGGGCGATTGGTGCGAAGGCAGGCGGCGCGAACGTGCTGAAAGCGACGCTCCGCGTCACCTTTTGGGGTGCCTTTGCCATGGCCCTAACGGCAGGCATCGGTGCCTTGGTTGGGACCGCCGTGTAGACAGCGCTGCTGTCAGGTGAGCGAACGTCAGCGGCGAACGACAATGCCGAAACCCGGCGCTGTTCAACGATCCGCCTTATTCGCGAACGCACGGATCAGATCCATACTCGTTGGGGGAATACGGCAGCAAGCGTCGCCTTCGTCATGGTCACTCGATCCAAAGAGTTGGAGACGATTTCCGTCTCTCGGCGGTTTCTAATCCGAGAATTCATGGCGAATTGCCAAGTCTCTGTGCAATCAGGCCCCCCACAACCAAACTCGCAACATCAAATAAAACGAAAAAGCCCGCCAGGTAATACCAGCGGGCTTTTGACGTCCGGGACCTATCTCTCACCCCTATGTGCCGGAGATCTTCCTTTTGCATGACATAATCGGAAGAGCTCGACTTAAAGGGGCTTGTAACTCGAGTAAATCTTAGGCGGCGCGGCGGTTTGTTCCGTAGGCGTTTTTCGTCCCGCCGACCTTGAGGCGAGAGACCAGTTCGGCGAGATGCGCCGCCTCCGATGCCAGGGAATGGCTGGAATGGGCTGTATTGGACACCATCGCGGCGTTCTGCTGTGTCATCTGGTCCATCTGGTTGACCGCGCTGTTGATTTCGCGAATGCCGGTCGCTTGTTCCTTGGCGGACTGGGCGACTTCGGAAATCAGGCCTGTAATGCTGGCGATTTCGGTGACGATCGTTTCCAGCGCCTTGCCGGTCTCTCCGACGAGGTTGACGCCCTTGCCGACCTGATCGCTCGAGGTCGAGATGAGCTGCTTGATTTCCTTGGCGGCATTGGCGGAGCGTTGCGCCAGTTCGCGCACTTCCTGCGCGACGACGGCGAAGCCCTTGCCGGCATCACCTGCACGTGCGGCCTCGACGCCTGCGTTCAGCGCCAGAAGGTTGGTTTGGAAGGCAATCTCGTCGATGACGCTGATGATCTGGCTGATCTGGCCTGAGGAATGCGCGATCTGCGACATGGCGGAAATCGCGTTCTGGACGACGCTGCCGGAATGTTCGGCGGCCTGGCGCGTCTTGGACGTGGCAGACGCCAGTTCGTTGGTGTTTTGAGCGGTCCGCTGCACGGTGGACGTGATCTCGTCAATTGCCGCGGCAGTTTCTTCGAGCGAGCTTGCCTGCTGTTCGGTGCGGCGCGAAAGATCGTCCGTCGAGCGGCTGATTTCAGAAGAACCGCCACTGATGCTATGGACAGCCTCCACCACGGCGGTGATCACCTCTTCAAGCTGCTGCGTTGCCGTGTTGAAGTCGCGTTTCAAAATCTCGGATTTTGCCGGCAGCGTGGCGTCGATCCGGTAGGTCAGGTCGCCTGCCGCCAGCGCGGTCATGGCCGAGCGAAGGGCGGTAATCGTTTCCTGATCCTCGCGGGCAACCGCCTCGGACTGTTCGCGCAGCACGAACTGTTCATGGATATCCGTGAACGTGCCGCACACTCTCACAGTCGTTCCATCGGGGAGATAGCGGGCGCCGGCGGTCGAGCGGAACCAGCGGTAAGACCCTTCCTTGATCTTGATGCGGAAGGTTTCCGTGTAGCGCGCCTTTCCGCTCTTGTCGCTCAGGAATTGGCCGAGACCCGTGAAGACGCGTTCCAGATCGTCCGGATGGGCTCTCGAGATCCATGCTTCCAGCGTGTCTGGGAATTCGGCCTCCGTATAGCCCGTGATGCGCCTCAGTTCGGAAGAATAGCGCCAACGTGACTGCGGATGCTGACCGTTTGCCTCCGGCAGATAGGCCTCCCAAAGCCCTACGCCGCAATATCCATCCAGAAGATCGAGACGTTCCTGTGCAGTCTCGAATTTTGACTGGAGTTCTTTCGCTTCCGCCTTCGATCTTATGCCGAACATATGCTTCCCCAAGATGCGAGTGAGATTGAGGCGAAATTTAACAAACGGCAAATAAGCATTGGTTAATCAAAAATGCCGCGCATAGCCGAGCATGTGTCCTCTGGGGGATGCAGGCGCCGGCCTCGGACGCCTGCAAAACGATGATCGGGCCCTCGTCCTTCTACCCATCTCTGAAAACACATATTGAAAAGCAAAGCTTTGTCCGGATTTCAGTCTGGTTTCGGAGCCGTTTTCCAAATTGAAAACTGACTATCTTGAACAGCGCGAAGATCTGTTTTGTTCAAAACATCTTACCGAAATATTCAAAGAAAAAGGGTTGCTGCATGGGAGTATCGCATCATTTCTGGAGATTGATGGACCGCGTTTCGACGTGACTTCGGACCCATGGATGACGAAACATCGGGTGGACTCGTTAACACGACCAGCGGTCACACGGGGGCGTAATTGCGAAGTTCAGAGGAAATACAGTCTTTCTGCATAGCGTTGGCAGCAGGTTGATAGCAATACGAGTGCTCAAGCGGACGTGTCTTGTCGCAAAAGCTGTACAACCTGCAAGAATTGACAAATGTCGGAACGGGAGTATCGTCCGAAGGCTGCGTAACGGGGAGGAGCCCGGATCGGGAGATCGGACGCGGGAGGATATGATGGTGGAACTGACTTCGCAGCTTGATCTGCGAAAGAGCATCCGGCCTGAAGATGTCATTCGTTTCGCGCCGGGTGAGATCGTTGCTGAGGCGGATGCCGGCGATGCGGCGGGCCGCAGCCTTTTCTTTCGCGACATAGACTATGGCGCTTCGACTGTTTCGGCTCCCGGCATCGACAGCATCCTGATGGTCGTCTACCGACGCGGACAAACGCGAATGCGCCGTCGTGTGGACGGGACATGGCGCGAAACCCATGTGAAGCCAGGCGCGATATCGCTTCTCGGTGTAGACCGCTCCTCCGATTGGGAATGGGACGGCAATATCGAGGTTTCGCATTTCTATCTCTCGAAAGACCTCATGTCGAAAATGGCTTTGCGCGCCTTCGAGAGCGAATATCGCCACTTCCATGCCATTGACGATCTTTGCATCGAGGATCCTTCGCTGCTGGCGTTGACCGATGCGCTTGAAGCCGAATTGCGGAATGTCGCCTCCGGGTCCCGGCTTCTGACGGATCTTCTCTCTCAGGCGCTGACCCTTCAGGTGCTGCGCAACCATCACATCTGTGACAGGGCGAGCCGTGACACCGTTGATGCCGGGGTGACACTGACGGGTGCGCAACGCCAGCGCGTCATCGACTTCATCGAGGCCAATTTCGCCAAGAATTTCAGTCTTGCCGATCTCGCCAATGCGGCAGGCCTGTGTGAACACACCTTTCCGCGTCGTTTCAAGGCGGCTTTCGAGCAAAGCCCCTGGCAATTCGTGCTGATGCGGCGCGTGCATCGCGCCATGGCGCTGATCAAGGACACGCGTCTTTCTCTTGCCGAGATCGCCTTCCTCACGGGCTTCAGCGATCAGGCCCACATGACCCGCGTCATGAAAAAGGCGACAGGCCAGACGCCCGGAAACCTGCGCCGCGCGTAAGCCTGCCGGGTACTGATACGCCCCCGGACATTTCCCTTCTTCTTTATCCAGCCCCCTTCCGTAAGGTCAGATTGTACAAAATCGGTAACCCGATCGTTCAATATCGTCTGCCGTCAAACTGACAGTCTTCTTTCCATGCCGGGATTGTGAGGGAGGAGCCTTGCGGATCGCCGGCTCCGTCTCTGGGAGGAGGCTCGCGTTTTTTTGTCATGGTCGCAGGGCGTTTCGTCGTCGTGCGAGCAGCGAGGCGCACTTTCTCCCGTGTCTGGCAAAAGGGAGGCTTTTCAACAATGAACCAATTCATCATGTCCATGGATGCCGGTGGCACCATGACGGATACGTTCTTCGTCGATGATACGGGACGCTTCGTCGTCGGCAAGGCGCAGACGACGCCCGCCGATGAATCGATCGGCTTCGGCCGCTCGGTGGAGGACGCGCTGGCGCAATGGGGGCAATCCCCGGAAGCGGTGTTTCCGAAAGTCGCGACCGGCATCTATTCCGGCACGTCGATGCTCAATCGGCTTCTGGAGCGGAAAGGTCGACGTCTCGGCGTCATCGTGACGGCCGGTATGGAAGATTATTTCCAGCTCGAGCGCGGCATTCAGACCTATCTCGGCTATTCGTATCAGGACCGTCTGAAGGTCTTGACGCATCGTCACAATCAGCCCCTGGTCCCGCGCGAGCGGATGAAGGGTGTGCGTGGCCGCATCGACCTTTTCGGCACGGAAGCCATCCCGCTCTATGAACACGAGGCCGAAGCGGCTGTCGCCGAACTGCTCGACATGGATGTCGAGGGCATCGTCGTCAACCTGCTGTTCTCCTATGTCAACGGCGCGCATGAAAATGCCGTCAAGGAGGCCGCGCTCAAGGTCATGGAGCGCAAGGGCAAGAGCGTTCCGATCTATCTCTCTTCCGAGCTTTATCCGGTCATGCAGGATTTTGCCCGGCTCAACACCGTGACGATCGAGGCCTATGCTGCCGAACCGTCGCGCGGCCAATTCCAGAAAATCGCCAATCGTGCGAAGGGTTTCGGCGGGCAGTTCGAGCTGCGCGTCATGGCCTCGCATGGCGGCACGATCTCGACGGAAGCCCGCGAGCTTGCCCGCACGCTCATTTCCGGCCCCATCGGCGGTATGGTCGGCGCGCGCCATCTCGGTGCAGAACTTGGCATCGGCAATATTGTCTGCTCGGATATCGGCGGCACATCCTTCGACCTCGGCCTGATCACCGGCGGCGAGTTCACCACCAAGACGCAGCCGGACATGGCGCGTTTCGTGCTCAAGCTGCCGCTGGTCGATATTGACTCGGTCGGTGCCGGCACGGGCTCCTATGTTCGCCTCGACCCGATCTCAAAGCGCATCGAATTCGGGCCGGACAGTGCCGGGTCGCGCATCGGCATGTGCTTCGAGCAGGGCGGCGTCGATACGCCGACGCTGTCGGATTGCAACATCATCCTCGGCAATCTCAACCCGAACAACTTCCTCGGTGGCGAAGTCATCCTCAACAAGGAGCGCAGCTATCAGGCGATCAAGGAGCGTATTGCCGATCCGCTGGGTCTCGACCCCTATGACGCGGCAGAAGGCGTTCTCCAGCTCTTCGAGAACCACCTGCGCAACGAGGTCTATGCCCGCGTCTTCGGCAAGGGCTATTCGCCGGAAGACTATACGCTCTTCTCCTATGGCGGTGGCGGGCCGATGCATGTCGCCGGCTACACCAAGGGCCTGAACTTCGCCGATGTTCTGGTTCCGGCATGGGCGGCGGGCTTCTCGGCCTTCGGCTGCGCCTGCGCCGATTTCGAATATCGTCTCGACCGCACGGTGAATGTGGCAACGGCCAGCCCGGATTTGGCGCCGGCTGCCTTTGAACAGGGCTTCAACCTGCTTTCCGGCGCAGTCAATGCCGGGTGGGAGGGGCTTCGTGCCAAGGTGAAGGACGAGTTCTCCAAGTCCGGCGTCGATGCTGCCCAGATCGAGTACCGTCATTGCCTGCGCGTGCAGTATGTCGGTCAGCTCAACGACGTGGAAATCGAGCTGCCCTTCCAGGAGATCCGCTCGGTTGATGACATCCGCGAAATCATCGAACGCTTCGAGGCGGCCTATTCGAAGGAATTCTCCCGTTCGGCGAAATCGCCAGAGCTCGGCTACCTCGTCACCAACGTTCTGGTACGCGGCGTGGTCAAGGTGATGAAGCCGGCGCTGCCGAACTTCCCGCTGCATGGTCCGGAGCCAACGGAAGATGCCCTCAAGGAAATCCGTCCGATCTACCGAAACGGCAAATGGCACGATGCCCGTATCTTCGACATGGACGAGCTTCTGCCCGGCAATGTGATCACCGGTCCGGCCGTCATCGAGGCCTCTTCCACGACATTCATGGTCCCGCCCGGTGCTGAAGCCCGGCTCGACCAGCACCTCATCTTCCACCTGCGTCATCTCGAAGACTGACCGGAAAGGACGACCAACATGTTGAACAAACTGCAAACTGTTGACAGCCGCATCGAAAATATCGGCTGGGAAGGCAAGACGCTCCGGCAGATGCTGACGGAGTCCGACGAGATCTTCGAGCGCACCGGCCATTATCAGGGCCTGAAGGACCTGAAGATCCGCAACGGCCAGCCGATCCTGTACGAGAAGATCTTCTCGCACCTGCGGGGCGGCCTCGTAAATGCGCGCTCCACAGCGCTCAACATTTCCGCCTCACCCATCGTGAAGGAAATCGGCGAGCTGTCCTTCGCGCTCTACACGCCGGAGGGCGAATCCGTTGCGCTTTCCACCGGCATCATCGTGCATGTCCATACGATGGCCGATGCGATCAAATATATGATCCGCAACAATTACGAGAAGAATCCGGGCATCGCGCCGGGCCATGTCTTCTGCAACAACAATTCGATGATCGGCGATGTTCACACCGCCGACGTCCATACGCTGATCCCGATCTTCTGGGAAAACGAGCTGATCGGCTGGGCCGGCGGCGTGACCCATGAAATCGATGTCGGCGGCATCCAGCCCGGCTCCATGTGCTACGGCCATGCCGACCGCTATGGCGACGGCCTGCTCGTCTCGGCCGAACTCGTCGGCACCAACGACCTCTTCCACGAGGACTATCTCCAGCGTTGCCGCGACAACGTGCGCGCCGAGATGTATTGGGTGCTGGACGAAAAGACCCGTCTCACCGGCTGCCAGCTGGTGCGCGAGCAGGTCTATCGGACGATCGAGGAAGTCGGCCTCGACACCTACAAGTCCTTCATCCGCGAGGCGGTCGAGGAAGGTCGCCGCACGCTGATCGGCAAGGTCAAGCAGATGGGCTTTCCCGGCGAATACGAAGCCCCGACCTTCATCGATCTGCCCTGGAAGAACGACGAGACGGTCCATCCTCTGGCCCGCAAGGACACGATGATGCATGCGCCGCTGCGCATGAAGATCACCGGTGACGGGCATCTTGGCTTGAGCTTCGACGGGGCGAACCAGTGGGACTATCACTCGTTCAACTGCGCGCCGTCACCGATGCAGGGCGCGATGTGGGTGCAGCTCACCCAGACGCTCTGGAACTCGGACAAGATCAATGACGGGGCCTATTATGCCACCTCCATCGAACTGCCGAAGGGATCGTGGTGCAATCCGGACTATGACAAGGTTTCGACCACGCTCACCTGGTTCTTCCTGATCCCGAGCTTCACCGGCTTCGTGCGCAGCCTCGCGCGCTCTTACTTTGCGCGTGGCTATCTGGAGGAGATTTCCGCCTCCTATCCCTGCACCTGGAACCTGCTGCAGGGTGGTGGCATCAACCACTTCGGCCAGCCGTCGGCCTTCACCAACTTCGAGATCTCCTGCCAGGGCACGGGTGCAGCCTATGTCAAGGACGGGGAGGCGACATGCGCCGCCATGTGGAACCCGGAAGGCGACATGGGCGAGGTCGAAACCTGGGAACATCTCGAACCGCTGCTCTATCTCGGCCGTGGCCGCAAGGCCAACACGTCGGGAGCCGGCAAGTATCGCGGTGGCTGCGGGGCTGAAAGTCTGCGCATGCTCTTCAAGACGCAGTCGCAGATCCTGTTCAGTGCAGGTGAGGGCCATGTCTTCTCGTCCGCCGGCGTCTTCGGCGGCTATCCGGGCAATTCCGGCTATCGCCACAATGTCCATAACTCCAACATGAAGGAACTGACGGCCAGCAAGGCTCCCTATCCGACGCTTGACGGCGACCCGGAAAACAGTGCCATCAGCGCCATGGTCAAGGGCGATGAGGTCTTCGACCTCAACCAGATGACCGGCCCGCATCCCTTCGGCGAATATGACCTCTACACCTCCGTCCAGCGCGGTGGTCCGGGTCTGGGCGATCCGCTTGAACGCGATCCGGCCTCGGTCGCTGCCGATGTCAACGGCGGTGAACTTCTGGAGCGTTTTGCCAAGCCGATCTACGGCGTGGTGCTGACCAAGGGGGCCGATGGCAGGCTGCAGGCCGATGTGGCGGCGACGCAGGCCGAACGCGCCGCGATGCGCAAGCGTCGTCTCGAGCGTGCCGTCGACACCAAGGACTTTATCGCGCGTGAGCGTGAGCGGGTTCTTGCCGGCAATATCCACGCGCCGGTTCGCGCCATGTACCAGAGTTCCATGAAACTCTCGTCGCGCTGGGCTGCGCATTTCCGCAACTTCTGGAGCCTTGGCGAAGACTTCTCGTTCTGAAGTCGCTGCCCGTACAGATAACTATTGGAGATAACCATGAGTGTATCCCACGACATCAACACCTTGCGGGAGCTGAAAGACGGCAAGCTGAGCTTCGAGAAGCTGCACGGCATGATCAGCGGCTTCAAGGACGCGGACCGCTTCGACAAGATGGTCAAGATCTGGCAGGACAGCGTGGAATGGGACGATCCCATCCTGCTGCCACTTGCCGAACATCTCTTCGTGGTCCGAAAGCCCGACGGCCGCCGCATCGTCAAATCGACCTGGGGCTATGAATATTGCGACGTGAATGAAAACTGGAAGCTTCACGCCAAGGTTTTCGTGCGTGACACCGAGGAACTGATCAACGAGATCTATCCGGACAAGCTGGGCTGCGATCCCGAATGGATGCAGCTTCGCGAATATTACGATCCGCTCTCCGGCACGCTGCTGGAGGTGGAAGTGGTGCCGCCCGGATATCCCATCGTCCACGACTTCAAGCCGGACATCGACACCTTCTACCGTGACTGGCTTGGCCGGCCGGTGCCGTAAGCGGCGGCCGGTCTCAGTCTCTTGAATGCGGGGAAGGCGGGGCATCTTGGATGCCTCGGCTTCCCTCGACCAGTTTTAAAGCAGGAAAGGACAAAACCATGGAATCGATCTTCATCACGGGCGCGGGCTCCGGGATCGGCAAGCACACGGCAACGGTTTTCGCCGCAAAAGGCTGGCGTGTCGGACTGGCCGACAACAATGGAGCCGCAGCTGCTGCACTTGCGGCCGAGCTTGGGGGCCATGCGAAAGCCTACACGGTTGATGTCACCAGCCTTGCTTCAATTGAGACGGCGCTTGCCGATTTCGTCGGCCCCGAAGGCGCGCTGAAGGCGATCTTCAATTCGGCCGGTCTTCTGGAAATGAAGCCATTTGCGGAGGCGAATATCGATCGTCTCAACGCCGTCTTCGACGTCAACGTCAAGGGCGTGATCAACTCGACCAAAGCCGCCTTGCCTTATCTGTCCCGGCATGGCGATGCACGGATCATCACGATGGGGTCGGTGTCCGGCATTTACGGCATTCCAGATCTTGCGGTCTATTCGTCCTCCAAATTCGCGGTGCGCGGCCTGACCGAAGCGCTGAATGTCGAACTTGAGGGCAAGGGCATATGGGTCTGCGACCTCATGGTCGCCTATGTAAAAACACCCATGGTGCTCGAAGCCGCAAGCAAGGCGAAGTCCGTGGATATTCTCGGCGTCAATGTGACACCCGATCAGGTGGCGGAAACCGTTCTCAAGGCGGTGGACGGGCGTCAGGTCCATTGGTTCGTGACCCCGGAAGATGCAGGTGTTGCAACCCAGGTCGACAGCATGCCCTGGGAAAGCCGCCGGGATTTTGTCAAGCAAATCACCGGTTATTGAGTACGGGCCTGTCCGGAGCAGAACGGGACAGGCCCGTACTGCTCCGGACAGGCACGGTTGGGCAAACGGGTCGGTACCCGGCGACAAGTATTGAGGAATGACGGCAATGGATATGCGGATGCGTCTGATCGATTATCTGGACACCGGGGCATCGCTAGGCGCTGATCGTCCCTGCCTGACCATGTCGGGCAGGGATCACAGCTATGGCGAGGTGCAGGTGCTGAGCTACCGGGTTGCCCGCAGCCTCGCGGCAAGCGGTATTGCGGCGGGCGACAAGGTTGCCATTCTCTCGGCAAACGATCCCATCGCATTTTCCTGCGTTTTCGGCATTTCGCGGGCGGGTGCCGTCTGGTGCCCGATCAACCCGCGCAACGAAGCCAACGAGAACCGCTACATCCTCGACAATTTCGATTGCCGCTTCCTCATCTTTCACAGCGCCTTTGCGGAGATGGTGGAGAAGATGCTGCCGGATCTGCCGCAGCTCGCGCAGGCTGTCTGCCTGGATGCGGAACTCCCCTTCGCGATATCGCTCGAAGCCTGGATCGACGGTGTGGACGACAGCCCCTTTTCCCGTGAACCGATCGACGATGTCGCCATGATCCCCGGAACCGGTGGCACGACCGGCAAGCCAAAGGGCGTGATGTTGACCGACACGAATCTCGAAATCATGTCGGCCCTGACATTGATGGGCTATCCGTTCGAGGGGAGGCCGCGCTATCTGGCGCTCGCGCCGCTGACGCATGCGGCGGGCGTTCTCTGCTTTCCCGTTCTGGCGCTGGGTGGCCAGATTGTGGTCATGTCGCGTCCCGACATCGCCGAGTTCGCCCGTCTGATCGAGGCACACAGGATCACCCACACATTCCTGCCGCCGACGCTGATCTATATGCTGCTCGACAGTCCCTATCTTGACAAGGCCGATCTCTCGTCGCTGCAATGCTTCTGGTATGGGGCAGCGCCGATCTCGGTCGCGCGCCTGAAGGAGGCGCTCACGCGCATCGGCCCCATGGCACAATTCTTCGGCCAGACCGAAGCGCCGATGATGATCACCGTCATGCCGCCGAAAGACCATTACAACGCGGATGGATCGATTGCCGAGGATCGGCTGCGTTCGGCCGGCCGCGCCGGCCCGCACGTGCGGCTGGGGATCATTGACGGCGAAGGCAGGCTGCTTCCGGCAGGTGAGCGGGGCGAGGTCGTCCTTCGCAGCTCGCTGGTCATGAAGGGTTATTACAAGAACCAGGCGGCGACCGAGGAAACCTTCGCCCATGGCTGGCATCACACCGGCGATATCGGCTATCTGGACGAGGACAATTTCCTCTACATCGTCGACCGTGCCAAGGACATGATCATCACCGGCGGCTTCAACGTCTATTCCGTCGAGGTTGAGCAGGCGCTGGCCCAGCATGACGACGTTCTCGATTGCGCCGTCGTCGGCTTGCCGGACGACAAATGGGGCGAACGCATCGTCGCCGTCGTCCAGCCCAAGGAAGGCAAGACGATCGACGCCCAAGCCCTCATCGCCTTCGTCAAGGCCCAGATCGGCAGCATCAAGGCCCCGAAACAGCTCGAAGTCTGGCCCGACCTGCCACGCTCGCGGGTTGGAAAGGTGCTGAAGGCAGAGATCCGGCAAAAGCTGTCGACGGAATAACATCGCAACAAGCTTGCCGAATTGACAAGTCTCTGTGCCATCAGGCCCCCGCAACCAACCTCTCGACATCAAATATAACCAAAAAGCCCGCCAGGTGAAAACCAGCGGGCTGTTCGCGTTTGGACGATTTGAATTCGATCAATGCAGTCACCTGAGATGCTCTGAGACGAGACGCGGCAAGGACACGCCTCGCGGCTCTCAACGCTCGGATTGACGAACTGAACCGTACCCGCGAGGCGGTCGAGCGCCTAGTAGCAGAATGTTCATCCGGCAAAAGCGGCCCCTGCCCAATCCTGGAGTCGTTTGGCTTGTAGCCTCATCTCCCTGGTTAAGGGGGCACCGGCTATTCGGGTGCCTTCCTTGTCGGTGCTGGGCACCTTAAGTGCCGCATCATTGGCCCCAACGATCAGAACTTGCCCTGCGCGGTGGTCCCGTCCAGGGTGATCACCTGTATCGCACCCTTGACGCCCGGATTAACCGGAACGGGCGAAGTCCCCGTGAGGCGGTTGCCATCGGCAGCAGACAAGGTGAAGCGTTGCGTTGCGCCATCCACCAACAGGATCGCGTTCCCCTTATATCCAGCCGCCGGAACCGGCTTATCCGCAGCATCGTATATATAAACGCTGACCTCGGTGGTCCCTGACACCACCAGTTCGACATGGTGGTTTGCGCCTGCGTCAACCTTCAGTCCACCATTCGGGCCGGGACGGGGTGCGTGGGCATAGGCTGGAAAGGCGGCCATGACGGCGATGGACAGGGCAAGCAGAGTGCGACGCATGGAGTTCTCCTGGTAGGGCTAAAAGGTTTCGATGGTGCGGGTGGGTGCTCCGGTCGTCGGCTGCGCGCCGCTCACTTGGCGACGCGCTTGCTCGACAAGACGCGCCAGAGGCTTGCGACCATATCGCAGGAACAGCGTCGGTGTCAGAAGCGTATCGAGGAGCGTGGCGGTGACAAGCCCACCGAAGATGGTGATGGCAACCGGATGGAGGATCTCCTTGCCCGGGGCCTTGGCATCGATCATCAGCGGAATGAGGGCGACGCCCGCCGACAGGGCCGTCATCAAGACGGGTGTCAGACGTTCGAGCGAGCCCCGTACCACAAGATCCCTGCCGAACGGCAGATCCTCCTGGATTGCCAGATTTATGTAGTGGCTGATCTTCAGGATGCCGTTGCGGGTGGAAATGCCGGTTAGCGTGATGAAGCCGATCATCGAGGCCACGGAAAGCGGCTGGCCGGCAATCCAGAGCGCGGTCACCGATCCGATCAATGCCAGCGGCACGCTCGCCATGATGATCGAGACGAAGAGCACCGAGCGATAACGCGAATAGAGGATCGCAAACACCATGGCCAGCGAGATGACCGAGAGGAGGCCGATGGTTCTCATCGACTCCTCCTGCGCCTGGAAGGTGCCTTCGAGGCTGACGAAGAAGCCGGGCGGCAGTGTGGAGCGCGCGATCACATTGCGGATGTCGGCAATGACCCTGGCCATGTCCGCTTCGCCGTCGGTATTGGCGAGAACGACGACGCGACGCTTGCCGTTTTCACGCAGGATCTGGTTGGGACCATCCGTTTCGCGGACTTCGGCGATCTGGCTGACGGGGATCCAGCCTGCAGGCGTCTCGATCAGCATATCCGAGAGCCCCTTGGTGCTGCGCGTCTCATCCTCAAGACGCAGCACGACATCGAACCGCTTGTTGCCATCAATGATGCGGGAAACAATCGTTCCGTTCGACAGACGTTCGAGCTGCTCGGTCACGGCCGCCGGCTGGATGCCGTAAAGGGCCGCGCGGCGGTAATCGACAATGACCTCAAGATGCGGGATGCGGACCTGCTTTTCCACCTGCAGGTCGACGATACCAGGGATATCCGCCAGCTTGCCACGAAACTCCTCGGCAAAGCCGCGAATGCTGTCGAGATCCTCGCCGAATATCTTGAGCGCGATCTGGGCGCGCACGCCCGAAAGCATGTGGTCGAGCCGGTGGGAAATCGGCTGGCCGACATTGGTAGCGACAGGCAGGACCGAAAGTCGCGACCGAATGTCCGCAATGATCTCGTCCTTGCTCCTTCCGTCTGCCGCAAGGGCCACTTCGATCTCCGATGCGTGCACGCCTTCCGCATGTTCATCGAGCTCGGCACGGCCGGTGCGACGACCGACCTGCTCGACCTCGGGCACCTCCATGATCAATCGCTCTGCGATCAGGCCGACCCGGTGGCTCTCGGCAAGCGAAATGCCAGGGTTGAACAGCATGTTGATCGTCAGCGTGCCCTCATTGAAGGGTGGCAGGAAGGAGCGCGGCAGTTGCGTGGCAAACAGGCCTGCCGCAACGACGCCAGTAAGCACGATCGTCATCAGGATCTTCGGATGGCCGAAAGACCATTTGAGAAGACGGCGGTTTGCCCGTTTCAGGACCCGGACGACCACGCCCTCATGCTCGTCCAGACGCTTCAGGCCGGGCAGCATGTAATAGGCCATGACCGGGGTGAGCGTGATCGACACCACAAGCGAAGCCAGGATGGAGATGATATAGGCCTGGCCAAGCGGCGCGAAGAGCCGTCCTTCGATGCCGGAAAGCGCAAACAGCGGCACGAAAACGAGAACGATGATCATCGTGGCATAGATGATGCCGGAGCGGACTTCCTGGCTCGCGGAGACGACGACGTCAAAGACTGACCGCGGATTGCCCTTCTCTCGGTTCTCCCGCAGCCGCCGGAAAATGTTCTCGACATCGACGACCGCATCGTCGACCAGTTCGCCGATGGCGATCGCCAGACCGCCAAGCGTCATGGTGTTGATCGACAAACCCATCAGATGGAAGAGGATCGCGGACACCAGAATGGAAACGGGGATCGCCGTCAGCGAGATGGCGGTCGTCCTTGTATTCAGGAGGAAGACGAACAGAATGATGGCAACGACGACGATGGCCTCAACCAGAACCTTCTGAACGTTTCCAATCGAGGTCTCGATGAAATTGGCCTGCCGGAAAAGGACCTGATCGGCTTTCACGCCTGCCGGCAAGGTGGCACCGATCTCGCTGAGTGCTGCCTCGACCTCGCGTGTGAGCTTCACGGTATCGATATCCGGCTGCTTCTCCACCGAGACTATGACAGCAGACTGCCCCTGATAGCCTGCATCCCCTCGCTTCTGGCGCGATGCAAAAGCCACCTCTGCGACCTGTCGCAGCAGGACGGGTTGCCCGGCCACGCTGGCCACCACGACGCTTGCCAGATCCTCGATCTTCTTTGTGCGGCCGACATTGCGGATCAGGAATTCGCGGCTGTATTGGTCCGTGAAGCCGCCGCCGGTGTTGGAACCGAACTGCGCCAGCGCCTGTTCGATCTGCTTGAAGGACACGCCGAGCGCCCGCATGGCGGCCGAATTGGGCGAGACGCGATACTGCCTGACTTCGCCGCCGATCGGAATGACCTGGGCCACACCGGGGATGCTCAGGATACGCGGCCGAACGGTGAAATCGGCCAGTTCTCGCAACTCCATGGCTGAGACCTTGTCCGGCCCGGTCACGGCAATCAGCATCACCTGACCCATGATCGAATTGATCGGCCCCATCTGCGGCACGACATTGGCAGGCAGTTGCGGCTGCACCAGCGACAGGCGCTCGGCAATCTGTTGCCGATTGCGATAGATATCCGTGTCCCAGTCGAATTCGACATAGATGATCGAAAGACCCACGCCTGACGTGGAGCGCACACGGCTTACCCCCGGAAGCCCGTTCATCTGGGACTCGAGCGGATAGGTTACGAGCTGTTCGACCTCCTCCGGTGCAAGCCCCTCGGCTTC
Organism: Rhizobium sp. C4; assembly: GCF_021026315.1. Taxonomy (GTDB): domain Bacteria; phylum Pseudomonadota; class Alphaproteobacteria; order Rhizobiales; family Rhizobiaceae; genus Ensifer_A. The sequence continues at coordinate 44,920 of NZ_JAJNCX010000018.1, forward strand.
CGTCATGATGGTGACGGTCGGCCGATTGAGATCCGGGAACACGTCGACAGGCAAACGCGTGACCGTAAATGCCCCATAGATCATCAGCACGGCGGCGATCGCCAGGACGAAAAGCCGGTTCCTGAGCGACTGGGTGACGAGAAAGTTGAACATAACAGCCTCAGCGGATCTGGTTCAGGAGTTCGGCACCCTGTGTGACGATGCGCTTGCCGGCTTCGATACCCGAGACAACCAGCAGACGGTCGCCGTCCAGGGGCTCGGTGCGGACTTCCCTTGGGACGAAACGCTCCGCATTCGTGTGTTCGTAGACGAGGGACTGGCCATTCGAGCCGCGCAGGACACTGGTGCGCGGGACAGCAATGCCTGTTCGTTTCTCCATGGTCGAGGAGAGCACGGTCAGCAATTGCCCGGCGCGGATGCCTTCGGGGTTCTCCTCGACGCTGAAGTGGATCGGGATCGCCTGATTGCGATCGGCCAGACCGCTGCCGCGATAGCTAAGCGTCGCGGTTCTGCCATCCATGAATTTGCCTCGCGCCGTCCCCGTCACGGAATGGGCTTCGAAACTCAACGCCTCCACCCAGTAGCGGCTTGGATCGATGATCTGGAAGATGACTGTATTGGGTTCGGCGATCTGACCCGCGACCGCCTGGGCTGCGGCGATCACACCCGATACAGGGGCAATCAGCTTCTCCGCGGCCATGGGTGCCTGTTCAAGATTGGCGCGTCTTGCTTTTAGACCCTGGAGCTCGAGCCTCGCATCCTCGACCTCGGCACGCGCCACCACGGACTGGAGCTGCTCGAAGCGCTGGAGCTTGCGCTCGACCAGCATGATGTTCTGGTCGAGTTCGCGGGCCTGCTGCTGTTGGCTTGTCAGGTCGGCGGCACCGACGGAGGGCTGTACGAGCGCCAGCACGTCTCCGGCAGACACCCGCGCGCCCAGTTGGAGGAAGCCGCCGGAGGGCGGCAGAAGCCTTCCTGATACGGATGCCTGGACATAGCCTGATGTCGTGGGATCGGGAATGATCCGCGCCGGCAGCTCCACGGTCCCCGCATGTGTGGCCTGTTCCGTGAATATCGTGCGGATCGCGAGGATGCGCTGTGTGGTCTTAGGCACGAAGATCGAGCCATCCGCAAACCGCTGGGCGACGTCCCGCTCGGCGGCCTGCATGCCGGGCAGTGCAGGGCCGGCAGCGTACGATTTGGGCGTTCCCGCGAAAATCAGGATTGCCGCGATGGCAGCGACCGTGGCGGTGGACTTGCGGCGGCGAAACAGCAAGGCGATCAGAAGGCCGAGCACCACTCCGCCGCCACCGACGGCCAGCAGCGTCAGGTCAGGTCGCAGCAGCCGTGCCCCGACACCTTGCACCCACGCGGTGCTGACCGGAAAGCCATCAGTCGCTGCCACCGACCCCACGCTGGTTGCTTTCTCGGGGATTACCATTGTGATGGTCAGCACATCGAAGAGATCACCTGCCATGACAGTGATCGCGAGATCATAGGTTCCGGACTGCGCCAGCCAGGGAGCTGCTGCAACATAGGTGCCCTCTCCCATGGCTTCCGCCTTTATCGTGCCGGCGGGGCTGTCGATCTCCAGCGACGCGCCGCTGATCGGTTCGTTGCCCTTGAAGCTGTCGAGGAAGATCTCCAGCCGCGCGCCGCGCGCCACGGCCACCAGTTCTATATCGACTGTCGACGCATCGGCACGTGGCGCGATCGTCGCTGAGACCGGCGGAGGCGGCGCGCCATGATCATGTCCCTCATGGGCAAAGGCAGGCGATGGGGCCCACCCGATCAGAAGGAGAGTAAAGCCAGTGAGAACAGAGGCGAATCGGTCGACCATCGCAAACCTGAGAACGAGTTGATTTGCTCCGGTGTAGCTCCGCGTCTTTGTCCAGCGATGTCCAGATTGTTACAGAATGTTTCAGGACAGTTTTGAGCTATCCTTTGGAAGTGTGATACTGACGATCAGCCCGCCCGTGTCGGCGTTATCAAGCCGCAGGCTCCCGAAATGGCCGTTTATAATGGCCTGAGCGATCGGCAGTCCCAGCCCAAAGCCCCCCGTTTCCAGGTTCCGCGATGGCTCAAGCCGAACAAAGGGTGACAGCGCCCGCTCGATGTCCTCTGCAGCAATACCGGGGCCCGCATCACGGATTTTGATGTTAACTTCAGTATCGCGATCGGTCACCTCGACATGCGCTTGCCCGCCATATTTGCATGCATTCTCGACGAGGTTGGCAAAGGCGCGCTTCAAGGCAAGGCGCCGCCCCATGATAATGGCATGGGCGCTGCCGGTGAGTTCGACCGAAGCGCCCCGATCGACGGCATCATCAATCAGGGTTTCCAGAATCGCGACGATGTCGATCGACTTCAACTCCTCGTCACGGCGATCGCCGCGCAGGAAAGACAGGGTCTGATCGAGCATCCGCTCCATCTCCGTCAAGTCTTCCGCCATCGCCGCGCGCACGGCTCCATCGGCCAGATCCTCGGCCCTGAACCGCAAGCGGGTGATCGGAGTCTTGAGGTCGTGGGAAACGGCCGCAAGCGCCTGGGTCTGGTCTTCGATCAGGCGTTCGATGCGACGCTGCATGTCGTTGAAGGCAACCGCCAGCTCGACCACCTCTCGCGGCCCTGTTTCCGGCACGGCGGTGACCGTCTTGCCCCGGTAGAAATCCTTCGCGGCGGCGGCGACCGCAGCCAGCGGGCGGGTGAACCAGCGCACCAGAAGCATGGAAACAATAATCGCCCCGACGGCCATCAATGTCGTCGAAACCAGCATACTCCCCGGAGGTGGGGCCTTTCGGTCCCATGCAACGAGATTGACGTTGATCCAGGTCGCGTCTGGAAGCTTGATCGACACAACCGCCAGATGGGGATCGTCACTTGCCTGGTTCTCGGGCCCGATGATCAGGCCGTCCTCCGCGATCTCAGGTGCGAGCGTCCGAAGATTTCGCCTGAGCGGCTCCCAGTTCTCCCCTCCAGTCCCGCCGGCAACTGCATAGGGCGTTGCTCCCCAATGAGCAACAATGGAGCCGCCTGAGAAATCATGGGCCACATCCTCGCGTTCCTCGACAGGCGCACGCATGACCGCTCGCTTGATTGTCAGAAGCTGGTCGGCAAGCCGGGCTTCGTTTGCCAGGTCCAGTTCCTGTTCCAGGCTCCGGTGATAGGTGAACAGGCTGCCGAAATGCACCAGCGAGACGCCGAACAGAACAACCAGTGCCGTCCGCAACCGCAGGCTATCGATTGACTGCCACCAGTGCCGGATACGGATCTCAGGCACGGGTCACGTCCGTCGCAAAAAGATATCCGGCACCTCGCACCGTCTTGATCAGATCTTCACGGCCATCGAGCTTCCGGCGCAAACGGCTCACCTGCACGTCGATCGATCGATCATAGCCTTCGATGGTGCGATTGCGGGCGGCGTCCAGGAGGAATTCACGCGTCAGAATCCGCTGCGGTGCTTCTAGGAAGGCCAGCAGCAAATCATATTCCCCCGTCGACAGATCCACGACGACACCGCTTGGCGCGGTGAGTTCGCGCTTCAGGGTATCGAGCGTCCAGCCGGCGAAGAGGAAGCTTCGCCGGGCGCGCTGCGTGGACGGACTGCCCAGACCACGGCTGCGCCGCAACACCGCACCAATCCGCGCCAGCAACTCTCGCGGATTGAACGGTTTCGGCAGATAGTCGTCCGCCCCAACCTCAAGACCGATGATGCGATCCGTGTCGTCGCCCTTGGCTGTCAGCATGATGATCGGGACGGAGGAGCTGCGGCGCAGGTCGCGACAGATCTCCAAACCGTTCTTTCCCGGAAGCATGAGATCCAGCACGATCAGATCGACCGCAGCCTGTTTCAGTGTCTCGGCCATCTCGACGCCATTTCGTGCGGTATGGACTCGAAACCCGTTCGCCCGCAGGAACTTCGCAACCAGGATCAGGATCTGACCGTCATCATCGACAATCAGGATTTCGGGCAAGGCATCCAAGGCTGTTGTCTCCGCGGGTCCGATACTAGCGAAGCCCCGTCATGTAGCAGACGGCTGGAGCCAGTTTGTGTCGAAAAGGTAACAGATTGTTTCACCAGCAATAGCCTACACAGGAAATCTGAGGCGTTTAGCACTTGAACAGTTATACAGCGAACGGCTGCTTCTGAGCTATTGTTTTGTAAGCCTAACGTCTCAAATGGGGGCGCATTCCTGCCGTTCGGGCTGCCTCAAGCTGGTTTCCAATTCGTGCCTGCTAGTAAATAAGCCGAAATACCGGCCGAATTGACAAGTCTCTGCGCCATCAGGCCCCCGCAACCAAACAATCAATACGCAAGACAACGAAAAAGCCCGCCAGGTGAAAACCAGCGGGCTGTTCGCGTTTCTGCGCGCAGACGCCACCCCCGTGAAGAACCATAGAAAGGATATTCCCGGGTTGGCTCAGTCGACATTGTATTCGAACCGACCGACCAGAACGTCCACGTTGTGGAGCCCCAGAATGGAATTGGTGAAGAGCTCGTAGGTGCGTCCGCCCTCGACCCTCGTTCCACCGGAGGTCCAGCCGTCCCCGGAGAGGTCGAGCGTGTCGCCGGTGTCCAGCCTGACGACGAGGCTCGTCGTGTCGCCGTCGATGGCTTGCGACATGTCGAACACATCTTCGGCTGTCAGCTTGATGCTGTTGTTGCCGTGGCCGGTCATGTCGATCATCTCGATGCTCGACACACGATCCTGCGCCAGCTTGGTGAAATCGAGCATCATATCCGTGCCCTGAACGAGAAGAGTGTCAAAGCCCGACTTGCCGTCAATCCTGGTGAAAGCCGTGTTCGATACTGAAATCGTATCGTCGTTCTCTGTGCCTCGATAGTCCTGGCTGCCGAGATAGGCCCCGCCGAAGAGGACATAGGCCGCTCCCCTGTCATCGCCTTCGGTCACATCATTGCCCCTGGCGCCGACGAGGAGATCGTCGAAGCCGTCGCCATTGACGTCTCCGGCCGCCGCCACTGTCGACCCGGCAACGTCGCCCGCAGCTTCGCCGACGAGCTTGAAGCCGCCTTTGCCGGCCGCGATGTCGCTCAGATGAATGTCGCCGGTGCGCTCGCTCTCGCAAAAGATCACATAGGCCGCACCCGCCTCGCTGCGGCCTTCACCATTGCCGGGTGCCCCGACCAGAATGTCGGCGAGCCCGTCGCCATTGATGTCGCCCGCCGATGAAACCGCCACGCCTGCCCGGTCGAGATCGTCCTCGCCGATGATCCTGAGGCCAGCGCTACGCGTGCCGCCGTCTGTCCCCAGCGTCATATGTTCAAGATCGACACCGTAAGGCACATCGCCCCGGCCATAGACGACATAGGCCTTGCCGGCCATCGCGCCCTCGACCATCCCGTAATAAGGAGCGTCAAACGGGGCGCCAATCAGGAAATCGTCCAGCCCGTCGCCGTTGACATCGCCTGCCGCAGCAACAGCAAAACCCGTCTCGTCGAATTCCGCGACACCCGAAATCTTGAAGCCGCCGACACCGAAACCAAGTCCTCCAAGATCTATGGACGAAATGCTGTTGCCTGAACCATAAACAAGATAGGCAGCGCCCTTGTAGAAGCCATTGCTGTAGCCGCCATAGGCGCCGATCACGTAATCGCCATATCCGTCCTGATTGAAGTCGCCGGCGGAAGAAACCGCATAGCCTGCGAGCTGATAGGGCTCCTCTCCGGCAATCTTGAAGCCGTCGCTTCCCTTCTGCATCAATTGCAGGTCGAGCGTTGAGTTGCGGTCTCGGGAACCGAGAATGACATAGGCGGCCCCGGTGCTGTCGGAATAGTCGGCTGTCGAACTGTTGTTCGGTGCGCCGATGATGACATCGGCATATCCATCGCCGTTGATGTCGCCGGCGGCGGAGACGGATGTGCCAGCCGTATCGTAATCATTCTCACCCAAGATCTTGAAGCCACCATGGCCGATAGCGATTTCAGACAGTTGCAGGGTTTGAGGCGCTTCGGTCGTTCCGTAAATGATGTAGGCAGCGCCGGCGGAATAGCCGGCTTCGTGATCGCTATGCGCGCCGATTGCGATATCATCCAGGCCATCGCCATTGAAATCGCCCAGAGATGCGACGGTGATGCCATTCTGGATCGTATCGCTTTCGGCTGTTATCCGGACGCCGCCAATGGAAAAGCCAACATCCGCAAGGTCTATCGTACCGCCAAGGGAATATCCGCCGAACAGGACGAAAGCCGTATCCTGTCCGCCTCCGCCATCCGAAACCATGGCCGCAGAAGCAGCGACGCGGCCGCCGAAATCGCCTCCATACATGGCGCTGACAAGGAGATCATCAACGCCATCGCCATTGAAATCGCCCGCTGACGAAACGGAATAGCCGGCTCGGTCGCCAAAGGCGCCACCGACAATCTTCAAGCCGTATGGGCTGCCGGCAAGGCTGGAAAGCAGGATCTGTGCCGGAGCTTCAATGACGGTAACGCCCGGTTCATCTGTTCCCTGGACGGCGATGGTGATCATCGTCATCGTTCCATCCACCGTCGGGATATAGATTTCATCGGTCAGCACGTCACCGTTGTTCAGGGCCTGCACTTCGGGCCGCCAGTTGTCGAGCTGATAGGTCCAGCTGCCATCGGCATCAATCGTGATGCCGCCATAAAGGCCGGGAGACAGGGACTGTGTGTCGAAGGACGATTGCCCGACATCGGGGTCGCTCGCGAATAGTCGTCCCGAAGTGCTCAGCTGGCCATCTTCGCGGACCATGCCTGTTATGGTCCCGGTAATCTCGGCCGCATCGTTATAACCTTGGACCCTCAGCGTTGCGATGTTCGCGACGTCGAGAACGCCGTCGCTGACGGTGTAGGCAATGGTGATGTCACGAAAACTGTTAAAGTCGAGCGCATTGAACTGCGCCGGGTCGATGCCGATCGTTCCGTCGCCGTGATCCACAAAGGCGACCGTGTGGCCGAGATTGTCGATGGCGGTGATATCTCGCACCGACAAGGCGCTGCTTTCGGCGTCGGTCTGGCCGGCAAGCAGGTTAATCGTGGCAACCGTGTCATCCTCGCTGACGGCGCCGGCGTCGATTGCGACAACGTTCGGTGCATCGTTCACGCCGCGATATGTCAGGTTCACGGTCGCGGTGTCCGTTCCGCCATGGCCGTCCGAAATTGTGTAGGTGAACGTGTCGGCAAGCCGCTCGCCGGCCCCCAGCGCCTGAAGAGCCGTGACGCTCCTCGGATCGATGGAGATCGTGCCATCGCCATTCAGCGCCACCGCCGCACCCAAGGCGCTGGTCGGTGAAACGCCGGTGATTGACAGCGTGTCGCCATCGCCATCCGTGTCGTTGCCAAGCAGGCTTGCAACGGTGATCGTGTGAACCGTGCCTGCTGACAAGTCAGCGCGGGCCGGATTGCCCTGCGCATCGTAGATCTGCGCCTTGACGCCGGAGGCGGATGCGTCGAGGCCCTGCCAGGTGATGACGAATCCGCCGTTCGCCAGTGCTGCGATGGCCGGGTGCCGTTGCGAGGACTCCGTGTCGGTGTTGACCAGGAATTCCCGGCCGACAGGCGTGCCATTGGCGTCGAAAAGACGCGCCTTGATGCCCAGGCCGGATGTGTCATCCACACGATCACTGCTCTCCCAGGCCATCACGAAGCCGCCGTTCGAAAGCGCGGTGATCGCCGGTTTTGTCTGGTCGCCGGCCATCTGGTTGTTGACGATGAACTCGCTGCCGACGGCGTTGCCGTGGGCGTCAAAGATCTGCGCCTTGATGCCATAACCGGACGTGTCGGTTTCATGGTCGTCGCTGGTCCATGTGATGACGAAGCCGCCGTTCGACAGGGCCGTGATATCGGGCTCGAACTGGCCGTTGGCAGTTCGCGTATTCACAAGATGTTCAGCGCCGACGGCCGCGCCATTGGCGTCAAAGATCTGCGCCCTGATCTCGTAGTCGGACGCATCGTCGATGCCGTCATGGCTCTCCCATGTGACGACAAATCCGCCAGTCGACAATGCCGTGATCGCAGGCGAGGTCTGGTTGCTGTCCGTCCGTGTGTTGACCAGGAATTCATCGCCGACGGGGGCGCCACCTGCATCGAATATCTGCGCCTTGACGCCGAACTCGGATTGATCCTCCACGCCATCGTAGCTGTGCCATGTGATGACAAAGCCGCCGCCTGTCAGGGCGGTGATATCGGGCGCCTGCTGGGTGTCGTTGGTCTGGCTGTTGACGAGGAATTCCTTGCCGACAGGCGATCCGTCGGCGGCAAAGATCTGCGCCCTGATCTCGGTCGCAGCTCGGTTGAAGACCTGCTCATCGTTCTGCCATGTGATGACAAAGCCGCCATTCGTGAGCGCCGTGATGGCCGGAACTTCCCTGTATGTATTGGTTTGTGCGTTGACGAGGAACTCCGCGCCGACAGCCATCCCGCCTGCGTCGAATATCTGCGCCTTGATGCTGGAAAAGTCTGGAAAATTACCCGGATAATCATGAGCAATCCATGTGACCACGAAGCCGCCGTTTGAAAGCGCTGTGACTGCGGGGCCGAATTGATCACTTGCGAGCTCCGAATTGACCAGGAATTCACCGGTCTGCACGTTGGCAGAAATGGTGTCGTCATTGGCAAGGGGCGTGGTCTGATCGGCGAAGCCGTTGACCGTCAGCGTGGCGCTGTTGGCCGTGCTGGTGGTGCCATCGGATACGGCATAGCTGACCGTGAGCGTCCGGCTTTCACCATTGCGCAGAGCATTGAACTGAGCAGGATCGATACTGATCGTTCCGTTGCCGTTGTCCACAAACGTCACGGCATGACCGAGATTGTCCTTCACCGCAATGGAAACCGCCGACAATGCGGTCGTCTCCTCGTCGCTTTGACCCGCCAGCAGGTTGATCGTGACGATGGCGTCATCCTCGCCGACCGTGCCGGCATTGATCGCGGTGACGATGGGTGCGTCGTTTGCGCCGGTGATCTGGATGGAGACTGCCTGCGTGAAACGCCCTTCTGCTTCTGAGACCACGAATTGCTCGGTGAGTGTTGCACCGGTGGCGAGCGACCGCACGGCGGCCTTGTCGTTGTCGAGGTCGTAGGTCCAGGCGCCGTTCGAGCCCAGATGGAATGTCCCGTAGACGCCCTGAACATCTTTCGCGAGATATTCCAGCGCGCCGGCATAGCGGTCGATGGCCTTCACGGTGCCGGCAGCACCCGGCGCATCCTCGCTGATGCTGGCGGTCCGGTCGCCGCCGAAGGTCGAGAAGTCGAATGTGCCGTCGATATGCAGGGTCACGGTTCCAAGACCCGCGCCATCGGTGGTGGCAACGGCGAAGCGCTCGATGGCATCATCGCCGGGGAGCAGGGCTTGTACAGCGTCGCTGAAGGGGTCGAGTTGATAGTGCCAATGCCCGTCTGCCGCCAGGTCGAAGGTCCCGAAAACGCCCTGGACCTGCAAGAGCGGGACAAACTGAGCCGTGCCCTGCGCGGTAATCGTTCCGGACGCGGTGAGGCGGTAGTCTTCGATCAGGGACGCCGTGAGGTCGCCCGTCACCGGCGGCGGAGCCTTGATGTCTATGGCCACTGCCGCAATCGCCGAGCCGTCTTCGGCCATGACCTTGAAGCTCTCGGCAAGCGTCTTGCCAAAGGTCAGCGCCTTGACGGATGCATTTTCCGGATCGAGCCGGTAGGTCCACGACCCGTCGGCCAGCAGGGTGAAACTGCCGTAATCGCCCTGTCGCGTCGTTGCGACGAAGCCTTCGCTTCGTCCGTCGGCAAAGGTTGCGGTGAGCCTGCCGGTCGCCGTTTCCACCCGGGATCCGATGACATCGCCGTCCAGATCGCCGGCGATATGCGCATGGTCGGTATCGTTGGGCAGCGAGAAGCCGCCATAGACGACATAGGCGGCGCCTGCATCCGCGCCACCCGCATCATTGAGATTGGCCCCGACGAGCAGATCGCCCAAACCATCTCCATCGATGTCTCCGGCAGACGCAACCGCGATGCCGGCATGATCGCCGCCGGCCTCGCCGACGAGCTTGAAGCCGCCAATTCCCAGCGCAATCGTGTCGAGATTGATTTCCGAGGGCGCATGGGCCGTGCCGTAAACCACATAGGCGCTGCCGGCGCCGCTTCCGGCCTGCGCGACCGCCTCGTCGAGAAGGTTGAGGCCAAGCTGGGACAGTGGAAGGTTCCTGTCGGTCGAGGCGCCGACCACCAGGTCGGTGAAGCCATCGCCGTTCAGATCGCCTGCGGCGGCGACCGATATGCCGGCGGCGTTCCCGGCGGCCTCGCCGGTGATCTTGAACCCGCCGATGCCGTTGGCGATGTCTGTCAGCGACAGATCGCTTCTGACCCCCTCGCGCCCGAAGACGACATAGGCTGCCCCCGCCTGCGCGCCGCCTTCGGCATTCGACGGAACACCGACCATGAAGTCATCGATCCCGTCGCCGTTTATGTCGCCAAGGGCGGAGATTGTGATCAATGATCTCTCGGCAGAGGGAATTGTTTCGTCAGGTCGAAGAGAGGCGCCCTCCACCGTGATGCTCGAAATGGCCGGACTGCCCGAGGCGCCCAGCGTGGCAGATCCGTAGATGATCCTGGAGATGCCAAAATGTGACCCCACCGCGACATCATCGAAGCCATCCTTGTCAATGTCGCCGAGGGCCGAGACTGTGACCCCTCCCAGGACATTGGCAGACCCTGGAAATGACGGAAACGTAACCTTGAAACCGCCTATCCCGTCAGCAACGGCATCGAGATTGACCGTCGTCTCCCCAGCCTGTCCCAGAACGATGTAGGCCCCATCTCTCGATCCAATGACGAGGTCATCAAGACCATCGCCGTTGACATCGCCGGCGGACGCAACATCCATGCCCGCGAAAATGCCGGTTACAGATTGTGGAAAGGGACCGGATAGCGATTGCACCGACTCGCCTTCGATCCTGAAGCCGGAGACAGCGTCGCCTATGTCGTCCAGATTGACCGAGCCGATCGTGTTCGCTTGCCCGAAGATGACGTAGGCGCCGCCGACGCCGGGGTTCGCAACAAACGTATCGCCGTCAAAGCGAAGCTGGGTGCTGCCGGGCCCACCCATAAGGATGTCCGCAAACCCGTCGCCATTGACATCTCCGGCCGCTGCCACGGACATGCCGGTGAAATGATTGGCGTCGGGGGATATGGCAGGACTTCCGAAGGGGTCTCTCACGATCGTGGAACCTGGGACGATCTTGAAGCCGCCGCGACCGGCGGCAATGTCATCCAGATTGATCTGGTCCGGGCGTTGTTGCTGACCATAGACGACATAGACGGCCCCGTGATCCGTCAAGGTCGCCGGCAGATCTCCTGGGCCGCCGGTCGCATCATTGCCCGGCGCACCGATGATGAAATCATCAAACCCGTCGCCGTTGAAATCGCCTGCCGACGAAACGGAAAGACCGGCCATGTCGCCCGCCCGCTCGCCAACGATCCTGAACCCGCCTTCGCCGGTGGCAATATCGGAGAGAAGCAAGGTTTCGCCGTCATATTGACCGGTCACGGTAACCGTGACGGTCGCGTCCGCTGACGCCCCGTGGCTGTCGGTTGCGCGCACGACAACGGTCACATCGCGGGTCTGGCCGTCTTCAAGCGACTGGAAGCCCTGGCCGGGATCGAAGATCAGCGATGTGCCGCTGAGTTTTGCCGTGCCTTCGAGCGGGCCTTTGACGATCGAATAGGTCAGCGTCTTGCCGTCATCATCGGTGTCGATATCGGAGGCGAGCTTTGCCAGATCAAGCGCGACACTTGCCCCGTCCTCGACCGCGCTCAGGCGGCCGGCAGAAAGGATAGGCGCATCGTTTTCCCCGGTCACGGTGATCGTGACCGTGCCCTTGCCCGACAGCCCATGTCTGTCGGTTGCGCTGAGATCAATCTCGACGGACCTTGTTTCGCCCTTCGACAGGCTCTCGAACGCGCTGCCCGTCTCGAAGGAAAGCGTGGTTCCCTTGAGTGAGGCGCTGCCGAGCTTCGGTTCGCCTGTCACCGCATAGGTGAGGGTGTTTGCGTTGTCATCGGAATCGACATCCCCCGCAAGCGATGCGATGTCGATTGTCGCCGAGGCGCTCTCGGTGATCTTCAGCGCCTTGTCCGAAATGGTCGGCGCGTCATTGATGCCCGTCACCGTCACCGTGACCGTTGCATCCGCGGTTTCACCCTGCGAATTGGTCACGCGCACGGTGACATCCACATCGCGGCTCTCGCCCTTTGCGAGGTCATCAAACCCCTTGGCCGGATTGAACACCAGCTGGCCGTTCGCAATGCTGGCCAAGCCCTTCTCGGGCTGCTCGACGATCGCGAATGTCGGCGCCAGGCCATCATCCAGGCCGGTCGTTTTCACCAGGCTCATCAGCTTCATGGCAACGGTTGCGCCATTTTCCACGGCGTCCAGATGACCATCAATGACGACCGGGACTTCGTTGGCACCTGTGACGACGAACTCCACCGGCACAATGAAGATCGTGTTGCTGCTTGCGCTTTCAACACGGACATCGAGCGAAACGGTGGCGGACTGGCCCTTCGTCAGGTTGTTGAAGGCGCCGTTGGGATCGAAGGTTAGGATGCCGGTTTGCGAGAGCGAGACCTGTCCGCCTCCCGTCACGGGTCCGCTCACGAAGGTGAGGTCGGGATTGTGGCTGCGGTCGGAGACGATCGACATGATGTCG
>NZ_JAJNCX010000018.1:57679-72920 GCF_021026315.1 Rhizobium sp. C4
TGACGACGAAGCTGCTCAGCGCCATCGTCTTGGATTCGTCTTCGCTGGTCGAAAATGCGCCAGTGCGCAGGACAGGTGCGTCATCTGCCCCTGTGACGGTGAACTCCACCGGCACAATGAAGACCGTGTTGCTGCTTGCGCTTTCAACACGGACATCGAGCGAAACGGTGGCGGACTGGCCTTTCGTCAGATTGTTGAATGCTCCATTGGGATCGAAGGTTAGGATGCCGGTTTGCGAGAGCGAGACCTGTCCGCCTCCCGTCACGGGTCCGCTCACGAAGGTGAGGTCGGGATTGTGGCTGCGGTCGGAGACGATCGACATGATGTCGACCGAGATCGGGCTGCTGTCCTCATCGACCGTTCGGGAGACAAGGCTCGGGATCGGTTTGTCGGGCATGCCGACAACGGTGTATCTGACCGTCGTATCTGTCGACAGTCCTGCGGCATTGGTGCCACGCAGGCCAACCTCGACTTGTCGGCTCTCGCCAAACTCCAGGGCCTGAAAATTCCTGCCGGGCGTGAAAACCAGATTGCCGTTGACGATCGTCGCCGTGCTGGCCTCGGGCTGGGAGGTGATGGTGAAGTCGATCGCCCGGTCTGCAACGCCGCTGCTGACGACGAAGCTGCTCAGCGCCATCGTCTTGGATTCGTCTTCGGTGGTCGAAAATCCGCCGCCGCGCAGGACGGGGGCGTCGGCCACGCCCGAAACAGTCACCGTCACGACATTATCGGCGCTGGCACCGTGGCTGTCGGTGACTTGGATCATGATGGTTTCGGTCAGTGTCTCCCCGGCATGAAGGTCGGCGAAGTCGGAGCCCGGGGCAAATGTGAGTTTCGTTCCGCTGATCAAGGCGCTGCCATGGTCCGGCTGGCTCACGATGGAATACTTCAGCGTCGACGGGTCGTCATCGTTGTCGATATCGGAGGCGAGTTTGGAAAGGTCGAGGCTTGCCGATGCGGCTTTCTCCGTCGTGCTGATCCGGCCGGCGGCAAGCACCGGCGCGTCGTTCGTTCCCGCAATCACGACCCTGACGTTGCTGGCCGCGCTGCCGTCGGAGGAAACGACGGTGAACGTTTCGGTGACGGTCTCTCCGGCGGACAGCGCCTGAACCTTCTGAGAGGCATTGTTCAGCTGATAGGTCCAGTCACCGCTCCTGGAGATCGAAAACGCGCCATAATCGCCCTTGACGGCGGACTGCTCGACAAATGCCACATCCTTCAGGACAGGATTTGTGACGGTCAGAGACGCCTTGATCGCGGTGATCGTGTCCTCGACCGATGTGGCCTCTTCCTTTCCGTTGATCACCGAGACGAACGATGCCGAAAGGGAGATGCCGCCGGGGGCCAGGCTTGCAAACGGCGAGGTCTTTGTGTCGGACGAAGTCTGTGAGGCTCCGAAGTCGAGCTTCACGGCATTGCCCGAAAGGTTTTGGCCTGCGTTGAACTCCAGTCCGCCGCCGGTCTTGAGCATGGATTGCAGGCTGAGCAGCAGCAGGCCGGTCATCGCCTTGCCGCTGACCGGGTTGGACGCTGTTGAAACGTCGTCCGGCGGAAGCTGCGCTATCAGCGCATCCAGCTGTTCCTTCGGCAGGTTGGAGAGCACGACCTTGCCGTCCGGGAACGTCAGGACGACATTGCCATCCTTGTCGACCTCAACGTCCTTGAGGTTCTTGATGTTTTTGACGTCAACGCGGTCGCCCGGCTTGAAGACAACCTTGCTGTCTGAACCGAGTTCGATCGTACCGACGGAATTATCCGCATGAACGACCTTCAAGACGATACCCATCACGACCTCCAGCAGGTACCTTCAGGACCTTCGCCAGCTTGATCTGGCTGCCTTCCCGAATGAACCGACGATGACAAAAACCTGCGCGTCTCGTTGCGGAGACGTGTTGCGAAACAGACATTCAAACCAAGGAGTTTCAGCGGCGCATCACGCGGGCCCCGCTGCCCTCGACGCGTTCCAGCCAACCTCGAATGCGGCAATTTCCCGGGCGCTGAAGGCCGTGAACTGACGCACGAACGCGTCCGAAATCAGCAGCGTGCGCCCCACCTGCTTCATCATTCCAGCCTTTTCAGCAGCCAGAAAAAGACGCTGCGCGCTGGAGCGGGACAGCATGAATTTTGTCCCGATCGCCGTGCGGTTGAATTCATCGATCACGAAGAACTGCCCGTCGCGCTCGGCGCTCCGCACCTTCATGATCAGGTCCTCGGCGATCCACGAACCGAATTTTACGTCATAGAACAACGTGGCCTCGGCCGGTGCGCGTCGATTGGCGGCATCGGTTGCAAGGGCATGAATGACCTCGGGATGCGCGCGGAAAAACGCCTCGGGTTGCTGCTGATGCCTTTCCAGCCTCGAGCCGGGGAGGAGGCGATCGAGCAGGTTGAGCGACAGTTCATGCACCTTGGACACGCCCGCGGGGACATAGGGCGCCACTTCGACAACCTTGTTCTTGCGGTTTCCCGGTTCCGCCTTGCGCTCCAGCAGGCCGTAGGTCTCGAACTCGGCAATCATGCCCTTGACCGTATTCGGGCTCATGAGACCGTATCGCGACGCGCGCTCGGCTATGGCGGACACCGTGCAGTCCTGCCGGCGCCCGCTTGTCGTCGCCTCCAGCCACATCGCAAAGACGATACCGCTGACCATGGATTTTTCCCGGTTGCCCATCAGTCGCATCACCAGGGCGAAGCCGGAATTGAACGCGTATTTCGCCTGATAATACGCCTGTATCGCCTCCAGAAACTCCGGATGCGCCTGAAGGCGGGCAACGATTTCGTCCATCTTCGCCGAAACCGAAAGATCTTCTGGCGGATCGTGCGCCAGACCCTCATGCAGAAATTCCATCTTCATGCCGAAATCCCCCAAAAATCCCCGAGTCATGAATTGAAAATTCTTCGCATGAATTTCTTCCAAAATTTATCGTCTATATATAGTGTGATTTACTCAATTTATTATGGTTTATATTTTATTTAAATTCATGAAATCTGTGTATTGACTATGCTTGCAATAAATATATCTATTTAAAGACGATATATTTCTCTCTTTTGTGTTCCTTGTCTTCATATTCAACACGACGGGCGAAGTTTGCAAATGAGAAAATCGGGACGAAGTGTGCCAAAATTGGTCGAATATTCTGTCTGCATGGTCGGAATGACGATCCGCGAGATACGGCTTTGGGCATGATGGTTGGAGAGACTGGCAATGCTGAAGTCAGAAGAAGGCCCGCACAACCTCCTGGAAGAGGGTGGTTACCGCGCCGAGAGCCCTGCGCCGAAGACTGCGGCGGCGGGTGACGACGCTGATTTTCTGGAGGCCATTCTGGCAGCCGCTCACTATTTCGGGCGTCCGGCCACCCCGGCCTCCGTGATCAGAATATTGCCCCTTGCGGGCGGTCGCGTCACGATCGCTCACCTGGCCGAGGCTGCCGCCAATGCCGGGCTGGCGGTTGCGGGGCTGAAGACCGGGCCAGCCGGGCTCAAATCCGCCAGCCTTCCCGTCATTGCCGAACTGGCTGACGGACGCGTTGTCTGCATCCTGAAGCGCGCGAAGCGCGGCTTCGTCGTCGGGCGGGGCGACCGCCATCATGGATGGATCGCGGATACGGAACTGGCCAAGGCGGGGCTTCGTTCGGTCCACCATGTCCGACCCGCCTTCTATTTCGACCACCGCAGCCTGCATTTCGACCTGCCGCAGAGATCGGACTGGTTCTTTGGCCCGCTGCGATCGAACTTCTGGATCTATGTCTATGCGGCGCTGGCAAGCACCGTCATCAGTGCCGGTGCGGCGGCAACCTCGATGTTCTCGATGGCAGTCTACGATCGTGTGATCCCCAACAATTCACTCGGCAGCCTGGCAGGTCTGGTCATTGGCGTCGCCATTGTGCTTGTCGCCGACTATGCGTTGAAGATGGTGAGGGGCAGTCTCGTCGATGTCGCGGCACAGCGCTTCGATATCGAGGTCGGTGCGAATGTCTTCTCCAGGCTGCTCGGCCTCGACGCATCGGAACGGCCGACTTCGGCGGGTTCGATTGCGACCCTGATCCGGGAGTTCGACACGATCCGCGATTTCTTCACCTCTGCCACGCTTCTGGTTCTGGCGGACCTGCCGTTCGCGCTGTTCTTTGCGGCGCTCATCTGGTGGCTCGGCGGGTCGCTGGTCTACATACCAATTGCCATTGCTGTCGTTCTGGTCATCGCGGGTGTCGCGGTGCAATGGCCGATGGCGAAGGCTTTGCAACAATCCTTCCGCGAGAACATCCACAAATCCGCCTTCATCCATGAAGTCGCAGCCGGCGTCGACACATTGCGCGCGGCCAATGCGCATTCGTGGGCGCGCAGGCAATGGGAGCACTATATCGTCCAGTCCTCGGACACGAGCCAGAAGGTGCGCCACCTGACGCTTGCATTTTCCACGCTGTCCGGCACTGCTCTGCAGGTCAGCACGGTCGTCACCGTCGCCTATGGTGCAGTGCTGGCGGCAAACCAGGAGATCACCACGGGCGGCATCATCGCCGCAACGATCCTGACAGGTCGGTGTCTTGCGCCATTCGCGCAGATTTCTGTCCTGATGAGCCGCTGGCAGCAGACGCGGCTGGCCTATCGCGCCATCGACCGCCTGATGAAGGCGCGGTCGGAGGTCGACCGGCATGACTCGCTGCTGCAGCAGCTAACCATTCGCGGGGACATTGAATTCGTCTCGACCGTCTTTTCCTATCCGGCGCCGCCCGGCCAGTTCGCGCCCGCGCAAACGGCCATCGCGATAGACCGGTTGGCAATCGCCGCGGGCGAGTCCGTTGGGATCGTCGGTCGGGTTGGCTCGGGCAAGAGCACGCTCCTGAAACTGCTGGTCCGGCTCGCCGATCCTACCGGCGGCAACGTCAAGATCGACGGCATAGACCTGCGCCAGATCCATCCCGCGGAGCTGCGGCGTCAGATCGGATATTACGGCCAGGAGACCACGCTTTTTCACGGCACCGTTCGTGACAATATCGTGCTTGGCAAGCCAGATGCCACAGACGCGGACATTCTCGCCGTCTGCAAGGTCGTCGGCCTGACGGAACTCCTGTCGAAGAATGCCCTCGGGCTGGCATCGCCGGTGGGCGAGGCCGGCCAGAGGCTGTCCGGCGGGCAAAGGCAGATGGTTGCACTGGCCCGCGCGCTGATTGCCGATCCACGGATCCTCCTGCTGGACGAACCCACCAGCATGATGGACAATTCCACCGAGGCTGCCTTTCTCCAGAATCTTCAGGCCTTCCGGCAGGGGCGGACGACCCTGATCGTCACGCATCGGCCGCAGGTGCTGGCTGCAACGGGGCGCGTCATCGTCATCGACAACGGCAAGATCGTCGCCGACGGCCCGCGTGATCAGGTCATTGCCTCGCTTTCGGCAGCGCCAAGACAATTGCGGCGGGGCGCGTGATCCGATGAGCTATCTTGATATGGACCGGATGACGCATATCGCCGCAACGGCTGAGCTGCGAAAGAAGGCAAGCTACGGCGGCATGGTCTGCGTGCTCGTCTGCGTTGCCCTTGCCTCTGCGCTGCTCTGGTGGGCGCGCACGTTCACGCTGGAAATCTGGGCCTCGGGCACGGGTCAGGTCATCCCGTCGAGCCAGATTCAGGTCGTGCAGAATCTCGAAGGCGGCATCGTGCGGGAGGTTCTGGTGAAGGCGGGAGAAGAGGTGCGCAAAGGGCAGGTCGTTGCCCGCATCGAGACCTCGCAAGCCCTGAGCACGTTCGAGGAAGACAGGCTGAACAGAATTGCGCTTGCCGCAAGGATCAACAGGCTCGATGCGGAGACGTCTGGCACGGTTCCGACGTTTGCAGGGGAGCTGGATGATGGAAGTCCGTATGCAGCGGCGGCGATACAGGCCGAAAGAGACAGTTTCCGGGCCCGGCAGACCGAACTCCGGTCATCAATCGCCATTCTTGAGGCCACTCTGGACAAGTTTCGCCAGGGTGCCGACGACGCACGGGTGCAGCTCAAGCACCAGATGCAGGTCGCAAGCGTCATCTCCGAACAGATCGATATCTACGGCCAGCTTGCCGAGAAGCAACTGGTCTCCAAGAATGAACTCCTGCAGGCCCGCCGTTCCCGCGCCGAGGCCGATGCGCGGGTCGCCGACATCTCGGCAAACGTCAATGCAGCGGAAAAGGAAGGTGTCGAGACGGCTGCCCGCATCGGCGAGATCCGCAGCAAGTTCCTTGCCGAGGCACTGGCTGAACTCGCTGAAAAGCGGGCGCTGCATGCGACGATCGACGCGCGCCTGAAGGCCTCGCGCGACAGGCTGCAACGCCAGGAGATCCGGGCGCCTGTCGATGGCGTCGTGAAACGGGTGAGCATCACCACGCCGGGCGAAATCATCAAGCCGGGCGATACGATCGTCGAATTCGTGCCCTCGAAGGACGAGCTTCTTCTGGAAACGAAGATCAGGCCGCAGGACATAGGCTTCATCCGCAAGGACCAGGTCACCCATGTGCGCATGACGGCCTACGATTCCTCGATCTACGGAACATTGAGCGGCCGGGTGGAGCGCGTCGGCGCCGATACACAAATGACCAGCGACGGCGTTCCCTTCTATCCGGTGACCGTGCGGATAGACCAGGACGCGATCGCGCCGGCAAAACATCTGGACATCATTCCCGGCATGACGGCCGATGTGAGCATCGTCACAGGCGAGCGAACCATCCTCGAATATGTCTTCAAGCCCATCCTCAAGCTCGGCGAGACCGCCTTCCGCGAACGCTAGCGGCAGTGGTGGAGCGCGCAGGTTAAGGCGGGTTTCTGCGGCTCCCGCGACCAAACAATCGCAATACAGAATGACGCACAAAAGCCCGCCAGGAGTGATCCGGCGGGCTCTTGGCGTTTCCGTGACACCGAATTCAGTTTGATTTGCTTTGAAGATCCTGACGGGCAGGGAAGCTGTTGAGTTGCGGAAGACATTCCCGCATCATCATGAACTTAGTCGAAGGTCGTAAGTGTGGGTGCAACGTCAGCGGCTCCAGAAGATCCGCCTCTAAAAATCTGCCGCGCGATCGAGTTTGAGCTTGAGCAAGATGCCGGTTCAAACGCGGGCTGAAGACAGGTTGATCGGATAGGATATTTGGGAATCATCTCGGTGCGGCATCATGCCCGGGCATATCTGCCTTAGAAGCCCATCCATGAATCTCCGTCCTCGCCAAATGCTGTGTGCAAAGTCGAGTTGGGGCCGAAAGGAACGCCTAAACGTAGATCGAGAGTCTCAAGCTTCCTGTGGGATGCTTGAGACTCTCGATCTGTCCTCAAATAGAGCGCCAGCGAAGATCTTGATTCAAGTCTTGAAGGCTCTGGGCCAGCTGCAACTGCTGGACTTATCCCGTCATGCCGGTCTGAAATCTGTGTTCCTTGCCGGCGATAGGTGAGGCGAAGAGGGTGTCGCCGATGGAAATGGGCATGTCGCCGGGGCAGCGGGCGACGAGGCTTTCCAGTCCGTCGACATTCAGATGGGCGATCGTATCTGCGCCGAGGCGTTCGATGTGGCGAACGGTTCCGCGCCATTTCCCATCCGTCGTCGACAGCGAGAGATGTTCCGGGCGGATGCCGTAGACCTTGCAGCCCTCGCGTGCGGCGATATCGCCGTCGAAGAGGTTCATCTTCGGCGATCCGATGAAGCCGGCGACGAAGGGGCTGGCGGGCTCATTGTAGAGTGTCATCGGCGCGCCGACCTGTTCGATGCGGCCGCCATTCAGGACGACGATCTTGTCGGCCATGGTCATGGCCTCGACTTGATCGTGGGTCACGTAGATCATCGTCGCCTTGAGCTTGGCATGCAGGTCGGTCAGCTCCATGCGCATCTGCGAACGCAGCGCTGCATCGAGGTTGGACAGCGGCTCGTCGAACAGGAAGACCTTGGGGTCGCGGATGATCGCGCGACCGATGGCGACGCGCTGGCGCTGGCCGCCGGAAAGCGCCTTCGGCTTGCGGTCGAGCAGGTGAGACAGTTGCAGCGTATCGGCAACCTTGCGCACCTTTTCCTCGATCTCTGCCTTCGGACGCTTCGCCAGCGACAGGCCGAAACCGATGTTTTCGCGGACCGTCAGATGCGGATAGAGCGCATAGGACTGGAAGACCATGGCAATGCCGCGTTTGGACGGTTCGGCATAGGTCACATCCTCGCCGTTGATCAGGATCTTGCCCGTGGAGACGGTCTCGAGGCCGGAAATCATGCGCAGCAGCGTGGACTTGCCGCAGCCGGACGGGCCAACGAAGACGCAGAATTCGCCGTCTTCGACCGTGAGGCTGACGCCCTTCATGATGTCGACACTGCCGAAGCTTTTGTGGATGTTTTCAAGGACGACGCGCGCCATGGATTATCCTTTCACCGCGCCTGCGGTCATGCCGGCGACGATCTGCCTGTTGAAGAAGACGAAGACGATGAGCGGGGGGATCGTCACCAACAGGATGTTCATGAAGAGCAGATTGAACTGGGTCTGGAACTGACCCTGGAAATTGTAGAGTGTCAGCTGGACCGTCACGTTTTCCCGACCCGGCAGATAATAGAGCGGGTTGGTGAAATCGTTGAAGATGGCGATCGACTGAACGACGATCACCGTCACCGTCACGGGTTTCAGCAGCGGCAGGATCACACGGAAAAAGATCTGCCAGGGCTTCGCACCATCGATGATCGCGGCTTCGTCGAGATCGCGCGGGATCGTCGCGATGAAGCTGCGGAAGAGGAGGACGGCGAAGGCGAGCCCATAGGCGACCTGGATGAGGACCATGCCCGTGCGTGTCTTGAAAAGGTCAAGCCATTGCAGCACCCAGATGGTCGGGACGACAGCCGGCGGCACGATGAGGCCGATCATCACGCAGGCAAAGATCAGCTTGTTCCAGCGAGAATCCCGACGCTGCAACACATAGCCCACCATCGCGCCGAAAAGCACGAGAAGTGCGACGGCGGCCACCGTGATGACCGTCGAATTGAAATAGGCGAGCAGCAGCATGTAGTCGCGCGCCGAGACGACATCCATGAAGTTCTGCCAGAGCTGCCATTGCTGCGGCAGGGTGAAGGTCAGCAGCGAGGCGTCCTGCTTTGTCTTCGCCGCTGTCAGGAATATGAACAGGAAGGGCAGGACAAAGATGATGAGGGCCGCGGCAAGGGCGACAAGGCCGGAGTAAAGCTGGCGGCGGTTCGTCATAGCTCGACCTCCTTGCGGTTGAACCAGAGGGTCAGCGGCACGATGATGACGGCGATCAGCGCAAAGAGGATGACATTCCCCGCCGTCGAGAGGCCGTAGAAGCCCGCCTGATACTGCTTGTAGATGACGCTTGCCAGCACATCGGAGGAGAAGCCCGGGCCGCCGCGCGTCATCGCCCAGATGAGGTCGAAGCTGCGCAGGCCGCCGATCAGGGAAAGTGTCACGACCGTCACGGTCGCCGGCTTCACCAGCGGCACGGTCACGCGGAAGAAAAGCTGCGTGCGCGTGGCGCCGTCGATGCGGGCCGCTTCGTAATATTCAGGGCTGATCGAGGCGAGGCCGGCGATGTAGATCACCGTGGCAAGGCCGATCCCCTTCCAGACGTCAACGAGAACGACGGAGTAAAGCGCGAGTGCCGGATCGGTCAGCCAGCCGGGGCCGTGGATGCCGATGGTGGCGAGCGCCACATTGATGATGCCGCGCGTGGGATGCATGAGCACGGTGAAGGTGATGCCGACACCGATTGTCGAAACCAGCACCGGAAAGAACATGAGCGTCCTCAAGAAACCCTGTCCCCAGAGCCCCGATGTCAGCAGAACGGCGAGCAACAGGCCAAGTACGGTCTTCGTCGCCGAGGTCAGGACGGCATAGACGACCGTGTTGAAAAGACCCTGGATGAGGAAGGGTTCGCGGAAGAACTGGCGATAGTTTTCAATGCCGATGAACTCGACCGAAAACAGATCCCAGCGCGTCAGGCTGAACCAGAACGAGGCAAGCGTCGGCACCAGAAACAGAACCGTGAAGATCACGGCCGCCGGTAACAGGAACCAGTAGGGATAGGGCGATTTGGTGCGGGTCATGCGCGAGCTCCGGATTGACCCCCCGCCCGGTCTAGTGGCCGGGCGGGGTTCACTGGCGGGAGGTTACCAGTTTGGCAAGCCAAGCTGCTTGGCCTGCTTCTGCACATCCTGGTCGTAGAGGGCGGCCGCGTCCTTGGCGGAGCGAATGCCGGAGCCGACTTCGACGGTGATCTGCTCGAGAGCCGGTCCCTTGATCGGGGACAGGAATTCCAGCGCCGGTGCGGTGCCGCCATCCTTCTCGAAATAGGGCAGCATGTCAGCCACAGCCTGCGGAATATCCTTCGGCAGGTTGCAATCCTTGATGAGATACGGACCCGAGGGAACCGCCTTGGCCATCAGCTCGCAGGCTTCCTTGGTGCCGACCCAGTCGATGAACTTCTTGGCTTCGGCAACATTCTTGCTGTTGGCGGGGACATAGAGTGCCGCCGGCATCCAGATCGTCAGGCCATTCTTGGTAGCATCCTCGCCGGGCTGGGCGAAGAAGCCGAGATCCTTGAGGTTATCCGGATAGTTCTGCTGGATTGTACCGATCCCGAAGGTCAGCATCGGATAGTGTGCAGCCTCGCCGGTTGCGACCATGCGCAGGCCGTCGTTGAACTTGGCGGCCCCGAAATCCGGATTGGAAATCTTAGCCTTGAACACCTCTTCGAGATGTCCGAAGCCCTGCATGGCGGCCGGCGTGGTCGCATATTTCGCCTTGTTGGCCGTATAGTCGGCGGCAAAATTCGGAGCCTGCTGCTGGACATTGTAGAAGTCGGCCAGCACGAAGAGCTGGGAGGTCCAGGTGTCGCCATAGGTCTGCGCCAGCGCAACCTTGCCGGCAGCCTTGATCTTCTCGTTGTTGGCCATGAACTCCGCCCAGGTCTTAGGGACCTGAAGGCCGAGATCGGCGTAGATCTTGCGGTTGTAGAAGATGCCGCCGCCCATGGCCGGGCCGAAGGGCATGCCGCGGACCTTGCCGTCGGCGCCGGTCACGACCTTGCGGAAAATGTCGCGCACACCGGCTTCACTCTTGAGATCGGAGAGATCGGCAAGCGTCTTTTCCGGCTTCAGCGCCAGGAAAAGCGAGCCGGAATTATACTGGAAAACGTCGGCCATCTCGCCCGTGGCAAGCCTGGTCTTGACGATATTGTCGCCCTCGGAGCCGCCGGCGCGCTGCTCGACGTCGAAGGAGACGTCCGGGCGCTTTTCCTTGTAGGCCTTGGTCAGGACATCGAGCGTTGCGATCGATTCCGGGTTGGTATCGATGAGAACGCTGAGCGTCACATCGGCATGGGCCACGCTGGAGGACATGGCAAGAATTGCCGCCGCCAGAATGCTTCCTGTTGTCAGTCTCATGGTCGTTTCCTCCTTGTAGATGACCATATGCAGTTCGATCGGCCCCGGCTCGCTTCCTCCCCGGAGCCGTCATATCAGATCGTGAAACGGATGATGTGTTCGCCCGCAGTCAATTGTGCTGCTTCGCTGGCGCCAATGGGACGTCCGTCCACCGACATGTCCTTGCGGTCTGCCGAACCGGTGATCCGCCCGGTTACGCCTTCCGGCAGCAGAACGCGGTAGGTGACGGCCTTCCCGTCCAGCGTCCAGCCGGCTTCGATCCGCCCCAGCTGGGTATCGTGCCACGCCGAAACCGGCGAAAGCTGCGGCAGGATCGCGGGATCGAGGTCGATTTCCCGGAAACCGGGCGCTGTTGCCACAGGCTTCAGGCCGGCGACATATTCGAACAGCCATTGGCAGACCGCGCCATAGGCATAGTGATTGTAGCTGTTCATGTCGGGATCGTAGATCGATCCATCCTCGCCGATCGCGTCCCAGCGCTCCCAGATCGAGGTGGCGCCGCGCTCGACCTGATACAGCCAACCCGGAACCTTGCGGTTGAGGAAAATTGCTTCAGCAAGGTCCAGCATGCCGAGTTCGGTCAGCGCCGGCAGCAGGGCAGGGGTGCCGATAAAGCCCGTGCCGATGACGCCATCGGTTTCCTCGACGACGCGGCGGAAATAGGCCTTGCCGGCTTCTGCGAATTCCGGCGGCACCAGGCCATAGAGGAAGGCGAGCGCCCAGGATGTCTGGTCGTTGTGGGCGATACGGCCGGAGGGGCTGAAGAATTCGTGCTTGAAGGCGACACGGATTTCCTCTGCTCGCGCGGAGAGCTGGCTCGCCGCTTCCTTGTCGCCGATGATGCCTGCAATGCGGCTGGCGAGGTCGGTCGAGATGAAATGATAGAGTGTGGCGGCACAATCGTCGGCAACGGTCGGGCGCGGCTTGCGATTGTCGCCGACCGGCTGCAGCCAGTCGCCGAAGGTGAAGCCGTGTTCTCCCCAGACCGCCGGCGGCCGGATGATCGGACCGCTGGAAATCCCCCAGAGATAGTCCAGCCAGCGCTGCATGGCCGGGAAGAATTCGCGCAGGACACCTTCGTCGCCATAGTGGAGATAAAGCTGCCACGGAATGATGACGATCGCATCGCCCCAGCCGGTGGAGCCGGCCCAGTCGCCGCGCCCGTCGATCGGGTGCAGGCGGGTCGGGTCGGGCGAGAAATGCGGCACCGCGCCGTTGGGGCGTTGGTCGTGCACGACGTCGCGCATGTATTTGGCAAGGAAGCGGCGGCTATCGGCAAGCCAGCAGGCCGTGCCGGCAAAGACCTGTGCGTCGCCCGTCCAGCCAAGGCGCTCGTCGCGCTGCGGGCAGTCGGTCGGGATCTCGATGAAGTTCGAACGCTGCGACCAGATCGAATTTTCCACCAGCCGGTTGACCGCCGGAATGCCGGAGGTGAAACCGCCCGCCTGAACCGGCACGGAGCTGATGGGCACCATCTGGATGGACAGAAGCTCTACGCCTTCCGGCAGGGTGACGCGGGCATAGCGGAAACCCATGAAGGTGAAGAGGGGGGAATATTCCTCCTCGCCTTGACCGCCGAGCGTGTAGACAAGTTCGGCGCGGGCGGAGCGATAGTTGCGATTGTCGAAGAAGCGATCGGGGCCCAACACTTCCGAATGCTCGACGCGGACCGTGGCGTCGGCCTTGCCCTTGAGACGGATACGAATATAGGCGCCGGCATTCTGCCCGAAGTCGAAAACGCGACGGCCATCTGCCTCGGTCCAGCTGTCAATCGCTGCAAGTGGGGCCAGTTCCTTGACGGCGCCGGCTTCGTGCGGCACCAGCAAGGACATGTCGAATTCGATCACGCGGACAGCATCGCTGTCCTTCGGGGCGATACGGGCGTCGAAATCCTCGCCGTAATAGATGCCGTTGCGGGTGATCGGCGTGAAACCGCTGCGCCAGGTCTCGTCCGTTGCAAGCAGGGTGGTGCCGTCAGCCGTGATCTCGGCAATTGCCGCGATCGTGTCGCCCCAGCAGTTGAAGATGGGATTGGAGGCCCAGAGAATCTGGCTGCGATACCAGCCGTCGCCGAGCCAGATTTCGATTCTGTTTTCGCCTTCTCGAAGAAGCGGCGCGATCTCGTAGGCCTGAAAGGCGATGCGGTCGTCGTAGCATGTCCAGCCGGGCGTGAGCAGATCATCGCCAACGCGCTGGCCGTTGATGAAGACGCGGTAAAGCCCGAGTGCGGAAATATTGAGCGTCGCGGAAGCGGGGACACGATCAACCGAAAATTCGCGCGAGACGAATGTTCCCGCCGTTCCCTGACCGGCATCACAGGCAGGGGCCACCATTTTGGCGTCATGCGAGAATGCGGGTTGCGAATCCGAGCCGGCGGCAGCGGCGCTGCGCCCTTCAAACATGTTCATGCAGACTTGCCTCCCGGGCCACTCTCCCGAGGCCCGTTTGTGTATAACGTTCTATGTATATCATTCTACAAAACAGATTGCCGTGCAACCATTTTTTGAATAGAATTGCTCCAAATCGGGAGCTCGACTTTTTTCCATGACAGATCAAGGCCTTGGCGCACCAGCAGAGCGCATCACCATCCGGCATGTCGCCCTTGATGCCGGCGTGTCGGTTGCTGCCGTGTCGAAAGTGATGCGCAATGCCTATGGGGTGAGCGACCAGTTGCGGCAAAAGGTCGAGGCTTCGATCGAGAAGCTGAATTATCGCCCGTCCATGGCCGCGCGCGGGATGAGGGGGCGGACCTACACGATCGGCATATTGGTCATCGAACTCACCAACCCGTTTCTGCCCGGCGTCATCGAGAGCGTGATCGGCCAGCTGGCGGAGAATGGCTACAAGGCGCTTGTCGGGGTCGGGCATTCCGTCGACCAGATCGAAGCGTCGATGATCGAGGCGATGATCGACAATCGCATGGATGGGGTGATCGTCATTGCCCCGCGCATTTCCGGGAAATTCCTGGAGACCTTCGCGAAGCAGATCCCGATCGTCGCGGTCGCGCATCACGAGCAGCAGTCAACGACCTATGACACGGTCAATTCGGACGACCGCGCGGGCGCAAAGCGAGCCGTCCAGATGCTGCTGGAGCGCGGATACGGCGACGTTGCCATGATCGGCTATGACTTCCGCAGCGCCGAGGCTACAGAAGTCGCACTGCAGCGCGAGCTCGGCTACATGGATGCGATGAAGGCGGCCGGGCTTGAGCGTCAGGCGCGCATCCTGCGTCTTCCCCAGCCGGGAGAAGACCGAAGCGAAGCGATCACCAAACTGCTCAAGGCCGCCGACCGGCCACGCGCCATGTTCGTGTGGTCCGATCTGGATGCCATTCCGCTCCTCAGCATCTGCCAGGACCTGGGTATCCGCGTTCCCGAGGATCTGGCCGTTATCGGCTACGACAACTCCCCGCCGGCGGCGATACCGTTGATCGGTCTTTCGAGCGTGGATCAGAACCCCGTCGAAATGGGACGCATTGCGGCTGACTTGCTCCTGTCCAGAATGACCGGCCGCCGCAAGACACAGCACATCCTCATCGAGCCGGACGTCATTGCTCGCAAGACCATCTAGGTCGGCGATTGGGCGGCGAGGCTTGCTTCCAGAGATGCTTTCCCAACCTGGGCAGTCCCAAATCCCTTGCCTATTAGAAAGCCCGTGCGAGAAATCGGCGGGCTTTTCACGTTCTCATTCTCACAAGGTGAACCCGCTGGGCGCTAAAGTCTGAATATAAGCGTTCCCTCAGGCGGTGTTTGGCGGATTTGGGTGTTGTTCCGGGTGCCTGTTCAATAATAGTTGTTTTAAATCAGATGGTTGATGGGGTTTCCGCAAGATTTTTGAAGTTTTTTCGAAGAGGGCTGTTGACT
>NZ_JAJNCX010000019.1 GCF_021026315.1 Rhizobium sp. C4
CCCCACCAAGGGGGAGATGGAAGCAAGCGGTCGCGTCATCCTCCAATCTCCCCACTTGTGGGGGAGAAAGCGATTTCGATGGCTTAGCCGAAGGCTAAACATCAGAAATCGCAAGAGAGGGGGGGCTTGTCACGTAGCGTCTCCAGCCTCCGTCATGCCGGACCTGATCCGGCATCCAGTGCGCGATGTCCATCGCGCGGGAAACTCCATTCACGAAGCACTCCCTTAAATGAGTCCTTTCAGCCCGCAGACGCGGGCTGGCTGGATCCCGGATCAAGTCCGGGATGACGGAAACAAGAGGTAAGCGCAAATCAACAAAAAACCGCCGGACGATCTCTCATCCGGCGGTTCGTATTCGTAAGGTCGTCCCCCTCACCAAGCCTGCTTCGCCAATCGCCTAACGGCTCTTGGAGCAGGCTATCCTCTCCCACAAGGGGAGAGGACAGGCATCACGCAGCCAACTGGCGCAGCACCGTCTGAAGGATGCCGCCGTTGTTCATGTAGGTGACTTCGTCGAGCGTATCGATGCGGCAGATGATCGGGATGTCCTTCACCGTGCCGTCGCCATAGGTAACCTTGGCGATCTTCTTTTCGCGCGGCTTGACGTCGGCCAGGCCCTCGATGGTGACGAGTTCGTCGCCCTTGAGGCCAAGTGTTTCCCAGGTCGTGCCGTCCTCGAAGACGAAGGGCACGATGCCCATGCCGACGAGGTTGGAGCGGTGGATACGCTCGAACGACTGGGCGATCACGGCCTTGACGCCGAGCAGGTTGGTGCCCTTGGCAGCCCAGTCACGCGACGAGCCGTTGCCATATTCGACACCGGCGAAGATGACGAGCGGAACGCCCTCGGCCTTGTACTGCATGGCCGCATCGTAGATCGACATCTCTTCCTTGGACGGATAGTGGATGGTGTAGCCACCTTCCTTGCCGTTCGGGCCGAGCATGTGGTTGCGGATGCGGATATTGGCGAACGTGCCGCGCATCATGACCTCATGGTTGCCGCGACGCGTGCCGTACTGGTTGAAGTCGGCAACGGCCACGCCATGACCCGTGAGGTAGGCACCAGCCGGCGAAGCCGCCTTGATGGAGCCGGCCGGCGAGATATGGTCGGTGGTGATCTTGTCGCCGAAGAGACCCAGAACGCGGGCGCCCTTGATGTCGGAAATGCCGCCGAGCTTCATGCCCATGCCGACGAAGTAAGGCGGGTTCTGGACATAGGTCGAGTTGTCGTCCCAGGCATAGGTCTGCCCGGTCGGCGCCTGAACGGCCTGCCAGTTGGCGTCGCCCTTGAACACATCCGCATACTTGGCCGCGTAGATTTCGCGGGTCACGTATTTCATGATGTATTCCTGGATTTCCTTCGTCGAAGGCCAGATGTCCTTCAGGTAAACCGGGCCATCCTTGCCTTCGCCGATCGGCTCCTTGGTGAGGTCCTTCTGGACCGAACCAGCCAGAGCATAGGCGACGACGAGCGGCGGCGAAGCAAGGTAGTTCGCCTGCACGTCGGGCGACACGCGGCCTTCGAAGTTGCGGTTGCCGGAAAGAACGCCGGCGGCAATCAGGCCCTTGTCGTTGATCGTCTTGGAGATCGGCGCCGGCAGCGGGCCGGAATTGCCGATGCAGGTCGTGCAGCCGAAGCCGACGAGGTTGAAGCCCAGCGCATCGAGATCCTTCTGGAGGCCCGAATTGTTGAGGTATTCAGCAACAACCTGAGACCCAGGGGCCAGCGAGGTCTTCACCCACGGCTTCGTCTTCAGGCCCTTGGCGACCGCGTTGCGGGCGAGCAGGCCGGCGGCGATCAGCACGGACGGGTTGGACGTGTTGGTGCAGGACGTGATGGCGGCAATCGCCACGTCGCCATGGCCGAGATCGTAATCCGTGCCTTCAACCGCGTAACGGTTGGAAAGCTGGCCGGGCTTCTTGTAGTCGTTTTCGAGCGCGGCAGCGAAGTTCGGCGCGATCGTTTCGAGCGGCAGGCGGCCTTCCGGACGCTTCGGGCCGGCCATGGAGGGCACGACGTCGCCGAGATCAAGCTCAAGAGTGTCGGTGAAGACGAGGTCGGAACCGTCGCCAACGCGCCACATGTCCTGCGCCTTGGAATAGGCTTCGACGAGCGCGATACGGTCGGTGTCGCGGCCGGACATGGTCAGGTAGTTGATGGTTTCGCCGTCAACCGGGAAGAAGCCGCAGGTCGCGCCATATTCCGGACCCATGTTGCCGATCGTCGCACGGTCGGCGAGCGACATGGCGTCGAGGCCGGGGCCGAAGAATTCAACGAACTTGGAGACAACGCCCTTCTTGCGCAGCATCTGCACGACGGTGAGCACGAGGTCGGTCGCGGTCACGCCTTCCTTGAGCTTGCCGGTCAGCTTGAAGCCGATGACTTCCGGCAGCAGCATGGAAACCGGCTGGCCGAGCATGGCAGCTTCAGCTTCGATACCACCAACGCCCCAGCCGAGAACGCCGAGACCGTTGATCATGGTGGTGTGGCTGTCCGTGCCGACGCAGGTGTCGGGATAGGCGATGGTTTCGCCGTCTTCTTCCTTGGTCCAGACCGTCTGGCCGAGATATTCAAGGTTCACCTGGTGACAGATGCCGGTGCCGGGCGGAACGACGCGGAAGTTCTTGAACGCCTGCTGGCCCCACTTGAGGAACTTGTAGCGCTCTTCGTTGCGCTCATATTCCAGTTCCACGTTGCGGGCGAAAGCGCGCGCCGTGCCGAATTCGTCGACGATGACCGAGTGGTCAATGACCAGGTCGACGGGAACGAGCGGGTTGATCTTTTCCGGATCGCCACCGAGCGCCTTGATGCCATCACGCATGGCGGCAAGGTCGACGACGGCGGGAACGCCGGTGAAGTCCTGCATGAGAACGCGGGCCGGGCGATAGGCGATTTCAGCCTCGACCTTGCCCTTGTTGACGAGCCAGGCGGCGCAGGCTTCGATATCGGCCTTGGTGACGGAGCGGCCGTCTTCGTTGCGCAGCAGGTTTTCCAGAACCACCTTCATCGAATAGGGCAGCTTGGAAATGCCGGCGAGACCGTTCTTCTCGGCGGTGGGAAGGCTGTAATAGACATAGTCCTTGCCGTTGACGGTAAGCGTCGAGCGGCATTTGAAACTGTCAATAGATGTAGCCACGGATAGAACCCCGTTTCGTCTGTTCGCCAAATTTGACGTGCGGACGCCCGAGCGCTTGAAATTCGCGCAAATGGGATGCGGGTACGGCCATTTCCGCTGTCCGCACGAGAATATCTTCCTCAAGAATTCACGTTCGGCGCAAGGATAATGATCACGCCGGCCGCTGGCGTGTTGCGGGCGTTATAGATGTTTTCTAAAGAAGGTTCCAGACCTGCAAAGGTCCAAGCGTGTAATTTTTTTGCAGTGCGGTGAAGCACTTGCAGTTGGGGCGGTGGGATATGCGGTTCGAGGCGCAGGCGCTTTCGGCAAGGCGGGGCGAAGACCTCCTTTTCCGCGACATTTCCTTCACGTTGCAAGACGGCGAGGCGTTGGTCGTGACGGGTCCGAACGGCTCGGGCAAGTCGACGCTTCTGCGCGTGCTCGCCGGTCTTTTGCCGCAGGAGGAGGGCACGGTGCGATTCGCCGACGGCGCGGAAGACCGCCCCGCCCGCGAGGCCTGCCACTATCTCGGCCACCGCAACGCCATGAAACGCGAACTGACGGTGGAGGAAAATCTCTCCTTCTGGGCCGCCTTCATGACCAAGGAGGGCGCCGCTCCCGGCATGCATATCGACGAGGCCGCCGAATCGGTCGGCCTCTCCGGCCTCACCCACCTCCCCTTCGGCTACCTCTCCGCCGGCCAGCAACGCCGCATGGCGTTTGCCAAACTCCTCGTGGCCAAGCGCCCAGTGTGGATTTTGGACGAGCCGACGGCCGCGCTGGATGTGAAGGCGGATGCGATGTTTGCCGGATTGTGCCAGACCCATCTGGCCGAAGGCGGCATGCTGATCGCGGCAACGCATCAACCGCTGGGGATCGATAACGTGAAGGCGCTGGTGATGAAGGGGTTTGAGTATGGGGAATAGGCTCCAGATAAGACCGTCATCCTCGGGCCTGTCCCGAGGATCTGACCACATCATCACACACGCGGGGATGCCGAAACACGCGGCCCTCACAGCAGATCCTCGGGACAAGCCCGAGGATGACGCAGGCAGGCACGGCGGCGCCACAGCCAATCTCCCCCCTTGCGGGGGAGATGCCCGGCAGGGCAGAGGGGGGTGCCCCACCCACAACTACGCGAGCCCCCGCCCATGATGGCCCTCCTCCTCCGCGATCTCCGCCTCTCCATCCGCGCCGGCGGCGGCGCCATGATCGGCGTGCTCTTCTTCATGGCCGTCGTCGCCGTAATCCCCTTTGGCGTCGGGCCGGATTTGAACCTCCTGTCCCGCATCGGCCCGCCCATCCTCTGGATCGGCGCGCTGCTCGCCTCCCTTCTAGGCCTCGACCGGCTGTTTCAGGCCGATCGCGAGGACGGGTCGCTGGATCTCATGCTGATGCAGGAAACGCCGCTGGTGCTGACGGTCTTCGTCAAATGTCTGGCGCATTGGCTGTCGCACAGCCTGCCGCTTGTCATCGCCTCGCCGCTCCTGGCGCTCTTCATGAACATGGATGCGCTGTCGGTCGGCGCCACCGCGCTGACGCTGCTGGTCGGCACGCCGGCGATCACCTTCATCGGCGCGGCCGGGGCGGCGGTCGCCGTCTCGCTGCCGCGCGGCGGGCTGCTGGTCTCGATCCTCGTCCTGCCGCTGACCATCCCGGTGCTGATCTTCGGCGCGGGCGCGGCCTATGCGGCGACGCAGGACCCCTCGCCCTTCCTGCCGCCCTTCCTCTATCTCATCGCGCTCACCCTGATCTTCGCCGTGATCGGGCCGCTGGCCGCAGCACTGGCGCTTCGGGCCTCTTCCGACTGATCAAAACTTCTTGAGTTGACCAAGATCAATTGCAGCTTGCCGGGCCAGACGGTAAAAGGGCGCCATGACAGATCAGAGCCTCGCCATCACCAGGTTTTCCGACCTCGCCAACCCGGCCAAGTTCATTGCGCTGGCAGGAAAGCTCATTCCCTGGCTGGCGGGCGTGACCGCGCTCCTCTTCGCCGTCGGCCTGTGGCTCTGTTTCACCACCGAGAGCGACTACCAGCAGGGCGAAACCGTCCGCATCATGTATATCCATGTGCCGGCCGCGTGGCTCTCGATGATGTGCTACACGATCATGGCGGTCTCCGCCGTCGGCACGCTGGTCTGGCGCCATCCGCTGGCCGACGTTTCGGCCCGCGTCGCGGCACCGCTCGGCGCTGCCTTCACCTTTGTCGCCCTCGTCACCGGCTCGCTCTGGGGCAAGCCGATGTGGGGCACATGGTGGGTCTGGGATGCGCGGCTCACCTCCGTCTTCATCCTCTTTCTCATGTATCTCGGCCTGATCGCCTTCAACCGCGCCATGGACGACCCGTCGCGCGCAGCCCGTGTTTCGGCCGTCATGATCCTGATCGGCTTCGTCAATATCCCGATCATCAAGTTCTCGGTCGACTGGTTCAACACGCTGCACCAGCCGGCCTCCGTCGTGCGCATGGGGGGCCCTGCCATCGACAGCGAATTCCTGCGCCCGCTTCTCGTCATGGCCATTGCCTTCACCATGCTCTTCTTCACGCTGCATATGATGGCGATGCGCACCGAGATCTGGCGCCGCCGCGTCGCCGCCATGCGCCGCATCGCTGCCCGTTCGGCAGCAGCCGGTCAGGAGGGCTAAGCTCATGGAACTCGCCCATAACGAAGGCTATGTGCTGGCATCCTACGCGATCACGGCTGTCGCCATGGTCATCATCATCGGCTGGGTCTACATCGACAGCCGCAGCCGGCAGCGCGAATTGAAACGGCTGGACGAGGCCGGCATACGCCGCCGCTCGGCACGGACCGCCGCGGCAGACCAGACGGTCACAGGAAAGACAAGCGACGCATGACAGACCAGAACACGGAAGAGCCCGTCCGCCCGAAGCTCTCGCGCCTCGGCGTCATCATCGCCTTCCTGCCCATCGTCACCTTTCTGGCACTGGCCGGCATCTTCTGGAAGCAGCTGACCGCCGGCGGCAATCCGGCGACACTCCCCTCCGCCCTGATCGGCCGTCAGGCCCCGTCGCTGAACCTCAATGCGCTCGAAGGCTCCAAGCGCCCGGCGCTGATCGATGCCGCCGTGAAGGGCAAGCTGACGCTCGTCAACGTCTGGGCCTCGTGGTGCATTCCCTGCCGCGACGAGGCGCCGGAAATCATGGCGATCTCCAAGGACCCGCGCATCAACGTCGTCGGCATCAACTACAAGGACAAGACCGACAACGCGCTTGCCTTCCTCGGCGATTTCGGCAACCCCTTCGCCGCCATCGGCACAGACCCGAACGGCGCTGCGGCCATAGATTGGGGCGTCTACGGCATCCCGGAAAGCTATCTGGTCGATGCGAATGGCAAGATCGTCTTCAAGAGGGTCGGCCCGTTTGATCCGGCCAGCATCGAGAAAGAGCTGATGCCGGCGGTCGAGAAGGCGCTGGCGGGTAAGAGTTAGGTCAGAATGCCCCCCAATTAGGCGGCCAAGACATTACGCCACTACTTCCGGTAGATGAGACTTGTGTTTATAAGCGTAAGCGTCAACAATTGATCTGGCCGCTTATGCCCACAACGCTGAATCTTTACCTTGATGACTCCGGGACACGACATCCGACACGCGACCCCGGAAAGAGGGCTGACCATGGATACGATTGGTTCGCATTGGGCGGCATACTTGTTCGCAGCGACGAAGAAGAAGTAGCCAGAAACGATCACCGCGACTTCTGCAAGAAATGGGACGTCAAGGCACCACTTCATTCATCAGAAATCAGATCTCAGAATCGCAATTTCGACTGGCTACGGCAGTTGGATGCGGGAGAGAAAACGCAGTTTTATGAGGATCTCTACGATCTTATGCGCAGAGCGCCGGTCATAGGCATTGCATGCACAATTGACCGGCCAGGCTACAATGCCCGCTATTTGGAAATGTATCAGAAGCGCCCATGGCAGCTTTGCAAGACTGCATTCACCGTTGTTGTCGAACGGGCCGTAAAATTTGCGAGAAGCAAGGACTTGAAGCTTCGGGTGCATCCGGAACGATGCAACAAGCCTGAAGACAGTTTGCTGAAAGCTTACTACGATGAACTCAAGACTTCCGGAATGCCATTTGCAAAAGATAGCTCCGGAAAATATGCGCCACTGACAAGCGTTGAGTTGAGCGCATCCCTTTACGAATTTCAGCTGAAATACAAGACATCGCCTATGGCTCAGCTAGCTGACCTCTTTCTATGGCCCATTTGCATGGGCGGTTATCATGCGAGCAATCGTCCTTATAAGCGGCTGATGGAAGACGGAAAACTAATTGAATGTCACATCGAAAAAGACGACTGGCCTATGTTGGCATCGAAATATAGCTGCTTTGAACAGGTTCATCGGAAGCCATAAAGACGCAAAAAGCTCCTGACGTTTCCGCCGGAGCTTTATGGCGACCGCAAAGGCGATCTCGTGGGTCAGACCCAAAACCACCATAGCCAAAACCCCTAAAGGTTGCAATAAGAAATACAGTTTTCGCTTGACAAAAAGTCCATACGGAGTCCGTCGAAGATTCACGAATCTCTTTTCGTCTCCCCCTCATCCTCCAGCGAATGCTTCATGATGAGCGGCATTTGCGACATGGTGAAGAGGATGGTGATGGGCATCGTGCCCCAGACCTTGAAGGTGATCCAGGCGTCGTCGGAGAAATTGCGCCAGACGACTTCATTCAGCACAGCGAGAAACAGGAAGAACAGGCCCCAGCGGAAGGTGAGCTTGCGCCAGCCCTCGTCATCCAGCCGGAAGGCCGCGTTGAAGACATAGCCGAGCAGCGACTTGCCGAAGAAGAGCCCGCCCAAGAGCACCGCGCCAAAGAGCGCATTGATGATCGTCGGCTTCATCTTGATGAAAAGCTCGTTCTGCAAATAGATGCCGAGCCCGCCGAAGACGAGCACCACCGCGCCCGACACGAAGGGCATGAGCGGCAGATGCTTCACCACGATCTTGGACACGATGAGCGAGAGAACCGTCGCGACCATGAAGAAGGCGGTGGCCACGAACAGCGGACCGCCGAGCTTTTCCAGCACCGGGAAATGCTTCACCAGCCATTCGCCGCGCAGATTGGCGAAGAAGAAGACAAGGATCGGCCCGAGTTCCAGCGCCAGTTTCAGGCCGACATTCTCGCGCGGTACGGCGATGGCGGCAGATTTCGGGTTCAGGCTTTCGTCAGTCATTGACGATGATCCTTCGTGTAAATGGTTCAGGCAATGCCTGCGATGGCGCTGGCGAAATCCTTCGCCTCGAAGGGTTCGAGATCGTCGATCCCCTCGCCCACGCCGATGAAATAGACCGGCAGCTTGTGCTTGGCGGCAATGGCCACCAGAATGCCGCCGCGCGCCGTGCCGTCGAGCTTGGTCATGACGAGGCCTGAAACGCCCGCGACATTGCGGAAGATTTCCACCTGTTGCAGGGCGTTCTGCCCGGTCGTCGCATCCAGTGTCTGCAGGACCGTATGCGGCGCATCCGGATCGAGCTTGCCGAGAACGCGCACGATCTTCTCAAGCTCGGCCATCAGCTCCGTCTTGTTCTGCAAGCGCCCGGCCGTGTCGATGATCAGCACGTCGGACTTCTTTTCTATGGCTTTTTTATAGGCGTCATAGGCAAGACCGGCCGCGTCTGCGCCGAGTTGCGTGCCGATGAATTCGGAACCGGTGCGCCCGGCCCAGATCTTCAGCTGCTCGATGGCCGCCGCGCGGAACGTATCGCCGGCCGCGAGCATCACCTTCAGCCCCGCGCCGGAGAGCTTGGCGGCGAGCTTGCCGATCGTCGTCGTCTTGCCCGTGCCATTGACGCCAACGACGAGAATGACATGCGGCTTGTGATTGAGGTCGAGTTCAAGCGGCTTGGCAACGGGCGCCAGAACCTTCTCGATTTCGCCCGCCATGATGCGGCTCACATCCTCGCCGGTCACGTCGCGGCCATAGCGCTCGGCAGACAGGGCGCCCGTGACGCGCATCGCCGTTTCGACGCCCAGATCGGCGCGGATGAGCAACTCTTCCAGCTCCTCAAGCGTATCGTCATCCAGCTTGCGCTTGGTGAAGAGCGAAGAAATCTGCTGGGTGAGCTGCGAGGACGTGCGGAAAAGGCCAGCCTTCAGCCGCTGGAACCAGGATTGCTTGACCTGCGGTGCGGGTGCGGCAGGCTCAACCTTGCGGTCAGACGCAGAGGCGAAGCCCTTGGGAAGGGCTGGCACGGGAGCCACCGCGTCTTCCACACTAACAGACGTTTCGGGCTCCGCGAGGCGATGATGCGGCGACGGTTCAGCGAGGGGTGCGGTTTCGGACGGCGCTTCATCAGAAACGGCTTCGTCCGGAGCATCCCCCTCTGTCGGCTGCGCCGACATCTCCCCCTCAAGGGGGGAGAGGGGCGTCGGGGCTTCGGGCTCGGGTTCCGGCACGCCGGCATCCCAGTCGGCCAGGGCCTCGGCCTGTTCGTGATCGACATCGGTGACGTGGACCGGCTCCGGCGAAGGCGCGTGCTCGGCGGCAAATTCTTGCGCCGTTTCGTCCGAAACGCCCGCTGCGGGCTCCGGGTCAGGCAGACCGGCGTCCCATTCGGTACGCTCAATGGCCTCTTCCTTGGTGAGATCGACGTCATGGGCCTCGGCGGGGGCGTCGGCGGTTGGGGCACCCCCCTCTGTCGGCTTTGCCGACATCTCCCCCTCAAGGGGGGAGATTGGCTGAACGGCGGGCGCAGCGGCCTGCGTCTCGACAACCTCGGAGGGCTTGGTCGCCTCGTCGTCCTTCTTGCCGAAGGAGAAGACTTTCTTGATGAAACCGAGCGCCATTTCTCGTCCGTCTCGTTCAGGCCGCGCTGGCGGCGATTGCGTCATGC
The DNA here is from genome assembly GCF_021026315.1 of Rhizobium sp. C4. Lineage (GTDB taxonomy): Bacteria > Pseudomonadota > Alphaproteobacteria > Rhizobiales > Rhizobiaceae > Ensifer_A. Next base: position 9,971 of record NZ_JAJNCX010000019.1, read on the forward strand.
GTCAGATGCTTGCCGTCGTGACCGGAAATCCTGATCTCGGCAAAGGTTCCGGGGTCAAGTTCAGGCGTCCGCACACTCGTGAAGTTTTCCGTATGCGCCATGCCGCCGCGTTCGGCAAGTACGATCTGGCGCGTGCCGGTCATGGCAGCAAGATGGGCCTGCGCCAGGCCTTCGCCAACCTCGCGAAGGCGGGCGGCACGGGCCTTGACGAGCCCGCGATCCAGCTGCGGCATCCGCGCGGCAGGCGTGCCCTCGCGCGGGCTGAAGGGGAAGACATGCAGATGCGCAATGCCGATCTCCTGCGCCAGCCGCAAGGAATTTTCGAAGGCCTCCTCCGTCTCGGTCGGAAAGCCGGCAATGATATCCGCCCCGAAGGCCATGTCGGGCCGAAGCCTCCGCGCCTCGGCGCAAAAGGCCAGCGCATCGGCGCGGGCGTGCCGCCGCTTCATCCGCTTCAGGATCAGGTCGTCACCATGCTGAAGCGACAGATGCAGATGCGGCATGAAGCGCGGCTCGTCCGCAATCAGGTCCATCAGATGTCGGTCGGCCTCGATGGAATCGATGGAGGAAAGCCTGAGCCGGCGGATCTCCGGCACCTGCTTGAGGATCGTCTTGGCCAGCAAGCCCAGCGTCGGCGCGCCCGGCAGATCGGCCCCATAGGAGGTCGCGTCCACGCCGGTCAGCACCACTTCGGCATAGCCGGACGCCGCAAGCTCGCGCACCTGATCCACCACCGCGCCCATCGGCACGGAACGCGAATTGCCGCGACCATAGGGAATGATGCAGAAGGTGCAGCGATGGTCGCAGCCGTTCTGCACCTGCACGAAGGCGCGCACATGACCGTCGATCAGCCGCACCATTTGCGGCGCGGTCTCGGTCACGCTCATGATGTCGTTGACGCGGGCCTTTTCCGCAGCTGAAACGCCGAAATCCGGCAGCGATCGGTAAGCCTCGGCTTTCAGTTTGTCGTCATTGCCGATCACCGCATCCACTTCCGGCATGGCGGCGAAATCATGGGCGGCAACCTGTGCGGCGCAGCCGGTGACGACGATGCGGGTGGACGGGTTTTCGCGCCGCGCGCGGCGGATCGCCTGGCGGGCCTGGCGCACGGCCTCAGCCGTCACGGCGCAGGTATTGACGAGAATGGCGTCGGTGAGGCCGGCTTCAGCCGCCTGCGCCTTCATGACTTCGGATTCGTAGGTATTGAGACGGCAGCCGAAGGTGATGACCTCGACGCCCGTCGAAGCGACTGTCGAATCCGGGCCGCTCAAACCGCAACCGCCTCGTCGGCCTGCCATTCGCCCGTTGCCGGATCAACCGTGCCGGACCATTCCCAGGTGGCCGGGCCGGTCATGACGACGTGATTGTCGAGCCGCCATTCGAGCTCGAGCGAGCCAGGCGGAATGGAACTCGCAACATTGATCGTCACCTTGCGGCCCGTGCGGCCCGTGCGCGCACCACTGACGGCCGCCGAACAGGCAGCCGACCCGCAGGCGAGCGTCAGACCCGCGCCGCGTTCCCAGGTCCGCGTCGTCATCGAGGTCGGCGATGTGACCTGCGCGATGGTGATGTTGCAGCGCTCGGGGAAGATCGGGTGATTTTCCAGAAGCGGGCCGAACTTTTCCAGATCGTAGGACCAGACATCGTTGTCGACCCAGAAGATCGCATGCGGATTGCCCATCGACATGACGGAGGGCGAATGCAGCACCGGATTGTCGATCGGCCCGATCTGCAGCTCGATGCGGCTCGTGTCGTGAAACTCTTCAGCGAGCGGAATACGGTCCCAGTCGAAGACCGGCTCGCCCATGTCGACCGAGATCAGCCCGTTCTCATGCTCCTGAGCATTGAGAATGCCGGCAATCGTCTGGAAGGTGAAGGCATGCTTGCCGGTCTCGGCGGCCAGCGCCTGCACCACGCAGCGCGTGCCATTGCCACAGGCCTGCGCTCTGGTGCCATCGCAATTGAGAATGTCGATATAGGCGTCCGTGCCATCCAGCTTCGGATCGTAGACCGCCATGATCTGATCGAACTTGGTCGCCGGATCGGCAGCGAGCGCGATCGCCGCCTGCGGCGTCACCTTGTCCCTGCGGCCGCGCATGTCGATGACAAGGATCTTGTTGCCAAGCCCGTTCATCTTCGCAAAGGGGGCGCGTTCAGACATGATATCGCTTTCTTTTCGGCCGTAACGGCATTGCTCATTTCCTGCCTATATGGCCGAAAAAGCGGGGAATTTCCAGAGGTCCAGCCTATCACACCTGCGGCACATCGAAAACGGCGCCCGGCTGGAGCGCCGGAAAGCGTTCCGGCGAGATACCGGCGGCATGCAGGGCCGCATGCAGCTCCCGTTCGGGATGATAGATATTCTCGTTGGTGAGCTGGAAGGTGAACCAGTGATGCCCGGCCGCATAGGCGGCGTTGCAAAGCCTCATCCCCTCAACCGCCTCTTCCGGGTTCTGGTGCTGCGCCTTCATGAACCAGCGCGGCTCGTAGGCCCCGATCGGCAGTATGGCGAGGCGGAAGCGCCCGTATTTCTCGCCCGCCGCGCGGTAATTCACGCCATCATGAAAGCCGGTATCGCCGATGTGATAGATCAGTCCGCCCGGCGTCTCGATGACGAAGGCCGCCCAGAGCGCGAAACGGCGGTCATTGACGCCGCGCGCCGACCAGTGATGCGCGGGCTCGCAATGAAAGACGAGACCGTGGCCGAAATCGAAACGGTCGCCCCAGTCCATGACTTCAAACCTTGCATGCGGGATCGCGCGACGGATGATCGTGTCATTGCCAAGCGGCGTGACGATCAGCGGGTTATGGATGCGCACCAGACGTTTCAGCGTCGCGATATCGAGATGGTCGTAGTGATTATGCGAAACGATGACGACATCGATCGGCGGCAGGTCCTCGAAGCGGATGCCCGGATCGTTTGCCCGGCGCGGCCCTGCGAAGCTGAAGGGACTGACGCGTTCCGACCAGACCGGATCGGTGAGGATGGAAAAGCCGTTCGTCTGGATCAGCATGGACGCATGGCCGACCATCGTCACGCGGAGCCTGTTTCCCGCAATGCGTGCCAGAGGCTTCGCCTGCGGGAACGGCGAGGCAACCGCAGGTGGCCACGGCTGGGGCTTCTCACGAAACCGCCATTGCAACACCTTGGAAAAACCGCCTGGCTCGACACCATCGGGATTGAAGAACCGCTTTCCATCGAAATGATCGGACACGGGGCCTTTGTAATAGGGATTTCCAGTTGCCTTGAATGTCATACTGCAGTCTTGCCTATCGTTCGACGCACATCCGCATAACGCAATGGGGGGCCTGTTGGTTGCGTGCAGTCCCTTCCGCCTCCCTAAGCCCACAACTTAAGGATTAAACCCCTGCTTTATAAGGGGAATCAGAAAATCTTAAGCTCTTGATGCGATGAATCCGCTCTCAATGTAGCGAGTGTATTTATATGCTGGATGTAATTTTATGCATTGCGGTAGAGCATGATCTCAAACTGGTCGTGCTTGCCGCCATCATTTGCATACTCGGCAGCTGGCTCTCGTTCCGTCTTTTCGATCGCGGGCTCAGGGATCGCGGTCTGATCACGCTGGGATGGAATTTCCTGGCGGCCACCGCGGCCGGCTCCTCCGTCTGGTCAACGCATTTCATCGCCATACTCGCCTTCAAGACCGGCGCGCCGGTTAGCTTCGATCCCGTGCTGACAATCGTCTCGCTGCTGATCGCCATCGGCAGCATTTTTGTCGGCATGGCCGCCACAAGCCTGCCGATCCCTTTTAGCGCGGCGGCGGGCGGCACGCTTGTAGGTCTCGGCATCGCCGCCATGCACTACGCTGGCATGAACGCCTATCACATAGAAGGTCTGGTCAACTGGAGCCGGACATTCGTCATCGCCTCCGTGATCGTCAGCATCGCCGCCTCGATCCTGGCACTGGAACTGATGAAGCGAGAGCGCACGACGGCACGGCCTGAAAAGGCCGCAGGCATATTCGCGCTTGGCATCATCGGACTGCACTTCACCGGCATGGCCGCCATGACGGTTACGCCGCTTGTCCTTCGCGGAATGAGCGTGGAACAGGGCTCGTATCTCGCCATGGCCATGGCGATTGCCCTCGCCTGTCTGGTCATCGCCGGCACCGGTCTCACATCCTTTGTCATCGACCATCGCATGCGCAGCGATTCCGATCGCAAACTGTGTCGGATGGCGCTCTACGACAGTCTGACCGGGCTGCCCAATCGGCCGAACTTCACCGACAAGCTTCTGGCCGCCATCGATCACAGCAACAGGACCGGCGAAGGCTTCGCCTGCATCGGGATGGATCTCGACCGCTTCAAGGAGATCAACGACCTGCGGGGCCACGCAGCCGGCGACGCCGTGCTGGGAGAGGTCGGCGAGCGCCTGGCGTCGCTCAAGTCCGATCGACTGTTTGTTGCCCGGCTTGGCGGCGACGAATTTGCCGTGATCTGCCGCTGCATGAATGACAAGCTCGTCTTCGAAGACATGATGCAGATCAAGAATGCGCTTGTCCGCCCGATCACGCTTGGCGACGGAACGGAAGTCAGCATCGGCGTGAGCCTCGGCGCGGCCTTCTATCCCGCCGATGCGCCGGACGCGCAGGAACTGGTGAGCCGCGCGGATCTTGCCATGTATCGCGCCAAGGCAAGCCCGATCACGTCGATCTGCTTCTATGATTCCTGCATGGATGAAGTCGTGCGCCAGCGCAAGGCGCTCGCGGCCGATCTGAAAAACGCGCTGGCCAATGGCGAACTCGAATTGTTCTATCAGGTGCAGAATGCGGTCGACACCGAAGAGGTCATCGGCTTCGAGGTCCTGCTGCGCTGGCGCCATCCGGTCCGCGGCATGGTTTCTCCCGTCGATTTCATTCCGATCGCCGAAGAAAGCGGCCTGATCATGGATATCGGCCGATGGGTCCTGCAGACCGCCTGCGAACAGGCCTCCAGATGGCCGAACGACCTGCGCATCGCCGTGAACCTCTCGCCCATCCAGCTCAGCGACCCCAAGCTGCCCGCCATGGTCCGCATGGTGCTGGAAGAGACGGGACTGGCACCAAACCGGTTGGAGCTGGAACTGACGGAATCGTCGATCATCGAGAACCGCGAGCGCACATTGTCGCTTCTCCTGCAGGTCAAGGCGCTCGGCGTGACGATCGCGCTCGACGACTTCGGCACGGGTTATTCATCGCTCGAAACCCTGAGAACATTCCCCTTCAACAAGATCAAGCTCGATCGTTCCTTCATGAACCAGATCGAGGAAAGCCCGCAGGCGCGCGCCATCATCCGCGCCGTGCTCGCCATCGGCAAGAGCATGGATGTTCCGGTGCTGGCCGAAGGTGTCGAGACCCGCAGCCAGCTGGAAATCCTGCGTCAGGAAGGATGCGACGCGATGCAGGGCTATCTGCTCGGCAGGCCGGTGCCGCATGACGATATCGTCGCAAGCTTCGGTTCCGGCGATGAGGTCGGCGGACGCCGCGTCGCAACGTTGCGCGCAATCATCAAGACAACCGCCGAACCGCAGGTCCGCCACGCCTCGCTGGCCAGCTGAACCGATCAGGCAGCCGCAATATCCGTCTGCGAGAAATCCGCCCCGGTGAAGAGAAGCGGCACATCCGCGCGTTTGGCCGAGGCATAGGAAAAGCAGTCGCCGAAATTCAGCCGCGCCGGATGCCCTGTCCCGCGCCCATAGCGACGCGCGGCATCAAGCGCAAGCTTGTGAAGCCCGGCCTCAAGCGGCATTTCGACGGCGTCGACTTCGGCAAAGAAGGCCTCCACCCGGCGCTCAACTGCGTCAAAGATGTCCGGCGGGGTCGGCTGGTGATCACCGAAACGAGATATCGTCACTTTCTTCGCGATGCTGACAACCGCCTCGTAAACGACGAGCGATGTGTAGAAGACCGGCCTTTCGGCTTTCGCCAGCACAGCAGCCAGCCTGGATGCATCGGGTTCATCCGTCAGGACGGCCACGACTGCGGACGCGTCCAGGAACATCAGACCTCCCACCCCTCATCCATGAAGGCCTTTTCGTCAAACTCGGCCTTGTGCGGACCCATCATGGCCTTGATCGAATCCTGGATCGGCCTGATGCGCTCCGCAAGGCTCAGCGGCTCGGGCGCCGCAGCCAAGGCCTTCTCCAGCGCCACACGCACGGCTTCCGTCTTCGTCTTCGCACCCATGCGATGCTGCAATTCGGTGGCGAGCGCATCGACGCTCGGATCGCGGATATAGAGGGACATGGACGCAGCCTTGAGACTGATGAATATTCCTCGAATATAGTTGGAATATTCAATCCGGACAATGGCGGGCCGACACCGAAACCCCGGCAACGCCCGCCAAGCCTTGACTTTCCGCCACCTTTGCTGTTAAAGCCCCGCAAAATCCGTCTCAAGGCAAGCTTGAGCCACTGACCGGGACTTCGATCCCGGAGGTCAACATCCGGCAGCGCTGTGCGCCCCCGGATGCCAAACTGCTTTGGGCTTGCATTTAAGTTGGACAATACCGACGTTTCGGACACCCGAAACGAAAAGGACGAAACGATGTTTGAAAACCTCCAGGAACGTCTTGGCTCCATTCTGAATGGGCTGACCGGACGTGGCGCGCTTTCGGAGACGGACGTTTCCGCAGCGCTGCGCGAGGTGCGCCGTGCGCTTCTGGAAGCAGACGTGGCGCTCGAAGTCGTTCGCGCCTTTACCGATCGCGTCCGCGAAAAGGCCGTTGGCGCGGAAATCCTGAAGTCGATCAAGCCCGGCCAGATGGTCGTCAAGATCGTCCATGACGAACTGGTCGACATGCTGGGCACGGACGGCGAAGGCATCAGCCTTAACGCCGCCGCCCCGGTCGTCATCATGATGGTCGGTCTCCAGGGCTCGGGCAAGACCACGACCTCGGCCAAGATCGCCAAGCGGCTGACGACGCGCGAGCGCAAGAAGGTCCTGATGGCCTCGCTCGACACGCGCCGCCCGGCAGCACAGGAACAGCTGCGCCAGCTCGGCGTCCAGACGGGCGTCGACACGCTGCCGATCATTGAAGGCCAGTCGCCGGTCGATATCGCCGCCCGCGCCGTACAGGCTGCCAAGCTCGGCGGCCATGACGTCGTCATCCTCGACACCGCCGGCCGTACCCACATCGACGAGCCGTTGATGGTGGAAATGGCCGACATCAAGAAGAAGTCGGCCCCGCATGAAATCCTGCTGGTCGCCGATGCGCTGACCGGTCAGGACGCCGTCAACCTCGCCCGCAATTTCGATGAGCGCGTCGGCATTACCGGCCTCGTGCTGACCCGCATGGACGGCGATGGCCGTGGTGGTGCAGCGCTTTCGATGCGCGCCGTCACCGGCAAGCCGGTCAAGCTGATCGGCGTCGGCGAAAAAATGGATGAACTCGACGAGTTCCATCCCCGCCGTATCGCCGACCGAATCTTGGGCATGGGCGACATCGTCTCGCTGGTCGAGCGCGCCGCCGAAAACATCGACGCCGAAAAGGCCGCCGCCATGGCTGCCCGCATGGCCAAGGGCAAGTTCGACCTGAACGACATGGCCGACCAGATCCGCCAGATGGAAAAGCTCGGCGGCATGGGCGGCATCATGGGGATGATGCCCGGCATGTCCGGCATGAAGGACAAGATGGCCGCAGCCGGCCTGAATGACAATATTTTCAAGCGCCAGCTCGCCATCATCTCCTCGATGACCAAGGCCGAGCGCGCCAACCCCGATATCCTCAAGCATAGCCGCAAGAAGCGCATTGCGGCCGGCTCCGGCACGGACGCCTCCGACATCAACAAGCTCCTGAGAATGCACCGCCAGATGGCCGACATGATGAAAATGATGGGCGGCAAGAAGGGCGGCATGATGAAGCAGATGATGGGCGGGCTGGCCAACAAGATGGGTCTGGGCGGCATGATGGGCGGCGGCATGCCCGACCTCTCCAGCATGGACCCCAAGCAGCTGGAAGCACTGGCCAAGCAGGCGGAAGCCTCGGGCCTCACCAAGGGCATGGGCGGTCTTCCGGGCGGATTGCCGAGCGGTCTTCCCGGTCTCGGCGGCGCGAAATTGCCGGGTCTCGGCGGGCTTCCGGGCCTGCCCGGGCTGCCGAAGAAGAAGTAAGGAGAGCGTTTCGTGATCGATCCCGAAATCAAGTCCAGGCTCGCCGGCTATCGCCAGTCGATCGACAATATCGACGCAGCCCTTGTCCACATGCTCGCCGAGCGCTTCCGCTGCACCAAGGAAGTCGGCGTCTTGAAGGCCACGCATGAATTGCCGCCGTCTGATCCGGCGCGCGAGGAATACCAGATCGAACGTCTTCGCCGTCTGGCGAAGGAAGCCAATCTGGACCCGGATTTCGCCGAGAAGTTCCTGAACTTCATCATCAAGGAAGTCATCCGGCATCATGAAGCCATCGCTGCCGAACACAACGGCAAGTGAAGGCGAAAATAAAGAAATAACCGGCACTTAGCCGACAACGAACTGAACCAAAATCGCCGCCTCAAAGCGGCACATCAATGCCTGAAGGAGAATTAAAATGGCACTGAAGATTCGTCTCGCCCGCGGTGGCTCCAAGAAGCGTCCGTACTACCACATCGTCATTGCTGACGCTCGCTCGCCGCGCGACGGCCGTTTCCTGGAGAAGGTCGGTTCCTGGAACCCGATGCTCGCCAAGGACGCCGAAGGCCGCATCGTCATCGACAATGCACGCGTTCAGCATTGGCTCGACAACGGCGCGCAGCCGACCGACCGCGTTCTGCGCTTCCTGAACGAAGCTGGCATTGCCAAGCGCGAAGCCCGCAACAACCCGGAAAAGGCAAAGCCGGGCAAGAAGGCCGTCGAGCGCGCCAAGGAAAAGGAAGCCAAGGCCGCTGAAGCCGCTGCTGCGGAATAAAGCGTCTAATAAAAAACCAACCGATGCGGAAGCGTCGGTTGGTCAATTGCTGAGGATCGAGTTGCTTAGTACGTCAGTTCAAAGTGCTCATGAGCTGAACTGCGACCGCCTTCGATCCCTCATGCTTCTCACCGCGAAAAACCTCTCCAAGACGATGAGTATTCGTCCCGAGGTGTTGTGCAATGATGTTGTACTTTATGCGTTGAAGACGCATAATTTGCGCCGTCACAGCCTCATCAAAAGTCAGAGATTTCCGTTCAACAACGACAGGGTTGATTTCAACACCTGTAATTGGATGCAGCATGCTAGCCATAGTCGGCTCCCATAAAGGGCCGATACGGTCTTGACGTATTCGGCATCATGAATCATGGTGCCTGGGTGATAACACGCAGCCCGTATCGGCTGTTTCGCTTATGCCGACACGTCTGAACCACGTGTCGGCATTAATTTTTAGTTCGAGTCCGATGTTGGAGTCCCGCTAGTTTTCTCCTAACGTAGGGTAAGATAGCGTTATCCACAGATTTTACCCGGCTCCGCGCGTTTTTTATTGAAAACGGTCGGTCATTTTCGCAGCGAGGCGCTGTCTTCTCGACATCAGACGTCTAGTACTGGCGAATCATAGCAATGAAAAAACTCAAAAACCCCGTTCTCATGGCAACCATCGGCGCGGCACAGGGCCTGCGTGGCGAGGTGCGCGCCAAGACCTATACGACCGAGCCGACGGCGCTTGGCGATTACGGCAACCTGCATGCCGCTGACGGGCGCGTGTTCGAGATCCTCGACATTCGCGAGATGAAGGACATGGCCGTCGTCCGCTTCAAGGGCGTCAACGACCGCAATGCCGCCGAAGCACTGCGCGGGCTGGACCTGTTCATCGAACGCGACAACCTGCCCGCCGACCTGCTGGAAGACGACGAGTTCTTCTATGCCGATCTCGAAGGGCTGGAAGCCTTTGACGCGACTGGCAAGAGCTATGGGATCGTCAGCGGCATTTTCGATTTCGGCGCTGGCGACCTGCTGGAGCTGAAGGCCCCGGCCAAGCGCCCGCTGCTCATCCCCTTCTCCGAAGCTGCCGTGCTGGAAATCGACCTTGAAGAAGGCCGCATTCTGGTCGACCCGATCGCTGCCGGTCTCGTCGATGATGGCGAGAAGGACGGCGAAGACGGACCGGGCAGCCGCAAGCGCAGCCCGCCGAAAGGCAATGGCCCGAAGAAAGGCAACGGAGACGCGGAAACGTGACCTTCCGCGCCACCATCCTCACGCTTTATCCGGAAATGTTTCCGGGCTTTCTCGGCCAGTCCCTGTCCGGCAAGGCGCTGGAGCGCGGCGCATGGGCGATCGAGCCCGTCCAGATCCGCGATTTCGCCACCGACAAGCACCGTTCGGTCGATGACACGCCATCGGGCGGCGGGGCCGGCATGGTGCTGCGCGCCGATATTCTGGCGAAAGCCATCGATTCCGTGAGTGTTTCTGGCGGCGACGACGAGCGCCCGCGCCTTCTCATGAGCCCGCGTGGGCGACCGCTGACGCAAAGCCGTGTCCGCGAACTGGCCGAAGGTCCCGGCGCGGTGATTGTCTGCGGCCGTTTCGAAGGCGTCGACCAGCGCGTCATCGACGCCCGCAATCTCGAGGAAGTGTCGATCGGCGACTATATCCTTTCCGGCGGCGAACCGGCGGCGATGATCCTGCTCGACGCTATCATCCGCGTTCTGCCGGGCGTCATGGGCAATGAACAGTCGGGCGTGCATGAAAGCTTCGAAAGCGGGCTGCTCGAGCACCCGCATTACACCCGCCCGCCCGTCTTCGAGGGCCGCGAAATCCCGGACGTCCTCACCTCCGGCAATCACGCCAAGATCGAGAAATGGCGGCACGAACAGGCGCTGAAGCTGACCGCCGAGCGCCGGCCGGATCTCCTTCAAGCCTTGAAGAAATAATATCCCGCCAGAAACAACCCGACCGCGATCACCGCGTAGCGCAGGAAAGCCTGCGGCACGCGCTTGGCCAGCCAGACGCCATAATAGCCGCCGATGGCAGCGCCGGGCAGCATGATGATGCCATGCAGCCACGAGATGGCGCCGCCCGCCGTGAAGACGACGATGGCGACGGCGGCGATCACGATGGAGAGAAAATTCTTGATGGCATTGAGCCGATGATAGTCGCCGCCGGTCGCAAGACCGAGCGAGGCGAGCATCATGATGCCCATGCCGGCCCCGAAGAACCCGCCATAGATCGACACGATGAATTGCGTGACGATGCCGGTCGGTGAATTCGGCGGATGCTCCTTCTCCACCTTGGGCCGCAGTTTCGGCCCGGCCGCAAAGAGGGCGGTCGCGGCAATCAACAGCCACGGCACCAGCCGCCTGAAGGAGGGATTGTCCAGCGACAGCAGCAGAAGCGCGCCACCCAGCGACCCGACAAGCGAGATCGCCGACAGGATCAGGATCGGCCTCCATTCGCGGGCGATTTCCTTGCGATAGGCGAGCGCTGACGTGATGTAGCCCGGAAACTGCACGATGGACGAGGTGGCATTCGCCGCAATCGGCGGCACGCCGAACAGCGTCATCGCGCCGAAGGTGAGAAAGGTTCCGCCACCGGCCACGGCATTGATCGCGCCGGACAGAAGCCCGGCCACGAAAAGCAGAATTGCAGACAGGATCGTCATGTCTCCCCCCAAATCCTCTCCTTCAAGGCCTCTCCCCAAGGCCTAGCCCCCGGACCTCTCCGGCCGGGGGCTAGCATGGATCGGAGGACGGTGCCAAGCGGGATTACGCCCGGCGCGCCTGCGGACGGATGTTGGCGAGAACCATGTAGCAAAGCCCGCCAACGGCGACGCCAAAGAACCAGCCATAGGTGCCCCACCAGGCGGGAAGCACCGTGGTGAAGGTCGGCAGGATCGAGGAGAAGACGGCCCCGACGACAAAGGCGATCAGCGCATTGACGTTCCAGCCGCCCTCGAAGCGGAATTCGCCATTCTCGTGATAGAGCGCTTCGACATCCACCTCGCCCTTCCGGATGAGATAGTAGTCCACCATCATGATCCCGAAGACCGGCCCCATGGTCGAGCCGATGAAGTTGACGAAATGGGCCGCCCCCGTTTCCCACGGCGCAAACGGATAGAGCACGAGCGCAATGAAGGCCGCGATATAACCGCCGCGCTTGAAGTTGATCTGGCGCGGGAAGACATTGGCAAAGTCGAAGGCCGGCGAGACGAAGTTTGCCACCACGTTGATACCGAGCGTGGCAACCGCAAAGGTCAGCGCGGCCAGTACCGCCAGGAACCAGCTGTCAAACTTGGCCGAGATCGCATCGGGATGCAGCAGCACCTCGCCATAGACCGTATAGGCCGCCGTCGTCGTGACGCCGGCAACGAGGCAGAAGGCGAGCAGGTTGACCGGCAGGCCCCAGAGATTGCCCTTGCGCAACGTTGCCTGATCCGGCGCAAACCGCGAAAAGTCGCAGAAATTGAGATAAAGCGCTGCGAAATAGGTGATCCAGGTCGCGGCAACCGCAGCAAGGGCTGCAAACGAGCCAGGAGCGCCGGAAACGCCCGCATCCTTGGTGGCAGTCAGCAGAACATCCTGCGGAATATTGCCGCCGAAGGAGAAGGTGCCGGCCTTGACGATGAGATAGATCGCCAGCAGCAGCATCATGATCCAGACCGCAGGCCCGGCCCAGTCCTGGAACTTGCGCACTGTCTCCATGCCGCGCTGGATGATGAGCAGCTGCAGCGCCCAGATGATCACGTAGCAGATCACTTCCAGCGTCGAATGGCCGAGCATGTGGCTCGACTGGTGGAAGGCAAGCAGGCTTTCATTGCGGATGAGCAGCGCGACGATCGCGCCCGAAGCGGCGGACGTCTGCGCGCCATACCAGAAGCAGGCGACGATGGCCCGCACCAGCGCCGGCAGGTTCGCCCCGAACGTACCGAAGGAGGCGCGCGCCAGAACCGGGAAAGGCACGCCGGTCTTCACGCCCGCATTGCCGACAAGACTCATCAGCACGAAGATGACCAGCGAACCGATGCCGATCGCAATGACGAAATTGATGAAACTGCCGCAGAGCAGGAAAAGGCTCGCGGCCAGATAATAGCCCCAGAGGCTGTGAACGTCGGAGGTCCAGACGTTGAAGATGGAAAATGCGCCCCAGTTGCGCGTTTCGGCGGGCGCCAGATCCTCGTTGTAAAGCGAGGGTGACGGATTGTTGACAGACATGCTACTCCCCTTTGACAGAAGGCCGCCCTCCCCGGCAGCCTGGATACTCGGCCTAAATTTTAGGCAAATGCGAATTAATTCCTCTTTCCGGTGAAATGCAAGGCTTGCCTTACCTTTAACTCACAGCATAGAAGGGGGTGACAAAGCCGGCGCGCTGGTGTATACGCCCGCCCGGAACTGATGGGCTGGACCTAGGTCTAAAGCCGCAACCGTTACCAATAAAGAACTGGCGAACCCGCTACCGCCTCTTCATGAGGCGCATTCCCGAGGCTTTGGCCGAAGAATGACGTGAGCGCTCTGGCTGTTTCAGAAGAAAGCAAGGTTGAAGACAATGAACATCATCGAACAGCTTGAGGCCGAACAGGCCGCCAAGATCGCCGCCAAGCGCACGCTTCCCGAATTCTCGCCGGGCGACACCGTCCGCGTCAACGTCCGCGTTGTCGAAGGCAACCGTACCCGCGTTCAGGCCTATGAAGGCGTTTGCATCGCCCGCAAGGGTGCAGGCATCAACGAAAGCTTCACGGTTCGCAAGATCTCCTACGGCGAAGGCGTCGAGCGCGTATTCCCGGTTTACTCTCCGCTGGTCGAAGGCGTTGAGATCGTTCGCCGCGGTAAGGTCCGTCGCGCCAAGCTCTACTACCTGCGCGACCTGCGCGGCAAGGCTGCCCGTATCATTGAAAACACCGGCACGCGCGCCCGCAAGCTGAACGACAGCGAGCGTCAGGCTCTGGCTGAAGAAAAGGCACGCATCGAGGCCGAGAAGGTCGCTGCTGCCCAGGCTCTGGCTGCTGAAAAGGCCGCCGCTGAGGCTGCCGAAGCTGCTGCTGCCGCTGAAAAGGCTGCTGCAGAAGCCGCCGCTGAATAAGCCGCTTCGCCTGTTGCATTTTAAGGAAGGCCGCCGGTATGATCCGGCGGCTTTCTTTTTTGCAGAATCAAGGCACGACCGGGGACAGCCGCTGCTGATGCATGGGATATCGGAAGAAGTTGTCGCTGCCGTCAGGCGGCTGAACTATTACGCGACCGGCGTCGTGCGCGAACTCGTGCCCCGTTCTCTCTTCCGTTTCGAGCATGATGCGATTTTCCGCGAGCTGGAAGATACAGGCGCCCTGCCCGCCCTTCTTGAGCGGGTGAACTACTATAACGGCCTCGTGCCCGGCCGCCACGCACTCCCCTCGACCCGCATCGATTCCATCGACCGGTCCAGAAGCCGCTATTTCATCGATCTCGCAGAGCATCTGCGCTTCTTTCCGGCGCATCTGAGGATCGACAGCCTTTTTGGCGACATCACGCATGTCCCGCCCGTGCCGAGTGTGCTGAAAAGCCGCCCGATCGATGGCGACAACGCCAACTCTGTCCTGCTCAATCTCGACAAGTTCCGGCATTTCCGGCTGTTCGACGACCCGGTGCCGTTTTCGAAGAAGACGCCCAGGGCGGTCTGGCGCGGCAGCATGAACAATCCGCTGCGCGCAAACCTCGTCTCCGGCCACGCCAACAGTCCGTTCTGCGATGTCGGCCATGTCAGCCGCAACTTCACGGAAGTCCCGCCCAGGGACGTGCTGTCACCGGTGCAGCAGTTTCAATATCGCTACATCATCTCGGTGGAAGGCTGCGATGTCGCCACGAACCTGAAATGGGTGATGGCCTCCGGCAGCGTCTGCATCATGCCGCGCCCGCGCTTCGAGACCTGGTTCATGGAAGGCCGGCTGATCCCCGACCATCACTATGTCGAGGTGCGCGACGACTTCTCCGATCTCGAGGAAAAGATCGAAGCGCTGGAAGCCGATCCGATGCGCGCCCGCGAGATCGTCGCAAACGCCAACCGGCATATCGGCATGTTCCTGCAGCGCAGAAACGAGAAGCTGACCTCGCTTCTCGTCCTGCAGAAATATTTCGAGGCGACGGGGCAGCTGCCGCCTTCGGCCTTCACCGAAGGCTTTTTCAGCGTGGCCGACGCAGAGCCCCGCATGCTGATGACGGCCTGAGCCGACGCTCCCTCACTGCTTGACCGCAGCGTCCCAATGCTCGTCCGCCTTGCCGTCAACGATGCGCCAGGTGTCGTACCACGTCGTCGTATAGGTCTTTGACGGATCCTTCGGGTCCTTTTCGGTGCGCACCGTCGCCACCGTCACCAGATCGCCCTCGGCGCTGACGAAAACCACCGGCGCGCCCATCTTTTCCGGCACCGGCTTCGGCTGAACCTTCACCACCTTGGTGAAGAAGGTCACGACGCTCTCCCGGCCTGACGGCACGTTCGGGTTATGCTGGATATAGCGCTCGGTCAGATACTTGTCGGCCTCACCCCACTGGTTGGCCTCCAGCAGATCCTTGAAGATGTGGTAGACGACCTGCTTGTTGGCGTTGAGCACCGGGTCCTTGGCGGTGAAGAGCGCGTCCTTGTCCTTGGCAGCAACCACGGCCTCCTGCGCGGAGGCACCGTTGACGCCGGCTGTCGCCGCCAGAAGTGCGAGCGCAAGGGTTGCTGCAGCGGTTTTCAGTTTCATGACCGTTCCTTCTCGTGATTGCGGTTCGCTTCGGCAGAGAACTAGGCGTTCTGGCGCGCCGGCGAAAGAAGGCACTTCACAGGCAGATAGGCACCCAAAGGGAACCTTTGGCGTCCGCCTTCTCCTTGCAATGCCTGAAGATTCTGTGACAGTGTGGCCCGCCACAAAAGACAGGAGTTACCCATGATTTCCAGACGCGCAGTGCTCGTGCTTGCCGCCCTTGCCGCAACAGCGCCGCTGGCCGCAAAGGCCGCTGACGCTCTGCCGGACCTGAAGGGTCGCAAGGTGGTCGTCGTGACGGAAAACGCCTACCCGCCGCTGCAGTTTGTCGACCCCAAGTCCGGCAAACAGATCGGCTGGGAATATGACGCGATGAACGAGATCGCCAAGCGCCTCAACTTCAAGGTCGAGTACCAGAACACCAGCTGGGACGCGATGATCCAGTCCGTCTCCGACAAGCAGTACGACATCGGCATGACCGGCATCACCATCAAGGACGAGCGCAAGGAAAAGGTCGATTTCTCCGACCCCTACATGCGCTCCGAACAGTTCATGCTGGTGCGCGGCGACGAGAAGCGCTTCACCGACGCCAAGAGCTTCGCGGCCGACACGAAGCTGCTGGTCGGCGCACAGCCCGGCACGACGCCCTTCTACACCGCCGTCTACAGCGTTCTCGATGGTGACGAGAAGAACCCGCGTATCAAGCTCTTCGAGACCTTCGGCGCCACCGTTCAGGCCCTGAAGGCCGGCGACGTCGACACGGTTCTGACGGACGGCACGGCCGGCAAGGGCTATGTGGACGCCTCCAATGGCGGCCTGAAGCTCGTCGGCGGCCCGCTCGGCACCGAGGATTTCGGCTTCATCTTCCCGAAGGGCTCCGATCTCGTGAAGCCGGTCAATGCGGCCATTGCGGCGCTGAAGGCTGACGGCACGCTCGACGCGCTGAACAAGAAATGGTTCCTCGACTACAAGATGGGTCAGTAAGACCCATGGCGAAGTCACGCGCTTGACCTGGATGTTCACGCCACAATGAACCTCCAGGCTCAAAACAGCTCAGACGGCGAGGCGCAAGGGTTTCCCTGGTGGCTCGCCGTTCTTGCGGTAATCGCGGTTGCGATCGGGATCGCCATTGCGGCCAACAATATCTATGCGCAGGTCTTTGAAACGGTCATCCATGGCCTCTGGGTGACGATTGGCGTGACGCTGACGGCCTTCGTGCTGGCCTCCGCACTCGGGCTTGGCATAGCACTGATGGGCCTTTCAGGCTCCACCTTCGCGCAGCAGACGGCACGCTTCTACACCGAGATCATTCGCGGCGTGCCGATCCTGGTGCTCCTCTTCTACATCGCCTTTGTCGGCGCGCCGGCTCTCACCGAAGCGATCAATTTTCTCGCCACGCCGCTCATCAGGACGGGCGTGATGGAGCCACTTCTGGTGCGCGACATCTCGCTCATGTGGCGGGCGATCCTGGCGCTCACCATCGGCTATTCCGCCTTTATCAGCGAGGTCTTCCGCGCCGGCATCCAGTCGGTCGACAAGGGCCAGATCGAGGCGGCGAAGTCGCTCGGCCTGTCGCGCTTCCAGCGTTTCCGCCTCGTCGTCCTGCCGCAGGCGATCCGCGTCATTCTGCCACCGCTCGGCAACGACTTTGTGGCCATGGTGAAGGACTCCTCGCTCGTCTCGGTGCTCGGCGTGCAGGACATCACCCAGCTCGGCAAGGTCTATGCCTCTGGCTCGTTCCGCTTTTTCGAGACCTATTCGATTGTCGCTTACGTCTATCTGATCCTGACCGTCGGCCTGTCGCTCGGGCTCCGCCGCCTTGAAAAGCGGCTGCGGCGCAACCAGATGCGATGAAGATCAAGAAGATTGCCGAGCTTTCGAAAAATTGATATGAGCCCAGACATGACCATACCGACGGCAAAAAGCGGGATTTTCGAGCATGTCTTCGTGCTTCAGGACAGGAAGCGTCTTCCTGCCCGCTTTTTCGCGGCGATCTCCGGCGCGCTCAACACCCGCCTATCGTGATCCGTCGCGGCCCTTACGGCCGGCCTTGCTATCAAACCAAAATTCTCCAAGATTCGGGATGAAACATCATGAGCGCACCGCGTACACTCTATGACAAGATCTGGGACGATCATCTGGTCAGCCAGGCAGATGACGGCACCTGTCTCCTCTATATCGACCGCCACCTCGTCCACGAAGTGACGAGCCCGCAGGCGTTCGAAGGCCTGCGCATGGCCAACCGCAAGGTCCACGCGCCTGAAAAGACGCTCGCCGTCGTCGACCACAACGTGCCGACCTCGCCCGATCGCCATCTCGGCATCAAGAACGAGGAAAGCCGTATTCAGGTCGAAGCGCTCGCCAAGAACGCTGCCGACTTCAACGTCGAGTACTATTCCGAGAACGACAAGCGTCAGGGCATCGTTCACATCGTCGGCCCCGAACAGGGCTTCACGCTGCCGGGCATGACGATCGTCTGCGGCGACAGCCACACCTCCACGCATGGCGCTTTCGGCGCGCTGGCGCATGGCATCGGCACGTCTGAAGTGGAACATGTTCTGGCGACGCAAACGCTGATCCAGAAGAAGGCCAAGAACATGCTGGTGCGCGTGGACGGCAAGCTGCCGGAAGGCGTCACCGCCAAGGATATCGTGCTGGCCATCATCGGCGAAATCGGCACCGCCGGCGGCACCGGCCACGTCATCGAATTCGCCGGCGAAGCGATCCGCGCGCTTTCGATGGAAGGTCGCATGACAGTCTGCAACATGACGATCGAAGGCGGCGCCCGCGCCGGCCTCATCGCCCCGGACGAAAAGACCTTCGAATATATCAAGGGCAAGCCGCGCGCGCCGAAGGGCGAAGCGCTGGAACAGGCCATCGCATACTGGAAGACGCTGCACACGGACGAAGGCGCGCATTACGACAAGGTCGTCGTTCTCGATGCCGCCGCCCTGCCGCCGATCGTCTCCTGGGGCTCCTCGCCGGAAGACGTTGTTTCCGTCGAAGGCACCGTTCCGAACCCGGACGACATCCATGACGAAAACAAGCGCACCTCGAAGTGGCGCGCGCTGGACTACATGGGCCTGAAGCCCGGCATGAAGATCACCGATATCGCCATCGACCGCGTCTTCATCGGCTCCTGCACCAATGGCCGCATCGAAGACCTGCGCGCTGTTGCCAAGGTCGTCGAAGGCAAGAAGGTTGCCGGCACCGTCAACGCCATGATCGTTCCGGGCTCCGGCCTCGTGAAGGAACAGGCCGAAGCCGAAGGCCTCGACAAGATCTTCAAGGAAGCCGGCTTCGACTGGCGCGAGCCGGGCTGCTCCATGTGCCTTGCCATGAACGACGACCGCCTGAAGCCGGGCGAGCGCTGCGCCTCGACCTCGAACCGCAACTTCGAAGGCCGCCAGGGCTTCAAGGGCCGCACCCACCTCGTGTCGCCCGCCATGGCAGCGGCAGCAGCCATTGCCGGCCACTTCGTCGACATCCGCGACTTCAAGTAAGCCAAGGCTGACGGAAAATTGGAAAGGCGTCCGCTCCGGCGGGCGCCTTTTTTGTTGGGCGCCCGCTTAGCATATAGAAAAGACCCCTCCCAACCCTCCCCACAAGGGGGAGGGCTTAATCCAGCCGCACCCTCATCGCGAAAGATTGCCGGTACAGGCGCGTCTTGCCGTCTCCCCCCTTGTGGGGGAGATGCCGGCAGGCAGAGGGGGTCTTCGCTTCCCCTGCCACAAAAGGGTGAGGGAGCGCAGTCGCCTACCCCGAAACATCACCCCACAGCCGCGCAATCCGCCCCATCATGAACGCCTCTGCGATGGCCAGCTTCTCCCGGTCGATCCCGGTATCGAACCCCTTGGCCTGCAACAGATCGACCAGCGCGCCGGTCGCCACATTGCCCTTCGCGCCCGGCGCATAGGGACATCCGCCAAGCCCGCCGACAGCGCTGTCAAAGGTCCTGAGACCCAGCCCCAGGCTCGCCTCGACATTGGCAAGCGCCCGGTTGCCCGTATCATGATAATGCCCGGCCAGACGCTCCGCCGGCACCGTCTGCAGCACCGCCTCAAGCATCGCCGTGATCGTCTCCGGCACGCCTGCGCCAATCGTATCGCCGAGCGACACTTCGTGGCAGCCCGCAGCCATCAGCCGCTCGGCCACCGCCCGCACGGCCGCCGGCGTAATCGGCCCCTCATAGGGGCAGGCGACCACGCAGGAGACATAGCCGCGCACCGGCAGCCCCGCCGCCTGCGCCGCCTCGAGAACCGGCGCGAAACGCCCGAAGCTCTCCTCGATCGAGCAATTGATATTCTTCTGGCTGAACGTCTCGGAGGCCGAGGCGAAGATCGCGACCTCATCGGCACCGGCGGCCAGAGCCGCCTCGAAACCCTTCATGTTGGG
This sequence comes from Rhizobium sp. C4, assembly GCF_021026315.1. Classification (GTDB taxonomy): domain Bacteria; phylum Pseudomonadota; class Alphaproteobacteria; order Rhizobiales; family Rhizobiaceae; genus Ensifer_A. The sequence goes on from NZ_JAJNCX010000019.1 coordinate 29,961, forward strand.
TGTCAGCACGCCATAGGTCACGCCCGGACGCCGCTTGATGCCGGCCATGACCTCCGACGCATCGGCCATTTGCGGCACCCATTTCGGCGACACGAAACTCGTCGCCTCGATCTTGCGGAATCCGGCTTCGGACAGCAGATCGACCAGCGCGATCTTGTCGGCGGTCGGCACGATCTCCTTCTCGTTCTGCAAACCGTCGCGCGGACCGACTTCGTAAATGGTGACGAATTCAGCCATCGGCGGCATCCTTGAGCTTGACGAGAACCGCCCCGCCTTCCGCCTGCCCACCCTCGGCGACGAGCACCGCATCCACCACCGCATCACGCGGCGCCTTCAGCGTATGCTCCATCTTCATCGCCTCCATGACCAGCAACCGGTCCCCGGCCTTGACCACATCGCCAGCCTTGACCTCAACCAGACGCACAACGCCGGTCATCGGCGCAAGAATATCGCCCGACCCGCCATGCGCCGCATTCGCGCCGGAGAGCGGATCGGGATGGAGGAAGACAAAGGTTTCGCCGTTGAGGAGAACGGACACGGACTTGCCGACGCGTGTGGGTGTGATGACCACGCGGGCGGCGAGATGAGCCGAGGTGCCGTCATGTCCGGTGCGGGCGGTGATGATGAGGGCGGTGGCTGTGGCACCCCCCTCTGCCCTGCCGGGCATCTCCCCCTCAAGGGGGGAGATTGGCCGAGCGGCACCCCCTTGCTCCCGCTCTCCCCCCTTGAGGGGGAGATGTCGCGAAGCGACAGAGGGGGGTGCCCCAACCGAAACACCCGAAATCCGAAACTCCGCAGCACCGCCAACCAGCCGATACCCCGCCTCTTCGGATACGACACGCCGCTCGATCTGCTCGCCATCCGCCAGCAAGACAATCCGCCGCGACGCCTCGCCCCAATGCCGGAATCCGGCATGGGAGGCTTGCGGATCAATCTCCAGCGCCGCCAGCGCTGCGACCAGGAGAGCCTCTTCCGAAATCTCCGGCTTACGCAAAAGAGCATCCAGATCGCGCTCGATCAGCCCTGTATCCATGCGCCCGGCGCGGAATGTGGCATCCACGGAGAGTGCCCGCAGAAAATCGCGGTTGGTCGCAAGCCCGGCAATATGCGTTTCGCCAAGCGCCGAACCCAACCGGTCGAGCGCTGCATCGCGCGTTGCCCCATGGGCAATCACCTTCGCAATCATCGGATCGTAGAAGGGCGACACGGCATCGCCGCCGATCACGCCGCCGTCGATGCGAACACCTTCGCCCGCACCAAAACCGAGATGTTCGATGCGGCCCGCCTGCGGCAGGAAGCCGCCCGCCGGGTCTTCCGCATAAAGCCGCGCCTCGACGGCATGGCCATGGATATGGATCTGCTCCTGCGAGACCGGCAAAGCCTCGCCGCTTGCGACACGCAATTGCCACTCGACCAGATCGAAGCCGGTGATCGCCTCCGTCACAGGATGCTCGACCTGAAGCCGCGTGTTCATTTCCATGAACCAGAACCCGTCCGGCCGGAGCGACCCAGACCCATCGGCAATGAACTCGATCGTGCCCGCGCCCCTGTAGTTCACGGCCTCCGCCGCCTTGACGGCAGCACCCGTCATCGCCGCGCGCACCGCCTCGCTCATCCCGGGGGCCGGCGCTTCCTCGATCACCTTCTGGTGCCGACGTTGCAGCGAGCAATCGCGCTCGAAGAGATGGACGATATGGCCATGGGCGTCGCCGAACACCTGCACTTCGATATGGCGCGGCGAGAGGATATATTTCTCGATCAGCACCTTGTCGTCGCCGAAGGAGGACTTGGCCTCGCGCCGGCAGCTTTCCAGCGCGGCTGCGAAATCCTGGCGCTGGTCAACGCGCCGCATCCCCTTGCCGCCACCGCCGGCAGACGCCTTGATGAGCACCGGATAACCGATCCGGTCGGCTTCGCCAGCCAGAAAGCCCGCATCCTGATTGTCGCCGTGATAGCCCGGAACGACAGGAACGCCGGCCTTTTCCATCAGCCGCTTGGCCGCATCTTTCAGCCCCATGGCGCGGATCGAAGCCGCCGACGGGCCGATGAAGACAAGGCCGGCCTTCTCGACAGCATCGACGAAATCCGGGTTTTCCGAGAGGAACCCATAGCCCGGATGAATCGCTTCAGCGCCGGTTGCCAGCGCCGCAGCGATAATCTTTTCGCCGGATAAATAACTTTCCCGCGCTGGCGACGGGCCGATATGCACGGCCTCATCGGCAAGCTTGCGATGCTGCGCCTCGGCATCCGCATCGGAATAGACGGCAACCGTGCGGACGCCAAGGCGTCTGGCGGTCCGGATGATGCGGCAGGCGATTTCGCCGCGATTGGCGATCAGGATCTTCGAAAACACTAGTATTCTCCTTACATCCTGAACAGGCCGAATTTGGTATCTTCCACCGGCGCATTGAGCGCCGCGCGCAGCGACAGCGCCACCACGTCGCGGGTCTTTTCCGGATCGATGATGCCATCATCCCAGAGCCGGGCGGAGGCATAGAGCGGCGCGGACTGCCGCTCGAACTGTTCGAGCGTCGGGCGCTTGAACGCGGCCTCTTCGTCAGCCGACCAGCTGCCGCCCTTCGCCTCGATGCCGGCACGGCGAACACTTGCCAAAACGCCGGCCGCCTGCGGCCCGCCCATGACGGAAATGCGCGCATTGGGCCACATCCAGAGGAAACGCGGTCCGTAAGCGCGACCGCACATTCCGTAATTGCCGGCGCCATAGGAACCGCCGATAATGACCGTGACCTTCGGCACGGCAGCCGTGGAGACCGCCGTCACCAGCTTCGCCCCATCCTTGGCAATGCCGCCGGCCTCATATTTCGAGCCGACCATGAAACCGGTGATGTTTTGCAGGAAGAGCAGCGGGATCTTCCGCTGGCAGCACAATTCGATGAAATGCGCGCCCTTCTGCGAGCTTTCGGAGAAGAGAACACCATTATTGGCGATGATGCCCACCGGCACGCCATCAATATGGGCAAAGCCGGTGACGAGCGTCGTGCCATAGCGCGGCTTGAACTCATCGAAATCGGAGCCATCGACGATGCGGGCGATCACTTCGCGCACATCATAAGGCGTCTTCGCATCCGCCGGCACGAGAGCGGGAATGTCGGACGCCGGATGGAGCGGCGCGCGCGCGGGCAGCACCGCGATATTCGGCTGCGTCGCGGGGCCGAGATGCTTGACGATCTGCCGGGCAAGCGCCAGCGCGTGATCGTCATTGTCAGCGAGATAATCGGCAACGCCGGAAAGCCGCGTATGCGTATCGCCACCGCCGAGCGTTTCCGCATCGATCACCTCACCCGTCGCCTCTTTCACCAGCGGCGGGCCGGCAAGGAAGATGGTGCCCTGCTCCTTCACAATGACCGTCTGGTCGCACATGGCCGGCACATAGGCGCCGCCCGCCGTACACGAGCCCATGACGACCGCGATCTGCGCAATGCCGGCCGCACTCATGCGCGCCTGATTGTAGAAGATGCGGCCGAAATGATCCTTATCCGGAAAAACCTCGTCCTGGTTCGGCAGGTTCGCGCCACCCGAGTCGACGAGATAGAGGCAGGGCAAACGGTTCTCGGCAGCGATCTCCTGCGCGCGCAGATGCTTCTTCACCGTCAGCGGATAGTAAGTCCCGCCTTTCACAGTGGCGTCGTTGCAAACGATCATGCAATCGCGGCCCATGACCTGCCCAATGCCGGCAATAACGCCGCCGGACGGAATCTCGTCCTCATAGAGACCGCTTGCGGCGAAGAGCCCGATTTCCAGAAAGGGCGCGCCGGGATCGATGAGGCCGGCAACGCGATCGCGCGGCAACAGCTTGCCGCGCTTGACATGGCGATCCCGTGCCGCCTGCGGCCCACCGGCCATGATACGCCGGGCCTCGGCCTCGATTGCGTCGCGCTGCGACAGCATCGCCGCGCGATTGGCCTCGGCTTCAGGGGGGAGAGGCGTTCCGATGATCGTCATATCTTGCTCCTTGAAGCCTCAGCGCATCGCGCTCATCAGCTCGCGGCCGATGAGCATGCGGCGGATTTCCGATGTGCCGGCGCCAATTTCCATCAGCTTCGCATCACGGAAGATGCGGCTCACCGCGCTGTCATTGAGGAAACCGGCCCCGCCCATGGCCTGGACGGCCTGATGCGCCACTTGCATGGCCGCCTCCGATGCATAGAGCACGCAGGCCGCCGCATCCTGCCGGGTGATCTGGCCGCGATCGCAGGCAGAGGCTGCGGCATAGACATAGGCGCGCGCCGAGTTCATCGCGGTGTACATGTCGGCGATCTTGCCCTGCATGAGCTGGAAATCGCCGATCGACTGGCCGAACTGCTTGCGCTCGACCATATAGGGCATGACCTCATCCAGGCAGGCCGCCATGATGCCGAGCCCGATGCCGGAAAGCACCACGCGCTCGAAGTCGAGGCCGGACATCAGCACGCGGGCGCCCTTGCCCTCTTCGCCCAGCACATTCTCGAACGGCACTTCGACATTGTCGAAGATCAGTTCGCCCGTGTTGGAACCACGCATGCCGAGCTTGTCGAAATGCACAGAGGTGGAAAATCCCTTCATCGTCTTCTCGATGATCAAGGCCGTGACACCCTTGGAACCGGCCTCCGGGTCCGTCTTGGCGTAAACGACCAGCGTGTCGGCATCCGGTCCGTTGGTGATCCAGTATTTCGAACCGTTCAGCACATAGCGGTCATTGCGCTTTTCCGCGCGCAGCTTCATCGAGATCACGTCGGAGCCGGCACTCGTCTCCGACATGGCAAGCGCACCGATATGTTCGCCGGAAACGAGCTTCGGCAGATACTTGCGCTTCTGCTCGACATTGCCGTTCAGCTTGATCTGGTTGACGCAGAGATTGGAATGCGCGCCATAGGACAGCGATACGGATGCGGACGCACGCGCCACTTCCTCCACCACGATCGTATGGGCCAGATAGCCCATGTCGACCCCGCCGAATTCCTCCGGTACGGTGACGCCAAGAAAGCCGAGCGCACCCATTTCCGGCCAAAGTTCATTCGGGAAAGCATTCGCGCGGTCAATCTCGGCAGCACGCGGCTTCAGCTTTTCCTGCGCCCAGCGATGCGCCACCTCCTGCAACGCATCGATCTCTTCGCCCAGCCCAAACCGCATCGTATGATGGAACATGTCTTCCTCCCTTTGAACCATGTCGCGCCGGACCATGCAGCAGTCCGCGATGGCGACATGCGAAATTCCGGTTTCAAATCACGCTTTTCAGCACCATGTCTTCGTAGATATCTTCGATCTTCTCGCGGCTGAGGCGCCCCCCGGTGCGATACCAGGTGTTGACGCCGGTCAGCATGGCAAGGATCGCCATGGCGGCGACATGCGGCTCCTCAAGCCGGAAATCGCCCGCCTCAGCCCCTTTGGCGAGGATGGATTTCAATTCGTTTTCATAAAGCTTGCGCAGCGCCTCAACGGCCGCAAAGCCTTCGGGCTCCAGCGCGCGCAACTCCATATAGGAGATGAAGACGGCGTCAGCCCGGCTGATATGGTGGCGGATATGGAAGCGGGCAAAGCGCGTGAGCGCCGCACGTGGCGTCTCGCCATCCTGCCACTCCAGAGCATAGGCCGCCAGCAGCTCCTCCATATGCTCCTTCATGAGCGTGACGAGGATCTGCTGCTTGGTGGGGAAATATTGATAGAGCGCGCTCGCCTGAACGCCAACGGCAGACGCAATCTGGCGCATGGAGACGGCATCATAGCCATGCCGCGCGAAGAGCTTCAGGCTCTCCTGCCTGATCACCCGCGCCGTCGTCTCGCCATTCGCACCCGCCTGCCGCGCCATCTTCCCTCTCGAAAGAAATGAACATTCGTTAAATTAATGGCGCGAGTTGGTCGCTGAGTCAAGAGGTGGAAATCTGGCGGGCGCCCGGACAAAAAAACCGCCGGGCTCATCACCCGGCGGTTTGCATATACTGGCCAACAATGCGGCCTTATTCGAAGAATTCCTTCATCCGGGCGAAGAAGCCCGAGGACTCCGGGTTGTTTTCCTTCGACGAGATCTGGTCGAATTCCTGCAGCAGTTCGCGCTGGCGCTTGGTCAGCTTCTGCGGGGTTTCGATCATGATCTGGATGTAGAGATCACCGGTCTGGTTGGACCGCATGATCGGCATGCCCTTGCCCTTGAGGCGGAACTGCTTGCCGGTCTGCGTGCCTTCCGGGATCGTCACCCGCGATTTCGTACCATCGAGCGTCGTCACGTCGAACTTGCCGCCGAGCGCTGCCGTCGTCATCGAGACGGGAACGGAGCAGTAAAGATCCGCGCCCTCGCGCTGGAAGAACTGATGCGGCTTCACCGACATGAAGATATAGAGATCGCCCGCCGGTCCGCCACGCAGGCCAGCCTCGCCCTCGCCCGTCAGGCGAATGCGCGTGCCGTCCTCGATGCCCGCCGGGATGTTGACCGAGAGCGACCGCTCTTCCTGGATCCGGCCATGACCATGGCACTTGGTGCAGGGATCGGTGATCGTCTGGCCACGACCCTGGCAGGTCGGGCAGGTGCGTTCGATCGAGAAGAAGCCTTGCGCCGCGCGCACGCGCCCCGCGCCCTGACAGGTCGGACACGTTGTCGGCTTGGTGCCGGGCTTGGCGCCCGAACCGCTGCAGACATCGCAGGAAATCGTGGTCGGAACCCGGATCTGCGCCGTCTTGCCGGAGTAAGCTTCCTCGAGCGTGATCTCCATATTGTAGCGAAGGTCGGCACCGCGTTCGCGACCGCCGGACGGACGGCGGCCACGGCCACCACCCATCATTTCGCCGAAGATATCCTCGAAAATGTCCGAGAAGCCGCCCTGGCCAAAGCCCTGGCCGCCGCCGCCCCCGAAGGGACCGCCGCCACCCATGCCGCCCTGTTCGAAGGCTGCATGCCCGAAACGATCATAGGCTGCCCGCTTCTGCGGGTCCTTGAGCATTTCATAGGCCTCGTTGATTTCCTTGAACTTCTTCTCGGCTTCCTTGTCATCCGGATTCTTGTCCGGATGATATTTCATTGCCATCTTGCGAAAGGCGCTTTTCAGCTCCTTTTCGTCGGCCGTCTTGGAGACGCCGAGCAATTCGTAAAAATCCGCCTTTGCCATCGTCAGTCAGCTCCGCTTCCCGAGTGTCCGGCCGGGATCAGGTCTTTGTCAGACCCGATCCGGCCGGTTTGGCATCAGGCCGACTTTTTCTTGTCGTCGTCGACTTCTTCATATTCGGCGTCGACAACCTTGTCGTCGGCAGAAGCACCGTGTGCGGCGCCTTCCGAAGCCTGGCTCTGTTCATACATGGCCTGACCGAGCTTCATGGAAACTTCCATGAGCGTCTGCGTGCGGGCCTGCAGTTCAGCCAGATCCGGCTCTGCCTTTTCGACAGCTTCCTTCAGGCTGGCGATGGCGTCGGCAATCGCGGTGCGATCGGCTTCCGTGACCTTGTCGCCATAGTCCTTCAGCGACTTTTCCGAGGAGTGAATCAGGCTTTCGGCCTGGTTCTTGGCTTCCACGGTTTCGCGGCGCTTCTTGTCGGCGTCGGCATTGGCCTCGGCGTCCTTGACCATCTTCTCGATCTCGGCGTCGGAGAGACCCCCGGAAGCCTGGATGCGGATCTGGTGCTCCTTGCCGGTGCCCTTGTCCTTGGCCGAAACCTGCACGATGCCGTTGGCGTCGATGTCGAACGTGACTTCGATCTGCGGCACGCCGCGCGGTGCCGGCGGAATGCCGACGAGGTCGAACTGACCGAGGAGCTTGTTGTCCTGAGCCATTTCGCGCTCGCCCTGCGATACGCGGATCGTCACGGCGTTCTGGTTGTCTTCGGCCGTCGAGAAGGTCTGCGACTTCTTCGTCGGGATCGTCGTGTTGCGGTCGATCAGGCGGGTGAAGACGCCACCGAGCGTTTCGATGCCGAGCGACAGCGGGGTCACGTCGAGCAGCAGAACGTCCTTGACGTCGCCCTGCAGAACGCCGGCCTGGATGGCGGCGCCCATGGCGACAACTTCATCCGGGTTCACGCCCTTGTGCGGCTCCTTGCCGAACAGCTGCTTGACGACTTCCTGAACCTTCGGCATGCGGCTCATGCCGCCGACGAGAACGACTTCATCGATCTCGGCAGCCGTGACGCCGGCATCCTTGAGGGCTGCCTTGCAGGGCGCCACCGTGCGCTGGACGAGATCATCGACAAGAGCTTCGAACTTGGCGCGCGTCAGCTTCAGCGTCAGGTGCTTCGGGCCGGAAGCATCCGCCGTGATGAACGGCAGGTTGATTTCGGTCTGCTGCGAGGACGACAGTTCGATCTTGGCCTTTTCGGCAGCTTCCTTGAGGCGCTGCAGAGCCAGCTTGTCCTTCTTCAGGTCGATGCCGTTGTCCTTCTTGAACTCGTCGGCAAGATATTCGACGAGACGCATGTCGAAGTCTTCACCGCCGAGGAAGGTGTCGCCATTGGTCGACTTCACTTCGAAGACGCCATCGCCGATTTCCAGAACCGAGATATCGAACGTACCGCCGCCAAGGTCGTAGACGGCAATGGTCTTGCCTTCGCGCTTGTCGAGGCCGTAGGCGAGTGCCGCAGCGGTCGGCTCGTTGATGATGCGGAGCACCTCAAGACCGGCGATCTTGCCGGCATCCTTGGTGGCCTGACGCTGGGCGTCGTTGAAGTAGGCCGGAACGGTGATGACGGCCTTTTCGACCTTCTCGCCGAGATAGGCTTCCGCGGTTTCCTTCATCTTCTGAAGAACCATGGCAGAGATCTGCGACGGGGAATAATCCGTGCCGCCAGCCTTCACCCAGGCGTCGCCATTGCTGCCGCGAACGATCTCGTAGGGAACGAGGCCCTTGTCCTTTTCAACCAGCTTGTCGTCGAAACGACGGCCGATCAGGCGCTTGACGGCGAAAAGCGTATTTTCGGGGTTGGTGACAGCCTGACGCTTGGCCGGCTGGCCGACAAGGCGCTCGCCGTCATCGTTGAAGGCAACCATGGAAGGCGTCGTGCGTGCGCCTTCGGCATTCTCGATGACGCGCGCGTCCTTGCCATCCATGACGGAAACGCAGGAGTTCGTGGTTCCGAGGTCGATACCAATTACTTTAGCCATGTTCATTCTCTCCTTGAAGCAAGCTGCCGGGACCCGGTCAGGCATTCCTTGGCAGCCCCTAACGGGATTACACTTGTCTATCGCAGCGGAAGCTACGGTGATGCGGGGTATATAAGGAGCGATTTTTCGCTCTGCAAGGCGGATTTGCCCTGCAAACCTACAGATTTGCGGTGATTTTGCATGCGAGCCTTGTGCAGGGATGGCGCGCGCAAGGCCCCGTTTCAGTTGCCGTTGATGATGTCGAGCAGGGTCTTCGGTCGACCGCCCTGCGGCCGGTTGTTCTGCGCGCCGACATCACCCGGCGGAACGGGTCCTTCCAGCGTGCCGCCGGGAATGTCGCCGGGCGGAACCGGACCTTCCAGAACCGAGCCATCCGGGCGCTGCCGGACATTGGCCTGCGACCTGTCGATGGCGGCAGGCGGCACCGGCGCGGGCGGCGTGTTGGCGACCGGCGGGGGCTGGTTGGCGGGCTGGGCCTGCGCCGGCATCCGGCGCTCAGGCTTCGATGGCGTTCCGTTGAGGAAATCCGAGATGATGTCGGTCAGCGTCCGGCCACGTTCCGGCACGTCGCGCGAGGCCATCGGAATATTCGACTTCGGCGGCTGCGACGGCGCGATGGGACCACCCAAGGTGCCGAAGAGCGGCCCCGGCGTCTTGCCCTTCTCGGCCAGCACCATGAACTGATGCCAGCTTTCGGCCGGAAGTCCACCGCCGGTCACCTTCTTCATCGGCGTGCCGTCGTCATTGCCGAACCACACGCCGGTCGTCATGTCCGAGGTGAAGCCCACAAACAGCGCGTCGCGCGAGGACTGCGTCGTCCCGGTCTTGCCGGCCACTTCCCAGCCGGACAGCCGTGCTGCTCGACCCGTGCCCTCGTTGGCGACGCGCATCAGCATGCCGTTCATCATCGCGACGATATTCGGCTCCAGAACGCGCGGCGGGGCGTCATAGGTGTTCTCGTAGAGCACCTTGCCCTTGGCCGTGGTGATCCGGCGCACGACATGCGGCGTCGCCTTGTAGCCGCCATTCATGAACGGAGCGTAGGAGGCCGTCAGGTCCATCAGCGTCACTTCGGACGTGCCGAGCGCGATGGAGGCATTCGGCTGCAGATCAGCCTCGATGCCCATGCGATGGGCAACCTTGATGACCTGCTGCGGGCCGGCCTCCATGACGAGCTGCGCGGCGATCGTGTTCAGCGAATGCGCCAGCGCATAGGAGAGCGTGACCGGGCCGTTATATTTCTTCTCGTAGTTTTCCGGCGTCCAGTCGCCGATGCGCACCGGCGCGTCGTTGCGTACCGAATCCGGCGTCGCGCCCTGTTCGAGCGCTGCGGCATAGACGAAGGGCTTGAAGGCGGAGCCCGGCTGACGCAGCGCCTTGTAGGCGCGGTCATACTGGCTCTCGGCATAATCCTTTCCGCCGACCAGCGCCCGGATCGCCCCGGTTCCGTCAATGGCTACCAGCGCACCCTGGCTGACATTCAGCCGCTTGCCTTCCTTGGTGATGGCATTGCGGATGACGTCGCCCGCTTCGGTTTCCAGCGCCGGATCGATGGTCGTGTCGACGATCAGGTCTTCCTTCACGTCGCCGACCATGTCGTGCAGCTTGTCCATCACCATATCGGCGACATATTGCCCGGCACTCGAAAGATACGGCCGCGCCGGGTCCGGTGTCTGGGCAAGCGCGCTCTGGACCTGCTTTTCGTTGATATAGCCGGCGTCCCGCATCGCGCCGAGCACGACTTCGGCACGCGCCTTGGCAGCTGCCGGGTCCTTCGCAGGCGAAAGCCGCGAGGGCGCTTTCAGCAACCCGGCAATGGTTGCCGCTTCCATCAGGTTCAGGTCGCGCGCCGATTTATTGTAATACCGCCGCGCCGCCGCCTCCACGCCATAGGCATTCGCGCCGAAATAGACGCGATTGAGATACATGGCGAGGATTTCGTCCTTGGTGAACTTGTGCTCCAGCCAGATGGCGAGCAGCACTTCCTGCACCTTGCGCTCCATGGTGCGCTCGGGCGTCAGGAAGAGGTTCTTGGCAAGCTGCTGCGTCAGCGTCGAGCCGCCCTGCACGGTATGGCCGCTGACGAGGTTGGTCACCACGGCGCGCGCCAGACCGATGGGGTCGAAGCCGAAATGGTAGTAGAAGCGCCGGTCTTCGATCGAGATCACGGCCTGCGGCAGATAGGGCGACATGCTGTCGAGGCTGAGCGCCTCGCCGCCGGTCGAGCCGCGATTGGCGATGATCGACCCATCGGCGGCCACGATCTTGATATTCGGCGGCCGGTCGGGAATAGCCCAGGAAGTGGCATTCGGCATCTGCGCGCCGAAATAGAGGAAGAGGCCGGCAATGGCGATCGCGCCCCAGATGGCCAGCACGATGCCCCAGTAGATCAGCGACCGGATGAGCCCGAACAGCCCGCCACTGGAACGCTTGCGCGACCGCTTGGCCGAAGCTTTCGATCCGCCCTCCCCGCGCCTTGAACCGCCACTGCGAGAATTGCTGCGCGAACCGCGCGACGGGCCACCGACGCGATCGCTCTCGCTCGCGTTCAATCCACCGTCGAACGAAGGTTCGATGCGCCTGTCATTCTCGTCGTGTCTTGCCATTCCGCCGGGTTATGTCCTTGAGGGGCCTAAAGGGACCTGTGTCGCCCTGAACTCTAAATGTGGCGGTTTAAGGGGGCGTTAAACATTCCGGCGCGACGCCGCAATCTGCAACGAAAAGGGCCGGCCCGAGGCCAGCCCCTGTCGAAAACACGTCTCAAACGGCGAAACTTGCGGGTTTCAGGCCGCAAGCGCATCCATGATGCGGATCCAGGAGCGGATGCCCTTGCGATAGGATTCGAGATTGTACTTCTCGTTCGGCGAGTGGATGCGGTCGTCCGCCAGCGCAAAGCCTGCGAGCAGCGACTGCATGCCCAGCATGGACTGGAAATCGCCGACGATCGGGATCGACCCGCCCATGCCGATCATCAGCGCCGGCTTCGGCCATTCCTGCGACAGCGCCTCGCGCGCCTTGTTGAGCAGCGGCGAATCGTAAGGCAGCTGGATCGCCGGTGAACCGCCATGCTCGTGGAACTCGACCGAGCAATCGGCCGGGACGCGCGACTTCACATAGGCGCGGAAGCTCTCGCGGATCTTTGCAGGCACCTGCTTGCCGACGAGGCGGAACGAAACCTTCGCCGAGGCCTGCGCCGCAATCACCGTCTTGAAGCCGCCACCGGTATAGCCGCCGATGATCCCGTTGACTTCCGCCGTCGGCCGCGCCCAGGTGAGCTCCAGGATCGAGCGACCCTTTTCGCCCGACGGGATCGAGAGACCGATCGCACCGAGGAAATCCTCGCCCGTGCGGCCAAGCTCGTCCCACTTCGCCTTGATGTCGTCCGGCGTTTCCTCAACACCGTCATAGAAGCCCGGCAGCGTCACGGCGCCGGTCTCGTCATGCAGGCCGGCCAGAATGTCCGAAAGAATGTGGATCGGGTTGGCAGCAGCGCCACCGTAATAGCCCGAATGCAGATCGCGGCTGGCTGCCTTGACGACGATTTCCTCGCCGACGAGACCGCGAAGGCCGGCAGAGATGGCCGGTGTCTCGGCGTCCCACATGGACGTATCGCAGACAAGCGCGAAATCCGCCTTCAGCTCGGCCTTGTTGGCTTCGAGGAAGGGTTTCAGCGACGGGGAACCGGATTCTTCCTCGCCTTCGAACAGGATGGTCACCCGGACAGGCAGCGCACCGTTGATGTCCTTGTAGGCGCGCACGGCCTCCACGAAGGTGAGCAGCTGGCCCTTGTCGTCGGACGTGCCGCGACCGGTGATGATCTTGCGGCCCGAGGCGTCTTCCTTGATCGAGGGCTCGAACGGATCTGTCTCCCAGAGCTCGATCGGATCAACCGGCTGAACGTCATAGTGACCATAGAAGAGCACATGCGGGCTGTCGGCCTTGGCGCCGGCATGATGCGCCACGACCATCGGATGGCCGGCCGTATCGCGCACCGAGGCTTCGAAACCGAGACCGGTCAGCACCGAGACGAGATAGTCCGCGGCCTTGCGGCATTCGTCCTTGAAGGCGGGATCGGTCGAGATCGACTTGATGCGGACGAGTTCGAAAAGCCGCTCGAGGCTTGAGGGCAGGTTTTCATCCGCGCGGGACAGCACGTTGTCGATTTGAGCCATGATGGATATCCGAAGTTATTGGGCAGGTGAGTTGGACGCGACCTTAGCCGACAATGGCTCAGACAGGAATCTGTTTTCTTTCCGAAATCGGACCGGGCAGCGTCTGCGGGTCTTCCTCCAGCTTGCGGGCGTTTTCGACCAGCCAGCGCATGTATTCCAGCACAAGCTCCCGCTCGAAACGCCGGAAACCGGAAAACATCGCATCCTCGGCCGCCCGCGCCGCCTGCTCCGCCTCCTCCTGCATCGCCCTGGCACGATCGGTCAGGAACAGCAATTGCGCCCGCTTGTCGCTCGGGTGCGGCCGCCGCTCGACCAGCCCGTCGCGCTCCATGCGGGTCAGCGTGTTGGCCATGGTCGCCTGTTCGATGTCGAGCCGGTCGACGAGCTGGCGCTGTGTCAGCCCATCCTCCGCCCACAGGGCAACGAGGATCGGATACTGGCCGGGAGAAAAGCCAAGGCTCGCCGCCCGCTCCTGAAACGACCGGGCAAAGCCGCGCGCCAGCAGGCTCGAAAGATAGGTCGCGGAACTGGTGAGGTCGAAGGCCATGCCCGAATTGATAGACGAGGCAGCGATTCGCGGCAATCAGAACCAAAGCAGGCTATGCAACTTGAGGGGCGGCTAAATCATGCGGGGAAGCCTGAAAACGCAAAAGCCGCCATGGCCTGGAGGGGGACGCCATGGCGGCTTGCGATTTGGGGACAAAGACCCGGAGAGGGGGGATGAGGTCTTTGTCCACGTCTGACAAAGGCGGGGGACAGGCCGTTTGTCAGACAGCGGCGTGATCAATCGCCGACAGGTCCAAAATGGCCGTCAGAATGTGGCTTTTCAAGGTCGCGGGGATTACAAATTGGTAATCCGGAGGTGACCGGAAGGTGCCCTGCCCCCTGCGCCGTGCAACTCACAAGCCATTGATCATGAAAAGAAATTGGCCGCAACGGAGGGGGCTTTTCCGTTGCGGCCGGGTATGTGGCGCGGCTTCATGGGGCGATGACGCCGCGATTGGCGCGAACAATTAAGGGGGACGGTTTCGCGCCGTATGGGCCGCAGGCGGCGGCCTCTGAAAATGAAGGTGCTGCCCGAAAATGGCGATTTGATGATCCCGTTTTCAGTTCGGGCAGGTTCTCAGCTGTGCCGCATAGCGATAGGCGATCTTGGTGAAGCGCTGCGCGCCATTGAGCGCCTCGGCATTGCCGACATAGCTCTGCCGCGCATAGCCCTGCTGCCCGGAATGATAGGCGAGATAGAGATTGTAGGGATCGTTGAGTGCGATCCTGTTCGTCTCGTAGCTCTTGCGGTGGAACCAGCCGGCAAAGTCGACCGCATCGGCAAAGCTGGTGCGCCGCGCCGTCAGGCGGCCGGTTTCGGCCACGTAATGCGACCAGGTGCCGTCGAGCGCCTGCGAATAGCCATAGGCGGTCGACGGGCGCGACCACGGAATGAAGCCGAGCAGCTTCCTGCGCGGCGGGCGGGCGGTGGAGCGGAAACCGGATTCGGTGTAGATCGTGGCAAGCAGGATCGGCGCCGGGACACCCCAGCGGGCCTCCGCCTTTCTGGTCGCATCGCGCCAGTTGTTGAAGAAGCCGTCGTTCTCGTCAAAGAGCGCGCAGGCATTCGTCGTATGCCGCGGCACGCTCGCGCAGCCTGCCAGAACCAGCAGACATGCCAGAAACACCCAACGCATCGTCACTACTCCATACAAACATGCCGACGACACACGGGACGGAAACAACCCGCAACGGCATGGACTGAACGCCTGGTCCGCCACGAAAGACGCATGGCGGCGATCGGACCTCAGACCATTTATAAATCGTGAAGATTAACGTTCGGTTTTTAGGCAATTCGCACTTCTCGCGAGGTGCGCAGGTTTGGCCTCGCAAGATTGGCTTTGACAGGCGGCGGCAAGATGAGTAAGGGACCGGCTTGATTTTATTTCGTCTCAACCGCCAGTCTGGCATGACCGGACACGAGATGGCGAAACACGAGGTTTAACCGTGGCGAAAGCAGAACTTGGCACGAAACGTGTCGACCCGGATACGGGCCGCAAATTCTATGACCTGAACCGCGACCCGATCGTCTCGCCCTACACGGGCAAGTCCTATCCGCTCTCCTTCTTCGAAGAGACGAAGGTCAGCGCGCTGATGGAAAAGGAAGAAGAGGAAGACGTCGCAGAGGTCGATACCGAGAACACGGAAATCGAGCTCGTCTCTCTCGAGGACGCCGATGACGAAGCAGCAGGCGCGACCGAAGACCTGCCGGATCTGGGCGACGACGACGTCGAACTCGACGACGATGACGACGACACCTTCCTCGAAGCCGATGAAGATGACGAAGACGACGACATGTCGGGCATCATCAGCGTCAACAGCGACGAAGACGAAGTCTGATTTGCAAGAATTTCGCCCCGCAGGACGCTGATGTTCGCGGGGCGGAGACAAGGCCAGAAGAAAAAATTCCGGCCTTTCGAATTTGGGGCTTGCCAACGCGAATTTGCAGCGTTATCAAGCCGCCACCTTCCGGGACCCCAATCCCGGGCTCGCAGCCGAAAGGCTCGCAAGGATGGGGCTATAGCTCAGCTGGGAGAGCGCTTGCATGGCATGCAAGAGGTCAGCGGTTCGATCCCGCTTAGCTCCACCAAACCTTCTCCGGACCATGAACACGATATTGACCGCGCAACGTGTCAGGCGTGTTAAATGAGCGCGCTGCGCACGCTCACTCCACAGCGACAACTGACAAAAGGTCGACGGCCACCATCGATGCCGCCACAAGCGCCAGGATGCCGTAGGTCGTCCATTTCACGAAAGTCTTGTTCACGCCGTCTCTCCATGCGGGTTTCCGATGGAGGGTAAACTGGTGGCGTCATGTGGGGATTTCAAGACGGAACGCGCCGCCAATCGATGCCTTCGGATCAGTTGGTCATGCGCGTCGTCTGATTCGCCACCTTGCCGCCGATATCGCTGAAGGCCCTGATGAGGCTGGGCATATCGGACGCCTTGTAGGCGTTCGAGGCATCGCCTGAGCAGGACTTCAGCAACGCCTCTCCGTTCGGCGGCGCCATGTAGGCGACCGTGAAGATGATGACGCCTGCGCTACGCGCGGCGGTGCAGGTCGCCAGCGTTTTGCTGTCGAGTGCAGGATTCCAGTTGCCGCTGTTGCCGGTGTTTTCGCCGTCCGTCATGAGAACGATGAACTTCTTGAACTGCTTGTTGCCCTTGGAGGTCTGCGTGCTCGCCTCTGTCGCGGCGTTCAGCGCGGAGTTGGCCGTGCTCATGCCGCCGGTCATGTCGGTGCCGCCGGTCGGATTGGCCGGCAGTGCTGTCACATAGTCGCGAGAAGACTTCGTGCCCCAGGCCAGGTTGGAAGGCGTCTGCGTCTGGTCATTGAACGAGACGACGCCGGTGCGGACGAGAGAATTGGTCGTATCGACCGACTCGATCGAGTCCATCTGATCGAACAGGGCTGCCGCCGCCGTCTTCAGCGACGACATCTTGTTGATGTAGCAAGGCTTGCCGTAGGACTGGTAGGGCCAGTTGTCTTCGAAATACTGCCAGCAGCCATTGGGCTGGCTTGTATCCTGGGTGTTGGTCGGCCATGACATGGAACCCGACCGGTCGACCACCAGATAAAGCGACAGCGCTGTCGCCGTCTGCGCCTGGCTCGTCGCCGTGCTGCTTCCACCCACCGTGCGGTTGCCGGCGGAATGAAACGCGGAGAAGGCCAGCATCTGCGACGTGAACTTGCCGGTCACCTTGACGGTGTAGTCCTTCTTGTTGCCACTGCCCTGGCTCGTGACCGTAGCAACCAGCGAAGCCTTCAGTTCCTTCACCTGCGCATCCGAAAGCGTCGACGAAATCTGGCCGGAGGCAATGCGCATGGCGAAATTCTGCGCCTGCGACGTCGTGATGTCGCCATTGGTCAGCGCCGAGGCTGTCGCAAGCGATGCTGCGTCCAGCGACTCGGAAAGCTTCGACTTGTCCGAAAGAAGCTTGGAGATATCGAGGCTGACGGCAACAGCCCCCAGAATCACGGGTATCAGAATCGCGGAAAGGATCCCGAAATTGCCTTGCTTGTTGCCCGCCAAACGGCCGGCCATCGACTTCAAAGAGCCATGAATGCGCATGACGAGTTCAACTTCCGTGCTGACAGATGGCTTTTTATAGATGTGAGGGGATTAACATCCTCCTTCCACGATCCGAAAAATTTGAATGATGGTCCGATTTTCGACAAAACTCGGATTCGGCTTAAACGTTTATCAACGAAGTCTGAAATAGCCCGGCTCAAGCCTCACGGAAGCTCAGACACCTATGTTGCAGACAGACGGGCCGCAGCTGGGAGGGCTTCATGGGTTTCGCCGATATCCTGAACTATGCGGGCATCGCCGTTTTCGCGGCGACCGGCGCCCTGTCGGCATCGCGAAAGCAGATGGACATCATCGGCTTCCTGTTTCTGGCTATTGTCACGGCGGTCGGCGGCGGAACGCTCAGGGACCTGATCCTCGGCAACGTGCCGGTCTTCTGGGTCGTCAATCCGATCTACATCATGGTCTGCACGGGCGTCGCCGTGCTGCTGTTCTTTACCGCGCATCTGCTGGAATCGCGCTATGTCTGGCTGCTCTGGCTCGACGCGATCGGACTGGCGGCCTATTGCGTGATCGGCGCGCAGAAGGGACTGGAAGCGTCAGGCTCGCCGACCGTCGCCATCGTCACCGGCGTGCTCACCGCCGCCTTCGGCGGCATCCTGCGCGACCTGCTGACGGGAGAACCCTCCGTCCTCCTCCGGCCCGAGATCTATGTGACGGCAGCCCTTGCCGGCGCCGGCGCCTATACGGCCCTTGTCCAGCTTGATCTGTCGCATGCGCTGTCGGCGGCCATCGCCGCGCTGGTCGCCTTCATCATCCGTGGCGGCGCGCTGAAATTCGGCTGGCGCCTTACCGGCTACCGCCAGCGACCCGGGCGCCATCCGGACGAAATTCCGTCCATGCGCCGATAAGTCCGGCCACGGCTATTGAGCCTTGCTAAAAGCAGGCTTCAGATTTTCGGATCAATGAGGAAAAGATTGAGGCGAGGTCCAGCAAGCGAACCGCTTCAGCAGATCAGCGCGTCGCCTTGCGGCGCAGACGGATGACCACGTCGACATGGGCGATTTCCATGCCTTCCGGCGGCTCCGGCAGGTTGCTGATCTCGAGATTGCTCACCGGAATATCGACGACTTCGCTGTCGCCTTCGACATAGAAGTGATGATGGTCGGAGACATTCGTGTCGAAATAGGTCTTGGCGCTCTCGATGGCGAGCACGCGCAGCAGGCCGGCTTCGGTGAACTGGTGCAGCGTGTTGTAGACGGTCGCCAGAGACACCGGCACGCCCGCAAAGGTCGCCTCTTCATGCAGCTCTTCGGCCGTCAGATGGCGGTCGCCCTTGGCGAACAGCAAATCCGCAAGCGCAATCCGCTGCCGCGTCGGCCGCAAGCCGGAGTGGCGCAGCCTGCTTTCGGTATCAGGAAGCATCGAAGGGTTCATGCGTCTCAAGCCGTCTTGCTACATCGGTATAAAAGTGGACGAATTCACTACTGTTTATCATATATCGCGCCGCCGACGCCGTTGCAACCGCTTCATGTCAGCCGAAGGCCGCAAAAACCTGTCGTTAAGCGCATCAACACGAAAACAGTACTGGCTGCAGGCTTGCAACTCGACTAAGAAACCGCACAATGAAGCTGGTATCGTGGCCGGCAAGGGCGAAAGCCCGATTGGGGGAATTGCAAGGTCCAGCGCCAAGCGCCATATGAGGCAGCGCGCGCCGTATCCGGGCCTTGGGAGTTTCCCCCGCGTAGATTTTTTTGCTAGAGGCTTCCGGAGCGATATCCTCCTGAGCCTTATGCAAGGTGGGCAATGTCGCGGCTGAACCAAGAACGCGGTTCGCAGACGGAATTAGGGACCTGCATTTGATGACCTCCAGGAAGTCCAGTTTTACATACGAAGAGATTTTGACCTGCTCGCACGGGCAGATGTTCGGCCCGGGCAATGCGCAATTGCCGCTGCCGCCGATGCTGATGCTGCACAGGATCACCGAAATCTCCGAAACAGGCGGTCCGAACGACAAGGGTTTCGCGCGTGCGGAATTCGACATCACGCCCGATCTCTGGTTCTTCCCCTGCCATTTCGAAGGCGATCCGGTGATGCCGGGCTGCCTCGGCCTCGATGCGCTCTGGCAGCTCACGGGCTTCTATCTCGGCTGGCTCGGCGAGCCCGGCAAGGGCCGCGCCATCTCCACCGGCGAGGTGAAGTTCACCGGCCAGATCACGCCTGAGACGAAGCTGGTCGAATTCGGCATCGACTTCAAGCGCGTCATGCGCGGCCGCCTCGTGCTCGGCATTGCCGATGGCTGGGTGAAGGCCGACGGTGTCGAGGTCTTCAAGGCCGCTGACCTTCGTGTGGGGCTTTTCAAGGAAAAGGCAGCCTGACGCCCCGTCAGATGCTGAATTGGGCCGCATTTGGGCGGCAGTCAATCTCGCGCGCGGCAAAGCGTCGTGCCGAAGACACGAGGGAGGAAAGGCCAGATCACGGCCTTTCATGCTTCCGGTTAGAAGAAGGTAAGGATACATGAGACGGGTCGT
This sequence comes from Rhizobium sp. C4, assembly GCF_021026315.1. GTDB lineage: Bacteria > Pseudomonadota > Alphaproteobacteria > Rhizobiales > Rhizobiaceae > Ensifer_A. The sequence goes on from NZ_JAJNCX010000019.1 coordinate 49,819, forward strand.
CATCACGGGTCTCGGAATTGTTTCGTCGATCGGCAACAATGCTGACGAGGTCACGCAGTCGCTGAAGGATGCCCGTTCCGGCATCAGCGCATCGCCGGACTTCGCTGAACACGGCTTCCGCTGCCAGGTCTGGGGCCGCCCGACGCTGGGCGCCGAACAGCTGGCCGAGATGGTCGACCGTCGCGCCATGCGCTTCCTGTCGCAGGGCGGTGCCTGGAACCATGTCGCCATGAAGCAGGCGATTGCCGATGCCGGCCTCGTCGAAGGCGACTATGCCGAAAACGAGCGTGTCGGCATCATCATGGGCTCCGGCGGCCCCTCGACCCGCCAGGTCGTGGAAGCAGCCGACATCACCCGCGCCAACAAGAGCCCGAAGCGCATCGGCCCGTTTGCCGTGCCGAAGGCCATGTCCTCGACCGCATCTGCCACGCTTGCCACCTGGTTCAAGATCCACGGCGTCAACTATTCGATCTCGTCTGCCTGCTCGACCTCGGCGCATTGCATCGGCAATGCCGCAGAGATGATCCAGTGGGGCAAGCAGGACATGATGTTCGCCGGCGGCCACGAAGACCTCGACTGGACCATGTCGAACCTCTTCGATGCCATGGGCGCCATGTCCTCCAAGTATAACGACACGCCCGCAACCGCATCGCGCGCCTATGACGCCTCGCGTGACGGCTTCGTGATTGCCGGCGGCGCCGGCGTTCTGGTTCTCGAAGAACTCGAACACGCCAAGGCCCGCGGCGCCAGGATCTACGCCGAAATCACCGGCTATGGCGCCACCTCCGACGGCTACGACATGGTCGCTCCCTCGGGCGAAGGCGCAATGCGCTGCATGCGCCAGGCGCTGAAGACCGTGCAGGGCGAAGTCGACTACATCAACACCCACGGCACCTCGACGCCGGTTGGCGACAGCAAGGAAATCGGCGCGATCCGCGAAGTTTTCGGCGACCGCATTCCGCACATCCAGTCGACCAAGTCGCTGACGGGCCATTCGCTCGGCGCTGCCGGCGTGCAGGAATCCATCTACGGCCTCCTGATGATGCAGAACCGCTTCATCGGCGAAAGCGCCCACATCACCGAGCTGGACCCGGAATTCGATGGCGTTCCGATCGTGCGGAAGCGCATCGACGATGCGAAGATCGACACCGTCCTTTCGAACTCCTTCGGCTTCGGCGGAACCAATGCCACGCTGGTCTTCCAGCGCTACAACGGATAATTTCCATGACGGGTTTCATGCAGGGTAAACGCGGCCTCATCATGGGGGTTGCCAACAATCATTCCATCGCCTGGGGCATTTCCAAGGCGCTTCATGCGCAGGGCGCGGAACTCGCCTTCACCTTTCAGGGCGAGGCGCTGGGCAAGCGCGTGAAGCCGCTAGCCGCCGAAGTCAATTCCGACATCGTGCTGCCCTGCGACGTCGAGGACATCGCCTCTGTAGATGCGGTCTTCGCGGCCCTGAAGGAGCGCTGGGGCACGATCGACTTCGTCGTGCATGCCATCGGCTTCTCCGACAAGAACGAGCTGAAGGGCCTCTATGCCGACACCACGCGCGAGAATTTCGTGCGCACCATGGTGATCTCCTGCTTCTCGTTCACGGAAATCGCCAAGCGCGCCGCATCGATGATGAACCCGGGCGGCTCGATCCTGACGCTGACCTATAACGGCTCGCAGCGCGTGATCCCGAACTACAATGTGATGGGTGTTGCCAAGGCAGCGCTTGAGGCCTCGATGCGCTATCTCGCCGCCGATTACGGCCCGCGCGACATCCGCGTCAACGCGATCTCGGCAGGCCCGGTGCGTACGCTCGCAGGCGCCGGCATTTCGGACGCACGCGCCATGTATTCCTGGAACCAGAAGAACGCGCCGCTGCGCCGTACGGCCTCGATCGAGGACATCGGCGGCTCGGCGCTTTATCTGCTGAGCGACCTGTCGCGCGGCGTCACCGGCGAAGTGCATTATGTCGATGCCGGCTACAACATCACCTCCATGCCGGTGCTCGACCAGCTGATGAAGTCCGACCAGGACTGATCGCTGCAACGCATTGCTGAAAAGAGTGAGGCCCGGTCGTTGGGAGCGACCGGGCCTTTTCCGTGGGATGGGTCCGCCATCGGCGCGATGGCAATCAGGTCAACGCAGCAATGGCATCAAGACGACCGACAGCCGATACGCAGAAACTTCAAGCGCCGCTTTCATCCCCGGATTAATCGTTGCAGTCGATCACCTTCATCGAATCCGCCACGCAGACGGCATGCATGCGGTTTTGTGCGCCGAGCTTGCGCTCAGCACAGAAAAGCAGGGTCTCGACCTCCTGCGTCGCCAAGGCAAGCTTGCGGGCGATCGATTCCACGCCATGACCGGCCCCTGTGAGGGCAAGACACCTCAGTTCCGACCGGGTCAAGGTTTCGACAAGCGAAACGCTTTCGCCGACCATGCGCGCAGGAATGGTCACAATAGTCTCCAAAAGACGGTTTCAAAGCGCTTTAGAAAGCGCGAAAAAATTATGCGCTCGATCCGAGCTGGACCCGCGCATCTCATGAGCGAATATATAAACCGGATTTATCAATCTGTCTTTGACAGACCGTGCCAATCGCTTGACATTTGCGCACAATCTTATGAACGGGAGGCGCTGTCTTTGACTTTCGTCAAATCTGGACCACGACTGGTGCTTCGGTACTCACGCGGTGTCGTTCCGAACCAGCGATGGAAGGAGCGGGTAAAGACGCTGGGGGCGGAATAGCCGAGCCTGTAGGACACTTCGGTCGCGCTGAGCGCCGTCTGGGTCATCAGATGTTCCGCAAGCCGCCGCCGCAGGCCGTCGCGCAGTTCGTTCAGCGTCGTGTCGAGCTCGGCAAGACGACGCTGCAGCGTTCGTTCGGACACGCCGAAAAAGCTCGCTGCCGAGGCGAGCGTGATTTCGTCTTCCGACATCCGGGACAGGATGAAGCGCTCCATCTCCTCGCGGAAATCCGCTTCCTCGGTCAATTCAGGGCGAAGTTGCCGGCATTGCAGGTCCATCAGCTCGAAAAGCTTCGGATCTGCATTTGGATTGGTCAGGGACAGAAGTCCGGAGGGAACCCACATGCTGTTGATGCGACAGTCGAATGTCAGGTGGCTTGCGATGTTTTCGCGATAGAACCGCAGATCGGAGGGCGGCTTGCGCTCCAGCTCGACCTCGATTGCGGCAGTCCTGGCCCCGAACAGATGGCGGATATGGCGCATGACCAGCGTGATGCCGAGATCGACAAACTGGTCGCGTTTCACGATGACGGGTGCGAATGTCCAGCGATAGACGAGGTAATTCTCCTCGACCTCCAGCCGCCCGTAGCTGGTCTGGGCGCTGTATTGCATGTGTTCGGCCTGGAAGCGCAGGAAATGCTCAAGCGTCGGTGCAGCCATCAATCCGTAACCGAAGGGACCCGTCGAGCCGGCCTTGTATTGCAGGCCGAACTTCAGCCCAAAAGCCTCGTCCTTCGTCGCATCGGCGCAATATTCCAGAAGCGCACAGAAGCGCCCGAGGCTCACCCGTTCGACCATCGAGCTGAAGAGTGTCGGTTCGATCCCGATCCGCCGGCATTCCGGCCGAATATCGAGGCCATACCCTTGCGCAAACTCCACCAGCCCCGCGCCCATTCCGGACACGATGCTATAGCGATCTGAAAATGCGTCCCCCGGCATGGCAGCCCCAGATGTAAAATAAGCGGCGTCTAATGTTAAGACGCACATATATCTTAGAAAGTCTAGGTGTCATGCTTTCCAAAGCGCTTGCGAGCGCCAGCGGCCCGGCAGATGCGGGCTGAAGGGATCAGAAAAGCGTGGCAGATGGGCTTATTTGCGCGCCCAAAGGACCTTGTAGCGCGCGTTGCGGCAGGTCTCGCCATGCGCCTTGAAGAGGGTCGCCAGCGTGTCCTCGTAAGGAAGGCCGCGATTGGCCACCATCAGCAGGTTGCCGCCGATCTTGAGGATATCCGCGGCCCGCTTGACGAAGGCGCGACCAAGGGCCGGGTCTGCGGCATGGCCCTCATGGAAGGGTGGGTTCATGATGACGAAGTCATACTTCGCCTTGATCTCCTCGCCTGCCACGTCATGCCAGTTGGCATGCGAGGCAAGACCGGGATGTTCGGCGGCCAGATTGCCCTTGGCCATCTGCAGGGCCGCGTAGTCGGCCTCGTAGAGGTCGAGCGACTTGAGACGCGGCGAGGCATCGGCCAGCATGACCGAAAGATAGCCCCAGCCGGCACCGAGATCGGCCGCAGCGCCATCGAGATCGGTGGGCAGGCGGCCGGCCAGCAGTTCTGAACCCGCATCCACCTCGGAATAGGAGAACACACCGGGCGCCGTGCGGAACCGGCCTTCGATCAGCGACGGTTCAGGCGCCAGCGTCGCGGCCAGCGCATCGGCATTCTCGGGACGGACGAACCAGACGGCCTGGCCGTGATATTTCGGCATGTGATCGCAGGCAACGCCAAGCTTGGCAACGCGCTTGCGCAGCGCCTCGATGCCGTCTTCCTTGGCACCTGCAAGGACGATCATCGCGCCCGGCTTCGTGCGCCGCAGCGCCTCTGCCACGCGGGCCTCGTTGCCGCCCTTGAACTTGTCGCAGAGCACCAGCGCCAGATCGTAATCGCTGCCCTGTGCGTCCGGCGTGGCAGTAGCCCCGCCAGCGACCAGACGATTGTAGACAGGACGGAAGCCCTGCACGCAGGCAATCTCGGCTGCAAAACCTTCCGGCAGGCGAAAGCCCGCTTCAGCCCCGAGGAACAATGCCTTCTGCTCCGCGCCGGGCGCGTCAAGCGTTCCGATGTCGAAGGGATGGAAGAGGGTTTTCAGCGCGTCGCGAGCCATGGTGGTCAAATCCGTGTTCAAACAAAAAAGGCGCGGGAACTGGTCCCGCGCCCGATCGGGAATGGCAAACGCTTATTCAGCGTCGCCTTCGTCCTTGGACTTCTTCTCGGCAGCCGGAACTTCCTTGCCGGTTGCCTGGTCGACAACCTTCATGGAGAGGCGAACCTTGCCGCGCTCGTCGAAGCCCATCAGCTTGACCCAGACCTTCTGGCCTTCCTTGACGACGTCGGTCGTCTTGGCGACGCGGTCACCGGCAAGCTGCGAGATGTGGACGAGGCCGTCGCGTGCGCCGAAGAAGTTGACGAACGCGCCGAAGTCGGCGGTCTTGACGACCGTGCCTTCGTAGATCGCGCCGACTTCCGGCTCTGCAACGATGGAGTGGATCCACTTGCGGGCCGCTTCGATTTCCTTGCCCGAGGCAGAGGCGATCTTGACGGTGCCGTCGTCTTCGATGTTGATCTTCGCGCCGGTCTTTTCGACGATTTCGCGGATGACCTTGCCGCCGGAGCCGATGACTTCACGGATCTTGTCGACCGGGATGTTCATGACTTCGATGCGCGGAGCAAACTCGCCGAGCTGGCCGCGGCTTTCGGAAATGGCCTTGGCCATTTCGCCGAGGATGTGCTGGCGGCCGCCCTGGGCCTGACCGAGAGCGACCTTCATGATCTCTTCGGTGATGCCGGCGATCTTGATGTCCATCTGCAGCGAGGTGATGCCGTCGGCAGTACCTGCCACCTTGAAGTCCATGTCGCCGAGGTGGTCTTCGTCACCCAGGATGTCGGAGAGAACCGCAAAGCGGTCACCTTCGAGGATGAGGCCCATGGCGATACCGGCGACCGGCTTGGCAAGCGGAACGCCCGCATCCATCAGCGCCAGCGAGGTGCCGCAAACGGTTGCCATCGAGGAAGAGCCGTTGGACTCGGTGATTTCCGAGACGACGCGCAGCGTGTAGGGGAACTGTTCCACCGTCGGCAGCATCGGGCGGATTGCGCGCCAGGCGAGCTTGCCATGGCCGATTTCGCGGCGGCCCGGGGAGCCCATGCGGCCCGTTTCACCGACCGAGTAGGGCGGGAAGTTGTAGTGCAGCAGGAAGCGTTCCTTGTACATGCCGGTCAGGCTGTCGACATACTGTTCGTCTTCGCCGGTGCCGAGCGTGGCGACAACGATCGCCTGCGTTTCGCCACGGGTGAAGAGTGCCGAACCATGTGTGCGCGGCAGCAGGCCGACTTCCGAGACGATCGGACGGACGGTGACGAGGTCACGGCCATCGATGCGGCTCTTGGTGTCAAGCACGTTCCAGCGAACGATCTTGGCCTGCAGGTGCTTGAAGGTCGCGCCGATTTCTTCAGCGGTGTACTTGGCTTCGCCGCCCTCGGGCAGGAAATGCGCCTTCACCTTCGCCTTGACGGCGTCGACGGCAGCGTAACGGGCAGCCTTTTCAGTGATCTTGTAGGCAGCGCGCAGTTCGGTTTCGGCAAGGCCGAGCATTTCGGCTTCGAGCGCGGAATAGTCTTCCGGCTGGAAGTCGCGCGGTTCCTTGGCGGCAACTTCGGCCAGCTTGATGATCGCGTCGATCACCGGCTGGAAGCCGCGGTGGCCGAACATGACGGCGCCGAGCATGACGTCTTCGTTGAGTTCCTTGGCTTCCGATTCCACCATCAGAACGGCGTCGGACGTGCCGGCAACAACGAGGTCGAGCGTCGACTCGTCCATCTCGTCGATATGCGGGTTCAGAACGTATTCGCCGTTGATGTAGCCAACGCGTGCGCCGCCGACCGGGCCCATGAAGGGAACGCCGGAGAGCGTGAGCGCAGCAGACGTCGCAACCATGGACAGGACGTCCGGGTTGTTTTCGAGGTCATGCTGAACGACGGTGACGACAACCTGCGTGTCGTTCTTGTAGCCTTCCGGGAAGAGCGGGCGGATCGGGCGGTCGATCAGGCGCGAAACCAGCGTTTCGTTTTCCGACGGACGACCTTCGCGCTTGAAATAGCCACCCGGGATCTTGCCGGCGGCATAGGTCTTTTCCTGGTAGTTGACGGTCAGCGGGAAGAAGTCCTGGCCGGGCTTCGGCGACTTGGCCGAAACGACGGTCGCCAGAACGACGGTTTCGCCGTAGGTGGCGAGAACTGCGCCGTCAGCCTGACGGGCGATCTTGCCGGTTTCGAGGATGAGCGGGCGGCCTGCCCACTCGATTTCGACCTTGTGAGTCTCGAACATGTCTTGTCCTTCAATAGAAGGCGGATCAGCCGGCTACCCCTTCGGGGAACGCGCGCTTTCGCCTTTTGATGCAGCACATCACGGGCAAGACAACAGGAAGCTTTGGTCCGACTGGTGAGACATTCCCACCAAAAGCATCCGGCAATCCTGCCCCATGACAGGCCAACGGTTAAGTTGCGGCATTCCGGCCCATCCGGACAGCCAGCGCCCACCCCGGTTGACGGGAAGGGAATTCTTGAAAAACACCGCGCTCTTTGTTTTGAGCAATTCGGTTTTGAGCAATTCGGGGCGCGAAACCGGTTCCCACTTTCGGCTCGAAATTGCTCTAGGCGGTGCGACAAGGCCGGCGAAACCGTGAGGCTCGCCGGCCTTGCAACATATTAGCGGCGGATGCCCAGCGAACCAATCAGCTTGGTGTAGCGGGCTTCGTCCTTCTTCTTGAGGTAATCAAGAAGCGAGCGGCGGCTGGAAACCATCGTCAGGAGGCCACGGCGGGAATGGTTATCCTTCTTGTGGTCCTTGAAATGGTCCGTCAGGTTGTTGATGCGTTCCGTCAGGATGGCAACCTGGACTTCCGGAGAGCCGGTGTCGCCTTCGAACGTTGCATATTCCTTGATGAGGGCCGTCTTGCGCTCAGCAGTGATCGACATCGTGTGATCCTTTCATATTAAGGAGTAATCGGACGCCACAAGCCGGGATGTCGTCCAGCTTCGGCCATGAGGCTTTCGGGCAATTTGCCCAAAGCTGGCTGCGCTATACAGGAAAGCGCTGCGAAAGGGAAGAGGCGGCTTGGCCGCGCAACCTGCGGGGCCTAGCGCCCCTTTATTCGAGCGGCCTGCGCGCCCGGCCGACCAGCGCGAAGCAGGCCATGCCGAGCAGGCCGAGCGCGGCATTGAGGAAGAGCGAGACCGGAATGCCGAGCCGCTCCATGCCAAGCGCAAAGACGGCGGGTGCGGCAGCGCTCGCCACCAGCCGCGCCGCAGTCATCCGCCCCGCAATCGCGCCATAGCCTTGCGACCCGAAGAGATGAAGCGGCACGGAGCCTTGCGCGATGCTGCCGATGCCGGAACCGAGACCGACGCAGAGTGCGAAGACGACGGCTCCGACAAGATTGCCATCGGTGATCGCCAGCAGGATACCGCCCAGCGCGATCAGCGCCGAAGACAGCATGGCAAGCCCGGTGGGCGGCAGGCGCTCGCCGAAGATCATGTTCACAAGCCGGCTCGCCACCTGCGCCGGACCGAAGAGCGCGCTGACCGTAACCGCGGCGACGCCGAGCCCCAGGGCGCCCAGCATCGGCACCATGTGAATGAGGATCGACGAGAGCGAGAAGCCCGAGAGTGCAAAGGCAATGGAAACGACGATCATCGCGCGCCGGCGCTCCTGCGGCGCGAGCACGCCGAGGACGGGCGGATGGGTCGCGGCGCCGGAAACAGGCTCGGCCTGTCCCGAGCCGCGCCGCGCCAGCAGGAGATGCACGGGCAGGCAGAGGACAAGGTTCAATCCGGCAAAGATCAGATAGATCTCGCGCCAGGTAAAATGCGCCGCAAGCGTGGTGGTGATCGGCCAGAACACACTCGACGCAAAGCCCGCAATCAGCGTGAGATAGGTGATGTTGCGCGTCGCATTCTGCGGCGCATGCTCGACCAGCGAGGCAAAGGCCGCCTGATAGGTGACCAGACCGCTGGCCACCTGGATCGCAATGACGGCGGCAATGAAGAACCACACCGCCGGCGACCAGGCGCAGGCAAGAAGCAGGCCCGCGCACAGCGCCGAGCCCAGCACCATCATGCGCGCCGCGCCAAACCGGTCCATCCAGCCACCCATGAAGGGTGCCGCCAGCCCGCCGCCCAGAAGGGCTGCCGAGAACGTCCCGAATACCGACTCGCGGCTCAGCCCGACATCCTGCGCCATCCCCGGCGCCAGAATGCTGAAACTGTAATAGAGCGTCCCGTAGCCGACGATCTGCGTCAGCCCGAGCGCCGCGACGATGGCAAGGGAATGGCGGGCGTGAGGTCTGGACACGGCAGGGCTCTTCGATGCGGACACGACCGGCATCAGACAATTCCGGAGAAGACGCGAAGCAGTTTCTCGTTCGGAACAGAATACCGGCAGAAGGACAGAATGTTTCAGGCGACTTTCTAACTGATCGAGAACGCTTTAGCGGCAGCACCGACCGCTGTCAGCAGAAATCGGGTCCGCGGGAATAAAGGGTGCAGAATCAGCCGCCTCCGGCCGAAACCTTTCCAAAGTTTAATGTAACTCGCTTGAAAGAAAGCTAAGGCCGGCTTACTGATAATTTTGCTTTTTGATAAGTTTTCAGATCATCGAAATGCTATCCGGCCGGGGGGCGGATTGCGGGCCAGGTCACCTCATTGCCTTTGCCCATAGCCCCTCCCCGGCAATCCCATCGCATGCGCTCCGCCCCAGGACGGAAGACATGCTGTCCCGTTCAACATGGAGGAGAGACCTTGCGTTACATTCTTCTGCTTATTCCCTGCGTCGCCTCCGTCGCGACGTGGCTCTACAACATATCCGAGCCGATGCTTTTCGGCATTCCGTTCTTCTACTGGTTCCTGATGCTGCTCATCCCGGTGTCGTCCATTTTCATCTGGCTTGCCGCCAGAACCGGTGGAGATGAACTGTGAACGGGATCAATGTCACGGCAACCGCCGTCTTCATCTTCTTCTTCGCCCTCGTCACCATTCTCGGCTTCGTCGCCGCGCGCTGGAAGGCGGGCGACCTGAACGAGCTGCATGAATGGGGCCTCGGCGGCCGCCGCTTCGGCTCGTGGATCACCTGGTTCCTGCTCGGCGGCGACCTTTACACCGCCTATACCGTGATTGCGGTTCCGGCGGTCGTCTATGCAATCGGCGCCTACGGCTTCTTCGCCGTGCCCTACACGATCCTGATCTATCCCTTCATCTTCCTGACGATGCCCCGTCTGTGGAATGCGACGCACAAGCGCGGCTATCTGACGGGCGCCGACTTCGTCTATGGCGCCTATGGCAACAAATGGCTGGAAGGCATGGTGGCGCTGACCGGCATCATCGCCACCATGCCCTATATCGCGCTGCAGCTCGTCGGGATGGAAAAGGTCATCCAGGCACTCGGCTTCCCGCATGAGGGCATGGCCGGCCATCTGCCGCTGACCATCGCCTTCCTGATCCTCGCCGTCTACACCTATCGCAGCGGCTTGCGCGCGCCGGCCATGATCGCCTTCGTCAAGGACATCATGATCTATATCTTCGTGATTGCGGCGGTCATCATCATCCCGGCCAAGCTTGGCGGCTATGGTGCGATCTTCGACAGCGCGCAGAAGGATTTCTCGGCACAGCTTGCGACCAATCCCAATGTTGCCCGCGGCATCCTGCTCGCGCCCTCGCAGATCTGGCCCTTCGTGACCCTCGCCATCGGCTCGGCCATGGCGCTGTTCATGTATCCGCATTCGCTGACCGGCGTGCTTTCGGCCTCCGGCCCGAAGGCGATCCGTCACAACGCGATCTCGCTGCCCGCCTATTCGCTGGTTCTGGCGCTGATCGCCATGCTCGGCTACATGGCGCATGCCGCCGGCATCAAGGTGGACAACCCGCAGGACGCCGTCCCGCAGCTCTTCCTTGCCATGTTCCCGAGCTGGTTCGTCGGCTTCACCTTTGCAGCGATCGCCATCGGCGCACTGGTGCCGGCAGCCGTCATGTCGATCGGTGCGGCCAACACCTTCACCCGCAACCTGTGGCGCCCCTTCATCAATGAGAACATGTCGCCGTCTCAGGAATCGGCTCTCGCGAAGCTCATGTCGCTCGTGGTCAAGATCGGCGCGCTGATCGTGATCATCTTCCTGCCGACGCAGTTCGCACTCGACCTGCAGCTGCTCGGCGGCGTCTGGATGATCCAGATCTTCCCGGCGATCATCTTCGGGCTCTACACCCGCTGGTACAAGGGCGGCGCGCTGCTGGCCGGCCTGATCGTCGGTCTGGCGCTCGGCACCTACCTCTCCTATGGACCCGCGTCATGGGTGCCGGTCTCCAAGGCCTTCCTCGGCATTCCGCTCTATAACGGTCTGACGGCCGTGATCGCCAACGTGATCGTCGCCACCCTGCTCTCCTTCGTCCTGCCGGCCAACAAGTCGGACGAACTGACGGAAGCAGATTTCCGCGACGCCAGGGCCTGACATACTCAGATCCCTGAAACGACAGAGGCTGCCGCAAGCGATTGCGGCAGCCTCTTTTTTGTCTCGTATTGCCTGCCGGCTGAGGATCAGCCGAAAACGCGCTTAGGCCGGAACTCGCCCTCTTCCACCGAACCGATGGCCACGAGCTCGCCCGAAATGGTGGTCGCATAGGCCTCGGGCGTCGGCAGCGGCGCATCGCGGCCGCGCAGGATCACCGCATTGCCGGCCCGCAGGCGACGAACCTGATCGTCGCTGACGCGCACCTGCGGCAGGCTTGTGAGGGCCTCGACCGGTGCGATCAGGAAGGCGTCGAGCGCTGCAAACCGCTCATCCGCATCTTCGATCTCTTCCAGCGCCACCAGCTTTTCCAGCGGCACCAGACGCTCCTCGCCAAAGGGCGCAACCAGCGTGCGGCGGAGACCCGCAATATGGCCATAGCAGCCGAGATCGCGGCCCATGTCGCGGGCCAGCGAGCGGACATAGGTCCCCTTGCCGCACTCAACCTCGAAATGCGCCTGATCCGTGTCGGCCTTGAGCAGCGTCAGGCGGTGGATTTCCACCTCGCGGGCCGGGATATCGACCGTCTCGCCCTCGCGCGCCATGTCATAGGCGCGCTCGCCGGCAATCTTGATCGCCGAAAACTGCGGCGGAACCTGTTCGATCACGCCGGTATATTTCGGCAGCAGCGCGCGGATGTCTTCCTCGGTCGGACGCTTATCGGAGGTCTGGGTCGGCTCGCCTTCCAGATCGTCGGTGTTGCGCTCCTCGCCCCAGGCGACGGTGAATTCATAGATCTTGCGGCCATCCATGACGTAAGGCACGGTCTTGGTGGCGTCACCAAGCGCAATCGGCAGCATGCCGGAGGCCAGCGGATCGAGCGTGCCGGCATGGCCGGCCTTCTGCGCCTTGAAGAGCCATTTCACCTTGGAAACGGCTTCCGTGGAGCCGAAATCGAACGGCTTGTCGAGCACGAGCCAGCCGGAGATCGGGCGACCCTTGGGTTTACGCGGTTTGGACATGTCTGCTTATTCTTCTGTCTTGTCTTCATCGAGATCGCGGGCGACTTCCGGCGAGCGGAGCAATTCGTCGATCTTCTTGTAATTGTCGAAGCTGGTATCGTCGCGGAAGCGCAGCTCGGGCATGTATTTCAGCTGGCGAAGCGCCGGGCCAAGGCGGCCACGGATGAACTTGGCATTGCGGTTCAGCGCCGCAACCGTCTCGTCATGATCGGTGGCGCCCAGCGGCGTCACGAAGGCGGTCGCGACCTTGAGGTCGGACGACATGCGCACTTCCGAGATCGAGATCACGGTCTTCTCGATCAGCGCATCGCGGACATCGCCGCGCTGAAGCACCTGCGTGATGGCGGCGCGGACCTGCTCGCCGACACGCAGCATGCGCTGCGAGGGAGCCGATGAAGTCGGTTTTTTCATTTTTCTTTCTGTCTGTATGTTCTGGCGGCCGCTTTGATGCGGCTAGTTCGGGGTTCGAACCCGGCGGATTTCAAAGAGGCGTCTCAATGCCTCGTTTCGCCCGCAAGGTCAAGTGGCGGAGCTGCGCTCACGGGAGGCGCCTCGCGACCGCCTTTCTTTGCCTGCTTCCACAGATCGACGATCTCGCGGCCGCGCACCTCAAACTCCTTGCGATCCTTGAAGGCGCGGGCCGGAATGGAAAACAGCGCATCATCGCGGAAGAAGCTGATCGCGGCCTTCTCCAGCTGCACGTCGCGAAAGGCGGGCCAGCTGCAATAGGTGAACACGCCGCCCGTGCTCGTCTCCATGCCGCGCTCGTAGATATCGACATCGATCATGACGTTTTCGGCAAGCGAGGCGATCAGACGCTTGCGCCGCCCCCGCCGCACGATCTCGCGCTGGATGACGGCACCCGCACCGATCGCCAGCATCACGGGAAGCATTTCGAACGCCACGACCTGGATCGTCGGCAGCGTGTCGATGCCGAAATAGGGGGCCAGCACGAATTGCCGGAAGGCCTCGATGCCGACACCGCAGACCACGCCGAAAATGACAGCGCCAATGAGATAGGGAACGGGCTTGCGCCGCGATCGCGATTGCAGGAAGAGCCGACCGGCGCGCAGCATCACGTCCGCATGCTCGTTTGGCAGGCGCTTGAAACTCAGTTGCGTGATGCGTGCGCCAAACGGATTCATGTCTTCCTTCCGGTCTTTCGTCAGCCTTTATAGCCTGCTTCGCGTGGCGGCAGAAACGCGATTGCACACTATTGCGTTTCCGGCGAAAACGGAATCGCCTGAAACGCTCTACCTATTTGTTTTTATGCAATTCCGGACGGAAAACCGGTTCCCACTTTTCCTGCAATTGCTTGTCTTATGATTTTCTGGCTTCTTCGTGAGATAAAGAAGCGCCGGAGAGGACGGCCATCCTTCTCCGGCGATGGGGGATGGATCGTGAAATGCGAGGCCGCCATTCTTGCGAATGCCG
>NZ_JAJNCX010000002.1 GCF_021026315.1 Rhizobium sp. C4
CGCTGTCCTCAATCGCATGCTGGCCTGCGCACGCCCGAAATCCGTCCGCTGCACAAAAGCTAACCCATAGAAGCAGCATCAAAGACGGAGTTCCGTTCTTTCAACGACCCACGCACCAAAGCCTGTCTCTACGGCACGGACGCGCCGCCAATCGAGCCCCGCAAACAGCGCCTCGAACTGGGCATGCGTCAGTGTCATCAGCCCATCCTTGATACCGGGCCAGCTGAAAGTGTGCTCTTCCAGCCTTTTGTAGGCCAGCACAATGCCGCTACCATCCCAATAGATCAGCTTCAGCCGATCTGCCTTGCGCGACCGGAACACGAAGACCGTTCCGGTGAACGGGTCCTTGTGCAGCTCGTTCTTCACCAGCGCCGCCAACCCGTCGTGCCCCTTGCGGAAGTCCACGGGCTTGGTCGCCACCATGATGCGGACGCGGTTCGAGGGAAAGATCATGTCGCCCCCGCCAATGCGCGTGCAACAGCTACGAGTCTGGCCACAGACGCCCCTTCCTCAAGGCGGATCGTCACGGGACCGACGACAATCTCTGCGCGGGAAACCGCCTTGGTTGATGGCGCTTCTGGCGTAATGGTCTGAGGTGACTTCTCGACAACCAAGGCGGCGAATTCGACAGCATCTTCCGGCGCAGGTAAAACCAGCTTGCCGCGACGAGCCATGGTTCTCCACGACGACAGGTGGTTCGCCTTGAGCCCGTAGCGCTCGGCAACCTCATTCACCGTCGCGCCCGGCCGCAAGCTCTCCGACACGATCTGAGCCTTGATCTCGTCGGGCCATTGGCGATGGGCATCACGCCGCCCACGACGCGTTGTGAGAACCTCCATTGTAGTCTCCATGGAGAAACTCCTTCCCGCTCATCCATGCGACCTCGATCACAGATCAGACGGCGAAGGGCAACGTGGGGAGAGAACAGCTGTTACCACTTAACTTGAGATTCGCCGGTTCGGTTTCCGGCGTTTGACGCTCTCGGATTCGGAGATAACACTCTGTAATATCTCGAATTTTCTGATGAAGCTTGGCCATCGGTGGTCATCTTTTTCTATGCGGTGAATCTCACATTAAGTAGCCAAATCGAACCGGCGAATCTCAAATTGGGTGCCCGATCTCAAGTTAGGTGCTGCGCTATCTTATTGAAATTATTGGATGCGGGGTCTCGCGATTAAATGCAAAACGACAAATCAGTCGTCATCGATTTGGAATGCATTTTTGAGAGGGTCTGCAGGCAAAGGACCGGTGGAGTTTAGCAGTCTCGCTACCTCAGCGCTGTACTCTGGATTGTCTCGTACAAACTCGTTGATGGTCAGCGCATGATTTAGCCCTTCGACCACCGTGTACTGGTCTCCTTCCCGGAGCATTAGTGTCGGCACAAAACCATGTTGAGACATGGTATCGA
Source organism: Rhizobium sp. C4 (assembly GCF_021026315.1). Classification (GTDB taxonomy): domain Bacteria; phylum Pseudomonadota; class Alphaproteobacteria; order Rhizobiales; family Rhizobiaceae; genus Ensifer_A. The sequence continues at coordinate 1,409 of NZ_JAJNCX010000002.1, forward strand.
TTTTCGGCTCGTTACCCTGTGCACTAAATAAACTGGCGATAGTCAAAAACGGGCTGCCATAAGCCATTGTCATATTGGTCTTTGCTTCGTTCACCCCCGGGGACGTAAAACCATCCCAAAGATAATATCCTGCGAGCATACCAACCACCGTGTCCTTCCGCCGTACAGTGATCGCAAATTCGGATAGCGCCGCTTGGCAAGAAGCCGTCGCCTGGTAGATTGTGTAGAATATATTGCTCTTATGATATGCAATCAGCTCGACGGTTAGGTTGCCAGATGTGAGCTGGCCCAAGAATTCTTCGGCGCTCTTTCTCCAGCGAGGTTCAAACGAAAGGAAGCGCAGGAAGCTGTCCCGTTCTGATTTCCACGACGAGGAATATTTGGGATTCACGGTTGCGGAAAATACATGACGGCTGAGCTGGCCACTGCCGCTCATCGAAGACTGGGCTCGTATCTGCAAAATGAGGGTTTCGTCGTCATTCACGAATTCGGACGCCGGCCAGTCGCCTAGCCTCACTATTGAGTTGACCTGGTATATAGCAAGAAGCCTGTCAATCTTCTCAGGTGTTCCACGTCTTGATTCCGCGTCAATCCTCATAATATGCGGTGCGCCGTCGCCCTCGGCGATCCAGTCGCTTACGTCTGCTTCGGCTTCCCAGCCCGGAAAACCATAGGGGAAGAGCCAGCCAATCGAGTTGCCGATGACACGCTCTATTTCGTCATCGTGGGCCGGCGCGATCCTCCATGTGAAAACGATTGTCCGGTAAGTTGTGTATCGAGGCGCCGCATTGTCTGACGGGTCAAGTAGAAGCAACGCGATGCGTACGAAGGGAAGCCTCGAGCTTCGCTCCTTCGTATAATCGATGTGCGATGCCCTATCTTCACTGGTCTCGAATTCAAGTATGCTGATTTCAGGGCTCAGTTGAGGAAGGAATTCCATGGGCAGGAGTTCGACCGGCTCGAACATGATCCGACCGTCTTGCTCCGTTACCTTGATTCCTTGGACGTCTACTCCGACGAAAGTAGCGAAATATGAGAGCGGCAGCAGCAACTCATTCCAAGAGGTGGACGCGACGATGCAGCGGATTTGCTCACGTGGGACGCGGTCCTGCTTTACAAGCAGAGTTATATACTTGCTAAGCTCGTTGAGAGTGGTGCGTTCGCTTTTTTCGCTTCGTTTGACTTCTATGCAGGTGACATGCCTCAAGGCATCGCGAGCAAGGATATCAATTCGCCCCCCCGTGCCTCCTTCATCGTTCGCTAGCGTATACTCCGTCTTCAGGTGAGTGAGCCCAGGCTCGATGGCATGAAGGTTGGCAGCAATGTAATCGCGGAGACCGCCTTCGTCTTTGAATTTCCCTAGCACTGGTAGAATGTCAGTCATCATGTTTCTCGTAAATTTTATGGACGCACTGCACGTCTGAACGGGGTTTTTCATATGACTGCAACCTATAGGGGGAGTCATTTCCCGAAGTTTAATCACTTGGAAACTGCGTGCCGGAGGCGACTGAACCAATGTCGCATAAGTTTCACTGTTGAACTAAGTGGTGGGTTTAAAAGAATAAAAAAGTCGGCATTGTTGGACTCTTCTATCTTGCTGTGCGTCGCTTGTTCCAAGGCAGCGAATAGGCTTTGATCAATCCTAATTCGAGGCCGGCGCTTCCGTGAATTGAGAGGCCGTTCCACTCCAGAGCCGGAGGCGTCGCGACAAACACCTCGTTTGGATCAGGCCCCAACAGTTCGATTATGATCATTTGATTTAGCCTCTGGCTCGTTCGCTGCGAAATCCCCAGGGTGTTCATAGAAATAAAATCGCTTCGAAAGCCCCATGGTTGCGACGCCGACGTACACAGCAGCTCCTGCCTTCACGAAGGCAGCCGCACGGTCTGATGCGAGATAATGATGCCACGCGCTGGCAACAGACCCTCGACCATCCACAGGCTCAGGGGAAAGCGGAAATAGAGGCATACCGCGTGGGCAATGATGTCAGCGGTAAAGCGGTGGCGGCGATATAGCGGATCACGGGCTGTCATGCCCCTTCATCACCAAAAAAGCTCCAAGTTCCGTTAAATTTACGATGCTCTCTAATCTGCTTCCCCAATTCTCTCAGGTGATTAGCTCATTCCGCAATTTAAGGGTCGAGGGTTCGTTTCCTTTCAAGGCGAGAGAACCGAGGCCAATTATCAGCGGAGTTATTCCGGAGTGCGTGCGACGGGTCTTTCGCATGGACAGTCGGCGCAGAAAGTTCGACTCCTCCCCAGAGAGTGAGCGGCTAGCCATCGGGGATAAGTTGCGTCATCATATTACGCTTCGGGTCCTGGGTTAAGTAACTGAAAATGACTCATATTGTGCGCCGGCGGTGGGAGCGGGCTGGTTTGCGCCAGCTCATCCTCGATGATCCGCATCCGATTGTTGTCGTAGAAGGGCCGGCGGGCATGGGCAAATCGGTGCTGCTCGAAGAGATCGCTGCCCGGACAGGTGGGGTGGTCATCCGGACGGATGACATTGAGAATACACCCGGATCGCCCTTGATCTGGGATGTGCCGGCGCGGCTTGAGCAGATAGCCTTGCCCGAAAGCATGATTGCCGGGGAGCAGCGTATTATCCTGGCCAAGCGACCTGAGACGCGGATCGATGGGCTTCATAGAGCACTTGCCTATGGAACTGCGACCCTGATCGAGCCGGATCGGCTCCTGTTTTCCGACGCTGAAATGGAGCATATTGCCGCCTCGGGCGTGGATGTCGCGTTCCTGAAAGCTGCAGCCGGATGGCCCTTGGCGGCGGGCCCGCGGCCATCCTTCTTCAAGGAATTCCTGCGGACTGAGTACCTGGCGAAACTGCGAGACAGCCAACTCGTCGATCTGCGATCTCTTCTGGATGGCGCTGCTCTTTTGGAGGCCGAAGGGTGCGCACTTCTTCCCTTTGCCAGGCGATGGCAGGACGGACGAACATATGTTCTCGCCGCGCCCGCGCTGGTTGGCGACATCAGGCCGGCGCTTGACGCGGAAATTGCCGATCGGCTCCAGACCCCCGGCGGGGCACGTGAGATCGCTGCGGCATTTTCCGAGCATGGACGTGTTCCCGATGCGATCGCCATCTTCCAGAAGGCCGGTCTCTACGACAATGCGCTGAAGCTTTTCGCTGATGCGGGTGGCCCGTACTTTCTCTATCATTTCGGTCTTGAGGCGCTCGACCGCGTGCTGAGCGGCTTTCCCTACAGCTTCGCCCATCAGAGCGAGACGATTGTCCTGGCGCTCACCCTTCAAGCTCTCAAGCGCGGCGATATTTCGCGCGCCAAGCGGCTTCTCGTCGATCGCTATGGCGACTATGCCAACGATGCCGAGGTGGTCTTTGCGCCCGATACGGTCTATTCCCGAGACTTCCGGGCACTGCGTGTTCTCATGTTCATTTATGAGGATTTCCATTTCTCGGACGACATGCTGGCCCGTGTCTTCACCTTTCTCTCCGAGTTCCCCTCGGACGCGCATCTGTTCCGTGGCATGCTCTACAATGACGTGCTCGAATACTATATCCGCACCCAGCGCTACAGTGAGGCGGAGGATGTGGCCCAACGGGCGATGTTCCATTATCGCGCCGCCGGAATACCGCTGCTCTGCTTCTACATCAGCTTGCACCGCTCGATGATGGGCCTGCTCAATGGCGACGCCGTTGCTGCACGCCAGCACGCACAGGAAAGCGCGAGCCTGCTTGCAGAGGTCCCCTTCGAGACGCCCAACGATCAACGACTCCAGAAGCTTCTGGAGGCCTGCGTCGACTACGAAGGCGGCAGGGCGGAGCCTCTGGCCCATTTCCTCAATGTCGAGATGGACGATTTCTCCCACGGCGAAATCTGGCCAACCCTGCTCGAATTCGCCCTCCGCTATGGCGCGCAGGCGATGGCAGATCACTTCTCGATCGCCGCCGCGCGTGGATTTCTGGATCGCTGGAGGGTCTATCAGATCTCCAACCGGCAGTTTCAGGCCATGATCAGTCTGCGTGAGGTCAATGTCCTGCAAAACGGGCAGCGCTGGCGCGAGGCCATGGACGTGTTGCGCCTGCAGGGCGGCGCAGATCGCAGTTGGCTGGAGGCGAGCAGCGATATCGCTGCGCTTCTCAGGGAGCCGGACGAACTGGCGCTGGCGCTTGCCTGGGTGCGGCAGTCCCTCTTCGACCAGCCGGACCATCCGGGGCTTGAGCCCTTCCTGACCCGCGTCTTCGACAGCCTTCACATCACCGAGCGGCAGCGCATCGCTGCGGGCGTCTGGCTCGCCTATCTCCACAAGCTGGCGCGCAATCTCACCGAGGCGCGCTCGGTTCTGCAAAAAGCGCTGGAAACCGCCGCGCGTCTTGGCGCGGTGGCCGCGCTGGCGGAGGAGCGGGTATTTCTGGACGGCCTCATCGACAACCAGCGCATCGGCGGCTTCGTCCTGGCGACAGCCTCGATCCGCCAGATCGTGCGCAAGCTGCGCGACAGCAGCCGGCTCAGCGACATGACAGGTGTCGGGGGCAAGCTCTCGCGGCGTGAAAGCAAGATCCTGATCATGCTGACCGAAGGGGGCGCCAACAAGGAAATTGCCGCCAAGCTGGGCTTGAGCGAGGCCACGGTGAAGTTTCACCTTGGAAACATCTATCGCAAGCTTGGATGCCGAAACAGGCAGGAGGCCATCGGCTCCGCCCGCGCACTCGGCCTGTTGAGATAGACGCGAAAAACTGGCCCAAGGCTTAGCTATTCGGCGTAAAACCTAGACTATTAAATCCGAAACCTAGACCGGACATTCATTGTCCCTTCGCATCCTGCCATGCAACGTTCATGAACGAAGATGGGAAGAGCCGGAAAGCGCCGCCCACAAACGCCGGCAGGCAAAGCCGCCGGCACAGGGGTTCCTCGTTTCAAAAACTGGAGGCATGATGAGCAAGTTCGGTTTCAAATCCTCGGCATTCGCTGCGGTTCTTCTGGCAGGGTCGGCGCTGTGCGGCCCGGCGCTCGCCGATACGGTCGTGACCATGAACACGGTGCAGATTTTCGGCACGATCGATCCGGCCAAGATTTCCGACTACACCGACTATATGGCGGCGGTGAACCTCTATGACGGTCTCGTCAGCGTCGATTCCAAGGGCAACCTGATCCCGCAACTGGCTGAAAGCTGGACCGTTTCGCCGGACGCGAAGGAAGTTACCTTCAAGCTGCGCGCGGATGCGAAGTTTACCGACGGCACGCCGGTGACGTCCGCCGATGTCGTCTACACGGTCGAGCGGCTGCTCAAGATCAACCAGGGCCCGGCCAACCTCTTCGCCGGTGTCATCGGTCCCGGCGCGATCACGGCCGTCGACGACAAGACCGTCAAGTTCACGCTCTCCAAGACCTTCTCCCCCTTCCTGTCGACCGTTCCGGCCATCTTCATCCTCAATTCCAAAATGGTGAAGGAACATGCCGGCAATGACGAGGGGCAGACCTGGCTTGCCACCAACACCGCCGGTGCTGGCGCCTATTCGCTGAAGGAATGGGATCGCGGCGCGAAGATGACGATCACGCGCAACAAGGGTTATTACAAGGGTTTCGGCCCCGGCCCGATCGACGAGGTGCGCTGGATCATCACCAATGACGAAGCGACCGTGAAGTCGCTGGCTGCCTCCGGCGAGCTGACCATGTCCAGCCAGTTCCAGTCGCCCGAAACCTACAAGGCGCTTGAAGCCATGGGCCGCTTCAAAGTCGTGGCGCAGGATACGGCCGTCGCCTTCTATCTGAAGCTCAACACCAAGGTGCCGCCGACGGATGACGTTCACATCCGCAAGGCGATTGCGCTGGCGACGGACTATGACACGATCCGCCAGCAGCTGGTTCCGGGCGGCGAGTTGACCACCCCGCTGCCGAAGACCTTCGCCGACTTCCATGCGGGCGATGTGCCGGCGGCAAAATATGATCTCGAAGCCGCCAAGGCCGAGGTCGCGAAGTCGAAATATGCCGGCAAGGAAATCCCGATCACGCTCGGCTATGTCGCGGGCACGAAGTTCGAGGAAGAGATCAGCCTTCTCATGCAGTCGAACCTCGAGCAGATCGGCTTCAAGGTGACGCAGCAGGCCGATCCTTGGAACCGCATCACCGAGATCGCCAGCAAGGTCGACACCACGCCGGCGGTCAACCAGATCTTCTTCGGCCCGACCTATCCCTCGCCGGATTCCATGTTCTTCACGCAGTATCACTCCAAGGCGGCCGGCACCTGGGCCTCGATGGAATGGTTGCAGAACCCGGAAATCGACAAGATGATCGATGCCGCCCGCGAGACGGGCGACAAGGCCAAGCAGGTCGAGATCTACAAGGATCTTCAGCGCAAGATCGTCGAGATCCAGCCTGATGTCTTCCTGCTGACACAGAAGGTGCAGCATGCGATGGACAAGTGCCTGACCGGCTTTGACGCCGTGCCGATGCAGTCCTTCGACTACAACTTCACGCGCTACAGCTGGACCTGCAAGTAAGCCTCTCAAGGCGCCGGCGGGTTTCGACAGAAGCTCGCCGGCATGACTGGATGTCACAATTGCAACGCAGGCAACCGGCAGCGCTCCGCTTCGCCGGTCTGCGGGAGCCATGAACTTGGAATTCACACTCTTCCTCATACGGCGCATCTTGTGGTCGCTTCTGGTCCTGTTCGGACTGTCGATCGTGATTTTCGTCATTGCCCGCGCCATGCCCGGCGACCCGGCGCGTCTGGCGCTCGGCCCCCGCGCCAGCGCCGAACAGGTGACGCAATTGCGGGAAGAGCTCGGTCTGAACAAGCCGCTGGTCCAGCAGTATGTGCTCTATATGGAAGGGCTGGCGGAGGGTGATCTCGGCAAGTCGCTGCTGACGCGCCGGCCGGTGAACGACGATATCCGCGAGACCTTCCCGGCGACCTTCGAACTGGTGCTTTCGACCATTACCATCGCTTTCTTTCTCGGCGTGCCGCTGGGCGTGCTGGCCTCGCGCTTCAAGGATCGCTGGCCGGATAATGCCGTGCGCTTCGTGTCGATCCTCGCCGCTGTGACCCCGAGTTTCTTCCTGGCGCTGCTCCTGCAGATCCTGGCCGGCTATGTGCTCCACATCCTGCCGACGACGGGCCGTCTGCCGCATAATATCGGCTTTGTGGCCGACATGACCGGTCTTGTGACCGTCGATGCGCTGCTGCGTGGCAGGTTCGATGTGTTTCTGGAAGCCTGGCGTTATCTTCTTCTTCCGTCCATCGCGCTGATGGCGGCCACGATGGGGCAGATCGCCCGCATCACGCGCTCCTCGATGATCGATGTGTCCAGCCAGGACTATATCGAGGCAAGCCGCGCCTTCGGCGTGCCGGAGCCGGTGCGCCTGTTCAAATACATGCTGCGCCCGAGCTTCGTACCGCCGCTCACCATCATGGGGCTCGAATTCGCCTCGCTGATCGGCAATGCCTTCGTGGTCGAGCTTGTCTTCGCCTGGCCCGGCATGGCCGCCTATGGTGTGCGCACCATCCTCCAGAAGGATCTGAACGCGGTAATGGGCGTGGTCATCGTTTCGGGCGTCTTCTTCGTCGTGGTCAATCTCGTCATCGATGCTCTGGTCGGCTTCGTCGACCCGCGCGTTCGCATCCGTGGGAGGCGCGCATGAGCGATGTGGTGAACCCAAAGGCTGCCGAGCTTCCTCGCCTGTCGAACGCTTACCAGAACTGGTATCGCTTCAGCCGCAATCCGACGGCCGTCATAGGTGCTGTGATCGTCGTGCTGGCCATTCTTGCGGCGATCTTCGCGCCTTATATCACGCCCTATCCGCAGCATGCCGGCGCGGTAGTCAATTTCCGCTTCCGCCACCTGCCGCCGTCCGGCACGTTCTGGTTCGGCACGGACGATGTCGGGCGCGACATCTTCACCCGCGTCATCTTCGGGCTGCGTGTCTCGCTTACACTCGCGCTTGTGGTTCTGGGAACGGCCGTTCCCTTCGGCACGATCATGGGTCTCATCGCCGGCTATTTCGACGGCTGGACCGAGACGATCATCATGCGCCTGACGGATGTGGCGCTGGCCATTCCGCCGCTCGTCATGGCGCTTGCGGTTGCAGCAGTGCTGTCGCCCGATCTCACGCATTCGATGCTGGCGATTGCCGCGCTCTGGTGGACCTGGCACACGCGGCTTGTCTATTCGATGACGCGACAGATCCGGAGCCAGGAATTCATCGAGGCGGCGGAAACGCTGGGCGCATCGAAATTCCACATTCTGTTCCGGGAAATCCTGCCGAACTGCATTTCGGCGATCGCGGTCAAGACGTCGCTGGACTGCGGTTTCGTCATTCTCGTCGGCGCGTCGCTCTCCTTCCTCGGTCTCGGCATCCAGCCGCCAACGCCCGACCTCGGCACGATGGTGGCCGCCGGCTCGGCCTTCCTGCCGGAACATTGGTGGGAATCGATGATGCCGGGCTTTGCCATTCTGGTGCTGGCGCTCGGCTTCAATCTTCTCGGCGATGGTCTGCGCGACCTTTACGATGTGCAGGAGGTCAAATGAGCGAGAGCCTTCTGTCCATTCGCGGGCTGAACGTGCAGTTTTCAGCCTATGGTCGCAGCCAGCAGGTGTTGCATGACGTCTCGCTGGATGTGCCGGCCCATTCGCAGGTCGCCCTTGTCGGCGAGAGCGGTTCCGGCAAGACCGTCACCATGAAGGCGATCATGGGTCTGCTGCGCGATCCGCCGGCCCGCATTCTGTCCGGCGAAATCCGCTACGAGGGGCGTGATCTTCTCAAGCTGCCACCGCGCGAGCGCAAGAAGCTCAACGGGACAGAAATGTCGATGGTGTTCCAGGACCCGATGAGTTCGCTCAACCCGGTCTTCACCATTGCCGACCAGCTCGGCACGATCCTCAAATATGCCGATCGCCGTCTCGGCCGGTCGCGCTCCGGGCGCGAGCGCATGGCCCGTGTGCTTGAGGTTCTGGCGCAGGTGCGGATGCGCGATCCCGAGCGGGTGGCAGCCTCTTATCCAGTGATGCTTTCCGGCGGCATGCGCCAACGCGTCTTGATCGCCATGGCGCTGCTCAGCGAACCGAAACTGCTGATCGCCGACGAGCCCGGCACGGCGCTCGACGTAACCACGCAGGCGCAAATCCTGAAGCTCTTGAAAGACCTCGTCGCTGATCGCGGTCTGGCGCTGCTGATGATCACGCATAATCTCGGCGTCGTGCGGGAAACGTCAGACTATGTCTATGTGATGAACAAGGGCGTGGTGGTCGAACATGCACCGGCGGCTGAACTCTTCTCCGCGCCGCGCGAGGACTACACGAGATCGCTCATCGCTGCCGTGCCGCGCCTCACCGGCGGCATGCGCTTCGGCTCGGCGGGGGCGCGCGTATGACAGTTCCCGTTCTCGAAATCATCGGCCTCAACAAAGGCTTCCCGGTGAAAAACGGCTTTGGCCGTACCGTCGATGAAGTCCGCGCCGTGGATGACGTCTCCTTTTCCATCGCCAAGGGTGAGGTCTACGGCCTTGCCGGCGAAAGCGGCTCGGGCAAATCCACCATTGCCCGCATGATCATGGGGCTGGAGCGGCCGACCTCCGGCGACATCCTGATCGAGGGGCGCAATCTCGGCGGCGGCATGGCGGCGGCAGAAAAGCGCAAGCTCGTGCAGATGGTGTTCCAGAATCCGGGCTCGTCGCTCAACCCGCGCCGCACGATCGGCCAGTCGCTGCGCGTCCCGCTTGAGGCCATGGGCCTTGCCGGGCGGAAGATCGATGCGCGCATCGGCGAGCTTCTCGACATGGTGCAATTGCCGGCCAATTTTGCCGAGCGCTTCCCGCACGAACTGTCCGGCGGGCAGAAGCAGCGCGTGGCGATTGCCCGCGCCATCGCGGTTCAGCCGCGCCTTCTGGTGCTCGATGAACCGACCTCGGCGCTCGATGTTTCGGTTCAGGCCAAGGTGATCGATCTGCTGGTCGATCTCGGGCGCGAGCTGGAACTCTCCTATCTCTTCATCTCCCACGACCTGTCGCTGATGCGCAATTTCGCCGACCGGATCGGCGTGCTCTATCGCGGACGGATCGTTGAGACGGGTCGTTCGGACGCAGTCTTCGAGAACCCGGCGCATGACTATACGCGCCTTCTCATCGCTTCCGTTCCCGTGGTGACGGCGGAGGAGGAGGCCGTCCGCCCGAAAATTCCGCTGATCGATGGAGAAATCCCGACAGCCGAGGCGCTGCTTGCACTGCGCGAGCAGGAACGCCGCAACCCAACATCTGAGTGAGGACTGACATCATGTTGAGAATTGGAATCGACGTCGGCGGCACGAATACCGATGCCGTGGTCATGGAGGGGACAAAGGTCATTGCCGGCGTGAAATCGGCCACGACCGACGATGTGATGAGCGGCGTCGTCAATGCGCTGCGCGATGTGCTGGCCGCATCTGGGATCGCAGCCTCGGCGATCGACTTCGTGATGATTGGCACCACGCATTTCACCAATGCCGTCGTCCAGCGCCGCAATCTGGCCCAGACGGCTGCCGTCCGCCTCGGCCTGCCGGCTACCGCCTCGCTGCCGCCCATGGTCGACTGGCCGGAAGACCTGAAGCAGGCGATCGGCAACCATGCCTATCTCGCGCATGGCGGCAACGAATTCGACGGCCGGGTGATCTCACCGCTGGACGAGGAAGAGCTGAAGTCCATTGCCGCCGATATCAAGGCCAAGGGCATCCGTTCGGTTGCGATTACCTCCGTCTTTTCCCCTGTCAGCAGCGATTTCGAGAAGAAGGCTGGCGAAATTCTCGCCGCCGAAATTCCGGGCGTGCATGTCACGCTTTCCAGCGATATCGGCCGTATCGGGCTTCTGGAGCGCGAAAACGCTGCCATCATGAATGCCTGCCTGCGCGATCTCTCCGCGCATGTCATGAACGCCTTCCGCAATGCGATTTCGGAAGCCGGCATCAAGGGTAAGTTCTTCCTGACGCAGAATGACGGCACGCTGATGGATGCCGCCTTTGCCGAGAAATTCCCGGTCCTGACCTTTGCGTCGGGGCCCACCAATTCCATGCGCGGCGCGGCCTTCCTCTCCGGCGTCAAGGATGCCATCGTGGTCGATATCGGCGGCACGACCTCGGATGTCGGCTCGCTGCAGAAGGGCTTTCCGCGTCAGGCGACCGTGGCGGTCGAAGTGGGCGGCGTGCGCACCAATTTCCGCATGCCCGACGTGTTCTCGATCGGTCTCGGCGGCGGCTCGCTGGTGGTGGACGGTGTCGATGGCGTCAAGGTCGGCCCTGTCTCCGTCGGCTATCGCATCAAGTCGGAGGCGCTGATCTTCGGTGGCTCGACCCTGACGACGACGGATACGGCGGTCGCGCGCGGTCTGGCTGAACTCGGCGACAAGTCCAAGGTTGCCGGCCTTTCGCCCGATCTTCTGGCGCGGACCGGCGCGAAGATCATCGCCATGCTGGAGGATTGCGTCGAGCGCTCGCGACTTTCGCCCGAACCACTGCCCGTGATCGTGGTTGGCGGTGGCTCCATCCTCGTTGATGGTGACATTGCCGGGCTCGAAGTCATCAAGCCCAATCACTATGGCGTCGCCAATGCCGTGGGGGCCGCCATTGCCCAGGTCTCGGGCGAGATCGATCGCGTCTATGCGCTGGCCGAAATCGGTCGCGAGAATGCACTGGAAGATGCCAAGGCGCGCGCCATCGACGCCGCAGTGCAAGCCGGTGCGGCGCGGGAGACAATCGAGATCGTTGATGTCGAGGACGTGCCGCTTGCCTATCTGCCTGGCAATGCAACGCGCGTGCGCGTCAAGGCTGTTGGTGAACTCCATGCGCAGTGATGGTTATCTGATCGGCGAGGCGGATCTTGTGCCGCTGTCGCTCGGCGCAGCGCTGCTCGGGACGGGTGGCGGTGGCAATCCCTATATCGGCATGCTGCGCGCCCGCGAACTCGTGCGCAAGGGCGCCGAAATCCGCGTCATCCCGCTGGAAGCGCTTAAAGATGACGAATGGGTGTCGGAAGTCGGCGGCATCGGTGCGCCGGTCGTCGGCGTCGAGAAGGTCGAGGAGGGCGGCGAATGCCTGCGGGCCATGCGCGCTGTCGAAGAGGCGTCCGGCAAGCGATTTTCGGCTGTCATCTCTGCCGAAATCGGCGGGTCAAATGCCATGGAGCCGCTGATTGCGGCAGCCTTGGCCGGCATTCCCGCCGTCGATGGTGACGGCATGGGCCGCGCCTTCCCGGAAGTGCAGATGACGACCTATATGATCTATGGCGCGGATGTCTCGCCGGCGGCGATTGCCGACGAAAAGGGCAATGTCGTCGTCTTCCGCAATATCATCGACATGTACTGGCTGGAACGCTTCGCCCGCGACGTCGCGGTCGGCATGGGGGCGGGGGCAGGCCTTGCGGTCGCGCCCATGCGTGGTGACTTCGTGCGCCGCACAGCGGTTCCCGGAACGGTGACACAGGCGCTGTCGATCGGACGAACGATCCTGGAGGCCCGTGCAAAACGCCGCAACGTGGTGGATGAGGTTTGCGCCTCGACCGGCGCGCGCCTCTGCTTCACCGGCAAGATCACCGATATCGAGCGGCGACTGGAAGGCGGCTTTGCGCGCGGCAGCGCCAAACTCGTCGGTTCAGGCGCATGGAACGGATCGGAGGCGCGGATCGCCATCCAGAACGAAAATCTCGTGCTCTGGGTCGATGGCGAGCCAGTCGTGATGGTGCCGGACCTGATCATCAATCTCGAACTGGATACCGGCGAGCCGCTGACCACGGAAGTGTTGCGCTACGGCCAGCGCGTCGCCGTCATTGCTCTGCCGGTTCATGACCTCTTGAAGACCCCGCAGGCGCTGAAGGTCGTTGGACCGGCCGCCTTCGGTTATCCCGAACTGACATTCAAGCCGCTCGAAGCGCGCTGAGCCATTTTTGTTGTCGCGCCGGTTGAGTGAAAAACCGGACTCCACTTTTTCGCCCGGCGCTGTTGCGCGGAGGACAGACCATGAAGACACTCAAGACGATCTATGCCGAAGACCTCGAAGACATTGCCATCGGCGGCGCCATCCTCGGCACGGGTGGCGGTGGCGACCCCTATGTCGGCAAGCTGATGGCGCAGCAGGCGATCCTCAAGCATGGGCCGGTTCATCTGATTTCGGTCGAGGAGCTGGCGGACGATGCACTCGTCGTACCCGTCTGCATGATGGGCGCGCCGACCGTCATGACGGAAAAGCTGCCGCAGGGCGACGAGCTGATCAATGCCTTCCGGCAGCTCGAACAGCTGCTCGGCCGCAAGATCGATGCCGTTCTGTGCGGCGAAGCTGGTGGGGTGAACTCGACCACGCCCTTTGTGGTTGCCGCCGCCACCGGCCTGCCGCTGATTGACGGCGATGGCATGGGCCGCGCCTATCCGGAACTGCAGATGGTGACCTTCACCATGCACGGTGTTTCGGCCACACCGATGGTGCTGTGCGACGACAAGGGCAATTCGCTCGTTCTGGAAACGGTCAGCAACCAATGGACCGAACGGCTGGCACGTGCCGCCACGGTGGAAATGGGCGGCTCCGCGCTGCTGGCTTTCTATCCGATGAGCGGCGAGGTCGCCAAGAAGGCCGTTGTGCGCGGAACACTGTCGCTCTGCGCCAAGCTTGGGCTGACACTGCGTGAGGCCCGCGCCAATCATGGCAATCCGGTCGATGCGGTTGCCGAGACGCTGAAGGCGGTGACGCTGTTTCATGGTCGCGTTACCGACGTTGACCGCCGCACAGTCGGCGGCTTCGCGCGGGGCACGGCAACCTTTACGGGAGTGGAAGAGTTCAAGGGGCACAGCTTCAAGCTGGACTTCCAGAACGAATTCCTGATGGCCGCCCTCGATGGCAAGATCGTCTGTACGACACCGGATCTGATCACGCTTCTCGATGCCGAAAGCGGGACGCCCGTCACAGCAGACTCCCTGCATTATGGCCTGCGGCTGAAGGCGCTCGCCTTCCCCTGCAATCCGCAATGGCAGACTCAGGCCGGCATTGCGCTCGTCGGTCCGCGCTATTTCGGCTACGATGCGGATTATGTTCCCTATTTCGGCGCGGTGGATTGATCACTTGCACACTCAGATCTGTAGCCGTTATCCCTTCGCTCGGCGGCATGATCCAGCGCAAGCGCAATGAGGCGGTTGTGGAGATCGTCTGGGATGCGGCTTTACACCCATGACGGAGCGGACGGCCGATCTTCCGGTCCTTCCACGCCTTGGGTCAGGAAGCGGTCATATAAGCCATAAATGGTCGGCCTGTAGATGCCGATCTTTTCGAGGGGTCAACTGACAGATGCGACTACTCTACCAGCCAGATGATCTCAAGTTTTCCGGTGGCGGGATATCAAATTCGTCGCCGCCCCATCCCTGATCATGCTTTTTTGAACAGGCGGTTTTCCAGGGTAATGTCGGCAAGAGATAGCCTCCTTCAGATCGCGACTTTCCCGTTGAAGTGCCTTCACCTCGTCGCTGGTTGCTGAACAGTCGGTGCCACCGGCAAGGCGCTTCTTGCCCGCTTGGAGAAATTCCTTCGACCAGCTATAAATAATGGACATCTCATAGAACTTGACGATCTGTTCGCGGCCCAGACCGTCAAATTTCCCAGAAGTTAGCCGACGTCTCATATACGTAGCATTCCAAATCACAGGGTCGTAGGTTCTTACCGGTTCAAGAGCGAAACGGAACTTCCATAAGCTGGAGAGGAGCCGCTTCCGAAGATGCGGCTGTTTGACTACCAAACTTGCAAGCGATTCAAGCCAGTACGATCTCCATGAATGCCTCGATGGCAGGCAATCCTCTGGCTTCCTTGGCCATGACGACATAGACCCCGCATGTGGCGGGCGTGGTTCCGAAGGGCATAAGCCTGACCGTATCGTGTTGTCGGAGGGTGCCGTCGAAAATCGGTCCCACGCCGATCCCTGCGGCAATCGCCTCGCTGACGGCCTCGTTGCTGCCTGCAACGATGAACGGGGCCGGATCGAAGCCGGCCTCTCTGCAGGCGGTTTCGAAAACCTGTCGCGTCACCGAGCCGCTTTCCCGCAGGATCAACGGTTCGATCATTGTCGGCAAGTTTCCGAAAAGAACGAGTTCTGCTTCGGTTGGAACGCCCAGACCGGCGAATATGGAGACCTTTTCGCCCAGGGTGTGATCGACCCAGCCAAGGTCGTGCGCACCCCGCTTCAGGACGCCGCGTCTGTTGCCGGCCTTCTGGTGACGACGGAGGCGAGGATCGCTGAAAAGCCCAAGAAGGATGCCGCCCCGGCCATGTCCGCCAGCGCCGCCATGGACTTCTAAGGCGATCGAAATGGGCTTGCCCCACTCTCAAGGGGCAGGCCTCCCGTCATCTGCCTGAAAGTGCCATGTTTGTCCCCGTCAGACGGTGACGCCATAGACTTCGGACGCACGCTCGGCCGTCAGATAGCCATTCTTGACGTCGCTGCGAACCTTTTCCGGATCGCGCTTTTTCGGATCGCCCACGCCGCCGCCAGCACCGGTGATGATGCGGATGACATCGTCCTTGTCGACGCGAATGCCGGAGCCGAAGGCGAAGCGCTCGCTCGTCCCGTCCTTGCGCATCACGAGGGCGTAGTTCTGCGAGCCTTCCTGACCGCCGGCAATCGACCACGGCGCAATGCGCGAGCGGGTATAGCCGAGCGTGAGGAAGGAATTGTCGCGGCGGATGCGATAGTCGAGCCGGATGCCGCGCCCGCCGGTGAATTCGCCTTCGCCGCCCGCATCGGTGCAGAGTTCCAGCCGGTCGATGGTCAGACCGTTGCGCGCCTCGGAAATCTCCGCCGGGCAATTATAGGTCTCGCCATGCACGCCGGAGAAGATTGCCGAATTGCCGTCACGTCCGAAGGCCGCGCCCCAGCCGCCGATCTGCGGCTCGATGATCGTATATTGCCGGCCCGTGTCGGGATGGATGCCGCCGATGAAGGTTCCGGCGATGGAGGCGAAATGCCCGGCCGGCAGCTTCTCCGGCATATGCGGCGCGAGGCAGCGCCAGATCAGGTCGTACACGCGGATGCCGACTTCATAATAGAAGCCGACAGCGGCGGGCTCCTTGGCGTGGAAGAGCGTCCCTTCCTTCGTCAGCAGTTTCAGCGGGCGGAACGAGCCGCCATTGGCCGGCGAATGCGGCGAGGTCAGCGCCTTGAAAATGACCTGCGTGGAGACGAGCGTGTCGTCGTGACCGGCATTGAACGGCCCGGTGTCCTGATCCGGATTGTCGCGCAGATCGACCGTGAACTCGCTGTCGGAGATCGTCACCTTGACGTTGAAGAAGCGGCCATCGTCCTGCTCTTCCGTCATCTCGAACGTGCCGTGCGGCAGGTCGGCGAGCGCTTTCAGCGACACCTGTTCGCCGAAATTCATGAAGTCGCGCATGGCGGCCTCGAACGTGGCGATGCCGTATTTCGCTGCCAGTTCGACCAGACGCTTCGCGCCGATGCGCACCGATGCGATTGCCGCCCAGAGATCGCCCTCGATAAAATCGGGCATGCGCGAATTGACCATGATGATATCGAAAATGCCGGGGATCGGTTCACCCTTCGAGATCATCTTGATGGCCGGCAGGCGCAGGCCTTCCTGGAAGATTTCCGTCGCATCCGCCGAAAGCGAGCCGGGCGACTTGCCGCCGACATCGGAATTGTGGGCGATATTGGCGGTCCAGGCGATCAGCTTCCCATCGGCAAAGACGGGCATGGCCACGACAAGATCGTTCAGATGCGTGACGCCGCCATAATAGGGGTCATTGGTGATGAAGACGTCGCCGGGCTCGACATCGCCGGGCTTGTCGAATTTCTTCACCAGAACCTTCACCGACTTGTCGAGCACACCGATGAAGCCGGGAATGCCGGCGCCGCTGCTTGCCAGTTCCCCTTCCGCGTCGAGAATGCCGGTGCCCATGTCGAGCACTTCGTAGATGATCGAGCTCATGGCCGTCTTGCGCATGGCCGCGAACATCTCGTCGGCGGTCGCTTGCAGCGAGTTCTGGATGATTTCGAGCGTAATGGGATCGTGTGAAACTGCAGTCATCGCGAACGCTCCTCAAGCCTTGATGTGAATGTGGATATTGCCGAAGCCGTCGACCTCGACCCCGTTGCCGGGATGGATCACGACCGTGGTGCCGGGATCTTCGATGACGGCAGGACCTGAGAACGTCATCCCCGGCTCCAGCTTCGTTCCGTCGTAGATCGTTGCGGTGTGGATGCCTTCCAGCGCGTAGTCGACCTTGCGCTCGCCCTTGACGGCAGCCGAGACGGGTGTCGCGCTTTTCGGTTTTTCCTGCATGGTGAGCTTGCCGACTTCGGCTGAGGCCACGACATGGATGCCGACCAGTTCGACAGGGGCCTTCAGGCGATAGGTATATTCGCGCTCATAGGTTTCGTGGAAGGCAGCCTCGATCTCGGCAAGCTTGGCGTCGGAAATGTTGCTGCCGACCAGAACTTCGGTCGTGTGCTCCTGGTTCTGGTAGCGGAACTTGCCGTAGCGCAGGAACTTGACCTTGTCGGCTCCGATCCCTTCCGCACCAAACTGCTTGAGAGCCAGCGCTTCCGTTTCCGTAAACAGGCCCTCGATCACAGCCCCTGAGCCCGCCTTCAGATCGGCGAGCTTGGTCACGAAATAGTCGCGTCTGAGGTCGGACATCATCATGCCCCAGGCGGAGAAGACGGAGGCGCCGGCGGGAATGACGACCTTCTTCACGCCCAGCTCCTGGCCGAGCGCCACCGCATGCATTGCGCCGCCGCCGCCGAAGGCGACGAGGGTGAAGTCGCGCGGATCATGGCCACGATTGAGCGAGACGAGCTTCAGCGCGTTGACCATGTTGTTGTTGGCGATGCGGATGATGCCGCGTGCAGCGTCGTCCGGGTTGGTGCCCAGTTTTGTGCCAAGCTCGGAAAGGGCAGTTTCGGTCGCGGCCATATCGGCGATCACATCGCCGCCGCAGAAATAGTCGCGGTTGATGCGGCCAAGCCAGAGATTGGCATCCGTGGTCGTCGCCTTCGTGCCGCCACGGCCATAGGCTGCCGGCCCCGGCATGGCGCCGGCCGATTGCGGGCCGACATGCAGCTTGCCGAAATTGTCGACCCAGGCGATCGAACCGCCGCCATTGCCGATTTCGACGAGATCCACCACCGGCACCATGATCGGATAGCCGGCCGAGGTCTGGTTCCGCTCGATCCAGTAGTCGGTCATGATCTTGACCTGACCGCCTTCGATCAGCGAGCACTTGGCCGTCGTCCCGCCGATGTCGAGCGCCAGCACATTCTTCTCGCCGATGAGCTTGCCGAGTTCGGCCGCGCCCCAGAAACCGGAGGCCGGGCCGGATTCGACCATGGTGATCGGAATTTTCGAGACGGATTCCAGCGTATCGACGCCGCAGTTCGACTGCATGATGTAGAGGCTGCCGGCAAAGCCCTTGCCGGTCACGCCGTCCTTGAGCCGCGACAGATAACGCTCCGCGGTCGGCTGGACATAGGCTGAAAGCACGGCGGTGTTGGTGCGCTCATATTCGCGCCATTCGCGGGTGATCTGGTGTGAGGCGACGGTTGCCACCTCCGGCCAGAGCCGCTTCAGTTCGGCAAGCGTGCGCTCTTCATGCGACGGGTCGGCATAGGAATGCAGGAAGGATACGGCCACGGCCTGCACGCCCTCGGCCTTGAAGTCGGCAACAATGCCAGGCAGCGCCGAGAGATCGAGCGGACGCATTTCCTCGCCCTTGTAGCTCAGCCGACCGCCGACTTCGCGGCGCAGATAGCGCGGCACGAAGGGCTCGGGCTTCACATAATGCAGATTGAAGAAATCGGGCCGGTTGCCACGGGCGATCTCGATGGAGTCGCGAAAGCCTTCCGTCGTGATCAGGCCGACCTTGACGCCCTTGCGCTCGGTCAGCGCGTTGATGACGACGGTCGTGCCATGGGCGAGGAAGTCGATCGATTTCGGATCGACACCGCCCTTGTCGAGGACGTTCAGCACGCCCTGTTCGAAATTCGGCGGGGTCGTGTCCGACTTGGCGGTAACGATGCGCGCCTCGCCGGTCGCATGATCGGTCTCGAAGCAGACCAGATCGGTGAATGTGCCGCCGACATCGGTGGCGACGCGAATGGTCTTGCCGCTCATCACAGTGTTCCCTTCTTGGTTTCATGAAGCAACATGCAGATCGCGCCGGGCAGCTTCAGCGCCTCGGCGGCGGCCACGCGGTCCTGCGTGTAGAAGCCTTGGTCATGCAGGCAGTTGATGGTGCCGACCACAGTCCCGTCGATGATGACAGGCACGTTGATGACGGATTCGCAGCCGAGCGACTTGATCAGCTCGTGGTCATCGAAGACCTTCGCGATATCGTCGATCGTGTTGGCGACGAAGGTCTGCTTGTCGCGAAGCGTAATGTCCGACCAGACATTGTCGTGATAGGGCTTGGTGCCTGATACCGGATAGGCGTCGGGCATGTTGGAATAGACCCGTTCGGACGTTTTCGATGTCCCGCTGCTGGTCATGACCGTGAAGAGCTTCACGCCGACCAGCTCCTTCGTCAGGGCTTCCAGTGCTTCAAACGCCTTTGCCGGCTGGCCGGGTGAGGCCAGTGCGTTCAGGAATGAACCGTAGTCAGTCATGCGTCATCTCCATGATGTTCTGGCGCATCTCCGCCTCTGCGTCGCTGACGACAGGCACGGCGGAAATCAGCCGCCGTGTGTAGTCATGCGTGGGAGAGGAGAAGACGGCTTCCGTCGTGCCGATCTCGATCAAGCGCCCCCGTTCGAAGACGGCGACCCGATCGGCGATGTTGCGCACGACAGAAAGGTCGTGCGTGATGAAAACGTAGGTAAGGCCACGTTTTGCCTTGAGTTCGGCCAGTAGCCGCAAGACGCGCGCCTGGACCAGAACATCGAGCGCGGAGGTTGGCTCATCGAGAACGACAAGCTCGCTTTCGCAGGCAAGTGCGCGCGCTATGGCGACGCGCTGGCGCTGGCCGCCGGAAAGGGCGGCGGGCGACCGGCGGGCATAGTCCGGCTCCAGCCCCACTTCCTGCAGGAGCGCGCCGATGCGCTCCGCACGTTCGGCCTTCGGGCCGATATCGTGGACGTCGAGCGCCAGCCTGAGCGACGCGCCAACGGTCCGTCGCGGATTGAGCGAGGAAAGCGGGTTCTGCTGCACCAGCTGGATGGCACGGCGATGGCGCTTCTCCCGCCGCTCGGGCAGCGGTTCGCCGGCAAAGGCGATCGCGCCGGCGCTGGCGCCATAGATGCCGAGGATCATGTTGGCGATGGTCGATTTGCCGGAGCCGGATTCACCGACAATGGCCAGGCACTCGCCTTTTTCGACCGAGAAGGAGACGTTGTCGACGGCAAGTGTTCGCCGGCCGTTGGCGGCGAATTCCTTGCTGACACCACTGAGTTCGAGGATCGCGCTCATGAAAGCAGCTCCTTCTCGCTCGCGCCGGGATGGGCAATCAGCGGATCGTGGAAACCTGCCGTGTCCTCCGCAATATCGGGGATGCCGCCGCCGGTAATGCGTGGCACGGCGGCCAGCAGCGCCCGCGTATAGGGATGCTGCGGATTGGAGAAGAGCTGTTTCGTCAGGCCCTGTTCGACGATCCGGCCCTTGTAGATGACGTAGACGCGGTCGGCGAATTCGCGCACCACGCCCAGATTGTGCGAGATGAAGAGCACGGACGTTCCGTGCTGCTCGACCAGATCGGACATCAGCTTCAACGTCTGCGCCTGCACCGTCACGTCGAGCGCGGTGCCGGGTTCGTCGGCCAGCAGCAGGGACGGATTATTGGCGAGCGCCATGGCGATCATGACGCGCTGGTTCATGCCGCCGGAAAGCTGGAATGCGTAGCTGTCGAGAACGCGCTCCGGCTCGTTGATGGAAACATCGGCAAGGGCCGTTATGGCCTTCATGCGCGCTTCCGCGTCGCTGATCGCCGGATTGGCGCGTGCCAGCACTTCGCGGAACTGGGTGAAGATCGGATAGACCGGGTTCAGCGACGAGGTCGGGTCCTGGAAGATCATCGACATGCGCGTGCCGCGCAGGTGGTGGCGGTCGCGCGGCTTCAGCTTGTCGAGATCGATGCCTTCGAAGGTGAGCCCACCGGAAATGCGCGCCGAGCTCATCTCCTGCAGCATGCCGAGCACGATGCGAGCCGTCACGGACTTGCCGGAGCCGGATTCGCCAACCAGCGCGACCCGCTCGCCCTTGCCGATATGCAGCGAGATACCATGCAGCACCTCGATCATGCCCGACCAGAGCTTGAAGCCCAGCTTGAGATTTTCGATTTTCAGCGTCGGGGCGGTCATTGGTCGCCTCCCAGGATTTCGCGCAGCGCGTCGCCGATCAGGTTGAAGCCGAAGACGGCAAAGAGGATCGCAAGGCCGGGGAAGACGGTGAGCCACCAGCTGTCCGGCAGATATTTCGCGCCATCGGCGACCATGGAGCCCAGGTCCGGCGTGGGCGGCTGCACACCGAGCCCGAGGAAGGAGAGGGAGGAGGCAATGAGAATGACGAAGCCGAAATCGAGCGTCATCTTGGTGACGATGGACGGTACGCAGTTTGGCAGGATTTCGCGGAACATGATGTGCAGCTTCGAAGCGCCGATGACCTCGGCCGCCAGCAGATAGCCTTCCTCGCGCTCCGACCGCGTGATCGAATAGACAAGCCGCGTGTACCAGGGCCACCACATGGCGGTGACGGCGATCATGCCATTGGTCAGCGTCGGTTCCAGCAGGCCCATGATCGACATGGCGAGCACCAGCGGCGGGATCGACAGGAAGATATCTGTGATGCGCATCAGCCCATACTCCGTCCAGCCGCCGAGATAGCCGGCTGTCAGCCCGATGGAGACGCCGATCGGCACGGCGATGATGAGCACGACGGCGGCAAGAATCAGCGAAACGCGATAGGCATAGACGACGCGGGTGAAGAGATCGCGGCCGACGAGGTCGGTGCCGAAGATGTTCGGCCAATGCGGCGGCTGGTTGAAATTGGTGAAATCGACGACCGCGCCGACATGTTCGGGAAAGGGCGTGATGAAATCCGCGAAGATGGCCGCAAGGACGATGATCGTCACCAGAATGAGACCGAGAAGCGACAGCGGATTGCGGGTCAGGATGAGGAGCGTCTTCTTCATGCCGGGCGCTCCGAGAGGCGGATGCGCGGGTTCACGACCGAGACCAGCAGATCGACGATAATGTTCACGATCAGGAACATCGCCGAGATGATCAGCACCGTGCCGACAATGGCGTTCAGGTCTTTGCGCAGGATCACGGCGACGCCGTATTTCGACAGGCCCGGCCAGGCGTAGACGGACTCGACCAGGAACGCATTGCCCAGCATGGCGGCGAAGTCGAGCCCGATAATCGTCAGCGACGGGATGAGCGAGGGGCGGAAGGCGTAGCGATTGGCAATGCGCCGCGCCGAAAAGCCATAGGCTTCGACCATTTCGATATAAGGCTTGTTGTAGGTCTCGACCATGTTGGAGCGGACAAGGCGCGCGGCCTGACCGATGCCGGACAGCGCCAGCGCGAAGGCCGGCAGGATCAGATGCCACAGTGCATCGCCGAAGGCGCGGATATTGCCGCTGATCAGCGTGTCGAAGAGGAGGAAACCGGTGATCGGCTGGAAGCCAGACCCGTCGGAGAGACGCCCCGCCACGGGGAAGATCGGCACGAAATAGGCAAAAACAAGCATGAGGATGACGGCCCAGACAAAGCCGGGGGCCGAGACGCCGAGCAGCGTCACCAGCCGGATCGTGTGGTCGATCCATGTGCCGCGATAGCGTGCCGAGAGAACGCCGAGCGGAATGCCAAGCATCACCATCATCAGCCCGGAGACGAACACCAGCTCCAGCGTTGCCGGCAGGAAGTCGGCAATGTCACGGGTGACGGCCCGGTTCGTGTAAAGCGAGATGCCGAGATCGCCATGGAACAGGTCGGCGATGAAATAGCCGTATTGGGCAATGATGCTGTCATTGAGATGCAGCTTGTCCCGCAGCACCGCCACGGCATCGGCAGTCGCGTTCGGGCCCAGCGCAATGCGGGCCGGGTCGCCGGGAATGATCCGGGCGATGGCGAAGATCAGGATCGAAACGCCGATCAAAACGACAAGCGACGTCGCGAGCCGCCTCGCAAGGATGCGGACAATAGCTGGCATGGCAAAATTCCGGTTCAAGGTGTTACCGGGCCGGCATCACGGCCGGCCCGGGCAATCATCCACTCAGTCTTTCACTTCGATCAGACGGAAGGAGAAGCCGAAGCCGGCAAGGCCGAACGCCTTCTTCGGATCGGACAGCGCCGGCGCGGTGACGCGCTTGCTGGCGGCAAAGACGGCCGTCTGGTCCTGCGCGAAGATCGTCGGCGCGAGTTCCTTCAGCCGCTTGTTCAGCTCCTGATAGATCGCGGCGCGGTCCGCCTCGGGTGCAGCACGGCCCTTGTCGAGCAATTCGTCAACCTTGGCGTCCTTCAGATATTCGGGCGACATCCAGGTGCCGGCGGCGCTGGAATGGTACATGCCATAAAGCAGCGTGTCCGGGTCGCCGGTGACCGAATTGACGAAGACCTGCGAGACGTTCGGCGTGTTTTCTGGCTTCGTCACCATTTCCGTGAACAGCGCCCACGGAACCTTCTTCACTTCGGCCTTGACGCCGATTTGCGAAAGATTGGCCTGAAGCAGCAGCGCGAAACGCTCCTCAAGGGGCACTTCGCCGATCCAGGACAGTTCGACCTTCATGTCGGCCGGCTTGTACTTGCACTTGGCGAGATGTTCCTTCGCCTTGGCCAGATCCTGCTTGATCACATCGGCTTCGGGCAGAGAGCCGAGCATGCCGACCGGCAGCGCGCCGGTGGAGGGGCTGCCCTGCGCCACCTTGTCCTTGATTGCCACCATCTTGATGCCGGCGGAATAGTCGAAGGCATAGGAGACGGCGAGGCGGCATTCGGGATCGTCAAACGGTGCCTTGGCCGTGTTGAGCTTGATGTAGAATTCCGATGTGCCCTTTTCGGTAAACAGCTGTGCGCCATCGCCGGCCAGCGCCTTGAGGACTTCCGGCGGCAGCCATTGCGAGGAGATGTCGTGCTTGCCCTGGGTGATCAGCGTGCGGACGGTCGCGGCTTCGAGGCCGTATTTGAAGTCGACCTCGTCGGGTGCCGCGGCAGGAATGCCGAGGAAATAGGCCGGGTTCTTCTTCATGATCGTCTCGGACTGCGGATTGTGCGAGACGACCGTGTAAGCACCGGTGCCGGCGGCATGGGTATCAAGCCAGGCCTGTCCCCAGTCCTTCATCTCGCCATCGCCCTTGTCCAGATGCTCCATGACGAGCTTCTTGTCGACGATTGGCAGGCGCACCAGCGAGGCAATGAAGGGGGCGGAGGGCTTTTTCAGCGTGAACTTCACCGTGGACGCGTCAACGGCTTCTGCCTTGTCGACATCGGTGAAAAGGTAGGAGAGGCCCTGGCCGATCGCCTTCATGCGGTTGAGCGAGAAGACGACATCGTCGGCCGTCATCGGATTGCCGCTCTGGAATTTCACATCCTTGCGCAGCTTGAATGTGTAGGTGCTGCCTTCCGACGTCCAGCTTTCGGCAAGCATCGGGTCGAAGCCGGTCGCGCCCTGCTTCGGCATGACGAGCGTGTCATACATGTTGAACATGAGGATGGAGTCGGCATAGTCGGTCGCCTTCGCGGGGTCGAGTTCGCCGATCGGGGATTCATCAAGTCTGAGGACGCCACCGGCGGCGGCGTAACCGTGAATGGAGGCAGCGGCAAGCAAGGCCGCAGCAAGTGTGGTCAAGCGCTTATTCATTGTCGGTTCCCTTTTTGGATTTTGAAGGTTTCGGCGCTTTTCGCCGGTCTGCAGCCCTTGTTATGACCAGGCTGGTATTGGGGTCGCCCGAGGGTTCTCCGTCGCCGAAGACATCCATCGTGCAGGTGTGAAAAATCAGCGTCGGTTCCGTCGTATGGTTCCAGGTGGCGTGGACGACGGTGGACGGGAAATGGGCGGTGTCGCCCGGGTTCAGGATCGTGCGCGCGCCATCGAGCTCGATGGTCAGTTCGCCTTCGAGGATGAAATAGATTTCCTCGCCTTCATGCGACATGGGCTCGCTGCGGAACCCCGGCGGCTCATGGATCAGCGTGCTGCGCAGGATGTTGCCGGGGAAGGAAGCCGAGAGCCGCTCATAGGTCAGCTTGTTGTCGGCAAGCCCGGTGAGCCCGAAGGCCTGACGGCTCTGCTTTCTGGTAATCGGCTGGTCGTTTTTAGGCGGCGTGAAGAACGAACCCGCGTCCATTTTCAGCACCCGGCAGACGGAGATCAGCGAGGTCAGAGACGGAACCGTAATGCCGCGCTCGATCTGCGAGATAAACCCGACGGAAAAGCCTGACGCGTCCGCCACGTCCTGAAGCGTGAGCTTCAAGTCCTTGCGGCGATTACGCAAACGGATTCCCATCGGGCTGAGTCCGTCATCGGACTCGCCCGTTTCGGCGAGCGTCTTTGGGGTCATTTTTGTTCCCGTTTTTTAGTATTACTTCAATAGTGCACGTTTCCCGAAAGCCGTCAACGATTTTTAGTATGGCTAAAATTCACTGCTGAAATACGAGACGGGAATGGCACGCGGCACATGCCCCTGGCCTTTGAGAGGCTTTCGCATCAGGCGTTTGGCGGCCTTGGTATTTCGGCGGCTCTGCACCAGCACTTCGAGAACGAAGCCATCCTGATCGACAGCCCGCCACAGCCAGTGTTTCTTACCGCCAAGGGAGATGACGACTTCATCGAGGTGCCATTTGTCGCCGAGCTTTCCGGCTGAGCGTTGCCGGATGTCATGCGCAAAGTGCCGACCAAATTTCTCGGCCCAAAGGCGCACCGTCTGATGTGAAACGTTGATCCCTCGCGCCGCCAGCAGGTCTTCAACCATCCGCAGACCGAGTGGAAAACGAAAATAGAGCCACACATCATGGGCAATCACTTCGGCTGGAAACCGGTGGCGGCGATAAAGGCGATCACGAGTGACTTGGGTCATGTTGAAAGATCGCACAGGCCGATCGCCGGCGGGTCAACTTTACGGTGCCCTATGAGGCCATGTGACCTCGAAAAGGACCATAACCCCGGCAAGGACAAAGCAGACTTGATCAAGTCCCGCAGCTAGAGGGCCGATTTACCGGCGGTGTTATTTCCGGAGAGGACGCGCGGATCGGGGTGCGATCAGGCTGTTTCGAGCGCCCTGAGGCCGGCAAGCGAAAATTTCAGCAGCAGCTGATAGGTCACGTCCAGGTCCTCGCCCTTGAACTTGCCGGAAGACAGGGTATCGACGCGGCGGTTTTTCGAGACTGTCTGCACCATCAGGATCAAGACGAAAGAGAAGCCGCGGACAAGGTTCTCCTCGGGGACATGCGGTAGCAGCAGTTTCAGCTGGCCAAGGTAAAGATTTGCCGTCTCGTCGAAATTCGTCCGCAGGTGGTCGAGCCAGCGTTCGTTGGACGAGAGCTTGGCCAGCAGCATCAGATAGGCCTGCCAGCCATCGTCCTCACTCTGCATCTGCTCGAAAAGCGGTCTTATGAAGGTTTCGAGAAGGGTCTCGACCGTCATCCCGCCGCGATCGACCAGCGCCGCCAGCCGCTCACGGCGGATGCTGTTGAGAACGTTAGCCCGTCGGGCAACCACTTCGGTAAAAAGGTTTTCCTTTGTGCCGAAATGATAGCTCGCCAGTGCGAGCGTCACCTCCGCCTCATTGGTGATATCACGCAGCGACACCGCATCGAATGATTGCTGGCCGAACAGCTTTTCAGCCGCGGCCATGATCTTCTCACGCGTCTGGTCGCCGTTCGATCGTGTCTGTATGGACTTTCCACCGCGCTTTTTCATGTTTCCCCAGCCGATCCGCGTCATCCGCGACCTTCCCGATTTCAAGCAGTTTGCTAACTGCAAATCAACCAGACCACCCATCAATGCAATGGATACGGCAATTTATACCCGGGCACTTTACCTTGTCTGGTTGATTGCATGGCCAAATAATAAGCTCAGGCAAGCGTATTCTGGGCGCGCTGCTTCAAGGTTGGAACGGGAAGATGGCGGTAACCGAAGGCCCGCCCCTGACATGCGGGCCATCGGAATGCTTGGGAGGCCGATCTCAGGTCTCGATGTCGCCGAGTTTCAGACCCTTGAGACGCTCGACATAGTCCAGCATGAACTGAAAGCTCCAGCCGCCGTTCACCTGAATGGCGAAAGAGTAGAGCAGGAATGGATGGGCACCGAGCGAGAAGATGGCCCTGATATCCTTCCCCGCCAGAGCCGAACGCTCTGCCTCGGTGAGTTCTTCAGCGGCGAGTTGAGGCATGGGATCCGCGTCGAAATGTGTCCTGTAGGCCGGGTCACGACCATAGGTCCAAAGCACCTTGTCGATGGCATAACGGGTCATGCGCGCTCTCCCTTCAGGGTGGCCTCGTTCCAGTGGAGGAAGGCGCATGCCGGCTGCGCCGTGGTCGCCACCAATTCTGCAAAGCTTGGCTTGGAGCCGCGCGCCAGACCAAGGGCAAAGACATAACCGAGAAAACCGGGCGTTCCATTACCGATCGCATAGAGCTGGTCCCAGGTGCTGCGCTCGACGATGCCGTCGACATCGTTTTTCTGGATCAGGGACCACATGGTGCGATCCCATTCGGTCTCGGGTTCCTGCAGACTGCGCATCATGCCTGGACCGCCGACACTGTTCGACATATGCCCCGTCGCAATGACGGCTACGCGCTTGTCGCTACCATCATCTTCGATGGCCTCGGCTACGATGTTGCCCACCTGCCGGTAGCGCCAGCCCGGTGGGACCGGCGGCGCCAGCAGGTTGATGAACAGCGGCACGACCGGCAGGTCGCCCTGCGGGCGCAGGAAGTCGAGCGGAATCGTGAAGGAATGATCGGCGATGAACTCGTCCGAATAGGAGAAGTCGACACCGCGTTCCAATCCGCCCTTCAGAATTTTGCGGGCAAGCGCGCCGTCGATCGGCAGATCGCTTTCCTTGAGGCCCCAGGATCCCGTTTCCGCGGGGAAGGGGCCCTTGAGACGGCTGGCCTTGCCGACCATGAAGGTCGGCATGTTGTTCATGAACCACTGCCCGAAGTGGTCGGAGCCGACCACAACGATCGCATCCGGCGCGGCCTTCTCAAGCTCGAGCCGGAGGGTTTCCATGTGGGCGAGGGCCGGCAAGGCGCCGGGATCTGCCTTGCCCAGTGCCGCAAGGCGCTGGGAAATCGGCAGGGTCGGGTCATGCGGGACCGCGGTGAGGCTGACAATACGTGCCATGACGCAGGCTCACAGATAGATGCGGACGGCGTGCAGGCGTCCCGGGTTGGAACTGCGCTGATAGAGGGCAATCGCGGGACGGCCGCTGGGCATATAGACCTCGCCAACACAGGTCTTTCCGTCGTCGGTGAACTGGCAGTAGCGGACCTGGATGCCGGTTCTGCCCATCATCTTGGAGAAATCCTGGCGCAGTTCCTCCCGCCCCTTGAAAGTTTCGCCATTGGAATGGCGGAAATAGCCGTCCGTGTCGAACAAATCGAGGACATCTTCGAGCCGGTTCTCGCCCAGTGCCTTGAAATAGGTGAAGAGGACATCCTCTTCCGAAGTCCAGGGATGGATACTCTCGACAACCTCAAGGATCGGCCCTCTATCTTCAACGAGGTGGTGGTCCGAATAGACCCGCACCACGGAACCGCCGGTGCCGTTGCTCTCGAACATGAAGCCGACCGGAAGATAGGGCCTGCTGCCGTCGCTGGGGATGAAGTGATATTCCTCAAGGCGTCGGGTGCCGGCCTCCGTCGCACCCTGGAAGCGGATTTCGCTCCACAGCGCGTTGCCGGGCCACAGCTTGCTGGAGGCCTCAAAGGTTGCGGCATCGCTGTCGCCCGTGAACATGTCGTTGACCCGATCCTGAAGCCGCAGCTTTCCGATCAATGCGTCACATGCACTCAATTCCTTGCCACTCATTTCATCCTCCCAATATCGGTGTAGCACGCGCACTATAACTTGGTTGGTCGTTCAGTCAATATAGAGTTCCGAACGATCGCCATTTGAGCATAGGATGCCTTCTTCGATATCGGAGCGCATGCGGTCGCCATGTCCTGCAGGTCTTACACGAGGGCATCCTTTAATGGCGGCGAACCAAGGCGCGGGCTTCTGAAGGTACCCGAGACACGCTGCCCGCTTTGCCCAATCGCGCAAGGGCACTTGACAACGGGCAGATCGACTGAAATTAATTGTACGATCAACCAATAAAGAAAGTGACATGATGCTGTGTGATGAGCCCGGCATCGGACGCTTCCGGTCGGAGGGGGACGCGGAAATGGGTGAGGGGTTTCGTCTATTCATCTGGCAGGGGGGCGTCGTCCTGTTCCTTGTCGCCATCTGGGCGTTGGGGAACGCAACGGGTCTCATCGATATGGCGATCCTGCCGCCTGTCCAGATCGTCGGGTATCAGATCGCTGCGGTTCTGGTACGTCCGGAATTTGCTGCGGCCATGGGGCATACGATTTTCGATGCCCTGCGCGGACTGCTCATCGGGTCGATCCTGGCCATCCCAGCGGGGATCCTGATCGGCATGTTCCCGGCGGTTGAGCGCGCAACGCGCATGCTCATCGATTTCGGGCGTTCCTTTCCGGTGATCGCGCTGCTGCCGATCCTGGTTCTGCTGTTTGGCGCCACGTCGGAAATGAAGGTCGTCGCCATTGCCATCGCCTGCTTCTTCCCGGTTCTGATCCAAACGATTTCCGGAGCCCGGCGTCTTGATCGGACCATTGTCGACACGATCAGAAGCTACCGGATTCCGGCGCATCTGCGCTTCTTCAAGGTGCTGCTGCCGGCCGCGGGACCCTATATCAGCACAGGTCTTCGCATCGCGACCACCGTTTCCATTCTCGTATCCGTCGGCGTCGAGATCGTGAGCCTGACGCCGGGGATCGGGCGGGAGATTTCACTCGCCCGCAGCTACAACGAGACGCCGACGGCCTTCGCCTACATTTTCTTCGCCGGTCTTCTCGGCGTGTTCCTGACCTTTCTGTGGGATCGACTGGAAGCACGCCTTCTCGGCTGGCACTTGCGGTCCACGGCGGAATAGGAGGGATGTTCGTGCGTTACGTCTTCGTTGATATTTTCATCGACCTCCTGCGGTCGATCTGGCTGCCGGCATGTCTGGTTCTCCTGTGGCTCTATGCTTCCAGCGGCTCGACTTCCATCTATTTTCCGCCGCTTGCCGACATCGTCGCCACACTGGTTGGTGAAATCGTCCACGGCGATCTTGTTCGCCATCTGCTTCTCAGC
Organism: Rhizobium sp. C4; assembly: GCF_021026315.1. Lineage (GTDB taxonomy): Bacteria > Pseudomonadota > Alphaproteobacteria > Rhizobiales > Rhizobiaceae > Ensifer_A. The sequence continues at coordinate 31,679 of NZ_JAJNCX010000002.1, forward strand.
CTGTCCAACCTGGCAGTCGGCATGGCTTTCGCGATCGTTTTCGGCGTGGCATGCGGCCTCGTCATCGGTCGGGCCGAGACATGGCGCAGGATCTGGTCGCCAACGCTGAATTTCCTGCGCGCGGTGCCGCCCGCCGCCATCGTGCCGATCATCATCATAGCGCTCGGCGTGGGAGCCGCGCCGAAGATATTCGTGATCGCGCTGGGCAGTTTCTGGCCCATCCTGCTGAACACGATCGACGGCGTACGGGGCACCTCAACCGCACTGATCGAGACGGCGCGCGCCTACCGTATCCCGTCCTTTCTCTTCATCTTCCGCGTGGCTCTGCCCGCCGCCTTGCCGCAGATCATGGCCGGCATCCGGGTCGCGCTGGCGGTCGGGCTGGTGCTGATGGTGATATCGGAGTTCTTCGGGGCGGAGGCGGGCATCGGGTTTTACATCACCGACGCTTCCACCCGCTTCGCAATCCAGGAAACGTGGGCCGGAACTCTGCTTGTCGGAGCGATGGGCTACGTTCTCAGCTCACTTTTCCTGCAACTCGAGCGGCGGCTCCTCTTCTGGTACTTCCAGGAAGACGGGCAAGCCGCCACCAAACGCAAGGGCCGACGTAACAAGGTCGGAGGAGGACAATGAACATCATGACCCCCGTGAAGCCTCCAATGCCTGCACGAGCAAAATCGCTGTCCGTTGAAGGTCTGAGCAAAAGCTATTGCAATATCAATGTCTTGTCCGATCTTAATCTGCGGGTTGAGCCCGGCGAGGTGATTTCCATCGTTGGCCCTTCCGGAGCCGGCAAGACGACGCTTTTGCGTTGCCTGTCGGGCCTGATGCCGCCGACATCCGGCGGGGTGAAAGTCGGCGACGAGCAGGTGCGAGAGCCGGTCGCCGAGATTGGCCTTGTATTTCAGGACTATCGCGGCTCGATGCTGCCCTGGATGCGCGCCGTGGAAAACGTTGCCTTTCCCCTGCAGGGCAAGGGCGTGCCGAAAGCGGAGCGTCTGGCCCGTGCGCATGCATGCCTGGCGGACGTTGGCCTGCCGGGCGTCGGCGAACGTTATCCTTGGCAAATGTCCGGCGGTATGCAGCAGCGCGTGGCGATCGCCCGGGCGATTGCCTACGACGCCCATATCCTGCTGATGGATGAGCCCTTTGGCTCTCTCGATGCCCAGACGCGCTTCGATCTCGAAGATCTGGTTCTGTCGCTGCGCAAGCAGCTTGCCATTTCCATCGTCGTCGTCACGCACGACATCGACGAAGCCGTCTATCTGGCCGATCGCGTGATCGTTCTCTCTGGCCATCCGGCGACCGTCATCGACAACGTCGATATCGAGCTTGGTGCAAACCGGGACCAGATCACCACCAAGGCCGACCCACGCTTTGCCCAATACCGGAGCCGGATACTCGAACAGATCCGGCGGCCCCCGGCCGCATGACTGACCATAACTGAGGAGGAGAGAATGAAAAACATGACTAGCAGAAGGTATGTTCTGGGAATGGCTGCGGCCGTTCTTGCAGCGGGAATCCTGCCGGGAACCATGGCCCAGGCAGCAGAGACGGTCGTCCGCGTCCTGCGGTCGCCGGTCGGCACCTTTCAAGGACTGTATATTGCTGAGCAGCAGGGTTACTTTAAGGAAGCCGGGCTGAAAGTCGAAATCACCGTAGGCGGAGCGCCCTCGCAGAATATCGCACAGCTGCAGGCCGGCCAGACCGACCTCATCATGTCGGGTTCATTCGACGTCGTGACGGCTGCAGCAAGGGGGCTGCCGGTGCTCGCCGTGCTGAACACGCAGGATCAGGGCGATGTGCCGACGACCGGTTTGCTGGTTCCGCCTGCAAGCACGATCAAGACGGTCGCGGACCTGAAAGGCAAGGCGGTGGGCCTACCCGGTGGCGCCCAGAGCACGCAGGGGCTGATGCTTTTCAGGGTGCTGGAAAAAGTCGGGATGACGAAGGACGACGTCCGTGTCGTTAACCTGCCTTTCGATGCGATGATCGAGAGTGCCGAGCGCGGAAGCGTAGATGCGATCGTACCGATCGGCATGTTCTACTCCCTGGCAGAGGCCAAGAAATTCCGCGTCATCGATGGTGTCTATCCGGAGATCAAGGGAAGCCCGGCTGTGATCTTCGTGTCGTCCAAGAGCTTCGTGACCGAAAAGGCAGACGCGATGAAAGGCTTTGTCGCCGCCATGCTGAAGGCTTACGACTACGGCAACGCGCATCCGGATGTGATCCGCGAGATCGATGCGGCGCAGACCAAAATGCCGCCGGATTACATCAAGACCCGCTATATCGCGCCATTCACCGGGGCTTTCCAAAGAGAGATCTGGGTGAAGGCGGCGGCAGACATGCATCGCTTCGGCTTCATTCCGAAGGCCGTGACGGAAGCCGACTTCATTTGGTCCGGCGCTCCAAAGTGACGCAATGAGATGGAACGGGCCGCACCGCTTCAGGTGCGGCCCGTTCACAGGTCATACGCCAGTCCGCGATCCAGTTGCGACCCGCGCCAAGCGGCAATCCGGCCATCAGCGCTGCGGCGCCGGAGGTTGCGATCTTCAATGGCCAAAGGGCGGCTGGCCCCAGACGCGCAACCCTGCCGGCCTCGAATCGCTGGCGTTCCCCGATCAGCCCCAAGGAAATGCCCATGACCCCATCGCTCGACGGCAAGGATTACCGAATGATGTTCAGCCTCAAGGGCCGAACATCGCTTGTCACGGGTGCCTGTGGCGGGCTCGGCTCGGCAATCGTCGATCTTTTTGCCTCTGCCGGTGCGCGGCTTATCCTGTCCGATATCGTCGAGCCGGCACTCGCCGACAGGCTTGCCGCAATCAATGCGCCGCGCTCGGGCCATGCATCACTTCCTCTCGACCTTTCGGATCTTTCCGCTGTCAGGGCACAGATGAGGGCGCTGGTGGCTCGAGGCGACGTGCCAGACAGTCTCATCCTGAATGCCGGCATGCAAGGTCCGGCTGGTCCGATCGGCGAAGTCAGCCAGGATGACTGGGATCGGGTCATGACGGTCAACCTCGCCAGCGCTCATGCGATCTGTTCGGAGCTCTTGCCCGCGATGGCGGAGAGGGGCGGCGGCTCAGTCATCTTCATGGCCTCCATTGCGGGGTTGCGCGGCAACAAAGCGATCGGCCTCTATGGCCTGACCAAGGCCGCGCTCTCTCAATTCGCGCGCAACCTCGCGGTCGAATGGGGTCATCGAAATATCCGCGCCAATGCGATCGCGCCGGGTCTCACGCGCACGTCGCTCGCGCGCGATTTGATGGCGGACGCGGCCTTCATGGAGCGTCGCCTGGCAATGACCCCGCTCCGCCGCGTTGGCGAACCTGAGGAGATTGCCGCAACGGCCCTCTATCTCTCCAGTCCGGCCGGCGCCTTTGTGACGGGTCAGACGATTGTCGTGGACGGCGGCACGGTGATCACCGACGGCGGCTGAGGGTTGGACAAGAACCCTGGCTTCAGACCCTCAGCCTTGCCGCGCACCAGCGTCGAGTGGATCGACGAGAGGCTTGTGTTGAGCAGCGCGACCACGCAACGCGTTGACAAGAAAATCGAAAAAGTATTTGGTCGAACGTATGACTAATTAAACTGCAGCAGGAGTGCTCCCATGTCGAACCCACTCAAAGGCTTCACGGTCGACCGTGCCGACATCCGTTTCACGGGGCGTGACCTGCAGCGCCCGGAATGCATTCTGGCGGAGCGCGACGGCACCCTGTGGTCAGCGGACGCGCGAGGAGGCGTGATGCGGATCGCGCCGGACGGCAGCCAGGAACTCATTGTACAGACGGGTCTCGAACAGGTCGGCGGCGGCTCCTTCGAAGACCGCTATGTCAACACGCAGGGCAGTCTGCCGAATGGTTTGGCATTTGATGCCGAGGGCAATTTTCTCATCGCCAATTTCGGCACGGACCGCCTGGAATTCATGCGGCGAAATGGTGAAAGCAAGGTCCTGCTCGACCAGATCGACGGCCGACCGCTCGGCAAGGCCAATTTCGTCACCCGTGACAGCAAGGGTCGCCTCTGGCTGACGGTCACGACGCAGATGATCCCGTGGACGGACCACGTCAAGACGAACAGCCGCGACGGCTATATTGCGCTGATTGACGACAAGGGCGTGCGCATTGTCGCTGATAATCTCTGCGGCACGAACGAGTTGCGTTTCGACGCAAGGGAAGAATGGCTATATGTCGCGGAAACGACCTCCCGTAATGTCACGCGTTTCCGCGTGAATGACAATGGCGACCTGACCAACCGGGAGATTTACGGTCCCAGCAATGTTGGCGGCTTCTGCGACGGCATCGCGTTCGATGTGTATGGCAATCTCTGGTCGACGCTCATCATGACCGATCGGCTGATCGCCATCACGCCCGAAGGCGACTTGCTGACCATCCTGGATGACGGCAACCCGGAAAAGACCGCAGAGCTCGACCGCGCCTGGGAAGAGGGCCGCGTCACGCCTGACATCATGGGCGCCGCCACCGGCACGCTGTGCCCATGGATGGCGAGCCTCACGTTCGGCGGACCGGATCTGAAAACCGTGTATCTCGGATCTCTCCGCGGCGACCGCATCCCTTACTTTCGCAGTCCCGTCGCCGGGTTGCCGCTGATCTACTGGTAAGGACGGTCTGCACCCTCGCGGCGAGGACATGGTCCCGATCCGTCGTCGAGACTATCGATAAAGCGAACTCTCAAGTGTTTTCAAGTCGCTGGGGTTTGGGTTTGGGAGGATCGTCGGTTCCAATCCCTTCAAGGCGCCAACCCGAGCTGTTAGTTCAACATAGGCCATTTCACTTATCCAGCTTTCAGTGTGCCAAAGCAGGCGGTAGGGCAACAATCGATCGGGAGGCAAGCTGTCAGCGCATCCGCCTGCACAGGTGACTAGTTCGATTATGGTAAGGAAGCTGGATCAGCCATGTTCGGCGATCGGAACGGATGTAATTGGCTACACTCACCCAAACGTGAAACACCGCCCTGGATATCTGCCGAGTACATGGCTGCAGGCGTCTGGAACGCTTGAATGTTCAAGGTCTTGTGCAAAAGATCTTCGGTAAGCGCGGGCAATCAGGCGTATGTTGCTTCAAATCTGCTCCAGATCGGCCACTGTCGATCCGGAGCAGCCGGCTGCGCTTAAGCGTAAAGCCTAAAGGGCATTCATCACTGGCTGCTTGAGCCTGAATCTCTGGATCTTGCCGGATTCGGTCTTGGGCAGTTCCTTCACGAATTCGATGGCGCGCGGGTATTTGTAGGGCGCGATCGTTGACTTGACGTGAAGCTGCAGCAGTTCGACCGTCGGATCGGCGGGGATCGCCTGTTCGGCCAGAACCACATAGGCCTTGACGATCTGCCCGCGCGCCTCGTCGGCAACGCCGATCACGGCACATTCCCGGACATAAGGATGCGCCAGAAGCGCTGCCTCCACTTCCGGTCCGGCGATGTTGTAGCCGGCAGAAACGATCATGTCGTCATTGCGGGCGGCGAAGTGGAAATAGCCGTCTTCGTCCTGAATGAAGGCATCACCCGTGACGTTCCAGCCATCGCAGACATAGTCGGTCTGGCGATAGTCGGCGAGATAACGGCAGCCGACCGGGCCGCGCACTGCGAGCCGTCCGACCGTTCCCCGCGGCAGCTCGTTCATGTTCTCGTCGACCACCTTCGCCTCGTAGCCGGTCAGCGGCTTGCCGGTGCAGCCGGGCTTGTAGTCCTCGAGCCGGTTGGAGATGAAGATGTGCAGCATTTCGGTGGCGCCGATACCATCGAGGATCGGCTTGCCGGTGCGCTTCACCCATTCCTCGAAGACAGGTGCTGGCAGCGTCTCGCCGGCAGAGACGGCAATGCGCAGCGACGAGAGATCGACGCCCTCGTTCATCGCAGACAGCATGGCGCGATAGGCGGTCGGCGCGGTGAAGGAGATCGTCGCCTTGTATTTGCGGATGATCTCGATGAGGTTCGGCGGGGTCGCGTTTTCGATGAGCGCCGCGCAGGCGCCGAAGCGCAGCGGGAAGATGGCAAGGCCGCCAAGCCCGAAGGTGAAGGCGAGAGGCGGCGAGCCGTCCAACAAGACTTCCTGCGCGGCGGCATCGGGGTCAGCTACAGGCTCGGCAATGGCGACGGGTTGATCATGCTCAACACCTCCAACCAGACCGGCCGGAATACGACGTGGCTCTCAGCCAGTTATCGCGTGACGTTCTGAACGCGGTGCACGCTTTCACTCAATTTGTCCGACAAGGACCTTTCAGAAAAGTTCGCGACAGAGCCCTGACAGGACGTATGCACCTATTGCAACGAGCTTGCGCCAGACGCCACTGACTCATCCATTCCGCTGTGGCAACCAGTGGCTTGGCGCATTGCGCGCTGAGCTATCGGGAGGAGCAATGACAAACTCGCAGAGCGTGACGGAATACTTCATTGCTGGCCCTCAGTCGCTCCAAAGCATTGCTGCCGGGACCAACCGCCACGGCGCTCGTTTCAGGCGAACAGGCGGCAAGTCGGTCTCGTCAAGGCGCCGCTCCGCGACTTTGAGGTCATCCATCACACGAGCTGCGGGACTGCGGTGCGGCCATCACCTTCGCTGCCAGCAGGCCCGAGCGCAAACGCCTTTCGCCGACATTGCGCGGCGGCTTCAGCAACTGAACGCTGCAGCAGTTCGCACAATGATGTCGAGTCACTCAGGCAGAGCAGAATTGTCTTTCTGCACCGGCGCGGGATTTTCTGCGGCCAGGAGATCATCATGACGCTGCGTAGAGTGGAAGAGGCTATCTCAATCGAAGACTTCAGAAAAATGGCCCGCGCCCGGTTACCGCGCGCCGTCTTTGACTTTGTTGACGGTGGAGCAGCGGACGAATTGACACTGAAAGGAAACCGGGCGGCTTTTGATCGCCTGTCGATCGTCCCTCGGATACTGACCGATGTTTCTGCGCCCGACATTTCGTCGACGTTCATGGGACAGGAATTTCCGACACCGCTTGTGATCTCGCCGATGGGATCTTGTTCGCTCGTACGACCGGATGCGGATCTTGCGATTGCGCGTGCGGCTGCCACTCGCGGCATCCCATACACGCTCTCCACCATGTCATCGACCAGCATCGAAACGATGGCCAGATCTGTGTCTGGCGTGCTCTGGTTTCAGCTCTACGTGCTGAAGGACCGAGCGTTTAATGAGAAACTGTTGCAACGCGCCCAGGAGAATGGTTACTCGGCATTGGTTCTGACACTCGACCTTCAGGCAGGCGGAAAGCGTGAAAAGGACCTTCGAAACGGGGTCTCTGTCCCTCTAAGGCCGTCACCTGGCTTGGCTTGGTCTGCGATCCGCAAACCAGGATGGCTTTTCCGCATGATGGTTCACGGAAGTCCGCAGTTCGAGAACGTGCGTGGCTATCTGGGGAACACCAGCGCCGGCTTGACGATTGCCGCCCGAGTTGGCGCGAATCTGGATGCGGGCTTCGCTTGGGAAGACTTCGACCGGATGCGGGAGATGTGGCGTGGCAAGTTGATCGTCAAAGGCGTCAATCATCCAGATGACGCAAAAGAACTGATCCGGCGCGGGGCGGATGGACTTTGGATTTCCAATCACGGAGGGCGACAGCTTGACGGCGCAATCGCGAGCATCGAAGCCCTGTCGAATATCCGAAAGGCAGTCCCGCCTCAGACCCCGATGCTGCTCGATTCCGGCATACGGCGAGGAACCGATCTGATGAAATTGCGTGCCTATGGTGCATCGCTTGGTGCTGTAGGCCGTGCGGCTCTTTATGCGGCCGCCATGGGACCGGAAGGTCCAGCGAGAGCTCTGGATATCCTTCTTGACGAACTCCGGCTTGGCCTCAAATTGTCGGGCGCGCCGTCATTTCGCAACATCAATGACGGGTTGTTCGGACAGCCAGTGAGATGACACGTCAGTATGGCGATCGAGGCGGCCAACCATCAGGCGGCGCCTCTCTGCCATCCACCCGGCATTCTCTCAATCAGACGCGTGTCTCCGTGGCGGCCTGCCGTTCTTTCGGTTGTAGGCGCGATAGAAGGTCGAGAGGTCGTTATAGCCGACCCGATAGGCGGCCTCCGATATGGGCAGGTCGGGGCGTTGCGTCAGCAGGCGATCGACGGCGCCGCAGCGTTCGTCGTTCAGTACCTCGGTGAAGGTCGTTCCGCATTGGGCGAGATGCAATTGCAGCGTTCGCGGGCGCATCTTCAGGAGCGCCGCCACGGTATCGATGGAAAGACCCGGATCGACCATTTCCGCGGAGACGACCGCCCGCGTCCGCCTCAGCGTCTCGTTCCATGAGGAGGGCTGCGCCGCCGAAACATCGGAGCAGAAGATCGAGCTCATGAGCGCCTGCAGCGCCGTCCCCAGCCCATCGATCTCGCTGTCGTCCCAGTCGGTCTGCCGGCGGTGAACGAATTGAAGCAGGTTGGCAACGGAGGCAAAGAGCGGATGGCGATTGAGGCTGTCGGTCAGCAGTTCCGGCCGCCTTGCCTTCGCCGCCATGCTGCGCGGCATCTTGCAGACCAGAAACTCCGTGCCCCGCCCGGTGCCAAGCTGGGCGGTAAAGGGGCGCGCATTGTCGACGAGAACAACGTGCCCGACATCGGTGAGGAAGCAGGCATTGTCCTGCGAAAACCGCATCTGACCGCGCAGGATGAAGTTGAGATAGAGGTTGTCGTCATCGGCCAGCGCGATGTCGCGCTGCGTGCGCAGGATGAGATGATCGGGGACCGACAGATAGGTGAAGGCGTGGTCGTTCGTCTGCGAAAGACGCACATGTGAGTTGAACCGTCGATCGTCGGAGGGGCGATCCGGGGTCAGCCGCACGAAGGATGTGCAAAGCGCATCGCGGTAATAGTCGAAACGTCGAAAATCATCGACGTCCTCGGCCGTCCACGTCATCGAAGGCATGGTGCCGCCTCCCTCTCCCATTGCTCCCGCGCCAATTTATGCGTCATCTCGCATGGGATGACAAGAATGTGTCATGCCGGGCGGCTGGCTTTGCGTTTCTTGCAATGCGCTTGCGCCTGACGCAACTGACTCCCTTTCGCTCCGGTGGCAACCTGATGATCTGGCGTCGTACACGCCGAACCATTGGGAGGAACCATGGATAACTTGCAGAACGTGCTGGCGCGCGCCGTAGAGCAGCGCCAGCTTCCCTATGTCGTTGCATCCGTCGCTGACCGCAACGGCGTCATCTTCGAAGGTGCGGCGGGCGAGGCCGCGCCGGGTCGGAAGGCAGATCAGGACACGCTGTTCCGGATCTTCTCGATGACGAAAGCCGTCGGCTCTGCGGCTGCCGCCATTCTCATCGATCGCGGCAAGCTCGCCCCGGAAACGCCGGTCGCCGACATCCTTCCGGAATGGAACCAGCTGAAGGTTCTGGAAGGCATCAAGGACGGCAAGCCGGTCATGCGTGCGCCGAAAACCCGTGCCACGGCCCGCCATCTGGCGACACACACGTCGGGCCTCGAATACGAATTCTGGTGCCAGGGTGTCGTCGACTACATGGAGGCGACCGGGCATCCCTCGGTTCTCTCCGGGACGCGCGACGCGCTGAACTATCCGCTGATGACCGACCCAGGTACGCGCTGGGGCTATGGCCCGAGCATCGACTGGCTGGGGATGATGGTGGAGAAGGTCGATGGCCGGCGCATCGATCAGTTCTGCCGCGAGGAGATCTTCGAACCGCTCGGCATGAAGGACACCTGCTTTGAGCCAGAGGGCAAGCAGGCGCGCCTGGCGACGCCCTATATCCGGGGCGAGAACGGCGCGTTCGATGCGATCGACATCTCGCCGCCCGCCCATCCGGAAGTCTACGGCATGGGCCATGCGCTCTATTCGACGACGCCGGACTACATGCGCTTCTGCCGCATGGTTCTCAATGGCGGCAGCCTCGACGGCCAGCGCATTCTCGGCGAAAAGGCCATGACGCTGCTTTCGACCGATCAAATGGGCGGACTGAGCTTTGCAAAAATGCTATCATCCTCTCCGTTGACGGCGGATGTCGACATGTTCCCCGGCCAGCCGGTGGGCCACACGTTCGGCTATCTGCAGAACCGTACCGACATTTCGGGCCGGCGGCGCAGCGGGTCGCTCTCCTGGGCCGGCGTGATGAACACGCATTACTGGATCGATCCCAGAACCGGTCTGGCCGCCGTGTTCATGACACAGTCGTTGCCCTTCGTGGAGCAACCGCTGATGGACTTCTACGTGGACTTCGAGAAGGCGGTATACGCCGCGCGCGGCTGATGCGCATCGATCAACCTGCCGGGGCGACAGAGCCGCGGCAGGCGCGATGTGGAACAAGCGTGATCCGGCCCATTGGGAACCGGATTCGATCAAATTGCGCCCAAATTGAAGATGCAAGCGACACCAAACGCACCGACAAAACTCTGTTGGTGCGTTTGACGTGATACATGGACCGATCCCCGGCGCGGAGGAGGCGCTGTGGAAACTGGGACTGAGCTTCTGAGGAGGAGAACACATGTCCATTCCGACCCCAACCGCGCCATCAGAGCGTGCGCCGTTCATGGCTGCGTCAGCGGGTCCCGGCTCAGGCCGCCCGATCGGCGGCGTTTCGCATGTTGCTGGCCGCACCGATAGTCCGCTTCTCGATGCCACGATCCCGGCGGTTTTCACCGACACCGTCAACCGGCTCGGGATGCACGAGGCTGCCGTCTTCACCAGTAGCGGTCTGCGTTTGAGCTGGCACGAGCTCGACCGCAGGGTCGATGCCTTTGCCGCCGGCCTTCTGGCGCTCGGGCTTGAGAAGGGCGACAGGCTCGGCATCTGGTCGCCGAACAGGCTGGAATGGCTGGTGACGCAATTTGCCACGGCCCGCATCGGCGTCATTCTTGTGACCATCAATCCCGCCTATCGAACGACGGAGCTTGAATATGCGCTGGCCAAGTCCGGCTGCAAGGCGCTGGTTCAGGCGGCAAGCTTCAAGACCTCCGATTATCTGGCGATGATCCGGGAACTCGCCCCGGAACTCGAAACCTGCCGTCCGGGTGCGCTGCGGGCGGCGCGGCTGCCAGCGTTGCGCTCGGTCATCCACCTGTCCGGCAATGCGCAGCCCGGCATGTTCTCATTCGAGGAGGTCCTCGGCTTCGGCGGACCGGTGCAGCATATGCGGCTCGACACGATCACCCACAGCCTCAATCCGGACGATCCGATCAACATCCAGTTCACCAGCGGCACGACGGGTGCGCCGAAGGGCGCAACGCTGACCCATCGCAACATCCTCAACAATGCCCGCTTCGTCACCGCGGCGATCGAACTCACCGAGGCCGACAGGCTCTGCATTCCCGTTCCGCTCTATCACTGCTTCGGCATGGTGATGGGAACGCTCGGCTGCGTGACAAAGGGGGCTGCGATGATCTTCCCCGGCGAAGGCTTCGAGCCCGGTCAGGTTCTGGCAGCCGTCGAGGCGGAGCGCGCCACCGCGCTTTACGGCGTGCCGACCATGTTCGTGGCCATGCTGGACCATCCGAGTTTTGCCGACCGCAATCTCTCGACGCTGCGCACCGGGATCATGGCCGGCGCCCCTTGTCCGATCGAGGTGATGAAGCGGGTGATCGGCGACATGCATATGCGCGATGTGACGATTGCCTACGGGATGACGGAGACAAGCCCGGTTTCCTTCCAGAGCGCGGTGGACGACCCTCTGGAAAAGCGGGTCTCGACGGTGGGCCGCGTGCATCCGCATGTCGAGGTGAAGATCGTGGGCGAGGACGGTTCGACCGTTCCGGTGGGCGAGGTCGGGGAACTCTGGACGCGGGGCTATTCGGTCATGTCCGGCTATTGGGACGAGCCGGAAAAGACCTCCGAAAGCATTGCCGAGGGCGGCTGGATGCGCACGGGCGATCTCGCAACCATCGATGCGGAAGGCTATTGCAACATCGTTGGGCGGCTGAAGGACATGATCATCCGCGGCGGCGAGAATATCTACCCCCGCGAAATCGAGGAATTCCTCTATCGCCATCCCGATGTCGCGCAGGTCCAGGTCTTCGGGATACCTAGCAAGCGCTACGGCGAGGAAGTCGTCGCGTGGATTGTGCCGCATCCTGGCCATTCCACCAGCGAAGCCGGCATTCAGGACTTCTGCCGTGGCCAGATCGCACACTACAAGGTGCCTGCTCATGTCAGAATGGTGGAAAGTCTGCCAATGACGGTCACCGGCAAACCGCAGAAATTCCTCATGCGCGAGGCCATGATGGCTGAGCTCGGCCTGGAGGTTGAGAAGACAGCGTGAGCCATGCTCTGGTCTGCCTGGCCGACCGCGCCGCATACGAAGTGGACGCGAGCAGGCCGGAGCCCGCCCGCGTCCGTCCGGGAGGATTTCAACGTATTTTCAAAGGAACAGCTTGCCGGGATTGAGAATATTCGTCGGGTCCAGCGCAAGCTTGAGGCCGCGCATGAGATCAAGGCTGGCACCGGCTTCTCTTGCCAGCATCGCCCTCTTGCCCTGACCGATGCCGTGTTCTCCGGTGCAGGTGCCATTCATGCGGATAGCGCGTTCGGAAATGCGATCAATGAAATGATGCGCGCGCGCCATCTCGTCGTGCTGCTCCGGTCTGACCATCAGGATCACATGGAAGTTGCCGTCACCCACATGGCCGAGAACCGTCCCGTCGAGCTGCATCTGCGTCATGTCGGCGCGAGTTTCCTCGATCGCTTCCGCAAGGCGCGATATCGGCACGCAGGCATCCGTCACCACCGATGTTCGGCCGGGATAGGCGGCCGTCACCGCCCAATAGGCCTGATGCCGTGCCCGCCACAAGCGGCTGCGGTGATCCGCGTCGGTCGCCCAATCGACGGAGGTCGCACCACAATCCTCAAGCAGCGACTGGAAAAGCGCGAATTCCGCAAGTGCGGCGGCCTCAATGCCTGCGAATTCGAAGAACAGCGTCGGGGCTTCCTGAAGATCCAGTTTGGAGTAGCTGTTGCACGCCTTGATCTGGGCCGCATCAAGAAGCTCAAGTCGTCCGATGCCAAGCCCCAGCTGGATAGCCGAAATCACGCAGTCACAGGCCGCCGCGACGCTTTCGAACGTGGCGACGCCTGCCAGCGTATAGTCCGGAACGCCACGCAGCTTGAGCGTGATTTCCGTAATCAGCGCCAGCGTTCCTTCCGAGCCGACGATGAGGCGGGTGAGGTCGAAGCCCGCAGCTGATTTGCGGGCGCGCGTGCCTGTCCGAATAATCTCGCCGGACGCCGTGACACATTCCAACGCCAGGACATTTTCCGCCATGGTGCCATAGCGCACCGCGTTGGTGCCCGAAGCGCGGGTGGCCACCATTCCCCCGAGGCTGGCATTTGCCCCCGGATCGATCGGAAACGAAAGCCCCGTGGCGCGAAGCTCCTCGTTCAGCCTCTCACGCGTGACGCCGGGCTGCACGACTGCCAACAGGTCTTCAGGAACCACCTCGATGACCTGCGCCATATTGGAGAAATCGATCGAGACCCCTCCAAGAGGCGCATTGATGTGGCCCTCCAGCGAGGAGCCTGCGCCAAATGCAACGATCGGAATGCTATATGCGCTGCAAATGCGGGCAATCTCGGCGACTTCCCCCGTGTTGTTGGGAAAGACGACCGCGTCCGGCGGTTCCGCCTTGTGCCAGGTGGTCGAATGCGCGTGATGGAGCCTGACAGCATCGCTGGTCTGGAGCCGGCTGCCGAAGCGTGCGGAGAGTTTTTCATATCCGGCGGCCCTGTCGTGCCCGGTATCCATTTTGTTGTCCATGTCTTGCTCCTCCTCCAGCGCTGTCTTCGAATGCAGCATTTTCTAGATATGCAGCGCCTTACCCAGGCCCTTCAACGCGGCTTCCTGCACGGCTTCTGATTGCGTCGGATGGGCCTGAATGGTTGCGGCGATGTCCGTGAGGGTCGCAGCCATTTCGATCGCAAGCGCGAACTGTCCGGCCATTTCCGACACGCCGGCCCCGACCGCCTGAATCCCGAGGACGAGCCCGGTGTCGCGAACGAAGACGATGCGGACGAAGCCGTCATCGCGATCCCGCGTCATCGCACGGCCATTGCCGACAAAGGGAAAGACCGCGACGCCGGCACCGTCTGCCTGCGCGGGCAGAAGACCGACGCTGACGATTTCCGGATCCGTGAAGCAGACGGCCGGCATGGCGCGTTTGTCCCAGGCGACAGGCTCGCCGGCAATAACGCGCGCGACCAGATCGCCCTGCGCCATGGCCCGGTGCGCCAGCATGGGTTCGCCCGTGACATCACCGATCGCATACACACCGCGCATCGAGGTGCGGCATTGCCCGTCGATGGCGAGATATCTGGCATTGCGGTCGAGCCCAAGGGTCTCGAGCCCGAAGCCGTCAAGATTGGGCGCACGGCCGACCGTCACCAGAACCTTGTCGGCGGCAATAAACTCACGCGTCTCCCCGACCTGAACTTCGAGCTGCCCACCGGCATAGCCCAGCGCGCGGGCGTCGGTCAGCACTCTCACGTTCAGCGCAGCAAGCCGCTTGGCTACGGGTTTGGTCAGGTCGTTGTCGTAAAGCGGCAGCAGTCGCGGGGCCGCCTCGACAATCGTCACCTCCGCACCGAGCTTTGCCATGGCCGTTCCGATTTCAAGCCCGATATAGCCGCCGCCAACCACGCAAAGGCGCTTCGGCACCGTTTCAAGCGCCAGAACCTCGGTGGAGGACAGGATATCTCCTCCGAAGGGCAGCGTGGGGATCGCCTGGGCGCGCGAGCCTGTGGCGATCACGAGGTTTTCGCAACGGATCGTCTCAACCGCACCGTCCATCCCTGCGACCTCAACGGTCTTGCCATCCACGACCCGCGCCCGGCCTTGCACCACGCGAACCCGCGCCTTGCGCAGAAGTGCCGCGACGCCGCCAGTGAGACGCGAGACGATGCCGTTCTTCCAGGCAACGGTGCGGGCGAGATCGATCTCAGGCGCGGCGGCCCTGATGCCGAACGGGTTCTCACCCGCAAGCGCCCGCGTCTCGGCAAAGACTTCGGCCGCATGGATCAGCGCCTTGGAGGGAATGCAGCCGACATTCAGGCAGGTGCCGCCAACCGCTGCTTCCTCAACGAGAACGGTGTCTAGCCCAAGCTGACCGGCGCGGATGGCCGCGACATAGCCGCCGGGACCGCCGCCGATGATCAGGACCTTGCAGGTTTTCTCAGTCACGCCTCATCCTCCATGAAGATCAGCGCCGGAGCCTCCAGCAGGCCGCGCAGACGCTGGACAAAACTCGCGGCATTCCAGCCGTCGATCACGCGGTGATCGAAGCTGGCGGAAATGTTCATCATCCGGCGCGGCACAAACTGGCTGCCGTCCCACATCGGCCGGATCGCCATCCGGTTCACGCCGAGAATAGCGACTTCGGGATGATTGATGATCGGCGTCGTGGCGATGGCCCCGAGCGGCCCAAGCGAGGTGATGGTGAACGTCGAGCCGGAAAGCTCCTCGCGTGTCGCCTTGCCGTGACGCGCCGCCTCCGCCAGCCGGGCGATCTCGCCGGCCGCGCCAAAGAGACCAAGCGCTTCGGCATGGCGCAGCACGGGCACGACCAGTCCGTTTGGGGTCATGGTGGCAATGCCGAGATGGATGGCATTGTGGCGTTCGACAACGCCATCATCATCAAGATAATGCGCATTCATTTCGGGGTGATCGACGAAGGCGCGCTTGAGCGCCGCGGCGAGGAAGGGAAGCAGCGTCAGCTTCGGCTTGTCGCCACGGCGCTCGTTCATCGCCGCGCGCAGGTCTTCCAGCGCGCTGACATCCACCTCTTCGACAACCGTAATGTGGGGAATGCGGGCATTCGCCAGCGCCATTCGGTCGGCGATCTTCCGACGCAGACCGATGACGGGGATGCGCTCGGTCCCCTCTTTGCGCGCGCGCCGGGTTTCGCCGGCAGGCGACGGAGGCGGCGCGGCAAAGACAGCGTCGAGATCGGCATCGGTAATCCTTCCGGCCGGGCCGCTCCCGGCCACGGCCCGCAGATCGATCCCGGCGCGGCGCGCCCGGTCGCGCACCGCGGGCGAGGCAAGCGGCGCTGCGCCTTCCGGCCGCGGGGCACGCGCCGATCCCACCTGCGTCTGGCGGATAGCAGGCGCTTCACTGGCAGCGGACTTCGCGACAACGGGTGCGGTTTTCGGCGAAGCCGCTGCTGCAACAGGTTCGGCCACGGCTTTCACCGGCTCTTCGGCGATAACTTTCGCCGGCTCGGTCTCCGGTGACGCGTCCGTGCCGGCATGTTCAATGCGGCAAAGCACGCCGCCCACGGCGAGCGTCTCGCCAACGGCTCCGCCGAGTTCAACCACCGTGCCGGCGAAAAGGCTCGGGATTTCGACCGTCGCCTTGTCTGTCATCACATCGGCGAGAAGATCGTCCTCGCGCACATGATCTCCCGGCTTGACGTGCCAGGTGACGATTTCCACCTCCGCCACGCCTTCGCCGACATCGGGAACCCTGATCGTGCTGATCGTCATTTATGCCTCCATGGCCTGCTGCAAGGCGCGGGCGATCCGATCCGGACCCGGGAAATAATCCCATTCCTGCGCATGCGGATAAGGTGCGTCCCAGCCGGCAACGCGCTGTATCGGCGCGCGCAGATGCCAGAAACACGCCTCCTGAACCTCGGCGATCAGTTCCGCGCCGAAACCGCTGGTGCGGGTTGCCTCATGGATCACGACACAGCGGCCGGTCTTTGCGACGGAGGCACGGATGGTGTCGAGATCGAGCGGCAGGAGCGTGCGCAGGTCGATGATCTCCGCATCGATCCCGGTCTGCTCGACCGTCGCCTCGGCCACATGCACCATCGTTCCATAGGCGAGCACCGTCACGGCCGAGCCCTGCCGGCGGATCGCGGCCTTGCCAAGCGGAATGCTGTAATGTTCCTCCGGCACATCGCCGGCCGGATGTGCCGACCATGGCACGGATTTGCCATGCGGATCGCCGGCAAAGGGGCCATTGTAAATGCGCTTCGGCTCCAGGAAGATCACCGGATCGGGGTCTTCGATGGCCGCGATCAAAAGGCCTTTGGCGTCGTAAGGGTTGGACGGAATGACGACTTTGAGGCCGGCGACATGGGTAAACAGCGCCTCCGGGCTCTGGCTGTGCGTCTGGCCGCCGAAAATGCCGCCGCCGGTCGGCATGCGCACCACAAGCGGGCAGGTAAACTGACCGTTGGAGCGATGGCGAAGGCGCGCCGCCTCCTGCGTGATCTGGTCGTAAGCCGGAAAAACATAATCGGCGAACTGGATTTCCACGCAGGGGCGCATTCCTTGCGCCGCCATGCCGACCGCCATGCCGACGATCGCACTTTCATTGATCGGCGTGTCGAAAACGCGCTCTTCACCGTAGCGCGCCTGCAAGCCGGCGGTGCAGCGGAAGACGCCGCCGAAATAGCCGACATCTTCCCCGAAGACGATAACGGACGGGTCATCGCCCAGTTTGACATCCATGGCGCTCCGCAGCGCCTCAATCATGGTCATGCGCGCCATGTCAGTACCCCATTTCCTGGCGCTGCCGGCGCAGATGCTCCGGCATATCCGCGTAAACATTGAGGAAAATTTCCGCCGGCGAGATCGGCTGCGGATCAACGAAGGTGCCATGCGCCTCCACGGCCTTCTGAACGGCGGTCACCTCATCCAGAATTTCGGCTTCGGCCTGCACATGCCGTTCCTCGGACCAGTCGCCGCGCGCGATTAGATGCGCCTTGAGCCGGTCGATGGGATCACCGAGCGGCCAGGCACGGGCCTCGTCGCGGGGGCGATAGGCACTGGGATCGTCGGAGGTCGAATGCGCCGCAGCCCGATAGGTGAACCATTCAATGAGAACCGGGCCGTGGCCCTGTCGCGCCCGTTCGATTGCCCAGCGCGAGACCGCCATCACCGCCAGATAGTCGTTGCCATCGACACGAAGTGCCGGAATGCCGTAGCCGAGCGCTCGCGCCGCATAGGTCTCGCTCTTGCCGGCGGCAATGCCGGTATAGGTGGAGATCGCCCATTGGTTATTGACGACGTTCAGGACAACGGGCGGCATGTAGACCGAGGCGGTGAGCAACGCGCTGTGAAAGTCGTTGGAGGCCGTCGCACCGTCGCCGATCCAGCCGGCAGCGATCTTGCCCGTGCCCGTCAGCGCTGCCGCCATGGCCCAACCGACGGCCTGCACATATTGCGTGCCGAGATTGCCCGAAATGGAAAAGAAGCCATAATCGCGCGCCGAATGCATGATCGGCAATTGTCGGCCTTTGAGCGGGTCGAGCTCATTCGAATAGAGCTGCCCCATCAACTGTTCCAGCGGATAATCCGCCGCCACGAGCAGCGTCTGCTGGCGATAGGTCGGGAAGTTCATGTCGCCTTGTGACAGCTCGCGCTGGAAACAGCAGCCGATCGCTTCCTCGCCGGTACATTGCAGGTAGAAGGAGGTCTTGCCCTGCCGCTGGGCATTCAGCATCCGGCGGTCGATGGCGCGCATTTTCAGCATGTCGCGCAGCCCGAGCCGCAGACGGTCGGCAGAGAGGTCTCCGAGATAGTCCGCCCAGGGGCCGACGGGCCTGTTGTTCTTATCCAGAACCCGCACCATGCCGACCGCCAGTTCGCGGCAGCCGCTAGCATCAATGTCCAGTGGCGGAACAGGCAGGATCCCGGCCTCCGGCACGACAATGGCGGAGAAATCCGCTTTCTGATCAGGCCGCGCGGGCGGATGCGGAAACTG
Source organism: Rhizobium sp. C4 (assembly GCF_021026315.1). GTDB lineage: Bacteria > Pseudomonadota > Alphaproteobacteria > Rhizobiales > Rhizobiaceae > Ensifer_A. The sequence goes on from NZ_JAJNCX010000002.1 coordinate 50,362, forward strand.
GAGTCGCGCCCGCGTCCCCTGCCTGCTGGACATCGTCGCGGTCTCGTCGCGACGGGATGAGGACCCCGAGTCCTGCGGTGTGCTTGAGATGTCGGCCATTGCCTCTCTCCTCCCTTTTCGGAGTGAGAGACTAGCCAGAGTCCAGAGGATCGGCTTTGCTTTTTGAGCACGATTTGAGATATGAATTAGCTAGATCAGCCAATTTTATAAATTTTTACGAGGATTTCATGCAGAAAATCGACGAGACCGACTTGCGCATCCTGCGCGCGGTGCAGGCCGACGGCAATCTGACGGTTACGGAAGTGGCCGAACGCGTGGGCCTGTCCCAATCGCCGTGTTCACGGCGACTGGCGGCACTGGAAGATGCCGGCGTAATCAGGGGCAAGCGCACGATCCTCGATGCGAAAAGCCTCGGCTTCAACACCATCGTCATCGTCCGCATCAAGCTGCAGGCGCACGAACCCGAGGGGTTGGAGAAGTTCAAGCGCGCCGTGCGGGCGATCCCGGAGATCCAGATCGCGCTTCTGGTGCTTGGCGATTTCGATTTTCTCCTGCGCGTGGTGGTGCGCGACATCGAGCACTATCAGCACCTCCTGCAAAGCAAACTGGTCAGCCTGCCCGGCGTCCGTGAAATGCAAAGTTCGGTCATTCTGGAAGTGGTGAAGAACGAGGACGTCCTGCCGATCTGAGATCGGTTGTTGACGTGTTGAAAATTCAACTGACGCGCGGGCATTTCAGCCGGGGCGTCTCTGTAGTCTGGTGACCCGCCACATTGGTCAGACGGGACACCCCGTCTGACCAAATCACGTCTCTGTTGTCAAAGCGCGGAGACCGGCGGCACGCGTCCGGCCCAGGGGGCCGCGCGCTCCAGTTCGGCGGCAAATGCGTAGAGCAGGGGTTCTCCGCCGAAGGCCGCGGCGAAATGCGAGCCGATCGGCAATCCTTGCGAATTCCAGTGCAGCGGAACCGACATGGCAGGCTGACCGGTGGCATTGAAAAGCGCCGTGAAGGGTGAGAAGCCGTGAAAGGTTTCGATCAGATCACCGAGCGACTGGTCATCGCTGACGGTCAGGGTGCCTATGCGGGCGGGCGGCTGCGCCATGGTCGGCGTCAGTATGAGGTCGAATTGCGTCATGAGTGCCGCCATGCGGCGCCCGAAGGCGTGCATGTAATCGACGGCGGCGCTGTAATCGGCGCCTCTGACGTTACCCTTTTCGCGCAGGATCACGCGGTGGCGCGGCTCCAGCGCCTGTTCGTCCATCGGGTGGCCCGCCATGCGACCCATCATGTCGAGAAGGCTGCGGGTCTGGGAGCCGATGATGGTGAACACCGTGTCGTAGAATTCCAGCGCATCGACCGGGAGAACCACCTCCTCCACGTGATGGCCGAGTTCGGCGCAGAGTTTCGCCGTCCTTGTCACGGCCTCGACGCAATCGCCGTGTGAGGTCCAGGGGCTGAGATGGGTCACAAGGCCTATGCGCAGGCCTTTTCGAACCGGGCCCGTGGCAGCCTGCAGGAACGAACCATCGTAGCTTGGTGCAGCGTAGGGCGCACCAAGGTCCGCACCGGCCAGCTGGTCGAGCGCCGCAGCACTGTCGCGCACCGACAGCGAGATGACATGGCCGGTGCTCATTCCGGCCCAGCCTTCGCCGATGGCCGGTCCCATGGGGGTGAGGCCGCGCGACGGTTTCAGGCCGAAGACGCCGCAAGCGGAGGCCGGCACGCGCAGCGAGCCGCCGCCATCATTGCCATGCGCGACGGGAAGAACCCGGGCGGCGACCATCGCGGCCGCCGCGCCACTGGAACCGCCGGCTATATGATCGGTTGACCACGGGTTCCGGCTCGCGCCGAAAAGGCGCGATTCCGTGGTGTAGGACGTGCCGAATTCCGGAGATGCCGTCGTCCCGAAGATCGTGAATCCGGCCTTGCGAATTCGGGTGACGATTTCGGCATCGAATGGCACGACGACGTCTTTGCCAAGCAGGGAGCCGTTTGTCATCTTCGCACCGGCAACCGGCGTGAACAGGTCCTTGATGAGAATGGGCACACCGGCAAACGGGCCTGTCGGCGCCTTGCGGCGGAGTTCGTCCGCCGCCTGTTCGTAAAGATTTTCGGCGAGCGCGTTGATCTGCGGGTTGACCTTTTCCACCTTCGCGTAGGCCTCGTCGAGCGCCTCGCCTGGGGTCAGTTCGCCCTTGCGGATCCGGGCCGCCATGGCCAGCCCGTCTTCAGGTTCAGTCTTTGCGATCATGTTCATCGTCATGCCTTCTTGTTTTCGGTGCTCAATGCGGGTGCGGCGTGGAGGGCGGAGCCTCTGTGGGAAAGGCCGACGCCGGCCCAGAGGATGGAGAGCAACATCGTAAATCCGGCCCAGACCAGGATGGCGGGGGAAAGACCCAGCGGCATTCCGCCAAAGGGCACCGCGAGCGCGGTGACGAGCAGCGGGCTCGCAAACTGGCCGAGATAGAGGCAGGCGGTAAAGCCGCCGACCCCGCGGGCGCGCAGCCGCGGGGGCAGGGCGACCAGCAGCGGCAGCGAGGCGTTGGAAACGAGGAAGCCTGCTCCAAAACCCTGCATGACCATGGCAATCAGCGCGATCTGGTAGGACGGGGCCAGCGCAAGGATCGTCAGGCCGCCCGCCATCAGCGCCAGCAGCATGGCATTGACGCCGGCAACGCCGATCCTGTCACGCAGGGCCGGCCAGGCGATCGACCCGCCCAGCGTGGAGAGGATGGAGAGACCGGCGGCAGCGCCTATCAGAGAGGTGGAGTTGACGCCGATGGCAACCAGGACATTGGGCGTCATGACCGTCACGACAAAGCACGTCACCATGCCGGCAAAGATCAGGAAGTAGGAGGCAACGACCGTGCGGCCCAGCCCGGAAACGGGCGCGACAACCTGCGGCCCCTCCGGTTGCTCTGCCCGCCTGTCCGGTTCCCAGAGCAGGGTCACGATGGCCGGCAGCAGAAGCAGAGGTGCAAGATAGAGCAGGAAGGGCGTGCGCCAGGAACCCTCGCCGGCGATGCCGCCGATGACGAAGAACAGGGCTCCGACGACGCCGATGGTGACGACCTGCCGGTTTATGTAGCGCATACGCTGCGCCGGCGGCCAGTAATCGGCAATCAGCGTCGTGCAGCAGGTCATAATGATGGCTTCCGCGCAGCCGAAGGCGAGACGCGAAAATAGAATGAGATGCAGGTCCGCCAGAAATACGGGCATCATGCCGAAGAGCGCATAGAGGATGGAGCCGAGGATCAGCATGGCCTTTCGGCCAAAGCGGTCGGCTAGCAGACCTGTAAACGGCGCGAAGAGCGCAATCGCCAGGGCCGGACCGCCGACGATGATCGGAATGAGTTCTGCGGCGCCCGGTGTTGTCGGAGCAAATTCGGCGGTGATCTTGGGCAGCATCGGTGCAATCATCACCGAGCCCATGATCGTCAGGCTGCTCGCGAACTGGATGACCAGCCCCTGAGCGTTGCCTGCCACGCGGGATTGTGTCGAAGAATGTGCCATGACCATCCTCCTCAGAGCCGTGTTGCCAGGCACCAGGCCTGGTCTGGCCACGGTGTCGCAAGCAGGAATGCTGTGCGGGAAGAAGAGGGTGGCGTGGCCGCAAGGCAAGCGGTCGCGCATGCGAATGCACGTTCGGGTCTATACATTGTCGTTCCCCAGGTTTCTTGAATGAACCAGCGGAGGAACTGTAAAATGACAGTTTCGTGATGCGTTATCCGTTTTGGGAACTGGCCGGCGGATGCAGGGTCTCCGACGGCAGTTCGCCAAACATGTCGCGATAGTCACCCGCAAAGCGGCTGAGATGCCAGAAGCCCCAGAGTGCTGCAACGTCGCCGATGGACACGACCCGGTTTTCCCGCCGCGCCTGACAAAGCGCGCTGCGGACGCTGTTGAGGCGCTCTGCCCGCACGAATTCCTTGGCCGGCAATCCAACGGAGCGATTGAAGCAGGTCTGCAGGTAGCGGCGGCTGATGCCGAGATGGTTTGCCACTTCGGAAATGGTCGGCGGTTCGGACCGGTTCTTCATCAGCATAAGGCGCGCTCGGTCCGTGAGCCGCTTGTTATCCGTATCGGCGACGGCCTCGATCTTCCGCGCCAGGGTGAGGGCAGCCAGAAGCTTCTCCAACACGAAAAGTTCGAGCGCCGCATGATCCGCCTGACCGGAGCCGAGGCGAGTGTCCTCATCAAAGAGGCCGCTGAAGATCTGCGCGAGACCCGCATCGCGATCGTGCCAGAGCGCCAGCGACGGGCTGTGGAGAATGTGGTCGACAAGCCCGGCCTGGCCTCGCTCCGCGGCAAATGCCGCCAGATGCTGCCGGTCGATGGCCACATAGATCAGATCGAAATGCTGCGGCGTCAGGATTTCCGGCAGCATCCTCCCGTCCACCAGAAGGCTTATCTCCGGATCGACCTCGTGTCCGGAGAGCCAGCCCGTGCCTTGCGCATCGATCGGCAAGCTGAAGACAAGCGAACCCGGCCAGCTCAGGCCGCGTTTCAGCAATGCCTTGTCCGTTCGTTCCCGGAAGACCTGAATGGAGCCGAATTGCACGACCGAAAGCGAATAGCGGATCTTGCCCGGCGACATCTGAAACAGTTCGAGCCGCCATCCGCTCATCACGCCCATGGCGTCATCAATCGAATGGACGGTCGTTCCGCCGGCCATGCGCTGCCCGGTCGAAATCTGCCGGCTCGCTGTATCGATTGCCATTTCGGCTCTCCCGACGCTACGGCCCCGAAGGTTCGTTTGAAAGCGCGCCTCACTTGAAGGACATGTGAGCGCCATAACTGTCGTCTGTCAACTGCGCTCGGACTGACCAGTCGAACGACGTTGCCACCGAGATAGGTTGCCGTGACGCGGGGATCGGTCGCCATCAATGTGTAAACCAGCGCACGGACGGCAAGCCGGCGTTGTTGCCGCCGGCTTGCCGTCCGTATCTTCGAGGCGCCTACCAGCCGCTGAGCTTGGCGAGCGACACCTTGAAGGTCCGGCCCTTGCCGGCATCGCCGGAAAGGTTGTTCTGGTATGGCTGGTTGAACAGGTTGTCGACGCCGGCGCGCAGTTCCAGACCCTTCAGCGCCCCTTCATCCGGCTTCCATGCCACGAAGACGCCGTGCAGCTGGTAAGCCTGGAACGGGCCGGTCGTCGCGCCGGTTTTGATCGGGGCCGCAAAGAACGCGTTCCAGCCGAACTCCAGGTTCTTCTCCGGCACGCGTCCGCCGAGCGTCGCGCTGACACTGTTGGCGGGAATGGTGGTGAGTGCCTTGTGGTTCACAAGGTCAGTGCCCGTTATCATGCTCCAGGCCGCAGAGGCAAACACATAGTCGGAATCGTATGCCGCCTCGACCTCGATGCCGCGGATCAGCGCCTTGCCGATGTTCACATAATAGGGAACGGCCGACCTGCTGGTTGTCAGCGGGTTGGTACTGATCATGTTGGTGAGGTTGTTGTGGAAGGCCGTGAACTTCAGCCGTCCGCTATCGCCGCTCTGCACCAGATCGTCGCCTGAGAGCGCGAAGCCGAGTTCGTAGTTGTTCGACTTCTCCTTCTGTAGCGTCAGGCTGGGCGCGCGACCGCCCGGATAGGAACCTGCGCCGGTCCCTGCAGACCAGGAATAGAGCTCGTCCAGCGTCGGCATGCGCTCGGTATGGGCGGCGGAGCCGAAGACGGACACGGCGTCGTTGATGTCGTAGAGCGCTGCGATCTTCGGCGAGAGCGCCACGTCGTTCACATCGCGTGCGCCCGCAATCCGCTTGTCGGGCGACTGCCAGACGAAGTCGGAGCGGATGCCGGGGATGATCGTCAGCTTGTCCGCCCAGACGAATTCGTCCTGAACGTAGAGGCCCATGCGGGCATCCGTCCCCTGCGGATGAAAGGATATGGCACTGCCATTGGTCGTCGTTTCCCCCACGCGGCTCTGGTGCGAGAGCTGTATGCCGGTGGTCAGGTGGTTTTCAAAGCCATCGCCGGAGGTCTCGATCGTGTTCTCAAGTCGCGTGCTGAAGGTCTTGTAGGCGTATTTCGACGGGAGGAAGAGTGCATTGGTGGCAAGGGCTGCCATGCTTGCCGGCAGCTTGGCGTCCTTCTGCTCGACCGACGTGTCGGAATAGGCAAACGAGAATTTCAGGTCCAGCCACGGATTGTCGCTCGCCGGGTTTTCGTAGGAGAAATTGAAGGTCTTGTCGGTCGTGTCGCGGTCGATCGTGCCGAAGGTCAGCGTGCCGGTCTGCGAATAGTCGGTGTCGTTCAGCTTGCTCTGCCATTGCTGGTAGGAGAGGCGTATCACTTGCTCGTTGTCATCGGCAAAATGATGCGTGACCTTGGCAAGGCCCGACCAGGAATTGAAGTCCGAACCGGAAATGCTCTGGCCCGTTGCGGTCTGGATCTTGTCGGACTGGCGATAATTGCCGGAGAAGAGGAATTCTGTGTTCTCGCCCATGCGCTGCGCCCAGGTCAGCGACCCGAGCAGGCCATTGCCGTTGGAATCGTAGCTCGTCTTGGTGCGGATGGCGGTCTTCTGGCCGAGTTCCAGGAAGTCGGAGGCATCCTTGGTTGTGAAATTGACGGTGCCGCCCAATGCGCCCGAACCGTAGAGCGTCGATGAGGCGGGGCCGCGCAGCACTTCCACCTGCTTGTAAAGCTCCGGCTCGGTGAAGAGTGAACCCATGCGGTACTGCTCATAGAACTTGTTGACGCCGTCGATATTGATGAGAATCTTCGACTCGTCTGCGGCTTCCAGCGCGCCGATGCCGCGGATGTTGAAGGCCTGGCCGGTGACGCGATCGGACCCGACGATGGTGACGCCCGGAACGCTCTTGAAGAAATCTCCGATCGTTCCGGCCTGCTCGCGGTCGAGATCGTCCTGGTCGAGAACTGTCACGGCCTGGGGCGTGTCGATGGCAACCTTTTCCTTGCCGGCACCGACCACCAGCCGCTCAAGCAGCGTGACGCGTCCCTTCTTCCTGTCGGCTGCGCCGGTTGTATCGTTTGTCGCGTCCTGGGCGGCAGCGCCCTGTGCGACGAGAATTGCGGCGCAAGCCATCAGCCATGCCTTGCGGGCGTGAAGCGTCCCCATGAAAACTCTCCTGACAAGTGTGAACGCTGGCTTGCGGAGGAGGCTGGCTGGCGGGTCAATTAAACATGATTTTTTTAGTCATGTATTGCGCCGTGTAATTAATATGACTATACGAGTCAAGTATTGAAGAAAGGACGCCCAGCCAGCTCGAAGCCAGCCAGGCCCATGGAAAAGCAAGCCCAGGCAATGCAAAGAGCTGACACAACTCTCCCCGAGCGCGACGACCGCAGCGTGACCCCGCAACGAGCGACAGCCTATTCCACGGCCGCGCTGTTTCGTGGTGCCCGCGAGATCGAGATCGAGCACAACGGTGAGATCTACAGGCTCCGCATCACCCGTCAGGGCAAGCTTATCCTCAACAAGTGAGAGAGGCTTTGATGACTGGGGCAAGACCGAACGCAGCGGCAATCCGGCAGGCGAAGATTGACAATCCGAAGATGCGCGAACGCGAACTCGCGGCCTCGCTCGGCATTTCCGAGGCGGAATATGTGGAGGCGTGGACAGGCCGTGGCGTGTTTCGCATCACGACGGATTTCGCGCGCATCTTCCCGCGGATTGAAGAGTTGGGACCTGTCACGGCCCTGACGCGCAACGAAAATGCCGTGCATGAAAAGATCGGCATCTACGACAGTTTCCGCGCCGGCAAGCATGCGGCCATGATGCTGGGTGCTGAGATCGACATGCGCATGTTCCCGCGCCATTGGGCCTATGGTTTCGCGGTCGAGAATGACACGGGCGAAATGGCGAAGCGCAGCTTCCAGTTTTTCGATGCCCATGGCGAGGCGTTGCACAAGATCCATCTGCGCGCCGACAGCAATTTCACGGCCTGGAAGGCTCTGGCGGCAGAGCTTGCTGCTGGAGAAGACGTCCCGCCGCTCGCCATCACGCCGGCAAGCTCCGAAACCTTCGAGAATGACACCGATGTGCCATTTGAAGAACTCAGGACGCGCTGGTCTGCCATGACGGACACCCATCAGTTTCCGGGCCTTCTCAATACGCTGAAGCTCTCGCGTCACAAGGCGGTTTCCAGCATCGGGTCCGACTATGCCTGGAAGCTCGATCGTACGGCCATCCTGCCGCTGCTTGAGGGGGCTGCGGCCATGACATTGCCGATCATGTGCTTTGTCGGCAATCGCGGCTGCATTCAGATCCATTCGGGTCCGGTTCAGCGCATTGCGACGATGGGCCCCTGGCTGAATGTCATGGACGAAACGTTCCATCTGCATTTGCGGCAGGACCGCATTGCCGAAGTCTGGGCCGTGCGCAAGCCGGTGGACAAGGGGCATGTCACCTCCGTCGAAGCGTTCGACGTCAACGGCGAACTGATCATCCAGTTCTTCGGCAAGCGCATCGAAGGCCAGGATGAGCGCGGTCCCTGGCGTTCGCTTGTCGAGACCTTGCCCGTCAACAGCGCCTCGCAGGCCGCCTGATGCGCCGGTCTGTCAGTACACTTGCTGCGTGGGCCGCCGCCTGCGTCATCGGCCTTTGCGCCGCCGTCTCCGCCCAAGCGGCCGAGGCGAAGGCCAGCCGGATCGTTGCCATTGGCGGCTCGGTGACGGAAATCGTCTATGCGCTCGGCGAGGAAGCAAGGCTGGTCGGGCGCGACTCGACCAGTATCTATCCGCCGGAGGCCCTGAAGCTGCCGGATACGGGCTATATCCGCGCCCTCTCGCCGGAGGGCGTTCTCTCGCTCAATCCGGATCTGATCCTGACGCTGGAAGGCGCGGGGCCGCCGCCGGCGCTCGACGCGCTGAAGGCGGCCGGCGTGCGCAACGTAATGATCCCCGAAGGCTTCGACCGCAAGGCCATTGTCACCAAGATCGGGGCCGTGGGCGCGGCGCTGGGCGTCGAGGACAAGGCCAAGACGTTTTCGGCAAAAGTCGAGGCAGAGCTGGACAAGGCCGTTGCAGCGTCAGCCACGGCCTCGCAGAAGGCCCGCGTGCTCTTCGTGCTGTCGGCCCGAGGCGGTCGCATCATGGCAGCGGGCGAGCAGACCCAGGCAGACGGCATTATCAAACTAGCCGGTGCCGAGAATGTTCTGTCCAGCATCCAGAGCTACAAGCCTGTCAGCGATGAGGCGATCATAGAGGCGGCACCCGATGTCATCTTGATGATGGCCCCTCGGGGCGATCACTCGACCGGCAGCGAGGAGCTTCTGGCCTTGCCCGCGATTGCTGCAACGCCCGCCGGCAAGGCCAGGCGGGTCGTGCGCATGGATGGCATGTATCTGCTCGGCTTCGGCCCACGCACGGCCGATGCGATCGTGTCTCTGCATGATGCGCTTTACGGCCAGCGCAAGCCGGGAGAGTGATCATGACCGGGATCGCAGCCGCTGCGGATGCTGATGCGGGGATGAGGAAGGGTTTGCGCCTTGCCTTGCCGCAGATCGTGATTGTCCTGCTCGTCGTGGCCGTTGTTCTTGCCGCCGGCGTGTCGCTGACGGCGGGGGCATCGAACGCCTCGGCGCTTGCCGTTGCCGCGCATTGGCTGGGGCTTGCCGCCCCCGATGCGATTTCGGCGCGAGACCTTCTGATCGTCGAATCCATCCGCCTGCCGCGCGTAGTCATGGGCTTGCTGGTCGGGGCCGCACTTGCGGTCTCCGGCGCGGTCATGCAGGGCATTTTCCGCAATCCGCTGGCCGATCCCGGTCTCGCCGGGGTGTCGGCGGGGGCGGGGCTCGGGGCGGCGGCGATGATCGTGCTCGGCGGCTCTCTCGCATTGCCGATGGCGGGCGTGGTCGGCTATGCCGCGCTGCCGGCGGCGGCCTTCCTCGGTGGGCTGACGACGACCGTGATCCTCTATGTCCTGTCGACGCGGCTCGGGCGCACCTCGATTGCCACCATGCTGCTTGCCGGCATTGCGCTCGGCGCGCTTTCGGGCGCGGCCACCGGGCTTCTCGTCTACATGGCCGATGACAAGCAGCTCCGCGATCTCACCTTCTGGAGCATGGGCTCGCTTGGCGGCGCGACCTGGCCGCGTATCGTCACGCTTTCTGTCGTGCTTGCAGCATCCTTTGCCGTTCTGCCCTTTCTGGCACGAGGGTTGAATGCCCTGGCGCTGGGCGAGGCGGCGGCCTGGCATATGGGCATTTCCGTTGAACGCCTTAAGCGCTCGGCCATCGTCATTGTCGCGGCGATGACCGGCGTTTCCGTTGCCGTCAGCGGCGGCATCGGCTTTGTCGGCATCGTCGTGCCGCATGTCTTGCGGCTGGCGATCGGACCCGATCATCGCTTCCTCTTGCCGGCCTCGGCGCTGCTTGGCGGCGCGCTGCTGGTGCTGGCGGATGCGGTTGCCCGCACCGTGGCCGCACCCGCCGAATTGCCGATCGGCATCGTCACGGCGCTTGCCGGCGCACCCTTCTTCCTCTGGCTGCTGCTGCGCCGCCGCAGCATTCTCGACATGTAAAGGACGGGTCCCATGAGCACGATTTCCGCAAAAGACGTGATCGTCCGATACGGCCATGAGACCATCCTGCATGGTGTCGACTTCCTCGCCCGTGCCGGTGAAGTAACCGTCGTTGCCGGTCCGAACGGGTCGGGGAAATCGACCCTCGTCAAGGCGGTGTCCGGTGAGGTCGCCTCCTCAGGCGCGATTGCGATCAACGGGCGGGCGCTCGGGGCCTACGAGGGCTGGCAGCTCGCGGCGCAACGCGGCGTGCTGGCGCAGGAAACGACGGTCGCCTTTCCCTTTACCGCCGCCGAAATCGTCGGCCTTGGCGTGACGGCAGGGGCGACGCGCGTGGCAAGGCCGGCCGAGCTGATCGAGATGGCGCTTGATCGCGTTGGCCTTGCCGGCTTTGGTGCAAGGCGCATCCAGACCCTGTCCGGCGGCGAACGCCAGCGGGTCCAGCTTGCCCGCGTGCTCTGCCAGATCTGGGAGCCGTTGAGCGCGGAAGGGCCGCGCTGGCTCATCATGGACGAGCCGGTCGCGAGCCTCGATATCCGCCACCAGATCGGGCTGATGGAGCTTGCGCGCGACTATGCGCGGGCGGGCGGTGGCGTCGTTGCCGTCATGCACGACCTCAATCTCAGCGCCATGTATGGCGACCATGTCGTGCTGATGAAATCGGGCAGGGTCGCTGCCGCAGGCGCCCCGGAGGAGGTGCTGCGACCGGACATACTGTCTGCGGTCTTTGCCTGCCCGCTTCATCCCAATCGTGTCCCCGACCGCGGGGTTTTCGTCCTGCCGCAATCGGCGCTGGCTCAGCCGGCGCTGGCGCTTGCGGCCGAGTGAAAGGAGTTTTCCCGTGCCATTTCCGACAAGCCTTTGCCGCGCCCTTGTACTCATAGCCCTCGCGCCGATCTCGGCGCTGGCTCAGGACAAGCCCGCGCTGAAGGTCGAACTCAACGCGGTGGCGGACGTCAAGGAAAGCTGCCGCGTTACCTTCCTTTTGACCAACGGCATGCCGGGGGAGATTTCCAAGGCCGCGCTGGAATTTGCCCTCTTCAACAAGGCGGGTGGCGTTGAGCGGCTGACGGCGCTCAATTTCGGGCGATTGCAGAAAGGCCGGACAGTCGTGCGCCAGTTCGACATTCCGGGCGGGCCATGTGGCGCCTATTCGCGCATCCTCGTCAACGCGGTGAAGAGCTGCGACGGAATGGCCGGCGAGACGGACGCCTGCGAGGCGGCGCTGACGGCGGCAAACAAGACCGGCGTCGATTTCGGACTCTAGACGCCATAGCGCATGAGGTCGCAGGACATGACGGATCTGCATATCGACAGCAAAATCCGCCGGTCGGGCATGCTGCCCGGTGCCGGGGAGCTTCAAAGACGCAAGGAATTGCGAAACGGTCGCCGCACCTTCCGCTCATGGCCGTTGCTGCCGGTTCCCGCGCTCCTGCCCACCGCCGGTCCGCAGCTCGGTCCCTCTGTCGATTGGCCGCCGGGCCAGACCGTCCAAGGCGAAGATGATTGGCAGGACAGGCCGGACGAGCGTGATCTTGGGCGGGATTTCGCGCCGCTCTGCGAAGCCTCGCTCTCGGCGGAAAGCATTGAGCAACCGCAAGCCGCGGCGCAATCGCGAGCCCTGAAAACCTGCCTGCTGGCTTCCGTCGCGCTGCATCTCTGCTGCGCTGTCTTCTTGATGTCCATGCCTGCGCCGGAAACGGTCGAGATCGCCGGTGGCGGTGCGGTGTCGGTCATGCTTGTCGGCGAGCAGGCGTTCGACAGTCTCGCCGCCGGCACGGCGGATGGCGAGGCCATGACGCAGCCGGTGGAGCAAGCCAAGGTCGTCGAGACGGCTGACCAACCAGTGGAGGCAACGGCGACGGAACAGTCGGTCGAACCGGTCGAGGCCGAGAAGGCAATGTCCGAGCCGGTGACGGAAACCGCACAGGCCACTGCAAGCGTACCAACCGAGCCGACCGATGCCACGCCGCCACCGGAGCAGATGGCGCAGGCGGTTCCCGAAACGCAAGGCGACGTGCCGCCGGTGGAGACTGCCCCCACAGCCGAAAATTTCGCTCTCGACCCGACGGCGGTGTCTGAAAACGGCGAGCTGCAACCGGCACCGGAGGTCGCGGTGCTGGAGCCTCAGGCGCAACAGCCGGTGAGCGAGCCGCCGTCCGAGCCGTTAAAGGCGGCAGAGCCGAAGGCGCAGCCTGAGAAGAAGCGCGTGGAGAAGAAGGCTCCGAGCCCAAAGAAGGTCGAAAAGCCGAATGCGGATGAGAAGAAGGCCGCAGCGCGCAAACAAGCGGACACCGAAAGAGAAGCCAAAGCCGCCCCGGCAAAGAATCGCAAGGGCGAGGCGGGCGAGGGCACCGCCAATGCCCAGCGTGGCGCCTCGGCCACCGCTGACAGCGCGGCGCGCTCCGATCCCGGCAATGCCGCGATGTCCAACTATCCCGGCAAGGTCGCCGCCAAGTTGCGCCGCGCCTTGAAATATCCAAAGAGCGCCGTTTCTTCGAGCAGCGGCGAAGCGCAGGTCGCCTTCACCGTGCTCGCCGACGGGAGCGCCACCGGCATCCGTGTCGTATCAAGCTCGGGGTCGCCGGTTCTGGACCAGGCCGCCGTGGAGGCCGTCCGCAGAGCCTCTCCTTTCCCGCCGATCCCGGCCGAGGCCGGCCGGCGGCAGTGGCCTTTCGCAGTTCCGGTTCTTTTCAGGCGTTGAGGCGAGCGCTGTCTAAAACTTCGCGGGGCAGGGATGCAGACACTGGGAGAGACTCACATCACGTGGGGCGCTCGGTCCGAAGGCAATTCCGCAAGATTATCTTTGCCGATCCCGGCATCCGCACGGATCGACCAGGACGGGAGATCGCGTCTACCTCGTTGGCGATGATGACGATGCCAGGCTCGCGCGTCCCGAAGGCGAAGTTGATGATCGCCGGCATGACCAGGGTCAACGGATAGAAGAGGACGGGGACGAGCCACGGCAAGGCAACCCGGACTTTCGAAATTTGGCAATTTGTTACCGGGCGTTCACCCATCGGGCTTCCTGTGTTACTGACGACCTCTCTTCGTAAGCCCCGAAGCGGGCGCAACCGTCAGCCGCAGACCGCGAGGCAACATGTCAATCCAGCCGCAGCAGCGTATCTACGCCTGCTTCTTTTTGTTCGCGATCTCCATGGGCGCCATGCTTTCACGCCTGCCGGACCTGCAGGAGAGCCTGCAGGTCAATAAGTCGGAGCTCGGGCTTACGCTGATCGGTGCTGCCATCGGTGCGCTGGTGTCGTTGACATTTTCCTCACCACTCATCGCCCGTTTGGGCGCCCGCAAGACCGCGTTCCTGACGGTCCTTGGGACTTCCGGACTGCTGGCGCTTGTTCCGTGGGCGGGCAGTGCACCTCTCGTCTTTGCCATCCTCTTCTGCGAAGGGCTGCTGTCTGGCGCGCTCGAGATCAATCTCAATGTCGAGATCGACCGCGTGGAGGCCGGGCTCGGAAAGGGCGTGATGAACCGCGCCCACGGCTTCTGGAGCCTGGGTTTCTTCGTCACCGCGCTTGTCTCTGCCGCGCTGCGCCAGGCGGAGGTATCGGTCCACTTGCATCTCGGCCTGACCTTCGCCTTTGTCCTCGTCGTCGGCAGCATCGCCATCGCAGGCATGCGGAACGCACCGGCACGTCAGGAGGCTGAACATGCCGAGGCCGGCCACATCGCGTTTCCGACCCGTGGCCTCCTGCCACTCTGCGCCATCGGCATCGCCGCCTTCCTCGTCGAAGGCGCGGGCATTGACTGGTCAGCGATCTATATGCGCGACGTCTTCCAGTCCGTGCCCTTCATCGGCGGTCTCGGCCTGACGCTCTTTACCTTTTTTATGGCCTTCACGCGCCTCTTCGCTGACCCGTTTGTCGATCGCTTCGGCTCGCGCAACGTGGCCTTTGTGCTGCTTCTGGTGTCGACGGCTGGCCTCGCCGCCGTCTGGCTGGCCCCGCATGAATATGTTGCACTCCTCGGCTTCGCCCTGATGGGTTCGGGCTGCAGCGCAGTCTACCCGCTCGCCGTCTCGGCCGCCGCGCAGCGGAATGACCGCGCCTCGCATCTCAACGTCGCAGCACTCGCGCAGATGTCCTTCGTGGTGTTTTTTCTCGCCCCACCACTCCTCGGCTTCGTCGCCGAACATTTCGGCATCCGCTCGTCCTACCTCGTTTGCCTGCCGGTGATCGTGCTGGCGTTAACCTGCGTCAAGGCACTGTCGACCCAGCGTAAGCTGGCGGTTGCCTGAGGCGAGCGTCGGCCTGGGGCATTATCAATACCCTTCGTCCACGACCTTCCTCGCCTGCGCAAGGCCTGATTTAGACCGGTATGACCATGTCACGCAGCCCGGCAGCATTGCGGACCTCAGTCGCAGGGCTCACTGGCGCGAGCGTGTAATCCCGGCGCACGCCGCTCGCGGTTTCGAAGATATGCAGCGCTTCCGCGGGCAGGAGGAGACGGACTTCACGTCCTTCCTGGCCCCGGCCGTCGGTTGGCAGGACAACGGCAAGCGCGGTATCCGCCAGTGCGCAATAGGCAATACGGCTGCCGCCCAGTTCCTCAACGAGATCGATGGTTACGGGCAAGCCTTCGGACTGATTGCCGCTGAGCAGGATGGCCTCGGGGCGAATGCCGACCGTGACCGGACCTTCGGCAATGCCAGCCGCAACCTCGGCCAGAGGCGAAGCCGGCATTCCGGTTAGGCGAAGCTGGCCATCGCGGATTTCGGCCGGCAGGAGGTTCATGGCGGGCGAACCGAGGAAGCCGGCAACGAACATGCTCGCCGGCTCGTGATAAACGACGGAGGGTGTACCGATCTGCTCGATGCGACCGCCATTCATGACAATCAGGAGATCGGCGAGCGTCATCGCCTCGACCTGGTCATGGGTGACGAAAATCGAGGTGGCTTTCAGCCGGCGATGCAACTTCTTGATCTCGATGCGCATCTGCACGCGCAGCTTGGCGTCAAGGTTGGACAAGGGTTCGTCGAAGAGGAAGACGGAGGGCTCGCGCACGATGGCGCGGCCCATGGCGACGCGCTGGCGCTGGCCGCCGGACAAATGCGCCGGGCGGCGGTCGAGATAGGGTTCGAGCCCCAGAATGGCTGCGGCCTCGTCAACACGACGGCGGCGCTCTTCTTTGGAAAGACCGGCGATCTTCAGCGGATAATCCATGTTCCTGCGCACCGTCATATGCGGATAGAGTGCATAGTTCTGGAAAACCATGGCGCAGCCGCGGTCGGCCGGCTCGACATCGTTCATCAGCTCGCCATCGATCATGAACATGCCGGACGTGATGTCCTCAAGGCCGGCGATCATGCGCAGCAGCGTGGACTTGCCGCAGCCCGACGGGCCGACGATGACAACGAACTGGCCGTTTTCGATCTCGGCGTCGATGCCATGCAGCACTTCCTTGCCGTCATAGGCCTTGCGAAGCGAATTCAACGTCAGATGGGTCATTGCGCATCTCCCGTGAGCTTGGACTTGAGGCGGCCCGCGACAGCATCGCCGAGGCCAAGAGCATTCAGATAGTGGGCGATGGAGCCATGCCGTTCGCCGATATGGGCGAGCGTCGCGCGCATGGTTTCAGGCGCGCAGGCCAGCAGCGGTCGCATGGCCTCTTCGTCCATGCCCTGCTCGGCGGCATGTGCCAGAATGTCCTCCAGAAGCGGCGCAATCATCCGCCCCGTCAATGCGTAGTCCGCGATGATATCGTCGTCGGCAACACCCGCGTTCACGAGAAGAAGGGCGGCGATCAGTCCGGTGCGGTCCTTGCCTGCAGTGCAATGGAAAAGCACGGCACCCGCCTCTGCCTCGGCAATCACGGTCAGGATCGAGGCGATAACCTCCATACGCTCCTCAAGCGCCCGGACGTAAAGCGCATGCAATGTGTCGATCTGCGGCCCATAGGTTGGCGCGAGATTTTCGAACAGCGAGACATTGACGTAGCGCACGCGGGTGTCGGCGGCGAACGGATTGGGTTGCGCCTCAAGCTCGGCAGGGCGGCGCAGGTCGATGACGGTCCGGACACCTTCGGAAACGAGTGTATCGCGGCCGGCTTCGGTGATGCGGTGCAGGCCATCGGCTCGGAGAATGCGGCGCCAGAGCGTTTCAGCTGCGCCGGCCGAATAGCCGCCGAGATCCCGGATATTGAACGTGCCATCGATCGGCAGGTGGCGGTTCGGATGCATACCCATCAGCGGATCCCCGATTTCATGAAGGAGGAGACGACCTGCTGTTGCAGGACGATATAGAGGATGAAGATCGGCAGGCTGGCGAGCGTCGAGGCTGCCATCAGCGGCCCCCATTGCGTGCCTTCCGATGTCATGAACATCTGGATGCCGATCTGGATGACGCTATGCTCCGGTGTACGAGTCAGCAGTAACGGCCAGAAATATTCGTTCCAGGTCGAGATGAAGATGAGGATGGCGAGCGAAGCAATCGTGCCGCGCAGGTTGGGTGTTACGACCTCCCACAGCACCCGCCAGCTGCCCGCGCCATCCATGCGCGCCGCCTCCAGTACCTCGTTCGGGAAACTGCGCATGGCCTGAAGCAGCATGAGGACGGCAAGCGCCGAGGCGAAATGCGGCAGGATGAGCGCTGTCAGGCTGTCGAGCAGGCCGGCATTGGCGATCAGCAGGTAATTCGGGATCATCACCACCTGCAACGGCACAAGCCAGGTCAGCGCGATCAGCACATGCACCAGCTTGTCGAAGGGGAAGCGCCAGCGGGCGAAGGCATAGGCCGCGAGCAGGCCGGTTATGAGCTGGACGACGGTGACGATTGCGGCCACGATCAGCGTGTTGACGAGCATCTGGCCGATCGGGATGGCGTTCAGCGCATAGGTATAGTTGTCGAGCGAGGCGGCGGTGGGCCAGAGGCTGCGCTCGAACACCTTGTTGGCCGGGCGCAGCGACGTGACGATCATCCAGTAGACCGGAAACAGGCAGAAGAGTGACAGCAAAGCCATCACGACATGGCCACCGGCAAGGTCGAAGCCCTTCAGCCAGCCCGAAGCCGAGCTTGCCCGGCGGGCGCGACGGGGGAGGGCGAGCGCGTCAGTTGTCATGGAACGAAACCTTGTCGATCAGCCGGAAGAGGACGAAGGCGAGCGCGCCGAAGCCGAGGAAGAGAATGACGGCGGCCGCCGAACTCCACCCGACGGAGAGGCTGGAGAAGCCGAAATCCCAGAGCACGTAATAGATGTTGGTGGAGGAGCCGAGTGGGCCGCCGCCGGTGAGCACATTGATATAGGAGAAGCTCCATTGTGCGCCCAAGAGGATCGTCATCATGACGAGGAAGAGCACGGTGGAACTCAGGAGCGGCAGGCGGATATCGCGGATGATCTCCCACTTGCTTGCCCCATCCATCCGCGCCGCCTCGATCAGCGACGGATTGATGTTTGCGTTCGCCGCAGACAGGATCAGCGTCGAAAAGCCGATCAGCTTCCAGCCGGTGAGAACTACGATGGTCCAGAGGGCGAGATTGGGATCTTGCAGGAAGCGCAACGGACGGAAGCCGAAATCACGCATCATCATGTTGACCATGCCATGGCCCGGATCGAGCAGCCAGCGCCAGATGGCGGCGGCAACGACCGGGGCAACGATCATCGGCACGAAGATGATGCCGCGATAGACCATTCGGGCGCGCGGCGGCAGATCGGCGGTGAAAATGGCAATTGCCAGCGGCAGCGCGACAGCGAGTGGCAATAGACCCGCGATGTACCAGCCGGTATTGCCGAGCGCCTGCCAGAATTTGGGCAGGGAGAAGATGTTGATGTAATTCGTCCAGCCGACGGGCACGATGGGCGAGGTCGGCAGCATGTCCCACTGGTAGAAGCTGAGACGAAACGCATCGATCAGCGGCCAGTAGATCCAGACGATGAAGGTCGCGATGACCGGCGAGAGGTAAAGCCAGGGCAGAAGCCTGCGATTGGCCGTGCGGGTGCGGCGGCGGGCAAGCGGCTTCTCGGTGCTGCCCATGGTGGCGATGGCGGCGGTCATCTCATCGTCCCTTGAAACGTTCAGGATGGTCCCGGCGGAGATGGCCCCGCCGGGTATGGTCGTGTGCCGGTCAGTTCATCGCGGCGGGCATCAGCTTCTGGGCGTTAGCCTGTGCATCCTTCATCGCCTTGGCCGGGTCGCCGCCACCGAAGACGGCCTGTTCGGCGCCGTCCATCATCGTCTTGACGATCTGGCGATAGTTGGCGCCGGGGAAGGATTCCCAAGGCTCGAGAACTGCCAGCTGCTGCAGGTTCGGCTGGATCAGCGGATGATCCTTGACCCATTCACCGAGATATTGCGGGTCGTTGACGATGTCCGTGCGCAGCGGCAGGTAGCCGATCTGCGAGGTGATGACTGTGTAGGCATGCTTGGAAGTCATGAACTTCATGAGTTCCCAGGCGGCGCGCTGCTTGACCGGGTCATGGCTCATGATGACGAGTGCCGAGCCCGAGTTGTTCGGACGCACCGGCTTGTCGCCGAAGCGCGGCATGGTCGAGGCGCGAAGCTCGAAATTGCCCTTCGCACCCTTCACCAGATAGCCCTGCACGGCAGAGGTCTGCAGATACATGCCGACCGTGCCGGCAGCCATGGCGTCCATGGCGGCGGAGATGTCGAGATTGCTGTAGACGCCGGACTTGTAGAGGTCCTGCAGCATCGAGACAGCCTCGATGCCTTCGGCGGAGGCGAAGGTCAGCGTCTTGCGGTCCTTGGAGAGCACGCTCGCACCGTTGGAACGGATCAGCCCCTGGAACAGCCAGTCGCCGGCGGACGGTCCGAAAATGCCGGTGGCAATGCCTTCGGCACCGGCCTTGTCGACGATCGCCTTGGCGGCGACCTTCACTTCGGCCCAGGTCTTGGGCGGATTTTCCGGGTCAAGGCCAGCCTTGCGGAAGAGGTCGGCATTGTAGAAGAGAACCGGCGTTGAGAACGTGTAGGCGAGACCATAGGTCTTGCCTTCATAGACGCCAAGCGCCAGACCCTTGGGCGAAATGCCCTCGAAATGCGCCTTCAGCTCTGCCGTCGGAATGATGTCTTCGAGCGCCACGGCACCGAGGTTGTGGACCATGAAGTCGAAATCCGAAAACACCATCTGGGCGACATCCGGACCGCGGCCGGCAGCGACATCGGCTTGGACGCGTGTGCTGATTTCGGCAGACGTCACGCCGACGCCGTTGACCTTGATGTTCGGATTGGCAGCCTCGAATTCGGCGATCAGCTTCTTCGTCGCCTCGCCGCCGATACCAGCGGTGGCAAGGTTGTAGTTGTAGTAGCTGATCGTGACGGGTGCCTCGACCTTGGCCGGAATGTCACCGGCAAAGGCGAAGGCGGGCAGCGCAAGGGCGCCGAGAGCCAGCGAGACGCCGGCGGAAAGAAGCGTTCTGCGGTTCATCTGTCTCTCCATCACTCAGCAGCAGCAAGCGCTGCCTGATCTTCGTAGCGTTTCAGGATTTCCGCCATGTGGGCGAAGCTGAAGCTGTGGAGTTCGCGGCGCTCCGACGGCTGCGGCACGAAGGAGATCGTCAGGCCCGACGGGCGCAGCGTGCCGATGGCAAACGACGCGCCGGACACCATGCGGAAGGTTTCCGGGAAGGCGAGAATGTCGGTGGCCGCATGCTGGCCAACGCCAACGACGACCGGAATGCCATGCCAGTTGCTGACGCGGTCATAGTGGATATGGCCGGAGAGAATGCCGACGACATTGTGGCCCGCTACGAGCTGGCGCAGCGTTTCTGTGTCGGCAAAAGACAGAGATTCCCACTCCAACGAGGCGTCGTCATCCAGCGCAGGGGCGTGATGCATGACGAGGAGCTTCGGCAGATCGGCATGCTGGGCGAGTTCGCTTTCCAGCCATTCGGCCTGGCCGGCTTCGAAGATGCCACCGACCTTGAAGGGAGCGCTGGTATCCAGCACGATGATGTGCAGGCCATCGATGACGGTCGAATGGTCGTAAGGGGCGGTGAGGTTCTCGGTCTGGCCTTTCATGGCGCGGTAGAAGCCTTCGCGCTTGTCGTGGTTGCCGAGTGCGAAAAGCACGGGGATATCGAGGTCTGCTTCATCAAAGAGACGCGTCAGCTCTTCATAGGAACCTTCATCGCCCTGGTTCGTCAGGTCGCCGCTGGCGACGATGAAGCGGGGCTTCGGCGAAATGCGCTTGACGTCGGCAAGGATCGTGGCGAGCGTCTTCGAGGTTTCGGAATAGAGGCGCTCATCGACGATGTTCGGGTTGCCGACATGGAGATCAGTCAGATGCACGAAAGTAAGGAGTTCGGTCATGGCTGGGGTTCCTGGTTGGGTTCCAAGGTGGGGATCGTCCGATCCGCCTCTTGCCTTGATGCACGAGCATTGTTAGCTTTGCCCGATGACAGATGAATGAAGGTTCATTCAGAATGGAACTAGACCCAAAGCGGCGTGCCCGCATTCTCGATGCCGCCGCCAAACTGATCGTGGCAAACGGCCTGCAATGCTCGATGGCCGCGATTGCAGAACAGGCGGGCGTGGCCACAGGCTCGATCTACAACTACTTCAAATCCAAGGATGACATGGTACGCGGCGTCTATACGCAGCTCGCCGACACGATCGCCGAACGGCTGATCTTTCCGGACGCGGAGGCGTTGAACCCCCGCGACCGCATCTTCAGGTACATCTACGACTATATCGACTTCATGTGGGAGGATCATGACAGGGCGATCCTGTTCGAATATCTCTCCAACGTGCCCCTGATCTCGCCGCAGGAGCTGGTGGACATGTTCGAGGAGACGAACGAATATTCCATCGGCCTGATGACGGCCGGCAAGGCGGCCGGGTTTCTCAGCGACATTCCGTCCGGAACGCTTGCCGGCTATATAGGCGGCGGCATTCGCAACACGCTCAAATGGCGCCGCGCCGCGCCACCGCCGCTGACCGAGGCGGAGAAGCTCCAGATTGCCCTGATCAGCTGGAACACGATCGCTGTCCCGGGGCACACGCTCGACCTCACCACGCTCCCGGCCCGCGAGCTTGCAGCCGGGTAAGGGAGAGGGCTCACCCGGGTCGACAGTTCCAGCGGTTGTCGCTGGAGTGCCGGCGGCGCTATCTCACGAGGCGGAGAAATAGAGGCGGCGCGCGGTTCGCGCGTTGCGGTCGCCGGGCGTGAAATAGTCCTGCGTCCAGTCGCCTTGATCCTGCAGGAACCTCCGCTCGAAATCCTCCGGCGACGCGCCGGGATTCTTTTCGAGGAAGATGCCCACGGCCTGCCGGAAGGCGTAATGCGAGTGCAGGCGGAAGAACTCGCCCATGTAGATATCAGCGACGCGCGTGCTGCCCCGGATCACCACCATGTTCTCGTCATTGGTCTTCGTGCTGGCATCGCTGAAATTGGCCGATCCGGTGACGACGACCGGATCCGTACCGAGCGGATCGACGAGCATGAACTTGGTGTGGACCCAATGGACATTCACGCGCGAGGTGACACGTTCGAGTTCTCCCAGCCATTGGTCGAAGCCGGACAGCGGGATGCGGTTTCCGATGGCGATGACGACATTGGGAAGGGCCTGAAGGGCGCGAACCTTCGCGATCTGCGCCTCCTTGTTGCGACCGTTCCACTCCTGCTCCATCAGCGCCATGCGCAGAATACCGTCCTGCTGGCCATAGATATTGGCGAAGAGGTCGTTCATGCCGAAGGCAAAGGTCATGAACAGGCCCTTGTCGGCCTCGTCCGCCAGATCGACATACCATTGCAGCGCCTTGAGATCGGGCCGTGGCGAGAAGACGGGCGCGAGATGCTGCGCTTCGAGCTCGACCGGCGCCGGGCTGCGATCGACATTGTCCTGCTTGTAGCGCGATTCCCTCGTGGTCAGCGGGTCGCCGGTCAAGGCATCAAAATAGGCGAGATATTTGCGGGCCGGATCGTCGCCCTCGATCACATGCACGCAATTGGCGTGACCGAAAATCCCGTTCTCCGTGAGGTTCGTCGAACCGAAGAGCAGCGCCTGCGGCGTCTCATCCTTGCTCAGCACCAGAAACTTGTTGTGCATCAGCGTGCCATTCGTGCGCGGGATCACGATATCGCTGAGCTTTGCCGCCTTGATCGCCGTCTCGTTGTCCGTCCAGGGCCCGGTGGCACTCTCGATATCGTCGAACACGATCTTGACGGAGACACCGCGATCACGGGCGGCGCCAAGCTCTTCAAGCACGGATTTCCACTGAAACTCGTAGAACGCGCCGCGCAGGCTCCAGCCCTTGCCTTCGGCACGGCGGATGAAGGCGAGGATGCTTTCCTCCAGTCCGCGCGACAGCCATTGATAGGCGCCCGGTCCAGCCACGGACGGCTTCTTGTTCTGGAAGCGGCGCGCATATTCCTGGGTCGCAGGCGATCCCCGATTGAAGAACACACTGTGATCGGACCCATGGGTGGATTCGGTGTGCACGTCGACGGAAACTGATGGGTGGGCTTCCAGCGCATTCGGGTCGCCATACATGGGCACGAGTTCATAGGTATAGGGACGGTCCGGCTTGGCCGAATAGTCGGCCCACTGGAAGGACTGGAATGGGTGCTGCAGGCTCGAGAACTGTTCGCCGGGCGCTGGATAGGGATTAACGGACTTGAAGGTCTTCGCGCCCTTCATCCAGTAGGTCTCCTGCTCGACCGGGTCGGTGCGCTTGACCGCGAAGCCGCGCAAACCGGGGCGCAGCCGCTCCTCGATCGTCCAGCCCAGCAGCACGACATAGGTGCCGGCGACGGCGTTTACGGTAATGCCATTGTCAGTCTTGCGAGTTCTCATGGTTCCATCCGGGATCTGGGTGGCGCGGGGCCACGCGTTGCACGCTGTCGCATTCGCATCGGGACGCCGGAGAAGCCGGACGACATTCACGCATTCATCTCAATCGGACGACACCACCCGTTATGCGGAGTGGTCGCTTGCAGACCGGACGGCACAGCACATGACGCGCAATCGCGCGGCTTAAACCTGTCGGTGTGTCGGACTATAAATCTACCCTGGATTTATTTCAATGTTGTGGCAGTACCGATTTTTGCCGCCACTCAGCCCAGATAGGCGGCAAGCTCTTCCGGCGTGCCGTGGGGGAAGGCCTTCTTCAGATAATCGAGAAAGGCGGAGACGCGAGCACTCAGCAGGCGCCGCGAGGGGTAGAGCGCCCAGAGCGCGACCTGCATGCCCTCGACCTCGCCCCAGCGCACGAGCTGCCCGGAGGCGAGGGCACGGCTGACCAGCGAAAGCGGCAGACGCGCCACGCCAGCCCCCAGCAGGACCGCATCGCGGATCATCGTGTTGGACGACATGCTGAGCACCGGCAGAATTGTCAGCGCCTTTGGCCCGTCCGGTGTCGCCAGCGTCCAGGTCTCGGCTCTGCGGATAGGTCCGCGCACCACGGCGGGGACTTCCGCTCCGTCCTGCGGCCATGCAAGACCCGGGGCCGCGACGACGACCTGCCGGTCGTGCAGGAAGGGGCGGCCGACGAGATTGACGTCCGGCTCCGGATTGACACGGATGACGAGGTCATAGGCCTCCTCGATCATGTCCACCGGACGGTCCTCGACGACGATCTCCACCCGCACGTCCGGATATTGCATCACGAAACCCGCGGCGAGCTTGCCGAGCGCGGCCTGCGAGAACATCAGCGGCGCACTGATGCGCAGGCGGCCACGCGGCGACTGGCCGCCCGAGGCGATCGCCGTCGTCGTTTCCTCAAGTTCTGTCAGCAGCTGGCCGGTCCGCTCGAACAGCGCCTGTCCCTCTTGCGTCAGCTTCAGGTTCCGCGCGCCGCGCTCGAAGAGCCGGAGATCTAGACTAGCCTCCAGTTCGGCGACACGGCGGGAGAGGGTGGCCTTGGGTCGGCCGGACATGCGTGCGGCCTTTCCAAACCCGCCATGGCGGGCCACGAGATTGAAATCGGCGAGGGCTAGAAGATCCATATGTTCCACCTGTGAGACAATGAGTCCAGATATAGCGTCTATTGGAACGAATGTGGATCAGTAAATTGAGACGTGTCTTTCGACACCGCGCCGCTGGCCGGTTGTCCCGTTTCAAGTTTCGAACCGCATTCACAGGAGCACAAAATGACCGATCTCTGGAGCCCGATCACATTCGCCGGCAACACGCTGCCGCATCGCCTGGCCATGGCGCCGATGACCCGCAGCCGCGCCAAGCCTGACGGCACGCCGGGCGATCTCGCTGCCGAATACTATGCCCAGCGCGCTTCAATCGGTCTGCTGATCACCGAGGGAACCCAGCCGTCGGAAGACGGGCAGGGCTATCTCGCAACACCCGGGATCTACACGGATGCGCATGTCGCGGGCTGGCGCAAGGTCGCAGACGCCGTGCATGCCGGCGGCGGGCGCCTGTTCATCCAGCTCATGCATGTCGGCCGGCGGTCGCATCCCGACAACACGCCGCATCACCGCCAGCCCGTGGCGCCGTCCGCCCTCTCGGCAGGCGACGAGATGTTCACGATGACGGGCATGCAGCCGGTTCCGGTGCCGCGGGCACTGGAAACCCCGGAGGTCCGCCAGACGATTGCCGCCTTTGCCCATGCCGCCAAGCGTGCCGTCGAGGCCGGGGCAGATGGTGTCGAGATCCATGGGGCCAATGGCTATCTGGTGCACCAGTTCCTGGCGCCCAACGCCAACCGGCGGACGGATGAGTATGGCGGCTCGATGGAGAACCGGGCGCGTTTCGCCATCGAGGTCGCGCGTGCGGTCGACGAGGCGATCGGCCCAGATAAGACCGCGATCCGCCTCTCGCCCGGCGTGCCGACCGGCGGTATTGCCGAAGGCGAGGGTAATGACGATCTCTATCGCTATCTGGCGGCGGAACTCGGCAAGATGGACCTCGCCTATCTGCATGTCCTCCATGTCCGCAGCGATGCATTCCTGCAGGAGATCCGGGGCGCCTTTGGTGGCACGCTGGTGGTCAACCGCCCCGCCCGCCCGCGCGACCAGATCGGCGCAGACGTGGCGGCAGGTCGTGCGGATATCGAGGCGCTTGGCGCCATGGCGCTCGCCAATCCGGATCTCGTCAATCGCCTGAAGACCGGCGCCCCGCTCAACGAGCCGAACCGGGCCTTCTTCTATGCCGGCGGCGGTGCGGAAGGCTACACCGACTATCCCGTGATCGCCGCGGCCTGATCGCTGACCGCAACGTGCAGACTGCCGCGCCTGCCTGAAATTTAGGCAGTGCAGTTCCTCGCGCCGACCGCTCACACTCCGCCACCCCTGAAAAACAGGTGGCGGAGTGTGCTGGCATGCGGATTGCTTGTTCTTATCTGGTTCACCGGAGAGAGACCTTGGCAGCCTATTTGCCGTTCCTATGTCTTGCGATTGCCTTCAGCTGGTCAGCCTTTGCTTCGGGCTACAGGATGGAGGCTGCTGTTTCTCGGATGGAACTCGCCACGATCGTGCTGGGCTCCAGCATATTCCTGGGCGCCATCGCCATGCTTTTCGTGAACGGCACGGCTCTTGTTGCTGTGGCTCTGCTGGCCTGCGGCATCGCCCTTGCGCTTCTCGGCGAACGCTTCATCGCCTCGCGCTGGTCTCTCCTCGCCGCCGCGACCAGTTTCGGCTCCTACCTTGTCGGGACGGTGCATTGAGCGGGTCGAAGATCACCGCGGACCTGACGATCCTGGTGATCGACGAGAACGCGATCCGCGCCTCGATCATCGAGGAGGGACTGGCCGAGGCCGGCCATTGCAGGGTGACGGTCATTCACGAGGTCAACGGCGTGGCGCGGCTCATTGAGACGCTGCAGCCGGACGTCATCATAATTGATATTGAAAGCCCGAACCGCGACATGATGGAGCACATGTTCCAGCTCACCCGTTCGGTCTCGCGGCCGATTGCCATGTTCGTCGACCGCTCGGACACGGCTTCCATCGAAGCGGCCGTCGATGCCGGCGTCTCGGCGTACATCGTCGACGGTCTGAAGAAGGAGCGCGTCAAACCGATCCTCGACATGGCGGTCAGCCGTTTCAACGCCTTCAGCCGCCTGCAGCGCGAACTCGCCGAGGCGCGCAATGCGCTGGAGGAGCGCAAGATCATCGAGCGCGCCAAGGGCATTCTGATGAAGATGCGCGGCTTGAGCGAGGAAGAGGCTTTCGCGCTGCTGCGACAGTCCGCCATGAACGAAAAGAAGAAGATCGCCGACATCGCGCAGAGCGTGGTCACCGCAGCGGGGCTGTTGCTGTGATGGGCGAGGCGATCCGGAGACTTTGCGATGAGTGAGATGTTTTCCATGAGCGCTATAGGGTCTGTCGCTGCGCCGCCACGGGTGTCGAAAGAGCAGAAGACGCTGCGCGCCGGCTTCATTCCGCTGATGGATGCCTCGATCCTCATCGTGGCGGCTGAACTCGGCTTTGCGGAGAAGGAAGGGCTGCGGCTCGATCTGGTGCGCGATGTCTCCTGGGCCAATGTGCGCGACCGGCTGGCGTTTCGGCAGTTTGATATCGCCCATATGCTTTCGCCCATGCCCGTTGCCTCCATGCTCGGGCTCGGCTCCAACCCGTCGCCGACCATCACGCCCTTCTCGCTTGGGCGCGGCGGCAACGCGATCACGCTTTCCACCCGCATCTTCGAACGCATGCAGGCGCTGACTGGCCTGCCGGACGATGCGAGCGCGCTCGCCAACGCGCAGGCACTTGCGGCTGTGCTTTCAGACATGCGGGCGCGCGGCGAGGCCACGCCGACGCTCGGCATGACCTATCCCTTCTCCTCGCATAACTACGAGTTCCGCTACTGGCTCGCCGCCGGCGGCATCGACCCGGACCGGGACGTAAAGCTCGTCGTCGTGCCGCCACCGCTCACCTCCGATGCGCTGGCCGCGGGCGCCATCGACGGGTTCTGCGTCGGCGCGCCTTGGAACATGGTGGCGTCTGAACGCGGCATCGGCCGGATCGTGGCGGCAAAGCAGGATATCTGGCCTCTCGCGCCCGAGAAGGTGATCGGCCTGCGCCCCGAATGGGCCGAGGCGAATGCCGATACGGTCTCCCGCCTAATCGTGGCCCTCGACCGTGCGGCGCGCTGGTGCGATGATCCCGGCCATCACGATCAACTTGCCGAAATTCTCAGCTCGCCGCCCTATATCCCGGCTCCGCGCGACATTATCCGCCGGGTGCTCGATGGCGAGTTCAGCCTGGATGCGCGCGGCAACAAGCGGATCATCCCCGACTACTTCCTCTTCCATCGCGGCGCGGCCAATTATCCGCGTCCCAATCAGGCGCTCTGGATCTATAGCCAGATGATGCGCTGGGGGCAGGCGGGCTTTTCGGAAGAAAACTGCGCCCGCGCCGAAAACGCCTATCGCCCCGACCTCTATCGCAATGCGCTGGGCGCTGACGCTTCCCTCCCGGACGCCACGGAAGAGGTCGCCATGCTCTCCGCTTTCATGGATGAACAGGCCTTCGAACCGCAGCATATGCAGGACTATGTCGCCCGCTTCGCGGTGAAGACGGGCGCGTCGCCTGCCCCGAATGCCCAAGAGGACTGACCACGCTGCACTGCACAAAAAATACGCATGAAATCTGCACTGCTGAATTATTCATCGCTATTTGCGCCGTATCGGCCTGTGGCTGATGAGCCGGCCAGAACAGAAATTCGTTTCGATTCCAGCCAGATAGGGCAGTCGCCGACAAACTGGCACGGTGTTTGCATTGCTAATCACATCCGGTCAACGGCGACCGGACACAAGAGCGCCTGAAGCGCGCTCACCAGAGACATCGACGTCGCTTGGTTCTGCACACGGGAACACCTCCATCCCGTTGTTGCACTAACCAGCGGCGTCTTTTTGTTTTTCCGCATCTCCGTCACATCACCAGAGGGACACGAAGCAATGACGAAGACGACAGGAACAGGGATTGGCCGCCGCGATCTGCTCAAGGTCACATCCGCAGCAGCGCTGATCAGCGCAGTGAAAATGGCATTTCCGTCCGGAGCCTTCGCGCAATCGGCCGGCCCCGAAGTCAAGGGCCTCAAGCTCGGTTATATCGCGCTCACCGATGCCGCGCCGCTGCTGATCGCCAAGGAAAAGGGCATTTTCGACAAACATGGGCTCACCGAGGTCGAGGTCATCAAGCAGGCCTCCTGGGGCGCCACCCGCGACAATCTCGTGCTCGGTGGGGCCGCCAACGGCATTGACGGCGCGCATATCCTGACCCCCATGCCGTACCTCATCTCGACCGGCAAGGTGACGCAGAACAATGTGCCCGTGCCGATGTCGATCATCGCCCGCCTCAATCTCGACAGCCAGGGCATTTCGGTTGCGCAGGAATATGCCCAGACGGGTGTGCAGATCGACGCTTCGAAGCTGAAGGAAGCCTTCGCGGCCAAGAAGGCAAAGGGCGGCGAAGTGAAGGTCGCGATGACCTTCCCCGGCGGCACGCATGACCTCTGGATCCGCTACTGGCTCGCCGCTGGCGGCATCGATCCGGACAAGGACGTTTCCACCATCGTCGTTCCGCCGCCGCAGATGGTTGCCAACATGAAGGTCGGCAATATGGATGCCTTCTGTGTCGGCGAGCCGTGGAACGAACAGCTCGTCAACCAGGGCATCGGCTTTACCGCCTGTACGACGGGCGAACTCTGGAAAGGCCACCCGGAAAAGGCGCTGGGGCTGCGCACCGACTGGATCGAGAAGAACCCGAATGCGGCGAAAGCCCTGATGATGGCCGTGATGGAAGCCCAGATGTGGGCCGACAGCATGGACAACAAGGAAGAGATGTCGGCGATCCTTGGCAAGCGCCAATGGTTCAACGTGCCGCCAAAGGACGTCGCCGGCCGCCTCAAGGGCACGATCAACTACGGCAACGGTCGCCTCGTGGAAAAGACCGGGCTCGAAATGAAGTTCTGGAAGGACCATGCCTCCTATCCGTTCAAGAGCCACGACGCCTGGTTCCTCACCGAGAATATCCGCTGGGGCAAGTTTGCGCCCGACACGGATATCAAGGCGCTGGTCGACAAGGTGAACCGCGAAGACATCTGGCGCTCGGCCGCCAAGGATCTCGGCGTCGCCGCCGCCGACATTCCGGCCTCGTCCTCGCGCGGGAAAGAGACCTTCTTCGACGGCAAGGTCTTCGATCCGGAAAATCCCAAGGCTTATCTCGACAGCCTGAAGATCAAGGCGATGGCCTGACGGTCATGCGGCCCCGCCCGCTGCTTTCCCCTCGCAGCGGGCGGGGCTTTCACCCGAACCCAAAGCAATTCCAGCGAAAGTGGGAACCGGTTTCGCGTCCGGAATTGCGTAAAACCAAAGCGACGAAACAGGATGAACCCCATGACCGCAACTGCCCTCAAGGCTCAACCCGTGTCCGAGGCGACGCCCGCGACCAACACGGCGACGGTCGTCGTGATGCCGCGTGCCGCGCGCCGCACCTTCCAGCCGCAGGCCATGCTGGCCGCTGCTGCCCGCAATATCGTGCCGCCGTTTGTCGTGGTTCTGATCATCCTCGGCGTCTGGCAGCTGGCCTGTTCGCATCCGGGCGCCAGCCTGCCGGCCCCGTCGCAGATCTGGACCGACAGCGCCGATCTCATCACCTCGCCCTTCTTCAACAACGGGCCGCAGGACATTGGGCTTGCCTGGCGTGTGCTGATCTCGCTGGAGCGCGTGGCCATCGGTTTCGGCCTTGCGGCCATTGTCGGCGTTATCCTCGGTGCGGTCGTCGGCCAGTCGGTCTGGGCGATGCGCGGGCTTGATCCGATCTTCCAGGTGCTGCGCACCGTGCCGCCGCTCGCCTGGCTGCCGCTGTCGCTTGCCGCCTTTCGCGACAGCAGCCCGTCAGCCATTTTCGTGATCTTCATCACCTCGATCTGGCCGGTGATCATCAACACCGCCGTTGGCGTCCGCAATATTCCCGATGACTATCGCAACATCGCCCGCGTGCTGCGTCTCAACCAGCTGGAATTCTTCTTCCGCATCATGATCCCGGCTGCCGCTCCTTACATCTTCACAGGACTTCGCATCGGCGTCGGCTTGTCGTGGCTCGCCATTGTTGCGGCGGAAATGCTGACCGGCGGCGTCGGAATCGGCTTCTTCATCTGGGATGCGTGGAACTCGTCGCGCCTCTCCGACATCATCGTGGCGCTCGTCTATATCGGCGTCACCGGCTTCATTCTCGACAAGCTCGTTGCCTTTGTCGGGACCATCGTCACGCGCAGCAATTGAGGGAGGTCGTCATGACGAGCTATCTGAAAATCGACCATATCGACAAGAGTTTCGAGCGCGGCGGCGTGCGCACCGATGTCCTGAAGGACGTGTCGCTGACCATCGAGAAGGGAGAATTCGTCTCCATCATCGGCCATTCCGGCTGCGGGAAATCGACGCTGCTCAACCTCATCGCGGGGCTGACCCGCGTCACCACCGGCGCGATCCTGCTCAGCAATATCGAGGTCAACGCGCCGGGCCCGGAACGCGCCGTCGTCTTCCAGAACCATTCGCTGCTGCCCTGGCTGACGGTCTACGAAAACGTCAATCTCGCCGTCTCGAAGGTCTTTGCCGGCCGTAAGAGCAAGGCCGAGAAGCATGAATGGGTGATGCACAATCTCGACCTCGTGCAGATGGCGCATGCCAAGGACAAGCGACCTTCGGAAATCTCCGGCGGCATGAAGCAGCGCGTCGGCATTGCCCGCGCGCTTGCCATGGAGCCGAAAATCCTGCTGCTGGACGAGCCCTTCGGCGCGCTGGATGCGCTGACCCGCGCCCATCTTCAGGATGCGGTGATGGAAATCCACGCCCGCCTCGGCAACACGATGATCATGATCACCCATGACGTGGACGAGGCCGTGCTGCTTTCCGATCGCATCGTCATGATGACCAACGGGCCGGCTGCGCGCATCGGCGAGGTTCTGGAGGTTCCGATCCCGCGGCCGCGCGACCGCATCGCGCTTTCCGCCGACCGCACTTACCTGAAATCCCGCGAAGCCGTGCTGAAGTTCCTCTACGAACGCCACCGCTTTGTCGAAGCCGCGGAGTAAGCACCATGACGCAAAAGCTTGTGATCATCGGCAATGGCATGGCTCCGGGGCGCATGCTGGAAGAGCTCTTCGAAAAGGCGCCCGGTCTTTACGAGGTAACGATCTTCAACGCCGAGCCGCGCGTCAACTATGACCGCATCATGCTCTCGCCCGTTCTGTCCGGCGAGAAAGCCTATGAGGATATCGTCATCCACAATGACGACTGGTATGCCGCAAACAATGTCACGCTCCACAAGGGCGCGAAGGTGACGGAGATCGACCGCCACGCAAGGACCGTGACGTCTGCCAACGGTATCATGGCCGGATACGACAAGCTGGTCATCGCCACCGGCTCGCTGCCCTTCATCATCCCGGTCCCCGGCCATCAGCTGCCCGGCGTTCTCGCCTATCGCGATCTCGACGATGTCGAGCAGATGCTGGAGATCTCCAAGGGCAAAGGCCGCGCCATCGTCATTGGCGCAGGTCTTCTCGGGCTCGAGGCCGCCTATGGCCTGAAGCGGCAGGGCATGGATGTCACCGTTATTCATCTCATGCCAACGATCATGGAACGCCAGCTCGACCCCGCCGCCGCTTATCTTCTCGAAAAGGCGCTGACCGAGCGCGGCATCGACATCATCACCAAGGCCAACACCAAGCAGATCCTCGGCACGGACAAGGTCGAGGGCATCGAACTGGAAGACGGGCGGGTGATTGAGGGTGACATGGTCGTCATGGCCGTCGGCATCCGCCCGGCGTCGGGACTTGCCAAGGAGGCCGGCCTTGCGGTCAATCGCGGCATCGTCGTGGACGACGGCATGTTGACCTCGGACGCCTCGATCTATGCGCTCGGCGAATGCGCCGAACATCGCGGCCAGTGCTACGGGCTCGTAGCGCCGCTTTATGAAAGCGCCCGCGTGCTGGCGGATCGACTGACCGGCGGCGAGGCTGAATATCACGGCTCCGTCACCAATACGAAGCTGAAGGTGACGGGTATCAACCTCTTCTCCGCCGGCGATTTCGCCGACGCGCCCGACCGGCAGGAAATCGTGCTGCGTGATGCCGCCGCCGGCGTCTACAAGCGGCTCGTGCTGAAGGAAGACCGCATCATCGGCGCGGTACTCTATGGCGAGACTGCTGACGGTTCCTGGTTCTTCGATCTGATGAAGAAGGGCACCGACATTTCCGCCATGCGCGACACATTGATCTTCGGCCAGTCATTTCAGGGGGGCGCTCCGCTGGACCCTATGGCGGCCGTTGCAGCCTTGCCGGATGATGCGGAAATCTGCGGCTGCAACGGCGTCTGCAAGGGCAAGATCACGTCTGCCATCACCGGTAAGGCCCTGACGACGCTCGATGGCGTCAGGGCGCATACCAAGGCGTCCGCCTCCTGCGGCAATTGCACGGGGCTGGTTGAACAGCTGATGTCACTGACGCTGGGCGACGCCTATAATCCGGCCGCCGTCACGCCCATGTGTTCTTGCACCGAGCTTGGCCATGACGATGTGCGCCGGCTGATCAAGGCCAAGGGGCTGAAGTCCATTCCCGCCGTCATGCAGGAACTGGAATGGAAGACCTCCTGCGGCTGCGCCAAGTGCCGCCCGGCGCTGAACTATTACCTCGTCTGCGACTGGCCGGACGAATATGCCGACGACTATCAGTCGCGTTTCATCAACGAGCGCGTTCACGCCAATATCCAGAAGGATGGCACCTATTCGGTCGTGCCCCGCATGTGGGGCGGCGTGACGAATTCAGCGGAACTGCGCGCCATTGCCGATGTGGTCGACAAGTTCGAAATCCCAATGGTGAAGGTGACGGGCGGCCAGCGCATCGACCTTCTCGGCATCGAGAAGGAAGACCTGCCGGCCGTGTGGGCCGATCTCGGCAAGGCGGGCTTCGTCTCCGGCCAGGCCTATGCCAAGGGCCTGCGCACCGTGAAGACCTGTGTCGGCTCCGACTGGTGCCGTTTCGGCACGCAGGACTCGACCGGGCTCGGCATCCGCATCGAGAAATTCATGTGGGGCTCATGGACACCGGCCAAGCTGAAGCTCGCCGTCTCGGGGTGTCCGCGCAACTGCGCCGAGGCGACCTGCAAGGATATCGGCGTCATCTGCGTGGATTCAGGCTTCGAAATCCATTTCGCGGGTGCTGCCGGTCTCGACATCAAGGGCACCGACGTTCTGGGGCTGGTCAAGACCGAGGACGAGGCGCTGGAGCATATCGTGGCACTGACCCAGATGTATCGCGAGCAGGCCCGCTATCTGGAGCGCATCTACAAATGGGCGAAACGCATCGGCCATGACGAGATCCGCCGGCAGATCATGGAGGATGGCGACAAACGCCGCGCCTATTACGAACGCTTCGTCTTCTCCCAGACATTCGCCCAGGTCGATCCATGGTCGGAGCGTGTCTCCGGCAAGGACAAGCACGAGTTCAAGCCGATGGCGACCATCAGCTTTCATCAGGCAGCGGAGTGAGATCATGACCACCAACTGGATCGCCATTGGCCATATCGACGACATTCCGCTGCGCGGCGCGCGCTGCGTAAAAACGCCGGAGGGCAAGATCGCCGTCTTCCGCACGGCCGACAACGAGGTCTTCGCCATCGAGGATCAATGCCCGCACAAGGGGGGACCGCTGAGCCAGGGCATCGTCCACGGCAAGGCCGTCACCTGCCCCTTGCACAATTTCGTCATCTCGCTGGAAAGCGGCAAGGCGCTGGGGGCCGATGAGGGTGCGGTGCGGACGATCCCGCTGAGGAATATCGACGGGCAGCTTTCGATTGCGTTTGAGGCTGCGGCTCTGGTTGCGGCGGAGTGAGGCGGCGATGATGGTGGACGAGTTACCCCCCTCTGCCTTGCCAGGCATCTCCCCCGCAAGGGGGGAGATTGACCCGGAGTGGCCGTACCGCCCGGTTAAAGCCCTTGGAGCAGAATGCGAGAGCGTTAGAGGGGGAATGGCGCGCACGCTCCATCCAATCTCCCCCCTTGCGGGGGAGATGTCCGGCAGGACAGAGGGGGGTAGCCCCTCCAAACTCCGGAGCCATCCCCATGCCCACTGAAACCCGCACCACTTGCCCCTATTGCGGCGTCGGCTGCGGCGTGATTGCCCGTGTCGGGGATGACGGCAAGGTCAGCGTCAAGGGCGACCCGGACCATCCGGCGAATTTCGGCCGGCTCTGTTCCAAAGGCTCGGCGCTGGCCGAAACGCTCGATCTCGAAGGCCGCGTGCTTTACCCGCAGGTCGATGGCGCCCGCGCCAGCTGGGACGACGCGCTTGATCTCGTCGCGCAACGTTTCAGCCAAACGATTGCCGCGCATGGACCGGATTCGGTTGCCTTCTATGTCTCCGGGCAATTGCTGACGGAAGATTATTATGTCGCCAACAAGCTGATGAAGGGCTTCATCGGCTCGGCCAATATCGACACGAATTCGCGCCTCTGCATGGCCTCCTCGGTCGCCGGCCACCGCCGCGCCTTCGGGGCGGATACGGTTCCGGGCTGCTACGAGGATCTGGACGAGGCCGAGCTTGTCGTTCTCACCGGCTCAAACATGGCCTGGTGCCACCCAGTCCTCTACCAGCGGATTGTCGCCGCCAAGGCGGCCCGCCCGGCAATGAAGATCGTGGTGATCGATCCGCGCCGCACCGCCACTTGCGACATTGCCGATCTGCATTTGCCCGTCCGCGCCGATGGCGATGTGGCGCTGTTTACCGGCCTCTTCCACCATCTGGCCGATACCGGCCGGGTCGACGAGGACTTTGTCGGCGCGCACACATCGGGTTTCAGCGAGGCGCTGATGGCAGCAGCCCGGCTGAATATGGCCGATCTGTCCGAGGCGACCGGCCTTACCGGCATGGCGCTGCGCCAGTTCTTCCGGCTCTTTGGCGAAACGGAAAAGGTCGTCACCTGCTACAGCCAGGGCGTCAACCAGTCGGCGGTCGGCACGGACAAGGTGAATGCCATTCTCAACTGCCATCTCGCCACCGGCCGCATCGGCCGGCCGGGGATGGGGCCGTTTTCGCTGACGGGCCAGCCGAACGCCATGGGCGGGCGCGAGGTGGGTGGGCTGGCCAACATGCTCGCCGCCCATATGGAGATCGGCAGCGCGGCGGATTGCGACACCGTGCAACGTTTCTGGAACGCGCCCGTCATCGCACGCGCACCCGGCCTCAAGGCCGTCGAGATGTTCGAGGCGGTGGCGGATGGGCGGATCAAGGCGATCTGGATCATGTCGACCAACCCTGTCGTCTCCATGCCGGATGCCGATGCGGTGCGGGCAGCGCTGAAAGCCTGTCCCTTTGTCGTCGTGTCCGACATCCAGGCGGAGACGGACACCGCGCGGCTTGCCCATGTGCTCCTGCCCGCGACCGGCTGGGGCGAGAAATCCGGCACCGTCACCAATTCCGAACGTCGCATCTCGCGACAGCGTCCGTTCCTCTCGGCCCCCGGCGCGGCGCGGCCGGACTGGTGGCAGATGGCGGAGGTCGGCAAGCGCATGGGCTTCGCATCCGCCTTCGATTTCGCCTCGCCTGCGGCGATCTTTGCCGAACATGCCGCGCTCTCCGCCTTCGAGAATGAGGGCAAACGCGATTTCGATATCGGCCACCATGCCGGGATCGACGAGGCCGGCTATGAAGGGCTCATCCCGTTTCAATGGCCGCAGCCGACGGGCGCGTCTCCACGGAAGCGCTTCTTCGCCGACGGACGCTTCTATCACACGGACGGCAAGGCGCGTTTTGTGCCGGTGACGCCGCCGGCCCCTGCCGCACGGGATGCGGAGTTCCCCTTCACGCTGAACACCGGCCGCGTGCGCGACCATTGGCACACGATGACGCGC
The DNA here is from genome assembly GCF_021026315.1 of Rhizobium sp. C4. Lineage (GTDB taxonomy): Bacteria > Pseudomonadota > Alphaproteobacteria > Rhizobiales > Rhizobiaceae > Ensifer_A. The sequence goes on from NZ_JAJNCX010000002.1 coordinate 86,629, forward strand.
ACGGGCAAAAGCGCGCGCCTTTCCGCCCATATGGCCGAACCGTCTTGCGAGATGAACCCACTGGACGCACAGGCGCTTGGCATTGCCGATGCAGACCTCGTGAGGGTCGCTGCTCCTTCGGGACGCGCGGTCATCGTCCGCGCACTCTTGACGGACAGGCAGGCGCAGGGCGCGGTCTTCGTTCCGATGCACTGGACGGGCGAGACGGCCGCCGCCGCGCGGGTCGATACGCTCGTGCCCGGCCGTGTCGATCCGATTTCCGGCCAGCCGGCGCTGAAACTGGCTGCCGTTTCGGTTGCCCGGTATGCGGCATCGGCTCATGGGTTTCTCGTTTCATCGTCCATGCCTTCGTCGCTGCCCTTCGATTACTGGGCCATTGCCAGGGCGGATGGCGGCTATCGTCTGGAACTTGCGGGCGATGTGCCTGGGCAGGGGTGGGAGGCCTGGCTGCGGGAAAGTCTGGCACTTGCCGGCGGGGTGGAGATTTCCGGCTATGCCGATGCCGAAAGCGGCGATCATCGCCTGCTTGTCTTCGAGGGAGACCGGCTTGTAGCGGCACTTTTCATCGCGCGTGGCCCGGTCGCGGTCTCGCGGCAATGGGCCGTCGAGCAATTGACGGTCAGCCACACAGACCCTTCGTCCCGCTTCATGCTGATCGCCGGGCGTCCGGCACCCGGCCGGCCGGACAAGGGCGCCATCGTCTGCTCCTGCTTCTCGGTCGGCATCAACGAGATTGCCTGCGCCGTGCGCGGGGGCTGCTGGTCGGTCGAAAAGATCGGCGAAAGCCTGAATGCAGGCACCAATTGCGGCTCCTGCCGCCCCGAAATCAGGAGGATCATCGATGCGACGCAAGTCCTTGCCGCCGAGTGACGGCAGGGAGCGCATCACGCGGCTCGCCTAGCTGCCGGTCTTCTGGCCGCTGACGACAGGCCGCCTTGCCGAGTTGCCGTGGGGCCTATGACGATCGTGGCATGGCTTGGGGAATGTCGGACATTCTGCCGCCGGCGTCGAGATCGACGGCGTGCTGCCAGATCGTGCGCGCTCGTTGAAGCGGAGTGTCGCGAAGCTTGATCGTCTTTCCCATGAGGTCGGTCACTGACAGGTCCCAATCGCCTTCGCTCAGGTCGCGCCATTCGACATTCAGATGAATGGCGGAATGTTCGAACAGGTAGCGCAGCGCGCGTGAGGGCTGGGTAACGCCGAATTCGAGATCATCGGGCGAAATGGCCGCCTGTTTGGGAAAAGGGCCGGTCTGTCCGGTTCTCGCCCAGGCGACGATTTCGCTCAGCAGCCTTGCCTGATAGCCCACCGAGGCAATCAGCCTTCGCCTGGAAAACCCGAGGATCCTGCTCGGCGCGTCCAGCGCCTCATCCGGCAGATTGTTGAGGAGGCGGGCAAAATAGGCGGTGCCGCGACGCGCCCAGTCGAGTTCGCGAGAGGGCGCGCCGGGCGCATCGTAACGCGCGCCCAGACCCTGACGCGCGCGCAGGGCTGCGCGCGCTTCGTTAAGCGCGGTGCTCATCGCTCCGGCTCCGCAACATGGGTGCGCATGAAGTTCAGCCGCTCCATGATCGGCGCATCGGAGAAGCGGAAGAGATCGAGCTGGGTCTCGGCCTGGAACGACCACGAGATCCAGGACGGGATGACGAACATATCGCCGACATCGAGCGTCTGCGTGACGCCGTCGATGACGACTGCGCCCTTGCCCTGAAACACCTGAAACACATTCGATCCCACTTCGCGCCGCACCGGCGTTTCGGTGCCTTCGCGCAGGCGATGGAACTCGCAGCGGATCGTCGGCATGACATCGCCGCCGGTCGTCGGGTTGACATAGCGGATTGCCGCATGCCCCTGTTCGACGGTTGCCGGCTGGCCTTCCTCTTCGAGCAGCAATTGTTCGGTCAGCGCCCGGTCAGTATGTTCCCAGCGATAGGCGCCGATCGGCGAATTGACGGTGTCGCGCAGACCCGAGAGCGGGCGCAGGCCCGGATGGCACCAGAGCCGTTCGCCGCGCGAGAATTTCGGCGTCGAATAATCCGTCACCCGGTCCGAGCCGAATTCGAAGAAGCCGACATCCATCTGCTGGCAGAAGGGAATGTCGAGCCCGTCGATCCAGGCCATCGGGTGGTCGGTGTCGTTATGGTGGCCATGGAAATGCCAGCCGGGGGTGAGCAGAAGATCACCGCGGCTCATGCGAACCGGATCGCCATTGACGACAGTCCACACGCCTTCGCCTTCGATGACGAAGCGGAACGCGTTTTGCGAATGGCGGTGTTCGGGCGCCGTCTCGCGCGGTCCCAGATACTGGATCGCGGCCCAGAGCGTCGGGGTGATATAGGCATTGCCGCCGAGGCCGGGATTGGCAAGGCCGAGTGCACGGCGCTCGCCGCCACGGCCGACGGGAACGAGTTCGCCCGCCTTCTGCGCCAGCGGCAGAAGATCGGCCCAGCGCCACAGATGCGGCACGGCCTTCGGCATCGGATGACGTGGCATCAGGTTGCCCACCTGCGTCCAGAGCGGCATCAGCTGCTGTTCTTCGAAGGCCTGGTAAAGGGCGCGCAGTTCCGGCGTGTCGTCGGGCATCATCGCATTGGCATGGGCTTTTTTGGCCTGATCGAGCATAACGAATTCCTCCTTGTTGACGGCCTCGGTCTCACGCCGCATCGGGCTGGTTGGGCGGGGCGGCCTTGTTGAATGCGGGGATTGCGTCGAGGCGCTTGAAGATGCGGTCGATCTCCGGCCAGGTGTCGGTTGCGATATCGAAGCGGCGATTGTTCCAGACCTGTGCATAGAGGCAGAGATCGGCCATGGTCGGCGTGTCGCCATGGCAGAATGCGCCGGTGCGGGGATTGGCGGCAAGTTCCGCCTGCAAGGCGTCGAAGGTGAGCCCGACCCAATGGGTGAACCACTCCTTTTGTGCGGCCTCGTCCGCGCCGAAACGCTCGCCGAGATAGCCAAGCACCCGCAGATTGTTGAGCGGATGGACTTCGCAGGCGATCATCAGGGACAGCGCGCGAACGCGTGCCCGCCCATCCGCATCAGCCGGCAGGAGAGGGGGCTCGGGATGCGTCTCCTCCAGCCACTCGATGATCGAAAGCGACTGCGTCAGATAAGACCCGTCCTCGCGCTCCAGAACCGGTACGAGACCGGCCGGGTTCATGGCGAGGTAATCCGGCTGGCGGGTATCGCCCCGGCGCAGCACATAGGGAATGTAGTCGTAATCCAGACCCTTCAGGTTCAGCGCCGCGCGCACGCGCACCGAGGTTGAAGAGCGGAAGAAATTGTGAAGCTTCAGCGTCATGCGCGCGGCCCTATCCTCGTTTCGATGGCGCCGAGCCCTTCGATCGACACGACGCAGACATCGCCGGGAACGAGAGGTCCGACGCCGGCCGGCGTGCCGGTCATGATGAGATCGCCGGGGGCGAGCGCAATCGAATGCGACAGGAAGGAAATCACGTCCGGCACCGACCAGATGAGTTCCGCAAGATCGGCATCCTGCTTGACCGTCCCGTTGACGGTGAGCCGGATCGAACCCTTGTCCGGATGGCCGACATCGGTCACCGCATGGATCGGGCCGATGATGGCGGAGCGGTCGAAGGCCTTGCCGAAATCCCACGGCCGACCCTGATCGCGGGCGGTGAGCTGCAGGTCGCGGCGCGTGAGGTCATTGCCAACGGCATAGCCCCAGACGTGATCAAGCGCCTGGTCAAGCGCGATGTCGCGTCCGCCCTTGCCGATGGCAACGACCAGTTCGGCCTCGTAATGGAAATTCTCCGTCTGCGGCGGATAGGCGACCGTCTCGCCGCTGTCGACCACGGCATCGGCGGGCTTCGAGAAGAAGAACGGCGGTTCGCGATCCGGATCCTTGCCCATCTCGCGGGCATGGGCCGCATAGTTGCGCCCCACGCAGAAAATGCGCCGGACAGGGAAGCGCGCGTCGCCACCGGAAACGGCAACCGTGGGCGTTGCGGGAGCGGGAAATACGAGCGTCATGACAAGTTCCTTCTGCATGTCCGGCGTTCCGCCTCGCCGTGCGGAACGCGCATTTTGTGAAAAGGTCGAGGTGGGAGGTCAGTCCCTGCCGGCTTCCATGATCTTCTGGGCCGTGAGCGCCGGGGCGGTGACGAATGTCGAGTGGCTGCCGGGCATCGACACCAGCCGGTAAAGCCCCAGCTTTTCGGAAAGGCGCGGATGGAAGGGCAGCGATTGCGGCAGCGACGTATCCTCGGTGCAATGCAGGAAGGACTTGCCGATCTGCATTTCCGCCGGGTTCTTCGACAGCGCTATGCGGTCGTTCATCGTGTTGAACGGTTGCGGGTTCAACGAGTCGAAAAGCGCCTTTGCATCCGCCTCGCTGCCATCGTTGAAGAAGGCTTCGCGCAGGATCGGAAGTGGGAACAGGACCTCGCCCGTGTCGCCGGCCAGCGCCGGGAACAGCGCCTGATAATGCGGCGGGCACATGTCCATCAGGCTCTCGCCATTGTTGGGAACGAAGGCGCAGTAATAGATCAGGCGACGGACGCGGCCGGGTGCCAGCCGGTCTGCGGCACCGGTGATCGGAAGGCCGCCCCAGCTGTGGCCGAGCAGGATGGCGTCATGGATATTGTTCTCGTCGAAATAGTCGACGAGCGAGTTGATTGCATCCTCAAGGGTCGTCGTCTTCCTGCTGTCGCCGGGACGGTTGCCCTTCAGGGTCGGCAGGAACACGGTGTGTTCGGCGGCGCGAAGATGCTTGGCGCATTCTTCGAAATGTTGCCCCTCATGACAGGCGCCGTGAACCAGTACGTAAGTTGCCATAAAACTCTCCTCCTGTTTATGACGTTGAAATTCAGGCCACGATCTTTTCGTCGCCTCTGATCGGTGCTGCCGCGATGGCTTGCCGGTCGATCTTGCCGGTGCCGGTCTTGGGCAGGTCGGTGACATATTCGACGATGCGCGGATATTTGTAGGGCTGAAGCTGCGACTTGATATAGGCGCGCAGCGCCTCGCTCTGCGCCTCATTGCCCTGCCGGCCCTCCCGAAGCCGGATCACGGCGCGCAGCGTCATCCGCCTGTCCTCCATCTGGTGGCCGAGCACTGCGCATTCGTGAACGTCCGGGTGCTCGTTGAGGCAGCGTTCGACCTCAAGCGGCCACACCCATTGACCCGACACCTTGATCAATTCGTCGGCGCGGCCCTGGAAATAATAGTAGCCGTCCTTCTCGATGAAGCGGTCGCCGGTATAGATCCAGTCGTCGCGCATGGTCTCGCGCGTCTTGTCCGGGCGGTTCCAGTAGGTTGGGGCGGAGGAATGTCCGCGCACGAACATCACGCCCTCTTCGCCCGGTCCCGGCACTGCGCCATCCGGCGTTTCCAGCCGGATTTCATAGCCCGGCACCCGCGCGCCGGCCGAGCCGATGCGGTGGTCTGTCAGGCTGTTCGACAGATAGATATGCAGAAGCTCGGTCGAGCCCAGCCCCTCCGTCGGTCCATGACCGGTCAGCGCCTTCCAGGCCGCGTAAATGTCCTCGGACAGAATTTCTGCCGCCGACATCGATTGGCGCAGCGAACTCAGGTCGCGATGCTTGGCCGCATCGGCGCGCGCCAGCGAGGTGTAAAGCGTCGGCAGCCCGAAGAGCACGGTCGGCCGGAAGGTCTCGATGGTTTCGAGCACAGCATCCGCACGTGGCTGGCCGGGCATCAGAACGGTGGTCGCGCCGATCGAGAAGGGGAAGGTGAAGGCATTGCCGAAGCCATAGGCGAAGAACACCTTCGGCACCGAGAAGCAGATATCGTCTTCCTTGAGCTTCAGCACATGGCGACCGAAGGAGGCCTGCGTATAGGCCATGTCGTGATGGAGATGAACGATGCCCTTCGGGCGACCTGTCGATCCGGAGGAATACATCCAGAACGCCATGTCGTCCGGGCCGGTTGCGGCTGAGGCGAGGCTTGTGGCGTGTCCGGCCACAAAATCGGTCGCAGCGATATGCTTGTAACCCTTGGCCGATCCATTGGCGACAACAATTGTCTTGAGCGATGTGCCCTTGAGGACATCTTCGGCAAACACGCCGAGGAAGGTTGCCTCGCACAGTGCGACCCGCGCGCCCGTGTCCTGAAGAAAGTAATTCAGCACGTCCGGCGGGGTCTGCGTGTTGAGGAGCACGGGGACGAAGCCCGCGCGCACCGCGCCGAAGAAGGCTGCCGGATAGACGGGCGTGTCATCGATGAAAAACGCGATGCGTTCGCCCTGTTCAAGGCCTGCTGCGGTAAAGGCATTGCCCCAGCGGGCGGCTTCCGCGATCAGGTCCGCATAGGTTATGGTGCCGGCGGGGCCGGTGACGGCGATCTTATGAGGGTTGCGCTCCAGATTGTCCCACAGGATGCTGGAACAATTGCGATGGGCGGCCTTGTCGAAGCCGATTTCGGCGCTGCCAGGCGTGTTGGCGGCAACCGGATCGGAGATGGATGTGGAGGGCTTGCGTCCCTCTGCCTCATATCGGGCCGCAAATTCCGGGGCCATGCGGCGCAGGCGCTCCATGTCGATCCGGCCCGAGCGGGTGATGTAGTCGAAGGCGAAATCGACCGGCGGCAGATCCATCTTGGCCGCGAAGCTCTCATACCATTTGGCTGAGGTGTTCGCCGCATCGACGATCTTCTTGGCAATCGGCTGGCGTTCGGCCTGATAGGCGGCGAGTGCTTCGTCGACGTCGTCATGGCTGGCGAGTGCCCTGACCAGTGCAATGGCATCTTCCATGGCAAGGCGCGTTCCCGAACCGATGGAGAAATGGGCGGTGTGGACGGCGTCGCCGAGAAGCACATGGCGGCCGGACACCCATTTATCGCACCAGAGCCGGGGGAATTGCCGCCACATGGACTTGTTGGTGATCAGCGGTGCGCCGGCCAGCGTATCGGCAAAAATGCCCTCGCAAAGCCTTGCGCTTTCATCCTCGCCCATATGCTCGAAGCCATAGGCCTTGAAGGTCTCGTCGTCGCATTCGACGATGAACGTGCTGCGGTTGGGCTGGAAGCGATAGTGGTGGGCGTTGAACGCGCCCTTGTCGGTCTTCACGAAGGTCTGCGTCAGCGTGTCGAACGGCCGTTCCGTGCCGAACCAGGCAAAATGATTGCTGAAATGGTCGAGATGGACGCCAAAGCCCGCTTCATCCGAGCGACGCACCAGCGAGTTCAGCCCGTCCGCGCCGATGACGAGATCCGCGTCGAAGTCGGCAAGCGAGTCGATATGCTGCGAAAACCGGATTTCGACGCCCAGCGCCTCGGCGCGCTTGCGCAGGATTTCGATCAGCTCGAGACGACCCACGGCCGAAAAGCCGACGCCATCGAGCACGACCTGACCCGCCGGCAGGTTGAGCGTCATGTTGCGCCAGCGCTCCATGGCCGGCGTCACCAGATCATGCGTTTCCGGATCGTCTGCTTTCAGGAAATCCAGTGCCTGATCGGAAAAAACGACACCGAAGCCGAAGGTCGCACCCTTGGCATTCTGCTCCGTCACGCGGAGCCGGACATGCGGCATCATGCGCCGCAGCAGGATCGCCGTATAGAGCCCTGCCGGACCGCCGCCCAGAATCTCAACTGTTGTCAGCTTTGACATGAAACCTCCCTAAATCCTCAAAACTCCCTGAAATTGAGAATATGCAATTTTCCATTCTGTGCAATAAGTTCCGTATAGTGAAATTCAAGAAAAACAGCATTTGCCTGAATCCATTCGATTTTCTTTTTCGAAAGCCGATGTGAAACAGGTGATTTGGAGGTCAAGTTGGCATATTCAGGCAGCGGGATTGACCGCAATCACCTCGGATCGGGCGGTCCGTGGGGACCTGTTCAAACCGGGCGGCGATGGGTATCGTCAAACAGGAAATTTGAAAGTTCGAGGCAGGATCTGTGGGCGTGATGGACAATGAAGATGACAGCGAACGCCAGTCCGGTGGCATCCAGTCCCTGGACGCGGCGCTGAAATTGTTGAACACCATGCAGGCCTATGCGGGGCCGGTTTCGCTGTCGGAACTGGCACGCGATTGCGGCATGCCGCCCAGCAAGGTCCACCGCTATCTGACGTCCTTTTCCAATGCCGGGCTGGTGGCTCAGGCCGGGCGTTCCGGCAAGTATGATCTCGGCCATGGCGCCGTCATGCTGGGTCTGGCGGCGCTTGCCCGGCACGACTTCGTCAACCGGGCGGCGGATGTGTTGCCGGAACTATGCCAGGAAACGGGCCTGACCGTGCTTCTTTCGGTCTGGGGCACGCATGGCGCAACGGTGGTTCGCTGGGAGCGCGCGGCAACGCCTGCCGTCACCTCGATGGGCCTGGGGACAATCCTGCCGCTTCTCAACTCTGCGACCGGGCGGGCGTTTCTGGCCTGGGCGCCGCAAGCGCCGCTTCAGAACATCCGCAATGCCGAACTGCGGGAAGCTCGCCGGACATCCACCACGGCGGATCAGCGGATCACGAGCGAAAAGGATATCGAAAAGCTGGTCGCCGAGACGCGCCAGCGCGGCTACGCCTCTGTCGAAGGCCGTTATATTCCGGGGCTGGTTGCCATCGCTGCGCCCATTCTCGACTGGCAGGGCGAGGCGCAGGCGGTTGTCACACTCATCGGAACCGATCCCGAGGTGATGCAGCCGGATTCACCCTTGACGAAATCGCTGATCGCCTGCTGCCAGCGCCTGTCCTACGCCAAGATCGGGTGAGTGAAGCACCTGCAAAAGCTGCGTGATCCCTTGAGCAGGGCGCGTTGGTGCCGCAGGACGCCTCGTCCACACTATACCTCAAAGGTATAAAAACGCACTTAAACGGTGTTGGACGCCGGGGCTGCGGTTTCGCAATATTTGCCCATGAACGTTACCTTTCACGCACCTTTCGCCACGCTGAGCAGTGGCCCTGTTATCGAACGCATCGAGACGATGCTGGTCGATCTGCCGACGATCCGGCCGCACAAGCTGTCTGTCGCCACGATGACCGGGCAGACGCTGATGCTGGTTCTGGTCCATTGCAGCGACGGCATTGTCGGCATCGGCGAAGGCACGACCATCGGCGGGCTGGCCTATGGCGGCGAAAGCCCGGAAAGCATGAAACTGGCGATCGACCGCTATTTTTCGCGGGTCATGATCGGTGAGGATGCGAGCCGGATCCAGGCGCTGATGGCGCGGATCGGCAAGATGGTGAAGGAAAACCGCTTCGCCAAGAGCGCGGTGGAAACGGCGCTTCTGGATGCCCAGGGCAAGCGCGTTGGCCTGCCTGTCAGCGAATTGCTCGGCGGTCGCCGGCGCGATCGGCTGCCTGTCGCCTGGACACTCGCCTCCGGTGATACCGCCCGCGATATTGACGAGGCCGAACGGATGCTGGCGCTGCGCCGCCACTCGATCTTCAAGCTGAAGATCGGCTTGCGGCCTGTGCGTGAGGATGTGGCACATGTTGCTGCCATCAAACGGGCGCTCGGCGACCGTGGCGCTGTTCGCGTCGACGTCAACATGGCCTGGAGCGAGACGGAGGCAAGCCTTGGTATCCCCGCCCTTGCCGATGCGGGTTGTGAGCTGGTCGAACAGCCCGTCCAGTCGACGGCGGCGCTCGCCCGTCTCGTCCGTCGCTTCCCGACGGCAGTGATGGCGGATGAATCGCTGCACGGACCCGAAAGCGCGTTTGAAATTGCACGCATCCAAGGGGCCGATGTCTTTGCGGTCAAGGTCGAACAGAGCGGCGGTCCGTTCAATGCGTTGCGGGTGGGTGCCATTGCCGACGCGGCCGGTATCGAACTCTATGGCGGCACGATGCTCGAAGGCGCGGTGGGTACGATCATCTCCGCCCATGTCTTTTCGACCTTTGCCCATCTGCATTGGGGAACCGAGCTTTTCGGTCCGCTTCTGCTGACGGAGGAGATCCTGCAGACGCCGCTCGATTACAGCGACTTCTCGCTCGGGGTTCCCGCTGGGCCCGGTCTCGGCATTGCTCTCGACGTGGAGAAGCTTGACCGTTTCACCCGGGATGGTTCCCGGTCGATCACCAGCGCGAAAGGCTGAGGAGAAACGCGCCATGCTCTTTCACGTCAGGATGAACGTCAATTTGCCCCACGATCTGCCCGCCGAGGAGGCGGCCGAGATCCTGAAGCGGGAAAAGGCCTATTCTCAGGATCTGCAACGCCAGGGCAAATGGCGGCATATCTGGCGGATTGCCGGACAATACGCAAATATCAGCATCTTGGACGTTGCTGATAACGACGAGCTGCATCAGCTCCTGTCCGGCCTTCCGCTTTTCAAGTTCATGGACATCGAGGTCATGCCGCTTTTGCGCCATCCCTCCGCTGTCCGCGATGACGACCGCTGAATTCAAAACTCCGGGGATCTCCCGGCTCATACGCACCATGTGAGGAGGACATGACATGACCGTACAAATCTTCAACCGGCCCGATATTCAGGAATTCCTGAAGACGCTGAGCGGCTTCGACCAGAGCGGCGGCAATTCGCGCGTCAAGGAAATCACCCACCGCATCGTCTCCGACCTTTTCAAGGCCATCGACGACCTGAACATCACGCCCGACGAATACTGGGCCGGCATTGCCTGGCTCAACGAAATCGGCGCGGCCGGGCAGGCGGGCCTCATTTCGCCCGGCCTTGGCATCGACCATTTCCTCGACGAGCGGCTTGACGCGATCGACGCCGAACTGGGCATCGAGAACCCGACGCCGCGCACCATCGAAGGTCCACTCTATGTCGCCGGCGCTCCCGTTTCGACCGGGTTTGCCCGTCTCGATGACGGCGCTGACGAAAACGGTCACACGCTGATCATGCATGGCACGGTCTATGGTGCCGATGGCAAGCCGATGCCGGGTGCGAAGGTCGAGGTCTGGCACTGTGACACGCGCGGCTTCTATTCGCATTTCGATCCGACCGGCAAGCAGGCACCCTTCAACATGCGCCGCACGATCATTGCCGACGACAAGGGTGGTTACAAGTTCCAGAGCATCCTGCCGAGCGGCTATGGCGTTCCCCCGGGCAGCCCGACCGAACAGCTGCTGTCGGCCCTTGGCCGCCATGGCCAGCGCCCGGCGCATATCCACTTCTTCATCAGCGCCGACGGTCACCGCAAGCTGACGACGCAGATCAATATCGAAGGCGATCCGCTCATCAATGACGACTTCGCCTATGCAACGCGTGATGGTCTGGTGCCTTCGGTGATCGAACGGACGGATGAAGCGAGCATCCATGCCAACAACCTGAACGGCCCCTTTGCCGAGATCGTCTTCGACATCCGCCTGACGGCGCTGATCGACGGCGTCGACAATCAGGTCAACGAGCTGCGCAAGCGCGCTGCCGCCTGAAGACTGCTTCCGATCGGCTCGGCCTCTGAGCCGGGCCGATCGGCCAAGCCTTCTGACATTGCAGACATTGTTACATCGGTCGAGCCGGACGCTCTGCCGGGGAGGGAGAAACCATGTCCAAAATCATCGACACCTATTCGGCCCTGCAGGACCTGCTCGCCAATGCCGTCGAGGACGACAAGGAAACCGGTGTTTTCCGGTGCCGTCGCGACATCTTTACAAATGCGGACCTGTTCGAGCTGGAGATGAAATACATCTTCGAAAGCAACTGGGTCTATCTGGCGCATGAAAGCCAGATCCCGGAGCCGAACGACTATTACACGACCTCGATCGGTCGCCAGCCCGTCGTCATCACACGCGACAAGACGGGTGTTCTTCACGCCGTGATCAATGCCTGCGCGCATCGTGGTGCGATGCTTTGCCGCCGCAAGCACGGTAACAAGAGCTCCTTCACCTGTCCCTTCCATGGCTGGACCTTCTCCAACAATGGCAAGCTGTTGAAGGTGAAGGACGAGAAGACGACGCAATATCCCGAACAGTTCGCCAAGAACGGCTCGCACGACCTGACCCGCGTCGCCCGTTTCGAGAACTATCGTGGCTTCCTGTTCGGCAGCCTCAATCCCGACGTTGCACCGCTTGAAGCGTTTCTCGGCGAGACCAAGGCGATCATCGACCAGATCGTCGATCAGGCGCCGGAAGGCCTGGAAGTTCTGCGCGGCAACTCGTCCTATATCTATGACGGCAACTGGAAGCTCCAGATGGAGAACGGCTGCGACGGCTATCACGTCAGCTCCGTTCACTGGAACTATGCCGCGACCATGGGCCGCCGCAAGGAAGAAGGCACCAAGGCCGTCGATGCGAACAGCTGGAGCCGTTCGGTTGCCGGCGTCTATGGGTTCGACAACGGCCACATCCTGTTGTGGACCAACACGATGAACCCCGAGGTGCGCCCCGTCTATCACCGCCGTGAGGAAATCAGCGATCGGGTCGGCAGCGACAAGGCCGATTTCATCATCAACCAGACGCGCAACCTTTGTCTCTATCCGAACGTCTTCCTGATGGACCAGTTCAGCACGCAGATCCGCGTGACGCGCCCCATCAGCGTCGACAAGACGGAAATCAGCATCTTCTGCTTCGCGCCAAAGGGCGAAAGCGCTGCTGATCGCGCGCTCCGCATCCGCCAGTACGAAGACTTCTTCAACGTCTCAGGCATGGGAACGGCAGACGATCTGGAAGAATTCCGCGCCTGCCAGAACGGCTATGCGGGAACCGCCGCGCTCTGGAACGATCTGTCGCGGGGCGCACCGCTCTGGATCGACGGACCCGATGAGAATGCCCGCCGCATGGGCATCAACCCGCTCCTGTCAGGTGAGCGCAGCGAAGACGAAGGCCTGTTTGTTCGCCAGCACGAATATTGGGCGACCGTCATGCGCAATGCGCTGACTGTGGAAATGGAAGGAGCCGAGGCATGAGCACGATCCAGGAATCCGTCTCGACCTTCATCTATCGCGAGGCCCGCTTTCTCGATGACAGGGAATGGGACAACTGGCTGACCTGTTATGCCGAGGACGCCACCTACTGGATGCCGGCCTGGGATGATGACGACAAGATCACCGAGGATCCGCAGAGCGAAATCTCGCTGATCTATTATCCGGATCGCGGCGGGCTTGAGGACCGGGTGTTCCGCATCAAGACGGAGCGTTCCGGGGCCTCCACGCCGGAGCCGCGCACGACCCACATGATCTCCAATATCGAGATTCTTGCGGACGCGCCGGCCGGGATCGAGCTTCGCTATAATTTCCACACGCTCAATCACCGCTACAAGGTGACGGACCATTTCTTCGGTACGGTGTTCCTGACGCTGCGCCGCAGCGGTGACACGTTCCTGATCGCGGCCAAGAAGATCGTGTTGAAGAACGACTACATCCGCCAGGTGATCGACGTCTACCACGTTTGACGTCGACCCCCGGTTTGATTTGCAGAGGAGGATGAACCATGAGCACTTACCGCATCGCACTGAATTTCGAAGATGGCGTAACGCGCTTCGTGGATTGCCGCGAGGGTGAAAAGCTTCTCGACGCGGCTTATCGCAGTCAGATCAATCTTCCCATGGATTGTTCGGACGGCGTTTGCGGAACCTGCAAATGCCGTTCGGAAACCGGAACCTACGATCTCGGCGACGACTATCTGGAAGATGCGCTGTCGGCGGACGAGGCGGCAGAACGCCTCGTTCTGACCTGTCAGATGCGGCCGACCAGCGACGGCGTGATCGCGGTGCCGGCCAATTCCTCCGTCTGCAAGACGGCACAGCAGAAGATTGCCACCACGGTCGTCCGGGTGGAGGCGCATAACGACGCCGCAGTCGTCCTGGAACTCGAGGTGGATGGCGGCGCGACGCCGGCATTTCTGCCGGGCCAGTATGTCAATATCGACGTTCCGGCAAGCGGGGCGACACGCTCCTATTCCTTCACCACGCCGCCCGAACAAAATCGCCTTGGTTTCCTGATCAAGAAACAGCCGGGCGGTTTGATGAGCAATTGGCTTGCACATGCCAAGCCGGGCGACCGCCTGTCGCTGACCGGCCCCATGGGCAGTTTCTATCTGCGCGAAGCAGCGCGTCCGCTGCTTTTCCTGGCCGGCGGAACGGGTCTTGCGCCCTTCCTGTCCATGCTGGACGTACTGGCACAAAAGCAGTCGCAACAGCCGATCCATCTTGTCTATGGCGTCACGCGCGACGAGGACCTCGTGCTGGTCGACGTGCTGGAAGCTCATGCGGCGCGCCTGCCGGGCTTTGCATTCACAACCGTCGTGGCCGACAAGGCATCCTCTCATCCGCGTAAGGGTTGGGTTACGGAACATATGCCTCAGGATCTGCTCGGCGCCGGCGAGATCGATGTCTATCTCTGCGGCCCGCCGCCGATGGTGGATGCCGTGCGCACCTGGCTTGCCGACAAAGGCGTCACGCCGGTGAGCTTCCACTATGAGAAGTTCACGCCGAACCTCGTCTTGAAGGAAAGCGCATGACCAGCCCTGTGTTCGAAGGTCGGTTCCGGGACAAGGTTCTCGTCGTCACCGGGGCTGCCCAGGGCATCGGCCTTGCGGTCGCCACCCGGGCGGTTGCGGAAGGGGGCCGTGTCCTCTTCGTGGATCGTGCCGAATTCGTGCATGACATCGTGGCCGATCTCGCCACCGAGAAGGCTGCCGCTTTTGTCGCCGATCTTGAGACCTATCAGGGGGCAGAGGCTGTCATGCGTCATGCCGCCGAGCAGTTCGGCGGCATCGACATCCTGATCAACAATGTCGGCGGCGCGATCCGCATGCGCCCCTATGAAGCCTTCGAGGCGGAGCAGGTCGATGCGGAAATCCGCCGTTCGCTGATGCCGACGCTCTATTGCTGCCACGCAGTCCTGCCGCATCTCTTCGAGCGCGGCGCGGGAACGATCGTCAACGTCTCGTCCAATGCCACGCGCGGCATTCATCGCGTGCCCTATTCGGCTGCCAAGGGCGGCATCAATGGGCTGACGCAGTCGCTCGCCATGGAAGTTGCCGAGCGCAACATCCGGGTTGTCGCAACGGCACCCGGCGGCACGGAAGCGCCGGCAAGGCGTGTACCGCGCAATGCGGCCGGCGACACTGCCGAGGAGCAGGCCTGGATGCGCGACGTCGTCGCGCAGGTGAAGCAATCGAGTTTCATGAAACGCTACGGCACGCTGTCGGAACAGGTCGCACCGATCCTGTTTCTGGCATCCGACGAGGCGTCCTACATCACCGGGTCCATTCTGCCGGTCGCAGGGGGCGATCTCGGGTAGGGACAGACCCGCAATATGCATCACACCTGGGAGGAGGAAACATGCGTAATATCGATATCAATGAAGCCATAGACGGAGGTCCGTTCGGGCGCTTCCAATGGATGATCGTCGCCCTTTGCGGGCTTCTGCTCATCGTCGACGGCTATGACGTCTTCGTCGCCGGCACCGTGCTGCCGAAGCTCATTGCCGAATGGGGACTGACAAAGCCGCAGGCCGGCGCGCTTCAGGCCTGGGCGCTTTTCGGCATGATGTTCGGGGCGCTGGTCTTCGGTCCGCTGGCCGACCGGATCGGCCGCAAGAAGGGCATCGCCATCAGCTTCGTCCTCTTTACCTGCGCAACGATCGCCACGGGCTTTGCCCGCTCGCCGCAGCAGTTTGAAATCTTCCGCTTCATCGCCGGTCTCGGTTGCGGCGGCCTGATGCCGAACGCGGTTGCGCTGATGAACGAATATGCGCCGAAGAAGCTCCGGGGTACGATGGTGGCCATCATGTTCTCCGGCTATTCGGTCGGTGGAATGGTGGCGGCCGGTCTCGGCATCGCGATCATCCCGGCCTTTGGCTGGCAGTGGATGTTTCTGGTGGCAGCGCTTCCGCTTGCCATGCTGCCGCTGATCCTCTGGAATCTGCCGGAATCGCCCGGTTTTCTCATCCGTCAGGACCGGCAGGCCGAAGCCCGCGTGATCTATGGAAAACTGTTCCCGAATGAACATCTGGCCGATGGCGACAGGCTTGTCTTCAGCGAGGCAAAGGGTGCGTCTGCTTCCGTGATGGAACTGTTCCGCCAGAAACGCGCGGTGCCCACCGTGCTGCTCTGGGTCGCCTTCTTCTGCTGCCTCCTGCTGGTCTATCTGCTGTCGTCCTGGCTGCCCAAGGTGCTTCAGGAAGCGGGCTATGCCGAAAAGGCGAGCTTGCTCAGCCTGTTCTCGCTGAATTTCGGCGGCATGGCGGGCGCGATTGTAGGCGGCTTCCTGGGAGACCGTTTCGGTCTGCCCAGGGTCGTGTTCTGCTTCTTTGCAGCGGCGGCCGTTTCCATCGGCCTGATCGGCAGCGGCCTGCCCGCAGGTCTGCTCTTCGTCAGCGTCTTCGTGGCCGGTGCCACGACAATCGGCACGCAGATCCTGCTCTATGCGAGCGTCGCCCAGCTCTACACGCTCTCCATCCGCTCGACCGGGCTTGGCTGGGCATCCGGGGTTGGACGTATCGGCGCGATCGTGGGTCCGACACTGGGCGGCTATCTGCTTGCGCAGGAATTGCCCCTGCAGCAGAACTTCCTGCTGTTTTCCGTGCCGGCCGTCGCTTCCGCTCTGGCAATGCTGGTCTATGCGGCGCTGAGCCTTCGGCCCGAACGTGAACTGGCAACGGCCTGAGGCTCACGCACGCGCAACACTCTGAGGCCCGCTCTGCGGGCCTCTTTTCCGGCTCACCATTGCCGGGCTTTCGCAATCACGCCTCGCCGGTATCCAGACGGAGGTTGGACAGCTGAAGCCAGGGTGGATTGTCGGCATACATTTCCCGAATGAGCTGCTTGATCGTGTCCATCCTGCTTTTGGCGTCGCTGCGCCGGTAACTCATGATGATCGGTGAGGTGGCTTTCTCATCGGCGATGATCCGGTAGACCACGTCGTCCGGGCGCTGGCGCTGCGAGGCCACCGGGATGATGCAGATGCCGGCGCCGGCAGCGACCATGCCAAGCGCCGTCTGAATTTCACGCACTTCCTCGACGCGGCGAAGGGGCACGCGGTTTTCCTCGAAGAGGTTCAGTACTTCATCGGCAAAACTCGGCCGCGGCATGCCGGGATAGACGATCAGGCTTTCCCCCTCCAGATCCCGAAGCGCAAGCGGCTCCTTGTCTCCGGCCTTGGCATGCGATGGCGGCAGGGCGACGGCAAGCCGCTCCTCACGAAGCGTGATGCGCTCCACCTCCTTGTCATTGAAGCGCACCCGGCCAAAGCCGAGATCGATATGGCGCTCCTTCAGCGCCGCAACCTGTTCCGTCGACATCATTTCCCGGATTTCGATGTCGAGATCGGGCCAATGCTGGCGCATTCGCCGCACAAGATCGGGAATGCCACCATAAAGTGTAGACCCGACGCAGCCGATCACAAAACGCTCGCGCTGGCTCTTGCCGATCCTCTGCGTTTGATCGCGCACATGGTCCAGCCGCCGCAGGATCTGCGAGGCTTGGTCGAAGAAGAAGCGCCCTGCCTGCGTCAGGGTCAGTGGCCGGTTCGTGCGATCGATGAGGCTGACGCCCAGCTCCTCCTCCAGCTGCTGGATCTGCCGGCTGAGCGGTGGCTGCGCGATATGCAGGATTTCGGCAGCGCGCGAGAAATTGCGTTCCGTGGCGACCGCGACGAAATACCGGAGTTGGCGAACTTCCATACGAGATGCCCTTGCTTCATTCCCCGGAACGACAGTCTTGTTTCCCGAGCCCTGCGGTGTTGATTTTCACTGAGAGCTGCCCCGGCGTTTCCACCGAGAATTGACCCGCCTTCAAATATCCTTCGTATTGATCGTCGCGGTCAAGTTCCTGCGTTTCTCCTTTGCTCGCTTCGGCTCACAAGCCGAGCTGTTCTCCAAGCGGAAGCTGCCGCTTCCGGCTTCCAGCAGGTGACAGTGGCGGGTTAGAACGTTTCCCCGTTTTTCTGAATCGGGTTGGATTCCCAAATCAGCTTTGTTCTGGGTCATTGATGCTGGCTGGATGGAGGCCAGCATCACATGACCGCACCGATCTCAAACGATCTTCGTGAGCGTGTTGTCGCCGCCGTGTCTGGCGGCGAGAGCATTCGGGCCGTGGCGGCGCGGTTCGGAGTGGCCGCGTCCTCAGTGGTGAAGTGGTCGCAGCGCCATCGCGCGACCGGATCGGTTCGCCCGGCCAAGATGGGTGGTTATCGAAAGCGCATCCTTGAGCCGCATCGCGACTTCATTGCCGAGCGGCTCGCTCAAAATCCACATCTGACGCTGCATGGACTGAAGGCGGAACTGGCTGCACGCGGCATTACCGTCTCCCATAATACGATTTGGGAATTCCTCCGCAGCCAAGGGCTACGCTTCAAAAAAAACACTGTTTGCCCTTGAGCAGGCTCGTGCCGACGTCGCCCGCAGAAGACAGCGATGGAAGGCCCTGCAGCAGCACCTCGATCCCGACCGACTGGTCTTCATTGATGAGACCTGGATCAAGACCAACATGACACCGATCAGAGGCTGGGGGCCAAAAGGCATGCGTCTGCGGGCGTTTGCGCCGCACGGTCACTGGCGCACACTGACATTCCTCGGTGCCTTGAGAAACGACCGGCTGACAGCACCTTGCGTCTTTGACGGACCGATCAACAGTCAGTGCTTCCGCGCCTATGTCGAACAGCAGCTGGTGCCCGTCCTCAAGCCCGGCGACATCGTCATCATGGACAACCTCGGCAGCCACAAGGCGGCTGCCATCAGAAGCGCCATCAAAGCTGCAGGCGCACGCCTCTGGTTCACGCCGCCCTATTCGCCCGACCTCAATCCCATCGAACAGGCCTTCTCGAAGATTAAGCACTGGATGCGTCATGCGCAGAAACGCACCATTGAAGATACCTGGCGACAAATCGGCGCGCTCGTTCAAACAATCCAACCAGACGAATGCGCCAACTCTCTCCAAAACGCAGGATATGTTTCTGTTAAAAGGTGAAACGCACTAGGAATGTGGAAGAGATTGGCGACCTTGGCATGGATGGGAGCCGGCCTCAGCCCCGGTTGCAGTTCTACTCAGAACTCCGCCACCTTGCCCCAGGCCGAGGCCGCGAAGCGGGACGGGTGGTAAGGCTTCGGATCAACGATCGGCTCCGCCCCCGTCACGATATCGGCGATGAGATGACCGGCGCCGGGGCCGATGCCGAAGCCGTGGCCGGAGAAGCCGGCGGCGAGGATGAAGCCCGGCAGGCTCTCGACTTCGCCGATCCCCGGCACGCCGTCCGGCGTGGAATCTATATAACCGGCCCAGCTTGCGGCGATCTTCGTCTTCTTCAGTTCAGGAAGCAGTTCCAGCGCGCGCTGATGCGTGAGGCGGATCGTCGCCTGATCCGGCGCGGGGTCGAGAATGCGCATCGCTTCCATCGGCGTCGGCCGGTCGAGCCGCCAGCGGGCCAGCGTCTCGTGGCCGCTTCTGAACCCTTCGAGCCCGCCGGGGGCAAGGCTCTTCCAGCGCTTGAGGAACATCGGCAGGAATTGCGGCGAGAAGCGGAGTTGCTGCGGCGTCACGTCGACGCGCCCGCGTCCGCTGATTGCCAGCGTATGCCCGCCATCGCCGCGCGCCGTGATGGAAATCTCGGCCGTGTGCAGGGCGGCCGGAATGCCTTCTGCCCCGCCCGAAACGGACAGGATGGAGGAGCGGATCGAGGCCTGCGGGAAGCGGATGCCCAATTGCCGGCAGAAGGATGAGGCCCAGGCCCCGCCGGCAAGGATGGCCGTCTTGGTCAGGATCGTGCCGCGTTCGGTGACGACGGCACTCAAGCGACCGCCTTCCGTCTCGATGCCGCGCGCCGCGCAATTCTGGATGACGGCACGGCCGAGCTTGACGATGGCGCGGGCCACGGCGGGCGCGGCACTGGCCGGATCGGCAATGCCATCGGTCGGCGAGAAGACGCCGCCCTTCCAGGAGCGACCCGTGGCGCGACCCTTTTCAGCGGCTTCCGATGCGGAGAGCATATGCGTGGTCACGCCGACGGTCCTGGCGAAATCGCGCCAGCGCGCCCAGCCGGCAATCTCGGCTTCGTTGTTGCTGAGATACAGGAGGCCGCATCGGCGGAAGCCGGTATTCTCGCCGGTCTCCGTGGCGAAGCGCTCCCAGAGATCGAGGCTCTTGGTCGAGATCGGCAGTTCGCGTGCATCGCGGTTCTGCTGGCGGCACCAGCCCCAGTTCCGGCTCGACTGTTCCGCGCCGATGCGGCCCTTCTCGATCAGCACGGTCTTGAGGCCGCGCTGCGTGAGATAATAGGCCGTGAAGACGCCGATGATCCCGCCGCCGATCACGACGGCATCGGCAGTCTTCGGCAGGTCGGACGGGGTGTCGATCAGGGCAAGCGGCGCGGGCATGGCAATCTCCAGTTCTTACCCCCACACTAGGCGCTCACCGCGCGCATGCGAAGCCGCAGTTTCTGTCGTGACGGCAGAAAATTGCGAGGCCCGCCCGCCCATCGCAATCTTCTGCGCCATTTCCGATTTCCCGGCTTGGTGGACAACGGATCAGTCTATGCTAACGTTGTTTGGGACAGGCGGCAGAATTTTATGCTGCAAGAGAATGGGGACACGGCAAGCCGATGATGAAACTCGACCGGACGGACATCAAGATCCTCTACGAACTGCAAAAGAACGGCCGCATCACCAATGTGGAATTGGCCGACCTCGTGCATCTGTCGCCGAGCCCCTGTCTCATGCGTGTGAAGCGTCTGCAGGCGGAAGGCTATATCGAGGGCTATTCCGCGCAGATCAATCTCGGCAAGCTCGGCCAGACGCTGACCGTCTTTACAGAGATCACGCTGAAGAACCACCGTCAGGTCGATTTCGCCCGCTTTCTTGCCGTGGTCGACAAGATCGACCAGGTGATCGAATGCCATCTGGTCTCGGGCGGCTACGACTATCTCTTGAAATTCGTCACCGCCGGCATCGGCGAATACCAGACGATCATGGAGCGGCTGACCGACATGGATATCGGCATCGACAAATATTTCAGCTTCGTCGTGCTGAAATCGCCGATCGTCAAATCGCACCTGCCGCTGACGAGCCTGTTTCCGGTGTGAGGTGCAGGTTGGTGGGCTAGAACCCCTCATCCGGCCCTTCGGGCCTCCTCTTCCTCTTCTCCCCAAGGGGAGAAGAGGAAGAGGAGGCCTCACGCCCCGCCATACTGCCGCACCAGTTCCGGCTCCAGCACGAGATTGTCGAGCCAGGTCGGATCGAGTTTCGGTACCGAGGAGAAGAGCAGCTTCGAATAGGGATGGGTGGGTGATTTCACATCTTCCCGCGTCAGGTGCTCGACCTTCTCGCCGCGGTACATGACCATGATCTCGTCGCAGATCGCCTCGACCACCGATAGGTCGTGGCTGATGAAGATGTAGGAGAGGTCGAGTTCGCGCTGCAATTCCTTCAGCAGTTCGATGATCGCAGCGGCGACAACCGTATCAAGCGCCGAGGTGATCTCGTCGCAGATGATCAGCTTCGGATTGGCGGCGAGCGCCCGGGCGAAGTTGATGCGCTGCTTCTGTCCGCCGGAGAGTTCGGCAGGGTGGCGGTAGCGCAGCGCCTTCGGCAGGCGCACCATGTCGAGAAGTTCATCGACGCGGGCGTCGCGCGCCTTGCCCTTGAGGCCGTGATAGAAGCTCAAAGGCCGGCCGAGAATGTCCTCGATGGGCTTGGCCGGGTTCAGCGCCGTGTCGGCATATTGGAAGACGATCTGCATTTCGCGCAGCGCGTCGCGTGATCGCCGCCGAGCGTTGTGGTCGAGTTCCTTGCCGTCGAAGACGATATTGCCGGCATTCGCGGGCAGGATGCCGGCGATGCAACGCGCCAGCGTCGACTTCCCGCAGCCGGATTCGCCGATGATCCCGAGATTGCGGCCCTTTTCGACCGAGAGGCTGACCGAGCGCACGGCCGTCATGAACGGCAGGCCATCGGCCTGGATCGGGCCATAGCCGGCAATGACGTTCTCGATCTCAAGCAGCGGGCGCGCCTTGTCGGTTCGTTTGCCGGCAAATTGTGTTTCCTTCGGCTCGAAGGCGGCCAGAAGTTCCTGCGTATAAGGATGGGTGGGCGTTGCAAGGATTGCTTCCGTCGTGCCTTCCTCCTGCACCTCGCCGCCCTTGAGCACGACGATGCGGTCGGCGATCTGGGCGACGACGGCGAGATCGTGCGAGACATAGACGCCGGCAATGCCGCCGGCTTTCATCACCGACTTGAACGCCTTCAGCACGTCGATCTGCGTCGTCACGTCGAGCGCCGTGGTCGGCTCGTCGAAGATCACGAGCTTGGGATCGCCGATCAGCGCCATGGCGGCGGCAAGCCGCTGCAACTGCCCGCCGGAGACCTGATGCGGATAGCGCCCGCCGATGGTTTCGGGCGAAGGGAGCGACAGGGCCTTGAAAAGTTCGATGGCGCGGGCGCGTGCCTGGTCCGGGGTCATCAGGCCGTGAATGCGGGTCACTTCGATGACCTGATCCATGATCGTCTGCGACGGGTTGAAGGCGGCAGCCGCACTTTGCGGCACATAGGCGACTTTGGTGCCGCGAATGTCGGCCCGCTCCTGCTCGGAAAGCTTCGCCATGTCCTTGCCGTCCACCAGCAGCGCGCCGCCGGAAATGCGGCAGCCGGGGCGGGTATAGCCCATCAGCGTCAGGGCGATCGTCGTCTTGCCCGAACCGCTTTCGCCAATCAACGCCACGATCTCGCCCTTCGCGATGTCGATATTGACGCCCTTGATGATCTCGATGCGGCGGCCGGCATCAGTCTTGGCCTCTACATGCAGGTTCCTGATTTCGACAAGCTTGCTCATATCAGGCGCTCCGGTCGCGGATCTTGCGGGGAAGGTTGTCGATCAGCAGGTTGACGCTGATCGTCAGGCTGGCAATGGCAATCGAGGGTGCAATCACCGCAGCCGAGCCAAAGGACAGGCCTTGAATGTTTTCATGCACCAGCGCGCCCCAGTCGGCGAGCGGCGGCTGCACGCCGAGGCCAAGGAAGGAGAGGCCGGAAAGCAGCAGTACGATGAAGACGAAACGGATGCCGAAATCGGCGAGAACCGGCCGGATGATATTGGGCAGGATTTCCGAGACGGCAAGATAGAGCGTGTTTTCACCGCGAATGCGGGCAACCGTGATGAAATCCATCGTGTTGACGTTCACTGCCAGCGCACGGGCGAAGCGATAGGAGCCCGGCGTGTAGATGAAGGCGAGTGTCAGGATGAGCGATGGCAGCGAGGAGCCGACGGCGGCCACGACAACGAGGCCGAACAGCTTGCTGGGAATGGAAATCATCGCATCCATGAAACGGCTAAGCGCTGCATCGAACCAGCCGCCGATGACGGCAGCCGCCATGCCGAGGATCACGCCGCAGGACGAGGCGATCAGCACGCCGGCCAGCGCAATGCCGAGTGTGTAGCGCGCGCCATAGATGATGCGGGACAGCATGTCGCGGCCGAGATAGTCCGAACCCAGCCAGAGCTTGGCGCTCATCGGGCCGAAATAGTCCATGTCAACGATCTTGCCGACCGGATAGGGGGCGAAATGCGGGGCGAAGAGCGCCACCACAGCCCAGAAGAGGATGACCGCGAAGGCGAGAACGCCAACGAGACTGAACGAGTAGCCGTAGAAGCCGGCGGAGGTCGACGGGGCGCTTTGCGTCATCAGCGGAGCCTCGGATTGGAGATGATGGCGATGATGTCGGCAATCGTGATCAGGATCAGATAGCCGGCGCAGAAGATCACCGCGCAGGTCTGGATCAGCGGCAGGTCGCGGGTGGCGACCGCATCGACCATGAGCTTGGCGATGCCGGGATAGTTGAAGATCGTCTCGATGATGATGACGCCGCCGATGAGATAGGAGAGCGAGAGCGCCAGCGCATTGACGATCGGCCCCAGCGCATTGGGCAGCGCATGGCGCAGCACGATGCGGCTGCGCGACGCCCCTTTGAGCAGTGCCATTTCGACATAGGGCGTCGAGAGCGTTTCGATCACGGCGGCGCGCGTCATGCGGATGATCTGCGCGGAGACGACGAAGGTCAGCGTGACGACCGGCATGGCATACATGCGCAACAGGTCGGAAAGCGAATGCACCTCGTTGACGAAGGAAATGGCCGGCAGCCATTTGAGATAGACGGCGAAGAGGAGAACAGCCGTCGAGGCGACCATGAATTCCGGCACGGAAATGACACCGATGGTCAGCACCGTAACGATGCGGTCGTAAACCGAGCCGCGCATGACCGCCGAGGTAATACCGAGTGTCAGCGCGAAGGGAATGGAAATGAGTGCGGTGATGCCGGCCAGCTCCATCGTGTTGACGAAGCGCCCGCCGATCAGCGTCGTGATCGGCATGTCGTTCGCATAGGACTTGCCCAGATCGCCGGTGATGAAGCCGCCACCCCAGCGCAGGAAGCGCAGGATGGCGGGATCGTCGAGATGCATGGCCTGGCGCAGGCCCGCCACGGCTTCGGGCGTTGCCGATTGGCCGAGCAGAATGGTCGCCGTGTCGCCCGGCAGCATGCTGGTGGCGAAGAAGACCGCGAAGGAGACGATGAGAAGGGTGATGACGGCAATCACCAACCGCTTGGCGATCATGTTTGCGATTTCTGAATTCATGTCAGACCTCCAGCCGCGTTGTCTGTTGACGGCAGCCACACCACTTTTTCATCAAATGGCCACTGAAAGAAGAGCCGTCTGCGGCCGGCGGCGAAAGTCTCGCAGGACCGGGTTCATGCGCAGTGTCAAAACGGCGATCGGGTCCGGAGGGCTTTGGCCCTCCGGACGGGGTCAAGGTAGTCAGGCCTCGAGCCAGATATATTCAGCCATGGCATAGCCCATCATGCCGCCGAGCGGGTTGGGCAGCAGGCCTTTCACCTTCGAGGAAATGGCGTCCGCATTGGTGATATAGGCCGGGATGATCGTGCCGGCTTCGTCCGAGATCATGGTCTGCATCTCGTTGTAGATCTCGCGGCGCTTGGCCTGGTCGAGCATGCCGCGGGCCTCAAGCAGCATGGAGTCGAACTTGGGCGACTTGTACTGGCTTTCGTTCCACGGTGCGTCGGACGAGTAGAGCAGCGAGAAATAGATGTCCGGCGTCGGGCGCGGGTTGATATTGCCGAAATGGATCGGCGCCTTCAGCCAGTACTTGCTCCAGTAACCGTCGGAGGGCACGCGCTGCACGTCGAGCTTGAGGCCGATTTCGGCAGCCGAGGCCTGCATGATCATCGCCATGTCGATGGAATTGTTGGCCGCGTCCGAGGCAATGACCGGGATCGTCTGGCCGAGAACGCCGGCCTTTTCGAAATAGTGCTTGGCCTTGTCGGGATCGTAGGCCTTCGGCTTCAGGTCCGCATTGTGGAAGAAATTGGCCTTGGAGATCGGCTGGTCGTTGCCGACTTCGCCGAAGCCGCGCAGCGCTGCCGTGACGATCTGTTCGCGGTCGACCAGATATTTCATGCCCGTGGCAAAATCGGGCTTGTTCATGTCGAGGCGGATGTTGAGGTTGGTATAGTTGCCGGAGGTCGACTTGGAGAGTTCAAAACCCTTCTGGGCTTCAACCAGCTTGGCCGAACGCGGGTTGATGGCCGAGGCGAACTGGATGTCGCCGGCCAGCAGCGCGTTGACGCGGGCATTGTCGTCGCCAATGGCGAAGAATTCGAAACTGTCGAGATGCGGCAGGCCCGGCTTCCAGTAGTTCTTGTTCTTCTTGACGATGGAGCGGACGCCCGGCTCGAATGTTTCGAGAACGAAGGCGCCGGTGCCGTTGCCCTTGGAGAAATCGGTTGTGCCGTCCTGGACGATCATGAAGTGATGCAGCGCCAGGATGAAGGGAAGGTCGGCATTGGCGGCCGTGAGAACGATCTCGACCGTGTTCGGGTCGATCGCCTTGATCTCCGACATCTGGGCGGCGATCTTGGCAACCTTGGAGCCGACATTCGGATCAAGGTGGCGTTTCAGTGCGAAGACGACGTCGGCAGAGGTCATCGTCTTGCCGTCATGGAAGGTGACGCCCTTGCGCAGCGTGATGGTCCAGGTCTTGGCGTCCTTGGTGTCCATCTTTTCGGCCAGTTCCATCTGCGGAACGCCGGCGGCGTCGATGAAGGTCAGGCGGTTGTAAAGCGAGCAGCAGCGCACATAGTCGGTGCCGAGCGACGCCTTGGCCGGGTCAAGCGTGTCGGCGTTGGAGGCGGAAAGGCCGGCCGCCTTGAAATGGCCGCCCGAAACCGGGGTTGCGGCAACGGCGCGCTCGGCGCGGCCGAAAACAGCGCCACCGGCGGTCAATGCAACGCCGCTTGCCAGCATCATCTTCAGGAGATCGCGGCGGGAGGCGCCACGACGGATGGCGTCTTCGACGCGGGCGTCGTCGGACTTCGTCCAGTTGGTAATCTTGTCGGTCATGTCATTCCCCTTCTTTGCTTCGGTTTGGGCGGGTATCCGTCTTTCGCGGACTTTCCGGCCCTGGTGATCGGTTCACTCGCGGCGTTTTTTGCCTTTTCTTAAAAATCAGTCTGGCATGTCCGCCGGGGCGTATCGTTCGATTTGGCCGTGGGCGGCAGCATAAAATTGCGAACTTGCTTCCTCCGGCGACATTTCGGTCAAATGCCGCCGGACTTCTTCGTTCCCGTCAGGCCATGGCCTTGCGGATATCCGCGTCCTGCAGCGTCTCATCGAGCGTCTTGCGGGTGCGCTCGACAATGGCGTCGATGTCGGCATCCGTGCAGCAAAGCGGCGGCGCATAGCCGAGCACGCCCTGCGGGAAGGCGCGGATGACGAGGCCATTGTCCCAGGCACGGTCGAAAATGCGGCGCGCCGGCTGGGCGGCTGCGGGAAGCGGCGTCTTCTTCGCCTTGTCCGTCACCAGCTCGACGCCATAGAGCATGCCGCGGCCGCGAATGTCGCCGACCAGCGGGTGGTCGCTGAGGCTCTGAAGGCCCGCCAGCAGACGCGCACCGGCCTTGCGGCCATTCTCCAGAAGCCCGCCTTCATAAAGTTTCAGCACTTCCAGCGCGACGGCGGCGCTGACCGGATGGGCGGAATAGGTGAAGCCATGGCCAACGGCCGCTTCGCCTGCGCCATCGGCAATCACGTCATAGACATGATCGGCCATGAAGACCGCGCCCATCGGCACATAGCCGGAGGTCAGGCCCTTGGCGACGGTCAACATGTCCGGCACGATGCCTTCGTCGGCACAGGCAAAGAGCGGGCCGGTGCGGCCGAAGCCGGTGATGACTTCGTCGGCAATGAAGAGAACGCCATATTCCTTGCAGAGATCGCGCATCGCCTTGATCCAGCCCTTGGGCGGCACGATGACGCCGCCGGAACCCTGGATCGGTTCGGCATAAAATGCTGCGACGCGATCCGCGCCGATTCCTTCGATCTTGGCCTTCAGGGCCGCAAGCGAAGCCGCGATGATCGCAGCATCGTCTTCGCCGACCGGGTTTCGATAGGGATAGGGCGAGGGGATCTTGTGCTGCCAGTCAAAGGGCAGGCCGAAGCCGGCATGGAAGGCCGGCAGTGCGGTGAGCCCGGCGCCGACCGTGGTCGAGCCGTGATAACCCTGCTGGATCGAGATGAACTGATCGCGCTGCGGCTGACCCTTGGCGTGCCAGTAATAACGGACGAAGCGGATGGTGGAATCCACCGCATCCGAGCCGCCGAGCGTGAAATAGACACGGTTGAGATCGCCCGGCGCGCGTTCGGCCAGTTCCGCAGCAAGCCGGATCGCCGGCTCGGAGCCGAGATCGAAATAACCGGTCGCATAGGGCAGCTCGCGCAATTGCTTCGTGGCCGCCTCGATGATGCTCTCATGGCCGTAGCCGGCATTGACGCACCACAGACCTGCAAAGCCATCGACCAGCTGATGGCCATTGGCCTCGGTGACGGTTGCGCCGGAGGCGGATTTCAGCACCCGCACGCCCTGGCGCTCATGCCCGCGATAGGACGAGACGGGGTGGATCAGGTGGGCGCGATCGAGTTCGATCAGGGAGTTGGCGAGCATGGGTGGTCTCCGGTTAAGCGTTTTGGGCCGGATCAGCGGCCGGATCGGGTTCAGCCGAGCGCCTGGTTGGCGAGCGCATAGACTTTTCGGCGTGCCTGTTCGGCATCCTCCTTGGGCGGCCGGCGCATGGCGATGCCGCCGCCGACATGGGCAAGGCCGATTTCGGTGAGCCAGGGCGCAATTCCGGTCTCGCTGCCGGTATCGACGCGCAGGAAGGCGCCGGGGCGGGAGGAT
Source organism: Rhizobium sp. C4 (assembly GCF_021026315.1). Taxonomy (GTDB): domain Bacteria; phylum Pseudomonadota; class Alphaproteobacteria; order Rhizobiales; family Rhizobiaceae; genus Ensifer_A. The sequence goes on from NZ_JAJNCX010000002.1 coordinate 114,679, forward strand.
GCGTGCCAGGCAATGAGCGCGCAGGCGGTCTTGGCATCCGGCGCGATGACCGGGCCGATGACCTCACCGCGGCCGAAGGGGCGGATCGCCGCCCAGGCCTCGATCGTCTCGCCCTTGCGGATGACGGCGATCTCGCCGCGCTCGACCAGGGCATCGATCAGCGCCGAGCGGTCCGCGCCATAGGCTTCCCTGTCGAGCGCCTTGAGCGCATCAAGGTCGCCGGCCTGCATCTCTTCGATGCCCTCGGGGCGCTCGAGCCGGCGAACCTCGCCCTGATGCTGGCGGATGAGACCGGTCGTCACGAAGCCGAGCTTTTCATAAAGCGGCAGGCCTTCCTTGGTGGCGACGAGGCGGAGCGGCCGGCCATCGGCAAGGGCGACCGCTCGTTCCATCAGCGTGCGACCCAGGCCCAGCCCGCGCATCGACTTGTCGACGATGACCATGTTGATCGTTGCGCAATCCGTGCCATAGGGCGTGACCAGCGTTGTGCCGGTGACGCGGCCGTCTGCATCCATTGCAGCAACGCCCTCGCTCAACGCATGCGCCAGGACCCAGTCCTCGCGGCGATGCGGCCAGCTTTCGGCGCGCGACAGCGCCACTGCGCCGTCAATATGCTCAGGCCCGAAGGCGACGATGTCGATTTGGCTCTTCTGCATGGCATTTCCTTTCCTGACATGAAGTCTCGTGCAGGATGGGGAAGCTAATCATCTGAATGGAGAGGCTGGCGCACTATCTTTCGCCGAAGCGTCGGGGTGGCGCCGCATCTTATGCTGTAGCCCCGGCAAGGCAGGGGGTTGAAAGGGGTGTGACCGGCGGCCGGACGAGGGCTTTCGTGCAATAGTGTGCCAAACCGGATGGCAGATTAAAAACTTTGTGCTTCCCGGACGGGTCAATTCGGCCCGCGAGCGTTGGCAGGCCCGTCCTATGATCAGGTCAACGAAACATCAAAGCCAGAGGAAGAACGTCATGGCCCCCATTCGTCCGAAATATGTGTCCTTCGACTGCTACGGCACGCTGATCAATTTCGACATGGCGGGAGCCGCCCGAGATCTCTATGGCGATCGTCTCGACGAGCAGGCCATGCAGAAGTTCATCAAGAACTTCTCCGCCTACCGTCTTGACGAGATCATGGGCGCATGGAAGCCCTATGCAGAAGTCGTTCACAACTCGCTGTCGCGCACCTGCAAGGCCAATGGCGTGACCTTTAAGGACGAAGACGCGCAGATGGTTTATGAGCGCGTGCCGACCTGGGGTCCGCATGCCGACGTGCCGGCAGGCCTTGCCAAGGTGGCCAAGGAGATCCCGCTGGTCATCCTGTCCAACGCGATGAACTCGCAGATCATGTCGAATGTCGAAAAGCTCGGCGCGCCCTTCCATGCCGTCTACACCGCCGAACAGGCGCAGGCCTACAAGCCGCGCTTCAAGGCCTTCGAATATATGCTCGACATGCTCGGCTGCGGTCCTGAAGACATGCTGCACGTCTCTTCTTCCTTCCGCTATGACCTGATGTCGGCCCATGATCTCGGCATCAAGAACAAGGTCTGGGTCAATCGCGGCCATGAGCCGGCCAATCCCTATTATGGCTATACCGAGATTGCCGACATTTCCGGCCTGCCGGGTGTTGTGGGTCTCTGAGAAAGCGTGAGCGCGATGAAATTCGTCTCCTATTGGCATGACACGGCACCGGCCTTTTCCGGTGCTGCGCAAGGCCCGGTCAGCGGGCATTATGATGTTGCCGTCATCGGCGCGGGCTTTACGGGTCTCGCGGCGGCGCGGCAGCTGGCGCGAGCGGGGGCGAAGGTCGTCGTGCTGGAGGCCGAGCGCGTCGGCTTCGGCGCGTCGGGCCGCAATGGCGGCCATCTCAACAATGGTCTGGCACATAGCTATCTCGGCGCGAAAGCCGAGCTTGGCAAGGAGCGCGCGATTGCGCTCTATCATGCGCTGGACGATTCCATCGATACGATCGAGGCGCTGATTGCCGAAGAAGGCATCGACTGCAGTTTCCGCCGCTCCGGCAAGCTGAAGCTTGCCTCCAAGCCGAAGCATTTCGAGGCCATTGCCCGCAATTTCGAGGCGCTTCACCAGGAATGCGATCCCGATACGGCGCTTCTCTCGCCGGAAGAGCTGACGCGCGAAGTCGGCTCGCCCTTCCATGGCGCGATGCTGTCGAAGAAGAGCGCCATGATGCATATGGGCCGCTATGTCGTCGGCCTGGCCGAGGCCGCCGCGCGCCATGGCGCGACGATTTTCGAAGGCACGACCGTTACCGAGCATCGCGAGACCAACGGTGTTCACTCGGTGCAAACATCGAGCGGCACCGTCACCGCCACCAATGTGATCGTGGCGACCGGGGCCTATACGACGAAGAATTTCAGCTGGTTCCGCCGCCGCATCATCGCGGTGGGCAGTTTCCTCATTGCCACGCGGCCGCTGACGGAAACGGAAGTGCAGGCGGTGATGCCCGGCAACCGCACCTGCGTCAACACGATGAATATCGGCAATTACTGGCGGCTTGCGCCCGACAATCGCCTGATCTTCGGTGGACGCGCCCGTTTCTCGGCCACATCCGACCAGCGTTCGGACGAAAAGAGCGGCGCGATCCTGCGCGAAAGCATGGAGCGCATCTTCCCGCAATTGAAGGGCGTCGATATCGATTATTGCTGGGGCGGCCTCGTCGACATGACGGCCGATCGCTATCCGCGCGCCGGCTTCCATGACGGGCTCTGGTACGCCATGGGCTATTCCGGCCATGGCGCGCAGCTCTCCACCCATCTCGGCATGATGATCGCCGACGCCATCCTCGGCCGCACCGACCGCAACCCGATGCGCGACTACCCCTGGCCCGCAGTGCCTGGCCATTTCGGCAAGCCCTGGTTCCTGCCGCTGGTGGGGCAGTATTACAAGATGCTCGACAGGTTTCAGTGACACGCCTCCCAAGGTAAACAGAAGGCGCGGATTGGAAACGATCCGCGCCTTCTTCTTTTCATGAGATCGAATGCAGAGGGCAGCCTTTCGACCGCCCTTTGCATGTTCTCAGGCGAGCCCACCCATGTGGAAGCTCTTCGTTTCCAGATATTCCTCGACGCCCATCTGCGCGCCCTCGCGGCCGAGGCCGGATTGCTTGACGCCGCCGAAGGGGGCGACTTCCATCGAGATGAGGCCGGTGTTCAGCGCGACCATGCCGAATTCCAGCGCTTCGCCGACGCGCCAGGCGCGTTTCATGTTCTCCGTGTAGAAATAGGAGGCGAGGCCGAAGGGCGTGCCATTGGCGATGGCGATGGCCTCTTCTTCCGTTTCGAAGCGGAAGAGTGGGGCGACGGGGCCGAAGGTTTCTTCGGTGGCAAGCTCCATCTCGGTCGTCGCACCCGTCAGCACGATCGGGGCCGTATATTGGTGGCCGTTCGGCATGGCGGGCGTTTCGGTGATGATCTTCGCACCCTTCGACAGCGCGTCGGCCACGTGGCGTTCGATCTTGTCGATGGCGGCGGCGTTGATCATCGGGCCGATGGTGACGCCGGCTTCCGTGCCGGGGCCGACCTTCATCGCGTCAACGCGGGCCTTCAACTTGGCGGCGAATGTATCGTAGACGCCGGACTGCACGAGAATGCGGTTGGCGCAGACGCAGGTCTGGCCGCCATTGCGGAACTTAGATGCAAGCGCGCCTTCAATGGCAAGGTCGAGATCGGCGTCATCGAAGACGATGAAGGGCGCATTGCCGCCAAGCTCCAGGCTCAGCCGTTTCACGCTGTCGGCAGCCCCACGCATCAGCAGCGAGCCAACGCGGGTCGAGCCAGTGAAGGAGATCTTGCGGACGGTCTCGTTGGCCATCAGCTCGTTGCCGATCTCGGTCGGCATGCCGGTGACGATATTGATGACACCAGCCGGAATGCCGGCACGTTCGGCAAGTACGCCGAGAGCCAGCGCCGAATAGGGCGTGAATTCGGAGGGCTTGATGACAACCGTGCAGCCGGCGGCAAGTGCCGGGGCCACCTTGCGGGTGATCATCGCATTGGGGAAGTTCCATGGCGTGATGATGCCGCAGACACCGACCGGTTCCTTCAGGACGATGATGCGGCGGTCGCGCGTGGGCGCGGGGATGGTGTGGCCGTTGATGCGGCGGGCTTCCTCTGCAAACCATTTGACGAAGGAGGCGCCATAGCGGATTTCGCCGCGCGCCTCGTCCAGCGGCTTGCCCTGTTCCGAGGTCAGGATCAGCGCCAGATCCTCAAGGTTTTCGATCATCAGACCGAACCACTTTTCGATGAGCTGCCCGCGCTCGGCATTCGTTTTCGCCTTCCAGATCTTGAAGGCGGCTTCGGCGGCGACAATCGCGGCGCGTGTCTCGTCACCGCCCATGTCGGGAACGGTGCCCATGACGGCCTGCGTTGCCGGATCGATGACATCGACCGTCTTGCCCGAGCGGGCGGCGACCCATTCGCCATTGATGAGGCCGGCCTGACGCAGCAGGCTCTTGTCCTTGAGGTTCAGCATGGAATTATCCTTCAGAAGAACTGATTGCATTGATGACCGCTGCCGTAATCGCATCGGTCGAGTCCTTGCCCGGCACGGTGCCGATGCCTTGCGCGGTGACGGTTGAAAGCGCGGTCATGAGGCGGGCGGCGGCATCCGTTTCGCCCAGATGTTCCAGCATCATCGCGCCGGACCAGATGGCTGCCATGGGGTTGGCGATGCCCTTTCCGGCAATGTCCGGGGCCGAGCCGTGGACGGGCTCGAACATGGAGGGGGCGGAGCGGTCGGGATTGATATTGGCGGAGGCCGCGAAGCCGAGGCCGCCCTGGATGGCGGCGCCCAGATCGGTCAGGATATCGCCGAAGAGGTTGGAGGCGACGATGACGTCGAGGCTTTCCGGCGCCATGACCATGCGGGCGGCGAGCGCATCGACATGATAGCTCGTGACCTCGACATCCGGATATTCGGCTGCCAGCGTCTTGGTGATCTCGTCCCAGAAGACCATGGAATATTTCTGCGCGTTGGACTTCGTCACGGAGGCAAGCTTGCCGCGCCGCGCGCGCGCCTGTTCGAAGCCGAAGCGGATGATGCGCTCGACACCCTTGCGGGTGAAGATCGAGGTTTCGACGGCGACTTCATTGTCCATGCCCTGATGGACACGCCCGCCGGCGCCTGAATATTCGCCTTCCGTATTCTCGCGGATGCAGAGAATGTCGAAGCCTTCCGCCTTCAACGGACCCTGCACGCCCGGCAAAAGCCGGTGCGGGCGGATATTGGCATATTGGACGAAGGCCTTGCGGATCGGCAGCAGAAGCCCGTGCAGCGAAACGGAATCCGGCACTTCCGCCGGCCAGCCGACCGCGCCGAGAAGGATGGCGTCGAAGGCGCGCAGCGTCTCGATGCCGTCTTCCGGCATCATCCGGCCGGTCTCCTTGTAAAAGGCGCAGGACCACGGGAATTCCGTACCTTCCAGCCCGAAGCCGGAGCTTTTGGCAACGGTTTGCAGCACGGCCCAGGCGGCGTCGGTGACGTCGCGGCCGATGCCGTCGCCGGGGATCAATGCGATCTTGTGGATTTTCATGGCTGTGGCTTCCTTAGAGGCTGATGAGAACACTCTTGCTCTTGCGATTGGCCTCATAGGCCTCGCGGCCGAGATCCTTGCCGATGCCGGAGCGCTTGTAGCCGCCGGTCGGCAGGATATGGTCGCGCGAGCGGCTGTAGCGGTTGACCCAGACCGTGCCGGCCTCCAGCGCACGGGCAAAACGCAGCGTGCGCGAGAGGTCCGAGGTGAAGAGGCCGGAGGCAAGGCCGTAGACCGGGTGGGCGGAGAGGGCGAGCGCCTCCTCTTCCGTCTCGAAGGTTTGCACGGTCAGCACCGGCCCGAAGATTTCCTCGACAATGGCCGGATTGTCCTGCGCCACGCCACCGATCAGCGTCGGCTCGTAGAAATAGCCGACCCCTTCCATGCTGTTTCCGCCCGTCAGGCATTCGCCGCCAGCGGCTTTTGCCGCGTCGACGATGCTGGCAATGCGGCCGCGCTGGCGATCGGAAATGATCGGCGAATATTGGGTCGCGGCATCCCAGGTCGGACCGGGGCGGGCGGTTTGCATCCGCGCGATGATCGCGGCGATGAGTTGGTCGGCGACGGATTTCTCCACGATCAACCGCGTGCCGGCCACACAGGCCTGGCCGGCATTGAAGATCACGCTGCCGGCAATGGCCGCCGCCGCCTTGTCGATATCGGCATCGGCGAAGACGAGTTGCGGGCTCTTGCCGCCCAGTTCCAGCGTCATCGGCTTGACGCCGGTGCGGGCGATATTTTCCATGATGGCGGAGCCGGCGCGGGTCGAGCCCGTGAAGCTTACCTTGGCGATGTCGGTGTGACCCGTCAGCGCATTGCCGGTCGTCGGGCCATCGCCGAGGACGACATTGATCAGGCCTGCCGGGATGCCGGCCTTGATGGCCAGTTGCGCCATGTAGACGGTCGAGAAGGGCGTCATTTCGGACGGCTTGATGACGACGGCATTGCCGGCGGCGAGCGCCGGCCCAAGCTTCCAGCCGGCCATAGAAATGGGAAAGTTCCACGGCGTGATGGCGCCGACGACGCCATAGGGCTCGCTGATGGTCATGCCGAAGGTCTGGTCGTCGGTCGGCACGACATCGCTGCCTTCCTTGTCGGCAAATTCGGCAAAGAAGCGGATCTGCTCGGCCGTGACGGCGATATCGCCGGCAACAAGCTGGCCGACGGGGCGGGTGGAGGATAGCGCCTCGATCTTCGCCAGCGTCTCGGCCTCAGCCTCGATGAGGTCGGCCCAGGCCTGCAGGGCCTTGGTGCGCTCGCGCGGGCGGACACCGCCCCAGTTGCTGGACTTCAGCGCCGCCTTGGCGTTCTCGATGGCGTGGTTCACCAGTTCGGCACCGGCGACCGGGCAGTGCGCATAGGCCTTGCCGTCGGAGGGGCGATGCATGTCGAGCCCGTCCGAAGCTTCAATCAGCGTGCCGCCGATGAAATGGCCGATCGGCAGGGCAAGCGTGTCGGGGTTGAAGCTCAGGCTCATGGCGGCAGGTTCCTTCTCGGTCTTTGAAAGGAGACTAGCCGGAACTGCCGAGCAGGAATGGTTGCGTCTGCCATCGCTGCCCGACGTTTCTTGCGTTTTAGGGGTGGGCGGCAGACAAATCTTTTGCCGCGCCGCCACGCCTTGGCATTGACCGGAAGGTGTCTTGCGTCAGTTGACGACGACGTAGATCTTGCGAACGGTCTCGATCGTCTTCCAGACGCCGACAAAGCCCGGCTTCATGACAAAGCTGTCGCCGGTCTTGTAGATGACCGGTTCGCCGCCATCGGGGGTGATTTCGACCACGCCCGAGAGGATATGGCAGAATTCGAAGACTTCGCCCTTGATCGATTTTGTTTCGCCGGGTGTTGCTTCCCAGACGCCGGAGAGCACCTTGCCATCCTTGGCCTCGTCCATTGCCCAGGTCTTGAAGGTGGGCGTGCCGGCAATCAGCCGTTCCGGCAGCGGGCCGGATTCGCGCGGCGTGGACGTCGGGTTCGGGTCGAGGGTTTTCAAGAGAGACATGTCATTCCTTTCAAGATGTTGGTGCAGTTCAATAGCCACGCGCCCGGTCGACAAGGCCGATCGGCTCCTGTCCGGCGAGATGAAGCTTGATGTTTTCGATGACGGCACGCGCAGCACTTTGCGGCTGCGTGACGCTGGCGATATGCGGGGTGAGTATGATCTTCGGATGTGTCCAGAAGGCGTGATCGGCCGGCAGTGGCTCCGGCTCGGTGACGTCGATCATCGCAGCAGAGAGCTGCCCGCTTTCAAGTGCCTCCAGCAGGGCGGCCTCATCCAGCTGCGGGCCGCGTCCGACATGGACGAGGGCGGCGCCCTGCGGCAGTTTGGCGAAGAGGTCGGCATTGAGAAATCCGCGCGTCTCCGGCGTCAGCGGCAGCAGGCAGACAAGGATGTCTGTTTCCGACAAGAGCGCCTCAAGCCCGGCCTCGCCGTGACGGCAGGTGACGCCGTCGATGGCGCGCGGGCTGCGGCTCCAGCCGGCAAGCGGAAAGCCGAGCGGCTTCAACCGTTCCAGAACCGCCTGTGCCAGCATGCCGAGGCCGAGAATGCCGATGCGTCGGTCTTCCGCCTGCATCTGCGGCAGGGGCGACCAGACGCCCTGCCGCTGCTGCGCAAGATAGGCCGGGAGATTGCGGTGGAGCGCAAGGGCTGCCAGCAGCACATATTCCTGCATCATCCGCACGATCCCGTCCTCGACCATGCGCACCACCTTCACATGGTCCGGAACGGCTGCGAGATTGAGCTGGTCGACACCGGCCCCGATGGAAAAGAGGATTTCGAGATTGCGATAGCGCGCGAGATCGGTGGGCGCTGTCCAGGTGATCAAGTAGCGCACCGCATCCGGATCGACCTGTGCTGCATCCATGTGAAAGGGCAGGTCCGGCAGCGCCTTGGCGAAAGCGTCGGCGAAGATCGCGCCGCGCCTGGCATCAGAGTTGAAGAGAAAGGTCATCCTGCTTTTCCCGTCACGCCGTGCAGCGGTCGCCGAGCGCTTCGATGAAGCGCTGGCAGGCAAGGAGCTCGGTTTCGAGGATGAATTCGTCCGGCTTGTGGGCGCGACCGATATCGCCGGGGCCGCAGATCAGGGCATCGATGCCGGCGGCCTGATAGAGCCCGGCCTCCGTGCCGTAGCTCACGGCGTCGAGCGGCGTCTCTCCGCTCAGTTCCGCGACGAGATGGGCGAGCGGGCTTTGTGGTGAAAGTGCCAGCGCCGGATAGGCGCTCATCTCTTCCCAGTCGACCTCGAAGCCCTCCGCGCGTAGCGCTTCGGCTCTCGTGCGGATCGGCGCGAGCAGATCACGGGGATTGACGCCCGAGATCGCGCGGGCTTCCAGCTCCAGCGTGCAGAGGTCGGGTATGATATTGATTGCCTTGCCGCCGGAAATCACGCCGGCCTGCAGCGACGAATAGGGGGGCTCGAAGGCCGCGTCGAAGGGGCCTTGCGTCAGCTTGGCTGCCTGTTCGATGGCGGCATTGAGGACACTGGCCATCGCATGGATGGCATTGAGCCCGAGGTCCGGACGCGAGGAATGGCCGGCGCGGCCGCGCACGGTCACCCGCGCGGCTGCCTTGCCCTTGTGGGCGAGCACGGCGCGCATGTTGCTGGGCTCGCCGATCACTGCGCCGGCTGGCGGCGCGCAGAGGTCGGGCAGGCGGGCAAGCAGATGCGGCACGCCGCGGCAGCCGGCCTCTTCGTCATAGGAAAAGGCGAGATGGATCGGCCGCGCAAGCTCCGCCTTCACCAGATGCGGCACGGCGGCGAGGGCTGCGGCGAGATAGCCCTTCATGTCGGTCGTGCCGCGCCCATAAAGCGCGTCGCCTTCACGCCGCAGGCGGAAGGGCGAGGTGGTCCATTCGCTCGCCGCGGCCGGAACGACATCCATATGTCCGGAGAGGATATAGCCTGGGACCTCCGCGGGCCCGATTGTCGCGAAAAGATTGCTGCGGTCGCCTTCCGGCCCGGCAAGCACCGTCGCCGTGATGCCATGGTCCGCGAGATAGGCGCTGATCCAAGAGACGATCGCGCCGTTCGGCGTGCCGACCACGCTTTCAAAGGAAACCAGCTTTTCCAGAATTTCGGTCGCGTTCATGAATTCCCCGGTGCGGCCTGCAGCCGTTTGTGACATGGTTCGGCAGGTCTTCAGAATGGCCGTTTTCAGCGGGATTCCATGCCGAACCTGTGCTCGTTTCGGTCGAATGTTGTGTGGGATGTGAATTTTCAAGCAAATTCTGCGGTAGCGCGGATTTATGATGGTTGTGCAGGCTTGCATGGTTGCATGCCGCGTTGTCTGAAATATTTCGAGGATTGATCGGTGGCCGAGACATTGATGCCGAGCGACAAACTCCAGATTGACGCCTTCGCGATGCAGATCGGCGATGTCGCGGAGGCGGATCTTGAGCAGCTTCACGCGTTGTCGATTTCAGTCGGCTGGCCGCATCGCGGCGCGGACTGGCAGTTCCTCCGTGAAGTCGGCAAGGGAGTCGTCGCCACTGACGAAATCGGCCGGATCATGAGCTCGGCCATGTGGTTTCGCCAGGCGCCGGAACTGGCGACGATCGGCATGGTCATCACCTCGCCGCGCCTGCAGACGCAGGGCACCGGTCTCTGGCTGATGGAATATGCGCTGAAGGATCTTGAAGGCGTCAATCTGCGCCTGAATGCCACGCGTGCCGCCCAGCGGCTTTATCTCTCGCTCGGTTTCAAACCGGAAAAGACGGTCTATCAATGTCAGGGCGTCGTCACAGATGCTCCTGCGGTGCAGACAGTTGCTGGCGAGTTGCGGGCCCTGACAGATGGTGATCTCGCGGCGGCGATCGCTCTGGACGCGGCCGCCTTTGGTGTGGCGCGAGCCTCTCTCTTGGAAAAACTATTCCAGCATTCGCGTGGCTACGGTCTTTTCCGCGACGGCGCGTTGAAGGCCTTCGCACTCTGCCGCCGCTTCGGCCGGGGCCATGTCGTCGGCCCGATCGTAGCCTCCGGCGACGAGGACGCCATCGCCGTCGTATCTTCGCATATTCGCGATCATGAGGGACGGTTCCTGCGTCTCGACACGCATTTCGAAACGGGTGATTTCGCACTCCTCGTCGTGCGGAGCGGCCTTGCGGTCTTCGATACGGTGCTGACCATGTCGCTTGGCAAGTCACTGAATGACTTTGCCGCCGAAGGAAGCGAGCCGCCCGTGACCTATGGGCTCGTCAGCCAGACGCTGGGATAAGCCTGTCGACATCCCTCGCTGAGCTGGTGAGGCATCATCGCGTAGTTCGTGAGCCCGGCTGTCCAAGCCGGACCCCATTTCATCGAGCATCTCACGGGAGGCGATAGGCGATGACGTAGTCGCCTGCCTTGGTCCCGATCGAACCGTGGCCGCCGGCCACCAGCACGACATACTGATTGTTGTCGCTTCCCGTATAGGTCATTGGAGTTGCCTGCCCGCCGGCGGGAAGGCGGGCTTCCCACAGCTGCTTGCCTGTCGTCAGGTCGTAGGCGCGGAAATAATTGTCCACCGCTGCCGCCAGGAAGGCAACGCCGCCCTTGGTGATGATCGGTCCGCCGATGCCCGGAACGCCGAGCTTGAAGGGGAGGGGCAGAGGCGTCATGTCGTAGACCGTGCCGTTCTTGTGCTTGTAGGCAATCTGGCCGGTGCGCAGGTCCGCGCCAGCCACATAGCCCCATGGCGGAGCCTGGCATGGGATCTGCAGAGGTCCGAGGAAGGGCTTCAGGATTACCGCGTAAGGCGCGCCTTCATTGCGGTTCAGGCCCTGCTCGCTTCCCTTGACCTGCCCCTTCGGCGGGACTTCGGCGCGGGGAACAAGCTTGGAAATGAAGGCGAGATAGGTTGGCATGCCGAACATCACCTGACGGGTCGGATCGACGGCGATGCTGCCCCAGTTGAAGGTTCCGAAGTTTCCGGGATAGACGATGGTGCCGGTGAGGGATGGCGGCGTGTAGCGCCCCTCATAGCGGTACTGATGGAACTCGATCCGGCAGGCAAGCTGGTCGAACAGGGTCAGCCCCCACATGTCGCGTTCCTGAAGCGGAGGCGGGTTGAACCTGAGCGTGGACACCGGCTGGGTGGGCGCAGCGTGGTCCTCAGGGATGGTGCCTCCGGGGGCCGGCACTTCCTTGACGGGCAGGATCGGCTCACCGTTGCGGCGATCAAGAACATAGATATCGCCCTGTTTCGTCGGCGCCACAAGCGCCGGAACGGTGGTTCCGTTCTTGGCCGTCAGGTCGATCAGGGATGGCTGTGCGGGGACGTCCATGTCCCACAGATCGTGATGCACCGTCTGGCGAACCCAGCGCGCCGCACCGGTGTTGATGTCGAGTGCGACAACCGAGGAGGCGTATTTCTCCACGCTTTCGCTCCGGCCCATTCCAAGCTGATCGGGAACCTTGTTGCCGAGCGGAATATAGACGAGACCGAGTGCTGGATCGGCACTGAAAACCGACCAGCTGTTCGGCGAATTTGTGGTGTAGGTCTGGCCCTGCGGCAGCGGGGCCGTCTGGTCGGGATTGCCGGAATCCCAGTTCCAGAGCAGGGCGCCGGTTGTCACGTCGAAGGCGCGGATCACGCCCGACTGCTCGGTCGTCGAATAGTTGTCGTTGACCGCACCGCCGATGATGATCTTGTTGTTGACGATGAGCGGCGGCGAGGTGGAATAATAGTAACCTGCAGGATCATATTTCATGCCCTGCTCAAGGTGCAGTTCACCGTTGGTGCCGAATGACCTGCAGACCTGCCCGTTGGTGGCATCCAGCGCGATCAGGCGCGCGTCCGAGGTTGGCAGATAGACACGTTGGGAGCAGGGCGCATCGGTAGCCGCTGCGGCATCGCGATAGTAGCTGACGCCGCGGCACGTCTGATGCTGACGGTTGCCATTCAGGCCAACCTTGGGATCGAAGCGCCATCTTTCCTTGCCGGTCGTGGCCTCAAGCGCAATTGCCTGATTATGCGGTGTGCAGAGGTAGAGCGTGTCGTCGATCTTGAGAGGCGTCACCTCATAGGTCGTCTCGCCGACGTCGTCCGGTCCCTTCATGTCGCCGGTCTGGACACGCCACGCCTCCTTGAGCGTGGCGACATTCGTGGCGTTGATCTGGTCGAGCGGCGAATAACGTTGTCCGAATTCGGTGCGCCCATAGGCTGGCCAGTTGCCGGTCTTCGTTTCCTCGCCGAGGTTCGGGTTCTGCGCGACGACATCGGTCGGCAGGATGCCGTCAATGGTGTGCGGGTCGTTGAACATCGCAACGACGGCAGCGACGATGGCAATCGCGACGCTGGCAACGAGAGGGACTGCGGATGCACTACGACGGGTGTGCTCGGGCTCGGTGCGCAGCGCGCGGGTAATCCACGGCATGGAAAGCCAGATGCCGAGAAGGATGATGATGCCGCCGCGCGGCAGCAAGGCCCACCAGTCGAGGCCCACTTCCCAGATCGCCCAGAGAAGGGCGAGGAGCACGAATACCGCGTAAATCCGCAGCGCCGCTGCGCTGCGACGCCACAGAAAAATGGCTGTCAGCAGGAAGAAGATGCCGGCAACGGCATAGAACCAGCTTCCTCCCAACAGAAGAAGCCAAACACCGCCGCCGCCGATCACGAGGCCCAACGCTGCGAGAACAAGGGATGTGACTGCAATGATCATGATCTGCCTCAGCCCTGATTGATCGCGTGGGGCGTCGGCCGCTGGTTTGCAGGCTGGTCGATGGTGGCGCTGGTGGGGAAATAGAAGATGGCGGCGACGATCAGAACCAAGGCGATCGCGGCCCATAGAAGCCTGTTGTCCATGAGGTGCTCCCGATTGGTTATCGGTAAAACACTCCCCAGGGGCAAATGTTCCTGAAACGGCAGCCGAGTTTAATTTAATATGGCATCAGGCATTTGAGGCACCCGTACGCTGCCTCGATATCAGGAATGAGAGGTAGGTCGGAGACCGGTTCGTCGCACCGGAGCCCCCTGCCGAACAAGCGCCGGCGCATGCCCGGATGCTAGATCACACCCATCCGCAGGATAAAGCAGCCATAGGGTCCCGGATCGGATGTCCGGACGATGGCGTAAGCCTTCTTCGCCGCCTCATAGAAATCGAAGCGCTCCAACGCGCCCATCCCGACGGATCGGCCTTCGACGCGATCAACAACCTGCTGGATGCTGGTGTGGATCGGCATGATCCGTTCCGGATCGTTCACGACCTTCATGCGCAGGACCGGGGTCTCTACAAACGTGTCCAGAGGCATCAGGGACAGGATGACTTCGGCGGCGCGGGGCAGATCGCACCCGGCCAGGTCAACCACCTTCCCATGGGTCGTTTCCCTGGCGATCGTTGCGGCGGGATGGTTGATGTCGCAGATGACGATATCGTCGCCATGGCCCATCGACATGAGCACCGTCATCAATTCGGCCGTCACCGCAGGATTGATGCCCTTGAGCATAAAGTCACTCCCCCCTTTTCGGCCTCAGGCGGTCGGGCCGGCTGACGCAGGCCCAACCTAGATCCGGTTGCCCGGCAGACGCAACCGTCAGGCGCCGTAGCGGTTCTTGTACCAGGCCTTGAACAGCTTGTACTGGTTCTCGATCTGGCGCTGCTGCGACGGGCTGAGCTTGTCGGTCTCGTTGAAGTGCAGTTCGTATTCGCGCTCGCCGTTCAGTACCATCAGGTACTTGTAGTGGAGCACGAGATCGGCGCCCTCGTCATAGGAAGAAAGCACCATCAGGGCTTCTTCCAGTTCGCGGGCTTCGGCACGCGCGGTCGCATCGCCCTTCGCCGCCTTTTCGCAGAGCGCGATCAGGTGGAGGACTTCCTTCGGGAGCGCGTTGCCCACGCCCGTGATCGCGCCGCCGGCGCCGCAATTGACGAAGCCGTGATAGACGCCGGTGTCGACGCCCACCATGAGCGTCAGGCTGTCATCGCCCGAGGTGATGTGCTCGGCGGCATAGGTCATGTCGGCCTTTCCGCCGAATTCCTTGAAACCGATGAGGTTCGAATACTTGGCGCGCAGCTCGAAGAAGAGATCGGCGCGAGTGGCAAAGCCATAGTAGGGGCTGTTGTAGATGACGCAAGGCAGGCCCTTCGCGGCTTCGAGAATGGCCGAGAAGTGGTGCTTCTGTGCGCTCACAGACGTGCCGCGCGACAGAACCCGCGGGATGACCATGAGACCGACCGCGCCAACCGCAGCGGCATGGGCTGCGTGGGCGGCTGCGGTCTTGGTGTTGACGGCACCTGTGCCGACAACCACCGGGACGCCGGCTTCCGCCAGACGTCGCACGCCTTCCTGACGATCGGCATCGGTGAGCAACGGCCAGTCACCCATGGAGCCGCAATAGACGACAGCGGACATGCCGAGATCGATCAGCTCGCGCCCCTTGCGGACCAGCGCATCGAAATTCGGCGTGCGATCAGGATTGCAGGGCGTCATCAGTGCCGGGATGCAGCCCTTGAAAACGGATTCGGTCATGTCGGCTTCCTCTGGATTGTGCAGGCCGGGACGGATGGCCTGTCGGATTTTGGTTCTATAGCAAGTCGGCTCGGATTTGTCGACAAATAAAATACAAAAAGGGATGGTCGTGAAAAACCGTCCTGAAAACGGGCATTCGGCCAGGAGGCGCAGAATCAGGAAGGCGGTTTCGGATCAGATCTTGAGGTCGGCGCTCTGGCGACCGTCGCTTGCGATGTAGGATCGGATTTGCCGCACGATCTGGTCGGCATGCGCCTTCGCCAGACGATCCGCCGCTTCGGCGTCGCGGTTGATGATCGCCTGGATCATGTCCTCATGCTCGCTCACATACTGGCGGGGCAGAACATCGTTGAACGATGAATAATAGAGCCGGAGAATGCGGCGCCCCTCATCGAGAAGGCGCGTGAAGAGATCGACATAATAGCGGTTCTTGCCGGCGCAGGCGATGGCGACATGGAAGTCGCGGTTGGTCGAAATCATGCCCAGCACGTCCCGCTCAGCGACCGCAAGCGCAAAGTCCTTTTGAAGCTCGCGGATCTTGGCGATATCGTCAGCCGTCCGGTTCAATGCGCCCAGACGTGTGGTCACGCGATACATCAAGGTAATGGCATCGAAAAACTCGGAAAGGCCCAGGAAGTCGATGTTCGAGACGATCGTCGCGCGATTGGTCAGCGTCGTGATCAGTCCCTCGGCGGAGAGGCGAACAAGGGCTTCGCGGATTGGCGTGCGGGAAAGCGAAAAGCGGTCCGACAGCTGCTGCTCGTCGATCGGGCTGCCCGGTGCGAGTTTCAGTTCGATGATCTCGTTGCGCAGCGTTTCATAAACCGTCGATACGCCATAGCCACGCCGGTGGGTCACTTTGTCAGTCTCTTCCACGCCTTAGCCCTTATCGCGACGGTTGTTTTTATGCATTTCTAATGCAATGAGTAGCGAAAGATGGGCACTACTGCAAACAGTATATTTCTTGTCGACAGAGAGAATTGAGGCCTAGACCAGGCTCTGGATGGTGTCGATCAGTTGCTGTTGGGCCGGCGTCGGCATCCAGCCGACGCGGGTGGTGATGCCGATCGGGCGCCGCGTCGTGCTGAGGTCAAAGCCGATCTCCCTCACGAGACCACGGGCCACCTCCGCGCGTGCCTGCCCGCCGGACGTAAAGCCGAGATAGTCGGTCTGGCTCAGGATCTCGCGCATGAGGATCAGCGAGCCGGTTTCCACCAGTTGCCTTGGGGCAAGGCCATTATCTGCAAACAGCCGGTCGAAATGGTCGCGGATCGGGGTCGACGGGGCGCTGACGATCCAGGGGTAGTGTGCAAGTTGGGTAAGAGTGGGCGAGGCGCTCTGAAAGATCGGATGGTTGACGCGCGCAATCATCATGGCCGTATCCTGGAACAGCTCGACTTGCTCGATGTCATCGACCGGCGCGGGGTGGCGCAATGCGCCGATCAGAAAATCGATCTCGCCGTGCCTCAAGCCCGAAAGAAGCTCCGCATAGGCACCTTCCGTGACCTGGATCGTCTGCAATGGCCGCTCCTGCTGGAACCGGACGATCGCGGTCGGCAGAATGTGTGAGCGGGAGAGCGGCATGGCTCCGATGACGATCTTGCCGGTGGCCTCCGCGCGCAGCTCGGCAAGTTCGGCTTGCGCCTGCGACAGTTCGCTTAAGGCAAGGCGGGCGGCCTGGGCGAGGCTGTGGCCGAGCCGCGTTGCCAGAGTGCCACGCGCCGTGCGCTCGAAAAGTGCTCGCCCCGCCTCTTCTTCCAACTGGGCGACGGCGCGGTGGACTGTGGGCTGCGCCAGACCCAGTTGTCGGGCGGCCAGCGAGATGTTTTCGGTGTCGCGGACGGCGATCAGGGCTTCGATCTGCGCGGCGGTCACGGTGAGGCGAAGGCGCGGCGCGATAGCGTTGAGCACCGGATCGAGAATGGCAAAGACGCGCGCCGCGCGGCGACGAAATACCTCGCCTGCCGGGTTGAGGAAAAGGCCATGCGGCGTGCGGGTGAAAAGCGCCGCGCCCAGCATCGCCTCCAGCCGGGAAAGCGCCTGCGTGACCGCCGGTTGCGAGACCCGCACAGCCTCCGCAGCGCGGGTGACCGAAGCGGTTTCCGCCACCGCGAGGAAGACGCGGAGATGCCTCAGATTATGGCGCATCGGATTGCATAGCCAGCGCGGCAAGGATGCGGTCGGCCCGCCCGGCAAGCGAGCTCTCGCCGCCCTCCAACTGCAGCGCGGCAATCTCTGCCTGCCAGTCGACAATCGCGCTGGACATCCGGTCGGGCAGGCCAAGTTCGCGCAGCGTCACGACCACCTCGCGCATTTCGGCGGCGCGGCGTTCGCCATGCACCATCATGCGCTCAAGATTGTAAGCGCTGCGCTTTTCCCAGTCGATGCCGGGGTCGGAGGCTTGCAGCGAGGCAATCACGGCGGCTTCGACGCCGGCCTTGCGCGCTGCGAGCATTGCTTCGGCGGTCAGCGCCTCCAGCCCCTTGATCATCACCGAGCGCAGCATCTTGATCGAGGAGGCCTCGCCGATGCGGGCACCCGCCACGCGCGGCTGCATTCCGAGGTCGGAAAGAACAGTGACGGCAGCTTCCGCGTCCGGGCCGCTCAACAGGAGCGGTGTTTCGTGCCGCTTCGGATGGACAGGTGCCATGACGGCGACATCGACATAGCGCCCGCCGGCCTTGCCGATGACCTCTGCCGACGCAAGTTTGGTGGCGGGGGAGCAGGAGTTGCAGTCGAAAAAGTAGGCGCCGGGGGCGATGGAGCGCGCAGTTTCGCGCGCGGCGTCATGCGCGCGGTCCGCAGTGACAAGGCTGAAGACCGCACGGGCGCTCGCCACGGCCTCCGTGTTGGAAGCAGCCAGTGTGACCTGCGCCGCCCCGGCGGCAGCCTCGAAGGCGGAGCGTGTCTCGGCCGCTTCTGCCTTCGGATCGAAGGCGGCGATTTCCATGCCGTCAAGCCGCCGCCAACCGGAGGCGAAGGCACGGCCGGCCTCGCCAAAGCCGATGACGGCGAGCTTCAAATGGTTGGTTTGCATGTCTCCTCCGGCCTCTCCCGATTTGCGGGAGGATGCGCCGGAAGGCACCGTAAATCCAGTGCCTATAGCAAAAACTTATGAGTCTTCACGCGCTTTGAAATTGGCAAAGGCGGCTTCAGGGTCGAGATTGATAGTGAGGATTTAGTCCCGGGAGGACACGATGGGAGAGAAGAAGACCGCGCTGGTCATCAGCGCACATGCCGCCGATTTCGTCTGGCGCTGTGGCGGTGCGATCGCGCTTCATGCGGCTCAGGGCTATGAGGTGACCGTTGTCTGCCTCTCCTTCGGCGAGCGCGGCGAATCCGCCAAGCTATGGAAGCAGAAGGACATGACGCTGGAGCGCGTCAAGGTGGCGCGTCGGGCCGAGGCGAAAAAGGCGGCGGAAGCGCTGGGCGTTCACGATCTCGTCTGCTTCGATCTGGGTGACTATCCGCTGCGGCTGACGGAGGAGGACAAGTTACGCCTCGTCGATGTCATCCGCGCCGTGCAGCCGGCCTTCATGATGAGCCATTCGCACTATGACCCCTATAATACCGACCACATGTATGCGACGCAGGTGACTCTGGAAGCGCGGATGATCGCGCAGGCCTGGGGCCACAAGCCGGGGGAGAAGGTGCTGGGCGCACCGCAGCTCTATCTCTTCGAGCCGCACCAGACGGAGCAGATGGGCTGGAAGCCGGATGTCTTCCTCGACATCACGCCTGTATGGGACAGGAAGCGCGCGGCGATCGAGTGCATGGAAGGCCAGGAACATCTCTGGGACTTCTACACCCGCGTTGCGCAGAACCGCGCCAACCATTTCCAGCGCAATTCCGGCGGCCAGTCCAGCGGGCGCGCCGCCCAATATGCCGAAGGCTTTCAATCCGTTTTCCCGCGCACGGTGGACACGCTATGACCGAACCCTGCTTTGACATCGCCCATCTCGCCCATGTCGAGATGTATACGGACCGGTTCGAGGAAAGCCTCGCCTTCTTTGTCAATGTCTACGGCCTCACCGTCTCCGGCCAGGATGAGACCTCCGCCTATCTCCGGGCCTATGACGACTATGAATTCCACACGCTGAAGCTCACCCGGCATCACACGACCGGCGTCGGCCATATCGCCTATCGCACCTCGTCGCCGGAAGCGCTGGAACGGCGCGTGAAGGCCATCGAGGCAAGCGGCTACAAGGTGCTCGGCTGGGTAGACGGCGATCTGGGCCACGGCCGCGCCTTCCGCTTCGAAGATCCCTTCGGCCATGTCTTCGAGATCTATTGGGATACGGTGCGTTATGAGGCGCCTGAGGGCGAGCGCCCGGCGCTGAAGAACATCGCCCAGCGCTATCATGGCCGCGGCGCAAACCCGCGTCGGCTCGATCATCTGAACCTTTTGGCCGCAGACGTCAGCAAATTCCGCGATTTCATGATCACCTGCCTCGGCTCGCGGGTGACGGAATATATCCAGCTCGACAATGGCCGGATCGGCGGCTGCTGGTTCACCATCAACAACAAGACCTACGATCTGGCCTGCACGGAAGAACATGGCGGGGCCTCCGGGCGGCTGCATCATGTGACCTATGCCACCGATACGCGGGAAGACATTCTGCGTGCCGCCGATATCTTCCTCGAAAACGGCGTTCATATCGAAACCGGGCCGCATAAGCATGCCATTCAGGGCACGTTCTTCCTCTATGTCTGGGAGCCTGCAGGTAATCGTGTGGAGCTCGCTAATTCCGGTGCACGGCTGATCCTCGCACCCGACTGGAAGCCAGTCTGCTGGACCGAGACCGAGCGGAAGAAGGGCCAGGCCTGGGGCCTGAAAACGATCGAGACCTTCCACACCCACGGCACGCCGCCGGTCGCGAAAAAGGATCACTGAACATGGGCGTCGTGGTGCAGAACATCCCACGCGCCACGCGTGAGGTCATCGACGGTCTTGCCCGTGCTGGTGTTGCGACCGTTCATGAGGCGCAGGGCCGGAAGGGCATGCTGGCGAGCTATATGCGGCCGATCTATCTGGGTGCGTCCGTCGCGGGCTCGGCCGTGACGATCTCCGCCCCGCCCGGCGACAACTGGATGCTGCATGTGGCCATCGAGCAGGTGCGCGAGGGCGATCTGCTCGTGCTGGCCCCGACCTCGCCCTGCGACAATGGCTATTTCGGCGATCTGCTTGCGACATCCGCCAAGGCGCGGGGCTGCCGAGGTCTGATCATCGATGCAGGCGTGCGTGATATCCGCGACCTGACGGCGATGGGCTTTCCGGTCTGGTCGAAGGCAATCTCGGCGCAAGGCACGGTCAAGGAGACGCTGGGCTCGGTCAATGTGCCGATCGTTTGCGCTGGCGCGCTGATCGAGGCTGGCGATGTGGTCGTTGCCGATGACGATGGGGTCTGCGTCGTCAAATCTGCCGAGGCGGCGGACGTGCTGAAGGCGGCGGAGAAGCGGCTTGCCAATGAGGAAATGAAGCGCAAGCGTCTTGCCTCCGGCGAACTGGGCCTCGACATGTACGACATGCGCGGCGCGCTCGCTGCCAAGGGGCTGACATATGTATGAGGATGGAATCCCCTGCCTCTGGATGCGGGGCGGCACCTCGAAGGGCGCCTATTTCCTCGGCGAAGACCTGCCAGCTGATGTAAGCGAGCGCGATCGGCTTCTCCTCTCCATCATGGGCTCGCCCGATCCGCGCCAGATCGATGGCATTGGCGGGGCGGACCCACTGACCTCGAAGGTGGCGATCCTGTCGCAATCGAGCCGGCCGGATGCCGATGTGGACTATCTCTTCCTGCAAGTCTTTGTCGATCAGGCGCTGGTCAGCGGTGCGCAGGGCTGCGGCAATATTCTGGCCGGCGTCGGGCCGGCGGCGATCGAGCGCGGGCTGATGAAGGCCGAGGATGGGGAGACCGAGGTTCGCATCCATATGGTCAATACGGGTGAGGTCGCCGTGGCGCGGGTGGCGACGCCGGGCGGCCGTGTGACCTACAGCGGCGAAACGGAGATCGCCGGCGTGCCGGGCAGACATGCAGCCGTGCCGCTTCTTTTTACCAATATCGCAGGCTCGATGTGCGGCGCGCTGTTGCCGACGGGGCAGGCAGTGGATGTCATCGACGGCATCGAGGCGACGCTGATCGATAACGGAATGCCTTGCGTCATCCTCCGCGCGTCCGATGTCGGCCTGTCGGGCGCGGAAAGTCGTGACGAACTGGAGGCGAATGCGGCGGTCAAGGCGCGTATCGAAGCCATCCGCCTTCAGGCAGGACCGTTGATGAAACTGGGCGATGTCACGACGGCGTCCGTGCCGAAGATGGTTCTGGTTGCCCCGCCGAGCGCTGGCGGTGCGATTTCGACGCGAAGCTTCATTCCGCACCGTGTCCACGCCACGATAGGCGTCTTTGCCGCGATTACGGTGGCGACTGCGACACGACTGAAGGACGGTCCTGCCGCGGCGCTGTCTGTTCAACCCGACGGCGGGCGCTATCTCATCGAACATCCGACCGGATTGACGGAGGTGTTTCTCGATCTCGACGCTGCGGGCAATGTCAAAGGCGCCGGCTCGATCCGCACGGCCCGCAAGCTTTTCGACGGGCGGGTTTTCCCGGTGGTGTGATCCCGTCTGCTGCCTGCGTCTCGCGCCACGGGGTGGCGTCGCCCCGCATTGTCGGAGGGGGCGGTTTCGGTGGCTGGATTTTCAGGCACCCATTGATTTGGTGGGCTGCCGTCATTCCCTCACAGCATGGGACACGATGTGCCGACGATCTGCTGCGGCCCGCCTTTTGATCAAGCCACCTTTCTTGGGGATGCCATCACCATATCAACGTGGATGTTTTCAAACGGGCAATTCAGCTGACCGCGCTCATTCTTCTCGATCAGCCCCAGTTCGATCAGCGCCGCTGCATCTTCATGGACACGCTTGACGTCCCGGCCCAATCGCCGCGCAAGTTCCCGTACGCCGACCGTACCGCTTCCCAAAAGCGCGTCCAGCATTTGCCAACGGCGTTCGGTCAGCCGCGAGAAAAATGCGCCCGGCGTCTCGAAATTGAGCGTTTCGCCCTGATACTCCCCGGTCTTGACACCGGTTTCAGCGCGTTTTCCGGCTGCACGCAATGCCGATTTCCAGTCTGGTTCCGTGGTGATCGTCAATGCTCTCATGACTGCCTCCGCTTTTCGACTTCGGATAGAAAGTCTTCGATAAGTTGTTCCAGCGTCGTGAACCGATAGGGAAATTCCTCACCGTCCAGATGCATATGATCGCCTTTTCCCCGCTCGTTGTCGAAGCGACGACACGAACACCGTTGCGAATGTAGGCCAATCGATATTTGAAGCCATACTCCGTCGGCGGAACGGGTGTTGGCACTTTCCAAACGACGAATTGGACAATGCTTCCGTCTGCCTGGACGCTCTTTTGTGTTCCGTGATCTTCTCCGCCTTCATGTTGTCTAAAATGCCAACAGGAACTGCCGTTGTCACGTTCGCCAACACCTGTTTCCCAAAAGTTAGCGTGGCAGATCGATGGTCTACGGCCTTCGCCGTCGCGCTGCCTTTACCCGATCGCCGCCTGGGGCTCGGCCGGCGTCTGCCGGTTCATCCAGTCGGTCGCATTGCGGATGCCGCCGAGCGGGAAGACATGGACCTGTGAAATCAGGCTTTCCGGATTGCGGGCCTTGTATTGCGCCAGACCGGTCACAACCTCCGTCGGCTCGTAGGGTGTGAGCAGGCGGGTGACATCCATGGCGCGCTTCTGCAAGACTTTCAGCGACGGACCGACGCCGCAGGACAGTGCAAACTGGATCAGCGTCTGCAGCTTCGCCGGCCCGGCAATGCCGACATGGATCGGCAGGCGGACGCCGAGATCGGCGATGCGTTCGGCCCATGTCGTGACGGCAGTAGCGTCGAAAGCAAATTGCGTCACGATGGCCATGTCGGCATCGGTGCGTGCGGAGAAATCCTGCTTCCATAGCAGGCTCGCATCGACCTGCGCGGTGGAACCATCCGCATCGATATCCCGATTGCCTTCCGGGTGGCCGGCAACATGCAGGTGCGTGAACCCGTAATGATCGAACAGGCCGGTCTCGATGAGCTGGATGGCGCTTCCCAGTGCGCCTTCCGGCTTGGCGATGCCGCCGCCCAACAGCAGCGCCTGCGTCACGCCGGCCTCTTCGCGATAGCGGCGGATCCAGGTTTCCAGCGTCGCGGTATCGGGAATGATGCGGGCGGGGATATGCGGCATGACCGGAAAACCTTCTTCGGTCAGTCGCCGGGCGGTGGCCAGCATGTCATCGAACGGCGTTCCGACGATATGGGCGACATAGACCCTTGTTTCGGGTGGCAGCAGGGCCTTGAAGCTCTCGATCTTGGCGGCCGTGCGCGGCATGACTTCGATCGACCAGTTGTCGAGAAAGCTGGCTGCCTCCGGCGTCACGCCGCCCGGCATGGCTCTGGAGTCCACGCGACTTCCGAAATTCAACAAAGCCATCTTGCTCCTCCTCGATGCCCTTCAAAATGTATACATCGCAATGCCATCGGCAATCAAGATACCAATGAATTTCGCGCAAAATGCAGCATATCCGGCAAGATTGCACAGTGAAATGTGTACGTTGGGTGGTCCGTGGACGTGTGATGTGTCAGCTTGGTGGCTTGAGGAAGGAGGGTGGTGGCTGATCAGCCTTTGTTGTCCAGCGCCGCGCGGCAGCCGCTTCGCAGTCGCGTTTTTGAATGCTATAGCGAGGGCGTGAAGGGGATTTGCCATGAAAGTCAGCGAAGCAGCCACGCATGGCCGCAGGGCCGTTATCGAACTGCGCGAAAAGATCGTCAGCGGCGAATTGCCGGGCGGCATGCGCCTGTTCGAGGTGTCGCTGGCTGAAACGCTGGAAATTTCGCGCACGCCGGTGCGTGAGGCACTATCCCGACTGGCCGAAGAGGGGTTGCTGGACCGGTTGCCGAATGGCGGCTTCGTCGTACGCCGTTTCGGCTATGCCGACGTGATCGATTTCATCGAGCTGCGCGGGGTCATGGAGGGCACGGCGGCGCGGCTTGCGGCCGAGCGCGGGGCCTCGACGGAGGGGCTGGCCCGGCTGCATGACATCGTCGCCCGCATCGATGCCTGTTTCGGCGAGGGTGACGACGTCGATTTCGACGCCTATTCGGACCTCAACGAGGACTTCCATCGCGAGCTCGCCGGACTGTCCGGCAGCGAGGTGATCCGCCGCGAGGTCGAGCGCGCCTCGGCGCTGCCATTCGCCTCGCCCTCGGCGTTTCTGCCCAACAGGCTGGAAATCGTCGCCTTCCGGCGCTCGCTCCGCTCGGCGCAGGAGCAGCACAAGGCGATCGTCCAGGCGATTGTGTGCCGGGAGGGCGCGCGGGCGGAATTCGTTGCACGCGAGCACGCGCGCACAGCCCGGCATAACATTGAATACATTTTCAACAAGGACCCGGATCTTCTGGCCAAGATCCCCGGTCTTGCGCTGATCCATCGCTAAGAGTCCGAAAACTCCGCGCCTTGCGCGGCGGTGGCTCCTGTCTCCACCCCATATTCGCCGTCTGGACCCTACGAGGCTCGTGAAGAACAGACTTGCATTCCGCGCGGCAATGCGCATGAATGTATACATAAGCGATATTGCCAATGGGAGGAACCACTATGGCTGCATCCAGTCTGTCCGACATCATGAAAGAAAACCCCGACATTGTCGGGCGGCTCCGCAATTCGAAGATCGGGATGTATGTATACCCGGTCGTCGCGCCGGAATTTGCCAACTGGCGCGATGAGCAGGCGGCTTGGCGCCATTCGGCCGTTCTGTTCGATCAGTCGCATCACATGGACGAACTGATCGTGGAAGGGCCGGATGCCGAGGCATTTCTCGCCTATCACGGCATCAATTCCTTCTCGAATTTCGATCTCAACCGCGCCAAGCATTTCGTGCCGGTGACCCCGAACGGCCATGTCATCGGCGACCACATCATCTTCCGCGAGCGCAAGGACAAGTTCATCCTCGTCGGCCGCGCTCCGACCTCGAACTGGCTGATGTTCTGCGCCGCCTACGGCAAGTGGAATGTCCGCATCAAGCACGATCCGCGCTCGCCGTCGCGGCCCGAGGGCGAGCGCGTGTTCCGCACGCATTACCGCTACCAGATCCAGGGGCCTGAGGCCTACAAGATCTTCGAAAAGCTGAACCGCGGCCCGATCCCGGAAATCAAATTCTTCCATGTTGATCAGATCAATGTCGGCTCCAAGAAGGTGCAGGCGCTGCGCCACGGCATGTCCGGCGCGCCGGGCCTGGAAATCTGGGGTCCCTATGACGACAAGAACTACATCCTGAGCTGCATTCTCGAAGCCGCAAAGGAAGCCAATGTCGATCTCGTTCGCTGCGGCAGCCGCGCCTATTCGACCAACACGCTGGAATCCGGCTGGATCCCGTCCCCGCTGCCAGGCATCTATACCGGCGACGGTATGCTGCAGGCCTATCGCGAATGGCTGGGTGCGGATTCCTACGAAGCCACGGGCGCCATCGGCGGCAGCTATGTCTCGAACAATATCGAGGACTATTACGTTAACCCGTTCGAACTCGGCTATGACTTCTATATCGGCTGGAAGAAGGACGACTTCATCGGCAAGCAGGCACTCCTAAAACAGAAGGAGCAGAAGAACCGCAAGAAGGTGACCTTCGAGTGGAACGCCGAAGACGTCGTCGAAGTCATCGCCTCGGCCTTCCGTCCGGGTGAGGATCACTACAAGTGGATCGACTTCCCGCAGCCGAACTATGCTTCCACCAGCGCTGACCTGATCCTCGACCAGAGCGGCAAGCGCGTCGGCATGTCGATGTTCAACGGCTATTCCTATAACGAACGCTGCCTGCTTTCGCTCGGCATCGTCGATCCGGATATCAACGAAGGCGACGTGCTGACGCTGGTCTGGGGCGAGCCCGATGGCGGTTCGGGCAAGACGTCGACCGAGCGCCACAAGCAGGCCAAGATCCGCGTCCGCGTTTCGCCGACGCCTTATGCCCGCGAAGCCCGCGAGAACTATGCCGATAGCTGGCGCACCAAGCGCTGATGCCTGAGACCGGCGCGCCGCGGGAGCGTTGCGCCGGGTCTTCTCATCGGGAAAAGACTGATAAAACGAAAACGCCGAAGGCAAGCGTTGCCTTCGGCGTTTTCGTTTCTGGCTGATCTCACGAAACGCTCAGCAGCGAATCCAGCCTCTCCGGATCGTCCAGCAGTGCCTGCGAGGTCCCGCGATAGGTGACTGCCCCGCGATCGAGCACGACGGCCTCATCGGTCAGCGGCAGGATCTTACGGGCCTTCTGCTCGATGATGATCGCCGACATGCCTTCGTCTCTCACGATGCGACGGAGTGCTGCCAGCAATTCGTCGACGATGATCGGCGCGAGGCCTTCCAACGGTTCGTCCAGCAGAAGCAGCTTGGGGTTCAGCATCAGGGCACGGGCGACGGCGAGCATTTGCTGTTCGCCGCCGGAAAGCTGGTTGCCCATATTGCGTCGCCGTTCTTTCAGGCGCGGAAACATCTGGTAGGCGCGCTCAAGTGACCAGGGGCCGGGCCGGGCGGTGGCGGTCAGGTTTTCCTCGACGGTGAGCGATGGGAAGATGTTACGCTCCTGCGGCACCCAGCCGATGCCGAGAGGAGCGCGCTGCTCGGGCCGCAGGCGTGCGATGTCGCGGCCTTCAAAATGGATTGCGCCGGCGTGGTGGGTCGTGACGCCGGCAATCGTGTCCACCAGTGTCGTCTTGCCGGCACCGTTGCGCCCAAGAAGGGCGAGCGACCGGCCGGCCTCCACGGTCAGATCGACATGCGACAACACGCGCGCCTCGCCATAGCCGGCAACCAGTTTCTCGATGCGAAGCAGGGCCGCCATCACGCGTCCTCCCCGAGATAGATGGCTTTGACCTGCGGGTCGCGCGCGATTTCCTCGACCGTGCCTTCGGCGAAGAGCGCACCGGCCGCCAGAACCGAAATGCGGTCGGCAAAGGAGAAGACGAGGTCCATGTCATGTTCGATCAGCACCACGGTCACGTCCTCAGGCAGAGACCGCACGATGGCGAGAACTTCCTCGCGCTCCTCTTCCGGCACGCCGGCAGCGGGTTCATCGAGCAGCAGCACCTTGGGCTTTGCGGCGATGGCAAGGGCGATTTCAAGCAATCTTTGCTTGCCATATGGCAGCAAATTTGTCGATACTGCCATAACGTGCGCGAGACGGAAGCGTTCCAGCGTCGCGAGGGCCTCTTCGGCAACATCGCGATCGGCAGCAAGCGTTCGCCAGAAGCGACGGCCATGCCCCTTGCGCTCGCCGATGGCCAGCATCATCGACTCAAGCGGCGTCAAGTCTCCGAAGAGCTGGTTGATCTGAAATGTCCGTGACAGGCCGCGCGCGACACGGGCGTGCGCGGGCAGCGTCGTGATATCCTCGCCGCCGAGCAGGATCTGTCCGCTGGTCGGTGCGAAGACCCCGGTGAAGAGATTGATCAGCGTCGTCTTGCCGGCGCCGTTCGGGCCGATGAGGGCGTGGCGCGCACCCTTCCGGATCGAAAGCGAGACGTCATGCGTCGCAGTAAAGCCGCCGAAACGCTTGACGAGGTTGCGGGTCTCCAGCGCCATCATCGCGCATCCTCCGCCGGTTTGCCCCGCAGGCGCGCGGCAAGGAGAAGAGGCCAGCCAGTCAGCCGTTCGCGGCCGATCATGACGATCGCAACGAGGATCAGGCCGATCCAGAACATCCAGTATTGCGGTGTGGCGACCGACAGCCAGTCGCGCAGCAGCGTGAAGATGATCGCTCCGAATATGCCGCCATAGAGATAGCCCGCCCCGCCAATGACGAGGACGAGGAGAACATCGGCGGAGCGGTGAAAGGCCAGCACGTCGGGCGAGACGAAATTGGTCGTCTGTGCGAGCAGCGCGCCAGCCATTCCCGCATAGGCCGCCGAGACCGAATAGATGGCGACGATCCGTCGCTTCGGCGAGATGCCCAGCATGGCGGCACGACGCGGGTTGCGCTTGATCGCCATCAGCGAGAGGCCGAAGGGCGAGTTGACGATGCGTCGCGCGACGAAAGTCAGGACGATCAGCACGGCGAGGCAGTAGATGTAGCCGTTACGTCCGTAGAGATCGAACTCGAAGAGGCCGAGAATGGGGCTCATCGAGATGCCCGAAAGCCCGTCCGCCCCGCCGGTCAGCCAGGTGGCCTGGTTGCCAAGCTCGGCCAGCAGCATGGCCACCCCGAAAGTCGTCATCAGCCGTGTGAGGTCCGAGCCGCGCAGCACGAGGAAGCTTGTGGCAAGGCCGAAGAGGCCGCTGATGAGACCGGCGAAGACAAGGCCGGTGACGGGTTCGCTGACATAATCGCGCGCCAGAATTCCAGCCGCATAGGCCCCGAGCCCGAAGAAGGCGGTATGGCCGAGTGAGACGATGCCCGCATAGCCGAGGATGAGGTCGAGCGACACGGCGAAGAGCGCCAGGATCGCAATCTCGGTCAGGATCAGCAATTGTGAGGGCAGGATGAAGATCGCGGCGACGGCCAGAAGCCAGAGTGCGATTTCCCAGAGGCGCCACCGGTGCCTGGCATTCAGGAATTCGGAGGCCTGTGTGTGGTGGGTCATCGACGGCCCTCCCGGCTGAAGAGGCCGTTGGGCCTCAGGATCAGCACGAGGATCATCACCGCATAGATGATGAAGGCGCCGGCCTGCGGCAGATAATATTTGCCGGCGACATCGGCGATGCCGAGAAGGAGCGCGGCGATGAAGGGGCCGGTGATGGAGGACGTTCCGCCGACCGTGACGACGATCATGAAATAGATGAGGAATTTCAGCGGGAAATTCGGATCGAGCCCCAGCATGTCGGCGCCCAGCGCGCCGCCGAGGCCGGCAAGGCCGGAGCCGAGCGCGAAGGTGAGCACGAAAATCGTCGAGACATTGATGCCGAGCCCGCGCGCCACGCGCCCGTCATCGACGGCGGCGCGGAGCTGGCTGCCGAAGCGCGTTCTGGTCAGCGCAAGCTGGAGCGCGACGACAAGAACGGCGCAGATGAGGATGACGAAAAGCCGGCTGCGGCCGATGCCGATGCCAAAAAGATCGAGCCGGCCGCGCAGTTCGGCGGGCAGGTTGATCAGCTGCTGCTGGCCGCCCATGAAGTAATCCGCCGCCGCAATCGCCATGAAGACGAGGCCGATGGAAAACAGCACCTGGTCGAGATGCGAGGCCCGGTAAAGCCGTCGATAGAGTGTGACTTCGAGGATGGCGCCGACGAGCGCGGTCACCAGAAAGGCCGCCGGCAGGCACCAGTAGAAGGAGATGCCATAGCGGTTCATCAGGATCACGGTGACATAGCCACCCGCCATGGCGAAGGCGCCGTGGGCGAGATTGACGAAATTCATCAGCCCCAGCGTGATCGACAGGCCGCAGGCCAGGATGAAAAGCAGCATTCCATAGGCGACGCCGTCGAACAGGATCGTCAGCATGGTCTCTCCCGGTTACACGGCGGGAGCTTCACTCCCGCCGCCGGTTTCGGAAAGATCAGTGACCTTCAGATCACTTGGCGACGAAGGGGTCGTGGATCTTCTTGAAGGTGTCGAACTCGATGTTGTAGAGCTCGCCGTCCTTCTTCTCGACCTTGCGGATATAGATATCCTGCACGATGTCGCGGGTGGCGGGATCGATGGAGATCGGCCCGCGCGGGCTTGTCCATTCCGCGCCCTTCATGGCCGTGATCAGCTTCGTTCCATCCGTGTCGCCATTGGTCTTGGCAAGCGCGGCATAGGCCAGATGCATGGCATCAAAGCCACCAACGGCCATGAAATTCGGCCTTATCTTGGCGGTGTCCTTCACCTGCTTCACGAAGGCCTTGTTTTCCGGGCTGTCATGGGCGGCCGAATAGAAATGGCCGGTGATGACCCCGAGCGCCGGATCGCCGATGGCGCCGAGCAGATCGTCGTCCGTCACGTCGCCCGTGGCGATCAGCTTGATGCCTGCATCCGCCAGACCGCGATCGACGAACTGCTTCATGAACAGCGAGCCGACGCCTGCCGGCACGAAGACGAAAACGGCATCCGGCTTGGCGTCGCGCACACGCTGCAGGAAGGGCGCGAAATCAGGGTTCTGCAGCGGCACACGCACCGCCTCGACAATCTCGCCGCCATCCTTCTTGAACTCGTCGGTGAAGCCCTTTTCGATATCATGACCCGGACCATAATCCGTGACGAGGGTGACGACCCGTTTCAGGCCATTCTTCGCCGCCCAGGTGGCGACGGGAACGGCCGATTGCGGCCCGGCCATGGAGGTGCGGGCGAAGTAATCCGACTTCGACATGATGGCCGATGTCGTGGCAGAGGTGATGATCGCCGGGACCTTCGCCTGGCTGATGACCGGGGCGACCGCCATGGCGAGCGGCGTGAGGCCGAAGCCCATCAGCATCGATACCTTGTCGTTGACAATCAGCTCCTGCGCGATGCGGCGTGTCTGGTCCGCCGTGCCGGCATCGTCGCGCAGCACGATCTCGACCTTCTTGCCGCCGGCCGTGTCGCCATTGAGTGCCATGTATGCACGAACGCCGGCTTCAACCTGCCGGCCTGTCGAGGCGAATGGTCCGGTCATTGGCAGGATCAGGCCGATTTTGACCGTATCGGCCGCCATTGACGGTGCTGCCGCCGACAGCATGGCAATTGCCGCTGCGCTTGCGATGAGATGACGTCTGGTGATCATGTGCATTTCCTCCCGTTTGTCGTTTCGACAAGCTGATCGCCAGCGGCAAATCCGGAACGGAAAGAGCGCTCCTCCAAGCACTTTCCCTGAGCGATCGCTCCATGATGGTTGTCAATGTATACATACATATCAGGGGTGCACAAGATACGTTCTTGAGCCACGGGCCGGTTGTGGGCGCCCCGCTGACCGGGCAACCTGCGAAGAATTTGCCGTCCGGCCGCCGTGTTCCACATTCAGGCCGCCCCTGCCGGCGGTCCGCAAGGCATGTGCTGGCAACATCGAGAAATCGGTGCCATTCCGGGGCGAGGGCCGGGGCGTTGTGTTGTGCTGGCAGGCAATTTGCCCGGATTGCATTGGATGCTGGCAGATGAGACTGTCAGGTCCGGAACACGCAACTCTGTTTGATGGAAGGTTGGCAGGCGCAATGGACCTCGGCTTGGATCGCAAAATCGTTCTGGTCACCGGCGGATCGAAAGGCATAGGACTGGCGACTGCGTCGCTGTTCTCCAGCGAAGGGGCTGCCGTTGCCATCTGCTCACGCAATGAGGCCAATATACATGCGGCACTGACCCGTCTTCCGGGCGCCCGTGGCTACGCCGCCGATCTCTCCCGCGACGAGGATGCCCGCCGCATGGTGGAAGCGGTCGAGGCCGAGATGGGACCGATCGATATCCTCGTCAACTGTGCCGGTGCGGCAAAGCGCACGCCCGTTGACGACCTGACGCCTGCCGCGTGGCGGGCGGCCATGGATGCGAAATACTTCACCTATATCAATGTCATCGACCCTGTCGTGAAGCGCATGGGAGCACGAGGGACCGGTGTGATCATCAACGTGATCGGCAATGGCGGCAAGACGGCCTCGCCCACACATCTCGCCGGTGGTGCGGCCAATGCGGCGCTGATGCTTGCGACCGTCGGGTTGGCAACGGCCTATGCCAGCAAGGGCGTGCGCGTCATCGGGCTCAACCCCGGCCTCACCGAGACGGATCGCGTGGCCGAGGGGCTGAAGGCCGAGGCACGACAGGGAAATGTCAGCGAGAAGGAGGCGCGCGAGGCAGCACTCAAGCGCATTCCCATGGGCCGTCTGGCTTCACCGGAAGAGATTGCGCAGATGGCTGTCTTCCTGGCCTCGGGGCAGGCGAGCTACGTGACGGGCGCCATCATCGGCATGGACGGTGCCCAGACTGCGACAGTCATCTGAGCGTCTGCGAGGCCATCGCGGATCTGGTCCGGACCGTCAGTCCGCCGTCCAACCCCCGTCGACGACGAGTGACGTGCCGGTCATGAGCGACGAGGCGTCGGACGCCAGGAAAACGACGGCGCCCATGATGTCCTCGACCTGGCCGAGCCTGCTGAGCTTGATCTTTTCGAGCACGCTTTGCAGGAAGGCCCTGTTCTCGAAGAAGGGTTTGGTCAGCGGCGTTTCGATGAAGGTCGGCGCGATCGTGTTGGAGCGGATCCCATACTGTGCGAGGTCCAGCGCCATGGCCTTGTTCAGGCCTTCGATCGCCCATTTGGACGCGCAATAGAGCGTCCGGTCTGGTCCGCCCACATGGCCCATCTGTGAACCCATGTGGATGATCGAGCCTCTGATGCCAGCCGTGACCATGCCTTTGGCGACGGCCTGGGCAACGAAATAGGCGGCCTTAAGGTTGAGATCGAGAACGGCATCGAAGTCGTCCTCGCTCGTCTCGGTCATCGGCTTGGGCCTGTTGGTTCCCGCGTTGTTGACGAGAATATCAAAGGGCCCGCAGGTTTCGATCCGCGCCGAGGTTTCCCGGATGTCCATGACATCGAGGGGCAGATGCTCGGCACTACCATTCGCCTCCCGAATGGCGTTGGCGGCTGCGGCAATCTCGCTCTCCGACCGTGCCGCAAGCACGACATGGGCGCCGGCTTCAGCCAGCGCTGCGGCCGCC
Source organism: Rhizobium sp. C4 (assembly GCF_021026315.1). Lineage (GTDB taxonomy): Bacteria > Pseudomonadota > Alphaproteobacteria > Rhizobiales > Rhizobiaceae > Ensifer_A. Next base: position 147,309 of record NZ_JAJNCX010000002.1, read on the forward strand.
GCAAGGCCGATGCCGCGGCCCGCCCCGGTCACCAGCGCCCGGCGGCCATCGAGCCGGAAGGACGGCGTTTTCGGCAGCGCGATCACGCTGCCCCCTTTTCTTCGGCGCGGCCAGCGTAGGGAACGTTGTCACCACCGTAGCGACGGACGCGGACGTTCGCCTGTTCGGCATGACCCTTGAAGCCTTCGAGATCGCAAAGCCGCGAGCAGTAGCGGCCGATCATCGCCGAGGCCTCGTCAGTCAGCACCTTCTGGTAGGTGCAGGTCTTGAGGAACTTTCCGACCCAAAGCCCACCTGTATAGCGCGCAGCCTTCTTCGTCGGCAGCGTGTGGTTCGTGCCGATCACCTTGTCCCCATAGGCGACGTTGGTGCGCGGACCGAGGAAGAGCGCGCCGTAGTTCTTCATGTTGGTGAGGAAATAGTCCGGATCCCGGGTCATGACCTGAACGTGTTCCGAGGCGATTTCGTCGGCGATCTTCACCATCTCCTCGTCGCTGTCGGCCACGATGACCTGGCCGAAGGCGGCCCAGGACTTCGATGCAATATCAGCCGTCGGCAGGATCTTCAGGAGCCGATCGATCTCTGCCATGGTTTCGCGGGCTAGCTTCTCCGAAGTCGTCAGAAGGATGGCCGGGCTGTCCGGGCCGTGCTCCGCCTGACCGAGAAGATCGGTGGCGCACATTTCGCCATCGACAGTTTCATCGGCAATCACCAGCGTTTCCGTCGGACCGGCAAAGAGATCGATGCCGACGCGGCCGAAGAGCTGGCGCTTGGCTTCCGCCACGAAGGCATTTCCGGGGCCCACCAGCATGTCGACGGGCGCGATCGACTTCGTGCCGAGCGCCATCGCGCCGACCGCCTGGATGCCGCCAAGCGCATAGATTTCATCCGCGCCGCCGAGATGCTGGGCCGCAACGATGGCAGGCGCGAGTGCGCCCTTGTAGGGCGGCGCGCAGGTGACCACGCGCGGCACCCCGGCGACCTTGGCGGTGATGACGGACATGTGCGCGGAGGCGAGGAGCGGGTACTTGCCGCCCGGCACATAGCAGCCGGCAGCCTGTATCGGGATGTTCTTGTGGCCCAGAATGATGCCCGGCAGCGCCTCGACCTCGACGTCCTGAAGTGCTGCGCGCTGGATCTGCGCAAAATTGCGCACCTGCGCCTGGGCGAACTCGATGTCTTCGATATCGCGCTTCGACAGCGAATTCAGACAGCCGTCGATCTCCGCCTTGGTCAGCCGGTAGTCGTCGCGGTCCCATCCGTCGAACTTGATGGACAGCTCGCGCACAGCCTCGTCGCCGCGCTTTTCGATGTCGGCCAGCGTCGCTTCGACGACCTCGCGAACCTTGCGATCGTTTTCGGCGACGCTGCTCGCCTCCATGCCGCGCTTCAAATATTTCATCGTCTTCCTCCTCAATGTGGTGGCACAGGCAGGCTGGTGTCAGTTGATGGGGTCCGGAACGTCGCGCTTCATGCGGCGCAGCGCCAGGATGCGTCCGTCGCGCCAGGCCTGACGGGCTGAAATGGCGTCGAGTGGTATCCGTTCGCAGAGGCTTGCATGGGCGCTTGCGATCTGTTTGTCGGTCCATTCATAATTTGTGCGGGCCGATTGTCCGAGATGGCGCATCATGGGACCCAGGCGATCCACAAATCCCTGCATCCCGTCCGGTGCATTGAGATGCGCGACCTCGAACGGACCGATCGAGGCCCAGCGCAGGGCCAGTCCGTCGGTGAGGACCGCATCGATATCTTCCGGATCGCAATAGCCCTCGCCGACAAGATGAAGCGCCTCTGCAACAAGGGTGAATTGCAGGCGATTGAGGATGAAGCCGTCGATTTCCTTCTTGAGCACGATCGGTTTCATGCCGATCTTGCTCATGAACGCCCTTGCCTTCGCAATGGTCTCGGCCGAGGTCCATGTCGTGCCGCAGAGCTCGACGAGCGGGATCAGCGAGGGCGGGTTCACCGGATGGACGACCAGCGCGCGTTCCGGATGCGCAATTGCGCCCATGAAATCCGAGCCGGGCAGGGCCGATGTGGAGGAAGCCAGAATGCACGCGCTGTCGGCAAGGGCGGCAATTTCGGCAAAGACTTGCCGCTTGACGTCGAGATCCTCGCGGACGCTTTCCTGAACGTAGGTCGCGCCGGAGACGGCCGCACCGATGGACGCGACCGGTTCAATGCGTGCCATCACGGTCTCCACGGGGTCGTCGAGAAGACCGTTTTCGGCAAAAAGTTCGAGGGTGCGCCGCGCGCCGGCAAGAGCCCGCCCGGCGGCTTCGCCGGGCAGACTGTCATAGAGGCGAACATCATGGCCGGCGCGGGCAAAGACGACGGCCCAGGCGCGCCCGACCGTGCCGGCCCCGATGCAGGCGACGGTCGTCATTTTGCCACCACGGCGTCGCGCGCCCAGCGACGTTCGAAGCTCCAGACATCCTCGAAGCCGATCAGCGAATTGAATTCGGAGAAGTTGAACAGGGGGGATTTCGGCGAGTCCGACGTGCCTTCGGTCTTCAGGATGCTCAATGCGTTCTCTGCAGCGGCAGCTGCGGCAAGGCCAGTGGCCGAAGGGTAGATCGCGAGCTTGTAGCCGATGTCTGCAAGTTCCTTTGCCGACCTGATCGGCGTGCGTCCGCCATCGGCCATGTTTGCCATCATCGGCTGCGGCACCCGGCGGCAGGCGTCGCGCATTTCCTCTTCGCTTTCCAGCGCTTCCAGGAAGACGATGTCCGCGCCCGCCTCGCCATAGGCGAGCCCGCGCTTCAATGCGCCCTCGAAGCCCTCGGGCTGACGCGCGTCGGTGCGGGCGATGATGAGCATGTCGGGGTTCTTGCGCGCCTCGACCGCAACCTTGATCTTTTCGACCATGTCGATGGTCGGCACGACACGCTTGAACGGCGTGTGCCCGCATTTCTTCGGGAATTCCTGATCCTCGATCTGGATCGCCGCGACGCCAGCCTCTTCGTAGCCGCGCACCGTGTGGTGAACATTGAGAAGTCCGCCATATCCGGTGTCGGCATCGGCGATGACGGCTGCATTCGTTGTCCGGCACAGGGTGGCGACGCGATCGAGCATCTGCGTATAGCTCGCAATGCCGGCGTCCGGCAGGCCGTAGGCCGAAGCGGTCATCCAGTAGCCTGACGCATAGACGAAGTCGAAGCCGACCTTGTTGGAGACCACCGCCGTGATCATGTCATGGATGCCCGGTGCGACCACGAACTGGCCGGATGCGAGGGCTGCTTTCAGATTGGGCTTGCTCATGCTGTCTTTCCTAGATTTGCAAGATAGGTGAGCACTTCGGCCTCCCGCACGACGTCGCCATACTTGGCATCCATATCGAACAGGTTGGCTTCGTGCGGCGCGGGGTGGCGATCACCGACCGCGTCGCGGACGATGATCGGGATGAAGCCGTGGGAGCAGCAATCGACGCAGGTGGCGCGGACGCAGCCGGAGGTCGAAACGCCGGTGTGAATGACCGTGTCGACGCCGAGCGTCGTCAGCGTGGACGCGAGCGATGTGCCGAAGAAGGCGGAAGGGTACTGCTTGGAGATGACGAGTTCGTCTTCCCGCGGAACCAGGCCCTTGGGCCAGGCGCCCATGGGGCTGCCCTCGACGAAGTTATGCAACGTCATCGATTTTTGATAAAAGCGACCGCCATTGAGCACGCTCTTGTTGTAGACGACATTGGTATAGATGACCGGCACGCCTGCATCGCGTGCGGCGGCCTGGAGCCTGAGCGCGGAGGCGAGTGCGTCCTCGACATCGGCAAAAAGCGCGCAGCCACGGTCGAAATAGGCCTCTACAAAGTCGATCATCAGGAGAACGGGCCGCTTTCCGAAGCCGATCCGCTTGCCGAAAGCGCCCTGATAATTGGATGAAAGGTCCTGGTCGGTCATTTGCCATCTCCCTGGCTCAAAAGCTGTTCCATCCGTCCGTCATCAAGGAAGAGCCACGGATTGTCGACGCGGTGGCGGGCCTCGAAGGCGGATATGTCTTCTGCATCATCGGCGAGAATGCCCCCGATCTCGTCCAGCCCGAGAAGAAGGGCCCGCTTGCGCCACGGATCGATGTCAAAGGAGAGTGCCGGGCCGTTTGGCAGCAAGACCGTCTGCGCTTCGAGGTCGACGGTGAACGGCTGGCCGGTGCGCGCCGCCGCCATGACATTGGCGTGGGCCTCTCCGGTGATGACGATGGGCAGAACGCCGTTCTTGAAGCAGTTGGAGAAGAAGATTTCGCCGAAGCTCGGTGCGATCACGCAGCGTATGCCAAAATCTGCAAGCGCCCAGACGGCCTGTTCGCGGCTCGATCCGGATCCGAAATTGGCGTCGGCGACGAGGATGCGGGCTTCGTTGAACGGGGGCGTGTTGAGAACGAAATCCGTCATGCCGCCATCGCGGCGATGACGCCGTTCATGAAACAGATGCTTGCCGAGACCTGCCTTGTCGAGCAGCAGAAGGAAACGGGCGGGAAAAATGATGTCCGTATCGACATCGGCCTCCGCAAGCGGCGCGGCGACGGATGTCAGTCGAGTGAACTTTTCCATCAGTGCATGGTCTCCAGTTTGCGGATGTCGATCAGGTGGCCCGCGATCGCGGCGGCTGCCGCCATGGCGGGGCTCATCAGATGCGTTCGCCCGCCGAGACCCTGACGGCCCTCGAAATTGCGGTTGGAGGTGGAGGCGCAGCGTTCTCCCGGTTTCAGCCTGTCGTCATTCATGGCAACGCACATCGAACAGCCCGAGTCGCGCCATTCAAAGCCGGCGTCCCGGAACACCCTGTCGAGACCTTCCGCTTCAGCCTGCAGCCTGACAGTGGCTGAACCCGGGACGACAATGGCGGCTACGTTGTCGGCGACCTTGCGCCCCGAAACCACGGACGCTGCAATGCGAAGATCTTCAAGTCGGCCGTTTGTGCACGACCCGATGAACACCCGGTCGATCGCGATTTCTTCCAGCGGCGTGCCGGGCTTCAGATTCATATAGGCGAGGCTGCGCTCCATCTTCTGCCGCTTCACCGGGTCGGTTTCCACGGTCGGATCCGGCACGAGGCCGGTCACGGAGGCTGTCTCGCCGGGATTGGTGCCCCAGGAGACCTGTGGTGCAAGGGCGGATACATCGAGATCGACCTCCCGGTCGAAGACGGCGCCCGTGTCGCTCGGAAGGCCCTTCCAGTACGTGATTGCCCGGTCGAGCAGCGCGCCGGCGGGCGCGAGCGGGCGGCCGGACACCCAGGCGATCGTGGTTTCGTCAGGGGCGACCATGCCCACCCGGCTGCCCGCCTCGATCGACATGTTGCAAAGCGTCATGCGCGCTTCCATCGACAATTGGCCAATCACGGGGCCCGCATATTCAATCGCATAGCCGACGCCGCCGTTCGTTCCGATGCGGGCAATCAGCGCCAGGATGATGTCCTTCACCGTCACGCCGTCACCGAGCCGCCCGACGAGATTGACGCGCATGGTCTTCTGTTTCCGCTGACGCAGAGACTGAGTTGCGAATACGCATTCACATTCGCTGGCGCCGATGCCGAATGCAATCGCCCCGAAGGCGCCATGCGTCGATGTGTGGCTGTCGCCGCAGACGAGCGTCGCGCCCGGCAGCGTGAACCCGAGTTCGGGACCCATGACATGCACGATGCCGTGCCGCGCGTCATTCATTCCAATATAGCCGATGCCGAAGCGTGCGCAGTTGTCCTTCAGGCGCGCGACCTGCCTGGCTGCAAGGCCTTCGGGCAGCGGCAGATGCCTGTCCGTGGTCGGGACGGCGTGATCCGCAACGGCAATGTGTGCGTCGGGGCGCCTGAATTTCCGGCCTTCTGCTGCCAGTCCTGCAAAGGCTTGCGGGCTGGAAACCTCCTGGACGAGATGGCGGTCGATATAGAGAAGCGACGTGCCATCCTCGTAGTTCTTGATGACGTGGCTATCCCATACTTTCTCGTAAAGCGTTCTTGCAGTCATTTCCGATGTGATGTCCGATGAGGCTTGTAAAGCAGGCGAATGAGCTGGCGCTTTGGCTGCTGTCAGAAAAACTGGCGAGACCCGAATGTTTCCTCTTGCAGAAGAGCCGGGAGCCAATTTATGCTGAAATGAATACGCATGCAATACGCTGTTGTGTGCGGATTGAAAAAAGGAGACAATGATGCGCGTAGGGGAACTGAAATGAGACTGGGCGTCGATGTAGGTGGCACGTTCACCGATCTCTTGCTTCATGACGAAAAGACCAATCGAACCTTCCAGGCCAAGACACCGTCGACGCCGGAAGATCAGTCGATCGGTGTTGCTGCGGGCGTGAAGCTGATTTGCGAGAAGGCCGGGATCTCTCCGTCGGATATCGATCTGATCCTTCACGGCACCACGGTGGCGACCAATGCAGTGCTGGAGGGCAAGGGATCTCGCGTTGGCCTGCTCGTCACCGAAGGGTTCGAATACACCCTGCATCTGGCGAAGGCCTGGACGCCGGGTCCGCTTTTCGGCTGGATCAACATGGAAAAGCCGGATCCGCTGGCATCTCTGGCCGATACCCGCGGCATTCCCGAGCGCATGAATGCGCGCGGCGAAGTGGTGCGCGAACTCGATCTCGATGTGGCGACCAGGATGATCGACGATCTCTGCTCGTCGGGCATCGAGGCGCTGACGATCTCTCTCATGCATTCCTACGCCAATCCGGCGCATGAACGGGCACTTCGCGAGATTGTCGCTGCCCGCTTCCCGAATATTCCCGTATCGCTCTCTTCCGAGATCCTGCCGGAATTCCGCGAATATGACCGTGCAATCACGACGGTGATGAACGACTATGTCCGCCCGATCATGAAGCGCTATCTGTCGCGCATCGAGGATCGGCTGAAGTCGGATGGCGTGCGCGCACGTCTCCATATCGTTCGCTCCGACGGCGGTCTCATGAGCGCCTCTGCTGCTTCCGAGCGGCCGGTGCACACGGTTCTGTCCGGTCCTGCCGGTGGCGTGACCTCGACCATGATGCTGTCGCGTCGGTCGGGCTTCTCCAAGCTGCTGGCCTTCGACATGGGCGGCACGTCGACCGACGTTGCGGTCATCATCGATGGTGAAGCGACGATTTCGCGCTCGACGGAAGTCGGCATGTTTCCGGCCAAGGTGCCGACGCTCGACGTCCGCTCCGTGGGTGCCGGCGGCGGCTCCATCGCCGACGTTTCGGAACTGACCGGTTCGCTGCGCGTCGGCCCGCGTTCGGCAGGTGCCCGGCCGGGTCCTGTCTCCTATGGTCGCGGCGGCACGGAACCTGCCGTTTCGGATGCCAACGTTGTTCTCGGCTATCTTCCGCCGGTCCTGCTCGGCGGCGACATGACTCTCGATGTCGAGGGCGCACGCGCGGCCGTCGCACGGGTCGGTGCGCAACTCGGCTTGTCGCCCGAAGACGCGGCCAAGGGCATCATCGACATCGCCAACGAGGTGATGCTCGGTGCCCTTCGCGTCATCACCGTGCAGCGCGGGCTTGACCCCCGCGAATTCGGCATCGTTGCATTCGGTGGAGCAGGTCCGCTCCATGCCAATGCCATGGCCGAACTGCTCGGCTGCTATCCGGTTCTGGTGCCGACCAATCCGGGCGTGCTTTGCGCACTTGGCTTCCTCGAAGCCGATTTCCGCAACGAATTCGTCCAGACCTATATCCGCTCGACCGTCGGGCTGGCCCCCGCGGAAGTCTGGTCGCGCTTCGATGAACTCGAAGCCAAGGCCCAGGAATGGCTGATCGAACAGGAAGTCTCAAAGGCCGATGCCTCGATCACCTTTGCTCTCGACCTTCGCTATGAGCAGCAGGGCTTCGAAGTGTCGGTGCCGGTGAGTGCGGATGACGTGCGCAAGCGCGGCGATCTTGCCCGCACGCTCGCCGACTTCCACGACATCCATGAGCGGCTCTACGGGGTTCGCTTCCATGTGCCGGTCGAACTCGTCGCCCTGCGTGTTGTGGCTCGTGGCGCCACGCCGCCGGTCGAAGAGGCAAAGCTCGCCTCTGCAGGCGGTGACGTCAAGAACGCCATTCTCGAGACCCGTCCGGCCTATTTCAACGGCGCCTGGGTTGATACGCCGCATTATGATCGCGCCAAGCTCGGTGCGGGCGCTCGCGTCGAGGGCCCGGCCATCATTCGCCAGTACGATACGACGACGGTGCTCCTGCCGGCGCACTACGCCGAAATCGACCCGCACGGCAATATCCTGATCTGGCCTGTTTCGAAGGGGGCATGAGCACCATGGCTGTCAAAGTAGATCCCATTACACTCGACATCATCGAGAACGCCCTGAAGAACGCCCGTTTCGAGATGGACGGCGTCGTGGTCCGCATCTCGCTGTCGCCCGTCATTCGCGAGCAGCATGATGAATTCCCGATGATCTGCAACGAGCGCGGCCAGATGATCGTCGGCCAGTTCGGCTCCTACATCCCGTCCGTCGTGGAGAAGTTCCAGGGCGACATCAACGAGGGCGACATCTTCGTCTGGAACGATCCCTATGCCTGCAAGGGCTCCATCTCGCACAACAACGACTGGTGCGTGATGATGCCGATCTTCCATGAGGGCGTTCACGTCGGCTTCTCGTCGATCTTCGGCCACATGGTCGATGTCGGCGGCTCGGTTCCGGGCTCGATGCCGGCAAATGCCCGCACAATATGGGAAGAAGGCCTGCGCATTCCGCCGGTCCGCATCTATTCCAAGGGCGTGCTGAACGAGGGCGTGCTCGACATCATGCTCAACAACACCCGCACCCCGGACATGAACCGCGCCGACCTCATGGCCCTGATTGCGGGCTGCCGCACCGCGTCGACCCGCGTGAAGGAACTCTGCGACCGTTTCGGCCGCGAGACCTACATGTCGGCCTGCGACATGCTGCTCGACCGGACGCGCGAAGCCATGCGCGTCGTCATCCGCAAGTACATTCCCGAGGAGCCGGTCAGCTTCACGGACTATGTGGATGATGATGGTCTCGGAAATGGCCCGTTCCGCATGACGCTGACCATTTCCCGGCGTGGCGATATTGCGGTGTTCGACTTCACGGGAACCGATGGGCAGGCAGAAGGCCCGATCAACTTCCACATCCATGAAGGTCTGTGCAAGCTGTTCTTCGGCGTCTACATGATCATGTCCTTCGATCCGTCGGTGCTTTTCAACGAAGGGTTCTACGACCTTTTCGAGATCGTGCTGCCGGAGGGAAGCCTGCTCAACCCGCGGTTCCCCGCCGCGCTGTCGAACCGGCTGAACACGCATACGCGCTTCTTCGACTGCCAGGCCGGCGCGCTCGGCAAGTTCGTGCCGCAGCTGTCCATGGCAGCCGGTTACGGCACCAGCCCGCACTTCATCTTCTCGGGTCACGACAAGGACAACAAGTATTTCCAGCTGATGGAGCTTCTGTTCGGCGGCGTGCCGGGTCGCCCGAAGGGTGACGGGTTCGACGGTCATGCGTGGTGGCCGCTTTTTTCCGCCACGCCGATCGAATACATCGAAAACTACTATCCGGTGCTGGTCGAGCGTTACCAGCCGATCCAGGACTCCGGCGGGCCGGGGCTCCATCGCGGTGGTGCGGGCATCGAGAAGGTCTATCGTGTCCTCGAACCGGGTCAGGTATCGATCCACGATGACCGCGAAGTGGTTCCGCCGTGGGGCATCAACGGTGGCCTTCATGGTGGCACGTCGAGCAAGTGGGTTATCCGTGCGGGCTCGGACGAGCCTACCCGGATCCCGTCCAAGATCGACAATCTCAAGGTAAAGCCCGGCGATCGCGTCGTCTTCAAGACGGCAGGGTCGGGCGGCTGGGGTGATCCTCTCGACCGTCCCGCAGCCACCGTTGCGCGCGACGTCCGCTATGGCCTGGTCTCGGCCAGGCAGGCTGAAGAGGGTTACGGCGTACTCCTGACCGTGGAAAACCTGGCCGACGAAAAGGCCACGGAGGCTCTGAGAGCGAAGTTGAAGGAGGAGCGCGGCGCACCGCCGCCATTCGATTTCGGTTTCACGCCGCCGGAGCGTCAGGCTGCGGAATGACGAAACGAAAATGGGGCCGAAAGGCCCCATTTTCATATGCTCGTTTCACGATAACGCGGCGGCTATTCACTATCCCGAGGCGCCGGGACGGTACTGCGCCAGATCAGGCGTCCGGGAATGCGCTTGTCGATGCCGCGCTCGATGGGGCGGGTCGGTTCATCCAGATGCAGGATCGCCAGAGTTTCGTCCACCATCTGATCGATCGGCTGTCGGACTGTGGTCAGATGATAGGGCGCGCGCCGTGCTTCCGGAATGTCATCGAATCCCCCGAGCATCAGATCCTCGGGGACCTTCATGCCCAGCCGCAACTGAAGGGCATCCATGACGCCCATCGCCATGATGTCGTTCACGCCAAAGATCGCGTCGGGACGCTTCACGTCGGGCGAGGAGAAGTACCGGATGGTGGCACTGAAAGCGCCCTCGTAGGACGAGTTGCCCTCGATCTGGCTGATGTCGCTGCGCTTGATGCCGCCCTCGATCAGCCGGTCCATGAAGCCGTGCATGCGGTCGCCGCTTGTCGTTGCCGTCGGATCGCCCGTGACGATCAGATAGCTCTTTGCGCCTGCAGCCAGGAAGGCTTCCGCGATCAGGCGTCCACCGCCGTTGTTGTCGCAGCGCACACCGGAGGCATCCGAGCCCGGAATGTAGCGGTTGAAGAGAACGATCGGGATGCCGCGGTCGTGGCACATGCTGGTCATGCGCGTCGACAGCTGCGCGGATGTGAGGATGACGCCGTCGACCTGATATTTCAGCACCTGCAGGATCGCGTCATCGCTTTCGGCGCCGGCATCCACCGTGAAAATCAGAACCTGCCGTCCGTGCTCCTGCAGTTTCCTGCTGAAGGCGTGCATGACATGAACGTAGAAGGGATTGGCAAGATTGCCGAGGATCAGCGCCACGATGTTGGACCGCTTGGTCGTCAGGCTGCTTGCGATCGAGTTTGGTACGTAGTTCAGCTTTCGCGCCGCCTCCAGAACCTTCTGGCGGGTTTCTTCGGCGATGCTGGAGCCAGGCGTGAAGGCGCGGGAGACTGCCGACTGGGAAACGCCCGCCAATGCAGCCACTTCAAACGATGTCGTCCTGTTTGAGCTGCGCGTCATTCCTGTCAAGACTCCTTCGGGTTGCTTCAGAATGCGTATTCAAAGCCTCGCTGCATTCCATGCAACGTAACCTTCCTGCCGGTCTCTTTCAATAGCAAAGCTCCGTGCATCCCCAGCGCCCGTGGTAACCGGCATATGGCGGGTCAATCTCGAAATCCGACAAAAAGGATGAGAGGCGCAATTGACTTATGGGCGACTTTGCGCAAACAATGCATACGCATTCAAGAATAATCCCTGCCGAGGGGGTAGGGCTTCACTAAAGTCTGGGAGACTACCGATGAAGAAAAGCGTTCTGCTGGCATCACTCACCTCCGCTGCCGCCCTGTTGTGTCTGGCGGCTCCTTCCTTTGCCGATGATGCCGCCGACGGCCTTGCCCGTGCGAAGGCCAACATTGCCAAGTATCAGTCCAAGCCGCAGTTCACGGCGCCGGGCGAGCCTTTCGATGCGAAATCCTGCGCGAAGGGCAAGAAGATGCTCTCGATCCCGAACAACAGCGGCAATCCCTTCCTCAAGGGCATCATCGACCGCATGAAGACGGCCGGTGCCGAGGTCGGGCTTGAGGTTCGCGAATGGGAAAACCAGGGCCAGCCGAGCCAGTGGGTCCAGGGCGTTGAGATGGCGACGCGCGAGAAGTACAACATCATCGACCTGATTTCAGGCATCGACCCGGGCACGATCGAGCCGCAGCTGAAGGCGGCGAAGGAAGCGGGTGTGAAGGTCATGACCTCGCACTTCTACGATCCGAGCTTCAAGCAGAACCCCGTCGTATCCTCCTCGCTGACGATCGGCTTTGGCGAGATAGGCACGATCCTTGCCGACTGGTCTGCCGTCGCGACCGAAGGCAAGGCCAACATCGCGCTGGTCATCTCCAAGGAAGTGCCGCCGACCATCCCGCTCGTCGAAAACTTCAAGAAGCAGCTCGCCGCCAATTGCCCGACCTGCAAGATCGTCCAGGAAATCAACGTGGGCGTGACGGAGTGGGGCACCAAGATCCAGCCGGCAGTCCAGTCGGCCGTTCAGGCCCATCCGGAAATCAACGTCGTCATCCCGATCTACGATTCGATGTCGCAGTTCGTCATTCCGGCGCTCCGTCTTGCCGGCAAGACCGGTCAGGTGAAGGTCGCGACGTTCAACGGAACGCCTTTCGTGCTGGATTATATCCAGCAGGGTCTCGCCGACATGGATATCGGCGAAAGCCTCGACTGGATCGCCTATGCGACGGTTGACGGCCATCTGCGCGATGCCTGCGGCCTCAAGACGCCGACGGCGCTGAATGTGCCCTTCTACATCTTCGACAAGAGCAATGCTGCCGAAGCCGGTACGCCTGCGAAGTTCGACACCGGCTACGGCGATGCCTACAAGGCCGGCTTCCGCAAGCTCTGGGGCATTCAATAATGACGTTGTCGTCTGGTCAGGCCGGACACGATCCGTCAACCGATCCGGGAGCGCCGCGCGCGCTCCCGGTCCTCTCCGTGAAGAACTTCTCCAAGACATTCGGCGGTGCCAGGGCGCTGCAGAATGTATCCTTTGATGTGATGCCCGGTGAAGTACACGGACTGCTCGGCAAGAACGGCTCCGGCAAATCGACGCTGGTGAAGATCCTCGCGGGGTTCCACACCCCGGACGAAGGCGGCAGCCTGTTCTTCAACGGCGAAAAGGTGAGCCTGCCGGTCCGGGGCGGCGATGCGCGTCGGCTGGGCATGGCCTTCGTTCACCAGAATCTCGGCCTCGTGCCGTCGCTGACGGTGCTCGAGAACCTGCGCGTCGTCCAGCTCACGGGCGGCGGCCGATCGTTCATCAACTGGGCCGCGGAAGAGGCGGCCGCCGTCGGCGCGCTGAAACGCTTCGGGCTCGACCTTGATCCGCACGAGCGTGTCGATCGATTGAGCCCGGTCCAGCGTGCGCTGCTGGCCATCGTCCGCGCCTTCGAGGAAATCGAGGCGGCACGCGCGATCACCGGCAAGCCGGGCCTCGTCCTGCTGGACGAGCCGACACCCTTCCTGCCGGCAAGCGGCGTGCAGCAGCTCTTTTCTCTCGTGAGATCGATTACGGCAGCCGGCTGCAGCGTCATCTTCATCTCCCACGATATCGACGAGGTGATGGAAATCACCGATCGCATCACCGTCCTGCGGGACGGCAGACAATCCGGTGAACTGGATCGCAAGGACGCCACCCACGAAAAGATCGTGGAGATGATTGTGGGCCAGAGCATGAGCCGGGCGGGCCACATCAAGCGGGATCCAGCGAGCCTGCCGGTCTATGCCCGTTTCCGCGACCTTGCCGGGCAGATGCTCCAGCCGTCGAACTTCCATGTCGGAAAGGGAGAAATCCTGGGCCTGACAGGGCTGATCGGTTCGGGCTATGAGGAGGTTCCCTATCTTGCCTTCGGTGCGCGGCCGGCTTCCGGCGGAACCATCCAGATTGCCGGCGAGCAGGCCTTCGATCAGGTCACGCTCACGCCGAAGGCTGCCATCGACCGTGGTTTTGCACTGCTTCCGGGAGACCGTCAGGGCGCCAGCGGCGTCGACAGCCTGTCGATCGTCGACAACATGTTCCTGCCCGATGTCGGACGCTTCTTCCGCGGCGGCTGGCTGAGAAACCGGGCGATGATCGACGAGGCCCATATCCTCGGAACGCAATACGAGGTCCGGCCGAACGATCCCTATCTCAAGTTGTCGGCGCTTTCGGGCGGCAACGCCCAGAAGGTGCTGATCGCCCGCTGGATGAACCGCTCGCCGCATCTGCTTATGCTTGATGAGCCCACGCAGGGCGTCGACGTCGGAACGCGCCAGCAGATCTTTTCAGCACTGCGCAAGGCTGCGGCGGAAGGCATGTCGATTATCTGTGCGAGCTCCGAGGCCGAACAGCTTGCCGACATCTGCGACCGTGTGCTTGTTTTTGCCAAGGGCCGGATTTGCCACGAACTCAGTGGCGACGCACTCACGAAGGAAGGCATCTCCGAGGCGTGCTACGCCTCTGCAGCGCTTCCCCATTCCAATCACATTTCGCAGCGAGCCGCTCCATGAACGACACTGCCAAGACCGGGCCGAGTGCCTCCTCCCGCCGTCATCTCCTGCGCCTGTTCGAGCGCTACGCGCTGTTGCTCGTCTGGGTGATCATCATTGCGCTGTTCAGCGCCGCCATGCCCAGTTCTTTCTTCAGCTGGGGCAATTTCTCGATCATGTTCGCCTCCTATGCGCCTGCAGCGCTGCTGGCGCTGGCGATCATCGTTCCGCTGACGGCAGGCGATTATGATCTTTCTGTCGGGGCGACACTGACGCTGTCCGCGTCCACCATCGGCGTTCTGAACGTCTGGCACCAGATGCCGATCCTGCTCGTGCTCCTGATCGTCATCCTGATGGGTGTGGTGGTCGGCTTGGTGCATGCGCTCTTCATCATCTATTTCCGCGTTCCCTCGCTGGTGGTTACGCTGGGTTCGACTTCGGTGATGAGCGGTCTGGTCCAGTGGATGACCAATTCGTCTACGATCGGAGGCATCGACAACAGCCTGATCATGGCTGCCGTCGGCTACAGGCTTTTCGGCATCCCTTATGCCTTCTACTACGCCATCCTGGCAGCTCTGATCATGTGGTACATTTTCGACTACATGCCTCTCGGACGCCGCCTCCTCTTCGTCGGGCGTGGACGGGAAGTCGCACGGCTCAACGGCATTTCCGTCGACAAGGTGCGGCTTGGTGCTCTGATCATGTCTGCGGTTCTCTCGTCGGCTGCCGGAATTCTCTATGCGGGCGTGCTCGGTTCGGCCGATCCGTATTCCGGTCTGAACTTCCTCCTGCCTGCCTTCGCGGCCGCGTTTCTCGGTGCGACCACGATCCAGCCGGGGCGCTTCAATCCCTGGGGGGCGATCGTCGCAGTCTATTTCCTGGCGACCGGCATCACCGGGCTTTCGATGCTCGGCATTCCTCTCTGGGTCACCAACGTGTTCAATGGCGGTGCGCTGATCCTGGCGGTGACGATTTCGCAGATCACGCGCGGTCGCGAGGCTTCGGACATCGGCTAAGAAGAGACCTCAGACCCCGGGGCCGTTCGTGGCCCTGGGGACTGCTCGATTGATGGAATTCAGGATCATGAACCAGTTTACGTTCAGCACGACGAAAAGTGTTGTCTTCGGCGCGGGCTCTCTCGGGCGTCTCGGGGAGGCGGTTGCCGCGACCATGGGGCAGCGTGTGATCGTCGTCACCGATCCGGGCATGATGACAACCGGGATCGTCGACCGCGCCCTGGCCGCGCTTGCCGGAGCCGGCGTCGAGGCGACCGTGTTTGCCGATGTTGAGGCGGACCCACCGGAAAGCGTCGTGATCGCGGCTGCGGAACTGGCCAGAGCAAACGGGGCAAAGGGTGTCATCGGCATCGGCGGCGGCTCGTCCCTGGATGTCGCGAAGCTCGTTGCTCTTCTTGCTATCGGGCAGGAGCGGCTGGCGGAGGTCTACGGCGTCGGAAAGGCGAAGGGCCCCAGGCTGCCGCTGGTCCTCGTGCCGACCACCTCCGGCACCGGATCGGAAGTGACGCCCATCGCCATCGTGACGACGGGGGCGTCGGAGAAGATGGGTGTCGTGTCGCCTGTCCTGCTCCCGGACATTGCCCTGCTCGATCCCGAACTGACTTACGGTCTTCCGCCCCATGTGACGGCTGCCACAGGTATCGACGCGATGGTTCATGCCATCGAGGCTTACACCTCGAGCAGCCCGAACAATAATCCGCTGTCGCGAACGCTTGCGGTGCAGGCGCTTGAGTTGATGGCGCCGGCCATTCTGTCGGCCGTTCGCGACGGGCGGAACGAGAAAGCAAGAGCCGACATGCTGCTCGGCTCGATGCTCGCAGGCCAGGCGTTTGCAAACTCGCCTGTGGCTGCCGTGCATGCGCTCGCCTATCCGCTCGGCGGGCATTTCCATATACCGCATGGACTTTCCAATGCGCTCGTCCTGCCGCATGTCCTGCGCTTCAATGCGGTGACGGCGCATCACGCCTATGTCGAGCTTGCGCCGCATGTCTTTCCAGACCTTGCCGCGCTTACGGGTCAGGAACGCGTTGCGGCCTTTTGCGACAGGCTCGCCCAGCTTTCGACCGATTGCGGTCTGCCGCAAACCCTGCGTCAAATGCAGATTACCGAGGACTGGCTGCCGAGGCTTGCGGCCGACGCCATGCGCCAGACCCGCCTGCTCGTCAACAATCCGCGCCCGCTGACGGAAGCCGACGCGTTGTCGATCTACAGGGCGGCCTATTGAGGCCGGATGCGGCCCTAGTCATGTGATCGTAGTTTAATCCATGCGAGTCCGGCAGCGTTTGCCGGGCTGGCGCCGGTGCGCGCCAATGCCATAATGACGGCTTCACCTACCTTGAAGATCCGCCCTTCCGACTTTCCCGCGTCGGTCCAGATTTTCGCCCGGCCGGTCTTGGATGATCCAACGGGTCGTCGAAGGCGTAAGCGTCAATAGTAGACGATCATTACAAGATGTGCATCTCGTCCGGGTCAGTGCGAGGGCAAGGCGGGCTCTTGCGCGAACCGGTGGATGAGTGCTTTGTTTGGGGGCATTCGGATTGTCGGCCGCTGGCACCGGGGCTCCGGATACGCTTCACGCCTCATGGTTCCCTCAGGATGGGGGGCGCGAACCACCAGATTGTCGAGACGCGCATCAACCGGATATCCGGTATTATTTTTAGCCCCCTCCCGTGAAAGCAAAGCATGTTCAGCTTCATATTTGGATTGCCCTGGGCGATTGTCGCCGTTCGTTTCATTCAGCCGCTTCCCTGGCACTGGTCGTTGAAGATCGCACTTGCCGTCCTGCTGCTGATTGCCTCGCAGTATCACCTGTTCAGCCGTCTCTCCTCCGGTTCCGTCTTCTCGCCGGAATTTCCCCGCCCGCTGGTCATCGCGTTCAACGTCGTCTTCGCGGCAATCATCTTCCTTGCGGTGTTTCAGATCGTGCTGGACATCGCCCTGCTTGTCCTTGCCCTCGTCAAAACCCAGTTTGTCTACCCTCCCGCAGCCCTGCGCTATTCGATGGGCGCGCTGGCACTGCTCCTTTCCGCCTATGGCGTCAGCCAGGCGATCAGGGTTCCGGCATTGAAGGACGTCGAGTTTTCCATAGCGGGCCTGCCGGCCGAATTCGACGGCTACCGTCTCGTGCAACTGACCGATCTTCACATCAGCCGTTTGTTTCCGGCTTCCTGGGCAGGCGAAGTCGTCGCGCGGACCAATGCGCTTGGCGCCGACCTGATTGTCGTTTCCGGCGACTTCATCGACGGCAGCCTGGAAAGCCGAACGGCTGACGTCGCGCCCCTCGCGAAGCTGCGCGCGCCGGACGGCGTCTTTGCCATCCCGGGTAACCACGAATATTTCTTCAGCTATGCGCAATGGATGAGCCACTTGAACTCTCTCGGCATGCAGATGCTGCCAAATGCCCATGTGGTTCTGACAAGAGGCGGGAGCCGGATCGTTCTTGCTGGTGTGACCGACCTTTCGGCCGCGCGCTATGGGCTGCCGGCACCCGATTTTGCGACCGCTCTTGCCGGCGCCCCGGCCGATGCGCCGGTCATCCTGCTTGACCACCAGCCCATGCGGGCGAAAGAAGCCGCCGCCGCGGGGATCGCCCTGCAGCTCTCGGGACATACGCATGGCGGAATGGTGGCTGGCCTGGACCGGCTGGTCGCGCGCGCAAACAATGGGTTCGTTTCCGGCGTCTATCAGGTCGGAAACATGTCGCTCTATGTCAATAACGGCACCGGCCTCTGGCCCGGCTTTGCGGTGAGACTGGGCGTGCCATCCGAACTGACCCGGATCACCCTGCGGCGCGTCTAAGCCCTTTTGACAGCGGGGTGGGCCTTACCGGGAACCACCTCCCGGCGCTTGGGCACGTCCGCTCAATGCGGTTCCAGCGGGTGGAAGGCCCGGTCGAACCAGACAAGGCCATTGGCCTCGCCCTCGGCGACTTCGGTCGTGTTCACCTCGCAGAAGAAGACGCTATGGGTTCCGCGTGACTGCTGATCGATGATGCGGCAGTCGAAGGCGACGGCAGCGTCGGCCAGAACCGGCGCGCCGGTTGCCCGCGTGTGCCAGTCCGTCGTGGCGAAGCGGTCCTCGCCGGTCCAGCGGGCAAAAGCGCGGGAGAGATCCTGATGCGCGGGGCTCAGGACATTGACGCAGATCGTGCCGTTCTGAACGAAGGCGTCATGCGAAAAGGCCTTGCGGTTGATGCAGACGAGCAGCGTCGGCGGCTGGTCGGTGACGGAGCAGACGGCCGAGACGGTCAGCCCGTGGCGACCCGCCGGGCCGTCCGTGGTGACGATGTTCACTGCAGCGCCCAGACGGCTCATGCCGTTGCGAAAGGCGAGCGCTTCAGGCGAAGGGGTGGCAGGCATGGCTTCTTGGGTCATGATCAAACATCCAATACCAGGGTGGGGGTGGCAGCACGCGAGCAGCAGGCACAGATCATCGTGCAGTCCTCGCGTTCTTCATCGGTCAGGAACTTGTCGCGGTGGTCGGGTATGCCTTCGAGCACGTCGGTGACGCAGGTGCCGCAGACACCTTCCTCGCATTTGACCTCGATCTTCACCCCGGCAGCGGCCAGCGCCTTGGCAATCGTGTTGCCGGCCTCGACGCGGACCGTCACGCCCGAACGCTTGGCGACAACTTCGAACCCGCCGCCGGACTGGTCGACCTCGGCGGAGAAATATTCGCGATGAACATTCGCCTTGGCATGGCCTGCAGCTTCTGCGGTATTGATCACCCAGTCCATAAAGCCCTGCGGGCCGCAGACATAGAGATGCGTGTCCGCTGAGGGGGCGGGCAGGTCCCGCGCAAGATCCAGCCGCTGGTCTGCCGCCTGATCGTCAAAGTGGAAGACCACCTTGTCCGCCCAGGGCGCTTTTTCGATCAGCGACCTGAACGCGGTGACACTTTCCGAGCGCGTGCAGTAATGCAGCACGAAATCCTGGTTCAGCGCGTGAAGGCGCTGGGCCATGGCGAGCATCGGCGTGATGCCGATACCGCCGCCGAGAAGCACGGTGGTGCCGGCCGTTTCCTCCAGCGGGAAATGGTTGCGCGGGCCTTCGACCTCGAACACGCCGCCCACCTGCGCAAGCTTGTGAACCGCCACCGAACCGCCGCGCGATTTCGGATCGCGCAGAACGCCGATCTCGTAGGCGCCGCGTTCTGCCGGATCGGAGCAGAGCGAATATTGCCGCCACAGATCCGTGGAACCATCGACGAGGCGCAGATCGAGATGCGCGCCGGCCTCGAAGGCCGGAAGGGCCGCCCCCGATGCCTCGACAAGCCGCAGGCGCAGGATATTGCCGGGCTCTTCGATGCGTTCGGCGACTTTCAGTTTCAGCGTGTTCGTGCCCATCGTTCTCCCCTCATCGCATGTAGATGCCGCCATTGACGTCCCAGCAGGCGCCATTGACGAAAGACGCTTTCGGCCCGGCCAGCAGCGCCACCAGTTCGGCGACGAAGACCGGATCGCCGAGTTCGCCGACCGGGATATTGGCGAGCGCCGCCGCCATCTTGTCCGGCGTGATCACCGAGCGGACCATGGGCGTATCCATGGGGCCGGGGGCAATCGCATTGCAGGTCACGCCGAAGGGGGCGAGATCGCGGGCAAACACCTTGGTCAGCGTCAGGATCGCGCCCTTGGAGGCGGCGTAATGCGCGCCCGTCGCCGTGCCGCCGTTCTGCCCCGCAAGCGAGGCGAGATTGACGATGCGGCCATAGCCGCGTTCCTTGAAATGCCGGCCAAAGATCTGGCTGCCGGCAAAGGTGCCACCGGCATTGGTGGCCAGGATCGCGTTGAAGTCGGCTGGATCAATTTCGAGCACCGGCTTGACGGCGGTGCGCGCCGCATTGTTGACCAGCACTTCCACCGAGCCCCAGCGCTCGACGCTTTTGTCGAGAACATCCTGGAAATCGCCCGGCTTGTTGACGTCGAGCGTCGCCGTCACGGCCGTCTCGCCGGCGAGATCGAGTTCGGAGGCGAGGTCAGCCCCCGCATCCGCCTCGATATCGGTAATCACGACCCGGAAGCCTGCGCGGTGGAGCGCGCGCACGATCTCGGCGCCAACGCCGCGTGCGCCGCCCGTCACCACGGCGGTCTGGATCTTTTCAGGCAGAGGGGCCACCATCAGAACAAATAGCTGAACGAATTCAGCATCCCATCCGAGTTAAGCAGCCGCACGACCTTGGCGCGGATCTTGAAGCCGTCGCCGGAGGCAACGAGCGTGTGGCGCATATTGCCGGCCCAGACGCGCTGGCGGCCGAACTTGTCCTCGATCACATGCTCGGCGCTCGAAACCGTCACCGTATCGCCCTCGACGCTTTCGATGACGAAGCGGGAGACGGTGCGCACGGTGCGGGCCGGGGGGGCCGACGAGATCGAGAAGCCCTGCTGGAAACGCTGGATGCGGTCGCGCCGCATCCGGTCATTGTCGTGGCAGAGGTTCAGCTGGTTGTCGAAGTCGTCGCCCTCGCCGATCGGCAGCGTGTAGAAGCCTTCCGTCAGCCA
This sequence comes from Rhizobium sp. C4, assembly GCF_021026315.1. Classification (GTDB taxonomy): domain Bacteria; phylum Pseudomonadota; class Alphaproteobacteria; order Rhizobiales; family Rhizobiaceae; genus Ensifer_A. The sequence goes on from NZ_JAJNCX010000002.1 coordinate 167,926, forward strand.
GAGCGCCAGCCACGTGTCGTAATCCTTGGCGTCGAGCAGGTCGGCCTCGGTCCAGAGGAAGGCGCTGACCTTCTGGAGAAGCGCCAGATCGTTGGTTTTTGTCATCATATTCATAGCGACATCATCCTCTTCCACATCTTGTAGGCAGCGCGCATGCCGGTTTCGGCGCTGATATGGCCGCGGGGGCCGAGTGCGCCGGGCTGTTCATCGATCAGGCCGCGATTGACGAGGATCGGCAGGTCCTCACCGCCCTTGGTGCCGCGCTGTACGCGCTCCCACACTTCCGCATCATCCGGCGAGCCGAAGCCCATCGGGCCCTGGAAATGCTCATGCAGACGCATGCGCATCCGGTTGGCCGCAGCCGGGCCGCCCTCCATGCCGAGGGCGATGTGACGGATATCGGTCCGCTCGACATTGACCGGGGTCAGCACGCGGAAGAAGGCAAGCGAGAAGGAGACATTGGGGAAGAGGTTGAGGTTGAAGCCCGCGCCGCCGACGGCGCGCACGATCTTCTTGACCTGATCTTCCGGATAGCCCTCGTCGCGCAGCTCCTTGGCGAGCGGCAGGAAGCGCTCTTCCATCGGGTCGTCCAGATGTTCGTCCAGATCGATGCGCTCGGGGATCATCACCATGACGGAATGGCCATTGCCGAGATCCTCGACATAGCCCTTGCCGGTCTCGAGGAACTTGAAGGCCTCTTCGGCATCGCCGTCGAGCGATTGCATGAAGCTCTTGTGGACGACCGGGAAGTGATAGGCGTCGGTCGTGTTTTCGAGCTGCACCTTCCAGTTCATCGGCACGGTGAACTGATGTTCGCCGAGAACCTTGACCGGGAAGCCGCCGCCCTGCTTCATGAACAGGTCGATATACCGGCAGACTTCGGTCCCGAGGAAATCGACAAGCGGCTCGACCTCGTCGTTGAAGGTCGCGAAGATCATGCCGTTATAGCTTTCGGTGCGCAGCCGCTTCAGGCCATGCGCGCCCTTGTCGAAATCATCGCCATACTGTTCCGGATAGGGCAGGCCGCGCAGCGACCCGTCCAGACCATAGCCCCAGCCGTGATAGGGGCACTGGAAGGACGAGGTCTTGCCCTTCTTCACCTCGCAGACGGTGGCGGCGCGGTGGCGACAGCGGTTGACGAGGACGTTCACATCGCCCTTGCGGTCGCGCACCACGATGACGGGTTCCAGCCCGACATTCGACAGTTTGAACGCGCCCTTGTCGGCGAGTTCGCTGTCATGGGCGACCCAGACCCAGGTACGCTTGAAGATGCGCTCCATCTCTTCGTTGAAGAGATCGGCATTCTCGTACATCGAGGTTGCGACCTTTGACTCCGGCGAATAGAGCGCGTCGAGATCGCTGAATTTCTCTGCGGTATGCAACATGGTTGCTCCTCTCAAGTCTCAAACTTCGGGAATGGTGAGCGCCCGGCCCATGCGGGCCTCGACGCGCATGTATTTCCACAGGCGGTGATCCTCGTCGTCGACGACGATCGTGCGCAGCAGGTTGCAGGCGGCAATCACCGACTGGCGGCTCGGGAAATCGCACAGCATGTACCAGGTCCAGGGGAAGGACGGCGAGGTGCCGACCTGCGTCTGGTCGTCGTCGAGCGTCCCGAGAACGGTCACGCCTTCGAGTTTCGCAACGCCGGACATGAAGGCCTCGGTTGCTTTCCAGACGCCGCCGATCTTGTTGAAGGGCAGGTCGAAAAAGGAAGGCTGAACGGCGAGGCAAAGAAGCGTGCGGATGGGTGTCGGTTCTGACATCAGTTTGTTCCTTTTCGAAAATTGTTCACGGATAGCCGGGTGGGGTCTGCTGGCCGAAGAGGGCGGCACCTGCCGCCTGCCAGCTGCCGGAATTGATGAAGGCATGCTGGGCGACGCAGGCGGCGTCGATCATCTTGCGGCCGAGCGGATGGCCGGTTGCCATGGCCTCCGAGCCGCCCATGACGAAGGCGAGGCGGGCGGCCTCTGCTCCATCCTGTGCTGCCTTGGAGGCGGTATGGCGCAGCCGCACCAGCGTCGGCCGATCGACCTCGCCATTCACCTGCATCTGCCGCCAGCCTTCCTCGATCGCATCGTAGAAGGCAGATCGTGCGCCCATCAGCAGGCCTTCGGCCTTGGCAAAATCGATCTGGATATAGGCACGGGCCGCAGGGCTCGGCGCGCCGGTGACGGAGGCGCGGGCAAGCGCGTTGGTGTGAACCCAGTCGAGCGCCGAGCGGGCGGTGCCAAGCGCCACGACAGCGAGCACCTGGGCGGCGAGCGCCATGGCGGGGTAGCGGAAGATCAGGTCGTCCTGCTGCGGCGTGCCGCCGCGAATGAAGGTCCATTCCTCCGGCACGATCGCCTTGTCGACGACGATGTCATGACTTCCGGTGGCGCGGAGCCCCACCGTGTCCCAGGTCTCGGCAACTGTTGCCTTGGCACGCGGCAGAACGGCGGTGCGGGGGAGCGGGCTGTTCTCGCCCTCGATCTTGATGCCCGCGCCGACGATATCGGCGCCCATGACGCCCGAGCCCCAGGGCCAGCGGCCCGAGACTTCCAGGCCGCCTTCCACGCGCCGCGCCGGCTGCGGCGGGAACATGGCACCGGCAAAGACCGTGTTCGGATCAGCGCCGTAGATCGCCGCATAGGTTTCCTTCGGAAGGGCTGCGAGATAGGTCGCCGAGACGCCGAAGCTTGCCACCCAGCCGGCGGATGCGTCGGCGGTGGAGATCTCCTCGATGAGGCGACAGAAATCCTGCGGAGCCAGTTCATCGCCGCCGAAACGCTTCGGCACGAAGGCGCGGTAGACGCCGATGGTCTGGAACTGCCGCACAATGTCCTTCGGAATGTGGCGCAGCGCCTGGAATTCCTCGGACCGCGCACGGATCTCGCCTTTCAGCGCGTCAAGCGCTGCGGCCGGGGCCGGAGGGGCATGATAATTCATCGTCTTATTCCTCCATCTGGAAAATCGGATTTGTGCTGGCGAGCCGGTGCGCCATGGCGATCAGCCGCGCATCAGCGCCTTTCGGCCCCACAAGCTGGATGCCGGAGGGCAGGCCGTCCGACGTTGCCGCCGGCAGCACGAGGGCCGGGTGGCCCGAGAGATTGAACGGGCGCAAATATTGCGTCAGCGTCAGCACTTTCGCCGGCTCGCCCGCTTCCGCCAGCAAAGGCGGCGCCAGCGGCAGGGCGGGCGTCAGCAGCAGGTCGAAACGCTCGAAAAGCGCATCGACATCCGCCGTGAAACGGGTCCGGATATCTTCCGCCTTTGCCATGTCGGCATCGGTGACGTTCCGCGCGCCCTCAAGGCGCTTGCGCACATCGTCGCCGAGCAGGTCGGGACGCTCCATCAGCGCCGCATTGGCGACAAGCGTTTCGCGGGCAATGATCGTCATGCCGGCCTTGAAGGCCTCAGCCAGCAGCGGCAGGTCGATATCCTCGATCACACCGTCTTCTCCGACCTCGACGGACAACATCGCCTCGGCCATGCGTGGCTCAATGCTTCCATCCAGCCGCAGGCGGGCGATGCGGAGCGGGCCGTTACATGTCTCTGCCTGAAAACTTGGATCGATGGCGCGCATGGCGCGCTCGATCATGGAAAGCGTGCGGGCGAAGGGGCCGATGCAATCGAGTGTCGATTGCGCCGGCAGCGCGCCCTTGCGGCTGACACGGCCAAATGCCGGCTTGAAGCCGATTACGCCGCAGCAAATGGCCGGCTGGCGCACCGAGCCGCCCGTATCCGTGCCGATGGCGAAATCGACGAGGCCGGCGGCAGTCGCGGCAGCGGACCCCGAGGACGAACCACCGGGAATGCGGTCGGGAAAGCGCGGATTGACCGGTGTTCCCTCGAAACCGTTAATGCCGGTCATGCCATAGGCCAGCTCATGCATCTTCGTTTTGCCGATGATGTGGCAGCCAGAGGCGATGAGGTTCGTGACGACATCGGCATTTGCGTTTGCGGGTGCGGCATCAGCCAGCGCTTGCGAGCCGCAGCGCGTCACCATGCCCTCGATATCGAGGCAATCCTTTATGGCGACCGCAGCGCCGTCCTTTGCGCCGATCGCAAAACGGGACACGAATGCGCCATGGGCGTCTTGATGGCTGGTTTCTTCTGACATTGCACAGTCGGACGTTTTGCCCGTTCCCCATTTATTACGTGAAGATTACCGTAACTTTGAGGACTGTCAATTGACGAAGTTGAGAAATTTAAAAATTATTATTCTAAATCAATTACTTGAAACACAGAAAGCGGCACCGCCTTTTTGGCGGAACCGTTCATGGAGTGCCTGATCATGCTCAAATTTCCTGCGCCACCGCTTCAAAAAGAGTAGCGCGCAGATAAATCTATAACACGCTTGCTGCGCGATCATTCTTGCAGAATCCGGAAAAGTGTTTTCCATCCGCCCGGCAAATTACGTGAATATTACCGCTTGACGCTTGTCATGCCGGGGCTAGGATTTTCGCGGAAGGCGCGCCCGCTGACGGGCCGAAGCGTCCGTGAACGGGATAACCATCATGACTCTTGAGACAGATATCGCGGCACTCGTGCGCCGCATCGAAACGCTGGAAGCCGAGGCTGATATCCGCCGCATTCAGGCGCGCTACATGTTCCTCTGCGATACGCCCAACCCGGAATTCGGCGTGGCGGACGATGCCGAACGCATCGAACTGATCATGCAGCTCTACACCGAAGACGCGGTATGGGAAGGTGTCGGCGAATATTACGACAACCAGTTCGGCCGCGCCGTGGGCGCTGCCGCCATCCGCAAGCATTTCCAGGGCTTCTGGGGCGGCAAGACCGATCCGGCCCTGATCCTGAACTGCCATTATCTGACCTCGGAACAGATCCACGTCCACGCAAACGGCACGACGGCGGACGGCCAGTGGGTGCATATGCAGCCCTGGCTCTTTTCCGACGGCAAGGCGCTGCTGCGCTCCTCGCGTCTGAACAACACGTTCCGCAAGGAGCCGGATGGCGTGTGGAAGATCACCCGCACCCGCACCGAAAACGTCTTCGTCGCGCCGCTGCCCGCCACCTGGGCCTCGGACTATCCGTCGAAATCGATGCTCATGAAGCCTTGATGAGGCAAGGGCCGCGCCCCGGAACGAACCGGGCGCGACCCTTCATCCCTGTATTCAGTGCGTTCCGTGACGTGCGGCCTTGATCATGTCTGCGGCCTTTTCCGCAATCATGATTGTGGGCGCGTTTGTGTTGCCCGATGGGACCGACGGGATGATGGAGGCATCGACCACCCTGAGACCCTTGACGCCACGGACCCGCAATTGCGGATCCACCACCGAATTGGCGCTGACGCCCATGGCGCAGGTGCCGACCTGATGGTGATAGCTGCCGACGGCCGAGCGGGCGTAATCGGCGAGGCTGGCATCGTCGTCACGCATTGGACCCGGATAGACCTCCTGTTTGACCCAGCTCTTCAGCGCTGGCTGGGCGACGATCTCCCGGATCTGGCGCATTGAGGTGATCAGCGTGCGCACGTCATAGTCGGTCGCCAGCAGATTGGGGTCGAGATGCAAGGGATCGTTGACATCGGCACCCGTCAGTCGCAATTCACCGCGCGATGTCGGCCGTATACCGGCGGCATGCAGGGTGAATGCGTTCATCGGCCCCTCCTGACCCGGCGCATAGGCGGGCACGGAGAAGAACAGCGGCTGAATGTCCGGGACCACCACGGACGGATGGGACTTCAGGAAGGCGTGAACCTGCATCGGAGGCACAGACGGATCCGTCGGGAAAGGATAATCCTCGCGCGATTCAAAGATCATCGGCAGGAAGGTGTGGTCGTGCAGGTTTTGACCCACGCCCGGCAAATCGACGATGGTTTCGATATCGAATTCGGCCAGATGCGCGGCCGGGCCGATGCCGGACAGCATGAGGATACGCGGGCTCTCCATCGTTCCGGACGAAAGCACCGCCTCGTGGTTGACGCCAACCTCGAAACTTTCATGGCCACGGCGGCATTTTACACCCGTCACCTGACCATTCTTGATCAGCAGCTTTTCGACCCGCGTCCCGGATGCGACGGTGAGGTTCGGTCGATCCCGGACCGGGTTGATGAAGGCTGCTGCAGTGGAGGCGCGCTCGCCATTGCGCGTGTTGAACTGGATCCGGCTGATGCCGTCCAAGGCAGCGCCGTTATAGTCCGGATTGTAAGGAACGCCCGCCTGTTGCGCCGCTTCGACCAGCGCATCCATGACGGGATGCGCGGCATAGTCGGTGGTGACGTGCAACGGACCACCGGCACCGTGCCATTCATCCGCACCACGATCAAAATCTTCCGACTTGCGGAAATAGGGTAGAACGTTGGCCCAGTCCCAGCCATGGCAGCCGGCATGCGCCCAGGCATTGTAGTCTGCCGCGTGGCCACGGACGTAAATCATGCCGTTCATTGCCGAGGAACCGCCGATGACCTTGCCGCGCGGCCAGTAGATCTGGCGGCCGTGACAATGCTTTTGCGGCGTCGTGGAGTAGCCCCAGTCATAATCCGAAAACCAGATTTCGATAACCCGCAGCGGTGTCGAGACCATGCCGGGCGTGTCGCCATGGCCCCCTTCCAGCAGGAGAACGCTGACATTCTCGTCCTCGCTGAGCCGTGCGGCCAGTGTGCAACCCGCAGAACCACCACCGCAGATCACGTAGTCGAATGCCTGCCCCGCGATAGGGGCCGGTGTAAAGTTGGCATTGTTTGTCATGATCGAGTTCCCCATTATGAACATGTTTCATCGAGCGCCTGGACGAACCAGCCGCTTGGAAATACCCGACCGGACTTGCCGGTCGGGCCAATGTTTCGGGTGTCAGCGGTAGGCGATGCAGACCGACTTGGTTTCCAGATAGTTCTCCAGCGCGCGGCTGCCGTGTTCGCGGCCGATGCCGGATTGCTTGAAGCCGCCGAAGGGCATGTTCTGGTCAGGGATATTGTGGCTGTTGACCCAGACCGTGCCGGCCTGGATCTTCGGCACATAGCGCATGACCTTGTTGAGATCGTTCGTCCAGATCGAGGCGCCGAGACCGTAGCGGGTATCGTTGGCAAGGCGGACCGCCTCATCGGGATCCTCGAAGGGCGAGATCGTGACGACCGGGCCGAAGACCTCGTCCTGCATGAGCGCCATGTCCTGCCGCACATCGGTGAAGAGTTCGGGCGCGACGAAGAAGCCCTTGTCAGGTGCGCTTGCGCCGAGCAGCGGCGTCGCGCCTTCATCGATGCCGCGGGCGATGCAGGCCTTCACATGGGCCTGATGCTTGGCGGAGACGACCGGGTTGATGTGGTTGCGCGGGTCGAGGCCGGAGCCGATGGAAAGGCTGCGCGTGACATTCGTAATGACGTCGAGCGCCTTTTCGTAAATGCCCTTCTGGATGTAGATGCGCGTGCCGGCACAGCAGGTCTGTCCGGTGTTGAAGAAGACGCCGATGCCGGCGGCAGCGCCCAGAAGCTCGAGATCCATGTCGTCGAACATGATCATCGGCGCCTTGCCGCCGAGTTCGAGCGTCACGCGCTTCATATCCTTCATGGCCTGCACGCCGATCAGCTTGCCGGTCTCGGTCGAGCCGGTAAAGGTGATCTTGGCGACGCCGGGATGGGCGACCAGAGCCGCGCCCGCCGTCTCGCCCATGCCGGTGACGACATTGACGACACCTTCGGGGAAACCGGCCTCGCGGCACAGTTCGACAAGGCGGATCGAGGTCAGCGGCGTTTCCTCGGCCGGCTTCAGCACGACCGTGCAGCCGGCAGCCAGCGCCGGCGCGATCTTCCAGCTCGCCATGTTGAGCGGGAAGTTCCACGGTGTGATGGCCGCGACGACGCCGACGGGCTCCTTGCGCGTCTGCGCCTGATAGCGCATGCCCGGCGGAATGGCGATCGAGACGTCGAGCGTCGTGCCTTCGATCTTCGTGGCGGCGCCCGCCATGTAGCGGAAATATTCGGCCGAAGACTGCACTTCGATCAGGCGCGACAGCATGATCGACTTGCCCTGGTTCAGCGTTTCAAGCTGCGCCAGTTCTTCGCCATTGGCCTCGATGAGATCGGCCAGCTTGAGCATGAGAGCCTGGCGCTGGACCGGCAGCATTCTGGACCACGGGCCTTCAAAGGCTGCGGCGGCTGCCTTCACTGCGCGGTCGACATCGGCGGCGTCGCAGGACGGTACATGGGCCAGAACCTCGCCCGTTGCCGGGTTGGAAACCGGATAGGTGGCACCGGACACTGCACCGGAAGACTGGCCTCCAATGAGGACCTGCGGCGATTTCAGAAAGTCGCCGACGGTTGCGGACACCGTTTCGACGACGCTGTCGGGTTGGGAAATATGCATGTTGGTCCCTCTGTAAGTTCTTGTTGTTTGATGTTTTCTTTGTTTTCAGGAAAGGCTTGAGCCCTTTCATGCTCGGGCTTTAGCCTCTCATTGTCTTGATGAGTGATAAATCACGTAAGTTGGAAAACTCTGTTGCGGCGTTCGCAAAAATTCCGCTGCTCTTCTCAGACAGCTCTTGCGCTTCATCAAAATTTAGATGAACATTACCGTAATAAAAGGGGAGCTAAGAATGCCATGGATCGCTTTACCGAACTGGAAGTGTTCACCCGGATTGCGGACGAGGCCAGCCTGACGCGGGCGGCCGATCTGCTCGGGCTCTCGGTTTCCGGCGTCAGCCGCTGTCTGACGAGCCTCGAAAACCGGCTGGGTGTGCGCCTCGTCCAGCGCACGACGCGGCAATTGTCGCTGACGCTGGAGGGCGAACGCTTTGCCTCAAAGGCGCGCGAAATCCTCGGAACTCTCAATGCCGCGGAAGAAAGCATCAGCGTCGTCAAGGCCGAACCGCTCGGCACGCTGAAGGTCGGCGCGTCGCTGGCCTTTTCACTCCTTCATCTTCTGCCTGTCATCCGGCAGTTCAAGATCGATCACCCGGCGGTGCAGGTCGATCTGCAGATCTCGAACCGCTATTGTGATCTCATCGAAAGCGGGCTCGATCTGGCGATCCGGACACGGCGTGTCGAGGCGGACAGTTCGGTCACCATGCGAAAGCTCGCCGAGGTGCCGCGGATCCTGGCTGCATCGCCGGCCTATCTTGAGGCCCATGGTGTGCCGGGCGATCCGGACGAGCTGGAGCATCATGCCATGCTACTCTACACGCTGTCCGACGACTGGGAGAATCTGACCTTTCAGCGCAACGGCGTGACCAGACGCGTGGCTGTGTGTGGCGAGATGACCTGCAATGATGGAGTGGCGCTGAAACATGCGGCCTTGGACGGCATGGGCATCATGGTCCAGCCTGCCTATGTCGTTCAGGCCGAACTGGAGGCCGGGCGGCTTGTCGAAGTCCTGCCGGGCTGGCGGCTGCAGCCGCTGACCATGAATGTAGCCTTCCCGACGCGCGCGCATCTGCCGGCGCGCACCCGGCTTTTCATCGACGCGCTGGTGCGCTACGTCCGCGAAAACGATCTCGAACAGGCTTGGAGCAGCGAACCTGACCTTCCGGCCCGCGCCTCCGCCTGACCTTGCATTCACAACCATTCAAAGGCCTGCCCATGTCTGCCACCACCGCCTATGTCGAACACACGGCTTTCTTTGTTCGCGATATCGTGCCTCTCATCGACTTCTTCGCCGAGGTGCTGGGCATGGGTGTCACCAAGCTTGATGGCGATCCGAGCGCCCCGAGCCAGGTCTGGCTGCAGGGCGGCATCCAATTGATCGCGGCCCCGGATTTCGCCGGCCCCGAAGGCCGCTTCGGCCATCTCGGCATTGTCTGCAAGGATGTCCCGGCGGCCATCGCAGCGGCGCGTGCGCGGGGAGCGGTCTCGACCGCCAAGGGCGATCACTGGCTGCTTCTGGAAAACGGCATCCTGCTGGAACTCCTGCCGGAGAAGAACAACGCGGTCGAGATCATCCGCAGCCTCGATCCGCGGATCTAGATCTATTTTCCTGTCCGTGACGGAGCATGGCCGGTCCAGGTCTTGAAGGCCCGGCCGAAGACGGCGCTGTCGGCATAGCCGAGCGTCTGGGCGACTTCGGCAATTGATGTCTTCTTGCCAGCCGAAAGCAGATGGTCGGCGAGATCGCGCCGATGCGCCTCTGTCAGGCTGCGCACGCTTGTGCCCTCGCGCTCAAGCTGCCGCTGCAGCGTGCGCGCATTCATCCCCAGTTCCTCCGCCAGAAAGCCGACCGTCACAGGGCGACGACCGACATAATGTTCGATCAGCGCGGTTACCTTCGACGTCAGGCTCTGCCCGACTTCCGTTTCCCCGATCAGATCCTCGACATGGCGCTCAAGGATGGCGGCCAGTTCTCTGTTGTCGCTGCGATAGACGCGGGTTATGTCTTCCTTGCGCATGATGATGCGGTTGCTCGACTGCCGGAACAGGACGGGCGCGCGGAAAATCCGGCGCAGGATATCGGCGTCCGCCGGCGCATCATGCTCGAAATGCACCTCTTCCGGCTTCCAGCCTGAGGAGAAGTTGGAGCGCACGAGCTGACAACTCGCGGCCAGCGAATATTCCGCATCCTGCCGACGTGGCCAGATCGACTGGTCGGCAATCCGGTAGGTCCAGACATAGCTCTCGCCGTCCTCGACGAAATTGGAGCTCGTGGAATTCTGCAATGAGTTGACGAATTTCGAGATCCGCTCGAAGCCATCCTTGATGGTCGGCGACAGCGAGAACAGCATGCCAAGCGGGCCGATGTCTGCCGGCTTGAAGGCCGAACCGAGCTTGGCACCGAAGAAGGGATCGTCCAGCGCCTCTGCCGCATCCTCGAAAAAGGCAATGAAGCGCTGCAGCGGGATCACGGCGTAAGGGTCTTCGAGCAGAGATTGCGAGAGCCTGTGGCGCGCCAGAAGCACGCGCGCCTTCTCCTGCCGCTTGTCAAACTGGTGGATCAGCGGCGTGATCGCGGCCACGCGAATGAAGGCGACATTTCCGGTCCGGCGGTGCGCTTCCTTCATGCCACGGCTCCAAGCCTGTATGAATAATACGTGAATGGTGACGTAAATTATCAAATTCACGGCATAGATTGCAATATTGCACCGCAAAAATCTTCCCTAGATTTCTCAAATAACAAATAAACACATAAAAGGGGTTCAACATGCAAACTGGTGAGAGTCCAACTGCGTCCAGCGGTAAGCTGGCGAGCAATTCCGTCGGCATTGCCCACATCGTCTTCTTCGTCGTGGCAGCTGCAGCACCTTTGACGGCCGTCGTCGGCGCCACACCGCCGGCCTTCGCCTTCGGCAACGGGGCCGGTGTTCCCGGTGCCTTCGTGCTGGCCGGCATTCTCTATCTGATCTTTTCCGTCGGCTACACGGCCATGAGCCGCCATATCACTGGCGCCGGCGCATTCTACACCTACATCGCCAACGGCATCGGCAAGCCGGCCGGCGTTGCCGGGGCCTTCATTGCCCTTCTGACCTACAGCGCCGTCCAGATCGCCGTCTACGGCCTGATTGGCGTCTTCACCAATGGCGCGATGGCAGCCCTTGGCCTTGATCTGCCCTGGTGGGTCTGGTCCTTCGTCGTGCTGGTCATCGTCCATCTGGCAGGCCAGCGCAACATCGCCTTCTCCGGTGCGATCCTCGGCGTCTGCATGCTTGCCGAAATGCTGATCCTGCTGTTGCTCGACATCGGCATCATCCTGCATGGCGGCGGGCCGGAAGGCATGACGGCCTCGGCTTTCATGCCCTCGACCGTGTTCACCCCCGGTCTCGGTGTCTCGCTCGTCTTCGTTGTCGGCTCCTTCATCGGTTTTGAAGCAACCGCCATCTTCGGCGAGGAAGCCCATCGCCCGGAAATCACCATTCCGCGCGCCACCTATGTCTCGGTTCTGCTGATTGCGGTCTTCTATGCCTTCTCGACCTGGGCGATCGTGCAATATTACGGCCCGTCCAAGATCCAGGAGACGGCAAATGGCGCGCTGAACACGCTCTATTTCGATGCCGCCTCGACCGTCATCGGCCCCTGGGCAGCGCATGCGATGAACATCCTGCTGATCACCAGCCTGTTTGCCTGCATCCTGTCCTTCCACAACACGCTGAACCGCTATTTCTTCGCGCTCGGCCGGGAAGGGCTTGCCTTCAAGGTTCTCGGTAAGGTGCATGAGATCCACGGTTCGCCGCACGTCGCCGGCATGCTGCAGTCGGGTATCGCTGCCTTCTTCCTCGCCGCTTTCGCGATCACCGGACAGGATCCCTTCGCGGTCGTCTTCTCCTACATGTCGGCGTTGGCCGTGCTCGGTATCCTTTCGGTGCAGGCGCTGGTGTCGATTGCCATCATCATGTTCTTCCGCAAGGACAACAAGGGCTACGGCCCGTGGCGGACCACGATTGCTCCGCTGCTGGCGCTGGTCGGTCTGGCTGGTGCCATCGTCCTCGTCATCTCGAACCTCGGCCTTCTGGCCGGTGCGTCGAACATCGTTGTCGACTCCTTCCCCGTGCTCGTGGTCGTGGTCGGCGTGATCGGTGCCTTCTTCGCCCTGTCGATCAAGAAGGCGAGCCCCGAGCGCTATGCGGCGCTCGGCCGGGTCTTCGCGGACTGAAACAGATCGGGCATGGCGAAAGCCATGCCCGCCACCCCTCCGGAACAAAGCCATCAACACGACCAGACTGACCCGCGGCGCATGCGCCGGACACGGGCAGACCGGCGAAGCCTTATCCAAGCGAGAGCAAGAACCATGACCGAGAACACCAAGATCGATTTCATCTATCTCTCCGAGCAGGACATGATCCGCGCCGGCGTCACCGAAATGCCGGCCTGCGTCGATGCCATGGAGGAAATGTTCGGCCTGCTCTATCACGGCGACTACCGCATGGCCGGCCCGAACAGCGACAGCCACGGTGCTGCGATCAGCTTCCCGGAAAATTCGCCCTTCCCGGACATGCCGAAGCCGACGGCCGACCGTCGCTTCATGGCCATGCCCGCCTATCTCGGCGGCCGGTTCCGCACCGCCGGCATGAAATGGTATGGCTCCAATATCGAGAACCGCGAAAAGGGCCTGCCGCGCTCGATCCTGATGTTCTGCCTCAATGACGCCGATACCGGCGCGCCGCTGGCCTTCATGTCGGCAAACCTCCTGTCAGCCTATCGCACGGGTGCGATCCCGGGCGTCGGCGCACGCCATCTGGCGCGCAAGGATTCCCGCGTCGTCGGCGTGCTCGGACCGGGCGTCATGGCCAAGACCACGCTTGCCGCCTTCATCGCGGCCTGCCCGAATATTGATACGGTGAAGGTCAAGGGTCGCGGCCAGAAGAGCCTCGACAGTTTCCTCTCCTGGCTCAAGGAAACCTATCCGCAGGTCACGAAGGTCGAACTCGTCGATACGATCGAGGACGTGGTGCGCAATTCGGATCTCGTCACCTATTGCAATTCCGGCGCGGTCGGCGATCCGTCCACCTATCCGATGGTGAAGCGCGAATGGGTCAGCCCCGGCACGTTCCTCGCCATGCCGGCGCTGTGTAATATCGATGAGGGCATGGAAAGCCCGGATGTCCGCAAGGTCGTCGACAATACAGGCCTCTACGACGCCTGGTTTCATGAACTGCCGAAGCCCGCGCATGTGCATGTTCCGATCATTGGCGTGAAATTCATGGACATGATCGAAGAAGGCAGGATGAGCCGCGATCAGCTCGAGGATATCGGCAAGATCGTTGCCGGCGATGCGCCCGGCCGCAAGAACGATGACGAGATCATCATCATGTCGGTCGGCGGCATGCCGGTGGAAGACGTTGCCTGGGGCACGATCGTCTACCGCAACGCCATCGAGCGCGGCATCGGCGTCAAGCTCAACCTCTGGGACGTTCCCGTTCTGCGCTGACCTCCAGCGCCAACTTGGCCGGGTGGCCTCGTGCTGCCCGGCCTCTCTTTCTTTCCGCATCAAGCAAGGAGTGATCATGACCAAGGTCGTGAAGATCAAGACCGGTTCGAAATTCGAGGACCATGGCAGCTATTCCCGCCTTGTCTCCGTCGACAACTGGATTTTCGTGTCGAACACCGCAGGGCGTAACCCCGACACGAAAGAAATCCCCGAGGATGTCGGTGCGCAGACGCGGCAGGTCTTTGCCAATATCGAACGGGCGCTTGCCGCCGTCGGGTCGAGCCTTGCCGATGTCGTCATGTCCCGCGTCTTCATTCAGGAGCCGAAGGACACCGAGACCGTCATGACCATTGTCGGCGAGACGTTCCGGGGTGTCGATCCGGCCTCGACCGTCACCTGCCCGCCGCTCGGCTCGACCGTCTACAAGGTCGAGATCGAAGTGACCGCCTATCGCGGTGCGGCAACCGCAGACATCGAAAAGCGCACCATTTCCCTCTGACGACGGGCCTTGCCCGTTTCTCAACCCTTACCCAAGGACACTGCCATGGCTCCCGCAACTTCACCCGTTCAGACCTCCACCGAACTTCCCAAGGAGACGACCGTCGTCGTCATCGGCGCGGGGATCGTCGGATTGACGGCGGCGCTGACGCTGGCGGAGCGTGGCATTCCGGTCGTCGTTCTGGAAAAGGGCAGGGTGGCGGCCGAGCAGTCGTCGCGCAATCTCGGCTGGTGCCGCAAGATGGGCCGCTCCGCCCCCGATGTGCCGATGGCGGTCGCCGCCGACCAGCTTTGGGCGGAGATGCCGCAGCGCGTCGGCGTCGATGTCGGCTATCGTCAGGCCGGCATCATGTATCTCGCCCGCACCGAAGCCGAGATGGAAATGCATCGTGGCTGGATGAAATCGGTGAGCGACCTTTCGCTGGATTCGAAGCTGCTCAGCGCCGGCGAAATCGACGGACTTGTGCCGGACGGCAAGGGCCAATGGGCCGGCGGCATTTTCACCGCCTCGGATGGCCGTGCCGAGCCGACGCTGGCGCCGAGCGCCATTGCCAATGCCGCTGCCCGTCTCGGCGTGCCGATCATCGAGAACTGCGCGGTCCGCACCCTGTCGCGCTCCGGCGGCCGGGTGACGGGCGTCGTCACCGAGCGTGGCGAGATTCGCTGCAGCGAAGTTCTGCTCGCTGCCGGCCTCTGGTCGCGCAAGTTCCTCGCCAATCTCGGCATATCGCTGCCGACGCTGCCTTTGGTCTCCTCCGTCATGCGCACCGCGCCGATGGATGGCCCGACGGAGATTGCCGTCGGCGGCCCGGATTTCTCCTTCCGCAAGCGACAGGATGGCGGCTACACGGTCACGCAGCGCGGGGCGCTCGGCGCGCCGCTGATGCTCGACCATCTGCTGATCGGCATGCGTTATCTGCATATGCTGCGCCAACAGCGCAGCCTTCTGCGCATCAGCCTTGGCAAGGACTTCCTCGACGATATCAAGATGCCGCGTCGCTGGGGCCCGAAGAGTGTTTCCCCCTTCGAGCGCATCCGCACCATGGACCCGCCGGCCGACGAAGGGATCAATGCGGAAGCGATCCGCAATCTCGTCGCCGCCTGGCCGGCCTTCAAGGACATGGTGGTGCAGGAAGTCTGGGCCGGCATGATGGATATCACGCCGGATTCGCTGCCCGCGATCGGCCGCATCGACAGCATTCCGGGCTTCACCATCGCCACCGGCTTTTCGGGCCACGGCTTCGGCACCGGCCCTGCCGCCGGTCAGCTTGCCGCTGATCTGGTGACGAACGCGCCGCCGATTGTCGATCCGAGGCCTTACAAGCTGGAACGTTTCGGTTGACGGATAGGGAGGTCCCGCCAATACCAGCGGGTCATCCCGTCAGAGCGGGTCCTCGCCATCCATGTCCGCGATCAATTGCTTGATGAGGTCGATATGTGGGGAGCGATCGCTCATCCGATGGCTGAGGATAACGGGCGACGTGGCGCGCTCCTCCGCGATGAGACGACAATGGACGTCGGCACGCATCTGTCTGGCAGAAGCCGGGATGATGCAGATGCCGGCATCGGCGGCCACGAGCCCCAGCGCGGTCTGGATTTCGCGCACTTCCTGCACCTCCGACAGGCGCACATCTTCGCTTTGCAGGAGGTTGAGAACCTGGTCAGCGTAGCTCGGGCGCGGTTCCTTGGGGTAGACGATGAGCCTTTGCCCCGCCAGCTCCTTCATCGAAATCGGACCTGTCTCCTGCGCAAGCGGCGTTCCCTTTGGAGTCGCGACGACAAGGCGTTCCTCGCGCACGACCGTCGAGGCAATGTTCGGATCATTGTGGCGAAGACGGCCAAAGCCGATATCGATGCGACCTTCCTTCAGCGCCGGGATCTGTTGAACGGAAATCATGTCCAGAAGCTGGATGTCGAGTTCCGGCGCATGCTGGCGCAACCGTCTCAGCAGCGAAGGCAATCCGCCATAGAGTGTCGATCCGACAAAGCCGATGGAAAAGACGCTGTTCTGGTTGAGGCCGACGCGCCGCGTCGCCGCTCGCACCTGGTCGACGCGGCCGAGAATCTGCAGGGCCTGCTCGTAGAAGAGGCGACCCGCCTCGGTGAGCTTCACGGGACGGCTCTTGCGGATGATGAGCTCGACGCCGAGATCTTCCTCCAGAAGCTGGATCTGCCTGCTGAGCGGCGGCTGCGCCATGTTGAGCACTTCCGCCGCGCGGGTGAAGTTCCGCTCGCGTGCGACCGCGACGAAATAGCGAAACTGGCGAAGATCCATCGTGTTTACGCCTCCTCTGAAACTCGCCCCAAGCCAACTCCCGCGATATGCTGTGGCGCAACGCCCCGGAATTTTTGTCAATTCGTACCAACACTATATCATTTCGGTATGGTTGTAGACGCAAATAATCTTGGACGAAGGTGGCGTCTGCAGCGCAATCTTCCGCACATGAACACAGCCGTTGCATCACCCGTTGCCGCATTGAGCGCCGCGCCCCTCGTGGAGCGGATCGAGACCATGCTTGTCGATCTGCCGACCATTCGCCCGCACAGGCTGTCGGTGGCGACGATGAACGGCCAGACGCTCATGCTGGTCCGCATTATCTGCAACGACGGTATTGTCGGCATCGGCGAGGGCACGACCATCGGGGGGCTCGCCTATGGCGGCGAGAGCCCGGAAAGCATGAAGGTTGCCATCGATACGCATTTTGCTCCGACGATGATCGGGCAGGATGCGACGCGCATTCAGGCGCTGATGGCGCGGGTCGGCAAGATGGTCAAGGAAAACCGTTTCGCCAAGAGCGCCATCGAAACCGCACTTCTCGACGCCCATGGCAAACGCGTGGGCCTGCCTGTCAGCGAATTGCTCGGCGGGCGCCGTCGCGACCGGCTGCCGGTCGCCTGGACGCTGGCCTCGGGCGATACGGCGCGCGACATCGATGAGGCCGAAAACATGCTCGATCTGCGTCGCCACAATATCTTCAAGCTGAAGATTGGCGCCAAGAGCCAGAAGGAAGACATCGCCCATGTCGCCGCCATCAAGCGGGAGCTGGGCGAGCGGGCGGCAGTCCGCGTCGACGTCAACATGGCCTGGAGCGAGACGCAGGCCGTCTATGGCATGGCGGCGCTGGCCGATGCGGGTTGCGAACTGGTCGAACAGCCGGTTGCCTCGGCCGCAGCCCTTGCCCGGCTGATGCGTCGTTTCCCCGTGGCGCTGATGGCGGACGAGTCCCTGAGCGGACCGCAATCGGCTTTCGAACTGGCGCGCGTGCATGGAGCGGATGTCTTCGCCGTGAAGATCGAGCAGAGCGGCGGCCTCTACAATGCCCAGCGCGTGGCGGCGATTGCGGATGCGGCGGGCATCGAACTCTATGGCGGCACGATGCTCGAAGCGGCGGTGAGCACGGTCGCCTCGGCACAGGTGTTTTCCACCTTCGCCAATCTGCAATGGGGCACGGAACTCTTCGGTCCGCTGCTTCTCACCGAAGAAATTCTGGCGACGCCGCTGGATTACAGCGATTTCGGCCTGACGGTTCCGACCGGTCCGGGGCTCGGGATCACACTGGATGAGGATCGCGTCGCCTTCTTCGCCCGCAACGCATCGCGCAAGTCCATTCACGTCGCGCTTTAGGGAGAGCCGAAATGCTGTTTCATGTCCGCATGGACGTCAACATTCCGCATGATCTGCCGAAGGCGGACGCCGCGGAGATCATTGCCAGGGAGAAGGCCTATTCGCAGGCGCTCCAGCAGAGTGGCAAGTGGCGCCATATCTGGCGCATCGCCGGCGAATACGCGAATTACAGCATTTTCGACGTGAGGGACAATGCGGAGTTGCACGAGGTGCTTTCGGGCCTGCCGCTGTTTCCGTTCATGAAAATCGAGGTGAAGCCGCTGCTGCGGCACCCTTCCTCGATCCGCGAGGACGATGCCTGACATCAGCGCCGCCGGGAGGCAGCGCATCCAAGTTTCAAGATAACCCATGTGGAGGAAGCACAATGACCGTAAAAATCTTCAACCGGCCCGATATCCAGGACTTCCTGAAGACGCTGAGCGGCTTCGACCAGAGCGGCGGCAATCCGCGCGTCAAGGAAATCACCCACCGCATCGTCTCCGACCTTTTCAAGGCCATCGACGACCTGAACATCACGCCGGACGAATACTGGGCCGGCATTGCCTGGCTCAACGAAATCGGCGCGGCCGGGCAGGCGGGCCTCATCTCGCCCGGCCTTGGCATCGACCATTTCCTCGACGAGCGGCTTGACGCGATCGACGCCGAACTCGGCATCGAGAACCCGACGCCGCGCACCATCGAAGGTCCGCTTTATGTCGCCGGCGCTCCCGTTTCGACCGGGTTTGCCCGTCTCGATGACGGCGCTGACGAAAACGGCCACACGCTGATCATGCATGGCACGGTCTATGGTGCCGATGGCAAGCCGATGCCGGGTGCGAAGGTCGAGGTCTGGCACTGTGACACGCGCGGCTTCTATTCGCATTTCGACCCGACCGGCAAACAGGCGCCGTTCAACATGCGCCGCACGATCATTGCCGACGACAAGGGTGGCTACAAGTTCCAGAGCATCCTGCCGAGCGGCTACGGCGTGCCCCCGGGCAGCCCGACCGAACAGCTGCTGTCGGCGCTTGGCCGCCACGGCCAGCGCCCGGCGCATATCCACTTCTTCATCAGCGCAGACGGTCACCGCAAGCTGACGACGCAGATCAACATCGAAGGCGATCCGCTCATCAATGACGACTTCGCCTATGCGACCCGCGATGGTCTGGTGCCTTCGGTGATCGAACGGACGGATGAAGCCAGCATCCATGCCAACAACCTGAACGGCCCGTTTGCCGAGATCGTCTTCGACATCCGCCTGACGGCGCTGATCGACGGCGTCGACAATCAGGTCAACGAGCTGCGCAAGCGCGCCGCCGCCTGACACCGCTGCGTTCCCTTCATGCCTCGGCGTGAAGGGTGCCCGATCAACAAGAAGCGCAACCGGGGACCCTGCAAGGCGTTGGGTCTTCGGTTGCGCAAATTGACTCCAGGACACCGGGTCAAGGCCCAGCTCCCGAGGAGTGACCTGCTGCGATCCGAACGAAATAGGTCGTAGAAACGGACTTCGGTCCCGACTGGCTAGTCACAGGTGGGGACTGCGGCTCTGCCGCTTTGACCTGACATTGCCGCATGCCTGCCGCCATGCCGGAAGGCGTCAGAAAACACGTCCTCGTTTTTTGCCGGCCGCCTGTCTCCATCCTTTTTTCTTCCTGTTAGGACCTGTCACAGTCGAGTGAAGGCGGGGCGACCTTATCGGTGCGCTGGCTGCAGCAGTTGGCTGCACAGATCAAAACAAGGAATTCAGGAGTTCACATGCGTCGAGCCGCGATCGTTTCTCCCAAGCGCACCCCAGTGGGAGCATTCGGTGGTGCAATGCGTTCTCTCAGTGTCGAGGCCATGGGTGCGGCCGTGGCAAAGGCTGTTGTCGCCGAGGCCGGCATTGATCCCGGTCTCATCGATGACGTGGTCTTTGCCCAGTCTTACGCCAATGGCGAGACACCGTGCGTTGGCCGGTGGATTGCGCTGGAGGCCGGATTTCCCATCGAGGTGCCGGGCATGCAGCTTGATCGCCGCTGTGGCGGTGGTCTGCAAGCTGTCATCACCGCGGCCATGATGGTGGAGACGGGTGCCGCGGACGTCGTGCTGGCAGGCGGCGTCGAGTCGATGAGCAACGTGGAATATTACACGACCGCCATGCGCTGGGGTGCGCGGGCCGGCACACAGGCTCTGCATGACCGGCTTGATCGTGGTCGCGAACGGTCGCAGCCGGTCCACAGGTTCGGCCAGATCTCCGGCATGATCGAGACGGCAGAAAATCTCGCAAAGGAATTTCAGATCTCCCGGGAGGAAGCCGACGCTTATGCCGCGCGTAGCCAGCAGCGGGCATCACAGGCCTGGGAAAATGGTGCTTTCGCCCGTGAAATCGTGCCCTTGAGCATTCCGCAGAAAAAGGGAGAGGCGATCACGGTCGACCGCGATGAGGGCGTTCGGCCCGGAACGACTCTCGAGACGCTTGCGAAATTGCGCCCCGTGATGAAGGACGGCACTGTCACGGCCGGCAATGCGGCGCAGCAGAATGATGCCGCAGCCGTTTGCCTTGTCGTGGCCGAGGACAAGCTTGCGGAACTGGGACTTGAGCCGCTCGCCTATCTCAAGGGCTGGGCTGCCGCCGGCTGCCATCCGGCGACCATGGGCCTCGGGCCTGTGCCTGCGGTGAAAAAGCTGCTCAAGAGAACAGGTCTGAGCCTCGACCAGATGGATCTGGTTGAAATCAACGAGGCTTTTGCCTGCCAGGTGCTTTCGGTTCTGAAGGGGCTTGAGTGGAACGATCCGGACCGTCTGAACGTCAACGGCTCCGGCATCTCGCTCGGTCATCCTGTCGGGGCGACCGGAGTTCGAATTCTCGCCTCGCTGCTTTACGAACTGGACCGTCGCAAGGGGCGGTTCGGGCTGGAAACCATGTGCATTGGCGGGGGGCAGGGCCTCGCTGCCGTGTTCGAGCGGCCGTAATCATGGTGGAGGCGGAACTTTCCGATATCGACTTTCGCCGTTTCGTGCCGCCGGGCGGGCTGGTCGCCTGGGGGCAGGGCTGTGCGGAGCCGGTCCCGGTGACGCAGGCCCTGATGGCGCAGCGGCGTCAGATCGGACGCTTTCGGGTCTTCATCGGCGGCAGTTTTGCCGACAGTGTCGATCCGGACCATGCGGACGACGTTGCCTACATGTCTTATATCGGGATGGGCCGGAATGCGGATCTGGCACGCGCCGGAAAGCTGGCCATCCTGCCTTGCGCCTATTCGCAGATTGCGGATGCGCTTTCGCCGGTCGACCTTCTGATCGTTCAGGCGGCGCAAGGCCCCGATGGCCGATTGCGCTATGCGATCGCCTGCGAATATCTCGGCGATCTGGAACGACGTGCCCGCGCGATCATCGTGGAGATCAATGCCGATGCGCCGTGGAGCCCGGATGCTCCGGAAATCGATAAGACCAGAATTGTTGCGGTCGTCCGCACGGCGCGCGCCCCCATTGAACTGCCCCCCAGCGAGCCGGACGATACGATGCAGCAGATCGGCGCGATTGTTGCCGGACTGGTCGAGGACGGCGCGACGTTGCAGATCGGGGTCGGCACCTTGCCCGAGGCCGTGTTGCGATCGCTCGGCTCCCATCGTGATCTCGGCATTCACTCAGGCGCCATCGGCGATGGCGTTGCGGCTCTGATCGAAGCCGGTGTGGTGAATAATGCGCGCAAGACCGTCGACACGGGCGTCAGTGTCGCGGGCGTCTTCTTTGGCGGGGCGCGGCTGAACCGTCTCGCACACGCCAACCGCGCCATCCGATTGGCGCCGACCTCCTACACGCATGATCCAAGGGTCATTGCGGGAATTGACCGGTTCGTCTCGCTCAACAGCGCCATCGAGGTCGATCTCTACGGCGCGGTGAATTCCGAGGTTGCGAATGGGGCCTATCTCGGCGGGGTCGGCGGGGCTGGCGAATTTACCCGCGCGGCCGCCCTCTCCCGGGGAGGCTGCCCGATCATCGCCATGTCGTCGACCGCCGCGCGCGGCAAGGTCAGCCGGATCACGGCGAAATTGTCCGGACCAACAACCATATCGAGGTCTGATGCAGGCATTGTCGTGACCGAGTTCGGCGCGGCGGATCTGCGTGGCCGGTCGCTCGAAGAGCGACGCCGCCTGATGGTGAGCCTCGCCCATCCCGATTTTCGCGAGCAGCTGGACGCTGTCTCAATGATCTGAACCCTTCGTCAACCAGGTGACACCATGAGCTTTGATAGTATTGGCGATCGTTATGCCCCCGAAATCCGCGAGGCTGTGCGGGCACTCTGTGCGGAATTTCCGCCGGAATATCATCGCAAGATCGATGAGGAGCGCGGCTATCCGGACGCATTTGTCGATGCCCTGACCAAGGCCGGCTGGATGGCAGCGCTGATACCCGAGGACTATGGCGGGTCGGGCCTCGGTCTGACGGAGGCCTCCGTCATCATGGAGGAGATCAACCGCTCCGGCGGCAATTCGGGCGCGATGCATGGCCAGATGTACAACATGAACACGCTGATCCGCCACGGATCGGAGGAACAGCGCAAGCGCTATCTTCCGAAGATCGCGACGGGTGAATTGCGCCTGCAGGCCATGGGCGTCACCGAGCCAACCACGGGGACGGACACGACCAAGATCAAGACGATGGCGGTGAAGAAAGGCGATCGCTATGTGATCAACGGCCAGAAGGTCTGGATCTCCCGCGTGCTTCATTCCGATCTCATGATCCTACTTGCGCGCACCACGCCGCTCGATCAGGTGAAGAAGAAGTCGGAAGGCATGTCCATTTTCCTGGTGGACATCAAGCAGGCCACCGGCAACGGCCTGACGATCAATCCGATCCGCAATATGGTCAATCACGAGACCAATGAACTCTTCTTCGACAATCTGGAGATCCCGGAAGAAAACCTCATCGGCGAGGAGGGGCAGGGGTTCAAGTATATCCTGACAGGCCTCAATGCGGAACGCGTGCTGATTGCGGCCGAATGCATCGGCGATAGCTATTGGTTCATCGACAAGGTCTCCAACTACGTCCGCGAGCGCGTGGTATTCGGCCGGCCGATCGGGCAGAACCAGGGCGTGCAGTTCCCGATCGCCGAGACCTATATCGAGACCGAGGCGGCCAATCTCATGCGTTTTGAAGCCTGCCGGCTTTATGACGAAGGTCTGCCCTGCGGGGCGCAGGCAAACATGGCGAAGTATCTCGCGGCCAAGGCCTCGTGGGAAGCGGCCAATGCCTGCATCCAGTTCCATGGCGGCTTCGGCTTTGCGGCAGAATACGATGTCGAGCGCAAGTTCCGCGAGACGCGTCTGTATCAGGTCGCACCGATTTCGACGAACCTCATTCTCTCCTATGTCGCAGAGCATGTGCTCGACCTGCCAAGGTCGTTCTGACGAGACCTGCGGGCGACTTGAGGGCGGGCTGAAAGGACAAAGATGAGCGAAGACGACAGCACACTCGACGAGGCGTTCCTGCGCACCTGGATCGGACGCGAGCAGGTGATCGAGGACACGATCTCGGCCGATCTGGCAAACCGGTTCGCGGCAACGTTCGACCTGAACGAGGATTTCTCGTTTGGTGATATCGTTCCGCCGCTCCTGCATGTCTGCCTTGCCCAGCCCATAGCCCCGTCGCGGCAGATCGGAGCGGACGGGCATCCCAGGCGTGGCGATTTTCTGCCTCCGGTCCCCCTGCCAAGGCGCATGTGGGCGGCCGGCAGCATGCGATTTACCGGAGACCTGCATGTGGGCGAGACGGTCAGGCGTGTGTCCCGGATCGCCGATCTGACGATCAAGGAGGGCCGATCCGGGACGCTTTGCTTCGTGGCCGTGGATCATCAGATCGAGGCGCGGGGTCGCGCCATCGTCACCGAGCGGCAGGATATCGTCTACCGAAGCGCGGAGACTGGGACGGCACCCCCGAAGGCCGCTCAACCCGCAGCCGAGGGCGCTTACCGCGAGACGTTCGATCCGTCTCCGGTTGTCCTCTTCCGATATTCGGCCGTCACCTTCAATGGCCACCGTATCCACTACGACAAGCCCTATGCGACGGACGTCGAGGGCTATCCCGGTCTCGTCGTCCACGGGCCGCTGCAGGCAACATTGCTGATGCATTTCGCCGCGAAGATCAGGGGCGGGCGGCCTGCACAATTTTCCTTCCGCAGCCAGTCCCCGCTTTTTGGCGATGGACCCATTGTCCTGCATGCTGAGGAGGCGGGCGATACCTTGAAGCTCTGGACGGCGGCCGAGGGCGGGCCTGTTGCCATGTCGGCGGAGGCCGGCTGGGCATGAAGACCTGGCTCGATTTCACCACCGCGCTTTTCGTTCCGGCGGATCGGCCGGAGCGATTTGCCAAGGCGGCCGCTGCCGGCGCAGATGCCGTGATCATCGACCTGGAGGACGCCGTGGCTCCTTCCAGCAAGGCGAGTGCGCGTGAGACGCTTTCTCCCGGCCAATTGAATGTGCCGCTCATCCTTCGGATCAATGGAGCGGGCACGCAATGGCACGCGCAAGACATTGCCGTGGCCGCCCAACTCGACCTTGTGGCCATCATGCTCCCCAAGGCGGAGATGGACGGCACGCTGGAGGCGCTGCAGCAAGGCCCGGCGCGTCATCTGCCGGTGATTGCCCTGATCGAAACCGCGCGCGGGCTTGATGAGGCGCGTGCCATTGCCGCCAGCCCCGGCATTGCCCGGCTGGCGTTCGGTTCCATCGACTTCTGCGCGGACCTTGGCTGCGCGCATCAGCGAAACGCCCTGCTGCTGGCGCGCTCCTCTCTGGTGCTGGCGTCGCGACTTGCCGGCCTTCCCGCGCCGATCGATGGCGTCACGACCGCGATCGATGATGACGGTCTGGTTGCGGACGACGCCCGTTATGGCCGCGCCCTCGGTTTCGGGGGCAAGCTCTGCATCCATCCCAGGCAGATCGGTCCGGTGAAAGCCGGCTACCATCCAGACGAAGCAGAGATCGCATGGGCCGAAAAGGTGTTGAACTCCGGCGATGCGGCGGTGGCTGTCGATGGGGCCATGGTTGACGAACCTGTGAGAATTCGAGCGCGGCGGATTCTGGCATTGGCGGCCGTCGGGCGCTGACCCGCAGGATTCTTTCTGTAAGTTGATCGCTACGGATTGCGGTCGCAGACTGCCCTGTCCACTTCCGGGATCGCATGTATGTGCGATCCGGCAGCTTCCTCCGCCGCCGCGATTGATTGAATGCCTCCGCCCTGTTTTCAATTGCCCCGAGGCTCCGTACAGCGACGTTCATCTTGGCGCTGTTCGGGGATGGGAACCAAAAACAGTGAGGAACCGCAATGAAAAAAGCTGCAATGTGGCTGGGTCTGGCGTTGGGAGCGCTCGCCTCGTCGACAATCGCTCATGCCGGTGAGGTTGATCCCAAAATCAAGGCAGTGTTGCCTGACGACGTGAAGGCCAGCGGCGTCATCAATGGCGGCAGTTCGTTTACGACTCCCCCGATGTATATGTTCGAGGATGACGGCAAGACGCCGACCGGTGTTCTGGTCAAGATCATCGAGAATGCTGCGACCTATGCCGGGGTCAAGATTGCATGGCAACAGACGCCCTATGCCGGGATCATCCCTGCGATGCAGGCCGGGCGCATTGACATCAGCGGCTCGCAATTCTCGGCGACCGAGGAAAATGTTCAGCGCACCGATATCGTTTCGGTCTACCACAGCACCTCGTCCATCGTGATGCTCAAGGCGAATGCCGACAAGTTCAAGAAGCTGACCGACCTTTGCGGCAAGGCCATCGCGCATTCGCGCGGCGAGGCCCAGGGCCTTGCGAGCTTCCAGCTGCTCAATGAGAAATGCAAGGCCGCTGGCCTGCCGCTGGTCGAAATGCGGGACTTCGCCGGCAGTCCGGACAGCCTCACCTCCGTGCGGGCCGGCGTCACCGATGGTTACGTCTATTCCGTCGGACCTGCGTCTTACATCGCGGCCAAGAACCCTGAATTCACCTATGTCTATGGGGGCGAGTTCCAGATCTTTAACGCCGGCTTCGCTGTCGCCAAGGGCAGGGACGGCATTGCCCAGGCCCTGATCATGGGCATCGACAAGAGCATTGCCGATGGCAGCTATGACAAGATCATGCGCCAGTTCAACATGCCGAAGACGGTCTACGTGGACGCGGCGACCTTGAACCTGAAGCCGCTCTAATCCTGCGAAAGGTGAGGTCGAGCCTGTGTCGGCAACGCATATCGAAGATCTTGCTATCAAACCCATCCGGGACTTGCCTGACGAGCACGCGCGCAAGCCGTGGCTCGGTCAGGCGGTCGGCTGGCTGGCGCTTGCCTTGTTCACAGTCTGGTTTCTGAGGCTGTTCCTGGCCAACCCGAAGCTGAAGCCCGAACTGATTTGGAAATATCTTTTCAATGAACGGATCCTGGAAGGGCTCTGGAGCACCTTGCTCCTTGCCTTCTACAGCATGATCGGTGCGCTGATATTCGGCACGGTCATCGGCTTTTGCCGGATATCGGCCAACCCGGTGCTCCGCGCCACGGGCTGGCTTTACGTCTGGGTGTTTCGTAGTACGCCGCTGGTGGTTCAGGTCCTGCTCTGGGGCAATCTTGCCCTTTTGATGCCTGTTCTGGGTATCGGTCCGTTCACGGTGAAGACAAACGACGTCATGACCCCGTTCCTGGCTGGCGTCATCGCCCTGATGCTGCACGAGGCCTCGTATGTCGCGGAAATCGTGCGCTCAGGCGTTCAATCCGTGCCGCGTCCGCAACGCGAGGCCGCTGACGCCCTGGCGCTCAGCTGGTGGGAAACGCAACGCTACATCATCATGCCGCAGGCTCTGAAGGTGATGATCCCACCGCTGGGCGGCGTCTTCGTCCTTCTCCTCAAGTCCACCTCGCTGGTCATCGTGATTTCAGGCGGCGATCTTCTGACGGAGGCGCAGAATATCGCATCGCTCAATCTCTACACGATCGAATTGCTTCTGGTTGCCACCGTGTGGTTCCTGATCATCACCAGCATTGCCTATGCCGGACAACATTACCTGGAATGGCGGTTCAACCGCCAGAACCACGCACATGCCGGAGGCGTCAATGAGCACGGTTGAACTGTCGGGTGTCCGGCTGAGCTACGGCGCGCTGGAAGTGCTCAAGGGCATCGAGACGTCTATCCCATCGGGCCAGATCGTCGGCCTGATCGGAGCCTCGGGTTCGGGAAAGAGCACGCTTCTGCGGCTTGTCAACGGATTGCTGCTGCCGAGCTCTGGCCATGTCCTGGTTGACGGCGAACTGGTGGGCAGAAAAGCCAAGAACGGAAAACTGCATCCGATGACGCTGGCCGAAATCCGCCGCCAGCGTCGGAAGATCGGCATGGTCTTCCAGCATTTCGAGCTTTTCCCCCACATGACCGTCGAGGAAAATCTCTGTCTCGCCCCGATCCTGCACAAGGAAATGGACAAGTCCGAGGCACGCCAACGGGCGATGCGGCTTCTCAGCCGTGTTGCCTTGAGCGACAAGTCGCGGTCCTATCCCGGCCAGCTTTCCGGCGGGCAGCAACAGCGCGTCGCCATTGCACGCGCCCTGATGCTCCAGCCGAGCATCATGCTTTTCGATGAGCCGACATCCGCCCTCGACCCGGAACTGGTTGGGGAGGTCCTGACCGTCATGCGCGAACTTGCAAATGACGGGATGACGATGATCGTCGTCACGCATGAACTTTCCTTCGTCCGCGAGGTCGCCGATCGGGTGATCTTCATGGACAAGGGCGTGATTGCCGAAGACGGCGCGCCCAAGGACGTCCTGGACAATCCCAAAACCGAGAGAGCAAAGGCGTTTCTGGCGCGGGCCTGATCGCGAAGATCGGACATCTCGACAGGGAGCGGCGTCGCCTTTGGTCGCATGCCCCCCGGAGCCATGTCCTTCGCCACCGTCACGGCGAAGCTGATCGACAAATTCATGCATTCTTTTGTCCGTCATTCCAACAGGGGGCCGGGCAGGGAGATTCTTGACCAAACTAAAACAGGAGGGGGCAATGAGCGAGCTGTCAGAGAAGCCAGAGGCCAGGAAGAAAGCGCTGCGTCCGCGTGATGCCGCGACGCTGATCGTCTACAGGCGCGATGCCGATGGCATTCGGCTTCTGATGGGCCGCCGGTCGATGAAGCATGTCTTCATGCCCGGCGCGCTGGTCTTTCCAGGCGGTGGTATCGAAAATCAGGATCGGTTTGCACCGGCGGTCGATGGTCTCGATCCCGCCGTCGAAGCCACGCTTTGCCGTCGGTCCAAGGTCACGCCTTCCCGTGCCCGCGCTCTGGCGC
This sequence comes from Rhizobium sp. C4, assembly GCF_021026315.1. Lineage (GTDB taxonomy): Bacteria > Pseudomonadota > Alphaproteobacteria > Rhizobiales > Rhizobiaceae > Ensifer_A. The sequence goes on from NZ_JAJNCX010000002.1 coordinate 196,100, forward strand.
TGGCCGCCATTCGGGAAACCTTCGAGGAAACCGGCTACCTGATTGGTGTCGAGCAGAAAGCGGTGAAGTCGCCGCCGGGTAGCTCCTGGCAGAGTTTCGTCGGGCATGGCGTACTGCCATCTCTCAACGGCATGCGGTTTCTGAGCCGCGCCATCACGCCGCCGACCCAGCCGCGCAGGTTTGACGCGCGCTTCTTCGTGGTAGAGGCCGGCGCCATCGCCAAGCAGGTGGATGTGCCTGACGAGGAGCTGGAGAACCCCGCCTGGGTGACGTTCAACGAGGCGCGTGACTTCAAGAAACTGCCCGCCGTGACACGGATGGTTCTGGATGAACTGGAGCAGAAGCTGGCCGAGGGCGCTCTGGCCGCCGACGCGCCGGCAGTCCTGCGGCGCATGCGCCAGGGCCGATTGCAGGGCGAGCCGCTCTGACGCTGGCGGAGGTGTGTGGTGTCGGGGCTTTGAAAACACATTCTTGCGGAAGGTTCGAATTCAACCGGCTCGCATCTGATTTGGTTGGCCGAAGGCCCGTCGGGCCTGTTAGCTAGGGGAAATTGGCGGAGGTTGCGGCAAATGGCGATTGCCGGCGCTTATTTCGAGAATGGAACGAAGCGGCGTCGCGGTCCTCGTCTCCGGGAGGCAGAGCATGAATTTTGAGCCGGACTATGTGGATACGCAGTTTCGTGAAGAGGTGCGTGCGTTTCTGAAGGCGAAGTTGCCGGCGGAGATGGCCGCACGCGGCAGAAGCGGGTTTCTGACCGGCAGGGACGATGCGCTTGCCTGGCAGAAGATCCTGGCGGAAAAGGGCTGGTCGGTTCCGCATTGGCCGGCCGAGTTCGGAGGGCCGAGCTGGACCGCGCGGCAGCGTTATATTTTCGACGAGGAATGCTATCTCGCCGGTGCGCCCGTCACCAATATCGGTGGTGTCGGCCTTGTCGGACCGGTGATCTTTACATTCGGCACGGCGGAACAGAAGGCGCGCTTCCTGCCGGGGATCCGCAACGGCGATACGTTCTGGGTTCAGGGCTTTTCCGAGCCGGGTGCGGGCTCCGATCTTGCGTCGCTCAGAACAAGCGCGGTGCGCGACGGCGACCACTATGTCGTCAACGGCCAGAAGATTTGGACATCCTTCGGGATATTCGGCGACTGGAACTTCCTGCTCGTTCGCACCGATCCGGACGCCAAGAAGCAGGCAGGCATTTCCTTCCTCCTCCTCGACATCAAGTCACCCGGTGTGACCGTCCGCCCACTCGACAGCCTCGAAGGCTCGCATCACCTGGCGGAAGTCTTTTACGACAACGTCCGCGTTCCGGTTGAAAACCTCGTCGGGGAAGAGAACAAGGGCTGGAGCTACACCAAGTTTCTCCTGTTCAACGAACGCGCCTTCTATGGCGCCGAAGCCCCGGCGCTCAAGCGCTACCTGCAGAAGATCAAGCACATCGCCTCGATTGAGCGCGCGGGTTCGGAACCCTTGATCAAGCGGCCGACATTTGCCGCGCGGCTCGCAGAAATGGAAATCGAGGTCGCGGCCATCGACATGACGGTTTCGCGCGTCATCGCGCATGGGCTCGACCCTCGCAATGGTGGCGATGCCGTCGGTTCGATCCTGAAAGCGCGCGGCACGGAGCTGGCGCAGCGACTGACCGACATGCTGGTGGAGATCGTTGGCGACTACGGGGCCTATCATTACCCCGATACGAACGAAGAGCCGGACTTGCGCAATGATCCCTTCACCGGGCCCGATTACGCGCCGGGACTGATGGCCGAGCTCGTCTATCGGCGTGCTGCCTCCATCTATGGCGGCGCGAACGAAGTTCAGCGCAACATCGTCGCCAAGACACTTTTCGGCTTCTGACAGGAAAATTCGCATGGAACTGCAACTCAGTGACGAACAGAAGCTCATCCTGGAAAGCGCCGAGCGCTTCGCCTCGGAGAAATACACCTTTGCCGACCGACGCAGCCGTGTCACACGCGGGGAGACCTTCAACCGTGACACCTGGCGGCAGTTGGCCGACCTCGGCTGGTTTGGCATCGGCGTCCCGGAGGAAGCCGGCGGCTTTGGTGCTTCCACGATCGAAAATACGCTGATTGCCGAGGCACTGGCCAAGGCGCAGGCGCTCGAGCCCTACACGATGTGCGCGGTCCTGCCGGCGCGGATTCTGGCCGCCTGCCCGGAGGTCGAGTGCGCCCAGGCCGCGCTTGCCGCGCTCATTGCCGGCGAGCAGGTCTTTGCGCTCGCCTACTCGGAAACGATCTCTCGCGGCGATCCGGCAGCCATAACCACCCGGGCCTCGAAAACGGCTGATGGATGGGCGATCTCCGGCCGCAAGACGCTGGTTGTTGGCGGCGACGTTGCCGATCAGGTTCTGGTGACCGCGTTGGACGCCGAGACCTCGGCATTGCATCTGTTCCTGGTCGATGGTTCGGCTAAGGGCATCTCGCGCGAGGGCGACAAGCTGGTCGACTGGACCTCGGGTCTCGATCTCGTGTTCGATGGCGTTCAGGTCACGGAAGGCGAGCGGCTGGCATCGGGTGATGACGCTTTGGCCATCATTCGGGCAGCGCTCGATGACGCCGCTGTCGTTCTCTGCGCGGAGGCTGTCGGCGCCATCGAGGGCGCCATCGAGGTGACTGCGCCCTACATCAAGGAACGCCATCAATATGGTGTCTCCCTGTCGAGCTTTCAGGTTCTGCAGCATCGCATGGCCGACATGGCCATGGAACTGGTGCTGGCGCGCTCTGCGGTCATGTGCGCGCTGCACGCTCTTTCCAATGCCGAGCCGGTCGAACGCAGCGCCAGGGTGGCCGGCTGCAAGGCTTATGTCACCCGCATCGGAAAATGGGCCACCTCTCAGGGCATCCAGCTGCATGGCGGCTACGGTATTACCGAGGAATACAGCGTCGGCCAGTATTACAAGCGGCTGCTGGTGATCGATGCCCTGCTCGGGCGCCAGGATTTCCAGCTCGGCCGCTACACCGAGTGGATGACCGCGCAATTGCCGGCGGCATGAGCGCGGCGTCTCATTTCGAGCCGGGCAGAGAGCTTCCGCCCCTGTCGACCGGCCCGATCCTGCGGCATCACCTCGTCGAGTGGTGTGCCGCTGAGAATGACTATTTTAACATCCATTACGATGACAAAGCAGCAACCGCCATGGGCCTTGCGGGGTGCCCGATCCAGGGCACCTACAAGTTCGCGCTGTTTTCGAAAATGATCGAAGTCTGGCTTGCCGGACGTGGCCGTATTGTCGGGCTTTCCGCGCGCTATCGGATGCCTGATTTCGAGGGTGCCAGCCTGAGGATCGAAGGAACGGTCCTTAAGCGGGAAGCGCGCAGGCTGACGGTTGAGCTTTCCCTCACGAACGAGGCGGGTCAGCGGACGACGGACGGTCTGGCGCAGATCGAGCTCTATGACGAGTTGTGATTCAGGTGGATGAGGCGACAGCCCTGTCGCCGCCAAAGCCGGTACCCAATAATTGCAGAGACTGCCGAACGCTGCGCCTCAACGCGCCGCTGGGCCGTTTCTGCCGCTCGCCTATCCCGATCTTGCAACGACCGGAACGCTGGATTGACGAGATAGAGCCTCCGACGGTTGGGCTGCAACGCGCCGGAGGACTGTCTCTTCAGGCGTTCTTGTCGCCGCCGGTTCTGAATTCATCGGCCGTGCCATTGAAGACGATGCTGCCGCGTTCCATCAGCAAGGCACGGTCGGCAACCGTCAGGGCCAGGTCGACATGCTGCTCCACGATGACGATTGCTGTCCCGGTTTTTGCCCAGGTTCGCAGGAACTCCATGATGGGCGGCATGAGGGCGATGGCAAGGCCGAGCGAAGGTTCGTCGCAGAGCAGCACTTTCGGCTGCGACACGAAGGCTTGGGCCAGAGCGAGCATCTGCTGCTGACCGCCGCTGAGGCTTCTTGCCTTGTCGCGCGATTTCTCTTTCAGGATCGGGAACACCGAGAAGATCTGCTCGACAGCGCCATCGAACGTGGCCTTCGGCGTGTTGGACGCGACCGCGCCGAGGCGAATGTTGTCGAAGACGGAAAGCTCCGGAAACACACGGTGGCCGTCGAGAACGAGCCTGAGCCCGGCAGGCACCAGCTTTTCGGGGATCGTTCCGGCAACGTCCTTGCCCTCAAACCGGATGTTCCCGGCCGTGGGTCTGATGAGGCCCCCGATGGTCTGCAGAAGCGTTGTCTTTCCGGCGCCGTTCTCTCCGGCAATCAGCACGATCTCGCCCGCAGACACGGAGAAACTGACGTCGCGAAGGACAGGAAGCTTGCCGTAGCCGGCGCAAAGTCCAGATATTTCAAGCATGACGCACCGTTACGAAGAGGGGTTTCACTTTGGGGTCGTTCCAGACGCTGGCGACATCGCCGGACGCCACGACGCTGCCGCTTTCAAGCACCGTGACGCGATCGGCGACACGGGCCACCAGATCCAGGTCGTGCTCCACGAAGACGATCGTCAGGCCGAGCTTGTCGCGCAGGTCACGCAGCAGGGCCGCAAAGGCAATGCGTTCGTCGGGTGAAAGACCCGCGGCCGGTTCGTCAAGCAGCAGGATATCGGCATCCGTCAGGATGACGCGGATCACTTCGAGGAGACGGCGCTGCCCATGCGGGATCGATTCCGTCCGCAGACGGCTGAGCATGTCGCGCAGGTTGCCGACGAATGCAGGTGAAACAAGCGTCGGATTGTCGGAGAGCTTGGCATCCAGGCCGATCTGGACATTGTCCCAGGCCCCGAGCTGTTCGAAGATGCGCGGCGTCTGGAAGGTTCGGCCGACGCCAAGCTTTGCCACCTGGCGCGCATTCAGGCCGGTTATCTCCTTGCCATTGATCCTCGCCGTTCCCCCGTCGATGCGTGTGAAGCCGTTGAGCACGTTGAGCAGGCTTGTCTTCCCGGAACCGTTGGCACCAACCAGACCGTGGATCTCGCCACGGCGCACGTTCAGGGTCACATTGTTGATGGCAACGACGCTTCCGAAGGTCTTGCGAACGTCGACAAGCTCGATCGCGTTTTCATCTTTCACGCGTTCGACCGGCTTCACGTTGTCGACAATCTGCGAAAACTGCAGTGCCGGCATGGTTTGAGGCTTCTGGCGCAGGTTGATCCAGCGGACGATGCCGCCGACCACGCCGCTCGGCATCAGCAACATGACGACGAAGGCGACGATCCCGTAGACGAGTGCCCGATATTCGACGAGCTGCGCCAGGAAGACGTTCGGCACGAGATAGAGCAGGGTGATGCCGGCCATCGTGCCGAGCGGCTGTCCCTTGCCGCCGACGATCACGGCGAAGAAGAACAGGATCGACATGTCGAGATGGAAGGCATTCGGGCTGACAAAGCCGACGGTCGGCGGATATAGAACCCCGGCCAGTCCTGTGCCGAAAGACGCGATGATGAAGGCCAGGAAGCGCATTTTTCCGGGGCTGATTCCGAGCGATTGCGCCGCCTCCGGGCTGGCCGCCGCGACGCGCATCCGCCGGCCGAGTGTCGTCTTCGGAAAGACGGCGGAGGTGATGAGCGCGGCAATGCCGAGGATCAGAACCAGAAGAGAGAGCGTTGAAATCCCGATCGGCAGGTCTTCGCTCATCCAGGCAAGCGGGATCGAGATGCCGCTGATGCCCTTCGTATATTCGTTGAAGGCGAAGAGCATCTGCGGGAAGACCATGGCAGCGCTCAGCGTCACGAAGCCGAGATAGAACCACTGCACCCGCAGCGCCGGAAGGGCGAAAAGAATGCCGATGAACAGTGCCGCAACGATGCCGCAGAGCACGCCGACCGGAAACGGCAGGCCGTGCATGCCGCAGGCGATGCCGACCGCATAGGCGGCGGCTCCGAAGACGGCGCCATGTCCGAACGAGACCTGGCCTGCATCAACAAGCAGTAGGCTCATGAAAACGCTGGCGACGATGTAGATGATCGCCAGATTGACGATGCCGATCCAGTAGGAAATGCCGAAAATGTGCGGCACGATCGTTGCGACCACCATGGCGGCGATGCCGATGGCAAGTTGAACCACCGACGAGCGATCCAGAAGATGGCGAAGTTTGAATGTAGGGTTTGGTTCTGCAGTGTAAGCTGCGCTGGTCGATGTCCGGGTTGTCATACGCGCCTCGCTGCAGTGTCACCGAAAATACCCTGCGGACGAATGAGCAGGATCGCCACAAGCATCAGCATCGAAAACAGTCCCTGGAATTCACCGCCGATCTTGAACGTCGCCAGCATGGCGACGACGCCGACCAACGGACCGGCGATCAAGGCGCCGGTGTTGCTGGCAACGCCGCCGATGACGACGGCCACGAAGCCGTTCAGCACATAGGCAACGGCGGAATCCGAAGCGAGCGTGATGATCGGGGCGGCGACGAAGCCGGTCGATCCCACCACCAGTCCGGAAATGCCGAAGGCCAACAGCTGCAGGCGGCGCACCTTCAGGCCGGCGGCGCGCGCCGCAACGGGATCCTGCCAGAGTGCGCTGATCGCCAGGCCGACGAGCGTTTTAGACATGAATAGCTGCAGCGCGAAATACCAGAAGATCGCCAGCCCGATCGCCAAGAGAAACGGCGCGGGAACCCGCATGCCGAAAAGCGGAATGTTCGGAAAGATCGAACGGACCATCAGGGCATTGGGCCCCTGCGCCAGAAGAAGAACGGCGCCGATGATGATCGACACCGCCATCGTCGTAATCAGCCAAGACTGCTGGTCCTCGGAATGACTGAGGGGGAGAAGCGTCAGATAACCCTGGATCGTTACGACAACGCCGATGATCAGCGCGGATGCGATCATCACCAGAAACCAGATCACGGGCGAAAGCGCACCGAAATAGGCTGTTGCCGCATAGGCGATCATTCCACCAAGGACCAGCATGTTGCCTTGCGCGAAATTGAGGATCCCGCTCGACACCTTAACGATATTGAAGCTCATGGCCATGAGCGCATAGACCGATCCGAGGCCTATGCCGCGAACCAGAATAATGGCGTATTCCTGCCACATAGACGTCTCCCGAATTGAATAAAGGGCGGACCGGACGAAGCGCCGGTCCGCATGCTGGCGAAAGCCTATTTGCAATCTGCCCGCTTGAAGAGGCCCTGCTCGTTTGTCATGAGCGGGTCCAGGATCGGGGTCATGACGTCGCGACCCGCGAGGAAGTGGCTTTCTGCCGAAGCCTTCATCGGACCGGACACCGTGGCGACCTTGTCGGCGTTGCCCTCGATCCAGGTCTTGAGCTTCTCGGGATCGGTGCCGCCGGTCGCCTCGATCGCAGCCTTCATGATCATGATGCCGTCATAGGCATAGCTGGAGATCGTCGGCAGGAGGTCCTTGTACTTGTCAGGGTTGGCGGCCTTCAGCCTTTCCTTGAACTTGACGTAAGGACTATTGGCGACATCCTCGCCGGGGCAATAGGTCCAGCCGCGATAGGCAACGCCTGCGACCTTCGTAAACAGCGCCTTGTCGGCGATCTTTGCCGCGCCGGCAGCCTGCATCACGGTCGCGTTCGGCCCCGAGATCGGCAAGCCGTCCCAGCCCATGTCAGCCATGTTGTTGAGAACCACGCCGAGGTCTTCGGGCGTGTTGGTCCACAGGATCATCGCATCAGGGTTGCCGGCCTTGAGTGACAGGAGCTGTGCCGTCTTGTCTTCGGAGCGGAAGGGGAATTCCTGCGTGGCGGTAACAGTCGCACCGCCCTTTTCCAGTTCCTTCTTGATATAGGGAACGGCGGAAAGCGCCTGCGCGCCGTTGTCGGTCAGGATGCTGACTTTCTTGGCCTTCATCACATCCGTGAGGTAATGCGCCATGTGATAGCCCTGATCGGCGGCATTGCTCTGCGTCGAGAAGTTGTACGGACCGATCTTGGGATTGATGTCCAGCGAGCCACTGGTCGAAATCTGCGGGATTTTCGCAGCGGTCAGGACTGGCAGCACGGCGAGGGTACGCTGGCTGGCCTGTGGTCCGAAAATGAAATCGACCTTTTCCTGTGTTGCCAGACGGCGTGCTTCATTGACGGCTGCGGTCGGATCGCTCTGGTCGTCAGCGCTGACGATCACGATCTGGCGGCCAAGAACGCCGCCTGCCTTGTTGATCTCGTCGACAGCGAGGCGAACGCCTGCCCCCCCGTTCAAGCCGTTGATCGCATCGCCTCCCGTCAGCGCAATCAGCAGGCCCAGCTTGATGGGCTCCTTCGTCTGGGCCATCGACGGTGCTGCGGCCATCACCGCAGACAGCGCAACAGCGCTCATGAGTTTCACATGGCCAGCCTTGACCACACTTTTGTTTTTCAATCCCATCACGTTCCATCCTCCTCTTGAACTATGCGGATTGCTTGAGAGCACACATGAAGCGCGGATGATGTTCAACAGCCTCCCACCGCCTGAACCTCACACATCACATCCGTAGCGTTTGAAGCTCGGCAGGGCTTTGCCCGGCGACTGCGACATGTCCTGCATATCCGTGTTTTTCAATCGCACTTCTATGTTCCACCGCCGTCCTTGTCTTAAGGTGCCTTCATCTGCGAGGAGGAGCCAGCAACATGACGACAGCTCAACTGTCCGGTAAACGCGTCATCGTGACGGGAGCGGCCTCCGGCATAGGTCTGGCCGCCGCGGCTCTCTTCGAAGCGGAAGGCGCCATCGTCGCCCGCTTTGACCGGGACGCCAAAGGCCTGGAAGCCGCCAAGGGGCAGGGGCCGTGCTTCGTCGTCGACCAGACGGATGCCGAAGCGGTCAGACTGGGTGTTGCGCAGGCCGCCGAGGCCCTGGGCGGGCTGGATGGGCTGCTGAACGCCGCCGGGATTGCGGATACCACGCCGACGGCCGCGTTGACGCTCGAGCGATGGAATACGGTTCTGGCCGTCAATCTGACGGGCCCGTTCCTGATGTCTCAGGCAGCGTTGCCATTCCTGTCGCAATCGCCTGCGTCTGCCATTGTCAACATCGCGTCCGCAAGCGGGTTGCTACCCTCGGGTGCCGGTTCCGTCTACGGAACCTCCAAGGCTGGCGTGCTGATGCTGACCAAGAGCCTTGCTGCCGAGTGGGGACCTGCCATCCGTGTCAACGCCATCTGCCCCGGCACGGTCGATACGAACATGCTGAATGGCCTGTTCGAGAAGGATGAAGCCTTCTTCGAGCGGATCAAGAAGACCTATGCGCTGCAAAGGCTTGCCACGGCAGAGGAAATCGCCAAGGCTGCCCTCTTTCTCATCTCTGATCAGTCATCCTTCGTCACCGGCGTCAGTCTTGCGGTCGATGGCGGTCGGACCTTCCACTGACATGAACATGGAAACTCAAATGGACATCTCTGTTCGCGACGCAGCTCTCCGTCCCGTCCGTCTTGGCTCGACGGCTGCCACGGCCCGTGCGGGTGCGGACGGAAGCACGATCCTGTCGCTTGACCAGCCGCTTGACAGCTATCCCGCCAACCTGACGGACCGTCTGGTCAAATGGGCCAATGAGAAGCCTGAACAGGTCTTTCTGTCCATGCGGTACGAAGACGGGTCCTTGGTGGAACTGACCTATGCCGAGACCTTGAAACAGGTGGAAGCCATCGGCACCGCGTTGCTGGAGCGAAATCTTCCGCTTGATCGCCCCCTTGTCATCCTGTCCGAAAACGACATCGAGAACGCGCTTCTTGTGCTGGCCGCTCTCCATGTCGGCATCCCCTACGCACCGGTCTCTCCGGCCTATTCCCTGCTTTCGACGGATTTTCTCAAGCTCAGGGGCGTCTTTCAGCTGCTTGATCCGCCGCTCATTTTTGCGTCAGACGGCGAGCGCTATGGCCGTGCCATTCGCGCGGTTGCTCCGGCCGGGGCCGAGATCATCACGGTCCGCAATCACCTTCAGGCCCCCGCCTCGACGCCGTTCGAGACCTTGCTGGGGAACACGGATCGGGCGGCGATCGAACGGGCGCATGCCGCGATCAGACCGGACACGCTCGCCAAGATTCTCTTCACATCGGGGACAACCGGTGCCCCCAAGGGCGTTGTGTATCCGCATCTGATGATCGCAAGCCAGCGCCAGCAGGTCGCACAGACATTTGCCTTCACGATGGACGAGCCTGCCGTCATGGTTGACTGGCTTCCCTGGCATCACACCTTCGGCGGCACCCAGAATTTCGGGACGGCGCTTTACTCCGGTGGCAGCCTACGCATTGATATCGGCCGGCCGACACCGGAACTTGTCGGCCCGACCGTCCAGAATCTGCGCGAGGTCTCGCCCACGATCTATCTGAACACGCCCCAGGGTTTTGCGTCACTCCTGCCGCATTTCCGGCGCGACCCGGCCCTTCGCGAGAGCTTCTTCCGCCGGCTGAAATTCATCTATTACGGCGGTGCCGTGTTGCACGAGCATATCTGGGATGAGCTTGATCGCTTGGCACTGGAAACCGTGGGCGCCCGGATCATGATTGCTTCAGGGCTTGGATGCACGGAGGCGGGACCGGTGCCCGCAAGTGCCAACTGGGATCCCCAGCGCAAGGCGGTTGTCGGCCTTCCCGTTCCGGGCATCGAAATCAAGGTGGCGCCTGTCCAGGGAAAGCTGGAATTCAGGCTGAAAGGTGCGTGTGTCACGCCGGGATATTGGAAGAACCCTGATCTGACGAAAGCGGCCTTCGATGAAGATGGCTTCTACAAGACCGGCGATGCCGTCCAGTTCCTCGACCCGGATCATCCCGAGAAGGGCCTGCGCTTTGACGGCCGGATCGCCGAGAATTTCAAGATCGCCAACGGTACCTGGGTTCATGTCGGCGATCTTCGGGTTAAGATCGTGGATGCGCTTGCGCCGCTGATCGTCGATGCTGTGATCACGGCGCCGAACAGGGACTATCTCGGCGCCATCCTTTTCCCGAATGCGGATGCCTGCCGGAATCTTGCAGGCCTTGGGGACGATGCCTCCGTCGAGGCGGTGCTGAGCGCGCCGGCCGTCGTGGACAAGCTGCAGTCGGGATTGGACGCTTTGGCCCGATCTGCCTCGGGCGCGGCCAACACGGTGCAGCGAATGATCGTGACCGCCGAACCTGCCACGCTCGACACCGGTGAGCTGACCGACAAGCGATCGATCAGCCAGAGGGCGGTTCTCGAGCGCAGAGTGGATCTGGTCGAAAGCCTTTATCTTGAAGCAGCCGGAGCCGGTGTCCTTGTCGCCCGGATCTGAAGGGGAAGACAGGTCTCGCCAGCCGCATTCGGTGCGCGCGCAATCCTATGCCATGGTGTTTGGCAATCTGGGCGTGCTGGCCGGCGGCTTCATGATCGTTGCGTTCCTGCCGGATGTGCGGCGGGAGCTGAACCTCTCGGCCACACAGGCCGGCCTTCTCATGGCGATCTATGCGATCACCTATGCGTTGACGTCGCCGCTTCTGGGGTGGCTCGCAACAAGAGTGTCCTACGGTCTGGTTCTGCAACTTGCCACCCTCGTTGCCGCCGCCGGATGTTTCATGGCGGCCTATGTTGAAACACCTGCCTGGTTTCTGGCGAGCCGCATTGTCTCTGCGATGGGGGCTGCCGTCTTCACACCCACGGCCGCTGCCTATGCGGTGGCAATCCACCCGCTGGACCAGCGCGGAAAGGCGCTGTCGACGGTTGCGCTTGGCGTATCGCTGTCGCAGGTGCTGGCACTTCCGGCGGCCGCATGGGCCAGCCACATCTGGGGCTGGCGCGCCACGTTCGTGATCGGTGGCGGCTTTCTGATCTTCATGACGATCATTCTTCGTCTGTTCACCTCCGGTCGCGAGCGACCCGTGCCCCTGAAGTTTGACGTCCTGCGCGCCGCCCTGCTCGACAGGTGGCTGATGACCAATGCCAGCCTGACCATCCTGTTCAGCAGCGTTGCCAACATGATCTATGTTTTCCAGGCGGAGATCTTCATCCAGCGGGCCGCCCTGTCAGCATCGGTGCTGGGCTTCGTCCTGTTGGCTGTCGGGATCGGAACGATGGCCGGGACCTGGGCGACAGGCCGGGCGATCGACAAGATCGGGCCCTCGGCCACTCTGGTCGCACAGGAGACCATCGCCATCTGCACCGTGCTTCCGATGACGATGTTGCACTATGATTTTGCGGTTGCCTGCGTTCTGGCCATCATCGCGGGAGCGGCGCTCTTCAACCACATTCCGCCCCTGCAGATGCGACTGATGCGACTGATGCCGTCTTCCGTCGGCATGATCTTCTCGATCAACGCGTCATGTGTCTATGTCGGCGCGGCGATCGGGTCTTTCCTGTCCGGCTGTATCGTTGACCTGTTGGGCCTGTTCTGGCTTGGTCCAGCAACCGCGGTCATGGCGCTTTGCGCAATGCTGTTTCTCAGGCTGCTGGACCGGGAGCCTTAAAACGAGATGGTGTAGCCACCGTCCACGTTGATGACCTGGCCATTCACATAGGCACCCGCCGGCGAGCAGAGCATCACGGCAACGCCGGCAATTTCGTCGGGCTCGCCAAGCCGCTGCACGGTGTTCCGCCGCATTTCCTGCGCCATGAACTCTTCGTTTTCGGTCATGTTGCGTGCCATGTCGGTCAGGACCGTGCCCGGCGCGATCGTGTTGACGCGAATGCCGTTCCGGCCGTGCTCGACAGCAAGGGCGCGCGCCATCTGCATGTCGGCCGCCTTGGTCATCGAGTAGGAATAGAATTTGTCCGAACCGAAGTGACCGGCAATGGAGGCGATCAACACGATCCGTCCGAACCCCCGCTCCAGCATGCCGGGCAGCGCCTGCTGGATCAGCCAGTGATTGCCCATGATGTTGGCGTCGATCACCTTGCGCATCGCCTCGTCGCTCGTGCCCATGGCAGGGCCGACATAGGGATGGATGGCTGCATTGCAGACGAGGATGTCGATTTTGCCGAGCGCCGCAGCGCTCTTGGCATAGAGATCCACCAGATCCTCACGCCGCGAAACGTTTGCGGCAATCGGAACTGCGGCATCGGGTCTGCCCCGGCGCCGGTTGATGTCCGCGGCGGTGGCTTCGCAGGCTTCCAGCTTGCGGCTGGAGATGATCACGCGCGCCCCGTGCTGCACGAAGCGATCGGCGATCGCCCGGCCGATCCCGCGACTGGAACCTGTCACGAGGGCGTTGAGACCGGTGAGATCGAAAAGCGAATCCGTCGTCATCACGCAACCTCGTCAAGGATGAGCTTTGCCCTGCTGCGCATGATGTCGCGTGCTTCGGCGACCATGCGATCGAGGAGCTCGGCGCAGGACGGGATGTCCTTGATCAGGGAGGCCGCGAGACCCGCCGTCCAGACACCGGCTTCCATGTCGCCGTCTTCGTAGACCTTCCGGCCACGCTGTCCGTTCACCAGCGGTGCGATATCCGCGATATTCAGGGCAGCGCCCTTTTCCTGCTCGATCTGCCGGGCCTGCTCGGCGATCGAATTGCGGAAATAGCGGGATGTGTTCTTCAGCGTCCGGTAGAGATGGATCGTGTCCAGTTCGTTGGCTTCCACCAGGCGGTTCTTCACGTTTTCGTGGATGGGCGCTTCCTTGGTCGCCATGAAGCGCGTTCCCATGTTGACGCCATCGGCACCCAGGATCAGGGCCGCTGCCAGCCCTCTGCCGTCACCGATGCCGCCGGAGGCAATGATCGGGATGGTGAGCGCATCGGCTGCACGCGGCAGCAGGATGAGATTGGGAATATCGTCTTCGCCCGGGTGGCCGGCGCATTCGAAACCGTCGACGCTGACAGCCGCGCAGCCGATCTTCTCCGCCTTCAACGAATGGCGCACCGAGGTGCATTTGTGGATGACCTTGGCACCCACCTCGTTGAAGATCGGCATCAGTGCCTCGGGGCTCCGGCCTGCCGTTTCGATGATCCGGACGCCGCTTTCCATCGCTGCGCGGGCATATTCGTCATGGGCGATCGGCCGCAGGGACGGCATGATCGTGATGTTCACGCCAAAGGGCTTGTCGGTCATGTCGCGGCAGCGCGCGATTTCCTTTGCAAGGTCTTCCGGTGTCGGCTGCGTCAGCGCAGTCAGGATGCCGAGGCCTCCGGCATTGGAAACGGCTGCCGCAAGTTCTGCGCGGCCGACCCATTGCATGCCCCCCTGAATGATGGGGTAACGAATGCCGAGGAGTTCCGTGATGCGCGTTTTCATTTCAGTGCCTTTCTTTAAAATTCAAAATGCGGTGACCTTGCTTGGAATGCGTAAGGGCGGCGCCAAGCGATCTCCAGGACTGGCTCAGCCCTGGGCGGTGCCGTTGAAAGACGACAGCTGTGTCTCGACGCGGATGGTTTCGTGGAATGTGTTCATGCCGGTCACGAGCGCGCCGCGCAGAAGGGCAAGCGTGGTGGCCGGGGTTGCAGCCAGATCGCGCGCGCGGGCGATTGCGGTCGTCAGCGCTTCGCCTTCCGGGACTTCTTCGTCGACGACTCCGAGTTGCACCGCCTCGCTGGCGGTCATCATTCGGCCGGACAACATGAGTTCGCGTGCCCGGCCGGCGCCGGCGCGTTGCGAGAGCGTCCACATGACGCCGGTATCCGGAATGAGGCCCATCTTGACGAAGGTGCAGCCGAGCTTGCTGCCTGTTCCGACAATGGCAATGTCGGCAACACAGGCCATTGAGAGACCGGCACCGATACAGGATCCTTCGACTGCCGCCAGCAACGGCTTGCGGCCGGCGCAGATGATGCGGACGAGGTCACTGGCGACCGCGATCTGCGCGCGTTGCTGCAGAAAGGTCGGCGTTGCCGCCATGCCGGAAATATCGCCGCCGGCGCAGAAATGGCCACCCTTGCCGGTCAGCACGATGGCGCGGCTCGTCGTGTCCTGATCGAAGAGATAGCGAAACGCATCGGTCAGCGCATGGCGCATATGCACCGAGAACGGATTGCGTCGCTTCGGTTCGTTCATGGTGAGGATGGCGACGTCACCGTCGTGCTCGATCGTCACGAGATCTGTGGGGTGCTTGTACATGGGTCAGTTTCTCCGTTCAGTTCGACACGCTGCTTTCACTGGGCGGAAAAGCGGGGCGGGCGCTTTTCCAGGAAAGCATTCACGGCTTCCTTGTGGTCGGCCGTCGCGCGCAGCACGGACTGATATTCAATCTCGATATTGAGCGACTCGTTCAGCGAGTGGTTGAAGTTCGTCAGCGCCGACTTGATGAGCGCGGTCGATATCGGCGGGTTCGCCGACAGGCTCTGCGCCAGCGCCAGCGCATCATCCAGCGCCCGGCCTGTCTCCGAGAGCTGTGAAACAAGACCCATATGCATGGCCTCTTCCGCACTGAACTCGGTTGCCAGCGAAAGCAGTTCCGTCGCCTTTGCCCGGCCCACCTTCTGCGGCAGGGTCCACAGGATACCGATATCGGGGAGCAGGCCGATCTTCATGAAGGCGGCGCAGAAGCGTGCCGTGCGGGCGGCGACCACGAAATCGGCGGCACAGGCGAGCGACAGGCCGCCGCCGAAGGCAACACCCTCGACCGCTGCAATCACCGGCTTCCGGCCGGATGTCATCTGCAGGATCGGCAGGCTCGATTCGACATGAAGTTCGCGATATTCGGGAATGACGCGCTCGCGCATTTCCGAAATATCGGCCCCGGCGCTGAAATGCTCTCCGGCGCCGGTCAGGACAATCGCCCCGACCTCTTCGTTCTCCATCGAGGCTTTCAAAGCCTGATGCAGCCCCTGACGCAGGCTGCGCCCAATGGCATTGCGGCGGCTTGGATTGTCGATCGTGATGATGGCGACGCGGTTGAGGGTCTCGACCTTGATGCCCGGCTTGGTCGTGTCGGTCATGTGATCCTCCTTACTGGCCCACGAAATGGGGAGCGCGCTTCTGCAGGAAGGCCTGCACAGCTTCATTATGGTCCCTGGTGAAACGCAGGAGCGGCTGAACGTTTGTCTCGGTCTCGATCGCCTGGTCGAGCGTGTCGCTGCCTGTTGCCATGGCGGCCTTCAGTGCGGCCATGGCGACGGGTGGCATGACCGCATATCGGGCGGCAACGCCCGCGGCCTTCTCCAGTGCCTCTCCGGGCGCGGCCAGCTCATTGGCAAGTCCGATCTGCAGCGCATGTTCGCCGCTGATCAATCGGCCGGAGAGCAGGGCCTGCCGGGCACGCCCCGCGCCAATCCGCCGTGCAAGCGACCAGTAAATCCCGCCCTCGGGAAGCAGACCGGCGGTGCCGAAAGAGCAGGAGAACTGCGTCCTCTGCGTGGCGATCACATAGTCGCAGGCGGCGGCAAGCGACAGGCCCGGCCCGGCGGCAAGTCCTTCGACTGCCGCAACAACCGGTCTCCTGCCGGCTGCGAGGGCTCTGAACAGGCTGAGGGCAAGCGGCCCCGCACTTTCCTCTTCGTGGCCACCGGCACAGAATGTGCCGCCTGCGGAGGTGAGAACGATCGCCCGGCAACGGCTTGTTTCGCTGTCGAGGTCACGGAGCGTGGAAAGCAAAGCCTCACGCGTCGCGTTCGTCAGTCTCTGCGTCGTGGCCGTCATCGTGACGATAGCGACATGGCCCCGCCATTCGATGCCAATGGGGTCTGCGGCCGATTGCGGTTTGCTCATGGGGTCCTCAACAAGGTTCATCATCGAATGTGTCAGGGTTCGCTCTGGAGGGGTGGAACGACCACCACCGCCTTTGATTCAAGCAGCGGCTCCGGCTTGATGCCGAGTTCCGACAGGATGTCCGGCCCCTCCATGGAAGGTCTCAGCGGCTGTCCGGGAACGAGCGGCGTCCGCGACATGTTCGGAATGGGGCCGATTGTGATGCTGCGGCCACCGTCCGGATGGGGTCGGTCGAGATAGATGCCCCGCATCGCGGCGCTCGGGTCTGCCATCACCTGCTGCACGGTCTGAACACGATGGACGCCGATCTGGTGCGGCAGGAGACGCGCCGACCATTCATCGACTGTCGCGTGCTGCAAGCGATCCTCGAGGCATGTTTCAAGCGCGCCGGCTTCCAGCGCGCTCACACCTTCCAACCCCTCAATGTGTTTGAGCGCTGGAAGCTTTTCCGGACGCGCGGCCACGAACATCCAGCCGTCCGATGCCTTGTAGCAACGGTGCAGCGGGCTGCTGCCAAGGCTTTCCTGCCCGCGCGGCTCGCTCCAGCTTTTGCCGTCATAGGTGTTCATGACGATGGACTGGAGCAGCGAGGCCGTGAAGACGAGGCCGGTCGAGACCTGCTGGGCAGGTGCCGTCTTTCCCTCGGCTCTCAAGCTGTTGCGATGATAGACGGCGAGCGCGACCCCGAACGAGCCGGTGAGCGCCGTGCCATAATCGTTGACGGGGAAGGGTTCCATGGCCGGAACGCCGTCGCCGAAGCGTTCCATCATTCCGGTTGCCGCCTGCGCCTGGTTTTCATAGCCCGGACGCCAGGCCCAAGGGCCATCAAGCCCGTAGAGCGAATAGGAGATGTAGATCACATGCGGATTGAGCTCCCGCAGCTTGTCGAAGCTGATCCCCATCTTGTCGGCAACGCCAAGCCGAAAATTCTGCAGGAAGAGATCACAATTCCCGGCCAGCGCTTCCAGCACCGGCTGCGTGCCGGGTTTCTTCAGGTCGAGAAACATGCTGCGCTTGCCGCGATTGACATCGGGACCGGCGCCAACACCGTTTGGATCGTCTATCTTGATGACGTCAGCACCAAACTCGGCGAGTGTTCGCCCGCAGGCAGGGCCGACAAGCACGGAGCCAAGATCGACGAGCCGCAGCCCGGCCAGCGGCGGCCGGTTGTCCGGTTCAGTGGCAAGCGGAAGCGAGAGCGGCGGCCGTGTCTCGAGTTCAGACAGGATTTCATCGCGATGTTGATCGGGAAAGGGCGCCGGCCGCGTGATCGCTCCGGGCGTCTCACTCAGGCGCGCCTGAATGCCGGGTTGTAGCATCGGACCCAGCTCGGGGTCGTTGATCTCCACGATGCAGCCCGACTCGCGTGCCTCCTGAAGTTCCATCCACTCCTGACTGGTGCGAACCATGGCGATCGGGACGCCGGCGCGGTTCAGGGTCTCTTCCCACTCCACAGCCGGGCGCGCGGCGAAAAGGGCTTCCATGCGGGAAAGAAGTTCCCGGACCTTTACGGGGTCGGTGCGGAAGACCTTGTTGATATCGTTCATGAAGGGCTGGCCGAGCCAGTCTTCGACCCCGGCCCCCTTCAGGAAGGCGCGGACATGCTTGCCGTGATAGCAGAGCATATCGACCCAGCGGCCGTCAGCGCATTGGTAGCTTCGAACCCAGGGCGTTCCCGGCAGGCCTTTCCATTTCGGGCTGCCGATCGCCATGAATGTCGCGTCGTGGAGCGGAACCTCGATATGCTGCCCGCGCCCGTCTCTCTGACGCGCCACCAGGGCCATTGCGATACTGAGCGCGCCCATGCAACCGGCATATACGGAGGAAACGGGCGTCATCGTATAGATCGGACGCCCGTCATCGGCGGGGAGTTCACGCCTGCCGCCATCGGTGCGCAGCCGCTGGGCCTTGAGCAGGAAATTGCCGGTCGCCGCACCAAGCATGCCCTCCCACCCCGGCATGGCGGCGCGCGCGTCGCTGCTCGCGAATCCCGGCAGGCTGCACCAGACGAGATGGGGGTGAAGGCGCGTCAACTGATGCGGGTCGAGGCCGAGCCGGGTCATGACACCCGGCCGGAAGTTCTCGATGACGACATCGGCGCCTGCGATGAGGCGTCTTGCGATATGAAGATCGGCGACCTGTTTGAGATCGAGCACGATGGAGCGCTTGCCCCGGTTCCACATGGCGTTGCCGGGGCCTTTCATGAAAGGCCCGCCCGGCGGCTCGACGCGGATGACATCGGCACCGTGATCGGCAAGCTGCATCGCCGCCAGCGGTCCGGCGATATATTGGCCGAAATCGATGACCCGCAGGCCCTGAAGCGCTCCTGTCCCAACCATGGATTATCGATCATCCCCTGAAAGCTCGTGAGCAAAGATTAGTTGCTTCGTGAAGCGTGGCCAGTTCTTTGCGGGCGGGGCCTCCAACACGTCACATACATGTTGAAAGGCAGGATGCAGGCCTTCGAAGGTCGATTTGAGCAGCGTCCCGTCGCGCGCGTGATTAAGTCGGTAGCCAATGCGAAGCCGCTGCGAATGACGCCACGGCCGCCATGGTCATGACGAAAGGGTGACGGATGCCTGTGACATCGCGAGGACCGGATTTTTCTCTCAATACCGACTTTACCCGGCTCGTGGGTGTCCGCTTTCCCATCATGAACGCGGGAATGGGCTGGGTTTCGCTGCCGAAAATGGTAGCCGCCGTCTCGAATGCAGGCGGGCTCGGGATGCTGGGGGCGGGCGTTCAGCCGCCGTCGGTCGTCGCCGAGCAAATCCGCGAGATCCGCGCGCTGACCGACAAACCGTTCGGCATCAATTGCCCGCTTGCCCTGCCGAACGCGGTCGAAAACGCCAGGCTGGCGCTTCTTGAAGAGGTGCCGGTGATCAACTACTCAATGGGACGCGGCGACTGGATTGCCGAAGCGGCGGCGCGCTATGGCGGCAAGACGATTGCATCGGTCAACTCCGTCAAGCTTGCGCAGAGTGCCGAGCAGCGCGGGGCTGATGCCGTGATTGCAACGGGGTTTGAAGCCGCAGGTCATGCCGGCGAAATCGGCACCTTCGTGCTTCTTCAGAGGCTTCGCGAAGTGCTGACCATCCCGATTGTCGCCGCCGGCGGGGTCGCCAGCGGTGCGGGGCTCGTTGGCGCTCTGGCGCTGGGGGCAAGCGCCGTTTCTCTCGGAACCCGCTTTGCCGTGTCGGCGGAAAGCACCTGGCACGACAATTTCAAGCAGACCGCCCTTGGCAAGGATGTTCATGACACGCTTGTTTCGGAGAAGTTCGGCGGCTCGCCCAACCGTCTGATGCGCACGCCGCAGGCAGAGAAGATCCTTGCCTCGCAACTCAACCCGATCTCGGCCTTTCTCTATTCCTTCAAGATCGCCCGGCAGATGGATGTCTCCTATCTCAAGCTTGCCGCCGACACGTTGCGCCAGGGGCCGAAGCGGGCTTTCGACATGCTGAGCATGGCGTCCATGCAACGTTACAATCGCCTCAGTTTCGAGGGCGATGTGACGAAGGGGACGATCCATGCAGGCCAGAGCGTCGGCCTTCTGCATGACGTTCCGGACAGCGCCGACATCATTCGCCGGATCCTGTCCGAGGCAGAGGAAACGATGGCACGTCTCAACAGGACGTTTGCAGGTTGAAACGCGCTGCAGGTCAAAGGGGGGCGATCATGACCGATGTGATTGGGGAACGGTTTCTTTCCGAGCAGGAGAAGCGCCATGGCGCGCCGAAGACCGAGCGGGTCGAGGCCGGACGTGTCCGTGACTTTCTGGCGGCGATCGAAGCCGGACCATTCGATCCGGCCCTGCCTGTCCCGCCGCTTTTCCTGCTGACGCTCGGCCGAACGCGGCGACCCCATCTTGACCGTCTTCCGGGCGGAACGGTCAACGCCAATGATGCGTTCGAGTTTTACGAGGACGTCTTCGTCGGAGACGAAATCACGATCGAAACGAGAATGGTTTCGGTCGAGAAAAAGGCCGGCAGCAAGGGCGACCTCTATCTCATTACCGCAGAGAAACTCTATCGCAGAACGCCGAAAGGCGAGCTGGTTGCCAAACGCACCAACAGCGTTCTGCGCTGGGAATAGTGGCGGCAGCTCTTATCTGCTCTGCCGCCACCTGCCTTATTTTCCGGTGAAGACCGGCTTGCGCTTCTCGAGAAAGGCATGTGCCGCCTCTGCATGGTCCGCCGAGAAGTGGGACATCAGCTCAAGTCCGCTATGGGCCTCGATGACCGCTTCGAACTGGCTGCGCAACACCATGTTGATCGCCTGCTTGGTCGAATTGATTGCGAAGCTCGCGCCCGAGGCCAGGCGCTCGGCCATGCCATAGGCGGTTTCATCAAGCTTGTCGGCAGGCACCGCACGCGTGATCAGGCCGATTTCGGCTGCATCCTTGGCGATGATCGGATCGCCTGTCAGCAGATACTCGCGGGCCCGCTGGTAGCCGATCAATTGCGGCCATATCAGCGCGCCGCCATCGCCTGCGGTATAGCCGACAGCGACATGGGGATCGCCGAGCTTGGCGGTTTCGACGGCATAGGTCAGATCGCAGAAGAGTGCCAGGGTCGCGCCAAGGCCGATGGCATGGCCGTTGATCCGCGCGATGATGGGCTTTTCAAGCCGCAGCAGTCCGTAGAGCATGTCGGAGGCTTCGCGCATGGCAAGGACTGCAGCCATGGGCTGGTCGAGCAACCGGACCATCTCGTTGACATCGCCGCCGGCCGAAAACGCCCGGTCGCCGGCGCCGGTGACGACCACGACCTTGGTGTCCGGATCCTGGTTGATCGTGATGAAAACCGTCTTCAGGTCTTCATGCATGCCGGCGGTGACGGCATTGGTCGGTGGTGCGTCCAGGGTGATGGTCAGGACACTGCCGCGCGATGAGAACTTAAGGTGCTTGTATCTGTCGTAAACGCTCATGCTCATTTTCCGGTAAAGACCGGCCTCCTCTTTTCGATGAATGCCATCGACGCTTCCCTGTGGTCTTGCGAGCGCGTCAAAATGCGGCTGCCTTCCCGCTCCAGCGTCAGTGCCGCGGCGAGCGGCGCTTCGGCGCCATGGTTGACGACATCCTTGATCTGGCGAACGGAAAGCGGTGGTTGTTCTGCAATGCGCTGCGCCACGGCAAGAGCTGCGGCGAGGGCTGTTCCCGCTTCAACAACCTCGCTCACCAGCCCCATGTCGGCAGCCTCCCGCGCGGAGAAGCGGTCTCCGGTCAGCAGATAGCGCATGGCCTTGAATTTGCCGACCGCGCGCGGGAAGCGTTGCGTTCCTCCATTGCCGGGCAGGATGCCGAGCCGCACTTCCGGGAAGGCGAACTCGGCCTTCTCTCCGGCAATGATGATGTCGCAGAGCATTGCGAATTCGGCGCCGCCGCCAAGCGCGATACCGTCGACCGCCGCGATCAGCGGAACCCGGCAGCTTGAAAGCGGCGCCCAGATCCGTTGCGAGACAAAGGCGCTGTCCTCGCGGTTGGCCGATTCCGGAAACTCCTTGATATCGCCACCGGCCGAAAAGCAGGTCTCGTTTCCCGTGATCACGATTGCCCTTGTGTTGGGATCGCCATCGCTTTCCAGGATGGCCGCCGCGATCGCCTTGCGCAGTGCCAGGCTGAGCGCGTTGCGGGCCTGCGGTCGGTTCATCCGCAGGATGCGAACGTGGCCGACAATGTCCGTAATCAGGTCTTGCGTCATGGCGTCGGTGTCTCCTCCGCGAGGCGTTGGCGTCCAAGCCGGTGCTCGCGACGTGCGACCACGATGCCGGCTGCAATGATGAGCGCTGCGCCCGCGAATGTCGAAGCGCTTGGATGTTCCCCGAAGAAGAACATGCCGATCAGCGTGGCCCAGAGCAGGGTTGAATATTCGAAGGGTGCGATCAGTGAGATCGGCGCATATTTGTAACATGCCGTCAGCAGCAGCTGCCCGAGACCGCCCAACGCACCGATGCCGATGAGCATGAGCCACTGCAGCGGATCAGGCCAGAGCCAGCCGAAGGGCATGGTCGCAAGCGCCATGAGCGACGAGAAGAACGAGAAATAGAAAACGATTGAGGTCGGGGATTCCGTGCCGGACAATTGCCGGATCTGGATGAGCGAAAAGGAGAAACAGATGGCATTGCCGAGGCAGCAGGCGATGCCGATCAGGGCTGCGGTGTCATAGCTGCCGCTGAGCTTCGGCAGCATGATGATGAGAACGCCGACGATGCCGACAATGACGGCCGTGCCTCTCCAGATGCCGACAGTCTCTTTCAGAACCAGCATTGCGAGGATGACATTGAGGATCGGCGTCAGATAGAGAATGGCTGTCACATCGGTGAGCGGCAGGTAACGCAGCGCAACGAACCAGAAACCGAGCGCGCCGCAGCCGAGTATCGAGCGAACGAGATGGCCGTCTGGCCGTTTCGTCTTCAGGCTTTGCAGTTGGCCTCGAAACGCCAGTGACACGAAAAGAACCGGAACGATGACGAAGGAGCGGGCGAACAGGATCTGTCCGGTGGGCAGCGCATCGGCTGCTTTGACGAGGCCCGCCATGGCGACGAAACACAAGGCAGCCATCATGCGCATGCCGATGCCCAGATAGACACGGCCGGCCAGTTCGTGTCGCGTATTCATGCCACCAGTCGCTTCCACGCTGCGTGCCTCTCTTGATTGCCGGGGTCGACTAGCGCCCCTTGAAGCGGGGTGGGCGCTTCTCCCGGAAGCTGTCGACGCCTTCCCTGGCGTCTTCGCTCCCACGCAGCCGCACTCGAATATCGTCAAAGCCCGCGATAGCGGCCGCCGGTCCGTCTTCCAGTGCCGCGCGCGCGTTGGCCATGGTGGCTTCCACGGCAAGCGGTGCAACGGTGTGTGCGATCTTCAATGCGATCTCGCGGGCGCGATCGAATTCCTGCCCGGCGGGGACGACTTCCTGCACGAAATTGAACCGCAGCGCCGTTTCGGCGTCCCATTCGTCGCCGGTCAGGAGATAGCGCATGGCATTGCCCCAACCGGCCCGCTCGACCATCCGGATCGTCGCGCCGCCTGCCGCCATGATGCCGCGCTTCACCTCCATCTGGGTGAAGCGGCAGTTGTCTGCGGCAATCACGATATCGGCGGAGAGCATCATTTCCACGCCGACTGTGTAGCAGATGCCCTTGACCGCGACCACGAGCGGCTTCTTGCGGAAAGGCGGGCGCAGGTTCCAGACATCAAGCGCATCAGAAGGGTAGGGGGATTCTCCGCGCGCCCACACCTCGGCGAGCTTCGGAAGATCAAGCCCTGCGGTGAAATTGGCGCCTTCCGCGTAGACGAGCCCACAGCGCGCTTCAGGGTCCTGGTCGAACGCGGTGAGGGCGTAAGCATATTCGCGCAGCATTTTCGGCGTGAAGCCGTTGAGCTTTGCGGGACGGTCTATGCCGATCAGCCGCAGCGCACCTTCGCTGCACACATTGATCCGGCCATCGCTATTGTCATCGGTCATCAGATACCTCCCCAAATCCCTGCAAGACGATTTTTCCAACTGCCCGACGGGAGGCGATCTTTTCGGCTCCCTCGGCAAACTTCGAGAACGGCAGCACGCTGTCGATCTCTGCTTCCATTTTGCCGGCGGCCAGCGCCTCGAATGCGTCTTCAATGCCGGCGGCAAGTTCGGGGTCGCGCAGGCGGAAGAGCCGATCAAGGGTTGAGCCGAGCACGACGAGATCCTTGACCAGAACATAGTTGGCCGGAATTTGAGGGATTTGGCCCGACGCGAAGCCGACAACCACATATCTGCCGCCGGGCACGAGGCAGCGGATTGCACCTTCGAAGGCATCTCCACCCACGACATCCACCACGGCATCGACGCCCCTGAGCCCCTGCTCCAAAAGCGCCTCCTTCATGCCGTTGCGCGAAGGCTCCAGCTTGTCCGAGCGCAGCACGATTTCGGCCCCCAATCTCCTGGCGGCCGCCTCTTTCTGGTCGGACGAGACGAGTGCGACGACGCGGGCGCCGAGATGGCGGGCGTACTGAATGCCAGCCGATCCGACGCCCCCGGTTGCTCCCGTCAGCAGGACCCATTCGCCCGGTTTCAGCCTGGCGCGCAGGCGCATTGCGCCGACGACCGTCGCGATGACCGTGCCGCATGCCGCCCCGTCGGCGAAGCCGATCCTGTCCGGCAGGCGAATGCAGCTCCAGTCCGGTGCAGCAACATATTCGGCAAAGGCACCGAACTGAGGCTGCGCCGCGACGCGGTCTCCGACCTTGAAGCCCCGAACGTCGGCACCCGTGGCTATGATCGTACCGGCCACGTCGCGGCCCGGCACGAAGGGAAGGGCCGGCTTGACCTGATATTTGCCCTCGATCATCAGCAGATCGGGAAAGTTGATCGCGGCGGCCTCGGTGCGGATCAGGACCTGATCGGCCATGGGCTGCGGTCGGGCGCTGCGGCCGAAATGCGCCTCTCGCCAGTCGCCATAGGCCGAGACGATGACGGCGCGCATGTCTTCTTCGTCTGCCATGATCACTCAGCCTCGCCGGAAAAATTCGGCGCGCGCTTTTCCTTGAAACTGGCCGTGCCTTCCTTGAAGTCGGCGCTGACATTGCTGATCATCATGTCCTGATTGGCCATGCGGACCGCTTCGGCGAGGTCCTGGAAGGGCGCCTCGTAAACCTGTTCCTTCAGCACGCGCAGCGAACGAGGCGAGCACCAGACGGCCATTTCCTTCGCATAGGCATAGGTCTCTTCCGCCAGTTTTTCAGCGGGAAAAATGCGATTGACGAGGCCAAGTTCCTTTGCCTCCGGGGCGTGAAACTTGCGGGCGGAAAGGAGCAGTTCCAGCGCATTCGCGTGACCGACGATCAGCGGCAGCATCCATGACATTCCATACTCGCCGGAAAGGCCGCGGCGCGCGAAGGCTGTGGTGAAGACGGCGCTGTCGGCTGCAAAGCGGATGTCGCAGCAAAGTGCGTAGACGAGGCCGAGACCGGCGGTCGCGCCGTTCAGCATGCCGATCACCGGCTTGCTCAGCCTCGGGAAATAGGTGTGGCGGGTCTGGTAGTCCGGCCGCTTGTTCATGTCGAAAGGCCGGGGCAGTTTTGTAATCAGCTGCTTCGGCGTCTGGCCGCCGAAGCCGGAAATGTCGCCGCCGGCGCAAAAGGCACGACCGGCGCCCGTCAGCACGATGACGCGCGTGCCGCGGTCTGCATCCGCCTGCCACATCGCGTCATACAGTTCGGCGACAATCTCATCGTTGAGACTGTTCATCTGCTCGGGCCGGTTCAGGGTGATCGTCGTCACGCCGTCAGCGGTGTCGTAAAGAATTGTCTTGAAGCTCACAGTCTGCCTCCCGTCTTCGGACCCTTTATCGCTGCCCTTTGCGGAAACCGCCACCGGGTCGAGAGGTGGCCAACCGTCAAATTACATATGTGCAGCTTGGAAGGTCCGGATTTGCCGTCGCGGCAAAGCAATCCACTGTTGGGGGAAAGATACGAGGACATCATGCTTTCCACATCCATGACCGACATGTTCGGGATCGATTATCCGATCATGCAGAGCGGGTTTCGTTACATCTCCCGTGCGCCCTTTGTCGCCGCCGTTGCCAATGCGGGCGCGCTCGGCACACTTTCGGCGCATACGCAGCCGACGGGCGAGGCGCTGCGAGAAGAAATCCACGAGACGCGGCGTCTGACGGAACGCCCGTTCGCCGTGAACCTCACTCTGCTGCCGGCCAACATCGCCTCCTATCCCTATGACGATTATGTCGCGGTGATCATTTCCGAGGGTATCGGCATCGTCGAAACGTCCGGCGCAAAGCCGGCCGCCTATATCGAGCGATTGAAGAAGGCTGGCGTGAAGGTCATCCACAAATGCACTTCCGTGCGTCATGCGCTGTCAGCCGAGAAATATGGTGCCGATGCGGTCTGCGTGACGGGCTTCGAGTCGGCCGGTCATCCCGGTGAGGATGATGTTCCGAGCCTGGTCCTCGTTCCCCGCGTCGTCGACGAGGTGAAGATCCCGGTGATTGCTTCGGGGGGATTTGCCGATGGGCGCGGGCTTGCCTCCGCATTGGCGCTTGGCGCGGTCGGCGTGAACATGGGGACGCGTTTCCTCGTCACCCAGGAAAGCCCGATCCATGCGGATGCAAAGGCCGGTCTTGCCGCAGCCAGCGAACGAGACACGACACTGATTGCCCGATCGCTCGGCGATTCCGTCAGGGTGCTGAAGACCCCGGCGACTGAAGAGGTGCTGGAGCTTGAGCGCGCCGGTGCAGACAAGACCGCGCTCTTCCCATTGATCGCGGCGGACGTTTGGCATCAGGCGCTCACATCAGGGCGGCTCGCCGATGCGCCCGTGCCTTCCGGTATTGCGCTTGGGCTCATCCACGACGTCCCGACCTGCAAGGACCTCGTTCAGCGCATGATGGCGCAGACCGTTGCAACCATCGACCGGCTCGGCAATCTCAAAATCTGAAAGACGTTTTCGGTGCTGGAGCTGGATATTACAATCCGGCGCCGTAGCGCTCGCGCAGGATCACCTTGCTGACCTTGCCGCTCGGCAGTCGCGGAAGCTCTTCGACAAAGATAACCGACTTGGGGCATTTGTAGCGGGCGATCAGGCTGCGTGCGTGTTCGATCATCTCCTGCTCGGTCGCCTGCTGGCCGGGGGCCAGGACGGCGATTGCCTTGACGGATTCGCCCCATTTTTCGTCCGGAACGCCGATCACGGCGACATCCGACAAAGCCGGATGGGTGATCAGCGCTTCCTCGACCTCGCGGCAGTAGATGTTCTCGCCACCCGAGATGATCATGTCCTTCTTCCGGTCGACCAGAAAGATGAACTTCTCCTCGTCCATGTAGCCGATGTCGCCCATGTGGAACCAGCCGTCGCGCAGCGTTTCCGCCGTCGCCTTGTCGTTGTTCCAGTATCGCATGAGCGCCGTGTCGGACCGGACGACCACTTCACCGGCGACGCCCACAGGGCATTCATGGCCTTTTTCGTCGAGGATGCGGATGTCCGCGTCGGTTGCCGGCTGCCCGACGGAACCAAGCCGCCTGATGTCGTCTTCCGTGCCGTCGATCTTGTGCTGATGGGGATAATGACAGGAGCAATTCGTCTCGGTGGAGCCGTAGCCATTGGCAAAGACCGGCCCGAAAACCGCAAGCCCGCGCTTGAGAACCGGAACGGGCATGGGGGCGGCCGCATAAAGGATTGTGCGGACGCTCGACAGGTCGTGGTTGCCGATTTCCGGAGCGTCGAGCACGTTCTGGACCATGACGGGTGCCAGATGCAGATGCGTGATCCGCTCCGCCTCGATGGTTCTGAGGATACGCTGGGGATCGAAGCTGCGGTGCATGTAGACCGCGCCGCCTTTCCAGAAGGCGCCGACATATTGGCTTCTCGAGCCGGCGTGAAAGAACGGCATCATCAGCAGTTGCCGGCTTGCGCTGGTCGTCCCCAGCTGTCCCGCCATCACTTCGGCAAGCCGCGCCTCGCCCCATTGGGAGCGCAAGACGCCCTTCGGCCTGCCGGTTGTGCCGCTCGTATACATGATGAGCGCGCCATCGTCCTGCCTTGCGCGGAAGGGCGGACCGTCCGGCGATCCGGCGGCAATGACGTCTTCATAGGAGGCAGCCCAGGCCGGGATGTCCGGGCCGAGGCAGATATACTGCTCGATGGTGAGGCTGTCGCGCAAACCGTCGATCATCCCGGCATATTGCGCCTCGAAAATCAGCGCCTGCGGCGCGGCGTCGTTCAGAACGTAGAGGATTTCGGGGGCGGCGAGCCTGAAGTTGACGGTCGTCGTGATGTAACCAGCCCGCTCGCAGGCGCTGTAGACCTCGATATATTCCGGCGTGTTCATCGCCAGGATGGCAACGCGATCCTGCCGCTTTGCGCCACCTTGATGCAGCCCATGCGCCAGCCGGTTGATCCTGTCCCAATGCTGGCCGAAGGTCTTGACCTGATCGTCAAAGACGATGGCGGGTGCATTCGGAAACAGAGAGGCGTTTCGCTCGTGAACGTCGGCAAGTAGTTTCATGAAATCCTCCGGATCGCCCTTCTAGCATCGAAACGAAGGCTGGAATCCAGAAGTGCAGGCCGCTCTCCCGGCAGACAACACAAATGTAATGTGTTTGGGCGGGGTACTGGCTGCCGCCGCGGGACCGGCGGAAAACTGAGCCTCATCGACATGACGAGGGTGCCATGAGGCCGCAGATTTTCCAGACTTCCATCACCGAGCTTCTCGGGATCCGCCATCCATTGCTGTGCGGAGGGCTCGGACCCGGTGTCTCCGACGGCCGCTATGTCGCCGCCGCGGTCAATGCGGGCGGAATGGGGTTCATCGTTGCCACGGGCCATGACGACCCGGCCCAGTTCGAGGAAGAACTGAAAATCTGCCGCGATCTGACGGGTGGAAAGCCTTTCGGCGTCAACCTCTACATTTCCCGCTTTGCCGGCGGCGCGGACCGGGTCAGCAAGCAGCTTCCGCTTCTGGAAAAATACGGAGTGACCTGCGTGGAAACGGCGGGCGCAAGTCCTGAACCCATCATTCCGATGCTCAAGGACATGAACATCAAGGTGCTGCACAAGGTTCCAGCCGTCCGATACGTCCAGACGGCCGTGCGCGCGGGCGCCGATGCGGTCATCATCGTCGGCTCGGAATGTGGCGGCCATCCCGGCATCTACCAGATCGGTTCGATCGTGCAGGCGACGCGCGCCGCCGAGATCGCCGGCATTCCCGTCATCGCGGCCGGTGGTTTCGGCACGGGCCGCCAGCTGGTGGCGGCGCTTTCCATGGGATGCGATGCCATCCTCATGGGCTCGCGCATGATGGTCTCGTCGGATCTCTGGGTCCATGACGACTACAAGCGCCGCGTGGTCGCCGGAGACGGCACGGAAAGCAAGATCGTCAAGCAGCTCCTGGGCGATCACCACCGGGTCCTCGACAATGACAGCGCCAAAGCCGTGCTGGCACTTGAAGATGCCAAGGTCACCGATTTCGAGCAATATCGCCCGCATGTCTCGGGATCTCTCACCCGCGAGGCCTACCACACCGGCGATTTTTCGAAGGGCATGCTCGACTATGGTCCGGCGGTGGTGTTCGCCGACGAGATCAAGTCCACGGAGGCGATCTTCGACGAGATCCTCGACGACGCCGTGACGGCGCTTGATCGCGTCAATACGCTGCGCCTGCCGGCGGCGAACGCCGCGACGGCAGCAGAGCGGCACGCATGGCGCCTGCGAAACTGACGATGGGGCTCGCCTCAAGGGGTGAACCAGCAAAGTCGAGACCAATGGCAACCCAGATACGGAGCGGCAACGATATGAGCGCCATGCCAAACTTAACAACAACGACGGGCGAGCGCGCTTTCGATCTGGTTCGCCGCTGGGCACAAGACACACCTGACGCAGCGGCGCTTCTCAGCGGATCGAGCAGCCTGAGCTATGCCGATCTGGAGCGGGCTGTCGGAGAAACGGCGCGGTTTCTGACAGAGCAGGGGGCAAGGGCAGGCGACCGGATCTTCATCGTTGCGGAAAACGATCTCGTCGCACCTTTGATGATGTTCGCAGCCCAGGTGCTGGATGCCTGGCCCTGTATCGTCAATGCACGGGTGGCGGCCACGGAAATGGAGGCGCTGCTTCCGGTCGTCGATCCGCGCTTGGTCATCATCGCGCCGACGCCGTCCAGGGAAGCAGCCACGTTCAGTGGACGTGTCGGCACGACAGTGGTGGATGCCGGTGCTGCCGGCGAGGTTTCGGTGGCGACCCTGCGATGTGGGGAGCCCGAGCCGGTCAAGCAGGACCCTGCGGAGCAGACGGCGCTGATCCTTTTCACCTCGGGCACGACCGGCCTGCCGAAGGCGGTCATGCTCAGCCATGCGGCGCTCGTCGGCATTGGCAGGACACTGGCGCAAGTCCGACAGGTCCGGGCCGGCGGACGCTATGACGGCGGATCGCCGCTTTCGCATGTGATGGGGATCAGCACGCTGATGTCCTCAATGGCCGGAGGTGCCAGCCTGTCCTTCACCGGCAGGGTCAATGTGCCGGACGTGGTGCAGCGGATTGCCGACGGTTCGCTGACGCATCTGTCCTTCGTGCCAACGGTCTATGCGCGCATCGTCGATCACATCCTGACCGAGGGGGTCGACATTTCGCGCTCGCGCCTTGAATATATATCATCCGGCGGCGCACCCCTCGACCCGACCCTGAAGGCCGCAATCGAGCGGCTTTTCCGTGTCCGGCTGGTCAACGGATACGGCATGACCGAATGCTGCCCGGTAGCACGAACGAAACCCGATCGAGACTATGATCATGACAGTATCGGCTATGCGGAACCCGGCGCGGCGGTCCGCGTCGTCCGTGAGGATGGCAGTGACGCGGCAGCCGGGGAAACAGGCGAATTGTGGGCGCAGGCGCTTGGCATGATGCAAGGCTATTACCGCAATCCGCAGGCCACGTCGGAAGCGCTGCGCGATGGCGGCTGGATCGCGACGGGCGACCTTGCCACCCTCGCCGAGGACGGCGAAATCCGCATCGTCGGGCGCAAGAAGGAAATGATCATCCGCTCCGGCTTCAATGTCTATCCCGCCGAAGTCGAGGCCGCGATCAACCGGCATGCCGGTGTGCTGCAGTCGGCAGTGCTTGGCGTCAAGCGGCCTGATGGCAACGAGGAAGTGGTCGCGTTCGTCCAGCCCCGGCAAGATCTTGAGGTCGCGGAAGATGACCTGCTGCGCCACTTGCGCGCTGAACTCGCGCCTTACAAGATCCCGACGCGCGTCTTCATGCGTGAGGCGCTGCCGCTCGGGTCGACGGGCAAGATCCTGAAGCGCCAGCTGCTTGATGAATTGCTGGCGGGCTGACCTCGAAAGAAAACCGCCCGCCACGGCCTTTAAGGGCTCTGGGCGGGCGGTTTGATTCCTGGCAGGCTTTCAGAATTGCAGGGACTTTGTCTCGACGAATTCCTCGATGCCGAATTCACCCAATTCGCGGCCATAGCCTGATTGCTTGAAGCCACCGAAGGGCGCGAGTGCATTGAAGCGGCCGCCATTGATCTCGATCTGGCCCGTCCGGATGCGCCGTGCCGCTGCCGTTGCCCGTTCTTCGCTTCCAGCCCAGACCGAACCCGAAAGCCCGTAACGGGAATTATTGGCAATCGCCACCGCATCATCGTCGTCTCTGGCCGTCAGGATCGCGAGCACGGGACCGAACACCTCCTCCTGCGCCAGGGTTGCATCGGGGGAGACATCGGCGAAGATGGTGGGCTTGACGTAGTAGCCGCCGTCCAGTCCCTCCGGCGCGTCTGCCCCTCCCGTCACCAGCGTCCCGCCTTCATTCTGCGCTGTCTGGATCAGATGCCGGATACCTTCCCGCTGCTTGTGGGAAATCACCGGGCCGAGGCGGGTTGCCGGATCGAGCGGATTGCCAAGCACGAAGGCGCGCGTGGCCTCACGCGCGATTTCGACTGCTTCGTCTTTTCTGGCCTGCGGGACGATCAGGCGCGTCAACGCCGAGCAGGTCTGCCCGGAATTGAGGAAGCAGGCGTTCACGGTGGCTTTCACCGCTTTGGCAAGATCGGCATCCTCCAGCACCACGGCTGCGGACTTGCCGCCGAGTTCCAGCGAAATTCGCTTGATCTGGCTGGCCGCCTCGCGGGCGAGCATGGCGCCGGTCTTGGTCGAGCCGGTAAAGGAGATCATGTCGACATCGGGGTGCGTGGCCAGATGCAGGCCGATTTTCGCGCCGGGGCCGGTCACGACGTTGAAGATGCCGGCAGGCGCACCAGCCGCCTCGAAGAGATCGGCCAGAAGAAGGGCATTGAGGGGCGCGAGGTCGGCTGGCTTCAGGACCACCGTGCAGCCGGCGGCAAGGGCAGGGGCCACTTTCGCGGCGATCTGATGAAGAGGATAGTTCCACGGCGTGATCGCCGCAACGACGCCAACGGCTTCCTGGATGACGGTGGAATTGCCGACCTTTCGTTCGAAGGGAAACGCATCCGCGATCCGCGCCGTGTTCTGAAAACTCTGCAGCGGAAGACCGACCTGGATCATCTTGGCGAGCTTTAAAGGCATGCCGACTTCCAGCGTGATGGCCTTCGCAAAATCGTCCTGACGCTCTTCAAGCATCGCCCCAACCTTGGCAAGGACAGCCGCGCGCTCGGCGACTGACGTCGCCATCCAGCCGGCCAAAGCGGCCTTTGCCGCGGCAACGGCCGCATTGACTTCGGTGGTCGTGCCTGCAGAGATTGTTGCGACCGTTGATCGGTCGGCGGGGTTTTCGACGGATGTACCACCCATGGCGCCGGTCCAGACACCATTGATGAAATGGCCTTTATCGTTCCAGATGTTCATAATTGCCTCTTCCGCTTTTCTGCATTCGAAGCTTCATAGCGGATACACGCTTTCGCGTGAGCACGCGGCAGTCTCTGATCACATATGAGCTTTGAGCGGGGGCCGAACCGATTTACCAATGACTTCGGCGCCGGCGGCGGCAAGAAATGAGATGCATTATCATCTCGAGGCAAGACATGACATTTCAGACGTTCCGGCCGGATCCCCGGCTCGACAAGCTCCTCAATCCGCGTTCCGTCGCCGTCGTTGGTGCATCCGATGATCCGGTGCGGATTTCCGGCCGGCCGCTTGCCTATCTGAAGAAACATGGTTTTGCCGGGGCGATCTATCCGATCAATCCGAACCGCGAGACCGTTCAGGGCGTCAAGGCCTATCCGTCCCTGATGGACCTGCCGGAAGCGCCGGATGTGGCCATCATTGCGATCCCGTCGCAACATGTTCTCGCGGCCGTCGCCGACGCGGGCCGAAAAGGCGTGGCGTCCGCCATCATCATGTCCTCCGGATTTGCGGAAGCAGGCGGCGACGGTACCGCCGCGCAGCAGGAGCTGGCTCGGCTCGGTCGGGAAGGCGGCGTCCGGCTACTTGGACCGAACTGTGTCGGCCTGTTCAATGCCACAAGCCGCTTCTATGGAACGTTCACCCAGTCGCTCGATGGCGGTGTGCCGCCTGCGGGTGGCGTTGCGGTCGTCTCGCAAAGCGGTGCCTATGGCGGCTATATTGCCTATCTCGCCCGTGAACGCGGCCTTGGGGTCAACTACTGGATCACCACGGGCAACGAGGTGGACGTCGATGCAGCCGATGCGATCGGCTGGCTGGCCCTGCGCGACGACGTGAAGGTCATTGCGGTCTATCTGGAGGGTGTCCGCAACGGGCCAGCCTTCATTCAGGCATTGGCAACCGCACGCGCCGCGAAAAAGCCGGTTGTCGTGATGAAGGTCGGCCGGTCCGAGGCCGGCGCCATTGCCGCATCGTCCCACACAGCCTCCTTGGCGGGCACCGATGCGGTATATGATGCCGTGTTCCGCGAATATGGCGCATTCCGTGCCCGCACGACGGAAGAGCAACTGGATATTGCCGAGGCCTGCCTTGCCGGCAAGTTCCCGGCTGGCAACCGGCTGGGCATTGTCACGCTCTCCGGTGGCGTTGGCGTGCAGATGTGCGATGCGGCGGAAACCTACGGGCTCGATGTCGCGCCGATGCCCAAACCGGCGCAGGAGAAACTTCGCGCGCTGCTGCCTTATGCAGCGGTTGCCAATCCCATCGACACGACGGCGCAGGTCATGAATGACATGTCGCTCGTGTCGAAGAACCTGGAGATCGTGCTGCGGGATGGGGGCTACGATTCACTGATCAGCTTCCTCACCACGGTGCCGGCGGCACAGGCCTATGGAACCAAGCTTCGCGACGCGATCCTGGCGGGCGTGGCAGCCGGCGGTGGCGACAGGCTGGCCGTCTTGTGCATGGCTGCGCCCCAGAATGTGGTGAAGTCCTATCAGGAGGCCGGCTTCCTCGTTTATCAGGATGCCGACCGTGCGGTTCAGGTCGCAGGTGCACTGACCCATTTCGGCCGGTCTTTTGAGGTCGAGCAGAAGCACATCGATGTCGCGGCGGCGCCGCGCTTCCAAACGGAAGCCGATGCGCTGTCGGAACATGAGGCCAAGGCGGTGCTTGCCAAGGCTGGAATTCCCTTCCTGCCGGAGCGGCTTGCGGCAACGCGCGATGCCGCGGTTGCGGCTGCCCGCGAGGTGGGGTTTCCGCTCGCGATGAAGATCGTGTCCGGCGACATTCAGCACAAGTCGGATATCGGGGGTGTCGTTCTGAACATCGCCGATCCCGAAGCTGCAGCGGTTGCCTTCGAGACGATCATGGCCAATGCGCGCAGGCATATGCCGGACGCTCAAATCGACGGCGTGCTTGTCGCGCCCATGGCGCCGCAGGGAATAGAAACGATCATCGGGGTGATGCGCGATCCGGTCTTC
Source organism: Rhizobium sp. C4 (assembly GCF_021026315.1). Classification (GTDB taxonomy): domain Bacteria; phylum Pseudomonadota; class Alphaproteobacteria; order Rhizobiales; family Rhizobiaceae; genus Ensifer_A. Next base: position 230,869 of record NZ_JAJNCX010000002.1, read on the forward strand.
GGTCCGGTTGTCATGTTCGGACTTGGCGGGGTGCTGGTCGAGGTCCTCAAGGACGTGACCTTCAGTGTCGCGCCCTTCGATGAGGTTGAAGCCCTGGCCATGATCCGCCGGATCAAGAGCTATCCGTTGCTGGAAGGCGTGCGAGGCGCCGGTCGCTCCGACATCGAGGCGCTGGCAAAGGTTCTTTCGGCAGTTTCGCATTTCGCGGCCAGAAATAGCGACACGATCGAAAGTCTCGATCTGAACCCCCTGCGGGTCTTGCCCGGCACGCAAGGGACCGTCGCGCTTGACGCGGTCATCGTGCCGAGGAAGTCGGTATAGAGAGCAAGTTAAAGCGAAGGCGACGCCTGGAATGCGTCGCCTTCGCCAAAAGAGAGTTTGCCTCTTCAGGGTTTCGGCTGCTTGCGCCGTTGCTTTGCAATGAACTCGGAGGCGATGGCGTGATGTTCCTCGCTGAGCGTGGCGGCCAGCTGGCGTCCGAGTGTTGCGTCCAGCATCTCGGCGGCGTTTCGGTGCAGATAGAGGTTCATCAGCTTCTTCGTCTCGCGCAGCGCATTGGCCGGCTGAGCCAGCATCTTGTCTGCGAGAGCCCGCGCCTCTTCCATCAGGAGCTCCGGCTTCACCACCCGGTTGGCCAGGCCGAACTCGACGGCCTGTTGCGGCGTGATCCGATCCCCCGTGAAGATCAGCTCCTTCGCTTTCAGGAGACTCGTATAGAGCGGCCAGGAGATGGAGATCCCGTCGCCGACTACCAGTCCGATATTGATATGCGGTTCCGCCATGAACGCGTTTTCAGACATGAGGACGATATCGCTGAGTGTTGCCAGCGTCGCGCCCCAGCCGACAGCCGGCCCGTTGACCGCTGCGATGATCGGGATGGGCACGTCGATAAAGCTATGGATCGTCCGGCGGGCGTTTTCCTGGACACGGCGTGCAAAGCCTTCGTCTTCCAGCGTCTTGACGAAATGCCCCATGTCCCCGCCGGCGCTGAAGGCCCGGCCGGCTCCGGTCATGATGGCGACGCGGGCGTCCGTGTCTTCCGCCAGGGTTTGAAACAGCCTGGGAAAGGCAAACAGCATCTCCGTCGTGGATGCGTTCATATCGGCCGGACGATCGAGCGTGATCAGGCGCAACGGCCCTTCAATCTCCACTTTGAGCCCGTCCGGCAGGTCATAGGCGTTTTCCATTCTTCCTCTCCATCAAACCAAAACCGCGGCCGCATTTTCACGAGCAGTTCGATCAGCCGGAAAGGGATGATTGCAGCAGCATCCGGTAGTCTTCGGCAGACGGTCTGATGGGGTTGGTCAGCGTCGAGACGTCGTCCACGGCATAAGCCACCATCTCTTCGACATCGTCGGCGGAGACGCCCATGGCGCCCAGATTTGCGGGAATCCCCAGCCGTTGGTTCAGCGCGACAATCGCATCGGCGATGTCGGCGCCGGATTTCAATCCCATCGCCGAAGCGAGCACGTCCAGCTTAGCCGTCACATGCGGTGCGTTGAACCGGAGGACCGGCGGCAGGAGCACGGCATTCAACGTGCCGTGATGAAGCTTTAGCCGCTCGATACGGCCGGCGGCGTGGCTCATGGAATGGACGGCGCCAAGGCCCTTGGTAAAGGCCAGCGCACCCTCGATCGCGGCCATCATCATGTCGCCACGCGCTGCCAGGTCGCTGCCGTCGGCAACCGCTCGCTCCAATGCGCCATCGCCGATGGCCCGCTTGAGGCCGTCGAGACCGATCGCATCGGCGATCGGGTTGAAGAGCGGGGAGAGGTAGGCCTCGATGCAGTGGGTGACGGCATCCATCCCTGTCGCGGCGGTCAAGGACCGGGGCAGTTTGAGTGTCAGCTCGGGGTCGCAGATCGCCACATCGGGGATAAGGTAGGGACTGGCAATCGTGGATTTCCGACCGTCCGCTGTCACGATGACCGTGCCGACGCTGACTTCCGTTCCCGTCCCTGCCGTCGTCGGGATCGCGATCAGCGGTCCAACCTTGCCGATCTTGCCCTGACCCTTGCGTGCCGTTTCGTACTGGGCGAGTGGTTCGGGATGGCTCGCCAGAAGATTGACGGCCTTGCCGAGATCGATCGGCGACCCGCCGCCGATGGCAACAATGCCGTCGCAGCTCTCCGCGCGATAGGTCTCCAGCGCCGCCTTCACAGCGGCTTCGGTCGGGTTGGGCGGCGTGCCGTCATAGACGATCCAGGCCAGGCCCTCCGGCCAATGCGCCTTAACCTGATCGAGAATCCCCGCGGCGGCAATGCCCTGATCCGTGCAGATCAGCGGACGCTTCACGCCCAGTTTCTGCAGTTCTGCGCCTATTCTTTTGATGGCGCCGGCCTCGTACCACACTCGATTGACGAACTGGAGCAGCGGCATGGTGATCCTCGCATGTAGATTGATTGGGGGGCATCGACTTGGCCCGTAGCCCAAATTAAGGGGCCGATCAGCGTTCTGGATAGAAAAGAGTGCGCCTGCCTTTGCGGCAACGCATATATGCTTTCGGCAGCGACCGGACTCCCCAGGGAGACCGCTTTCAGACATTGAAAAGCGAGAGCAATCAGAACCGTGGACGTCATGGACCAGATCAGACCAGAACGCGACTACGAAGCCTTCCTCGCCGAGGGGCGCTTCATGATCCAACGCAGCCGCTCGAGCGGTGCCTATGTGTTTTATCCGCGGGTAGCCGAGCCGCGCACGGGTGCCAGAGACCTGGAATGGGTCGAAGCCAGTGGCGACGGCATCGTCTATTCCGTGACCGTCGTGCGCAAACGCCCCCCGGAGCAGGATTACAATGTCGTCCTCATCGATCTTGCCGAAGGGCCGCGCATGATGTCGCGCGTGGTTGATATCGAGCCTTCCGCCGTCAAGATCGGCATGAAGGTGAAGGCGAAAATAGCCTCGGAAGACGGCAAGCCGCTCGTCGTCTTCGCACCCGTGGGAGATCAGGCATGAGCAGTGGTGCATTTCCGCGCGGTGGTACCGCGTTCGTCGCCGGTGCGACCTATGGCATGGGCGAAGCCCCCGGCTATGATTCGCTGGACCTTGCCGTTCATGCCAGCCTGAAGGCGCTGGACATGGCGGGCATGACGCCTGCCGATGTTGACGGTCTTTTCGTTGCACTTCCATCCGACATGATGTCCCAGCTGTCGATGGCGCAATATCTCGGCATCCAGCCCCGGGTCATGAGCAACAATCGGGTCGGCGGATCGTCATTCCAGACCTACGCGCATATGGCCGCTCTGGCGCTTGAGGCCGGTGAGTGTGACGTCGCGCTGATCGCCTATGGCAGCAACCAGCGCACGGCTTCCGGCAAGCTGGTTGCCAGCACAAGGCCCTCCATCTATCAGGGCCCCTACAAACCGCTGTTGCCGATCTCGGCCTATGCGCTTGCCGCCTCCCGGCACATGCACGAATACGGCACGACGCGGGAGCAACTGGCGGAAGTCGCTGTTGCCGCACGCAAATGGGCCAATCTCAATCCGGATGCCTTCATGCATGGTGATCTGACGATCGAGGATTGCCTGAATGCCCGCATGGTCTCGGATCCTTTCACCAAGAATGATTGCTGCCTTGTCACCGATGGTGCCGCGGCCGTCGTGATGACGCGCGCTGATCGCGCCAAGGATCACGCGGCCCGCCCGGCCTATCTGCTGGGCGCGGCATCGGCGACGACGCATATGGAGATTGCGTCCATGCCGGATCTGACCGTCACGGCTGCCGTCGAATCCGGCCGTCGTGCCTATGCCCATGCAGGCGTCGGGCCGAAGGATATCGATGTGGCGGAGGTCTACGACGCGTTTACGATCAATACGATCCTGTTTCTCGAAGACCTCGGTTTCTGCCCGAAGGGCGAGGGGGGACGGTTCGTTGAAGGTGGTGCGATTGCGCCGGGCGGAAAGCTTGCCGTCAACACCAATGGCGGTGGTCTGTCCTGTGTCCATCCCGGCATGTATGGCCTCTTCACCATGGTCGAGGCGATGGAACAGGTCATGGGGATTGCCGGCGATCGTCAGGTCAAGGATGTCAACCTTGCCTTGTCGCATGGCAATGGTGGAACATTGTCGAGCCAGGCCACGCTTATTCTCGGATCGGAGGCAACATTGTGAGTGAAGATACCGACGCGCCCGTCAGGATAGAGTTCAAAGGTCCCATCGCGATCGTGACGATGGACAATGCAAAGACGAAGAATGCACTGTCTCCGGAAATGATCCGCGATCTTGGCGATCGGTTCGAGCAGTTGATGGGCGACTGGAACTGCCGCGCCATCGTGCTCACCGGCGCCAATGGAGCCTTTTGCTCAGGCGGCGACGTCTCGCGCATGCAGCGGGACCGGCAGGTTCTCGACACGCGCACCTATATCGGCGGCGCGCATCGCATCTTGCGCGCCATGGTCAATGGGGCCAAGCCTGTGATTGCGGCCGTTGAAGGCGCGGCCATCGGGGCGGGCATGTCCTTGGTGGCAGCCTGCGATTATGCGGTAGCGTCACAGAGATCGAAGTTCTGCGCGGCCTTTGCCAAGGTAGGCCTTGCCCCCGATTCAGGGCTTTACTGGACATTGCCGCAGAGGGTCGGCCTCGGTCGCGCCAAGAAGCTGATCATGCTGGCAAACACCTTTGCCGCAGCAGAGGCGGAGCGCATTGGCCTGGTTGACGAAGCGGTCGACGACGGAACGGCGCTGACGCGCGCCATCGTAGTGGCGGAAGAATTTGCCGCTGCCGCGCCGTTGTCGATTGCCGTGACCAAGGCCGTTTACGCCGATGGCGTGCTGACGCTGGATGACGCGTTCCGTGCCGAGCGGGATCATCACCCCATGCTGGTGCGCAGTGCCGACCACCTGAACGCAATCGACGCATTCCGTGAAAAGCGCCAGCCGAAATTTGAAGGAAAATAGCCGGGCGACAGACCTCCCAAGACTTGACCGGCAGACCCCGGCGCCTCAGCTGCGCCGGGGTTTTTCATGTCTTAGCCGATCGCGCCCTTGGCAGCCCAATCCGTCGCCTGGCCGGCGATGGCCCAGCCGGAGAGCGCCTCGTCGATCGGGGTCGCAGTCGCAGCTTTCGCCGCAAACGGGTTTTCAGGGATGGTGCGACTGAAGCGCGGGGCGGGCGCTGGCTGCACGACGCCATCGATCTCGACATAGACGCCACGCGCTTTCATGTGCGGGTGCTCGGGCGCCTCGTCCATCGTCAGGACCGGTGCAAAGCAGACATCGGTTCCTTCCAGGAGGTCCGTCCATTCGTCTGCTGTCTTCTGCTTGAACCGTTCGGCGAAGCGTTCTCTCATGGCCGGCCACTGGCTGCGATCATTCTGAGGCGGCAGGTCCGCGAGCGAAAGCCCGATCTTTTCAACGAGCAGTTCGAAGAATTTCTCCTCGATCGGTGCGATCGAAATGTAGCGCCCATCGGCGCATTCGTAGACGTCGTAAAAGGGGGCGCCGGAATCCGAATAGTTGGTTCCGCGCTCGAGCGACATCAGTCCTGCCGCGCGCATGCCGTGGAAATTGGTCATGAGGTGCGCGGTGCCATCGGAAATAGCCGCATCGACGACCTGGCCCTTGCCGGAGCTGCGCGCTTCGATCATCGCGGCCAGCATCCCGAATGCCAGGTAGAGCGCGCCGCCGCCGAGGTCGCCGACAAGGCTCAAGGGCGGGGTCGGTGGCTGGTCCTTGCGGCCGATGGCAGCCAGCGCGCCGGTGATGGCGATATAGTTGAGATCGTGGGCAGCCGCCTGGGCCAGAGGTCCTGTCTGTCCCCAGCCTGTCATGCGGCCATAGACGAGGCGCGGGTTGCGGGCGAGGCATTCGTCAGGCCCCAGTCCCAGGCGCTCGGTGACGCCCGGGCGGAACCCCTCGATCAGGCCGTCGGCTTCCTCGATCAGCGAGAGCACGAAATCAACGCCCGCCTTGCTCTTCAGATCCACGGCGATCTGCTTGCGTCCGCGAAGCAGGAGATTGTACTTCAGCGGTCGGGCAATGCCGAGCCCGGACTCCACCTTCCGCTCCACGCGCAGGACGGTCGCGCCGAGATCGGCGAGCAGCATCGCACACATCGGACCCGGGCCGATGCCCGCGAGTTCAACGATTTTCACACCAGCAAGTGGCCCCATGACATTTCCTCAGCTCAGGATCATTGACGACCATGGTTTCCTGCCAAAATGAAATGGCCGCCGCCATCGGCGCCGGCCATACAACATGGTTCTGTGCTTTTCGGAAAATCAGGCCGTGTGCTCTTCTTTCCAGATCGAGGTATAGGCCCGCTTTTCCGCCGTCGTCTGCGATGACGTCACCGGCTTGAGGCCGCCGAACGCATTGCGATTGGCAGCTTTCGGCTCTTTCGGGTCATGCATGTATTCGCCGAAGAACCGCTTCATCTCCTCACGCATGATCTGAACCAGTTCTTCCTCGCGGGCGAGGATCGTCGAGGTCGGAGCGCCGATGCCGATGGCAAGCGGGCGGTCGGTGCATTCGGACGGCATCAGCATCGCGATGAGGCCGGAACCACTCACCACCTGGTCGATCGACACGAAATAGCCCTTGCGGCGGACTTCGCCGAGAGAGGCCAGCAGCTCCGGAATCCTGATCGCCTCTTCGCCCTCTTCGCGATAGGCGTTGATCCGGTGAAAGATCCGCTTGACCTCATTGTCGTCATGGGCGCTCAAGAGCGCCTTGCCGACGCCGGAGGTTGCCAGCGGGCGCTTTGTTCCGAGACGAATATGGTGATCGACCGCATGATTGGGGTCCATGACCTGGATGTATTGCGCGTGGTCACCGTTGCGGGCGCCCAGAAGCACCAGCTGACCGCTGCGCTCGACGATGGCGCGAAGCAGCCGCAAAAGCGAAGCCTCGGCAAAAAGGGTCGGATTGAGCCAGCTCCCGAGCAGGGGAACCCGGTCGGTCGGCATGTAGGTCCGCTGGGCGCGGTCGAATTTAAGATAACCCATGGCGACCATGCTGCGCAGAAGCGCGGATGTGCTTGATTGCGGATAACCAAGTGCCACGGATACCGAGATCACGTTTTGCGGCTGGCGGACTTCATCGAAGAATTCCAGAATTTCCAGCGTGCGTGCCACAGACTTTACAATATGCGCATCGTCTCCCGCCGACGCGCTCTTCTCTACAGAAGTCATGCAATCCTCCCGATCACATTCGCATATTTATTGAATAGCGTTCGGTATTCTGAACAGAGGGAACATTCGCTGTCAATCAAATTATGACGGCCTTACGATCCCGAAAAAGCAGATACGTGTGAAATCCGATGCGGCCGCAGGAGGTGTTTTGGAAACACGGCTGCTCGCGGTTACGAGCATTGCAGATCGTTTCGAAGGAGTGCAGCAATGCGAGGATTGAAGGACAGGCGCGTTATCATCACCGGCGGGGCGAGCGGCATCGGGCGGGCGACCGCGTTGCGGCTTGCTGAGGAAGGGTGTGTCGTCGGGATATTTGATCTCAACGGCAAGGCCGCTCAGGAATTGGCGGCGGAGGCAAAGTCAGCAGGCCGGACCGTATTCGGATATGCCGTCGACATTACCGACCGGGATGCGATCGAGCGTGCCGTCGATGCGTTCGAGGCTGAAGCGGGGCCGGTTGAACTTCTGGCAAACGTTGCCGGCTGGGACCTTCCCGTCCCGTTTCTCGATACGGACCGGGCCTTCTGGGACAAGGTCATCCAGATCAATCTCTATGGGCCGCTCAACATGCACCACGTCGTTGTGAAGCGCATGGCCGAGCGTCGTTTCGGCAGGGTGGTCAACATCGCGTCGGACGCCGGCCGTGTCGGCTCCTCGGGCGAGGCGGTCTATTCTGCCTGCAAGGGCGGCATCATCGCCTTCACCAAGACGGTGGCGCGTGAACTCGCACGCAGCGGCGTTGTCCTGAACGTCGTGGCACCCGGGCCGACCGACACGCCGCTCTTTGATGGTTTCAAGGCTGCCTCGCCAACGGGGGGCAAGATTGCCGAAGGTCTTGCCCGCGCCATTCCGCTCGGGCGGCTGGGTGACCCAAGTGACTATCCGGGCATGATCGCGTTTCTTCTCAGCGACGACGCCGCCTTCATCACCGGCCAGACCATCAGTGTCTCCGGTGGCCTGACAATGCACGGCTGAAAGAGGAGCAAGCAATGGGAATGGTTGAAGGAAAGGTCGCGATCGTGACCGGAGCAGGGCGCGGCATCGGCCGATCGGTCGCGCTGCAGCTTGCCGCCGAGGGCGCGCATGTCGTGGTCAACGATATCGGGGTCGCCCTTGATGGCTCCGGCGCGGACACGGGGCTTGCCGCCACGGTGGTGAAGGAAATCGAGGCTGCCGGCGGGAGTGCCGTTGCCAGTACGCTGTCGATCTCGGAACCGCAGAACGCGCAAGGGATCATCGACACGGCGCTGGACGCTTTCGGGCGCGTCGACATCGTCGTCAACAATGCCGGGATCATCCGGGACGCAATCTTCCACAAGATGTCATGGTCCGACTGGATGGATGTGATTCAAGTCCATCTTCACGGCAGCTTCGGCCTGAGCCGTGCGGCGGCCACCTGCTTCCGCGAGCAGAACAGCGGCAGTTTCGTTCACATGACATCCACCTCCGGCCTGATCGGGCAGGTGGGGCAGGCCAATTACATGGCGGCCAAGATGGCAATTGTCGGCCTGTCGCGCGGCATCGCACTCGACATGCGGCGCTATAACGTCCGCTCGAACTGCGTCGCGCCTTTCGCTTGGAGCCGCATGACCAGTTCCGTTCCGAGCGAGACCGAGGTGGAGAAGGCGCGTGTTGCGCGCTTTCAGCAAATGGATCCGGACAAGGTTGCGCCGCTCGTCGCCTTCCTGGGGTCGGATGAGGCAAAGGATATTTCCGGGCAGATTTTCTGCGTCCGGAAGAACGAGGTCATGCTGTTCAGCCAGCCGCGGCCGTTGCGCACCATTCACACGGCGGAAGGCTGGACGCCCTCGTCGCTCGGGCAGATGATCAATTCCGCCTTCAAAGGCTCTCTCGTTCCGCTCGAAGTCTCGGGCGATGTCATCATGTGGGATCCGGTCTGATCATGGCTATCATCTACGAAAAACTGATGAATCTCGAAATCCCGACCATCGAGCAGACCTATACCCAAAAGGACACGATGCTCTATGCGCTGGGCGTGGGTCTCGGGCAGGATCCGACGGATCGCGAGCAGCTGCGTTTCGTCTACGAGCAGAACCTGAAGGCGCTGCCGACCCAGGCCGTCGTGCTTGCCCATCCGGGTCTCTGGGTTCGCGATCTGGATACTGGCATTGACTATGTGAAGGTGGTTCACGGCGAGCAGGGCCTTGTCCTGCACAAGCCGCTTCCGCCTTCAGGCACCGTCCTTGGCATCTCCCGGGTGACGGGCGTGTTCGACAAGGGAGAAGGGAAGGGAGCTCTCGTTCTCTCCGAACGCAAGATCGTCGACAAATCGACCGGCGATCTGCTGGCGACCATCACCCAGAACACATTTTGCCGTGGCGACGGTGGCTTTGGCGGCCCGAGCGGACCGACGCCTGCCCCGCATGTCCTGCCTGAGCGTGAAGCGGATATGGTCTGCGATCTGGCGACAGTGCCGCAGGCGGCCCTGATCTACCGTCTGAACGCCGATATGAATCCGCTGCATGCCGATCCGGATATTGCGGCAAAGGCCGGCTTTGCGCAGCCCATTCTCCATGGGCTGGCGACATATGGCGTCTCCGGCCACGCGGTGCTGAAATCCGTCTGCGGCTATGATCCGGCGCGGTTGAAGTCGCTGAATTGCCGTTTCACCGCACCGGTCTATCCGGGCGAAACGTTCCGTACGGAAATCTGGATCGACGGCACGATCGTCAGCTTCAGAACACGGTCTCTGGAGCGTGATATCGTTGCAATATCAAACGGTCGGGCTGAAATCGCGGGCTGAGCCAAGACCGGAATACCCGAACCCAGGGGTGTGGATTTGCGCAAGCATCCACGCCCTTTTTCTTGGATGAAATATCGAACTCCCCGTCATTCGAAGGGGCTCAAACAGCGTTGGAAATCGCCTTTTCAACATATGCATGTTGAGGTTGGCCCTGGAGCCTCCCGGATCGGCCTCCGGAATTGACCCTCTCGCGCATTCGGCAATACGACTGAAGTCAAGAAGCGCGGCGCGGATGCCGCGCGTGTGAGGCAGATGGGGTTTGATCTTGGCGCTCGAACTGAACGAAGACCAATTGCAAATTCAGGATCTCGTGCGGCGCGTGGCGCGCGAGAAGGTGGCAGCGCGTGCGCAGGAAATCGACCTGACGGCAGAATACCCCCACGACATGTTCGAGCTGGTCAAGGAACTCGGATTGTTCACGCTGCCGTTTCCGCCGGAATATGGCGGTACGGGCAGCATGCTTTCGGCCTGTGTCGCGGTCGAGGAACTGGGGCGCGTCTGCTACAACACGGCCTATCTGCTTGTCGTGCAGTGGGTGCCGATCGGCGCAATCCTGGCCGGTGGCAGTCCCGAGCAGAAGCAGAAATATCTCCCCGGCCTTGCATCCGGCGACCTGCGCGGCGCGCTGTCGCTGACTGAGCCGCAAAGCGGCTCCGATGTGGCGGGCATCAAGACGCGTGCGCGGCGCGACGGCAACGGCTTCCGGCTCAACGGCTCGAAGATCTGGTGCACGAATGCCGGCATGGCGGACTTCGTTCTCGTCGCCGCCAAGACGGGCGAGGACGACGAACGCGGCAAGATCAACCTGTTCATCGTCGACAAGGGAACCCCCGGCTTCGTTGTCGGCCGCAAGGAAGACAAGATCGGCGCGCGGGGCGTACCGTCCCATTCGCTCTTCTTCGACAACGCCTATGTGCCTGCCGAAAATATGCTCGGTGACGAGCAGACCGGGTTCCGCGTTGCCATGGCGGCCCTCAACGATTCGCGCCCGATCATTGGCGCGCGCGGTGTCGGGCTTGCGCAAGGCGCGCTCGATCACGCCATCGAATTCATCAAGAGCCGGCGGGCCTTCGGCCAGGCGGTTTCGGATTTCCAGGGCGTGCGCTGGATGGTCGCCGACATGGCGATCCAGATCGAGGCGTCCCGCAGGCTGGTCTACCAGGCGGCTGCGGCCGTCGATGCGGGCATCAAGGGCAAGGAGCTGGCGCAGCTGGCAGCGATCGCCAAATGCCATGCGACCGATACCGCCATGTCCGTCGCCACGGACGCTGTGCAGCTTTTCGGGGCAGCCGGCATTTCCAATGAATACCCCATCAACCGCTATTTCCGCGACGCGAAGGTGCTCCAGATCATCGAGGGCACCAACCAGATCCAGCGGAACATCATCTCACGCAATCTTCTCGACTGATACCGGCATTGGAGGAAATGACTATGGACGTACTGGGACTTGGCCTTTTTTACGAAGATTTGCCGGTTGGCCGCTCCTTCAAGACGATTGGGCGCACCATCACCGAGACAGACATCATCAACTTCACGACCTGTACCGGCATGACCGAGGTCCTGTTCACCAATCATGAATTTCAGGATAGCGAGTCCGATATCCAGGGGCGGGTGTCGCCGGGCGCGCTGGTCTTCACCTTCTCGGAAGGTCTGCTTGTCCATGCCAGCATGCAGCATACCGGCTTTGCATTCCTCAGCATGGACCTCGAAATCAAGGGACCGACGGTGGCCGGCGATACGATCCATGTCGAGGTGGAAGTCATCGAATCGCGGCGCTCCGCCAGCCGGCCGACCCGCGGCCTTGTCCGCACGCGCAACAAGGTCGTGAACCAGAAGGGCGAAACGATCATGGTCTACACCCCGCTTCGCATGGTGAAGGCCCGCACCGACGGAAAGGCCGCCTGATGACCGAGCGTGCGCCACAGCCCGGAAATGCCGGGCCGCTGTCCGGATTTCGCATCATTGATCTGACGACCAATGTGCTCGGGCCCGTGGCCACGCAGATCCTCGGCGACATGGGCGCCGATGTGGTCAAGATAGAAGCGCCTGAGGGCGATCATACCCGCCATGTCGGTCCTTCGCGCAGCGAGGCCATGGGCGTCTTCTTTCTGAACATCAACCGGAACAAGCGCAGCGTTGTCCTCGATCTGAAGAAGCCCAAGGCGCGCGAGGCTCTTTCCCGGCTGATTGAAACGGCGGATGTCTTCGTCCACAGCATGCGCCCGGATGCGGCCAAGCGTCTCGGCATCGACTATCAAACGCTCACGCGGCTCAATCCGAAGCTCGTCTATGCCTCGGCGAGCGGTTATCGACCGGCGAGTTCGCGCCGGAACTGGCCGGCCTTTGACGACGTGATCCAGGGCTTGAGCGGTATCGCTTCCATGAACGGCCGCAACATCGGTGAGCCGCGCTACTTTCCGACGGTGATTGCCGACAAGCATTGTGGCTATGTGCTGTCTTCGGCCATTTCCATGGCGCTCCTCTGGCGCGAGCGCACGGGCGAGGGGCAGGAGGTTCATGTGCCGATGATGGAAAGCATGGTGACGTTCAACATGCTTGAGCATCTGTGGGGCGGGGTGCTGGACGAACCGGAGCTGGGTCTTGGCTACAGCCGCATGTTCACACCCCATCGCCGGCCTTACCGGACCATCGACGGATATATCTGCCTGCTCGCCAATACCGATGAACAATGGCACCGGCTTTTCAACGTCATCGGTTGCCCGGAGATGGGAAAAGACCCGCGCTATGCCAAGGTGAATGCGCGGTCCAGGAACATCGATGCTGTCTATGCGATCCTGGCCGACCGGATGGCGCAGGAAACGACGGACGAATGGCGCCGGCGGCTCGATGAGGCCGACATTCCGAACGGCCCCGTTCAGGATTTCGACGATCTCCTCAACGACCCCTATCTTGAGGAGACGCACTTCTTCCAGAAGGTGAGCCATCCGACGGAGGGACGGTACATGACGACCGCCATTCCTGTCGAATTTTCCAAATCCGGCGGGACGATCCGCCGGCTCGCCCCCAGGCTCGGCGAACACACGCAGGAAGTTCTGCGCGGTTGCGGCCTTTCAGACACGGAAATTGATGCTCTGACGCAAACGAGGTCGGCAGAGAAGGTCCTGGTGAACACGTGACAAACAACAATGACAATGCAGAGCGGCGAGCGCAGCAGCAACTCATTACCGATGCTGTAACCGCCTTCGCACGACGCGAGCTTTCTCCCGCCGCGATGCGACCCGGCACGATCAGTCGCAAGCGATGGCAGGGGCTGGCGGAACTGGGATTGATGGCGATGCTTCTCCCGGACGAGGCGGGTGGATTGGGCCTCAAGATCGGTGATCTTGTTCCCGCTCTCGAAGCGCTCGGCAAGCCCTTGCTCAGAGAGCCGCTGGTCGCATCTTCGGTGCTCGCCGGTTCGCTTCTCGTGGGTGTCGCGCGCAATGCCAAGGCGGCAGACCTGCTCGAGCAACTGGCCGCAGGCGCGCTCTTGGCCGGCGTTGCCTGGCAGGAGACCTATCGTCTGGAGGGTGACCATATCAAGACGACACTGGCGAGCGATGCTCACGGCCATGTCCTGAGCGGGCGCAAGGTTCTGGTGGTTCCGGGCTCCGAGGCAGACGGGCTGCTGGTGTCGGCCAATGCCGATGGCAAGACGGCACTTGTCTGGGTTTCTGTCGATGCGGAAGGGGTGCGGGCCGAAAACGGCAGGACTGCCGATGGCGGCGCTGTCGCGACCTTCCATTTCGACAATGTCAAAATCGACGCCGCAGACATTCTGTCGACCGATGCTGCCGATGTTCTCGCGCAAAGCCTGCAGGTTGCGACGATTGCTGCGAGTGCGGAGCTTCTCGGCCTTATTCGCGGTGCGATGGATATCACCATGGACTATCTGCGCACCCGCAAGCAGTTCAACAAGACCATTGGATCATTCCAGTCGCTCCAGCATCGCGCCGCCGACCTGTTCATCCAGCAGGAACTGTCGGCCGTCGCCATCAGCCGGGCGGCCGCCGATTTCGAAGCGGCAGCCACTGCGCAAGAGCGCGCGACGGCTGCGAGCCGGGCAAAGGCGCGGCTGTCGTCGGCCGCTCTGATCGTCACCAAGGAAGCGATCCAGATGCATGGCGGCATCGGCTATACCGATGAGCATGATATCGGACTTTATCTCAAGCGTACGCTGACCCTGTCCGCCTGGCTTGGCAATGCGGCGGAGCATCGTGCTCGGTTCGCCGAACTGACGATGGACGAAGCAGCATGACCGTCGAACACCAGAACTGGAACGCCATGTCGGACGACGCGTTTCGTGCGCTCGTTCGCAACTTCTTCGCCACGCATTATCCGGAGCACCTGCGCTATTCGCCGAGCCGGCGCCGTCTTTCGGAAATGCGCGGCTGGTACGACACGCTGTCGGAACATGGCTGGATCGCACCGGCATGGCCCGCGGAATATGGCGGCATGGGGCTTGATCCGGGCAAGCTGGTCATCTTCATCGAGGAACAGGAGGCCCACGGCGTGGCGCGTGTTCCCGACCACGGCATCATCATGGTGGGACCGCTGCTGATCCAGCAGGGCTCGCCGGAGCAGAAGAAGCGCTACCTGCCGAAGATATTGACCGGTGAGGAAATCTGGTGCCAGGGCTATTCCGAGCCCAACGCAGGCTCCGATCTCGCCAGCCTGCGCACGGAGGCCGTGCTCGATGGCGATCATTTCGTGGTCAACGGGCAGAAGACCTGGTCGACGCTGGCGCAGGACGGAACCCATATGTTCATGCTGGTGCGCACCAACAAGGAAGCGCGCAAGCAGGAGGGCATCAGCTTTCTCCTGGTCGACATGAAGACGCCGGGCATTACGGTGCGGCCGATGCGGACACTGTCGGGCCACGAGGAATTCTGCGAGGTCTTCTTCGATGATGTCCGCGTGCCGAAGGAGAATATCGTCGGCGAGATCGACAAGGGCTGGGGCGTTGCAAAGGCGCTTTTGAGCTTCGAACGGCTTTTTCTCGGCAGTCCGAAGCTTGCGCAAAGCGCGCTGGCGCGTCTGGCGACGCTCTCCGTGCTGACGGGTCGTGATCGCGATCCGATTTTCCGCGACCGCTTCGCCGCGCTGCAGATGGATGTCGATGATCTGAACGGTCTTTACCGGCGCTTCACCGCACAGGTGCGTGACGGCGAGCGACTGGGGCCGGATGTTTCGATCCTGAAAATCTGGGGCACCGAGACGTTTTCGCGGATCGGCGACCTGATCGTCGAGATCGCCGGCGGTGCTGGGATGATGGACGGGCCATCGGCCTTCGATGGCGGCAATTTCGACACTCTCTCGACCTTCTACAATGCACGCCCTTCGACCATTTACGGTGGCACGAACGAGATCCAGCGAAACATCATCTCGGGTAACGTTCTGAACCTGCCGTCTGCCTGACATGGAGTTTCCAATGGCCAACAGACCACTTTCCAATATCCGCGTGCTTGACCTGTCACGCATCCTGGCCGGGCCATGGGCGGCGCAATATCTCGCCGATCTCGGCGCCGAAGTCATCAAGGTCGAGCGGCCGGGCGTCGGTGACGACGCGCGGCATTACGGTGCACCCTATGTCAAGGATGCGGCCGGCAATCCGACCAGCGAGAATTTCTTCCATCTCTCCTGCAACCGCGGAAAGATGTCGATCACGGTCGATATGGCCAAGCCCGAAGGGCAGGAGATCATTCGCAAGATCGCCAGCGAAAGCGACGTGCTGGTCGAGAATTTCAAGGTCGGCGATCTGGCGCGCTACGGACTGGACTACGAGTCGCTGCGCAAGATCAATCCGAAGCTCATCTATTGCTCGATCACGGGCTTCGGCCAGACCGGCCCATACCGGAAGCGGCCGGGCTATGACGCCGTTTTCCAGGGCATGAGCGGTCTCATGAGCGTGACGGGTTATCCGGATAGCATTCCCGGTGGCGGACCGATGAAGGTCGGTCCCTCGATCGTGGACATCATCACAGGTCTCAACGCTGTCGTGGGTATCGTCTCGGCGCTTTACAACCGGGACCATAACGGAGGCCAGGGGCAGCATGTCGAACTGGCGCTGTTCGACTCGGCCGTCGCGGCGCTCTCTCATTACGTTCAGATCTACCTGTCGTCCGGCACGCCTCCGGGACGGCGCGGCACGCAGGGCAATGGTGGCGTTCCGTCCCAGATGTTCCTCTGCCGGGAAGGCGGCCTGATGCTGACGGCCGGCAATGACAAGCAGTTCCGCTGCCTTTGCGAAGCCATCGGACACCCGGAAATGATCACCGATCCGCGCTTCAAGGACGGCCCGACCCGCATCCAGCATCGCGATGCGCTTTCGGCCGAGCTGCAGGAGATCTTTCTTCAAAAACTGCCGGAGGAATGGCTGCCGGCGCTGGAGGCGGCGGGCGTTCCCTCAGGCCCGATCTACAATTTCGAACAGGTCTTCAACGATCCGCAGATCAAGGAACGCGGCATGAAGGTCACGGTGAAGCATCCGCATAACGATGCCGTCGATCTGGTCGGCAATCCGCTCAAGTTCTCGGAGACCCCGATCACCGACTATGTGGCGCCGCCGCTGCTGGGCGAGCACACGGAAGACATTCTTGCCCGCTTCGGGTTCGATGCGCAAAAGCAGGCGGAGCTCAGATCCAAGGGCGTTATCTGAGGTTGCAAAGGCGATAGCCCGAGGCGCGATGCCCGGGCTATCGCGTGCGTGCTCAGCCGAAGTTCGGCTGACGCTTTTCCTCGAAGGCCGCGATGCCTTCGCCGACCGGGCCGGAGCGCAGCGGCGCATTGACCTCTTCAATCTCGAATTTCAAGGCGTCATCCATCGTCTTGTCCAGCCCTTCGATGGCGAGCTTTTTCATGAGGGCGAGACCTTCCTGGCTGCGGGTCGCGAGCTTGCCGCAATAGGCGAGCGCTTCGGCTCGGAGCTCACTATCCGGCACGACATAATTGACGAGACCCCATTGTTCGGCTTTGGCGGCTTCGATCCAGCGGACGCTGAGGAACATGTCCATTGCCCGGCGCAGGCCGATTGCGCGCGGCAGGCGCTGTGAGGAGCCCCATCCTGGCACGAGTCCGAACTGGGCATGCTGGTCGCCGAACTTGGCGCCTTCGGCGGCAAAAACCACGTCGCAGGCGAGCATCAGTTCAAGGCCGCCGGCAAGGCACAGACCCTGGACAGCGCAAATCACGGGAAGACGGCTGGTTTCAAGCGCCCGCAACGTGTCGTGTCCACAGCGGAGAAATGCGTCGATACCGGCTTCGGTCTGACGTTTCGTCTTGACCTCACCCAATTCGGCACCGGTGCAGAAATGCTTGCCTTCGCCGCAGATCAGCACGGAGCGAATGGACGGATCGCTTTCGAAGTCCCGCAAGGCGCGAAGGATGCTTGCATGAACCTCCATCGACAGGCAATTGAAAACGGCGGGTCGCGCCAGTTCCAACACACCTGTGGGGCCGTCTTTCCACACGTTCAACAATTCCTTGATATCAGCCATGGTCCATTTCCTGCCCTCATTCGTTGCACTATGGTTTTTTGTGCGTTTGGTGTAGGACAAGATCAATGAAGGAGCCTTCGGCATCCCGCGATGAACACGGACGCGATTTCTTCGCTACAAAAAGTTGACCCGTCGGACGAGGTTTCGTCTCCCCGCTGGATGAACAGGCTGTTGGGGCTTTTCGAGGCTG
Organism: Rhizobium sp. C4; assembly: GCF_021026315.1. Lineage (GTDB taxonomy): Bacteria > Pseudomonadota > Alphaproteobacteria > Rhizobiales > Rhizobiaceae > Ensifer_A. Next base: position 248,447 of record NZ_JAJNCX010000002.1, read on the forward strand.
TCGCGCATGAGCCCGACGGCATTTCCCTCGCTCGGCTCGCGGTGGTTCTGGCATCGCCGAAGAGCAGTCTCCTGACGCTGCTGCGGCCGCTCGTGGCGCAAGGGTATCTCACCCACAAGGCAGGCAAATACAGCCTCGGTTCGGAAACCTACAGGTTTGCAACCACGATCCTGATGACGCGCAAGTTCAGCAGCCTGATGCGACCCATCATGGAAGATCTGATGAAGGCCTCCGGGGAGACGGTCATTCTGGCCACCCTCGACAGGTCGGCCGGGGTCATCATTTATCAGGACGTCATCGAAAGTGTTCAATCCATTCGCTACGTGGTTCCCGCCGGAGAAGCGCGGGCGCTCTATGCGTCAGCCGGCGGACGCCTGATGCTGGCCTACCAGGATGAAGCCTGGCGAGAGGCCTATCTCACGCGAACCGAACTCGTGCCCCTGACCGATCGCACGCTCACGGACGTGGACGAATTGCGAAAGCTCGTCCTGGATATTCGAAAGACAGGGTACTCGTTCAGTGCCGGTCACGCGGTCTCGGGTGCCGCAGGGGTCGCCGCACCCATCTTTGACGCCGATGGAACGATTATTGCCGCGCTGTTGCTGGGCGCCCCGGAAGCCCGCGGTCAGGATAACAAGGACGAACTGATCAGGCTGACGACACTTGCGGCAGCGAGGGCGTCCCGATCGATGGGCTATTCCGAGGAGTTGACGGCGAAATAGCTGCACATGTGTAGCCGATGCCTTGCCTTCCGGCATGGCATCGGCGGTTCTCGATGATCAGATCGGCGACTGCGTCGGGAACTGAGGCCTGCGCTTCTCATTGAACGACGCCACGCCTTCACGAACTTCCGGTCCCGTGAATCCGAGGAATTCGAGCGCCAGGGACGCGTCGAAGATCGGGCCGGCCTGACGGAGCCAGTTGTTCAGCGAATACTTCGTCCAGCGGATCGCGCTGGGCGCCATGTTGGCAAGCTTGGTTGCCGTCTTCAGCGCCGTCTCGTCCAGCACTTCGTCGTCGACAGCAAGCGAGATCAGACCGATCCGTTCGGCCTCTTCGCCCGACAGCGGGTCGCACAAAAGCAGATAGTATTTTGCCTTGGCAAGGCCGCAAAGCAGCGGCCAGACGATCGCCGCGTGGTCGCCTGCGGCAACGCCGAGCTTGGTGTGCCCATCGATGATGCGGGCGGTCTTCGCCGCGATCGAGATATCCGCCAGCATGCCGCAGACGAGACCTGCGCCGACCGCCGGCCCGCGGATCGCGCTCACGACCGGCTTGGAGCAGTTGATGATATTGTAGACGATGTCGCGCGCTTCTTTCCAGTTCTGCGCCCGCACCTGAAAATCATTCATGATGCCGTCGATCATGCTCATTTCACCGCCTGCCGAAAATGCGTCGCCGGCACCGGTGATGATGACGGCGGACACATTGGGGTCGGTGTCCACATCGCGCCAGATTTCGCCCAGTTCGGCATGCATGAACTGATCGGCGGCATTGAGCTTGCCGGGATTGTTCATGCGGATGCGCAGCACTCTTTCAGCCGGCATGTCGAAAGTGAGCCTCTTGTAGCGGGAATAGCGTTCGTCGATCATTCCAATCCTCCGGTTCCGACGTGCAAGTTCATTCTGCAAACATTCTTTATCGCAAGCGGGCAGAACGCCCGTGCCCGTGCGACCCGAAACCGCATATGTGATGCTTGGCAAAACATTGCCTGCCGTTACTTTGCCAGAATGCGCCGCGGCGATATTGGCTGATAAGCGCAGAGACAGGGACGGAGCACCGATGGATCTTTCCTACACACCAGCCGAACTTGAATTCCGGGAGGAAGTCCGGGCGTTTATTCGCGACAACCTGCCCGAATCCATCCGCGCCAAGGCGGGCCTTTCGGCCAATTACCATGGGCAGGACGTGCGGACCTGGCACAGGATCTTGAACGACAGGGGATGGGCAGCCTCGCATTGGCCGGTCGAATATGGCGGACCGGGCTGGAGCGCCGTTCAGCGCTATATTTTCATGGAGGAGCTTCTTCAGGCTCCGGCGCCCGAGCCGCTGTCCTTCAACATCAACATGGTTGGCCCGGTGATCTACACATTCGGCTCCGCCGAGCAGAAGGCGCATTTCCTGCCGAAGATCCGCAGCCTCGACTACTGGTTCTGCCAGGGCTTTTCGGAGCCGGGCGCGGGGTCGGATCTCGCATCGCTCAGGACCGCCGCAGTGCGCGACGGCGACGACTATGTGATCAACGGCCAGAAGATCTGGACCTCGACGGCCCATGAGGCCGACTGGATGTTCTGCCTGGCACGTACCGACGCGACGGCGAAGAAGCAGGAAGGGATTTCCTTCATCCTCATCGACATGGCGACCCCCGGCATCACCGTGCGCCCGATCATCACCATTGATGGCGAGCATCATACGAACGAGGTGTTCTTCGACAACGTCCGCGTCCCCGTGACAAACCGCGTGGGCGAGGAAAACAAGGGCTGGGACTATGCCAAGTTTCTGCTCGGCAACGAGCGGACGGGGATTGCCCGCGTGGGGCTTTCCAAGGGACGCCTGCAGCGTGCGCGCCGGCTGGCCGAACTCTCCGAGGCTCTGGACGGCAAATTGTCCGACGATCCTTTTTTCCGTCGGCGCTGCATCGAACTGGAGATCGAACTGAAGGCCCTGGAGATCACGGCCCTACGGATCATCGACCGTCAGCGCAAGCGCAATGACGGCAAGCCTGATCCCGCGTCCTCCATCCTCAAGCTGCGCGGCGCTGAAACACAACAGTTCTCGGCGGAACTGGTTGCCGAAGTGGCCGGCCCGCTGGGGCTTGCCCAGACACACGGGGGACATGTCCCCTGGCAGGAATTTGACGAAGCGGATTTGACTGCCGTGCTCGGCGCGGTTCCGAACTATTTCTACTCGCGCGCGGCGACCATCTATGGCGGTGCCAGCGAGATCCAGAAAAACATCATCTCCAAAGCGATCCTCGGTCTCTGATATGGATTTTGAACTCTCATCCGAACAGTCGATGCTGAAGGACGGCGTCGATCGATTTATGGCCCAGCGCTACAGCCAGGACGCGCGGGGGCGGTTCATGGCCGAGCCGGAAGGCTGGAGCCGGGACAATTGGCGGCAATTTGCCGACATGGGGCTGCTCGGCGTCGGCTTCGACGAGGCGCTTGGCGGTTTCGGCGGCTCCATGGTCGACACGATGATCGTCACCGAAGCCTTCGGCCAAGGCCTCGTCGTCGAGCCCTATATCGGCAGTGCGGTTCTGGCCGGTGGCATTCTTCGCCATTCCGAGTTCGCCGGCCGCGAAGACATCGTGGCAGACTTCGTGCAAGGCGCGCGCATTCTGGCGCTGGCGCACGAGGAAGAGGGCGCGCGCTACCTGCTGTCGCATGTCTCGACGACGGCGCGTCAGGTCGGCGACCGCTATGTGCTGGACGGCCGCAAGGTGAACGTGATTGCCGGCGACAGCGCCGATATCCTGTTCGTGACGGCCCGCGTCTCCGGCAGTGTCCGCGACGAGAAGGGCATCTCGATCTTCGCCGTGCCGAAAGATCATCCGGGCGTGACGATCGAGCCCTATCTCGGTATCGACGGGTCTCGCCATGCGGCAATCACGTTTGCTGCAGCGGAGATCCCGGCAACAGCGGTGATTGGCCAGCCCGGTCACGGTTTCGCGATTGTCGAGCGGGCTATTGGCGATGGCATTGCCGCAGTCTGCGGCGAGGCCGTTGGTCTCATGGATGCCATGCTCAAGACAGTTGTCGAATATCTGAAGACCCGCAACCAGTTTGGCGGGCCGCTCGGACGGTTCCAGGCCTTGCAGCACAGGGCAGCGGACATGTATGTGGCGACAGAACAGGCGCGCAGCATGGCGATCTATGCGGCGATGATGACCTCGGATGCGAACGATCTCGAACGGCGCCGGGCCATGTCCTTCGCAAAGGTGCAGATCGGCAAATCGCTGCATTTCGTCGGCCAGCAGGCCGTCCAGCTCTCCGGTGGCATCGGCGTGACGGACGAATATATCGTCGGTCAACAATTCAAGCGATCGACCGCTCTTGAGCGGCAATTCGGCGATGTCGATCACCATCTCTCACTGATCGATCATCTCGATCGCCGCCGCTAAGCGCAGGAAATGAGGCATTCCATGTTTGATCCCAGCCTTCTCAAGGGCAAGAAAATTCTGATCACCGGCGGCGGTTCCGGGCTTGGCAAGAGCTTCGGCGGGCGCATGGCGGAGCTTGGTGCCGAAATTGCGATCTGCGGTCGACGCGCCGAGGTGCTGGAAGCAACGGCGGATGAGTTTCGCAAGGCGCATGGCGCGACGGTGACAACGCATATTTGCGACGTCAGGGATGCGGCAGCGGTTGACGCCATGTTCGATGCCATCTGGAAGGACGGGCCGCTGGATGGCCTGATCAACAATGCCGCCGGTAATTTTATCGCCCGGACGGAAACGCTTTCGCCACGGGCGATCGACTCCGTTCTGAACATCGTTCTGCACGGGACGTTCTACTGCACGGTTGCCGCCGGCAAGCGTTGGATCGCCGATAAGCGGCCGGGTACGGTTCTCAGCATCGTTTCGGCTGCGGCAAACGCGGGCCGGGCCTTCACCGTTCCGTCTGCCAGCGCCAAGGCCGGCGTTCTGGCCATGATGAAGAGCCTTGCGGTGGAATGGGGTCCGCACGGCATCCGCACGGTTGCCGTTTCGCCGGGGCTGTTCCCAACCAAGGGCGCCTGGGAAAACCTCTATCCCGAGGGCTCCAAGGCTGCGCCCGAGGAAATGGAAGTTCCTCTGCGTCGCGTCGGCGACCACATCGAAATCTCCAATCTTGTCTCCTACCTCATGTCGGACATGGGCGCTTATATCAACGGTGAATGCATCACCATCGATGGCGGCCGCGACCTGCAGAACGGCGGCGGGGCCGGCGTGATCGGTCTCTTCGACTGGACGCCAGAGCGTTGGGCCGAGTTCAAGTCGGGCAAGAAAAGCTAACATAGACAATCAGGATGCATGCCATGAAAATCCTCGTCCCCGTCAAACGTGTCGTCGATTACAACGTCAAGATTCGCGTCAAGGCCGATGGCAGCGGCGTTGAACTTGCCAATGTGAAGATGTCGATGAACCCGTTCGACGAAATTTCCGTTGAAGAGGCGCTTCGTCTGAAGGAAGCCGGCAAGGCCGATGAGGTGGTTGTCGTGTCGATCGGGCCGGCCAAGGCGGAGGAGACGCTGAGAACCGCGCTTGCCATGGGAGCTGACCGCGCGATCCTCGTCGAAACCGATGAAATTGTCGAGCCGCTGGCGGTCGCCAAAATCCTGAGAGCGATCGCCGCCGAGGAACAGCCGGGCCTCATCATTGTCGGCAAGCAGGCCATTGACGACGACAGCAACCAGACAGGCCAGATGCTGGCCGCTTTGCTCGGATCTGCCCAGGCGACGTTCGCTTCAAAGATCGAGCTGGACGGGACGTCTGCCAAGGTTACGCGCGAAGTTGATGGCGGTTTGCAGACGATCGAGATCAAGCTTCCGGCGGTGATTACCTCGGACCTGCGCCTCAACGAGCCGCGTTATGCCTCCCTGCCGAACATCATGAAGGCCAAGAAGAAGCCCCTCGACCGGAAGACCCCGGCGGATCTGGGTGTCGATACAGCCGGCCGCCTGAAGGTTCTGAAAACCGAAGAGCCCGGCGGACGCAAGGCCGGCATCAAGGTCAAGAGCGTTGAAGAACTGGTCGGCGCGCTGAAAAGCGCCGGCGTGCTTTGATTTTCAAGAGACAGGACGTTTCAAGATATGGCTATTCTTCTTCTCGCCGAACATGACAAGTCGGGCCTCAACGACCAGACAGCCAAGGCGTTGAGCGCCGCCAGCCAGATCGGCGGCGATGTTCATGTTCTCGTCGCGGGCTCGGGCGTCAAGGCTGCAGCGGATTCGGCGGCCAAACTCGCTGGCGTTTCCAAGGTTCTGGTCGCTGACGACGCATCGCTTGGCGCCAATCTCGCGGAACCTCTCGCGGCTCTCATCGTCTCGCTGGCTAGTGCCTATGATGTTGTCATTGCGCCTGCGACCGTTTCTGCCAAGAACGTGATGCCGCGCGTTGCGGCACTGCTCGATGTCGCGCAGATTTCGGAAATCATCGAAGTCCTGTCTGCAGATACGTTCAAACGGCCGATCTATGCCGGCAATGCCATCCAGACGGTCCAGTCGACGGATGCGAAGAAAGTGATCACCGTGCGCACCGCCTCGTTTGCCGCAGCGGGGCAGGGCGGTGTAGCGCATCTCGAAGACGTCTCGCCGGCAGCCGACCCGTTGCTCTCGTCTTTCGTTTCCGAGGCCCTTGCAGTGTCGGAACGCCCCGAACTCGCGTCTGCCAAGATCATCGTTTCCGGCGGGCGGGCTCTGGGCTCCTCGGAGAAGTTCAAGGAATTCATTCTCCCCGTGGCCGACAAGCTCGGTGCGGCCGTTGGCGCTTCGCGCGCGGCGGTCGATGCAGGCTATGCACCCAATGACTGGCAGGTCGGCCAGACGGGCAAGGTGGTGGCTCCGCAGCTTTATGTGGCCGTGGGCATCTCCGGTGCCATCCAGCATCTGGCGGGCATGAAGGACTCCAAGATCATCGTTGCCATCAACAAGGACGAGGAAGCGCCGATCTTCCAGGTTGCCGATTTCGGGCTTGTGGGAGACCTGTTTGACATCCTGCCGCAGCTGGAAAAGGCGCTTTAGGCCGGTTCGATGCAGAGCCCCGACCCACGCATCGCCGAGATAGACGCTCTCGCCCGCCACGCGGTTACGGAGACCGGTTCCGGACCCATGGTTTGGCGGATCTGGGGGAAGGGGCCTGCGGTCGTGCTGCTGCATGGCGGCCATGGATCCTGGATGCACTGGATCCGCAACATCCCGGAGCTTTCGAAACACCACACCGTCTATATTCCCAATCTCCCCGGCATGGGGGGATCGGTGGCCGTTGGCAGGACGATGGAGCAGATTGCCGCCGCCGTCATCGCGGGTGTCGAGCAATTGCGCATTCCCGCACCCTATGCGCTGGGCGGTTTTTCCTTCGGCTCGGTCGTGGCTGCCTATATGCTGGATGCGCATCGCGATCGCATCAATCATCTGGTTCTCGTCGGTACAGCCGGGCTTGGCAAAGTCGACCTGGTGACGAGTTCGCTGAAGCACTGGCGGGAGATATCCGACCCCGTGGAGCGGCGCGCGATCCACGCCTTCAATCTTTCAAAGCTGATGCTTTTCAAACCTGAAAGCATCGATGCGCTGGCGGTCGATATCCAGACGGACAATGCGGAGCAGACGATCGTCAACAACCGCAAGGCCGCGATGGAGGCGAATACCGCCGCCGTTCTCGACCGTCACCCGGCTCTGCCGATCACCGCGATCTGGGGACAGGAGGACGCGCTTGTGCGCCGTCATCTCGAAGAGAGAATTACCTTTCTCTCCGCCCGCCATCCGCCCGGTCAGACCCATGTCATCCCGGGCGTTGGCCATTGGGTCCAGTTCGAGGCGGCAGGCGCGGTCAATGCGATCCTGATCGACGCGTTGCGGCAGACAAGTGGTGCTCCGCACCCGACCGTCTAGGACTTCACGGATGTGGACGCGGAAAGCGACATCCCACCGCTCTTCTTGAACTGGCGCGATGTCTCTCTCCTGCGATCAATGGCGTTCAGCGCCCTTTGAAGGCAGGCTTTCGCTTCTCGGCAAAGGCTTTCAGGGCCTCCACATGGTCCTCGCTCGTCGCCAGACGGATCTGATGGAAGGCTTCGAGGTCGAGGACCTCATCCAGCGTGCCGGTTTCGGCGGCACGGAAATTGCGCTTGATATAGCCATGCGCCAGCAAGGCGCCATCTGCGAAGGTGCGCGCAAAAGCCAAGGTTTCGGCGCCAAGATCATCGTCTTCCACGATCTTCGAGACGAGGCCGAGGTCGTGCGCCCGTTCGGCGGTCAGCTTTTCGGAAGTCAGGTAGAGTTCCTTGGCCTTTGACGGTCCCAGAAGACGGGTGAGGAAATAGGTTCCGCCAAAGTCTCCCGCGAAGCCGACCGTCACGAAACTGGTCAGAAATTTGGAGGATCGGCCGGCGATGCGGAAGTCGCAGGCGAGCGCCAGCGCGAAACCGGCACCCGCTGCGGCGCCATTCACCATGGCAATGGTGATCTTGGGGAACTCGTAAAGTGTTTTGACAAGCTCGTGCCGCCGCCGCAGCAGCTCGACGCGCTCTTCATATCCGAGTTCGCTCTTGTTGCCCTTCATCCCCTTCACGTCGCCGCCGGAGCAGAACGCGCGGCCAGCACCTGTGATGATGACGGCCCCGACTTCCGGATCGGTCGCGATTCTCTTCAGATCGTCCGTCAGTCCGAAGATCATGTCGTCGCTCAGCGCGTTCAGGCTTTCGGGACGGTTCAGCGTGATGGTGGCGATGCCGTCCTTCTTCGCGACGGTGTAGTGGTCGGTCATGGTGTTCCTCCTGTTCGAGCCGCATTCTAGCGAAGTCGAAACATTGGCTCGAAGCCTCCCGCGGGAGCCAACATGTATGCGTCGTTGATCCGCCGGTGGATGGACAAGACGATAGCTGCGCGCCAGAAAAGCAGCAACGTTCCAGGCGGATTGTGCCGGGAATCAAAATTCGAGGAGAGCAGACATGACTATTCGCTTTGACGGCCGCGTTGCCATTGTGACAGGTGCCGGCGCAGGTCTGGGCCGTGCCCACGCTTTGCTTCTTGCGGCGCAGGGCGCGAAGGTCGTGGTCAACGATCCGGGCGGCAGCGTGGACGGGAAGGGCGGCAATGGTGCTGCAGCCGATACGGTCGTCTCCGAGATCAAGGCGGCAGGCGGCATTGCGGTGGCCAACTATGCCAGCGTTGCCGATCGCGAGGGCGCAGCCTCGATCGTGCAGACGGCCGTCGACAATTTCGGCAGGATCGACATCGTCGTCAACAATGCCGGCATCCTGCGTGACAAGAGCTTCGCCAAGATGACGCTCGAGGAGTTCGAGATCGTTCTCAACGTTCATCTGCTGGGCACCGTCTACGTCACCAAGGCTGCATGGCCGTACCTGCTGGAGCAGAAATACGGGCGCGTCGTCTTCACCAGCTCCGGGTCCGGCCTTGTCGGTTCCTACGGCCAGTCGAACTACGGTGCGGCCAAGACCGGCATGATGGGCCTGATGAACAATCTCAAGTTCGAGGGCGAGAAGTTCAACATCAAGGTCAACATGATTTCGCCGGTAGCCGGCACGCGCATGACCGAAGGCATTATCGAACAGAAGCTCTTCGATCTCTCCAAGCCGGAACAGGTTTCGCCGGCGGTTGCCTGGCTTTCCAGCGAGGAATGCGACGTCAACGGCGAGATTGTCGCGGCTGGAGCCGGTTATTTCACGGTGCTCAAGCTCATGAAGGGTGTCGGACATGTCGTCGATCCCTCGCATGTCGCGACGCTCGAGGACTTCGTCAACAATAAGGACAAGATCTTCGACCTGTCGGGCGCAAAGCCCTATACGAGCACGCTGGACACAGACACGAAGAAAAAGCTCGGATTGATTTGAGATGGAGCCGCCAATCACAAGTGGCCGCGCCATCGTCACCGGTGGCGCCACCGGCATCGGGCTCGGGATTGCCAAGCGATTGAGCGCCGACGGTTTTGCGGTGACGCTCGTCTCGCGTGACAGGGAAAGGCTCCAATCTGCGTGTTCAGAGGTGGGCGGCGGCGCTGATTTCATCGTTTGCGATGTCGGCAACCGGAACAGTGTCCAAGCCCTTGCTTCCGAAGTTCGCAGTCGCCATGGCGAAATTGCCGTGCTGGTGAACAACGCGGGCATCATGAAGACGACGCTGTTAAGCACGCCTGCCGATGAGATGGACCGGATCTGGGACGAGACCCTTGCCGTCAATCTCAAGGGGGCTATGATGGTTTCCCAGGAACTGGCACCCATCCTTCGGTCTCCCGGCGGACGGATCATCAACCTGTCTTCCACCGTCGCCTACAATGGCGGCAGCGTTCCCGGCCTCATCGCCTATAGCGCGTCGAAGGCCGGCATCACCGGGCTGACCATGGCGCTGGCGCGTGAACTTGCCGAACGGGACATCACCGTCAACGCGGTCGCGCCCGGTATGATCGAAGACACGGGGTTGACCGGCACCTTTGATGCGTCGCGCAAGGCACGTATCCAGCAAATTCTCCCCCTGAAACGCCCCGGCCAGCCGCACGAAGTCGCAGCCGCCGTCTCCTATCTGGCATCCCCGGACGCGGGCTATGTCACCGGAACCGTCATGTCCGTCAATGGCGGCTGGATATTCCGGTGACGTCATGTGGAATAGCCGCTTGGCTCGGAAAACCTAGCGTGACAACTCCCCTGCGGGAGATTGCGACCCGGTTCTGTGGCAATTCGAAGCCTGATGCCGGCGACGGCCAGGTCGGATCAGGAGGCCGGTCCGCGGGGCTTGCTGCAACGTGGGGTTCAACGCGCAGGCACTCCCTTGGTATTCGTGAGCTATCGCAATTGCGCCGGTCATGGCATTCCGCTCAGGCGACTTGGCTTGCGTCCCGTTCCAGAAACAGAACCTCGAAGCCGAGGGTCTTCGCCAGAGGCTTGCTGCGTACCTCACCGAGCACCATGAAGGCAGTCGCCCAGGCATCGGCCGCCATGCAGTTCGGTGCCAGAACCGTCACGGATGCGGGGCCTTCCAGCAGTGGGGCACCCCGGCGCGGGTCCATGGTGTGCGATAGCCGCCTGCCATTCACATCCACCCAGTGGCGATAGTCGCCGGATGTCGCAACGGCGGTATTTCGCAGTTCGAGGATGGAATGCGGGCTGCGAACACCATAGTCGGGCTTTTCGACTGCGACGGCCCAGTCTCCGCCATCGGGTCTCTGTCCGAGCGCGACCAGTTCGCCGTCTATGGCAAAGAGGCCGTGGTTCAAGCCAGCCTGTTGGGCGACCCGGGCCAGACGGTCGACGCCATAACCCTTGGCGATGCCGGAGAGGTCGATCTGCAGCGGACCGGATTTTCGTGCAAGGCCTCTGGCGCGGTCGATTTCCAGGACCGCATGAGCCGGCTGGCGATGCGTCTGGATCAGAGACTTGATCCTGGCGGTATCCGCATCCTGCGCGCCAAAACCCCATGCGGAGACCGCGTCGCCAAGGCCAATGTCGAAAGCGCCGCCGGACTGGCGGCCCACGTCGAGGCCATAGTCCAGAACCTCCAACAGCGGATCGGGCAGGGGAAGCCAGATATCCGCCGGCGCGGCATTGAAGCGCATGAGCGCGCTTTCCGGGTTCCATGTCGACATCAGGCCATCCACCTCATCGACCGCGGACTGCAAGGCATCGCGAAGAGCGGCAACCGCGCAGGTCGCTTCAGTGAAGACGATCGCAGACCAGCGCGTGCCCATCGTGGGACCGTTCAGCGCGTGACGGACAAGGTCAGTAGACGTCTTCGGCATAACGGCCCTCGGCTTTCAGCTTGGCGGTTGTCAGGTTCATGGGGGCAAGAATATCGCCAAGCGCTGCCTTGACGCCGGCTGCCATATCCGCCCCGCCGCAGACCATGATCTGCGCGCCGGAGGCAATCAGGCCGGCAAGGCGCTGCCCATCCCGACGCACGGCATCCTGAACGTAGCTGCGCGCTGCGGTGCGGGAGAAGGCGGTTTCGATCGAGGTCAATTTGCCTTCGTTGAGCCAGCGATCGATCTCCGGCGCATAGAACACGTCGCTGGACGGGTGGCGCGCGCCGAAGAACAGGTGCATCGGGCGCTTAGTGTCGTTGGCGCGGACAAATCCAGCCAGTGGGCCGATGCCGGTACCTGCGCCGATCAGCACGACCGGCTTCCGGTTTTTCGCCGGGCGGAAATCCGGGTTCGGTCGGAAGAAGACATGGATTTTGTCGCCCGGCATCAGATCGACCAGCCTGCTCGAGCAGAGGCCGCCCGGATGCTTGCGGACACAGATTTCCACGAAGCCATCACGCGAGGACGAGGCCAGCGAATAGAAACGCGGGGTGTTCGATCCATGCGGGACGATGCCGATGAGATCACCGGCGGAGAAGCGGGGTGCGTCGCCGGTCAGTCTCTGCCACAACGTCGTGCGCGGCAGGGCAAAGCGGAGAATGGCTGCCGGCGCCTGGACTGCCGCGCCAAAGTCACGACGCGATATCAAGGTCAGCCCGGTCAGTTGCGGCACGACGGTTGCGTGATGCAGATCGAGCGGAATGCCGATCTTTTCGCCCAAAGCCCGGCCCCAGCGGGCGAAGTCCTGCGGGGATTGCCGGTCAACGGTCTCAAGAGGAAGCAGTTTCGCCCATCCGGCCTTTTCCAGTTCGGCATCGACGTCTTGAGCAAAGCCACAGAAGTGGGGAAAGCTGCGGTCGCCAAAGCCAAGCACGCTGACGGGAATAGTGCGCAGGGGCCTGTTTGTTGCCAGTCGGCTGAGAAAATTCCGTGCCGAGGCGGGCGCGTCGCCGTCTCCGTAGGTGGCGGCCATGACGATAATGCGCTTTGCGGCGCTGTATCGCTGCGGCTCGAAGGCCGACATCGGCGCGACATGGACATGTTCGCCGGTTTTGGCGACGGCGGCGTGAAGCGTGGCCGCAAAGCCCCAGGTCGCGCCGCCTTCGCTGCCAACGAGGATGACAGTGCCTGCGCGGCCAGCACTTGCATTCCCGCGAATCCGTGGGCGTGCCTTCAGCGAGGCCCACCATTGTATTGCGCCCGTCACCGCCAAAGCAGGCACGGCCAGCGACATGAGACCGAGGATCAATCCCAGGAGAGCCGCGCCCCGGCCCGTGTGAAGCATCATCACAGTGTCGCCGATACTATCCCAGATGCTCGCGTCGCTCCAGGCGAGGAGCTTGCCATTGCCCTGATCGATATAGCCGGTCCCTTGTGTTGTCTTGAGCGTATAGACATCATTCACGTCGCCCTGCGCGGGAAAGGTCAGGTCGCGCAGCGCATCAATCGGCAGCTTGCTCAATGTGGGCATCTGGTCCAGTCCATAGCCTGTGCGGCCACTTGTGACGGCGGGCATGGCAGGACCATCAGCGCTTTCGGGAAGGATGCCGAAGGTCGAGGCGGTCATCCAGAGCGCCGTCAGCGATGACAGCAACAGGCCGGCAACGCTGACGCGGGCGAGTTCCACATGAACCCGTGCGCTTGACGCGCCTCTCAGAGGCGAGAAGAAGCGCTTCCATCCACCGGTACGCCGTGCCACCAGAAACAGCCCGGAGACGGAGAGGACCAGCATCAGAAGCGCACCAACCGCTGTGACAATCCGGCCATTCTCTCCCAGGAAGAGCGAACGATGCAGGTTCTTCAGCCAGCGTTCGGCCGCAGGCGTCTCTGCATTCGCAACGGCTTTTCCTGTTGCCGGGTCGATGACCGAGGCCTGAGACTGGTTGTTGGTATCGAACCAGAAGGCCGTGACGCGACCCGCCGGCGAGACCCGGATCTCCGAGACCGCCGGTTGGGCAGCCTGAATTCTGGCCGCGACCGTGCCCACGTCGAGAGTGCTATCCGTCTGTGCCGGCGTCGAGAGGCTTTCAAGCGCCGGGAAAACCGAAAGGGCAGCGCCGCTCAGCGACATGCAAATGACGAGAATGGCAGCCACAAGACCGGGCCAGCGGTGGACAAAGCGCAGCATGTCGAAGTCCGATCACATCTTGTATTGGAAATTGGCGATATAGCGCTGGCCGCGAACCGGCTTGCCGGCGCCTGCTGCCGTGAGCGGCACGGTGATTTCCGACGGGCTTTCGCGCATGTCTTCAACGGCGGAATCGATATGAAGCTGATAGCCGGCGTCAAACAGCGTATCGGCCAGATCGACCGTCACCTTCAGCTCGCGCCCGGAGCCGACACTGGCACCCGTGATGCCGGAGATTTCGGCCGTGTTGCCACCGGTTGCCCGATACCAGTCGCTCAGATGCCGGTAATATTTGGCGCGTCCACCCGCCATCCAGAGCGTCTTGGCATATTTGCCCTGGGCATTGGTGAGATAGACGACGACGAATGCGTTGTTGCCGCCGTAATTCGCCATGTTCGCCGTCAACGTGACCTGGCGGGCCATTGCGAGACCGGGAACAGTCAAGGCCGTCGTCATGGCGAGGGCGGTCAGCAATCTTTTCATTTCAAGCTCCTGCGTTTCCAAACATGAGCGGATTGTTGCATAGCCAAGCTGAGTTTTAGCTGACACGAGACGGGCGAGGCTCAAGCCAGGGATCGCCGCCAGGCGCGTGTCTATGAGTCTGATGCCAACTGAACCGGGGGCGTCGACAGCACCACGATTTGGTCTGGGTCGATCTACTGCCTGCTCTCGCGCTGACAACCGATATTCAGACGCAGCAGCTCGGCAAGCCTATCGTTTCCGTCGATCAGGTCCGACAGGAGAACCTTGTCGAGGGATCTGTAAAAGGCATCGACCGCGTTGCTGATGGCATCGCGGAGCCAGCAGACTTCGACCAGCGGACAGGTGTTGGAGGCACTGAAACATTCGGCGAAGGGCAGGTCGGCTTCAAAGATCCGGAAGACCGATCCGATATTGATGCCGGCCGCCGGCCGCATCAGCTGCAGACCGCCATTCCGCCCGCGCGTCGCATCGATAAAGCCATGATGGCCGAGCATGCGGATGACCTGGGCCAGATGGTGCTCCGAGGCATTACACGCAGCGGCGATATCGCTTTTGCGGACTGTAAGATGCGGGTTTACCGCGCAAAACATCAGCGTTCTGATCGCCAGATTGGTTCGCATCGTAATGCGCATTGTTGCCCGTCCCCCCGGATGGCCATCACTATGTGCCCTGAATACATAAGATTTCGGAGCAGCGATTGATCTATGTCAGGCGGGCGCGCTCCAGCCGCAGAAACTTGATCCATGTCATTTCCTGGAGGCGCATATGGAGTAAAGACGCATCAGAGATGCATGATTGTTTGAGATGTCTGTGGTGCGTGCCAAAACAAAATCCGAAGATCCCGGCGCGGCTCGGCTGACGGCCATCGAGACGGGCGCCATGAAGGGTCTGCGGCGCGCAGGCCTTCTGACGGTTGTCTCGGCTCTCATGGTCCTGCCGCAAAGCCTGCTCATCGGCGACAGTTTCGGCGCGCTCGTGACCGGGAAGACACCCATCCTGACACCTCTTTACGCAGCCCTGGCCTATCTGTGCCTCGGGGTCCTGCGGCACGGGCTGGATGCGTGGGGCGGACATATCGCTTTCCGCTCTGCGCAGGCAGTTGTCGCGAACGAACGGTCGGCGCTGGCGACGGTTCAAAGCCGCATTTCGCCCTTTTCCGAAGGGGCCGTTTCATCCGGCGAAGGCGCGGCGCTGATCGGCGAGAAGCTGGACATTCTTCTCGTCTATCTGACGCGCTACCACACCGCCGCGTTCAAAACGCGGGTTCTGCCCCTTGCGATCCTTTTCGCAACCGCCTCAATCTCCTGGGCAGCTGCCTTGATCCTTCTCGTTTCCGGCCCGCTGATCCCGGTCTTCATGGCGCTGATCGGCTTTGCGGCCCGCGATGCGAGCGCCCGGCATCTGAAGGAGACAGGCTCGCTCAACGCGCTTCTTCTGGAGCGGCTGAATGCGCTCGTCGATATCAAGGTGCTGGACGGGCGCGAAACCATGGTGCGGCAGTTCTTTGCCAGTGCCGACACGTTGAAAGAGCGCACGATGGCGGTGCTGCGCGTTGCCTTCCTCTCCTCGACCGTGCTCGAGCTGTTCTCTGCGCTGGGTGTCGCCATGGTCGCCGTCTATGTCGGCTTCAGCCTGCTCGGCACGTTCAGCTTCGGTACCTATGGCGCGGAACTGACGCTGGCGCATGGTATCGTGCTTCTGCTTCTGGCCCCGGAATTCTTTGCGCCGCTGCGCGAACTGGCCGGCGCGTGGCATGACCGCGCAGCCGCTCTGGCCGTTTCCGGCGAGCTGGCCGAGATCGACGCTCGCACGCCCATGACGATCCTCGGCGAAGGACGAACCGTGCCGGCACTGGCCGGACCGGTGCGCATTTCGACGCGCGGCTTGCACTTTGCGGCTGGCCCGGCGGTTTCCATTGCCTATCCGGATATCGATATTCGTGCCGGCGAAACGGTTGCCATCACGGGTCCGAGCGGCGTGGGAAAGAGCACGCTGCTGGCCCTGATCGCCGGACTTGCTCGTCCTCAGCAGGGCGGGGTCCATATCTGCGGCGTCAATCTCGATGATGCCTCGGCCGATGCCTGGCGGATGCGGCTTTCGTGGGTGTCGCAGGTGCCGCATTTCGCCAATGCCAGCCTTGTCTCCAATATCGCCGGACCTGACGGACGGCGCGAGGATTGCCGTGTGGCGGCGGCCATCAGCGCCGCCTCGCTTGATCCGGTCGTCGCTGCCCTGCCGCATGGCCTGCTGACCCGGCTTGGCGAAACCGGCAGCGGACTTTCCGGCGGAGAAGCGCGGCGCGTCATGCTGGCCAGCGCCTTCTACGCCCCGGCGGACATCGTGCTTGCCGACGAACCGACGGCGGATCTGGATCTGGCCAATGCGCAGTTCGTGACGGAAAGCCTGCTGGCGCTTGCCCGGCAGGGGAAAACGCTGATCGTCGCGACCCACGATCGCCGGCTCGCCGAGCGGCTGGGTCGAGAAATCCGGCTGGGAGATGCGGCATGAGGCGGCTTGCGCGCATTTTCGTCCGGGTCTGGCGGCCCCATGCGGGCAAGCTTGCCCTGGGCAGCCTGTTTTCCATTCTCGTCGTCTTTGCCGGAACGGCTTTGCTCGCCGTGTCGGGCTGGTTCATCACGGCGACCGGCATTGCGGGCCTCGCTGGGGCCGGCATCGCCTTCGATGTGTTCCGGCCCAGTGCGGCGATCCGGTTCCTGGCTCTCGGCCGGGCCGGCGCCCGCTATGGCGAGCGGCTGCTGACCCACGATGCGACGCTCGCGGGGCTGGCGGAGCTGCGTGGACAATTGCTGGCGGGCATGGCGCGCGCGCCGCTGCGCAAGCTCGCATCGCTCAACGGTTCGGAACGGTTGAACCATCTGACACTTGATGTGGATGCGCTGGACGGTCTGGCGCTGCGGCTGGTCATCCCGCTTCTTTCTGCCGTGGTGGTTCTTGCCGGCTTTCTTCTGGTCCTCTGGCAGATCGAGAGCGGCGCGGTTGCCGCATGGCAGGGCGCGAGCCTTGTCCTCGGCTTCCTCCTCTCCGCGGCGCTGATGCTGAAAATGGCGCAGCGGCCCTCCCGCCTTGCCCACAAGGCGCTGCAGGCGGTGCGGCTCAGGTTCATCGACCTGATGCGCGCAAGGCCGGAACTGACGGTCGCCGGGCGGCTGGCAGCACAGACATCGGCGGTCATGGACGCGCAGCGACGCTTGCAGCAGGAGCAGGTTCGCCTCGATCTTGCGGAGCGGTTCTCCGGTCTGCTGCTCGGCATCACAAGCACGCTTGCTGCCGCCGGCAGCCTCTATCTCGGCATCCGGCTGGCCGAA
Organism: Rhizobium sp. C4; assembly: GCF_021026315.1. GTDB lineage: Bacteria > Pseudomonadota > Alphaproteobacteria > Rhizobiales > Rhizobiaceae > Ensifer_A. The sequence goes on from NZ_JAJNCX010000002.1 coordinate 265,896, forward strand.
GCGAAGGCGATCGATCCGGCGCTCGCCGCGATGGGCTTTTTCGGCGCGCTCGGTGCCGCCGAAATCATGGCGCCGCTGCATCGCGGCCTTTCCGAACTCGGCCGCATTCTCGATGCCGCGCGCCGGGTCGATGCGCAGATGAGCGCCGATCACGATGTGCCGCGTCATTCCGGCATTGCGGATCACCAAGTCGCCGGAGAGCCGGTTCTTCGGATGGACGGTTTACGCTTCACGCAGACGGGTAGGACGATCCTGAGCGGCTTCGACCTCTCTGTCCGTGCTGGCGAAACGGTGGCGCTGACCGGGCCGAGCGGGATCGGCAAGTCGACCCTGCTGCTTCTGGCGATGGGCCAGCTTCAGCCGGACCAGGGGACGATAAAGATCGATGGCCGCGACATTCGCGCGCTGGATGAGCGCGCCCTGTTCCGTCTTGCCACCATTCTGCCACAGCGAAGCGCGTTGATGAGCGGATCGATCCTGGATGCACTCAGGCTGGCGCGGCCGGATGTCGATGCGGACGAGGCATGGCATGTGCTGAAAGCCGTCACGCTCGATGCGGTCATTGCCGCCAGAGGCGGGTTGGACTTTGCGCTCGGTGAAAGCGGAGCTGGTCTCTCCGGCGGGGAGCGGCGTCGTCTGGCGCTGGCGCGCGTCCTGCTTCGGAGGCCTCGCCTGCTGCTGCTAGACGAGCCGACAGAGGGATTGGACGAGGCAACCGCGAATGCGGTTCTGGCCGGCATCCGCGACTATCTGCCGGAGGCCGCGATCCTGATGGCCTCGCATCGGCGGGCTGAAACGGCCTTTGCCGATCGGGTCCTGCCCCTCGGGTGAGCTGCCCTCCGCATGCACTGCGACCAAACAGCGCAAATGTGTATTCCGAATACACCTTATTGACCTCGATCAAGTCGAGACCCTGCCGCGCGCGTTAGGCATGAGGGCATCACTCTATTTCGATAGGCGAGACCATCATGGATATCGACATTGTCGAGCTGTCACGACTGCAATTTGCAATGACAGCGCTCTATCACTTCCTCTTCGTTCCCCTCACGCTAGGTTTGTCGGTCATCGTTGCCATCATGGAGACGGTCTATGTCATGACCGATCGGCCGATCTGGCGGCAGATGACCAAGTTCTGGGGCACGCTGTTCGGCATCAACTTCGTTCTGGGGGTTGCCACCGGCATCACCATGGAATTCCAGTTCGGCATGAACTGGAGCTATTACAGCCACTATGTCGGCGATATCTTCGGTGCGCCGCTGGCCATCGAGGGCCTGATGGCCTTCTTCCTGGAAGCGACCTTTGTCGGCCTCTTCTTCTTCGGCTGGGACAGGCTCTCCAAGCGCGCGCATCTGATCGTCGCCTGGCTCGTCGCCATCGGCTCGAATTTCTCGGCGCTCTGGATCCTGATCGCCAATGGCTGGATGCAAAACCCGGTGGGCGCCTCGTTCAATCCGCTGACCATGCGCATGGAAATGAGCTCCTTCTTCGACGTCATGTTCAATGAGGTGGCGCAGGCGAAGTTCGTGCACACCGTCTCGGCCGGCTATGTCACGGCGTCCGTCTTCGTGCTCGGCGTCTCGGCCTGGTATCTGCTGAAGGGTCGCCACATCGATCTGGCACGCCGGTCGATCGCCATTGCTGCCTCGTTTGGTCTCGCTTCGGCCCTTTCGGTCGTCGTGCTCGGCGACGAGTCTGGCTATTCGGTCACGCTGTCGCAGAAGATGAAGCTCGCCGCCATTGAAGGCATGTGGGAAACGCAGCCGGCACCGGCCTCGTTCACGCTTCTCGGCTTCCCCGACCAGCAGGCGCGTGAGACGCATTATGCGATCCACATTCCCTATGCGATGGGCCTGATCGGCACGCGCTCGCTCACCCGCGAAATTCCCGGCATTGCCGATCTCGTCAAGCAGGCCGAAACCCGCGTCCGCTCCGGCATCGTCGCCTATAACGCGCTGATGGATTACCGCGCCAACAAGGGCAAGGTATCACCGGAGGTTGCCACGACTTTCGAAGAGCACAGCAAGGATCTGGGCTTTGCCCTGCTTCTGAAGCGCTATGTCGATGATCCGCGTCAGGCGACCGATGCGCAGATCGCGCAGGCTGCCAATGACACGGTCCCGACCGTCTGGCCGCTCTTCTGGGCCTTCCGCCTCATGGTGGCGCTCGGCTTCTCGTTCATCGCGCTCATGGTCTGGTTCTTCTGGATGTCTTCCTTCCGCAACATGCGCTTCCCGCGCGTGGCGCTGCGGCTCGCCGTCATCCTGATCCCGGCTCCGTGGATTGCCGCAGAACTTGGCTGGTTCGTCGCCGAATTCGGTCGCCAGCCCTGGACGGTGGACGGTGTCCTGCCAACGGCACTCTCGGCCTCCACCCTTTCGGTGACAGATCTGGCCATCACGCTTGCGGGCTTTGTTCTCTTCTACAGCGTGCTCTTCGTCATCGAGATGGGGCTGATGGTCAAATACATTCGCAAGGGCCCGTATATCGATGTTCCCGAGACCGATCGCTGGCAGTCCGACCATCGTGACAGGCTGACGGCCCCGTCGCCCTTTGCCCAGCAACCTGCGGAGTAACGATCATGATCCTCTTTGAACTTGTTCCCTTCGAAATCCTGCGGGTGGTCTGGTGGGTTCTGCTCGGCGTGCTCCTGACCGGATTTGCACTGACCGACGGCTTTGACCTCGGCGTCGGCACGCTGCTTCCCTTCGTCGGCAGGACCGATACCGAGCGACGCATCGCCATCAACACGATCGGCCCGGTCTGGGAAGGCAATCAGGTCTGGTTCATCCTGGGTGGCGGCGCCATCTTCGCCGCCTGGCCGCCGCTCTATGCCGTCAGCTTCTCGGGCTTCTATCTGGCGATGTTTGCGGTTCTTGCCGCCCTCATCCTGCGCCCGGTCGGCTTCAAGTATCGTTCGAAGCGCGAAAGTGCCGCCTGGCGCAATGGCTGGGACTGGGCGCTTTTCGTCGGCGGTGCGGTTCCCGCGCTGATCTTCGGTGTTGCCATGGGCAATGTGCTGCAAGGCGTGCCCTTCCGCTTCGACGACGACCTGAGGGTTTTTTACGACGGAACCTTCTTTGGCCTGCTCAACCCCTTTGCACTGCTGACGGGCGTCGTCTCGGTTGCCATGCTGGTCACGCATGGTGCGGCCTGGTTGCAGCTCAAGGCGGAAGGCCCGGTTCGGGATCGTGCCCGCGCCATCGGGTCGGTTGCCGCTCTCGTGACGGTCGTCAGCTATGTGCTGGCCGGCCTCTGGCTTGCCAAGGGCATTGGCGGCTATGCGCTGGTGGGTGATGTTGTCTCCAATGGCCCTTCAAACCCGCTGTTCAGCGAAACAACACGCTCGCCCAGCTGGTTCGGCGCCTTTGCCGAGCGGCCGTGGATTGCGGTTTCGCCGGTGCTGGGGCTCCTCGGCTCGCTGCTCGCCTTCTATGGCCTGCGCGCCGGCAAGGACCTGATGACCATGCTCTATTCGAAGCTCGCGATCATCGGCATCATCTCGTCGGTGGGCCTGACGATGTTCCCCTACATTCTGCCCTCGTCGATTGATGCCAGATCGTCGCTGACTGTCTGGAACGCCTCGTCGTCGCACCAGACGCTCTTCGTCATGCTGGTGGCAGCCGTGATCTTCGTGCCGATCATCCTTGCCTACACAGCCTGGGTCTATCACGTTCTGTGGGGCAAGGTGACGGAGGCAGAGATCAACGACAACCACGAAACCGTCTATTAAGAGGAGACCTCGAACATGTGGTATTTCGCCTGGCTTCTCGGCCTTCCGCTCGCCGCAATCTTTGCTGTCGTCAACGCCATGTGGCTGGAAATGCAGCAGGATCGGCAGATGATCAACGGTGCGGGAAAGGGGAACTCGCCCAAGCCTGTGTCCGTCAGCAAGACTTGAAAAACGGATCGCGCGCCATCTACCCAGTGGATCGGCGCGCGATCGATTCCGTTTCGGTGCTCAGATGACGCCGGGCGCGTGCTTTTGTGGCACGGGTTCAGGGTCTTGGCAGCGACCAAAGGAAATAGCGGTCCATGAGCGGGATCAGTGCCGCTCCCAGGATGGCGGGGTCACCGGCGATTTCGCTGACAAGGCGCGTCGGGAAGGGGGCTTCCACCCCGTAGCGCGTCAGCGATTTCGAGGGCGGCAACGCCAGCAGGCGTTCGCCGAGCGCGCGGGGAAGTTCGCCGCCGAAAACGATGGCCTCGGGATCGATCACGGCGCGCAGCATGTCGATTGCGCGGTTGAGCGCCGGCGCAATTTCCGCGATCCAGTCTTCGACACCCGGCCAGACGGGATCGAAACGCTGGCGCAACTCGCGGATATTGGAAATCTCAACGCCACGAGCGTTCAGCCGCTTGAGCAATTCACCCAGTGCCGGCCGCGATGGCCCTTCATCATGCGTGAAGACGCGGCTGATTTCGCCGGCATTCCCGAATGCCCCGAACAGCGGCCTGCCATCGAGCACGATCCCACCGCCGAAACCGTAGTTGAAGGAGAGATAGCCGAATGTCGGAAAGCGACGACCCGCGCCGACGGCAGACTCTCCGATGGCGCCCGTCGTGCCGTTGTTCTCGACCCAGATCGGCAGGTCGAACAGTGTTTCGAGCTCCGTCCTGATGTCGACCAGCGACCAGTCGCGCAGCGGTTCCGGCGCATTGAACCTGCGCGCGCGGTCGACAAAGAAACCCGCCATGGAAAACCCGACGCCGATCAGGCGGGAAGGGTCGATGGCGCGGCTTGCCAGAACGTCGCGGACCCGCTGCTTGAGCCGGAACAGGGTCTCACGCCGCTGATCGGGCCTGTCTTCCAGCATTTCTTCATAGATAACCTTGCAGGCGAAGTCGCAGATGCCGAAGGAGACGCAGTCGGTGTTGACGGAGATGCCGATCGTGTAGCCGGCCTCTCCGTTCAGCAGCAGCGCCGGGCTTGGCTTGCCGCGTCCATGCACGACGGTTTCGCCAAGCTTCAGGAGGCCAGCGTCGAGCAGCGTGTCGACGATGCGGTGAACGGAGGGCTGCGTCAGGTTGGTCTGCGGGGCGAGGGCTGAGCGCATGATGCCGCCGGGTGCGCGGCGCACGATTTCGAGAACCATGCGCTCGTTGCCCGACAAATCGGCCGCCTGTCTTTTCATTGCCGGCTCCCACCGTGCCCGTTCGCTCGGGCGTATCAAGCCGCTTCCCAGGCCATTTCATTCGATCGATTGTAAAATCATACATAATGTTTCAAATAATTGCGAGCAAGTGCAATTCACGGTGGAACCTGACGGTTTATCCTTAGATATCCAGATTTTTTGCGAAATTCTCTCGTCATAAATATTATACACAAAGAATGATAAAAGCCTTTCACGGGACGCAGAAACGCGAATGACCCGGAGAAAGGTTCATCAAATGGCCACTGAAGCCCCCGCCTTGACGGTTGCCGAAGCAAGCCTGCGCTACGACAGGTTCCAGGCTCTCAATGCTGTCAGTTTCAGCGCCCGCCGCGGCGAACTGGTGACGCTGCTGGGGCCATCCGGATGTGGAAAGACGACGCTTCTGCGTGCGATTGCCGGCTTCATCCCTCTGGATAGCGGGCGCATCGAGATTGATGGCCGCGACATGGCCGGCCTTTCGCCGGAACGGCGCGACACGGCCATGTGCTTCCAGTCCTATGCGCTTTTTCCGCATTTGACGGTCGCTGACAATATCGGTTTCGGCTTGCGTCAAAAGCGGCTCTCGTCTGCCGAGATCGCGGATCGTGTTTCCGCAGTGGCCGCTCAGGTGCGGCTTTCGGCCCAGCTTGAGCGGCTGCCGGCGCAGCTTTCCGGCGGCCAGCAGCAGCGCGTGGCGCTTGCCCGCGCGATGGCCGTTCGTCCCGGCGTCATGCTTTTCGATGAACCGCTGTCCAATCTCGACGCCAAGCTGCGCGACCAGGTGCGCGCGGAAATCCGCGCGCTTCAACGGGCGCAGGGGTTCACCGCCGTCTACGTGACCCACGATCAGGCCGAAGCACTGGCCATGTCCGATCTTGTCGTGGTGATGCGCGCCGGCGTGGTCGAGCAGATGGGGACGCCGGAGGATATCTACCGCCGTCCCGCAAATCGCTTCGTCGCCGATTTCATCGGCACGGCCAATATCCTGGCCGGCCGGGTGATGGATACGGACAAGGCCAACGGGCTCTACAGGGTGGAAACGCCGATGGGCATGGCGACGGTCCGCGCGGAAGCGCCGCCTGTTGCATCGCATGTCTATCTCTGCTGGCGGCCGGAAGATGCCCGCATCCTGTCATCGACTGAGGGCGAGGTTGCGGCGGAGAATGTCTATCGCCTGCAGGTCCGATCGCGCACCTATCTCGGCAATCTGGTCGATCTGGAAGTTGGCCGCATCGACGGCGAAGGCGAGACGTGGCGCATTCAGACCCACGGCACAAGCGCCGTCATGCAGGGTGAGACGGTGGCGATCGAAATCGCGCCGGAGCGGTTCCGTTTCCTGAGCGAGGCGGTGACATGAACGCCCGCCGGACCCTCACGCCCTATCTCCTGCTGATCCCCGGTCTGGCGCCCATTCTCGTGCTGATGACCCTTGTCATCGGCATGGCGCTGACGCGCTCGGTGACCTGGACGGATGTCTCGGGCAATGTCTCGCTGTCGCTGGAAGCCTGGCGCACCATTCTCGGGCAGGACCAGTTCTGGCGCGCCTTCTTCTATTCCGCGCGCATCGGCACGCTTGGCGCGCTGATCTCGGTGGTGCTCGCTTATCCGGTGGCGCTGTGGCTGCGCCGGCCGTTCCCGGGTTCCGGTCTCGTCAGTTCGCTGATCAAGGCGCCGATCCTCGTTCACGGGCTGGTCGCCGCCTTCCTCTATGTCAATTTCGTCTCCTTCCAGGGTTTTCTCAATGTCGCGCTGGTCGGGCTCGGCTTTGCGGCCCGGCCGATCCGCATGCAGAACGACCCGTATGCGATCGGCGTGGTGATCCTTCAGGTCTGGAAGAACATGCCGCTCGCCTACCTGATCCTCAGCGGCTCGGTGAGCGCGGTCAGCGACGATTTGCTCAATGCGGCGCGCGATCTTGGGGTGGGCACGCTCGGGAGGCTGCGGAGGGTGGTCCTGCCACTGACGCTCCGCTCGCTACAGGCAGCCCTCATTCTCATCTTCATCGGCGCGGCTGGCGACTACACGTTCCAGGCGGTTGCGGGTCCGACCAACATCAATTCCATGGCGCAGTTCATGGTGCGCATGGAAGTCGACAACGGTCTTCAGGGCTGGAGCCTTTCGGCAGTCGTTGCCGTCATGCTCATGGGGCTTTCGCTCTTCGGCGCGATTGCGCTCGCCGGTCTCGTCCAGGTTCTTGTCAAGCGGGTGGGGAGATAGATCATGGCAAGCCCGTTCCCGCGCGCCGAACGCTGGCGCAACCGCCTGCTGATCCTGCTGGCGCTTGTCGTTTTCTTCCTTGCTCTTGGCCTGCCGTTCGCCATGGCGGTGCTGTGGTCGCTGGTCGATCCTTCGCATCCCTGGGCCTACCCGAACGTCTTGCCGCCAGTTCTCTCGTTTCGCCGTTGGGTGGAAATCTGGACAACGAGCGGCCTGCAGCAGGCGCTGGTCAACAGCTACATGGTGGCGACGACGGTCGCCGTCTCGGCCATCCTTCTGGCGCTGCCGACGGCCTATGCCTTTGGGCGGCTGGAGTTTCGCGGCAAGGCGGTGGCGCAGATGCTCACGCTGCTGCCGCTTGCCATGCCGCTCTTCGTGCTGGCGATGTTCTATGTCGCGGTTCTGTCGAGGCTTGGCATCTATTCGCGCTTTCTCGGCATCGCGATCGGCCACACCTTCTATTTCCTGCCCTATGCGATCCGGCTGCTGACGGTGTCCTTCTCGGGCGTCCGGCAGGACCTCATCGATGCGGCGCGCGATCTCGGCGCCAGCCGACTGACCGTGTTCCGCCACGCCTACCTCCCGGTGCTGAAGCCGGGGTTGCTGGCTGCCCTCATCATCGTCTTCATCCTCTCGATCGAGGAATTCGCGATCTCCTATCTCGTCGGCGCGCCGGATTTCACCACCGTGCCGACAATCCTCTTCTCCTATCTGGGATACAATTTCATCCGGCCCAGCGCTGCGGCCGTTTCCCTGATCCTCGTCGTTCCCAATGTTCTCCTGATGCTGATTGCCGAGCGCCTGCTGAAAAGCACCGGTGCGTCCGCAGGGTCCGGGAAGGGATGACGACGGTGCTTCCGCCTTACCAAAAACCGCTTCCCCACCACCAAAGGATTTCAACCATGCTGAAGAAAGTCGCGCTTTTCGCCATTGCCGCAGCCCTGCCGCTGGCAATCGCCCAGGGACCCGTCGAAGCCAAGGAGCTCTCGCAGATGAGCTGGGACGAGATCGTCGCCCAGGCCAAGAAGGAGGGCGATATCACCTGGTTCCAGTGGTACTATCAGGACCGCTTCCGCGAAGACATCAAGGCCTTCGAGGCCGAGTATGGCATCAAGGTCACCATTTCGAACGGGGATTACAAGGCCAACCAGGACAAGCTGCTGGCTGAAAAGTCGCGCCCCGAGGGCGATATCGACGTCATGTCGCTCGGCGGCTCGGCGCTGAATACGTTCAAGCCGGAAGAGGTCTTCTTTGGCCCTCTGAAGCCGCTGCTGCCGGAAGGGAGCAAGCTGCGCTATTCGATCGAAGGCGTCGACAACAAGGGCTATGCGCCTGCCTTCTGGGGCAACCAGACGGGTATCGCCTATAACTCGGCACGCATTTCCGAGGCCGAGCTTCCCCACACGCTCGACGATTTTGTCGCCTTCATGAAGAAGAACCCCGGCGAATTCGGCTTCAATACCGAGAATGGCGGTTCCGGTCCTGCCTTCATCGAGTCCGTCGCGCGCAACGTCGCCAAGGACGTCAACTATGACGACGGCAAGACCACGCCGGAAAAACTCTCGAAGCTTGCCCCCGTCTGGGACTGGTTCAAGGCCAATCAGGCCAGCTATGTCATCACCGCATCCAACGCCGACAGCGTGACGCGCATCAACAGCGGCGAGTTCAAGCTGGTGGCATCCTGGGAAGACCTCATTGCCAGCCTGCAGCGCAAGGGTGAAGTTTCCAAGGACATCAAGCTCTATGTTCCGGATTTCGGCATGCCGGGCGGCGGCAATGTTCTCGCCATTCCTGCCAATTCCAAGCACAAGGCCGGAGCTCTCGTGCTCATCAACTGGCTGACCAGCGCCAAGATACAGACGCAGTTCGCGAAGACCTACGGGATTGCGCCGCAAAATCCGGATGCCGACTCCTCCGTTGGCCTTGTTCCGGCATCGCAGCGCAAGTTCTCGACCGTCTGGGCTGCCAAGCCCTTCGGCGACGACATCAAGAAGACCTTCATCAGCAAGGTTACGCTCAACTGATCACCTCCTGAGCTGAACAACTGTTGCCGTGGCGCCGGGTGCGCCACGGTTCTTGCCCCTTTATTCCCCCATCGAAAGACCGCATCCATGCCCTTCGCAGATCCGAGACCCCTGTCCACCCGGGAACGCCGCAACGCCGTCGTTCCCGATGCACTGATCGCGCATCGCGGCGCGCCGCTTCTGGCGCCCGAAAACACCTTGCCCGCCATGCGCGCCGCTGCCGAAAAGGGCGCGCGCTGGGTTGAGGTCGATGTCAAGCTGACGCGCGACATGAAGCCCGTGATCATCCACGACGACCGCCTCGACCGCACGACGAACGGCACGGGCTTTGTCGGCAACACGCTGTTCGAAGACATCCGGGCGCTCGACGCAGGCGCAAAATTCCACCCCGACTTTTCTGGCACGCGCGTGCCGACGCTGGAAGAACTGGTGGAAACCGTTCTCGAACTCGACCTCGGCCTGCAGCTTGAGCTGAAGCCGACCGCCGGCGACGATGTCGAAACGGCGGAAATCGCGCTGGCGGCAATGAAGACGCTCTGGCCTGCCAATCGCGGCAAGCTCTTCTTCACCAGCTTTTCAATCCGCTCTGTCCATGCCGCCGCGCGCCTGATGCCCGACGTGCCGCGCGCCTATGCCGTGGTTTCGCCGCCGCGCGACCCCAAGGCGTTGCTTGATGAAACGAAATGCCAGGTCCTTCATGTGCAGCACGAGTTCATGCCCGAGGACGCGCTCAAGCGGCTTGCCGATAGCGGCATCGAATATGCCGTTGCCACGATCAATGACCGCGAAACCGCCGAACGCTTCTTCGCGGCGGGCGCGCAGACAGTTCTGTCGGACCTGCCGGACCTGTTGTCGTAAGCTCAACGGCACCGAGGCCAAACCACAGTGCCAGCAGCGTTTGCCGGCACTTGTTCAAACGCGAAAGCGATGATCTTGCGTCGTTCCCCCTGTTCAAACGCGGCGCTGCTCTCAAGTCGCAAACGCTCAGGGCGAGATCGCAATCCAAAATTGGAGCGCGCGAATTTCTGTCGCGCGTGCTTTGCACCGAAGCTTGCTGCCATCCATCCGTGCCGATATCGGGGGCCACAGGAATTTCGGCGCGAAACGATTCCTGTCATCGCAATTATCCGCTAACATATCAGGCGATCCTTGGGTCCGTCGGATTCGGTGATCACGCCTTCCTTTCGTGTTTCAGCCTGTTGCCGCAAATTTGACGATCATTTTCTGCACGGCAGGCTTTGAAAAACACGGCCCGATATCTTGAAGAACAGTCCGGAAAACATGAGCCAGAATCAGTATTTCACCGCCTATGGTGGCCTGCCCCCGCAAACGCAATTGTTGTCCGGCAAGGCGGTTTTCAAAACCGCCTATGCTGTCATCCCCAAGGGGGTGATGAGCGATATCGTCACGAGCCTGCTTCCGCACTGGGAAAAGACCCGCGCGTGGATCATCGCGAGACCGATGACCGGCTTTTCCGAAACCTTCTCGCAATATGTGATGGAGGTCGCAGCCGGTGGTGGGAGCTCAAGACCCGAGCCCGACCCTAGGGCGCAGGGCGCAATCTTTGTGGTTGAAGGGGCTTTTACGATCACGCTCGATGGTGTCGAGCATGCTCTGCGGGCCGGCTCCTTTGCTTTCATTCCTGCCGGTTCGGCCTGGTCCGTTCACAACAACAGCGATGCCCTCGCGCGGTTTCACTGGGTCAGGAAAGCCTTCCAGCCCGTGGAAGGCCTCGAACCGCCACCGGCGATCTTCACCCATGAAGACGAACACGAGATCGCCATGATGCCGGATACCGGCGGGGCATGGGGAACCACGCGCTTCATCGATCCCAACGATATCCGCTATGACTTTCACCTCAACATCGTCACCTTTCAGCCGGGCGGCATCATTCCCTTCATGGAAACCCATGTGATGGAGCATGGGCTCTATGTGCTGGAGGGCAAGGCCGTCTACCGCCTGAACGACGACTGGGTCGAGGTCGAGGCTGGTGACTTCATGTGGCTGCGCGCCTTCTGCCCGCAGGCTTGCTATGCAGGCGGGCCGGGACGCTTCCGCTATCTGCTCTACAAGGATGTCAACCGTCACGCCCGCCTCTGGTAGGTCGGGCTCTGCACGAAAGGCTGAAGAAGAGCGGCCTTTCTTTGCGGTATTGAGTATCAACCTGCCGACGCGACGGGCGATCCCATCTGATGCTTGGGTCGATTGTTGACCGCGAGCCTATGGTGCAGCGCTCTGGGAAAATCTCCTCGCTCAGACGCTGGCCAAGCCACAATAATGGACAGTATCCGTTACACCGTCACGGCCAGTTGAAGTATTCCGCGTTCACGGCGCGCGTCACGCGGCTTTCCGGCCCCGTCGCGCGTCGTCTGTATTCGTGCGGCGATATGCCGGTCACGCGCTTGTAGGCGTGGCTGAAATAGGTCTGGTCGGGAAAGCCGAGCTGCCCGGCAATCTCCTGAATGGAACTCGCCGAGCGCTCCAGCCGAAGGTTCGCCTCCTGCATGATGCGCTGCTGGATCAGTGCCTTGGGGGTCCGCTCCAGGGTGCGGGTGCAGATGGCGTGCAGCCGATCGTGGCTGAGACCGAGCGCTTTGGCATAGAAGCCGATGGAACGGCGCTCGCGGAAATGCAGTTCGACCAGTTGGCGGAAGCGCTGCAGGATGGCGACGTCGAGGCCGTGCCCGGTCGCCGCCGGTTTCTCCCAATCTCCTGTCCGCCACAGCGTCATCATCAATAGCCGGGCATAGCCTGCGATGGCCATATCCGATCCGCGCCCCGGCAGCATCACCTCCTTCAGGAAGCCCCTTGCGAGATGGGTAAGATCGCCGAACGTCTCTGCCGAGGCGGCATCAAGGGTGACGATGGCCGGACGCTCGGCAAAGGTTCTCAACAGCACCGACTCGGCCTTGTTGCCGATGGCGTCGATCAGGAGCTGCGGCGACAGGCCGAGAAGCAGCGCTTCGGCGCCGGGCTCGATCGAGAGCGTCGGCGCGGTTGCGGCCGGAAATGTGAAGGCGGCATGTTCGGACAGTTCATGGCTCTCATCGGCGAAGACCGCCGTCGCGCGTCCATCGATCAGGACGAAGAAATGGAAGAACTGCTCATAAGGTGGCCGGGCCGGTTTGATGATGCGCCTGAACAGCGTCGAGTTGAATGCCTCGCCGCGAAATTGCTCAACGCCGATTCCGCTCTGACCGGTCATAAGCACACCTCCGGGTCATAATTATCCCAGAAAATATCAAATTAATACCAAAAAACAACATTCCTTAAGCTCAAGGCGGCCTCTACAGTCACGGAGCCTTATGGGAGGAGGTTGGTCTGCCTGCAACGCGCGTCAACAAGCGCGGCATGCGGACATGCGTTGTACGCCTTTGCGTACGACCGTCTTCCGGGCTGGGAGACTGGCGATGTTTGATGCGAAGCTGCTGATCAATGCCAAGGACGTCGAGGCGACGGGTTCCGCCGTGTTCGAGCGCCGTAGCCCCATCTCAGACAACGTTGTCACTGTTGCCTCCGCCGCAACCGTTGCAGACGCCCGTCATGCGGCCAATGTCGCCGCATCCGCCTTCCCGGCATGGTCGCAGGCAAGTCCCGCCTATCGCCGCGACATTCTGATGAAGGCCGCGGACATGCTCCTCGAGATGCAGCCGGAATTCCAGGACGCCATGTATGAGGAAATCGGCGCTACCCGCGCATGGATCGATTTCAATGTGGCGGTCGCACAGAACATCCTGATCGAGGCCGCGTCGATGACGACGGCAGTGACGGGCGAGGTGGTGCCGGCCTCGAAGCCGGGTTCGTTTTCCATGGCCTACAGGCAGCCGGCAGGGGTCTGTCTCGGCATCGCGCCGTGGAACGCGCCGCTCATCCTCGGTATCCGCGCGATCGCGATGCCGCTCGCCTGCGGCAATACGGTCCTCCTGAAGGCCTCGGAGCTTTGCCCGCGCACCCATCGGCTGATCGGCGAGGTCCTGCACCGGGCGGGCCTCCCTGCCGGTGTCCTCAACGTTATCCTGAACGCACCGGCCGAAGCGGAGCGGATCGTCCATGCCCTCATAGAGCATCCCGCCGTCCGTCGGATCAACTTCACAGGTTCGACACGCGTTGGCCGCCAGATCGCCGAAAAGGCGGCGCGGCATCTGAAGCGCTGCCTGCTGGAACTCGGCGGCAAGGCGCCGCTGATCGTGCTCGACGACGCCGATATCGACGAGGCGGTGAAGGCCGCCGCGTTCGGTGCCTTCATGAACCAGGGCCAAATCTGCATGTCGACCGAGCGGATCATCCTTCATGAGGCCATCGCGGACAGCTTTGTCGATAAATTCGTCAGGCATGCGCGCCAGATCATTGCTGGTGATACGCGCAGCCAGCAGTTTCGACTGGGTCCTGTCATCAACGAGTTCGCGGCGGCCCGCATCCGGGCTCTGATCAGCGACGCGGTGGGGAAGGGGGCGGATGTGATGTGCGGTGGCGACATGCATGGCAACTTCCTCGATGCGACCGTGCTGGACCGGGTGACACCCGCCATGCGGATTTACGAGGAGGAATCCTTCGGCCCGATCGTCGGCCTCCTGCGTGCCGGCTCGGACGACGAGGCCGTCACCATCGCCAACGCTTCCGAATACGGCCTGTCATCGGCCATTTTCAGCCGCGATGTGGGGCGCGCATTGTCACTTGCCAAGCGTATCGAGAGCGGCATCTGCCACATCAACGGCGCGACCGTCGCCGATGAGCCGCAAATGCCGTTCGGGGGCGTCAAGGCCTCCGGCTATGGCCGGTTCGGCGGCGTCTCCGCGCTGGACGAATTTACCGAACTTCGCTGGATCTCAATCGAAACGGGGCCATCCGCCTATCCGATCTGAGCCAGGCCATCTGCACCAAGCGTCATCAAACTGGGAGGAAACCATGACGACGAACATCCTGAACATCAGCCGGCGCGGCTTCGTGTCGGCATCCATTGCCGGCACTGCGGCGCTGGCACTCGGCGGTCGCGGCCTGGCGGCCGATGCCACCAAGCTCAAGGTCGGCTTCATCAGCCCCCGCACCGGCCCGCTTGCCGGCTTCGGCCAGACCGACGGCTATGTGCTTGAAAAGGTGCGCGAGACGCTTGCCAAGGGCGTGACGCTCGGCGGCAAGGCCTTTGCGGTGGAGATTCTCGACCGCGACACGCAGTCCGATCCGTCGCGCGCCGGTCAGCTCGCCAAGGATCTCATCAACAATGACGGCATCGACATGATGCTGGTCATCTCGACGCCGGAAGTCATCAACCCGGTCTCCGACGCCTGCGAGGCCGCCGGCGTTCCCTGCCTGTCGACGGTCATGCCGTGGGAGGCCTGGTATTTCGGACGCGGCGCCAAGCCCGGCCAGCCTTCGCCCTTCAAGTGGACCTACCACTTCGGCTTCGGCGTCGACGAGTTCTACAAGACCTACGTCTCGCAGTGGTCGCTGATCGAGACCAACAAGAAGGTCGGCGTCATGTATCCGAACGACGCCGACGGCAACGCGATCCGCGCGGCACTGGCGCCGAAGCTTGCCGCAGCCGGCTTCACCATCATCGATCCAGGCCCGTATGAGGACGGCACGACCGACTATTCCTCGCAGATCGCGCTGTTCAAGAAGGAGAAGGTCGAGATCTTCAACACCTTCCCGATCCCGCCGGACTTCGCCGCCTTCTGGCGTCAGGCCGCGCAGCAGGGCCTGCACAAGCAGGTAAAGATCGTCCAGGTCGCCAAGACCGGTCTCTTCCCGTCCGATGTCGAAGCCCTCGGCGCGCTTGGCAACAAGATCGCGGGTGCCTGCTACTGGCATAAGGCCTTCCCCTACAAGTCGCCCCTGACGGGCCTGAGCGGCACCGATCTCGCCGATGGTTACGAAGCCAAGACCGGCAAGGAATGGACGCAGCAGCTCGGCGCCACCATGTCGCTCTTCGATGCCGGCTTTGCGGCGCTGAACAAGGCAAGTGACGCCAAGGACAAGGCCTCCGTCGCCAAGTCGCTGGCTGGCCTCAACACCGAGACGATGATCGGCAAGGTGGATTTCACCAGCGGTCCGTTCCCGAACGTCTCGCCGGGTCCGATCATCGGCGGCCAGTGGGTGAAGTCGCAGAACACGAAGTTCAAGTACGACTTCGTGATCACCGAAAACGCGACCGACAAGAACGTGCCGATCGCAGCCAAGCTGCAGCCGTATAACGGTTAAGGAGCGGGACAGGGCGATGGCAGAGACGACGGGACCCATGCTTCTGGAGGCGAAAGGCGTTGCAAAACGCTTCGGCGCGCTCCAGGTGCTGAGCGGTGTCAATTTCACGATGGGGCAGGGCGAAGCGGTCGGCATTGTCGGTCCCAACGGGGCCGGCAAGACCACCTTCCTCAGCGTGCTGTCCGGCGCGCATGCGGCAAGCGAAGGCCGCATCGTCTTCTTCGGGAAGGACATTACCGCAACACCCGCCATGCAACGCTGCCATATGGGGCTGGTGCGCACGCACCAGATCCCCAGACCCTTCTCGGGCCTGACCGTCTTCGAAAACGTCCATGTCGCGGCCGTCCATAACGGTCGCCGCAACACGGAGGCGGCCTATCAGGCGACGCTGGAAGCGCTCGACCTTTGCGGCATGCTTCCCATCGCCAACCGGCAGGCCGACACGATCGGCCTGCTCGACCGCAAGCGGCTGGAGCTGGCCCGGGCGCTCGCCGCCGACCCGAAGCTTTTGCTGCTCGACGAGATTGGCGGCGGGCTGACCGAAAGCGAGGCGGAAGAGCTTGTCGAGGCCATTGCGAAACTCTCGGCCCGCGGCATCTCGATCATCTGGATCGAGCATATCGTCCATGTGCTTCTGAAGATTGCCCGCCGGCTCATCTGCATGGACGCCGGGCGGATCATTGCCGATGGCGATCCGCAGGCGGTGATGAGCCATCCTGAGGTGGTCAAGGCCTATCTCGGAGGATCGCCGGAATGACGCTTCTGTCTATCGAAAATCTCGACGTCCGCTACGGACAGTTCAAGGCCGTGCGCTCCGTCAGCCTCAAGGTTGGGGCAGGCGAGGTCGTGGCGATCATCGGCGCGAACGGCGCGGGCAAGACGACGCTTCTGCGCACGCTTGCCGGCGCGATCCGGCCGGCCGGCGGTCGCATCCTGTTCAAGGGAGAGGACGTGACGGCGATGTCCGCGTATGAGCGCGTGAAGTCCGGGATGGTTCTGGTTCCGGAAGGTCGTCGGCTCTTTGCCCGCATGACGGTCGAGGAAAACCTTGAGCTCGGCGGTCTCGTCAAGCGCGGCGGCGACTGGTCCGTCGAACGCATTTTCTCCATCTTCCCGAACCTCGTGAAACGCCGGCATGCGAGAACGGGCACGCTGTCGGGTGGTGAACAGCAGGCGACCGCGATCGGCCGCGCGCTGATGACCAATCCGGACGTCGTCTTCTTCGACGAGATTTCGCTTGGGCTTTCGCCGCTGGTGGTCGATCAGGTCTATGCCTCGCTCGCCGAACTTCTCAAATCCGGGGTCACGGTCGTCCTCGTCGAACAGGACCTGAAGCGCGCCATGGCCGTGGCCGGTCGAGCGGTCTGCATGCTGGAGGGACAGGTCGTGCTGGACCGGCCGATGCCGGAGACAACCCGCGACGAAATCACCGAGGCCTATTTCGGTCTCAAACGTGGCCAGAGCCTGGGGGGAGCGCACTGATGCTGAACCAGATCGCCCAAGCCATCGTCCTCGGCGGCTACTATGCGCTGATCGCCTGCGGGCTCTCCTTCATGCTGTCGGTGATGCGCGTCATCAATCTGGCGCATGGCAGCCTGCTCGTGCTCGGCGGCTACTTCCTCTGGTATCTCGGCGAACATTACGAGATATCGCCCTTCGTCGGCCTTCTCGCCCTTGTGCCGCTTCTGGCGCTGGTCGGCTGGGCGCTGCAGCGCTTCCTGCTGGAGCGCAGCGCCCGAGGCGGCGAGCTTCTGCCGATCCTGACCACGTTCGGCCTTTCCATCGTGCTCGACAATCTTCTCTTCGAGCAGTTCGGCGCGGACACCCGCTCGCTTGCTCCCTATATTGGCGATCTCGCCTGGGACAGTTTTGAACTGCCGGGCGACATCTTTGTCGGCAAGATCGGCGTACTGACACTGGTGGCCGCGATCGTCCTTCTCGGCGGGCTGCAGCTCTTCCTCAGCCGCACCGGGACAGGCAAGGCAATCCGGGCCACGGCCGAAGATCCGGATACGGCCGGCATCGTCGGCATTGACGCGCGCAAGGCGAGCGCGATCGCCTCGGCCATTGCCGTCGGTTCCATCGGCATTGCCAGTGCGGCCCTCGGCATGCGCGCCACCTTCGACGCCTATGCCGGCGGCGCCCAGCTGCTCTTCGCCTTCGAAGCGACGATCATCGGCGGCGCGGGTTCGCTCTGGGGCACGCTCATCGGCGGCATCGTACTGGCGCTGGCACAGACGGCGGGAGCGGCCATCCATCCGCAGGGCTTCCTGATCGGCGGGCACCTGGCCTTCATCTTCGTCCTCTTTGCCCGTTTCTTCTTCCTTCCGGGCGACTTCACCTATCGGCTGAGACGCATTGCGGGGCTCGCGAAATGACCACGACCAATCTCACGTCCATCCGCATCGAACGCTGGGCCACGGCCTCCATCGTTGCCGTCAGCCTCTGCGTCGCCGCCATCGTGGTGCTCGCCATCGCGCCGGTGGTGCTGGGGGCAGGGGCGGTGGATCGGCTCACCGCGCTCTTCATCTATGTCGTGCTGGCCGCCATGTGGAATGCGCTGGCCGGCTATGGCGGCCTTGTCTCCATCGGCCAGCAGCTCTTCTTCGGGCTCGGCGCCTATTTCACCATCCGCATCGCCGATCTCGGCGTGGATCCGTTCATTGCCATGGCGCTGGGCGCCGTCGTGACGACCGTGATTGCCTATCCGGTCGGCCGCTTCATGCTCAAGCTGAAGGGTGGCGAGTTCGCCATCGGCATGTGGGTTCTGGCCGAACTCGCGCATCTGCTGGTCAATCTCGACACCCTGATCCAGGGGGAAACCGGCACATCGCTGATTTCGCTGAACGCCTATGACATCGGCCTGCGCCGCAACCTGATTTACTGGCTGGCATTGGCCACGATGGCCGGGCTTCTCTCGGCGCTCTTCTTCCTGCTGCGCAGCCGCACCGGTGCTGCCATCCAGGCGATCCGCGACAGCGAGGAGGCGGCGGCATCGCTCGGGGTCGACGCCATCCGCACCAAGCGGCTGATCTTCGTCATCGCGGCCGGCGGCATTGCGGCGGCGGGCGCGCTGTGGCTGGCTTCCGCCACGTCCTTTCAGCCGAAGACCTATTTCTCGGTGCAGTGGACGGCCTACATGATCTTCATGGTGCTCGTCGGCGGGATCGGAAAGTTCGAGGGGGCGATCCTCGGTGCCATCCTGTTCTTCCTCATCGAGACATGGTTTGCCGCAGCCGGCGTCTGGTACCTCGTCGGGCTCGGTGCCGTTGCTCTCATCTTCTCCCTCGTCCTGCCCAAGGGGCTATGGGGCTATTTCGCGGACCGCACGGGGCTTCGGCTGCTGCCGGTCGGCTATGTCGTGCGCGAGTGATCGCGCAGGCGTCCAACACAAGAAAATCAAGGAGGATTGAAACATGCTTTTCGGCAAGAAGATCGTCATCACCGGCGTCGCCTCGGGGATCGGCAAGCGCACGGCGCAACTCGCCGCACAACTCGGTGCGGACGTCATCGGCATCGATGTGAGAAAGCCCGATGTCACCGTCGGCCATTTCATCGAGGGCGACATCGGCTCGGCGGCGGGAGTTGAGGCGATTGCCGCCGCGCTGCCGCGCGGGGTCGACGCGCTCTGCAACGTCGCCGGCATCTCGGGCAAGGCTGGGATCGTGCCGACCCTGGCGATCAACTTCTATGGCCTGCGCGAGCTTTCCTATGCCGTGGCCGGCAAGATCCGCGAAGGCGGCTCGATCGTGAACGTGGCCTCCATCGCCGGTTACGGCTGGCGGGCAAATCTCGATCGGGCGAAAAAGCTGGTCGCGGTGAAAGGCTTCCCCGACGTCGACGCGGTTCTGCGCGCCGAGGGGCTGCACAACGAATTCGGCTATCCGCTGTCGAAGGAACTGCTGCTGCTCTGGAACATGCAGGCCGCCCACGAGCCTGTCTTCAAGGATCGCGGCATCCGCGTGAACGCCGTCAGCCCGGGCCCGGTCGAAACGCCGATCCTCACCCAGTTCCGCGAAGTGCTCGGCAATCCCCGCGTCGACAGCGACATCGATCGTGTCGGCCGCGCCGGTACGGCCGAAGACATCGCCCCGCCTGTCCTCTTCCTCTGCTCGGATGCGGCGCGCTGGATCAACGGCGCCAACATTCCCTGCGACGGCGGACTTGAAGCATCCATCAACGCCGAAGTTCTCGGCTTCTGACAACCAGTAAACGGAGACCCCCAATGAACATCAATCTTCTCATCGATGGCGAGGCGAAGGCCGCGGCCAGCGGGCGGACCTTTGAACGGTATGATCCGGTGACCGGTGCCGTCGCCTCGACGTCGGCCGCCGCAGGCATCGAGGATGCCAACGCTGCCGTTGCCTCTGCCGCCGCCGCGTTCGAAAGCTGGTCGAAGACCGGCCCCGGCGAGCGTCGGGCGCTCCTGAACAAGGCGGCCGACATCATGGACGCCAAGGTGGGTGATTTTATCGCCGCCATGATCGCCGAGACGGGCGCAACCGGCGGATGGGCTGGCTTCAACGTCATGCTGGCCGCCGGCATCATCCGCGAGGCCGCTGCCATGACAACCCAGATCGGCGGAGAGATCATTCCGTCCAACAAGCCGAACACGCTGGCCATGGGTGTCTACAAGCCCAAGGGCGTCTGCCTCGGCATCGCGCCGTGGAACGCGCCGGTAATCCTGGGTACACGCGCTGTTGCCATGGCGGTTGCCTGCGGCAACACCGTGGTTCTCAAGGCGTCCGAGCTTTGCCCGGCTGTGCACCGCCTCATCGGCGAGTGCTTCAACGAGGCGGGTCTGCCGAAGGGAGTCGTCAACGTCGTCACCAACGCGCCGGAAGATGCTGCTGCCATCGTTGAGGCGCTGATTGCCAACCCAGCCGTGAAGCATGTGAACTTTACCGGCTCGTCGCGCGTCGGTCGCATCATCGGTCGCCTCGCGGGCGAGAACCTGAAGCCGGCGCTGCTGGAACTCGGTGGCAAGGCGCCGCTCATCGTCCTCGATGACGCGGATATCGACGGCGCGGTCAATGCCGCCATCTTCGGTGCCTTTATGAACCAGGGCCAGATCTGCATGTCGACCGAGCGCATCATCGTCGACGAGACGATCGCCGACGAATTCGTCGCCAAGCTCTCGGCCCGCGCGGCCGCGCTTCCGGCGGGCAATCCGCGCGAACATGTGGTGCTCGGCGCGCTCGTGACCCCGCAGGCAGCGGAAAAGATGGACCGGATCATGGCGGACGCGATCGCCAAGGGCGCGACGATCGTGACCGGCGGCAAGCGCAACGGGTCTATCGTCGAAGCGACCGTGGTCGACCATGTGAAGCCCGGCATGACCATCTATGAGGAAGAGTCCTTCGGCCCGGTCAAGCCGGTCATCCGCGTCAAGGGTGAGGAAGAGGCGATCCGCGTGGCCAACGACACGGAATACGGTCTCTCGGCGGCCGTCTTCAGCCGTGACGTCCAGCGCGCCATGCGGGTTGCCGACCGCATCGAGAGCGGCATTTGCCACATCAACGGCCCGACGCTCAACGACGAGCCTCAGATGCCCTTCGGCGGCGTCAAGGCGTCCGGCTATGGCCGTTTTGGCGGCAAGGCGGCCATTGCCGAGTTCACCGATCTGCGCTGGATCACCATCGAGGATTCGCAGCAGCATTATCCGTTCTGAGCTTGCGGAAGATCTGAAAACCAATCTGGCGGAGGAGTTTCACTCTTCCGCCAGAGACGACATCGAAGCAATTTCAGCAGGGGCGTTCGCCGAAAGCTGACCCGGGATCGGAGGCAAATCCTGCGGGTTTGACCTCGGGAAACGGACAACTGATCCCCTCTGCTGGCCCCGATGGTCGAAGGCCATGAAGTCCACGGGCCGCTATCGACGTCAAAAGCCTTTGATCGCGGCTCTATTTCGCCAGAGCTCCTAGCCGTGCCGACGCGGCCCCGAAGCCCTTCATGGATATCGAGAACGGCGTCTCTGCGCCGCCATCGGCAATGGCCTTGATCTTGAGCGCCGAGGCTTTCTCTAGAGCCGTCATATAGGCTGCATCAAAGGTCAAGGGCACCAGGCAACCGGCCGGCAGGCAGGTGCGGAAGCGGTTAGGTTGAGAGATCTGCCCTCCATCGATTTGCAAAGTCACGCCTTTGTCGAGGGACAGCCCGAACGGCAGGTACAGCGCCCCTTCGAAACCGCTGCCGACCTGCCTCAACTCCAGAGAAAGTACACGCTGTCCGCTTTGCTGGCTCACTTGCTGCTGGTTCATAGCGCAGCGCTTGATGGGAGGTTGCCCCTCGGCGCCAGCCTGTTGCGTACAAAGGACGACCCAATCCTGATAGTTTTCCTGAAGCGAGGATGCGCCGCCGGGGAGTGCGGCAGACTGCCGGCTGCCGGTCTGGGCACTCGCCTCGGCGATTTGAAACATGGAGGTCGATGCAGACGCCGACGGTTTGGGTGGCGTCTGGCTGGTTTCTCCGGGTTGTTTCGTGTTCGCTTCACATTGCAGGACGTTGAACATGAAGACAACGGCAGCCGCACCGATGAGGGCGGTGGCTAAAGTTCCGATTGCAATTTTTGCCATGAGATTCATGCCGCTCCCTGTTCGACTGTCTTGTTGATTTCGGCGTTGAGGAAAAGCAGCGCCTCCCAATTGTGCATGGAGGCGAGGTGAAGGTTGATGGCGGCCAGCCAGCCGCGTTGGTGCCAGTTAAGGAGGAGATCGCGATCGGAGATGGCACGGAACTTTTCCGCATCGACGATGCGGAAACCGTTCAGCATGTAGCGACTATTGTCGGAAAACTGCATTTCGGCGTGATGCTCTACGAGCAGGCCCTGGTCCTGCAATGCGGCCCCGAACCCCTGATCGCACAGATGATCCCGATGGAAGGCATGGCAGAAGGCCATGGCCTTGGCCGTCATGGGCGAGGGACCGCCCTGATCATCGAACAGTGGCTCCGCGTCATCGCTCGCACCGAGATCGATAAAGCGATCAGAGGCGGAATCGATTGCCAGAAGCTGTGCACCCTCATCCGCAACATGGGTTGCGATGAAGGGGTAGCGTCGAAGGTAGGCCGGGACATAAGTCCCGGCCCTCCAGAACCCGTCGGTGGCGGTAAACAGGTTCTGTCCCTCCTTCAGTCCGAGCACCGCGAGAGCATTTACATGTGCGGTGTCGTTGAAGACGATGGGGTAGTGTCGTGCCGCGTGGGCAAATTCCGCGGTCAACAGCGGCACGGCGTTGGCAGTCGCCGAGAAGCCGAACCCCACGGCGGGTTTGAGTGCCTTCTTGCGGTGTTCTTCAAAGCGCAGCACGACCGGCCTGCTGTAGAAGAGCGGCAGGTTGCTCTGCATGTCGGGTGCTGTGGTAGCAGACGTCGCCATGGTCAGAACTTCACGTTGAAGTTTGCCCGTACCCCCTGGCTCCGCGTTCCATCACCGAACTGGCCGGTATAGGAGACGCCGAGGGAGAGTGCGGAGTTGAGTTTGGTGGAAAGACCAAGATCAACGAGGGCCGAATCCTTTGCGCCAGGCGTACCGGCAATGCCGAACGGATTGGAACCGGCGAAGTTGAAACTGGTTGTCGGCGTCGTATTCCCGACGGCATGGCGCCATGCGACAGTGCCTGTAGCGGAAACCATCTGCTCCCCGATCGCGAGATCGGTCGAGCCGCGGAGGCCGAGCGTCGTGAAGGTGACGTCCGTATTGCCGCGGGTTGCCGTCAGTGCGGCCAGGCCGCCACGCTCGGAGAAGGCGTCTGTCTGGACACTGACATGTGCAAGGCCGGTGAAGGGCTCGAAGGATACCGAACCGACGTCGATGCGGTAGCCGACTTCTCCGAAGGCCTGGAAGATGCCGGCATTGTAGTGCCCGGACAGGGCATCCGAGAAGCCGGCAAAGCCAACGCCACGGCTGGTATCGACATTGCTCCATGTGTAGGCGGAGCCTAGGCGCAGCCCGAGATTGCCGAATTGGGACCCGCTATAGGCCCCGACCGTGTAGTTGTCCGAGGTTGCGGAGGAGCCGCGATCGATGACGCTGTAGGTGGAACGGGCATACCCGGCCAGCAGACCGAGGCGTGTCGTGTCGAACACGGCCGCATCCGCGCCCGCGACGAATCCACCGCCATGATGCGACATGCCCGCTGCATTCCCGTTGCTGTCGACATTGCTCCAGGCGCCGTAGCCGTTCGACCAGAAGGTTGCCCCGTCCACGCCATAGGTTGCCGTGGGCACCGCTGGTGCGCCGACAGCGTTGAAGGAAGCCCGAAGACGGTCGTTCGCTGCGTTGCGAACAAAGCGGCTGTCCTCGACCATGGCACCCTTGATGGAGGAGTGGATCTCCCCGGACAGACCGTTGAAGGCGGCCTGAGCCTCGGCATCGGTCTGGAGATAGCCGATGGCGCGCCGGAGACCGTTGTCAGACGGCAGGCTCTGCAGACCGCCGGCAACGGCGATCTGGTCCGGAGTGATCGCGGCGTTGGCAAAGGAGCGGGTCTGCTGGGCTTCCAGATAGGCGCGGTTGGGGTCGTAGCTGGCTCCGAGAGAATAGAAAGTCGAGACGGCGGTGTCTCCGACAACGGTGTAGGTGCCCATCACCTCGCCTGTTGCCGTAATCAGCGTATAGCGACTGTCGAGCGTGAAGCTGCCGCTGCCATATTTGGAGATGGAGATGACGGCACCCTTCGCGAGCGTGGCCTGGCCATTGACCACGATGAGGTCCGAGATCGTGCTGCCGGGGACCACCTCCGCCATGTAGATGGAGCCAGCGGCCTGATGGAAGTTGCCCGCGACAGCGAGCGTTCCAGGGCTGTTGCCAGGGGCGAGGATCGCACCGGCCTGTGCCACCACGCCACCGACGGTGCCCGTGCCGGAGAGTGTCCCGCCCGACTGAACGGTGACCACCGAGCCGGAGAGCGAGCCATTCACCTTGAGGCCGCCTGCGGCGACCGTCGTCCCGCCGGTGAAGTTGGACGAGTCTCCCGTCAGGATGGTCGTGCCGCTGCCCATCTGGACGATGCCACCGGCACCGCTGATGTTGGACGAGAGCGTGTATGCGGCGTCGGTGTGATTGAACACCAGCTTGCCGGTGCCGTCTCCGAACACGATCGCCGGCGTGTCGATGACACCGGCCGCAGCGGCCGCTTGCGTGCTTGCCGCTCCGATGGCCAGTTCGCCGTCTCCCATCTCGGCGTAGCCGATACGAACCTCGTTGTCGGCTTTCACCCTGCCTCCGGCAGACGCCACGACCTGCGCCGTGCCGTTGAAACCGACGTAGAAATTGCCCACCGTTGGCACACTGAGGGCGGTGTTCGCCTTGGCCCAGAGCTCTGAACCCGTTCCGGTGACAAGCACGGTGCCCTGTGAATGGGGGTCCATGCCGACCCCGACCGAACCGCCCCATGCCGTGGCGCCGCCGGAGATGGTGAGGCTGCCGCTGCCATTGATCGGGTCGACGTCCCGGCTGCCATTCTGGCCGCCGACATAGATACGCACCTCTGCTGCAAGGCTCGAGCCTGCGCCGTCCACCGTCACCGTCGAGAGCGCGCTGCCGCTAGCGCCGACATAGGTGCCGCTGGTATAGACGCTGGCGCTGTCGGAAATCGTTACCGTGCCGCCGCCGAGGCTCAGCCACGCCGGATCTGTAGGGCTGTTCGGATCTGCGGGATTGCCGATCTCGACCGTCGTGCCGGCTCCTGTGAAGGTGATCTGGGCTCCTTGATCGGTATAGACACCCGTGTTGACGATGTGGGCGGTTGCGCCGCCCGAAACCGTCAGCGATCCCGTGGAGCCTGCCGTACGTGCGATGTCGACGCCGCCGGTGTTCTCCCAGAGTGTCCCGGGGCCTGTGACGACCAGTGTGCCTGAGCCGCCCGTGCCCGGCTCCCAGGACCCGGTGCTGAGGGCAAGCCTTTTAGCGACGAAATGTCCGCCGCTCTCAACAGTGAGAGAACCCGTGCCGGCTCGACCGATCGTCAGTTCGCTCCCGCTGTTCAATTCCGCATTTGAACCGGAAACTGTGGCCGTGCTGGCGCCATCGGCATTGCCGATCACGCCATTGCCGAGAGTGACTGAGCCGCCAGCGACCACTTTCAGGTCGCCGCCTGCAGCCGTCAGTCCACTGTCTTTCGATCCGAGGGAACCCGACACCTGCAGCGTGCCGGCCGAGATCGTTGTGTCACCGAGGTTTGTATTGGTCCCGGTCAGGATGAGCGTGCCGAGGCCGGTCTTGTCGATGCCGCCCTGGCCGGTCAGGTTGCTGCCGATGGTAGCAGCCGTCGCCGCACCGTTCACGCCGTCGTCGACACTGATGCTATTCTTACCGCTTAGCAGCTCTATTGCGCCCCCCGTGATAGCATAACCGTCACTCGCGAACTGGAGGCCCGAGACCTGTACCTGGCCAGCGGTATTGTCGACGGTCACGGTGCCAGACGCGCCCTTGAACACGGCAGTAGTGCCGTTGGTAAAGGAAGCGTTGTTTGTGCCGTCCGCGTTAGTCCAGTTGGCGCCCTGCTGCCCGCTGTTGGCCACCGTCCATGTGCCTGAGCCACCTTCGACCTGGCCATTGTTCTTGGTGCCCGAGCTGCCGTCCCAGAAATCGCCGGCAAAGGCCGGTGTGGTGAGCGCGGTGGTCGATGCGAGCAGGAGTGGAAGCAGCATCGACGATCTTGAGAGTTTGGACGTCGGTCGCGTGATGATGGTCATGATTATCCCCCTAAGGAACTGTGTTTGGTGTCCGCCGAAGGCTTCGTGCGGACGTTAAAGCTGGATAGGCGGTCCCCCGCGCTTCACCTCCCCTGCGGCACGCCGCGCTGTTGACGGATCTCCGGAGCCAAGCTGCGGACACTGGCAAATGAGCTCGCGATGCCGAGCAGGCGCGCTTCGGTCGAAGACGCCGGATCGTGATCGATCGTCCCGAGAGAACGAGGAGGCCGGCGAGCCCGGGTCGCAGCCATCGAAGATGGAGGGACGCGAGGCTTCCGGTTGGTGGCTGTCGTCATGAAGCAGAATTTCAGGCTAAAGCTCTCCCCGGCCTTCCGATCCGTGGTCGAACCGAAGCGGCAGGAGACGTTTGTGATGATGGTGGAGAGGCCGGCCATCGATGATGGCGGTGACCTTGCGGACCTGGTGACCCGGCAGACGAGCAACATCCGTTAGGCGTGCTTCTGCTGGTCCTCCTCCGGCCTTTGGAAGCCGGAGGAGGGGCCTGACTTTGTCAGAATTTCAGGCTCAACCTGCCCTTGATCCCCTGATCCCTGACGCCGTTGCCGAACTGGCCGCTGTAGCTGACGCCAATCGTCGCGTTCTGGCTGATGGCTGCGGAAAGCCCCGCTTCGAACACCGCAACGTCGCGTGCAAGCGGTGCACCCGCGGCGCTAAATGCGGCCCCACCGGCGATGGCGTTGATGCTGGTCGGGGTGACCTGATTGAGGCTATGCCGCCATGCCGCCATGCCGCTTGCCGTCACCGAGACGCCCTCAAGATCGAAGCGGCTTTCAGCTCGCAGACCAATGGTGGTGAATGTGGCGTCGACAGAGTTGCCTCTGCTTGTCAGAGCCGCGAAGCCACCCTTCTCGGTAAAGCCATCGGTATTCAGGTTGACATAGGCGAGACCCGCAAAGGGTTCGAATGAAACGGACCCGAGATCCATGCGATAGCCGACATCACCATAGGCCTGGGTTGTACGCGCATGATAATCGGCCGAGAGGCTGTCGGTGAAACCGGAGAAGGAGAAGGAGCGGCTCGAAGAAAGCTGATGCCACGCTTCGTTAAGGCCCAGGTTGACGGTCAGCTTGTTCCATTCGCCACCGCCGTAGACACCGAGGCTGTAGGTGTCGACGGACACCGAACCGCGGCCGGCACCAGCCTGTATTGCCGAATGTCCGTACCCGCCAACGACACCAAGACGGAACGTGTCGAGCACTTCGCCGTCTGCGCCGATGAAGAAGCCGCCGGCATTGCGATCAAAGCCGGAGGCATTGCCGTCGCCCTTGAAACTTCCCCACGAGCCGTAGCCCTGCGCCCAGACAGAGGGTGTCTTCGCGCCGACAGCGGAGCGCACCTGATTGGCTGTGGCCTGACGCACGAAACGGCTGTCGTCGATCAATGCGGTCTTTGCGGAGGAATAGACCTCACCCGACAGCTGATCGTAAGCTGACCGGGCTTCTCCATCGGTCTGCACCGAAAGAACGGCGGTCCGCAGGGCGTTCGACGCACCGAGGGCATCCAGTCCACCGGCGACGGCCAGCTGATTGGTTGTCAGCGCCTTGTCTGCAAAGGTGCTGGTCTGGACGCTGTTCACGTAGACGTTGTTGTCGTCATAGGCCGCTTCCAGCGTATAGAAGGCGGACACTTTCGTGTCTCCGGTCAGGATGTAGGTGCCGGTCACGCCACCGGCTGCGGTCAACACGGTGTAGTGCGCGTCCAGAGCATAAGGACCGTTGCCATATCTGGAGACGTTCAGGATGGAGCCGTTGTCGATTGTGGCCGTGCCGGTCACGTTGATGAGATCGGAAGTCGAGCTGCCCGGCAGGAGTTCGGCAACATAGGTGGCCCCGGGCCCCTCGATCAGACTGAAGGAAGAGATGCCCGGTATCGAGGGGGGATTGAAGTTGACCGCGTAACCCTGGTTGTAGTTGCCGGCGACGGAGATGGTTCCAATGGAGTTGCCGGGCGCTATGGTTCCCGCATTCAGCAGGTTGCCCCCAATCGTCCAATTGCCACCGAGCGTGGAGGTCGCGTCAATTTCTACATTGCCGGCCACGTTGATATGATTGGCCTGCGACCCGCCCGTGGTGACGGATCCAGAGGCCAGTCGCACATCTCCACCGATCGAAGCGCCGGTTTCGCTGAAGGCAAATGTCGCCCCGGTTCCTTCGACTGAGCCGCTGATCGAAGCCAGCCCCTGAGAGTTTATTGTTGAGCCTGCAAGACCGGTGAGATTGCGGATCCCATTCATTCGGCCCGTATAGGAGGCGTTCTGCCCGATTTCGACATCGGTATGGCCGCCACCGATCCTGTCATCAACGTCGACAATATCGCCAACCGCGACAGCGCCGGTGCCGAGGCTGAGGTTGACCACTCCGTCAGCTGCGTCTTGGGAGCGCTGAACAAGCAAAAGTGTGCCATTGTTTTGATTGACCGTGGATCCGTCCCCGATAACGATGTCCTGCTGCTGCTCGTCTGACGTGAATTTGGCTTTGAACGTCTCCTGTGTTGTGGAGACGGAGGTGTCGGTGAGGCGCAAGGTGGCATTGTCTTGCAGATAGAACCCGGCACCGTTTGTTGCCGTCAAAGTTGACCCATTCGCCGTCAAGAGACTGCCGAAGACGACCGCGCCCAAACTTGAGCCTGCGCCCTCTACCCGGATATCGCTGTCCTCAAGCGTTATGGTGCCTGCGGAGTTGACTGGACCGACCGAGCCGCCTGCGCGCAGGGCGACGCTGTTCACCCCAAGCGTGACTGCAGAGATGCGTTTTGCGTTGATCGTGCCATTCCCGACGGTCGTCATGATACCTGATGGGTCGTAGGGAGCCGCGGGATTCGGGTCTCCGCTTACGGATATCTTTCCGCCATCAAAGTTGACGGTGCCACCGTTGTAGGCCCAGACCGCGTCGCCAACATGCCCGATCGTAGTAATGTCAACGTTCGTGGCGTTCAGGGTTGAGTTAGGCCCGGAGGCATAAACGCCGTAGGCCATGAAGCCTTCTGTCCGGACTGTGCTGTTCTTGATGTCAATTTGCGAGCCACTGGTCGCGTAAGCGCCGTATGCGCGCTGCCCAAGGGTCACGATCGTCACATCGCTGGCGTCGATGAACGAGGTGGCGTCGGCGGCCAACAGCGCATAGGAGCGCGTGCCGTCGCCGTTCTGGATAAATTGGCCAGTTGTGTTGTTGCTGGAGATCGACCCGCCGCTCAACTTGATGATGCCGCCAGATGCTGCAGACGCTCCGACTGATCTCATTCCTGTGGTTGTAATCGTCGCATTCGTCAGGTTCGCTCGACCCAGATTGCTCGCGGAGACAGCCGGGATGTTGTCCTTGGATTGAGAGATGACGGCATCGCTTTGCGAGATGACAGTCGCGTTCGCGTCCAACACAGCTGCGTCGGCGAACGCTGAACTCGCGGAACACGAGAGCGCTAAGACGCTCGCGCATGCAGATGTAAGCAAATGATTTTTAAGGCTATTTTTCATTCATGATCTCCATTCGGCCGCTGGCCAGTGACAAAACTCCGCGCGCCCGATGGCGGCGAACTCAAACTCAGTTCTCGATGTCGTTAGTCCTCCCGGTTCAGTCGGCTGACTGCGGTCGGAAACGCCGCGCCCGAGGGGAAGGGGATTTTCTGCTGGCGATCGGTTGAGGCCCGGCATTTCTCGGGTTCGCGAATTTCCGCAGCTGCTGATCCAGGGTTCGCTGCCGTCGGAGATGGAAAATGCGACCAGTAGGAGCGAAGTTTGGTGCGCAGCGTCCTCAGCGAGATGCCAAGCTGGCGCGCGGCAAAGGTTCGATTGCCATGGCAATGTCGAAGCGTTGCAAGGATCAGCCCGCGCTCAATTTCCGCGATGCTATGCCCTACACATCTGCTGACGATCGACAGGTGAAAACTGGGCTCAGCGGCATCTCGGGTCTTCGCCAGATAGGAGAGCACTGCCCCCATGATCCGGTCGGTGTCCGCTGAAATCAGCGTGCTGCTGCTCTCGCCGGACTCGTCGACGAACACGAACGCGCCGGTGCCATGATCAAGATAGAGCAAGGCCGAGGGCGCGAAGACGATTGTCGGATCGCCATCGTCCTCAAGGACAAACGGCAACGGCGCGATGGGGATGTCCGCATCGCCAAAGACCAGCTGCAGTTCGGAGGCGAATCCACGCAGGCGCTCCCTTTGAAGGGACACCTGATCCGCTGGCGTGTCGCCGCGCTTGCCGAATACAGGCTGGTCAGCTGGCCGGGCCACCGGCGGCGCATCGCCCCTGCGCCCGAAGACGTTCTGACGCGCACGGTCGGAGCCAAAGTGAAGATGATCCCCACGCATCAGCGGTCCTCCCGCGCCATATGGGCGGCGAGCAGCAGGGACGTGATGTTGGGCCCATGATGCCGGTCCCGGACCCCAAGGATCTCGGGATTTTTCCGTGGGATGTGCTGTTTCCGACAAGGCTCGAAGGGGCGTGGTGCGTGGCTCATGGGTTGGCACCCCCGAAAAGGGCTTCGATGGCAGCCGAGTAGGTTGACCACCATTGGCGGATAGCGCTGCCATGCCGCGATGCGATGGAAGCCACAGCAGCGTGATCGTCCCGCCGAACCGGGCCGAGCTTGCTGTCATCAATGAAGAAGATCAGGTCGTCCGTTGCCGCAATGAGCGCGGCCTCGAACGTGTTCATCAGGCAGCCGATCGCGTCCGCGGAGAGGCCGTATCGGGGATCCTCCATCAGTGCGCGGGCATTCTTGGCGCATGCATGAAGATGTTGCAGGGCGTGATCGGGACGTTCGCTGAGCGGCGTGAGGGACGCGAGCCGATCGAGCAACTGTTCGAAGGAGTGCTGTTCGCTGGAGGTGGCAAGGCTCGCAAGCGTGCGGCCGGAGCGCAACAATACCCCGTCCTGGATCAATCCCCAGCTGTGCCAGGCAGCATTGTGGTCCATCAATGCGGCCTCCCCGGATTCGAGATGACAATCCAGTCGAGAACGTGATGGGGAAGCTGCGGACGCTGGAAGTAAAAGCCCTGGAACCACTTGGCGCCGGTCTCGACGGCAAGTCGCAAATCCTCGGCGCTTTCAATCCCCTCGATGACGACCGTCGAACCGAGATTGCCGACAAGGTTGACAAGATGGTGAAGCAGATATCGACCGTCTGGCCCGGCGATGCGCTGGCGAACGTAGGACCCGTCAATCTTGACAATGTCGACGCGCGCGTTGCGCGCGAATGTTGGCGAGCTGTGCCCTGCGCCGAAGTCATCAAGTGCAACACGTGCGCCGGTCTGGCGAACGGCCGAGACAAATGCGACTGCCTCGTTGACATCAGGCAGTGCTGCGGTCTCGGTGATCTCGATCACCAGGCGCCCCGCGATATCAGGACGCTTTGAGAGCTCTTCGAACGTTGATTTCCACCAGAAGTCACGAACGGCAGACTGACCGGATATATTGCAACCGAGGACGACGTCCGGCCGCAGTCGGAGCTGGCGGATGACTTCACGCACGACATGACGATCGAACGCGCGCACGAGACCGAGGCGCTCCAGCGCTCCGAGATAGGTGCCCGGTACAATGACGGCCCCATCATCGCTCACAAGACGAGCGAGGCATTCAAAGTACAGGGGCTCGGCCTTTTCACCCGCAGCCACGACGGGCTGCTCTGCGAAATGAATCATCCCCGCATCGATCGCGCCGTAGGCGAGTGCTGCCGCACACATATCGAGACGATATTGCGAAGCTTCCACCCTGGCCGAACCGTCTGCCTGGATTGGGTGGCCAAAGTCGGCGCTGAGGCCCATGACGATGCGGTGAGGTCCGATGGCCACGGGGCGCCGCGCGGCAACCGTCACGGCGGCTTCGATGAATTCAATGACGGATGGTGCCGCCAGTCTCTCGTTGCCGCGGAATTCGAGGGCGACGCCCCAGGACTTTTCAGACACATGCCATGTGTCGGCGCCAAGGGTCGACGAAAGCCGCTGCCAGGTTTCGTAGAGGACACGCGCGGCAACGCCTTCCGAATACGCCGCGGCGATCTGCGGGAGATTGTCGATGGTCACGCTGAAGGTGGACGACGGCTTCTTCATCGCGTCGCCCCGTGCTCATCGGTCGGGATCAGGACGAGCGGAACATCCGGGCGCTTTTGCCAGGGAGCATGACCCTTCGATGCCGATCGGGTCGCAAGGCTCTGCCGAAGGGGCACCTTCGCACGCATCCGAGCTGAGTGTGGAGCCGGAGCCGAGGCGGGGGCAGAGCCAGTCAACAGCGAAGGAAACCGGACAAGTGCCGATTTGGCACGGCCCAGGCAAACCGGGCTGCCCGTTCCGCCAACGACCACGCCACTGATCGATCCGACGGGATGCCAACGATAGGTGGAAAGGCTGGGAGGCAAGGCTTTCATCGTGAAAGCCCCCGCGCCATCCAGCCCAGAATCGCGCCGGCAGAGACGGAAACAAATGCGATGCCGGCAAGGCTGAAGGCGCCGGACAGGAAGAAGCCGGCAATGGCGCCAGACACCGCTGCAGCACACGCGCCGAGGATATTCGGTGACGAATTGCGCCCGGAAGCCGATTCCAGGGGCTCCATCGCACAATAGACGCGGACAGTGTCGGTTTCCGTACCAAAAGTACGGTAACCCTTTGTTATCCCTGCCTCATTCCCCTGCATAAAAGGGTCCCTTGAGGTAGACAACACTCAAGGCCCGATCTTAGGGGTCGAAGGCGGAGAATACTGATGTTTTCGACACTATTAAGGCATCGAATCGGAACTGAAAAAAGGGACCCTTTTTTGTCAACATTTAGCTCTTAACTGAGCGAAAGATTGTCCAACGGATGGCGTGAATGCAGCTGAGATAGAATGGGGTTAACGCCATACGAGTGGAGAAAGAAGGCCAGAAATGCGATTAGGATATGCGCGTGTCTCCACAGAAGATCAAAAGCTTGATCTTCAGATGCAAGCGCTGGAGAGGGCGGGATGTGTAAGGATATTCACGGATCATGGGGCTTCAGGTGCTGGATTTGTTCGTCCGGGTCTCGACGAAGCTTTGTCGACACTCAGTCCGGGTGATACGCTCGTCGTGTGGCGTCTGGATAGGCTTGGACGTTCACTGATAAGACTTGTTCAACTTATGGATGAACTTGGGGATCGAGGTGTTGATTTCCATTCACTCACGGAGAACATCGATACCAGCTCATCAGGCGGGCGGCTTGTTTTCCACATGATAGCGGCCCTGTCGGAATTCGAGCGAACCATCATCAGCGAACGAACAAGGGCGGGGATGGCCGCAGCAAAGCAAAATGGCCGAACACTTGGGCGGCCACGACTTCTTTCCAAAGATAAACTGGAAGAGGCTATGGTCGCATTTCGGGTGCGTGGCGAACCAATCGTCGACTTGGCCAAACGATATGACCTTACTCCGAGGACCTTGCAGCGAATGATCTGTCGTGCGGAAGCCGCTAATCCGATGCACTAATCCCATCCACTGTTGAGAAGGTCTAGCGGGACATCCCAGGGGGCGGGAGGTGCAAGGAGGGGGAGAGGGATTCCCGGATCTCGTCGCAGCAGATCGCGACTGGACGCAACTGCTCGGGTTGCTTGGAGCATCCGTTTGATGCTGAAACTATGCCCACGGCCCAGACGTCGCAGGCCGTTGGTTTTTAGAATTTTCTTGGCGGAACGACCCCGCCTGTTTCTGTGGGTTTTGACCTCCGCGCGCAGAACGTCTGCGCCATATCCCAACTCTGCAACAGGCGGCCTCGATTGTTGAGCGCTTTGCAAGCAGCTCCGGAGCGGCATTGTAATTCGATGCGCTCGCTCCAAGTGACGACGGTTCCAATGGGCCGTTGCGACAGTCAAATTGGCGGGGGTATTCGTCGCAGGTCTGCACTGTGTTCGACCAAGGCCTGCAATGAGGTCCATCCTTGGCGTGCGAACACCGACTGATAGTCCCACGACGATCCGCAGTTGAATATCCGCCAGATCGCTGTGAATCAAGACCGTCCCCCGAGAAGGAGGTCTTGAAACACGTCTCTGTCGCTTTGTGTAAGCAACTCGTCCCCAAGATCTTGTACTAGCGCATAGGTGGCAATTGGAATTATACGAAAGATGGGGGTGTTTGTAACTATATAACAGGAGTTGGGTGGATGGGAGGCATTGGATCGTCGGCTCACCCGGCACCGATGTGTAAGGAATCGATAATGAAATTCGGTTACGCACGCGTTTCAACTGAAGAACAGAACCTGGACCTTCAGCTCGCTGCGCTCAATCATGCAGAATGCTCAAGAATTTTCACTGACCATGGACTTTCTGGCAAAAATTTCGAGCGACCTGGCCTTATGGAGGCTCTGGAGACGGTCAAGAATGGTGACAAGCTTGTCGTATGGCGCCTTGATCGCCTTGGTCGCTCGCTTCCCCACCTGATCGCATTTGTTGATGCGCTGGCCCGGAGGAATGCGGAGTTTCAGTCGCTTACCGAAAATATCGACACGAGTTCATCAGGTGGCCGGCTCATCTTCCATATCATGGGAGCATTGGCCGAATTTGAGCGTTCGTTGATCAGCGAACGCACAAGAGCTGGGATGGAGGCGGCACGGCGGCGCGGTAGCCAAATTGGAAGAAGATCGGCGTTAACTCCGACCCAGATCCACCAGGTCATCCACGCCGTTCACGAAGGGACAGAGGTCCAATACCTGGCAAACCAATACGGTGTGTCTCCCCGAACGATCCGCAATTATCTCAAGTTGAATTCGTTCAGTTGAGCCGTGACCGTGTCTTGATCGTATGAATGCTATGTGAGCAGGCTTGAGCCTGCTCACATGAACACTGAGAGTGGGCACTAGTCCCTGAACACCAGGGATTTTTAGCGGTTCCCGGCTTTGTACCCGGACCTTACTCAAAACCGGCCGCCATGCGACCGGCGGGGCTCAAGCAATCCCCGCGCGGTTGGCCTCGTGCGGTGACTTCCAGCGCAGCAGGTGTCTTTCGGCGACGGTCATGAGCGCGTTTGTCAGGTAGCCAAAGACACCCAGGATGAGAATGCCGGCGAACAGGTTTGCGGAGGAGAACTGCCGCGCCGAATAGAGAAGCCATTGTCCGAGCCCGGTATTGCCGCTGAGCATTTCGCAAACGGTTGCCAAAATGAGGGCGATGGTCAGGGACAGCCGCATTGCCGCAAGGATGTCCGGCACGGCGCTCGGCAGGCCGATTTTCGAGATGATCGTGGCCATGTTCATACGCAGGGCCCCGGCGACGTCGTAGAGCAGGGGTTCTACCGATTGCAGTCCGTGGATGGTTGCGAGCAGCATCGGCCAGAGCGCACCGAAGGCGATGACGGAAAGGATCATACCTTCCGAAAGCCCGACGATGGCAATCAGCACGGGAATGAGTGCTGAGGCCGGAATGGGGCGGAAGGCTTCGAGCGTCGGGCCGAGATAGCGCATGAGCACGGGCGAGGTGCCGACCAGCGCGCCGATACCAACGCCAGCCACGCAGGCGAGCAGCCAGCCGAGCAGCATCCGTTGCAATGTCGCCAGCGACGCTTTCAGCAACGGCCCGGACGCGAGGCCCTGGACCAGCGCATCATAGGTTTTCATGGGCGGCGGCAGGAAGACCGGCGGCACGAGCTTGTAGAGCGTGACGAGGTGCCAGAGAAAGATGAAGAGGATGGCAACGGCGAGGCTTGCGATGAAGCCGATGGTCCTAGCGAGCGTCATGGCTGACCTCCGATCCGGTGCCGAAGGCAAAAAGCCGCCGTTGAAGATAGAGCAGGGCGTGGTTGATGCCGTAGCCCAGCAGTCCGATCCAGATCAGGATTGCCAGCGTCAGCTCGGGATGAAAGGTCTGCTGTGCCAGGATCATGGCGGCCCCAAGACCTTGCGGATTGGAGGCGATTTCGACGGTGATGGCCACCACCAGCGCGACGCCGGCGGCAAGCCGCAGGGCGACGAAAACGCGGGGGGCAATCGCCGGCAGCATGATCTTCATGACCTTGTCCGAAAAGCTCATGCGCAATGCCTTCGCCACTTCCAGGAGGCGCGGCTCCAGATCGCGTATGGCCGTGCGCGTGAGGATCATCACCGGCCACATGGCGGTGAAGGCGATGATGGACATTTCCATCCGGTAGCCGAAGCCGTAGATCATCATGGCGAGCGGCACGAGCGCAATGGAGGGAACCGGGCGTATCGCCTCGATGCTCACTTCCAGCAGCATGTCGATAAGAGCGGAGAGGCCAAGGACGAGGCCGAGCACGAGACCGATCGCCACCGCTGCCGCCAATCCGCCCAACGCTGCGCCAAGCGTCTGGGCGGTTGCTGTCAGAAGCGTTCCGTCCGCGACTATTGTGAAGAAGCCGACCAGAACCGCATGCGGGGCGGCCAGCGTCTCGCTGGTCGTGGCCGGACCCAGCACCATGGCCAGCTCCCAGGCCGTGATCAGGGCCAGCGGCACGGCGAGAGGGCGCCAGTCGAATGGCCGTGTCGGGCCAGCGGGTGCGGTCATTGCTCGGCCCCCTTCACAAACTGATAAAGCTCGTGGCGCAGATGCAGGAATTCCGGGCTCTCGCGCGTTGTCAGCTGGTCGCGCGGACGCGGCAGGTTCACGTCGAAGATCCGGCCGACGCGCCCCGGATTGGGCAGCAGGCCGACGACGCGGTCGGACAGATAGACGGCTTCTTCCAGATCGTGGGTGACGAAGTAGATTGTCGCGCCGGTCTTGGTGCTCAGCGTCAGCAACTCGTCCTGAAGGGTCTGGCGGGTCATGGCGTCGAGCGCACCGAAGGGCTCGTCCATCAAGAGTACGGACGGTTCCTGGGCCAGCGCGCGGGCAATCTGCAGGCGCTGCTGCATGCCGCCCGACATCTGGGAGGGAAACTTGTCGGCATGATTGCCAAGCCCGATCAGCTTCAGCAGGGCATGGATGCGATCCGGCCGCTCCGACTTGTCGGTGCCCATGGTTTCAAGTGCCAGCGAAATGTTCTGATAGGCCGTGCGCCAGGGCAGGAGCGCCTTGCCATAGTCCTGGAAAACGATCGCGATGTCGCGCCGTGGCCCGGAAAGCGGCGTGCCTTCATAGACAATCCGCCCGCCGCTGGGGCTGACCAGACCGGCCAGCACGCGCAGCGAAGTGGTTTTGCCGCATCCCGAAGGACCGACGACCGAGACGATCTCGCCTCTGGCGATGTCGAGATTGATATCGCTGAGTACGAGTTTGGCGCCGTAAGAAAGGCTCACCCCTTCCAGGCGCATCTGAGCCGTTTGCCCAATCTGCGTCATTGCTCACTCCCAAGCCGTTACCGGCAAATGTCTTCCGATGTCAAGCG
Organism: Rhizobium sp. C4; assembly: GCF_021026315.1. Taxonomy (GTDB): domain Bacteria; phylum Pseudomonadota; class Alphaproteobacteria; order Rhizobiales; family Rhizobiaceae; genus Ensifer_A. Next base: position 303,459 of record NZ_JAJNCX010000002.1, read on the forward strand.
CGCTGGTTATGCCAGCGCGGAGGAGACGGCGCTCAAGGTGAGGCCGAGATGTTCCTTCAGCGCGGCGCAGGCCTCCTCCTCCTTGCCGCTGACAGCGAGATCCGCCAGTTTCTGGTGTTCGGTGATGGCGACCGATGGCACCATCCCCGTTTCGGCCAGCAGGCGCCGATAGCGGAACGCCTGATCATAAAGCGTCGACTGCATGTCGATCAGCCGGTTAAGGCCGCAGCCTGCAATCAGCGCACTGTGAAAGGCCTTGTGGGCCGCCTCATAGGCCGTGATGTTGTCCAGGATCGACCCCTCGAACTGGCGCACGATCCGGGTCAGTCTGTGAATGGCAAGGGCAATGCCGTCCTGCCATTCACCGGTGTTGCTCTGCATGGAGAGCCGCAAGGCGGCAAGCTCGATGATCGCGCGTGTCTCTGTCAGGTCGACAAGATCCTGTCGGCTGACGGCTGCCACGCGAAATCCCTTGTTGCCCTCGACCGTGACGAGCCCCCGGTTCACGAGGCGCGACAGCGCCTCGCGCATGGGGGTGAGACCGATGCCGATCCGTTTTCCCAGTGTCGGCAGGACAAGGCGCTCGCCGGGCGGCAGATGCCCGAAAACGATCTCGTCCTGCAACAGGGTCTCGGCCTGGTCCGTCAAGGTCAGGGATGGGCCTGGTCGCTCGCTCATGTCATGCAATCCGCTAGGTTGTTATTTGGCGATCAGCTGTTTTGTATCGATATCGCCAGAAATAATACCCTGCTTTTTCATGACGCCAGCCCACCAGTCGAGCTGCTTCGCCGTAATGCTGGCATCGGTTGCCGGCAGGGCGATGGTGGTGAGAACTGGTGCAGGCAGCTTCAGATACTTGCCGATGGCTTCCCGTGTCTTCGCCTCGTCCTTCTTGACGAACTCATTCGCCTCGGCGATCGCCGCGCGGAATTCCTTGATGGCGTTCGGGTTCTTGTCAGCCCATTCCTTGGAAACGCCGAAGAACTGGGCCGTCTGCCCGTCGTCCACGCCTTCCAGAAGGTCGCCGATCAGCACGCCGACACCCGTTCCCTCCATGCGCCCGATGAATGGGTCGACGGAGACGACCGCATCGACCGTGCCACCCTTGAGCAGGTCGCCCTGGGTCGGGAAAGTCGTTTCGGTGTAAGAAATGGTGGCGGGGTCGACGCCCTTGTCGATCAGGACGCGGCGCGCCATGATGTCGAGCACGGCACCAATCCCCGGAACGCCGATCTTCTTGCCCTTCAGATCCTCGACCTTGGTGATCTTTCCGCCCTTGGCCGCAACGAGCCCGACACGGGTCGCCTTGTGGGAAGTGACGGTCATGCCGGCAATGGCGCGAAGTTCAATTCCGTTGTTGCTCGCCTGAATGAAGGTCGTGGGCGTGAATGTTGCGATGGTCACGCTGCCCGACATGATCGCTGCCGGCAGAGCGGAATTCAGCGGCACGGCGACAAGCTCGGCGTCGAGGCCATGCTTGGCGAAGATGCCCTGTTCGGCACCGACATAGATGGGCGCGGATTCGGCGTTCGGCGTGTAGGCGATCGTGATCTTGTCGTTGGCATAGGCGGCCTGCGTTGCGAGTGCTGCGCAGGCACCGATCGCGACTTTCAGAAATATGTTCATGGTTTCTCCTCCTCCAAATCTCTCGCAGGCGGCTCTTCCCATTTGCCGGGCCTGCAACAGTGAACTCAATCTACGACAAATTTCACAAAGCGCAATATATGATGTTTAAAATCGTATACGATTACGCTAAGCATATGTGAATTAGTTGACGTGACGGGTCGGAGGAGGAACTCACATGAAGCTCGTAACCTTTGAATTTCAAGGCAAAACTGCAATCGGCGTGCTCAATGCCGAGACGGGTAGCATCGTCAATCTGACCGCTGCCGAGCCGAACAATCCGGCCTTCCGCTCCATGCTGGACCTGATCGAGAGCGGTGCCGCCGGTTCGGTGCGGGCGCGCCAGCTGGATATCGAGACGCCCGTCATCGCGCGCATCGCGCTCGCCGACGTCCGGCTTCTGGCCCCCATTCCGGTGCCGCCGCAGATACGCGACTGCTCGGTCTTCGAAGGTCACATCAAGCGCGCGCCAGCCGGCATGGCGAAGATTGCGATGCGCCGCACGGGCGATCTGGAGGGGCTGGCCAAGGTGAAGCCGCTGGACGACATCCCGCAGGTCTACAAGGATCGCCCGATCTACTATTTCACCAACCGGTTTTCCGTGGCGGGCCCGAACGATGTGGTCGTCTGGCCGGCCTATTCGAGCATCATGGATTTCGAGCTGGAATGCGCGATTGTCATCGGCCGCAAGGGCCGCGATCTGAGCAGCGAGGACGCTCTCAGCCATGTCTTCGGCTACATGATCTATAACGACTTTTCCGCCCGCGACATGCAGAACCTTGAAATGGCGGGCATGCTCGGGCCGACCAAGGGCAAGAGTTTCGACGGCGGCAACGTGATGGGGCCGTGGCTGGTGACGGCCGACGAAGTCGCCGATCCGCAGGCACTGGAAATGTCCGTCGCGGTGAACGGCACGACCTGGGCCACAGGCAGCACGAAGGAAATGGTACACGGCTTTGCCGACATTCTCGCCTATATCACCCAGCACGAAACCATCTATCCCGGCGAGGTCATCGGCTCGGGCACGATGGGCTATGGATGCGGCCTGGAGGTTGACCGTTTCCTCAACGACGGCGATGAAGTGACGTTGAAAGTGGCAGGGCTCGGCGAGCTGACCAATCGTGTGGTGATTGCCAAAAGCTGATAAGACAAGCGCGAATACGGGGAGGAGAACCCATGAGCAGGACATTGATCGATATTTCAGTCGCCATCGACAATCACACGATGGCAGACCCGCCGATGATGAAGCCCGAAATCAACTATATCGGCCACGAGCGTGGAGCCGAAGACATCGTGGCGATGTTTCCGGGACTGAAGGTCGAGGATCTGCCCGACGGGCAGGGCTGGGCCGTCGAGGAGATGAAGATCACCACGCATAATGGCACGCATCTGGACGCGCCCTGGCACTACCATCCCACCATGGACGGTGGCGCGCGCGCGATCACCATCGACGAGGTGCCGCTCGAATGGTGTTACAATCCCGGCGTGAAGCTCGATTTCCGCCACCTGCCGGACGGCTATGTGGCGACCGCGGCCGATGTCGAGGCCGAGCTGAAGCGCATCGGGCACGAACTGCGCCCGCTGGACATCGTGGTCGTCAACACCTCGGCCGGGGCGGCCTACGGCCAACCTTACTTCCTCGGAAAAGGCTGTGGTGTCGGGCGCGAGGCGACGCTTTATCTGCTGGAGCGCGGTGTGCGCGTCACGGGAACGGATGCCTGGAGCTGGGATGCTCCGTTTCCGCATACGGCGAAGAAGTTCGCCGAGACCGGAGACGCCAGCCTGATCTGGGAAGGTCACAAGGCGGGTCGCGAGATCGGCTATTGCCATCTCGAAAAGCTGAGCAATCTGGAGCAATTGCCCGCCACCGGCTTCCTGATCTCCTGTTTCCCGGTCAAGATCAAGGGTGCCTCGGCCGGCTGGACGCGGGCCGTGGCCATCCTTTAGCGCCAGGCAGCTCGCGCAGAACCACCGCTGTGGTCGGGATGAGAGTAGTTCGGATCGAAACCCCAGAGGTGCGGACACGAAAAGACCCCGGTGCGGATGCGCCGGGGTCTTTTCGTGTCGTGGAAAGCGGCTGGCGTTCGGGACCGGTCAGACGGTCGCGTCTTCCGCAATCTTCTTGCCGCCCGCCATCCAGGTCGTCAGCTCGTCGAGTGTCTTTTCGCCGCGGCTGAAGCTCGCCGCGACGCGGCCCTGCAGCAGAACCGTATAGCGATCACCCACGGCGAAGGCATGCGGGGCATTGTGCGTGATGAAGACGAGGGCCACGCCTTGCGCGCGGGCCTTGCGAATGGCGTCGATGACGACGGAGGATTCGCGAACACCCAGCGCTGCGGTCGGCTCATCAAGGATCAGCACCTTGGCGCCGAGATAGAGCGCGCGCGCAATGGCGAGTGCCTGTCGCTCGCCACCCGACATCGTGCCGACCAGCTGGTCGGGATCGGTGACCCGGCTGATGCCCATGGCGCGGATATGCTCGATGGCGATTTCGCCCGCCTTGTCGAAATCAATCCGCTTGAACGGACCCCATCCCTTGGTCGGCTCGACGCCGAGGAAGAAGTTTCGCGCGACGCCCAGCAGCGGAATGGAGCCGACATCCTGATGCACGGTCGCAATTCCATAGGCCATGGCCTCGCGCGGCGAAGCGAGGTTCACGGGCTTGCCGTCGAACAGGATTTGGCCGGTTGACGGCGGCACGACGCCCGACATCATCTTGATCAGCGTCGACTTGCCCGCGCCATTGTCGCCCAGAAGGCAGTGGACCTCGCCCGGATAGACGCTGATATTGATGCCGGACAGCGCGGTGTTGTTGCCGTAGCTCTTGGAGATGTCGCGCAATTCGATAATGGGTGTTATGCCGGTCATTTCCGGTTTGCTCCCTGCGTCAACGCCTTCTGGCGGACCACGTTATTGGTGATGACGGCGATGACGAGAAGCGCGCCGACGAATGTACTGAGCCAGTCGGTCGACCAGCCGGTATAGAAGAGGCCGAGGCTGACGACGCCATAGATCATCGTGCCGAAGACGATGCCGAGCACGGAGCCGAAACCGCCAGTGATCAGCACACCGCCAATGACGGCAGCAATTGCGCCCTGAAAGACATAGCCCTGTCCGGTCGTCGCATTGCCCTGGTTGAACTCGAATGTCGTCATCACGCCGACAAAGGCCGAGCTGACGGCGGTCCAGATGAAGAGGACCAGCTTGACGCGGCCGACCGGAACGCCGGCGCGGCGCGCGCCATCAAGATTGCCGCCCGTGGCGAGAACCCAGTTGCCGAACGGCGTGCGCCTGAGAACCCAGGCGGCCAGCACGGCGGCGAAAATCCACCAGCCGATCGAAATATTGAAATCGCCAAATTTCGTGGCAAAGGCGTCCTTCGCCCAGCCGTCGTCCTTCATGGAAATCGTGCTCGTGCCGGCAAGCAGGCGTGACAGGCCGAGAGCCGTTCCCATCAGCACCATGTTGGAGGCAAGCGTCACGATGAAGGAGGGAAGCTTGGTGCGCTCCACCAGCGTCGCGTTGAATGTGCCCACCAGGATCGCAAGCACCAGCGCGAGGGCAATCGCAGCTTCGGAGGAAATGCCGTAATAGCTCTTGCCGACGGCCACGATGATGGAGGCAGCCCCCACCATGGAGCCGGTCGACAGGTCGAACTCGCCCGACATCATCAGGAGGCCGACGGGGATGGCGATGATGCCGAGTTCGGCGGCAATGTTCAGCCAGCCGGCGGTCCCGCTCGATGTCAGGAAGCCGTTTTCGCCGCCGACGATTGCGAAGAAGGCAAAGATGACGAGCCAGGCGATGGCCGGCCCCAGCCATATCAGGTTGACAATCCTGAGGGTCTTTTTCGGTGCAGCGCTCACTCTGGCTCTCCTGCTGATATTCACGGCCCGGGTCGCGTGGGGCGATCCGGGCCGCTTCCAGTCTTAACTCAGTTTGCGCCGCGGATACCCGGATAGGTCTTGCTGACGGCCAGGATCGCATCGACATTCGAGGCGTCGATCATGAAGGGACCCGTGTTGACTTCCGTCACCGGTGCCACCTTGTACTTGTTGTACTGCGCGGCGATCTGCAGGCCGTAATAGCCCTGCAGGAAGGGCTGCTGGTCGAGTGCGAAGAGCAGCGTGCCGGCCTTGACGGCTTCCAGTGCCGGTGTCGACAGGTCCGTCGTGCCGACGGTGATCTTGCGGCCGGTCTGCTTGACGGCGGCAATGGCGTTCATGGCGACGCTCGGGCCGAGGGTGAAGACACCGTCGATGGTCTTGTCGGAAAGAAGAGCGCCGCCGATGGCCTGCTGGAGCTTCTGGTCGTTGGTCGTGTCCTCATAGGGCACGGTGATCATCTTGGCCTTGCCGCCGGCGGCGGTGACGGCATCGATATAGCCCTTGCAGCGCTGTTCCAGAACCGGATTGGCGGCAACGTGGTCGACGCAGATGCCGTTCTTTACGCCGGCCTTGGCCTGTGCCTCGCCGCCCGCCTTGCCCATCAGCGTCGGATCTTCGCCGACAAAGCCGATGGCGCCGAGTTCCTTCCACTTGGTGCGGCCGGAATTGAAGACGACCGTCGGAATGCCGGCGGCCACGGCCTTCTTGATCAGCGGCTCGACGCTGTCGGGGAAGAAGTCACCGATGACGAGCGCCTGCGGCTTGCGGGCAATGGCCGCCTCGCCAAGACGGGTATAGAGCGCCACGATGTCGTTGAAGTCCGGCGTGGTCGAATACTGATACTTGACGCCGAGTTCCTTGGCGGCCGCATCGGAGCCTGCCTTCATGGCGCCGAAGAAGGGATCGGTGAGCGGGCCGGACAGGAAGATGATGTTGTCATCGGCAGCGGCCGGGGCGACAGCGGCCCCCATCGCGCCGATGGCGAATACGGCAGACATCAGCAGTTTGCTAAGCGTTTTCATGTGTTTCCTCCACTTTGAAAAATTGGTTCTGGCTCAGAGCGCTTCGCGCAGGGCTGCGAGAAGCCGCCACAGGCGTGTATGCGGGCTCGGCTCATGATTGAGGCGATTGCCGACATAGGCAAAGGCGATACCCGATTCCGGATCGGCAAATGCCAGCGAACCGCCACGGCCATTATGGCCGAAGGAGTTCAGCGACAGCATGGGATCACGCGGGCAGGGAAGCATGAAGCCGGCCCCGAAACGGGTCGGCTGTTCGGTCAGAACGAGGTCGTCTCCGAACACGCATTCGCGCCGGAAGTCGTTGACCGTCTCCGCCGAGATCTGCCGCAGTGGCCCATCAATGGCGGTCGAATAAAGGGCCGCGAGGCTTATAGCCGAACCGATGCCATTCGCGCCGGGCAGTTCCATTGCCCAGACGGCCGGGTCGTTGAAAATTTCAGTATCGATCGGCGGATTGGCAAACGCGCCATGTGTCAACGAGCGCGGGTTCATCGCCGCATCTGCCAGCGCGCGGCCCAATGCGGGATTGGCCGGGGCATCGAACAGACGTTGAACCCTGTCATGGAGATGTGGGGGCAGGCCGATGAACAGGTCCAGCCCCATCGGTTGCGCGAACACGTCCTGTAGATAGGTTCCAACCGACTTGCCCGAGATGCGGCGCACCAGTTCACCGGCGAGAAAGCCGAATGTAAGCGCGTGATAGCCATGCGCTGTGCCCGGCGTCCAATAGGGGCGTTGGGCTGCCAGAAGAGACGTGACGCGGTCCCAATTGGAGAGGTCGGCCATGGTGACCGGTTCGGCAATGGAGCAAAGGCCCGCCTGATGCGAGAGCATCTGGCGAACGGTGACGGCATCCTTGCCGGCCTCGCCGAAGTCCGGCCAATAGCGGGTGACCAGCGCGTCAAGCTCGAGCTTGCCCTGCGTGGCAAGATGCATGAGGCAGAAGGTGGTGACCCCCTTTGTCACGGAATAGAAAAGCTGCAGGGCGTCATGCGGGTAGGGCGCGCCCTTCGCAGTCTCGCCGCCGGTCAGATCGACAACGCATCGGCCGTGCTGAAACACGGCGACGGAGGCTCCGAGATCGTCGCCGACCGCCAGATTTGTGGCAAACGCGTCCCGCACACGTGCAAAAACCGGATCCACGGATCCATGGACGTTCGCCACCAAGGCTGCCGGAGCCCGTTCATTCATGCTGATAATCCTCCCGGAACGCCATCGCGATCATGATCGACGATTTTGTTCAATTTCCTCGATTTTGAGGCTATCGAAGCTTTATTTTGTTCGTCAACAAAATTAAATTGCATTCGAGCCGTTCCCGGAATTGGCGGCAATCGCCTTCCAAATGATTGAAGCTGAAAGCCTTTCAGCGAGAGAGCACCATGCAGCCATCCTATCGCAGCAGGAATATCAGGCACGAGATCATCACGCTGCTTCAGCAGTCGGGACCGCTCAGCCGCGCCGATCTGGCGCGCCGGATTGGCATCGCCCGCTCAACGATCACGGGCGCGGTGGGCGCCCTGATCGATGAGGGGCTGGTCGAAGAGATGGAGACGGTTCCTGTCGCCGGGCGCGGCCGGCCGGCCACCACGATCGCGCTGGCGCAAGGGGCCGGGGCTGCCGTCGGCATCGATTTCGGCTTTCGGCATGTGCGCGGGGTCGTCGCCGACCTGCAGCACAATATCCTTGCCATCGAGGAGCGGGAACTCGGGGCCGACTATGAATTCGACGCCGGTATCGAGGCCGCCTTTGACATTATCGACCGTCTCTCTCAGCGCGCCAACATGTCGACGGAGCGCCTGCTGGGTGTCGGCATCGGGCTTCCTTGTCCGACCAGCAATGAGGGCGTGACGACGCGCTCCGCGATGATCCCCAAATGGAGCGGCCGCAATGTGCTGCAACTCTTCTCCGAGCGCCTGCCGATGCCCTTCGTCGTGGAAAACGAGTCGCGACTGGCCGCGCGCGGCGAATCCGTCTGGGGGGCGGCCAAGGGCGTCGAGAATTTCATCTATCTAAAGCTCCACTCGGGCGTCGGCGGTGCGGTGGTCGCGGGCGGTCACTTCATCAGCGGGCAGAATGGCGGGGCGGGTGAACTGGGCCACATCAGTCTCGACCCGCAGGGGCCGATCTGTCGCTGCGGCAATCGCGGTTGCCTGGAAGTCTATGCCGGCATTCCCGCCGTCCTTGCCCAGGCGCGACCCGTGCATGCGGATATCACACTGGCGCGGCTGATGACGCTATATGGCCAGGGCGATCCAGCGGTAACGCGGATCATGGCCGATACGGCGAGACGCGTCGCTCAGGCGTTGAGCATGCTGTGCAACACGCTGAACCCGGAACTGGTGCTGATCGGGGGCAGCCTTGCCGGAGCCGGCGAGCGGTTTATCGGCATCGTCCAGGACGAAATGAAGACGATGGCGCTCGAACTGAACCGCGCGCCCCGGATGGAACGCGGCGCGCTCGGCCGCAACGCTTCCGCGCTGGGCGGGGTTGCGCGGGTATTCGAACTCTTCGCCGGCCGTTCGTGAACGCACCGCCGGTTTTGGTGCTTCCTGCCGTATTTTGATTTGCCGATGACGACCCCACGCGCGATCGTCCTTTGAACGCTTTGCTGATCGGGATGAGCCCCCGCCGCCCACCTGGGCATCATCTGGGATGAGATGATGCCCGTAGCCCGAAGCCCGACACGCTGACGCCCCTGTTGAAAAATCCTCGAAATTCTCGGTTGACATTATTTGGATCGTTCCATATCCATATTGGAACGATCCAAATAATAAGCATTTCGGGAGGAAAGCATGCGGTGGGCGTTGGTGGGCGCGAGTACGATCGCGTCACAGCACATGATCCGGGCCATCCGCGCACAGGCGGGCAGCGCCGTCGCGCGTGTCGTCAGCGGCTCTCCGGATCGCGCCGAGGCCTATGCCCGCGAGCATGGTATCCCGGCCTTCGGCACTGACCTCAACGAGGCGCTGGCCGATCCGGCGATCGATGCGGTCTACATTTCCACCACGAACGAGAAGCATCTCATGCAGGCGGTTGCGGCCATTGCCGCCGGCAAGCATGTGCTCTGCGAAAAGCCGCTGGCCATGACCGTTCATGATGCGGCCGCCATGGTGCGTGCGGCAGATGAGGCGGGCGTCACCTTTGCCACCAACCATCATCTGCGCTGCTCGGGTAGTCACCGCACGGTCAGGGCGCTGATCCGTGACGGGCGTGTGGGTAAGGTTCTGTCGGTGCGCGTCTTCCATGCGGTGCATCTGCCGGAAAGCCTGCAAGGCTGGCGCATCAATTCGGCGGCGGAAGGTGGTGGCGTCATTCCGGATATCACCGTCCATGATGCCGATGTCGTCCGCTTCCTGCTGGACGAAGACCCGGTCTCCGTCGTCGCGCAGGCGACGAGTTCGGGCATGGGGCAGGGCGTTGAGGATTCCGCGATGTCGGTCTGGGCCATGCCCTCCGGCGCGATGGTGATGAGCCATGAAAGCTTCACCCATCCCTTTGCCGGCAGCGGGCTTGAAGTTCACGGCACTGAGGGCTCGATCTTCGCGCGCGGCGTGATGACCCAGAAGCCGGTCGGCGAGATCGAACTGGTCGATGCCGCGGGCCGCCATGCGATCCCCTTCGATGCGCATGATCTCTACGTCACCGGCGTGGCCGAGTTCGAAGCCGCCGTGCGTGGCGAAGGTTCGCCTGCCGCAACCGGCATCGATGGCGTCAAGTCGCTCGCTGTCGCCGCAGCCGTACACGAGGCCGCCGAGACCGGCGCGCGCGTGACAATCAATTATGGAGGCATGAAGTGAGCAAGGTCGTCAGCGCTGCAGAAGCGGTTGCGCGCATTCCCGATGGCGCGGTGGTCACCGTCTCATCCTCCTCCGCACTCGGCTGTCCCGATTGGGTGCTGAAGGCGCTCGGCGAACGCTTCGATGCCGAAGGCCATCCGCGCAATCTCACGACGCTGCATCCGATTGCCGCTGGCGACATGTATGGCGTCAAGGGCATGGATCATATTGCCAAGGACGGTTTGCTTTCCCGTGTGCTCGCCGGCTCCTACCCCTCCGGCCCTTCGAACCTGCCGATGCCGAAGATCTGGAAGATGATCGTCGAGGATCGCGTTGCGGCCTATAATGTGCCGTCCGGCGTGATGTTCGACATGCATCGCGAAGCCGCCGCCCGCCGTCCTGGCGTGCTGACCCGCGTCGGCCTCGAAACCTTTGTCGATCCAATCCGCGAAGGCTGCGCGATGAATGCCAAGGGCGCGGCGCAGCCCATCGTGTCGCGTGTCGAATTTGCAGGCGAAACCTGGCTGCATTTCCCCAATATCATTCCGAATGTCTGCATTCTCCGCGCCACCACGGCGGACGAGCGCGGCAACCTGACCTATGAGCACGAAGGCGCCTATCTCGGCGGGCTGGAACAGGCGATCACCGTGCGCAACCATGGCGGCCTCGTCATCGCGCAGGTCAGCCGGACGACGGCGGCCGGCAGCCTGCGCCCGCATGATGTGCGTGTGCCTGGCCATCTGGTCGATCTCGTCGTTGTCGATCCACACCAGAAACAGACCTGCGAAACGCCCTACGATCCGGCGATTTCCGGGCAGATCATGCAGCCCTGGTCGAGCTTCAAACTCGCCGAACATGGCGTCGAAAAGGTCATTGCGCGGCGTGCCGCCATGGAGCTGAAGGGCGGGATGACGGCCAATCTCGGCTTCGGCATCAGCGCGCAGGTGCCGCGCATCCTGCTTGAGGAAGGCCATCCCGACGCTGTCACATGGGCGATCGAGCAAGGCGCGGTCGGCGGCATGCCGCTCACCGATTTCGCCTTCGGATGCGCCTCTAATGCGGATGCCTATGTGCCGTCGCCGCAACAGTTCATCTACTTCCAGGGCGCCGGCTTCGATGTCTCGTTCCTCTCCTTCCTCGAGGTCGATATCGAGGGCAATGTGAATGTCTCCAAGCTCGGCAAGAAGCCGTACCTCACGGCCGGCTGCGGCGGGTTCGTGGATATCACGGCGCATGCGAAGAAGATCGTCTTCTCCGGCTGGTTCGAGGCGGGTGCGGATATCGCATTGAGCGACAGCGGCATCCGCGTTGCCAAGCCCGGCAAGTTCACCAAGATGGTGGAGCGCGTCGAGCATGTGACCTTCTCCGGCAACCGGGCGCGGGCGCAGGGGCAGGACGTGCTCTACATCACCGAGCGCTGCGTCATGCGGCTGGGTGAGGGCGGGCTGGTCGCAACAGAGATCATGCCGGGCATCGATGCGCAGGCCGATATCATCGGCGCATCGCAGGGCCGGGTTCGGGTTGCCGAAAATGCCACGACCATGCCGGCGAGCCTCTTTGCTGCCCAGCCGATGGGGTGGACGCCATGAGCGACGTTCATCTCGACATCCGTGGCCGCATCGCCGAAATCCGCCTCGACAATCCGACCAAGCTCAACGCCTTCACGGTGGATATGCTGGCGCGCCTTGCCGCCCATCTCGACGTGATCGAGCGGGATACGCAGATTGCCTGCGTTCTCGTCACCGCCGAGGGCGAGAAGGCCTTTTGCTCGGGCGCGGACATCAATGGCTGGGGCGACCTGACGCCGGCGGAATTCGCCCGCCACTGGGTTCGCGGCGGCCACCGCATTTTCGACCGGCTGGCGCGGCTTTCCAAGCCGACGATTGCCGTTCTCAACGGCCACGCCTTCGGCGGCGGGCTGGAACTGGCTTCGGCCTGCGACATTCGCGTAATGACGCCACGGGCGACGATCGCGCTGCCTGAGGCTGCCGTCGGCATCGTGCCGGGCTGGTCTGGCACGCAGCGCCTCGCGCGCCTGCTGCCTGAGCCGGTGCTGAAGGAAATGGCGCTGTTCGGCCGCCGTATCAGCGCCGAGCGGGCGCTGCAATTCGGCTTCGCGGCCGAGGTTGGCGAGGATGTTCGCGCGCTGGCCGAAACGATTGCCGCGCGCGTCACCGAGCTTTCGCCTCGCGCCGTCGAGATCGCCAAATCCATGATCCATGCTGCCCGCGGCGAAGATGCCGGCGCGATGATCGAAGCGCTGGGCAGTGCCGCCATTTCCGCCAGCGCCGACCGCAATGAAGGCGTTTCCGCCTTCAGGGAAAAGCGCAAACCCACATTTTCCGGACAATGACCATGAATGACCTGACCGTGATCACCACCGCCGCTATCGCACTTCCGCAGGCCCCGTTTGAAGGCCGCCATTTCATCGACGGCGTATGGTGCGACAGTGCCAATGCCGAAACCTTCGAGCGCGTCTCCCCCTCGCATGGCGTCGTCGTCAGCCGCTCGGCCAAGGGTGGCCGCGACGATGCGGAACGCGCCATTGCCGCCGCCCGCAAGGCTTTTGACGCCGGCATCTGGAGCCGCATTTCCGGCAAGGAACGCGCCACCGTGCTGCTCAAGGTCGCGGACCTGATCGAGGCCAATGCCGAGCGCATGGCGATCCTCGAAACGCTGGAAAGCGGCAAGCCGATCAGCCAGGCACGCGGCGAGGTCTCAGGTGCTGCCGATCTCTGGCGCTATGCCGCGTCGCTTGCCCGGACGCTCCATGGCGACAGCCACAATTCGCTCGGCGAACAGATGCTTGGCGTTGTGCTGAAGGAGCCGATTGGCGTCGTCTCGATCATCACGCCGTGGAATTTCCCCTTCTGGATCTTGAGCCAGAAGCTGCCCTTCGCGCTGGCCGCCGGCTGCACCTGCGTCGTCAAGCCGTCGGAAATGACGCCCTCGACAACCGTCATGCTGGCCGATCTCCTCACCGAGGCGGGCCTTCCCGCCGGCGTCGTCAACATCGTGCTTGGCTTCGGCCAGCCGGTCGGTCAGGTCATGTCTGAACATGCGGATGTTGACATGGTGACGTTCACCGGCTCGACGGCGGTCGGCAAGGCGATCATGGCGGCGGCCTCCGGCACGCTGAAGAAAGTGGCGCTGGAGCTCGGTGGCAAGAACCCGCAGGTGATTTTCCCGGATGCCGATCTCGATTCCGCCGCCGATGCCGTCACCTTCGGCGTCTATTTCAATGCCGGCGAATGCTGCAATTCCGGCAGCCGCATCATCGTCCATGAGGATATTGCCGAGGCCTTCGTGTCCCGCGTCGTCGCACTTTCGAAGAAGGTCGCCTTTGGCGATCCGCTGAACCCGGAAACGCAGGTCGGGGCGATCATCTCGACGGCGCATCAGGACAAGATCGACGGCTATGTCCGCGCTGCCGTCGCAGCAGGCGCCAAGGTCGAGCTCGGCGGCGCGACGCTGCCGATCGCCGAACTGCCGGGCCGCTTCTACCAGCCGACCGTCGTCACGGGTGTGACGCCCGACATGCCGATTGCGCGTGAGGAGGTCTTCGGCCCGGTTCTCTCCGTGCTCACCTTCCGCACGCTCGATGAGGCCATCGATGTCGTCAACGACGCATCTTACGGCCTCTCGGCCGGCGTCTGGAGCGAGAATGTCCACACATGTCTCGAATTTTCCCGCCGCGTGCAGGCCGGAACCGTCTGGACCAATACCTGGATGGACGGTTTCCCGGAACTCACCTTCGGCGGGTTCAAGCAAAGCGGCCAGGGCCGCGAAATCGGCCCCTATGGCCTCGACGAATTCCTGGAAGTCAAAACCGTCGTCATGCGGGTTGGCCGGACACGGCCGAACTGGGTGAGGAGCTGACGGACGTTCAGGACGCATCAAGTCACGCAAACGCTAAATCTAGGAGGAGTACATGCGTAGCTTTATCAAGACGGCATTGGCCACTGCGGCCGTGCTCGCAGCCACCACCACGCTTTCTCACGCAACCGACGTCGAAGTCCTGCATTGGTGGACGTCCGGCGGCGAGGCGGCAGCGCTCAACGTTCTGAAGGACGACCTCAAGGCCAAGGGCATCGGCTGGGTCGACATGCCGGTTGCCGGCGGCGGCGGCGAGGCCGCCATGACGGCGCTGCGCGCCCGCGTGACGGCCGGCAATCCGCCGACCGCCGTGCAGATGCTCGGTTTCGACATTCTCGACTGGGCCCAGCAGGGCGCACTCGGCAATCTCGATCCCGTTGCCACCAAGGAAGGCTGGGACAAGGTCATTCCGGCAGCACTGCAGAAGTTCTCCAAATATGACGGTCACTGGATTGCAGCCCCCGTCAACGTGCATTCGACCAACTGGATCTGGATCAGCAAGGCAGCTCTCGACAAGACCGGCCTGAAGGCGCCCGAAAACTGGGATCAGCTGATCGCGGTTCTCGACAAGATGAAGGCCGATGGCATCACGCCGCTGGCGCATGGCGGCCAGCCCTGGCAGGAAGCCACGATCTTCGACGGCGTCGTGCTCTCCGAAGGCACGGATTTCTACAAGAAGGCCTTCATCGATCTCGACCCGGCCACGCTCGGCGGCGATAAGATGGCCGATGCCTTCACCCGCCTGATGAAGCTGCGCACCTATGTGGACGACAACTTCTCCGGCCGCGACTGGAACCTCGCCTCAGCCATGGTCATCAACGGCAAGGCCGGCATGCAGATCATGGGCGACTGGGCCAAGGGCGAATTCCTGAAGGCCGGCCAGAAGCCGGGCAAGGACTTTGTCTGCATCCGCTTCCCCGGCACGCAAGGGTCCGTCACCTTCAACTCCGACCAGTTCGCGATGTTCAACGTGAAGGGCGACGACAAGATCAAGGCGCAGACGGAAATGGCGTCCTCCATCGAAAGCCCGAAGTTCCAGTCGGCCTTCAACGTGGTCAAGGGCTCCGTTCCGGCCCGCACCGACGTTCCGGACACCGCCTTTGACGATTGCGGCAAGAAGGGCATCAAGGATCTGGCCGAAGCCAGCGCGAAGGGCACGCTGTTCGGCTCCATGGCGCACGGCCATGCGGCGCCGGCCTCCGTCAAGAGCGCCGTCTATGACGTCGTGACCAAGGCCTTCAACGGTGGCTTCAAGACCGGTGCCGAAGCCGCCAAGGCGCTCGCCGCCGCGGTTGCCGCCGCCAAGTAAGCCCCTGAGCACAGGTGAGGGCGGCACCCTGCCGCCCTCCATCTCCGCCGCTTGCCGCGGAGAATTCCGGCTTTGCCCGGCACAATGACAATCGATGGGAGAAACGACATGGCCAGCTCAGCAGAGGCCGATTTCCGCACGCGCATACAGGACTGGCTGCCCAAGATCGTGCTGGCGCCGTCCTTCGCGGTGACGCTGCTTTTCGTCTACGGCTTCATTCTCTTCACCGTCTTCCTGTCGTTCACCGGCTCCAAGATGCTGCCGAACTATACGCTCGTCGGCTGGGAGAATTACAGCAAGCTCTGGGCGCTGGAAAACTGGCACATCGCCATCGTCAATATCGGCATCTTTGCCAGCCTCTATATCGTCATCTGCACGGTTCTCGGCCTGATGCTGGCGATCTTTCTCGACCAGAAGATACGGGGCGAGGGGGTGTTGCGGCCGATCTATCTCTACCCGATGGCGCTGTCCTTCATCGTGACGGGGACGGCCTGGAAATGGTTCCTCGATCCGGGCATCGGGCTTGAACATGTCATGCATCTGTGGGGCTGGGAGAGCTTTTCCTTCACCTGGATCAAGGACAACAACATGGCGATCTACACGATCGTGCTCGCCGCCGTCTGGCAGACCAGCGGCTTCGTCATGGCCATGTTTCTTGCCGGGCTGCGCGGCATCGACAACGAAATCCTCAAAGCCGCGCAGATCGATGGCGCATCGAGCTTCCAGCTCTATCGCCGCATCGTCATCCCGATGCTGCGTCCGGCATTCCTGTCGTCCTTCGTCATCCTCAGCCACCTCGCCATCAAGTCCTACGACCTCGTGATCGCGCTGACGGGCGGTGGGCCGGGGCGCGCAACCGAAATGCCGGCGACCTTCATGTATTCCTACACATTCACCCGCAACCAGATGGGCATCGGGGCAGCATCCGCCGTGATCATGCTGATGACGATTGCCGCCATCATGGTTCCCTATCTCTATGCAGAGCTGAAGGAGAAGCAATAATGTCCGCCGTCAGCCAGGATACCGCCGTCAATACCGGCCGGATCACCCGCGCCTTCATCTATCTCCTGCTTCTGCTCTTCGCACTGTTCTACCTCCTGCCGCTTTACGTCATGGTGGTGAACTCGCTGAAGCCGCTTTCCGAAGTCACCGGCGGCAACATGATGGCGTTGCCGCAGACCTGGACGCTGGAGGCCTGGAAATCGGCCTGGTCCACCGCCCAGATCGGTGTCTCGCCGACGGGTCTTGAGCCTTACTTCCTCAACTCCATCCTCATGGTCGTCCCGGCCGTGGCGCTCTCGACCGTCATTGGCGCGCTGAATGGCTATGTGCTGACCAAATGGCGCTTCCGCTTCGACACGATAGTCTTCGGGCTGATGCTGTTTTCCTGCTTCATCCCGTTCCAGATCGTGCTGATCCCGATGGCCATGGTTCTCGGCAAGCTCGGGCTTGCCGGCACCGTGCCGGGCCTCGTGCTTGTCCACGTCGTCTACGGCATCGGGTTTACGACGCTCTACTATCGCAACTACTACGCCACGTTCCCGACCGAACTGGTGCGGGCGGCCCAGATCGATGGCGCCGGTTTCTTCCGCATCTTCTGGCGCATTCTGCTGCCGATTTCCGGGCCGATCACCGTCGTCTCCGTCATCTGGCAGTTCACCAATATCTGGAACGACTTCCTGTTCGGCGTCTCCTTCGGCGGCACCAGCCAGCCGATGACGGCGGCGCTCAACAATCTCGTTCAGTCCTCCACGGGCGTGAAGGAATATAATGTCCACTTCGCGGGCGCGATCATCGCCGCCCTTCCCACTCTCTTCGTCTACATCGTCGCCGGGCGCTATTTCGTACGCGGCCTGATGGCGGGCTCTGTCAAAGGATAAGATCATGGGCTTTCTCGACATCGCAAACGTCACCAAGTCCTACGGCAAGCTGGAAGTGCTCCATCGAGTCGACATTTCCATCGAGGAGGGCGAATTCCTCGTTCTGGTCGGCCCGTCCGGCTGCGGGAAATCGACGCTGCTCGGCATGATCGCCGGCCTTGAGGGGATTTCCTCCGGCGACATCTCGATCAAGGGCCGCGTCATCAATGGCGTGCATCCCTCCAAGCGCAACATTGCCATGGTGTTCCAGAGCTATGCGCTCTATCCCAACATGACAGTGGCGCAAAACATCACCTTCGGGCTCGAAATGCATGGCGTGCCGAAGCCGGAGCGGGACAAGTCGCTCGCCGACGTCGCCAAGCTCCTGCAGATCGACCATCTGCTCGACCGCAAGCCCGGCCAGCTTTCCGGCGGCCAGCGCCAGCGCGTCGCCATGGGCCGGGCGCTGGTGCGCGATCCCGACGTCTTCCTCTTCGACGAGCCGCTGTCGAACCTCGATGCGAAGCTGCGCGTCGACATGCGCACCGAGATCAAGAAGCTGCATGAAAAGCTGAAGACGACCATCGTCTATGTGACGCATGACCAGATCGAGGCGATGACGCTCTCGACCCGGATTGCCGTCATGTACAAGGGCTATATCCAGCAGCTCGGCACGCCGAAGGAAATCTACGACACGCCGGCCAATGTCTTCGTCGCCACCTTCATGGGCAGCCCGGCGATGAATGTCATCTCGGCGAAAGTCGTCGTGAAGGACGGCATGCCTTATGCCGAGGTGAAGGATGCCAAGGGCGCGGCGCAGCATCTGCGTTTCAGCCAGCAGAACCTCACCGCCTGGGACGGCCGCGAGATCCTGCTCGGCATCCGCCCCGAGGCGATCACCGATCCCGAAGGGGCGGACCGCAAGTCCAACAATATCGTGCCGCTGACCAACGATGTCATCGTGACCGAGCCGGCGGGCTCCGATACGTTCGTCACAATGTCGCTCTCCGGCAAGGATGTGATCTCGCGCATGCGCGCCGATACCGATGTCCGTGCCGGCCAGCGTTTCGATTTCGCCGTCAACATGGACAAGGCAGTGGCCTTCGATCCCGCATCCGAGGAACGGATCAAGCCGTGAGCGAGCACGACATCATCATTATCGGTTCCGGAATGGGGGGCGCGACGCTGGCCGCAGCGCTTGCCCCTTCCTTGGCTTCCTCCCGGCGCCGCATCCTGATCCTCGAAAAGGGAGAGCGGCTGCAACCCTCTCCCGCCGATCGGGATGCGGCTTCGATTTTCGCCCGCGGCCATTTCCGCCCCAAGGAGGAATGGCTGGACGGCGAGGGCAGGGCCTTCAATCCCGGCAACTACTACAATGTCGGCGGCAATTCGAAATTCTATGGCGCGGTGCTCATCCGCTACCGCAAGGAAGATTTCAGCCCCATGCGCCACATGGGCGGCACGACGCCCGGCTGGCCGCTTTCCTATGACGAGATCGAGCCCTTCTACCAGCAGGCGGAAACGCTTTATCGCGTGCGCGGTGAACTCGGCGATGATCTGACCGAGCCGCGCCATTCCGGCAGCTATCCCTATTCGCCAGTCCGTGACGAAGCCCCGATTGCCGACCTGCGCCAGCGCTTGAAGCGCGTCGGCCTGCATCCGGCTTCGCTTCCGCTCGGCGTCGATATCGACCGCTGGCTGAAGGGCGGCCAGACGACCTGGGATGCCTATCCCAATACCTGCGGCGGCAAGATGGATGCCGAGACGGTGGGGCTTGAAGAGGCCTTGAAACATCCGAACGTGACGCTTCGGACCGGTTGCGAAGTGACGCGGCTGATTGCCGGCGCGGATGGCCGCATCACCGGCGTTGAGGTCACGGAAGCGGGGCAGCGGCAAGTTCTGGAAGCACCCGTGATCGTGCTGGCGGCAGGTGCCGTCCGCTCGGCCTCGATCCTGCTCGCCTCGGCCAATGAGCGTCACCCGAACGGGCTTGCCAACAGCTCCGATCAGGTGGGTCGCAATTTCATGAACCACAATTGCTCGGCCGTTCTGGCGCTGCATCCGTTCCGCAAGAACAATTCGGTCTATCAGAAGACCTTGATGGTCAACGACTTCTACCTGACCGGCGGGCCGAATGGCGAGCCGCTGGGCAATATCCAGTTGCTGGGCAAGATCACCGGCAGGATCCTGAAGGCGAATTCACCGCTGCCGGGGCCGCTCGCCGACTGGATCGCCGCGCGCGCGGTCGATCTCTATGCGATGTCGGAAGACCTGCCGAACCCGCAAAGCCGCGTGACGCTGCGCAGCGGGCAGATCATGCTCGACTGGAAGCGCTCCAACTGGGAGGCGCATCTGCGACTGGTCGAGAAGTTGAAGGCATTGCTGCGCAAGGCGGGCTATCCCGTCGTCCTATCGCGCCCCTTCGATCGCCGCACGCCGTCGCATCAATGCGGCACGGCGCGAATGGGCCGCGACCCGGCATCAAGCGTCGTCAATTCCTTTGGCCGCAGCCATGACCACCGCAATCTCTTCATCGCGGATGCTTCCGTCCTGCCGACCTCGGCGGCGGTCAATCCGGCGCTGACGATTGCAGCACTCTCGCTGCGCATGGCGAAACATATTCTCGAAACGGAGGCGATGCCATGAGCCCGCTTGCTCTCATCACCGGCGGCCAGCAGGGCATCGGCTTCGGCATCGCGCAGGCGCTTGTCGCGGCCGGCTTCCGAGTGGCGCTCGTCGCCGAGATGTCGCCGGAGGCCGATGTCGTCGGCGAGGCGTTGTCCACGCTTGGGCCGGCCGCCCGCTATTTCCAGCATGATCTGCGCGACATTGCGCATGCGGAATCCTGCATTGCCGATGTCGAGCGCGCGCTGGGGCCGATCGACACCTTCGTGTCCAATGCAGGCGTACCGGCGAAAGTGCGCGGCGACATGCTGGATATGCTGCCCGAGAGCTTCGATTTCGTCTTCGACATCAACCTGCGCGGGGCCTTTTTCCTCGCTCAGGCGGCCGCCAGGCGGATGCTCTCAACGACCAGCGAACACTATCGCTCCATGCTCTTCGTCACCTCCGTCAGCGCCGACATGATCTCCATCGAGCGCGCCGAATATTGCATGTCGAAATCGGCGGCCTCGATGATGGCGCAGCTGTTTGCGGTGCGCATGGCACCGCACGGCATCGGCGTCTTCGAGCTTCGCCCCGGCATTATCGAAACCGGCATGACGGCGGGCGTGAAGGACAAATATACCGCCCGGATCGAGGGCGGCCTCGTGCCGGCCGCGCGCTGGGGGCAGCCGGGCGATATCGGCGCGGCGGTCGTGCCACTTGCCACCGGGAAATTCAGTTTTTCGACCGGTGCCGTGATCCCGGTCGATGGTGGCCTCTCGCTGCCGCGCTTGTAGGAGCTAAAGACAAAAATGCAGACGTCTTACGATTTCATCATCTGCGGTGGCGGCTCGGCCGGTTCGGTTCTGGCGGCGCGGCTTTCGGAAAACCCGAAGGCGCGCGTGCTGCTGCTGGAGGCTGGCGGGCGCGACTGGCATCCGTTCTACCACATGCCGGCAGGCTTTGCGAAAATGACCAAGGGCATTGGCAGCTGGGGCTGGCACAGCGTGCCGCAAAAGCACATGAACAACATGGTCATCCGCTACACCCAGGCCAAGGTTCTGGGCGGCGGCTCGACCATCAATGCGCAGATCTACACGCGCGGCAATGCGCTCGACTATGACGACTGGCGGCAGATGGGCTGCGAGGGCTGGTCCTACGAGGACGTCCTGCCCTATTTCCGCAAGGCGGAAGACAACGATACCTATGACAACCGCTATCACGGCAAGGGCGGCCCGCTCGGCGTCAGCAAGCCGGCAGCCCCGCTGCCGATCTGCGAGGCCTATTTCAAGGCTGCCGGCCAGCTCGGCATTCCGACCAACCACGACATGACCGGCGAAAAGCAGGATGGCGTCGGTTATTACCAGCTGACCCAGCGCAACGTGCGCCGCTCGTCTGCCTCCGTCGCCTATCTGAACCCGGCGCGCAACCGGCCGAACCTGACGATCAAGACCGGCGCGCAGATCCTGCGTGTCATCGTCGAGAACGGCAAGGCGGTCGGTGTCGAGGTGGCGGGCGAGGGGATCATCCGCGCGGATGTCGAGGTCATCATGTCGTCGGGCGCCATCGGCAGTCCGCGCCTGTTGATGCTGTCCGGCATCGGACCGGCCGATCATCTGCGCTCCGTTGGCCTGCCGGTTGTCCACGACCAGCCGGGCATTGGCTCGAACTTGCAGGACCATGTCGATCTTTTCGTCATTGCCGAATGCACCGGCCCGCATACCTATGACCGCTATGCCAAGCCGCATCTCTCGGTCCTCGCCGGCCTGCAATATCTCATCCAGAAAAAGGGGCCTGTCGCCTCCAGCCTCTTCGAGACGGGCGGCTTCTGGTATGCCGATCCGGAGGCCCGCTCGCCGGACATCCAGTTCCATCTCGGCCTCGGCTCCGGCATCGAGGCCGGCGTGACCGCGATGGAAAATGGCGGCGTGACGCTGAATTCGGCCTATCTGCGCCCACGCTCGCGCGGCACCGTTCGGCTTGCCTCATCCGATCCGCTGGCCGCACCCCTGATCGATCCGAATTACTGGGCCGACCCCTATGACCGCGAAATGTCGATCAAGGGCCTGAAGCTCGCGCAGGAGATCATGCGGCAGGATGCACTGAAGCCCTATGTGAAGGCCGAGCGGCTACCGGGGCCGGATGTGCGCACCGAAGACGATTACTTCAACTACGCCTGCCGCCACGCCAAGACCGACCACCACCCCGCCGGCACCTGCCGCATGGGGGCCGATCCAGCCGCCGTCGTCGATCCGCAATTGCGCTTCAACGGGATCGAACGCCTCCGCGTCGTCGATGCCTCGATCATGCCGACGCTGGTCTCTTCCAACACGAATGCGCCGACGATCATGATTGCGGAAAAAGCCGCCGACATGATCCGCGCCGCCCATGGCCTCTGAGAGGAATATGCCCATGATGATCCGCCATATCGTTCTCATCCGCTTTCGCGCTGACGTCACCGAGGCTCAGGTCGCGGCCATGTTCGAAGAACTGGAAGCCATCCGCTCGAAAATCTCCGGCGTGCTCTCCATCACCTCGGGCCGCAGCGAAAGCCCCGAAAAGATCGAACGCGGCTACATGCACGGTTTCGTCGTCGATTTCGATGGCTGGGACGCGCTGGACGCCTATCAGACCCATCCCGATCACAAGGCGCTCGGCGCGAAGCTCGTCGCCCATGCTGAAGGCGGGCTCGACGGCATCCTCGTCTTCGATCTGCCGGTTCATGAATAGGAGACCTGCCATGCTGAAACTGCCGAAGGCCGATCACACGCTCGAAGCCTATTCGCTCACCGGAACGCCGCTGATCCCGCGCGCCCCGCGCATACCGCTCACCCGCACCGCCTTCGCGGCAGCTCATGTCGTCTCCGATCCCTTGCGTGAGCGCAGTCCCTGGGACACGCGTCCGGCGGTCGATTGGGACGCGACGCTCGCCTTTCGCCAAGGTCTCTGGGACCAGGGCTTGGGCCTTGCCGAGGCGATGGACACGGCGCAACGCGGCATGGGTGTCGACTGGCTGACGGCGAAGGAACTGATCGAGCGGACCATGATTGCCGCCAAGGCGCATGCGCTGAAGCCGCGCGTGGCCTGCGGGGCGGGGACCGATCATGTCGCGCTTGCCGATCTAAAGGATGCCGACGCGATTCTCGCGGCTTACGAGACTCAGGCCTCGGCCATCGAGGCGGCCGGCGGGCAGCTCATCCTCATGGCCTCGCGCGCCTTCACGGCCATCGGCGCAGGCCGCGACACTTATCGCAAGGTCTATCGCCGGCTGATCGACGGCGCGGCCGAGCCTGTGATCCTGCATTGGCTGGGCGACATGTTCGATCCAGCACTGGCTGGCTATTGGGGCACGAGTGATGTTGCGGAAGCGAGCGATTTCGTGCTGGCACTGATTGCGGAAAATCCGGCAAAGGTCGATGGCATCAAGATCTCGCTGCTCGATCAGGCGCATGAAGAGGCTTTCCGCAGGGGTCTGCCGGCCGGTGTCCGGCTCTATACGGGTGATGACTTCAACTATGCGGAGCTGATTGCCGGCGACGGCGAGCACTATTCGCATGCGCTGCTTGGCATTTTCGCGGCGATTGCGCCGGTAGCCGCCCAAGCGCTGGAAGCGCTGGCTGAGGGCGACATGGCGACCTATCACCGGCTGTTTGCCCCGACCGTGCCGCTCAGCCGCGAGATTTTCCGCGCGCCGACGCGCTTCTACAAGGCGGGCATTGCGTTTCTCGCCTGGGTTAACGGATATCAGACGCATTTCATCATGCCGGCCGGTTTCCAGTCGAGCCGCGACATCACGCATTATTCGGAGGTTTTCCGGCTGGCGGATCAGGCAGGGCTTCTGGCCAAGCCCGATCTTGCCGTCCACAGGATGCGAACCTTGCTTGCGCTCCACGGAATCGAATAGGTTCCGCTGATGGAGCGCAGACCGACCATTGTCGACGTGGCGCGCGAGGCAGGGGTGTCGAAATCCACCGTCAGCCTCGTGTTGCAGCAAAGCCCGCTGGTGCGGGAGGAAAAGCGCGTTCTGGTCCGCGAGGCGATGGACAAGCTCGGCTATGTCTACAATCGCTCGGCGGCCAATCTGCGCTCGGCCAATGTCGGTCTCATCGGTCTCGTCATCAACGACTTAAGAAACCCGTTCTTCACGGAATTCGCAACCTCGGTGCAAATGGCGCTCTCGGCGCGCGGCTATGCGACCGTGGTCGCCAATACTGATGAAGACTCCGCCATTCAGGCGCAGGTCGTCTCGGCGATCATCGAGCATGGCGTTTCGGCGCTCATCATTTCGCCGGCCTATGGCGAGGAGGCGGCGACCTTCGACGCGATTGCGCGCGCGAACATTCCGACCATGCAGGTGCTGCGCAAGGTCGATCCGCGCGTCGAACTCTTTCCCTTCGCAGCACCCGATTATCTCTCTGGCAGCCGGCTTGCAGCGGAACATCTGGTCAAGGGCGGCGCACGGCGCGTTGCCTTTGTCGGCGGCCTTGAGGGACGGGCGGTGGCGCAGGAGCGCATGTCCGGCTATTTCGAGGTGATGGCGGAAGCCGGCATCGAGCCCTTCGTTCTGCCCGGCCGCGCCAGCCGTGCTTTTGGCCACGAGGCGGCGGCGATCCTGACGCGTGACCATCCCGATATCGATGCGGCCATCTGTTTCTCCGACCTTGTGGCGTTGGGCCTCTTGTCCGGCTGCGCCCGCATCGGCCGCAAGGTGGGGGAGGATTTCCGCATCGTCGGCTTCGACGATATCGAGGAATGTGCGCAGGTCTATCCGCCGCTCACCTCGGTGCGCTGCGACATCGCCGGCTTCGGCAAGGACGTCGCCTCGACCGTGCTCAACTGGCTGGAAGACAGCCAGGCACCGATCACCGAACACAGGACACCGGTGGAACTGATCGTCCGGGACTCCAGCAGCGGCTTGCACTCATGACCTCGACCGAAACCTTTCTGCGGGAGCTCTTCGACAAGGCGGTGGAGGTGGCCGACCCCATGCGTTCGCTCGCCCGCTTCCTGCCCGAGCGGCCGGCGGGTCGGGTCATCGTTGTGGGTGCCGGCAAGGCCAGTGCGCGGATGGCTGAGGCCGTCGAGGCCGAATGGGGGCCTTGCGAAGGCCTCGTCATCACGCGCTACGGCTATGGCCGGCCCTGCCGGGGCATCGAGATTGTCGAGGCCGCCCATCCCGTGCCGGATGAAAAAGGCCTAGCGGCAACGGCGCGCATGCTCGACCTGCTGAGGACTGCCGGCGAAGACGATTTCGTTCTGGCGCTGATCTCCGGTGGCGCGTCCGCCCTGCTCGTCGCACCCGCCGAAGGCGTCAGCCTTACCGAGAAGCAGGCGGTCAATGCGGCCCTTCTCGCCTCCGGTGCGCCGATCGACAAGATGAATACGGTACGCAAGCATCTCAGCCGCGTGAAGGGCGCGCAGCTTGCCGCAGCCGCCGATCCGGCGCGCATGCTCTCGCTTCTGATTTCCGATGTGCCGGGCGACGATCCGGCCTTTATCGGCTCGGGACCGACCGTGGGCGATGCCTCGACGCCTGAGGATGCGCTGGCGATCCTGAAGCATTGGAAGATCGAAATTCCGCCAAGTGTGCGGGCGGCACTGTCTCGCCCGACCGGCGTGCTGGCGCCCGGTGACGCGCGCCTTTCGCGCGTCGAGAATGTCATCTATGCCGCACCCAAACAGTCGCTCGCGGCCGCTGCCGAACTGGCGGAGAGGGCGGGCTACGACGCGCGGCTGCTTGGCGATGCGCTGGAGGGGGAGGCGCGAGATGTGGCGAGAGCGCAGGCCGAGCAGGCCTTGAACATCCGCGCATCGCTCGGCCCGGGAGATCGTCCCGTCCTCCTGCTGTCTGGCGGCGAGCTTACCGTCACGCGGCGCGGCAATGGCGTTGGCGGCCCGAATGCGGAATTCTGCCTGGCGCTCGCCCTTGCGCTAAAGGGAGCGCCGGGCATCCATGCGATTGCCTGCGACACCGACGGGGTCGATGGTGCCGCGGAAGTCGCCGGCGCCGTCATCGGACCGGAGACGCTTCAGGCGGCAGCCACTGCCGGCGTCGATCCGCAGGCAGCCCTGGAGACCAATGATGCGCATCGCTTCTTCGGGGCAATCGGCGCCCAGGTCGTGACCGGCCCGACGCTGACCAATGTCAACGACTTCCGCGCCATCGCGATCGGTTGATGCCCCGCGCTTTTGCCAAGACGCATTCGCGCCAGTTGAAAGGTTGCTTGCAGGGCGTGCTGTGCTGGCTCCGGCGATCAAGGCGCAGATTCACGAGTTGCTGTCTTGAGGCAGTGTGATATGCAAAATTTCCAATGGCGCTGTTCCAGCTCAGCGGGATGGCAGGCCGGATATTCAAGACGCTTCCTCAAATTTCGGGATAACAACCTTTGACCAAGACCCCGCGCAGACCTTTGAACGCGATGGACGCCGCCGAGGCTCTGTTCAAGCCCGCAAAGAAAGAAGCCGCTCCGGCGGTGGAACGACCCGCGATTCCGAACAGCAAGGAAACGGTTTCGATCCGGCTCGACAGCGAGGTTCTCGCCTTTTTTCAGGAGGATGGCCCCGGCTGGCAGGATCGGATCAACGATGCGTTGCGGCAGGTCATGACGAGCAGCCGGTCGCTCTAGCGACACCCCTGACATTCGCGACTGTCGGAAGATTTTGGTGATCGCATTCTTCCGAATGCGAGGCCTAGCCGTCGCGCCGGGTCGGTGAAACGCCTGCGGCCTTCAGGGCTCCGGCCAGTTCGACAGCGTTGCGCGCGCCCATCTTTTCAAGCACCCGGGCGCGGTGGACTTCGACGGTGCGCATGGAAATCGACAGGTCGTCGGCGATCTGCTTGTTGAGGCGCCCCTCCAGCATTCGGTTCATGACGTCGATCTCGCGCGCCGAGAGGCCTTTCAGCCGGCCGGAAAGTTCGTCGCGCACGGCTGCCTCGCGCTGTTCGACGCTGCAGCGTTCCAGGCAATCGAGCACGGTGTCGACAAGCTGGTTGTCGTTGAAGGGTTTTTCGACAAAATCGGCCGCTCCCTTCTTCAGGGCCTCGACGGCGACCGGCACGTCGCCGTGGCCTGTCAGGAATATCACCGGCAGCGCAGTTCCGGCCGCCTTCAGGCGGTCGAAGGTTTCGAGGCCGGAGAGGCCGTCCATTCGCATGTCCATGACGATGCAGCCCAGCGGCTGCAGGGGCAGGGCCGCCAGAAGAGCCTCGCCGCTGTCGAACTCTTTCACCGCAAGCCTGCGCGAGCGAAACAGGAAGCCGAGCGAATCGCGGATGGCTTCGTCGTCATCGACCAGATAGACCAGTGCGTTTGGTTGCGCCGCCTCTGTCATGCTGCGCGCTCCGTGGCTGCCTGGCCAATGGGCAGCCGCAGCGAGAAGACCGCACCGCCATCCTCGTGATGCCTGTGCGAGAGGTGACCCTGATGCAGCTCGACGATCGTGCGGCAGATGTTGAGCCCCATGCCCATGCCATCACCTTTGCTGGTGACGAAGGGCTCGAAGATCCGGTACGCGATGTCTTCTTGAATGCCCGGACCGTGATCCTTCACCTCGATGACCTCCCAGCCGTCGCGCCCGGTGACGCTGATATGCAGGGTCTTCTTCTCCGGCGCCACGGACTGCATCGCCTCGATGCCGTTGCGCATCAGGTTGAGCAGGACCTGTTCCAGAAGAATGCGGTCGGCGCGGATCGAGGGTAGGCCGGTCTCGATTTCGGTTTCGATCGTTGCGTGATGGCTGCGCGCATCGGCCGCCAGGAACTGCGTGGTGTCGCGCACCACCGAGGCGAGATCGACAGTTTCGAACTTGGGATCGCGCTTGCGAACGAAATCCTGGATGCGGCGGATGATCTCGCCGGCTCTCGCCGCCTGGACCGCAAGCTTCTCCAGCGCGCCTACGACCATTTCCTTCGGCGCATTGGCATCCTTCAGGATGTTGAGCGAGCCGGCGGCATAGCTTGCGATGGCCGCGAGCGGCTGGTTCAGTTCATGGGCAAGCGAGGAGGCCATTTCGCCGAGAGCCACGAGCCGGCCGGTTCTCTGCAGGCTTTCCTCCTGCAGGCGGGCGTTCTGCGCCGCCTTCTTCTGCTCGGTGATATCGATGATGGAGCCCATCCAGCCCTGATGCTTGCCGGCGGCGTCGATCAGCGGCGCCTCGAAGACCTGGATGTCCAATTCCGTCCCGTCCTTCCGGCAGAAGCGGGTCTCGAAGCTCTGGTTCCTGGGGCCACCGGCATTCAGCGCAGCGTGCCGGCTCAGTGTTTCTTCCACCCGGTCCCTGGGCCAGTAAGGCATTGGCGGCAGGCGGCCGATCAGCTCGTCGGGAGCAAACCCTGTCATCCGGCAAAACGCATTGTTGACATAGAGCACGCGCCCCTCATGGTCGCGGGCCCGCAGGCCCACGGTCAGGCTTTCTTCCATTGATCGCCGAAAGGCCATTTCGGCGCTCAGGCGGGCCTCTGCCAGCCGCCTGCGGCGCGCATGGCGATAGAGGATCAGCAGGGAAAGCATGACGAAGATCGAGAGTGCGAGAATGGCACCGATCAGCAGCCGGTAGGTGAATTCGCTGCCGACCCGGTAGCTCGCGATGGAAAGCCATGTTCCGGCAAGCGGCGGATCGAAGGCCACCTTGTAGACGAGATCCTCATCGACCGGTTCAACCCGGGTCTTTTCAGACAGGACGGTGTTGCCGGCATCGACCAGCTGCACGGCATATTTCTGCGTGATCCACCAGGGGATCTGACGGGCGATCAGCGTCTTGACCGAGATGGTGGCGACGAGCGTGCCGCGCGTTCCGGCATGGATCGACATGTCAGTCAAAAGCTCGCCACTGATGGTGTAGAGGGGGCTGTAGACCGGCTTCAGCGTGCGCGCCGCGATCTTCGGCAGCATGGCCGGCACGCTCTCCGATCCGCTGGGGACGGAAACGACCTGCGAACCGTCCTGGGCAACGAAGGTCATGCGCAGGACTTCCGGGTTGTTCTGCAGGTGGATGCGCATGCGTTGCCGCAGACTTTCGTCGGTCACGTCGGTCTGTTCGGCTTCCAGCGCGAGCCGCTGAACAGCGTCTTCATCGGTAGAAAGCTGGAAGCGCAGCGTCTGCTCCACCCAAAGCGCGTCCGAGATCAACGTCGAACGTGTGCTCTCCGTTGCATTGCGGTTGATGAACCACAGCAGCGCCGTCACCAGGGCGACAAGAATGAACATGGTTATGAGCGGCACGACCTGTAGCAGGTCATAGCCTCCAGCCTCGTTCGAATTGTCAGTTGTCCCAAATCCCCGGTTCAACACTTTTCCCTCGCCCCGCACCAAAAGTGACGTGATCGGGCAGCAAAGGCAAGCCCGGGAGACGGGTCTGGCAAGGCCATGTGGAAATCCACAATGGAAAATCAGAAGGGGGCGCCGTATCAAACCAGCATACCGGAGCAGCGAGGGAGAGGACCTGGATCGCTGCGCCGGACTGATTGAAGGAGGACAAATCAATGATCAATCGCCGCAATCTCATGAAGTCCACGACCATCGCCGCGGGCATTCTTGCTTTTGGCCTTTCGGCCGGCATGGCGCTCGCCGCCGATCCGATCGTCATCAAGTTCAGCCACGTCGTGGCTCCCAACACGCCGAAGGGCAAGGGCGCGGACAAGTTCAAGGAACTGGCCGAAAAATACACGAACGGCGCCGTAAAGGTCGAAATCTACCCGAACTCGCAGCTGCTGAAAGACAAGGAAGAGCTGGAGGCCCTGCAGCTTGGCGCCGTCCAGATGCTCGCGCCGTCGCTCGCCAAGTTCGGCCCGCTCGGCATCAAGGAATTCGAAGTCTTCGATCTTCCCTACATCTTCCCGGACTATGACGCTCTCCACAAGGTGACGAAGGGCGCAGTCGGCAAGGAACTCCTCGACAAGCTCGCCGACAAGGGCATCCAGGGCCTGGCCTATTGGGACAACGGCTTCAAGATCATGAGCGCCAATTCCAAGATCAACAAGCCCGAAGACTTCCTTGGCCTGAAGATGCGCATCCAGTCGTCCAAGGTTCTCGAAGCCGAGATGAATGCGCTCGGTGCCGTTCCGCAGGTCATGGCCTTCTCGGAAGTCTACCAGGCGCTGCAGACCGGCGTTGTCGATGGCACGGAAAACCCGCCGTCGAACATGTATACCCAGAAGATGCATGAAGTGCAGAAGTTCGCCACGAACTCCAACCACGGCTATCTCGGCTATGCGGTGATCGTGAACAAGAAGTTCTGGGACGGACTGCCGCAGGATGTCCGCACCTCGCTCGACAAGGCGATGGACGAGTCGACCGACTATGCCAACGGCATCGCGAAGGAAGAAAACGAAAAGGCGATGACCGCCATGAAGGCCGCCGGCACGACCCAGTTCCACGATCTGACTGAGGACGAGCTGAAACTCTGGCGCACCACGCTTGCCCCGGTTCGCAAGCAGATGGCGGATCGCATCGGCGCAGACCTCGTCAAGCGCACCGAGGCGGCAGCGGGAACGAAGTAACCCGCAAGACCTGACCGGGCCTGTCGGAAACGGCGGGCCCGATTGCCAGTTTCAACGTCAGTTTCCGGGACAACGTATCATGCTGCGCCTATTGGACCGGCTTGAGGAAATCCTCATCGCCTCGTTGATTGCGGCTGCCACCGTGATCATTTTCGCCTCTGTCACGCATCGCTATGCGCTGAGCGGGCTCGCATCGCTCATCACCTACGCACGCGTGCACGACTACACCCTGCTGTTCGGCATCGCCAAGAGCTCCTATTTCGGGCTGAAGGCGGTCAATCTCATCTGGGCGCAGGAACTCTGCATCATCATGTTCGTCTGGATGGCGAAGTTCGGCGCCGCCTATGGCGTGCGCACGGGCATCCATGTCGGCATCGATGTCGTGATCAACCGGCTGAGCCCGGAGCGACGCTTTGCCTTCATCCTCTTCGGCCTTTGTGCAGGTGCCTTCTTCACCGGCACGATCGCGGCGCTGGGCGCCAATTTCGTCTGGCACATGTATAGCGTCTCGTCGATCTCGCCCGATCTCGAACTGCCGATGTGGATTGTCTATCTCGCCATCCCGCTCGGGTCATCGCTGATGTGCTTCCGCTTCCTGCAGGTGGCCTATGGCTATCTGCGCACCGGCGAACTGCCGCATCACGACCACGGCCATGTCGACGGCATGGACGAGATCGAAGATGCCATTGCTCACAGCCCGCTGACACCAAAGGATCGCTGACATGACCGCAGCCATTATTTTCGGCGGTCTGATCGCCCTCATGCTCACCGGCATGCCGATCTCGATCGCACTCGGCCTCACCGTTCTGGCCTTCATGTATCTCATGACCTCCGTGCCGGTGGACACGGTGGCGCTGAAACTCTTCACCGGCATCGAGAAGTTCGAGATCATGGCGATCCCGTTCTTTATTCTCGCCGGCAACTTCCTGACCCATGGCGGGGTCGCAAGGCGCATGATCAACTTCGCCTCGTCCATGGTCGGGCACTGGCATGGCGGTCTGGGCCTTGCCGGCGTCATGGCCTGCGCGCTCTTTGCCGCCGTCTCCGGCTCCTCGCCGGCAACGGTCGTCGCCATCGGTTCGGTCATCCTGCCAGCCATGGTGAAGCAGGGCTTCCCGACACGCTTCGGGGCCGGCGTCATCACCACGTCGGGTGCGCTTGGCATCCTGATCCCGCCGTCCATTGTCATGGTCATGTATTCGGTGGCGACATCGGGCATCACGGCGACCGGGCCGGATGGCAAGGTCGTATCCGCTGCCTCCGTGGGCCAGCTCTTCATCGCGGGTGTCATTCCGGGCCTCATCCTCGCAGGCGTCCTGGCCGCCGTGACGTGGTGGATCGCCTGGCGCAATGACTATCCGCGCCTGCCGAAGGCAAGCTGGACCCAGCGTCTCGGAACGTTCCGCAAGGCGGCCTGGGGGCTGCTGCTGATCGTCATCGTCATCGGTGGCATCTATACCGGCGCCTTCACGCCGACCGAAGCCGCCGCCATGAGCGCCGTCTATGCCTTCGTCATCTCGGTCTTCGTCTACAAGGACCTGAAGCTCTCGGATGTGCCGCGCGTGCTTCTTTCGTCCGCCAACATGTCGGCGATGCTGCTCTACATCATCACCAATGCCGTGCTCTTCTCCTACCTCATGACCAGCGAGAACATCCCGCAGGCGCTGGGCGAATGGATGGTGAATTCCGGCCTGAACTGGTGGATGTTCCTCATCGCCGTCAACCTGCTGCTGCTGGCCGCCGGCAACTTCATGGAACCGTCCTCCATCGTCCTCATCATGGCGCCGATCCTCTTCCCGGTGGCGATCAAGCTCGGCATCGACCCGGTCCATTTCGGCATTATGATCGTGGTCAACATGGAAGTCGGCATGTGCCACCCTCCGGTGGGGCTGAACCTCTACGTTGCCTCCGGCATCACCCGAATGGGGATCACGGAACTGACGGTCGCGGTCATGCCATGGCTACTCGCCATGCTCGTCTTCCTGCTGTTCATCACCTACGTCCCGGCGATCTCGACCTTCCTGCCGCGCATGCTCGGCATGATGTAGCCGGACACGGGTGAACCAAGAAAAATGGACCGGCACCGGGGCTGCCACCCCGGTGCCGGTCCTTGTTTATGCACCATTTGGCGGAGTGGCTACCCTGTCCCGGTAAAGAACCTCTACGTCATCGCCAACGTGACCGGCGAGGGGACTGGCAGAGTGGCCCTGACCTTGGCCGTTCAATAGCCCGCCTTCAGGATCGAGCGTTCGCCGCGCAGGTGCCGTTCGGCGGCGTCCTTCTGGTCCTTTTTCAGGCGGCCATTGGCGATGAACTTGATGAGCCACGGGATGCGCCGCACCTTGAGGCCGGCGCCGGCGGCGAGAACGAAGCTTTCTGCGGATTTCTCAAGGATTTCGATGTTCAGCAGCAACCGTTCCAGCCCCATGCCCAGACAGATCGAAATGTCATCGAGGCAATAGGCGTTCGCGCCGTTCTGCAGGGCCGGAAAGGCGCTGCGGTCGGCGGCCCGCCGGGCAACCCGGCGTCCTTCGACGCCCAGCTGGCGGATCTGCTCGTCGAAGATCGGCGGCAGCGAGAGGTCGAGGCGAGACAGCATGCTCGTCCAGGTGAACTGGCCAGCCGCAATTGCCCCGACATCGGGGCGGGCGCCGTAGATCATGTGGTGCAGATCCATGGGCGTCCCGCCGAGGTCAGACCACACGAAAGCTTCCGGCACGTCCTGACCTGCCGTGACATGGGTCAGGACCACGGCATTCTGTTCCGGGATGCGCTGCGAGAGCGTATCGCCGGGCTTGAGGAGCCCCTTGCCGGCAAGGCGTGCGGCGGCGAGGCCGAGGGTTTCCTCTATGGCGGTGCGGGATGCGTCCATGTCCGTCACACCAGCTTGAAGACGTCTTCGAAACGGTTGAGCGCGTCATCGATCACCTCATCCGTATCGGCCATGCTCGTATAGATGCGGCTGCCGGCAAGCGTCAGGATGCCGCGCGAGAGATAGGCCGCCCCCATTTCCTCCATCAGATGCTTGCGGGCATCCGCCTCGCGCATCAGCTTGATCGGATTGCGCATGCTCATCAGCAGCACGGCCGAGGTCTGGAGATGGACGATGGAGCCCATGTTGTAGACGACGTAAGGAAGGTCGAGGCGGTTCATGATCTCCTTGAGGCCGGCAGTCAGTCGGTCGCCCGCGCGGCCGGCGAGAACCGGTGCACCGGTGCGGGCCATTTCCTCGATCGCGTAGTAGCCGGCCACACAAGAGAGCGGGTTGGCCGAGAGCGTGCCGCCGACAAAGGCGCGCTTGCCGCCCTTGCCGCCGATGCCGCCGGCAAGCGTCATCATGATGTCTTTCGGCCCACCGATGCCGCCGGCCATCGGATAGCCGCCGGTGATCGCCTTGCCGAAGACGGTGATATCGGGCTTGACGTTGAAATAGCCCTGACCGCCGCCCATGCCGACGCGGAAGCCGGTGACGACTTCATCGAAGATCAGCAGCGCGCCGAACTCGTCGCAGAGCTTGCGGACTTCGCGGTTATATTCGGGCGTGACGGGACGCGTGCCGCTTTCCGGGCCAAGCGGCTCGACGATGACGGCAGCGGTGCCGCCCCGGATCTTGTTGAGCATCAGCTTGCGGCGGAGCGAGCCAAGTTCGTTGGGGAAGACTTCCTGCGTGTAGGCGGTAGAGCCCTTCGGGATGCCGACAGCCTCGCGGCGGCCGGTGCCCGGAACGCGCATGCCATAGACCATCTGATCCGACCAGCCATGATAATCGCCGCCGACCTTGATGACCCATTTCTTGCCCGTATGGGCGCGGGCGAGGCGGATTGCGCCCATCACGGCTTCCGTGCCGGAGCCCAGCATGCGGAACATTTCGATGTTCGGCATGTATTTGCGGATGATCTCGGCGAGCTTGATCTCATATTCGTGCAGCAGCCCGGTCACAGGGCCGCAGCTTTCGATGATCTCGTTCACCTTCTCGCGCACCGGCTGATAGTTGGAACCGAGGATGGTCGGACCGCCGGCCTGGAGGAAGTCGATATAGCGGTTGCCGTCCTCATCCCACATATAGGCGCCGTCCACCTTGGCGGCGGCAATGGCGAAGGGATAGTTGAAGGCGAGGTTGTGCTGCACGCCGCCGGGAATGACCTCCTTGGCGCGCTCGGCGAGCGCCTTCGAAGTCTTGCACTTCTGTTCGAAGTAATCGAGTACCTGCGGCATGTTCTGCCGCGCAATGCCGCGCACCGGCTGCTTCAGCAGGGCATTGAGACGGTCCATCAGGTCCGGGTAATCCGGCCAGGCGCTGATCGAATAGGCGTTGGTGGAAATATCTGCGCTCATGTTCATCTCAAGCTCCCATCAGTTCAATTTTGTTCAGCGTCTTCAGGAGGCTCGCCTGAAGCGGTTTGTCGAGGTTGGCGCGTTTCTGGATGCGCTCGCGGAGAAAGGCGGCGGCGGCGGCATCGATCTTGCGGATCACGGCAAGCCCCGCCTGCAGGTCAGGGGCCGAGCAGATCACGCCATGGCTTGCCATCAGGTAGGCGTGGATGTCGGGCCGAAGGTTCTTCCGGAAGGTCTTGGCCAGCATCCCGGTACCGGACGGGCGATAGGGGATGACGGCGATATGGGGCCCGAGCCCGGCGCTGTCGATCCCGGCGGGCCAGGGCAGGACCTCGTGGGCGAGCGCGACGGCACTCGCGACCGGCTGGTGCGTGTGCAGGCTCGCCTTGTGTTGCGGATGCATCTTCAGCATGGCCGCGTGGAGGCTCTTTTCCACGGTCGGCACCTTCTCGCCTTCGACCACTGCCAGCGTGTCGATATCGAGGATGACAACGTCTTCGGCGCGGACGAGATAGTAATCGGTCGCAGACGGCGTCACCGCCATCAGCTTGTCCGTGAGACGAAGGCCGAGATTGCCGCCGGTGCCGGCGAAATAGCCGGCATCCGCCAGTGTCCGGCACATGTCGGCGACGTCCTGTCTCTCCCTGGCGAAGTTGATCATCGCATCATCCTTTCGAGCCGTTGAGGCGGCGGTAAAGCGGCGCGAGGCGCTTGTGCAACTCGGTGAAAATCCCGAAGCGCTCGTCGTAAAGCTGGCGGTTGGCCGCCTGCGGTTCATAGACGCGCTCGATGACGACCGATTTGGTGGATTGTGCCATGTCCATGATGTTCAGCCCGTGAAGCGCAATGAAACTCGCTCCGCGCGCGTTGGCCTTGACCGGGTCGAGCGGCTTGCGGATGCGGACATTGAGGACATCGGCAAAGATCTGGCACCAGGAATTCGACATCGCGCCTCCGCCGATAATGGCCAGTTCTTCGATCTTGCGGCCGAGAAACTTGTTGACGGGACGCATCATCCAGCGCGTGTTGAGTGCAACGCCCTCGAAGACGGCCCTAACCAGCGTCTCGCGGTTATGCTCGATGCTCATGTTGAAGATGCCGGCGCGAAGCGAGGCGTCGTCGACCGGGCTGCGCTCCCCAAAAAGCCATGGCAGATAGACCATGCCTTGTGCGCCGGCGGGGGTTCTCGCCGAGATTTCGTCAAGCACGGCGTAAACATCCGGCGTCGGCTCGCCCTTGTAGAGCCCGTCGTCGTGATAGACGATGCGGTCCTTGAGAAACGCGATGTTCGCGGCACCGCTCGATTGCATTGCCATCATCAGATATTTCGACGGCGCCGGGCAGGGGACGGAGGCGATCTGGTCGAAGACGCTCGTCTTCTTGAAGGGTACATGGGCGCCCACCCAGGAGGACGAGCCCATATAGAGATGCGCCTCGTAATCCTCATAGGCTCCGGCACCGATGGCCGCGGCCGAATTGTCGATCGCACCGGCGACGACGGGGGTCCTGGGAGACAGGCCCAACTGATCGGCGACCTCAGGCCGCAGCGTGCCGATCACATCGGTGCAGCGCACGAGATCGGGGAACTTCGACCTGTCGATCCCGCTTGCCGCGATCAGGCCGTCGTCATAGCGAATGGCGTTGGCATTGCGATTGTCGGTGACCCAGGAGGTCAGGATCGAATCCTGCGTCGCACAGAACCGGCCGGTGAGCCGCAGGTTGAAGAAGTCGAGAACGTTGAGGAACTTGTAGGTCTTCTCGTAGATCTCCGGCTGCTCCTTGCGGATGAACAGCATATGTGCGGCCGGGTCCTTGCCGGACAGCGCCGGCGCGCCGCCACAGAGCCGCAGCCATTTCTGCAGCTTGATGGCGTCATAGCCCGCAACCTTCAGCGCGCCGCGCATGCTGTTCTTCAGATGCCTGGCGCCGCGCATGTCGAGCCAGGTAATGCCGTTGGTGAGGGGTCGTCCGTCCCGGTCCACCGCAATCGTGCCTTCGCCCTGCGTGGACGCGCAGATGCCAACAACCTGGTCGCGGGAGACCGCGCCCTTGGACAGAACCTCGCGGCTCGCCTCAAGAAATGCGTTCCACCAGTCTTCCGGTCGCTGTTCCGCGCCAATGCGATCGACGACCAGCAGTTCGACCGAGCGGAAGGCCCACGCGGCAACGTGACCCGTGCTCGAAACCAGGCCGACCTTGCAGCCGCTGGTCCCCAGATCGATCGCCAGAATATGTGGATCGGACTTTTCCATTGCTCGTTCCCGCGGGTCAGCACTTGGCCGTGCCATTTCACCCATTTGTCATGAAACTAGCGGCAAAGGCCCGGGTCATGAAGCGGCGGATATGTCCGATATGGGGTCTATTTCGGCCAAATCTTGGCGACGTCGGCCCGCATGGCGCCGGGCGTGGCCCCTGTCCAGCGGCGGAAGGCGCGGCGAAAGTTATGGGGGTCGGTGAAGCCGACCGCATGCGCGATCTGTTCGACCGTCATGGCCGGATTGGCCAGAAGCTCCAGAGCGCGGGCCTTGCGGATCCCGTCGAGCAGCTCCTGGAATGACACCGAGCTTTCGGCAAGCCGGCGTCGCAGCGAGCGCTCGCTCATGCCTAGTTCCCTTGCCACATCGGTGATGTGATTGCGCTCACTCAGCTTGTGTCTCAGCACGCGCTCGACGGCCTCGATGATTTCGACCGCGACGCGGCTGCGCTGGCGGCTATAGGCCAGAAACTCCAGCAATTGCCGGTGACTGAACGGGTCGGCGGTTGGAAGCGGCATGCGGTAGAAGCTGCGCTCGCAGACGAAGGCGTTTTCCAGTTGCCCGAAGCGGATCTCGCAGCCGAAGATGCGCCGATAGTCCGCGGCATGGGGCGGCGGCGGATAGGCGAGATCGACCCGCAGGGGCCTGAAGCCCTCGCCGGCAAGCTCGCGGCCGATGCCCATGAAACTCGCGAACGCCTCCTCCACCAGAAAGGCGTAGATCTCCGGATCATGAAAACGGCTTGCGGCTGTGTAGGCCAGGCCGTCGGCCATGTCCTTCGTATCGAATTCGAGCATGCTGCCCGTGTCCTTCTGAAGGTCGAGGCCGATCCGGACCGCATCTTCCACCGTCGCCGCCGTCAGCATCGCATAGCCGACGAGACCGACCGAGGTGATCTTCTCGCGAATTCCCGTCTCCAGCCCGAGTGCGCGGCCCTTCGCCATCGCAAGCGCCCTGACGACGATTTCGCGGCCCTGGCGGAAGGAAATGCGGCAGGCGGGATCGGCCAGATCCTCCATCGTCACCCCGAGACCAACCGTGAGCCGCGACGGGTTGAGGCCGAGGTCTTGGAGCGTGGCGATCAGGCTGCGGATGAGGAAGGCCGGAATATTTGCGGTAACATAGCGCGCATCCACCGATTTCATCTGACCCCTCCGTATCCTGCTTGAGATTCCCCAATCTTAGTTGGTGCGCAGCCGGGCTGCAAACGGGAAGCTTATCAAGATAAATGGCCGAATATGATCCCTCGCTGTCCCCTCCGGTCCCTTGCGAAGATTGTCCATGCTCCTCATCTAAATAAGATAGTCTAGACGCAGTTTTGCTGCAGCATCCGGCGGGACAATCAATCGGGGGGCACGATCTTGGACAATGTCTTGGATGACAGTTTGAAGGCGGCACTTGAGCGCCAGCGTTCCGCGTTCCAGGCCGAGCCATTCCCGTCTGCAGCCATACGGCGCGACCGGATCGATCGGTTGCGGCGCCTCGTCAAGGAACAGGCCGATGCGTTCTGCGATGCGGTGGCCGCAGATTTCGGCAACCGCTCGCGGCATGAGACGACGCTTCTCGAAATTGCACCGCTTCTGGCGGAGCTGCGCCACGCCCGCTCGCACCTCGCCCGCTGGATGCGGCCACGCCGGCGCGGCAGTTCGCTGGAATTCCTGCAGCTTTCCAACTGGGTTCAGTATCAGCCCCTTGGCGTTGTCGGCATCATGGTGCCGTGGAACTATCCGATCCTGCTGGCGCTCGGGCCCTTGGTCGACGTGCTCGCGGCGGGCAACCGCGCGATGATCAAGCCGTCGGAACTGTTGCCGAAGACCTCTGCACTGCTGGCGGAGGTCGTTCCAAACTATTTCAGCCCGGCGGAAGTGACCGTCGTCCAGGGCGGCGTCGAGGTGGCGCAGGCTTTCTCAGGCCTTCCTTTCGACCATCTGATCTTCACCGGCTCGACGGCCGTCGGCAAGCGCGTTATGGCGGCGGCGGCGCAACATCTGACACCGCTGACGCTGGAGCTTGGCGGCAAGTCGCCATGCGTGATTGCGCCGGATTATCCGATCGACGCGGCCGCCCGCGACATCGCCTTCGGCAAGATGATGAATGCCGGCCAGACCTGTATCGCGCCCGATTATGTGCTGGTTCCGCGGGAAAAGGTGCAACAGCTGACCGAGGCGCTGACCGCGCGGATCAGGTCCCTTTATCCGGCGGGCGCGCAGGCCGGCGACTATTCCAGTATCATTGCCGAGCGTTTCCAGGTTCGTCTGGAGAACGCGGTCGAAGAGGCGCGCAGCCGGGGCGCGAAGATCGTGACCTGCGAGATCGATCTTTCCGGCGGTGGCTTCCGGTTCCCGCCGACGCTGGTCATCGATCCGCCGGACGATTGCCTTCTGATGCAGGACGAGATTTTCGGGCCGGTCCTGCCGATCGTTCCCTATGACGACATTGCCCAGGCCGTCGATTTGATCAACCGGAAAGACCGTCCGCTGGCGCTCTACCTCTTCACCCATGACAACACGCTGGAGAAGCGGCTGCTTGCCGGCACGATTTCCGGCAATGTCACGATCAACGGGACGCTTCTGCATATCGTCCAGACCGATCTGCCATTCGGTGGGGTCGGGCCTTCGGGACAGGGCGCCTATCACGGGTTCGACGGCTTTGTCCGCTTTTCGCATGCCCGCGGCATTGCCAAGGTCAGGTTGTTCAACCCGACCATTTTTGCCACGCCGCCCTTTGGCACTATGGCAAAGTGGCTGGCGCGCTTCATGACCCGATAGGTGTGCGGCGCCCGGTCAGGCGTCCGGGATCACGAGCCGGTCGAGGATACCTCCGAAAAGCTGCCCGACCTGTTTGAAAAGCATGTCCTGCGGAATCCGGTCTTCCTCGATGGCCAGTTCGCCGACGATATAGGCGAACTCGACGACGATCCGCACCCGCATCCACAAGGTCTCGGCGGCCACTTCGGGTGCCAGCTGCCTTGCGGCCTCGAACACCTGATCGGCATAGACCCTTTGCCATTTGAGCCTCAGATGCGTGAGATTGGGGAGCGCGCGCAGCGCCCGGATCGTCCAGAGGCCGCTCGGTTCCTGCGCCGAAATCTGCACGGCCGCCTCGAACAGCTTTTCCAGCGCTTCGGCGGAGGGAAGGCGAAGCCCGTTTTCCGAGAATTCGGCAAGCCAGGCTGAGAAGCTCTCGTTCTGCTTGCGCATCAGACGGTCGGCGAGTTCTTCGAGAACTTCGTATTTGTTGTTGAAGTAGTGATAGAAGGCCGGCGGCGTGAGGCCGGCGCGGGCGCAGATCTCGTTCGATGTCAGCTTTTCGAAACCCGTATCGGCCAGCACGTCTGCCGCAGCCTGCAACAGCTTCTCAAAGCTGACGGCCGCGCGCGCATTGGTCGGGCGGCGGGTCTTGGTCGGGCGTTTGGACGTCTTGCCGTCTGTCGTCTTTGCCATGGCAAAAGGTTCCGAGACCCGGGCGGGGCGCCCGCGCAGAGTTGACGAATGAATCACCGGTGCGAGTCGAAATACTCAGATTATTCCTGATACTTATAGTGTCAGGCCTATATGGTCAAAATTTGCCAACGACATGGCCGGTTCCAGATGCGCCAATGACTGCCTTTTCCAGGCCTCACGTTTCGGCGCCTGCACCAATGGCCGTTGAGAAGCCTCAAAATGGAAACTGAACGGTGGAAAGGGTGATCGACTTGGGCTATCTAAAACATGAGTATAATAATCATGAAAAGGCATGGCTTCGATGAATCAACCCCGGCAAACTCCATCTGAAACGATCTCAACCTGGTATATCGACCCCAATGCGGAGGATGCGATGGCGGACGGTCATGCCCCGATCTGGCGGCATCTGATCGATCTGGTGCCGGAGAAGGACCTGTCGCGTTCGGCGGTGCTGGATTTCGGCTGCAATCAGGGTGGCTTCCTGCGCCATCTCCATGCCCTTCGCCCGTTTCACAAGGCGCTGGGGGTCGACATTGCCCGGCAATCCGTCGACAAGGCCAATGCGCTCAAGGGCAATCTGCCGATCCAGTATCAGACGGATACGCAGCTTCCCGGCTGGGACGGCGAATTCGACATCGCCTTCAGCCATGAGGTCATCTATCTCTTGGAAGATATCGCCGGCCATGCGGCCGACATGATGCGCGTGCTGAAGTCCGGTGGCGTCTATTATGCGGTGACGGGTTGCCACACCGACAATCCGCTCTGGCCGGCCTGGCGCAAGCTGGTCGCCGAGAGGACGAACACGGTGGTTCAGGACCGTTCGGTGACAGATTATGCCCGCATCTTTGCCGAGGCAGGCTTCCAGGTTTCTGCCCGCAAGCTCGAATTCGACGGGTTCATTCCCTATCATCCGGGCGGCTGGACGCCGGACTATGCCACCGCGCTCGACTATTACACCCAGACCAAGATCGTTTTCCGACTGGTCAAGGCGTGACAGAATTCCAGCGGAACCGGAGTGCGGTTTCGCCGGATTTGCAGATGACAGGAATTCAGGCGTTCAGGCGGAGAGGGCGACCGGCTCCGCCCAGCGCTTCAAATGCACGTCGAAATGCGGCGGGCCGTCGGGTGAAATCTGCACGAACCGCCCTTCGACGCGAAACACCCGCTCGATCAGGCCGCTGGCAGCGAGATCGGCAGCTGATCCGTCAAAGACCAGGCGGCCTTTCTCCAGAAGCGAAATGCGGTCTGCGATGGACATGGCCTGATTGAGGTCGTGGATTGCCATGACCACGGTGACGCCGCGCTCGCGGCTCAGGCGATGGACGAGATCCAGCACCTCGATCTGGTAGCCGATATCGAGAAACGATGTCGGCTCGTCGAGAAGCAGGATCTTTGCCTCCTGTGCCAGCGCGGCCGAAATCCAGGCGCGCTGGCGTTCGCCGCCGGAAAGCGCGCTGAGGCTACGCTGCGCCAATTCCGCCAGGCCTGTGCTTTCCAGCGCCCAGCCGATCGCATCCTCGTCCTGCTGGCGATAGCGGCGGAAGAGGCCGACATGGGCAAAGCGACCCTGTCGCACCAGCTGCTCCACGGTCATTTCGTCCGGCGCTGTTGGCTGTTGCGGCAGGAAGGAGAGGCGATGGGCGATCTCGCGGCGCGTCATCGCGGCAATCGATGCCCCGTCGATCAGCACCGTTCCCGCCTCCGGTTTGGCAAGGCCTGCCAGGGCCTGCAGCGCGGTGCTCTTGCCGGAGCCGTTCGGGCCGATGAGGGCGCGGATCTCGCCGGCGGCGAGCGCAATCTCGAAGCCGTCTAGCGCCTTGCGCTGCCCGTAGCAGATCGAAAGGTGGGAGGCGGAAAGCATGGCGGACCTCATGGGGTTTTGCGCAGCAGCGCGACGAGAAGCGGCACGCCGCAGATGGCGGTGACGACGCCAATGGGAATTTCTTCCGTGCCGCCAGCCAGCCGGCCGGCAAGGTCGGCAAGCGTCATGGTGATCGCCCCGAGCGCCACGGTCAGCGGCAGGACGATGCGGCTTTGCTGGCCGGCGAGAAACCGAGCCATATGCGGGACAATCAGCCCGACGAAGACGACGGGACCGACGACGCCGACCGCACTTGCGGCGAGCGCACAGGCAATCAGCAGCACGATCGAGAATTGCGCCCGATAGGCGAGCCCGAAGGAGCGGGCGACTGTTGCATCGAAGCGCAGTAGCTCCAGAGGCCGGCGGATGACGGGCAGAACCAGAAGCCCTGCGACCGTAAAGGGCAGGAGGAAAAGCGCATGCTGCCAGCCCCTCGCATAGAGGCTTCCCGAAAACCATTCCAGCAGCACTTCCAGACGTCCCGAGCCCCAGCCGGCCATGAGGCCGATGCCGATGGCATGCAGCACGGCGCCGACCGCAATGCCGCAGAGCGTGATGCGCAAGGGGCCGAGATCGCGGCGGAAGGCGATCAGGTAGATGAAGCCGCCGGCCGCCAGTCCGCCAAGCGTGCCGATCAGCGGGAGCCACTGGACAGGCAGTTCCTGCAAGGTGGTCGAGCCGGTGTCGTGGCTGTAGACGGCAAAGACCAGAAAGCCGCTGACGGCGAGCATCGCCCCCTGCGAGACGCCCATGAGCGAGGGATCGGCGAGCGGATTGCGGGTGATCGACTGCAGAAGCAGGCCCGCCAGCGCAAAATGGATGCCGGCCAGAATGCCGGTCAGGATGCGCGGCAGGCGGATATCGAGGATGATGGCGCGCGCTTCCGGCGAGCCATGGCCGGTGAGGGCTGCAAGTGTGTCAGCGGGGTCTAGATCGACGACGCCAAGCAGGATGGCGAGCGCCAGTGCGGCGAGCGCAAGGACCGCGAGCAGCGGCAGGAGATAGGCATGATGGCGGCGCCGGGCGGCAGGAGCGATGGTGTTCATGGGTCCCCCGCAATGTGCATCGTGCGGCGCTGCACGAGATAGACGAAGATCGGCCCGCCAATCAGGGCCGTGACAATGCCGACCGGGATTTCCTTCGGCAGGGCGATGCTGCGGGCGACAAGATCTGCGCTCACCGTCATCAGCCCGCCCATGGCGACATTCAGCAGGATCGACCAGGCGGGGCCTTCGGGCCGCAGGAGGCGGACGATATGCGGGGTCGCGAGGCCGACAAAGGCGACCGGGCCGGCCACCGGCGCGACGCCCGCCACGGGCAGGGCGGCGATGAGCAGCAGCAGCGGCTTCCAGAGCGCGAGGTTGAGACCCATGCCGGCGGCGGCCTGATCGCTGAGCGACAGGATCTGCAGGATGCGATGGCAGCAAAGTGCCAGCGCCGTGCCGCCGATCACCCAGGGCAGCATCTGGAGGAGTTGCGGCCAGCTGCGGCCCTGAAAGCCGCCGGATAGCCAGAAGAGAAGGGACGGGACCTGCGGGCCGCTCAGCAGCAGAATGTAGGTCGTGATTGCGCCGAGAAACAGCGACACGCTGATGCCGGCCAGCGCAAGATGCAGCGGCCGCGCATTGCCGCCACGGGCAATCCAGAAAGTGACGGCGGCAGCACCCAGTCCGCCAACAAGGCCAATCGGCGGATAGTAGACGGAGGACAGCGCGGGCAGGAAGACGAAACAGGCAACGATGGGTGCAACGGCCCCGGCGCTAACGCCGGTGAGGCCCGGCCCGGCAAGCGGATTGCGCGTCAGCGCCTGCAGGAGATAGCCGGAGACGGCCAGCCCGGCACCGCCGGCAAAGGCGGCGAGGCTGCGCGGCAGCCGCAGCGACCAGACGAGAATGGAATCAAGCTTGCCATCCGGGCGAAACAGCGCGGTGAGCGCCGCCGCCGGCGACAGCGGTTTCGTGCCGACCATGAGGCCGGCTGCGATCACGACGGCCGAAACGGCAAGGAGGACGAGAACCGTCCCTGCCGCGCGGCCGCTGCCGGCCCTGACAGGGCCGACGCTTGCCAGGGCTGTCATTTCTGCAGGCTGGCCGGAATGATCTTCGCCGCCTCGGCCTTGATGTCGACGGCCGGGAACGTGTCGGGATAGAGATAATGCGCGGCCTCGCGCAGCACGAGTTCGCGGGCGATCGGGCCGTTGGTTTCCACCCATTCGTCGCCGACATAGAACACGCGCTTGTTCTTCACCGCCGAGAGCTGGCTCCAGATCGGGTTGTTCTCATGTGGGCGGTCCGGGCCGCTATCCATGACGAAGATGACTTCCGGATCCTTTGTCAGCATGGTCTCGAGGCTGATTTCCTGACCGAACTTGCCGCCGGGCGTCATCGGCCCGGCAATGTTGTCGCCGCCGAGCGCCGCGACGATCGAAGCGGCGGTGTTTTCGGTGTGGAAGGAGAAGGGCGTGTCGCCGCCCCACATGATCTGGAAGCGGGGATGCTTGCCCTTCGGTGCCTTGGCTGCGAACTCCTCAAGATGCATCTTGAAGTCGGCGTTGAGTGCTGCGCCGCGCTCCGGCTTGCCGAGCATGTCGGAAAGCTGCGCG
Source organism: Rhizobium sp. C4 (assembly GCF_021026315.1). Lineage (GTDB taxonomy): Bacteria > Pseudomonadota > Alphaproteobacteria > Rhizobiales > Rhizobiaceae > Ensifer_A. The sequence continues at coordinate 348,409 of NZ_JAJNCX010000002.1, forward strand.
ACTTCCGTGTAGCTCTCGCTCAGCAGTTCCATGTTGTAGGCGACATAAGGGGCGATCTTCTGCAGCGCATCGGCATTGCTGGCAGTGTAGCGCTTCATCGCGACGATCAGGTCAGGCTTGGCTTCCGAGAGGAGCTCCAGATTGGGCTTCGCGCGCTGGCCGATCTGCTTCACGTCCTTCGTCAGGCCGAGGAGATAATCCGGATAACGATTGGCGACCATGTAGGTGGTTGCGACCGGCTTGATGCCAAGCGCGAGCGCAACATCGGTGGCAAAAAAGGAAATCGAAGCAATGCGTTCCGGGTGTGCCGGGACCTGGACGGTGACGCCGCGCTCATCGGTAAATGTGCGGTTCTTGGCATCTTCGGCGTGGCCCATCGCTGCGCCTGTGAGGCAAAGCGTGAGGGTTAAACCGAGGGCAAGTTTGGAAAGTCCAGGCATGTGCAACGCTCCGTTGGTGTTCGTTGCGCGATGATTAGACAATAAACTTGAGTCTTTCAATCATGTATTTTTCCGAACGCGCATACGGCTTCGTCCGCCGCTTCCGGGGAAGCCGCGGGCCGCGCCGTTGGCGCTTCCGGTCACACGGTTCTGGTCTGCTGCTTGCCGTCGATCCAGGTTGCGATGTGGTCGAGGTCCGGGGAGAGCGCGACAAAGTCGGCCACGAATCCGGCTTTGATTCGCCCGTGCGAGCCGCTGATGCGGACCGCCTCGGCCGGATAGAGCGAGGCCATGCGCAGCACGTCTTCGATCGGCAGGCCGAGGAGGCGGTGGGCGGTGCGCACGCAGCCCAGCATGTCGATGTCGGCACCCGCGAGCGTTCCGTCCGCGAGCGTCAGCCGGCCGTCGCGGCGGAAGATCTGTCGCCCGTTGAGCATGAAGCCCGTCATGTCCGTCCCCAGCGGCGACATCGCGTCGGTCACGAGGAAGATCCGCCCGGGGGCTTTCTTGGCGCGCAGGGCAATACCCATGGCGATCGGGTCGACATGGTAGCCATCGGCAATCAATCCGGCAAAGACCTGCGGCGCATCAAGTGCTGCACCCACCAGGCCCGGCTCGCGGTGGGTCAGCGGGCTCATGGCGTTGAAGAGATGCGTGACCATGGCAGCGCCGGCGCCGAAATAGGCCTGCGCCGTCTTCGCATCCGTATCCGTATGGCCGAGGCTGATGAGGATGCCGGCGTCCGTGAGCGTGCTCACCTGCTGCAGCGACACGTTTTCCGGTGCGAGCGTCGTCAGCAGCACGCCGACTTCCGAGCGGAAACGCATCAGGCGCTCGACATCGCTCGTCTCCATCGGGCGGATCAGCGCCGGATCATGTGCGCCCTTGCGGGCGATCGACAGGTGCGGACCTTCCAGATGCAGGCCGAGATAGCCGGGAACCCGCGCCGCATGCGCGTCGCGTCCGGCTTCGAGCGCCAGTTCCGTCGTCTGAGGCGTGTCGGTAATCAGCGTCGGCAGCAGTTTTGTCGTGCCGAAGCGGGCATGGGCCGAGGTGATCGTGCGAATGGCCTCCACAGAGGTGGCATCGCCGAACTGGGCGCCACCACCGCCATTGACCTGTAAATCGATGAACCCCGGGACGATCCACTGGCCGTCGTAATCGACGTTTTGCGCCTCGGACGGCACGTCGCTCTCGGCGACGATGCCGGCGAAACGGTCGCCTTCGACAAGGAGCACCTTGCCTTCATGCCACTGGCCGCCATCGAAAATGCGGGCGCCACGGATCGCCGTTGTGGATGTCATTGTGTTTCCGTCACTTTCTTGAGGGCTACGGGCTGGTCCGGATTGAACCCCCGCCGCCGCGACAGTGCTTCCGCAAAGCCGTAGAAGGGAACGATGAGGGCAAGCGCATCGGTCAGCGGATGGCCGGTCTCGATGAAGGGCAGGCGATGGGCGCGCTGCGCCAGCGAGGACGTGACGAACACGCTTGCGCCCTTGGCCGCGAGCGCATCTGCCGCATCGACGACCGAGCGTTCGGCGGCATCGCGCGCGGCCAGAACCAGAACGGGGAAACCGGGGCTGACCAGCGCCACCGGACCATGCATCACTTCGGCCGAGGAATAGGCCTCGGCATGCATGTCGGAGGTCTCCTTGAACTTCAGCGCGGCCTCCGAGGCGATGGCAAGCGAAGGCCCGCGACCCAGCACGTAGAGAGACCCCGCCTGTTCCAGAACCGGCACCATGACATCCCAGTCGAGGGCGAGCGCCTTGCTCAGATGTTCGGGGAGCCCATTGACGGCGGCGAGCAGTGATGCGTCTTCCGCCCAGTGGGCCAGAACCGCAAGCCCCGCCACGGCGGAACTGACATAGGACTTGGTCGCGGCAACGGCGAGTTCCGGACCGGCGGCGATATCGATCTTGATGTCGGCGGCGTTCCAGAGCGGCGAGCCGGCCGCATTTGTCAGCGTGAGCGTCAGCGCACCGCCTTGAGTTGCGCCTTCCAGCATCGAGACGATATCCGGGCTGCGGCCGGACTGCGATACGGCGAAGACTGCCGCATGGTCGAGTCTCAGCCGTTTACCATAGATGGAGGCAAGCGACGGGCCAAGCGAAGCGACGGCGCGGCCGGCGACAAGTTCGGTCGCATATTTGAGAAACAGCGAGGCATGGTCCGAAGAACCGCGCGCAATCGTTGCCACAAAGGCGGGATCGGCCTTCGCAAGCGCCTTGCCGGCCTCAGCCAGAACGGCAGCGGAGCCCTGCAGCAGGCGTGCGATGGCTTCGGGGATTTCGTTGATTTCCTGGCGCATGTGCGTGGTGGTCATGCAGTCGTCCTTCTTGTCTGATTTCACCATCCGCCCATCAACCCAATGTCAGTTCTGCAACGAAGTCATAGGCATCGCCGCGATAAAGCGATCGCGTCAGTTCCACCACCTTGCCCGACGGCAGGTAGGAGATGCGCTGGATGGAAAGTCCGGCCGAGCCTTCCGAAACGCCCAGCAGCTCGGCATCCTGGCTCTTGATGTTGCAGGCCGATATGCGCTGGATGGCGCGCACAGGCCGGGCGCCGTGCTTTTCAAGCGCGGCATAGAGCGACGTCGTCACGGCATTCGGATCCGGCATGTATTCGGCGAGCACGCTCGCGCGTTCGATCGCCAGCGGATTGTCGTCGCCGAGGCGCAGACGCGAGAAGCGGGCGACGAGCGCGCCGGGGCCGAGGCCCAGCATCATCATCTCGTCGGGAGAGGGGGCAAAGAGGCCGCGCTCCAGCCATTCGGAGCGCGTGGAAAGGCCGCGCCGCGCCATGTCTTCCGTAAACGAGGTGAGCCGCGACAGAGGCTGTTCGACCTTGGAGACCGGCTTTGAGACGAATGTTCCAGACCCGTGGCGGCGCACAAGCAAACCGTCCTGAACCAGTTCATCCACGGCCTTGCGCACGGTCACGCGGCTGATGCTGGCGTAATCGGCAATGTCGCGTTCCGCCGGCAAGGCCTCGCCCTGCTGGAGCGCGCCGCTGCGAATCGCCTTCTCCAGCGACTGGCGGAGCTTCACGTAGAGAGGACCCGTGCCATTGCCCTGCAAGCCATCGAGCGGAAGAATTGTCGACAGGACTGCCATCACTGCGCCCCCTTGCTGAAGGACGATATGGCCAGCGACACGGCCCCGCCGAGCGCATCTTTTTGCGGTTCTATCAGTCTTTCTTGATGCCGTTTGGCAATCCAATTCGGATAAAGAGCCGAAAGGCCACCTAGAAGGCAGATTCCACAGTGGCTTTCGCGCGCCGCGGCATCCAGCGCCTCGTCGACCGCGCCGACGGCGCCCTTGACCAGCGCCATTCCCGCAACGTCTCCCTGGCCCGCTGCCTCGAAGATCGAGGGGGCAAAACGGCCGAAATCGCTGGGGCTCGCTTCATGGGCAAAGGTGACAAGACGGATCGGTTCGTTGTCGAAGCTCTTCATCGTCGCCTCGATCAGCGGCGAGTTCCGGCGCACGCCATCGTGAACCAGCAGGCATTCCTGCAGAAGTGCTCGTCCAATGCGGGCGCCGCCACCGAGATCGCCGAGCATGAACCCCCAGCCGCCGGTGTAGGACACCTTGCCCGAATGGCGCGTGATATAGACCGAGCCGGTCCCCAGGATCGCTACCACCCCGTCGTCGTTGCCAAAGGCGCCCTGCAGCGCAATCAGTCCGTCAGTGTCGATCTGCGCGGCCTTGAACGGCAGGCGCGCGGCAAGTTCGTGGACCTGTTCGGCAACATTGGCGCCCGCGAGGCCGAGAAAGGCTGGAATTTCGCCCAGATCGAGGTCGAGGCCGGCTGCGCGCACCGCGTCGCCTGCTGTCGAGGTGATGTTGGCGAGTGCGCCGTCGAGATTGGTGAGAATGTTGGCTGCGCCCCCGCGAGCGCGCCCGAGAATATTGCCGGATGCGTCCGCGATAGCGGCGCGGCAGCTGGTTCCTCCCCCGTCAATTCCGATGAAGTAATCTGGCATCTCGATCTCCTGCCAATACAATACCAAAAAAATACCATTTACCAAGGCCAATTTGTGCGCGGCTTCGAATATTCCGCTAAATGGCTGAGAAAAATGGAATTTTTGGAATGTATGTACCGAATGAGAGACGCGATTGCGGCAAATGGTAAATTTCTTCTGGACAATTGGTATTTTAATGGCATTAATACCTCAAAACAAGGGGAGCACGGCATGCCGGGCGCAACGGAAGCAAGGCACGGACACGCGGAGGGTCTCGACGGTCTGCCGTCGGAGGCGATTCTGGGCGTGATTCAGGATACGCAGCTGAAGGCTGCCGAAGCCGTGCGCGCCGCCATTCCCGCCATTTCCCGCGCTGGAGAGCTGGCTGCCGAACGCCTCAAGGCCGGCGGTCGCCTGATTTATGTCGGAGCGGGCAGTTCGGGCCTGATGGCGCTTGCCGATGGACTGGAGCTTCCTGGAACCTTTGGTCTTTCACGTGCAGATGTGAAAATCCTGCTTGCCGGAGGCGTTGCGAGCCTTTCCGACCTCGCGGGCGGCTACGAGGATGACGAGGCTCTGGCTCTCTCGGATCTCGATGCTGCGGGCGTTGCTGACGGCGATTGCGTTGTCTGCATTACCGCCAGCGGCTCCACGCCCTATACGCTTGCCATCGCTCGTGCGGCGCGTGATCGCGGCGCTGCCGTCATCGGCATCGCCAACAACCGCGACGCGGCGCTTCACGCGCTGAGCGACGTGGCCGTGCTTCTCGAAACGCCTGCGGAGGTCGTCGCGGGCTCCACGCGGATGGGGGCGGGGACCGCGCAGAAAATTGCGCTCAATATGCTTTCCACCCTCATGGCGATCCGGCTTGGCCACGTTCATGATGGCTATATGATCAATTTAAAGGCAGATAATGCCAAATTGCAGCGCAGAGCCTGCGGTATCGTATCCGAAATAGCCGGCGTGGACGTCGACCAGGCGGCCGGCTGCCTTCAGCGCGCCAGCGGTTCGGTGAAGGTCGCGACGCTGCTGGCGTCGGGTGCCGAGACGCCGGAAAGCGCCATCCGCCTGCTGGCAAGCTGCAACCAGAATTTCCGACAGGCGCTTGAGATGGCGCGGGCCGGACTGTGAGACTGCAACAATCCGATGCCGCAGTTGGCATTCGGCAAAGAGGGAGAACGAGAATGAACCGTCTCATCAAATCAAGTCTTCTCGCGGCGACGGTGCTTTCGGGCCTCGCGTCCGTCGTGCATGCCGAAGACGCGACCTTGACCATCGAAAGCTGGCGTAACGACGACCTCGCCATCTGGAAGGACAAGATCATCCCGGCATTCGAGGCCAAGCATCCGGGCATCAAGATCAACTTCACGCCGATGGCGCCGACGGAATACAATGCCGCGCTCAACGCCAAGCTGGCTTCCGGCACGGCAGGCGACCTGATTTCGTGCCGTCCGTTCGATGCCTCGCTGGAACTCTACAACAAGGGCTTCCTGACCGATCTCACGAGCCTCGACGGCATGGGCAATTTCTCGCCCGTCGCCAAGTCCGCCTGGCAGACCGACGATGCCAAGGCCACCTTCTGCGTGCCGATGGCCTCCGTTATCCATGGCTTCATCTACAACAAGGATGCCTTCGACAAGCTCGGCCTGAAGGCGCCGAAGACGCAGGACGAGTTCTACAAGGTTCTCGACGCGATCAAGAAGGACGGCACCTATATCCCGATGGCCATGGGCACGAAGGATCTCTGGGAAGCCGCCACCATGGGCTACCAGAATATCGGCCCGAACTACTGGCATGGCGAAGATGGCCGCAAGGCGCTGATCGCCGGCAAGGAAAAGCTGACCGACGCGCAGTGGGTTGCGCCGTTCAAGGAAATCGCCAAGTGGAAACCCTATCTGGGTGACGGTTTCGAGGCACAGTCCTATCCGGACAGCCAGAACCTCTTCACGCTCGGCCGCGCTGCTATCTATCCGGCCGGTTCGTGGGAAATCTCCGGCTTCAACACGCAGGCGCAGTTCAAGATGGGCGCGTTCCGTCCGCCGGTCGCCAAGGATGGCGATGCCTGCTACATTTCCGACCATACCGATATCGGCATGGGCATGAATGCCAAGACCAAGCATCCGGAAGCCGCCAAGGCCTTCCTGGCCTGGGTTGCCTCGCCGGAATTCGCCTCGATCTACGCCAACGCGCTGCCCGGCTTCTTCAGCCTGAACTCGACTGCGGTCGAGATGAAGGACCCGCTCGCCCAGGAATTCGTCTCCTGGCGCAAGGACTGCAAGTCGACGATCCGCTCGACCTACCAGATCCTGTCGCGTGGCACGCCGAACCTCGAAAACGAGACCTGGACGGAATCGGCCAACGTCATCAACGGGACTGATACGCCTGAAAAGGCAGCCGAAAAGCTGCAGAAGGGCCTCGACGGCTGGTATAAGCCGGCAAAGTGACACAATCGGGCTCCGCTCTCTCCTGAGGGTGGAGCCCTTTTTCTGATCATCTTGATTATCCGGCAAACGAATGGCGCCGGAGTTTGAGCAACCGTTTCGGGCGAGGATGTCATGCAGGTCGAGCAGATGGAGAGTGAGGTCGCGATCCCGCGCCGCCAGCCGATCCGCTGGCATATCGCGGTGTTTCTGGCGCCCGCCGTGCTCGTCTACACGGCCATCATGATCCTGCCGCTCGGCGGCACGCTGTTCCTTTCGTTCTACAAGGAAGTGCAGGGGACGGAGATCTTCGTCGGTTTCGACAATTTCCGCACGCTGTTCGGCAACGAACGCTGGGCTGCCGATTTCTGGAACGCGCTGAAGAATAACGTCATCTTCTTCATCATCCACATGCTGGTGCAGAACCCGATCGGCGTTGCGCTGGCGGCGCTGCTGTCTATCCCGAAGCTTCGTTTTGCCGGCTTCTACCGCACGGCCATCTTCCTGCCGACGCTGCTCTCCTTCGTCATCGTCGGCTTCATCTGGAAGCTGATCCTGTCGCCGATCTGGGGCGTCACGCCTTACCTGCTCAGCCTGGTGGATCTGAAATTCCTGTTCGCGCCCTGGCTCGGCAAGCCCGGCAGCGCGCTGATCGCGGTCTCTCTGATCTCCGTCTGGCAATATGTCGGCATTCCGATGATGCTGATCTATGCAGCACTTCTGAACATTCCCGACGAAGTGCTGGAGGCCGCCGAATGCGACGGCATTACCGGCTGGAGCCAGTTCTGGAAGATCAAGCTGCCGCTCATCCTGCCGTCGATCGGCATCATATCGATCCTGACCTTTGTCGGCAATTTCAACGCCTTCGATCTGGTCTACACCGTTCAGGGCGCGCTTGCCGGGCCCGACGGATCGACGGATATCCTGGGCACGCTGCTCTATCGCACCTTCTTCGGTTTCCAGCTGCAGCTGGGCGACCGGACGATGGGGGCGACGATCGCAACGGTCATGTTCCTGATCATTCTCGCCGGCGTCTCGCTCTATCTCTTTGGCATCCAGCGGCGGATGCGCCGCTATCAGTTCTGAAGGTGTCGCCATGGCCAATGCCCGCATCTCACGGACCCGTCTTGCCTTCGTTCACGTGGCGCTGATCGTTTACACGATCATCGCGCTGTTCCCGGTCGTCCTGACGATCATGAACTCGTTCAAGACGCGCAACGACATTTTCCGCTCGCCGCTGACCCCGCCGCTGCCGTCGACCTTCTCGCTGACCGGCTATTACACCGTGCTCGGGCAGGGCGACTTCTTCGGCTATTTCCAGAACTCGCTGATCGTCACCGTCGCCTCGATCTTCTGCGTACTCCTCTTCGGCGCCATGGCCGCCTTTGCGCTCTCCGAATATCGCTTCCGCGGCAACCTGCTGATGGGGCTCTATCTGGCGCTCGGCATCATGATCCCGATCCGCCTCGGCACGATCGGCATCCTGCAGGAAATGGTGGCGCTGCATCTCGTCAACACGCTGGTTTCGCTGGTCCTCGTCTACACGGCGCAAGGCCTGCCGCTTGCCGTCTTCATCCTCTCGGAATTCATGCGCACGGTGTCGGATGACCTGAAGAGCGCCGGGCGCATCGACGGCCTGTCGGAATACGCGATCTTCTTCCGCCTTGTCCTGCCGCTCGTCCGCCCCGCGATGGCGACGGTTGCCGTCTTCACGATGATCCCGATCTGGAACGATCTCTGGTTCCCGCTGATCCTGGCGCCGGGCGAGAAGACGAAGACGGTGACACTCGGCGCGCAGACCTTCATCGGCCAGTTCGTGACCGACTGGAACGCGGTTCTGTCCGCGCTCTCGCTCGCGATCTTCCCCGTGCTTGTTCTCTATGTCCTCTTCTCGCGCCAGCTGATCAGGGGCATCACCGCAGGAGCCGTGAAATGACCGCCGAACCGATCCGCGTCCTCGTCGCCGGCCTCGGGAACATGGGTCTGTCCCATGCGCTGGCCTATGTCGCCAATCCGGGCTTCGAGATTGCCGGTCTCGTCAATCGTTCTGCGGTGCCGCTGCCGGAGGCGCTTGCCGGCCACGCGATCCTGCCGTCCTTCCCGGACGCGCTGAAAGAGCTGAAGCCGGAGCTTTGCTCGATCAACACCTATTCCGACAGCCACGCGGATTTCGCCGTGATGGCCATGGAGGCGGGCGCGCATGTCTTTGTCGAAAAGCCGCTTGCCACGACGGTGGCGGATGCCGAACGCGTGGTCGCCTGTGCGCGTGCCAACGGCCGCAAGCTCGTCATCGGCTATATCCTCCGCCATCATCCGAGCTGGCAGAAGCTGATCGCCCTGTCGCGCGATCTCGGCGGGCCTTACGTCTTCCGCATGAACCTCAACCAGCAATCCTCCGGCAAGACCTGGGAGACACACAAGGCTCTGATGAACACGACCTCGCCGATCGTCGACTGCGGCGTGCATTATGTCGATGTCATGTGCCAGATCACGGATGCCAAGCCGGTTTCCGTGCGGGGCATGGGCCTGAGGTTGTCGGACGAAATCGCGCCGGACATGTACAATTACGGCCATCTGCAGGTGATGTTCGAGGATGGTTCGGTCGGCTGGTATGAGGCGGGCTGGGGGCCGATGATGTCGGAAACGGCCTTCTTCGTGAAGGACGTCATCTCGCCCAAGGGCTGCGTCTCGATCGTCATGGACCCGAATGCCAAGTCGGACGATATCGACACCCATACGAAGACCTCCGTCATCCGCCTGCACAAGGCGGCGACGGGTGCGAATGGCGCCTTCGCCACGCCGGACGAGCTGCTGCGCATGGATGACGAGCCGGGTCACCAGCAGCTCTGCGATCTGGAGCAGGCCTATGTGCTGAAGGCCATCCGCGAGGATATCGACCTCAATCGCCACATGGACGATGCCGTCCAGTCGCTTCGCATCTGCCTGGCCGCCGACGAAAGCGTGCGGACCGGCAGAATGATCCAACTTTGACGCCCGGAGAACACCGTGGGAAATCTCCAACTGAAATCGATCCGCAAGGCTTACGGCACCCATGAAGTGCTGAAGGGCATCGACCTCGACGTCAAGGACGGCGAGTTCGTAATTTTCGTCGGGCCGTCGGGCTGCGGAAAATCGACGCTGCTGCGCACCATTGCCGGCCTTGAGGACATCACCTCCGGCGCCGTCGTCATCGACGGGCAGGATGTCTCGGTGACGCCGCCGGCCAAGCGCGGCATTGCCATGGTCTTCCAGTCCTATGCGCTTTATCCGCACCTGACGGTGCGCGACAATATGGGCCTTGGACTGAAACAGGCGGGCAACCCAAAGTCGCTGATCGACGAACGCGTCAAGGTCGCCTCCGGCCTGCTTTCCCTCGATCCCTATCTGGAACGTCGCCCGGCCGAGCTTTCCGGTGGTCAGCGCCAGCGTGTTGCGATCGGGCGCGCCATCGTGCGTGAGCCGAAGCTCTTCCTCTTCGACGAGCCGTTGTCGAACCTCGATGCGGCGCTGCGCGTACAGACCCGTCTGGAGATTGCCGCCCTCCATCGCCGTCTCAAGGCGACGATGATCTATGTGACGCATGACCAGGTCGAGGCGATGACATTGGCCGACAAGATCGTCGTGCTGAATGCCGGCCAGATCGAGCAGGTCGGCTCGCCGATGGAGCTCTACAACAAGCCCGCCAACCTCTTCGTTGCCGGCTTCATCGGTTCGCCGCAGATGAACCTGATTGATGCGGACAGACTGGGGCTCTCCGGGGCCAAGACGATTGGCATCCGGCCTGAACATGTGGGCCTGTCACGCACTGAAGGCGAATGGCGCGGTGTCATCACCCATGTCGAACATCTGGGTGCGGACACGATCGTCTATCTCGATACCGAGAAGGCAGGTTTCATCACCGTCCGCCTCTTCGGCGAGCATGACTTCAAGCCGGACGAAGCCGTTTTCGCGACGCCCGACCACGGCCGCGAGCATCGCTTTTCCAGCGACGGAAAGGCTCTGTCAGTGACGCCTTGACCTGAAGCGCTCGCTTGCAGATGGCGACCGCCCAGGCGGTCACTATCACGTCGAAAGGGCAGCGCTTGCGAGCGCTTTGAGATCGTGGTCGGCCGCGAAGCCGAGCGAGAGAGCCTGGCCCGCATCGAGCGGCGGCATGCTGCCGAAGATTTTCCGCAGACCTTCATCGTTACCCCAGCTGATCTGCGCGGGACGACCCGTGACGTCGGCCGTTGCCGCAGCGACTTCCTTCAGGCTCGCATGCAGCACGGGCGGCTGGATGATGGTTGCGTTCGGCTGTTCGAGCGCGGCGGCCGTCAGCAGCGTCTCGACGGCGGCCTGTCGCGACATCCACCAGCAGCTGCTTTCTGCCGGAACCGGGCAGGCATAGGGCGTCCCGGCCGCGATGGCGTGGAAGATCTGGCTCATGAAGGCTGACCCATGCCCGCTTTCGCTCGGCGGACGCGCGACAATGCCGGGGAAGCGCAGACTGATCGCAGAAAGAGCGCCGCGCCGGGTCATGTCGGCCAGCAGCATTTCGGTCATGCGCTTGTGCGCGCCATAGGTAATGTCGGGGTGTGTCGCGGTCTCCGCGGTGACGACGCTGTCGCTCAATGTGCCATAGACGGCGATGGAGGAGGCGAAGACGAAGCGTGCGCCCGGTTGGCGGGCAGCCACCTCGTCGGCCAGCGCAATCGGGGCCAGAAGGTTGACCCGCAGGCCTGCCTCCTGCTGCCGCTCGGCAAGGCCGCCCGGCATGCTCGCGAGGTGGAAGACGAGGTCGAAGCCGGGTTCGAGCAGGTCGGCTCTGAACTCGGCATCAGCGAGGTCGCCCGGCAGGACCTGCGTTCCCGGAGCGGCGAGACCGTCCACCGACCTGTCCGTCAGGACGACGCGTGCATTGGCGGGCGCCCAGGTGGAGAGCCGTGCAACAAGTCCGCGACCGAGAAAACCGTTTGCTCCGGTGACCAGAACGCGCATCAGGCCTTCTCCGCCGCTGCGCTCGTCGACGGATGTGACGGCTCCAGTTTGAGGCTTGCGGCGATTGCCGGATCATAGACGCCCGAAACGAGAATGAAGAGCATGCGGCAGGGCCTGCCCGAACGGTTCGCCCAGGCATGGTTGGTGCCGCGCTGGATGACGACGGAGCCCGGTTTCAGCAGCACTTCGCCATCGTCGACGACCAGCGTCATCTCGCCGTCGATGACGATGCCGTAGTCGACCGATTCCGTGCGGTGCATGAGCGGATGCGGCGAGGTTTCGCGCACGGTGGAGGCGGCGGCGTCGCCGATCTCGGTAAAGGCCTCGTCCATGCGGCTGGCGCCGTCCTTGAGGAAGTCTTCGGTGTCCGGCGGAATATCGACGAAGCGGATGCGTGTGCCGCCGGGCGGCGGCGGCAGGGTGAGCGGCCCGAGCGTCGGATCGACGCCGTTGTCAACCGGAGCCGGGCTCTGCGATGTCGCCCATACCTCGTGAAAGACGGTGCCCGGAATGGCGGCGATATCCACCACGGTCGGAAGCGGGCCGACCTCGGTCAGGATGGCTGTGCCGTCGGGGCGGTGGCCGGTAACAATGCGGGTGATGGGCGGGAATGATGTCATGCGGTTTTTGCCTTGGTAAAGAAGCCGATGGAGACGGCGGCCACGAAGATGGCCGCGATGCCGAGGGCGCCGAAGCCGAAATTCTCGCCCAGTGCACCGCCGACGATCGGGCCGAGTGCTGCGCCGATCATCAGCGTCGCCGGCGTCGCCGCGACCGCGCGCCCCGAAGGATCGAGCCTCGCCAGAAGGCCGAAGGCGAAGGTGTGGGTGAAGATCTGGACGGCGACGAAGATGGCCGCAGCGGGTGCCCAGACGACGAAGGTCGTTGCTCCCGTGACGATCAGCGCGAGCAGGGCCTGCACGGCCGGGCCGATCTGCACCACCACATTTGCCCGCACCCGGTTCTGGAGCAGGGCGGCAAGCGGCGAGGGAAACAGGAAGTTGACGATGCCGAGTGCAATCAGCACGGCGAGCACATGTGAAGGCTCGAACCCGCGCGACTTGCCGATCACCTCGACGAAGGAAAAGACCATGGCCTGGTTGAAGGTCATGATGCTGACGCCGAAAATGGTGAACCATGTCGCCCGGCTGAACGGGGTGACCGTGTCGGGCTCGATCGAGGACGGATTGCGGAAGAGCAGTGCGCATGCCAATGCTGCGAGCGCCATGACGGCACCGAAGACCTGAAACATGGCCGCGCCGCCATGGCTGATCAGCAATTGCGGAATGGCGCCCAGCATGACGATCCCGAACAGGCCGATCGCGATGCCGGCCGTGGCAAAGAGGCGATGCGGATTGGCGGCATGCCCCATGGTTCCGTGCACCATGGAGAGCGCCACGCCCACCGACACGCCGGCCAGAAGATGCAGAGCCGCAAGCGGTGCGAAGGCGGTCTGTGTCGATGCGATCAGAAAGGACAGTGCCGCAACCGCAAACCCGGACGCCGCAATGACGCGCTGGTTGACCCGGTTGAAGCGGTGGGCGGCAAAGGCGCTCGCGACCACGGCGCCCAGCAGGAAGAGCGTGGCAAGTCCGCCCGCCTGTTGCGGGCTGAAGCCGAAACGCTCGACCAGAGCGCCGACCCAGACGGGCAGCGCGATGAGATCGAGCATCCCCGCACAATGGGCAATCACGAGGGCGACGACGGCGCCCTTCCCGAAAGTCTGTCCTGACATGATCTCTCCTCTGCTCTGTCAGCGCGCCCGGATGCGCGCGACCTCCTCAATCGCAGCGCAAGCGCTTTTTATCTTTTTGTTTGTACTTATGTTTTGGTGGAAGGGCCCTAGATGGCCCCTGCCAGTGTCCGCATGGAATCCTGCATGATCGAGGCGTGCTCCTCGCGGCTGCCGCCATGGATTTCGATATCGGCGAGCCGGCCGGAATTTTCGACAACCATCCGACAGCGGTCGTAGCGGCGTTCCTCGAACGCGGCGAGCGCGGCCTTCAGATCGGTCCCGACCGCCAGTTCCTCGGCCAGAACCATCGCGTCCTCGATGCCAATGCAGGCACCGGCTGCGAGATGCGGCGTCGTGGCGTGAACGGCGTCGCCAATCAGCACGACCCGGCCGGAAGACCAGGGGCGCGGCATGAGCATCTGTTCGAGCGGGCGATAAACGATCTGGTGTTCGGATGAGAGTTCGGACGCGACCTTGCGGATGATCGGGGAGGGGAAACTCTCCAGCAGGGCGCGCAGTCTCGGCACAAAGGTCTCGGGCGCGACGAAATCATTGGTGGCGCGGTCTTCGGTCAGGAACAGATAGACCGTATCTTCCGTGACGCGGTTCATGCCGACCTTCAGCTTCGGTCCCATCCACATCGAGACCGTATCGACGCCTTCCGGCTTTGGCAGCACGGCGCGCCAGACGGACTGGCCGATGAAGCGCGGCTTCGGGGCGTCGGGGAAGACCTTCGCCCGGACCGCCGAATAAAGCCCGTCGGCGCCGACGACCGCATCGTAGCGCCCTTCGCTGCCGTTGGAGAAGGTGACGGACACGCCGTCCGCATCCTCCCGGAGGTCGGTAAAGGTCAGGCCGAGGCGGACATTGGTGCTGGAGGCGCGCACGGCTTCTGAGAGGATTTTGGCGAGAGCCGGGCGCATGATCGCGCCGCCGCCCGGCAATTCCGGTCCGGCCACGCGCGGCGTCGGCAGATTGACGATGACGCTGTCGTCCGGTCCGCGCATCTGGACGCCATCGGTCGCATAGCCTTCTTCCAGGAAGCGTTCGATGAGGCCGAGTTGCTTGAGAACCCGAAGCGTCGAGCCGTGCAGGCTGATGCCGGCACCATAGGAGCGCCATTGCGGATCGATCTCGACCAGATCGACGGAAAGGTCATTGCGGGAAAGCTGCAGGGCAGCGGTCATGCCGGCGAAGCCGCCACCGATAACCAGAACCTTCTGAATACCCGAATTCATGCTCGTTTCTCCTCCTGCGCTGCGGTGACGAAGATCTCCCCTTCGTCGCTCATCGTCAGCGCGATGCGTGTCAGTTGTTGTCCCAGGCACGGGCCAAGGACGCATTCGCCCGTTTCCATATCGAACAGCGCGCCATGCGAATGGCAGGCAATGTGGGTCTTCTCGCCATTGAGATAGGCGTCTGTCTTCCAGGCCATCGGTGTGCCGCCGGGATAGTGCGGACAGGCGTCGAGCCAGGCGTGCAGCGTACCGTTGTGGCGCAGGACCACGATCTTGCGCCGGTATCCTTCAAGCGGACCGAAGCCCCGCGCTTCGCCTTCGGCGATCTCGTCGGCGTGGCAAAGCGGCTGTGCGGATGTCATCCTCCCAGCCTCCGCCATGTCAGGGCTTCGCGCCGGGCGGCGGGCCGCCGGGGGCCCATTTCTCACGCATCTCGAAGAGCACGATCTGGGAGGCTTCCGCGCCCATGGGAGCCTCGCGGGCGATCCACTCGTCGTCGTGCTTGTCCATGTCGGCGTCATATTCGAAGTGACAGCCGAGCGGGCTGTTGAAGTACCAGAACCAGTTCGAGCCGAACTTGTGGCGGCCGGGACCCCAGAAGCTCTGGTAGCCCTTCTTGACGAAGCGGGTGCCGGCCACCATCAGTTCCGTCGGGCCGCCCATGTGGAAGGCCAGATGCTCGCAACCCTTCATGTATTCCGGCGTGCGGATGAAGAAGAGCGTGTGGTGATCGTCATTGGCCTTGGGCCGCAGGAAGGGACCTGCACCCTTGAGGACGTCTGTGATGACGAAGCCGAGGCGACCGCAATAGAAATTTGTCGCGATTTCGATATCGGGAACGAAGAGAACGACATGGCTGAGCGAGCGGGGCGCTGCGGGCATTTCTTCCCAGACGCCGATCTCGTTCGGCTTGCGCTGCGCCGGGGCGCCCGGTGCATTGATCTTTTCGGCCGGCATGTTGAGTTCGCGGCGCTTGGACACCTGGAACTTCAGCTCGAAGCCGTGATCGTCCTTGGTTTCTACGGAGCCGTCCGCCAGACGCGTGACGCGGCGGTCCTTCGACAGTTCCGCCTCGATGGCGTCGAGGTCTTCATTGGCGCGCACGCCATAGACCTGCTGGCGCAGCATGTTGGAGGTCGGGAGCGGCGGCGGCAGCGTCGGGTCGGACTTGTGGCGGATGATGATGCCGGTTCCGTCCAGCGCCTCGAAAAGCCCACCCTTGTCCGTCACGTCGACGGGCTTGAGGCCAAAGGCGGTGAGATATTCGATGGAGGCGGCGACATCGTCGACGCCGAAGACGAGATAATCAGGACCGATAATGTTCATGGTCTGCAATCCTTGAAGTCGTCGCCGGATCAACCGGCGTTCAGAACGTGTTCGTTGGCGATGGCGATGGAGAAATTGTCGTGCTCCGCAGGCAGGCGATCCCGAATGGCATCGCGGCAGGCCTGGGCAAAGCCGATGCCCGCCGCCGCGTCGGCGAGAGCGAATATGTCGATGGCCTTCACCGGCGATGGCACGGCCGGCGTGCAGCGGCTGTGGCCGAGTGCTGCATCAGCGGTGACACCCAAGGCCGCGATCAGTGCGGGGATAGCTGGCGCCGTCGCATGCCAGAAGACGAAGACTTTCACGCGGGACGCGCCGGTTTCATCGGGTGCGCGGACAATCTCTTCGTTGACCGGAATGCCGACAACCTGCTCGGGATCGACCATGCGCGGCTCGTCGGGCAGGAGATGCGTCTGATAGAACGGCGTCTCGCGCGAGGCCTTCAGCGATGCAAGGTCGGGAACCCAGATTTCGGTGACGAAATCGACACCGCGAACGAAGGGTTCCGGCTTGCCTTCGCCACCGGGGAAAATCCCGTCGAAGACATGGTTCTGGACGTAGCGGCGCGGGGCGTTGTCTGGCTCCGCGGCGATGTAGTCCAGCACCAGCCTGCCGTGGACATCCTTCATGTGATGGCGATGTTCGGCAAGCGTCTGGCCCCGCCTGCGGCGGCCGGCCATCAGGACCTTGAAGCTCATGCGACACCTTCGGGGGCAGTGTGGCCGCCCAGGTTTTCGGCCACCCAGTCGGCGATGTAGGCGCCGGCATTGGCCGAATTGTCGAAGCTGGAATGCTGGACGCCGCCGGTGCGGGCGTCGAAGATCTTCAGTTCGCGCTTCGGGCTGTTGACGAGCTGCTCATAGGTCGCATGCGCCCACTGCAGCGGGATCTGGCTGTCCTTTTCGCCATGGGTGACGAGGAACGGCACCTTGATGCGGTCGAGCACGCCGTCGAGATGAACATTTTCTGCAATGCGCATGAAATCGTCGATGTCCTTCGCGCCCCAGACCCACATGACATGGCTCCAGTAATGCGGGACGGGGAAATCGCCTTCCTTGGCGAGGCGCTTCTTCTGCACGTCGCGCCAGTCGTGGTTTGCACCCCAGACCACGCCGCAGGCAAAGCGCGGCTCGAAAGCAACGGCGCGCGGGCAGTAGTAGCCGCCGAGCGAGACGCCTTCCATGCCGATGCGCTTGGGGTCGACATCCGGTTGCGTTTCCAGCCAGTCGACGACGCGGCTTGCCCAATGTTCACTGTCGAAACGGGCCTTCAGATCGTGGAGGCGCAGCGCCTCGCCGGTGCCGGGCTGGTCGACGATCAGCGAGGCGATGCCGCGCTTGGCAAGCCAGCGGGGCAGGCCGACGAGGAATTTCATTTCCTTGGTGCTGTCGAGACCGTTCACCTGAACGAGGAGAGGCTGGGGACCGGAAACGCCTTCGGCCGGCACGTAAAGCGCCGAAAGATGCTTGCCTTCATAGGGAATTTCGACGCGGCGGCAGGTCGACCCGGAGAGCTTCAGGCCCTTTTCGAAGGTGGCGAGGACCCGGTTGTAGAGTGCCACGCGGCCATCCGAACCGTGGGCCAGCATGCGTTCTGCTGTCAGCATGTAGTTGGCGGCGCGGATCAGCTTGTCGCCGGCAGACACCAGGCGCCCGCGCGCCGCGTCCTCGTCCGCGAGACTGACCAGCTTGTCGGCCATGTCGATCCAGGTCTGGCGGAAGGCTTGTGTGCCGGCGGCGTCCGGGGCCTTGGCGGCCTCCAGCAACGGCGCGCACATCTCCTCGATTTCACCCATGCGAGCGCCCATCTCGATCGACAGATTGACCGAAAGGTTCCAGACATAGTTGGTGGGAAAATACTTGAACATGGCGTCTCCTCGGGGGTCCCAGCCTTTCGGCTTTGGTCGTCGGGAGATCGCAATGCGACACGACCGCGCTGATCGCGTGCCTCAAACCTCCCGAACGCAGATTTAACGAACATCAAGCTGTTTACAAAATTGCTTCGATGAATGATTTGTATTGATATCGTAAATACCAAGGCGGGCCGCGAACATGCGCTTCAAGAATCTCGATCTCAACCTGCTCGTCGCCCTCGACACGCTGATCCGGGTTCGGAATGTCAGCCGGGCGGCGGACGAAATGTTCATCACGCAATCGGCCATGAGCAATGCGCTGGGGCGGCTCCGCGACTATTTCGACGATCCGCTGCTGATCCAGGTCGGGCGGACGAT
This sequence comes from Rhizobium sp. C4, assembly GCF_021026315.1. Lineage (GTDB taxonomy): Bacteria > Pseudomonadota > Alphaproteobacteria > Rhizobiales > Rhizobiaceae > Ensifer_A. The sequence goes on from NZ_JAJNCX010000002.1 coordinate 366,745, forward strand.
GGAACTGTCGCCGCTGGCGGCATCGCTGGAGCCGTCGCTGCGCGAGATCATCGTCCGCATCGAGGCTGCGATTGTCTCGACGCCCTCCTTTGTCCCGGAAGAGGCGACACGCACGATCAGCCTGATCGTCTCCGACTACACGCTGCACACCATCATGCCGACGTTCCTCGACATGGTGACGAGGCAGGCGCCACGGCTGCAGATCGACTTCAAGCCGCAGCAGAACCTGCCGCATCTGCTCCTGGAGCGTGGCGAGGCGGATCTTCTGATTGCGCCGACGGTCTTCTCGTCGCCCAATCATCCCTCGGAGGTCCTGTTTCACGACCCGATCTGCTGCGTCGTGGCCGAAAACGCGCCCTTCGCCAGGACGCGTCTGACGGAACAGGAGTTTCTGTCAGCCGGGCACATCGTCATGCAGCCGCCCAATGGCGGCGAGAGTTTCGCCCAGCGGATCTGCGATCAGCTGGGTCTCAATATCCGGGTCGAGGTCTCGACCTATTCCTTCACGTCGCTTGCGCTCTTCGTCCGCAATTCACGTCGCATTGCGCTCGTGCAGCGGAGCCTCGCAAAGAGCATGGTGGATCTCGGTGGCGTCCGCATCGTCCAGCCGCCGGTTGCCATGCCGTCGCTTGTGCAATCCATGCAATGGCACAGCTACCGCACTCGCGACCCCGCGCTGACCTGGATCCGCGAGCAGGTTCGCGCCGCGTCAAATGTCGTTCACCAATTGAGTTCTGGTGCCGAGGAAGCCGGTTCGAGCTGATCGGCGAGAGGGGCGGGGTCTTCAAGAGGGCCGCACCGCGCGTCGGCTCTGTCACAACGGCAAGCCAGCCGGCGGCATCGGCGCGCGCAGGCGGGCGATCAGCCCGTCTTCGGCAAACCGCATCTCGACCTTGCCTTCGATCTGTGAAGACAGGATGCGCTCGATCATCAGGCTGCCAAATCCGCTCTTGTCGGGCGCGGTCACTGGCGGGCCGCCCGTTTCCTGCCAGGTGAGATCCAGAATCGGATGATCGACGGTTTCTTCCAGGTGCCAGGTGATGCGAACCAGACCCGCGTCGGAACCGAGCGCGCCATACTTGACCGCATTGGTGCAAAGTTCGTGCAGCGCCATCCCGAGCGCCAGCGCTGCCCGGGAATTCAGAACCAGATCCGGGCCTTCAATGACAAAGCGCGAAGGCTTCGCAATGTCGAACGGCTTGACGGTCACGGTAACAAGCTCGGTGAGCGAGGCCGATTGCTCGACACCGCGCATGAGCAGGCCGTGTGCCTCTGCAATTGCGGCCAGGCGGCGGTTGAATGTGTCGATCACTGCCGGATCGGTGCCAGTGGAGCGGAAGGTCTGCCGGGCGACCGACTGGACGGTTGCAAGAAGGTTCTTCACCCGATGATCCAGTTCCCCCATCAGCAGTTTCTGCCGCTCCTCGTCGCGGCGGCGTTGCCGCCGCGCGCCGACCAGTTCGTCCATATAGGCATCAATGGCGTGCCCCAGTTGGCCGAATTCGCCGTCCTCCGCCTTCATTCCGGTGCGGGCGCTTTCCTCATTGTCGCGCCAGGCCTGCACGGTTTCCAGCAGGCGGGTGACCGGCAGCTGGATCGAGCGTCGCGCCGTGAGTGCTGCGGCGAGAAACACCGAGAGGCAGGTGAACAGAATGACGGCAACGCCCACATAGGTCGCGCGATTGACCGCACGGAACTCTTCGTCGGTCGAAAGGCCGGCGCTGACATAGAGATCATATGTCTTGTTCCCCGGCGGGAAGAAAGCAAGGATGCGCCGCGTTCCGTCCTGGCTGGTCAGTTCCAGCGTTCCCGGCTGGCTTGCACGGACGAGATATTGATACTCGTCCGGGATGCGGGTGCCGACAAAGCGGGCGGGGTCGGGATATCGGGCGAGGATGACGCCGTTTCGATCGGCGATCGTGAGATTGCCGCCCGGCGCGAAATTGCGATTACTCAGCCTGCCCTGCAGCCAATCCAGATTGAGAGAACCCGCAACGACGCCCTGAACGGCACCCGTGGCACCGATGATCGGGACGGCGATCGGCAGGATCTTTGCATCGCTCAGGCGACCGACGGCGTAGGTGCCGACCGCGCGCCGGCCTGCGAGCGCCTCCCGGATATAGGGACGGTCCCCGAGCGACATGCCTTCCGCCCCCGGCTTCTGCCGGCACCGCACATTTCCCTGGGTGTCGAGAACCGCGATCCCGGCAAATTGCGGCATCTGGCGGCTCAACCGCGAAAGATAATCGCCGCAGAGCGAGAGATTGTCGCTGTCCAATGCAGACGCGGCGGAGATCGCCGCGAGCGTATCCTCAAGGCCGATCATGAGGCGGCTGATCTCAAGGGCGGCAAGCTCGCCGGTGCGAAAGGCCTCCGCATGGATCTGCTTGATCCGCGCCGTCTTCATTGAGATGGGGACGACAACCAGTGCGCCTGCAAGCGGTATGATCGCCACGAGCAAAAGCAGGAACAGGCGAAGTTTCAGAGAAGATCTTGATATGATTCATTCCCCCCGCATCGGGCGGAGATTGAAGCCTAATTCTCTAAAACACAAGGACCTGAAATAACGACGTCCGCGACGCGCGGCGTCTATTGCTTGCGTCTGCCGTCACCGATCGTGATGGTCAGATCCCCGAACCGTCGAGTTCGTCCATGTCGTCGCCTTCCCACGGTGCGGGTGCAAGGCTGCGGTCGAGGCTGGCGGACGGCATGGGCATCCAGCATTTCAGCTCGGTTTCGGAATATTCGATAACTCTGCCGGGGACGGAGTCCGACGCGCGCCAGCCTTCGATCCCGAACCGGTCACCGGGGGACCAGAAGACGACATCGACTTCCGCCGATCCCTGTTCCGAGGGGCGTATGGTCACCAGGATACGGCTGCCATCCTTCGGCGCGCTGTTCATGTGCCGCCACGTGTTCGGGTCCTGCATGACTTCCTCCCTGCCTGGGCCGGCTTTCCCGGCCATCCTCTTTTTCGTGAGCCAAAGGGACTCAAAGATCAGTCCGGGCCAGCCTATCCCAAATCTGCCGTTGCGGCCACGCGTCGGGAGCGCAAGGCGCCCGGCGACTGCCCGAAGACCTTCTTGAAGGTTTTCGCAAAATAGGAGGCGTCGGTGAAGCCAACTTCCACGGCGATCTCCACCAGCGGCGCCTTGGTCTTCAGCACGAGCTGTCTTGCCCGCTCCATGCGGACCTTCTGGTAGACGACAGCCGGCGTGCTTCCGGTGTTTTCGATGAAGATGCGTTCCAGTTGCCGCCGGGAGAGGCCCACGATCTTGGCGATTTCCGGAATGGAGATCTTCTTCTCGACATGGCTTTCCATGAGGATCAGGGCGGCGCGAAGACGATCGTCGCCGCTTTCGATCTCGAGCGGACGGCGGGGCTGGATGTCGAATGCGGTGCGGGCCTTGTCGATCTGCAGAACTTCGAGCGCGTTGCGCTCGGCCGCAGGTCCCACGTGGCGGCGGACGATGGATGCCGCGAGGTCTGCTGCGCTGCTTCCGCCAGCGCAGGAGCCACGTTCGTGATCCAGATTGTAGAGCCGGTCGGCCCGGACGGGATGATCGGGAAAACGTTCCCGAAAGGTCTGGTAATGCAGCCAGCTCACGCAGGTCTCGTGCTGCCGCATGAGCCCCGCTTCGGCGAGAATGAACGTCCCGGTGCAGATACCGATGAGCGGAACGTTGCGCGTTGCGGTCATCTTCAGGAAGGAGAGCGTCTCGTCATCCACGGCGAGATCGTTTCGCAGCAGCCCGCCGACCACCGCAACATAATCGAATTCCGATGGATCGACGAAATCCGATGTTGGCGCGACCTGAACACCGCAACTCGACGTGATCAGATGCCGGGTGCTGCCGAGCACCTTCCAGTCCGCCAGGATTCTGCCCGACTTGTCGGCCTCGTCGCTCGCAAGCCGCAGAGTGTCGACAAACAGGGCAAAGGCGGAGAGCGTGAAGGAACGCGCCAGCACGAAGCCCACCTGCAGGCGCTTGCCCGTAGCCCCTTCGCGTCCCTCTTTGCGCGGCAATTTCAAGATAAAGCCTCCATGCAATGATGCGACAGTCCGGCGCGCGGCCTGCGAAGTCAACTCCAAGCTCTGTCGCAGGATCGGACCGATCGCTGTTTTCAGACCGACCATCTCCGGCGCGAGCCGACGCGTCGTGGTGCGGCTGAAACGGTCACTTGCCTAAATCAAAGGCAAATATTCCACATCTTTCAGGGAACCACGAAAAACCTTCGCCGTTAGTGCAGTAAATTGAAGTCCTGTACGCAGCCCTGCGCGCCCACCCATGCGATAGTTGCTCACATCGGGAAATCACCCCGCAATAACAAGTCTGGATACACTCATGAAACTGATCCGCACCCTTCTTGCCGCCGCCGCCCTTGCCCAGGTCGCCCTTGCCGGCGCTGCCTATGCAGGTTCCAACCTCGACGAGATCAAGAAGGCGAACACGCTGAAAATCGGCACGGAAGGCACCTACGCGCCCTTCACCTTCCACGATGCCTCCGGCAAGCTGGTCGGCTTCGACGTCGAAATCGGCGAGGCGATTGCCAAGAAGATCGGCGTCAAGTCCGAGTTTGTCGAAGGCAAGTGGGATGGCCTGATCGCCGGTCTCGATGCCAAGCGCTACGATACCGTGATCAACCAGGTCGGCATCACCGAGGCGCGCAAGAAGAAGTATGACTTCTCCGAACCCTACATTGCCTCCAAGGCCGTTCTGATCGTCAAGCAGAACAACGATGCGATCAAGACCTTCGCCGACCTCAAGGGCAAGAAGGCCGCGCAGTCGCTGACCAGCAATTTCGGCAAGATCGCCGAAACCAATGGTGCCGAACTGGTGGGCACGGATGGTTTCGACCAGTCGATCCAGCTCGTGCTGACGGGTCGTGCGGATGCGACCATCAATGACAGTCTGTCCTTCCTCGACTTCAAGAAGCACAAGCCGGACGCGCCGGTGAAGGTGGTTGCCACCGAAGCCAATGCCGACTTTTCGGGCATCATCATCCGCAAGGGCGAGCCGGAACTGCTGGCCGCGATCAACAAGGCGCTGGCCGATATCAAGGCTGACGGCACCTATGACGCGATCTCGAAGAAGTATTTCGGCGAAGACGTCTCGAAGTAAGCCGAGCGGTTTCGCCACAGCTGACATGTCGTTATAGTCCGATCCGCTCCGGCCCGCCGGGGCGGATCGTTTTTCAGGGGTATCTGCCTTGCCTTCCTGGCTTCAACTCATGCTGGACTCGCTCCAGCCGCTTCTCTGGGCGGGCCTCATCTTCACGGTGCCGCTGACGCTTCTGTCCTTCGTGCTGGGCCTTTCGCTCGGGCTGGTGACGGCGATTGCCCGGCTGTTCGGTCCGAAGCCGGTGGCCGATATCGCCCGCTTTTACGTCTGGGTGATCCGCGGCACGCCGCTTCTGGTCCAGCTCTTCGTGATCTTTTACGGCCTGCCAAGCGTCGGCATCCTCTTGTCTGCGTTTCCGGCGGCCTTGATCGGTTTCACGCTCAATGTCGGCGCCTACACGTCCGAAATCATCCGCGCTGCGATCTCGTCGGTGCCGCGTGGGCAATGGGAGGCGGGCTATTCGATCGGCATGAGCTGGAGCCAGGCCATGCGCCGCACCATCTTGCCGCAGGCAACGCGTGTCGCCGTGCCGCCGCTTTCCAACACATTCATTTCGCTGGTCAAGGACACGTCGCTTGCCGCGGCCATCACCGTGCCGGAACTGTTCCAGACCGCACAGCGCATAGTCGCAACCACCTATGAGCCGCTGATCCTCTATATCGAGGCGGCGCTGCTCTATCTGGCCCTGAGCTCCGTTCTTTCGCTGCTGCAGACGCGGCTGGAGAAGCGTTTCGCCCGCTATGGCGGCTTCCTGGAGGCGCGCACATGATCGAAGTTTCCCACATCGAGAAGCGCTTCGGCGACAATGTCGTGCTCAAGGATGTCAGCGTCACGATTGCCGAGGGCACGGTGACCGCGCTGGTCGGCCCTTCGGGCGGCGGCAAGAGCACGCTGCTCCGCTGCATCAACCTGCTTGAAATTCCGACCGCCGGCACGATCCGCATCGGCGACAAGTCGCTGCAGTTCCAGCCCGGCAAGAAGGTCGGCTGGGATGCGATCCAGCCGCTGCGCCGGCAGACGGGCATGGTGTTCCAGAACTTCCAGCTGTTTCCGCACCAGACGGCGATCGAGAACGTGATGGAAGGTCTGGTGACCGTGCTGAAGTGGCCGAAGGAGAAGGCGCGTGCGCATGCGCTCGAGCTTCTGCAGAAGGTCGGCATGGAACACAAGGCGGATGCCTGGCCGGCAACGCTATCGGGCGGCCAGCAGCAGCGCGTGGCGATTGCCCGTGCGCTGGCGCCGTCGCCGAGGGTGCTGCTGTGCGACGAGCCGACCTCCGCGCTCGATCCGGAACTGGCCGAGGAAGTGGTCGAAGTGCTCAGCCGTCTGGCACGGGAAGGCACGACGATGATCATGGCAACGCATGATCTCAGGCTCGCCTCCCGCGTTGCCGATCAGGTGCTCTTCCTCGACGGCGGCTATATCGTGGAGCATGGCGCGCCAAGCGCCATTTTCCAGGCGCCGGAGCGCGAGCGGACGAAGAAGTTCATCGCCTCGCTCAATGCGGGCCACAGCTACGACATCTGAGGCCGGAGGTGCTGATCAGGCCCTCGGGGCTATCCGCGTGGAGATTTCGCCGAGGCCCTCGATCGTGACCACACAGGTATCGCCCGGGACGAGCGGCCCGACGCCGGCGGGCGTTCCTGTCATGATCAGGTCGCCGGGGGCGAGTGCAATCGAGTGCGACAGGTAGGAGATGACCTCCGGGATCGACCAGATCAGTTCGACAAGGTCGGCATCCTGCTTGACCACACCGTTGACCGTCAGGCGGATCGAGCCCTTCTCCGGATGACCGACCTCTGCGACCGTATGGACCGGACCGATAACGGCGGAGCGGTCGAAAGCCTTGCCGAAGTCCCAGGGGCGACCGAGATCCTTGGCCAACTGCTGCAGGTCGCGCCGCGTCAGGTCATTGCCCACCGCGTAGCCCCAGACGTGGCCGAGCGCGTCGGCCTCGGTGATGTTGCTGCCGCCCACTCCGATCGCGACAACCAGTTCGGCTTCGTAATGCAGGTTTTCCGTCTGCGGCGGGTAGGGGATCGTCTCTCCTGAATCAACCACGGCATCGGCGGGCTTGCTGAAGAAGAACGGCGGCTCGCGATCCGGATCCTTGCCCATTTCGCGCGCATGGGCGGCATAGTTGCGCCCGACGCAGAAGATGCGGCGGACCGGAAAGCGCGCATCCGTACCATGGACGGCAACGGTCGGCGTCGCCGGAGCGGGGAGAACGAGAGTCATGATTGCATCCTTCTGACGAGGCTTTTCGGCATGGTGCGAGCCCTTTTCTGGAGAACCGGACGTCGCTTGGGATGAAGTGATGGCAGCCTTCCCCTCCGGGTGTCAAGGCGGTCGCGGTGCCGTCAGAAGCCCCGATGGCCTTGTCGTGGTGGATCAGCACGACGGGTGTCCCATGTTTGGACCCGCTGCTGTTCGCCCATTCACGGAAAAGTAGCAGTTGGTGATTAGGAACGGCATGAAGCCCCCTGTCTTTCCGGTTTACCATGGACGTTGCTACAGTTCTCCTTCTGCACAAATCCTCCTTCATCGTCGGGGCGATTTGTTTCTGCTACGTCCGCTGGCGTTCGGGTGAGCCCGGTTTGAACTATCTTGCCGCCGGTTACGCACTCATGGCGGTTGCCTCCACGCTTGCCGGGGTGGGAGAGCAGGGCTATTTCCCGCTTTCTTACTGGAAGCTCGCAAGCTTCGTGATTGGAGTGATGGGCTATGGCCTGCTAGGCATGGGGCTGCTTCAGCTCAGCCGTCGCAAATATGACGTCACCCAATGGGCCTTGCCTGTCGCCGCCCTGGTCCTCTCGGTCGTGGTCATGTGGGCGCGCCTCTACGAAGCCAGCCAGACGCGTGCAGCCATCTTCAATTTCGCCACGGCTGTCGCTCTTCTCGTGCCCGGCATCCAGATTCTCAGAGACTTCTTCAAAGATCGGATATCTGCAAGGTTCGGCCTTCTGGCCTCCCTGGTGTCTGCGGCCACCTTTTCCCTGCTGGTGATCGTCGGGATTGTCTATCCCGGGTTTCTGCTGATCACGCCCGCCTATGCCTTCTTCCTGATGATCATATGCCATTTCTCGATGACGCTGTTCGTGGTTGTGCTGGTTCAGGAGAGGGCCGAGGTGCGCCTGAGGCATTACGCCGACACCGACGCTCTGACCGGCATTCCAAACCGCCAGCATTTCCTCGGCTCGCTGCCCCGCGCGCTGCAGGCGGGCGACACGTGCATCCTGCTCGATGTCGACTACTTCAAGGTGATCAACGACCGTTACGGCCATGAGACAGGCGATGCCGTTCTGGTCGGCATCGCTCAGGCCATCGCCGATGTTGCCGGTGGCGAAGCGTCCTTCGGCCGGATCGGGGGCGAAGAGTTTGCAATCTTCCTGCGGCACCAGACGGTCGAGAGCGCCAGTCAGTTTGCCGAGCGGGTCCGTCAGGCGGTGAAGACCCTCTCGTTCCAGAAGGGCGAGGCGACCATCAAGACCAGCATCAGCGCCGGCATTTCCGAATGGGACGGGATCGCCACGGCGGAGGCGCTGCGCGATCAGGCAGATCAGGCGCTCTATGCCGCCAAGCGAGACGGGCGCGACTGTGTGCGGGTGTATGAGCATGTTGGGAAGGATGCGGCCAACATGGATACGGCCCAGTCCATCAGTTCCGGAAGGCATCCTGCACCGCGCCGCAGACGCGTAAGCATCATCAGGCGCGTGGCGGCAGTCTAGCAATCAGCTCTGAACCTCTGCGGCCTTGGCTTGGAAGCGGCCTGGGCGCAGCTCAGCCAGCCATCCGCACGTCAGAACTTTCGCGCATCACCGGCTTGGTCGTGTAGGGGAGAATGCGCCGCAGCACTTCCAGTCCCAGCGCCTGTGCATTTTCCTGCGCCTTGTCGAGATTGGAAATGCGCTCGGGATCGGCCGTGTAGAGAGTCTCGCCGGACGTGAAGACGTCGCGATAGGCGGCGCGCTCGATGATTGGCGTGGCGAAGACATGGACGCGGCGCTTGGAGAGCAGATCCTTGACCGTCTGGAGCGAGCGCGTCGTCACCATCGGGTTGATGCGCGTCAGCACGACGGAATGGGGGATGCGGATATTGGCGCGGTCGGCGAGATACTGGATGAGTTCGATGACATTCGCGCCGCCCTCGGCATCCATGGCCGAGCCCTGGATCGGGATGATGACATATTGCGACTGGCCGATCGCCTGCGCCAGCAGCGGGCTGCGCGCGCCGGGCAGGTCGAGGAGGACGAAGTCCGCGCTCTCCTTGGCACGCTCGATATGGCCGTTGAGGCTGGCTGCGGTGACATAGGAGACGGCAGACAGCCGCTTTGGCGCGTTTGCGCCCAGCTTCTCGAACCATTTGCTGAACCAGAGCTGCGGATCGGCATCAAGAACCGTCACGGAGAAGCCCATGCGGATCAGCTCACAGGCCACGATGGCGACCGCCGTCGTCTTGCCGGCTCCGCCCTTGGTATTCGCGAACGCGATGATCGACATGATTGCCCCCGATATGCGGCTTTGAAATGCGCCGCCGAAACGATTGAAATCAGCTGCGTCGTGCATGTCCAAGTGTTGCGCAATTTATGGTTAACACAGGGTAAAATCGGCGCGCGAAAGCTGCCCACAAACGGGAATTTTAACAGAATCCGGAAGCAAGCGATCGAGATCGCTGCGGCGCTATTCCACGAAGACGCGAACGCTTGCCGCGCGGCCGGCGGCATCGATGACAGTCAGCGTCGAATAGCCAGCCCCCTCCGGCACCCATTGCATGGTGCGGCGGCGCGACAGCTCGGGAAGCGGCTTGCCGTTTGCGAGCCAATGGAAGGGCGCTCGGCCGCCCTGGAGTTTCAGCGACAGCGCTTCCGGCTGGGTGGCCGCATCGTTGATGCCAAGATCGACGCGCGCGCCTTCCGGCGGAAAGACGATCTGCGGGGCGGGCTCGCGCCCAGACATGGCCAAAAGGCCGGTTGCCGTCATGGAAAAACGCTTCTGGCTCATCGGCAGGTCGGCGGCGGCGATATGGGCGGCACCCTGCGGCGCAGGCGGGAAGGGAGCAATCGCCAGGCCGGATTTCACGAAGGCATCGAAGAGAATGGGGGCGGCGGAGAGATAGCCGGTCAGGCCCGGAACTGCGCCATTGTCCGGCCGCCCGACCCAGACGCCGACGACATGGGCACCGTCAAAGCCGATCGACCAGGCATCGCGATTGCCGTAGCTCGTGCCGGTCTTGTAGGCGATGCCGAGCTGGCGGCTGCCGCGCGGGGCGAGCACGTCTGAGAGAATATCGGTGATGTTCCAGGCGGCCACCGGCTCCATCAGCGGCTCGCCTTCCAGTTTCTCCGGCTGATCGTTGATGCCGTCGCCGATCTGGACAAGCTGGCCGCGGCTGGCAAGCCCGGCGTAAAGCTGCACGAGGTCCTTCAGCGTCAGGCCGATGCCGCCGAGAGCAATCGCAAGCCCAGGCGCTTCATTGGGCGGCAGCACGGGCTTTACGCCGGCGCGGCGGAAGCGAACCAGAAGCCGCGTCGGGCCAACAGCATCAAGCAGCCGCACGGCGGGCACGTTGAGGGAAAGCTGCAAGGCTTCCCGCACGCTGACGTCTCCCTGATAGGACATGTCAAAATTGCGCGGGCGATAGCCGAAGAAGTCCGCCGGGCGGTCCTCGATGATCGTCTGCTGTGCCACATAGCCCTGCTCGAAGGCGAGACCGTAGATGAAGGGCTTGAGCGTCGAGCCGGGCGAGCGGAGCACGCGCGTCATGTCCACCCAGCCGGCGCGGGTGGAATCGAAATAGCCGGCCGAGCCGACCTCGCCGACGATTGCGCCGGTGCGAATATCGGCCATGACGATGGCGACCGAGACCTTGGGGCCGAGGCGCTGCGCGGCACTCGCGGCGGCAGCTTCCAGCCCCGCCTGGACATCGCGCTTCAGCGTCGTCTTGTGCTGCATCACCAGCGGCTGCTTGCGCACTGCGAGTTCGGCAAGATGGGCGGCATAGGCGGGGAGTTGCCGGCGCGTCGTGGGGACGGGGAGAAGGCTCGCGCGCTCGGCCTCGCCTTCGCCGACGACCGCAGCGACGGCGGCACGGTTCAGTACCCGCGCTCGCACCTTGGCGGCAGCCTCCGCATTGCGGTCCGGACGGCGCTTTTCCGGCAATTGCGGCAGTGCGACGAGAAGGGCGGCCTGCGCGACATCGAGACGGGCCGGCTCGCGGCCGAAATAGGCGAGGCTTGCCGCCCGCACGCCTTCGAGATTGCCGCCATAGGGCGCGTGGGTCAGATAGAGGTTCAGGATCTCCGTCTTGCTCAGCCGCCGTTCGATCTGGAAGGCGCGGAACATCTGAAGCAGTTTCGCCGGCACGGAGCGCTCCGCGCGCGGCTCGATCAGGCGCGCAACCTGCATGGTCAGCGTCGAGCCGCCCGAGACGATGCGGCCATGGGTGACGAGCTGGACAAAGGCGCGGCCGAAGGCCAGCGGGTCGATGCCTCTGTGTTCGTAGAACCGCCGGTCCTCATAGGCGATCAGCATGCGGACGAATTGCGGATCGACATCGGCAACGGTCGTCTTCAACCGCCAGCGGCCCTCCGGCGTGGCAAAGGCACGCAGCAATTCGTTGTCCGCATCGCGCACCTCCCGCGAGACGACCTGCGCGCCCTCAAGCGGCGGCGGGAAGGCGCGGTCGGCGGCGAAAAGGCCGAGCACTGCGGCTCCGGCCAGGCTGAGAGCCAGGCCGAACCCGATGCCGATTTTCGCGCGCGTCCTCATGACGGTCTCAGCGCGCCACTTCCATGCGGCCCATCGCCGTGCGGGCCGAGAATTGCGGGCGATACATGTCCTCGACGCTTGCCGCCGGCTGGTCGTAGACGCCAGGCGTCACCGCGCGCACGACATAGGCGAAGGTGAGGTCGCGGTCGCTGCCGCTCGGCAGATCGAAGGCCGAGACGAAGCGGTCGTAGCGGAATTCGACATGGGCCGGCTGGATATCGGTCAGCCAATCGAAATTCGCCAGCTGGGCGCTGCTGACCATGCTCGGATTGTCGATCTCGAAGCCGGCGGGCAGAAGGTCGGTCACGAGAATGCGCTGTGCCCAGTCATTGTTCGCCACGACATGGAGAACGACGACATAGCGCTCATTCTGCTTCGCCTGCGCGACATTCGCCTCCTCACCGGCCAGCGTGTAGTAGTGGCGCTCGATGGTGAAGCCCTCGCCACCGGCGGGCAGCGGCTGGGCGGGGGCGGCAACGGTGGTGACATTGGCGGACAGCGCGTCCTTGCTTGTATTCGTCACCGTGACCGGATGTGCTTCCAGCGCCTCGCCCGTTGTCGTGGCCATATAGGCGCCCTTATGGGCCGCGCCGTTGACATCGAGCGTCAGTCCGTCGTCGCCGTTCTGGAGCGCTCGGGCGGCGAGCAGCATCCAGGCCTGTTCCTGCGTGCTCGTGTAGCGCCGCGTCTGCCAGTCCTTCGAGACGATGGCGGCAAGTTCCGGCACGATGGGCGGCACCGGATTGCTTTCTGCGGCCAGAGCGAGAATGGCGGCGCCATCGCGCAGGCTCGAGCCATAGTCGCTGCGGGCGAAGCTGACAGGCTTGCTGGCCTGCTGCTGGGCGTCCTGCAAGGCGTCAACGAAGGCATTGCGCGAACGCTGGGCATCACCATAGAGCGCGAGCGAGGCGGCGATCTGCGCCTTGGCAAGCGGCGTCGTGAAGGCATCCAGCATCGTGTCGGCATAGTAGCGCAGATCGCTGATCGAGGCCCGCTTGTTGCGCGCCAGAACATAGAGCGTATAGGCGATCTCGCTGCCATTCTCCTTCACGTTGGTATTGGCGCTCAGCGAATTCTGGAGGTTTTCCAGCGCCTGCACCATGGCCTGATCCGGCACGTCGAATTTCATTTCACGCGCCCGGGTCAGGAAGTCTGTGACATAGGCGTCAAGCCACATGTCGCCCGAACCCGGACCCCAGAGGCCGAAACTGCCGGTCGAGGACTGGTAGGAGAGTTCGCGATAGATCGCGTCCTGTACCCGCTTGTGCAGCTCGGCATCATTGGCAACGCCGTTGCTGGCCGCCATTTCGCTGAAATAGAGAAGCGGCAGTGCCCCGGAGGCGGTCTGTTCGGCGCAGCCATACGGATAGCGGCTGAGGCTCATCAGCAGGGCCGGCACATCAAACGCGCTGGAGCGGCTGACATTGATGCTGACGGAGGCACCGGGCAATATGCTGTCGGCGAGCAGAGCGGCATTGACCGTCAGCTTCGCGCCAGCCGCGAGCGGGATCAGACGCCGCTCGGTGACGGGCAGCTGGGCCGGGCGAACCGGGACATCGACGGACTGGTCGAGCGAAAGCCCGCCGGCGCCCGCTAGCCGGATCGCGACTGTGCCGCTGCCGGGCGTGCCGCCAGTCAGCGGCACGGTGATGTTGTATTTGCCACCGGGATCGAGATGCACCGTCTTGTTGGCGGAAGCCTCATCGAGCTTGGCGGATGTGTTTCCGGTGACGGAGAGCGTGTAATCGCCGGCGGGGGCATCCGTGTTGGCAAGATCAAGTCGCAGATCGGCCTTGTCTCCGGGGGCGAGGAATTTCGGCAGGCTCGCCGTCACCACGACCGGATCGCGAATGACCGTATCCTGGGTGGCATGTCCAACGCCCGTCTTTGACCAGGCGACGGCCATGATGCGCGCCGTGCCGTTGAATTGCGGAATGTCGAAGCTGACATGCGCCTTGCCCTCGGCATCGAGCTTCAGCGGGCCGGAGAAGAAGGCGACCAGTTTCTGTGTCGGCGGGCTTGCCTGCAAATGCGCCTCGCCACCATCGCCGCCGGTGCGCAGCGCGCCCATGGCGCCCAGCGATCCATCGATCAGGCGGCCATAGATGTCGCGGATTTCGAGACCCAGCATGCGCTGGCCGTAGTACCAGCCATCCGGCGAGGGCGGCTGGTAGCGGGTGAGGTTGAGAATGCCGACATCGACGGTGGCAATCGTCACATAGGCCTCTTCCTTCGCACCAGCCCCGTCCACCTGCACGGTGATATCGAGCGGCTTGCGCGGCAGGGTCTTCTGCACGGCATCGAACTTGATCGACAGCTTGCGTTCTGCCGGATCGACGGCGGCCCATTTCACGCCGATGGCGCGCATCGGCATATGGCTGTCCTGTGCATCGCCGGGGCGGAAGAGCGTGGCGGTGAGATAGGTGCCCGCACCCCAGTCGGCCGTGACGGGAATGGAGACTTCGCCGCCGCCGGCCGCGATGTCGGCCTCGCTGACGGAGAGCAGGGTTTCGGAACCCGCCATGACCATGACATGGCCGCCATAGCGCGAGGTGAGCTTCAGCTTCGCCGTCTCGCCGACCGTGTAGCTCGGCTTGTCGAGCGCAATGTCCAGCGCGTCTGGCGTCTCGGTCGACTTTGCCGCGACATACCAGCCGGCATTGAATTCGACACTCGATTCCGGCCCGTTCGGGTCAGCGGAGCTGACTTCGAGGCGATAACGGCCAAAGGTGACGGGGGCGGAAATGACGCCGCCCTCCGGCGTCGCATCCAGATTGCCGGCCGCCACCTGCTTGGTGGACATGACAGGCTCGAACTTCCAGGCATTGCCGTCGCGATACCATTGATAGTTCCGCTCGACGCTGAGCAACTTCCAGGTCAGACCCTTCATCGGCTGCTTCTGGCCGTTGGCGTCAATGGCGATGACACGGAAACCGGCCATCGCGTTTTCGCCGACGCTGCCGTCGAAATCGGGCTTGATGCCGATGCGCGGCCCGTCCGACTTGACGGGAAGGGTCAGTGAGCGCTCGACCGCGCGGCCACCGGCTTCCACCATACGCAGCGTGATATTGGCGTTGATGAGCTGGGTGGTCGAGGGCGTCTCGGAAAGCGTCACATCGAAGGCGGACTTGCCCTGATCGTCTAGCGGATCGAGGTTCTCGAGCGTCAGCTTGGCGCTTTCGGCATTGCTATCGCCGGCATTGTCGAGAGCCTCGCCGTCGCTGACCGTGTCTTCCTTGCCATTGCCTTCGTCGGCAAGGCCGAAGAAATAGCCCTTGTAAGCGTCGCTGAGGCGCGTCGGCTTCAGCACGACTTCGCCTTCCAGCGTGAGACCGGCGGCGGGCGCGCCGTAAAGATAGCGGCCATCGACCTCCACATGGGCGGGCGTATCAATGCCAATTTCCTTCGAGGTCGATTTCATGTCGAATTCGATGCGGTCCGGCACGAAATCATCGACGATGAAGGTCTGCGAGCCGATCGATGCGCCCTTGGGATCGACATAGATATTCATCGTCCACGTGCCGCGCATGGCATTTGTGAGGATCGGCAGATCGACCGTATAGCCGCCAAGCTTGCCGCCATCGGTGACGATGCGACGATCCTCGACGCCATCGGGGCGTAGGAAAATGAAGGTGAGGGGCAGGTTGTCGAGGGCCTTGGCCGAGATGTCTCGGGCAAGCGCTGCTGCATGGACGGTCTCGCCGGGGCGGTAGACGCCGCGCTCGGTCCAGGCATAGAGGTCGATGGCGCCCGGCGCGGTGCGGCCCGACACGCCACGATCGGAGAGATCGAAGCCGGCGCGGGTCATGTCGAGGAAGACATAGTCCTTGCCACTCTGCTGGGCAGTCAGAACAGCGGGTGTCATGCCGGCCGTGCCGCGCATCAGGCCGGCACTGAACGTGGCGCGGCCATTGGCGTCGGTTTTCACGGAGCCCAGGATTTCATTGTTCTTGGCAAGAAGTTGCAGATCCACGCCGGCCAGCGGCTTGGCGCTGCCGAGCGCGCGGGCAAAGACGTTGAGGCCGTCCGTGCCGGCATAGGTCGTGAGACCGATATCCGAGACGACGAACCATTGGGTTGCCTGCGGCTCCCATTCCTGGCCACCGCTGTTCGGCACCACGGCTGTCAGCACATAGACGCCGGGCTTGCGTTCGGGAACGACTTCATCGACGGGGAAGCTGGTGATGACATCCTTGTTGAGGGTCTGCTTGATGTCGATCGAGCCCTGCCAGACCTGTTCGCCATTGGTGTCCTTGATCGTGTCGGCGCTATATTTGTCGACCTGGGTCAGGAATTGCGAATTGTTGAGCAGCTGGGCAATGTTGCGGTCGCCGATGCGATAGAGCTTCAGATTGGCTGTCGTCGCGTTGACGGAGACGAGGGGAATGCCGCGCCGCGCCGTGGAGGGCAGGACGAAGTTGTCGCCGGTGAAGTGAACCGAGGCGGTGCGGTCCTTCACATAGACATCGACATTGACCTGCGAAAGCAGGCTTTCGTCGACGGAGGAGGGCAGGCCGGCGCGCAGCGATATGCGGTAATGCTGGCCGAATTCCAGACCCTCGACGCAAATCTGGTTGTCCTTGGCATCCACGCCCTTGGCGGCGGCATTGTTGACGGTGACGAAGGTTGCGTAATCGACGCCGCTCTTCAGCAGCTTTTCGGAAAACTGCACGCAGGCGCGCGGCTGGGCATTGTCATTGTCGAGCCTGTTGCCGGTCACGCGGAAGCCCTTGCGGGCGCGAAGGTCTGCATAGGCGGCCTGCACGGCGGCCGAGGAGACGAGATTGACGCTCGCCTTATAGGCGTCCAGCGCCTGCCGGTAGTTCTCCGCGTTTTCCAGCGCCTTGGCGAACACCGCCAGCGCATCGGCGCGGGCCGACGTGGTGCGGGTCAGCTGGTAGCCGTTGAGCGCGATATAAGCGGCGCGGGTCGCAAGCGACCTGTCATTGGTCACGGTGTTGGCGGCGCGCGCGGCCTCTATCCAGACATCGGCCGCGTCCGGCTCCAGCGAGAGTGCGGCCTCGAAAGCGGCGAGCGCATTGGGAATATTGTTGGAGCTTGCATCGAGCCGCGCCAGTGCCAGAAGGCTTTCCAGCCCCTGATCCTTCATCGTTTCGGGAAGAGCAAGAGCGTTGCGAAGATCGGCCGCGGATTGGACGAACGCGTCGGAGAGGAAGGGAAGCGCCGGCGCCGCACCGATATCGGGTTCCTTGGCAGCCGCCACTTCGACGATCTTGCCGGCAATGGCACCGGCGACGGTGTTGAGATGGTTGAAATCGGATTTCAGGAAGCACCATTTCACCTTGGGATTATAGGTGAAGGCGCGGCAGGACTTGTCGCCGATGCAGGCAGCGCTGCACTGATCCAGCGTCACGTTCTGCACGGTGCGCAGATCGAATCCGTAATAGTCGCTATCCTTGTTGGTCACGACCTGCCGCTTGGCGTCAGCGGCCTGCGCAAGGCCGGTGCTGCCAACCAACGTCATGAAAAGAATAGCGAAAATTCCCAAGAAAGCGCGCTTGTGCATGATTTTCCCCCTCACGCAGCCCGTCTGCGGGGGCACTCTTGAGCGTCGTGCAATGTTTGTCAACACAACGAATTATGGCAGTGCCGGGGGCCGCCCTCAAAGCCCGCAGCGGATAAAGCTGCGGCTTTGAATTTGAGAATAATTTTTCTCTTGCCGAGCTTGCCGCACAATCCGCTTCCTTAAGTCTACCGGAGAAGTGGATTATAAATGGTGCATCGCTTGAGGAAAGATGACGCCATGACGACCGAGACACGAGATACGGCCTATTTCGCCAGAAAGCCTTTCGTTTCGATCACGCTGCCGCAGCGGATTGCTGAACTGGCAGCGATCGCCGCAGCCTTCGGCTTCGTGATTTTCATGCTGGCCGGCGGCCACGTTTCCTAAAGTCGGCAATACACGAAGGGCAGGGTGGTTCGGATGGAAAAGATACTCATCGTCCCCGGCCTGTTCGGTTCCGGCGAGGGGCATTGGCAGCGCAATTGGCTTGACGATGTGGCGGGTAGCCGCCTGGTCGAGCAATCCGACTGGAACAGGCCCTGTTTCGACGAATGGGTGGATCGGCTTGAGGCGGAGCTCTCGGAAGGACCGGCTTTCATCGTCGCCCATAGTCTGGGTTGCCATGTCACGGCGGCGCTGGCGCGCCGTTCGTCTGCCGGTCAGGTTCGTGGCGCGATGCTGGTGGCGCCTTGCGATCTTTCGATTACGCGAAAGCTTCATGCGGAAAACTTCGCCGCCGTTCATGCCCCCGAGACAAGAACACTTCCTTTCCCCTCGGTGGTTGTCGGCAGCCTCAACGATATCTACATGCCGTTTGAAAATCTGACGGAAATAACCGCCGAATGGGGAGCTGATGTTCACATTCTTGGACAGGCGGGTCATATCAATATCGAAAGCGGCTATGGCCGCTGGACCGGTGGTTACGGAATTTTCCGGCAGCTGCAGGCAAAGGTGCAACATCAGGACAAGATCCCCGCGCGGCGCGAGATCGCTGCTCGATCCTATGATGCACTCCGGGACTATACGGCGTTTCGCATCGCCCAAAGCAACGGCGACTGCACTGAAAAGAGGAGTACACCATGAGCCTTCGCATTAACGACATCGCACCCGACTTCACGGCAGAGACGACCCAGGGCACCATTCATTTCCACGACTGGATCGGCGACGGCTGGGCGGTCCTCTTCTCGCATCCCAAGAATTTCACGCCGGTCTGCACGACCGAGCTTGGCGCGATGGCCGGGCTTGAAGGCGAATTCCGTAAGCGCGGCGTCAAGGTGATCGGCATTTCGGTCGATCCGGTCGAAAGCCACGCCAAGTGGAAGAGCGACATTCGCGTCGCCACCGGCTTCGACGTCGACTATCCGCTGATCGGCGACAAGGACCTCAAGGTCGCCAAGCTCTATGACATGCTGCCGGCAGGTGCCGGCGAGAGCTCGGAAGGCCGCACGCCCGCCGACAACGCCACCGTGCGTTCGGTCTTCGTCATCGGTCCGGACAAGAAGATCAAGCTGATCCTCACCTATCCGATGACGACGGGCCGCAATTTCGCGGAAATCCTCCGCGCCATCGATTCCATCCAGCTGACCGCCAAGCATCAGGTCGCAACGCCCGCCAACTGGAACCAGGGCGACGACGTCATCATCACGGCAGCCGTGTCCAACGAGGACGCGCTCGCCCGCTTCGGCTCCTTCGATACCGTCCTGCCCTACCTGCGCAAGACCAAGCAGCCGGCCGCCTGAGTTCAGCGTCTCCAGAATCAAAGCGCCCGCCGGATTTCCAGGCGGGCGTTCTTGTTTGAGGTTCGCGCTCAGCCACGCCTTTTGCAGGACATCGCGCGTTTGAGGGCCTGTTTGACTTTCCCCGCGATGATCGATGGTGGAGCGGTGTTTGCGGCACCGCGCCAGGCGACGCCCTCAGGCGGCGAGCTCCTCGAGCTCGCTGTAAAGCGCCTCCGCAAAGCTGCGGAGCACCGTCAGCTCGAATTCCGTCTCACCGGTTCGTGAAAGATGAACCGAGATATGACCGAAGAGGGTCGTGGCTGTGTGTCCCACAGAGAATGCAGAATCATGCAGATCGACTGCGGTACCTTTTGACAGAAGCTCCGTTGCGCGCGTGCCGGAGAGGCGTATGCGAACGCGTCCATGGCTCTGGTCGGACAGGTAGGTGCCCGGCGGCAGCGCTGTGACAATGGCTTGCAGCGCCTGGGCGTCAAGCGGCGTATCGCCGACAGCATACCACTGGCGATAGCCGGCGGGGCGCAGGGCGCTGCCGGTAAGGCCGGCGGAATCGAGAAGCGCCCGAAGGTCCGCCGAAGTCGTTGCCCCCATCACCTGCAGGACATGGCCTTCCGGCAGGGCTTCCAGCGTGATGCCCTTGCCGTGGCGCGCGGATTTTCCGGCGAGAACCGGCCTTGATGTCGGGAAATCAGGCATGGAGCTTCTCGTTTTCAGGATCGATGAAGACGGGGCTGCAGATGACCCCTTCGGTGAATTCATTGCGCAGGCCATTCCAGATCATGACCTTTTCGCCCAGTCGTTCCGGGCCGTTGTTGATCAGCGCAAGCCCGATCGTGTGACCGAGATTGGGCGAGAAGCAGCTTGAGGTGACATAGCCCTGATCGTTTTCCAGTGTCGCGGCTGCGCCATCGGCCAGAATATGCGAGCCGGTGCGGAAACTGGTCTCAGGATTGATCGGCTTCACGCCGACAAGACGGGGGCGGTCTGCTGCCTGCATGCCTTCGCGCGTGAGCATGGCCTTGCCGATGAAATCGGGCTTTGTTGTCGACACCATCCGGCCGAAACCGAGATCGCCGGGCGTGACCGTGCCGTTGATCTCGGCATGGGTGACATGGCCCTTCTCGATGCGCAGGACGCCGAGCGCTTCCGCACCATAGGCGCAGATATCGTGCTTTGCGCCGGCCTGCATGATCGCGTCGGCGACGGATTCGGCGTAGCCGGCGGGGACGCCCAGTTCATAGGCCAGTTCGCCGGAGAAGGAGATGCGGAAGAGCCGGCCTTCGAGGTTGCCGCCGAAGAGCGAGACGGTCCGCGCGCTCATGAACGGGAAGGCGGCGTCCGAGATATCCTCATCGACAATCTCGGAAAGAATGGCGCGGGACTTCGGTCCGGCAATGGCCATCTGCGCCCACTGGTCGGTGGAGGAGGCGAAATGGACCTCCAGTTCCGGCCAGAGCGTCTGGGCGCAGAATTCCAGATGCGTCAGCACGCCGGCGGCAAGCGCCGTCGTGGTGGTCATGAAGAAATGGTCTTCGCTCAAGCGGCTCGTCGTGCCGTCGTCATAGATCAGGCCGTCTTCTCGCAGCATGATCCCGTAGCGCGCCCTGCCGACAGGCAGCTTGGCGAAGCCGTTGCAATAGACACGGTCGAGGAAGGTGGCGGCGTCCTTGCCGAAGATCTCGATCTTGCCGAGTGTCGAGGCATCGCAGAGGCCGGCATTCTTGCGAATGTTCAGCACTTCGCGGTCGACGCTCTCGCGCCATGTCGTCTCGCCTGCGCGGGGGAACCAGGCGGAGCGATACCAGAGCCCGGTTTCCACGAAGACCGCGCCGTTCTTCTTGGCCCATTCATGCAAGGGTGATTTGCGGGCGGGCTGGAAGTGCTTGGCCCGCGAGGTGCCGGTCAGCGCCCCGAATGAGACCGGCGTGTAGAAGGGGCGGAAGGTCGTGGTGCCGACCTCTGCCGGCGACACGCCTCTGGCTTCGGCCAGAATGCCGATGGCATTGATATTGGAGAGCTTGCCCTGATCGGTCGCCATGCCGTTGGTCGTGTAGCGCTTGGCCAGTTCGACATCGCCATAGCCTTCGCGCACGGCAAGGCCGAGGTCCTTCAGATGCACGTCGTTCTGATAGTCCACGAAGGCCTTGCCCTTGCTGCCCTTGACATACCAGAACGGGGTGGCGGCAGCCTGTGTATCGTCAGCACTCAAGAAGGTCGGCTCGACTCTGGCAAAGCCGATGGCGGCAAGCGCCTCAGCGGCCTTGCGCGCGCCATCGCCGAGGCAGGCACTTGTCGAGGCATGTCCTGAGGCGGCGCCGGCAATGGTCAATCCCTCCTGCCGCTCCGGTGCGAGGAAGGCGGCGTGTCTCTCCGACCATACCGGCTTTGCGCCGCGATGGCAGGCGAGATGAATGATCGGGCTCCAGCCGCCGGACATGGCGAGCGCGTCGGCCTCGATCGTCTGCGTTCCGGAAGCGCCGGCGATATGGACGCTGCGGAGCGCCTTGCCGCCCGCCGCATCGACGATGCAGGAGTTGGCGAGCACCTTGGCCTTGCCCTGCCAGCCGGCATCGCTGCGGGCGCGCGGATCGACAATGGCGGCGACGTCCACGCCTGCGGCTTCCAGATCGGCGGCGGCTCGGTAGCCAGCGTCGTTGGTGGTGAAGACGACGGTGCGCTTGCCGGGCGCGACGGCCTGCCGGTTCAGATAGCTGCGCATGGCGCTGGCCATCATCACGCCCGGAATATCATTGCCGCCGAAGACGAGGGGGCGTTCCTCCGCACCCGTGGCGAGGATCGCCTGCTTGGCGATGATACGCCAGAAGCGTTCGACCGGCTGGTGCGGATCGGGCAGGGCCACATGCTTCTGCACGCGTTCGACCGCGCCGAAGACATTGTCGTCATACCAGCCGATGACGGTGGTGCGCGGCAGGCATTGCACATTCGGCAGGGCGTCGAGTTCGGCGAGTATCGTAGTAAGCGTCGCGTCACCGTCGGTCAGCAGAGAGCCGCCAAGTGCGAAGCCTTCGTCGGCGAGGAGGACGCGCGCGCCGGCGCGGCCGGCCGTGAGTGCTGCGGCGAGCCCTGCAGGTCCGGCGCCGATGACCAGCAGGTCGCAATGCGCCCAGCATTTCTCGTAAGCGTCAGGATCGGCCTCATAGGTGGCCTTGCCAAGGCCGGCGGCATTGCGGATCAGCGGTTCATAGACCTTTTCCCAGAAGCCGGCCGGCCACATGAAGGTCTTGTAGTAGAAGCCGGCGCTGAGGAAGGGCGACAGCAGCCCGTTGGCGGCGCCGATGTCGAAGGCGAGCGAGGGCCAGCGGTTCTGGCTGCGCGCAATGAGCCCGTCATGGAGCTCGATCATGGTGGCGCGAGTATTGGCTTCGGTGCGCCCGCCGGCTCCGGTCGTCACCAATGCGTTGGGCTCGGCGGCCCCTGCCGTCAGGATGCCGCGCGGGCGGTGATATTTGAAGCTGCGGCCGACAAGCTGGATGCCGTTGGCGAGAAGTGCCGAGGCCAGCGTATCGCCCGGATGGCCGGTCAGCGCCTTGCCGTCGAAGCTGAACTTGATCGTGCGGGTGCGGTCGATCCGCCCGCCGGTGGAGAGGCGATGATTGCTCATGCCGCACCTCCGAGCTTGGTCAGGGCAGCGTCGGTGACGCTGTGGACCTTGTGCGTCACGGTATCGCGCTCGACGATCAGCCAGCGGCGGCAGCCGGAGGAATGATGCCAATATTCCTTGTGCAGCCCCTTGGGGTTGCTGCGCAGATAGACATAGTCATACCAGACGTCGGGGCCGGCGTCGGGTGCCGGGCGGGTGAGGCTTGCATCACCCTTGATGGTGAATTCTTCCTTCGGGCGCTGGCCGCAGTGAGGGCAGGTGATCAGGCTTGCCATGGGTTCTCGTCCTCAATGCAGGTTCGGCTGGGCGCCGACGCCTTTTTCATCCATCTGATAGCCGCGCTGGAAGCGGTCGAGGCGCATCTGCCGTGCCGTTTCATGTGGCTCGTTGCGCGCGATGAGATGCGCGTAGCAATAGCCCGAGGCGGGTGTCGCCTTGAAGCCGCCATAGCACCAGCCGGCGTTCAGATAGAGATTGTCGATATGGGTGCGGTCGATGATGGGCGAGCCGTCCATGCTCATGTCCATGATGCCGCCCCAGGTGCGCAGATATCGCACCCGCGTCAGCGACGGGATCATGGCGACGCCGGCTTCGGCCACATGCTCGACAGTCGCCAGATTGCCGCGCTGCGCATAGGAATTATAGCCATCGATATCGCCGCCGAAGACGAGGCCGCCCTTGTCGGATTGCGAGACATAGAAATGGCCGGCGCCAAAGGTGACGACGCAATCGATGAAGGGCTTCAGCCCCTCTGACACGAAGGCCTGGAGAACATGGCTTTCGATCGGCAGGCGCAGGCCCGCCATATCGGCGACCACGGTGGAGTTGCCGGCAGCCGCGAGCGCCAGCTTGCCGCAACCGATGAAGCCCTTGGTCGTTTCGACGCCGACAACGCGGCCCTCCTCGCGGCGGATGCCGGTCACTTCGCAATGGGTGATGATATCGACGCCGTGGCTGTCGGCGCCGCGCGCATAGCCCCAGGCCACCGCATCATGGCGCACCGTGCCGCCGCGCGGCTGCAACAGGCCGCCCATGATCGGGAAGCGGGCATTGTTGAAATCGAGGAAAGGCAGTTTCGCCTGCACGGCCTGCCGGTCGAGCAGTTCGGCATCGACGCCATGCAGGCGCATGGCATTGCCGCGCCGCGTATAGGCGTCGCGCTGGGCGTCCGAATGGAAGAGATTGAGAACGCCGCGCTGCGACACCATGGCGTTGAAATTGAAGTCCTGTTCCAGCCCTTCCCAGAGCTTCATCGAAAGCTCGTAGAAGGGGTTGTTGCCGGGCAGCAGATAGTTCGAACGGATGATCGTCGTGTTGCGGCCGATATTGCCGGAGCCGAGATAGCCCTTTTCCAACACGGCGACATTGGTGATGCCGAAGGTCTTGGCGAGATAATAGGCCGTCGAAAGCCCATGGCCGCCACCCCCGACGATGATGACGTCGTAATGCGGTTTCGGCTGCGGCTGGCGCCAGGCGGGTGCCCAGCCGCTATTGCCGCGAAGACCGTTGAGAAAGACTGAGAGGGCTGAATAGCGCATGGATCGATCCGCTGTGAACTGATGCAATCATGACAGAAAGACGAATCCTGACTTGCGGAAATAGGACTAGTTTCGGTAAAAACGGGACATGGCTTCGATCGATACGCGAAACGTCCAAACTGTCGGCTTCATCCTGCTTCCGGGATTTGCGCTGATGTCCTTTGCCTCGGCGACGGAGCCGTTGCGCGCCGCCAATCTGCTGGCGGGCCGCGAGATCTACCGGCTGGCAGTGTTTTCACCCGATGGCGGCCCGGCGCTGTCATCGGGCGGCGTGCCGGTGCCGGCGGGGCCGCTTCCCGGTCGTGGCGCAGGGCTCGGCACGGTTTTCGTCTGTGCCGGCGGATCGCCGATGGACTGGCATTATCCGGCAGTGCTTGCCTGCCTGCGCCAGCTTGCGCGCGAGGGCGTGCGCATTGGCGGCATTTCCGGCGGTCCTTATCTGCTCGCTGCCGCCGGGCTTCTGGCCGAGCGTGACTTCACCATCCACTGGGAACATGCGCCGGCGCTTCTGGAGGCCTATCCAACGCTGAACCCGCGACAGGCGCGCTTTGTCATCGATGGCAATCGCATCACCTGCGGCGGTGGCATCGCGCCGCTCGACATGATGCATGTGCTGATTGCCGAGCGCATGGGTGCCGATTTCGCACGGCGCGTCAGCGACTGGTATCTGCATGCCGAGGTCAGCGAGCCGACCGCGCCGCAGCGCGGGTCGCTGGCCGAGCGCTATGGCGTGCATCATCCGGGCCTGCTGAGCGTGCTGGAGAAAATGGAAGAGACGATTGAAATGCCGCTCGACCGCGCCGCCATGGCGCGCATTGCCGGTGTCACGCCGCGTCATCTCGACCGGCTTTTCGCCACCCATCTCGGCGCGACATTCCTGGAGCAATATCGGCTAATCCGGCTGCAGCATGCCCGGCGGCTTCTGGAACAGAGCCCGCTTTCGATCTCCGAAATCGCTGTCGCCACCGGGTTTTCCAGCGGCGCGCATTTCTCCCGCGCCTATCGCACGCAGTATGGCATGACGCCCGGTCAAACCCGCCGCACTTGAGTTTCGCGGCAGTTGAGAAATTTTCACTCTCACGATAGAGTTTTGCCGAGCCGTTGAGAAGGATGCTGAATGAAAACCAAGGCCGATAAGAAAACGACAAAAGACGAGGAAGCCCACGCTGCGAAGGCGGCATTTTCGCAAGATCCCCATGCGGTTCGCGAGCCCAAGGAAAACAATCTCGAAATGGCGATCGGCCATGAGGTTCGCGCCTACCGCAAGAAGCTCGGCATCACCGTGACCGACCTGGCGGCTGCGACCGGCATTTCGCTCGGCATGCTGTCGAAGATCGAGAATGGCAATATCTCTCCCTCGCTGACGACGCTGCAATCGCTGTCGCGCGCACTCGGCGTGCCGCTGACGGCCTTCTTCCGGGGCTATGAAGAGCCGCGCAATGCGGTCTTCGTCAAGGCGGGGCAGGGTGTCGAGCTGGAGCGCCGCGGCACGCGTGCCGGCCACCAGTATAATCTGCTCGGCCATATCGACAACAATTCGAGCGGCGTCATCGTCGAACCCTATCTCATCAGCCTGACGGCCGATTCCGATGTCTTCCCGACATTCCAGCATGAAGGCATGGAGTTCCTCTACATGCTGGAAGGCGAGGTGGTTTATCGTCACAGCGACCAGCTTTTCCCCATGCAGCCCGGCGACAGCCTGTTCTTCGATGCGGATGCACCGCATGGGCCGGAAAAGCTTGTGAAACTGCCGGCGAAATACCTGTCGATCATCTGTTATCCGCAGCGCGGCAAGATCGACTGAATTGCCTTAGAAGAAAAAATTATTCTTTTGGGTTGAAATCCGAAACTGAACCTGATAGCCATTTTTGCAGACGCGAAAACGGAGGTTTGGTCCATGTGCGGGATTGTCGGTCTCTTCTTGAAGGATAAGGCGCTTGAGCCTCAGCTGGGCGCGCTTCTGTCATCCATGCTGATCACGATGACGGATCGTGGTCCGGACAGCGCCGGCATTGCCATCTACGGCAATGACAACGGCAAGACGGCGAAGATCACGCTTCAGTCGGCCAAGCCGGCGAAGGATTTTGCCGGGTTGGAAGCCGAGCTTCAGAGCGCGCTCGGCGCGCCTGTCGCCATCGAGGTGAAGAGCACCCACGCGGTCGTCACACTCGCAAAGGACAAGCTCGACGAGGGCCGTGCGGCCCTTGCGACGCTCCGCCCGGATGCCCGGGTGATGAGCAGCGGCGACGCGATTGAAATCTACAAGGAAATCGGCCTGCCGAAGGATGTCGTGTCGCGCTTTGCGGTGAGCGGCATGTCCGGCACGCATGGCATCGGCCATACCCGCATGGCAACGGAATCCGCGGTCACGACGCTCGGCGCGCATCCCTTCTCGACCGGTTCGGACCAGTGCCTCGTTCACAACGGCTCGCTGTCGAACCACAACAACCTGCGCCGCGAGCTGAAGCGCCAGGGCATGACCTTCGAGACGGAAAACGACAG
Organism: Rhizobium sp. C4; assembly: GCF_021026315.1. GTDB lineage: Bacteria > Pseudomonadota > Alphaproteobacteria > Rhizobiales > Rhizobiaceae > Ensifer_A. The sequence goes on from NZ_JAJNCX010000002.1 coordinate 393,558, forward strand.
CGAAGTGGCTGCCGCCTATCTCACCGCCGAAATGGCCAAGGGCAAGGATCTGGGGGCTGCGCTGACAAGTGCCGTCGATGATCTCGATGGCTTCTTCACCTTCGTTGTCGGCACGAAATCCGGTTTCGGCGTGCTGCGCGATCCCATCGCCTGCAAGCCCGCCGTCATGGCCGAGACCGACCAATATGTCGCCTTCGGCTCCGAATACCGCGCTCTGGTCAATCTTCCGGGCATCGAGACCGCCCGCATCTGGGAGCCGGAGCCGGCCACCGTCTATTTCTGGGATCACGAGAAGGCCGCCTGACAGGCGCAAACACAATCGAGAGAGTTCTTCATGCCTGTTTTTGACCTTTCCACTACCCCCTTGCGGGACCTCAACAGCGCGCTGCACGGACTTCCCGCCGGCGCGAACGATACCGTCTTCGAAGTCATCAATCCGCGCGGGCACCATGCCGTGGCCGTCGGCATCGATGCGCCCGTTACCGTCGAGATCAAGGGTTCGGTCGGCTATTACTGTGCCGGCATGAACGATGGCGGCAATGTCACCGTTCACGGCTCGGCCGGACCGGGTGTGGCCGAAAACATGATGTCCGGCTCGGTCGTCATCGAAGGTGACGCCAGCCAATATGCGGGTGCCACCGGGCGCGGCGGTCTGCTGGTCATCAAGGGCAATGCGGCGTCCCGCTGCGGCATTTCGATGAAGGGCATCGATATCGTCGTTCACGGCAATATCGGCCACATGTCGGCCTTCATGGGCCAGTCCGGCCATCTCGTCGTGCTGGGCGATGCCGGCGATGCGCTCGGCGACAGTCTCTACGAGGCCAAGCTCTTCGTACGCGGTTCGGTCAAGAGCCTCGGTGCCGACTGCATCGAGAAGGAGCTGCGGCCGGAGCATATCGAAAAGCTGTCCGAGCTTCTGGAACTGGCTGGCATCAGCGATGTCCGGCCGGAGGAGTTCAAGCGCTACGGATCGGCGCGCAAGCTCTACAATTTCAACATCGACAATGCCGACGCATATTGAGGCGAAGGGGACATCATGAGCTATCACAATCCACCGACCCCACCGCGCAAGTCAGCCACGTTCGATGACCAGACGCTCGCGGAAATCCGCCGCGCGGCGGCAACCGGCATCTATGACATTCGTGGCGGCGGCACCAAGCGCAAGGTCCCGCATTTCGACGACCTGCTGTTCCTCGGCGCTTCGATCTCCCGCTATCCGCTCGAAGGCTATCGCGAGAAATGCGACACGACTGTCGTTCTCGGCAGCCGCTTTGCCAAGAAGCCCATCACGCTCAAGACGCCGATCACCATTGCCGGCATGAGCTTCGGCGCGCTGTCGGGCAATGCCAAGGAAGCGCTTGGCCGCGGCGCGACACTTGCGGGCACGTCCACGACGACCGGCGACGGCGGCATGACGGATGAAGAGCGCGGCCATTCGCAGATGCTGGTCTATCAGTATCTGCCGTCGCGCTACGGCATGAACCCGAAGGATCTGCGCCGCGCCGACGCCATTGAAATCGTGATTGGCCAGGGCGCCAAGCCCGGCGGCGGCGGCATGCTGCTCGGCCAGAAGATTTCCGATCGCGTTGCCAATATGCGCAACCTGCCTAAGGGGATCGACCAGCGTTCCGCCTGCCGTCACCCGGACTGGACCGGCCCGGACGATCTTGAAATCAAGATCATGGAGCTGCGCGAAATCACCGACTGGGAAAAGCCGATCTATGTGAAGGTTGGCGGCGCGCGTCCCTACTACGACACCGCGCTGGCCGTGAAGGCTGGGGCCGATGTCGTCGTGCTTGACGGCATGCAGGGCGGAACGGCGGCGACGCAGGACGTCTTCATCGAGAATGTCGGCATGCCGACGCTTGCCTGTATCCGCCCCGCCGTTCAGGCGCTGCAGGATCTCGGCATGCATCGCAAGGTGCAGCTGATCATTTCCGGCGGCATTCGCTCCGGCGCAGACGTCGCCAAGGCGCTCGCACTCGGTGCGGATGCGGTTGCCATCGGCACGGCGGCGCTGGTTGCCATCGGCGACAACGATCCGCGCTGGGAAGAGGAATATCAGAAGCTCGGCACGACGGCTGGCGCCTATGATGACTGGCACGAAGGCAAGGACCCGGCGGGTATCACGACGCAGGACCCGGAACTTGCCGCGCGCCTTGATCCGGTCACGGCCGGCCGGCGTCTCGCCAACTATCTCAAGGTCATGACGCTGGAGGCGCAGACGATTGCCCGCGCCTGCGGCAAGAACCACCTCCACAACCTCGAGCCGGAAGACCTCTGCGCGCTGACGATGGAGGCCGCCGCCATGGCGCAGGTCCCGCTCGCCGGCACCAGCTGGTATCCGGGCAAGGGAGGTTTTTGAACGGCACCCGGGCCGAGAAGGCCCGGGACTTGCATGCATTATCGAAGTGTCTCGAATAATCCAAAGGGGAACGAGAATGACACTGGATCTTGCTGCCTTTGCAAAAGACAAAGGCATCAAATATTTCATGATTTCCTACACCGATCTCTTCGGTGGGCAGCGTGCCAAGCTGGTGCCGGCTCAGGCGATCGCAGGCATGCAGGAGGAAGGTGCGGGCTTTGCCGGCTTTGCGACCTGGCTCGACATGACGCCGGCGCATCCCGACCTGTTCGCGGTGCCGGACCCGGAGACTGTCATCCAGCTCCCATGGAAGAAGGACGTCGCCTGGGTCGCCGCCGATTGCATGATGGAAGGCAAGCTTGTGGAGCAAGCGCCCCGCAACGTGCTGAAGAAGCTCGTGGCCGAAGCCGCAGCCGAAGGCAAGCGCGTCAAGACCGGCGTTGAGGCCGAGTTCTTCCTGATCACTGCCGATGGCGCCAAGATTTCGGACGAATACGACACCGCCGAAAAGCCCTGCTACGACCAGCAGGCCGTCATGCGCCGCTATGACGTCATCGCCGAGATCTGCGATTACATGCTGGAACTTGGATGGGGCGCCTATCAGAACGACCATGAGGACGCCAACGGCCAGTTCGAGATGAACTGGGAATATGACGATGCGCTGAAGACGGCGGACAAGCATTCCTTCTTCAAGTTCATGGTCAAGTCGATTGCCGAGAAGCACGGGCTTCGGGCAACCTTCATGCCCAAGCCCTTCAAGGGCCTGACCGGCAATGGCTGCCACTGCCATATCTCGGTCTGGGACAATGACGGCAAGGTCAATGTCTTTGCCGACAAGCAGGCCGAATTCGGCCTGTCGGCCGAGGGCAAGCATTTCCTCGGCGGCATCATGAAGCACGCCTCGTCGCTAGCCGCGATCACCAATCCGACGGTGAACTCCTACAAGCGTATCAACGCGCCGCGCACGACCTCGGGCGCGACCTGGTCGCCCAACTCCGTCACCTGGACCGGCAATAACCGTACCCACATGGTGCGCGTGCCCGGCCCCGGCCGCTTCGAGCTTCGCCTGCCGGATGGTGCGGTCAATCCGTATCTTCTTCAGGCCGTGATCATTGCCGCCGGTCTTGATGGGTTGCGCAGCAAGGCCGATCCCGGTCCGCGCCACGACATCGACATGTATGCGGAAGGCCATCTCGTCAAGAACGCGCCGCGCCTGCCGCTCAACCTGCTCGATGCGCTGCGCGCCTATGATGAGGACGAGGGCTTGAAGCAGGCGATCGGTGTGGAATTTTCCGCGGCCTATCTCAAGCTCAAGCACCAGGAATGGAACGCCTACTGCTCGCATTTCACGCAGTGGGAACGCGACAGCACGCTCGATATCTGAGCATTCAGAACAGGTCTGTATCAAACCATGCGCCGAAGGCTCACCCTTCGGCGCAAAGGAGAACGTCTGGCCGCAAACGGCGGAGGAAGATCACCATGAAGAACTACGTACTGACAGTGACATGCAAATCGACGCGGGGCATTGTGGCCGCGATCACCGGCTTTCTGGCCGAAAAGGGTTGCTACATCGTCGACTCCTCGCAGTTCGACGACCTCGATACCGGCATGTTCTTCATGCGCCTGACCTTTACCAGTCAGGAAGGCGCGACCATTGAGGACATCACGGCCGGCTTCAAGGCGATCGAGAAGCAATATGGCATGACCGCCCGCTTCCAGGACGGGGCTGACAAGATGAAGGTCCTGCTGATGGTCTCCCGCTTCGGGCACTGCCTCAACGACCTTCTCTACCGCTGGAAGATCGGCGCGCTGCCGATCGAGATCGTCGGCGTCGTCTCCAACCATTTCGATTACCAGAAGGTCGTCGTCAACCACGACATTCCCTTCCACCATGTCAACGTCACGAAGGCCAACAAGCCGGAAGCAGAAGCCCGGCTGATGGATATCGTCAACGCCTCGGGCGCGGAACTGATCGTGCTGGCCCGCTACATGCAGGTTCTGTCCGACGATATCTGCAAGAAGATGTCGGGCCGCATCATCAATATCCACCATTCCTTCCTGCCGTCCTTCAAGGGCGCGAACCCCTACAAGCAGGCCTTCGAGCGCGGTGTGAAGCTGATCGGTGCGACGGCGCATTACGTGACGGCGGACCTCGACGAAGGCCCGATCATCGAACAGGACGTGGCGCGCGTCACCCATTCGCAATCGGCGGCCGACTATGTGTCGATCGGCCGTGACGTGGAAAGCCAGGTTCTGGCGCGTGCCATTCACGCCCATATCCACCATCGGGTGTTCATCAACGGCAATCGCACGGTCGTCTTCCCGGCAAGCCCCGGAAGCTACGCCTCGGAACGGATGGGCTGAGACCAATGGCACACGCGGCAATCATCGACGGAAAGAAGGCGGCGGCCTCGGTGATCGAGGCGGTGAAGGCCGCTGCCGCAGGTCTTGAGGCGGAGACCGGCGTGAAGACCGGGCTCGCCGTCATCATCGTCGGCGACGATCCGGCCAGCCACGCCTATGTCGGCGCCAAGGGGCGGATGGCGAAGGAATGCGGCTTCAACTCCATCCAGAATACGCTGCCGGCGGAGACGACACAGGAAGAGCTTGCCGCACTCGTTGCCACGCTGAACGAAGAGCGGACCATTCACGGCGTTCTCGTGCAATTGCCGCTGCCGAAACATCTGAATTCGGAGGCCATCGTCCAGTCCATCCGGCCGGAAAAGGATGTCGATGGCCTGCATGTCGTCAATGCCGGCAAGCTTGCAACCGGTGACCTCGAGACCGGCCTGATTTCCTGCACGCCTGCGGGTGCCATGCTCCTGGTGCGCTCCATTCATGGCGCGGATCTCTCAGGCCTCAACGCCGTGGTGATCGGCCGCTCGAACCTCTTCGGCAAGCCGATGGCGCAATTGCTGCTTCATGCCAACGCGACTGTCACGGTGGCGCATTCGCGCAGCAAGGATATCGCGGGCCTCTGCCGCCATGCCGACATTCTGGTGGCGGCTGTCGGGCGGCCGGAAATGGTGAAAGCCGATTGGGTGAAGCCGGGCGCCACCGTGATCGATGTGGGCATCAACCGGATCGCAGCGCCGGAAAAGGGCGAGGGCAAAAGCCGGCTGGTGGGCGATGTCGCCTATGCGGAGGCAGCCGAGGTCGCCGGTGCGATCACCCCGGTTCCGGGCGGCGTCGGGCCGATGACGATCGCCATGCTGATGGCCAATACGGTGATTGCGGCGCACCGCGCGCTCGGGAAAACGGCCCCGCAATTCTGAGCACAATATCTGATCCGGCAGCTTCTAAAATCCCGCCGGATCGACTTGCCAAGACGTGAAAGACGCATATACTCAGGAAATAAATATTCCACGCAGGAAAAGAGGGAACGAAATGGCATTATCGTGGCGCTTCTCCGCTCTGGCGGATCGACATCGTGCTCTCGGATCGAAACTCGAGGACTGGAGCGGCATGGGAACCGCCTGGACCTACGACAAGGACATGTCTGAAGAGCATGTGGCGATCCGCACCAAGGCCGGCTTGATGGATGTTTCGGGGCTGAAAAAGGTGCATCTGGTGGGACCGCATGCCATTGCGGTGCTCGACTACATTACCACGCGCGACATGAGCAAGATCTATCCCGGCCGTTCGGTCTATGCGGCCATGCTCAACGATCGCGGTCTTTTCACCGATGACTGCATCGTCTACCGCACCGGCCCGAATTCCTGGATGCTGGTGCATGGCTCTGGCTCCGGCCACGAGGAAATCGTCAAGCAGGCTGCGGGGCGCAACTGCGCCGTTCTCTTCGATGACGACCTGCACGATCTGTCGCTGCAGGGGCCTGTCGCGGTCGATTATCTGGCCAAATATGTCCCCGGCATCCGCGACCTCAAATATTTCCATCACATGCAGACGACGCTCTTCGGCGCGCCGGTGATGATCTCGCGCACCGGCTATACCGGCGAACGCGGCTACGAGATTTTCGTGCGCGGGCAGGATGCGCCCATGGTCTGGGATCGTATCGTTGCAGAGGGTGCGGAAATGGGGATCATTCCCTGCTGCTTCAGCGTGCTCGACATGCTGCGCGTCGAGAGCTACCTGCTGTTCTACCCCTACGACAATTCGCAGATGTATCCGTTTGCCGACCAGCCGCCGGGCGACAGCCTGTGGGAGCTCGGGCTCGATTTCACCGTCAGCCCCGGCAAGACCGGCTTCCGTGGTGCAGAAGAACATGCGCGGCTGAAGGGCAAGGAGCGCTTCAAGATTTTCGGCATGCTGCTCGATGCCGATGGCCCGGCCGATCTCGGCGACGAGGTCTTTGCCGATGGCAAAAAGGTCGGCGTCATTACCTGCCCCTGCTATTCGACGCTCACCGGCAAATCCATGGCGATTGCCCGTCTCGATGTCGACAAGGCAGTGCAGGGCGTGAAGCTTGAGGTGCGCGGCAAGGCGCTGAATGCAAGCGCAATCGCCCACACGCTCCCGTTTGATGATCCTGAGAAGAAAAAGCGGACCGCCATCGGTTAAGGAGGCGACCATGCTTGTCGAAGGCATCAAGAGCCGGCCGGTCTACAAGGGCCTCGTCCTCCAGCCATACGCCCGGCGGCATCTCTTCGTTCTGGAAGGCGAGGGGGCGAACGCCCTCCTCGACCAGGCGGACCAACTGGATGAAACCATCCTGTCGCGCAGCGAGGTTCTCTACGTTGCGCGGGGATCGCAGGGACAGGGCCATGACGAGGCGCTGCGCCGGCTCGGGGCCGACATGTTCTTCACCGCGCCGACCATCGCCACGCTGCTTTTCCGGCTCAAGGTCTCTCTCTCGAACGCGCATATGGGCACAAGGCTCTATATCGCCGGCACGGAAGGCTTCATCGGGCAGGCGATGACGGTGGCGCTGGATCTCGGCATGGCGGATGCCGCGATCCTCACCGAACATCGCGGCTCGCTCGCCCGACGCGTTCAATGCGTTCACTGCAAGGGCATGACCGAGGATGTGACGCAGAGCCCCTTTGCCTGCAGCCATTGCGGACTGCCGCTTCTGGTCCGCGACCACTATTCGCGCCGTCTCGGTGCGTTCCAGGGCGTCAATATCGATGCCGAGGAGCCCGGCAGCGCGCCTGAGCCTGAGGAGTTGTTCCTATGAGCGGTGGCATGGAAATCCCGGTCAGGGTCGCGAAAATCACGCCCGTTGCCAATGGCGTCAAGCGCTTCCGCTTCGAGCGGCTGGACGGACAGCCCATGCCGTCCTTTTCCGGCGGCGCGCATGTCATCGTCACCATGGACGATGACGGGCACCTGCGGCGTAACGCCTATTCGCTGATGTCGCCGCCGCATGACTGTTCGGCCTATGAGATCAGCGTGCTGCGTGTCGAGGATTCGCGCGGCGGCTCGGCCTTCATGCATGAGAAGCTGAATGAGGGCGATGAGATCCGGGTGAGCTACCCGGTCAATCTCTTCCAGCCGGACTGGCGCGGGCGCAAGCATCTGCTGATTGCCGGCGGCATCGGGATCACGCCCTTCATTGCCATGATGGAGCAGTTTGCCCGCGAGGGTGCGAATTTCGAGCTGCATTATGCCGTGCGCTCACTGGATCGCGGTGCCTATTGCCAGGAACTGGTCGCGCGTTACGGGCCGCATCGGGTCAAGATCTACGCGGATGCGGATGGCAGTTTCATTCCGCTTTCCCGTCTCCTCGACAGCCAGCCGCTTGGAACGCATCTCTATGTCTGCGGTCCGTCCGGCATGATCGACGGCGTGCTGAAGGCAGGGATCGAGGCCGGCTGGCCGGAGCAGACCCTGCATTCGGAGCGGTTCCTCTCTGCCCAATCCGGCAAGCCGTTTTCGATCGAGCTCACCCGCTCGGGCAAGACGGTCCATGTCGGCCATCACGAAAGCATGCTGGAGGCGATCGAGGCCGCCGGCGTCGATCCGCCCTTCCTGTGCCGTGGCGGCGCCTGCGGCCAATGCGAGACCGGCGTTGCGCTCTGCGAGGGCATGCTTCTGCATCACGACGTCTATCTCACCGATGAAGAAAAGGCCTCCGGCCGGAAGGTCATGATCTGCGTGTCCCGCTTCGAGGGAAACGCGCTGCATCTCGACCTCTAGTTCTTACGACCGACACCCAGGAGAACGATCATGTCACTCGCCTTCAAGCAGGAAACGTTCCGGGACGATTTCACCTATCGCAACAGCCCGGAAAATATCCGGCGCTTTCCCTTTCCCTTCGACCGGGACGAATACATGTATTCGGTCAACATGGAGCCGCATGTGAAGGGCCGGGCCGGCACGGTCTACGAAAACCTCATCGATGTCGATGAGCATTATGTTTCGGAGATGCGCGACCGGGCTCTGGTGCTGAAGGAAGATCCGCTGCGCTATCAGGCGCTGCCGCATATGATGTCGGCGCAGTGGGATACGCTGGAACTGCTGATGGAACAGCAGGCCGCCGGATACCCCGAACACTTCACCCTGATCCGCAATGGCGACCAGTGGCGCTGGATCAACCGGCCTCTCGGCATCGACGACACGTTCACCTTCGGCGACGCCGCGACGCTGCCTTACGAGCCGCTGGAATATATCAGCCGGCAGACGCAGGGCGATATCTGCATCGTGGACCAGCGCGACGGCAATCTCTGGATGGATGCCGGCATGGTGACGACGCAGGCCGACTGGTCGCTCGATTTCGACATCGGCATGAACTTCATGGAATGGCACGGCCCGGTGCCTCTCGCCCACCAGATCGGCGTCTTCGAACGCGCGCTGAAATTCCTCCTGAACCTGCAGCTGGGCAAGCCGGTGCGCCGGTTCAACTGGACGATGACGATCAATCCCCGGCTCGACACCAGCCCGGAAAACTATCCCAAATGGGGACCGGATCGCACCACCGTCACGCCGGAGAATGTCGGCGAGAAGGTGCATCTGCGCGTCGAATTGCAGACGCTGTGGCGGCTGCCGCGCTCCAACGCCATTCTCTTCGTCATCCGCTGCTATCTGATGAATATGGAAGAGCTGGTGAGCGTGCCGAAATGGGCGCGCCGCTTTCCGCGCGTGCTGAAAACGCTGCCGCCGGAACTCGTCGATTACAAGGGTCTCACCCGCTATCGCCAGACGACGATCGACTGGCTCTCGACACATGACGACGGTGCGCCGACCAGCCCGGGCTTCTGGCCCGACTGAGCCCCCGCAGCGCCAATCATCTGAGTAATCAAGAATTTCCATAAAAATCTGGAAGGGGAATGCGACATGACACGAGTTGCCGTTATCGGTGCGGGCCCTTCGGGCCTTGCCCAGCTGAGAGCGTTTCAATCCGCCGCCAAGAAGGGCGCGGATATCCCGGAAGTGGTCTGCTTCGAGAAGCAGTCGAACTGGGGTGGGCTCTGGAACTACAGCTGGCGAACGGGCGTCGATGAGAACGGCGAGCCGATCCATAATTCGATGTATCGCTACCTCTGGACCAATGGTCCGAAGGAAGGGCTCGAATTTGCGGACTATTCCTTCGAGGAGCATTTCGGCAAGCAGATCGCCTCCTATCCGCCGCGCGCCGTGATGATGGATTACATCGAGGGCCGGGTGAAGAAGGCGGATGTCCGCAAGTGGATCCGCTTCTCCTCCGTCATCCGCTGGGTGGAATATAATCAGGACAGCGGCGACTTCACCGTGACCGTCCACGACATGGTCAAGGACACGGTCTACAAGGAGCGCTTCGACTATGTCGTCTGCGCCTCCGGCCACTTCTCATCCCCGAACGTGCCGGAATATCCGGGCTTCGAGCACTTCTATGGCCGTATCGTCCATGCGCATGATTTCCGCGACGCGCGCGAATTCACCGATCAGAATGTGCTGGTCGTCGGCTCGTCCTATTCGGCCGAAGACATCGGCTCGCAATGCTGGAAATATGGTGCCAAGACCGTGACCTCCTGCTACCGCTCGGCGCCGATGGGCTTCAACTGGCCGGACAATTGGGAAGAAAAGCCGGCACTCGTCAGGGTCGAGGGCAAGACAGCCTTCTTCAAGGACGGTTCCAGCAAGGAGGTCGACGCGATCATCCTCTGCACCGGCTACAAGCACTATTTCCCGTTCCTGCCCGACGAGTTGCGCCTGAAGACCAAGAACCGGCTCGCCACGGCCGATCTCTACAAGGGCGTGGTCTATGTGCATAACCCGAAGCTCTTCTATCTCGGCATGCAGGACCAGTGGTTCACCTTCAACATGTTCGATGCCCAGGCCTGGTATGTCCGCGACATCATCATGGGCCGCATCAAGGTTCCGGAAGACAAAGCGGTTCTGCTGGCGGATGTGGCCGAGCGCGAGGCGCGCGAAGAGGCCTCCGACGACGTCAAATATGCGATCAAATACCAGGGCGCCTATATCAAGGAGCTGATCGCCGATACGGACTATCCGAGCTTCGATGTCGACGGGATGTGCAAGGCCTTCTTCGAATGGAAGCAGCACAAGGTCGATGACATCATGGCCTTCCGCAACAATTCCTACAAGTCGCTGATGACGGGCACGATGGCGCCGAAGCACCATACGCCCTGGGCCGAGGCGCTGGATGACTCTATGGAGGCCTATCTGCGCAATTGACCGGCGACCGGATCCCCGACTGACCGGCATGGGACGCCTTTGGCGGCCTGTGCCGGCTTTTTGCGTTGTAAAGAAACAGGTTCCCCCTCTTTTTCGAGCTTCAAATCCATGGATTTTCTGACAAGCGTTCTGGGCCGCATGGCCGGCTTCCTCTACCGCTGCCGCGCGGATGAAAACTACACAATGCTGGAGATGACCAACGGCATCGAGCGCATTTTCGGCTATCCGGCCGACGAGATTATCGGCAATCGCGTGCGCACCTTCACCTCGATCATGCATGACGAGGATATTCCCGTCATGGACGCGCTGGTCGGCAGGGCGCTAGAAACCCGCACCGACTGGACGCTGGAATACCGCATCCGCCATCGTGACGGGCATCTGGTGTGGGTGACGGAGACGGGCGGCGGGGTCTGGGATGAGACGGGCGAGCTGCTTTATCTCGAGGGCAGCATTCTCAACATCGAGTCCCTCTATCAGCGGATGGATGAGCAGACCGCAGGCATGCGGGTGACGGCGTCGAAGACCAACGAGATCCTGCAATCGCTGCGCTATCTCAAGCTGCTCGCCGTCAATGCCGGGATCGAAGCGGCAAGGGCGGGCACGGCGGGATCAGGCTTTGCCGTGCTGGCGGCGGAGATGCGGGCGCTTGCCAACTCTTCCGAAGAGGCCGCACGCGCGATCTCGACCGCGCAAGGCAGACAAGGCTAAGACCGCGGCCGCGTCTTTTGCGGATCGTAATGCGAGAGCGGCACGATCACGGCGGGAAGCCGCTTCTGCTGGCCATCGAGCTTGCCGATCTCGACCTGCGTGCCGACGGCCGCATGGGTGACATCCACACGCGCCAGCGCAATCGTCTTGCCGAGAATGGGGGATCGGGTCGCGCTGGTGATGACACCGATCTGGGCGCGGCCGATATGGATGCAATCGCCATGGCCGACTGCGTCATTGGCCTCAATATCCAGCCCGACCATCAGGTGCCGCGGATTGGCCTTGCGCCGCGTGAGGGCTTCGCGGCCGATGAAATCATCCTGTTTGGACTTCAGCGGCACGGCAAAGCCTATACCGGCCTCGAAGGGATCGGTCTGGTCGTCAAATTCGTGGTGGGCGAAGATCAGGCCCGCCTCGATGCGCACCATGTCCAGCGCCTCAAGCCCCATCGGCTTCAGCCCATAGGGCTCGCCAGCTTTCCAGACCGCATCGAAAACCGCTGTCGCATCCTTCGGATGACAGAAGATTTCATAGCCGAGCTCGCCGGTATAGCCGGTGCGCGAGACGACAACGGGGGCGCCCTCGAACGTGCCGATGCGGCCAACGGCGAAGCGGAACCATTCCAGCTCGCCGATGGCCGGCTGGCGCGGCGCGGTCCAGATGATCTCTTTCAGGATATCGCGGCTCGCCGGCCCCTGGAGTGCGATATTGTGCATCTGGTCGGTGGAGGAACGGACCCAGGCCTTGAAGCCCTTCTTCTCCGCCTGCTCGCGCAGCCAGATGCCGCTTACGTCATCGCCTCCGATCCAGCGGAAGTTCTTGTCGCCCAGACGGAACAGCGTGCCGTCGTCGATCATGCCGCCATGTTCGTAGCACATGGCCGAATAAACGACCTGGCCGGTCGAGAGCTTGCGCACGTCGCGCGTCAGGCAATATTGCAGCAGTTCCTCGGCATCCGGTCCCGTCACCTCGAATTTGCGTAAGGGCGAGAGGTCGATCAGGGCGGCGCGTTCGCGGCAGGCCCAATATTCCTCGATCGGCCCTTCGGAGCAGAAGCGGTTCGGCAGCCAGAAGCCGCGATATTCGGTGAAGTCGCGCGTCATGGCGGAAAGGCGCGGATGGAAGGCGGTTTCCCGCGTCAGTTCAGGTTCTGCGTCAGGGGTCATGCGATAGGCCACGGCTCGTGTGAATTTTTCCTTGCCGGAAAATGTCCGGACGTGAATGTCGGTCGGGTCCCAGCCATTGGCGGCGTCGATATCGTCGGGGCAGGAGGAGGAGACGCAGACGAGATCGGTCAGCGCCCGCATCAGGACGTAATCGCCCGGCCGCGACCAGGGCTCGTCCAGATAGAGCTGGTTATTGTGATCGATATTGGTGTTGTAGAAATAGTTGAGCGCTTCCCAGCCCTTGCGGCCGGCAATGCCGTAAGGCGCCAGCGCCGCATTGAAATTGTCCGTGCAGTTCGCATGGCCCGGATAGCCCATGTCGTCGTAGTAGCGCGAATTGCAGGCTGTCGCGAAGGCATCATGGCGGCCGACGGTGTCCTGCACGATCTCCACCAGCGGTTCGAAATCGCGGTCGAAGGCCTTGGAGGGAAGGCCGGGTGTCGGATAGCTGCGGCCGAGCAGCGTGCGTGTCACGGTGGAATCGAGCGCGAGATCCAGCCCCTTGTCGACCTTGCGGGCGGAAAAGGCCTGAAAGTCGGTGCATTGCCGGCCATAGACATCGATGATCTGGATGAATTCGCCGGCCCGCACGAAATAGGCCGAGGCGGTGGCGGCCCGGATGCGGATATCCTCGATCGGGTCGGCCAGCGGCTCGGGCAGGGCGGAGGCGTAGTCGCGCAGGATTGTCGTGCGGCGAATGCGGACTTCGAGAGGTGTGGCAGTGTCCTGCGCCTCTGGCGACATGGCCGCACCCGGTGCGCAGACAATGAGGAGGCCTTTCAGGGCGATGGTGAATTCCGCCGTATTCCCGGCGGGTGAGGAGCCGCCGAAGAGGCGGAACGCTGCGGCGGATGCGATGTCCGCGCCGCGCCGGGACAGCGCTGTCTTCACGCGCTCAATGCTTTCGTCACCGGAGGACAGCAGGGCTTTCAGGCCGGTGGCCTCGCCGCTGAAGGACACGCCAAGACCAGCGGACTGAAAACGGCCGGTCTCATCCAGAAATGTCAGCTCGCAGGCCTGCCCGCCTTCGCTATCCGTCAGCGTGACGGTATCGCCGGGTTCAACCCGAACGGTGAGCGATCCGCCGCCCTTGCAGCGATAGCGCTCCGTGCCCGCAGGCAGGGTCGCAATGCCCGGATAGCGGATGATGCTCGCCGTGACGGGTCTGATGCCAGCGGCCAGCGTGTGTGTGTCGCGCATGGTTCTGTCTCTTGAGATGAAGGGCGTCGTTGCACCGGGATCATGTTGACAAAATGCAATGGGCAAGTAAAGGCCGTATTGACTAAAAAGAAAAAATCTTCACTATGCATAAAGGGCATGCATCTGGAACCCGCGCACAGACACGGCTCATGACAATCTCCGGCAAGCCCCGCAATGCCATGGGAGGCACGTTCAGGGAGACGTTCGAAGAGACGTCCGGAACAACGAAGGGGAATATCACCAATGACGGATATCGTGAACGCCGGCGTCTCCGCCGGCAGTGAAGGAAAGCTGATACGCGCGCTCGACTGGAAGGGCGCGTTCTGGGTCGCGGCCGGCGTGCCGCCGCTCGTTCTCTTCTCCATCGGCGGCATCGCCGGCACGACGGGCAAGCTTGCCTTTCTCGTGTGGATCATTTCGATGGTCATGGGGTTCCTGCAATCCTTTACCTATGCAGAAATCGCCGGCATGTTCGGCAACAAGTCCGGCGGCGCCTCGGTCTATGGCGCCACCGCCTGGCTTCGCTATTCGAAATTCATCGCGCCGCTGTCGGTCTGGTGCAACTGGTTTGCATGGTCGCCGGTGCTCTCTCTTGGCTGCGCGATTGCGGCCGGGTACATTCTGAATGCCTTCTATCCCATCCCCGCAGCCGATTCTCAGGCTGTGCTGAGCTGGATCAGCGCGCACGCCTCGTCAGTCACCATCGATAGTCCCCGTGTCGCCGAATACATTGCCGCACATGCCGGCACCTCGCCGCAGGACGCCGTCACTGCGCTTCTGAGCGCTGATGGCGTCGCCGCGCTCACGCCCGCCATCCGCAACTGGTCGCTCGTCAGCTTCAGCATTCCGTTCCTCGCCACCGCCAACATCAATGCCACCTTCTTCATCGGCGGCATCCTGATGCTGATCATCTTTGCGATCCAGCATCGCGGCATTTCCGAGACGGCGAGCGTGCAGAAGTGGCTGGCGATCATCGTCCTCGTGCCGCTGTTGATCATCGGCATCTATCCGATCGTCAGCGGCCAGATCGTCGCCTCCAACGTCACCGGCCTTGTGCCGCCGACCGCAGCCTATGCCGCAACAGACGGAACATGGAGCATCGGCGGCTGGACGCTTTTCCTTGGCGGTCTCTACATCGCCGCATGGTCGACCTACGGATTCGAAACCGCCGTCTGCTATACGCGGGAACTGAAGAACCCGAAGACGGATACATACAAGGCCATCTTCTATTCGGGCCTTGCCTGCTGCGTCTTCTTCTTCCTCGTGCCCTTCGCCTTCCAGGGCGTGCTCGGGCATGAAGGCATGCTGGCACCTGGGATTGTGGATGGCACGGGCGTTGGCGAAGCGCTTGGCGGCCTGATCGGCGCCGGTCGCGTCGTCACCCAGCTGCTCGTCGTGCTGATGATCATGGCGCTGTTCCTGGCCATCATGACCGCCATGGCCGGCTCGTCGCGCACGCTCTATCAGGGCTCCAAGGATGGCTGGCTGCCGAAATATCTCGACCACGTGAACGAGAACGGTGCGCCGACCCGGGCCATGTGGACGGACTTCGTCTTCAACCTGATGCTGCTTGCCATCGCATCGGACACCAGCGGCTATTTCTTCGTGCTCGCCGTCTCCAACGTCGGCTATATCATCTTCAACTTCCTCAACCTCAACTCCGGCTGGATCCACCGCATGGATTCCGGCCATGTCGAGCGTCCGTGGAAAGCACCGACCTGGCTGATCGGCGTCAATACCGTGCTGGCCTTCGTCAATGCGCTCTTCCTCGGGGCAGGCGCCAAGGTCTGGGGCTATTCCAATGCACTGTGGATCGGTTTTGCCTTCGCCGCGCTGATCCTGCCGGTCTTCGCCTACCGTCACTATGTGCGCGATGGCGGCCAGTTCCCGGCAGGCGCGATGGAAGATCTCGGTCTGGTCGGACAGGACCTCGGCGTGAAGAAGGCAGGCATCCTGCCCTATTTGGCACTGCTACTTGGTCTCGCCATCGTTCTGGTCGCCAACTGGTTCTTCCAGCTGCCGGCCTGACGAGCGAAACGTCCAAAACCATTCCGCCCCGGCTTGCCGGGGCGGTTCATGTCTTGGCGACGCGCCAGTACCTATTCGCAGAAGACGCACCGCCCGCTGCAATTGTTGCGCTGTCGCGGTTTCAACGCTTCAATCGATCGAATCGTCGTCTGCGCCCCTCGCAACCGCAATCAAAGCCGGCCTTTTGCGAATTGCGGCATTCCCGATCAGTGACGCTTGTCGGCTGCGAGGATTTCGCGGGCGATCTGTTCAAGCGGCACGATGCGGTCGACACCGCCCTTGGCGACGGCTTCCTTCGGCATGCCGTAAACGACGGAGGTCGCTTCGTCCTGGGCGACCGTGAAGGCACCGGCCTGGTGCATTTCGAGCATGCCGCGCGCGCCGTCGTCGCCCATGCCGGTCATGATGACGCCCATGGCGTTGGAGCCGGCCGAGCGGGCTGCCGAACGGAAGAGCACATCCACTGACGGGCGATGGCGTGAGACGAGGGGGCCGTCGCGAACGGAGACGACGTAGCGGGCGCCCTGACGCTCCAGCAGCATATGCTTGTCGCCGGGAGCAATCAGCACATGGCCGCGCAGCACGGGGTCGCCATTCTCGGCTTCCTTGACCTCCACCTCGCAAAGCCCGTTGAGGCGCTTGGCGAAGGCGGCGGTGAACTTTTCCGGCATGTGCTGGACGATGACCATGCCGGGTGTATTGGCGGGCAGGGCTTCCAGCAGTTCGCGCAGCGCTTCCGTGCCGCCGGTGGATGCGCCGACGCAGACGACCATTTCCGTGGTCTTGGCCATGGCGCGGCCGGTCGGCGGAGGGAGCACGGCGTCGGCCGTCAGCTTCGCGGCGGGGCCGGCAGACGACGATCCGGTGCCGGAGCGCTTGCGCATGGCGCCAAGGCGCGCCTGGGCGGCGGCGCGCACCGTCTGGCGGATGCGGGCGCCGGATTCGGCCAGGAAGTCGGCCGCTGCAATCTTCGGCTTCAGGATGACATCGACTGCGCCGGCTTCCATCGCCTGCATCAGCGTTTCGGAGCCCGTTTCCGTCAGCGACGAGCACATGACGACGGGGATCGGATGCTGCGACATCAGCTTCCTGAGGAAGGTGATGCCGTCCATCTTGGGCATTTCGACATCGAGCGTGATGACGTCCGGGACGTCCTCCTGCAGCTTCTTGGCTGCCATGAAGGGATCAGCGGCGGCCCCGATGATTTCGATATCGCCTTCCTCGGTCAGCACCTTTGCGAGAGCCTGCCGGACGCTGGCGGAGTCATCGACGATGAGGACGCGGATTTTTTTCTCGGCCATGGCGGTCAAATCCTCCTGAAGACCGTGTTTGCAACTTGCTTCACCGGGAGATCAAGGCCGGTGATCGTTTCGGAGTGCCCGACATAGAGAAAGCCGCCGGAGATAAGATTGTCGCAGAGGCGCCGGAGCACTTTCTGCTGCGTCGGCTTGTCGAAATAGATCAGGACATTGCGGCAGAAGACGATGTGGGTCTTTTCCCCGACCTCGTATTTCTCGTCCATGAGGTTCAGCCGCGCAAAGCCGACCTTGGCGCGCAGCTTCGGATGGATGCGCACCTCGTCGCGTTCCGGGTCGCGCGCTTCCATGACATAGCGCTTGCGCATCGTTGCATCGACGGGCGAAATCATGCTTCGCGGATAGACGCCGCGGCGGGCAATCTTGAGCACCTCGGTCGACAGGTCCGTGGCGAGCACGCTGTAGTCGAGGCTGCTGTTGGTCCTGAGGAAGTCCTCCATGACCATGGCAATCGTGTAGGCTTCCGCGCCGATCGAGGCGGCGGCACTCCAGATACGCAGGCGCCGGAAGCCATCCGAGAGAAGCGTCGGCAGCGCCTTGTCCACCATGTGCTCGAAATGTTTCGGCTCGCGGAAAAAGTCGGTCTTGTTGGTCGTCACGGCGTCCATCAGGTGGATCGCTTCGCGTTCCAGTCCGCCGTGCTTGAAGAGATATTCGCAATACTCGTCGAAGGTCTCGATGTCGGTGGCGCGCAGGCGGCGGCGCAGGCGTCCCTCCAGCATGGTCTTCTTCGAGGGCGGCATCTTGATGCCGCTATAGTCGTAGATGTAGCGAGCAAGCCGCTCGAAATTCTTCGAACTGATCCCCGCATCATATTGAAGTCTGGCTTCTGCTACTGACACGCTAGAACTCTTTCAGTTTCAGGGCGCGGGTCCCCCGTGTGCTCATCACACATCCGCGCTTCCAACAGGGTCTTTGCAGCGGCGGTGTCGCATTGACGCCGCCGCCGCTATTATCTTGATCAGGCGGATTTCGCCTTCGGCCCGGCAACCAGGGCCGTCACATCGGCGCCGGTGAAGAGGCGGCCGAGATCAATGATCACCACGAAGCCGCCATTGCGACGGACCACGCCGGAGATATATTCCGACGACCAGCGCACCCCGATATCGGGGGCGCCTTCGACGGCGTCGTTCTGGAACGAGGCAACCTCGAAGACGCGGTCGGCGACGAGGCCAAGCGTCAGCAGACGCCCGGCGATCGGCACGTCGATGACGAGAACGCGCGTATGCGTCGTTTGCGCCATGCCGGACATGCCGAGCCGCAGACGGAGGTCGATGACCGGAACGCCCTGACCGCGCACGTCACGCAGACCCAGGAGATAGTCAGGACCATGCGGGATGCGGAACACATCCTCGTAGTCAAGGATTTCCCTGACCACCTCGACGGGCACCGCAAAGCACTCGTCATCAAGGCCGAAGGTCACGTATTGCGATTCAGAGGCGTTCGTAGCCATTTATGCACTCTCCTTGAAGTCGTGGTCGTCGCTGTCTGGTCCGCCCATCGACATGTCGAGCGCGAAGCCCTTGGCGCGTGCCTGCTGGGCAGCGACGCTGTGGTCGGCGGTTGTTTTCTTGGCGGCCGGCTTGGAGACGGTCTTTGCCTTGAGGGCAGGGGCCGGCTTTTGCGGGGCGGCATGTGCCATCGAATGGCGGATGACGCTTTTCTGTCCGCCGGCGGCATCGACCTTGAAGAAGGCGATGGAGGCCTGGAGTTCTTCCGCCTGGGCGGCGAGTTCTTCAGACGTTGCGGACATCTCTTCCGATGCGCCGGCATTCTGCTGCGTCACCTTGTCGAGCTGCTGGATCGCTTCGTTGATCTGCGAGGCGCCGATATCCTGTTCACGGCAGGCTGCAGAGATTTCC
The DNA here is from genome assembly GCF_021026315.1 of Rhizobium sp. C4. GTDB lineage: Bacteria > Pseudomonadota > Alphaproteobacteria > Rhizobiales > Rhizobiaceae > Ensifer_A. The sequence goes on from NZ_JAJNCX010000002.1 coordinate 412,780, forward strand.
GCAACCAGTTCGGCCGTCTTGCGGATATCCGGAACCAGCTTCGAGAGCATGTCGCCGGCTTCGGTCGCGACCTTCACGGTTTCACCCGAGAGACCGGAGATTTCGGCGGCAGCCAGCTGGCTGCGTTCAGCGAGCTTGCGGACTTCCGAAGCCACGACCGCGAAGCCGCGACCATGTTCGCCGGCGCGCGCTGCTTCGACAGCGGCGTTGAGGGCAAGAAGGTCGGTCTGGCGGGCGATTTCCTGGACGATCGAGATCTTCTCGGCAATCGTGCGCATGGCGTTGACGGCCTTGTTGACCGCCTCGCCGGAGGCTTCGGCGTCCTTCGACGACTGACGGGCGATCTTTTCCGTCTGGGCGGCGTTGTCAGCGTTCTGCTTGATGTTGGCGGCCATTTCTTCCATCGAAGCGGAGGCTTCTTCGGCAGAGGAGGCCTGTTCGGTTGCGCCCTGCGAGAGCTGTTCAGAGCCCGAAGAAAGCTGCTGGCTGCCCGAGGAGACGTTGTCGGCTGCGGCGAGGGCATCGCCAACCACGCCGCGCAGACGCTCGACCATCGACTGCAGCGACATGCCGAGCGTATCCTTGTCGGACATCGGCTTCGGCGTCACGGTCAGGTCGCCATTGGCGATCTGGTCGGCGACGTTTGCCGTGTTGCGCAGGTTGCCGGTCATGACGTTGATCGTGTCGACCAGATCCTTGATTTCGTCATTGGTCTTGATCTGGACGTCCTGGTTCAGGTCGCCGATCGCGACGGCTTCTGCAACAGCCTGGATCTTCTTCAGGCCGGAATTGATGCCCATGGCGATCCAGAGTGCGATGCTGACGGACAAGAGCAGCATTGCTACCACCGACCCGATGAGAATGTTGCGCGATGTGGCGTATTCCTGGTCCGTCGCGGTGTTGGTCTCGTTCAAATCTGCAATAATAGCGTCATTGGCAGCCGAAAGCGCCTTCAGCATGTCGTTCGAAACCTTGCGGGCTTCACCCATCGACATTTCGCCGGCAAGGCGATTGCTCTCACTGGTGTTTTCAATACCCCACTTGAGAATCTGGTCGTCAAGCGGAGCCCATTTCTGATAGGCGTCGCCGAATTCCTTCATGCGGTCGGTAACAAGTTGATTTTTCGTAACCTTGGTGATCTGCGTCGCGATTTGAACAGCCTTTTCCCTGTTCAATTTCACCTGCTCAACAAAGCCGGAGATGGCTTGCTGCTCGGTGCTTATTACGACGTTCTTTTCCATGCGTATGGCGTTGAGCACTGCGGTCGCCAGATCGCCTGAGTTCCTGAGATTGGCGGCCGGGCCGTCGACAATAACGCTGATGGCCGAATTCAGCGACGACAGTTTAACGATGGCGAGTGCTGACATGCCCGCCGAAAGAATGATCATCAGCCCGAATGCGAGGGCAAGTTTGAATTTGATAGTGAAGCGCATATTAGCCACCCCCGTGAGTGCTGTGCTCGTTTGAAAACCGGTCTCTACAGACCATTTTGCTAATATTGTCCGCGAAGACCGATACACTCACTCGTTCGCAATCCGGTTGCCCGTCTCGTGGCATCGGGGGTCCCCAACCTCCGGTGCCGGCGGCGCGCCGTCATGGCGCGCCGTTTGGCCTCTGCTTTCAGCCGGCCTGATGGAAGTGATCGTCGTCGCCGTCAGGCCCGCCGATCTCCATGTCCAGCTTGAAACCCTTTTGCTTGACCGGAGCCGCGGGCGCGCGCATCGCGTGCTTGGCGGCCGGCTTCGTCGTCCTGGCTGCCATCTTGGCGGCCGTCGCCTGCAGCGTCTTCACCGGATTGGATTCAACGAATGCATCCACGCGGAAGAAGGCGATGGAGGCCTGGAGTTCTTCCGCCTGGGCGGCGAGCTCCTCCGATGTCGATGACATTTCGTCCGAAGCGCTGGCATTCTGCTGCGTTACCTTGTCGAGTTGCAGGATCGCCTCGTTGATCTGGCTGGCGCCGATGTCCTGTTCGCGGCAGGCGGCCGAAATTTCAGCCACGAGCTCCGCGGTCTTGCGGATGTCGGGAACCAGCTTGGACAGCATGTCGCCGGCTTCGGTCGCGACCTTCACGGTTTCACCCGAGAGACCGGAGATTTCGGCAGCGGCCAGCTGGCTGCGTTCGGCCAGCTTGCGGACTTCCGAAGCGACGACCGCGAAGCCACGCCCATGTTCGCCGGCGCGGGCTGCTTCCACAGCGGCGTTCAGAGCAAGAAGGTCGGTCTGGCGGGCGATTTCCTGGACGATCGAGATCTTCTCGGCAATCGTGCGCATGGCGTTGACGGCCTTGTTGACCGCCTCTCCGGAGGCTTCGGCGTCCTTCGACGACTGACGGGCGATCTTTTCCGTCTGCGCGGCGTTGTCGGCGTTCTGCTTGATGTTGGCGGCCATCTCTTCCATCGAAGCCGAGGCTTCTTCGCCGGAGGCCGCCTGTTCGCTGACACCCTGCGACAGTTGCTCGGCAGCGGACGAAAGCTGCTGGCTGCCGTCTGCAACCTGGTCGGCGGCGCTGGCGATGCCGGTCGCGACGTTCGAGAGGTTCTGGACGAGCAGGTTGATCGCGTCCTTCATCTTCTCGTGATCGCCCTCGCAGTCGATCGTCACATACTGCCGCAGGTCACCGGTGCTGACGAGTTCGAGGATGCGATTGCCTTCCGCGATCGGCAGGATGATGGCGTCGAGCATGCCGTTGATGCCGGCGACGAGCTTTGAAAAGTCGCCGACGAAATGTTCGGCCGCGCCGCGTTCGCTGAGCTTGCCTTCGGTGGATGCGGCGATCAGGCGCTGCAACTCGCCGATGATGGCGCGGAAGTTGCCGCGAAGCGTCTCGATTGTCTCGTTGATGAAGGCCTTCTTGCCGGGGAACTGTTCCAGCGGGGCGTCAAAGTTGCCGGCGCCGAACTCCTTGATGCAGGCCATGGCCTTCTTCTTGACGGCGATATGGCCGGCGACCATGTCGTTGATGCCCTTGGCCATGGTGCCGAAGCTGCCCTTGAAGCGCTCGACCGGGACGAAGACGTCGATGTCGCCCTTGTCGTGCTCGCTGGACATGGTGTTCATCTCGGTGATCAGGCCGCGCATGTTGCCGCGGAGCCCCTCGATCGTCTCGTTGATGAAGGCCTTCTTGCCGGGGAACTGTTCCAGCGGTGCGTCGAAATTGCCCTCGGCGAATTCCTTGACGCAGGCCATGGCCTTCTTCTTGACGGCGATGTGGCTGGCGACCATGTCATTGATGCCTCGGGCCACGACGGCGAAGGTGCCCTTGAACGTCTCTGCGGGAACCGTCACGTCGATATCGCCACGATCATGTTCGGCCGACATGTGGGCGATCGATTGCTCGAGATTGCTGACCGGGCGGGTGGCTGCTTCCAGCAAAGCGTTGAGGGCTTCGAGTACATCCCGCGCGCCTCCCGTGGCACCGGTCAGATTTGCGCGACCCGATACATCGCCGTCATTGAAGGCAGCTGTCAGCCGCCTGATTTCTTCGATGGCGGTCGGAGCCTGCGATGACTTCTTCATCTGCGTTAGAATGGACATTTCAAAACCCCCAAGTTTTATCTCGATCCCTGTTTATGCGGCTGGCCGGACCCGTTCCGTTCAGTCCCATGTCTTCTTTTCATTCTTTCTTCGTCCGATACCGGCGACGGTGCCGCCGGTATCCGTTTTGTCACGTCAGAGCGATCAGGCGCTCTGGCGGAAATCGTCGTCGTCGCTGTCCGGTCCGCCCATGTTCATGTCGAGATTGAAGCCCTTGGTCTTCAAAGGGGCCTTCGGCGCGGCGGCCTTCTGGACCGGGCGCTTGCCGGCGGGAGCTGCCATCTTGGCGGCAGTTGCCTGCAAATGCTGGACTGCATGGACGGTGCGCGACTGACCGGCCAGATCGACCTTGAAGAAGGCGATGGAGGCCTGGAGTTCTTCTGCCTGGGCAGCGAGCTCTTCAGATGTGGCCGACATCTCTTCCGATGCGCCGGCGTTCTGCTGCGTCACCTTGTCGAGCTGCTGGATGGCTTCGTTGATCTGCGAAGCGCCGATGTCCTGTTCGCGGCAGGCGGCCGAGATCTCGGCGACCAGTTCCGCCGTCTTGCGGATATCCGGAACCAGCTTCGAGAGCATGTCACCAGCTTCGGTCGCGACCTTTACGGTTTCACCGGACAGGCCCGAGATTTCGGCGGCGGCCTGCTGGCTGCGTTCGGCAAGCTTGCGGACTTCGGAAGCGACGACCGCGAAGCCACGGCCATGTTCGCCTGCACGGGCTGCTTCGACAGCGGCGTTGAGGGCGAGCAGGTCGGTCTGGCGGGCGATTTCCTGGACGATGGAGATCTTCTCAGCAATCGTGCGCATGGCGTTGACCGCGCGGTTGACGGCTTCACCCGATGCTTCGGCGTCCTTCGACGACTGGCGGGCGATCTTTTCCGTCTGGGCGGCATTGTCGGCGTTCTGCTTGATGTTGGCGGCCATTTCTTCCATCGAAGCGGAGGCTTCTTCGGCAGAGGAGGCCTGTTCGGTGGCGCCCTGCGAGAGCTGTTCCGAACCAGACGAGAGCTGCTGGCTGCCCGAGGAGACGTTGTCAGCGGCAGAGAGCGCGTTTCCGACGACGCCGCGCAGACGCTCGACCATCGACTGAAGCGCGATTCCAAGCGTGTCCTTGTCGGACAGCGGCTTCGGCGTGATGGTCAGGTCGCCATTGGCGATCAGGTCGGCGACGCGGGCCGTGTTGCGCAGGTTGCCGACCATGTCGGTCAGGTTGCTGCTGACTTCGCTGCTCAGCGCGCCGTAGTCGCGTTCCAGTTCGCGGCTGAGATCGCCGGTCGAAACGGTCTTCAGGACGGAGGAGATATCGCGGAAGGCCGCTTCGACGGCCTGGGCTGCGCCCTGCATCTGGCCGATTTCGTCGCGGCGGCCGGTTTCCAGCGGGATTGCCAGCTTGGAAAGCGCTTCGTTGACCTCGCCGATCGGCTTGGCGATCGTCTTCGTCATCAGGAAGCCGGAGGCGAGCGCGATGACAAGGCTGATGATGATGCCGGCAATGATGATCTCGTTGACCAGGTCGAGCGCATTCGTCTGAGCCTGCTGGCGCTGTGCGAGAAGGGCCGCTTCGGCATTGATGATTTCGGCAACCTTCTTGCGCAGGCCGTCCATCGATTCCTTGCCGGCGCCGGAGATTTCGGTCTGACGGGCGGCTTCCCGCGTTTCCGGGTGCGCCATCTGTGCGATTGCATTCTCAGCGATCGAATTGTGCCACTTTTCGGCGAGCGCACGCACCTCATCGAGGCGCTGCTGCTGTGCCGGATTGTCCGAAGTCAGGCTCTTGGCGTCGCTCCATGCCTTGCCGAAGCCGTCCCAGCCGTTCTTGTAGGGCTCAAGAAATTTCTGTTCGCCGGAGAGCAGGAAGCCGCGGAAACCTGTCTCCTGGTTGACCATGTTGGCAACAATGTCATTCGAGGCGGCGATCACCTTCAGGGTGTGATCATTCCAGAACGTGGTCTGACGAACTTCGCCGGACTTCATGTAGATCACCGTGTTGACGGAGAGAATCGTCAGGATGATCAGGCCGAGCGCCAGCATCAGCTTCTTGGGAATGGACAGGTTGTTCAACATACAAAATTCCTTCAAAGGGGTCGCTAAAACTTGATTGTCAGCATTGTTCTTGTTCGCCTCTGTCTTGGTCTTCTGCAGTCATACGGAAGGCGATCCGTCGCTGGTTTGCTCTCCTTCGGGCACCTCTTGCGAGCTGCCCGCATGTCATCGTCTGGCGTCAGGCCGGTGGGCTTCGGGTTGTTCGGCGAAGCCCACCGGTATTTTCAGTGTCAGGCGCTCTGGCGGAAATCCGCGTCGTCGCTATCCGGGCCACCCATGTCCATGTCGAGCATGAAGCCCTTGGAGGTCGCGCGGGCCGGAGCCTTCGTCATCGCCGGCTTTGCTGCCGGTCGCTTTGCAGGCGGTGCGGACATTTTTGCCGCAACCGTCTTCAGCTTCTTCACGTTGCTCATGTCCTGCGCCGGGCCTGAGGCATCGACCTTGAAGAAGGCGATGGAGGCCTGGAGTTCTTCCGCCTGGGCGGCGAGTTCTTCGGACGTTGCCGACATTTCTTCCGATGCGCCGGCGTTCTGCTGCGTCACCTTGTCGAGCTGCTGGATCGCCTCGTTGATCTGCGAGGCGCCGATATCCTGTTCACGGCAGGCTGCAGAGATTTCCGCAACCAGTTCCGCCGTCTTGCGGATATCCGGAACCAGCTTCGAGAGCATTTCGCCGGCTTCCGTCGCAACCTTCACGGTTTCTCCCGAGAGACCGGAGATTTCGGCAGCGGCCAGCTGGCTGCGTTCAGCAAGCTTGCGGACTTCGGAAGCGACGACCGCGAAGCCGCGCCCATGTTCGCCGGCGCGGGCTGCTTCCACAGCGGCGTTGAGGGCGAGAAGGTCGGTCTGGCGGGCGATTTCCTGGACAATCGAGATCTTCTCGGCAATCGTGCGCATGGCGTTGACGGCCTTGTTGACCGCCTCGCCAGAGGCTTCGGCGTCCTTCGACGACTGACGGGCGATCTTTTCCGTCTGGGCGGCGTTGTCGGCGTTCTGCTTGATGTTGGCGGCCATTTCTTCCATCGAAGCGGAGGCTTCTTCGGCAGAGGAGGCCTGTTCGGTTGCGCCCTGCGAGAGCTGTTCAGAGCCCGAAGAAAGCTGCTGGCTGCCCGAGGAAACGTTGTCGGCGGCCGAAAGCGCATCGCCGACGACGCCGCGCAGGCGCTCGACCATCGAGTTGACATGACCAAGCAGGTCGCCAACTTCGTCATGCGTCGTGATCTCGGCCATCTTGGTAAGATCGCCTTCCGCAACGTCACGGACCGAGACGATAGCCCGGTTGAGGCCGCGCCCGATGGTCAACGAAATCCAGATGGCTGCGATAACAGCGATCAGTGTTGCGCCGATGGCCGTTCCGATCATGATGTGCTTGGTGCTGTCATAGACCACATCGGTTTCGGCATTGGCGGCGGTCAGCTGATCCTTGGAGAGATCGACCAGCGCGTTGACGGCGTCGTCAAGCTGGTTGATGACGTCACGCGCTTCCGAAGTCGAAACGCGCATGGCCTGGTTCATGTCGCCGTTGCTGATGAACGCGCGGATCTTGTCGTCTGCAGCATTGTTGGCTGCGACAAGTTCCTGCACCTTCAGCCAGCGCGGACGGCCTTCTGCGGTGGAGATCGAAAGTGCGTTGTCGATGGATTTTGCGAGAGCAACTCTCGCGGCGTCGCCCTTGGCTTTGGCGGCGTCGATTTCGGCCTGACCGGCGGCCAGCAAAACGTTCTTCTGCTGACGAATGGTCTGGAGCGCCTCGACCTTGATCCGCAGTATCAATTCGAGCCGCGTCACAGGGCCATTGGTCATGGCCGTCATTGCATCGTTGATGTTGCCGAGGCTCTTGATGCTGTAGACCGCGCTGCCAATCAGAAGGGCAATCATGATCAAAAAGGAAATGGCAAGCTTTGACTTAATTGTAAATCGCATGTGGGGCTCCAGTATGTTTGCTTCAACCCGTCGCCTGCAGCGCGTTGTTCTGCTGCGACGAGAAGATTGCCTGTAGGTTCGGAAGAATGATGAATTCGCCTTCGCGCTTGACGAGGGCGTGGATGTAATCCGGCCTCCAGCGCATGCCGACGATGGGTGGCGGCTCGCTGGCTGTGACCGGCAGGCTGGTGACTTCGAAAACCTTGTCCGTACGCATCCCCACAAGCGTGGTCTGGCCTTCGAGATCGAGTTCCGTCACGACAATCCGGCTGTCGATCGTGACGTTTCCAGCTTCCATTCCGAAGGCGACGCGAATGTCGGCCAGCGGAATGACCTTTCCGCGGAAATTGATGACGCTGCCGACGAAGGGCAAGCTGCCCGGAACACTTGTCTCCGGAAGCAGGTCAAGAATTTCCTGGACGATGACTGCCTCTATGGCGAAGGTTTCGCCGTTGAGGCAGAATGTGAGAACCGAGAGTTCGTCCGCGCCATTCCAGATTGCGCGGTGATCTGCTTTTTGTGTTGCTTCGCTCATCCTGCTGCCCGCAATTGCGCCTCCTGGTGCTGGCCGGCGGCAATGAGATGCGCAACATCGAGGATGAGCGCCACATTGCCGTCGCCAAGGATCGTCGCGCCCGAAAAGGCCGAGACGTGATCATGAAGTTTCGACATGTTCTTGATGACTGTCTGATGGTCGCCGATGATCTGGTCGACCACGAGCCCGACGCGTTCCGTACCGGTCGAAACAACGACGACCTTCTGGAAGGGATCGGGCTGGGTGCCTGTGCGGAAGAGTTCGCGCAGGCGCAGGAACGGTACGAGATCGTCCCTGAGCGAGATGAAACTGCGGCCGCGCGACTTGAGATCTTCCTCGATCGACAGTTCGAGGCATTCCTCGACCGCCGAAAGCGGCAGGACGTAGCGGCCGCTGCCGACGCGGACGAGAAGTCCGTCGATGATGGCGAGCGTCAGCGGAATGCGCAGCGCGATTTCCGAACCTTCGCCCGGATTGCTCTTGACGTCGATGGCGCCGCGCAGCGTTTCGATCGTCTTCTTGACGACGTCCATGCCAACGCCGCGACCGGAGAGGTTGGTGACCTTTTCCGCCGTTGAAAAGCCCGGCTGGAAAATCAGCTGCAGGAGTTCCTGGTCGCTGAGCTGCGTGCCCGGCTGGATCAGGCCATTGGCTTCGGCCTTCGCCCGAACCCGGGCGCGATCGATGCCGCGGCCGTCGTCCCGGATGGTGATGACCACTTCGCTGCCCGTCTGGTGGGCGGAGAGATGGACCCGCCCGACTGGCGACTTGCCGACGGCAATGCGGTCTTCGGGCGTTTCAAGCCCATGGTCGACCGAGTTGCGGACCAGATGGACCAGCGGATCGGCGAGGCGGTCGATGACCGTCTTGTCGACTTCCGTCATTTCACCTTCGGTGATCAGCTCGATGTCCTTGCCCGTTTCGCGGGCGAGATCGTGAACCAGTCGGCGGAAGCGGCTGAAGAGGCTGGCGACCGGCATCATGCGCAGCACCATCATCGTGTCGCGCAACTCGCCGGCCAGGCGTTCGATTTCTTCCGAAACCGACCGCAGGCCGAGGTCGGCGGCAGAGCCCGCCATCTGGCTGAGGCGGGACTGTGCGATGACGAGCTCGCCGACGCGGTCCATCATTTCATCAAGGCGAAGGGCCGGGACGCGAACGTTGTCGGCCTGCTTCTGCGCCTTGGCGTCGACGGGCTGCTGTGCCTTGTTGGCGTCCGTTGCGGCGGCGGCGTGTTTGGCCGCGTCCGTGTCGCTGTCGATCGCCGAGGCTGCGGCCGTCTTCGCGGCCGGTGCCGCAGGGGCCTCCGTCTGCTTGAGGTCCATCACCATGTCGTCCATCACGAAGATGAAGACGTCCTCGATGTCGCCCTTCGGCTTGTCGGTCTTGAGCGTGACGCGCCAGGCGAGATGAACCTCGCGCGGATCGATCTCTTCCAGCCCCGGGATATTGTCGGTCAGAGCTTCGACGCGGGCGTCGCCAAGTTCGCGAAGTTCGTCGAGGAGGCCGAGCGGGTTGGTGCCGTTGATCATGGCGTTCAGCGGCAGGCTGAACGTGAGCTCCCAGGTCGATAGCCCCGCAGCGACCGGAGCCGAGGCGGCGGCCTGTTCGGCGACGGCATGCTGCGTTGCAGCCTTTGCGCTGCCGCCGACGGCGCGCTGGAGATTGTCCAGGAGCTTGGCGCTCATCGCTTCATGATCGCCGTTCGGCGTCTGCAGGAGAGCCAGCATGTGGCCCTGCGCATCAAGAACGGCGCTGACGAGGTCGATCGTTGCCGGAGCCTCGCCCTTGCGAACCCGGTCGAACGCAGTCTCGCAATGATGCGTGAAGGCTGCGAGCTGGTCGAAGCCGAACATGGAGCCGGAGCCCTTGAGCGTGTGAAGGCCGCGGAACACCGCGTCGATCTGCGCCTTGTCGTCAAGGTCGCGCGTGAGGTCGAGAAGGCCGGCTTCAATCAGCTCAAGCTGCTCGAGCGCCTCCGTTTTGAACACTGCAATCGGATCGGGATTGTTCATCTTCCAAGGACCTTCTTGGTGATCTTGACCAGCATGTCGGGTTCGAAGGGCTTGGTCAGCCAGCCGGTCGCGCCTGCGTCCTTGGCCTGCTGCTTCAGTTCGCCGTCGGATTCCGTCGTCAGGAAGATGACAGGGGTGCCCATGTAGGCCGGCAGCTTGCGCAGGCTGCGGATCATCGTCAGGCCGTCCATGTTCGGCATGTTCAGATCGGTAACGATCAGGTCAAAGGTGCCCGACTTCATCTTGGCAAGCCCATCGGCTCCGTCCACGGCCTCGGTCACCTTGTAACCGGCGCTCGTCAGCGCAAGGCGCGTCGTCAGCCGGATGCTCGCGGAATCGTCTACGGTCAAAATGTTTGCGCTCATATTGCTTTTCCTTCCAGCCAGAAGCCGTCCTGTTTCTTGTCACCGGTCAAAAGACCCATGCGCTCGATCACTGCCAGGAAATTGCCGGCAGCCGGTTTTGCGAGCTTTAGTTTTGCGCCGTGTGCGGCGACCGATTTCTGTGCCGAGATGACGAGCTGCGCCACCGTCAGATCGCATTCCCCGGCGTCGTCGATGTCGATCGTCAGGGTCTTGCCGCGCTGCGCATTCTCACCGATGAACGCCTGCAGGATGTCGCGTGCGCCGGTGATGGTCTTGATGGTGAGCGGTCCGTTGAGGGACAGGGCTGCGGTTTCGGTTTTCATGCTGTTTTCCCAACGTTGAATTCAGTGACGTTGTCGACATCGGCTTTCTGCGATGTGCTAAATGTCTGCCGGATCTCCGGCCAGCGGCGGCAGAAGGCTGCGACACAGACGGGATCGAAGTGTTTGCCGCTGGCATTGAGGACTTCCGCGAAGGCGGCATCCAGCGGCCATGCATTCTTGTAGGGGCGGTCCGAGCAAAGGGCGTCGAGCACGTCGGCGATGGCGACAATCCGCGCTTCGATCGGAATGTCGTTTCCCTTCAGGCCTTTCGGGTAGCCGGTGCCGTCCCACTTTTCGTGATGGTTGGCGGCAATGGTCTCGGCAACTTGGATCAGCTTGCTGCTGCTGCCGCCGAGGATCTGTGCGCCGAGTTCGGTGTGCTGCTGCATCACGCCGAATTCCTCGGCCGTCAGCTTGCCGGGCTTGAGCAGGATGCTGTCCGGCACGCCAAGCTTGCCGACGTCGTGAAGGGGGCTTGCCAGAAAGATCATCCGGCAGACTTCCTGGTCGAGGCCCAGTTCTTCTGCAATCATACCTGCAATATAGGAGACGCGATCGATGTGGTTCCCAGTATCTCCGTCGCGAATGCCGATTGCCTTGGACAGGCGCCAGATGATCTCTTCTTCACGCCGGTTGATGCGCGCCATCGCGTCTTCGTATTTGCGGTTCAGATCGGCTGCCTGTTCGGTGAGTTCGAGCTGGGCCGAGCGGATGTTCAGAAGGTTCTGGACGCGGATGCGCAGCTCGGTATCGTCGAACGGCTTGTGCAGGAACTCCGTGGCACCCGCTTCGATTGCAGTAAGCTTGATGCTCTTGTCGGTGGTCGACGTGATCATGATCACCGGAACCGTCGCCGTTCCCTCATTGGCACGGATCGACTTGATGACCTCAATGCCGTTCATGGTCGGCATTTCGTAGTCGACGAGCACAAGATCGGGGGCCATGCTCTCAAGCTTTTCTAGCGCCTTTAGAGGCTCCTGGAACGAATAAATTTGGCAGTCGGCAATCGAATTGATTGCTCTCTCAAATGCGAAGATCATAGAGATGCTGTCGTCTATCAAGAATATATTCATGTTCCGCTCAAATTCTTTCCAAGTCGGGTACTCTTGAAAATTTTCAATTCCCCTGGCCCCCGCCTTTCGGAATTTTTACTGTAATCGAGGTTATTCAACCTGACGCTTAAAGCAGACCATGAAATGCCTAACAGCTTCTTAATGTATACCTACTAGAAACCATCCCTCTTAATTCGCGGTCAGTACCCAAATACCGTCAGTTTTGGGGGACTTTAGAAGTTTCGCAGATAAGCATCACTTTTCTGAAAAACTGAAAAAGTATAGTTTATTTTTTATTTAGTTAAGCTGAATCTAATTCTTGACATATGTTAAGTGCGGAGGTCTTCTCGCTAGAAGTAGCGATGTTCCTGGCCAATTTTGTAAAGGCTTATTGGCCGTTAACCCGATGTTGTGGGGTTTGGCTTAGGTTCGATTCAAACAAGAGCTAAACGAGGCCATAATGAGTTTGGGAACCGCTTCCTTCCGGCAGGTTGAAGAGCGCTTTTCGGAAACCGCTCTCCTGGAGCGGCTGGAGAGTGCGCGTGGGCAATTGGAGGAGCGTTTCCTCGACGGCGGCTCGGTGCTTGTCACGGTCCTTGATACACTTTCCAAACTCGTGGAGCTTCTGGATCAGGTCGGGACATCGCTGAAGGACGAAGAGGCCAAGGAGGCCAAGCGCAAGCTGGTGCTGACGGCCGAGTTGCTGAAGGCGGTGCCGGAGAACCATGCCACGCGGCAGGCAAGCCTTGCCGCCGTCAAGCAGATCAGCGGAGAGTTTTCCCGCAACATCGATTCCATGAACGAGGCTCTCCGCTATCTGCGGACGTTCGCGATGACCGCGAAGATTGCCGGTGCGAACGTCGCCGATTTCTCGGATTTCGTGTCCGAGATCATGGAGCGCATCCAGTTCGCGACCCAGGAGGTCAAGACGCTTGCGTCGCGCGTAGACGCCTTGTCTGCCCAGATTGACGGCGCAGACCTGAAGAGCGGCGGACCTCTCGAAAACCATTTCGACGATCTGCCCAACATCGTCTCGCGTCTCCTGAAGAACGGCGCTGAAATCGACGCCCAAAAGCAGAATCTTTCGGCCATGGCCCTGAAGGTCGCCGACCTCGCCCGCAAGGCGCAGGCCAAGGTCGGCCAGGTTCTCTCCGCCATGCAGATTGGCGACATCACCCGTCAGCGCATCGAACATTGCCAGACCGCCTTCGACATCGCGCGCGAGGCATTGGAGTCGAATGAGGGACAGCGTGTCGGCGCCGACGAGCGTGACCTGATAATGGCAACGGTCACCCGGCTGGTGGCGGAGCTTCTGGCGGAGTCCACCGCCGACTTCCATCGCGATTCAGGCCGGGTTGTCGAGACGATACATAGTCTGGGCGGCGACGTTTCGGCTCTCATGAAGCTTTACGAAGCCATGATCCTCGCGCAGCATCCCGAACGTGGAAATCCCATTTCGGTCCTGCATGGCGACCTGGTCGCTGCGCGCGGCATGGTGGCCAAGATCGGCCATGCCGCATCTGTTGCGGCATCTCTCAGTCAGAACACAGCCGTTCTGGTCGGCGAACTGACCACCAGCGTCGAGACCATCCAGCTGGTGCGTCGCGACATTCAGTATATGGCGCTCAACACGACGCTGCGCTGTGGCCGTCTGGGCGAGGAGGGGCGTCCGATCAATGTCGTGACCGGCGAACTGCGCGTCTTCGCGTCCGTTCTCGACGATGATGCCGCGCAGATCCTCACGACGCTCAAGCAATTGCAGCAGCATGCTGCCGGCCTCAGCACGGCGGATGCGGGCGAAAGCGATGGCGAGACGGAAAGCCTCGAAGGCTTGCTGGATTCTGCCGTTCCGATGCTGGCTGAAGCGGCCAAAACGATGGAAGACAACCTGCAGGCCCTGCGCCTGACCGCAGAGGATATGTCCGCCAAGGTGATGAGAGCGATCAGCCGCCTCGACTTCAAGGCCGGCATTGGCGAGATCATGGCGTCCTGCACGGACGAGGCGGTTGCTGCAAGCCAGCAGCATGATGCCGATTTCGGCATGACCCCAACGCTCGCCGCAATCGGCGAAAGGATCGGCAAGACCTACACGATGGTGGCGGAACGCAACATCCACGCCAGCGTCTTTGGCGTCACGTCTGCCGTCGAAGAAGCTCCGGCCGCGTCCGACGATGATCTGCTGGAAGACGCCCTGTTCTAGAGCCGGTGCAGTCACCTCCCTCTTTCATCTCCGCGGGTTCGTGTGCATGATGTGGACCGCTGCGGTTGACCGCCGTGGCGAGGCGCCATGACCTATTGGTTGTGGATGCAGTTGCGATGGATATTTAGTACATGAAGCTCTTCGCGATAGCCCCCGCGCTTCTCATCCTGACGGCAGCTCCGGGTGATCCGTTGCCGGAAGAACGCGATGTCCCGGCGCGGGTTGATACGGCGCTTGCCCGGCGCCTTGGCGCTGAACTTGCGGCAGTCGAGGTCGAGAAGATCGCGCCCAGCACCGATTTGCCAGGATTTGTCGCCTGTGGGCGGGTTTCAGAGGATGAGCAGGGGCAGGGCCGCAGAACCGAGCGCTTTTTCGCGGTGGTTCCCGGCAACTTCGCCATTCTCGATCGGGATGGTGGCAGTCTCGTTGACGTCTACTGGAAACGTTACGGCTGCTGAGCGGCGGTGGACGAGAGTGCTGCGACCTTGTCGAGGTTCCTGACGTCGTTGCTGAAGGACAGCCACGTATCCGGGTCGTCGCCAGCCTGGCGTTTCAGGAAGGTGTAGCCGGTTTGATACCAGAGCAGCACCTTGTCTTCGAGATTGTCCAGGATGAGGTCGCCGCGATCCGTGCGGGCCATCAGGATGAGATGTCCCTCGTTGTGATGGTCAAGAACGACGGTGAGAAAGAGTGACGAACTCGGCCATCCCGCTTCGACCAGCAGTCGCTTCTTGAGAATTGCGTAGTCATTGCAATTGCCCATCCCGTCGTCCGGATAGGTCCACCAGTTGGCAATGCCCTTGGCGCGGATGTGATAGTGATCTTCATCCGAAATGCCGGCGATGTTCTGGTTCACCAGCCTGTCGATCTCGATCAGCGTTTTCCAGTTTTGCTCCGTCAGCGTCACATTCTGTGCGCTGCCCGAGGCTTGGTGGCATTCGACCGTGTGCTCCTTGCAGAAGAGGTGCCAGCCGATCGGCACCGATGTCGCGCCGGTGGTTTCGGCATAGGCGCGCGGCTCGAAGCCGGCCTTCGCATGTGGGCTGGCGCTGGCGCCCTGCGCGATAAGAGCCAGGGAAAGTGTTGCGAGTGCGGCGGCGATGGTGCGGAACATTGTGTTGCCCTCTTCTTTTGAGGGCATTCAACGTCCGCAGCCTGAAATTTTCTGCCTCCCGAATTGATCGCATTTTATCAATCGGGGCACGTCGGCTTCATATGGTTACCGAAGATTAGCTGCCGAGTGGCGGCGTTGGGGATCCCAAGACGACTTCCGCGTGGAATATTTCGCGTTTTAGTAAAGCTGTATACATTAAGGTTAATCAGTCGCAAATGGCGCCATCTCTTGTGTTTAATTTCCGGATAGAACAGTATTATTTATATGAATAGATGTTTATATGTCGAAGATGCCCATTATATTTTGAGATACTAATTGAATTTTCGGTTCTTTGGGGGCTGCGGGAGACAGCGGCGAAAGCCGTTGGTCCCTTTTGCCGCCGGAACTGGCGTCGAAACTGATGAGACTAACCTTCCGGGAGACCGCTTTCCTGACCGGGGAGGCTCGCCCGTCCATTTCGGGGCTTGTTGCGAGCCTCTTTTGTGAGCCGGGCTCCAGGTCACGAACTGCAATCGTTCCTCGGAATGTCTGCGGTGCAAGGCCGGCGGTGAGCTCAGGCAGTGTTTGGAGTTCTGGTATGAGCCAATCGACCTTCGCCCGTGTTGCCGACTATATCGCAAAGCAGACCGGTAAGGACGCATCGACCATCTCCGCGGAGACGTCGCTTGAAGACGCCGGGATCGACTCCTTCGATTTCATCGAGCTCGTCTTCCAGGTCGAGGAAGAGTTCGGCATCCATATCGACCATAATCAGAATGACGTGGCCGGCCGGCTGAAGACGGTGGGCGATATCGCCGGCCTGATCGACGAGCTGGTCGCGGCCAAGGCGAAGCGCGCTGCGGGTAACCCGAACGAGGCTGCGTGATGCGCGACGTCGTTGCCACGGGCCTTGGCATCATCGCACCGGGGGCCAGCGATGTCTCCGCCTTCTGGCATCTGCTGAGAAACGGGCAAGCCGTCACCGCGCCACCAAAAGCGCTTCCCGAGGGCAAGATCCGGGCGGCCGAGGTGACGGACGACACGATCGCGGACAGGCTGCCGGTCAAGGCCGCCGCGCTGGACCGCAGTGCGCAGCTTGCAGTGCTGGCGGCCGGCGAGGCGCTGGCCATGGCCGGAATAACCGCCGAGAACACCGATCTCAGCCGCGTCGCAGTGATCATCGGTAACGGCGGGGCAGGCCTGACCTCGCTCGACGAACAGTTCTACCGTCTCTATCACGACGGCCAGCCGCGCCCCCATCCTATGGCCGTATCGAAATCCATGTCGAGTTCCTCGGCAAGCTGGGTGTCGATCGCCTATGGGCTGAAAGGCCCCACATTCGTCATCGCCAGCGCCTGCGCGTCGGGGACCCATGCCATCGGAATTGGTGCGGAACTGATAAAATCCGGCCTGGCGGATGTGGCTGTGGTGGGAGGTGCCGAGGCGCCGCTAAGCCGCGGCACGCTGCTCGCCTGGGACAGCATGCGCATTCTGGCGCCCGATGTCTGCCGTCCCTTTTCCAAGGGACGTCTCGGCCTGCTGCTGGGCGAGGGCGCGGGCGTGCTGGTGCTGGAAAGTGCCGCGCATGCGCAGGGGCGCCGGGCAACGGTTCTTGTGAAGTGCGCGGGTTTTGCCTGCTCGGCGGATGCCGGCGACATGTTCAATCCGTCCGAGGAGGGGATGGCGCTCGTCATGAACGCGTCTCTCAAGGCAGCAGGACTTGAGCCCGGGGATGTCGACTACATCAACGCCCACGGAACGGGAACACTTGCCAATGACCGCGCCGAGACGGCGGCGATCAAGGCGGTTTTCGGGACCGGCGCTCCGCCGATCAGCGCCAGCAAGAGCGTGACGGGGCATGGTCTGGGTGCAGCTGGCGGGATCGAGGCCGTGGCAACGATCCTGGCGCTGCAGAAGGCCGAAATTCCACCGACGGCCAACTATCTCGAAGCCGATCCCGAATGCGATCTGGACTATGTGCCGAATGTCGCGCGGCAGGCACCGCTGCGCGCCGCGCTGTCGAACTCCTTCGCTTTCGGGGGGCTCAACGCCACTCTGGTCTTCACGGTCTGACCCATGGAGACGAAGCGCACAATCCAGCACGTCGCGGGGAGATATCTGGCATCGCTGCCGCTGCCGTATCGAAGGCGGTTGCTGCGGTTGGGCTGGAAGCTGAGCCTCCCGTTTCGCCGCGATGTCGGTTTCGGGCTCGAGGCCATCCTTGAGCAGAGATTGCGGGTTGGGCGTGCAGGTGCCCGCGCGATTGCGGTCGAGCACGATTTTCAAGATTACCTGCAGCAGATCGAATGGCTGGCGAGCACGATACGCCCCATCGACGCGATGGTCGCCGAGAGCGATCGCGTGCGGGTGAGCGACCATCATCTGGCCCAGCGCATCGCCGACAGCGGCCAGTCCGTGATCCTCGCGCCCATGCATATGGGCATCTTCCCCCTCGGGGTCAGTCACATGCTGTGGCGCTATTTCAAGGGGCGACGCCTGCTGATCTTGAGAGCGCGTGAAGATCACGCCATCAACAATCTGGCGATGGACCGGCTGAAGGCGGTGGCGGGCGAAATCCGCATTCTGAACACCCGCAATCCGGCGGATTTCATGGATGCCATGCGCTACGCCCGTGAGGGCGCGGTCGTGGTGTCCCTCATCGACCTGCCGCGGACCTATGGCGTTCCGGCCTCCGTTTCGCTTTTCGGCATGCCGGCGGCCATCGCGCTCGGTCTGGATTCGATGGCGCGCATGCTGAAGGCCGTCGTGATGCCCATGGCCGTTCATTCGCATCTCGATGGTGACGAAATCGTTCTGGGCCAGCCTTTCGAGGTGGCCGAGACCAATCCTGCCGCGCGCGCCGAGCTTGCGGCCGATCTTGCCCGGCAGATCGAGGCCTTCATCCGCCCCGCGCCGGCGCAGTGGCACATGTGGACACGCATAGACGAATTTTATCTGGACCCCGCCGAGGGGGACGAAGGGGAGGGCGAGCGCGATGCAACTGCCTGATGTCATCAAGAGACTGTTCCGTCTGGGCGGGACCAGGCGGCCGCAGACGGCGCTTGGCAATTTCGAGGTCACGGGCCTGCATGATCTCGGCTCCTCCATCGAGTTTCGCCGCGACACCGCCGCCAGCCTGATGGTCGTCTTCTTTTCCGCGCTTGCCATCGTCATCATCGGCGGCCTGTGGATCGGCACGTTCTCCAAGCAGGAAACGATGCGCGGCGTCGTCCTGGGGGCCAAGGGCAGCCAGCGCGTGAACTCCACGGTCGCCGGCACCGTTTCGGCCATCTGGGTCAGGCAGGGGGACACGGTCAAGCCGGGGCAGAAGCTCCTGACGATCACGCCGCAGCAGTCAGGCGCGGGCAACAAGTCGCTGTCGGAGGTTGAACTTGCTGCACTAAGGAGCCAGACCGACAGCATCGACCGGCGCATTGCCGAGATCAAGGATCTGATGACGCGCGATGCCGGGGACCTCAGGACCTATGAAGACAGCTCGAAGAAGCTCGCTGCCAATCTGGAGCAGCAGGAAGTCGACATGAAGCGCGCGGTGGACCAGCAGGCCGCCGCCGTCGAGAAGCTTCGCGGATATCTGAAGCGTGGTCTTGCGACACGCGATCTCGTCTCCGTCCAGGAGCGCGCGTTGCAGGACTACAAGCGCCAGCTAGCCGACATTCGCCTGCAGATCACGCAGCTGACGTCCACGCGCATCGACCGCCGCCGCACGGTCGAACAGAACAACAATGGCAGCAACAGCCAGCTCGCCGATCTTGAGCGTGCCAGGGCAGGCCTCATCTCGCAGATCGAGCAGGCGAAATCGGCGATTGCGACCGACATCCTGGCCGTGACCGCAGGTCAGATTGCTGCGGTCAATGTGCGCGAGGGCTCGCAGGTCGCAACCGGCGATACCGTTGTTGCCATCGGCGATCCGACCGCGCCCTTCACTGTCGCACTCGAAGCGCCGTCGAAGACGATGGGTCTCCTGACGATCGGGCAGCGCGTCGTGCTGAAATACGACGCCTTCCCCTACAAGACCTTCGGCGTCAAATACGGCAAGGTGATTTCCATTGGCGAGCAGCCGGTGAGCCTGCCGAAGGCTGTTGCCGACGACAAGCCTTTCGTGGACCCGAAGCTCGGCGATGCCGGCCCCGCGCCGCCACCGCAGTCGCGCTATCTCGTCGAAGTCGAGCCTGACGATCGCACCATCAATGCCTATGGCATCGATCGCCCTATTCTTGTCGGCTCTT
Organism: Rhizobium sp. C4; assembly: GCF_021026315.1. GTDB lineage: Bacteria > Pseudomonadota > Alphaproteobacteria > Rhizobiales > Rhizobiaceae > Ensifer_A. The sequence continues at coordinate 432,109 of NZ_JAJNCX010000002.1, forward strand.
CCCTGTCCGCCGATGTCGTGGTTGAGCGCCGCCGGCTGATCAACTGGGTCATCGATCCCATTCTGGCCATGAGGGGGCGCCTGTGAGACTTCCATTCTTCTCCGGTAAACCGACCGTTCAGACGGTGCTGCAAAACGAAAGCCAGGAATGCGGGCTCGCCTGCATGGCGATGATCGCCAACGCCTATGGTCACAATGTCAACATGCCCTACATGCGCTCGGTCCATCAGGTCACCGGCGGCGGCATGTCGCTGGCTGAGCTCTATAACCTTGCCGGTGTGTTCGGCTTCGATGCGCGCGGCCTTGCCGTCCAGAACACGGACGAGATGGACGCGCTGAAGCTCCCCGCGATCCTTCACTGGGAAGGCCAGCACTATGTCGTGCTGGAGCGCATCAGCGGTGGCCGCTTCCACATCCAGGACCCGTCCATCGGTCCGCGCACCTTCGACAGGGCCGATTTCGAACGGTACTTCTCAGGCGTCGTGCTGGAACTCGAGCCGCGCCTTGCCATGGACAAGATCGCTGCGCAGGACGGGCTGACATTCTGGGATGTCGTGAAGTCCACCAACGGGTTCCGCGAGGCAACCCGCCGCATCCTCATCGTCTCGACTGCGGTGGGTGTTCTGGCTCTCGCAACGCCGATCCTGCTGCAGATTTCTCTCGACTTCGTGCTGCCGCAGTCCGACGTCGATCTCCTCGGCATCCTGACGATCGGCCTCTGTGCCCTGCTGCTTTTCGAAGCCGTCGGGCGCTGGCTTCGCGACGTGATCATTCTGCGGACATCCGTGGGCATGCAGGTGCAGTTCACGCGATCCGTGGTCGGCCATGGCTTGCGCCTGCCGCTGCGTTATTTCGAGGCCCGGCATCCGGGTGATTTCGTGACGCGACTGGAATCGATCGATCAGGTGAAAGCCTTTGCCTCTGATGGGCTGGTGCGCTCGATTGCCGATGCGCTGGTGTCGATCCTCTCGGTCGCGCTGATGTTCTACTACTCGACCTCCATGACCTTCATGGTGCTGGCGACGCTCGCATTGGCGATCGGCGCCCGTGCGCTCTATCTGGCTCGCACCCGGGATGCGACGAACGAGTCGCTTGCCGCCCGCACCGTGGAGGTCAGCACGCTTCTGGATGGTCTCGACCGGATTTCGACGATCAAGGCGCATAATGTCAGCGGTCGTTTCGAGCAGCGCTGGTTCGAGAAGATGGCGCGTTTTGCGAGCCGCGATTTCCTGTCGCGCAAACTGCAGATCGATGCCCAGCTGCTTATCCACGTCGTCGTCATGGTTGGCACGGTTGCGACCCTTTATGCTGGTGTGGCCGCCGTTCTGACCAACAAGATGACCATCGGCATGCTCTATGCCTTCTTCGCGCTGCGCGGCTCCTTCTTCCTGATGGCCGATACGCTGACTGTGAACCTCATGCATCTCACCGTGATCGGCTCGCATGTGCGCCGGCTTGAGGATGTCATCCAGGCGGCACCCGAGGTCGCCTCCGGCGCCAAAGCCATCCGCAAGACGATCCGCAAGGATCTGGCGGTCAAGGATGTGTCGATTTCCTTTGGCGAGGACCGCCGTCCGGTGGTCGTCAATGCGGAACTCTCCATCGATGTCGATCGCTATGAGCGGATCGCGATCATTGGCGAGTCGGGCTCGGGCAAGTCATCGCTTTTGAAGGTCATTGCCAGCGTCGCCGAACCGACCTCCGGCTCCGTTCTGGTCGATGGCCAGCCACTGTCACGTTTCGGCTTGATCGAGTATCGCAACAATATCGGCGCGGTCTTCGCGGAAGACGGCCTGTTCCAGGCGACCATTGTCGAAAACGTTTCGATGTTCGATCCGGACATTTCGCTCGACCGGGTGCAGGAGGCGCTCGACCTCGTCGGGCTGACCTCCGAGATCGAATCCCTGCCGCAGGGGCTGGCGACGATCGTCGCCAACAACAACACGTTGCTTTCGACCGGTCAGCGTCGCCGGCTGCTCGCCGCGCGTGTGATCTGCCGGCGCCCCAGGCTGATGCTGTTCGACGAGATCACCGCCAATCTCGATGCCGGCACCGAGAAGGCGCTTCTTGAGGCGATCTGCCCGCTGCCGGGCGCCAAGATCTTCGTGACGCACAGCGAGCGGCTGCTGGACTATGTCGATCGCGCCTATCGCCTGCAGGGTGGCAGGCTTGAGCCGGTCGTGGTGGAGCCGCCGGTCAACAGGCGTGCCGCGAAGAAGTGACGCAGGCCCTCAGGCACAAAGCTGCTCTGTCTGCTCCTCAGCCTCGACGTGTTGGATGATGTCGAGGCTCATGATCTCACCCAGTTCCTTTGAGGCGACAATTCCCTGCACGAAGGGACGATTGTGCATGAGGAACGGGATCGCTCCGAAATAGAGATTTCCCGCAAATGGTTCGGGGGCGCGCAGAGCGAAGCTCTTGTGCAGGCGAGGGATGGTCTGCCCGTCCTCTTGCAGCGCGCGGCGCAGGCTTGGAAACCGGATGTCCTCGACGGTCTGGGGCTTTTGCCCCGTTGCGTCGATGAAGACATCGAATTCATCGCTCCCCTCCGGCGAGGAAATCATCGTCGTTTCACTCCCCTTCACAATCTCGTAGTCCTCGGAGAGCGTCTGAACCTTCAGGATCCCCGCATCCCGCAGGGCCAGCAGGCGTCGAATGGATTCAGGTGGGACGGCGGCGTAATTGTCGACGAAGACGCGCTTCAGGCCGCGGTCGAACCGCACGCGATCTTCCTCCGACAGTTGCGCCACGATCGTCTCGACAGGCTCATGCATCCGCAGGATCGCATAGCGCCACGGCACCGTGATCCGGTGCTCCTTGTTGCGCACCACTTCATTCAGGTTCTTCCGCGCCCAGCGGAAGGGATCAGACTCCGCGCGCTCGGCAAAATAGGCATCCGCGAAACTGTCCGCGCTCAGGTGGTGAAGGTCGGTCTTGGCCGCATAGGCGGGGTCGGCCAGCGCGAGTTCATCGCGGAAGAGGGAAAAGACGGCATCCAGTGCTTCCGTCTGTTGCACGCAATCTTCGAGAGCGGGCTCCGTCATGCGTTCGAGGGGAAGATACGGTATTGGGCAGTAAAAGTCGGCTTCCGGCAGCAGGCCGTTGCGGGACATCATGGTGATCGTGAGGCCGGGATTTTCGAGCGTGAACCGGAGGTCCTCCTTGTCCCATTCAAACTGACCGTGCTGACAGACGACGGCCAGTGCCGCATCAATGGCGCTGAGCGAGGTTCCGAGAATGCCGATCTTGCAGGCAGGGACTTCCGTTCCGATCAAGCCCGTCCACGGGTTGGCGAAATAGTGGTCGTCGTCCTGCGTGGGCTCGAAGTCGTGGCCCGTTGCCAGGATCAGCTTGTCAAAGCGCTGGGCGTGACGGCCTTCGGCTGTGTCGACCCGGAAACGCGTGCCTTCCGCCACGATGTCCACGACTTCAAGCCGCTCAACCAGGCGAATTGTGTGACCCTGTTCACGCCCGATGCGGATCAGCTCCAGCAACTCATCGTGAAGATAGCAGCCGAGGAGCAGTCTCGGAGCAAACAGGCGATCGTTCAGCATGTCCTGTGTGATGCCGTAGCTCTCAAGGATGCGCGGCTCGCAGCCCTGCATCCATTGCAGAAATGTCTGGGTCAGGGGCGGTATTTCGATACTGGCGATATTGGCCAGCATCAGCCTATTGGCGCCGTCGCGGGAATAGGGCGTTCCGGCGCCTGCCCATTCGCCCTTGTCGAAGATCGTTATCGTCAGGGGCTGCGGGCAGCGGATCAATTCGGCAAGGGTGTAGAGCCCGGTCGGGCCGCAGCCGACAATCCCGATTTCGCAGTTCATGTGATTGCTCCCAAAAACACGAAACGGCCGGTGAACCCGTTGGTTCCGTGTGTCGCCGGTCGGCAGGCGCTGGACGACGGCGACTGTGTGCAATGGGCTGTGCGGTGCGCCGTCATGGATGAATTCACTTTACAAATGTGCTAAATGTTGTGAAGTATGAGGCCTGAAGATCACAACGAGGTCAAAGTTCTTGTCCGCGCTCCGTTTTGCCACACGCCTGAATTCCTTTGCCTCCAATCCTGGCGCCGAATGGCCTGACCTGAAGGGTAAGCCGACAGTTCTCCAGATGGCGGCACGCGCTGCCAAGGTTGATGGATTGACGGATCTCGATCTGAACTATCCCGACCATGTCGGCGAAAAACCCGGCGATCTGGCCCGAAAGATTGGTGATCTTGGCTTGTCGATCAACGGCTTTGCCATGCGCTACTATACCAACCCTGCTTTCAAGCTCGGGGCGTTCACCCATCCTGATGCGAAGGTTCGGCGCGAGGCTATCGATCTGACCAAGGCCGGCATTGATGCGGCGCGCGAGGCGGGCTCCAGCCTGATGACGATCTGGCTCGGGCAGGACGGGTTCGACTATGCCTTCCAGGCAGATTACGATCGCCTTTGGCAATACGAAATCGACGGAATTCGTGAAGTCTGCGCCCATGATCCGGACTGCATGATCTCCATCGAATACAAGCCCAACGAGCCGCGCTCCTACAGCCTGATGCCGGACTGCGCGACAACGCTGCTCGCGATCCGCGATGTTGCTGCTGCCAATCTTGGCGTGACGCTCGATTTCGCGCATGTGCTTTACGCCGATGAGCAGCCTGCCTTTGCCGCCGCGCTGATCGCCCGCCACAGCAAGCTTTTGGGCGTGCATCTGAACGACGGCTATTCGAAGCGGGACGACGGCCTGATGGTGGGCGCGGTGCACTCCGTGCAGACGATCGAACTGCTCCGCCAGATCCGGCGCGACGGCTATCAGGGTGCGATCTATTTCGATACGTTCCCCGACATGACGGGGCTTGATCCCGCACATGAATGCGAGGTCAATATCAGGACAGTCAGGCGCATGCTGCAGGTGGCTGATCGTCTCGATGGCAACAATCTGCTGGCGGCCGCAACCGAGCGGCAGGACGCCGTCTCGGCACAGGCAATCGTGCAGGAGGCGATGCTGGGGCCGCTGGCATAGCGATGCGGGCCACACATGGAGGCGAACCTGCGATGATGGCTGACAATCTCGATCCAAAGGCGGTCGGCGCTCATATCCGCATGCGGTTGCCGCTGCTGACGCCGCTTGAGGCGAAAGTGGTCGAGACCGTCTACGCCTTCCGCAATTTCGGTCCGGAAACTTCGCTGAAGAAGGTCGCCACCGAGGCGGGGGTGTCGGAGGCGATGGTCGTCAAGATATCCAAGAAGCTCGGCTTTTCCGGCTACCGGCAGTTTCGAGCGGCCCTTGTCGGCTACAATGCGCTTCCGACCGCCGAGATGCATCACGAGCTGTCTCCGGATGATACCTCCCGGGACATCGTCCAGAAGGTATTCCGCGCCTCCATCCAGGCACTTGAAGAGACGCTGGCCATCCTGGACATCGCAGCCTTCGACCGGGCGGCGGATCTGATCCATGCTGCGCGCCAGCTGGATTTCTATGGCGTGGGCGGTTCGGCGCAGATTGCGCGTGATGTATCGCACAAGTTTCTTCGGATCGGCGTGCGCGCCGGCGTCTTCGATGATGCGCACATGATGCTGATGTCTGCGGCGCTGCTGGGTGCCGAGGACACGGCCATCGGCTTTTCCCATTCGGGCAACACGATGGCGGTGATCGAGGCGCTTCAGCTTGCGCGGCGCAATGGTGCGCGCACGATTGCCATCACCAATTACGACAGTTCGCCGCTCGCGAGGTTGGCGGACGTCGTGCTCTGCTCGACCGCGCAAGGCTCGCCGCTCATTGGCGAAAACGCCGCCGCGCGGATCGCCCAGCTCAACATTCTCGACGCGCTCTTTGTTGCCGTGGCCCAGCGCGATTATCGCGCCGCCGGCTCGAACCTGGAAAAGACCATGGCCGCCGTGACGTCCAAGCGCAAGGAGAGGTTCCTGTGATGATAAACGCCCCCGCCATCGTGGTCTTCGGCAGCCTGCATTATGACATCATCGTCAAAGGACCGGCGCGACCGCGCAAGGGAGAGACCCTGATCGGCGAGGCGTGGAACCCCGCCTGTGGTGGGAAGGGCGGCAACCAGGCGGTTTCCGCCGCCCGAAAGGGCGTGCGGTCTGCGATGATCGGGGCCGTCGCCGACGACGCGTTTGGAGGGGCGCTGCTCGCGCATCTCGATCAGCACGGTGTCGAGAGGCAACATGTTCGTGTGCTTGAAGGGGCGGGCACCGGCATGAGCGTCGCGCTCTTCGATGCCGAGGGCGACTACGGCGCCGTTGTCGTCTCTGGCAGCAATCTCAGACTGGGGCGCGAGGATGTCGAGGCCGCCGCCGCGCTGTTTGCGCCCGGAAACATTCTTCTCCTTCAGAACGAGGTTCCTGAGGCCGGCAATATCCTTGCCGCGTCTGCCATGAAGCGGGCCGGAGGCAGGGTGATCCTGAATGCGGCGCCGGCGAAGCCGCTTTCTCCGGAGCTTGCCGCGCTGGTGGATATCCTGGTCGTCAACGCGCTGGAGGCTGAGGCATTGGCGGGTTGTGCTGCAATCGAGGGCCTGCAGGACGCGCTGGTCGCCGCAAGGATGCTGTCACGCGACTTCGGGACTGCCGTGGTAACCGCGGGTGGCGAAGGGGTGGCCTATGCGGTGAGGGACGGTCGCGAAGGCTGCATCCCCGCCATCAAGGTCAAGCTTGTGAGTACGCATGGGGCGGGAGACGAGTTCATTGGCGCCCTGGCATCCGAACTTCTGTTGGGGCGGGACATCGGGCAGGCGCTGGAGGTTGCGAACCGGGCTGCCGCGGCGCTGGTCAGCCGGGAGCGATAGGTCGGAGGAGGCGCTTCGTATCTCCACGACGAGGACCCCATGCTTCCGGCGGAGGTATAGTCAGGCGATCCTCAGACCGGACATCAGATATATTTCGAACTCCGCAGAAAATATTTGAAGGATGTTGATCAAATCAGTTTTCGCACACAAAAAAGCTGACCTGACGACTGTCAGGCCAGCTTCGCAAGTTCGTCTTCCGCTCGAAAACGAGTGGCGGAACGAGAACTTAGCTGCACTTGCTGGAGCAAGCCGGAGCCGGCTTGCAAACCGGCTTCGGGGCGCAATGCGTGCCGCCAACAACAGTCTTCATCTCTGCGAGGTTCAGGGTCTTCATTTGATTTTCTCCACTGGTTTCCGGCTTCATCGGTCGACCGGCAAATTTATATTCCATTAATCATATCTTGAATCAACAAGTTTTTTCGTAATTAAACCAAAGCCTTGAAAGAAAATATCTATAGTCCGCTATGGAGTTTAACGTAGCGTTAACCATTGCCGGGTGCGGCCCAATGGGAAGGTGGCGCCCGGCCCGCCAGGGTTTCATGCGCTTTAGCAAGTTTGTCATCGCAGTTGAGGTCAGTGTGGGGCGCACTTGTCCTCCCAAAATCTGGCGTTGTGGATGTTTCTTCATTCACCCGCCCGGTCGAGCCGCGCCCGCTGGTTGAGGTGTCCGTGCTAGCCCAATATTCCATTTATTATATATTAACTGCAAATATGGATATTTACTCGATCTAAAAAGCGGAAAAGCATTGTTTTAGAATATACTCAAGAAAAGGTTTGAGTTATGGCGCGTGCGTGTCAGTTGCCGGAACGTCGTGGGAGGAAGCGGATGTTTCGTCTCGCCCTGACGCTCGGACTGGTTGTCACCGCTGCCTTTGCCGCGGCCGAAGAGATGGAATGGGTCAACGTCTCCGATTTCAAGTTGAGACTCGGCCAGGACAAGGTCTTGCAGGATCTGGCGCGAACCGAATTGCGGCTGACGCAGGCCCAACTCTTTCCCAAGGTGACGGCGGGCACGGATTGGGTGATCGATGGGAAGACGGAATATTCTCCCGACATCACGCAGGTTCCGAACAGCAGCTATGCGACGAAAGACCCGTCTTCGGTCGGCCTTGAGGTCTCCTGGCGGCTCTTTGACGGGCTGAAAAACCTGAATGACATCAATGCGGCGCGGGAGAAGGTGGCGGCCACCGTGGAAGCCTCGCTCGATACCAGGCAGAAGCTGCTTGTGGAGCGGGCGGAAAAGATGCTGGCGCTGACGCGCGACCGCACGATCCTCGCCTCCAGCAAACGCGCGGTGGTGCGCCAGCAGGACGCTCTCAATATTTCCAGACAGATGCTGACCGATGGTCTGATGACTCAATCGGACGTCGCCATTGCCGCGTCCGAGCTGGAGAACCTGCGCGCGCTCAACGAGCAGGCGTCGCGGCAGCTGGCAAACAGCGAGCTCGCCTTCGAGAAGTTCAATGGCTTTCGGGCGCCTGCCAAGCTCGACGTCGCAGCTGCGAAGCTGAAGCTGCCGGCGTCCGCGACGGATGCCGCCGACCGTGCCATGGCCAATTCCCCGCTGCCGAAAATGGCGGCGCACCTGCAGACGGCGGCGGACTTCAGCGTCGAGTCCGCCCGTGGTGCCTTCTTCCCGACCATCGATCTCGTCGGGAAATACACGCGCACCTTCGATCCCACGCCAGCGGTCAAGACCGTCAACAACTATGCGCTTCTCCTCAGGATGAGGCTGCCGATCTTTGATGCGACCCTGCAGCCCAATCTGGATCGTGCCCGCGCCGAGGCGCTTCAGAAATCCTATGACCGGCAGGACACGGTCCTGAGCGTGACGACGGGCGCGCGCAAATACTTCAATGACTACAAGTCGCTCAGATCCCAGGTTGGTCGGCTCGAGGCGCGCGTGAAGGAAGCGGCGAAGGCGCAGACGGCCATGCAGGAGGAGATGAAGGCGGGGCTGCATACCGTTCTCGATCTCATCCAGACCCAGCGCAATCTGATCTCGGCCGAACAGAGCCTCGCGGATGCCAGATATCTGCGTGACATGTCGGCCTTCAATCTTCTCGGAACGATGGGCGATCTCGACGATGGATCGTTCGACGGCGGGACGCAGAAGATGTTCTGATCGGGACGTGTCCTTACGCGCTCCGTGACGGCGAATGCCGCCGCCTTTCTACCAGCAGGGCAAAACAAAACCGCCGACCCGGATGCGCTCAATTCGGCAGCAGTCACGGTTCGGCGGCGTTGTTGCGAGCGCCATTCATTGGGCGCTATCATTTTAAGTCCCCTCTGGACCTGCCAGAATAGAAGCACGAACCGTGCCAAGTCCGAAACCGTAGTAATTCCGGGCATTTTGACAGGTTGCCAGCGCCAATTGCGGACGATCTGCTTACAGGCTGTGCCGCATCTTTGCCCAATGCCCATCTTTTGATCATCGCTTCGGGGTTCGGCACTGCGGGTCGACAGTGTCCGCGCTGGAAGACAGGACGGAGCATTGCGGAATTCTTGCTGAAACTCGTTCATTTCCGCTTGCCGCACGGAGCTCGCCCGCGTTACCAGCATGGGACAGGACTTAAGGGTTGGGATCAGGGCGCTTGAAAGCGAGCATAAAGGACATTGCCGCACGGGCAGGGACATCGGTCTCGACCGTCTCGCGTGCGCTGAACAAGTCCGGCTACGTCTCGCCCGACGTCCGAGCACGCGTCGAAGAGGCCGTGCGCGACCTCAATTACACGCCGAGCAAGGACGCGCGCATGATGCGCGGTGCGCCGAGCCGTGTTGTGGGGCTGATGCTGCCGGCGGTCGACGTTCCCTTCTTCGGTATTCTGGCACAGGCCATCGAGCAGGCGCTTTTCCAGAAAGGGTATCAGACCCTCATCTGCTGCACCTCCGAAAATCTGGATCACGAGATGCGCTATGTCTCCATGCTGCTGTCGCAGCGGGTGGATGGCGTCATCGTGGCGAGCGCATTTGGCGACGACGCGCATTTCGAGGCCTTTGTCGAGGCGGGCGTTCCGCTTGTCGCGATCGACCGTGATCTTGGCCGCTTTGCCGACCACGTCGTCACCGCCGATCATGAGGCGGGCGGGCGGTTGATGGTGCGGCACCTTGCTGCCCTGGGGCATCGCCGGATCGGCGTCATTGGCGCACCGGCGCATAGCCAGTCGATCAAGGTGCGATTGCAGTCGATCAGGGATGAAATGGTGGCCCTGGGTCTGGAGCCTGCGGCCGTTGCGCTCGGCGAGGAGCATACGTTTGCCGCTGCCTATGACAGGGCGCGCTCCATCATGGAGAAGGATCCGGACGTCACCGCCATCATCGGCATGACGGACATCGCCGCCATTGCCGCCATCCATGCCGTTCACGACTGCGGGCGTTCGGTCCCGGGTGACATCTCGGTCATCGGTTTCGACGATCTGCCGGAAGCCGCCTATGTCATTCCCAGCCTGACGACTGTTTCACAGCCGATCCGGGAGATCGGCGAGCAGGCAGCCCAGGTCATCGAGGCGGCGATCAGCCAGCGCCGGGGCGGCGAGGGGGAAACGGGCGACGTGGTCACCCGCCTGCCTGTGAGGCTGGTGGAGCGGCAATCGACCGGGCCGGTGCGTGGCTCGGTCTGACCGGGCCTTCATGGCCTGACGATCACCTTGATCTCGCCACGCTCCGGCTGGCTGCCAACGACGCTGGCCACGTCTTCAAGGCCGATCGTGCGTGTCACCAGCCTGTCGAGATCCAGAGCGCCGCTGGCGACGAGTGCGGCGGCACGCTCATGCGTGAATGGGTTGAGATAGGCCGGACGCAGTTCGACCTCGCTGACGAGCAGATCGAAAGGCGTCACTGCCACCTCCATGCCTGCCGGCGCTACGCCGAACAGTACGAACGTCCCGCCGCGCCGGGTCATCCTGAGCCCGGTCTGGAAGGTTTCTGCGACGCCGGCGCATTCGATGGTGACATCCACGCCACCCTGCGTCAGCGCCTTGACCTCGGCCACCGTATCGGTCGCGGACGGATCGAGCGCATCCGTTGCGCCGAGCTGCAGCGCGGTCTCGCGCCGCGAGGCTTGCCGGGTGATCAGGATGATACGGCTGGCACCTTCAAGACGTGCCAGTTGCACCATCAGCAGCCCGATGACCCCGCCGCCGAGGATGGCGACGCTGTCACCCGTCCTGATCCTTGCCTTGTCGATGGCATGCAGGCAGCAGGCAAGCGGCTCGGAGAAGGCGCCGTGGACCGGATCGAGGTTTGCGGGCAGTAGAAATGCCTGCGCCTCGGGCACGGCGGCATATTCGGCAAAGCCGCCGTCACGCGTCACGCCGATTGCGGTCAGCCTCTCGCAGAGATTGGGCCGCGCATTGCGGCAGGCGCTGCAGGTGCCGCAGGCGATGTTGGGATCGATGGTGACGAGTTCGCCACCCGAAAAGCGGGTGACGCCGGCGCCGATGGCCTCGACAGTGCCGGAAAATTCGTGACCGAGTGTCACCGGAATGGCGGTCGGGTACTCGCCCTTGAACATGTGGCGGTCGGACCCGCAAATGCCTGCCGCGAGGACCTTCACGAGGATTTCCCCAGGTCCTGCGGTTGGCTTGTCGACCATTCGAAGCGCCATCGAGCCGGTAGCCTCGAGCCGCGCAGCCTTCATTGTCATTTTATCTCTCCTCCCAGAACCTCTCCTTGAGGTGAAATTCAGCTCATCACGTTGCCGCCGTCGACATTGTAGCATTGCGCCACGATATAGGCCGCGTCCGGCCCGGCGAGGAATGCTGCCATGGCCGCCTGTTCCGACGGATAGCCGAAGCGTCCTGCCGGCACGGCCGCTGCGACCCGCTTCTTGACGTCACCGGGCTGCAGACCCTCGCGCGCGCCGAGCTTGGCATCGACGACATCCCACATGGGCGTATCGACCACACCGGGCGCAATCGCATTCACATTGATGCCATGGCGGATGAGATCGAGCCCCATGCTCTGCGTGATCGAAATGACTGCTGCCTTGGAGGCGCAATAGGCGACCGCCGGACCCTCGCCACGCCGTCCCGCCTGCGAGGAGAAATTGATGATGCGCCCGCCCTGGCCACGTTCGGCCATGTGCCGGGCAACCGCTTGGCTCATAAAGATGGTGCCTTCGATATTGACCTGAAAGACGCGGGATGTCCGCTCGCGGGTCATTTCGAGGATGGACTGGACATCGTAGATGCCCGCCGCATTGACGAGAATGTCGATGCCGCCCGTGGCTTCGACAGCGTGCCGGACGACGTTCTCGATGCTTTCCTGCCGCGTCACGTCCAGGCTGAGACCCAGCGCACCACCGCCGATTTCGGCGGCGACCGCCTCGCAGCGTGCCGCGTCCAGATCGGCGGCGACGACGCGTGCGCCGTCTTCGGCAAACCGCTGGCAGACGGCCTTGCCGATGCCGCTCGCGCCGCCGGTGACGATGGCCACCTTGCCGGTGAGTTTTCCTGTTGTCATGTTCGCTCCTCCCTGGCGTTTGTCATGCGTTCTCTTCGCGTTCCTTCAGCAACACGTCCATCGTCGGGATGCCGTCCGTTGCGGTTGCTCCCGTCAGGCAATGGGCTGCGGCGCGGTGCGCGATCGCGGCGGTCTTCTCGCGGCTCCAGCCCTCGTGCAGCCCAAAGAGGGTGGTGGCGCAGAAGGCGTCGCCGGCACCTACGGGGCTGACGATCTTTTCCGGTGGTACGCGCAGCGACCGCGTGATCAGCGGCGCGTCGTTCACCGACTGCCAGAGCGACAGTTCCGGTGCATGGATGACGACGTTCTTCCGAACGCCGAGTTCGATCAGCGTTTCGGCGGCATGCTGCATCAGTTGGAGATCGAGATGGCCGTTCACTTTGCGCAAGGGCAATTGGGCAACGCGGCCGGCCTCCACCTCATTGATAATGGCGTGATCGCACCAGGGCAGGCTGGCGCTCACTTCGGCCGCAAAATCCGGGTTCTCGCTGGAGACGAAATCCACCGCCGTTTCGAGGCCGGAAGCCTTGGCCCGTTCGAGCAGGCGGCTCGCGCCGGTGCGTCCCGTTCCATCCAGCCGGTCAAGGCCCGGCAGCAGCATGAGGTAGCCGAGATAGAAGAGCCGGTAGCCGGCGCCTGCGAACTGTGCGGGATCAATCGTATCCGCATTGAGCCTGGCGCTTGCACCGCCATGATAGAAGAAGGTGCGGCTGCGGCCCGGTAGGCTCATGACATGGGTATGGCTGGTGGCCGCTTCGCTCGTCCGCTGAACCGCGGCGATGTTGACGCCCGCTGCTGCAACACGCTGGGCCAGAAGATCGCCGTCTGCGTCGGCGCCCGTCAGGCCGGCAAGCGCCACGCGGGCGGGCAGGCCAAGCGAGGCCAGATCGCAGGCGACATTGACGGCACCGCCGCCAACGCCCACGTCCTGATGCAGGATCTCGGCAAGATTGCCTTCCTCCGGCCAGTAAGAGAGCGTGTGGACGCGATCAACGATCAGGTTGCCGGCGCAGACGATGCCGCCTCTTTCTGCCTTTTTCGTTTCCTCCCCAAACGACATCAGGCAACTCCTTCGTTCCACAAGGGTCTGAGAGGCGGCTCGTCCTCCTCGATCTCCGAGAAGCGGCCGACAGGCTCCAGAAAGAAATTGTCGGTGCGGTCGTCATTGACCTGACTGACTTCGCCGACCAGAACCGGCCCGTCGCCGGGCCTGCCATAGAAGCGGTGGTAGAGGCCGGGCATGATGGTGACGCTTTCGCCGGGGCGAAGCTCCAGCGGTTGCCATTGGGTCAATCTGCGATGGATCCCGTCGACCGGAACGATGATGTCGGCGTCGCTGAGATCGCCGTCGGCATTCGTTGCCGAGAACTCGATGACCAGCGTGCCGCCCGCCCGGTTGATGATGTCTTCCATCTTGGCCTTGTGGCGATGTGTGGGAGTGAGTTGCCCTTCTTCCACGAAAAGCAGCTTTTCTGCGTAGCTGCGCTCGCCTTCGGTGCCGGCAATGCCATTGCGGAGACAGAAGAGCGTCAAGCCGCATTCGGAGAAGCGCCCCAGACCGAAATCGGTCACATCCCAGCCGAGCTGGCGGCTGCGGAGATAGGCCGCTACCTCCGGCTCCGCCGCGAAGTCTTTGGCTACCCAGCCGCCCCAGACGGGAAGCGACCAGGAGAAGCGGTCGAGCATCGCCTGCGCGGTCCTCAGTGCCTCGTTGATCTCCGAGCGTTTCATGCGGCAAGCCCGGCTGCGTAATCGACCGTGACGACGCGGTTTTCGCTGCCGGAAACGAGCGCCGCCGTCAGCACCGCGTGATGGGCTGCCGCCTCGTCCGGAGTTGCACAGTGGAAGCCGTTGGCCTTGTTGCCGGCCAGCTCGTCGACAAAGGCCGCCCACATCTGCTGGATCGCATCGATGAAACCGAACTCGAAGATCTTGCCGGTAATGGTGGGGAAGAGCGAGTCATATCCCAGATCTTCCGTATTCCACGACTGGCGGCCACCTTCATAATCCATCCACTGCCACTGACGCGGCTGCTTGGTGGAGAAGAAGGCGCTCTTGTTCATGCCGAGTACGCGAATGTACCAGGTGTTGGACTCGCCGGGGGCGATGCGGCAGGTTTTGAGCAGCATCGGGAAGTCCTGGCTGCCTGTCTGGACCCGCGTGCTGATTGCCGCATTGTCCCAGGTGGTGCAGGGCGCCATGCCGCCCTTGCCATCGGGGCGTTCCGTGACGCGCTTCACAAGCTGCGCATGAACGGTTTGCGGCATCCAGCCGAGACGCAGCGGCACATGCAGGACATGCATGCCGAGATCGCCCATGCAGCCATAGTCGCCGTTGATATGCTCCATGCGCTTCCAGTTGATCGGCTTCTTGCGATCGAGGTCGGAGGAATGCAGGAAACCGGCTTCCACTTCGATGATATCGCCGAAAGCGCCCGCATTGGCCATCTGGATGACCTTCTGCGCGCCGGGGAAGAAGGGCATTTCCGACGAGCAGCGGACGATGAGATCCGGCCGCCTGGCGAGTGCTGCCATGATCGCCCGGTTCTGCATGAGATCCATGCCGAAGGGCTTTTCGCCCAGCAGATGTTTGCCGGCTTCGAGGATCGCGATGTAGAATTCCTGATGAAGCACATGCGGGACGGCGCAATAGATCGCGTCGACATCCGGATTGGCGAGCAGCTCGTGATAGTTCGTCGTGCGCTGCTTGACGGTCGGCACGTTGTCGGCGAACCAGTCCATCAGGCTGGCATTCGTGTCGCATACGGCGACGATTTCCGGCCGGGCGGCCGGATTGGAAAGATGCAGCCAGCGGGCTGCGGCACTGGCAAATTCACGCCCCATCAGCCCGCAGCCGATGACGCCGAAGCGGAAAACCTTGGTCATGATCTTGCTTCCTTGTCTTCCGCGTCAGCCGATATGCTTGGCTGCGGCCTCAGCCGACGCACCATCATGCACGATGGCCATCAGCGCCTTGGTCATGCCGTTCGGGTTGGGATGCTGGATGACGTTGCGGCCATAGACGATGCCGCGCGCACCCTGCTTCATCAGCAATTCCGTTCGGGCGAGAAGTTCAGCATCGCTGACGCGACCGCCGCCGCGCACGAGGAGGGGAAGGCCCTGCGCGATCTCGATGACGCGGTGGTATTCCTCGACATTCTCGCAGGGGTCGGCCTTGATGATGTCGGCGCCGAGTTCGACGGCCTGACGCACCAGCGGCATGATCTTGTCGATCTGGCCGTCGACCATATAGGCGCCGTGGGAATTGTCCTTCATGACCAGCGGCTCGACCATCAGCGGCATGCCGTAGATTTCGCATTCGCGCTTCAAGGCATTCACGTTGCGAATGCAGGCGCGGTAAACTTCCGGCTGGTTCGGCAGCATGAGGATGTTGACGACCACGCAGGCCGCATCCAGCACGACGCCCTGTTCGACCGCGCGGTCGATGACTTCGGAGAAGAGAAGCTCGGGCAGGGGATTGCCATAGACATTGGCAATATCCGTGCGCATGACGAGCGCCGGGCGGTCCTTGCCGGGAATGGCCTGAAGGATCGGGGCAGTGCCCGGCGGCAGCTGGATGGCATCCGGCTTGGCTTCGGCAATCACGTGGATAGCTTTACGCATATCCTCGATGCCCGGAAGAAATGTCTTCTCGTTGAACATGCCGTGGTCGATCGCCACGTCAAAGCAATTTCCAGATACGCCAAAAAGGCGGTTGATCCGCGCCTGTTTCATCGATGTCCTCCCAATGTGGTATCGTTTTCACATTCATCTCACCCGAAGACCTGGCGGATGTCAATAGGAATGTGGAAACGATACCACATCGATTTTGAATGGGAAGGGTTCAGACGCCAGGGCGAAGGGCTCTGCTTCCAAACACTCTAGGCGGCGCTTTTGTCTCAGATGTGCAACGAACGACCCCATGCACCGATCGCGATATCTCGACGAATATAACGGTATTGGTGAATATGGGGGCCTGCCGGTTGGAGTGAGCCCGGCCCAAAGGAGGAAACCATGCTTCATCAGAAGATCATCGAGACGCCGTTCAAGGTCCGTTATGGCAATTTCATTGGCGGCGAATGGCGCGAGCCGGTGTCCGGCCGCTATTTTGAAAACACGACGCCGGTCAATGGCGGTCTGCTGTGCGAAGTCGCACGCTCCGACGAAAAGGACATCGAGGCAGCGCTCGACGCAGCCCATGCCGCCAAGGATAAATGGGGCCGCACCTCGACCACAGAGCGCGCCAATATCCTGAACAAGATTGCCGACCGCATGGAAGCCAATCTCAAGACGCTGGCCGAAGCCGAGACCTGGGACAATGGCAAGCCGCTGCGCGAAACCATGGCTGCCGACATTCCGCTGGCGATCGACCATTTCCGTTATTTCGCGGCCGCCATCCGCGCGCAGGAAGGCTCGATCGGCGAAGTCGATCACGACACGATCGCCTATCACTTCCATGAGCCGCTGGGCGTTGTCGGCCAGATCATTCCGTGGAACTTCCCGATCCTGATGGCCGCCTGGAAGGTGGCACCGGCTCTTGCCGCCGGCAATTGCGTGGTGCTGAAGCCTGCCGAGCAGACACCGGCCTCAATCCTCGTGCTTGCCGACATCATCGGCGACCTTCTGCCGCCGGGCGTGTTCAACATCGTCAACGGCTTCGGTCTTGAAGCCGGCAAGCCGCTCGCATCCAGCCCGCGCATTTCCAAGATTGCTTTCACCGGCGAGACTTCGACGGGCCGGCTGATCATGCAATATGCCTCGCAGAACCTGATCCCGGTGACGCTCGAACTCGGCGGCAAGTCGCCGAACATCTTCTTCGCCGACGTTATGGCGGAAGACGACGACTATCTCGACAAGGCGCTGGAAGGCTTTGCGATGTTCGCGCTGAACCAGGGCGAGGTTTGCACCTGCCCGAGCCGCGCGCTCGTGCATGAATCCATCTATGAACGCTTCATGGAAAAGGCGATTGCCCGCGTGAACAAGATCGTGCAGGGCAACCCGCTCGACATGTCGACCATGATCGGCGCGCAGGCCTCCTCCGAACAACTCCACAAGATCCTCTCCTATATCGAAATCGGCAAGGGCGAGGGCGCTGAACTGCTGACCGGCGGCGAGCGCAATGTGCTTGGCGGCGATCTGGCGGAAGGCTTCTATGTCAAGCCGACCGTGTTCCGCGGCAACAACAAGATGCGCATCTTCCAGGAAGAAATCTTCGGGCCGGTTCTCTCGGTCACGACCTTCAAGACCGACGAGGAAGCGCTCTCGATTGCCAATGACACGCTCTATGGCCTCGGTGCCGGCGTGTGGAGCCGCGATGCAAACCGCTGCTACAATTTCGGCCGGGGCATCCAGGCCGGTCGCGTCTGGATCAACAACTACCACGCCTATCCGGCGCATGCCGCCTTTGGTGGCTACAAGCAGTCGGGCATCGGTCGCGAAACGCACAAGATGATGCTCGATCACTATCAGCAGACCAAGAACATGCTGGTCTCCTACTCTCCCAAGGCGCTCGGTTTCTTCTGAGAACCGGGTTATGACACGGCGGGCTTCCGGGAAACCGGAGGCCCGTTTGGCATTTGGGGAGGGGAGACATGGTTCAGGAACTTGAAGGCCAGCATGTCCGCGCGACAGAGGCGGCACTTGATCTCATCGCGGAAATCCGCCGCGATCATCCCGATATTCTGTTTCACCAATCGGGCGGATGCTGCGATGGCTCGTCGCCCATGTGCTATCCGGCGGGTGAATTTCTGATCGGCGATAATGATGTTCTGCTCGGCCAGATCGGCGGCGCGCCGTTCTACATGTCGGCGGCGCAATACGCGGCCTGGCAATCGCCGGACCTGATTGTGGATGCCATTCCCGGTCGCGGCGGCATGTTCTCGCTGGACAATGGGCGCGAGCGCCGCTTCCTGCTTGTGTCCGGTATTTGCATGACGGAAGCGGCAAAATAGATGCCGTATGGCATTTATTCATGTCATAATGGCCAAAAAGACATGAAATATGAGCTGTATTCGCTCAGATCACGCTGCAAACCGTCTTCGTCTCCAGGTAATTGTCGAGCCCTTGCGCGCCATTCTCATAGCCCCAACCGGACTGCTTGTGTCCACCCTTGGGCAGTTCCGGCGAGAAGTATGAGTGGCAGTTGATCCACACCGTCCCTGACCTGATCCGCCCGGCCAGTCGATGCGCCGATGACAGGTCCTGCGTCCACACGCTGCCGGCGAGGCCATAGTCCGTATCATTGGCGAAGGCGATCGCTTCTTCGACATCATCGAAGGGCGTGACGGCGACGACGGGGCCGAAAATTTCCTCCCGCATCATCCGCATGTCGGGCCTGACGCCCGTGACGACGGTCGGCTCGAAGAACGTTCCGAACTCTCCGGCCTGCGCACCGCCCGAGGCGATCTCCGCGCCCTCGCTACGGCCTTCGGCAATGAAGCCCGCAACGCGGTCCGCCTGCTTGCGATTGACGAGCGGGCCGAGGTCCGTCTTCTCGTCCAGTCCGTGGCCGAGCACCAGCTTGCCCGCCGAGTTCGCCAGACCCTCGACCAGCTGGTCGCAGATGCTGCGATGCGCGTAGACGCGCGAGCCGGCGACGCAGACCTGACCCGAGTTTGAAAAGATGCCGCGCGCAATGCCCGGAACCGCGAGCGCCATATCCGCATCGGGCATGACGATGGCCGGCGACTTGCCGCCCAGCTCCAGCGTCAGCTTCTTGAGATTGCCGGCTGCGGCTTTCACGATCAGCTTGCCGACCTCGGTCGAGCCGGTAAAGCCGATCTTGTCCACATCCGGATGGGCGGTCAGCGCCGCGCCCACGGTTTCACCGAAGCCGGTGACGATGTTGACGACACCCGCCGGCAGGCCTGCCTCCAGCATCAATTCGCCGAGGCGAAGGGCGGTGAGAGAGGTTTCTTCGGCCGGCTTCAGCACGAGTGTGCAGCCAGCGGCGAGCGCCGGTGCCAGCTTCATCGCTGCCATCAGCATGGGCGAGTTCCACGGCGTGATGGCGGCCACCACGCCGATTGGTTCGCGCACCGTGTAAGCGAAAATCTGTTTGCCCTCAGGCTGATAGGCAATCGACGTGGGAATGGTCGTGCCGAGAATTTTCGTGCAATAGCCGGCGTAATAGCGGAACTGTTCGGCCGATGCCGGGATTTCGCCGAAACGGCCGGTGCGGTAGCTCTTGCCCTGATCGAGCGTTTCCAGTTCGGCCAGTTCCTCGACATGGGCGTCGATCAGGTCTGCGATCTTCCAGAGCAGCTTGCCACGCGCCGAGGGTGTCAGCCCGAGCCAGGCAGCGCCTGTCAGTGCCTTGCGGGCGCTCGCCACGGCCTCATCAACATCGGCGGCCGTCGCTTCGGCCAGATCGGCCAGCTTTCGGCCGGAGGCGGGGTCGAAGGTTTCGAAACGGGCACCGCCTGACGCATCGCGCCAGCGTCCGTCGATCAGGATTTGTTTGGCGGCGCGCGCCAGAAACGCCTTGGCACCGTCCGTACGAGGCTCGATCGTGTTGATGGCTATGGTCATTTCAAGGTCTCCTGCACCATCCGGGCGGCACTTAGCGCGCCACGGATGATGGAATGATAGCCGGTGCACCGGCAGATATTGCCTTCAAGGCCCTTGCGGATGTCGTCTTCGCTCGGGCTCGGATTTTCCTTCAGAAGCGCGACCAGCGCCATGACGAAGCCGGGCGCACAGTAGCCGCATTGGAACGCATTTTCGGCGGCCAGCGCCTTGCGGATGGTCGCGGCCAGCGGGTCCGCATCAAGCCCCTCGGTGGTGATCACCGTGGCACCCTCAAGCTGGAATGCCATGGTGAGGCAGGCATTGGCCGTCTTGCCGTCGATCAGCACCAGACAGGCGCCGCAACGGCCGATGGAACAGGCCTCCTTCGTCGCGGTCATCGCCATGTTGTCACGCAGCAGCGTGACGAGCGGCGTTTCCGGCGGGCAGGTGATTGCGCGCGCTTCGCCATTGAGCGTGAAACCGATCGTCATTGCCCCTCCTCCAATGCTGCAAGGATTGTCTCGGTCGGGAAGGGGGTGACTGTCGGCATATGTCCGATCGCCGCGAAGACCGCGTTTGCAATGGCCGGTGTGACCGCGCCGATGCCAAGCTCGCCGACGCCGCGCGGACCATAGATGTCGCCCTCGGCAAGGCTTTCGAGCGCGAAGGACTGCATGTGCTTCGGGGCGTCCTGAATGCCGGGCAGCATATAGGTGTCGAGATTGGCCGAGAGATATAGCCCCTCCCGCATCGGACTGTCTTCCGTCAGCGTGAAGCCAAGACCCTGCACGGCACCGCCTTCGATCTGGCCGAGATAGGCGGCGAGATCCATCACGGGGCCGGCTGCCGTGTGCTGATGAAGATCAAGCACGCGGACTTCGCCGGTCACACGGCTGATGGCGACGCGGGCAAGGGCTGCGCCGAACGCGAAGATCAGACGGGCATTGCTTGCGGTGTAGTCATTCTTCGGAAATTCATAAGTGACTGTAACGCTGGGCAAATCCTCTTCGTCGAGCTGATCGGCAAGTTGCTTGTAGGTCAGCAGGATGTCGCCACTGTTCGTCCCCCGCTCGATGAACCCGCCTGGGGCAAGCGCCAGCATATTCGGCTCGCGGCCGAGCACGCGGCCTGCGGCGCTGCGCATCTGGCCGGCAAAGTCGGGTGCGGCAAGGCGCGTCGAGGCCCAGACAACATAGGTGCCGCGCGACGCCGTGGTCGAGCCGGATTCGGGAGCTCTCGCGGTGTCGCCAATGACGGCCGCCACATCGTCCCGTGCGCAGCCGAGTTCCGCCGCGACCGTTGCCTTGACCAGTGTCATCAACCCTTGTCCGAGTTCATCCAGACCGAATCCGCCTTCGATCATGCCGGGCCTGGAGAGCGAAAGCCGACCACCGGACGGGTCTGGAACAACGGAGCCGAGGCCATTGCCCTGATAGTTCAGGGCCATCCCCGTGCCGATGATCCATTCTTCGTCAGCCGCCAAACCCAGCGGCCGGGTCCATAGTTCGGAATTTACAGCCGCTGCCAGCATCTCGTCGGCGCGCTCAGTTGGTGCCACTAACTGCCCGAGATAGCCGGCCATGCCGGGCTTCCGGAGGTTTCTGCGACGAATTTCCGCTGCCGTCAGGCCGCATGCGGCCGCCAGTTTGTCCATTTGGCATTCGACGGCATAGGTCATCTGATTTGCGCCGAAGCCGCGGAAGGCGCCGCACACGCCGTTATTCGTATAGGCAAGCCGGCCATGTGTTCGCACATTGTCGATGACGTAGGGGCCGGCCGCGTGTTCCAATGCCGTTTCGAGAACGCCCGGTCCCAGGGAGGCGTAAGCGCCAGCCTCCGCCAGCACCTCGACCTTCTGGGCGACAAGCCTGCCTTCGCTATCGATAGCCGTTTTCATGCGAATCGACATCGGATTCCGCTTCTGCCCGGCCAGGACGGATTCCGCGCGGGAGAGGTGAAGCCGGACCGGCTTGCGGCTTTTCAGGGCCAGCAGTGCCAAAGCTGGCTGCACCGTCAGTTCGTCCTTGCCTCCAAAGGCCCCTCCGGTTGGCGATGTCACGACGCGGATCTTGTCCTCCGCCATGCCAAGGATGCGGGAAAGCTGCATCCGGTCGCGTCCGCCGTGCTGACCGCCTGCCAACATGTGCAGTGTGCCTTCGTCATCGACATAGGCGTGGCCGCCTTCGGTTTCCATGAAGCCATGCATCTGGCGCGGGGTGACATAGGTCGTTTCGACGATATGCGCCGCGCCGGCAAAGCCGGCCGCTATGTCACCTCTGGCAAAATGCAGTTCGCGTTGCAGGTTGCCGCCGGCATGGATAGACGGTGCATCGGGTCGAAGGGCTTCTTCCGGGTCGGTCACGATCGGCAGCGGCTGATAATCGACCTTGATCAGCGCCAGCGCCCGCTCAGCCGTTTCGCTATCGATAGCTGCGACGGCCGCGACTGCGTCGCCGGCATAGCGAACCGTGTCGAAGCAGAGCGCGGGCTGATCCTGCACGACAATGCCGAAGGCGTTGAGGCCGTTGATGTCGCGGTGGGTGACGACGGCGGCAACGCCCGGCAGCGCTTCGGCCGCCGACGTGTCGATGGAGAG
This sequence comes from Rhizobium sp. C4, assembly GCF_021026315.1. Lineage (GTDB taxonomy): Bacteria > Pseudomonadota > Alphaproteobacteria > Rhizobiales > Rhizobiaceae > Ensifer_A. Next base: position 454,462 of record NZ_JAJNCX010000002.1, read on the forward strand.
GATGCGCGCATGTGGCACACCGGCGCGCAAGATGCGCCCAACCAGCATGTCGGAGCGTCTCGAATCTGTCAGATAGAGAAGATTGCCTGATATTTTGGCATCAATATCCGGCCTCTGATGCCAAACGGCAGTCGCATTCTCGCGCGCAAGCCGAATTTCACCTTCCTGTGCCGGCATTGAGGCTAGGGCGCTCTGCACCGGGAAGGTCTTGCGTCCGGGCAGGTCGCCGCCGAGGCCGTGCACGATGGCATTGGCTGCGATCCTCTTTCGATAGTCTGCGGAGCGGAATGCATCCGTTGGTGCGGAAATCGTCTCCATCAGGCAATCATGCAGCGCGCGCCAATTGATGGCCTTCAGGTTGCTCCCATTGAGAAGCGCTTCGGCCTGTCTTAGCCGCGTGGGTGGAACGATGCCGCCGCCGACCGTGAGGCGGGCATCGAGAATATCGCCCTCCGCGCTAGTCGAAAGACGTGCGGCCGCGTTGATCACACTGGGCGTAAAGGCGGCGCGGAGGCCGATCTTGCGGAACAGCCATCGTTCATTCTGGCCCTGCAGTGGGAGGAGGATCCGGGTGAGGATTCCATCCTTCGGATGCATGGCGAGCCATTGGGCGATGTCCATCTCCGTGGGGCCATCGAGTGTGAGCCATTCAAGCCGGGCGTCCAGTGCAATCAGCGCCGGCAGAAGACACCCGGTCATGCCGGCAATATTCCCGCCGAGCGTCGCCCGGTTGCGGATCGACGGGCCGGCGACCTTGCTGAGCGCGTCGTGAAGCAGGGGGACATGGCCTGAGATTGCGGGGTCGCGCAGAAGTTCAGAAAGCGTTGCCAGCGGACCGATGAGGATGGCCTCCGCGCTTTCGGTGACAGCTTTCAGCTCGGAAATCCGGGCGAGATTGATGAGTCTGGCCGGTTTAGCTAAGCCCTTTGCCCAGTCCAGTTGCAGCGCTGTTCCCCCGGCGCAGAAGCGGCTTTCACATTCGGTGTGAAGCGCCAGTGCCTGGGACAGCGATGCGGGGGAGACGACCTCCATCAGGCGCTGCCTGCCGTCGTGCCGAAGCGAATGCCTTTCTCCTTTAGCCAGCGACGATAGGCGATGGACGAGGAGTCGGCGCGGGTCGGAATTTCCGCGCGCGGCTCCAGCGGCATCAGAAGCGGGCGCTGGTTTTCGACGATGATCCGGTCCTGCATGAAGATCACCTGCTCGAACTTCAGCAATGCATTGTCCGAGGAAATCGGATCGACCAGATACATGACCGGCTGTGCCCGGCAGAGCCCGTCTTCCATCGGCTGGATGAACAGCGCGATGGCGTCGAGCCGGTTCGGGGAGGTCGGGCAGACGCGATAGAGCATGACGACGAAGGGCGAGGGGACGCGATAGGTCAGATGCACGAAGTCGCCCTTGTCCTCGGTCGCGGCAATACGCGGCTGGAAGAAGGTGCAGTTCGTCGCCCAGACCTCATCCACGTCGCGGCGGATTTCGCTCGCATAGCCCGGAACTTCCGTATGCGGCTCGGAGCCGAGAATATCGGTGTGCACGAAGGGGAAATGCGCCATGTCGAGAAAGTTCTCGACCACGCGCAGGCCAGACGCCCGCATCGTCACCCAGCCGCAGAGTACGAAGCGGCGGTCGTCTTCGTCGGCTTCGGCGATGTGGACGATATCCTTCGTCGGGTTGCCCAGCGTGGTGAACAGGCAGCCATAGCGAACCTTCACGGGAAGCGCTGGCCCCCGCGCGCCGTCATCGAGAACTTCACGCACCAGCGGCTCGCGGTCGGGTCCGATGCCATACTCGATGGCCTGACCGAGAAGCTTTGTCGTTACCATCGGCTGCGTCAGGTCGCCGGCCGTTGCGATGGCATACCAGTCGTCGAGTGCGATCCTGTCGGTGGTTCTTGCCATGGTCACACCTTCAGCCTTCCGTCCATTGCTTGGTGCCGCCGCCATTCGCTGCCAGCCATTCGGCGCGGCGGGCGAAATGGTCGGGTGCCATCCTGCGGACATTTCCAATGATGTAGTCGAGATCGACTTCCGTCAGGCGGCCGTCCTCCACGATGATTTCCCCATCCACCATGGTCATGACGACATCGCTGCCGCGCACCGCGTGGACGAGATTGTGCTGGAGATTGAAATAGCGACCTTCGCCGAAAAGCGGCGTCATGCGCGGTGTGGAGGTGTCGACGGCGATGATGTCGGCGCGCTTGCCGACCTCGATGGAGCCGATTTCGTGGTCGAGGCCGATGGCCTTGGCACCGAGGATGGTGGCCATGCGCAGGCATTGCCAGCTGTCCATGGCGGCCGCATCCCGGTGACGCAGCTTGCCGAGCAGCGAGGCCACCTTCATCTCCTCGAACATGTCGAAATTGTTGTTCTCCTTCTCGCCATCCGTGCCGATGCCGACGGGCACGCCCAGCGCCAGCATGTCGGAGATTGGCGCAATCCCGGAGGCGAGCTTCATGTTGGAGACGGGATTATGCGCCACGGAGACGGGATATTTGGCAATCAGCTCGATCTCTGACGGGTCGAGCCAGACGGCGTGTGCAATCATCGTGCGCGGGGTTTCGAAGAAGCCGAGGTCTTCCAGCGCAAACATCGGCCGCTTGCCGTAGCGGTTGACGAATTCCTCGACCTCGATATCGGCTTCGGAGCAATGGGTGTGGAAACCTGTCTGGTGCTTCTTCGCCAAGGCGATGGCGCGCTGTTGGCCCGCCTCGTCGGCATAGAAAAGATGTTCCAGCCCGACCCAGACATTGATGCGGCCATTGGCCTTTCGATGCCATTGCTCGATCATCGCCTCGTTCATGTCGAGCGTGTCGAAATAGTGGTAATCCGGATGCTCGCCGACATAAGGAACGGCGACAAGGCGGGTGCCGACCGCTTCGGCCGCCGTCGCGCTCCCCTCCATGAAGCGCCACATGTCGACGACGGTCGTGGTGCCGGCGAGCGCGGATTCGGCATAGCAGAGGAAGGAGGCGGCTTCCGCCTCATGCGGACGGAGGACCCGGTGCATGGGGTTGATATGCTGCGTCAGCCAGTCCCAGACCGGCAGATGCTCGGCCGTGCCGCGCAGGAAGCCGGAATGCGCGTGGGCGTTGATGAGCCCCGGCATCAGCACGGCGTTTTCAATCTTTGTCACCTCGAAGTCGGGGTGTGCTGCCTTGACGGTCTCCAATGGGCCGACGTCGAGAATGCGGCCATCTTCGATGGCCACGGCGCCATGGGTGATGACGCTGTTGTTGGCATCCATGGTGAGGAGAAATTCGGCTGTCAGGATGCGGCCTGAAGTCATTTGATGTGTCCTTCCGTCGCGGCGCTTCCGGCCGGGTTCAATCCTGTCCGGTGAGGAAATCGGCGGCGCGTTCGCCGATCATCGTCACGGGGGCATGGGTGTTGCAGGTGGGGATGATCGGGATCACCGAGGCATCCGAAATGGTAAGACCGTCGAGGCCGTGGACCTTGAGGCGTGGATCGACGACCGAGAGAGCATCGCGCCCCATCTTGGCCGTGCCGCTGGTGTGGAAGAATGTGCCGCAGGCATTGCGGATGAATTCGACCGTTTCGGCCTTGCTCAGCCGCCGCTCCGGCGCTGCAAAGCCGGCGAAGAGATCGCTAAAGGCCTTTGTTTCGGCGAGGTCCATGATCGTGCCGACGGCAGAGACCAGTGCTTCGAGATCTTGCCGCTCTGCGAGATAATTCGGCTGGATGTCCAGCGGGCCGAACGGGTCGGAGGACAGCATGCGCAAATGGCCGACGCTCTTCGAATGCATCAGCCCGACGCCCATCGAGAAGACCTCGCCCGAGGTGTCGTAGAGTTCGCGAACGCGCGGTTCGGCGCTATTGCCCTGAACCGGGAAGGCATGGACATCGGCTTGCACGAGGTCGGGTCGCGATTTCCAGTTCAGCATCGTGCCGCCGCCATTGTCGCGCGGCTCGCCAAGCGGCTGCTTTGCCTTGCAGACGATCGCCTGCACCAGCGGGTGGTCCTGCAGGTTCTTGCCCACGCCCGGCAGCGCGTGGCGAACAGGAATGCCGAGCGGTGCAAGCTCGGCCGGGTCGCCGATGCCGGAGAGCATGAGAATACGCGGCGTGTTGATGGCGCCGGCGGAGAGTATGACCTGCGTCGTCGCGCGCGTTTCGACCGGCTGGCCATCGACCAGATGGCGAATGCCGGTGCAGGTCGTGCCATCCAGCAGGAGGGTGAGCACATGGCTGCCGGTCAGCACTGTCAGGCGCGGGTTGCTGAGGATGGGTTTCAGATAGCCATCAGCGGAGCTGAAACGGCGGCCTTCGGCGATATTGAAATTGGAAGGCGCTGCCCCCTCATTCGTCTCGCCATTCGGATCGGCAATGGCGCGGATGCCGACATCTCCAGCGCCTTCGAGCATGGCACTCGCGACCGGGTGAAGATTGCGGCTCGTCGTGAGCCGCAACGGACCGCCCGCACCGCGAAAGGTGGTTTCGCCGCCTTCCCAATCTTCCGCGCGCTTGAAATAGGGCAGGACCGAGGACCAGCCCCATCCATCGCAGCCGGCGGCGTCCCAGGCGTCATAATCAGCCGGATTGCCGCGATACCACATCAGCGCATTGATGGCCGAAGAGCCGCCCAGAACCTTGCCGCGCGGAATGCCGATCGTGCGGCCATTGACCAGCGGCGAGGGGGTATAGTCATAGCCCCAGTCGAAGCGGCTGCGGCCGAGCGGCACCCAGGCGGCCGGATCTTCGATCTCCGGCACGCCGAAGCCGGTCTCGCCGGCCTCGATGAGGAGCACTGTCGCATCCGTACGCTCGATCAGCCGCCGCACCACCGGCAGGCCGCCAGAGCCAGCACCGACGACGATATAGTCGTAGGCCTTTTCAAGCGGTCTGGCGGAAAGGGTGCTCACGGTGTCTGACGCTCCTCAGTTATGCTCGCTCGGGCCCATGATGACGATACCTTCGGTCGCCTCGACATGGCGGACGAAGATGTATTTGTCCTCGCGGCCGTCCGAATGCTTGCGCTTGATGTCCGGCTGGACGGTGCCCGCCACCTTGGCGACGACGATATAGGGTACATCCGCCTTGAGGCCGGCTTCGCAATGGGCTTCGAACTCTTCAAGCGTGCGGGCCGTGTAGGCCTGCTCGACGCCGGCGCCGCGGGCAATTGCTGCGATATCGACGCGGCCGGAGGCCGTATGCGTCGGCGGGCCGCCGATCGACTGGTAGCATTCATTGTCCCAGACGACCGTGAAGAGGTTCTTCGGCTGCTCGTTGCCAAGCGTGGCCAGAATGCCGAGGTTGAACATCATGCCGCCATCCGTATCGAGCGAGATGATGCGGCGATGCGGCAGGCCCGCTGCCAGCCCGAAGGCCTGCGGTGTCACGCAGCCAAGCTGCTGCTGGAACAGGCTCGCCTCGCGCATATGCGGCGCGGCATTGTACCATTCATCCACCGAGGCCCCGAGCGAGAGGATGACCAGCTCGTCCTTCAGCCGCGCGGCCAGAAGCTTCATGCAATCATAGCGCTTCATCGAACGATCTCCCCGCCAAGGGCAATCGCCGAATGGTAATAGGCATTGTAGGACCAGTTATAGGCGTCAACGATCGACTGTTCGATGGCGTCTTCCTCGCGCACGATGCGATAGGGGATGCGCAGCGCATTCAGCACCGGCTCCATGGTGATGCCATGCGGGATCGCCCACCAATTGTTCTCGCCGAGTTCGCCGCGATAGCTCATCAGCATGACGACCGGGATGCCGGCGCCGAGACCCATGCGGGCCAGCGGTTCGACAGAAGCGCGAAGACCGGAATTCTCCATGATCAGCGCGGCGCGCTTGCCGGACAGGAACACGCCGCCGCAGATGGCAGCGCCTTCGCCCTCATTGGTGACGCGGATCGTGCGGATATCGGGATCGGCATCGAGCGCGGGATAAAGCTGTTTGAAAAGCGAATCCGGCAGATAGCAGACGATGCTGACGCCCGCCCGCTTGAGCCCCCGGATGACCGCATCGACGGATGATTGCTTCATGTCATGTCCTCTGTTCGGCTTGAGGAAAGCAAATGCGAGATGTGCCGAATAGACGGTATTTTCTGGTGAGATCGTTGCGCTGAATGCAACAACTTGAGCCCTGCCTATTCCGCCATCCCGACGATCAATTGTTCGAGCAGTCGGCCGAGTGCGAGCGCGGCATCCGACATTTCCTTTTCGGGCCGGGAGAGCAGCGTCAGCTTGCGCGGCGGCAGGCGCGGATCGATGAGAGGCACGAATTTGATCGTACCGTCGATCAGCTCCTGTTCGACACCGACGCGGGTCTGCAACACCAGTCCGAGACCACGTTTGGCCAATTCCACCATCAGGCTGATCGAATTGGTGCGCGTACGGCTCTGGATATCGACCAGCGACCGGCTGAAGGCCTCTTCCACGGAAGAGCCGAGCGTCAGGCTGGCGTCCGACAGGATGACCTTCTGGTTGGCGAGGTCGAAGAGCTTGAGTGTGGCGCGTTCCGCCTTGTCGCTGCCCGGCAGCGCCAGCACGCCAAGTGGCAGCGAAATCGAGGTGATGCGCCGCACGGCGCGGGGTGCGCGGACATCGAAGATGATGGCGAGATCGCTTTCACCTTCAGCAATGGCATTGCAGGCGGCCTGCGAACTCATCACCTTCACATCGACCGAGACATCCGGATGCTTGCTCCAGAAGGCCTCCAGCGCGCGCGGCATCAGACCACGCGCAACACTCTCTACTACGGCAATCGACACCGTGCCGCGATGCAGCCCATGCAATTGGTCGATCTCGTTGCAGGCACGGCCGAGCTCGGAGAGTGCGGCGCGGGCGCGATAGAGAAGCAGTTCGCCCGCCGAGGTCAGCTTCAGCCGCTGGCGCACCCGCTCGAACAGCGGGGTGCCGAACTCCTCCTCCATCTGCCGGATCACGCGGCTGATCGAGGAGGGGGCGACATTGAGCGACAGCGCGGCCTGGCGGATCGAGCCCAGTCTCGCCACCAGCTGGAAATAATGGATCCGGGCGGGGACGAGGCCGAGGCGATAGGGGTCCATGGCGGCCTCAGACGGGCTCGAACAGCGGCACGATTTCCATCTGCGGCACCGTCACCAGACCCATGTCGGTGATGCGGATTTCCGGGATAACCGACAGCGGGATCAGGTTGAAGCCCATATAGGGAATGGTGCAGCCGGCCTTGTCCCACTCCACCTTCAGTGCCTGCACTTCCTTGGCCACTTCATGCACGCGCTTGTCGGAGAGGAGACCGGCGATCGGCAGCGGCACGATGGCTGTCACCTTGCCGTCCTGCACGACGCAGGCGCCGCCCTGATGCTCCTCGATGGCGCGCAGCGCCACCTGCATGTCGGCCTCGTTGGTGCCGGCGAGGATGATATTGTGGCTGTCATGGCCGACGGAGGAGGCAACCGCGCCGCTCTTCAGCGAGAAGTTGGACAGCAGCCCATAGGCAACATTGCCGGCCGACTTGCCGTGACGCTCGACCACGGTCACGAAGCAGAGGCCATGTCGTTCGAAATGCGTCTGCCAGTCGTTGGCGGGCTCCAGCTCGACCTTCACATGGCCGAGAATGATGCCGGGAAGTTCGGTCTTGATCGTGTTGGCGATGACCTTTTCCGTCGGCAGTTCCGGCGTCAGCTTGATGGACTTCGGCAGCTTGACGGTGTGATAGGCGGCTTCCGGGTAGCGCCACGGCTTGGACAGCGTTTCGTCCAGCAACGGCGTGATCTTCTTCTGGTCGACCATCAGCTCGCCGCCATACCAGGTGGAGATCGGGTTGAGGTCGTCATCCAGCATGACGAGATCGGCGCGGCGACCGCCGCCCATGCCGCCGAAATCGCCTTCCATGCCGAAGCGCGTTGCGCCATGCAGCGAGCCCATGGACCAGGCCTGTTCGCGCGACATGCCGGCCTTGCGCGCCTCGCGCACCACCCAGTCGAGGCCGAAGGTCAGGAGGTCGTCGGCATCGCGGTCGTCGGTGCAGACGGCAATGCGCTTGTGCGACGCGCCAAGCTCGGTGACGGTCTTGATGGCCAGCGGCAGCGAATGCCACGGCGTCGTCGGCGGGCCACCGCGCAGGAAGAGCCAGATGCCGGCCTCCAGCATGTCGTCGGCGATTTCGCGGTCGATCGCCTCATGCGTGTCGGTGACGCCGGAGGCGGCGTATGCTGCGACGAATTCGCGGCCATAGACATGGCCGCTGACCGGTTTGCCGCGGGAAAGCGCTGCGGCGATGATGGCGTGGCTGCGCTCATCGCCCATGGCGACCGGCACGAAATCCATCTTCTCGCCAAGGGCTGCGGCTTCCGGCCACTTGTCGAAGATCGCGGCAATCTTTTCCGGCGTCAGGTCGCCGCCGGCAGTTTCCAGTTCAGGCGATGTGGCCGGCACGGTGGAGGGGACGGTGAGGAAGATCGAGAGCGGCGCATGGCGCGCGTCTTCCAGCATTGCCTCGACGCCGGCGACGTCCATCACGTTGCCGATTTCGTGGCTGTCACAGAAGATCGAGGTCGTGCCGTTCAACAGGGCGGCCTCGGCATAGGCGCAGGCCGTGACCATGCTCGATTCGATATGGATATGCGGATCGACCAGACCCGGCGCGATGATGCCGCCCCTGGCATCATAAAGCTTGGCGCCGCCTGCCTTATAGGTGCCGGCCGGCTTGACGGCGGCGATGCGGCCGCCGGAGATCCAGACTTCACGGTCAGGCAGGATGCGCTCCGAATAGGTGGAAAGCACCCGCGCGCCCTGGATGACGAGGTCCGGCGCTGTGCGACCGGAGGCGACATCCGCGAGCTTGCGGGTCATCGTTGCCAGCGGTGCAACGGAAAAGCGGGTGATGGCCATCTCAGAACTCCTTGTGATCGCGACAGTCTGGCCTTTCCGGCCTGAATGCCTGCCTTAATGATAGTCCGGAATGCCCGGCATGGTGATGAAGCCGGGAAGCCGGCGGAAACGGCGAAGCCACAGGCGCAGTGCCGGAAACTCCTCGTGGTCAATGTTGAAATCGCGCGACAGCGCGAAGCTCGGGATCAAAGCCAGATCGGCAATCGTCGGATAATCGGCGGCAAACCACTCTTTGCCCTCGATGTGGCGCAGCGTCATGTGGTCGTCCATAATGCGGAAGGCAGCGCGCGCGTCGGCCTTCAACCGCTCCAGATGGCCGCCAACGGCAAAGACGGCAACTTCCCGCGCCTTCACGGCCGCCTGCAACGGGCCGGCGGCAAAACCCAGCCACATCATGGTCGTCGAAAAATCGGGGCGGTCGATGGGGAGCCATTTGCCCGAGGCATCGTTGTGTCTGGCAAGATGGGCAAGGATCGCTTCGGCGCCGAAGAGAACCGTGTCGCCCTGCTTGATGAAGGGCAGCGTGCCGCACGGGTTCAGTGCCAGAAGCGCCGGCGACTTTTCCTCGCGGCCCGGCAGCATGTTGACCGAATAGACATCATGCTCAATGCCGAGCATGGAAAGCAGAAGGCGGACGCGATAGCTGTTTTCGTCCAGTTCATAATTGTAGAGCGTCAGGGCGGACATCAGGCGACCTCGGCAAGGGGTGTTTCAAGGGCGAGGCGAAGGGCCTGCGCATAGCGGGCAAGGGCGGCGATCGGCGCGCCTTCGTTTGCCATCAGGTGCAGCGCGAGCTTAGCGTCGCCCATGGACTGGATGGCGACCAGAAGCCGGGTCGCGCCGGCAGTCAGAGATATGTAATTCTCTGAGATCGTTTCGATTTTCGGCGCGTCGCTCACGCCGGGCAGCGGCGTTGCAGCCAGGATCGCGAGCGCCTTCTCCATTGTGCAGTCTGCATAAAGGCTTCGCACCGGAACAAGTCCGGCAATCTCGGCCGGCAGGAGGGCCGGGTCTGCCTCCGTGGTCGAGCCTGCCCAGATGATGCCGTTGCGTTCGGCGCTGGCGAAGGTCTGCATGCGGATGGTCTGCGGCACGTCCAGCTGCGGATGCGCCGGGATGTGGCGGCATTGACCGGCCGTGTCATATTGCCAGCCATGATAGAGGCAGGCGAGGTGATCGCCGCGCACGAAGCCGAAGCTCATGCGCATGCCGCGATGCGGACAGCGGTCTTCCCAGACATGCGCCTTGCCGCTGGAATCGCGCCAGACCACCAGTTCGGCGCCGTTCACGACCGCGCCCGTCGAGGTGCTGGGATCAACCATGTTCGACAATGCGACCGGTGACCAGATGGGTTGAGGTGTCATTGTTGAGTCCCCTTCAAATATTGCCGGCCGGAGCGATGTCCCGCCGCGTCACGTCCTGAATGATGCAATCATATGGGCCAAGGCTGCAGGCCATTTCGAACATGTCGACCAGTGCCTCGTCGCCCGTGACGGTCACGTCGAAAAAGCGGTCGCTGGCGGCCCCGAAATCGATCCCCAGAGACAGCCGATTGGCCCGGTGCTGGGCAAATTGCCGAAAACTCGCCTGCACGAGAGCGCCGGAAAATACGAATGCGACCTCAGCCAAGGTCGTGCCTCCCGGATTGGGTATCGTGTCGCGCCTGTTGTTCTGCTTCCGTCATCTGACCGCCAAATTGGCATTCGCGAATGCAAATGCACAAAATTTAATCATGCTCTATTATTGATCACTTTACCGACAGGTCGGATGGCTTTTCAAGCGGTTTTTTCGTCGCACTTGTTGCTTATTGCGCATCAAACTCGACGAATTTTTTCGTCTATGCGGAACAACTGGCTTTTGAAAATCTCAGGTCCGGCAGCGGTTTCAGCGTTGAAAGGGTCGAATTTACGCCGGCTTTCCCGCCTTTTTGCCGACACGAGAAAGTGTGGCGGCGTGCCTGCTGAACGTGCACCGGTTTGTGTGTTCTGCACGGCAGGGTAGACGGAGTTCAATTCGGCCTTTCTGGCACGGATATTGCTGAATGTCACCAGACGGCATTCGCTTGAGGCCCGGGCAACCGGTTCCGGCAGGCGAGATGTTCAAACCAACGAAACAGGGGTTCACATGATCGACATACGCAATCTATCCCGTCGCGGATTCTTGAACATGACGGCGGCCGGCGGTGCAGCCGCTCTGATGTCGGGCACGCTTGCCCGTCCGTCCTTCGCCGCCGCAGCGCCCTTGCCGGCCGTGAAGGAAGAGGATGCCATCATCGGCTTCGGCCATGTCGGCCCCGTAACCGACGAAGGCTGGACCTGGGCGCACCATCAGGGTGTTCTTGCAGTCAAGGAAAAGTATCCGAAGCTGAAGAAGATCCTCGAAGTCGAAAACGTTCCCTATTCGGCCGATGCGACGCGCACCTATCGCCAGTTCGTCAGCGAAGGCGCGAACATGATCTTCGACACCTCCTCGACGGGTGACTTCCTGCATGAAGTCGTCAAGAAGTCGCCGAAGGTCGCCTTCATGGAATGCGACGGCCGCACCGACATGCCGAACCTCGGCTGGTACTATCTGGCACACTGGTATCCGACCTATGTCATCGGCGTTGCCGCCGGCATGATGTCGAAGACCGGCAAGCTCGGCTACGTCGCCTCCTTCCCGGTTCCGTCCGTCTTCTCCGGCACGAACGCCTTCCTGATGGGCGCGCGCTCGGTCAATCCGAAGGCAACGCTGCAGACCATCGTCATCAACTCCTGGTTCGACCCGCAGGCTGCTGCCCAGGCCGGCACGGCGCTGATCGACAATGGCTGCGACTTCCTCTTCGGCATCATGGACGAGGCCGCCTATCTTCAGGTTGCCGAAAAGCGCGGCGTATGGGCTGCCATGTGGAACACGGATATCCGTCGCTACGGCCCGAACTCCTACGTGTCTTCCGTCGTCATCGACTTCAAGGATTTCTATGTCGATCAGGTCGGCCAGCGCCTCGCCGGCAAGTGGACACCCTCGCAGACCATCCTTTCCATGGGCAAGGGTATCGACCGCGACAAATGGGGCGAGAAGGTTCCGGCCGAAGTCGCCAAGGCAGCTGATGCCGTGCGCGACAAGATCCTTGGTGGCTGGTCGCCGTTTACCGGCGAACTCAAGGATGCCAAGGGCAATGTGAAGGTTCCCGCCGGCAAGACCATGTCGGAAGTCGAACTCTACCACTGGGATTGGTCGATCGAAGGCGTTTCGGGCCTTTCGAGCTGATCCAACTTGCGAGCGGCCCGGTTTCGCGCCGGGCCGCTCAGCCGTTTTCTTGTCGTTTCGGCACCTCCAACGATAGCCCGATCGGTCTTCCGCGCATGCAAGATGAAATTCCAGCCGCCGCCTCATCGCCAGGGACGCCGCCGCGCGTCTACCTGAAGGGGATTGCCAAGTATTTTCCGGGCGTGATCGCCAATGAGAATGTCGATATCGAGGTTCTGCCGGGCGAAATCCATGCGCTTCTGGGCGAGAATGGTGCCGGCAAATCGACGCTGATGAATATCCTCACCGGCATTTACCAGCCGGATGCGGGTGAGATCATCATCGATGGCTATGCCCGGCAGTTTGCTTCGCCTGTCCAGGCAATCGCCGCCGGCATCGGCATGGTGCACCAGCATTTCAAGCTGGTGCAGGCCTTCACGGTGGCCGAAAACATTCATCTCGGCTGGGATGAAACGCCGAAGCGCACCTCTGCCGCCGTTCTGGAGGCGCGCACCGCGGAGCTTGCCAAGACATTCAATCTTCAGGTCAAGCCCGGTGCGCGGGTCAGTGAACTTTCGACCGGCGAACAGCAGCGTGTCGAAATCCTGCGCGTGCTGTCACGCCGTGCCAAGATCCTGATCCTTGATGAACCTACCGCCGTTCTGACGCCGGCGGAAGCGCGAGAGCTTTTCCGGGCGCTGCGCGACTTCGTTTCGCATGGCAATTCGGTGATCTTCATCAGCCACAAGCTGGATGAAGTGCTGGAAATCTCCGACCGCATCAGCATTCTGCGCCAGGGCCGCAAGATCGCGACCGAGAAGGCCGCAGACTGCAATCCGCGCATGCTTGCCAAGCTCATGGTGGGCCGCGATATCGTTCTGGACGACATGCGCGAGCGCGCCGCGAATGCCAAGCCGATGTCTGCTGAGCCAGTGCTGAAGGTCTCGGGTCTATCCGCGCTGGGCGACAATGGCCTGACGGCGCTGCATGATCTCAATTTCTCGCTCCGCGCCGGCGAAATCCTCGGCATTGCAGGCGTTGCCGGCAATGGTCAGCGGGAGTTGAGCCAGGTGCTGACCGGTGTCCGCCCCGCGTCTACCGGCGACATCATGATTGCCGGCAAGACGATGGCGGGTCTGAAGGCCGGCGAATTTGCCGCTGCCGGCATCGGTCATATCCCGGAAGATCGCCTGCATAGCGGCCTCGCGCCCGCCATGTCGATCACCACCAATGCCGTGATGCGCGAATATGGCAAGCCGCCGGTTGCCAAGGGTGGCTTCTTCAGCCGCGAGGCGGCGGGGAAGTTGGCTCGCGAAATTGCCGGTGCTGCCGACGTCGCGATACCCGATTTCGCCATGCCGATCCGCAATCTCTCCGGCGGCAACCAGCAGCGCCTTGTCGCGCGCCGCGAGATGCGCATTGCCGAGCGCATCCTTGTCGCCGCCTATCCGAGCCGGGGGCTCGATGTCGGCGCGATCAATACGATGCTGCGCTACATCGTCGAGCTGCGCGACGCGGGCGCGGGCGTGGTGCTCATTTCCGAAGAGCTGGAGGAACTGCTGAACCTCTCCGACCGCATTGCCGTGCTTTATGAAGGCCGCATCATGGGAATTCTTGACAACAACAATCTCGATATTGACGAGATCGGCCTGATGATGGGCGGGCGGGCGCATGTCGGCGCAGGGGAGGCCGCCTGATGGCCTATCGCATTCAACGTCTCCCGTCCTCGACGCCACTGATCGCCTTTGCCGCCCGCGTGATCGCAGTTGTTCTGGCGCTGCTCGTCACGGCGCTGATCCTGGCAATCAGCGGGCATGACCCGATCGATCTTGCCGGGCAGGTGCTCTCCTCCTCTCTGCTCGACAGTTTCGGCCTTCAGGATCTCGGCGTGATCTTCATTCCGCTGATGCTGACGGGGCTTTCCGTCGCCGTCGCTCAGCAGATTGGCGCCTGGAATATCGGGGCTGAAGGGCAGTTCTATGCCGGTGCCTTCGCCGCGACCGCCATCGGTCTTTTCATTCCGGCACCAGATTGGCTGAGCCTGATCCTGATGGTGATCGGCGGCTTTGCGGCTGGGGCCATCTGGATTCTCGTGCCGACGCTCGCCAAGGCCTATGCGGATGTCAGCGAGTTGATCTCGACGCTGCTTCTCAATTTCGTTGCGGCGCTGATGGTCTATTATGTGGCGACCGGGCCTTGGCACGATCGGATGACCAATTCCTCGACGCCGAAGGTCGGGGCCGAAATTCCGGAATTCTGGGGCGCCATCCACTGGGGCTTCCCCATTGCCATTGTCTTTGCGATCGTTCTCGCTCTGGTCTTGAGCAACACGAAATGGGGCTATGAGGTCCGGCTTTCCGGCTCCAACCCGTCTGCGGCCGAATATGCCGGCATACCCGTTCGCCGGCATCTGATCATGGTCATGCTGCTTTCGGGCGCGATTGCCGGCTTTGCCGGCATGCTGGAAGTGGCCGGCACGGTGCATCGCCTGCAAGGCGGGATTTCCAACAATTACGGCTATATCGGCATCATGGTCGCGGTTCTGGCGCGCGGCTCGCTGGTCGGCGTCATCTTTGCCGGGGCCTTCATGGCCTTCATCCAGAATTCCGGCATCATCCTGCAAACGCAGGGTCTCACGACATCGGCCGTGCTTGCCATGACGGGCCTCATCCTCTTCCTGACGGCAATCGGCGAAGAGCTTTCCTATTATCGCATCACCCGAGACAAGGTTTAGGAGAGCGTCATGGATCTGATTACCGGACTGCTGACAACCGCGTTTCTCGCCGGCGGCGTGCTGGCGCTGGCGGCCATTGGTGAAGTGCTGGCCGAGCGCGTCGGCGTCGTCAATCTCGGCGTCGAGGGCTTGATGGCCATGGGCGCCGTCACAGGCATTGCTGCCGTTTCGGCAACGCATTCGCCGGTGCTGGGTTTCCTCGCCGCGCTTGCCGTGGGCGCGCTCTTCGGCGCGGCCTTCGCTTTCGCCACCGTCATGATCAAGGCAAACCAGGTGCTTTGCGGCCTCGCCCTGACGCTGATGGGCACAGGCCTTGCCCAGACGATCGGCCGTGGCTATTCCGGCATGCCGGCGGCGGCGACTTTCCAGCCGATTACCATACCGCTGCTGTCCGACATTCCGGTTCTCGGCAAAGCCTTCTTCTCGCAGAATATCCTGATTTATCTCATCTATCTGATCCTGCCGATCGGGCTCAGCTATCTGATGTTCTACACCCGCCACGGCATGAACATGCGCGCAGTCGGCGAAAACCCGGCAGCTGCCGATGCGGCGGGCATATCGGTCAACACGATGCGCTTCTGCTACGTGACGGCGGGTGCGGCACTTGCCGGCGGAGCCGGGGCCTATCTGACGCTCGCCTTCGTACCCTCCTGGTCGGATGGCGTGATTGCCGGACGCGGCTGGATCGCCGTCGCGCTGGTCATTTTTGCGGGCTACCGGCCGGGCATGGCGGCGCTTTCCGGCCTGCTTTTCGGTCTGATCACCGCGCTCGGGTTTGTCGGGCAGGCGAGGGGCTGGCCGATTGCGCCGGCCTTCCTCTCCATGCTGCCTTATCTCGGAACGCTTGGCTTCATCATCGTGCCGGTCATCGCCTGGCAGAAGATGCGCCGCGCCATGGCGGCCCCGGCAGCACTGGGCGAGCCCTATTATCGAAATGTGCGCTAGCTGAGTGCCTGCGACGCGATTAAAGTAACTGAATGTCGAATGCGCCCCAAGCCGACTAGATGTCGGGTGGCGCAGCGATCAACTAACATTTTAGAATGCGGTCCGCTGGAAAGGGTAAGATCATGGTTCAGGCAAGTGACAAGGCGTCCATTGATCAGTGGTATGTTATCGATACTGAAGCACAGATCCCCTTTGGGACGTCAAGTAACCGGCTGCTGGGCTTCGACCTCAAGGTGGTGCGCAGCAAGACGGACGGTGTGACGGTCTATTGTGCCGGTCGTGACGAAGCACTGCCGATCCGCCAGCGCTTCGGTTTCATCTGGACAACGCTTGGCACGCCGGAGCGCGACGTATTCCCGATGCCGGAAGCCGATGAGCCTGATAGGCGCTATGTGCCCTGCGGCGTGGTGGCCGTGAACGCCTCAGGCCTTCGCATTGTCGAGAACTTCCTCGACATGGCGCATTTCCCCTTCGTCCATACGGATATCCTGGGCTCCGAACCGCATACCGAAGTCGAGCATTACAATGTCGAGATCCGTCGTGACGTGGACGAGGTCTGGGCGACAAATTGCCAGTTCTTCCAGCCGCAGGCAGCCCTGTCGGCAAAGGAGGGCATCATGACGCAATATATCTATCGCGTGATGACGCCGTTCACGACGCTGCTTTACAAGACCTGCCCGAATTCGGCCAATCGCTGGGATCTGATCTGCCTCTTCGTGCAGCCCGTCGATGTCGACCGCTGCCGTGCGCATCCGGTCATGTATCTGATCGATGATGTCTCGACGACCAGCTCGCTGATCGAGTTCCAGCAGCTCATCTTCCTTCAGGACCGCATCATTCTGGAAAACCAGCGCCCGGTTCTCTTGCCGCTGGAGCCACGCTCGGAAATACCGACACGGGCGGATGCCTCCTCCATCGCCTATCGCCGCTGGCTGAAGGAAAAAGGCGTGACCTACGGCACCAGCCTTCAAGCCGCGTGACAGCGATGATGCTGAGAAATGCATGGCTGCTTGCCAGAGGTTTCCACGCGCCCGTGTGTGGCGACGTTGAGGTTCTGGACGACACGCTGATCGAGATCGATGCGGATGGTGTCATTGGTGACGTCGTTCGCCCGACCGAAGCCCGATATGAAGTGCTGAAGTCCGCGATCGAAGGGCAGGGCATTCTGCATCGACTGCCGGAGGGCTGCTATATCCTGCCCGGCTTTGTCGATTGCCATGTCCATGCGCCGCAATATCCGCAGCTGGGCTCGGCGCTGGATGTGCCGCTGGAAGTGTGGCTCCACAAATACACGTTCCCCCTTGAGGCGCGCTTTGCCGATCTCGCCTATGCGCGCCGCGCTTATGATCTGCTGGTGGCCGATCTGCTTGCGAATGGAACGACGACGGCGCTCTATTTCGCGACCATCCATCAGGAGGCGACGCGGCTGCTCGCCGATATCTGCCTTGAGAAAGGCCAGCGTGCGCTGGTCGGCAAGGTGGCGATGGATCATCCCGAAAACTGCCCGGACTATTATCGCGACGCCTCGCCAGAGGCTGCCGTGGAGGGCACGCGGGCGCTGATCGACTATATCTTTGCCCATCCCGACAATGCGAGCGGCCTCGTGAAGCCGGTCATTACTCCGCGCTTCATTCCCGCCTGCACCGATGCGGCGCTGGAGGGCCTGGGGCAATTGGCGCAGGAATGCGGCTGCCATGTGCAGACCCATTGTTCGGAGAGCGATTGGGCGCATGGCTATGTGCTGGAGCGCCACGGCATGACCGATGCCGCTAGCCTTGATCGCTTCGGCCTTCTCGGACGGCGGACGATGCTGGCGCATTCCAACTTCCTGACGGCCTCGGATATGGAGTTGCTGAAAGTCCGTGAGGCGGCTGTCGCGCATTGCCCGCTTTCCAATTCCTTCTTCGCCGGCGCCGTGTTTCCGCTCCGCGCCGCGCTGGAAAAGGGGCTCCATATCGGCCTCGGCACGGATATTTCCGGCGGCCCCAGCGCCTCCATGTTCGAGGCGAGCCGCAATGCGATCACGGTTTCGCGGATGCTGGAAACGGGTGTCGATCCGCAAAAGAGTGCGGCCGAGCGCGCGTCCGGTGCCCCTGCACGGATCGATTTCCGCCATGCGTTCCATGTCGCAACCGCCGGCGGAGCGAAGGCGCTGGACCTGCCTGTGGGGCAATTTGCGCCGGGCTATGCCTTCGATGCGATGCTGATCGATTGCAACGCGCCCGGCGGCACGATCCGCCTGTGGGATGAGGCGGAGACGAGCGATGATCTCTTGCAGCGGATCATCTTCACCGCGTCAAAGGGCAATATCGCCCAGGTCTGGGTGGCTGGCCGGGCGGTGGCCGGAACCGGGATTGCCGATCAGGCCGCGTGACGCGAAAACCGTCCGAAGGCGCACCTTCCGCATCCGGAATCTCGCGCCGCCGCGCGCCGTCCTCAGGGCACTTCTTTTCCGATTGCCAGCGTGTAGAGTTCAAACCAGGTCTGCCGGTCGATTTCGACCTTGGCAGCCTCGCCGATCTTCGCGATACGGGAAAGATTGTTGGTGCCGAGCACGGGCGCGATGCGGGCCGGATGTGCCAGCAGCCAGGCAACGGCCACGGCGGTTTCGGCAACGCCCTGTTCGCCGGCGATCCGCTTGAGTGCGGCGCTCAGCGCCGGCTTCGAACCATCCATCAGCCCGCCACCGCCAAGCGGCGACCATGCCATCGGCACGATCAGGCGTTCCTGCAGATAGGCGAGATCACCGTTGGTGAACGGGTCCGTGCAGGCGAGGCTCAGTTCGATCTGGTTGACGACAAGGTTCTGCTCCATGGACGATTGCAGCAGCGAGAAATCCCAGGGGCGGAAATTGGAGACGCCGACGGCGCGCACCTTGCCCGATGCGACCAGTGCGTCCAGCGCCGTGCCGGTCTCGTCCGGGTCCATGAAAGGATCGGGGCGATGGATCAGCAGGAGGTCGACATGATCGGTGCCGAGTTCCTTCAGCGAGGCCTCGAGGGATGTGGTGATGTGGGCCGCACTCGTGTCGTAATATTTGAGGCGTGCAGCGGAATGCCGTCCGGCCGGCACGACGATATCGCATTTGGTGACGATCTCGATCTGGTCGCGCAGCGACGGCGTTGCCTTCAGCACGCGGCCGAACAGGCCTTCGACCGTGTAGCCGCCATAGATGTCGGCATGGTCCATCGTCGTGATGCCCTGCGCAAGGCAGGCGTCGAGCTTGGCGCGGATATGCGCATCCGACGTATCCGTGTCATCGCCCAGCCGCCACATGCCGTAGACGAGGCGGCTGAAGGTGAGATCGTGTGTAATATCAATGCGTTCCATCAGCGGCGAACTCCGGTTCCAAGAGGTGTCGCCGGGGTTTCGGCGGGCACACGTCCATATTCATGCGGCAGCGAACAGGTTTTCAGCTGCGGCAGAACCTTGGTGCCGAAATATTGCGCTTCGTCAAGATGCGGATAGCCGGACAGGATGAAAGCGCGGATGCCCATCTTGCGATAGGCCTCCAGTTCGGACAGCACCTGATCGGTCGAACCGACGATCGCGGCCCCGCAGCCGGAGCGCGCCCGGCCGATGCCGGTCCAGAGATGCGGCTCGATATAGCCGAACTGGTCGGCCAGCTCGCGTGCGCGGGCCTGATGCGCCACGCCGAGCGAAATGGAATCATGCGCCCGCTCGCGGATCAGCTTGCCATATTCGTCGTCGAGCCTGGATACGAGGTGTTCTGCATAGTCCCGCGCTTCCTTCTCGGTGTCGCGGACGATCATGTGGACGCGCAGACCGTAGTCCAGCGTGCGGCCATGGGCAGCGGCGCGGGCGTGGACCGCCTTCATCCGCTCGGCGAGCTGTTCCTTCGTCTCCGGCCACATGAGATAGACGTCGCATTGCGCGCCGCAAAGCTCCAGCGCGTCGGGCGAATAGCCGCCGAAATAGAGCAGCGGGCCACCATTCTGCTGATAGGGCCTTGCAGGGTCGGTCGGCACGTTCTTGAAGTTATAAACCTCGCCCTCGAAGTCGATCCTGTCGCGCGTCCAGGCCTGGCGCAGGATTTCCACGACCTCGTGGCTGCGCCTGTAGCGGAAGGCGCTGTCGGCCACTTCGCCCGGGAAGTCGGAGGAGATGACATTCAGCGTCAGCCGGCCCTTCAGCATGTGGTCAAGCGTTGCGACCGTGCGCGCCAGCATGATCGGCTGCATCTCGCCGCAGCGGATGGCCGCCAGCATGTTGATCTTTTCGGTGATGGGCGCACACGCCGCGACGAAGGAGAGCGTATCCTGGCCCACCTGATAGGAGGAGGGGCAGAGAATGTTGCGGAAGCCTAAGCTTTCCGCCGTCTTCACGATGTCCGAGCAATGCTCGAAGCTGGAGCGCAGGTTCCCATCGGGTACGCCGAGATATTCATAGTCATCGGAACACAGAGCGGCGAACCACGACACTTCGGCGGCGTCGAGATCTGCGGATGTGACGGGAACGACCGTCATGATTTTCCTCCCGGAGGTGCATTTTTCTCTTGCGTAACATCAAGCTTGTTGTAGATCAATGGTGTATCAATTTTTGCAGCATCGCCCCCGGATGTCGGTACGACACGTCGGAAAGGACGATGCGCCAGGAATAGTTTCGGCGGTTGGGAGGTCGCGGAAGCCATGAATTCGACCGCAGGCAGCCTGCCCATCTATATCCAGATCGCCGAGCTTCTGGTGCGCGACATCGCTGCCAATCGGCTGATCGACGGTGAGCGTTTGCCGCCCGAGCGCGACATGGCGGCGGAGCTTGGAATCGCTGTAGGAACGCTGCGCAAAGCCTTGGCCGAATTGGAAAAACGCGGGCTTCTTGAGCGTCGGCAAGGCTCCGGCAATTACATTCGCGCCGTCAGCAATCCGCAAAGCGTCTACGCCATGTTCCGCCTCGAACTGATCGAGGGCGGTGGCCTGCCGACGGCGGAAATCCTCAGTGTCGTGCGCCGCGAGAAGCCGGCGGATTTGCCGGACTTCGGTAAGTCATCCGAGGCCTGGCGCATCCGTCGCCTGCGCCGGCTCTCCGGCAAGCCCGCGGCGCTGGAGGAGATCTGGCTTGATGCCGGCGCCGCAGTGGGCTTCAAGGTCGAGGACCTGTCGGAATCGCTCTATCTCTATTATCGCCAGAAGCTCAAGCTCTGGATCGTGCGGGCGGAAGACCGCATGGGCCTTGGTTTCGTACCCGAATGGCGGCCGGACGAATTCGGCATGCCCGCCGGCGCGCCCGCGCCGCAGGTGCTGCGTATCAGTCATGACCAGCGTGGCGGCAAGGTGGAAGTCTCCCACACATGGTTTGACCCGGAAATCGCCCGCTATGTGGCGCGACTGAAATAGACAGACAGCAGGAAGTCCAATGACGACGTTGAATTACGGATTGATCGGTTGCGGCATGATGGGGCAGGAGCATTTGCGCAATATTGCGCTTCTACCCGATGCGAGCGTTGCCGCCATTTTCGAGCCGGATGCCGGGATGCGCGCGATTGCCGCCGAGATGGCGCCGGGTGCCGCGATGGTCAATTCGATTGCCGATGTTCTGGCGGTCGATGCGGTCAACTGCCTGCTGATCGTCAGCCCGAACTACATGCATCTGCGCCAACTTGAAGAGATCGCGGCAATCCGCCCGCTGCCCATTCTCTGCGAAAAGCCGCTTTTTACCGATCCGGACGATGCGCCGCGTCTCGCAGCCCTTCGTGCCGCTTACCCCGCGCCGATCTGGGTGGCGATGGAATATCGTTACATGCCGCCCGTTGCCCGGCTAGTGGAAGAGGCGGAGGCCGCGACTGGCGGCATCAGGATGCTGACCATTCGCGAGCATCGTTTTCCGTTCCTGGAAAAGGTCGGCGACTGGAACCGCTTCAACCGCAATACAGGCGGCACACTGGTCGAAAAATGCTGTCATTTCTTTGACTTGATGCGCTTCATTCTGAAATCGGATCCGGTGCGTGTCATGGCCTCGGGAGGCCAGTCGGTGAACCATCTGGACGAGGTCTATGACGGCAAGCGCTCCGATATCTGGGACAATGCCTATGTGATCGTCGATTTCGCCTCCGGCGCACGCGCCATGCTGGAACTCTGCATGTTTGCCGAGGGCGCCCGCTATCAGGAGGAGATTTCCGCCGTCGGGCCGAAGGGCAAGATCGAGGCGCATGTGCCGGGGCCGGGGCGCTTCTGGCCCGACCATCTCGGCGAGCCGCCGGTGCCGCAGGTTGTCGTCTCGCCGCGCGAGCCGAAGGGGCCGCGACTGGTCGAAATCCCGGTTGATCAGCAACTGCTCGCCGCCGGCGATCACAACGGCTCGACCTTCTATCAGCATCAGCGCTTCCAGCGCGCCGCTCTTGGCGCGCAGCCGGTCGAGGTGACGCTGGAGGATGGCTGGTGGGCGGTCGCCATGGGCATGGCCGCGCAGCAGTCGGCAGCAACAGGCGAGGCGGTGCGTCTCGATCAGGTTGCCTACGGGGTCAAGCGTTGAGCCGCGCACTCAGGTGATTATGGCAGCCAGCCGTCCGAAAGCGCGTGATCGCGAGCCAGCGGAAGGCTGACAAACCTGCCGTTGCGGGCGGAATCGTAGATCGCCGTCATCAGCTCGATGGAATGGCGCCCTTCCACCATCGTGGGCAGGAAGACGTCCTTTCCTTCGGTCAGATGCGCGTGGATGTCCATGAACATGCCGGTAAATCGCCGTTCGGTGTCGGGGTAGAGCGCGACGATCGCGTCGATCTCCGCCTGGCGCGCCGGATCCGTGGCCAGAAACGTCCAGTTGCCTCCGCCGATATGATAGGCCTCGGTATCCGAGGTCATCATGACATGTTCGAAGCAGGCGCGGAACCGCGAGGTGTTGCCGGCCGCGCCCAGCGTCAGGGATGAGGTCACCAGGGCGCCGTCGCCGGTCCGCATGATGATTGCGCCGCAATCCTCCGTCTCGATCGGGTTGACGCGCGTGTCGAGGAAGGCGGCAACTTCGACAACCTCGCCGGTCAGATGCGTGGCCAGATTGTGGATGTGGCAGGCGTGGCTGACGATTGCTCCTCCAAGCTCGCCCTTCCACATCCCGCGCCATTTCTGCGCATAATAGTCGGCGCCGCGCTGCCAGTGGGTTTCCAGCGACAGCGTATAGGCCTTGCCCAAGAGCCCGCGTGTTTTCAACGCATGGGCTGCGCGATAGCCCGCGCCGTAACGGTATTGAAAGACCGGAAAGACCTGCTTTCCGATGCGCTTTGCGGCATCGATCATCCGGTCGACATCGGCGAGAGAGCCGGAGATCGGCTTCTCGCAGATCACATGCTTGCCGGCTTCCAGCGCCGCAAGCGAAATGGGCGCATGCAGGTGTGGCGGCAGGCAGTTGTCGATGATGTCGATGTCCGGGTCGGCAAATGCTTCCGCCATATCGGCGATGGCGCGGCAGCCGGGCATCAGCTCCACCACGTCCTGCGCCCTGTCGATATTGAGATCGCAGACATAGCGGATGTCGAAGAGATGCATGAGCTTGGCATAGGCGATCATGTGGTTCTTGCCGATGCCGGCGCCGATAATGGCCACGCGAAGACGTGTTGTCACTTGTTAGCTCCGTTTTCTGCGATTGCCTGCGCTGTCAGCGCCAGTTCGGTGGCCATGAAGGCATGGGCCTGGGTCATCGCCGTTTCGGTGCGCGCTTCGATATCGCTGGCGAAGTGGCCGAAATAGGGGAGGCCGGTGCCCGTTGCGTCGAAGCGTTGCACGCCCCCGCCATTCACCAGAAAGACATGGTCGCCGCCCGGTTGGCCAGCAATATCAATGTATTTTCTGAGCTCGATATAGCCGTCTGTGCCCAGAATGGTCATGCGGCCGTCGCCCCAGACCGGCAGGCCCGATGGCGTCAGCCAGTCGACGCGGTGATAGCCGCGCCCGCCATTGCCTTCGAGCAGCACTTCGCCAAAATCCTGGAAGTCGGGCCTGTCCGGATTGGCGACATTGCCGGTAAAGGCGCTGACGATCCGGGCTTCCGTCGAACCGGTGAAATGCAGGAACTGGTCGAATTGATGGGCGCAGATGTCGGTCAGGATGCCGCCCGTCTTCTGCCGCTCCCAGAACCAGGCCGGGCGGGCTGACGGATTGGCGCGGTGCGGACCGAGGCCGACGGTCTGCACGACCTTGCCGATGCGGCCTTCGGCAATCAGCCGATCGGCCAGCGTGTTGCTCTCCACGCAGAAGCGCTCCGAAAAGCAGACACTCCATATGCGGCCGGTCTCCGCGACAGTCCGGCGGATATCGGCAAGCTGTTGCAGGCTGACGCAGCCGGGCTTGTCGACCATGACATCCTTGCCATGGCGCATGGCCGTGATGGCGACCGCGGCGCGCTCGCTGTTGATGCCGGAGCACAGGATCAGATGGATGCTCTTGTCTTCCAGGATTTCGGCTTCGGTCTTTTCGGGGACGTGGGGGTAGGTGGCCTGAAACTCGGCACGCGTGTGTTCCGGTGTCTCCGGCCCGGTCGCCCACGCAGCAAACACACCACCGGCTTTGAGCATGCCGTTCAGCATGTCGTAGATATGGCCATGATCGATCCCGATCACGCCAATCTTCAGTTGGGATGCCATGGTCTTTACCGGTCCAGCTTCAACCCGCGCGCACGCAGCATGGTGGGAATATGGACCAGCGAACCGGTCTCGATCGAAGCGTTGGCGGCAATGCCGGTGAGGATGGACCAGGCGCCGCCGATGTGATCGGAGGCCCGCTGATAGCGGTCCGGCTCCTGATTGTCCGGATCGAAGATATAGCCGAGCATCAGCGGATCGGCCCCGCCGTGATCGCCTTCGCCGGCCGGCACGTCGAGCATGCGCGGCGGCTCTCCGGCCAGATGAAGCTCCGTGGTGATCGCGTCCTTGTCGGCATGGTCGCGCACGCCGCCGAAGACGCCGTGAACCTCGACATGGCGATGCGTGAGTTCGCCCTTGGTGCCGTGGAACTTGATTTCCAGTCCTTCCCAGGGCGAATAGGCGGTCAGCGTGTAATTGGCGGTGGCGCCGGAAGCGTAGCGGATATGGGCCTGCACCGTGTCCTCGATGCCGATCTCCTCATCGAAGACGCAGAGGTCGCGGAAATAGCCGTCTTCGTTTTCCGCATCGAGATAGAGACTGCGCAGGTTTTCGTCGCCGTCGAGATCGAGGCGGAAGACGCAGCGATCGAAGGCGGGACAGCCATGACAGCGCGGGCCGTGATCCGACAGGCCAAGCTCCACTGCCGTTTCCGGCCTGTAGAAGACGCGCCGGCCTGTCGCCAGAACGTCCGTCGGCACCGAGCCTAGCCACCAGTTGAGCAGGTCGAAGTGATGCGTCGACTTGTGGACGAGGAGGCCGCCGGAATTCTCTTTCTGCCGATGCCAGCGGCGGAAATAGTCGGCGCCGTGAACCCGGTCGAGATGCCAGCGGAAATCGACGGCAGTGATCGTGCCGATGATGCCCGAGGAGAGTAGCTCCTTGATCTGCGTGCGCGCGGGCGAATAGCGGTAGTTGAAGGTGACCTTCACTTTCCGACCCGTTCGTGCCTGGGCATCGATGATGTGTTTCAGCCTCGAAAGGTCGATGGTCAGCGGCTTTTCGCAGATCACGTCGCATCCGGCCTCGAAGGCGCGCACGATATAGTCGGAATGCAGGAAGTCCGGCGTCGTGACGACGACCGTGTCCGGCTTCTGCTCGTCGAGAAGCCGGTCGAAATCGGCGGCGAGATAGGTTGCGACACCATTCGTTCCCGGCTTGTCGATCGCCTTCGCGGCTTCGCCGAGCCTGTGGGCATTGCTGTCGCACAGCGCGACGATCTCATGCCTGTCGGAATAATCCTCGGTGACTGAATCGCGGAACATCTTGTGCCGCGATCCGCACCCCACGATGGCAATCTTCATTGCAAGAGACCCTCATGCTGGAGTGGCTCGACACGCTGGCCGTTGCTGTCGAAATAGTGGATGTCGGAGAGTTCGAAGCCGACGGTGACGGTGTCTCCGGCTTTGGTCGCGCCTTGCTCCTTGCCGCTGACCAGCAGGATCTGGCCGGAGGCGAGCTGGACGTGAAGCAGCGTTTCGTTTCCGAGATATTCGACAAGCCTGACCGTGCCTTCCGCCTGGACCGCGCCGGTTCCCAGCGCGATGGAGCCGGGACGCACGCAGACGGTGATTGCGGTATCCGTCGTGGAAAGGGCTGGGATGCGGAATGGGCGGAAGCCTCGCGCGGTCGCCTCCAGTCCGTCATTGCCCTGTGTCAGCCGGGCCTCGATCATGTTGATCTTCGGCGAGCCGATGAAGCCGGCGACGAAGAGGTTCTGGGGCCGGGTATAGAGTTCCTGGGGCGTGCCAACCTGCTCGATCTTGCCGGCACGGAGCACCACGATGCGGCTTGCCAGCGTCATGGCTTCCACCTGGTCGTGGGTGACATAGATCATGGTGGTGCCGAGACGGGCATAGAGCGAGGCAAGCTCGGCGCGCATCTGCACGCGCAATTCCGCATCGAGGTTGGAAAGCGGCTCGTCGAAAAGGAAGAGCTTGGGTTCGCGCACGATGGCGCGGCCGATGGCGACGCGCTGCTTCTGCCCGCCTGAAAGCTGGCGCGGCTTGCGGTCGAGCAGCTTTTCGATCTGCAGGATGCGCGCTGCCTCGGCAACGCGGCGCTCCACCTCGGCGCGCGGAACCTTCATGTTCTCCAGCCCGAAGGCCAGGTTCTTGGCGACCGTCATATGCGGATAGAGCGCGTAGCTCTGGAACACCATCGACAGTTCGCGCTTGGAGGCGGGCAGGTCGTTGACGACGCGCCCGTCCATGGCGATCGTGCCGTCGGTGATGTCCTCGAGCCCCGCGATCATGCGCAGAAGGGTCGACTTGCCGCAGCCTGAAGGGCCGACGAGAACCAGAAACTCGCCGTCGCGCACGTCAAGGTTCAGGTCCTGGATGATGGAGAGGGCACCGTAGCGTTTGCCGGTGTTTCGAAGGGTCAATCCTACCATTGCCTGATATCCTATTTCATCCCTGTGGTCGCGATGCCGCGGATGATGAGCTTCTGAAAGAGAACGAAGAAGATGATGACCGGGACCAGCGAGGTGACGGACATCGCGAACATCTGCCCGAAGGCCGATTCCCCTTGCGAGTCGACGAAAAGCCGCAGCGCCAGCGGCACCGTGAACGTCTTGATGTCGTTGAGGTAGATCAGCGGCCCGAGGAAGTCTTCCCAGATCCAGATGAAGGAGAAGATCGCCGCCGTTCCCATCGCCGGCAACGACAGGGGCAGGATGATCCGCCAGTAGATCTTGAAGGGCGAGCAGCCGTCGATTTCCGCCGCTTCGTCCAGCTCGCGCGGCAGTTGCCGGAAGAACTGGATCATCAGGAAGACGAAGAAGACGTCGGAGGCGAGAAACTTCGGCACGATCAGCGGCAGATAGGTGTTCACCCATCCGAGCTTCAGGAATTCCACATACTGGGGAATGAGGACCACATGATAGGGGATCATGAGGGTCAGCATCATCAGCGCGAAGAAGAAATTCCGCCCGTTGAACCGCAGCCGCGCAAAGGCATAGGCCGCAAAGGAACAGGAGAGCAGGTTGCCGATGACGGAGAGGCCCGTCACGATGGCCGAATTGATGTAGAATACCGAAAACGACATCGGCAGGGCGTTCCAGCCCTTCGTGTAGTTGTCGAACTGGAACACTGTCGGCCAGAGCGAAAGCGACGTGAAGATTTCGTTCTCGGGTTTGACCGATGCGGAGAGCAGCCAGAACAGCGGATAGAGCATCACGCAGGAGGCTGCGATCAGGAAAGCGTGCTTCAGCAGACGTCCGCGCCGTGCCTGCGCCTCCCGCCGCTGCCGCATGACGGCGGCAATCGCGGCGGCTTCGGCGAGCTGGCGGTCGAATGCCGGGTCAGTCGCGTTCGTTTTCATAATGCACCCAGTATTTCGAAGAGAGGAAGGCAAGTCCGGTGAAGACCGCGATGATGACCAGCAGCACCCAGGCAAGCGCCGAGGCGTAGCCCATGCGGAAGAAGCTGAAGGCCTCGTTGAAGAGATAGACGGTGTAGAACAGCAGGCTGTCTGCCGGTGCGCCATTGCCATGCGAAATGATGAAGACGCTGGAGAAGGTCTTGAACGCGTCAATCGTCTGCAGGACGAGGTTGAAGAAAATCACCGGGGCGAGCAGCGGCAGCGTGATGCGGGTGAACTGCCGCCATGCCGGCGTCCCGTCGATTTCGGCGGCCTCATAGAGATCCTTCGGAATGGATCTCAGACCCGCCAGGAAGATCAGCATCGGTGAGCCGAACTGCCACATTGCCAGAACGACAAGGGTGTAGAGCGAGGTATTGGGATCGGTGATCCAGGATGGTCCGTCAATGCCGACGAAGGACAGAACCGCATTGACCGCGCCGTCCTTGGCAAAAAGCTGGCGCCAGAGGATGGCGATGGCGATGGAGGAGCCGAGCAGCGACGGGAGATAGAAGATCGCCCGGTAAAGGCTGATCGAGCGGAGCCCCTTGTCGAGGATCATCGCCACAGCCAGGGCCATGATCAATCGGGCCGGCACGGCCAGAGCCACATAGCTGAAGGTCACGTGCAGCGCCTTCCAGAAACGCCGGTCGCGCGTGAACATATAGACGTAATTGTCCCAGCCGACCCAGCGCGGCGCACTGACCATGTCGTATTTTGTGAAGGACAGATAGAGCGAGGCCAGAATGGGGCCAAGCGTCAGAAGGAAAAAGCCAATCAGCCACGGCAATAGAAATGTGTAGCCTGGTGCGTTCCGGGTGATGAAGCGTCTCATGAAGCGGCCTCTGTCTCGAAGATCCGGATCCCGAACCTGAAGTGTCAGTTCGGGATCCGGTATGATGCCTGTCAGCGTGCGCGATCGACGATGTCCTGCGCATCCTGGATGAACTGCCCGGCCGCCTCGGCCGGCTTGATCTTGTCGAGAACGACTTCGGAGGCGGTGCGGGTGAAGAGCTCATAGACTTCGCCGGCGCCCTTGGGTTCGGGCAGCGGAAGCTTGCCGACCCGATCCTGAATCGCATCGAAGAAGGCAACGGCGTCCTTTTCGGTGTCGCTCAGTGTCGGTTTGAGGGCAGCACGCACCTTGGGCGAGCAGGGAATGCCGCGTTCCAGACCGAGGACCTGCGTCGATTCCGGGTCGTTGACCCAGTCGTTCATGTAGGCAATCGCCGCGTCGACATCCTTGACGTCGCGCGTCAGGGACATGAACATCGAAGGCTTGATGTACTGGCCATAGGGCCCATCCTTCTTGTGCGGGAACATGGCGGCGCCCACCTTGTCCTTCATCAGTGCCTGGATGCCGACCATCTGGTTCGACCAGAACTGCGAGATCGCGGTGCCGCCCGTGACGATGCCGGTTTCGCTGAGCGGCGGGTTGATGACCACCGTGCGATCCTTGCCCGAGACAACGCCGGCCTTGCGCATCTGCGCCCAATAGTCCCAGAAGCTCGCAATATCGTCTGCCGTGGCGGTGACCTTGCCGTCGGCGTCATAGAATTCGCGGCCGTTCTGGCGGACCCAGACCTGCATGATGTCGACCGATGTCGAGAGATCGTCCGATCCCTTCATCTTGCCGCCCGATGCGGAGGTGATCTTTTCGCAGATCGCGGGGAAGTCCTCGCGCGTCCAGTTGATCACGTCCGCGGTGATGCCCGCATCCGCGAAGGCCTTGTTGTTGTAGACGAGGACCTGGCTGTTGGAGCCGATGTTGAGGCCGTAGAGCTTGCCGTCAACCTTGCCGCCGGAGAGCGGGGCCGCATCGAAATCGGCGAGCATCAGCGTCTTGCCGACATATTCATCGAGCGGCTTCAGCGCGCCGCGATGGACGTACTCGAACAGGTAGCGGTAGTCCATCTGGATCAGGTCGGCCATGTTGCTGCCGGCCGTCTGTGTGGCCATTTTCGTCCAGTAATCCTTCCAGCCGATGGTCTCGCCGGAGACCTTGATCCCGGCATGGTGCTTCTGGAACAGATCGATGACGGCGAATGTCCGCTTGTCGCGCTCGGGGTTACCCCACCAGAAATGGCGGATCGTCCGCTCGGCGGCAAAGCCGGGGATTGCCGACATGGCCGATGCGGCGGCGGCTGCCCCCATCGTTCCCAGCAGGGTTCTTCTCGTAATCTTGGTCATTCACTCCTCCTCCTTGTAACAGGTGACAAATCCAAAGCGGACGTGTCCCTTCTCCTCCGTTGACGGGAAGGCCGGGTCCTCAACCCTGGCGATCCCGGTTCCTTTCAGTCCCGATCACCGGCCCGCATCGCGAGGCGATGCCGGGTACGGCACCTTCTCATCCGGCAGCACTCATCCGGGGTTTGGCGTCGCCTTCGAACTCCGACAGCGCCTGCACGAGCATCAGCATCGTGAGCGCCTGGCCGTAAGGTGCGGGCACGTTCGGGATCTTGCGGTAGAAATCGAGATCGTGGCCCATCGGAGTGCCGTCCGACACCTCAAGCACGATGCCGTCGCCGCCGATGCGCTTGACCACCGCGTCATAGGCCTTGTCCGCAACGGTGCGGAAACTGTGCGGCAGCAGCCCCATCTCCACGGCGCGGCTGATGCCGTAGGAAAAACCGGCGGTGGCCGAGCTTTCCAGCGGCGCGTTGGGGTCGTCGAGCAAGGTGCAGAACATGCCGTCGGGCTTTTGCAGTCCGGCAATCGCCGTTGCCTGCGCGCGCAGAACGGACGTCAGGAAGCGGGCGGCGAAGGGCGGAATGTCATCGCCGACGAGGCCGAAAAGCTCGGGGATCGCAACGGTGACCCAGCAATTGCCGCGCGCCCAGAAGGCCTTGGCGAAATTGTGCCGGCCATTGAAGTTCCAGCCGTGATACCAGAGGCCCGTCACCGGATCGGAGAGATAGCGGGTGTGGACGAGAAACTGATGAATGGCCTCGTCGATCCAGTCCTTGCGGCCGAAGCGCTTGCCGGCCTTGGCCAGGAACAGGCAGGTCATGAAGAGCGTGTCGTCCCAAAGCTCGCCGTCATTCGCGCGCTCCTTGACGACGTGCTGGAACCCGCCATCCTCGGTCCGCGCAAGGCCTGTCATCAGCCAGTCGGCCCAGTCCTGGACAAGCGCCTCCCAGTCGGGGCGCTGCACATGATCGATCAGACAGGCGAGGGGGAGCATCGGCGAGGTCGAGTTGACCTGGCGCGGCGGCAGGCCCCGCCCGATCTGCCAGTCATACCAGGCGGCGATGGACCCGATGAGTTCGTTGTCACCCGATGCTTCCGCATGGCGCACGAGACCATACAGGCCGACGCCCACCTCCCAGTCCCATTCCTCGAACTGGATGGTGATCTTGTCGTCAAGGAGCGGTGCGGTCTCGTTCATGCCTTTCAGGCGCGCCAGACCCGTGGCGACGCTGGAAAGGAGATTGGAAACCGCTTCGGCATTCTTCATGGCTGCGACCTTATGCAATGAGTTTGACAACGACGGGGTTGAGAGGGCGTTCAGCGCCCGCTTTGAGACAGCCCTGTCGAAAGATCCGGTTCGTGAGGGTGAACAACTGTCCCATCATTGGCTCACACTCCTTGCGAGCCGGAGGGAGCGGATTTCGAACGGGGCGAAATCGAGCCGCAGTTCGCGTCCCGCATGGACAAGCGGTCTGGCGTCCCGTTCCAGCAGGTCCACCTCGGCTGCATCGCCGAAATGATCCGGCAGCATGAGGCTGACGCTCGCTCGGCTGCCTTGCGTTTCCCAAAGCCGGACAATGAGGTCGTCGCTTTTCTCGGCCTTCTTGACGCTTTCCACCGCAACGCCACTGCCTTCGAGGTCGAACAGGGATGCTGCCTCTTGCGCCAAACCCTCGCCGCCGCCGCGATAAAGACGCAAGGGCGCGTTGAAGGCTTCCGCGACCGCGGGGACGCCCTGGCCTTCAAACAGGCCGTGATGCACATGGATCGCGTAGCGGAAGCGATGCTCGCCCTGATCGGCCTCCGGCCAGGGATAGGTGGGTGACCTGAGCAGCGTCAGGCGCAGAAGACCATCCTTGGCGTCATAACCGTATTTGCAGTCGTTGATCAGCGCGACGCCGAAATCCGGCTCGGACATGTCGACCCAGCGATGCATGACGGTCTCGAAGCGAGCCTGATCCCATGAGGTGTTGCGGTGTGTGGGGCGGCGGACATGGCCGAACTGGATTTCGGCTGTTGTTTCCCTGGCAAAGACATTGATCGGAAACGCGGCCTTGACCAGCGTGTTGCTCTGGCGCCATTCGATGAAAGTGTCGATCTCGACGGTCGATGCGCCCGCTTCCAGCGAGATGACCTGCACGATGCTGGACTGCTCGTAGCGCCAGACAAAGCGGAGCGCCGCACGGTAGGGTCCCGTCTCGACCACGTTGACGGATTGGAGATCGTCGATCTCCCAGCTTTGATCTTCGAAACTGTCGTCAATGTCCCAGGCGTCGTATTGCGCCGGCATGTCGCGGAAGGCGACGAGGCGATTGGCGAGTTCGCCGGGCGTCACAGCCTCGCGACCGGTCGACTTGTCGACGATCGAGCTGATGCGGCCCTTCTTGTCGAAGCTGACCGAAAGACGTTCGTTTTCAAGGTGCGTCTGGGAAACCGAAAGGCCACCGGTGCCCTCGGCGGACGGGCCGGGCTGCGCAGCACCGATCAGGACGCCAAGTGCCGGGATGTCTTTCACCGGGCCAGCCTGCTGCCTGCTGCCGTCGGCGCGGGTGATTGTCTGGGTCGGCACGTTTGTCCCGCCGAATGCCAGTTGAAGCGCGGCATCGCCGTCGATCGTCACCAGCCCCTCGCGGCGATGGCCGAGCGGATTGGCCACCAGGATTTCGCCGTCGCCGGCAAAGGCCGATACGAGTTCGTCGCGCAGCCGCGCGGCCCCGGCGAAGAATTCCGCATAGTCGCGATCGCTGTCAACGAAGACCGCGCCGATCGAGGAGCCAGGCAGGATGTCGTGGAACTGGTTCAGGAGAACGATGCGCCACAGGCGATGCAAGGCCTCGGCAGGATAGGCCGTTCCCCGCTTGACCATTGCCAGCACGGCCAGCGCCTCAAGCTCGCGGAGCGTCTGTTCGGCGAGGCGGTTGTTACGTTTGTTCTTGGCGACCGAGGTCAGCGTGCCGCGATGGAATTCGAGATAGAGTTCGCCGTCCCAGGTCGGGAAGTCGGCCGGGTTTTCTGTCATCCGTTGCTGCAGACGCTCGAAGAAGGGGCGCATCCGGTCGTGCACCACCGTCGGGCAGCCCGGAATGCCCTTTTCCATTCTGCGGATGTTTTCCAGCATCTCGCGCGTCGGCCCGCCGCCGCCGTCGCCGTGGCCATAGACGACGAAGAGCTCGTTGTTCAGCGCCTTCTGCCCATGCCGCTTCCAGGCGCCCATGATGTGCGTCGGCTTGAGGTCCGGACAATAGGTCGTGTTGATGCCGGTCGAAGTGTAGGGCTGGGTCGTCAGGAAATAGGTTGCGACCTTCGTGCCATCGACGCCCTTCCACCAGAAGGTTTCGAAGGGCATGCGGTTGGTGTCGTTCCAGCTCATCTTGTGGGTGATGAACGTGTCGATGCCGGCAAGCTTCATCAGCTGCGGCAAGGCCGGCGAATAGCCGAACGTGTCGGGAAGCCACATGATACGCGGGCGCACCGCGAACCGTTCCTCGTGATAGGCAACGCCGTGCAGGATATGGCGGACGAAGGACTCGCCGCTGGTGATGTTGGCGTCCGGCTCGAGCCACAGCGCGCCTTCGATCTCGAACGCACCCTGTTTGACCTTCTCGCGAACCCGCTCGAAAAGCTCCGGATAGTCCTCTTCAAGATAATCCAGAAGGACGCCCTGATTGAACATGAAGCGGTAGTCCGGATACTGATCCATCAGATTGAGGGCGGTGGCGATGGACCTCGCCGTTTTTTGCCGCGTCTCCCGGACGCGCCAAAGCCATGCGACGTCGATATGGGTGTAGCCGGTGACGGTGATCACGGGCTTTTCCGAAAAATCCGTCGCCTGATAGATGGTCTCCGCAATTACCTCGGCTGCCCGAAGCGATGTTTCGAAGCGCTCCGCGTCCGCCGGGCGGAAATCGATTGCCGCGAGTGCGCCATCAATGCGGTTGAAGATGAATTCGCGGCGCGGATCGTCTTCGGCGAGCAGCCTTGCGACATCCAGCGGTGCGCGCAGATCATAATAGAGCTTTTCGGCGAGAGGATCGTGGATCATCAGGCGGCAGGCGAAACCCAGCTGCCGCCGGTCTTCGATCGTGCCCACCTCAATCAGGACGCGGTGGACCTGGCCTGCCACGGCTCGCTCTGCCAGCAGAACTTCACGGTGATTGCCATCGCCACCCTGGACGATCTGGCCGTCGATGCGGGTCAGCAATTGCGGATCGGAACGCCCCATGACGTTGCCGAACTGAGCTTCGACCTTGAGGAACACCCGCTTGCCGTCAACCTGCTCCGGCATGACGACCGAGCCGGCGAACCAGAAATACCCGTCGGGCTCACCCCAGACGAGATCCGGTCCGGCATCCATCCAGCCGTCACCTGTGCCGGCAACCACGTCTGCGCGGTCCCGGTCTTCGGCACGCCGGAACTTGAGCGGCACATCGGCGGCAACCGGCAAGAAGACGCGCTCTCGCAATTCCGCAAGCAGCCGATCGAATTTTTGCAAGCGCCGCATTCAGCCTCCCGATGCCACCGTGAAGTGGCCCTCCCGAGCGCTGGAAAAATCTATTGAAATATTTTCATTAACTCAGCGTTCTGAAGCCAGAATATTCAATGGCGGGGAAGAGCGCAAGACGACTTCTACGGCAAAATCAAAAAATCAGCCTGCCGAACAAGAAGGCTGATAATGAAAATTTTTCAATCTTAATTTTGCTTATGTTCTCTTCTCGGGTGCCTGGGCAACGCTGGCGCGGACGACCAGGCTGCATCCGAGTTCCAGTCGTTGTGTGGCGCGATCCGGATCGCTGGCGACGATATTCTGCTCCAGCAGCGCAAGGGCTGACGGCCCCATCTGGTGGATGGGCACGCGGATTGTGGTCAGCGGCGGATCGAGGAGTTCGCCGAGCGTCACGCCGTCAAACCCCATGACGGAAACATCGCCCGGGACTGAAAGGCCGGCGGCAGAGAGGCCGCGGAGCGCGCCGATCGCCAGATTGTCCGCCGCGCAGAAAATCGCCGTGACGCCATTCATGCCGCCATGGTCGGCGATCCACCGGGTGATGGCCTCCTCGGCACATTGCGGCTCGTATCCGCTGGCGCGCAGGATGCAGGCGTCGTCCATCGGCAACCCGTTGCTGCGGAAGGCGTCGATGAAGCCCTCATGCCTGCGCAGCACCGTCGCCCGGTTGCCCCATGTGACGTGTAGGATCCTGCGGTGTCCCTTGGAAATCAGATGGTTGGTGGCATGTCTTGCAGCAAAGCGGTTGGATGGCACGACGCTGTCGATGCACATGTCCTGATCTTCACCATTCATCAGGACGGCGGGGATTCCCGACATTCTGATGCCGCTCAGAAACTCCCGTCCATCTTCGGCAATGACGATGATCCCGTCGGCGTTTGCATCCCTGGCGGCGCTGACGACGCCGCTGACCTCCAACCGGTCCTCGGGCGAATAGGGCACGAGCTTGACTCCCAGCCGTTCGCATTCGCGGGCCAGTCCGCTCAGCATAGTCCAGGAGAAGAGATTGATATCGTTATGCGGAAGCTGATCCTTGTGGACGGCGAGGAGGACCGTGCCGAGCGTCGCGATCGTCGCCTTGGCCTTTCGTTCCGCCAGGTAGCCAAGGCGCTGGGCTACCGCGAGGACCCGGAGGCGAACCTCGTTCGAGATCTGGGCGGTCCCGTTCAGGGCGTGGGATACGGTCGATATTGCGACCCCTGCCTCCCGCGCGACGTCCTTGATGCCAATCTTGCCGGTCCCAGCCATTTGCTTCTGTCTTCCCCATGATGTGTCCGATTTACTCGGTGACTTGGCTGACTATATCAAATCATGAAAAAATTTCAAGTAAAACAGCGGTGTTTGAAACAGGGCCAAAACGCAATTTCGATCTTGCTGGGATTTCGCCGGCAGTTTAACGATACGGCGGGGGGCGACGGAGGAATGGCGTCTCTTTTCATGAAAATATTTTCTTTTTCAGGGTGATCAAGTGGACTTGTGTATCGATGCGGCCCCGGGAGATGTCACGGCAAGGCTCCAGAATTCCATCGACCGGATATCGGCTGCCGGCGGCGGGCGACTGGTCTTGATGGCGGGAGAACATGTTTGCGCCGGGCTCAGGCTGAGGAGCGGCGTGGAGGTGCATCTGAGCGAAGGCGCTGTCTTGAAGCCCGTCCCGAACTATGATCGCTATGCGCACACGACCGTCGAAAGCGTTGCGGAGGAAAGCAATCGTGCGATGTTCGTTGCCGAAAACGAAACGGCGATCAGCATTTCCGGTCCTGGTCTGATTGACGCCGGGGGGAGTGCGTTCATTGACGGGGATCTGCCGGAGATGGGAACATGGATGCCGCGCCGGTTCCGTCCGCGCGTTCTGGTCCTTGATCGCTGCAAGGATATCGTCCTTTCCGGTTTCACGGTGGTCAATTCTCCGATGTGGACGCTGCATGCGATCGACTGTGCGCAGATCGTGGTGCGCGACGTCACCGTCGACAACGACCGGCGGATGCCCAACACCGATGGTTTCGTTGTCGATGCCTGCCGTGATGTGCTGATCGAACGCAGCACGTTTCGCACCGCCGACGACGGGATCGTGCTCAAGACCACCGCGCGTCCCGATGGAATGGCCGCAGGCGTCTGCCGCGACATCCGCATCCTGGGCTGCACGGTGGAGAGCAAGTCCTGCGCCATCAAGATCGGCACCGAAAGCCATGGTGACGTCATGTATGTGGTCGCGGATCATTGCGTGATCGAGAAGTCCAATCGCGGGCTGGGCATCTTTTCGCGCGACGGTGGCGCCATTACCAATGTGCGCTTCTCCAATATCGTGCTCGATTGCGCAGAGACGCGCGACGGCTTCTGGGGGTCCGGCGAGGCGCTGACCGTCAACGTTGTCGATCGGAAGCCCGATGTGAAGCCCGCCGGACGTGTCGCCAATCTCGTCGTCGAGAATGTGACAGGCGCCATGGAAGGCGCAATCAACCTCTTTGCCGAACGACCTGGGATGATCGACAACGTCAGGCTCAGCAATATCGCGATCGACCAGCGCAAGGGCGTGCTGGGCACGGCGGAAAGCTATGATCTTCGTCCCGGCGCTGCCGATCTCGTCCCCGCACCCGAAGCGGAAGGCCGGGCCAATGCGTGGGTCAAGGATGCCAGCGGCAAGGTCGTCGGGCTGGTTCCCTATCCCGGGGGCCTGCCGGGCCTCTACGCACACAATGTCGAAGGTTTGAAACTGGAAAACGTGTCCTTCTTCCGCCCCGTGCCGCTGCCGCAGGGCTGGAACGGCGAGGATGTCGTGATTTCAGCCTGACCGCTCTTTCGCGTCCTTTGGGGATCCCGGCGATTCTTCGCTGCTGAAATGAGGGCGACACCGGGGTGAGTCGCGTCTGCATGGTGCGGCTCACGCCGTTCCTTTGCCTATGAACCGGTCCAATCCGCACTGAAATGCCCGGGCGGAGCGTCAGCCAAGGCGGACGTTCCGGCGCGCGGCCTCGAACGCGGCGGAGGGAATCGAGAGCGGTCTGGCTTGGGGCTGGAGGGGGCGGACCGGAAAAGCTTTCCCTCGGGCCGGCGTTGGGGGACGCATAAATTCCCCCAGCGGCGCCATTCTGAGAAGAAGTATATCTATAAATTTTATATACAATAATGTTGAATGTGCTCACATCCGGCCGGTCCGGACAATCGAGGAGTACATCATGGACCTGATCGACCGTAAGATCATTGCCGCACTTCAAGCCGACGCGACGCTCTCCGTCGCGCAGATCGCCGAACAGGTGGCATTGTCTCAGACGCCGTGCTGGAAACGCATCCAGAAGCTGGAGCAGAGCGGTATCATTCTGCGCCGTGTTGCACTGATCTCGCCTGAAGCCGTCGGGCTCGGGCTGACGGTCTTTGTCGCGATCGAGGCGGCCGATCACAGTCCACAGTGGCGCGACAGGTTCTCGGAGACGATCGGAGCCATGCCGGAGGTGATGGAAATTCACCGTATGGCCGGGGAGATCGACTACATGCTCAAGGTCGCAGTTGCCGACATGGCCTCTTTCGATGCGTTCTATCGGCGGCTGACGGAGGCCGTCGCTTTGAAGAACGTGACCTCGCACTTTGCGATGGAGCGGATCAAGAGCACGACTGCCTATCCGGTGGATACGGTCCACCGGTGAGCGCGCCGCGTTTTCGCCTCAAAGGAGATGAATTTTCTCCTAATCGCGTCAGAAAGAGAATTTACAAAGTCTACAACTGTACTAGACTAATTCGCGTTCAAAGCTGCATTCAACCCTGAACGGGAGGTTGCCGTGACGACAAGACAGACGACGAATTCGCATATCAAGATGAGTCAGAACTTCAGCGGGCACGCCCTTGCGCGAGCCCTGGGCTGGATGGCGTTCCTGGCTGCCTATGGTGTGGTTGCGGTTCTAGTTCTGAAGCCCGGAGCGTTTTTCTGACGGGCGTGAAAGTCGGGGCGGCGGGCTGTTGACCCGAAGTCCGCCTCGCAAACCGCAAGCTCACCAGGCAGTCGAGATAATCGGCGGAGACCTGCGATGCACGAGTTCGAGACGAGAGTAACGAAGGTAGGCAGTCGGGCGCATGTGTCGCGCCCGGGGCTTTGTTGCCGAAAGGATTTGCAGACCAATGCTCACCATGAAGGGCAAATATGGTTTGAAGGCGCTTCACTATCTGTCGGGCATCCCGGAAGGGACCGTCGCGCAGTCGGTGGAAATCGCCGAGACATACGGCATGTCGAAGAAATTTCTCGACGCGATCCTGGCCGATCTGCGCAATGGCGGCTTTGTCGAGACTCGCAAGGGCAGGAGCGGGGGCTATCGCCTGGCGCATCGCCCCGAGGAGATCATGGTGGGCCATGCCTTGCGCGTTCTCGACGGACCGCTGGCTCCGATCAGTTGCGCCAGCCGAACAGCCTATCAACGCTGCAGCGATTGCGCCGACGAGGCGACATGCGCCGTGCGCCTGTCGATGCTGGAGGTCCGCGAGGCGATTGCCTCAGTCCTCGATACGAAGTCGCTGGCCGACATGAGTGCCATGGTCGAAGCTGCGCGCATCGACGCGGAAGAGTTTCTGGAAATATCCTGAGCGGAGCCATGCGGTTTCCGTTCCAACCCGGGAGGCGGAAATGACGCATCACATCGTAATTGCAGGCGGCGGAGCCAGTGGGGCCATCATGGCGGCCAATCTGTTCCGGCTTGGCGATGGCGCGCTGCGCGTCACACTGGTCGAGGCGAGCGGCGAGATCGGCAAGGGTCTGGCCTATTCGACCAACAATCCCTCGCATCTCTTCAATGTGCGCGCCGCACAGCTCAGCGCGTTTTCGGGCACGCCCGATCATTTTGAACGCTGGCTGGCGATTGCCTATCCGCAGATCGCCCGCAACGGCCCCTTCGTGCCGCGCGGCATTTATGGCGAATATCTCGAGGCGGCGCTGCGCGAGACGGCGCCCGTCGGCAAGTTTCGCGTCCTGAGCCAGGCCTGCGTCGGCATGCGCCAACTCGAAAATGGTGTCGAGGTGACGCTGGCCGACGGTTCGTCGCTGCCCGCGCATTTTGCCGTCGTAGCAACCGGCTTCGGCATGCAGAAACCGAATGAGGGTTTGCTTTCCAATCCGTGGAACGACCCGCTGCCCGAGGACAAGGACGCGCGCGTTCTGATTGTCGGCACCGGGCTGACCATGGTCGATACCGTCCTGTCGCTTCTCGACAACGGACACAGGGGCAAGATTATCGCCGTGTCGCGGCGCGGTCTGCTGTCGCAGCGCCATGCGCTTCATCGCCCGCTGCAGCTCTCCACCGCCGATATACCGCTCGGCGCGAGCATCCATTATCTCAGCCGCTGGCTCACCGATCTTGTCCGCACGCATGTGGCAAACGGGGGCGACTGGCGCGATGTCATGGACGGCATGCGCCCGCATATCCAGGCGGTGTGGAGGTATCTGCCGACGGAATCACGTCAGCGCTTCCTGCGGCATGCTGCAGCCTTCTGGGACATTCACCGCCACCGCATGCCGCCCGCGCAGGCCGAACGCATCGACGCTGTGCTGGAGAGCGGTCAGCTTGAGATCGTCAAGGGCCGGTTCGTTTCGGCCACTCGATGCGGCACCCGCCTGTTTGCCGATATCGTGCGGTCGGGCTGGGACGAGCCGCAACCCTTCAAGGCTGACGTCATCTATGACTGCCGTGGCGTGCGCCGTCGTGCGGATCAGACGTTGCCGGGCCTTCCCGGCGCGCTTGTCGAAGCCGGTGCGGCGCGGCTCGAGAAACTCGGCCTCGGCCTGGAATTCGATCGCAATTGCGCGCTGGTCAACCGGGAAGGCGAGCCATCTGCCCGCATCTTCGGCATCGGCCCGGTGACGCTCGGAACGTTCTGGGAATCGATTGCCGTTCCGGATATCCGCGAACAGGCACGTCTGATCGCCGAGAAGATTGCTTCCGGCGGGCGGGTGGCCCCGCGCAATTCCCTGGCCAGCCTGCCGTAAAGGTCACGCCAAATTCCGCATCCAGGGCTTCGGGGCCGGGTTCCTTGTCAGGAGGTCCCCGGCCCCGCGGCTTTTCGCAATGAGGGACGCAAAATCGCGGAGAGAAATTCTATCGCGGACGTGGCACGCGAGAGATCAGCGCATCTCTTGGCACCCCCGAATATGGAATGGACGGAAAAGCTTTCGCGGGCTTAGTCTATCAATACGATAGACATTAAACGCGAAGGAAATGCACATGTCCGCGACCTCGTCCAAGATCGGGCCCAAGATCGGTATCGTCGGCCTTTCCGGCAGCTTCAGCAGCCCGTCCAAGACCCGCGCGCTGGCGGAAGAGGCTGTTCGCCGCGCCGCCACCCGGTTTGACAAGAGCGCCGAGGTTTATGATCTCGGACAGCTCGGCCACGAACTCGGTCATGCCCGCAGCTTCGCCGATCTCGGCGAAGAGGCCCGCCGCATTGTCGACCAGATTGTGCAGGCCAAGGCGCTGGTCATTGCAAGCCCCGTCTACAAGGGCAGCTATCCGGGCCTGTTCAAGCATCTCTTCGACCTCATCGATCCCACCTGGCTTGCCGGCAAGCCGATCCTGCTGGCAGCCACCGGCGGCGGCGAGAAGCATGCGCTGATCATCGAGCACCAGCTGCGCCCGCTCTTTGCCTTCTTCGAAGCCCAGACGCTGGCAACCGGCGTCTATGTGTCGGAGCGCGACTTCGCAGATGGCCGCATCGTCAACCAGGCGGTTCTCGACCGGCTGGATCGCGCGGTCGAGCAGTTCGGCCCCTATCTGCGCGAGCCCCGCCAGCAGGAACGCAGCCTTGCCCCTGTGAGCCATCTGCGCCTGCATCAGGAAGCGCTCGCGGCAGGCTTCTGAATACCCTTCAAGACATCCAAGAAGCGGCGCCAGCGCGGAGAGGCGAGGCCTGCCGAGACCCTCAACTCCATGGAGATCAAGATCATGACACGCAAGATTAGGTTAGGTGCATTTCTTCCCGGCGGCGGCCAGCATATCGCGGCCTGGCGTCACCCAGACCAGCCGGCGGATGGTGCCACCAGTTTCGAATTCCACAAGCAGCTGGCGCAGACGGCAGAACGCGGCCTCTTCGACGCCTACTTTCTGGCCGATGGCCTGGCCATTGCCTTTGGCGGCGGCATCGAGGGCGGCAATGCCAGGGTGGCGGGCTTCGAGCCGGTCACGCTCTTCTCGGCGCTGGCGCCGTTTACCACGCATCTCGGCTTCATCGCCACGGCCTCCACGACCTACGAGGAGCCCTATAATCTTGCCCGCAAGTTCGCCTCGCTTGACCTCATTTCCGATGGCCGCGCCGGCTGGAACGTGGTGACGACGGCGACCGAATCCGCTGCGCAGAACTTCAACCTCGACCAGCAGCACCCGCACGCCTTCCGCTATCGCCGCGCCGGCGAATTCGTCGAAGTGGTGAAGAAGCTCTGGGACAGTTTCGAAGACGATGCCTTCATTCGCGACCGCGCCACCGGCCGTTTCTTCGACCCCAACAAGGTGCATTACACCAATCACCGCGGAGAGCATTTCAAGGTCCGCGGGCCGCTCAATGTCTCGCGCTCTGCACAAGGCCATCCGGTCATCGTGCAGGCCGGCCAGTCGGATGACGGCCGCGGGCTAGCCGCCCAGACGGCGGAAGTCATCTTCACCGCACATCAGCACATCGAGACGGCGCAGGAATTCTATCGCGACATCAAGAACCGCGCCCGTGGTCTTGGCCGCAATCCGGATCACGTTCTGATCATGCCCGGTGTCTCGCCCTTCATCGGCCGCACGCTGGACGAGGCGAAGGAGAAATACGAGCGCCTGACCAGCCTCATCCTGGAGGAAGACGGTCTTGCCCTGATCAAGGGTCTCACCGGCGGCGAGCTCGACCTGACGGGTGCCGATCTTGACGGCCCGCTGCCGCCGGCCCCGCCGACGGAGGGCATGAAGAGCCGCCAGACACTCATCCGCCAGATTGCGGACGAGAACAACTTCACCATCCGTCAGCTCTACCAGTGGGTCGCCTCGGCACGCGGTCATTTCACCATCGTCGGTACGCCGGCAACGATTGCCGACACGCTGCAGGAATGGTTCGAGAACGAGGCCGCTGATGGCTTCAACATCCTGCCGCCCTGGCTGCCGACCGGTCTCAACGACTTCGTCGACCTCGTCATTCCGGAGCTTCAGCGCCGCGGGCTCTTCCGCACCGAATACGAAGGCAAGACGCTGCGCGAAAATCTCGGCCTGCCTTTCCCGCAGAACCGCTGGACGCTCGCCGAAGGCGCGGTCCAGGCCGCCGAATAAACCGACAGACACGGATCAGAGGACACTCCCATGGCGCTCGATATCGAACAGTCGTTTCCGCTGAAGGCCAGCTCCCTGCAAACCGGCTCTCCAAGGGCTGCCACCCTGAAGGCCAGCCCGTCGCAAGCGGGCGGGCAGCACGCCGGACAGGCCGGCCCCGCCTTCTCCACGGTGGGCCGGCTTGTCCGGGGCGGTGTGCAGGGCGCTTTCGTGCGCTACGGTTCGATCATCGCGCTTGCCATCCTCTGGCAGGTCGCGGCAACCGCCGGGTGGATCAACCCGGCGGTGATCCCGCCGCTCGACCGCATCTTCGAAGCGCTGACCAATGGTTTCATTTCAGGCCCGCTCTGGCGCGATCTCGCCATCAGCCTGCAGCGCTCCGGGATCGCCTTTGCCGCAGCGGTCGCCATCGGCATTCCGCTCGGCCTGTTCATGGGCGAGATCCGCCTTGTCGAACGCGCGCTTGATCCGATCCTGCAGCTGCTGCGCCAGACCTCGGCGCTGGCGCTTTATCCGGTCTTCATCCTGCTGCTGGGGCTCGGTGAAACCTCCAAGGTCTTCGTCATCTTCTGGGCGACCCTGTTTCCGATCTTGCTTGCCACCATTGGCGGCGTGAAACAGGCAGACCCGAAGCTGATCGAGATGGCCCGCGTCTACGGCGCCCGCCGGCGGCATATCTTCCGCAGTGTCGTTCTGCCGGGCGCTCTGCCGCAGATCTTCGTCGGCCTGCGCCTCAGCGCCACCACCGCGCTGCTCCTGCTGATTGCCGCCGAAATGATCGGCGCCAATAGCGGCCTCGGCTTCCAGGTGATGAACGCCCAATACAATTTCCAGATCCCGCTGATGTTCGGCGCCATCCTGCTGCTCGCAGCCCTTGGCCTTGTCGCCAACCTCATTCTCGAAACCCTGCAGAAGCGATTGTGCCGCTGGGCGCCCGCCAAGGCATGAGCAAAGCCCACTTGTCGCCAAACCCCTATTGATCAAGGAGAGACCCCATGACAACCATCAACCGCCGCCGCTTCAATGCGCTTGCCGCCCTGTCCGCCAGCCTTTTCCTCTCGACCCCGATGGGCTTTGCCTATGCAGCCGGCCCGGAAGAGGTGAAAATCCGCTATCTCGCAAGCCAGGGCGGCCTGTCCGGCCATGAGCTTGCCGATGCGCTCGGCTATTTCGAGGGTACCGGCATCAAGATCGAGAATGTCGGCTATGCGCAGGGCGGCCCGGCTTCGCTCTTCGCGCTCGCCTCGGGCAATGTCGAACTCGGCAGTGCCGCAACGTCTGCCGTTCTCAACTCGATTGCCGGCGGCAATGATTTCGTCGCGGCCTATCCGTCCAACGGTATCAACCAGCAGACGGAAAGCATCTTCTATTCGCTGGACGGAAGCCCGATCAAGTCGATCAAGGATCTGGCCGGCAAGACGATTGCCGTCAACACGCTCGGCGCCCATCTCGACTACACGGTGCGCGAGGCGCTGCATTCCGTCGGCCTGCCGGAAAATGCCGCCAAGCTCGTCGTCGTGCCCGGCCCGCAGCTGGAACAGGTCCTGCGCTCCAAGCAGGTTGATGTCACGGCCTTCGGCTACTGGCAGAAGACCTTTGAAGGCGCGGCTTTGAAGAATGGCGGCCTGCAGAAGATCTTCGGCGACACCGATGTCCTCGGCGAAATCGCCGGTGGCTTTGCCGTGCTGCGGCGCGACTGGATCAAGGCGCATCCGAAGGCGGCACAGGTATTCATCGAACAGTCCGAGCGCGCCGCCGACTATGCGCGGACCCATCCGGAAGAAACCAAGAAGCTGATTGCCAAGGTGCTGACCGCCCGCGGCGAGAACGGCGACATCGCGCAATATTTCACCGGCTATGGCCTGCGCCCCGGCGCCAAGGCGGTCGATCGCGACCTGCAGTTCTGGATCGATATCTTCGTCCGCGAAGGCCAGATCAAGAAGGACCAGATCAAGGTCGAGAATGTGCTCTACACGCCAGAGCGTTTCGCCAGCAACTAATCCCAGGAACAGAGAACCGGGCCCCTCCGGGCCCGCCGTTCCACGCCGCAAGCGAGGTTTGACATGACGACAGCAACCGAAGCCCTTCGCGGAGAGGTGACGATCCGCGACCTCTCCAAGACCTTCAACATCAATGGCCGCGCGCTGAACGTGCTGAAGGGTGTCAATCTCGATATTCGCGGCGGCGAATGCCTGGCGATCGTCGGCGCCAGCGGCTCGGGCAAGACGACGCTGCTGCGTGTTCTCGCCGGCCTTGAGGATGCCGATGAAGGTCGCGTGCTGATCGATGGCGAGCCGGTCCATGGTGTCGGCACCGAGCGTGCCGTCATCTTCCAGG
Organism: Rhizobium sp. C4; assembly: GCF_021026315.1. Classification (GTDB taxonomy): domain Bacteria; phylum Pseudomonadota; class Alphaproteobacteria; order Rhizobiales; family Rhizobiaceae; genus Ensifer_A. Next base: position 499,458 of record NZ_JAJNCX010000002.1, read on the forward strand.
AGCCGCGCCTGCTTCCATGGCGCACCGTCATCGAAAATGTTGCCTTCCCTCTGGAACTGCGCGGCCTGTCTCGCGACGAGGGGCTGAAGCGCGCCCGCCGCTATGTCCAGCTCGTGGGTCTCACCGATTTTGTCGAGGCCTATCCGTCACAGCTGTCCGGTGGCATGGCGCAACGTGTCGGCATCGCCCGCGCGCTTGCGATCCAGCCCGAAATTCTCCTCCTCGACGAGCCCCTTGGCGCACTCGACGCCATGACCAAGCTCACCATGCAGGAAGAACTCTCCCGCATCTGGCGCGAGGAAAAGGTGACGATGATCATCGTCACCCACGACCTCGAGGAAGCGATCTACCTCGCCGACCGCGTGCTTGTCCTTCCCAAGGACAAGAGCGGTCAGTTGCGCGAGATCAGCGTTGACCTGCCGCGTCCCCGCAATCGTAGCGAGGAGGGCTTCGTCAGGCTACGGGAACAGCTGCTCGCAGAGTTCGGCCTGCACTGATCCGCATCTCAGGTTTGATCAGGCCCGCGCCGTCGACTGCCGTTCAACGATATGGCAGGCCAGCTCGATGCGTCGTGCCGGCGTCGCATTACCGTTGACGGCATCGAGAAGAAGATCGAGCGCGCTCGCACCGATCTCGTGCATGGGGACATGGATGGAGGAAAGCGGCGGATTGTAGAAGGCCGCTTGCGGCAGATCGTCCATCCCCATGACGGAGACATCGCCCGGTACGCTGAAGCCTGCCTTCTGCACACCCATCATGGCACCGACGGCAAGGCTTTCGCCGGCCGTCAGCACGGCGGTGAAATCAAGGCCGCGCCTGGCTATGCGCTGCTCAATGGCTGCTGCCGCCAGTTCCGGTAGCCAGTCCTCGACCTCAACCGTGAGGTCATCGATATCCTGTGCACCCTTGGCCGCCACCGCGTCACGCCAGCCCTCGAAGCGGCGCTCGATGGTGCGGCGGCCGCGCCGCATGAGGAAGAGGATGCGCTCATGGCCCAGCGACTGGAGATATTCCGCTCCGATCCGCGCGCCGGACCGGTTGCAGGGTGTGACGCTCGAAAGCCGCATCAAGGGGTCGTCGCTGTTGACGAGGACGACCGGCTTGCCGAAATCGCGGCTCAGCGACAGGGCGCTTTCGTCGTCAATGGTGAGAAAGAGAAACCCGGCCACGCTCACGTCGTCGAGCGCCCTGCGCAGGCCCTCGATATCGCCCGGGGCGCCTGAAATGGGCTGCGTGACGATCTCGACGCCCAGCGTTTCGGCGCGCTGGTGCAGCCCCTGCAGAACCTGCGCGGTGAACTGGTTGCGGACATAGTCGATCATGGCCGCGCTGCTGGCCGCGAGAATGATCTTCTGGCCGCTGACCGAGGTCGGAATGTTGTAGTTCAGCGCCTTGGCCATTTCCGTGACCTGTGCGCGGATTTCCGGCCGCACGCCCTTTTCGCCGGCCAGCGCCCGCGATGCTGTGCTCATCGACACGCCGCAGCGCGCGGCAATGTCTTCCAGCCGCACCTTGCGGCTCGGTTTGCCTCTTTTGCCGATGCTGCTCATGTCCGGTTCCCCGCAGATATTGCGCGCAAACTGCAAGAAATTTTCATATTGCGCAAGAATTTTCCGTGTGCCAACGTCCTTTTCAAGCCGCCCGGCGCGCCTCAAATGGCGCAAGAGGTGGCGCGATACGGGAGGAAATTGCGATGACGCCTCAGGCAAGCGTTCTGAAAGAGCGCCTGGACCGGCTTGTGCAGGGCATGACCAAGCTCAGCCATGACGGCCGCTACAACGAGCCCAATCTCGACGGCACGGCGGGCGACTATATCAGCTTCAATTCCTGGGAATGGCCGCAAGGCATCGGGCTTTATGGCCTCGTGCGGCTCTGGATGTTCAATCGCGATCCGGGCCTGAAGGCGCTGATCGAGAACTGGTTTGATGGTCGCATTGCTGCTGGCCTGCCCAAGCTCAACATCAATACGACTGCGCCCATGCTGCCGCTTTCGCTTCTGTGGCGCGAGACGGGCGAGGCGCGCTGGCAGGGTGAACTCGACAAGTGGGCGGATCGCGTCCTTTCCGAAATGCCGCGCACGCCGGAAGGCGGCATCCCGCATATCGTGTCCGACAAGATCAACGATCGGGAACTCTGGGACGACACGCTGGTCATGGTCGGCCTGTTCCTGGCCTCCTACGGCCAGACGAGCGGCCGCCGCGAGCTGGTGGACGAGGCCTGCCATCAGTTCCTGCTGCATACCCGCTATCTGGCGGACACAAAGACCGGCCTCTGGTTCCATGGCTGGACCTTTGAGGGGCGGCATAATTTTGCCCGCGCGCTCTGGGGGCGCGGCAATTCCTGGATCACGGTCGGTATTCTCGACCTGATCGAAATCGCCGACATCGCGCCGCCAATCCGCACATTCCTGCTCGGCGTGCTGGAAGCGCAGATCGAGACGCTTCTGAAGCTTCAGGCGCCGTCCGGCGCATGGCATACGCTGCTCGACGATCCGACCTCTTACGAGGAAATCTCGGCCACGGCCGGTTTCGGCTATGGTCTCATGAAGGCTGCCCGCCTCGGCATCGGCCCGGCCGGCTGCCGCGAGGCGGGGCTGAAGGCGCTTTCCGTCGTGCTGGCCAATATCGACGACAATGGCACGGTCGCCAACGTCTCCTACGGGACGCGCATGGGCCATGACCTGCAATTCTACAAGGATATCCCGATCGAGCCGACGGGCTACGGCCAGGCGCTCGCCATTCTCTGCCTCACCGAGGCGCTGTCCCATGTGGATCACAAGGAGGCCGCGGCATGACCATGCGCGTGCTCTACGGGGTTTCCCCCAACGATATCAAAAGCTTCGACACGGAGCGCTTGCGCGCCGAATTCCTGATCGAGGGGCTTTATCGCCCCGGTCATATCGAATTCGCCTACACCCATTTCGATCGCATGATCGTGGGGGCGGCAACGCCAGCCGCCGAGCCGCTTTCCTTCGGCGACGGTGCGGAAATCGGCACGCCGCTTTTCTTCACCGCCCGCGAAATGGGTGTCGCCAATCTCGGCGGTGCCGGCAAGATTACGGTCGATGGCCAGACATTCGCGCTCGCCAACCGCGATGTTCTCTATATCGGCCGGGGCGCTGAAAAGGTGACGCTGATGAGCGACGATCCGGCCAAGCCGGCGCGTTTCTACATGAATTCCGTGCCCGCTGGGCGCGATATCCTGCATCGCCTGATCACGAAGGAAGAGGCCAAGCCTCTCGATCTCGGTGACGAGGCCCGCTCCAACAAGCGCCGGCTGCGCATGTACATCCATCCCGAGGTCGCCCCGTCTTCCCTCCTTTTGATGGGGATCACCGATCTCGCACCCGGAAGCATCTGGAACACAATGCCGCCACACCTCCATGAGCGGCGTATGGAGGCCTATTGCTATTTCGACCTCGATGAGGCCGACCGGGTCATTCATCTCATGGGTCGTCCCGACCAGACGCGCAATCTCATCGTCGCCAATGGCGATGTCGTGATCTCGCCGGCCTGGTCGATCCATATGGGCGCTGGCACCGGCCCTTATGCCTTCGTCTGGGGCATGACCGGGGAAAACCAGGCCTATACCGATGTCGATCCCGTTCCCGTGGCTAGCTTGAAATGAACACGCACATGACGTCCCTTTCGACCGATCACCTGAACCGTCCTCTGCCTGCCGGCGCGCCGATCACCTATTGGCAGCTTGGGGCTACGGCGGAAGCCCGCTATGACGTGCCGGACCAGCCGATGAAGGGGGAAATGGATCCCTTCTTCTTCCTCACCAAGCACAAGAACTTCATTCCGCACGAATATCCCTGCCGCACGGCCTTCGGCGCGGAGCGTCGCGGCAAGCGACCGGAAGTCAAGGGCGAGTTCGCTCTTTCGCGCTTCTGGCTGCCCTTCGGCTCGCCGCGCGTCGATCTCTCCGGCTTCTGGTTCCGCCCGACCGTGATCGGCACATGGGCGCGGACCTCCATCAAGGCCGCCAGCGCCGGCGACGCCGTGCTGCGTCTCGGCACCTGCGGCGGCGCGATCCTGTTCGTGAATGGCGCGGAAGTTGGCTTCATGGCTGATTATGTCCGGAACCTCGAAGCGAAGAAGGATTTCACCGTCTCGCTGAAGGCCGGTCTCAACGAAATTTCCGTCTTCTTCGACGATCTCGCCGAGCGCGATGCGCGCTATTTCTTCCAGATGGATTATGTCTCCGGCCCCGCTGCCGAACAGGCGCTGCCGGTTTCCGGCAGGGCCGCGACGGCCTCGGCCATAGAGGCGGCGCTGGATGACATGCATTTTGAAAAGCCGGTCTATCGCGCTGGAGAAGTCGCCCTGGTGACAGGGGCTCCGCTGCAGGTTGCTGCGGACGCCAAGATCACCGTCGAAGGCGATTTCATGTCGCGCGAGGAGCCGATGCGGCTGGCGCTGACGCTCAAGGCTGGCGAAAGTCGGCTGTCGCTGGGCGAGACGTCGGCACTGCCGTCAGACTTCCGCCATTTCCACGTCAGCCTCTCGGCTGATGGTTTCACGGCGGCGCGCGTCTTCGGTGTCGAAATCTGCCATGCCGAGCGGCAGGGCGTTGCGGGAACAGATCTTGCGGCCCGCATCACCGAAACGCTGAATGAGATTTCCGAATTCGGCGAGCCGGACAATGTCATGGCGCTGGCGCGTCTGGCCTCCGGCCGCTATGGCGCAAAGACCGACGAGATGATCGCGGCGACGCTGCCGACCATTGTCGATTGCCATGACTGCGCCGACTTTGCCCTCGTGCCGCTGCTCTGGTGCCGCATGGCCTATGGCCAGCACATCGACCCCGATGTCGTGACGCAGATCGACCGCGCTATCCTCTCCTATCGCTACTGGATGGATGAACCGGGCAATGACGTGCAGTGGTATTTCTCGGAAAACCATGCGCTGCTGTTCCACACGGCCTGCTATCTTGCAGGCGCGCTGCATCCGAAAGAGCGGTTTGTCCGCTCTGGCCGTCTCGGCGCTGAGCAGTCGGCCGTAGGCCTTGCCCGCGTGCGCGCCTGGCTCGATCATTTCGAGAAGTGGGAGATGGCCGAGTTCAACTCCGCGCCCTATTTCCCCATCGACCTCAAGGGACTGACGGCACTCTTTGCGCTGGCTCCCGATCACGATGTCCGCGACCGCGCCCGCAAGGCGATCGTTCGCCTCGTGACTATTGTCGCCCGCTCGGCCCATCATGGCATTCTGAGCGGCGCGCAAGGCCGTTCTTACGAGCATACACTGCGTGCGTCGGGCTCGCTCGAACTCTCCGGCATTGCCCGCCTCATCTGGGGCAAGGGCAATTACGGACGCCGCGTCCATGCGCTGCCGCAGACGGCGATTGCGCTGCGCGATCATGGGCTGGACATCCCGGCGGCACTCGCTGCTGTCGCCGATTGGCGCTCAAGCGAGGGCCAGGAATGGGCCTTCGCGCAGGGCGAAAACCGCATCGCCAAGCTCTATCACTACAAGACGGCGCATTACGCCATCGGCACGGCGGCGCATTACCGCTGGAACGAATGGGGCTATCAGGAAACCGTGCTCCAGCTTCGTCTCGGCGAGAATGCCGATGCGCAGGTCTGGATCAACCATCCGGGCGAGACCATCCACTCCGGCTATGGCCGCCCGTCCTATTGGGGCGGCTCCGGCACGCTGCCGCGGCTGCATCATTATCGCGGCCTTGCGGTCCTGACATTCAATTGCGCGGCGGAACAGCCGGGCTTCTCGCATGCCTGGTTCCCGCGTCAGGAATTCGATGCCTCGTCCGTGAAGGGCGACATCGCGGTTGCGCGCTCAGGGCAGGGCATGGTTCTGTTGAAGGGTAGCCGTCCGTTCTCGCTCGTTGAGACTGGCCCGACGGCCGGCAACGAGCTGCGGCTCGATGGCCACAAGACGCACTGGATCGTGCGTCTCGGCGACCAGGATTCCGAGGAGGACTTCGCCGCCCGTTTCGGAAATCTTTCGATCTCCGAGGCATCGGATGGCGTATTGATGATCGATGATCCGGAATACGGAACCGTCATCTGCCATGCCGACGGCCGGACCGAGGCCGAAGGGCGCGTACTGAACCCCGCCGACTGGAGCGTCGAGGGCAAGGCGATGAACATGACGCACGGGGGCTGACCCTCATGCGGGAATAGGCGGACTTGCGGCGGAGGGGCCGCAGTTCGCTCAACTGACGGGAAAACCGTCCATCGAAGGAGGAGACGACGATGAAAAGCATTTCCATTCTGGCGGCTGCAGGTATCGCGCTGCTGTCGAGCACGGCAGCCTTTGCAGGCGACGTGCGTATCATGTGGTATTCGGACGGCGTGGAAGGCCAGGTCTTCAAGGATCTGATCGCCAAGTTCCAGAAGGACAATCCGGATATCAAGGTGACGGTCGACGAAGTCGCCTACTCGACGATCAAGGAGCAGCTTCCGGTTCAGCTTGCTGCCGGCAATGGCCCGGACATTGCCCGCGTCACCAACCTGAAATCGCTGTCGCAATATTGGCTCGACCTGACGCCCTATCTGAAGGACGCCGAGTTCTGGAAGAAGAACTATGGCGACCAGCTCGACTGGATGCGCCCGGACGGTTCGAACATCATTCCGGGCTTCATGACGCAGATCACGCTGACCGGCGGTTTCATCAACAAGACGCTGTTCGATCAGGCGGGCGTCGCCGTGCCGGGCGAGAAGGCAACTTGGGACGAGTGGGTTGCGGCCTCTGCCAAGGTCGCCAAGAGCCAGCAGGTTCCTTATGCTTTTGCCATCGACCGCTCCGGCCACCGCATCACCGGCCCGGCGATCTCCTATGGCGCGAATTATATCGGCAAGGATGGCATGCCGGCCCCGCTCGACGACGCTGCCAAGAAGTATCTGACGCAGCTGATCAAGTGGAACGCCGATGGCGTGTCCGACAAGGACGTGTGGGTGTCTGCCTCCGGCACGACCTACAAGCCGGCCGCCGATGACTTCATCAACGCACAGGTGGTCATGTATTATGCGGGCTCCTGGCAGATCCCGAACTTCATGACCAAGATCGGCACCAATTTCGACTGGGTGGCGATCGGCAGCCCCTGCGGCCCGGCCGCCTGCACCGGCATGCCGGGTGGCGCTGGTCTCGTCGCCATGAAGGACACGAAGAACCCGAAGGATGTGGCCAAGGTCATGGACTTCCTGGCCTCGACTCCGATCGCCAAGGAATTCGCCGAACGCACACTCTTCCTGCCGTCCAACAAGGAAGTGGTCGCCGGCGGTCTCGACTTCAAGACGGACAACAAGTTCGCCAAGGAGGCGCTGAACACCTTCGTGAAGGCAACGACGACGACAGCACCGGAAGCGCTGAAGCTTCCCGGCTGGAAGTGGTCCGACACCTATTACGGCGCGCTGGTGAGCCGCGTCGGCCAGGCCATGGCGGGCGAGATGACGGCTGACGAAGCCTTCAAGCGCATCGACAGCGACATTGCCGAAAAGGTGAAGGCGGCCAAGTAAGGCCTGAAATCCCCGATGCGCGGGAGGGAGGTTCCCGCGCATCGGTCGCACCAGTAATGTGAGGGAGGGCACATCCATGAAAGCCAATGGGCTTCTGTCGGCGTCGCAATCGGTCCTGATGGCCGTTGTCAGTCGCGTGATGGGCATTGTCGATGTGCCGCTGCGCTATCTGCAGCGCAAGGCTGGTCAGAACGGCATGGCCGCCTTCTTTCTGGCGCCGAACATGGCGATCTTCGCCGTCTTCGTGCTCGTCCCCTTCGTCATCAACTTCGTCTATTCGCTGACGGGCGGCTCGGCCATTTTCCTCAGCGAACGCAGCTTTGTCGGGGCCGAGCAATATCGCGAGATCTTCGCCTGCGGCAATTATCTCGATCCGAACACCTGCAAGCAGGACGTCTTCTGGATTGCGGCCGGCAATACGGCGGCCTTCGTGGTGCTTCAGGTCTCGCTGATGATCGTGGCGGCGCTGATCACGGCGCTCATCCTCAATCGCGAGATCATCGGGCGGGGCTTCTGGCGCGCCGTCTTCTTCTTCCCGGTCCTGCTGTCGCCGGTCGTCACGGGCCTCATCTGGCGCTGGATCTTCCAGCGGCAGGGCGTGCTCAACGCGGTCATGCAGGGGCTTGGTCTTGAGCCGCATGATTGGCTGACCGAGCGCAACAGTGCCTTCTTCGCCTCCATCGGCGTGTCGATCTGGGCGCATGTCGGCTTCTACACGCTGATCCTGCTCGCCGGCCTTCAGGCGATCCCGAAGGATCTCTACGAGGCAGCGCAGATGGACGGAACCAGCCGGTCGCGCGTCTTCTGGCGCATCACGCTGCCGCTTCTGATGCCGAACCTGATCGTGGTTCTGGTGCTGGCGCTGATCCGTGCCGTGCAGATTTTCGACGAGGCCTTCGTGCTGACCCATGGCGGGCCGGGGACGAGCACCATGTATCTGGTTCAATATATCTACGAGACCGGTTTTGCCTCGGAACTGCGCAATCCGGGTCTGGCGGCCGCGGCGTCGATCCTCATGGGCGCGGTGCTGGTTGTGCTGACGCTCGTCCAGATGGCCGCCTCGCGGCGCAGTGAAAAGAAGGGGGCTCGCTGATGTCTCGCGCGGTTGATTTCGTCACACGCCGTCGCGGCGCCTCGGGCTCGGGCGGTAAGGGCTGGCACTGGACCGATGTGTTCACCTGGGTCTGGCTGATCGGCGGACTGTTCGTCATGTTCGCGCCGGCCGCCTGGCTTGCACTCTCCTCCTTCAAGACGCCGGCGGCTCTCTCCGAATTCCCGCCCTCGCTGCTGCCTTATGTCACCGAAACGGTGAAGATCGCCGGCAATGACAAGCCGTCGCCGCTCTATGACGTGACCATGCCGGATGGCAAGACGGCGCGGCTGGTGGAACTCAGGCGTGTTGGCATCGTGGCCCAGATGGTCGATCCGGCAAGCCCGGAAACCGTCATCAAGGTCAATATCAAGGACCGCAAGCCCGTCCAGAAGCTGCATTTCGAAACGTCGAACTACACGGAACCCTTCGTGCATTTCGATTTCCTGCGCTATCTGTGGAATTCGGTCTTCGTCACCGTGACGGCGACGCTCATCACGCTTGTCGTCAACTCCATGGCGGCCTTTGCGCTGTCGAAATATCAGTTTCGCGGCCAGAATGCTGTGCTGATCGTCATCGTCGCGACGCTCATGGTGCCGCTCGCCGTGATCATGGTGCCGCTCTATTCGGTCGTCTCTTCGCTCGGTCTGCTCGATTCACTCTGGGGCGTCATCCTGCCAACGGTCGCAACGCCGACCGGCGTTTTCCTGCTGCGGCAATATATGCTGACCATCCCGGATGAACTGATCGACGCGGCGCGCATGGACAAGGCCTCCGAATGGCAGATCTATTGGCGCATCGTCCTGCCGCTCTCCGCGCCGGCGCTTGCCGTGCTCGCCATCTTCTCGGTTGTCTGGCGCTGGAACGACTTCCTCTGGCCGCTGATCGTGCTCAGCCGCTCGTCGCTCTACACGTTGCAGGTGGGCCTCAACGTCTATTCCGGCCAGCTGAATGTGCAGTGGCATTTCATCCTGGCGATGACCGTCGTCACCATGATCCCCGTTGTCCTCGTCTTCGTGTTCCTGCAGCGCTTCATCGCGCGGGGCATTGCGACGTCGGGCCTCAAGTAAGGAATAAATCCATGGGCCGTATCACGCTCGAGAAAGTCACCAAATCCTTCGGCGCGATCGATGTCCTGCATGGCATCGATCTCGATATCGGCGAAGGCGAATTCGTGGTCTTCGTCGGTCCGTCGGGCTGCGGGAAGTCGACGCTGCTCCGCCAGATCGCCGGCCTCGACCGGCCCTCAAACGGCGAAATCCGCATCGACGGGACGCTGGTCAATGATGTGCCGGCCTCCGATCGCGGCCTTGCCATGGTGTTCCAGTCCTATGCGCTCTATCCACATATGAGCGTGCGCCAGAACCTTGCCTTCGGGCTGGAAAATGCCCGCATGCCGAAGGCGGAGATTGATGCGCGGATTGCGGAAGCGGCGCGCATGCTGGAAATCGGTGACTATCTGGAGCGCCGTCCGGGGCAATTGTCCGGCGGCCAGCGCCAGCGCGTCGCCATCGGCCGCGCCATCGTGCGCAACCCGACCGCCTTCCTGCTCGACGAGCCGCTGTCGAACCTCGATGCGGAACTGCGTATTTCCATGCGCGCCGAACTCGCCGCCCTGCATGGGCGCCTGAAGACGACGATGATCTATGTGACACATGACCAGATAGAGGCGATGACGCTTGCCGATCGCATCGTGGTTCTGCGCAAGGGCAGGGTGGAGCAGGTCGGTTCGCCGCTGGAGCTTTACAATCGCCCCGCAAATCGCTTCGTCGCCGGCTTCATCGGTGCGCCGAGCATGAATTTCCTCTCCGGCAGGATCGAGGGCGTCAGCGAGGCAGGAACGCTGCTGCGTCTCTTTGACGGCGAAGTGGTGACTGTGCCGCGACGGGCGGAAGCCGCACACGCCGGCGAAGACGTCTCGGTGGGCCTGCGTCCGCAGCATATGCGCGTAGCGCAAGCAGGCGAAAACGGCGTGCCGGTGACGATCGACATGGTCGAGGCGCTGGGATCGGAAACGGTGGTCCATTCTCATGCACCGACCGGAGAGCTGGTGCTGGCCGTCTTGCAGGGCCAGCACAATCTCAGCCGGGGGCATAACCTGAAGCTTTCCTTCCATCCCGACGATCTGCATCTCTTCGACAAGAATGACCGCCGGGTCGCCGGGACCTGATGTGGCAGGTCTGAACCGGCTGAGAGGCCGTCAGGACGAATAGTGGTGGACGAGCGTCATGACACCCGTCCGCGCGCTCTTCTCCGGGAAAGCCTCTGCTAACGTGTGACGTCGATGACGACACGGCCGCGAATCTGGCCGCCGATGATTGCTTCCGCAAGCTCGGGGAGCCGGGACATCGGCTCAACCGTCGTGATGGCCGCAAGATGGTCCGGGTTCAGCGTGCTGGCGAGTGTTTGCCAGGCCTGCTGGCGCAACGACATCGGCGCCATGACCGAATCGACACCGAGAAGCGCCACGCCGCGAAGGATATGCGGCAACACCGTTGCGGGCAGATCCGCGCCGCCCGCGAGGCCACAGGCGGCGACGGCACCGCCGTAATTGGTTTGCGAAAGGACATTGGCAAGCGTGGTCGAACCGACTGAATCGACGGCGCCGCTCCAACGCTCCTTTTGCAGCGGGCCGCCCTTTTCCGTCAGGCTCGCGCGGTCGATAAAGCCGGTGGCGCCGAGGGAGCCGAGGTAATCATGCGTCTCCGGGCGGCCGGTCGAGGCCGTCACATTATAGCCTTTCGTCGCCAGCAGGCTGATTGCGACAGAACCGACGCCGCCGGCGGCCCCTGTCACCAGGACCTCTCCCACGCCGGGCTTGATCGCGCCCCAGCGCTCCAGGGCATCGACGCAGAGGGCGGCCGTATACCCGGCCGTTCCGATGGCCATCGCCTGTTCGAAGGAGAAGGCTTCCGGGAGCTTCATCAGCCATTCGGGTTTCAGGCGCTGGTAGCGGCTAAAGCCACCCCACTCCGTTTCGGACAGGCCGAAGCCATTGACGACGACCCGGTCACCCGTTTTCCAGAGCGGGGAACGCGATTCCACCACCGTCCCGGCAAGATCGATGCCGGCAACAAGCGGCATGCGGCGCGCGATGCGCCCCTTGCCGCTGACGGCGAGGCCGTCCTTGTAGTTCAGCGTCGAAAACTGGATTTCAACCAGGACATCATGGTCGGGCAGATCTGCGAGGCTGAGCTCACGGAATATGCCCTTGGGCTTTCCGTCCACGGTGTCGATCACCATCGCGTTGAATTTGTCGCTCATGACTGCAATGTGCTCCTGGCATTCGGTTTGACGGGACGGGAAAGGGGATCAGGTCGCGCTTTCGGCGACGCTCTTGCGGCTTTCGCGCGCGGCAACGGCCGCGACATAGGATTGGCTGACATAATCAAGCAGGGCATTCAACGCCCTGACGGCGCGGGCTGCATCCGCATTGCGCAGCCCCTCGACGATTTCGCGATGCAGGCTGACCACCTGTCTGCGTTCACGCACGCGAAACACGATCATGTTGGTGATCGGAATGAAGGCTTCGATGACGGTATACATCATCAGCTTCAAGGGGCCGTTATTGGTGGAATCCACCAGCGCGCGGTGGAAACGGACGTCCGAGGCACAGAAGTCCTCGTCTGTCAGCGCCGGGTCTTCCTGATTGGCAATTTCATCTTCCATCAGGAGCAGGAATTCTTCGCCGCAATTTTCTGCCGCCAGTCGGCAGCAGATGGTTTCGGTTTCGCGCCGGGCGACAATGATCTCGTCGATGTCGAACGCACCCACGCCGACAAGAAGCGTTGCCGCCCCGGTGATTGCCTTCGACAGACCCTCGGGGTCCGGTCGCTTGACGAAATTGCCGCCGGTGGGGCCGCGTTTGGAAAGAATGAGGTTCTGCGCGGCCAGCCGTTTCAGCGCCTCGCGCACGGTGGGGCGCGAAATGCCGAAGCTGCGCGCAAGCTCCTCTTCGCTCGGGAGGCGTTCGTCGATCTTCAGCCGGCCGTCCATGATCGCGGACCGGATATTATCCGCCACCTGCTTGGCGATTCCCGATCTGACAACCTCATCATATTTCAGGATCATAACGTTCCTCCGATGCTATCACAGACCATGCCATGAATGCTTTCCAAAGGCTATAGCCTATTTAAATATAGGTTTGACAAATATCGGAACCTGTATAACCATGACCCCAATAACAAAGGGAACAGCGGCTCATGGTCAGCCTTTCGGGCGACATAGAACCTGTCGACGGGGTATCCCGCGCGGGTGGCAGAGCGACGACCGAAAAGGTCGGTGCGCTCGTGGCGGTGCTTTCCCCGCGTCTTGATTCGGCTGCGATTCTGCTTGGCGGCGCGGTAGGCGAGGCCTATCGTGGCGATGCGACGGACAAGCTCGGCCCCCTGCCGTCCCTCGTCTTCAGGCCACGCAATACGGCCGATGTGGCCCTCATTCTCTCCACCTGCCAGAGCCATGCCCAACCGCTGGTCACCCAAGGCGGGCGTACAGGACTTTCCGGTGGCGCGCGTCCGCAGGATGACGAAGTCGTTCTCTCCCTGGAGCGGATGACGGAGTTGTCGGAGGTCGACCGGCAGGCAGGCACTCTGATTGCCGACGCCGGCGTCGCGCTTCAAAGGGTCCATGAAAAGGCGGAAGAGGCGGGTTTTCTCTTCGGCGTCGACATCGGCTCGCGTGGTTCCTGCACGATTGGCGGCAATGTGGCGACCAATGCGGGCGGCATTCGCGTGCTTCGCTATGGCATGTTCCGCGCCCAGGTCGCGGGTCTCGAAGTCGTTCTGGCGGATGGAAGCGTGCTCAGCTCGCTTCGCGGTCTGCCGAAGGACAATTCAGGTCTCGACCTCAATCAATGTTTCATCGGTTCGGAAGGCACGCTCGGCGTGGTCACGAAGGCCTGCCTCAAGCTGCATCCGCTGCCGGCCACAAGTCTGAATGCGCTGGTTGCGCTCACGACTCTCGCCGCCGCGCAGGCGCTGCTTGAGCGTTTGCGGCAACGGCTCGGCTCTCTCCTGTCGGCTTTTGAGATTATCTTTCCCGAGGTTTATGAAGGCGTAGCACTTGGCGGCTTCGCCAGTGCGCCATTGCCGGTGGGGCCGTTCTTCTATGCGCTGATCGAAATCCAGGGCCAGCAGGCGGCCGACGGGGAAAGGTTTGCTGCGGAACTGATGGCAGCGTTCGAAGACGGTCTCGGCGAGGACGTGGTTCTGTCGCAATCGACCCGCGACTATCGCGCCCTCTGGGCCTATCGGGAAGCCTGCAGCACATTCATCTTTTCCAAGCCGGACATGGCAGGCTTCGATGTGTCGCTTCCGGCTGCGCGGCTTGAGGATTTCACCCGGAAAGCCAGCCTCCGGCTGAAGGATGTCGACCCCGAGGCAAGGCCGTTTGTTTTCGGCCATCTTGGCGACGGCAATCTGCATTATATCGTCCAGACGAAGAGGCCTCAGGCAATGGCGGATGCCGTTCTGGAAACGGCTGCCGCCTGCGGTGGCGCCATTTCCGCCGAACACGGCATCGGTCTCGACAAGAAGGCCTGGTTGCCGCTGGTCCGCAGCAAGCCTGAAATAGACGCGATGCGCCGCCTGAAGCGGGCGCTCGATCCTCACCTGATCCTCAATCCAGGTCGTGTCTTCGACATGGATGCGGGCCATTCCGGAAGTGTTCTGCCATGACGTCACCGCTGATTTCCGCCAGCCGCAAGATCAACGAGGCCGTGACGCTGGACGATCGCTATGCGCTTGAAAGCGGGACGATCCTGGTGTCCGGGACGCAGGCTCTGGTGCGCCTGCCGATGATCCAGCGCCAGCGCGATCTGGCCGCCGGTCTCAACACTGCGGGCTATATTTCCGGCTATCGCGGTTCTCCACTGGCCGGGTTCGACCGCGAGGTGGTGCGGGCGCGCAAATATCTCGATGAGGCGCATGTCAAATTCCAGCCGGGCCTCAATGAAGACATGGCGGCGACGGCGGTCTGGGGAACCCAGCAGACGGCTCTCTTCGATGGCGCGCGCTATGATGGTGTCTTTGCCATGTGGTATGGCAAGGGCCCCGGCGTCGATCGCAGCATGGACGTGATCCGCCATGCCAATGCTGCCGGAACCAGTCCGCATGGCGGCGTGCTGCTGCTTGTTGGCGATGATCACGGCGCGGCGTCTTCGACACTGCCGCATCAGAGCGAACACAATCTGATTTCCGCCATGGTGCCCATGCTCTCGCCGGCGGGCGTCGCGGAATATATCGACTATGGCCTCCTTGGCTGGGCGATGAGCCGCCATTCCGGTGCCTGGATCGGCTTCAAGTGCCAGACGGAAATCGTCGAATGCACGGCCTCGGTCGCAATCGGACCCGACCGGCCGATCATCCGGCTTCCGGATGACGGCGTCGGTGCGGGCGAGTTCGCGCTGCGTTGGCCTGATGGGCCGCATGCCATGGAGCTTCGGCTGGAGCGCAAGCTCGATGCGGTGAAGGCTTTCGCACGGGCAAATGCGCTTGACCGTCGCCTTGGGGCAGGCGGCAAGGGACGGCTCGGCATCGTTGCAAGCGGCAAGGCCTGGCTCGACCTGCTCGGCGCCCTATCTCTTCTGGATCTGGGCGAGCGGGAGCTGGAAAGCCTTGGCATAGGCCTCTACAAGGTCGGGCTTGTCTGGCCGATCGAGCCGGAGGGCATTTCATCTTTTGCTGCGAGCTTTGACGAAATCCTTGTCGTTGAGGAGAAGCGCCCGATCATTGAAGAGCAGTTGAAGTCGCTGCTCTTCAACATGCCTGCAGATCGGCGGCCGCGTGTGTTCGGCAAGGCCGCTGCCGAGGGGCAGGTTCTGCTGCCGGCGTCCGGCGAGATTTCGACGATGAGTGTTGCGCGCGCCATCCTGTCCCGGATCGGCAGCGAGGGGCCGCTTGGTTCTGCCGCCGCCAGGGTCGATGGGCTCGGTCTCACAGCGCCGGAAGAGCCGGTTGCGCTCAAGCGGGATCCTTATTTCTGTTCCGGCTGTCCGCACAGCATCTCGACGCGCATCCCGGATGGCAGCCGGGCCACGACGGGCATTGGCTGCCATATGATGATCGTCGGCGTCGAGGATCGCAACACCACCACCTTCACACAGATGGGTGGCGAAGGTGGGGCCTGGATCGGCCTTTCTCCCTTTACCGATGAGAAGCACATTTTCGTCAACATGGGCGACGGGACGTATTTCCATTCCGGCCTTCTGGCGATCCGCGCTGGGATCGCGGCCAAGGTCAACGCGACCTACAAGATCCTGTTCAACGATGCCGTGGCGATGACCGGCGGCCAGCGCCACGATGGCGAATTGAGCGTGCCGGGCGTGGTCGGGCAGATGCTGGCCGAGGGCGCGGCGAAGGTTGTCGTCGTTGCCGAAGACCCGGATCGCTGGATTGGTCGCCTGCCGACGAATGTTTCCATTCATCCGCGCGACGAACTCGACGCCGTGCAGCGCGGTCTGCGCGAAGTGGAAGGCGTGACCGCGCTGGTCTACGATCAGGTTTGCGCGGCGGAGAAGCGCCGCCGCCGCAAGCGCGGCGCCTTTCCCGTTTCCGACAAGCGCGCCTTCATCAATGAGCTGGTCTGCGAAGGATGCGGTGACTGTTCTGCGGTTTCGAACTGCATCTCGATCGAGCCCAAGGAGACCGAGTTCGGCCGCAAGCGCAAGATCAATCAGTCAAGCTGCAACACGGATCTGTCCTGCATCAAGGGCTTCTGCCCGAGCTTCGTGACGGTGGAAGGCGGCAAGCTGCGCAAGCCCGTGGCGCAGAGCGCCAGTTTTGATGTGTCGACGATCCGGCTTCCCGAGATCCACGGCGATCTTTCCAGGCCCTATAACATCCTTCTTGCCGGGATCGGCGGCACGGGTGTCATCACCGTCAGTGCCATCCTGTCCATGGCGGCACATATCGACGGGCTTGCGGTTCAGACGCTGGACCAGACGGGTCTTGCACAGAAGAATGGCGCAGTGGTCTCGCATTTGCGGATCGCCTCCGATCCGGCCGCGATCAACACGGTGCGGATCGGCCCCGGGGAGAGCGATCTGGTCCTGGGCTTCGATGTCGTGGTGGCCGCCGGCCGGACAGCCTTGCCGACCTTCGGCAAGACACGTACCCGCGCAGTCATCGATGACCATTTCGCGCCAACCGCCTCCTTCGTCCAGAACACGGCGAT
Organism: Rhizobium sp. C4; assembly: GCF_021026315.1. GTDB lineage: Bacteria > Pseudomonadota > Alphaproteobacteria > Rhizobiales > Rhizobiaceae > Ensifer_A. The sequence goes on from NZ_JAJNCX010000002.1 coordinate 516,200, forward strand.
TGACCTCAAGCAGCAGTCGACATTGCGGTCGCTGAAGAAGGCTGCGGCCGAGAATGCCCTGACCCTTATTCCCGCCACCGATGTCGGCACCGCGCTTCTGGGCGATGCGATTGCGGCGAACATGGTTCTGCTGGGCAGCGCCTGGCAGCAGGGACTGATCCCCATCAGCCTCGACGCCATTGAACGGGCCATTGTCCTCAACGGCACAGGCGTGGCCATGAACCGCTCGGCCTTCCACTGGGGGCGGCGTCTCGCCGTCGAGCCTGAGGCGGTTGCTGCTGCGGCAGGACTGAAACAGAAAGAACCGAAGACGGAAAGTCTTGATGACCTGATCGCGCGACGCGCTGACTTTCTCACCGACTATCAGAACGAAGCCTATGCAAACCGGTATCGCGCTCTCGTGGAGCGCGCGCGCAAGGCGGAGGATGCGATCGGCGGTTCGGGCGGCTTCGCCGAGGCGGTCGCGCGCAATGCCTTCAAGCTGATGGCCTATAAGGACGAATATGAAGTCGCGCGGCTCCATCGCGATCCGTCGTTTGCAAAGGCGATCGCGGCGCAATTCGAGGGCGACTACACGATCCGCCACCATCTGGCCCCGCCTTTCCTGTCGCGGAAGATCGATGCCCGCACCGGACGCCCCGCCAAGACCGCGTTCGGCCCCTGGATGGGCCCGGCGCTCGGCCTGCTGGCACGGTTGAAGGGTCTGCGCGGCACGCGCTTTGACATTTTCGGCATGACCGAGGAGCGGCGCCTGGAACGCCGCCTCATCGAGGACTATGCCGCGATGGTTGACGCGCTTTGCAAGGGTCTGACGCCCGAAACGCTGGAGCTTGCCTGCGAAATTGCCGGTCTTCCCGACATGGTTCGTGGCTACGGGCCGGTCAAGCTGGAGGCTGCCGCCAAGTTCGAAGCGAAGAAAACTGCCCTGTTGGCGAGGTGGCGACAAGGTGCGCTTGGTCCCACGCCTGCCGACGTTTCTGGAGTGCGCGCCAATGGTTGAAAAGATCATCATCGACACCGATCCCGGCCAGGACGATGCATTTGCCATCCTGCTTGCGCTGGCAAGCCCGGAAATCGAGTTGTTGGGCGTGACGACCGTGGCCGGAAATGTCCCGCTGAACCTGACGCAGCGCAATGCGCGCCAGGTTCTGGAATTTGCCGGACGAACGGATCTTCCCGTCTATGCCGGCTGCGCGAAGCCGATGGCGGGGCCTCTCGTGACGGCGGAGCATGTCCATGGGGCAACGGGCCTGGATGGGGCGGAACTGCCCGAGCCCTCCATGCCTCTGCAGGATACGCATGCTGTTGATTTCATCATCGAGACTCTGAGACGCCAGCCGGCAGGCAGCGTCACGCTCTGCCCTCTGGGGCCGCTGACGAATATCGGCACGGCGCTATCCAAGGCGCCGGAAATTGCCAGCCGCATCCGCCGCATCGTCCTGATGGGCGGCGGTCTTTTCGAGGGTGGCAACATCACGCCTGCGGCGGAGTTCAACATTTTCGTCGATCCGCAGGCCGCAACCGTGGTCTTCGCATCCGGCGTGCGCATTGTGATGATGCCGCTCGATGTCACGCACAAGGTCCGCACGACGCGGGCGCGTGTGGCGCGCATCCGCGCGCTAGGCGGCAGCTTCGGCGCGGTCGCAGCCGGCTGGCTCGACTATTTCGAGCGCTTCGACGAGGCAAAATACGGGCTTGAGGGCGGGCCGCTGCACGACCCGAATGTGATTGCCTATCTCATCCGCCCCGACATTTACGGCGGGCGGGAATGCAATGTGGAAATCGAGACCGAATCCGAGCTGACCAAGGGCATGACCGTGGTCGACTGGTGGGGTGTGAGCGGCAGGCCTCATAACGCGCTCTTCATTCGCGATGTCGATGACGAGGCCTTTTTCGATCTGCTGACGGAGCGTCTGGCAAGATTGGCCGGGGCCTCTGCGATCACGAGCCCGAAGACGGCCAGAGGCTGACGGGCTGGAGGGGCGGCTGCGATGCGATCCACTGCCGCTCCTCTGAAAGCACGGCCCCCGCAATGGCGGAGGCCGATTGCGTCAGTCGAGACCCTTGAAGGGCGCGTCGCGCACTTCGAGATATTCCTTCAGCGACATCTTGGCGAGATTGCCCATCCATTCGCGTCCGCGGCGGCTGACATGGAGGGCTGCGATCGCATGGACGTTGTAATCCATCGAGGTCATCAGTCCGGCCGCGATCTGCTGGTTGTTGATCGAGGCCTTGGCATATTTGATCGCGGGAACCGGCATGCGGGCGAGCTTGCGGGCGAGTTTGTCCGTGGCTTCGCGAAGCTCGGATGCGGGAACAACCTTGTTGACGAGGCGCATCGCCAGGGCTTCCTGCGCATCCACCAGATCGCCCGTATACATCAGCCAGCGAACGTCGCGCGATGCAATCACCCAGGGCATGAAGAGCGAGGGCGGGCCGGAATTGTGCCGCACTTCGGGTTCGCCGAACTTCGCATTGTCGGCTGCAATCGCCAGATCGCAGGCCATCATGAGTTCGAGCGCGCCGGCCAGTGCATAACCGTTGATCGATGCAATGACGGGGATAGGGGCCTTCCAGATATTGAGAAGGGCCTGCGTGTTCTCGCCCATATCGGCGTGCCAGTCCTCGATGTCGACGTCGTAGTCGGCGCCCTGAAGATCATAGCCCGCCGAAAAGGCGCGGCCGGCACCGGTGATCACCAGCGCGTTCACATCCGGATCGGCGACGGCAAGCGCAACTGCCGCGTCGATTTCGCGGATGGCCGTCTTGTTCATCGCATTCAGCTTGTCCGGGCGGTTCAGCGTGATGGTGCCGAATTTGTCGGTCGCGTCCTTCTCGTAAAGGATCGTCTCGAAGACAGGCGTGGAAGTCATGTTGGTATTCCTTTCGTAAGATATCTTGCCCCGGAACTAGGCTTTCATCCGGACCATGTTGGCTTCAAGAAATGCGGCAGACAGGGCAGGGTGAATGGTGGTCGGGCATTCCGTGGTCAGGGCACCTGCGAGAATGCCGTGGCGGGCAGCCTCCATCGTGCCGTCGCCCCGAATGAGGCGGTGGAGGGTCGCGGCAACCATGGCGTCGCCGGCGCCGGTCAGGTCGACCGGGTTGGCCTTGGCGGCGGGATAGGTCGCGTGACCGTCGAGCGCGGAAACGGCCGTCCCCTTGGCGCCCAGGCTTACGATGGCTTCAGCCGCGCCGGCCGATTGCAGCATCCGCGCGGCATTGCGCGCATCGTCAAGCGTGGCGGAGCCTGCATCCCGGTCCTCGCCGAGAAATGCGAATGCTTCGGCCATGTTCATGAAGATGAGATCGACGCCCGTGAGGTCCTTTGGCAGTCTCGCGACCTTCGTCATCGAGACGGCGTCGATCGCCAGCCTGGCGCGCGAACCCTGCTTGCGCCGCAGGAGAGCGGAAAGGGTGTCGGCTGGAAGATTGCAGTCGGCGAAGATAAAGGTCGCCGATCCGATATGCGACCATGCCCTGTCCACGACGGCGGGCGTAAACTCGTCAAAGATCGCCATGTCCGACAGGCCATGCCGCAAGGCCCCGGAACTTTCGAGGATTGCGATATATTCGGCAGTCCGCTGCGTTTCGCTGATCACCGACTGGCTGGTATCAACCCCGCAGTCGCGCAAATGGGCAAGCAGAAAGCGCCCGGCCTCATCATTTCCCAGAACCGAGAGAAAGCTGACCTCCGAGCCAAGGCGGGCCAGATTTTCAGCGACATTGCGGCCGACACCACCGCTGGACACCGAGCCGTGAACGAGATTGGACGTGTCCTCGACCAGCGGGCCGAGGGAGCGGTACTGGCGGTCGAGCACGGCTCCGCCAAGGCAGACGATCCTGTTGCTCGCCGGCAGGACATATCCTCTTCCCAGAATATAGCCCTTCTGCATCAGCTGGACGATATGCGCGGCCACCGTGGAGCGGGCCAGCCCCATCATGCCGGCAATCTCCTGCTGGCCCGCAAAGGGGTTGGCTTTGACCAGTTCCAGGACTGCGCGCTCTTGCTCGCCGAGATCTTCCATGGGCGCCTGAGGATCCTTAAAGACAAATCTATTTCAACAGATGTTGACAACAACAACTCTTGTTGTCAACATCTGTTGTGAAAGCCGGAAATTTCCAGGAGCTGTCGTTCTCCACGAAAGGAATTGCGTGCCGTGATGTCTCATCAAAGCATTCCCGTTATCGATGTCGCGCCGTTCATCGCCGGCGGGGCAGGGGCGGCTGCCGTTGTGGCCGACATGGAGAAAGCCGCGCGAGACATGGGCTTCTTCCTGGTGACGGGGCACGGGGTGTCGGTCGAGGCGACGTCGCGCATCTATAATCTCGCCCGTGCCTTCTTCGATGAGCCGGACGATTGGAAAGTGGTCCAGGGCCGCAGCACGGATGTCGAAGGTGGCGTTGCCTTCTCGCCCATCGCGGAAGAGGCGCTGGCCGGTACGTTGGGCATGAAGACGCCCGGCGACTACAAGGAAAGCCTGAACTTCGGGCCGCGTCTCAAGGGTGGCGCATGGCCGACCAGGCCAGAGGGGCTGAAGGCGGCGTTCGACGCCTATTTCGGCGAAATGGAACGGCTGGCCTATCATTTGCGCCGTGTCTTCTGCGCGGCAATCGGCCTTCCGGAAACCTATTTCGAGCCGGCCTTCGAAGGGCATCTGTCTGCGCTTCGGGTGATCAACTATCCCGAACAGCAGGAGACTCCGTTGCCCGGGCAGCTGCGTGCCGGCGTCCACACGGATTATGGCTTCATGACCATTCTGCGTTCCGAAGCTTCGTCTGGCGGGCTTCAGGTGCAGACGCGCCAGGGCGAATGGCTGGATGCGCCCAATATAGATGGCGCCTATGTCGTCAATATCGGCGACGCCTTCATGCGCTGGACCAATGACGAATGGGTTTCGACCCCGCACCGCGTGGCCAATCCGCCGAGCGGGGGCAAGGGAAGTGCGCGTCGCCAGTCGATCCCGTTCTTCCTCAATCCCAATGCCGAGGCGATGATTTCCTGCCTCGAGCCTTTTACGCGCGGCGGCAAGACCGCGAAATACGAGCCCATCAGCTTTGGCGACTACATCGCCTTGAAGACCAAGCAGGCGTTTTCCACGAAGTAAGCCGCAAAGGCCTCGCATCACGCATGCCCGAACAAGATTCAAAAAAGGGGAACTGACATGATGAACTTGAATAGACGACAGGCCCTTGGGGCCATGGCGGGCTTTTCTGCCGCGGCCATGTTTGGCAGCAATGTCCGCGCTGCCGGAAAGACGCTCATCGTTCCGACGCTGGGCGGTGTCTGGGAGCAATTCTGGCGAACGACGCTTGCGCCGGCCTTTTCGGCCAAGACCGGCGCCAGTGTCACGCTGGACGCCGGCAATGGTCGCGCCTGGAGCGCCAATCTGCGCGCCGCAGGCGTCGACAAGCCACCCTATTCCTTCGTCATGACCAACGAAGCCTTTGCCAATAGCCTGCGCAAGGAAGGCTTCTTCGAGAAGCTCGATCTGTCGAAGGTGCCGAACTACGCCGACCTTTATCCGCTGGCCAAGAAGACCGACGGCTGGGGTGCGGTTGCCATGGTTTCGCCCATCGGTCTTGCCTATCGCACCGACCTCGTTAAGACGCCGCCCAAGGCCTGGAAAGACCTATGGAACAACCCGGAATTCAAGGGCCGCATCGGTCTCTATAACTTTGCCAACACGGCCGGCAAGATGGAGCTGATGCTCTTCTCGACCCTTTTCGGCAAGGATCAATATGACGTCGATGCCGGCTTCAAGGCGCTGGAAAAGCTCGGGCCGGTGATCCAGGCCGACTTCAACCTGTCGACCGGGATTGCTGCCGGCGAATTCATCGCCGCCCCGTTTGACTTCGGCGAAGTTGCCCGCCTGAAGAAGCAGGGCCTGCCGATTGACGTCATCGTGCCGGAAGAGGGCATGTTGATGTTCGATCAGACGCTCAACGTTCTTGCGCACGGCCCCGAGAAGGATCTGGCCTATCAATATGTGAACTGGCTGCTCGAGCCGGAGACGCAGGCGCTCCTGATGCGCCAGTTCTTCGTCTCTCCGACCAATGCCAAGGTTGTCGTTCCCGATGATCTGAAGGCCGATGTGCCGATTTCCGGCGCGCAGATGGACAAGATCCTGACCTGGGACTGGGACTTCATGAACAGCAAGCAGGGTGCGCTTGCCGAGGTGTGGGCCAAGACCGTCAAATAGGTCGGGTCTCGCACGCTGAAGCCGATGGCGCGGCCAGTTTCCCGACTGGCCGGCCCCCACATTTCATGAAGAAACAGGGAAGTACCGATCATGACAGAGGTTAGCATCGAAAGGCTGACCATGGACTATGGCGTTCACCGCGCCGTGGATGGCATCTCGCTTCGGATCAGGAACGGCGAATTCATATCGCTTCTCGGTCCCTCGGGTTGCGGCAAGACGACGACGCTGAAGGTGATTGCCGGTTTTGAACATGCCTCCAGCGGCGCAATCCGCTTCGACGGCAATGATGTGATGCAGGTTCCCGCCGAAAAGCGGGATATCGGCATGGTCTTCCAGAACTACGCACTCTTCCCGCACATGACTGTCGCCGGAAATCTCGCCTTCGGACTGGAGATGCGGAAACTGCCGAAAGCCGAGATGCAGTCGCGGATCGCCAAGGTCCTTGAGATGGTGCAGCTCTCATCCCATGCCGATCGCTATCCCAATCAGCTTTCGGGTGGCCAGCAGCAGCGCGTCGCGCTCGCCCGCGCCCTCGTGATCGAACCCAAGATCCTCCTTCTCGATGAGCCGCTGGCCAATCTCGACGCCAAGCTGCGCGAAGAAATGCGGGTCTTCATCCGGGAAATTCAGCGCCGTGTCGGCATCACCACGGTCTATGTCACCCATGACCAGGCCGAGGCGATGACCATGTCCGACCGCGTCGTCGTGATGTTTGGTGGCAAGATCGCCCAGATGGGCACGCCTGCCGAAATCTACGACCAGCCCGCGAGCGTCGAGGTCGCCAAATTCGTCGGTCAGGTCAATCTTCTGCGCATGAAGGTCGAGGCCATCACCGGGGATGGCGGAATGGACGTGTCGGGTCCCTTCGGCGTGATCAAGGTGAAGTCCATCGAGGGCGCCGCTCCCGGTCGGGCGGTGACAGTCGCGGTGCGGCCCGAAGCCATCGATCTTGTGTCCCCTTCTGAGGGACAGGCTGCCACCATTGCCTCGAGCTATTATTCGGGCAGCCTCATGGACTACCGGGCGCGGCTTGCCGACGGAACCTTGATCGATGTTCAGACCTTTCCGAGGCAGCGCTTCGCCGATGGGGAGGCCGTGGGCCTGAGCATCCCCGCCGATCGCTGGTGGCCGCTGGAGGTTACCGCATGAACCCGCTTGCCTCAAAGAAGCGGGCATCGCTGCTTTTGATTGCGCCGGCGGCTTTGCTGATCTTCTTCTTCCTCGTCCTGCCCTATCTGACCATCGTCGTCATGAGCTTCCGCGTGCCGGGCGATGGAACGCCCTATGCGCCTGGTTTCACGACGGGCAATTACCTGCACTTCTTCTCGGACAGTTTCTTTCTCCAGCAGACCTTCAACACGTTGATGATCGGCGCGATCTGCACCTTGGTCTGCCTTGTGCTCGGCTTTCCCGTTGCCTGGCAGCTGGCGCGCGGCAATTCTCGCCTGCGGGGGATTGCCTATGGAATCGTGCTCTCGCCGCTGCTCGTCGGCATCGTGATCCGCAGCTACGGCTGGACGATCATTCTCGGCAACAACGGCATGATCAACCGGACGCTCATCTCGATGGGGCTGGTCGATCGTCCGGTCGGGCTCATGTACAATACGCTTGGTATCGTCATCGCGCTTTCCCATGTCTTTCTGCCCTTCATGATCCTGCCCGTCATGGCCGCGATCCAGGGCATTGATCCGTCGCTCGAATCCGCGGCCCGCTCGCTTGGGGCCTCCCGCGCGACCATTTTCCGCCGCATCATCCTTCCGCTGTCCATGCCGGGGATCCAGGCGGGATGTATCCTGACCTTCGTCCTGTCTCTCTCCGCATACGTGACGCCGGCGCTCATCGGAGGGTCCAAAGTCAAGACGATGGCGGTCACAGTCGTCGACACGCTGGTGGACACGTTCCAGTGGCCCTTTGGATCGGCGCTCGCCCTGATGCTCGCCGTCACCGGCGCTGTGATTGTTGTGATCTTCGCCCGAATGACCCGCATGAAATGGAAGGCTGCCTGAGACATGTCGAAAACATTCTTCACGATCTTCTGTCTTCTCATCTACGCCTTCCTGCTCGCCCCCATCGTCGTGGTGGTGCTGGCCTCCTTCAATTCGGGCGCATTTCTCACCTTTCCGCCGCAAGGCCTGTCACTGCGGTGGTATGTCGTGTTCTTTCACAACGAGGTCTTCTGGCGGGCAATCAAGACTTCGCTGTGGATTGCAGCGGTCACCACGGTCATTTCATCCATTATCGGCACCATGGCCGCGATCTATCATGTGCAATTTGCCGGCAAGCTCAAGGAGACGGTGCGTGTTGCGATGATGGCGCCTCTGCTTCTGCCTGAAGTACTGACCGCAATCGCCCTGCTTTTCTTTGTCTACACGATCGGGATCGGCACGCAGACGGTTCTGCCGCTGATCATCGGACACGTCCTGATCACGCTGCCATTCGTCTTCATCAACGTGTCCGCATCGCTCGAAAGCTATGATGTCTCCTGGACAATGGCGGCCCGCAGTCTTGGAGCCGGGCCGTTCACGCGCTTCTGGCGCATCATGTTGCCGCTGATCAAGCCGGGCGTCATCGGCGGTGCGCTTTTCGCCTTCATCATATCGTTCGATGTCTTCACCATCTCCTTCATGCTGAAGAGCGTTGGCATGTCGACGCTGCCGATCCAGCTCTATGACTATTTGAGAACGAATTTCACACCCGAAGCGGCTGCCGTTTCATCGCTCTCGGTGTTCCTGACACTTCTGGTCGTCGTGGTGACCGAGAAGTTCTTGGGCCTGAAGATCCATCGTTTCTGATCGCATCTCTTTGCTGCTGAAAATGAAGAGACCCGCGCGTTGGGACGCGCGGGTCTTTTGTCTTTGAAGGCGTGAGGCCGAACGCTTTATTCGGCGGCGACAGCGGCCGGAGCAAGGCGAGGCTCTTCCGCGACAGGCATGCCGGCAAAGGCTGCAGCCATCTTTTCCGTGTCGAGTTCGCCTTCCCAACGGGCGACAACGACGGTTGCAACCGCGTTGCCGATGAAGTTGGTGATGGCGCGGCATTCCGACATGAAGCGGTCGATGCCGAGGATCAGCGCCATGCCGGCGACCGGAACGGCCGGGACGACGGAGAGCGTGGCAGCGAGCGTGATGAAGCCTGCACCGGTGATGCCGGCAGCGCCCTTGGAGCTGAGCATGGCGACCAGAAGCAGCAGCACTTCGTCACCGAGCGACAGATGCGTGTTGGTTGCCTGTGCGATGAAGAGGGCGGCGAGCGTCATGTAGATGTTCGTGCCGTCGAGATTGAACGAGTAGCCGGTCGGAATGACCAGACCGACGACCGGACGGGCGCAGCCTGCGCGTTCCATCTTGGACATCAGGCCCGGCAGCGCGGCTTCCGAAGACGACGTGCCGAGAACGAGAAGCAGTTCTTCCTTCAGGTAGCGGATCAGCGAGACGATCGAGAAGCCGTTATACCAGGCAACTGCGCCGAGAACGACGAAGATGAAGAGGAAGGACGTCAGGTAGAACGTGCCGATCAGCATCGCAAGGTTGGCGACGGCGCCAATGCCGTATTTGCCGATGGTGAAGGCCATGGCGCCGAACGCACCGATCGGGGCTGCCTTCATCAGGATGGCGACGAGGCGGAAGATCGGGGTGGTCAGGGCCTGCAGGAAGTCGAGAACGGGCTTGCCCTTCTCGCCGACCATGCCGAGCGCAATGCCGAACAGAACCGAGAAGAACAGGACCTGGAGGATGTCGCCCTGCGCGAATGCGCCGACGATCGTATCCGGGATGATGTTCATCAGGAAGCCGGTGATGGTGGCGTCATGCGCCTTGGCCGTATAGGTCGCGACAGCCTTGGTGTCGAGCGTTGCCGGATCGATGTTCATGCCGGAGCCCGGATGAATGACATTGGCGACGATCAGGCCGACGATGAGGGCCAGCGTCGAGAAGGTCAGGAAGTAGATCATCGACTTGCCGGCGACGCGGCCGACCTTCTTGAGATCCGCCATGCCGGCAATGCCGGTGGCAACCGTCAGGAAGATCACGGGAGCGATGATCATCTTCACCAGCTTGATGAAGGCGTCGCCGAGCGGCTTCAGGCTTTCGCCGACGCCCGGATAGAAGTGACCGAGAAGCACGCCGGCGAGAATGGCCGTCAGCACCTGGACATAAAGCTGCCGATAGAGCGGCGTCCTGCCGCGCGGTTCGGCGACCGCGTTCGAAATCTGCATATGAGCCTCCACTTAGCCCCGCCCGGACGAATGCGCCTCCCGAGGCGTAACGTTGATCGCACGGCATCTTTCCCTGCCGTCGAAGCTAAGTTTGCAAACGATGTGCCAGTTTCAGGTCGTCGATTAAGTGGCTGTAAACAAATGTGAAAATTTGTGTCAGGTTGACGTTTGGTTCTATTTGTGCGGAATTTCACACAGATGGACTTGCCTGTTGTGTGGAAAAATGCGCAAAATGTTCCATGATCAAGACGGCAACGACCGAGGAGAATGGTGCTGTGTCTCCGCATGTGGCGGGGCTGAAGCGGCGTGTCCGCAGGGCGTGGCTCATCTTTGCTGCGGTGTTTGTCGTGGGCGCCGTCCTCGTCGCGCTCGCGGCGAACCGCTACGGCCGCGATGCCGCAGTGGCCGATCTGCTGGCGCAGGGCCGCACCGAGATCAACCTCAAGTCAGCACTTCTCCGGTCCGTGCTGGAACGGCCCCGCGCCCTGCCGCTCGTGCTGTCGCAGGACCGGGATGTGTCCGATGCGCTTCTCACGCGGTCCGCGAGCGATGTCGATCGCCTGAACCGCAAGCTCGAAGCGCTTGTGACCGGCACGAAGGCGGCCGTCATCTATGTGACCAACGACAGGGGCGTGGCGATTGCCTCGAGCAACTGGCAGGAAAAGACCAGCTTCGTCGGCAGCGACTATTCGTTCCGCGCCTATTTCAGGGACGCCATGGCCAACGGCGCGGGCGAGCAGTTTGCCCTTGGCAGCGTCAGCAACCGGCCCGGTCTCTACATTTCCAATCGCGTGCTTTCCGACGGCAGGATGCTGGGCGTCGTCGTTGTCAAGATGGAGTTCGAACAGCTGGAAAATGACTGGCGCGACAGCGGCAGGCCGGCGTTCATTACCGGTTCGGAGAAGGTGGTTCTCGTGACCAACCTGCCGAGCTGGCGTTTCATGACGGTGGGGCAGCTAGATCCGGGGGCGGCGTCCGCCATCCGGGAAAGCCTTCAGTTCGGCGGCGCGCCCCTGCAGCCGCTGCCGCTTCGCCAGGCCGCGCCGCTTCCGGACGGTATCACAACGGTTCGGGCAGTCCTTCCGGGTGGCGGCGAGGCCTCGTTCATCGAACTTCAGACAGAGGTCGCGACCACAAGCTGGGTGCTGCACTATCTTGTGCCGCTTCAGCCGGCGCTCGGCGATGCTGTCTGGCAGACGATGTTCCTGGCCTTTGCGGTCTTCCTCGGCCTGTCCGTCCTGACGGCGATCGTCATGTGGCGAAGGCAGGCAAACCTTTTTGGCCAGGCGCGTGCGGCGCTTGCCCGCGCGGAGCTGGAGCGCCGGGTGCGCGAGCGCACGAGGGACCTGAGCCGTGCGCGCGATCTTCTGCAGGCGGAAGTCTCCGAGCATCGCAATACCGAGCAGCGGCTGAAAGGCGTGCAGCAGGAGCTCGTGGCGGCGAACCGTCTGGCGATCCTGGGGCAGGTGGCCGCGGGCGTTGCCCATGAGATCAACCAGCCGCTCGCCACCATCCGGGCCTATGCCGAAAATGCCCAGACCTTTCTGGAGCGCCAGAAGATCGACACCGCACGCGAGAATGTCGGCCTGATCGTCGACCTGACGCAGCGGATCGCCACGATCACCGACGAACTGCGCGCGTTTGCCCGCAAGGGGCGGGGTGCACCGGAACCGGTGCCGCTGCGCAATGTGCTCGAAGGCGCTGTCGTTCTGCTGAAGACGCGCTTTGCCGGCCGGATCGAGGCGATCGTCATCGACTTGCCGGCCGAGGATTTCAATGTTCTCGGCAATCGCATCCGGCTGGAACAGGTCTTCATCAACCTCTTCCAGAATGCGCTCGAAGCGTTGCAGGACAGGGCGGATGCTCGGGTCGAGGTGACGGTGGAAAAGACAATGACAGGCGTGACGGTTCATGTCGCCGACAACGGGCCGGGCATTCCGCCGGAGATCCGCGATGTGCTCTTCACGCCGTTCAACACATCCAAGGAACAGGGATTGGGGCTTGGACTGGTCATTTCCAAGGAAATTCTGGCCGACTACGGCGGCGCGATTTCCGTCGAAAGCGATGAGACCGGCACGCGCTTCGCGGTCGGGCTGAAGGGAGCATGAGTTTGCAGACGGGCGGTTCAGTCTATCTCGTTGACGATGACAGGGACTTGCGGCGGGCGACCGCGCAGACGCTGGAGCTTGCCGGCTTCGAGGTGCAGGCCTTTGCCCGGGCGCGCGAAGCGCTGGCTGCGCTGCCGGCCGATTTTGCGGGTGTCATCGTCAGCGATATCCGCATGCCGGAAATGGACGGCCTGCAGTTCTTCGCGGAAATCACGGCGCGCGATCCGGATTTGCCGGTGATCCTGATTACCGGCCACGGCGACATTCCGATGGCGGTGCAGGCGATCCAGAACGGCGTCTATGATTTCATTCCCAAGCCGTTTCCAGCAGACTATCTGTCGCGCAGCATTGCACGCGCCCAGGAGAAACGGGCGCTGGTGCTGGAAAATCGTCGGCTCCGGCGGCTGGCGGAGACCGTCGATGACGACATGCCGATGCTCGGCAATACGCCCGCCATCACGCGCCTGCGCCAGACGCTCCGGCAGATCGCCGACACGGATGTCGATGTGCTGGTGACCGGCGAGACCGGGACCGGCAAGGAAGTCGTTGCCAATCTCCTGCATCAATGGAGCCACCGCAAGCGCGGCAACTTCGTTGCGCTCAATTGCGGGGCGCTGCCGGAATCGGTCATCGAAAGCGAACTCTTCGGCCATGAGGCCGGCGCGTTTACCGGCGCGCAGAAGAAGCGCATCGGGCGCATCGAACATGCCGATCACGGCACGCTCTTTCTCGACGAAATCGAGAGCATCCCGCTCTCCACACAGGTCAAACTGTTGCGCGTTCTCGAAGGTCGCGTCGTGACGCCGCTCGGTACCAACGAGGTGCGGCCGGTCGATTTCCGTGTCGTCGCGGCCGCCAAGGAAGACCTTGCCACCTCGTCGCGCGAGGGCAAGTTCCGGGAAGATCTGTTCTACCGGCTCAATGTCGTCAGCATCTCGATCCCTCCGCTTCGCGAGCGTCGGGACGATATTCCGCTGCTGTTCACCTATTTCGCCGGGCGCGCGGCTCAGCGTTTCCGCAAGGACGTGCCGGATATCCCGCAGGCCTACATGCTCGCGCTTCAGGCACGCGGCTGGCCGGGGAATGTGCGCGAGCTCTCGCACGTTGCGGAGCGCTTTGTTCTCGGACTGGACGAGGACGCTGAAAGGGCGGAGAGCGCATTGCCGCAATTGGCGCAGGAAACGCTCGGAACCCGGATGGACCGGCTGGAGGCCGACATCATTCGCCAGACATTGCAGCTCTGCAATGGCGACGTGCGCGCGACCATTGAAAACCTCGGCATCGCGCGAAAGACGTTCTACGATAAGCTAAGCCGGCACGGGATCAGCCGCGCCGACTATGTTCGGGAAGATGCAGGTCCGTGAGGATGACAGTCTCTTCGCAAGTTGCCGGAAACAAACACTCCCACCATCGAGATAAACTCGCGGCGCAATGCGGGTCGCTGGCAACCTTGCGAACGGTGTCGCTCAGGTCCCGGACTTCTTGAAGCGGGTCGCCGCGAAGGCAGACTTGACGGCAGCCGGGTCGCGGTTCTGAACCGGCGGGAACGAGAAGAGTTCCGCAGCGACGTCGATGAGAAGGTTCTTCTCATGCAGCCACATGATGTCGGAGACGAGACGGTCGATGCGCTCGCGTGCTTCTGCAAGCACCATTGCGCGTTCCTTCTCTTCTTCCAGCGCCTTCTTCTTCTCGAGCGCGAGCTGAAGCTCGGTGATCTGGCGCTCAAGTTCCGCGTCGGACTTAGACATCAGTTCGGGCCGAAGCTTGTCGATGTCCTGAATGCTTGTCATGATGTTTCCCCTGTTGGACCTGACAGAACCGCGAATCTCAGATCGCTAACGCCGCCTGATACAAACCACTGAGTCGCTGATTCTACTGGTCAAATTATTACGTAAGGGTCCCGGGCGCTGACAAGAAGGAAAACTCCTGAGCGAGAGTTACGAACGATTTTGTTGTGAACGGTCTTGAACCTGCAAGACCGCTGAAATACCGCATTTACGCTCTTTTCACCGAAAAACATAATTGCAATGCGGCGTTAAGCTCTTTCGAGCGCTTGCCGCCTATAGTCGTGTCCGGTCTTGAACTCGGATACGTGCATGTGTGGATTGGCGGGATATATCGGCAATGTTGCTGAGCCGGAGCGGCTTCTGGCCGCGATGGGTGATGCTATTGCCCATCGCGGGCCGGATGGTCGCGGCCTGAAAGTCATTGCGCCGAGCGGTTCCGCGCCGGGTGCGGGCCTTTCGCATGTCCGTCTTTCGATCGTCGGTCTCGCCGACAGCGCGCAGCCGATGCTGTCCGAGGATGGCGCTTTGGCCATCGCCTTCAACGGCGAGATCTTCAACTATGTCGAGCTCCGCGAGGAGCTTGTCGCGCGCGGCCATCGCTTCCGCACCAGCGGTGACACGGAAGTTCTGCTGAAGCTCTACGAGATTTACGGCGCGGAGTGCCTCTCCCGCCTCAACGGCGATTTCGCCTTCGCCATCTGGGATGGGCGCACCAAGCGCATGATGCTGGCGCGTGACCGGATGGGCGTTCGCCCGCTTTTCTACACCGAGAAGGCCGGAACGCTCTATTTCGCCTCCGAAGTGAAGGCGCTGCTTGCCATTCCCGGTTTCCACGCCACGCTCGATCCGTTTGCGCTCGATCAGGTCTTCACGCTCTGGTCGCCGATTGCGCCGCGCACGGCCTTTGAAGGCGTGTTCGAGCTTGAGGCCGGCAATTACATGATCGCCGATGCCTCCGGCCGGCGGATTTCCACCTATTGGTCGCTCGATTTCCCCGATGCCGGGGACGTGCGCCTGGACATGGACGAGAACGAGAAGGCGGCGCAGCTGCGCCATCTGCTGGAGGACGCGACCCGCATCAGGCTGCGTGCCGATGTGCCCGTCGGCTCCTGCCTGTCCGGCGGTCTCGATTCCTCGATCGTTGCGGCATTGGCCGCCGACATGGCCCCGCGCGGGCTCGACACATTCGCCATCACCTTCGACAGCGCCGAGCATGACGAGAGCAGCTTCCAGACGCTGATGGCCCGCCATCTCGGCGTCAAGCATCATGAGATCAACTGCTCGGAAGCCGATATTGCAGCAGCCTTCCCGGATGTCGTGCGTCTGGCTGAAAAGCCGCTGATCCGTACGGCCCCGGCGCCGATGTATCGCCTTTCCTCGCTCATCCGTGAAACGGGGATGACGGTCGTGCTGACGGGCGAGGGGGCCGATGAGGTCTTTGCTGGCTACGATCTCTTCAAGGAAGCAAAGGTGCGTCGCTTCTGCGCGCGCCAGCCGGGCTCGAAAATCCGCCCGCATCTCTTCCGCAAGCTCTATCCCTATCTGCCAGGTCTGCAAAAGCAGTCGGCGGAATATCTCGCCGCCTTCTTCGGCGCGGATGCCGCACCGCTTTCCGATCCGCTCTTCTCGCATCGTCCGCGCCTGCGGGGTACTGCTGCAGCCAAGCTCTTCTTCTCCGGTGACCTGAAGAGCAAGCTTGCCGGCTATGATGCGGCCGATGACATGATCGCGCAGCTGCCTGAGCGCTTCGGCCGCTGGCATCCGCTGCATCAGGCGCAATATCTCGAAACGCGCTTCCTCATGCCGGGCTATATCCTCTCCAGCCAGGGCGACCGCATGGCGATGGGCAATGGCGTCGAGGGGCGTTTCCCCTTCCTCGATCATCGTCTGGTCGAGTTCGCCGCAACGCTTTCGCCGTCGATGAAGCTGAAGGGGCTGAAGGAGAAATATCTCCTGCGCAAATCCATGGCCGACAAGCTGCCGGCCGAAATCGCCTATCGCGTCAAGCAGCCCTATCGCGCGCCGGACAGCCGCGCCTTTTCGGGTGCCGTCGCGCAGGAGCAGGTTCATGCCGTGCTCGACCAGCGCCGCGTCGCTGGCGACGGGTTTTTCAATGCCGCAGCGGTCGACAAGCTGGTGCAGAAATGCGCCGGACAGACCGCACCAAGTTTCAGAGACGACACCGCCTTCATCGGCGTTCTTTCGACGCAGATGTGGCTCGATATTTTCAAGGGAACCAACAGGCGCGCCAGCGAAGCCGCCTGAATAATTAAAGGAGAAGAACCATGAGTGCAGCCATCAAGGAAACCATCCGGTCCTTCATCGTCGAGAACTTCCTGTTCGGCGACGAAGCCGGCCTGCCGGGCGATGCGGAATCGCTGATTGCCGGCGGCATCATCGATTCCACCGGCGTTCTCGAACTCGTCGCCTTCATCGAGGAGCAGTTCGGCTTCACGGTGGCCGATAGCGACATCGTGCCGGCCAATCTCGACACGATCGAGGCCATTGCCGGCTATGTCGGCCGCAATGCATCCGCAGCCGTGGCGGCCTGAGGAGACAAGCCCATGCGGGTCGAGCGCTTCCTGACTGACAGCGGCCAAGCCTTTCCGGACAAGACGGCACTGATCACCGCCGACCGGCGGCTGACCTATGCCGAGCTCAACCGACTGACCGATGCCCTGGCCGCCTCGCTTGCCGCCCAGGGCGTCAAGCGCTCCGACCGCGTGCTGGTGTTCATGGACAATGCTTGGGAAGCGGCCGTCTCGATCTTTGCGATCCTGAAGGCGGGCGGAACATTCAGCCCGATCAATTCCTCCACCAAGGCCAACAAGCTCGCCTATATCATCGGCAATTGCGAACCGGCGGCGATCCTGACGCAGGGCCGGCTGATGTCGGTGGTGCGCGAGGCGCTGGCCGAACACCCCGAGCGGCAGATTGCCGTTCTGTCGACCGAAGGCCGCAATGGCGTTCCGGATGGGGCGGGCTCGTTTGCGGCAGCGCTGGAGGGCGAGGCGGCTCCGCCCGCCCATGGCAGCGTCGAAACCGATCTCGCCATGCTCATCTACACGTCCGGCTCGACCGGCCAGCCCAAGGGCGTGATGATGACGCATGACAATATCGAGGCGGCCTCGCGCTCGATCATCACGTATCTGCAGGGCCGCAGCGACGATATCGTTCTGAATGTCCTGCCGCTGGCTTTCGATTACGGTCTCTACCAGCTGCTGATGACCTTCCGCCTTGGCGCGACGCTCGTTCTGGAAAAATCCTTCGCCTTCCCGCAGGCGATCTTCGATCTCATGCGCCGCGAGCACGTGACCGGCTTCCCGCTTGTGCCGACCATGGCGGCGATGATCCTGCGGATGAACGAGCTTCAGCCGGGCTTCCTGCCGGAGGTTCGTTACCTGACCAATACGGCGGCAGCACTGCCCGCCGAGCATATCGCCCAGCTGCGCGGGCTCTTCCCCGGCGCGCGGCTCTATTCCATGTATGGTCTGACGGAGTGCAAGCGCTGCACCTATCTGCCGCCGGAAGAGCTGGATCGCCGTCCGGGCTCGGTCGGCATTGCCATTCCCGGCACGGAAGCCTTTGTCGTCGACGATGCCGGCGTGCGCGTGCCGCCGGGTGTCGAGGGAGAACTGGTCATTCGCGGCCCGCATGTCATGAGAGGGTATTGGCGCAACGAGCAGGCGACGAATGCCATGCTGAAGCCCGGCCCTGACGGGGTTGTCCAGATGCATACGGGCGATCTCTTCCGCACCGATGCGGAAGGTTTCCTCTATTTCGTTGGCCGCAAGGACGACATCATCAAGACGCGCGGCGAGAAGGTCGCGCCGAAAGAGGTCGAGGCCGTGCTGCACGCGCTACCGGGCGTGGCCGAAGCTGTTGTCGCCGGTATTCCCGACCCGATCCTGGGGCAGGCGGTCACGGCCATGGTCGTGCTCAGCAACCCGGCGCTGACGGAGCGCGAGGTTCTCGCCCATTGCGCCCGCAATCTCGAAGATTTCATGGTGCCGAAGCGGATCGTCTTCAAGGACGCACTGCCGCGCACTGATACAGGCAAGGTCAGCCGTCGTCTGGCGGCCGGAGAACTGGAGCAAGCCGCATGAGCAAGTCCGCAACCGCCCTGAAACAGGCCGCTGCCTTCGGTCCTGAAACGCTGGTGATCGACGCTGAGGCGGAGGTCGAGAAGATCGTTGCGTCGCTGCGCAGCCAGCTTCGCGCCATGCGCAAACGCGGTCTCGTGCTCGGCCTTTCCGGCGGCATCGATTCAAGTGTGTCGGCAGCACTGGCCGTTCGGGCAGTGGGTGCGAAGAACGTCTTCACCCTCTTCATGCCGGAGCATGATTCCGATCCGGAAAGCCTTCGCCTTGGCCGACTGGTGGCCGAGACCTATGGCATTGAAAGCGTGGTCGAAGATATCGGCCCGACGCTTGCCGCCATGGGCTGCTATGCCCGCCGCGACGCATTCATCCGCACGCTGGTGCCCGAATACGGTCCCGGCTGGGCCTCCAAGGTTGCCATCTCCAATTCGGCGGAAGGCGGCGGGTTCAACATTTCCTATCTCGTCGTTGCCGATCCCGAAGGCAAGCAGAGCCGTCATCGCATGCCGCTGAACGCCTATCTCGGCATTGTCGCGGCCACGAACATGAAGCAGCGCACGCGCAAGCAGCTCGAATATTACCATGCCGACCGGCTGAACTTTGCCGTTCTCGGCACGCCGAACCGTCTCGAATATGACCAGGGCTTCTTCGTGAAGAACGGTGATGGTGCGGCTGACGTGAAGCCGATCGCGCATCTCTACAAGAGTCAGGTCTATCAGCTCGCCGCCCATCTCGGCGTGCCGGCCGAAATCCGCGTCCGCCCACCCACCACCGACACCTATTCGCTCGCCCAGACGCAGGAAGAATTCTACTTCTCGCTACCCTGGGACAAGATGGATCTCTGCCTCTATGGCCTGAACCATGGTCTCGACGCGGGTGAGGTGGCCACTGCTGCCGGCCTCAAGCGCGAGGCGGTCGAATACGTCTATGCCGACATCGCCGCCAAGCGTTCGGCAACACGCTATCTGCATGCCGGGCCGTTGCTGGTGGAAAAGGTCGAGGAACTCGACAGGCTGGAATAGTGGAAAGGCCGCGAAAGCGGCCTTTTGCATTTGTTGATGCAATTATCTCAAGCGGTTGACGCGTCGAGATATTTTGTCATGTCTTGAAGGTTCGGATGAGGTCCGCCCTTGTCGCTCCGACAGTCCGGTGAATTACTCGAAATCGCCACCAAAGAAGCGGTTCCAGCGTTCGCCAGCAAGGCCGGTCAGCATGCAGTTCCCGGACAGGAACGGTTCGGTCAGCGCAGGGTCTTTCGCGTGGATGACGGTCGAAGAGATCGTCGCCATGATCATGTAGCGGCCTGTCGCCGCCTCGATCAGGTCCGGGCTTGAACGCCCGCGCAGGCCAGCTGCGCCATGTTCCAGCGCATGGGCAAACATCAGGTCAAGAACCGGCCCAAGCCGCCCCGGTATCGCCATGACCTGCAGCACGCGGCCAATTCCATCCCACTTCAGATGATAGAGAAACGCGCCGATGGGCTCGCCGCTCTTTGTCTTGACCAGTCCCATATGCGCCTGCCCATAGGCCGGCTTGATCACGGCATTGGCGAGCACATGGTCGAGATAGCCGTTTTCCCAGTCAGGCCGCGCCTGTTTGTCTGCGCTAAGCTTCCGCACCGCGTCCGCAAAGCTCGCGAAATCGGCGTCGTCAACCGTGAGCGCGGCAGGGGCGGTTGCCGGTGAAAAACGGCCAAGGCTCGGCCTGCCGGAGAGCTTGCCGTCAATGAACCGGGTGATTGGGGCGAGATGTCTGGCAAGGGCTGCCTTTTCTCCGGCCAGTGCCGCAGCAAAGCCGGCGGGTCGGAATACGCGAAACCACTCGAAACTGTAGCCGGGAATGGTCCGTCCCCGTAGCTTCGTCCACATGGTTTCTGAAATCACATTGGCGGTCTCGCTGAGCGAGATGTCCTGCGGGCCGCTCACAAAGGCTTTCAGCAAGCGTGCGCCGGCAAGCGGATCGCTCTCATGATCTTCCGACATCAGCGCGCCGCAAAAGGCGGCACGGAGGCGTCGTTCGCCGAGAAGATAGGGTACGGAATGGATGCCGACGAACCCGTTGACATGACCGTTGTCGGCAACATGCACCAGCGCCGGGATATCCGGATCGCGATAGGGTCCATCGAGATAGAAGGCACGGAAATAGGCGCTGAGTGCAGCCGGCGGCGGCGCCTTGCTGTGACGGAGAATCCGGTAGTAGAGCGCGGTAACCGCTCCGACATCGTCTGCGGAGAGAGGCCGCACCTCGCTCATGGCGCGGTGTCCTTGAGACGCGCGACAGCGACCCGGGGCCGACCTTCCTCGTCGATGGGGCAGTCCAGGCATTCGAAGACGCGGGAGCGCGTGAGCAGCGATTGCGCCTGCCGTTCCTGACCGACGCCGAATTCGAAGAGGAGCAGTCCGCCCGGTTTCAGGAAGGCGGGGGCCTCGCGCACCAGGCGTTGCTGGATGGAGATGCCGTAGGGTCCGCCATCGAAGGCCTCGCGCGGCTCGCTTTCGAGCAGATGCGCGCTCTCGCCTTCCAGACGTCCGGTCGAGATATAGGGCGGGTTGCACACGATCATCGTCGCCTTGCCCTCAGCACCCTGACCCTCCAACGCGCCGAAAAGGTCGCCGCGGCAGATGGTTGCGCGGTCGGAAAGACCGAGAAGGGCGACATTGGCTTTTGCGGTGGCGACCGTGTCTTCCGTCAGGTCTGCGGACAGCAGGGTGGCCGAGGGGACGGCATGGGCAACTGCCAGTCCGACATTGCCGGAGCCGCAGCACATGTCGATGACGAGCGGCGCGACTTCGCCGGTCTCCCGCAGCATGGCGATCGCGTGACTTGCCAGAAGCTCTGTTTCCGCGCGGGGCGCGAGAACGGAACCTTGCAAAATCAGATCGAGCCCAAGAAACCGATAATGACGCTGTTCGGCTGCCGTGTTATCCGCCTGCATATGTTGTCCCGCGTGCCGGAAGAAATGTTAAATTCCAATCGATTTATAAGGGTCAATGCTTAAGTCTTCATAACTTGCTTCTGGTCAACTGTCAGCCGCCCCAGACCACCGACTGTTCGTGGCGCTTGATGAGGTGCCGCAACTCTTCGAAGCGCCGGGCAATATGCCGGGCAAAGTTCTCCACCGCCGGCATGGACGAGGCCTCCCTCTGCCGCAGCAGAACCAGCGCCCGCTCCGGATGCGGGATCTGCAGGGGCAATGCGGTGATCGACCGGTCGTTGCGCATCGAAAAGACCGTCGAATGCGGCAGGATGGTCAGCGCATCCGAGCCCTTCAGATAGTTCACGACGTTCATGAGCGAGCCGCCGGAATAGCGGATCTTCGCCTCCGTCACCCCCAGCGAAAGAAGAAGGCTGTGGAGGTCGGCCAGCAGCGGGCTGGTCGGCGGTGGTGCGACCCAGGGGTAGTCGAGAAGTGCGGCCGGCTTGAGTTTGCGTGCCAGCAGCAGGGGATGCGTGACCCGGCAGGCGATCACGTTCCGACCGGGCAGGATTTCCTGCGCAACCAGCCCCGACCCCTCGTCAAGCAGATCGATGGGGCAGATGGCAAGGTCGATCTGGCCCGAAACCAGTCCCGCCTTGAGCTCGGAAATGTAGCCGTAGCTCTGCTCGATGCGGACGTCGGCATGGATCGACAGGAAATCGGCGGCCATGCCGGCAATCAACCCGTCCATGAAAAACGGTGTGCCGCCGACGCGGACCACGCCGCTGCGCCCCAGCCTGAAGCTTTCGATCGTTTCGCTCGCCTTGCGCGACGCGGTCATGACGACCATGCCATGCTGCGCCAGTTCCCGCCCGAGTGGCGTCGGCTGCAGGGGGCGCCGGCCCTTGACGAACAGCGGCTCGCCGACCCGCTTTTCCAGAATGGCGAGCGTCCGCGACACGGCCGGCTGGGTGAGCCCCAGCAGGGCGGCGCCCTCCACGACGCCTCCGGCCTGCACGACGGCAGCCAGCTGCAGGAGATGTTTCTCGTCAATCTTCATAGCGGAAGCTTATATAAATCGCCGAAGAAATCATCAAATTTGTTTTGAGGGCTGCTAGGTTTGCGATATCGAGGTATGCGTTGGAGGAGTTGCATGACGATGACTATCGATGCGGCGAGCGGTCGCGCGATCTCATCGCTGGATCGTCTGGACAGCCGGTTTGGCGACCGCGCTGGTGAGGCGCTGCCGTCAACCCTGATCGCATTCGCTGCCCATCTCCATGCGCTGGTGCGCGAGCTTCAGCCCTCGCGCGAAGAGTGGCGAGGTTTCATCGCTCTTCTCAAGGATATCGGCGAATATAGCCACGACCGCCGCGATGAATGGATGCTGATCTCGGATCTTCTGGGCATTTCGGCGCTGGTGGAAGAAATGAACGCCTGTCGCCCGGCGGGCGCGACGCCCAACACGCCGCGCGGTCCCTTCTTCCGCGCCGATGCGCCCATGCTGCCGCTCGGAAGCGACATCTGCCTGGACGGCAAGGGGGAACCGCTTACGGTTCGCGGGCGCGTGCTCGATCTACACGGGAAGCCTGTTGCGGGTGCGGAGATCATCACCTGGCAGGCCAATGCGCAGGGTTTTTACGAGAACCAGCAGCCCGACGATCAGCCGGAATTCAATCTGCGCGGACGTTTTGTCACCGACGAGGCCGGGCATTTCCAGTATCGGACGATCATGCCCTCGGGCTATCCGGTGCCGCTCGATGGACCCGCCGGCGAGCTGATGAAGCGCGCTGGCTTGCCATCACGGCGACCGGCCCATCTGCAGTTTCATGTCTCTGCCGACGGTTTCGAGACGATCACCACCCATATCTTCGATGCCGACGATCCGCATCTTGCCAATGACCCGCTGTTTGCCGTCAAACCCGAACTTGTGAAATCCTTCACGCATGGCGAGGGGCAGTGCGAGCTGGACTGCACGTTCGTCATGGTGAGGACGCTTGAGGAGATATCCCGATGAGCCGAGACTTCGTCTATCAGTCCAACCCCGCCACCGTTGTTTTCGGTGCGGGCAGGCGCACGGAGGCGGGCGCCTGGGTCGAAAAGCTTGGCCGGTCGCGCGCGCTGGTTCTGTCCACCCCGCATCAGGCGGGCGACGCGGAGGCCTTGTCGCAGACGCTTGGTGCACTCTCTGCCGGCTGCTTCAGCGGGGCAGTCATGCATACGCCCGTCGATGTGACGGAGACAGCGGTCAAGGCGCTGGAAGCGGCAAAGGCCGACTGCGTCATCTCCTTTGGCGGCGGCTCGACCACCGGGCTCGGAAAGGCGATTGCGCTGAGAACAGGCGTGCCGCAGATCACCATCCCGACGACCTATGCGGGTTCGGAAGTGACGCCGATCCTCGGGCAGACGGAAAATGGTCGCAAGACCACGATCCGCGACATGAAGGTCCTGCCGGATGTCGTCATCTACGATCCCGAGCTGACGCTCGGTCTGCCCATCCCGATGACCGTGGCCAGTGCGCTCAATGCCATGGCCCATTCGATGGAGGGGCTTTATGCGCGGGATCGCAATCCGATCTCGACGATGATGGCGGTCGAATCCTTCCGCAGCTTCAAGGCATCCCTGCCGGGCCTGATTGCGGAGCCCCGCAATCTCGATCTGCGCGCGGAAGCGCAATATGCCTGCTGGCTCGCCGGCACGGTGCTCGGCACGGTCGGCATGGCGCTGCATCACAAGATCTGCCACACGCTGGGCGGCAGTTTCGATACGCCGCATGCCGAAACGCATGCGATCATGCTGCCTTATACGACAGCCTACAATAATGTCGCGGTGCCGGAGTTGCTGGCGCCGATCGGCGAGATATTCGGGGCAAGCGCGGGTGCGGCGCTTTACGATTTCGCGAAGAGCCTCGGCTCGCCGCTGTCGCTGAAGGAGATCGGGCTTAGCGAAGCCGATCTCGAAAAGGCGGCGGATATCGCGGCGGAAAACCCCTACTGGAACCCGCGACCGATCGACCGAGCGTCGATCCGCCAGCTCCTGCAGGACGCCTGGGAGGGCAACCGGCCGGCGAACTGAGTGACGCTGCCGGGATCAGACAAGAATTTGGAACACAGGGAAGGGAAGAGACATGGAAGCGCATGAGAAAGGCTTCTTCACGGAGGAGAATTCCGTCGAGGTGGTGACGGGGCGCAATGCCAATGCGGAAAATCCGCGCCTCAGGCAGGTGATGGACGTCATTACCCGCAAGCTGCATGAGGCGGTCAAGGAGCTTGAGCCGACGCAGGACGAGTGGTTCGAAGCCATCATGTTCCTGACCAAGACCGGCCAGATCTGCAATGAATGGCGGCAGGAATATATCCTGTTCTCCGACATTCTCGGCGTTTCGATGCTGGTCGACGCGATCAACAACCGCAAACCCTCCGGCGCCTCGGAATCGACCGTGCTCGGGCCGTTCCATGTCGAGGGCGCACCGCTTCTCGAAATGGGCGCCAATATCTGCCTCGACCAGAAGGGCGAGGACATGTTCATCGAGGGGCGCATCCTCGACACGAAGGGCAAGCCGATCGAGGGCGCCGTCATCGACGTCTGGCAGGCCAATGACGAAGGCTTCTATGATGTCCAGCAGAAGGGCCTGCAGCCGGACTTCAACCTGCGCGGCGTCTTCAAGACGGGTCCGGATGGTCGCTACTGGTTCCGCGCGGTGAAGCCGAAATTCTATCCTATCCCGGATGACGGCCCGGTCGGGCAGCTGCTGCGCGCGCTCGGCCGCCATCCCTATCGGCCGGCGCATCTGCACTACATCATCAAGGCCGATGGCTTTGAAACCCTCACGACGCATATTTTCGATCCGGATGATCCGTATATCAATTCGGACGCGGTGTTCGGCGTGAAGGAAAGCCTGCTGGCGAAATTCGACCGGACGACAGACGCTGACCGGGCGCAAGCCTATGGATTCGAAGGCGAATTCTGGGATGTGAAGCACGATTTCGTGCTTGCCGAAAAGCGCTGATGCAAGGCCGGCCCTTTGAATTCAGGGCCGGTTTGCGCTCCAGCATTGGATGCATCTGCATGCAGTGCAGCAGGCGCATAGCTGCATTGCACAATAATTAGATTGCGTTTGTCCAAAAATCAGGCATTATGCCTGCAGTTGATGCGTTCGCGGCCTCCTCCCAGTGCCGTTGCATCAGCTGTTCCCCTCTGGAGGTTTAATTTACCTTCACACCTAATGGGCCGCGGTTTCCGCTGGCCCACTTTTTTTGCCCAGATTTCAGTTAGAGCGAATCGAGCCCGATATCGAGGCAGGGCGCGCTATGCGTGATCCAGCCGATCGACAGGAGATCGACGCCGCTTGCGGCAATGGCGGCCGCCGTGTCCGGCGTGATGCCGCCCGAGGCTTCGGTGATGGCCCGGCCGGCGACGAATTCGACCGCCTGCTTCAAGAGGGCCGGCGACATGTTGTCGAGGAGGACGGCGTCAACGCCGATCTCCATTGCCTCGCGCAGCTGGTCGAGCGTATCCACCTCGACCTCGATCTTCACCATGTGGCCGACATTGGCTTTCGCGCGGGAAATGGCCTCGGCAACGCTTCCCGCAATCGCGATGTGATTGTCCTTGATCAGCACGGCATCGTAGAGCGCAAAGCGGTGGTTCATGCCGCCGCCGGCGCGCACGGCGTATTTTTCGAACGCGCGGAGCCCCGGCGTTGTCTTGCGCGTGCAGACGACAGCCGCCTTCGTGCCGGCGACCGCATCGACAATGCCGGCGGTAACCGTCGCAATGCCCGACAGATGGCCGAGGAAGTTCAGCGCCGTGCGCTCGCCGGTGAGCAGCCCCCGCGAGGGGCCCTCGATCGTGGCAATGATATCGCCGGGTGCGACGCGTGCGCCATCGGCGATATGTGCTGTCGTCGTGATGGCGGGATCGACCAGTTCGAAGGCCAGCCTTGCGATATCGAGCCCCGCGATCACGCCCGGCTTGCGGGCGGCCATGACGAAACGCGAGCGGTGATCTGCCGGAATGACGGCGGTTGATGTGATGTCGCCGGCAAGGCCCAGATCTTCGAGAAGCGTGGCGCGCACGACGGGTTCGACGATGACGCGCGGCAGGGGAGACAGAAACATGAAGGGGCTCCTTATGCGCTTTGCGCCAGCATGGGTGTGTTCAGCCGGTGTGCGGCGTCCATGATCGCGGCAAGCGTCATGGTGCGGCGTTCGGCCTTTGCATGTGTTTCGGGGAAATCGCTGCGGGCATGCGCGCCGCGCGATTCGTCTCTGAGGCGGGCGAAAACGGCGATCGAAAGCGCAACAAGTGCCGGATCGGACGAGGGACCCGCACTTGCCGCCATCGGCAGAAGGCCGGCGATGGCACGGTCGAGCCCGGTCCGGTCGCGAACGACCGAGAGATCGCGGGAGGCAATGCTGCGAACCTGGCGGAGGTCGGGCGAGGCGACAGACTTGACGTCGGGCGCGGTTCTGACGGCTGGCTCGGGACGGCCGGCGATATCCTGGGCGGCGCGAAGTCCCATCACCGTGCCTTCCAGCAGCGAGTTGCTCGCCAACCGGTTGGCGCCGTGCAGGCCCGTGCAGGCCGCTTCGCCAACGACCCATAGTCCCTCGATCGTGCTGCGCCCGGCAATATCCGTCACCACGCCGCCCATGTGGTAATGCGCGGCCGGGCGGACGGGAATGAGTTCACGCGCCGGGTCGATGCCGGCTTCGGCGCAAAGCTGATGGATCAGCGGGAAACGTTCGGCGAAACGGGCGCCGAGCGCCTGCCGCGCATCCAGATAGACCTTGCCGCCACGGGCGATTTCGCGTCCGATGGCGCGCGCCACAACATCGCGGGGCGCAAGCTCCGCGCCGGGCGTTCCGGCCAGAAAACGTTCGCCGCGTTCGTTGAGCAGGATCGCGCCTTCGCCGCGTACCGCCTCGCTGACCAGCGCCAGCGGACGTCGATCGGTTGCCAGCGCCGTCGGGTGGAACTGCACGAATTCCATGTCGCGCAGTTCGGCGCCCGCGCGGGCGGCCAGCATGACGCCCTGGCCGAAATTGCCGGCCGGATTGGTGCTTGCGTCGTAAAGCCCGCCAAGCCCGCCGGTCGCCAGTACGGCCCGCGTTGTCGGCAGCACGAAGGTGCCATTGGGGCCGGCGCAGATGAGGCCGGAGATCGCACCCTCGGTCGTCAGCAGGCGGCGAACTTCAATGCCGGCGAGAACGGTGATTGACGGGCAGGCGCGAACGGCGGTGCTGAGCGCGCGGATGATGGCGGCACCCGTGCCGTCGCCATTGGCGTGGATGATCCGGTGTCGCGAATGGGCGGCTTCGAGGCCGAATTGCAGCGCGCCATCGGCCAGCCGATCGAACCGGACGCCGAAACGTTCCAGCGCGTCGATGGCGGATGCCGTATCGGAAAGGATGGCGCGCGCTGCGGCTTCGTCGCAGAGGCGGTCGCCGGCGGCCAGCGTGTCGGCAAGATGCAGGTCGGTGCTGTCACCGGCGGCAAGTGCGGCCGCAATCCCGCCCTGCGCCCAGCCGCTGGAGCTTTCGCCGCCAAGACCTGCGCGCGTCAGAAGCACGACGGGTTGCGGGGCAAGGCTCAGCGCCGTCACCAGTCCGGCAATGCCGCTGCCAACGACAGCGACGCGTCCGGCGAGCCTGTCGAGAAGGGCGGTCATACGGCGAGCATCCTCTCAACGGCGAGGCGGGCCGGGGCGACGATGTCCGGGTCGACGGTGACCTCGTGAAGGTTTTCCTCCAGCGCCTTGCGGATATTGCCGAGCGTGATGCGCTTCATGTGCGGGCAGAGATTGCAGGGGCGGACGAAGTCGACATCCGGGTGGTCGACGGCGACATTGTCGCTCATCGAGCATTCCGTCAAAAGCACGACGCGGGCGGGCTTGTTGATGCCGACATAGTCGGACATGACGGCGGTCGAGCCGGCGAAATCGGCCTCGGCGACCACGTCCGGCGGGCACTCCGGATGGGCGAGCACGACGACCCCCGGATGGGCCTCGCGCAGGTCGCGGATATCCTGGGCGGTAAAGAGTTCATGTACCTCGCAATGGCCGTGCCAGGCGATGATCTCGACATCGGTCTCGCGAGCAACATTCTGCGCGAGATACTCGTCCGGGATCATGATGACGCGCGGCACGCCGAGCGATTCGACCACCTTTTTCGCGTTCCCCGAAGTGCAGCAGATATCGGAGGCCGCTTTGACGGCGGCGGACGTGTTCACATAGGTGATGATCGGCACGCCCGGATGGGCCTGGCGCAGCAGGGCGACATCTTCCGGCGTGATCGAGTCCGCCAGCGAGCAGCCCGCGCCCATGTCGGGGATCAGTACTGTCTTGGATGGGTTAAGCAGCTTCGCCGTCTCGGCCATGAAATGCACGCCGGCAAGCACGATGACATCCGCATCGACCTCTGCCGCCTTGCGGGCCAGTGCCAGACTGTCGCCGACAATGTCGGCGACGCCGTGGAAGATTTCCGGTGTCTGATAGTTATGCGCCAGAATGACGGCGTTGCGTTTCTTCTTGAGCTCGAGGATCGCGGCGACGTCCTCCTCATGCGAAAGCCATTCGGCCTTCGGCATCACGCGGGCGACGCGCTCGTAAAGCGCGGACATGGAGGGCATCGTATTCATGGCGCATCCCTTTTACTCAGTTTGAGTATATGTTGAACGCAGGGATATACTCGTTTTGAGTATATGTCAATTGCGCGACAGTGGCAGTCTTGTGCTGGAAAGGGCGTGCTCTTCGAGGATGGCGCGGCGATAGCGGTAGAGCTTGGCCGGACGGCCACCGGTTTCGCTGGAGACCTCGCCGGTTTCCTCGATCAGTTCCTGCTGGTCGATAAGCCGGCGGAAGTTCGGCTTGTGGAGTGCGAGCCCCGCCAGGGCCTCGACCGTGTGCTGCAAGTGGGAGAGGGTGAAGTTGGCAGGCATCAGCTCGAAGACCACCGGGCGGTATTTGATCTTGGCGCGCAGCCGCGTGATCGCTGTTGCCAGGATCCGGCGATGGTCGGCAAACATCGATCGGCCGGCGTCAGCTCCGGGCTCCGCGCCGGCTTCGGCAACCAGCCCCGCCTCGAACATCAGTTCGTAGCGCTGCAGGGCGAGTTCTTCGTTCCAGGGCGCGCCGTTCAGCCCGAGGCAGAGGTCGATGCGCTTCTGGCGGTTGTCGCGGCGGGTCGGATCGGCGGCGGCCCAGGCATTGAGCGCTTCGGATATCCCCGCCAGCGCATCCGGTCGCCCCTCGCGATGATCCTCCCAGGGAAAGTACTCATACCAGCCGTGCCAGCCGGGCGCGCCGGCGCCGGGGGCGGCCTGTTCGCGGACGAGGCCGAGATAGCTGATCGAAATGGTACGCTGCGCCTTGTCCTTGGGCGAGCGGTCGCGGTCGGCAAAGGTATAGAGCTGTTCCAGATAGCCGAGCGGATGACCGGTCTGCTCGTTCACCCATTCGCGAAGGCCCGCCTGCAGGCTGCGATGC
Source organism: Rhizobium sp. C4 (assembly GCF_021026315.1). Classification (GTDB taxonomy): domain Bacteria; phylum Pseudomonadota; class Alphaproteobacteria; order Rhizobiales; family Rhizobiaceae; genus Ensifer_A. The sequence continues at coordinate 546,016 of NZ_JAJNCX010000002.1, forward strand.
TCGACCTCAAAGGGGCCGGATGGCAGCGCCTCGCCCTTGCTCACCGTCATCACGCGCGGTTCGTCATTGGTGACGGCGGTCAGCACGGCGATCAGTTCGGCTTGGGCGAGCGCATCCTTCAAGGGCAACCAATCCTTCGGCAAATTTCGTGTGTTGAGCAATCTGCCAGTGAGTAGCAGAGAATCCCGGCGGAGAAACGGAAATTCTTGCGCCGCCGGCGACGCAGGGCCGATGCCGAGGGTGGTGTTCCAGCCCTTCGCTTCGCGGCTGTATATTAGCGGCAAGCCCATCCAACATATCCATAATGGATAAACCTCATATGGAATCCGCGGGTCCCGTGGGCCAAGAATTTCTCATGGCGGAGGAGGTGCTGCCGAATGTGGGGAGAAACTGCCGGTCTGACGGCAGACTTGGATTGATCCGAGACAGACACATCCGGCGCCTTTGCATCTTGAACGTCGTGAAGGGTTCGGTGGCCGTCCGGGACGGTCGTGGAGGAGAGAAGACAATGAATTTCAAGTTTCTGCGCGATGCGCGCATGATGCTGGCACTGGCAGCATCCGTTTCCATGTTTTCGATGAATGCCGGTGCGGTCGAGCTTGCCAAGGACAAGGTCGGCAAGCCGGCGGACTTGCAGGACATGTCCAAGTTCTGCGGCACCAAGAAGATCAAGGTGGCGCTGGCTGACGGCTATGGCGCGAATTCCTGGCGCAAGATCACCCGCGCCGAATTCGAGGCCGAGGCCAAGAAGTGCCCGAACATCACCGAAGTGCGCTACACGGATGCGCAGGGCAATGTGCAGAAGGCGATTTCCGACATCCAGGGCCTCGTCGCGCAGAAGTTCGACGTCATCCTCGTGTTCCCCGATGGCGGTGAAGCGGTTGTCCGCGCCATGCGCAAGGCCACGGCTGCCGGCGCGATCGTCATCCCCTACATGGTCGGTGCCAACTTCCCCGGTGAACGTGGCAAGGACTTCGAAATGGTCGCCACCGAAAGCGTCGACGCCAATGGTCGCGTCAAGGCGCAGTGGATTGCCGACCACCTGAAGGGCAAGGGCAATGTCATCGTTCTCGGCGGCACGCCCGGCAACCCGACATCGGCTGCCGAAGCTGTCGGCTGGAAGGAAGTCTTCGCCAAGTACCCCGACATCAAGGTGCTCGAAGGTCCGGTGACGACCAACTGGGATCCGGCCGAAACGCAGCGCGTCATGTCCGGCCTGCTGGCAAAGTATCCGCAGATCGACGCCGTCTATTCGGACTACGGTCTCGGCTCGATGGGCGCGCTGCGCGCCTTTGTCGCTGCCGGCCGCAAGGTGCCGCTCTGGGCGGCGCAGGACGCCAACGAACTCGGCTGCTTCTGGCAGGAACACAAGGCAGACAACCCGAACTTCCAGATGGGCAACATTTCGGGCCGCAACTGGATCGTCCGCCTGGCGCTGCGCAAGGGCGTCGCGGCGGCTGAAGGCATCGACAACACGGAACCGTCGATCATCGAACTGCCGCTGGTCGAAGACAGCTTCTCGTCCGATCCCAAGCTGCAGCCGGCCTGCGACAAGTCACTGCCGTCCGATGCGCTGCTCTCCTCCGGCCTGACGGTCGAGGAACTGAAGGCGCTCTTCAAGTGAGCTGAACCATGCGGGCCGCTCCGGCGGCCCGCACCACACGTCGCCGAACAACGGATCGGGAGGGGTCATGAACAGTCTGGATGGACGCGCGCAAGCCGGCGGGCTCTCCGCATCGCCGCTTTCGGCCATCACGCGCTGGCTCGCCAGCGGCGATGGCCTTGCGCTTGGCGCCGTTGTCGTGCTGATCCTGGTCTCGGCCGTGCTCGCGCCGAGTTCGCTGTCCTATCCAGCGCTCTATGCCATGCTGCCCTTCGCCGCGATCCTGGGCGTGGCTGCCATTGGCCAGCAGCTGGTCATCCAGCAGAAGGGGCTCGACCTTTCGGCGGGCGGCATCATTTCGCTGGTCTGCGTGCTGGCGACCTATCAATTGCCCGATGCCGCGCCGCTCGGAACCGTTCTCGGGCGCTGCCTGCTCGCCATTGTGACGGCTGCAGCGGCAGGGGCGATCAACGGTCTCCTGATCGTTCGCCTGCGGATCGCCCCGCTGGTCACCACGATCGGCATGAATGCGGTTCTGATGGGCTTCGTTCTCTGGCTGTCGAACGGCATTCCGGGCAATGCGCCGGGTCTTCTCGACACCTTTGCGCTCGGGAGAACCTTCGGGCTTCCGAACACGGTTCTGGCGCTCATCCTCGTGACAGCCGTCGTCGCCATCGTCCTCAACCGCACGATCGTCGGGCGCCGTTTCGTCCTCTCGGGCACCAACAGTGCAGCCGCGCGCGCCGCCGGCATCCGCACGGAACGCTACGAGATCGGCTCCTATGTGCTTGCCGCCGTGCTTTACGCGCTGGCCGGCATCCTGCTCGCCGGGCTTCTGAAAGTGCCCAACCTCAATGTCGGGCAGACCTATCTGCTGGCAACCGTTGCGGCGGTGGTCATCGGCGGCAGTTCGCTGCTGGGCGGGCGGGCAAGCCCCGTCGCCACGGTCATCGGCGCGATCTTCATGACACAGCTCGGCCAGATGCTGATCGCCGCCGGCCTCGAGCGCTCCGCTCAATATATCCTGCAGGGCGTCATCGTCATCGTCGGCGCCAGTGTCCACGCAATCCTGCCCCGGTGGATGGGAAGATGAACATGATGTCCAACCCCCGCGATGCGGAAGCAGCGCTCCGTCCCGTCATGGAATTGCGCAATGTGACCAAGACCTATGGTGCGGTCACGGCGCTGAAGGATGTGAGCCTGTCGCTCATCCCCGGCCAGATCCATGCCATCGTCGGCGAAAACGGTGCCGGCAAGTCGACGCTCATCAACGTGGCCTCCGGCGTCGTGCGCGCCAATGAAGGCGAAATCGTCTTCGAGGGGCGCACTGTTGCCGACGCATCGCCGGCGGCCATGCGCCGCCTCGGTGTCGCCGTCGTCCATCAGCACCCGGCGCTGGCACCGGATCTGACGGTGCGCGAAAACATTGCTCTTGGCCTTGATGCTGGCCTGCCGGCCGCTGAAGAGGTGGCTGCGGCCTTGGCCGAGATCGCCGCTGGCGGCATGTCGATCCATCCCGATGACCGGCTCTCGGAACTGACGATCGCGCAATGGCATGTGGTGGAAATCGCCAAGGCGCTGCTCTTGAAGCCGCGCGCGCTGATCCTCGATGAGCCGACTGAGCCCTTCGGCAAGGGCGAGGTGGAGCGGCTGTTTGCGCTTCTGCGCAGCTGTGCCGCCCGCGGCGTCGCCATCGTCTATATCTCCCACCGGCTGCGCGAAGTGCTTGACCTTGCCGACATCGTGACCGTGATCCGCGATGGCCGGCATATCGGCACCATGCCGCGCGCCGAGGTCCGCGAGGACACGATTGTCGCGATGATCGCCGGGCGCACGATGAACCGGCTGTTCCCGGAAAAGACACCGCATGACGGTCCCGTCATGCTGACAGTCGACCGCCTGAGCGGCGACGGTTTCGATGACATTTCGATGCAGCTTCCTGCGGGTCGGATTGTCGGGCTTGCCGGCATCGAGGGGCAGGGGCAGCGCGCCTTCCTGCGCGCGCTTGCAGGCCTCCAGTCCGTCTCTTCGGGGACGGTGCATTGCGAGGGCGAGAAGATCGAAAGCGGCGACCGCGCGCGGGCCGTGGCGAGCCGCATCGGCTTCATCACCGACGACCGTCACGCCGAAGGCCTGTTCAAGACGCTTCCCCTGTCGGAAAACCTGACGGTGCCGATCCTGCCGCAGATCCTGCGCAACTGGCTGATTTCGCCGGCACGCGAAGCTGCCGTTGCGGGCGAGATGATGGAGCGTTTCGCGGTGAAGGCCTCCGGCATCAGCGCGACGCCGGCCCAGCTTTCCGGCGGCAACCAGCAGAAACTTCTGCTGTCGCGCGAACTCGCGGCCAATCCGCGCGTGCTCCTCGTCGACGAGCCGACCAAGGGCGTCGATGTCGGTGCGCGCTTCGAAATCTACCAGGCGCTGCGCAAGCTCGCCGCCGAGGGCACGGCCGTGCTGGTCCTCTGTTCCGATGCGCTGGAGCTGCAGGGACTGTGCGACCGGGTTCATGTGTTCTCGGGCGGACGCATTGCCGCGACGCTCGACGGCGATGACGTTGCCGAAACCCGCATTGCCGCCGCGATGATTTCCGGTGGCGGCAGCGGTTCCGATGCGACGGTCAGGGCGCAGTCGACCAGATTGTCGCGCTTCCTGAAGGGCGATCTCGCGCCGATCGTTCCGGTCGGGCTCGTCACGTTCGCCATCATGGCGGCCGCAACCGTCATCAATCCCTATTATCTGACCGAGCAGAACCTGTCGGGTCTGGCGAGCCTTCTCGCCATCCTGGCCTTCATCGCAATCGGTCAGGCGGCGGTCTTCTCGATTGGCGGGATCGATCTTTCCTCCGGGCCGCTTGCCGGCCTGATGGTCGTGCTCGCCTCCTTTCTCATCACCAATGACGGCGGCAATCTGGCGCTCAGCATCGCCGCGTGTCTGGCGATTGCGCTCTTCGTTGGCCTCTTCCACGCCGCAACGATCCTCGCGCTCGGCCTGCCGCCGATTGTCGTGACGCTCGCAACCTATGTCGCGATCGGCGGTATATCGCTGCTGCTGCGGCCGGAGCCTGCCGGCAATATCAGCTTCGACTACATGGATGCCGTTGCAGCACCGGTCTTCGGCGTACCGCTCGGTCTTCTCCTCGCCCTCGTCGCGGCGATTGCGATCGGCGTCCTGCTTCGCACCTCGCGCCTCGGCCGCAGCATGCGGGCCTGGGGCTCGGATGCGGCTGTCGCGCGTCGCCTGGGCATCCGGACCGGTCGGGTGACCTTCGTTGCCTATGGGCTCAGTGCCCTGTTCTCGGGCGCAGCCGGTCTGCTGCTTGCTGCGCAGATCGGCACGGGCTCGGCCAGCACCGGCACGGAGTATACATTGATGGGGATCACGGCCTTCGTCATCAGCGGCGCGAGTATTGCCGGCGGACGATTGTCTGTAGCGTCGATCCTGATGGCGTGCCTGCTCGTGCAGGTGACGCTGAACGTGACAACCTTTCTCAACATCGATACCGCCTGGCAGCAATGGCTGATCGGCGCCGCGATCATCGCGGGTGCGGCGGTATTCTCGCAACTTCGCGGCCAGAGCCGCAACCACGGATAATAGGTGAGGAGCATTCCATGTCGACCATATTGATCAAAGGCGCAAACATTCTCAGCATGGACCCGGCAGTCGGCGAACTGCATCGCGGCGACATCCTGATCAAGGATGACAAGATCGCCGATATCGGCCCGAGCATCGAGGCAACGGCAGACGAAACGATTGACGCCTCCGCGATGATCGCGACCCCCGGTTTCGTTGATACGCACCGCCACACCTGGCAGTCGCTGCTGCGCTCGACGGGTGCGGACTGGACGCTGGCGCAATATTTCGCGGGCGTTCGCGGCGTGATGGGCGATCTCTACACGCCGGACGACATGTATGTCGCCAACCTTTTGGGTTCGCTGGAAGCGCTCGATGCCGGTATCACGACGCTCTACGACTGGTCGCACAACAACAATTCGCCGGATCACTCGGACGCTGCCGTTCGCGGCCTGAAGGATGCCGGCATGCGTGCCGTGTTCGGCTATGGCAATTCGAACCGCGAATGGGTTCCCGTCAGCAGCCTGCCGTCCGATTTTGCAGATGTGAAGCGCGTCCGCGACACGCATTTTGCTTCTGACGATGGTCTGGTGACCATGGCTTTCGCCGCCCGTGGCCCGCAGTTTGCCACGCTCGATGTCACCGAAGAGGACTTCCGCAAGGCGCGCGAACTTGGGCTGCGCATCACCGTTCATGTGGGCGATGGGCTCTGGGGCATGAACAAGCCGCTCGTGCAGCTGAATGACCGTGGCCTTCTGGCCGACGACACGACCTATGTCCATTGCACGACGCTGCATGACGAGGACTTCAAGCTGATGGCCGATACGGGCGGCACGGCCTCGATCTCGCCGGACCTTGAGCTCAACATGGGCCATGGCTTCCCGGCAACGCTGAAGCTCCTGCAGTTCGGTGTTCGCCCGTCGATCTCCATCGACATCGTGACGACGGTGGCCGGCGACATGTTCAACGCCATGCGCGCGCTGCTTTCGGGCACGCGCTCGGTGGTCAACGATATTGCGCTCCGCGAAAAGCGCACGGTCGATCCGCTGCCGCTGATGACGCGTGATGTGCTGGAATTTGCGACCCTGCGCGGTGCGATTGCCTGCGGCCTTGGCCACAAGACCGGCTCGCTCACCAAGGGCAAGCAGGCCGACCTGTTGCTGATCAACACCAACAGCCTGAACATGTTCCCGATCAACCATGCGCCTGGCGCGGTCGTCGAAGCCGCCCATGTCGGCAATATCGACTCGGTCTTCGTGGCCGGCAAGGCGCGCAAGCGGCACGGCAAGCTGCTCGACGTCGATGTGCTGTCGCTGCGCAAGCGGGTTGATGCGGCGCGTGACGCGCTCTTCGAACGCGCTGGCGTGCCGACCGACGGCTCCTGGCTGCCGCGGCCCTTCGAGGCTGCGGAAGAGTCGGAATTCTGAGGGTCTGGCTTTGCTGAAACCTCCCGTTCAGCAGGCGGATCTGGGTGCGGCGGCGGTTAACCCCGCCGCCCGCGTCCCCGTGTTCATCGTCACGGGCTATCTCGGCAGCGGCAAGACGACGCTGATTGCCGAGCTGCTGGGTGATCCGGCCATGGCGGGGACCGCCGTCATCGTCAACGAGCTGGCCGAAGCCGGCATTGACCAGACGGTGCTTGCCGACGCGCAAGGGGACGATGTCGTTCTTCTCTCCAACGGTTGCCTTTGCTGCGGCCGCGGCACCGATCTCGCCAACGCAATCCGGCAATTGCTGCAGCGGGCCCGCGCCGGCGAGACGCAGATCGCGCGCATTCTGATCGAAACGAGCGGGGCCGCCGATCCCGGGCCGATTGCCCGTCAGGTCTGCTTCGATCCGCAATTGCGCGCAAGCCTGCGTTATGGCGGCGTGCTCTGTCTTTTCGACACCATGTTCGGCGAGGGGCTTCTTGCCCGCGACGCAGTGGGCTACCGGCAGATTGCGCTTGCCGACACGGTGCTGCTCACCAAGACCGATCTGGCCGGCGATGCGGCGGCAGATCAGGCGGCAGCGAAGGTTCTGTCGTTGAACGCAACGGCCGAAGTTTCGGCGGATCGCGCGGTGGCACGGATTTTCCTCTCGGCCCGCGAAAGCCTGGCCGAACGGGCGAGCAGCATCCGCTGGTTTTCATCCGCGATCGCCACACCGCCCTGGGCGCATGAGGCGACCGTGGGGACCTGGACGATCCGCTTGGACGGCGCGCTCGACTGGCCGCGCGCCGAAATGCTTATGCGCGCGATCTATGATCGCTATGGCGAGGCGATCCTGAGGACCAAAGGTGTGATCAATACCTTGGATGATCCCCGCCCGCTCGTCATTCACGGCATCAACCGGCACTTCCACAGACCGATACGGCTCAGGAACTGGGACGGCGAGGCCGAGACCCGCCTCGTGCTGATCGGGTTGGCCGGCACTGAAAATGCGGCCCGCGAGATCGAGGAGGCGCTTTCGCGCTGTCGCGTGCCGAATGAACCCCGGCTGGACCGGGAAGACGCACGAATTTTTGCCTGAAAGGCACATTGGGGAGGAAACCATGGCAGGACAATTATCATCGAAAGTGGCGCTGGTGACGGGTGGCGCGCGCGGCGTCGGGCGCGAAGTGGTGCGCCGGCTGGCGCGCGAGGGTGCCGATATCGCCTTCGTCTACGGGACATCTGCCGCGCGTGCGGATGAAACGGTGAAAGAACTGGAGGCGCTCGGCGTCCGCGCCAAGGGCTATCACGCCAATCTGGAAAACCCGGCGGAGCTTCCCGAAGTCGCTGCCGCCGTGCTGGCCGATTTCGGAAAGATCGACATCCTGGTGAACTGCGCCGGCGTGTTTCCGAACGGGATGGTCGGCGAGATGACCTTTGCCGATTACGAGCGCGGCATGCGGATCAATCTCGATTCGGTCTACTACCTGACGAGCGCCGTTGCCGCCTCGATGCAGAAGGGTGGCCGCATCATCAACATCTCCAGCACGCTGGCCGACCGCGCCGGCGGTGCGGCAATCTCGGTCTACAATGCCACGAAGGCGGGCGTCAGCAGCTTCGCGCGCAGCTGGGCGCATGATCTGGCGCCACGCGGCATTCTCGTCAATTCCATCCAGCCGGGCCATATCAACACCGACATGAACCCGGACACGACGGATTATCACCACGAGATGATCAAGCGCATTCCGCTCGCCCGCTATGCCGAGCCGAGCGAGATCGCCGGCGTCGTGGCGTTTCTGGCGGGGCCGGATGCATCCTACATCACCGGCACGACGATCGACGTTGATGGCGGTCTGAACGCCTGAGGCGTTCAGGCTCTTTGCTTTTGCAATTCCGGTCGCAAAACCGCTTCGCGCTTTTGCTGGAATTGCTGATGCCCCCGGCCCGACCTCCTTTCGGGCCGGGGGCATGTCTTGTCAGAGATCAGGCCGCGTTGTCGCGAATGTAGCGATAGATCTGCGTCTCGGCGTCGACGAGCGCCTTGCGCGCCGGCTTGCCCTCGAAGACGGCCTCGAAGACTTCATTTCCCAGAACCCTTTCGATCTCGACATATTCCGGTACGGGCGGACGCGACCAGGTGTTGAGTTCGTGTCGGCGCGCCATGCGGTCGACGAAGCTGACGATCGGCGAGGAGGCCATGGCTTCCGGATCGGCGCAGACCGAGAAGCGGGGGGCTACGGGGAAGCCGTTGCGCACATGCGCCTTCATGGCTTCCGGCGAGGCCATCCAGGCAATCGCGTTCAGGATCTCCTGCTTGCGCTCGGGCGGCACATTGGCCGGGATTGTCAGCAGGAAACCGCCGACGGGTGCTGTCGGCTGGCGACCCTTGAGATAGGGCGGCGGAAGATAGGCGACGCGTCGCTTCACCTTCGAGCTCAGTTCATGTTCGAGCCGCGCGGCGCGCATCGTCCACGAAAAGCTCATCGCCGCATGGCCGGCCATGAAGCATTGCAGGTTGCGGTCGGAATCGAAGGTCGAGACATCCGGGGGCGAGACGTCCCGCAGCTGTTTCATGAAGTCGATTGCCGCCAGACCCTCGTCAGAATTGATGCGGAGCCGCAAGTTGCTGGTGTCGAAACTGTCCTTCCAGTTTTCGTGCTTGCGCGGAATGTCGACGATCGAGCCTTGGGCCGAGGCGACGAAGAGCATGAAATCATGGGCGATCGTCATGCCGCGCGCCGCACTCCAGGAGACGCCGTAAATCCCCTGCGCCGGGTCATGCAGCTCGTGTGCGGCGTCGATCAGATCCTCGAAGGTTCGCGGATAGGCAATCTGCGCGGCCTCGAACAGGTCCTTGCGGGCGGTCAGGATTTCGATCGTGCAATAGATCGGGATGCCGAATTGCTGGTTGTTCCAGCGCCCGGTGCTCCAGACGGTCGGGTGGAAGTCCAGCGGATTGATCGCCGCTTCCGGCAGCACGTCGTCGAGGCTGGCGATCAGGCCGGAGGCTGCGAACCGGCCGAGCCAGGGCACGTTCAGCGCCACGACGTCATAGCTGGTCTTGGGTGAGGTCAGCGCCTCCTGTGCCTTCTGGTAAAGCGTGGGCAGGGAGACGAGATCGAAACTGCTCTTGCGGCCGATATCGTTGCGGAAGTCGGACCACATGTTGCGCATGCTGGCGAAATAGTTGTCGTCATGCAGCAGGAAGCGAAGGTTTCGGAGCGCCGAGGAATTGATGTCATGGCCCTGCAGCGGCGAGATGATGTGGGCGGCGAAATAGGAGCCGCCGAAATAGTATTCCTCGGTCTCGCTGCCCGAGCGCAGGCCGAAGGTCTTGGCCAGATGCGCCTTCACATGCATCGCATAGGTGATGAAGGCATCGAGCATGTCGGCGCTGGGCGCAAGAAAAGCGGTCTTGTGCTTCGGCCCGCGCGGCACCTTGATGATCTGGCCGTCCTCGATCATCTTGGCAATCATCCGGTTACCGGTGCCATAGGTCGCGCCCGACAGCTCGATGAGCGATGTCATGTCGAGCGGCCGCTGCTGGATGTGGCTGTCGACCAGTTCGAGCGCGATATTCCAGTAGGGGTCTGGCTTCACCCCGGGGATGGTCGCGTCGAAAGGTCCCCTGAGTTGCCGCAGGAACCCGATCACGCGTGAGAGCTCGTGATCGGAGAGTTTGTTTTCCTGTCTTGCCATTGTCCCGCCCGTGGTCCTCCCCGTGGGCTAGTCCTTCTGGTCCAGCCCACCACCTTCGCGCATCCAGTCGAAGAGCGCGAAGAAATCCTGTTCGGCATAGCCGACATTCGAGGCGGCAATATATTGCTGAAGGATCGTATTGGCCACGACCATCGGCACCTGATTGGAACGACCGGCGTCAGTGATCAGCATGAAGTCCTTGATCATCTGCGAGATCGAGAATGCGGGTGTGAAATCGAGGTTCGACACCATCTCCTTCTTGTATTTGACCAGCGGGGAGGCGACAGCGCTCTCGCTGATGACGTCCATCATCTGCCGCGGGGCAAGCCCGCCCTTGGCGCCGAGAACCAGCGCTTCGCCGAGGATGGAGGAGGTGGCGCCCACCAGCGTGTTCAGCACCAGCTTCATGTAGCGGGCTTCTTCGGCAGCACCCAGATAGAACTTGCGGGTCGAGAGACGATCGAGCAGCGCCTCGGTCTCCTGCCATGCCGTCTCGTCGCCGGAGGCCAGCACCGTCAGCTCGCCGTTGCGCGCAAGCGCCGTGCTGCCTGAGACAGGGCATCTGAGATAGCGGATGCCATGCAGTTTCAGCTCCGTGGCAATCCGTTCGGAAAGGGTCGGCGAGACGGTGCTCATTTCGACGAAGATAGTGCCGGCGCGTGCCTGAGCGAGAAGCCCCTGACCGTTTGTGCCGTCGCCATAGATGATCGCCGACAGGGCGGCATCGTTCGGAATGGTCGAGAAAATGATGTCGCATCGGCTTGCGAGATCGGCCAGCGTGCTGGCGACGACAGCGCCGCGCGCCACCAGGCTCGCCCTGTTCTCGGCGACCGGGTCCGAGATCAGGACTTCATATCCCGCCTCGATCATTCGCGTGGCCATCGGATTGCCCATCTTTCCGACGCCGATCCATCCCAATACCTTGGCCGGTACTGACGTGGTATGTCCTTTGCCCGTCACCGCGCAAGCCTCCCATGTTTCTCCATTGCCCGACAATAAACGCAAGCACGCGTCGCGATTTCAGCGAATTCATCCAGTCTGGATACAATGGCCAGGGCGACGTGATCCCGCTTTGGTAATTTGGGAGAAAGCGGCGGCGTCCTTTGCGGTCCGCCAGCGATTCTGCATGCGAGGAGGACATCGTGCACTACGTCATTCATTGTCTCGACAAACCGAATTCGGTCGAAAAGCGACTGGCGCATTATGATGCGCACAAGGCCTATATCTCGAATGCGCCGCTCAAGATGGTCATTTCCGGTCCGCTGCTTGCAGACGACGAAGAAACCATGATCGGCAGCTGCTTCCTGCTCGAGGCGAAGAGCCTGCAGGAGGTTGAGGCATTCAACCGTGAAGATCCGTTCTACAAGGCGGATCTGTGGGCGCAGATTTCCATCCGGCCGTTCAACAAGCGGGTCGATAACCGCGCCTGATCGAACAAGGCAACGCGCGCCCGGGATCGTCCCGCGGCGCGCGTCATTCAAAAGGGTCGCTGGTCAGGCGCTCTTGCGGATTTTCGATACGTCGACGAGCGGCTCGGACTGGCGCGACTGGTCGCTCGGTGGCGCTCCGTCGAGATCCGCTACCTTGGCGGCCAGTTCTTCCGAGCCATTGCTGGCACCCTGGTCTGACGAGGCTAAGCCGCCCTTGTGGTAGGCGGCTTCTGCCGTGCCCCACTCATCGGCAGCCTGCTGCCAGTGGCGATCGTGGTGACCGTCGGGGCGGCCTTCCTTCTCCCAGATCTGATAGGCGCGCTCGCGGATGTAATCGTCCCTGCTTCTCTCTTGCATCGTGTTCTCCCGGATGTGTTGAAAAGCGCGCTCGGCGCTCGGTCTCTAAACGAACGAGCCCGCAGAATGTTCTCTGTCGCGCCGACAAAATTAGCGCAGGAGGCTCTGGGTGCAACCGACATGGATCTGCGAACCTGCGACGTGGAGGCTTTGTCTGACGCAAGAAAGGTGATCATGCTGGCGACTTCGGAGGACTTGCTCGACCTCCCGCCAATGCCGGCTCCCCGAACACGGGGAGACCGGCCTTTTTCCGGGCCTCGTGCTAGTGCTGGCGCGCAAAGACGAGAACGCTCTGGCCGGGGCTTTCTGTCTCGCCGGTCTCGCTGATCTCCATCTGTTCGGCGGATGCGAAGGCGACCGTCCAGCCGCCGCCTTCCGGCAGGCGGATGGGCGTCGCGTCGCCGGCGTTCAGCACGAGAAGAAGTTCTTCCGCAGCGCCGTCGTCGCGCGGCGCGTCCTTCAGGTCCATCATGAGAACGCGCAGGTCGCCGTCATTCCAGGCGCCTTCGTCCATCGCCGAGCCATCCGGCTTCAGCCAGGCCACGAAGGGCGCCGGCGGCTCACCGGGTTCGCCCTTCAGGAAGCGCTCCTGCCGCAGAAGCGGCTGCGACTTGCGAAACGCGATTGCCGCGCGGCAGAATTCGAGAAACGCGTCTTCGCGTCCATCCCAGGAAATCCAGCCGATCTCGTTGTCCTGGCAGTAGGAATTGTTGTTGCCGCCCTGGCTGTTGCCGAGTTCATCGCCGCCGAGCAGCATGGGAACGCCCTGGCTGACGAGGAGCGTGGTGATCATGGCGCGACGCCTACGGGCGCGGGCGGTCATGATGTCCGCGTTGTCGGTCTCGCCCTCCACGCCCATGTTGTCGGACTGGTTGCCGTCGTGGCCGTCGCGATTGTCCTCGCCGTTGGCCTCGTTGTGCTTGTCGTTGAACGCGGTGACGTCGGCGAGCACGAAGCCGTCATGCGCGCTCAGCAGGTTGACGGACGTGGTGGCGCCGCGGCCCGAATGCTCGAACTGGACGGGCGAACCCGTCAGACGCTCGGCAAGCGGCGCGACGAGACCGCCATCCTTGCGCCAGAAACGACGCACGTCGTCGCGGAACTTGTCGTTCCATTCGCGGAAGGGCGAGGGGAAACCGCCGACCTGATAGCCATCCGCTCCGACATCCCAGGGTTCGGCAATCAGCTTCACGCCGGCAAGGATCGGGTCCTGACGGATAGCGTCGAAGAAGCCGCCTTCGCGATCGAAACGCAGACCTTCGCGGCCGAGCGTCGAGGCGAGGTCGAAGCGGAAGCCGTCGACATGCATGACGCCAACCCAGTAGCGCAGGCTGTCCAGCACCATGCGCATGACCATCGGATGGGCAACATTCAGCGTATTGCCCGTGCCGGTCGTGTCGAAGGTGTGGCGCAGTTCGTCGGGCGACTGGATGTAATAGCTGAGATTGTCGATGCCGCGGAAGCTCAGGGTCGGTCCGCGCTCGGAACCTTCCGCGGTGTGGTTATAGACGACATCCATGATCACCTCGATGCCGACGCTGTGGAACGCCTTCACCATGGTCTTGAATTCGGCGATCTTGTCGCCGGAGAGATAGCGCGACTGCGGCGCGAAGAAGCCGAGCGACTGGTAACCCCAGAAATTGCGCAGGCCCTTTTCGACGAGATAGCGGTCGTCGAGGAAATACTGCACCGGCAGCAGTTCGATGGCGCTGATCCCAAGCTTCGTCAGGTGGTCGAGGATCGGTTCGCTGCACATGCCGAGAAACGTGCCGCGCAGTTCGTCCGGAACGTCCGGGTGCTGCATGGTCAGCCCGCGCACATGCGCCTCGTAGACGATCGTCTCGGTCCACGGCCGACGGATCGCCTCGTCGCCATTCCAGTCGAAATCCGGGTTCTGCACGACGCCCTTCGGCATGAAGGCGGCGCTGTCGCGATCGTCGAAGGAGAGATCGGCGTCGTCTGCCCCGATCCTGTAGCCATAGAGGCTGTCATCCCAGGTGAGGTCGCCGGTCACCTGCTTGGCATAGGGGTCGAGCAGCAGCTTGTTGGGATTGAAGCGATGACCGTTTGCGGGATCGTAGGGACCGTGCACGCGGTAGCCGTAGATCGTGCCCGGCTGAAGCCCTGCCACGTAGCCGGACCAGATGTCACCTTCCCGCTTCGGAAGCGAGAGGCGCTGGGTCTCCTCCTTGCCGTCGGGCGAAAAGAGGCACAGTTCGACGGCTTCGGCATGGGCTGAAAAGAGCGCGAAATGCGTTCCTTCGCCAATGAATTCTGCGCCCAGTTCTGGCTTCAGGAAGTCGAGTTCGGAAAACGAATAGCTCATGAAAATGCCTCGGTGGGAAAGGGAGTGGCCGCGCGTGCAACGCGGCAGACTGCCAATGGTTCCGGGGCGGTGCCGTGCAATTCGTTTCTGATCGTCCTGGCGGTTTAGACAAAAGCGGGTCCGATGCGGTCTGACACTGTGGGCATCAGCCCTGCACGTCGAGCCAGCGCCTCCGCGAGGCCTCAAGGTGCCGGCACATCGCGGCCTGCGCCTGCAAGGGGTCGCGCTGGCTCAGCGCTTCGAGGATCGACTGGTGCTCCTCCAGCGCCTGCGACCATGTGCCGGGCGTGCCGAAGCGATCCTGCAGCCGCGCGGCGAGCGGGCTGTAGCGCTCCTCGAAGAGGTCCGCCACGATCTTGGTGATCACCGAGTTGCCGGTCTGGCGGGCAATGAGCAGGTGGAAGGCCTTGTCTTCGCCGAGCGGATCGCGCCCGGCTTCCACCGACCGAGCCATGTCGTCGAGCACCTGCTTCAGGGCCGAAAGCGCCTCATCGGTCATCCGACCGGCGGCGAGGATGATTGCGCTTCCCTCGACGATCGAGCGCGCCTGCATGAGTTCGGACGGGCTCTCGCCAAGTGCGGGCCCCGTGTCGGCGCTTCGCGGCTCCTCCATGGCCAGATAGATGCCCGAGCCGCCCCTGATCTCGACGGTGCCCTCGATTTCCAGCGCGATCAGGGCCTCGCGCAGCGACGGCCGCGAGACGCCGAGTTCCTGGGCCAGATCGCGCTCGCTGGGCAGGCGCGCGCCCTTCTTCAGGCCCTTCGCCTGCACGGAGGCACGGATCTGATCGGCGACCTGCTGGTAAAGTCGCCTCGGTTCGTCACTCTTGCCCATCGGTCTGTCTCGGTGGTTGCGGTGTTGATTGGTCGGGCCAATTCAGGTGTCGGAACAGTCTGGCGCGATAAAATCATCGCGTGTGTTCGATTTATTGCAGCGATCCGCGGTGATATCAACCTGTTTTGGGGCGGGAGACGGCATCTTCTCATGAATTGGCTTGACCAATTTTGGCGCTATGCATAATTCTTTGATGGAGGGCGCCAGAGTCTGGCGGAGACAGCAAGGGGGAGAGCATGGGTCGGAAGACGAAACGCGATGCGGGGCGCGCGAACTTGCGGGTCGAGGGGTAAGGATGCGCATCGATTCGCACCAGCACTTCTGGCTCATGGAGCGCCGGGTGGGCCAGTGGCCGCCGCCCGAGCTTGCCGCGATCCGTCACGACTTCCTGCCGGGTGATATCAAGGCGCATCTCAGTCGCGCCGGCATTGGCGGAACGGTTGTCGTGCAGTCGCTGCCCGAGCTGGACGACACGCTCTTTCTGCTCGACCTCGCCGGGCGCAACGATTTCATTCTCGGCGTCGTCGGCTGGGTGGACATGAAGGATGCGCGCGCGCCCGACATGATCGCGACCCTGGCGGCCCATCCGAAATTCAAGGCCATCCGGCCGATGCTGCAGGGCATCCCGGACACCGACTGGATCGACGATCCGGTTCTGGCCCCTGCCGTCGCCGCCATGATCCAGCACGATCTCGCCTTTGACGGGCTGGTCCTGCCGCGCCACATGGCACCGTTGAGGCGCTTTGCCGAGCGCTATCCGGACCTGCGGGTGGTGATCGACCACGGCGCCAAGCCGCTGATCGCCGAGGGGCGGTTTGTCGAATGGCGCCAGCGGCTCGCAGCCCTTGCGGACCTGCCGAATGTCTCCTGCAAGCTTTCGGGCCTGCTCGTGGAGGCCGGAAACCAGCGCCCCGAAGCGGTGCGGCCCTATGCGGAAACGATCGTTGAGCTCTTTGGAGGACGCCGCGTGATCTGGGGCAGCGACTGGCCGGTCGTCAATCTGGTGAGCGACTACCAGACATGGCTCGACCAGTGCCTCGATATCGTACCTGCCGAACACCATGATGCGGTCTTTGGCGGCAATGCCATCGATTTCTACCGCCTCAAGCCCAGCCGCTGAAACGTGCCGCGAGGCCGGGAACGGAAACGAAGACATGCTGTCCAACCCTCAAGACGCCGGCGAAAACCCGATCCTGCAGTTCGGCACGAGCCGGTTTCTGCTCGCCCATGCCGATCTCTTCATCTCGCAGGCACTGGCCGACGGCGAGGCGCTGGGCAAGGTGACGCTCGTGCAGACGACCGGCAGCGCCGAAAGTGCAAAGCGCATCGCAGCGCTTGCTTCGGGCGGGTCCTATCCGGTCCGGGTGCGTGGTCTTGCCGCTGGCAAGGTCGTGGACGAAGAGCTGCAGGGCCGCGCCATCGGCAAGGCGCTTTTTGCCGGAGACGACTGGCCGGCGGTGCGCCATGCCGCGCTGGCCGCCCGCGTCATCATCTCCAATACGGGCGATCGCGGCTTTGCGCTCGACCCGCTCGACAACCGCGAGAGCATTGCCGATCGGGCTGTTGCGCCGCGGAGCTTCCCGGCCAAGATTGCCGCGCTTCTGCTGGAGCGTTCGGAGGCATCCGCACCCCAGCCACTTTCGCTTTTTCCCTGCGAGCTGATCGAAAGGAACGGGACGCGGCTGCGCGAGCTGGTGATTGGCCGTGCCCGCGACTGGGGCTTTCCTGAGAGCTTCTTTGCCTATCTCGACACGCAGTGCCGCTTTGCCAACAGCCTGGTGGATCGCATCGTCTCCGAGCCGATCGAGCCCGTGGGTGCCGTTGCCGAGCCCTATGCGCTCTGGGCGATCGGCGAGCAGGAAGGGCTGGTTCTGCCCTGTCGTCATCCGGCCATCGTCGTGACCTCCGATCTCCAGCGCTTCGAAACGCTGAAACTCCACATCCTCAATCTCGGCCACACCTATCTGGCGGACCGGTGGCGGAGCGGCGGCCGGCCGGCAACGGAAACCGTTCGCGAAATCCTCAGTGACGCGGCGATCCGCACCGACCTGGAAGCGGTCTGGCGAGAGGAGGTCCTGCCGGTGATGGCGGCGCGGGGGCTGGGAGACGCGGCCGTGGCCTATAGCACCGAGGTGCTGGATCGGTTCCTCAATCCCTTCCTCGTGCACAGGCTGTCGGACATTGCCAACAACCATCCCGAAAAGATCAACCGCCGCATAAGGCCCATGGTCGAGGCGGGCCGGTTGCTCGGCCTCAACCAGCCGCATCTGGCGGCCATGCTGGAAGCAACAGCGTAAGGAGCTGACAATGAGAAAAGCGCTGACAATCGAGGCCGAGAACACGGCCCGTTTCCGGATGGTCGAAACCCAGCCGCTGGGTGCCGGCGAAGTGCGCGTTGGTGTCCGTCATGTCGGACTCTGCGGCAGCGATCTGAACACCTATCGCGGACTGAACCCGCTTGTCGCCATGCCGCGCATTCCGGGTCACGAGATCGGCGGCGAGATCCTGGAGGTGGGGGAGGGTGTTGGCCCGACGCTGAAGATCGGCGCCCGCGTCATCGTCATGCCCTATACCAATTGCGGAACCTGCAGCTCCTGCCGCAAGGGCCGGCTCAACGCCTGCCGCTATAATCGGACGCTCGGCGTCCAGCAGGATGGCGGGCTGGCCGATGACATCGTGCTGCCGGCGGAAAAGCTGATCCTCAACGACACGCTCGCGCCGCATCGGCTGGCGCTGGTCGAACCGCTGTCGGTTGGCTTTCATGCTGTCGCGCGTGGGCGCATCGAAAAGGGCGACAAGGTTGCCGTCATCGGCTGCGGCATGATCGGCATGGGCGCGCTGATCGGCGCGGTGGCCAAGGGCGCGGAGGTGCTCGCCATCGACATGAGCGAGAAGAAGCTGGAGATTGCGCGGCAGTTTGGCGCGAGCCTCACCGTCAACGGTCGCGCCGAGGACGTTGCCGCACGCGTGGCGGAATGGACGAATGGCGATGGCGTCGATGTGGCGGTCGAGGCCGTCGGCCTGCCGGAAACCTTCGTCCAGGCGATCGATCTCGCCTGCTTTGCCGGCCGCGTCGTCTATATCGGCTATTCGAAGGCGCCGGTGACCTATGACACCAAGTTCTTCAACCTCAAGGAACTCGACATCATGGGATCGCGCAACGCCACCATGGACGATTTCAGGGCGGTGATTGCGCATCTGGAAAAGATTGGCGAGACCGCCGATCTCCTGATCTCGAAAGTCTTCCCCTTCGATGAGGCCGAGGCGGCTTTTCCCTATTGGCGCGAAAGCCCGGATGCGCTGAAGATCGTCATCGAGCGGGCGTAAGCGTCCACCCCACCGATGCGCCTCGGTGGCAGGCTGCCCGGATGCTCGCCTCAATCGTCGCATATTTGCCGGCTTCTGCCGCGACAAGGGTGCGCTTGCGGCGATCTTCCGGGTTGACGCAAGTCAAGGCCGGGGGAGGGTCCGGTTTCTAAGTTTGCGATCGATCCGGTCCTTGGAGGGAAAAGATGACGATACTTGCCGTGGCGCTCAATCCGTCTGTCGATGTGTCCAGCGACGCGGCGCGCGTCCTGCCGACCCGAAAGGTGCGCACGCACAACCAGCGCCGGCATGCCGGCGGCGGCGGGGTGAATGTCGCGCGCGTCATCGCCATGCTGGGCGGGCGGCCCGAGCTTCTGATGATGTGCGGCGGCGAGACGGGCGCGCTTCTGCTCGACGCGCTTGCCGGCGCATCCATCGATGTGGTGACCGTCAAGACCGCCGAGCCGACGCGGCTGGCCTTCATGGTCTATGAGGAAGAAACCGGACTGGAATATCGCTTCGTTCCCGACGGGCCGGCGGTGACCTCGGAAGAGATCGAAGCGGCCATGGACGTGGTGCGCGCTTTCAAGGGCGAGTTTCTGGTGCTCAGCGGCTCGCTGCCGCGCGAGGCACCGGACTACACCTATGCCCGGATGGCGGCGGTCGCGGCGTCTGCCGGCGTGAAGGTCGTGCTCGACACCTCCGGCAAGCCGCTTCTGACGACGCTGAAACAGGCGAAGGTCTTTCTCGTCAAGCCGAGCCTCAGCGAGCTCGAAACGATCGCCGGCAAGAAGCTCGACGAGCGCGGCATTGCCGAAACCGCCCGCCATATCGTTGACGAGGGGTGGTCTGACTATGTGACGGTGACGCTCGGCCGCTCCGGCGCGCTGCTGGTCGGTCGCGACATCAGTCTCCGTCTGCCGGCCATCCATGTGCCGGTGCGGTCGGCGGTCGGGGCGGGCGACAGTTTCCTCGCCGGTCTGGTCTGGAAGCTTATGGAGGGCGCGCCGATCGAGGAGGCGTTCCGCTTCGGCCTTGCGGCAGGGGCGGCGGCGGCCGTGACGCCTGGAACAGAACTTTGCCATCGCGAGGATGTGTTCGCGATCTATGAAGGCCGGCTTGGCGAGCCGGAAAAGGAGCCTGAGGCGCTGGAGTCCTGAAGGGGCAGGCGCCAGCGAACGAAATTGATCTCGCCAAGTGTCTCCTGCGCCTTTACGAAGAGGCGACGCAGGACAGCGGGAGGATAGATTGCAGAAGAACGAGTTTGCCGAATGGTCGCGCAAGGCGGCGGACTGGGGCGTCGACTATCGCGCCGCCCTGAACGACCAGCCCGTCCGCGCCCGCACCGCCCCCGGCGATATCGCCCGCCAGATTGCGAGCGAGCCGCCGCTCGCCGGCGAGAGCATGGAAGCGATCTTTGCGGACTTCGAAAAGATCATCGTGCCCGGCATGACGCATTGGCAGCATCCGCGCTTCTTTGCCTATTTCCCCGCCAATGCCGCACCCGTTTCGGTGGTTGCCGAATATCTCGTGACGGCCATGGCGGCGCAATGCATGCTCTGGCAGACCTCGCCCGCAGCGACCGAACTGGAGACGAAGGTTCTCGACTGGCTGCGGCAGGCAATCGGCCTGCCGGAGGGCTTTTCCGGCGTCATCCAGGATTCTGCCTCCTCGGCGACGCTGGCCGCCGTGCTCACCATGCGCGAGCGGGCGCTGGGCTGGAACGGCAACAAGGCAGGTCTTGCTGCCAATCCGGCCGTGCGGGTCTATGCGTCGAACCAGGTCCACACTTCCATCGATCGCGCCATCTGGGTCTCCGGCATCGGCGAACAGAACCTCGTCCGCATCCCGTCTTCCGGTCCGCTGAAGGCGATGGATGTGGCCGCGCTTGACGCTGCCATTGTCGCGGACAAGGAGGCCGGCCTGCTCCCGGCCGGCGTGATCGCCTGCACGGGTGGCACCAGCACGGGCGCCTGCGACAATATCGCCGACGTGGTGGGCGTGGCCCACAGGCACGGCCTCTACGTCCATGTCGATGCGGCCTGGGCAGGCTCGGCGATGATCTGCGAGGAATTCCGCCCGCTCTGGGCCGGTGTCGAAGAGGCCGATTCCATCGTCTTCAATCCGCACAAGTGGCTTGGCGCGCAGTTCGACTGCTCGGCGCATTTCATCCGCAATCCGGACGATCTGGTGAAGACGCTCGCCATCCAGCCGGAATATCTGAAGACCCACGGCCGCGATGGCATCATCAACTATTCGGAATGGTCCGTGCCGCTCGGTCGCCGCTTCCGGGCGCTGAAACTCTGGTTCCTGCTGCGCTATCATGGTCTCGAAGGTCTGCGCACCGTCATCCGCAACCATGTGCGGTGGTCGCAGTCGCTGGCCGAGCGGCTGCGCAAGGAGCCCGGTTTCGATATCGTGACGGAGCCAGTCCTGTCGCTCTTCTCGTTCCGCCACACAGGCGCAGGCGATCTCGACGCGCACAATATCGCGCTGATCAACGCCATCAACGAGGACGGCCGCATCTATCTGACACAGACCCGCGTCGATGGCGCGATTGCCATCCGCTTCCAGGCCGGCTCGTTCGAGATGACGGAAGGCGATATCGACATTGCGTTCGATGCCATCACGGAAATTGCCGGGAGACTGTCGAAGCCGGAGTAATACGGCTTGCGCGGGAGCTTCGTGGAGGCCTAGAAGGCGATCAAGGTGCGGCGTCTGACCCGCCGCCCTTGCACCATGTCCTGCTTCGACCCAGAAGGAATCTGCCCATGCCCGCTCCCAAAAACACCTTCAAGCAGGCGCTCAGGGAAGGGCGGACACAGATCGGCTTCTGGCAGGCGCTGACCTCGCCGACGGCGGTCGAGATTTCCTCGAAGGTCGGCTACGACTGGCTGCTGCTGGATAGCGAGCATGCGCCGAACGACCTGCCGCTCCTCATCGCCCAGCTGCGCGCCATGGCGGGTTCGTCCTCGCATCCGATCATCCGCCCGCCTGTCGGCGAAATCTGGATCATCAAGCAATTGCTCGACATCGGCGCGCAGACGCTGCTCATTCCGATGTGCGACAGCCGCGAAATGGCGGAAGCCATGGTCAAGGCGATGCGCTATCCGCCGGAAGGCGTGCGCGGCGTCGGCTCGATCCTGGCGCGCGCGTCCGGCTACAACAGCATTCCGGACTATCTGCAGACCGCCAATGACGAGGTCTGCCTTCTCTTGCAGGTGGAAAACCGGGCGGGCATCGCTGCGCTCGACGAGATCGCGGCGACGGAGGGCGTCGACGGCGTCTTCATCGGCCCCGCCGATCTGGCCGCAGACATGGGTCATATTGGCCAGCCGGGACATCCCGAGGTGCAGGCGGTCATCGAGGATGCGATTGCGCTCATCCAGCGCCACGGCAAGGCGGCCGGCATCCTGATCGGCGATCTTGCGCTGACGAAGCGCTATGTCGAGCTCGGCGCCACCTTCGTCGCCATCGGCAATGACGTGACGCTCTTTGCCAATGCCGCCCGGAAGCTGCTGGACGATTACCACAAGACGGAGCCTGCCAAGCCGACGGGCGACGTGCGGGTTTACTGAGGCGGGCCTCACTGTTCTGCATCGTTTTTCGGCAGATGCGAATTTTTTCGCCAATTCGTCCCTTTTGGGGATGTTCCGGCCTCACTCTGCCACCTGAAAGCTGATAGTCCAAAGCGTCATTCACGTCGCGCAGGCTATCCCTCATGTCGATCTTTCAGCGGCTCAATCCCTCGCTTGCCCCGACCAGCCTGCGGGAACGCGGCCGCGCTGCGGGTGGCGCGCTGCTCGGCATTGCGCTGACGGGGCTCGTCAGCACGCTCGTGCTCGGCAACAACAGTCTCGCCGCGCCGCTCCTCGTTGCGCCGATGGGTGCATCCGCCGTGCTGCTTTTCGCTGCGCCGGCAAGCCCGCTTGCCCAGCCCTGGTCGGTCCTCGGCGGCAATGTCGTGGCGGCGCTGATCGGCGTGACCTGCGCGCTGTTCATCCCGCAGCCGCTTCTGGCCGCGGCACTCGCCGTCGGGCTCGCCATTGCGGCCATGCTGGTGCTCAACTGCCTGCATCCGCCAAGCGGTGCTGTCGCGCTGACGGCCGTGCTCGGCGGCCAAGCGGTCCATGCCAGCGGCTACTGGTTCGTGCTGACGCCCGTTGCGCTCAACTCCGTTCTGCTGCTGCTGTTGGCACTCGCCTATAACAACCTGACCGGCCACCGCTATCCGCACCTGCCGCTGAAGGCGCCGGCCGTTGGCGGTGGGGCGGAAAAGGCAGACCCGATCGAGGCCGATATCGAGGAGGCGCTGGAGGATTTCGGCGAGGTTGTCGATGTCAGCCCCGACACGATGGCGACACTGTTTCGAAAGACGCAGCTTGCGGCCCGCGAGCGCCACCATCATGGTCCGCTGACCGGCGACATAATGTCCCGCAATGTGCTGACCGTGCGGGCCGATGATCGCCTGCGCGCCGCGTGGCGGCTCTTTTCGATCCACCACGTCAAGGCGCTGCCGGTCGTTGATGTCGATGGCAAGCTCGTCGGCATGATCTCGCAGGCTGACTTTTTGGCAAACTCGGTCCTCTCCGACGATGGCAACCTGCATCTCGGCTTCCGCCGGCGGGTGCTGGCATCGTTGAGCCGGCAGCCGGTGCCGCGGTTCGTCGGGGATATCATGGATCGCCGCATTCAGCCGACGCGGCCGGAAACGTCTGCCTTCGCTCTCGTCATGCGCATGGTGGACGAGGGGCTGCATACGATCCCGGTGGTCGATCAGGAGGAGCGGCTGGTCGGCGTCGTCAGCCAGGGCGACCTGCTTGCGGCTCTCTTCCGCACCGATCTCGATCTGGCGGCCGAAGGCTCCGGAAACGAAAACGAGCCGGCGTTTCCACCGGCTCGTCCTCCTCGTCTCTGAGGGTGCGGCTCAGGCCGCTGCAGACTTGTCGCGCTTCGCGAAACTGAAGTTTGCATAACCGTTCTGCGTCGCGGCGGCGCAGAACTCGCGATATTTGTGGAAGCCGCCGGTGAAGAGCGTCAGGCCCTGCGGCTTGTCCTTCACGTTGGCGCCGAGATACCAGGTCTTCGCCTTGGTGAGCAGCGAGCGCTGGCCGAGCGAGGCAACGATTGCCATCCAGTCGTCCTCGGCCTTCTTCGTTGGCTCCATGGCCGAAAGGCCCTGCTTGTCCATGTGGGTGATGGCGTCGGCGATCCAGTTCACGTCATTCTCGCTGATCGCCACAATATTGGCGAGTGCGGCCGGTCCGTTCGGGCCGGTCGTCATGAAGAGGTTCGGGAAGCCTTCCATCATCAGGCCGAGATAGGAACGCGAGCCCTCGCGCCACTTGTCGTTGACCTTCTGTCCGTTGCGGCCGACGACGTCGAAGGCGAGGAGGGCGCCGGTCAGGCCATCATAACCCGTTGCGAAGATCAGCATGTCGAGCTCAATCTCGCGGCCTTCGGTGCGCACGCCCTTTTCGGTGATCTCGACGATCGGCTCTTCGAGGCAGTCGACCAGATGCACGGTCGGCAGGTTATAGGTCTCGTAATAGCTGGTATCGAGGCAGGGGCGGCGGGCGAAGATCGGATAGCCCTTGGGCTTCAGCTTTTCGGCCGTCACCGGATCCTTCACCATTTCGCCGATCTTGCCGCGCACGAATTCGGCGACATGTTCGTTGGCTTCGGGATTATAGAGCAGGTCCGAGAAGGTGCCGAGCATGGCAAGTCCGCCCTGCTTCCACGAATCCTCCAGCAGTGCCTGCCGCTGGCTCGGCGTGACGGAGAAGAAGGCGCGGGTTGACTGCGGGCGCAGGCCACCGACGGCGCTGTTGCGGGCAGCTTCGCGCAGGCCAGCATAGTTGCGCTTCACTTCGGCCACGTATTCCGGCTCGAGCTTCTGGTTGCGCATCGGCATGGTGAAGCTCGGCGTGCGCTGGAAGACGAAGAGTTCGCCGGCCTTCGGGCCGACTTCCTGCACGATCTGGATGCCGGTCGAGCCGGTACCGATGACGCCGACGCGCTTGCCGGCGAAGCTCACCTCTTCATGCGGCCAGCGGGCGGCGTGATAGGTCTCACCCTTGAAGGTCTTGTAGCCCTCAATGTCCGGCTCCTTCGGCACGGAGAGCGGGCCGGTCGCCATGACGCAATAGGTCGCCTCATAGGTCTCGCCCTTGTTGGTCTTGACCACCCAGAGCTGGCGCAGCTCGTCCCACACGGCGCTCACGACGCGGGTGTTGAACTGGAAATGCTTGTTCAGATCGAGCCGTTCGGCGACGAAGTTGATGTAGCGCAGGAGTTCCGGCTGGGCAGCAAACTGCTCCGACCATGTCCATTCCTGCTGCACTTCTTCCGAGAAGGAGAAGCAGTAGTCGATGCTGGGCAGATCGACGCGCGCGCCGGGGTAACGGTTCCAGTACCACACGCCGCCAAGCCCGCCGCCAGCCTCGAAGGCCTGGATGTTCAGGCCCATCTCGCGGAACTTGTAGACCGCATACATGCCGCCGAAGCCACCGCCGACGACAACCAGGTCCAGCCGCTTTACAGGGTTTGAATTGCTCATCTTCTTCCTCCTCGATCAAGCCGTACGGGATGTCGGCGATCCGCGTTCGGGATCCTTCAATGGTCCCGGCGACGCGCCCGCGAATACGGCTCATGCTCCTCTTGAAAAGATTAGACGCTCACAACCGGCGGCTTTCAAGCGGGCACAGAGGCGTGAAGGCAAGTTTCATATCTGTGAAGTGATCGACATGGACTGGTGGCTGACAAGTGTCAATTCGGGGCGTGGAATCCGGCTCGGGCAACCGCGCGTCGGGCAAGAATTCTTTGGGAAATATGTTTTTATAACAAATGTTTATCGGATCCGGCGAATGTGTGCCAGCAGCGCAGGGCGCAGTCTGGCGAGATCGACGACAGACTGCTGGCGCAAAGCGGAATTTCTTCGCGAGCGAGGCGCGAAACGATGCTGGGTTTGTGACCTATCCGGCAACCGCAGGACGGTCTCAGCGACCTCTGAACACCGGCTTGGTTCCGGCGCGGAAGGCCTCGACGCCGGTGCGGAAATCCTCGGTGCGGCCGGCCTCACGCTGCAGGTCGGCCTCCAGCGCCAGTTGTGCTTCCAGAGAATTTTCCGGCGCGGCGAGAAAGGCCTGTTTCATCAGCGCGAAGCTGCGGGTAGGGCGGGTGGCGAGATCGCGCGCCATGGCCTCGACGGTCGGTATCAGCTCGGCGTCTTCGACCGTCTTCCAGATCATGCCCCATTCGGCCGCCTGTTCGGCGGTGACGGGTTCGGCGAGGATGCCGAGCGCGCGGGCGCGGGCATCACCGATGAGCTTGGGCAGGAACCAGCTGCCGCCGGCATCGGGCACGAGGCCGATACGCGAGAAAGACTGGATGAATTTGGCCGAGCGGGCCGCAATCACGATATCGCAGGCAAGTGCCACATTCGCACCGGCGCCTGCCGCCACGCCATTGACGGCGGCAATCACCGGCTTTTCGGCGGTGCGGATCGCCATGACCAGCGGATTGTAGTTTTCCGCAAGCGATGCGCCGAGATCCGGCGGGCCGTTGTCGAAGTTGCGTTCCTGCAGGTCCTGGCCGGCACAGAAGCCGCGACCCGCGCCGGTCAGCACGATGGCGCGGCAGGCGGGATCGTTCGCTGCCTCCTGAAGGGCTTCGCGAAGGGCCGCATGCATGGGGCCGGTGAAGGAGTTGAGCTTGTCCGGCCGGTTCAGCGTGATGACGGTGAAGCCGTCTTCCTTCCGGGTCAGAACCAGATTTTCGCTCGTCATTCCGCACGCTCCAGATCATTCAACTCGGGCGAAGAGGCGTCACCGGCATTGCCGAAGGCCGTCCAGCCACCGTCAACATAGAGGATCGCGCCTGTCATGTAAGACGCCTCTTCGGAGGCGAGGAAGAGTGCGGCATCCGCAATGTCGTCCGGCCGGCCCAGATCGCCCATCGGAATGCGGCGGCGGATCTTCATTCCATCGATCTTGCCGTCCTGTTCGAGCGCTGCGACGCCCGGCGTGCGGATGTAACCCGGCGCAATCGTCGCCGTGCGGATGCCGACGGGACCAAGTTCGGCAGCGATGCAGCGCGTCAGCATGTCGATGCCGGCCTTTGATGCGCCATAGGCGTGGCGGGGCGCGAAGGGGAGCAAGGTGTTGATCGAACCGAGATTGAGAATGACCCCGCCTGGCTTCGGCATCAGCGCCAGCGCCTGCTGAAGCGCGATGAAGGCGCCGGTCAGGTTGATGTCGAGAACGCTGGTCAGGTAATCGGCCGTCTGCTCGCCGACCGGCATGAAGCGATCGGCAATGGCCGCATTGTTGACGAGCACATCGACGCGGCCGAAGGTCTTCGCGATCTCTGCAAAAGCGGCGACGATCTCGGCTTCGATCGCAAGGTCCGTCGTGATGGCGCGATGCTGCGGACCGAGGTTTGCCGCGACACTGGCAGCCTCATCACCTTCGCGATCCAGGATGACAACCGTGTCACCCTTCGCCGCAAAGGCCTCGCAGATCGCCCGGCCGATGCCGCGTGCGCCGCCCGTGACGACGACGATGCGCGGGCCGCTCCTGGGCGTCGGGGCCGCAAGCTCGGCATCCGGCGTGCCGGCGACCGGGGGATGGGCTTCGCCCGGCTGGTTGAAAGTCGCCCAGCCGCCATCGACGGCAACCACGGTTCCGGTGATGTAGCGCGCCTTGTCCGAGGCGAGGAAGCGGGCGACGGTGGCGATTTCCGCCGGTCGCGCCATGCGGCCCATGGGAATGCGCTGGCGCACCTTGGAAAGGTCGGCCTTGCCGTCGCGTTCCAGCCCCGCCACCATCGGCGTGCGGACATAGCCGGGGGCAATGGCAACGACGCGGATATTGCGGGGAGCCAGCTCGCAGGCGAGCGATTTCGTCATGCTGACGACGCCGGCCTTGGAGGCGGCATAGGCATTGCGCTTGGGGTTCGAGACGACACCGGCCAGTGACGCCGTGTTGACGATGACGCCGCCTTCCGGGCCCATGCGCTCGGCCACTTCGCCGGCAAGCACCAGCGGTCCGACGAGATTGACGGAAAGCGCCAGGCGGAAGCCGTCGATGGACGTGTCAGCGGTCGCGGCCATGGTCGGGCCGATCGCGGCATTGTTGACCAGGACATCGATGCGGCCGAAGTGCGCCGCGATCTTTGCGACAGTGGCGATGATATCCGTCTCGCTTGCGAGGTTGCAGGCAAAGCCCGCATGCTCCTTGCCGAGAGACTGCGCGAAATCCTCGACGCCGGTTCCGGCCAGATCCACCGCCGCGACCTGATAGCCATCCGCGACGAAGACCTCGCAGAGTGCGCGGCCGATGCCGCCGGCGGCGCCGGTGATGATGGCGATCTTGGTCTCAGTGCTCATGGCAGTCTCCTTCAAGCCGCTTGGCGGTCTTCTCACCCTGCGGGTTGCAGCCGTCTGAAAAGGCCGTCGCGATAGAGCAAGACATCGCGCTCGGCCGTCGAGATCGCCCGCACGCGCCCGAGATAAAGGTTATGGCTTCCCGCATCGACACGGCTTTCGACGTCACAGTCAAGGCAGGCGACCGCATCGTCAAGAACCGGGGCGTCGCTGAGCAGGCTGCTCCAGCCGCTCTTGGAAAACAGGGCGGCGGTGCCGCTCTCCGGGCCGGAGAAGCTGCGGGCGATGGCATGCTGTTCGTCCGCCAGCAGGTTGACCGCAAACTGGCCGCTCGCGTCGATCAGGCCGGCGACCGCCGAGCCCTTGTTGAGACAGACGAGAAAGGTCGGCGGATCGCTGGAGACGGAACAGAAGGTCGTTGCCGTCAGGCCGCCGATATCGCCACCGTTCGCGGCCGTGACGATGGCGACGGGCGAGGCGATCTGCCGAAGCGCGCGCTTGAAGTCAGTGCCGCTGGCGGGCGTATCCACATCCGCGCTGCGCTTCGGAATCTCGATTGAGTTCGCTTTCCTGCCGCGCGTCATGCGACCGCCTTATGGTGCTCTGCACCCGCCGCGACGATCAGCGCATCGAGCGGAACCGCACCGCGACCCTTGGGCAGGGCGAGAACGGGGTTGAGGTCGATGCTGTCGATCTGCTCCGCATGGACATGGGCGAAGATCGAGAGGCGCGACAGGAGATCGGCCAGCGCGTCGAGATCGGCAGGAGGCGCACCGCGCACACCCTCCAGCATGGCAAAGCCGCGGATTTCGCGGATCATGCGATGCGCCTCCGCCTTGTCGAAGGGCGCGACCCGGAAGGTAACATCCTTCAGTACTTCCACGAAGACGCCGCCGAGGCCGAACATCACGACGGGGCCCATCGTGGGATCGGTGAAGGTGCCGGCAATGGTTTCGACGCCGCCGGAAATCATCGGCGTGAGGATCACGCCCTCGATCCGGGCGTCCGGCGCCTTGGCCCTGACGCGGGCGAGCATCGCGCTCATGGCGGTGCGCACCTCGTCGGCAGTTTTCAGGCTCAGCGCCACGCCGCCGACTTCCGTCTTGTGCGGCAGGTCGGGGGAGGAGATTTTCATCACCAGCGGATAGCCAAGCCCGTCCGCGACCGGGCCGGGGTCGGCCTCGGGCGTCACCAGCCGTTCCGGCGTGAAGCTGATGCCGGCCTTTGTCAGGATCGATTTTGCCTCGTGCTCGGTAATGGCGCGGGCCGGGATATCGGCCGGGGCGGGGCTTGCGGGCGCGACATCCGCCGCCTTGGCGAGATCGAAATTCTGCCGGAAGCGGACGAGTGCGCCGAGCGCATGGGTCAGCGCCGTGCCGTCCTCATAGACAAGGAAGCCTTTCTCCTCGTAGGAGCGCATGACCTCGGCGGGTGCGGACATGGTCAGGCATTTGATCACGTCGTCCTTGTCCGACACGGCATCTTCCAGCGCCTTCCGCAGCATCGGGCCGAAGGTCGGGCTTGCCGGGCCGCTGCCGAAAATGCCGGTGAACATGTCATAGCCGCCCTTTTCCAGCATGGTGCTGATGAAACGCGTCATGACGGGAAGTTCAGTGAGAGCCTGCGCGGTCGCATCCACCGGATTGACCGGCGAGGCATAGGGCAGGATTTCCTTCAATTCGCCCTGAGCGGTCTCGGGCATGGGGGCAACGTCGAGCCCCGCATCGGCTGCGTCGTCGGCCATCTGGATGCCGAAGCCGCCGGAAAGCGTGAAGATGCCGAGCCGGCCGGTCTTCGGGAAAATGCCGCGCGAGGCCGCATAGGCGATGTCGAGCTGTTCGGCGGTCGTGTGGGCACGATGCACGCCATATTGCTTCAGCACGGCATCGAAGACGGCGTCCGAGCCGGCCAGCGCCGCGGTATGCGAGCTGACGGCATGGGCGCCGACTTCCGAGCGGCCGACCTTCATGAAGACGATTGCCGTTTCGCGCCGGCGTGCGGTCTCCAGCGCATCGATGAAGGCGTCGCGGTTCCGGATGCCTTCGGCGTAAGCCATGACGACATTGACGCCGTCCTGATCGACGACCCAGCGCAGCGCTTCGGCGACGTCGATGTCGCATTCGTTGCCGGTCGTTACCCAATGGCTGATGCCGAGCCCGCGCTGGCGGGCGAGGTGGGTGATATGCGAGCCATAGGCGCCGCTCTGGGAGACGACGGAGACCGGGCCGGGTTCGATTAGGCCGGTGTCGAGGATCGCCGAAAAGGTGCCGTAGTAGTTGGCGCGGGCGTTGAAGACGCCGAGGCAGTTGGGGCCGAGAACGCGCATCCCCGCTTCGCGGGCAATGTCGGCGATCTCGTTCTGCATCGCGCGGCCTTCTTCCGAGGTTTCGGCAAAGCCGGCGGAAAAGACGATGGCCGAGGAGACGCCGCGCTCCGCGCATTCGCGCACCGCTTCAACGGTGGCGGCGGCAGGTACGGCCAGGATGGCCACATCCGGCGTTGCCGGCAGGCTGGCAATCGACGGATAGGCCGTGAAGCCCTGCACATTGTCGCGGTTGGGGTTCACGGGATAGATCGCGCCCTTGAAGCCGCTTTCGCGCAGGTAGCGCAGCGGCCGGCCGCCGATGCGGGCGGCATTTTCCGATGCGCCGACAATGGCGATGGAGCGGGGATCGAGAAGGGCGGAAAGCGTGTCTGTCATGTCTCGTTCCTTGCGGCTCAGTTCTGGCCGAACCGGGTCTCGGGCAGGCCTTTGACGCCCAGGCCTTCGATGGCATAGAGGCAGCCGGCATGCGGATGGCGGGAAATGGCGCGGCCGGAGCCGGAATTCTTGATCGACGTCACATAGAGCGTCGAAAGGTCCGGTCCGCCGAAGGCGAGGCACGATGGCATGTCGGTCGGCGCGGCAATCAGCCGGTCGAGGCGGCCATCCGGCGCAAAGCGGGCGATGCGGCCGACCTGCACGAGGGCCACCCAGAGGAAGCCTTCCGCATCCACGGTTGCGCCATCGGGGCCGGAGGCAAAGATCTCGGTATCGGCAAACATGCGCGGCTCGGTCAGCGGCTCGCGATTGTCGCCGTATTTGTAGGCCCTGATCTTGCGGTCGAGACTGTCGGCAAAATACATCGTCTCGCCGTCGGGGCTGAAGCAGAGCGTGTTGGCGATGCGGATGCCGTTGGCCAGCATGTCGGTCTCGCCGTTCTCGCACAGCCGGTAGAGCGTGCCGCGCGGATCGGCATGAATGCCCATCGTGCCGCAGAGATAGCGGCCGAAGCGGTCCACCTTGCCGTCGTTGAAGCGCACCAGCGGATCGGTCGGGTCCGGCACGAAGCGGGGGGTGAAGGCACCGGTTGCAAGGTCAAGGCTGTAGAGGCCGTCGAAAAGGCCGCAGATCAGCGTGTTGTTCATGCCAAGCCCGATGGAGCCCACCATGGACGGCGCTTCCCACTGGCCGAACTCGCCCGTTTCCGGTGCGTGATAGCGGACGAGGCAGGAAACGCTGTCGACCCAGTAGATGCGGCCGGTCTCGCCATCCCAGACCGGGCTTTCGCCGAGATTGTCGGCTGTTTCGCTGATGCGGACGCGGGTGATGGACGGGACTATCGTGGACATCTGGTCTTCCGGAAGAAAAAAATTGCCGGCAGCTGCGTCGCAATCAAGCGGGCCGCCGCCGGCATGGGAGGAAGCGTTGTTACTTCTTCAGCGCGGCGCAGGCGCTTTCGGAGACCGGACGCCAGGCGTCTTCAGC
Organism: Rhizobium sp. C4; assembly: GCF_021026315.1. Taxonomy (GTDB): domain Bacteria; phylum Pseudomonadota; class Alphaproteobacteria; order Rhizobiales; family Rhizobiaceae; genus Ensifer_A. The sequence continues at coordinate 577,687 of NZ_JAJNCX010000002.1, forward strand.
GGCGATCGTGCCGGTGATCTCGTAATAGTCATAGGCGCCCTTGGACTGTTCGGGGGTCTTGATGCGGGCCGAGTAGAGCGGACGCATGACCTGGCCGTCGTCGCGGATCTTGACGTTCTTCATCTCGAAGTCGTTGATCGGCAGTTCCTTCATCTTGGCCATGACGGCCTCGCCATCGTCGGAACCCGCAGCCTTGACGGCTTCGAGATAGTGCTTGATCGCACTGTAGGTGCCGGCCTGGGCTTCGTTCGGCGCGCGGTTGTTGAAGGCGGCCATGAAGCGCTTGGCAAAGGCGCGCGTCTCATCGTTGGCGTCCCAGTAGAAGGGCGTCGAGAGCTTGACGTTCTTCAGGATCTGCAGGCCGATGCCATGCGTCTGGTTCAGCAGAAGGCCGAGCGGAACGAGGCTCTGTCCGCCTTCCGAAAGGCCGAATTCCTGTGCCTGCTTGATCGCGTTGGCAAAATCGGAGCCGGAGTTTGCGAAGGCGACAACCTTTGCGCCGCTGGCCTGCGCCTGCAGCAGGAAGGACGAGAAGTCTGAGTTGTTCAGCGGATGGAGAACCGAGCCGACAACCTTGCCGCCGGCGGCTTCGACGAACTTCGTCGTGTCAGCCTGCCAGGCCTTGCCGAACGCGTAGTCGACGGTCACGAAGAACCAGGTCTTCAGGCCTTCGCCAACCAGCGAATTTGCGGTTGCCTTGGGCAGCGAATAGGTGTCGAGCACCCACTGCGTCGTCATCGGCGAGCACTTGTCGTTGGTGAAGGCGGATGAGGCGGTGCCGGCGAGCATGTAGGGCTTCTTGCGCTCCTTCATGATGTCGGAGACGGCGAGCGCAATCGAGGAGGCCGAGCAGCCGACGATCGTGTCGACGCCTTCCTTGTCGACCCACTTCATGGCAGCGGCAACGCCGACATCGGGCTTGTTCTGGTCGTCGGCGACAACGAGTTCGATCTTCTTGCCGTCAACGGCGCCACCTGCATCTTCGATGGCGAGCTTGGCGGCGGCAACGGAGCCGGGGCCGCAATTGTCGGCATAGGGACCGGACTGGTCGTTCATGATGCCGATCTTGATGACATCGCCGGAAATCCCGGCAGCGGATGCCTGGATCGGCGCCGACAGGATGGTGGCCGCCAGAAGGGCTGCGGATGTCGCTTTGAATGCTTGCATGGTCTCTCTCCCATTGTGCCCGCCGGTCCTCCAACCGTTAAGCGGGCGTCTTCCTCAAGATTTCAGCCGCGTGATGCGGTCATGAAAATGCGTATGTAATGCCGCCATCGACGAACAGAATGTCGCCGGTGATGAAACTTGCCTCTTCGCTCGCCAGAAACACGGCGGCGTTGGCGATATCGTCCGGTGTGCCGAGACGGCCGAGCGGCACGCGCTGGCGCCGCCGTTCCCAGGCTTCCTCGCTGACGACGAGATTGGCGCCCTCGGTGGGGGTCGAGCCGGGCGCAATCGCGTTGACGCGAATGTTGCGCGGGCCGAACTCGGCTGCACCCGAGCGTGTCAGGCCGGAGACTGCCGCCTTGATGGCACTGTACATGATGCCGTTTTTCATCGCGAGAACGGATGACGGCGAGCCGATATTGACGATCGCGCCACCACCTGCTGCGGTCATGTCTTCGAGCACGGCCTGATAGCCCCAGACGACGCCCTTCAGCCCGACATCGATCATTCGGCCGATCATATCTTCGGTCTGCTCTTCGAGCGGTCCGTAGCGGTTCCACATGGCATTGTTGACGAGGATGTCGACGGGGCCGAATTCGGCGCGGAGCTTCGAAACGGCGTCGAAAAGGTCTTGTCTTTTTGCGACATTGCCGGTGATCGCAAGCGCCTTGCCACCGGCGGCGCGTATCGCCTCGGCGGCGGGCTCGGCAACCTCCGGCTTGAGGTCCAGAACGCCGACGGCTGCACCTTCGCGACCGAAGGCTTCACAGATTGCACGGCCAAGACCGCGACCGCCACCGGTCACAAGGGCAACTCTTCCCGCCAGTCTTTGCATCTTTATTCACTCCCTGCCGGACGGCTTGGCGCCTTCCGGTTTCCTCCAAATTCACGCACGAGAACTCCTCCCTCGTGCGGCATTCAGCGATCACAAAAATCACTGTCGCTCTTGACTGGACCCACTGTGTCACGCCAACTGTCATCTTAACAATCGCATTTCATACGTGTGGTTCATATTCATGAATGTGAAACCGCAACTCTCTGGGAGGAGAGCCAAGTGCAGACGTCACAAGTCAAGTCCGCCATGCGGGCTTTGGAAATTCTTGAATTTTTCAAAAGGGTTAGGCAGCCGCGCGCGATGTCGGAAATTGCCGCGGCGCTCGGCTATCCGCAGTCGAGCACGACCGTGCTTCTCAAGACGCTGATCACGCTGGGCTACCTGAATTTCGACCGCCGCGAGCGGCTGTATTTTCCGACCGTCAAGGTGACGTCTCTGGGCGACTGGGTGCCGCGCGCGCTCTTCGGTTCGGGCCGGGTGATCGAGGCGATGCGGGACGTTCATGCGGCGACCGGCGAGACGGTTTCGATCAATACGAAAAACGATATCTATCTGCAATATGTGCAGATCGTGCAGTCGGTCCATGCGCTGCGCTTCCATGTGGACGAGGGCGCGATGCGGCTTCTGACAGAGTCGGCCGTGGGCTGGCTTCTGATGTCGACGATGCCGGACGACAAGATCGACAACGTCATCCGCCGTGCCAATATTGCGACATCCAAGGCGGCCGACCGCGTGAAGGTCGGCGACATGATGGCGAAGATCAAAACCATCCGCCAGCAGGGCTATTGCTCGGTCGAGAACCTGCCGTTTCTGGGCGGCGGGACGATCTGCGTGCTGCTGCCGGTGACGATCCAGGGCCAGCCGGTCGTGCTGGGTCTCGGCGGTGCGCTGGAGCGGATTCGCCAGAACCATGACCGCTATCTCTCCGTCCTGCAGAAGGCGGCGAAGACCGTTGTTCCGAGCGATCCATTCGACCAGCCGGTCGAAATCGAATTCTGAAACGGCGAGGGCGGCATTCAAGCCGCCCTCATTTGGTTAGAACCGGGAAGACCTCAAGCCGTCGCCTGGACTTCGGACTTCGCGGCCGGCTTTTTCCACTTTGCCATCAGCGCTGCGATCTCGCCGACAAAGCCGCGGCGGAAGAAGACGATGACGACGAGCAGGATCACCCCTTGCGCGATCAGCGCCCATTCGCCGAGGCCGGCGAGTTCGTCATTGAGGATGACGACGATCGCGGCGCCGAACATCGGGCCGCTCAAGGTGCCGAGCCCGCCGAGCAGGGTCATCAGGATCACTTCGCCCGAGATCGGCCAGGAAGCATCCGTCAGCGTTGCGAACTGGAAGACGGTCGCCTTCAGCGCGCCGGCAAGACCGGCAAGCGAGGCGGAAAGGATGAAGGCGAGATACTTGAACTGCTCCGGCTTCATCCCCAGCGATTCCACCCGCGGTTCCTTGTCCTTGATGGCACGCAGGATTTCGCCGAAGGGCGAATTGACGATGCGGTAGAACAGGAAGAGCGCGAGCGCCGAGACACCAAGAACGACGTAGTAGAAGTGGAAACTGTCCTTCACGTCGATGAGACCGAAGAGCGCGTTGCGCGGAATGCCCTGCATACCGTTTTCGCCACCGGTAAAATGCGCCTGCAGCAGCACGAAATAGACGAACTGCGAGAAGGCGAGCGTGATCATCGCGAACTGGATGCCGGCGCGCCGGATGGCGAGCAGGCCGACCAGCGCTGCCATGACGGTCGAGACCAGCATGCCGCCGAGGAGCGCCAGTTCCAGCGAGATCGGCGAGGACTTCAGCAGCCAGCCGGTGATGTAGGCGGACGTGCCGAAGAACATGGCATGGCCGAAGCTCAACAGGCCGGCATAGCCGAGCAGCAGGTTGAAGGACGAGGCGAAGATCGCAAAGCACAGGATCGTCATCAGGAGCACCGGATAGACATAGACCGGTGCGATGAGAGCGGCGACAAGAGCAAGCGCTGCGATGAGGAGTTTCTTGTTCATCTCGTTCTCCTCAATTCGACTTCATCATGCCGTCAGGACGCCACATCAGCGCTGCGGCCATGAAGACGAAGACGACCATGTTGGCGGCTTCCGGATAGACGATCTTGGTCAGTCCCTCGACAATGCCGAGCAGATAGCCGGTGATGATCGCACCCGAAATCGATCCCATGCCGCCGATGACGACGATGGCGAAGACGACGATCATCACGTTCGAGCCCATGGAGGGCGAGACCTGATAGATCGGGGCCGCCAGTACGCCCGAAAGCGCGGCAAGACCGGCGCCGAAGCCATAGGTGAGCGTGATCATCTTCGGCACGTTGATGCCGAAGGATTCGACGATGGACGGCATTTCGTTGGCGGCACGCAGATAGGCGCCGAGCCGGGTCTTTTCGATCAGGAACCAGGTGCCGAGGCAGGTCGCGACCGAGAAGACGACGACCCAGAGCCGATACCAGGGGAGGAACATGAAGCCGAGATGCACGCCGCCCTTGATCGGGCTTTCATAGGGAATGCCCGTCGCGCCATAGCGCTGGCGCACCAGTCCCTCGACGATCAGCGCGATCGCATAGGTCGCGAGCAGGCCGTAGAGATGGTCGAGATTGGCAAGCGGCCTAAGAAGCAGGCGCTCCAGGATCATGGCGAAGGCCGCCACGATCAGCGGCGCAATCACCAGGGCAGCCCAGTAGGACACGCCGAAATTGGTGAGCAGGAACCAGGCGGTGAAGGCGCCGATCATGTATTGCGCGCCATGCGCAAAGTTGACGACATTCATGAGGCCGAAAATGATGGCAAGGCCCATGCTCAGGAGCGCATAGAAGGACCCGTTGATCAGGCCGAGAAGCAATTGGCCGGCAAGCAGCTGGACGGTCATTCCTAGACTCCCAGATAGGATTGGATGCGCTCGGGCGCGCGCTCGACCTCTTCGGCCGTCAGGATATCGGCGACCTCGCCGTGTTCGATGACGACATGCCGGTCGGCGACCTTGCGGGCGAAACGCAGATTTTGTTCAACCAGAAGAACGGTATAGCCACGCGCCTTGATCTTCAGGATCATGTCGCCGATCTCCTTGACGACGACGGGCGCGAGGCCTTCGCTGGGCTCATCGAGCAGCAGAAGACGCGAGCCGGTGCGTAAGATTCGGGCGAGCGCCAGCATCTGCTGTTCGCCGCCGGAAAGCTTCGTGCCCTGGCTTCCGGCGCGGCGAAGCAGGTTCGGGAAGATTTCGAACACTTCCTCTTCCGTCATCCCGCCGGGTTTGAGAACCGGCGGCAGAAGCAGGTTTTCGCGCACCGACAGCGAGGAGAAGATGGCGCGCTCTTCCGGGCAATAGGCAATGCCCTTGCGGGCGATCTCGAAGGTGCGCTTGCCGATCAGTTCGTCGCCGTTGATGCGGATCGAGCCGGTGCGCTTCTGCAGGATGCCCATGATGGCGCGCAGCGTCGTGGTTTTCCCTGCGCCATTGCGGCCGATCAGCGTCAGCAGCTCGCCTTCGCGAACGTCGAAATTGATGCCGTGAAGCACCTTGGATTCCGCGTACCAGGCATGCAGGTTTTCGACCGACAGCATGGCGGGGGCGGCTCCGGGGGTGGCGGATGATTTCAGGACGGGCTCACGCATCCTCTTCTCCCATATAGGCGGTGCGCACGAGCGGATCGCGCGAAACGGCCTCGTAGCTGCCATCGGCAATGATCTGGCCGTGCTGAAGCACGGTCACGCGGTCGCAGAGCGTGGAAACGACAGAAAGGTTATGCTCGACCAGAAGCACGGTGCGGCCTTCCGCGACCTTGCGGATGAGGCGGGTGATCGGCTCGATATCCTCGTGCCCCATGCCGGCGGTCGGCTCGTCGAGAAGCAGCAGGTCCGGCTCCAGCGCCAGCGTGGTGGCAATCTCCAGCGCGCGCTTCTTGCCGTAGGAGAGTTCCGAGGCCAGCAGATCGCGGCTGCCGGCAAGGCCGACCTGATCGAGGAGTTCGCCGGCACGGGCGTTGAGATCCTTCACCGCGGCGATCGAGCGCCAGAAGTGGAAGGCCTTGCCATAGGTCGCCTGCAGCGCCACGCGGACATTTTCGAGAAGCGTCAGATTGGGGAAGGTCGCCGAAATCTGGAAGGAGCGGACAAGGCCGAGACGCGCGACATCGGCCGAGCGGAGCGCCGAGATATCCTTGCCGTTGAAGCTGATGCGGCCGGAACTCAGCGGCAGCGCCTTGGTCAGCAGGTTGAAACAGGTCGTCTTGCCGGCGCCATTCGGCCCGATCAGTGCATGGATCGAGCCGCGCCGGACGGCCAGGCTGACATCGTTGACGGCGAGAAACGCGCCGAAGCGGCGCGAGATATTCTCCGCGACCAGAATATTGTCCGCCGAACTGGCAGCGGTTGGCGCGCGCGCAGGCGCTGCGACTTCAGACACGTCGGTCTCCTCCCATTCCCTTTTTCATCCGGCCGCGCGCTCCTCTTGTACGGCCGGATGTTGCTTCCTGTTTTACGCAATTCCGGACGCGAAACCGGCTTCCGCTTTCGCTGGAATTGCTTATCCCGGCAGGCCGAGAACGGCCTTGGCGAGAATGTTGCGCTGGATTTCGTTGGAGCCGCCGAAAATCGCCGGCGCGCGGGAATCCAGGAACAGGTTCATCGCGTCGACATCGCCGTTTTCCGTCTCCAGATCGTCGTTGTAACGCGATTCCTCACCGGCCAGCATCAGCATTTCTTCGGTAATGCGCTGATAAAGCTCGGTATTGAAGATCTTCAGCATCGACACATCAGCGCCAAGCTCACCGCCGGAGCGCAGGATCTTGGCAAAGCGTTCGAAGCTGGAGCCGAGATCGTAGAGATCGAGGCGCAGCTTGGCGTAGCGCGACAGAAATGCCGGATCGTCGAAGGCGCCGCGGCTGGTCGCGAGCTTTTCGAGCCGTCCCAGCGCATATTCCGGCCGCGTCGGCGCGCCGAGGAAGATGCGCTCATGGCCGAGCACGGACTTGGCGAGCGTCCAGCCCTGGTTGACCTCGCCGACGAGGCGGTGGGCAGGCACCTTCACACTGTCGAAGAAGACTTCGCAGAAGTCCTTCTCGCCGCGCAGGTTGGCGATGGGGCGAACGGTGACGCCGGGCAGGGACATGTCGACCAGCAGGACCGAAATGCCGCGCTGTGGCTTTGCTTCCTTGTCGGTGCGCACCAGAACGAAGATCCAGTTGGCGCAATGCGCCAGCGTCGTCCAGATCTTCTGGCCGTTGACGACGAAATGACCGTCTTCCAGAACGGCGGAGGTGCGCAGCGAGGCAAGGTCCGAGCCGGCATTGGGTTCGGAATAGCCCTGGCACCACATGTGCTCGCCGGAGAGGATTTTCGGCAGGAATTCCGCCTTCTGCTCGGCGGTGCCGTACTGGATCAGCAGCGGGCCGACAAGGCCGATGCCGTGGTCGGGAATGCGCGGGCAGCCGAGGCGCGCCCATTCTTCCACATAGATCATGTGCTTCGCCGGGTTCAGCCCCATGCCGCCATGTTCGACCGGCCAGACCGGCGAGAGCCAGCCCTTTTCGGAGAGCGCCTGATACCAGTCCTTGACCTCTTCATAGGTCGGGCGCTGCTTGCGCATGTAGCGCAGCTCGCTCGGGCAATTGTCATCGACCCAGTCGCGGAAGATCTCGCGGAATTCCTCGTCGGGCAGGCTGTTCCAGTCCGTCTGCATCATGCTTCGTCCTTGAAGACGGCCGGGCGCTTTTCGATGAAGGCGCGCATGGCCTCCTTGGAGTCCTCGTGCCGGGTCATTTCCACCGTCAGGTTCTGCTCGAAACGATAGCCATCGCGCAGCGGCATGGTCTCGACCGTGTTGATCGCGCGCTTGGCAAGGCTGAGCGCCTTCGGGCTCTTGGAGGCGATCGAGCGGGCGATCTTCATCGCCTCTTCCATCAGCTGGTCGAGCGGAACGCAGGCCTCGATGATGCCACGACGATAGGCTTCCTCGGCCGGCAGGCGATAGCCGGTGAGAATCATGCGCCGTGCCAGCGAGTGTGGGAAGATGCGCATCGTGTGGCGCGCGCCGCCCATAAGCCCGATATCGATCTCCGGCAGGGCGAAGAAGGCGTTGTCGGAGGCAAGGATGATGTCAGCATTCGTCACCGGGCCCATGCCGGCGCCGAGCGCCGGGCCGTTGACGGCGGCAATCACCGGCTTGTTGCATTCCATGATGCAGTTGGCGACTTCGCGGGTGCGGCGCAGATGCCGATAGGTCTCGCCCTTGATCTCGCCGACATTGCCGCGCGACTTGATGTCGGCGCCGGCGGAGAAGATCTTGCCCTGGCCGGTGATGATGATGACGCGGACATCCGGCGTATCGTTAAGCTCGTCGAAAACCTCGATCAGCTCTTCGGTGAACTCGCGCGAGTAAGCGTTGACCGGCGGGTTGGTCATGGTGACCACGGCGATGTGGTCGGCAATTTCGGTCTTGATCAGATTGTTTTGCATGGGGTTTCTCCCGAGCGCCGTCAGGCGGCTCGCTCCTCGATGACGAACTGGCGGCGCAACTGTTCGGCCTGGCCGAGCATGCCGCCGAGATTGATGGCGCGCTTCAGGTAGAGCCCGATGTCGGACTCGTCGGTAAAGCCCATGGCGCCGTAAAGATGGATGGCGCGCCGCGCGATCAGCGAGGCGGCATCAGAGGCGCGCGCCTTGGCGGCGAGCACGGCAAGGCGTGAAGCCTTCTCGTCTTCGCCTTCCAGGAACTCGATGGCGTTGACGACGGCGGCGGCCGCCATTTCAGCTTCCGACCAGAGATCGACCAGACGATGCTGGATGACCTGGAAGGAGGCGATCGGCTTGCCGAACTGGACGCGGTTGACCGTGTATTCGCGCGCCATCTCGAAGGCCCGGCTGGCAATGCCGGACAGTTCGGCGGAAGCGGCAACGCGGGCAAGGTCGATCGCCTTCGCGACGGTCTTTGCGTCCGCGCCGTCGATCAGGCATTTTTCGGGCGCGACGCGGCAGCCTTCCAGAACGAGGATCGAAAGCGGCGTGCCTTCAACACCTTCCTTGTCGGCGCGGCTAAGGCCGGTGCAGTCCGAGGGGAGGCTGAGCAGCAGCGTCTTGCCGTCGACTTCTGCCAGCACGATGAAATCCGTGGCGGAATGCGCGGCTTCAACGAACTCGATATGACCGTCGAGGCGGATCACATTGCCCTCGCGCCGGCCATTGAGGCGGACGAGGTGGCCATTGGCTTCGATGGCGGGCACCACAATCGCGCTGCCGGCGATCAGCCCTTCGGCAAGACGGCTGCGTTCGGCGCTGTCGGGAGCAGCGGCGAGCAGAAGTGAGGAGAGCACGGAGGCCGTCGTCATGGGCGAGGGGATCAGCGCGCGGCCGAGCGCTTCGCTGATGATCGCCTGGTGGCGGATGCCAAGCCCGGCGCCGCCGAGTTCTTCCGGCAGCATGAGGCCGAGCCAGCCGGCCTCTGCCATTTCGGTCCATTGCGCGGTGTCCATGTCGCGATGATCGCCGCGCAGCGCGCGGACGGTCTTCGGACCCGGGCGGTTTTCGGCAAAGGCGGCCACGCTGTCGCGCAGCATCGCCAGTTCGCCGTCTTCGTCATCCATGACCATCTGAGGCATGGTTGCTCCTTTTCAGTCTCCGGCGGACGAACGTCCTGCCGATATGCTTCAGGTGTTGAATGTAAAGTCGCGGAATTGCTCGCGAAGCTTGTTCTTCTGCAGCTTGCCGGTGGCGGTGTGCGGCAGCTCGTCGACAAAGACGACGTCGTCCGGCAGCCACCATTTGGCGACGCGGTCGGAGAGGAAGTCGAGGATTTCCTGCTTCTCCGGCTCGGCCTGCGGCTTGCGGATCACGAGCAGCAGCGGCCGTTCCTGCCATTTCGGATGGGGCAGGCCGATGACGGCGGCCTCCTGTACGGCGGGATGCGCCACAGCGGCATTTTCGAGATCGATGGAGGAGATCCATTCGCCGCCGGACTTGATGACGTCCTTGGAGCGGTCGGTGAGGCGGATATAGCCTTCGCGGTCGATGCAGGCGACGTCGCCGGTGGCAAACCAGCCGTCCTCGTCCAGAACCTCGCCGCCTTCGCCCTTGAAATAGCCGGCTGTGACCCAGGGGCCGCGTACCTTCAGGTCGCCGCTCGTCTCGCCGTCATGCGCCAGCGGCTGACCATCTTCGTTGGTGATGCGCAGTTCCACGCCATAGATGGCGCGGCCCTGCTTGGCGCGAATGGTGATCTGCTCTTCGATCGGAAGATCGCGATGCTTGGGCAGGAGATTACCGATGGTGCCGAGCGGGCTCGTCTCGCTCATGCCCCAGGCATGAAGGGTCTCCGCGCCGAGAAGATGGTGCAGCTTCTCGATGATGGCGCGCGGCGCGGCAGAGCCGCCGATGACAACGCGTTCCAGTTTGATGCGGCTGAGATCGAGGCCGGGTGTTTCCTCGATATATTTGAGGAAACCGAGCCAGACGGTGGGCACGCCGAGCGAGAAATTGCAGTTTTCTTCAGCCGCAAGCTCGAACAGGCTCTTGCCGTCGAGCCAGGGGCCGGGCAACACGACCTTCGCGCCGCACATGGCGGATGCGTAAGGGATGCCCCAGGCATTCACATGGAAAAGCGGAACGGCGAGCAGCACGCTGTCGCGGCTCGAAAGCTTGAGGCCGTCGGTAGAGCAGGCGGTGAAGGAATGCAGGAGCGTCGAACGGTGGCTGTAGAGCACGCCCTTCGGATTGCCGGTCGTGCCGGATGTGTAGCAGAGCGAGGAGGCTTCCGTTTCGGGGAACTGCGGCCAGTCGAGCTGGTCGTCCTGAGCGCCGATCACATCTTCATAAGCCGCACAGTCGCCAGCCTCGGCCGGCAGATGCGCGCTGTCCGTCATGGCAACGAAGCGCTCGACGGTGCCGAGATGCGGCCTGAGCTTGCCGATAAGGCCGGCAAAGGTGATGTCGAAGAAGAGAACCTTGTCTTCGGCGTGATTGACGATGTACTCGATCTGCTCAGGGAAAAGCCGCGGGTTGACCGTGTGGAGGACTGCGCCAATTCCGGAGACGGCGAAATAGAGTTCCATATGGCGATGCGTGTTCCAGGCCAGCGTGCCGACGCGGTCGCCGGGCTTCACGCCCATGGCCACAAGCGCCTTGGCAAGCTGCTTGGCGCGGCTGCGGATCTCGCGATAGCTGGAACGAACGGTCGTGCCTTCGCAGGTCCGCGAGACGATCTCGGTGTCCGGATGATAGGTAGCGGCATGCTCGATCAAGGACGAAATCAGCAATTGCCGCTCCTGCATAAGAGCGCGCATGGAACCTCCCAATTCAAATTACCAGGCGATGCTCCCGACACCGCCTTCATGTTGTCCAAACAGTCACAAGGGACGGCGCGACTGTCAAACAAAACTCATTTGCGAAGTTAGAATTCACCAGTGTGAAGTTTGCGGGTTCGTCCGCATCCGATCCGGCCGCGTAAATCCGGCCCGACCGCCTGCAAACACAGGCAAATTCACAGATGTGAAAGATGACCTTTTATGTGTATTGCTTTTGACGGGAGGGAAGTCGCGTTTCTATTTTGTGTTCCGCTCAAGTGGGAGGAGCACATGCAGAATATCAACGCCGCCGTCCAGGAATTGCTCGACCGTGAGGCGATCCGCGATTGTCTCTATCGCTATTGCCGTGGCGTCGATCGCGCCGACGAGGATGCATTGCGCTCGGCCTATTGGGAAGATGCGATCGACCGGCACGGGCCCTATCAGGGAAGTGCTGCCGGCTTCATCGAATGGGCGCTGAAGGCGCTGCCGGGTTTCGAGCGCAGCATTCACCAGATCACCAATGTTCTCATCGAGTTCCAGCCGGACGGCGCGGCGGTGGAGTCGCAGTTCACCGCCTATCAGCGTGCGCCGAACGCCGAGGGGGTCATGCAGCAGTTTCTGCTGATGGGCCGTTATGCGGACTGGTTCGAGAAGCGTGGCGCCGAGTGGCGGGTCAAGCGCCGCACCGTCATCTATGACTGGGTGGAAGAGCAGCCTCTGCCTGCCGAAAGCGAGGCCGAACGCTTCGGCGTACGCCAGCCGATCGGGGGCAAGAAGCCCGACGATGCGGTCTATGAACTCCTGTCATCTGCGGCTGTGCGGCGCGCCGTCACCGCATAAATTATTCGTTTTTGACCAATACCGACGACAGAATTCATGTATTCTCCCCAGCATAAACGAAGGCCATAAGGCCATCAGGGGAGCGTCGAGGAATGAAATATGTCGTCGATACTGTAGGGGATCTCTCGGGCGGTGACGCCTGGCAGACCGCTGTCACGGAAACCTATTTTCCGCTGGATACCGAATATCGCAACCGGCGCGAATTCAGAGGCGCGCTGGAAACTTGGTCGCTCGGCATGGTCGGCGTGTCGCGGGTGCAATGCGACGGCCTGCTTTATCGCCGCCACCGCAAGCATTTCCTCAACGAGCGGGATTCGAGCCTTCTCGTCACCATTCCGATGATGAGCGAGGTGAATTTCTCGCAGGGCTCGCGGACGGTGAAATGCCAGACGGGCGGGTTCCTGATCGAACGGGGCGATGCGCCTTACGAATTCTGGCACGGCAAGACCAACGATCTCTGGGTGCTGAAAGTGCCCTCGGCGAGCGTGCGTTCGCGCATCGGCTCGGCCGATCGCCTGAGCGCGTTGAGCTTTGATGCCACGCAAGGGGTTGCAGCCCTCTTCCTCGATACCGTGCGGCTGACCATCGAACGTGCGCCGGAAATCAACGAGGCGGCGCGGGAACTGGCCGGCAAGCACATTCTCGACATGCTCTGCCTTTCGATCGTCAGCGATGACCGGGTGCTCGACAGCAATGTCTCGCCGATCCGGGCGAGCCACCTGCATCGTGCCGAGCAATATATCCGCGACAACCTGAAGAACCCGGACCTTGGGCCGCATTCGGTCGCGGACGCCTGCGGCATCTCGCTGCGCTATCTGCAGGGTCTTTTCCAGGACAGCGACAAGTCGATCAACAGCTTCATCCGCGATTGCCGGCTCGACCGCTGCGCCGAGGACCTGACGGCGCTGACGGCCAAGGGCACGATTGCCGAGATCGCCTATCGCTGGGGCTTTGCCGACCAGTCGCAATTCTGCAAGCACTACCGCACCCGCTTCGGCTGCTCGCCCTCCGACACCCGTCGCCAGGCGATCAGCACGCCCGACATGCCGCCACCCGGCCGCGTCCGCCGGAACTGATGACGGCCTGATACAATTCAAAGTTGTTCAATATTGAACCGGTTCCCCACGGGGAACCGGAACGACCCCTCGCGTCTATCGGACGCCCATCTTGAGGAACCAGCATGAGCAAGACCAGAGTCGCCGTCGATGTCGGAGGAACCTTCACCGACATCTGCATCATGGACGAGGAGAGCGGCGCGATCCGCATCGAAAAGACGTCCTCGACGCCGCATGACCCGATGCAGGCGATCCTGAACGGGATCGAGCAGGCGAAGATCGACCTGTCCGAGGTCACGATGTTTTCGCATGGCACGACGGTTGCCACCAATGCGCTGATCACCCGGCGCATCCCGCGCACGGCCATGGTCTGCACCGAAGGTTTCCGCGACGTGGTGGAAATCCGCCGCTCCAACAAGGAAGATCTCTGGGACACCTACAAGGATGTCGCCAAGCCCTACGTTCCGCGCCGCGACCGCCTGACGGTTCTGGAGCGCGTCGATGCCGACGGCAAGGTGATGACGCCGCTCGACGTTGCTGGTGCACGCCGCATCGCGGAAATCCTGAAGAAGCGTGATGTGAAGTCCGTCGCCGTCTGCTTCATGAACTCCTATGTCAACGGCGAGAACGAGCGCCGGATGCGGGATATCCTGAAAGAGGTCATGCCGGACATCCCGGTCTCCATTTCTTCGGAAGTCATGCCGGAGATCTTCGAGCATGAGCGGTTTTCGACCACGATGGCCAACTCCGTCTGCGCGCCGGTCGTGGTCGACTATGTCTCGCGGCTGGGTGAAAAGCTGGCAGAGGGCGGCTACCAGCGCGACCTCTTGCTGCTCCATAGCGGCGGTGGCGTGATGACGCCGGCAAGCGTCAAGGAATTCTCGGCGCGTCTGGCCGGTTCCGGCATTGCAGCAGGCGCGATTGCCAGCCGCTTCATCGGCAATCTCTGCGGCTTCCCGAACTCGATCGGCTTCGACATGGGCGGCACGAGCACGGACGTGTCGCTGGCCTATAATGGCGAGCCGCGCATCACCAAGGACTGGTTCATCGAATATGGCTACCCCATCCGCTTCCCCTCGATCGAAGTCCTGACCATCGGCGCCGGCGGCGGCTCGCTGGCCTGGCGCGACGAGGGCGGGTCGCTCCGCAACGGTCCGCAATCGGCCGGCGCCTATCCGGGACCGGCCTGCTACAAGAACGGCAACAAGACCGCGACCAATACGGACGCCAATGTCGTGCTCGGCCGCCTCGGCACCAGCCTTGCCGGAGGCAAGATCACGCTCGACCCTGAACTGGCGCATGAGGCCGTGCAGGACACCGTGGCCGGTCCGTTCAACATGGGTCTGCACCAGGCGGCCGAAGCCATTGTCGCCGTTGCCAATTCCAACATGGCGAATGCCGTTCGCCTTCTCTCGATCAGCCGTGGTTATGACCCGCGCGATTTTGCGCTTGTCGCCTTCGGCGGGGCCGGCGCGCTGCATGGCGCGGCGGTCGCCAAGGAACTCTCGATCCCGACCGTCATCGTGCCGCCGAACCCCGGCGTCACCTCGGCGCTCGGCTGCCTGCTGGTCGATGTCCAGCACGATTTCTCCGACAGCTTCATGACCAATGCTTCGACCGTGGCTCCGGACGAGATGGAAGCAGCCTTCGCCAAAATGGAAGCGCAGGCCGTCGAGCGTCTGATCCACGAGGGCGTGGCGCGCGAAGACATGACGCTCATGCGCTCCGTCGAGATGATGTATGCCGGCCAGTGGCGCTCGTTGTCGGTCTCGGCGCCTGCCAGGATCGTCAGCGTTTCCGATCTGGTCGAAGGCTTCCATGCCGAGCATGAGCGTGAGTTCAACTTCCGCCGCGATGAGGCCCCGGTTGCGATTTTCCGCATTGCGATCAAGGCGATCGGTACTGTGCCCAAGGCCGATATGCCGAAATTCGAGGTGAAGCCGCATACGCCGGCGCCCGTCTCGCGCCGCAAGGTCTGGTTCGATGCGGTCGCCCATGATGCGGCGATCTACGAGCGCGAAAATCTCGAAGCAGGGGCCGCCTTTGAAGGCCCGGCGATTGTCGAACAGTTCGACTCCACGACGGTCGTGCCGCCCGGCATGAGCGCGAAGGTCGATGCCTACATGAACATCCTCATTTCCACGAAAGGCTGAGCACCATGAACAAGATGACGAATGTCGGCGGCAGCCTCGACCCCGTAACCTTTGAAGTTCTGAAGAACTCCTTCATCACCTCCGTCGATCAGATGGCCGAGCAGATGCTGCGCACCTGCTATTCCTTCGTGATCTACAACCGCGACTTTTCCAACGGCCTGCATGACAGCGACGGCAATTCGGTCGCGCAAGGGAACCAGGATATCGCGGTGCATGTCGGCACGCTGCATTTCACCTGCAAGGACGTGATCCGCGCCTTCGAGGGCGAGATGGTGCCGGGCGACGTCTATGCCATCAACGACCCCTATGCCGGCGGCACACACTTTTCCGACGTGCGACTTGTGCGGCCCATCTTCGATGAGGATCACCTGATCGGCTTCTCCCAGTCGAACGGCCACTGGTCCGATCTTGGCGGCTCGGTTCCGGGCTCTTTCGACGTAACGGCGCGCGAAATGTTCCGCGAGGGCATGCGCATCACGCCGGTGCGGCTCTTCCACGGCGGGCGCTTCTGTGCCGACGTGGCGAACCTCATCGCCGCCCAGACCCGCGACCCGGCCTCGATCATCGGCGATATCCATTCGCAGTCGCAGGCAACGCAGGTCGCCGAACGTGAGCTGCTGCGTCTGGTGCGCAAATATGGTCGCGATCAGGTGACGCGCGGCATGCAGGAGGTGCAGGACTATGTGGAGCGCGCCGCGCGCAAGCGCGTCGCCGAACTGCCTGACGGCACATGGGAGACGGTGGACTATATCGACCGCGATCCGGCGACCGGCGAGGGGATGATCCCGATCCGCATCAAGATGACGATCAAGGGCGATACGATCCATTACGACTTCACCGGCAGCCATGCGACGATTGCGTCCATGTACAACTCAGCACCCGGCGCGACCTTCTCGGCTGTGGTGGCCGGCACGAAGACCTTCTTCCCCGATCTGCCGCTCAATTCCGGCTTCTACCGGATGATCGAGGTGACGGCGCCGAAGAACAGCGTCGTCAGCGCCGAATGGCCGGTCGCCGTCACCGGCTTCCTGATGCCCTTCGAGAAGATCATGAATGCGATCTTCGAAATGTGGTCGAAGATCATGCCGGAGCGGGCGATTGCCTGCGCCTTCAACCTCGAATATCTGCTCGCCGGCGGGCTTGATGCCCGCAAGCCCGAAAAGCCGATCTTCATGTTCTACGAATGGCTGCCCGGCGGCTGGGGCGGGCGCAACGGCAAGGACGGCGCGGATGTGACGACCGCCTGCTTCGGCACCGGCCTGATGTCGCAGCCGAACGAGGGCAACGAGCGCGTCAACCCGACCCATACGATCGAGTTCCAGATCCTGCAGGACTCGGCCGGTCCCGGCAAATGGCGCGGCGGCGTCGGCGTGCAGAAGACATCGCTGCTGCTGGAATCCGAAAAGGCCGTCATGTCCTATATCTGCGACCGCGAACGTGCCGTCGTCTGGGGCGTGGAAGGCGGACTTCCGTCCATGCCGCACGGTCTGACGATCAAGCGGGCGGGCGAGGAGAAGGAAACCTGGCTCGGCTCCGTCTTCTCCGACTACCCGGTCTTCTCCGGTGACCAGTTCGCAAGGCCAACGGCCGGCGGTGGCGGCTTCGGCGATCCGCTGGTGCGCGACCCGCAGAAGGTTCTGGTCGACGTGATTGACGACTATGTCTCGATCCGCCGCGCGGCGCTCGACTATGGCGTCGTGATCAAGGAAGTGGATGCCGATCTCTGCGAATACGAGATCGACGTAGCCGCGACCGATGCGCTGCGCGCCGACATGCGATCGAAGCGGGTTGGCTGGGCTCGGATGGACCCCGCCGAGGTGTCGCGCCTCTACAAGGCCGGCGAGATCGACGCGCTCGACGCCGTGCGCCGCTATGCGGTGATCCTCGACTGGGAAAGCGGCGAGGTCCTGCCGAAGACCACGGAGCAGTTCCGCGAGAGCTACGAGAAGCGGACCGTCGCCCATTGGGGCTGATCTTGAGAATGGCCGGCGGGGATGCTCCGCCGGCCATCTGTTTTTTCGATATTACAATCAAGAAATGACTATTTCACAGGGGCCTTCGCACAAGCGAAGATCGCTGCAATGCCGCAAAAGACGGCTGAGGAGAGGGGTGTTCGCATGGACATGAGAGATGGTCCGGAACGCATGTTTTTGTCCGCAGCCACCGTTGCGGAGGCTGTTGCCGCGCGCCGTGCGGGCGCAGCAGTGCTTGCCGGTGGAACCTGGACGATGCGCGATCCGCGGCGCGGCGTCAGCCTGCCGGAGAGCGTCGTTGCGCTTTCGCGGATCGCCGAATTGCAGCGTGTTGAGGTTCTGGACGGCGAAATCCGCATCGGCGCATCCGTCACCCATGCGGCCCTTGCCGGCGCGCTGAGCGGGCTTGCCGGCTTTGAAGGGCTCGCTGCCGCTGCGACCGGCGCTGCCAATCCCGCCATCCGCCGCGTTGCCACCGTGGGCGGCAATCTCTGTGCCATCGATTTCGCCGCCGCCGATCTCGTGCCGGCGCTTCTGGCGCTTGATGCCGGGATCGAGCTGGCACTGGCCGACGGGCCGCGCCTGCTGCCGATTTCCGATTTTCTCCGCGAGCGGTCCGAATTGCTGAAAACCGCGCTGCTGACGCGGGTGATCATCCGCCGCGATGTCGCTGCATCCGCGCATGTGCGTCTGCCGCTGCGCAAGGCGGGCGACTATCCGGTCGCCATCGTTTCGATCGCGCAAAGCACAGACGGCGCGATCCGCGTGGCGGTGGGCTCTGTCGAGCCGGTCGCCCGGCGCTGGAGCGCGCTTGAGGCAGAACTGGCCGGCAAGGCACTCACGCCCGAAGAGGCGCAGGCGCTCGCCGAAAAGACCAATGATTTCATCGGCCGCGACGGCATCGAGGCCGAAGGCTGGTATCGGCGCGAGGTGTTGCCGGCGCTGGTGCGCCGCGCCTTTGCGGCGCTTCAGAAAGGCGGTGCAGCATGACGGTGACCTTCCAGCTCAACGGCGAGCGCTGCCGTTTCCACGACGACCCGATGACGCCGCTCTTGGATGTGCTGCGGCGCGAGCAATTCCTGACCGGGGCTAAGGGCGTCTGCCGCGAGGGGTTCTGCGGGGCGTCCACGGTGCATGTCGATGGCGAGCCGGTCATGTCCTGCCTGAAACCCATAGGTCTCGTGTCCGGTTGTTCGGTGACGACGATCGAGGGGCTGAGTTCGGGTGATCAGGCGCTTGATCCCTTGCAGGCGGCATTTGAAGCGGCGGATGTCGTGCAATGCGGCATGTGCTTTCCCGGCATGGTGATGAGCCTTTCCGCCTTCGTGCGCGACAATCCGCATGCGACGCGGCCTCAGATCAAGGCGGCCATGTCCGGCAATATCTGTCGTTGCACCGGCTATGAGCGGATCATCGACGCCGTGGCCGATCATCTGGAACGGCAGAAGGCCGACGTGCTCACCAAGGAGGCGGCCCATGTCTGATCTTTCGACCACCGTCATGGACCTGCCGCGCCGCGACGCCCGCGACAAGCTGCGCGGCCGCACCCGCTACACGGTCGACCGCGTTCGCCCGGATATGCTGCACGCCGTGCTCTTGCGCTCGAATGTGCCAGCGGGCCGTATCGTCAAGCTCGACATCTCGGCGGCGCGTGAGGCACCCGGTGTCCGCGCCATTGCCACCGGCCACGATGCGCCGGGGCTCTACGGCATCGGTATTGCCGACCATCCGCTGCTGGCCATCGACACAATCCGCTATCATGGCGAACCCATTGTCGCGATTGCCGCCGAGACGGAGGCGCAGGCACGCGCAGCCCTTGCACTTGTCGTGCTGGACATCGAACCCGTCGCTCCGGTGCTGACCATGGGCGAGGCGTTGGCGAAGGATGCGCGGCTCGTTCACGAGGGCTGGCGCGACTATGAAGTCCTGACCGAAGGCGGCGCGCGCGACGGCAATATTGCCTGGGAAGCGCGCACCACGCGCGGCGATGTGGAGGAGGCCTTCGCCCGGCCAGACGTGACGATTGTCGAGACCACGATCCGCGTCGGCCGGCAGAGCCATGTGCCCTTCGAGCCGCGCACGGCGATCGGCTCCTGGGAAAACGGCCGCGCCCATATCGAGACCTCGACGCAGGTGCCCTGGACGGTGCGCAATGTCACCGGCCGCGTGCTGCAACTGCCGCCCGGCCGCGTGCGCGTCACCGTGCCGCCGGTCGGCGGTGGCTTTGGCCTGAAATTCGACGCCACGATCGAGCCGATCACGGCCTTGCTTGCCCGGATCACCGGGCGCACGGTGGTCATCGAAAACAGCCGTCAGGAGGAAATGGCGACCTGCCTTTGCCGCGAGAATGCGGAAATCCTCATCCGCTCCGCCGTCACGGCCGATGGCGAGATTGCCGGTCGCGAGGCGGTCGTGCTGATGGATTGCGGGGCCTATGGCGGCGAGCAGATTTTCCTCTCCACCATGACGGCCCATACGCTCGGCGGCAATTATCGCGTCGGCGCGATGCGTCTCGTCAGCCGCGCGGTCTATACGAACACACCGCCGAACGGGGCGTTCCGCGCCTGCAATGGCGTCTACAACACCTTCGCGCTGGAACGGCACACGGACGAGATTTGTCAGGCACTTGACCTCGATCCGCTCGCGTTCCGCAAGAAGAACGTGCTGGGCGACGGCGATCTTGGCGCGACGGGACAGGTCTTCGACGGCGATGTGCTGAAGCCCATGCTGGAACGCATGGACACGCTTCGCGCCACCACCGGCACGCTGGAGGAAAAGGCCGATGGCCGGCTCTATGGCCGGGCGACGACGGTCGGCACATGGTTCGTCTTCGTCGGTCCTTCGGCGGCGACGATCAACATGAATGCCGACGGCAGCGCCACGCTCGTCACCTCCGGTGTCGAGATCGGCTCCGGCACGATGATGCAATCGCTGCCGCAAATGGTGGCGGGGCAGTTGGGGCTTTCGCCGGATCAGGTCGTGGTGCGGGAAGCCGATACAGATTCCGCCGGCCTCGATGTCGGCGTCGGAGGCGGGCGCACGACCGTCTCAATCGGCGCGGCCAGCATCGGGGCTGCCGCGGAGGTGCGCGACAAGCTCTTCGGTTTTGCCAGCGAGTTGCTGCAGACACGACCGGAAGAGCTGGAACTTGTCGGCGGGCGCGTCGCGATCAAGGGCCGGCCGGGGTCCGGCATTGCGGTATCGACCGTGGTCCAGCATGCGCAGACAGTCTCCGGCCCGATCACGGGCACGGGGAGTTTCACCGGCAAAGGGGTTCCCTCCATGTCCGGCTGCGCCTTCGGCCATTTCATCGAGGCGCTGGAAATCCCGATCTTCGTCGTTCATGAGGCCGAAGTCGCGGTCGATCCGGATACCGGCCATGTCGAGGTTCTGGCCTATCGCGTCGTGCAGGATGTCGGCCGCGCGCTCAACCGTCGTGCCATCATGGGCCAGATCCAGGGCGGCGTCGTGCAGGGGCTGGGCTATGCCCTGCATGAGGCCGTGACGATCGCGCCGGATGGGCGCATCCGCGAGGACGGGTTCGAGACCTATCGCGTGCCGCTCGCAGGCGATGTCGTGCCGGTCGTCGCCGACCTTTACGAGGGCGCGCCGTCGAGCGGGCCGCTTGGTACCAAGGGGGCGGGCGAAGTGCCGATCCTCGGCGTTGCCGCGGCCATCGGCTGCGCGGTCGCCAATGCGACCGGCAAGCCGGTACGCGAACTGCCGTTGACGCCGCCGCGCGTTCTCGGCCTCCTCAAGGGCCGCGAGACATCGCCCGAATTCCCGCATATCGCCGCCTCTTTCGAGGCCAACACGCTGGCCTGACAAGGCCTCAAACGCAGACCCGAACGAGAGACCCGAATGACCAACCTGTCCAACTCCCTTGCCGCGACCGATATTGCGACGGTTATGCATCCCTACACGAACATGCGCCAGCATGAGGCGAATGGGCCTTTGGTCATCAGTCGGGGCGAGGGCATCCGCGTTTACGACGAGCGGGGGAAGGAATATATCGAGGGGCTGGCGGGGCTCTGGTCGGTCGCGGTCGGCTTTTCGGAAAAGCGGCTGGCGGATGCCGCCTACAAGCAGATGCTGAAACTGCCCTATTACCACACCTTCACCTCCAAATCGCATGAGCCGTCGATCCGGCTGGCCGAAAAGCTGGTCGAGATGACGCCGGAGAACCTGACGCGCGTGTTCTTCACCTCGTCGGGTTCGGAGGCCAATGACACGATCGTCAAGATGGTCTGGTTCATGAACAATGCGCTTGGCCGGCCGCAGAAGAAGACGTTTCTGGCCCGCACCAAGGGCTATCACGGCATCACGGTTGCGTCCGGCAGCCTCACCGGCCTGCCGGTCAACCATCGCGATTTCGACCTGCCGGCCATCCCGGTCCGGCATCTGACCTGCCCGCATTTCTATCGCTTTGGCCTCGAAGGCGAGACGGAGGAGGCGTTCACGGCGCGTCTTCTGGAGGAGCTGGAAGAGGTCATCGAACACGAGGGCGCGGAAACCATTGCCGCCTTTATCGGCGAGCCGCTGATGTCGGCGGGAGGTGTGATGCCGCCGCCGGTCGGCTATTGGGAGGGCGTGGAGAAGATCTGCCGCAAGAACGATATCCTGCTGATCTCGGATGAAGTCATCTGCGGCTTCGGCCGGCTCGGCACGCCCTTCGGCTGCCAGAAATACGGCTTCACCCCGGATATCATGACGGTGTCGAAGCAGATCACCTCGTCCTACATGCCGCTCGCCGCCGTCATCTTCAGCGATGCCGTCTATCAGGCGATTGCCGATCATACGTCGGTGCTTGGCAATTTCGGCCATGGCTTCACCGCGTCGGGCCATCCGGTCGCGACTGCCGTGGGGCTGGAAAACCTTGCGATCATCGAGGAACGCGACCTGATGGGGAATGCCGCGCGCATGGAGCCGATTTTCCAGGCGGGCCTTCGCGCCTTTGCCGATCATCCGCTGGTTGGCGAGGTGCGCGGCACGGGGCTGATCGGCGCACTGGAGCTTGTCGCCGACAAGGCAACGCGCCGGCCGTTTGCCAAGCCCGGCCGGGCAGGCGCGCTTGCCGCGAAGATCGGCCACGAGGAAGGCCTGATCTTCCGCGCCATCATCGACCAGCTGGCGCTCTGCCCGCCGATGATCGTGACGGAAGAGGATATCAAGGAAATCATGGTCCGCATGGATCGCACGCTCGCACGGCTGACTGACGCCGTCGCACAGGAGGGACTGGAATGAGTGATCAACAGGCTGAACCCGTCACCCATATCGACGACGACCGCTTTCGCGTGACCGAATGGCGCTTCGCGCCGGGCGCTGAGACGGGCTGGCATGTCCACGGCCACGACTATGTCGTCGTGCCGCTGACCGACGGCCAGATGGGCCTCGTCGGGCCGGACGGCAAGCAGGCGGAAGCGCAGCTGAAGCAGGGCATTCCCTATTCGCGCCGCACCGGCGTTGCCCACAATGTCAGCAACATCGGCGCCACACCCTTTTCCTTCCTCGAGATCGAGGTGGTGGAGAACGAGCTGGAGCAGAAGCGGCTTGCCGTCATGAGCCGTTTTTCGGCGGCCTGGAACGCGCATGATCTGGAGACGATCATGGAGCTGACGGCAGACGATTGCGCCTTCCACGCCTCTGCGGGATCGGAAGCCGAAGGCGCGAGGCATGTCGGGCGCGAGGCGGTGCGTGCCGCCTATGCCGGCATCTTCGCCTTTTTCCCCGATGGCCAGTGGACGAATGGCAAGTCGATGATCAGCGGCGATACGGGCCTGACGTGGTGGCGTTTCGTCGGCACGACGGTCGAGGGCAAGTTGGTCGAGGTCGACGGCTGCGACATCCTGACCTTTGCCGGCGAGAAGATCGCGGTGAAGGACAGCTACCGAAAGACGCGGAGCTGACAGCGCGTCGTAGCGCCGAAAGCGGAAAAAATATCCTGTTTTCGTCTTTATAAAGCGCTTTACAAGGCCAGTTTCGTCGCTATTGTCAGGAGCATCCTCATTTCAGGAGTATGCCCCTGATGCTTCCCGACGACCTGATTTTGAATGCCGCCGACGATGTTGCGATCCGCAAGGACCTGACGCTGACGGCGCTGGCGAAACGTCCGGCGGACCTTGCCATCCGTGTCGGGCGTCTGCTGAACGTCTACAGCCGCACCTGGGCTGAGGACCAGGAGATCGTCATCAAGGGGCGGCGCATCGCCTATGTCGGGCCGGCCGGCAGCTATCGCGGCGAGGTGGCGCGGCGGGTGCATTATCCCGATCTCTCCGCCGTTCCGGGCTTTGGCGAAGTCCACAAGCATATCGAAAGCTCGCATCTGACGCCGGAATTCGAGGCCGAACTGGTTCTGCCGCGCGGCAATACCTGGACCTGCGAGGCGAGCCACGAATTCGCCAATGTGAATGGCGGGCGCAACACGGAATTCTGGCAGCGGGCCCGCGAACGCGGCGTGCCGCACAAGGTCTTCATCCAGCCGGGTTCGGCGGTGCCGCCGAGCGGCTGGGAGACGTCCGGCGGCTATTATGGCTATGCGGAGCAACGCGACTTTCTCGCCCGCGATCTGTCTGTCGTCAGCCTGGATGAGGTCATGGACTGGCCGGCTGTCTGGAACCCGGAAAACCCGTCCTATGAACGGCTCTGGGGCATGATGCAGGCGACCATCGAGAAGCGCGGTGTCATCGAGGGCCATGGTTCCGGTCTGGTCGAGCCGCACGACGCCAGCGCCTATGCGGCCGCGGGCCTGTCCTCCGACCACGAGGTGTGGACGCTGGACGAGGCCTGGGAAAAGCTCAATCGCGGTGTCTTCATCGAAATCCGTCCGTTCAACTATCCCGAAGTGCTGCCAGGGCTTATCGAGCGCGGGCTGTCCGACTGGTCGAACGTCGCCTTCACCACCGACGACCGCAGCGCTTCCGAAACGTTGAAGCTTGGTGCGAGCGATTACAATGTCCGCGCGGCAATAGCCCATGGCGTGCCGCCGGAAATCGCCTATCAATGCGTCACGATCCACCCGGCGCGGCACATGCGCATTGACGCCTGGGTCGGCTCGATCACGCCCGGCCGCTACGCCGATATCGTGCTGCTCAACTCCATCGACGATGTCGGGATCGCGCATGTCTATGCGGATGGGCAACTGGTGTCCGAGGGCAAGACCTATCTCGGCAACCGCGTCGCCATCGACTGGCCGGACTGGGCTCGGCAGACGATGAATATCGGGCGCTCCTTGACGGCGGCAGATTTTGCCGTGCCGGCCCTGCCGGGGCGGGCGACGATGCAGGCCGCAGTGCTGCGGCCATTCCACTGGAACCAGGAGTTCATGACCTATGAGCTCGCCGTCGCAGACGGCGCCGTCCAGCGCGATACGGCGCGCCGGATCACCAAGTTCTCGGTCATCGACCGCTATCACGGCAAGGCCAACATGGCCTCCATGTTCTGGCTTGGCTGCGGACCGGCGGATGCGGAGACGGCGCTGGCCTGTTCGGTGGCGCATGACAGCCACAATGTCTGGGCGATCGGCTCGTCGGATGCCGCCATGGCGCTCGCCGTCAACCGGCTGGCGGAAAATGGCGGCGGCTGGGTGCTGGTGCATGGCGGCGAGGTGACAGGCGAGGTCGTTTTCGAGATTGGCGGCCTGATGACGGCGCGGCCGGCTGAAGTGCTCGACGCCGACATGCAGCGCTTCTATCGCGCCGCCGAACAGGTCGACTGGATGTACGAGCCCTCGGTCAACAAGAACTGGATCCCCGGCTTTCCGGAACACCTCATCTTCGCGACGCTCACCTGTGCGCCCTGGCGCTGGGTGCTGGTCGCCCCGCATGAGAAGGCGCCGGATGGTTTCGTCAACGTGCAGACCGGCGAGACGCACAAGATCGTCTGGTGAACTGAAAATTCTCAAAGGAATTCAAAGATGAAGATATTGCTGGCAGGCGAATCCTGGACCTCGCTCGGTCTGCATCTCAAGGGTTTTTCGGTATACACGACCGGTTCCTACGAGGAAGGCGGCAAGCCGCTGATCGATGCGCTTTCCAGCGGTGGCCACGAGGTGACCTACCTGCAGAACCACGTTGTCCCGCAGCAGTTCCCGACCACGGTGGAAGCGCTTTCCGGCTATGATCTCATCATCCTCTCGGATATCGGCGCGGATACGTTCCTGCTGCATCCAGATACGCTGCATCACTCCCTCCGCCGGCCGAACACGCTGAAGGTCATTGCCGACTATGTCGAGGCTGGCGGCGCGCTGCTGATGGTCGGTGGGTTCCTCAGCTTCTCGGGCTTTGGCGGCAATGCCTGCTATCACAACACCGTGCTTGCCGATGTCCTGCCAGTCGAGATGCTGGGCTATGACGACCGCATCGAATGCCCGGAGGGCATTCATCCCGAGCCGCTGAAAGCGCATCCGGCACTTGCGGGCCTGCCGTCCGAATGGCCGCATTTCCTCGGCTATCAGCGCCTGAAAGCCAAGGCGGATGCCGATGTGCTGATGCGGGTCGGCAAGAGCGATCCCTTCCTCGTCGTCGGGTCTTACGGCAAGGGCAGGGCGGCGGCGTTTGCCTCGGATTGCTCGCCACATTGGGGCTCGCCGGACTTTGTCGGCTGGAGCCACTATGCGGCCTTCTGGAATGGCCTGGCGGCGTGGCTCTCGGAGACATAAAAATCCCGAGGAAGCGCTCGCCTAGTCATTGTGCCGCTCGACCATATCCGGGAATCGATCCAGCAACTGGCAAGCCTCTTTCGGGGTGAGGTTCGCGTATTTTTGCCGTGCGGCAATAGACCTGTCTACGAGTGCGCGGTCCGCTTTCCACTGAGCGACGTATTTCTCGCGGAGCCAGGATAATTTTGAGGTGTCATCGTACTGCCAGTTGCAGGCATCCTGCCCGCGGGCCGCCGTAATGGCCTCGAGGGTTTCGATTTCCTCAGCCGTCAGCGGCTTCTTGAATTCGGTTTCGCGGTCGATGCGCCAAACGATCACCACGCTCAGGATCATCAATCCGGCGATCGTGCCGATCGCGATGCGATGCATGATTTTCACTCTGGGCCGCTCCCGGTGTTGTTACGACAGTCGTCTGACGGAGCGCCGCACGACAAGCTCGACCGGGAGGTGGGTGACCGGCTCCACCTCGCTGCCTTCGATCAGCCTGCGCAGGACATTGACGGCCGTGCGTCCGATCTCCTCGATCGGCTGGCGCACGGCGGTGATCGGCGGGTCGAAGAAGGCCAGCGGGCCGGCATCGTCGAAGGTGATGACGGAGAGTTCGCGTCCGGCGGTCATCCCACGGCCGCGCATCGTCTCCAGCGCGCCGAAGAGGATTTCGTCGGCGCCGACGAAGAGGGCGGTGACGTCCGGGTGTTCGTCCAGCAGCCGCGCGGTTGCCGTGCGACCGAATTCGACGGAATAGCTGCCGAAATAGGATGCGTTCAGCGTCGCGCCGGATTTCGCGCCGTCGATCACGCGGCGAAAGCCGGCCAGCCTTTCGCGCGTGCTCATGATGTCTTCCGGTCCGCCGATGAAGGCGAAGCGGGTGTGCCCGTTTTCGATGAAGCAGCGCGCCGCAAGCACGCCGCCTGTGTCATTGTCTGAAAAGACCCGCGGGGCCGTGACGCCGTCGATGTCTTCATCGATCACCACGACATTCTTCAGGTCGTTGATGACGGACGCAAGGTCTTCGCTGGCCCGGCTGTTGGTCGCAAAGATCAGACCGTCGACGAAGTTGCGGCGGAGTTTTTCGAGGTAGTCCAGCTCGCGTTCCCGGCGGTTGAGGCTCGAGAAAAGCATGAGGGCGAGGCCGGCCGCCTCCGCCTCGCGCTCGGCCGCGGCCGCGAGCTTGGCAAAGAAGGGATTGTCGATCTCGGGGATGACGAGCCCGATCGTGTCGGACTTGCCGCGGCTCAGCCTTCGGGCATGGGGGTTGGGCTTGTAGTCGAGGGCGGCAATCGCCCGGTCGATCCGCTCCGCCGTGGCCGGCGGCAGGTTCAGCGAGCCGTTGAGGTAGCGCGAGACGGTGGCGGGCGAAAGGCCGGCGGCATTGGCGACATCCTGCAGCGACGGGGGTTTCGGCACGGGCTCCTCCTCTTCGGCTACACCATCCGCGACCTATGGGGCCGATGCGATCGCGTTTCGCGACCGGAAGGCGGCAATTGCCTCGCGGCTCTGCCGGACGACGTGATCGATCAGCCTTTCGCCCTTCTCGGCCGTTGCCGGCCGCGGGTCGCCGAATGTGCCGGAGGTGTTGAAGTCCGAAAGGCGCATGGCTTCCATCCCGAAGGTCGGCGGAAACGCCGGATACTCCGGCACGGCGCGGCTCATCTCGACCGTCTCGGGCGCAAGTGCCAGCATGAAGGAGGTTTCCACCTCGTCGGCATGGTAGAAATGCGGTGCTGCAGGCGTGCTGTCGCAGATTTCGGCTGCGGCCTGCTCAAGTCCCGGATAGTCGAGACAGAGTGTGGGGAAATCATGCCGGTCGGCGAGCGTGCGCTGCGCATAGCCGATCGGCGCGCGGTTGCCGAAATGGCCGTTGACGATCACCAGACCGGCGATGCCTGACTTCTTGAGGCTCGTCCCGATGTCCTCGACCATGGCCTGCAGCGTTTCCGGCCGGAGCGAGATCGTGCCGGGGAAACTCTCCGTCGTCCAGGCCTCTCCGAAGGCAATCGGCGGCAGCAGAAAGCCATCCTCGGCCTCCGCCAGCCGGCGGGCGACACCGTTTGCCATCACCGTGTCGGTCAGGAGCGGCAGATGCGCCCCATGCTGCTCGACGGCGCCGATGGCCAGAAAGGCGAGAAGGTTGTCCTGGCCGGCACGTTCCCGCACCTCCAGCCATGTGCATCGCGCAGCGTCGAGCATCAGCCAATGTTCCTGATATCTGTTTGAAATTGGCGCATTTCCGCAGTGGCGCTCTGTAGCACACATGCTCCCGGTCGGCGTATCCGGCCTGGCGCGAAACTCCCGGTTGTCGAGTTGCCGGCGGTTCGGGCTTCAATGCTCATCAATACACTCCGGTTGCGCTGTGCTCAATATTTCACCGGGCAGCGCTGTCGCCA
The DNA here is from genome assembly GCF_021026315.1 of Rhizobium sp. C4. Taxonomy (GTDB): domain Bacteria; phylum Pseudomonadota; class Alphaproteobacteria; order Rhizobiales; family Rhizobiaceae; genus Ensifer_A. The sequence continues at coordinate 606,042 of NZ_JAJNCX010000002.1, forward strand.
ACAATTTGTGCAGACTGTCGCCCAAGGCGGTTGACAGTCACGTTGAAGTCATAGTGTAATACCTTGGTAATGCATTTGTAAATCGCTTTACCGGCTGGTTGTATGGCTTCTTTCCACCTTTTTTCCGCAGCGTCCAAGCGGGTCCTTCAGCGGCGCGTCATGCTCCGCAGGGGCCGGGCCTGCCGTGCTGATGATGGGGTCGCGAGTCTTGCCGTCACCGCAGACCGCGCTCTTGCGCGCGGACGGTTCAGCGCGATAAGCATCCCTTCTTTCTTCGCCCGCAACGTCGTCAGCAAACGGTTCGCCAGCTGTGGGGAGGTCGCCTGATCAGCGGCTGGCGCGCCCGTCTCATAACGAACATCAAACAGGAGAACTTCAGCATGTCTTTCAAATCGATCCTTTGCGCCGCAACGGCGCTGACGCTGCTGTCCGGCACCGCATTGTCCGGCGCCTCTGCCGCGGAATACACCAAGGACAAGCCGCTCAAGGTCGCGCTCGTCCTTCATGGCGCGCTTGGTGACAAGAGCTTCTTCGATTCGGCAGCCGCCGGCATGAAGCTCGCCGAAGACAAGCTTCCCGTGAAGGTGAAGATCATCGAAGCCGGTTACCAGAAGGACCGTTGGGAGCCGGCGCTGGCCGATGCCGCTGACGGCGGTTACGATGTCATCATTGCCGGCACGTTCGAAATGACCAGCTATGTCGCCAAGATGGCCAAGGACTATTCCGACAAGAAGTTCATCATTTTCGATGACGCGCCCGACTACAAGACCGGCTGCTGCGCCAACGTTCTGGGCATCCAGTACCTGACCTCGACCGCCGGCTACCTAGCGGGCTATGCCTCCGCCAAGGTGTCGAAGACCGGCACGGTCGGCGAAATCCTCGGCATGGAATTCAAGACCGTGACCGATTTCGCCGTCGGCTTCGACCAGGGCGCCAAGGCTGCCAAGCCCGACGTCAAGATCCTGAAGGCGACTGCCAACACGTTCTCCGACCCGGCCAAGGGCAAGGAACTGGCGCTCGCCCAGCTCGGCCAGGGCGCCGACGTGATCTTCCCGATCGCCGGCAGCACCGGCATCGGCGCGCTGCAGGCCGTCCGTGACGCCAAGAAGCTTGCCGTCGGCGTCGACAGCGACCAGGCCACCATCTTCGCCCCGACCGACGCGGCACAGGCCGACGTGATCTTCACCTCGGTTGAAAAGAAGGTCGGCCAGTCGCTCTACACGGCGCTGGAACAGACGATTGCCGGCAAGGCACCCTATGGCACGGCGCTGCTGCTGGGCCTGAAGGAAGGCGCCGTCGGCATCTCGAAGAACAAGTACTACGAGAAGGCGGTTCCGGCTGACGTCCGCGCCGAGATCGATGGTCTTGAAAAGAAGATCGTCGCCGGCGAGATCACCGTCAACACGACCATGAAGTAAGAAGAAATGGCCGGTGGCGGAGCTCGCCGCCGGCCTTTCCATGACAGGAATTCGAGGACTTCATGACAGCCTTGCTGGAAGCGCGCGGCATCGCCAAGACCTATCCCGGCGGCACCGTTGCCAATAATGGCGTCGATCTCAGCATCAGGGCCGGGGAGGTCCATGCCGTGGTCGGTGAAAACGGCGCGGGAAAATCGACGCTGATGAAAATCCTGTTCGGCATCGAGCAGCCCGATGGCGGCGAGCTTCTGCTGGACGGGAAGCCGGTGCATTTTGCCGGCGCGAAGGCGGCGATCAATGCCGGCATCGGCATGGTGTTCCAGCACTTCTCGCTCGTCCCGTCCTTTTCCGTCTACGAGAATGTCGTGATGGGATCGGAGCCGAAGGCGGGCCTGCGCTTCGACCGCAAGCGGGCAATTGCCGAGGTGAGGGCGCTGTCTGAAAAATTCCGCCTGCCGGTCGATCCGCTGCCGTCCGTCGCCTCCATTCCCGTTGGCCAGCAGCAGCGCGTGGAAATCCTGAAGGCGCTTTATCGCGACGCCCGCATCCTGATCCTCGACGAGCCGACGGCAGTCCTCGCGCCGCAGGAGGTGGAGGAGCTTTTCGTCGCCGTCCGCAGCCTTGTCGCCCAGGGCCGCACGGTGATCTTCATTGCCCACAAGCTGCCGGAAGTGCTTGAAATTTCAGACTCCATCACCGTGATGCGCGCCGGCAAGACCGTCGCGCAGGTGAAGGCGCGCGACGTCACCGAACAGTCGCTCGCCAACCTGATGGTCGGCCGCGAAGTCACGCTCAAGGTGGACCGCGCCGTCACCGACAAATCCACGGTGCGGCTGGAAGTCGCCGGCCTTTCCGTCAATCACGAGAATGGCACGACCGCCTGCGCCGATATCGACCTGCGGCTCCGTACCGGCGAAATCGTCGGTCTGGTCGGCGTCGAAGGCAATGGCCAGCAGGAGTTCATGGAAACGATCGCCGGCCACCGGGCCGCCCTCCGCGGCAGCGCCATGCTCGACGGCGTCGATCTGCTGGACCTGCCAGTGCTCAAGCGGCGGCAGGCGGGGCTTGCCAACATTCCGCAGGACCGCATTGCCGAGGGTCTCGCCGTTGGGGCGAGCCTCGCCGAGAACATGGCGGCGACGCGGCTTTCCGACGGCGGCTTCGTCCGGCACGGACTGCTCGACCGCAAGGCCATGAAGGCGAATGCCGCCGCACTCATCGACAAGTTCGCGATCCGCGCCGCAGGACCGGATGCGGCCGCCGGCACGCTGTCGGGCGGCAACATGCAGAAGGTCGTCGTGGCGCGCGAACTCTCCGAAGACCCCAAGGTGCTTCTGGTGTCGCAGCCGACGCGCGGGGTCGACCTCGGCGCAACACAATTCATCTGGAAGACGATCACCGAGGCGCGCGACAAGGGCGCGGCCGTGCTCCTGAGCTCGGCGGACCTGTCGGAGCTCATGGCGCTCTCCGATCGCTTCCTCGTCTTCTATCACGGCGAGATCGTCGCGGCGCTCGAGAATGACGAGAGCGTCACGCCGGAAGCGCTCGGCGCCTTCATGCTCGGCCTCGAGCGGCAGACGCCGGAACAGATCAGGGCAGTATCACTATGAGCAGCACGCGTTCCAACATGTGGAAGGCCGCCCGGCGGGAAACCGCGCGGGCGCTGACCGCGCTCGTCATGGCGCTGCTGGTCGCCTTCATCATCGTTCTCATCACCTCGAAAAGCCCGGTGGAAACCTTCGGCACGCTGCTGTCCGGCCCGATGACCTCCAAGCGGACGATCGGTCTCTGGATCGACGACGTCGCCAAGCTGACGATGACGGGCCTCGCCTTCAGCCTCGTCTTCCAGGCGCGCCAGTTTTCCATGGGCGTGCAGGGGCAGGTCTATATGGGCGGGCTCTTCTCCGCCCTCGTGGCGCTTTCGCCGATCGGGCCGACGGCCATCGGCATGCCGGCCGCGGTGCTGGCAGGGATGGCGGCGGGCGCCTGCTATGGCTTCATTCCGGGTTATGCCAAGGCGCGGCTTGGTGCGAACGAGATCGTCTCGTCGCTGATGCTGAACTACATAGCGGTCAACCTCGTCACCTATCTGGTGCGCGAGCCGTTGGTTGCGGCGCCCGGCCTTTTGTCGACCGCGAATTTCCCGCCGAACACGATCTTTCCGACGCTGATCGACCGCACCCGCATCGACCTCGGTCTCATCCTGGCGCTGATTTCCGTCGCGGTTACCTGGTTTGCGCTCTATCGCACCAGTTGGGGCCTCAAGCTCCGTCTGGTCGGGCACAATGCCCGCTTTGCCGAATATGCCGGCATCAAGGCGAATTTCATCATGGTCTCGGCGATGACCGCGTCCGGTGCTCTGGGCGGCCTGCTCGGGGCGATGTTCGTGCAGGGCCAGGCCTATGGCAAGCTGCTGGTGCAGTTCGAGGGAAATCTTGCCTTTGAAGGCATCCTGATTGCGATCGTCGCCAGGAACCGACCGCTGGCCGTTCCCGTCGTCGCACTCTTCTACGGCTATCTCCGGCAGGGCGCGCTGATCATGGGCATCCGCACGGATGTGCCGACGGAGGTCATCGCCGTCGTGCAGGCCATCATCATCCTTCTCGTTGCCTCCTCCTTCAAGTTCGGCGGCGGCAGGCTGCTGGCGCGGCTGAAGCCGGCCAAGCCCGCGACGGCGACGGGAGCAGGCGCATGATCGATCTGCTGACTGCCGTCTTCTCCTTCGCCTTTCTGGTCACCGTGGTGCGCGCCTCGACGCCGCTGATCTTCGCCACGCTCGGCGGCCTCGTTGCCGATCTCTCCGGTGCGCTGAATGTTGCGCTGGAAGGCATGATGCTGATCGCGGCGCTGACCGCGGTCGTCACCTCCGTCTATGCGCCCTGGTATGTCGCCGTCCTCGCGGCCGTTCTGGCGGGCGCTCTCTTCGGCGCGATCATCGCCTTCTTTCACCTGAAGCTGAAGGCGGACATCATTCTGGCGGGCTTCGCGATCAACATTCTCGCCTCCGGCGGAACCGTATTTGCCCTGGCGCTGGCAACAGGCGGCGACAAGGGGACATCGATCAATCTGGCCTCGAAGTCCATTCCGGCCATCGATCTCAGCTTCCTGGCGAATATCCCGCTCGTCGGCCCCGTGCTTTCGGGCGTGCTTTCCGGTCATTCGGTGCTCAGCTGGCTCGCGGCACTGACGGTCGTGGGCCTCTGGTTCTTCCTCTATCACATGCCGCAGGGGCTCTGGCTGCGGGGTGTTGGCGAATATCCGGCGGCGACCGAGGCAGCGGGCATTCCGGTCAACAAGGTGCGCGTGCTGGCGCTCATCGCTTCCGGCGCGCTTGCCGGGCTTGCCGGTGCGCAGCTTGCCATGTTCAACTATGTCGGCTTCACCCGCGACATGACCTCGGGCCGCGGCTTCATCGCGCTCGGTGCCGTGCTTCTTGGCGCACGCCATCCGGTGGGAGCGATGCTGGCAGCACTCCTCTTCGGCGTCTTCGAGGCCCTGTCGATCGTCATGCCCGGCCTGTTCTCGTGGATCCCGGCCGAGATGATCGTCTCCATTCCCTTCGTCGTCACCATCCTCGCACTCTTCCTCTTCAGCTACCGCGCCATGCGGGCAAGGGCGATGCGCGGCGGGTGAGGGCAGGCACCCGGGCGATCTTCGGGATCGGCAATCCACTCAGATGACAAGACGATAGGCCTGCCGTGAGAGCCTGCCATGCGGTGACGCTGCAGGGATAGCAGACCATTCGTGAGGCAGGGAATTCCAGTTCCAGGTCCTGTTCCGGGGGCAAATCCGGAACCGCCACCGCGTGCGGTCGAACCTCAAGCGTCCGCAGCGCGACATCTGTGGGGGTAGGGCTCTTCAAGGGAAGTTCCCGACGTATCTGTTCGTTCAGCGGTCCCCTAACCACGGCGCGGGCAGGGCGCACCAGTCATTGCCTCCAGCCGCCAAAGGCTTCGCGCCGTTTGTCTGCAAGCGCATCCTCTCTCAGCCTCCGATGTGAAAAACCCGGCCCGCTTTCGCGGACCGGGCTCGTTCGTTTTGGCCGTCGGTTTCCCGATCAGTCTTACTTCATCAAGGCATCGAGCGGGATCGGTTCGGAGATCGTCCAGCTGTCGATGAC
>NZ_JAJNCX010000020.1 GCF_021026315.1 Rhizobium sp. C4
CTCCAACGCTGCGCAATGTGAAAGCTACGCGTTTCCGCCGGTTGCTCAAGCCGCGCCATTTGGCGTATCAAAAACCGCCGAGGCTCTAATCGCAGCCGGATGAAAGTTCAGTGGCAGGTCACTACTTGTAAGATAATTTCGTAAGTACACACGCAAAAACGAGAGTCTCACCTCATGTGGCGAAACGGCGCCTGACTCTCAACTTATGTGGCGAAGAATCTCATGGAGAATGACGGAAATCGGAAATTTGCAAATAAAAACAATGAAAAAGAGCCTCATCTTGTCTGGCGACCATCATTTTTTCCTTGGAAAATCGACATTTCTCTGAAGGCTCGCCTAGCTGCCCGGGATCTTTTTGACACACACCGGCTCTCCGTGCCCAGGGTCCATGCAGTCCCAGTTTCTATCAAAGCCGAAATTGGAATAGGTCTTAAAGCCGTAAATCGCGGCAACGGCTGCGATGACGAGCAGGGCAGCAGCGGTGGCGCTGCCTAGAATATCCTCCCGCGACACAAAGGGAATGTGCCAACGGGCTGCGCGCATCGCTCTTCCCCATATGCGGCCAAGAAGAGCTGTCATCCCAGTTTCCCATCATGGACGGCAATGGCGTAATCAATATCAGAAATACGTCATCGGATGGTGAGAGCTTCAACGGCGAGTTAAGGGAAAGCTCTGCTCCGGTCTTGTGTCACCGCTTCTGATACCGCGACCGCACCCACAACACCCCGAAAAACGCGCCGATCACCGCCACGCCGACAATCACCGCCAGAATCGGTGAAAATCCGCCGATCCAGAGCACGATGTTGGGCATGAAATAGAGCGCCAGCCCCGCCACCAGCAGGAAGATCGCCGCTGCGATGGCGGATTGGCGGTTCTGGTTGTCGCCGGCCATGTCAGATGTCCTCGGCGAGGTCGGAGCGGATTTGTTGCAGCGAGCGGATCTGCTGGCCGTGGGGATCGAAATTGTCGGTGGCGAGCCAGGTCTCGAAGGCTTCGTTGAGAGCCCGCCATTCGGCGTCGATCATCGAATACCAGGCCGTGTCGCGGTTCTTGCCGCGCGAGATGATGTGCTGGCGGAACACGCCCTCGAACTGGAAACCCAGGCGCTCAGCCGCGCGTTTGCTCGCGGCATTGCCATTGTGACACTTCCACTCATAGCGGCGATAGCCGAGATTTTCGAAGACGTGCTTGGCCATCAGGTAATGCGCCTCGGTGGAAAGCCGCGTGCCCGCCATGGCCTTGCCATGCGCCACGCCGCCCACTTCGACCACCCCATTGGCCGGGTCGGCGCGCATGTAGTTTGCCATTCCCACGACCTTGCCGGTCGTGTTGTCGACAAAGACTTCCGTCAGCCAGCCGGCTTTCGCCACCGCATCCAGCCAGTCCATGAACTCGGCCGCCGAATGGAAATCCGGACAGGCGAAATAGGCGAGCAGGTCGTTGATCTCGCCGGCTCCACCCAAGGCAGCAAAGAGCGCTTCGCCATGGCTTGCGCGCTCATACGGGACAATGGTGACATAGCGCCCATGAAGTGTCACGGCGGCAGGCGCAGGGCGCGGCGTCCAGTCTGCAAGGTCGATCATTTCAAGTCCGATATCCGCATGCTCAGTTTGATGAAGCCGCAATGGAGCATAACGGTCAGCACCGCACAACGAATTTCTTGAGCCCGTGCAGGCTTGCTTTGACGCAGGAAAAGCGCCGGAGCGGTGCCGCCCCGGCATCGTCCAATCTCAGTTCTTCGCCGACGTCACCGCGACGTCGATATGATCGATGAGCGCATCCGGCAATTGCAGCCGGCCGGCGAGAAGATCGAGATAGCCGCGCTCCGCCCGCGTATCGGGCTCGATGGCCAGGCGCGAAGCGGTGTAAAGTTCCACCTTCTGCTCCTCCGTGACGGCCGCCGAAACGAGGCTGTCGAGATCGGCAGGGCGCGAAAGCTCGCTTTCCAGAAAGGCTTCCGCATCCCGGTCGATGCCAGTGGCGGAAATCTTGCCGGTGATGCGCGCACGCTCGAGATCGTCGATATGCCCATCAGCCCGCGCGGCGGAAATCATCGCCCGCACAAGAACCAGCGCGAAGGCTTGGTCATTGTCCACGGAATCCGGGTGGAAGGGTGATTGCGGGGGCGGCAGCGCCAGCGGGCTGTCGGATGTCACCTGCGGAATGGCCTGCTCCGGCGACTTGCCGGCCTGATAATTCTTGTAGGCCTGATAGCCGAGCCCGGCGATTGCCGCGAGCCCACCCACCTTCAGCGCCGATGTCGAAAGCGTTCGTCCGGTCTTGGTGCCGAGCAGCAGCCCGGCAATGGCGCCGGCCGCCAGCGGATTGCGCCGCGCCATATCGAGCGCGCTCTGCGCCGTGCCGCCGACGGACTTGCCCGCTCCCGGCACCTGGCTTCCGAGAAATTGTTCCAATAGTTTCTTGGCGTCAAACATGTCGTTCTCCGTCTCGTTTCCGAAACGGAGATAGGTGTCGTGACACGCAATTTCAAATCTGAGTGAGGATCAGCCCCTCAGTGCCGCCGCTTCCGCCGCAAGCCTGGTGATGCCCGCCCAGTCGCCGGCCGCAACCAGCTCCTTCGGCGCAACCCAGGAACCGCCGACGCAGACGATGTTCGGCAGGCTGAGGTAATCCTTGGCATTCTTCAGCGAAATGCCGCCCGTCGGGCAGAAGAACGTGCCGGCAAAGGGCGAGGAAAGCGACTTGATGTAGTTGGCGCCACCGGCCTGTTCGGCGGGGAAGAATTTCAGCACGTCATAGCCCTCTTCCTTCAGCGCCATGATCTCGCTGGAGGTGACGGCGCCCGGCAGAAGCGGAATGTCGCTGTCGCGCGCCGCATCCAAGAGCCCGCGCGTCGAGCCGGGGCTGACGATGAACTGCGAACCGGCGGCAACGGCCTGCTCGAAGTGCTTGGCATTGAGGATCGTGCCGGCACCAGCCACCGCACCTTCGACCTCGTTGGCAACGGCCCGGATCGCATCAAGGGCAGCCGGCGTACGCATGGTGATTTCGATCGCCTTCAGGCCACCCGCGACCAGCGCGCGCGCCAGAGGCACGGCATGCGCCACATCCTCGATGATCAGCACCGGAACGACCGGCTGGAGCTTCAGGACCGAAAGCAGCTTTTCCGTCTTCGCCGACATGATGATCGCCTCATTTAAACCGATTGAAGTTCTCGACTAGTTAGCGAATGTGGCGCGTTCTGTCGAGGCTATTTCGATCGGCAGCGCTCAAGATTGGGGCAAACCAGAAAGGACGAAAGCCGCCTTTTGAGGGGCGGCTTCGCTTATATGTCCCTTTCGGGAGACGGTGACCTTTCGGACCCGCTTATGAACCAAGAGATAGTTCAGGCGGCCCATTTTGTCAACGTTCGAGCCTGAATTCAAAGACCTATGATGCCGACCAGCCGGCAATCATGGAGTGACATTTCAACAATATCCCGGAGAGTTCGGACTGCTCAATCCTCGGTGGGTTTCTATGGATGAAGTCAAGCCTTGATGTTGCCACGGTCATGGGATGATCGCAGACGACCCAGCAGCGCTTTCCGTTTATTTTCTCCGTGACGCTCGTCGAGAGTTCGATGCTGTGCTCATAAAGCGCGTTGTCTTCATCCGTCGTGATCGGCAGCACAATCACCTTCCCGTGCAGCGTATTCTTGCGGGAAATGACCACAACCGGCCGTTTCTTCCAAAATTCCGGAATGTGGATTTGATCTTCGGGATGAAGCCCGCACCAATAGAGACTGCCGACCTTGGGGGCCGCCTGAATTTTCACCGGAAACTTCTTCGCCATCGCATCTCTCTCGGCGGCCTATATCCACCCAGGATTGTACACGATTGCAAATTCGTCAACATGCGACGCGAGACCTCTTGCGCTCCATCAACGCGCGCCGCGCCGCCCTGAGCCAGTCTGTCGCGCATATATTGCCGAACATGGCTTGAGCTTTACCAGTGCGTTAGCCTATAACAGGGCCGACCGCGACAGGTGAAAAGGATACTGATCGTATGGCCAAGGAAATCGAGCGGAAGTTTCTGGTACGCGACGATCGGTGGAAATCCGGGGCCGACAAGGGGTCCCGTATCCGCCAGGCCTATATCCTTGCCATGGACGGCCGCAACATGCGCGTCCGGGTCCGCGACAATCGCAAGGCGACGCTGACGATCAAGGCCGGCGGCCATGGCCTGACCCGCGACGAATTCGAATTCGACGTGCCGGTGGACGAGGCGCTGCCGCTTTTCCAGCTCAAGCTCGGCAATCTCATCGAAAAGACCCGCTACAAGGTCAAGGTCGCCAAGCATGTCTGGGAAGTCGATGTCTATTCCGGCGCGCTCGATGGTCTGATCGTCGCCGAAGTCGAGATGAAATCCGAAAAGGAAACGCCTGAAATCCCGGAATGGATCGGCTCGGAGCTGACCGGCAATCCTGCCTATTCCAACCAGGCGCTGGCGCTTTCGGGCTTGCCGGCAGACGCCTATGCCGAAGCTTGATCCCCGCCATCCGCTCTCGCGGTCCGTTCCCGACCTTGCCCGCCATCATCTCGATGCGGCGATTGCCGAGCTGGATGAGCAGCGGCTGGGCTTCGACAGCGCGGTGCATCAGGCGCGCAAGCACCTGAAACGCGTCCGCGCCCTCATCCGCCTTGTCGAACATGTCCATCCCAAGCAGTTCAAGCCGATACGCAAGGCGCTCTCCGAAGCCGCGCGCAGCCTGAGCGAGTTTCGCGACGCCGCCGCGCTGGTCGAATGTGCGCGCACGCTCGCGCCCTACCTCGCCGGTCGCCAGGTCGGCGACATGGCGGTGGCGCTGATCGAAGCCGTCGAGCGCCGACGCGAGCTTCTGGCGGTCGAGGCCCCGGCGGCGGAACGGCTGATCGCGCCGGTCATTGCCAGTTGCCGAAAGGCGATCGCGGAGATCCGGAGCGCCGATTTCGGCCATGAGGGCCGCGCGGCCTCCATTCTCGCCGAAGGCCGCGCGGAAAATCGGCGCAGGGCGCAGGCAACGCTCAAGGTCTGCCATCATGGCGGCGAGCCGGAGGCCTTTCACGATTTGCGCAAATGCGCGCAGGCGACAGTTTTCCAGGCCGCCTTTCTGAGCCCCGCCTGGCCTTTCGCGCTGGCGGCAGAGGCTGCGGAAGCCAAGTCGCTGACGGAAATCCTCGGCCATGAGCACGATATGGAAGTGCTCAACATCCTCATGCATTCCGAGCCGCATCTCTTCGGCGCCATCGCCGACCGCGACAGGCTGGCCGAGCTGATCATGGAGCGCCGTTCGGCCCTGCGTCACGAGGCGATGGAGATCGCCGGGCGCCTCTACGAGGAAAGCGCCAAGCGCGACGAGCACCGCTTCGAGGCGCTCTGGAAAATGGCGTCCTCAGCAAAAAAGTGAGAAAGCCTTGACGATTGTCAGCCCCTGAGGACAATCCGGCCAAGCGAAACAATTGAGTTTTTCGGCAGACGGGAGTATTTCCGCGCCATGACCGACATCACAGATCACAAAGCCGAAGCCGACGGCGCCTATACCGTTGCCGCCCTTTATCACTTCGCCGACTTCCCGGATTACAAGTCCTTCCGGGAGCCGCTGCTGGAAGCTTGCCGCGAGAATGACATCTGCGGCTCGCTGCTGATCGCGCGCGAAGGCATCAACGGCACGATTGCGGGTCCTGCCGAAGGTATTGCCAACATCCTTGCCTTCATCCGGTCGCGGCCCGAGTTCCGCAATCTGGAACACAAGGAAAGCCACGCCTCGAAGAAGCCCTTTCTGCGCATGAAGGTGCGGCTGAAGAAGGAAATCGTGACGATGGGCGTCGAGGATATCGACCCCACACAGATCGTCGGCACCTATGTGGACGCGAAGGACTGGAACGCGCTGATCTCCGACCCGGAGACCATCGTCATCGACACGCGCAACGACTACGAGACCGCCATCGGCATCTTCAAGGGCGCGGTCGATCCGAACATCAAGACCTTCCGCGAGTTCCCCGACTGGGTGCGCAACAATCCCGGCCTGCACAACAAGCCGAAGATTGCCATGTACTGCACCGGCGGCATCCGCTGCGAAAAGTCGACCGCCTTCATGAAGCAGCTCGGCTTTGAGGAGGTCTATCACCTCAAGGGCGGCATCCTCAAATATCTGGAAAACGTCCCGGCCGAGGAAAGCCTCTGGGAAGGCGATTGCTTCGTCTTCGACGAACGCGTCGGCGTCGGCCACGGTCTGGAAGAAGGCGAGTACAAGCTCTGCCGCGCCTGCCGCTTCCCGCTGAAGGCCGAGGACATGACCTCACCGCTCTTCGAGGAAGGCGTCTCCTGCCCGCATTGCTACAATGACCGCACCGAGGAAGACCGCGAACGCTTCCGCCAGCGCCAGCTTCAGATGAAGCTCGCGAAGAAGCGCGGCGAGAAGCATCTGGCCCCGCAGGGCTGAGACCGTCCAACGGAGACAGTTGATCTCCGCATTCCAGGCGCCCCTCACCCCGCCTCCGCTGACGCGCGGCGGAACGCCCCCCGATGGGGCGAGGATGCGAGCAACGCTGCGGCAAAACATCTTCTCCCCGAGGGGAGAAGATGCCGGCAGGCAGATGAGGGGCTCTGCGAACAACGCATTCGGCACATCACCTTCCAGCGCTGCTCAACAAAAAACCCGCCCGCACCTTTCGGCGCGAGCGGGCTTTCGAGGGTCATCGAAAGATCAGGCGACCTTGGAGATGAACTCGTCCTTCGGACGGCGAACCTTCTTCAGGTTGACCAGCCAGTCAGCGTCGGCCTGGCGATAGCCAAGCGGCAGAAGCGTGACGGAACGCAGGCCGCGCGCCTTGAGACCGAGGATTTCGTCAACCTTGGCCGGGTCGAAGCCTTCCATCGGGGTGGCGTCGACGCCTTCGAAGGCAGCAGCCGTAATGGCAAGGCCGAAGCCGATATAGGCCTGGCGGGCAGCATGCTCATAGTTCACCTGGGCTTCGCGCGGCGTATAGAGACCGAGCAGCATCTTGCGATAGTTTTCCCAACCTTCGTTGGTGAAACCGCGTTCGGCGTTGACCTGGTCGAAAACCTTGTTGATCCGCTCGGCGGTGTAGTTGTCCCAAGCAGCGAAGACCAGCAGGTGCGAACCTTCGGTGATCTGCGCCTGGCCGTTCGCGGCGTCGCGGATTTTCGCGCGCACTTCGGGGTTCGTCACGACGATGATCTCGTAAGGCTGCAGGCCGCTCGAGGTGGGTGCCAGATGCGCCGCTTCGAGAATGCGCTCAACCTTGTCTTCGGGAACGGCCTTCGCGGGGTCCATCTTCTTGGTGGCGTAGCGCCAGTTCAGTTTATCGATCAGCATATGGGTGCCTCATGTTGCAATTCTCCGCCAGTTGCGCCATTTGGGACTTTGCCCGGCCGGAGGGTTGGTAATTATTCGTAACCATGCCTACATATGTAACTTGAAAAATCCTTCAAGTAGGCACAAAATGAATACCATGTCACAAAAAGAGAACGACGCCTGCCGCAGCTATGATCCCTCCAAATGTCCGACGGTGAGCGAGATGCTCTCCCGCCTCGGCGACAAATGGAGTGTGCTGATCATCATGATGCTGCGCGAAGGTCCGAAGCGGTTCAGCGAACTCAAACGGGAGGTCGTTGGCATCTCGCAGCGCATGCTGACGCTGACGCTCAGGGCTCTGGAACGCGACGGCGTGGTGCGCCGCACGGTCTTCACCACCGTACCGCCGAGCGTCGAATATGAACTGACAGATCTCGGCCAGTCCTTTGCAGAACCGATCGTGGCGCTTGGTACCTGGGTGTTCAGAAACCACACGCTGATCCAGAAGGCACGCGCGGAATTCGATGCACGCCAGCAGGACGGCCGCGCGGGTCAGAAGCTGGTCAGGATCGCCTGACAGGGCTTCAGGCGACCGACGCCGTCCAGCCGGCCTTTTCCAGCAGGCAGGAGATTTCGCCTGCGCTCACGGGCTTCGAGAAGAAGAATCCCTGCAATTCGTCGCAACCGCAATCCGACACGTAATCCGCCTGGGCGGGCGTCTCGATGCCTTCGGCCGTCACCGGAATGTCGAAGGAGGAGGCAAGCGCGACTGTGGCCTTCAGCAGGTCGCCGGCCTTGGGTGTCTTGCCCAACGCGTTGATCAGCGAGCGGTCGATCTTCAGGCGGTCAAATCCGAATTCGCGCAGATAGCCGACGCTCGAGAAGCCGGAGCCGAAATCGTCGAGCGCGATCCGGAAACCGTTTCGCTGCAGCTGCGCCATGGATTGCTTCGCCCGGTCGGGATTGCGGATGAAGAAGCCTTCCGTCAGTTCGAGGATGACCCGCTCCGCCGGGAACCCGGTTTCTTCGATGATGGCCGCCGTCGACGACACGAAGGAAACGTCGTGAAGCTGCAGCGGCGAAATGTTGATCGCCACGCTGATCCGCGGCCAGTTCGCCGCCTCCAGCAGCGCCTGTCGCATCACAAACTCTCCGATGCGGCCGATCAGCCCGTTATCCTCTGCAATCGGAATGAAGACGTCGGGCGCGACAAATCCATGTCCATTGCGGTTCCAGCGAACCAGCGCCTCGACACCGCAGATGATGCGCGTATGCGCGTCGAAGACCGGCTGGTAGACAACCGTCAGCGCGTCACGGTCCAGCGCCTGGCGCAGGTCGTTGGCCATGGTCATCCGCGCTTCGCGATCCTCGTCCATCGACGCCTGGTAGTAGACAGCGCGACCCGCGCGGCTTGCCTTGGCGCGATACATGGCCATGTCGGCCCGCCTCAAAAGCTCGGCGCTGCCCAGCACGCCCTGCGGCGAAACCGCAATGCCCATGCTGGCCCCGACGGAAGCAAGGCGTCCGGCGATGATCAGCGGCTCCCTGAAAAAGGCAATGACGGCCTGTTCGATGGCCGCGCAGCAGGCTTCGGTGTCGTCACAGACGAGCGCAATGGCAAATTCGTCGCCGCCAATGCGCGCGAAGGCGGCCCCCTTCGGCAACAGGTGCTTCAGCCCGGCCGTGACGCCCCGAATGAGCTGGTCGCCGACCGTATGGCCATAGGCGTCGTTGACATCCTTGAACCGGTCGAGGTCGAGATAGATCAGGACGGCATCCTTTCGGCCCATCGCCGCCTGCGCCTCGATCTCGTCGAGTGCGTCATTGAGGCCCGCGCGATTGAGTAGCCCGCTCAGAAGGTCTTCCTTGGAGAGCTGCCGCGCGGCCCGCTCGTCGGCCATCAGACGGCGCACGATGACGATGCCGAAGGCCAGCAGTCCGAGGAGGACAAGTCCGATCACGATCAGACCCCAGCCCACCATGGGCAGCACCTGCCGATAGCTGCGCGTGCCGGGTTCGCGGAGATCCCAGACGAATGCGCCGAGAATATCGCCCTTGCTGTTGCGCACGGCCGCGAAGGGACGGTCCGCAGGAGCTTTCGGAACCAGTCGCAAACCGTCGATGATGTAGTTGTGAGCGAGCTGGTTGATCACCGCCTCATTCAGATGCCGCGCGAAGATCACAAAGATCGCCTTTTCCTTGGCAACCGTCAGGCTTCCCTGGCTGGATCGGACAGCGGCGATACCGACGACCGCGACGCCGTCGACTGTCTCCACGAAGCCGGTCTTCTGGTAGATGCCGCGGGCCATGTCGGCTTCAAGTGCGGCCCGCAGCGTTGCAAACGACGAGCCGAAATAGTCGCCGAAGCGCGACGAGAAGGGCGAGCCCTCCTTGTAGGCCATGGCCGTTTCACCTGTGGCGGTCGCGAGGAAATAGGTGTCGAACAGCGTTCCCGCGCCGGTGAAGACGCCGTAGTTCTTTTCTATCCATTCGCGGTCATGATCGACATAGACCGCCTTCGCAGCATCATCCCAGGCGCTGTAGTCGCTGGTGGCGGAGGCCATTTGCTGTTCGAAGGAGGCCAGCGCGCCGGAGGCCGTCTGCTGGGCGCGCTGCGTGTCGAGAGTGTTGGCATGGAAAGCCATCTTGTCCATGGCAGTCAGGATCAGCACCGTCCCGCCCGCAGCGACAGCGGCGAAAACGAAAAGTACCAGCGATACCATCAAGGGAGCGCGAAGCGTCTTGCTCCCGATCCTGCTTTCGCCCGAAACTGCCATTCAGAACTCCGACTAGGTTAGCCTTGTAACCCGCCGTCTGTTCAGAAATGGTTTAAAATAGCGAATGATAAAGCACCTGTAAATTTTGGTATTATGGTAGTGTTCTACCAGCTATCCGCACCGGCCAGACAGCCTGGAGTTTAACAGAACCTCTTTTGAAATCATGTGCTTGGCAGATGATTGCCCTTCGGGAAGGTGGCCGCGAGCTCCCGATACCATTTACCGCTTTTCTTAACGGTTCGGACCTGCGTGTCATAATCGACATGCACCAGACCGAAACGCATCCGGTAGCCTTCGGCCCATTCGAAATTATCCATGAGCGACCAGGCGAAATAGCCCCGCAGCGGATAGCCTTCGGCGATCATGTCGGCGGCGACGGAAATGTGATCGGCGTAATAATCGAGACGCGGCTGGTCATCGACCTCGCCATCTTCGCCGACACCCATATTGTAGCAGGCGCCGTTTTCCGTGATGTAGAATTCCGGCAGATCGTAGGTCTTGTAGAGCGTGCGCACCACGCCGATGAAGCCGGAGCTGTCGATCTCCCAGCCGATATCCGTCTTGTCCGGCTTCACGAAGGCACCGGACCGATGCGACGGATAGGGCTCCTCCGGCGCATCCTCGATGCGGGCCGGCGTGTAGTAGTTGAGGCCCCACCAGTCGATCTTCTGCGAGATCGTCTGCATGTCGCCGTCTTCGATCTTCGGCATTAGCGGCCCCAGCGCCTCGACGACGCCGGCCGGATATTCGCCCTTGAAGATCGGGCCAAAGAAGATGCCGTTATGGAAGTCCTCCGCCCGCGCGGCGGCCGCCTTGTCAGCCTCGCTGTCGCTGGCCGGCACCACCGACATGGCATTGCAGACAATGCCGACCGGAAGCTTCGGCGCTTCCGCCCTGACAGCCTCGACGCCGAGACCATGGGCGAGATTGGTGTAATGGGCCGCGTAAAGCGTGGCCTGCATGTTGCGCTCGCCCGGCGCATGGATACCGAGCAGATGCGACAGGATCACCGAGCACCACGGCTCGTTGAAGGTCGCCACCGCATCCAGCCGGTCGCCGAGGCGACGGATGACGGTCTGCGTATAGCGCTGGAAGGCATGCGAAGTCGAGCGCGCCGTCCAGCCGCCATCACCCATCAGCGCCAGCGGCAGGTCCCAGTGATAGAGCGTCGCGAAAGCCTTGATGCCGCGCGCCTGCAGGCCGTCGACCAGCTTGTCGTAGAAGTCGAGCCCCTTCTCGTTGATAGGCCCGACGCCATCCGGCACGATGCGCGGCCAGGCAATCGAGAAGCGATAGGCCGAAACACCCATCTCCTTGATGAGATCGAGATCCTCTTCCCAGCGGTGATAGTGGTCGCAGGCGATGTCGCCATTGTGCCGCTCATAGACCCGGCCCGGCATGTTGGAGAAGGCATCCCAGATGCAGGGCTTGCGTCCGTCTTCCTTCGTCGCGCCCTCGATCTGGTAGGAGGCGGTGGCGACGCCGAAGATGAAGTCGCCGGGGAAGCGCGATGCAAGGGCCTTGGGATCCATGGGGATGTTCTTTCAGACGTTCGGATTTTGATACGGAAACCCCGCCGCCCTGAATGGACGGCGGGGAATGGGTGTCAGACCTTGACCCAGGCGCCGTTGCGCTTGGACGAGTTGATGCAGGCCGTGACAAAGGTCACGCCCTTCAGCCCGTCGGCAACCGTCGGATAAAGCACGGCCGGATCGACCGCCGTGCCCGTGCGCTTTGCCTGAATGGCGCGCGCGGCTTCCGAATAGATCGTCGCGAAGCCTTCGAGATAGCCTTCCGGATGACCGCCCGGCGTGCGCGACACGCGGGCCGCGACATCCATGGCCCCTGCCCCGCCGCGCGTCAGCAGACGCTTCGGCTCGCCAAGCGGCGTGTACCAGAGATAGTTCGGGTTCTCCTGCTCCCATTCGAGCCCGCCCTTGGTACCATAGACCCGGACCTTGAGCGCATTCTCATTGCCCGAGGCCACCTGGCTGCACCAGAGCATGCCCTTCGCGCCACCTTTGAAGCGCAGCATGACATGGGCATTGTCGTCGAGCTGACGGCCTGGAACGAAGGTATGCACATCCGCCGCCAGCTCATCGAGCTCAAGCCCGGAGATGAAGCAGCCGAGCTGATAGGCATGCGTGCCAATATCGCCCGTCGAGCCACCAACGCCGGAACGCGCCGGGTCAGTGCGCCATTCCGCCTGCTTGCTCCCGGACAGCTCTACGGGTTCGGCCAGCCAATCCTGCGGATATTCCATCTGCACGAGACGGATATCGCCGAGATCGCCCCGCGCCACCATTTCGCGCGCCTGCCGCACCATCGGATAGCCCGAATAGTTATGCGTCAGGATGAAAAGCGCATCGGAGGACTCCGCCGCCTTCACGAGCTTCTTGGCATCGGCAAGGTTGGAGGTCAGCGGCTTGTCGCAGATGACATGGATGCCGCGCTTCAGGAACTCTATCGCCGCCGGATAGTGCATGTGGTTTGGCGTGACGATGGCAACCGCCTCGATCCCGTCCTTCAGCCGCGCCTCACGAATCGCCATGGACTTGAAGTCGTCATAGATGCGGGACGGGTGAAGCCCCAGTTCCGCGCCCGACTGTCTCGACCGTTCCGGCGTCGAGGACAAAGCCCCCGCCACCAGTTCGTAATGATCGTCGATGCGGGCTGCGATGCGATGCACCGCGCCGATGAATGCGCCCGAGCCGCCGCCTACCATGCCGAGCCGGATGCGCGGCGCACGGGTTTCCGTCGTGCCTTCGATGGCCATGTTTCTCTCCCTTAATCTCTGCTTCACGCGATACCGAGCATGCGCCGATTGGCCGCCTCGTCGGTTCCGCCGCCGGCGAAATCGTCAAAGGCCTTCTCGGTGACGCGGATGATGTGGTTCTTGACGAATTCCGCACCCTCGCGCGCGCCGTCTTCCGGATGCTTCAGGCAGCATTCCCATTCGACAACCGCCCAGCCGGAGAAATCGTAAGCCGTCAGCTTGGAGAAGATCGCGCCGAAATCCACCTGCCCGTCGCCCGGCGAGCGGAAGCGCCCGGCCCGGTTGACCCAGGGCTGATAGCCGCCATAGACGCCCTGACGGCCGGTCGGATTGAACTCGGCATCCTTGACGTGGAACATCTTGATCCGCTCGTGATAGATGTCGATGTGGTCGATATAGTCCAGGCATTGCAGGACATAATGCGACGGGTCGTAGAGCATGTTGGCGCGCGTATGGTTCTTCACGCGCTCAAGGAACATCTCGAATGTGACGCCATCGTGGAGGTCTTCACCCGGATGGATCTCATAGCAGACATCGACGCCGCATTCGGCGGCATGGTCGAGGATCGGCAGCCAGCGGCGCGCCAGCTCGTCAAACGCGGTTTCGGCCAGACCCGCCGGGCGCTGCGGCCACGGATAAACGTAAGGCCAGCAGAGGGCGCCGGAAAAGGACGCCATTTCGGTCAGCCCGAGATTCTTGGATGCCGTCAGCGCCTTCTTGACCTGATCGACTGCCCATTCCTGCCGGGCCTTGGGATTGCCCTTCACATTGTCGACCGCAAAGCCGTCAAAGGCTTCGTCATAGGCCGGATGAGTGGCGACAAGCTGGCCCTGGAGATGGGTCGAAAGCTCGGTGATGACCACACCGTTTTCCTTCGCGACGCCGACAATCTCGTCGCAATAGGTCCGCGAGGTCGCCGCCTTTTCGAGATCGAACAGGCGTCCGTCCCAGGTCGGAACCTGCACGCCCTTGTAGCCGCAATCGGCCGCCCATTTGGTGATGGATTTCCAGGAATTGAACGGCGCTGCATCGCCAGCAAACTGCGCCAGGAAAAGCCCCGGCCCCTTGATCGTCTTCATCATGTCCTCCCGACAGGAACTGCAACGTTACAGTAAGCACATCGCGGCGGATTTCAACCGTCCAACCGCAACGCACCTGTTGAAAAAAGTCTGCCCGGCAAAACCGGGCAGACAGCAATATGGAACGGGTATCCCCGGCCTTGAAAAGACGGGCCCTTAGTAAGGCGAATCCGGGAAGTAGAAGTTCTTCGCATTCTCCTTGGTGACGAGCGTCGCATCCAGCGTATAGGTGCCCTTGACCGGAACCTGGCTGTACAGCGCGGACGCCGTCAGCTGCAGCGCCGTGCCGACCATTGCTGGCGGATAGAGCACGTCGACCGGGATCATCTTGTCGCCGTCCATGACCTTCTTGATCATGTCCTTGGAGCCGGCGCCGCCGATGACATATTTGATATCGGTGCGCTTGGCCTGTTCGATGGCCTGCAGCACGCCCACCGTCATGTCGTCATCCTGGCACCACACGACGTCGATCTTCTTGTACTTGGTCAGGAAGTCCTGCATCACCTTGAAGGCGTCGTCGCGGCTCCAGTTGCCGAACTGGCGGTCGAGAACCTTGACCTTGGAACCGGCAATGCCCTTGTCGAAACCGTCCTGGCGCTGCTGGTCGATCGGGATCGGCAACCCGCGGATGACCACGACTTCCGCGTCCGGCGTATTGTCCTTGATATACTTGCCGGCGACTTCGCCAAGCGCCGGATTGTTGCCGGCGACATAGAGGTCGCGCACCGTATCGTCATTCGTGCTCGGTGCACGATCGACGATGGTCACAAACGTGCCCTTGTCCTTCACCTGCTTGATGGCGTTGACCAGCGGATCCGGATCGGTCGGCAGGATGACGAGCGCATCGAGCCCCTGCACGGCCAGATCCTGGATGGCGTTGGCCTGGCTTGCCGCATCCGGCGAGGTCTTCACGATGACCTTGGCGCCCGGATATTCCTTCTCCACCATCTTCGCCACGCGCTCGGCGTGATAGACGACGCCCGCCGTCCAGCCGTGGTCGGCGGCCGGAATGGAAACGCCGATGGTCTTCTTGACGTCTGCCGCATAGGCGGCCCAAGATGCAGTAGTGGCCATGGCAACGGCGAGAAACGCCGTGCCGATCATTTTCTTCAACATATCTCACTCCCTGTCGAAGGGGTCTTTCCTCCCAAGGTCCGGACGCCCCTGATAACCGGACCCGTCTTTCACGATTTGCGCGTCAGCGACCGCTGGACGAGCATCGCAATGATGATGATCGAGCCCTGGATGGTACCGATCAGATATTCGCTGATGAAGTTGGACAGCAGCATGATGTTGCCGACCAGTTCGAGGATGAAGGCCCCGCAGATCGTGCCCCAGACGCGCCCCGCCCCGCCCTTGAGGGCAGTGCCCCCAACGACGACGGCCGTGATCGCCTGCAGTTCCCAGAGAATACCGGTCGTGGCGGACGTCGAGCCGAGACGCGGCACGTAAAGCAGCACGGCAATGGCGACACATAGCCCCTGGATGATGAAGGCGATGGTACGCACGCGATCGACCGCAATGCCCGAATAGCGCGCCACATCGCGATTGGACCCGACCGCCACGACATGCCGACCATAGCGCGTGCGATAGAGCACGAAGGCGGCAATCAGCGTGACGACGAGAATGCAGACGATCGGGATCGGCAGGCCGAGGAAGGAGCCGAAATAGACCGGGCGGTAGATGTTCTGGATCTCCGGCGAGCGCAGCGTGATCGCCCCGCCCTGCGAGAGCCATGTCGTCAGGCCGCGATAGATGCCCATCGTGCCGAGCGTGGCAATGAACGGCTCGATCCGGCCGAGCGTGGTGACAAGCCCGTTGAGCAACCCGCAGGCAGCACCTGCAAAGATGGCGAAGGCGACAGCCGCGGCAAGCATGAGATGCGGATCGGCAATGGCGCCCGAATTCATGAACAGGATCATCAGGCTCGCGACAAAGGCGAGCATGGAGCCGACCGAGAGATCGAGATCGCCCGACGAGATGACGAAGGTCGCCCCGACCGCAATGATCGCGACAAAGGCGCTGCGGGTTGCCACATTCGCCAGATTGTCGATGCCGATGAAATTCGGATTGGTCAGCGCGCCGAGCACCAGCAGCAGCGCCAGCGCCACGAAGGGCGCGACCGCCCGAAGGTCGATCTCCTTCAGAAGCGACCTCGGCTTTTCCGCTGCCTGTCCCTCATCCACACTCATGTCCAAGACATCCTCCCACAATGCGTTGGGGCTCTCGCGGCCCCTCGTATGTTGTTTTGTTTTCGTTTGTCTTTTCGGGAAAACCGGTTTCCACTTTTCCCTGACAAACTCTGCTACGCTCAGCCGGCCATCTTCTTGAGCCCAGCCGAATAGCGCATGATTTCCTGCTCGTTGATCTCGTCGCCCTCGAGCCAGCCGACGATGCGGCCCTCGCGCATCACGGCAACGCGCGTGCAAAGGCCGATCACTTCCTGCAGCTCCGAGGAGACGACGACGATGGACTTGCCGGCCCGCGCCAGCGCCGAGATGAAATGATAGATCTGCTGCTTGGTGCCGACATCGATGCCGCGTGTCGGCTCGTCGATGATGATGATCTCCGGCTCGGTCTCCATGACCTTGGCCAGCATCAGCTTTTGCTGGTTACCGCCCGACATGCGCCCCGCCACCACGCGGCCATCACGCACCCGAATATCGAAGCGGCGCATGGCCCGCGCCAGCGCATTCGCCTCGCTTTTGGGGCTCAGATAGCCGAGCTTGCCATGCTGATCGAGCGATTGCAGCGTCAGGTTCACCGCCATGCGCGAGCCGAGCAGCAGGCCCTTCGACTTGCGATCCTTGGTCATGTAGGCGAGGCCTGCGCGGTTTGCGGCATGCGCATCGCCCGAGGACATCGAAACGCCCCTGATCGTCACCTCGCCGGAATGGCGCGGGCGAAGACCGGCAACGGCCTCCATCAATTCCGTGCGGCCCGACCCGATCAGCCCCGAAAAGCCGATCACCTCGCCCTTGCGCACATCGAAACTCGCATCGCGCACGAAGCCCGTCGTGATGCCCCGGGCGGAGAGAACGATTTCCTCGTCCACATCCGGTTCGCGCTTGGCCGGATAGAGGCTCGACAGTTCCCGCCCGACCATGAGCTGGGCGATGGACTCGCCATCCAGCATCGCAGTCGGCGCGGTCTTCACCCATTGGCCGTCGCGCAGAACCGTGACGCGGTCGGTCAGCTCCAGCACCTCGTCCAGCTTGTGCGAGACGAAGACGAAGCTCGTGCCCTTGTCGCGGAGCTTGCGCACCTGCTCGAACAGCACGCCGGTTTCCTCCTTGGAGAGGACCGCTGTCGGCTCGTCCATGAAGATGACGCGCGCATCCTTGCTGATTGCCTTGGCAATCTCCACCATCTGCCGATCGGCGACGGGCAGCGAACTGATCATCGCATTCTCGTCGATGCGCGAGCCGAGCAGATCGAGCGCGCGGCGCGTCTCGGCGCGCATGCGCTTGCGGTCGAGCACGCCGAAACGCGTGATCTCGCGGCCGAGAAACAGGCTCTCGGTGACGGTCAGATGTTCTGCAAGGTTGAATTCCTGGTGGATGATGACGATGCCGAGATGCTCGGCCTGTCCATTGGCCGGCAAACGCACCGGCTTGCCGTCGAGCAGGATCTCGCCGGAACTCGGCTGCTCGAAGCCGGACATGATCTTCACGAAGGTGGATTTGCCGGCACCGTTCTCGCCGACCAGCGCATGGATTTCGCCAGGCTGCAGGTCGAAATTGACGCTGAACAGCACCTGTACGCCATTGAAGGATTTGCTGATCCGCCGTGCTGCAAGCACAGGCGTACGCTGACCGGCAGCGTTCGTCTCCATGATCGTCCTCCCGGGCGCTTTTCTCCCGAAAGCGCCTCTGTTACCGATTATGTAAACCTTTACATGACCTATGTAAAGGTTTACATTGAGCACAATTCACCGATTTCGGCCGGTCTCGATTTGACCTGCGGCCAACTCCGTGTAGTGTCCCGGCGAGCATGAGACCCAAGGTTTTTCCGTGTCGAATTCCACGCCCGCTACGATTGAAGATGTCGCCCGCATTGCCGAGGTTTCCATTGCCACGGTCTCGCGCGCCATCCACACGCCGGAAAAGGTGGCGAACTCGACGCGCCTGAAAGTCCATCAGGCGATCGCGATCACCGGCTACACGACCAATGCCATGGCCCGCAGCCTGCGCCTTGGCCGCTCCAACATGATCCTCGTCGTCGCGCCCGATATCGGCGATCCCAACTTCTCGAACATTCTCGTCGGTCTCGAAAACGAGGCCCGCGCCCATGGCTATGGCATCCTGATCGGCCACACGCAGAACGATGCGCAGCGCGGGCTCGAATATCTGAAATTCCTCAATTCCAACCAGGCAGCCGGACTGATCCTCTTCACCGGCATCCTGCCCTTCGGCCACCAGTCGATGACGGCCCGCCTGCCGGCAACCGTCGGCGTCTTCGAGCCGATCTACAATGGCGGCCTGCCCTACGTCGGCGTCGACGACGTGGCGGGCGCCCGCAAGCTCATCGACCTGCTGCTCGCCGAAGGCCACCGCAAGATCGCCTTCATCGGCGACAGCCGCACCCGCCTTGCCTATAGCCGCCGCCGGCAGGGCTTCGAGGAAGGCATGGACGCCGCCAACATGCGGCCCGAAAACCGCATCGTCGTTGACGGCGACGGCACGATCGAAAGCGGCCGGCTCGCGCTCGAACAGCTCTTCATGCAGG
Source organism: Rhizobium sp. C4 (assembly GCF_021026315.1). Taxonomy (GTDB): domain Bacteria; phylum Pseudomonadota; class Alphaproteobacteria; order Rhizobiales; family Rhizobiaceae; genus Ensifer_A. The sequence continues at coordinate 18,657 of NZ_JAJNCX010000020.1, forward strand.
ACCGCCTGCCCACCGCCTTCATGTGCGTCAACGACCAGACCGCCATCGGCGTCATGCTGGGCCTGACCGCGCGCGGCTACAACATCCCGCGCGACTTCTCCGTCACCGGCTTCGACGACGTGCCGCTCTCCGGCTTCATGTCGCCGCCGCTCACCACCATCCGCCAGCCCCGCACCGCCATCGGCAAGCGCGCCATGGCTCTGCTGCTGGATCTGCTCGGCGACGGCGAGCCGCCGGAAGGAGAGATCCTGCTGATGCCGGATCTGGTGGTCCGTAATTCGGTTGGGCCGCCGAAGGGGATGCGCTGAGCGTCTTTGAGGACCGCCGTCGGTGGACCGGAATTCAATACATGGACGTCTGATAGGCGGCTTCAAGACCTTTATCGATCTCGAGCATGTCCTCGTCGCTTTCCGGAGCACCTGTCGTCTGGTCCAGAATAATTTTTGACAGCGACGGCATCGCGCTGCGGTCTTGGAAATGCTCCGGGCTCCACAAATGCGAGCGTCGGAAAGCCTTGGCGCAATGCAGGAAAACTTCCCTCACCTTCACGACGATGGCAAGCCTGGGCAGGCGATCATTGACAGCCATCCCCGCCAGGATAGCGGGGTCGGTCACCAGAGAGGCCTGACCGTTGACGCGCAGGGTATCGTCGAAGCCGGGTATGATGAACAGGAGGCCGACATTGGGATTGGCGAGAATGTTGGCGAGCGTATCGAGGCGGTTGTTGCCCGGACGATCCGGGATAGCCAAGGTATTCTGATCGAGGATTTTCACAAAGCCCACTGGATCGCCACGCGGACTGACATCCGCCGTTCCCTGAGCACCCTGTGTGCCGATACATAGAAAAGGCGAGCGCCGGATAAAGTGCTGCGCATGTTCATCCAGCGTGTCGAGGCACTTGAGGGCAGCCAATGCATGTGTTGGCGGAAAAAGCCCACGCAATGTCTGCTCATCGCTAACGAGAAATTCCGGATTATACGCGAACTCAGTCACTCTCTTGCCTTTCAAAAATCGATCTGCAGGTGCAACGATCTGCGGGCCATGACTTCGGACACTCACCCTGTCAGCCCTGAAGGCTGAGGGATGCCGCGACGGGAACAGGTGTCCCGTCGCAGACTTATTGAACCGCTCAAACGTAGCGGTTGACGATGTTTTCCAGCAGCTCCTGCTTGCCCGACTTCGGCTGCGGATTGATGTCCTGAGCCAGAACACGATCCGTGATCGCATCCAGGCTGCCGCCTGTAAGCATGGCCCTGTTTTCCGGCTTGTCCCAGCCGGCATAGCGGGCGGCGAGCGGACCGGAGAGCGCCTTGTCCTCGATCATCTTCGCAGCAGCCTTCAGGCCGCGGGCGCAGCAATCCATGCCGCCGATATGGCCGATCAGCAGATCTTCCGGGTCGATCGACTGACGGCGGAGCTTGGAGTCGAAATTGGTGCCGCCCGTGGTAAAGCCGCCGCCGGCAAGCACATGGTAATAGGCCAGCGCCATTTCCGGGACGTTGTTGGGGAACTGGTCGGTATCCCAGCCGGACTGGTAGTCGTTGCGGTTCATGTCGATCGAACCGAAGACGCCGAGCGCATTGGCCAGCGCCAGCTCGTGCTCGAAGGAATGGCCGGCGAGGATTGCATGGCCCTGCTCGATGTTGAGCTTGACTTCGTTTTCGAGGCCGTAGGTCTTGAGGAAACCGTAAACGGTCGCGACGTCGTAATCATACTGATGCTTCGACGGCTCCTGCGGCTTCGGCTCGACCAGGATCGCGCCCTTGAAGCCGATCTTGTGCTTGTATTCGACGACCATGTGCAGCATGCGCGCCATCTGGTCGAGCTCGCGCTTCAGGTCGGTGTTGAGCAGCGTTTCATAGCCCTCGCGACCGCCCCAGAGCACATAGTTCTCGCCGCCGAGCTTCATCGTGGCGTCCATGCAGGTCTTGATGGTCGCGGCCGAATAGGCAAACACATCCGGATCGGGATTGGTCGCCGCACCCGACATGAAGCGGCGGTTGGAGAAGAGGTTCGCCGTGCCCCAGAGCAGCTTGACGCCGGTCTTGGCCTGCTTTTCGGCGAAGTAATCGACGATCTCGTTGAGGTTCTTCGTGTTCTCGGCGAAATTCTTGCCTTCCGGGCGCACATCGGCGTCGTGGAAGCAATAATAGGGCGAGCCGAGCAGCTGGAAGAATTCGAACGCGACATCGGCCTTCAGCTTGGCCTTGTCCATCGCGCCGTCATACCAGGGACGATCGAACGTGCGCCCGCCGAAGGGATCGCCGCCCTCCCAGGCGAATGTGTGCCAATAGGCCACCGCAAAGCGCAGATGGTCCGCCATGCGCTTGCCCATGACCACTTCGTCGGGGTTGTAATGACGGAAGGCCAGCGGATTGGTGCTATCCGGACCTTCATACTTGATCTTCTCGATATTGCCGAAAAAGCCTGTGCTCATGGGGTGTTTCCTCCTGTGATTTTGGTTCGAATTCGTGTTTGGGGGTACCCCCCTCTGGCTACCGCCATCTCCCCCTCAAGGGGGGAGATAGAATGAGGCGCCGCCGCCTGCCAATCTCCCCCCTTGAGGGGGAGATGTCCGGCAGGACAGAGGGGGGTGCCACAAGCTTAAGCCTCTCAGCCCATCGCTGCCTTCACCGCCGGATAAAGCGCGCGGTAGCGTCGGTATGCCTCGTCGTAAGCGCCAGCCAGCGCCGTTTCCGGCTCGACCGTCTCGGCTGTCTTCGGCGCGGTGCAGACAGAGGCGGGATCAGCCCCCGTCGCCGCGATCAGCCCAAGCCGCGCGGCGCCAAAGGCCGCACCGAAATCACCATCCGCCGGAATATCGACCGGGATGTTGAGCGCGGTGGCGATCGACTTCAGCCAGTAGCGCGAGCGCGAGCCGCCACCGATGGCCGTCACGCGCGAGATCGTCGTGCCGGCGGCATTGAGCGCTGCCAGATTGTCGCGGATCGCGAAGGTCACACCTTCCATCACCGCCTGCGTCAGCACGACGCGCGAGGATTCATGCTCCAGCCCGGCAAAGACGCCACGGATTTTCGCGTCGTTATGCGGTGTCCTCTCACCCGAGAGATAGGGCAGGAAGGTGACGCCGGAGGGTGCCTTCAGCGTGTCGCCCAGCTCGGCGGAAAGCTCGCCGGCACTCTTGCCGGTCACATGCGAATGCCAGTTGAGCGCATCGGTCGCCGAGAGAATGACGCCCATCTGATGCCAGGTATTGGGGATCGCATGGCAGAAGGCATGCACGGCGCTGGCCGGGTTCGGCAGATAGCGGTCATTGGCCGCAAAGAGCACCCCGGATGTGCCGAGCGACACGAAGGCGGAGCCGGAATGAACCGTGCCCATGCCCACGGCCGAGGCCGCATTGTCCCCTGCCCCACCGGCAACGACCACGCGACCGGACATGCCCCACTCGGCCAGCAACTCGGCGCGCAGCACGCCGGCTTCCGCAGTGCCTTCGGTAAGGCCCGGCATCTGGCTTTCATCGAGATCGGTTGCCGCCAGCAGCTCGGGCGACCAGGCGCGCTTGCCGGTATCGAGCCAGCTCGTCCCGGCCGAATCCGACATTTCGGAGAGATATTCACCCGTCAGCCAGAGCCGCAGGTAGTCCTTCGGCAGCAGAACCTTGGCGACCTTGGCGAAGATCTCCGGCTCGTTGTTCTTCACCCACACCAGCTTCGGCGCGGTGAAGCCCGGAAACACGATATTGCCGGTGATGGCGCGAAAACGCGGATCGGCATCCAGCTTGGCAGCCTCGGCAAAGGACCGAGTGTCGTTCCAGAGGATGCAGGGGCGCAGAACATTCCCCGCACCATCCACCAGCGTCGCGCCATGCATATGGCCGGAAAGGCCGATGCCCTTCACCGAGGCCAGCGCTTCAGGGTGGCTCGCCTTGATGCCGGCGACAGCCTCGCGCGTTGCGCGCAGCCAATGGGCCGGGTCCTGCTCCGACCAGCCGGAATGCGGCCGCGAGACATCCAGCGAGCCATTGCCGGAAGCAAGGATCGTCTGGTTGCCGTCGATGAGAAGCGCCTTGACGCCGGACGTGCCGAGATCGAGACCGAGATACATGTCGTTTCCTCCCGCCCGCTTTTACTGGGGCATGTTATCCTTCAGGAATATGTCGATGCGGATGCGCTCCTGCGCGTCCACCGTATGAAGCCCATCAGCCTGCGCCTTCATCACGCGCACGGCGCTGCGCACCTCGTGACCAGCATCCTGATTGAGCACCGCGTCGAACAGGCCCTCCGAAAGCGCCGCCCGCGTTGTCGCTGTCAGTTCATGCGCGATCACCGGCATATGACGGGCAGGATTCCGCCCCCGCAGCGCCTTGACCAGGCCGCGATTGCCGGCGCCGAGGCTGTAGAGACCGGACAGTGCGGGCTGCGCATCCAGCAGCGCCGTCGCCTCGCGCTCGACCCGCTTCGGATTATCGCGCCCCTCGATGACGGGCAGGACCGAAACGCCGGGGAAATCCCGCTTCAATGCCTCTTCGAAACCGGCCAGACGCTCGCGATGGTCGCGGGCATTCAGCGAGCCGGCAATGACGCCGACAGTGCCGGTGCCGCCAATGAACCGTCCGATCAGGCTTGCCGCCGTCCGGCCCGCAGCCAGATTGTCGATCCCGGCATAGTGAACGCGCGCCGAGCCCGGCAGATCGGAGACGACCGTCACGACCGCAACACCGGCCTGCTTGGCCTCGGCAACGACGGCACGCACGGCATCGTCGTCGATGGCGACCATGGCAATCCCGTCCGGCTCGCCGGCAATCGCCTCGCGCATGGCGGCAACCAGCGCCGCCGGATCGAAGGCCGCCACTTCGCGCATGCCGATCTCGATCCGCTCCACGCGGGAAAGTGCAGCAACCTCGCGCACCGCGCCGCGCAGCTGGTCGAGAAACGAGTTATCGCTGTCGGGGATCAGGAATTCGAAGTGATAGAGGCGCTTGCGCGCCAGATTGGCGGCAGCCACGTCGCGCACATAGCCGATCTGGGCAATCGTGTCCTCGACCAGCGCCCGCGTCTTCGCCTTCACGCCCGGCCGGTTGTTGAGAACACGGTCCACCGTGGCAAGGCTGACGCCCGCTTTTTCGGCAATGTCGTGAACGGTCGGACGCATGGCTTCTCCTCGCCGACACTCATATCAGAATTTTGAGGTACGTAAATCAGAATTTTTGGGAATAGATGAGAAGCGGCACCGCATTGTCGAGCGTGCGCGGAGGAAGCTCTCGTTCGAAGGTGGAGCCGATGCGCTCGGCCAGCGCCATGGAGGGCGAATTCTCGGGATGGATGATGTGGATCGCGCGATCCCATCCAAGCACGTCGCGCGACCAGATCATGGTCGCCTCAGACGCTTCCGCCGCATAGCCCTGCCCCCAATGGTCCTTGAGAAAGGCCCAGCCGATTTCCGGCCCTGGCCAACCCGGCGGCATCCATGGGCCGGCGCGGCCGATCCATTCGCCGGTGGACTTGAGGAGGACGGAAAAATTGCCGAAGCCATGAAGCGCCCAGGCGCCTGCCATGATCGAAAGACTTGCCCAGGCAGCGCGGACGCCCAACGGGCCGCCGATGAAGCGGGAATTGTCCGGGTCGGCCATCATGGCAGCCCAGCCGGGCAAATCGTCGGCGCGGGGAGGCCTGAGGATCAGGCGTTCGGTTTCAAGGACGGGCTCGTCTGACAGGTCACATCTCCCGGCTTCCGCGACTCAGAAGGTCGCGGAGACGGTAGCGCCGCCATTGCCTGCGTCAATGACCGCCGCCGGATGAGCCTGCCGGACCTTCCGGCTTCTGGATCAGGAACGACGAGACGACAAGCATGGCAAACAGCGAGGTCAGCAACAGGAAGACGTCGATGAAGGAGAGGATAAAGGCCTGCTGATGCACCATGCCGGCCAGCTGCTTGATGGCCACCGTGCTGCCGTCGAGACCGAGCGCATTGAACTTGTTGGTCATGGAGGTGACCATGTCGCGCGCTTCCGGGCGGCCCCACTGGACGTGCTCTGCCAGCTGCTCGTAATGCGACCGGGTCTGACGGGTCAGCATCGTATTGATGACGGCAAGGCCGACGGCGCCGCCGAGGTTACGGCTCAGGTTGTAAAGACCCGAGGCGTTGCGGATACGGTCCGGCGGCAGCGTGCCGAGCGCCACGTTGTTGATCGGCACCATGGCGATCATCATCGAGCAGCCGCGCAGGATCTGCGGAACGAAGAGCTCCCAGAAATCCCAGTCGGCGGTCATCCGTGTCATCATCAGGGTGCCACAGCCGAAACCGAAGAAGCCGATCATCATCATGACGCGCGGATCGAGCTTGCGCGACATGATGCCGGCAATGGGCGCGGTGAAGAACATGGCAAGACCGGAGACGAACATCGTTTCGCCGATCATCAGCGAGTCATAGCCGCGGATTGCCGACAGATAGACCGGATAGATATAGGTCAGCCCGTAAAGCCCCACACCCATGATGAAGGAGAAGGCGGTGCCGAAGGCGAAGTTACGGTTGGTGAACGCCTTGAGATCGACGATTGGTTGTTTCGCCGTAAAGGCGCGATAGAAGAAAATGACGCCGGCAATCGCGATAGCCACCGCACCGACAGCAATCTTCTCGTCCTGCAGCCAGCCCTTGTTGTTGCCCTCTTCGAGCACATATTCGAGCGCGCCGAGGAAGACAGCCATGCTGGCAAGGCCGGCCCAGTCGAAGTTGCGGGCAAGTCCCGGCTCGGGCTTGTCGAAATCGACCAGCGTCCAGACGGCAATGGTGACGAAGATGCCGGGCGGCACGTTGACGAGGAAAAGCCAGTGCCAGGAGAAGCTGTGGCTGAGATAGCCGCCAACCGTCGGGCCGATGGTCGGCGCGAGCGTGGCAATGAGGCCGATGATCGGCGAGACGATCGGACGCTTGGACGGCGGAAAGACCGTAAAGGCCGCCGCAAAGACCGAAGGGATCATGCCACCGCCGATGAAGCCCTGAAGGGCGCGGTAGACGATCATCTGGTCAATATTGGTAGCGGTGGCCGCCAGCGCGCTCGCCGCCGTGAAGCCGGCGGCAGAGAGCGTGAACATGACGCGCGTTGAAAGAATGCGCGCCGCCATTCCCGAAAGCGGGATCATGATGACTTCGGCGACCAGATAGGCCGTCTGAACCCAGGCCGCCTCATCGGTGCTGGCACCGAGACCCGCCTGAATTTCGGACAGCGATGCCGAGACGATCTGGATGTCGAGGATGGCCATGAACATGCCAACTACCATCGCGAAGAACGCAAAGACATTGCGTCGCGAGACTGGAGGTTCAGGCGGGATGCCTGCCTTCACGTCCTTCGCGATATCGTCGGCCATGGCCATTCCTCAACTTCTGTCGTTACTGCGCAGACGCCGTCTTGGGGGTCGAGGGCGTCGTGCGCGTATCGACATCGACCACGACCGACAACCCGGCCATCAGACGATGCGTTTCAAGCGCATCCTTGGGGATCGAGATGCGAACCGGTAGCCGCTGGGTGATCTTGGTGAAGTTGCCGGTGGCGTTTTCGGCGGGCAGGAGCGAGAAGACAGCGCCGGAAGCCGGCGAAATCGACAGAACCTTGCCTTCGATATGCTTGTCGCCGAGCGCGTCGACATGGATGCCGACCGTCTGGCCCGGATGGATCTCGCCGATCTGCGTTTCCTTGAAGTTCGCGTCGATATAGAGCGCGTCCGACGGGACGACGGCGGCAAGCCGCATGCCCGGCGTCACGAGGTCGCCTTCCTGGACGGACAGATTGCCGACGATGCCGTCGAAGGGCGCGCGCAGAACCGTGAAGCTCTCGTCGCGCTCGGCCTTTTCGATGGCGAGCTGCAGCGACTTGATGGCGCTTTCGGCCTGCGCATGCTGGGCATCGGTCGCGGCAATGTTGGCGACGGCGGACTGGATGGCGGCATTGGAGGCACCGACATCGGCCTGCGCCTGCTCGAGCGTCACATTGGCCTTGTCGAGAGACGAAGCACTGGCAACATCCTGCGACTGCAGCTTGCTGGCACGATCCTGCGCCAGCTGCGCGCCGTGAAGCGTGGCTTCCGAAGCCTTGAGCTTGGCCTGGGCCTGCTGCTGCGCGGCAACGGCAACGAGACGCTGCGCGTCGATCGACTTCAGCGCCAGCTGCTGGGTTGCGAGCTGCGCACGAGCCTGTTCCAGCGCAATGCGATAGTCGCCGTCATCGAGCGTGACGAGCGGAGTGCCGGCCTTCACATAATCATTGGCCTTGACGTTGACGGTCTTCACATAGCCGCCGACCTTGGGCGCGACATAATTGATGTCACCGCCGATATAGGCGTCATCGGTCGAAACCATGAAGCGGCCGTTCGTCCACCATTCGTGACCGTAATAGGCAGCGCCGGAAAGAACGGCGAGCGCAATGACGCCAAGCACGAGGCGGCCGCGGCCGCTCTTGCGCGGCGCAGCCTTCTTATCGGCGACAGATTGAACAGGCTTGGCCTCAGCGCGCACGTCAGCTTCTGCCGCCTTGGAGGTCGCCTCTTCACGAGCGGTCTCGCCAGCCTCGTCGCTATCGACAAGCTGAACGGCTGCATTGCCTGCATTCTTGGCCATTTCACAATTTCCTGATAAGGCTTTCTCGAACCGAACGGTTCAGTCAGTGGCATTGACATAATTCATGTCTTGCCCCATATCAAGTGTAAATCGAACCGATCGGTTCAATTAATTAAAAATGAGTTTAGGGAAGCAACAGGCATGACAGCCATTGGCCAATTGAGCGTCATCAGCCGCAGCCGACTCAGCCCTGAAGGCCAGGGCCGCCTCGGCGCAGGCGAAAACCCCGCGAAACGCGACCAGATCCTGGACGGAGCGAAGAAGGTCTTCGCTGCAAACGGATTTGATGGCGCGAGCATGAACGACATCACGAAGGCCGCAGGCGTTTCGAAAGGAACGATCTACGTCTACTTCAACAACAAGGAAGAGCTCTTCGCCGGGCTCATCCAGCGCGAGCGCGAGCGTATCTTCGACGCGGTCAGCAGCATTCTGGTGGACGACAAGCCGCTGGAAGAGGTTCTCTACGACTTCGGCATGATGTTCAGCCGCCACATGTCAAACCAGAATACCGTACGCAGCCTGCGCATGGTTCTCGGTGTCATCGACGACATGCCGGAAGTGGCAAACATGTTCCTCAACTGCGGGCCCACCAAGGGCGCCCACCGGCTGAAGGACTATCTCGCCGCACGCGCCGCCAAGGGTGAACTCGTTCTCGAAGACGACCTTCTGGCTGCGCGCCAGTTTGCCGAACTCTGCACCGCAGGCCTCTTCAAGCCCTGCCTCTTTAACGAGCGCAGCCAGCCGGAGGACGAGGAAATAGATCGGGCCGTCCGTTCGGCAATCCGCGTCTTCATGAAGGCTTATGCGGCCTGATCGCAATATCAGGATAAGTTGAATTTCAGTTTTAGCTGGCGCCCCTCTTGGCGGGGACACCAGCAATACCTATGTGCGCCGTCAACATAAACAAAACGGTGAACAATGGACAATCTGCTCCTTCTTGCCCAGGACCCCGCCGTTTGGGCGGCGCTGATCACGCTGATCGCCATGGAAGTCGTGCTCGGCATCGACAACCTGATCTTCATCTCGATCCTTACGAACAAGCTTCCCGTCGAACATCGCAGCAAGTCGCGCATGATCGGCATCTCGCTGGCGCTCATCATGCGCCTCGTGCTGCTGAGCTTCGCCGCCTGGATCGTGAAGCTGACCGCACCGGTCTTCAACGCCTTCGGCCATGACTTCTCCTGGAAGGACATGATCCTGATCGCCGGCGGTCTCTTCCTTGTCTGGAAGGCGACCAAGGAAATCCACCACAGCACCGACCCGGTCGAACAGGAAGACCAGAAGCTGGACGCCAAGGTGACGATCAGCTTCGGCGCGGCGATCTTCCAGATCATCCTGCTCGACATCGTCTTCTCGGTCGACAGCATAATCACCGCCGTCGGCATGACCGAACACCTCCCGGTCATGGTGATTGCGGTTCTCGTCGCCGTCGCGACCATGATGCTCGCCGCCAATCCGCTGGCCAACTTCATCGAGCGCAACCCGACCATCGTCATGCTGGCGCTGGGCTTCCTCTTGATGATCGGCACGACGCTGATTGCCGACGGCTTCGGCTTCCATGTGCCCAAGGGCTACATCTACGCCGCCATGGCCTTCTCGGCGCTGGTCGAGATCCTGAACATGCTGGCCCGCAACGCCAAGCAACGCAAAGGCTGAGCCACAATCCGCCCCAAAAGCCCTCAGGTGATCGCTTCACTTGACCTTTTATGGCGGATATGGCCTAACGCAGACCGATAACCCCTGCCGCGACCTTGTCCCGGCGGGGGCGCTATTTTTCGGAACCTGCATGATCGCGTGCCGTCCCTGCGCCTTATTGGGCCGGCCTGCAATCTGCCTTGCCAAAGACCCATGACGATGACCGCATCCAACGTCCGCGTCCGCATCGCTCCCTCGCCCACCGGCGAGCCGCATGTCGGCACTGCCTATATCGCGCTGTTCAACTATCTCTTTGCCAAGAAGAATAACGGCACCTTCATCCTGCGTATCGAAGACACCGACGCGACCCGTTCGACGCCGGAATTCGAGACCAAGGTGCTCGACGCGCTCAAATGGTGCGGGCTGGAATGGTCGGAAGGCCCGGATATCGGCGGCCCCTATGGCCCCTATCGCCAGTCTGACCGCAAGCATATCTATGGCGAATACGTCGAGAAGATCGTCTCCGCCGGCCACGGCTTCCGCTGTTTCTGCACGCCCGAGCGTCTGGAAGAAATGCGCAGCGCCCAGCGCGCCGCCGGCCAGCAGCCGAAATATGACGGCAAGTGCCTGCGACTCTCGGCTGAAGAGGTGAAGACCCGCATGGACGCAGGCGAGCCCTCCGTCGTGCGCATGAAGATCCCGACCGAAGGCAATTGCGAATTCAACGACGGCGTCTATGGCGACGTGTCGATCCCGTGGGATTCGGTCGACATGCAGGTGCTCCTCAAGGCCGACGGCATGCCGACCTATCACATGGCCAACGTCGTCGACGACCATCTGATGAAGATCACCCATGTTGCGCGCGGCGAGGAATGGCTGGCCTCCGTGCCGAAGCACATTCTGCTCTACAAATATCTCGGCCTTGAACCGCCGAAATTCATGCATCTCTCGCTGATGCGCAACGCCGACAAGACGAAGCTCTCCAAGCGTCGTAACCCGACTTCGATCTCCTATTATTCGGCGCTCGGCTACCTGCCGGAAGCGCTGATGAACTTCCTGGGCCTCTTCTTCATCCAGATCGCCGAAGGCGAAGAGATGCTGACGATGGACCAGCTGTCGGAAAAGTTCGATCCGGAAAACCTCAACAAGGCCGGCGCGATCTTCGACATCCAGAAGCTCGACTGGCTGAACGGCCGCTGGCTGCGCGAAGGCCTGACGGAAGAAGATTTCGTGACCCGCGTCCTTGCCTGGGCGCAGGAAAACGACCGCTTCCGCGAAGGCATGAAGCTCTCGCAGAGCCGCATCACGCGCCTCTCCGACCTTCCGGACCTCGCTGGCTTCCTCCTCAAGGGCGATCTTGGCCTGACCGCCAACGACTTCGCCAACATCAAGAAGGTGCCGCTGGCTGACGTTCAGGCGATCCTCGAAACGGCTCAGGCCGATCTCGAAAAGATCGTCGAGTGGAATGTCGAGAGCATCGAGGCCGAACTGCGCGCCATCTCCGAACGGATGGACAAGAAGCTGCGCGACGTTCTCGCACCGCTCTTCATCGCCGTGTCGGGCTCGTCCCGTTCGCTGCCGCTCTTCGACAGCATGGCCATCCTCGGCCGCTCCGTCGTGCGCCAGCGCCTGAAATCCGCAGCCACCGCCGTCAAGCTCGGCGTTGAGGCTGAAAAGAAGAACAACGGATAATCAACAAAATGACCGACAAGACACCTGAAACCGCCCTCTCCTCCGACGTCACCGAAGTGCGCGCGCAGAAGCTCGCCAAGCTTCGCGAGATGATCGGCGATGTCTATCCGGCGCATTTCCACCGCACGATCACCAATGCGGAACTGGCCGAGAAGTACAAGGACATCGAACCCGACACGCTGACGGGCGACATCGTCACCGTAGCCGGCCGCGTCTACTCGAACCGCAATTCCGGCATGTTCATCGACATCGTCGATGCCTCCGGCAAGGTTCAGGTCTTCAGCCACAAGGACGTGACGTCTGAAGAGGCGCGCAACCTGCTGCCGCTGATCGACCTCGGCGACATTATCGGCGTCACCGGCGAAGTCCGCCGCACCAAGCGCGGCGAGCTGACGGTGAACGTCCACACGATCACCATGCTGACCAAGGCGCTGCTGCCCATGCCGGAAAAGTGGCATGGCCTGTCGGACATCGAGCTGCGCTATCGCAAGCGCCATCTCGACATCATGACGAACGAGGAGTCCAAGCTCCGCTTCCAGCAGCGTTCCCGGATCATTTCGGGCGTTCGCCGCTTCATGGAGCAGGAAGGCTTCATGGAAGTCGAAACGCCGATGCTGCATTCGGTCTATGGCGGCGCGACGGCCGAGCCCTTCAAGACGCATCACAACACGCTGAAGCTCGACATGTATCTGCGCATCGCGCCGGAACTGTTCCTGAAGCGCACGCTGGTTTCGGGCCTGACCGACAAGGTCTTCGAGGTTAACCGCAACTTCCGCAACGAAGGTGTCTCCACCCGGCACAATCCTGAATTCACCATGATGGAGTGCTACTGGGCCTATGCCGACTATGAGGACGTGATGGGCCTCGTCGAGCGCCTGTTCGAGGCGCTGGCCGTGCAGATCCACGGTTCGACGGACTTCCTCTTCGGCGACAAGGAAATCTCCTTCAAGGGCCCGTTCAAGCGCGTGCCCATGCCCGACGCCGTCAAGGACGCAACCGGCATCGACTTCCTGTCGATCAAGACCGACGAAGAGGCCCGCGCTGCCGCCAAGGCGGCCGGCTTCGAGGTCGAGAAGGACTGGACCTGGGGCGAATGCCTCGCCTTCATCTTTGAAGAAAAGGTCGAAGGCACGCTGATCCAGCCGAGCCATGTCACCCACTTCCCGAAGGACATCTCGCCCTTCGCCAAGGAAGTGCCGGGCGAACCGCGCCTCGTCGAACGCTTCGAGACCTATTGCAACGCCTGGGAAATCGGCAATGCCTTCTCGGAACTCAACGATCCGGAAGAACAGCGCCGCCGCATGGTCGAGCAGCTGGAGCAGGCCCATGCCCGCGGCGAAAAGGACAAGCAGCTGGACGAGGAATTCCTCGACGCCATCGACCAGGGCATGCCGCCCGCAGGTGGCCTCGGCATCGGTATCGATCGCCTGATCATGCTTTTGACCAATTCGCCTTCGATCCGCGACATCATCCTCTTCCCGGCCCGCCGCCAGAAGGCGGATTGAGCGGAAAGCGGACAAAACACAGACCAAACGACAATCCCCGGCCTTCGCGCCGGGGATTTTGTTTTTCAGGCTTGAGATATTCTCTGCAGGTCCGGGTTATCCGCCATGCGCGGCCGGCGGGTGATCGGCCTTCTTGGGTTCGTCGGCCGGATGTTCGCCGTCACTCTTGGCGGGCGCATGATCATCAACCTTCACCGCATCCACGGTCGGACCGTCATGGGCGGAGGGCTCTTCTGCCGGCGGCTTTTCATGTGTGGTCGCACTGTCAACGCTCGGCTCTGCGGCATGCTCCGCGCCTGCAGCGTGGTCAACGCCCTCAGTCTTCGGCTTGTCCACGCCTTCCGCTGGCGCTGCGCCATGGTCGGCGGCGGCACCGTGATCTGCAGGAGCGGCATGGGCTTCGCCTTTCGGCTTGGCAGCTTCCGCACCGTGCTCGGCCGATGAAGGGGCATCGCCATGCGCGGCAGGCTTTTCCTCGCCATGCGCTGCGGGCTTGACCGAGGCATCATGACCGGCCTCATCCTTCACGACCTTCTTGCCGCTGGCGATGGCCGGGCCGCCGGAATGCTCGATCGTATCCTTCGGCTTGTCGCCGCCAAGCCCGACCATGCCAAGCATCTTCGACATGAAGCCGCCGCTCTTTTCTTCAGGCTTTGCCGCAGCTTCATGCGAAGGCTTGGCGCCTTCTGTCTTGGCCGAATCGGGTTTGGCCTTCTCGGGTTTGCTTTCGGACTTCGCAGCAGGCTTGGACTCGTGCTTCGTTTCTGGCTTGTCTCCGGCCTTGGGCTCAGCCTTAGCATCGCCCTTGGTCTCTCCCTTGGCGTCGTGGCCGACAATCGGGGTGACCTTGGCGGGCGCGTGTTCCGCTCCATCATGCTCGGCAGGCGCAGCATGCTCGCCGGCACCGCCTTCCTCGGCAGGAGCCGCGTGTTCGCCGCCCGCCTCCGAGGCGCCATGCTCGCCCTCGGCCTCCTCCTTGCCACCAAGACCCACCATGCCCAGCATCTTGCCGAACATGCCGGGCTCCTTGACCTCATGTTCCTTCTTCGCCTCTTCCTCGGCGGCGGCAGCCTCTTCGGCCTTGTCGAAAGCCGCCTTCTGCATCTTGCCGAAAATGTCATTCGGGAAGACGACTTCGGGCTTTTCTTCCTTCTTCGGCTCTTCCTTCTTTGCCGCCTCGTGACCGCCGCCCTCGCCTTCCTTGGCCGCGGCCTCGTGGCCTTCGCCTTCCTTCTTCTTTTCCTTCTTTTCCGGCTTCTTCTCGTGCTTGGTTTCTTTCTTCTTCTCGCCCTTCTTGTCGCCGGCCTCTTCCTTGCCGGCCGGCGGGGCGCAGTCGGCAATGTCCGTCATCTTTGCGAGAAGCTCCTCCGCCTCCGCCGATGTCATGGTGGCTTCCTCGCCATAGAACATGCCGGTGCCGCTCGCCGCACCCTGGTAATACTGGATGGTATAGGTGTCGGTGATGCCGGGAACCTTCGCCGCATCCTTGACGACGATCACCTCCGCCCCGATCGCGCGGCCGCGCATCTGGGCGCGCTTGTCGGGACCCGCCTGATCGAGCACGGCAATTTCAATGAGATCGGCAGGGAGCGTCTCCTGCACCTTCTTGGCGACACGCAGCGCGGTCTTGACGCGCGTCATGCCGTCGGTGCCGGGCGGCACGCGGACAAATTTGCGCAGCCACGGCGCGCGGTCCTTGCGCATGTCGGCAACACGGATCACGTCGGTGCATTCCACACCGCCGAGTTCCTTGGCCGAGGGTCCGAGGATCCTGTCCTTCCCGATGAAGAACGCGGTCGCACCCGAGGCCCCGGTGAGGACGACCACACCGGACGCGATGATGACCACCTTCTTCGGAAGCTTGACCAATCAGACCTACATTTGCCGTTCAACGAGATACAAATCCGGCTTTTCAGCCGCTTGCACTATCGCAGGCCGGTATTTCGGAATGCTTAACCAAACTGGCGGTATTCGATGAGCCTGCGGAACCTTTGGAACAGGCCCCCGCGCGGGGAGAAAAACCTTGGCTTCTCCCGTCTGCTTTAGTATTGAGAGTGCCGATGGTCCCGTAGCTCAGCAGGATAGAGCGACAGATTCCTAATCTGTAGGCCACGCGTTCGAATCGCGTCGGGATCACCATCCTTTCCCCGGCCATTACGAGACCTCATGTTCTTTGTCATTTCCAAGCTTGTCGGTTTCGCCACCACGCCCTCGACGGCCATCTTTCTGCTTGGGCTGCTCGGCGTCGTGCTTCTGGTCTTTCGCAGGCGCCGGAGCGGGATCGCGCTTTGCGTGACGTCGATTGTCCTGACGCTCGCCCTCGGGCTGACGCCGCTGGCCAATGTGCCGCAGGCGATCCTGGAGGATCGCTTCCCGCAGCCCGTGATCACCGAACCGCCAACCGGCGTGATCATGCTGGGCGGGCCGGTGGATGTCGATCTTTCGCCGGCGCGAAAGACGATCACGGTCAACGATGCCGCAGAGCGCGTGACGGAGACCGCCGTGCTGGCCGTCCGCTACCCTGAGGCGCGCATCTTTCTTTCGGGTGGCTCCGGCCATTTCGGCGACCCCGGCGAAAACACCGAATCGGCCCTGACGAAGAAGCTTCTGGTGCAACTCGGCATTCCGGCGGACCGCATCGAGATGGAAGAGAAGTCCCGCACCACGGCCGAAAATGCCCGCTTCAGCCTTGAAACGCTGAAGCCGAAGCCCGGCGAGCGCTGGCTGCTGGTGACGTCGGCGAGCCACATGCCACGCTCCGTCGGGGCCTACCGCGCGGTCGGCTTCGATGTGATCCCCTATCCGGTCGACTACCGGACCTATGGGATGGGAAGGCTGATGATCTTCCCCGAAAGCGTCGCGGACGGCCTTCAACTGGTCGATGTGGCCGCACACGAATGGATCGGCCTCGTCGGCTACTGGCTGACAGGCAAGTCGAATTCGCTCTTCCCGGCTCCCTGAAACCCGGGGGTGGATGGTAAACAATCCTTAAACCTTCGCGGCAAATGATCGCCGCAAGGGACCGACGCGGGACGTCACTTCTGACAATTTCGGCGAATCGACGGCCTGTTGACATACATCAATTGGATGAGCGTTTCCCGATGCTAGCAAGGTTGATGAGGGGCGCGGACTGATCGCCGGCACCCCACAAAAACGTGATGCGCGAATTGCCGCAGTTTAGAAGGAATCTAACTGTCGGGGCTTGACGGGGATCGCGTGAAACCTGAAAACGCCATGGCAGGGTTGTGGAGACGAGAATGGATTTCGAGGCCTTTTTCAAGAACGAGCTGGACGGTTTGCACCAGGAAGGCCGATACCGCGTTTTCGCCGATCTCGAGCGTCAGCGTGGCAATTTTCCCAAAGCGATCCGCCACACTGAAAACGGCCCGCAGGAAGTGACCGTCTGGTGTTCCAACGACTATCTCGGCATGGGCCAGAACGAAGCCGTCATGGACGCGATGAAGCAGGCCATCGACGAATGCGGCACCGGCGCCGGCGGCACCCGCAACATTTCCGGCACCAACCATTACCACGTCCTGCTGGAGCGCGAGCTCGCAGACCTGCATGGCAAGGAAGCCGCCCTTCTCTTCAATTCCGGCTACATGTCCAACTGGGCTTCGCTCGGCACGCTCGGCGCGAAGATCCCCGGCCTGATCATCTTCTCCGACTCCGGCAACCACGCCTCCATGATCGAAGGCATCCGCCATTCGAAATGCGAGCGCGTGATCTGGAAGCATAACGACCTGAAGGATCTGGAAGCCAAGCTCCGCGCCGCCGACCCGGCAGCGCCGAAGCTCATCGCCTTCGAATCCGTCTACTCGATGGATGGCGACATTGCCCCGATCAAGGACATCTGTGACATCGCCGACAAATATGGCGCAATGACCTATCTCGACGAAGTTCACGCCGTTGGCCTCTATGGCCCGCGCGGCGGCGGCATTGCCGAACGCGAAGGCGTGATGCATCGCGTCACCGTCATCGAAGGCACGCTCGGCAAGGCCTTCGGCGTCATGGGTGGCTATATCACCGGCTCGGAAGCGCTGATCGACTTCGTCCGCTCCTTTGCCTCCGGCTTCATCTTCACGACCTCGCTGCCGCCGGCGATTGCCGCAGGCGCGCTCGCCTCGATCAAGCATCTGAAGGCAAGCAGCCAAGAACGGCTCTGTCATCAGGAGCGTGTGCGCACGCTCCGCAACATGCTCAACGCCGCCGGCATCCCGCATATGCCTAACCCGAGCCATATCGTGCCGGTTCTGGTGGGCGATGCCGCCAAGTGCAAGTGGATCTCCGATCTGCTGCTCGACAATTACGGCATCTATGTTCAGCCGATCAACTATCCGACCGTGCCGAAGAAGACCGAGCGCCTGCGCATCACGCCGAGCCCGTTCCACACGGATGACGACCTGCGCCACCTCGTCGGCGCGCTGCACAGCCTGTGGTCGCGCTGCGCGCTGGCACGGGCTGTCGCCTGATCACAAAACTGGTTCGACAGAACACCCTTCGCCGCCTCGGTTCCATTAAGGATCCGGGGCGGTTTTCGTTGCGGGGAATGCATCCCTGATCTAATCCAGAAGTTGCAGACGAAACGAGGCGGCAGGCTTTTGGAAGATCGGTCGCAAACAATACGATTGAAGCGGTGGGAAACTCTGAAAAACGTTCTGATTCATATATGTCTCTGGCTGGCTCTCGCGGCAATCGCGTATGGCGTGGTCGAAAAGGACAACACTGTCGCCTGCGTCATTTTCCTGATTGGCATGTTGCTCTTCACGCCGGTGATTTTCCCTTTCGTGCTTGTGGTGATTGGTCTGATATGGGTGGGCATCCTGTTCCTCATGCAGAGATTTGAAACGGTCGGCCAGATCAATTTCCGGGCTCACGCCCCCATCTTCGTCTTCGGAGGCTTGGCATGCCTGTTCATCGTCGCTCGTTCCGCAGGCCCCTGCACCCTTTGAGCCATCCACCCGCGCATCAATATTTCTGAATTGAAAGGAGCATGGCGACATGCTCCGTCTTCCTTTTCGCGAACGAATTCTGGAATCACCCATGTCCATGCAAGACCGCCTCGACCGCGTCATCGACACCGCCGTTGCCCGCAAGACCATTGTCGGCTGCGTCGTCATCGTCCGCAAGAACGGCAAGGAAATCTATAGCCGCGCCGCAGGCTATGCCGACCGCGAGGCGGAGAGGCGCACGCGCGAAGACACGATCTTCCGTTTCGCCTCCGTGACGAAGCCCTTCGTGGCCGCAGCGACGCTCGCAATGATCGATCAGGGCAAGCTCGGCCTTGATGACCGCGCCGTCGATCACCTGCCCTGGTTCCACCCGAAGGGGCCGAATGGCGAGCAAGCCCAAATCACCATCCGCCACTTGCTGACGCATACATCCGGCCTCACCTATGACCCGACACTGGAAGAGCGCGCTCCGGAAAGCCGGGTCACGATCGGCATTCTCGACACCGACCGCGACGCCGAGACCAATTTCCGCCCGCTGAACAATATCCCGCTCGCCTTCGAGCCCGGCACCGCCTGGGCCTATTCCGTTGGCCTCGACATTCTGGGTGCGCTGATCGCGCGCGTTCATGGCGGCACGCTGGAAGAGGTGGTGAACCACTATGTCACAGGCCCGCTCGGCCTGAAGGACAGCAGCTTCCACGTGACCGACCGCGAACGGCTGGCCGCCGCCTATGCCGATGGCGCGAAAGGCGCGATCCGCATGCCGAACCCCTACTACCCGCCCCGCGAATCCGGCTGGACAGCCGGCTTCTCTCCCGACCGCATCTTCAACGAAAAAGCCTTCCAGTCCGGCGGCGCGGGCATGGCAGGCACGGCGCAAGAGGTCATGACGCTGCTGGACACGCTCGCCCGCGGCGGCGGCAAAGTTCTGAGTCCCAAGCTCGCAGAAGCCGGCTTCTCCAACCAGGTCGGCGACATCACCTGCGAACCGGGAATGCGCTTCGGCTTCTTCGGCTCTGTCTGCGAAGATCCGGGCATGGCGCTCGCCACCATGGCCAAGGGCGCCGTGCAATGGGGCGGCGTCTACGGCAACACCTGGCTGGTCGATCTCGACGCGGGGATCACGATGGTGTCGCTGAGCAACACCGCGCTGGAGGGTTGCATGGGGGCGTTTCCGGACAATCTGCGCCGGGCGGTATACGGCGTCTGAGGCAACGCCAGACGCCTCCCATCCGCGCGACCGACATACCGCGACGGACCATCAGGGGGCCTTGCCCAGCCCCCAGCGGCTCCAGATCAGCAGGAGCCCGCCGACGGCGACCGCAAACACCAGGCCGATGATCAGGTGGACATGCAGATGCAGCCGGCCGAGCACGGCCTCGATCGCATTGCTGAACAGATAGCCGGCGGCGGAAATCATAACGCCCCACACAACTGCCGCGACCGCATTCAGCACCGCGAACCTGCGGGCGGACACGGAAGATAGACCGATGATGACCGGACTGACGGTGCGCATCCCATAAATGAAGCGGAAAGCCAGGATGAACCCGGTCGGATAGCGCTCCAGCAGCGCCTTGCCCCGTGCAGCAACGGCATGGGACGTGAGCCTCTGCACAAACCCCAGCGAACTCGCCCGGCGACCTAAGAAAAAGAAGATCTGATCCGACACGAACGACCCGATCGCCGCCGCTGCGGCGACACCCCAGAAAGGCAGAAGATGCCGATGCGCCGAAACACCCCCCAAAAACACCACCGTCTCCCCCTCGATCCCGGACCCGATCAGAATGGCGAGGAGGCCGTATTTGGCGATGAGGGTTTCGAGCAAACGGGGGGCTTTCGTGTGAGGGAGGGAGTTGGAGGCGGCGGTTTAACGCGCGGGGGATCGTTGCGTTCCGGGGGGGGGTGCGTCTCAACCACTCTAAATTAAGGGTCCAAGAAGCTGATGTTTGCACTCTTTTTCTGTCCTAACCATTAACGTCGTAGCATGAAGCACTCACACCGCAGACGGGGGGGGCGCAATGGAATTTAAGGGCGAGTGCTGTATCCCTGCTAGACCTGATGTCATCAACGGCCATATCCTAGTGGAGACATTTCCGGGAAAAACTGAAGACAACCCGTCCTGGTTGAATATGATGGACAATGTATGAATTGCTTTTTTATGAAGCCATCTTATTCATAGGTCCATACAACGCTGAGATAGAGAGCCTTAATGTCAGTCATATCAGGTGCAGGCGCAGCGGTCGCGTCAGGAGCCGGCTACCAAGCAAGAGTTGCAGCATATTTTGTAGCATCTGACCTGCCACTGAGAATTTCCTCCAAAATTGATTAGAGTTCGGCCCATTGAGGACGGACTTATGAAGAAGCAGAGATTTACAGAAGAGCAGATTATTGGGGTGCTGCGCGAGCAGGAGGCT
>NZ_JAJNCX010000021.1 GCF_021026315.1 Rhizobium sp. C4
CGCCACCCTGCGGCATCAGAGCATCTACAAAACTGAACTGACCTTCCCGACGAACTGACATCCCACCGCCTCCAGCCGCTGCAGAACCAGTGAATCATATCAGTGGAATTTTGCAACGGTCCCAAGGGGGGAGACGGATGGAGCAGCGCCACAGGTCAATCTCCCCCCTTGCGGGTGAGATGTCCGGCAGGACAGAGGGGGGTGTCCCCGCACAAGCGACCTGAGACCGAGCCCTTAATCCAGCGGATGATGACACGCGAACTTGTGCCCCGCATCCCCCGTCAGCGCCGGCATCCCCGCCTTGCAGACATCCGTCGCCCGCCAGCAGCGCGGATGGAATGGACAGCCGGACGGTGGCTTCAGCGGCGACGGCAATTCGCCGGTGAGGCTGATGCGGGTCTTTTCGCGGCCCGGATCGGCAACGGGCGTCGCTGACAGAAGAGCAGCCGTGTAGGGATGGCGCGGATGGGCGAAGACCTGGTCTGCCGCCCCCTCTTCCACCGGTCGGCCGAGATACATGACCATCACGTCGTCGGAAATATGCTTCACCACCGAAAGCCCGTGCGAGATGAAGAGATAGGCGAGACCCATCTCCTCCTGCAGGTCCATCAAGAGGTTCAGCACCTGCGCCTGGATCGACAGGTCGAGCGCCGAGACGGGCTCGTCGAGCACGAGAATATCCGGATTGAGCATCAGCGCGCGGGCAATGGCGATGCGCTGGCGCTGGCCGCCGGAGAACATGTGCGGGTAGCGCCCGTAATGTTCAGGCCGGAGCCCCACGCGCTTCATCATGTCCTCGACCTTCGCGCGGCGCTCGGCAGCGGAAAGCTTGGTGTTGATCTTCAACGGCTCTTCCAGAATGTCGCCGACCTTCTGGCGCGGATTGAGCGAGCCATAGGGGTTCTGGAACACGATCTGCACGCGCGAGCGTAAGCTCGCATCGCCGACCAGCGCCGGCTTGCCGCCAATCGTCAGCTCGCCCTCGGACGGCGTTTCGATCATGGTGGCCAGCCGGGCAAGCGTCGATTTCCCGCAGCCCGATTCGCCCACCACGGCAAGCGTCTTGCCGCGTTCGAGCTTGAAGCTGACGCCGTTCAGCGCCTTGACAGTCGCCGCCGGCTTGAAGAGCTTGCGACCCGCTTCGTAATACCGCTTGAGGTCGCGGCCTTCCATCACGACATCGTTCATGCCGCACCTCCCAGACGTTGCGGCTCGCCACCGACCAGCGGATAGAAACAGAGCGCATTGCCCAATGCCGGGCCTTGGCGCGGCGGTTTCGTCTGACAGGCCGCGTCCGCAAAGCTGCAGCGCGGCGCGAAGAGACAGCCCGGCGGCCGGTCGAACTGGCCGGGCACGACGCCCGGGATCGACGGCAGCCGTGAGCCCTCGACCGCACGCTCCGGCAGCGAGGCAAGGAGACCTGCCGTATAGGGATGATGCGGATCGGCAAACAGCGCCTTCACCGGCTGCTCTTCCACCTTCTGCCCCGCATATTGCACCTGAACGCGCTCGGCGGTTTCCGCCACCACGCCCATGTCATGGGTGATCAGCACCAGCGCCATGCCCTTCTCGCGCTGCAGGCGGACCAGCAGTTCGAGGATCTGCGCCTGGATCGTCACGTCGAGCGCCGTGGTCGGCTCGTCGGCAATCAGAAGCTTTGGATTGCAGGCGAGCGCCATGGCGATCATGACGCGCTGGCTCATGCCGCCCGACATCTGGTGCGGAAAGTTGGAGAGCCGGTCTTCGGGGGCCGGAATGCCGACGAGCTGCAACAGCTCGATCGAGCGCGCCCGCCGCTCTGCCCGGTTGAGGCCCATATGCAGCTTCAGCGTCTCGCCGAGCTGATAGCCGACCGTGAAACACGGATTGAGGCTCGACATCGGCTCCTGGAAGATCATGGCAATGTCCTTGCCGATGATCCTGCGGCGCTCGCGGGCGCTCATTCCCCGAAGGTCCTTGCCGTCAAAGGCCATGCGGTCGGCGGTGATCTTCGCCGTCCAGGGCAGAAGCCCCATGACGGCCAGCATCGCCACCGACTTGCCCGAGCCGGATTCACCGACAATGGCGAGGATTTCGCCCTTGTCGCAGGTCAGCGAAACGCCATCGACCGCGCGGAACACGCCGCTGGCCGTCTGGAATTCCACCGTAAGGTTTGCAATTTCAAGAAGTGCCATGTCAGGACCTCTTCAGCTTGGGATCGAGCGCATCGCGCAGGCCATCGCCCATGAGGTTGATCGCCAGCACCGTGATGAGGATGGCGAGACCAGGGAAGGTGACGACCCACCAGGCGCGGCTGATGAACTCGCGGGCTTCCGCCAGCATCGTTCCCCATTCCGGCGTCGGCGGCTGCGCGCCCATGCCGAGAAAGCCGAGTGCCGCCGCATCGAGGATCGCCGCCGAGAAGGCCAGCGTCGCCTGCACGATCAGCGGCGCCAGACAGTTTGGCAGGATGGTGATGAACATCAATCTGGGCCAGCGTGCGCCGGCGACGCGGGAACCGACGACATAGTCCTTGGTCTTTTCCGTCATCACCGAGGCGCGCGTCAGCCGCACGAAATGCGGCAGGTTGACGAGCGCGATCGCCATCATCGCATTCATCAGGCCCGGCCCCAGGACCGCGACCAGCACGAGCGCCAGAAGCAGCGACGGGAAGGCGAGGATGATGTCCATGATGCGCATGATCACGATATCGGTCTTGCCGCCTGCAAAGCCGGCAATCAGGCCGATGACCACGCCGAGAACCACCGAGAGCGACACGACCACGACGCCGATGAACAGCGAGAAGCGTGCGCCATAGACGAGACGCGAGAAGATATCGCGGCCGACCGGATCGGTGCCGAGGAGGAAGGAGGCCTTGCCGCCCTCCATCCACGAAGGCGGCAGGAGGAGAAGCGCGCGGTCCTGCTCATTGGGCAGATGCGGCGCGATCAACGGTGCGAACACGGCCATCAGGACGACGATGACGAAGACCGCAAGGCCGATCACCGCACCCTTGGAGCGCGTGAAATAATACCAGAATTCGCCAAGCGCGGATTGCGGCTTGACGACGTTTTGTGTGGTGTCAGTCATGTCCGCCCCCACTATCGCCGGATGCGCGGGTTGATGAACCCGTAGGTGATGTCAACGATGAGATTGACGATCATGATGATCGCAGCAATCAAGAGCAGCCCGCCCTGAACGACCGGATAGTCGCGCTTGAAAACGGCATCGACCATCCACTTGCCGATGCCCGGCCAGGAGAAGATCGTCTCGGTCAGGATCGCGCCGGCGAGCAGCACGCCGACCTGAAGGCCGATCGTGGTCACAACCGGGATCAGCGCGTTTCGCAGCGCATGAAAGCCGACAACGCGGAAGGGCGACAGGCCCTTGGAGCGCGCCGTACGCACATAATCCTCGCCCAGAACTTCCAGCATGGCCGAACGCGTCTGCCGCGCGATGACGGCCAGCGGGATCGTCGCGAGCACGATGGTCGGCAGGATCAGATGGCTGAAGGCGGAGGCAAACGCTCCCTTCTGGCCCGACAGCAGACTGTCGATCAGCATGAAGCCGGTGACCGGCTTGAAGAAATACATCAGCGAGATGCGCCCCGACACGGGCGTCCAGCCGAGAAAACCGGAAAAGAAGATGATGAGCAGCAGACCCCACCAGAAGATCGGCATGGAATAGCCGACAAGGGCGGCCCCCATCAACGTCTGGTCGACCCACGAGCCGCGCCTGACCGCCGCAATCACGCCCGCCGGAATGCCGAGCAGGATGGCAACGATGATGGCACAGATGGACAGTTCCAGCGTCGCCGGAAACAGCGCCTTGAAATCTTCCAGCACAGGCTTCTTCGTCACGACCGAGCGGCCAAGGTCGCCATGGGCGATCTTGCCGAGATAGTCGACGAACTGCACTGCGATGGGCTGGTCATAGCCGAGATCATGCATGATCTGGGCGTGTTTTTCTTCCGACATCACCCGTTCGCCCGACATGAGCATGACAGGGTCGCCCGGAAGCAGGCGGATAAACGAAAACGCGATCAGCGCCACCCCGATGAATGTCGGGATGAGGATCGCAAGCCGGCCGAGGATGAAACGCAGCATCGGCAATACTCCGATTGAGCACAGCCGGGGGCCCTCAAGAAAGAGAACCCCCGGCTGCGCGAAAGGACTGCGGATTATTCAGCGACGTCGACGTCGTCGAAGCGATGGTAACCGAGCGGATCGACCTTGAAGCCGGAGACCTTCTTGCTCATCGGCACGAAGACCAGCGAGTGGTCGAGCGTGGCCCACGGAGCCTGCTTCTTGAAGACAACCTGGGCTTCTTCATAGAGCTTGGTGCGCTCGGCCTGATCGGCGGTGACCTTGGCCTTCTTCACCAGGGCGTCGAAGTCCTTGTCGCACCACTGCGCGCGGTTGTTGCCACCGACGGCATCGCAGCCGAGCAGCGTGTCGAGGAAGTTGTCCGGATCGCCGTTGTCGCCGGTCCAGCCGAGCATGACGGCGCCGTCACGATCCTTGGCCTTGGACTGCTTCAGATATTCGGCCCATTCATAGGTCACGATCTCGACCTTGACGCCAACCTTGGCGAAGTCGGCCTGCATGAGTTCGGCCGCACGGCGGGCGTTCAGCATGTAGGGACGCGACACGGGCATCGCCCAGATCTTCATCGAAAGATCCTTGACGCCGGCCTTTTCGAGAGCGGCCTTGGCGGCAGCCGGATCATACTTGTCGTCTTCGACCTTGTCGTTATAGGACCACATGGTCGGCGGGATCGGGTTCTTGGCAACCTTGGCCGCGCCCTGGAAGACGGCGTCGACGATCGCCTGCTTGTTGATCGCGGAGTTCAGCGCCTTGCGCACTTCCGGCTTGTCGAACGGAGCCTGCATCGTGTTGTAGGCGAGGTAGGCGACGTTCAGGCCTTCCTGCGATGCAACGGTGAGGTTGGCATCACCCTTCAGGCCCTGGACATCGGCAGCGTTCGGATAAACCGTGACATGGCACTCGCCGGCCTTCAGCTTCTGCGCACGCACGGAAGCATCCGGCGTGATTGCGAAGACGAGGTCGCTGATCTTCTGTTTGTTGCCCCAGTAGTCGGCATTCGCCTGGAAGCGGATGACGGCATCCTGCTGGTAGCCGACGAAGGTGTAGGGACCAGTGCCGAGCGGCTTCTGGTTCATCTGCGCCATGTTCTTGTCGGCGGCGAGCTTGTCGGCATATTCCTTCGACACGATGGAGGCGAAGTCCATGGCGAGGTCGGCGATGAAGGGCGCTTCCGGCTTGTTGAGCGTGAACTTGACCGTCAGGTCGTCCACCTTCTCGATCGACTTGATCAGCTTCGGGAAGCCCATGCCGTCGGCATATTCATAGGATGCGCCTTCGACATACTTGTTCCACGGATTGTCTGCCTTGAGCTGGCGCTCGAAGGAGAAGATCACGTCGTCGGCGTTGAGGTCACGCGTCGGGGTAAAGAAGTCCGTCTTCTGGAACTTCACGCCCTTGCGGAGCTTGAACGTGTAAACGGTGCCGTCAGCGGAAAGCGTGTAGCTTTCGGCAAGACCCGGCTCGGTTTCGGTGGAGCCATGCTTGAACTCGACCAGGCGGTTATAGACCGTGCGGCTTGCCGCATCAAAGGTCGTGCCGGAGGTGTAGAGCGCGGGGTCGAAGCCTTCGGGCGAGGCTTCCGAGCAGTAAACCAGCGTCTTGGACCATGCGGAAGTTGCAAAGGCAGAGGCCAGCGCCGAAGCGGCCAGCAGAAGGGCCAATTTTTTCATGGCGATTTTTTCCCATTTATATTTTTGGTTTCGCCCGTTGCCTCGGGCTTGGCGAAAGAAAAGCTCATTTGCGCCATGAAAGCAACTCGTCCCTGTTGAAAATTTCCCAACTGGACAAAATTCGGCGATCATCAGGCGCGGCTTGGCCTGAACCCGAGAGCAACCCTGACGATTGCCTTTGACCTTGCGGCCAAGCCCCTGTATTGCAAGGCTCAATCGAGTGCGCTTGTTGCCGTGATGCCGAGCGCCGGCCCTCATTTTTGAGACGTAAGTTATGAAATTTCTGGACGAAGCCAAGGTATACATCCGCTCGGGTGACGGTGGCGCAGGCGCGGTGTCTTTCCGCCGCGAAAAATTTGTCGAATTCGGCGGCCCCGACGGCGGTGACGGCGGGCGCGGCGGCGACGTATGGGTGGAGGCCGCCAACGGCCTGAACACGCTCATCGATTTCCGCTTCCAGCAGCATTTCAAGGCAGGCACCGGCACGCATGGCATGGGCCGTAACCGCACCGGCGCCAAGGGCGCGGAAGTGACGCTGAAAGTGCCGGTCGGCACGCAGATCTTCGAGGAAGACGGCGAAACGCTGATCATCGACATGGTCTCCGAAGGCCAGCGCTTCCGGCTTGCCGCCGGCGGCAATGGCGGCTTCGGCAACACGCATTTCAAGTCGCCGACGAACCAGGCTCCGCAATGGGCCAATCCCGGCCTTCCGGGCGAGGAAAAGACGCTCTGGCTGCGCCTGAAGCTGATTGCCGATGCCGGCCTCGTCGGCCTGCCCAATGCCGGCAAGTCCACGTTCCTGTCGACCGTGACGCGCGCCCGGCCGAAGATCGCCAACTATCCGTTCACGACGCTGCATCCGAACCTCGGTGTTGCAACCGTCGACGGCCGCGAATTCATCATCGCCGACATTCCGGGCCTCATCGAAGGCGCGCATGAAGGCACCGGGCTTGGCGACCGCTTCCTTGGCCATATCGAGCGTACCCGCGTGATCCTGCATCTTGTCTCCGCAATGGAAGAGAATGCCGGCAAGGCCTACAAGACGGTCAAGAAGGAACTCGACGCCTATGGCGGCGGCCTCACCGACAAGACCGAAATCGTCGCGCTGTCGCAGATCGACGTGGTCGATCCGGATGAGCGGAAGAAGAAGCTCGCCTCGCTGAAGCGCGCCTCCGGCCAGACACCGCTCGCCATTTCCGCCATCACGGGCCTCGGCATGCGCGAAGTGCAGCGCGAGCTTGCCCGCATCATCGACGAAGCCCGCCGCGCCGATCCGGGCGTGCAATCGGCCACCACGGCGCACGGCCATTCCGGCCGCAAGCCGAAGCAGGAGCCGATGTTCGACGAAGACGGTGACGAAGAAGACTGGGACTGAGTGAGCAATGCCCGCAAAACGCAAGAAACTTTCCGCCGCCAAGCGGATCGTCATCAAGATCGGCTCGGCGCTGCTGGTTGATCGCAAGTCGGGACTTAAGAAGGCCTGGCTCGATGCCGTCTGCGAGGATATCGCGGCGCTCCGCAAGGCGGGCGTCGAAGTCCTCGTCGTCTCCTCCGGCGCGATTGCCATGGGCCGCACCGTGCTCGATCTGCCCTCGGGCATCCTGAAGCTCGAGGAAAGCCAGGCGGCCGCAGCCGTCGGCCAGATCGCACTGGCGCGCGCCTGGACCGAAAGCCTCTCCTTCCATTCCATCGTCGCCGGCCAGATCCTGTTGACGCTGGGCGACACGGAAGAGCGACGCCGCTATCTCAACGGTCGCGAGACGATGAACCAGCTGTTGAAGCTCGGCGCCGTGCCGATCATCAACGAGAACGACACGGTCGCCACGACCGAAATCCGCTATGGCGACAATGATCGCCTCGCCGCCCGCGTCGCCACCATGGTGGGCGCGGACCTGCTGGTCCTGCTCTCCGATATCGACGGGCTCTACACCGCGCCCCCGCATCTCGACCCGGATGCCAAGCTGATCGAGGAAATCCCTGCGATCACCCCCCAGATCGAGGCGATGGCCGGTGGGGCAGCCTCCGAACTGTCGCGCGGCGGCATGCGCACCAAGATCGACGCCGGCAAGATCGCAACGTCCGCCGGCTGCGCCATGATCATCGCGTCCGGCAAGCCCGACCATCCGCTCGCCCTCATCGAGGCCGGCGGCCACCATTCCTGGTTCACCGCCTCGGGCAACCCCTCGACGGCGCGCAAGACCTGGATTGCCGGCAAGCTGCAACCGGCCGGCAGGATTCGGGTGGACGAAGGGGCCGAAAAGGCGCTCTTTTCCGGCAAGAGCCTGCTTCCTGCAGGTGTCAAGGCTCTGGAAGGCGACTTTGCCCGTGGCGACACGGTGGCCATCGTCACCATGGCCGGAGCCGAGATCGCGCGCGGACTGTCTGCTTACGATGCGGACGAGGCACGCCAGATTCTCGGCAAGAAAAGCAGTGAAATTGCCGAAATTCTCGGCTATGCAGGCCGCTCTGCCATGGTCCATCGCGACGATCTCGTGATGACCGCAGCGCGGGAAAAGGCTTGAGACGACATCTTCAAGCGAAAGGATGAGACGATGTTGGACGGAACCAAGGACAAGGCCGCAGTCGAGACGCTGATGCTCGAAATCGGGCGCAATGCCCGTGCCGCCGCCCGACCGTTGAGCATCGCCTCTGCCGAGCGCAAGCACGCGGCCCTGACCGCCATGGCCACCTACATCATCGCCGACATGGACAAGATCCTGGCCGCCAATGCGCTGGATCTCGAAAACGCCCGCGAAACCGGCATGGCCGCCTCCTTCATCGATCGCCTGACGCTGACGGAAACCCGCATCCGCGACATGGCGAACGGCATCCGCGCGATTGCCGACCTGAAGGACCCCGTTGGCGAAGTCATCGCCGAATGGGACCGTCCGAACGGCCTGCATATCGAGCGCGTCCGCACGCCGCTCGGCGTCATCGGCGTGATCTATGAAAGCCGCCCGAACGTGACGGCGGATGCCGGCGCGCTCTGCCTCAAGGCCGGCAATGCCGTGATCCTGCGTGGCGGTTCGGACTCGATCAATTCCTCGCAGGCCATCCATGCCTGCCTCGTGCGCGGGCTCAACGATGCCGGCCTGCCGGAAGCCGCCATCCAGATGGTGCCGACCACCGACCGCGCCGCCGTCGGCGCGATGCTCGCCGGCCTCAACGGCAATCTCGATGTGATCGTGCCGCGCGGCGGCAAGAGCCTCGTCGCCCGTGTGCAAACGGAAGCCCGCGTGCCGGTCTTCGCGCATCTGGAAGGCATCTGCCATCTCTATATCGACAGGTCGGCCAAGCTCGACATGGCGGTGGAGATCGCCGTCAACGCCAAGATGCGCCGCACCGGCATTTGCGGCTCGGCCGAAACCCTGCTCGTCGACCGCGCCTGCGCCGCGACACACCTGAAGCCGATCCTCGAAGCCCTTGCCGCCAAAGGCTGCGAAATCCGCGCTTCGCAAGAGGTCATGGCGCTCGTGCCGAACCTCAAAGCCGCAACGGAAGAAGACTGGTCGACCGAATATCTCGACGCCATCATTTCCGTGGCGCTGGTGGACGGCATTGGCGGGGCCATCGAGCATATCGCCCGCTATTCGTCCAACCACACCGAAGCCATCGTTGCGGAAGATGCAAGCGCCGTCGAGCGCTTCTTCAACGAGATCGACAGCGCCATTCTCCTCCACAATGCCTCGACGCAATTCGCCGATGGCGGCGAATTCGGCATGGGGGCCGAGATCGGCATCGCCACCGGCAAGATGCATGCCCGCGGCCCCGTCGGCGTCGAGCAGCTCACCTCGTTCAAATACCGGGTGCGCGGCAACGGCCAGGTAAGGCCCGGCTGACGCGTGGAGAGGGAAGCGGCTCTTTCCGAACGTCATCTCACCATGCCGCACACCGAGCGCGGCATGGTCATCGGCCTGTTCGGCGGCTCGTTCAATCCGCCGCATGAGGGCCACAAGCTCGTCGCCGAAATCGCACTGAAACGCTTGGGACTGGACCGGCTCTGGTGGATGGTCACGCCCGGCAACCCGTTGAAAAGTCACAATGGCCTCGCCCCGCTTGCCGAGCGCATTGCCGCTTGCGAGCAGATGGCGACCGATCCGCGCATTCAGGTGACGGCATTCGAGAAGCGCATGAACAACAGCTACACCGCCGAGACGCTGGCAGCGGTGAAGGCGCGCAACCCGGATTGCCATTTCGTCTGGATCATGGGCGCGGATAATCTCAAGACCTTCGACCGCTGGCAGAAATGGCAGGAGATTGCCGCCACCTACCCGATCGCCGTCATCGACCGGCCGGGTTCGACGCTCGCCTATCTCTCCTCCAAGATGGCCAAGACCTTCGACTATGCCCGCGTCGACGAGTCGGAAGCCCGCGCACTCCCCTTCCGCAAGGCCCCCGCCTGGACCTTTATCCACGGCCCCCGCTCGACGCTCAGCTCGACGCTGATCCGGGAGAAGAACGGCCAGTGAGCCGATCGCAGCTTTTTCGAAGCTGCGATACATCGCCGCCGCCACGCCCCAAAACGTAAGATATGACTAACGAATATAGAGCCTATGCTGTCACTTTCGGCACAGTTGCCTCAAAATTCTCCCGCAGCGTGCTTCCCTCGTAGTCGGACTGGAAAAGGCCCCTGCTCTGGAGGATTGGCACCACGCCTTCGACAAAGGCCGGTAGACCATCGCTGATGACGTCGGGCATGATGAAGAACCCGTCGGCGGCACCCGCTTCGAACAGTTCCTGCAACTGGTCTGCGACCTGAGTTGGCGAGCCGATGATGGTCGTGTGGAAACCCGTCACATCGCGCAGCAGAACCTCGTAGGGCGATTTTCCATCCTGAAGAAGCTTTGTGGCCCTTGCGGCATGCGGATAGTTCAGGTTCGGCCTCAGTGCGGCCAGACGTTCGGCGGAAAGCGGCTCCCGGATCGTCTCCATCGTCAGCCGGATGCCGACCAGCATGGACAGATGATGCAGTTTCGCCGCCAGCGGGATCGAGGCGAATTGCAGCAGGGCCTCCCTGCGGGCAAGTGCTGCTTCCTCGGACTCCGCAACCGTCGTGAAAATCCCCATGAAGAGTTTCACCGCGCTCGGATCACGCCCGGCGGCAAGTGCGGCGCGGTCCAGTGCCTGCCGATGCGCCCGCCCCGTCGCAATATCCGTGACCATGGAATAGACGCCGGACGCATACATGCCGGCAAGTTGAAGACCCTCGGCGCCGCCGCCGGCCTGGAAGATGATCGGCTGGCCCTGTGGCGAGGGCGGGGTCGGCAGCGGGCCGCGAGAGGCCACGAATTGACCGCCGAGATTTATCGGCTGGATCTGGCTGACATCGGCATAGATCCCGCGCTCGACATCGAGTTTCAGCGCGTCCTTGCCCCAGCTGTCCCAAAGCGCCCTCACCAGCTGAATGAACTCATGCGCCCGGGCATAACGCGTGTCGCGATCATCGATGTGGGAGCCATAGTTGGCGCCAATGGTCGGATCGTTGGTGGTGACGGCGTTCCAGCCGATGCGGCCGCCGCTCAGCACGTCCAGCGCCTTCATCTGCCGCGCCACCGTGTAGGGAAAGTTGAACGTCGTCGACTGCGTGAGGGCAAAGCCGATCTGCTTCGTCTGGCCAATCAGATGGCTGGTAATGATCAGCGGCTCGATCGTCGCCGTCGGTGGGGAATGCGAGATGTCTTCGCGCATCGCCGGGTGATCGGCGATGAAGATCAGCTGGAATTTTCCCTGCTCGGCGACCTTGGCGATATGGGCCATGGCGTCCAGATCGTAATGCAGACCGGGCGTGTTGCCGGGCCAGCGCCAGGCACCATCAGCGGAGCCGTGATTGAGGATCTGGCCGCCCAGCAGCATCTTGCGACTGGGGGCCTTCGTGACGTCGGTGACAGGATGGGTCATTGCGAACTGCTCTGAAATCTGGGCGCGAAGCCGGCTGATGGAGGAAGATGCTTTTTGGGCGCGCATGCCTTGCATCGCGCAAAAGGACATTGCCAGCGCCATTCCTATACGATATCGTTTCGATACGCAATCGTATCGTTTTATGGAGGCTGCCTTGTCCCGCCCGATCCCCCTTTCCGTTCTCGACTTTGCCGTCGTCGGCACTGGCCAAAGCGAAACCGCCGCTCTCAACCAGTCCGTCGAACTGGCACGACACGCGGAATCCCTCGGCTACGTGCGGTTCTGGACCTCCGAGCACCACAACATGGCCTCCGTCGCCTCGACGGCCCCGGACCTGATCGCGATGCGGATTGCGGACAGGACGACGCATATCAAGGTCGGTGCCGGTGGGGTCATGCTGCCCAACCATGCGCCGTTTTCCGTCGCGGAACGCTATCTGACACTGGAGGCCTTTCACCCGGACCGCATCGATCTGGGTGTGGGTCGCGCGCCGGGAACCGACGGGGTCACCGCCCATGCGCTGCGGCGGTCCGACGCGAACCACTACGCGCAACAGCTCGCCGAACTCGACAGCTTCCTTCATGACGGGTTTCCGGCAAACCACCCTTACGCGCAGATATCGGCCATGCCGAAAGGCGCAACCCGCCCGAAGCTCATCGTGCTGGGTTCGAGCCTTGCCAGCGCCCAGCTTGCCGCCGCGCAAGGCTATCCTTTCGGCTTTGCCGGGCATTTCTCGCTGCAGCTCGCCGCCTCTGCCATCCGTGCCTACAAGAACAATTTCGTGCCGGGTGCGACCGCGAGCCCCTATGCCATCCTGGCGGCCAATGTGGTTGCCGCGGATACTGAGGAGAAGGCGGAATGGGTCGCGCGCTCCGGCAAGCTCGGCTATATCCGCCATGCGCGCGGCATGCTGGGGCCGCTGCCGAGCC
Organism: Rhizobium sp. C4; assembly: GCF_021026315.1. Lineage (GTDB taxonomy): Bacteria > Pseudomonadota > Alphaproteobacteria > Rhizobiales > Rhizobiaceae > Ensifer_A. The sequence continues at coordinate 12,583 of NZ_JAJNCX010000021.1, forward strand.
CGCAGGAGGCGGCTGAGCATCCCTGGATTCAAGAGGAAATCGCGGCTGCCAACGCCTTTGCAGCGGACCATATCGTGGGCGACGCCACGAGCGTTGGACAGAAACTTCGCGCGCTGGTACGAGAAACCGGAGCCGATGAGTTGATGATAAACGCGACCATCCATGGATTTGAAGATCACAAGCGCAGCCTTGAAATCATTGCCGATGTCATGGCAGCCGAACGGGTCGCGATGCGGGCCTGAATGGAGCTAGCCGATGCAGAATGAGGTTCCCGGCGCGTCGCGGCAGAAGCCGGCAGGAACGGCCGGCCGAACACGCGATGCCGGCAGGGACAGGCTGATCCATGAGGCCGTTCTCGCACTGCTGAGCGAAGTGGGCGCCGAGGCGCTGAGCATGGAAGCCGTCGCCGCAAGGGCTGGTGTCGGCAAGGCCACAATCTATCGCCGATGGGCGACGCTTCCTGACCTGATTGCCGATGCAACCGATACGCTGGTCTTTCCGGCAAGCCCGACCAGCGCCCGCTCGGGCGCACTGCGCGATGATCTGATCGAAAGCCTGATCGAGGCCACGGGCTGCCTCGACCCCCACCGCCAGCGCATCATTTCAACGGTGCTGGAAGCATCGCTGCGCGGCACGAACTCCGTCGACGGGCTGCGCTCCCGCTTTGTCCGATGCGTCAAGACGGCGATCACCGGCGCGATCGAACGCGCGATTTCGCGCGGTGAACTTGATGCAAACTGCCCAAGCGCCTGCGCACCCGGCGAAGAGCCGATCCAGCTTGCGGTGGTCGTTGGGCTGCTCATCAATTTCCCGCATATAACTGGCCACCCGCTGACCCATCGCGAGTTTGAGCGCATCGTCGATGAGGCGCTTTTGCCCTTGTTGAAGCGGCCCGCATAGCGGCGCACCCACGCCTCTCCCCTTGCCCGACAGAGCATTGCCCCCTATCTTACCCCTGTCCCCAACAGGAGCCAGACCGATGAACATGATGCCGAAGACCCTGCTTTCGCCCGTCTTTGCATCCGCCTTCAAGGTTCATCATGTCCACGCGCTCCAACACACCCGCCATCACGCTCACCGGTCTTTCCGCCGCAGCGCCTGACGGTCACACGCTTTTCAAAAATCTCGACCTGAGCTTCGGCCCCGAACGCACCGGCCTTGTCGGTCGCAACGGCACCGGCAAGACGACGCTGCTGGAGCTGATTGTCGGCCTTCGTGAACCGCTCGCCGGCACCGTCCAGCGGCGCGGTACGATCGGCTATCTGCGCCAATGGCCGGACACGCCCGATGACGCGACCGTAGCGCAAGGCATCGGCCTTGCCGATAAACTCGCCCTCTTCCGCCGCGGCCTTTCCGGCGAGGCGACAGCTGACGAGCTGGAGCAGATCGACTGGGCCATAGAGGCCGAGATGGAGGCATCGCTTGCCCGCCTCGGTCTTGCCAGCCTCGACCCGGATCGCCCCTTCAAAGCCCTGAGCGGTGGCGAGCAGACCCGCGCCCGGCTGGCCGGTCTTCTCACCGAGAAGCCGGATTTCCTGCTGATGGACGAGCCGACCAACCATCTCGATCGCGCTGGTCGCGCCTTCATCGCTGACATCGTGGAAAGCTTCAAAGGCGGCCTCCTCATCGTCAGCCACGACCGCGATCTGCTGGAGCGGATGGACCGGATCGTCGAGATCACCACGCTTGGCGTCACCGTCTGGGGCGGCAATTACAGTTTCTACCGCAACGAAAAAGCCCGCGCGACAGAGCGCGCCGAAAGCGAGCTGTCCTCCGCCCGGCAGCAAGCCGAACGCACAGCCCGCGACATCGAAGCCGCCCGCCAGCGCAAGGAAAAGCGCGATGCGGCCGGCAGGAAGGGCCGCGCCAGCGCCGGCCAGCCGAAAATCCTGCTGGATGCCGCCAAGGAACGCGCCGAAGGCTCTGCCGGCGGTCTCGGGCGGCTGGCATTGCGCCAGCAATCTGAGGCGGAAGAGCGGCTTGCTTCAGCGAAAGACGCCGTGGAACGCGCCCGCAAGCTCGATTTCCACCTCTCAGGCGCAGAACTCCCCTCCGGAAAGATCGTTCTGTCGCTGGAAAATCTCACCGGCGGTCCGCCGCAAATCCCGCGCGTCATCGACGGGCTCTCGCTGACCGTCACCGGTGCGGAGCGCATCGCGCTGGAAGGTCCGAACGGCGCGGGCAAGACGACGCTGCTCCGGCTGATTGCCGGAGAGCTTCAGCCCGCCTCGGGCGCCATCCGCTGCCCGGTGCGGCTAGCCTATCTCGACCAGTCGGCGGCGATCCTCGATTTTGGCGCAAGCCTCGTCGACAATTTCCGCCGTCTCAATCCGGGCGCGACCGACAACGCAGCCTATGCCGCACTTGCCCGTTTCCACTTCCGCAACGAGGCGGCGCGGCTGACGCCGTCAGTGCTCTCCGGCGGCGAGCGGCTGCGCGCGGCGCTTGCCTGCGCCATCGGCGGCGAAGACCCGGCCGGTCTCCTGCTGCTCGACGAGCCGGTGAACCATCTCGACATCGAATCGGTCGAGGCGGTGGAAGACGCGCTCGACGCCTATCGCGGCGCCTTCATCGCCGTCAGCCACGACGCCACTTTCCTGACAAAGATCGGTGTTTCGCGGCGAATTTTGCTTGAAAAGAGTTCGTCGCGGCTTAACAGGCCAAGTTCTGTATCCGCAGAACTGACTTCTTGAAAGCTTCGCAATTTGGTGCGTATCATCCTCTTGCGATCCTGAATCGCAACGTGACGTGCTGTGTTTTTGGAAAGAAAGGCAAACCTCTGACAACAGTACATATCAAGGGACCTGCCCCCCGCAGCCTCCCACGGAGCAAGGACACTGGCGTCGAAGCCGCGGCCCGCGCTCTTCAACTGGTTCTTGGCAGTCTTGAAGACTCCAAGGCTGAAGATATCGTCACCATCGACATTGCCGGGAAATCGGCGCTGGGAGACTACATGGTAGTCGTCTCCGGGCGATCGAACCGCCATGTCAGCGCCATCGCCGATCACCTCATCACCGATCTCAAGGACGAAGGCCTCGGGTTTCCCCGGGTCGAAGGTCTGGAGACGGGCGATTGGGTCCTGATCGACACGGGCGACATAATCGTGCATGTGTTCCGTCCGGAAATCCGGGAGTTCTACAACATCGAAAAGATGTGGCAGGCTCCGGATATGGAAGACGGCAGACTGCATTAAAAGCGTCGGCGCGGATCGCGCCTTCCTTGCAGCAGTCACATGACGATTGCGAGGTGGCACGATGCGGGTTGGACTTTTCGCTGTGGGACGGCTGAAGGCCGGACCGGAGAAGGATCTTGCGGCGCGTTATCTCGACCGTTTTGCAAAGGCCGGACCTGCCATCGGCCTTGAATTCTCCCGCGTTGTCGAAGTCCAGGAAAGCCGCCTGCCGCAGCCAGAAGGCCGCAAGCGCGAAGAAGCCGCGATGCTCGACAAGGCATTGCCGGATGGCGCTGTCCTCATTCTGCTCGACGAGCGCGGCAAGGCGCTCGGCTCGGAAGAGTTTGCGAACCTCATCGGCCGCTTCCGCGATGACGGCAAGCGCGACCTGATGATCGCGATCGGCGGCGCCGACGGTCTCGACCCGGAACTCGTCGCCCGCGCGGACGCGCAGATCTGCTTCGGCAAGATGACCTGGCCGCACCAGCTGGTGCGCATCATGGCCGCTGAACAGCTTTATCGCGCCGTCACCATTCTTTCCGGCCACCCCTATCATCGGGCCTGACAGACATCCGTCACAATCCGGCATTTCCGGGAAACGTGTGAAACGGATTTCCGCCGGGAAACGCGATAAAAAGCGCAACTTGGACACAAGCTTGCCGAAGGTTTGGGTCTTTATGCTCGCCGGCTTATCAAGTCTGGCCGGGACGCGAATGCGGTGGTGATGACACGACGGACAATCACGAACGAAAAAACGGCGCGGCGCGGCCTCTGGCCTCTCGCCCTGCTGCCGGTGCTTGTTCTCGCGCCTGTCGCCGTCCACCGCTCCGATGCGCAGGACGCAACGACCGCCCCGAAACAGAACCGCCCGGCCGCCGACGCCGCAGCCAGTGCCACGTCGGCAGATCCAAGTGCCGATCTTGCCGCACGGCGCGAGGCGACGCGCCAGGAACTCGAAGCGCTGTCGAAGACCATCAGCCTCTCCGACGAACGCGTCGAGACCCTGAAAAAGGGCATTGCCGATCTCAAGCAGAACACCGCCGGCATCCGCGATGCGCTGGTCGTCTCGGCCACGCGGCGCAAGGAGCTGGAAACCAGGATCTCAGAAGGCGAGAAGTCGCTTTCCAAACTGCGCACCGAAGAGACTGTCGCCAAGGCCTCGCTGCACGAACGGCGCGGCCTGCTGGCAGAAGTGCTGGCAGCACTCCAGCGCATGGGCCGCAACCCTCCGCCCGCACTTCTCGTCACCCCTGAAGACGCGCTGTCTTCCGTGCGCAGCGCCATTCTCCTGGGCGCTGTCGTTCCCGGCATCCGCCACGAGACCGACAAGCTGGTTGCCGACCTCTCGAAACTCGCGGAAACCCAGAAGAAGATCGGCGACGAGCGCACCTCGCTTGCCACGCTGATGACCTCGAACCTCGAGGAACAGCGGCGCATGAACCTCCTGATCGCGGAAAACGAGAAGAACGCCGCCAAGACCGAACAGCAGCTGGCCGAAGAGCGGGCGAAGTCGGAAGATCTCGCCAAGAAGGCGGCCAACCTTCAGGATCTCATCGGTTCGCTGGAAGACCAGATCGGCTCCGTGCGCGATGCAGCCGCCGCCGCGAAGGCGCAGACCAATGCGGGCGCCGCACCCGGCCAGCTTCCGCCCGATAAAAACCGCATTGCCCCCGCATATGCGTTTGCCAAGTTGACCGGTAAACTGGTGCTTCCGGCCGCGGGCGATGTGGTGCGCAATTTCGGCGATCCGGACGGAACCGGACACGTCGCACTGGGCACGACACTGGCGACCGCACCGGGCGCCGTCGTCACCGCGCCGGCGGATGGCTGGGTGGTTTATGCCGGGCCGTTCCGCAGCTACGGCCAGATGGTCATCCTCAATCCCGGCGACGGCTATCACGTCGTCATGTCGGGCATGGGGCGTGTCTCAGTCCGGCCGGGCCAGTTCGTGGTGGCGGGCGAGCCGCTGGCGGTCATGGGTGAAAAAAGAGTGGCCAGTGCCGCAGCATTGACGCTGGTCACGGACAGGCCAAGCATTTACATTGAATTCAGGCAAAACGGTAAACCGGTTGATTCCCGTCCCTGGTGGACCGCCCCTCAGATTGGAAAGGCTCGCAATGATACGTAAGGCTTCACTTCTTGTCGCGGGTGCGCTTCTCGGCGCGACGGCGATGAGCGTCATCTATTCGGCCGGCGTTCCCGCCTCGGCCGCCGGCAACTCGACCTACAAGGAACTGTCGGTTTTTGGCGACGTGTTCGAACGGGTCCGCGCGCAATATGTGACGCCTCCGGATGAAAAGAAGCTGATCGAAGCGGCCATCAACGGCATGCTTTCCTCGCTCGATCCGCATTCGAGCTTTATGAATTCCGACCAGGCGGCCGACATGCGCACCCAGACCAAGGGTGAATTCGGCGGTCTCGGCATCGAAGTGACGATGGACAAGGACCTCGTCAAGGTCGTCACCCCGATCGAGGACACGCCCGCCGCCAAGGCCGGCATTCTCTCCGGCGACTATATTTCCAAGATCGACGGCACCGACGTTCGCGGCCTGACGCTCAACCAGGCGGTCGAGAAGATGCGCGGCAAGGTCGGCGAGCCGATCAAGCTGGAAGTCATCCGCCAGGGCGCCGACAAGCCGCTCGAATTCACCGTCAAGCGCGACATCATTGCCGTCCAGGCAGTCAAGTCTCGCGTCGAGGGCGATGTCGGCTATCTCCGCATCATCTCCTTCACCGAAAAGACCTTCGACGACCTGAAGAAGGCTATCGACAAGATCCAGGCACAGGTTCCGGACGACAAGCTGAAGGGCTATGTGCTCGATCTTCGCCTGAACCCGGGCGGTCTGCTCGACCAGGCCATCGACGTCTCCGACGCCTTCCTCAACAAGGGCGAGATCGTCTCCACCCGCGGCCGCGAAGCGAGCGAAACCCGCCGCTTCGACGCGACCGAGGGCGACCTCTCGCATGGCAAGCCGATCATCGTCCTGATCAACGGCGGAACGGCATCGGCCTCCGAAATCGTCTCCGGCGCCCTCCAGGATCTGAAGCGCGCCACCGTGATCGGCACGCGCTCCTTCGGCAAGGGTTCGGTCCAGACGATCATCCAGCTCGGCGACAACGGCGCGCTGCGCCTGACCACGGCGCTCTACTACACGCCGTCGGGCCGTTCGATCCAGGGCACCGGCATCACGCCGGACATCAAGGTCGACGAGCCGGTTCCGGATGATCTGAAGGGCAAGGTTGAGGTCGAGGGCGAATCGAGCCTCTCCGGCCACATCAAGGGCCAGAGCGAAACCAATGAAGGCTCCGGCTCCATCGCCTATGTGCCGCCGGATCCGAAGGACGACGTCCAGCTTCACTATGCGCTCGACCTGCTGCGCGGCGTGAAGACGGACCCCTCCTTCCCGCCGGACCCGACCAAGGTAACGATGGCCAAGTAATGCACCATGGCCCGGACGAACGGCGATCTGTCGTCGTCCGGGCCGCGGTTCCAGCCAGGCAAGAGCTTTCGTGAACAGCGACCTTCATGCGCCGCTCGGACAGAATCGCAAGGGGACGTCGAAAGGCGGTATCCCCTTTCGACGTATTCTGACAGGCGTCACCTGGGTTGCGGGCCTTGTCGTGATTGGCGGTATCTCGGTCTGGCCATGGTTCTATGGCGACAGGCTGCCCGACGCCCGCATGCCTCCGCCGCCGAAAGAGGCAGCCGCCAAGCCCTCGAACCCCGGCGGCAATCCCGGCGCCAATGTCAGCGGCCTTTCCAAGGGCAATGGCCAGGAAGGCGCCAACGTGGTCAAGCAGACCATGGACGATGGCTCGGTCGTCACCACCTATTCCCCGAAGGCACGCGACGGCTCCGGCCCGGTCATGATCAATGCCGGCAAGACGCAGGAGCGTCGGCTGGCCGGCATGCCCAATCTGGACCTGATCGAAGACACGCCCGAGGGCAAGCTGCCGAAGATCGGCCCGGATGGGCTGCGCCCGTTCGACTATTATGCCCGCTCATGGTCCGGCGCCCGCGGAACCCGCATCGCCATCGTCGTCTCCGGCCTCGGCATCAGCCAGACCGGCACGATGCGCGCCGTGCGCGACCTGCCGGAAGAGGTGACGCTGGCCTTTGCCGCCAATGGCAACAGCCTGTCGCGCTGGGTGCCGGAAGCCCGCCGCAACGGCCACGAAGTGCTGCTGCAGGTTCCGATGGAGCCGTTCGATTATCCGGACAACAATCCAGGCCCCGGCACGCTCGTGACCTCCAAGGGGACGGCCACCAACATCGCCAACCTGCATCAGGACATGGCACGGATGGACAGCTATACCGGCGTGATGAACTATCTCGGCGGCAAGTTCCTCTCCGACCCCGACGCGCTGGAACCGGTGATGCGCGACATTGCCGCCCGCGGACTGATGTTCCTCGATGACGGCTCAACGGCCCAGTCGCTCAGCGGCCAGCTGGCCGGCGCCCTTTCCGTGCCGCATGCCTTTGCAAGCCTGACACTCGACACCGAGGTGAACCAGGGCGCCATCCTGAAGAAGCTTGACGATCTGGAGCGCATGGCCGCCCGCAACGGCACCGCCATCGGCGTCGCCGCCGGCTTCGACGAAAGCATCACCGCCATCAAGAAATGGGTGGACGCTGCGCAAGGCCGCGGGATAGAAATCGTCGGCGTATCCGCGCTTGCCGACACCCCTGCAAAGAACTGAGCCAGCCACATGAAAGACAAGAAGATCCTCCGGGCGGAAGATCTGCCCTATCGCCCCTGCGTGGGCGTCATGGTGATCAACCGCGACGGCCTCGTCTGGGCCGGACGCCGGATCCCGGAAGAAAATTCGGAATATGACGGCTCGCCGCAGCTCTGGCAGATGCCCCAGGGCGGCATCGACAAGGGCGAAGAGCCGCTGGAGGCCGCCTGGCGCGAACTCTACGAGGAAACCGGCATCAAGTCGGCAAGCCTGCTGGCCGAGGCGCCGGACTGGATCAACTACGATCTCCCCGCACAGCTGATCGGCATCGGCCTCAAGGGCAAGTATCGCGGCCAGACCCAGCGCTGGTTCGCCTTCCGCTTCGAAGGCTCGGAAGACGAGATCGCCATCAACCCGCCACCCGGCGGCCATTCGGCCGAATTCGACGCCTGGGAATGGAAGCGGATGGAAGAGCTCCCCGAGCTCATCGTGCCCTTCAAGCGTGAGGTCTACCTGAAGGTCGTCGCGGCGTTTCGACACCTCGTCTGATCTTGACTTTTCCGCCGGCCGGATTGTTATATATCATAACCATTCCGGAGGCTGTCATGGAAGATCGCACAATTCGCATCGATGGTATTCAGGTTCGCTATCGGCAGGCTGGCAACAGCGGGCCTGTTCTTCTCTGCATTCACGGCATTGCCGCGTCGCTGGAGGTCTGGGAGAAGCAGCTTGAGGGATTGTCGGATCGGTTCCGGGTTATCGCTCTCGACCTTCCCGGTCACGGCCTCTCGGAGATCAACCAGCGACCTTTCGATCTTCCCGACTTCGCGGAATTCTGCTGGCATTTCCTTGATGCGCTCGGCATGGACAATGCCTTCATTCTCGGCAATTCGATGGGCGGTGGCATTGCACTCCTGATGGCGGGCCAGCAGCCGGAGCGGGCGCAGAAGATCATTCTGGCCGCCGCAGCCTCACTGGGTCGCCGCTCCCCCTTGCCATTCCGCCTGATGACCCTGCCCCTCCTCGGAGAGATCATGAACAAACCCGGCAAAGCGGCAGTGGACCAGCAATTGCACGCCATCTTCTTCGACCAGGCTTGCGTCACAGCCCATATTCGCGATTGCGTGACCCGCAATGTTTTCAAGCCAGGTGGTGCGACAGCGTTTCTGAAGACGCTCCGCACCATCACCGATCTCGGCGGGCAGCGTCAGGTCGTGGTGCAGCGTTCGCTGACGACGCTGCGGTCGCTGCGGATGCCGGTCCTGTTCATCCATGGTCGCCAGGATGCGGTCTTGATCGTAGATCATTCGATAGAGGCGCAGAAGCTCACATCGAATTCCCGGATCATCCTGCTGGAAGAATGCGGCCATACACCGCAATGGGAAAAGCCGTCGCAGTTCAACACCGCAACGGCTGAATTCCTGTCGAGCTGATGCGTCGCCTGCCGGGTTTCCAGACCCGGGCAGGCTTTGCCAACGTAGCTTATTCCGCTTCGTCGGCGGAGGCCGCGTTCAGCAGGCCGTAGCGCTCTTCACCGATCTTGCCGAGAAGCTCGAGCTGGGTTTCCAGGAAGTCGATATGGCCTTCCTCGTCGGCCAGCAGCCCTTCGAAGAGCTGCATGGTGACGTAGTCGCCGGCTTCGTAACAGATTTCGCGCGACTTCTTGTAGGACGTGCGGGCGTCATATTCGCCGGCGAGATCGGATTCCAGCACTTCCTTGACATTCTGGCCGATACGCAGCGGCGCGACCGTCTGCAGGTTCGGATGACCTTCGAGGAAAATGATGCGCGCGACGATCTTGTCGGCATGCTGCATTTCCTCGATCGATTCGGCGCGCTCCTTCTTGGCGAGCTTCTGGTAGCCCCAGTCTTCCAGCAGGCGATAATGCAGCCAGTACTGGTTGACCGCGCCGAGTTCGAGGAACAGAGCCTCGTTCAACCGTTCGATGACTTTCTTGTCGCCCTTCATAAGCATCTCCTTAGGGTGTGAAAATATCTCGCCCTGGCTCTCCCGAACAGGGCGTCCTGACGATTATCAGGCAATTTGAGGAAAACTTGCGGCGGAGATCAGGCAACGCGCGGATTGCGCCGCTCGCGCAGGGCCGTCTTCTGCTCTTCTTCGAAACGGCGCAGCCGTTCCATGAAGTCGACCACCTTCTCGTCGGAGAAATTGCGCTTGCGATGGAATTCTTCCGTCGTCGAAACGATGATGTCGACGACATTGGGGAAGCAGCCGCAACAGCGGCCCCGCTTCTGCATGGCGTGGTAGACCTTGCCGGGAACGATCAGCTGCCAGCAATCCTCTTCGAGAAATCCGTTAATGACATCGCGGATCTCGGCGTCGGTGATGAAATTGCAGCTACAGACCAGCATGGCGACAGCTCTTTAAACCTATCTTCTTGTCTCCACTTTAATCAAAACCGGAGACTGTTTGTCAAGATAGATCGATCACTGAATCCGTTCACGTTTGTGAACGCTGCGTCCCGAATGGAAACGCGCCTCCAAAGGACGCATGTTTCCCCTCCAGAGCTCCTCGGGTTCAGACCTTGAGCTCGAGCTCGGCGAAATCCTCCGTCCCGAAAAAGCGCTTGTAGCGCTCGACCTCGGCCGGTTCGCCCGTCGCCTTGCGTGGATTGTCGGAGAGCTTGACGGCAGGCCGGCCATTGACATGCGACACCTTGCAGACCACCGAGATCGGCAACAGGCCGGGCGTGTCGCGCGGCGAGCAATCGGCGAAATCGTTGGTGAGGTTGGTGCCCCAGCCGAAGCTCATGCGCACGCGCCCCTCGAAATGACGATAGGTCTTGATGATCGTCTCGACGTCGAGACCGTCGGAAAAGACCAGCAGCTTGCCGCGCGGGTCGCGCCCCTTCTTTTCCCACCACTCGATGATCTTCTGGCCGCCTTCGATCGGCGGCGCGCTGTCCGGGCGGAAGCCGGTCCAGTCTGCCACCCAGTCTGGCGCATTGCGCAGGAACGACGCCGTGCCGAAGGCATCCGGCAGCACGATCAGAAGGTTGCCGCCATAAAGCTGGCGCCAGTCTTCCAGCACCTTGTAGGGCGCATAGGCGAGTTCCGCATCGGTCTCGGCAAGTGCCGCCGCCACCATCGGCAGTTCATGCGCATTGGTGCCGAGCGCTTCGAGATCGGTGTCCATGGCAAGCAGCACGTTGGACGTGCCCGAAAAGCCCGCGCCGATCCCTTCCTTCAGGGCTTCCACGCACCAGCGCTGCCAGAGGAAGGAATGTCGCCGCCGCGTGCCAAAATCGGAAATCCTGAGCGCCGGATAGCGCTTCAGCGCCTCCACCTTCGTCCACATCCGCGCCTTGGCACGGGCATAGAGAACGTCGAGTTCAAAGCGCCCGAAGCCCTTCAGCGCGGCGCGCGAACGCAGCTCGTTGATGATGGCAAGGGCCGGAATTTCCCACATGGTCGTCTCGGCCCACGGACCGGAGAATGTAAGTTCATACTGACCATCACGCTTTTCCAGCTGATATTCAGGCAGGCGGAAATCGGCGAGCCATTGCAGGAAATCCGGCGAAAAGATCTGCTTGCGGCCGTAAAACGTGTTACCCGCCAGCCAGATCATCTCCTTCTTGGAGAATTTCAGCGTGCGGGCATGATCGAGCTGCTCGCGCAGCTCGCCCTCGTCGATGACATCGGCGAGCCGCACCGTCTTGGTGCGATTGATCAGCGAGAATTCGACATTCACGTCCGCATATTGCTGCCAGATCATCTGCTGCATCAGCAGCTTGTAGAAATCCGTGTCGAGCAGACTGCGGATGATCGGGTCCAGCTTCCAGGCGTGGTTATAGACGCGGCGCGCCAGATCGGTCTTGGTCATGATGCCCTCCCGGCGGCAATCAGGCGATGGTGACGCCGGCGTCGCGCATGCGGCCGATCATCGTGGCAACGGACCCGCCAAGGTCGATGCCGCGGCAGGCCTCCAGCCGGACATCGGCCCTGAAGCCGAGCGAAACGGCATCGAGCGCCGAATAGGCGACGCAATAATCCGTCGCCAGCCCGCAGAGCGTCACCTGGTCGATGCCGCGTTCCTTCAGATAGCCGCCAAGCCCTGTCGGCGTCTTGTGATCATTTTCGAAAAAGGCCGAATAGCTGTCGATACCGGCGCGGAAACCCTTGCGGATAACGAGCTCGGCCTTCGTCCAGACGAGCGCGGGATGAAAGGCAGCACCTTCCGTTCCCTGCACGCAATGGTCGGGCCAGAGCGTCTGGCGCCCATAGGGCATGTCGATATCCGTGAAAGGCTGGCTGCCCGAATGCGACGAGGCGAAGCTGGAATGTCCGGCCGGATGCCAGTCCTGCGTCAGCACGACATGCTCGAACTCGCCGATCAGCCGGTTGACGGCGGGCAGGATCGCGTCGCCCTCTGTGACGGCGAGCTTGCCGCCCGGGCAGAAATCGTTTTGCACGTCGATGACGATCAGCGCCTTGCCGCTCATGCCGCTCTCCATTGGCATCCGGAGTGCCCGTGATCCTGGCGGACCCGCAAAGGCGCTCTAACATTTTGAATTTGCGCATCGAAGGGAAATCACAGTTCGTCTCCGGCCACAAGGCGCGTTCAATGAAAATTCCGCCCCTTCGGCATGACGTCCGCCGCAGGGATGTAACGCGGCACCAGAGCCGGCGGCAGGGGCGGCCCGGATCCATGCCCGGACGCAGAGGAAGACTCCGGCAAACCACCGCGCCGCCAGTCATCCTCGTGGCGCTTCTCACGCTGGTCGACCCCCGGCCGGCGCACCTCATCGGCTCGAGCCAGGCTTTCCAGATCAGCCCCCTGCGCCTCCAGAAGCCCGAGGAGCGGCGAAGAATCCTCGATATGCTCGGCCACCAGATGAATGACACCCTCCGCACTCTGTAAGCGTCCACGCACCTTGACAAGCCGCGCGCCCATGACGACCGGCCGGAACTGCTCGAACACCTTCGGCCAGACGATGACGTTCAGAACGCCGGTCTCGTCCTCCAGCGTCATGAAGATCACCCCCTTGGCCGTCCCCGGCCGCTGGCGCACCAGCACAAGTCCAGCACCCGTCACCCGACGGCCATTCGGTGAGGCCTTGACGCGCTCGGCCGTGCCAACCCCCATGGTGGCAAGCTTCTCGCGCAGGAAGGAAAGCGGATGCGCCTTCAGGGAGAGCGTGAGATAGCGATAATCCTGCACCACATGTTCGCTGTCGCGCATCTTCGGGAGCAGAACTTGCGGCTCCGCCTGAATGCCATCCATGGGGTCGGAGACTGTCTCGGACATGGACATGGTCACGGATAAGGCATCGGCCTTCCGCTTCGCCGCCTCGAAAAGCGGCATGGCCTCCGCCGCCGATTTCTGATCGAGCGCACGCGCCTCCCACAGCGCCTGCCGCCGGTCGAGCCCCATGGAACGGAAGCAATCCGCGTCCGCCAGCCGTTCGATGACAGAGCGCGTCAGACCCGAGCGCAGCCACAACGCCCGGATCGACGGATAGCCCGCGCCACGATGCGCCACGAGCTTCTTCATATCCTCCTCCCCCAGACCCTTGACCTGATGGAAGCCGAGCCGGATCGCCCGTCTCGTCTCGATGACACCCGCCATGGATCGATGCGGCCCGGCGATCCGGCGCGGATCGAAGACCGTCTCTTCCAGCGTCGAATCCCAGTCGGACAGGTTCGCGTCGACCGGCCGCACCTCGACGCCATGTTCGCGCGCATCGCGGACCAGCTGGCCCGGTGCGTAAAAGCCCATGGGCTGGGAATTGAGAAGGGCGGCGCAGAACACATCCGGATATTTCGCCTTCAGCCAGCACGACGCATAGACGAGCAGCGCGAAGGAGGCGGCATGGCTTTCCGGAAAACCGTAATCGCCGAAGCCCTCGATCTGCTGGAAACAGCGCAGCGCGAACTCCGCCTCGTAACCATTGGCAACCATGCCGGCGACCATCTTGTGACGGAACTCATGGATCGTCCCGAGCCGCCGGAAGGTTGCCATGGCGCGGCGCAGCTTGTCGGCCTCCGCTGGCGTGAAGCCTGCCGCGACGATGGCGATCTTCATCGCCTGTTCCTGGAAGAGCGGCACCCCCATCGTCCGCCCCAGAACCGCGCGCAACTCCTCCTTCGGATAGGTGACTTTCTCCAGCCCCTGCCGGCGCTTGAGATAGGGATGCACCATGCCGCCCTGGATCGGACCGGGCCGCACGATCGCCACTTCGATCACCAGATCGTAGAATTCCCTCGGCTTCAGCCGCGGCAGCATCGACATCTGCGCCCGGCTCTCGATCTGGAAGACGCCGATCGTGTCGGCACGGCAGGCCATGTCATAGACAAAACCCTCTTCCTTCGGCATGGAGGCAAGCGTCATCGGCCGCTGGTAATGGTCTTCCAGCAGCTTGAAGGCCTTGGCAATGCACGTCAGCATGCCGAGTGCCAGCACGTCGATCTTGAGAATGCCCAGCGCGTCGAGATCGTTCTTGTCCCATTCGACCATGGTGCGCTCTTCCATGGCGGTCGGCATGATCGGCACCACCTCGTCGAGCCGGTCGCGGGTGATGACGAAGCCGCCCGAATGCTGCGTCAGATGGCGCGGGAAGCCCATCAGCGTCGAGGCATGATCGAGCACCCGCCGTGTCAGCGGATCGCGGATGTCGAGGCCGGCGGCACGCGCCTCACGCTCACTCAAATCCTTGGTCGACCAGCCCCAGATCGCCCCGGACAGTGCCGACTGCACATCCTCGGACAGACCCAGCACCTTCGCCGTCTCCCGGCCTGCCGAACGCGCCCGGTAGGTCGTCACCGCCGCCGCCAGTCCCGCATGGTCGCGCCCGTAGCGCTCGTAGATATATTCGATCACCTCGTCGCGTCGCGCATGTTCGAAATCGACATCGATATCGGGCGGCTCACGCCGCTCCGGCGAGATGAAGCGCTCGAAGAGCAGATCCGTCAGATTGGGATTGACCTCGGTGATGCCGATGCAGAAGCAGACGGTGGAATTGGCCGCCGAGCCACGCCCCTGGCAAAGAATTTGCTTCGAGCGCGCAAAGGTCACCAGATTGCGCACGGTGAGAAAATAGGGCTCGTACTGCAGCTCTGAAATGATCGCCAGTTCGTGCTCGATCTGCCCTGCGACCTTTTCCGGCACGCCCTCGGGGTATCGGTCAGCCGCGCCCTCCCAGGCCAGCCGCCGCAGCGTCTCGGCCGGCGTTTCGCCGGAGAAGGATTCGTCCGGATATTGATATTGCAGCTCGTCCAGCGAGAAGCGGAGACGCGCGAAGACCATATGCGCATTGTCGATGGCGTGAGGATAGTCGCGGAAGATACGCGCCATCTCGGCCGGCCCCTTCAGGTGTCGCTCGGCATTGGCCGAAAGCAGAAAACCGGCATCGGCCACCTTCACCCGATGGCGGATCGCCGCGACAATATCGGCAAGCGGTCGCCGCGCCGTATCGTGATAGAAGGGCTCGTTGAGCGCGACCGGCGGCACGCCACAGGACCCTGCCAGGGCCGCAAGCCAGCCGAAATTCAGCCGGTCATTGCCATCGTAACGCGCCGAAAGACCGAGATGAACGGCATCGCCGAAGCGGGCCTTGAGACGGTCAAGAAGGGCGGCCAGCGGTTCGCTCTCCTGATCGACTGGCGGCAGGACGATGAGCATCAGGCCCTCGCCCCATTCCAGGAGATCGGCTTCGAAAAGCTGGCAGGTTCCCTTTTCGGCGCGCATGTTTCCCGCACTCAGCATCCGGCAGAGCCGACCCCAGGCGGGGCGATCGCCCGGATAAGCGAGAATATCGGGCGTCGCATCGCTGAAAACGAGCCGTGCGCCGGGGCGATAGGCAAAGCCACCCTCCTTGGCGGCAAGATGGGCGCGAACGACGCCCGCAACCGTGTTGCGGTCGGCAAGGCCGAGACCGGACAGGCCCGCGGCGCGTGCCGCCTTCACCATCTCCTCCGGATGGGACGCCCCTTCGAGAAAGGAGAAATTGCTGCGCGCGCCCAGTTCTGGAAAGGCAGGCTCGGGAAAGGGAATGGTCATGCGAAGACCCCATGCATGAACCAGCGCGGCGGCAATGCGCCCACGCCGTAAAGCCCCTCGCGATAGAGCCAGAAGCGCCGCCCGCCCTGATCCTCGATGCGGAAATAATCGCGCGGGCTTGCGGCCTCGCCATCGATCCACCATTCCGCCTCGATCCGCTCTGGCCCTTCGGCGCGGCTGACGCGGTGGAATGTGCGCCGCCAGCGAAAGGTGATCGGCGGCCCTTCCGGCACTTCGGCAATCGCCTCCACCGGTTCGGGATGGGCAAAGAGCCGCATGGGTCGAAGCCGCGCCGGCCAGCCGGGCCGCTGCGGGCTATCGTCGCGACTATACGGCGCGAGCGCCGAAGCGCGTTCGGGAACATGGCTCTCGTTCAGCACCGGCACGCGGATGACGCCGCCGCCCAGCCGCGCCTCGACCTTGCCGACAAAGTCATCCAGCGACAGATCCGAGCGTCCGGCACTGGCAAAATCCGGCTGGGTCGGGGCAAGCGGCCCGGTGACCAGAACGGCAAGCCGCACCGTCTCGAACCCATAGCCGGCATCGAAATCGTCGTGAATGGCGGCCAGACGCTCGCGGAAAAGGCCGGCGATACGGGCCGCCGTCTTCAGCGGTGCGGGCGAGCGGACGGTGATCGACACGACCTTGCCATCGACCCGATAAAGCGTCAGCGCGAAATTGAGCCCGCCGAGACCGCGCTGCGTCAGCGTCTCCTCCAGATTGCCGGCCAAGTGTTCGGCCAGCGCCAGAATATCCTCCTCGCCCGTCACCGGCTCGGCCAATTGCCGTTCGGCGGAAAGGGCGGCCACCGGCAGGCGCGGCGACACCGGTTCGCCTTCACGCCCCAAAGCCTGATCGAGCCGGGTGAGCACAGCCGGCCCGAAACGGCGGGCAAGCGGCGCGCGCGGCAGGTCCATGATATCGCCCGCCCGCTTCAGCCCGGCCTGGGCCAGACCGTCGAGAACCGCTATCTCAAGCCGCAAGGCCGCCAGCGGCAGGCCGCGAAGCATGGCCGCCTCCTCGCCCGTCGGCAGAACCTGCTGGCGGCCCGACAGCGCCATCGCATAGGAAAGGCCGGGCGTCGCCGAAATCGCCAGCCGCGCCTCGAAGCCCATGTGAAAGAGCCGTGCCGCCAGATCGTCGAACAGCGCCCGCTCGCCACCGAAAAGATGGCAGCAGCCGGTCACGTCGAGAAAGAGCGCCTTGTCGCCATGAAGCGCCACAAGCGGCGTATAGCGCCCGCACCAGTCGGCAAGGCTTTCGAGCAGCCGGAGATCGGCGTTAGGATCCGCCTCGATGACATCCAGCTCCGGCAGACAGGCCCGCGCCTCCGCCACGCCCTGACCGATGCGCAAGCCGACCCGCGCCGCCAGCTCGTCCAGCGCACAGAGCCGCATGGCATTGCGGATGCGGGCCGAAATGGCGACCGGCGGATGCTCAGGACGCCCGGCTGAACGCCAGGACGCGCCCCATCTGATCCGCGCGATCCGGTCCGTCGGCAGGCGCGGCAGGAGAACGGTGAGGATGCGCTGTCCCAGATGCGTGAACAGCGTCGGGCTGCAGGTCGGGTCTGGCGGCGTAAAATTGACGGTCATCGGCGTTCCACTCCATGACGAAGGCAAAGGGTGCGGGATTGCGGCTTTTCTCGACGGTGATGCGGAAGGCGGGATGGCCGATCGTGCCCGGCGCCGAAAAGTTTCCGATGCGGCGAAGACCGGCGGGCGCGGCCTCAACGAGAAAGCGAAGCTGGGCGGAGCTCGCCTCCTCCTCGCCCGCCTGGCGCAGCAGCAGAAGCGGCAGGCGGGCCTCCCGTGCCTTCAGATGTAGCCGCCGGCTTTCCGTCAGCCCGAACCTGGCCGGATTGCCGCGCACTTCCAGCACGATGGCGGAGAAGGCCTCGGTCTGGAGGGCTGCTTCCGCCACCCACAGCGCCTCCTCGATGCGGCGCGGATGCGCGGTGATCAGGCTTTCGGGACGAAGGCCGAAACTGACAAGGCCGGCGGCATGGGCAAGCCCCGCCTCGCGGCCGGCCTCCCGCTCCGAAATCCACAGAAGCGGCCGCTCGGGGCGCAGACGCTCCCGAACGAGCGACGAAAGCGCCAGCGCAAAACCCGTCGCCGCTCCCGCATCCATGGTGAATGCGGCGCGCAATTCGCAAAGCCCCGTCACCGGCAGCCCGCCTTCCAGCCGGGCATCGAAAGCCTCGACCCCCAGCGCCAGTCGCCCTGCCGCAGCCTCGGCAGGGGGCGTCTCCTCCAGCTTGCCCGTATGCTGGCGCCCTTCTTCGATTGCGGCGACGACCTGACGCAAGGCATGCAGGTTCGCCTTCGCCAAAGCGGCATTTGCCATGGCGTTCACTCCAAATTGTTCCTGTTATGTTCCTATGGATTCCAGAGCTTCACGCAAGAGTCAACGGGTCACATATAAGAATTTATTCCTGATTTAACCCTGACGCGAGAAACACCTCGAAATGCGTGTCGCGAATCTCTATATGGAGCACCAGAAAGGGAAATCATGGCCAATATCGACAGGTCGGACGACTGGCGTGATCGCTACTCGCCCTCCATGCAAGCAATGGAATCGCTGGCGCAGGAGGCTTTCAGCCATCTGCCGGAGGAATTCCGCATGCTCACCGGCAACCTGATCATCGAGCTGGCGGAGTTTCCCGACGACGACGTCTTCGAGGACATGGCGCTGGAAACGCCCTTCGACCTGCTGGGCCTGTTCGAGGGACGCGGCATCACCGAGCGCTTTTCGGTCGAAAGCGGCGACATGCCGAACCGCATTCTCCTCTATCGCCGCCCCATCCTCGACTATTGGGCCGAGAACGAGGAGACGCTGGGCGATATCATCACCCATGTCCTGATCCACGAAATCGGCCACCATTTCGGCCTGTCGGACGACGACATGCAGGCGATCGAAGACCGCGCCGACGAGATGCGAACGAGCTAAGCAATTCCAGAAAAAGTGTGAAGCGGTTTTTCGTTCGGAATTGCGGCAAACAAAAAATTACCGGATCTTTTCCTTCAGCGAAGCATCCGGATAGCAGGTCTGCTTCAGCCCGTTCTTGGCCTCGAAATCGCCGATGGAGCGCCGTGTCTTGTAGCCGGGCAGCCCGTCCACCTTGCCGACATCATAGCCCTTCTTGACGAGTGCTTCCTGCATGGCCTGCACGTCGGAGCGCAGCATCTTGCCGACATCGCCCCATTTGCCGGCAAAACCGCCGGCGCGCGGATTGGCGATGCGGTCGGCGAGATTGCCGACATAAAGCGCATAGAGGTCGGAATTGTTATATTCCTTCAGCACGTAGAAATTCGGCGTGACGATGAAATCCGGCCCGAAGCGCCCGGCCGGCATCATCATCATGCCGTCGCTCTTCAGTTCTGACGCCGAAAACGGCTTGCCGTCGATGCGGGTCACGCCCGCCGCCACCCATTTCGAGATCGGCCGGGCAAGATCCGGCCCCTCCTGGGCGCAGGAAAGGCTGTCGGGAATATTGGCCTCGACACCCCAGCCGCGCCCGCGCTGCCAGCCCTTCTTGGCCATGTAATTGGCAATCGAGGCGAGCGCATCGGGAACGGAATTCCAGATATCGACCTTGTGGTCACCATCGAAATCGACGGCATATTGCAGGAAGCTCGACGGCATGAACTGTGGCTGGCCCATGGCCCCCGCCCAGGAGCTTTTCATCGTCTTCGGATCGATCTTGTCGACCGCCGAAATCTGCAGAGCCGCGATCAGCTCCTTCAAAAACAGATCCTTGCGGGTCGACATGAAGGCTTTCGTCGCCAGAACCTGCATCGCCGGATAGGGCGAGGCGGCCGCGCCAAAGCCCGTTTCGCGGCCCCACAGCGCCAAAATGATCTCGCCCGGCACGCCATAGGTCTTTTCGAGACGCGCCAGCAGGCTCATGTGCTGCGCCCTGAGCTGCTGGCCTTTCAGCGCCAGCGTCGCCATCTTCTTGTCGTCGAAATAAGGGGCCGGTGTCGCAAATTCCGCCTGGCTCTGCTTCTGCTCCGGCGGCGGCTTTTCGCCCGGCGGCACGAGATCGGGCAGCGACCAGTTGAGCGTCACGCCCTTGAAGGCAGCCTCAAACGTGGCACGCGGCACCTTGTTCTTTTCCGCCTCCGGCCAGACGGTTTTTTCGAGCCAGGCACGGAATTGGGATTCGATGGCGGACTTGTCGAGGGCGAAAGCGGGTTGGGCGAGGAGGAGGGAGGAAAGGATTCCTAATGCGATAAGGGTTCTGGTGAAAAGCCCCCCTCTGGCTCGGCGCCCCTCTTCTCCCCTTGGGGAGAAGGTGGCGCGCAGCGCCGGATGAGGGGTTCCCAATGACCGTTGTGCCGCCAGACCCCTCATCGCCTCGCTTTGCTCGGCACGTCTCCCCAAGGGGAGAAGAGGGGCCGCACCGCAGTCACTGCCCCTCCCCCTTGTGGGGAGGGTTGGGGAGGGGTTTTTGCCACGAATGAAAGCCTTGATGACCAAGCCCATACTCCCTTTGAAAAACTCAAATCGCCGTCCGCGCCCGAAGTGCCGCCGTCAGCGTGCCCTCGTCGAGATAGTCCAACTCGCCGCCCACCGGCACGCCATGGGCCAGCCGGCTGATCTTGACCTCGAGGCCGGCAAGACGGTCGGTGATGTAATGCGCGGTGGTCTGGCCCTCGACGGTGGCGTTGACGGCGATGATCACCTCGCGCACGCCGCCTTCGGCCACGCGGTCGATCAGCGCGCGAATGTTGAGATCGTCCGGCCCGACGCCATCGAGCGGCGAGAGTGTCCCGCCGAGCACGTGATAGGCCGCATTCATGGCGCCGGCCCGCTCCAGCGCCCAGAGATCGGCGACATCTTCCACGACGATGATGACGGAATGGTCACGCGTCGGGTCGGTGCAGACCGTGCAGGGATCAGACGTATCGACATTGCCGCAACGCGAGCAGATGCCGACCTTCGTCACCGCCTCGCCCATCGCATGGGCCAGCGGCGCCATCAGCTGATCCTTCTTCTTGACCAGATGAAGCGCGGCGCGGCGCGCCGAACGCGGCCCCAGCCCCGGCACCTTCGCCAGCAGTTGAATGAGTTTCTCGATTTCCGGTCCGGTCACACGCTTTGCCATGGGCTCTTATGTAGTGGATGGGGTGAGTCTTGAAAACAGCGGGACGGTGGTTTCCTCGGACAATTCGGGGGATTGCGGCGGCGGTGCCTCCAGCCGATCTCCCCCCTTGCGGGGGAGATGCCCGGCAGGGCAGAGGGGGGTGCCTCACACTCTGATCTTCGTTGCATGTCCTGCCCCTTGATACCCCCCTCTGTCAGCTTCGCTGACATCTCCCCCGCAAGGGGGGAGATTGGCCTCGTGCCAAAAGCCCGGCAGGCGATCCGCCTCCGGGTTATGCTTCATTCTCATGACCTTCCTTTCCAGAAGATCGGCCGGGGCGTCTGCAACACCTCGTAATTGAATAAGTAATATGGCGTCCCAGACGCCCCGTTTCAGTCCTTGTCACTCAACGAACTTGGATCTCAACGCCCGGTCCGCCCCCGC
>NZ_JAJNCX010000022.1 GCF_021026315.1 Rhizobium sp. C4
CCGGCCACACTCGTCGCTCGGATACCAGACCCCGGCAGCCTATGCCGGGACAATCGCCGCAACCAGCTCCAACGCTGCGCAATGTGAAAGCTACGCGTTTCCGCCGGTTGCTCAAGCCGCGCCGTTTGGCGTATCAAAAACCGCCGAGGCTCTAATCGCAGCCGGATGAAAGTTCAGTGGCAGGTCAGCTCTTCAAATGGGCACGGACGAACAGCCATATCGAGGTGGACCCGACGTTGGGAGTTGAACGTTTGAAGGTGGCAAGTTCAGATGGCTTTCCAATTTGGACAATTGAGGACATTCATGCCTTCATGGAGCGTTGGCCCGTCGGCACACGCGAACGGCTAGCCTTAGAAATACTTATAGCATCTGGATTACGGCGCTCGGATATGGCCTTGGCAGGACGCCAGCATATGAGGGACGATATTTTCTCGATCAAAACAGCGAAAACCAAAACACAAGTTACGATGCAGCTTTCGGATAGAGTTCTGGGAATGATCGGGCAGACAGAAACAGGTGATTTCGCATTCATTGTCGGCAAGCATGGCCGCCCTATGACGAAAGAGTCTTTCGGAAATTGGTTCGGTGAAGCGTGCCGTGCTGCCGGTGTCAGCAAAAGTGCCCATGGCCTTAGAAAATTTTCTGCAACTCTAGCCGCTGAAGCTGGGGCTACGACACACGAGCTGATGGCTCAATTTGGTTGGGTTACCGTTCAGCAAGCTGAGTTGTACACCAAAGCAGCCGACAGATCGCGGTTGGGCAAGAAAACATCGCGCGTCATCGCGGAACAGATCGAGACCATACTTCCCCCGCACCTCATCGAAGGTACGGGCGAAAATAAGAAAAACAAAGTTAAATCATAAGGATAAGAATTGAGTGGTGGGCCCGGAGGGACTCGAACCCCCAACCAAGCGGTTATGAGCCGCCGGCTCTAACCATTGAGCTACAGGCCCTCGCCGAGACGTGATCGGCGGTGCGGCGGACAATGGTGATCCGCAGCGCGTCCCGATTAAACGAATTCGCCCCGCGCGGCAAGCGCTCGCCGCATTTGCCACACAATCGGCAGACACATCTTCTCAACGTTCCTGCGCCAGGCGGGCAAGGTCTGCTGCGGGCCCTTGCGCCGATCCGCACGGGAACAATGAGGGAGTTTCGCAGCGGGTCACAGGCCTGCCGCGCATCGCGAGCCAAGGCGGCCTTTTGCGGCCGCTACAACTGGAGGATCACAATGTTTCATAGACATACGCTCATGACCACTCTCGCCGCTCTGGCGCTCGTCTCGGCCGCACCGGCGGCATGGGCGTCCGAAGAGACGGCCCGCATCACGGTCACCGGCGAAGGCTCCGTCTCGGCCGCACCCGACATGGCCATCATCAATTTCGGCGTGCTGAAAAGCGCCGCCACAGCGCGCCAGGCGCTGGACGATGCGAACAAGGCGCTCGCCGAGGCGATTGCCGATCTCAAGGCCAAGGGGATTGAGGCGCGCGACCTGCAGACGTCGGGCTTCTCCGTGTCGCCGCAGTTCGACTATTCGGCCAAGAACGGCACTGCCCCCAAGCTCACCGGCTACCAGGTCTCCAACATGCTGACGGTGCGCGTGCGCGATATCGCCTCGCTCGGCAAGGTTCTGGATGACGCGGTGACGAACGGCATCAATTCCGGCGGGTCGCTGAGCTTTGGCAACAGCAAGCAGAAGGATCTCGTCGCCGACGCACGCAAGGCCGCGGTTGCCGATGCGATCACCAAGGCGAAGGCCCTGACGGAGGCCGCCGGTGTGTCGACGGGCGATATACTTAACATCGCCGAAGAGACGTCGATGGCTCCGCCGGTGCCGATGGTGCGCATGGCCATGGCCAAGGAAGCGACCGACAGCGTGCCGGTCGAAGCCGGCGAGAGCGACTACCACGCCCGCGTCACCGTCACCTTCGCGATCAACCAGAAGAAGCCCTGAGGCATTTCGGCAGGGCGGGGACTGAGATATGTCCCCCGCCCGTCGCCCGACAAGCAAAACCGCCGCGCTCCGGAAGGAATGCGGCGGTTTCAGATTTCGAAAGGCAGGATTTCTGCGCTCGGTCACCCGATCACAAAGGCGGGCAACCCGGAACGTTGGCGAACTGGATCTGCCGAATACGACGGCCAACCTGACCCTCGACAATCACGCGGCGCGGCGTCACGCGAACGACTTCCGGATCTTCAAGACCCATGCGCCAGGCGCGGCGCATCGCTTCACGCTCGCTGCAGCCATAACCCGGCGGCGGCGGGGGCGGACGGCGGTAGAAGTCGCGACCACCCTCGTAATATCCGCCCGGCGGCGGCGGCGGCGGGCGACGATAACCCGGGCCGGCGTCGAAACCGAAATAGATGCCATCAGCCATTGCGGCGACCGGCGCAATCGACACACCCCCCACGCCAATCATGGCAGCAAGCAATGCTCTTGTCAGAACCTGTTTCATTTTTCTTCTCCGTAGAAGCCTTTGCCGGCCTTCACATTCAAACATCTTCGGCTGTCTGGATAAATACCCCCACCCGGATGAATGTTCCCCGAATCGGCCGTTCAGACGCCATTCATCTTTCTGAAACACTAGCAGATACTCCAGCCTTTGAGATATTTTTGAGGCGACAAACAGCGCGAGAAAGCCGTTGCACCGCCAAAAACCGGCGCTATGCTTCGGGCAGAAGCATGGGAACCGAGCATGTCGACAGCAGAATTGATTGAGCAGATCAGGGACGAAGAGGCGCGGCTGGTTTTCCGCGCCTTCAGCGAGGCCGAGGCGCTTGAAATCGGGATGGCGCTTGTTGCGACCGCCAGGGTGGAAGGCGCGCCTGTCGTGATCGACATCCGCACGCCGGACAGAACCCTGTTTCACGCCGCCCTGCCCGGCTCAGCGCCGGACAATGACGAATGGGCCAGACGCAAGTCGAACACGACGCTGCGCTATCACAAGTCGTCGCTCGCTATCGGCGAGGCATTGCGCCAGAAGGGTCGCGTGCCAGGCCCGGAAATCGGCATCGACCAGATGAACTATTCGCATCATGGCGGCAGCTTCCCGGTTCGCGTCGCAGGCACCGGCGTGGTGGCCGCGATCACCGTCTCGGGTCTGGCACAGACGGAAGATCATTCCATGATCATCAAGGTTCTGAAGGATTATCTGAAAGGCTGACCGTCGTGCATGTGTTGATCCGGATCGGGCTTCTCGCGCTCCTCGCTGTATCCGCTACGCAAACCACCTGGGCCGCTTCAGAGCCGAAGGAACCCACCTCCGACACGGCAAAACCGTCGTTCGATTGCGCGACAGCCCGGAATGCGATCGAGGAATTGGTCTGCAGGGATCCCGAACTGGCGGAACTCGATGTCAGGCTGGCCTCCGTCTTCGAAAGTGCTTTGAAGAAGGTGGAGGCGATGCCCAACACCGCGCCGGAAATCCGGCACATGAAAGCCTATCAGCTTCGCTGGTCGCGCGAGCGCAACGAATGCGCCAGGAGCAAGGACGCGAAGGAATGCACGGCGGAAAGCTATCGCTATCGCATTGCCGACCTGCAGGCGCGCTTCTTCCTCGTCAGCAGCAAGTCGCCCTCCGTCTACATGTGCCGCGACAATCCGAAGAACGAGCTGATCGTCACCTATGTGGAAAGCGATCCCGCCACGGTTCGGCTGGATCATGCCGGCAAGACGGTCATCACCTTCAAGGACGATGAGGGAGACGGAAAGCGCTTCGTCAATCCGCAGGGCGTCAGCTTCGAGGTCGAGGGAGACATGGCGCTCGTCACCTGGCCCAGGGGCAACGAATTCGAGTGCATCCAGCGCAAGTGAACGCGCGGCCCGAAAGCCCGGCCGCGCCGCCGTTCAGGGCGCTGACTTCGGCGCAGCACCCAGCCGCGTCAGCACCTCACCCGGAATGCCCATCTCGCGGATGATCAGGCGGTGGTCCCTCAGGCCGCAGAGTTCGCGCTGCACGAAATAGGCCCAGACCGCTTCGGCCGCCACAGCAAGGGCAGCCTGCCGGTCGTCGCCCTCCGCCACGGCGAGCGCTGCCAGCGCCTTCTCCACCTTCCGTCCCTGATGGCCGAGCGAGGACGCGCTTTCGGAAAGCGCTTCAGCCTCGAAATTCGATAGCGCTCCATCGAACTGCCCGCTTCGGGAAAGACGCGCGATCTCGCGCGGCATGCGTAGCGACATGTCTCGCCTCCTCTTCAGGCCGCTTCAGTTTTCCGGAAAGCGCCGCGCCTTCCACTCGGACTGGGGAACGCGGTCACCGACCTTGAACGAGAAGGAAACAACCTTGAGCCCGCCATCGTCAACCTCACATTGGAAGCTGACATCATACCAATCCGAGGGCGTTCGAAACGCAGCCTTCGGGACATCCAGCACATTGCCGAAGCGAAGCCGGTAAGCTGGCAGCATGAGCGGATTGTAGCGGGGCGTCGCATGGCGCAACTGCTCGCGCAGCTCTGTCGCGCAAAGCTGGCCGACACGCGTCTCGCGCGGCATGTCGCCCATGGCCATAACAGCGGCCTGACCGCCGACTGCCGCATCGGAATAGAGCTTGCGCGCCTTCTTCAATTCAGGCGCGTCGGCGGGCTTCGGCGTCGCCGCCTTCTCCTCGACCGGCTTGCCGGCGGCCGCAGCAGACGCAGCCTCCTGTTGCTCCAGCGCCTTCAGGATATCGGGAACACCCGGCAGATCGTCCTTCGGCGGCTCCTTGGAGGCCTCCTCCGTCACCGCCTTCGGTTCCTCCGCTTTTGGCGCGTCGGGCTTCTTGTCAGCCAGCTCGTCTGTCGCATCCTTCTCACCTTCGGATGCACTTCCATCCTGCTGCGACGGCCCCTGATCCTTCTGGCCAAACTCGAAGACCGGGCGCAGCGTCGGCACAGGCACGTTTGCCGGCTGCTCGGTCTTGGCCTCTTGCTGCGGCGGTGGCGGAGGTGGTGGTGGAGGCTGATCAGCCGCCTTCTCCTCCGGCGGCTTCGGCGCATCCTTCTCCTGCACGATATCCACCTTCACCGCCTCGTCCTTCGGCGGTTCGGGCTTCGTTTCCGGCAGTTTCAGGAAAAGCAGGGCGGCAATGACGGCATGCAGGACCGCGGACGTAACAAACGCCCATCCTTTCCCCCGCTTCGGCACGTCCAGCACGTCATCCATTTTTCCTATGTAGGGTGGATTCGCGGCAGGATCGAGAGGAGAAAACCGAATCCCGATGCATCAAATGAAAAGGCCCGGAACTGTGTCCGGGCCTCCATGTCTTTCCTGCCGAAAATCTCAGCTGTCGAGGAACGAGCGCAGCTTGCGCGAACGGCTCGGATGCTTGAGCTTGCGCAACGCCTTCGCCTCGATCTGACGGATACGTTCGCGGGTGACCGAGAACTGCTGGCCGACTTCTTCGAGCGTGTGGTCGGTGTTCATGCCGATGCCGAAGCGCATGCGCAGCACGCGCTCTTCGCGAGGCGTCAGCGAGGCGAGAACGCGGGTCGTCGTTTCGCGCAGGTTCGCCTGGATGGCGGCGTCGATCGGCAGAAGCGCGTTCTTGTCTTCGATGAAGTCGCCGAGGTGGCTGTCTTCTTCATCACCGACCGGCGTTTCGAGCGAGATCGGCTCCTTGGCGATTTTCAGAACCTTGCGCACCTTTTCGAGCGGCATGGCCAGCTTTTCGGCCAGTTCTTCCGGCGTCGGCTCGCGGCCGATTTCGTGCAGCATCTGGCGCGAGGTACGAACGATCTTGTTGATCGTTTCGATCATGTGCACCGGAATGCGGATCGTGCGGGCCTGGTCGGCGATCGAACGGGTGATCGCCTGACGGATCCACCAGGTTGCATAGGTGGAGAACTTGTAGCCGCGGCGATACTCGAACTTGTCGACCGCCTTCATGAGGCCGATATTGCCTTCCTGGATCAGATCGAGGAACTGAAGGCCACGGTTCGTGTACTTCTTGGCAATCGAGATCACGAGACGAAGGTTGGCTTCCACCATTTCCTTCTTGGCGATGCGCGCTTCGCGCTCGCCCTTCTGAACCATGTGCACGATGCGGCGGAATTCGATGACCGAAATGCCGGTTTCCGTGGCAAGGTTCTGGATCTCGGAGCGCAGGTCGCGGATCGAGTTGTTTTCTTCGCGGGCAAATTCCTTCCAGCCGCGCGCGGCCAGATTGGCGATCGACTTCATCCAGTTCGGATCGAGTTCGGCGCCATGATAATGCTGCAGGAAGTCCTCGCGCTTGACGCCGTAGGATTCGGCCAGACGCAGCAGCTTGCCCTCGTTCTGCACGAGACGCTTGTTGATGTCGTAAAGCTGCTCGACCAGCGCATCAATGCGGTTCTGGTTGAGCGACAGCGACTTCACGGCCGCGATCAACTCGTCCTTCAGTTCCTTGTAGCGGCGCTCCTGAGCGGTGGACAGCGATGCAGTCGCGGAAAGGCGCGCCTCCACCTGCTGGTCCTGCAGCTTGCGCAGCTTCTTGTAGGTCTCGGCAATGAGGTCGAGCGTCAGCATGACCTGCGGACGCAGCTCGGCTTCCATGGCAGCAAGCGAAAGGTTGGACTCGTCTTCGTCCTCTTCCTCTTCTTCCGGAGCAAGCCCCTCGCCGCCGACATTGGTGATGTCGTCGTCATTGGCCGCAGAGCGGGCGCGCTTGGCCTTGTCCTTCTCTTCGGCAGCCTTGCGGTCCGCCTCGATCTTCTCGGGGCTCTGGAACTGCGGAGCAGCCTTGGCTTCCGGACCGGAATAGGTGGTTTCCAGGTCGATGATTTCACGCAGCAGCGTTGCGCCGTCGTTCAGTTCGTCGCGCCAGATGATGATGGCCTGGAAGGTCAGCGGGCTTTCGCACAGCCCCTGGATCATCGTTTCTCGGCCAGCCTCGATGCGCTTGGCAATCGCGATTTCGCCTTCGCGCGACAGAAGCTCGACCGAGCCCATTTCGCGCAAGTACATGCGCACCGGGTCGTCCGTCCGGTCGGTCGGCTCTTTCTTCTTGGCGGTGGCCAGCGCCGTGCTCGCGCTCGACGTCACAAGGCCGCCTTCGCTCTCGTCGTCATCATCGGCCGAAGCGCTGCCGGCATTCTCATCGACTTCTTCGTCTTCGACGACGTTGATGCCCATGTCGGAGAGCATCGCCAGAATATCTTCGATCTGCTCCGAGCTGACTTCCTCGGACGGCAGAACGGAATTCAGCTCGTCCATGGTGACATAGCCGCGCTTCTTGGCGACCTTGATCATCTTCTTGACGGCGTCGTCCGAAAGATCGAGAAGCGGACCATCTGTTGCGCCTTCGCGTTCAGATTCGGCTTCTTCGTTCTCTTTGACTTTCGTTACCATGTATCCGTCGCTTTCCTGTCACGTCTCAATTCGCCAAGCCGGACGAGAGGCTGACCGAACGGCTCTTGAAAGAGTCGCGTCGCCCCCGTATCTGTCTTGAGCTAGCGGAAGACCATTAAATCCTGATTAACCACGAAAGCCCTCTTCTCGTAGCTGCCGTTTCGGCGCATACGCAAGATGCAGGCATTCAAGCTGATTGACCAATACCACCATTTCCGATCCCGAAGGTGATTCCCACAATTCTCCGGGCAGTCAAGCATTTTGCCGGAAAAATCTGAAAAAACACCAAAAGCGGCAAAATCCAGACCTTGCGGGACAGTCTCACCTATTTGGGGAGTGCGCGCAAAATTTCAAGGCGCGGGAAAAGCTGCGAATCACTTCAACTGCCGACTGCAGGCCCCTTGACCCGCCCCGACAGCACACCGAAGCCATCGATGATGGCCTCCTGGTTTTCCAGCCGCGCCGCCTCCGCCTGAACCTCGCGCAACGCCTGCATCAGCCCAACGATGTTGCGGTCATCATCCTTTTCGATCGCCTCGGTGATTTCCCGCTCGAGTTCGCCGATCTGTTGACGCAGAACGCGGGTGCGCTGATGCAGCGCAAGAACCTGGAGGAACGCCTCGCGCGCGTCCTCTGAAGCCGCCTGCTCCGTCGCCGTCCACAGCCGCGCATTGCGCACCTGCTGGTCGAGAAGCTTCAGAAGCGTCGAAAAGCCCTGCGCCTCCAGGCTGACGATCAACGCCTCGCGGCTGAATTTCTGCGAGCCGGTCATGGCGGCCTCGGACAACACGGCCGAGCGCAGCTTCTGAATATCGCGGTTCTCGAAATCGAGATCGGCGATGTGGTCGTACTCGTCGATCAGGATCTGCGGATGGTTGATGATGGTCAGCGCCAGCACCGCCTCGCGCAGCGTCGGCACGTCCTGATGGCCCCGCACCATGCCCGAACGTGCCAGACTGTCGGAAATTCCGCCAACACGGCTGCTGGCCTGAGAACCGCGCTGGGCGCCCCCGCCCCGCTGGAACCCACCACCGCCGCCATTGCGACCGCCACCGCCACCACCGCTGGAGCGCCAGTTGCCGCCATCGCGCTGTTGCGGCTGGAAGAAGGCGTTGAGCTTCTCCCGCATCGCCTGCTGGTAATGACGGCGCACGCTCTCGTCTGCAATGACATTGGTGATCTGCCTGAGCCGCGCTTCCAGTTCGGCGCGCTTTTCGGGCGTCGAATAGCTGCCCGACTGTGATTCCCGCGTCCAGATCATCTCCGCCAGCGGCTTCGCCTGCGCCATGACGCGGTCAAACGGCGCGCGGCCGTCAAGCTTCACCAGATCGTCCGGGTCCTTGCCATCGGGAAGTAGCGCGAAGGATACGGACTTGCCCGGGCCAATGAGTGGCAGCGCCAGATCGGCGGCACGATAGGCGGCGCGCAAACCGGCACCATCGCCGTCGAAGCAGAGAACCGGCTCCGATGTCATCTTCCAGAGAAGCCCAAGCTGGTTTTCGGTGAGCGCCGTACCGAGCGGCGCCACCGCATTCTCGATGCCCGCCTGATGGAGAGCGATGACATCCATGTAGCCTTCGACGGCAATCACCGTCGTTGCCCCGTTCGCGCCTTGCATCGCCTTTCGAGCACGCGAAAAATTGTAGAGCACATCGCCCTTGTGGAAGAGCTCGGTGTCATTGGAATTCAGATATTTCGCCATCGCATCCGGCGACATGGCGCGCCCGCCAAAGGCGATCACCCGGTCGCGGGAACTCAGGATCGGGAACATGATGCGGTCGCGGAAACGGTCATAGGAGACCGGAATGTCCGGCCCGTGCACGACAAGCCCGCAGGCCTCGATCTGCTCCTTGGGAACACCCTTCCCCGCCAGATATTCCTTCAGCGCGTTGCGGCTTTCCGGCGCATAGCCGAGCCGAAAGGTCTCGATCGTCCGCCCCGTCAGCCCGCGATCGCGCAGATAGGCGCGCGCCTTGGCGCCATTGGCGCTCTGCAACTGCTCCTGGAAGAAGGCCGTGGCCAGCTCCATGACGTCCATCAGCGTCGTGCGCTGCTCATCACGCCGCGCCGCTTCCGCATCCGGCTGCGGCATCGGCACGCCGGCGAGCCCGGCGATCTGTTCGACGGCTTCCGGGAAACTGATCCCTTCGAGATCGGTCAGGAACCGGAAGTGATCGCCCGTCACCCCGCAGCCGAAGCAATGGTAGCGACCCTTGCGATCCTCGCAGTGAAAGCTCGGTGTCTTCTCGCCATGAAACGGGCAGCAGCCCCAATAGTCGCCGCGCGCCGCATTCGTCTTCTTGCGATCCCACGCAACGCGACGCCCGATCACGGCCGAAATCGGCACGCGATCGCGTATCTCGTCGAGAAAGCCCTGGGAAAAGCGCATGGAAACCTCTGGTCAGCCCATTGGATATAGATAGGATCACCGGCAAGCGCCAGACGTTTGCAAGGTCATGCCCATGATCCACAGCATTGACTTCATATGCCATTGTATATACAAACGTCATAGAAGCGCAGGAGTGCTTGGCCCCGTCTGGAGGAACCGAGCATATGCGCATTGAAACCCAACCGTTGACATCCTTCACATGGAACGATGAAAAACGCCTGGCCAATATATCCAAGCACGGTATCGACTTCGAAGATGCTGCCGTCGCCTTGCAGAGACCGCGCGTCGAACGTCCCTCAGATAGAAATGGCGAAGTGCGCGTTCTCGCAATATGCCCTGATACGAACCACCTGATTGCGGTGGTCTACACCATGAGGGGCTCGATTTGCCGGATCATCTCGGCACGGAGAGCAAGGAAAAATGAGCAAGCACTCTACGACACATATCACAATCGATGAGATTTTGGCCAAGCGAGCCCGAGGCGAGAAAAGCCTGACCGACTGGGCTCGCGTCGATGCAATGACCGACGAGGATATCGAGCGGGCGGTGCGCGATGATCCGGACTGGGCGGAGTTCATCGATATCGACTGGTCCAAGGCAGAATGGGTCATTCCGGTTACGAAGAAATCCATCTCCATTCGACTTGATGAAGACGTGATCGATTTCTTCAAGGCGAGCGGCAAGGGCTATCAGACGCGCATCAACGCCGTGCTGCGGCACTACATGAAGGAACAGGGGCGCAAGCAGGGATAGATCGCGCGATGAACAATCGAATGCCCATTGTTCATCAGAGAAGAACGATTCATCCATTCGGCGCGATCTATGCCGAAGCCCTTCGGAGGCCCATATAAAGGTCATAGAAACCGCAGGATCACCCCCATGGCCTCCTCCTTCGACATGACCCGCCGCGCCGCGCTCCACGTTCTGGGCGCAACCCCGATCATCCTGGGGGCAGCGGCCCCGACATTCGCTGCGCCCTACAAGCCGTCCTTCGCGGTCAGCACCCCGATCCATATCAACTCGGTGACGCTGCGCGTTCGCGACATGACGGTTATGACCGCCTTCTACAGCCAGGTCCTCGGGCTTGCCGTTCTCTCAGCCGATGCCGACCGGACGATCCTTGGCGCGGATGGCGTGGCCCTGGTGACGCTTCTCAACAAGCCCAACGATACGCCGGACGACCCCTCCACCGCCGGCCTATACCACACTGCATTCCTCATGCCCGACCGCAAGGAACTCGGCCGCTGGCTGATCACGGCCTATGTCAACGGAGTCCCCTTCACCGGCTTCGCGGACCATTCGGTTTCCGAGGCCCTCTATCTGGACGATCCGGAAGGAAACGGCGTCGAGGTCTATGCCGACCGGCCGCAGGAAGGCTGGACATGGAAGTCCGACGGCCAGGTGAAGATGGGTACGGACGAACTGAACGTCGACGACCTCGTTGCCGGCCTGCCGCGCGACAGCAAGCTGCCCTACTCAGCACCCGCAGGCTTCCGCATCGGCCACGTCCACATGCGCGTTGGCGATACCGCGCTGGCACGCGAATTCTACGTCGGCGCCACCGGCCTCGACATGACGGCGCTGATCGCGAACGAAAGCGCCGCCTTCTTCTCGAATGGCCGCTATCATCACCATGTCGGCTCGAATGTCTGGCAATCGCGAGGAGCCGGCAAGCGTCCGGGCGACATGTCGGGTCTCGAAACCGCGGCCTTCACGGTGGCGCCCGACCTGATGGAAGGCCTGCGTTCTCGGCTGAAGAGCCATGGGACCGACATGGCGGAGGAAGGCAGCACCGTCGTCGCGCTCGACCCGTGGAACACGCCGATACGCTTCGTTCCGGGCGCTTGAACACACTCGGCTGGAAACGCACGCCGCGAGCGAAAAGCGCTTGCGGCGAAACCAGACCAGTGGGATAAAGTCACGTTGAATCAAAGTCCAAACGGAGACCTCCGCTTGATGCGCCTCGCCCTGATCGCCGCCGCTGTTTTGATGACGGGCTTCCATGCCCAGGCAGAGGACGTCAAGTTCGCGCCGACCGATGCCAAGAAGCCCTACCTGATGGACGCCCTGAAGGACAAGTCGATCCGCGCGCCGGTCGTTGCGCTGATCACCCGTGAAGAATTGCCCCACTGGGCCAAGGGCATCATCAAGAACCGCAATTACACCGCTCAGCCGGTGCTGACGACCATCTCGCCGCTT
Source organism: Rhizobium sp. C4 (assembly GCF_021026315.1). Taxonomy (GTDB): domain Bacteria; phylum Pseudomonadota; class Alphaproteobacteria; order Rhizobiales; family Rhizobiaceae; genus Ensifer_A. The sequence goes on from NZ_JAJNCX010000022.1 coordinate 11,895, forward strand.
CCGGGCACGGACGTCTACAATGCCTGCGAAGCGCATAATTGCAGCGACAACCGGATTTCGATCCTGATCACGCCACACAAGCACCATGCCTACGCCCTCCTCAAGGAAGGCAAGACGCTGCGTTTCGTCGGCGGCCCGAAGGCACAGCAGCAGGCCATTCTCAGCGCCGCCATGGGCAAGTAAGACGCCTGAGCCCGCTTGTCGGGGAACGGTAAGAGCCGCATCCCCGACAGGTGAACGCTATAGGCTTACTTCAGCAGGTCCTTGAGGATGGCGGACGCCTTGGCGAAATCCATCTGGCCGGGATAACGCTCCTTCAGAAGCGCCACGCACTTGCCCATGTCGCGCATGCCCGCAGCGCCCGTCTCGGCGATGACGGCAGCGCAGATTTCCCGCACCTTCTCTCCCGAAAACTGTTCCGGCATGAAGCTGCGGATGATCTCCATCTCTTCGCGTTCCTGGTCGGCGAGATCGGCGCGGCCGTTTTCGGCATAGATCTTCATCGATTCTTCGCGCTGCTTGATCATCTTGGCGAGAAGCTGAAGGATATCCTCGTCGCTCACCTGCTCAAGTTCAGGCGTACGCATGGCAATGTCGCGGTCCTTGATCGCGGCCATGATGAGACGGACGGTCGCAAGCCGCCGCGTATCCTTGGCCTTCATGGCATCCTTCATGGCTTGTGAAAGCGTCGCACGCATCGTTTTGTCCTCGTCAGTGGCCGTGAAATGAAAGATTTTCCGGCAAGCCTCGCGGCGTCCGCAGGCCTCTCTCAATCCCGGTATTTGTGGATTTTTCGAACCGCTACTTAAGCCTTCGAACGCCGCCGATCAAACAAAATGAATAATCGATTGAAAAGATTGGTCTTTTAAAACGGGGAATCGTCCCTCCAAAGGTTGACCCCACGGGGCACCCACACTATTTTCCCGGCCTTAGCACAAAGACAGATGGATTTCGCTTCCGCGGCGCAGGCAACTGCGATCCGCGCGTTTGCTGCGAAAACCGCAAACCGCTGGAGAAAAGCCATGGCCGCCACCGCCCCCTGGACGACTGAAAAGCCGACCGCCCTTCTGGTTCTCGCCGATGGAACGGTGATCGAAGGCAAGGGCATCGGCGCCACTGGCCATGTCCAGGCCGAAGTCGTCTTCAACACGGCGCTCACGGGTTACGAGGAAATCCTCACCGACCCCTCCTATCTCGGCCAGATCGTCACCTTCACCTTCCCCCATATCGGCAATGTCGGCACCAATGAGGAAGACATCGAAGACCTGACGCCCGCCGCCCGCAAGGGTGCCGTCGGCGTCATCTTCAAGGCCGACATCACCGACCCGTCGAACTACCGCGCCGTCAAGCATCTCGACCAGTGGCTGAAGGCCCGCGGCGTCATTGGTCTGTGTGGCGTCGACACCCGCGCGCTCACCGCCTGGATCCGCGAGAACGGCGCACCGAACGCTGTCATCGCCCACGACCCGTCCGGCAACTTCGACGTTGAAGCGCTCAAGCAGGAAGCCAAGGCCTGGAGTGGCCTGATCGGCCTCGACCTTGCCATTGAAGCCACCTCCGGCCAGTCCTCGCGCTGGATGGAGCGTCCCTGGGTGTGGAACGAAGGCACGAGCGAACTCGGCGAGGCAGAAGCCCGCTATCACATCGTCGCCGTCGATTACGGCGTGAAGCGCAACATCCTGCGCCTCTTCGCCGGCCTGGATTGCCGCGTCACCATCGTTCCGGCCAAGACCTCGGCCGAAGACATTCTCGCGCTGAACCCGGATGGCATCTTCCTGTCGAACGGCCCCGGCGACCCGGCGGCGACCGGCGAATATTCCGTGCCGGTTATCCGCAAGCTGATCGACAGCGGCCTGCCGCTCTTCGGCATCTGCCTTGGCCACCAGATGCTCGCTCTGGCGCTCGGCGCCCAGACCGAGAAGATGCATCAGGGCCATCACGGCGCGAACCACCCGGTCAAGGACTTCACGACCGGCAAGGTGGAAATCGTTTCGATGAACCACGGCTTCGCAGTCGCGTCGAAGTCGCTGCCGGAAGGTGTTGAGGAGACTCACGTTTCCCTCTTCGACGGCACCAATTGCGGCATCCGCGTCGTCGGCAAGCCGGTCTTCTCGGTGCAGCACCACCCGGAAGCCTCGCCCGGCCCGCAGGACAGCCACTACCTATTCCGCCGCTTCCTCAACCTCGTGCGCGAGCGCAAGGGCGAGCCGGCGCTGAACGAACGCAGCGCCGCCTGATCAATAGACAAACAGGCAAACAAACAAAACGCCGTGCTCCTGATGGAGGCACGGCGTTTCTGTTTTCAACGACGATCTGGACTGGCCTGCCGAAGGCCGATCAGGCGAGCCGGTTGCGGCTCGCAAGATAGTAGAAGCGCCCATTGAGCGCGACCGAGGCCGCGGCCAATCCCAGCATGAAACCATACCAGATGCCGATCCCGCCAAAGCCGAGCGGGAAGGCAAAGGCGTAGGCGCTCGTGAAGCCGATGCCCCAATAACTCGCGATCGCCAGTACCATCGGCACGGTCGAATCCTTCAGCCCGCGCGCCAGCCCGGCGCCGATGGCCTGCAGGCCGTCAAACAACTGGAAGGCACCGGCCACGATGATGAACGGGCCAGCCGTTGCAATGAGTTCCGCCGCATTGCTTGAAGCCGGATCGACGAAAAGCCGCGCAAGCGATTCTCTTTCCACGATAAACAGGATGCAGCTGGCCAGTGCGAAACCGGTGGCAAGCAGCACCGCAGCGCCCCCTGCCCGCATGACGTCAACCCGCTTGCCCGCGCCCGCGGCAAGCCCCACGCGGACGGTCGCCGCCTGCGCAAGACCCAGAGGCACCATGAAGGACATGGAGGCAAACTGCAGCGCGATGCCATGGGCGGCAAGCTCGACAGTCCCGATCCAGCCCATCATCAGCGAGGCCACGGTAAAGAGGCTCACTTCTGCCAGCACCATCAGCCCGACCGGAATGCCCAACCGCACAACCTCGCCGAGCGCCTGCCAGTCCGGCCGCCAGAAGCGCGCAAAGAGACTGTAGGCCGCCAGCGCCGGCACGCGCTCGATATAGATCACCGCCGCGACAAAGCCGAACAGGTTGACGCCGGCAGCCACATAGGCCGCCGCCTTCATGCCGAGCGCCGGCATGCCGAAATGGCCAAGCACGAAGGCATAGGCAAAGACGGCATTGAGCACGAGAACCGCCACCGTGACATAGAGGATGATCGACGCACGCTTCAGGGCGCTGAGGAAGGACCTGAGCACCATGAACTGCAGCGCCGGAATGATACCGAAGCCCGCAATGTGCAGATAGGACGCGGCAAAGGCCGCCACATCCGGCTTCTGTCCAAGGAGGAGCAGGATCGGCTCCGAATAGATGAAGAGCGGGAGGCACGCGAGCGAGAAGGCGAGCGACGCCCACATGCCCATCCGGATTGCGCGACGCACGCCGCGCTCGTCGCCGACGGCAAGCGCATGCGTCGCCAGCGGAATCGCCGCCGTCGAGAACCCGCTGCCGAGAATGAAGATGGTGAAGAAGAACTGCGAGGCCAGCACGATCGCCGCAAGCTCCGCCGTTCCCAGATGACTGATGATGAGCACGTCCGTGGTGTTGATCGCCAGCTGCGCGATCTGCGCGCCAATCAGCGGAGCACCGAGCAACGCCGTATCCGCCAGATGCCGGCTCCAGGAGCCGCCTGTTTTCAATGCCTGTTCCATATCGAATCTCTGGCGCTTTATCCTGTCTGCCGGTCAGGAAAGCGCCAAAAGCAGCCCGGCAGCGTCAAATTTGGGCGGAACCTAGCCTAAAAAAGCGGCAAATGGCACCCCGGAAAAGTACCGCGTTCATCAAATTTCTTGATGGAGGGCAAATCCGGGCGAATGGGACAAGCCCGTTCGCCCGGTTGTTGATGCGCTCAGATCGCCCCGCTGAACGTGTCGCAGGCCGAGAGTTTGCCGGTATCGAAGCCGCGCTGGAACCACTTCATGCGCTGCGCCGACGTCCCGTGCGTGAAGCTGTCGGGCACGACATAGCCCCGGCCCTGCTTCTGCAGCGCGTCGTCGCCGATCTGGTGGGCGGCATTCAGCGCCTCCTCGAGGTCGCCGGATTTCAGGATGCCCTTCTGCTGGCTGAACTTGCCCCAGATCCCGGCAAAGCAGTCAGCCTGCAGCTCGACGCGCACCGACATGGCATTCGCCTGCGTTTCGCTCATCTTGGCGCGTGCCTGATTGAACTTCGGCAGGATGCCGAGCAGGTTCTGGACGTGATGGCCGATCTCATGCGCGATCACATAGGCATCGGCGAAGTCGCCGCCTGCCTTGAACTTCTGCTGCATCTCCTGGAAGAAGTCGGTGTCGAGATAGACCTTGCGGTCGGTTGGGCAGTAGAATGGTCCGACCGCAGGGGTGGCCTCGCCGCAGGGCGACACCCACTGACCGCGATACATGACCAGCTTCGGCCGCTCATAGGTCTTGCCCATGGTTTCGAAAATGCCGGTCCAGGTGTCTTCCGTATCCGCCAGCACCTGCGAGACGAATTTCTTCATCACCTCGTCCTGCGCGGTGTTGGAGTTGTTGCGGCTCTGCGACTGGCTGTAGTTCGAACCGACCTGCCCGCCGGGCTCACCGGAGAGAATCTGCAGCAGGTCGATGCCCAGAAACAGCTTCAGCGCGAAATAGATGACAGCAAAGATGATGATCGTGCGGAAGGAAAAGCCGCCTAGCGGAATGCCGCCCGGGATGGAAAAGCCACCGCCCCGCCCGACCGGCCCGCCGCCGGACTGGTCGCGCACGTCCTCGATATTGTCGGATTCCCGGCGTCCGTTCAGATCCATGGAGCTCCCCTCTCTTCACCGCTGGATTCCCTTCTATCTGAATTCAGCGGCGCGGCAAATCAAAGGCTTGGAAATCAGCTGACCTTTTCGGCGGCGCGCTGGTAGGCCGGTCGCGTCTTGATGGCATGGAGCCACGAATTGATCGACCGATAGTTCGGCCCCAGCCCGGCCCGGGTGATCGCCGCCTCGACGGGGAAGCTCATGATGATGTCGGCGGCGGAGAATTCCGAGCCGGCGAACCAGCCGTTTTCCGAAAGCTCCGCTTCCCACAGATCGGCATTGTCCTTCAGCTGCGGATCGAGCATGCGCCGCATGATCCCGCCGCTGATCGCATTGGCAAAGGGCTTCATGAAGAAAGGAACCTGTTTCGGGATCATCCCGAAGATCAGCTTCATGACCAGCAGCGGCATGGCCGTACCTTCGGCATAATGCAGCCAGTAGGTATAGGCGAGACGTTCCGGCGTGCGGGCCGCCGGGACGAGCCCCTTGGGATCGTATTTTTCCAGGAGATATTCAAAGATCGCCCCGCTCTCGGCAATCACCAACCCATCGTCTTCGAGGACCGGCGACTTGCCGAGCGGATGCACCTTCTTCAATTCGGCAGGCGCGCGATAGTCGGGACCGCGCTTGTAGAACTTGATCTGATAGTCGAGGCCAAGCTCCTCGAGCAGCCAGATCAGCCGGTGGGCACGCGAATTGTTGAGGTAATGGACGATCAGCACATGTTTCTCCGTCAGGCATTTTCTATCGATCGGACGTTGCGAGCGCGACGCGGCACGGACCTGAACCGCGTGACATACATCGTATAGGCGTAACCGAGCGCGACGACCACTCCGGCAGCCACAATCGAGTGCCGCACCGCTTCCGGTGTCGCACCGGCCGAACCGCCGAGAAATATCTCGTTCATCAGCCGGCCCGGCCAGAAGGTAAAGATGCCCGCACCGAATATTCCGCCGATATAGGCACTGATCAGGGCGGATTTATGCGCCCTGACATTACCGCGGCGGATTTGCCAGATTGCCGACGCACACGAGACGATTACGACGACCGAAAGAAGATGGATCGGGCTGAAATCACCCCACATCCGGATTTGATGGATGAAGAAGGTGGAAATCGCCGTCATGACCATCAGCAGCATCCAGATGCGCCCCAGCAGCTTGTGGCGCGGTGTGCCCTTTCGGGTCAAAAGCACATAAGCGCCGAGAAAAGCCGCCGGCACGACGGTCAGAACGTGAAACTGTACGGCGAAAGATGCGTCGAGAAGAGGCTGCAGGTTCATTTGGCTGTCTCCGGGGGATTGCAACTGGTCTCCGCTTCGTCCAATTGTTTCCGCCGATCAAATCTGCCTACGCATGTTGAAGAGGCCTATACGTGAACGGTGGCAAATTGCATTCCGCGCTTCGCGAACTGCAGGACTTCGCAAGCTCCAGAAATTTCTGGATCGTGCTTGCCGCTATCGTTTTGTTGTTCACGGCCATCGGCCCCTTCGGGACCGATCATTTCATGGGCGTCCTGCCGCGCTTCGGCTTCTGGCTGGTGAACATGTTCGTCGGCACCTGGATCGCGATCGTCTTCGTGGTGTTCGCCGAACTCTATCTGGATCGCTTCATCGCCCGGCCCTTCGCGCGCATGTTCGTCGGGTCGCTTCTGTCCTGCCCGGTCATCGGGTTGACATCCATGCTCGTGGTCTACTCCTGGCGCGGACCGGAGCCGTCCTGGGCGCGCTATCTGGAAAACACGGCACAGGCCCTGCCCATCGGGATCGTCTTCACGCTGATCTTCTGGGCCTCGATGCGTCATGAGAAGCAGATCAGGCTCGCAGCCGAAGGCGCCAGCCCGGACGGCTTGGCAACGCAATCTGCCCTGGCTGCGGGTGTCGTTGCAGAAAGCCGCGAGCAAAAGGCAATCTCCGAGCCCCCGCCATTGCTGTCGCGGCTCAAGCCGGAAAACCGCGCCCCCATCCTGCGCCTGTCGGCAGAGGATCACTACACGCACACGGTCACCACCCGTGGCCGCGAACTCATCCTCATCCGCTTCTCCGATGCACTCTCCGAACTCGGCGACACGGTCGGCACGCAGATCCACCGCTCGCACTGGATCGCCTGCGCGGCCTTCGACGCGCTGCTGACGAAGGATGGCAAGCTGATGGCAAGACTGAAGGACGGAACAGAGCTTCCGGTCAGTCGCAGCTTCGCAAGCGAAGTGCGGGCGAAGGTCTCAAGCTGGTCCTGAGACCGGAGCAGTTACACCAGGAGCGCATCAGGGCTTTGCGTCCGCAACAGCCTAGCCGCAACCAGCTTCGTCAGGCGGCTTTCGGCCGTGCGAGCCAGATGCCCCAGAGGATGATCATGCCGCCGCCCGCCTGCAGGAGTGAGACGGGCTCGCCGAGCAGGATCCAGGCGATGATGGCCGCAGCGATCGCCTCCAGAAAGATCACCAGCGAGGAGAAGACCGTCGGCAGCCGACCGAGTGCAACGGAAAGCAGCCCCTGCCCGCCGGCATGGCTGACAAAGGCGAGCGTCAGCAGGATGCCCCAGCCATAACCGCTCTTCGGCAGGATATGCGGCTCCATCACATAGGCGACGACAAAGAGAAGCGCTGCCGTGATCAGGCTCATCTCGAAGGTGACGCGCGCCGCGCCGCTCTTGAGCCGCGCCGCACCGACGGCGAGGAAATAGAGACCGAAGAAGACGCCCGTCACGATGCCCATGAGGTCGCCCAGGGCACGGGCCGGATTGAAGGCAAGGCTCTCCGCCACAAGCGCCGCTCCACCGACGAGGCAGAGCCCCAGCCCGACCAGCGTCATGCGGCTTACCCGCTGGCGCAGCAGCAGCCAGCCGAAGATCACCACCCACAGCGGCGCCATTGTGGCGAAGAACGTGCCATTGGCGATGCTCGTATGCATCACCGTCAGGTGCCAGAAGAACAGGTCGCCGGAAAAGGCGAGACCGGCGAGGATCGTGGCAAGCGGGAACTTGGCGCGCGGCGCATCCGGCCGCTGGCGCTCCTCCTGCCACATCCAGAACCAGAGCACCGGCAGCGCGAGGAAGACCCGCCAGAACGCACTGGCATAGGGCCCGACATCGGCGAGCCGCACCAGCGACGGCGAAATGCTCATGGCGAGTGCTGCCGCGATCATCGCAACAAGGCCGAGCGCAAAGCCGGCCGGTCGCGCCGATGCGGTTGCGACGGCGGGAGTTTCAGGCTTCGGCGAAGCGTCTATGGTCATGGAGGCGGGCTTTCGGGGAAATTGATCCTCGCCTTCTGGCAGAATCGCAGCGGCAAGGAAACGTCTTTTTCAACCGCCCCGGAGGGAGAGCCTAGAATCACACCTCGGAAGACTTGGCCCGGGCCTCGAATTCATCGACGAACCTGAGATAAAGCCGGCCGAAATGCCCGATATCTTCCGGGCTCCAGTCGGCGACGATGGATTCGATGAGATCGCGCTTCACGCTCTGCGCCTCGCGGAAATAGGCGCGCGCCTTGTCGGTAAGTTCGACGACCGCGCGGCGCGCGTCGGCCTGGGACACCGAGCGGATGAGGAATTCGCCCTGCACCAGCTCGGAAATCAGCCGGCTGCTGCGCGACGGGTCGACATGCATCATGTCGGCGACAGCCCCCACAGTCACCTCCCCGTTTTCCGAGATCCGCCGCACGGCCTCGATGACGTCAAGATGCGACAGTTCGAGCGTCGGCGCGGCGCGCTTCATCGCCATGCGGCCGATGATGCGACGGCCAATCATCAGCCGCATGCGCGACATGGCCTGACCGATCAGGGCGATGTCGGCATCCGTTTCTGACTTTGCGCGGTCAGCCGCGTGTTCCGCTTGGGCGCTCATGGAAAAGGCAGGTCCTCCTTGTTTCGATCAGGCATAACAAATTTGTTTGCATTTGTCACGCATATGAATTTGACATTTGTTTGCCATAGGCACATAAAAGTCCAACTCACCTTGAGCTACTCTATCGAGATTGCCTTGTCATGCACAACCGTATGAAGCCTGCCCCCGCAGAGGCCGAAATCCAGCACGATGCGCCCATGGCGCTCGACCACAGGCGGCGGCTGATCGTCTTTGCCTTCCTTTTGACAGGCGTCTTCATGGCAACACTCGACAACCAGATCGTCGCCACGGCCTTGCCGACCATTGTCGGCGAATTCGGTCAACTGGAACGCTTCGGCTGGGTGGGCTCGGCCTATCTTCTCGCCTCCAGCGCCGTCATGCCGCTCTATGGCAAGCTCGGCGATCTCTTCGGCCGCAAATACGTCATGATGGCGGCCGTCTTCATCTTCACGCTCGGCTCCGCCACCTGCGGCCTGGCCGTGTCGATGGACACGCTGATTGCCGCGCGCGTCTTGCAGGCGCTCGGCGGTGGCGGCATCATGGTCTCGATCTTCTCGATCAATGCCGATCTCTTCGAGCCGCGTGAACGGGCAAAATACCAGAGCTATTCCAGTCTCATGCTCATGCTCTCCAGCGCCGTCGGACCCGCGCTCGGCGGCGTGATGAGCGACCTGTTCGGCTGGCGCTCGATCTTCCTGATCAACCTGCCGATCGGCATCATCGTGCTTCTCGGCATCGGCGCCATGCTTCCCTACAAGCGCCCGCACCGCAAACCGAAGATCGACTACCTCGGCGCGATCCTGATTGCCGCGGCCATCGCAAGCTTCGTGCTGTGGGCCGACAGTTCGGAACTCTTCGGTGGCCTGCTGGCCCCGCAAAGTCTTGGAATCCTCGGCATCGGCGCACTCTGCATCGTCATCTGGATCCAGGTGGAAAAGCGCGTCGCCGAACCTGTCGTGCCGCTCAGCATCTTCTCGAAGTCCACCGTCAACCTGCTGCTCGTCTTTTCCATGGCCAGCGGCGCCATCGGCATCGGCCTCTCGACCTATTTCGCACTCTACCTGCAGTCCGCCGTGGGTCTCACGCCAACCAATGCCGGTCTCTTCTTCATCCCGCTGACCGGCGGCATCGCCCTCGGCTCGCTGACATCCGGCCGCATCATGTCGAAGACCGGCCGCTACAAGATCTTCGCCGTCGTCTCCGGCGTGTCCGCTGTTCTGGCCTTGACGACCATCGCCTTCCTGCCGCTCTCGGCCCCGCTCTGGGCGATTGCGCCGCTGCTGCTGATCAACGGTCTCGGCATCGGCGTCGCCCAGCAGGTCCCCGTCCTTGGCGTCCAGAACACCGCCGACAAGCGCGATACGGGCGCGGCAACGAGCGTCGTGACGCTCACCCGCATGGGCGGCGCCTCAATCGGCATCTCCGTCTATGGCGCGATCCTTGCCGCCAGCGTCGCGCATCTGACCGTCCCGATTCCCGGCGTCGATGATATCGAGAAGCTGACCCCGAAGGATGTTTCAGGCCTTCCGGAGGCGACGCGGCAGGCGATCGCAGGCGTCTACCACAACGCCTTCCACCCGCTCTTCCTCACGGGTGCAGCAATCGGACTGGTTGCATTGATCTGCGCCATCAGTCTGAAGAACGTGCAGCTTCCAGTGAAGAAGGACTAACACGGCTCCCGATTTCTCAGTCGAGACTGTGGTCACCGCACGAAACTTTCCCCCGGAAACCGCCATTTTCGGGGTTGGTTTCCATAAAGACATTCCCTATAAGGCCCACCTAGCCTTTAAGTCACGAAGTCTGCACCCGGCCCGGTCCCGAACCGTCGCCGGCTTTTGATGCAGGCCAAAAATATGGAAATGACGCCATGCCGAAGCGCCAAGATATCAAATCGATCCTCATCATCGGCGCGGGGCCGATTGTCATCGGTCAGGCTTGCGAATTCGACTATTCCGGCACGCAGGCCTGCAAGGCGCTGAAGGAAGAGGGCTACCGGGTCATTCTGGTCAACTCCAACCCGGCGACCATCATGACCGATCCGGGCCTGGCGGATGCGACCTATATCGAGCCGATCACCCCGGAAGTCGTCGCCAAGATCATCGCCAAGGAGCGCCCGGACGCGCTGCTCCCGACCATGGGCGGCCAGACCGCGCTCAACACCGCGCTGTCGCTGAAGCGCATGGGCGTGCTCGACCGCTACAATGTCGAGATGATAGGCGCCAAGCCCGAAGCCATCGACAAGGCCGAAGACCGCGCGCTCTTCCGCGAAGCCATGGAGAAGATCGGCCTCGAAACGCCGAAGTCGATGCTGGCCAATGCCACCGAAATCAAGAATGCCGACCGCAAGACGCATGAGGCGGCGCGCGCCAAGCTCCGCGCCGAACTCTCCGGCGACGCGCTCGACAAGGCGCTGGATGATCTCGAAAACCAGTGGAACCTCGGCGAGACCGACCGGAAGCAGCGCTACATCAGCCACGCCATGGCGGTTGCCGCCCAGGCGATCGATGTCGTCGGCCTGCCCGCCATCATCCGCCCGTCCTTCACCATGGGCGGCACCGGCGGCGGCATTGCCTATAACCGCTCGGAATTCTTCGACATCATCGGCTACGGCCTCGACGCCTCGCCGACGACCGAAGTGCTGATCGAAGAAAGCGTTCTCGGCTGGAAGGAATATGAGATGGAAGTCGTCCGCGACAAGGCGGACAATTGCATCATCATCTGCTCGATCGAAAACATCGACCCGATGGGCGTCCACACGGGCGATAGCATCACGGTTGCCCCTGCCCTGACCCTGACGGACAAGGAATACCAGATCATGCGCAACGCCTCGATCGCGGTTCTGCGCGAGATCGGCGTTGAGACCGGCGGCTCGAACGTGCAGTTCGCGGTCAATCCCGAGAACGGCCGCCTCGTCGTCATCGAAATGAACCCGCGCGTGTCGCGCTCGTCGGCTCTGGCCTCCAAGGCAACCGGCTTCCCGATCGCCAAGATCGCCGCCAAGCTTGCCGTCGGCTACACGCTCGACGAACTCGAAAACGACATCACCGGCGGCGCAACGCCGGCCTCCTTCGAGCCGTCGATCGACTACGTCGTCACCAAGATCCCGCGCTTCGCCTTCGAGAAGTTCCCCGGCGCTTCGCCGGTTCTGACGACCGCGATGAAGTCGGTCGGCGAAGTCATGGCAATCGGCCGCACCTTCGCGGAATCGCTGCAGAAGGCGCTGCGCGGTCTCGAAACGGGCCTGACCGGCCTCGACGAGATCGAAATCCCCGGCCTCGGCGATGGCGACGACAAGAACGCAATCCGCGCCGCCATCGGCACGCCGACCCCGAACCGTCTGCGCCATGTCGCCCAGGCGCTCCGCCTCGGCATGACGGAAGAAGAAGTGCATCAGGGCTGCAAGATCGACCCGTGGTTCATCGCCCAGCTGAAGAACATCGTCGACATGGAAGCCCGCGTGCGCGAGCACGGCCTGCCGGAAGACGACCAGAACCTGCGCATGCTGAAAGCCATGGGCTTCTCCGACGCGCGCCTTGCCTCGCTGACCGGCAAGACGGCGAAGGAAGTCGCACATCTGCGCAACCGCCTCAATGTCCGCCCCGTCTACAAGCGCATCGACACCTGTGCGGCCGAATTCGCTTCGCCGACGGCCTATATGTACTCGACCTACGAGACGCCTTTTGCAGGTGCCACGCGCTCCGAAGCCGAAGTCTCGACCAGAAAGAAGGTCGTCATCCTCGGCGGCGGCCCGAACCGTATCGGCCAGGGCATCGAATTCGACTATTGCTGCTGCCATGCCGCCTTCGCGCTGAAGGATGCCGGCTTTGAAGCCATCATGGTCAACTGCAACCCGGAAACCGTCTCGACCGACTACGACACCTCCGACCGCCTCTATTTCGAGCCGCTGACGGCCGAAGACGTGATCGAAATCCTGCGCGCCGAGCAGGAAAACGGCGAGCTTGTCGGCGTCATCGTGCAGTTCGGTGGCCAGACGCCGCTGAAGCTTGCCGAAGCGCTGGAAAAGAACGGCATCCCGATCCTCGGCACCGCGCCCGACATGATCGACCTGGCCGAAGACCGCGACCGCTTCCAGAAGCTTCTCCAGAAGCTCGACCTGACGCAGCCGAACAACGGTATTGCCTATTCCGTCGAACAGGCCCGCCTTGTTGCCGGCGAGATCGGCTTCCCGCTGGTCGTGCGCCCGTCCTATGTTCTGGGTGGCCGCGCCATGCAGATCCTCCATTCGGAAAGCCAGCTCCAGTCCTACCTGCTCGACACGGTTCCGGAACTCGTGCCGGAAGACATCAAGGCCCGCTATCCGAACGACAAGACCGGCCAGATCAACACGCTGCTCGGCAAGAACCCGCTTCTCTTCGACAGCTACCTGACCAACGCCATCGAAGTGGATGTCGACTGCCTCTGCGACGGCAAGGATGTCTTCGTCTCGGGCATCATGGAGCATATCGAGGAAGCCGGCATCCATTCCGGCGACAGCGCCTGCTCGCTGCCGGTTCACACGCTCTCCGACGAAATGGTCGATGAGCTGGAGCGCCAGACGAAGATCCTCGCCAAGGCACTCAATGTCGGCGGCCTGATGAACGTCCAGTTCGCGGTCAAGGACGGCACGATCTACATCCTCGAAGTCAACCCGCGCGCCTCGCGCACGGTGCCCTTCGTCGCCAAGACCATTGGCGCACCGATCGCCAAGATCGCTGCCCGCATCATGGCCGGCGAAAAGCTGGACGAGGCCATTGCCGCCTATGGCCAGAAGCCGAACCCGCGCGCGCTGAAGCATATCGCGGTCAAGGAAGCCGTTTTCCCGTTTGCCCGCTTCCCCGGCGTCGACACACTGCTCGGCCCGGAAATGCGCTCGACCGGCGAAGTCATGGGCCTTGACACCGACTACGCGCTGGCCTTTGCCAAGTCGCAGCTCGGCGCCGGCGTCGATCTGCCGCGTGACGGCGCCGTCTTCGTCTCCGTCCGCGACGGCGACAAGGACCGCATCCTGCCTGCCATCCGCATCCTGGCCGATATCGGCTTCAAGGTGCTGGCAACCGGCGGCACGCAGCGCTTCCTCGCCGAAAACGGCATCGAGGCGATCAAGATCAACAAGGTTCTGGAAGGCCGCCCGCATATCGAGGACGCCATCCGCAACCGCCAGGTCAGCCTCGTCTTCAACACCACCGACGGCAACAAGGCGATCTCCGACTCCAAGTCGCTCCGCCGCGCCGCGCTGATGCAGAAGGTGCCCTACTACACGACCATGTCGGGCGCACTGGCAGCCGCAGAAGCCATCCGCGCGCTGAAGGCCGGCAACCTCGAAGTGCGGCCGCTGCAGAGCTATTTCTGAGAATAGCCTTTTCCGGCCGCAGCGCGACAAGCCGCTGCGGCCCGGTCCCTTTGCCGCCGGAACATAACCCCTGATTGCAAATTGGGATAATTCCACTACTATCCTCCCTCATCATGAGGGAGGAGATCATGGCAAAGAACATCGTCATCCTGCTCGACGGCACGTCGAACCAGATCAACGGCGAGCGCACCAACGTTCTGAGACTCTATGGCTGCCTGAAGAGAAACGAGACGCAGCTGGTCTTCTACCAGCCGGGCGTCGGAACGTTCGGCAACCTGGGCTGGTGGTCCTCGCTTCGCTCGAAGGCATTTATCCTGATCGGTCTGGCGACGGGCGCCGGGATCGATGACAATGTCATGGAAGCATATCGCTTTCTCGTCAATCGTTGGGAACCTGGAGACAATATCTATGTCATCGGCTTCAGCCGCGGCGCCTACACAGCGCGCCTTCTGACGGGATTCATCCGGGTTTTCGGGCTCACGAAGCCCGAGCAGGATAACCTGGTTCGCTATGCATTCAGAGCCTACAAGAATTTCGGCTTCACTGCTGAAAGCAAGCGTTTTGATGACGAGATCGAACACTATCAGAAGGTTCTGCAGGGCAAACCGATCCGTGTGGAGTTCCTCGGCCTGTGGGATACCGTTGCCTCGGTCTTCGATCGGAAGTCCCGCTTCCCGTGGCTGACACTGAAGCAGAAGGCCTACACGAACAAGAATGACCGCATCAAGACGGTGCGGCAAGCGCTGGCCATCGATGAACACCGGACGATGTTCCAGCCCTCGCTCTGGACGCCGGATCAGAAATACCAATACTGGTCGTATGAAAAAAATGGCTTCGACACTGTGCCGCAAGACTTCAAGGAGGTCTGGTTCACAGGCTGCCACACGGATGTCGGAGGCGGCCAGCCTGAGCAGAAGAGCGCGCTCGCGAAAATACCCCTGGAGTGGCTGTACCGCGAAGCCTGCGACAGCGGCATCAAGGGCGACGATGTCGTCTTCGACTTGCTTGCAAAAGGCATCGGGGACAATAGTGGTCATTATGTCCCGCCGTCTCCCACCGGGAAGATCAACGAATCCATGAACATCGCCTGGGCGATCGTGGAATTCTTCCCACGCCGCATTCTCAAGACGTCGCTCAGACTTTGGCCAAGACTGGGACGATTCTACCTTCCGATTTTCGACCGGCGGAAAATCCCTTCAAAGGCGGTGATCCATCCCTCAGTCGACATCAGGATGAAACAGATGCCCGACTACAGGCCCCGAAATCTTCCCGGCGACCATATGTTCGGGTCCTGAAGCATCATCGGCGCAATCTGTCACAAGTCCTTCACAGAACCCTGCTTCTCTCCGGCAAAACCGCCGCAAGGATTTGACGAATGCAATATGACCTCGAACGCATCAAGACAGAAATTGCTGACAGCTTCGACGAAGAGCTGGAAATGCAGATGGACGAGGATCAGCTTGACGAGCTTGTCGTCGACGGAATGACGCATGAGACGGAGCCGACGCTCGATCGCAAGATCTACTTCCGCGAGCTCTTCCGCCTGCAGCACGAGCTGGTGAAGCTTCAGGACTGGATCCAGCACAAGAAGCTGAAGGTCGTGGTGATCTTCGAAGGCCGCGATTCTGCCGGCAAGGGTGGCGCGATCAAGCGCGTGACGCAGCGTCTCAATCCACGCGTCTGCCGCGTCGTGGCGCTCCCCGCGCCC
Source organism: Rhizobium sp. C4 (assembly GCF_021026315.1). Classification (GTDB taxonomy): domain Bacteria; phylum Pseudomonadota; class Alphaproteobacteria; order Rhizobiales; family Rhizobiaceae; genus Ensifer_A. The sequence continues at coordinate 27,618 of NZ_JAJNCX010000022.1, forward strand.
ACCGAGCGCGAACGTCACCAGTGGTATTTCCAGCGTTACATTCCGCACCTGCCGAGCGCTGGCGAAATGGTTCTCTTCGACCGCTCCTGGTACAACCGCGCCGGCGTCGAGCGTGTCATGGGCTTCTGCACCAAGGACGAGCTGGAAGAATTCTTCCGCTCCGTTCCGGAATTCGAGCGCATGCTCGTCCGCTCCGGCATCATCCTCATCAAATACTGGTTCTCGATCACCGACGAGGAGCAGGAATTCCGCTTCAAGATGCGCATCCACGATCCGCTGAAGCAGTGGAAGCTCTCGCCCATGGACCTGGAAAGCCGCGTGCACTGGGAAGACTACACCAAGGCCAAGGAAGAGATGCTCGACCGCACCCACACACCCGAAACGCCCTGGTGGGTGGTCGAGGCCGTCGACAAGAAGCGCGCCCGCCTGAACTGCATCGCGCATCTCCTCAAGCAGATCCCGTACGAGGAGGTCCCGCGCCCGACGATCGATCTTCCCGAGCGCGTCCATCATGACGACTACTACCGTATGCCGGTTCCAGACGACATGTACGTCCCGAAGCTCTATTGAGCACCTGAACCGGAACGGCACAGGATACGTCGCTTCATTACTTCGGAGTTAACACCCCCGCGCAGAATTTAGCCCGCTGTTAGACGTTTCTTCAGCAGACTTGATTTATAACAAGTCAGACGGGATCGCAGCGGCTTCAGGCGCTGCGATCCCGCATGTCCGGCCAAAGCAGGAATTCCCCTGCCCGGCTGACGCGGGGAACACGTTCTTGAAGGCAGCCAAGCTAGGCATGCGGGATTACACAATTGTCGTGGCGGCGACGCTGGCCTTCACGGCAGCGGCGACGTGCGTCACCTTCGCCATCGACTTCAGCAACCTGATGTCGGAAACAGGCGATCAATTCTGGGGCGATGTCCGCAGTGATATTCTCAACCCCATCTGCATCGGCGGACCGACATTCTTCTACCTGTTTGCCAAGCTGCGGCAACTGGCGCTGACGCGCAAGGCGCTGGAACGCCTGGCATATACCGACAGTCTCACCGGCATCTTCAATCGCCGCGCCTTCCACAATGCGGTCGAACCCGTCCTCCTTGCCGACACACCGGTCGCGGCGGCGATGATGGTCATCGACATCGATCATTTCAAGAAGGTCAACGACACATTCGGCCACCACGCCGGCGACGAGGCGCTTGTCGCCGTCACCGAGGCGATCAAGGCCTGCCTTGCAAGCGAGGATGTCTTCGGGCGGATCGGCGGCGAGGAATTTGCCGTCTTCACCCGCTGCGCCACGCCCGGTCTGGCGGCCCTCCAGGCCGAAAAACTGCGCGCCGCCGTCGCCGCATCGGAATTCGGCATGACGCTTCCCGACTCCGGACTGTCCGTCAGCATCGGCGTGGCCTTCAGCGATGTTGCGACCAGCTATGAGCAACTCTATCGCGAGGCGGACGCCTGTCTCTACGAGGCAAAGCAGTCCGGCCGAAACCGTGTCGTTGTCACCTTCCGCGACGGCCACCGCAGCCTTGACGGAAACATGTCACCCGCCTTAGGCGTCGCCTGAAAGCGCGGACGCGGTTTCCGCCAGAGCCTTTCCAACGAAATCGGATACGCCGGCAGCACGCCCTCCCAGTCTGAAAAAGGAAAGGCGGTTTCCATCTTCCCCGGAATTGCCCTTGCATCCAAAATCCGGCGCAGTATCGATGACGACACCGAAAGTGACCGGTGACGGCAAAGGCAGAGAGGCGCAATCCGTGCAGGCGAGGAAGGATTTTCGCTCCGGTCTTGCCGCGTCGATTGCCATTCACCTTGTCGCGCTTTTCTGTCTCCTCCGGTTCAGCCCGGCCCCGGTCGAGGACATGTCCGAGCCAATCGTTTCGGTCACGATAGTTCCGCAGGCCACAGCCCCGGAACGCCCAAGCGCCCCCGAGCCCTCCTCGCCAGCGGACAAGGCGGCAGAACAGCAGCAGCCATCGCCCCCATCGGAACGGCAAAGGGATGCAGTGGACGCGCCTGCGCCAACACCGACACCAGCGCCGCAAACAGCACAAGCGCCGGACAATGCGCCGACGCCTCCGCCACAACCCGATCCCGCACCGACGATGAAGGAGGCGAGCGCATTCTACGCAGCCACCATCCTCGCCAGGCCGGAAAACCGCTCCGCCCGCGACGCGCTCAGGACATTGTCGCCCGCAGAGCGCAACGAACAGCTCTGCGATACCGAAGCGATGGAGCAGATCCGCCGCGCCGATACCAGGATGCACCCGGACCGGCTGATTGCCTATGCCCTCCAGAACACGGAAGTGGATGGCGACCGGCTGCATGCCCCCGGTGCCGCCTTCCGCAGCGCCCATCGCTGGTTCCGCCTCGCCTTCGACTGCACACTTGATGCGAAGCGAAGCGCCGTGACAGCCTTTCGCTTTGCCATCGGCGAACCGATCCCGTCGAGCCGATGGAGCGACCTGCAGCTTGAGCGATGAGCCCCCCAAGCATTTGTTCTCAAAGCGCCTTTGAAACCGAGGGAATGCGTGTCACAGATTTTCCTCGCTTTTTCGAAAGGCTTTCTGTTATATTGTTTTCCGTTTTGAACGGTTCCGTTGCGTGAAGCTCCGGGGACCGTTTTATTTTTGTGCCGCGCCCATCAAAAGACGTGGAAACGACAAGACATGCGGCCGCATGGTTGACCCCATGCGTCAGCGACGGGAAGGAAATGGAAATGGTCGAAAAAGTTCCGATGACCCAGTCCGGCTATGCCAAGCTCAGCGAAGAGCTGCGCTGGCGCCAGCAGGAAGAACGCCCCCGCATCATCGAGGCGATCGCCGAAGCGCGCGCCCATGGCGACCTGTCGGAAAATGCCGAATATCACGCCGCCAAGGAAGCGCAGAGCCACAACGAGGGCCGCATCGGCGAGCTTGAGGACTATATCTCGCGCGCCGAGGTCATCGATCTTTCCAAGATGTCCGGCACCAAGATCAAGTTCGGCGCCACCGTGAAGCTCGTCGACGAGGACACGGAAGAAGAAAAGACCTACCAGATCGTCGGCGACCAGGAAGCCGATGTGAAGTCCGGCCGCATCTCGATCTCCTCGCCGATCGCCCGCGCCCTCATCGGCAAGGAAAAGGGTGATAGTATCGAGGTCAACGCGCCCGGCGGCTCCAAGGCCTACGAAATCCTGAACATCACCTGGGGCTGATCCGCCCGGATATCAAGACAGTGCCAAAGCTTGCGACCGCCGCCGAAACCCGCGTCATTGCGCCGAATTTCAAGCGGCGGCTGTCGGGCGTCACGTCGACGATCGTCCAGCTCGTTCCGGAACAGAACCGCCAGGGCCAGCACGTTGCCGTGCTTGGCCCCGGCCTTCCCGACCACCTGCCGCATCTCGGCTGGCTTGACCTCTTCAGGCTCTGGCAGAAACCGGCAGGCGGCGGCAAGCGCATCTGGCACGCGCGCCGCAACAACGAAATGCTCTTCGGCCTGCTGCTGCGCGACGTGTTGCGCATGCCGATCAGGCTGCTCTTCACCTCCGCCGCCCAGCGCCACCACAGCAGCTATACCCGCTGGCTGATTGCGAAGATGGATGCCGTGGTCGCCACAAGCGCCCGCTCCGGCTCCTATCTCAAGGTGCCGCATACGGTCGTCTCGCATGGCGTCGACCTCGCGCTCTTCCATCCGCCGGAAAATGACAGCGACACGATGGCCGCAACCGGCCTGCCCGGCACATATCTCATCGGCTGCTTCGGCCGCGTGCGCCAAAGCAAGGGGACAGACCTTTTCGTCCGCGCCATGGTCGAGCTGCTGCCGCGCTATCCCGACTGGACCGCCATCGTCACCGGCCGCGTCACCGCCGACAACAAGGCCTTCGCCGCAGCGCTGGAAGCCGATATCAAGGCTGCGGGACTGGAGGATCGCATCCGCATCCTCGGCGAGGTGGATGACATCAAGCCCTGGTATCGCCGCCTCACCCTTTACGTCGCCCCGTCCCGCAACGAGGGCTTTGGCCTGACCCCGCTCGAAGCCATGGCCTCGAAAACGGCCGTCGTCGCCAGCGACGCCGGCGCCTATGCCGGCATGATCGAGAACGGAAAGACCGGCGAAATCGCCCCTGCCGGCAACTACGAGACGCTGCGCGATGCTATCGCCAAATATCTGGCTGCTCCGGCGTTTGCGGGAGCGCATGGCGAAAATGCACTGACCGAAGTCCGCTCCCGCTTCGACCTCAAGGGCGAGGCTGCAGCGCTGGGCGCGATTTATGAAGAGCTGGCGAAGGACTGAAAAGCGCGCCCCATCCGTCTCCCCCCTTGTGGGACCATTGCATAACTCGCACTTGTTGGGATTTTGAGGATTGAAGACGCAGCTTTTCGAGCCCGGTTGTTGATTTTCCGGGCTTTTGGGTTGTTCTTTG
>NZ_JAJNCX010000023.1 GCF_021026315.1 Rhizobium sp. C4
AGCATGGAGCGGACCACGATCGCCGCCGACATCAGGTCTCGCCAGCTGGTGACATGGCCGCCGGGGCCGTAATTGACGATTTCCGGGCAGGCGGACAGCACCATGCCGAGCGGGAAGGGTTTCAGGCCCGCGATGCTGTCGAGCGACTTGCGCTCGGGCGCGGCACCACCCGAAGACACGGCGCGGAGATCCGGCCTTGAGGCCTGATCCGGCGCGGTCTCGCCCGCAAAACCGGCGGGTCCCCCCTCCCCTGCGGTGGATTTTGCTCCGTTTGCGGCCAGCCCTGCGGCTATTCTTTCAGCCTGCCGGCGCTGGCGGGCGATTTCAGCCGCGGCTGCGTCTTCGACTTCTCCGCCGGGCCCGCGGCCCGGCCGGATTGCGCCCGCCCAGGCAATTTCGTCGCCTACCACGCTCGGGTCGGCATAGTCACCGGCCTCCCCGGCTCCATCGCCTTCAGCCGTTTCCCTCACTTCGGCCCAATCCCGCCCGACTTCATCCCGATTTTGCCCCTGCGTCTTTTCAAAGCGCGGTTCAATTTCAGAGTAAGAGTCGGGATTTGAATTCTGTATATGCCGCTCGTTGTGATGGGCATTGCCGCTTTGATTTTGCGTTTTCAGCTGCATTTCCAGCTGGTTGAGGATGTTTTCCCGCAGGAACGTCATCGCATCGAGCGTTTGAGCCACCATCGGCGCACTCGGCTTTCTCGGATAGTCGGCGAGGATCGTCCGATATTCGGCCTCTGCGGCGTCCCAGTCGCCGGAAGCGCCCTCTTCGATCGCGGTCGCAATCAGCTTGGCGACATCCCGCCGGCAGATGGTGAGCCTTTCCTTCAGGCGCTGCAGATGCAGCCGTTCCGCCGCGACCTCGGCCGCCAGGCGCTCGATCTCTGCGGCACGCGCCAGCAGCGGGGCGAGCGAAAAGCCGAAGGCCTCGTCGATCTGGCCTTCGCGGTCGCGGCGGACAAAGCGCTTGCCATTGGCGCTGTCGCGACGCGTCAGGAGGCCGGCGTCGATGAGGCTGGCTATATGCCGGCGGATCGTCTGTTCGGGCATGCCATGGGCCCTCAGCGACAGCTGCGCATTGGAGGGAAACACGATCATCGCGTCTTCCGCCGAAAGCTCGGACTTCGGATAGAAGCTGAGCAGCGCGTTGAGGATCGCGAGCGCCCGGTCGGTCACGCCGAGCCGTTCGCGGGCTTCGCAGAGCGCACGGTAAAGCTTCCACTTGTCGGCGCGGGCGCCCTCTTCAATTTCCGCCGATGCCATCTGGTCTTTCAACATGGCATAGGTCAGCGGCCGCCGCCCAAAGGGCGTCGTCACATGCTCCATCTGCATCGTCTTTCACCTTCTAAAAGGCAAAAAAAACCTGCTCACCAAAACGGCGCCAAAGACTCTTGACAGTGATTCTGGGAAATGCGATTCTCTAGTTGCTACACACGAGAAGGGCTTCCACGGTTCGCCGATTGGGGGCCTTTTTCTTTTGCGGTTTCGATCTCCTAAATACGGTTGAATTGTCACCTGACAATCGAATTAATGGTCTGTTCCAGCAGCGTTTTCTTTTTCAAACTGCTCCACAAGATCACTCATTCGAGTGCCGAGGAACTGTGCGAACTCTGCAGATGTGACTGTGATTTTTGCACCCTTGGCGGTTGGGATCACTGAGCCCAGAACGATCCCTCGCCGCGTTCGAATCTTGCCGCCATCGTCTTTTTTCTTCGCAGCACTCTTTCCCTGAGCGTTGGCCCACAAGCGCGCAAACCGCTCATTCGTGTCGATCGCCGAGAATTTAGCGTCGACTATGATCGCCGCAATCCTGGCTTTGACCGCCTCATCCTTCAAGAGCTCGGCGAAGGCCAGCCACCGCGGTCGCCCAATTTTGGAGGCCGGACCGATGGCCAGTATGATTTCGGTTGGAATAGCATCAGCAACCTGCAGCAGCCGTGAGGTTTCCGGCTTGTCGACGGACAGCGCCTGTGCAATCCGCTCCCGATCAAAGCCGTGCTGCTCGAGCCGCTTCGCAAACAGCGCCCGCTCGATAAAGCTGAGATCAATGCGAGGGCCGTTCTCCTGCCCTTGCGCAACGACCAGTTCCTCATCGGTGAGTTGGCGCACGATCGCCTTGATCGGGCGCTCCAGGACGATGGCAGCGCGCAATCTTCGATGCCCGTAAGCCGCCTGGTAACTATTCTCTTTTGTCGGATGCGGACGCACAAGGATGGGAACTTGCTGACCGCTTTCCCGCATCGACGCGATAAGCTCATCCAGCGCCGCGTCGTTCTCGATTGGAATCCGGTCCTGAATGAATGACGCCTCTATACGGTCCGGACTCAATTCAACGACCTTGTCGCCGGCGGCCAGAGCGGATCGTAGCTCCTTCGCCGCCGCCGCTTCATCACCGAGACGGCCAAGAGAGAGGTTCATTGCTCTCACGGCTCCCGCGGGCTTGTGCGCGGGCTGAGGCTGAGCTGCCGGCTTCGACGGCTCGCTACCCGCCGTGCTGACCATATTCTTGAGTATGTCGCGGCCCTTCATGCGCGCCCCCAGGAGCTCTTGAGCAATGCCTCGATTTCCATATTCACCCCATCCATTGCCTCAACGGCCCGATCATATGTCTGCCGGTTCATGGATTCTCGCGCAGCCTCGTAGATCGTCTGCTTCGACAGGCCGGCATCGGAAATTGCCGTCGACTTCACCATCATCGAGGTCAGCACACGGTCTCCGAAGAGAGATCTGAGGAAAGCAACGATCTGCGCCTGAGGGCCGTCATTCGGTTCGTATCGTGTGACCAGATAACGCATCCAGTCATATTCGAGATTTCCACCCGCATCCTTGACCACGGACAGAAGGTCCGAGGTCATCGCGAGAAATTGGTTCATGGATGCCACGTCAAGCATCTGCGGATGAACGGTAATGAGGACGGCGGTTGCTGCACACAAGGCCGACAGCGTGAGAAAGCCGAGCGTTGGCGGGCAGTCGATAACAACGACATCATATCGATCGGAGACATCCGTCAGCGCATTGCCGACACGCATGAAAAACATGTCAGTCTCGGAACTGTGCCGCTCTGCGAGCGCCCTGGGTGTGTCGTGTTCGAATTCGTGAAGTTCGAGATTGCCGGGGATCAGATCAAGGCCAGGGAAATATGTCTCGCGAACGACCTCGGCAACCGGTCGACGAAGCTCATCATAGCGAATAGCGCCGAACAGCGTCTCGTTTTCGCCAACATCAAACTCCGGCTGATAGCCGAGCATTGCAGACATCGACGCCTGCGGGTCAAGATCGACGGCGAGAACGCGATAACCGCGAAGCGCGAGATATTGGGCGAGATGCGTCGCTGTCGTCGTCTTTCCCGAGCCGCCCTTGAAGTTGGTAACGGCGATGACCTGCAAATGGTCGGCCTCCCGCCGCCCGGCCAGGTAGGCAAGCTTTGTCTTCCCCAGCAACTGACGGATCGTGTTGATCTCCGCCAGTGAGAAAGTCCGACGGCCACCGGATGTCTTCTCCGAACTTACAGACCCTTCCTGAGCAGCGAGATGGCGCACATAGCTGTCGGTAACGCCGAGCAGTTTGGCGGCTTCGGCGCTGCTGAAGCGGCGAAGCGCCTTTTGAGCGTCCGGCGAAAACAGGCGAGCGGATAGCTCCTGAAGATTGCTGCTCAATTTTGCAGAATCATCGGCAATAGTTTTATCAATCGAAACGCGCTCGATCTTTTCGACTGTCGTATCTTTTGCGCTCTTATTCGCCATTCACGGTAAACCCGATAATTCTCTCTATTTTCCGCAAATGATCTCATACACCGCCTATGCGTCAAGCGATTTTTGGTTAATGCACATTAACCTTTGATCTTTCGTCGAAAACCATTGTTTTCCAATCGCTTGGGAATCTTGTCAGCTGACAATAATTTCAGCGAATAGTCATGGAAGCAGTGTCCATCTGCGAATTTCTGAGAGAATCGGATGAACCCGCGCGTCGCAAGAAACTAGTAGATTGCTCAATGTGCCCCCAGTATGCTCATTGGGTCCGTAGAGTTGATTGGCGAAACGCCAAAAGCGCCCGCGTTTCAGGATAAATTCAACTGGCCGCGCTTGTCGGCTGCAAAGCAGATCGCTTCTGGTCGCCTTTCCATGTTCCGAGGCACTGACGTGCTCGTCTTATGCTCTTCAAAGGCATCCCGCCTTGTCTTCAACTTCCAATCCCACCCTCCAAGGATATGAGCGCACGTCCTCCACTCGTCTATCATTTGCAGTCTGAGGGTGTCGCCCTCGATGAACACGGCGGGGATGTGAAGAAGGGTGAACTGGATATAGGCCATGCGCACCGCGCGCCGGTCGATATCGTTGGCGGTGACGTGAAGGCATTGCTGGTAATTGAAACCGTCATCCCGCATTTCCTCGACAAGGGCGATGATCATTACGCCCGCGCCAACGGCGGGTGCCTGAGCCAATAGATAGCCCCGCTTTTCAATGCTCTGCGTGATCATGTCCGGATCTATCGTCATGCGGGCCATCAACTGGCAAATCGAATAGGGCGTAAAAAACTGGCCCTTCGCCTTGCTGTGTAATTCGAGCGCATGGAACACCTGACCGAGGATGTCGGCCGGCGCTGCTTCCAAGGCCAGGACCAGTTCACCCATGATCTTCGGAAACAGGTCCAGCGTCTTGCGATCATAGCGTGCCACGATTTCCATATAACGGGCCTCGCGCTTGTCGCGCCGGCTCAGATCGACGGCATTGCTGAGCGATATGGCCGCGCATTCACACCAGTCACCAAACACCGTGTAGAGATCATGCTGATAGCGTGTCGTCTCGAAGAGCTTCACGATGGATGTCAGATGCGCGTCCATTGGTCTTGTCCCTTGTTTCTGTCCCGAAGGGCAGGAGCCCCTGCCCTGCCTTCGAGCTCGTGCGGAACAGCGTGGGGAAGGGGGACAAGGAGAAACTCGGGAGGGGGATCACCCACACGAAGGGCGTCGCGACGATCCACGCCAAGCGCACCAGGTGCGCGCCGTCGCAAACGTGGCGAGGATCCGCGCGCGCGTCCTGCACGAGCAAAGCAAAGGGGAGCGAGGAAGGATGGGGAGACCCGAATTTGCCCTTGAGGGGGAGGGGGCAGCAGCGCTCCCCTTCACCCGGCCGCAGGCCAGGGCGGAGCTTGCGAGCCCGGGCATGCGTCACAAGATGAAGAGTATCGGAGAAATCAGCATAGCGGCGACCGATGGGCGGATTTCGGGAATTCTCGTCGCGCCACGGGTGGAAAAAGGCCAGCCGCAGGAGCCTTAGCGAAGCGACCCGAAGGGGGAGGCGGGACCGACTGGACCCGTCCGGGGCGTTCCGTGTGGATCGGCAAGCCCATCAAATTGTCCGCGTCGAGCTCTAACGGGCGGGTGGGGAGTTCGAGGGGCGGGGCGCAAGGGGAGCCCTTCGAAGGCGGCCGGGTTCCTCGTGAAAACCCGGCCTGAAGCTCTGCCGCATCTCCAGGCGTCGCTGATCGAATCCTCTAGCAAACCACTGTCAGCGTCAAGCAACTGCGCGCGCAAAGCCGCGCCGCGACGCTCAGGGCGCTTTCGAAATCGGGGCAATCGGTAATGGCCTCGCAACCGCCGTCCTGCAAGCGACCGTAGATCGTGAAGAACTCGGCCTTGTCGCGTGCCATGCCGCCCTCGATACAGGTTTCACCGGCGCCATCCTCGGCGGCATTGATGCAGCCGCCGAGTTCAAGATTGGTGAATGTCCGCCAGTCGGGTTCGGTGCCTCCCGGGCAGCAATTGAAGAGAATGTGGGGGCGCATCATCGTGCACCCTTCAGCTTTGCCATTTCTGCTCCCAAGAGCCACAGCGCCTTGTTGAGCTCGATGTCCTGATCAATGCCGGTAACGGCGCGCGAGGTCATACGGCGACGCCTTCCGAACTCGTCGCGGGTAACCGCGCGAATGCCGCCCTTGATGGCGTTTTCCTGCACCACGTTCCATGTGGTCCACAGATCGCTTGCCATGTCACCCGTCCGGCGCTCCGTCAAAAGCTGCTCAGGTCTGATCGGCGTCTTCGTTTCACCCTCGGTGTCACCGAAGCGCAGGAGATGGGCGCTCTGGGCGAGGCTGTGCTTTTCCTCGGCGTTCAAGCGCAGCGAAGACCAGTCCTGTGGCGCGGCCAGCGCATGCTCAGCGCCTTTCAGGACGGTATAGGTACCCTCGATCACCTTCGCCTGAACGTCTCCGGAGTGACGAACCTTGATTTCCTCGATCTTGCCTGTTTGCGTGACAAGGGAATTGAGGCAACGAATGCGAAACAGACCTGCCATCAGTTCGTAAGCGCTGGTTCCGTCATTGGCGTTCTTCAGAAGGATTTCGCAGACGGTATCACCGACATTGTAGACTTTGCCGTCATCGATGCGGCGAAGGCGGATGAGATGTTTCGTGAAATCGGCCTTGCCTTCGATGCGGCTCGACGACTGCTTTGCACCGACCGGCACGAAGCCTTCTTTCGTCAGGCCACGAAGGACTTCGATGGTCGGGATCGGCTGGAAGCGTTCCGAACGGCTTTCATGGGCGACGGTGGCAAAGATCGACGGCGCGATGCGGCGCATTTCGTCCTCGGTCATGGCGCGGCCGGTGTCGAAACGGGCGGTCTGGGTGTAAACGGTCATGATAGGTTCTCCACGGTTTCCGAGTTCCGAGAAGCAAGCCCCGCAGTGGGCGAAGCCTTCACCCACCGTTCCGGTGGATGTGCCCTCACATCCAACCGAACGAAGGGGGGAGGGCGAAGCCCGCTCCCCGGTGGTCTGTCGGGCTGGTCATGGGTCTGTCGGTCAGAAAAACCGAAGGTTCGGCGCGTCAGCGGTGAAAGCCGTTTTTCTGACGGACGGACAAGGCGGAGCCTGCTTGCCCATTGGCGAGACCGGCGGACCCTCGTAGAGCGGCAAGAAGACGGGAAAGATGCGCAGCAAGCGGGAGCGGCTGCACTCTGTGAACGAGAACGCCTTGGCGATCACCGTATGAGATTTGATGAGGGACGCATGGCCTCGTGCGTGGTGGTGATGTTGTAGAGATTGTACATATAGCAACGATGCGCGAAGCATTCCGCGTCGGCAAAAAGCGGTCAGGAGCGGGCTCTACTGCCGGGGCCTGCCCCGACAGCATTAACAATATGAATCGCAGTTACAGCATTGATTCAAAAGTCTGATTGGACATGGATCTGCGGAGTGGTGACAATCGCAGTCATGACGATAGCGCCCCTGCCATTCTACGCCGAACGCCTCGATCCGACCCGCAACATGGCACGGTTCTACGCGCTCGAGGTTTCGGAAGACCTGTTCGGAAAAACCCGGCTGGAGAGGCGCTGGGGCAGGATCGGCAGTCGCGGGCAGGTCAAGGTCGAGCTGGTGCTGACGAGCGCGGAGGCTTCAAAGCGCATCGACGCCCTCGTGCGTCAGAAGACCAGGCGCGGCTATCTCCCCAAATAACGCCCGCCCGAAGAGGCGGACCTTTTGCCGCGAGGCGGCAGGGCGATGCCCTCGGCCGATGAGCCGGGGGCGGTTCGATGTCAATCCCAGGGGATGACGGCCATCAGGGGTCGTTTGCGGGAGGGGGCGAAATACGGCTCTGTTGCAAAAATTTTGCCGATGTCCGAAAGAGTGCGGACAATTTTCAGCGAGATTTTTGATGTGCGATTTCAAGTGGCGGCATTTTCAGGGTAACGTGATTTTGTGGGCGGTGCGGTGGTATTGCCGCTATGGGATCAGCTACCGCGATCTTGAACAGATGATGGGTGAGCGCGGTGTGCCTGTCGATCATTCCACGATTTATCGCTGGGTCCAGAAATACGCGCCGGAGATCGAAAAACGACTGCGCTGGCATTGTCGCCGACCACAGTCAACGAGCTGGCGCGTTGACGAAACCTATGTGAAGGTTCGCGGCAAATGGACCTATCTGTATCGGGCCGTCGACAAATTCGGCAACACGATCGATTTCTACCTGTCTCCGACACGCAATGCCAAAGCGGCCAAGCGTTTCCTCGGTAAAGCTTTGAACAGCCTAAAAGACTGGGAAAAGCCGACTGTCATCATCACGGACAAAGCGCCGACCTATGGGATTGCGATCGCGCAGTTGAAGGCCGAAGGCAAATGCTCCGATGACCTTGTGCATCGGCAGGTCAAATATCTGAACAATGTCGTCGAGGCTGACCACGGTAAGCTAAAGCAGCTGATCAAACCGGTCAGAGGGTTCAAGACGTTGAATACGGCATATGCGACGATCAAGGGCTTCGAGGTCATGCGGGCGTTACGCAAGGGCCAGGCTGCTATTTTCAACCTGACACGAGACATCCAAGGGGAAGCGCGTATCGTTGAACGCGCTTTTGGTATCGGGCCGAGCGCGTTGACAGAAGCCGTGGAACTGCTCGCCCAGAATCTACAAGGCAAGACCGCTTGACAGCAGAGAACGAGGGGCTTTCAGGGCAAGCTGGATTTTTGCAACAGAGCCCGCACGAGGACGAAACGGCGGCGCGCCGTTCAAGATGACACCTGCAAAGCTGCGGCTCGCTCAAGCTGCAATGGGAAAGCCGGAAACCAAGGTGGCTGATCTCTGCGCCGAACTCGGCATCACCCGACAGACGCTTTATCGTTTTGTCGGCCCGAAAGGCGAATTGCGCGATGACGGCGTGAAGCTGCTCGATCGTCGAAAGCGGATCATGACGCAGACCATGTAATGCCGAGCATCCGAAATCAAACGTTGAAGGGACTCTGATGGTTTTTTGGCTAACAAATGTGGTTGGGCTGGTGATCGCCTATCTCCTGGGTTCTATCCCGACCGGCTATCTGGCGGGCAAACTTAATGGTATCGACATCCGGAAGCACGGCTCGAAATCCACAGGCGCAACGAACGTGTTGCGGACGCTGGGCAAATTGCCTGCGGTTGTGGTCCTCCTGATAGATATTTTGAAAGGAGCTGGAGCGGTCGCTTTTGTTCGCTGGATTTGTCCTTGGTGGATCGCGCTGTTGTCGAGCACTTCTCCGTCTGCGACGGAGCTGCAAGCCTGGCAGCCTTGGTTCGTTTGTTTGGCCGGTCTCGCCGCTTTGCTGGGCCACGCCCGTTCAATCTGGCTGAATTTCACCGGCGGAAAATCCGCCGCCACGGGGTTGGGCATCCTATTGGCCTTGTCCTGGCAGGTTGGCATAGGTGCAGCGATAGTGTTCGGCGGAGGGATCGCCATTTTTAGAATTGTCTCACTCAGCTCAATGCTCGCGGCCCTGGCCGCGATCGCCCTTATCTTCGTTCTCCCGGACCCGCTGCCCTATCGTTTGTTGGTACTCGCCGGAGCAATTTATGTGATAGCGCGCCATCGCGCCAACATTCAGCGGCTATGGTCTGGGACAGAGCCGCGCTTGGGTACAAAGCCGTAAAACGGCCTACCGTATATCTGTGCCCCTTTAATGTTCAGGGGCCTACTGGCCCATGTCTCGCCACTCGGTTGGGAACACATCAATCTCACCGGAGAATATCGTTGGCCAAAGCCTTAGCGTAGGATTCCGCCCCGTCCCGCAAACGACCCGAGAATAGCTATCAGGTCTTCTGGCAGTATCGCTTCCTTCTGCCGGAAAGGGGCGGCGTGTTTGTTGCGGATGCCGGCCATCACGGTAGCAATCGCGCCAACAGTGTGGTTGTCGCAAGCGAAGCACTCCAAACCTGCGATCAAACATTAAGGCATCTTAAATCGTAATCGTTTTCAATAACCTCCTGACAAGCTTATCCGCATACCCCTCATCGAGCGGCATTCCCAAAACCGCGCGCATGTAGAGCGGCGCGAGCAGGTAATCGATCACATCCTCTGCCTCCGGCGTAGCCTCGCCGCGCGTATCGGCGCGAGCCAGCAATGCCTGGAGCTGTTCTAGCCGTGGCGCCAGCGTCAGCTTTCGGGTTTCCGGCGACATGGTCGTGGTGGCCAGCAGCACACGGAAGAAGTTGACCTCGGCATCGGCGTTCAGTCCGGCGGCAATCCGTCGCGCCCATTGGGTCAGATCTGCCAAAAGGCCCCCTTCGTCGGGCAGAGGAAATGTTTCGTTGAGCCGTTCCACGGCCATTTCCATCAATAGAGATCCGACATCGCCCCACCGCCGATAAAGACTGGTCGGGGCGATGCCTGCCAGCTTCGCGATTTCCGGCATGGTGACGTTGTGGAGGCCATGCTCGACTGCAAGCGCGCGCGCCGCCTCGAAGGCCTTTGCTTTTACAATGGCGGTTCGCCCGCCGGGACGTCTGGTTGACATGCCGACCTTAAAGTGAATATATTTGCTTTAACGCCGGTTTCGGCGCCTGTTCCATGTCACATTAGGGCACCACAATGTCAAAGCAAGAGATCGCAACCGGCGGTGAAGACTATTCCACCCAAAGGCTTAGCCAGCGTTATCGCTTTTCGGATCCAAATATGGATCTCTTCTTCCTCGGTGCTCTCGGTTGGGCTCCGGCCGGCGGCATCTCGGCGGGGGAGGCCTTTCAGGTCGCCACGATGATCGAGGATGGCAATGCCGATTCCTGGGCCAACGCCTTCGAGGGTCAGGGCGAAACCCTGATCGCTCAAGCAGATCAATGGATTTCGCGCGGCGAGACCCGTGCTGCTGGCGAAACCCGTCTACGCGCCTTCACCTGCTTCCGTCTTGCGTGGCAATTTATCTCTCCGGGTGACCGGTTCCTGTTCTTGTTCCGCCGCAGCCAGCAGCTTTTCGATTTGGCGATGGACGAGCTGGGTCTGCCGTCGGAGCGGTTTGAGGTGCCTTATGGCGGCTCCGTCTTGCCGGGGCACTTCTTCCGCGCCAGCGATCCCGCTTCCCCCACGATGCTGGTGATCGGCGGTGCGGACACCTGTCATGAAGATCGCTTCCTGTCGCAGGGGCGCTACTATATCGACAGGGGCTATCACGTCGCTTTGGTGGACCTGCCTGGGCAGGGGGCCACGGCGGCCGACGGGCTTTTCTGGGAGCCCGAAACCGAAAAGCCGGTGGGGGCTGTGCTCGATTTTCTCCTTGCGAATTGCGGTGTCGATTTTTCCCGGCTGGCTTTGCTGGGCATGAGTCTTGGCGGCTATTTTGCTGCCCGGGCTGCCGCCGAGGAGCCGCGGCTCGCTGCGGTCATCGCCACGCCGGTCCTGTCCAAACCGGTCGAGCTTTTCATGGCGGCGGTTGGCGCCCATTCCAATCCGTCGCAGGCTGCCGAGAGGAACATGGACGTCCTGATGTGGAAGTGCGGGACGCAAGACCTGTCTTCTCTCGCCAGCAAATGGCAGGATAAACATGCCGATCCCGCAAAAGTGCGGATGCCGTTTCTTTCGGTGCTAGGCACACAGGAGGGCGGCGTCTGGCAGAAGCAGACACGGAACTGGAGCCAAGGCGTGACGTCGCCAGGCAGCCAATTGCTGGTCCTCGGACCGGAAACCGGGGCCGATGCGCATTGCCAGGGAAACAATCCGCTGCGTCTGGCCCAGGAGGTTCATGCGTGGCTCGGCGCCATCTTTGCGGCGCGGTAAACAGTGCGTTTCGCAACGGTCGGTCGAGGCCGATTTTGCCAAGGTCATAGCAATGACGCGATGCTTCCGCACTTTGCCGCCTTAACCATAAGAACTGGATTTGCGATGTTCGAAGCGAATGCCGATTGGCACAGGAATCCCATCACTGCCGCAATGCTGCGTGGCTGTATTGAGCTTGAGGAGACGCCAGCCGGCCTCCTGCCTCACCGACTGCCCAAATGGGCGCGGACGCAGTGGGCCGATCCGCAGCTTTCCATGGTGGAACAGCAGCCATCGGGCATGCGCCTGTGCTTCAGGACGCGGGCTACGACGATCGCCCTCGAAGCTCTGCCGACAAAGCGGCATTATGTCGGAATGCCGCCGCGTCCGGATGGGATCTATGATCTCGTAATCGACGGTGTCCTCGCCGGTCAGGGAAGCATCGCGACGGGGAATGTGGTGCGTATCGATCTGGCGAGGTGGGCGGCCGATGCAAACCTTGTCACCGACATGGAGCCGGGCACACCCGGCCTGCTGCGCTTCGAGGCGCTGCCGGACAAAATGAAGGTAATCGAAATCTGGTTGCCGCATGACGAGGTGACGGAACTGGTCGCTCTTCATGCAAATGCCCCCATCGAGCCGGTCCCGCCATCCGGTCGGCGGATATGGCTCCATCATGGCAGCTCGATCAGTCATGGCTCCAATGCGGTGCATCCAAGCGGCATCTGGCCTGTGGTTGCGGCATCCATCGCCGGTGTCGATCTTTTGAATCTGGGTTTCGGCGGCTGCGCGCTGCTCGATCCGTTCCTCGCGCGAACCATAAGGGACCAGCCAGCCGATCTTATCAGCCTCAAGCTCGGCATTAATGTCGTCAATATGGACCTGATGCGGCTGCGCGCTTTCGGTCCGGCGGTCCATGGCTTTCTCGACACGATCCGTGACGGACATCCGACCACGCCGTTGCTGATCGTTTCCCCGATCTTCTGCCCGATCCATGAAAACACACCTGGCCCCAGTGTGCCGGATTTCTCGGACGGTCAACTGAAGTTCCGCGCGGCGGGCAGCGGAACCGACGCGGCAGTTGGCAAGCTGACGCTCTCGTTGATCCGCGACGCCCTTGGCGCGATCATCATGCAAAGAAGAAGAACCGACTCCAACATACACTATCTAGACGGACGAGACCTCTATGGGGCAGCAGATCATGAAGGACTTCCGCTGCCAGACAGACTGCATCCCGACACCGCAACCCACAGGCTGATCGGCGAGCGATTTGAAGCGGCGATATTTTGCGCGGGTGGGCCTTTCGAGTGATGTTGACCTTCGATGCCGCCCGTCGCAAAGGCGACATCAACGCGCCCCGCGTCTTGCTCAGGTTGGATGTCGGTACAATGTTGCAGGTAGCGGCAACTACGCCATCGCCCTTCAATCCAGATATTTCCCGGTCTCGGCCCCGTCGCGATACCGAATGGTGACGGATCGGATGCTGTCCTCGGGCAAGAGGTTGGCGTTGATGCCACGTGTCTTGCGTGTTGATCTACGCGGCACCCAATGGGTGATGCAACCGCAATGGCGGCAACGATGGAAGTCGACGTTACGGCCGTTCCATGTATAGGTGTCAGTCTCGAGCCCCTCAGGCGTCGTGACGTCTTCTGCGTTATAATAAGCCCAGACCACGCCGTAACGACTGCAGAGTGAGCAATTGCATCGCGTAAGCTCCGTCGGCGGTGTCGATAATCTGATGGTCACGGCTGCGCAGTGGCAGGTGGCTTTGATAGGAAAAGTCATGGTTTGCGTACGGCCGTTCTTAGGCATGTGAGTGACCGTTGTCATCGGAGCTTGTCGATAGTGGTGACGAACAGTTCGATCAGTCGGGCAATGTCGTCGGGCCTTTCCTCCGCCACCCAATGTCCGGAGCCGTCGATGATCACCGAGCGCACGTCGGAAGCGCCATGATCGCGCAAGGCCTGCGCCAGAACATCAGCGCCCGCGCCTAAGCTGCGGTCGGCTCCAGCAACGAGTAGAGGCACCGGCAAGTTGCCGCGCTGACCGTCGTTGAACAGCTTGTCCTGCGGGAATGACCGATAGAAGCCGAAGCCTGCTGAGAGCTGATCCGCCGATCCATAGGCGGCCGCGTACCCGGCTACATCTGCATCACGGATTGCCGTGGGGCTGCTGGCATTTTTGTCGATAAAATAGCGGAAATAACGCGTCTGCCGCCCCGCGACGAGCTGCTCGGCGAGCGGCGCTTGTGCGTTGAATTGAAAGTGCCATGCCTGCGGGATCGTTTCGACCTTGTCCCAGGGCGCCAGACCGGGAAGCGGGACGTCGAGGATTGCTGCACCCTGCACTTCCTCGGGAAACTGGCGCGCGTAGGCATAGGTCACCATGCCGCCGATGTCGTGGCCGACCAGCACGACGTGCCTAGCGTCGAGGCCCTTGACGAAATCGTGCAGTTCCCTCGCCATTGCGGCCTTTGAGAAATCCCGCGATGGCGAGGTCGAGCCACCGACGCCCGGCAAGTCCACGGCGACCACGCGATAGCGCATTGCAAGGCGGGGCATGACCTTATGCCACTCGCTGGCATCCTCCGGCCAGCCATGCAGCAGGACGATCAGCGTCTCACCCGTCCCCGCTTCAAGGTAACGGAAGCGCTGGCTTCCGACAGAAGCCGTCCTTTCGTGAATGGAAGCGGTCGTTTCCGCGGTGGCCATTGCCGGCCGGACAACCGTGAACGCGATGGGGGCACTTGCAAGTAGAACGGCAAGAATGAGGCGTGGGGCCAACATGCTCTCTCCAGTCAGGTATCGAAAATGAGCGACTGGCTGACCATCGCGCCGGCCAGCGATCCATCGGCTACGGCACGCGCCACCATCGAGGGGAACGCCGCGATGTCGCCAGCGGCATGGACGCCCGGTACCGACGTCATCATGCGGTCATCGACGGCTAGAACCGAACCTGCTGGAGTTTCCCGCATGGCACATCCCAGCGCGCTGGAGACCTGGCTGCGCGGTTCGATCGCCGGCGCGATGTAGAGGGCATCCAGACGGGCGCACCGCGCGGGCGCCAGTTCAACATGGCTCAATCTGCCGTCAGAGCCATGCAGCGCTATGATAGGCGCTGTTTCGACTGCGATACCGTGCGTGGCAAGTGTGTGGCTTTGTTCCACATCAACACCATTGGTGAACAAGGTCGTCGGACCCCAGTTCGCAATGAGACGTGCATGATGCAGGGAAGCCGGGCCGGCATAAAGGACGCCCAGTCGATGGTCTGCATATTCGTAGCCGTGGCAATATGGGCAATGCAGGACGCTCGTTCCCCAGCGCTCGGCAAGGCCATTGATCGGCGGCAATATATCCCGTACGCCGCTGGCGAGGATCAATCGGCGACCTTTCAGGACGTCACCTGCGGCGAGCATGACGGAAAAGCCATCTCTTGCGCCGGTCGCGCTGACCGCCTCGCCGTCGACAAGGCGGACTGTGCTATAGGGCTTCAGCTGCGTCCGCGCCGTCGACAACATTACGGAAGGTATCGATCCGTCATGGGTGAAAAAACCGTGCGATTGCGGTGAGAAGCGGTTGCGAGGCATGCCGGTATCGAGAACGACGACATCGTGTCGTCCCCGCCCAAGATACATGGCTGCAGACAGGCCGGCAAAGCTGCCGCCGATAATGATTGTATCATGCATGACGGATATCCGATCGTTTCATTCCGATTGCGGCGAGGCGGGCATCGAAATCCTTCGACAAGGAAGCTAGAGTTACGGCTTCCATACGGACGAGCAGGACAGCCTCCGCTTGTTGCCTAGCGTCGTTAAGCTCGGCGTTAACGGCTTGCTCCACGAGACAAGACGGATGATCGCTGCGATTACCGAAGGCAAACAGCCGAGGCGCGCCGATGGCATCGTAAAGCATCCGCAACGTCACATCCTCCGGGCGACGCGCCAGCGTCCATCCACCGCCCGGTCCTTTGGTCGAGTGCACGATACCCGCTTCGCGCAGGCCTGCAAATGTCCGGCGGGCAACCACCGGATTGCTGCCCATCGCTTTGGCCATCGCGTCGGACGTCATCGGCTCGGAAGCGTCGGCCAAATGCAGAAGCAGGTGCAATATGCTGGAAAGACGAACATCATTTGACATGTAACTATGTGTGTTACATTTTGACCGTGGCGTCAAGACAGGCTCTGGCAATTCTATCCCGCAGGATACGATCGAATGTGTTAATCAACCAATCCGTGGCAAAGTCCGGCCTGGGAAGCCACCCTTTATGAACTCGGGACGCTCAACGGCCCGCTGCGGGAAGGGCTCGTGGGTGTCAAGAGCAAGCGCCGATTGACCGGCCCCGCGACGCAGCATATGAGATAGACAGGTCTGTATCATTTAGGGTTATGTCATGTCTCTTCGTGCCGATGCCGCCGAGAAGCGCCAACATATTATCGAAACCGCCTACCGCCTTTTCAAGCGTGACGGGCTTCATGCCACCGGCATTGACAAAATCATTGCGGAAGCCGGCGTTGCCAAGATGACCATGTATCGGCATTTCCCGAGCAAGGAAGTGCTGATCGTCAACGTTCTGGACTGGCGGGCGGAGCACTTCAGGCGGCAGCTTGACATGTTGCTGGAGCCGGTCGCGACGCCTGACGAACAGATCGTTGCGATTTTCGATTGGCATGAGCGCTGGTTTGAAAGCCCCGGGTTTCATGGATGTTTGTTCCAGCATTCCCTGGCTGAATATGGAACGCCGGGCCATGCGGTTTTCGAGGCGGTTTCGCGACAAAAGCATGCCCTGAAACAACGGCTTCAGGACATCCTTGAGCAAACACTCCCGGAAGAGCGCGCCGCGGTTTTCGCCAATACGCTGTTCATGCTGATCGAAGGGGCGACCATGCTTGCCCATTTGGGGCAGGGGAAGATGGCCGTCGCAAGCATGCGGAAAACGGCGTCCGCCCTTCTCTTCTCTGCGGACCGCCTGCAATGAACGCCCTTGTCGTCGGCCTTGCCCTGTTTGCCGCCATCCTGCATGCGAGCTGGAACGCCTTTCTGCGTAGCGGTGGCGACCGGCTCTGGACTGTGACCGTGATGAGCTTTGCCGGCACAGCCGTCGCACTGCCGTTCCTTTTCCTCTATCCCCTGCCGCCGTCGGCAGCCTGGCCTTACATCGGCCTTTCTGCCTTCCTTCAGGTTGGATACAGCCTGTTTCTGGTTGCTGCCTATCGTCATGGTGATTTGGGACAGATTTATCCGATTGTGCGCGGAACCGTGCCGCTTCTGGTCACGCTGGGCGGCTTCGCCGTGACAGGAGAAAGGCTTGATGTCTTCCATGTCGCCGGCGTCGTTCTCATTGCGCTCGGCATCATGAGCCTCGCCTTGGGGAAATTTCGCGCAGCCAATACATCCATTCTGTTTGCGCTAGCGGCAGGTGCGATCATCGCGGCCTATGCCACTGTCGATTCTGTCGGCGTGAAACAGGCTGGCCGAAGCGAAGCCTATACGGCCTGGGTGCTGGTGCTCTATGGGCTCTTGCTGCCGACCGCATATCTTGCCATGCGCCGAGGCCTCACGGTCGATATTCGTTCGCCTGATACTTGGAAGGCGCTCGGCGGCGGTCTGGTGGCGATGATCGCCTACGGCGTCGTGGTCGCCGCCTTCGCCATCGGCCCAACCGGGCCGATTACCGCGCTGAGAGAGACAAGCGTTGTCTTCGCAGTGCTGATCGGATGGCTGTTTCTCGGCGAAGCTCTCACAGTCCGCCGCGTAATCGCGTGTGCCGTTGTAGCGGCCGGCGCGATCATTCTGGGGTGGTAGTGCCTTTTTGAAAAGGTGCAATGGCTCTTTTGAAAGTTCAATCAGCCCACAGCAGCAGAAGGGGCTCCCGCGACCGGCACAAATCTAGCTCACGGAACCGCATCGAGAGGACCCGCCTCCGTCGTTACCTTCGAAAGCCTACAGCAACCGCGCCGCCCGTCCACTCCTGCGGGTCGCGCTGTTATAATACTCCGAGGCCTGCTGAACGGACCGATGCCTCGACTGTTCCATGGCCTCAGGCAACGGGATGCCCCTGTTGGCGGCTTCGGTGAGGTATCCGGATCGCAACCCGTGCGCAGAGAACTCCGATGGATTGAGACCTGCTTGTCGCACACGCTGCTTCACGATGTCGTTCACGGCGGTAGGATCGAGCGCGCGGGGCGAGACATTGCCCCAGCGATCGATCCCCCGAAACACGCTGCCGCTTTCGATCCGCGCGGCCTTGAGCCAGATGTTCAACGCCTCGACGGGCCGGCCGGTGAGATAGACGACTTCCTCGTGATCGGCGCCGCTGGTCTTTGTCCGCCCCAGATGAATGGACAGCGAGGGGAGGGGAGAGCCTCCCTCGACAGCAATGGGCTCTTCGTCGGACAGCTGCTCCTTGCGTAATGCCGCCACTTCGCTGCGGCGACGGCCGCCGGAGGCGAAGGCGACCATGAGGATCGCCCTGTCGCGGAGATCGCGCAGTGTTCCGCTTTCGCATGTCTTGAGGAGGTGGCCGAGGATGTCGCCCGTCACCGCCCTGGCGCTTTTGCGCTTGCGCGGACGCGGCGTGGCCCGCACGGCAAGCCGGATCGCGGACTTGACCCCTGGAGACGCGAATGCACCCTCCAGCCCGCGCCATTTCGTCAGCGTCGACCAGGTGGCCAGCCGCCGGCGCACCGTATCGGGGGCGTGTGGACCGCTGGCTCTCAGGAAACCTTGACCGCGAAGCTGGTCTTCGACGTCGATCGGCATTCCATGCTGCGGATCGGCGAGGCGTTTTTCCGGATCCCAAAGATGATGGGCAACGAACTTCAACAGAAGCGCTTCCGGCGCCGGCCACGGAAGAGAGCCGCCGGTCGCTGAGAGCGACCAGGCCTGCAGATAGGCCAGATCGGAGGTGAGAGCCCGCAGCGTGTTTTCACCCATGCCCTGATTGACCAGATGCCGCAGCGTTTCGACATCCTGGTCGGTGAGCAGATCCGCCAACGTGTCGCGACGCCCCATCGGCAGGACGGAGGCGATGGTGTCGAGGTGTTGGATCCGTCGGTCAATCGCACTCATATTGGCAAGCCATGCTCGTCGTACAAATCGGAATGGTCGGAGGTCGTCCCCGGTGGAACGGTTTTGCGACCCTCTGCAGCCAATTCGAGGAAGCCCAGTTCGGCGTTCGCCGTCTTCGCAATCGGCATGAGTGTCGCGATGGGCCTCTCGTCGCGGCAGATCACAATCGCATCGCCGCGCAAAACGAGCTCAATGAGCTCCTCGAACCGAGCCGCCGCCTCGGTCACCTCGACAAGAATCCTCATCGGCGTTTCTTCACCAGACCCTCTCATGCAAGATTGCATCGAAGACCAGATCCGTCGAGACCAGCGCGCAGTGCTCCAGCCGTGTCTGCGCGGCGAGGATCCGGTCCCAGGGGTCCAGGTGGTCCCAGTCGAACGCAGCCGCCAGTTCTGCATGAAGGTCACTGATGGCGAGCGTCTGGAATCCGCTTGCGCTCACGGCAGCGCGCAATTCCTGTGGTTTGAGATCGAGCTTCTTCAAACGCATCTTGTTGTCGAGTTCGTAAAACGAGACTGCGCTGACAAGGACGATGTTGCGCTTGTCCTCGATCAACGTCCGCGCATGCGACGACAGACGTGAACTCCCAATCGTCCACCAATAGACGGCATGGCTGTCGAGCAGGAGCTTCACGGTTTCTTGGCGCCATCGACGGGTTTACCTTGGAAGACGCCGGCGTCATCGTTCCAATCGCCGGCATCGATCGCAGCCTGCTCTGCGTCCTCAGCGTCGAACAGATCGTCCGGCAGTTCCCGCTGCGCCAGGAGGCCAAACGGCCGCTTGCCTGAAGGGTCGGCCGGACCGATGCGCGCATAAATTTCGTTGCCGCGCGTCACGATGATCTCCTCACCCTGGTTGGCGCGTTCCAGCACCTCGGCGAATTTTCGGCGTGCCTCGCTGATTTTGTAATGGGTTTGGGGCATGGCGAGTTCCGGTTGGTCCATTTGGGGAATGATAGCACCGGAAGGAGGAGATGTACAACCAATTCGTACATTTGATCTTCGATAAGAGGTACTTATCGTGAGCTATCGCACACAAACATGGCCGTTCTTATTGTGAATCGATAACCCTTCTTTGCTTTCGTTAACGCGACATTTACCATAAAATCAATGGCGTAGATCGCACGAAAATCATCATCAGTGACTTCATGCGGCCGGCTTTTCGACGCCGTCGTCGCCCTCACGCGTCTGGATGAGCGCATCGCCCATTCGCCGGTTGGTCAGGGCTGGATCGAGCGGCAGAATTTCGCCGATGCTTGCGCGTCGCTGTGGATGGACGGCGAACTCGTCCATCGCGAAGACCTCGTCCTCCACGACGCTTTTCGCGATACCCGCACGCCAACCCACGAGCTCACCATCGCCCGCGACGTGCTTCGCAACCGTCGGCGCATCGCTGCACAATTGCCGGATTGGGTTTTGTCCGCAGAGTGTATCGAAATCTATGACAGATGTCGGACATCAATCCGGGGGGAGCCGGAACGGTTAATCCAGCCGCTACCACCAAGCGCGTCGTCGCGGGCGATCCAGTGGGGGAGGGAGAGGCTGTCGATGACCTCGGAAATCTCCCCGGCGTCGATTACGCCGCCATCGATGCGCTGCTCGCCCGATCCGAAGCAGCGATTGAACGAGCAAGAAAGCCCGGTCGGGCTTCGGCCGATACTCGCGAACGAGACCCTCTCGTCTATGATCTCGACTGGGACGAGGATGCGCGGCTCGACGAATGGCGCGGCGTGTTGAGATAGACCCAGGACTTGCCGCCGATCCTGCAGGCGATCATCGCCCTAGATGCCTGGAACGAGTTGTCGGTTCTGCAACATGCGCCCTGGCTCGGGCGGCTGTTTGCTGCCTCCATCCTGCGCCAGTCCGGCGTCACCACCGGCGCCCATCTCGCCGCCATCAACCTCGGACTGAAAGCCATACCCGTCGATCGGCACCGCCATCGCGACCGCGAGACGCGGTTACTGGCGATTTCAAGGGCGCTGACAATTGGCGCCGAGACGGGGCTGAAGGAGCATGGCCGCTTGGTGCTGGCGCAGCAGATGATGATGCGAAAACTGGAGGGGCGGCGGACGTCATCCAGGCTACCGGAGCTCGTGGAGGTCGTCATCGCGCGGCCGCTGATCTCGGCCGGCATGGTGGCGAAGACTCTTGAGGTGACGCCGCAGGCGGCGCGGCGGATCGTTCTGGAGCTCGGCCTTAGGGAAATGACCGGGAGGGGGAGGTTTCGGTCATGGGGGATTATGTAATCCCGGCCTGTTAACCCCTATCGCGTTGATGCGGACGCATCCCTGCCAGTGTTTGCGCGGCACTTCTACGTTTGACATCGCCCAGCGTCTAAACTTGAAATATGTCAGCTACATTGGTGGCAGCCACTGTGAGGATGTTGATGGCTGATCTAGACACGCACCACGTAGAAATAACCACCGAAAACCCTGCGCTGTCGGCTCTGGAACTATCATGGGGATGGGCGGAATTTTCTGCAGAAGACGGGCTCGGTCCTCTTGGCTCAATGTACGAGGCCGGTGACGCTCTCGTTGCTGTTGCGAGGAGCGATAAGGATGGGATGACCATAATTGGGAGTGGCGTCATGGTCGCGCCTGGCATCCTCCTAACCGCAACTCATGTGCTGCAGGAGTTCAGTCCATCATCCGCCGGACCGCTTTTTTTGACTTTCCTGCCAGGAGCGGCAAGAGCATGGCTACCCTTTGACGTTGCTACTATTTCCAAACAGAGCGAGTTCGACGGAGATCGGAAGATCTACTCGGATGTTTCGCTCGTCAGCTGTACCTTGAACTCCGACGCGCTCCCGGAATTTCCTCTGGGGCTTGCGACGATGCAGATCGCGTTGCCTCTCGTTGGCGAGCGCCTATGGGCGATCGGCTTCAGGCATCAGCACATCGAGAACGGTTCAACACTTGTGACGCCGATGGTCTCGTCTGGGCTTGTCACCGAAGCATTTCCTCATGGGCGCGGTGAGCGATTGGCGTCTCCGTGTTTTGAAGTCAATATGGACACGCTGGGAGGGATGAGCGGCGGCGCCGTCGTGAATTCGGAAGGTCGCTTGGTCGGCATTGTCTCCTCCTCGTTTGCCGGAGGTCCATCTTACGTCACGCTCATTTGGGAAGCGTTGCGGCTTGAGACTAGAGGGACCATCCCAAAGCTAAAGAACGAAGATCGCGTCAGTCTGCTGGCTGCTGAAAAGAGAGGGGTGGCGAAGCTCATCGGAGACGTGAAGGTCAAGCCTTGGGGAGATTTGCAGTTCCGCTTCTCAAAGCCGGAAAGTGAGCTTTTTGCCCGCTCGATCGCCAACTCGCCATCTGAAACCGATCCGGACAGATACACAAAGGACAAAATTGATGAGTTCCTGGAAAAGTGGGGCTCTGACATGGAGGATGTGGCGGGTGACGCCGCCATATCTGCACTGCAGAACATGACTTGCGAGAAGGTGGGGCAGTTTATTGCGGGGGAAGTTCCGGACGAATGGAATACCCCAGTCACTTCGTTTTCGGTTGAGGATTTCGAAGGTGTTGAGGATCCGGAGGTCATTTCGATCCTAAAGCAGGATCATGAAACGATCGAGATCGATCTATTCTTCGATCTTCACACCGTAGTATGGACAGTCCAGGTCGCGATGGCAGACTTCCAAGAACGCAGGGGTGGAATTTCCGACTACTTCATCAATATCGACATCGGGGATGAAGAGGTGTCGTTGGACTTGGTCCAACGTGTCTTTTTCAGGGTAGGCATGATCTTCGATGTCGAGGCGCAAGTGTTCTCTGACGTTACAGTAAGAACTGCTTCTGTCAGGCGGCGCGCAAAGCGAGTGGCGGAGGTGGAGACCGGTTGAGAATCCGGTGCTGCCGGCCTTTTAACTGCTGGACCCCGTAGCCGGGACGCCTTCCTCCGTGTTTAAAATCAGATTGGCGGCTCCTCGATCGCTCCCGACAATCGATCGGCGCGGCCCCAAAAACGCAGTCCTGCCCGAGTATAGAGCAATAGGTAGTCGGCTGGAATGACGATCAAGGCACTATCGGGAGATGGGCCCGCGTTGATGTCGATGTACTGCTGGGGGTCGCTCTGCCAAAACTGCGGCGCGGACTCTCGCAGCATTGCACTGGTCTTTCCATCGCCGTGGCGCACCACATTCGCAACGTTGTGCCCCATGATCAGCATCTCGGCAACGCCGTCCTTCACGCCGTCAATTCCGGCATGCGCAAAGCAATCCGCCAGGAGTGCTTCAAGGCCTTGTGTCTGCACGGGTGGTTTTCGAGGCGACGAGAACATAAAGCTCGCCCACTGGCGCAGTTGGCGTTCAAAGAGTGCTGACATTACAAGAACGAACGCTTTTGCGGCCTCGTTGCGTGTATGGGCATTGACCTGCGCCCTCGCGCGATCAAGACCCTCATCTAAAGATTCAGGTGTTCCCAATTCCCAGCGTTCAGCCGGCTCGAGGCTATCCATCGCAATCGTGACGACACGCGTGTAGAATCTGTGCAGATTTGCCTGGAAAATCCGAGGGAGATGGTCGACCGGCGCGATCATGATGATCCTTGCAATCTTTGCGACCCATTCAGGTCCGATGGCAGCGTGTATTATAGCCTCATGTTATAGTGTTAGCGGTTGCAGGGGATGCTTCCAAGGCAAACTTGGGCGGAATGATATCTGGATGCAGCATCAGTACTTGCGAGCGAAGTGCCGATCTCTCGCGCCGCGCACAACAAAGTCTTTCAAGCCTCAATAACAGCCATAGCAATTCTCTTATTCCGTGTATATCTATGAGGTTAGATACAGAAGGAGGTGCGTTTGACTACCGCCGATGGCCATACAAGTCGTGGGAAGTGGTCGGCCTCTGGGGTTCCCCATAAAGGGTGGCACTGCGTTTCCGTGGACGATCTCGAAGAACCCTCACAGGAATGCGAGATGTGTGAGAGCGTTGATATCCGATACGTCCACTATATGGAGCACCCGGATTATCCGGACACATTGGCCGTGGGCTGCATTTGTGCGGAACACATGGAAAACGACTACGTCCGACCACGTGAACGCGAGGCCGGACTTCGCCGGCTGTCCAGACGTCGGACAACCTGGGGCAAGCGTGAGTGGCGATTGTCCCGGCATGGAAATTTATACCTCAACACCGAAGGTTTTAATCTGACCGTCTTTCAACGAGGCGCCGGCTTTGGGGTGTCCGTCGCGCGGCGAGATCGAGACGGCAGGCAAATGGGCAAAAAGAACTATTCCACCCAGGAAGACGCCAAGGCTGCTGCGTTGAACGCATTGATATGGGCGAAGGCCCATCTCTAAATTTTGCATATTTGTGGGTCCGCTTATGCGGAAAGACTGTCGCGGGGATAGATGACAAATTCGGGATCGAGATGGCTCAGGTGGGAGCCACACATTCATGCTCCGGGTACGGTTTTGAATGACCAATTCAAAGGGGCGGACAGCCGGGAACAATACCTTGGCAAAATCGAAGCGGCGTCCCCGACGATCCGGGCTCTTGGGGTGACCGACTACTATCTTCTGGACACTTATCAAGAAATTCGCGAGGCCAAGTACCGCGACGGCCGTTTGAAAGATGTGGACCTGATTTTCCCCAATGTCGAGCTGCGTCTCGCTTTCGGGACCGTGAAAGGAAACTGGGTAAACTGCCATCTTCTCGTCAACCCAGAAGAGGCGGATCACGTAGAGGCGACGCAGCGCTTCCTTTCACAGCTGACCTTCGACGCATTTGGTGACCGCTTCAACTGTACGCCCGAAGGCCTTACCCGGCTTGGAATGAAGGTTGACGGCAGTCTTTCTGGACGCGCGGCACTGTCTCGCGGTGCGACGCAGTTCAAGGTTGGCTTCGAACAGCTGGTTGAGTTATATCGCGCGGTTGAATGGGCTGGAAAAAACATCCTGATCGCAGTTGCTGGAAGCGAACACGATGGTACGTCCGGCATGCGGGGGGAGGCTGAGGGCGCTCAGCGACAGGAAGTTGAGAAATTCGCAGACATCATTTTTTCGAGCAGCAGCAGCCAGCGCGAATATTGGCTGGGACGAAAGACATCTGAGTCCGATATCCGGACCCGATACGGCGGATTGAAGCCCTGCCTGCATGGTAGTGATGCCCACGACAACAGTAAAATCGGCGCCCCCGACGGCAACCGCTATTCCTGGGTGAAGGGTGGGGCGCATTTCGACACGTTGAAACAGGCCGCGATTGATCCGAGCGGTCGGGCCTACGTCGGAGTGGCGCCGCCAACGCGCGCCATGCCATCCCAGGTCATATCGAGAGTTACGATAAAGAATACCGAGTGGGCCAAGACCCCTGAAATACACCTTAATGCTGGCTTGGTTGCAATTATTGGCGCACGGGGTTCCGGAAAAACGGCCCTGGCCGACGCTATCGCTGCGGGCTGCGATGCTGCCTCTCAACATTTAAGTGCAGCCTCGTTTCTCGTTCGCGCCGGCGATCTGCTGACCGACGCGTCCGTGGAAATCGAATGGGGTAGCGGCGATCCTTCAGAGCGGGCACTTCTCGACTACGAATACGATCCCGAACTGGATGGGCGATCAGCGCGTGCCTTGTATCTGTCTCAGAAATTCGTCGAGGAGCTTTGCTCGGCAGACGGTGTGACCGACGCGCTGCTTGCCGAGATCGAGCGTGTGATCTTCGATGCGCATCCGGAAAAGGATGGTACTTTCCGTTTCGATCAGTTGCTCGAACTTCGCGCTGAGCGCTTCCGGCTCGCGCGACAACGGGACGCTGAGGCGATAGTATCTCTATCCGATCAGATCGGTCTGGAACGTGACAAGCGCCGGCGAATAGCTAGTCTGAAACAGCAGATCAAGCAGAAGGAATTGACCGTAAAGGGGCTCGAGGGCGATCGCGAGAAGCTCATCACCAAGGGCAGCGAGGCCCGTGCGGAAAGACTGACTGAAATCGCCAATGCCGTCGAAACCGTCCGATCGAAAGTCCGGTATTTCGTAAACCAGGAGACTTCAATCCAGTCGCTGCAGGACGAGGTGTCCGCGTTTCGCCAGAACAAGGCTCCCGAGGCACTAAGAGTGACGAAGGGAAGTTATGTCGCGGCAAGGTTGGACGATAACGACTGGCAAGCTTTTCTCCTCGAATATCATGGCGACGTCGATGCTGCATTGAAAAGCAAACTATCGGCGGCTCAGAAAAGCGCTGCCACTTGGCGGGGCACGAAGCCGGCCCCCAATCCAGATCCAAATCAGTCCTATGTAGGCACAGACGTGGATCCAAAATCGTGCTCGCTTGCGGTACTCGAAGTCGAATCTGCTCGCCTTCAGTCATTGATCAACATCGATACTGAGACTGCCAAGAAGTTTGGCGATTTGGTGAGACGGATCGCCGAAGAGAATTCACAGATCGAAAACCTGAAGACAAGCTTGACCGATGCTGAAGGTGCCGCCGAACGAATGCGGACGCTGAGCGGCAACCGGAAAGATGCCTATCTGCGGGTCTTCGGTTCAATCATTTCTGAAGAGACTGTCCTTCGTGATCTCTACAAACCCTTGGTCGATCGCCTGCAGGCAGCCGAGGGCACCTTGCGCAAGCTGTCGTTCTCGGCAACTCGCAAGGCCGACGTCAAGAACTGGGCTGCGTCGGGTGAGAAGCTTTTCGATCTCCGTCGCGGCGGGGACTTCAAGGGTAAGGGGTCAATTGAAAAGTGGGCGAATACCCATATCAAGCATGCATGGGAGAACGGCGACGTTGCTGCCATCGACAAAGCTATTCAGCACTTCACGGACCAATGGCAGGATGAGCTGATGTCCGTGGCAAACGTTGCGGATGATGATGCTTCCGCCTATCGCGGCTGGCTGATGCGTTTTGCCAAATGGCTGTTCAGCACGGATCATATCCAGATTGAATACGGAATCGACTACGAAGGAACCGACATCACGAAGCTGTCGCCCGGCACGCGCGGAATCGTCCTCCTGCTTCTCTATCTGGCGCTCGATGAGAAGGATCAACGTCCGCTGATCATCGACCAGCCCGAGGAGAACCTGGATCCAAAATCCATATTCGATGAGCTCGTCGGGCTTTTCGTCGCTGCCAAGGAAAAGCGACAGGTCATAATGGTGACCCATAATGCAAATCTGGTGATCAATACCGATGCGGATCAGATCATTGTCGCGAGGTCCGGACATCACGCGCCAGGTGAGCTGCCGCCGATAACCTATCGGTCCGGAGGCCTCGAAGACGCAGATATGCGCAAGGATGTTTGCGATATCCTCGAAGGTGGTGAGGCGGCATTCAGGGAGCGGGCTCGCCGACTGCGTGTTCGGCTTGAACGATAGCTGGCGATGAATTCAAACTGAATGCAAGGCAGAACTATGAAATCCGATCCCGGGACGCGCGGGCAAAACGAGTTGGTAGGATGGTGCGAGCCCGAGCATCTGATAGCGCACAAGCCGGACCCTGACCGGCTGGGTTGGGATTTTCTCCTTGAAGCAATCCCGGATCATTCCGCCGATCGTCCCCTCGACCAGCAAAATTCGCTCCCGAAGTTCCTGATCCAGGTCAAGTCCACCGAACAACAATCGAGGGCTCCACGCATAAAGCTATCTGCCCTGAAGCATCTCGTAGACGCTGATTTGCCGGCCGCGATCGTTGTGCTCTACTACACAAAGGGCTCGCGACGATCGGCCAAGCGGGTAGTCATACCCATCGACAATGGCGTGATTGCTGACACATTGCGCGCAGTCCGCGAGCAAGAAGCGGCCGGAAACCGAGCAATCCATACCGTCAAAGTTCCGGTTCCCCTGACGCGCGGTGTGGAAATCGGCCCGGACGGAGAAGGGCTTTCGGCAAGCCTCCACGACATACTCGGGAGTGACCCGACCAGCTATGTCAGCCGCAAGATTGACTACCGAGAGAGTTGCGGGTTCGACGACGAACCGACCGTTGGACGGTTCTTCATCCCCGGCGAAAATGCTCGCCACAAGCTCGGGGAGCTTTTTCTCGGCGGACCCCGCGAGATTGAAGTGAATGACCTGACCATTGAGCGGCGCAGGTTCGGGATACCTTTGAAAAACGATCAACTCTACATCCGTGACGCAATCCTCGCGATGGATGCCCCACCGTTGTCTTCGGCTTCGATAGAGTTCGAGGCTTCGGCAGGGGAGTGGGTCGCTTTCAGTGTGGATGTTTTCATCGCTCCACCATTTGCAGAAGGAAACAAGATCCGGTTCGCGAATAGTTTTTTCGAAGTAAACCTCGATTTTGAGAAAGGCTGGGCAGGCTTTAACTTCGACTATTCGGGAGAGCGCGACGTCGAATTGGGCGAGGCTGTCTCGATTGTGGAGCTCGGTGCCATTCTTGCTCGGGACGAAAAAACAATCACTATTCATTTCGGTGAAGCGCGTTTGCCGCTGGAGATTTCATCCGACAAGGGCCCATTTTCCCATTGGATTCCTGTGGCATCAGTGCTGCGCCGCATCAGTGATGCTATCGATAGATCTCAGCGTCGTGCTCGCGGCCAAATAAGATTGTCGTCATTCTATGAGTGGGTTGAGAACAACGCCGAACTGTTGGCTCTGGGCTCAACACCCGGGGTGAACATGTTTTTCCCCCGGTGGCCAGATGATGCTTTGGTCGATAGCCAAGAGGTGATCTTGGTACCGATGTCGGTTGATATCGCGGGCATTTTGTACTCCGCCCTCGTTGAGGTGCCGATTATTTCAATTTCCAAGGCAGACTATGAGATCAAGTTGATCGGAGGGCAGCCGCTTATTGTCGACGACGTCGTGCGCGCGCAGGGCTCGAACATCTCTGATTTCATAGATCTTGGGGTAGAGAAATCGCTAAAACGGCGGAACAGTGATGGTCCGGCTTTCGTCTCAGGCGGATTTGAAAACTGGACGAGCAGCGCGAGACGCGACTGATAGTGAGCCGATCTTTACCAACAATATGGTGACGCGCATTTTTCGAACGAGGCTTCATAATGACGACGACCGATCTGGACGATCCTTCAAGACCTGAGTTTGCGTCTTACGATAGCTATCGGAATTTCGCGTTCCAGGTCCGACATCAGCGGCGCTACGTTTGGGATGCGCCCGTGCACGCCTTCGTGGACACCGTCCTGGCGACGATCAAGGATCGTGATGTCGAATTGCGCGAGGGAATGGTTCTTTTTCGTGCGCAAGCCGGGATCGACTATTATTCGCCGAGTAAGAACCGACCGGAGGAACCATACGGTTATGGCGCTGAGCGGATGAAACCTCGACCAAATAGATCGACGGAAGGCCGTGCAAACCCTGCCGGTATGTCGGTGCTCTACCTCGGGACGACCGAACAGAATGTGATTTCGGAGATCCGTCCCTGGGTGGGCGCCGAGGTTTCCGTCGCACAATTCAAACTAAAGCGGAAGCTCCGGGCGTTGGATCTGTCGCAAGGCCATGGGAAGTCGCACCTCAACCTCATCCTTGGGCACATCCTCAACAAGAAGCCGATGTCTGCAGAAGATAAGGAGAAAGCAGTCTGGATCTCGATCGATAATGCGTTTTCGCAGCCTGTGACGCGGTCCGACGACATGGCGGACTATGTGCCAACCCAGATTCTTGCGGAGGTCTTCAAAAACGCCGGATATGATGCGATCGGATATAAAAGTCAGTTTGGAGATCAGGGTCTGAACATCGTCCTGTTCAATCCGGATGACGCTGACGTTATCAATTGCGCGCCCTACCAAGTCACGGGACTGGAGGTGTCTTTCAAAGAGATTGGAAACCGCTGGTATCGCGCGGACAAGCCCAAGGCGCCTCGAGCTCGAAAGCGTGACCAATCAAAAAACGCACCGAAGTCATAGGCTATTTAAATACGCCCCATCAATTGCACTGCAATATTTATGTATAGCCTGCAATGTGCCGCCCCCCTCAAACGAGCACGCTCGCCCTGCTCAAAGGGCCCACGTCAGTGTACAATGGTGAGCTTTCGCGATGGCTGTCCAGTGAAATGTTGTACACACATAAGTTCCACTTGCAGACCCTCCTCTTCGATTTTCCGGATATGATGCGTTTAGGGGCAATCACTCTTCCTCACTGTCGGCTCCTTCTTTCAACATTGGGAAGATCGCTTCAAGTTGCTGGCAAACCGAGGCTGCCAAACCTTCCGAGTGGATCTGGACGCCAATCTCGCCCCAAGGAAAATCAGGGTCTGCAGAGGCAGACGCCCAGTTCAAACTGGTGACGGCGATTTCGTCGTCGTCCACGGCAACGAATTTGCCGTGGAGCGGGATCTTCTTTGTCCGCACAAGTCTCACCCCCGCTTCCGCGGATTCGTCAGCTAGCGCCCTAGCATGCCGATTTTTCACGGGCCCCGTCGTTGTCGTGTAGATAACAGTCGCCCGAACTTTGTCGGAGGAAGCGGTGGCGGCCTCGCCTTGCAGGAGAGCGCCCGGGCGAGCTGTCGTCCCAAGACGGTTATCCGTAACGGACCTTTGCGCGATAGCTCGCTCAAGCAGCGACGCTTTCGGCCCTTCTATCATGGGCTTTTCGCGTCTCCGGATTACCTAAGACGGCGCGGTGAGCCACAATTTGCAAATCTCGAAAGTCATGATCGCATAGCCTATCGGTTCAGTATGACGGGTCAGCTCCAGCCTTGGCGCGCACGTCAGGGAAACGAGTTGACACTTTCGCCACCGAGGATCGTTGTTAATGCAATTGAAGGTGCGCGTAGCGCAGCGCTCGCCGGTTTAGGCATCGCCTGGCTTCCGGACTTCATCTTGAGAGACGATCTCGAAACCGGCAGACTTGTTCGGATTTTGGAGGACGAGGTTCACGAGACGGGAGAATTCTTCCTCGTCTGGCCTTCTTCGCGTGGGGAGCCGTTACGCTTGCGTGCCCTGATCGATCATCTGATCGCCTCTCAGGGAAAAACCAATGCTGAGTTAAGTGTATGAATGTCCGCTTCAGCAACGTTTTGACACCAAACCCGCCATTCGGCTCCCGGCCCCTAACAGCCATTCCCGAGAGCAAGCAGCGGGCTCTACATTGAAATTTGGCGCAGCCGTGTCGGCAAACGACGGGTTGGCGGTTCGAGTCCCGTCAAGAGCAGTAACAAGGTTATGGCACAACGCCATTTCCAGTCAGATAAACTCCCTTACGAACAAATCCTCGAAACCAACCCAAATCTCCGCCGCCAAATCTGCCCCAGGTACTGATGCGGCCGACGTTCTACGCCGTACGCCTCCGGTGAGGGCCGCCTTGCGAGATTGGCGTGAACATCGGAAGTCCTAGTGCAAACACTAGGAGTAGTCCTATGACGAAGCATCCGATTGAAGTGATCACGTCCGTTGAGCGTCGG
>NZ_JAJNCX010000024.1 GCF_021026315.1 Rhizobium sp. C4
AGCGCTCCATCAGTGGCCTCTGGAACACAATTGGGCGCGTCCTCAAACTCTTCACGCCAAACGAATGCCAGAACTATTTCGCCGCCGCTGGATACGATGCAACATGATCGGATTCCGATCTAGCAACTTGCGCCACCTGCGGCGGCGGCATGACATTGCGAACGGGGACGTCCAAAAATGGATCGGTCCATCGCTATTACACCTGCTCCAACGCCACGCGCGGCGGCAAAAGTGTCTGCACGGGGCGTTCGATTCGCATGGACACGCTCGACGAACTCGTGATCGAACATATCTCCGACAGACTTCTCACCTCTAGCCGTCTCGCTGAAATCCTGTCGACCGTCTCCGCCGGCCGGGCCGCGAAAGCCGCCGAGGTCGACGGTCGCATCATTCGCCTGCAATCCGACCTGACGGATGTCGAAACGCGCCTCAAACGAATTTACACGACAATTGAGGACGGTATCGCCGAAATGGACGATATTCTGCGAGACCGCATCGGATCCCTCAAGGTTGACCGCGAACGCATCCAGGCCTCGCTCGACCGTGCCAGAACCCATGCGGTGCCCGCTTCGCACATCCCGCCAGCCGTTATCGAAGAGTTCGGACGAATGATGCGGGCGAACATAACCTCCGGCGATGTTAAGTTCCGCAAGGCAGACATTCAATCCGTCGTCGATCAGGTCGAGGTCGAGGTCGGCGACAAACAGGTGAAAATCATTGGAAGCAAGACTTCAATTCATCAGGCGATGAGCGGCGGCAAAAAAAATGGCCGAGTGTTCGCAGATTTGAACGTAAGTGGCACGCCCTAGGGGAGTCGAACCCCTCTTTTCAGAATGAAAATCTGACGTCCTAACCGATAGACGAAGGGCGCATGCCTTGTCGCTTGAGGTCCTCGTCGAACCGTCTCGCGATGTGGCGTCCTTATAGTCAGGCTTCCGGATTCCCGCAAGACGAAAATTGCAGTTTTCGACAGGAAGGCAGCGGATCGCAGTAGATTCTTGAAGAGCCAAAAGATGAAGCCGGTCAGTATGCTACGCGAACATCTTCACGTGTCATGTGAGAACTGCGGATCGATGAGGCAACAATTTCAAAGGGGGGAGAGAGTGGCACGCCCTAGGGGAGTCGAACCCCTCTTTTCAGAATGAAAATCTGACGTCCTAACCGATAGACGAAGGG
Source organism: Rhizobium sp. C4 (assembly GCF_021026315.1). Lineage (GTDB taxonomy): Bacteria > Pseudomonadota > Alphaproteobacteria > Rhizobiales > Rhizobiaceae > Ensifer_A. The sequence continues at coordinate 1,177 of NZ_JAJNCX010000024.1, forward strand.
CGCATGCCGTTCCGCTTAAGGTTCGCTGTCGAACCGTCTCGCGGTGTGGCGACCTTATAGTCAGCGGAATTTCATCCCGCAAGCGAGAAATTCGCGTTTTTCAAAAAAAATTCATGAACGTTGGCCGGCTGCCGCTTCGTGACGCATTCGGAAATGAATTCAGCTTCTTAGCGGAACTCAGCGATGCTTCTTCTTCTTGCGATGGCAGCGCCAGTCCCAGTCGCGCTGGTCGCCGGTGTCGATATGCACGGAGTTGGTGTAGCAATAAGTGCCGACGCCGCCGCGTTCGGGGAGCGCGCGCAGGAAATTGGCGAGCTCCCATTTCGAAACGCCGTTGACCTGGATATCGGCCGCGTTGCAGGTCGTGTGCAGGGAGTGTTCCGCGCCGCCGGACTTGGAGTTCCACACCGGCGGACGATAGCCGGAGGTGACGATCGGCGGCTTGCCGTAATGCTTCTCCACCGTGTGGAGCATCTTCATCAGCTCGGGCTTGAAGCAGTCCGTCTCGACATAGGGCGTCTGGATCCAGATCCCGTTCGGTGCGACGCGCGCCAGACCGGGCGCCGAGATCAGCCGCATCAGGCCCGCGGGTTCGCTGTCATCTGCGCTATCATCGCCGGTGTCGCCATCGTCGCCTTCGCCTTCGACGGCTGCAGGCTTGGGCTTGGGCGGGAAGAATGCATTGAGCTTGGCGACCGGGCGGCTGCCGTCGTCCGGCGTGGCGCTCAGCGGATTGGCCGGCTGCGGCGTCTGCAGGCGCAAGGGGTTTGCCGGTTCCAGCTTGTTGGTCTGCTCCTGCGCCTGCGGCTGGCTGAAGCGGCCGGCGTTGAAGTCCTGCGCCGGCGGCTCGGTCGGCATCGGCACGGCCGCCGGATTCTGCGGCTGCATGGTGAAGAGGCTCGCCACCTTTGCCGGCTGCTGCGTTTCCGCAGGCGTCAGCACGCGGCCGCCCTTGGGCGTCGCAGGGTGGTCTTCGGGTGCGGCGGTGTCGGAGACTGCCGCGGGCGCGGCCTGTTCCGCGTCCGGAGCAGCGGCCTCGGTCTCTGCCGGCGTATAGATATTGATGACGGACGGGTTGAAGCTCGGGGCGGGAACCGATGTCGGGACCTTCACGCCGCTCTTCTCTGCGGCTGCGGCTTCTTCCGGCTTCGGCGGCGCGGTCGAGAAAATGCTGCCGCGCGCGGCGTTCAGCGCCACCTGTATCTGCTGGTCGCGATTGGTCGGCCGGAAGGCGGCGGCATTCCTCGGGATCGGGATTGCGCCCATGCGCGCCTGCGTCGCGGCGGCGATGACGGCCTGCTGGTCTGCCGCGACCGGCTCGCCATTGCGGATTTCGACTTCCTGCGCGGTCTCCGGATTGATTGCGAGCCGCTGGGTCTTGGGTGTTGTGGAATTCTGCGTGCTCTTGAGGCTCTGCGCCTTCGGCTGCTGCGAACGGGCGTCGGCAACGAGCTTGGGGTCGAAGGAGCTTTCAAACGAAGAAGACATGCAACCCGACAGCGCAAGCGCTGTCAGCAGTCCGGTGGATAGGGCATAGAGCCGCCGTTCCGCCGATCCTTTTGGCTGCTGCTGTTTCAAACGCGGGGCTCCCAAATCTCAAACTGGCGCAAATTTCTAAGGAAAGGCCCGGGCGATGTAAACTGCCCGGGCCTCCCGTTGCGTCAATTTGAGAAGTCGCGCATGAAACCCTTAAGGATATCAGGGGTATGGCGCCTTCAAAAAAATGTCAGATCACCACGTTCCGGTGTTCTTCATGGACACCCAGGGCTCCTGCGGTGCCAAACTTTTGCCTTTTTGCAGAATCTCGAAGGAGATGTTGTCGGGCGAGCGGATGAAGGCCATGTGACCGTCGCGCGGCGGGCGGTTGATGGTGACGCCATGTTTCGCGGCATTCTCGCAGAAGGCGTAGATGTCATCGACTTCATAGGCGAGGTGGCCGAAGTTGCGACCACCGGTATAGGCTTCCGGATCCCAGTTGTAGGTGAGCTCCAGGCAGGGCGCGCCGGTTTCGGCGGCATTGGCCTTGTCTTCCGTTGCTGCCAGGAACACGAGGGTGAAGCGTCCGGCCTCGTTTTCGATCCGTCTTGTTTCTTCAAAGCCCATGACATTGCGGTAAAATGCCAGCGATGCGTCAAGATCGGTCACGCGGACCATGGTGTGCAGATAGCGCATAGGGGTGTCCTTCCGTTGGTGGCCGCAATCATATGCGACCGGCTAAAGCCTGAGGCAAGCCCGCAATGTCACGAATGCAGCTGTGGAAGACGCGAGTCGCTGGGGTTAATTGCAAACTGGCACTTGCACTGAAACCCGAACACATTGTTAATCTTTGTGGCGAGAATCAGTTAACCGTGATTGCATGTGACGCGTAAACGAGGGGCAACGGGAAATGGCGGACAGAATATCGACGAAAGATATTTCTACTGTTGACGACGTCTCCGGTGAATCCGTTGAACTCATTGAAATCACCGGTGTCGTGAAGTGGTTTGACGTTGCCAAGGGTTTCGGCTTCATCGTGCCCGACAATGGCATGCAGGATGTTCTTCTTCATGTGACCTGCCTGCGCCGGGATGGCTTCCAGACGATTCTCGAAGGCACACGCATCGTGGCGCTGGTCCAGAAGCGCGACCGTGGCTACCAGGCCTTCCGCATCCTCTCCATGGACCAGTCGACGGCGGTGCATCCGTCGCAGCTGCCGCCGGTCAAGACCCATGTCCAGGTCACGCCGACAAGCGGGCTTGAGCGCGTGCTGGTCAAGTGGTTCAACCGCACCAAGGGCTTCGGCTTCCTGACGCGCGGCGAGGGGACCGAGGATATCTTCATCCACATGGAAACGCTGCGCCGCTTCGGCATGACGGAGCTGCGCCCCGGCCAGACCGTGCTGATCCGCTTCGGCGATGGCGAAAAGGGCCTGATGGCCGCGGAAATCCATCCGGATGTTCCGGCTCCGCCGGCACGCTCGCACTGATGCGATCGTTCTCTTCGCTCTCTCGGATCGCGGGCGCGTTTTGCGCGCTCATGATTCTCCTGATCGTCTCCCTTCCGGCTGCCGCCGAAGGCTTGCCGGTCAGCGCGCTGAAGATCACCGGCAGCAACGGGAAATCGCATGAGTTCAAGGTCGAGGTTGCCGCGTCCGCTCCGACGCGGGCCACGGGTCTGATGAACCGCAAGTCGCTTGCCGCGGGCGAGGGCATGATCTTCATCTTTCCGCAGCCCAAGGACGTCATGATGTGGATGAAGGACACGCTCATCCCGCTCGACATGCTGTTCATCGACACGAGCGGCAAGGTCATCAATATCGCGGAAAACACCAAGCCGATGGACGAGACGATCATCCCGTCGCGCGGATTGTCGGCCTATGTGCTGGAACTTGCCGGCGGCGAAGCGCGGCGACTGCATCTTGCCGCTGGCGACAAGCTGAGCGGTGCCGCACTCGCCTTCAAGGCCAAGGATTGAGGGTAGACTGCCGCTCGTGCACGGCCTGACGCGCACACTGTTGGTCCAGTCCCGACGAGTGCTGCTTAACTCGTTGTTTTTCCGCATCTGGCTGCTGCGATTCCGCTCCACACTTTTGCGTCCCATCCGCCAACTTTGCTGTTGCGGTGGTGATTTCAAGCGTGTATCAGCGGGGCTCGACTATGACGGAGTGTAGCGCAGTCTGGTAGCGCATCTGGTTTGGGACCAGAGGGTCGGGAGTTCGAATCTCTCCACTCCGACCATTCGAAATGGCTGAAATCCCTGATCTCTTTGATTTTTATGGGTTGCGGTCAGCTTTCTGTTACAAAGTTTGTAACAAAAGAGGCTGGCTCGGCAGGCAATGACACATACCTTCTGGACCGCCATGGGCGCCATCTGGCCCAAGTCGCCTGATCCCGAAGGGGCTTCGATCCTCCCTCGAAAATAACTTTGCGCGCAGCATGACAAATTGGTGCGGCAGGGCAATTCTGCTGGACAACCCCCAGGCGCACAACAAGCGGCGGCTGCAGCTTATTGCAGGACTAGGACGGGGATGAGGTTCGTTCGTTTATTCAGCTCGTATCAGCATTGCCTCCGACGACATTACCGCTACAATCGTGGTGTCGAATGACGGATAGCTTTGGGAGGAGTGATACGTGAGACGGATGTGGCCAGATGAATACGCCTTTCTGTTGGACCAAGCGGAAGAGGTAGACCTTCATATTCCGCCGGCGGTGCAGGACGATGGTTCGCCCGGAAAGGCGATAACGCGCAAAGCGTTGAAAGTTCGCATCAGCCAGCAGGACTTCGAGAAAATCTGGCCCCTTGCCGAGGCTCGCTATCGCGTTGGTGGGCGGCTCCTGGGCAAAGCGATCACGCTGATCACCTCCAATCCGCATTATCGGAACTGGCATCCGTCCGACGGCGGCAGTGTCGAGAACATATCCGACAGCGGCCAGCATTACACGACCAACTATGTGATCGTGCACTTTCTCCTGGACGACGTTCGGGAGACAGCCGAAGCCTGAGAGCAAGGCAATAGTTTCTCTGTACTTTTCCAGTTGAGCGCCCTGTCGCATGGCGGGCGCTCAACGAAGGCATTTTTGCCTGGTCGAATGGAGAGTTCAAGCCGCGCCGCCATCCGAGACCGCTCCGCAGCCGACTTTGGGCCCTTGAAGGCTGAGCAACTTCCTCACGTCGCTCGAAGCTGCAGCGAGTTTGGCTGCCGCTTAAAGGCGTTGCCCTCAGGCGAAGTCCATCGTTCTGAGAACCCGTTCAATCGTGCCCAGAAACAGGCCTTTCAGAAGATCGACACCGCTCACTGCCGAGACAAACACACCCATTCGGTATGTGCTCAAGGCTGAATCGGTGATGGGTACGAATTTCAGCTTTCGTTCTTCGATTTCATCCAGAAAACCGATCTTCGTGTAGATGCCGACCACCTGTTTCGACAGGATCGCCTGCTTGGCGATCGAGAGCGTGTTGGTGAAGATCTGCGTCTTGAGCAGCGACGCCACCGAGGCGATTTCCTGGTCGACGATCGAACTTCGGCCTCTGGCTCTGGGTGTCGCCACCAGCGAGTAAGCCGACAAATCTTCCACCGAAATGCTGCTGCGTTCCGCAAGAGGGTGGTCGATCGACAGGATGACGCCGAAGGGGGCCGGCTTCTGTGCGACGATGCGCAGGTCCGGATGAATCAGCTTGGTGAAGCCGATCCCGACATCGGCCTCGCCGGCCACGACCGATTGCTGGACTTCGTCATACATGCCGACATTGATCGACAGCGATATGCCGGGATAGGCACTGCAGAATTGCTCCAGAACCTTCGGAAGGAAGCTGAAGGCGACGGAATCGATCGCCTGAATGCTGAGATGACCGGTCTTCAGGCCGCGAATGTCGCCAAGCAGGGCCTGCGTCTGCTCGAAATCGTAAAGCGTCTTGCGGCAATGTTCGAGAATGATCCTGCCCGACGTTGTCAGCTCGACGCCTTCCGGCGAGCGGTCGAGCAGGCGCACGCCCAGCTCGCCCTCCACCTGAATGATCTTCCGGTTCACCGATGTCGATGTGACGTTGAGAACATTGGCCGCCTTCCGGATAGAGCCCTGGCGCGCGACTTCATCAAGATAACGCAGGAAAACCGTGTGCATCCGTCAAGCCCCATGTGGTGCGAAATGTGCACCACTGTTGGTAGGAAATAACTCTTCTTGTGTCACCTGCCGCGGGACTACTGTCAAGCAAAGGCACAAAACAAGCCGGGGAACTTCAAGACGTCATCTCAAACTGTGGAGGCAGATTCCATGACCACTCGCATTTCAGACGACCTTTCGCGCCGCTCCCTTCTCAAGGGACTGGGCTTTGCTGCGGCCGGGGCCTTGTCGGGGGCGTCCCTGTCTTTCGGGACAGCCCGCGCCGGTGACGAATTCACGGTCCGCATGCAGCTTGGCTGGCTCGCCAGCAATGGCATTCTGGGCGAAGTGGCCGCCGACAAGCTCGGCTATTTTACCGCAGAAGGCCTGAAGCTCGAAATCGTGCCTGGCGGCCCGAATATCGATGGCGTTGCGGCAATTGCCAGTGGCGCGGCCAATCTCGGCCAGCTGTCCTCAAGCCCGTCGCTGATGATGGCGCGTTCGCAGGGCATTCCGGTCAAGTGCATCGCCGCCGGCTACCAGAAGCATCCCTACACCTATTTCTCGCTGAAGAAGAAGCCGATCAGCAAGCCGCAGGACATGATCGGCAAGGTCATCGGCACCCAGGCGACGGGCCGCATTCTGCTGCGCGCGCTTCTGGCCAAAAACGGCATCGCGGAAAAGGATGTCGAGATGAAGGTCATCGGCAGTGACATGACACCCCTGATGACAGGCCAGGTCGACGCGATCACCGGCTGGCTGACCAATATCGACGCGCTCGCAATCCTCGGCGACCAGCGTGTCGACCTGACGCTCTGGGATGCCGGCATTCATCTCTACGCCAATCCCTATTATGTCTCCGACAAGACGCTGGCCGAGCATCCGGACAAGCTGCAGGCGACCATCCGCGCGATTGCCAAGGGCTGGGGCTTCGTCCACGACAATCCGGAAAAGGCCGTCGAATACCTGGTCGAGCGCTTCCCGAACCTCAACAAGGAAAGCGAGATGAAGGCAGTGCGCCCGATCATCGCCTATTCCTTCAACGAGACCACCGCCAAGGCCGGCTGGGGTGCGATGACGCGCGAGAACTGGCAGGCGCAGATCGACACCTATGACCAGCTTGCCCAGTTCGAAAAGGGTGCACCGAAGGTCGATGACGTCATGACGCTCTCGGTGCTTGAGGCGACTGCCGCCACACGTCCGGCCTATGGTTGAGGTGGGGACATGCAAGTGGCCTCGTCTCCTGCCGCAGGCTCAGTCCCGATCGCGGCATCCCTCAGGAACGCGACCGTCAGGTTCGCGACATTCACGGCGATCGACAAGATCAGCCTCGATATCGAGGATGGAGCCTTCTACTCCATTCTCGGCCCCTCCGGATGCGGCAAGTCAACGCTGCTCCGGCTGATCTCGGACCTGATCCCGGCGGCCGAAGGCGAAGTGACCGTCTTCGGCAAATCGACGGAAGAGGCGCGGCTGGCGCGTGAATTCGCCTTCGTGTTCCAGGAGGCAACCCTGCTTCCCTGGCGCAGTGCGATCGACAATGTCCGGCTGCCGCTGGAAATCGGCCGCAGCCGTGGCCTGAAACTGCCGGTCAGCGAGCGCTCGCCGGCGGAGCTTCTGGAACTGGTGGGTCTCAAGGGGCGCGAAAATGCGCTGCCGCACGAATTGTCCGGCGGTATGCGCCAGCGTGTGGCAATCGCCCGTGCGCTGGTCTGCAAGCCGAAGCTCCTCCTGATGGACGAGCCCTTCGGTGCTCTGGACGAGATGACGCGCGACCATATGAACCTCGAACTCCTGCGCATCTGGCAGGAGACGGGCGTGACGATCCTCTTCGTCACGCATTCGATCCCGGAGGCCATCTTCCTTGGCCAGAAGGTCCTGATGCTGAAGGCCAATCCCGGCCGGGTTCGGGAGATCGTCGATATCGATTTGCCTTATCCGCGCGAGATCGCGCTACGCGATACGCTCGAATTCACCCGTTACTCCGCGCGTCTGCGGCAGCTTCTGGAGACATGCTGATGGCTGCGACACAAGACATGACCCGGCCTATCCCGCTGCGCCCAAGGAGCAGTCCCATGCAAAAACTCGGCGGCGGCGTGCCGCTTCCGATCCTGACCGCTGTCGGGCTGATCCTCCTTTGGGAGGCCGGCGTGCGCGGCTTTTCCGTGCCCTCCTATATCGCCCCGGCGCCGAGCGATATCGCCCGGGCGCTGGTCAACGATTTCCCGCTGCTGATGCGCAATTTCTGGCCGACGCTGTTTGAAAGTCTGCTCGGCTTTGCGGTTGGCAATCTCGGCGCCGTTCTGATCGCCATTGCCTTCGTCCATAACAAGACGGTCGAAAAGGCCTTCTTTCCAATCGCGGTCTTCATCAACACCGTGCCGATCCTCGCCATTGCGCCGATCCTCGTGCTGATCTTCGGCGGCGGGCTGACGGCAAAGGTGGTGATTGCAGCGCTCATCTGTTTCTTCCCGACGCTCGTCAACATGGTGCGCGGGCTTGAAGCGGTGACCCCGCAGGTGATGGAACTGGCGCGCATTCTGTCCGCGTCCAAATGGGAAATCTTCTGGAAGATCCGGCTGCCGTCGTCGCTGCCATTCCTCTTTGCCGCGCTCAAGATCGCCGCAACCACCAGCGTCATCGGCGCCATCGTCGGCGAATGGGTCGGCGCGGACAAGGGGCTCGGCACGCTGATCATCGACGCGACCTTCAACTTCCGTGCCGCGCAGCTTTACGCAACCGTGCTGATGTCCTCGGGCCTGTCGGTCGTCATGTTCGCCAGTGTGGCGATTGCCGAGAAGCTGCTCATCCGCTGGGAACACAAATAACGCAACGCAACCACATCGGCTGCCTGAACCCGCAAAGGCGGGCAGGGCGGAGCTATTGGGAGAGACAACCATGTCCGACAGAGCAAGAGACCATATCACCGTCAAAAGCGAAAACGTGCCGGTCGTCGCCGATTGCGATGTGGTCGTCATCGGCGCAGGCCCGGCCGGCCTTTCGGCCGCCGTTTCGGCCGCCCGCAACGGCTGCTCCGTCGTGCTGGTCGAGCGCTACCATCACCTCGGCGGCATGGCCTCCGGCGGCATGGTTCTGGTGCTCGACGACATGGTCAATGACGGGACCGAAATCGTCACCACCGGCATTGTCAGCGAGTTTGTCGACCGGCTGAAGCGCCAGGACGCCGCCGTCTATCCGCCGCCGGAAGATTGCGTGACCAGCTGGGACATGTGGCGCAAATGGTCGCGCTGGGGCTGCATCGACTTCCACAAGACCGGAACGCCGCAGCCGATCATCCATGCCGTCGCCTTCGACCCCGACGCCTGGAAGCGGGTCAGCCTCGACCTGGTGCGTGAGGCCAATATCCAGCTGCGCCTGCATAGCTGGTTCTGCGGAACGGTCGTCGAGGACGGGAATGTCAAGGCCGTGATCTGCCAGACGAAGCTCGGCCGGCAGGCGATCCGCGCGAAAATGGTGGTGGATGCCTCGGGCGATCTTGATGTCGCGGCCTCTGCGGGCGCGTCCTTCCTCAACGGGCAATATATCGTCACCACCGTCTTCCGGCTCTGCGATGTCGACACGGATGCGGCGGAAGCCTTCGAATACGAGAACCCGGAGGCCTACAAGGAGCTCGACCGCAAGGCGCGGCGCATCATCGGCGGGGCCTGGGGCATGTGGTGGCTGAAGACGCCGCTGCCGGGCATCGTCTGGTGCAATTGCCCGCATATGCCGGGTTTCGACGGTCTTTCGCCGGAAGATATGGTCGCAGCCGAAATCCAGGGGCGCGACCGGATGATGGCGCTGCTCGAATTTGCCCGCGCCAATCTGCCGGGCTTCGAGAAAGCCAAGATGCTGGGTGCGGCCGAGCAGATCGGCATCCGCCAGACCCGGCTCCTGCAGGGCGAATATGTCGTGACCCGCGACGACGTCAAGAACCGTCGCTATTTCGACGATACGGTCTGCCGTGGCCGCGACTATTACACGCCCTACCGGGCGCTGCTGCCGCGCGGCATCGACAATCTCATCGTCGCCGGCCGTCACTATTCGGCGGAAAGCGAAGCCCAGAAGCTCTCCCGCGAAATCCCGCCCTGCATGGCGCAAGGCGAGGCGGCCGGCGTTGCCGTTTCGCTCGCGCTCGAAGGTGGCCACGCGCTTCGCCATGTGGAGGCAGCAAAAATCCAGGCGCGCATGCGTGCGCAAGGCGCCGATCCGGGTGATCGCCCCTCCGCCAATGCGCTCATCGAACCGCGCTCCGTTGCAGTCTGAAAGAAGGAAAACACCATGGTTCATCCACTTGAGGGCGTGCGCGTCATCGATTTCACGCAAGTCATGCTCGGCCCCTGCGCAACGCAGATGCTGGCCGATTTCGGCGCCGACGTGATCAAGATCGAACGGCCGGGGGCGGGCGATCTCTCCCGCAATTTCATGGGCGATGCGAGCGAGGCGGGGCAGAACAATGCCGTTTTCTGCTCGCTCAATCGCAACAAGCGCTCCGTGGAGATCGATACCAAATCGGATGCCGGGCGGCAGATGGTCTATGATCTCGTCCGTGTCTCCGATGTCGTGGTCGATAATTTCCGCGCCGGTGTCATGGATCGCCTCGGTTTCGGCTATGAGACGCTGAAGACCATCAATCCGCGCATCATCTGCGCCTCCGGCACGGGCTTCGGCGAGAAGGGGCCTTATGCGCACAAGGGCGGGCAGGACGTTCTGGCGCAGGCCATGACGGGCGTCATGGAAAAGACCTCCGATCCGTCCATTCCGCGCTCGATCTACCCCACGACGCTCTGCGACTACACGGCCGGCATGCATCTCGTTCAGGGCGTGCTCGCCGCACTTCTGACGCGCGAGAAGACCGGGCATGGGCAGAAGGTTTCGGTGTCGCTCTATGACTCGATTATCGCCATGCAGATGCAGGAGGCGGCGCAATGGTCGAAGCATCGCGAGATCCTGAACTGGGCCGCCATGCCGCTGACCGGCCTCTTCGATGCGATCGACGGCCCGCTCGTGATTGTGGGCGCCTTCAAGCAGAATCCGCTGCGCGACATCTGCGCGGCTCTGGGTCTCGAGGATCTGTCGCCGCAATATCCCGATCTTGCCAGCCAGCGCGCCAACAAGCCCTTCCTGCAGGACACGTTCCGGCGGCAGATCGCGACCAACACGGTCGCGCACTGGCTGGCGCGGCTCGAGGAGCAGGATCTTCTTTGCGCGCCGGTGCGCTCGCTCGGCGTGGCGCTCGACGATCCGCAGACCGCGATCAACGACATGTTCATCGACATCGACCATCCGGTGATCGGACCGTTGCGGCTCCTTGGTTCTCCGGTGCATCTGAGCGACGCCCCGGTTGTGCTGCGTCATGTTCCGCCGCGTCTTGGCGAGCATACGGATGAGGTGATTGCCGAATTCGGCCTGGTGCGCGACAAGCGGAGGGCGGCGGTATGACGGTCGGCTTTTCTATTGCCGGCGGCGTTGCGCGCGTCACGATCGAACGCCCGGACCGGATGAATGCGGTTGATGCCGACACATCGGAGGAACTGGAACGCATCTGGACGGCAATCGAAGCGGATGAGACCGTGCGATGCGTCGTGCTGACGGGCGCGGGAAACCGCGCCTTTTCGGCAGGTGCCGATCTCAAGTCCGACAACGGAAAGACCGGCCTTGAATATTGGGCGGAGGCGAACCCGGCCGGTTTCGGCGGCATTGCCTGCCGCGAAAGCCTGATGGTGCCGGTGATTGCCCGCGTCAACGGGCTGGCGCTGGGCGGCGGTCTGGAAATGGTGCTCGGCGCCGATATCGTCATTGCCGCAGAGCATGCGCGTTTCGGTCTGCCCGAGGCCAAGGTCGGCCGCCTGCCGCTCGATGGCGGCATGGTGATGCTGCAACGCCTCATTCCGCGCAATATCGCCGCCGGCCTGATGATGACCGGGCGGATGATGAGCGCGCCGGAGGCCGCGCGTCTCGGACTGGTCAACGCCGTCGTCCCCGAAGCGGAACTCGATGCGGAAGTCGAGCGCTGGGTGAGCGATATCGTCGCCTGCGCGCCGCTGTCGCTGAAGGCCATCAAGCGATCGATCCGCGCAACGGCGCATCTGGCAAGCGCTGACGCGCGCGGTTTGAAGACGCCCGAGCTCATTGCCGCGCTGACATCTGCCGATTCCCAGGAGGGCGTTGCAGCCTTCCGCGAGAAGCGCGCGCCGCAATGGACGGGCAGGTAAGCGGCCATGACGCTCGTCATCAAAAGCGAATGTATCGACGTGAAGGACGGCGCCTGCGCCGCGGTCTGCCCGGTCGATTGCATCTATGAGGGCGAGCGGATGTTCTACATCCACCCGAGCGAATGCATCGAATGCGGCGTCTGCGAGAGCGTCTGTCCGGTCGATGCCATCCGCTTCGAGGACGAGATCGTCGCTGCGGATCAGAGCTTCATTGCCATCAATCGCGAGGTCTTCGCCGATGCCGAGGGGGGCCTGATCGCGCCCGGCGGCTGGAGCCGCAAGAGCACGCCGCTGCGCGACCATCCCGCTGTCGCCACGCGGCCAACGAAAAACTAAATCGAGAGGAAACTTCCATGCAAGGTGTGATTGCCGCCGTTCCGACGCCGCTTTCGGCGGATCTTGAACCTGTTCGCGCGCCTTTTATCGCCCATTGCCGATGGCTGCTGGCAAATGGCTGCGACGGGCTGAATATTCTGGGCTCGACGGGTGAAGCCAATCTCTTCGATGGCGAAACGCGCCGCAGCGTGATGCGCTGGGCGGCCGAGGATCTGCCGCGGGACCGCCTGATGGTCGGAACCGGGACGCCGTCGCTCATGGAAACCATCGACCTCACGCGTCATGCCGCAAGGCTCGGCTATCCGATCGCGCTGGTTCTGCCGCCCTATTATTACAAGCCGCTCACGGATGACGGGCTCGTGGCCTGGTATCTGGCCTTGCATGAGGCGCTGGGCGACAGCGCCATCGAAGTCTATTTCTACAATTACCCGCAGATGACGGGCATCACCATTCCTGCCGAGGTGATCGCGCGTCTGCGGCAGCACGCGCCCGCACGGTTCGCGGGCATCAAGGACTCCTCCGGCGATCTTGCCTATTGCCGGGCGCTTGCGACCTGTTTTGAAGGCTTTGCGGTCTATCCCAGTTCCGAAGTGTCGCTCGGCGAGGCGCTGGCGTCCGGCTTTGCCGGCTGCATCTCGGCGACAACGAACCAGACCTCCGCGCAGTCCGCCAAAGTCTGGCGGGATCGTCATGCACCAGCAAAAACTGACTTGGATGAAATTTCCGCTGTTCGCAGCGCCATTGCCGGCCCGGCGCTGGTGGCGTCCGTCAAGTCTCTCGTGGCAGAGCGGACAGGCGATCCCATATGGACACGCGTCATGCCGCCTTTCGTGGCACTGAATGACGAGCAGCGCGCTGTTCTCGTGAACAGTGTTCGCCGGGTCACGCCTGCGAATGTCGAGGCAGGAATCCTTCAACGAGTTTGACGAATGGACAGAAACATTGGGCTCCGAGCGTCTGACCGGCGCTCGGCCCGACGGCATAGCCAATAACGTCAACATTCTCGAAATGAACGGCGAAAGGTATGCGCTTGGTCTGACCGCCTTCTACGATTCGCAGAAGCAAGAACCGATCTTCGCGCCGGGAGCAAACGGGCGTGACGCAGTGCAGACCGGCATACACGTCCATAAGGAATTTCGACTTACGGAACTCGGATTGACGTTTATGTCTGCCGTTACGGGCAGGCTTGATTGATCAACCGCGCCTTCGTTCTTGGCAGGAACGGTAACAGGATTCGAGCGGGCCGATCTGATCCGATATTCTTATTGCACTCGCGGACCCTAACGGCTATGAGAACTGCAGAAATAAATGAACAGAAAGCAGCCCGTTACAGCGTTATAAAAGTCGGAAATAAGTGTTGAAGTTCAAACGCCTATGCGATTTTGGATCTCTCTACTCCGACCGTTTCGAGCCTGTTTCGCGGACGCGAATTTTGTGGCAGGAATGATGCGGGGCCGGAATCGGCGATGCGTCGTTCGGGTCACTGGGTTCACTTCATGTCGCCTGGTTCATCAGGACCGGGTTGAAAACCAAGAGTTTGAAGATGTCGGCAAAGATCTATCGTCCCGCAAAGACCGCCATGCAGTCCGGCAAGGCCAAGACCCATCTGTGGGTTCTGGAATTCGATCAGGAAGCACCGCGCGTGATCGATCCGCTGATGGGCTATACGGGCTCCGGCGACATGCAGCAGCAGGTGAAGCTCAGCTTCGAGACGCGCGAAGCGGCTGAGGCCTATGCCAAGGCGAATGGCATTGCCTATCGTGTGGTGGAGCCCAAGGAAGCGACCCGCAAGCAGGTCTCCTACACCGACAATTTCCGCTATACGCGCACCCAGCCCTGGACGCATTGAGGCTGGCGCTGTTTTCAGTGTGTCGCGTGTGATGTGCGACACCTGAACAAAGATCGGGGCAGGGCGTATCGCTCCTCTCCGTCAGTGGTCCCTTAGCTCAGCTGGATAGAGCAAGTGCCTTCTAAGCACTAGGTCGCAGGTTCGAGCCCTGCAGGGATCGCCATGATCTCCCGAGCAACGACACATCCATTATATAAAGGGATTATGCCGATCCGGTGTTTCTCTGCCTCATCGTCATAACCGGTCTGATTCCGCCCGCCGGCAGCGGCTGGTTCGGCCCGCGGCAACCGATTTACGATCTTTATGTGCCCGTCCGCCGGGCAAGGCCTGGCGAGTTCGGCAAACGCGGCGTTCAGTAACAGGACGAGCGGCGGTGCCAGAAATGACGGGTTCTTGAACATTCAAGGCTCCGGAGTTGTGCCACCACCCAACCCCGGATTTCCATGATCAGCTGAAGGCTGCCATCTGCATTTTCGAGCGGGGGCAGCGCAGGAAGGCGGGATCGAGATCGACGGCGCCTTTCAGCCAGGGTTTCAGGGTTTCCGCCGTCAGCGACATCGTGCCGTCGTGGCCCATCCTGCCGACAAGGTTTTCCGGCTCGTCGAGGCCGACCGTGCATTTGACGATGCGGCCGTCGCGCCGGATCACGAAGGCATTCGGCTTGCCGGCGTAGCAGACATAACAGGCGGTTGCGGGCAGGACGTCATCCATGCGGCCCTCCAGCCGCTCCATCAGTTGCGCCTTGACTTCGGCGGCCTCCTTCCAGCCATAGACGTTGAGGCTCTTGTCATTGGCGCCGCCCAGCTGTTCGATGGTCTTGAAGAAGATGCGGAAGCGCGGGTCGCCGCCGAATTCCGCCTTCAGCTGGTCGGTGAATTCGAAGACATGGTCGATATTGTCGCGCGAGTAGTGAACGCGGAGATTGATCGCGAAGTCGAGATCGCTGGCGCGCAGCTCGAGCATGTTGGCCCAGATGCGCTCGAAAGTGCCGCCGCCGGCGCGGCTGACGCGCGTGCGGTCATGATGCTCGCCAAAGCCGTCAATGGAGACCTGGAACGATCCGACGCCCGCCTGCAGCAGTTTTTCCATCATCGCGGCATCGAGAAGATAGCCGTTGGTGGACATGCCGCTGACGAATTCCAGATCGGCATAGCGTTCGGCCAGGTCGCGCGCATGGCTGGACAGATCGATGACGATGTCATGTGCCAGAAGCGGCTCGCCGCCGAACCAGCCGAGACGCAGATAGTCGAGATCGGGCGCGCGGCGGTCGATCAGCGTCCTGATGCTCTCGACGAGCTCGGGCTTCATCTTGCCGTCGGTGAAGGTTTCATAGCAATAGGTGCAGCGGAAGTTGCACTGTTCGATCGGCAGAAGCGTCAGGTCGAGCAGGCGGTTGGAAAACAGGATTGCGGGGTTCACGTCGCCGGTCATGGGTCTCTCCTCATTGTTCTGACAGGACATGCCGTTGCGGGAGCCGACCCGGACGATCCGCCCGGGTCGGCCAGTCGCGCATCACTTGCAGCTGCAGTTGTCGAAGATGCCCGAGGTGCCCTTCAGCGACAGCGACAGGTTCTGCGGCTTCAGCTTGCCGGCCAGTGACACTTCGGAGAGCGCATCGGAGCGGGTACAGCTGCAGTTGTCGAAGATGCCGGCACCGGCGGGGTCGACGCGGCGGATGTTGTCGGCAAGCGATTTCACCACGCTGGCATTGGAAATGATGACCTTGCCGTCCGCGGTGAAGGTGAGGTCGTCGGTCGAGAAATTCAGTTTGTCAGTCATATCGTCCTCCAGTCGGTTGCAATGTAATTTATGATTGTATTGCGATTTTTATACTATCATTAAGAGTATTGAATGAATACCTGCAATTTGCAGGGGCAGGCTGGAGGCCCAGCGGTCGGGTGGAGGGGAAGGCGATAAAAATCGGCAACAAAAAAGGGCCCGTTGAAGGGCCCTTTCGTCATTGCAGCGTCTTGCAACGTGTCAGTGCAGGATCTGGCTGAGGAACAGCCGGGTGCGTTCGTGCTGCGGATTGTCGAAGAACTCGGCGGGCGAGTTCTGTTCGACGATCTGGCCTTGGTCCATGAAGATCACGCGGTTGGCGACCTGGCGGGCAAAGCCCATTTCGTGGGTGACGCAGAGCATGGTCATGCCTTCTTCGGCAAGGCTCACCATGGTGTCGAGCACTTCCTTGACCATTTCCGGGTCGAGCGCCGAGGTCGGTTCGTCAAAGAGCATGATCTTCGGCTTCATGCAGAGCGAGCGGGCGATTGCCACGCGCTGCTGCTGGCCGCCGGACAGCTGGCCCGGATACTTGTTGGCCTGTTCCGGGATCTTGACGCGCTTGAGATAGTGCATCGCGATCTCTTCGGCTTCCTTCTTCGGCATCTTGCGGACCCAGATCGGCGCCAGCGTGCAGTTTTCGAGGATCGTCAGATGCGGGAAGAGGTTGAAGTGCTGGAACACCATGCCGACTTCGCGACGGATTTCGTCGATCTTCTTGAGGTCGTTGGTGAGTTCGATGCCGTCGACGACGATCTTGCCCTTCTGGTGCTCTTCCAGACGGTTGATGCAGCGGATCATCGTGGACTTGCCGGAGCCGGACGGGCCGGCGATGACGATGCGCTCGCCCTTCATGACCTTGAGATTGACGTCACGCAGCACGTGGAAGTCGCCGTACCACTTGTTCATGTTGGTGATTTCGACGGCGACGTCCGTTGTGGAGACCGCCAGTTTTTGTGCCTGGGCCATTTGGATTTCCCTTTTCTTATCGTTTGTGTCCGGTGTCGAGGTGCCGCTCCATGAAGGCGGAGTAGCGCGACATGCCGAAGCAGAAGAGCCAGAAGATAAAACCTGCGAAGATAAGCCCGGTCAATGGTGTCACGGGCGTCAGCCATGTCGCGTCGCCGAAGCTTGCCTTCACGATGCCGAGCAGGTCGTACATGTTGATGATGGAGACAAGCGAAGTATCCTTGAACATGCCGATGAAGGTGTTCACGATGCCCGGAATGACCAGCTTGATCGCCTGGGGAAGGATGACGAAGGTCATCTTCTGGAAATAGCTGAGGCCGAGCGAATCCGCACCCTCATACTGCCCCTTCGGGATCGCCTGCAGGCCGCCGCGGATGACTTCCGCCATATAGGCGGCCGCGAAGATCGAGACGCCGACCAGCGCGCGGACGAACTTGTCGATATTCGTGCCCGGCGTCAGGAACAGCGGCAGAAGAACGCTGGCCATGAAGAGCACGGTGATGAGCGGCACGCCGCGCACCAGTTCGATGAAGGTCACGCAGGCCATCTTGACGATCGGCATTTTCGACCGGCGTCCGAGTGCCAGAAGGATGCCGATCGGCAGCGAAACCGCAATGCCGATGAAGGACAGGATCAGCGTCACCATCAGGCCGCCCCAGAAGGACGTCTCGACGAAGGGCAGGCCGAACACGCCACCGAGCAACAGGACCGCGGAGACGATCGGCAGGACGATCAGAAGCAGGATCGCGTTCAGCCCCTTGCGCGGCACCTTGGGGATGAGGAGCGGTGTCAGTGTTGCCACGAACAGGATCGCCACCGTGATCGGCCGCCAGAGCTGGTCGCGCGGGTAGGAGCCGACCATGAACTGCGTGAACCACGCATTCACATAGGCCCAGCAGGCGCCATGCCAGGTGTCGGGCAGGGTGCCGCCCTGCGCGACCGTGGCGCAGGCCAAGCGGTTCGTTCCGGTCCAGACCGCCTCGATGAACAGGAAGTCCACCACATTGATCAGGAACCACACGACAACGAGGAGCGCGATGATGGAGATCACCGAGTCCTTGACCGAGGCGAAGAGGTTCCGTTTCAGCCAGCCGAGAACGGTGCTGTCGCCGCCCGGCGGCGGTGCCGGCTGCAGGAAGGTTTCGCGGAGATAAGCCAGATTGTCTGTCATGTCAGCGCTCCACCAAAGCCATCTTCGTGTTGAACCAGTTCATGAACAGTGACGTCGCGAGACTGATCGTCACATAGACCCCCATCCAGATCGCGATGATTTCGATCGAATGGCCGGATTGGTTGAGGATCGTGCCGCCGACGGCGACAAGGTCCGCAAAGCCGATTGCGACGGCCAGCGACGAGTTCTTCGTGAGGTTCAGATACTGCGACGTCAGCGGCGGAATGATGATTCTCAGCGCCTGTGGCAGGATGATCAGGCGCGTCGTGAGACCAGGACGGATGCCGAGCGCGGCTGCCGCCTCAGACTGCCCCTTGGACACGCCCTTGATGCCCGCCCGCACGATTTCGGCGATGAAGGCGGCGGTGTAGAAGGAAAGCGCCATGTAGAGCGACAGGAATTCAGGACCGACGACGGTGCCGCCGCGCATGTTGAACTTGCCGAGCACCGGCGGGTCGAAAGTGATCGGCGTGCCGAGCGCGATGAAGGTCAGCACCGGCAGGCCGATGATGAGCGCAAGCGAGACCAGAAGGATCGGCGAGGCCTTGCCGGTCGCCATCTGCTTCTTCCTCGCCATGGCGCGGTAGATGAGTGAAATGATGATGCCGACCACAAGTGCTGCCGGGATCAGCCAGAAACGCTCGCCGAAGACCGGCGCCGGCATGAAGATGCCGCGGTTGCTGACATAGACCGAGAGCGGCAGGCTCAGCGACTGGCGCACATCGGGCAGCAGCGACAGCACGCCCTTGTACCAGAAGAAGATGACGAGCAGCGGCGGGATGTTGCGGAAGACCTCGACATAGACCGTGCAGAGCTTGGCAATCAGCCAGTTCGACGACAGGCGCCCGATTCCGACGAGAAGGCCGATGATGGTCGCCGTGATGATGCCGCAGACGGCAATGATGATCGTGTTGATGAAGCCCACGAGCAGGGCGCGGGTAAACGGCGAGTCGCTTGAATAAGGAATGGCCGATTGGGCGATGTCGAAACCGGCGCGGCCGGTGAGAAAGCCGAAACCGGCTGTCATGTTGGCGCGTGCGAGGTTCTCGGCGACGTTGGACGCCGCATACCAGATCAGCCAGGCGATGAAGGCACAGGTCAGAACCTGATAGATGATCTGGCGCAAGACCGGATTGTAGAGCAATGAAGTTGCAGAACGACCGCCATCGTCCCGCACATCTGTGCTGGTCACCATATTTTTCCCCTGTTCCGCGGCCCTTTTTTCCGGGCTTGTTTTAGTCGGAAGAGTGGAAGGCGCTGATCGACGCCTTCCACGAAATGCTGGCGATCAGGCGATCAACGGATCGGCGGAGCGTATTGCAGGCCACCCTTCGACCACAGGCCATTCAGGCCGCGTGCAATCTTCAGCGGAGAGCCTTCACCGACGTTGCGGTTGAAGCTTTCGCCGTAGTTGCCGACCTGCTTGATGATGTTGTAGGCCCACTTTTCATCGACGCCGAGGTCCTTGCCGATGTGCTGGTCCTTTTCCTCGCCGAGGAAGCGCTTCAGGTCCGGGTTCTCCGTCTTCAGCTTCTCGTCGACGTTCGCCGTTGTGACGCCGAATTCTTCGCCGGCAACCATGGCATAGTGTGCCCAGCTGACGATGTCGAACCACTTGGAGTCATTGGCGCGGACGGCCGGGCCGAGCGGTTCCTTGGAGATGATTTCCGGAAGGATCACGTGGTCGGCCGGGTTTGCGAGCGACAGACGGATCGAATAGAGGCCCGACTGGTCGGTCGTGTAGACGTCGCAACGGCCAGCCTGATAGGCGGCGTCGACTTCTTCCTGCTTTTCGAAGACGACCGGGTTGTACTGAAGGTTGTTGGCCTTGAAATAGTCGGCCAGGTTCAGTTCGGTCGTCGTGCCGGACTGTACGCAGACGGCAGCGCCGGAGAGTTCGAGAGCCGACTTCACGTTCAGCTTCTTCGGTACCATGAAGCCCTGGCCGTCATAGTAGTTGACGGCGCGGAAATCGAAACCAAGCGCGCTGTCGCGGTTGATCGTCCAGGTCGTGTTGCGGGCCAGCATGTCGATTTCGCCAGACTGCAGGGCCGGGAAACGGTCCTTGGCAGACAGGGGCGTGTACTTCACCTTCGAGGCATCGCCAAACACGGCGGCAGCGACAGCGCGGCAAAGATCGACGTCAAGACCCGTCCACTTGCCCGACGAATCCTGGGCGCCGAAACCGGCAAGGTTCGAACCGTTGACGCCGCACTGAAGGAAGCCCTTGGCTTTCACGTCTTCAAGCGTGCCGGCAGAGGCCGTATGTGCGGTGAGGCCCAGGAGGGCCGTGCCGATGACGGCGGTCAGAAGCTTCTTGCTCATTTGTTTTTCAACCTTTTTTTCTTTGTCGGTGAATTCTTGAACCGCGCGAGGCGAATTTCCCCAGCCACCGGCGCGGCGGCCCACAAACCTCCCGGCGTGAGCTAGATTATTCCATGCGGTTTCGATCCGATGGTCAAGTCGGATCGCCACATTTTTTCCAGATTCGGGTCAAATTTCAGCCGATGCTTAATCCGAAGGCAGGCTTAACAATGCTTTGATGCGAATTGCTGCAGATTTCCGCTTCATCTGCCGAAAATTCGGCTTCTGCCCGGATTTCCAAGCGGCAGGAACCACTTGGCTTTGCGGGGTTGACCAGCCGGCCTTGCGTCTTCAAAACTGTTCTTGCCCTCCCATGTGGCCCATTTTCGGTCGCCTTCGGGAGGGCCAGTTCAGGCATGATGGCGATTGACCGGTGCACAAGGTCTCGTCGGGATCGGATAGTTTCAGAGAATGAGCGCAGGCAAGAAAGAAATCCTCGACACGGCAGGCATCAACACGCGGCTTGGTCATCTGGGCAACGACCCGCACGACTTTCACGGCTTCGTCAACCCGCCGGTGGTCCATGGCTCCACCGTGCTTTTCCCGAATGCAGAGGCGCTGACCGCGCCGCCGGAACGCGAGCAGAAATACACCTACGGAACGCATGGCACGCCGACGACCGACGCGCTCTGCGCGGCGATCGATGCGCTGGAAGGTTCCGCCGGGACCGTTCTCGTGCCGTCGGGCCTTGCCGCCGTGACCCTTCCGCTGCTCGCTTTTCTTTCTGCCGGCGATCATGCGCTGATCGTGGATTCGGTCTATTTCCCGACCCGGCGTTTCTGCGACGGCATGCTGAAGCGGCTGGGCGTCAGCGTTGACTATTTCGATCCGGGGATCGGCGCGGGGATCGAGGCGTTGATCAAGCCGAACACCCGGCTGGTCCACCTGGAGGCTCCCGGTTCCAACACATTCGAGATGCAGGACGTGCCGGCAATTGTCGAGGTGGCGCATCGGCATGACTGCATCGTGACGATCGACAACACCTGGGCGACGCCGCTCTATTTCAAGCCGCTCGATTTCGGCGTCGATGCCTCGATTCATGCGGCGACCAAATATCCCTCCGGTCATTCGGATGTGCTTCTGGGGACGGTGTCGGCGAATGCCAGATATTGGCCGGCGCTGACTGCCGCCTATACCGCGCTCGGGCTCTGTGTCGGGCCGGACGATGCCTATCAGATCCTGCGCGGCCTGCGCACCATGGGCATCCGTCTCGAACACCATCAGCGCTCGGCACTCAGGATTGCCGAGTGGCTGGAGACGCGGACCGATGTGGCAGCTGTCCTGCATCCGGCCTTGCCCAGCTTTCCGGGTCACGCGCTGTGGAAGCGGGATTTCAAGGGCGCCAGCGGCGTCTTCTCCTTCGTCCTGAAGGTTGATCAAGCATCACAATTCGATGCGAAGGCCGCGGCTTTCCTCGACGCGCTGAAGCTCTTCGGTCTTGGCTATTCCTGGGGTGGCTATGAGAGCCTCGCCGTGCCGGTGAAGTTGGGGGACCGCAGGGTCAGCAAGGCGCCGACGGAAGGCCCGGTCATCCGCCTGCAGATCGGTCTGGAAGATGTCGAGGACATCATTGCCGATCTCGAGCGCGGCTTTGCCGCGGTGGCATCGCTGGGCGCCTGAGCGCCGCCGAGCCGAGCCCGTCAGGCCGGCTGTTCGCCGGCCTTGTAGCCGTAGATCCAGTCGAGCTTGGCGGCGAGCCGCGATGCAGGGCTCAGCGCAAAGACGGCATCGCGTGCCAGCCGGACGGGACCGCGTGCATGATAGGCAAAGCGGTTGAAGTCGCCGCGGGCGCGGACCTTGGCGACGCGGGCGCGGCGGATCGCTTCATAATGCACGAGGGCCGCGCCGATCGGCATCGACGACACCATGCCGGCGAGATCATAGGCGTCCTCGATCGCCATCACCGCGCCCTGTGCCGCAAACGGCAGCATGGCGTGCGCGGCATCGCCGATCAGAACGAGGTCGCGGCTGTCGGTCCAGTGACCGTCGCCGACGCCGAAGAGCGGCCACCAGGTCGGCTGCGGCGCCGACAGAAGGAGTTCGCAGAGGTGACCGTTCCAGCCTGAAAGCGCGCGCTTCACGAAGTCGCGGCGCTGCTCTTCGCTCGGGCTGATCGACCAGGCCGGGCCCGGATCCTCGCCCGCCGAAATGGCGACCAGATTGATCGCGCCGACTTCCTTCAGCGGATAGCAGACGACATGCGCATCCGCGCCGGTAAAGGCCGTCACGCGGTTCCTCGGGATGAAGGCCGGCGCATCCTTTTCGGGAATGACGAACCGCCACGCCACGAAGCCGGAGAACCTTGCCTGTCCGGCACCTTCCACCAGCGAGCGCATCTTCGACCAGACGCCATCGGCGCCGACGAAGAGATCGGCTCGCGTTCCGGCTTCAGCCTCAAGCGCCTCTTTCGAGGGCTTGTCGATGCGGGTTCCGAGTTTCAGGGAAATGAGGGGATGCTCGTCCACCTTGCGCAGAAGCGCGCTCTGCAGCGTGGCGCGATGAAGCACGCCATAGGGGCCGCCCCAGCGCGCGGCACCCGCGCGGCCGAGGGGCACGGAGGCGAGGTCGGCCAGTGTCGCGCCGGACGCCAGCGTCACGCATTCGGGTTGCAGCCATTGCGACGAAAAAAGCGGCAGAACGCCGAGCCTGTCGAGAACGCGCGCACCGTTGGCGGAAATCTGCAGGCCTGCGCCCACTTCGCTCATCTGCACGGACTGTTCGAGAACCGTCACGCGCATACCGGTTTCGGCAAGCGAAAGGGCTGCGGTCAATCCCGCAACACCGGCGCCGACGACAATCGCTGACTGGAGGGCCATCCCGTCACCTGCCTGTCTGGAAATTCAAGTTGCGCCCTGGCGCGAACGCCTCAGGCTGCCTTGACGAGGAAGACGCAGCCCGCAGGGTTGGTCTGATTTTCCTTCAGCGACGGATTGTACTTGTAGAGCGTCGAGCAATAGGGGCAGACCTTCTCGCTGTCGGCGCCCATGTCGATGTAGATATGCGGATGGTCAAACGGCACGGACGCGCCCGTGCACATGAATTCCTTCACGCCGACCTCGATGACGCGATGGCCGCCGTCGTTCTGGAAATGGGGAATGCTGTGACCGGCCATGAATGCCTCCGAATGCGCTCTGCTGATTTCAAATCAAGATTTGAGCGGGACATTAATACGGCACTGCACAAATGTGTAGGGGGCGCGAGCAACTTTGCCCCGAAACTCAGCGCCGCTTTTCCAGCTGCTGGAAATACCACATGCCGATGGCGAGCGCCGTGTTGCCGAGTGTTCGTCCGACGGGAAACCGCCAATGCCAGGCGCTCGCGAAGATATCGAAGTCGCGCGGGTTGCCGGTCAGCGCTTCAGCCATGATCTCGCCGACGATATGCGATGTCGCCACGCCATGGCCGGAATAGCCCTGCGCGTAGAAGACATTGTCGCTGACGCGTCCGAGCTGGGGGATGCGGTTGATGGTGATTCCATCCTGTCCCTGCCAGGCGAAATCGACGCGCACACCCTTTAATTGCGGGAAGGTCTTTTCGATGGCCGGGCGGAGCTGGTCGGCCAGATTCGGCGTCTCGCGGCCGGTATAGTTGGTGCCGCTGCCGAAGAGCAGCCGACGGTCGGCGGTCAGACGGTAATAGTCGAGGACGAAACGCGTGTCGTAGACGGCGATGTCCTGCGGATTGATGGCGCGGGCCACGTCTTCCGACAGCGGCTCCGTCGTGACGATGCCGAGCGAGGCCGGGAAGAGCAGGCCTGCGAGCTTGAAACGTTCGAGATGATGCGAGGCATTGCCGGCGAGCAGCACCTTGTCGGCGACGACCGATCCGCCCGCCGTGACCAGTTCCACGCGCTTGCCGTGACGGATATCGAGAACTTTCGTGTCTTCGAAGATCTGCACGCCGAGCTTTCGCGCCGCCTCCGCCTCGCCAAGGCAGAGGTTCAGCGAATGGACATGCATGTTGCGGCGGTTGATCAGGCCGGCGGCATAAAGGTCGGTGCCGATGACGTCGCGCACGGCCTTGCCATAGACCATCTCGACCTCGTCGCCCATGCCGCGCGCCACCGCCATCTTGTACATGGCTTCCAGTTCGGGAATGTGGGAGGGCTGCCAGGCGGCCTGCATGTGGCCGAATTTCAAGTCGCAGGCGATGCCGTATTTCTCGACGCGATTGCGGATGATGCGCTGGCCGCGCCAGCGCAGGTCCCAGACGAAATCCTCAGCCTTGGCCCCGAGCACCCGGCCGAACTGCTTGAGCATCGCCTTGTCACCGGAGAGTGATCCGGTGATCTGCCCGCCGTTGCGGCTCGATGCGCCCCAGCCGATGACATTGGTTTCCAGAAGCGCCACCGAGATGCCGCGTTCGGCCAGCTCCACCGCCGTTGCCACGCCCGTGAAACCGCCGCCGATAATGGCGACATCGACCTCCAGTCGGCGGTCAAGGCGCGGGAAGGGCGCCATCGTGTTGCGCGTGGCGGCATAATAGGAGTTGCAATAGGTCTCGGCCATGGCTGGGCTCCGTGGTCAGACGCTGAGGCGATAGGTGGCGATTTCGAGGTCGGTCACCTGCGCGGCAAAGACATCCTGTTCCTGCTGCTTGGCGGCGGCGAAACAGGTCACGAATTCGGGATGCAGGATACGCTTCATGCTGTCGGCGGTCTCGAAGCGCTCCAGCGCCTGCCGCCAGTCCTTCGCCAGTTTCGGCAGATCGAGTTCGTGGGAATTGCTGGTGACGGGCTCGGCCGGCGTCAGCATTCGGGCAATGCCGTCCAGCGCGCCGCCGAGGATGGCGGCGAGCACGAGGAAGGGGTTCGTATCAATGCCAGCGACGCGATGCTCGATGCGCCGCGCCTGATGCGGCCCGCCCGGAATGCGGATCGCCGCCGTGCGGTTTTCATAGCCCCAACAGACCGTGGTCGGTGCGAGGCCGCCGGGCGACAGGCGGCGATAGGAATTCAGATGCGGTGCGAAGATCAGCGTCGCATCGGCCATGCTGTCCATCAGGCCGGCGACGGCGGCGCGCAGGATATCCGAGCCCTTGTCCGTGCCGTCATCGAAGACGTTCTGGCCGTTTTCGTCCAGCATGGAAAAGTGGATATGCAGTCCGCTGCCGGCCGTTGCCGGATAGGGCTTGGCCATGAAGGTGGCGAGATAGCCGTGGCGGCGCGCGACATTGCGGATGATGTGCTTGAGGAAGAGCGTGTCTTCCGCCGCTTTCAGCGCATCGGCCTGATGCATGAGGTTGAATTCGAACTGACGCTGAGCGCCTTCGGCAATCGTCGCGTCCAATTCAATGCCGGCGGCTGCGGCGCTTCGATAGAGATCGTCTATGAACGAGCCCGCGTCACTCAATTCTTCCAGCGAATAGATATTGTCGAATTCGCGCGGCGGCCCGCCGGCTTTCGGGCGGGCAGGGGCGATGCCGTCGCTGGCCGGATCGAGCAGATAGAATTCGACCTCCGACGCGACCACCGGCGTCAGGCCTGCTGCCTTGTACCGCTCCAGAACCAGTTCCAGCAGATGCCGGCCATCGGCGTAATAAGGCTCGCCGGTTTCCTTGCGCATGGAGAGCGGCAGGACTGGTCCATCAAGCCCCAGATCGAGTGGCCCGCGCCCGGTCGGTTCGCAGATGCCGTCGAGGTCGCCTTGCTCCATGGTGAGCTTCGTGCCCGCCGTATCCGTGCCCCAGACATCGACGCCGATGGAGGACATGGGCATGCGGATGCCCTCCTTCTTCAGCTTGGCGAGCTTTTCCGCAGACACGCGCTTGCCCCTGAAAATGCCGTTCATGTCGGTGATGGCGGCATAGACATGCGAGGGCTCTGCTTTGGTTTCGGTCATGGGCGTGGCTTCGGACTGCGACAAGGGAAGGCTCCAGATGACGGCTTACTCCCGGCATCTACGTATGATGTGATCAAATTTGCAAGATCGATCTTCACGCCAAGGCCGTCGAAACTGGCTTGCGAAATCGGAAAGTTGCAATAGGTAAGAACTGTTCACACAGCGCAATTTCTTCGCATGCGGAGCCAGACCCTTGAATCTCAACGCCCCCGCCTTTTCATCCTTCCAGCATGACGACCTCAAGCTTTCCTATTTCGACGAAGGCGATCCGGCAGGCGATCCCATCCTGCTGATCCACGGCTTTGCCTCCTCGGCACTGGTCAACTGGGTGCATCCGGGCTGGTTGAAGACGCTTGGGGATGCCGGATACCGGGTGATTGCGATTGATAATCGCGGCCATGGTCGCAGCGACAAGCCGCATCAGCCCTCGCTCTATCACCCGCCGGCCATGGCGTCGGATGCGATTGCGCTTCTCGACCATCTCGGCATTCCGGAGGCCCATGTCATGGGCTATTCGATGGGCGCGCGCATCACCTGCTTTGCCGCACTGGCCTTCCCGCATCGCATCCGCACGATCATTCTGGGCGGGCTCGGGATCGGCATGGTGACGGGCGTGGGCGACTGGGACCCGATTGCGGATGCGCTGCTGGCGCCGTCGCTGGATGACGTCACGCATGAACGCGGCCGCATGTTCCGCGCCTTTGCCGACCAGACGAAAAGCGATCGGCTCGCGCTCGCCGCCTGCATCCGCACCTCGCGCGACCTTTTGAGCGCCGAGGATATGGGCAAGATCGACATGCCGGCGCTGATCGGTGTCGGCACGAAGGACGACATTGCCGGCTCGCCGCAGGAACTTGCCATGCTGATGCCGCATGCGGAGGCGCTGGACATCCCGAACCGGGATCACATGCTGGCGGTGGGGGATCGGGTGTTCAAGAAGGCGGCGCTGGAGTTTCTGCACAAGCATTCGTGAGAGTTCGTCCTCGCCCCTTGTGGGACCGTTGCAAAATTCCACTGATATGATTCACTGGTTCTGCAGCGGCTGGAGGCGGTGGGATGTCAGTTCGTCGGGAAGGTCAGTTCAGTTTTGTAGATGCTCTGATGCCGCAGGGTGGC
>NZ_JAJNCX010000025.1 GCF_021026315.1 Rhizobium sp. C4
AGCCGACAAAGAACAACCCAAAAGCCCGGAAAATCAACAACCGGGCTCGAAAAGCTGCGTCTTCAATCCTCAAAATCCCAACAAGTGCGAGTTATGCAATGGTCCCCTTGTGGGAGAGGATAGCCTGCCCCAAGAGCGACAAGCGATTGGCATAGCAGGCTTGGTGAGGGGTGAATTCCGGCGGTTCGAGGGGCTGACCCCTCACCGGCGATTTCTAACACTTAGCTGAAGCTAAGATGTTGAAATCGCTTCCTCTCCCACAGGAGGAGAGGACAAGGCTGCCGTGGTCGCGGCATAGGATTCCAAACCCGCCAAACCCCTTACTTCGCCGGAGCCTCCACCGGCAGCATGCCGCTGTCGCGTTTCGCCAGTTCCAGCATTTCCTCGTCGCTCAGCGGGCGCACCAGCGCGTCCGAGGTCGAGACGGGCGAGAAGCCGAACATCTGGTAGAGCTGCAGGGCGCGCGGGTGGTCGAGATTGTTCGTCGTGACCTTCAGCTTCTGCGGGTTCAGGTTCCAGGCGGCGCGAAGCGCCTGCAGGAGGAACCATTTGCCGACGCCGAGGCCGAGCGCGTGTTCCATCAGCCCGAAGTGACAGAGTTCGACGACCTCTTCGCTTTCGTGGCGCAGTTCATAGAAACCGGCCGGCGCGCCGTTGACATAAAGAATGCCGATATAGCTCGCCGCGCTGTGCAGCAGTGCTGCCAGCCGCTTGTCGGTCAGCCGCAGGCGGTCGACCCAGTGCCAGCGCGCGCCGACCTGCCGGTAGAGATAGCGGTAATAGGCCAGCGGAATGTTTTCCGCGCGCATGATCGCCGTGTGCAGGTTGGCCGGCACCGGCAATTGCGCCTTCGGCGGGGCCGTCATTTCGAGATAGGTGATATGGGCCTTGATGGCCTTCGGCTTCTTCGTGGCTGCCATCTTGCTCATTCCCGGCCCGTGACGATGGGCGTATCCGATTTGGAACCCCATTCCGACCAGGAGCCGTCATAAAGTGAATTGTCGTCGTGGCCAAGCGAGGTCAGCGCCAGCGTGATGACGGCGGCCGTCACGCCAGAGCCGCAGCTCGTGACCACGGGCTTCGAGAGATCGATCCCGGCCTTCTCGATCGTGTCCTTGATTTCGCTGAGCGACTTGAAGCGGCCTGCTTCGGAAAACACGCTGATTGGCAGGTTCTTCGCGCCCGGCATATGGCCGCCGCGCATGCCAGCGCGGGGTTCTGGCTCTTCGGCCGTGAAGCGGCCTGCGCCGCGCGCGTCGGCAATCTGCTTCGAGCCGGAGGCGACGATGTCCTTCATGGCATCGAATGTCGTGACCTTGTCGGCCTTGAAATTCGGCGTGAAGGTCGCAGGTGCGGGCTCCGGCAGGTCGGTTTCCAGCGGACGTCCGTCACGCTTCCAGCCATCGAGACCGCCATTGAGGACATAAACCTTCTCGGCGCCCATGAGGCGGAAGAGCCACCAGACACGCGGCGCGCTGAAAAAGCCCGGCCCATCATAAACGACGATCGTATCGCTTTCGGAGATGCCGAGCTTGCCGACTTCGGTTGCGAAGACGTCCGGCGAGGGGATGGAATGCGGCAGGCCGGTCGAATGATCGGCAATGGCATCCTGATCGAAGAAGACGGAACCCGGAATGTGACCGGCCGCATATTCTTCCGCGCCATTGCGGTTCTGCGCCGGCAGGTACCAGGCGGCATCGACGATCTTGAATTCGGGTGCGCCCAGCTGTTTTTCGACCCAGTCGGCTTCAACGACGAAGCGGCTCTTGTCAGCAGTCATTGTTGTTTTCCTCTGAGCCCTGTTCGGTGAAAGCTTTCACCTTTCAGGCTCTCGTTTCCTGTTGTCGCATTGTCCGACGCCAAAGCGGAACCGCTTTGGCTGGAAATGCTTTAAGAGGCATCACCGGGTGCGCCGAATCGAATTCGGAACCTTCGGTTTTCCTTACCCTTTTTCTCTATCTTCGCGATATGTATTGCGCCGACTTCCTGCGTCTCGGAGACATGCGTGCCGCCGCAGGGCTGGCTGTCCACAGCGGAGTTCTCGCCGATGCAGACCAGACTGACGCGACCGAGGCCCATCGGCGGCCGGACATTCTTCGATTTGACGATGCCGGGATTGGCGGCCAGATCTTTATCCGTAATCCATTGCAGGAAGATGGGGTGATTGGCGTTGACCAGCTCCATGAGCTTTGCCGTCACCTCGTCCTTGTCGATCGTCTCGCTCATGTCGAAATCGACGCGGGAATCATCCTCGCTCACCGCAGCACCCGTGATCGGATAGGGGCAGACGACCGAAAGGAGATGGCAAGCCGTGTGCATGCGCATCAGCTTGTAGCGGCGCGGCCAGTCGATGTGCAGAACCAGCTTTTCGCCGACCTCCGGGCGCGGCTCGCCTTCGAGCGAGCGGTGCAGGATGATGTCCTTCGTCTCGCCCGTCACCGTCACGCCAAGTGCAATGCGGCTGCCATCGGCGCGTTCGAGAAAGCCGGTATCGCCCGGCTGGCCGCCCGAAGTGGCGTAGAAACAGGTCTGATCGAGTTCTATAGACCCGTCGTCATGCACAGCGGTGACAGTTGCTTCGCAGGTCGAAAGATAGAAATCGTCGCGAAACAACAGTCTGGTGGGCATTCAAACTTCAGTCCACGGGCTGGTAAGGAACCCGGATATCGGGATTCGTGAGCAACCATTGTGGCACGGGCAGGCCCTTTTCTTCAAGGAATGAAGGATTGAAAAGTTTTGACTGGTAGCGGTTGCCGTAATCGCAGAGGATTGTCACCACGGTGTGACCGGGGCCGAGGTCCCTGGCAAGGCGGATGGCGCCGGCAATGTTGATGCCTGAGGAGCCGCCGAGGCAGAGGCCTTCTTCTTCCACCAGATCGAAGACGATCGGCAGCGCCTCGCTATCGGGGATGCGATAGGAGAAGTCCGGCGTGAAGCCTTCGAGGTTCGCCGTGATGCGGCCCTGGCCGATGCCTTCGGTGATGGAGGAGCCGGGCGCGGCGAATTCGCCGGTCGTGTAATATTGATAGAGGGCAGCGCCTTCCGGGTCGGCAAGGCCGATCTTGATGTCCTTGTTGAAGCCGCGCAGACCCATGGCGGTGCCGGCCAGCGTGCCGCCCGAACCGACGGCGCAGATGAAGCCATCAACCTTGCCATTCGTCGCTTCCCAGATTTCAGGCGCGGTGGTGGCGATATGGGCGTCGCGATTGGCGACATTGTCGAACTGGTTGGCCCAGATCGCGCCATTCTGCTCGGTCTTTGCCAGTTGTTCTGCCAGACGGCCGGAGAGTTTCACATAGTTGTTCGGGTTCTTGTAGGGAACGGCCGGGACCTCGACGAGTTCGGCGCCAAGAAGGCGCAGCGCGTCCTTCTTTTCCTGGCTCTGTGTTTCGGGGATGACGATGACCGTGCGGTAGCCGAGCGCCTTGGCGACCATGGTGAGGCCAATGCCGGTATTTCCGGCCGTGCCTTCGACGATCACGCCGCCGGGCTTCAGCAGGCCCTTCTTCTCGGCATCGCGGATGATGTAGAGCGCGGCGCGGTCCTTCACCGACTGGCCGGGGTTCAAAAACTCCGCCTTGCCGAGAATGGTGCAGCCCGTCAGTTCCGAGGCCTTTTTCAGCTTGATCAGCGGCGTATTGCCGATGGCTTCGTTGACGGAGGGGAACTGGGACATGGCAACGACCTTCTCATTCTCGCAGTCTTTGAAATTGCCGCGAGTTTTGTCTGCGAAAAGGGCATTTCGCAAGGCAATCGTTTTCGTTTTTGTGTGCGAAAGGCGAAGGTTTGTTCCGCTTTGAACTTTTGTCGGCTTTCGCCGCGATCACGAAAAGTGCCGGCGGACGACCGCAGCCGCCCGCCAGCACTTGGAGCCGGGCATGTTAGGCCGCGTAGCGCTCGTGGCGGCCCTCGCCGATTTCCTCGATGATCTTCGCCACGAAGGCGTCCAGATCCTTCGGTGAACGGCTGGTGATGATGCCTTCGTCGGTCGCCACATCGACATCGCTCCAGCGGGCACCGGCATTGATCATGTCGGTCTTGATGGAGTGATAGGAGGTTGCTTCACGGCCCTTGATGATACCGGCCTCGATCAGCAGCCACGGGGCGTGGCAGATCGCGGCAATCACCTTGCCGCTTTTTGTGAACTGCTGGATCAGCGTGACGGCTTCTCCAACCGTGCGGAGAATATCGGGATTCATCTGACCACCCGGCAGGACGAGTGCATCGTAGTTGTCGATCCTGGCGTCAGCGATCTTGAGATCGGCATTGACGCTATCGCCCCAGTCCTTGTCCTTCCAGCCCTTGATGGCCTGGCCGTCAGGTGTTGCGACATGCACGGTCGCGCCGGCCTGCTTGAGCTTCTCCAGCGGCACCATCAGTTCCGACTGCTCGAAACCGTTGGTGGACATGATGAGGATCTTTGCGTTGTTGATGGAAGGCATGGCTTCCTCCGTCTTGCTTGTGAGCGAATGGGCGAAACAGGTGCTGCCGAGTGCAGCAGCCTGCTTGTCAAACGGCTCATTGGTGGAGGTTGTTCCAAGAAAGTCTGGCATTTGTCGGGAGCAAATGGATCAACGCGCCGCGACTACGGCCGCAAGCAGGCTTCTATTTATCCGGCTAATTATTGACTAGGGAGGCGATCGAAGTCAGTCCGAACCTTTGATCGCATCATAGGCGGACAGAGCCCGGGCGCGGGCGTGGGCATGATCGACGAGAGGCTTCGGGTAGGTAAAGCCCAGCCGGATTTCCGCCTTGTCGAGTGCTGCCTTGCTCGCCTCGAAAGGCTTGTGGATCGCATCATTGCCCAACCGGCTGATTTCCGGAACGTAGCGGCGGATATACTCGCCCTGCGGATCGAATTTCTCGCCCTGAAGGGTCGGATTGAAGATGCGGAAGTAAGGGGCGGCATCGGCGCCGGAGCCGGCGACCCATTGCCAGCTGGCGGCGTTGGAGGCGGGGTCGGCATCGACCAGCGTGTCGCGGAACCATTGTTCGCCATGCCGCCAGTCGATCATCAGGTCCTTGATGAGGAAGGACGCGGCAATCATGCGGACGCGATTGTGCATCCAACCGGTCTTCCAGAGTTCGCGCATGCCGGCATCGACGACCGGATAGCCGGTGATGCCTCGCGTCCAGGCACGGAAGGCGCGATCGTCGAAGGACCAGCCGAAGTCGGCAAAGCGCGGATTGAATTCCTTCTCCGCCAGATCGGGATAGTGAAACAGCAGGTGCCAGGAGAATTCGCGCCAGGCAAGCTCCTTGAGGAAATGGACTGTGTCTTCGGTCGGATGGCCTTTTTCGTCCTCCTTCACCGCGTGCCAGATCTGCAGCGGCGAGATTTCGCCAAGTGCCAGGTGGGGCGAGAGACGCGACGTGTTCTTTCCGCCCGGAAGGTCGCGCTGGGTGCGATAGCCGCGCATCGCCTCCTCAAGAAAGAAGAGCAACGCCACCTTGCCACCCTGTTCGCCGGGGATCCATGCGTTCATGAAGGATGCGGCCCAGTTCGGTCTGGTGGGCAGAAGCTTCCAGTCGTCCAGCGCCTCGCTGTCGGGAAAATGCTCCGGTGCTGGAATTTTTGAAGGTGGGGGCAGGGGCTCGCCAAAGCTTTCCGTAGCGGAGAAGGCCTTCCAGAAGGGCGTATAGACCCGGTAGGGGCCGCCCGCGCCTGTGAGCAGCTTGGACGGTTCGTGGAGCAGGTTGGCGGCAAAGCTTTTCGCCTCCAGCCCGTGCGCTTTCGCCCAGGTCTTCAGCGCGGCATCGGTCTCGCGACCCTTGAGATGATAGCGCCGGTTCCAGTAGATCGCGGTCGCGCCGGTCTCCCTGACGATCTTCCCGACGATCTCGTTCTGACTGCCGGTGCGCAGAATGATCCGGTTGCCGCGACTTTCGCAGGCCTTCATATGCCGCGTCAGCGAGTGATGCAGCCACCAGCGCTGCGCGGCGCCAAGCGCGCCTGCATCCGGGTCGTCGGTCTCCCGGATATAGAGAAGAATGACCGGGCCTCCGCGCTTCACGGCCTCCGCCAAGGCCGGATTGTCGGCAAGGCGCAGGTCTCGGCGGATGAGAACGAGTGTCGGAGTGCTTGTCTTGGTCATTCGAATGCCGCTTCACGGAATGTATCTGTCAGAACCGCATACGGCTGCGATGGCCGAGCAGATCAGGCTCTGTCGTCGCAGTTCAGGTCAAAGCCGCGCGCTGGTGCTCTTCGGCGTCGAGAGCAGGATGTTCGTTTCGGATGAGACGATGCCGGGGATGCGGCGGATGCGGTGGAGAATGGCGTCGAATTCGGTCAGGCTGTTGCCGGCGACTTCGGCGATGAAGTCCCATTTGCCGTTGGTGTTGTGCAGTGCCGTGACCTCCGGATAGCCGCCGAGTGCCAGCGCGACGCGTTCGCCGGCGCGGCCCTCGACCTCGATCAGCATGATGCCGCGCACCGGCGCGTTGAAGGCATCGGCGCGCAGAACCACCGTGTAGCCGACGATGTCGCCGGATTGCTCGAGCTTTTCGATCCGCGCGCGGACGGTGGCGCGCGACAGCCCGGTTTCCTGCGCGAGGTCGGAGATCGAACGGCGGCCGTTCTGGCGCAGTTGCGTGATCAGCCTGTAATCATACTCATCCATCTTCATGTCCAAACTGTCACATTGACTGTCCATAATGATAAACCGGATTGGCTAAATTGCCAATTTGGTTTGTTCATATCGCCGGAAATCACCTCTAGAGTTTGACAAGGATCAGGAGAGCAGCATGGACCAGCAGAAACTCATCGTCATCGGGACTCCCGTGCAGGAGGGGACGGGCCGGCCCGGATGCAACATGGGACCCGACGCGTTTCGGGCGGCAGGCCTCATCCAGGCCTTTGCCGAGCTTGGCCATGAGGTCGAGGATCGCGGCAATCTCGTGCGCCGGGGCGGCGAGGGCGCGCATCACACCAATCCTGTTCTCAAGTTTCTCCCCGAATTCGTCGGCTGGACCGAGGCGATCCGCGATGCGGTGATGGCGGCGCGGGACGAGGGCGTGCCGGTCGTCATCGGCGGTGATCATAGCCTCGCCGCAGGATCACTCACCGGCAACTCCGCCCATGCGGGCCAGAATGGCCGGCCCTTCTTCGTGCTCTGGCTCGATGCGCATCCGGATTTCCATACGCTGGAGACGACCACGAGCGGCAATCTGCATGGCGTGCCGATGGCCTATGCCTGCGGACTGGGCGGATTTGACGGCGCGCTTGAGCGCCCGGCCTATCCGGTCGATCCGAAGAATATCTGCATGATGGGCATTCGCAGCGTCGATCCGGCCGAGCGGGTGGCGCTCGCCGCCCATGGCGTCACGGTCTGCGACATGCGGATGATCGACGAAGTGGGTGTCGTGCCGCTGCTCAAACGTTTCCTCGACAGGGTGAAGGCGGCCGGCGGCGATCTCCATGTCAGCCTCGATGTCGACTTCCTTGATCCGACGATTGCGCCGGGCGTCGGCACCACCGTTCCCGGTGGCGCGACCTTCCGCGAAGCGCATCTGATCATGGAAATCGTCTCGGATAGCGGCCTCGTCACTAGCCTCGATCTCGTTGAGCTCAATCCGTTCCTGGATGAGCGCGGCCGCACCGCGATCCTGATGACCGATCTGGCGGCGAGCCTGATGGGCAAGCGCGTGATGGACCGGCCGTCCCACACATATTGAATGAAAATAAAAACCACAGAGGTGAACCATGCAGGAAAAACTCAACATCGTGCCCTTCGTCAGCGTCGACAACATGATGAAGCTCGTCCACCGCATCGGGGTGGAGACGTTCCTGATCGAGCTTGCGGGGGAGATCGAGAAGGATTTCCGGCGCTGGGAGAGCTTCGACAAGGTGGCGCGCATTCCGGCTCACAGCCAGGAGGGCGTCATCGAACTGATGCCGACGACGGATGGCGAGGTCTACGGGTTCAAATATGTCAACGGCCATCCGAAGAACACGCGGGCCGGTCGCCAGACGGTGACTGCCTTTGGCCTGCTCGCCGACATGGCAACGGGCTATCCGCTGATGCTCTCCGAGATGACGATGCTGACGGCGCTGCGCACGGCGGCGATGTCGGCGCTGGCCGCAAAATATCTGGCGCGCAAGGATGCACGGACCATGGCGATCATCGGCAATGGCGCGCAATCGGAATTCCAGGCGCTCGCCTTCAAGGCGCTGCTCGGCATCGACAGGGTCCGTCTCTATGACATCGAGCGGTCTGCCAGCGCGAAATGCGCGCGCAATCTTGCCGGATCCGGGATCGACTGCGTGATCTGCGCCTCGGCAGAAGAGGCGGTCATGGGCGCGGATATCGTGACGACCGTGACGGCCGACAAGCTGAATGCGACGATCCTCACCGACAACATGATCGGCCCCGGCATTCACATCAACGCGGTTGGCGGTGACAGCCCGGGCAAGACGGAGCTGCATGCCGACATCCTTCACCGCGCCTCCATCTTCGTCGAATATCCGCCGCAGACGCGCATCGAGGGCGAAATCCAGCAGCTGGCGGCGGATCATCCGGTCATCGAGCTCTGGAGCGTGATGGCGGGCAGGGCAGAGGGACGGCAGGGGCGCGACGAGATCACGCTGTTCGATTCAGTCGGCTTTGCGGTCGAGGATTTTTCGGCGCTGCGCTACGTTCGCGCCAAGCTGGTCGAGACCGGACTTTACGAAGAGCTGGACCTGCTTGCCGACCCGGATGAACCGCGCGATCTCTTCGGCATGCTGATGCGGGCCAAGATGCCGCGCGTCGCCGCCTGATGAAATTTTTCTTCGGGTTCTGGTGAAACTCACGCATTTTTGATTTGCTACGGTCACCTTATTATACGATAAAGCGGTCGGGAACTTATGTTCCTGGACAAACTA
Source organism: Rhizobium sp. C4 (assembly GCF_021026315.1). Classification (GTDB taxonomy): domain Bacteria; phylum Pseudomonadota; class Alphaproteobacteria; order Rhizobiales; family Rhizobiaceae; genus Ensifer_A. The sequence continues at coordinate 8,864 of NZ_JAJNCX010000025.1, forward strand.
GTCGGTGCCCTAACCTCCAGTCGGGCCGCCGACTTCTGTCTTCCGGAAGTAGGGCGAAAACCCGGGGTCCTTCCGGAACGAGCCGGGGTTTTCAACCACCCCGGCTCTGCTTTGCGGGCTCTTCGCGACTCATCGCTCGGACGATGACGGAGCTTGCGGTGATGAGCCGCCGCGAGCGTTGCATCGAGGGTTGCGGACATTTCACCGGCGCCACGCCGAGGAACACTGGCATCGTCTTGCGCGCCGAAATGCACATTCTCCGAATCTCAAAACGCGAGCGGTTCCCTGTCGTCGTTCTGGCACTTCGTTCCAATGCGTGGTAGCAGCGTCGTGGTCCTCACGATGGAATGCGGATGCAGCTGATACCGGTGCGCAAATATCTGGTCTTGATCCTGGCACTCCTGTGTCTGGGGTTTGCGCCTTATCATTTCGTAACGCCCTATATCGTTGAACCGGGCACCCCCAGCCTTGCAAAGGCGATGCCCGATGCAAGAATTGCATTGCCCTCGCATCGCGCCGTCGTTCAGGCGCTCGTCTCGACACGGGACCCGCTCCCGCCGTCCGCAGGCGGTTCGATTGTCGCCGTCCTGCCGGCACTTGCCGGGCTTGCGCCTTTCGGCCTCAACCGCCTGTTTTCAGTCGAGACGGCCGACGGTGTTTCCTCCGTTGAGCCGGAATACCAGCGGGCCCGTTCGCCCCCGGTTTCCTGACCCTTCATTGTTCACGAGCGCCTCATCGCGCTCCACGGAAGGATTGTCCCTTGGCTTTGCAAGGGGCAGGCGCGCTTGCGCGCCTTCAAGGAATGGATTTTCTCATGAAACGAACTGGTCTCACGATAGGGAGCCTATTCGGTATTGTCTCGGTGACCACACTGATCGCCGTCGAACTTCTCAGCGCGGTCGGCGCCTTTGCATGGGCCTTGTCCGGCCTGTTCAACCTCAACACGATCGCCTCCTACATCCTCGCCGTCATCGTCGGCATCCCATCGCTCGGTCTGGTCGTGAAGGTCGCCCGACTTGCGATCGAGAGCGAGCACGCCATGCGGCGGGAAAGCAGGGAAGGATAGCTATGGCAGACCACGCCGCCGCGCCAGCTTCAACGCTGGGGCCGCGGCGTTTTCAGTGGCGGAGGATGATGACGGCCCGATTCTGCCACGAGGGGCGAGCGATCAATTGATAGAAGACGCCGAGCTACTTCACCAAACCTGCAAAAGCGCTCGGCGCGACGGAAACGCAATCCGCTGAACCCGATATTCATCAGGTGCATTGAATTGTCGAATGGAGTGATTGGAATTTTTTGGAGGCCTCGCCCGGAATTGAACCGGGGTACAAGGATTTGCAGTCCTCTGCGTCACCACTCCGCCACGAGGCCTCACTGCACCGGTTTTTTCCTCAGGAGGAAAAGGCATTCACTGGTGCCCGCCGTGGGAACCCGTCCCGCGACGAGGGGCGATTTAGAATGAATATAGACGGACTGCAAGAGGTTTTATCGTCCGTCTTCGGCTTTTTCTCTGCGCCGCCGCGCCAAGTTCACCGCCATGCGTCGGCGCCAGCGGCGGGCAAGCGGAATGTCCTGCGAAAGAATCAGGAAGCCGAGCGGGATCATCCAGAAGCCGAGCACGGGAAGGAAGCCGAGAAAGCCGCCAAATATGAAGGCTACACCCAGACCGATGCGCGCGCCGCGGGCCCGGGGGAGGCGAAACTTGCGGTTTGCCACCTCGATCTCGCCATTTGCTATCTGGAAATATGCCATATCGCCTTTCAGATTCCTTTTTTCCGCCGGTGGGTGCGGCAGCCGTTCGTCTATCCACAGCCTGAAGCTATCTTTTCCTTCACCACAAATCGGTTGTTTTCCGGGCCTTTCAAGATTTTCATGACGATTTTTCAAAAAACCGCTTGGCAAATCGGAAAAGCGTTTGTATTACGCCGCCAACCGCCGCAAGGCGATGATCCCTGGTAGCTCAGCGGTAGAGCATTCGACTGTTAATCGACAGGTCGCCGGTTCGAATCCGGCCCGGGGAGCCATATTTGGTGCTGGCACACGTTGCTGCACAACTTCACGATGCCCCGGCACGTCCCTGACGGCCGGGGTTTTTCTTTGTGATCTCCGAAGCCTTGTCGTTCTCTCCGATCCCTTGTCGTCGGCTGCTCTTTGCCTCTATCCTGTGCATGGCTGCAACGGCTGCCCGATTTTTCCCGCAATTGCTCAGAGCGCGCTTGAAAGCGTCATCGGCCACGGTTAAAGACCGTTAGGAAACGCCCGAAAATCCGCCGCCGTCCTGTCAGCGGATTGTCAGACGGAACAGGGACATAGCTTATGATCGACTTTGAATCTGCGCGCGCCCGGATGGTGGACAACCAGCTGCGCACGACCGATGTAACCTCTCACTCGCTTCTTTCGGCCTTCCTGACGGTGCCGCGCGAGGCTTTTGTTCCCGAAAAGCTGGCAGCGCTTGCCTATATCGACAGCGACCTCGAAATCGCTCCGGCCGCTGACGGCCTGGCGCCGCGATTCGTCATGGAACCGTCGCCGCTTGCCAAGCTGCTGCAGGCTGCCGAGATCGGCCCGGACGACAGCGTGCTCGACGTCGGCGCCGGCACCGGCTACGCCTCGGCGGTCACCTCGCTGGTCGCAAAGTCGGTTGTCGCGCTGGAATCGGATGAAAATCTGGTATCGCGCGCCACCGTGGTGCTGGCCGAGCAGGGCTTCGACAACGTATCCGTCGTCAAGGGTGCCCTCGAGAAGGGCTATGCCAGCGAAGCACCGTTCGACATCATTTTCCTGAATGGCGCCGTGGAAGTTGTTCCGGATGCGCTTTTCGACCAGCTGCGTGACGGTGGCCGTCTGGTGGCTGTGGTAGGCTATGGCAATGCCTCGACGGCACAGGTCTATGTTCGTGAAGGTGCTTCGGTTTCCAAGCGCTTCGCGTTCAACACCTCGGTCAAGCCGCTGCCCGGTTTCCGCAAGGTCGCTGAATTCGTGTTCTGAGAACGAAATGTAGCCATCCGGGAGTGTTGCCCTGGGGTAACACGATCCCGGATTGCATAGCCTGACGGGCCTTTGGGCTTGAAGACAGGCTTCGACATGTTGAATTGCGTATGTCTAAATTATCGTCGCGCCTTTGAAGTTCGGCGTTCACTCGGGAGAATATCCGTGATTAGTTTCCGTAGGACGCTTCTTGCAGCGGTCGCCGTTCCGGCCTTGTTGGTTGCCACGCTGTCGGCCCAGGCCGAGACGATCCAGGGCGCCATGGCCAAGGCCTACGCGAACAATCCGGATGTGAATGCCGCGCGCGCCAGCCTGCGCGCCACCGACGAGAATGTGACGATCGCCAAGGCCGCTTACCGTCCGCAGATCGGTATTACCGCTGCGCATACGAATGCGGGCGCCTATGGCATCAACAACGTGGCCGGCGCTGATCGATATTCGCAGCAGGATACCATTTCGCTGACCGTAACGCAGCAGATCTTTGATGGCTTCCAGGGGCTGAACCGTATCAACGCGGCGGAATCCGGCGTTTACGCGACCCGTGAGCAGGTTCGCGGCACGGAAATGCAGATCCTCTATGCGGCTGTTCAGGCTTATGCCAACATTGCGCTCTACAAGGACTTTGTTTCGATCCGCAAGCAGAACCTCGGCTTCCTCAACGAACAGGTGAAGGCCGCCAATGCCCGTCTGCAGGTGGGTGAGGGCACCAAGACCGATGTCAGCCAGGCGCAGGCGCAGCTTGCCGCCGCCCAGGCGCAGCTTGCCGCGGCCGTTGCCCAGCAGAAGATTGCCGAAGCAACCTACATGCAGATCGTCGGCGAGGAGCCGAAGGGGATTTCGCTGCCGGCCGCTGCCAAGCGCGGCATGCCGGCCACGCTCGACAAGGCGGTTTCGCTGGGTCTGCAGCAGCATCCCTCGATCCTGGCGGCCCAGCATGTGGCTGATTCCTCCGGCTATCAGGTGAAGTCTGCCGAAGGTGCGCTTCTCCCGGGTGTCGCCGTCCAGGCCGGCGTCGGGCGTACGTTCGTCAATCCGGCCGGTGGATCGTCAGCCCCAGCCAACTCGGCAAGCGTCACCGCGCAGCTGACCATCCCGCTCTACAAGGGCGGTGCGGAATATGGCGCGGTGCGTCAGGCCAAGGAAACGATGGGCGCGAACCAGATCAAGGTGGATTCGGCCCGTCTTTCGGTGCGCCAGTCCATCGTCTCGGCCTATGCGCAGATGCAGGCCGCCAGCGCCGCGATCACCGCGAACAAGCAGGCCGTGTCGGCCTCCAACCTTGCCCTTTCGGGCGTCATCGAAGAGCGCAATGTCGGTCAGGCGACCACGCTCGACGTGCTCAACTCGCAGCAGACGGTTCTGACAGCCAAGCTCAACCTTGCCCAGGCGCAGCACGATCTCGTCGTGGCAAGCTACGGCGTCCTCGCTGCCTCCGGCCAGCTGACTGTGCAGACCCAAGGCCTGCAGGTTGCGGAGTACAAGCCGGAAGAGCATTACGAGGCGGTCAAGGACGCCTGGATCGGTCTCAGGACTGTGGACGGCAACTGAGCCGTCCCCTCTTTTCGTTGTTTCATCGGTCAATTGGCGTAACCTTCGCGCGAACGTTTGGTTTGCAGTACGGGATTCGCAATGGCTCGATTTCTTCTCACGACGGTGATGTTGGCGGGTGTCGCTACAGCTCTGTCCGGATGCATGACGACAGCCTTTGCTCCGACCTCGGCTGACGTTCAGGCCTATGCGATCAAGTCCGTTTCGATGTCCGGCGTGGCACCACAGGCCGTTTCCGAGGCCGTGAGCGCCGATCTTGTCACCGCCATTCGGTCGGCTCCGTCGAAGTCCGGTGCCTCACCGGTTCAGATGTCGGTCCTCATTTCCGGGTTCTCCGGCGGCAAGGTCGCCACTGGCTACAAGTCCGGCGCCGATGTCACGGTGACGCTGAAGCCGACCTCCGGCGGCAAGATGGTGCAGACCGCCTCCTTCCACGAAGATGCGGTCTCCGTCGATGAGGCGCATGCTTCGAGCCAGCTGGCCACCGGCATTGCCGCGCGCGTCCGCCGGAATTTCAATCTCCCGACCTCGCAGGCTGCACTGGCTTCGAATGGAGCGCGCGCTGCGGGTGAACACACCAAGAAGGCGCCCGCATCAAAGCCTGCCGCCTCGGAGAAGGCGGCCGTCGATCCGGCGCTTTCGAATGATGCGCTGGACACGCTGATGCGCGCAGCAGCCGGGACGGATGCGCCCCAGGATCAGGTGAAGCAGGATCAGACGAAGACGGGCAGCGTGCCGGGCCAGACGCTTCCCGTGCCGGACGAGGCCTGCACGGGCGAGTCGCTTGCGTCATGCCCGCAGGGCGCGCTGCTCTCGGGCGATTTCAGCCTGCGCAAATAGGCGGCGATCAGACAAGCCGCTCCGCATGCCATTTCAGGTGATCGGCCATGAAGGTCGAGATGAAATAGTAGGAGTGGTCGTAGCGCTCGCGCATGTTGAGCACGAGGCCGATGCCCGTCTCCTTCACCGCCTCTTCCAGCTTCCAGGGCATCAGGCCCTTCTGCAGGAAGCTGTCGGCGGAGCCCTGATCGATCAGGAATTCCGGGAAGCGCGCGCCGTCCTCGATGAGGGCGCAGGCGTCGTAATGGCGCCAGGCGGCCCGGTCGTTGCCGAGATATTTCTCGAAGGCCGGCACGGACCAGTCGGCCTCCATCGGATTGACGATCGGGGCGAAGGCCGAGCAGCTTCTGAAGCGCTGCGGGTTCTTCAATGCGATCGTCAGGGCGCCGTGGCCGCCCATGGAATGGCCGAAGATGGCCTGCCGGCTCATGTCGGCGCGGAAATTGGCGGCGATGATCGCAGGCAGTTCTTCGGTGATGTAGGAATACATCTGGTAATGCGTCGCCCAGGGCGCCTCGGTGGCGTCGAGATAGAAGCCCGCACCCTTGCCCATCTGCCAGTTGCCGGCTTCGTCGGCCACCTCGTCGCCGCGCGGGCTGGTGTCGGGGCAGACGATGATCAGCCCGAGTTCTGAGGCGGCGCGGCGATACTCGCCCTTTTCCATCACGTTGGAATGGGAGCAGGTGAGGCCAGACAGATACCAGACGACCGGGCAGGGCGCGTGCGCCGCCTGCGGGGGAACATAGACCGCGAAGGTCATCTCGGTGTCGGTGATCTTCGACGTGTGGCTATAGACGCCCTGCACGCCGTCGAAGGAGACGTTTTCGGAAATGATCTTCATGGGTTCTGGTCCTGTATCAAACTTGTCTTGTTGTTGTGCATGTCCGGACGGGGTGCCGGATCATGCCTTTCCCGGAAAGGCCTTGGCCCGGCGGCAGAGCCGGTCGAGCGTTTCGAGGAACGCCGAGCGGTCGCGCTGGCTGAACGCGGCGTTATAGCCCTTGCTTTCGCCGGTTTCGCGCAGGTGCTGGCCCAGGTCGCGCATGGCAGAGGCCATGCCGATATTGGCACGGTCGAAGATGCGGCCCTGCGGCCCCGTCACCAGCGCGCCCTTGTCGACGCAGCGCACGGCCAGCGGCACGTCGGCGGTAATGACGATATCGTGGTCGCCGGCATTCTCGGCGATCCAGTTGTCGGCGGCATCGAAGCCGGCGCTGACGATGACGTTGACCACCATCGGATCGCGCGAGGGACGCAGGCCTGAATTGGCGACGAAGACGGTCTTGAGACCGTGCCGCTCGGCAACCTTCAGCACTTCCGGCTTCACCGGGCAGGCGTCGGCATCGACATAGATGATGGGATTCGGGCTTTCTTCAGACATGGCCGGTTCATACAGTCTGAGCCGGCCAGGGGAAAGACGTCTCAGCCGGCTTTTGTCTCGGCGAAGCGCGGCGGCTGGAGGTGAACGGCTGCGGCCGCCTCCTTGAAGGTCGCGAAATATTCGACCGCCGGGGCCTTCACATGATGGGCTTCCAGCATGGCGCGGGCATCCGGCGAAGCGCCGGCGATCAGGACGCGGACGCCACCGCGTCCGGCCTTGCGAACGGCACCTTCAATAACATTGGCCGCGGAAGAATCGAGGAACGGCACCGAGGAGCAATCGAGGATGAAGTTCTTGTGGGTATCGCCGATGCGGTCGAAGACGGCGGCCACCGTTGCCGCCGCGCCGAAGAAGAAGACGCCCGAAATGCGGTAGACGGCCGTGTCGGGGTCGGTCGCACGGAACGGTTTTTCCGGAGCTTCCGTATCGTCGGCAAAGAGATCACCCGGCTGTTCGCTGACCTGAACATGCCTGGCCATCCGCTCGATGAAGAGGAAGGCACCCAGCACGAAACCGACGATGATGCCCTCGGTCAGGTCGCGGAAGATGACCATGAGGAAGGTGGCGAGAAGCACGACCACATCGCCCCAGGACGAGCGGAAGAGCGCGCCGATCGCCGACTTTTCCACCATGTTGTAGGAGACGAAGGCGAGCACGCCGGCCAGCGCCGCCAGCGGAATGTATCTGGCAAGCGGCGCGGCGACCAGCAGGAAGCCGAGCACGAAGGCCGAATGCAGTATGCCCGAGATCGGGCTTGTCGCGCCGGCGCGGACATTGGTGGCCGTGCGGGCAATCGTGCCGGTGACGCAGATGCCGCCGAAGAGGCCAGAGGCGATGTTGGCCGCCCCTTGCGCGATCAGTTCCATCGACGAACGGTGCCGGCGCCCCGACATGCCGTCGGCGACGACGGCGGAGAGCAGGGACTCGATCGCGCCAAGCAGCGTGAAGGCAATTGCATCGGGCAGAACCTTGATGATGAGATCCGTGTTCAGCGGCGGCAGTTGCGGCATCGGCACCCGGTCCGGAATGCCGCCAAACCGCGTGCCAATGGTTTCGATCGGCAGATGCAGGACGACGGAGAGGAGCGAGGCGAGCGTCACCGCAATGAGCAGGCCCGGCCAGTTCGGCAGGAGGCGCTTGAAGATCAGGATGACGGCGATGGTGAAGGCGGCAACGGCGGTCGCCGGCAGGCTGATCGTCCCCATGTAGCTCCAGAGATAGAGGAGCTTGTCGAGAAGCGGCCCCGGTTCCTTGCCCTGCGTGGTCAGCCCGAAGAGATCATGGATTTCGCCGGAGAAGATGATGACGCCGATGCCGGCGGTGAAGCCGACGGTGACCGGATAGGGGATGTATTTGATATATTTGCCGAGCCGCAGGAAGCCCGCCGCCATGAGGAAGAGGCCGGACATCATGGTCGCCAGGATCAGGCCCTCGACACCGTTGCGCGCCACGCTTGCGCCGATCAGGACGATGAAGGCGCCGGCCGGCCCGCCGATCTGGTAGCGGCTGCCGCCCAGCAGCGAGACGACGAACCCGCCGAAGATGGCCGTGTAAAGCCCGCGCTCCGGCGTCACGCCGGAGGAAATCGCAATCGCCATGGAGAGCGGCAGCGCCACGATGGCGACGGTGAGGCCCGCAAGCGCGTCAGCCTTCAGCCGCGAAAGCGTGTAGCCTTCCTTCAGCACGCTGACGAATTTGGGTTCAAGTCTGTCGGTCATGTCTGATGCCTGCCTTTACGATCCGAAAGACGGGCGTGGCGGCGAACCGTCGCGCCGTTTGGCAGAGAGTTTAGACCTAATCTGAGTCGTAGAGGTATGCAAAAATGATGCGGCCGTTTCCGATTGCAAAGCTTGACTCCCGGAATTTCAGGCATCTCGAAATTTCCGCCATGCGCTTTTGCGTTCAGAGTGCTGCGGGGCCGTCGGTTTCGTCTGGAGGCGACCTCCAGCTCACCGCCATCCTCTGACAAGTCCGAAGATAGCGGCGCGAGACGGGGCCTCAAATCCGGCCACCATTTCCCTCCATCACCTCTTCTCTGGCCTTCCTGCCGCATTTCAGCTAAAGCGACGCCAGAATAAAGGAACGTGTAGAATGGCTGGCATTGAACATAGGGACGTGAGCGAGGACGAGGCGGGTATGCGGCTCGACCGGTGGTTCAAGGTCCATTACCCGGGCCTGGGCTTTGGCGCGCTGCAGAAGCTGCTCCGCTCCGGCCAGATCCGCGTCGATGGCGGCCGGGTGAAATCCGATGCCCGCGTGCAGCCCGGCCAGAAGGTGCGCATTCCGCCCATGGATATCGACGCCAAGGGCGAGGAGCGCACCGGCGCTCCGTCCGGCAAGGAACTGAAGCATTCGGGCGACGCCGAACTTCTGTCGCGCATGCTGCTGCATGAGGATGACAAGGTGTTCGTGCTCAACAAGCCGGCGGGCCTTGCCGTGCAGGGCGGTTCGGGCCTCACGCGCCATATCGACAAGATGCTCGAAGCCTGGACCAGCAAGAAGGGCGAGAAGCCGCGTCTCGTCCACCGGCTCGACCGTGACACGTCCGGCGTTCTCGTCGTTGCCCGCACCCGCGGCGCGGCGCAGAAGCTGACGGCCGCATTTCGCGAGCGTGACACCAAGAAGACCTATTGGGCGCTGGTCAGCGGCGTGCCGCGGCAGCGCGAAGGCCGCATCTCGACCTGGCTCGTCAAGGAAGAAACGCCGGACGGCGACCGCATGCGCGTCACCAAGCATGGCGAGGACGGGGCCGACCACGCCGTTTCCTATTACCGGATCATCGAGCAGGCGGCGCAGAACCTCGCCTGGCTGGAGATGGAGCCCTATACCGGCCGCACCCATCAGCTGCGCGTCCATGCCGCTCATATCGGCCATCCGATCATCGGCGATCCGAAATATTTCCAGGCCGATCTCAACTGGACCTTCCCTGGCGGGGTCCAGAACCGGCTGCATCTCCATGCCCGCCATATCGACATTCCGCACCCGTCGGGCGGACGGCTGAAGATTACGGCACCGCTGTCGCCACATATGGTGCAGACCTGGAACCTGCTCGGCTTCGACCAGAACGGGCCGGAGTATGACGAATGAAACTGGTTCTCTTCGATTGCGATGGAACGCTGGTCGACAGCGCCCATCTGATCCATGAGGTTATGGTCCGCACCTTCCGCCATTTCGAGCTTGAAGAGCCTGAGGCCGCGGCCACGCATTCGATCATCGGCCTGACGCTCGATTCCGCGATTGCCCGCATGCGCGGCCTGGACGAGGTGGATGCGCAGTCGCAGGCAATGATGGCCCATTACAAGTCGATCTTCGCCGCGACGCGACTGGAGGCGGGGTTTGAAGAGCCGCTGTTTCCGGGCATCGGCGGCGTCATCGCGGATCTGTCGCGGCAGGATGACCTCATCCTAGGCGCCGTCACCGGCAAGTCCCGCCGTGGGCTCAACCTCATCTGCGAGAGCCACGGCTGGACGGAGACCTTCTTCGTTGCCCGCACGGCCGACGATTGCCCCTCCAAGCCGCATCCGGCCATGGTGCTGGAATGCTGCGACATCGCGGGAATTTCCCCCGCCGACACCATTGTCATCGGCGACAGCATTTACGATATGGAGATGGCGAAGGCCGCCGGCGCCTATGCGCTCGGCGTATCCTGGGGCTATGGCGCGGTCGATGCTCTGAAGCGCGCCGGTGCCGACCGGATCGCTGACGCCACGACCGACATTCCCATGCTGATCCGTCAATTCGGGCCTCAATTCGGGTAAGAGACCATGCGAGACATCCTGACCGACCTTAACGACGCCTTCCTGTCCGATCCGGACCCGGTGCGCCGTGCGCAGATCCAGATGAAGACGCCGCTGCCGAAGCGCTTCTATGACGCCGTGGGCGTGGGTGAAGACGGCGAGGGCGGTTATGCCGTCCTGCTCGACGGCAAGACGGTGCGCACGCCCTCCAAAGCCAAGCTCGCCTTGCCGACACCAACGGCGGCCGAGATGGTGGCGGCCGAATGGGCGGCGCAGAAGGATGTGATCAATCCGCTCAGCATGCCGGTGACACGTCTGGTCAACACGGTGATCGACGGCGTGGCGCTCGACCCGCAGCCGGTCTTCGAAGATATCCTGCGCTATTCCTCGACCGATCTTCTCTGCTACCGCGCCGATGCGCCGCAGCGGCTTGTCGAATTGCAGGCCGAGAGCTGGGACCCGATCCTAGGCTGGGCCTCGGACCGGCTTGGCGCCCGTTTCATCCTCGCCGAAGGCGTGATGCATCAGGAACAGCCCCGCGAGGCGATCGCCGCCTTTGGCGCCGGCCTGAAGCGTCACGACGACGCCTTTCGTCTCGCCTGTCTCCATACGGTGACGACGCTGACCGGCTCGGCGCTTCTGGCGCTCGCCTATGCCGAGGCCGTTGTCGATGCCGACGAGGCCTGGCGTCTCGCCCATGTCGACGAGGACTGGCAGATCAGCCAGTGGGGCGACGACGAGGAAGCCATCCGCCGCCGTGCTGCGCGCAAGGTCGATCTCGACGCGGCTTGCGGGTTGTTCAGGGTTCTCTGAGTTTCCTGAGGCCGTGGGCGCGCGCCAGATCTTCATTCGCGCTCATTGGTGCTCGATGTCAGTGTGTGATTTTGGCCGCATCGCGTCAAAAGCGGACTTGGCGTTTGGTTTGTGAGACGCTGAGACGATTGATGAGACGCAGAGATTACAGGCAGCGAGCTACAGCGTGATACCGAATCCCCCATTGTTTGAGGGGATTCTACATGTTGAAATCCGTTTTGGTCTTGCTCTGCGCCGGGGTGGTTCTCGCAGGGGTTCTTTTCACAGGGGGCCCGGCTTTCGCGGGAAGTGCAAAGAAGTCTGTCCGGCTACCGTCGGCGTCCGAGATCAAGTCTCTGCCAGACATCTATCGCCGCTCATCGTCAGGGTCGGTCTTCCACGATGTCCGGCTCTCGCTTGATTTCGGCTATGGCTATGCAGAGCGGCGTGGCAGCCCTTCGATCTTCAAGGAAAATACCTATTCGCCGACACTGGGTGTCAGCTTCGGGATCGGTGACTTCGGCTTCGCCGGGGTTTCCACGACCTACGAGCACCATGCCATCCAGTCCAACATCGCGTCCTTCAACCTGCCGGTCGGCGGGAGCGCAAATGTCTACGGTTTCGATGGAGTGCTGGGCGTCACGCCACTACCCTATATCCGCTTCGGTATCCTGGGTGGCTACGGAGCGGGTGGGTCGTCCTATTCGTTTACCGGCTTCAACGCGGCTCCCATCGGCTCGAATGCCCAAAGTGCGCGCATCGGCGGCTTTGCCGGGGCAAGCTATGCCGTGGACAACTGGCTCTTCAATGGCGACGTTTCGGTCATTCGCACCGATAACCGCACGGATTTCGATCCGGGCAACACACCCGCCCGCGCCGCATGGGGCTCCACGCTGGCGCTGGTGCAACTGGGGGTGAGCTACCAGGCAACGGACCAGCTGCGGCTTTCGTCGGCCGTCGTCTTCAACCATTTCATCGTGCAGACGGTGGCTGGCAACGAGCCGAAGCTTTCGCCGAACTGGTTCACGCTGCAGGTCGGAGTCAACTACGACATTACGCCCAACTGGGAGGTGAACGCGAAGGCGCTGACCTGGGTCGGGAACAGCAGCATGAATTACACCCGCGCCAGCGTTGGCGTCGCCTACAAGTTTTAAAAGGGGTCGGTGCCGGAGATGACCATGTTCAAACCCAATTTTCTTTCGCGCATTGTGATTCTGTTTTCGATGACGATTATGCTGTCCGGTTGCTGGGACGTGCTTCTGAACGATCCGTTGTTCAAGAACTTGATAGCCGACGAATCTGGGGGCACCAAAAAGGTTCAAGACTTTCTGAGGACAGACACTGGATCCTCGCTTGCCGTCAAAGAGTATGTGTATGGGGAGGATATGAGCTTTCTTCCCGACAACTACATTGACGACGTTACGAAGGACCGCGAGAGCCTTATGACCAAGGTCCTCGGCACGATGTTCTGGCGGTATGATGTGAGTTATTCCACGGCGGTCAATGCCGGGCTGACGGGTGTGGATGAGGCGACCTTCAACTATTACAAAGGTGCAGGTGGAGCGTGGATCACGTCTCTGCGCACAGCCCCTGGCAACGCTGACATCGCGCAGAGGCTTGAGCTTTACAAGAGCAGGCTTGGCCGAAACCATACGTATTATGCGGGCAAATTCGGCGCGGTGGCCATTCGCGATCTATTGAAGGACGATGACGCTTTCGCTCTGTTCTTGACGGACGATACCTATGCGGTGCGGTGGCTCAATAACAATCCTTCCGCGGATCGGAGCGGCATCGACAAAACGAAGGTGACCGAATATGAGCTCAAGATGTATCTGGGACCGGCAACCAGCGCCGTGCTACCCAACGCATCGCCCTGAAGGGGACAAGGATTCACCGTTTGCCTTGCACCAGACCGAAACTGTGGATGGCGCGGTGGATAACCTCCGCGTCCTGTTCTTTTTCCCTTTCGCCCCATTTAGGGTAAACTGTCTGCTAATAATTATCGTGTCTGGCAGATGTGTTGAACGGGGATGAAAATGGCTCAGCCAAATGTAGCGCGTGAACCGTCTATGGAAGAAATCCTGGCGTCGATCCGCCGGATCATCGAGAACAACGATCCGGTTGAAAGCATTGATAATGCTTCCTATTCCGCTCAGACTCAGAACGCGGCCGAGACCATCGAGCTGACCATCGACGACGATATCGCCATGATGGTGGCGGATGCCGCGCCGGCAGCGCCGCTCGTGCAGCCGTCCGAATCAGTTGTCGCGCCGCGCCAGCCCGAGCGTCTCGAACAGCCCGCCGCCCGGCCTATGTCGCTTGCCGATGTTGCGGCCCGCGTGAAGGCTGCCTCCGAACGCCGCGCACCGGCAGCACCGGCCAATGACACGGAGCGTCAGGTCCAGTCTGCCCCGGCACCGATGGTGGACGAGGAGCGTTCCGAGCCGGTCGAGACCTTCGTTGCGCCTGCTTATTCTGCTCCGGCCGTTTCGGCCGACGCGTCGTTCTTCTCCTCCGCCGAGCCGGTCTCTGCTCCGTCCTATGAGGTTGAGGAAGTGGCTCTGGACACTTACGAGCCGGCGACGAACGAGGCTTCCGAGCCCGTTTCCGAGGTGACGGTTTCTGCCGACGAGGCGAACGAGGTGGAGCTCGATCCGATCGAGCGCTTTGCCGTCCAGATCGGCAACGAGATCGCGTCTGCCGTTCCGGCCCAGCTTCTGTCGCCGACGACGGAAGAGAAGGTTTCGCGTTCGTTTGAAGAGCTGGCCGATGCGCTTGGCGGTTCGAAGCGGACGCTGGACGAGATTGCCGAAGAGATGCTGAAGCCGATGCTGCAGGAATGGCTCGACGACAATCTGCCGACGCTGGTCGAGCGGCTGGTCCGCGAAGAGATCGAGCGTGTGGCCCGCGGCCCGCGCCGCTGATTTTCCGACTGAATAGAGACAGAGATCAGCGCAGCAGGACATCCTGCATGCGCTTGATTTCGCCGATCTTCGCCTTGGCTTCCTGATAGCCGCGGTCGATGGCTTCGCCGGCGCGGTGGAATTCCGACAGGCCGATATCGGCAAGCCGGGGCTGTAGCGACAGGTCCGGGGGATCGCCGGCCAGCCGTGCCCGCGAGATGCGGTCCTGGATGATGTTGAACGCCTCGACCATGACGGAGGTGACGCCGTGGCGGCGTTCCTTCTCCGGGTTTTCCTGCATGTCGCGATAGGTCACCGGCTGGTGAGAGGCCGTGTGCTTGATGACGGCCGAGCGGCCATAGAGGTCGTAATGCAGGTTGACCGCCACGACCAGCTGCTGCTCGTGCGCCCGGCAGACCGAGACCGGGACCGGATTGACCAGCGCGCCATCGACCAGTGCCCGGCCATTGCAGACGACAGGCTCGAAGATGCCCGGAAGGGCATAGGACGCGCGGATGCCGGTGATCAGCGAGCCGGAATGCATCCAGACTTCATGGCCGGTTTTCAGTTCCGTGGCGACCGCCACGAAGGGACGGTCGAGATCGTCGATCGACAGGCCTTCGAGATGTTCCTGCATGCGCTTGGTGAGGCGCAGACCGCCCAGCAGTCCGCCGCCGCCGATGGTGAAGTCGAGGAAGGCGGCGATGCGGCGCATGGTGAGCGAGCGGGCGAAGTTTTCGAGTTCATCCAGCTTGCCGGCCAGATAGCAGCCGCCGACCAGCGCGCCGATCGAGGTGCCGGCGACCATGCCGATCTTGATGCCTTCTTCGTCGAGTGCTCTCAGCACCCCGATATGCGCCCAGCCGCGGGCAGCGCCGCCACCAAGGGCGAGCGCGATGCGGGGTTCGGGACGTTTCGGGGCAGGGGGAGGAGAGGATGGGATGTCAGGAGTCAGGGCCTTGTCGGCCTGCAACTGATTGGCATTGTCGCGTTTCAAACTCCAGTTCAGCATGATACTCCCCTTACAGCGCTGAACGTTCACCGTTCCGTCACATTAGGCGCGCGCAACGCTTTCCAAAGCGTAAACGCGTGAGTGGGCTGTCCCGTTTCAAGGCATATGCCTAATTTTTGTTATAGACGTCCGCGGGATCAAAGTGGCGATGGTGATCGGTGATTTCAACCACCGCCCGGCCGTCCTCGGTCCTTGCAACACGATAGAAGCACGAGCGCCGGCCGGTGTGGCAGGTGGCGTCGTGTCCGGCGACCTCGACCTTGAGCCATACGGCGTCCTGGTCGCAATCGGTGCGCAATTCCTTCACCGTCTGGAGATTGCCAGAGGTCTCGCCCTTCTTCCAAATCATGTTTCGCGAGCGGCTGTAATAATGCGCGATGCCGGTCTCCAGCGTCAGCGCCAGCGCTTCATCGTTCATGTGCGCGACCATCAGCAGTTCGCCGTCGCGCGCATCCGTCACGACGGCGGTGATGAGACCATCGCGGTCAAACTTCGGGGTGAAGGCGCCATCGCCTTCCAGTTCCGCCTTGTTGGAGGATGGCGGATCGAATGTGAGGGACATGTGTTATTTCCGGCCGAAGAGCATGGTCATGAAACGGGCCTGAAGCGCCGCGTCGGTCTTGAACTCGCCGGTAAACGTCGTGGTCAGCGTCGTCGAGCCCTGTTTCTTGATGCCGCGCATCGACATGCACATGTGCTCGGCGTCGATCATCACGGCCACACCCTTCGGCGCAAGCGTTGTGTCGATGGCGGAGGCGATCTGTGCGGTGAGCGCTTCCTGCGTCTGCAGGCGGCGGGCGAAGATATCGACCACGCGGGCGACCTTGGAGAGGCCGAGCACGCGACCATCCGGCATATAGGCGACATGCGCCTTGCCGATGATCGGCACCATGTGGTGTTCGCAATGGGAGAAGAACGGAATGTCGGCGACGAGCACCATGTCGTCATAGCCGGCCACTTCCTCGAAGGTGCGGCCGAGCACCTCGACCGGGTCTTCGTCATAGCCGCCGAAGAGTTCCTTATAGGCCTTGGCGACGCGCTTCGGCGTGTCGAGCAGGCCCTCGCGGGTCGGGTCTTCGCCCGCCCAGGCGAGCAGCGTGCGGACGGCCTCTTCCGCGTCCTTCTGGCTCGGGCGTTCATCCCGGTTGGCACCGAGGCGTGTTACGACTGCGTCCATTCTGGCCTCCTGACCCATCCCTGTCGGGGACGGATCTCGTTGGTTCGGACCGCCAGAATGGCACCTGAAACCTTTTGACAAAGGCTTCTTGAACACCTTGGCGGGCTCCGGGGCTTTCGATCCGCTTTCAAGGGGCGGTCTCCGGCACGGTTTCCCATTCTAGCGGTTTTGTTCCCATAAAAAGAGAACGCATCCGCCAAACTCTGATCCATTTACGCACGAAAGTTTCAAACGGATGTGTCCTTTTGAAAATTCCGGAGAGAAAAGGCGCTGTTTTGCTGCTTGCAAAACGCGCCTCCATCCACGACATAAGATATAGTATGTTTGCGCTTCTAGGAAAGAGGCAATTGGCGAACGATCTGTCAGCTTTTGACAACATCCTGTTCGCCCTGAGGGTTCACCCGGTTCAAGGCCATGATCGACGACATCTACAATGCCCGCATCCTCGAATTCGCCGGCAATATTCCGCGCCTTGGCAGCCTGGATGACCCGGATGCAAGCGCGATGGCGCATTCCAAGCTCTGCGGCTCGAAGGTGCGCGTCTTCCTCAAGGTCGAGGACGGACATGTCTCCGATTTCGCCCATGACGTGAAGGCCTGCGCGCTCGGCCAGGCCTCGTCCTCCATCATGGCCCGCCATGTGATTGGCGCGACGCCCGACGAGCTGCGGCAGGCGAAGGCCGATATGCTGGCCATGCTCAAGGCGGACGGCGAGGGGCCTTCGGGGCGTTTCGAGGACATGCGGTTCCTGAAGCCCGTCAAGGACTACAAGGCCCGCCACGCCTCCACCATGCTCACCTTCGACGCCGTCTGCGATTGTCTCGACCAGATCGAGGCGGGTGCTGCGGTAGTGGCGGGGTGAGGGTGTGTATCGTCTCCCGTTGGTCATAAAGTCCCCCTCTGGCCTGCCGGCCATCTCCCCCACAAGGGGGGAGACGACTCGTGGCGCGCTTTCCCATGTGCGCTGACCATCACCACCATCCTCATCCGCGTTCCCGCAACTGGCAGGGCCAATTCCCCAGGACGCCCGGCCGGCTGCTTGGCCTTGCGCTGATCCGCGCCTATCAGCTGACGCTTTCCTCGCTCATCGGCCAATCCTGCCGCCATTCGCCGACCTGTTCGGAATATGGCTATGAGGCGGTGGCGCGGCATGGCTTGTGGAAGGGGTCGTTCATGGCGCTGTTCCGTTTCATGCGTTGCGGACCGGGCGGCACCTGGGGGTATGATCCCGTGCCGGAGGTGCTGGAGACGCGGTTCGTCTGGTGGGCGCCGTGGCGGCTTTGGGGTGTTTCGCGGCCGGAGCATTGACGGTTGCGGGCGAGGCTTACCCCCCTCCACATCATTTCCGCGTCTCCCGCAACAACCGCCGCCGTTCCGCATCTGCTGCCGCCTCTTTCTCCGCTCTCGCAGCCTCGATCCGTGCGCGGCGAAATGTGTCGCAAGCTGTGAGGAATGCTCTTCGGAAGACGGGGTCAAAGACATTCTCTCCGACTTCCCCGGTCGCTGCTTCGATGGCTTCGAGTGAGGACTGGATGAGGCGGGCGGCATCGGCGTTGCGGATGCAGGCGGGATAGAGCTTGATCGGCTCGGCGCTATGATCCGCATGGAGGGCGAAGGTCACGCAGGCGTGCTGGCGGCGGCAGCGGTGCCGGTGGCAATGAAGGGAGAAGCCAAGCGCGGTTGCTGCCTGATGATAGAACGAGCGATGCGTGAGCATGAACTCGATCGTGTCGGGCGCCACCGCGACCGGCTTGATCGGCTCATATCGCATGATTTCCGGCATGATCTTCTTCCTGCGCCTTGCCATCGTCTCCATCTCCTGACCTTGTTTCAACGCATGTCCGGACGGAAAACCGGTTCCCACTTTTCCTGGAAATGCTGCGGGCGCGACAAGACGCCCCGGAAAAACTTGGCTCCGAGTTCCACTCCGGTTCTGCCGCTCTTGCCCTTGTCTCTGGCCAAAAACTTCCGGAGAGCCACGCTGACGCGCCGCCCTGATTGATTGGTATAAAAACGGCGGCCCGCCAGCGCGGCCCGTCGAGATCTGCAAGGCAGGGGCTCATCCGCCCCTGATCCTCAAACGCGGGCCGCCTCGCTAAGCCGCCTGCGGAGGCAGACGGGTTCTTTGGCGTTGCCAAGCCGCCGAGCCATTCGCGGCCCATCGGGGGAAACGTTTCGTCAGGATTTTTGCCCCGACGCCGCCCGCGTCCCCTGATGACATCCACCGCACGTTACGATGGACATCACCAAGCTCTCCTCCCGCCTGGGCCAGTCGTCGCTGGTCCATCCGGTGGCGGGAGGGGTTTAGGATAAGCGAAATGTTGGAGAGCGAGGAAAACAGAAAATCCGGGTTAGCCTCTCCCCTTGTGGGAGAGGAAGGAAAATCAGCATCTTAGCTTTAGCTAAGTGCTAGATTTTCCAGGTGAGGGGTCACGATTTGTCCTCGGCATCTGACGCAATTAACCCCTCACCAAGCCTGCCAAGCCAATCGCCTGCGGCTCTTGGGGCAGGCTATCCTCTCCCACAAGGGGACCGTTGCAAAATTCCACTGATATGATTCACTGGTTCTGCAGCGGCTGGAGGCGGTGGGATGTCAGTTCGTCGGGAAGGTCAGTTCAGTTTTGTAGATGCTC
>NZ_JAJNCX010000026.1 GCF_021026315.1 Rhizobium sp. C4
ACGTTCTCGCCAACATTGCCGACACGCCGATCGGCAGGCTAGAGCAACTCCTTCCCTGGAACTGGACACCCCACACGTTGAGTGCTCAGGCGGCCTGAACCGCGGCCTTCGCCGGATGCTTACCATCAAAACAGCATCAGAGAATCAGAACAAAACTGATTTGGGAATCCCAACAGATTCATAAAAACGCTGAATAGCGCTAGTCCTGAAAAGCGCTGGCAAGGAAAGTAGTATCGTCTCTTGTACCTAAGGAAGGGGAACGACATAGTGCTTCTTGAACTACCTCTGCACGGCGAACCAAGTATTCGCCATATTCGGGGTGTGTGAAGATGAAGAATTCACCAGTCTGAATAGCCGCCACCACAGAATTTCCCACCACTGCAGGATCCAGTCCCGCTGGTTTCGATGCCATTCTACCGTTCGAGGCGGGATCAAAGGCACGCCCGGTGCGTCGCGACGTATTTTGGGCGATCGGGGTATCGACCAATCCTGGGCAGAGCACTGAAACTCCGATCCGTGTGTTCCGCAATTCCAAGGCCAAGGTCTCGGAAATTCCCAAGACAGCATATTTCGAAGCAACGTAGTCACCAGCCCCGTCTAGGGCAAAAAACGACAAGACCGAGCCGGTGTTTACGATATGGCAGTCAGACTGGCGCTGGCGCATTGAGGGTAGGATGCTCCTAATGCCGTTGATCACGCCGCGCGCGTTCACGTCGAAGACGAATGTCCAATCGCGATCTGACAATTGGTCGAGCGGCTTGCGCGCTGTCCCGACGCCTGCATTGTTGCAGAGAATGTCGACCGGGCCGAACACATCCTCAACCTTGGCGCGTGCGGCTTCCCACGATTGCTGCGATGCCACATCCAGTTCGACGGAAATCGCGCGCATCTCCTGATTAACGAGTGAGGACACGACATCGTCGGCTGCGTTCTCATCGATGTCGGCAATCACGACCCTGGCGCCCCTCCGTGCGAGGGAAGTACCGATTGCACGTCCTATGCCCGACGCGCCGCCCGTGATCAGCGCTACTTTATCGACAATCTCCAACTGATCCCTCCGTCAAGCTGCGATAGTGCCGCCGTCAACCAGATAAACTCCGCCCGTGCAGAAGCTTGCTTCGTCGCTTAGCAGGAACGCCGCCAATGCTGCAGCCTCCTCGACACGGCCATAACGGCCAAGAGGAATCCGAGTGTTCCTTGTCTGCGCAGTGGCCACCATCCCCGCTTGCGCCATCTGCTCATCGATAGATCCGATCATCCTGGTCTCGATTGGTGCGGGATTTAGAAGGTTCACGCGGATCCCCGAGGACGAACCCTCGACCGCGGCCGTCTTGGCGAGACCGATTACTGCATGCTTGCTGGTGGCATACGCGCCCCATCCGGGTGCGGCCCGCAATCCCCCGACGGACGATGTCACCAAGATACTTCCTCCTCCTTTCTGCGACATATGCGGCATGATGGCGGCGAGCCCCAGCCAGACACCGCGCACATTAACTGCCAGCACGTGATCGAGGGTATCGACAGATTGGTCGACGATCCTTCCGTATTTGCCCTCGATACCAGCATTTAAGAAAGCAACATCAATGCGACCGAAAACGGAGAGCGTTTCCTCGACATATCGGCGTGCATCAGCCTCCTTGCTCACGTCGGCAGCAACATATCGCGCGGAACCGCCCAGCCGTTCAGCGGCGTCTCGTGCGCGGGTTCCGTCGACGTCCACTATCATTACGTTACCACCTTCGGCCACCAAGCGGGCAGCCACCGCCTCGCCGATACCGGCGGCTCCGCCGGTAACAAGACAGGCCTTTCCCTTAAACCTCGTCATGAAAATACCTCTCTTTCGCAAGCGAACTTCATCGACAATCTAAGCGATCGCCCAGAAGCGGATATCACCCCACGGTCGGCGGTGGTCATCCCTCGCCAGACGCTGGCGCTGAATGGGTGCCGCGCAGCCGCGACCGTCCGATCGACATCCTGTCCATTGCCAGCGGAGATCGTCGAGAACACACGGCCGCTCGCCGCATTGTAGAAGTCTATGGTTTTGCCGAACGTCGCTTCGCACCAACGTCCTCCTATCCACAGACCATGCGTCACAGGGACCTCCTGCTGGTTTTCCAGCGCCTTATTCCTATCGTTCATCGGCGCAACCATGCCGCTTCTCCACCCGGCCCGAAATTATCTTCATATATGAACTACTCTTCGACAGGTAGAAATGCTATTATCGTGCAATAAGCGTGTCAACACCCCTTCAGGTGCTGTAGGCATGTCATGAGTTTCATCGACAATCGGAGGAATGCGATGCAGGGATGGGTGTTGGTAAAGAACGATGCTCCGTTAGTGTGCATGGAGATAGAGGATCGACCCCTGAAGGGCGGTGAGGTGCGGCTGAGGGTAACGCATTGCGGCGTATGCCATTCGGATCTTCACGTGTGTCGAGGCTGGTACGACCTTGGCGGCGGAAGAGCGCTTTCGCTGGCGGATCGTGGTATCACTCTGCCGCGTGCACTTGGACATGAAGTGTTGGGTCGTGTCGTGGAACTGGGGCCAGAGGTCCACGGTGCGGAGATCGGCGATGTGCGGATTGTCTATCCGTGGATCGGTTGCGGGCACTGTAAGATGTGCAGACGCGGCGACGAAAACCTCTGCGACAATATGCGCACGATCGGCATCAAAGAGCATGGCGGCTTCGCCAGTCAGATTATCGTGCCCGATGCACGTTACCTCGTTGATCCGGGTCGCATCGATCCCGCCTGGGCTGCGACACTCGCGTGCTCAGGACTAACCGTATATTCGGCAGCCGCTAAAATTATGCCGCTCGAGCCGGACGACGCAGTCCTCCTAATCGGGTGCGGCGGTCTCGGTTTGGCGGCGATAGCCATGCTTCGCGCCAAAGGCCATCACAATATCGTGGCCACCGACATAGATGATGACAAGCTGCAGGCTGCATTGGAGGCGGGTGCCAGAGCAGTCGTTGATTCAAGAATGCCCGATGTGCGGGAAGCGCTTATTAGAAGTGCAGACGGCCCCTTTGCCGCGGCGCTGGATTTTGTGAATTCACCGGTGACCGCTAAGCTCGGATTGGAATGCCTGGCCAAGAACGGCAAGCTTGTTCTTGTCGGAGTAGGCAATGGCGAGATTCCGCTATCGTTGCCGAGCATGGTGTTCAGTGGCAAGACGATTCGCGGCACTAATTCAGGAACGCTTCAGGAACTCCGCGGGGTGGTCGAATTGGCAAATAGCGGCGAACTCAATCCGGTTCCGATCACCCTAATGGACAAATCCTTGACAAACGAGGCGATGTCGATGCTGCACGATGGCAAGGTAGTGGGACGACTAGTTCTCGTCTAACTCGTCCAATTCATGATGGGGCTTTCTCCCAATCTATGGGCGCAGCCTCCATCTCGCTTGCGTTCCCCGACTATCTTGCGCCAGGTGTCGCCCTGGTTTGACCGAAGCGCAAAAAGCAGCGGTCGATTCAGCGCGCCTATGGCTGGAATATCAGTCGGCAAACGCGGCAGGATTACAGTCAATCATGTTTCCGACACAAAAGTCAGATTCCCGGCAAGTCTTTGGAAAAAAAGAAAAAAGCGAGCCCAGCGGACGTCGCCCCTGCATGTTGTGGATCCCGGCAGGGTAACGGGACGCTGCCGGCAAACAATGCCAGCACTCGCGCGAAGTGCCTACAGAAATCCAGACAAAGATTTCCGCTTGACTATCATGTTTCGCTTGTTACATTTGTGAAATTGTTTTCGACAGGCTGAAACTTATCGCTTTCCGTCTGGAAGAAAATCGAAGAAGACGGTCGATCCGGTCGTTTACAAAAGACTACCTGGGGAGGAGAGAGACAATGAAATTGAAGCGTTTTTCAATAGCCTGTGGCATCTGCGTGATTGCGTCGCTCGCGTTGTTTTCGACATCAAGGGCACAGGAGCCGTTCAAGATCGGTCATCTGACAGATCTGTCGGGCGTGAACGTTGACATTTCCGGGCCAGCTACAACAGAGGCGATGCGCTTCGCTGTTGACGATTTCGGGGGCAAGGTGCTCGGCCGTCCGATCGAGATCATCGCGGGGGACCATCTAAACAAACCAGACGTGGGTGTTGGCCTGGCGCGCAAGTGGTATGACGGGGGTGTCAGCGCTATCTTCGACGTAGGTGTCACCAGCGTGGCGCTAGGTATCCAGGCGCTTGCGAAAGATAAAAATAAGGCGGTGATCTACATCTCCACCGGCAGCGCCGATATTACCGGCAAGAATTGCAGTCCGAACGGAATCCACTGGACATATAACAGTTACGCTGATGCGGTCGGTGCTGTAACCGAAGCGCTCGCGCATGGGGGGGACACCTGGTATTTTCTCACCGTAGACTATGCATATGGCGACAACCTGCAACGAGATGCCACTAAGATAATCGAGAAAGCCGGCGGCAAAGTTATCGGATCCACCCGCCACCCCATCGATGCCACCGACTTCTCCTCGGACCTTCTCAAGGCGCAAAGCTCGGGCGCTAAAGTGATCGGACTGGCCACCATCACAAACATCGGCACGAACATCGTCAAACAAAGCGAGGAATTCGGTATTCGTCCGAACCAAACGATTGCTCTGATGTCCGTCGACATACAGGACATTAAGGCGCTTGGACTGAAGACGGCTCAGGGCCTTATCGACACATCGTCCTACTATTGGAATTCGAGCGACGAAAGCCGTGCGTTCGCCGAGCGTTTCAAGAGGAAGACGGGCAAGATGCCCAACCAGATGCAGGCTTCGGCCTATGGTGCAGTACTGCACTATCTCAAGGCCGTCGAGGCCGTAGGAAGCGATGACGCTCTCAAGGTTATCGCTAAGATGAAGGACATCCCGATCAACGATTTCATGACCAAGAACGGAACCATCCGCCCCGATGGCCGGGTTATGAGGGATATGCTTGTCCTGCAAGCGAAGAAGCCTGAAGAGTCCACTGGCGATTGGGATCTATTCAGCGTTCTGCGAACGATCCCGGCAAAGGACGCATTCGCGCCTGCAGACCCGTCCGTGTGCCCTCTGGCCAAGTAGGTCGCGCCGGAACCTGACAACGTATCGTTAAGGAGCTGTGAGGGCGTTGCCCGTACAGTCAGGAGGCTTGAATGAACGACTACATCCTCGAAGCGACAGACCTCGTCAAGGAGTTCGCCGGCTTCTGTGCCGTCGACAAAGCAAGCCTTTCGATAAAGCGCGGGTCGATCCATGCGCTTATCGGTCCGAACGGAGCCGGCAAGACAACTTGTTTCAGCTTGATCACAAAGTTCCTCACCCCGAGCAGTGGGCGGCTTGTGTTCAACGGTGAGGATATCACCAACGCGCAGCCTGCCGCGGTGGCGCGGATGGGGATGGTTCGCAGCTTCCAGATCTCCGCGACTTTCGCGAGCATGACGTTGCTCGAGAATGTACGGCTGGCTCTGATGCGGCCGACCAAGGCGCCATACCGTTTCTGGCGTCCTGAAGCGTCGCTTCGTGGACTGGACGGGAGGGCGATGGAGTTGCTTGACCTTGTTGGTCTCGCCGGATCCGCTTCGATGCTGGCCAGCGAAATCTCCTATGGGCGCAAGCGTGCATTGGAGATCGCAACCACCGTCGCGTTGGACCCTCAGCTCCTGCTGCTCGACGAACCCACTTCCGGAATGGGGCACGAGGATATTCAGCCGATCATCAATCTCATTCGCAAAATCAGCAACAACTGCACCGTGCTGATGGTCGAGCACAACCTGAAGGTCGTTGCCGAATTGTCGGATCGCATATCCGTACTGACCCGCGGCAGAATCCTTACCGAAGGTACATATGCCGAAGTTTCGACAAACCCCGAGGTAATGTCGGCTTACCTCGGTCGCAGAGTGGAGGAGCGGGCAATTGGCTAACGCACCTCAAATAGCGGTTCGGGAGCTTCGCGCCAGCTATGGCCCTTCGCAGGCATTGTACGGAATGACCTTCGAAGTCGACAAAGGTGAGCTTGTGACGTTGCTTGGTCGAAACGGCGCTGGCAAAACTACAACGATGCGATCGATCATGGGGCTGATACCTCGATCGGGATCCATCAAAATCGCCGGAACAGAGGTAACTCAGATGCCGCCAGAGAAAATCGCGCGGCTGGGAATTGCGTACTGCCCGGAGGAGCGCGGGATCTTCTCCAGTCTTTCTGTCGAGGAGAACTTGCTCCTGCCGCCAATCTTGCATCCAGGCGGTCTCGCCACCGAGGAAATCTACGAACTCTTTCCGCGGCTGAAGGAGCGGCGTTCCAGCCAGGGCACTAAGCTTTCCGGTGGCGAGCAGCAGATGCTTGCTATCGCACGAATTCTCCGGACCGGGGCGAAATGTCTGCTGCTTGACGAGCCAACAGAAGGACTTGCTCCGGTAATCGTTGATCACATCGGGGACATCATAGCACAACTCAAGAAACGCGGATATACGATCCTGATGATCGAGCAAAGCTTCGACTTTGCCCTTCAACTCTCCGACAGACTGTACGTCGTTGAAAACGGCAAAATCGTCGCTGGCGCTATCGCAGAGCACGCGCGCCGCGATGCAAGCGAAATTCTTGCACTTCTCAGCGTCTAGTTCGCGACTCAGAACGTTGAACCGTCTCAACGCGACGGAACCTACAAGTCAGAATAAAAGCTGTTCATTCAGCTTAACCATTTCTCGGCAGGAACGTAACATGTTGAACATTCCGATCCAGACAATATTAGGCCAGCTTCTTCTTGGGCTGATCAACGGTGCATTCTATGCTCTGCTAAGCTTAGGTCTAGCAATTATCTTCGGATTACTTCGTGTTGTGAACTTCGCCCATGGCGCTCAATTTGCTTTGGGTGCCTTTGCCGCGCTCATCCTTTCACGTTATGCCGAAGTGCCCTACTGGGGCGCTCTCGTTCTAGCACCCGTCATCGTTGGCATATTCGGAGTTCTCTTCGAACGGCTGTTCTTGCGAAGACTTTACGACACAGAACCCACCTATCAGCTGCTGCTGACCTTCAGTCTGGGCTTGATGACCGAAGGCACACTGCGCGCGCTGTTCGGCTCTTCAGGCGTCCCCTACGCGAACCCGTTGATCGGCGGGATTAATCTGGGTTTCATGTTTCTTCCGTTCTATCGCGGCTGGGTCGTCGTTGTGTCGTTGGCAATCTGTGTCGGCACTTGGCTGGTCATTGAGAAATCCAAGCTAGGGTCATATCTCCGCGCGGCAACGGAGCGGCCTGATCTCCTACGAACTTTCGGCATCAACGTGCCTGTTATGGTGACGCTCACCTATGGCTGGGGGGTCGGATTGGCCGGTCTTGCCGGCGTTATGGCCGCCCCGATTTATCAGGTCAGTCCGAGCATGGGTTCTCATTTACTGATTGTCGTCTTCGCCGTCGTTGTCATCGGCGGAATGGGATCGCTTGGCGGCGCCATTCTCGCGGGTTTCGCTCTTGGGGTTCTGGAAGGCATCACGAAGCTCGTTTACCCGCCTGCATCGTCGACGGTGATTTTTGCTGTGATGGTCGCTGTGCTGTTGGTCAAGCCAGCCGGCGTCTTTGGTCGCGAGGTGGTATGATGCATATTTTTGCGCTGCGTCCCTCCTCGCTCATCTTGCTGGTTTTTCTTGGCGCAGGACTCTTGGCACCGCACTATGTCTACCCAGGATTCCTGATGAACCTGCTATGCTTCGCGCTGTTTGCGAGTGCCTACAATCTCTTGGTGGGCTATGTCGGGCTTCTTGCGTTCGGGCACGCAGTTTTCTTCGGAGGCGCGTCCTACGCAACAGGATACATGTTGCGCGATCTCGGCCTGACTCCCGAAGTCAGCATCCTCATCGGGGTGATTTTCGCGGCAGCCTTGGGACTCGTCATGGGGGTCACCTCTATTCGCCGACGTGGCATCTATTTCTCCATGATCACGCTCGCCCTTGCTCAAATGTTCTATTTCTTGTGCGCCCAATCGAGCGTTACCGGTGGCGAGAACGGTCTGACCGCAATCCCCCGCAGCCCCCTGTTCGGCATCTTCGACATCTCGAACGAGCTGACACTTTACTACCTGATCCTCGCGGTCGTCGCGGCTGCGATGTTCGTCATTTACCGGACCGTACATTCCCCATTCGGGCATGTATTGAAAGGCATCCGTGACAACGAGAACAGGATGATCTCGCTCGGGTACGATGTCGACCGCTTCAAGGTCATCGCCTTCACCTTGTCGGCGGCGCTTGCTGGATTGGCCGGTTCACTAAAGGCGATAGCGTTGCAACTCGTCACCCTGGTTGATGTTCACTGGAGCACGTCGGGCGAGGTCATCCTCATGGCTCTGATTGGGGGGATCGGCACTGCAGTCGGGCCGATAATTGGAGCGGGCGTGATTTTGACGCTTCAGAATTATCTAACGGGCTTTGCCGAGTGGGTGATCACCATCCAGGGCGCGATCTTTTTCCTCACCGTGCTTCTCTTCCGACGCGGCATCGCCGGAGAGGTCGAGCGGTTATTCAGGATGCGCCAGGCTCGAAGCGCCTCGTCGCAAAAGGACTTTACAACGAGCGTCGTCGAGTCAGGGCGGTCCACATAAGCAACGAACTCAGAAGATAAGAGGAGGTCCGTCGTCATGCCACTTCATCCGATCATGAGCGCATTGCTCGAAAGGTCCGCTGGCGCTCCGGCCATTTCGAGCGGCTCTCCCGAAGATGCCCGACGCAACATGGCAGTTGCCCGTGGCGCATTGGGAGCAGGACCAGAGCTCCACGCTGTTATCCCCGTCACTATACCGACGCGTAGCGGCTCCGTTCAAGGGCGATATTTTCTGCCAAGCCAGTCCCCATCCGGTTTGGTTTTGTACCTGCACGGCGGGGGCTGGGTAATTGGGGGGCTCGATGATTTCGACGCCTACTGCCGTGCGCTGGCCTCAGAGACTGGATACGGGATCCTGCTGGTCGATTATAGGCTAGCCCCCGAACATCCCTTCCCGGCTGCCGTTGAAGATTGCCAGGACACCTTGGCTGCATGTCTGAGCGGCAGCGTCGAAGGGGTTCGGTCGTTCTCTCCGCTCATCATTGCGGGCGACAGTGCGGGCGGCAATCTCGCTGCGGTTACCGTTCGCACATGCTCACTGCGAAAGCAGATCGCCGGTCAAATCCTTTCTTACCCGGTCACCGACTGCGATTTTGCCACGCAATCCTACTCGAACCACGGTGTGGGGCTGCCCCTTAGCGCCAGCGATATGCAATGGTTCTTCGGACATTACGCCTTAGACAACCAATGGGCGTTGCCGGACATCTCGATACTTCGCGCCGATGTCCCTACCGATACGCCTCCGACAACAATCATATCAGCAGAGTACGATGTGTTGCGTGACGAGGGAGAGGCCTATGCGGAAAAACTGGCGACTGCCGGCGTAATGGTTCGAAGTTGGCGGGTGGAAGGCGTAACGCACGGCTACATCCGGCTGTTCAACATATTCGAGATCGCTCGCACGGAACTGCAAAAGGTGAGCGCTGAGATCAAGCGGCTGGGCTCGCTCCCACGCCAACGGACGGCGCTGACCGAACCGGCATTGCGCGACTTGCGAGCCGGCGGTGACGCGCGCTGATTTTCTTCATTAATACAGATCAAAGTGAGGTATAGCATGAGCAACAAAAAACCTTCACTGGACGTTGCAGTCATCGGAGCAGGTTTCGCCGGGCTGTATATGCTGCACAAGCTTAGGGCCATGGGGTTCCGGACCAGGGTGTTCGAAGCTGCTGACGACGTTGGGGGAACTTGGTACTGGAACCGATATCCCGGCGCCCGGTGTGATGTTGAAAGCATGCAGTATTCCTATTCCTTTAGCGAAGACCTGCAGCAGGAGTGGACCTGGACGGAACGCTTCGCAACACAGCCGGAGATATTGCGGTACATTAATCACGTGGCGGACAGGTTCGGCTTGCGGTCTGATATCCAGTTCAAGACGCGCATCGACGCCGCGCGTTTTGACGAGGGAGGCAGCTTCTGGCGCTTGACCACCGGAGGAGGAGAATCCATCGACGCCAGTTACTGCATCATGGCGACGGGCTGTCTGTCAAATGCGAGGATTCCTGACTTGCGGGGTTTAGCAGATTTCCGCGGAGCCATCTTCCATACCGGTAGCTGGCCCCATGAGGGCGTCGACTTTGCAGGCAAACGTGTAGGGGTGATCGGAACGGGTTCGTCAGGTATCCAGGTGATACCCGAGATGGCCAAACAGGCCAAGCACCTCTATGTCTTTCAGCGGACGCCAAACTTCACAGTGCCTGCGCGCAATGCTCCGTTAACTCAATCCGAAGTAGCTAATTGGAAGGGGAATTACGCGGAGCACCGACGCTTTGCGCGTGAAGCCACGCGATCGGGCACGATCTACGATTTCGCGAAGACATCCGCGCTTCTGGCGTCGGAGGAAGAGAGAGCACACGAATATTCCGCCCGTTGGAAAAAGGGCGGAGCCAACTTCATGCATGCCTTCAATGACTTGCTTACGGATGAAAGGGCAAACGATACAGCAGCCGAATTCGTACGGGAGCGGATTCGCGAGATCGTCAAGGATCCGACCCTAGCCGAAGCGCTTTCGCCTCGCGATTATCCCATTTTTACAAAGCGTATCTGCGTGGACACAGACTACTACGAGACCTTTAACCGACCGAACGTCTCGTTGATCAACCTGCGGAAAACACCGATCGAAACGATTGTGGAAAATGGCGCGCGGACGGCGGAAAGCCTCATCGAACTCGACGCGATCATCTTTGCGACGGGCTTCGATGCGATCACCGGGGCACTCGACGCAATCGACATAAGCGGACGGGAAGGCAAGCAGTTGCGCGAAAAATGGCGGAGCGGCCCTCGCAGCTATCTTGGCCTAATGAGCGCCGGCTTTCCAAATTTGTTTACCGTAACCGGACCTGGAAGTCCCTCAGTATTAAGCAACGTGATTGTTTCGATCGAGCAGCATGTCGACTGGATCGCCGATTGCCTTGAGCACCTGCGGTCACGAAACCTTGCCTTCATCGAGCCCACGGTCTCCGCCGAAGATAGATGGGTTGAGCATGTAAACGAGGTTGCGAATTCGACACTCTACCCACGCGCCGCCTCGTGGTACATGGGCGCCAACATTCCCGGAAAAGCCCGGGTCTTCATGCCTTACATCGGCGTCGATAAGTATCGACAGATTTGTCGAGATGTCGTTTCGGCCGGCTACGATGGATTTATTCTGGCCCCAAACGCTTCGTCACTGCAGCCGTCAATGACGAACCCGCTTCAAATCGAAACCAACTTTGACTGAGTGAACGATTGTACAACCCTTGACTGCAATAAGAGTCCTAAATCTATCTAAGGTGTTAGCTGGACCTATGTTGCCTGCTCTTGAAAGCGGCCTTAACCTTCTTGAAATGTCAAACTTCTCGACCGAGCATAAGGAGGCCGCACCTGCGGCACGGAACGCCAGGTAGGTCCGTCTTCTCAGACAATTCCGTTTGGCGATTCACCGGCCTTTGTTCTTTGCGCACCACGTCGGCTTTAGATCTGTCAGCGGCGACCCTCCCTCCGGCAGTGGACGACTGGCTCACTGTTAGCGGTTGCGGCCGTCCACAAGCGCCGAAGTGAATTTTTCTCAAGGATGCCTCCGGACGTTTGATCAGACACATACCAGTTTCCTGATGCGTCTACGCTACTTGTCACACAAATGCGGAGGATTTCTCCATCTGGGAAAAGTGTCCCACCAGCGAATGAAGATGATCTGTGTATTCAGCCTCCTTTTTGCTCATGCGCTCCATCGGACCAGCAATCGCTACGCTGAGGGCCTCGCCCCCGAGTTTTATGCAGGCGGCCATTGCCATGACATCGGGTACGTTCTCACCGCGGGTGATGAAGAGGTTCTTCTGGCGGCCGACGCGAATATCTTCCATCAGCGCGTCGACCGTCACGATCGTCGACTCCGTCACCTTCTTGAGGCCCACTTTGCGAACGACCGTGAGTAGTTCTGGGTCTGAGAGTGTGCTAAGCATAGCCTTGCCGATTGCGCTGGAGTGGACTGGCTTAATATCGCCGGGTTTGGCCGAATAGCGGATGGAGCGGCTGCTCTCCATCACCTCCAGATACGTAATATAATCACCTTGCCGCTTGCCGAGGATGATCGTCTCGTCCGTCGCAGCAAGAAGCTTCCTCATTTCTGTCTGGAACAGGTCGATGATGGGATCGCTTTGGGCAATGAGTTCCGCAACGGCAAGAATACGCTTAGTGGGAAAGATGAGCTTCCGGTCGTCAAGCACATAGACATAGCCACGTTGGCGCAAAGTCTTCACCAACGCATGTGTGCTCGACGTAGGCGTTCCAAGCATGTTGGCCAGTTCAGTCAGCGACAATGGTCCCTGTACACGAGCAAACACTTCGAAAAAATCCAGCGTCCGCACAGCGGTTTTTACGTTATCCGGTGCCATTCAATCCTCCAAGTCGAGCTGACTCCATTTATTCCACCAGGCAAAACGTTTCAACATGCTGAATGGCATCGTCAACTTAACGGAATGTGGAATTTGATGTGGGAATGACGGGCCTTGACAGACCGTGATCCACTCTATCGCCTACATCGCTTTCCCGCTGACGTCATTGCCCACGCCGTGTGGCTCTATTTTCGTTTCCCTTTGAGCCTGCCCATGGTCGAAGACCTGCTGGCTTCCCGCGGAATCATTATCTCGCACCAAACCGGCCGGCTGTGGGCGGAGAAAATTTGGCCGCACCTTTGCCAACGAGATCCGTAGTTGATCATCCGGTCGGCTTGGGGACAAGTGGCACCTTGATGAGGCCGTTGTTTCAATCCGCGGCAAGAAGCATTGGCTGCGGTGCGCAGTTGATCAGGACGGCTTCGTGCTGGAGGTTCTCGTTCAAAGCCGCCGAAACTTGAAGGGTCAGGGACGGATACGCCGTGTGATCATCACCGATAAGCTGCGATCCTATGGCGCAGCAAGGCGAGAAATCATGCCGGATGTCGAACATCGCTCACACAAAGGGTTGAATAATCGGGCGGAGAATTCTCACCAGCCAGTCCGGCGGCGAGAACGGATCATGAAGCGCTTCAAATCGCAGCGACATCTACAACGCATCGTCTCTATCCACGATCCGATCGCCAACCTGTTTCACATCCCGCGCCACGACATAACCTCAAGCCATCATCGCGAACTGCGCGCGTAGACGATGAGCCTGTGGGCGAAAATTGCCAGAGCATCAGAAGTATCTGCGGACAGCCTCTTTCGCTGGGCTGGCCCTTTGTCCCTTAAGTTTAGGAGGCCACGACATGCTGGAGATAACGCTCACACTGTTCTTTAACAGGCACCTCATCGGGAGTCCTGGGTAAACACTGCCCCTT
The DNA here is from genome assembly GCF_021026315.1 of Rhizobium sp. C4. Taxonomy (GTDB): domain Bacteria; phylum Pseudomonadota; class Alphaproteobacteria; order Rhizobiales; family Rhizobiaceae; genus Ensifer_A. The sequence continues at coordinate 13,355 of NZ_JAJNCX010000026.1, forward strand.
GTTGGGCAAGTGGTCGAACTTCACTTCGACTCGGTCAAAGGAAGCACTACCACCGCCGATTTCGCGCAAGCGTAAACTCAATTCTAGCACGAGTAAACTCGACGGTGGCAAGCTTTCAAGAAATACTGCTTAAGCGCAAATCAAATCAGGGTCGATGTAGCAAGGGGCACTCACTTTCTGCCGGTGTTTGATAAGCAGCTCCGTTCGGAATTGTGCTGACTTTTTCCAGAAGATCCCATTCGGAATGGGAGTCCTCGGGCGCTTTCACCTTCATCAGGTAGTAGTCTCGCATCAACTGACCGTCTTCCCTCACTCGCACATTATGAGAGTAGAAGTCGTTTACTGGGAGCTTGTGCATTTGCTCGGCTACTTTTACAGGATCGGTCGTCCCTGCTGCCTGGACGGATTTGAGGTAATGATTGACCGCGCTGTAGGTAGATACCTGGAGGCCATTGGGCATCAATCCGATTTTTTCCTGGATACGCTTCCCGAACGCTCTTGTCTGGTCGTCCATGTCCCAATAGTACGTTTCTGCGATATAAAGGCCCTTGGTAAGGTTTAGCCCAAGGGCTTTGACATCGCTGATGTACATCGAATAGGCAGACATTTTCTGCCCGCTTTCAGAAAGTCCGAACTCCGACGATTGCTTGATGAAGTTGATGAGATCACTTCCAGCCATCGCTAGAGCAATGTTGTCGGCACCGGAGGACTGCGCCTGCAGGAAGAAGGAACTGAAATCGGTGTTTCCGAGTGGCGGAAAGACCTGACCAACGACCTTGCCACCGGCCCTGGTAGTGAACTTCGTGATGTTTTCCGCCAGCGACTTTCCGAAGGTGTAGTCAGGGGCAATAATGAACGTCTTTTCACCGCCAGCCTTCACAATCGAGGACGCGATCGTGTTGGCTTGAGCAAAGTTGTTGTTGTTCCACTGAAACCCGGTCGGCGAACACGCCTTGCCGGTGAGTTCTGTTGTCCCGGGGCTCGCTGCGATATTAATCTTCCCATTCTGCTTTGCGAGTTCGCGAACGGCAAGAGATACCGAAGAATTGCCGAGTCCGACAATCATGTCGACATTGTCTTCGTTATACCATTTCCTCGCGATGGCAGCGCCGATATCGGCCTTGTTTTGGTGGTCTGCAATGACAAGCTCGATCGGACGTCCTATCACAGTCTTCCCGAAATCTTCAACAGCGAGCTGCGCTGCTGTTACTGTCCCCTTGCCGGTTATGTCCGCATAGGCTCCCGAAAGGTCTTCAAGGACGCCGATCTTCACGGGCTTCGCATCCTGCGCGTTTGCGAAGCTACCGATTGTCAGCGTCATTGCCGCTGCAATACCTACCAGTGCTCTCATATTATTTAACCTCCCGGGTTAGACCTTCAACGCACTCCTCTGGTGCTCGGCAGGGCAATAATTCTGTATGTCGAAGATATTGTCAAGGATATGAATTTCTTAAAGATGCCCCAAGGCAGTCACATTAGGCCATCGTGGCCGCAAACCACACACCCCGAGAGCATTCGCGTTCGCAAGCATTCATATACGTGATACTGTCTGCTTCCTTGTAAAGCGTATGGCGAAACGCGGCGAGTTTTGATGGAGTGACACATGTCCCGGAAGAACATGCTCCGGCCTCACCCCACGCGAATTGCGCTCGGTGCCGCATGGCCGATGTCAGTGGCAACCAGGTAGTCGCAAGCCGCGCCTCGGCGTCGTGACCCAGTCCTTGGTAAAATTCCCGGTTGGCGATCATGTCATCGCCGTTGGCACTACCGCTTTGCTGCCGGAATTATTCGATTATCTGCAGGGGAGGCAGTTCGTACGGCATCCCCTACACGGGTTCTTTCGAGGAGATTCAGTCGTAACTAGAAGCTGATGTACACGATCTAGTCTTCCATGAAGGCGCGGATTCGGATTCGTCCATTCCGCCGAATTTGGCCTTCCATTTATAGATGCTCGCATCGCTGACGCCGTGCTTGCGGCAAAGCTCCGAGACCGACGTGCCAGCTTCGTGCTCCTTCAGTATCCCGATAATCTGCTCGTCTATAAAACGGTTGCGCTTCATTCTCTGGTCCTTTCGATGGGCCAGAGCTTACTTCAAAATGGATTAGTTTAGAGGGGCAAGGTCACCCTCGAAATGGCGCTCGATCACAGGAACCCATTTCTGCGGCAGGACCTGAAAATCGCGCTTACCATCGTACCGTGCTTCAAAACGAATTTTTCTTGCTCTCGAATGTGGCGTGAAGGGCACGAGAACCCCTGCGCTCAAGAAAGCCTCTGTCGCGGGTAATCACACTGCTTTGTCGGATCGGTTGCGATCGTTGAACGCGCGTATCGCGACCTGGTGCTCCTTGGAAAAATTCGACATCTCCAGAAGATTCAAACCATTCTCCAGAGAGGGCCAGACGAGCTGTTTCATTTGGTTATTGACCGCAATCTTCGTCATCTGCAACGCGCGGATAGGCTGACGTTCCAAGGCCATGACGTATTCGTCAACCGCGGCGTCAAGGTAGGCCCTCGGCACAACCCGCGTAACCAAGCCCAGGTCCTTTGCTTCAGTAGCACTCAAGACTGTGGCGTTAAACAGTAGGTCTTTTGTCCTGAGGTATCCCATATGGAGCGGCCAGATCGCATTGCATCCGTCTGCGGCGGCAAGACCGACGCCAAGGTGGGTATCTGCGATGCTCGCGCTATCAGCAGCTATCACTGCATCACATAGCGACATGATTGTCGTGCACATGCCGCGAACTAAGCCATTGAGTTTGCAAATCAAGATCTTCTCCAGATCCAGCAAACTCCACCATATTTGACGGCTCTCGACGGCTTTGCGTTGCCATTCACCGTCGACCTCGACAAGGTCCGACATCCACTGCACGTCACCACCGGCACTGAACGCTCGTCCTTCGCCGGCGAGCACAATCATGTTCACCTTCGGGTCGCTGTTGGCATCGGCAAAAATAGTCGAGAGTTCTTGATGCATTCTTGAATCGACAGCATTCAGTTTTTCAGGCCGGTTCATCGTCACATTGAGAACGGCTCCACGCAGTTCAATTTTCAGTGTTCTATACTTCGAGTAGCGTTCCATTTTTCCCTCGCGACAATTGTTGAATCGGCCTAGGAGACGACGTTATCCGCCATTAGCTGTTCGATCTTCTCCACCGAGAAATTAAGTTCGGTCGCCAATATCGAACGCGTGTGTTCTCCGAGTGCCGGAGGCGCACGATCGGGTTTCGGGCGCTTCCCGTTGAGAAGAATTGGCTCGGCCACCGTGGAAATTTTGCCCAAGCCGGGGGTTTCGAACGCATTCACGATGTTAAGGAAACCCAACTGCTCGTGCTCAACGAGCTGAGCGATCGTGTTAAGGGGAGCTGCGGGAATCCCAGCGCGCATGAATAGGTCAAACCACTCAGCTGCAGTGTGCCGACGCATTGCTTCCGACACGATCGCTTCCGTCTCTGCCCCGTTTTTCACGCGATCGGGGTTTGTCCGGAATCGAGGTTCGTCGACAATAGCTTCCAGGTCGGCTATCTGACAGAAAAGACGCCAGAATTTCTCGTTGGCGATTGCTATGAGAACGGGCTGGTCCTTTGTTTCAAACACCTGATATGGCGAAATGGACGGATGTCCCGAGCCATATCTCTTCGGCAGTTTCCCTGAAGCCCAGTACGCTTGCAAAGTCGGCGCCAACATCTTCACCGCCGTTTCAAGCAAAGAGACTTCCACAATGGAACCCTGTCCAGTTTGCCTGAATTCGAGCAAGGCGGCGAGGATTCCCTGGGTAGCGAATTGCGCGGTAGCCTGATCAACGGGGGACATAGGCAGTCGGACAGCGGGACCATCTTCTTCACCATTCAATGCCATGACGCCCGTAAATGCCTGCAGGATCGCGTCATACCCCGGCAGCCCACTCAAGGGGCCCTTCTGGCCAAAACCCGAAATGCTGCAATAAATCAGTTTGTCATTTGCGACTGATAGTGACGCATAATCCACGCCTAATTTCTCGGCGACGCCTGGCACAAAACTCTGCACAACTATATCCGACTTTGCAACGAGGTCGGCGACGATGTTCCGTGCGGCCGCGAGGCGTAAATTAAGCCCCAGGCTGCGCTTGCCGGCATTTACGCTCAGGAATGCAGACCCTGTGTCTCCGGCCAACGGCGCCCACCGCCGCGTCTCATCGCCCCCGTCGATGTTTTCGATTTTGATGACGTCCGCACCTAGGGCTGCGAGGGCCTGTGTGCAAATTGGCCCAGCCAGGACCTTCGACAAATCGATTACTCTAATTCCCTTCAATGGTTGCATTATTTTATCCTAGTTGGAGGCTGAGACGTTTTGAGCCTGTCTTTCTATTCGATGAAGTCAAAACGCCTTCCGCAGAATGTCTGCCGTTAGCTGCACAATGTCGTTCACTGGTAGACTGGGCGATTTCGACGACTTGGACCGACGTGTTCGAAGGCCTTCGGAGCCGCTGTCGGCAACGGCGCATTCGCTTGTATCAGCCAGTCGACGCCTCTCGGCGCGCGATATAACCAGAGACCCATCCAGGGCAAAGTGACGTCCTCCCGATTTGCGCGAGCCGCCGTAATTAAGCTTAATCGGCCGCGTGCACTCCCCTCGGAATCGAAGGTCGGACGCGCTGCATCAATGCAGTGCGTTCGACAATTCCTCGGTCCAAGGCTTGCCACAAGATTTCACGGACCGCAACAGAATTCACACACGTGATTTATATTTCGCATTTGTGAAACAGGGGCTGAAGCCATGTTTTTCTGGTCCGTCGGGATATGCGGTAGACTGGAGCGGGACCTTTCCTTCGCTTACTCGTCGCCTCGCGCACAGCGATAACACTGTCCGCAGCCGATCCGGGGATAGGCGATCCGCATGTCGCCGATCCGAGCTCCTTATGCGTCGGGTCCAAAGTTCGAGACCCGACCGAAAATCTCGTGACCTAACGCACGCGGCAGCGTGATTCCCCGATCTGCCAGCATGAGCTTTTTCCCGCCTCCGAGATCATACCAGCCTCGCCAAGCATGAAGATCAGATTGGCAGACACCGCAGTGCGTGACTTCCAGTTCGATTTCTGATCCTTTTAGTTGCCGGTCCTCGATCTCGACGCATTCGAGTGGAGCGTTGTTTTCGACCAGTTCCCATGCCTTCATACCTACCTCCCATTTCAAAAGTATCCCGATCGCTCAAGGGATAAACCCTTCGCCCCGGCGACCTCGAATGACTTCCGCGTTGACAGGCCCGCCGCCCCAAAGTAGGAATTCACAATGACGAATTAATATTCTCATACATGCATATCAAACCGTAAATGCGGAGGAGTTAAAATGGACACCTGTGAAGCTGTCAGGCCGGAGGCCGCCTTGGATATCTATGCCGATACACGGCAAAGTTGCCTGATTGGAGGTGAATGGCGGTCTGCAGAAAATGGTCAGGTCATAGACGTTTATAATCCCGCAACGGGGAGCGCCTTCGCAAAAATTTCGGCCGGCGGGGAGCGGGAGATCGATGAAGCCGTAGCAGCGGCGCGACACGCGTTCAATAGCGGCACCTGGCGATCTATGTCAGCCTCCGAAAGAGGTCGTATCTTGTGGGCACTGTCCGATCTGCTCGAACAGGACAGCGACCGTCTCGCGAGAATCGAAACGCTTGATTGCGGTATGCCGTTCAGCCGCACCCGAACTCATATCGCTCGCGGCGTGGAAGCACTTCGATACTATGCGGGAATGTGCACAAAAATTCACGGCCGCACGTCAGAACTGCGCGGACCGGGGGGGGTCTTTCATACCTTCGTGCGCCGCGAGCCGATCGGGGTAGCTGGCCTCATCACCCCCTGGAATGGCCCATTGCTGGTCGTCTGCAACAAGGTTGCGCCGGCGCTCGCAGCGGGTTGCAGCGTTGTTATCAAACCCCCGGAAGACACGTCGTTGACGGCCCTGGAGTTTGCGAAGCTCGCCGAGCGCGCAGGTGTGCCCGCGGGGGTAATAAACATCGTCACCGGGCTGGGCACTGTTGCAGGTTCCGCGCTCGCCAGTCACGGCGATGTCAACAAAATCTCATTCACCGGATCGACGGCTGTTGGCAAGGAACTTGTCAAGGCATCAGCGGGCAATCTCAAAAGACTAAGCCTTGAGCTCGGCGGCAAGTCCCCAGTGTTCGTCTTTGACGACGCGGATATGGACCTCGCCATTCCGACCTGTTTCCGGGCGATATTCGCCAATTCTGGCCAGGTTTGCGTCGCCGGCTCTCGTCTTTATGTGCAAAAACGGTCGGTTGACCGCGTTGTTTCAGGGCTGGAGACGATGGCAAAAGCGGTCCGGATCGGCGATGGACTCGATCCTGAAACCGAATTGGGACCTCTGGTCTCGCAGCGTCACAAAAATCGCGTTCTGTCATACATTACGGCCGGGATAGAAGAGGGTGCAGAACTTGTCACAGGCGGGCGGGCGCCCGATCGTGAAGGTTATTTCGTCGAGCCGACGATCTTTTTCAACTCAAAGCCGGAAATGAAGATCATGGCCGAAGAGATATTCGGGCCGGTACTCAGCGTGGTGCCCTTCGACGGCATCGAGGACGTTGCTAGGGTGGGGAACGATTCCCCTTACGGTTTGGCTGCGGGTGTATTCACTCGCGATCTCTCGACCGCGCACCGCGTTACCAATCTCCTGGACGCAGGGAATATCTGGGTCAATTGCTACGGTCTTATGGATTATTCCATGCCGTTCGGGGGCTTCAAGCAATCGGGGTGGGGCCGTGAAAATGGTTTTGAGGGCATCGATGCTTTCCTCGAAGACAAATCGGTCTATATGCGGTTGTAGCCTTGGCTTGTCGCGCCGTGCGGGGCAGCGCTCCTCTACAAGGTCGTCGATGGGCTACCACTTGGAGATTGATCAGACCGCTTGAATTCAGGCGGTTTGATCAAAATAGCTTGTCGAGGGTTAGCGTCCTCGGAAAATCCTCGACCGCTTTTCGATAAAGGCGCAGACGCCTTCGGCATAATCTTCGTAAGCCAGCACCCGAGCAATCGACTGGCGTTCGTTTGAAAGGCCTTCTTCTCGCGTAAGATCACAACCAGAACAGACGAGTTTCTTGATTTCATGCATGGCAACCGGAGATTTGCCCTCGAGGTAACGCGCGAAATTTTCCACCACCCCGTCCAAAGCATGCGGTGCGCTGAGCCGAGGTTCTTTCCTTCTTGGGCCGTGATCGGCGCTGCGGTGAGGATCATCTCGAGGGCCGCGCCTACTCCGACGAGCCGAACCAGGCGTTGTGTGGCGCTGCCTGGCGTTCTTGTGCGGACGCCCATGTCAGCGAGACGTGAAGATCCCCGAGGAGGAGGGGCTGTGTTGCTATTCGCCCGCCAAGGACGTACAAAAAATACGGGAGCGAGTACAGGCTTGAATATCGATTCAGGATAAGTCACATGACGAAGTCGCGGCGGCCGAGCCGGAGGAGGCCGCCTCTTATTCCATTGCGCGCGTTTGCCGTATCGGCGAAGCATCTGAGCTTTACACTCACAGCAAAGGAAATGTGCCTCAGCCAAGATTCTGTCAGTAGAGCTGTTTGTTCGTTGGAGAATTATTTCGGGTTTCCGCGCTTTTTGCGCGGCGTAGGAAGCTGACGCAAAACAAGTCGTCAAAGAAAGAGCTCCTGTTTTGATGTCGAAGTGAGGTTAGATGGAGGTCAAACAGCTTCGAACATTGGTCCATGTCGCTGAATTGGGCAGTTTCACACTTGCCGCCGAAAGATTGCACATTGCCCAGTCAGCGTTGACCCGGCAGATTCAGACTCTCGAGGACGAGCTGCAGGTTCGCCTGTTTGTGCGTCACGGCCGAGGAGTGACCCTGACGCTAGAAGGAACGGCGCTTTTTGATCACGCGACTGTCGTTCTGCGTGAGTTGGACCAAGCCCGCGCCGAATTGAGAAACAACGAATTGCCCCTCAGTGGCGAAGTGTCGTTCGGCGTACCCCCGACCGTTGCCGATGTCTTGTCTGGTGTTTTGATCGAAAAATTTCTGACCCTACACCCACAGGTCAGACTGAAAGTCGTTTCCGGCTACAGCGGCTACATCCTGGACTGGTTGCAAAGAGGGATCGTAGATATCGGAATTCTCTATGAGGCCACACATCCGGCGACGATCAAGTCGCGGCATCTGTTGACCGAGCGGCTTTGTCTCATAGAGCGCGCGACCTCGCCACTGGGTGGTGACGCGGAGGTCGCCTTTGCTGATGCGATGACCGTTCAGCACGTGCTGCCGGGCAGGCAGCATGGGCTCAGGCTCTTGTTGGAAGGTTTGGCCGCAAAATACGGATTTGCCTTGGAGCCCGTCGTCGAAGCGGATTCTCTGCCGGTGCAGATCGATCTCGTAAAGCGTGCGGTGGGCGCGACGATCCTTCCTCTGCTCCCGGTCTACAATGACGTCCAGGCCGGGATCCTAACTGCCCGGCCAATCGTCTTGCCCGACATCACGCGTAAGCTCATTCTGGCCCACTCCGTTGACCGGCCAATGTCGCCCGCAGCGCGACAGTTTTCCAAGCTGGTCATATCCGAGGTTCCCGAATTGGTGCGCAGCGGTCATTGGAAAGGCTTCTTTTCCGGCGACGAGGAAGCATGACGTATGCCGCAGCGAGATTTCTGAAATCCCCAATCGATGTTTCTTATCCAATTGTGAGGTCAGTATAAACGGCTGTCCAAATTGGAGCGGAGAGAATGTCCTTTCGATCGATAGGTGATGATCAATTCAACGATATCCGTGACGCAATTCGCGCCCTTTGCGCTGAGTTTCCCTCCGAATATCATCGCAGGATCGACGAAGCTCGGGGCTATCCGGAAGAATTCGTCGATGCCCTGACAAAGGCGGGGTGGATGGCGGCGCTGATCCCCGAAGAATATGGCGGCTCCGGACTCGGGTTGACGGAGGCATCCGTCATCATGGAAGAGATCAATCGCGCGGGCGGCAATTCCGGCGCGTGCCATGGCCAGATGTACAATATGAACACGCTGATCCGCCACGGTTCGGAGAAGCAGCGCCAAAAGTATCTGCCGAAGATCGCCACCGGGGAATTGCGCCTGCAGTCCATGGGCGTGACCGAGCCAACGACAGGAACGGACACGACGAAGATCAAGACGACCGCAGTGAGAAAGGGCGACCGCTATGTCGTCAACGGTCAGAAGGTGTGGATCTCCCGCATCCAGCATTCCGACCTGATGATCCTGTTGGCACGCACAACGCCGGTCGATCAGGTGAAGAAAAGGTCGGAAGGCATGTCGATCTTTATCGTCGATCTGAAGGAGGCGATCGGCAAAGGCATGAGTGTCCGGCCGATCCTCAACATGGTCAATCACGAAACCAACGAACTTTTTTTCGACAATCTCGAAATTCCGGAGGAAAATCTGATCGGCGAAGAAGGGCAGGGGTTCAAATACATCCTGACCGGCCTCAATGCCGAACGCACGCTGATCGCTGCCGAATGTATCGGCGATGGATACTGGTTCGTCGAAAAGGTGTCCAACTACGCCAAAGAGCGCACCGTCTTTGGCCGACCGATCGGCCAGAACCAGGGCGTGCAGTTTCCGATCGCCGAGAGCTACATCGAAATCGAGGCCGCCAATCTGATGCGCTACGAGGCTTGCCGCCTCTATGACGCAAATGAACCGTGCGGTGCGCAGGCGAACATGGCCAAATACCTAGCCGCCAAGGCCTCATGGGAAGCGGCCAACGCCTGCCTTCAGTTTCATGGCGGCTTCGGGTTCGCCTGCGAATATGATGTGGAGCGTAAATTTCGTGAAACCCGGCTCTACCAGGTAGCGCCGATCTCAACAAATCTCATCCTTTCCTACGTTGCCGAGCATGTGCTTGGCCTGCCGAGGTCTTTCTGATGACCGAGTTTCATCGTTTGCCGCTGCAGGGGCTAAACGTGATCGAGATTGGTCAGGCGGTCGCCGCGCCGTTCTGCACGTCGCGATTGGCTGACGCAGGCGCGCGCGTCATTAAGGTCGAACGGCCGGAAGGTGATTTTGCGCGTGGTTACGACGACGTCGTCGTCGGCGCCCAGAGTAGCTATTTCGTCTGGTTGAACCGCGGCAAAGAATCGCTCGTTCTCGACCTCGCAACGGCGAAAGCGAAGGAGACACTCGCGGCGCTATTGGCCACGGCCGACGTCGTCGTGCAAAATCTCAAGCCGGGCGCGCTCGGGCGGATGGGGTTCGGTCCAGAAACTTTGCGGCAGAAGCATCCGCGGCTTATCATTTGCTCGATCAGCGGCTATGGGGAGACTGGTCCGTTTGCGGAGCGTAAGGCCTATGATCTCCTGATTCAGGCGGAATCCGGCCTTTCCTCGGTGACCGGAGGGCCGGCAGCACCGGCCCGTGTCGGAATTTCCGTGGTTGATATCGCAACGGGCGCAACCGCCTATTCCGCGATCCTGGAAGCACTGCTTGCCCGTGCCGTTACGGGCGAAGGGGCCGATATCCGGGTTTCGATGTTCGATGTCATGGCGGACTGGCTGACCGTACCGCTTTTGCTTCAGGAGGGCGGGAAACCGCCGATGCGCATCGGTCTTGCTCACGTCTCGATCGCACCCTATGGCGTATTCCAAACCAAGGACGGCAAGGACATCCTGATCTCGATTCAGAGCGATCGCGAGTGGGTCAAATTCTGCGGCGAGTTCCTCAATCAGGCAGACAAGGCCAATAACCCGCTGTTTGCGACCAATGTCGCCCGGGTGACGAACCGCGGGGCGACGGACGAGTTGGTCGCAAAGGCTTTCACCGAGCTCGACGAAGCGGAAGCTGTCGCCCTGTTGACCAAGGCCGATGTGGCGTTTGCAGCCGTCAACGATATGGCTGCATTGGCTTCGCATCCACATCTCCGGCGCATTACGGTCGGTACGGCCGCTGGTCCCGTCTCCTTTCCCGCTCCGGCGCCGATCTTTATCGGCGAAGCCAGGCAATACGGACCTGTGCCGGCACTTGGTGAGCATCAGACGACAGGCGTTGGGGAGACGGTGGGGGAACAAGTATGACGGAGACTGAGGTCAATCGGATCGATCTGGATCATCTGCGCTCGTGGATCGGCCGTGAGGAAGATTTCTCCGATGTCATCACAGTCGATCTTGTTCGTAAGTTTAACGCCATGCTGGACAAGCCGGCGGAGAAGCCGGCTGTCGGGCAGGTCGCCCCTCTGCTCATCCACTATTGCCTTGGCCAGCCGGCGGCGTTGACCGCCCAACTAGGTGAAGACGGGCATCCGCCGAAAGGCGGATTTCTTCCGCCGGTTCCGCTGCCACGCCGCATGTGGGCAGGCGGGAGGCTTTCCTTCAGCGACGACCTGTTCATCGGCGATACCGTCCGGCGTGTCTCGCGGATTTCCGACCTCTCGGTCAAGGAAGGGCGCTCCGGCGTGCTTTGCTTCGTGACGGTCGAGCACAAGCTCGATGTCGACGGGCGTGTGGTGATCCAGGAACGGCAGGATATCATCTATCGCGATGCCGCGACCGGCGGACCGGCCGCAAAGCCGGCCGCACCGGCTGAACCGATCGCCCCTGGCGACCATTCCCGTGTCGTCGTGCCGGGCGCGCCGCTTCTGTTCAGGTATTCGGCCCTGACTTTCAACGGCCACCGTATCCATTACGACCGGCCTTACGCGCAGGATGTCGAGTTTTATCCGGGCCTTGTGGTGCATGGGCCGCTTCAGGCGACAATGCTCTTGCATTTCGCAAAGGAACTCAAGGGCAGGGTGCCTGCGGAATTCAGCTTCCGCGGCCAAACACCTCTTTTCGATGATGACCGGATCAACATTCACGCTGCGGAAAAGGGCGGCAAGCTGTCGCTCTGGACGATGCGTGACGGCGGTCCTATCGCCATGAGCGCGGAGGCAAGTTGGTCATGACCCTTGCTTCTTTCATCGCGCCACTTTTCGTGCCGGCCAACCGCCCCGAGCGGTTCGAGAAGGCTGCGGCATCCGGTGCGGATGCGATCATTCTCGATCTCGAGGATGCCGTTGCCGCCGATGCCAAGGTTGAGGCGCGGACGGCGCTGCGCGCGGATTTCACCCAGCTGCCGGTCCTGGTACGCATCAATGCGGCGGGGACGCCCTGGCATGACGACGATCTGGCGGCAATCTTGAAGCTTCCGATTGCTGGGATCATTCTTCCCAAGGCTGAAACCGGAAAAGGTCTTGATGCGGTTGCTGCGAGCGGTATTCCGGTGGCGGCTCTGATCGAAAGCGCACGCGGCGTCGCCGACGTCCGTCAGGTTGCGGCCGTGCCCGGTGTGGCCCGGCTCATCTTCGGGTCGATCGATTTCTGCGCCGATCTCGGTTGCGCCCATACGCGCGATGCACTGCTGATGGCGCGCTCCGAACTGGTGCTGGCGTCGAGGCTTGCGGGTCTCGATGCGCCGGTCGACGGGGTAACGACCTCGATCGACGATGCCGATCTGGTGACGTCCGATGCGAGGCATGGGCTTGGGCTCGGTTTCGGTGGAAAGCTTGCCATCCATCCCCGGCAGATCGAGGCGATCCTGAACGGGTTCCGTCCGGAAGCATCGGAAATTGAATGGGCACGCAAGGTGCTGGCAACCGGCGACGGCGCCGGGGCGGTCGACGGCGCGATGGTCGATGAGCCCGTTCGCATTCGCGCCCGCGCCATCCTCGCGCGTACAGGCGGATGAAAATCGCGAGCGCCGCCGGGCCGACGCGGCCTGTCCTAGTTGGAAAACGCGTTGAGGCCGGAGTCGCATGGATCTGCTGGGCGTAGCGAGCTAGGCAGGTCTAGTTTGGGAAGTATTTGTGCCGAGGAGAACAAATGAATAGTCCATCATTCGAAATTTATGACGTTCACCAGCACGTAGGACCAGCGAGTGGGTTGGTCGCAAGTCATGGTGGTTGGTTCCTCGACGATGAAACGGCGCTAAGAGACGATGTGCGTCAGCGCCTTGCGTATATGGATAAGTTTGGTATCCGCCACGCGTCCGTCATGCCCGGCAATGGCTTTCCCACCACGTATGGTATCGACGGAACCCGACGTGTGAACAACCACGTGCGGCGCTATCAGCAAGTCAGCCCCGATCGGCTCGTGGCCTGCTACGGAACGGTTAATCCGCTGGAAGGTGTAGAGGCCTTGAAGGAGATCGATCGTTGCATCGAAGAACTGGGCATGCATGCCATGATGTGGCATCACCGGTTTCTAGGGGTTGCGCTCGATCATCCGATGATGGACGAGTTCGTTCGCAGGCTTCAGGATCATGGTAAGCCGGCCTTCATCCACACTATCGCTGATTCCACATTGGAAAGCCCCTGGCGGCTCGAAAGACTGGCGGATCGTCATCCCGACGCGACCTTCGTCGCACTTGACGCCTTTTCCTCAAACGATCATGCGCAGTGGATGCCGTATATCGCCTCACGCCATCCAAATATTCTGTTTGATACTGGCGTGATGGTGTCCGTTGGGCATCTGATTGAAGGCTTCATCGAAGTTGCTGGTCCCGAACGTTTGCTCTTCGGCAGCAACTATTATTCCCGACCGCAGCTGTTCAATAGCCCGTTTCCCCTTACGGAATTCCTAAACTCGAGTTTGTCGCAAGAGGCGTTGGAAAGCATTCTTGGTGGGAACGCACGCAGGATCCTTGGGCTTTCGAGCCCATGAACTGAGCTCCACCTTTGGCCGCACCGATGGGCAGGAAAGCACGGGATGAGGCCGAATGCGCCTTGGGAATAAACCCCGTCAGTACCTTCAATCGGTGGATCTATGCCGGCAATGCAATCCAGACGGTGCAGACGAGCGATGCCAAGCAAGTCATCACCGTGCGCACCAAGTCATTTCCCCTTGCCTCCCAAGGCGAGCCGGGGTCGGCTGCCGCCGTTAAATGCTTCGCGGCTGCAGTCGGCCCCAACCGTGGTTTGTCGGCCTTCGTCTCCAATGCGCTGTCGACTTCGGAACGTCCGGAACTGACGTCGGCGAAGATCATCATCTCGGGCGGCCGCGCTCTCGTCTTACCGAGGACGGCTGGCAGTCGGTGCCGAAGCTCTCCTTCCCGCGCGGCGCGCTGATCGGCTGTTCGGCTGGCTTCGTCAACGTGCCACGTAACAAGGGCAGCAACAATGCCGTGCTCTTCGGCATGATGGCGGCCGACCCCATCGCCGAGCTGCGGACCTTTGTGAGCAGCATACGTAAGCATCCGGCGAAGGCCGCGGTTCAGGCCGCCTGAGCACTCAACGTGTGGGGTGTCCAGTTCCAGGGAAGGAGTTGCTCTAGCCTGCCGATCGGCGTGTCGGCAATGTTGGCGAGAACGT
>NZ_JAJNCX010000027.1 GCF_021026315.1 Rhizobium sp. C4
GGAAGTTCCCCTTTTTAAGTTATTGATATGGAGACGTGAACGGAGCGCGGCTGGCCGCGCCCCGGAAGCTTGAAATCAGGCGCGCGCGCCAGCACTGCCGGCCAGTTCGCCCCGCAGCGCGGTCGTCTTTGGAAGATCGAGTGCGAATTCGCCCGAGCGCTCCTCGACGAGGACCACGCCATAGATGTCGCGAGCGCGTTCCAGGGTTTCGTAGCGTTCCAGCACGTCATGCAGGACGCGTTTCGGGTCGCGTTCCAGCGGCGAGCCGTAGCCGCCACCGCCGGCCTGGTTGCCCTTGACGATCTCGCCCTTGTTGAGCGTGATCGCCGCCACGCTTTCCAGCTCTTCGGCATTGCCGTTGGCGCTGACCTTGAAGTGGCGGCATTTCTCGCCTTCGAGACCGCCACGCACGCCGCGCGGCGGGAAGACGGTGCCGTCGCAGGGCCAGAGCACTTCCATCGGTTCGTCGGTCGGGCCATAGGCCACTTCCATGGCCGGAGCCCCGCGGAAGCGACCGGCTCCACCGGTTCCCGACATGACGCGGATATAGTGGACCTGCATCGGGTGCTTCAGCTCGTCGATCTCGACGGAGTCGCGATACATCAGGCCTGCGGCAACCGGCAGGCCATAGGTCAGCCAGCCATCGGCAGAGGGGCTGCCCGGTCCGCCGGAATTGGCGAGGAACAGCTGGTTGACATAGTCGCCATCGCCATTGCGCAGGTCCTTGCCGGAGACCACGGCGCAACCGGCACCGAGCCCCATGCCGCCTTCGGCAAGGCCGCTGCCGTCGCCGATCTGGGCGAAGGCGGACTGCACGATGTTGACCAGACGGTCGGCGACATTGGTGGTCGAGACCGAGCAGCTATGCGGGAATTTCGGCTTGCCGGCGACGGAGCCTTCGCGCAGCAGGAGATTGATCCGCTTGAACGAGCCGGCATTGCGCGGAACGGACGTGTCGATGGAATTGAACACGCCGGCAATGGTCGAGGCCGAGGCGCAGGCCTCGCTCTCGTTGAAGCCGCAATCGATATTGTCGATATTGTCCATGAGGTCGACATCGATCATCGCATTGTCGGGATCGATGCGGATCTCGACATTGAGCGGGATGCCGTCCGGCAGCAGTTCGCCGAAGGGATCGTGCTTGCCGCTGTTCTTCAGCGTCACCTTCGGCAGGGCCTTGATGACATTGATCATCCGCTGTTCGGAATAATAGAACCAGTGGTCGATGAAGGCCTTGATCGTTGCCTTGCCGTATTTCTCGCAAAGCTCCTTCAGGCGACGCTCGGCGATGCGGGCAGAGCCGATGCCGGCGAGGAAGTCGCCATACCATTGGCCCGGCACGCGGATGCGCGACTGGCACATGCGCACGATGTCGTCGATCATCGTGTAGTCGCGCTGGATGCGCACGGCCGGAAAGATCAGCGCGCCTTCGGCATACTGGTCCTTGGCGCCCGCCATATAGGTGGTGGGAAGCGGATTGCCGATATCGGCCTGATGGGCCTTGGCAACGGCGGTGAAGAGATGCTCGCCCTCGACAAAGACCGGCACGAGATAGGTGTGGTCGCCGGCATGCGTATTGCCGGTATAGGGGTCGTTGTGGAGGAAGCAATCGCCTTCCGCCAGCGTATCGCCGGCGAAATCCGTCATCGCTTTCGTCTGCAGATGGCTGCCGAAGATGTGGATCGGCAGGCCTTCTGCGGAGGCGAGCAGGCGGTTGTCACCGGTGCAGATCGAGCAGCTGAAATCGCGCGCGCTGTTGATGACGCCGGACCGCGCCGAGCGCAGAAGCGTATTCGTCATCTCGCGGATGATGCTGTCGATGCGGTTGGAGATGACCGCCGTCATATAGGGGTCGAATTCCTGAATGGTCATGTTCGTAATCCCTGTTTGAACTCAAGCGGCGTCGGCGAGCAGATAGCTGCCGGCAGCACTGACGATGACGGTGTCGCCGGGGCCGACGACGAGCGTGGTGGTCGGCTCCTCGATGATGGCGGGCCCGGCAATCCGGTGGCCGGGCGCAAGGTCGCTGGCCCGATAGATTGGCGTGTCTGCCGTTGCGCCGCCGCCGAAATAGCAGGGCCGCGTATGTGACGGCTTCGCAGTCTTGCCGCCGGAGGTCTCGCCGGTCGATGTTTCGGGATTGGCGATCAGGACCGTCAGGCGGGCCTTCCAGTTGACCGTTTCGACCGGGCTCTTCGGATCGCGAACCGCAAAGACCCGCTCGTGAACGTCATGGAAATTGTTCACATAGGCTTCGAGATCGGCCTGCGAGGCGAAGCGGTCGGAGGCGAGCGGCGTTTCGAGTTCCCAGACCTGGGCGAGATAACGCGCCTCGCCGAAGAAATCGATGCGGTAGCGATCGGACGCGCCGAGCTTGTCCTTGCGGAAGGTTTCCAGCCGGGCTTTCAGGTCCGCGAGCGTCTGGTTGACGCGCTCGAAATCGAAATTGCTCGACAGCGTGACGAAGCTTGCGACCTCTTCCGCGACGATATCGGCAAACTGCATGCCGCTCGCCGAAAGAGTCGACGCGGTCTTAGGCAGGATGACGCGGTCGCAACCGAGTTCGCGGGCAATGTCGAGAATGTTGATGCCGGCAGCGCCGCCGCCTGCAACGATCGTGCTTTCGCGCGGGTTGAGCCCGTCATTGATCGTCACGTCGTTGACGGCCCGGACCATGAGATTGGTGGCAAGGCCGAGAATGCGGAAGGCGGTTTCTTCGAGCGAGAGGTTCAACCTGTCGGCCACGGTGGCGATCGCCTTGCGGGCGGCCTCCATGTCGAGCTTCATGCGCCCGCCGAGGAAGAATTCCGGGTCGAAATAGCCGAGAACGGCGGCGGCGTCCGAAACGGTCGGCAGCGTGCCGCCACGTCCGTAGCAGGCGGGACCGGGAACGGCGCCCGCCGACATCGGGCCGACGCGCATCAGGCCGCCATCGTCGATCCAGGCAATCGAGCCGCCGCCGGCGCCGATGGAGCGCATGTCGACGGCGGAAATGCCGAGAAGGTCGCCGGTGTAGCGTTCGCCGAGCCAGGTGTCGCGGCTGAAGGTCGGGCGGCCGTCGCGGATGATGCCGACGTCGAAGGTCGTGCCGCCGGTGTCGCAGACGATGACGTCCTCGCCGAGGCTTTCGAGCCGCGAATAGGTGATGCCGGCAATCGGGGCCATGGAGGGGCCGGAGCCAATCATGTAGATCGGCTTTTCGCTCAACGCCTCGATGGTCGAGCAGCCGCCGCTCGCGGTGCTGATCAGGATCTGGTTGGCATAGCCCTCGGCGCGCAGGTCGCTTTCAAGCTCGTGCAGATGCTTCTGCATCAGCGGCTTCAGCGAGGCGTCGATGGCGGTGGCCGAAGCCCGACGATATTCGCGGACGATCGGGTTGAGGCGATGCGAGAGCGTGTAGGGAACGCCCGGCATGATCTCCTCGATCATCGCGCCGATTGCCTCTTCATGCGCCGCATTGGCAATCGACCAGAGGAAGCAGACGGCCACCGCCTCATAGCCCTTGGCCTTCAGCGTCTCGACGGTCTGGCGCGCGGCCACCTTGTTGAGCGGGCGCGACACCGTGCCGGCGGAGGTCATCCGCTCCTCGATCTCATAGGTGTGGCGGCGCGCGATATAAGGCTCGGGATAGTCCTTGCTGAAATCATGCGGATTGAACTTGCCGCCCTCTTTCAGGAGCAGCGTATCGGGAAAGCCTTCCGTGGTGAGAAAGGCCGTCTTCGCCACGGTTTTCGTCACGATGGCATTGGTGGCGCGCGTCGTGCCGTAGATCAGGAGCGCGGTGTCGGCAAGCAGCGCCTGGCCGGTCATGCCGAGTTCGGAGGCGGCGGCGGCAATGGCCGCGCGCATGCCGTTGAAGATGCGGTCCGGCGTGGTCAGTGACTTGCCGGTGGTGAAGTTGCCCTTTTCGTCGCTCACGACCACGTCCGTGAACGTGCCGCCCGTATCGACAGAAACCCGATATCTCATGATGAAGCTCACACCTGGAGCAATTCCAGCGAAAGCGGAAACCGGTTTCGCGTCCGGAATTGCGTTAAGTTGCCCTGAAGCCGCGGCGATCCCGTGGCCATGAAGCGAGGTTAGCGCTGGCTTGGTCGCGCGCCATTAGCGAAAAGCGCCCTATCTCTTGCCGAAAAGCGTCCTTGCCCGGCGAAGCTTTTCGCAGGTGCGAGGAAACTGTTTACAGCGGGGAAAAGCTGCGTCAGACTGTCCTTCATGGCCGAACAAGAAACCAAAATGGGAACGATCGGCGCACTGGGACCATCAAAGCCGCCCGGCGAGCTATTGTTCGACGTCGCATCGGTAACTACGCCTGAACGGCGGGTTGGCGCGTGGACGGATGCGCTTCGTCATCACTACTATCCGCTTGATCTCGTGACGAAGGGACCGAGCTTCGATGTCGGGCGGATGTATATCCGCGACATCGCCTCGATCCGTGTCGGTTCGCTGGAATGCGACCCGATGGAGGTGCATCGCCGGCGCAATCACATCGCGACCCATGCGGACGAGTTCTACATGATCCCGATCACCAGCCGCTCGCCGCTGATGCTGACGCAATTCGGCCGCGAAGCCCAAGTGGAGCCGGGCGATCTCGGTTTTGTCGGCACGGGCTCGTCCTATGTCTATCGCCAGCCGATGCGCGACCGCTTCACGGCGCTGCGCATTCCAAGCGCCGTGCTGCGCAGCCGCATTCCCTATGCCGACGACCTGACGGCCTCGACCTTTTCGGGGCGGCAGGCGATGGTCTCTATCTTCCTCGACTATGCGCGCTCCTGCCTCCAGCATGGCGACACGCTTTCGAAGGAAGAGGAAACTGGCGTCTTCAAGACCTTCATCGATCTCTTCGCGCTCGCAATCAGCGCGCCGCGCGCGGAGCCGCAGGAGGAAAGCTCGATCCGCATCGCCCATCGCCGCCGGGCGCTTCGCTATATCGATACGAATATTGCCGATCCGGAGCTGCATTGCGGCTCGGTGGCGCGGGCGCTCAAGATTTCACCGCGTTATCTCCAGAAGATTTTCGCCGAGCGCGGCGAGCGGCTGGCCGCCGTCATCCGCGCCCGGCGCATTGCCGAAGCCCAGCGGCTGCTGGAGGATACGGGTCCCGGATCACTCTCCATCACGGAAATCGCCTATGCCGTCGGCTTTGACGATACGGCCCATTTCAGCCGCGCCTTCCGCGAGGAGACGGGCATGACCGCGCGCGACTTTCGCGGCGCAGCCAAGCCGAATTTCAGTTCGTGAAAGGCTTCAGGAGGCCTCGTTCTCGATCGGTGCTTGCTTCAGCAATGTTCCCATCGGCAGAAGATCGCCGCCGCGTTTCTGGCGGATGAGGCCCCAGAGCCCATCCGGCAAAGCGAGCGCGAAGACGATGGCGATGAAGCCGAGGCCGAAGAGATACCAGACGCCGTAGCTGCTGAAACTCTCCTGCAGGACAAAGAAGATCAGCGCGCCGAGGATCGGTCCCTCGAAGGTGCGAAGCCCGCCGACCAGAACCATGAACAGCATGAACACCGTCCACTGCACCCCGAAATTGGTGCGCGGCAGGAAGGTGATGGCGCTTGCCAGCCAGATCGAGCCGGCCAGCGCCGTGCCGAAGGCGGCAAGCACGAAGATGATCCGCTTGGTCTGCATGACCGAGACGCCGACAGACAATGCTGCTTCCTCGTCATCGCGGACGGCCTGCGCGGCGCTGCCGATCTTCGAGCGCAGCACGCGGAAGGTCAGCACCAGAAAGCCCGCCATGGCGACAAGACCGAGCCAATAGGTGACGTCGCGGCGGAAATCAGGCGCATAGGCGTTGAGCGCGATCAGCGAATTGCCCGTATCGCCCTGCACGAGCGGATCGAACATCACGCAGATACGCACCACTTCGGCAATGACCCAGGTGGCAATGGCGAATTCGCCGGCCTTCAGCTTCAACGCATAGAGCGAAATCGGAATGGCAATCGCACCGGCGATGAAGGCGGCCCCGACGAGAGCCAGCCAGGGGTTCAGCCCCCATTCCACCAGCCTCAGCGTCAGATAGGCGCTCAGGCCGAAAAAAGCCTGTTGTCCTACGGAGACGAGGCCCGCAAAGCCGGCAAGCAGGTTCCAGACGACAGCGAGCAGGATGTAGATCCAGAGCGTCGTCAGCTTCTCGACCGCTGTCGCCGGAAGCACGAGCGGCGCGACCGCGAGGGCGGCGAGGATGACGCACGAGGTCCAGACGGTGCTAAGGCCCGCCGGTGTCCAGCGTTCGTATTGGAAACGGGAAATACTCATGCGCGCCCTCCCTTGAGCGACCGGAGGAGATTGACGATGCCGAGCGAGCCCGCGCCCTTCATCCGCCACCAGAGAACGGCGAGAAAGACGACATGGCCGAAGAGCTGGAAGAGCTGCGGCGAGATTTTTGCGCCCAGACTCTGGGCGATACCGAGCACGATGCCGCCGGCCAGCGTGCCCCAGAGCGAGCCGATCCCGCCGATGACGACGGCCTCGAAGGCGAAGATCAGTTGCGTCGGGCCGGTATAGGGGTTGATCAGCGAGCGCATGGCGAGAGCCGCGCCTGCAAGGCCCGCGAGAACCATGGCAATCGCCACCGTCGCCCGCTGGATTCGGCGTGCATCGATGCCGGAGAGTTCGGCTGCCTCTTCGTCTACCGTCGTTGCCCGCATGGCGCGGCCGAGCTTGGTGAAGCTGAGAAGCAATTGCAGCGACACGAGCACCACGACGGAAGCGACGAAGATATAGACCGGCAGCTTGCCGACCGAGATATGGCCGGGCAGTTTCCACGACGCCCAGGCGAGATTGCCGATGAAATTGCCCAGCGATTTCACGTCGGAGGAAAAGACGCCATAGATGCCATTCTGGATCACCGCGCCGAGACCAAATGTGGTCAGCAGCGGCAGCAGGAAGCCGCCTTTCATGGTGCGGGCGAAGAGGAAGGCCTGCAAGGCCCAGCCGAGTAGCCCCATGACCGGCAGCGTGAGCACGATCGCCCAGAGGATCGGCATGTGCCAGGTGGCGACCAGATAGATGATGAGATAGGCGGCCAGTACCGCCAGATCGCCATGCGCCAGATTGAGAAAGCGCGTGACGCCCAGCATCAGCGAAAGACCCGCAGCAAGGATCGCGTAATAGCCGCCGAGCAGCACGCCCTGAATGATCGCATCAAGCATGGGCCGCACTCCGCTCTTCGCCCTTGGCGCTCAAGCCGAAATAGGCACTGGTGATATCGTCATGCGTGAGTTCGCCGGAGGCGCCTTCAAGCGTGATTGCGCCTTCCAGCAAGCAGATGACGCGGTCGGAAAAGGTGAGAGCCCGGCGCAGATCCTGCTCGACCACGACGATCCCGGTCTTGCCCGAGGCCTTGAGCTGGGCAAGCGATTCATAAAGGCCCTCGATGGCAATCGGCGAAAGCCCGAGCGAGACTTCGTCCATGATCACCACATCCGGATTGGTCATCAGCGCGCGGCCGATGGCCACCGCCTGCCGCTGACCGCCGGAGAGATTGCCGGCGAGCGAGCGCATGATGGGTTTCAGCGCAGGCAGCGCATCGAGCACCGTTTCCATCGTCCAGTCACCACGCCGGCCATGTTCACCTGCAACCTGCAGATTTTCGCGCACGCTCATGTCGGGGAAGAGCCTGCGGCCTTCCGGCACCATGGCGAGACCTGCCGCAACGCGCTTTCCCGGCCTCACTGCCGAGATGTCCTGACCGTTGAGCGTGACCGAGCCGGTCATGTCGGTGTGGACACCGGTGATGGCGCGAAACAGCGTCGTCTTGCCGGCTCCGTTGGCGCCGATAACGCCCAGAACTTCGCCCTTGCGGACGCTGAACGAGACGCCGCGCACTGCCTGCAGAAGTCCGTGCTGAGCCTGGATATTCTTCACTTCAAGCATGCTCTTTCATCCCCCCGAGATAGGCGGCCATGACGGTCGGATCGCGCATGACGGTCTGCGGATCGCCTTCGGCAATGACCTCGCCGGCGCTCATGCAGACGAGACGGTCGATGACCTTCAGCAGCGCATGGAGAATATGTTCGATCCAGATGATCGAGAGGCCCGAGGCCTTGAGATCGGAGATGAGCGCGACCAGCGTCACAAGCTCCGCCTCGGTCAGCCCGCCGCCGATTTCATCGAGAAGCAGGACGCGTGGGCGGGTCGCCAGCGCCCGCGCCAGCTCCAGCCGCTTGCGGTCGAGCAGGCCGAGAACGCCCGCAGGACGGTTGGCGGATGCCAGCAGGCCGCTGCGAGACAGGGCTTCGGCTGCCAGATCCTCTGCTTCGCCTTCCGGAAGACCGGACCCGTGCTGTGCCGCAACCAGCGTATTTTCAAACACGGTCATGCCGAGAAACGGCCGCGGCACCTGATGCGTGCGCCCGATGCCGGCAAGACAGCGCGATGCCGCATCCGCACCGGCAACGCTCTTGCCTTCCAGCACGATCGTCCCGGATGTCGGCGTCAGCGATCCGGCAATCAGCGAAAACAGCGTCGTCTTGCCCGCCCCATTGGGGCCGACAATGCCCAAAGCTTCACCTTCTGCCAGCGTGAAGCTCGCATCCCTGACGGCCTGAAACGCGCCGAAGCGCTTGTTCAGGCCATGTCCTGACAAGATAATCCCCATATGCCCCATCCAAGCCTGCGCATTGCAGCCGAGGCGCGGGTGAGCGCCTCGGCCGGTTCATGGCGATCAGCCGAGTTCGAACGGCTTCAGCGGCGCGGTGAGCGGCACCTTCGGCACGAGCACGTTGGAGGTGACCTCCAGCGTGAACGGGAACTTGCCGCCATCCTTCTTGAGCCATTGCGTGCCGACGAGACCGGTGGCGGCGCAATTCGGAACAGGTCCGGCGGTAAAGTCGACCAGGCCGGTTGCGGTCTCGACCTTGAGCTTGGACAGGGCTGCGGCGACGGCGGCCTTGTCCTTCGGATTGCCGGAGGCCTTCAGGGCGCCGATTGCGGCATCAAACAGCGCCATCTGCGCGCCGACCTGCTGGCTCCAGGGCTTGCCGGTTGCCTTCTCGAAACCATCGGCCAGTTCGTCGCATTTCTTGCCCGTGACGGGCGAGACGAAGGGATAGGCGCGGTGCCAATAGGCGCCGGAGGCAATGCCGTTGCCGAGATCGCCCATCGCTTCCATTTCGACCTCGAAGAGGCCGGCCTTGGCGATCTGCATGATCTTGACCTGCTGGGCGAAACCCTTCTGCGCCGCCTGGCGCCAGAAGACCGGGAAGTCCGGCGGGAACGGGAAGGAATTGACGATTTCGACGCCGGCATTCATGAACGTCGAAATCTGTGCCGAGAAGTCGGTGATGCCGTTTTCATAGGGGCCGGCATCGGTCACGGTGAAGCCGGCCTTCTGGAGCGCCGGGATCATGACGGCGCGAATGGCGTTGCCGTCGGCGTCGTTCGGCAGCAGCACGCCGACCTTCTTGTTGGTGGCAATCTTTGCCCACTGGTCGATATAGACGGCGGCGAAGTCGGAAGCGCCGAAGGAGAAGTGATAGGTCCATTTGAACGGCGACGGCGCGCCGGGCTTGGCGCCGCGACCGAAATAGACGGCCTCCCAGGGGGCAACGGTCGAAAGGCAGGGCATCGCGCCGGCCTCGCAGGCATCGGCGACCGGGTTGATCGTTTCCGGCGTCGAGGAGGTCATGACCAGATCCACCTTGTCGGCGGAAATCAGCTCCTTGGCGACCTTCGAACCCGTGACCGGATCGGACTGCGTGTCCTTCAGCACGAAATTGACGGCATAGGTCTTGCCGCCGATCTCCACGCCACCCTTGAGGGCCGCGTTCACCAGCCCGAGTACATATTCGTCAGCCTCGGCAAAGGGGCTCAAGGGGCCGGACCGTGCATTGATCCAGCCGATGTTGATCGTCTCGCCGGCCGCAATGGCGTTGCGAACGAAGGCGGGGGCGGCAAGTGCGGCGGCGACACCCGCCGTGCTTTTCAGCAGGGTGCGGCGCGTCAGGGAATTTACCAGTCTGCTCATTCAGTCCTCCCAGAATTTTGAGCGATGAAATGCGAAATTGTGGTTCTCGCGCGGGCCGCTCCTCCAAGATCGGCCCGCGCGGGAAGTCGGCGTCACATGCGGACGATCGGCTTGATCGTCTTGCCGCTTTCGGAATCGTGGATCGCGGCATTGATCTCGTCGAAGGGGTAGAAGGTCACCAGCTTGTCGAAGGGGAAAAGGCCCTTGGAATAGAGTTCAACCAGTTCCGGAATGAAGGTGTCCGGATTGGACTCGCCCTCGACAATGCCCATGAGGCGGCGGCCGCCGGACATGAAATGCGTCTCGTTGAGCTGCAATTCGGCGTCCGGTCCAGAGGCGCCGAGAATGCCGCAGGTGCCCTTGTTGGCGAGCGACATGACGGCCGAGCGGATAACGGCCGGAATGCCCGTTGTATCCAGCGCGAAATTGAGGCCGCGCCCGGTGATCTTCATGATTTCTGCTACAGCATCCATCTTGCCGGGATTGACCGTGTGGGTCGCGCCGAGTTCCTTCGCGAGCGCCAGACGGCCATCGTTCATGTCCACGGCGATGATCGTTGTTGCGCCCACGACCTTGGCGGCCATAATCGCGGAAAGGCCGACCGAGCCCGTGCCGAAGACGGCAAAGGATTTGCCGTGGCTGACCTGCAGCGCGTTCATCACGGCGCCTGCACCGGTTTGGACGCCACAGGCAAGGGGCCCGAGCAGTTCGAGCGGCGCGGTGTCCGGCACCTTGACGACGTTCAGTTCGTTGCAGATCGCGTAGGTGGCAAAGGACGACTGGCCGAAGAAATTGGAATGGATGGTCTCGCCGTTGGCAGACAGCGCGGTCGAGCCGTCGGTGCGGGTGGCGAAGAAGTTGCGCGGGAAGAATTCCTCGCAATAGGTGATGGTGTTTTCCTTGCAGCACTGGCAGGTGCCGCAGGAGGCAAAGGTCATGACGACCTTGTCGCCCGGCTTCACCTTGTAGACGGCCGAACCGACCTTTTCGACAATGCCCGCGCCCTCATGGCCGAGAACAACGGGAAGCGGCGTCGGCAGCATGCCGTCGCGCACCACGAGGTCGGTGTGGCAGACGCCGGTGGCGACGACCTTCACCAGGATTTCATTGTCGCGCGGCTCTTCGATATCGATCATTTCAAGCGAAAGCGGCTTGCCCGTCTCGCGAGCGACTGCGGCTTTGATCTGCATGGGTTTTCCTCCTGAATGTGTGGGAATGACGGGCGCGGCGAACCGCGCCCGTTTGCGCCTTGGGAGATGTCAGAACGGATAGGGCGTGGCGGCGTCCTTGACGGAGATCCACTTCCAGGTGGTGAATTCCTCGATATCGGCGGGGCCGCCAATGCGGGTGCCGTTACCGGACTTGCGCGGGCCGCCGAAGGGGGCGAACGGTCCACCATTCACCGTCTGGTCGTTGATATGGACCATGCCGACATCCAGCTCGTCGGCAATGCGCATGGCGCGTGCCGAATTGGCGGAGATGACGCCGGCGGCAAGGCCGTATTCGCTGTTATTGGTCAGCTCGATCGCCTCTTCTTCCGTCTTGAAGGTGGTGATGCAGGCAACCGGGCCGAAGACTTCCTCATGGAAGGCGAGCATGTCGGGCGTTACGCCGGAGAGAACCGTGGCGGCATAGAAGCGGCCATCATGCGTGCCGCCGGCGAGCAGCTTCGCGCCCTTGGCGACGGCGTCGTCAACGAGGCGCTGGATATTGGCGACCTGGCCGTCCGAGATGATCGGGCCAAGCGCGACCTGGTTGGTGGAGGGATCGCCGACCGGCAGGTGCTGGGCCTTGGCGACCAGCTTTTCGGTGAGCGCTTCGGCAATCGACTCCTGCGCGAGGATCAGGCCCGTCGCCATGCAGATCTGGCCCTGATGCAGGAAGGCGCCCCAGGCGGAGTTGGAGGCGGCGATGTCGAGATCGGCGTCATCCAGCACGATCAGCGAGTTCTTGCCGCCGAGTTCCAGCTGCACCTTCTTGAAATGACGGCCCGCCACTTCCGCAACCTTGGAGCCGCCGCCGGCGGAGCCGGTGAAGGAAATCATCGCGATATTCGGGTCCTTGCACATGGCTTCGCCCGCATCCGCACCGCCCGGCACGATCTGCAGCACGCCCTTCGGCAGGCCGGCCTCCTCGAAAATGCGGGCAATGATGATGCCGCCGGAAATCGGGGTGCGCGGGTCGGGCTTGTGGACGACCGTGTTTCCAAAGGCGAGCGCTGCGGCAATCGAGCGAACTGACAGAACCAGCGGGAAGTTGAAGGGCGAGATCACGCCGACAACGCCATGCGGCACGCGCTTGGCATAGTTCGTGCGCTCATCCATGGTCGGCAGCATCAGGCCGGTCGGCAGGGTGGCAAGCGTGGCGGCATGGCGGATGAAGAGCGCGCCATGCTCGATCTCGATCCCCGCCTTCGGGTAGATCGAGCCGCTCTCTCGCATGATCCACGGGATAAGCTCGGCGCCGTTTTCTTCGAGAAGATCGGCGGCCTTGTTGAGGATCTTGGCGCGCTCGACGCCGGTGGTCTTCGCCCAGGCCTTCTGCACGGCCTTGGCTTCGGCTGCGGCGCGGGCAATGTCGGCCGGCCCGCCGATGCCGACGGAGGCGACCAGAGCGCCGGTCGCCGGATCGCGGACCTCTGCGACGCCAGCCGTCGTCTTCTGCCAGTCGGCGAAGAAGGCCAGACCCTGCCAGCGCTCCGCATCCAGGAAATTCTGATTGTGCACGTTCATCTGTTCTCTCCTCAATGTTGCTCCTCAGGCCGGGGGAGAGGCAAAGCTTCGCCGTCGCTCGAAACGCTGGTTTTTCAGCGGCTTGAGCGTTTGAGGTCCGACGATGTCCGGGCGTGAAGCCCTCCCTTTGCCGCCTCCTCAAGCGGTGAGAACCAATTTGCAAAGAGCGTGCCAGATCGAGATGACGGGAGGCGCGCTGCATTCAAGCACTTGAAAAAACTCAATTCCGTGCGGCGACCATCTTGCAGGGCCGGGAGGACTTGCGTTTCCGCAAATTCATTATACGATAAAACTATTCATGAAATCATGAATTCGTTGGGAGGCGAAGACATGAAGAAGAAGCAGCCGGGCCTGATATCACTCGCCGAAGCATCCAAGGGTTTCGAGACGCTGAGGGCGCGCGGCGCCTATCGTGAACTCGCCGACGGGGCGGCGCCGACGCTCAAGGAACTCACCGAAGCCATCCATTTTTCGCTGGGCGACGGGCGCATCTGGCTCAACGACCAGCGCGTCGTGCTGATGCAGTCGAAGGTGCTGGGACGGCTCCGGCAGGAAATCATCGACGCCTTCGGCATCGAAAGCGCCAAGGCCCTGTTCATGCGGGTCGGCTATATGCAGGGCGTGCGTGATGCCGAACTCATCCAGACGCGCTTTCCGACAAAGGACCTGACGCATGCGCTCGCCGCCGGCCCGCGCGTGCATACGCTGGAAGGCTTCGTGAAGGTGACGACGAAGCATTTCGAATATGATCTCGAAAAGGGCACCTATTTCGGCGAGTTCGACTGGCACGATTCCTCCGAGGCCGGCGAGCATATCGCGGCTTATGGCCTTGCCGCCGAGCCGGTCTGCTGGATGCAGACGGGTTACCCGTCCGGCTATTCCAGCTTTCTCTTCGGCCGCCCGATCATCTTCCGCGAGGTCGCCTGCGCCGGCATGGGGGCAGATCATTGCACCGTCATCGGCCAGAATGCCGAGGCCTGGGGCGCGGATGCGCCGGAGCGCGAATATCTCGGCCTCGAATGGAAAGCCCCGCGAAGCCGCAGCGCCCGGCCGAAATCTCAGCGGACGGAACCTGACGTCGCGACGACGACGGCCGAGGCGTCGCAAGGCGGGGTCGTTGGCGTTTCGGCAGCGCTGCTGCGGACGCGTCACATGCTGGAGCGGGTGGCGGATACGGATGCGACCGTGCTCTTCATCGGCGAGTCTGGTGTCGGCAAGGAGCTCTTCTCCAACCAGCTTCACCTGATGAGCCCGCGCGCCAACGGCCCCTTCGTCCCGATCAACTGCGCGGCGATCCCCGACAATCTGGTCGAATCCGAACTCTTCGGCGTTGAAAAAGGCGCGTTTACGGGGGCTACGGCCTCGCGCGCCGGCTATTTCGAACGCGCCTCGAGCGGCACGCTCTTTCTCGACGAGATCGCCTCGCTGACCTACTCCGCGCAGGGCAAGGTGCTGCGTGCGGTGCAGGAACGCAAGATCGAGCGGGTTGGCGGGTCGCGAACGATCCCGGTCGATGTCCGTGTCGTTGCGGCCTCGAATGTCGATCTCGCCAGCGAAGTGCGCGCCGGGCGGTTCCGGCAGGACCTTTACTTCCGGCTTTGCGTCTTCCCGATCGTCATTCCGCCGCTGCGCGAGCGGCGCGACGACATTCCGCTTCTGACCGAACATTTCCTCAAGCTCTTCCGCGCCCGACATCGCCGCGACGTCACCGGCTTCACGCGGCGCGCGATAGACGCGCTGCTGGCCTATGATTTTCCAGGCAATATCCGCGAATTGCAGAACCTCGTGGAGCGCGGTGTCGTCTATGCCAATGAGGGCGGGCAGATCGATATCCAGCATCTGTTCACGGGCTTCGAGCGGACGCCCGCCTTGGGCATGCACCTGACCGACGAGGGGCGGATCGAGGCGGAGATGGTCGGCCCGTCCGCCATCCAGACACCCACAGCCCCGGTGCCAACCGCGATGCGCAGCCCGCAGGAGCTGAAAGCCATGGAGCTGTCACTCTACGAAAGCGCGCTGCAGGAGGCCGGCGGCAATGTCTCTGCAGCGGCGCGCAAGCTGGGTGTGACGCGCGCCAGCCTCGAATATCGCCTCAAACGGCACGGCCTGATCTGATCAGCCGCCGCCGCCCATGGTCACCGACATGAAGGCGCGGAAGGCCGCTGCCGCCGAGCTGATGGACCGCGACTTCGACCAGGCAAGGCCGACGTCCATGCTGGGGACCGGCTCTTTCAGCCGCCGCACTTCGATGCGCTGGCCTTCCAGCGACCACGGCCGATAGACCATGTCGGAAAGGATGGTGACGCCGACACCGGAGGCGACCAGCGAGCGCACGGCCTCGACCGAGCTGGTCGAGAGCACGACGCGCGGCGAGAAGCCGGAATCGACCCAGTAGCGGGCCGCCGTCTTGCGCGCCTCGTCGACGGTTAGCATGACATAGTCTTCATCCGCCACGTCGGAGAGGCTGATCTCCTGCTTGTTGAGCAGCGGATGGTCGGCGGCGAGCCAGAGGCGTCGCGTCGAGCGCATCAGCATTTCCTGCTCGATCTCCTCCCGGTTCTGCAGGTTCGAGACCAGCATGACCGCCATGTCGAGATCACCCGCGACCAGACGGTTTTCCAGCGCCCGGCGGGGCAGTTCGGCAAGCTCGACTTCGATATGCGGATAGGTCTTGCGGAAGCGCGCGTAGTAGCGCGACATGAAATAGCCGACCACCGTGTAGGTCATGCCCAGCCTGAGCTTGGCATTGAGCCCCGTGCGCTCGCGCAAGGGTGAACGCACGGCTGCTGCAACCGCGCCGGTAATGACCCGCGCATGATCGAGAAAACGCGCCCCTTCCATCGTCAGGCGAACGCCCGCATGGGTGCGCTCGAACAGCACAACGCCAAGTTCCATCTCCAGCGACTTGATCGCTGCGGTCACTGCCGATTGAGAAATGTTGAGGTCCACCGCGGCATGACTCACCTGACCGCTATCGGCAGTTGCAATGAAATAATCCAGCTGTTTCAGCGTGATAGCCATGTTTTCTGCCCCTTTTCGGAATTATCTGTTTTTTCGATATTACATTCAAAAAATGACTATTTCACAAGAACCCTTAACTGCGCAAACATTGCTGCAACGCCGCAAAGACGGCAGATGAATGAGGGGTACCAACCATGCCGGTCACATTGAACTGTGACATGGGAGAGAGCTTCGGCCTCTACCGGATGGGCGACGACAGTGGACTTATGCCGCTGATCGACGTCGCCAATGTCGCCTGCGGTTTCCACGCATCCGACCCCAATCACATGCACCAGACCGTCCAGAGCGCCAAGGCGTCGGGCGTGAAGATCGGCTCGCATCCAGGCCTTCCCGATCTCCAGGGTTTCGGTCGCCGCGAGATGCGGATGACGCGGGACGAAGTGCGCAATGCCATCGTCTACCAGACCGGTGCGCTGCTCGGCTTCATGAAGCCCGAGGGCATGACGCTCAATCACATCAAGCCCCATGGCAGCCTCTATTTCATGGCGATGCAGCAGGAAGCCGTGGCGCACGGCGTTTGCGATGCTGCGGAAATCTTCGGCGTGCCGCTCTTCGGCATGACCGGGACGCTGCATGAGGAAGTCTATACGGCGCGCGGCATTCCCTTTGTCGCCGAGTTCTACGCCGACCTCGAGTATAACGCTCAGGGCAAGCTGATCCTGAGCCGCGTCCACGACGCCAAGGACCCGGCCAAGATGGCGGAGCGCTGCGTGCGCGCCATCACCGAAGGCAAGGGCACGGCCGAGGACGGAACGCTTTTCCCGGTCCGTTGCGAGACCATCTGCGTGCATTCGGACACCCCGAATGCCATCGATATCGCACGGGCCGTGCGGGACGCGATCGCGCCCTGGCATTGACCGGCATCATGACCGCATGATCTTTGTGCGGTGCAATATAATTTCTCCCATATCAGACGAACTGGAGCACCTCATGGCACAGATTCTCTCTCCGCTTCCCGGCACCTTTTATCGCAGCCCGTCGCCAGGCCAGCCGGCTTACAAGAATGATGGCGACAGCGTCGCTGTCGGCGACGTCATCGGCCTCATCGAGGTGATGAAGTCCTTCCACGAAGTGAAGTCCGAAGTCGCGGGCTCCAACGTCCGCTTCACGGCAGACAATGAAGAGCCGGTCATGGCCGGCGCACCTCTGGCGGATCTCGACTGATGCTCAAGAAACTGCTGGTCGCCAATCGCGGGGAAATTGCGGTCCGGATCATCCGGGCGGCGAAGGATCTCGGCATCAGGACGGTGGCGGTGCATTCCGCCGCGGATGCGACCTCGTTGCATGTGCTTCTGGCCGATGAAGCGGTCAATATCGGCCCGCCCGCCGCCAAGAAGTCCTATCTCAACATCGACGTGATCATCGAGGCTGCCAAGGCAACCGGCTGCGACAGCATCCATCCGGGCTATGGCTTCCTGGCTGAAAACGCCACCTTCTCGGATGCCGTCACGGCCGCCGGCCTCGTCTTCGTCGGTCCATCGGGTGACGCGATCCGGCTGATGGGCGACAAGGTTTCGGCCCGCTCGGCGGCTGCTGCCGCCGGTGTTCCGGTCGTTCCGGGTTCGACGGGCCGCGTCGAGGGCATCGATGCCGGCCGCCACGTCCTGATCGACACGGGCTTCCCGGTGATGATCAAGGCGGCGGCAGGCGGCGGCGGTCGCGGCATTCGCATTGCCAACACTCTCGCCGAATTCGAACAGGCCTTCCCGCAGGCCGAAGCCGAAGCGCTCGCCGCTTTCGGTGACGGCGGGCTCTATATGGAAAAGGTCATCGGCAAGGCGCGCCATATCGAGGTGCAGGTTCTGGCCGATGGCACGCATGCCATCCATTGCTACGAACGCGAATGTTCGCTGCAGCGCCGCCGCCAGAAGGTCTGGGAAGAAGCGCCGTCCCGCGCCCTTTCCGAAGAGCTTCGCGAGGAGCTTTGCAGCTCGGCGGTGGCGCTGGCCAAGGCAGTTGGTTACTCTGGCGCCGGCACGGTCGAATATCTCTATGACGACGAGGCAAACCGCTTCTATTTCATCGAGATGAACACCCGAATTCAGGTGGAACATCCGGTCACCGAAGCCATCACCGGCATCGATCTGGTGGCCGAAATGCTCCGCATTGCCGGCGGCGAGCCGCTGCGCATCAGGCAGAAGGACGTCTCGGTGCGCGGCCACGCCATCGAGGTTCGCATCAATGCCGAAGACCCGTCGAAGGACTTCGCGCCATTTCCCGGCACTGTCGGCGATCTGCGCATTCCGGGCGGGCCCGGTGTTCGCTTCGATTCCATGCTATACCCGGGCTACCAGGTGCCGCCTTTCTATGACTCACTGCTCGCCAAGCTCATCGTGCATGGCGAAACGCGCGAGGCGGCCATCACGCGGCTCGTGCGTGCACTCAGCGAACTCAAGATCGATGGCATGAAGACGACCAAACCGCTCTTCCTCGCGCTCGCCGCCGACCCGTCGGTGCAGGCAGGGGACGTGCACACCCGCTGGCTGGAAGGCTGGCTCAACGACAACGCGGCGAAGCTCGCGGACTGACGGAAAAAGGGGAACGAATGTCGATACGTTTCAACTTCGGGGGTGACGAGCATATCTTCGGCGAAGTGTCCGAAGCGATGTCGTTGGACTCCTTCTTCATCGGCCTGTCGATGACCAATGCGGTGAAGGCCGCCAACATCAAGGGCGTCACCGAAATCTGCCCGGCCAATGCCAGCTTCCAGATCCGTTTCAACCCGGATCTCATCAAGCCGCAGGACCTCTTGAAGGAACTGCAGTCGATGGAGGATGCCGCCTCCAAGTCGGACTCGGTGCTGAAGACGCGCATCATCGAACTGCCGGTCTATTTCCAGGACCCGTGGACGCATGAAACCTGCATGCGCTTCCGGGAGCGCCATCAGGATCCGAATTCGACCGACCTCGAATATTCGGCCCGCATCAACGGTTTCGCGACGATCGACGAGTTCATCGCCGCCTATTCCGGCCAGCCTTGGTTCGTCTCCATGGTCGGCTTCGTCGCCGGTCTGCCCTTCCTCTACCAGATGGTGGAGCGGCAGAAGCAGATCCAGGCGCCGAAATATCTGCGCCCGCGCACGGATACGCCGAAGCTCACCATCGGTCATGGCGGCTGCTTTGCCGCGATCTACTCGGTCCGTGGTGCCGGCGGCTACCAGATGTATGGCGTGACACCCGCGCCGATCTATGACCCGACCCGCAAGGTCCGCTATCTGACGGACGAGATGTGCCTGTTCAAGCCGGGCGACATCGTCAAGTTCAAGTCGGTCGGCCGCGATGAATATGACACGCTGCTGGAGGCAGTGGATGCCAACACCTGGCAGCCGACGGTACGCGAAGCCGATTTCTCGCTGACCGAATTCAACAAGGACATGTCCGGCACCAATGCCAAGCTGATGGAGCTGATCAATGGCCGTTAAAGTCATCTCTCCCGGTCTTTCGACCTCCGTTCAGGACCTCGGCCGTCCGGGCTACTACCATCTCGGCATTCCGGAAGGCGGCGGCATGGACCGTTTCGCCACCCGCATTGCCAACCTGCTGGTCGGCAACGAACCGGGCGCTGCCCTGCTGGAAGCCACCTTCATGGGGCCGGAGCTGGAATTCACCGAAGCCGCCACCGTCGCCGTGACCGGCGGCGAGCTGCCGCCCAAGGTGAACGGCGAAGAGCGCCCGACCTGGGAAAGCTTCCCGGTCAAGGCCGGCGACCGGCTCTCCTTCGGGTACCTGAAGGGCGGCGCACGCGCCTATATCGCCATCTCCGGCGGCATCGACGTTCCGGTCGTGCTCGGTTCGCGCACGACCTATGTTCTCGGCGCGCTCGGCGGCTTTGAAGGCCGCGTGCTGAAGGCGGGCGACGAGCTGCCGATCGGCACAGGCACGGGCACGTCCGGCAAGTCGCTCCCGGCAAATCTCCGCCGCCCGCAGATCAGCCCCGCCGAACTGCGCATGCTGCCCGGGCTCTACTGGCACCGCATTACGGAAGCCGCCGGCAAGCGCTTCTTCGAAGACACCTGGAAGGTCGCACCTGAAGCCGACCGCATCGGCTACCGCTTCCGCGGTGGCGCGCCGCTGGAATTCGTCGAGCGCGAACAGCCCTTCGGCGCGGGTTCCGACCCGTCGAACATCGTCGACGCCTGCTATCCTTATGGCTCGATCCAGGTGCCGAGCGGCACCGAGCCGATCGTGCTCCATCGCGACGCCGTTTCCGGCGGCGGTTACATGATGCTCGGCGTCGTCATCTCCGCCGACATGGACCTCATCGCGCAGCTCCAGCCGCATACGCCGGCCAAGTTTGCGCCGGTGACGCTCGATCAGGCGCTCGCCGCCCGCGCGGACAATGCAAAGCTCATGGCGCGCGCCGAGGAATACCTCGCCGGCTGACGGCGGGGTCAAAGCATAAGCCGGCTGGGGAGGCCGGTCCAAGGAAGGGAACCGCCGGCCAAAGCCGGTTCCGCCGCGCCCGATGACAAGATCGGGCGCGTGAAACGACAAGACGAAGCCGTCAAACGGCGAGATTTTGGCATTCCGAGCACCGCGCCAAAGACGGAGCCGGAACTGATAAGGGGAACACCGCGAAACCGACCTGCCGGACGATCCGGCCACGGTGTCGCGTGCCTTCCCCTTCAAACGAGAAAGAAGGGGATATGAGCTATCTCAGTGCGGAAGACGTTTCCGTGGCGTTCGCGGGCCTCAAGGCCCTGTCTTCGGTCAACCTGAAGATCACGCCCGGCCATATCAGCGGCCTGATCGGTCCCAACGGGGCCGGCAAGACGACGCTTGTCAACGTTCTGACGGGTTTTCAGGCTCCGACCTCCGGCGCGGTCACGCTGGACGGCAAGGCGCTGACCGGCCTCAAGCCGCATCAGGTTCGCCGGCGCGGCATTGCCCGCACCTTCCAGGGCGGCCGGCTGTTTCGTGACTTGCCCGTCATCGACAATCTCGAAGTCACCGGCGTCGGCCTCGGCATGAGCCGCCGCGCTGCCATTGCCGAAGCCGAAGCCATGCTCGAATGGGTCGGCATCGCGGCCTTGAAGAACCGCATCGCCGGCACGCTGCCTTATACGGATGAACGTCGCGTTGCCATCGGCCGCGCGCTGATGGGCCGTCCCGCCTATATTCTCCTCGACGAGCCTGCCGCTGGCATGAGCGCGCCGGAAGCCGCCGATCTCTCGGACATCGTCCGCCGCGTTGCCAAGAACCTCGGCATCGGCGTCCTCATCATCGAGCACAATGTCGGCCTCGTTCTCGGGCTTTGCGACCATATCGTCGTGCTCGATTCCGGCGCCGTCATCGAAGAGGGCGACCCCGCCGCCATCCGCGACAGCGAGAAGGTCCGCCATGCCTACATGGGCACCGCCGCCGACACGGTGCGCGCCAACCTGGAGGTGATCGCATGACCCTGCTGAACCTCGTTGACGTTTCCGTTCGCTATAGCCGCCTGACCGCCGTGCGCGGCGTATCGCTGAACCTGAAAGAGGGCGAAGTCCTCTTCGTCACCGGTCCGAACGGCGCCGGCAAATCCTCGCTGCTGCGCGCCATTGCCGGCGTCACACCGACCGCCTCCGGCCATGTCGAATTCGACGGCGCCGAAATCACCGGCCGCACGCCGGAAGACATTGCCCGCCTCGGCTTCTCCATGGTGCCGGAAGGCCGCGAAGTCTTCGGCTCGCTGACCATCGAGGAAAACTTGCTGGTCGGCGCGGGCATGCATTCGCGCAAAGCCGGCTGGAAGGCAGAGACGGCCGTCGACCTGGAGTCGGTCTACAACACGTTCCCGATCCTGAAGGAACGCCGCAACCAGCAGGCCGGCCTTCTTTCCGGTGGTCAGCAGCAGATGCTGGTCATCGGCCGCGCGCTGATGACGCGTCCGCGCCTGATCGCCATCGACGAACCCTCGCTCGGCCTCGCGCCCAACATTACCGACCAGGTCTATGAGCGGCTCATCGCGCTTCAGGCGGAGCGCAAGCTGACGCTGCTGATCGTCGAACAAAGCTCCACCCGCGCCGTGATGATCGGCGGTCGCATGATCCTCATGCGCTCCGGCCAGATCGTGCTCGATGGCGATGCCCGCGAGCTGGGTAACGGCGAGGCCATGCAGGCCGCCTATTTCGGTTACGAGGACCACTGACATGCTCCAGATCGTCTTCGACGCCCTTTCCCTCGGCTCCCTTTACGCGCTTGGCGCGCTCGGCATCGCGCTGATCTTCGGGGTCATGCGGCTCGTCAACTTCGCCCATGGCGACGTCATCGCATTCTCGATCTTCGCGCTGCTCTGGCCGTCGACCGATGCCATGGCGATCGTGTTTGCCGGCAACCTGCCGTGGTTCCTGCTCATCCCCTTCGTCCTCGCCGTCGGCGCGGCCATCTCGGTTCTCTGCGAAATCGTCGTCTTCCGGCGCTTCCGCAACACCAATCCGGCGACCATGATGATCGCCTCCTTCGCGCTCGGCTTCGTCATCCGCTATTTCCTGCTGATGCTCTATTCGAGCCGTCCGAAATCGATCTCGCTGCTGCCGATCCTGTCGCAGCCGGTCGAAATCTTCGGCGCACGCCTGCCGCTGCTTCAGCTGATCACCATCATCGCGACGATGGCGATCCTCTTCGGCCTCGTCATCTTCCTGCGCCGCACCCGCTTTGGCCTCGAAATGCGCGCCGCAGCGGAGAATTTCTCCATGGCCCGCATGCTGGGCGTCCGCGCCAACCGCGTCATCATGGGCGCCTTCGCACTCTCCGGCGCACTGGCCGGTGCGATTGCGCTGATCTTTGGCATCCAGACCGGCACGGCCGATATCCAGATGGGCGGCGCGGTCATGCTCATGGCCTTCATCTCCACCGTCATCGGCGGCCTCGGCAGCCTTGCCGGCGCGGTGCTGGCCGGCTTCCTCCTCGGTGCCGCCTCGGTCGTCATGCAGGTCATCCTGCCGGTCGATGCGCGCCCCTTCCGTGACGCCTTCGTCTACGGCGCCGTCATCCTCGTCCTCCTGTTCCGCCCGCAGGGTCTCATTGCCGCCCGCGGCACGAAGGAAAGGGTCTGATTTCCATGTCCACATCCTCCCAAACCATTGACCCGATCCTGAGCAGCGAAGCGATTGCCGCCCGCAAGCCCGCTCCCTTCGCGCTCGCCGGAAAGTCCATC
The DNA here is from genome assembly GCF_021026315.1 of Rhizobium sp. C4. Lineage (GTDB taxonomy): Bacteria > Pseudomonadota > Alphaproteobacteria > Rhizobiales > Rhizobiaceae > Ensifer_A. Next base: position 22,864 of record NZ_JAJNCX010000027.1, read on the forward strand.
GTCACGCCGATCCTGCTGGTGCTCATCCTTCTCGTCATCGCCTTTGCAACGACGATGATCGGCTCCAAGCCGTTCAACCAGGTGATCATCGACCTCTTCGTCCGCGTCATCCTCGTCGTCGGCCTCTATGTCTTCATCGGCAATTCCGGCGTCATGAGCTTCGGCCAGATCGGCTTCACCTGCCTCGGTGCCTATGTTGCCGCCTGGCTGACGATCAACCCGGTGATGAAGAAGATGGCGCTGCCGGGCCTGCCCAGCTTCATCATGCAGGCCAAGCTCGAATACTGGCAGGCGGCGATCCTCGCAGCCCTCTTTGCCGGCGTTGCGGCCCTCATCTTCGGCCGCGTGCTGATGCGGCTTTCCGGCATCGCCGCATCGATCGCGACCTTCGCCATGCTTGCGATGATCAACACGATCTATTCCAATTGGGACCGCGTCACCGGTGCGACGTCCTCCGTCGTCGGCATCCCGATCGTCCGTTCGATCTGGCCCTATTTTACCGCTGCCGGCATCGTCATCTTCATTGCCTGGCTGCATGCCATCTCGCGCTCGGGTCTGGCGCTGCGCGCCGCCCGCGACGAACCGACGGCAGCATCGGCCTCCGGCGTCGACATCCCGAAAGAACGGCTGATCGCCTTCGTCATCTCGGGCGCCATCATGGGTGTCGGCGGAGCGCTCACCGCCCATTCCATCGGCGTCGTCACGCCGGACAATTTCTATCTCAGTCTCACCTTCGTGACGCTCTCCATGCTGGTCGTCGGCGGCATGGGCAGTCTCACCGGCAGCGTGCTCGGCGTCGTCATTCTCTCGGCGCTGATCCAGGCGCTTCGCTTCCTCGAGGCCGGCATTCCCGTCGGCGGTTCCATGCTGGCGCTCCCCAAGGGGCTCCAGGAAATCGCACTCGGCATCATCATGATCGTCATTCTCGCGCTTCGTCCGTCCGGCCTGTTCGGCAATCGCGAGCTCACTCTCAACCGCAACCGCAGTGAATGACCGCCGGGATTGCCCCGCCGGTTCCGAACAAGGAGACGTCG
>NZ_JAJNCX010000028.1 GCF_021026315.1 Rhizobium sp. C4
CCGGCCACACTCGTCGCTCGGATACCAGACCCCGGCAGCCTATGCCGGGACAATCGCCGCAACCAGCTCCAACGCTGCGCAATGTGAAAGCTACGCGTTTCCGCCGGTTGCTCAAGCCGCGCCATTTGGCGTATCAAAAACCGCCGAGGCTCTAATCGCAGCCGGATGAAAGTTCAGTGGCAGGTCAGTACCCCGCAGTCTCACTCCGGTTTCCGTGCGGACTTTATGACTTCTTGCTTCCGTTCGCGCGCCCCATCGTCCGTTTCTTCCTCCACATGGCGTCGAAATCCAGCTCCCTGAACATGGAAAAATCAATATCCGGATTGAGCGGCAGATTGGCTATGTTGTGCGCCGACTTTCCGGTGATCTGCTTGAAACCGTATTTGGAATGCTCGTCTTCCCCGGCGTCGTGACCTGCCTGAAGACGGATATCGCGATCGCGAACATTTTTATCACGGCCTTCGGCGATAAAAGCATTGCTCGATGAGTGAATCACCTCACCTCGCTTACGGTAGAAACTTCCCGATCGGGGCAAGGTATGCAGAATTGTAGTTTTGCTTCCCGTTCGGTAAGAGACTACTTGTTTCTCCTAAAACCTTCCTGTACGGTAAGCTTCATTGCAGGAGGCGAAGATGATCCGCACGGCCCGAGATTTCGGCGCTTTGATCAGGGAAAGGCGGAAGGGTCTCGGCTGGACCCAGGCCGAGCTTGCCAGTCGTTCCGGCACGGGTGAACGCTTCATCGTCGATCTCGAATCCGGCAAACCAAGTTGTCAGCTCGAAAAGGCACTGATCGTTGCCCGCACCGTCGGCCTCGAGATCGGGGATATCAAAGCCTCCGCGCCATCGCTTCCGGAAGGGGTGGACGATCTCGACTTCCTGCCCACCTTCAGTGACAGGCGATGACCTCCATCTTCTACGAAAATTTCCCCGTCGCGCGTCTCACCTTCACGGATCGATGGCGGCTCGATTACGATCCGTCATGGGAGGCACGCCGCTCGGCATTTCCGATATCGCTGACCATGCCGCTTCGGTCGGGGACGATAGATGCCGACCGATTGTTGCCCTGGCTTGCCAATCTGCTTCCCGAAACGCATCTGGCCGAGATCGGTCAACGTCTCAAGGTATCGCCGCAGGATATCGTCGGGTTGCTCGGTCATATCGGGCGCGACACGGCGGGTGCCCTGTCGATCGGCGAGCCCAGAAAGGCAGGTATTCACCTGCAACCCGTTCCCGACGAAGCCGCGCTCGAGCGCATCCTGAACGAGCTTCCGGCAAAACCGTTTCTGGTTGGCGAACGCGGGGTTTCGATGTCGCTGGCAGGCGTTCAGGAAAAGCTGCCCGTTTTCGTCGATGAGGCGGGGAAGATTTCCATTCCCGTTGATGGCACGCCCTCGACGCATATCCTCAAGCCAGATACTGATCGCCTGGCCAGGAGCGTCGAAAACGAGGCTTTCTGTCTGGCGCTTGCGCGGGCCTGCGGATTGGATGCGGCCGAAGCGGCAATCGGCCAAGCTGGTCGGCGGCGATATCTGCTGGTCAAGCGTTATGACCGCTTCAAGGATCGAGATGGGGAAATCCGCAGACTGCATCAGGAAGACCTCTGCCAGCTCACCGCGCGCTTCCCGTCGCAGAAGTATGAACGTTCCACCGACGGTCGCGGCGTGACCCTGAAAATGATGTTCGACGCGGTGAGCAGTTACGTATCGCCGGCCGAGCGCACGGCGCTATTGGACGGGGTCATATTCAATGTGCTGATCTGCAATTCGGATTCTCACGCCAAGAACTATTCCGTTTTGATCGGTGCTGGCGGGTCTGCGAAGATGGCTCCGCTCTACGATCTGATGTGTGCGGCGGTTTATCCTCATGTCGATCAGAGCCTTGCCCAGGGCATCGGTGGCAAGTTTGTTGCCGCTGAACTCCATGCGGCCGACTGGAAGGTATTTGCCGAGGAGATTGGTCTCAGCGGCGCAGCGACCGTCAAGCGGGCTAAGAAACTCGCATCGCAGGTAGAAAAGGCGTCGGAGGAAGTAGCGAGGCATATTCTGGCTAACGCCGGAGATCCGAGCAGGGTTCTTGAGCGGATCGCGTATCAAATCGGCAAACGCTGCCGACGGATACGACAACAGCTCTGATCTGAATAGGTTTAGGAGATGACAAGCCAGTCAGGCAGAGGCTTTGATTGGAGGCACGTGAGTACAATGGAATTGCCAAACTTTGACCGTAGGATGCTTCGATAGGCAATGGCTGGCTGTTTTGCGGATGGAGCAGAAATTATTTCCGCTATGGGGCCGAGAGGGGACCGTCTGTTGGCAAGGCAACTGGCGCGAAAAGCGGACGCCGAAGTTCTTGCTACCGAACTGTGAATTTGGCCCGTAGCGGACATTGACTACCTACCAATCCAATGACCGCAAATGGGGCGACGCGGCAGGAAGCGGATTCTCAAAACAGCTGGGAAGGCCGGCAATTATGAGCCCCATTCTCACTGCCCAGACGATAACTTCTATCGCCTCAAGCGGACAGGCCTAAGCGACGAGGTAGCTATCGTTCATCGCCGGGTCGGTAAAGAATCGCGGGCCTATGTACCTTAGCTCGAACGACTCTCGCGGAATCGCGTCTAACCTAGCGAGCGCCGCATTGATCCGGTCGCATTGATGCTGATTTAAATAAAACCTGAGGTCGGTAAGCCTGTTTCGCGGCTTATGGAAATTGTCAAGGCTGGACGCCTCGAGCGCGGCCACAGCTGCCTCGATCATGTGCCGACTCATCCTGGGCCGGAGCAACGGGATCACATCAAGGGTTCGGTCGTCGGACATGACTATCGCGACCCGGGGCACCGACCCGGCTGCTACATAGCGGATAGCCGAATTGTAGCGAGCCCCTCTTGATGGCGTGCAGCGCTCGTTCGCCTCGCCGTCAAGGATGACGCCGATCGCGTGACATATTCCATCTGGGGCCACTAATATGGTGCCATCAATTTTGGACGCTCTGTTGAGAAGCGAACTGGTCAGGGAGGCGGGTGCTATGCGAGTTCCCTGCGCGGCGAGACGATTGGCTTCCTGTTCTGCGTCCCGCCCGATCACAATCATACTTCCGTGCGGCTGTTTACTCATCTCGATCACCGCCGCTTGATGGATCTTCAGCATCTGGCTGGTCATCTCTGGGAAGAGGCGAGTAAGTGAATCGGCAAAGCTTTCGGGGTCGACCGCGTCACGCGGCAAACTGGGTTCGCCAAAACGGCATTGAAGCATCGTTGTGCCATTTCGCTGGAACAGCCAGTCGTGCTGGTCAATGAAGTCTATGTGAAACATCGGCGCACCATCAATGGCGACGCACCCCAAGCCGAAAGCTTGATCATAGTTCGCGATAAGCGGCATTTCTTGGGTCGACATTTCCAGCAGCTTTCGAACCCACCGCTTCTCCTGAAGGCTCACAGGCTCGGCAAACCGAATGACATATGTGATCCGGGGGTCGGCTTCCTGCGCGAATACCATTCGCCCACTGCCACGCCCGCCTTCATATGGTAGTTGTGAGAGTTGTGTGAACAGGTGGAATATATCGGTTTTTACATGCTGGCCGGGGATGACTGATACACGCATGAAGAATTTGGCGGCGCTGACAACGACCTCCTTCGCGCCACGCATATGACTTCCGTCGGGGTCAGCCGTCGCAAGTGCGTGCTGGGCTTCGATAAGAATTGCGCTTATGCAACTCAGCGCGAAATTCGTCTCGCTCGTCCGCTGCAGCCATTCATGGGGGATAGTGGGATACGGCACGAGTGCGGACTTCGGTACCTGAATCGCGCAGACAACGTAGTGCTTGTCGATAGGGACGGCGAAACTGCAGAACGTTTGAAGGCCCAGAGTGGTGTCAGCATTGTCGAGTTTTTCACGTACTGCTTCGGTTATGGCGTCGCGTAGAATTCGCTCTGGTTGCTGCGCCATGATGCGCGGGTGTGTGTGAAAAACGTTGCGGTCAGGATGTTCCTGCCGCTTCTGTTTAATTACCTCGCCAAGACCTTCGAACATGTCGACGGTCCAGCGGTCCTTCTCCGGCTCAATGCATATCGGATGGGCGTCTTCGAAGCCCTCCCGACGAACGCCCACGAGAAGAACAATGGGCTCGGCCTTGATGCCAATCTCCTTGAAGACACCATTGGCGACGCGCTCTAGATTGATCCTAAAATGCTCCTGCCATCCCCAAATGAACAAATTTATTAGCTTGCCGTCCATCATCCGAATCCTGATCCGTCATTGCCATCCCGGCGGCCCATAAGTCCTTCTTCTCAAGATGCTTACGCTTATGCAAATTTCGGCTGCTTGTGCTTCTTGTGAACGTGGATTGTCCGCACCTCGCGGGAAATGCCATCGTAACTGTTTCTAGACTCAGTTTTCGTCTCAAGATTCTCCTGAAGACGCTGAATCGTTGCAAGCTTGCTCGCCTTTCCATTTTTGTACGTTCCAAGCGAGCAGGTTTGGTCATCGGTGTCGTATATTCTCGTGTCAGATTAAAATTCATTCCAATATTTCTTGAAGGTCTCCATGAAGGTCTCGTGATCATTCGGCGACCAACACACCTTGTGCCCATGGCGGAGCAGCCAGTGGATGCCGTTAGCGCAAGTGAGGCTCGACTTATCTTGCATCCCGTAAATGTAGTTGAAGCAGTCAATTACGGTCTGTTGATAGCTGCTGCCGAACAGGTTATTCGGCACGTTCCACAGCATCCCCTCTAAAAAATATGAGGGGGCAATGCCCTCCCCAAGTCGCCCCTCAGTAACCATCCGGTTGCGGATGTTTTTGAAAATCCGAACCGTTGGTTTGAAGTAGCCTTTTGTATTTTGGTGCTTGGCTGTGCAGTTCGCGGAGTGCTGCTTCGGGTAGTTTATGACTTCGGTGCCGTCGTTGGTCCAAAAAACGATGCCTTCACGGTAGTTTGGTTCGCCGTAGGCCTGGTAGGAGATGTACGTGCGATGCTCCGCGCACGGGAGCACATCTACATCCCGTCGGGATGAATTTCCTGGTACGAAGATTGCCTTGCTTCCGGACGTTACGCTTGATCCGAAATTCCGTGTCAGCCAGTCTGTCACTTCGGATTTGAAAGCCCCAAGGGAGTATTCCGCCTTTGACCAACCCTTATCGAAGTTTGCTTTTTCGATGGCGGATAGGTTGCTGGTATCCGAATAGTATACTGAGGTGAGGCGGATAACTATATCCACGTCACTGTCCGCCCAGACATTTGTATCGTTGCCGTATGAGCCTTGAAGGAATGTATCGAAGTTCTTCAGATGATACGGGGATCGCGCGTCTTTCAGGACATCGCTGATTGTCTTGTAGGTGGCAGCAGATTGTTGAATGCTGCCTTGGGCGGACCAAGTTTCCAACTGCGCTTCACTAACGGCCATTTTCTCATTCGCTAAAGGAGGAAATCTTTCAGTGTGGATTCGACTTTCGCAAACGATTCGCGCCCGCGCTGTCTCAGCATGTTCAGTTTCTTTAGATTGTGCTCGAACAAATCGGTTGCCATCTCAGGCTGCTCGAACGTGTCGCTGATGCGCACGGTCGGCACGTCCTTGAACAATATGGATCGGAGCTGATCCATGGACTGCGTGTTGATCTCCAGCGTCTTCTGCAGGAGCTGGACGCTTAGGAGGTATTTGGCCCAATACATCTTGCTGAACAGCGGGGCCTTGGGACTGGGATAAACCCCTACACCCACGCTTACCACCCGCAAATCCTGGTGCGCGATGTTTAGTGATCCTGTGGCGTCTGCTATGGCGTAGAGGGTAGGGTTGTTGGCACAATAACCGCCATCGACAAGCTTCACCTCGTCGCCGTTCGCTTTCGTAACGGTCTTGGGAGCGAAGAATGGGAATGCGGAGCAGGATGCTTGCACCGCGTCTCCAATTGAGACGCCAAATCCAGGCTGGAAGGTGCCCTTCCGGCCATGGGCCTGCGAAATATTCGCCTTGAATATCAGTGGGCGCTCGATGTCCCAGTTTGTGGTGACGACGCCAACTGCCGTCTTCACGTCATCGAACTTGGCGTTTTTGAAAATTTCTTTCGCCAACTCTGCAAGCTTTGCCGACTTATCGTTCGGCTTCTTGAGCTTCATGATGTCGGGCACGAACTTCTTGTACAGATCATGAATCTCGTCCACCGACATACCAAGTGCGATCATGGAGCCAATTATAGAGCCAGTACTGGTTCCGAAAACAAGATCGAAACGCTCGTGCAAACGGCAGCCAATAAGTCCTTCGATTTCGGCCAGTACGCCAAGGGTATAGAAACCTTTGGCTCCGCCCCCATCAAGGCTAAGAATCCGATAGGGTTTGCTTTTTTGCCTGGTGACCATTACGCGACCAATCTCCGTCCCTCCTGCAACCTATACATGAATGCTGGCGACTTTGCGGAGGTAGATCTGAGTTGTCCACAAACCAGAGTTGGAGAGACTGTTGCGAACGCTATGCGTTGTAGCCGCTGTTTCAGCGTGACAGGCGCAATTCCAGTTTGGTTGGCGGCTCTGTGTATAACTGAAAGATCGTTTCCTACGTGTCACAACTCGGTTAGGAGAACATCAGAGCGGGGTATTCCCTGAATTGTAACAACCAATGAATGCATTCGGCGCGAAGGCGACGTGCCCTCCTCCCAAGACGATGTCCGCTTAAGGTCGGCTCAACGACGGGGTCTATGACCGACTTGAAGGCGCGTTCCCGCCATCAAATTGATCTTGTTCTGTCTCTATGTAAAATGATTGCTCTGTGCTGGGTGTCCCGTGGATTAACAGGTAGTGATAGGCCCATAAATTGTACCCGTTCGCCCAGCATTCCGAAACTTTACGTTGAAGATAGTGCAGGATGGAGGCGTCATGGATTTTTTTGATAAAGGCGGTAAGGCCACTTGTTACACGCCGGACGGAGAGCATCTGTATCTCTGGACGGGAAAGCCCGTTGGCTATTTCAGCGACGATCGCGTCTATGGCTTCAACGGAAAACTGTTGGGCTGGTTTAGCGATGGCTGGCTCTGCGACCGAAAAAACAAGCCTGCATTGTTTTCGCCTGACGCGAGTGGCGGGCCAACAAAGCCTGTACGAAGCATCTCGCCCGTAAAATCAGTCCGATCGGTGCGCCCCATCAAATCGGTCCGACAGGTGGCGCATGTCAGGCCTGTCAAAAGCCTGTCCTGGTCCCAGTATTCGAGTGCCCTGTATTTCCAGCAGTAAGACCGAGCCGGTCTGATCACCTTCTTTGTCCCACGATGCCCCAATGGTCACACCACATCCCGATATTTTCTATATTTACGCGCTGAAATCGTGGGAAGTGAACGAGGTGACGCCGTTTCAAGGGTTTGCACCGGGGTTGATTCCCTTGGCTCCGCTGCTGGCCCTCCCTGCATTCCTGCCGACTGACATAGAGCAGCTGAGCATACCGCCGAAAGACCAGATGGCACGACGGCGTGGCGGCATGGCGCATTGGATCTGGAGTCCGGTCAATCTCGATACGCTGATCGAGAAGCGAAAACCCCTGCCTCTTGCTCCCTTCATGGTGCTGTTCACGGCAGATGCAGGTGTCGCGCACGCGGTGGCTAAATGGCGCAAAACACTGACATTAAAACCGCTTCATGTCAGCACGATTGCAGGTGTGGGTGCGCTCGCACCCGATGAACTGACATTGGAACGGCTCCGCCTCTATTGCCGGATGGCGCTGCGCCAAGCCAGGACATTGCAGCGCAAGCTCGATATCGGGGACAGCCTGAAAGCCCTCGATAACTGGAAACCGTTGGAGGCGCGGCCTTCGAGCCTGTTCTTTCACGGGCATAATGTCACCGTTGCCAACGAACTGACATTGCGGAGCATCGGGGAGGACGCGCCAGATAATCCCGAAGGTCATCTGAATGTGTCAGAGCACGAGAGTTATGTCCGCGGAATAACGGAAGCGACGCAAGCCGTACTGAAGCTTCACGATGACATTGCCGATCGCGCGGCGTTTCTAATTCATCCACGCCAGCCCGATATCGCGCTGGTCGCCCCGGCTTCCTATCGAAGGATTGAGGAACGGGCCCAACAAGGCGCACCATCGGAGATCGTGAAAAAGGTTCTTCGGGCCATGGACCGCCAGCGCGGCTTCACCCTCGGCCTCCATGCCGAGGAAGACGACATGGACCTTATCGGTCCGATTTTGAGCTTGCGAGGGGCAGAGCTCAAGCTACAGTCTATGGCGATCGCATTGCGATCCGCATCTACACTGGCTGCGACGATACGGTTGCCGCCAGCGGTTAACCGAACAGATGGTGTTGTGGCACAGCTCTCGGCGCATCTGCGATCCTATGAAAATCCTCCCGACAGCAAGACTGCGAGAGTGTTCAGAACTGTCCAGAACGCGCTTAGAGACGCTGTACCGGCCGAGCATCTCGCGCTTATACAAGGATCGAAATCCGGCATCAAAATCATCGCGGACGCGGCGCTGGAATGGTTGCCCATAGATGGGCTTCCTTTGGGGCTTTACACCGACGTGTCGCGCATACCCGTGACGCCGGGCAACATCCTTATCGAGCAACTGCTTCCCCGTCCGCCGATACAAGTCAGGCCCGAGAGCTTCCGTAATTTCTTGCTTCTGTCGATGTTCGATGAAAAGGACCATCTCGCGGAGATCATCGCGCAGGCCATCGACAAACTTGAGGATAGCAAAGGGCGGCCAATCCACGGCACCCGACGAACGCCCCGTTCTGTCAAGGAATTCATCGCAGCGGTGAACGCCTATGAGGGTCCTGTGCTGATTGTTGATAGCCATGGGCAGCACATCAACGACAAGGTGGCTGGAGGGCTTATCATCGGAGGTGAGGCGATCGATATCTGGTCCCTGCGTGACCATATTAGAGTACCGCCTATCGTCGTGCTGAGCGCTTGCGATACCCATCCCCATGACCGCAACCATGCGTCGATCGCGAACGGCTTCCTGAGCTGCGGTGCATCTGCCGTGCTGGCAACGGTCCTTCCCATTCGTGGGGACGCCGCCGCCGCGTTCGTGCGAAGGCTCCTGCTCCGTGCGGTGGAATATGGCGGGATAATGAACAGTATGGGCCGGTCTGTGCCATGGACCGATATCGTTAGCGGGGCACTCAGGATGCAGCTGGCCAGTGACATTTGCGGCGGCCTAAAAGATCGTGGTCTTGTCACGGAGGTACAAGCTGCAGAACTACAGCTATCCGCCAACATGGATCTCAATCCACATCGGAAGGACTGGCTGCACAGGCTGGCATTACGGTGCCAAGAGGCTGGAGGCTTCAACGCTGTCCGATGGCAGGTCCTCTACGACGATATTCTCGCCGCATCGGATGTGATCCGCTACACCCATCTGGGCAATCCGGAAACCATCATTCTCTCGGAGCCAGCTGTGTTCGAGCGGTTCTACAAAGCCTTCGAGTAGGCGCGCCTAAACGCTTGCGCCAACGGCTGCTTTTAAGATTTTTAGGATATGAACCGAAGGACCGAAACGGGGGCGCAAGGCGGAAATTATTTCCGCCTTGCGCCCCCCAGATCGCACGTACACACCTTTGTTTCCCTTTTCCTGAAAGCGGCCATCTACCGCAGCGAAGTCTAGTCGCCGTCGCGCGCCAAAGCGGTCGTTGGTTCGACTTGTACAAAGGCGGCTCAAAGCCGCCTGTCGCATCTCTGAGACGTAGTCTTCTGGTGGCGTCCATCTGGGGGCCGCTTTACGAGCGCTCCGCTCCGATCCAAGCTGCGAAGAGCCGCCGAATCGTAGAAGGTGAACGCAAATGCCGATAATAGACTCTGGAGCTTACTCACAGCCCAACACCGAATACCTGCCAACGGCTGACGAGGCGTACGATTGCTACGAAACAACGCATGAGTTCGTACGTCACGTGAGCAAAGAGATCGGCAAGCTGAAAGACCCGAGACTTGCTGTCGCAACACGCTTGTTCAAAGATATGCCCTTATGAAAGCAAGCCAACTTCTCCGAGCTCCCCGAAATGCCTCTGCCGTGAGGCGGCTTAGGCCGGCTGCGAAGACCGATCCTGATGTACGATCCCCAGAGCTGGACATCCTATGATTTGGACCAGCAGCAGCTTCTATCACGTCGTCGCGATGACCTTTAGCCCTAAAAAGCAAAGTTCGCATTTGGGCCGACGGCCGGTAGTGCACAGAAGCGCTAAAGAAGAGGCAAGGGAAGGAAGATCAATCGGAGCCGACAAGCGTCCGTGTGTTAGGTCTGCATGCGATACATTAGCCCTTCTAGGCCGACACTTCACTTGTAAAACAGAGGACCAATGACAAATTTCGGATGCGAAGATTAAATCCTCGCTGTCACGTCCGCGGCTAGTCACCGAGCACTTAGTAGCGCTAGTACCCGGCTATCTAATCCGTTCTAAGTATAGGAAAAGCGCAATGCTAGATGTCTCAAAGGCTATCGACTTACTGTTAGGTGGCGCGGCCCCGGAGCGCCTTGAGGAGATCAAAGCTCTTTGGGGTGACGCGGACGAGCGCGCTTTCCTTTCAGATCGGACAGGGTTTCTGTTGCAGGCCGGCTTCGGGGTGGTGCAGGTCAACGAGATTGCTTTGCGCCAACTCTGGATACTGACTTACGCCTTTTCGCGCGCTGCCGACTTCTACGCCTTGCCCCTCCTGCATTTGGCGAAGGCGCAGCTTCCGTTCGACGAAGGGCTCTTGGCCGGCATCCCCGACCAAGCAGTCGGCGATGCCGCCTTCGATGAGGCGCTCAGTGCAGTTGCAGCGCTGGCTGAGGCACTGTCGATTGACGAAGTTCCTTTGCCTGCTGGGGTGCCCATTCCAGCCTCTGGGGTTCGATCTGGCGGTGTCGCGGAACAAGCTGGTTTCGACCTGGCGTGTATGGCTGCGGCCTATACCTTTCTGCATGAGGTACGGCATGTTTTACTGGCCAAGGCCGACGGAGAGACGCTCGCTCCGGTCGAGGAGGAGATCGAGTGCGATCGTTTTGCCCGAGACATGATGCTCGGCCGAGTTGATGAGTACGCCCGCGACCATCAGACCGATCCTGCTGCAGTTGCAGCAAAGCGATCGCTAGGCATACTGTTCGCGAAGCTTTCCATAGTGGCCATCACACCGCCATCGCAAAGGCTGGGCTCCGAGACCCATCCACCTGTTCGTGATCGCATTCGCTCGGCGGTAGACGCGGCACCCGACCCTGCACCAGATTGGTTCTGGCTCGCTGCCGCAGGCGCGGCCGCAGCGCTCACGCGAGGCCTTGCCGTACGTGAAGGAAATCAGCTTGAGCCTGTGCCCTTCCACCAATTCAGCGATTTAGCACGTGTGTTGCTGCACAAGCTGTGAACTAGCCGGTGCAAACCTCGCATGGCAAAGATTCCAAATGATCAAGGAGATGTCTCCAGGTTCGATGCGCGTGGACCTGGACGCGAATGGCGGAGAGGACGGCACAAAGCCGCTTCTATGCTTAGGCAGCCCGCTAGTCCTCGACGGCGTTTACAAGCCCTAGTTTCATCGAATCAGCGTTCCGGCGGGATGTTTTCAACGACCGCCACGGGCCGAACTCGGACCACATCGCCAGATGCCCGGATGTCCGCTATCGCCATTCGGTGCCCAACATCTGACAGTCCGTTTGCGGCCCCAGAACGGTCATTCGAGCATCTCGCCCGCTAGAACAACGTGAACTGGTTCGTGGTCAGATCTGTCACTCTGTCTTGGAGCGACGAGAGCGTAATTCCCAAAAGCCGAATTCCCTTCGAGATGGGAAAGACTTCTCCCAGGAGGAGCGCAGCAGACCCTTGCATCTCCCGTTCGCTTGCAAACGGTATCGGCAAAGTCTTGCTGCGCGTGATCTGCTGGAAATCCGCAAACTTCACCTTCAGTGTCACCGTGCGCCCGCTGATCTGCCTCGCCTCGCAATGCCGCCAGACCTTCTCGGCGAGCGGAACCAATTCGCTCTTGGCCGCCTCAAGATCGAAGATGTCGGCCATGAACGTGTCTTCGGCTCCGATCGATCTGCGAGGTCGATCCGGCTGCACGGGCCGCTCGTCGATCCCTCTCGAAATCCGATAATACCATCCGCCAGACTTGCCGAAGTTCGCCTGCAGGAAATCGAGTGACTTCGCCTTCAGGTCAGCACCTGTCAGAATGCCCAACCGTTCCATCTTGGCGGCCGTTGCAGGCCCGACGCCATGAAACTTCTTCACCTCCAGCGCCTCGACGAAGGCGGGCCCGTTCTTGGGCGTGATCACCGCCTGGCCGTTCGGCTTGTTCAGATCGCTGGCCATCTTCGCCAGGAACTTGCAGTAGGAAATCCCGGCAGATGCGTTCAGGCCTGTAACCTCCTTTATGCGCGCCCGGATCCGGGTGGCGATATCGGTTGCTATCGCAATCCCTTGCTTGTTCTGCGTGACGTCGAGATAGGCCTCGTCCAGAGACAGCGGCTCGATCAGGTCGGTATGCTCGGCAAAGATCTCGCGGATTTGAGCAGAGACGGCGCGATAGACATCGAAGCGTGGCTTGACGAAGATGAGGTCCGGACAGCGCCGCTTGGCTGTGACCGATGGCAGGGCTGATCGGACACCGAAGGTGCGGGCCTCGTAGCTCGCTGCTGCCACGACACCACGCGCTGCTGATCCGCCGACCGCGACAGGCTTACCGCGGAGTTCCGGATTGTCGCGTTGCTCCACGGAGGCATAGAAAGCGTCCATGTCGACGTGGATGATCTTGCGCACGGGTGCGTCAACCGTGCCCTGCAAGTTCTCGTCTGTCTTTAAAACCGCCAAGCCTGTCATGGCATCATCGCTCAGCGCTACATCTTATCTGTCGGATTTGCCGGAGGCTCGACCAGGATCAGCATGCTAGCGGGCAGGGGACGCTGGAGGTGCTTCACCTGATCCCACTCACCGGTCAGCCAGAGATCCACCTCTTCAGGCGTCGTCAGGATCGCCGGCATGGCCTTCTGATGGATCGGTGCGACGATCTCGTTGGGCGTGGTGGTGAGAAAGCCGTAGAGCTCGAACTCGCGCTCTCCGTCTCTTACCTTCTTGACACCCTTCCACGGCGTCCAGAAGCCCGCAAAGAACATCAGCGGCCGATCTGGATTTTGCGCAAACCAGGCGTTCGGCACCCGACCGCCTTCGACCTTGCTTGCGGGGTCAGGCTCGGCGAAGGACGTGAAGGGAACGACACAGCGACTGGAAGGCCCAAGCCAGCGCCGCCAGTGGGGTGAGTTCACGTTGCGGATATTGGTGACGCCCGGATCGTAATTGCCTTTGAGAAAGGCTGGCGGTGTCGGCATGCCCCAGGTGCAGCTTGCGATCTCTCTGGTCCCATCTGCACCGACGCGGACGATCGGGGCAAGCGTGCCGGGGTAGACGTCGAGCGATGGCTGGTTCCAGCCTGCCTTGTCGGTGAAGGCTTTTGTGAAGGCCATGACGGCATCGCGCGTCGTCGTGATGTTGTAGAGATTGCACATAGGGCGCTCCTCCTATTGCCACATGCCGCGCATTCTCGCGCCAACGTCGATCCTGATCTGGCGGGCGCTGCGTTCGCTGGCGGCAGCAGAGACCTTCGGCCAGCTCGTCGTCTCGAAGAATTGCAGCAGCGTTGCCGGGATGAACCGCGTGCGCGAGGCGTAGACATGCCGATCGCCCTGCGCATTCTGCCCGTGGGTGAAGAAGCGTTGCGGCGTGATGAGGGCGAGGTGATCACGCGCCCGCGTCATCCCGACATAGAGCAGCCGGCGTTCCTCTTCGAGTTCTGCGGTTGTTCCCGCTCCGAGGTCGGAGGGCATGCAGCCATCGACCACGTTCAGCATGAAGACCGAACGCCATTCCTGTCCCTTGGCGGAATGGATGGTCGAGAGGATGAGGTAATCCTCGTCCAGCAGCGGCACGCCTGCCTGGTCGCTGGTTGCGTCTGGCGGATCAAGCGTCAGTTCCGTCAGAAAACGCTCGCGGCTCGGATAGCCACTGGCGATCTGCTCGAGCTGAAGAAGGTCGGCTTTGCGGGTATCGGCATCTTCATGAAGTCGGTCGAGATGCGGTTCATACCAGAGGCGGGCGATCTCCATCTCACCCGGCCATCCGCCCTCGGCTTTGCGGAGACTGGAGACGAGCTTGATGAAGGCAGGCCAATCTTCACCCGTCTTCGGCGGCGGAGGGATTTCTGCAAGCGACTGCAAGGGCTCGGGGTCGGCCGCGATCGTGTCGAGGATCTTGCCTGCCGTCTGCGGGCCGATCCCCGGCAGCATCTGGAGGATCCGAAACCCTGCCACCCTGTCTCTCGGGTTCTGCGCAAAGCGGAGCGTTGCGAGCAGATCCTTCACATGGGCGCTATCCAGGAACTTGAGGCCGCCAAACTTCACGAAGGGGATATTGCGCCGGGTGAGTTCGACTTCCAGCGCGCCGCTATGGCTGGACGTGCGGAAGAGGACTGCCTGCTGCTTCAGCGTCATGCCGATCTCTCGGTTCGCCAACACCTGTTCGACGATGTAGTTCGCCTGATCGTTCTCGTCCTTGACCGTGACGAGGAGAGGGCGCTGATCGGACTCACGGTCCGTCCAGAGGTTCTTGGTGAAGCGTTCGCGGGCGAGATCAATGACGCCATTGGCGGCCGAGAGGATCGGCTGCGTCGAGCGATAGTTACGGTCGAGTGTGATGATGTCGGCAGGCTTCGGCGAGAACTCGTTCGGGAAGTCGAGGATGTTGCGAACGGTGGCGGCCCGGAACGAATAGATTGACTGGGCATCGTCTCCGACGACGGTCAGCCCGCGGCCGCCCGGCTTCATCGCCATGAGGACGGAGGCCTGCAGGCGGTTGGTGTCCTGATACTCGTCCACCAGGACGTAGTCGAAGCGGCCGCCGATATCGTCGACCAGTTCCGCATCCGACATCATCTGCGCCCAGTAGAGAAGCAAGTCGTCATAATCGAGGACGTTCTGCGCCTGCTTGGCCTCGACATAGGAAGAAAAGAGCCGCTTCAGCTCTGCCTCCCAGCCGGTGGCCCAAGGATAGGCTCCCTTAAGCACCTCAGTGATCGAGGTCTGCGCGTTGACGACGCGAGAATAAATGGCAAGGCAGGTTCCTTTTGTCGGGAAGCGGCTCTCGGTCTTGGAGAGGCCGAGCTCGTGGCGGACCAGATTCATCAGGTCGGCGCTGTCCTCGCGATCGTGGATCGTGAAATCGACATTCAACCCGATCTGGTCGGCATACATGCGCAGGAGCCGCGCGCCAATCCCATGAAACGTTCCAGCCCAAGCCAGCGCATCGGTCATGATCGCAGCATTGTCGCCCAGCACTTGGCGACAGATGCGCTCAACCCGGCGTCCCATCTCGGAGGCAGCGCGACGAGAGAAGGTCATGAGCAGAATGCGGCGCGGATCCGCGCCATTGACGATGAGGTGCGCCACGCGGTGCGCCAGGGTATTGGTCTTTCCCGATCCAGCTCCTGCAATGATGAGAAGCGGACCGCCGATCGATCCGTCTTCAGCACCGACGCCATGCACGACTGCATCACGCTGCCGGTCGTTCAGTTTTTCCAGATATGCTGCCATCCGTCCCCGTCGCATCGCAAAAGTGTTGCCTGCATCGAATTGTCGGCGCAGTCAGAACAAATATGGAACATAACAGCATGATCTAAGGCTGGAAAGCCCCCAGCAAACCCGAGGCGTGGGGCTGCAAATCACCCGTTTCACCGGGTCGCAAGCGGCGGCCTTGGAAACCAGGCGGCATCTCCGCGCCAATAGAAACTCTTAAGAAGCGGTGTCGCTCTGCGCGCGTTGCACCGCGAGCAGACGACCTTGAAGCGAACGGTTTCGATCTTGGTGTCGGGGCCGAACCGCCAGACGAGTGCCAAGATGTAGCTCTGCGAGAGCCTCTCACAGCTTGCGCATTCGAAAAACAGCGCCAGCCGATCGTCCACCACATCACGCAGAGTCCGATCATTAGGGTTTCGGTTGTCTTCAAACTTGGGGTTCGGCATGAGTGAACAAAATAGGAACAAAAACCTATCGAGTCCAGAACCGTTTTTTATTTCACAGGCTTGTTGACGTTCAGCGAGGTCCCTTCGGCCGTATTAGCGAGGCGCGAAGCGGAAATAATTTCCGCTTCGCCATTCTCCGCGCAGCGTCATTCCAGCTTCTCGAGTGGATCTTTAGACTTGGTTCCGATTGCACGTCCCAAAGTCCGTTTCTTCTTCCACATCGCGTCGAA
Source organism: Rhizobium sp. C4 (assembly GCF_021026315.1). Lineage (GTDB taxonomy): Bacteria > Pseudomonadota > Alphaproteobacteria > Rhizobiales > Rhizobiaceae > Ensifer_A. The sequence goes on from NZ_JAJNCX010000028.1 coordinate 16,193, forward strand.
ATCGAGTCCCATGAACACGCTGAAATCAATATCCGGATTGAGCGGCAGATTGGCTATGTTATGCGCCGACTTTTCCGTGATGTGCCGGAAACCGTACTTCGAATGTTCGTCTTCGCCAGCGTCGTGACCCGCCTGGAGCCGAAGATCGCGATCACGGACATCCTGATCACGTCCTTCGGCGATAAAGCCGCCGCGCAGTGAGTGGAATACCTCGCCTCGGGTATCTTTGATGCCAGCCCGCGCATAGAGCCGCCCCATATACTGAGACGCTGTCTTTGATGGATCCGCCTTCTTCATGAGCTCGGGAAATATAAACTCGTCGCCAATCGTCTGAGTCCAGTCGACAAATCCGATCTCGTTCAGGAAGTTGTGAAGCACAAAGAACTTGACGCTGTCATCGGTCTTCACCGGGACGGTTTTCCAACGGCCGCCCACCTGGATGAGATTGGTGACTTGTGCCACCGCGACGTCGTCGTATTTCTTGCGGATATCGCTGCCACGGAGATGAACGAGAAGCCCTATCCGCCGGCCTGTCATCAGGCCGATAAGCGGTAGCATTGCCTCATCCATGAACCCCGAGCTTACTCCCACTTCGAAAAGCTTTGAAATCTTGTCGGAACCAAGTGGTTCCGCCGAAACTTTTTTTCGCGCGCTGTCGGGATAGCGCAGAGAGGCGTCTCGCATTGGATTGACGTAGTCGTACTTTGTGGTCTGCGAGCCGAAGACTGATTTGACGACCGCCACGTAGCCGTCTTCCAAGGTCGCCTTGGCGAGCGGCAAGACTTGAAGTTCTGCGTTCCAGCGGATGATGTCAATTGTCGACATCCCTGCTGGGCGATCTTTCTCTTTCGCTGGCCATTTTCCCATGAGGTGGACAAAAGCTTGAAGGTCGGTCGCCGTGTAGGTGTCGATCGGGTGATCACCAATCAGCTCTAGAAACATGTTGAGGCGCATTTCGGCGGTTTTGACGTCCTTCGCCTTTTCGGTCTTGCTCTGGTAGCGATCAGACAGATATTCGCTCGCGATCTGGCTGAACAATGGCTTTGTCGACGGAGCGCGGTCAACTGATTTGCGGTCCTGCTCATAAGCGGGTGTCCTGTCGACGTTGATGCGCCCGGATGCACCGCGTGCCTTAATTAAGGGTGCGTCTGATGTTTTCGTCGGTGCGCCTGAGGGCATGTGGGCGGCAGCGGAGTTCGGCTCTGGCTGCTCAGCCCTCGGCTCGGCTGCCGTCAGGGGTGTAGGTGGCGGTGAAGCAAAGAGCTGAGGCTCGGAGGCTTTCCCGTCTCGAAGTTCCTTCTCGAATTTCTGATATCGGAGGGTGGCGAGCGCCTCCGCGTTGTCGGCGATTACGGACTGATGCGGCAGGCCTTGCTGCTTGGCAGAAAGCTGCTGCGCATAGCTGACGACATCCTTCATGAATGCGAGCCCACGGGCCTCATCGGCTGGAGGTTCCGATGGTGGGTTGCGTATGTCGAAAAGCGTTGACTTCATCATCATGGTCAGCTGCACGAGAAGCATGGCCCGCTGCTCGTCGTCGTCATTGCTGTCTGGTTCTGTACCAACCATGCTTTTTGCAAGCTCCCTGAATCTCACCCGGGCTACCGCTGCCAATCGATCGGCGATCTCGCGCGCCTCGCGCTTCGGCAGCACGCCTAGCCCGATGCGGATCGGCCGCAAGCCCCTGCCTCCCACAGACGCCGGAATACGCAACTGGAACACCCAGGCCGATCCGGCACGCACGAGATAGCGTTCCGAAGATGGCGCACGCGGCTTACGAATCCGTTTCGATGAGGAAATGATTTCCGCTTCCGGAGGGGTCTGTATCGTCGGCTCGGATGATACAACGGTTGTTACAGCGGATGTTACAATGGCTGTTACAATTGGCTTCTTGGTCAAGATTCTGGCCCTTGGTTGGGGCAGATCACTCAGAAAAGCGTATGAGGCTCAAACACTTGCGGGGAAATTGGAGGAGAGTGTTTGTACGATGGCGGAGAGGGTGGGATTTGAACCCACGATACCCGTGAAGGTATGCCGCATTTCGAGTGCGGTGCATTCGACCACTCTGCCACCTCTCCGCATGTCTGGTCGGCGCGGTTTGCCGCGCGGGCTGTCTCATAGCGAGAGATGGATGGGCTGGCAAGAGCGAAAATGCAAGAAATCAAAGAGGCTTGGCTTGACAGTCTTTAAACCTTCACGTATCCCGCCACGGTCAAATGGCATGGACTCTGTCCGCTGTTTGCGCCCGCAGCACATGCGGGGTTTCACCGGCAGGTGGGTTGAAGCTGCAAGGCTTTGGAATTCCTGCTCAATCGACTGATAAAAAGACGGCCGTCTGTGCAGATCGTGCAGAAAGAGCCGGAACGGACATGAAAGGTTAAAAAATGTTCGCAGTCATCAAGACCGGCGGTAAGCAGTACCGCGTGGCCGCCAACGACGTCGTCACAGTTGAAAAGCTGGAAGGCGAAGCAGGCGCCAAGATCGAATTCACCGAAGTTCTCATGGTTGGCACGAAGATCGGCGCTCCCGTTGTGGAAGGCGCTATCGTGACGGCGGAAGTTGTCGAACAGGGCCGCGCCAAGAAGGTTATCGCCTTCAAGAAGCGCCGTCGGCAGAATTCCAAGCGCACCCGTGGTCATCGCCAGCATCAGACGACTGTCCGTATCCTGGACATCGCGGCCGGCAAGTAAGAACAAGGTTTAAAGGAGAACTCCCATGGCACACAAAAAAGCTGGCGGCTCCTCGCGCAACGGTCGCGACTCGCAGTCCAAGCGCCTTGGCGTGAAGAAGTTTGGCGGCGAAGCCGTCATCGCAGGCAACATCATCGTGCGTCAGCGCGGTACGCAGTGGCACCTGGGCGACAATGTCGGCCTGGGCAAGGACCACACGATTTTTGCGCTTACCGCCGGCAATGTGAACTTCCGTACGAAAGGCAACGGCCGCACGTACGTGTCCGTGATGCCGAAAGCGGCGGAAGCAGCGGAATAAGCCGGTAGCGCTCTAAAACAGCCGGCGTCTCATCAGACCCGGCTGGCGCACCTGAAAATCAGGTTCAGACCAGAGACAAAAAAGGGGAGATGGGGCGATACCCAACTCCCCTTTTTCTTTTGTCTCTGAAAGGACTGAACCGATGCAAAGCGAACTGTTGAGAGAGGGGCCATCCCGGTCCCCGCTGGAGCGGCCAGAGCCGCAAAGGGCGTTAAGTGCGTCCCCCGTCCTGTTATCCGAGCGGCTGGTTTTGCGCGCTCCCCACATTGATGACATCGACGCCCTTGCCCATCTCGCCAACAATGCCAAAGTCGCCACCATGGTTTCGCGCATGCCCCACCCCTATACGGTGGCCGATGCCCGAGCCTTTGTCGGTCGTGCCGCCCATGGCGGGATTGGCAAGGCCGTCTATGCCATCACCAAGGCGGATGACGGTCGATTCCTCGGTTGCTGCGGGATCGAGCAGGATGCAAGCGACCCTACCCGTGCCGAGATCGGCTACTGGCTGGGCGAGCCGTTCTGGAACCAGGGCTATGCGACGGAAGCCACGCAGGTTCTCGTCGACATGGCGTTCCGGTCAGGTCCCATCGAGACGATCGATGCGCGTTGCCGTGTCGTCAATGTCGCCTCGCGGCGGGTCATCCACAAGTGCGGGTTCCAGTTCCAGGGCACCGGCATGGTTCCGGTTCTCGCCATGGGCGGGCCGGTTCCGGTCGAATGGTACCGGCTCGACCGGCGCACCTGGATGTCGTTGAGAAGCTGGGGAGGTTCGAGATGAGCGCGCTGGCACTTCCGCAGTATGGACAACGTCGCGCCATGGCATCCGCCCGCAGCCTCGACTTCGCCACCCAGCCGACCATCCGCACGCCGCGGCTGACGCTGCGCAAGCTGAAGCCGGAAGACCAGTACCGGATTGCTGCCGCCATGCAGGATATCCGGGTTGTGCGCATGCTGACCTCGGTTCCGGTTCCCTATGCCAGCGACGATGCGCTGGACTGGATCCGGCTCTGGGATGCCGGCGATATCAACGGCTGGGCCTATGCGATCACCTTCGATGGCGGTGCGCTGGAAGGCTGCATCACCATCGAGTGGCGGGAAGCGGGCGACCGCACCGGCTGGCACCTCGGCTACTGGCTGTCTCCCGCCCACTGGGGCGATGGCTACATGCGCGAGGCGGCGGGCGCCGTCATCGAGCGCTTCTTTGCCCGGATGATGGGCGAGACGCTCTTTGCCGGCGCCATTGCCGACAATCCGGCCTCGCTGAAGGTGCAGGACAGGCTCGGCTTCCAGGTCACGGGGACCAGCGATGTCTATTCGCATTCGCGCGGTGCGATGGTCCCGGTCATCGACACGGAGGTCACGTTCGGCTCGTTCATGCCGGCGTGACACCCGTCTGCCTGTATTGAGGCAATTCCGGACGCGAAACGGTTTTCACGGTCTACCCGGAATTGCCCGAAGGCCCCGCCGATCCCTGCGGCGGGGCCTTAACCTGCAATCTCAGAGAGCGCCTTGCGCATCGCCTCGCTCAGCGCCTTCGGGCGGCGGGTTTCCCGGTCGACATAGACGTGGATGAAGAAGCCTTCGGCGCTTGCCGTCTCCTCGTCGTTGCGGAAGAGGCCGACCTCGTAGCGGACCGAGGACGAGCCGATGCGGGCAACGCGAATGCCGGCGCTCACCACATCCGGAAACATCATTTCGGCATGATAGCGGCAGCCGGTTTCCACCACGAGGCCCACTTCGGTTCCGGCCTTCAGATCCAGCAGCCCCGCCTCGATCAGCCAGCCATTCACGGCGGTGTCGAAGAGCGAATAATGCACGACATTGTTCATGTGGCCGTAGATGTCATTGTCCATCCAGCGCGTCTGGATGGTGCGAAAGGCGCGGTAGTCGGCGCGGGTAGAGGGGCCAGTGCGGACATTTGTCGGGTCTGGGGCTGATGCGGACATGAACTCACTCCTCGTTTTGCCGGCGCATTGTCACGAGCGCCTGTTGATGCGCAAGGGGGAGGGCGCCTGATCCCGTCAGTTCCAGCCCGGTGAAAAAGACTCCCCCTCAAAGGGGCAGCCACAACCGCTGTGCCCCGCCCCCTCATCTGCCTGCCGGCATTTTCTCCCGGTGGGTAGAAGGGGTTTGCGGCAGCGCCTCTTGCCAATCTCCCCCCTTGCGGGGGAGATGCCCGGCAGGGCAGAGGGGGGTATGGTGCGGCATACTCGGCTTCCATTGAACGTCTCGTGTGTGGCACCCCCCTCTGTCACTTCGTGACATCTCCCCCGCAAGGGGGGAGATTGGCGGCGCGCCAAAAGCCCGGCAGGCGATCCGCCTCCGGGGTTTGCTTCATTCTCATGATCCCCTTCACAGAAGATCGGCCGGGGCGTCTGCAACACCTCGTAATTGAATAAGTAATATGGCGTCCCAGACGCCCCGTTTCAGTCCTTGTCACTCAACGAACTTGGATCTCAACGCCCGGTCCGCCCCCGC
>NZ_JAJNCX010000029.1 GCF_021026315.1 Rhizobium sp. C4
CCCGCAAATCCATCGACAAAGCCTTCGACATCTCAGCCACCTCCATCCAGAGGGTGTCATAAGAATCAGACAGACGCTGATTTGCATAGCCCAGTCGATTCAATCAGGTAGGATGCCCCTCTAATCGGTACTCCGCCGCCCCGGCGTCCTTCAGGGCGACGTGAACCTCACCGCACATTTTCCGGTTCTGTCGTCTCATCTACCCAATCTGGGGGATTTCACTGGCCTTGGAGACGTATATTTTAAAGTCAGTTCGAAGGTGGAAACTGGATCGCATATGAAAGCTCACCGTTATTTCGCTATTACTTTCTTCACAACCGCCATTCTGGTGCCCGCCGCCGGGTTTGCGCAATCCTGCGATCCGCAGAGGATACAGTCAGAATTACAGTCGCGTTATGCCGGGCGAATAGCAAATGCCAACGGCGGCGTCTGCGAAACCGCGCGCATTCAGATCGACATGCTGGAGGATGCGAAGAGAGCCTATCATCAATGTCTACGCGGAAAGGCACTGCAAGACACGGTAAGTGAACTCGATCGCCTCATCCGCCGCGCCAAGCAGGCGAAGGCCGATGTCGGTGGATGCTAGGTGAGTTACGATCAATAGGCATCAGCGTCATGCTCAGAGAACCAAGAACACCAAGTATTTTCGCCGAAATCTCGGCCGGTGATGTCATAAGGAGGGTCTGTTCAGGACTGTTCTCTTGCAGCCTCACATGCCTGGTCGCCTGGTGGCTGCTGCCAATATCGGGAGCCTATGCGAGCTGCGAAACACAGAAGTCGCTCTACAAGGATTCCGTTGAGATCTGTAAGAAGGATAAGAGCTATTGTGTTGATGTGGACCTCTACCGCGCGGACGTCATCGCAGCCTGCGGGCCTGGCGCTGTGCAAACAAATGCCAGCCCCGCGGGGGATAACGAGGGTCAGACCGGAAAATCCGTGGGCGGCAAGAGCGCCAATTCAGGCGCGAAAGGTAATAAGAATGCCGCAAGCGATCCATCTGATGATCCAGACGACAACCCGGATAGTGCTTTCGTCGAGCCGAATACGCCCCCATCGTCCTGCGCCTTCTTCACGAAACCCGCCAACGAGAAATTCCGGTTGAACTACCATACAGCCGGTTCTTTCGTCTGCTGGAGAGGAAATATGTACGAATGTTGGCGCGACGCGAATGGTGGCAAGCAATGGATCCGGCGAGCACCATGCAGTTCGTATCAAGGCGCGAAGGAAGCCTGCAAAATCGAAGGAACTTGCTAGAGAACGTCCACGGAAAACGCGTCAACGGTTTTCTGTCCAGACTGCGACAAAACAAATAGATAGAGCGTCAGGCGTTCCTTTTGTTGCTTGCTATCCTAGCGGGTTATTGACGAAGATTGAATCGACATGCTGGAAAGATTTAAATTTTCTGTGGACCGCGTATTTCGCAAGGTGATGTCAGAACGCAGCCAGCAAATGGCTTGGTTCCTCGGTCTGTTAATGTTGATAGTTTCGCAGCCGGCTTATGCTCTTAGAAATGGAACTGATATATCTAAAGATCCCTATGGAAGCGCAAATAAGTCTGTTGCGCTTCTCGAGGCTGACAATGCCAATAACCGTGATTACACCTTTAAATGCGCTGCTGTCGCGATTGCGGCTGACATGCTCCTGACAGCAGGACATTGCCTACGGGGCAACAAGGAACACTTTCGCGTTCGGTTTGTTAGCCAGTTTGATCCCCTCGATTACGAAACCGTGTCTGTGAAGGCGTTCAAGTTGCACCCCGCTACAAACGGTGGATTCGACGACGAAATGTATAAGTCATTCGACTTATCTGTTGCGGACCTGTTTCACGATATAGGAGTCGTTCTACTGGACACTCCTTCCAACTATGCTTCCCCGATGACATTGGTGTCACCAGACTATAACCCACAGAATGCTCCCGACCCGTCAGTTTTTCTATTTGGCCGTGGTCGCGACGCTCTTTTTCGAGACAAGGGAAATATTGAGTTTGCTCGACTGGAAAAGATGAAGCCATTTTCCGAATCAGGGAACATTTGGACTGCAAATGCAGTGAAAGACCCGGTCGAAGGTCTGGTATCTGCATGCGTAGGAGATTCTGGGGCGCCGGTTACTGCTGTGATTGAGGATGAATACATTCCCGGACGGCGGATTCATTATTTGCTCGGTATATTTACATTTCAGAGCACCCGAGTATTGCCAAAACAACTGGATAAGGCAAAGAAAATTTGGGAAGGTTTTAACAATATTCCAGACTGCGGAATAGAAATTGGCTACGTCAACATTCAAAGCGAGATAGCCTGGATCAAGGCGGCAATGAAAGAATTGAATCCTGGGAGTGAAGGGCGACTAAGCGTTTACGGAGAAGCGCCCGGTGATGCAAGTCGCCAAGCAAACTTGGTCCATGCACCAGATGTTCCACACCTCGGCAATGAAAAGGGGCAACAAAGCGCTCGCACGCAGTCGGCAGGCGGCCCATTCCTGAACTATCCGGAAACGGCGCTCGAAGGCTCGTTGACTGCCGAAATTTCCAAATCCCTTGAGGAATGCGATCATCTTTGCACCGAGCGCTCGGGCTGCCTCGGTTTCGATCATCAAACGGGCACCAATCAGTGCCGGCTCTATGGCGGCGTCCGTTCGGCACGTCAACAATCAGGCTCGACGGCCGGGACCCGCAACAAGCTCGCCGGGTATCGCGACCCAATCAACTCTCCACGACCACCGGAGCAACGGCAACAATCTCAACCGCCTGTCGCCGAACAGCTTCCGCGGGAATCCCGCAGTTTCAATCGCGTCGAAAATCGCGATCTCGGCGGCTTCGATTTTCTCACGCGCCCCAGCAACAGCGTCGACCAATGCGAGAACCTTTGTCGCGGTTCCGGCCAATGCATCGGCTATACCTTCAATGCCTGGAGCCAGAAGTGCTATCTGAAAAGCAGCCTGGATGCGCTTCGCCTCGATGCACGGGCGACTTCAGGCATCCTTGCCACCGTACGACATCCCGGCTTCAACGACGCTTCGATCATTATGGAATACTATAAAGACTCCACAATGTCAGGCTCCATCCTCGGCCCGATGCGCACTGCCCGCAATAGAAGCGAGTGCGAAAGCATGTGCTGGGCAAACGATTCCTGTATCGCTTTCAGCTTCACTGCCGGCAAGCGCCAATGCGCACTGTTCGACAACGCGGACAACCGCTTTAAGAAGCGCATAGGCGTTGAAAGCGGCAGCAAGATTCAACCTAAGCATTGAAGGACAGATTGATGCGACTTGAATCGGAGACGCTCAACGACGTCAAGATTTCTCCCCTATGGGGGAATTGGCGCTCAAACGGGCGATGTCATGGGTCAATGATTGGGCTTTTGATCCGCAAATTATTTACTTCCATCGAAAGCTGCTCCAGACCTGAACGGAGTTGCTTTAGACATATAGCAAAATACTGCCAAACATAGGTGTTGGCGGTTTTACATCTGCTCTTGGACTGAAGGGGCCGCGTGAATTCTAGCGCTGTATTCTGTTTAGATCGGAAAGGATATGCCGTTGAAAAGTGGAATTATTGACAACTCATGTACTCGGACGCTTTCAATATTATCAGGCTGGAAAAATGAGGGCATTGCGATGCGTAAATTTGTGGCAGCATTGGCATTGGTTCTTTTGAATGCACCGACAAGTTTCGCTGCAGAACAATATCCTGGGGAAATGGCCCTCTTGCAGCAATATAAAAACTGCTTGGCACAAGATTCACAGCTATCGGACAAAGCAGCTGCTTTGGCAATGGACGGGGGCAGGGCGTTTCAACGTGCCTATGATCTTGAAGTGGCCAAGAGGAAAGAATGTGAATCCATATATTCCGAGCACAAAAGAAGGGCCGCAGGCGCAGACAGCCAGCCAATTGCTAAGCCCAATCAGCCGCAGCCTAACAGTCGCCAAACTCGTTCGTCTGGTGAACCGGACATTGCCACGGGGCCGCTGAATTGCGTCAGCGCCGAATACGAGGGACGCGTGACCGGCGGTGAAGGAGCATGCATGCTTACCCTCAGTAATCAGTGCAAGGTTCCGGTGGTATGCTACGCGGATATGAGCGCCGCCCATAGTTCCGGACGATCAGAGTCGACCAGCAAGACTTATCACATCATGAAACAGTCCAGCGTCACCCACGGGATCCGGGGCGTGATCTCATGTCAGGACTATACCTATAAATGCCAGCCGGATAACTGATCCACATTGGGTTGAGTGAGATGAATGCTGATCTGCCGGAGCGTCGTATTGCTAGGGCCCAAGATTGCCCTGGCAATAAGTGCTCGCAAGAAATCCGCGATAGTTTGGCCCTCCGCTCCGGCTGGCCTGGCAAAGCGACCGCAGAAGACCCTTCGCGTCGGCATTGCCACTAAGAGCGAGTTCAAAATACGCGCGTCCCGCCCTGTTCGCGTCCATGTCTGTTGCGCGGCTCTCGTTGAACGTGCGCGGATCATACCAGCGGGCCATTTCGAGCTTTGCCTCCTGGTTCCCGCGTTGAGCGGAAAGCGTAATCGCCTGAAATCCTATCGCCCCATCTCTCGCGGCAAAAGCGTCGTGGCTTAATGCCAGTAATTGTGCACCAGTCGGATCCGCGCGCCTAAGCGCCTCAAACCTGTCGATGAGCGTTGCCTGCACTTCACGGCTGCGACGTTCCTGCAGGAATTTCTGGATCGGCTCCCGATAAACGTAAACAGCGCCCACACAAGCAATCACCGCGATTATCAGAATGAGAGGCAGCCCCCTCGACGACGCCCCCTTGCTTTTGAGGGTCGGTGCAGGCCCAGAAGCAACCTTGGATTGTGTTTTGGTTTGCGGAAATGGAGTTGGAGGTGGTGGAGATGGCGGGCTGGGCCGCGCAGGTTGCGCCGGTGGCGGAGCAGGAGGCGCGGCGGGCGGCTGCTCGGCGACGTGAGTGTCCAGATGGCCGCTATAGCCGCCAGGCACCGGTTGAATCGACGGCCAAAACGCCTGTCCATAGACCTCGGTGCCCACGATCTGGAAGCGGACCTGCAGATCGTAGGGAAGCTTGTCGCAGATATTCGGCCCGGCTCGAACGACTGTCTTCCCGTTCTCCCTCGAAACCACCGTGGCGTCTAGGGCCGCAGGACTTGCCTGCCACTCCGTCAACCCCAGATACGGCTTTTCACCAGACTTGCGGGACACGACAAGCTGGATTGGGCCGCTGTCCGCGCCAACGAAATCGAACGTGATCAGCGCGTGCCCGAAGTACAGCGTGTCGTCTTCGCGGATCTCTATATATACCTGCTTCATGCCACGCTATTTCCGGCCTGGCCGGCCACAAAGATGTCGAGAGCGTCGAGGATCACCCTCAGCCGTTCGTTCTGCTCCAAATTGACAGCAAAGCCTTCGCCCGAAGTCACGTTATCGGACACCATCTGGTGGAATGCATACATCCATTCAGAGAGCGCCAGGTAGGAGAAGTCGCGGCGAACCTTGGGAAGACCGTCGCAATTGCCAAGCGTCGGACGGCGCGCAAAGACCTTGACCATGTTGCCGTCGGGTCCCGCAGGCGCGTCTGGCCTCTGACTTTCATCAAGCACATCGAAGCCAAGCGTATTTACGAAGCGGTTTATATGGGTGGTGGCGAAGAAGCCCGCCTTCTCAAGTAGGATATCAGCCCGTTCGATCGGGCTGCCGCTGAGCTTTTCGAGGTCAATGGCGATGCGGCTCTCGAGATCAGAGCGCCGGGCACCGGTGATCAGCTCGGAGATCAGTTCGCTAGCCGTTTGCTGGTCCAGCCCCATTACCTTCAGGACTTCTTCGTTTCTTACAAGCGCATAGAGGTTCTCTGTCCATTGACTGACTGCCATGCGGGCCAGATAGTGTTCCTTGGTTGAAACCTTTTGGGCTACCGCCGGTGGCGGCATTGCAGTTTCGGCCGTTGCTACGGGCCTTGAACCCGGAAGGGGCGGCTTTCTACCCGGCAAGGGTGGCCTCCCGCTTGCGGCCGGCGATGTGCCGCGAGTGGGACCGGCGTCGGCACGAGCGTCTTCGCCGCGCCTCGTGAACGCAACGTGCAAATGTTCGGAAATTCCGTTCTGATTGATTTGCAGCGTTTTGATCGAACTACCGAACGCATTCCGATCCCAAGCCTCGGAAAGACCCGACAGAATGCGCTCGCAGACTTCCTGTCGCTCTTCAAGCCGCTTGTTGATATCGCTATCGATGAAAAAGGGCGACAGAACCCGGCGCACGTCTCGGGCGAGGGCGGCGATCCGCCGGTGCACCTGGTTTAGCTTGATCTCCGGTCGGCATACGGGGGCCAGATTTTCAATCAGGTATCCGACGCCGCCGTCGTTCAGTTTCAGCGACTCGTCGAACGCGCGGGCCGGGTCGCGGAAGTGATGCTGCACCTCGTCGACCTCCAGGTAGGCCTTGCGGAGGGCGGCAACTTTCTCGACCTTCTCAGGCAGAATTTCTATTTCCTGATTGCCGTTGTAACGGATTAGGAACTCCGACTTGAAATTAGGGTTGCGCAGCCAGTATGTATTATTGAATGCCCTCTTGGGTTTCCATTCGAATGGCCAGGTATGGGCCTTTCCGAAATAGCTGGTAAGCGAGGCTGCCATACGTGCCTTGAACCGATCAGCGGGGTTTTGTCCTTCGTCGCCGGCCCTTTCGTTGAAGTGCTTGTCCATCATCGTCAGGACGAGGAAAAGCGCGGGATCCGTTCCGGCACGGTCGGCCGCAGTGGCTCCGTGGGACAACTTAATCCAGTTGTCAATCATGTCCGGCAGTTCGACAACTTCCTGGTTGGAATCCTTGATGCACAACAGCATGCTCGCGATTTCCTGTTCCGCCACATAGCGGTCGAACAGGAACGCAACTTTGCCGCGCCGGAAGAGGTCCTGGAGAGCGTCGCCCTTGAGGTCGAAATAAGTCTCGAAATCGACCTTTTGGCGGCTACGGGCGCCTGGGAAATCGAGAAGGTCCGTGTGCTGGTACAGCGGACCAGGCTGGTCGGCGATGGTAATGCGCAATTCGGCTGCGAGAGCGGTAACGATCGGCCGCGACAACGAAACTGCAGGACCGTTCATCGAGCGGATGGATAGCGGTTCCCCGACGCTCAAGGAGCCGAGCCCGCTGAGGGTCGCCACGTCGATAATGCTCTTTTCGCGGGGAAGGAGGGCATCGATGCCGCAATAGGCTTCTTTGGGAAAGCCCAGTTTTTCGAGGGCCGAAGCCAGTTCGATATAGACGGTCGTGAACTGCGGTACATCGCCCCAGAGGATTGAGAAAAGCTCAGCGCGGTCGCGGACGGACAGGCGCGGCGCCAACTGGGCGGCTTCTTCCCAGAAAGAGCTTAGCGTCTCAATGTAGGCAAGGCCTGCGAACTGCTGCTCGAAATAATCCTGGAGTTCCCAGACGTCCTCGTCCTGCAAGCCCGCGCCAAGAGCGGAGCCGGCTCGCGTTTTCGCGACGGAAAGGGTCTTCAGGATGGTCTCGGGTGTCAGCGACGGCCGGCGTTTTGGATCGCCGTCAAGAAAGAAGCTGTTACCTAAGATCTTGGCAATGTCGGTTTCGCTCAACATCCGCAAAACGACGGGCGCGCCAGAGGGGCTTTGTTCTTGGCGAATCGAGAAGCGGGTGACAAGACCGGTGGATTCGCGGTCGCCGCCGGGATTAATTTCTCGAATGAAATCAACGTCGCGGCCCAAGTCACCAAATCGCGCCATCAGCGGCTTCTCGCCGGGACGGGCGAGAACCGAGACAAGATAGGACTTGCCGGCCTGGCTTGGGCCGAACACGCCGATACACATCGGTCGATCGATCGCGGTCATCGTCTTGCGCGCGGCAGTCACCGATTTGCGCAACTGCTGTTCTGCCGCCTTTCGGGTCGGGCCGATGCGCTCGGCGTTCGCCGGATCGGCGATCCAGACAAGGCCCTGCTGCGCCGATTCGAGTGTGTTCCGGCAGAGCTGCGCAAGTTCATTTCTGGAATTCGATGTCGTTGTCATTGGATGGACAATATCCCGGTATCCAGCCAATAGCCGTCACCTGTATCGATGGCTAGCGTATCCAGCTTGAGTTCCATAAGTCGCTTCACAGGGACCCCGACAAGATCCTCGGCATCTTCGATGATGAATTCTTCCCGCGTGAGCTCGGTTGAAAGTAGCACAGCTTCGTCTGTCTCGTCTTTGTCGGCCTTCTGCGTGTTGCGCGCAATTGTCACGTTGATGGGTCGCTGTATACCTGCCGCGGCGCGTGTGTTGGACAGGCTCAGTTTGTAGAGCGGCGTGGCAACCCAGCGTTCCAGCGGCAATTGGCGATAACCGATGCGCACCGGACTATGGTAATTGAACTGACAATCCTCTTCATTTCCGCTGCTGTCGAGATCGATATCCGAAAACAGCAACTTCTCGTCAGGCAGTTTCGTGCTGCTTTCCAGTAACCCGATATGGCGGGCGGTCGACCTCATCCGCAGATACTGCGAATAGAGGGTGAAATTGGTGATCTGCCGCTCTGATAGCGCGCACAGCATCGCGCCGACCACTGCAGTTGTCTTCGGATCGTCAATATGAGTGTTGCTGACCCCGCGGAAAGGATACCAGGTCCCGACACGATAATCGCGGATCGGGATAACGGCATCCGGCCGCACGGCCATCTTGTTAACGAAAAGGTTGATCAGCTGCGGCAGGCGCATCGGACGGCCGGTCAGCAACACGATATCGGCGTCCAGATGGTTGATGGCTTCTGCGATGTTGTCGAAAACGCTGTCAAATGTTGCTAGGACACATTCCTCCATCGCCGCCGGGTCGATCAGGATCTCGCAATCGGCCAGCAGGAACTCGGACGCGCCCAGCGTTTTCGCTTTCTCCTTAAGGTAGCCGAGAATGCGTTTGTCGACTGGAATTTCCTTACGGATTTTTGTGTCCTTGTCGGTGTCTTCAGGGAAGAAGTCGGAAATCTTGCGCAACGATGTCTGACGGCTGTTTGCCGGCATGGCTTCGCATTCCGACAGGATGCCAATGGCCACAGGCAGCAGAACCTGCAACACGAATTGCCTGCGCAGGTGCTTTTCCTGTTCCGACATGGTGGGATTATCGCCGGCAAATCGATCTTTGAGAAAGTTGCGGGCATTGGTCATGCTGGACTGGGTCAGCATTTCTTCGAAACGTGGGGTCACCAGCCGCTCGATCACCGACTTGAGGAGATCGTCGCCGGCAATCCGAAATCCTTCCCGGAAGTTCTGGTCGGGATAAAGCGCGACGTTGTCGGTCTGGTAGTAAGTCGTCACCATCAGATCTGTCGTGCCGCCGCCGACATCGACGCTGGCTATGCGGAGACTGCTTTCCGGCCTTCTCAAATTGCCCTTGTCTGCCGGCAGTGCCGGATGCCGCTCGCGCGGCTTGCCCAGCATATGGAACAGTGTGCGGATTGAACCGCCAAGCTTGTGCACGGCCTCGCCGTAAAGATAGACAAGATGCACGGAGCTTGCTTCGTCCCAGGAGCAGTGTACCTCGGGACGGCGGCTGTTGATGCCGCCCTTGACCTCATCCCAGCCGGACAGCGACCAGAGCAGCTTCACCGCAGCTTCGGCGCGCGAGCGAAGAATGCGCTGTTCTTGCACCGGTGTGGCCGATGGGATCGTCAGGATGATGCGCCGTAGCCGCCGCGGCGAATCCTTCAGCCGTCTTTCACGCCTCACGCCGGGATTGTTCATCATCGACATGGCTTGGGCGATGATCTCGACAAGCATGAAGGTGAAGAATGAGGATTTCGAGAAGGAGAAACGGCTTGCCGTCTGGGTATCGGATTCCTTGACCTTCAGCTTGAATTTCTGGCGGTCGCTTTCGATCTGTTCCAGTACGTCGCCTCGGTCGTTGACGAAACGGTACATCGACATTTCGATACGTGGCACGGTGTCCGAATAGCCGGCGCTCGAGCGAAACTTCCAGTCCTGTAATACCGGATCTGAACTCCACAAATATCGTTTGGGCGAGGAAATGCCCGTCGTAGCTTCGGTACCTTCGGATTCGCCGCGCAGCCGCGAGGCTTCCGGCCCGATGCGCAGGAGGCTGGGCCAGAAGAATGCGCGCGCCCGCCCGGAGCGCCGGGCGATGTCGTCCGGGCCGAACTCCGCCGCCACCAGCTCGCATTGACTCTCGAACGGATCGCGATGCACGAGTTCCGGCTTGGACAGATCGCGCAGCTCCATCACGAGCGAGTTGTTGAGATCGACATTCATGTCGTCCGGGAAAGACTGAATGAGAAGGCCGCAGGAGCGCGAGTTGCCAA
This sequence comes from Rhizobium sp. C4, assembly GCF_021026315.1. Classification (GTDB taxonomy): domain Bacteria; phylum Pseudomonadota; class Alphaproteobacteria; order Rhizobiales; family Rhizobiaceae; genus Ensifer_A. The sequence goes on from NZ_JAJNCX010000029.1 coordinate 10,273, forward strand.
TATCGAGAACGAGGTCGACATCGACCGCCTGCGCCGCCTTTACCTCACTCAGCGTATCGATCAGGGAAACCGGACCCGGCTTGATCACGCTGCCGATGAATTGGACGAGAGTGATGTACAATGCGAGATGCTCGAACCGATGCGGGAAGTGCTCGGGCCGCAGTTCGCGATTCTTGTTTTCCTCTTTCCTGTAGGTGTAGAGGGCATCGCGTAGCCAGTCGTCCACCCATTGCTGAACATCGGCCTCGCCCTGGCCGGGCATGGTGATCTTGTGCGAGAGGAAGGAGATGATATCCGGCAGCCGCGTCATCAGGCGGAACCGCTCGGTGCGCTGAGCATCCTCGGGGGTCGGCGCGAGGTAGGGGCGGTTCGGCTTGATTGGCGCAAGCGAAGTATCAAAGGCGAAGATCACGCGGTGGCTGGCTTCCCGGTCGCCATATGTGTTGCGCGTCTCGGTAATGCGCATGCGCACCCAGTCGGTTGGGCCTTGCGCATAAAGTTCGTTACCCAGGGCATCTTTGCCCGGTTCGATCTTGAAGAACGGCACCGGCACCCAGCGGTTCATGTAGGTTTTCAGCGCCACGGAACGGTTAATCTCGTAATTCGAGACATCGTCCGCATGAGGGGAATAGGGCACCGTCGCCGTCGGATCGTTGTCGTTCCAATTGGTCAGCAGGCGTATCAGCGTTCTCCCCTCGGCGTCCAGCTGGCCGGGGGAGCTACGCTCGATGAAACTGCGCGCAAGTCGCGGTGAGCTGTCGAAATCGAAGCCGAATTCCACAAACTGAATGCCGCTGTCGGGGACCAGCGAAAGACCCTCGCTGAAGTTTGCGAGATTTGTCAGCATGCCTTGGTTGCCATGTTTGTTCTGTATGTCACTTGTCTTCTCAGGGTACGGTGAACTCAATTATCGGGACAACATCTTTTACGGAACTCGTCTCCTTGTTGAAGATCTGCACCTGGCCGTTTCGCCGCAACGTCACGGTAAACGGTGTCCTCAGCTGCTGATCATACTGTGCGAAATATTTCACTTGGATGCGATACTGCCCGGGCTGCAACGTGTCGGAGGGCCACTTTAGTAATTCAATGGGCTGATTGGTGAGAGGTGTGTATTTTTTATTCCTGTCCAGGTTGGCATCGACCCCACAGGCTGATGTTTCTATTCCAGCCAGACTGCCGTCTGGGCAAACGATGTACAGATCTAGGTCATTTTTATTGTTCCAGGTCAATGTCACGCTGTCCTCGTTCGCATTGAGCGTTCGCCCGTTCTGCTGCAAACGGTTCTGGTCCGTCGGCAGCGGCGTGGCGGGCGCAGGCGAGGTCAGCGGCGGTTGGGGCGCCGTCGGCGAGACGCAACGCTCGATCATGTCTCGCAGCGCATCTTCCAGCCGACGCATGTCTGCCACCAGGGCTTGTGTCTCCAGAGCGCCGCGTTCTGCTTGCGGATTGGCGACCTGCAGGCAATAGGTACCGTCGCCCCAGCCGTAGACGATACGGTCGGTGAACGGCACGCGAATGCCGCAGGCGGGCAACAGCATCCAGCCGACCATGAATGGCAGGATGAATGCCAGGAGCCAAAGCAAATAGAACACGCCGGTGCGCCAGCCGCGCCGCTTTGGGGGCGTGTCGAGGGCGTTTGCCGCCGCTATCCTGGCAGTTTCTGCGGTGGTTTCTTGCGCAGCAGTCATGTCAATGGACACACCTCCCGCTGGCGGGAAGATTTTCTCGCGCTTACCGATAGCGTGCGATCCTGCGAGTTCGAACGAGTGCCTCTCGTAACCCCAAGCGGTCAGCAGAAGTTTTGCTTCGCCGCTCTGGGCATCGCCGACGAGATAGACATGCTCGTCGCCCGGATATGAAATGGCGTTAAGCAAGGCCGTCGCTATGGTCCGGCCAGCAGGATCGGAGCGATCCTCATATTGTTGGGCCGCGGCCTTGACAGTTGCCTTGTCTGCCTCAAGCCGCGCCCGGTAATAGTCCATATACGCTTCGGGCAGCGCAGAAAGCGGGGTAACGATCTCTTCCAGCTCGGTATACCAGTCGATACCGGCGCCGTCCTTGCTCTTGACCGGCTCGGCCAGCGCGAAGCAGAGCTGTTCCCTGAACTCCCTTTGAAGCATTGCCTCGATCCGCGGGAAGGAGCGCTCGGCGGACGAGCCGAGGGGGCGCATGACATGCAGTGGTGTGGTCGTGACGAACTGGCTCATTGTCCGTTACCTTTCGGTACGAACGGCGCTCCTGGGGTGGTGCCGGGGACAGAGCCAGGCTTGTCCGGCCCGGCCCCCGGAGACGGCGCAGCGAGAGCGAGCAGGCTCTTGTCAATCTCGCAAGGGTCTTTCCCGAGCTGGGCGGTCAGCAACTCTATGCGTTCTTTCAGGCCGCGATTGGCATTTGCGGTCGCATCGAGTTCGGCTTGTGAGACGGCCATCTGTTTCTCGTAGATCAGATTGCCGGGCCATGCGGCATAGGCGAGGATGCTGCCGAAAACTCCCGCGAAAACCGCAGGCGGCCACAGGGGTAGCCTGGCTGGGGATGGGCGTTGCGTCGAGATTGCCGCCGCTGCTGCGCCTGATCGTGTTCCGGGCGGCGCCTTCGCTTCCGCAGGAGTAGCCGTAGACTCGATACCTCCGGCAGCTGTCCAAGATCTGCCGGGCAGGCGGGGCGATATGTCAGTCTTCAGGAACGGGCCGATAGTAGCCTCTGTGTGCTTCGCGTAGGCTGCTGAGGAAAGGGTGGCCGATTCTGGCAGACTGCCCCAGTTCAAGATCACCGGCTGGTCGCCGACAGCAACGATGGATTGTCGATTGTAGATATTGAGCATGACCGCGACGGCTTCGCCGATCTGCGGATCGGCAAGAGCGGGCCGAAGCGCTTCAATGCGCCGCGTCAGTTCTTCAACGAGGCGAACATTCCTGACGCGATCGAGGGTTTCAATATCTCTGGTGTCGTCGTCATAACTGCCGAACCAGGCGATATTCAGTACCTTACCGCCATCCTGCGGCTTGATGGTCGGCTCGGCAAACAGCCGCGACATCCCCTCGCCACAGAGCTGATCGATGCGCTGAAAGAGAAAATCCCCCTGCGTCCAGATGGGGTTGCCATCGATACGCAACACTTCTTCTATCGGGATCCTGGTTGAACGGATGAAAAAGAAATTACCTGCCTTCGGCATACGTCCCCATCTTTGCCAAGGAATGGCCTAAACACAATTGAAAGCCTGCCTCATTTAATTCAACCTGCGAACACGAAATATGGCCAATCCAAACTATAAGATCAATCGACACGGGATCGTCGAAGATGCTCCAAATCGTAATTTTATCGCATTCCGTTCGCAACACCGCTCGCGAACCTTTATATTGCTACACCTAATCGACGCACGATTTCACTTTCCAGCAGGAGACATCATCGGCAACGAGTTTTGCCTGATTTTAGATCGCTCGTTCGTCACACCGGCGTATTGGCAGCTTTTCGGTCGCCGCAAACAGCCAAAGCCTCCCGAGCATTGTTTTAGCGACAACCGGTGCCAGGGCCGACCCCACATTCACCAGCTGTCTCGGTATGAGAGTATCCGCCGTTACTGGAAATTGTCGAGGAGGGGCGGTAAGTGGTGGGACGATAATTGGTGTACCGATACCTATAATGGTAGCTGCTTTCTTTTCGATCCATTGCGTCCAACTGATATATGGTATTTGTCATAGTATTAAATGCGGTCACATCATCCGTTTCACAGGCTGCAAGAAAAGACAATAAAACGGATGTGTATTCGAATCTAAGCAACATGAGATTCTCCAATTTTTCCATTTTTTGTTGCCGTTTATTTATAATGCTCGTCCATTTTAAATTACAAGATTTCTAATATTTTTAGAGCCGATTTAAGCGAATACTCGCAATCGCTTTCGTCAATTTGATTTGAGAATCTTCTCACGTGCAACGAGGCTTCATTCTCATAATATTTGGAAATTTTGGAATAAATTGAATTTGAAGATACTAAATAATCTAGCTTTGAGTGAATATAATTTATGTTTTTCTTGCTGAACACTAATCCTTTCGACGCGCAGTAATCTCCGATCGCCGAGAATTTGTAGATTTCATAGAGTTTCTCGGCAGGTGCTTGTGCCGCTTCTGGCGGACGCCATTCGCTCATCAAATCCTGTACGCCTGCCAGTGCCGACTGTAGGTTGGGGTCCAACTGAATTGCAGTTATATAATCGTCGAGGGCGCGATCGTATTTGCGCATAAGCCGATAGATGTGGGCACGCTCCACGTATAGAATTGCAACATTCCTGTTGCTGTCGATCATCAGGGAAATTTCACTCAGCCTAGTCTTGTAGTCGGCCGCCCGGATTAAAGGCTCACGTTGTGCCGCGCTATCATTGTCATTGGTTCGACCGATATTCTTTCCAGAGATGGCATTCTGGTAACTCAACAGAAAGACAATCGCGACTAACATAACGCGTTTCATGCACGAAATCCTGCCAGATGGGCTTTTCGATATAACTATGCCGCTGCTGCGCACACAGAGCGATAATGTTTACTCCCAACTCGACCATGGGCGCATCACCAATTTGGGGTAGACCTTGACGAAGCCTGAGAGATTTGATTTTTTCATGAATAGGAACGCATGACAGACGCACTTTTTGTTTTTTATTTCCGTCTGCTTACTGAGATATGATCATGCTTGAAGAAATGGAAGTGCAGATTGTCGATCGTGCTTACGAGGCCGCAGTAGTTCCCGATTTATGGCCACAGCTTTGCGATCTTGTCAGCGCACATGTCGGAGCTTATTCAACGGCGCTGATAACGCTGGCTCCAGATGGGCCCCCGCGTTGGACTGCGAGCGATTGTATCGCTGAGCAGATGAAAGTGTATGAAACAAGCGGCGTTGCGCAGCGAAGCAGGCGTCCTTTGATTGGCCTCGAGCGTTGGCCAAATATGTTTATGCGCGACGTTGATTTGCTGACGCCCGAGGAATTGGAAGACGACCCGCTCCGGCTTGAACTTCTGGAGCCTATAGGTCTAGCTTGGGAAATGGGTGGATCGTTCCTGGAGCCCTCCGGTTCGGTTTTCGTGTATAGCCAATTGAATAGAACGGACAACGGCCCTTTTTCGCCCCATGCCCTGATGAGAATGAACAAAATCAAGTCTGATCTCGCGCGTGCGGGCTTTCTCGCAGCCCGCCTTGGGCTTAAGCAAGCCCAGTCCATGACGGAGGGTTTGGAGGCCATCGGCCTCGCCGGTGCGGTGATCGGTGACAATGGTCAAGTCATCACTGCCAATCGCCAATTTGCGGATTTGTCGCCGCGTATTAGGACGGCGTCCCGCAACAGGCTTTTTTTCGAAGATGTTTCCGCGCGTAGTGCCTACGAGTCGGCACTGGAACTTGTGCAAGCTGGAAAAACGGCCCCCGTGCAGTCGATACCAATAGCCGCGAAATCGGACGATCCTGCACTTGTCATCCAGATTATCCCCGTCCGCCGGGCAGCGCGCGACATTTTTAACAGATCCTGCGCCTTGGTGGTCGTGACACCGGTTGTGGGGGTAGGGCCGCCGGATCTACGCGTTATCTGCGGCCTTTTTGACTTGACCGGGGCGGAGGCTGTCGTGGCTCAGAAGCTGACTGCCGGCTTTTCCGTCGACGAAATTTCTGCGGCTCTACGGATATCGAAGGATACTGTTCGCACCCATATCAAGGCGCTTTTCCGCAAGACTGGCGTCAATCGGCAGGTTCAACTGGTGCGTCTCCTCGCAGGCTTGGGGCCGACCGTAGTGCAGCCGAAGAGGACCTGACCTTTCAATCGGGGATCGCGGTATAGGCCACAGCCGAAGGCTATCAGGTCGCATCGAACCCTGCGACGTCGAACTAGTTCTGGCGTTCTTTTGGCTTGAAGAGTTTGATGACGCCTGTTGGTTTCCACGCAGAACTGAGCCGGTTAGGCGCATAATTTCCATTGAGAATTGAGCCATGTGAACCTTCCCCCAACGCGGAGAGCGACGGGGGTAACGGAGTGATCCACATGGGACTTTTGAATATCATCCGCCGGATGGCACTGCGTGAGAAGCTGTCTGTCCGCGAGAACAGCCGACGAACAGGATTGTCGCGCAACACAATCGCGAAGTATCTGAGCGCCGGCACGATCGAGCCGAAGTTCGCGGTACCGGAGCGGGTAAGCAAACTTGATCCGTTCGCTGACAAGCTCTCTGGCTGGCTGAAGACCGAGGCGGGCAGGCCGCGCAAGCAGCGCCGAACGCTGAAGCAGCTTCATGCCGATCTGATGGTGCTCGGCTTTACCGGCTCCTATGGGCGTGTCGCCGCGTTCGCCCGTGAATGGCGAGTTGAGCAGCAGACGACGGGGCGTGGCATATTCGTTCCGCTGTCTTTCCGCCCTGGCGAAGCATTCCAATTCGATTGGAGTGAAGATTACGCTGTGATCGGCGGCGAGCGCACGAAGCTTCAGGTCGCACACATCAATCTGGCGCACAGCCGGGCTTTTCTGGTCAGGGCCTACCTGCTGCAAACACACGAGATGCTCTTTGACGCCCACTGACCTGCCACTGAACTTTCATCCGGCTGCGATTAGAGCCTCGGCGGTTTTTGATACGCCAAATGGCGCGGCTTGAGCAACCGGCGGAAACGCGTAGCTTTCACATTGCGCAGCGTTGGAG
>NZ_JAJNCX010000003.1 GCF_021026315.1 Rhizobium sp. C4
CGCCCAAAACCACCCAAAGCCGACAAAGAACAACCCAAAAGCCCGGAAAATCAACAACCGGGCTCGAAAAGCTGCGTCTTCAATCCTCAAAATCCCAACAAGTGCGAGTTATGCAATGGTCCCCTTGTGGGAGAGGATAGATCGCCCCAAGAGGCGAAGCCGATTGGTTCGGCGATCTTGGTGAGGGGTAGATTGCGGTAAATGCCAGTGCACGAAAACGAACCCCTCACCGGCGATTTCTAACACTTAGCTAAAGCTAAGATGTTGAAATCGCTTCCTCTCCCACAAGGGGAGAGGAGGGTCTCTCAAGCCTCCGGCCAGTCCAGCCAGTCGCGCATCAGCCGATGCGCAATCGCGCCCTTGGGCGGCGCCGAGCCCGGCTCGCCCATCGTGCGCTTCAGCATCGCCTCTGTTTCCTCGCGCGTGAACCAGCGGCAATCGGCCAGTTCCTTCTGGTCAAAGGTGATGTCGCGGCTTTCCGCCCGGCCGAAACAGCCGATCATCAGCGAATGCGGCACCGGCCAGGGCTGTGACGCATAGATGCGGATCTGCCCGACCTGGATGGCTGCCTCTTCGAAGGTTTCGCGACGCACGGCGTTCTCGATCGTTTCGCCGGGTTCGACAAAGCCCGCTAGGCAGGAATACATGCCCTCGGGAAACTGCACATTGCGCCCCAGCAGGCAGCGATCATTCTCCTCGTCGATCACCAGCATGATGACGACAGGATCCGTGCGCGGGAAAAGCATGTTGCCGCAGGCCTCGCAGGCGCGCTTGTAACCGCCCGCCTTGGCGACCGTCGCCCCGCCGCATTTGCCGCAGAAACGATGCGTCATGTTCCAGTGCACGAGCGAGAAGGCCTGTGCGGCTTCCCCCAGCATCGCGCCTTCGAGAATATTCTCGCGATAGATGCCGCGCGCCGTCGCCGCCTTGTAGAGGTCCGGCAGCTGATCGGGATTGATCTTCACCGGCATGGCGATGCGCGGCTCGCCGGTCTCGCGATGGCCGAGCAGCACGGCATTGTCCGGGTCGGGATCAAGCGCTGCAAGCTCATAAGGCGCAAACAGCGGATCGAGCACCTGCCGGTCATGTTTCAGGATCATGCGGCCGTCGACGATCGCATAGGCGTGCACGCCCTCCGTGGCGAAGGCTCTCTCAAGACAATCGTCGTCACGGTTCTCCGTGTCGCGGATCAGGGCGTTTTCTGCAAAGGCGGTCAGGCTTGACGGCTCCGCATGCGGGGCCGCGAGATCGAAGATCGGACTTTTCATGAACTCAGCGCTTTCAGAATGGTGTCGGCAAGGTGTTTGCGCGCCTCCTGCTCATAGGGTACGGCTTCGCCGAAGCCCCAGATCGGTCCCGGCCAGTTGGCGTCGCCTTCATTGCGCGCGAGAACATGGACGTGAAGCTGTCGCACGATATTGCCGATCGCCGCAACATTGATCTTCGTGCATCGGGTGACGCTTTTGAGCGCACTGGCGACCAGATTGGTCTCGAAGGTCAGCATGGTCTGGTCGAGCGGCGTCAGTTCGAAAATCTCCGAAATGTCAGGGCGCTGCGGGATCAGCGTCAGCCAGGTCCAGCGGCTGTCATCGACAAGGCGCAACTGACACAGGCCAAGATTGGCAACCAGCGTCGCGTTGCGCGTGAGCCGCGCATCGGGTTCGAATTTCTCCAAGGCTGCACTCCCGTCGAATTTTCTTTTGGCGCAAGTGTATGCGTGATTTGCCACTGCCATCAAGCACGCGATACGGGGATTTTTCGTCATTCTGCTTGCATTTCGAATGAAGATTGCCGATATGGAGGTCGGGAGGCTGGTGGTGGACGGACCACTCGCCAACCGGGTCAGGTCCGGAAGGAAGCAGCCCTAACGAGTTCAGGCACGGGTCATCGTGCTGGCCTCCCACCTCTCATCTTGATGAATGCCCGGTTGCCGGGCGAAATTAAAAGGCAACGGGCCATGAGCGGCGGCGAAAAGGACACTCAGGAGCAAACCGGCTACCGGGTCCTCGCGCGCAAATATCGTCCCAAGGATTTCAATGACTTGATGGTCGGCCAGGAGCCGATGGTCAAGACCTTGACCAATGCGTTCGAAAGCGGCCGCATTGCGCAGGCCTATATGCTGACCGGCGTTCGCGGGGTCGGCAAGACGACCACCGCCCGCATTCTCGCCCGCGCACTCAACTACAAGACCGACACGATCGACAAGCCGACGATCGAGCTGAAAGAGCTTGGCATCCATTGCCAGGCGATCATGGAAGGCCGCCATCTCGACGTCGTCGAAATGGACGCTGCCTCCCACACCGGCATCGACGATATCCGCGAGATCATCGAGCAGGTGCGCTATCGCCCGGTTTCGGCGCGCTACAAGGTCTATATCATCGACGAAGTCCACATGCTCTCCACGCAGGCCTTCAATGGCCTGCTGAAGACGCTCGAAGAGCCGCCGGAACATGTGAAATTCATCTTCGCGACGACTGAAATCCGTAAGGTTCCAATTACCGTTCTGTCGCGCTGCCAGCGCTTCGACCTGCGCCGCATTTCTGCGGCCGACCTCGTGCATCTCTTCTCGACCATCGCGGGCAAGGAAGGCATCGAGGCCGAACCTGAAGCACTGGCGATGATCGCGCGCGCGGCCGAAGGCTCGGCTCGCGACGGCCTGTCGCTGATGGATCAGGCGATTGCCCATGGCGGCGGCGCGGTGATTGCCGAGCAGGTCCGCACCATGCTCGGCCTTGCCGACCGAGCCCGCGTGGTCGATCTCTTCGACACATTGGCGCGCGGCGATGCAGCAGCCGCGCTCAATGAATTTGCCGGCCAGTATGAGGCGGGGGCAAACCCCGTTGCCGTGCTCAACGATCTGGCCGATTTCACCCATCTGGTCACGCGCTTCAAATTCGCCCCGGCCTCCGCTGAAGATCCGTCGCTGAGTGAAGCCGAGCGGACGCGCGGCGCGGAATTTTCCAGGACGCTCGCCGTCTCGACGCTGTCGCGCATCTGGCAAATGCTCTTGAAGGGCATTCCGGAAACTGAAAGTGCCGCTCGCCAGCAGGCGGCGGCCGAAATGGTGCTGATCCGCATCGCGCATGCCGCCAATCTTCCCTCGCCGGAAGACGCGGCGCGTCGCCTCGCCGAATACGCCAATGGCAGCGCCGTCGATACGCCATCCGCAACGCGCCCGAATGGCGGCGGTGGCGGGGCCTCCATGCAGGGCGGCGGCCATGTGAATGCCGTCGGCCAGTCGATGAGCCCGCGCGGCTCCACCGGCGGCCCGACCGCCATGCTGCGCGCCGTTCCGAAAGCCGATCCGGTCGCAACACCGCAAACGGCAGCCGAGACGCAACCCGTCGAGGCCCCGCGCGCTGAGCAGCGCGCCGCGCCCGAAATGCTGGTCAAGATCGGCTCGCTGAAGGACATCGTCGAGCTTTGCTCCAAGAACCGCGAACCGGTTCTGCGCACGCTGCTGCGCCAGCATGTGCATATGGTGGGCATCGAGCCCGGCAAGCTGGAAATCCGGCTGGGCGCCGACGCGCCGCGTTCGCTGGTCAACGATCTTCAGGCCCGGCTTGAAAAATGGACCGGCATTCGCTGGCTGGTCATCCTGTCGCGCGACGAGGGCGAGCCGACGCTGGTTCAGCAGGAGGCGATGGAGAAGGAAACCCGTCTCCTCGACGCCCGCGCCGATCCGGATATCGCCGCCATTCTCGAGCGCTTTCCGGGCGCCAAGATCATGGACGTGCGCGTGCGCAAGGACGAGACGGAAGACGAGGAAAACAAGCCGGCGCCCGCCGATGCCGTCACCGAAGAAGGTGACGTGCTTCCCGGCGACGACGTGGAATTCTGATTTCTATTCAATAACATAAGGAGTTGGCTATGCGCGACATCATGGGTATGATGGGCAAGGTCAAGGAAATGCAGTCCAAGATGGAGAAGGTCCAGGCCGAGATCGCTGCCATGGACATCGAAGGCCAGGCCGGTGGCGGCATGGTGACCGTCCATCTCGACGGCAAGGGCGTCATGACCTCGATCAAGATCGATCCGTCCATGTTCAAGGAAGACGACGTCGAAATCCTCGAAGACCTGATCGTCGCCGCCCACAAGGCTGCCAAGGACAAGGGCGAAGCCCAGGCTCAGGCCAAGCTCTCCGAACTCACCGCCGGCATGCCGCTGCCGCCGGGCATGAAGTTCCCGTTCTGAGGACGAGCGCCATGCGGATCGAGCTGGAGCTGGATGCTGCATCTATTTCTTAAATATTTCGTCGGCTAAGCAATCAGCAACGCGCCTGAGCCGCATTGAAAAATGCCGGCCAAAGATCATGGCCGGCAAGGGTCTGGATGATTGATGGTCGCCGCTTGCGGGCTTCGGTTTAGCCGAAGCTCTGCAGGCAGAGCGAGGCGGCCTGACGGGTCGAGTCGTCCTTGATGATGTCGATACCGGCGATCGTGCCATTGTTGACAGAGACCTGAATGGTGCAGCTCTTCCGCTCGGATTTCGCCTCGACCTTGTTCTTCAGCGGATCGCCGATCATGACGCCGCTGACGCCGATGCCGAAGGAGCGTTCGTGCGCAGGCGTGACCTCGTCGCGGGTCACGCTCCATGTGAGCTTGGTGCCGCTGGCGGAGGCGGGTTTGCCGAACCGGCGTTCGAATTCCGCAACCGGCTTGCCTTCCCAGCGCTTGCTTAAATGCCCCTCGGCCTTCGGGCTCTGCGCTGTCTGGCAGGAGGCCAGCAAGGCGATGCTGGCAATGGCGATGAAGGCTCTGTGCAAATGTGTCGGCATGTCCGGTTCCAATCCTGCTTGAAATCGGGAATGGGAAGTTCTCGGTTCCCGTTCCCCTCAGGCAGTAAACCAGATTCGCGGGCGATTTGATCCATCGTCCGCGCAAATCTTCGTCGAAAGCCGTTAGTTCGTGTCAGCCCCGGGGCTTTGCTTCCACATGCCGCTTGAAATTGTCGAGGATCGCCTGCCATCCGGCGCGCTGCATGTCTTCGGGGTACTCACCATCCGAATCAAAGGCGACAGTGACCGTCACCCCGTCGGCATCCTCGACGAAATCGACACGCGCCTTGCGCTCTCCAAACGCATATTCGATCACGGCATAGGGGACGATCCGCGTATAGGTGCCGGCAAAATCGAAGCCCTGCGAGCCGTCCTTTGCCTCCATGCGCGAGGAAAACTGCCCGCCCTCATGCAGTTCCACGGTCGCCTTGGTCGTATGCCAGTCGTCGGAGGCCGCATTCCAGGCCACGATGTCGTCGGGGGTCGTGTAGGCGTGCCAGACGGATGCTATGTCAGCAGCGACTTTCGTTTCGACGGTGATGGTCATGGGCTCTCTCCTCTTTTGTTGATATCAACCTAGAGGAGTTATGCGCCCCCGGCAACGCCCTTCAGGACGTTCGCGACGTTGAGCCCGATCTCCGGCACGCCATAGCCGCCTTCCATGAGCGTCAGCACCGGTACGCCATTGCCCGCAATCATCGCGCCCATCTTGATGAAGTCCGGGCTGGTCAGTTTGAAGAAGCTGATCGGGTCCTTCTCGAACGTATCGACGCCAAGAGACACGACAATCGCCTCTGCGCCATAGGCCTTGATGCGGGAAAGCGCATCGGCCAGCGCCTGCGACCAGACGCTCCAGGGGGTGCCCGGCGGCATCGGATAATTGGCGTTGAAGCCTTCGCCCGGCCCTTCGCCGGTTTCATCCGCATAGCCGAGAAAGTAAGGGAAGGCATCGACCGGATCGCCATGCAGCGAGGCAAAGAAAATGTCGTCGCGGCGATAGGTGATGTCCTGTGTGCCATTGCCATGATGGAAATCGACATCAAGGATGGCCACGCGCTTGGCACCGTGGTCTAGCAGCCGCTGCGCGGCGACGGCCGCATTGTTGATGAAGCAATAGCCGCCATAGGTGTCGATGCCGGCATGGTGGCCCGGCGGACGGCAAAGCGCAAAGCAGCTCTTGTTGCCCTTGTTCAGCCAGTCCGCGCCCTCGAGTGCCGAGGACTGCGACGACAGCGCCGCCTCATAGGAACCCTTGCTGATCGAGGTCTCGACCGAATTGGCATAGTAGCCGAGCGCGCCATCGATATTGCGCGGTACGCGCGCCATCTGGGTGCGCCGCACGGGCAGCGTCACCGGAATGGCCTCGCCGGCAAACCCTTCCGTCGCCCAGCGATCCCAGGCGGTCGCCAGAAATTCGAGATAGCCGCGATCATGCACCTTCATCGCGACGTCGAGATCATGATCGGCTGGCGCAGACACATCCTTGAAGCCGGCCGCCTGCACCGCCTCCAGGATCCACTCCGCCCGAAACGGCCCCTCAAAGGGTTTCACCAGCTCGCCGCCATGCAGTTCAGTCTTGGCGTCGCGCAGCTTGTGCTTCTCGGAATAGATGATCTTCATGGTGTCTCGCAGCTTTGATTGTGGCCGATTGAAGCAAAGGCATTTTCGCACTACCTTTAGGCTCAAAGAGGTTTGCCATGACCATACTCACAGTCAACCCGCAAGGCCAGATCATCGTTGATGAAGACGTGGTGAAGCATCTCGGCGCCAAGCCGGGCGACAGGGTGGAGTTGAACCTTCTGCCGGGCGGAAGGGCGGAGATTGCTGCGGCGGGTGAGCGTAAACTGACATTCAGGGATGTCGAGGGGATGCTTCACGACAGCGCTCAGGGCAAAGTCTTCACGATTGAAGAGATTGACGAGGCAATCGCCGATTCTTGGGCGCGTGCCGGAATTGGCGAATGAATATTGTCGCTGATACCAATGTTCTGGTCCGCGCCTATGTGGGTGACGATATTGAACAGCGCAACACAGCGGCGGCCGTGCTCGCTCAATCGCGGCGCGTTGTCATCACAAACGAAACCATGCTTGAATTCGTCTGGGTTCTTCTGCGGATGTACAAGATGCCCCGCACGAAAGTTCTCGAGGCCGTAAGGTCATTTTTGCATATCGACAACGTCGAAATTGATAGGACGGCGGTCGAGGTGGGTTTGTCATGCCTCCAGCAGGGTGGTGATTTCGCCGATGGCGTCATCGCGTATGAGGGCCGCAGGCAGGGCGGCGAAACCTTCGTTTCCTTCGATAGAAAAAGCTGTCCACCTGCTCGATCGCCAAGGTTACGCAACGCAGTTGCTGACGTGAAAAGGCCCGACCTTTCGGCCGGGCCTCGCATTCCGATTGATGCTGGGCGTTAAGCCCGCAGCGTCCCGCCCGTCGTCTTCTCGACATTGGCGATGATGCGCTTGGTCAGGCCGTCGAAATCCTCGTCCGTCAGCGTGCGTTCCGCCGGCTGGATCGTCACTTCGATGGCGACCGACTTCTTGTCGGCACCGAGCGATGCGCCTTCGAAAATGTCGAAGACATTGACCGCGCCGATCAGCTTGCGGTCGGCAGAGGCCGCGGCGCGGATGATCGCGCCGGCTTCCACCGACTTGTCGACCACGAAGGCGAAGTCGCGGCGCACAGCCTGGAAAGGCGAAAGTTCCAGCACAGGCTTGGTCTTGGTAGCCTTCTTCTTCGGCTCGGGGATCGCGTCGATATAGACCTCGAAGCCGCAAAGCGCGCCGCCAACGTCCAGTGCATCGAGCGCCTTCGGATGGAACTCGCCAAACGTGCCGAGGATCACCTTCGGACCCATCTTGATCGTGCCGGAGCGGCCGGGGTGATACCAGTCCGGTCCACCCTTTTCGATCTGCACGTTGCCCATCGGCATGCCGCAGGCTTCGAGCACCGCCAGCGCATCGGCCTTGGCATCGTAAACGTCGACAGCCTTGCCGCCGCCCGCCTTGCCGTTCGACCACATCCGGCCGGCCCCGGCGAGCGTTGCCGTGCCGCGACGCACGCCGCCGGCCACGCGACGCTGGCCTTCCGGCCGGTCGCTTTCATAGGTGCCCGACACTTCGAACAGCGCCACGTCGCCATAGCCACGCGCCGCATTGCGCTGCGCTGCCGAAAGCAGGCCGGGCAGGAGCGAGGGACGCATGTCCGACATGTCGGCGGCAATCGGGTTGGAAAGCTTCAGGGCAGCGCTGCCGCCGCCGAAAAGGGTGGCGTGTTCGGCCGGAATGAAGGACCAGGTGACAGCCTCGCCCATGCCGCGCGCGGCAAGAGCCCGCTTGGCCGCGCGGGTGCGGATCTGCAGCGTGGTCAGGATCTTGCCGTTGACCACGCCATGGCTGTCAAGCGGCTGTGCCTTGACCTGTTCGACGCCATGGATGCGCAGCACTTCTTCGACGAGATCGGCCTTGCCATCCACATCCGGACGCCAGGACGGGACCGAAACCTTCAGCTGTTCGCCCGAACCCTCAACGCCGAAGCCGAGCTTGACGAGAATGTCGCGCGATTCCTTTGCCGGCACATCGATGCCCGTCAGGCGCTTCACCTCGGAAACCGGGAAGTTGATCGACTTTGCCTTGTAGCCGGCATAGCCGACGACATTGGCCTCGGCTGCGACGCCGCCGCAAAGCTCCAGCACCAGTTCGGTCGCGCGCTCAAGGCCGGCCACCATATATTCCGGGTCGACGCCACGCTCGAAGCGATAGCGCGCATCGGTGATGATGCCATGTTCGCGACCGGACTTGGCGATGTTCAGCGGGTCCCAAAGCGCGGATTCGACCAGAACATCCACCGTGTTCTCATCGCAGCCCGAATGCTCGCCGCCCATGATGCCGGCGATGGATTCCACGCCCTTGTCATCGGCGATGACAACATTGGCCGGATTCAGCTCATATTCGCGCGTATCGAGCGCCAGCACCTTTTCGCCAGCCTTGGCGCGGCGAACGACGAGATTGCCGGCAACCTTGGCAGCGTCGAAGACGTGCAGCGGACGCGCCTGATCGAAGGTCATGTAATTGGTGATGTCGACCAGTGCATTGATCGGACGAAGGCCGATCGCGGTCAGCCGCTTCTGCATCCATTGGGGCGAGGGGCCGTTCTTGACACCGCGCACGAGGCGAAGCGCAAAGCCGGGGCAGAGATGCGTGTCGTCGGATGCGAAGTCGAGCTTGACCTCGACCGGCGTCTTGCCCTCGACCTTGAAAGCCGGCGCCTTGCGGGTCTTCAACGTGCCGAGACCGGCAGCGGCGAGATCGCGCGCAATGCCATAAACGCCCGTGCAATCCGGCCGGTTCGGCGTCAGGTTGATCTCGATGACCGGATCGTCAAGGCCTGCATAGGCGGCGTAAGAGGTCCCAAGCGGCGCATCCGCCGGCAGATCGATAATGCCGTTGTGATCGTCTGAAACCATCAGCTCCTTCTCGGAGCACATCATGCCGTGGCTCTCGACGCCCCGGATCTTGCCGACGCCGAGCGTGACATCGATGCCGGGAACGTAAGTGCCGGGTTCCGCAAGCGCGCCGATCAGGCCTGCCCGCGCATTCGGCGCGCCGCAGACGATCTGGATCAGCTTGCCATCGCCCTTGTCGACGCCAAGCACCTTCAGCCGATCGGCTTCGGGATGCTTTTCGGCGGTGACGATCTTGGCAATGGTGAAAGGCTTGAACGCCGCACGATCATCGACATCCTCGACCTCAAGGCCGATGGCCGTCAGCTTCTCGCAGATCTGATCCAGCGTGGCGTCGGTTTCAAGGTGATCCTTGAGCCAGGAGAGTGTGAATTTCATCGTCTTGCCTTCAAAATAATCGGATCGTCTGACGCTAAGCTTCTATGCTCACGCCACCTTCCTCGGTTCCGTTGCGCCGGGTGCTTTTGAGCCGAGAAACATGCTCTTGATCGAGATGCCTTCGTCAACAGCAGTCCACCAGATGCCCTCGAACATCAGTTCGATGTCGTTCAGCTGATCGTGGCTAAGCCCCTGCAGGAAGGGATACCACCAGAGCGGCGCGGAAATAGTCCTGCCGTCGAACAGGGTGACGTGCACATCATGCTCGTCGCACCATGCCTTCACCGGGCGCATTTCCTCGGTTTCAAATTCCAAAGAAGCCATTCCATGCCTCCATCCATTCCTTGCGATGTTCGGCAATCACTGCCAGCACACGCTCGATCTCGCGATCAGTGTAACCGACATTCCTTGACACTTCCATTCGCTCGAGCCAGACCTTCAGCGACTTGCCGTCCTTGACGACATGAACATGTGGCGGTTCTCCGCGATCGAGCGCGTAGAACCTGAATTTATAGCCGTGCCATATCAAAAGGGTCGGCATGGCCTCACGCGCTCAACCCCCCGAACAGCGTCGGCATGTCAAGCGGGCGGAAGCCATAGTGGTTGATCCAGCGGATATCGGCGTTGAAGAAGTCGCGAAGATCCGGCATGCCGTATTTCAGCATGGCGATGCGGTCGAGGCCCATGCCCCAGGCGAAGCCCTGATACTCGTCCGGATCGATGCCGCCGAAGCGCAGCACGTTCGGATGCACCATGCCGCAGCCGAGGATTTCCATCCAGTCCTTGCCTTCGCCGAACTTCACGACGGGGCCCGAACGGTCGCACTGGATATCGACCTCGAAGGACGGCTCCGTGAAGGGGAAGAAGGACGGGCGGAAGCGCATGGTCACGCTGTCGACTTCGAAGAAGCTCTTGCAGAACTCTTCCAGCACCCAGCGCAGGTTCGCCACATTCGCCTTCTTGTCGATGACAAGCCCTTCGACCTGATGGAACATCGGCGAATGCGTCGCGTCGCTATCCTGGCGATAGGTCTTGCCGGGAATGATGATGCGGATCGGCGGCTTCTGCGCTTCCATCGTCCGCACCTGCACGGGCGAGGTATGTGTTCGCAGAACCTTGCGCTCGCCATTCTCGTCGGCCGGGAAGAAGAACGTGTCGTGCATTTCGCGCGCCGGATGGCCGACGGGGAAATTCAGGGCGGTGAAGTTATAATAGTCGGTCTCGACATCCGGACCTTCGGCAATCGAGAAGCCCATGTCGCCGAAAATGGCGGAGATCTCGTCAACGATCTGCGTGATCGGATGGATGCGGCCAAGCTCTGCCGGCGAGGTGCGCACGGGCAGCGACACGTCGACGCTTTCGGCGGCAAGGCGCGCGGCAATGGCGGCGTCCTTAAGCGCGCTCTTGCGTTGCGTGATCCGCTCGGTGATCTCGTTCTTGAGCACGTTGATGGCGGCACCGCGCGTCTGGCGCTCTTCCGGGCTCATCGCGCCCAGCGTCTTCAGGAGCTCGGAAACCGAACCCTTCTTGCCCAGCGCATTGACGCGGACGGCTTCGATTGCCGCTTCGTCGGCCGCTGCCTCGATTTCGTTCAGCAGCGTGGATTTCAGACTTTCAAGATCGGACATGCATCTCACCGTCTTTGGATGTTGCGTCATGGAGAAAGCTGGTTAGCCCGCCTTCATGACGCCTGAAACAAGAAAAACCCGCGCTAGCCCTGCCAGCGCGGGTTTCCCAATATTTGTCTCAAATAAGCTTGGGAAGCGCTGGAACTTAACGTACCGCGCCTTCAAACTCACCGGTCGTGCCGGCAGTCTTGAGATATTCAAGAGCCTTCTTCGATGCGGCAACGAGGGCAGCAAATGCTTCCGGCTCATGGATTGCCATGTCGGACAGAACCTTGCGGTCAACTTCGATGCCAGCCTTGTGCAGGCCATCCATGAAGCGGCCATAGGTCAGGCCCTGTTCGCGGACAGCGGCGTTGATACGCTGGATCCACAGAGCGCGGAAATTGCGCTTGTTGATCTTGCGGTCCTTGTACGCCCACTGCTTGGAACGATCAACGGCAGCCTTTGCGGTGCGGATCGTGTTCTTGCGGCGGCCGTAGAAACCCTTGGCCTGCTTGAGTACTTTTTTGTGCTTGGCGTGCGAGGTGACGCCTCTCTTTACACGTGCCATGTCATGATCTCCTTAAAGCTTTGAAAACGCTGCTCAGTCTCAGAGACCGTTGGGCAGGTAATTCTTGATGACCTTCTTGCCATCCGGCTCCGCCAGCACCATCGTGCCGCGTGCGTCGCGGATGAACTTGTTGGTCCGCTTGATCATGCCATGGCGCTTGCCAGCGGCAGCCGCCTTGACCTTGCCCGTAGCGGTGATCTTGAACCGCTTCTTGGCAGACGATTTCGTCTTCATCTTGGGCATTTTGCTACTCCGTTCTTGGTGTGGTTTCGGAAATGGCTGATGAGGCCTTTTCACAAGCATTTAGAACGGCCACGGCATGCCCTGCCGGACCGTTCGGACGGGGGCTTATAACCGCGCTCCCGCAAATACGCAACCGCCCGCGCAAGGAATCTTCTGTGCGGCAAGGATTTGCGGCTGCAAGCGGGCTTTGCCTTGGCCTTGCCCACCTGCTATCCGTCGCAGCCGAGCCAATCAAGTCCCGTGAGACATGCCCGAAAAGACCGCAATCCATCGCCTGGCGCTGACCGACTTTCGAAACTATGCCTCGGCCGGGCTGCGTTTCGATGGCCGCCATGTCGTGCTGACCGGCGATAACGGCTCGGGCAAGACCAATCTCATGGAGGCGGTCTCCTTCCTGTCGCCCGGCCGGGGCTTCCGCCGTGCGGCCTATTCCGAAGTCGTGCGCAATGGTGCGGAGGCGGGCTTCACCGTCTTTGCCGCCGTCGAAGGCATGAATGGCGAGGCCGATATCGGCACTGGCACGGAAACGGGGCCGGAAGGCGCGGTTTCGCGCCGGCTGCGCGTCAACGGCGTCTCGGCCCCCGCCATCGATGACCTGCTCGACCACCTGCGCATCCTTTGGCTGACGCCATCCATGGATGGCCTCTTCACCGGCGGCTCCTCCGACCGCCGCCGCTTTCTGGACCGCCTCGTTCTCTCCATCGATCCGACCCACGGTCGCCGCGCCAGCGATTTCGAGCGCGCCATGAAAAGCCGCAACCGGCTGCTCTCGGAAAACCGCTGGGATACGACCTGGCTCGACGGGCTGGAAGAGCAGATGGCAGGCCTCGGCGTCGCCATCATGCTGGCGCGGCGCGAAATGCTGGGCCTGCTTGCGCGACTGGTGGAGGAGGGTGCACCGGAAACGGCCTTCCCGGTTCCCGCCCTGTCGCTCGCCGGCTTTATGGATGAAGATGGCGAAGGCCGTGTGGCTGCCGATCTCGAAGACGATTACCGCCTCGCGCTCGGCCGTGACCGCCCGCGTGATGCGGCAGCCGGCCGCACGCTGGAAGGCCCGCACAAGACCGATCTTCTCGTGCGCCATCGCGCCAAGGATATCGAGGCCGAACGCTGCTCGACCGGAGAGCAGAAAGCCCTGCTTGTCGGCCTCGTTCTCGCCCATGCCCGCCTTGCCGCCCGCATGACCGGCCATGCGCCGATCCTGTTGCTGGACGAGATTGCCGCACATCTGGATGAAAACCGCCGCGCCACGCTTTTCGATCTCGTCCACGATATCGGCGGACAGGCTTTCATGACCGGCACGGATGCGGCAATGTTCAAGAGCCTGGGCGAGCGCGCGGAATTCTTCCGCGTCAGCAACGGCACGGTCACGCGGGAGGATGCGCCATGAGCATGGGCGAAACTGTTGAACCGCTTTCGAAGGACGAGATCGGCCGCTATGCGCGCCATATCGTCCTGTCGGAAATCGGCGGGCCGGGTCAGCAGAAGCTGAAAGCCGCCCGCGTGCTGGTCATCGGCGCCGGCGGGCTCGGCGCGCCGCTCATCCAGTATCTCGCCGCCGCGGGCATAGGCACGATCGGCATTTGCGACGACGACACCGTGTCGCTCTCCAATCTCCAGCGTCAGGTCATCCACACGACGGATCGCATCGGCGAGGCAAAGACCGCCAGTGCCGCCGCCGCCGTTGCCGCCATCAATCCGCATGTCAAAGTCATCCGCCATGACCTGCGCCTGAGTGCCGAAAATGCGCCGGACCTGCTGGCCGGTTACGATCTCATGGCCGACGGCTCCGACAATTTCGCCACCCGCTATCTCTGCGCCGATATGGCCGAAAAGGCCGGCATTCCTTTGGTGACGGGCGCGGTCGGCCGTTTCGATGGCTCCGTCACTGTGCTGAAGCCCTATGAACAGGGTGCGGATGGCCGTTTGTTACCCGGCTATCGCGATCTCTTCCCCGAGCCGCCGCCGGAAGGCATGGTGCCCACCTGCGCCGAAGCCGGCGTTCTGGGCGCCGTCACCGGCGTCATCGGCACGCTGATGGCCATGGAAGTCATCAAGCTCGTCACCGGCGCGGGCGACCCGCTGGTTGGCCGGCTGCTGCTCTATGATGGGCTCTCCGCCCGCTTCGATACGGTGCGCTACAAGCGCCCGGCCTCCTCTCCCCTTGTGGGAGAGGAAGGAAAATCAGCATCTTAGCTTCAGCTAAGTGCTAGATTTTCCAGGTGAGGGGTCACGATTCAAACCCGGCATCTGCCACAATTCACCCCTCACCAAGCTCGCCAGACCAATCGGCTGTGCCTCTTGGGGCGAGCTATCCTCTCCCACAAGGGGAGAGGATAAGCGTTGACTGCGCGGGGATGAGTGTCTAGATTAGAATTATTCTAAAAAGGACCTCCCCATGATTGCCCGACTTTTTGACCGCTCCAAGAAGCGTGACTTTTCCAGCCTGAGCGAAGCTGAAATCCTCGCGCTTGCCATCTCGTCCGAAGAGGACGATGCGCGCATCTATCTGGCCTATGCCGACAAGCTGCGTGCGCAATATCCGCAATCGGCCAAGGTCTTTGATGACATGGCGGAGGTGGAGAATACCCATCGCCGCATGCTGATCGACATGTTCGAAAGCCGTTTCGGCACGCGCATTCCGCTGATCCGCCGCGATCATGTGCGCGGCTTCTACGAGCGCTCGCCGGACTGGCTGATGGAAACGAAGACGCTGGACGATATGCGCGAGGAGGCAGAGCGCATGGAGCAGGGCGCCTATCGCTTCTATCTCGAAGCGCAGAAGCTGGCGCAGGACACCGGCATCCGCAAGCTGCTGGGCGATCTGGCGCTTGCCGAACAGGGCCATAGCGATGTCGCCTCGATGCTGGAAGAAAAGCATCTGCCGGACGACGCCCGCTCGGAGGAGGACGAGACGGCCCGACGGCAGTTCGTGCTGACCTATGTGCAGCCTGGCCTTGCCGGCCTCATGGACGGTTCGGTCTCTACGCTCGCGCCGATCTTCGCGGCGGCCTTCGCGACGCAGGATACGACGCAGACCTTCCTCGTCGGCCTCTCGGCCTCTGTGGGCGCTGGCATTTCCATGGGCTTCACGGAAGCCGCCCATGACGACGGCAAGCTGTCCGGTCGCGGTTCGCCGATCAAGCGCGGTCTGGCTTCTGGCATCATGACGGCGCTCGGTGGTCTCGGCCATACGCTGCCCTACCTCATCCCGAACTTCCTGACGGCGACGATCACGGCCATTGCCATCGTGTTCATCGAACTCTGGGCGATTGCCTTCATCCAGAACAAATATATGGACACGCCGTTCCTCCGCGCCGCCCTTCAGGTCGTCGTTGGCGGCGGGCTGGTTCTGGCGGCGGGCATTCTCATCGGGAATGCATAAAGCGTGTTTGAACGCGGCGCCTGCTCTCAGGCGCTGCGTCTTGCCGCGACCACGCATGCCACGACGGCAACGGTGATCGCTATCATCGCGCCGGAAATTGCTTCCCCGAGAAACAGGAAGGCGATGACGAAGGAAAAGAACGGCTGCGTCAGCTGCAGCAGGCCGACCGAGGCTGTCCCGCCAAGCGCCAGCCCGCGATACCAGAACACAAAGCCGACCAGCATCGCCATCAGCCCGGCATAGATGAGCCCCAGCCAGGATGCGGCGTGCACGGCGTGAAAATCGGCGGGCGCATAGAAGAACGACAGCGCCAGCATCAGCGGCATGCCGAGCACCAGCGCCCACGAGATCGCCTGCCAGCCGCCCAGCCGCCGCGTCAGGTGCGCACCTTCCGCATAGCCATAGCCGCACACCGTCACGCCGATGAGCATGAAGAGATCCGGCACCGACAGGGCCAGTCCGTTGGAGAAAAACGCGTAGCCGACGACCAGCGCGCTTCCCGCCACAGCAAAGAGCCAGAAGCGCAGCTTTGGTCTCTCGCCGCCGCGCAAGACGCCGAAGATCGCGGTCATCAGCGGCAGCAGTCCGATGAACATCGTTCCATGCGCTGAGGGCACGATCTGTAGCGAAAAGGCGATCATCAGCGGCCAGATCACCACGACGCCCAAAGTGACGCCAAGGAGCGGCAGCAGATCGCGTCTCTCCGGTCGCTTCGCCTTCAGCGCGAAAAGCAGGATAGCCCCGAGGGCGCCGGCAATCACTGCTCGTGCGCCAGTGACAAAGACCGGATCGAAATCCGCGACCGCCGCGCGTGTGGCCGGCAATGAACCGGAAAAGACGAGAACGCCTAGAAAGCCGTAGATCAGGCCCTTCGTTTTGTCGCTGAGCGGTGGCGCGGTGATGGCAATATCGGTCATGTCCTGTCTCCTTGTCTCTCCGAAATGCCGCAAAGCCCAGCCGTCGAACAGACACAGTTGAAGACAGTTTTCAAAAACTGTACTGATACGAAGAACGGTACAGAGGAGCGAGCGCCATGGCATCGGGGCAATGCGAGAAGGTGATGACGCTGATCCGCGAGCGGATTTCCGCCCGCGCGCTTCTTCCGGGCGAGAAGCTGCCTTCCGTGCGCAGCCTTGCGGCAAGCACCGGCATTTCCAAATCGACAGTCGTCGAGGCCTATGACCGGCTGACGGCCAGCGGCCTCATCGAGCCGCGGCGCGGGGCGGGCTTCTATGTCGGCAATCAGCCCGTTCCCCATTCGCTCAAGACAGCGACTCGCCCGGCTGAGCGCGCCATCGATCCGCTCTGGATGTCGCGGCAGGCGCTGGAGCCGCGTCCCGGCATGGTCTCGCCCGGCTGCGGCTGGCTGCCGGAAAGCTGGATGCCGCAGGAGATCATTGCCCGTGCGCTACGCACGCTCGCCCGCAACGGCGGCGCGCAACTGACCGATTATTCCGAGCCGAAGGGTTTTGCGCCGCTCCGCCAACTCCTTGCCCGCCGTCTGGCGACGCGCGACATCAAGGCTGGGGCGGAGGAGGTCGTGCTGGCCGATTCCGCCTCGGCCGCGCTCGATCTCGTGCTGCGCTTCCTGACCGAGCCGGGCGATACGATCCTCGTCGACGACCCTTGCTATTTCAATTTTCTGGCGGGGCTGAGGGCCAACCGACTGCGGGTCGTTTCCGTCCCCTTCGGCGCCGGTGGGCCGGATGTCGCGGCCTTCGCGCATCTGGCAGAGACCGAGCGTCCGCGGCTTTATCTCACCAATGCCGGTGTCCAAAACCCGACCGGCTGGAAGCTCTCACCCGTCACCGCGCATAAGGTCCTGAAGCTCGCTGAGCGGCATGATCTTCTCATCGTCGAGGACGACATTTTCGGCGATCTCGAAGGCGAGCCCGCGCCGCGCTATGCCGCCATGGACGGGCTTGAGCGCGTCATTGTCATCGGCAGTTTTTCCAAGACGCTCTCGGCCGCCTTCCGCACCGGCTATGTCGCCATGAGACCCGACTGGGTGGAGGATTTCACCGATTTCCGCATCGCCAGCCGCTTTGGCGGCAACCAGATGACGGAGGCGCTGGTGCATGCGGTGCTTTCGGATAGCGCTTATCGTCGCCATCTCGATGGCCTGCGCAACCGGCTTGTCGCCAGCGGCGACGCGGTGGGGCGGCAATTGGAGGCGCTGGGCTTCGAGCGCGTCAATCCAACGCTCGGCGGCTTCTTCCTCTGGTGTCGGCTGCCGGATGGGCTGGGGGCGGTGGCTCTGTCAAAGGCGGCACTTGAACACGGTCTGGTGCTGGCGCCGGGCAATGTCTTCAGCCATTCCGGCAATGCGTCCGACATGATGCGCTTCAATGTCGCCCAATGCGACAACGCGCAGGTCTTCACGCTGCTTCAATCGACGCTCGGCGAGATCCGCAAAAAATGAGAGGGCCGCCATGTCCCCACAGGCGGCCCTCCATCACGTCCTTCCCCCTCCAGAAAAGGACGCTACATTTGACGTTTACTTCCGAAGCGCGCCGACGAGCACGTCGCCGCCATTCTCGATCGTGACCCACTGGCCCGAATTGGCCGTCGATTGACGCTTGAGGTAATGATAGGGCGTGTCCGTCCAGAGCTTCACTTCGTTGTCGAGATTGTCGAGAATGAAATCGCCCTGTGCGGTGCGGACCGTCAGCACGGCATGGCCTTCGCCATCCGGCTTGCGGACAACGGTGATCAGCAGCGTGTTGACCGGAAAGCCCTTCTCGATCAGCATCTTGCGCTTCAGGAGAACGAAATCCTCGCAGTCGCCGGCATCGACCGGATAGGCCCAGACTTCGTCGCGGCCATAAAGCTCCATGTCGGTCATCGGCACGATGGTCGAGTTGACGTGGTAGTTGATGTCGCGGATCGTCTGCCAGCCAAAGCTCGTGAGCTTCGGCGCGGTCTGGTCCGAAGACTTCACGCTGCACTCGTCCTGATGGCTCTGGCAGAATTCATAATGGCCGATCGGCTGCGACGTGACATTGCCCGTACGCATGGCAGCAGGCGCAGTGCCAACCGCATTGGCAGCCGACGCCAGCGATACTGCCAGGGCGAAAAACGCAAAACCAAGCCTGAATGCCATCACAGGAACCCTTCAATTCTTAACAAACAGTTAAGAACCTGAGGCCCGAAGAGTCAATTACAAGGCTTGGCAGCTCCCGGCATTCTTCCAGACATGGTTAAAATTGCAACGAATTGTTAACCATGTTCCGCCGGCAGAAGTGCCTTGAGCGCCCGCCGCATCAGCGCCAGATCCTCCGGCCGCGACAGCCGGTGGTCGCCATCCTTGACGAGGCTGATGACGACATCGTCGGCCGGCAGATGCTCGACCAGCTTCATCGCATGCCGCCACGGCACGTCTGGATCGTTCATGCCCTGCAGGATGTGCACGGGGCAGCCGGTCTCGATAATGCCCGTCAGCACCTGGTTTGCCCTGCCGTCTTCCATCAGCTTGGCGGTGAAGATGTTGGGCTCGGGCGAATACTCGGAATGCTCTTCGAAATATCCCTTCTCGGCGAGCTCCCTGCGCTCCTTCTCTCCCAGCGATGGCTCGATCAGGTCGATGGTGAAATCGGGAGCCGGCGCAATCAGCGCCATGCCCTCGACCGTCGCCGTCTTCGACTTGCGAAGCTCCGCCACTGCGCGTAGCGCGATCCAGCCGCCCATCGAGGAGCCGATCAGGATGAGACGCTTGAAGCCCGTGTGTGCAATCACGGCCAGCGCCTCGTCCAGCCAGCGTGAGATCGTCCCGTCGCGGAATTCTCCGCCCGACTCGCCATGGCCGGAATAGTCGAGGCGGAGACAGGCAAGCCCGTGGTCGCGGGCGAAGCTTTCAAGCTCCAGCGCCTTCGTTCCCTTCATGTCGGAGCGGTATCCGCCGAGCCAGACGAGAAGCGGCCTGTCCCTTGCTCCATCGCTCAGGCGCCAGGCAATATCGCGGGCTTCGCTGCCTGCTCCAACTGTCAGGAATTGAGGTTTTTCGTCCGCCATTGCGCCTCTCCGCTTGAAATTATGACTGCCATACAACAGATTCGAGGAAATAAGCACAGATGGTGATTTTTCCGGCGAACCATGCTATTGACTCGCGCACGTGAAAGCACACATTGCAGCGGACACAAAATCCCCGCACACGTTTTCGGAAACAATTTGAGGAGAATACGACCATTCGCAGACCATTCAAAGCCGACGCCCCCGTAAAGGACGGGCCTCGCGCTAACCGGGAAATTCGCCTGCCCCGCATTCAGCTCATCAATGAAGAAGGCGAGAACCTGGGCGTTGTGCCCACGGACGAGGCATTGAAGATGGCGGAAGAGGCGGGACTCGATCTCGTCGAAATCTCGCCAAATTCCGAACCGCCGGTCTGCAAGATCCTCGACCTCGGCAAGCTGAAATACGCCAACCAGAAGAAGGCGGCCGAAGCGCGCAAGAAGCAGAAGATTGTCGAGATCAAGGAAATCAAGATGCGTCCCAACATCGACACCCATGACTATGAGGTGAAGATGAAGGCCATGAACCGCTTCTTCGAAGAAGGTGACAAGGTCAAGGTGACGCTGCGTTTCCGTGGTCGCGAAATGGCGCATATGGAACTCGGCATGAAGCTGCTGATGCAGGTCAAGGAAGACACCGTCAACATCGCCAAGGTCGAAGCCGAGCCGAAGCTCGAAGGCCGCCAGATGATGATGGTCCTTGCTCCGAAGTGATCGACCGATCAGCGACCATGTGGGCCTAGCCGCCCGATGTTCGAAAGAAGCCGTCCATCCGGGCGGCTTTTTTGTTGTGATGCGTTGGCACAATCGACCGGGACGGCGTTATGCTGGGGTCGGATATTTCCAGACAGAGAGGACACACATGACGAAACTGATCGGTATTTCGGGCAGCCTGCGCAAGGGCTCGTTGAACTCGGCGCTGCTCCGCGCAGCCGTTGGCGTCATGCCGGAAGGCGCGGAACTGGAGATCGGCACGATCCGCGGCATCCCGCTCTATGACGGCGATCTCGAAGCCGAAAGCGGCATTCCCGAGGCCGTCACGGTTCTGAAGGAGAAGATCGTCGCGGCCGATGGCCTGCTGCTCGTCACGCCCGAATACAACAATTCCATCCCCGGCGTTTTCAAGAATGCCATCGACTGGCTCTCGCGCGGCCCCGGCGGCGCCAGCATCGCCTTCCGCAACAAGCCCATCGCCATCATCGGCGCCTCACCCGGCGGCTTCGGCACGATCCTGTCGCAAAACGCCTGGCTCCCCATCATGCGCACCTTCGGCGCGGATCTCTGGATGGGTGGTCGGCTCATGGTCTCGCATGCCGACAAGGTGTTCGACGGGGAGGGGAATATGGTCGATGACAAGGTGAAGGAACAGCTCGCCGGCTTCATGAAGGGCTTTGCTGAGCATATGGCGGGGCGGAAGTAACCGTTCGTCTCCGCTTCCTTCGTGGAAGAGGTCAGTCAGAGCTCCCCACACACCGTCATGCCGGACTTGATCCGGCATCCAGCGCGCGATGTCCATCGCGCAGGAGACTCTCAAGAGCCGCAGCGAGAGAAATAAAGAGTCCTTTCAGCCCGCAGACGCGGGCTGGCTGGATCCCGGATCAAGTCCGGGATGACGGAGAAGACGAGAGCGTCGCGTCCCCAAAAACAAAAAATCCCCGGTGTCGCCACCGGGGATCTGAAGCGTCACACGCTGCGGCAGATCAATTGATCAACGGCAGCAGCTTGTTGATCGAGTCCTTCGCGTCGCCGTAATACATGCGGGTATTGTCCTTGTAGAACAGCGGGTTCTCGATGCCGGAATAGCCCGTGCCCTGGCCGCGCTTGGAGACGAAGACCTGCTTGGCCTTCCAGACTTCCAGAACCGGCATGCCGGCGATCGGGGAGTTGGGGTCTTCCTGGGCGGCCGGGTTGACGATGTCGTTGGAGCCGATGACGATGACGACATCCGTGTTCGGGAAGTCATCGTTGATTTCGTCCATTTCCATCACGATGTCGTAAGGCACCTTGGCTTCGGCCAGCAGCACGTTCATGTGGCCCGGCAGACGGCCCGCGACCGGGTGGATCGCGAAGCGCACTTCCTTGCCGGCTGCGCGGAGCTTCCGGGTCAGTTCGGACACCGCCCCTTGCGCCTGCGCAACCGCCATGCCGTAGCCCGGCACGATGATGACGCTATCCGCATCGTTGAGCGCAGCAGCCACACCTTCCGTATCGATGGCGATCTGCTCGCCTTCGACCGCCATGGCCGGACCTGACGTTCCGCCAAAGCCGCCGAGGATGACGGAGACGAAGGAGCGGTTCATCGCCTTGCACATGATGTAGGAGAGGATCGCACCCGAGGAACCGACCAGCGCGCCGACGACGATCAGAAGGTCGTTCGACAGCGAGAAGCCGATGGCCGCCGCAGCCCAGCCCGAATAGGAATTGAGCATCGAGACGACGACCGGCATGTCGGCGCCGCCGATGCCCATGATCAGGTGATAGCCGATGAAGAGGGCGGCGAGCGTCATGATGACGATGGCAAGCGTCGAACCGGTCGACAGATAGACGAAGAGCAGGACGAGCGAGATGATCGCGGCAGAGGCGTTCAGCACATGGCCGCCCGGCAGCTTCTTCGCCTTGCCATCCAACTTGCCGGCCAGCTTGCCGAAGGCGATGACCGAGCCGGTAAAGGTCACGGCACCGATGAAGATGCCGAGGAAGGTCTCGACGCGGAGAATGTTGATCTCGACCGATGTCTTATGCGCAATCACGGCGGCAAATCCGGTCAGCGCGTGGCGCGCCGCCTCGTCCATGCCCGCGATGCGGATCAACTCGATATGCGTGTTGAAGCCGATCAGGACGGCTGCAAGACCGACGAGCGAATGCATGGCAGCCACCAGCTGCGGCATTTCGGTCATCTGCACGCGCTGCGCAACGACCCAGCCGATGCCGCCGCCTATGACGATCATGACCAGCGAAATCAGCCAGTTGCCGGCACCCGGACCATAAAGCGTCGCGAGAACCGCAAGCGCCATGCCGACAATGCCGTACCAGACCGCGCGCTTGGCGCTTTCCTGTCCCGAAAGCCCGCCCAGCGACTGAATGAAGAGGACGGCCGCGACCACATAGGCCGCCGTGGTAAATCCATATTCCATGGTTCAGTCTCCCCCGATCACGACTTCTGGAACATGGCGAGCATGCGCCGCGTGACCATGAACCCACCGAAAATATTGATCCCCGCCATGAAGACGGAGAGAGCGGCGAGCACCACGACCAGCACGCTTCCCGAGCCGATCTGCATCAGCGCGCCGAGAATGATGATGGACGAGATCGCGTTGGTAACGGCCATCAGCGGCGTGTGCAGCGAATGCGACACATTCCAGATGACCTGGAAACCGACGAAGCAGGAGAGCACGAAGACGATGAAATGCGACATGAAGCTTGCCGGCGCGAAATAGCCAGCCAAGAGGATCAGCGCCCCGCCGATGACCAGAAGGCCCACCTGCTGCTTCGTCTGCGCCTTGAAGGCGGCAACTTCGGCAGCCCGCTTTTCTTCCGGCGTCAGCTCCTTGACCTTTTCCTTCGGCTTCTGCGCCGCAATTGCCTTGATCTTCGGCGGCGGCGGCGGGAAGGTGATCTCGCCCTGATAGGCGACGGTTGCGCCGCGGATCACGTCGTCTTCCATATTGTGGAAGAGCGCGCCATCCTTCTTCGGCGTCAGGTCCGTCATCATGTGGCGGATATTGGTCGAATAAAGCGTCGAGGACTGCGCGGCCATGCGGCTCGGGAAGTCCGTGTAGCCGACGACGGTCACGCCATTCTCGGTGACGATCTTCTGGTCCGGAACCGTCAGGTCGCAATTGCCGCCGCGCTCAGCTGCAAGGTCGATGATCACCGAGCCCGGCTTCATCATGGCGACCATGTCGGCAAGCCAGAGCTTAGGCGCATCGCGGCCCGGAATGAGAGCCGTCGAGATGACGATGTCGATATCCGGTGCGATCTCGCGGAACTTCTTCAGCTGCGCCTCGCGGAATTCCGGCGAGGAGGGGGCCGCATAGCCGCCCGTCGCCGCGCCGTCCTGTGCGGGGCCGGCAAAATCGAGGAACACGAAATTCGCGCCCATGGATTCGATCTGTTCGGCCACTTCCGGGCGAACGTCGAAGGCATAGGTGATCGCGCCGAGCGATACGGACGTGCCGACGGCGGCAAGACCGGCAACGCCGGCGCCAATGACCAGAACCTTGGCCGGCGGGATCTTGCCGGCGGCCGTCACCTGGCCGGTGAAGAAGCGTCCGAAATTGTTACCGGCCTCGATCACGGCGCGATAGCCGGCGATATTGGCCATGGAGGAGAGCGCATCCATCTTCTGGGCGCGAGAAATGCGCGGCACCATGTCCATGGCGATCACATTCGCGCCCGTGCCCTTGGCCTGCTCCAGCAGGTCACTGTTCTGTGCGGGATAGAAGAAGGAGATGAGCGTCTTGCCGGGGGCGAGTTTGGAAACCTCGTCGGTAAGCGGCGGACGCACCTTGGCGATCACGTCGGCCTGCGCATAAAGCGCGTCGGCCGTGTCGACCACCGTCACGCCGGCGGCGCGATAGGCATCGTCGGAAAAGCCGGCAAGCTTGCCCGCACCCGCTTCGATGACACATTGATATCCGAGTTTCTGCAATTGGGTGGCGCTGTCTGGCGTCATCGCGACGCGCGCCTCACCCTCAAGCCGTTCCCGTGGCGAACCTATCAGCATCTTTCGTCCTCCTGCCCTGCGTCGGCACATATTATGAGACGGCGCCCCTGCCGTCTTTAAATTTTTGAACGCAGTTCATCCGTGTTTAAGCAGGGAACACAGGGACATGCAACTCCGCGTCAGGCGAATCCGGTACGCTGACTGCGTGTCGCAATCCTCGCGCCGAGTGCCGTCGAATGGCGGAGACATGGACGCGGTCATAAAATTATTTTAAGTTTGAAATATTTAGTCGATGGGGCAGTTTGCGCTGAGCCCCGTTTTGAACGCACCAAAATTTGTTGATGAATCGGCATAAAATTTTGAACCGAATACCGAAATTCGGAATTAATTCGATTTAAATTATAATTTCGAATTACATTGTTTTTGGTTATATCAAGGTCTGCAGCGCCTTGTAGTAGACCGTCGTGTCACAGGGGCGACCGTCCGGAAAGAGCGCATAGCCTGGAATAATTCCCGCCGCGGTCCAGCCCAGATGCTCATAGATCTTCTCCGCCGGCTCGCCGGTTGCCGTATCCAGCACCAGCAGGCTCCGCCCACGCGCCGCCGCCTCCCGTTCGGCCGCCTCCATAAGCCGCCGCGACAGGCCGCGCCCGCGCTGGTCGGGATGCACCATCAGCTTCTTGATGTCGGCGCGATGCGGCTGGTTGGGCGGCATGGCGATGCCGAGCTGCACGGAACCGACGATCCGCCCGGCATCCTCCAGCGCCATCAGCACGATGTCGCCGCGCTCCGCCGCCTCGGCGACACCGCGCCAATAGGCTTCCGCCTCGTCCGCCGGAAAGGGCAGCATGTAGCCCATGGAGGCGCCGCCGCGCACCGTTTCCGAGAAGAGTTCGATAAGGTCTGTCAGCGCGGCAAGGGTCGCGGCTTTGTCGAGAACGCGGATATCGGACATAGTCAGTTCTTTCTGAGGATCACGGCGTAGCGGCAGGCCTGCGAGCCGGGGTTTTCGAAAACGGTGCCCTGACTAAGCGTCATGTAGAGACAGTCGCCGGCTTCCATCGCGTGCCGGGCACCATCGCATTCCATGATCAGCCGGCCTTCGAGCAGCCAGACATATTGCGTCTGCTGCGGCTCGGAGACCACCGGCGGCATGGCCGCGCGCGCGCCCGGCGGCAGCGTCACGTCGACCAGATCGGTGGCAATCGCAAAGCCCGGCGGCGAAACGGCGCGGCGCACATAGCCCGTCTCCGGATCGCGCCACACCGGCTGTTCGCCAAGCCGCCGGAGCGGCGAGGGCGCCTCGGAGGCCGCCGCAAAGAAGCCGGACAGGGTCTCCTTCAATGGCGCCAGCAGCCGCGCCAGCAACACCGCCGTCGGACTTGCCTCGCCGCGCTCGATCTTCGAGATCATCGCGCGGCTGACGCCCGAGGCGGTGGCCAGCTGGTCAAGCGTCATCGCGCGCGCCATCCGCAGCGCTTTCAGCGACTGACCGATCGTCTTCTCAAATTCATCGTTCAAGATTTCCATTATAGGAGAATCATTGATTCCTATAGTGGAGTCAAGTGTCCCTTGTGCGGCGCGCGCCGCGCTGGCGTTGAACTGGCTGCAGGGCGGGCATATCCTCCGATGCGTCGAGCAGGACAAACCCGAGCGGGAGGAAGCCGGCATGCAGCAAGGCCCATTGTCGAGCCGGCAAACGAAGGCCGCACCTTCGCGTCGCAATCGGCTGTGCCTGCTCCTCGTCACCCTTTCGGCCATCGTGGCATGCCTGCCGCAACCGGGCCATGCCGAAGCGCGGGCACACCGGCCCGAAGCCGCCGGTCTTTCGCCGAACCTCATCGTTGCGACGAGCAGAAAGCCGAGGCCCGAGCCACGGCAGTGTCGTTTCAACAACCGAAGCTTCGCCACCGGGTCGACGGTTCAATGCTCGATGGATCCGAACGACAATCGGGGATGCGCGCTGGGCTTGCCCTTTGCCCGCTGGTCCTGCCGGGACGGGCGCTGGGTGCTTTCGGGCTCCGGCCGCTAGTGCCATCGGCAGCGATGCTGTCCGTCACGTTCATCGAAGGAAGCATGCCGCCATAAACGAAGAGAGCGTCCCCGGCGCTCGATGGCCGGAAACGCTCTCAGTCAGGTCGACGATCGCCGTCAGATCAGAAGGCGAAGCCGAGGCCAACCTTCAGCGCCACGGTCGAGGTCCGGCTGTCGGGCTCGAACGTCGAGTCGATCGGCGAAACGGCCGAACGTCCGTAGTTGAAATTCGTGTAGTCGACGGAGATGTTCGCATGCACGGTGTCGGTGATTGCGCGGTCGACAGAGGCGCCCACCATGTAGATCGCCGAATTGCCGAGCTTGTAGGTCTGCGGCGTGATGGCCGCGCCGCCAGCCGTGGCCGTCGTCTTCATGCTGGCGGAGAAGGTCGAACCGACCAGGCCATTGACGCCCAGCACCCAGCCGGGTGCCGGCGAATATTGTGCCAGCAGGCCTCCACCGACATAGCCGTGCGAATAGTCCTCGCGATAGCCGCCGGCGCCCGTGATGTCTCTGCGCCACTGGCGCGCGCCGAGACCGAGATAGGGCGTCAGCATCAGGGCGTCATTGACTTCAAAGCCTTTACCGATGCGGAAATCCTCGTTGTAGATCTCGGCATTGTCGCGCTGGCGCACGTCGCCATAATTGCCGCCGATGAACGAGCCGACATAGTCGCTATTGCCCTTGCTCCAGGAGAGGTTGCCATAGAGGTAGAGGTTCGAGAGACCGATATCGGTCATCACCGAGCCGGAGAGCGAAAGCCCGGGCTGCCAGCCCCGCTCGCTGTCGAGCGGTGTCGAGCCGCTCGATTCCAGATAGTCGAGATAGGAGCCGCTGACATTGAGGCTGACCTGGTTGTTGGCCCTGACAATGTCGCTATGCGTCGGACGCAGCGCCAGATCGTCTGCCGCATGTGCGGACGCCACGGCCGCGCCGCAGAACACACCCGCCGTCAAAAGAATTTCAATAAGCCGTTTCATATGACAACCCCAAGTCGACTCGGCGAACCACCCACCGAAGATGGGGTTCATCGTCGAAGGTTATGGTGAATGAAATCCTAACGGTCCATCGGTGCCGAAAGATTTAATGTTCCTGTAATGAAAGCGTATTCTTATGGACACGCCCTTGTCTCGTTTGCCGAGAGGCAAGGGGAAGGAAGCCATCCAGCGCTCAATTCAAAATTGAACGCTCAGGTCGAGTTTCTGTAGCCGATCCACATTGGTCTCCATGCGGCCCGACAGGCGCATCCGGACCCCTGAGCCCGCAGGCGGTACTGATCAGGGCCGGGTAGTCTTCGTTTGCCCCCACGCCACTGCGGGCGAAGGCCACAAGCATGGGCCCTTGCCGTTCCGCCATCTGTCGCGCTGTTTCTCCGCCATTGTCGAAGACGGTCCAGACCGCTGCCATATGTGGCTCGATCAGGATGGCTGATGTGCAAAACGAGTTTGCCGAGGAGACTTTACTGTCGCAGACAATGGAGACCCGCCCCGTTTCAAGCGTCATTTGCCTGAGCTGGTCCGACATCCGCTCTCCGCCCACGGTGAGATGGTTGAACCCGGCAAACTGTCTGTCGTCGGCGAGATAGAATGTTTTTGGCAAGGCCTGCCGCAGGGGAGCCCAGGGGGCATTGCAAACTGACTTAGCCCATTGGCGCTTCAACAGAGAGCAAAGCCGGAGTTTGCCCGTTTGGAAGTCGTCCGAGCCATAGCTGCCGATCGTGATCTCCACCCTGTCGAGCGCAGGAGCCGTGTCCGGCCTGCTGGCAAGTACCCTGAACGTGTCCCGCCGAGTCTTGGCCTCCAGTCGATCCTGCGCCTTGTTCAGCGAGAAGGATGCCGTCACACCGGAAAACTCGCTCAAAGCGACGAATGGAATTGTCAGCGGAACATCACCCACGATCACATGAGCATCGGACGCCAGAAAATCCAGCTGGTCCTGCGAATAGGATGAGCGTGTCGGCGTCATATACCAGGTGAAGGCCGCGATGAGCCCGAACCACAAGCATACAACGGCGAGCGTCAAAGAGCGGCGTGTCATGGCGTGACATTAATGCTCAAGGGTTGCGGAAATGTTATGGCTCGCGCGCCGCTTCGCCGCCGTCATTCCTGCCTTGCGCTCGCATGATAGGGGCGGGTGTCGCATACCCGCCCTGATGGCCGCGCGTTCCGTTCACCGGTTCCGTCTCAACCCCACGATGTCGCCCAGCACGGCATTGGCCGCCGCCATGACGTTCGAGCCCGGTCCGAAGATTTCGGCGACGCCGGCATCGCGCAGGAACTGGTAGTCCTGTTCCGGGATGACACCGCCGGCGACGATGATGATGTCGTCGGCGCCCTTTTCCTTGAGCCTGGCAATCAGTTCCGGGATCAGCGTCTTGTGGCCGGCTGCGAGCGAGGAGACGCCGATGACATCGACCTTTTTGCCGACCGCCTTGTCGGCCACTTCCGCCGGCGTTTCGAACATGTCGGTGAGCTCAACGCGGAAGCCCATATCGGCAAAGGCAGTGGCGATCACCTTGGCGCCGCGATCATGGCCGTCCTGGCCCATCTTTGCGACGAGGATCGAGGGATCGGTGCCGCGCTCGGCCTTGAAGGCCTCGATCTTGGCGCGGATCGCCTTGTATTCCGCATCTTCCTGATAGGCATCGGCATAGATGCCGGAGATGACGCGGGTGGAGGCGTGGTGGCGCGAGAAGGCGCGTTCCATCGCATCGGAAATTTCGCCGAGCGAGGCGCGGGCGCGGGCCGCATCCACGGCCGCCGACAGGAGATTGCCCTGACCGCTGGCCGCAACCTTTTCCAGCGCCTTCAGGGCTGCCTCGACGGCCTTCGGATCGCGGGTTTCGCGGATGCGGGTAAGCCGCGCGACCTGGCTGATGCGCACCTTGGCATTGTCGATTTCGAGAATGTCGACCGAGGGCTCGTTTTCCAGCCGGAACTTGTTGACGCCGACAATGATGTCCTCGCCCCGGTCGATGCGGGCCTGCTTGCGGGTGGCCGCCTCTTCGATGCGCATTTTCGGCAGGCCCTGTTCGACCGCCTTGGTCATGCCGCCAAGGCTTTCGACCTCCTGGATCATTGACCACGCCTCTTCGGCGAGCTCAGCCGTCAGCGCCTCGACGTAATAGGAGCCGCCGAGCGGATCGACGACATTGGTCACGCCGGTTTCATGTTGCAGGATCAGCTGCGTGTTGCGGGCGATGCGGGCGGAAAATTCCGTCGGCAGCGCAATCGCCTCATCGAAGGAATTGGTGTGCAGCGACTGCGTGCCGCCGAGCACCGCGGCCAGCGCCTCATAGGCCGTGCGGACCACGTTGTTATAGGGATCCTGTTCGGTCAGCGACACGCCCGACGTCTGGCAATGGGTGCGCAGCATCTTGGAGCGCTCGGACTTGGCGCCGAAATCCGTCATGATGCGCGACCAGAGCTGGCGCGCGGCGCGCAGCTTTGCCGCTTCCATGAAGATATTCATGCCGATGCAGAAGAAGAAGGAGAGCCGGCCGGCGAAATCATCGACATCGAGGCCCTTCTTCATCGCGGCGCGCACATATTCCATGCCATCGGCCAGCGTATAGGCCAGCTCCTGGGAAAGCGTCGCGCCGGCTTCCTGCATGTGATAGCCGGAAATGGAGATGGAGTTGAACTTCGGCATCTCCTTCGCCGTAAACTCGATGATATCGGCGACGATCCGCATCGAGGGTTCCGGAGGGTAGATATAGGTGTTGCGGACCATGAACTCCTTGAGAATGTCGTTCTGCACCGTTCCCGTCAGCTTGGCGCGCGGCACGCCCTGCTCTTCGCCGGCGACGATGAACATGGCGAGCACGGGAATGATCGCGCCGTTCATGGTCATGGACACGCTCATTTCGCCGAGCGGAATGCCGTCGAACAGGATCTTCATGTCCTCGACACTATCGATCGCCACGCCCGCCTTGCCGACATCGCCAACGACGCGAGGATGGTCGCTGTCATAGCCGCGGTGGGTGGCCAGATCGAAGGCGACCGAGAGGCCCTTCTGCCCAGCCGCAAGGTTGCGGCGATAGAAGGCGTTCGACTCTTCCGCAGTCGAGAAGCCCGCATATTGCCGGATTGTCCACGGCTGGCCCGCATACATGGTGGCGCGCACGCCGCGCGTGAACGGAGCAACACCCGGAAGCGCCGTTGCCGCCTCGGCGGGCAGGTCATCGGCCGTGTAGAGCGGCTTGATGGTAATGCCCTCCGGCATGTCCTTGTTGAGCGTGGACGGGTCCGCGCCCTTCAGTTCCTTGGCGGCGAGAGGGAGCCAGTCGCGGGTCGTCACTCTCTCCCCCTGGGGGAGAGATGTCGGCGCAGCCGACAGAGAGGGGTTCTTAGACATGTCTGCGTCCTTTCCCTGTTCGCCCCTTGGGGCGGAAATCAATTCTGAGGGTGGGTGGAACACCCCCCTCTGCCCTGCCGGGCATCTCCCCCTCAAGGGGGGAGATTGGAATGTTGCGAGCGCCGCACCTTCACTCTCTCCCCTTGGGGGAGAGATGTCGGCGCAGCCGACAGAGAGGGGTTCGTCACCCTCTACACATCGTTTCCCTGTTCACGAATGACTGCGAGAATGTGATCGCAGACACCGTTCAAATCTTTCATCACGTCGTCATTCCAGAAACGAACGACAGTCCACCCGATTTCCTTCAGTCGTCGCGTTCGCACCAAGTCCGCATCCGGCACGTCGCCCATCGCATGTTGCGAGCCATCCAGCTCGACAATCAGCTTGTGTTCGGCACAGGCAAAGTCGGCAATGTAGCCGGCGATCGGCAATTGCCTCCGAAACTTCAGGCCCATCAGCCGATGCGCCCTGAGTTGCCCCCAAAGCCGCGCCTCGGCTTCGGTCATGTCACGCCGAAGCCTCTTGGCGTTTGCTCTCAGCTTCGGCGAGATTGTGCGACTTGGCACCGTACCCCCCTCTGTCGGCTACGCCGACATCTCCCCCTCAAGGGGGGAGAGTGACATCAAGCAACAAACTCCATGATCACATCATCCACCGCCAGGCTCGCGCCCGGCTCTGCCAGAACCTTCGAGACCTTGGCGCGCTTTTCCGCGCGCAGCATGTTTTCCATCTTCATGGCTTCGACAATCGCAAGCGCCTGGCCTTCCTGCACTTCGTCGCCCTCCTTCACCAGAACGGAGGTGATGAGGCCGGGCATGGGGCAGAGCAGCAGGTTGGACGTGTCCGGCGGGGCCTTTGCGGGCATCAGCGCCGCCAGTTCCGCCACGCGGGGCGAGAGAACCTGCACCTTCACATCCATGCCGCGCCGGCGCATGCGGAAGCCGCCCGGGGCCGGCTGGACCTTGAAGGCGATCGACTTGCCCTCGATCAGCACTTCGGCAAGCGGATGGCCCGGTTGCCATGTCGTCTCGACCTGCAGCACCGGCCCGCCTTCGAGGCTCACCCCGAAGCCGGTGGAGAGATGCGAGATCTCGGCCTTGACCGTATGACCGGCGACCAGCACAACCTTCTCACGGCCATTGCCGACGCCGACCGAAAAGCGGCTGCCGGAAATCTTCGCGGCGCGCTCGCTGGCGATCCGCGCGAGCACGAGGGCGGCGGCGGCGAAGCGGTGGACGCTTTCGGCATCGGGTGCCACCGGGCCGAAGCCTTCCGGATACTCTTCCGCGATGAAGCCCGTCGACAGCCGGCCTTCGCGCCAGCGCGGATGCTGCATGAGGGCGGAGAGGAAGGGCAGGTTATGGCCGATGCCTTCGACCTCGAAGCGATCCAGCGCATCCGCCATGGCGTCCACCGCCTCAAGGCGGGTCGGCGCATGGGTGCAGAGCTTGGCAATCATCGGGTCGTAATACATCGAGATTTCCGAACCCTCGGTGACGCCCGTGTCGTTGCGCACGGTGATGCCGCCATGCGTCTCTTCCTGCGGCGGGCGATAGCGCGTCAGCCGGCCGATCGAGGGCAGGAAGTTGCGATAGGGGTCTTCGGCATAGAGCCGGCTTTCCACCGCCCAGCCGTTGATCTTCACATCCTTCTGCGCAAAGGCCAGCTTTTCGCCGGCGGCAACGCGGATCATCTGCTCCACCAGATCGAGCCCGGTGATCAGTTCGGTGACGGGATGTTCCACCTGCAGGCGGGTGTTCATTTCGAGGAAGTAGAAATTGCGGTCCTTGTCGACGATGAATTCGACCGTGCCGGCGCTCTGGTACTCCACCGCCTTGGCCAGCGCCACGGACTGCTCGCCCATGGCTTTGCGGGTCTTCTCGTCCAGGAAGGGCGACGGCGCCTCTTCCACGACCTTCTGGTTTCGCCGCTGCACCGAGCATTCGCGCTCGTTGAGATAAAGCACATTGCCATGCGCGTCGCCGAGCAGCTGGATTTCGATATGGCGCGGCTCGACGATGAACTTCTCGATGAAGATGCGGTCGTCGCCGAAGGAGGAGGCCGCTTCCGACTTGGAGCGGGCGAAGCCTTCGCGGGCCTCGTCATCGTTCCAGGCGATGCGCATGCCCTTGCCGCCGCCGCCGGCCGACGCCTTGATCATCACCGGATAGCCGATTTCCTTGGAGATCTTCACCGCATGTTCGGCATCGTCGATCAGGCCCATATAGCCGGGCACGGTCGATACGCCGGCTTCCGCCGCGATCTTCTTCGAGGTGATCTTGTCACCCATGGCTTCGATCGCCTTCACCTTCGGGCCGATGAAGATGATGCCTTCTTTCTCCAGCGCCTCGCAGAAGGAGGCGCGTTCGGAGAGGAAGCCATAACCGGGGTGGACGGCTTCCGCCCCGGTCTGCTTGCAGGCCTCGATGATCTTGTCGGCCAGAAGATAGCTTTGGGCTGCCGGCGGCGGGCCGATGTAGATTGCCTCATCTGCCAACTTGACGTGCTCGGCCTCGCGGTCGGCGTCGGAATAGACCGCCACCGTCGCAATGCCCATCTTCTTAGCCGTCTTCATCACGCGACAAGCGATTTCGCCGCGGTTGGCGATGAGGATCTTTTTAAACATCGGGATCACACCTCAAGGTCGTCTTGAAACGACTGCGGGAAATTCGCCCGCGCGACGTTCAGGTTTATTTTTAAGAGCGCGGTATAGGATTCCGGATCGAACGGGTGCTCGGCCGGCACGATCTCGCGCTTGAACAGGCGCGAAATCCGGCCGGCATCGAGATTGCCGCGCTCGAAGGGCTCTGCCCCGAAATGGTGCCAGAGCGCATGGAGAAAGGCGGCGTCGGCCAAAGGCTCCGTCTTGTCGGCCGTCATCGGGCGCGGCTTTTCAAA
Organism: Rhizobium sp. C4; assembly: GCF_021026315.1. Taxonomy (GTDB): domain Bacteria; phylum Pseudomonadota; class Alphaproteobacteria; order Rhizobiales; family Rhizobiaceae; genus Ensifer_A. The sequence goes on from NZ_JAJNCX010000003.1 coordinate 33,384, forward strand.
GAGCTTGGTGACACCGCGCGGATTGGCGCGGCGGATGGTGAATTGCCAGCCGGTTCCCGTCAGGCCTGACGGGAAACCGCGATGCTTTGTCATTTCAGGAAGCTTGCCCATGATTATTAAGCCTTCCCGATCTTGTCTTGCGTCTTCAGCTCGAAGTCCGAGGCGTCGTGGCGCTCGTGAAGCTGCTTCGACGGCTCGCCGAAGGCCCGGTTGACCATCGAGCCGCGATCAACGGCGGGGCGGGCGAAGAGCTGCTTGCGCCAGCGCTGGACATGTTCGTATTCGTCCACCGACAGGAAATCGCCGGCATCGCTATAGGCGGCCTTGGCGGCGAGACGGCCATACCAGGGCAGGATCGCCATGTCGGCGATGGAGTATTCGTCGCCGGCAATGAATTCATGGTTGGCGAGCTGACGGTTCAGCACATCGAGCTGGCGCTTCACCTCCATGGCATAGCGGTCGATGGCATACTGGATCTTGATCGGCGCATATTCGTAGAAATGGCCGAAACCACCGCCGAGGAAGGGCGCGGAACCCATCTGCCAGAACAGCCAGTTCATCACTTCGGCGCGCTTGCGCGCATCCTTCGGCAGGAAGGCACCGAACTTGTCGGCCAGATAGGTCATCATCGAGGCGGACTCGAAAAGCCGGATCGGCGCGCCGCCGTCAACGGGCGCATGGTCCATCATCGCCGGGATCTTGGAATTCGGGTTCACTTCGACGAAGCCGGACCCGAACTGGTCGCCATCGTTGATCCTGATCAGCCAGGCATCGTATTCTGCGCCGCTGTGCCCTGCGGCCAGCAGCTCTTCCAAGAGGATTGTCACCTTGACGCCATTCGGCGTGCCGAGCGAATAAAGCTGGATCGGATGCTTGCCGACCGGCAGAACCTTCTCATGCGTCGGCCCGGCAATCGGCCTGTTGATGCTGGCAAACGCGCCGCCATTGCCCTTCTCCCAGGTCCAGACCTTGGGCGGCTGGTAGCCGGCGGGAAAGTTCTTCTCGGGCGGAAATTTGGTTTCGTCGGTCATGGCATCATTCCTTTTAACGGGGATTCGTCCCTGCAAAGTTAGGGGCTGGCACCTGAAATAGCAGCCCCTGCCTTTCGTTAAAGCGGAATATTGTCGTGCTTCCTCTTCGGCTGCTGCACGTCCTTCGTCTTCAGCATTTCAAATGCCCTAATCACGCGGCGCCGGGTCGAATGCGGCATGATGACCTCGTCGATGAAGCCGCGTTCTGCTGCCTTGAAGGGGTTGGCGAAGTTGTCTTCGTATTCCTTCGTGCGGGCGGCGATCTTGTCCGGGTCGCCCAGTTCCGAGCGATAGAGGATTTCGGTCGCGCCCTTGGCGCCCATGACGGCGATCTGGGCGGTTGGCCAGGCATAGTTGACGTCGGCGCGGATATGCTTGGACGACATCACGTCATAGGCCCCGCCATAGGCCTTACGGGTGATGACCGTGACTTTCGGCACGGTGGCTTCGGCATAGGCAAAGAGCAGTTTCGCGCCATGCTTGATGATGCCGCCATATTCCTGGGCCGTGCCGGGCAGGAAGCCTGGAACGTCGACCAGCGTCAGGATCGGAATGTTGAACGCGTCGCAGAAGCGGACGAAACGGCCGGCCTTCTTGGCGCTGTCGATATCGAGGCAGCCGGCCAGAACCATGGGTTGGTTGGCGACGATGCCGACGGTCGAGCCATTGAGACGGACAAAGCCGCAGAGAATATTCTTGGCGTGATCCTTCTGCACCTCGAAGAAATCGGCCTCGTCGGCAATCCGAGCGATGACCTCGTGCATGTCATAGGGCTTGTTCGGATTGTCCGGAATGATCGTGTCGAGCGCCATTTCAAGGCGGTCCGGCTTGTCGGCGGTCGGCAGAACCGGCGGCTTTTCGCGGCTCGACAGCGGCAGGAAATCGAACATGCGGCGGATTTCGATCAGCGCCTCGACATCGTTTTCAAACGCGCCATCGGCAACGGAGGATTTCTTCGTATGCGTCGAGGCACCGCCGAGCTCTTCGGCCGAGACGATTTCGTTGGTGACGGTTTTCACCACATCCGGGCCGGTCACGAACATGTAGGACGTATCCTTGACCATATAAATGAAGTCGGTCATCGCCGGGGAATAGACCGCGCCGCCGGCGCAGGGGCCCATGATGACGGAAATCTGCGGGATGACGCCGGAGGCCTGCACATTGCGCCAGAACACTTCCGCATAGCCGCCGAGCGAGGCGACGCCTTCCTGAATGCGCGCGCCGCCTGAATCGTTCAGGCCGATGACCGGCGCGCCGTTCTGCACGGCCAGATCCATGATCTTGCAGATCTTTTCGGCATGCGTTTCGGAGAGCGAGCCGCCGAAGACGGTGAAATCCTGGGAGAAAACGTAAGTTGGGCGGCCGTTGATCGTGCCCCAGCCGGTGATGACGCCATCGCCGGGGAAGGTCTGCTCCGCCATGCCGAAATCGGTGCAGCGATGCGCCTTGTACATGTCGTATTCTTCGAAGGAGCCTTCGTCGAGCAGCACATCAATGCGCTCGCGCGCCGTCAGCTTGCCCTTGCCATGCTGCGCATCGATCCGCTTCTGGCCGCCGCCAAGCCGGGCTTCCGCACGCCGCGCCTCGAGCTTTTCAAGGATGTCCTGCATGGCTGTTCTCGCTCCCTGTTCTCTCCGCCGTCATCCCGGCCTTGAGCCGGGATCCAGCCAGCCGGCGTCTGCGGGCTGAAAAGATGCATTGAGCAGGAGCCCTTTCGCGCGATGGACATCGCGCGGCTGGATGCCGGATCAAGTCCGGCATGACGGAGTGGACGGGGCGCACCCGCACAACTCCTCCCCTCCCGCATTCCCTTATTGCTAGCGGTAAATTACTCCTATCGGAAGGATTGAAAAGGTGGCGTTGTGAAAGTATCAAATTAAAAATCTGAAAATTGCGAAATTGCGAACCATGCGTGCTCAAAAACTCTTCATCGGCCGGAAACTGCGCGATATCCGCCAGGAAGCGGGGCTGACCCAGGCGGGCTTTGCCGGCAAGCTCGGCATTTCGGTGAGTTACCTGTCGCAGCTGGAAACGAACCAGCGGCATGTGACCGCGCCGGTGCTGCTGGCGCTCGCCTCGCAATTCGCGCTGGATATCGCCAGTCTCTCGCAGGATGACAGCGACCGGCTGATTGCCGATCTCGGCGAGGCCTTTGCCGATCCGTTGTTTTCCGGCGCCCAGCCCTCGGTGCAGGACCTGAAACTCGTCATCCAGAGCGCACCGGATGTGGCGCATGCCTTTCTCTCCATGCATCGCGCGCTGCGTCGCGCGGGCGAGCAATTGGCGGAACTGGACGACACGATTGCGCGCGCCGCTGCCACCGAGCCGACGCCCTACGAAGAGGTGCGCGACTTCTTCCACTATATCGACAACTATATCCACGAACTGGACGTCGCCGCCGAGAAGCTTGCGAGCGGCATGGGCGAAAGCCCGCGCAACCGCGTGCGCCAGATGGCCGATACGATCGAGAAGAAGCATCGCGTCCGCGTCGTCATGAGCGGGGATGGAACGGCGGTGCGCCGCTACGATCCCATCGGTCGCGTGCTGACGCTGAACCCGCGCGCCGACAATGCGACGAACGCGTTCCAGATTGCCCACCAGATCGCGCTGATCGAGCACCAGAAGATCATCGATGCGATCATCGCCAAGGCGGAATTCCGCTCAAGCGACGCCGGCGCGATCTGTCGCATCGGTCTTGCCAATTATTTCGCCGGCGCAGTCATGCTGCCCTATGGGGCGTTTGCGGCGGCGGCGAAGGAATTGCGCTACGATCTCGAACTGCTCTGCGACCGCTTCGGCGCGAGCCTTGAGCAGGTCTGCCATCGGCTCTCCACGCTGCAGCGGCCGGGGGCCAAGGGCGTGCCCTTCTTCTTCGCCCGTGTGGATCAGGCTGGCACGATTACCAAGCGCCACAGCGCCACGCGGCTGCAATTTGCCCGCTTCGGCTCCGCCTGCCCCTTGTGGAATGTCCACCGCGCCTTCGAGACGCCCGACCGCATCATCCGCCAATTGGCCGAAACGCCGGATGGCGCGCGCTATCTCTGCCTCGCCATGACCGTCTCCAAACGCTCCGGCGGCTTCCGCGCGCCGGTGCAGCGCCACGCTTTGGCGCTCGGTTGCCAGATCGAATATGCCGGCGAACTCGTCTATGCCGACGATCTCGACATCGCCCGCGCCGAGGCCTTCGAGCCCATCGGCATTTCCTGCCGCATCTGCGAACGCCGCGACTGCCACCAGCGGGCGGTCCCGCCGCTCAAGCGCAAGCTGATCATCGAGCCGCACGAGCGCGGGTTCATTCCCTATGATTTTTTGTGAGGCGCGTCCTCTCCAAACGGGGATGGGGTAGGCCCAGGGATGGCGGAGCGCGTGGCACAACGGCGCGGCACCTCCTTTGCCTATCGGGGCTGCGCCAAGGGTGCCTCAAGACGTCACGACGGAAAAATTTCATCCCACAATTTCCCCACTCTTTGCTCTCCGCTTATCCTGTGGCTCTCCCGGCACCGGATGGACCAGCGACGACTGGTTCAGGCGGGAGGAGAGCCTGGTGGCGTCCCTCGTAACGTGCGGAGGATGTCATCAGGGGACGCGGGCGGCATTGAGACAAAAACCTCAATGAAACGTTTCCCCCGATGGGCCGCGAATGGCTCGGCGGCTTGGCTGCGCCAAAGAACCCGTCTGCCTCCGCAGACGGCTTAGCGAGGCGGCCCGCGTTTGAGGATCAGGGTCGGATGAGGCCCTGCCTTGCAGATCTCGACGGGTCGCGCTGGCGCTCCGCCGTTTTTATACCAATCAATCAGGGCGGCGCGTCAGCGTGGCTCTCCGGAAGTTTGCGCCCAAAGATAGGGGCAAGAGCGATAGACCGGAGTGGAACTCGGGAGAGGTTTTTTCCGGGGATTTCGGCGTGCCCACCCGTGGGACCTCACCCTGAGGCGCCTGCGCAAAGCGCAGGCCTCGAAGGGTCCTGTGCCACACACTCAAGGGTCTTCCGTGCCACAAGCGGATCCTTCGAGGCCGCCCTGCGGGCGGCACCTCAGGATGAGGGTGGAGCAAGCGGCACGACGCCAATCTCCCCCCTTGCGGGGGAGATGTCAGCGAAGCTGACAGAGGGGGGGGTGTGGCGAGGCAGGACGATCAATGAAAGCGGAATATGAAGAACGGTTAGGCACCCCCCCCCCCCCCCTCTGCCCTGCCGGGCATCTCCCCCGCAAGGGGGGAGATCGGCTAGAGGCACCGTCTCAACCTCACCCTGAGGCGCCTGCGCAAAGCGCAGGCCTCGAAGGGTCCCAGCCACACACTCAAGGGCCCCGTGCCACAAGCGCATCCTTCGGGGCCACCCTCCGGGCAGCACCTCAGGAGGAGGGGGAGGGCGAGGGGCGCATCCCCAGGTTCACCCCCTTGAAAACGTTGTCGACAAAAAATATACAGAAGCTTCATCGGAATTTCACAAGCAGGCAGTCATGAAAATCGCGATCATCGGAGCGGGCGTTATTGGGGTCTCGGTGGGCCTGCAGCTGGCGGTGCGCGGGCATGATGTGACGATCTTCGATCGCGAGGGCGTGGCCTCAGCCACCTCGCAGGGCAATGCCGGCGCTTTCGCCTTTACCGATGTCGCACCGCTCGCCACGCCCGGCGTCATGAGCAAGGCGCCCAGATGGCTGCTCGATCCGCTGGGCCCGCTGTCCATTCCGCCGGCTTATGCGCTGAATATCGCGCCCTGGCTCCTGCGCTTCTGGCGCGCCAGCTGGGCCGACCGCTACGAGGCCGCCCTGGAAGCCCAGGTCTCGCTGATGACGCAATCGCGCAACGCGCTGGAGCGGCTGGCGAAGGATCACGGCATGGAAGCCTTCCTCCGCCGCGAGGGGCAGCTGCAGCTCTATGAGGGTGCCGCCCAGTTCGAGGCCTCGCAGGCGGAATGGCGCGAACGCGAGCGCCACGGCGTGCGCTTCCGCCTGCTTCGGAGCCCCGGCGAGATTGCCGAAATCCAGCCCGGCATTGCGCCGCGCTTCACCCATGCCGGCTTCACGCCCGACTGGTCCAACGTCACTGATCCCAAATGCTGGGTCGAGGAACTGGCCACCCGTTTCCGGGCCGCAGGCGGGCGCATCGAGATCGCCACAGTTCAGGCAGTTCGCCCGGCAGAAGGCGGCGTCTGGATCGAAGGTGGCCGCATCGACGGCATCTATGAACGCGCGGTCATTGCCGGTGGCGCCTGGTCGAAGGCGCTCACCCGCGAACTCGGCGATGCCGTTCCGCTCGAAACCGAGCGCGGCTACAATACGACCCTGCCGGCCGGCGCCTTCGATCTGAAGACCCATGTCACCTTCTCCAACCACGCCTTCGTGGTGAGCCGCATCGGCGAGCGCGTGCGCGTCGGCGGTGCCGTGGAACTGGGCGGGCTGAAGCTTGCGCCCAACATGAAGCGTGCCGAATTCCTGTTGTCGAAGGCGAAAGCCTTCCTGCCCGGACTGAAGACCGAAGGCGGGGTGCAGTGGATGGGCTTCCGGCCCTCCATGCCCGACAGCCTGCCGGTCATCTCGCCCTCATCGGCCACGCCTGCTATCGTCTATGCCTTCGGTCACGGCCATCTGGGCCTCACCCAGTCGGCCGGCACGGCGGAACTGGTCGCCGACCTTGTCGATGGCAGGACGCCGGCCATCGACGTCAAACCCTTCCGCGCCCAGCGCTTCTGAAACGCATCGAGGACACCATGGCCAATCACACGTTCCAATGCATCGACGGCCACACCTGCGGCAATCCGGTCCGTCTGGTGGCCGGCGGCGGCCCGCGCCTCGAAGGCGCCAACATGATCGAGAAGCGCGCGCATTTCCTCGCCGAATACGACTGGATCCGCACCGGCCTCATGTTCGAGCCGCGCGGCCATGACATGATGTCCGGCTCGATCCTCTATCCGCCGACGCGGCCCGATTGCGATGTCGCCGTGCTCTTCATCGAAACCTCCGGCTGCCTGCCCATGTGCGGCCATGGCACGATCGGCACGGTGACGATGGCGATCGAAAACGGCCTCGTGACGCCGAAGGAACCGGGCGTGCTGCGCCTTGATACGCCCGCCGGCCTCGTGGTTGCGACCTACAGGCAGGAAGGCCGTTTCGTCGAGGAAGTGCGCCTCACCAACGTCGCCTCCTTCCTCTATGAAGAAGGGCTCACCGCCGAGGTCGAGGGCTTGGGCGAGGTGAAGGTGGACGTCGCCTATGGCGGCAATTTCTACGCCATCGTCGACCCGCAGGACTGCTTCCGCGACATCGCCGATTACACCGCCGGCGAGCTGGTCGGCTTCTCGCCGAAGCTGCGCAAGGCGCTGAACGAGAAGTATAAATTCGTCCACCCGGAAAACCCGGAAATCAACGGCCTGCGCCACATCCTGTGGGCCGGTGCGCCGAAGCATCCGGAAGCGACCGCCCGCAACGCCGTGTTCTACGGTGAAAAGGCCATCGACCGTTCACCCTGCGGCACCGGCACGTCTGCCCGCATGGCGCAATGGGCCGCCAAGGGCAAGCTGAAGGTCGGCGACGATTTCATCCATGAAAGCATCATCGGCTCGCTCTTCAAGGGCCGGGTCGAGGCGGCCGTCAAGGTCGGCAACCGCGACGGCATCATCCCCTCCGTCGGCGGCTGGGCCCGCCAGACCGGCTTCAACACCATCTTCATCGACGACCGCGACCCTTATGCGCATGGGTTCACGGTGATCTGAGGGGACGGCGTTCCCATACGCTCCGTCATGCCGGACTTGATCCGGCATCCAGCGCGCGATGTCCATCGCGCAAGGGACTCATGGACGATAGAGACGCGAAACAAGAGTCTTCTCAGCCCGCAGACGCGGGCTGGCTGGATACCGGCTCAAGGCCGGTATGACGGAGGAGAGTGAAGCCTCACCCACCCACCTGCGCAATCCAGTCATTGAGATTGTAGTAGTTCGTCACGCGGGCCACCTTGCCGTCGCGGATGTCGAAAAAGGCGCCGGCCGGCAGCCTGTAGGTCTGGCCGTTTGCCTCGGGCAGGCCCTCGTCGGTAGCAAGATACTCACCATTGACCACGAATTCTGCTGAGGCCCGCTTGCCATCGGCGCTTGTCATGATCACCATGTCCGTCAGGTGTTCCTTGTAGCAGCGGTTCATGTGCGCCATGAAGGCGGAAAAGGCTTGTCTGCCGACCTGCCGTTCGCCCTGGTTGATGTCATGGGCGACGTCGTCGGAAAGCAGCGACAGGAAGCGATCCATGTCGCCGGCGTTGAAGGCGTCGTAATAGGCGGCGATCAGCTCTGCTGCTGGCATGAAGGGAACTCCGGTTGCTCTGTGAGCTTGGGATATAGAGCAATTCCGGTGAAGCTGGGAACCGCTTTCCCCACCGGACTTGTGGGAAACATAAGGGAATGAACCGTTCGGGAAGAGGAAACGCCATGACGCTGACGATCAAGACTTTCTCCGGTCCTGCGGCAGTGCCGTATTTCGACGATGTGGCGCGGCTGCGCATCGAGGTCTTCCGCGCCTTCCCCTATCTCTACGAGGGCTCGAAGGAATACGAGCGCAAATATCTCTCCACCTATGCCCGCTCGCCGGGCTCGGTCTTCGTGCTCGCCTTCGATGGAAACGAGATCGTGGGTGCCGCGACCGGCACGCCGATGAAGGGGGAAACCCGCGAGGTCAAGGCGCCCTTCGTCGTCGGGGGCTTCAATACAGACGCGATCTTCTATTTCGGCGAATCCATTCTCCGCTCGAGCTATCGGGGCAGGGGCATCGGTGTGCGCTTCATCGAGGAGCGCGAAAATCATGCGAGGAACCTCGGCGGCATGACGCATTGCACCTTCTGCGCCGTCGAACGCCCGGACGACCATCCGCGCCGGCCCGACAACTACGTGCCGCTCGACGAATTCTGGCGCAACCGCGGCTATCTTCCCCGCCCTGATCTGCGCACCACGTTCAACTGGCAGGATCTCGACGAGACGGAAGAAAGCCCCAAGCCCATGTCCTTCTGGATCAAGGAACTCTGAGTTCCTTCGGCTCAGCACAGCAAAGACGGCCTGAAATACAAGGAAGACTGCCCGCGATGGTGAAACTCGCCGCCTGCCAATATTCGATCGACCTCATCGAAACCTGGGACGAATACGCCCACCACCTGACGACACTGGTCGGCGAAGCGGCGCGGCAGGGTGCGGAACTGGCGCTGCTGCCCGAATATGCCGCCATGGTTCTGGCCGGCCAGCTGGATGCCGAAACCCGCTCTGACCTCCATGGCTCGATTGCCGGCATCCAGCCGCTGATCCCGCGCTGGGTCGAGCTCTGCGCCGAGATTGCCGCCAACCACAACATCCTCTTCTCGCCCGGCTCCGCCCCGGTTCTGGATGCGGACGGACAATACCGCAACCGCGCCTTGCTCTTCGGCCCGCAAGGCCTGATTGGCGTGCAGGACAAGCAGATCATGACCCGCTTCGAGCGCGAAAAGTGGTTCATCGCGGCCGGCGCTCATGGGCTGAAGACCTTCGAAACGCCGATCGGCAGGCTCGGCATCCTCATCTGCTACGACAACGAATTCCCGATTCTCGCCCGCAAGCTCGCGGAAGCGGGCGCCGACCTGATCCTCGCGCCCTCCTGCACCGACACGCTCGCCGGCAGCTATCGCGTCCGCATTGGCGCACAGGCCAGAGCACTCGAAAACCAGATCGCCGTGCTCGCCTCGCCAACCGCCGGCAACGCGCCTTGGTCCCCCGCCATGGACGAAAACAAGGGCCGCGCCGCCCTCTATGTCCCCCCGGATTACGGCATGCCGCCCTCCGGCGTCTTCGCCGAAAGCCCGGAGGAAGAGGTTGCAAGCTCAAGCTGGCTGGTGACGGAAATCGACCTCGCCGAAGTCATCCGGCTCCGCAAGGAGGGCCAGGTCGCCACCCGGCGCGACTGGCCGGAACAGTTCCTGGATCACGCGCCGGAGAGTGCTTCCCGCCGCGCAGCGATATAAAGCGCTTCCGCCTCGCCGGGGCCGAGCGCCAGCGCGCGGTCGAAGGCGGCGCGGGCACCCTCAACGTCGCCGGTGCGGGCGAGTAGATCGCCGACCAGCGCCTGATAGGGCAGGAAGGTCGCAAAGCGGGCGGGTTCAAGCCCGGCAATGGCGGCAAGCGCCGCCTCCGGTCCCTCGACCTCCGCCAGCGCCACGGCACGGTTGATCGTGACGATCGGATTGTCCTGCAGCCCGGCCAGCAGATCATAGGCCGAAAGCACTGCCTTCCACGGCGGCGGCTCCTCAAGGCTCCTGCGGCCACACCACAGCGCATGGATCATCATGTTGAGAATGCGCGGCGCCGGCGAGCCGATGGAAAGCGCCCGTCCGCAATAGCGCCGCGCCTCGGCAATCAGCTCTGCCGACCACCGCGCCGGGTCTTGCTCCGACAGCGGGATCATGGCGCCATCGGCAGCGCGCCGCGCCGGCCTTCGCGCCTCGGCGAAACGGACGATGGCGGCCAGCGCCTGCACCTCCGCTTCGTCCGGCATCATGGTGGCGAGAAGGGCGGTCAGTGCCAGCATCTCGGCGGCAAAGCCGGCATGGCGGCCTGATCCCGCCGCATCCTCATGCGCCTTCGAATAGGCGACCTCCAGCGTCGAAAGCACCGCCCCCAGCCGCTCCGGCCAATGCTCCGGGCCTGGCACCTCGAAACTGACGCCTGCCTCGCGGATCTTGCGCTTGGCGCGCACCAGCCGCTGCTGCAGTGCGATGTCGTTGGTCAGAAACGCCCGCGCAATTTCGGCAATTTCCAGTCCGCAGACGAGCCGGAGCGTCAGCGCTGCGCGACTGTCCGGCGCCACCGCCGGGTGGCAGCAGACGAAGATCAGCCGCAGCCGTTCTTCCGGAATGATGGCGCTGTCGGCACTCATCAGCTCCTCCGCTGTTGGCTCCGGCTCGGGTGGATCGGGAACGAGGGTCTGGCGAACCTGCCGCCGCCGGACCAGATCGAGAGCGGCCCGCTCGGCGGTGCGGTAGAGCCATGCGGACGGCGCATCCGGCGGGCCGGAGACCGGCCAGGCCTTGGCCGCCCGAGAGCAGGCCTCGGCAAAGGCCTCCTCGGCAATGTCGAGATCGCGGAACCGGGCGGCAAGCGCGGCGACAATCCGTCCGCCTGCCTCCCGGAATGCGTCTTCAAGCGCCTTCTGGCTCATCTTGGACCTAGCGGGTCATGCCCGGCGGCATCGGGATCAGCGGCCGGATCTCGATCGCCCCATCACGCCCCAGCGGCACCTTCCGGGCGAGCGCAATCGCCGCGTCGAGATCGGGAACATCGATGAGATAGTAGCCGCCGAGCTGTTCCTTGGTCTCGGCGAAGGGGCCGTCATGGATCGTCTGCTGACCGCTCTCCGTCCGCACGGTGGTGGCAAAGGCGGTGCCCTTCAGGCCCGCACCGCCGAGGCGTGCAGCACCCATTTCGCCGATGAAGGCGAAGTGCTTGGGTCCGACTTCGGCCATGATTGGCCCGCTCTTCTCCGGCCCGCCGAAAATCTCCTCATTCTCGTAAATCAGAAGCATGTACTGCATGAAATCCGCCCCTCCTTGAGGCTGGCTCCCGGCCCCGCCCATCGACGCCGTCGACAAAGAGACGCGCCACCCAATCCGGAATCGACATCAGCTTAGAAAAAAATGCAATCGCGCCTATGGCACTTGCCGAAGTGAGGTCACTCCGATTAGGGTTGATATCAACCAGTCGGGCGAGGGGGAGCTTATGGACAGCAGGCCGTGGATGATCTGGACGGGGCGGGCTTTGAGCGCACTCTTCGTGCTCTTCATGATGGGGGCATCTGTTGCGCCCAAGCTTCTCGGCATGCCCGTGGCGCAAGAAACGCTCGCAGCCCTCGGCTGGCCGCACGGCTACGCGCTGATGATCGGGCTGATCGAGCTTGCCGGCACTGTCCTCTATGTCATCCCGGCGACCAGTCTGCTCGGCGCCATCGTGATGACGGGTCTGTTCGGCGGCGCGATTGCCACGCAGGTGAGGGCCGAAAGCCCGCTCTTCTCGCACATCCTCTTCAGCCTCTACCTCGCTGCCTTCATGTGGGGCGGGCTCTGGCTGCGTGATGCCCGCATCCGCTCCATTCTGCCCTTCCGGCGGACGACGGGCGAAAATTGAGGGTGCCTCGCGGTCATTAACCACGCAAAGCCTTATGATTCCGCTTTTCCGGGGATGGAGCCACTGCTATATGCCCCGGTCATGAGCACAGATTCGACCCGCATCCCTCTCGACCATATCCGCAACTTTTCCATCGTCGCGCATATCGACCATGGTAAATCGACGCTGGCCGACCGCCTGATCCAGACCTGCGGCGGTCTGGAACTGCGCGAGATGTCGGAACAGGTTCTCGATAACATGGATATCGAGAAGGAGCGCGGCATCACCATCAAGGCCCAGACCGTGCGTCTGAAATACAAGGCCAACAATGGTGAAGACTATATCCTCAACCTCATCGACACGCCCGGCCACGTCGACTTCACCTATGAAGTCTCGCGCTCGCTGTCGGCCTGCGAAGGCTCGCTTCTGGTGGTCGATGCATCGCAGGGCGTCGAAGCCCAGACGCTGGCCAACGTCTACCAGGCGATCGACAACAATCACGAGATCGTCACCGTCCTCAACAAGGTCGACCTGCCGGCGGCAGAGCCGGACCGCGTGAAGGAGCAGATCGAGGAAGTGATCGGCATCGACGCCTCCGAGGCCGTGCTGATTTCGGCCAAGACGGGCCTCGGCATTCCCGATGTTCTCGAAGCCATCGTCCACAAGCTGCCCGCGCCGAAGAGCGAGAAGGGCGCGGATGCACCGCTCAAGGCCCTGCTGGTTGATAGCTGGTACGACACCTATCTCGGCGTCATCGTTCTGGTCCGCATTCTCGACGGCGTGCTGCGCAAGGGCATGACCATCCGCATGATGGGCACGGATGCGAAATACGGCATTGAGCGCGTCGGCGTCATCACGCCCAAGATGGTCAATGTCGAAGAACTCGGCCCCGGCGAGATCGGCTTCATCACCGCCTCGATCAAGGAAGTGGCCGACACCCGCGTCGGCGATACGATCACCGAGGACAAGCGCCCGACCGACAAGGCCCTGCCGGGCTTCAAGCCGGCCCAACCGGTGGTCTTCTGCGGCCTCTTCCCCGTCGATGCGGCCGACTTCGAGGACCTGCGCGCTGCCATGGGCAAGCTGCGCCTCAACGATGCGTCCTTCTCCTTCGAAATGGAATCGTCGGCGGCACTCGGCTTCGGCTTCCGCTGCGGCTTCCTCGGCCTGCTGCATCTGGAAATCATCCAGGAACGGCTGGAACGCGAATTCAATCTCGACCTCGTCGCCACGGCACCTTCGGTGGTCTACAAGATCCGGCTGACCGACGGCACGGAGCGCGAGCTGCACAATCCGGCCGACATGCCGGATGTCGTCAAGATCGACGAGATCCACGAGCCCTGGATCAAGGCAACGATCATGACGCCGGACGAATATCTCGGCTCGATCCTCAAGCTCTGCCAGGACCGTCGCGGCATCCAGACCGACCTGTCCTATATCGGCAGCCGCGCCATGGTATCCTATGAACTGCCGCTCAACGAAGTCGTCTTCGACTTCTATGACCGCCTGAAGTCGATCTCCAAGGGCTATGCGTCCTTCGACTACAATCTGGCCGACTATCGCGAAGGCGATCTCGTCAAGCTCAACATTCTCGTCAATGGCGATCCGGTTGATGCGCTGTCCATCCTCGTTCACCGCTCGGCGGCTGACCGTCGTGGCCGCGCCATGTGCGAGAAGCTGAAGGAACTGATCCCGCCGCACATGTTCCAGATCCCGATCCAGGCCGCCATTGGCGGCAAGGTCATCGCGCGTGAAACGGTCCGCGCGCTCCGCAAGGACGTGACGGCCAAGTGCTACGGCGGCGACGCCACCCGCAAGCGCAAGCTTCTGGAAAAGCAGAAGGAAGGCAAGAAGCGCATGCGGCAGTTCGGCAAGGTCGAAATTCCGCAGGAAGCGTTCATTGCGGCGCTCAAGATGAACGAAGACTGATAGGTATCTCGCTGAGCGACGCTCAGCGAGCATGCTAGGGCGGTAGGGTTTTAGCCCTTCCTGCCCTCTTCGGAAGTCCTCCTGGCTGCCTGCGTGATCTGGTTCAATTCGGCAAGAACTTGCTTTATATATAACTATATTGCAGTTTTGTTTTTATTTTTTGTCATCCGAGGTGTATTATTGTGTTCATAAGGTGCGGTATTTAAATATATATAATTATAGGTAATTCAAATAATAAAATATTGTGAATTGTTGCTATATTATAGAAGATTTGGCTTTTTATTTTCCAAATTTATATTGCTCAATTTGAATTGAGCATTGTGTGGAATTGATTTTTGGAAATTTATTTTATTTTTAAAATGTTCTTTTTTAGTTATTGTGAAAATTAGGTTCAGAAATAAGGTAAATGAAGCGTAAAAATATTTGCGCTTCGAGATGGCTTTCCGCTATGGACATCCAACTCGGCGTGAAATTTGGCCGAGTGAATTGTGATTAATGTCGTTTTCAATCCTGGGGTTTTGCGTATGGCGGTCACCGACATGGGTTTTGCTCGTCACGAACCGGTAGGGCAGGCAATTAGCCCGCTGCCCGCAAATGGAGTTCGATCGGATCGTCGCCCGGCCAAGCACATCGACGAAAAGTCGCTGCAGCTGGCAATCAAGCGCGCGATGGATATTGTAGTCTCGTTGTCGGCGCTCATTGTGCTACTGCCTGCACTTCTATTGATAGCACTAATGATCAGGGTGACGAGCCCCGGACCGGCCTTGTTCTCGCAGCTGCGCTGGGGCAAGGGCTGCAAGATCCGGGTCTACAAATTCCGTACTATGTATTCGGATCGGGGAGACCAGTCGGGCGTCGCGCAGACCCGCGTCGGCGACAGCCGCATCACGCCGCTTGGCGCGATCCTTCGCAAGACCAATCTCGACGAACTGCCGCAGCTGCTGAACGTGCTGAAGGGCGACATGTCGCTCGTCGGCCCGCGCCCGCATGCCATCGGCATGCATGCCGCCGGCATGCTCTATGAGGATCTGGTTCCTGAATATCACAAGCGCCATCGCATGCGTCCCGGCATCACCGGTCTGGCGCAGATGCGCGGCCTTCGCGGTCCGACGGTCATGGCCAGCAAGTCGCGCGCCCGCGCCGCTTCCGACCTCTACTATGTCGACAACTATTCCCTGATGCTGGATATCAGCATCATCATGGGCACGCTTCGCAACGAAGCATTTGGCGGTTCCGGCTTCTGAGCCGGGTCTGCCCTGTCGTCTTCTTCAGATAATTCGGATCACTGGCACACATCGACCCACTGTGCCGATGTCAGCTCCGCCATGCGCTGCGGCGCGATCCTGACGGCTGCGTTGATCGCGCCGGCAGCGGGGACGACCTCGTCATAGGCCTGCAGCGACACGTCGCAATAGACCGGCAGAGGACGCGGCAGCCCGAAGGGGCAGACGCCGCCGACGGGATGCGAGGTTTCTGCCTCAACCTCTTCCAGCGGCAGCATTCGCGGCTTGCCGCCAAAGATCGCCTTGAACTTCTTGTTGTCGATCCGGGCATCGCCGCGGGCCACGACCAGGATCACGCTGTCATCGGTCCGGAAAGCCAGCGTCTTGGCGATCTGCCCCGGTTCGACGCCGTGGCCCTCCGCCGCAAGCGCGACGGTGGCCGTGCTGGTTTCAAGCTCGATGACGGAAATGTCGGGTGCGTGGCTTGCGAAGAAGTCTTTGACGGACTGGATGCTCATGGGGAATGCGATCTTGACCTTGCCTGTGTTGCAGGCTCGCAGTCTTTGCTGCCGACAGGCGTGAAGTCAATGGCCGGTCTCGGCCAAGGCGATGCGCCAATCGCTGAACCGGCGCATCGCATTTGCGTCGGTTCATGATCCGTGTCTGCCGGTTAGCGCGGCAGGTGCAGGACTGCAGGACCGCGGTGCACCGCCGGCCGCGCGATCGAAAGAGATCGTGCCACTCTCCGGGATGTCCCTCCTCGATGGGGGTGATCAGAACACTGGGTCTACCGGTGCCTCTCTGCCGCTATCGATGGAAACAAGAAGGGAGAACGCTGCCAGGGTGAAGGTGGCGATAAGCGTTGCGCTCATTCCAAGAACAATCATTGCTCATTCCTTTGATGACATCATCGTCATTTTGCACCCCGACAATATTTCAGGTCGCTTGTCTGTAGCTTGCGCAATTACGGGCCCGTAATACACGGGGAGTGCCTGTTTTAACTTGTTAACAAAGAGTTAATGCAGGTCGAAGCGCGCCGCGCGCCCAGTTCTTCCTGCGTACCGAAGAACAGCCGCAGTGGGGCGATGTAGTGTTGTTTGAAGTAGCAGCGAGGCGCGTACGAACGCTGTCCTAAGGGATCGATCGGGGCCGGAAGATGACGGGAGAGGTGAAGTCTCAGGGGGGGAGATGGCGGACAGAGAGGGATTCGAACCCTCGGTACGCTTTCACGTACACACGCGTTCCAGGCGTGCGCCTTAAACCACTCGGCCACCTGTCCTTGCCTTGAACCGCCGTGGTTAAGTCGGCGGGTGCGGGGAGATTGCCTTGGCGGTAATTCCCTTGCTCTTTGCGCCGTCGACATCAATGACGTCGGCAGGCCGGGCGGATATATACCGATAGAATTGAAAGGATCAACTGCTTTCTTCCGAAAAAGTGGAAGCTTGTGAAGGCTTGATGACGAAGACGTGATGAGGCGGCCATTGTCGTTGGCAGGCCGGCTTTCTATTTAGGGCTCATGTCGATAAGGTGGACCGACTTGAACGCGTGACTCGCGGTTGTTTCAACCGCTCCGGACGCGACAGGTCGGGATGAGACGTCAACAGACATTGTAGATGAGATAGAAGGTCATGCGCTTTTTGCTGCGCCTGTTCAGTGTGTTCTTTCTGGCTGCTGCCGTTGTTGCCGGCACGGCGGACACGATCCAGTCGTTTGCGGCGGACACGCCGGTCATGACGCCGGGCCTGACGGTGGTGGAATTCGTCGCCCCCAAGGCCCTTGAAAAGGCGGAGGCCTATGTTGTTGGCCTGCCGGACGGCACGCAGTTGCAGGACATGCTTCTGCGCCTGTTCAGCCAGCCGGCCTTTGCGCTGTTCCTGGGGCTCGCGCTGATTTTCTGGATCCTCGGCTACAAGCGGAAGAAGCCGGCCGGTCGCTTCACGGCCTGAGACGTTTGAAAGGCCACCTTGTCGCGTCTCGCATGCCGCCTTCGCCTGAAGGCGTGTCCCGATTTCTCGTGTAAAGGAGATGACCATGTTCCTGACCGATCTGATGAACAAGAAGACTGTCATGCCCGATCCTACGCGCGCGCTGCCCGGCCGCCCGGAGCCGATCCCGACATCGAAAACCCATTTCGTCAACGGCCGCCCTCTCGCCGGTCCCTATCCGGACGGCATGAAGCGCATCCTGTTCGGCATGGGCTGCTTCTGGGGCGCCGAGCGTCATTACTGGAAGATCCCCGGCGTATGGGTGACGGCATCCGGCTATGCCGGCGGCTTCACGCCCAATCCGACCTACCAGGAAACGGTGACGGGCCTGACCGGACATGCCGAAGTCGTGCTGGTGATCTACGATCCGAAGGTCGTGAGCCTGAATGCATTGCTCAAGTCCTTCTTCGAGGTGCATGATCCCACCCAGGGCATGCGCCAGGGCAACGATGTCGGCACGACCTATCGTTCGACGATCTACACCTATGACGACGCCGACCTGAAGGCGGCCTTTGCCGCACGCGATGCCTTCCAGCAGGCGCTGAAGGGCAGTGGCGTGCGCGCGGAGATCACCACCGAGATCGCGCCGGCCGGCCCGCTCTATTTCGCCGAGGACTATCACCAGCAGTATCTGGCGAAGAATCCGGGCGGCTACTGCGGCCTGCGCGGCACGGGCGTAACCTGCGCTATTGATTGATGCTTTGCTAAACTGAACAGGGGTATGGGAGCGGCTTTCATGGGGCCGCACCCGTACCCAATTTTTTTGACCGGTTGAGAAATTTTTGGTGAATTTTCTTTTCCGGCATGCAAGGATGCCGCGAGCTTGGTCCTTCTAGAGGGGAGGCCGGCGTTCCGCGGCCTTGAAGTGGAGGGGCGGCGGAAAGACCCGAAAACATCAGAAAACAGGGCTTTCAAAAATGAAGAAATTCGTTCTCAGTCTCCTGGCCACGGCGGCCATGGCCGCACCCGTGCTGGCCGCAGACGCCAAGCCGGCCATCATCTACGACCTCGGCGGCAAGTTCGACAAGTCGTTCAACGAAGCTGCCTTCCATGGCGCTGAGAAGTTCACCAAGGAAACCGGCACCAAGTTCCGCGAGTTCGAAATTTCCAACGATGCCCAGCGCGAACAGGCGCTTCGCAAGTTCGCCAAGGATGGCGACAACCCGATCGTAACGGCCGGCTTCAGCTGGACCGAAGCCATCACCAAGGTCGCTGCCGAATTCCCGAAGACGCAGTTCGTCGTCATCGACACGGTCGTCAAGGCGCCGAACGTCAAGTCGATCGTCTTCAAGGAACAGGAAGGCTCCTACCTCGCCGGCGTCATGGCTGCCATGGCTGCCAAGTCCGGCACTGTCGGCTTCGTCGGCGGCATGGACATCCCGCTCATCCACCGTTTCGCCTGCGGCTATGCCGGCGGCGTGAAGTCGGTCAAGGCTGACGCCAAGGTTCTCCAGGCCTACACGGGCTCCGACCCGTCTGCATGGAACGACCCGGTCAAGGGCGGCGAAATCACCAAGTCGCAGATATCGCAGGGCGCTGACGTGGTTTACCACGCTGCCGGCGGCACGGGCGTTGGCGTTCTCCAGGCTGCCGCAGACGCCGGCAAGCTCGGCATCGGCGTTGACTCGAACCAGAACGGCCTGCAGCCGGGCAAGGTTCTCACCTCGATGATGAAGCGCGTTGACGTTGCCGTCTATGATGCCTTCAAGGCTGGCAAGGACGGCACCTTCAAGGCTGGCATCGACGTGCTCGGCCTGAAGGAAAAGGGTGTTGATGTTGCCATGGACGACAACAACAAGAAGCTCGTGACCCCGGAAATGGAAGCCGCCGTCAAGAAGGCGCGCGCCGACATCGAATCCGGCAAGGTGCAGGTCCACGACTACATGTCGGACGAAAAGTGCCCCTATTGATCGGTTGACGATATCAGGACCGCTCCCGGCTCATCCGGGAGCGGTCTTTTTTTGCCGGATAAGAAAAGCAAGACGGCTGGGGAATGCGGATTTTGCGCTCATTGGCGGGCGCAGGCCATTGGCGGTGAGGCGAAGCCTCGATCCGGTCAGAAATGCGGTGGGCGGCTCACCGGATGGGCCTCGATGGATGCCTCTTCCAGCGCCATGAAGCGCTCGGCCAGGCGGTCGAGTTTCACCTGCATCGCATTGATGATTTTCCACTGGCGGGCCACTTCGCCTGACAGCTCCTCGATCATTCTTGCCTGATGTGCCGCATGTTCCTCAAGTCGGGCAATGCGGTCGTCTTCTGTCTGGCTCATCTTTGTCGTCCTCCAGAGTGCCCGGGTTTCGGGCCGGGCTTTACAAGCGGCAATTTGCCAGTCAACGTTGACAGCAATGCCGTTGGGGCCGGTCATCATCTGAAAACGGTTTGACATGAGCGATTTCGCGATAGAACTCAAGGGCATCGACAAGCGTTTCGGCGCGGTCCATGCCAACAAGAACATCAATCTCAAGGTCGCCAAGGGGACGATCCACGGCATTATCGGCGAAAATGGCGCCGGCAAGTCGACGTTGATGTCCATCCTCTACGGCTTCTACCAGGCCGATAGCGGCGAGATTTTCATTTCCGGCCAGAAGGCCAATATCAAGGATTCCAAGGCTGCGATCTCCGCCGGCATCGGCATGGTCCACCAGCATTTCATGCTCGTCGAGAATTTCTCCGTGCTCGAAAACATCATGCTGGGCGCCGAGGAAAGCGCGATCCTGACCAAGGGCATCACCAAGGCGCGGGCCGAACTCAAGCGGCTCGAAGAGCAGTACGAGATGGAAGTCGATCCCGATGCGATCATCGAGGAGCTTCCCGTCGGCGTGCAGCAGCGTGTCGAAATCCTGAAAGCCATCTATCGCAAGGCCGATATCCTCATCCTCGACGAGCCGACGGGCGTGCTCACGCCTCCCGAGGCCGATCACCTGTTCCGCATCCTGGCGCAGCTGAAGGAGCAGGGAAAGACGGTGATCCTCATCACCCACAAGCTCCGCGAGATCATGGCGATCACCGACGAGGTTTCCGTCATGCGCCGCGGCGAAATGGTCGCCACCCGCAAGACGTCCGAGACGAGTGTTGAAGAGCTGGCCGAGCTGATGGTCGGCCGCCGCGTTCTCCTGCATGTCGAAAAGGGCGAGGCAAAGCCGGGCGAGGTCAAGCTTTCCGTCCGCAACCTCACCGTCCGCGACAGCCGCGGCGTGACCATGGTCGACAATGTGTCCTTCGATGTGCGGGCTGGCGAGATCGTCGGGATTGCCGGCGTCGCGGGCAACGGCCAGTCCGAACTTCTCGAAGCCATTGCCGGCATGCGCCCGGCAACCAGCGGCACGGTGACGCTCAACGGCCAGCCGGTGGACATCACCGGACCCGGCGACCCGGCCGACATGCGCCGCCGCGGCCTCGCCCATGTGCCGGAAGACCGCCATCACACCGGCCTCGTGCTGAAATTCGAGGAAGCCGAGAACGCCATGCTCGGCTACCACGGCGACAGGAAATTTGGCCAATCCTTCCTTCTCGATGTCGAGTCCGTCCGCAAGGATGCGATGGACAAGATCGAGCAATACGACATCCGCCCGCCGAACCCGCGTCTCAAGACGGCGAACTTCTCCGGCGGCAACCAGCAGAAGATCGTTCTCGCGCGCGAAATGGAACGCAATCCCGATGTGCTGATCATCGGCCAACCGACGCGCGGCGTCGACGTGGGCGCGATCGAATTCATCCACAAGCGCATCATCGAGATGCGTGATCAGGGCAAGGCCATCCTGCTCGTTTCGGTGGAGCTCGATGAAATCCGCTCGCTGGCCGACCGTATCATCGTCATGTTTGCCGGCCGCATTGCCGGCGAGCGCAATCCGGATGCCTCCGAAGGCGAGATCGGCCTGTTGATGGCCGGCGTGGAACAGAAGCTGGAGGCCGCCGAATGAGCACCCCTTTCGCGAAACTGCCGGTCTGGGTGGAATATGCCCTCATTCCGCTGGTCAACCTTGCCGTCGCCTTCCTCGTCGCCGGTATCGTCGTGGTCTTCGTCGGTGAAAACCCGCTGGAAGCCGCCCGCATCATGATCACCGGCGCCTTCGGCTCGGGCGAGGGCATCGGCTTCACGCTCTATTACGCCACCTATTTCATCTTCACCGGCCTTGCCGTGGCCGTCGCCTTTCATGCCGGCCTGTTCAATATCGGCGCGGAAGGTCAGGCCTATGTCGGCGGCATCGGCGTTGCGGCAGCCTGTCTGACCTTCGACCACACCATGCCCTGGTATCTCGTCTTCGTGCTGGCAAGCCTCGGTGCCATGGCCTTTGGCGCGCTCTGGGCGCTGATCCCGGCCTGGCTGCAGGCCTATCGCGGCAGCCATATCGTGATCACCACGATCATGTTCAACTATATCGCATCGAACCTGATGCTCTACATGCTGCTCAACGTCTTCAAGCCGCTCGGCCAGATGGCGGCGCAGTCGCGCACCTTCGAGCCCGGCGGGCAATTGCCGAAGCTCGATTGGCTGCTTTCGATCTTCGGGCTCGACATCGGTGGCGCGCCGTTCAACTTCTCTTTCCTCGTCGCGCTGGTGGCCGCCTTCGTCGTCTGGGTGCTGATCTGGCGCACCCGCCTTGGCTATGAAATGCGCACCATGGGCTTCCAGCCGCATGCCGCGCGCTTCGCCGGCATGAAGAGCAAGCGCATCGTCGTCATCGCCATGCTGATTTCCGGCGCGCTGGCCGGTCTGATGGCGCTGAACCCGATCATGGGCGACCAGTATCGCATCCAGCAGGATTTCGTCACCGGCGCCGGCTTCGTCGGCATCGCGGTCGCGCTCATGGGCCGCTCGCATCCGGTCGGCATCGTGCTAGCCGCCATCCTCTTCGGCATGCTCTATCAGGGCGGTGCCGAGCTTTCCTTCGACATGCCGGAAATCACCCGCGACATGATCGTCGTCATCCAGGGTCTCGTCATCCTGTTTGCCGGCGCGCTTGAACATATGTTCCGTCCCGCCATCACCGCGTTCTTCGCGAGGGCAAGCAAATCCCGCAGCGAAGCGGCAGCAGGGGCCTGACCATGGATCACAACACGATTATCGTTCTCCTTCAGTCCACCATCCGCGTCTCGGTGCCGCTGATCCTGACGGCACTCGCCGGCCTTTATGCCGAGCGTTCCGGCGTGGTCGATATCGGCCTTGAGGGCAAGATGCTCGCCGCCGCCTTTGCAGGTGCTGCAACCGCCGCCGTCACCGGCTCGGCGCTGACCGGCATCGGGGCTGCCATGCTGGTCTCCGTCGCGCTCTCGCTCGTTCACGGCTATGCCTCGATCAGCCAGCGCGGCGACCAGATCGTTTCGGGCACGGCGATCAACTTCATCGCGGCTGGTGCCACCGTCATTCTCGGTCAGGCCTGGTTCGCGCAAGGCGGACGAACGCCGGCGCTTTCCGCCGATGCGCGGCTTGCGACCTACAAGCTGCCGGGGGCAGATGCCGTGCGCGATGTGCCGGTTCTCGGGCCGATCTACTCGGATCTCCTGTCCGGCCATTATCTCCTGACCTATTTCGCCTTCGCCATGGTGCCGATCACCTGGTGGGTGCTCTACCGCACGCGCTTTGGCCTCAGGCTCCGCGCCGTCGGTGAAAATCCGGGTGCGGTCGACACGGCCGGCATCTCGGTCGTGCGCATGCGCTATCTCGCCGTCATCTGCGGCGGCATGCTCTGCGGTCTCGCCGGGGCCTATCTCTCCATGGCGCTGGCCAATGGTTTCGTGAAGAACATGTCGGCCGGCCGCGGCTTCATCGCGCTCGCCGCCCTCGTCTTCGCCAACTGGAAGCCGAAGAACATTCTTCTCACCTGCCTCCTGTTCGGCTTCCTCGACGCATTGTCGATTTACAGCCAGAACGTGGAACTTCCGATCATGAGCAGCATTCCCGATCAGGCCATCCAGGCGCTGCCCTACATCCTGACCGTGGTTCTGCTGGCCGGCTTCATCGGCAAGGCCTCGCCGCCCAAGGCCTCGGGCGTGCCTTATGTGAAGGAGCGTTGATATGTCGGCAGACCTTTATGAAGCCGCGAAAAAGGCCATGGCGCTCTGCCATGCGCCCTACTCGAAATTCCCCGTCGGTGCGGCCATCCGCGCCGAGGACGGCAAGATCTATGCCGGCGCCAATATCGAGAACCTCGCCTTCCCGGAAGGCTGGTGCGCGGAGACAACCGCGATCAGCCACATGGTCATGGGCGGGGCGAAACAGATCGTCGAGATCGCCGTGATTGCCGAAAAGCTGGCGCTCTGCCCGCCCTGCGGCGGCTGCCGCCAGCGCATCAAGGAGTTCGCGAGCGTCAACACGCGCATCTATCTCTGCGACG
Source organism: Rhizobium sp. C4 (assembly GCF_021026315.1). Taxonomy (GTDB): domain Bacteria; phylum Pseudomonadota; class Alphaproteobacteria; order Rhizobiales; family Rhizobiaceae; genus Ensifer_A. Next base: position 56,988 of record NZ_JAJNCX010000003.1, read on the forward strand.
AGACGGGCGTGAAGAAGACGATGACGATGAACGAGCTGCTGCCGCACAGCTTCGAAACCGAGGTGATCGGATGAGGGCGACGATCGACCTTCTGGTCTCGAAGCTCGATGGCCTCTTGCCGCGCCACGGCATCGTGCTCGGCTCCGGTCTCGGCTCTCTGGTCGAGGCCGTCGATGTCGTCACCCGCATTCCCTATTCCGAACTCGATGCCTTCCCTGTCAGCGCCGTTTCCGGCCATGCCGGTGAACTGGTGGCGGGCAGGCTGAACGGCGTGCCTGTCATTATGCTTTCAGGCCGCGTGCACTACTATGAAAAGGGCGATGCCGCAGCGATGCGCCGGCCGCTGGAAGTGCTGAAGGGCATCGGCGTTACGCATCTGATCCTGACCAATTCGGCAGGCTCGCTCCGCGAAGACATGCCGCCGGGTTCGGTGATGCGCATTTCCGATCACATCAACTTCACGGGCCGCAACCCGCTGATCGGCGAGGAGACGGACGACCGCTTCGTCGGACTGACCAATGCCTATGACGCCGACATGGCCGTCGACATGGAACGTGCGGCGATGAAGACCGGCGTGCCGCTCAAGAACGGCGTCTACATGTGGTTCTCCGGCCCGAGCTTCGAGACGCCGGCGGAAATCCGCATGGCCCGCATCATGGGGGCGGATGCGGTCGGCATGTCGACCGTGCCGGAAGTGATCCTTGCCCGCTTCCTCGGGCTCAAGGTGGCGGCCGCCTCCGTCATCACCAATTACGCCGCCGGCATGACCGGCAATGAACTGTCGCATCATGAAACCAAGGACATGGCTCCTGTCGGCGGAAGCCGGCTGGCGACGATCCTGAAAGACATGATCGCGGGTGGAGAAAACTGACATGACATCGACCGACCTCAAGGCCGTCGCCAGGCAGGCGCTCGCCTGCCTCGACCTCACCAACCTCAACGACGACTGCACGCCGGAAGCGATCGAAAAGCTCTGTGCCGATGCACAGACGAAGTTCGGCAACACCGCCGCCATCTGCATCTGGCCGCGCTTCATTGCGCAGGCACGCGGAATCCTCGGTGCAGGCAGCCCGATCAAGATCGCAACCGTCGTGAACTTCCCCTCCGGCGAATTGTCGCTTGAGACCGTGATCGGCGAAACCGAGCAGGCGATTGCCGATGGCGCGGACGAGATCGATCTCGTCATCCCCTACAAGGAATTCATGATCGGCCAGAAGGCCTCCGCCCGGCTGATGATCGCGGCGATCCGCGAGCGCTGCAAGGCGCCGGTCAAGCTCAAGACGATCCTCGAAACCGGCATTATGGAGGATGGCGCCCTGATCCGCGAGGCATCCGCCATCGCGCTCAAGGAAGGCGCCGATTTCATCAAGACCTCGACCGGCAAGGTCCGCGTCAACGCAACGCCGGAAGCCGCGCGCATCATGCTGGAGGAGATCAAGGCCTCCGGAAAGCCCGCCGGCTTCAAGCCCGCCGGTGGCGTTCGCACGGTGGCCGATGCCGCGATCTATCTCGGCATGGCCGATGAGATCATGGGTGCCGGCTGGGCGAGCGCCCAAACATTCCGCTTCGGCGCATCCGGCCTGCTCGGCGATATCCTCGCCGTGCTGGGCGATACGCCGGCCGCGCCGAACACGGCGGCCTATTGAGGCGCGATCCGGTGCTGCCGCAGGAGACCATCCGCCGCAAGCGCAATGGAGAGACGCTGTCGGGCGAGGAGATCGCCCGCTTCGTTGAGGGCTTCACGGCGGGCGCAATTTCCGAAGGCCAGGTCGCGGCCTTCGCCATGGCCGTCTGGTTCAAGGGCATGGCGCGCGACGAGACGGTGGCGCTAACGCTGGCCATGCGCGACAGCGGCGACGTGCTCGACTGGTCCGACATCGGCAGCCCGATTGCCGACAAGCATTCGACCGGCGGCGTCGGCGACAATGTCTCGCTGATGCTCGCCCCGATCGTGGCCTCACTCGGCCTTGCCGTGCCCATGATCTCGGGTCGTGGGCTTGGCCATACCGGCGGCACGCTCGACAAGCTGGAATCCATTGCCGGCTACAACATCATGCCCGACGAGGCGCTGTTCCGCAAAACCGTGCGCGAGACCGGCTGCGCCATCATCGGCCAGACAGGCGATCTGGCACCTGCCGACAAGCGGCTTTACGCTATCCGCGACGTGACGGCGACGGTGGACAGCGTGCCGCTCATCACCGCCTCGATCCTCTCCAAGAAACTCGCCGCCGGGCTCGAAACGCTGGTGCTGGACGTCAAGGTCGGCAGCGGCGCCTTCATGACAGATCTGGAAGAGGCGCGGACACTGGCCCGCTCGCTGGTCGAGGTGGCGAACGGCGCGGGCGTGAAGACCTCGGCGCTGATCACCGACATGAACGAACCGCTGGCCGACTGCGCCGGCAATGCGCTGGAAGTCATCCACGCGCTCGATTTCCTCAAAGGCCTTAAACAAGGCAGCCGGAGCGAGGCGGTGACGCTGGCGTTGGCGGCTGAAATGCTGCTCTCCGCCTGCGTTGTCGCAACGGCCGAAGAGGGCAGGGGACAAGCGGAGGCGGCAATTGCCTCGGGTCGCGCACTGGAGACATTCGGCCGGATGATTTCAAGCCTCGGCGGGCCGGCGGATTTCGTTGATCGGCCATGGGCTCATATGCCGAAGGCGGCCGTCGAGGTCGTGGTGGAAGCGCCGCAGGCGGGCGTGTTGACTTCCTGCAAGGCTCGCGAGGTCGGCATGGCCGTGATCGGTCTCGGCGGCGGGCGCATCCTGCCCAGCGACGCGGTCGATCATTCCGTGGGCTTCACGGGATTGCTCCCGCTCGGAACGCGGGTCGAGAAGGGCGATGTCATCGCCCGCATCCATGCCCGCGACGAAGGCTCCGCTGCAAAGGCGCGCGCGGAGCTGCTGGCAAGCTACACGATCGACGAGGGCGGGCAGGGGCCGCGCATCTCCATTGTCGAGAAGATCTGAACCTGTTGGTGTCGTGCCGGCTTAGGGACAAGCCGGCTTCCGCTTCTTCGTCCGGCGCTCAGTTCTTGAGATAGAGCACGCCGTCCTGCACCTTGTAGGACTTGAGCTTGCTCATGAAGCTCATTCCGACCAGCATGCCGGAGAGAGACTTGTCCTTCAGCACATAGGCGTCGACATTGCGCACGCGCACCGAGCCGACCTCAAGACGGTCGAGCGTCACATGGGCGGCCTGCGTCGTGCCGTTGGCGGTGGTGACTGCGTAGCGGTAGTCGAGGCTGGAGCCGCTGATGCCGATGCGCTTGGCGGTCTGCTCGTTGATGGCAACGAAGGTGGCGCCCGTATCGACCAGACCGTCGACGTCGCGACCATTGACCCGGAAGCTGGCGTTGAAATGTCCGCCGGCACCGGCCTTGATGGCCTCCTCGCCGGGGGCGGCAACGGAGACCGGGGTGGTCGCCGCGGTCGTGGCCTGCATGTCCACGCCGGGGGCCTGAACGGTCGCCACGCTGTCTTCCAGCGTCTTGTGGGCGTGACTGAAATAGACGGCAGACAGCGCTGCCGCTGCTGCTACAAACAGAAAGCGGTTCATGATCTTCTTATCCCTGTTTTGCGCGGCAGCTTCCTTGTCCGCCTTCGCAATGGGACCACTATTCCTGACAGAAGTTATGAATTTCAAAAAATCGCCCGCCGGCACGGGGTGCGGGCGGGCCATTTTGAATTGGCTGGTTAATGCCGGGTGAAATGCGGCGAAACTTCGGCTTTTCGGTGGCCGGCTGCGCCGGTTGCCCGGCGCCTGTTCAGGGAGCCGCTTACTTGGTTCCGTACATGCGGTCGCCGGCATCGCCGAGACCGGGTACGATATAGCCGAGTTCGTTGAGATGGTCGTCGATCGCGGCGGTGAAAACCGGAACGTCCGGATGGGCTTCCGTGAAGTTCTTGATGCCTTCGGGGGCTGCCAGCAGGCAGAGGAAGCGGATGTTGGTCGCGCCGCGTTCCTTGAGCTTGTCGACGGCGGCGATCGAGGAATTGCCGGTCGCGAGCATCGGGTCGACGACGATGACGAGGCGGGCATCGAGATCGCTCGGCGCCTTGAAGTAATATTCGACCGGCTTCAGGGTCTCGTGGTCGCGGTAAACGCCGATATGCGAGACGCGGGCGGCGGGAACCAGTTCCAGCATGCCTTCGAGCAGGCCGTTGCCGGCGCGCAGGATCGAGGCGAAGACCAGCTTCTTGCCTTCGAGCAGCGGTGCATCCATTTCCATCAGCGGCGTTTCGATCCGCTCGGTGGTGAGTTCGAGGTCGCGCGTGACCTCATAGCAGAGCAGCGTCGAGATTTCCCTCAGCAGCCGGCGGAAGCTGGCCGTCGAGGTTTCCTTCTTGCGCATGATCGTCAGCTTGTGCTGCACGAGGGGATGGGAAATAACCGTGACGCCGTTCATCTGTGCCTTCCAGTCTGCTTGGAAGCAATTCCAGGAAAAGTGGAAACCGGTTTTCCGTCCGGAATTGCGTATGGATAGAATATAGTCTTAGCGTAATGTCGGCTTCCCGCAAGGCGCGTGCCTTCGTCAGCGGTCGTAATCCTCAAATCATTGCAAGAAGACGTGCCCGGGTGGGCTCGTCGACGAAGGCGGCTTCGATCGCGGTGCGGGTCATCAGCGTGAGGTCCTGATCCGAAAAGCCCATCCGGGACTTCGCGATCTCGTATTCCTTCGCCAGCGATGTATTGAAGAAGGGCGGATCGTCGGAGTTCAGCGTCACCTTCACGCCCATGTCGAAGAACGTCCTGAGCGGATGGCTTTCGAAATCGGGGAAGACCTTGAGCGCGATGTTCGAGCCGGGGCAGACCTCCAGCACAATGCCAAGATCGGCAATGCGGCGGACGAGATCCAGATCCTCGATGGCGCGCACGCCGTGGCCGATGCGCGTCGGGCGGACGAGGTCAATCGCGTCGCGCACGCTCTCGGCGCCCGCAAGTTCGCCGGCATGGATGGTGATGCCGAGCCCGGCGTCGCGGGCGATGTCGAAGGCGCGGGTGAAATCGGCAACCCTGCCGAAGCGCTCCTCGCCCGCCATGTTGAAGCCGGTGATCAGCGGATCGGGCCGCTCGGCGGCAAACTTCGCCGCGGCCTCGACGCGCTCGGCACCCAGATGCCGCACGCCGATGACCACCATGCGGCTCTCGATGCCGGTCTTTTCCCTGGCCCGCTTCATGCCTTCCGAAATCCCGGCAATATAGGCGCTGGCGCTCAGCCCCGCCGAAACGCCATGGTCGGGCGAGACGAAAAGCTCCCCGTACACGGCGCCGGCTGCGGCGATTTCGGCGAGATAGCTTTCCGCCAGAAGTGCGAAATCCTCTTCCGTCCTGAAGAGAGCCGCCGCCGCGTCATAGCAGCCGATGAAGGTGGTGAAGTCGTGCCAGACATAGGCGCCATCGCGAATGAAGCCCGTCATGTCGGCCCCGTATTTCGCTGCCTGCGAAAGCACGAGGTCGATCGGCGCGCCGGCTTCCAGATGCAGGTGCAGTTCCGCCTTCTTCAGCCTCGACGTCACAGGAAGCTCCGTCCGTGGCGACCGGGTTCGATGCCGAGATGGGCAGCAATGGTCTCGCCAATATCGGCATAGGTGGGCAGTACGCCGACGTCCCGCGCCTTGATGCCGGGGCCGTAGACCAGAACCGGCACGCGCTCGCGCGTGTGGTCCGAACCGCGCCATGTCGGGTCGCAGCCATGGTCGGCGGTGATCACCACGATGTCGCCGCGCTGGAGCTTGCGGTTGATCTCCGGCAGGCGGCGGTCGAACTCTTCGAGGGCTGCCGCATAGCCGGCGACATCGCGGCGATGGCCGTAGAGCATGTCGAAATCGACGAAATTGGTGAAGACAAGATCGCCGTCTCCGGCCTCGTCCATGGCATCCAGCGTTGCGTCGAAGAGCGCCATGTTGCCGCTTGCCTTCCAGAGCTTCGAAACGCCCTGATGCGCAAAGATGTCGGCGATCTTGCCGACGGCGTGTACCTGGCGTCCGGCATTCTTCAGCCGGTCGAGCAGCGTCGGCTCCGGCGGCAGCACCGAATAGTCGCGGCGGTTGCCGGTGCGTTCGAAGGTCTCGGCGGTCTCGCCGAGGAAGGGGCGGGCAATGACCCGTCCGATATTGTAGTCGTCCACCAGCTTGCGCACCGTCTCGCAGAGGCTGAGCAGCCTCTCAAGGCCGAAATGCGTCTCGTGGGCTGCAATCTGGAAGACGGAATCCGAGGACGTGTAACAGATCGGCTTGCCGGTGCGGATGTGCTCCTCGCCATACTGCTTGATGATGTCGGTGCCGGAGGCGTGGCAATTGCCGAGGATGCCGGGAATGTCGGCGGCCTTGCAGATGCGGTTGACGAGCTTCTCGGGGAATGCGTCGCCCTCCGGGGGGAAATAGCCCCAGTCGAACATGACCGGCGTGCCGGCAATCTCCCAATGGCCCGACGGCGTATCCTTGCCGCGCGAGATTTCGCTGGCGGCACCGCGGACGCCATAGGTCTTCTCGGGCACGGGCATGCCGGTGGGGAATTTCCCCGTGGCGGCCTTTGCCGCATGCAGCAGGCCGAAGATGGAAAGGTTGGGCAGTTCGAGCGGGCCGTCGCGCAGCCCCTTGCGATCGGCACAGCCATGGGCGCAGAACTCGGCAATGTGGCCCAGCGTGTCGGCGCCGATGTCGCCGTAGATCTCCGCGTCCGGCGCGCCGCCTATGCCGAAGGAATCGAGAACGAAGAGGAATGCGCGAGCCATGATCACCAGACGTCCAGTGCAAATTCAATGAGCGGTTTTCGCCCGGAATTGCAGATAAATAAAGAGCAGGACGGTGGACGATGGTCGTCTGTTCACCGGAAATGCTCGGGGCAGGGCTGGCCAACGCTTTCGCAGGCCCGCCAATAGGCCGCCTCGCATCGCGCGGCAGTCCGTCTGCCCGCTTCAGCGGCTCGTTTGACGTTTTAGGATCTGATGCGGTTCAAGGCCAGCGAAATCGCGCGGGTGCCGCGATGTCAGCAGTCGGAACAGGTGATGTTGTTGCCGACGCGCTGGCGATAGTAGAAGTCTTTCTTGATCGTGAAGTTCTGCATCTGCGTGCCGCTCATGCCGGGAAGGTAGAGCAGCAGGGAATAGGGCAGGCTCAGTTCGGAGCGCACGACGAAAGAGTTCGCGATCGCAAGATCGGACGGGATCGTGGCGGTGGAGCCGACGGCGTAGGGCACGCCACCCGTCGACTGCCAGGACCAGGCAATTCTAGCAACCGAGGCCGCATCGATGGTGATGCCGCTGATCTTGAGAGCCACGCCGGTGGAGGCATAGGGCGCGATCGTTGCCTTGGCGACATTCGGCATGGTCGACAGGAATGCCTTGTCGACGGAGGTCTTCTGCGTGACAAGATCGGCAATGTCGGAAGATGCATGCGTGGTCTTGCGCGTGATGCTGATCGCAACCGTGATTTCAAACGACATCAGGTAGATGATGAGCAGGATCGGCACGATCAGCGCAAACTCGACCGCGCCGACGCCGTCCCTTGCCCGCAGGAGGCGAGACAGTGCTGAGGGCTTCGCCAGTTGGCGCGCCGCAGTCTTCAGTCTTGCAATCAAGGCCATGGCGCTCACGGGTAATTCTCGTTCTGGAAGGCGCTGGTGGCCACGATCAGGAAATCGCCCTTCGTGGTCCCTTCGCGTTGGATGTTCGAGATATAGGGGCGCACGAGGTCCGTCGTGATCGGCCAGCGGTAATAGGCGCGGAACATGTTGATCTTGCCCGCACCCCCCGGCGTGAATTTCAGCTTCGTCACGTCGATGTCCCGCGTCTTGCCGCCATTCGTCGCGACCAGCGGAATGCCGACCGGAATATCGGCGAAATTCGTGACCTGCTGCAGGTCGATATAGAGCTTGTAGGGCACGGCGGGCTCGGTCTGCGAGCAGGTAATCATCACCGAGATCTGCTTGCAGAATTCCTGCCGGAACTGGGTCTGCGTCATGTATGTCGTTGTGCGGGTCGGGTCGCTGAAAGTGATCTGCCCCGTGCGCACGCGCCGCGCCATCGTATCGACGGCGTTGGAAACCAGCTGCTCCCCTGTGAAGGCGATGAATGTCTCGAACGTGGCGAAGACGATCATCATGAACGGGATTGCCAGGATTGCAAACTCGATGGCAGTTGCGCCTTCGCTCGACTTGAAAAGCCGGCGCAGCCGCGATGCCCGTTTTGCCTTTCCTTCAGTGGCCAAATGCTTCACTCCCATTGTCGCCAGCCGGACGAGCCGTCGATCGGTCTCTGAAGCATCCGCTTGAATGCGCCGATCGTCTCCCGTTTCGCACGCCTCGCCGGATCACCTCTTACTGCGCCATGGAGGCAGAGGGTGCTGCGGTGGCCGTCGCGCTTGCAGCGGCGCCGGTCGGCGCCGAATTCTTTTCGCAGTTCGGGGTGCAGGAATAGACGCTGCGCTCCGTCTGCCGGAAGACCCGCACCGTGTTGCCCTCGTCGATGGAAACAAGCACGCGTTCGTCGAGGATCGCGTTGCCGGTCGAATCGAGCAGCACAAGATTGGTGGTGCCGAAGCTGCGGCCCGTCAGCACGATGGTCTTGGAATCAGCCACCGTTGCGTCCGCCACGTCCGAGTTTCCGATGATGACCTTCGCAACCGAGCGATCAAGCTTCAGCACGCGTGCGTGATTCATGAAGACGCGGATCAGGTCGCCATTGGCATCGGCGGCAGCGGACGCGCCAGCCGACATCAGCAGCGCAACGAAACCGCTCGCAAGCATCTTCATCTTAGAGGAGGAATTCAAAACAGGCATGGTTATGTCCCGATGGATTTTGAGACACTGTCATCTGGAAATGTAAAATTCGCGTTAAGCATGACTGCCTATCTTCCAGATCGCGGTCGCCGCAGGGCCTGTCACATGATGCGACGGAAGCGCCTGCCGATGTGTTAACGCCGCCATTTTGCTCCGATGGCAAGGCTCGCCCGCTGTTGTTATTCGGGAGATAGTAGGGCCAGGCAATCCCGCAATATATAACGGCTTCAACAGCGCGGGCGTGTTCTCTCGAAAGCTTAATATTGAAAATTGTCTGTTTTCAATTGCGTTACTATTTACCAATCTTACTGCAAACGCCGATTAACCTGTCGTTAAGTATATGCGTTAAGTCGATTTCAAGGAAGCCGGGATAGTCTCATCGCATCCGATCAACGGGAACGGTTGGCGGTACTGCCGAAAATTTTAAGAGATGTGACTCAGGAGACCCAAATGACCAAGCTTCTTACCCGTCTTATGAAGGACGAATCTGGTGCAACCGCCATCGAATACGGTCTGATCGCTGCCCTCATCGGCGTAGCAATCATCACCGGCGCACGTTCGCTCGGCGGCGCTCTGAACAACAAGTTTTCGAACATTGCTACGACGGTCAACAGCACGAACTAATCGGTTCGCGCCAATGCGCCTCATTCCAAACCTGCCTTCGGACGCCGAAGGCAGGTTTGTATATTTTTAAGCGGTTTGCTGCAAAGTGGCGCGAGTCGCGATCGATACATCCTTCGATCCGGCCTGAACACGAATGAACGCAATGCCTTGCCGCACTCTTGCCCTTGAGGTCGGGACATCGGTTCGCAAGGCCCGGATTTGTCCCGTGAAGCCATCAAGCTCATTGTCCAAGCCGGATCACCAGGAAACCGCCAGGTCATGATCCAAGCCGCCATCCTTGTCATCTTTCCGCTTTGCATGGCCGTCGCGGCCTTCTCAGACCTTTTCACGATGACAATCCCGAACCGCGTTTCGCTGATCCTTCTGGCGTCCTTCTTCATTGTTGCACCGCTGGCGGGGCTCGGCCTCGTCGAGATCGGCTGGCATCTGCTGGCGGGCCTGTGCGTCTTCGCCGTTGTCTTTGTTCTCTTCGCGATGAACACAATGGGCGGCGGCGATGCCAAGGTGCTGACGGCAAGCGCCGTCTGGTTCGGCTTCAACGACAGCCTGATCGTCTACATGGGCGACGTTGCCGTGATGGGGGGCGCCCTCACCATTCTCATCCTGCTGATCCGCAGCCAGAGAAACCTGATCGCCGTCATGGGCCTGCCGATACCGCGACCGCTGCTGCAGGAAAAGAAGATCCCTTATGGCATCGCCATCGGCATCGGCGGCTTCATGGCCTATCCCTCGTCGCCCCTGATGGAAATGGTGCTTAAAGGCGCCTTCTAGCGCCACCGGAAGCTTCGGCCAGATCAGGCAGCGCTCGCGCCCTTCCGCGGCCACCCTCCCGCTTCGCAGACCTTCTTGACCATCGCGCTCAACGCACCCCTGCCTGCGCTGGTTTAGATTGGGTTAACCTTATCGCTAAGAAATTCATTAACCATAATTACACCAATTCCTGATCAATTGAGGTCACTTCGTTGGATTCTCCAGGAATTGATCATGAAACCAGCACGTCTGATTATTTTATCCGTTGCCGCGGTGGCGGCCGGTCTTGCCGGTTACCTGGCGCTCAACATGGGGGGGCAGCAGGTCGTCGAGATTCAGGCGGCGCAACCGAAAATGGTCAAGGAAGCGACTGTCGACGTGCTGGTGGCGAAGGTCAACCTGGCGACCGGCGCCCGGCTGAACGCCGACAGCATGACCTGGATTGCCTGGCCTGAAACGGCGATTGCCCCTGGCTTCATCACCAAGAAGAACCGCGAGTCTGCCATGGCGGATCTGAACGGCGCCATCGTCCGGCTGCCGATCTTCGCCAACGAGCCGGTTCGCCTCGAAAAGATCGTCGATGCCAGCAACCGCACGATGTCGTCGATCCTTCCGGCCGGCAAGCGCGCAATCGCGACGGAAATCAGCGTTTCGACCAGCGCCGGCGGCTTCATCCTGCCGAACGACCGCGTCGACGTCATCATGGTCCGAAAGGGCACGCAGCAGACATCCTTCCAGACGGAAACGATCCTCAGCAACATTCGCGTTCTGGCGATCGACCAGCAGCTTCAGCAGGGCCCGGATGGCAAGCAGACGGCAGTCGGCTCCACGGCGACGCTGGAACTGACCCCCGACCAGGCGCGCGTGATCGCGGTCGCCCAGCAGATTGCCGACCGCCTGACGCTGGCGCTTCGTTCGGTCGCCGATTCCAGCGAGCCCGACACCTCGGCTTCCGAACATCTTCTGGGCAACGGCGATGGCTCGCCGGGCATCCAGGTCATCAAATCCGGCGCTATCTCGACCAGCCAGTAAGAACGAGCGGGAGCATACAGTGAGACCCATCATGCAAGACATCCGCAAGACCACGATTGGCGGGCTGTGCTTCACTCTCGCGCTGACCGGGATCCTTCCGATCCCGCTCGCCGGCGTGCAGGGATCGGCGGCTTTCGCTGCCAGTGAATCCATGGTGACGATTTCCCAGGCAGGCCCGGGGGTCAAGAAGAACCTCAAGCTCGGCCTGAACAAGGCGCTGGTGGTCGAACTTCCCGCCGACGCGCACGATATTCTCGTTGCCGACCCGTCGCTGGCGGACGCCGTCACGCGCACCTCGCGCCGTCTCTATCTCTTCGGCAAGGCCGTCGGCCAGACCAACGTCTTCGTCTTCGGCGCAGACGGCAAGGAACTCGTGAGCCTGGACATCCAGGTGGAGCGCGACATTTCGCAGCTCGAGACCAACCTGCGCCGCTTCCTGCCCGACTCCGACATCAAGGTCGAAATCATTTCGGACAACATCGTGCTCACCGGCTCCGTCCGCACCCCGCAGGACGCGGCCCAGGCCTCCAAGCTTGCCGAAATCTTCGTCAAGGGCGGTGAAGCCACGACCCGCAACCAGACGGCATCCGGCACCGGCTCGGCATCGAGCGTCGCCATCTTCGCCGAAGACCGCCAGCAGTCGCAGATCGTCAACCTGCTGACCATTCAGGGCGAAGACCAGGTTACGCTCAAGGTCACGGTCGCCGAAGTCAGCCGCCAGGTTGTCAAGCAGCTCGGCCTGAACTCTTCCATCAGCGGTTCATTTGGCACGTTCAACTTTATCAATCCGACAAACTTTGGCGGAACGGCGAACGGCATTGGAGCCTTGGGCAAGGTTGCCGGCACTGCAGTGGGTGCGATGAGTGGCACCCTGGGTGGCGCCGTGGGTCTTGCTTCTTACGTCAACGCCATGGAACAGGCCGGGGTCATGCGGACGCTTGCCGAGCCAAGCCTGACTGCGATTTCGGGCGAGGTTGCGAAATTTTACGTCGGCGGTTCGTTCAACATGACGACCGGCCAGACCGTGACTTCCGGCTCGCAATCAATCGCGCCCAACGGGGCGGTCATCAACACCCCCGGCACAATTTCGAGAGACAAGGAGACGAGCCAATATGGTATTTCGCTCAACTTCCTGCCTGTCGTCATGTCTGCGGGTCGGATCAGCCTGAAGCTTGAGACCGAAGTGTCCGAGCCGACCTACGAAGGTTCGGTGAGCTCATTGGGCTACCCGAACAACACAGGCGTGACTCAGCTCGGCATTCGCCGTCGCCAGGCATCCACGACAGTCGAACTGCCCTCGGGTGGTTCCATCATGATCGCCGGCCTCGTCAGCGACGACGTTCGCCAGGCCTTCAGCGGCAACCCGGCGCTTGCCAAGGTTCCGATCCTCGGCACAATGTTCCGCTCGAAGGATTTCCAGCGCAACGAGACCGAACTTGTCATCATTGCAACGCCCTATCTTGTGCGCGCGGTCTCGGCCGACAAGCTCGCCCGTCCGGATGACAATTTCATACCCGAGAACGATGGGGCGACCTTCTTCCTGAACAGCGTCAACAAGGTCTACGGCACGAAGGCCGATACGGCCGGCGGCCAGCGCTACCACGGCAATGTCGGGTTCATCTACAAGTGAGGAGCGGGACGATGGACCAGTTGAACGAAGAACGCCTCCACACGATCAAAAGGGAAGCTCTGGTGATGCCTGCGCTCAGAACACTGACATTCGTCGCCCTTGCGGCCTCGACGGTAGCGCTGGCCGGTTGCGGCAATCTGCGCCCGGACAGCGACCTCAAGACGGCCTCGATCGAGAACGACTACCGCGTTCGCCATCCCATCAAGCTGGCGGAAGCCGAGCACTCGATCGACATCCCGGTTGCCACCGGCGACGTCAAGCTTGGCCACGGCATCGAGGACACGATCCGGGGCTTCGGACAGAGCTACAAGAACAACTCCTCAGGCGTCATCCAGATTGCCGTACCGTCCGGGTCGATCAATTCCCGTGCCGCACGCGCCGTCGTCCCGCAGGTGCGCAAGCAGCTGGCCGCCGAGGGCGTCGAGCAGCGCCGCATCATCGTGACGGGCTATCAGGCCGAGCCCGGCGTCTCGGCGCCGATCAAGATCAGCTTCGTCGCGCTCACCGCCATGACCGACCAGTGCGGACAGTGGCCGGAAGACCTGATGGAAAACTCCTACGGCAACAAGAACTGGTACAATTTCGGCTGCGCCAGCCAGAACAATCTGGCCGCCCAGGTCGCCAATCCGAAGGACCTCTTCGATCCGCGCGCCTCGACCCCGATCGACGCGCAGCGCCGCGCCAACGTCATTGATAAGTATCGCACCACTGGCTCTGATCTTGGCAAGGATACGAGCATCACAATCCCGAGCCAATGATCGGTCGTGATCGGTTACCGGAGAGACAGGACCCATGAGTACAGTTGAATACGGAATCGAGCCCGTCGCGATCGACGAACAGCTTGAAGAGCGTGCGACCGAAAGCATCGAGATCGACCAGATCCGGCCGCTGCCGCGCATCTCGATTCATGCCTTCTGCGAGAGCGAGGAAGCGCTGCGCCTGATGGATCGCTGCAGCCGCGACCGTCGCATGGCGAAGGTGACGTTCAAGATCAATCACGGCAGCATCGCCGCTGCGGCAGGCATGTTTGCCAGCGCCGCGACGCCGAACCTGATCATCCTGGAAACCGCGCTCGGTGCCGACCGGCTGTTCGAGGAGCTGGGGCCGCTCGCCGAGGTCTGCGATCCGTCGACCAAGGTCATCATTCTCGGGCGCCAGAACGACATCAGCCTCTATCGCGAGCTGATGCGCAACGGCATTTCCGAATATCTGGTCTATCCGGTCAGCCTGCCCGACATGCTCTCCTCGGTCGCTTCGATCTTCGTCGATCCCGAGGCTGAACCGCTTGGCCGCAGCATCGCCTTCATCGGTGCGAAGGGTGGCGTGGGCTCATCCACGATCGCTCACAACGCCGCGTTCGGCATTTCCAGCCTGTTTGCCACCGAGACGATCCTGGCCGACCTCGACCTTGCCTTCGGCACGGCGAACATCAACTTCGACCAGGATCCGGCGATGGGGATGGCGGAAGCCGTCTATTCGCCCGACCGTCTCGACGAGATCTTCCTCGATCGCCTCTTGGCGAAATGCACCGACAATCTCTCGCTTCTGGCCGCACCCTCGATGCTCGACCGGGCCTATGACTTCGGTCGCGATTCCTTCCAGCCGGTGCTGGAAGTCCTGTCGCGCTCGGCGCCCGTCACGGTGCTCGATGTTCCGCATGCCTGGAACGACTGGACGCGCATGCTGCTTTCCGGCGTCGACGAGGTGGTCATCACGGCCGTGCCGGATCTCGCCAACCTGCGCAACGCCAAGAACATGTTCGACGCGCTGAAGAAGCTGCGTCCCAACGACAAGCTGCCCCACCTGATCCTCAACCAGGCGGGCATGCCCAAGCGTGCCGAGATCTCGCCGGCCGACTTTGTCGATCCGCTGGGCATTCAGCCGATTGCCGTCATCCCCTTCGAGGTGCAGCTCTTCGGCAACGCCGCCAACAGCGGGCGCATGATCGCCGAGATCGATCCCAAGGCCCCGGTTGCCGAGACCTTCTCGCAGATCGCCCATGTTGTCACCGGCCGCACCACCGTCAAACGGCAGAAGGGCGGCAGCCTTGCCAAGATGCTCGCACTGCTCAACCGCGCCAAAAGCAAAGCATGAAAAAGACTGGATCTGATTGATGTTCGGCAAAAAGGGAAATGACGGCTTCGGAAAATCCGGTGTCTCGGGAGGGTCCGCCCCTCCCGCGCCGAGACCCCATGCGCCTGCCGCAGCCGAGCCTCAGGCAATGGTTGCGACACTCGAGCCGGCGATGAAGGCTCAAGAGCCGGCACCGTCGCGCGCCGCCACAACGCCGCCGCCTCTTGCTCCCGAACCGCCGGCCCGCCGCCGGACCACCCGGAACTCCGAATATTACGATACCAAGAGCCAGGTCTTCTCGGCCCTCATCGACACCATTGACCTGTCGCAGCTTGCCAAGCTCGACAGCGAGAGCGCGCGTGAGGAAATCCGCGATATCGTCAACGATATCATCACCATCAAGAACTTCGCCATGTCGATCGCCGAGCAGGAGGAACTGCTCGAGGACATCTGCAACGACGTTCTGGGCTTCGGTCCGCTCGAGCCGCTTCTGGCCCGCGACGACATCGCCGACATCATGGTCAACGGGGCCGGCCAGACCTTCATCGAAGTCGACGGCAAGGTCCAGGAATCCGAAATCCGCTTCCGCGACAACAGCCAGCTTCTGTCGGTCTGCCAGCGCATCGTCAGCCAGGTCGGCCGCCGCGTCGACGAATCGAGCCCGATCTGCGACGCGCGCCTGCCCGACGGTTCGCGCGTCAACGTCATTGCGCCGCCGCTCGCCATTGATGGTCCGGCACTCACCATTCGTAAGTTCAAGAAGGACAAGCTGACGCTCGACCAGCTGGTGCGCTTCGGCTCGATCACGCCGGAAGGCGCGACGGTCCTGCAGATCATCGGCCGCGTCCGCTGCAACATCGTCGTCTCCGGCGGCACGGGTTCCGGCAAAACGACGCTGCTGAACTGCCTCACGCGCTATATCGACACGCATGAGCGCATCATCACCTGCGAAGACTCCGCCGAACTTCAGCTGCAGCAGCCGCATGTCGTGCGCCTTGAAACCCGCCCGCCGAACATCGAAGGCGAGGGCGAGATCACCATGCGCGACCTCGTCAAGAACTGCCTGCGCATGCGTCCCGAACGCATCATCGTCGGCGAAGTGCGCGGACCGGAAGTCTTCGACCTTCTGCAGGCCATGAACACCGGCCACGACGGCTCGATGGGCACAATCCACGCCAACACGCCGCGCGAATGCCTGAACCGCATCGAGTCCATGATTGCCATGGGCGGCTTCACGCTGCCGGCGAAGACCGTGCGCGAAATCGTTGCCGGCTCGGTCGACATCATCATCCAGGCGGCCCGTCTGCGCGACGGCTCGCGCCGCATCACCCACATCACCGAAGTGGTCGGCATGGAAGGCGATGTGATCGTGACGCAGGATCTGGTGCGCTACGACATGGAGGGCGAGGATGCCAATGGCAAGATCATCGGCAAGCATCGCTCCACCGGTATCGGCCGTCCGAATTTCTGGGATCGCGCCCGCTATTACGGCGAAGAGAAGCGCCTGGCGGCGGCGCTCGACGCCATGGAAGACAAGGGCGGCGGCGTCTGAACAGCAGGCGCCGACCGACAGGGAAGCAAGATGAAGAGTGACAACCGGGAGCACGCGTAATGTTCGGTTTTGACCCCATGGTCCTGGCGATCATTGGCCTTGCCGCCATTGCGGCAGCGGCCGTTGCCTATGGCGTCCTCTTCTCCGAAATCGAGAACCAGCAGAAGACGACCAGCCGCTACAAGAAGGTCAAGGCCGCCGAGACCGATACGGTCAAGGTGAAGGCCGCCCGCGACCGCATGCAGGAAGCGACCAAGCGCCGCAAGTCCATCCAGGATTCGCTGAGCGAACTGGAGAAGAAGCAGGAGCAGAACAAGAAGGTCGATACCCCGACCCTGAAGGTTCGCCTGCTGCAGGCCGGCCTGGCCATCACGGAATCGCAGTTCTATATCGGCAGTGCCATCATGGCCTTCGGCACGCTGGTGGTCGGCTTCATCATGACCGCCGACATGTCCGGCACGCCCGCAATCGATTTTCTGCCCTTCTCCAATGCACAGCTTGGCGTCTTCGCGATTGCCTTCGTCATGGGCGTCGGCGCACCGCGTTTCGTGGTCGGCTTCCTGTACAAGCGGCGCATGAAGAGGTTTCTGAACGAGTTTCCGAATTCGCTCGACATCATGGTGCGGTCGATCAAGTCAGGCCTGCCGCTCAACGACGCCGTGCGCCTGATCGCCATGGAAGGCCAGGAACCCGTCAAGAGCGAGTTCCGCCGGGTCGTCGAGGCGCAGCAGATGGGCATGTCGATCGCCGATGCCTGCGCCCGCATGAACGCGACCATCCCGCTGCAGGAAGTCAAGTTCTTCGCCATCGTGATCGGCATCCAGGCCCAGGCGGGCGGTAACCTGTCGGAAGCGCTGGGCAATCTCAGCCGTGTTCTGCGCGACCGCAAGAAGATGCTCGGCAAGGTGCAGGCGCTCTCCATGGAAGCCAAGGCGTCGGCCGCCATCATCGGCGCCCTGCCGTTCATCGTCGCCACGCTGGTTTCGATCACGTCGCCCGACTACATCAAGCCGCTTTTCACCGATCCACGTGGTCATCTCATCCTGCTCGGCTCCGCGGTCTGGATGTCGATCGGGGTGCTGGTCATGCGCAAGATGATCAATTTCGATATCTAGTTCTCTGCTGAAGCAAATGCCGGTCGAACAACAGCGACACATGTCTTCCGGAATTGCTTGAACCGACGGGCGCAGGATCCGCCACAAGGACGATCAGGATGCTTTACGATCTCGCTGCGACAGCCACCAACCCGGGTTTCATCTTCGCCGTGCTGATTGGCCTGGCGGTCTTCGGGACGCTTTACGTGGTGGCCGAACCCTATTTCGAGCGCGGCGACCTGCAGAAG
This sequence comes from Rhizobium sp. C4, assembly GCF_021026315.1. Lineage (GTDB taxonomy): Bacteria > Pseudomonadota > Alphaproteobacteria > Rhizobiales > Rhizobiaceae > Ensifer_A. The sequence continues at coordinate 74,768 of NZ_JAJNCX010000003.1, forward strand.
CGGATGAAGTCAGTGGCGACCGAGCGCGAGCAGCTGCGCGCCCGCGAACGCGCCCGCATGAACGCGGCCCTGCAATCCAAGGCGAGCCTGCGCGGCAAGGACAACAAGAATGTCCGCAACATCGTCGAGCGTCTGAACCTGCGCAAGGCGCTGGTCGACGACGCCACCATCAACAAGCTGCGCGCCGCAGGCTACCGGTCGCAGAATGCCCTCAACACCTATCTCTTTGCCCGCCTGATCCTGCCCTTCGTCTTCGGGGTCGCCGGTGCGATCTGGATCTTCGTTCTCGACAATCTGTCCGACCAGCCGTTGACCATGCGGCTTCTGGCCAACCTCGTCATTGCCTATCTCGGTTTCTATTCGCCGATCATCTTCATCAGCAACAAGATGGGAAAGCGGCAGTCATCCATCCGCAAGGCCTGGCCGGACGCGCTGGACCTCCTGCTGATCTGTGTCGAATCCGGTGTCTCTGTCGAGGCCTCGATGCGCCGCGTGGCCGACGAAATCGGTGTGCAGTCTCCGGAACTGGCGGAAGAAATCGTGCTGACAACCGCCGAGCTCTCCTATCTGCAGGATCGTCGCAGCGCCTATGAAAACCTCGCCAACCGCACCCAGCTGGACGCGGTGAAATCGACGACGCAGGCGCTGATCCAGGCCGAACGCTACGGTACGCCGGTGGCGCAGGCCCTGCGCACGCTCGCCCAGGAAAGCCGCGACACCCGTATGAACGAGGCCGAAAAGAAGGCCGCTGCCCTGCCTCCGAAGCTGACCGTGCCGATGATCCTGTTCTTCCTGCCGGTGCTCATCGCCGTCATCCTCGGACCGGCCGGCATCCGCGTCAGCGACCAGATGAGCGGCGGCACGCAGGAACAGACGACGCGCTGACGGACATAGATCCGGACATTGGACAACGAAAAAGGCGCTCCGGTTTCCGGGGCGCCTTTCTGGTCTTGGGAGCAGGAATGTGCGGGAAGGGGGATCGGACCCGGGCTGGTTCAGCCCTGGCTCTTCAGCGCCTTCCAGGTCGGCTGCTGGCTCATCATCGAGCGCAGATACTTGACGTTGGCCTCGGCCTGCGTCGGCGAAAGCTCCTGGCGGGCGATCTTTTCGGCTTCCGGGTAGCGACCCTGCAGGCCGACGACGAGCGCCAGGTTCTGGCGCACGGAACTGTCGGCGGCCGGCTGCGCTGCGGCCTGGCGAAGATAGGTCTCGGCCGATTTCAGATCCTTTGTCAGCACATAGGACATGCCGAGATTGGAGAGAACGGACGGGTCGTTCGGCTTCAGGTCGAGTGCTTCGCGGTAGCGCATGCGCGCCTCCGTCGAGCGGCCGAGCTGGTCAAGGATCGCACCCTGCGCCGACTTCAGGCGCCAGTCCGGCAGGTCCGGGCGTTCGGCGCGGGAGATCGTTTCAAGGGCTGCATCAAGCTGGCCGGCGGCGGCCTGCGCCTTGCCATAGGCGGCAAGCACTTCCGTGTCGCTGGGGTGGCGGATGACGACCTGCTGCATGACGGCGAGCGCCTGGTCATTCTTGCCGGTCATCCGCAGGAGGTTTGCATAGTTCAGGCCGGCTTCGCGGTCGTTCGGGTTCTTGGCATAGGCGTCGCCAATCCGGTTGGCGGCCGAACTCAGCTCGGTGGCGTTCATTTCGGTCACGGGCTTGGAAAGCCCGGTCGGGATCGAGCCGGTCTTGATGTTGTCGGTCGAACTGGACGTCTGGCAGGACTGCAGCGATAGCGCTGCCGCAAACAGGCAGGCACCCGCCAGCAACTTGCTGCTGCGGACCCGGATATGGGTGGATGTGGTCATGGCGCTGCCCCGAATTCTGGTTTCTTGCACCGGCCGGTGGGCATACTGAAAACTGCGGCGCAACCTTGACACCAGCAATAGTCTGTTAACCCTAACAGAGCGTTAACGACTCTGATTCCCATGCCTTCGAAGTCATCCGGAGGACATGGCGGACAACCGGCCTGTGCGGGCCGAGCAACGCATGTTTGGGGCAATTCCGGAGCAAGGGCGGCGCGCGACCGTCGGGAATTGTGTGTGAGATCGAGAAGGAGCATCTCGGCGATCCGCGGTCGCTGAAATTGCTCCCGGCAATCGGGAAGAAAGACGAGAACAGATGGCCCCCTTTCAATTCATCAAGCGCCACAGCCCCTTCAACAGCAAGCTTGGCAAGACCCTGCCGGTCTTTGCCGTGACCCCAGCGCATATCGAGATCGGCGCCATCGAGGCGACCGCGCTGGAATGGGCGCGGAAATCCGGCTTCAAGGCGGATAACGGCTCTGTGCTTCTCGTTCCTTCGGCGGACGGTGCGCTCGGCGGGGCGCTCTTCGGCCTCGGCAAGAACCCGGCGGTCAACCCGTTCATGACCGGACATCTCGCGCGCACCCTGCCCGAGGGCGAGTGGCATGTGGAGACCGCGCCGCTGACGGCCAACCGCATCGCGCTCGGCTTCGGCCTCGGCAGCTACCGTTTCGAGACCTATCTGAAGCCGAAGCCGCACGGCGCAACGCTTCTCATTCCCAAGGATGCGAACGCCACCGACATCAAGCGCCAGATTGCAGGCGTCTTCCTAGCCCGCGATCTCATCAACACCCCGACGAACGACATGGGGCCGAACGCGCTGGAAAAGGTCTTCCGCGATCTCGCCGAACACTACGAGGCCAAGGTCTCGGTGATCTCCGGCGACGATCTCCTGAAGAAGAATTTCCCGCTCATCCATGCGGTGGGCCGCGCGGCCGCCGAAGCGCCGCGGCTTCTGGAAATGCGCTGGGGCGAGAAGGGCGCGCCCAAGGTGACGCTCGTCGGCAAGGGTGTCTGCTTCGACACCGGCGGTCTCGACATCAAGCCGTCTTCTTCCATGCTGCTGATGAAGAAGGACATGGGCGGTGCCGCCAACGTGCTCGGCCTCGCGCTGATGATCATGGATGCGCATCTGAAGGTCGACCTGCGCGTTCTCGTCCCCGTCGTCGAGAATTCCATCGCCGGCAACGCCTTCCGTCCGGGCGACATCTACCGCAGCCGCAAGGGCCTGACGGTGCAGATCGACAACACGGACGCCGAGGGTCGTCTGATCCTGGCTGACGCGCTGGCCTATGCCGACGAGGACAAGCCCGATCTGCTGATCGACATGGCGACGCTGACGGGGGCCGCCCGCGTGGCGCTCGGTCCCGACCTGCCGCCCTTCTTCACCGATGACGAAGACCTCGCCCACGAACTGGCGGATTCGGCGCTGGAGAATGACGACCCGCTGTGGCGGCTGCCGCTCTATGCCGGCTACGAGACCGACCTTTCCACCAAGATTGCCGATCTCACCAATGCCCCTTCGGGCGGCATGGCGGGCGCGATCACCGCGGCGCTCTTCCTGAAGCGCTTCGTGACCGAGACCGACAGCTGGGTGCATTTCGACATCTTCGGCTGGTCGCCGAAAGATCGCCCGCATGCGCCGCTCGGTGGCGAAGCGCAGGCTATCCGGGCGATCTATCATCACATCCGCAAGCGGGTGAAGTGACGGCAATTCCAGGAAAACCGCATTGCGGTTTTCCGTTCGGAAATGCGCGTCTCAAAGTCAGTTCTGCTTGATGGCGTGGCCGGTGACGGCCGAGCCGCCGAGCCGTCTATCATCCTGGTAGCCGCGCGTCATGCGGCCGAGAATGTCTTCCCGCCACAGATACTTGTGCACGAAGACCATCAGGATATGTCCGGCAACCAGCGCCAGAAGCACCCATCCGGCCGGTCCGTGAAGGAGCTGGCCTGGTGCCATCAGCGCTTCGTCGCGCGTGCCGGGCTGGAAGATCTGGACGCCGAAGGCAATGAAACCCCTGCCGCCGGCATAGGCGCGCAGAAGGCCGATTGCCGGCACGAAGAGCATCAGGGCATAGAGCGCAAGATGACCGCCGAGCGAGGCAAGGCCCATCAGGCCCTTGCCATGCGGCGGGCGGGTGCGCAGGTTCAGCAATCCCCAGACGGCGCGGACGGCAACGAGGACCAGCAGGGCGAAGCCCAGCGTGTAGTGGATACCCCAGACCGTTTTGGTCATCGGCAGCTCGCGGTCAATCAGGCGCAAGATTGCCGACAGGAACTGGGCGGCGAAGAGGACAGCCATCAGCCAGTGCAGCACCCGGCTGACGATGCCGTAACCTTGCGGGCGATCCCAGATGGAAGGGGTGGGTTCGGGGGACATGGAAACTCCTGAATTCATGAAGCTTTCAACGGGTTCTCGATTGCACCCGAAGGAAGCGGGGTTCCCCTCCCGGCGCGATGTGTGGTGTCGCATTGCGGAAAACTTGTGGCAGACGGGGGAGCAGTTTTGGCGACACACCGTGCGTACTTGCAAAACAGCCGCATTGGTTCCACAATGATACGGAGCCGAAACGTTCACGGAGCCGATCTTGCCGCTGGAAATGACCCCGTCACAGGCCCTGGGCCTCTGGCATGCCGTGTCCCTCTCGCAGGTGCGGTCGGAGGCACACGACCTGACGCTGCGGCAGATGGCGATCCTCTTGCAGATCTATCTCGTGCCGCCGCCGCATACGGTGCGGGGCCTTGCTGCGACGCTCAACGTCACCAAACCGGTCATCACCCGCGCGCTCGACACGATGGGCGCGATGGGTCTTGTCGATCGCGTTCGCGACGACAAGGATCGACGCAATGTCATTATCAAGCGCACGGTGGCCGGTGCGCTCTATCTGGAAAAGCTCGGTGACGTCGTCATCGCCGAAGCCCGCCAACTGCCTTACTGAATGGAAATGCCCGTGACACTGGATAAACGGCTCAACGCCTATCGCCCGGATCTCGCTGACGCCCGGCTTGAAGGCAAGGTCGAGGCTTCGCGTTTCGTAAAAGGGGAGGCGGGCATGGTCACCGCTCCTGTCGCCGACCTGCGACCAAGGCCTGACCTGAGCGCCGGCATCGACACACAACTGCTTTTTGGCGAGCCTCTGCGCATTTTCGAGCGCCACGGCGGCTGGGCCTGGGTGCAGGCCGAGGTCGACGGCTATGTCGGCTATATGGCGGAAGCGGACCTTGTTTCGCCGGCTCAGCAGACGACATTCTGGATCATCCAACCCCGCACCTTTCTTTATCCCGAACCAGACATGAAGCGCCCGCGTGGGGCGCCGCTATCGCTCGGTAGCCGGATATTCCCCGTGGTGCAGGTTGAGACACGCGGCACGCGATACCTGACGCTGGCCGGAGGTGGTTCAGTCATCGCCGCGCATTGCGCGCCGTTGGGCGCGCCTGTCTCTGACGATTATGTCGCCATCGCCGCCCGGCTTCTGGAAACGCCCTATCTCTGGGGTGGCAAATCCGCCTTCGGCATCGATTGCTCCGGCCTTGTGCAGCTCTCGATGATGATGGCGGGAAAGTCTGCGCCACGCGACAGCGATATGCAGGCCGCCGGCCTGGGCACGGAAATCGGGTTCGATGAACTGCGCCGCGGCGATCTCGTCTTCTGGAAGGGCCATGTCGCCATCATGGAAGATGAAGAGACCATGATCCACGCCAACGGCCACACGATGAGCGTTGCCCGAGAAGGCCTGAAGGCGGCGGTGGAGCGCATCGGCTATCTCTACGGCAAGCCGACGGTGTGCCGGCGTCCTTGAAAGGCGTCAGTACCCCAGGGTGCGATCCACCACATGCTCCAGCGAAAGGCCGGACTCGTGCCGCGCGATCTGCCCCTCGACATGACGCATCAGCGCCACGACATCGGACGCCGCCGCCGCATGCGGCGTCACGATGACATTCGGCTCGGCCCAGAGCGGGCTTTCCGAGGCGAGCGGTTCCGTCTCGAACACATCGAGCGAGACCCCACCGAGGATGCCTTCGTGGAGTACGAACAGAATATCCGCCTCGACCTGGCTGCCGCCACGCCCGGCATTGATGAAGACCGGCTTGCCGAGCGCGCCACCCTGCCGGAGTTTGGCAAACAGTGCCTTGTTGTAAATCCCGCGCGTCTCCGCCGTCAGCGGTAAAAGCCCGACGAGAATGTCGGTCTGGGCGAGGAAGTCATCCAGCCCATCGCCATCGAAGGTCTGCATGCCCTCGATCGCCTTAGCACTGCGCGACCAGCCGACGACATGAAAGCCCATGACCTTCAGCTTGCGCGCCGCATCCTGACCCAGCACGCCAAGCCCCATGACGCCAACGGTGACATCGCGCGCTTCCGGCTGCGCCAGCTCTTCCCAGTGGTGATCCGACTGCGCCTTCAGATAGGCCGGCATCTGGCGCAAATGCAGCAGACATTGCAGCACGACCCATTCGCTCATCCGGTCCGTCAGGCTGCGGTCGACAAAGCGCACCAGCGGCACGTCTTCGGGCAATCCCCCGACCCGCAGGATATGATCCACCCCGGCGCCACCGGAAAAGATCGCCTTCACGTCCTTCGCCCGCTCGAAAAGCGTCGGGTCCTGCTTCCACACCAGCGCATAGTCGATGCCGGAAAGGTCGCGGCCGGCATGGGCAGGGTCCGCCATGTTTATGACTTCGCGCCCCGGAAAGGCGCCGGCCAGCGCCTTGGCAACAGCATCCGGCGGGAACTTCAGATCGATGATGATGGGGCTTTTCATGCGGGCACTCACTGTCCGACCGCTTCGGTGCGGATCGCTTTCAGATCGAAGGCGGCGGCCATCAGCGCCTTCGTATATTCCTCGGCGGGCGCGCCGATCACCTGCTCGGCCGTGCCCTGTTCCACCACCTTGCCGGCGCGCATGACGATGATGTCATTGGCAAGCGCGCGGACGACCTTCAGGTCATGGCTGATGAAGAGATAGGCGAGGTTGTGGTCCTTCTGCAGCTTGCGCAAAAGCTCGACCACCTGTGCCTGCACGCTCATGTCCAGCGCCGAGGTCGGCTCGTCCAGCATGACGAAGCGCGGCTTCAGGATCATGGCGCGGGCAATGGCAATGCGCTGCCGCTGGCCCCCGGAAAACTCATGCGGATAGCGCCAGCGGGTTGAGGCATCGAGGCCGACTTCTTCCAGCACCTCAGCCACGCGGCGATCGCGCTCTTCGAATGACAGGCCTGGCTCATGGATCGCCAACCCTTCCGCCACGATATCGGCAATGTTCATGCGCGGCGACAGCGACCCATAGGGGTCCTGGAAGACCACCTGCATGCGATTGCGCAAGGGCTTCATCGACTTGAACGAATAGGCGGCAATATCCTGCCCGATAAAGCTGATCCGTCCTTTGGACGAGATCAGCCGCGTCAGCGCCAGCCCCAGCGTCGTCTTGCCCGAGCCGGATTCGCCGACGACGCCGAGCGTCTGCCCGGCACGCAGCGTCACATTGATCCCGTCCACCGCCTTCACATGATCCGTGACCTTGCGGAGAAAGCCGGTCTTGATCGGGAACCAGACGCGCACGTCTTCAGCCTCCATCACGATCGGCTGGCTCAGATCCGCCTTCGGCGGCCGGCCCTTCGGCTCGGCGGCCAGCAGATGTTTCGTATAGTCATGCTGCGGATCGGCAAAGATCGTCGCCGTCGGCCCGGCTTCCACGATCTCGCCGTGGCGCATGACGCAAACCTTGTCAGCAAAGCGCCGGACAATGCCGAGATCGTGGGTGATGAAGAGCATGGCCATGCCATGGTCGTGCTTGAGCTTGGCGAGCAGTTCGAGGATCTGTGCCTGCACGGTCACGTCCAGCGCTGTCGTCGGCTCGTCGGCAATCAGGATATCCGGTCGGTTGGCAAGCGCCATGGCGATCATCACGCGCTGCCGCTGGCCGCCCGAAAGCTCATGCGGAAACGCCTTCAACCGCTTTTCCGGCTCGCGAATGCCGACCTGATGCAGGAGCTCCAGCGTGCGCGCCCGCGCCTTGTCGCCGCGCATCCCTTGATGCAGCTCGAGGATTTCGCCGATCTGCCGCTCGATGGAATGCAGCGGATTGAGTGAGGTCATCGGCTCCTGGAAGATCATCGTGATGTCGTTGCCACGCACGCCGCGCAGCTCCGCATCGCTCGCCTTCATCAGGTCGCGCCCCTTGAAGACGATCTCGCCGGACGGATGGCTCGCGGCCGGATAGGGCAGGAGCTTCAGCACCGAATTCGCCGTCACCGACTTGCCGGACCCGGATTCGCCCACCAGCGCCACGACCTCGCCGGGATGGATGTCGAAGGACACGCCCTTGACGGCCAGCGACGTCACCCCGCCCTGGTGAAAGGCTACCTGCAGATTGCGGACGGAGAGGAGGGGATCAGTCATGGGGAAAGGCTACTTATGATTTCTCGGATAGAGCGAATGCTCGGGCGAACGACTTTCATGTGATCTATTGCGAGGGTTTCCCCCGCAAACTTAGGATGGCGGCCGCAGCCTTCCTTAATTCCAAGATCAGCCGTCAGGAAAACGGAGCATCCCAACAGGAGGGCAGTCGCCAGATGAATTGCGTCCGGCAACTTCAGGCCCAGGTTTTGAGCACGCAAAATAGCTGCGGTCTGCAAAATGCGGAAATCGACAGGGATGTTCTGTAACCAGGGACTGTCAAGCAACGTGCGCTCATACTGATCGATGAGGTCGGCATGAGCCAGCCTGTAGGGTCTGACCAGGCCCTCGGAAACAGTGATGAGGCTGGTGACGAACCGGATTTCGTTTTTTTGGGGCGCTATGCTGAAGAGCTCTGCCAAAACCATTCGCAGTTCGGCATCTTCTCCTTCCAGCGCGAAAATAAATATGTTCGTATCTAGATAGATTCGCGCATTCGGCGGCATCAATAATCCCACTCGTCGCGCAGTTCGCGAATGCTTGCAACAGCTTCATCAAGGCTCACAGGGGAAACGTTCTTTGCGCGGAAGCTTCTTATTGCCTCAAGGCTTTCTTCCAATGACATCGGCTTGCGTGGCGGTGGTAAGGCACTCTTAAGGGCGGAAAGGCCGCTGGTTGCGATTTCTTCGATTGGCGTTTCCAAAACGATGCGCACGGAATCGATGCCTTCCAGCCCCTCGCGCAAATCCGCCGGCAGGTTTTCGACTGGATAATGCTCTCGTACAATCTTGTTCATCGGGCCGTCGCTCCATCGATCTCGGCGCATACTATCCCACAACGCGGACTATTGCATCCTCGGCGTTACACCGCCTTGCGCGGATCGAACGCGTCGCGCACCGCCTCGCCGATGAAGATCAGCAGTGACAGCATCAGCGACATGGTGATGAAGGCCATGATGCCGAGCCAGGGGGCCTGCAAGTTGTTCTTGCCCTGCGCGATCATTTCACCGAGCGAGGGCGAGCCGGGCGGCATGCCGAAGCCAAGGAAGTCGAGCGAGGTCAGCGTCGAGATCGAGCCCGACAGGATGAAGGGCAGGAAGGTCAGCGTCGCCACCATGGCGTTGGGCAGCAGATGGCGGAACATGATCGTGCCATTGCCCACGCCAAGCGCGCGGGCGGCGCGCACATATTCGAAATTGCGGGCGCGCAGGAATTCCGCCCGCACCACGCCGACAAAGGCGGTCCAGGAAAAGAGCAGCATGATGCCGAGCAGCACGAAGAAGCCGGGCGGCAGGATCGCCGCGATGATCAGCAGAATGTAGAGCACCGGCATCGAAGACCAGATCTCGATGAAGCGCTGCATCAGAAGATCGGTCCAGCCGCCGAAATAGCCCTGCACCGCGCCCGCGGTGACGCCAATGACGGCGGATGCAATCGTCAGCGCCAGGCCGAAGAGCACCGAGATGCGGAAGCCATAGATCAGCCGCGACAGCACGTCACGCGCCTGATCGTCGGTGCCGAGCCAGTTCATGTTGCCGATGATGCAGCCGGGATCGGCAACACCTTGCGGATAGGCCGAGCAACGCTCTTCCTTGCTCATCAGCCAGAACGGGGCGGTCGGGGCGGAGTGCGGCACATAGGAATTGACCGAATTGTAGGAGTAGCGGATCACCGGCCAGATCATCCAGCCATGCGCATCAATCTCGCCGGCAATATCGGTCGATTTGTAATCGGTCGTGGCGAGAAACCCGCCGAACTTCTCTTCCGGATAGTTCACCAGAACCGGAAACAGGATCTCGCCCTTGTAGGAGACGATCAGCGGCTTGTCGTTGGCGATCAGTTCTGCCCCGAGGCTGAGGATGAAGATCACCATGAAGATCCAGAACGACCAGTAGCCGCGCCGGTTGGCCTTGAAATTCAGCCAGCGCCGCTTGTTGGCGGGCGAGAGAAACGGCCGCTTCGGCGGGGCGGCGACGATGGCGATCTCTGCGGGCGTGTCGACCATATCAGACATCCCTCTTGTCGAAGTCGATGCGCGGATCAACCCAGGTATAGAGCAGGTCGGAAATGAGCCCGACGACAAGGCCGATCAGCGAGAAGATGAAGAGTGTTGCGAAAACAATCGGATAGTCTCGCTTGACGATGGCGAAATAGCCGAGCCGGCCGAGCCCGTCGAGCGAGAAGATATTCTCGATCAAAAGCGAACCGGTGAAAAAGGCCGAGATGAAGGCGCCCGGAAAACCGGCAATGATGATCAGCATCGCATTGCGGAAGACATGGCGGTAGAGCACCTGCCGGTCGGTCAGCCCCTTGGCGCGCGCCGTCACCACATATTGCTTGCGGATTTCGTCGATGAACGAATTCTTCGTCAGCAGCGTCGTCGTGGCAAAGGCCGAAAGCGCCAGCGAGATCAGCGGCAGGGTCAGGTGCCAGAAATAGTCGCCGATCTTCTGATACCAGGTGAGGTCGGCAAAATTGTCGGAGACGAGGCCGCGCAACGGAAACCAGTCATAGAAGGACCCGCCGGCGAACAGCACGATCAGCAGGATGCCGAAGAGAAAGCTCGGCACGGCATAGCCGATGATGATCACGCCCGATGTCCAGACGTCGAAGGCCGAGCCGTCGGAAATCGCCTTCTTGATGCCAAGCGGGATGGAAATCATATAGGAGAAGATCAGGATCCAGACGCCGAGCGAGGCCGAGACGGGCAGGCGATCCTTGATCAGGTCCAGCACTTTCTCGTTGGAAAAGAAGCTCTCGCCGAAATCGAAGCGGATATAGTCCCACATCATCTTGCCGAAGCGCTCGAGCGGCGGCTTGTCGAAGCCGAACTGCTTTTCCAGCCGCTTGACGAGATCCGGGTCGAGCCCCTGCGCGCCGCGATATTTGGAATCGAGATCGGCGCCCGCCATGTTCTGGCTGCCGAAATCGCCGCCGCCGGAAAGCCGGTCTTCCGCGCCCTTGCCCTGACCCGTCAGGTCGGCAATCGCCTGCTCGATCGGCCCGCCGGGGGCAAACTGCACGACGGCAAAGGAAATCGCCATGATGCCGACGATGGTCGGTATGATCAGGAGGAGGCGGCGTAGGATATAGGCGCCCATACTATCGGCGATCTCCGTGCGTCATTAAGTGTTTCAGGCCGTCCGTCGCGCTCGAATCGCGACATTGGCAGTTGGAATCCCTGTGGGACCGAAACGCAAGCACCTATTTCTTGGCCGCGTCCACCGACCACCAGATGGTCGGGAAACCACTGCTGTAGGTCGGCAGGTCCTTCGGGTGCGCCATCTTCTTCCAATAGGCAAACTTCTCCTCGCCCGAATAGAAGAGCGGCACGACATAATGGTTGGCGAGCAGAACGCGATCCATTGCATGGATCGCCGCGACCTGCTCGTCGCGATCCTTGGCGCTCGTGATCATGTCGATCAGCTGGTCGACGGCGGGGTCAGCGATGCCGGCGTAGTTCTGCGAGCCGGGCGTGTTGGCGGACTCGGAGCCCCAATAGCCGCGCTGTTCATTGCCGGGGTTCATGGACTCGCCCCAGACATTCCAGATCATGTCGTAGTCGAAGCTGCGGACGCGGTTGATATATTGGGACGTGTCGACGGTGCGCAGCGTCGCGGTAATGCCGATCTTGGCAAGACTGTTGACGAAGGGCTGGATGGAACGCACCAGCGACGGGCTGCTCAGGAGGATTTCAAAGCCGAAGGGCTGGCCGGTCTTGACGTTGACCATGCGGTTGCCCTTGAGCTCGTAGCCGGCGGCCTTGAAAAGCGCGATGGCTTTCTTGAGATTGTCGCGCACCTTCTGCGGATCGCCATTCACCGGATTGGTATAGGGCGTGGTGAAGACCTCCGGCGGAACCTTGTCCTTGAGACCGTTGAGGATTTCGAGTTCCCGGCCCTGCGGCAGGCCGGAAGAGGCAAGCTCCGTACCCCAGAAGAAGCTGTCGACGCGCTTCAACCCGCCATAGGCGAGGTTCTTGTTCATATCCTCGAAGTCGAAGGCATAGTTCAGTGCGTCACGAACGCGCGCATCCTTGAACAGGTCGCGGCGCATGTTGGGCACCAGCGCCTGCATGATGCCGGTGGCGCGGAACCGGTTCGGCAATGCCTCGCGGATGATCCGCCCGTCCTTCACGGCTTCGAAATCGTAGCGGGTGGCCCAGCGGCTGGCGCTCTTCTCCTGATAGAAATCAATGTCGCCGGCCTTGAAGGCCTGGAACTCGGCTTCCGGGTCGGTGAAGTAAACGTAGGTCACCGTGCCGAAATTGTTCGAGCCGACATTGGTCGGCATGGTCGCGCCCCAATAGTCCTTGCGCAATTCATAGCGGATGGTCGAGCCCGGCTGCATGGAGGCAACCTTGTAGGGGCCGGAGCCCATGGGCAGTTCCAGCGTGCTCTTGGCAATGTCGCGCGGATTGCCATTGGCATCCTTGCCCTGCCACCAATGCTTGGGAAGGATGGACAGCTGGCCGACAATCTCCGGCAATTCACGATTGCCCTTCTGGTCGAAGGTGAAGGTCACTTCGCGTTCGCCGGTCTTCTCGGCGGATTTGACATGGCGGTAGTAGTTCGCAAGCCGCACGCTATTGGCCTTGGCGCTGTCGAAACTGAAGATCACGTCTTCGGGCGTGACCGGTTCGCCATCGGCCCATTTCGCTTCCGGCCGCAGCTTGAAGCTCACGGATGAGTAATCGTCCGGATAGGAAATCGCCTCTGCCAGCAGACCATAGGAGGTCATGACCTCGTCCATCGAAGGCGTCAGCAGCGTTTCATAAATGCGCTCCATGCCATCGGCCGGTGCGCCCTTGTCGATCAGCGGATTGAAACTGTCGAACGTGCCCTCGTTGGAAAGGCGCAGCTCGCCGCCCTTCGGCGCATCGACGTTCACATAGTCGAAATGCTTGAAATCGGCCCCGTATTTCGGCGTGCCGAACAGGGTGAGCGCATGCCGCCAGACTTTATCGGGAGCCTTGTCCTGGGCCTGAACGGGCGGTGGCGAAAACGCCGCGATGGCCAGCAGACCAGCCAGACCGAGGATTGCGCGCTTCAAGCCGCCATTGAGCATTCATTCGTCTCCCTGAATCGTCATGCCCCACAAACATAAATGAAATCAGGTCAAAATATAGGCCCGCTGCCATCCTTGGCGACGACGGCTTGGCGCAAGGGGATTCCCGTTATGCTTCCGCATCGGTAGAATTGCCGCAAATCAATTTCATGGGTAGCGGCCGGAAACCTTCTGACAGCCGCCACGGGATAGCCTTCATGATGCAGTTTCGCAAAGTCGCTCTCGTTGTCGCAGCCCTCATGCCGACCTTGGCCGACTTGGTGGAAGCCGCCGACAACCGGCCGGCCAAGGCGACATTCGGGGCGATGACGCTTGGTTCTTCGCAGGAACCGCAGCCCATCGGCTTCTACGCCAAGGGCTGCCAGGCGGGCGCGGTGCAATTGCCCTATGACGGGCCGAGCTGGCAGGTCATGCGGCTGGAGCGCAACCGCCGCTGGGGCCAGCCGCAGATGATCTCCTTCATCCAGCAATTCTCCCGCGATGCCACGCGGGATGGCTGGCCGGGTCTGCTGATCGGCGACATTTCCCAGCCGCGCGGCGGGCCGATGGTCAATGGCCATGCCTCGCACCAGATCGGGCTCGATGCGGATATCTGGCTTTCGCCGATGCCGCGTCAGCGCCTCTCGGGAGAAGAGCGCGAGAAACTCGCCGCCGTCTCCATGCTGAAGAAGGGCGAATATCTGACCATCGACAATCGCAACTGGAGCAGCGGTCAGGCCCGGCTGATCATGCGCGCGGCAAGCTATCCGCAGGTGCAGCGCGTCTTCGTCAATCCGGCGATCAAGAAAAAGCTCTGCGAAACATGGACCGGCGACCGCTCCTTCATGGGCAAGGTCCGCCCCATTGGCGGCCATGATTCCCATTTCCATGTCCGGCTCTTCTGCCCGCCGGGCGTTGCCAATTGCAAGGCGCAGCCCGAGGTCCAGCCGGGCGATGGCTGCGGCAAGGATCTCGACGCCTGGTTCGCGCCACGCACCGTCAAGAAACCGACCTCGCCGATCAAGCCGCCGCCGAAGCCGCGCATCATCACGGTGGGCGATCTCCCGCCCGCCTGCCAGGCCGTGCTCGCCTCATCGGCACGGCGTGGCGACGACAACATGGGCATGCCCTATGCGCCGCTGGCTTCCGCCGACTCCAGCGTCGGCACGCCGATCACCACACTTGCCGCCTACCGCGAGAAGATGACCGGCCCCGCCGCCATGGCAACCGCCGCCATGCCCGAAAACCCGTCCACTGTGGCAACGGCCGCCGATCCGGCCCCGACGAGCGCCGCCGCTGCACCGTGGATCGCCCTGCCGGAAAAGGTGCCGGTGCCGCGGGTTCGCCCGGTGCATTGAGCGGATCGTGCGGCCCCGGGGCTTTTCAACGGCGCAGCGTTCCTGTAATGCCTAAACCGATTTAAATTCCGATCCTGCAGGAGTTTCCATGGCGGAAGACCGGGCAATCGCGCTCATTGCGCATGACCAGAAAAAGGCCGAGATGGCGGATTTCGCCGCCCGCCATGTCGAGATTTTGCAGCGTCACCGGCTGGTCGCGACCGGAACGACGGGCGGCCGCATCCTGGAAGTGTGCCCCAATCTCGACCTGACGCGGCTGAAAAGCGGACCGCTCGGTGGCGACCAGCAGATCGGCGCATTGATCGCGACTGGCGAGATTTCCATGCTGATTTTCTTCACCGATCCTTTGACGCCCCTGCCGCATGATGTAGATGTCAAGGCACTGACGCGTCTTGCGACCGTTTACGACGTTCCGATGGCGCTGAACCGCGCCACGGCGGAACTGCTGATCGACAAAATCTGACCCGCGCTCTCGGGCGCTGACGAGACTTGATGACATGGCCAGAGCGAACGACCACGACGCCACCCTTCCGTTCCCGATCCTGATTGGCGATATCGGCGGCACCAATGCCCGCTTCGCGCTTCTGGTCGATGCCTATGAACAGCCGAAGTTCTTCCCGAACGTCCACACGGCCGATTTCGCAACGATGAACGAGGCAATCCAGGCGAGCGTGCTGGACAAGACCTCGGTGCAGCCGCGATCGGCCATCCTTGCAATTGCCGGCCCCATTCAGGGCGATGAAATTCCGCTGACCAATTGTCCCTGGGTGGTCAAGCCGAAGGAAATGATTTCAGACCTCGGCTTCAGCGATGTCCTCGTCATCAACGATTTCGAAGCGCAGGCGCTGGCGATTGCATCGCTGGGCGCGACAGACCGCGAGCAGATCGGCGGCGGCGCAAGCCTCGCATCCGCCTCGCGCGCGGTTCTTGGGCCGGGCACCGGCCTCGGCGTTGCCGGCCTTGTCTATGCCCAGCATGCCTGGATCCCGGTTCCGGGCGAGGGTGGTCATATCGATGTTGGCCCGCGCACGGACCGCGATTATCAGCTCTTCCCGCATTACGAGCCGATCGAGGGGCGCATCTCCGCCGAGCAGCTGCTCTGCGGCCGTGGCCTCGTGAACATCTATCACGCCGTCTGCACGGTCGATGGCATCGAGCCCGTGCTGAAGACGCCGGCGGATGTCTCCACCGCTGCCCTGTCGGCCACGCCGGACAAGGCGGCAGCCGAAACGCTGACGCTGTTCTCCACCTATCTCGGCCGCGTTGCGGGCGATTTCGCGCTGACCTTCATGGCCAAGGGCGGCGTGTTCCTGGCGGGTGGCATCTCGCAGAAGATCATCCCGGCGCTCAAGGGCCCTGCCTTCCGCGCCGGCTTCGAGGACAAGGCGCCCCACACGGCCGTCATGCGCCAGATCCCGACCTATGTCGTGACCCATCCGCAGGCAGCCCTTTCCGGGCTTGCCGATTACGCCCGCACGCCGGCCCGTTTCGGGCTCGCCTCCGAAGGACGCCGCTGGCGCGGCTGAACGACCAAGGGACGGGTGGCCAAGGCGCATTCGTCCGGTTATAGAACTGGGAAAAATGTAAGGGACGGAAACGCCATGGACGATGGAATGGATATGCGGCTGGTGGTTGTCGGTGCGGCAGGACGCATGGGACAGACGCTGGTCAAAGCCATTCATGCCATGCCGGGCGTCACGCTCTCGGGCGCCATCGAGCGCCCCGGTTCCTTCGCCCTTGGTCGCGATATCGGCGAGATCGCCGGTCTCGGGCATCTCGGAATTCCCGTAACCGACGATCCGCTCAAGGCCTTTGTCGCTGCCGATGGCGTCATCGATTTCACCTCGCCCGCCGCCACCTGCGACTTCGCCGAACTAACCGCCCAGGCGCGCATCGTCCACATCATCGGCACGACCGGCCTTTCCGAAGACGACGAGAAGAAGATTGCGGCCGCCGCCCGCCACGCCCGCATCGTCAAGTCCGGCAATATGAGCCTTGGCGTCAACCTGCTCGGCGTTCTCGTGCGCCAGGCGGCGAAGGCGCTCGACGCTGCCGGCTGGGATATCGAGGTGCTGGAAATGCACCACAAGCACAAGGTCGATGCACCCTCCGGCACCGCCTATCTGCTCGGCCGCGAGGCTGCCAAGGGCAGGGGCGTGGACCTGAAGGACAAGGCCGTGAAGGTGCGCGACGGCGTCACCGGCCCGCGCGAGGACGGCACGATCGGCTTTGCGACGCTCCGCGGCGGCGGCGTCATCGGCGACCATTCGGTGATGTTTGCCAGCGAAAGCGAGATGATCACGCTGTCGCACCGTGCCACCGATCGTTCGCTCTTCGCCTCCGGCGCGCTGAAATCCGCGCTTTGGGCACGCGACAAGAAGCCCGGCCTTTATTCGACGCTCGACGTGCTCGGGTTGTCCGCAGACTGATTTTTTAAAAACGGCTCGCTTTCGCGGGCCGAACTTTTGTGAGGAAGACGACGATGAGTGGAACGCTTGTACTGGTCCGTCACGGCCAGAGCGAATGGAACCTGAAGAACCTCTTCACCGGCTGGCGCGACCCGGACCTGACCGAACTCGGTGTCCAGGAAGCCACCGCCGGCGCCAAGGCGCTTGCCGATTACGGCATCAAGTTCGACATCGCGTTTACCTCGGACCTGACCCGCGCGCAGAAGACCTGCAAGATCATCCTCGACGGCGTCGGCCAGCCGAACCTCGAGGTCATCAAGGATCAGGCGCTCAACGAACGCGACTACGGCGACCTTTCCGGCCTCAACAAGGACGACGCCCGCGCCAAATGGGGCGAAGAGCAGGTCCATATCTGGCGCCGCTCCTATGACGTTCCCCCGCCGGGCGGCGAAAGCCTGAAGGACACCGGCGCCCGCGTCTGGCCCTATTACATGACCGAAATTCTCCCCCGCGTGCTACGCGGCGAAAAGGTACTGGTCGCCGCCCACGGCAATTCGCTCCGCTCCCTCCTCATGGTCCTCGACCGCCTCGACTCGACCAAGATCCTCGGCGTCAACCTCGCGACAGGTGTCCCGATGGTCTACAAGCTGAACGCGGACTCGACGGTCGCTTCGAAGGAAGTGCTCGGGGATATGTCCGGGGCGCATTGAGGCGAAAACGAACCTCATTCGAAACCACGCTTGAACTCGGAAGTTTCTGAGAGCAAGGCGTGGTTTTTTGTATCAGTGGGGCTAGTATCAGGCCGTGTACTGCCAGTCCATGCAGAACCATGACCACGCGTTTATCAGTGTAGCAAACCGCCTCGGTAGCTCGGAGCCGTCAAGAGCCCGATCCATGTTCTTCTTGTATTGCTTCACATAGCTGATGAATTGATGAATGACAGGGTATGCAAGCAGCGTACTTCCGCAGAAGCCTACGGCGGCGTCCTCACGGGGCAGCGGGAATACCTTCTGACATACGTCGATGTTACCGCCACCCGACAATCGGCTGTCTGAGCAGAATACAAGCTCAGAACCTCCTGGCAATCGACGCTCCCATGCAATCGTTATCGTCATCGGTCACCAGGTTGGTGAGAATATCAATCAGAGCGAGTACGCTCAATGTACCTCAGACATTGATTTACTGCCAGAGCCGAAAATCAAGTCAAAAACTTCGCTGTGGCCACGGTGAGATAAAGAGGCCGCAGCGACAGAGGCTTGCTTCGCCACCGCGTAGCGAAATTGCCCGACTGAAATGTTATCTAAGCGAACTGTCAGCTTGCGGATAACCAACTGGGTAGAGCGTGCGGAGGAATCGAGGGCTCAAAGCCGCCCCCTCAAGCCTTCCCCGCCTCCCAGCCCAGCATGGCGCGCTTGCGCGTCAGTCCCCAGTGATAGCCCGTCAGCGCGCCGGATTTGCCGAGCGCACGATGACACGGCACCACGAACGAGATCGGGTTGGCGCCCACCGCCGCCCCGACGGCGCGGCTGGCGGTCGGCTGGCCGATATGGCCGGCGATCGAGGAATAGGTGACGGCGCGGCCCATCGGGATCTTGAGCAGCTGCTCCCAGACCCGGATCTGGAAATCCGTCCCGATGAGCACCACGCGCAAAGGCTCTTCCTGCCGCCAGCGCTGAGCATCGAAAATGCGCGCCGCATAGGGTGCCGTTGCCGCACTGTCTTCGACATAGCGGGCATTCGGCCAGCGCCGCGCCATGTCCTCAAAGGCGGCGCGCTCGCCGCCCTCGTCGGAAAAGGCAAGGCCGGAAAGCCCGCGCGGCGTCACCATGACAAGCGCAATCCCGAACGGCGAGGGGTGGAAGCCATAGCGGATTTCCAGCCCCGCGCCCTTCGCCTTCCATTCGCCCGGCGACATGGCCTCATGCGTGACGAAAAGATCATGCAGCCGGCTCGGCCCGGACAAGCCCACCTCCAGCGAGGTGTCGAGCAGGGGCATGCCCTCGCGGCCAAGCAGCCGCTTGGCATGATCCAGCGTCACGGCCTGCAGGAAGGCCTTGGGCGAAAGCCCGGCCCAGCGGGTAAAGGTTTTCTGCAATTGCGTCGGCGACTGGCCAAGTTCACCGGCAAGCCGTTCCAGGGACGGCTGCGCCTGATAATCCTCGGTCAGCAGTTCGATCACCCGGCAGACCGTGTTGTAGTCGGAATCCTCCGGCGTGATGTCGCGGGCAAGAGCGGGATCGAAATGGGCAAGTGTCATGGCAAGTCTCCTTGGCCCTATCGATACCGCCGCCTGCGGTGCTCCTCCACCCGTTTCTTGCGTCGGCGCACCTGGAAAAGCGCTCTGCGGCTTTTTGTCAGGCATTTCGTAACGAGTTGCGGGTGTAAGGTTCTGTAAGTTGTGTTGAAGGCGCGGGCAATTTTGGGCAGTGTCTTTCTTGATCGAAGCCAGCCTCTGATGCTGGTGATCGCCGCCTTGGGAAAAACAGATGGCAGCAGACTTGTCTCAATCTCGGCCTGATGGCCCGATCATCCTCTTCGATGCGGAATGCGTCCTGTGCTCGGCCAATGCCCAATTCATCCTCAAGCATGACAGAACCGGGCATTTCCGGCTCGCCTCCATGCAGGGCAGTGTCGGTGACGCGCTTTACCGTACGTATGGCATGGACCCGAGCGATCCCGTCAGCATCTTGGTCGTCGATGGCGACAGGGTGCGGCAGGATAGCGACGCGGTTCTGAGCATTTACGAGGGGCTTGGCTATCCCTGGCGTCTGTTTTCCGTGTTTCGCCTCGTGCCGGCAGTCCTGCGCGACCCCGTCTATCGCTGGGTGGCGCGCAATCGCTATCGCCTGTTTGGCAAGCGCGAGGAATGCTGGATCGCGCCGCCGGCCTATCGGGACCGGATATTGTGAGCGGCGCGGCGAGAGGGTGACGCTCTTGCCGGCCATGAGGGAGCGGTTCCATCATGAAGATCATGATCTTGGGTGGCTATGGCGTTTTTGGCGGGCGGCTGGCCCAGCTGCTGGCCGATCTGCCTGAGCTTGAACTGCTGATCTGCGGGCGAAGCCTGCCACGCGCCGAAGCCTTCTGCGCCAGCTATCGTGGGTCGGCCCGGGTGTCTCCGCTGGCAGCCGATCGCCGCAACATTACCGCTGTGTTGCGCGCCCAGGCGCCTGATCTCCTCGTCGACGCCTCGGGGCCGTTCCAGGATTATGGAGCGGATCTATATGGCGTCATCGAGGCCTGCATCGCAGCGGGCGTCAACTATCTCGATTTCGCCGATGCGGCCGATTTTGTCTTTGGCGTCGACCAGTTCGATGATGCGGCCAAAGCGGCGGGTGTCTTTGTCCTTTCCGGTGTCAGCAGTTTTCCCGTGCTGACGGCCGCAGTGTTGCGGCACATGGCACAGTCGATGGAGATCCAGACCGTCGAGGGCGGCATCGCGCCGTCGCCCTATGCCGGAATAGGTCTCAATGTCATGCGCGCGGTGGTCGGCTATGCCGGTGCGCCGGTGAAGCTCAGGCGAAACGGCAAGTCGGGCCATGGTATCGGCCTTGCGGAAAGCAGGCGCTTCACGGTCGCCATTCCGGGCCGGATGCCGCTTCGCAACATTCATTTCTCGTTGGTCGATGTGCCGGATTTGCAGGTTCTGCCGCCCGAACATCCGACCATGACGGACATCTGGATGGGGGCTGGGCCCGTGCCGGAATTCCTTCATCGCATGCTCAATCTTCTGGCAAAGGCCCGGGCGCGCTGGTCGCTTCCTTCGCTCGAACCGCTGTCGCCCTTGTTTTATGCCGTGCTGAACCGCCTGCGCTTTGGCGAGCATCGCGGCGGCATGTATGTCAGGGCCACCGGCGTGGCTGACGGTCAACCGAGGCAAATGAGCTGGCACCTTCTGGCGGAAGGTGACGACGGTCCGTTTATCCCCTCCATGGCCATCGAGGCGCTCATTCGCCGGCTGCTGGCCGACAAGCGGCCGGAGGTCGGAGCCCGCCCGGCGACGCGAGCGCTGGAGCTCGAAGATTATGATCGCCTGTTCCATGATCGGACCATCTTTACGGGTATCCGCCACGAGATGCCCGATGCGCCCATCTATCGGCAGCTGCTCGGTTCTGCATTCGATGCGCTGCCGCCGCGCCTGAAGGAAATCCACGATTCAGGCCGTCAGCAGACCTGGGAGGGCGTTGCCTCCGTGCGTCGAGGCGGCGGCTTGCTCGCCCGTGCCCTGGCGGCCCTCTATGGTTTCCCCAAGGCAGCGGCGCAGGTCCCGGTGAGCGTGTCCTATGTCGCCGCCCATGGTGTCGAACACTGGACGCGCAGCTTTGGCGGCAAGCGCTTTTCGTCCGCCCAGTTCCTCGGCACCGGCAAGGAGCAATATCTGCTCATCGAGCGCTTCGGCTTGGTCTCCGTCGCGCTCTCACTGGTCAAGGAGGGCGACTGCCTCTATTTCGTGCCGCGGCGATGGTCCATGGCGGGCCTGCCCTTGCCGGCTTTCCTTCTGCCGTCGGGCAAGAGCTTTGAAACCGAGAGCGAAGGCCGTTTCTGCTTCGACGTCGAAATTTCAGCGCCGCTGATCGGCACAGTCGTGGCCTATCGCGGAACGCTGCTGCCGGCAGGTCATGAGGAAAAACCGCATCCTGCGGTCGCGGCCGAGGAGACTAAATCCGCTGCTTCACCGTTGCCAGCGCGCGGGTGAGGTCGCTCGCCAATTGCTCGCGGGCTTCCGGATAAAGGAAGTCGCCGAGCGGCGTTTCGCGGCCCTGTCCGGCAACGCACATCGAGGTGATGCCAATTTCGGGGTGGCGGGCGATCTTCAGCTTGGCCCAGAATGGATTGTAGCGCGCCTCGCGCACGATACCGTTGGGGGCGATCTTGCGGATGGTGAGGTCGAGGCGGGAGAGGCGGATCTGTTCACGGGCGCGGGCGGAGCGATAGTTCAGCCAGAAGGCGCCATAGAGCAAGACGAAATCGAGGCCGAAGAAGAGCATGATCGGCCAGGCGCCCACCGTCATGAAGAAGAGCACATGCACGAGGCTCAACACGCCGGTGATCGCGAAGAGAATGCGGAAGCCTTTGCGCCCGAGCGAGCGATGCGGGACAAGCTCGGTTTCATAAACCGGGCGCTCGCTCATATGCTCGTTGAGGCCAATCGTGCCGTTGCCATCGCTCATGGGGCTCGATTATAGGGGAAGCATGAAAAACGGAAAGCAGATTTCGCAAATATCAAGCCGGACAAAGGGTCGCGCCAAACGGGTGAAGACGGCCTATACGCAGGACGAATTGCGCGAGATCTTCCGCCGCTTCTCCGTCCAGCGGCCGGAGCCGAAGGGCGAGCTGGAACATGTGAACCCGTTCACGCTCGTCGTGGCGGTTGCGCTCTCCGCGCAGGCCACCGATGTCGGCGTCAACAAGGCGACGCGCGCGCTGTTCAAGGTCGCCGATACGCCGCAGAAGATGCTCGATCTGGGTGAAGAGACCGTCCGCGATTACATCAAGACGATCGGGCTCTATCGCAACAAGGCGAAGAACGTGATTGCGCTGTCGCAGAAGCTGATCGACGATTTTGGTGGCGAAGTGCCGAAGACGCGGGAAGAGCTGATCACGCTGCCGGGCGTTGGCCGCAAGACGGCCAATGTCGTCATGTCCATGGCTTTCGGCATTCCGACCATGGCGGTCGATACCCATGTTTTCCGCATCGCCAATCGCTTGGGGCTTGCCCCCGGCAAGACGCCGGATGAGGTCGAGGAAAACCTCTTGAAGGTGATCCCGGAAGACTATCTCTTCCATGCGCACCACTGGCTGATCCTGCATGGGCGCTATACCTGCAAGGCCCGCAAGCCCGAATGTCAGGTCTGCGTCATTGCCGATATCTGCAAGTCGGCGGAAAAGACCAATGCGGTCCCGGCGGAGCTGAAAGAGCTGCCGCCGCAATTCTCCGACGAAGCGATTATTTGAACGCCGGATCGCGCGCCGACAGCATCTTGTGCAGATGAACCATCAGTCCGGCCGCAAAGAGTGGCGTCAAAAGGTTGAGGATCGGGATCGCCAGGAAAAGCGCGATGGCAAAACCGCCCATCAGCACGGTCTGCCAGTGCTTGGAGCGGAAGTCGCGCGCGGCCTGCGGCGAACGGAAGCGCATGGCGGCGAATTCGAAGAATTCCCGGCCCAGCAGGTAGCCGTTGACGATGAAGAAGGCGATGAGGTTCACGCCCGGCACCAGCAGCAGAAACAGCGCGAAGATATTGCCGACGATGACGATGCCGAGAAAACGCACGGCCGAGGCGAGCGATTCCCCGAGCGGCATGGCAACGCCCGGCGCATCATTCGGATAGTCGCGCTTTTCGACGACCTCGGCGACGTCATCGAGAAAGAAGCCGGCAATCACGGCGGTCACGGGCGAGATCAGCAGGGCAAGCCCCAGAGCCAGCCCGATGCTGGCCAGAATGCCGAAGACGAAACCGAGCCAGCCGGCCCAGTCGGGAATGCCGGGCAGCAGCTGGTCAAGCCATGGCAGGGCGAGCCAGATGAAGAGGTTACGCAGCAGGATCCAAAGCACGGCCAGCGCCAGAAGCGTCAGGCCCAGCACCTTCCAGAAGACGCTGCGCGTCTCCTGCGCAAAGAGATTTGCGAGCGCCAGTCGGGCAGCGTCCATCACCATGTCTGTCTCCATGCCGAGATATTCGGCTGGAAGAATGTAGGCACTGATGCCCTGACCGCCAAGTGCTGCGGTGCAGCAGAGCCTCAGTATTTCGCCGGTGCCGGATCGCGCTTGGCGATCTCGTAGTCCTCGTTATGCACCTGCAGCCCGTGTTCCGTCGTCACGACGATGCCGTAGGCGGCAGGTTCATCGACAGACAGCGAGGCATCCGGCATGTCGAAGGGCATCGGCTGCTGGTGAACCGGGCTTTTCAGGATCGAATACGGGATGCCACGATGCGAGCCGTTGATCGTGCGGTGGACATGGCCCGCGAAGATGTGGCGGACATTACCATAACTCTCGACGAGATCGTAGAAATCGCCTTCGTTGATCAGCTTGATCAGGTCCATTCCTGTGAAGCCGGTCTTGTGCGGCGGATGGTGCAGGAAGATGAGAACCGGCTTGCCGGCCTCCCTGGCCGCTTTCAGTTCCGCCTCGAGCCACCGCATCCGCTTGTTGCAGAGAAAGCCCGCATGGGTGATCGGATAGTCGTAAGGCGGCGCGAAGAGGGAATCGAGGATCAATGCGCGGCAATCGGCAAAGTCGAGCGCGCGCTGCACGAAGCCATGGTCGTCGGTCGCCGTGTCGGTGAAGACCGAGAGAAAATTCTCGCGGTTGTCGTGATTGCCGACGGCGAGATAGAGCGGCGGCGTCAGCTGGTCGAGCAGCGTCTTCAGGCGGGCGTAGGAGACGACATCGCCATGGTGGGCGAGGTCGCCCGTCACGATCACGCCATCGGCATCCGGGTGGTAGGCATTGACATGGGCAATGCCCGTTTCCAGCCGCTTGAACGGGTCGAGCCCGATGATGGTTTCGCCTTCCGGCACCATGTGGAGGTCGGTGAAAACTATCAGTTTCGTCATGAAATCAACTCGTTCGATGGGTTGCGCCGATTGCGGACCGACGGCAGGAATTGGGCTGGACTGTTGCTGTCCGCAGCCGCTTCGTCAAGCCATGCAAGGAAACATCTGTTACCGAAGAAACAGCGTTGACGATCTGATGCTGCCACACTTGCGGCACGTGCCGGCATCTCTATTCTGGGGGCGGGGAGCGAGAGGGAAGATGGCCATGCCAGTCGCATCGGAGACGAGAATGCCGCGCCTTTCACGCCGAGCCTTTGTCGGCGGGATCGCCGGAGGCGTCGTCCTCGGCGTCGTCGGCCCGGCTGTGGGCGATGTCGCGCTCGGCAGGGTGCTCTCGATCGATGGCGAACTCACCCGCAACAATCCGGCACGCATGGAAGCCCTGACGGTGGGCGCAAGCCTCATGGAAAGCGACCTGCTGGCCACGGGGCGGGAGAGTTTTGCGCGGCTGAAGCTCGGCGCGGACACCGACATCCTTCTCGGTCCAGAGACCGAACTGCTCATCGACCGCTATCTCGCCGGACAGGGTGGCGAACTGCAGCTGATGTCGGGGAAGATGCTGTTCGACCGGCCGGAGGGCTTGCCCAAGATCGATCTCACGGTGAAGACCACCTTCGGCATGATCGGCGTGCGCGGGACGAAGTTCTATGCCGGGCCCCTCAAGGGCATCTTCTCCGTCTATGTCGAACATGGCCGGATCGACGTTTCCAACGCCGGTGTTTCACGGCGGGTCACGGCCGGCGAGGGGCTGGACATTCCGCCGCCGAAAGGCGACGTTCGGTCGCTTGGAAACAACGCCAAGGATGCGGCCGCCATCGCGCGTCTTGCCGTCCCGAGCCTGCCCTCGCGATGGGCTGAGGCGAAGGTAAAGGACGCCTACGCGAGCGTCGGGCTGCGTTAACCTCCCTTAATTTCCCACCACTAGTTCTAGCGAGGCGCCGGTCTCCGGAAGCCCAATTTCAGAGTTTGCCGGGCCGAATTAACCTTCAGGCAAGGAATTAACCATAAGGATTAAGACGGGCCGGAGTGGGACAACTGTTTGGGTCGGACAAGGGACAAGAACCTTGGCGATCGGAAGCCTGAAAATTCAGCGGACGCGCATGGCGCTCCTGCTGGAGGACGAGGCGGATGGGGGTTCCAGGCATGATGCTTTTCCGCTGCGCCGGGATTTGTCCGGCATGTGATTGGGGTTGATTGGCAGTAGTTGTGTCGCCAGCCGGATGCGCGGATCTCAGGTTCGCCGCCGACCGGTTGAGGGCAGGTCCCTCGGGATCATGACGGTCGGTCGCCTCGCCTGGTGTTCAGTGGGACGTGATTTGGAAAACGGGGCTCAAAACGATCGGACGCAGCGGCAGCAGGCAGGCAGCTTGTTCGAACGGCTGCGCTTTGCCGGTCTCGAGGCCGAGCAGACCGATTTTCTCCGCAAGCACCGCGACAGTCTCATTCCCGAGATCGAAAAGGGTCTCAAGGCGCTGTTCGAGCGCTACCAGTCCTCCACCGAGGCCTCCGCACAATTCGAAAGCGACCGCCAGCTCGACCGGCTGCACAGCCTGATGTCGTCGCACTGGGCGGTCCTGTCCGACGCCCGTTTCGACAGTCTCTATGCAGAGCGCGTCAAGGTTCTGTCCGATGCCGAAGGCCGCATGGGGCTCGACCCGCGCTGGCACATCGCCGGCCACTCCGTCGTTCTGGAACACATGATCACCGGTGCGCTCGCCGCCCGCTGGCCGAAAAAGTGGTTCGGCCGCAAGCATGCCAGCGCTCAGGAAGCCGAGGCACTGGTCAAGTCGATCGTCCGCCTGGTCATGGTCGATCTGGAAATTGCCGTCTCGCTGCGCTTCAACGAGCTGCGCATCGGCCACAAGCAGGCCCTCAAGGAACAGCGCGAGGAGATCGAAACCGCGAACGTCGAACTGTTTGCCGACACGGTCGAGGCGCTCGCCAACAAGGACCTGACCGTGCGCCTGCGCACCGACGGGCCGGAGAACTATGCGGACCTGACGCAGCGCTTCAACGAGGCACTGGATCGGCTGCGCGAGGAAATCGACGCGACGAATGCCCGCAACCGCCAGGGCCATGAACTGGCCGAAAACGTCACGTCGCTGTCGAAGCAGGCTGCCGATGTCGCCGCCGATTGCGCCCGCCGCATCGACCTCGGCGTTACCGGCCTGAAGGATCTGACCGAAGGCGTGAACCGCAACGCGGTGCGCTCCGTCGAAGCGGAGCGGCATGTGGGCGAAACCCGCGTTGCCGTCGAACGCAGCGGCGAGATCGTCGGCGAGGCGATTGCCGCCATGGCCGACATCGAGGCGTCGGCTGAAAAGATCGGCGAGATCATCGGCGTCATCGACGACATCGCCTTCCAGACCAATCTTCTCGCGCTGAATGCCGGCATTGAAGCTGCCCGCGCCGGGGATTCCGGCCGCGGCTTTGCCGTTGTCGCACAGGAAGTCCGCGCACTTGCGCAGCGCTCCGCGGATGCGGCGCGCCAGATCAAGACGCTTGTCAGCGAAACCAAATCCCAGGTCGACTCCGGCGTGCAGATGGTTGGCCGCACCCAGTCCGCCATCGGCGACATCGTGCGTCAGGTCCAGGACATCAGCGCTGCCGTGACCGGCATTGCCCGCGATTCCGGCGAGCACGCCCGCGGCCTCGACCATTCCATGGCTGCCTTCTCCGAGATCCGGCGCGAAGCCTCGCGCGGCGCCGAGATTGCACTGAGCTCGCGTGCAAAGTCCGACGATCTGCACACTGTGATCCTTGAACTCGGCGACACCATCCGCTCGTTCCGCGTCGCATCGCGCGAGCCGGAGCGTCGGCCAGCCGCTCAGGTCAGGCGTCAGCCCGCTGTCGAGCTCGACAGCCGCGACGACGATCGCGCCTATCTGCCGCAGCCTTCCCACCTCGCAGGTCTGGGGGGTGGGCGATGAGCGACACCATCACATCACTCGGGCTCCGGGCCGAGGCAACCAACATATCGTTGCGCAATGAGGGACAACCGAATGGCTAGCAAGAAACCGGCCGCCGCAAAAAGTCTGAACCTGGCCCCGGTCCTCGATCTGAACGAGGCCACGGCTCTGCACGGCAAGTTGATGGCGCTGCGTGGCAGCGACCTGATGATCGATGCGTCGGGTGTTGAACGTGTCGGCGCCCAGTGCGTCCAGGTTCTCATGGCCGCAAAGAAGAACTGGGACGAAGATAAATTGACTTTCAAATTTTCGAAGGTCTCCGACACATTCAATAAGACGATGCAACTCATTGGCATCAATATCGAGCCCCTGCTGGCATAGGAGAATACCTAAAATGAAAAAGAAAGTACTTACGGTTGATGATTCCAGAACGATCCGGAACATGCTTCTCGTGACGCTGAACAACGCCGGATTTGAAACGATCCAGGCCGAGGACGGCATCGAAGGGCTCGAAGTCCTTGAAGACGCCAATCCGGACGTGATCGTGACGGACATCAACATGCCGCGTCTCGATGGCTTCGGCTTCATCGAAGGCGTGCGCAAGAACGACAAGTTTCGGGCGATCCCGATCCTCGTTCTGACGACCGAAAGCGACGCGGAAAAGAAGAACCGCGCCCGCCAGGCCGGTGCGACCGGCTGGATCGTAAAACCGTTCGACCCGACCAAGCTGATCGATGCAATTGAGCGCGTAACGGCCTGACCGCCTACCCGGGATACTCCAATGGATATGAACGAAATCAAAGAGATCTTTTTCCAGGAGTGCGAGGAACAGCTCGCGGAACTGGAATCTGGTCTTCTTAAGCTGAATGACGGTGATCGCGATCCGGAAACAGTCAACGCTGTGTTCCGAGCCGTTCACTCGATCAAGGGCGGCGCCGGCGCATTTGGTCTGGACGACCTGGTGGCCTTCGCGCACGTCTTCGAGACCACGCTCGATTGCGTTCGATCCAACAAGCTCGATCCCGGGCCGGAAGTGCTCAAGACGATGCTGAAGTCGGCCGACGTTCTCGCCGACCTCACCGCAGCATCCCGCGATGGCGGAACGGTGGATCCCTCCAGGACCAGCGTTCTGGTGAAGGAGCTCGAAGCTTTGGCAAGCGGTCAGGTGCCAGCCCCGACCGCCGAAGCTCCCGCGCCCGTCGCCCCGCCCGCACCGAAGCCCGCAGCCGCCGCAGCGCCGAAGCCCGCCGCTGCAGCGCCCGCCGACGAAAGCGGTTTCCAGCCGATCCCGTTCTCCTTCGACGATTTCGGCGGCGACGAAGCCGAGGCTCCGGCCATGGAGATCCCGCTTTGCGACGTGATCTTCAAGCCGCGTCCGGAACTCTATTCCAAGGGCAATGAAGCGGCCCTCCTGCTGCGCGACCTGTCGCGCATCGGCGAGATGAGCATCTATTGCGACATGGAAGCACTGCCGCCGCTCGATCAGATGGATCCGGAAGGCGCCTATTTCTTCTGGAAGATCGCGATCCGCACGGAGAAAGGCGAAGAGGGCGTCCGCTCGGTCTTTGAATTCGCCGAGTGGGATTGCGACCTCGAAGTGAAGGTCCATGAAGTCGCCGCCGAAGGCAGCGATGAAGAAGAGCTGCCGATGCAGCCGGTGCCCTTCGATCTGTCCGCGCTCGACGATGTCGATGCGGACCATGACCACCACGACGATCATGGCGATCACCACCAGGAAGACGTTGCCGCGGCCATCGAAGCCGCAAAGGTCGCCGCTTCGGTTGTCACCATGACTGCCAAGACCGAACAGGCAGCGCCCGTGCAGGCCGCCGCCGCGAAGCCTGCCGCCGCGGCCGCTGCTGCCGGCAACGCCGAATCAGGCGGTTCTGCCGGTGCCAACCCGACGATCCGTGTCGATCTCGACCGCGTCGATCGCCTGATCAACCTCGTCGGCGAGCTCGTCATCAACCAGGCGATGCTCTCGCAGAGCGTCATCGCCAACGAGACCTCCGGCGCCAGCACCATCAACACGGGCCTGGAAGAGCTGCAGCAGCTCACCCGCGAAATCCAGGACAGCGTGATGGCCATCCGCGCGCAGCCTGTGAAGCCGGTCTTCCAGCGCATGTCGCGTATCGTCCGCGAAGTGGCCGACATGGTCGGCAAGTCGGTTCGTCTGGTCACCGAGGGTGAAAACACCGAAGTGGACAAGACCGTCATCGACAAGCTCGCCGAGCCGCTGACGCACATGATCCGCAATGCCGTCGACCATGGCCTGGAAATGCCGGAAAAGCGCCTGGCGCTCGGCAAGAACCCGGAAGGCACGGTCAAGCTCTCGGCCAAGCATCGTTCGGGCCGCATCGTCATCGAACTGTCTGACGACGGCGCCGGCATCAACCGCGAGAAGGTCCGCCAGAAGGCGATCGACAACGATCTCATCACGTCGGAAACCAACCTTTCGGATGAAGAGATCGACAACCTGATCTTCCATCCGGGCTTCTCCACCGCCGACAAGATCACCGACGTGTCGGGTCGCGGCGTGGGCATGGACGTGGTCAAGCGCTCGATCCAGGCGCTCGGCGGCCGCATCAACATCTCCTCGCGCCCCGGTCAGGGTTCGACCTTCACGATGAGCCTGCCGCTGACGCTCGCCGTTCTCGACGGCATGGTGGTCACGGTCGCCGGCCAGACGCTGGTCGTTCCGTTGACGGCTATCGTCGAGACGCTGCAGCCGGAAGCTTCGGCGATCCACTCCTTCGGCGCCAGCCAGCGCCTGATCTCGATCCGCGACAGCTTCTGCCCGCTGGTCGATGTCGGCCGCATCCTGAACTTCCGGTCCGCTCAGGCCAACCCGACCGACGGCGTGGCGCTGCTGGTCGAATCCGAAAGCGGCGGTCAGCGCGCCCTCATGGTCGATGCGATCCAGGGCCAGCGCCAGGTGGTCATCAAGAGCCTTGAAGCCAACTATACCCACGTTCCGGGTATCGCTGCCGCAACCATCCTTGGCGATGGCCGCGTGGCGCTCATTCTGGACGTGGATGCGGTGGTCGCAGCTTCGCGCGGACAGGCGCTGGGCGGTGACGGCGCATTGGCGGCGGCAAGCTAAAGTTCGAGTGTGTGAGAGACGAGTTCTGACATGACGATTGGTGCAAAGAATCTGATGAGGGGTGCAAGAGAGCTGATCGCTTTCCGCATTGGCGATCAGGAATTTTGCGTGAACATCATGATCGTTCGCGAAATCCGTGGCTGGACGAAGGCGACACCGATGCCGCATTCGCCGCACTACATGATGGGCGTGATCAACCTTCGCGGTGCGGTCCTGCCGATCATAGATCTCTCTCTTCGCCTCGGTATGAAACCGGCGGAGCCGAACCCTCGGCACGTCATTATCGTGGTGCAGATTGGCGACAAGATCGTCGGTCTGCTCGTCGATGCTGTCTCGGACATCCTGAGCATCACCGACGACAATATTCAGCCGATACCCGAGGTCTCCGCGGAGTTCGTGCGTGCCTTTGCACGCGGGATCATCGCCGTGGAAGGCCGCATGATTTGCCTGCTCGAGCTCGATGCGCTTGTCCAGGGTAACGAAAGCGAAGCTGCATGACGAGTACCCTTGCGATAGATCCGAAACTGCCGGGCGACGAGTTTCTCGCGAACGGAGAGTTTCCGCTGACCCGGCGGGACCTCGCCGACATTGCGGCGATGATCTACGCCGACGCCGGCATTTTCCTGAACGAGACCAAGGCCTCGCTCGTCTATTCGCGTCTGTCGAAACACATCCGCAAGCTGGGCCTGAGAAGCTTCCGCGAATATTGCGCCCTCGTCGCATCGCCGGAAGGTGCCGGCGAGCGCCGCGAGATGCTCTCCTATCTCACGACCAATTTCACGCGCTTCTTCCGCGAGAACCATCACTTCGAGCATCTGCGCGACGAGGTCCTGCCGGAACTTTTCGCCCGCGCCAAGTCTGGCGGTCGCGTGCGCATCTGGTCGGCCGCCTGCTCGGACGGGCAGGAGCCCTATTCGATCGCGCTGACGATTCTCTCGCAACTGCCGAATGCGGCGGACTACGACATCAAGATCCTGGCAACCGATATCGATCCCAAGATCCTCGCCATCGCCCGCGAAGGCGCCTACGATCAGAACGCGCTGGAAACCGTCAGCGCCGACATGCGCCGGCAGTGGTTCAAGCCCGTGGACAGCGGCGCGCGCCAGAAATGGCGGATCGACGATCGGGTCAAGCGCCTGATCACCTTCAACGAGCTGAACCTGATGACGGACTGGCCGTTCAAGGGCAAGTTCGACGTCATCTTCTGCCGCAACGTCGTCATCTATTTCGACGAGCCGACGCAGACGCGCATCTGGTCGCGCTTCTCCGAGCAGCTTCCGCCCGGTGGTCACCTCTATATCGGTCACTCCGAACGGGTAACCGGCGAAGCGAAGAACCGCTTCGACAATATCGGCATCACCACCTATCGCCTGCATGGCCCTGCTGTCAGGAGGCCTGCATGAGCGCGCCCGCAAGAGTCCTCGTCGTCGATGATTCACCCACCATGCGTGGGCTGATCTCGGCCATCCTGAGCTCCGATCCCGATGTCGATGTCGTTGGCCAGGCCGGCGACGCCATGGAAGCGCGCGAAGCGATCAAGCGTCTCAATCCCGACGTCGTCACGCTGGATATCGAGATGCCCAACATGAACGGGCTCGATTTCCTCGAGAAGATCATGACGCTCCGGCCTATGCCGGTCATCATGGTGTCCTCGCTCACCCATCGCGGCGCGGATGCGACGCTGGCCGCGCTTGAAATCGGCGCGTTCGACTGCATCGGCAAGCCGGTTCCCGGCGAGCCGCGTCCGTTCCATGATCTGGCCGAGAAGGTGAAGGCGGCTGCGCGCTCGAAGTATCGCCACGGTGGACCCGTAGCAGCGCCTGCCCGCCAGCAGCCCGCCAACATCAACAGCGAGAATGCCTATCGCGTCGGCCGCAAGATCGTTGCGATCGGTTCTTCGACCGGTGGCGTCGAGGCGCTCATCACGGTTCTCCAGAACTTCCCGGTGAATTGTCCGCCGACCGTGATCACGCAGCACATGCCACCCACCTTCACCAAGAGTTTTGCCGACCGGCTGAACCGTCTCTGCGCCCCCGCTGTCGAGGAGGCCCGTGACGGTGCCCGCCTCGAGATCGGCAAGATCTATCTTGCACCCGGCGGAGAACGGCATCTTCAGGTCGTCAATGCCAGTGCGCCGGCGTGCCGGCTGCTGGAAAGTACGCCCGTCAATGGACATCGTCCCTCCGTCGATGTCCTGTTCGACTCCGTGGCCGAACTGGCCGGGCGCAATGCCGTTGGCGTCATTCTGACAGGCATGGGCCGCGATGGTGCGGCAGGCCTTCTGAAAATGCGCTACGCCGGGGCGAGAACGATCGGCCAGGACGAAAAATCCTGCGTCGTTTACGGAATGCCAAGAGTTGCCCACGAATTAGGGGCGGTAGAACGTCAACTGCCGCTCGGGCACATCGGCGAAGAAATCTTGAAAATGACAGCAGCCCGGAAAGAAGGAAGCGAATAATGTCCATAGCCGAGAAGATCAAAGTTCTGATCGTGGATGATCAGGTCACGAGCCGTCTGCTCCTGAGCGATGCGCTCACGCAGCTTGGCTTCAAGCAGATTACTGTCGCCGGTGACGGCGAGCAGGGCTACAAGATCATGTCCCAGGCACCGCATCACCTGGTGATCTCCGACTTCAACATGCCCAAGATGGACGGCCTCGGCTTCCTCCAGGCCGTGCGCACCAATCCTGCCACGAAGAAGGCGGCGTTCATCATGCTGACAGCGCAGGGCGACCGCGCTCTCGTGCAGAAGGCGGCGCAGCTGGGCGCGAACAACGTCCTCGCCAAACCGTTCACCATTGAAAAGATGAAGGCCGCCATCGAGGCCGTATTTGGATCGCTGAAATGAATCTTGAGCTCCCGCCGCGTCGGATCAATATTATCCAGGGTGAATACAAGGTCTCCAACGACCCGAACGTCGTCATCACGACGATCCTCGGGTCTTGTGTAGCGGCCTGCATTCGCGACCCTTCCGTGGGCGTCGGGGGCATGAATCATTTTCTCCTGCCGGGCAGCACGGAAGCGCTGGCCGCAGGCGGGGATGCGACGCGCTACGGCGTGCACCTGATGGAGCTTCTGATCAACGGGCTGTTGAAACAGGGTGCGCGCAAGGATCGCATGGAAGCCAAGATCTTTGGCGGGGCAAAGACCATTGCAAGTTTCTCCAACGTGGGAGCGCAGAACGCCGAATTCGCGGCGCGCTTCCTCAGGGATGAAGGTATTAGCGTTGTCGGTTCGTCGACGGGGGGCGAACACGGACGCAAGCTGGAATTCTGGCCGGTCTCTGGCCGGGCACGCCAGCACGCGCTGACGGGGGTCGAAACTCAGCGCACGGTTGCACTCGAAACGCGTCCGGTCGCACCGGCGCCGAAGCCTGCAGTCGATACGTCGGTCGAATTCTTTTAAGAAATCAAGGTTGGGGGGGCGGCGTATGCGTCTCGATAAGGAAATGGCCCAGATGCAAGTAGACGAAGCCCTTCCGGAGGTCCTGATGCGGATCGTGTCGGAGCTCCATGACGTCGCCTATCTGATCGAACGCATCGAGCCGACGATCTCCAATACCGAGCACCCGGGCGTGCTCAACGAGGCCGATCGCATCAAGGTGCTGCAGGGTATCGATCTTGCGGTGCAAAAGACGCGGGGGCTCGCCGAATTCATCGACACCATCACCTCCGGAATCCCGGAAAACTGGCTGGTCGACACCACGGTTGCTCTCAGCCTCGTCAAGCTGGCAGACATGCAGAAGGCATTGAGCAATGCCGCGGCTCGCCACGGTCATTCGCAGCCGATCAACAAGGCTTCGGGCGACTTCGAATTCTTCTGAGTCGCTAGTACTCGGGATGCCTTCGGCCACCCGACAAGTTCGCGCAAGTTTCGATTCCTACTCTTGAACCACGGCTAAATGCTGCGGTGCGAATCCCTTTCGCGCGGCAGCAGGGGAAATCCGCACCGGCCCTGCCGGTCGATGCTCTCCTGCCCGAAGTTCATGATGACGGTGCGGAACAGAATGAATCTGTTGAATCAGCTTTTGGCGATCGGCAAGAACCTTGCGGGGCTGGGCCCCGGGCGGCTTGCGGCGCTCGCCGGTGTCGGCGTACTCACGATCGCACTGATCCTCGGCGCAACCTATTACCTCAACAGACCGTCCATGGAGACGCTCTACGTCGGCCTCGACGCCAGCGACGTGAGCCAGATCAGCCTGGCGCTTGCCGGTGCCGGCATTGCCTTCGAACAGGGCACGGATGGCACGAGCATCAAGGTCAAGGTCGGCCAGACCGCGCAGGCGCGTCTGATGCTCGCCGAGCAGGGCCTGCCCAACAGCGCCAATTCCGGCTACGAGCTGTTCGACAAGGTCGGCTCGCTCGGCCTCACCTCCTTCATGCAGCAAATCACCAAGGTTCGCGCGCTCGAAGGTGAAATCGCCCGCACGATCCAGCAGATCCAGGGCATCTCCGCCGCCCGCGTCCACATCGTTCTCGCCGACCAGGGTTCGTTCCGCGAAGGCACGCAGAAGCCGACCGCCTCCGTCATGGTGCGCGCCGGCGCACAGGCAGGCCGCAAGGCCGCCATGTCCATCCGCCACCTGGTGGCCTCGTCCGTTCCGGGCCTCAGCCCCGATGACGTGACAATCCTCGATTCCAGCGGCCAGCTGCTCGCCTCCGGCGACGACTACTCGAACACGGCCGCCAACCGCTCGCTCAACACCGAGCTGCAGGTCCAGTCGCAGATCGAGACCAATATCGACAAGGCGCTCTCGCCCTTCCTCGGCATCGACAACTTCCGCGCCAGCGTCGTTGCAAAGCTGAACACGGACGCCCAGCAGACCCAGGAAACCACCTTCGATCCCGACTCCAAGGTCGAGCGCTCCGTCCGCGCGACCAAGGAGAACCAGAAGTCGCAGCAGACCGACAACAACAGCGCGACCACGGTGCAGCAGAACATTCCGCAGGGCACGGCCGCCGGCTCCAACAAGGGCGGCCCCTCGCAGAATGAAGAGCAGGACAAGAAGGAAGAGACGACCAACTACGAGATCAACAGCAAGACGGTCTCGACGGTTCGCAACAGCTACTCCGTCGAAAAGCTCTCCGTCGCCGTGGTCGTCAACAAAGCCCGCGTTGCCAAGCTCGTCGGCGAGCCGGTCGATCAGGCCAAGATCGACGCCTATGTGGCCGAGATGCAGAAGGTCGTCACTGCGGCCGCCGGGATTGATCCCAAGCGCGGCGACGAGATCAACGTCACGGTCATGGACTTCCTCGAGAACCAGCTGATCGCCGATGCGGCCGCCTCCGGCCCCGGGATCATGGAAATCCTGTCGCGCAACCTTGCAGGCATCATCAATTCGCTCGCCTTCATCGTCGTTGCCTTCCTGATCGTCTGGCTCGGCTTCCGTCCGCTCGCCAAGTCGATGGGCACGGGTCTTGTCGTGGCCGGTGCTGCCGGCGCGCCGGGCGGCGTGATCGAAGGCCAGTCGGATTCGCTCGGCCTCGAACTGCCGGACTTCGCACCCTCGGGTGTCGACGGCCCCGGCGCCACCCTCATGGAGGGCTTCGGCTCCGACTTCGGTTTCGACAGCACCGAAGACTTGCTGACTGCCGGCGACGAGTCGGAGGGCGGCTTCAATCGGCGGGTCAAGGAAGGGCCGGAACGGCGCCTCGCCCGCATGGTCGAGATCAGCGAAGAGCGGGCGGCCAAGATCCTCCGCAAATGGGCAGTGGACAGGGCGGCTTAACGCCCTGTTTCCTTTCTGCGATAAGCTGACGCATTCTTTGAATTCGCATGCAACATGCTGGTGAAAGTCCATCTACCGTATATTTTCGGTGTGTCCCCCCGTCACCGCTAGCGATACACTCGGATGATTCGATCCGACCGGGTGGCAAGGTGTGCCCGGCGCGTTGGACACACTGCCTTTCTAGGGGCACGGGGATGTAATGAGTCATTGGGATGTCACTTCCGTCGGTCACGCGGCTGACCGATCCGAAGGGGCCCGGCGCATGATGAGCCGGGAGTTCCTCGTGACGCGCCTTGCACGGGCGACCGACGACCTCAGGCTCTCCACTCCCTTCGGTCTGCTCACCGACTATTGCGGCGCCTACGCCTATCTCGTGGCGCGCTACGACATGGTCAGCGACCAGCGGCTGGACAACGTGCTCGCCTCCAACTGGCCTTTCGATCTGGTGCGCCAGATCGACGAGGAGCTGCATGCGAGCTACCATCGCTCCAATGAATTCGAGAAATGCCTGGCGGCGCTGCAGCCGGCCTTCGCCTTCTTTCCCACCGATGCCGAACTGCCGGACGGGGTCAGCCGTCAATACTGCTCGCTGGTCTTCAACGCCGGTCGCTCGCGCTACATGCTGCTCTTCCTGCTGCCGGACGATACCGCCCATTCGAGCCAGCGCGTCATGGAGGCGGGCCTTCTCGCCGGCTATATCCTGAGCATGAGAACGTCGCGCAAGGTTCAGATGGACCGTGACATGGACCTCACCGATCGCGAACTCGAATGCATCTACTGGATTGCCGAGGGCAAGACGAGCGACGAGATTGCCATGATCCTCGGAATTTCCAAGAATACCATCAACAACTACATCACAAGCGTGATGCGCAAGACCGCCACCAAGAACCGCTCGGAGGCGATCGCGTATGCTGTCCGGAATAATCTTGTCTAAGGCGTTGGCGAGGCACATGCTCCTGCTCATCCAACCGAGGAATTTTGATGGCACAACGTCATGAACGGTTCGAGCCGGACACGTTGGCGGCGCACAAGGTTCGCAGTCGCAAGGGCGCGGACCTGATCCAGCAGATGACTGCCCTGCAAAGGCAGTTGAACGCTCGAAATTTTGCGGTCTACCGCGTCACCGGATCCGGCATCTCGGCCAAGCGGGCCATCAAGCTCCTGGCCGACAACTTTCCGACGGGCGGAACCGGCGCGCAAGAGGTGCTCGATCTTTATGGTGATGCCATGGTCGAGCATCTGGACGTCTCGATCCTTCCGCTGCTCTGGAATGGCCGTGAAGAGAGTTCGACCTCCGAGACCGTGGATTTCGATACGTTCGTGACGCGGCTGCGCGGCCGCACCCTGCCTTTTGCCGGCATCGCGTTTCCGGTGCGTCTGGGCGCGTCCGGCAATGGCTTTGCGGTCTTCACCTCCGCCTATCTCGACCTGACAAGCGAGACCATCCTCGAGACGCATATGCAGGTGACGGGCGCGCTGGCACGGCAACTGCAATATGAGGAGCGGCGTGGCCAGCCGGCCGAAATGCTCTCCGAGCGCGAAATCGCCTGCCTGCAGATGGCGGGCGACGGGCATACGAGCGAAGAGATCGCCGAAAAGCTCGCGCTGTCGGTCCACACCGTCAACGCCTATCTCGGCACGGCAACCACCAAGCTCGATTCCGTCAACCGCATCCAGGCGATCGCCAAGGCGATCCGGCTCGGCTACATCAACTGAACGTTTAAAACGGGAATTCCGGATATTCTGCTCACGCCAGGTCGTCCGGAACCGTTCCGGACGCCGCCCGATGCTGATCAGCCGGCCATCGCGGCCTTCTGGCCTGTGTAATAGCGGGAACTGGCCAGCGCATTGCGCAGGAAGACGGTATTGTCTTCGGGATTGGGAGCCGGGTTCTTGAAATCGATATGGTTGATTTCGACGCCGGCGTGGTTCTTGCTGAGCGCCAGCTTGGCGTAGATCGTCACGCCTTGCGGCTTGATCTCCAGATCAAGCTCGACTTCCGGCTCGCTGTCCCATTCAAGCCGATAGTTGCCGCCGACACCGAGCGTGACGGTTCCCGGATGGAAGTACAGCTCTGCAGCCGAAGACACGAGATCGGCAAGGCTGCCATAATGTTCGAATTTGAGGAGCGAAATCAGATCTGCGGCATCCACCAGTCGCAGTTCGGAGGCAACCGGGCGGATTGCCTCGGCCAGAATTTGCTCGCGCTGTTCTGAAAAGGGGTTCTTTCTCATTAGCCACGCATATTTTGTCTGGACTTGTTCTGCTTCGAGTAGACGCGGTGAATGAGCTCGGCAACGGCCTTGTAAAACACCGGTGGAATGACACTATCCACCGAGACTTGCGCAAACATTGAGCGCGCCAGGGGCGGGTCTTCAAAAACCGGAATGTTGTTCTGTTCGGCAAGCTCGCGAATGCGCAGCGCAATGAGGTCCTGACCCTTGGCAACGACGATCGGCGCCTCGTTTTCCTCGCGGACATAACGCAGCGCGACCGCATAGTGGGTCGGGTTCGCAACCACGAGAGTGGCCCGCGGCACGTTCGCCATCATCCGCCGACGCAGCAGGGTGCGGGCGAAGGAGCGCTGCTTGGCCTTCATGACAGGGTCGCCCTGCGCCTGCTTATACTCTTCCTTCACTTCCTGTTTCGTCATCTTCAGGTTTTCAAACCACTCCCGCCGCGTCCAGAAGAAGTCGCCCAGGCCGACGATGGCGGTTGCAAACAGGATGACGATGAGAATGGTCCGCATGTCCTCCATCATCCGCTTGAACAGCACGGACGGATCGGAAAACATCAGCGACAGCGAGCCGAAAAACTCGCTCTTCAAGGAAAAGATGACGACGATGGAAACGGCGATGACCTTGATCAGCGACTTGCCGAACTCGACAAGCGTCTGCAGGCTGAAGAGGCGCCCGATTCCGGCGGTCAGCGAAATGCGGGAAAGCTTCGGTGCGATCCGGTCGAGAACCGGGCTCGGCATGTTCTGCAGCACCGACGAGGCGACGCCGAAACCCATGATGAGCACAAGGGCAGGGACCACCACGGCGCCGGCGTTCCAGGCGAGGCGGTAAAACAGGGAGATCACGTCGGTTCTTGCGTCGAACCGCCATTGGTCGGCCTGCTCGAAAATGTCCTTGAGGCTGCCGGCAACGCTGAGCGAGCCATCGGCTGCAAAGAATACGACAAAGACATAGATCGCGACAGTCGAGGCAAGGGCCGTCAACTCTCGCGAAAACGGGACATTGCCTTCTTCAAGCGCGTCCTGTTTTCGCTTCTCTGTCGGGTCTTCTGTTTTGCTGTCCTTGTCTTCATCATCGGCCATGGATCAGCCCTCAAGCATGTCGCGCAAAACTGTATAGCGGTTTTGCGGGAACGGCATGCGAAAAAACAGCGTCGACGCGGAGGCGCATGGGCCCGTGGCGACGTTGAGGGAAGGCGTGCGTCAGGCCGCGGCCGACGACTCGCCCTTTTCCTTCAGTTCGATCTGGTTGTTGTTCGCAAGGCGAATGGCTTCCTGGGCGATCGAGCGGCGCGCGACGGCGATGTCGCGCGGGTTGATGCCCGTCGTGCCGGAACCCAGATCCGACTCGATCATGCGGCGCTGGCGTGCGCCGATGGCCGAAAGGACGGCTTCGCGGATATCCATCGGGGACCCACGCAGTGCCATGGTGATGACGTCGGCCGAGATGTCGTTGAACAGCGTGACGCGGCCGCGCTGCGGCATGGTGAGAAGGTCTTCGAAGAGGAAGATGCGCGGGCGAACCTTTTCGGCGGCTTCCTTGCTGAGCGATTCCAGCGCACCGAGCAGCTGTTCGACCTGTTCCTTCTCCAGCTCGTTCATCAGTTCGGCGACCTTGACGGTGCCGGTCGCGTTCTTCTCGGCATCCATTGCGCGCATGATTTCGACGACGCGGGTCTCGATGATCTCGGCGGCCTTCGGGCTGACCTGCTTCAGGTTGACCGTACGATTGATGACGTCGGCGCGGCGCTCTTCGCTGAGTTCCATCAGCACCTTGGCGCCGAAGCTCGAGGGAACCATGGAGAGAATGTAGGCGCCCGTCTGCGGATGTTCCTTTTCCAGGAAGTTCGCGACGAACACCGGATCGGTCTCGCCGAGCTGGTCCCAGATGGAAGCCGCTTCGAGCCCCTGGAAGGTGGCGCGGCGGCCGAGCAGGTTGTCGACCTCTTCCGGCGTCAGGC
This sequence comes from Rhizobium sp. C4, assembly GCF_021026315.1. Lineage (GTDB taxonomy): Bacteria > Pseudomonadota > Alphaproteobacteria > Rhizobiales > Rhizobiaceae > Ensifer_A. Next base: position 115,280 of record NZ_JAJNCX010000003.1, read on the forward strand.
CTTCTTCCAGAATGCTCTCCATCGCCTTGGCGTTGTCCATCAGGCCAGCGCCCTCGGTGAAGAGGTCTTCGAATTCGTTGGTGAGTTCGATCAGTTCATGCGGCGGAATGCTGCGCAGGTTCTGCCCGGCGCGGATGATGACCTGCAACTCGTGCTGGGTGAAGAATTTCAGAAGCTTGCTGGCAACGCCCTTGCCCATCGACAGGAGCACTGCCGCTGCCTTTTCCGGCGGCGTCAGCGGCTTGTAGGAGACCTGCTCCTCGAATGCTTCGAAATCCATCATGGGTTTCTGCTACCTGTATTCTATCGCTTGATTGCCTTGACTTCGATCATTCGAATGCCAAAGCGCGTATTGTCTTCATCGAGAACCGTGATTTCACCGCGGCCGATCTGCCGGCCGTTGACGACGACTTCCACCGGGTCGCCGATCTTGCGGTCCAGCGCGATCGTGGCGCCCTCGGTCAGGTTCATCAGCGTCGCGACATGCATGTGGCTGTTGCCCAGCACGATCTGCACGTCGATCGGGATGTCCATGATCAGGTCGAGATTGGAATGCAGCGCGCTGCCCGTCGTGTGGCTCTGCGAGCCGCCGCCGAAGCCGGCATCCATGCCGCCGCCAAAACCGCCGCCGAACTGCGACAGATCCGCATCACCCATCCCACCGCCGCCGGAGGCGTCGAAATCGAAGCCGCCGCCTTCGCCGAGATCCGGCAATCCGCCCTCGGCGTCGCTCTTGAGCACGCCACGCAGGTTGTCGATCTGGTCGTCCAGCCCGGCATCGAGGTCGGGAGCAGCGTCAGACGAGAAATTCGCGAGGAAATCATCCTCGGCGGGTGCCTCTCCGGTTTTCGTCGTCTGTTTTGCCATGCCCGATTTATTCCAGTTCAAACTTGCGCCAGGCGTGACCGGAAGGTCCGCCACAGGCGCATACATGCCAAAGGTTCCGCATCCGCCTTCGTCGCGTGGCGGCGATAGAGAATCCTTAGCTGATTCTTCTTTAAAAACGATTGCTTCGCTTGCTCGAAACCAACCGATTGAAGGGAATTTGCCGAGGGTGTTGCGGGATCGACTCTAACACCCCGAAAGCCCGGGTGAGCGGGCGAGCCTGGCGTCCAAACGGAGCGCTTCAGGCCTGTCGCGGACCTCAGCCGATCAGATGCTCGAGCAGGTCGCTTTCGGTCGAATAGGTGTCCGTCACGCGCACCGTGTAGCGGGCGCCGCTGCGGCCGAATTCGCCGAAATAGAGTTCCTTGCCGTTGGCATTCACCTGCACCTTGACGTCGCCCATGTCCTCGAACGGGATGACGTCGCCGACCTGCAGCTTGCTGATGACGCCGAGCGTCTGCTGCTGCAGGTTGATCCGGGCTTCCACCGAGACCTGCGAGCGCTGAACCTGCTCCTTGATCTGCTCGGTCCATTCCTTCTTGGCCCGACCGGCAGCCGCGGATTTCGTCGTCGTCACCTTGGTCTTCAGGAAATTTCGCTGCGGCACGGCCAGGTGGATCAGCGATTCCGTCTTGCCGAGATTGATGATGAAGCTGATCAGCACCGCGTTGGGGTCGCGATAGCCCTCCGGAGGCTTCGGGCGGTCGCCGGCATTGTAAGGATTGCCGATCACCGGCTCGAAATTGCCGCCGGTCGCAACCGAGGTGCGCAGCACGTTGGCGACCTTGGCGAAGATCATATCCGTCAGGTCGAGTTCGATCTTGGACAGCAGGCGTTCCGACGGCGGCTCGATCATTTCCGGTGGGGCGCCAAGCATGGCCTCCACCAGCGTCATCACGAAGGCACTGCCGCAAGCCATGGTGAATTCCGGGCACCATCCGCGCAGCGAAGCGTCGCAGAGCGCCACGGTTTCGCCGAGGCCGGCAAGCAGCTCTTCCTTCAGGCCGGTCTTCAAGGATGAGAAACGGATTTCGATCTTGTAGCCGGTCTCGCTGTGGAAGATGTCGGGCAGGAATTCGATATAGGCCGCGGTGATTTCGCTGCAGATCCGTTCAAGGCTCGCCGCGTCGCCGAGCTCGCCCGTCATCCTGGCGAGCAGCGTCGGGTCGAACGCCTTGGGTGCCTCCGGGGAGGGGGCTTCAGAAGGAGTTACTGTTTCCGCCGTTTCAGACATTATGCCGCCTTCGCGTCACCGCCGCCGCCGGGGTTCATCATTTCCTGCTCGACCGCGTCGATCGACGGACGTTCCTTGGCCGAGATGGTCTTGCGGCCGTATTCGAGCGCGACCTGCGGAACAGAGCCGTTCATGTAGGCGAGCAGCGTCTGCTTGACGATCACATAAAGGCGGTTCTGCTTTTCGCGAACCATCTTCACCGAAGCCGAGATCGGCTGGATAATACAATATGAGATCAAGATACCGGCGAATGTACCGACGAGCGCGGCGGCGATGAGTTCGCCGAGCACTTCCGGCGGCTCGCTGATGGCGCCCATGGTGTGAATGATACCCAGAACGGCCGCGACGATACCGATGGCGGGCATGGCGTCGCCCATGCCGTTGAGCGCGTTGTGCGGCTTCAGCTTGTCGTGCTCGATCGTGTTGATTTCCTCGTCCATCAGCGCTTCGATTTCGTGGCTTCGCGCATTGCCGATGATGATGAGGCGAACATAGTCGCAGATGAAGGCGGTCAGTTCGTGGTTGGCCAGAACCGTCGGGGCAGCCTGGAAGATCGAGGATTCTTCCGGATTGTCGATATGCGCTTCGATCTCGTTGCGCGACTTGGTGCGCAGGTCACGCATCAGCGCGTAGAGCACGCCGAGCATGTCGAGATAGTGGCGTTCATGGGGAACCTTGTTGCCGAGCGCCTCGCCCAGCGCTTTCCCCGTGTCCTTGATGACCTTCATCGGGTTGGCGATGATGAAGCCGCCCACGGCAGCGCCGATGATTTCGAGGAGTTCGTACGGCTGTACAAGAACGCCGAAGTGCCCGCCCGCAGCCATGTAGCCGCCGAACACGCAGCCGAAGGTCACGACCAGACCGATGATCATGTTCATGCCAAATTACTCCCGTCGAAAGCGACATTCAAACACTCTGGTATGAATTTTCCCTTGCGTGAGGCTGGCAGAGATGACCACGCGGACGGCTTCTTCCGTTTATGACGGCAATGCGAAGAATATGCGCAGGAGCGGATAAAGCCTCGCGCAAGGCGAGCACCGCACATTGGCCGCACATTCTGATCCTCCCGCATTTTGGAACCTTCATGGAAACCGGCATCTACGTGTCACTGTCTTCCCAGGTCGCGCTCGAACAGCGTCTGTCGACCCTGGCCGACAACGTGGCCAACCTGAATACCGTCGGCTTCCGGGCGACGGAGATCAAGTTTCAGGACGTCCTGCAGCGCAGCGGCGGCACCGATGTGCATTATGTAGATCCGGGAAAGGAGTTCCTGTCGGAAAAGAACGGCGCACTGACGCCGACCGGCAACTCGCTCGACTTCGCCATTCGCGGCAATGCCTATTTCCAGGTGCAGACGCCCTCGGGGCCGGCACTCACCCGTGACGGCCGGTTTTCGTTGACACCGAATGGCGGCCTGGTCACCGTTCAGGGCTATCCGGTTCTTGATGCGGGCGGCTCGCCCATTCAGATCGCCACGAGCGGCGGCAAGGTGGCGCTCGGCAATGATGGCTCCATTCAGGTGGATGGACGCCGTGCCGCCGTGCTCGGGCTTTTCGAAGCCAATATGAACAATGGCTATCAACGTGTTGGTGGCTCGGCCTTCATTCCGGCGGCAGGCGCGCAGGCCGTGGTTGACCGCATCGATGCCGGCGTCGTGCAGGGCTTCGTCGAGGAGTCCAATGCCAATCCGGTCCAGGAAATGACGCGGCTGATCATGGTCCAGCGCAATTTCGAAGACATCTCCGCCACCATGCAGAAGAACGAGACGTCGCTCGAAGAAGCCATCAAGAGCCTCGGTTCGAGGTCATGATGTCGCCGTCGACACACCCCGATCATCTGCGGACACGGCTGTCTGAGGCGCGCTCCTTGCGTGGGGGTGCGGCCGGGTGATGGTGGAAGCGACCGACCGAAGCGCTGCATCAAGGCTTGAAGCGCTTTCGCGCGTCGCGGCCCAATATGCCGCGCCCGAGCAGCTTTCGGCGCCGGGCGGCCGGGTCAAGACCATTGCCGCCGGCCACTACACTGTTACCGGACTTTCCAAGCAGGTCCGCCTCGGCGACTTCGTCGGCCACACGACGGCGACGGGCGTACACCTCGGCGAGGTGGTCCGCGTCGAGCCGGAAGCCGTCTTCGTCTGCCCGATCGAACCGGGCGAACCTATCGGCATCGGCGATGTCGTGCTGCGCAAGGGCGCCTTCCGTCTCGCACCCGACGCGAGCTGGTGCGGCCGCACGATCAATGCGCTGGGCGATCCCATCGACGGTCTCGGTCCGTTGGTTCAGGGCCCGGTTCGGCGGCCGATTTCCGCCAACGCGCCACCTTCCATGCTGCGTTCGCGGGTGGAGCGCGGCTTCAAGACCGGCGTGAAGGCGATCGATATCTTCTCGCCGCTCTGCCTCGGCCAGCGCCTCGGGATTTTCGCCGGCTCCGGTGTCGGCAAGTCCACCCTTCTGTCCATGCTGGCGCGCGCCGACTCCTTCGATCGCGTCGTGATCGCCCTTGTCGGCGAACGCGGACGCGAAGTGCGCGAATTCATCGAGGATACGCTCGGCGACAATCTGCGGAAGTCGGTGGCCATCGTCGCGACCAGTGATGAAAGCCCGATGCTGCGCAAGATGGCCCCGCTCTCAGCCATCACCATTGCCGAACAGTTTCGCGACAATGGCGACAACGTTCTCCTGATCGTCGACAGCGTCACGCGGTTTGCTCATGCGATCCGCGAGGTCGCGGTTGCCTCGGGCGAGCCGCCTGTGGCGCGCGGCTATCCGGCCTCCGTGTTCACCGAGTTGCCGCGCCTTCTCGAACGAGCAGGACCCGGCGAAGAAGGCAAGGGCACCATCACGGCGATCATCTCGATCCTCGTCGATGGCGACAATCACAACGACCCGATCGCCGACTCCACCCGCGGCATTCTCGACGGCCATATCGTCATGGAGCGGTCGCTGGCGGAGGAGGGGCGCTATCCGCCGATCAATCCGCTGGCCTCGATTTCCCGTCTGGCACGCAAGGCGTGGACACCGGACGAGGAAAAGCTGGTGTCGCGCCTGAAATCGCTGATCCACAAATACGAGGAAACGAGCGACCTGCGCCTTATCGGCGGCTATCGCCCGGGCTCCGATCCGGAGGTCGACATGGCCGTCCGGCAGGTGCCCGTCATCTATGAAATGCTCAAGCAGTCTCCCGGCGACCAGCCCTCGCCGGATGCATTTGCCGATCTGGCGGCGGCGCTCCGCAATGCCGCCATGCCGCAGGCACAACCGGCCAACGTTCGAAGGAACTGACATATGATCGAGGATGGGGAACCGATCAGGATGCACAAGGAGCCGTCGCGTTCGACCGACTCCATGGACCGCGTGGACATGGCGCTTTCCGCGACCGGCGTGGCGTTGGCAGTGTTTGCTGCCTTCTTTCCCTGGTATGTCTTTTTCAACTACGAACAATTTGCTCCCAAATACGGACAGATGGTCCAGAACATGCGGCGCGATCTCCCTGTCTTTGCGCCCAAGCCCGTCTTTTCCGTTTCACCGTCAGCCAGCATCAACATCAATCAGCGCCCGCCGGGGCTCGCCATGCAGGTCCCGCCGGCCCTGGATGACATCACCACCGCGACGGTTCCGGGAGACGATGCCGACCGCAAGAAGCCGAGGGCAGACGCCGGCAGTCTCGACCAGCCGATGCCCGGGGCCGCCGGAAGCTTCCGCCTCCTGCATGTCGCCGGCGGACGCGCGCTGGTAGAGGACGGAAGTGGCATATACATGGTCGGGATAGGCGAGTTCCTTCCCGACAACAGCAAGCTCATCTCGATGGAGCAGCAGGGCGGTCAGTGGGTGCTGACAACGTCCAACGGAAACACCTTGCGGGTGAATTGACCGTGAGGACGGGCCGGGCGCGCTGCGTGCCGCCCGGCATTGCCGGCCAGAGCAAGTCCCACGCAAGTTTAGAAGCCTACCCTCTGTCTCATAGCCATGATTAGCTGGAATGTACGGAGCGGGCGATGCAGCCTATACAGTTTTTTCAACTCGCGTCGCAGCAGGCGCAGTGGCTGTCAGTCCGCCAAAGCGTGATCTCCACGAACGTGGCCAATGCCGATACGCCCGGCTTCAAGGCGAAGGATATCGTTCCCTTTACCGAATTTCTCGATGCGGCGACGTCGCGCGGCAGCGACGGCGTGACGCTCGCCTCCACCAATCCGATGCATTTTGCCGATGCAGCCCAGAAGACGATGAATATCCGGCAGGTGGAAGACAAGTCCGGCAAGGTCAGCGCCTCGGGCAACAATGTCGGCCTGGCGCAGGAAATGATCAAGGCGAGCGAAGCCCGTCAGGACTACGACCTGAACGCCGGTCTGGTGAAGTCGCTGAACAAGATGATGCTCATGGTCGTCAGGAGATAATCAGGATGATCGTTGACCCGCTCTCCGCAAGTCTGAGAATTTCCGCATCCGGCATGGACGCGCAATCGACGCGTCTGCGCATCGTCTCGGAAAACCTCGCCAACGTCCGTTCGACCGGCGAGACGCCCGGCTCGGAACCCTATCGCCGAAAGATGGTGAGCTTTGCCCAGCACGTAGACCGCTCGAGCGGCGTGCCCGAGGTCAAGATCCAGAAGATCTTTGACGACACAAGTGCCTTCAACCTCGAATTCGACCCCGGCAATCCGGCGGCCAACAAGGACGGCTACGTCAAGATGCCCAACGTCAATCCGCTGATCGAAATGGCGGACATGCGCGAGGCAAACCGCAGCTACGAAGCCAACCTTCAAGCGATCAAGCAGGCGCGCGACATGATCAGCTCGACGATAGACCTGCTGAGGAGCTCGTCATGATAGATCCCATTTCCCTTTCCTCGCTGGTGCAGAACCTGTCAAGCGTCGCCAGCAAGGCGACGTCGGCGGTCGAGGATGCCTCCAAGGTCGCGGGTCCGAGCTTCGTCGATGTGCTGAAGAACACGGCAAACGATATGTTCGGCGATCTGAAGAATGCCGAAACCATGTCTTACAAGGGTGTTGAGGGCAAGGCGTCGACCCGCGAGGTCGTGGATGCCGTCATGAATGCCGACCGCTCGCTGCAGACCGCCATCGCCATCCGCGACAAGGTCGTCTCCGCCTATCTCGACATCACCAAAATGCCAATCTGAGGATCGCCGATGAGAGCTCTTTCCATAGCTGCAACCGGCATGAATGCCCAGCAGACCAATCTCGAAGTCATTTCGAACAACATTGCCAACATCAATACGACGGGCTTCAAGCGCGCCCGCGCCGAATTCACCGACCTTCTCTACCAGACGGAGCGTCAGGCCGGCATCTCCAACGCCGCTAACGGTTCGATCGTGCCGGAAGGTGTCAATATCGGTCTCGGCGTGAAGACCGCCGCCGTGCGCAATCTGCATGAGCAGGGTCAGCTGACCTCGACCAGCAACCCCTTCGACGTCGCGATCGTCGGCAAGGGCTGGTTTCAGGTCCTGGCTGCCGATGGCAGCACGGTCTATACCCGCGATGGCGCCTTCAACGTGAATGCGCAGGGCCAGCTGGTCACGCTCTCCGGCGCGCAGGTCATTCCGAACATCACCGTTCCGATCGACGCCAAGAACATCACGATCAACAACACCGGACAGGTCTTCGCAATGGTCGGCAACGACACCAACGCGACCCAGCTCGGCCAGATCACGATCGCCACCTTCATCAACGATGCCGGCCTCGACGCCATGGGTGACAACCTGTTCCGCCAGACGGCGGCATCCGGCGACCCGACGGTTGGCGTGCCGAACGATCCCGGCTTCGGCAAGCTGCAGCAGAATTATCTGGAAGCCTCGAATGTGGACCCGGTGAAGGAAATCACCGACCTCATCTCGGCCCAGCGCGCCTATGAAATGAATTCCAAGGTCATCCAAGCCGCCGACGACATGGCTTCCGTGGTCAGCAAGAACCTGAGGTAAACATCTGGAGGTTGGGCATGATGCGCCGACTGCAAGAACGCAATGTCATGAAGACAGTTGTTTCCGCTTCCCTGCTGGTGCTCGCGACGGCCTTTGCTGCCCTCGCGGGTCCGACGGAAGACGGCAAGCGTTATGCCATGGTCCCGACAGCCGTGATCTACCCCGGCCAGATCATCAACGCCGGTCAGGTCAAGCGCGTCGAGGTGACCAATCCCAACTTTGCCGGCGATTACGCCACCGACTTCACCCAGGTCGACGGCATGATCACGAAGAGCACGCTCGTTCCCGATCGGGCCATCAGTGTCTCCGCGCTCCGCGAACCCTTTGCCGTCACCCACGGCCAGCAGGTCCGGCTGATCTACAGCAGCGGCACCCTGCAGATCACCGCGCTCGGCATGCCGCTTCAGGACGGCAGCGTCGGGGAACTCATTCGCGTCCGCAATGCCGATTCCGGCCTGACGGTCAGCGGAACCGTCCTCAGTCCGGGCATTGTGCAGGTGGTTTCTAAATGAAATTTGTGCGTCACATTGCAGCCATCCTGTTCACCGTCTGCCTGATCCTGGCAGACGGTCAATCTGCGTTTGCGACCTCGCGCATCAAGGACATCGCCTCGCTGCAGGCCGGCCGCGACAACCAGCTGATCGGCTACGGCCTGGTCGTGGGCCTGCAGGGCACCGGCGACAGCCTTCGCTCCGCGCCGTTCACCGAACAGTCGATGCGCGCCATGCTGCAGAACCTCGGCATTTCGACGCAGGGCGGCCAGAGCCGCACCAAGAACGTCGCGGCTGTCATGGTCACGGCAACGCTTCCGCCCTTCGCCAGCCCCGGCAGCCGCATCGACATCACCGTGTCCTCCATGGGCGACGCAACGAACCTCCGCGGCGGCACGCTGGTCATGACATCGCTGACCGGCGCCGACGGGCAGATCTACGCCGTTGCGCAAGGCTCGGTCATCGTGTCCGGCTTTTCGGCCGACGGCGCGGCCGCATCCGTGACGCAAGGCGTGCCGACGTCCGGCCGCATACCCGGTGGCGCCATCATCGAGCGCCCCTTGCCGTCGCGTTTCAAGGACAGCGTCAATCTGGTCCTGCAGCTTCGCAACCCCGATTTTACCACGGCGGTCGGCATTTCCGACGCCATCAATGCCTGGGCAAAAGCCCGTTTCGGCTCGCCGATCGCCGAGGCGACGGACTCTCAGGAAGTCGCCGTCGCCAAGCCGAAGCAGGCCGACCTTGCCCGTCTGATGGCCGATATCGAAAACCTCGCCGTCGAGACCGATACGCCGGCCAAGGTCGTCGTCAACGAGCGCACCGGCACGATCGTGATCGGCGCCGACGTCAAGGTTTCCAAGGTCGCCGTCAGCTACGGCACGCTCACGGTGCAGGTCACCGAAACGCCGCAGATCTCGCAGCCCAGTCCCTTCAGCCAGGGCGTGACGGCCGTCCAGCCGCAGACCGATATCAAGGCCACCGCTGAGAGCGGCACCGTGGCAATTCTCAATGGCCCCGATCTCAAGAGCCTCGTCACCGGCCTCAACAGCATCGGCGTGAAGCCCGACGGCGTCATCGCCATCCTGCAGGGCATCAAGTCCGCGGGCGCGCTGAATGCCGAACTGGTGGTGCAGTGATGGCAGCTTTCGGTATCAAGGCAGGCAGGACCACCTGGAGGCTCGCCGCCTCCGCGTTGCTGCTGGCAACCGTTTCGGCCATGGCCAATGACACGCCTGCGGCCCCGCCCGCAAATGCGAGCATCGACGAAATCCAGCAATATTGCTCGAACGTCGTCGATCCCGCCCGTGACCGCCGTTACCTGATGCAGAAGCAGGACCTCGAGAAGCTGAAGGCCGATGTCGATGTTCGCATCAAGGCGCTCGAGGAGCGCCGCAACGAGTATCAGGACTGGTTGAAGAAACGAAACGACTTCATGGAGACGGCGCGCCAGGACCTGGTCGACATCTACAAGAACATGAAGCCGGACGCCGCGGCACCGCGGCTGGCTGAAGTCGATGTGTATGTGGCAGCCGCCATATTGATGAAGCTCACGCCGCGCCAGTCGGGGCTGATCTTAAGTGAAATGGACCCTGCCAAGGCAGCGAAACTGACAGGGCTGATCTCCAGCGCTGCGGCTGCTCCGGCGAAAAAAGGCTAATCATGAAGAAACTCATTCCCCTTTTCGCTCTTCTGATGCCTTTGGCCGGATGTGGAAGCCAGGCGGTCAACGAAATCGGCCGCGCGCCCGCCATGAGCCCGATCGGCAGCGGCCTGCGCTATGGCCAGACGCAGGAAATGGCGCTCTATCCGAAGCGCCCGCAACAGGTTGCTTCCGGCTATTCGCTGTGGAACGACAATCAGGCCGCTCTCTTCAAGGATTCCCGCGCGCTCAAGGTCGGCGACATCCTGACGGTCAACATCCAGATCAACGACAATGCCAACTTCGCCAATGACACCAAGCGCAGCCGGCAGAACTCCGAAAGCATGAATTTCGGCCTGCAGGCCAAGAGCGCGGCCGTATCGCCTGCGCTGTCGGGCAACATCAACGGCGGATCGGACACGTCCTCGACCGGTTCGGGTTCGACCAAGCGTTCCGAAAAGCTGACGCTTCTGGTCGCTGCTGTCGTCACCGGCATTCTCGAAAACGGCAACCTCGTCATTTCTGGCTCGCAGGAAGTGCGCGTCAACCAGGAGCTTCGCATCCTCAATGTCGGCGGTATCGTCCGGCCGCAGGACGTGAACGCCGAAAACCAGATCTCGTATGAACGCATCGCCGAGGCCCGCATCTCCTACGGTGGCCGTGGACGCCTGACGGAAGTCCAGCAGCCGCCATGGGGGCAGCAGGCCGTCGATCTCTTCTCGCCATTCTGAGGACGGGACCGAAGGAAACAACACGATGGCAGAACCGGAAGCAGCGCCGGAAGGCGAAGGCGAGGAAGGCGGAAAGAAGAAGGGTGGTGGCCTCGTGGTCACCATCGTCATCGTCCTCGTGCTTTCGGTGATCGCCGGCGGCGGTGGCTGGTTCCTGGGCAAGAGCATCTCCGACAAGTTCATCACACAGGAGAAGAAGGACGAGATCGCCAAGAAGGCCGCCGAACAGGCGGCTGTCGCGGCCGCAGAGGCTGGCGGCGAGAAGAAGGGCGGCAAGAAGGAAGAGGGCGCAGGCCCTCCCAAGCTCGCCAACGAGGAAAACAATGTCGTCGTGCTTGAGCCGATCACCAGCAATCTCGCCTACCCGTCTCAGAGCTGGGTCCGGCTGGAGGTTGCGCTTCTCTTCGGTGACAAGCCGGATGAGAAGACGGCCGAGGAAGTGCATCAGGACATCATGGCCTATATCCGCACCGTATCGCTGCAACAGATCCAGAGCGCCCGCGGGTTTGAATACCTGCGGCAGGATATCAAGGAGCGTGCATCGCTCAGAACCGAGGGCCGTGTGAAGGACGTGATGTTCAGGACATTCGTGGTGCAATGAAAAAGCTTCTCTTCTTCACCACACTCATCGTCCTTCTGCCCGCCGGAAGCTTCGCGCAGCAATTGCCCGATTTCCTGACGCAGGCCCCTGTCAGCGGTTCGGTCGCCTCCTGGATCATCCGCACGCTCGGCCTGTTGACGGTGCTATCCATCGCGCCGGGCATCCTCGTCATGGTCACGAGCTTTCCGCGCTTCGTGATCGCCTTTTCGATCCTGCGCTCCGGCATGGGGCTGGCGACGACACCCTCCAACATGATCCTGACCAGCCTCGCGCTGTTCATGACCTTCTACGTCATGACCCCTGTCTTCGATAAGTCCTGGCAGGACGGCATCAAGCCGATGATGGACAACAAGATCACCGAGACCGAGGCGCTGCCCCGGATCTACGGCCCGTTCCGCGACTTCATGCTGGCCAACACACGCGACAAGGACCTGAAGCTCTTCGTCGATATCGCCCGCGAGAAGGGCCAGACGACCGAGACGGACGGAAAGGTCGATCTGCGGGTCATCGTGCCGGCCTTCATGATCTCGGAAATCCGCCGCGGCTTCGAGATCGGCTTCCTGATCGTGCTGCCCTTCCTGGTCATCGACCTCATCGTCGCGACGATCACCATGGCGATGGGCATGATGATGCTGCCGCCAACCTCGATCTCGCTGCCGTTCAAGATCCTCTTCTTCGTGCTGATCGACGGCTGGAACCTGCTGGTCGGCAGCCTGACGCGATCCTTCCTCTGATCGCGGTTCTCTATCCGGGCCACGCTCGCGTCAGCCTGAGACGCGCCCTGCGCAATTGTGACAGCCATTAAGACTCTGTTTCATATGATTCGGCGTGACCGGCGCCGGAACCCCGAAATTAGGTTTTCGGTAACATTTGAGGCGGCATAGTCCTGCCTGTATGACGGGCCTGGAGGGGGAAGAAATCCACGGGCGGCATGATGCCTTTCCGTCGTCGCCGGTAATCGTTTCAATCCGGTATGTCCCTGTTTTTGTTTTGCGTAAAGGGACAATCCCAATGACTAGCATTATGACGAACGGCGCAGCTATGTCTGCGCTCCAGACGCTGCGCGGCATCTCCTCGCAGATGGACGACACGCAGAGCGCGATCTCCTCCGGTCTTCGCGTTTCCAAGGCCTCCGACAACGCCGCATACTGGTCGATTGCGACCACGATGCGTTCGGACAACAAGGCTCTCTCCACCGTTGGTGACGCTCTCGGTCTTGCTGCTGCAAAGACCGATACGGCTTACACCGGCCTGAACGCCTCGATCTCCGTCGTTGACCAGATCAAGTCCAAGCTCGTTGCCGCCCGCGAACCGGGTGTCGACAAGACGAAGATCAATTCGGAACTCACCGAACTGAAGTCGCAGCTGACCTCCATCTCGAAGTCTGCTTCGTTCTCGGGCGAAAACTGGCTCTACAACACGACCGGCACCGCCGGCACGAAGGAAATGGTCGGTTCGTTCACCCGCGATACCACGGGCAACGTGTCGATCAACACGCTGAAGTTCAACGCTGCCAACTCGGTCCTCATCGACACGAACGCAGCCAGCGGCGGCCAATTGACGAAGGCGCTGACGGTGAACCAGCCGATCGCCAACTCGACCGGCACCACGACCGCGACCTACTTCCTTATCGATGCCAAGTCGACGACATCGGCAGGCGGCAGCGAAATCAAGCTGACGACTGGCACGAACGACCAGAACATCGAAGGCATGATCTCGGCCGTTGATACGATGCTGACGAACCTGACGGACTCCGCCTCCAAGCTCGGCGCCGTCAACAGCCGCATCTCGATGCAGAACGACTTCGTCAACAATCTGCAGGACGTGATCTCCAAGGGGGTTGGCCGTCTCGTTGACGCCGACATGAACCAGGAATCGACCAAGCTGAAGGCGCTGCAGACGCAGCAGCAGCTCGGCATCCAGGCCCTGTCGATCGCCAACTCCGACAGCCAGAGCGTTCTCTCGCTCTTCCGCTGATCCTTCGACCGAAACCGTTCCCGCTTGAAACGAGAGCCGCGCCCTCTGGCGCGGCTTTTCTATGTCTTGGCCTCGTCAATTCTCCTGAACGTTTTTCAGCATATGTTAAGCTTGATGTTTGATTGTCCTGTTCAGCGGGGCCGTTAACCACGGTCGCATGACGCTTCCCCGCAACCGCCGGTTCGCCCCGGCATGTCCCTCTAGAGTATTGTGTATCAGGGACAACCCATGACCAGCATTATGACAAACGGCGCAGCTATGTCTGCGCTCCAGACTCTCCGTGGCATTTCCTCGCAAATGGACGACACGCAGAGTGCTATCTCTTCGGGCCTTCGCGTTTCCAAGGCCTCCGACAACGCCGCTTACTGGTCGATTGCGACCACGATGCGTTCGGACAACAAGGCTCTCTCCACCGTTGGCGACGCTCTTGGTCTTGCCGCTGCAAAGACCGACACGGCCTACACCGGTCTCAACGCCTCGATCTCTGTCGTTGACGAAATCAAGTCCAAGCTCGTTGCCGCCCGCGAACCGGGTGTCGACAAGACGAAGGTCAATTCGGAAATCACCGAACTGAAGTCGCAGCTGAGCTCGATTTCCAAGTCGGCTTCGTTCTCGGGCGAAAACTGGCTCTACAACACCACCGGTACTGCCGGTACGAAGGAAATGGTGGGCTCCTTCACCCGCGATACGACGGGCAATGTTGCGATCAATACGCTGAAGTTCAACGCTGCGAACTCGGTTCTGGTCGATACCAATGCCGCCAGCGGTGGCCAGCTGACCAAGGCGATCACGGTAAACCAGCCGATTGCCAACTCGACGGGCACCACGACCGCGACCTACTTCCTGATCGATGCCAAGTCGACGACATCGGCAGGCGGCAGCGAAATCAAGCTGACGACTGGCACGAACGACCAGAACATCGAAGGCATGATCTCGGCCGTCGATAACATGTTGACCAGCATGACGTCGGTTGCCTCGACGCTTGGCGCGACGTCCAGCCGCATCCAGCTGCAGAACAACTTCGTTGCCGACCTGCAGGACGTGATCGGTAAGGGCGTTGGCCGCCTCGTGGATGCCGACATGAACCAGGAATCGACGAAGCTGAAGGCGCTGCAGACGCAGCAGCAGCTCGGCATCCAGTCGCTGTCGATTGCCAACTCCGACAGTCAGAGCATCCTGTCGCTCTTCCGCTAAAACCCGGGTCAGGGGAGGCGAGGACGTCGCCTCCCAACAGCCGGAAAATCAGAAAGGGTCGCCCCTTCGGGCGGCCCTTTTTCTGTTTCAGCAGTGAAATATGACTGGTTAGAATTACTAGGTCAGATCCCGAACGCATTTAAGCTTAATTAACCACGATGGTGTCTTTTAGACATATTGAAACGACGCGTTAACCTTAACAGTTGGTTATCGAGCATGATGCTGCAGCGACGTTGCCGTAGATATATCCGGCATGACCCCCCTTAAATTCTAGTCTGTCAAACACAGGGGCAGTACACATGACGAGCATTATGACGAACACTTCCGCAATGGCTGCATTGCAGACCTTGCGTACGATTGACATGAACATGTCCGACACGCAGAACGCGATTTCGTCGGGCTATCGCGTCAACACCGCTTCAGACAACGCCGCATACTGGTCGATCGCAACGACAATGCGTTCGGACAACAAGGCTCTTTCTACCGTTGGTGACGCGCTGGGTCTGGCCGCTGCGAAGACCGACACGGCCTACACCGGTCTCACGTCTTCCATCTCGGTGATCGACGAAATCAAGGCGAAGCTGGTTGCTGCCCGCGAACCGGGTGTCGACAAGACGAAGATCAATTCGGAACTCACCGAACTGAAGTCGCAGCTGACCTCCATCTCGAAGTCCGCTTCGTTCTCGGGCGAAAACTGGCTCTACAACACCACCGGCACTGCCGGTACGAAGGAAATGGTGGGTTCGTTTACCCGTGACAATTCGGGCAACGTCTCGGTCAACACGCTGAAGTTCAACGCCGCCAATTCCGTCCTCGTCGATACCGGTGCTGCTTCGCAGGGCCAGCTGACGAAGGCGATCACGGTCAACCAGCCGATCGCCAACTCGACAGGAACGACGACGGCGACCTACTTCCTCATCGACGCCAAGTCGACGACGTCTGCAGGCGGCACCGAAATCAAGCTGACGACGGGCACGAACGATCAGGACATCGAAGGCATGATCTCTGCCGTCGATAACATGCTGACCAACGTGACGTCCGTGGCCTCCACGCTCGGTGCGACCTCGACCCGCATCCAGCTGCAGAACTCCTTCGTCGCCGACCTGCAGGACGTGATCGGCAAGGGCGTTGGTCGTCTCGTCGACGCCGACATGAACCAGGAGTCGACCAAGCTGAAGGCGCTGCAGACGCAGCAGCAGCTCGGCATCCAGTCGCTCTCGATCGCCAACTCGGCCGGTCAGAACATCATGTCGCTCTTCAGGTAATCTGACGCGAATCACTGTCCCCCCAGAGCGGGCAGACAGACGGTCGCTTTGGTCCAGAGGGTCATTGAGAAGCCGCACCACGTCACGTGGTGCGGCTTTTTCGGTTTTTCGCTGTACCCATCTAAGTATTTGAATATATTAACAAAAGCCTACCGAGCGCTCCGCTTGGTAATTCATTCTTCAATCAAATTAACAACTTGCTAATGCCATTAAAGATTTGTTAACCTTGTTTCCGTTAAAGCTTCGTTAAGAACGCGGACAGGCCCCAGGGCAAAATGGGCCAGAGCATGATGCTATTCCTGCGTTGCCGGTATCCTTAACTCCGGAATGTCCCTCGTCTTCATTTTGGGGCAATGACCGATGACAAGCATTATGACCAATGCTGCCGCGATGGCGGCACTGCAGACTCTGCGCACAATCGACGGCAATCTGGAATCGACCCAGAACAAGATCTCCTCAGGCTATCGTGTTCAGACCGCGTCCGACAACGCCGCTTACTGGTCGATCGCAACGACCATGCGCTCGGACAACAAGGCACTCTCCACCGTCAGCGATGCGCTCGGTCTGGGTGCTGCAAAGACCGACACTGCCTACACCGCACTGGACTCCTCAATCTCGGTTATCGAGGAAATCAAGGCCAAGCTGGTCGCCGCGCGCGAACCGGGTGTCGACAAGACCAAGATCAATTCCGAACTGGCCGAACTGAAATCGCAGCTGCAGTCCATCTCGCAGTCCGCGTCGTTCTCCGGTGAAAACTGGCTTTACAATTCCTCGACCACACCTGCGGGCACGAAGGAAATGGTTGCGTCGTTCAACCGCTCGACCAACGGCTCGGTTGCCGTCACGACGCTGACATTCAACGCCAGCGAATCCATCATGATCGACACCAACGATGCAAATCTTGGTGCGCTGACCAAGGACGTCACCGTAACGCAACCACAGGCCGGCACGTCCGCGACGACAACGGCGACCTACTTCCTCATCAATGCCAAGTCGACGACGTCCGCGTCGGGTTCTGAAGTCAAGCTGACGACCGGAACGCCGTCCGAGAACATCGACGGCATGATCTCCGCAGTCGATCTGATGCTGACTGGCCTGACCAAGGTCGCCTCCGACCTGGGTGCCATCAACAAGCGCATCGACATGCAGGACAACTTCGTCTCCGACCTCATGAACGTGATCGACAAGGGCGTTGGACGTCTCGTTGACGCCGACATGAACCAGGAATCGACCAAGCTGAAGGCGCTGCAGACGCAGCAGCAGCTGGGCATCCAGTCGCTGTCGATCGCGAACACGAACTCGCAGAACATCCTTTCGCTCTTCAAGTAAGAGCAGTCAGGCCGGTCTTTCGTGGCCGGCCCGGGCAACTGATGCATCGACGTCGTAGGCCGAGAAGGATTTTCGGCCTGTCGGGCAGAAAGCCCCTTTTGAAACATTGCTGGAAATTCTGCCGTGCCGCCGGTCATCGGCATATGGTAGAAGGTTGGGCCGCGTTCATTGCCCTGACGCGGCCCAACATCTTCATCTTCGCACAAGATTGATCCCCTAGAACTTGGCCAACTGCGATCGCGGCGCATGCCTGACGCGCGCGAGCCTGCAGCGTTGCGCGAGGCGCTCTTGAGCGGCCGGTTGTTTTGTTATTCAGGGAAGTAGCGGATCGATGAGTGCAGGCCTCGCCAGATATCTCAAGGATTTCAGCGCCCCACCGCCATCGGTGCCCGACGTTTTCGAACTTCCGCAGGCATCCGAAATCGCCTTTGACTTCGAGCCGGAGCCGCAGATCGATCTCGATGCGCTCCGCCGCGAGGCGCATGAGGAAGGCCGGGCGGAGATGCAGGCCGAGATGCAGGCCATGTACCAGCAGCAGATCGAAGCCCTGATGGCGTCGCAAAGGCAGGCGGAAGCCGACATGGCGGCAGTCTATGAGCAGAGGATGGCCGAGCAACTGGCGGAGGTTCTTCCGCGCATTGCCACCGATGTGCGCGAGCTCGTTTCCACACATGTCATGAACGCGCTCAAGCCGATCCTCGACGCGGCGATGACCGAGCGTGCGGTCGAAAGCCTTGCCCAGACGGTGCGCTCTGTCTTTGCGGGCGAGGGCGGCATCGAACTCGTTCTCAAGGGACCGGGGTCTCTCGCGGAGAAACTGCGTGAGCGTCTGACGGGGCTCGATCTTGATTTTAAGCACGTCGAAATGCCGGGCGTCGATCTGTCCGTCGAACATGGCGATACCGTTCTCATGACCCGCCTCTCCGCGTGGCGCGACAGTGTTGAAGAGCTTCTGAAATGAGCGAGAACGAAAGCCACCACCACGGCAAGAACGAAATCATCATCATCAAGCGCCACGGCCATGGCGATCATGGCCACCATGGTGGCGCGTGGAAGATTGCCTACGCCGACTTCATGACCGCCATGATGGCCTTCTTCCTCGTCATGTGGCTGGTCAATGCCGCCAATGACGCGACGAAGGCGGCTGTTGCGAGCTATTTCAATCCCATCAAGCTGACGGACTCCAGCCCCGCGGACAAGGGCATCACCAAGCCGGGCAAGCAGGCCGACGGCGAGGCGACCCAGGAAAAGTCCAAGGTGGATGGCGAGGAGAAGTCGCAGGGAGACGCGGCCGCCAGCGGCCAGGAAAAGAGCTCGACAGCCGGCGAAAAGGTCACCTATTCCGAAGCCGACTATTTCGAGAACCCCTATGCAGTTCTGTCCGAAATCGTTCTCGATGTGGGGCAGCAGGCCAATGTGAGCGTCAAGGGTGAGGGCGGTGCAGCGACGGCTGGCCCCTCCACGGGTGCTGACGGCGGCGACGCCTACAAGGACCCCTTCGACCCCGATTTCTGGACCAAGCAGGTTCAGGTGAATCCCAAGGTCGGCAAGGGCAAGGACGCGGGCGAAGCCGGCAAGGACCAGGCCGCCGCGGCTGTTGCCGCCCAGGACAAGGGCAACGAGATCGGCAAGGGTGGCATACCCGGCGAGGCGGACAGCAAGGACACCGGCAAGGGCGGCATTCCAGGCGACCAGCAGACCATCGAAAAGGGCAAGGGCGGCAGCGCCGCCGACAAGAATGCGACCGAACAGGGCGGCGCGACTGCGGACGCAAAGCCGAATGCCGGCGAGCAGCAGGACAAGCCCGGCAAGCCGGCCGAAATGGCCTCCGCCCAGAGCCAGATGGACAAGGCAGAGGCGCAGGCTGCGGCAAAGGCTGCGAGCGACCTGAAGAAGCAGATCTTGAACACACTTCCGGCGTCTGTCGGCAAGCTCGCCGACGCGATCCGGGTCGAACCCTCCGAAGGTGGGCTGCTGATTTCGGTCAGCGATCAGGTGAGCACGCCGATGTTCGACGTCGGTTCGGCCGTGCCAAGCCGCGAGCTCGTGCTCGCCATGCAGGACATCGGCAAGGTGCTGGCGAAGGGCAAGGGCAGTGTCGTCATTCGCGGTCACACCGACGGTCGGCCCTACAAGGGCGGCACCGGCGACAACTGGGGGCTTTCTCTCAATCGTGCCCGCAGCGCCTATTACATGCTGGTCAGCGGCGGGCTTGACGAGAAGCGCGTCAACCAGGTGACCGGCTATGCCGACCGCTTCCTGAAAGTTCCGAAGGACCCCTATAGCCCCGCGAACCGTCGGATCGAGATCCTGCTCGAGGGCAAGACCGTAACCGGAGGCTGATGTGGCCCGCTTCCTGACCATCGCCGCCGCATGTCTGGCTCTCGGCTTCGGGTTTTCCGCCCGGGCCGAGGAGGCGAAGCAGGAAGAGGTCGACCCGACGCTCCCGATCTACAAGCTTGTCCGCTCGCTCGAGGATGTCCAGGACAAGATCGTCGCTGGCGACATCAAGGCGGTGGAAATGCAGCGCTTCATGATCGGCATGATCGACCGCCGTCTGCGCACCGCCAGTCCCGACGATTTCAATGATCTGCGCAATGTTGACGCCGCCATGATCTATGCCATGTCGGGCGGCAATCCCGCGACGCTGGACACACTGATATCGCATGACGCGCGCGGCAACTTCGACACACGGCTGACCAATGCGCTGCTGCTTTATCTCGGCGGCAAGGGCGGTTCGGCCAACAAGACGCTCGACGAGATTGTCCCCGAATACAAGTCGACGGCGATCGGCCCGTATCTGGCGCTGGTTGCCGCCAACGTCGTGATGCAGAAGAAGCCCGACATCGCGCTGAAATACTTCGACTGGGCGCGGCTGGCACTTCCCGGCTCCATCGTCGAAGAAGCGGCACTGCGCCGCTCGCTGATCATCACGGTGAAGCAGAACAATATCGAAAGTTCGATCCGGCTTGCCCGGCTCTATGTCTCGCGCTTTCCCAATTCGCCCTATGCCGCTCAGGTGGCCGCCCAGGTCGTCACGCTGATCGACGCAAATTACGACAAGATCGGCAATGACCGCATTGCGCAAACCCTCGTCTGGCTAGACCCGCCGCGGCAGCAGGAGGTCTATCTGCGCATCGCCCGCAAGGCGGCGGTGACCGGACGTTTCGAGTTCGCGCATTGGGCTGCCGGAAACGCGCTCGCCCTGTCCGAGGGCAGAGATGACAATCCGGCGAAGCTTGCCCAGCTCTATATCAACCTCTCCACCCTGCCGACGGCCGACATCGCCGAGGTGCAGAGTGCATTCTCGAAGATCCCGGACGAGATCCTCGGGCCTGACGAACGACGGTTGCGCGATGCGGGTGCATTTATTCTCTCGGAAGTGGAAAGACCCGCCACACTCGAAAGCCTGACACAAGCGCCTCCTGATAAACCGAAACCCGAGAATGAGGCGATGGCCAAGCCAGACCCTCACAAGGGAGGCGAAGCGCCGCCGAAAGAGGCGAAGCCGCCTGTTGGTCAACCTGCCGAGGCAAAGCCGCCAGCAGGCAAGCCGCCGGCAGGTCCGCCACCTGAAAAGCAGAACGCAGCCAAGACGGCCGAAGCGAAGCCGGGCGAAGCCAAGGTGCAGCAGGCGGCCGATACCAAGGACGGCATCGATACGTTCCTGTCCGACAGCCAGGCGCAGTTGAAGGCCATCGACGATTTGATGAACAAGGGGGACAAGTGAACGCGATCGACCAGTATGTGGCGCCGGCCCCTCCGCGTCCCAATCCCCCATCCGCACCGTCTCCGCGCGCCGGTTCCGATACGTCGGGAAGTCCGAGCTTCGGTGACGTGTACAACAAGGCTGCCAACGCCAACCAGTCCGACAATGACCCGGCTGAGCCGAAGGCATCGGCCGACGACGATCAGCAGCCGAAAGCCGATCCGAAGGCTGCGGGCACTGCCGGAAAGGCCGCGGCGCATGGCGATCACAAATCGACCTCCGCTTCCAGCGCCGAAACTGCGATCCTCGCGCTTGCCGCAGATGCACAGAGCAAGAAGACCGGCAAGGTCGAGGAGCAGCCTGCCGATGCCAAGCTGACAGAGAATGCCGATGCCGCTGTGTCGAAACAGGACGGCAAGGACAAGGTCGCTGCTGATATCGAAAAGCTGATCGACAAGGCCAATGCGGCGAAGGCTCAGGCGCAGACGCCGGGTCCGGCAACCCAGGCAGAGACCGACGCGGCGGCGATCGCTCTGAAACTTCTGAGTGCAGAGACGGTCACCAAGGGGCAGGACAAGACGCTGAAATCCGAGGAGACCGGCAAGAAGGAAGAGCCGGCCAAGGAGAAGGCGACCGATCCGAAGTCAGAGGCGACAGGCCCGAATGCGGAGGGCGCCAATATGCTCGCCGCTGCGGCGCTTGCCGTCAGCGCTGCAGGCGGTCAGGCCGGCGATCATCAGGAGCAGGGCAAGCCCAAGTCCGACGAGCAGTCCGGCAAGGCGCTCTCCGCCATTGGCGCGCAGGCACCCGGCGCAACGACCAAGGACGAGGCAACGGCAACCTCCGGCACCGGAGAGGCCGTCAAGCCCGAGAGCATTACCGTGCTCGATGCCCGCCGCTTCGTCGGAAGCGGCGAGGGCCTGTCCGCCAACACGCAGGCTGTCATGTCCGGCGTTACCGCCGACAATGACTGGGCGGCCACGATGAAGGCAGCCTCCGCAGCGGCGACGGCGACCCCCGAACCGCGCACCGGCACGCCGGTCAATACGCTGAAAATCCAGATGACGCCGGAATCGATCGGCAACGTCACGGCGACGCTCAGGCTTCACGGCGACCAGTTGACGGTCCACCTGCAGGTGGAATCCGGCGAAGCCTTCAGGCAGCTCAGCCAGGACAAGGAAGGCCTTATCCAGTCGCTGAAGTCGCAGGGCTTCTCGGTCGATCAGGTGAGCGTGCAGCTGTCGCCCGCGCCCACGACGGACAAGACGGTCGCCCAGACCTCATCCGGTCAGCAGACCGGCGGGCAGATGCAGGACGGCAGCTCTGCCGGCCAGTTCGCCCAGCAGGGCAGGGAACAGGACAACAATCGCAGGCAGCAGGACAATGGCTTCAACGCAAATTGGCAGGGCGATGACAAGAGCGTGGCTGTTGACCCTCTCGTTCCTTCTTCTGAACCTGCCCGCTCCGGTCAGGTCTATCTCTGAGGCGAACGCGGCTCAGCCGAGCCAGGCAGGTCTGTGCGAGCAGGAGATCCACCGGGCGGCCGCCAAGTATGGCGTGCCGGAAGGCATCCTCTACTCCGTCGGGCTTGCAGAAACCGGCAAGAAGGGCTCGCTGCAGCCCTGGGCGCTCAACATTGAAGGGAAGGCCGTCTTCGCGGCAAGCCCCAACGACGCGCTCGCCATCTTCCAGCAGGCGCGCCTCAAGGGTGCCGTTCTGATCGACCTGGGCTGCATGCAGATCAACCATCATTTCCACGGTGAGGCCTTCACCTCACCCGCACAAATGCTGGAGCCGGCCCGCAACGTGGAGTATGCGGCGAAGTTTCTCGCCGAACTTCACGCCCGGCACGAGACCTGGACAATGGCCGTCGCGCGCTACCACGCAGGGCCCAATAACGACCCCGCGCAGAAGCAGTACGTATGCCGCGTGATCGCCAATCTGGTCGCCAGCGGCTACGGACAGTGGACTAAGAATGCCTCACAATTTTGCGTTGGATACAACTAAAAATTTAGTGACTGTCAAAAATCAGCCGGACTCCGGCAATGCGGCAAGAATATGAACTCTCATTAACCTTAACGCTTCCCGTTAACCATGCATTAACTTTTCCAAGCGATGATAGCGGCATGAATGAGTGCGGCATACTACATATAGTGCAAATCGCCACTCAGAAGTTAATCAACTGTAAATTTGCGTAGTTAAGTTCATCCAGTTGTTCCTGATTCCCCCGATTCGTATCGATGAGGCATCGAGGCACCAGACTGATTCGGAGGCGGACGAATGATCGTCGTGGTTGATGAGCGTGAGCTTGTAAAAGACGGATATACTTCACTATTTGGCCGGGAGGGCGTGCCCTCCACGGGCTTTGATCCCAGCGAATTTGGCGAGTGGGTCAACACGGCGGCAGACACCGATATAGACGCGGTCGAAGCCTTTCTGATTGGTCAGGGATCGCAGGCACTTTCGTTGCCGCGCGCAATCCGTGATCGGTCCACGGCACCGGTGATCGCTGTCAGCGATTCGCCGTCGCTCGAAACCACGCTTGCCTTCTTCGACTGCGGCGTCGACGATGTTGTTCGCAAGCCGGTTCATCCCCGCGAGATTCTGGCCCGTGCGGCGGCCATTCGTCGTCGGCTGAAGGCGATCTCCAACTATACCGATATCGGCGCGATCCGGGTTTTCTCGGACGGTCGTGATCCGGAAATCGAAGGCGAAGTCTTCCCGCTGCCGCGTCGCGAGCGCCGCATTCTGGAATACTTGGTCGCCAACCGTGGCCGGCGCGTCTCCAAGACCCAGATTTTCAGCGCAATCTACGGCATCTTTGACGAGGACGTTGAAGAGAACGTGGTTGAAAGCCACATCAGCAAGCTGCGCAAGAAACTGCGCAAGAAGCTGGGCTTTGACCCGATCGATTCCAAGCGCTTCCTCGGCTACTGCATCGACTGGAGTTAACCAACCCTGGAAAGCTGGCCGGCATGAAGCCAAGTGGCCATAGTTCGCTAATGTTTCAGCGACCACTCAGTTTCACGCAAGGCCCGCCTCCTACTCTGTAATGACTACGGAAACGAGGATCCGATATGAGCCTTCAAGGAATGATGCGAACCAGCACGTCTGGTATGAACGCGCAGGCAAGTCGCCTGTCATCCATCTCTGACAACATCGCTAATTCTGCAACGACAGGCTACAAGGGATCCTCGGTTTCCTTCTCGGACCTCGTCCTCTCCTCGACCGGCGGCAACTATGCCTCCGGTTCGGTCAATGCCATCACCTCCTATGCCATTTCTGAACAGGGTGCGCTAACGTCGACGACGTCGGCCACGGACCTTGCGATCAAGGGCAGCGGCTTCTTCGTCGTCAAGGACAGTGGCGGCAGCATCTTCCTGACCCGCGACGGCTCGTTCAAGATCGATTCGTCCGGCGAGCTCGTGAACTCCTCCGGCTTTACCCTGATGGGCTATTCGTCCACGGACGGCTCCGCCGCCATCGTCAACGGCTTCTCGGGTCTCGTGCCCGTCAAGGCGACGCAGAGCGGCCTGCAGGCGACGGCGTCGACCGCCGGCATCGTGAACGCGAACCTGGATTCGCGGGCGACAGCCGTAACGACCCCGGTCACGCCCCGCGACATCGGTGCGAACCCGGCTTCGACCGTCAACGACGTGAAGTACACGAGCTCGACCTCGGTTGTGACCTATGACAGCCTCGGCAATGCCGTTCAGCTCGATCTCTATTACACCAAGACGGCAGACAACACCTGGCAGGTGACGGCGTTCAATCATGCCGATGCCAATGCGGGTTCCGGCTCCTTCCCCTACAGTTCGGGTCCGATCGAATCTGCGGCCGTCAATCTCGTCTTCGATCCGACGACCGGCAAGCTTGACCCGTCGTCTGACAAACAGATCAGCATTCCGATCCCGGGTGGCCAGACCGTCACGCTCGACATGTCGACGACAACCCAGTTCGCCTACAAGTTCGGCGTTTCGAGCGCCAAGGTCGACGGCAACGCGCCGAGCACGATCTCCTCGGTCTCGATCGGTCAGACGGGCAAGATTTCTGCTGTCTATGCAAACGGCACCACCAAGGATCTCTATCAGATCGTGCTCGCGAAAGTGCAGAGCCCCGACAATCTGACGCCGGTTTCCGGCAATGCCTTCTCGCTCAGCGACGCAGCGGGCACCGTGGTCGTCGGCTTCGGCGGCGACAGCAACTTCGGCACGATCAACTCAAACCAGCTGGAGCAGTCGAACGTCGACGTGGCCACCCAGCTCACCGACATGATCGAGTCGCAGCGCAGCTACACGGCCAATTCCAAGGCATTCCAGACGGCATCGGATCTGATGGACGTCCTCGTGAACCTCAAGCGATAATGGGGGCTGATGTAGGAAATCATGGGGCTTTCATCCGCACTTAACACGGCATCGAGCATCTTCTCGAACACGTCCGCCCAGATGGCGGTCGTGTCGAAGAACATCTCGAACTCCGGTAATGCGGATTATTCGCGCCGCGATTCCACGCTCACCACTTCGGTCAACGGATCGAAGCTGAACCCGACAGCGCGTTCTGAAGACGCGCTGCTTCAACGTCACAACCTGACGGCCACCTCAGCGCTCAGTGCCCAGAATGTTGTTACCGGCGCGCTTGACCAGTTGCAGGGCGCCATGGGCGGCAATGGTTATGCCACGTCGCCCTCCACCTTCATCTCCAAGCTCGAGAGCAGTCTGCAGTCTTTTGCGGCCTCGCCGGGCAACACGACGCTGGCGCAGTCGGTCGTTTCCGACGCCAAGGATGTCGCCAATTCGCTGAGCCAGGCCTCCGCTGCCGTTCAGACGCTGAGGCGCGAGTCGGACGAGAATATCTCTCAGCAGGTGTCGACGCTCCGCGATCTGCTCAACCAGTTCCAGACGGCCAATGATGCCGTCAAGACAGGCACGGCGTCCAATCGGGACGTCAACGACGAACTCGACAAGCGCGACCAGATTCTCGGCAAGATTTCCGAGATCGTCGGCGTCCAGACGGTCGTCCGCGACAACAAGGACATGGCGATCTACACCTCGGACGGCACGACGCTGTTCGAGGCAAAGCCGCGCGACATCCTGTTCGCCCCTCAGCCGGGCTATGACGCGACGACGACAGGCAATGCGGTCTATATCGACGGCGTGCCGCTGAAGCCGGGCACGGGCGGCAATACGTCGGCCATGGGCTCGCTGCAGGCCAACCTGCAGATCCGCGATACGATCGCACCGAAATTCCAGGCGCAGCTCGACGAGATCAGCCGCGGCCTCGTGACCCAGTTTTCCGAAAAGGACCAGTCGGGGGCGGGCCTGCCGAACCTTCCGGGTCTTTTCACATGGGCCGGCGGCACGGTTCCGGCATCCGGCACGGTTCAGGCCGGCATCTCGTCTTCCATCACCGTTAATGCAGCCATCGACGTGACCCAGGGTGGCAATGCAGCCTTGCTGCGCGACGGTGGTATCAACGGTGCGAGCTATGTGTCCAACACGACGGGTGCAGCCGGCTATGCGACGCTGCTGCAGGGCTATGTCTCGGGCCTGACGGCCAAGATTCCCTTTGATGGAACGACCGACCTCAATACCAGCCTGAGCGTGAGCGACTACGCCAGTTCCTCGATCGGCTGGCTGGAAGAATATCGCAGCCAGGCTTCGGATTCCAAGGACACCAAGAAGGCGGCCGCATCCACGGCCTCCCAGGCGCTTCTGAGCGTCACCGGCGTCAGCCTCGACGAAGAACTGTCCAAGCTGCTCGACCTCGAACAGTCCTACAAGGCCTCCACCAAGATCGTGTCGACGGTCAACGACATGCTTCAGGCCCTCATGGCGGCGGTGAGGTAAGGGCTGATGCGAATTTCCTTCACCTCTAACCTGGCCATGCAGAACTCGATGCGGCAGACCGTGAGCGAGTCGCAGTCGCAGCTTCTGAAGGCGCAGACCGAGGTATCGACCGGCACTTTCGCAGACCAGGGCATTGCGCTGGGCTACCAGAGCGGACGAAGCGTCAACCTGACGGCGGAGAAAAGCCGGCTGAACTCGATCGTCGATTCCAACTCGATCGTTTCGCAGCGCCTTTCGGCCTCGCAATCGGCGCTGGGCAACATGTCGAGCGACATCCAGACGTCGATGAATTCGCTGATCGCGCTTTCCGGCTCGGACGACAAGACGCTGCTCAACACCACGACGCAGTCGCTGCAGAGCCAGCTCGACGCGTTCATCTCCTCCGGCAACACGTCGGCCAACGGTGAATTTCTGTTCTCGGGCATCAACACGGCCAACCAGCCGCTGAAGACCTATGACACCGCCTCTGCTGCCAAGGCGAGCTTCAATACGGCGCTCACGAACTACATGTCGGCCAACGGCATCGGCTCGATGTCGAACTTCACGGTCGCTCAGATGCAGGACTTCGTGGAGAACAATCTGGCGCCGATGTACACGGCCGGAAATGGCAGTGATGCCTGGAAAACCGACTGGTCAGCCGCGTCCGACACGAACATGACCTCACGGGTCAATACCGCTGAAACGGTCCAGAGCTCAACCAACGCCAACAACGACGGCTTCCGCAAGTTCGCTCTCGCGTCCGTATTGGGTGTGGAACTGCTGGGCTCGGATGTCACGTCGGATGTCCGACAATATATCAGCAAGACCGCGATCGGTTACATGGGCGAAGCGGTCGCCGGCGTGGACGCCCAGCGCTCGGCGCTCGGTCTCTCGGAAGCCCGCGTCAAGACGGCCAATGACACGATGACGGCTCAGGTGAACATCGTCGAAACGGCCTTCAACAATTTGAACGAGGTGGATGCTTACGAGGCCAGCACCAAGGTCAATAATCTTCTCGCGCAGATGGAAGCCTCCTATCAGCTGACATCGCGCCTCCAGAAGCTCAGTCTCGCGAACTACCTCTCGTGACGAAGGATATGTAAATGTACCAGTTTTCTTACGCAGAGGTCATGGAAGACGGCGTCGCCGACGCCAAGGAACGTGAACGTCAGGTGCTCGATCGTTCGATCGAACTGATGTCCGCCGCAGCCGCGCGCGGCCGCAATTCCAATGAGGCCGTCGAAGCCATCTATTATACGCGCATGCTCTGGATAAGGCTCACCGAAGACCTTTGCCTGCCGGATAACCAGCTCGAACCCGAGCTCAAAGCCAACCTCATCTCGATCGCCATCTGGATACTCAACGAGACAGAAAAGATCCGCAAACGCGAATCCGACAACTTCCAGGGCATCGTCGAAATTACAACCATCATCAGGGATGGACTGAAATGAAAAGCACACTGCGAATATCTCTGAAATCCGGCGAAAGGATCTTCATCAATGGCGCAGTGCTGCGCGTCGATCGCAAGGTCGCACTCGAATTCCTGAACGACGTCACCTTCCTGCTGGAAAACCACGTTCTTCAGCCGGAGCAGGCGAACACGCCGCTCAAGCAGCTCTACTTCATCGCCCAGATGATGCTGATCAACCCGGAAGGCGCCCAGCAGTCGATGGTGATGTTCCGCAAGTCGATCACCATGCTGCTCTCCTGCTTCCAGAACGAGGAAGTACTGGCAGAGCTGAAGCGCATCGACGGCATGGTTTCGACGGGCCGCGCCTTTGATGCCCTGAAGGCAATCCGGTCGCTTTATCCGATTGAGGAAAAGATCCTCAACGACGAGGAAATGACACCCGCAGCGGTCGAACAGATCCGCAAGGAGATTGCACCATGGTCAGCGCGGTAACAGCGGCACAGCAGGCAGCAACGGGCACCCAGGCCGCGGGCACGTCAGGCGCTTCTGCGGCCTCGGCTGCAAGCCTGAACTACAACAGCTTCCTCAAGCTGTTCATGGCCGAACTGCAGAACCAGGACCCGACGAGTCCGATGGACACGACGCAGCAGATGTCGCAGCTCGCCTCGTTCTCGCAGGTCGAGCAGCAGGTCAAGATGAACACGAACCTGTCGACGCTGATCTCGCAGAGCATGATCGGGCAGGCCGGCAACCTCATCGGCAAGACGGTGACCGATGCTGACGGAAATACCGGTATCGTCAAGAGCATCAACGTCGCGACCGACAGCTCGACGAGTGCGGTAACGCTGACGGCAACGCTCGATTCCGGGTCGAAGATGACCATCGGCAGCGGCGTGACCATCACCGCACCTGCAACGACCAGCACGACGACGAGCAATTGAGCAGGCCATGAATGAGGCGGATGCACTCGACATCGTCCAGGCCGCGATCTGGACGGTGATCGTCTCGGCGGGCCCCGCCGTTGGCGCGGCCATGGTCGTGGGCGTGGTCATCGCCCTCATTCAGGCGCTGACACAGGTTCAGGAAATGACCCTCACCTTCGTTCCGAAGATCCTCGCCGTCATGGCGACCGTTGCGCTCTCGGCGCCCTTCATCGGCGCGCAGATTTCGATCTTCACCAACATGATCTTCTCGCGCATTCAGTCCGGTTTCTGACCGGGGCAGGGGCTCGTGCACCCCTCGCGCAAGCTTCATTGCCTATTCCTCGTCTCATGACGCGCATTGGCGCGGCTTTTATCTCATGATGAGACGGACGAAAAAGCATGGCAGTGACGACATCAGTTCCCACGCCCAAGGCGGGACCCAATCTCAGCGATGTCGGCTTCGCCGTCGGTATCGTCGCGATGCTCTCGATCCTGTTCCTGCCGATCCCGGCATTCATGATCGATATCGGCCTTGCCTTCTCCATGGCGCTTGCGGTCCTGATTCTCATGGTCTCGCTGTGGATCCAGAAGCCGCTCGAATTCTCGTCCTTCCCGACCATCCTGCTTATTGCGACGATGACGCGCCTGTCGCTCAACATCGCAACGACGCGCCTCATCCTGGCGCATGGCAATGAGGGCGAGCACGCGGCCGGCGGGGTGATTGCCGGTTTCGCGCAGATCGTCATGTCCGGCGACTTCGTGATCGGGGTCATCGTCTTCCTGATCCTCATCGTCATCAACTTCATCGTTATCACCAAGGGTGCGACGCGTATCGCTGAAGTCGGTGCGCGCTTCACCCTCGACGCCATCCCCGGCAAGCAGATGTCGATCGACGCCGACCTTGCCGCCGGCATCATCGACGAGAAGGAAGCGCAGAGCCGTCGTCGCGAGCTGGAGCAGGAAAGCTCCTTCTTCGGCGCGATGGACGGTGCGTCCAAGTTCGTCCGTGGCGACGCGGTCGCCGGTCTGCTGATCACCGCGATCAACGTCTTCGGCGGCATCATCATCGGCTATTTCCGCCATGGCATGCCGCTCGGCCAGGCCGCCGACGTCTACGTCAAGCTCTCGGTGGGCGACGGCCTGGTGGCGCAGATCCCCGCGCTCGTCGTTTCGCTCGCCGCCGGCATGCTCGTATCGCGCGGCGGCAACCTCGGCTCGACCGACAAGGCCGTCATCAGCCAGTTGAGCGGCTATCCCCGGGCGCTTTCGGTGGCGGCCGGCATGATGGCCTTGCTGGCCTTGATGCCCGGCTTGCCTTTCCTCCCCTTCGCAGTGCTCTCCGGCGCCATGGCATTCGGCAGCTGGTTCATCCCGCGCCAGATCGAGGCGGAGAACCGCTCCCGCCGCGAGGTTGAGGAAAAGAAGGCCCGGCAGGTCAAGGAAAACGAGAGCGACTCGGTCAAGAACGTTCTCAAGACCGCCGAAATCGAACTTCTTCTCGGCAAGCAGATTTCGACGCGCCTCCTCGGCGCGCATCAGGAACTGGCGTTCCGTGTCGGCAAGATGCGCAAGAAATTCGCCAGCCAGTACGGTTTCGTCGTTCCCGAAATCAAGGTCAGCGACGATATCGCCATTCCGGACAAGAACTACCAGATCCGCATCCACGGCACGACGGTCGCCTCGAATTCGCTGCGTGTCGGCGAAGTTCTCGTCATCACCGGCGGCGGCCGCAAGCCGTCGATCCCGGGCGACGATATCCGCGAGCCCGCCTTCGGCATGCCTGCGGTCTCGATCCTAGAAACCTTCATGGAAGAGCTGAAACGCGAAGGCTTCCACCCGATCGACAACGTCTCGGTCGTGCTGACGCACCTGAGCGAAGTGATCCGCAACAACCTGCCGCAGCTCCTGTCCTACAAGGACGTGAAGATCCTGATCGATCGCCTCGACCCGGAGTACAAGAAGCTGGCGGACGAGATCTGCACCTCGCACATGTCCTATTCCGGCCTGCAGGCGGTGCTGAAGCTGCTGCTTGCCGAGCGCGTCTCGATCCGCAACCTGCACCTGATCCTCGAAGCCGTGGCCGAGCTTGCCCCGCATGTGCGCAAGACCGAGCAGATCGTCGAGCATGTGCGCGTGCGCATGGCGCAGCAGCTTTGCGGCGATCTGGCCGACAATGGCGTCCTGCGCGTGCTCCGCCTCGGCAACAAATGGGACCTCGTGTTCCATCAGGCGCTCAAGCGCGACCCTAAGGGCGAGGTTGTCGAATTCGACATCGACCCGCGCCAGCTGGAAGAATTCTCGGAACAGGCCTCGCAGGTCGTGCGCGAATATCTGGACCGCGGCATGCCCTTCGTTCTCGTCACCTCGCCGGAAACGCGCTCCTATGTCCGCATGATCATCGAGCGGCTGTTCGCGACCCTGCCGGTGCTCTCGCATGTGGAACTGGCCAAGGGCATCGAGATCAAGATCCTGGGCTCGATTTCATGATCAACGATCCGCAAGGAACAGTGCTTGCACTCTTTGCGGTCTTCTGTCGGGTGGGCGGCTGCTTTATGGTGCTGCCGGGATTTTCCAGCGCTCGTATCCCAGCCCAGCTTCGGCTGTTCGTGGCGTTGGGTGTCTCCATGGCGCTGACGCCGCTCCTTTGGAACACGGTCTATGCCGTCGCCACCAAACCCGAGACGACCTATATCGCCACCGTCTTCATTGAGGGCATGATCGGCGTGGTCATCGGCATGGTCGCCCGTTTTTTCGTTCTGGGTCTGCAGTTTACCGGCACCGTCATGACCATGATGACGGGCTTCAACGCGCCGCCGGCCAACGACATCCTGGAAGACGGGACCGAAAACGAAATCACCATCATGATCAGCTTCGCAGGCCTGCTGCTCCTGTTCATGATGGATTTCCACCATGTCATCATTCACGCGCTTGCAGACTCCTATCGGACATTGCCGGTCGGCGGGGTTTTCGAAAGCCGCAAGGCGCTGGTGACGCTCACCAACACGCTGAGCTCCACCTTCATGATCATGCTGCGGCTGGCGAGCCCCTTCGTGCTCTACGGGCTTCTGTTCAACGTGACCGTCGGTTTCATCAACAAGCTTGCGCCGCAGATGCCCGTCTATTTCGTGTCGCAGCCCTTCATCGTCTTCGGTGGTCTGATCCTGCTCTATTTCGGCATCGCGTCGCTCGTCCGGCTGTTTGCCGACGCCTTCGTTCCTCTCTTCTCAAGCGTGTGAGGCAAACATGGCGGACAAGGGCAGGGCAGCCAAACTGAAACGCCTCGTCGCCGTCCAGCGGCACATGGAACGCATCGCCGAGCTTGAGCTTGCTGAAACCACGCAGCGGCGGCAGGAGCTCTCCGAGCGGATGGACGAGGCCATTGAAGCGATCGGCTCCTTCAATCCGATCCATGCCGGCATGAAGTCGCAATATGCCGCACAGTACGGCCGCCTCTCCGGTGAAGACCAGCGCCTCGATGATCTCCAGGACAGCCAAGAAAAGCAGATCCTGAAGGAAAAGGCGAAAGGCGACCGGCTGGAGGAAAACTGGAAGGATGCCCGCTCGGCTGAGGATCGTGAGAAGGAAGACAATGCCGTCATCGATCTGATCGAGATGCGGCTTTCCATGCCCGCGCCAGCCTCCAGCAAGCTTGGCGGAGAATAATAGCGTCGCAAGATTATTTTGCGCCGGCGCGTCGCTTGCGACGGCTTCGAAATGAACGCGAGGCAATCATGGCAATTTCTCCCCCCAGCGATATCGTGATGGACGTCGTCAACGCGGCTGACCCGACGCGCGTGCAAGAGGCGCAAGAGAAGCTGCGGACACAGACGGCAACGCTCGCCGCCGCGCGGCTCACGCGACAGGATCAGGGTTTCGCCACCGATGTCGCAAGTCTCGACCGCGCTGTCGGCATGCGCCTTGACCGGACGAATGCGCCGCACACGGCGACAAATGTCACCTCCAGCGAGGCGCAGACGCCGGAGACCTACCGCAAGTTCGAAGCCATGGTGCTGCAGAACTTCCTCAAATACATGATGCCGAACGACAGCGAAGACGTTTACGGCAAGGGCATGGCCGGCGACATCTGGAAGAGCATGTCGGCCGAGCAGATCGCCAACTCGATCGCCAAGCGCGGCGGCATCGGCATTGCCGACCACATGATGCGCGGCGGCATCTACGATGAAGGCCTCAAGCCGAAGGATCACGCGGCGGAAAGCGGGCGCATCAACAATGTCGCATCGATCATCGCCGCCCAGCAGCAGCGGGTCGGCATGGCCGATCTTCTGCCCGGCACTGACACCAAGACCAAGGGTTGAACGCTATGAACATGTTGGAAGCAACGCCGGGTGATACGCGCATCACCAATGTTCTGGGTCGTCTCGAACTCATCATCGACAACGAGAACAACAGGCTCGGCGCCGATCCGGAATTCGACATCAAGGCGTCGAATGCGCAGAAGAGCCGTTGCCTATACGAACTGACGATGCTGTTCCGCGATACGAAGCCTGAATTCGTTCCGCCGACCTTCGCCACCCAGATGCGTGTCCTCAAGGCCAAGCTGAACGCCAACGCGCGCAAGGTCCAGGCTCATATGGAGGCTGTCCGCGCCGTTGCGGAGATCCTCAAGGGGGCCGCCCGCGACGCCGAGAACGACGGCACCTATCAGCAGGAACACTTCCAGTATAGCGAGTTCTGAAACCGGCCATGCTCAAGCTCGTCATCTCCGGGGTATGGGTTGCGATCGTCGCTTTGATCGCGACCTATTTTTCCGTGCAGATGGCGCTTGCACCCAAGGTCGATGAGGCGGCTGCCGCCCGCAAGGCGGCCGAGGAGACGGTTCGCGGCGAATTGACCAGTCTGCCGGTCATCGAGGACGGCGCGGTCAAGGGCTATTTCCTGACGCGCCTGTCCTATGTGGTCGACAAGGTGAAGGTGACGACGATCCATGTTCCGCTGGATGTCCTGATCACCGACGAGCTGTACACCTCGCTTGTCGGCGACCGGATGATCAATCTGGAACAGCGAAGCAGCTTCGACGTCGCGGCCTTCCGCCAGATGATCAAG
Organism: Rhizobium sp. C4; assembly: GCF_021026315.1. Classification (GTDB taxonomy): domain Bacteria; phylum Pseudomonadota; class Alphaproteobacteria; order Rhizobiales; family Rhizobiaceae; genus Ensifer_A. Next base: position 149,491 of record NZ_JAJNCX010000003.1, read on the forward strand.
GAGGCCGTGAACAAGCGGCTCGGCCAGGAAGTTGTCTACGACGTCCTCATCGAGCAGATCGACTATCTCTCCAAGGAAGACCTTCGCGCCAGCATGGCGCAGAAGAAGGGGACGATCCAGAGCGGTGAATCCATCGTGAAGGGCGAGACGCCCAAGGATGGCACACACGAGGAGAAACCTGCCGCCGAAGGGCATTAACGATTTGGTAAACCTCCTTCGAAATGTCAAACTGGATAATGAATGCTTAAAATCAATTAGGTCATTGATTTAACAAAGTAAAATACGGGCTATGTTATCCCTTCCCATGCCCTTTTGGCCTACCTCTTAATAAAAGGTAAATGGAAAGCCCCGGAATTGACGATACCCGTTAGCAAGGTCTTTAGGGGATTTGACTAGCGTCACCTCACCGCAAAATGTGGTTGAGGCAAGTTTCATGCGTAATGTGTCCGTTCCGAGTTCTCAGGGCTGCGTACCCCGTACCTGTCGCTCCCCAAATGGGGAGGCGCGCTCGTGAACCACATATCTCACCTGAAGTCGGCCGCCGTCAGCCGTCGGGCGATCCTTGGCCTTGATGTGTCCTGCTTCACCTATGCAGAGGCGCTTGCTTTCGCCAACCAGATGGCGTGCCTGCCCCTGGGGCAGACCGTGATATCCTTCCTCAATGCCAACAACGCCAACATCATGTATGCCGACGCGGAATACCGTGAGGTTCTTGCCAGGCAGATGATCCTGCCCGACGGCGTCGGCGTCGATATTGCGGCGACCGTTGTCTATGGCGACAAATTCCCGGCAAACCTCAACGGCACGGATTTCGTGCCGGCTCTGCTGACCTACATGGATCGCCCCAAGCGCATCGGTCTCATTGGCGGCCTTGGCGACGTAGCTGAAAAGGCGGCGATGAACTTCAAGCGACACGCGCCCTGGCATGAGTTTGTCGTCGTTTCGGACGGCTATTTCGATGATGCGGATTCGGTGGCGGTGGCGGAGCGTGTCGAAGCGCTCAAGCTGGACATTCTGCTGGTCGGTCTTGGCAGCCCGAAGCAGGAGAAGTGGGTCGACAACTACATCCGGCCCGAACATGCGAGGCTTGTCCTGTGTGTCGGCGCGCTGTTTGATTTCGTCGGCAAGGCCGTGCCGCGCGCTCCGCGCGTCGTCCGGCGGCTGCGCTTGGAATGGATATTCAGGCTGCTGATCGAGCCGAAGCGGCTTTGGCGCCGCTATATCATCGGCAATCCGCTTTTCATCGCCCGCACGTTGCGCCAGGCGTTCGTCGTGCGGGTTCTGGGACGCCCCTATCTCCACGGCGAGAACCTCACCGTCTGAGATCGGTTCCGGGCGCCCGCCGTTAACCATTTATTACCCTTGTTTGTTTAACAACGTTAAGGAATTCGTTGTTCTATGCAGGGGCAGATGCATGGTTGGAAGCATTTCAGTTCGGGCATTTGGCATGGGCGACGCATTGTCGGCATGCCGGAACCTCAAGCCACGCCGTTGGGCCGCAGCAAGCCTTTGCATCCTGCTTGGCCTTTCTGCCGCATCTCTCATGGGCTGGCAAAACGCGCCGAAGTCCGCGCCTGCGCAGGTCGTGGCGTTTTCCGGAAACGATGGCTCCAGCGTGGTGGCGCCGGCAGAAGCCGTTGCGCAAATGCGCAAGGGGATCCTCGCCCCGGCCTCCCTGCTCAAGACGAGCGCAGAGCTTAATCTCGCGGAAAGCGGCTTCTTCGGTGACAGGAAAGCCGAGGATGTTCTCGCCGCCGCCATCGAGATTGCCCCTTCCGACCGCGCGTCCGTCATCGACATCAAGGTCAATTCAGGCGCGCCGGCCTTCGACGCGTTGATCGCCAACCACATTGCCCGCAGCCTGACCGCGCAACCCATCGCTCAGGCAAAGGCAACTCCGCCCGCCTCTGCCGAACCGATCGGCTTCACGCTGGTTTCCAAGGCCCGCGTCATCCCTGCCGGCTCGGTCCTGCTTTATCAGGCCGAACTCGTCATCCTGTCGCTGCTGATGGCTGCCTCGGTCGTCGCGCTCGGCGTGGCGCGCGAATTGCGCACGAGAAGCGAGCCCGTCGACATGCCGGCAAGGCCGACGGCCGTGGTGCCGCGCGGCATTCTCGAGCAGATCGACATGCTGGAGCGGATGTGGCCTGAAACCGGCCGCCAGAATTCCATGCCGGAAGGCTCCAACGATGAGCCGGAACAGTTTGAACTCAAGCCTGCACGTGACATCGTTGTGCGGATGGCAGAGCTTCGTCTGGATGCGCGCAAGGCCATGCAGCAGCCCTCGGAAGAGGCGCTGGAAGATGTCCTGACCGACATGCAGTCCCTGCGCGACCAGGTGCGTTTCATCACGGCAGAGCAGCTGCGCCGCCGTCGCAAAGTCAATGCTTTCGGCCGGTAAGCTCCGAGCAGGCCATCAAGAGAAGATCCCGAAGGCCGCGCCCCGCGCGGCCTTCTGCGTTTCAGGTTGGGCTCAGGCGGGGGCAGGGCCCGTCGAGGCCCGGACGATCAGCTCGGCCTCCCAGAGTTCCTGGTCGGGCAGGTCGCTGGACCCTTCAAGCGTTTCGATCAGCCGTTGCCCGATCCGTGCGCCGGCAGCCTTCAGCGATGAGCGCGTCGTCGTCAGCGGTACGCTGAAATTCTCCGGACGAAGCGTCGACAGCACGTCGTCGTGAGCGATCAGCGAGATATCGGTGCCAAGCTTCAGCCCGGCCTTGTTGATGGCCCGCACGGCCCCGAGCGCGAGTGCCGTACTGGCGCAGAGAACGGCCGTCGGCCTTTCCGGACGAGCCAGAAACCGCTCCATCGCGCGGAAGCCTGCCTGATCGCTCATGACACTGTGATGCACGAGGTCAGAGGGAAGCGTGAGACCTGCCTCTGCGAGAGCCTTTTCCAGACCGATCTTGCGCCGCATGGCGAAGGTGAAGCGCTCCATGCCATTCATCAGCGCAAAGCGCTTGTGCCCCAGCTGCAGCAGCAGCTTGGCGGCCGTGTAGAAGGCGCCTTCGTTGTCGACGTCGAGATAGGGATAGTCGTGCACGTCTCCCATGATCCTGCCATGCAGCAGATAGGGGATGGACGAGGAGCGCAGAAGGTCAACCCGTGGGTCGGGGTCGACGACATGCGCCAGGAAGATCGCATCGACATAACCGCTGGCAATCAGCCGCTTGATGGCATTGACCTCGTCGTCGGGCGAGGCAGGCGCCATGACGAAATGGAAGTCGTGTTTCACGGCCTCTTCGGCCAGCCCGCTCAGGAATTCGCTGAAATGCGGATCGCCGCCGATCTCGGGCGCGCTCTGCATGACGAGGCCGATCGACTTGGCCTTGCCGGTCGCAAGCCGTTGCGCCGCCTTGTTCGGTTTGTAGCCCGTCTGCTGCGCTGCCTTCAGCACGCGTTCGCGGGTTGCCTCGCTGACCTCCGGATAACCGTTCAGCGCACGGCTCACCGTCGTTTGCGAAAGCCCCAGCCTGTCCGAAAGCTGCTTCAGATTCACCGAACATCCCCTCTTGTTCTTCAAAGCGCTTTGAATAATTCTACGTGCGTCATCCTGAAGCGCATGTTAATCTACCCTGAGAATGCCGGCTGATCAAATGTGAAATCCATGTTTTGCAGCGCGTTAAAGGTATATTGCGGCGCAATAGGCGTCGATGTTCAGCCTAAGTTGTATGTCCCCTCTTGACTCCGGTCGGAGAATGGTGGGATGAATGGCGCTCAAAGCGCTTTGGGAAAGTGCTTTCATTCAGACGATTTTTGAGGCCGAAGGGCCGATTGCTAGGGAGGCAAATCAGATGAAGAAACTGTTGCTTTTGGGTGTGGCGGTTGCCGCGCTTGTCGGCGGTTCCGCACAGGCGGCTGATCTCAAGTTCAAGCCGGGCGAGGATTCCAAGTTCAACTGGGCAAGCTATGACGCCTTCAAGAAGGCGCATGGCGATCTCAAGGGCGAGACGCTGACCATCTTCGGCCCCTGGCGCGGCGAAGACGAGAAGCTGGTGACCACCGTTCTCAACTATTTCTCGGAAGCGACCGGCGCGACGGTCAAGTATTCCTCTTCTGAAAACTACGAGCAGCAGATCGTCATCGACACGCAGGCCGGCTCTCCGCCGAATATTGCAATCCTTCCGCAGCCGGGCCTGCTCGCAGACCTCGCCTCCAAGGGCTTCCTGACGCCGCTCGGCGACGACACCTCCAAGTGGGTGAAGGACAATTACGGCGCCGGCCAGTCCTGGGTCGACCTCGGCACCTACAAGGGCAAGGACGGCAAGAAGGCCTTCTTCGCATTCCCCTACAAGGCCGACCTGAAGTCGCTGGTCTGGTATGTTCCTGAAAACTTCAAGGAAGCCGGCTACAAGGTCCCGGCGACCATGGAAGAGCTGAAGGCGCTGACGGAGAAGATCGTCAAGGACGGCGGTACGCCGTGGTGCATCGGTCTGGGTTCCGGTGGCGCGACCGGCTGGCCGGCAACCGACTGGGTCGAAGACCTGATGCTGCGCACCACGACGCCGGAAAACTACGACAAGTGGACGACGAACGAACTGAAGTTCAACGACCCGATCGTTGAGAAGGCGATCGACGAGTTCGGCTGGTTCGCCAAGAACGACAAGTTCGTCGACGGCGGCGCCAAGGCTGTCGCCTCGACCGACTTCCGCGACAGCCCGAAGGGTCTCTTCGGTGTGCCGCCGAAGTGCTACATGCACCGCCAGGCCTCCTTCATCCCGTCTTTCTTCCCGGATGGCACGAAGCTCGGCAAGGACGCGGACTTCTTCTACTTCCCGCCCTATGCTGCGCATCCGGAACTCGGCAAGCCCGTCGAAGGTGCTGGCACGCTGATCACGATTGCCAAGGATAGCAAGGCCGCTCGTGCCTTCGTTGCCTTCCTGCAGACGCCGATCGCGCATGAAGTCTGGATGGCTCAGTCCGGCTTCCTGACACCTTACAAGGGCGTGAACACGGCAACCTACGCCAACGACACCCTGCGCAAGGAGGGCGAACTGCTGACCTCGGCAACCACCTTCCGCTTCGACGGTTCGGACCTCATGCCGGGCAAGATCGGCGCGGGCGCATTCTGGACCGGCATGGTCGACTATGTCAGCGGCAAGTCTTCCGCTCAGGTCGCCGACCAGATCCAGAAGGCCTGGGACGGCCTGAAGCAGTAACAAGCTCGAAGACGCCGGCTCAAAGCCGGCGTCTTCTTCCATGGCTTCGCCAGTTCAGCAGCCGGTTTTTCTGTCCGGCTGCCTCAAGCAGAACCAGTGTCAGAAATACAAAAAGCCGCTGCCACGCTGAGGGACCTCGCGAGGCCGGATGAAGAAGAGAAGCGTGATCGTTCGGACGACCTGTTGAGGTTCGCTGTACGCCGGTCTCGCCGGATGGGGAGGGGAACATGCTGTCGCAAATCGTGTCGGCTCTGATAGTCATGGTGGTCGGCGTCTTCGTCGCCGCAGCCTACTTTTACCTCACGAACCGCGCGCTCGACCTCGCATTGCCCGACAAGGGCGATGTGGTCACGGCCTCGCGCAATCTGCGCACCAGGGCGATGATCCGGCCATGGCTGTTCCTGGGCCCCGCTGTCCTGCTTCTGACGATCTATCTCGTCTATCCCGTGATCGCCACCTTCATACTGTCGTTCTACGGCCGCGATGCGCAGGAATTCGTCGGCGTCTCCAACTACATCTGGGCGGCAACCGACGCGGGTTTCCGGCAGTCGATCTTCAACAACATTCTCTGGCTTGCCGTCGTTCCGGCCGCCTGCACCTTCTTCGGCCTCGTCATCGCCGTGATGACCGACCGGCTGCCCTGGGGCAATTTCGCCAAGAGCCTCGTCTTCATGCCGATGGCGATTTCCTTCGTCGGTGCGTCCGTCATCTGGAAATTCATCTACGACTACCGCGGCGAGGGACAGATCCAGATCGGTATTCTGAATGCCATCGTGCAGTATTTCGGAGGTCAACCGGAAGTCTGGCTCGCCATTCCGTTCTGGAACAACTTCTTCCTGATGGTCATTCTCATCTGGATCCAGACCGGTTTTGCCATGGTGATCCTGTCGGCGGCGCTGCGCGGCATTCCGGAAGAGACGATCGAGGCCGCCGTCATCGATGGCGCCAGCGGCTGGCAGATCTTCTGGAAGATCATGGTTCCGCAGATCTGGGGCACGATCGCCACAGTCTGGACGACCATCACCATCCTGGTCCTCAAGGTCTTCGATATCGTCCTCACCATGACCAACGGCCAGTGGAACACGGAAGTTCTTGCCAACCTCATGTTCGGCTGGATGTTCCAGGGCGGCGGCGACAGCGGGCGCAGCGCGGCCATTGCCGTCGTGCTGATGATCGCGGTGACGCCGATCATGATCTGGAACATTCGTCGTGCCAACGAAGAAATGAAGGGGCGCTGAGATGAGCATCGGCAAGCGTCTGGCCCGCATCGGCCTTCCCCGTCTGATCGTCAACCTCACCGTTCTTGTCGTCGTGGCGCTCTGGGTCATGCCGACGCTCGGCATCTTCGTCTCGTCCTTCCGTGACAAGGACCAGTTGACCGTGTCGGGCTGGTGGACCGCCTTCTCATCGTCCGAGCGCAACGAGGCCGGACGCCTCGGCGCCCTCGACCTGATGAAACAGGACGGCCCGCTTTATGTGATCTCGGGCAATGTGCTTGAAGGCAAGCCAGGTTCGGTCAGCGCATTCGGCACCAAGGCCGTGGCACCCCGGGCCTACAAGGCCGGCACCGAGGCTGACCTTGGCGATGGCATCAAGCTGGCGATCAATTCCGACGGCAGCTACCGCTACACCAGCAACGCCCCCTTCACCGAAGACAATACCGGCCGCCGCATCTATCTCGCCGTCGCGACCCCGCCGGTCTTCACCATGACCAACTATCACAACGTCCTGACGGGCGAGGGCATCGGCCAGTCCTTCGTCAACTCGCTGACGGTGGCAATCCCCGCAACCGTGATCCCGATCCTCGTGGCAGCCTTTGCGGCTTACGCGCTCTCGTGGATGAGCTTCAAGGGTCGCACGCTGCTGCTCGCTGCCGTGGTAGGTCTGATCGTTGTGCCGCTGCAGATGTCGCTGATCCCGCTTCTGCGTCTCTATAACGATGTGGGCACTTTCCTTGGCGTTCCATCCAAGACCTATGCCGGCATATGGCTCGCGCATACCGCCTTCGGCCTGCCGCTCGCCATCTACCTGCTGCGCAACTACATCGTCGGCCTGCCGAAGGAGATCATCGAAAGCGCGCGTGTCGATGGTGCGGGCGACTTCGAGATCTTCACGAAGATCGTCCTGCCGCTCTCCTTCCCGGCGCTCGCCTCCTTTGCCATCTTCCAGTTCCTCTGGGTCTGGAACGACCTGCTCGTCGCCATGGTCTTCCTCGGCACCGACAAGGACAAGCTGGTGCTGACCGGCGCGCTCAATGCGCTTCTCGGCTCGCGCGGCGGCAACTGGGAAATCCTGTCGGCCTCGGCTTTCGTGTCGATCCTCGTGCCGCTTCTCGTCTTCTTCTCACTGCAACGCTATCTCGTTCGCGGTCTCCTCGCCGGCTCTGTCAAGGGCGGCTGAGGCAGCGAACCATTTGAAATCGGACTGACATTCATGAACCAGACACTCAGAGGCAATCTCGTTCCCGACGCAGACTGGTGGCGCGGTGCGGTGATCTACCAGATCTATCCGCGCTCCTATCAGGATAGCAATGGTGACGGCGTGGGCGACCTCAAGGGCATCACCGGCCGCCTGTCGCATATCGCCGAGCTTGGCGCCGACGCGATCTGGATCTCGCCCTTCTTCAAGTCGCCGATGAAGGATTTCGGCTACGACGTGTCGAACTATATCGACATCGACCCGATCTTCGGCACGATTGCCGATTTCGACGCGATGATTGCGGAGGCCCATCGCCTCAAGCTGCGCGTGATGATCGACCTCGTCATCTCTCACACCTCCGACCAGCACCCCTGGTTCGTTGAAAGCTCGGCGAGCAAGGACAACGACAAGGCTGACTGGTATGTCTGGGTCGATCCCAAGGACGACGGCACGCCGCCCAACAACTGGCTGTCCATCTTCGGCGGTTCCGCCTGGGCCTGGGATCCGGGCCGCTGCCAGTATTATCTGCACAACTTCCTGACCTCGCAGCCGGACCTGAACTTCCACAACCCGGACGTCCAGAACGCGCTTCTCGACGTCGCCCGCTTCTGGCTGGAACGCGGCGTCGATGGCTTCCGCCTCGACACGATCAACTTCTATTTCCACGACAAGCAATTGCGCAGCAATCCGGGCCTTCCGCCCGAGCGCCGCAATGCCAACACGGCGCCCGCCGTGAACCCCTATAACCACCAGGAACATCTCTACGACAAGAACCGTCCGGAGAACCTGGAATTCCTCAAGCGGCTCCGCGCCGTCATGAACGACTATCAGGACATCGCCGCAGTCGGCGAAGTCGGCGACAGCCAGCGCGGTCTCGAGATTGCCGGCGAATACACGTCCGGCGGCGACAAGATGCAGATGTGCTACGCCTTCGAATTCCTGGCGCCCGAGAAGCTGAGCCCGAAATTCGTGGCCGAGGTTCAGCGCGCCTTTGAAGTCGCTGCACCCGAAGGCTGGGCCTGCTGGGCCTTCTCCAACCACGACGTCGTGCGCCATGTCACCCGCTGGGGCGAGGGCATTTCCGACAAGCAGGCTTACGCGAAAATGCTGAATGCCCTGCTGCTGACGCTGCGCGGCTCGGCCTGCATCTATCAGGGCGAAGAACTCGGCCTGCCGGAAGCAGACCTCCAGTTCGAAGACCTGCAGGACCCTTACGGCATTCAGTTCTGGCCGGAATTCAAGGGCCGCGACGGTTGCCGCACGCCCATGGTCTGGGACGGCTCGAACTTCGGCGGCTTCTCGACCGCCAAGCCCTGGCTGCCGGTTCCGCCGGAGCATCTGCCGCTTTCCGTCGCAGCGGAAGCTGCCGACGAGGCATCGGTGATGGCGCAATATGGCCGCTTCCTCGCCTTCCGCAAGCAGCATCCGGCCTTCGCCAAGGGCGAGATCGTCTTCACGCTGGAAGACGGCCCGGTTCTCGGCTTCGAGCGCAAGCTCGGCAATGAAACGATCGTCTGCTACTTCAACATGTCGTCCGGGCCGGAAACGGTGGCAAAACCGGAAGGCATCCTGGAGACGCTGACAGGACACGGTTTCGAGGCCAATCTGACGGACGGTCAGATCGTGCTTCCGGCCTGGGGCGCATTCTTCGCCCGCGTACAATAACAAGAGGGAGGACAGGGCATGGCAGGTGTGGTTCTGAAGGACATCCGCAAGTCCTACGGCGCAATCGACGTCATCAAGGGCGTCGATCTGGAGATCAAGCAGGGCGAGTTCGTCGTCTTCGTCGGCCCCTCGGGCTGCGGAAAATCGACATTGTTGCGCATGATCGCCGGTCTTGAGGAAATCACCGGCGGCGAGATGATCATCGACGGCCAGCGGGTCAACGAAGTGCCGCCGGCGCGCCGTGGCATCGCCATGGTCTTCCAGTCCTACGCGCTCTATCCGCATATGACGGTCTATGACAACATGGCCTTCGGCATGCGCATCGCCAAGGAAAGCAAGGAAGAGATAGACCGCCGCGTCCGCGCTGCCGCCGATATCCTCCAGCTCGGTCCCTATCTGGAACGCCTGCCCAAGGCGCTTTCCGGTGGCCAGCGCCAGCGCGTCGCCATCGGCCGCGCCATCTGCCGCAACCCCAAGGTCTTCCTCTTCGACGAGCCGCTGTCGAACCTCGACGCAGCATTGCGCGTCGCCACCCGCATCGAGATCGCCAAGCTCAACGAGCAGATGGCCGACACGACGATGATCTACGTCACCCATGACCAGGTCGAGGCCATGACGCTCGCTGACCGCATCGTGGTTCTGTCTGCCGGCCATATCGAACAGGTCGGCCCGCCGCTGGAGCTTTATGAGCGCCCGGCCAACCTCTTCGTCGCCCAGTTCATCGGCTCGCCGGCCATGAACATCGTTCCGGTCACGATTGCTGAAACGGGCGATGCGACACGCGTTTCGCTGCACGGCGGCAGCACGGTCAATGTCCCGATCGCCACGGCAGCAAGCGAAAAGGGCAAAGCCGCCAGCTTCGGCGTTCGCCCGGAAGACCTGACGCTGACCACTGGCGACGACTATCTCTTTGAAGGCACGGTCGACATCGTCGAAGCCCTCGGCGAAGTCACGCTTCTCTATCTCCAGGACCTGACCGACGACGAACCCCTGATCGCCAAGCTGCCGGGCATTGTCGATATCCGGAAAGGTCAGAAGATCAGGCTCGCTGCGGAAGGCTCGAAGCTGCATCTGTTTGACGGGGCGGGCAAGACTTATCGCCGTTAATCCGTCTCCACGGCCGTCATGCTCGGCCTTGTGCCCAGCATCTGCCCACGGGAGATTGATCCGCTCCGTCAATGGATGAGGCGGTGTGTTCAGATCCTCGGGACAGGCCCGAGGATAACGTCAGAGGAGGGGTCAGACGTCCTTCCCTGCATCGCTCCGGGCCAAATCGGCGAAAGCCGCGTCCATGAATTCCGCCGTTTCGGCATCGCGAGCATCTGCTTCCGCGACCAGCCGCGACTGTCTGCGGGCCTCGATCTCCACCCACTCCCGCTTCAGGATCGACATCACCACCAGATTGGCCCGTGTGCCATCGGCCAGCGGATAGTGCTCTCTCAGCACGCCATCGAGCTGCAGGCCGCAGGCGGTATAGACATGCCGGGCACGGGCATTGGTCTCGAACGCATCCAGCCAGAACTTCTCCGCACCATAGTCATCGAAGGACAGCCGGATCAGCGCGGACAGGAACCGCTTGCCGAATCCCTTACCCGGCGAACGAATGGCGATACGCTTGAGATAGACAACGCCATTGGCCGCACCGACACCTTGCAGGATGGCAAAGCCAGCAGCCCCCGTCTCGTCCTCCAGCATCAGATAGCGACAATCCGCCGCCGCCATCAGCGCCTCATGCTGCGCGCGCTCCGATCGGCCGACATAGGCATCGAAGCCTTCTGTCCGCTCGATCGCCATGATCGCGGGAAGGTCGGATAGGGTCGCGGGGCGGATGTTCATGGGGCAATCTCAAGCAGATTCGAATTGCCAAACCTCTCGCAAAAGCCCGTAGCGCGCAATATCGACGGTCTCGCCCGCCGCCGAAACGCCACCGTTTGGAAGCCGGGCTTCCAGCATGAAGCCGTTGCGCTCATAGACATGCCGCGCGCGGCTGTTCGTTTCGGCGACGCGCAGCCAGAAGCGTTGCGTCGAAGGGGCCTCGAAGGCGATGGCCTTTGCGTGGTCGAGCAATCGTTGCCCCGCGCCGTTGCCGGGTGTTCGCGCGGCAAGCCGGTTCAGCCGGATATGGCCTTCGCCGGTGACGAAGCCGCGCAGCAGCGCAAAACCCTGAACCGCGCCGTCTTCTTCCATAACCAGCACCCGGCAATCCGGGTCGGAGAGATGCGCGCGATGCTCATCCTCCGAGAACCAGCCGAAGAACCTTTCGAACCCGGGCGTCCGCTCGATTTCGATGATGGCGGCAATGTCGGCTTCACGCGCAGCGCGGATCGCCATCGATGCGGCCTCAGGCCTTGCCGAGTGCTTCGACGACCAGCGTCTTCAGCTTCAGGTCAGGCACTTCGCTAAACGCGATGTCCTCGCGGCCGAAATAGGCCTTGCGGTTGATCGCCGACCAGTCGTTGCAGGCAATGACATAGGTCTTCTTGTCGCTCGTCTTGTCCGGCACGGCATAGAGGAAATCGCCGGTGCGGGCGGAAAGCGGCACATCGCCATCCTGGTTGCAGCGCTTGAGGATTTCGGCAAGCGTGGCCGCATCCACCTCGGCCTTCATGATCTTGCCTTCGAACCGCACGGCGGCATTGTAGTCGAAGCGCGTGACGTCACCCTTGGGCAGGCCGGTGCCGAAAGAGGTGTGACCGATGAAGCCGATATCCGCGCCCACCTTGGCGGCAATCGCCGAGGCCGTGAAGCGGGCGGTTTCGCCCAGCGTCTCGGCCTTGGTGGTCTTGGCAACGACCGCTTTGTCCTCGTCTTTCAGATTGGCTGCCAGAACCTTGGCGATGACAGCCTTGAGGTCTTCGGCCGCCGGCCCGTCGCGATCGATGGCCACCCGTTCGATCGTGGCCGCCTCGCCGGGGGCTGCGATATGCGCGACGGTCAGCAGCGAGCCCCAGGAGCCGGTATGCAGATAGCGCGTCTTGCCGCTCTCATGCACCAGCGTCAGATGGTCATGCCCGCCGATCATCAGCGTGCCATCGGGCAGCATCGGCAGGATATCGCGGTCCGGCACGACGCCGGCGTGGCTGAGCACGATGTTGATGCCGTCCTTCTTCAGCAGGGCCGGCAGGTTGGCGCGCGCCCATTCGACCGGCTGCGGGATCGCCAGCATGTCGCGCGAGCCCTTGGGATAGGTGTTGATCGCGTTGACGCCGAGCGCTGCAATATTGAGCGTTGTGTCGCCAACCTTCAGCGTCGCGGAGGCTTCCGTATAGGGCTTGCCGGTGCGCTTGTCCTCGATATTGCTGAGAACCGTGACGCCGAGGCCCTTGGCGCGTTCGACGAAATGGGCAAGGTCGTTGTCGAGGTCGGACTCGTGATTGCCGATGTTGAAGACGGTCGGCGCGAGCTTGGCGAGCGTGCCGAGGAATGCCCAATCGGCCTCGCCGGCAGAGCGCGTGGCGACCACATTGCCGCCCTCGAAGAGGTCGCCGTTGAAGAGAATGACCTGCGGACGCTTGGCAGTGGACACCCGAGACTGGATTGCCAGCAGCAGTTGCGCCATACGCTCATAGGCCGAGTGGAGATCGGAAAGAATGATGAAGTCGACGCCGGTCTCCGCTGCCGCTGCCGGCAGGCTCACGAAGGGGAGGAGGGCGGTGGAGGAAATCATACCCAGAACGACACGACGGTTCAGCAACATGGTTGGCATTCCTTTTAAGGCAATTCTGACAAAAGCGGGAGCCGCATTTCGAGGAGAATTGCGTCAGAACAAGAGGCGGGATGCCTCTGCCTAACAATGCCATGCTACACGATTGTGACGCAGGGAGAGAACCGGGGCGGCAGGCGCTGCCCCGGTTTGACAAAGCTCAATTGAAGACGACGCTTGCGCCCTGATCGGCAGCACCGACCATCGCCCTGAAGGGTGCGAAGAGTTCGCGGCCCATGCCGTATTCGTTGGCCGACAGGTCGGCGGTCGCAACGGGGCGGGCGTCAAACTCGGCCGCGTCGACCAGAACCTCGACCGTGCCGTTGATGGCATCCAGCCGGATCATGTCGCCGTCACGCACCTTGGCAATCGCGCCGCCATTGACGGCTTCCGGCGTCATGTGGATTGCCGCCGGCACCTTGCCCGATGCGCCCGACATGCGTCCGTCGGTAACCAGCGCCACCTTGAAGCCGCGATCCTGCAGCACGCCAAGCGGCGGCGTCAGCTTGTGCAGTTCCGGCATGCCGTTGGCCTTCGGACCCTGGAAGCGGACGACGGCAACGAAGTCGCGCTCCAGCTTGCCGTCCTTGAACGCCTGCTGCAGCTCGGCCTGATCGTTGAACACGATCGCCGGTGCCTCGATGACGTGACGCTCCGGCTTGACGGCGGAGATCTTGATGACCGCCTTGCCGAGATTGCCGGTCAGCATCTTGAGGCCGCCATTCGCCTGGAACGGCTTGTCGATCGTCGTCAGAACCTTGGGGTCGTGGCTGGCATGGGGCGCCTTTTCGCGCACGACCGTGCCGTCCTCGCCGAGGCGCGGATCAATCGTATAGGCTTCAAGCCCGTGGCCGAAGACGGTGCGCACGTCGTCATGCAGCATGCCGTCTTTCAGCAGTTCCTTGATCAGGAAGCCCATGCCACCGGCGGCGTGGAAATGGTTCACATCGGCAAGCCCGTTCGGATAGACGCGGGCAAGCAGCGGCACAACATCCGAGAGATCCGAAATGTCTTCCCAGGTCAGCTGGATGCCGGCTGCCTTGGCAATCGCCAGGAGGTGCAGCGTGTGGTTGGTCGAGCCGCCCGTGGCATGCAGGCCGACAACGCCGTTGACGATCGAGCGCTCGTCGATCATCTCGCCGGCGGGGGTGAATTCATTGCCCTGTGCGGTGATCGCCAGCGCGCGCTTGGCGGCTTCCTTGGTCAGCGCATCGCGCAGCGGCGTGCCGGGATTGATGAAGGAGGCACCGGGCATATGAAAGCCCATGATCTCCATCAGCATCTGGTTGGAATTTGCCGTGCCGTAGAAGGTGCAGGTGCCGGGGCCGTGATAGGATTTGGATTCCGCTTCCAGCAGCTCGTCGCGGCCAACCTTGCCTTCGGCATAGAGCTGGCGGATGCGCGACTTCTCGTCATTCGGCAGGCCGGACGTCATCGGGCCTGCCGGAACGAAGATTGCCGGCAGGTGGCCGAAGGTCAGCGCTGCCATGGCAAGACCGGGCACGATCTTGTCGCAGACGCCGAGATAGACGACCGAATCGAACATGTTGTGCGAGAGGCCGATGCCGGCTGCCATGGCGATCAGGTCGCGCGAGAAGAGCGAAAGCTCCATGCCCGGCTGGCCCTGCGTCACGCCATCACACATGGCCGGCACGCCGCCTGCAACCTGCGCCACGCCGCCTGCCTCGCGGGCGGCTTCGCGGATCAGCGCCGGATAGGTTTCGAACGGCTGGTGGGCCGAGAGCATGTCGTTATAGGCGGTGATGATGCCCAGATTGCCAACGACATCGCCGGCCAGCGCGGCCTTGTCCGAGGGGGAACAGACGGCAAAGCCATGTGCGAGATTGGCGCAGCCGAGCACCGAGCGATGCACGCCCTTGGCCGCTGCCGCTGAAATGCGCTCCAGATAGAGCCCGCGCGTCGGCTTCGAGCGCTCGACAATGCGTTGCGTGATGGCGGAAATCTTGCTGTTCGCAGACATGGTCTTCCTGCCTTTCGTCTAGATGGGTTGGGGGCGCGATCGTCGGGAGGTCAGGGCGCCCAGTAGATTTCGACCGGGGACGTGGCCCGGTTCAGCACGGCGCGGATCGGCATCTCTGCCTCGTCGCCGCCGCTCAGTGCCTTTTCCAGAACGGAAGCCTTTTCGGCGCCCTCGATATGCAGGGCCAGCAACCGTGCATCCTGAAGGGCGGAGAACGAGAAGGTGAGACGCGGTTCGCCGGCACCGTCTGCTTCCATCGTCATGACGCCGCGCGGACGGCTGGCGTCCAGCGCTTGCGCCAGATGGTTGCCGCCGGGAAAGAACGAGGCCGTGTGCCCGTCACTACCCATGCCGAGGATCGCCACGTCGAACGGATCGGAGACGTCTGCCGTTGCCTGCGTTGCGGTCTTTGCGGCGTCTTCCGCCGTTTCGGCGGCATGATAGAGCGGCACGAAACGCGCCGCCGCCGTCTTGCCGATCAACAGGAACTCGTTCGCAAGCTTGTGGTTCGATCGCGGATTGTCGGCGGGCACAAAACGCTCGTCCACCAGCGTGATCGTCACCTTGTCCCAGGCAATGTCCTTGCCCGAGAGGACCTTGAAGAAAGCCTTGGGCGTCGAGCCGCCGGATACGGCGAGGCTGGCTGATCCGCGCGCGGCAACCGCATCCGAAAGAGCGCCAGCGACGCGTGTCGCCAGCCCTTCCGCCAGTGCAGCCCCGTTTTCAAAATCCTTGCGGCTGAACGCCATGCCTTATTCTCCCTCGTGCCAGGTGCGGCCGTCGCGTTCGATGAGTGCGATGGCCTGGCTCGGACCCCAGGTGCCGGCCGTGTAGCTCTGGCATTTCTGCCCGGTCTCTTCCCAGGACTTGAGGATCGGATCGACCCAGCGCCATGCCGCCTCGACCTCGTCGCGGCGCATGAACAGCGTCTGGTTGTTGCGGATGACGTCGAGCAGCAGGCGCTCATAGGCATCCGGATTGCGGACTTCGAAGGCCTGGGCGAAGGTCATGTCTAGCGGAACGTGGCGCAGGCGCATGCCGCCCGGACCCGGATCCTTGATCATCAGCCACTGCTTCACGCCTTCATCCGGCTGCAGGCGGATGACAAGCTGGTTGGCGGCGATGCGGCCAGCCGCCTCGTCGAAGATCGAATGCGGAACCGGCTTGAAGGTGATGACGATTTCCGACATGCGGGTGACGAGACGCTTGCCCGTGCGGAGGTAGAAGGGAACACCCGCCCAACGCCAGCTGCCGATCTCGGCCTTGAGCGCAACGAAGGTTTCCGTGTCGGACACGCCGCCTTCCAGCTCTTCGAGATAACCCTTCACCGGGCCGCTTGCCGAAGCGCCGGCCTTGTACTGGCCGCGCACCGTCATCCGCTCGACATTGGCGGCGGTGATCGGCTTCAGCGAGCGCAGAACCTTGAGCTTCTCGTCGCGGACCGCTTCCGGGTCCATCGACGACGGGGGTTCCATGGCGACGAGGCAGAGAAGCTGGAGAATGTGGTTCTGCACCATGTCGCGCAGCGCACCGGCCTTGTCGTAATAGCCCGCGCGGCTTTCAAGGCCGACGGATTCGGCAACCGTGATCTGCACATGGTCGATATGCTCGGCATTCCACAGCGGCTCATAGAGCGCGTTGGCAAAGCGCAGCGCCATCAGGTTCTGCACCGTTTCCTTGCCGAGATAGTGGTCGATGCGGAAGATCTGCTCTTCCTTGAACACCTTGCCGATCGTGTCGTTGAGCTGCAGGGCCGAATCGAGGTCGCGGCCGATCGGCTTTTCGACGACGATGCGCGTCTGCTTGGTGATCAGCTTGTGGTCGCGGATCTTTTCCGAGAAGTCGCCGAAGAGCGCGGGGCCGACGGCCAGATAGAAGGCGCGCACGCGCTCCTTTCCCTCGTCCAGCAGCGACTTCAGCTTGTCCCAGCCCTTGTCGGCCTTGGCATCGACGGACACGTAGAAGAGGCGGGCGCAGAACTTGTCGAGCTCGTCCTTGTCCAGTTCGTCCGCCTTCAGATGCTCCTTCAGAGCTTCGGTCGCGAAATTCCGATATTCGTCATGGGTCATCTCGGTGCGGGATGCGCCAATGATCCGTGTCGGTTCCGAGAACTGGCCGGCCATTTGCCGATGATAAAGGGCGGGAAGAAGCTTGCGCTCTGCAAGGTCGCCGGTGCCGCCGAAGACGACGTAATCGAACGGCTCAACGGGAATGATCTGGCTGCTCATGAAGCTTTGTCCTTGGGAGAATGATGGAGGCACATATAATCTAATCGATTTAATTGCGCTAGTGTGCGACGCGAAAAAATGCGCAATGCGGGGCGACCTTAGAGCAATTCCAGCGAAAGTGGAAACCGGTTTCGCGTGCGAAATTGCATCTTTGCCACAAGCTGGAACCGGTCAGGGGAGGGTGCCAATCGCCTGCGCTGACCGTGCCAAACCCGGAAGTTCTGGGTATTCGCAGCGGCGTCACGACGCCATTTTCATGGTCACCAGGCCGACCAGAATGCATGTTGCAGCAATGGCCCGCATCGGCGTGAGGGCATCGCCGAGAAAGATCACGCCGACCAGAAACGCCCCGAGCGCGCCGATGCCCGTCCAGATCATATAGGAGGTTCCGAGCGGAAGTTCGCGCATGGCAAGTGCCAGCAGCCCGACCGAGCCGAGCATGGCGACGATTGTAACGATGGAGGGAACCGGTCGCGTGAACCCGTGCGAGAGTTTCATCGAATAGGCCCAGACGACTTCAAGGCCACCAGCGACAAGCAGAAATATCCATGACATGACGATCACCGTAAATGCGGGTCGTCCCGGCTTTGCTTGACCCGACAGGGGCGAGGTCGTCCTCGCGATCTGAGATAGGACATGCGGGCCCCGCTTCAAGGGCCCGCAATGACGTTAGACGTTGAGCAGAAGGAACTCCCGCTCCCACGGGCTGATCACCTGCATGAAGGTCTCGAACTCGCCGCGCTTCACGCCGGCAAAGATATGGATGAACTCGGAGGTGAAGACATCGTGCAGCGACTGTTCGCTTTCGAGCAGCGACACGGCCTCCAGCAGGCCGCGCGGCAGTTCGATCGCGCCTTCGTTTGCCGTCTCCGCCGTCGGCTCCGTCGGCTTCAGCGCCTGCATCATGCCGAGATAGCCGCAGGCAAGCGACGCTGCGAGCGCGAGATAGGGGTTGGCATCCGAACCCGGCAGGCGGTTTTCGACGCGCCGTGCGGCCGCATCCGAAACGGGAACACGGAAGGCCGTGGTGCGGTTGTCATAGCCCCAGGCCGTGTTGAGCGGCGCGGCCATATCGGGCGTCAGGCGACGATAAGAGTTCACGTAAGGCGCCATCATGACCATGGCGCGCGGGATATAGCGCTGCATGCCGCCAATGAAGTGGAAGAAGGCATCCGACGGATCGCCGTCCGGCTTCGAGAAGATGTTCTTGCCCGTCTTCAGGTCCACCACCGACTGGTGGATGTGCATGGCCGAACCCGCCTGGCCCTGCATGGGCTTGGCCATGAAGGTGGCGTAGATGCCATGGTTCAGCGCGGCTTCGCGGATCGTGCGCTTGAACAGGAAGACCTGGTCGGCCAGTTCCACCGGATCGCCGTGACGCAGGTTGATTTCGAGCTGCGCCGGCCCCTCTTCGTGGATCAGGGTGTCGATCTCGAGACCCTGCTTTTCCGAATAATGGTAGATATCGTCCACCAGTTCGTCGAACTCGTTGACGCCCGCGATCGAATAGGCCTGTCCGCCGACGATCGAGCGACCCGAGCGGCCTGACGGCGGATGCAGCGGATAGTCGGGGTCGTCATTCTTGGCGACGAGGTAGAACTCGATTTCAGGCGCCACGACCGGCTTCCAGCCCTGTGCAGCATAAAGCTCGACAACGTGCTTCAGCAGGTTGCGCGGCGTGTAGGTGACCTTCTCGCCGGTCGAGCCGGCGATATCGCAGATCACCTGCGCCGTCGGATCGGTTTCCCACGGAACGACGGTGAGCGTCGAAAGGTCAGGAACGAGCTTGATGTCGCTGTCGCGGGAATCGTAGCGGAAGTTCTCCGTCTCGTCGGGATATTCGCCCGAGATCGTGTGACGGTAGAGCGCCGAGGGAAGCGCCAGCGATGTGTTGGAGGTGAATTTCGAGGTCGGCATCATCTTGCCGCGCGGAACGCCGGCGAGATCGGGCGTGATGCATTCCACGTCTTCGATGCCGCGAGCGCGGAGCCATGCGGCGGCTTCTGCCCAGGTCTTGACCCCTCGGGGTGACTCGATGGCGGCCTTGACGGCCTGCGATGATGCGTTGGAAGAGGATGCGCGGGCGGACTTCTTCTTTTCGGCCATTTTACACCGGTTTGATTTTGCAATACCGCCATATTAAACACTCCGCGCGGTTTGGCGAGAGGGCAGAAGTGGTTTGATCAAAGTTTCGGATGTCATCGTCATCGGTGCAGGCGCGGCCGGCATGATGGCGGCAATTGCCGCCGGAAAGCGGGGCAGGCGTGTAACCGTGCTCGACCACGCGAAGATGCCTGGCGAGAAGATCCGCATCTCCGGCGGTGGCCGCTGCAACTTCACCAATCTCGATGCCGGGCCGAAGAACTACTATTCGGCCAATCCGCATTTCTGCAAGTCGGCACTCGCCCGCTACACGCCGCAGGACTTCCTGAAGCTCGTCGAGGCGCATGGCATCGCCTGGCACGAGAAGACCCTCGGGCAGCTTTTCTGCGATGGCTCCGCGAAGGAAATCGTCGCCATGCTGCTCGCCGAAATGGCCGCCGCAGGCGTCGAGCTGAAAACCGGCGTCGAGATTTTGAGCGTCGAGAAATCCGATGATCGCCACCGTGTCGCCACCGGCGACGGAACGATCGAGGCGCCAGCGCTGATCATTGCGACCGGCGGCAAGTCGATCCCGAAGATGGGCGCGACGGGCCTTGCCTACAAGATTGCCGAGCAGTTCGGGCTGCGCCTCACCGAAACGCGCCCGGCGCTCGTGCCCTTCACGCTGGAACCCGGGCTGCTCTCAGAGTTGTCGGAACTGGCAGGGCTTTCCTGTGAGGTCGAGGTCAGCTGCGGCAAGACGGTGTTCCGTGAGGCCATGCTCTTCACCCATCGGGGTCTCTCCGGACCGGCGATGCTGCAGATCTCCGCCGTCTGGCGGGAGGGTGACGCCATCCGCATGCGCCTTGAGCCGGGTGTCGACGTGCTTGCGGCCCTGAAGACGGCCCGAAGCGCCCATGGCCGGCAATCGCTTTCGACGGCGCTTGCCGCGATCCTGCCGGCGCGGCTGGCCAAATACATTGCCGACAAGCACGGTGCCCCCGGCCATCTCGCCGACCTGTCCGACAAGGTTCTGGCTCGCGTTGCCGGGGCGGTGAGTGACTGGACGCTGAAGCCCGCCGGCACGGAGGGCTACCGGACGGCCGAAGTGACGCTGGGCGGCATCGACACGCGCGATCTCGACTCGAAGACCATGGAGGCGAAGGCCGCGCCCGGGCTCTATTTCATCGGCGAATGCGTCGATGTGACGGGCTGGCTGGGCGGCTACAATTTCCAGTGGGCCTGGGCCTCCGGGCATGCAGCCGGCAGTGCCGTGTGAATTCTGCGCCATTGTCGCAAAATAGTTAAGATTGGCGAAACCAAGGCCCGAATTTCCCTTGACTGCTAGAGCCAAGTAACGCCTTCTTAACACTGCAGGACGATGCTTCGTTCATGGGGTCGCTCCGATGCGAAACATGCATGGGACCAGGACCCCGGAAGGGGAAAACGAAATGGCTGCTCAAAAAGCAAAGGCTGTTGCCAAGGCGCAAGCGATTAACCGCGAACAGGAACTCCAGCGTATCTGGAAGTTCACGGTCGCATCTGCCCTGACGCTCGTCGCCGTCACGGTCGTCTTGCTCGCCATCTGAGGCTCTCGGGCTGAATTGCACGCAGGAGGCGCTCTGAGGGAGCGCCTGAAGCCGTTAATCGTCAGGTTTTCAAACGATTTAACGTCCATTAGAAGTTTATTAGGTGATCTCCCTTAGCTTTCCATAAGTAGCGGTGGGCTTACGAAGGTCGGGCCTCCGTTTGGGAGGTTATCATGAGCTTCGACAGCATTCTCTCGCGTTTCCGGATTCAGACCAAGGTTCTGGTCTTCATTTTCCCCTTTGTGGTCAGCATCTCGGCGGTCGGCATCGTCGGCCTCTATGCCGTGGAGCTTTTGCAGGGCCGCCTGATCATCTCCAACAGCGTGATGACCTCGCTCAGCGGCTTCCGCGACGTGTCTGCCGCCATGACCCGTTTTCTCGGCGACTCGACCGAGGCGAGCTACAAGGATGTGACCACGCGCATCGCCGATCAGAAATCGGTTCTCCAGCGTACGCTTTCCGGGCTGAAGCCGGATGCTGACGGGGTCTCCGACCTGACGAACGCGATCAGCGCCACTGCAAGCGTGGAGAAGGAAGTCGCCAATCTCTGGGCGCTTGACCAGCAGGAAGTGGCGCTCCGCCAGTCCATGGATGAGAAGCTCAAGGGTATTATCGGCGCGCAGGTCATGCTGGCCGATGCCGGCGCCAAGTCCGAACGTGACATCCAGCAGCAGGAAGGCGGCGCCAAGTCGACGCTTTACGAGTCAGGCCGCGTTCTCGACATCATGCACGCGCTCAACGGCGTAGTCGCCGGCTATGCCAGCGCCGGCGGCGCGGATGCCAAGCTCGCCTTCGTGAAGGCCCAGATGAACGACCTGAACAAGCAGGTTCGCAAGCTTGGGACGGCCCTGCCGCAGGACAAAAAGGCCGTAGGCAACGATCTCAAGGCTGCCGTCGATGACATGAACGGGACGCTGAGCGCCAGTGCGGTCGACGACACAACCCTGCCGAAGATCGGCCAGGCAATGACGCGCATTGGCGCCATCGCCGGCACTCTCGACAGCTTCAACACCGACAATACGGTCAAGGCGATCCGCGGCCTTTCCGGGCTCGAGACCGAAAAGGTCCGGGTGTCCGCCATGCTGCAGGATTCCCATCGCCTTTCCGGCTCCATGTATGCCATCCAGATCGAGCTTGCCCGCTTCCTCGGGCAGCCGACAAAACAGAACCGCGACCGGCTGGTGCAGGAATTCCAGATCGTCCGCAAGGACCTCGACGCGCTTCAGGGCTCCGCCAAGGCCGAGAAGTTCTATGCCGATCTGATGGCAGCCCTGCCGCCGGCCGTGAAGCAGATGGAGGCTGACAGCGCCGCCCTTGTCGATCTCGACGGCAAGCGCGATGCCGTCTATGCCTCGGCCGAAAAGCAGGTGAATATCATCTGGGGTTATCTCACCTCATTCGCCGAGACCCAGAAGAACTCCGCCAGCGCCGAACGCGAACACGCCAACACGCTCTCCGTCTCCGCGACGCTGGCCGGCATCCTGATCGCCGTTGTCGCGGGTATCGGTCTGGTTCTCACCTTCAAGAAGCCGATCGGGCAGATCACCAATGCGATGCGCCGGCTCGCCGAGGGCAGGCTGGAAACCACCATTCAGGGCGATGCCCGAGTCGACGAAATCGGCGACATGGCCCGCGCGCTCGGCATCTTCAAGGAAAACGCACTCGCCAAGGTGCGGATGGAAAGCGAAAGCGCCGAGGCGCGCGCCGCCATCGACGCCGAACGCGCCCGCAACGACGAGGAGAAGCGGGTCAGCGAAGAGCAGATCGGCTTCGCCGTCAACGCGCTGGCCGCCGGCCTTGACCGGCTGGCCCATGGCGATCTGACGCGGGCCATCGACACGCCGTTCTCCGGCTCACTCGATCGCCTGCGCGCCGACTTCAATGCGTCGCTGACGACGCTGCGCGACACGCTCTCGCAAATTCAGGACAATGCACTGACCATTCAGGCCAACGGGTCGGCGATGCAGGGTGCCGCCGGCGATCTCTCCCGCCGGACCGAATCCCAGGCCGCGTCGCTTGAAGAAACCGCCGCCGCAGTCGAGGAAATCACGTCCACCGTCCGCAATTCCGCTGACCGTGCCCGCGAGGCAAACGCCATCGTCGTCAGCGCTCGCCAGAACGCCGATGCCTCGGTGATCGTCGTCAACGATGCCGTCTCGGCCATGTCGCGGATCGAAGGCGCGTCCAAGCAGATCGAGCAGATCATCGATGTTATCGACGAGATCGCCTTCCAGACCAATCTTCTCGCGCTGAATGCCGGGATCGAAGCCGCCCGCGCGGGCGAGGCCGGCAAGGGTTTCGCGGTCGTTGCCATGGAAGTACGCGAACTGGCGCAGCGCTCCGCAGGCGCTGCCAAGGAGATCAAGGGCCTCATCGAAACGGCCTCGCGCGAAGTCTCCTCCGGCGTTGGTCACGTCCAGAAGACGGGCGGGGTGCTGAACGACATCAGCCGGCAGATTTCCGATATCTCCTCGCACATGAACATGATTGCGACCGCCGCGCAGGACCAGTCCTCTGCGCTGACCGAAGTCAACACGACCGTCAACCGCATGGATCAGATGACCCAGGCGAATGCCGCGATGGTGGAGGAAACCAACGCCCTGTCGCGACAGCTGGCGATCGAGGCAGACGAGCTGATGAAGCTCGTCGGGCGGTTCAGGCTCGGGACAGAGGCGGTCCAGCGCGACGCGGTCGGCCGCGCCGCCTGACAATTGTGTTCTTGAGAGAGGCTGCGCGAGCTACCCGCGCCGCCCGCTGATCAGATCGGCATTGGCGCGAAACAGCTTGATGATCCGGTTGATGACGGTGCGGATCTCCGGCCTGTGCCGGTCTTCGCTGTTCATCACCAGCCATTGGTCATGCTGCAATGCGGGCAGGGGCTGAACGCGCTCGAGCCCCGGTTCCCTGTCGCCGCAGATGCAGGGAAGCACGCCGAGCCCGGCGCCTGCGACGATCAGATCCCGCATTTCCGCCGCGCGGTTGACGGTGAAGACGATATCGTCGGCACGGTTCTGGTGCGGCCATTTGAGATAGGTCGAGAGCGCATTCGTCCCGTGCACGGCCACCCAGCGATGATCGGGCACGCGCGCGCCGCGCGCCTTGTAGATGGCATAGGCCGTCGGCGGCAGCTTCTGGATGGCAAGGTTCGCCTCTTCCGGCTCGAAGGCGCGGAAGCCGATATCCGTTTCGCGATGCGCCAGCCGCGTTCTTTCCTCGCCGGCGTGAAAGTCGAGATAGAAGGGATCGACATCCGTGCAGAGCGTCTGGATGTGGGCGATCATGAACGCCGTGTTCCAGGTGCCGGCACCGATGCGAAGCCGCACGGGCGCATGGCCCTCGGCATAATGGTAGCGCAGCTTGCGTGCCGCCGCTTCCATCTCCTGCAGTTCGCTGTAGAGCGCCTGACCGCGCGGCGTCAGTGTATAGCCGGTCTGGGCGCGGTGGAAATAGCTTTCGCCCGCCATCTCTTCCAGCGCCAGGATCTTCCGCCCCAGCGTGGGCGGGCTCAAGCCCGTTTCTGCGGCAGCACCGGCCAGTCCCTTGCGCCGGGCGACGATCAGAAACAGCTGGTAGAGATCCCAGGGAATGTCTTTCATGGATGAAAGATATCTGCCGATTTCCGCTCTATGTAAATCGGAATCTGATGCATAAGAAAGGTGATGCCACCAGACAGGGAGCATCACCATGTATGATCAAGTGTTGGGCCTGCTTCTCATGAAGAGGCCAGGAACCAGGCGCAATGACCCGAAGGCCGAGCAGGCGTTCTACGACCGCTCCGGCTGGGATGCGCCAGCCGGTCTCCTCAGGTTCTGGCGAAAAATTGCCCGTTCGCGCTGAGGCCCCGGAGGTTAGACGCTGGGCGTCCCAAAGGACGCCCAGGGCCTTATTCCTTCTCGCCGATCACCTTCCAGATCAGGGCGCCGATGATGGCGCCGACGATCGGGGCCACCCAGAACAGCCAGAGCTGGCCGATCGCCCAGCCGCCGGCAAAGAGGGCCTGGCTGGTCGAGCGCGCCGGGTTGACCGAGGTGTTGGTGACCGGGATGGAGATCAGGTGAATGAGCGTCAGCGCCAGGCCGATGGCGATCGGCGCAAAGCCCGCCGGCGCGCGTCCATGCGTCGAGCCGAGAATGATGATCAGGAAAAAGGCCGTCAGGATGATCTCGATCACCAGACCGGCGAGCAGCGAATAACCGCCCGGCGAATGTTCGCCATAGCCGTTGGCGGCAAAGCCACCGATGTCGGCGCCGGCCTTGCCGGTTGCGACGACATAGAGCGCCGCTGCCGCGATGATCGCGCCGACGACCTGCGCGATGATGTAGGGAATGAGATCGGAGACCGGTAACCGGCCCGCCACGGTGAGGCCAACCGAAACCGCCGGATTGAAATGCCCGCCGGAAATGCCGCCGACCGTATAGGCCATGGTCAGCACGGTCAGGCCGAAGGCCAGCGAAACGCCGAGAAAGCCGATGCCGAGCTGCGGAAAGCCGGCCGCCAGAACGGCGCTGCCGCATCCCCCGAACACGAGCCAGAATGTGCCGAATGCTTCCGCAAGAAGCTTGTTTTTCATGATTGCCCCTCCCCAGGTGCTCAATATAGCAACGCCAGATCACACATGGATCTGACAATAGTCAAGCGAGTATTTCCCGGTTGCGTAGCTTCTGGTTGACTGGCGCACAAACGCCCGGAAGCAGGGAGCTTCCGGGCGTCTGGAGGTCATGAGCGGTTCGGGCTGTTAGCGGCCCTGGGTCACGATGACCGGGATGAGGAGATCGCCCCAGTTTCCTTCGCCGCCATGGTGGCGGGCAGAGCGGACGAGTTCGACCGAAACGCCGGCATCGACGGCTTTCATGACGGACTGGTTCAGGCGGTGCAGGTCGTTGGCGACCATGCGGATCATGGCCTGCTGATCGGCCGTCATGGCCGAGGACTGTTCTTCTGCACGTTCCTTAACGCGGGTAGCTGGGGCATTCATGGCATTTCTCCTCTTGTATTCAGGGGTTTGTGAATGGGTTTGGTTGGGGACCCTCCCCGGTGAAGGGGAGGGCAGTGACTTACTCGGCTGCCGGGCGGAACTGCTCCGTCTCGGTCGATTCCTTCATCGCAGTCGTCGAGGACTGGCCGCCGGTGATGGCGATGGAGACGGCATCGAAATAGCCGGTGCCGACTTCGCGCTGGTGCTTGGTCGCGGTGTAACCGTTGACCTCTGCCGCGAATTCCGCTTCCTGCAGCTCCGAATAGGCAGCCATCTGGCGGTCCTTGTAGCCACGGGCCAGTTCGTACATGCCGAAGTTCAGCTGGTGGAAACCGGCCAGCGTGATGAACTGGAACTTGTAGCCCATCGCGCCAAGCTCCTTCTGGAACTTCGCAATCGTTGCATCGTCGAGGTTCTTCTTCCAGTTGAACGACGGCGAGCAATTGTAGGCGAGCATCTTGCCCGGATGGGCCTTCTGCACGGCTTCGGCAAACTTGCGGGCCTGGGCGAGATCCGGCTTGCCGGTTTCCATCCAGATCAGGTCGCAGTTCGGAGCGTAAGCGATCGCGCGGGCAATGCAGGGCTCGATGCCGTTCTTGACCTGATAGAAGCCTTCCGCCGTGCGGCCGGCGTCGTAGTCAACGAACGGACGGTCGCGCTCGTCGATATCCGAGGTCAGCAGCTTGGCAGCTTCTGCGTCCGTGCGGGCAACGATGAGGGTCGGAACACCCATAACGTCGGCTGCAAGGCGGGCCGCATTCAGGTTGCGGATATGGGCCGCGGTCGGGATCAGAACCTTGCCGCCGAGATGGCCGCACTTCTTTTCCGAAGCGAGCTGGTCTTCGAAGTGAACGCCGGCAGCGCCTGCCTCGATGAAGGCCTTCATGATTTCAAAGGCGTTGAGCGGGCCACCGAAGCCGGCTTCAGCATCGGCAACGATCGGGGCGAACCAGGTGTCGACCGAAAGGCCCTTGCCTTCCGAAACTTCGATCTGGTCGGCGCGCTGCAGCGTGCGGTTGATGCGCTTGGCAAGCTCGGGCGCAGCGTTTGCCGGATAGAGCGACTGGTCCGGATACATGGCCGATGCCGTGTTGGCGTCAGCAGCAACCTGCCAGCCGGAGAGATAGATCGCCTTCAGGCCGGCGCGGACCATCTGCATGGCCTGGTTGCCCGAAAGCGCGCCGAGCGCGTTGATGAAATCTTCCTTGTGCAGGAGGTCCCAGAGGCGGTTTGCGCCCATTTCGGCAAGCGTGTGCTTGATCTGAACAGAGCCGCGCAGGCGCTTGACGTCTTCCGCGCTGTAGGGGCGTTCGATATTGTCGAAACGGCCCTGGGGTGCCGAGGGAACAAGATTGTAAAAATCGGTCATAACGTGTCTCCGTTCTTTGACTAACCTATCGGCTCGCTCGTCTTGGGTGTCTCGCTTGCCGAAATCTGATGTGACTGTTTTTACACCGCAGCGCAAAAAAATCCAGAAAAATGAACGAAAACGGATGGATAAAGAGGTTACGATGTCTTGTCTTTGACAAGGGCATGCTGTAAATTTGTAAAAATTGTAAATCCGACCGTTTGTCAAAATCGTCACGGGTTTTGTAAAATCGGTCACAGGGGAGGCGGATATGGCCGAACACAAGATCTTTGCAGGGCCGCGCGTGCGCCGTATCCGCAATGCACTGTCGCTCACCCAGACGGCCATGGCCGAGGCGCTGGAAATCTCGCCGTCCTATCTGAACCTCATCGAGCGCAACCAACGCCCGCTGACCGTGCAGCTGCTCCTGAAACTCTCATCGGTCTACAAGGTCGATCTGGATGAGCTGCAGGGCGAGGCGGCGGGTAGCGTCAGCCAGCTGCGCGAAATCTTCACCGATCCGTTGTTGGCCGGCGAGCTTCCCGGCGATCAGGAACTGGTCGAGATGGCCGAGGCCGCGCCCAATGCGACGGCCGCCGTCAACAAGCTTTACCGCGCCTATCGCGAACAGGCCGCGCGCCTGACCGATCTTGCCGAACTTCTCGCCCGCGAGGGTCACGAGACGGCGCTTTCCGCCGCGCGCCTGCCGGCCGACGAGGTGCGCGAACTCTTCGAGCGCCGTCCCAACTATTTCGCCCGGCTGGACGAGGCGGCCGAACAGTTTCACGAAGCGATCAAGCCGGCTGATGATGTCGGCGGGGCGCTGCGGACATGGCTCAAGAACAATCATGGCATTGTCGTGCGCACGCTCCCCGTCCACACCATGCCGGGTCTTCGCCGCCGCTATGACCGGCACTCCATGCGTCTCTTTCTCTCCGAACGCCTGTCTCCCTTCGACCAGTTGCGGGAAGTCGCGATGGAAGTGGCACAGATCGCGTTGAAGGACGACCTGCTGGCCGAACTCGACACGCTCGGCCTGTCCTCGCATGAGGCACGGCGCATCGGCCGTTTCGAGCTGGCGCGCTATGCGGCGCATGCGCTTCTCATGCCCTATGGCGCGTTCCATGCTGCCGCCCAGCGTGCGCGCTACGACATTGACGTCCTGCGTTCCCGCTTCGGCGTCTCTTATGAAATGGCGGCAAACCGGCTCACCATGTTGCAGAAGCCGGGCGCGTCGGGCGTGCCCTTCTTCATGCTGGAAATCGACAATGCCGGAAACCGCTTCCGCCGTGCCGGCGCGCAAGGCTTTCCGCAGGTCCGCTTTGGCGGGCGCTGTCCCAAGCTCAACATCCATTCCGCCTTCGCCCAGCCGGCGCAGATCCTTGTCGATGCGGTGGAGATGCCGGATGGGGCGGAATTCGTCGTCATCTCGCGCACGCTGGAGGGGCCACAAGGCGCGTTCTCCGAGCGCGTCAGGCGCACCGCGCTTCTGCTCGGCTGCGACATTTCCTTCCGCGATGAAATCGTTTACGGTCAGGCCGTCGCCAACATGCCGGGTGGCCCGGTCGCCATTGGCCCGGCCTGCCGGACCTGTGAGCGTCAAGGTTGTCTCGCCCGCGCCGAGCCGCCGGTCACCCGTCCGCTCGGCCTCGACGAAATGGTGACGGGACTCAGCATTTTTGATTTCCAGTAGATTGCTGCCTGCGTTTGATCAAATTTGACAGCAAAGGCAAAAATGCCCCTTGTCGGGTGCAGAAAACATTTCTAGTCTCCAAAGAAAACAAGGCCGTTTAGCCCGCCACGCCCTCCGGCGGGCACTAAGGTTCAACTCCAGAGGAGAATGAGATGAAATCCGTTTTGAAACATATTGCGCTTGCAGCCGCCATGACCACGGCGCTGGCAACAGGCGTCATGGCCGAAGACAAGGTCGTGAACATTTACAACTGGTCCGACTATATTGATCCGGCAATCCTTGAGGATTTCACCAAGGAAACCGGCATCAAGGTTGTCTACGACACGTTCGACACGAATGAACTTCTGGAAACCAAGCTTCTTGCCGGCGGTACCGGCTATGACGTCGTGGTGCCGACCGCCCACTTCCTGTCCCGCCAGATTCAGGCCGGCGTCTTTCAGAAGCTCGACAAGTCGAAACTGCCGAACATTTCCAACATGTGGGACATGATCAACGAGCGTACCGCCAAGTACGACCCGGGCAACCAGTATGCCATCGACTACATGTGGGGCACGAACGGCATCGGCTACAACAAGGACAAGGTGAAGGCGATCCTCGGGTCCGACGAGAAGCCCGGCCTTGAAGTGATCTTCGATCCGAAGGTGGCGGCCAAGTTCAAGGATTGCGGCATCAACGTTCTCGATGCGCCGCAGGACGTCCTTCCGGCAGCCCTCAACTATCTGGGCCTGAAGCCGGATAGCCACGACCCGAAGGATCTCGAAAAGGCTGCCGCCCTTCTGGAAGCGGCCCGCCCGAACATTCGCAAGTTCCACTCGTCCGAATATATCAACGGTCTGGCCAACGGCGATATCTGCATCGCATTCGGCTATTCCGGCGACGTCTTCCAGGCAGCCAGCCGCGCCGAACAGGCCAAGAATGGCGTTCACATCGGCTATTCGATCCCCAAGCAGGGCGCGCAGATGTGGTTCGACATGATGGCGATCCCGGCTGACGCTCCCCACAAGGACAACGCCTACGCCTTCCTCAACTACATGATGAAGCCGGAAGTCATCGCCAAGGCGTCGAACTTCGTCTTCTACGCTAACGGCAACAAGGCCTCGCAGCAGTTCGTTGACAAGGCGATCCTCGAAGACACGTCGATCTATCCGGATGACGCGCTGCTGAAGAAGCTCTTCACCATCACCCCGCTCGATCCGAAGACGCAGCGGGTCGAGACACGGCTTTGGACGAAAGTCGTCACCGGCCAATAAGCGAGATGACAAGGCCCGGGTTCGCTCGGGCCTTTTCTTTGTCGGCATCCGGTGTGGTCCTCGGGGAGAGAAGGGCCGTCACCGGCAAGAAAGAACCTTTTTTGTAAAACCATAATCCGGGGAAAATCATGAAGTCTTTGGGCAGCATCCGCAGATCATTTGCGCCGTGGACGGATCCGAGCGCCAAGCCGTATATCTCGTTCCGCAATGTGACGAAGAAGTTCGGCACCTTTGTCGCGGTCGATGACCTCTCGCTCGACATCTATCACCGCGAGTTCTTCGCACTGCTCGGCGCGTCCGGTTGCGGCAAGTCGACGCTTCTGCGCATGCTCGCCGGTTTCGAGCAGCCGACCTCGGGTGAAATCATCCTCGACGGCGTCAACATGGCCGGAACCCCGCCGTATCGCCGGCCGGTCAACATGATGTTCCAGTCCTATGCGCTCTTCCCGCATATGACGGTCGAGAACAACATTGCCTTCGGCCTGAAGCAGGACCGGATGCCGAAGAACGAGATCGCCGATCGCGTCGCGCAGATGCTCAAGCTCGTCAAGCTCGAGAAATTCGCCACCCGCAAGCCGCATCAGCTGTCCGGCGGCCAGCGCCAGCGCGTGGCGCTGGCCCGCTCGCTTGCCAAGCGGCCGAAGGTTCTGCTCCTCGACGAACCGCTCGGCGCGCTCGACAAGAAGCTGCGCGAAGAAACCCAGTTCGAACTGATGGACCTGCAGCAGGATCTCGGCCTGACCTTTGTCGTCGTCACGCACGACCAGGAAGAGGCCATGACCATGGCCGACCGCATCGCCGTCATGGCCGCCGGCAAGGTCAACCAGGTGGCGACGCCTGCCGAAATCTACGAAGCCCCGAACTCGCGCTTCGTCGCCGACTTCATTGGTGACGTGAACATCTTCGATGGTCTGGCGAACCCCTCGCAGGGTGGCGATCTCGACATCGCGGTGGCCGAAGGCTTCACCATCCGCACGCCCGTTGGCGGCGCCGATGTGCGCGGCGCGACCCGCGGCTTTGCCATCCGCCCGGAGAAGATCCGGGTGACGCGCGAGGCGCCGGCCGACGCCGGCATCAATTCCGTCAGGGGAGAGATGTGGGACATTGCCTATCTCGGCGACATGACGGTCTATATCATCAAGC
The DNA here is from genome assembly GCF_021026315.1 of Rhizobium sp. C4. GTDB lineage: Bacteria > Pseudomonadota > Alphaproteobacteria > Rhizobiales > Rhizobiaceae > Ensifer_A. The sequence goes on from NZ_JAJNCX010000003.1 coordinate 180,722, forward strand.
TGCCGAACGGGCAGACGGTGAAAGCCTCGTCGCTCAACGCGCAGCGCTCGGTCGAAAACCCGCTGGGCTATGACGAGGATGTCTGGATTTCCTTCGACGGCGATGCCGGCGTTCTGTTGAAGGATTGAGATCATGGCCAGGCTCGTCAACGGCATCTTCAACCGCCTGGTCATTGCCGTCCCGTTCGGATGGCTGCTGATCCTCTTCCTTGTCCCGTTCTTCATCGTCTTCCGCATCTCGCTGTCGCAGACCGCGATCGCGATGCCGCCCTATACGCCGGTCTTCGACCTGGCTGCGGGCTGGGATGGCCTGAAGGATTTCTTGAGCCAGCTCTCGCTGGACAACTTCATCTACCTCACGCAGGACTCGCTCTACGTGAAGGCCTATATCTCCAGCGTGACGATCGCCTTCTTCGCGACGCTGCTCACGCTGCTCGTCGGCTATCCGATCGCCTATGCGATGGCGCAGGCTCCGCGCACGGTCCGTCCGACACTGCTGATGCTGGTCATCCTGCCGTTCTGGACAAGCTTCCTGATCCGCGTCTATGCGTGGATCGCGATCCTGAAGCCGGAAGGCTTCCTCAACCAGATCCTGCTCTATCTGGGGCTTATCCATGAGCCGCTGATCATCCTCAACACCAATGTCGCGGTCTATATCGGCATCGTCTATTCCTATCTGCCCTTCATGGTCCTGCCGCTCTATTCGGCGCTTGAAAAGCTCGACGGGACACTGATCGAAGCGGCCGAAGATCTTGGCTGCACGCAATTCCAAGCATTCTGGAAGGTGACATTCCCGCTTTCGCTCCCGGGCGTGATCGCGGGCTTCCTGCTCGTCTTCATTCCGGCAACCGGTGAATTCGTCATCCCCGACCTGCTCGGCGGTTCTGAAACGCTGATGATCGGCAAGACGCTCTGGGCCGAGTTCTTCTCCAACCGCGACTGGCCGATCTCCTCTGCCGTTGCCATCGTCCTGCTTCTGGTCCTGGTGATCCCGATCGCCCTGTTCCAGAACGCCCAGACAAAAGCACAGGGAGAATGACGATGAACCGCTGGACCTCCTTCAACAAGTTCTCTCTGACGCTCGGCTTCGGCTTCCTCTACCTGCCGATCCTGCTGCTGATCGTCTATTCCTTCAACGAGTCGAAGCTCGTCACCGTCTGGGGTGGCTTTTCGACACGGTGGTACACCTCGCTTCTGGAAAACGAGGCGCTCAAGGATGCCGCATGGGTGACGGCGCGCGTCGCCTTCACCTCCGCATCGATCGCTACCGTGCTCGGCACGCTCGCGGCGCTGGCGCTGACCCGCTACACGAAGTTTCATGGCCGGGTGCTGTTCTCGGGAATGATCTATGCGCCGCTCGTCATGCCGGATGTCATCACCGGCCTGTCGCTGCTGCTCTTCTTCGTGGCGGTCAATCTCGACCGCGGCATTGTCACGGTGATCCTCGCGCATATCACATTCTCCATGTGCTATGTCGCCGTCGTCGTGCAGTCGCGTCTGTTGAGTTTTGATCGGTCGATCGAGGAAGCGGCGATGGATCTGGGGGCAACGCCCACGCGCACCTTCCTGCAGGTCACGCTGCCGGTCATCGCGCCGGCTGTCGTCTCGGGCTGGATGCTTGCCTTCACGCTGTCGCTGGACGATCTGGTGATCTCGAGCTTCGCTTCAGGCCCGGGTGCCACGACCCTGCCAATGAAGATCTACAGCCAGGTGCGTCTCGGCGTGACGCCGGAAATCAACGCGGTCTCGACCATTCTGGTAACGATCGTGACGATTGGCGTCATCACCGCCTCGATCATCAACAAACGCCGCGAAGTGCAGCGTCAGCGTGATGAGCAGGCGGCGTTTGCGCAGGGTTGACGGAATGGGATGAGGCGGCTGGCCTCATCCGGGGTCAGCCGCGCTTGGCCTTCCCGCGCGGGCCGGGCTGTGCCGGGGCCGGGGCGAGCGCTTCCTGCGCCTCGCGGAGCTTGCGCAGCCGCTCGGTCTTCAGAACGCGCTGTGCCGCTTCCTTGCTGATGATCTGTCGCGCCATGTGGTCGATGGCGGAGGCTTTGTCCTGAGCCGACATCTTGGCCGGCTTGAAGAATGCGTCTTTGGTTGCGGTCATGGTGGACCTCCCTTGTGTTGAAATTCAAGTCTTGAAATTCAGCGCGGGTGCACGACCTTCTTGGGTGCGGGCAGGAGCCCTTCGCGCTGCAATCTCTTCTTCTTGAGCTTGTTGTGCCGGCGGATTGCTTCGGCCGCCTCGCGAACACGACGTTCGGAGGGCTTTTCATAGGAGCGCCGCGCCCGCATTTCGCGGAATACGCCTTCGCGCTGCATCTTCTTCTTCAGGACGCGAAGCGCCTGTTCGACATTGTTGTCCCTGACGATGACTTGCAAGATGCCGCCTTTTCTGAATTGTTGTTATTTTCGGGTGCGAATGGTCGACGCGTTGATCCAGCTCGAACCGGTTTTGGGCCGCGAGATCGGATCTGGCGCGCGAACGCCCGTTGCGGGCGAGGCCAGCACGTCGATATCGTCGCTGCTGATCGTCCGGTCGAAGTTTTCACGGGGAAGACGGACCCGGTAACGGATCGCGCCGGTCGTGGTTTCCGGCTGGCAGGACACGATGCGCACTGTGATCTGCTGCGGTACGCCCTGTAGCGATCTGGGGCGAAGGACGACCATGTCGTCCGGATTGTAACGGACTTCCGTCATGGGAGCCTCCACAAAAAACAAAAGGCCGGGCGTAAACCCGACCTCTCACAGTCACTCAGCGAAGCTGCCAGTACATCCGTGGTCAGCCTCAGCGAATGACGAATTCACGCTGCGCGAAGATTGTCAGCCGAATTCTTGCCGGACTTGCGGTCCTGCACGATGTCGTAGCTGATCTTCTGGCCGTCGGAGAGCGAGCCCATGCCGGCGCGTTCAACGGCCGAGATGTGAACGAAAACGTCGGTCGAGCCGTTGTCAGGCTGAATGAAGCCGAAGCCCTTGGTGGAGTTAAACCACTTTACTGTGCCAGTGTTCATAACGATTTCCTTTCGTAGCAATCGTTGTTGTTCCCGCGAAACCTCGCAGGATTGGATCGATTATTTGAGAGGAAATTCGACGGGAGCAAAGCTCTTAACGACGTCACAAGCAACTTTCGATGAGCTCAAGATATGCTTTATTTGAAATTTTACAATGGCCTGCGGGCATTAATCGTAGGAGCCCACAGTTTTTGTCCATTAAGGAGCTGAATTCGCACGGAAGTTTATTTCCGGGATTTCGAAAATATTTTCCGGCCTAACGCGCCAGACGTGCAATCAACAGCCGTGCGATGATGACGCCCGCAATCGTCGCGGCCAGGAATTTCAGCCGTGTCGCCCAGGAGAGCGCATCGGCGAGCAACGCCGCGCTGGCGGCCGTCGGTGAGGAGGGGGGAAACAGCAGGAGGCCGATGACGTTTTCCGAATAGTCGGCAAGGCCGTAGAGGATCGGAAACACCATCATGACGGCCAGCAGGCTCTCCGCCGGGCGCCCGTAGACGATCGCGCCGGGAACGAGGCGGCGAATGAGCAGCAGAAGAAAGATGGTGAGTGCTGCCGGCAGGACAAGGTCGGCCTGCAGGTGCATCGTCCGCAGCACTTCGGCCGCTTCCGGCTTTGTCGCCAGATAGTCCTTCAGCGCCAGCAGGCTTTCGCCTGTCGAGGAGATGTCGGAGTCGGGAATGGTGCGCCCGTGGGTGAGCGCGGCGAATTGCGCCGCGTCTCGAAGGTTCATGACCAGAAGGAGCGCTGCCGAAACAAGACCCGCAAGCCAGAGCCACGGGTCCGATTTCAGGCTGTCGCCCAGCCGGAAGCTCACATGCCACCCGGATAGTTCGGGCTTTCGCGCGTGATCGTGACGTCATGCGCATGGCTTTCGCGCAGGCCAGCACCGGAAATGCGCACGAAGGTCGCCTTCTTCTGGAAGTCCGGCAGATCGACGCCGCCGACATAGCCCATGGCGGCGCGAAGGCCACCAGCCAGCTGGTGCAGCACGCCCGACACCGGACCCTTGTAGGGAACCTGGCCTTCGATGCCTTCCGGCACCAGCTTCAGCGTGTCGCGCACTTCGGCCTGGAAGTAGCGGTCGGCCGAGCCGCGCGCCATTGCGCCGACCGAACCCATGCCGCGATAGGCCTTGAAGGAGCGGCCCTGGTAGAGATAGACCTCGCCCGGGCTTTCATCCGTGCCGGCGAGCAGCGAGCCGACCATGCAGGCCGATGCGCCGGAGGCTATGGCCTTGGCCAGGTCGCCCGAGAACTTGATGCCACCATCGGCGATCACCGGAATGCCCGACTTGTTGGCTTCATCGACCGCCGCCATGATGGCGGCCAGCTGCGGAACGCCGACGCCTGCGACGATACGTGTGGTGCAGATCGAGCCCGGGCCGATGCCGACCTTGACGGCGTCTGCGCCTGCGTCGATGAGGGCGCGCGTGCCGCCGGCGGTGGCGACATTGCCGGCAATGATGCGAACCGAGTTCGTCATCTTCTTCACGATGCCGACGGCATCCAGAACCTTCTGCGAATGGCCATGGGCCGTGTCGATGACGATGACGTCAACGCCGGCATCCAGCAGCCGCTCGGTGCGCTCGCGCGCATCGTCGCCGACCGAGATGGCAGCAGCAGCACGGAGACGGCCCTGCACATCCTTGGAGGCATTCGGGTTCAGCTGGGACTTCTCGATATCCTTGACCGTGATCAGGCCGACGCAGCGGCCGTCATTGTCCACCACCACGAGCTTCTCGATGCGGTGGCTGTGCAGCAGGCGCTTGGCTTCCTGCTGCTCGACGCTTTCCGTCACGGTGATGAGCCGTTCCTTGGTCATCAGTTCGTGGACCGGCTGGTCCGGATTGGTGGCGAAGCGAACGTCGCGGTTGGTCAGAATGCCGACCAGCTTGCCCGCCACGCCGTTGCCGCCGTTTTCGACGACGGGAATGCCGGAAATGCCATGCGCCTTCATCAGCGCCAGCGCTTCGGCGAGCTTGGCCTTGGGGCCGATGGTGACGGGGTTCACCACCATGCCGCTTTCGAACTTCTTCACCTGGCGGACCTCTTCGGCCTGGGCAGCCGGCGAAAGGTTGCGGTGGATGACGCCGAGGCCGCCGGCCTGCGCCATGGCAATGGCAAGGCGCGATTCCGTCACCGTATCCATGGCCGACGACAGGATCGGCAGGTTCAATTCGATGTCTGAAGCAATGCGGGTCGCGATGTTCGTCTGGCCCGGCATGATCTCGGAATGCCCGGGCTGCAGGAGAACGTCGTCGAAGGTGAGGGCTTCGTGCCCGGTAGCGGATTCGATAATGCGCGCCATCTGCCAAGTTCCTTTCGAATTGTCGAAATGCAAAAGCAGCGGCAGCTTGGGAGCGGCTCCGCTGGCTTTCCATTTGTTCTGGAAGTTGGCGAGGGCTGGTAACATGATCATGACCGGAAGGGAATAGCAAAACGCTATCCACAGGCAGTTGTGCGCCGGCAGGGCCGTTCATGCCTCAGAATGAAGCGCGTCGGTTGCGGAAATTCCCCAAGTTGCACAGCTTTGTCGCGAAATCGTCGTGTCCGATAAAATGCAATCTTTTCGGATCAGGAAGTTTCAACGACCCTCGTGCAAACGTACCCTCCGTGGCCAAGAAGCCATTGTTTATTTTGTATGTTTAGGGGGACGTCCTTATGAATGCTCTGAAGATGCGGGCCGATGCTTCCGAATTTCAGTTCGCGCGTGAACGCGAACTGCAGTTTCGCATTGATGCGCGTAGCAAGATGGCCTTGGCGCTCTGGGCTGCTGAAAAGCTCGGACATGTCGATCCGGCCGCCTATGCCAACGAATTGCTGACCGAGGACATCATCAAGCGCGGCGGTGCAGTGGAGCGTCTGGTCAACGACTTCGCAGAAGCCGGCATTCCGGTCGCCACCCAGGAAATCCAGTCTCGCCTCGCAGCCACCTTGCGCCAGGTCGCAGCCGACATGGCTGCCTGAACCGCCGCGACGCACTAGTATGCTCTGGCCCGGCGCTGAATGCCCGGGCTTTTGCATTTTATGCTTTCACTCCAGTTCAAAGGCTCTGGACATCCCGATCTCCGCCCGTTTCGATAGCATCATCTGAGGCGCGGAGAAGAGGCGGCATGATCAAGCTTTATGGATTTGGACCCGGCGTCGGACAGCCGGACCTGAGCCCATTCGTCATGAAGGTCATGATCCTGCTGCGTATGGCCGGGCTTCCCTTCGAAAAGATCAACGGGATTGCCGGCGCCCGCAAGGCCCCGCGCGGCAAGCTGCCATACATCGAGGACAAGGGGCGCACTGTCTCCGACAGCCGTTTCATCAAGCGCTACCTCGCCGAGGCCTACGGTGTGGATTTCACTGGTGGATATGACGAGAAAACCCTGATGCTGGGCCTGCTGGCCGAGCGCACGCTGGAGGAGTCGAGCTATTTCTTCGCCGTCGAACGGCGGTGGATCCGCCCCGATGGCTGGCCGGTGATGCAAAAGGCAGCCTTCGGCGCCATGCCCGCGCCTGTCCGCCTGCTGATTGCCCCGCTCGTCCGCCGCAGCGTTCTGAAGTCTCTGCAGGGGCAGGGTACGGCAAGAATGAGCAATGCGGAAAACGATCTGTTGGCCGCAGAGAACTCCCATGCGATTGCCTGTCTTCTCGGAGACAAGCCATATCTTCTGGGCGACCGCGCCAGCGCATCCGATGCGACGGTGCTCGCTTTCGCCATCGCGGCCACGGCGCACGCCTTTCCAGGGCCGATCCGCGATGCGATCCTAGCGGAACCCAATCTCGTTGCCTATCGCAACCGGCTGGCGGCGCAGTTTCTGCCGGAATGTGATGTTGCGACGCTCTGAAACATTGCGAAGAATTCACTATTCAAGGCCAAGCACCGGGACTATGGAAAGTATGTATTCCTTACAATAACAGAATGGGCTGCAATTCTGCGGCCCGCATTGCTCTTCGGTTCCGACATGCCTCGTATCGTCCCCATCATCCTCGCCTTCGCCTTCTTCATGGAGATGATGGATTCGACGGTCATCGCCACATCGCTTCCGGCGATTGCCGGCGACATCGGCGTCAACCCCATCACCCTGAAGCTGGCGCTGACCTCCTACCTCGTGGCGCTTGGCGTTTTCATTCCGATCAGCGGCTGGATGGCAGACAAGTTCGGCGCGAAGAACATTTTCCGCATTGCGCTTCTGGTCTTCGTCCTGGGATCGATCGCCTGCTCCATGTCTTCAACCCTGCCGGAATTCGTCATTGCACGCTTCCTGCAGGGCATTGGCGGGTCGATGATGACGCCGGTGGGCCGCCTCGTGCTGGTGCGCGCCGTGCCGAAGAGCGAGTTCGTCTCGGCCATGACCTGGCTCACCATCCCGGGCCTCATCGGTCCCATGGCCGGCCCGCCGCTGGGTGGCTTCATCACGACCTATTTCTCCTGGCACTGGATCTTCCTGATCAACGTGCCGATCGGCCTGCTCGGCATCTGGCTGTCGACGATCTACCTGCCGGAAATGCCGCCGCGTGAGACGCCCAAGCTCGACTGGCCTGGCTTTTTCCTCAGCGGCATCGCCGCCGCCGGCATCGTCTTTGGCCTCTCGGTCATCAGCCTGCCGGCGCTGCCGCCGGTCGTCGGCATCGCCGCAACCGTGGTCGGCGTGCTCACGCTCGTGCTTTACATCCGCCACGCCCGGCGTGTCCCCAACCCGATCCTGACGCTGAAGCTATTCCGCGATCCCGTCTTCCGACTTTCGATCGTCGGGTCCACGATCTTCCGCGTTGCCAATGGCGCGCAGCCTTTCCTGATGCCGCTGATGCTGCAGATGGCTTTCGGGCTGAACCCGTTCCATTCTGGCCTCATAACCTTCGCCGGCGCCTTCGGCGCGATGTCGACGAAGTTCCTGGCGACCCGCGCACTGGCCGCTTGGGGCTTCCGCGATACGATGGTCGTCGCCTCCGCTGCCGGCGCCGCGATGATCGGTGTCGCCGTGTTCTTCACGCCGGAAACGCCGATCTGGCTGATGACACTCTCGCTCTATCTCGCGGGCTTTTGCCGGTCCTTTCTGTTCACCTCGTCGAACAGCCTGAACTTCACCTCGGTGAGTGAACAGGACGCCAGCCAGGCCACGTCGATCAGCTCGGTGTTCCAGCAGATCGCGACCGCGCTCGGCGTCGCCGTCGCCGGTCTTATTCTGGAAACGGGTGGCTGGTGGAGTGGCGAGACCCTGTCGCTCTTCTCCTTCCATCTGGCCTTCGGCCTGACGGCGCTGCTCTCGGCTGCCTCGCTCTTCTTCATCATTCCGCTGCCGCGGGATGCGGGAGCCGATGTCTCAGGCCACAGGGCCCATCAGGCCGGGTGAGGGGCGATCAGGCGTCCGCCTCTGCCTCAACCTGTACGCGACCCTTGAAGCCCTTGGCGAGCAGGAACATCTCGACCGACTCGGCGCGCGATGCGCCGGGCTTCACATGGACGACCTGACGGAAATTCTGCTTCAGCAGCGTCAAGAGTTCGTTTTCCGTGCCGCCTTGGAAGGTCTTGGCGAGGAAATGCCCGCCTTCGGCCAGCACTTCGATGGCGAAATGCGCAGCAACCTCGCAAAGCTGCATGGTGCGCAGGTGGTCGGTGCGCTTATGGCCGGTTGTCGGCGCGGCCATGTCGGACATGACGAGATCCGGCGCGCCGCCGAGTGCTTCCATCAGCAGGCGAGGGGCCTCGTCCTGCAGGAAGTCCATCTGCACGAAATGCACGCCCGGCAGCGCATCCATCTCCAGAAAGTCGATGGCCGCGACGCGGATGTCGCTGTCGGTCGAATTCGTCACCTTGGCGGCGATCTGCGACCAGCTGCCCGGTGCCGAGCCCAGGTCGATGATGCGCTTGGCGCCCTTGAGGATCTGATGCTTGTCATCGATCTCCAGCAGCTTGAAGGCTGCGCGCGCGCGATAGCCCTCGAGCTTCGCCCGCTGCACATAAGGGTCGTTGATGTGACGCTCGATCCAGCGGCGGGAGGAGGCCTTCAGCTTCCCCTTCTTCACCTTCTGGCCGATCTTGCGCCCGGTTCTGTTGGGTGTCGACGGCGGTTTGGTCATGTCTTGTCTCCCGGCCGGCTGCGCCAGCTTGTCGTGCCGCCCCGATGGCGCAGCCGTCGCCAGACGCCGTCATCGGCCATCATGTCTGTCAGAAGCCCCTCGCGCAGGCCGCGATCCGCCACCCGCATGCGCGGCGACGGCCAGCGCCGGCGAATGGCCTCAAGAATGGCGCAGCCCGCCAGCACGAGATCGGCCCGGTCGGGCCCGATGCAGGGATTGGCCGCGCGCCCGGCAAAATCCCAGGAGAGAAGCTTCGCCTGCATGGCGCTCACCTCTGCATCCGAGAGCCAGACCCCGTCCACCTTGCGGCGATCATATTTCGGAAGGCCGAGATGCACCCCGGCAAGCGTCGTCACCGTGCCGGAGGTACCGATCAGGTGGAAGCCCGAATCGGGATCGTCGGCCAGCTCGCTGACGTCCGGGCTTTCGAACGCCGCCAGCATGCCTTCCACTTCGCGCACCATCGCGTCGAACACCGCCGGCGTTACGTCGCGCCCGCCATGCCGTTCCGACAGCGTGACGACGCCCACGGGGAGCGATGTCCAGTGGGTGATGTGATTGGCAAGCCGCGCCGAACGGCTCTCGCCTGTCTTGATGACCGCGATTTCCGACGAGCCGCCGCCAATGTCGAAGAGCACGACCGAGCGCGTTTCGCGCCCGACCAGCGACGAGCAGCCGGACACGGCAAGCCGCGCTTCCGTCTCGCGATTGATGATCTCGAGTTCAAGCCCGGTCTCGGCTGTCACCCGTGCCAGGAATTCCTCGCCATTCTCGGCGGCGCGGCAGGCCTCGGTGGCAATCAGCCGGCGCTTGCGGATATTGCGGGTGGAGAGCTTGGCCGCACAGATCTTGAGCGCCTCGATGGATCGCTCCATGGCATCCTCGGAGAGCCGGCCGCTGGAGCCCAGACCCTCGCCAAGACGCACGATTCGCGAAAACGCATCGACCACGCGGAATTGTCCCGGCCGCGTCGGCTGCGCGATCAGGAGACGGCAATTGTTGGTGCCGAGATCGAGTGCGGCGTAAAGATCGCTGGGCGGCGCGGTCGCCCGCTCCGCCTGCGGTCGCGCGTCATGCGCCGGCTGCGGTCTCGCAACGGACGAAGCCGGGCGATCCGAAGGGGCCGCGAGCGGCCGCCCCTGGAGCGAGCGGCGATTGCGAAGCTGCTTTTTCTTCGAGCCCGGGGCGCGGTTGTCCGGAGACTGCGGCTGTGCCTTGGTCGCCTGCTGCTGTTGCTGCGGCTGGCCACCCTTCTTGCGCCGACGCTTGCGCTTTCGCGAAGCATCATTGCCCGGCCGTCCATCGGGGCCCGGTTGCTGATCAGGACGCTCGTTTTCGCCGGCTTTCACCGGCGGCTGGCCTTTTGCCGATGGGGCCGCCGACGCACGGCTCTTGCCGCTACGCCTGCGCCTGCCCCGACGGGAAGTGGATTTTCCCGGGCTGCCAGTACGGTCGAACGCCCCGTCGAGTGACGGCTGCGAGCCGTTCGAAGGGTCTTCCACGTTCAATATCCATGTTGCCGCGCAAAATCTCGTCTTGAGTTGCTGCAGGCTTGTTCAAGTTACGTTGACACGATTGTAACAGCGGCCACCCCTTTCGCCAACCGTTTTTCACGCGCCGGCCGGGAAACGCAGGTCGACAAAAAAATTTCACATCAGGTATTTGCAGCGGCCAATCTTTTGGTTATAAGCCGCCTCACCGTCGCAGTCGAAAGACAGCGCGACCGCCGAAAGGCTGTTGGGGAATAGTTCAACGGTAGAACGACGGACTCTGACTCCGTTAATCTTGGTTCGAATCCAGGTTCCCCAGCCAATCTCGTTAAATTCCTGAATAGTTTGCTTTTTCTGCCCGTTGTGGATCACGTTTTGGCATCATTGGCGACCTGATGCCCAGAACTGATGTCCAAAGGTGATGCCCACGCTGTTTTCTCTACGGCGGCGTCGCCCTTGGCGAAACAGGGTGTCCTTGCCATGGCCGTTCGCCACGAGGTCGAAAATCTGATCCGCCGCGGAAACATCTTCTATTGGAGACCACGCATTCCGAGCTGCTTCCTATCCTGCCAATCGGGCAGCCGGCTTTCACGCAGTCTTCAACTTTCCGATCATAAAAAGGCGCAAGTGATTGCGCGGCGGCTTAACCTCCGGCTCGGAGAGCTGAAGCAGAGACCGAAGGAAGTCTCGAGGACGTCAGAATCAGGGCCTAACGTCACGGTCGTGCGGGCGATGTCAGCGAGATGGAACACGATCTTGAAGCGGGCTGGGCCTACGAACTGCTCGCATAATCTGGAACGCGCGATCTGACGCTGGAGGGCGGTTGTCCAGGCCTCGCGTTTCTGCTCACGCATAACGTGCCCCTGTCTCATATCGAAGCCATCAAGTCGAATTTTCTCGGCGAGTTGAAGATTGCCCGCAGTGCCGGATTTGAGGAGCGTACTCATTCACAACGCCGTCGAGGCATGGCGAAGTTGCAGGTGACACTCACCTGAACCTAGAAGCTCGTGATCGCCTGTCAGCAGGGCTTTCGGATTAACGATTTCTTCATCCAAATGCATTTTTTGCGGGAATATTCCTTCCGCTTAATGCCAAATTTACCGCCAACGTATGTCCTGTCGCTACTTTTACGAGAGCTTGGATAAGATGGTGCAAGGACTTCAACGTCTAGAAAATCAGGATGGCTCGGCGGAATGGCCGAGCCATATCTGCGATGCAGCGTTAGCCGTTCTCGATCGCGCCGCCGACCGAAAGCCTATCGATGATGACCTTCTGCAAGTCGCAGGCCGCCAGGCGTTGAAGCAGGAGATCATAAACACAGTCCAGTGCATAACATCGCTTGAACTGAACGACCTGCTGTCAAGGCAGTCGTGGTGGTCTCGCTTTACCGGAGCTACTCTTGAGGAGCGCCTGAAGTTTGAAGCGGCCTCGAAAAAGGTCTCCCGCGCCTTTGCCGTTCTCGAGCAGGTTTCAAAAGATACCGATCGCCGTATCGCACTCATGCGGGCGGAACGGGCCGATCTCTCTGCATCTCTCGCATCACTTGATGGGGCGATCGATTACGGTCAGACCCTTGTATCGCAGCCGGCTGAATCTGACGATTTCTTGTTTGCTCGGTTTCAAAACAGGCTCGCCAACCTGATCACGATGAAGGCCGCGAACACCATGGCAATCCAGCAGTTCAAGCTGGCAGAAGAAGGCCTTGCGGCGCTCAATGATCGGTTTCGACAGATTGCAACGGTGCTCTTCCCTCTGTGGCAGCAGCACTTGTTTGCGATCCTCAACGCGCCCGGACGTTTGGCGCGAAACCATAAACCCGTGGAGGAGTTCCTCACCTGCCACGATGCCCTCAAAACCTATTTCATCGCGGAAGCTCGTTCATGACCACCACGCAGATTCAGCAAATCCCCGCAACACAGGCGCATGACGGATCTCCCGATGCCCACGCTCTTGCAGCGACGATCAATGTCAGCTCGATCGCATCGATACTCGAATTCGGTGCTGATGTCGTGAACAAGACCAACGAACTGACCGAGCAGGTTCTGAGCAAGGCTCAGGCCAGTGACCTTGGCGAAACCGGAGAGCAGCTCACCAAGATTGTCGTTACGGCGCAGGAATTCGATTTCGACGCCCTGGGCAATTCGTGGGCACGTCTGCCCTTTCTGGGAGGGCTGCTCCGCCAGCTCAACTCCTCGCGCGCGAAAGCCTTCGCACGCTTCGAGAATGTAAAATCACAGGTCGATGGTCTTGTTTCGAGCGTTGAGAAGACCGCGACAGTCTTGTCTGCACGCGATCGGGAATACAGCAGTATCTACGAAAATGTCCGCAACGAGTATGAATTGCTCGGTCTCTATATCGAGGCAATAAGGCTCAAGCTGTCACAATTGGAAGCGGAGTTGGCAACTCGCGATCCCGCCGCCGATATGGCCTCGATAGAGCATCGGGCGGTGCTGGAGGCATCGCAGAATGCGCTCAGGAAGCGTGCCGATGATCTGGAAGTCATCCGGCATTCGACCCTCCAGTCCCTGCCGATGATCCGTATCATCCAATCCAACAACTATGCGTTGGTCGACAAGTTCACGACGATCCGGACGCTGACATTGCCTGCCTGGAAGCGCACGTTCATGATGGCGCTGTCCATCGCGGAGCAGAAACAAGCCAAGGACTTGGCGAACAACATAGACAATACGACCAACGAGCTGCTGCGTCGCAATTCCGAGCTCCTCAAGCAGAATTCGATCGAGGTGGCGAAGTCGAGCCAGCGGCTGGTCATAGACATCGAGACGCTCAAGGAGGTCCATGGAAACATCGTGACCACGCTTCAGGAGGTCAGAACTGTCCATGCTGAGGGTGCAGAGGCCCGTTCATCGGCGGTGAAGGAGCTGGCTACACTGCGTGCTGAACTCGTTCAGGCCGTCAGCAATGCTGAAAGAACTGCTGCCTGATGGCGCACCTGATCTCGAATTTCGGCAAGCGCGGAGATCCTGAACGGGTAGACTTGGATCAAGAAATCGGCGCTCTGGCCGGGCGAGAGACGGCGGTTCGCAAATATGGCGAGTTGCTAACCGGCTTGGGGCTTTTTCTGCTGATTGTGGCGTTGCTCGTCTGGGCAGTGGCCGCCGAGGGGCCGTTCTCGGGACAAATGGTCATTCACGTGCCCAACATTCTGTTGCAGTACGTGACGATCGGCGAGAAGCCCTTCCATATCTCCGCCGACGAGGCGTTGAGACCATCTGCTGGCGGCCTTGTTTCCGTATTTGTCGGACTACTCGCTTTCGGGGCTGTGGTGCGCAAGCGCAATTGGCTGCTTTGGAGCTTGCTGGCAATCTGCCTCCTGCCGTGGCAGATCCTGTCTGTCGATATTCCGGGAACGGGTCTCGCGGGCACGGGTATCCTCGTATACCTGCTGGTCCGCTCACTAAACAGCAAGCAGCGCGGTCTGGTCGTATTCTACGTCGTGTTGCTCGTTGTCCATCTCGGTCTCTTCAACGCGTTTCGTCCGTTTGATACGCGCGGATATTCAGAAATATCGGTCATCAGGTTGGCCAGCCTCACTCAGGCGAAGGACGGGCCCAAGAGCTTTGTGACATTGGCCGTGCCGCCAGATCTGGCAGACGAGAAAGCCTACCTTGTTGCGCAGGAGCTTTATCTTCGCCACGACGACAACGGGCTGGAACAGGCCGTGAAGCAGATTTCCCCCAACGTGTTTGCGGAGGGATCCACGGAAGCACGGCGGTTAGCTTTCATGCGGCTTCACCTTGCCGACGTTGGAAAGTTAGGCAACCAATCAGATTGGCTTGGAAGCAAACTCGAATTGAAGCGCGGACTGGCGATCCTTCTCGGGGTCGTTGCCGCGCTAGGCATACTGGCAGGCGAGGGCCTGGAATATCTGTCCGGCATGTTCTTCGCCCGTGCCAATCGGATCAAAACGCTGAAGGAAACACTGGCTGGAGCTTCGGAGGCCGGCTTCACGAGCAGGACTGCCGAAAGCCATGCCCGAGAAGCCGTTCAGCAAATCCGGTTCAGGGCGTATGCCGCCGGGATTTTCGCAGGCCTTGTTTCGAGCTTGGCAATTCTGGCATTCGGCCTTTCAATATGGGGCGCTCCGGAAACCGACGGCAAAGCATTTGCCGCCGTACATCTGCTTCGAAACGTTGCGCTGGACATGCGCGCCGCAGGCTTCCCGGTTGCCATTAACGATGATCTTCCCGGCTTTCTTTCGGCAAATTTCCTGAAATGGATCGTCCTAGCAACGCTGGCCCTGTCTGCCGTGCTGGCCTTGACCCGCAAGGCACGGGCGGCGCGGTGCGCCTTGGCGGGAGGTGCCCTGCTGGCCGTGTCTTCTCTGTTCAGTTTCCTGATCGCGACGATTGCATCGCTCGCAGTCATGCGCTCGCGAGACAATGTCTTGCGTCGGAGCGGCTTTCTTGTTTTCGGAATAAGCGCGCTGCTCGCAGCGGTGAGCTATTTCGGTACGCTGCATGCCGGAAAGATCGAGATTACCGCGACAGATCTGGTGCAGAAGGCATATGAAAGCCGGAAATCCGTCTTTGCACAATCGCCGACTAAAAGCCCTTCTCTTGAGGTGGGGTACCGATACGCGCTGGCGCAAATCGCATACCTGAACGACGACACCGCGGCCGCCTCCCGCGAAGTCCGCTGGGTCTACGCTAAAGGAGCGCCCGAAAGCGATCTGGCTCGGCAACGACTTGCAAAGATCCGGCAGTGGCTTGTGCAACGGGGAGACGATCCTATCGGACCTGGTCAGCGAGATGCCTATGTCATGCTCTCCCAGTTCATGATGATCACGTCTCACTGGGCTTTCTTTATCAGCATCGTGCTAGCAGCCTTGGCCGTTGCATCCGGCTTCCTGACAGCGTTCCTGTTCGCGCGGAAGAAGCGGCTGTCAAATATTGCGGCTGAAATTCTGGAACCCGTGCGGCAGACGCGAACGCGCTAGCAGCATATGGTCGCATAAGCGGAAGTTGTTTCCGCTCGTCCTCCATATTGACTGATGCCCGAACCCAAGGCGCAACAATGGTATCCACGGCCGCTCGTGGCGGGAAAATATAAAGAGTTCAGGGTGATTTAGCTAAGCCATTGAAAATGTTAGGGGGTGGCGCCCCAGCCGCTCCTCACAAATCATCATAATTCAATGAGTTAGGTGAATTCCAAAGTTCGCCACCGGAACAGTTTTCCGCCGCATCCATACGGCTCAATTTGCTGTGCCGGCCTGTTTGTCTTCCGATGTTGTTCGCTGCAGCCTTGCCGGGACTGGTCGCTGGTCGGCCTTCCGAGGTCGCCTTGATGTCCAATGCGTGATCCATTGCATTTTCCGTCTCGACAACGACCTGTTTCGCGGGTGCCACCGAACGGTGGTGAAACGCGATGCCGGGATAATTTGCGCTTCACGTGGCAGGGTGGCGCATCTTTGAAACACATGAAATTTTATAAAAGTAAATCTTGTTTGACTTTTATAAAAATTCCTCGCTATATGTCTCCGGAGACACACACGGCGCCCACAGTGCTGGTTGGAGTGTGACGGGAGATAAGATGCAGATTCGGGAGGAAAGCCTGGCGCGGCTTGCGTCCGGCGAGGGGTTTGATGTGCTCATTCTGGGCGGGGGCGTGAATGGCGTCGCTGTCTTGCGCGAACTCGCGTTGAATGGCGTTTCGGCGCTGCTCGTTGATAGCGCCGACTTTTGCCGGGGTGCGACGGGTGCATCCTCGCGCATGGCGCATGGTGGCCTGCGCTATCTCGAAAATCGGGAATTCAAGCTCGTTGCCGAATCGGCTCGTGAGCGTAACCGGCTTCTCCATCATGCCGCGCATTTCACACGTCCTCTCGAGGTTACGGTTCCGCTTTCAACCTATGTTCGGGGGCTGCCGGGATCGATCCTGCGCTTCCTCGGCTTCGACTGGAAGGGAAACACGTTCAGCACGGCGGGCCTGAAGATCGCGCTCACGCTGTATGAATATCTCGGACGTGCCGAACGCGCCCTGCCAAGTCATCAGACCGTTCTTGAACGCAAGAAGTTTCCGCGCCGGCTGGCGCAGCACTACAAGGCGGTTGTCAGCTATTTCGACGCCCGCATTCGCAATCCGGAAGCGCTGGTGCTGGAAATGATCGAGGAAGCGCTGGCAGCGCAGCCGCGCAGTGCCGCCCTCAATCATGCCGCCTGGCATCATGATGGCAGCGGCGGATTTACGATCACGGTCGGCGATGCAGGCCCGAGCAAGACACTTCGCCCGAAGCTGGTGGTCAACGCATCCGGTGCATGGGTCGATGACGTCAATGCGGCTCTCGGCTGCTCGACCAGATATATCCGCCCGGTCAAGGGCGCCCACCTTTTGATCCGCAACGACGCGCTTTTCGAGCGCATGGCGAACCGCGCCTTCTATTTCGACGACGGGACCGGGCGCATGGTCATTGCCTATCCGCTGGACCACACGGTCCTGCTCGGAACGACCGAAATCACGGTGGGCGATCCCTCCGACGACACGATTGCGTCACAGGAAATTTCCTATCTGACGCGGTCTATCTCCACCCTGTTCGACGATATCGAGATCGGGCCGAAGGACATCGTGTTCATGACGACCGGCATCCGTCCGCTGCAAGCCGGCGGTGCCACCGATGCCAATCGCGCCAATCGGGATCACCGTCTCGCCGAGGACCAGCTTCAGAGCGGCACGCCGCTTCTCTCGCTGATCGGCGGCAAATGGACGACGTTTCGCGCCTTTGGCGAGCAGGCAGCCGACCGCATTTTCAGGCATCTGAACGTGGCCCGCCGGGTCAGCACTGCGGATCGAGACTATCCCGGCGCAATCGGCTTTCCGCGTGACGAGATGAGCATGAACCGCGCGAGGCAGTCGCTGGCGGCCCGGTTCGTCATTTCCGTGGAGCGGGCCGCGAACCTGTTCTCTCGCTACGGGGCGATCGCCGAGCGTGTGGCGGCCTTCTGCAGTGAAAAGTCCGATCAGCCGCTTGCGAATCTCCCGAGCTTTACGCGCAACGAGATGATCTGGCTCATCCGTGAACGCGCTGCCATGCATCTGGATGACCTCATATTCCGGCGCTCCCAGATTGCCCTGGATGGACTGTGCACCCCTTCGCTGGTGCGCGAGCTCGGACACCTGCTCGCCGAGCAGCGCCGTCAGCCCACCGGCTGGGCCGAGAGCGAAATTGACCGCTGCCTGAACAACCCGGCGCTATCTTTTGCCGCCAGCGGGCAGGCTCCGAGAGGAGAGCTTCGCCATGGCTGATCTGTTCCTCGCCATCGATGCGGGCGGCACGGCCGTCAAGGCAGCCGTCTTCGACACGGCGGGCCGGCTTGTCGCGCAGCGCTCGATCGATGTCGTGACCATCCATCGCGACAATGGCTGGGTGGAGCGCGAGCCCGAAGCCTTCTGGCGCGGCACCGCCAAGGCCATCCGTGAATTGACGACCCAGGTGATTGCGGCCGACCGCATTGCCGCCATTGCCTGCACCGGCTTTGGCAACGGCGTTTTCCTGGTCGATGAAGAGGGCCGGGGCACGCGGGACGGCATCGTCTCCGTCGATCACCGAGCGCAAGGCATTGTCGATGAATTCTCCCGCGACGGCACGGCCGAGCGGATCGAGGCGATCACCGGTCATCAGATCTGGGGCGGGCAGACGCTCCTGCAACTCGTCTGGCTGTCGCGCAACGAGCCGGACGTCGTTCGCCGCACGCGCTGGGCGCTTGCCTGCAAGGACTTCCTGCGCATGCGCCTGACCGGCCTTGCCGCTACCGATCCCACGGATGCGAGCGGCGGCGGGTTGCTGGATCTGGCGCGTGGCGCCTATAGCGACGCGCTCTTCGAGGCGGCTGGCATTCCTGAGTTTGCCAGTCGTGTTCCAGCCATTGTCGAGAACTCGGGCGTTGCCGGCCTTGTGTCGCGCGAGGCGGCGGCGGAAACCGGGCTCATTGCCGGCACGCCTGTCGTTGCGGCGATGATGGATGTGAGCGCCTGTGTCCTCGGCGCGGGTTCGGTCGGCCCGGATACGCTGACGATGATTGCCGGCACGTGGTCGATCAACGGTGTGGAGACCCGTGCGCCGGTGATGAAACGACCGCCGATCCTCAACATGATCCACCGCGATCGTGCCTGCCGCCTGCTCGCCGACGGCAGCCCGACATCGGCCGCGAACCTGAATTGGTATCTGAGCCGCGCATTGGGCGCTTCCGTCGACGTGCAGCAGGCCAATGCGCTCGTCGCCCAGAGCCCGGTGGAAGCCAGGCGCTGCCATTTTATGCCTTTCGTCAGCGGTCCCGCACCGCGTCGGGGCGCCTTTGTCGGCATGACCAACAGCGATGATCAGGGCTCGATGTTGCGGGCGATCTATGAAGGCGTCGCCTTCCAGCATCGCCGGCATGGCGAGAACGTCGTCAGCTATGTCGCGCCGCAAAGCCCGCAAAAGATCCGGCTTGCCGGCGGGGCGTCGAAAAGCGCCGTCTGGACGCAAGTCTTTGCCGATGTGTGCGGCCTGCCGGTCGAAGTGCCGGAGGGTGAGGAGATCGGCGCGCTGGGGGCTGCCATGTGTGCGGCCGTGGCGACGGGCCACTATCCGGATCTCGTCTTTGCCGCGCAAGCCATGTGCCGCGTCGAGCGCACGGCCGAGCCGCGCCCGCATCTGCGCGATTTCTACGATGAACGATATGGCGAGTTTCTTCGCCTCGATCGCCGGCTGGCGGCGCTTTTCGATCCGTCAGCCGAACACTGAAGTCTGAAAGTCCTGGAGGAGGAAATCATGAGACTGAAATACACACTGCTGATCTCTGCAAGCCTATCTGCCATGTCGGGTGCGGCGCTTGCCGCAGACGACGCCTGCGTCGGCAAGGTCCCCGCGATCAACGTGATCGCGCAGGGCATGCCCTCTGTCACCGAACTCGACAAATATCTTGGCGAGTTCAATGCGAAATGGAAGACCACCGTCAAGATCAACCTGCTCGGCGAAAACGAGCGCCGTGCCAAGGCGCGTCTTGATGCCTCGACCGGTGCTGGCGCCTATCAGGTCTATTATGTCGATGAAGCCAATACGCCGGAATATGCGACTGCCGGCTGGCTCTATCCGCTCGCCGACGTTCTGCCGAAGGACTATGATATTGCCGACTTCCGTTCGGACCTGAGCAATGTCGCGACCTTCAAGGGTACGCAGTATTTCGCCCCGCTCGTCGGCGGTGGCGACATCCTCATGTACCGCAAGGACGTGCTCGAAAAGGCCGGCCTCAAGCCGCCGAAGACGCTGGACGAGCTGGTCGCCGACATCAAGAAGGTCAACGATCCGGACCACAAGCTCTATGGCTGGTCGGCGCGCGGCCAGCGTGGCTCGGGCATGAATGTCTGGCGCTGGACGCCCTTCTTACGCGGCCTTGGCGGCGAATGGCAGGACAAGGACGGCAAGCCGATCTTCAACTCCGACAAGGGTGTTGCGGCGACCAAGCTCTATCTCGACCTGATGCATTATGCGCCTCCGGGCGTGGGCACGTTCAACTGGTCGGATTCGGTTGAAGCCTTCCGCGGCGGCCAGGTCGCCTTCCTCATCGAGTCCGACGTGTTCGGCCCGTGGATGGAAGATCCGGACAAGTCCGCCATCAAGGGCAAGGTCGGCTACATGCCGCCGCCGGAGCCGTTGGGTTCTGCCGGCTGGGGCCATGGTTTCGCCGTCTCCAAGAGCGGCGCCAAGGATGACTGCACGCGCAAGGTTGCGGGCGATTTCGTCGGCTGGGCCACGTCCAAGGAGATGGAACAGCGCCGGCTTGCCGATGGTGTCGCCTCCGACATCGGCCGCAAGTCGACGCTTCAGAGCGCCGCCTTCAAGAAGGCCGTTCCGGCCGAATATATCGAGGCGCTTCTGGCAACCGGCACACGCACCAAGCTCCTGATCATGGCGAGCCCGGCCTGGCCGGAAATCGGCGACAATCTGGGCCTGGCGCTGGAAGAAATCTTCACCGGCACCGCCAAGGACATCCAGCAGTCGCTCGATGACGTGGCCTTGCAGGCCGAGGATTCGCTGCGCCGCGTGAAGTAAACCACCCTTGCGGCCGGCCTCACTCACGCCGGCCGCATCCCTCCATCCGAAGAGCACGTTATGAACAATCGACGTTTCCTATTCTGGACGCTGACGCCGGGCTTTGCGGTGCTTGCCATTCTGGCGCTGATTTCCATCGCCGGCGCCCTGTATTTCTCGGTCATGGACCGATCGCTGCGCTATCCGGACTATCATTTTGCAGGGCTCTACAACTATCAGCGCCTGCTGTCGGATCGGCGTTTTCTCAATGCGCTCCAGATCTCGGCGACGTGGGAAATCGTCACGGTGGTCGGCTCGCTCGTGGTGGCGACGCTGCTGTCCGTCCTCATTTTCGAGACGGTCAAGTCGTTCTGGCTGCGCAACCTGATCTGCTTTGCCTTCCTCGCGCCGGTTCTTCTGCCGCGCGTGGCAGCGGCCTTCATCTGGCGCTTTCTCTATTCGCCCTCGCTGGGGCTCATCAATTATCTCGCCAGCCTGCTCGGTTTCGGACCTGTCGAGTTTCTCGCCAATCCGTCGCTGGCGCTGATGTCGGTGGCGATTGTCGATATCTGGCAATGGGGCCTGTTCTTCACCGTCATCATGCTGAAGCTCCTGGAAACCCTGCCGAAGGACCCGATCGAGGCGGCGCAGCTTGACAATGCCAAGACCTGGGAAATCCACGCTTTCGTCACGCTGCCCATGCTGAAGGCACCGATCATCAGTCTGGCGCTGGTCAAGGCGGTGGAATCGCTGCGCTCCTTCGACCTCATCTATGTGATGACCGGCGGCGGCCCCGGCACGGCAACCGAAACGCTCGATCTCTACGCCTATCAGGCGGGCATCAATCTCGGCGGGCGCATTTCCTATGCCTCGGCCATGTCGATCCTGCTGCTTGTGCTGACGACGATTGTCTTCACCCTGATCTGGAGAGGTATCCGCAAATGGTCCGTCTGATCCGCAGTTCCCTCGCCAGTGTCGTTCTGGCGCTCATGGTCTTCATCGCGCTGACGCCGATCCTCTGGACCATTCTCGGCGCGTTCAAGCGGCTGAAGGACATCGTCATCCCCGTGCCGAAACTGTTCTTCTCGCCGACGCTCGAAAACTTCGTCACCATCCTGCAAAATCCCTCGATCCGGCAGGGGCTCGGCCATTCCGTCATCGTGGTCGGCGCATCGGTGATCATCGGGGCACTGCTGGGCGTTCCTGCTGCCTATTCGCTGGCGCGCCATGTCAGGACATTGAAGGGCGATCTGCAATTCTTCGTTCTGTCGCTGCGCTTCATGCCGCCGGTGGCAATCGCCATCCCCTTCATCGTGCTCTATCTCGACCTCGGTCTCTACGACACGCTGGCGGGTCTCATCCTCGTCTATCTGGTGACGACGATCTCGACGGTGATCTGGCTCTCCGTGCCGGCCTTCGAGCGCGTTCCCAAGGAGATCGAGGAGGCTGCCGCCATGGAAGGCTGCGGGCCGGGCGAGATCTTCCTGAAATTCGCGCTTCCGATTGCCATGCCGTCGCTGTTCGGCGCGCTGGTCTTCACCTTCGTGCTGGTCTGGAACGAGCTGCTTCTGGCCCTCACGCTTGCCGCCGGCAATGCCACGCTGCCCGTCGTTGCCGCCTCCATCACCTCGCTCGGCAAGGAAGTTCCGTGGGGCGTCATCAACGCTTCCACCGTCATTCTCGTTATTCCTCCGCTGGTCTTTATCGGCCTGTTGATGAGCTTCATCAACGGCATGATGAAGCCGGCCCGGAGATAGGAAAAGGTCATCATGGCAAACATTCGTTGCGTCAACATCCGCAAGTCCTACGGTGGTCACTCGGTGATCGAGAACCTCAACCTGGACATTGCCGATCACGAATTCGTCGTCTTCCTCGGTCCCTCCGGCTGCGGCAAGTCCACCATGCTGCGCATGATCGCAGGGCTTGAGGAGATCAGCGGCGGCACGGTCAGCATCGGCGACCGCGACGTCACGCATCTCCATCCGGGCGAGCGTGGCGTGGCCATGGTCTTCCAGTCCTATGCGCTTTATCCGCATATGACGGTGGAAGAGAACATCGCCTTTGGCCTGCGCCGGCAGAAGGTGCCGCAGGCCGAGATTACGCGTCGCGTCCAGCATGTCGCGGGGCTTCTGGGGCTTGAGAGCTTCCTGGAGCGCAAACCGAAGAACCTGTCTGGCGGGCAGCAGCAGCGTGTGGCCATGGCGCGTGCCATGATCAAGACGCCGAAGCTCTTCCTCTTCGACGAGCCGCTGTCCAATCTTGACGCCAAGCTGCGCGAAAAGCTTCGGACCGAGATCCGCAAGATGCATCTCGACCTGAAGACGACGACGATCTTCGTGACGCATGACCAGCTGGAGGCGATGACGATTGCCGACCGGATCGTGCTGATGCGCGCCGGCGCCATCGAGCAGCAGGGCACGCCATCGGAGATCTTCGATCGTCCCGCCACGCGCTTCGTTGCCGATTTCATCGGGTCGCCGGCCATGAATTTCCGCGATTGCATGGTCAGCCGGAATGGCGACACGGTCGAGCTTTCGGCCGGCTCCTTGCGCCTGCAGGTGCCTTCCGATGAATTCGGTGGACTTGCGGACGGCACAACGGTCGAGGTCGGCTTGCGGCCATCGAAAATGGATCTTGCAGCACCCGGCGATTTGAACGCGATCCCGGGCAAGATCATCCTGGTCGAGAATATGGGGAGCGATGGCCAGATCATCGTCGATGTCGACGGTCAGGAAATGTCCTTCGTCACCAAGGCTTTCCGTTCGCTCGAACCCGGCCAGCCGGTGAGCTTCGCCATCGATCCGACAAGCATCCATGTGTTTTCAAAGGAGACGGGCCGTTCGCTGCGCAAGGCAGTCTGACGGCGCGCTTCTGAAAGGAATGACAATGACGACGACACGTTACGAGGAAAAGATCGGCCGCATTCTGGCGGGCCAGTATCGCAAGGGCGATTTCATTCTCGCCGACGCCAAGGATGCCGACATGTCCGGCGGCATCCAGACAACCGGCCTTCGCCGCGGCAAGGACGGCACGCCCGAAGGCAGCCGCACGCGGACGGAATTCGTGGCCGAAATCGAGGCGCTGATTGCGCAGGACGCCGTCGATATCATGCTGACATCGGCCTCCAACATGGAGTTGTTGCAAACGCGCGGCGCCTTTGCAGCCAGCCGCATCAAGCCCGCCTTCCGCGCCAATGATACGACGGATGTGTGGGGCATTATCCGCGGCGGGCGTTATCGCGAGACGCCGTCGCGGCCCTTCCGCTCGGCTGATCTGTCGCTGGCGCCGGCCGATCTCTGCCTCTATTCGATCACCTTCAACAATGACACGGATGCCGATCTCGCCTCGCTGGAAGCCTTCAGCACCTTCCGGCGCGATATCCGCGCCGCGGGCAAGCAGTATTTCCTCGAAGTCTTCAATCCCAACATGCCGACCGGTTTTTCGAGCGTGGAGACGGGCGCCTATGTCAACGACTGCATCACGCGGACGCTGGCCGGGCTGACGCGCGCCGAGCGCCCGCAATTCCTGAAGGTCGCCTATAATGGTCCAGCCGCAATGGAAGAGCTTGCCTCCTATGATCCGAGCCTTGTGGTTGGCATTCTGGGCGGTGGATCGGGGACCTTGCGCGATACGTTCGAGCTTGTGCGGCAGGCGGAACAATATGGCGCGCGGCTGGCGCTCTTCGGCCGCAAGATCAATTCGGCCGAACATCAGCCGTCGCTCGTGGCATGGCTTCGTGCCGTGGCTGACGGTAATGTTGGTTCGGCCGAGGCCGTGCGCGGCTATCACGATGCGCTGGCCAAGCTGGGCCTGAAGTCGGACCGCACCCTTGACGACGATCTGCTAATCACTGAAGAGGTGTTGAACAAGGCAACCGAAGGATGAAGCCCGAAGGCGGACGCAGAATGCAGAGAGAGCAGCATCCATCCAGCAAGATCATCGCCGAAGTGGCGTGGATGTATTATGTCCGAAATCTCAATCAGGGCGAGATTTCGGATGCGCTCTCGCTGTCGCGCCCGACGGTGATCAGCTACCTGAAGCTTGCCAAGGAACGCAACATCGTCTGCATCCAGGTTTCCCCTGAACACTACCGGATGAACGCCACGGCCGATGCGCTGAAGGAAAAGTTCGGTCTGGAAAGCGTGCATGTCGTTCCCGCCGAAGGGCGGGAGGGCGAGACGCTGACCCGCGCCGTCTGCGAGGTCGCTGCCTATCACCTGCCCGATTTTCTTGAGGAAGGTGATGTGCTCGGCGTCTCCTGGGGGCAGACGGTCCATTTCGTTTCGGAAGTCGTGCCGAACTGGCCGATCAGGGACGTGACCGTGCGCCAGCTTCTGGGGTCGCTCGCCAACCCGCTGCTCAGCACATCGGAAAGCTGCACGACGGAAATTGCCCGCCGCCTGGACGCGCATTGCATCACCTTCAATGCGCCCGCCGTCGTTTCGAGTGCGTCACTTGCCACCGCGCTGCGGGCCGAGCCGATCATCCGCGATCAGCTCGAAGGCATTCGAAGCTGCAACAAGTCGCTGTTCTCGCTCAGCCCCTGCACGCCCGACACCCATGTCGTCCAGTTCAAGATAGCAACGGTCGATGAAGTGGAAGCTTACCGCCAGCGCGGTGCGGTCGGGATCATCGCGGGACGCTTCATCGATGTCGACGGCAAGGCCGTGCTCGGCGAACTCGACGAGCGCCTGATCGGCGTCGATCATGATCTTCTGCGATCGATGAAAGGCCTGCTTGTCGTCAGCGGAAGCTTCAAGCGCCACGCAGCACGGGCCGCCCTTCGCGGCGGCTTCGCCAACCATCTGGTCGCAGACCTCGAACTCGCCTCCCTGCTTCTCGAGGACTAGCCGAAGTCGTCTCTCGTTCCGGCCGGCAGCTCGCGGAGCAAATTGCCAAGGGCAGGGGGAACGGCAGCGATCCTGGGACCGAGCGACGAATGCACTGGTCGCGTCTCCGATCTATCAGCAATTCGTCGTGATCCCCCTCAAACGCGCTCCCACCTCTGCATCGCTATGACTGATCGAGCAGCGAATTGATGTTTCGGGATCAGAAGGATAGCAGCAATGAAGACGAACGCCGGATGCGCTTCCAGCCATACCCAGCTCACACGCTTCCTTGAGAACCGGGTTCTTCAGCTTCGCCCTGGCGATCCTCAAATCGAGATCGCTGCAGAGGCAGGTTTTGTGCAGACCAATATGCTCGCCATGATCAGGAACGGTTCCGCTCAGCCGCTGCTCGATCAGGTGCCCTGACTTGCCAAGGCGCTTGAATGCGACCGAAAGCGCTATTCTTTCTCGCGATGGAGCGGCCTGGCAACGATACCAAGGCGAGGCAAAGTGCCAAGTGGAGTGCGGACTTGCCGCAGGGATTTGCCAAACTATTCGGTGTCGGGGCGAATGCCTTTCGCGTGCGGCAACCGCCGCGGCAACGGACATAGATCCTCCCGCCGAGCACGTGTACGCCCACCGCCACACCTCCTCGCTGTCTTCCGTTTCCCCTTGCAATTTTTGATAAGTACCCTATCTTAAACTCAATGGCAGCCACTTTAAGGGCGCTGTCATTTTACGGGCGGCAGTCACCCGAGCCCCAGCAAAAAGGAGGACGACATGTCTTCCGATTTCAATCCGCATTTGCTTGCTAGCAAAGATATCGGCGTCATCAGAGAAGTGCTTCGCAATACCGGCTTTCAGTATGAAGAGCCGATGGGCGAACTCGACCGCATCGCGGCCCGATATGCGCTCGATCTTTACCAGCAGGGAACGAGGGAGCCGCATGCTCTCGTCGCCGCGATCAGTGCCTGGGCAGAAGGCGTGTCCGAGCATGGCGATCGGTCCATGGCACGGGGAGAGGGCGCATGACCATTTCATTTGCAAACCGGACGCGAACCTATGACGAGCGCCGCGGCGCCATCCGCTTTGTCGGCCATGACGGACTGAAGCAGATCGTATTCCTCCTGTCTGTCGGCCTCTTCGATCAGGGCGGGGCGGAACCAAACCTGCGGGAACAAGGTTATCTCAACGCCTTTGATCGCGCGCATGGCCGGATTCTCGATATTGCCCGCGCGCTGTATCAGAAGAACAAGCGGTCGATCGTCGAGCTCGACGCGAATGCTGTCGGTTCCTCGCTGCGGCTCGCGAGCTGACAGCCGACACACTGAAATTCTGCGCAAGATTCGAGTCAGGAGACAATCATGACCTCCGAATTCCTTATGCCATTCAGCGCCTTGGAGGCCTGTGAACGTCTTGAGCGACGTCTCTTTGCCTTGCCATGGTAGCGCGGCGAACGCCGCGCGACGGAAATGCCAGTGCCGATCAGCGCGTGTTGAGATCTGTCCTCAAGCGTTCGGGTTATGTGACGTCAGACCTGAAAGCCGCCGAGGGGCCCGATCACGCCCGCGAGCATGTGATTATCGGCCATATCACCAATGGCATGATCATGAGCGACGCATACCCTTTGTCGAGGCTTCAGATCGCCTCTTCCTGGATGCTGGCACTGGAACGCTGGGAAGATGATGGCGGCAGTTTTCCCGCTCCCGGGAGGCCTGATTCGGCGAGGAACGAAACCCTGGAAACGGAGGACGACGATGGAGAAATCCGATGAAATCGTCATTCTGGCCGATGTCCGAGCCAGCCTCAACGCGATCCGGCCGCAGGGGCAGAATGTTGTCCCGCTGCAGCCTCACGATCGGGGCAAGAAATGCAGCATCATCCTGTTTCCACTCAAGGCGCGGGCGGATCCTGCTCGCAACTGATGAAAATCCTGCGGTCCGGCTTCACCTCCGCGTCGCCAACCCACCGGAGATGGAGCTTTCGATGTTCATGCGAACGAAGACGAGAACCGTGCATTTTGATGCGCCCTTCACCCTCAAGGGTCTCGAAGGCCAGCAGCAGCCCGGGGACTACCAGATACAGGACGACGAGGAGCAGATCACGGGACTTTCGTGGCTCGCCTATCGACGGGTCGCAACCCTGATCGAGGTCGTCGCCGGCAAGAAGACAAGCCTGTTCGACATCGATCCGTCGGACCTGGAGACCGCTCTGGAAAACGACCGCGCTCTATCCGCCAAAGGGAACTGATCGGCCCTCGTAGCTGTTATGCCAAGGCGCTACCCAAACAGTTCAGACGAAACCTGCCGATTTTTGGAGAAATGCCATGCCGTCTCATCGCTTTACCGTCGGACAGGTGGTCCGCCTCGTGACCACAAGAGGCCTCTCGCCTGCCGCCGCCCGCACCTACACCGTCGCGGCCCCCATGCCGGCCTATCACAACAGCCCGCAGTATCGACTGTGGAACGCCGAACTTCACCAGGAACGTGTTGCCCAGGAACGGGATCTCGAAGCGGTGGACCTCAAATGAACCCGATGTCCCGGCCGCTTGTGGCCTGGACGTTGCTGCCATGTTCTGAAGGGAAAGCCCATGTCCAAGCCAATGCGTATCGCCTTCATCGGCAATTCCCCACCCCGCCAATGTGGTATCGCCACATTCACCGGTGACCTCTCCCAGGCCATGGCCGGAGCGTCCGAAAACATCCGGACCAGCATCATCGCCATGACCGATGACCAGCAGAGCTACGCCTATCCACCGGAGGTGATCTTCGAGATTCGCGAAGCCGAGGCGGAAGATTATGTGACCGCGGCGCGGATACTCAACGAGGGTCAATTCGACGCCGTGTCCCTGCAGCACGAATTCGGCATCTTTGGCGGTCCCGACGGCGACTTCATTCTGAAGCTGCTGGAACACCTGCGTGTCCCGGTAGTCACCACCTGCCACACCATCCTCGCCGACCCGACGCCGTCGCAGCATCGCGTCCTGCAGAAGGTTGCCGCCCATTCAAACCGTGTCGTCGTCATGGCAGAGAAGGGGCGGGCACTGTTGACGGAAATCTATGGCGTCGCGGCTCCGAAGATCGACGTCATCCCCCATGGCATTCCCGACCGGCCCTTTCACGATCCGGAAACGGCCAAGGCCGAACGGGGCTATGCCGGCCGACCGCTCATCCTGACCTTTGGTCTGCTCTCTCCCAACAAGGGGATCGAGACGGTGATCGACGCCATGCCTGCGGTCCTGCGTGAGAACCCGGAAGCCTTGTATATCGTCCTCGGCGCCACACATCCAACGCTGCTTCGCCAGCAGGGCGAGAGCTATCGCGATGGCCTGCGTCAGCGCGCCGAACGCCTTGGTGTCGACCATGCGGTGCAGTTTCTCAATCATTTCGTCGATCTGCCGACACTGCTCGACTTCATTTCGATGTGCGACGTCTATGTCACGCCCTATCTGGACGAGGCCCAGATGACGTCCGGGACGCTCGCCTACAGTTTCGGCATGGGCAGCGCGGTCGTCTCGACGCCCTACTGGCATGCCCGCGAACTGCTGAAGGATGGACGCGGCCTTCTGGTGCCCTTCGGCGACGCGACGGCCACCGGCAAGGCAATTGCCGACCTGCTCGGCGATGACGACGCCCGGATGGCGATGCGCAGGCGGGCCTATGATGCCGGGCGCTCGATGATCTGGTCGCATGTCGCCAGGCTCTACCTTGACAGCATGGCCAAGGCCTCCGAGGCGTCGCGACCGAAACTCGTCAGCGATCTGGTCTCGATGCGAATGAAGCGTCCGCTACAACGAACGGCCCTCAAGCTTGGGCACTTCCAGGCCATGTGTGACGACACGGGCATCGTCCAGCACGCGGTATATTCCGTTCCCGACAGATCCCATGGCTATTGCGTCGACGACAATGCCCGCGCGCTCCTGCTCTCCTCGCTCATGTCGGCGGCAGGTGAGACCGGCATAGGCGATCGGATGACGGCATCCTTCGCGGCCTTTGTCGAGCATGCCTGGAACCCGGATACTGGCCGCTTCCGGAATTTCATGGGTTTCGATCGACGCTGGCTGGAAAGCGAGGGCTCCGAAGACAGCCACGGCCGGACCCTCTGGGCACTTGGTGCCTGCACGCTCTCCGATGCCGATGCACCGCGCCGCCATTGGGCAAGTGCGCTTTTTGCGCGGGCCATGTCGGTGACGCTCACCTTCAGTTCGCCTCGGGCGCGTGCCTTTACGCTTCTGGGGCTCAACGATTACTGCCGGGCCAATCCGCACGACCACCAGGCAAGCATGTTGCGCGTCCGGCATGCGGAAAACCTGATGGACCTGGAACGGCGCGTGTCGCATGGCCAGCGCCACTGGTTCGAGGAGGGACTGTCCTACGAGAATGCCCGGCTGAGCCAGGCCCTGATCCTGACCGGCCTCTCCACCAACGTCTTCGCCTTTGTCGAGACGGGGATCTCGACCCTGCAATGGCTGATGACCCAGCAGACGTCGGACAAGGGCCACTTTCGTGCAATCGGCACCGATGGCTTCTTCGAGATCGGGAAGGCGCCGAAGCTTTTCGATCAGCAACCGGTCGAGGCGACGGCGACCATATCCGCCTGCCTTGCGGCGTTCGAAGCCACGTCCGACAAGAACTGGATTGCAGCCGCCTGCAGAACCTTCGACTGGTTCACAGGCAGCAATGACCACGGCGTCTCCCTGGTCGATCCGGAAACGGGCAGCTGCCGCGACGGCCTGCATGCGGATCGCCCCAATGAGAACCGCGGCGCGGAATCCGTGCTCTGCTATCTGATCTCCTGCATCGAGATAGCGCAGACCAACCTGAAACTGACCCCTGTGCTTCCGCGTGCCGAATTCCGGCAATTGTCATGAGCAACGCCGCTCCCCAGGAAGACCTTAAAGGATCCACCTTGCCCCATCGCAACATCCTCAATCGGCAGGCCCTCTATCTGAGGCCTGATCCGACACGGGTCATCGTGCGACCCTTCAAGCCCTCCACCGAGCCCCGGCATCTCAATCCGCGCGACAAGACCAGGGCCAACGAGATCGTCGATCGCGTCCTGTCGCTCGACGCAACGTCGACTGCCAACCAGCTGCGCGACATCCTCGCCAATTTCGAAGGCCGGCACCGCAACCTGTTGCGGCAATTCGAGCTGCGGGCCGATGCGATGGAGGATGCGTTTCTTCACCATCAGCGGTTCAGCCAGCAGCAGCGGCAATTGGTCGGCGCCTATTTCATGAACGAATATTCGTTCGAATCCTCCGCGCTCTTCAATCCGAGCATCGTGCCGCATCCGGATCAGTCCGGCCTTGCGGAAGGCAGCCGGCGGGTGATCATCAGCCTGAGAGCGGTCGGAGAGGGGCATATATCCTCGCTGACCTTCCGCTCCGGCGTCATTGATGAAAATGGCGTCGTGTCCATCGATGCGCCGACGCGGCTGGCGGGGCTGCCGAACATTCATGCCAGTGATGGTCTGGCGCCTGCGGGCTGCATTGCGCTGAGTTTCAGCGACGAAAGCGATCTCGGCGAACGTGTGATCTTTCCGGTGACCGAGGCCCAGTCCAACGGCATCGAGGATGCCCGCTTCGTCGCCTTCGAGGATGAAGGCAAGACGATCTATTACGCGACCTACACCGCCTATAGCGGCTCATCCATCCGCTCCGAGCTTCTGGAGACGACCGACTTTCTGAACTTCAGCCTGACGCCGCTGCGAGGGCCTGCCGCGCGCAACAAGGGCATGGCGCTCTTTCCCCGGCGCATCGACGGCCGCTATGCGATGATCGCCCGGCAGGACAGCGAAAACCTCTTCCTGCTCTATTCCGACGACCTGCATCACTGGGACGAGGGCCAGTTGCTCATGAAGCCGGAATTCGCCTGGCAATTCGTCCAGATCGGCAATTGCGGTTCACCCATCGAAATCGACGAGGGGTGGCTGTTGTTCACACATGGTGTCGGTCCGATGCGGCGCTACGCGATCGGCGTGACGCTGCTCGACAAGGACGACCCGAGCATCATCCTCTCGCGCACGGTCGAACCCCTGCTGCAACCGGATGCGACGGAACGGGAAGGCTATGTGCCGAACGTCGTCTATTCCTGCGGGGCCATGCGCCACGGCGATCTGATCGCCCTGCCTTATGCGGTCTCCGACACCTATTCCAATTTCACGACGATCCGGATCAGCCGTCTTCTGGAGACGATGCGCCCGACAGGTATGGATTGACAGGGGATCGGGTGGGCCGGGTCGCGGAGCGTTCCTCACGCGGAGCGAGCCGCTTTGCCTGGATCAGACGGTAGACCAGACAGAAAGGGAGGAGCCGGCATCCCGGCTCCTCCGATCATCAGAGTGGTATCTTAGAACTCTTCCCAGCTCGCGGTGGCCGCACCGCCGCCTGCCGCAACGCGGGTCACCCTGTTGATACGCGCCGGTGCATGCGAATGGGTCGGCGAAGAGGCCGGCCTTGGCGCGCTGGCGCTGGATCTTGCCGCCGTGGCGCCACCGCGGCCGTCGAGCTGGAAGCGGCCGACGAGTTCGCGGAGCTTGTCCGCTTCCACCGCAAGCGCGCTGCTCGCCGCCGTTGCCTCTTCCACCATGGCCGCGTTTTGCTGGGTCGTCTGATCCATCTGGTTGACGGCGGTGTTGACTTCCGCCAGCCCGAGAGACTGCTCGCGCGCCGAGGTGGCAATGGCATCCAGCTGGCTGTTGATCGCCACGACATGCTGCTCGATCACCTTCAGCGCATCGCCCGTTGCCGTCACCAGCTTCACGCCGCTTTCGACTTCACCGGCGGAGGTGCGGATGAGGTCCTTGATCTCCTTGGCGGCCTGCGCCGAGCGCTGGGCCAGTTCCCGTACTTCCTGTGCCACGACCGCGAAGCCCTTGCCTGCGTCCCCGGCGCGCGCGGCTTCGACACCGGCATTGAGCGCGAGAAGGTTGGTCTGGAAGGCGATTTCATCGATGACGCCGATGATGTTCGAGATCTGGCTGGAAGACGCCTCGATGCGCTGCATCGCATTGATCGCATTGGCAACGACATCACCTGAGGTGTGGGCCGACTTGTTGGCATCGATGGCCATCGCCCGTGCTTCCTCGGTGCGCTTGGACGAGGTCGTGACATTCGTCGTGATCTCGTCGAGCGCCGCGGCGGTCTGTTCCAGCGATGCGGCCTGTTGCTCGGTGCGCTTGGAAAGATCGTTCGCACCCGACGACAGCTCGCGTGCGCCGCCGTCAATGGCCGAGGTGGCGTTGGCGACGGCCGAAAGCGTGTCGCGCAGCTGTGCCACCGCCATGTTGAAGTCCTTGCGAAGGCCTTCGAAATCGGCTGCGAAGCTCTGTGTCAGCTCAAATCCCAGATTGCCGCCGGCCAGCTGCTTGAGGCCTTCTGCAAGGCCTGACGTCGCCTGCGCCATGTCGGCAGCCCGCCGGCTGTCGGCCTCTGCGGCGCGCGTGCGCTCGGCTTCCGTCATCGACCGGTTCTCGGCCGCAGCACGGTCGCTTTCGATCTTGGCAATGGCCGTCTGCCGGAACGTTTCGACGGCACCTGCCATGTCGCCGAGTTCGTCCTTGCGGTCGCGGCCCGGAACATCAATGTCGTTCTGACCCTTCACCAGCGTCAGCATGCAGTCATTCAGGCGACGTAGCGGGCGGACGAGGGTGTTGTTGAGGATGAGCAGCCCGGCGGCCGAAAGGGCCAGCATGACGATGCCGCCGACAAGGGCGGTTGTCTTTGCCATCGCAGCGGCGGATTCAGCATCGGCCTTGCGCTTGCCGAGCAGCGAGGTTTCCGCCTCTTGCAGCTCCCTCACCTTGCTGCGGATGCCGTCCATGGACGCCTTGCCTGCGCCGGAGATCTCGATCTGCCGAGCCTTTTCCTGGCTGGCCGGATCCTTCATCAGCTCCATTTCCGTCTTGACGACGGTCGTGTTCCACGTCGCGGCGAGCTTGGCCACATCGTCGAGGCGAGCCTGCTGCGCCGGATTGTCCGAGGTCAGCTTCTTTGCTGCTGCCCAGTTTTCCTGGAAGGCCTTTGCTCCCGAAATCTGCGGTTCAAGGAACTTGGGATCGCCTGCGAGCAGATAGGCGCGCATGCCGGTCTCCTGATCGACCATGGCGCTCATCATGCTGGCGACCTTGTCCAGCACCTCGTAGGTATGATCCGTCCAGGCGGCATTCTGCGCCTGCGTGGAGCTTGAGGTGTAACTGGCGAAAGCAACCGCCAGGCTCACCAATATCATGCTGAGGATAATAACGGATACCTTGGAAATAATCTTGATGTTCTGAAACAGTGTCACGCGTGCCCCCCAGTTTCAGGTGGGCCAAGTTCTGGCTCGCCTGTTCTCAGGCGCGACCGCAAAGCTGTATGGTTAATGTTTGATATATTGTCTTTGTGATGTTTGACGACCCGAAGTTGAAGAAAGTCCGGCCTCCCGGGAATGGAGATTTGATCGGGTAATGTCGTATTGATGCGGATAGCCGAAGACCAGGGGAGCCTGTGCCCGGAACAGGCTCAGCTAGCCTTTTCGCGCACGCGCCAGAGGCTGTGAGCTGCCACGAACCGAAAGCGAGCAACCGAGTTCGACGCGGCGGGGGAGGTAGCCTGCGCCAAGCCTGTTTGCGAGCTCGAGTTCGTAAAGTGCCATCGGCCCGATCTGCTCGAGCGGCTGGCGGATGGATGTCAGGGGCGGGGACATCATCTGCGCTGCGATGCTGTCATCGAAGCCGACCACGGACATGTCATCCGGAACGGAAATTCCCGCCTTTGCCAGGCTTCGCATCACACCGATGGCGATATTGTCGGAGAGGCAGAAGATGGCGGTTGCCGGAATGCCGGAGGTCAGCGTGGCGAGGTAGGCGTCGAATTCCGCCTCGGCAATCTCCGGCTCATAGCCGCTCAGCCGCAGGATCGCCGATTCCGGGTCGCGCATCCCGCTCTCGCGGGCGGCTTCCACAAAGCCGGTTTCGCGCCGGCGGATGGTGTAGCGGCCCTTCCACGACACCAGAAGCATATCCCGGTGTCCCAGATCGCTGAGATGCCTCGTCCCAAGGCTGGCGGCGTAGGAATTGCCCACCCCGACGGAACTGATCCGCGACGTGGGATCGAGCCCCATCAGCAGGACGACCGGCTTTCCGAGTGTCGCGAGCTTTTCCAGAAGTTCGGGGTCTTCGTCATAGTGCAGGAGGATGCCGTCCGTGGACGAGGCCCGCGCCGCCTCAAACGCCCGCCTGGGGTCGATCCGGTTCTCCTCGAAGATGACCGGCTCGATTGCGATTTCGCGCCTTGCACATTCGTTGCGCAGGCTCTCGAGGATGCGCCACGAAACGAAATTGCTGCCTCCCGGTTCAAGCATGCCGTGGGTGGAAATCAGCGTGATGGACTGAAGGCCTGCCTGGCTGATTGCATTGAGGCGCCGGTCGACATAGCCCTGCGCGCGGGCGATCTCGACGATGCGCCTGCGCATCTCGGCGGATATGCGCGGGTTGCCGCTCAACGCCCTGCTGACGGTCGAGACCGAAACCCCCGCGGCATTTGCGATCTGCTTGAGATTCACGCGATGTCTTTCCCCAAACCGGCTTTTGCTCCACCGTTCGACTGATCACCATGCGGTCCCTCTGATCGGGTCGTGGCCTTTCCGACCAGAGATCATTTCAGCAGACGTGCAAATTTTTGTACAAAATCCAGAAGGCCACCAGGTCTCCGGAAGTCTAAAATTGCGAGAAATCTCCTGTATCATTGACAAAATCGAAATTTTCCAGGAAAGTCAATCTGGTAAGCGCAAAAATTTGCACAACTGTTTCCGGATGCATTGAGGTGCAATCCTGGCGACGTGGCAAAGAGCAACGGCGCAGAAACATGATTTGAAAGGGGAGGCCGCCCTGACATGGCTGTCCGCTTCAAATCGGGACACGACAACGGATCCATCCCAGAGTTCAGGAGAAAACATGCTCTCTGTCGAAACGCGTCATGCGATACATCCGGACCATGCCAGAGGCATGAACACATCGGAGCTGCGGAAGAATTTCCTGGCGACGGACATGTTCAGAAGCGGTGAGATCCGTCTGATCTATACCCATTACGATCGCTTCGTGATGGGCGGAGCCGTGCCGGCCGGCGGAAAGCTGACGCTGGACCGCGTCGAGGAAACCAAGACGCCGAGCTTCCTGGATCGACGGGAAATGGGGATCGTCAACATCGGCGATGCGGGATCGGTCAGCGCACAGGGCGAAACCTACGACATGGCCACCGGCGATGTCCTTTATCTGGGCATGGGGTCTGGCCCCGTCACCTTCTCTGGCGCGGGACGGTTCTACATCACCTCGGCGCCCGCCCATAAGCCGCTGCGCTCCAGACTGGTCACCGTTGCCGATTGCATCGAAGTGAAGATGGGTGACACGGAGAACTCCAACAAGCGCACCATCAAGCAGTTCATCCATCCCAACGTGATGGAAAGCTGCCAGCTCATCCTCGGCTATACGTCGCTGGAAGATGGCTCGGTGTGGAACACGGTTCCCTCCCACATCCACGACCGGCGCATGGAAGCCTATCTCTACTGGGGCATGGAAGAGCCGTCGCGGGTGCTGCATCTCATGGGCGAGCCGCTGGAAACCCGGCATCTCTTCATCGCCAACGAGGAAGGCGCAATCTCGCCGCCCTGGTCGATCCACACCGGCGCCGGCATCGGCAAATACACCTTCATCTGGGCCATGGCTGGCGACAATGTCGACTACAAGGACATGGATTTCATTCATCCCCGCGATCTGCGCTGAAACCTGCGACAGGCTCTCTTCCTGACTGGAGAGCTCTGAAGCCTGGTTTCAACAACGTGGAAGACAAACAGTCGGCGAGCCGCCGACTGTTTGTCTCGCCAACTAGTTCTGCCCGGCTGCCGCGCGAAGCGGGCTGTCTTGCGTCCTGTCGACCGCTATCCAGCCGAGGTCGCGATCATAGCGCCAGGCCATCTGGCCGTTCTCGTCAAGCGCGAAGAGATGCAGCCAGCCATTGTCGAAAAGCGCGCGCACCTGCGGATGCCGCCGCAGTACCTCCCCGATCGCCTCCTTCGGCGCCTCGACCGCGACCGTCAGCCGCAAAGGCTCGTGGACCAGATCGACCCCGTCATGAACGGATTGCCAGGGCAGGCCCGCGCGCAGATTGCCGCCATTGCCCTCGAATACACCGAAGCCGCCCACCACATTATGCAGGAGCTTGTTGCCGGCCCCGAAGAGCGTGGGCGCAACCGATGAGCCGAAATATTGCAGGCTGATCCAGCTCGCGACCACGACTGGCGCCGTCAGGATGAGCTCGAGTACCTTGAAATCCTGGTCCTTCCGCCAGACGTAGTCATGAAGAAAGGCCAGGCCTTCCAGCGACCGTCCCGCCGTACGGGCCCGGGGTGCGGCGATGAAGGCCCGGCAGCCTGCAAGGCCGAGTTCCGGGCGCACTTCCGCCCAGTCGCGGCTCCGCGCCAGCATGGTCTCGCGGGTCGCAAGCGGCAGGCGCTGCGACCGCTCCGCCCGTGTCAGTTGCCCGGCCTGGTCAAGCCACTGCCTGACAAGGCGCATGTCGTCCCCGACAATCGCCTGCCCGAGATCATCGTCGAACAGCGTGACCGTGTCGGTGGTCGTATGGTGAAGGCCGGCCAGGAAGACGGTGTCTGCCGGGACGCGTATCCCCTTGGCTGCAAGCGCGTCGCGTACGTCTTTGCCGTTCAGCAGATCGGCGAGGAGCCGTGCATTGACGTCGCCGGCGTAGCCGCCGCAGGCTCCGCAATGAAGCGCGCTGGCATAGGGGTTGTTGACCACATTCGCGCCATGACCGGAAATCAGCACGAACCGCGCAAAGCCATCGGTCAGCGACATGGCTTTCAGCACCCTTTCGGCCATGGCCGCGCGGGTGTCGAGATCAAGGCCATCTGCAAGGCGCGGCTTTGCGGCGTCCGGTTTCCTGCTCTTGCCAAAGCCCAGCCCGTCCCGCAGCAGCTTGCCGGCATAGACCGGCCCCATCGCCTCAACGAATGCGAAGGAGGACACTGCGGCGAGCTTGAACCGGCCCCATGCCCGGACCGCGCGGGCGCCGAACCGGGCCTGCCTGTCTTCGCCGTCGTCAACCGCGGCGCAGGTGAAGACCGAGGGCTTGAGGAGAACCGGCAGCCGATGTTCGGAAACGTCCGAGGCAAAACCCCGGTGGCTCGCGCCCAGCCCGAAGAAACCGGCAAACCCGAGCGTCCGGATGCCGGGATCGATGCTTTCGAGCGCCCGGCGGAAGACCTCGGAGCGCACGTCGATGCAGAAGGCCGCCTGCAATACCGGCCGAAGCTCGGCGACCTTCACGGTGGTCGGTGCAGCGAGCGTGGCGGCGAGCTTGCGCTGTGCCGCGCGTTCGGCGGCGAGCTGCAGGACCCCGTCGATGATCGTTTCAAGATCGGGCGCGATCGGCGCGGCATGAGCGCGCCGGACCTGAAGCCATTGCTTTTGGATTGCCGCCTTGTGGCGCGCATAAAGCGCCTCCTCGAAGAGCAGCCGAACGGCCAGCAGTTCAAGTGCCGTCGTGTCGGTCCGCCCGTCGATCTCCGCCTTGAACTGGATGTGGCGGGCAAATTGCGCCCAGCCGCCAAGCGTGAGCAGGAGCTGGTGGAAATAGGTGCCCGGCTCGCCGCCGAGGCCGAGCGAGACCGCAGCGCGCTCGATCGCCGCCTGCGGCGTTTCCGGCGTATCGGCAACATGGATGCCAAATCCCTTGAGGCCGAAGATTTCCGGCGTCAGGTCATGGGTGGCAAAGGCGCGCCAGGCGGCATAGAGACCGTTGCGCGGCGAGGCAGCCCAGAGAGCCTGCCCCTCGTCGAAAAACCCCGCCGCGAAGGCGCCGATGCGCTCGGTAACGAGGCCAGGCCAGTCCTTGCCCGTCGCCCCGGCTGCAAGATCGGCAATTGTCGGCAGGGCCGCGATCTGTTGCGGCTCCAAGGCAAGCGCGGCCTTCAGCGCAGCAAGGTCAAGCGCGACCGGTGGCTGGCTCGACTGCAGGGCGGAAAGCAGGTCCTCCTCCAGGATCTCGCCCGCGGCCATCTTCGCGGCATAGTGCCTGCGCGGCAGGGCGAGACGCACGCCGCCGATCCGGGCGAGGCGCGCGGCGGTCTGATCGCGGGGTTCCGTCGTCTGGCCGAGGAAAGGGTTGACGGCAACGGTCGCGGTCAGCGGCCATGCCGGCGGGATGGCCCGCACGGCCTGATCTGCCGCCTGTGCCAGAGCCTCGCCGAACAGCGTGTCGATGGTGGTGGTATCGGTCATCGAATTAATCCCTGGAAGACGTGGAGGTTGCGGCAGTGGTCGTGGAGACGGTCCAGCCGCCGAGCAGTCGGTCGAACAGCGCGTTGACATAGAGGCCGTTCGACAGATGGACCCGCAGGCCCGCTGCGGCCGGATGATAGGCCCAGAGCGGAAACAGCGACTGCGCCACGGCCACTACGCCGAAGGTGATGACGGCGAGCAGCATCAGTGACCATTCCAGCGGCCCGGCCGGAGGCGTGGCCGGCAGCGTGCCATGCATCAGCGCTTCGGCAATGTGCTGGAGGGCGAAATAGGCGGTCGCGGCCGAGATCGAGTAGAGCGAGGTCCGCCAGGTCAGCGCCCAGGGAGCGGCATCGGCAAGCCCCTGCGCGATCAGATAGGCGACACCGAAGATCAGCATCGCGCCCAGCGCCATGGCCTGCGGCGGCTTGTCGGCGAAGCCGAAGAGGAGCCCGATTACGGCATAGATGGTGAGCGCCAGGAGGAATGCGCGGCCAACAGCCTTGGCATCGGGGATCGCGACCGGGCCGGGCCGCCGGATGGACTGAACGGTCTCGACCGCCGATCCGGAGGAGAGGAAGGCATGTGCCTTGTAGAGCGAATGGGCGACGATGTGCAGCAGCGCGATCGGAAACAGTGCGAGCCCGCATTGCAGGATCATGAAGCCCATCTGCGCGACGGTCGACCAGGCAAGCGACGTCTTCACCGCCGCCTGGGTGAGCATGATGACGCTGCCGAAGATCGCCGTGAAGCCGCCGACCATGACCAGTACGGCGAGCACGATCGGAGCCTGCAGCATGACATCTGCAAAGCGGATCAGCAGGAAACCCCCGGCATTGACGACGCCGGCATGCAGGAGTGCGGAAACCGGCGTGGGCGTTTCCATCACCTCCGTCAGCCAGCCATGGGTGGGGAACTGCGCGGACTTCAGGAGAGCAGCGACCGCCAGCAGCGCTGCCGCGATGATGGTGAGCGGCAACCCCTGACCCTCGCGGGCGGCCGCAAGGATCGTTGCGATATCGCCGGTCCCGAAGGAGAGGCCGAGGAGAACCGCGGCACCGACCAGCGCCACGTCGCCGGTGCGCGAGATGATGAACTTCTTGCGCGCCGCGCGCCGCGCCGCAATCCGCTCCGGATAGAAGAGCAGCAGCCGATGCAGCAGCAGGCTCACCGATATCCACGAGAGGACCAGTTGCAGCAGCGTGCCCGACTGCACCAGCAGCAGCACCGCCGCCAGCGTTGCCGTCATCCAGCCTGTGAATGGTCCCTGCCGCGCTTCGCCATCAAGAAACGTTCCGGCGTAGCGCAGAACGATCCAGCCGATGAACGAGACAAGAAGCAGCATCGTCAGGCTGACCGCGTCGAGCCGGGTGGCGAGCGTGAAGAGGCCATAGCCGACAGATGGACCGGTTCCCGAACCGTAGACGGCGAGCACGAGGCCGCAGAGGCCGGCGACCAGAATGGAGCCCAGTGCAAACCATTCGGCAACGCGGATCGCCATTCGCGGCCGAAGCCCGGGTGAGAGAAAGGCAAAGACTGATGCAGCAGCAAGAAGCAGCGGCGCGAGAAGCGGAAGAGCGTGGATCACGGGACAACTCCGGTCTAGGGCCCGACCCGGGAGGCGGTCGTGGCTTGTTGCAGGAGTGTTATCAGGCAGCGAAATCTAAAGAAAATTCATTGTTTATCTGATAACGTTCTATTAAATAGAACGATGACCGAGCTGAATTATCACCATCTTCGCTATTTTCGCGCTGTTGCCCATGACGGCAACCTGACGCGGGCGGCGGAGCGGCTGAACCTTTCGCAGTCGGCGCTGTCCATCCAGATCAAGCAGCTGGAGGAGCGTCTCGGGCATCCGCTGTTCGAGCGACGGGGCCGGCAGCTCTATCTGACGGAGGCTGGCCGCATCGCGCTCGACCATGCCGACACCATCTTCTCCACCGGCGATGAACTCATTGAAACCTTGAAGGAAACCGGCAGGGCGCGCCGCGCGATCCGCATCGGGGCATTAGCGACCCTGTCGCGAAACTTTCAGCTGGAATTCCTGCGGCCGATCCTGGGCAGGCTGGATGTCGACATGATCCTGCGCTCCGGCAGCACCAGCGAGCTGCTCGGCGCGCTGGAGACTCTGAACCTCGACATCGTGCTTCTGAACCAGGCGCCGGTCGCCGATTCGCTGACACCCTTCATCGCCCAGCATGTCTATCAGCAGCGCGTCAGCCTGATCGGCAAGCCGTCTTATGGCAAGCCGGGGGCGGGGCTTGCGGACCTGCTCGGCTCGCATCCGGTGATCCTGCCGACACTGGAAAGCGGTGTGCGCGCGCAGTTCGAAGCGCTGGTTGCCCGGCTTGGCATCACCCCGCAGATCGCGGCGGAAGTCGACGACATGGCAATGATGCGTCTTCTTGCGCGCGAGGGTGCCGGCCTCGCCGTGTTGCCGCCGATTGTGGTCACGGGGGAGCTCGAAGCCGGTTCGCTGGTCGAGTTCGACGCGCTCCCCGGCATGGTCGAATCCTTCTATGCGGTGACGGTCAAGCGCCGCTTCCCCAATCCGCTGGTGCGGCCGCTTCTGGAGCGTGGGGCAGTGGGCGACCTCACCGTTTAGCCGGGTCTGTCAACGCGATTGGGCGCGGGAGGCAGCGTTCCCGTCAGACATCTTCGTCGAAGGGCACCGAGTTGTCGCGGGTGAATTCGTTGAAGATATAGCGCAGGCTTCTCGCATCGACTTCCTGTTTGGACATGCGGAAGTCGGCGCCGAATTCGCCGAAGGACTGGAAATAGTTGCTGGAAATGTCGCTCGAGATGATGCCGACCGGCCCGATATACCGGGCCCTGCGGATCAGCGGCACGGTCTGCCGGAAATCGTTATGCGGCGGCAGCATGTTGTCGATGAGGATGATATCGTAATTGCGCTCCGCAAGCTTTTCCAGGCCTGCATCCAGCGTGCACACGAAGTCCACGGCGACGTTGTGGCTGTCGACCTTCTTCAGCTTGTACTGGATGATTTCGTATTCCGTCGGGTCGTCATCGATCAAGAGCACGTCGATGAGCTTCTGCTGTCCGTCCACCGTGTCTCCCATCAACTAATGATCCCGACCCTGATTGCCTTGGTGACAAGGTGAATCCGATTGAGGGCCTCAAGCTTCCTCATCGCTGATCCGATATATTCGTTCACGGTATATTCCGAAAGCCCCAGAAGCAGGGCAATTTCGCTCGATGTCTTGCCTTCGGCCGTCCATTCCACCACTTCGATTTCCCGCTTCCTGAAACGGGGCGTGTCGGCGTCCAGACCTTCGGCGACGGCCAGCTTCTGCAGGGCCTGCAGGAAGTCGAAGACGGCACCAGCGACGTCCGCCTCCGGCCGGGTTTCGAGATCGTCGGCAAGGACCAGAACAAGGCGCTCGCCGGTTTGAGCGGTCATCGGGATCATCACGGCGCGCCGGCAGGCCATGAAAGGCGCAAGCGCTTTCGGCGGGGCAGGCAGGAACGCCGGCCTGCGCAAACTGGCGAGTTCATCAAGGAGCGCCTGGCTTTCCTCAGGGACAATCTCGCAGAGACTGCTGCGCCCGTTCGGCAGATCGGCCAGCAGGCAGATGCGGTCGAGGCGCGGCTCCACCTTCATCCCCGTCAATTCGAAGACCGTGAAGGACAGGAAGCCGTAGCGATCGGCGAGCATGCGGAAGACACGGAAAAAGTCCGTGCGGTTGATCGCCCGGTTCAGCTCGGCTTCGATGCCGTCGTCTGTCAGGTTGAGGCTCATCTCAGAAGTTCCATCCGATTCCGGTGGGGCTCCGCGTCCAGTGCGGCTCCCCGAATCTTAAGCACCAGCATCTTATGGTCGTGCAGACAGTCAAGCGCAATCTCCTATTCCAGTTCAAATTCTGAAAGCTGCGCCTTGATGAGGCGCTTGAAGTCGGCAACGATCCGTTCGCCATCCTCCCCGCCCTGAAACAGCGCCAGACGCATCGCGCCGCCGGCCAGCTGGAAGATCAGGTAGACCGAACGCTTGAAGTTCTCGCGATGATGTTCGGCGATCAGATGCACGGTTCGGGCCGAGAAGGCGGAAGCTTGCGCGCGGGTCTGCGCAATATCGAGATTGAGCATCTCCTTGTCCGCCTGCACGGCATTGAGCAGGTCCTGGATGGCAGGCTCGCCCTTCAGCATCTCGAAATAGCGGTCCGTGATCGCGTCGGTGGCGCGGCGAATATCCTGCGCGCTGTCGATCGAGCTGAGGATATTCTTCAATTCGTGCTGAAACCGGTCGGAGAACAGCCGGTAGAGTTCCGCCATGACGGCCGTGCGATTGGGAAAGTAGTGGTAGACGCTCGCCAGCGGCATGCTGCTCGACGAGGCAATGTCCACCATTGTCAGTGCGGCCAGCCCCTTTTCGCCGATCAGCTTCTGCGCCGCCACGAGGATCTGGTCGACGCGCTCGCGGCTGCGATCCTGGCGCGGTTGACGCCGCAGGGTTCTGGGCGGTCTTTTCATGCGTCGCTCCGATTGACAAACACATGGCAACACTATCATGTTTCAAAAGCTGATAGTCTATCAGTTTCTGGGGGCGCTTGTGTCAATCTGCGGGGCGAGGGTGAATGAATACACAGTGGCTGGTCGGCAATCCTTCCCGAACGAACATGTGGTCGGCT
Source organism: Rhizobium sp. C4 (assembly GCF_021026315.1). Classification (GTDB taxonomy): domain Bacteria; phylum Pseudomonadota; class Alphaproteobacteria; order Rhizobiales; family Rhizobiaceae; genus Ensifer_A. The sequence goes on from NZ_JAJNCX010000003.1 coordinate 224,079, forward strand.
CTTTGGGTCGGCTCGGTCGGGCTCCTTGTTCTCGGCCTCCAGCCCATCCTGCTCGGGGTGCTTCTCACTGAAGGCCGCGTCAATTTCGACCAGCTCGCCCTTGCCGCGACGGTCGAAATTCTGGCGATCGGCATCGGGTCCGTACTTTCCGCCTTTCTCCTGGGCAGCGGCGCCGTTCGCATCAAGGCCGCAGTCTTTCTGGTCCTGACCGCGATATTCAACCACGCGACAGTCGCCATCGACGGTGCAACGGCCGTCATTGTCTCGCGCGGCCTTGCTGGTCTTGCCGAAGGCGGCCTGGTTGCCTTCGCTGTCGAACTCATCGCCCGCGCCCGCCATCCGGGGCGTATCGGCGGCTATTTCGTTTCGCTGCAGACGCTGGGGCAGGCTGGTCTTGCGGCGCTCATGGCGCTGTGGTTTGTCTCGCGCTGGGGATCTGTCGGCGGTTTTGACGCGCTGGCCATCGTGTCGCTCGCGAGCCTTGCGGTTGTCTTCCTTCTGCCCGAAAGCTACGGGCCGCTTCCCAAGCCCGCGGACCAGTCGTCCTCCGGCCTCTGGCGCCCGGCGCCGCTCACCGCGCTTCTGGCAATCTTCTGCTTTTACATGTTCCTCGGCTCGCTCTGGGCCTTTCTCGAGCCGCTGGGCGGTGAGGCTGGCATCGCGGCGGATGTGGTGGGCCTGATGGTATCGGTCAGTCTGTTTGCGCAGATCTTGGGTGCGACGACCTCGACGGCGATCGAGGCACGATTGCCGTTCCGCCCGGTGCTTGCCATCGCAAGCCTTCTGGCCTGTGCGATCGCGCTGACCATTTCGCTGCATCCGCAGGCCGTGATCTTCTGGTGCCTTGCCATGGCAATCGGGTTCATCTGGCTGTTTGTGGTCCCGTTCCAGATCCGCATTGCGGTCGATGCGGATGCCTCGCGTGGTGCTGCACTTGTCGTGCCCGCCGCGCAGCTTTTCGGGGCGGCGCTCGGTCCCGCCGGCGCTTCCGCCTTTGTCGAGACGGGGTCTTCGGTGGGCGTCGCCTATTTCGCGGCGGCCAGTGCGGTCGCATCCTTCGTCTTCGTCATCCTCAACGGGCTGACGCGGCGTCCGGCACATTGAACAAGGGGAGGGAAGCGCGATGGCAGACATGACGGCGTCCACCTGGTCGAACTGGTCCGGCAATGTGCGCGCCACGCCGCAGCGGATCGCTCGCCCGGCTGACGAGGCAGAACTCGGAGATGTCATCCGCACGGCACCCGGGCCGGTCCGCATCATCGGGTCCGGCCATTCGTTTACCCCGCTCGTCGCGAGCGAAGGGACCATCCTGGATCTCGGCAGTTTCTCCGGCCTGAACGGTCACGACCCGGCGCTGATGACGGCGACGATTGGTGCCGGCACGCCGCTCGGGCAACTGACCCAGATGCTGCATGCCGCCGGACAGGGCCTGCCGAACATGGGCGATATCGATCGCCAGACCATCGGCGGTGCTTTGGGCACGGCAACGCACGGATCGGGACTGGGGCTTGGTGCCTATCACACACAGCTCCTCAAGGTGCGCCTGGCAGACGGTCGCGGCCAGATCCGCGAATACGACATCGAAAAGCAGCCGGAGATGCTTCAGGCCGTCGGTGTCAATCTGGGTGCCTTCGGCGCGATGACCGAAGTGACCTTCCAGAACATGCCCTCCTATCGCCTGCGCCGCCGCCGCCGTGCACTGCCTCTGGAAGAGGTGCTGCAGAACTTCGACAGCCTGCTTCGGTCACACCGTTCGGCGGAATTCTTCATCATTCCGTTCTCCAGTCATGCGTTGCATCTGAGCTACGACATTGCGGAAGGGCCTGTCAGCACGCATCCGCCCGAGCAGGATGAAGATGGCCTCAAGACGCTGAAAATGCTGCGCAGCACGCTGAAGCGGCTGCCGTGGCTGCGGCGGAAACTGATCGGCTCCGCGCTCTCGCGGGTCAAGCCGGAGGACTTCGTCGATGTCTGGTTCGGCGCCTATGTCAGCGAGAGGCGGACGCGCTTCAACGAGATGGAATATCATCTGCCGTTCGAAGCAGGCGCCGGGGCGCTCAAGGAAATCATCACGCTGATGGAGCGGGATTTCCCGGAGGTCTATTTCCCTATCGAGATTCGTTCGGTCATGGCGGACGAAACGTGGCTGAGCCCCTTCTATCGCCGCGCAACCTGCTCGATTGCCGTGCATCATGACGCGGCAGAGGACCCTGCGGCCTTCTTCCGTGCCGTCGAGCTGATCTTCCGCAAGCATGAGGGCCGGCCGCATTGGGGCAAGATGCACAGCCTGACCGCGCGCGATTTTGCCACCCTCTATCCGCGCTTCAAGGACGCGATGGAGGTCCGCCGCGACCTCGACCCGGACAACCGCTTCATATCGCCCTATCTCGCGAAGATCCTGGACGTGTGAGGATGAGCGCGAGCGACTATTTCACAAGCCTCGCCACGGCGCTTCGCGAGGCCGGCCGGCACCGCCCGACGCTGGTGATCGACCTCGACAGGCTGGATGCCAATCTCGATATCGTCCGCGCCGGCATGGCGCCCGGCGTGGCGCTCCGCGTCGTCGACAAGTCCCTGCCGTCCATCCCGTTGCTCGCCCATGTCATGGAGAGGCTCGGCACCCGCCGCATCATGAGCTTCGATCTGCCGGTGACGCAGGCCGTGCTGCAGGCATTCCCGGACGCGGACATCCTCTTCGGCAAGCCGATGCCGACGGCTGCCCTTGATGTCTTCCTTTCCGCGCTGACGCCGGCCGCCTTGGCTGATTTCGCCGCGCGCACCGTTCTTCTCGCCGACGATCTGGAAAGGGTGGAGCAGCTGGCTCAACTCGCCGCGGCTCGCAAGATCCGGCTTCGTATTGCCCTTGAGGTCGATGTCGGCATGCATCGTGGCGGGCTCGCGACACCGACGGCGGTCATGGAGGCTGCCGCGGCTGCGTTGCAATCCGGCTTGCTCGTCATCGAGGGGATCATGGGCTACGAGGCCCATATTCCGGCCATCCCGGGCTTTGCCGGCGGGGCAGCATCCGAGGCGAGAGCCGTCAAGGCCCGGCTTGCAGCCTTCGCGGATGCCTTGCCGCCGGGTTGCCGCAAGATCATCAACAGCGGCGGCAGCAAGACTGTCCTGACCTATGCCGATCCGGGCGCCGCGACGGAACTGTCAGTGGGGTCGGCCTTCGTGAAGCCCACGGATTTCGATACGGAGGCGCTGTCCAGCCTCAGGCCTGCCGTCTTCATCGCCACACCTGCGCTGAAGGTGGTGGACGCCATGCTTCCGGGGCCAAGCTGGATGACCGCGGCCTTTCAAAGGCTCGGCCTGTTCGGGGAAAGGGGCTGTTTTCTCTACGGCGGCTACTGGATGGCAAAGCCAGTCTTCCCGGAAGGCATGCGCGAAAGCAGGCTCTGGGGCCATTCCTCCAACCAGCAGTTCATGTCCCTGCCGGCGGCGTCCGATCTGCGGGAGGGTGACCTCGTGTTCTTCCGACCAACGCAAAGCGAAGCGGTGCTGTGGCAATTCGGCGAAATACAGCTCTATTCGAAGGGCAGCATCATCGGCGGCTGGCCGCCGATCGTGCCCTGACCCGGTTACCGGGGCGCGTATTCCTGGATCAGGAAGCCGATCGCCGTGGGATCGAACTCCGCCTTGTCGATGCGAAAGTCTGCCCCATATTCGGCGAAAGCCTGGAAATAAGGATCTGTCAGCGAGGATGAGATCACCCCGATCGGCCCGATATAGCCGCTCTGGCGAAGGCGCGGGGCGCTTTCGCGGAAATCCTCGCCAGGCCCCAGGCGGTTGTCGAGAAGTACGATATCGACGGACACGCCCTTGCCAAACAGGGCAACGGCTTCGTCAATGCCGGACGCGTACAGCATGTTGATGTCGTAGTTCACGACTTTCTTCATCTGGGCCCGGAAGATCAGCTCTTCAGCCGGGTCGTCATCGATCAGCATTATATTGACGACAGTCGCCATTAACTTCGCCACTCCGTTTCGCCTCCAGGCAGTCTCTGTTCGGCTTTGGTGCCGCAAATGTCAACAGAGACTAGCCTTCAAGTATTCAAAGATTATACAGATTGCCAAAGACTGAATCCGCCGAAGGCATTCTAGCGATCAGGGAATGATTTGTTCCCGGATTGCCTTGGCCACCATCTGCGTGCGGTTCACCACGTCGAGTTTCTTCAAAATCGTTGCAGTATGAGAATTGACCGTATGCTCGGACACGGAGACGATCAGCGCGATCTCCCCCGCCGTCTTCCCATGCGATATCCATTTCAGGATTTCCAGCTCACGCGGCGTCAGCCCCATACCCTTCTTGTTCGCGAGAATTTCGCGGAAATAGAAGTCGAATGCATAGGCCGCGTCATAATAGATGGCGTGCAGGAGTTCCACGTTGGGAACATCCCTGTCGCCCACGAAGATGACGGCGTGCCGGCTGCCATTCAGCCCCTGGACCGGAATGCAGAGCGCCAGTTCAAACCCCAGCTGGCGCATCAGCTCGTCCTGCGTCCCGTCCGCGTCGATCCAGTAAGTCGGAAGCGTCGTTTCCTGCAGCATCTTGAAAAGGCCGGAACTGGAGAACGCAAAGCGTCCGTCATAGGCCTCGGCAAGCCCGGCAGGCAGATCGTGCAACTCCAGTTGCGTGGACAGCGTAGGCGAGGGGACATCGGCAAACAGCCGCATCAGGCAAAAATGCTCAAAACCCGCACGCAATGCCATCGAATGGAAAATGCGGAAAAAATCGACGCGGTTGACGGCTTTGGCAAGTTCGCTCTGATAACTGCCGGGACATTGATTTTTCAATTGCAACGTCAAAAGCCCGTCCCTTGAACCCTAATGGATGCGCGCAGAATACGGGACTGCCGCCCGACGATGTCCGACTAGGCCACGCTACCTTTTTCGGACTTTCGCCAAGAACTACCGGCCCTCACCGGCGTTCAAATCGAAGACCCCCAATAGCACTCAACCTTAAATCAACATAGTTGCAATCCGCGATTCCAACTATTGATTTTTTCAAAGAATGAAAACGACTCAAATATTTAGCCGCGCTCCAGTCCCAGTCAGGCCGAAGCGCTCACCTTTGCCGGCATGTCTTCCAGTCCCAGCAGGAAATTGATCTGCGGGCGGGCGACAACCAGGTCATGGATCGTGTATTGCGCGAGAACGTCGAAAAATGCGTTCAGCGCCTTGCGCAGCGCGGAATTCAGGCCGCAGCTATCCACCAGCGGGCATTCCGTCACGTCAGAATCGAAGCATTCCGCCATCGAGAAATTATCCTCGGTGACCTTCACAACGTCAAACAGGGTGATCTTGTCGGCGGGGCGTCCAAGACGGATGCCGCCATTGCGACCACGCACCGTATCGACGATGCCGGCCTTGTGCAGGGGCTGCAGGATCTTGAACAGGAACAGTTCCGACACACCGTAAGCCTTGGCGATTTCGGGAATGCGGCTCAGGTTGTCGGCATTCGCCGCGCAATACATCAGCATCCGCACTGCATAGTTGGTCTGCTTTGTCAGCCGCATCCGAAAACCTCGATTGTTCGATGGCGCCGTTATAGACCCGTTTGCAGTTTGGAACAATTCCAAAATATGATCGGCCCACTCATATTTCGCTATTCGTGTTGACGTGACAAGTCCGTCGACCTAAAAGGTGAGTGAAAATGTCAAGAAAGATACGGAGGTATCATTGTCGAACGTTGCGAAGAACACCGTCCTTGCCGCTGCCCTGCTTGCCGGAACGGCTTTCCCTGCATTCGCCGATGGCGAGGTCAACATCTATTCCTATCGTCAGCCAGACCTGATCAAGCCTGTGCTTGACGCCTTCACCAAGGAAACCGGCATCAAGACGAATGTTCTCTTCCTGGATAAGGGTCTGGTCGAGCGGATCAAGGCCGAAGGTGAAAATTCGCCCGCGGACGTCATCATGACAGTGGATATCGCCCGCCTCACGGAAGCCAAGGAAGGCGGCGTCGTCCAGCCGCTGAAGGACGCGAAGATCGACGCCAACATTCCGGCCAACTTCCGCGACGCGGACGGTGACTGGTTCGGCCTCACCACGCGTGGCCGCGTCGTCTATGCCTCCAAGGAGCGCGTTGCACAGAACGAAATCACCTATGAGGAGCTCGCCGATCCCAAGTGGAAGGGCAAGATCTGCATGCGCGATGGCCAGCATTCCTACAATATCGGCCTGATCGCCTCGATGATCGCCAATGATGGCGCCGAGGCCACTGAAAAGTGGCTGACCGGCCTCAAGAACAATCTGGTTCGCAAGCCCGATGGCAACGACCGCAGCCAGGCCAAGGCCATCTGGGCCGGCGAATGCGATCTGGCGCTTGGCAACACCTATTATGTCGGCCTGATGCTGACCGACACGAAGGAGCCGGAGCAGAAGGACTGGGCCGGCGCCATCAAGGTTCTCTTCCCGAACTCCAAGGATCGCGGCACGCATGTGAACGTGTCCGGCATGGCGCTCGCAAAGTATGCGCCCGACAAGGAAAACGCCATCAAGCTGATGGAATTCCTGTCGTCCAAGGAAGCCCAGCAGATCTATGCCGAGCAGGTCTTCGAATATCCCGTCCTGCCGGGCGCCGAGCCGTCGGCAATCGTCAAGTCCTTCGGTGAAATCCATCCGGACAAGCTGTCGCTGACCGACGTTGCCAAATACCGCAAGCAGGCCTCCGAACTGGTCGACAAGGTCGGCCTCAACGACGGCCCGGCGAAGTAAGCTCCGCAAGGTCTTTCAGACTTTGGAAAATGAACAGGCCGGGCGTCAGCGCCCGGCCTATTTTGTTCGGGTGGCCGCGGTCTCCCTGGCCTCTTTCGACCATTGCTCGATCATCTTCTGGCGGTCCGGCATGCCCGGATGCGTATCGAACATGCTCGTGCCTTCCGTGCCCACCTGCAACTTCTCCTGCAGGGCGGTGAAGAAACGGGCGAGCGCCATCGGGTCGCGTCCGGACTTTGTCATCAGGATCACCGAATAGTGGTCGGCCTCGCTCTCCGCCTCCCGCGAATAGGAAAGGGACAAGAGGGCCGCCCCGTTGGTCAGGACATCCTGCATGGCGGTTCCGACATCGCCGGCAATCAGCATGATCAGGCCGGCCGTGCCGGCGGCGCGATAGATCTGGCGCAGCGAATGCTTCTTGTCGACATGGCCGATCTCATGCGCCAGCACGGCGAGGACCATATCCGGGTCATCGCCTGCGATATCGACCAGCTCGTCGGTGAGGATGATTGTGCCGGAGGGCAGTGCGAAAGCGTTCGGCCCGATTGCACCTCCCTCGCGGAAATTGAGCGAGTACCCACCTGTTCCCCGGTCTGCCCTCTTGGCCAGATCGCCAAACCCCTCCTCGATGGCGCGTCGTTTGGCCTCCGGCAATTGGCTCGGCTTCAGAAGAGTTGCGTCCAGTGACTTCAGTGTGCCGGCCGACATTGTCTGCGGTACCACATCGGGCGTCACCAGGACTGCCACTTCGACCAACGCGGGAAGGGCGAAACGATAGATCGCGGTGGCGAGAAGGAAGACTGCGGCCACGAAAACGATCAGCCGCGGGTGGAACCGTTCCAGCCCGTGAACGAATGCACCGGCCCTGTTGGAACCGTGCTTCGTCAGCAGCTGGTCAATGCCTGCGTTATCCGGCGTTTCGAAGAGGGAGCCGTTGCTGAAGGCGATGCGGCGCGGTACGTTGCCGACGCGGGATGATACCTCAATTGTCGAGAGAAAGCCGAGCGCCAGTGCGGGCTCGCCCGCTGAGGCGCCTGCGCGACGCACAATGACCGAGTCACCTTGAACCCAGATTTCGGCCGTGATCGCCTCGCTGGATCGCGGCGGATGCCATACGCCCTCGGCGATCCGCTTGAGCGACGTTGCGCGTGCGTCAGAAGCCAAAATCGAAGCCCTCTAGATCGAGATATTCCGCCGTGGCGGCCACCCCGGCTGCTTCCATGGAGTCGAGCACGGTGCCGAGATCGCCATCGAAGGTGATGCCGCTGTGCTTAATCACATAACGTTGCTCCCGAATGGCCGTCCAGGGCCGCATCAGGCCCATCGTCAGAAAGACGAGGAAGAGGTTGCTGACGACGACGAAAAGATAGCCGAAGCGCGGCAGGTCGCTGAACAGCCGATGCCGTTCATCGAGCAGCGAGGCATTCATGACCACATTCCGCACACCCGCCCGATACAGAATCGCGCACAGAAAATAGATAATCATGAGCGGTACGATCATGCCGAACAGGCCGGCTGCGAACGCGTTCTCCAGAGCCTCTTCCACCGAGCCATCCGCCGGGAGCTGATTGGATGCCATGAAGATCAAGAAAGCGATGGCAATAGAAATGACGATGCCCACGACGAAGAGGATGATGGCGGGAAGTGCCGCACCATAAATCTTGCCCACGCGCGGATCGCTCGAGAAGCTGCGGTCGCCATAGCGGAGATTGTTGAACAGGTAGCGATAGAACCAGCGGCTGGCGAGCGGCGCGAGAATGCCGAGAGACAGGGTCGCAACCACTCCGCCCAGCACCACCGACGTAAAAGCCCCCCAGGCGGTTCCGGTGAAGTTGAACCGGACATTGCGATAGCTCGTCACCCGCGCCGAAAACCGCAGGCCCCGCGCCATCAGCCAAGGCAGCGCGACCAGAAACACGATGGGGCTGACAAGCGCCAGAAGCGGAACGATGGCAGTCACGATATTGATCGCAATCAGTCCCGCGAACACGATGAGCCGCCCGATAAAGATCTGCTTGCCCTTCGCGTGGTAATCAAACGATTGCCCGGCCACGAACGTGTTGCCGTAGAAGTAGCGGTTGCGCCGCACCTTGGCCCAGGCGGAATAGATGCCCACGGTCACGATGGTCAGAAGGATGTTGACCATCCAGATGCCGAAATACTCGCTGGCCGTCCCGCGAAACTCGGCGCGAACAAGTCCGCCCGCGCCCTGTGCACTCGTATCCGCCAATGTCTGCCCCCTCGATACTACTCTGCAAAAGTCCGCAGGCGCTTCTCAACGCATTGTAAAGACGTGAAAAAGGCGGGCCCATGAGGACCCGCCCACTATACAGAAAACGCGAGGACTGCAAACTGCAGATTGCGCTCGTGAAGCTTACTTCATGGTCGGCATAGAGAATTCCGCGCCGTCCTTGATGCCCGAGGGCCAACGCGAGGTGATCGTCTTGGTGCGCGTCCAGAACTTGATCGAGTCCGTGCCGTGCTGGTTCAGGTCGCCGAAGGACGAGGCCTTCCAGCCGCCGAAGGAGTGGTAGGCGAGCGGAACCGGAACCGGAACGTTGATGCCGACCATGCCGATATTGATGCGCGAGGCGAAGTCACGGGCAGCGTCGCCGTCGCGGGTGAAGATGGCGGTGCCGTTGCCATATTCATGCTTCATCGGCAGGGACAGTGCTTCTTCGTAGTTCTTGGCGCGGACGACCGAGAGAACCGGTCCGAAGATTTCGGTCTTGTAGATGTCCATCTCCGGCGTGACGTTGTCGAACAGCGTGCCGCCGACGAAGAAGCCGTTTTCGTAGCCCTGAAGCTTGAAGTCGCGGCCGTCGACCACGAGCTTGGCACCTTCCTCGACACCGCGCGAGATCAGACCCTTGATCTTGGCCTGGGCTTCCTTGGTGACGACCGGGCCCATGTCGGCCTTGTCATCGGTGTAAGGACCGATGCGCAGCGACTCGACCTTCGGGATCAGCTTTTCGATGAGGCGGTTTGCCGTCTCTTCGCCAACCGGAACGGCGACGGAGACGGCCATGCAGCGCTCGCCGGCCGAGCCATAGCCCGCGCCCATCAGCGCGTTGACGGCCTGGTCGAGATCGGCGTCCGGCATGATGATCATGTGGTTCTTGGCGCCGCCGAAGCACTGCGCGCGCTTGCTGTTCATCGCCGCCGTGCCATAGACATAGCGGGCGATCGGCGTCGAGCCGACGAAGGACACGGCGCTGATATCCGGGTTGGTCAGGATCGCATCGACGGCCGCCTTGTCGCCGTTGACGACGTTGAGAATGCCTGCCGGCAGGCCGGCTTCGATCATCAGTTCGGCAAGACGAAGCGGAACGGACGGATCGCGCTCGGAGGGCTTCAGGATGAAGGCGTTGCCGGTAGCAATGGCCGGGGCAAACATCCACATCGGGATCATGGCCGGGAAGTTGAACGGCGTGATGCCCGCACCAATGCCGACCGGCTGGCGCATGGAATACATGTCGATGCCCGGACCGGCACCTTCTGTGAACTCGCCCTTCTGCAGATGCGGAATGCCGATGACGAATTCGCAGACTTCCAGACCGCGGATGACGTCGCCCTTGGCGTCCTCGATCGTCTTGCCATGCTCGCGCGAGAGCATTTCGGCAATCTCATCCATGTTCTGGTTGAGGAGGTCGACGAATTTCATGAAGACGCGGGCGCGGCGCTGCGGATTGGTTGCTGCCCAGCCCGGCTGTGCGGCCTTGGCGCTGGCAACGGCGGCGGCCAGTTCGGCTTCCGTGGCGAGCGCCACGCGAGCCTGCACTTCGCCCGTTGCCGGGTTGAAGACGTCTGCAAAGCGACCGCTCTTGCCGGCAACATGCTTGCCGTCGATGTAATGACCGATTTCCTTCATGGGATCCTCCTTCAGAGCAATTCCAGCGAAAGCGCAAGCCGGTTTCGCGTCTGGAATTGCGTTAAAATGAAAAGATAGAGCGTTTCAGGCGAGTCTGTTTTTCGACGGAAACGATCTATCAATTTGCCGCATAGTGACACTGGATTTTGTCGATAGCAACGGCACGGTTTCCGCATCGGATGTGCAAATTTGCACAACGCCGTCTGGAAATGAAAAAGCCCCGAAGCAAAACTCCGGGGCTTGATTTCTGGCATCGGCAGAGCGGCTAGGACTTACTCGCCGTCCCGCTGCGGGTCCACAGGGCGCGGGCGGCTGCGCGGGCGCAGTTCTTCGACGGTGGCGCTACTGCGCGGCGAACCGTCTTCGTTGAACTCGCTCTCCTGCGCATCCGGCTCGAAATCGAGCGTCAGACCGGCGGGCTGTTCTTCCGGCTTGCCCTTGATCTTGATGAGCTGGCTCTGCAGGAAGTTGCGTTCGCGGCGAGCGGAATTCAGCGCACCTTCGAGATAGGTGCGGTCGGCGCGTTCGTTTTCCAGCTGTTCGTTGAGCTTGCGGCTCTGGTCTTCGACCTGCTGCAGGTATTCGGCGTGACGCTTGTGCAGCGCCTCGATGACTTCCTGCTGCATGCGGATCTTTTCGGAAGACTGTTCCGAAGAGCGGACATGGCCACGAAGCTGGATGCTGAGTTCTTCGACGCGAGCCTGAAGCTGCGTTTCGGACTTTTCCAGTTCCTTGTTGCGGCGGGCGGTGTCCTGAAGCTCCTGCTTGAGGCCTTCGACTTCGGATTCGAGGCGGCGCATGTGGCGCTGCGTCTCGGCCTGTGCTGTCTGGTCGCGGAAGTTGGAGCGCTGCTCGTCGCGCGCCTTTTCGAGCAGATGCTCGGCCAGACGGGCGCGAGAGGTCAGGGCCTCAAGGCGGATTTCATAGTTCTTGGCGTCGGTCTCGCGCAGCGTTTCGGCCGTCTGCAGGCTCGCCTGCAGCTCTTCGCGCTCGCCGAGAAGTTCCGACTGGCGGGCTTCCAGCTTCATCACGCGGTCGCGCGCCTTGTCGAGTTCGTCCGTGGCGGAGGCCAGCGCCCGGCGCTGCGACTGCATGCTGGTGACGACTTCGTCATGCAGCTTGGAGAAACGGATGCGCTCTGCGACTTCGAAGTCGACGCTCGACTGCAGGAGCTTGCGCTCTTCGCGCAGTTCATGCAGCTGCTTCTCGTTCTCGCCGACGATGACCGACAGATGGTCGGCCTTTTCCGTCAGGTTCTCGATCGTCGTGCGCATCGCGCTGATTTCGTTTTCCAGAACCTTCGAGCGGGCATCGGCCTCGCGCAGGGCGATCTGGTCCGACTTGTGCGCATCCGACAGCTCGTTGCGCATGCGCAGCAACAGGTCGCGTTCGGAGGAAATTTCGTCAAGCTGGCTCTGCAGGCGCAGAAGCGAGGCCTGCGAGGAGGAAAGCTTGGCGCGCAGTTCTTCGTTGAGCTTGCGCGACGAGCCATAGGCCGTCTTGATTTCGGCAAGCTCGCGCTTGTTCAGGTGAAGCTGGCGGGCAATTTCGCCGAACTCCGTGAACAGGCCTTCCATTTCTTCGGCAGCGCTACGCAGCGACTTCAGGGAGTTGAGCGCAGTCTCACTGCGATTGCGCAGACCCTCGTGATAGGTGCCAAGCGCGCGGACGGCTTCGACAGTGTCCACCGGCTCGGAACGCTCTGGTCCTTCGGTCTTTTCTCGGATCATGGGCACATCGCTCTGCATTGGTTCAGGCATATCACCATCTCCCTCGCCGCCGCCGCCGCCTTTTCGCTTTCTGAGCAGTGAAAAATTGGAAATCATGAATGCCCCAAATCCTGACGGACCAACCGTCCCGGTTCCTGGTCTGCTGCGCGCCCCGCCTGCAAGGTCGCCTTGTTCTCGTTCATCGGCCGATCCCGCCGACGGTTCCGTCAAAGCATGACGCGTAAAACTCCCCGTGTACGAAATGTGGGCTGCAAGCCTGTCCACACGCCGCATACATCTACGCGCACCTATGTAATTAACCAAACGTAGCAGTTGGCCCGGCCTATTGCAATCGGCCCACCTGTGCAAAGCGGGGTCAAGCGGCATATCAGGAGCGTTGTGGCGCCTGTGCAATAGCTCCCTTTGACTGGAGCAACGCGCTCGACCACGATAAGTTCATTCGAACAAGCCGGATTCGGCGCTGGGATTGGCATTTCGATGAATTGGGACGACGTCCGCATATTTCTGGCTGTCGCGCGGGCAGGGCAGATTTTATCCGCCGCCCGCACGCTCGGCGTCAACCATGCCACCGTCGGCCGCCGCGTCAGCGCGTTGGAAGAGGCCTTGCAGACAAGGCTTCTCGTGCGCCGCACCAATGGCTGCGAACTGACGCCGGAGGGCGAGATCTTCCTGCATGCCGCCGAGCGGATGGAAACCGAAATGCTGGCCGCCCAGGCCAATGTCGGCAATGTCGATGCGGCACTCGCTGGAACTGTCCGTATCGGTGCGCCCGACGGCTTCGGCGTCTCGTTCCTTGCCCCGCGCCTCGGCACGCTGATTGCCCGCCATCCGGCGCTGAAGGTCCAGCTGGTCCCGGTCCCCCGCGCGTTTTCGCTTTCGCAGCGGGAGGCGGATATCGCGATCACCATCGAACGCCCGGTCGAAGGCCGACTGATCTCGGCAAAGCTCACGGACTATACGCTGGGGGTCTATGCGTCCCGGGCCTACCTGGCTGCCCATGGCACGCCGACCGATGTCGAGGCGCTGAAGGCGCATCGCCTGATCGGCTATGTGGAAGACCTGCTCTTCACCCCGTCGCTGAATTTCGCGCACGAAGTCTTCAAGGGTGTCGACACCGCCTTCGAGATATCCTCGGCGATCGGCCAGACCGAAGCGGTGCGCTCAGGCGCCGGCATCGGCATCCTGCATGACTATATTGCGCGGAATGATACGGGGCTGGTTCGCATCCTGCCCGAGATCGGGCTCAGGCGGACCTATTGGACGATCATCCACGAAAGCGCCCGCGAACTTGCCCGCGTGCGGGCCGTCGTCAGCTTCCTCCAGGAAATCGTCGAAACCGATCGGACGATCTTCCTGTGAAATGGTCCACATAGATATAGAAGAGAAGTGGTACGGTTGGGGGGTCTCGAACCTCCGACCTCAGGAGCCACAATCCTGCGCTCTAACCAACTGAGCTACAACCGCATGAGGCACGTCTTGAAAGGCGTGTGACGCTCACATACGGGCGTCGGAATTTTTTTTCAAGCACAATCCGCATGAAAATCATAAAAAAAGGCCGGGATAACCCGGCCTTGTGATCGGAAAGTCCTGTAAAATCAGGCGGCCTTGAAGATCGAAGCAACCTTCTGGGCTGCGTCCTTCGACGGCTGCGAGACTTCTTCGGCAACCTTGCGCGAGGTTTCCTGCATGGACTTGATCTGCTCGACGGCGGCTTCAGCCTGCTTGCGGGCGAATGCGGACTGCAGTTCGAACAGCTCGGTAACCGACTTCACGCCAAGGAGGGCTTCCATGTGCGAGAAGGAGCTTTCTGCGTTGGTGCGGATCGCGTCGATGGCCTTGAGGCCGAGTTCAACGGTGCCGGCCTGCGCCTTTTCGAGCGTCGCTTCGATCGTCTTCGTCGCATCTTCGGACGCTTCCTTCACCTTTGCGAAGGCGTCCTTGGACTGGTTAACGCTCTTTTCAGCAAGCTCCCGGAAAGATTCGGAAAACTTGGAAGGGTCGAAGGTCGAGAACGAGAAAACGTCGTCAAGTTTCGGGGTAGCCATGATATGCGCTCCTTGGTGTGTGGCCCTCTGTTGAGGCGCCAGCTTTGTTGATGCCTGTTTATATAGCAGCTCTTATTGTGCATTGCAACATGATTGTGCGCCGCACACAAATTAACCCTGCCGCGTGATAGGCTTGGAGGATCCGGCTGTTTTTGTGGACCCTGCCGGGCTGCGGCGCTATTAATAATCTGTTAATACTTGGCGGCGGGGGTCCGCTGAGTTCGTAAGTGTGAGTACCCATGAGCCAGTATCCATTCATCGACATCGCAGTTCACGAGAAGGTTCGCGAACGCTTTGCGCGCGGAGAGGCTCTTGTTGTCTTCAGCGAAGACCTGTCCGGCGTGCTCTGGGCCAATGGCGCCGGCGCGCGCATGTTCGGCAATGCCTCCATCTATGATTTCATCGACCAGGGTCCGGACATTCGCGACCTTGCCTATCGCCAGATGACGACGACCGCCGGCCAGCTGGGCGCACCCTTCGGGCCGCGCAGCTTTCTCATGCGCGTCGCCTCCGGTTTCGAACGCATCACCGTGCAGGCAAGTGTCGAGAAGATTGTTGTCGGCAACGAGATGGCGGTGCTCTTTGCAGCGCCGACCGGTGTCCGGTCCAATGCGGTGCGTGATGTCGCCCGGCGTCTGATCGAAGGCTTCGACGATCCGGAAACCCATGTCGCCGTCATCGGCGACAGCGGCGAGATCCTGACCGCGACCGAGGGTTTCGGCGCGCTTGCGCTGCCTGCCAACATCATTTCCATGCTGCAGGAGGGCGTACGCGGCAAGCCCGGCCACGTCCTGAAGCGCCCGGTTCATATCGGCGCGGCGGTCTATCCGGCCGCGATTGCGCAGCTGGCTGCCAAGCCGGCACTCAACCTTCTCTTCGTCATCGCAGAGGATATCGCAGAAGCCCAGCCGCCGCAGCCGGAACCGGAGATCGCCTCCGCAAGCCCGCAGATCGAGGCCGGAGCAGCATCCGAAGCTGCATTCTCGCCGAACGACATCGCCGCCGAGGACACTCAGGCGACATTCGTGTTCGACCGCGAAAGCCGTCCGGCCCGCTTTATCTGGCGCATTGATGCCGATGGCATCTTCCATGACGTCTCGCCGGAACTCGCTGGCGCCCTCGGCCCGCTTGCGGCGGATATCGATGGCAAGTCCTTTGAAGAGGTTGCCCACCGCTTCGGGCTCGACCCGGATGGTCGCATCGCCGCTCTGCTGGCCAAGCGCAACACCTGGTCCGGCCGCACTGTCTACTGGCCGGTCGAAGGCGTGGCGCTCAAGGTGCCGGTCGATCTTGCCGCACTGCCGACCTATTCGCGTGATCACCAGTTCGAAGGCTTCCGCGGTTTCGGCATCGTTCGTGTCGGCGATGTCGTCGAAGATCCGAACGGAACCGGCCTCAATCTTTTGACGCCGGAGCCTGCCACTCCGCCCAGCGCTCCGGTGGCCGAAGCCACAGAAGCAGCAGAGCAAACGCCGCAGGAGCCGCTCGTCGAGCCCCCGGCGCTGAAGTTCGAAGATACGCCCATGCGTCGCTATTCCGACAAGGTGATCCGCTTCGAAGAGCGCCGCCCGGCGTCCGTGCCCGAAACGCTCTCCTCGGAAGAGCAGGCCGCTTTCCGCGAGATCGCCCGCAAGCTCGGCGGTCGTGTCGACGATGCGCCGGGTGAGAAGACGGTGGAGCCCGCCGCCGAAAAGCCGCCGCGTGAAAAACCGGCGCTGCGGTCGTCCGTGCTTGCCAGCGACAATCCGCCCCTGCTGCGTCTGGTCAAGACCAGCGAGGAACACGCGGCCGAAGACCTGAAGGATGACCTTGCGGCCATCAAGTCCTTCCGTTCGGAAGGCGACGGGCTGACGACGCTCGTTGCGCAGCAATTGCCGATGGCGTTGCTCGTCCATGTCGCCGACCGTTTGATTTATGCCAATCCCGAATTCTTCCGCCTCACGGGCGATCGGACGCTCCGCGATCTCGAAGCCCGCGGCGGTATCGATGCGCTGCTCGAGCGCGACGAGTCGATGAACCCTGATGGCCCCGGCATGATCCTCGTGCAGGCGAACGGCGAGCGCGTGGCCGTTGCGGCCAAGCTTCAGTCTGTCCGCTGGGAAGGCCGCGCCGCGCTTCTTCTGGCGCTCAACCCGATGCCGTCCGTCAAGGTTCCGGCGAAGGTGGATGAGCCCGCACCCGTCGTCGCGGAGCCGGTGGCCGAGACCAGCCCGGTCGCCTCTGCCGAACTTGCCGGCCTGCGTGCTGAAGTGAGCGAACTGCGCTCCATTCTCGAAACCGCGACCGATGGCGTCGTGGTGATTTCGGGCGAGGGCGAGATCCGCTCGATGAACCGCTCGGCCTCCGCTCTCTTCAATTATGATGAGGCGGAAGTGCGCGGCAAACCCTTTGCCATGCTCTTTGCCCATGAAAGCCAGCGCGCCGTGGCCGACTATCTGGCCGGTCTCGCCGGCCATGGGGTCGCAAGCGTGCTCAACGATGGCCGCGAAGTCATCGGCCGTGAAGCCTCGGGCGGTCGCCTGCCGATCTTCATGACGCTCGGCCGTCTTTCCTCCTCGGCAAGCTATTGCGCCGTCATCCGCGACATCACGCAGTGGAAGCGCACCGAGGATGAGCTGAAAAACGCCAAGCGCGCCGCCGAAACGGCCAATGCCCACAAGAGCGACTTCCTCGCCAAGGTGAGCCACGAAATCCGCACGCCGCTCAACGCCATCATCGGCTTTTCCGAAATGATGTCGAACGAGCGCTTCGGGCCGATCGGCAATCAGCGTTATATTGAATATGCCAATGACATCAGCCGCTCCGGCCGTCATGTGCTCGATATCGTCAACGACCTGCTCGACATTTCCAAGATCGAAGCGGGCGAGATGGATCTCGACTTCACCGCCGTGCGCCTCAATGCCACCGTGACGGAAGCGATCTCGCTTCTCCAGCCGCAGGCCAACAGCCAGCGCGTCATCGTTCGCACGGCCCTGTCGGAGCGCCTGCCGGATGTCGTGGCCGACACCCGCTCGGTCAAGCAGATCCTCATCAATATTCTCGCCAACGCCATCAAGTTCACGCCGTCCGGCGGTCAGATCGTCGTGTCGACCGCCTATGAGCCGAATGGCTGCGTGCTGCTGCGCATCCGCGACACCGGCATCGGCATGACGCGCGAGGAACTGGAACAGGCGATGAAGCCCTTCAAACAGGCTCCATCGGGTGCGGCCCGCCAGCGCGGCGAGGGGACAGGCCTCGGCCTGCCGCTCACCAAGGCGATGGCAGAAGCCAACCGCGCCACCTTCTCCGTCAGCTCGACGCCGAACGAGGGAACGCTGGTCGAAATCTCCTTCCCGTCGCAGCGGGTTCTGGCGGACTGAGGCCGAAACGTATCAGCGGGTGTTGAACAGCTTCAAACCGTGCCCCAACGTCACGATGTAACGGGCGCGGCAACGGAGCGGACGTCTCTATATTTCGAGTTGATTTTGCTCAGCACGACCGTGTCACGAGTCTCGATTTCGTAGAAAGTGCTATCGATCGCCCGTATGATCAGCCATGTCTCGTCCGATTGCTCTTCTATCGAGCCGATGAACTCACCCCAGATCACTTGATGTGTGTTCTCGGCCAAGCCCCGTAAGTCAGAGCCGGAAATCCGCGCGTCTCTTTGAGCTAAGGCGTCAAGCTCGCTCCTGGCGGCACCAGTGGTTTCAAACCATTCATAACCATCAGATGACTTGACGGTCGAAATCGTCCAGTTGGCCTGCAATGATTGCGGAGCCAAAAGCTGCAGCAATTCCTTCAGGTCCGGTACAAGGACGTGCTCTTTCAAATCGTGTATCCTGACCGTTACCATGGGTGCTCCTTTCAGCCCTCAGTTCGCAGCGTCTGTGAAGCTTTGTCAACAAAGCATCCGGCTACGTCCGGCACCTCACGAAACAAGGCATCAAGCGGCCTGACGTTCTCCTGCGAGCCGTTTCAAGTCTTGCATCGCATTTCGGCCGCCGGTATCGAAGACGGGAGTAAGGACGGGTCACATGCAGGCAGTTGGAAGTGTCGAAATGACAAGCGCACGCGTTGCAAAGCCGGGTGAGGGCCGTTTGCTGCGCTTCGCTGCCATACTGGTTGCGCTTGCCGCCGTGCTCCCCATCATCGCCATCATCTGGATAGCGCTCTCGGGCAGTTTCGGCGCATGGCCGCATCTGATCCAGAATGTCATTCCCCGTTCGGCGACGACAACGGCGACGCTGCT
The DNA here is from genome assembly GCF_021026315.1 of Rhizobium sp. C4. Classification (GTDB taxonomy): domain Bacteria; phylum Pseudomonadota; class Alphaproteobacteria; order Rhizobiales; family Rhizobiaceae; genus Ensifer_A. The sequence continues at coordinate 242,675 of NZ_JAJNCX010000003.1, forward strand.
GATCGAGGTCTGCGCCTGCACATTGATCACCGGCGTGGCGACCGCCTGGCTGACATCGACCTGCGAGTTTCCATTTCGCCGGACACTGACCGTGGCCCTTGTTCTGCCGCTCGCCATGCCGGCCTATCTTTCGGCCTATGCCTTCGGCGAGTTCTTCGACTATAGCGGCCCGCTGCAATCTGCCATCCGCGCGCTGACCGGCCTGCGTTCCGCCCGTGATTACTGGTCGCCGGATATCCGCACGACGACGGGGGCGGCCTTCGTGCTCGGCTCGGTGCTTTACCCTTATGTGTTTCTCACAGCCCGCTCCATGTTCCTCATGCAGGGGCGCAATGCGGCGGAAGTGGCACGTACGCTGGGTGCTGGGCCGCTGCGAACCTTCTTCCGCGTGCAATTGCCCATGGCGCGGCCGGCCATCGTTGTCGGCCTGACGCTGGTCATCATGGAAACGCTGAACGATATCGGCGCGGTCGAATATCTGGGCGTCAAGACGCTGACCTTCTCGATCTACGAAACATGGCTCAACCGCAACGATCTGGCCGGTGCGGCGCAGATCGCGCTGGTCATGCTGGCGATCGTCATCCTGCTTGCCTTCATCGAACGTCGGGCCCGCGGCCGCCAGCGGTTTGCCGGCTCCAAGCCGGCCTCTGCGCAGAATGTTACGCGGATTGCGCTGAAAGGCCCGGCAAGAGCGCTGGCGGTTATCATCTGCGCCCTGCCGCCGCTGGCCGGCTTTTTCATTCCGGCCTGGGTGATGGCGGGTTATGCGGTCAAGCGGCTGGATACCTTCGCCTCGCCGGAGCTTTTGTCTGCGCTCGGTCACACTGTCATCGTGTCCGCCGGTGCTGCGGTTGTCGCCACCATGGCCGGTTTCCTGCTTGCCTATTCGGTTCGGCATGGTGGAACGCGCCTGGCACGCGGCGCCAACCGGTTCGCCGCCTTCGGCTATGGCGTACCCGGCACGGTGATGGCGATCGGCGTATTGATCCCGCTCGCCGCCTTCGACAATGCACTGTCCTCGGCAACCAAGTCCATGTTCGGCGTTTCCGCCGGCCTTCTGCTCTCCGGCACCGGCTTTGCCATTGTCTATGCCAGCGCGGTGCGGTTTCTCACCATGGCGGAGGGCAATGTCGCGGCCGGTTTCGACAAACTCTCGCCCAATCTCGACTGGGCCGCCCGAACGCTCGGCCGCACACGGGGCGGGGCGCTGCGCGAAGTGCTCCTGCCGATGATGCGACCGGCGACCCTGACGGCAGCGCTCCTCGTCTTCATCGAGACCTCAAAGGAACTCTCCGCCACGATCCTGCTGCGCCCGTTCAATTTCAACACGCTGGCAACGCTGGTCTACGAAGACGCCTCCCGCTCCCAGGTTGCCGCCGCCTCCGTGCCCTCGGTGATCATCATCCTGGCGGGGCTCGTGCCGGTGATTGTCGTGTCGCGGTTGTTGGATCGGGGACGGTAGGGAAGAGGCACGTTTATTGGCCGTTGGGCCGGCCAATATGATTCAGCGGCCCCCGGCCATTCATGCCTTGCGCTTCGCGTTCCTCTTGCCAGTCTGTTTTGAGACCAAGCCCCTTCCCGCGTTCAGCCGCGTCTTGTCCGATTTTGCGAATTTCCGGCCACTTTGTCTCGAAAAACTCGATCAACATACGCTCGTTCCTTCGTGATAAAGTTTATCATGCAGGAAAGCGCCTCCAAAAGGAATGAAGAACAAGGCGGCGGTCTGTGCCGCCTTGTTCCTTGGTCTCTTGTCAGCTCTTCAGCTCATCCAGCCCGGCAAACAGGTCCAGCGCTTCCGGATTGGCGAGCGCTTCCTTGTTCTTCACCGGACGGCCATGGACCACTTCGCGGACGGCGAGTTCGACGATCTTGCCGGATTTCGTGCGTGGAATATCGGCGACCTGGATCACCTTGGCCGGGACGTGGCGCGGCGAGGCGCCGGTGCGGATCTTGGTCTTGATCTTCTTGATCAGCTCCTCGTCAAACGCCACGCCTTCAGCGGTGCGCACGAAGAGAATGACGCGCACGTCGTCGTCCCAATCCTGCCCGATGCAGATCGCCTCAATGATTTCGGGAAGCTGCTCGACCTGATTATAGATTTCCGCCGTGCCGATGCGCACGCCGCCCGGATTGAGCGTGGCGTCCGAACGCCCGTGAATGACGAGGCCGCCATGCGCGGTCCATTCGGCAAAGTCGCCATGGCACCAGATATTGTCGAAACGCTCGAAGTAGGCGGCCTTGTACTTGGCCCCGCCTTCGTCGTTCCAGAACATCACCGGCATGGAGGGGAAGGCCTTGGTGCAGACCAGTTCGCCCTTCTCGCCCTTCACCGGCTTGCCATCATCGTTCCAGACATCGACGGCCATGCCGAGGCCCGGGCCCTGGATTTCGCCTTCCCAGACGGCCTTGACCGGATTGCCCAGCACGAAGCAGGAGACGATATCCGTGCCGCCGGAAATGGAGGCCAGGTGCACGTCGGACTTGATGCCTTCATAGACGAAGTCGAAGCCTTCCGGAGACAGCGGCGAGCCGGTCGAGGTGAGAAGCCGGAGGCTTGAAAGATCATGCGTGTCCTTCGGAACGAAGCCACCCTTGCGCACGGCGTCGATGTATTTCGCCGAGGTGCCGAAGACCGCGAACTTTTCATCCTGCGCGAAGTCGAACAGCACATTGCCATCCGGATAGAAGGGCGAGCCGTCGAAAAGGCAGAGCGTTGCGCCAATGGCTAGACCTGAAGCCAGCCAGTTCCACATCATCCAGCCGCAGGTGGTGAAGTAGAAGAGCTTGTCGCCCTTCTTGAGGCAGCAATGGAAGGCCTGTTCCTTCAGATGCTGGATCAGCGTGCCGCCGGCCGAATGCACGATGCATTTCGGAACGCCGGTCGTGCCGGAGGAGAAGAGAATATAGACCGGATGCGCGAAGGGCATCCGCGTGAATTCCACCGGCTTGGCCGCGTAAGGGGCGATGAAGGCGTCGAGCGTGCGGCCATCGGAAAGCGATGAGGCCAGTGCATCCGCATCGCCGGCATAGTGGACGACGAGAACCGGGACATTCAGCTTGGCCGAAACGGTGCGCACCTTGTCGGCGACATCCTGCTTCTTGCCATTATACCAATAGGCGTCGCAGGCAATGAACAGCTTCGGGCCGATCTGGCCGAAACGGTCAAGCACGCCCTGTTCGCCGAAATCGGGCGAGCACGACGACCAGATGGCGCCAAGCGAGGTGACGGCCAGCATCAGCGCATAGGTTTCCGGCATGTTCGGCATCATCGCCGCCACGCGGTCGCCAGCGCCAATGCCCATGGCGCTCATGGCCTGCTGAAGCCGGGAGACGATCTGGTGCAGTTCATCCCAGGTCCAGCGATAGGACACCTTGTCTTCGCCGCGGAAGACAAGCGCGTCGCCCTTGCCCTTTTCCTTCAGCAGGTTCTCTGCAAAGTTCAGTTTCGCCTCGGGGAAGAAGCGCGCGTCGAGCATGTGGCCATCATCGGAAAGCGCGGTTGCGCCCTTTTCACCGATCACGCCGCAATAGTCCCACACGGCATCCCAGAAGGGGCCGCGTTCGGTCATCGACCACTGATGAAAGCTGTCATAGTCGGAGAAAGACGATCCTGTGCGCGTCTCGCAGAAGCGCATGAATTCCGTCATCGGGCTGGCTGCGATCTGTTCGGGGGATGGTTGCCAGAGCGGAAGTTCGGTTGCCATATCATTCCTCCATATAACTTCGCCGCTTTTAAATCATGTTGCATTGCGGAAATAAAGAGCTCTCCGTGGCTCCGATACGCCGATATTTGCATTCCGCACGCCAAGGGTTTATCCCCTTCTGCCATTCGCCTGCACAAGTCTGGGCGGAACGAGTATTCGAGTATGCCCACTCTGTCCCTTGAACGATTGCAGCACGTCCGGTCCCTCCTGCGCGCCGTCCTGACATGGCGGATCGCGGTACTGGCGGCCATCGTTATCGTGGCTTTTGCGGGCGGACAGAGGCTTCTCGGCTCGCTTTTCGTGTCGGCCGGAATGGTGCGCCAGCAGATCCATGAGGCTGTGCTACGCCAGACGGGCCTCGAATTCCTGGTCAAGGGCGAGACATCGGTTTCGTTCTGGCCGTCCCCCGTCATCACGCTGCAGAATGTCGATGTGGTGAAGTCTGGCCCCGGCAGTACCGAAACCGTCTTCCACGCCGATGCCATTTCCGGCCGCTTCGATGTCGTTTCCGCCTTGTCCGGAAACCCGCAGTTCGGCTCCGTCATGCTGACGCGTCCCGTCTTCAATGTGACGCGCAGCACGGCCGGCACTTTCGCCTGGCAGAGCCCGGGCGGACGCAAGGTCGAAGGTCACTCGAGCCTCGACGATCTGCACCTGGGCCGCATCAAGCTGGTTGGGGGCACATTCGAATTCCGCCAGCAGGATGGCCCTCAGGCGAAGTTCGAGGACCTCACCGGCTCGTTTGAGTTTTCCACGCTCTCGAGAGCACTCTCCTTCGATCTGAGCGCCGAGGCCGCCGACCGTTCGCTGACGCTATCCGGTTCGTTGTCCGATCCCGCGACGCTGATGTCCGGAGACAATTCCGGCCTGACCTTCAAGCTTGTTTCGGATGATATCGACGCGAGCTTTTCCGGCACCGCCAATATCGGCGAGCAGAGCTTCGTCAACGGTTCGCTCGACGCGTCGGCCTCCGATCTCGGCTCCGCCGCCAGCTGGTTCGGCCTGAATTACCCGGTCCTTGACAAGCTGAAGGTCGTCGACCTCAAGGCATCGCTGGCATCCGAGGGGATGAAGTTCACCTTCTCCGACCTTCGGCTGCAGTTGCCGAACTCTCAGGCGACCGGCATCGTTTCGGCGGGCTGGACCAAGCGCGGCGTTCCGCCATTCTTTTCCGGAACCCTCGCATTCGACAGTTTCGACGCAGGCGCCTTCGTGACCGCCTTCGTGCCTTCCGCGCTGAACCTTCGCGACATGCCGCTGAAGTTCGACACCTCGTTCCTGCGCGACTTCCAGGTCGATTTGCGTCTCTCCGCCAACAAGGCCGCCTTTGGCACCGTGACAATTGCCGAGATGGCAGCGGGCGTCCGCATTGTTGACGGCCACGCCTCCTTTGCCATCGCGTCGGGACAACTTGCCAACGGCAATATCTCGGCTGAAGTGTCGGTTGGCGAGGATCGCGAAAAAGGCCCCCTCTGCAAACTTCTCGTCCAGGCGCGCAATGTCGATCTGGGCACCATTCCCGGCATTCTAGGCCTTTCAGGGCCATGGCCGCAGGCGACCGGAAACCTGGAGCTTGATGTGCGCTCGAGATGGCCGCTCGCGCCGACCGGACAGACAGAGACCAGCGGCGCCATCAAGGTGACGGGCGGCGCCGGCAAGCTCGTCGGTTTCGATCCTGCCGTTTTCCGCGAACTGGCCTCGCAGAAGCGCTTCTTCGACCTCTCGCTCGCCTCCGCCACGCCGCTGCGTTTCGACAGCTTCCAGTTGGCCGCCGTTGTCGACAACGGCATTGCCGAGCTCAATACCGCAAGCTTCAAGAGCGCGTCGGGCAATCTCGACCTCACGGGCGTCATTCCCTACAAGAACAACAGCCTGGCCGTCTCCGGAACTCTGGGGCCGCCGGCCGGGTCGACAGCCCCTGCAACAAGGTTCTTTGCCGGTGGCGCCTGGCCGAATATTCTCATCTCGCCATTCTCGGCGGTCATTTCCGGCCAATAAGGCAGCCTTACCGTTTTGTCATTTGTGTGCGCTGCACAATGGTGCTAGCAATTGTTCAGCTTTTGACAATTGCAATGAGAACGCGTTCCAGTGTCCATCCTCTCAGACAAGAAGATCATTGTTTTTCAAGGCGGCGGCGCTTTGGGCGCCTATCAGGCGGGTGCTTATGAAGCACTGCACGAAGCCGGCATTCGGCCTGAATGGATCGCGGGCATTTCCATCGGCGCGATCAATTCTGCCATCGTTGCCGGCAGTCCGGAAGAAAAGCGGGTCGAGAACCTGCGGCGCTTCTGGGAGCTGGTGACCTCCGGTCCCCGCACCATCCCGATCGGCGAGGAGCCGCTGCTGCGCCGCTTCTTCAATGAGTTTTCCGCCTCCATGGCTGCCACCGTTGGCGTCAACGGCTTCTACAAGCCGCAAATGCCGAACCTCGTCTCGCTGATGAGCGGCCGCGCCCCGATGGCCTTCTACGACACGTCGCCGCTGATCAAGACGCTGGAGACCTTGGTCGACTTCGACCTGATCAATCGCGGCCCCACACGGCTCAGCGTCGGTGCCGTCGAGATCGAAACCGCCAACTTCCGCTATTTCGACAGCGCCCAGCTGAAGAACCGCGGCGGCATCAATGCGCTCCACGTTGCCGCCTCCGGTGCCCTGCCGCCGGGCTTCCCGCCGGTCGAGATCGAAGGCAAGCATTATTGGGATGGCGGCCTCGTCTCCAACACGCCGCTGCAATGGATCATGGATCGCCGCGATCACCGGGAGGACATCTGCGTCTTCCAGGTCGACCTGTTCAGTGCGTCCGGCCATATGCCGCAGGACATGCTGGAGGCCTCCGCCCGCGAAAAGGAAATCCGCTTCTCCAGCCGCACGCGTCTCAACACCCAGATTGCCCGCGAGCAGGAGAAGATGCGCAAGGCGCTGAAGCGTGTACTGGCGAAAGTGCCGTCGGAACTCTCCGACGATCCCGACGTTCAATATCTGCTTGGCGAGCAGGACGGTGGCGGCACCACGGTCGTGCATCTCATCTATCGCCGACGGGACTACGAAACCAGCACGATGGACTACGAGTTCTCGCGCATCACCATGGAAGACCATTGGCGCGCCGGCTACGACGATGTGAAGGAAACGCTGGCCTGTGGTCAGTGGATCAATCGTCGCATCCCCGACGACGGCTTCAAGACCATCGACCGCCGTCGCATCGCCAACGGCAAATAACCGCAGCAATTCCAGCAAGACTGCGTCGCGGTTTTGCGCCCGGAATTGCGGAAGCAAAGACGTTCCACACAAGGGAGCATTACGATGAATATGAAGGACAAGGTTTGCATCGTCACCGGTTCGGCTGGTGGCATCGGGTATGCGATTGCCAAGCGCTATGTCGCTGCAGGCGCGAAGGTCGTGATTGCCGACCTCAAGGCCGACGCGGCTGAAAAGGCTGCATCCGAACTCAAGGCACTCGGCCCCGGCGACGCCTTTGCTGTTGAAATGGACGTGACCAGCGAAGAGGCGGTCAACGCCGGTGTTGCCGCCACAATCGCAAAATGGGGCCGCGTCGACGTTCTCGTCTCCAATGCCGGCATCCAGATCGTCAACAAGATCGAGGACTTCGCCTTTGCCGACTGGAAGAAGATGCTCGCCATCCATCTCGACGGCGCGTTTCTGACGACGAAGGCCTGCATGCCGCATATGAAGGCACAGAAGGGCGGCGCGATCATCTATATGGGCTCGGTCCACTCCAAGGAGGCCTCGCCTCTGAAGTCGGCCTATGTGACGGCCAAGCACGGCCTGCTCGGCCTTGCCCGCGTGGTCGCCAAGGAAGGCGGCAAGTTTGGCGTCCGCGCCAATGTCATCTGCCCCGGCTTCGTCCGCACCCCGCTCGTCGAGAAGCAGATCCCGGAACAGGCCAAGGAGCTTGGGATTTCCGAGGAGGAAGTCGTCTCGAAGGTCATGCTCGGCCAGACGGTCGATGCGGAATTCACCACCGTCGAGGATATCGCCGAAGTGGCCTATTTCTTCGCCGGATTCGAGACCAATGCACTGACAGGACAATCCATCGTCGCCAGCCATGGCTGGTACATGGAATAGTCGGTTCTGAGGTCATTTTGCGACCGTCACAATTTTGCCCGGGATCACGTTAACAAAAGTTAATGGAGATGAGGAGCAAGATCATGACATCGCAGAATGTGAACCAGGAAGTGATCGACGCCTATTACGAATATACGCATCTGACGCTCGATCGTAGCAAATTTGCCGATAAACTCCGCGAGATGGCAAAGACCGAGGCCAAGCTTCGGTCTTTCCAGTTGGAACGGGATTGGGCAAGCCTGCGCACGGACGCTGAAGCCAAGCGTCCGCAGTAACGGAGAGATACCGGCAGCGGCGCGGACGGGGAGGAACGTCATCTCCTCGCATTCTGCGCCATTGGTCTGTGGTTGACATTGATCAATGCGGCATGGGCATCGGTCAACTCTTATGGGGCTCAATTCAGCCCCAAGGAGCTATCGATGTCGATGACCATGAAAGCTGCGGTCGTTCGCGACTTCAAATCCCCGCTTGTGATCGAGGAAATGCCCGTGCCCACGCCGGGCGAGGGCCAGATCCTCGTCAAGTTCGAGGCGACAGGCGTCTGCCACACCGACCTGCATGCCGCCCGTGGCGACTGGCCGGTCAAGCCCAATCCGCCCTTCATTCCGGGCCATGAAGGCGTCGGCTTCGTGGCTGCACTTGGCAAGGGCGTGACCCGCGTCAAGGAAGGCGATCGTGTCGGGGTGCCATGGCTGCACACCGCCTGCGGTTACTGCCCGCATTGCCGCACCGGCTGGGAAACGCTCTGCGGCGCCCAGAAAAATACCGGCTATTCGGTCAATGGCAGCTTCGCCCAATATGGCCTCGCTGATCCTGACTATGTCGGCGTGCTGCCCTCCACGCTGGAATTCGGCCCCGCCGCCCCCATCCTGTGCGCCGGCGTGACGGTCTACAAGGGCCTCAAGGAAACGGAAGTGAAGCCCGGCGAATGGGTCCTCATCTCCGGTATTGGCGGTCTTGGCCACATGGCCGTGCAATATGCCAAGGCCATGGGCATGCATGTCGCCGCTGCCGATATCTTCCCCGAAAAGTTGGCGCTTGCAAAGAAGCTCGGCGCAGATGTCACCATCGATGCACGCGATGAAAAGGCCGTCGCGGCCTTCCAGTCGCATGGCGTTCACGGCGCACTCGTCACCGCCGTTTCGCCCAAGGCGATGGAGCAGGCCTTCCATATGCTCCGCTCGCACGGCACCATGGCGCTGGTCGGCCTGCCGCCGGGCTTCATCAGCCTGCCGGTTTTCGATACGGTGCTGAAGCGCATCACCGTGCGCGGCTCCATTGTCGGCACCCGGCAGGATCTCGAAGAGTCGCTGGAATTTGCCGGCGAGGGCAAGGTTGCGGCGCATTTCTCCTGGGACAAGCTGGAGAATATCAACGCCATCTTCGAGACGATGGAAAAGGGCGGCATTGATGGCCGCATTGTCCTCGACATGCATTGATTGCTCGAAAAATCTTCAAGCCGCGCAGGTCGGAAACGATCTGCGCGGCTTTTGTTTGAAAAGCCGGCTCACGATTTTGTGTTTTGCCGCCACCGGTCCATCGGGTCACGATGTTCGTAAGGGCTTTCAGGGGGAGGGAGCCCGGGGGCGCCATCCATCGATCCCAAGGAGACCGACGTCATGACGAAACCCGAGAATAATCCGAAGGTCACGCAAGCGATGATCAATGCGTATGACGAATATACGCATCTGACGCTCGATCGCCGCGACTTCATGCGCAAGCTGACCGCTCTGACAGGCTCTGCCGCAACTGCCGCCGCCGTCGCGCCGCTGCTCGCCGCCAATCAGGCAAAGGCCGAAATGGTCGCCCCGGACGATGCCCGCGTAAAGGCCGAAGACGTGACCTTTGCGGGCGCAACCGGCGAGATCAAGGCCTACAAGGTCCGCCCCGCCAATGCGACAGGCAAGCTGCCCGCCGTCATCGTCATTCATGAAAACCGTGGGCTGAACCCACATATCAAGGACATTGCACGCCGCATTGCGCTGGAAGGCTTCGAGGCGCTCGCCCCCGATTATCTCTCGCCCGCCGGCGGTACGCCCACGGATGAGGATAAGGCGCGCGAGATGATCTCCGCGCTGAAGCCCGAGGACGCAACCGCCAACTCTGTCGCTGCCGTGAAATATCTCGAAAGCGCGCCCGACACGACCGGCAAGGTCGGTGCGATCGGCTTCTGCTGGGGCGGCGGTCTCGCCAACCAGACGGCGGTCAATGCGCCGGACCTCAAGGCGGCGGTCGCCTATTACGGCGCGCAGCCGAAATTCGAGGACGTGCCGAAGATCAAGGCCGCACTCCTCCTCCACTATGCGGGGCTCGATGAGCGCATTAATGCGGGTATCGATGCCTATAAGAAGGCGCTGACCGACTCCGGCAAGGACTTCCAGATCTTCGTCTACGATGGCGTCAACCACGCCTTCAACAACGATACGTCTGCTGCGCGCTACAACAAGCAGGCCGCCGATCTCGCCTGGAGCCGGACAATCGCCTTCCTGAAGCAGAAGCTGGCTTAGCCCCGCCCGCTGATCATTCTTTTCGCGATCACGCAACAAATGTCACCGCAGCCCATTAATTCTCGGCAATGTGCTGCGGTGCAACATTTTGCGGCCTTCTTTGCTCCGGACATTGAAGGCGGAAGATTTGTGAAAGAACGAAGGAATTTGCCATGAAGATCAGCGATGTGAAGAAAAACGCCTTTGCCATGCCGCTCACCAACCCGTCCTATCCGCCGGGTCCCTACAGGTTCGTCAACCGCGAATTCCTCGTCATCACCTATCGCACCGACCCGGCGGCACTCGCCCGCGTCCTGCCCGAACCGCTGACCTTCGACGAGCCGCTGGTGAAATACGAATTCATCCGCATGCCGGATTCCACCGGCTTTGGCGACTACACCGAATCCGGGCAGGTCATCCCCTGCAAGCTCAATGGCGTGGCCGGCGGCTATGTCCACTCGATGTTTTTGAATGACGATGCGCCGATTGCCGGCGGCCGCGAAATCTGGGGCTTCCCGAAGAAGCTCGCAGACCCGTCGCTTTCGGTGGTGAAAGACACGCTTGTCGGCACGCTCGATTATTCCGGCCAGCGCATCGCCACCGCCACGATGGGCTACAAGCACCGCGGGCTGGACCTCGACAAGGTCCGCGAGAGCCTGCTTGCGCCCAATTTCATGCTCAAGATCATCCCGCATGTCGATTGCACGCCGCGCATCTGCGAACTGGTGCGCTATTATCTTGAAGATCTGACGGTTAAGGGCGCGTGGGAAGGGCCGGGCGCCCTGGCGCTGTTCCCGCACGCGCTGGCCGATGTAGCGGCCCTGCCGGTTCTGGAGATCAAGTCGGCGGTCCATATCCTCACCGACCTGACGCTGGGTCTCGGCGAAGTCGTGTACGACTATATGGCCGATTGATCCACACGGGGCCGATGTCTTAGGCGCGCTCGGCGGTCTCTCCGCCGAGCAGGGTTTCCGCCGCCCGGTTGCAGACCGATCCGAAGGCCTCGAAATCCTTGCGCCGCATCGCGCTGCCCTTGCGCCAGATCAGGCCGATCTCCCGATAGGGCTGCGGCTCGGCCATGCGCACGACGCGCATGCGGTTGCGATCCGCCTCGTCCTTCACCGCGATTTCCGGGATCAGCGTGATCCCCATGCCATGGCTCACCATTTGCAACAGCGTCGTCATCGAGGTTGCGCCGAAATTCGAAACCCGTCGCCCCGAACCTGAGCCGCAGACCGCAAGCGCCTGTTCGCGCAGGCAATGGCCCTCATCCAGAAGCAGAAGCCGCTCGACATCCACCTCATCGACGCTGAGCGGCGACATCAGGATATCGGTTTCATTGTCGGCGCTGGCGACCAGAAAGTGATCGCGGAAGAGGGGGAGGGCTTCCACATTGCCGGCCTCCGCCGGCAGCGCGATCAGCGCGCAATCGAGCCGCCCGGCCTGCAATTCCTCCAGACATTGCCGCGTGATCGCCTCGCGCATTTCGAGGTTCAGATCCGGATAATCCGCTTTCAACAGCGGGATCAGTCGCGGCACGAGATAGGGCGCAACGGTCGGAATGATGCCGAGCCGCAAACGCCCTTCGAGCGTTGCCCGCGCCTGTCGCGCCCGATCATGCAGCCGGTCGACGCTGAAAAGAATCGAGCGGATTTCCGGTAGCAGGCCTTCGCCATCTTCGGTGAGATAGGTGCCGGTCCGCGACCGTTCGACCAGCTTCACACCGAGTGCGGCCTCCATGTCGGCGATCTGGGCGGAGAGCGCCGGCTGGCTGACATTGACCATGTCTGCCGCCTTGCCGAAATGGCCGGTGGTCGCCAGAGCCTCGAAATAACGCATTTGACGGATGGTAATCATCATAAGAAATTCCTATCAAAAATTTCAATAAATACAATTGGAGATTATAGGGAATTGGTGCGAAATTGCCTCCGTGCCCGGCTCTAACCGGCAAAACGAACGTCACTTGAGGGATGGAGGAACGATCGGCTGATCCGCTGAAAGCGGTGGTAGGCACGGTCATTGAGGACGCTGCGCGTCATCATTTTTTCAAAACCCCGCGACAAGATGACCAGATTGATCTGAACACGGAGAACACGTCCATGGACGCGAAGGTCGAAAAAACAGGCAAATGTCCCGTCATGCATGGGACGACGAGCATGAGCATGCGCTCCAACAGCGATTGGTGGCCCAACCAGCTCAACCTTCGCATCCTGCATCAGAATTCCGCGCTGTCCGACCCGCTCGGCAAGGATTTCGACTATGCCAAGGCCTTCAAGTCGGTTGATTACGCGGCGCTGAAGCAGGACCTGACCGCACTGATGACGGACAGCCAGGATTGGTGGCCGGCCGACTATGGTCACTACGGCGGCCTCTTCATCCGTATGGCCTGGCATTCTGCCGGCACCTATCGCACGGGCGATGGCCGCGGGGGCGCCGGCACCGGCCAGCAGCGTTTCGCGCCGCTCAACTCCTGGCCGGATAACGGCAACCTCGACAAGGCCCGCCGCCTCCTGTGGCCGATCAAGAAGAAATACGGCAAGAACATTTCCTGGGCCGACCTGATGATCCTGGCCGGTAACGTCGCGCTGGAATCCATGGGCTTCAAGACCTTCGGTTTCGCCGGCGGCCGCGCCGATGTCTGGGAACCGGAAGAAGACGTCTACTGGGGCGCCGAGACCGAATGGCTCGCCACCAGCGACCATGAACTGTCGCGCTATTCGGGTGATCGCGAGCTGGAAAATCCGCTCGCTGCCGTTCAGATGGGCCTCATCTACGTCAACCCGGAAGGTCCGGATGGCAAGCCTGATCCGCTGGGTTCCGGCCGCGACATCCGCGAAACCTTCGCCCGCATGGCGATGAACGACGAGGAAACCGTGGCACTCACCGCCGGCGGTCACACCTTCGGCAAGACCCATGGTGCGGGCCCCGCCACCCATGTCGGCCCCGAGCCGGAAGCCGCCCCGATGGAAGCTATGGGCTTCGGCTGGCTCTCGACTTATGGCAGCGGCAAGGGCCGCGACACCATCACCTCCGGTATCGAAGGTGCGTGGACGCCGAACCCGATCCAGTGGGATAACGCCTATTTCGACGTCCTGTTCGGCTATGAATGGGAACTGGTGAAGAGCCCGGCTGGTGCCTGGCAGTGGACGCCGAAAGACCTGAAGCCGGAAGATTTCGCGCCCGATCCGGAAACCGGCGAAAAGACCCATCGCATCATCATGACGACGGCCGATATGGCCATGCGTTTCGACCCGATCTACGGACCGATTTCCAAGCGCTTCCATGAAAACCCGGACCAGTTTGCCGACGCCTTTGCCCGCGCCTGGTTCAAGCTGACCCACCGCGACATGGGCCCGAAGGCCCGCTATATCGGCCCGGAAGTCCCGGCTGAAGACCTGATCTGGCAGGACCCGATCCCGGCCGTCAATCACCCGCTGATCGACGCTGCCGACATCAAGGCATTGAAGGCGAAGATCCTCGAAAGCGGTCTGACCGTTTCCGAACTCGTCTACACGGCCTGGTCGTCTGCCTCGACCTTCCGCGGTTCCGACAAGCGCGGCGGCGCCAATGGCGCACGCATCCGTCTTGCTCCGCAGAAGGATTGGGCCGTCAATGAGCCGGCAAAGCTCGCAACCGTGCTCTCCAAGCTCGAAGCCGTTCGCCTGGCCTTCAACGGTTCGGCTGCCGGTGGCAAGCAGGTGTCGCTGGCCGACATCATCGTGCTCGGTGGTGCTGCCGCCGTCGAAAAGGCCGCGCGCGACGCCGGCTTCGACATCGACGTGCCGTTCACACCCGGCCGCACGGATGCGTCGGAAGCACAGACGGATGCCGAATCCTTCCAGTTCCTGGAGCCGCCGGCCGATGGTTTCCGCAACTATCAGAAGACCGCCTACACGATCTCGACGGAAGAGCTCCTGATCGACAAGGCCCAGCTGCTCACGCTGACTGCGCCGGAAATGACGGTTCTCGTCGGTGGCCTGCGCGTTCTCGGTGCCAACTATGGCGGCACCAAGCATGGCGTCTTCACCGACCGCGTCGGCACGCTGACGACGGACTTCTTCGTCAACCTGCTCGACATGAGCACGGCCTGGTTCCCGCAGTCCGAAGCCGCCGACGTCTTCGACGGCCGCGACCGCAAGACCGGCGCGATCAAGTGGACGGCCACCCGCGCCGACCTCGTCTTCGGCTCCAACTCGCAGCTTCGCGCTCTGGCGGAGGTTTACGGTGAATCCGACTCCGGTTCGAAGTTCGTGCAGGACTTCGTCGCCGCCTGGAACAAGGTCATGAACGCGGATCGTTTCGATCTCGTTTGATGGCTTCAAACAAGTCGCAAGGGAAAGGCGGGCGATTGGCCCGCCTTTTCTTGTTTCAGCATTTCCTCAAGGATGGAAACTCTGTCGCGGTTTAACCATCTCAGAGAAATTTCAAGACAAAAGCGCCGATTTCCAGCATAGAGGGACCCGTACGAGCGCGAAGAGACGCGCTTTCTTCCGGGGATCAACCATGAAAATACTTAAAGTGGTAGCGGCTGCTGCACTCGCCGGTGCAATGTCCGCCTCGTCGGCCTTTTCTGCCGGCATGGCATTCAAGATTCATAATAAGTCTGACTATATCATCAATGGTTTCTACATTCAGGGCAGCGATGGCTCGCTCAGCGACAACTGGATGAACTTCGAACTTCATGGCAACGAGACCGCAAACATGAAGTTCGACTATGATGGTGCTTGCGACATCGTCTTCGTTGTTGCATGGGCAGCGACCGACGGCTCCGAGATCAAGGGCGACCCGACCTCGATCGACATCTGCAAGGCCGACAACATCTATTTCGATGGCAAGGAAGCCACCTACGATTGATCCCTCGCATGAGGACGATTGACACGAACGCCGGCCCCGAGGCCGGCGTTCTGCGTCTCAGAGGCCTGGGGTTCAGCGGCGGAGGATCGGGCAGCCCGGGCGGTTGGCGACGACCATGCGGTCCATCCGGTAGCCGCGCCGGCCCTCCAGGATGACCCGGTTCGGCGAGCGCCCGATGACGACGGCGCCACGCAGGCCTGAACGCTCTGCGCGCCAGACGGCCTCGCGGTTCGTGCAGGCGCGGCGTTCCTGCCAATGAGGGCGATGATGACGGTATCCGTCGCGCATCTCGATCTGCACGCCCATGTCACGGGCGGAAGCGATCGAGGGGGCGGCGGCAATGGAGCCAAGGCCGATCAGTGCGGCGAATGCGGCTTTGGTGAAAAGCGAAGTCATGGGCTTCCTCCGGATCTTGTCTTCTGGGTGCTGGAGTTTTCGGGTTCGCGGTAAGTCCGGAAGAACGTTTCCGAACTTGCCTTGATCAATCGCTGGCACAAGCGATTGTTCCGAAAATTAGCACCTGCTGACTGAACCGCAGTCAAACCCGGCATTCACCGTGAGTTCATTACCAGCTTGAACCGGAATTGGCCGCGACAAGATAGGGAAGCTTCGCCGCCGCCTTGAAATCCTCGTTCATCTCGTTGCCGAAGGTGGCAGGCGTGATGTTGTCGAGGCAGGCTGCGATATGGCTGGTAATGGCATTCATCAGCGACGGGGCCACGCCCGGCCGCTTCATGATGCCGATCTGGATCGGCGCGAGCGCCGGGAAACCGTCCTGCTGGCTCAGAACCTTCATGCCCGTCCGCAGCGCCGATTCCGGTTGAACGGAGACGGCCATGCCGGCAAGCACGGCGGCTGCAACGACGGTCGACGACCAGCTCGTGAACAGGATGTGATAATCGCGGCCGATGGAATCGAGTGCCGTGCAGGCCGCCTGCCGCCATTGGCAATCCGTCCGCCCCAGCGCCAGCGGAACGGGCGCATTGTCGGGCAGCGGATGGTTGGCAGAGGCGACCCAGCAAAGCGGCTCCGTCCGGACGACTTCCGAGACGCGGGCGCGCGGATTGTGGGTGACCAGCGCCACGTCCAGCTCGCCGCGCTTCATCTTCTCGGCCAGATCGACGGAGGATTCGCAGATGATGTTGAGCTCGACGCCCGGATTGGTGCGCGCAAACCGGCTGATGATTTCCGGCATGTAGCGGTCTGCATAGTCGTCCGGCGTGCCGATGCGCAGGCTTCCTTCAAGACGATTGTCATCGAAGGCGGCGATCGCTTCGTTATTCAGGCGCAGCATGCGGCGCGCAAAAATGAGCAGCCGTTCGCCCTCGGGGGTCAATTTGTTACCCCGCCCGTCCTTGATGAAGAGCTGTTTGCTCAGGCGCTCTTCCAGGCGGCGCATCTGCATCGAGACCGCAGACTGCGTCTTGAACACGCGATCGGCGGCTTTCGTGAAGCTTCCCGTGTCCACGATCGCTACGAAGGTTTGCAACTGGTCGATATCAAGGGGGGCTGCCATCATCAACTCCATCAAGCTTGTTGATGGTTACCATTAAAAACATTCGATGGACTGATCAATAAAAATTTGCGAGCCTTACCATATGCAAAGGAAAGAGCACTTTTCGCCAAGACCCAAAGGGCGCAAGAGTGTTGTCTCCCGGTCGGCTTTCGCGCGAACCGTCCCTGGGTTCGCGACCGTCACAGACGATCTGCCTCCAGTTTTCCCCGCAGGGTCCCGCCAATAGACCCTGCTGCTTGGCCCGGCCTCGCTCCCTAAGCGGCCGGGCTTTTTTCATGTCCTTCGGTCAGGTCTTCGGCTCGTTGCCGTTGAAGCCCTTCAGATAACCGTCGAAGATCTGCTCCATGCTCTTCTGGTAGGATTTCTGCACTTCCAGACCGCTGTCGAAGAGGGAGCCGACGAGTTCGGAATATTTGGTGAGATCAACCGGCTTTGCCGTTTCCACCGTCTCGGGCTTGGCTTCCGCCTTGGGCGCTTCGGTCTGACCGCCGGGGGGCGTCATGAAGCCCTGCATCATCTTCACGAAGGCGCTGGCACCGAAGGGATCGGCCTGCTGCGGCGTCGGCTTGTTGGCAGCACCACCCATCATCATCTGCATCATCTGGAGGAAGGGGTTGTCGATCGGGTCCGGCTTCTTCGGCTTTGGCTGGAAGCCGGCCGCTTCCATCCACTGCGTCATCGCGCCCATCATCGGGTTGGATGCCGTCCACTGGTCGGTCATTGACTTGTACTGGCCGGTCATTTCCTTGATCAGGCCGCCCGCCATGGCACTGGCCATCGCCGGCATCATCGAGCGCAGCATGTCCTGGCCGACACCGGTCACCTTGGCAGCCTGCTCGGCAATCGCCTTCTGCACATCCACCGGCCCGAAGATCGTGCCCATGAAGTTCTGCCCGTCGGCAATGCCCTGCGGCGAGAAGGCGGCGTTCACATCCTCGAAATACTTGCCGTAATTGCCACTCATCAGCGAGGACATCAGGGTGCTGAGATCATAAGGATTGGCGGCACTGCGCTTCAGCCCGGTCGAAAAGGCCGGTGTGAGGGCAGCCATGGCCTTCGCCATCTGTTCCTGCGCAAGCCCGAACTGCGCCGAAAAGGCTTCCAGCGCCTTCCCGTTTTGAGCCTGCATCATCAAGTCAAACAGCGGCAGCATGCGAATCCCCTTCCATGAGTTGTGGACATCACTATATCGGTGAAATCCTGAAGGAAAACTCCCGAAGCCGCGTTCAGTTGCAATTTAGCTGAAATGAGTCCGCAGCCCTTTCACGAGCGGGAGCAGGGCTGTCGGGCGACAGGCGTCAGTTTTCCATCGGCGCGGACGGCTCTCGAAGCTGCAGCATGTCGATGGCAAACCGCCAGGCGCGCTCGGCAAGCTGCCGGCGCAGTTCCTCAGTCGGTGCAATGAGCGGGCCATTGACCATCGAGATGGCCAGAAGCACGTCGGAGGCCTGCAGATCGCGCCGGCATGTGCCGCTCGCAACCGCACGCGCAACCGGAGCCTCGAAGACCGCCAGAACCCGCTCGATCGACGTCCGGAACGCCTCCGAACCGTGATCGATAGCCTGCCAGTATTCCGTCAGCGGCGCATATTCCAGCGTATGGTCGGCCACCTGCCGGAGCATAATCACGAGCGCGGCCGGATCGTCCTTTAGCATGTCGGCCCTCGCCTCCATGTCCGCCACGCCGCGATCCAGCAAGCCCAGGATCAGGGCGTGACGATCTGCAAAATTGCGAAACAGGGTGGCGCGGCCGACACCGGCGCGCTCGGCAATCAAATCGAGCGGCGCGTTGAGCCCAAGCTCGAGAAAGACTTCCTGCGCGGCTTGCAACAGCTTGTCACGGTTTTGAACTGCATCTGCTCGGCGTCTGGTCATGACATCAGAAATCCCATCAGCCTTCGCTTGTCAAATGCTGCGGGGAGAGGCCCGGCATGCCGCATCACGATCAGTCAGCAAACGCTCTTCGCGGACCACACCACAGCTCGTCTGCCACGAGATTTAGGCGCTTGATCTCTACGGATCGCTTCCTATATGATACTCAGAGTATCACTTAATGTCGAGTTATCCGACAAACCAGGAGGAAATGCACATGTCCGAAGTCCAGAAAATCTTCAACGGCAAGGTCGCCCTTGTCACCGGCGGCGGCAGCGGCATCGGCCGTGCGTCGTCGCTGGGATTTGCCGAACGCGGCGCACAGGTCGTCGTCAGCGATGTCGTGGTGGAGGCAGGCGAAGCAGTCGTCGCGGAAATCCGGGCCGCTGGCGGCGTGGCGCATTTCGTTCGTGCGGATGCCACCCGTGCCGATGAAGTTCGGGAGCTGATTGCATTTGCCGCCGGTCTGACCGGTAAGCTGGACATTGCGCATAACAATGTCGGCTTTGCCTGGGGGCATGGTACCGAAATCTCCGAAGAAGATTGGGACCGCACGGTCGACCTCAGCATGAAGGCACCGTGGCTGTGCATGAAAGAGGAACTGCCGCTCATGGTGGCGCAGGGCGGTGGCGTGATCGTCAACACGGCGTCCATGGCCGGTGTCCGTTATGCCGAAACCGCGAACATTGCCTATTCGGCAGCCAAGGCCGGGGTCGTTCACATGACCCGCTATGCCGCCGTCGCCTATGCCAAGCACAATATCCGCGTGAACTGCGTGTCTCCGGGGCTTGTCCGCACCCCCGCCGTCGACAAGCACCTGAATGCCGAACAGCAGCTGGCACTGGCCGCTGGCTCGCATCCGATTGCTCGGATGATCGAGCCCCGCGAAATTGCCGATGCGGTCATCTGGCTCGCCTCAGACGCGTCTGCCATGGTCACGGGCGACAATGTCTGCGTGGCTGGTGGTCAGCAGGCCGTTTGAAATCGCTTTGCGGGGGAGGGGGCGCTGCCGCTCCCTTCCCCGGTAAGACCGCCGCGAAGCCTCAGTACTGCCAGGCCTCGAACGCCGGCTCGACGCTTTGCTTCCAGGTGACCTGATACTCGGCGAGCATGTCTTCGGCGAGAACCTTGCCCTTGGCGAGCATCTCGTCGAGCGGGTCAAGGAAAATGCTTTCATCGGCGCCGGTTGCATTGAGCCGCGCCCGGTTCCTGAGACCCTTGCGGCTGATGGCCAGGACATCCTTTGCCACATCGGCGAGCCTGCCACCCCGGAATGGCGCATTCAGCCCCTGAACCGGCACGGCATCGCGAAGCGCCAGCACCTCTTCAAAGGTCCAGTCGCGCGTCAGCGCCTCGGCTGCCGTCAGCGCTTCCGCATCATAAAGCAGCCCGACCCAGAAGGCCGGAAGGGCCGCAATGCGCGACAGCGGGCCGCCATCAGCGCCACGCATCTCGAGGAAGCGCTTCAATCGCACATCGGGGAAGAGGGTGGAGAGGTGGTTCGCCCAGTCGCCCATATTGGGCTCCCACTCGTCAAGCTCGCCCTTCAGCGCGCCGTCAAGGGCCTGCTTGAAGGTGATATGCGTGCAGTCATGATACTTGCCGTCGCGCACGACGAAATACATCGGCACGTCGAGCGCCCAGTTCACATAGTCCTTGAACCCGAAATCCGGATTGAATGTGAAGGGCAGGAGGCCCGACCGGGCATTGTCCGTGTCGCGCCAGATTTCGCCGCGCCAGGAGAGATAGCCATTCGGCTTGCCTTCGGTAAACGGCGAGGCGGCAAAGAGTGCGGTCGCCAGCGATTGCAGCTTCATCGAGACCTGCATCTTGCGACGCATGTCGGCTTCGGAGGAGAAGTCGAGATTCACCTGGATCGTGCAGGTGCGGTACATCATGTCGAGCCCGTGGCTGCCGACCTTCGGCATATAGCGGGTCATGATCGCATAGCGCGACTTCGGCATCTTCGGCGTTTCGTCGAAGGACCATTTCGGGCTGCCGCCAAGCTCAAGGAAGCGGATGTTCATGGGATCGGCGATGGTCTTGAGGATTGCCAGATGCTCCACTGCCTCGTCATGCGTCTGGTGCAGGGTTTCCAGAGGAGCGCCGGAAAGCTCGAACTGCCCGCCGGGCTCGATGGAGATCGCGCCCATGCCATGCGGCTCGGCAAGCCCGATAATGTTCCCGCCGTCCATGATCGGTTCCCAGCCCTGGGCGGCCTGCATGCCGTTCAGCAATGCGGAGATGCTGGCCTCGCCGAAATAGGGAACCGGCGCGTGGCTGTCGCGGAAGAAGGCGATTTTCTCGTGTTCCGTCCCGATCCGGAAATCCGCCTCGGGCTTGTTGCCTTGGGCAAGGTAGTCGGTCAGGTCGCCGATCGAGCCGATGGAGGTGTGATCGGAAGTGTCGCGCGCCATGAAACTGTCTCTAGATATCGCCCTCGGATGAGGGCTCGGGATGAGGCTGGATGAACGGATTAGCAGACTTTTGCAAATAAAAAGCCTTCACTGAGCTTCAAATTCTGCTGAACCCGCAATCCCCGACAGGGATATAGGGCAGCCGCTTCGTCAGTTCCAGTCCCCGAGCGTCACCTGCATGACGGCAAGTGCGGCAACGGCGGCGGTATCGGCGCGCAGGATCCGGGGACCAAGCGGAATGGGCGTGACGAAATCGAGCCCGCGCAGCATCTGCCGCTCCTCTTCCGAAAAGCCGCCTTCTGGGCCGATCAGCAAAGCGTAGTGTTTGTCCTTCAGCCCCTGCAGGATCGGCAAGGGGTTTTGGCCCGCATCCCCCTCGTCGCAATAGATGATGCGCCGGTCTTGCGGCCAGCTGGCGAGCAGGTCGGCAAGCTTCACCGGTTCGGCGATCTCGGGAACCGCGAGGATGCCGCATTGCTCGGCCGCTTCCATCGCGTAAGCTGCAAGCTTGTCCAGCGAATGGATCTTGCCCTGCACATGCTGGGTGATGACCGGGCGGATCTGCCCAGCCCCCATCTCGACCGCCTTCTGGATCAGATAGTCCATGCGTCCAACTTTCAGCGGCGCGAAGAGATAGTGCAGATCGGGCAGGGGGGGCTGGGGCCGCGTCTGCTCGACGGGTTTCAGGATGATCTTCTTGCGGCTTGGGTAATGAATGGCCGCCCTCCACTCGCCATCGCGCCCGTTGAAGAGCAGAACCTCCGCACCGTCCTCCAGGCGCAGCACATTGCAGAGATAGTTGAACTGCTCGGGCGTTGCCGCCACCTCGCTTGCCGGTGAAAGGGCGGCATCGACGAACAGCCGCTGCATACGAAAATTGGCACGCATGGAGGAAATTCCGTGGTCTAGAGGGATAGCAGCGCCAGTATTTTATAGATGGCGGCTCCGAGCAAGGCGGCGACGGGGACAGTGATCACCCAGGCCGCGATGATGGTGAGGAAATGCGAACGGCGCACGAGAAAGCGCCGGCGCGCTTCCTCCGGCGTTGCCTTGAGCTTCGGCTTGACGACTTCGTTCTCGCCGGCCTTCATCGCGATATAGGCGGCGCGGCGCTTCGAATTCTGCATGTACCATTCGCGGAAGAAACCGACGCCGAAGACGCTGCCGATGGCGATATGGGTAGAGCTGACCGGCAGCCCGAACCAGGAGGCGACGAGCACGGTCACTGCTGCGGAAATGGCGACGCAGAAGGCGCGGATGGGGTTGAGCCGCGTGATCTGCTTGCCGACGATGAGAATGAGCCTCGGGCCGAACAGCAGGATACCCGCCGAGATCCCAAAGGCGCCGATCGTCATCACCCAGAGCGGAACGGCAACGGTCTGTGTGAGGTCGTTCGACGAGGTCGCATGCACGATCGCCGAAAGCGGGCCGATGGCGTTGGAAACGTCGTTCGCACCATGGGCGAAGGACAGCAGCGCCGCCGAGAAGATGAGCGGCAGACGGAAGAGCTTGCGCAGCGACTGGTTGCGGTTCTCGAGCCCCATGGCGCGCCGGCGGATCAGCGGCTTTGACGCGGCCCAGGTCGCCACGCCAATGACGAGGCCGGCGGCAGCCGCCCGACCAAGCGTGATCGTCACGACATTCTCAAGGCCCTTGAAGGCGAGATAGGCGGCAAACGAGCCACCCATGACCCCCAGCAGTACGGGCAGCCATGTCACGGCCGCCGCGATCTTGTTCTGCCGGTAGGCGATGAATTCGTAGATGAAGGCGAGAAAGCCCGCTGCGATCACGGCGCTGATCAGGGGCGACAGAACCCAGCTCAGCGTGATTTCCCGCATCGATTGCCAGGAGATCGCGGAAAAGCCCGCAGCCGCGACGCCAGCGCCGAGAACGCCGCCGACAATGGCATGCGTGGTGGAGACCGGCGCGTTGAGCCAGGTGGCGAGATTGACGGAGAGGGCGGCCGCCAGCAGAGCGGACAGCATGACCCAGATGAACGCCGCGCCGCTCGGCATGGCGCCGCTTTGCACGATGCCGCTGGAGATCGTCTTGACTACCTCGCCGCCGGCGAGCAATGCGCCTGCCGCGTCGAAAAAAGCGGCAATGACCAGCGCCTGAACCATGGTGATCGCCTGCGCACCCACTGCCGCACCAACATTGTTGGTCACGTCGTTCGCACCGATATTGATGGCCATGTAGGCACCCAGCGCCGCGCCGGCGATGATGGCGATGCCTCCGGGACCGGTTCCGACATAGAGACTGGCAAGCAGGGCGGCGAGCACAAGGAAGATCAGCCCGGCGGCGGGGCGCACGAGACTGCGCGCCACAAACTGCCCTGCTTCTTCAAGATAGGTGAATTTGCCGAGGTCCTTGTCGAGCGTCGAGCGTCCGGGGACCTGTCGTCTTTTTGCCATGGCTCACGTGGCGCACGACAGATCGTTCTGGGTCGTCCGCGTCTCCCGCCCGCTATTTATCGGGGGTTGGCCGCAAGAGCAACCGTCAGATGACGTAGTTCCCCCGCGCACGCGGCGAACGCTCAGGCGCTTTCGGCGCTGTCCTGAGTGCCACGATTTTCAAATCCGAGGATGAGTTCCTTCAGGCCGGGCTCCACGACGCGCGCCGCCGCCTCCGCACAGGAAAACCAGGCCATCTCGCGCTGGCCCTTTTCCTTGTAATTGTTGGCGAAGCCGCTGACCTTCAGGGCGTGAACCTGCACCTTGCAGGGGATCTCAAACCCGGAATCGAGACCCTTCATGTAGCTGTAGGTCCCGAGCGGCTTGACCTCCGCCTTGCCCTTGACGCCCGCTTCCTCATAGGCTTCGCGCTCGGCAACCGCATGCGCGAGCTTTCCGTTCATCGGCCAGCCCTTTGGAATGACCCACCGGCCGGTTCCCCGGCTGGTGATCAGCAGGACTTCGATGCCGGTCTTGTCACCCGTCTTGCGATAGCAGAGGGCGGCAAACTGCAGCCGCTCCGGGCGGCGCATCATCAGGCGAAGTTCGGATGCAAGGCGAGTGACAACGTTCAATGGATAGGAAACCCCCGGAGGTTGCGAAGCACAGGAATGATTCCCTTAATATAGGAGCGTTCCCCCGGTTTTGTACGACATTTTTGCGACAATACTGGCTCTATCCCGACACTTGGGGATAGGGAGCCTCAACCTACGATCACAATATGGAGCGCCCGGGGACCATGCGCGCCCATGATGATCTTCTGCTCGATATCGCCGGAGCGCGAGGGGCCAGTGACAAAGTTCACCGTGCGCGGCATCTCGCCCTTGCCATAGGTGGCTGCAATTCCGGCAAAGGCCTCTTCCAGCGAGGCGCCGATATCCTCCGCCCGGACGGCCACGATGTGATGCTCGGGCAGGAAATTGATCGTCACCGGATTGTCGGGTCCGGAGGCGAGAACCAGCGTCCCGCTCTCGGCAACCGCGCCGCGCGCATGGCTGACACCGGCAAGGTCGGTGCCGTCCGATGCGCCGGACAGCACGGTCAGCATCGGCTCGCGTTCGAAGCCGGCGGACTTCAAAAGAACGTCGTCGCCCATGCGGACGGACGCGGGCAGGTTGCTGCTCTTCAGATAGCGCGAGACCTCCTGCGGCAGGTCTTCGATCGACGCGACCCGCGCGATGGTCGCGCCATACTTCTCCGCATATTTCGAGAAGAGGGCGATCCGTTCGTCCTGGGGCAACTGTCCGCGTGCAGGGATCACGCCCGCTTTCGCGTCCGAAAGACGTTCGGCAACCGCCGCACGCCGCGCCGCCTCGTCGCCGGAAACGGCAAGCGAGCGCCGTACCTTGGCAAGAATGGTGTCACGCGCACTCATCGGCCAGCCTCCCGTGCCTGCTTTTCGGCCCAGGCCTGCAGGAATGTCTTGCCTTCAGGTGCGGGCATTTCGCGATGTTTCGTCCAGCCGTCGGCAAGCGGCAGGCTATGGATGCGGCGGCTGGAACCGCCGAGCCAAGACAGCAGCGGCATGGCGACTGACACGGCGGCCCGATAGAGCTTCGGCCGTCTGGCGAAGAAGGCCCAGAATTTGAGGCCATAGCGCGCGGCCGTTGGCGTCAGGTGCTTTTCGAATTCGCGCTCGCGCCAGTGCCGCATCATCTTCGGCAGCGGAATGCGCATGGGACAGACGCTTTCGCAGCGCCCGCAGAAGGTCGAGGCATTCGGCAGATGGCCGCCGACCTCGATGCCCGACAGCGACGGCGTCAACACGGCCCCCATCGGTCCCGGATAGACCGCGCCATAGGCGTGCCCGCCGACCGCATGATAGACCGGACAGTGGTTCATGCAGGCCCCGCAGCGGATGCAGCGCAGCATCTCCTGAAATTCCGTGCCGAGCATGGCGGTGCGGCCATTGTCCAGCAGCACGACATGATACTCTTCCGGCCCGTCGGGGTCTTCAGCGCGCTTTGGTCCTGTGGAAAAGGTCGTGTAGACCGACATGTCCTGTCCCGTTGCCGAGCGTGCCAGCACGCGCAGGATCTGCGAACAGTCGTTCAGCGTCGGGACTAGCTTTTCAAGCGAGGCGACGACGACATGGCATTTGCCGAGCGTCTGCGTCAGGTCGCCATTGCCCTCATTCGTCACGATGACGGAAGAACCCGTTTCGGCGACCAGGAAATTCGCCCCCGTGATCCCGACATCCGCCTCGAAATAGCGCTGTCGCAACACCAGTCGCGCCTCGTTCAGCAGCGCCTCATGCTCGGTCAGATCACGGTCGGCGGGAAGATGGGTGTGAACACGCCTGAAATCGGCTTCCACCTGATCCTTGTTGAGATGGACGGCCGGCGCGATGATATGGCTCGGCGTCTCGCCGCGCAGCTGGATGATATATTCACCAAGGTCCGTCTCGACGGGCGTGATGCCGTTCTTCTCGAAGAAATCGTTGAGCCCGATTTCCTCGGTGATCATCGACTTGCCCTTGGTCACGGTCTTGGCGTTCCGTTTCCGGCAGATGTCGAGAATGATGGCGCGGGCATCCTCCGCCGTCTCGGCGAAGTGGACATGCCCGCCGGACGCGATCACCTTTTTCTCGTATTCCTCCAGATAGAGGTCGAGATGGGCCAGCGTGTGGTTCTTGATGTCGCGGGCATTGTCGCGCAGCTGCTCGAATTCCGGCAGCGCATCCACGGCCGCAAGCCGCTTGGCGATGAAGCCGATTTCGACATTCTTCAGCGCCTTTTGCAGCGGCGCGTCGTTGAGTGCGCGGGTGGCGTTTTCCTTGAAGTTGGGCGTCGTGATCTGCATCGTCCGGCCCTCATTTGCCCGCAATCGGTGGCGTATCGGTCATGCCGGCCAGCACTTCGGCGACATGGCGCACCTGCGTCTTGCCGCCCTCGCGGCGGATCTTGCCGGCCATGTTCATCAGACAGCCGATATCGCCGGCCAGCAGCACATCCGCGCCGGTATCGGAAATCGTCGCCGTCTTCTTCTCGACAATGGCATTGGAAATGTCGGGATATTTGACGCAGAACGTGCCGCCGAAGCCGCAGCAGACTTCGCTGTCCTTCATTTCCGCAAGCGTGACGCCCGGCAGCGCGCCGAGAAGCTTGCGCGGCTGCGCCTTGATGCCAAGCTCACGAAGTCCCGAACAGCTATCGTGATATGTGACGGTCCCGGCAAACTGGCTCTCGACCTTTTCGACCTTCATCACATCGGTGAGAAAGGAGACAAGCTCATAAACCTTCGCCGAAAAGGCCTGCGCCCGCTTCTCCCACGTCGCATCGCCCTTGAAGAGCCCCGGATAGTGCTTCTTCAGCATGGCCGCACAGGAGCCGGAAGGGGCAACGACATAATCGAAACCCTCGAAGGCCTCAATGGCCTGCTCGGCCAGCGCCCGGGCATCCTTGCGGTCGCCGGAATTATAGGCTGGCTGGCCGCAACAGGTCTGCGCCATCGGCACATGAAGCTCGCAGCCCGCATCCTCGATCAGCTTCGCCGCAGCAAAGCCAACCGTCGGCCGGAAAAGGTCCGCGAGACAGGTGACGAACAGCCCCACGGTCGGTTTATCGGTCATGCACTTTTCCTCGCCGTTTTCGATTGTGTGCGGCTGACGAGCCGCTGGCGTGACACGCGCTCCCATTCGCCGGAGCGCTTTGCTTCGTGCAGGGTGGCGGTGACAAAGTCGATATGCGCTTCGGCAGCCTGCCGCGCTGCGGCGGGGTCACCCCCGAGAATGGTCTCGACGATCCTCTCGTGCTGGGCGAGCAGTGCATTGCGCGTCCCCGGTATTTCGAAGATCGCGTTGCGTTGAGTGAGGATACCTGCACTCAGGAGCCGGTAGCAGGCGTGCAGCGTGTGGAGCAGGATTGTGTTGTGCGCGCATTCGCCGACCGCATTGTGCAGCTCGACATCCGCGTCACGCTCGCCTTGCAGGTGGCCGGCCGCGTGGGCGGCACGCATATCGCCGATGATGCGCGCGAGGTTCTCGCGGTCTGCCGCATTGGCCCGTCGCGCCGCAAGTTCCGACGTCAGGCCCTCCAGCTCGCGCCGGTATTCCAGATAGTCGAGCGCCGCCCGCTCATGCCGGTTGAGGAGTTCGATCAGCGGTCGGGAGAAGACCTCGCCGATGATGTCGGCGACATAGGTCCCGCCGCCATGGCGGCTTTCGATCAGCCCGCGCTCTTCCAGAACCTTCAGCGCATCGCGCAACACCGGCCGCGACACCTCCAATCGCAGCGCCAGATCGCGCTCGCCCGGCAGTCGCTCGCCAGAGCGCAAGACGCCGTCGAGGAGAAGCGCCTCCACCTGCGCAACGACATCGTCGGCCGTCTTGGACGTTGTTACAGGGGAGAAGAGAGCGTCGGGGCTGTTCATGGTGACATCCAGGTTCAGATGTCAACGTGATAACAGCCCTTGACACAAGTGGTCAATATTATTGTCCAATTATTAGCCGAACTTGAGGAAGAGCTTCGAGTAAGCCGGTTTCAGCCCGGTGATCGCCGCCGAAATGGCGGCCATGTCACCCGCCTGGGCAGCACTTTTGAGCTTGTCGACGCTTGCTCTCGCGTCGGCTGCAAGTGCCTGGAAGGCGGGATCTGCAGGCACGGGCGGGTGTGCGATGATGTCATCGATCAGGAAGGAAAGCACTGCTGCGCCTTCGCCGGCCCCGCGCGCATCGATAGCCTTGTTTCCGATCACTCTTTCCATCTGCCGGTGATAGGCATTCATTCGGTCCGAAACCGTATACAGGCCGGCCCTCAGGTGCATCTCACCGATCTCGTCGCGGACCTTTTCCAGCGTCTCGTGTGCCTTCGGCAATGCCCCGGCGCCAACTTCGTCGCTTGCCTTGCGCGACAAGTCGCCGACAACCCTCATTGTCTCGGCAAACCGGCTGTCGTCTTCGTATTGCGGCGGAGCCGGTTGCCCGGCAAGCTGAGCCCATTCCGCGTCAAACTTTGCAAGCGCTGCTGCCGCCTTGGATGCGTCGCCGGAATTGGTCGCAAAAAGCGCCACCCGGTAGTCGCCGTAGGCATTCCGCAATTGCGTTTCGAAATTCGAAAATGTCCCGGCGATCGCTGTTCCGCTCCAAAGGAGCCCGGCAGCCGCAAGAATGACCAACCCTCGTCTCATCATGTCCTCCAATGTCGTAAAGTTTGAATTAGCAACAATAGATATATGGATAGCAATATGTAAAATTACAACACTGGATGCTGTCTGCGTCCCGTGAGCCGACAGCCTACCCCTCCCAATAGGGCCTCGGCCCGTAAAGCCCGGTGAGATAATCGATGAACAGCCGCACCTTGGCCGGCAGGAACTCGCGGCTCGGATAGACCGCCGAAAGCGCAACATTCTTCGGTGCTTCCAGGAAGGGCAGGACCGGCACGAGCTTGCCTGCCTTCAATTCCGGCCCGACATCCCAGGTGGAGCGCAGCGCAATGCCGAGCCCGGCAATCACCGCCTCGCGGATGACTTCGGAGGAGTTGGTCACCAGCGGCCCCTGTGGCCGATAGATCACCGGCCCGTCCGGCCCCTCGAGCCGCCATGTGTCATTGTTATGCGGTGGCAGGCAGATATGGGTCTCAAGATCGGCCAGCGTTTGCGGCATGCCATGTGTGGAAACATAATCGGGGCTGGCGCAAAGCAGCCGCCGCACCGGGGCAAGCCGCCGCGCCACGAGGCTCGAATCGGTCAACTCGCCAATGCGGATCGCAAGGTCATAGCCACCGGCGACCAGATCGATGAATTCATCCGACAGCGTCAGATTGATCGTGATACCCGGATTGGCCTGCATGAAGGGTTTGAGATGCGGCGCGACATGCATGCGCCCGAAGGAGGTAGGGGCCGAAATCTTCAGCGTGCCGCGCGCCTCTTCCGTGCGCCCGGCCATGAAGGCCTCTGCATCCTCAATGCCGGCCAGGATCGCCTCGATGCGGATGAAAAAGCCTTGGCCGGCTTCCGTCAGCGACAATTGCCGCGTCGTGCGCTGGAAAAGCCGTGTCCCCAGCCGCTCCTCCAGATGCTTGATCCGCTTGGAGACGACTGCCGGCGAAAACCCGAGTTCGCGCCCGGCCTCCGACATGCTTGAGGTTCGCGCCACATGGGCGAAGATTTCCAGATCCTCCAGCCGCGTCATAACTCCTCCGTTGAAAATCGTGTCGATTATCTCCCGTGGGGAAAAAGTTATTAGCATTTCGCCGTGCTTGCGCAAGCACTGGCGGAACGGCTAGATTCATAGTCGAAGCTTGCAATGGGAGGACAGGATGAGCGGAGCGATTGCCCTGAAAGTGCCGGATCCGGCAATCCTGTCGCGCCGCGCGCAGATTGTCGCCGATCTTGCCGATTTCCTGCCCGCCGGAACGGTGATTTCGTCCGACCGCGAGCTGAAGCCCTTCGAGACGGATGGCTTCATCGCCTATCGCCGCATGCCGCTGGCCGTCGCCCTGCCGCGGAGCACTGAAGAGGTGGCGGCGATCCTCAAATATTGCGCGAAATACAAGGTGCCGGTCGTGCCGCGTGGCGCAGGCACGTCGCTTTCCGGCGGCGCGATCCCGCAGGAAGATGCCGTCGTCATCGCGCTCACCCGCATGAACCGCATTCTCGAGGTCGACTATTCCAACCGCTGCGCCCGCGTGCAGGCCGGCGTCACCAATCTGGCGATATCGGAAGCCGTGTCTGCCGATGGCTTCTTCTATGCGCCCGACCCCAGTTCCCAGCTTGCCTGCACCATTGGCGGCAATATCGCCATGAATTCGGGTGGCGCGCATTGCCTGAAATATGGCGTGACGACCAACAATCTGCTCGGCGTGAAGATGGTTCTCTTCGACGGCACGGTGATCGAACTGGGCGGCAAGGCACTGGATGCCAGCGGCTACGATCTTCTCGGCCTCGTCTGCGGCTCCGAAGGCCAGCTTGGCATCGTGACGGAGGCGACCGTGCGGCTGATCGCCAAGCCGGAAGGCCAGCGCCCGGTCCTCTTCGGCTTCGAAACGTCGGAAGGAGCGAGCGCCTGCGTGACCGATGTCATCGCCGCCGGCCTGATCCCGGTGGCAATTGAATTCATGGACAAGCCGGCGATCGAAATCTGCGAGGCCTTTGCCCATGCCGGCTATCCGCTCGATGTCGAGGCACTGCTGATCGTCGAGGTCGAAGGCTCCGAGGCCGAGATGGATGCCATGCTGAAGGCGATTATCGAGATCGCCCGCCGCCATGGTGTGAAGACAGTCAAGGAATGCCAGTCGGCGACCGAGGCGGCGCTCATCTGGAAGGGCCGCAAATCCGCCTTTGGCGCCACGGGCCGCATCGCCGATTATATCTGCATGGACGGCACCGTGCCGCTCTCGCAGCTCACCAATGTTCTGCGCGGCACGGCCGAGATCGTTGCACGTCACGGCTTGCGCGTCGCCAATGTCTTCCACGCGGGCGACGGCAACATGCATCCGCTGATCCTCTACAATATCAACGACCCCGACGAGGCGCGCCGCGCCGAAGAGGCCGGCAACGATATCCTGAAACTCTGCGTCGATGCCGGCGGCTGTCTCACCGGCGAACATGGCGTCGGCATCGAGAAACGCGACCTGATGCCCCATCAATTCTCCAAGCCCGATCTCGACCAGCAGATGGCCGTGCGCGCCGCCTTCGATCCGGACTGGATCATGAACCCCTCCAAGGTCTTCCCGCTGGAAGGGCGCTCCTGACATGGCGGTTATCTTTGAGCCCGAGAGCGAGGCCGATGCTGCAGCGATGATTGCGGATGCCGCACGCGAGGGCAGGGCGCTTGCCATTTCCGGCGGCAACACGCGCGCCGGCTTCGGCCGGAAGGTCGAGGGCGCCACGTTCACCTCAAAACGGCTGCGCGGCATCACCGCCTATAACCCGTCCGAAATGACGCTGACGGCGCTTGCCGGAACCCCCGTCGCCGAAATCGAGGCGGAACTGGCCGACAATGGCCAGATGATGGCCTTCGAGCCCGCCGACCACCGCATGATGATGGGCACGGAAGGCGTGCCGACCATCGGCGGCATTTTCGCCACCAACACATCCGGCCCCCGCCGCTTTGTCTCTGGTGCCGCGCGCGACAGCCTGCTCGGCATCCGCTTCGTCAACGGAATGGGCGAGGCCATCAAGTCGGGCGGGCGGGTGATGAAGAACGTCACCGGCCTCGATCTCGTCAAGTTGATTGCCGGCTCCTACGGCACGCTGGGTTTCGTCACCGAAGTCACCTTCAAGGTCCTGCCGGTGCCGCGCGCCGAAGCAACCGTTGTCGTCTCTGGCCTCAATGATGCGGAAGCGGCCATCGCCATGTCGGCAGCTCTTGCCACGTCCTGCGAAGTCTCAGGCGCTGCCCATCTGCCCGAAAGCGTGCGCTGGCTCTTCGGCCAGAACGGCCTGCCTGATGGCCCGGCGACGCTTCTGCGCCTCGAAGGCCTCGAGGCGTCCGTGACTGATCGTGCGAAACGCTTGCAGCCCTTCATGCAGCGCTACGGTGCGGTGAGCCAGATCGACCAGGGCGACAGCCAGCAGATCTGGCGCGAAATCCGCGACGTGACGCCCTTTTCCGAAGATGGGTCACGCAAGCCGCTCTGGCGCATCTCCTGCGCCCCTTCCACAGGCCATCAATTGCTGGCGGCGCTCAGGCTGGAAACCGGCGTCAACGCCTTCTTCGACTGGCAGGGCGGCCTCGTCTGGATGCAGATGGAGGGCGATGCGGAAGCCGAAACGATCCGCACCTATCTCAAACGCCTCGGCGGCGGCCATGCGACACTGATCCGCGCCAGAGACGAGGTCCGCGCCGCTATCGCCACCTTCGAGCCGCAGGAGAAGGGCGTTGCCGCGCTTTCGGCAGTCGTGAAGGCCAAGCTCGATCCGAAGGGTATTTTCAATCCGGGGCGGATGGGGTGATGCCGCTCGCAATCTCAAAGGGGACACGCAATGTCTGACATGCAAGACAACACGCCGGATGCCTCCGGCTTTCTCGAGCCCGGCAAGGGCAATGTGCAGCTGGTCTATGTGCTCTATCTCGCCGGCTTCGTGGTCGGCATCACGCCGCTGGTGGGCCTGATCTTCGCCTATATCAACCGTGGCAAGATCGCCGGCATTTATGACAGCCACTACACCTATGCCATCCGTACCTTCTGGATCGGCGTGCTCTACAGCCTGATCTCGGTGGTGCTGACCTTCCTTGTCATCGGCGTGATCGGTTTCTTCGCCACCGCCATCTGGTCGATCGTCCGCTGCGTCATCGGCCTGCAGAAGGTCAGCCGCGGCGAAGCCATCGAGAACCCGCAAAGCTGGCTGATCTAGCAAAGCAAGGAACCGGAAGACCGTGCAGACCAATTTCTCGCTCGCCCAGCTTGCCGACCCGAAGACCGCCGAGGCGGAAAGCATCGTGCGCAAATGCGTGCATTGCGGGCTCTGCACGGCCACCTGTCCGACCTATGTCACGCTCGGCAACGAGCTAGACAGCCCGCGCGGGCGCATCTACCTGATCAAGGACATGTTCGAGAACGGCCGCGACGCCGATGCCGAGACGGCGCTGCATGTCGACCGCTGTCTGTCCTGTCTCTCCTGCACCTCGACCTGTCCATCGGGCGTCGATTACATGCACCTGATCGACCTCGCCCGCGAACATGTCGAAAAGACCTATGACCGGCCGCTGGCCGACCGTCTGGCGCGTGGCGTGCTGGCCTTCGTCCTGCCCTATCCCGGTCGCTTCCGGCTGGCGCTGAAGGCGGCGAAGTTCGGCCAGCCCTTTGCCGGTCTCCTCAAGAAACTGCCGCTCACCCGTGCCTTTGGCCATATGCTGGATCTCGCGCCGTCGCATGTCCCGCCGAAAAGCAGCTTTGCCGAAGCCGGTCGTTTCGCCCCCAAGGGCGAGAGGCGCGGTCGTGTCGCCATGCTGTCCGGCTGCGCCCAGCCGGCGCTGAAGCCGGAAATCAACGAGGCGACGATCAGGCTGCTGAATGGTCTCGGCGTTGAAGTCGTCATTTCAGACGGCGAAAGCTGCTGCGGTTCGCTGACCCATCACATGGGCCGCGAGGAACAGGCGCTCGTCTCCGTGCGCAACAATGTCGATGTCTGGACCCGCGAGATCGAGAAGGGCGGGCTCGATGCCATCATCATCACAGCGTCCGGCTGCGGCACGACGGTCAAGGATTACGGACACATGCTCGCCCGCGATCCGGCCTATGCGGCAAAGGCCGCGCGCGTTGCATCGCTCACCAGGGATATCACCGAATATCTCTCGACCCTCGACCTGCCGCAATTGCCCGCCAACGGCCGCACGGTCGCCTATCATTCTGCCTGTTCCATGCAGCATGGCCAGAAGATCACGACGCTGCCGAAACTGCTGCTGCAGAAGGCCGGCTACAAGGTGAAGGAGCCGGCCGAAGGCCATCTCTGCTGCGGCTCCGCCGGCACCTACAACATGCTCCAGCCGGAGATTTCGGCGGAGCTGAAGGCCCGCAAGGTCAAGAATATCGAAGCGACGAAACCCGACCTCATCGCCACCGGCAATATCGGCTGCATGACGCAGATCGGCACGGCCACCCGCATCCCGATCCGCCATACGGTGGAATTGCTGGCGGAGGCTTATGGGTGATCAGGGTTACGGATCGATGGAGTTAAGGATTGTTCGCCAGTCCTGCTGTCCGCCAAGAATGCGGACGATCAGTACATTGTCGCCTTCGACCAGATAGACGATGACATGACTTCGATGCGTATGAATGCGGACATGTGGTGAAAATTCGCGATATTCACGCGCCATTTCTGGGATCTTCACCAGCAGATCGAAAATACGCGTCAGATCATCGGTATACGCGTCTGCCTGCTCGACCGACCACGTTTCGGCCGTGTACAGCCAGATGGCCTCAAAGTCGTCGCTCGCCCTCGGCGTCAGCACATACTGTTTTGGTCTACCGCTTGGCATGCTGTTCGCGCATGCGTTGCTTGAAAGTTGCCGGATCAAAAGGCTGCGGTTTGCCGCTGGCCAGTCCCTCATCGATCGCATTTTGCAGGATGCTAATCGCCGCTTGCCGTTCCTGGTCTTTTCGGATCAGGTCGCGGACATAGTCGCTTGCGTTGCTGTAGCGCCCGTTATCCGTTTGTGATTCCACCCAGACCTTCATCGGGTCAGGCAATGAAACATTCATGGTCGCCATCGGACTCTCCCTTTTTCAGTGAAAGGATAATGACAAACTTTGTCATTGCAAAGAGGTTCGACACTGGCCTCAAAACAAAACCCCGCACGAGCAGAACTCGTGCGGGGTCGAAACAACTAAAAATGAACCGTATCGGCTCAGCCGCCGAGCGCCGTAAACAGCGTCTTCAGGATATCCGTGCCGCGATCTTCAAGCACGACATTGCCCTGCTTGTTGCCGGGGCCGATGACGATGACCTTGGTGCCGACCGGTGCGCGCTTGTAGAGGTCGGTCACGTCCTCGTTCATCATGCGGATGCAGCCGGAGGAAAGGTTGAGGCCAATCGACCAGGGCTGGTTGGTGCCGTGGATGCGATAGCCGGAATCGCCCTTCTTGCCGAAGAGATAGAGCGCGCGGGCGCCAAGCGGGTTATCCTTGCCGCCATCCATGCGGGCCGGCAGGTAGTGGCCCTTCTTGGCCTCGCGGGCGATCATTTCCTTCGGCGGGATCCATTCCGGCCATTCCGCCTTGCGGGCGACCTTGACCACGCCCGACCAGCCGAAACCTTCGCGGCCGACGCCGATGCCGTAGCGGACAGCGCTGGAACTATCGAGGATGTAGTAGAGGAACTTGTTGTTCGTATCGACGATGATCGTGCCGGGACGTTCGCTCGTCGCCAGATGCACGACATGGCGCTTGAATTTCTCAAGAACTTCGCGGTTGATCTGCTTGAGATAAACGACGTCTTCGCTCTGCTTCAGTTTGCGCGGCTTGGACTCGGCGTTCGCGGAGGCCGCCGGAATGACGAAGGCGGCAGCGACAAGCGCGCCGACCAGATACTTGATCTTGGACATGTAGAATTCCCCTCTTCGGTGAAAGCGAAGCTATCGCAGTTTTTGCGCTTGGCAAGACCCAAACGACCCTGAGAGCGGTCAAAAACGCGTGAAAAAGGCCCCCGTTGAAAAACGGAGGCCCAATTTTTTTGGGTCTTTCGACCTCGATGGGATTTTCTTCTTACTTGACGATGACGTTCGTTCCGACCTTCACGCGGCCGTAGAGGTCGACGACGTCCTGATTTCGCATGCGGATACAGCCCGAAGACACCGCATAGCCAATTGTCCAGGGGGCGTTGGTGCCGTGGATGCGATATTCGGTGGAGCCGAGATACATGGCGCGTGCGCCGAGCGGATTTTCCTCGCCGCCTTCCATGTGTGCGGGCAGGATATGGCCCTTCTTAGCCTCGCGCTTGATCATTTCCTTCGGCGGCGTCCAGTCCGGCCATTCGGCCTTGCGGGTCACCTTGTGCTTGCCGGCCCATTCGAAGCCCGGCTTGCCGACGCCGACGCCATAGCGACGCGCCTTGCCGTTTTCGCCCACGAGATAGAGGAAGCGGTTGTTCGTATCGATGACGATCGTGCCGGCCTTCTCCTTGCCGTCATAGGCAACTTCCTGCGGCAGGAACATCGGGTCGAGCTTGGTGGCAGACGGGCGCTGCGCCTTCTGGTAGCTGACATTGACCGTCGACGAACCGGCGCTCGGCTGGTCGGGCGCGACGTTGATCACGGAGGGTCCGAAGAGCGGCTGGCGCGCCGGCCTGGTGATATAGACGGGCTGCGGCGCCATCGGAGCGCCGCCCATGCGGGTCTGCGACGTCGCGACCGGAACCGTGCGCCCCTTGGCCTGCTTGCCACCTTCAAGCTGATTGACCCAGGGCTTCGTCAGGTTGTCGTCAACAGTCACCGGCGCGACGACGCGATAGCGTTCGCCGGCAAATGTGCCCTGTGCGGTGATGACAAGGGCGGCGGCAACCGAGGAAAGGACGAGGAGCTTTTTCATCATGGACGGACTCGCTACAAAATGCCATTTAGCCTCTAGGGCGGTTGGGCTTGAGAGTGCCGCAAATGCGCGTTTGAATGGTAAATGGGCATTCATGAAAATGCTTCCCATTCCGGAAAGCTCTCGTCAGGGTTAGCGCCCTGTTAGAAAAGACCGTTAATCCAGAGTGAATCCGCAAGTTGAGGGGCGTGCGCGTGGCGATTGAAGGCATCATCGAGGGTCCTGACGGGCAGGGCCGCTGCTTCTGGCACGGAAACCTGCCGGATTATCTCGCCTATCACGACGCCGAATGGGGCCGCCCCGTTACCAGCGATCACCGGCTTTTCGAGAAGATCTGCCTTGAAGGTTTCCAGTCCGGCCTCTCCTGGCTGACCATCCTGCGCAAGCGCGAGAATTTCCGCAGCGCCTTCGCCGGCTTCGACTTCGAGAAGGTCGCACTGTTCGATGAAGACGATATCGAACGCCTGGTGCAGGATGCCGGCATCATCCGCCATCGCGGCAAGATCGTCTCGACCATCAACAATGCCCGCCGCGCCGTCGCGTTGCGCGATGAATTCGGCTCGCTTGCCCGCTATTTCTGGTCCTTCGAGCCGAAGCCCGAGGAGCGGCCAGCCGTTTTCGACCTTGCCACATTGCGCGCCAACCCGACGACGCCCGCCTCGGTCAAGCTTTCCAAGGATTTGAAGAAGCGCGGCTGGACCTTTGTCGGCCCGACAACCGTTTACGCCTTCATGCAGGCCATGGGCATGGTCAACGACCATATCGAAGGTTGCTGCTGCCGTGCGGACGTCGAGAACCTGCGAAAGGCATTCGTGCGCCCATGAAGACAGGTCTTGCCGCAGTCATCGCGTTTCTGTTGGCAGCCGTGCCGGCCGCCGCAGTGGAGCCGGAGCTTTATCGCGGCGAAAGGCTCGTCAACCTGACGCTTCCCGATGACGGGCATCTGACGAAAGCCGGCTGGACGCGCGGCGGCAAGGCGGTGGCCTATCGCCTGAAAGTGCCGGCGGGCGCTGAAATGACCATCAACATGACGGCTTCGGCCTCCCGCTTCACCTATCTGGTGATCTTCGACCTGAACGATCCCAATCCCGAAGACGCGCTCTATTCCTCCGACAGCCGCCGCCTGCCGGCCCATATCTTTGCCGATGCCGAAAAGGATATGGACCTGCTGATCCGCCCCTTCTTCGCCAAGCAGGCCCCGCGCCGGGGCCTCGGCTCGCATTTCGTGCTGGAAATCAAGCGGACGAAATGACGTCCACGCGATCAGTCGATGCTCATGCCGAGAACGCGGCTGATCTCGTTGAACGACCGGCCGGACTGATCCTTCCACGTATTGAACGCCGCCTGCACGGCCTCCTTTTCCTTCCTTGAACCCGGCGCCTTGTCGACAATCCCCTCGGCAATCAGCCGGTTCGTCACGCTCTGCGACAGGATGAAACTGTCGGCGCCGGCAAAGCGCAGGAAGTATTGGCCTGTATTGCCGCCAAGTCGCGTGCCACGCTTCTTCAACACGTCCAGCAGGCCCATATAGTCAGCCGGCGGCCACCCGGCCAGAAACGCCCCGACGGAGCCATGCTCTGCGGCAAGATCGGCAAAGAACCGCGCATTTTCCTGCACGGCGCGGATTTTCGGCCCATGCCGCGCGATCCGCGTGTCGGAAACCAGCCGGCCGAAATCCTCGTCATGCAGCATCAGGCAATGGCCGATATCGAAGCCCTCGAAGGCGGCCTCGAAACCGGGCCACATGGCCTCCACGACCTTCCAGTTGAACCCGGCCTGGAAGATGCATTTGGTCGCCAGCGAAAGATAGCGATCGTCCGGCGTGGCTTTCAGCGCGTCCGCCGACTTGGGCTTCGAAAGCTGCGCTTCCAGCGCCGCATCGCCGCCCTTGCGCCCGGCCGCAATGGCCCAGATTTCATCGAATGTATGCATGGAAACCTCAGTCGAATGTTTCGATCAACGGGATCAGCTGGCTCAGATCCGGGATTTCGCGGAAGCGCGGCGCCTCGCGCGGCGGCTCGACATGCTCATACGCCCATGTCAGCGGATGCGGGACATAGACGCCCCAGCTTCCCGCCGCAATGGCCGGCACGACGTCCGATTTCAGCGAATTGCCCACCATGACGGCGCGCTCCGGTCCGCCGGTTGCGTGATGGAAGATGCGGCGATAGGTGGTCGCCGACTTGTCCGAGACGATCTCGACCTGCGCGAAGAAATCGCCAAGGCCCGATTGGGCGAGCTTCCGCTCCTGGTCGAAGAGGTCGCCCTTGGTGATCAGCACGAGCCGGTAATCACCCGCCAGCACCTCCAGCGTGTCCAGCACATGCGGCAGCGTTTCGACCGGATGCGACAGCATTTCGCGCCCGACGCTCAGGATCTTCTCGATGGTCGCCGCCGGCACCTTGCCTTCCGTTATCTCGATCGCCGTCTCGATCATCGACAGGGTGAAACCCTTGATGCCGAAGCCATATTGTCCGAGATTGCGCTTCTCGACCTCCAGCAGATGCTTCGAAATATGCTCGGCCTCGGCATAGTCCGCCAGCATCTCGCCGAACTGCGCCTCGGTGAAGCGGAAGAACTGCTCGTTCTGCCAGAGCGTGTCGTCGGCATCGAAACCGATCGTGGTGATCGCGCGCGGGCTCATTGTCGTCTCCTTGCTCCGTCCTCATCCTGAGGTGCCGCCCGCAAGGGCGGCCTCGAAGGATCAGCGCGTGGCACAAGACCCGTCGAGGCCTGCGCTTCGCTCCGGCGCCTCAGGGTGAGGGCCAAGGAAAACCTACCCGCCCAGGCCTCAAACGGCAATCACCCGATGCACCGTTTCCGTTTCCCGCGCGGCCTCGCCATAGGGCGCTACGGTCCAGTCCCACGCCCGAAACGCAGGCGGCGGCGGCTCGCCGCCCAGAAGGTCGCGGGTTGCGACAACCTCGCCCTTGCGATTGCGTATTTCATACGCCGTATCGGTGATCAGGCAGGGCATCCACGGCCCGCCAAGAAGATCGGCCAGATGACCGCGCACAACCGCTGCCGGCTCCGGTGCATTTAGCGCCATCTGTGAGAGGAGGCAGGCCGAGACCACGAGATCCGGCGCGCCATCATCCATCAGGAAACCCAGCCCGCCGGAAAGATCGCGCTCGACAAGGCGAACGTTGTCCCGCCCGAGCCGCCGCACCTTCATCCGCGCGGAGGGCAGATGCACGAGATCGTAAAGCGTGACCTTCTGAAAGGACTTCGCCAGGAATTCGAGCGGCACTTCATGGAGCAGCCCCGAGCCGAGCACGGCAACGCTCCGGCGGTCGACAAGCTGCCCCACCTTCTCCTCGACAAATGCCTGACAATTCTCCTCATGCGGCCCCCATGCCTTGCGGCACCGCCGCGCCCGCGACCAGAGGCCAACGGAACCCGCAATCTCCCCCGGTTTGCGCCGTGAGGAGGTGGCAAGGGCTGCAGTGAAATGGAGGGCTTCGAGGATCATGATCCTAGCGATACACTTGTCGGCGATGGTCGATGTCGACAACCAGCACGATCAGCTTGTTGTCCTTTATCTCGCACAGAACTCGATAGGTGCCGACGCGGTATCGCCAGAGGTGGCCAAACTCCTTGCCTTGCATGGCCTCACCGAGTTGGCGGGGGTTTTCCAGCCGCATGACCCGCGTTTCGAGGTAGGAAACGATTCTCCCCGCTTCGCTGGTCGCGATCTTCTTGAGTGCTTTGCGGGCTTTGTCGGTGAACTCAATCGTCCAGGCCAAGTTCGGCTTTCACTTCTGCCAGAGAATAGGTTCGGCTCTCCCCGGTCCGGATGCGCTCCAGAGCGGCTTCGGCGAGCGCAATATCGTTGAGGTCTTCGAGCCGCCGGACGATGAGGTCGAGCACATAGGCATCCGGCTGCATGCCGCCGCGCGCGGCTTCCGCTGCCACCAGCTCGTGGATTTCTTCCGGGATTTCGATCGTGACGCGCTTGTTCATGGACGTGTTCCGTTCAACTGGCCGCAGAATAGCACTTTGGGCCCTCCATCGCCAGCCTGCGAAGACTTGCCGCAAGGCGCTCGATCCTCTAAGACACCGGCCACATTTCAAAGTGAAGAGAAGCGCAGCCAGACCATGAGCGACAACAAGAAAAAGCCCCAAAAGCTGAAGGCCCGCCTGCCGCGCGGCTTTGTCGACCGCGAGGCCGCCGACATCCGCGCCGTCAACGAAATGACCGCGAAAATCCGCGAGGTCTATGAGCGCTATGGCTTCGATCCGGTCGAAACGCCGCTCTTTGAATATACCGATGCGCTCGGCAAGTTCCTGCCGGATAGCGACCGCCCCAACGAAGGCGTCTTCTCGCTGCAGGACGATGACGAGCAGTGGATGTCGCTGCGCTACGACCTGACGGCACCGCTCGCCCGCCATGTCGCCGAAAACTTCAACGACATCCAGCTTCCCTACCGCACCTATCGCGCCGGCTATGTCTTCCGCAACGAAAAGCCCGGCCCGGGCCGCTTCCGCCAGTTCATGCAGTTCGACGCCGATAGCGTCGGCGCGCCCGGCGTCCAGGCGGATGCTGAAATGTGCATGATGATGGCCGATACGCTGGAAGCGCTCGGCATCAAGCGCGGGGATTATGTGATCCGGGTGAATAACCGGAAGGTGCTGGATGGCGTCATGGAAGCCATCGGCCTTGGCGGTGACGACAAGGCAGGCCAGCGCTTGAATGTGCTGCGTGCCGTCGACAAGTTGGACAAGTTCGGTCCGGAAGGCGTCCGCC
Source organism: Rhizobium sp. C4 (assembly GCF_021026315.1). GTDB lineage: Bacteria > Pseudomonadota > Alphaproteobacteria > Rhizobiales > Rhizobiaceae > Ensifer_A. Next base: position 283,774 of record NZ_JAJNCX010000003.1, read on the forward strand.
TCCTTCTCGGCGAAGGCCGCAAGGATGAGAGCGGGGACTTTACCAAGGGCGCCGGGTTGAATGCGTCGCAGACAGATACGCTTCTCAACTTTATGGAAGCTGCCGCGGCCGATAGAGTTGTGGAAGCTATTTCGTCTCCGAATGCTGAAGAAGCTGTAGGCTTTGATGTTCTTCAAGATGCTGGCGCGTTTGACGATTTGGGGTCTAGTAGTCTTGGGATCGTGCGCGCGCAGCTTGAGAAAGATAAAGTGAGCAACGAGCTGCTAAACACCGGTTTGGATGAACTAGAAACGATGGAGAAGCTTTTCCGGTCGGCCCGCTATCAGGCAAACCGCATCAAGATCGACCCCTCCGTCGTCCGTGGCCTCGAATACTACACCGGCCCCGTCTACGAAGCCGAACTCACCTTCGACGTCACCAACGAAAAGGGCGAGAAGGTCGTCTTCGGCTCTGTCGGCGGCGGCGGGCGTTATGATGGCCTCGTGTCCCGCTTCATGGGCCAGCCGGTTCCGGCGACGGGCTTCTCCATCGGCGTTTCGCGCCTGATGACGGCGCTGAAGAACCTTGGCAAACTGGGGCAGGACGAGGTTCTGGCGCCGGTTCTCGTCACCGTCATGGATGGCGATGCCGAAGCCATGGGCCGCTACCAGCGCTTTGCCCAGGACCTGCGCAATGCCGGCATCCGCGCCGAAATGTATCAGGGCAACTGGAAGAAATTCGGCAATCAGCTGAAATATGCTGACCGCCGCAATTGCCCCGTCGCCATCATCCAGGGCGGTGACGAGCGGGCCAATGGCGAAGTCCAGATCAAGGACCTGATCGAGGGCAAGCGCCTCTCCGGCGAGATCACCGACAATACCGAATGGCGCGAAGCCCGCGTGGCGCAGATCGTCGTGCCGGAAGCCGAACTGGTCGCCAAGGTCAAGGAAATCCTTGCCGCGCAGGCGGAAGACAGGGCGCGCGGCAAGTGATGTCGGGCATCGCAAAGACCCCCTCTGGCCTGCCGGCCATCTCCCCCACGAGGGGGGAGACGACCCTTGGTGGCCGCCGGTTTCCCCAAAGGGAGCACATGAGCAAGCCGTCAAGGGCAGATATGGGCAGGGCTGCTGCTCCATCCGTCTCCCCCCTTGTGGGGGAGATGGCGGCAGCCAGAGGGGGTCTTCGAAGCCTCCTCGACATACAGGGAGGCATCCTCTGATGCCCGTCGCCAAACTCCCCAGCTTCGCGCCTGACCTGATCGCGCTCTTCGAAAAGCGCGGCACGAGCCGCATCGACACGCCGGTGATCCAGCCGGCCGCACCCTTTCTCGACATGGCGGGCGAGGACCTGCGCCGGCGCATCTTCCTCACCGAAAGCGAATCCGGCGCGAGCCTGTGCCTGCGCCCGGAATTCACCATTCCGGTCTGCCTCCAGCATATCGAAAACGCCACCGGCACGCCGAAGCGCTATGCCTATCTCGGCCAGGTTTTCCGCCAGCGCCGCGAAGGGGCGAATGAATTCTATCAGGCCGGCATCGAGGATCTCGGTGACCGTGATGTCGCCAGCGCCGATGCCCGCGCCATTTCGGATGCCTTTGCCAGCCTGACGCTGGCGCTGCCCGGCCGCACGTTCACGGCCACGCTCGGCGATCAGGCCGTGTTCGAGGCCGTCGTCAAGGCGCTCGGCGTGCCGACCGGCTGGCAGAAGCGGCTGATCCATGCCTTTGGCAATGCCATGCAGCTGGAAATGCTGCTGGGGGAACTCGCCGAGCCGCAATCCACGCAGCCGCTGGCACCGGAAATCGAAGCCATGCTGGCAAGCGGCAATCTTGAGGCGCTGGCAACCCATATCGAAGAGACAATGCACGCGACCGGCTATCTGACCAATGCCAGCCGCACGCCGCGCGAAATTGCCAACCGCCTTGCCGAAAAGCGCGCGCTGGCCGCAACGAGGCTCGATCTGAAGGCGCTGGATGTGCTTGAGGAATTCCTCTCGCTCGATCTGCCCTTTGCCGATGCGGCCGCAGCGCTCGCCGGCTTTGCCGATGCGGCGGGCGTGAAGCTTGATGGCGCGCTGTCGCGTTTCGATGCGCGCGCTGCGGCGCTCGCCAATGCCGGCGTCGATCTTTCCGTCATCACCTATCGCGCCGCCTTCGGCCGTCCGCTCGACTATTACACCGGCCTCGTCTTCGAGATTGCCGAAGCGGGCAAGCCGGCCGTGCTCGCCGGTGGCGGTCGCTATGATCGCATGCTGACGCTGCTGGGGGCGACGGATCACATCCCGGCAGTGGGCTTCTCGCTCTGGCTGGACCGTATTGAGGCGACGAAGGGAGACGCAGCATGACTGTCACCATCGCGCTGCCCTCCAAGGGCCGGATGAAGGAAGATGCTTCGGCCATCTTCGCCCGCGCCGGCATGAACATTGTCAGCGTCGGCAATGACCGCTCCTATCGCGGCCGTGTCGAAGGCTGGGACGATGTCGAGATCGCCTTCCTGTCGGCCTCCGAAATCTCCCGCGAAGTCGGCAGCGGCCTCGTCGATTTCGGCGTGACCGGCGAAGACCTGATGCGCGAGGAATGGGCCGAGGTTGACACCCGCGTCGAATTCGCCGCCCGTCTCGGCTTCGGCCACGCGGACGTCATCGTCGCCGTGCCGGAAATCTGGCTCGATGTCGACACGATGGCCGATCTCGGCGATGTCGCCGCGGAGTTCCGCGCCCGCCATGGTCGCCGGCTAGAGATCGCCACCAAATACTGGCGCCTGACGCAGCAGCATTTCTCCGCCACGCACGGCATCCAGCTCTATCGGATTGTCGAAAGCCTCGGCGCCACCGAAGGCGCACCGGCCGCAGGGCAGGCCGATATCATCGTCGATATCACCTCGACCGGCTCGACGCTGCGCGCCAACCATCTCAAGATCCTCTCCGATGGCGTGATCCTCAAGTCGGAAGCCTGCCTCGTGCGCGCCCGCAAGCCGGAGCATGAGGGCGACGAGACGGTCGCGAAGATCATCTCCGCCGTCCGCGCCGCTCTCTGAACGCCCCTTTCTGCAGACATGAAAAAACCCGCCGGATCGCTCCGGCGGGTCTTGTTCGCGTGAGACAGGGTCAGCCTCAGGCGGTAACGGCATAGGTGGCGCCGCGGCGGGCGTCGAGCGAGATCGCGCCGGGGCCGAACGTGGCGAGGAAGATATAGGCGCCGGCAAGCGTCAGGTTCTTCATGACCATGATCTGGTTCAGCGTGTTGATCCAGCCGAGCGCTGCATCCGGCCAGCCGGGAATGGCAACCGTGCCGGTGTGGAAGACGAGGCCGGTGAAGACGCAGAAGGCGGCCAGCGCATAGCCGACGAGGCGCGTCTGGTAGCCGACGAGAACGAGAAGACCGGTCACCAGTTCAAACAGACCAGCAACATAGGTGAGGGCAGTGGCGGCCGGGAGGCCTGCGCCGGTGATCATGCCAGCCGTGCCAGCCGGGTCGGCGAGCTTGCCGAAGCCGGACAGGATGAACATGAAGGAAAGCAGGATGCGGGCGACTAGAAGGATGTAATTGTTCATGATTTCGATACCTCGGGGTTGAAGTTGACAATGAGGTAACAGTTTTCATTGTTGTCAGAAAGGTGAAAAATAATACACTGATTGTTCAATATTTGAGAACGAAAAGGCCATCAAACTTTTGTGAGGAGAGATTGAATTTTGGGGCTCATGGCTCCACATTGCGGCACCCGCCGAGTTCAATTCCCATAACACCCCGAGGAGATACCCCATGACGAGCCTTGCCGATTTTCCGATCACCAAGCGCTGGCCGGCCACGAATCCCGATGCCATCCAGCTCTATTCGCTTCCGACGCCCAACGGCATCAAGGTCTCGGCCATGCTTGAGGAGACAGGGTTGGCTTATGAGCCGCATCTGGTCGACTTCGGCAAGAACGACCAGATGACGCCGGAATTCCTGTCGCTCAACCCCAACAACAAGATCCCGGCGATCCTCGATCCGCATGGCCCCGGCGGCAAGCCGCTCGGCCTCTTCGAATCCGGCGCGATCCTGGAATATCTCGCCGAGAAGTCGGGCAAGTTCCTGCCCGCCGATCCGACGCTGAAATGGGAAACGATCGGCTGGCTGCATTTCCAGATGGGCGGCGTCGGCCCGATGTTCGGCCAGCTCGGCTTCTTCACGAAATTTGCCGGCAAGGAAATCGAAGACCCGCGTCCGCGCGAGCGCTATGTCGGTGAAGCCAAGCGCCTGCTCGCCGTGCTCGACAAGCGCCTGACGGGTCGCGAATGGATCATGGGCAGCGAATACACGATCGCCGACATCGCCATCCTGCCGTGGCTGCGTGCGCTCACGGGCTTCTACGAGGCTGGCGAGCTGGTGGGCATCGACAACTTCCCGGCCGTCAAGGCCTGGATGGATCGCGGCCTCACCCGCCCCGCCATGGTCAAGGCCTTCAACATCCCGGCCCGCTCGGCCTGATCAAGGCGAACGGACGATAGAATGCAGGGCCACGCGGCAAACAAGCCGCGTGGCCCTGTCGTTTTGATGCGGGATTTATTGGTGCGTGTAGCCGGGATTGGCGGCAACGGCGGCGTCCTGCTGCAGCGTGAAGTGCGGGAACAGGAAGACGCCGTAGATCGTGCCGGAATACTTGCGCTCCAGCCCGGTCGATTCACCGATGCAGAAGAGCGGCTGCCGGCGGCCATTCAGCGGGTTGTGAATGATCGTCGAGAAGCAGAAGGATGAGGAATGCGTCGTCGCCTGCTCGAAAAGCTCCAGCAGCTTGGCGCGGTCATTCGGATCATAGCGACGCACGAGGTTCAGCAGGCCGCATTCGCCACTGTCCAGTCCATGCATGGAAACCGCGCGTTCGCCGAGCTTCAGCAGCCCGGTCGACAAATCGCCCGACCAGGCTTCCGAGACGCAGAACTGCGACAGCATAGGCAGGTCATCCTTGCCGACCCCTTGCGAGCGGGGGGAGGTGGACCTTGCGATCTTGAACAATGGGAGTTCTCCCGACTTAAATGAATTGACTGGGCGCAGACCTCATATCTGCCGTGACCCGGACTCGGGCTAGAACATGTCCGGGCATTTCATGGAGTTTCCAGTTGCGGCAGTTGGTCGCGCCCCCGCGTCAAGTTGAAACATGCTGTCAGCAGAACCGCCTACGTTCCAACTTCCAGCGCCCCATTTGTTCCAAATTAGGAACCAATGAAGCAAGCAAAGATGGCAAAAGAGTTAAAGTTGCGGAAGCCGGCGAAATTCTGTCCCGAACTGGGGCATTTTTAATGTAGTTTTGCATATAAGTCAGAAAACTGTAGCAGTTTTGCGTCTCCGAAGGCCGCGTTGGACCTTCTGTCACCCACGGATGCTTCCCGTTTTTCGGCGTCAGCGCCGCGCTGCGCGATTCTTGCGCGCTCAGGTAGTCGCGGTTTTCGGTGCCTGCATGATGCAGAAAGGGCGACCCGAGGGCCGCCCTTTCGTCAATCCCTTTGAGGGGATGGACCTGTGGTGATTGGCTTTAGCCGATCACATCATGTCCATGCCGCCAGTTCAGCGCGCTTGACGCGCTGAACCATCCCAGTTGATGGGCGGCTTCATGGACCTGTCGTGACCGGCCTGTCAGCCGATCACATCATGTCCATACCGCCCATGCCGCCCATGCCGCCAGGCATGCCGCCAGCCGAGTCCTTCTTCGGGATTTCGGCGATCATCGCTTCCGTCGTGATGAGGAGCGAAGCAACCGAAGCCGCGTTCTGGAGAGCCGTGCGAACAACCTTGACCGGGTCGACGATGCCCATGGCGATCATGTCGCCATATTCGGACGTCTGGGCGTTGTAGCCGAAGTTGTCGTTGTCCTTGTCGAGGATCTTGCCGACAACGATCGAAGCTTCATCACCAGCGTTTTCAGCGATCTGGCGAACCAGCGACTGAAGAGCGCGGCGAACGATGTTGATGCCAGCTTCCTGGTCGTCGTTTGCACCCTTGACGGTGATCTTCGTGGACGAACGCAGCAGGGCAGTACCGCCGCCGGGGACGATGCCTTCCTGGACAGCAGCGCGCGTTGCGTTCAGCGCGTCGTCGATGCGGTCCTTGCGTTCCTTCACTTCAACTTCCGTTGCACCGCCAACGCGGATGACGGCAACGCCGCCAGCGAGCTTGGCAAGGCGTTCCTGAAGCTTTTCGCGGTCGTAGTCCGAAGAGGTTTCTTCGATCTGAGCCTTGATCTGGGCAACGCGGCCTTCGATTTCAGCCTTGGCGCCAGCGCCGTCGACGATCGTCGTGTTTTCCTTGGAGATCGAAACCTTCTTGGAACGGCCGAGCATGTCGAGCGTAACGTTTTCGAGCTTGATGCCGAGGTCTTCGGAGATGACAGTGCCGCCCGTCAGGATGGCGATGTCTTCCAGCATGGCCTTGCGGCGGTCGCCGAAGCCCGGAGCCTTGACGGCAGCAATCTTGAGGCCGCCACGCAGCTTGTTGACGACGAGCGTAGCAAGTGCTTCGCCTTCGACGTCTTCAGCGATGATGAGGAGCGGCTTGCCGGTCTGAACGACGGCTTCGAGAACCGGGAGCATGGCCTGCAGGTTCGAAAGCTTCTTCTCGTGAAGGAGAATGAAGACGTCTTCGAGGTCGGCAACCATCTTTTCCGGGTTGGTCACGAAGTAAGGCGACAGGTAGCCGCGGTCGAACTGCATGCCTTCGACGACTTCGAGTTCGGTTTCGGCGGTCTTGGCTTCTTCAACCGTGATGACGCCTTCGTTGCCAACGCGCTGCATGGCTTCCGCGATGTCGCGGCCAACCTGTACGTCGCCGTTTGCAGAGATCGTGCCGACCTGTGCAACTTCTTCCGACGTGTTGATCTTCTTGGCCTTGGCCTGGAGATCCTTCACGACTTCGGAAACCGCGAGGTCGATACCGCGCTTCAGGTCCATCGGGTTCATGCCGGCAGCAACAGCCTTCTGGCCTTCGCGAACGATCGCCTGGGCAAGAACGGTTGCGGTCGTGGTGCCGTCGCCGGCGATGTCGTTGGTCTTCGAAGCAACTTCGCGGACCATCTGGGCGCCCATGTTTTCGAACTTGTCTTCGAGTTCGATTTCCTTGGCGACCGATACACCGTCCTTGGTGATGCGCGGAGCGCCGAAGGACTTGTCGATAACAACGTTACGACCCTTCGGGCCGAGCGTGACCTTTACGGCATCAGCGAGGATGTCGACGCCGCGCAGCATCTTCTCGCGAGCAGAGCGGCCGAATTTGACTTCTTTAGCAGCCATTTGAAAAACTCCCGGGCGTTTCGCCCAATTTCATGACTTGTGGAAAGGGTGAAGAGAGCGTGGCGATCAGCCGATAACGCCCATGATGTCGGCTTCCTTCATGATGAGAAGGTCTTCGCCGTTCACCTTGACTTCAGTGCCGGACCACTTGCCGAACAGAACGCGGTCGCCGACCTTGACGTCGAGAGCGACGATTTCGCCGTTGTCCTTGCGGGCGCCGGAGCCGACAGCGACGATTTCGCCTTCAGCCGGCTTTTCCTTGGCGGTGTCCGGAATGATGATGCCGCCACGGGTCTTTTCTTCAGATTCGACGCGACGAACAACGACGCGGTCGTGGAGCGGACGGAAAGAGATGCTTGCCATTCTTGAATCCCTCGATCAAATGACAGAGCAGGTTTGCTGCCTGCCCGAATGTTATTAGCACTCGCACTCGGCGAGTGCTAGCGAGGGAGAGATAAGAAAGGGCCGCCCTTGAGTCAAGGACGGCCCTTCTGAAAAATCTGCGAATTTTTGATGAAGGTTAAGACCCTTCGACGATGACGCCGGCCTACTTCTTCTCGATGGAGAGGCCCTGTTCGCCGATCTTGAGCTGAACGGTGTCCTCTTTCTGCTTCTCGTTATAGATATAGGCACCCATGCCCACAACGACGACGACAAGCGCGCCAACGATCACGTAAAGAAGGCTATTTCTGTTCTGCAAGGCAAATGTCCCCATGCGCGGTGTTGATGTTGATGCATAATAAATGCGCCTCACGCCGAATTGTTCCCGCCGATCCTTCGCAGCGCACCAATAGCCCTTGCCAAGTGTGCGCCGGTTTGCGATTTGACCGGGTGAGAATATTTGAGGTTTTGACGAATGGCCGAACGGATTGGCGGACTTGCAGACATTTCCGCCCGATATGACGTGATCCTTTGCGATGTTTGGGGCGTGCTGCACAACGGCATCGATCCGTTTCCGCTCGCAGGCGTAGCGCTGAGCGCCGCCCGCGATGCCGGCGCGACGGTCGTCCTCGTCACCAATTCGCCGCGCCCCCGTCCCGGCGTCGAAACGCAGCTCGGCACGATCGGCGTCATCGACACGGCCTATGACAGCATCGTCACCTCCGGCGACGTGACCCGCCGCCTGATTTCGGAAGGTCCGCGCCGCGTGTTCCTTCTCGGACCGGACCGCGACATGCCGCTTCTCGACGGTCTCGATGTCGAGCGCGTCGGTGAAAATGAAGCCGAGAGCATCGTCTGCACCGGCTTCTTTGACGACGAGACGGAAACGCCGGAAGATTATCTCGACATGCTGACCGCCTGGCGCGAACGCAACGTGCCGCTGATCTGCGCCAACCCCGACCTCGTGGTCGAGCGCGGCGAGCGGCTGATCCCCTGTGCCGGCGCCATGGCCGCGCTCTATGCCGAGCTCGGCGGCGAGACCCGCATCGCCGGCAAGCCGCATCGCCCGATCTACGAGGCCGCTCTGGCCGAGGCAAAGGCGCTTCGCGGCGATTTCGACAAGGCGCGCGTGCTCGCCATAGGCGACGGCATGCCGACTGATGTGCGCGGTGCGCTGTCTGCCGGTTTCGATCTCCTCTATGTCAGCGACGGCATCCACGCCGGTGAATACAGCCGCGCCGGCCGCACCGACGAGAAGGCCATGCACGACTATTTTGAACGCGAACAGGTATCGCCGACATGGTGGATGCCGAGACTGGCTTGACGCGAATGACAGTTTTCCATCGCAACGAGAAACGCGAACCTCTGCCCGACGCGCTGAAGGGCGGCGTGGTGGCGATCGGCAATTTCGATGGCGTGCATCGCGGCCATCAGGCGGTTCTCGGCCGGGCTCTGGAAGAAGCCGAAAAGCGCGGCGTGCCCGCGCTGGTCCTCACCTTCGAGCCGCATCCGCGCACCGTCTTCAATCCCGACAAGCCGCTCTTCCGTATCACGCCTGCACCCTTGAAGGCGCGGCTGATCCAGCTGCTCGGCTTCCGCTCGGTCGTGGAATATCCGTTTGATCGCTCGTTCTCGCAGCGTTCGGCGGAGGATTTCGTCACCTCCATCCTACAGGACTGGCTGCATGCCTCGCATGTCGTCACCGGCTTCGATTTTCATTTCGGCAAGGGCAGGGAAGGTGGCCCGGCCTTCCTGATGGAAGCGGGCAAGCGCCACGGCTTCGATGTCACGCTGGTCGATGCCTTCCGTGACGAGAACACCGATATTGTCTCCTCGACCCGCATCCGCGACCTGCTGTCGAGCGGCGATGTCGTCGAGGCCGCCGGTCTGCTGGGCTTCCGCTACACGGTGGAGGCCGAAGTCTGCCATGGCCAGAAGCTTGGCCGCACGCTCGGCTTCCCGACCGCCAACATGGAACTGCCGCTTGAAAATCCGCTGAAGCCCGGCATCTACGCCGTGCGCTATCGTCGCCCGGACGGCCGCCTTTATGACGGCGTCGCAAGCTACGGTTTTCGTCCGACGGTCACCAGCAACGGCCGCGCACTGCTTGAGACTTTCCTCTTCGACTTCGAAGGCGATCTCTATGGCGAAGTCGCCTCTGTCTCGCTCTTTGGCTTCCAGCGCCCCGAACTGAAGTTCGATGGCCTTGATCCGCTCGTTGAACAGATGAAGCGTGACAAGGAAGAGGCCAAGGCGCTGCTGTCCGGCGTCCGCCCCTTGAGCGAGCTAGATCTCAAGCTCTGTTTCTGATTGCGAAATGGACGGCTGCCAAAGTGGCAGCCGACGCAAAACCATTTCGCATCGGCGGGCAAGAACATGATCAAAAACCTATGTTTTTGCGTGCGCCGGCGTATCCTTTTCTGCACCTTGTCCAATTGGCGGAAATTCCGATGACAGAATTCACTCCCCTCATGTCCTTTGCGGGAGGCCTGCTGATCGGCCTTTCGGCGGTGACGCTGATGCTCTTCTGGGGCCGCATTGCCGGCATGACGGCGATCCTCGGCGGCATCCTTCCGCCCCTCGACCGCGACTGGGCCTGGAAGGCGACATTCCTGGCCGGTGCGGTGATCGCGCCGGCAGGGCTGGCTTTCTCCGGCGTCAAGGTCGATTTCGACGTGCCCGTACCGCTCGCGGCCCTGATCATCGGCGGCGTCATCACCGGCATCGGCGTCACCTTCGGCTCCGGCTGCACATCGGGTCACGGCATCTGCGGGCTCGCCCGCTTCTCGAAGCGTTCGGCGGCAGCGACCGTTACCTTCATGGCTTTCGCCTTCCTCACCACCTTCGTCATCCGCCACGTCTTCGGAGGCTTCTGATGCGCTACGTCACCGTCTTCCTCATCGGCGCGCTGTTCGGCCTGGGTATCGTCATCTCCGGCATGGGCAATCCCGCCAAGGTGCTGAACTTCTTCGACCTCGCCGGCACCTTCGACCCGAGCCTGATCTTCGTCATGGCCGGCGCGCTCTCCGTCGCCGTTCCCGGCTATGCCCTGATCTTCCGCCGCCGGCAGAAGCCGGTCTTCGGGGACACCTTCGTGCTGCCCAAGGCCAGGCTGATCGACCGCAAGCTCGTGGGCGGCTCGGCCGTCTTCGGCATCGGCTGGGGCATTGCCGGCTTCTGCCCGGGTGCCGCCATTCCCGCGCTCGGCCTCGGCCATGCGAGCGCGCTGATCTTCGTCGTTGCCATGCTCGTCGGGATCTTGATTGCCCGAACCATCAGCCAGGCCGATTTCTTTGCCTCGGCGCAGAAAACGACTGGATAAAGATTGAGGTGAAGCCGCAAGGCGCCGTTCACCACTGCAACGATCGCTTTCCCGAAAAACCTGCGGGTAAATATTGTTTTCAGGCTTTTGGAGTTGTTTAGTACAACAAATCCAGAGGCTGATCTTTTCGATGCTCGACTTCACCACCGTTTTCGTCTTCTCGACAGGCATATGTGTCTTCGTATGCCTGGTGACGGGCCTTGCATGGCTTTTTGACGAAACCGGCGCCGAGACGCGTAACTGGTTCATTGCCAGCGTCCTGCAGGTCTCCGGCACGTTCCTGATGATCTCGGGAGACTTCATTCCGCTGCAGATCGGCGGTTATATCGGCGGCATCGTCTCGACGGCGGCCAGCGGTTACCTGGCGCTCGGCTACCGGCAGCTTTATGGCGAGGATGCGCGACCGACCGCAGCCCTCGTCGTCGCCTTCCTGACCGGGACCGCCGTCTACGCGACCAAGCTCCTCTCCGGCGGGCATCAGGACGGCATCTGGCTGCTCTATCTCGGTGGTTCGATCAATCTGATCGTTGCCGCGCGCGTCACCTGCCGCGGTTCGCGCCGGGAGAAGCTGCGCTTCGGCCGCATCGCCGCCTTCACGCTCGTTGTCTATGCCGCCACCTATGTCGCCATTGCGCCGCTGGCCTATTTCTATCCGGTCCAGTTTGTCGACGGCAAGCCCGTGACAATCTGGCTGGAGGTCACGACAATCCCGCTGGTCCTGCTCAACATGGCTGCCTATCTGATGACGCTTGTCGTCAAGCTGGAGCGCGCGACCGAGCGGCAGCGGCATCTTGCGCGGCATGACGGCCTGACCGGAGCGCTCAACCGCACCGCCTTCTACGACGCCTGGTCCCGGCGCGCGGGTCACGGCGGCGTGCTTGCGGTTCTCGATATCGACCATTTCAAATCCGTCAACGACACCTTTGGCCACCATGCCGGCGACACCGCGCTCGGGGTGTTCTGTCGTGCCGTGACGGATGCGCTGCCGAAGGGCGCGGTTTTCGGCCGTCTCGGCGGCGAGGAATTCGCGATCCTGCTCACCGATTGCGGCCCGGAGGAGGTGCGGCGCCTCCTCGATGACCTGCGCACCGTCGTGTCCGCAACATCCATCGCGGCGCGCGATGGCCGGCGGTTTTCGATCACGTTTTCCGGCGGTTATGTCGGCTTTGACGCTGGCGAAAGCGACATGGACCGCATTTTCGCGGCCGCTGACCGTGCACTCTACACCGCCAAGAATACCGGTCGTGACCGCATCGTCGCGTTCGACGCCGGTCTGCTCCTGAGGCAGGATGCGCGGCAGCTGCGTACCAACGCCGCTCTTGGCACCGGCGTCGCTCACGCTAGCGCATGAGCCAATGGCGACGAATGGCCGATATTCTTCGCCGCAACCTCTTTCAATTTCCGTCAAAAACGCCTAGAAAGCGCGCGCTATGATGCCGCGCCGGTGGAACATTATCATCCGAATTATTGGCCCGGCCCTTTGAGGCGCTCGCAAGGCGAGCCTGCCCGAGGGTCCGGGATTTCGGCGCTTCCCCTTGGCGCCAGACTTTCAAAAATCCATCCGCAATTTGAATGCGCGGCCCCGTTCGCGCCAGTCCGTGAGTGACAGACGTCCATGACCGAACCCCAAGAAAAAGTTGATTATTCGTCCACGCTTTACCTGCCGCAGACGGAATTTCCGATGCGCGCCGGCCTGCCTGCCAAGGAGCCGGAAATCGTTGCCCGCTGGCAGAAGATGGAGCTTTACAAGAAGCTGCGCGCCTCTGCCGCCGGCCGCGAGAAGTTCGTTCTCCACGACGGCCCTCCCTATGCCAACGGCAACATCCATATCGGCCACGCGCTGAACAAGATCCTGAAAGACGTCATCACCCGCTCGTTCCAGATGCGCGGCTTTGACAGTAATTACGTTCCCGGCTGGGACTGCCACGGCCTGCCGATCGAATGGAAGATCGAGGAAGCCTATCGCGCCAAGGGCAAGAACAAGGACGAAGTCGACATCAACGAATTCCGCCGCGAATGCCGCGAATTCGCACAGGGCTGGATCGATATCCAGTCGGCCGAGTTCAAGCGCCTCGGCATTGAGGGCGACTTCGAACACCCCTACACGACCATGGCCTACCATTCCGAGGCCCGCATCGCCGGCGAACTGCTGAAGATCGCCAAGTCCGGCCAGCTCTATCGCGGCTCCAAGCCGATCATGTGGTCGGTCGTCGAGCGCACGGCACTGGCTGAGGCTGAGGTGGAATATCACGAGGTCGAGAGCGACACGATCTGGGTGAAGTTCCCGGTTTCTAACAACGTGCTCAGACCAGATCAACACGGTGAACCTGTTTCTGTCCACAACGGGCAGATGGGAGATCTCCGTGGAGCCTTCGTCGTCATCTGGACGACGACTCCCTGGACCATCCCCGGCAACCGCGCCATCTCCTTCTCGTCGCGCTTCCCTTACGGCCTCTATGAGGTTGAGACGGCGACGAACGACTTTGGTCCGCAGCCGGGCGAGCGCCTGATCTTCGCAACGCGGCTTGCCGATGAGGCTGCCGCCAAGGCAAAGGTCACGTTCAAGTTCATCCGCGATGTCGCGCCGGAAGAACTGGCCGCGATCACCTGCGCCCACCCGCTGGCCGCCCTCGGCTACGACTTCGCTGTCCCGCTCCTCGATGGCGACCACGTCACCGACGATGCCGGCACGGGTTTCGTCCACACGGCGCCGTCCCATGGTCGCGAAGACTTTGATGCCTGGATGGCATCTGCGCGGGTGCTGGAAGCGCGCGGCATCTCCACCAAGATCCCCTTCACCGTGGGCGATGATGGCTTCTATACGGAAGACGCGCCGGGTTTCGGCCCGTCCGCAGAAGGTGGCCCGGCCCGCGTCATGGACGACAACGGCAAGAAGGGCGATGCCAATAATCGCGTCATCAAGGCGCTGATCGAGGCCAACAACCTCTTCGCCCGCGGCCGCATCAAGCATGACTATCCGCATTCCTGGCGCTCCAAGAAGCCGGTCATCTTCCGCAACACGCCGCAATGGTTCGTCTATATGGACAAGGAACTCGGCGACGGCTCGACGCTGCGTTCGCGTGCGCTTTCCGCCATTGACGAGACCCGTTTCGTCCCCGCCGGCGGCCAGAACCGTCTGCGCGGCATGATCGAAACGCGGCCTGACTGGGTTCTGTCCCGTCAGCGCGCCTGGGGCGTGCCGATCTGCGTGTTTGCGAATGAAGCCGGCGAAATCCTGCGCGATGACGCCGTCGATGCCCGCATCCTCGAAGCCTTCGAGGCCGAAGGCGCCGACGCCTGGTTTGCCGAAGGTGCGGCCGAACGCTTCCTCGCCGGCAAGTATGATGCCGCTGAGTGGAAGCAGGTCCGCGACATTCTCGACGTCTGGTTCGACAGTGGCTCGACGCATACCTTCACGCTGGAAGACCGCCCGGATCTCAAGTGGCCGGCGGATGTTTATCTGGAAGGTTCCGACCAGCATCGCGGCTGGTTCCATTCGTCGCTGCTCGAAAGCTGCGCCACGCGCGGCCGCGCGCCCTATAACGCCGTCGTGACGCATGGCTTCACCATGGCGGAAGACGGCCGCAAGATGTCGAAGTCGCTCGGCAATCAGGTTTTCCCGCAGGATGTCATGAAGGAATCGGGCGCGGATATCCTCCGCCTCTGGGTCATGAACACCGACTATTGGGAAGATCAGCGCCTCGGCAAGACGATCATCCAGACCAATATCGACAGCTATCGCAAGATCCGCAACACGATCCGCTGGATGCTCGGCACGCTCGCCCACGACAAGGGCGAGGAGATTGCCTACTCCGACCTGCCGGCGCTCGAAAAGCTGATGCTGCATCGTCTGGCCGAGTTGGATGAGATCGTGCGCAAGGGCTATGACGAATTCGACTTCAAGCGCGTCGTGCGCTCGTTGTCGGATTTCGCAAACGTCGAACTCTCGGCCTTCTATTTCGACGTCCGCAAGGATGCGCTCTACTGCGACGCCCCGTCGTCGCTGCGCCGCCGTGCGTCGCTGCATGTGATCCGCAAGCTTTTCGAAAGCCTTGTTCTGTGGTTTGCCCCCATGCTGCCCTTCACGATGGAAGAGGCCTGGATCTCGCGCAAGCCGGATGCAGTCTCGGTCCATCTCGAACAGTTCCCGGAAATCCCGGGCGAGTGGAAGAACGAGGCGCTGGCCGCCAAGTGGGCGAAGATCCGCGAAGTCCGCAAGGTCGTCACCGGCGCGCTCGAAATCGAACGTCGCGAGAAGCGCATCGGCTCGTCGCTCGAGGCCGCTCCGGTCGTTCACATCACCAATGCCGAACTTCTCGATGCCCTGAAGGGCGAGGACTTCGCCGAGATCTGCATCACCTCGGAAATCGTGGTGGACGGTTCGGAAGGTCCGGCAGAGGCCTTCCGTCTTGACGAGGTTTCCGGCGTCTCCGTCGAGCCGAAGCTGGCTGAAGGTCGCAAATGCGCACGCTCGTGGAAGGTCACGAAGGATGTCGGGTCTGACCCGGATTATCCGGAAGTTTCCGCCCGCGATGCTGCCGCACTTCGCGAACTCGGTGTAAAGTCTTGAGTAAAATACCGGATGAGGTTTGCCTTTTCTGAACCCATCCGGTATTTTCCGCCCGAAATTGGCCGGAATTTCGGTTAATGGCTTTTAAATTCCGGTCGTAGGCCGTAGTAAAAGGCGTGCGGAATGCGCGCCCAGGCATCAGGGACAATCAGAAACATGACCTCTTGGTTTCGAGTAGCAGTCGGTATTCTTGGCGTGACGGTTTCCGTGACGACGCTGAGCGGCTGCATCAGTAGCCCGACCTACGGAACCAACAAGACCGCTGCAGAGCACCTGATGGATGACGTCGGCAGCGTTCTCGACATCACGCCGCAGAACAAGAACGACAAGATTGCCTATCAGCCCAATCCCAAGCTGGTCGTTCCGGCCCGCAAGGATCAGCTGATCGCGCCGCAGCAGTCGCTGGCTGACGCCAAGAGCAATCCGAAGTGGGTGGAAAGCCCGGAAGAAACCCGCCAGCGTCTGCGCGAGGAAGCCGACCAGCAGGGCAACGGTTACCGTTCGCCGCTGCTTGGCCAGACCGCCGCCAACCAGACCAAGTCTCTTGCCGAGCAGCGTCAGGCCTATCGCGACGCACGCAAGATCGACCAGGGAATCTATTCCGACAAGCGTCGCTTCCTCAGCGACCCGCCGCTGGACTACCGCAAGGTCGATCAGGCGGAACTGACCGACCTCGGCACGCCCGAGAAGGTCAAGGAGCGGGAGCGCAAGAAGGAAGCGGCCGCTGCCAAGCAGACAAACCACAAATGGTGGGACGTTTTCGACTGATATCGCAAAGGTTTATCAGAAAGCCCGAAACCGGAAGGTTTCGGGCTTTTTTGTTTGGCGATACCGGCGCGACCATTGCCGCCTGCGACTGAGTTGGACATACATGCGACTCAGTTGAATAAGTGGGCGCTTGAACATGCCAAGTATCTATCGCGTCGTGATCTTGCGTGCTGCGCTGACGGCCCTCCTGTCGCTTGTCGCGTCCTTTTCGATTTCCTACGTCGTGGTGCCGCTGCTGGGCGGAAAGCTTGAGGGTGCCGGCCTGATCATGACGCTGGTTCTGCCTGTCGTCATCGGGTTTCCGGCAAGCGCCGTCCAGTTCTGGCAATTCGAGACCACGCGCCGGCTGAGAGACAGTCTCGTGAAGGCGCTGACCCAGCTCGACGACGTCAATGCGAAGCTGGTCGGTTCGAACATGGAACTGCTGCGCGAGCGCAGCCATGATCCCCTGACGCGGCTGCTGACGGAAGATGTCTTCCGCGAGCGCATGCTGCATCAGCCGGGGCACCCGGATATCGGCCAGTTGGTCAAGTTGCGGGTGGATGGCCTCGCCGGCCTGCGCAAGAGCCACGGCGGTGCGGCGGCCGACACGGCGATCTTTGCCGCCGCTGCCGCCATCAGGAGCACCTTGCGCCCGGTCGATTTCGCCGGCCGCATCGGAGATCACGACCTGGCGATCTTCATGCCCGGCTCGACGCCCATTCTCGCCTCGCTGGCCATCGGCTCGATCTCGCAGGCGGTCTCGGCCGTGCAGCTACCCTTCCCGGGCGACGGCCCGCGGCCGATGACGCTGTCGGTCGGTGGTGTCGAATGCGCCCCGGGCTTCATCATCGAAACCGCGCTGGAAGTGGCTGATGCGGAGCTCGAGCGCTCGTCGGCGCAGGGCGGCAATTGCAGCCACTGGGGCAATCTGCGTGGTCCCAACCTTTCCCGCAACACCCGGTAAATCCCGGCCCATTCAATCCGGAGAACGACATGCCCGCCACCATCCGCAAGGCGACGATCGCCGACACACCGACCATCTTCCGCTTCATCTGCGATCTTGCCGAATTCGAGCATGCGGCCGACGAGGTCGAGACCAGCGTCGAGCAGCTGGAAGAGACCGTCTTCGGGCCCGATGCCGTGGTCGATGCGCTGATCTGCGAGGACGAGGGCGAGCCGGTCGCCTTTGCGCTCTGGTACTACACCTTCTCCACCTGGCAGGGCCGTCCGGGCATCTATCTCGAAGACCTCTATGTCATGCCATCGGCGCGGCAGAAGGGCATCGGCACGATGATCCTGAAACATCTCGCCAATTTCGCGCTCGACAATGGCTATGGCCGGTTCGAGTGGAGCGTGCTCGACTGGAATACGCCGGCGATCCGCACCTATGACGCGACAGGGGCGAAGCCGCAGGGCGAATGGATCCGCTATCGCCTCTCGGGCGAGGAGCTTCATGCCTTCGCGAAGGGCTGACGCTCACCGGCGGTTGGCAAAGAAGTCCTTGAGGATTGCCGCCGCTTGCTGCTCGGCAATGCCGGAATAGACTTCCGGCGCATGATGGCAGGTCGGCTGCGCATAGAAGCGCCCGCCATGATCCACGCCGCCGCCTTTCTCATCCTCCGCGCCATAATAGAGCCGGCGGATGCGGGCAAAGGAGATCGCCGCCGCGCACATGGCGCAGGGCTCCAGCGTCACATAGAGATCGGCATCGATCAGCCGCTCGGAACCGAGCTTGGCGGAGGCCTCGCGGATCGCCAGGATCTCGGCATGCGCGGTCACATCATTGAGTTCGCGCGTGCGGTTGCCGGCACTGGCAATCACCTCGCCGCCAAGCACGATGACGGCACCAACGGGCACTTCGCCGCGCGTGGCAGCGGCTCGCGCCTCTTCAAGCGCCCGATCCATGATGCGATTTGACCCGTTCACGCGAGAAACCTCTTAACGTCGTGATTGCGACCTGATAAGGGACGCCAAACGAATAGGCAAATTCAGGAACAAGTCCAGCGAAAGCGAAAGCGCGCGCCGGGTTTGGGTGTCGGGTGACACGAGACAGCCTGTTTGCGGCTCAAGAATAAGTGGACAGCCTCTCATGGCATTCGATGACGAAAAGAAGCGCCCGGCCCGCAAGCCGGCTGGCGGCGCAGGCAAACGAGATTCCGCCGCAGGCGCCAAGGGTGGCAAACCCTATGGCAAGCCGGCAGGCAAAAGCTTTGGCGGCGAAGGCCGGACCTTCTCCAAGGGTGCCGAAGGCGGCGCGGAGAAGCGTTTCGGCAAACCGGCCGGCAAGAGCTTCGCGAAAAGCGACGAGGGCGGCGCCGAGAAGCGCTTCGGCAAGTCCGAGGGCCGGTCTTATGGCAAGCCGGGCGACAAGCCCAGATCCTTTGACAAGCCGGCAGGCAAGCCGTTTGGCAAGCCGGGTGGCAAGCCCGCCTTCAAGTCCGATCGCCCGAAGGGCGACGGCAAGTTTGCTGGCGCCGGTGCGGCACCCAGGCCCGCAACCGAAAATGCCGGCCTCGTGCCCGAGCGTATTTCCAAGCTGCTGGCGCGCGCCGGCGTTGCCTCGCGCCGCGATGTCGAGCGCATGATCATGGAAGGCCGCATTCGCCTCAACGGCGAAGTGCTGACCGCGCCGGCCGTCAACGCCACCTATGCCGACAATATCGAAGTCGATGGCGAACGCATTCGCGGCCCGGAACGCACGCGCCTCTGGCTTTACCACAAGCCGGCCGGGCTCGTGACCACCAATGCCGATCCGGAAGGTCGTCCGACGGTGTTCGACAACCTGCCCGAAGGCCTGCCGCGCGTCATGTCCATCGGCCGCCTCGACATCAACACCGAAGGCCTGCTGCTGCTGACCAATGACGGTGGTCTCGCCCGCGTGCTGGAACTGCCCTCGACCGGCTGGCTGCGCCGCTATCGCGTCCGCGCCCACGGCTCGGTCGATCAGGCCAAGCTCGACCAGCTCAAGGACGGCATCGCCGTTGACGGCGTGCTCTATGGCGGCATCGACGCGATCCTCGATCGTGAACAGGGCCACAATGCCTGGATTACCATGGGTCTGCGCGAAGGCAAGAACCGTGAAATCAAGAACGTTCTCGGCGCCATCGGCCTCGACGTGAACCGCCTGATCCGCATTTCCTATGGCCCCTTCCAGCTCGGCAATCTGCCGGAAGGCCAGGTCATGGAAATCAAAGGCCGCATGCTGCGCGACCAGCTGGGTCCGCGCCTCATCGAAGACGCCAAGGCCAATTTCGACGCGCCGATCTTTGACCATAGCGGTGCGCTCGTCGTGGAAGAGGAAGAGGCCCGTCCGCCCGCCCGCAAGCCGCGCGAGATGTCCGACCGTGGCCCTCGTCCCGAACGCAGCGATCGTAGCGATCGCAGTGACAGAGGCGATCGCGGCGACCGTCCGCAGCGCGAACGTTCCTTCGGCGACAAGCCCTTTGGCGCCAAGCCGGCCCGCGCTGGCGGTGGCGATCGCTCCGACGACCGCTCGGACAAGAAGAAGATCCCGCCGCGCAATCAGCGCAGCGCCAATGTCTGGATGGCCCCCGGTGCCCGTCCGCTCGGCGAAAAGGAAGCTGCCAAGGTTGCCAAGCGTGGCAATCGAGGCCCGCGTCCTGACGAGCGCAAGCCCGAGGCGACCATCTCCGACCGCGTTGTCCGTCCCTCGGTTCTGAAGGTTCGCGACGACGAAGGCCAGTGGATCCGCTCGACCGGTGACGCTGACAAGAAACGTGAAGGCGAAGGCGGCCGTGACCGCAAGCGCGGCTTCGGTGACCGTCCGCGTGATGACCGTCCCCGTGATGACAGGCCCCGTGAGGATCGCCCCCGTGGCGAACGCTCCTTCGGTGATCGTCCCTATGGCGACCGTCCGCCGCGCGAACCGCGTGAAGGCGGCCGCGACGATGCTCGTCCGGCACGGGCCTTCTCCGGAAAGCCGAGATCCGACCGTGACGGCGCCGATCGCCCGTTCGGCGACAAGCCCCGCGGCAAGTCCTTTGGCAAGCCTTCGGGCGACAAGCCGTTTGGCGCACGCGGCGGCAAGCCGGGTGGCGGCAAGGGCTTTGGCGGCAAACCCGGCGGCGGTGGCAAGCCAGGTGGCGGCAAACCCGGTGGTGGTCGCGGTTTCGGTGGCAAGCCTTCCGGCGGGCCACGCGGCGGCGGCAAGCCGAAGGGCTAAGCCATGCGTATCGTCGGCGGTGAATTTCGCGGCCGCGCCCTGGCCGCGCCCAAATCCAACGACATCCGTCCGACCACGGACCGGACGCGCGAGAGCCTGTTCAACATTCTCGCGCACAGCTACCCGGAAGCGCTGGACAGGACGCGGATCCTCGAGCTCTTCGCCGGCACGGGTGCCGTCGGGCTCGAGGCGATTTCGCGTGGCTGTCAGCAGGGCCTTTTTGTCGAGACCAGCGTCGAGGGCAGGGGCCTGCTGCGCCAGAACATCGAAACGCTCGGCCTGCAGTCGCGCGCCCGCATCTTCCGCCGCGATGCCACCGATCTCGGGATCGTCGGCACGATGGAACCCTTTCATATTCTCTTCGCAGATCCGCCGTATGGAAAGGGTTTGGGCGAAAAGGCAATTGCAGCCGCCATTAAGGGCGGCTGGCTGGTTCCCGGTGCGCTGGTCATTCTGGAAGAGCGGGCTGATGTTGCACCGGTCATCCCGCAGGGCCTGACGTTTATCGAGGAGCGCGCCTTCGGAGATACGAAGATGCACTTTTATCGTTTCGGCGCGTGATGGCTGACAAGAGCAAGAAGAAAAAGAAGAAGAAAGACAAGGACCGCGAAAAGGTCGCTCAACAGACCTCGCCGACCATTGCGCTGGCGCTCGGCGGTGGCGGTGCGCGTGGTATCGCCCATATTCCGGTGCTCGAAGCGCTGGACGAGCTCGGCCTGACGCCGGTCGCTATCAACGGCTCCTCGATCGGCGCGCTCATGGGTGCCGGCCGCGCTGCCGGCATGACCGGCCGCGAAATCCGCGAATATACGCTGGCGACCGTCGGAAACCGCAACCAGGTGATCAACCGGCTCTGGAAGCTGCGCCCGGAAAACATGCGCAAGGGCTTCCGTTTCGGCCAGTTCAATCTGGAACGGATTCTCCGCGCCTTTCTGCCCGACGCGATTCCGGAGGATTTCTCGCAGCTCTCCATTCCGCTCCATGTCACCGTGACGGATTATTACGGCCAGTGCGGCATGCTGATTGGCGAGGGCGAACTCTTTCCGGCGCTGGCCGCCTCGGCCGCCATTCCGGCGCTCTTCATGCCGGTAACGATGGAAGGCCGGGTCATGATCGATGGCGGTGTCTTCGATCCGGTGCCTTATGAAAGCCTGCTCGGCAAGGCCGATATCGTCATCGGCGTCGATGTCGTCGGCGCGCCGGAAGGCGATGGCATCACCATCCCGAACCGCATCGACAGCCTGTTCGGCGCATCGCAACTGATGATGCAGTCGCTGATCGCCACCAAGATGCGCAGCAATCCGCCGGACATCCTTCTCCGGCCCGAGGTCAACCGCTTCCGCGTGCTCGATTTCATGCGCGCCGGCGAAGTGCTGGAGGCGGCAAGCGGGGTGAAGGATGAGGTCAAACGCCTCATCGACGCCGAGATCGCCTTCCGCCAGAAGCCGTAAGCGACCGTTCCGTCAGTCCTGTTCTTCGCGCTTGCGCGGCTTGACCAGCGGTTCCGGATTGACCGGACGGGTGTGCAGCATGTCGCGGCCGGCGGTAATCCCTTCCGCAGCCTGGAGAGCGAGACGCGCATAGTCGCGCTCGCGGGTTTCGTCCGCCAGCTCCAGCGCCGTGGTTTCGTCGAGCCCCAGCCCTTCCAGCGTCTTCGCTCCGAATTTCAGGCCGCCCTCGAATGTCTCGCGCTCGCCATAGTCGATGCCGCGCGCCTGCAGGGAGAGAAGATGCACGCGGTCATAGGCGCGCACAAAAAGCCGCGTCTGCGGGAACTCGTCGAGAACGAGATCTACGATCCGGTCGGTGATCTCCATTTTCTGCGTACAGACGGCAACGATCTTCGCCCGCTCGACGCCGGCCGAGCGCAGCACGTCCTTGCGGGTGCCGTCGCCGAAATAGATGCGGAAGCCGAAATTCGCGGCCTGCCGGATACGGTCGGCGGAGTGGTCGATGATCGTCACGTCGCGCCCGCTCGCCAGCAGGACCTGCGCGGCCACCTGTCCGAAACGCGAGAAGCCGATGATCAGCACGTCCGAGCCCGCGCCCTCGAAATCCTCGTCCAGTTCCTCGACCGGACCATCCTTCAGAAGGAAGGTCAGGATCGCCACGCCAAGCGGGGTTGCGGCCATGGTGAGCGTCACGGTGGCAATCAGCAGCGATGCCGTCGAGGCGGGAAACAGGAAGGCCGCAGTGGCGGCCGAGAAGAGCACGAAGCCGAATTCGCCGCCCTGTTGCAGCAGTCCGCCGATCCTGACGGCATCGTTGTGCGACGAGCCGGTGATGCGACAGGCAGCATAGATCGTCACCGCCTTGACGACCATGACGGCCGGAACCGCGATCAGCACGAGCAACCAGTTCTGCTCGATGACCTGAAGATCAAGCGACATGCCGACCGCCATGAAGAACAGGCCGAGCAGAATGCCGCGGAACGGCTCGATATCGGCCTCCAATTCATGGCGGAAGCTCGATTCCGACAGCATGACACCAGCGAGGAACGAGCCCATGGCCATGGAGAGCCCGGCAAGCTCTACCGTCACTGCAGCCGCCATGACGACGAAAAGTGCCGCCGCAATCATGGCCTCCCGTGCGCCGGTGCGGGCAATCACCTGGAAGAGCGGGTTGAGCAGATAGCGCCCGGCGACCAGAACCGCGACGATCACGCCAATCGCCATGACGAAGTTCTGCAGGCGATCGGGTGCCGCCACATCGCCCTGCTGGCGGGCAAGCAGCGGGATCAGCGCCAGAAGCGGCACGATTGCGAGATCCTGAAAAAGCAGGAGCGAGAATGTCCGTTGTCCGTATTTGGTCGACCGGTCGCCATTGTCCTCCAGAATCTGGAGGGCGAAGGCCGTCGAGGAAAGTGCAAGCCCGAAACCGGCAATGAGCGCGCCCTGCCAATCGAGCAAGCCGGTAACGACGCAGATCGCTGAAAGTATTGCACCGCTCAGGCCCACCTGCAGCATTCCGAGACCGAAAATATCCTTGCGCATCTGCCAGAGTCGCGAAGGTTTCAGTTCAAGCCCGATGACGAAGAGCAGGAAGACGACGCCGAGTTCGGCGACGCCCAGGATATCCTCCGCCCCGCGAATGAGATGCATGACCGGCCCGATCACCACGCCGGCTGCGAGATATCCGAGAACCGTGCCAAGCCCGAGCTTCTTGAAAATGGGGGAGGCGACAACCGCACCTCCGAGCAAAATCAGCGCTTCCTCGAACAGGCTATGGGCGTTCGTCATGGCATTCCTACATCGGACAGGTGTGAAACGGGGCGGAAAAGTCGAATCGGCATCGCATGGACTTGATGCTTCAGGAAGGGAACAATAAATGGACCTGAAAGAAAGGACAAATCATGTCATCGACGTCCGATTCGGAAAATCTCCTTTCCCGTGCATCCGAGCTCATTGATCTCGCCCGCGCCGCCGGTGCGGACAAGGCGGATGCCGTGGTCATGCGCTCGCGCTCCTCATCCGTTTCCGTCCGCCTCGGCAAGGTCGAAGGCACGGAATCCTCGGAGAGCGACGACTTCTCGCTGCGCGTCTTCGTCGGCCAGAAGGTCGCGACCGTGTCGGCCAATCCGGGTTTCGACCTGAAGGCGCTGGCCGAACGCGCGGTTGCCATGGCCAGGGTCTCGCCGGAAGACAAGTTCGCCTGCCTCGCCGACGAAAAGGATCTGGCACGCGCCTTCCCCGATCTCGATCTTTTCGACGGGACGGAAGTCAGCGCCGCCGACCTCACCGAAAAGGCGCTTGCGGCAGAAGCGGCAGCGCTGGCCGTCAAGGGGGTGGCAAATTCCGTTGGTGCTGGCGCCTCCGCCGGCATGGGCGGGCTGGTGCTTGCCACCTCGCATGGTTTCTCTGGCGCCTACAAGGCGAGCCGCTTCGGCTTTTCGGTCAGCGTCATTGCCGGCGAAGGCACGGGCATGGAGCGCGACTACGATTATTCGAGCGAGCTTTTCTATTCCGAACTCGAAGACCCGGCAGAGGTCGGCCGCCGCGCTGGTGAACGCGCCGTCAAGCGCCTCAATCCGCGTCAGGTCCCGACCGCCAAGGGCATCACGGTCATCTTCGATCCCCGCGTCTCGCGCGGCATTGCTGGCCATATCGCCGGTGCGATTAACGGCGCATCGGTTGCCCGCAAGACCTCGTTCCTGCGCGACCGCATGGGCAAGCCGGTGCTGAAGGCCGGCCTGTCCGTCACTGATGATCCGCTGATCGTGCGCGGCTCTTCCTCGCGTCCCTTCGATGGCGAGGGCGTGACCGGCGAAAAGCTGACGATGATCGAGGACGGCGTGCTCAAGCACTGGTTCCTCTCGACCTCCACCGGCCGCGAACTCGGCCTGCCGACCAATGGACGCGGCGTGCGCGGCGGCTCGAACGTGACGCCGGCTTCGACCAATTTCGCACTTGAGCCGGGTGATGTTTCGCCCGAAGATCTCATCCGCTCGATCGGTAACGGCTTCTATGTCACGGAAGTCATCGGCCAGGGCGTCAACATGATCACGGGCGAATACAGCCGCGGTGCCTCGGGCTTCTGGATCGAGAATGGCGAATTGACCTTCGCGGTCTCCGAGGTCACGATTGCCTCGAACCTGAAGGACATGTTCATGGCGATGACGCCGGCAAGCGACATCGATCGCAGCTACGGCACGGCCGCGCCGACGATTGCCATCGAGAACATGACGCTGGCAGGCAAATAGGGGAGTTGGGCGGACATGGCGGAGAGCGACGCGGGACAGTGGGACGACGATCTCGAACTGCTCGTCTCTGCCGCGACCGAAGCCGGCGAGGCCGCCATGGGCTATTTCCGCAATTCGCCGGAAACCTGGTGGAAGAACGAGGGCCGCTCGCCCGTCACCGCCGCCGACTATGCCGCCAACGATATCCTGATCGACCGGCTTCGCCTTGCTCGTCCCACCTATGGGTGGCTCTCGGAGGAGACCGAGGATGACGGCGCGCGCCTCGGCTTCGACACGCTCTTCGTCATCGACCCGATCGACGGCACGCGCGCCTTCATGAACGGGCTTTCCACCTGGTGCGTGAGCGCTGCCGTCGTCCATCGCGGACGGCCGGTGGCCGGGGTTCTGGTGGCACCGGCGCTCGGCGAGACGTTTACCGCGGCACATGACGGTGTGGCGCTGAAGAACGGCTTTCCGATTTCGGTTCGCGAACCCTCGTCTGCGGTCGCGATTGCAGCACCTGCGGAAGCCTTCAAGCGCCTCAAGCCCGACTATCTGGCGCGCGCACGGCGCGTCGAGCACATCCCCTCGCTCGCCTACCGGCTTGCCATGATCGCCGATGGCCGCATCGACGCGACCCTCGTCTATCCCCAGTCGCACGACTGGGATCTGGCCGCTGCCGAGCTCATTCTGGAGCGGGCGGGCGGCCGGCTGGCAGGCCTTGATGGCAGCGTGCTCTCCTACAATGCCGCCTCCGTAAAGCACATTGCGCTTTGCGCAGCGCACGAAACCGCGCTTCCGGGCCTATCCAGTGCTGCACAAGCCGCTTTCAGCCATTGACCTTTGCCGTCAAATTTAGCACATCGCTACGCGGAGGAACCTGCGCAACAGGAACGATCCCAGGAGACACCATGTCTGAAGAAACAGGCGGCAAACAGCTACTTCACCTCGTCTTTGGCGGCGAGCTGACGGACCTCGGCGAAATGCAGTTCCGCAATCTCAAGGAACTCGACATCGTCGGCATCTTCCCGGATTACCAGTCGGCACTGACGGCCTGGCGGGGCAAGGCACAGTCGACGGTGGACAATGCGCACATGCGCTACTTCATCGTTCACATGCACCGGCTGCTTGATCCGAACCACAAGGACTGATCGGCGACAGCCGGGCATGAATTCGACAAGGATTGGCGCTACGCGGCAATCCTCGGGCGCTGTCTGGCTGACAGGGGCTCTCACGGAGCCGAAGGCCCTCAGACGGGAAGGACCAGGATGTCAAACACGATGGCGCGTTTCGCACTGTCCGCCTACAAGTGGGCGGGCTTCGCGCTTTTTCCGCTTTTGACGCCCTATCTTGCCGTCCGTTCGGCCAAGGGCAAGGAAGACGCCGCGCGCCGCCGCGAGCGCTTCGGCCATCCGGGCCGCGAGCGTCCTGCAGGCCCGCTGGTGTGGTTTCATGCCGCCAGCGTCGGCGAGACGACCGCCGTCATCCCGCTCATCCGCGAAGTGCGCAAGCGCGACATCCATGTGGTCCTGACGACCGGTACGGTCACGTCGGCCAAGGTCGCGAAGGAACGTCTGGACGAGAGCGTCATCCACCAGTTCGTCCCCCTCGACATCAAGCCTGCCGTCGGCCGCTTCCTCGACTACTGGAAGCCGGATCTCGCCATCATCGCGGAATCGGAAATCTGGCCGGTGACGCTGATGGAGCTCGGCGAGCGCCATATTCCGCAGATCCTCGTCAATGGCCGGCTTTCGGATCGCTCGTTTGCCCGCTGGCGTCGCTATTCGGGTCTTGCCGAAGAACTCTTCCGCAACCTGGCTCTGGTGATTGCCCAGTCCGAGTCCGACGCGGCCAAGTATACGCAACTCGGCGCGCTGCCCGTCACGGTCTCCGGCAACCTCAAGGTCGACAACGATTCTCTGCCCTTCGAGGCTGACGCGCTTGCGCGCTACGAGAGCCAGATCGGCGCCCGCAAGACCTGGGCTGCCATCTCCACCTTCGACAAGGAAGAGGCCGCCGCCGGCCGGGTGCACCAGCGCCTGAAGGCGGCCAACGGCCTCCTGACGATCATCGTGCCGCGCCATCCCGAGCGCGCCGACGAGATCGAGAAGGAATTGAACGAACTGGGCCTCAAGGTCGCCCGCCGCACCCGCAAGGACCCGATCACGCCCGAGACCGATATCCTGCTCGGCGACACGATCGGCGAAATGGGGCTTTATCTGCGCCTGACCGAAATCGCCTTCGTCGGCCGCTCGCTCTATGCCGAGGGCGGGCAGAACCCGATGGAGCCGGCGGCGATCGGCTGCGCGGTTCTGTCCGGCGGCAATGTGCAGAATTTCCGCGACAGCTATCAGCGCCTCGCCGCCAATGGCAGCGCCAAGATCGTCCGCGACGAAGATATCCTGGCCAAGGGCGTGCACTATCTGATGAACAACGACGCCGTTCGCCGCACCATGATCGAGGCCGGCTTCGATACGGTGCAGAGCATGCGCGGCGCGCTGACAGCGACGATGAAGAATCTCGAGCCCTATATCAGCCCGCTCGCCATGAAGGCGCGGCTGGATTCGAAGTGAGGTCGCCAAACCCATGGCCATTGCCGGTATTCTCTTCGACAAGGACGGCACGCTGATCGACTACTTCAAGAGCTGGTCGCCGGTGAACCGCAAGCTGGCCCTGCTGGCTGCGGAGGGCGACCAGGCGCTGGCCGACCATCTGCTGCGCGCGACCGGCATGGACCCGCAGACCGGCCACGTCGTGGCCGACAGCCTGCTGGCCGCCGGTAATACCGAAGAGATCGCCGAAGGCCTCGTGGCCGCCGGCTCGAAGCTTTCCGCCCGGCAACTCGTCGAGGACCTGGACTGGCTGTTTGCCGAGGCGGCGACCAATGCCGTTCCGGTGACCGATCTCGAAGATTTCTTCGGTCGCCTCAAGGCGCGCGGGCTGAAGCTGGGCGTCGCCTCAAGCGACAACGAGCAGTCGATCCGCCGCACCGCCGAGCGCTTCGGCTTCATCGCCTATCTCGACTACATCGCGGGCTATGACAGCGGCCATGGCTGCAAGCCTGAACCCGGCATGGTCTGGGGCTTTGCCGAGGCCACGGGGCTTGAACATGCCGAAATCCTCGTCGTCGGCGACAACAGCCACGACATGATGATGGGCCGCAATGCCGGCGCCGGCATGACCATCGGCGTGCTGACCGGAACCGGCACGCGCGAGAGCCTGGGCCCGCTTTCCGACTACTGTCTCAACGACATCACCGAAATCGAAACGATCATCTGAGCTCTGAGACCTTGCCATTCGTCGGGAATCGCGGTTTTGGTGGGCGATCGGCAAACGGGGAGTGACCATGGTTTCCGAATCCCCGCCCTTCTGGTGGACGAAAATCGGCTGGCAGGCGGCGCTTCTTTGGCCCGCAAGCCTGATCTATGGTGCGATCTCGGGCCGCAACATGCGCCGCGCCCGTCGCGCTCCGGTCGACTGCCCGGTCATCTGCGTCGGCAATTTCACCGTCGGCGGCGCCGGCAAGACGCCGACCGCGATTGCAATCGCCCGTGCCGCTACGGCACTGGGCTACAAGCCCGGCCTGCTAAGCCGGGGCTATTCCGGCCTCATCTCCAGGCCGACGATCGTCGATCCTGATCATCATCGCGCGGTCGATGTCGGGGATGAGCCCCTGCTGCTCGCCCGCGCCGGCCTGACCGTGGTCGCCCGCAACCGGCTCGAAGGTGCAAGGAAACTGATCGCCGAAGGCGCCGATCTCATCATCATGGATGACGGCTTCCAGAGCGCCCGTATCGCCATCGACTATGCCCTTGTCGTGGTGGACGGCAAACGCGGCATCGGCAACGGCCTGGTCGTTCCCTCCGGCCCGATCCGGGCGCCGCTGAAGGAACAGCTGCGCCACGTCACGACGCTCCTGGCCGTTTCAGGCGGCCCGGCGGCCGACCCGTTCATCCGCCGCATGGCGCGCGCCGGCAAGCAGGTGCTGGAAGCAACCGTTGCTCCGGTCAACGGGCGGGATTTCAACGGCAAGAAACTGTTCGCCTTTGCCGGCATTGCCGACCCGACGAAATTCTATGGAAGCCTTGCCGATGTCGGGGCCGAAGTGGTCGCCACGCGTTCGTTCCCCGATCATCACCATTTCGCCGACGACGAACTGCGATCGCTGGTGGTTGATGCAGAACGCGACGGGCTGACGCTCGTCACCACCGCCAAGGACCGTGTTCGCCTGTCAGGCCATCACGGGGCGGCGGATGCGCTCTTGGAGCGCATCAATGTGCTGGAAATCGAGATGATGTTCGATGATCCGGGAGCCCCCGGTCTGATCGTCGAGCAGGCCTTTGCCAATTTCCGGAAGCGCAAGTTTGCGGTCAGTAAACCGAAATAGGTCAGCGGTGCTGGTTGGGCAGCGCGCCAGCGCGCTTTTCCGCTTCCAGCGAGGACGCCGCGTCGCAATAGGCTTCCTGGCGCGCAACGCTCCAGTATTTCATCTCGTCGATCGGGATCTGCTTGCCGGTGATGGCGCAGATCACATAGGAGCCGGGCGACAGGATCTGGAAATCGCCGTCCAGAAAACGGATTCGCGCCTCACGCCCACCGGGTCCTTCAAAGCGGTTCATCCGTTGTCTCCTGAAAAGTTTCGCTAGTGTGCTTCGGCCGCGCATCTGTTCGCCATACCAGACTTGCTGCAGGCGAACAATCCGGACCTCTTCAGCTCCGCCCGAACAGGCGTTCGATGTCGGCAAGCTTCAGTTCTATATAGGTCGGCCGTCCGTGATTGCACTGACCGGAACCCGGCGTCGCCTCCATCTGGCGAAGCAGCGCGTTCATTTCTTCCGGCCGCAGCCGTCGTCCCGACCGCACCGAACCATGGCAGGACAGGGTCGCCGCCAGATGGTCGAGCCGCGAGGCGAGCGTATCCGCCGTGTTCCATTCCGCAATTTCGTCGGCCAATTGCCGGATCAGCCCGCTCGCATCGATCTCGCCGAGCATCGCCGGCGTTTCGCGCACCGCAATCGCGCCCGGACCGAATCGTTCGTAAGCGAGCCCGAACGTGTCGAGCGCCTGGGCATGCTCCATCAGCCGGTCGCAATCCTCTTCCGGGAGATCGACGATCTCGGGGATCAGCAGCGCCTGTGACGGGATGCGCCGCGACCGCATGGCCTCGCGCATCGCTTCGAAGACAAGCCGCTCATGGGCGGCATGCTGGTCGACGATGACAAGCCCGTCTTCCGTCTGCGCGACGATATAGTTCTCATGCAGCTGCGCGCGCGCCGCCCCGAGCTGGAAGCCCGCAGCCGTTGGCAGGGCCTGCGGCGCGGGAGCGGGCTCGCGGTCCGCGACCTCGGCCCGTGCGGACGGCGTGGCAAAGGCCTCAAAGCCGGCCTGCCGCGCTTCCGCAAAACCTGTGGGTTGTTCCTCTCGCAAGGGCCGGAAGGGGGAAGCCTGCTGGCTCCAGCCGGCGTTGGGCGCACGATAGGCTGCGCCACCGCCGAAACTGCTGGCGCCGCTTCCCGGCCGGAACGCCTGCATCATGGCAGCCGCACCGGTGGTCGAGGCGCGTGCGCCATCGCGCTGAAGCGCCTCGCGGATCGCCCCGATCAGCAACCCGCGCACCAGACCCGGATCGCGGAAGCGGACATCGGATTTCGCCGGATGGACGTTCACATCCACAAGCGCCGGATCCATGGTCAGCCAGAGCACGGCGACCGGATACCGGCCCGAAGGCACGGTCTCGGCATATGCGGCGCGCAGCGCCGAGAGCAACTGGCGGTCCTGAACGGGCCTTCCATTGACGAAGAGATACTGATGCGCGCTGTTGCCCCGGTTGAAGGTCGGCACGCCGGCAAAGCCCGAAAGCGCCACGTCCTCGCGCTCGGCATCGATCTCGATCGCATTGTCCTTGAACTCGCGGCCCAGCACCTGGGCGATGCGCGCCAGCCGGTCGTCACCGGCGCCGGCAAACTCGAGCGTCGTGCGGTCCTGGCCCGAGAGCGTGAAGCGGATGCCCGGAAAGGCAATCGCCATGCGCTTGACGACTTCGGTGACGGCCGCGGCCTCTGCCTTCTCCGTCTTGAGGAATTTCAGCCGGGCAGGCGTCGCAAAGAACAGGTCGCGGACTTCCACGACGGTTCCCTTGTTCGCGCCCGCCGGGCGAACGGGCTCCACCTTGCCGCCGGTAATGCGGATTTCCGAGCCGGCCTCGGCGCCTTCCGTGCGGCTGGTGATCTGGACGCGCGCCACCGAGCCGATGGAGGGCAGTGCCTCGCCGCGAAAGCCGAGCGTGCGGATATCGTCGAGCCCGCTGTCGATCTTGGAGGTGCAATGCCGCCGCACAGCCAGTTCGAGGTCGGCCGGTCCCATGCCGGAGCCGTTGTCGATGATGCGCAGGAGGCTTTTTCCGCCGCCGGCCGTGGCGATCTCGATGCGTGTCGCGCCGGCGTCGATGGCGTTCTCGATCAGCTCCTTGGCGGCACTCGCCGGCCGCTCGATCACCTCGCCGGCCGCGATCTGGTTGATGAGCGTTTCTGGCAGCTGTCTGATGGCCATGGTGTCGAGGGGAATCGCCGGTGGTTTGAGATAGGCTTGCTCTTAGCGCAAAACCTTGTTTCTCCAAAGCCGCAAGGCACGGGGAGAACAGACATAAATTGCGGCAGGTCAATTAATGGCCGCACTTCTTAAGTCGTCCTTAAGGTGTTGCTGCCATCGTCTATCCCATTGGAATGAGCGCGTGTTTCCCCCTTTCAGGGTGGGTGTCTGTACATCGTTGCCGGACGAGTACCCGATGATGCCCGCAACGAAAACGCTCCAATCTCACCCCGGCATGATCAGCCAAAAGTCCAGTCAGTGCCTGCGTGCAGGTATAGAGGTCCTTAATGGGTCATGTTGCGCCCATCGGCAGCGACATTGCGAACATCATGTTCGAGACGTGCACCGACGCGCTCGACACGGGCATCGTTGTGTTCTCCAAAAGCGACCACATTCTGGCGGCCAGCCGGAACGCCGGTAATTTCTTTCCCGTCTCCGACGAGTTCCTGAAGCAGGGGACAAGCCTGCGCGCCTTCCTCATCGCTCTGTTCGAGGTTGGGGCTGCCAGATCCTCGTCCTCTTCATTTTCCAGACCGGATCTGTCCCGCGACAAATGGGTTTCCGAGCGCATCGCCGCCATGTGGCACGAGCGCGGGGAACACGAGACGCGCGTCGGTCGCGACCGGGTTCTGTCGCTGACGACGCGGCGGCTGGCGAGCGGCCTCGGCATCCTCATGGCCCGCGATGTCTCCGCACACCGCAAGATGGAAGACCGCTGGCGGGGCGACCTCGAGCGGGTCGCCATGACCGAAGAGATCCTCGACAACCTGCCGTCCATGCTGTTCGTTCTCGACCGCAATCTCAACTATGTGGCCGTCAACAAGGCCTATAGCCGTTTTCATGGTGTCCCGCCGGAAGGCCTGCTGGACCGCCGGCTTGTTGATGTCGTCGATCCGGATCAGGCCAAGCGGCACGAGGCAGAGCTGCGCGACGTGCTGACGACCGGCAAGGCCTTCTCCGGCCGCGAATATGCCGATCACGACGGCGAACAGGTCCTGCTGCTTTCGCAGAGCTTCAGGCTCGGCAATCCCGGCAACTATTTCGTCGTCACCCTGAAGCAGCAGATTTCCGATGTCGGCGAGGGGAGCCATCACGCGCAGGACACTGTCGCTCACCACCCGGACCCAAGGGAAGCCGATCGCCTCTTCGACGAGGTCGAGACGACGCCCGAGCCGGCGTCGACCGGCGCCAGCGCCGTCATCCTGCTCAGCAGCGACCAGCGCTTCGGCGCGGCGCTGAACGAGGCACTGCACGCGTTTCGCTTCGATGCCTGCCATGCGTCGAGCCTTGAGGAGACCCGCGACATCGTTCAGGCCGCGCATGAGGCCGGCCTGGCCGTCGATCTCATCATGGTGGACGAGGCGGATGCCGAACTGTCCGCGCTCGCGCCGCTGGGCATCAGGCTTCTGCCGCTTAGCCGCACGCGGCCGGTCCATTTTGCCGTCGCCGAGGCAGCCGCGGCCGCCACCCACCGCCTGCG
Organism: Rhizobium sp. C4; assembly: GCF_021026315.1. Taxonomy (GTDB): domain Bacteria; phylum Pseudomonadota; class Alphaproteobacteria; order Rhizobiales; family Rhizobiaceae; genus Ensifer_A. Next base: position 316,965 of record NZ_JAJNCX010000003.1, read on the forward strand.
ATCGGTCTCGGTCGAGATCGATCCGGATTATCTGCCCGAGTTTCCCGAGCCCGGCCGCATTCCCGAGCCGTCGGGCTATGATGTCGACCTGCTGGTCGTCGAGGACAATCCGGTCAATCAAGAGGTCTATGCGCAGATCCTTGGCAATCTCGGCATCAGTTATGAGCTTGCCAGGGACGGTGCCGAGGCGCTGCGCCTGTGGGACATCCTGCGGCCCTCGCTGATCCTGATGGATCTGGAACTGCCCGACATGAGCGGTGTCGACGTCGCCCTGCGCATCCGTGACGCCGAGAGCGGCGATGCTGCGCGTGCCACCATCGTCGGCGTGATGCCCAAGGCCTCGCAGGAAAAGCACGACAGGTGCCTTGCTTCCGGCATGGACGAGACGATCCTGAAGCCGCTGTCCGTCGAGACGCTGGAGGCGCTTTACAAGCGCCATATGCTGGTCCTTCTTGACCGCCACGAAGAAATGGTCGCCAGCTGACCCGCGGCCGAAAACAAAAATGCCGCTCGAACGTGACGCGGGCGGCTATGTATTTTAGCCCGTTATTTGTGACAGTGTCACACTATCCATTTCTTAATCAATTTGCCGCCAAATGATTAATATCAACGTGTTGGGTGCAAAGGTGTCCGGGAGATGGCGGTTTGGTGCAATCTGCAAGCGCAGATGTGATCCTGCAGAGTGAGCAGGCTTCGGGATTCACCGACCCTTTGACGGGTCTCGGGAACCGAAACCGTTTGCGCGAAAAGGTCACCCAGCTTGCCGCCGAGCGCGCCGACGATCCCGCACCCTTCACCATTGGCATTGCCAACCTCGATGGCTTCCGCCCGATCAACGACCTTTTCGGTCGCGACGCCGGCGACGAGATCCTGTGTCAGGTTGCCCATCGCCTCAGCGCCTGCATGCCGAGCGGTGCGATCGTCACGCGCCAGGGCAGCGACGAATTCGCCTTCGTGCTTCCTCTCGTCTTCGAGCGTCATGGGGCCGAGCGGGTCGGCGCCATGTTCAAGGAAGTGCTCTCGGCACCCTACGATCTTGGCGATCGCCACGTCCGGCTTTCCGCCTCCTTCGGCTTTGCCGTCTATCCCTTCGCCGGCGAGGACTTTCCGGATCTCCTGAAGAGCGCGGAAACGGCGCTCTATCGGTCAAAGCGCAAGGGCACGGGCCGCGTGACGGTCTATTCGAGCGAGATTGCCGACGAGATGCGCCGCTCCACGCAGATCGAGCAGGCGCTGCGCAATGCCATCATCGCCGACGAGGTGGACGTCCATTTCCAGCCGATCGTCAATCTGGCAGGCGACGAAGTCGTGGGCTTCGAAGCGCTCGCCCGCTGGACGGATGCCGATCTGGGCTTCGTCTCGCCGGCGGTCTTCGTGCCGCTCGCCGAAGAGCGCGGCTTCATCGACATCCTGACGGAGACGCTGCTGCGCAAGGCGGCGGCGGCGGCGGTCGCCTGGCCGCATGATCTCTTCCTGTCCTTCAACCTTTCGTCGGCGCAGCTGACCGACCTGCGCACCAGCCAGAACGTGATGTCGATCATCAATCGCGTCGGCCTCGATCCACGTCGCCTGGAACTGGAAATCACCGAAACAGCCGTCGTTGCCGATCCGGAAACCGCAGGCAAGATCATCGCCGACCTGCGCGCCGAGGGCGTTCGCATTTCGCTCGACGATTTCGGGACCGGGCAGTCGAGCCTTGGCCGTCTGATGGATTTCAGCTTCGACAAGCTGAAGATCGACCGCGCCTTTGTCAGCCGCATCACCCAGGATCCTGCCGCCGAACACATCATCCGGGCAATCGTTGCCATGTGCGAAGGCCTGGGCCTCGAGGTCGTGGCCGAAGGGGTCGAGGACTTTGCCGAGGCCCTCAAGCTCAAGGCGCTGGGCTGCGGCATGGCGCAGGGCTATTTCTACGGCAAGGCCATGGACCGCAATGCCGTGAAAACCTTCCTCGCCGAAAAATACGTCGATTTCACCGGTCAGTTCGGCCGCGTCTGAACCGTAAGTCAGCAGCCCAAAAAAACAAAAGCCCGGCGAGAAGGCCGGGCTTAGCTGTTATTCTCCACCAATGCCTGCCTCATGAATGGGGCTTGCCGTTGGAGGTTGCGTGCTGCAGTTCTTCGTTGATCGCGTCCTGATGGTAGGACGAGCTGCAGTCAACGTAGTTCTTAATCCGATCGATATCCTGACTGCCGACGCCGCCTCGCAGAGCAAGGCGTTGCGACAGCGGGAACATGTAGATCGTCGCAGACTTGCGATGATGCTCCGTATGCATGTGTTGGCCTTTCACGGTTCGGTTGTGGGTATCACCCGGTCTATGAGGAGAATATAATCGATCCTTCAGCGGAATGCACATGAAATATCCGAAAATTGCAAAAATAATAATCTTTTGCATAAAAAATAAGCACAACACTGTCATGGAAACGATTTTTAAAACGGTGGCGAAATTTTAATCGCGGTTTTAGGTCGATTTTGCACTGTCCGGGCCATTCCCCTAAGCTGTTGAGAATCATCTGTTTCGCGCGCGCAACAGAAAAATCGCGCGTTTCAGCCGTCTTTGTTGCGCTGCAAAACCGAGATTTTTTGCCGATCGGGCGCGGGCGGCGTCAAAACTGGCACGGTCCATGCATGGTATTTGGCGGCCTTTGGCGGCGGCATGAAGCCGGCAGCCTGACCTGTAGCGGTTTCAAGACCGATCACATTTCAAGGATGAGAGAAACACAAATGACCAAGTTTAAGCTCGAGTATATCTGGCTCGATGGTTACAAGCCGGTTCCGAACCTGCGCGGCAAGACGCAGATCAAGGAATTCGACGAATTCCCGACGCTCGAACAGCTTCCGCTTTGGGGCTTTGACGGCTCCTCCACCCAGCAGGCTGAAGGTCACAGCTCCGACTGCGTTCTGAAGCCGGTCGCGATCTATCCGGATCCGGTCCGCACCAACGGTGCGCTCGTCATGTGCGAAGTCATGATGCCCGATGGCGTCACGCCGCATCCGTCGAACGCCCGCGCCACGATCCTCGACGACGAGGGCGCATGGTTCGGCTTCGAACAGGAATATTTCTTCTACAAGGACGGCCGTCCGCTCGGCTTCCCGGAACAGGGCTACCCGGCTCCGCAGGGTCCGTACTACACCGGCGTCGGCTACAAGAACGTTGGTGACATCGCCCGCGAGATCGTCGAAGAGCACCTCGACATCTGCCTCGAAGCCGGCATCAACCACGAAGGCATCAACGCCGAAGTGGCCAAGGGCCAGTGGGAATTCCAGATCTTCGGCAAGGGCTCCAAGCGCGCCGCCGACGAAATCTGGATGGCTCGTTACCTGCTTGAGCGCGTTTGCGAAAAGTATGGCGTCGACGTCGAATATCATTGCAAGCCGCTCGGCGACACCGACTGGAACGGCTCGGGCATGCATTGCAACTTCTCCACCAAGTTCATGCGCGAAGTTGGCGGCAAGGAGTATTTCGAAGCCCTGATGGCCCAGTTCGCAAAGAACTGGAAGGAACACATCGACGTTTACGGTCCGGACAACGACAAGCGCCTGACCGGCAAGCACGAAACGGCTCCGTGGAACAAGTTCTCCTACGGCGTTGCCGACCGTGGCGCCTCGATCCGCGTTCCGCACTCGTTCGTCAAGAACGACTACCGCGGCTACCTGGAAGACCGTCGCCCGAACTCGCAAGGGGACCCCTACCAGATCGCTTCGCGCGTTCTGCAGACCATTGCTGAAGTTCCGCTCAAGGCTTCCGCTGCAGCCTGAGACTTCAGTCCCTTCTCGTCATGAGGGGAACAATCAGCCGGGGCAGGCAACTGCTCCGGCTTTTTCATGCCTGCCTTCCGGGTCCTGTCACGTCTCCGCGGGCGCCCGCCCATCGATCCATCACGCGCGCTGATGGCCCTGTCAGTGAAATTTGCTTACGCAGAACGACCGTTTGGCGTAGGAGGTTGAACGCACAACCGGAGACGAGGCATGAGACCGCGCGAAATTCTTCTGGCGCTTTTCGTCGTCATCGCCTGGGGCGTCAATTTCGTGATCATCCAGGTCGGGCTCGGCACGATGCCGCCGCTGCTGCTCGCGGCGCTCAGATTTGCCGTCGCCGCACTTCCGGCGATCTTCATTCCACGTCCCGCAGTGCCGTGGCCGCGCTTCATCTTCATCGGCCTGGTTCTCTTCACCGGCCAGTTCGGGCTTCTCTTCCTGGGCATGAAGGTCGGCATGCCGGCAGGGCTTGCCTCGGTCGTCATCCAGTCGCAGGCGTTCCTGACCGGTCCGATCGCAGCTGTTGTCCTTGGCGAAAGGGTGAGCCCGCGTCAGATGGGCGGCACGGCCATTGCCCTGATTGGCCTTGCTGCCATCGCGTCAACCGCCGGCGGGGGAGGGGTGACACTCGTCGGCCTGCTTCTGTGCCTCGGCGCCGCCCTTTGCTGGGCGATTGGCAACGTGGCGCTGCGCGGCGCGGGCAAGATCGACATGTTCGCCATGGTGACATGGCTCAGCATCATTCCGCCGCTGCCGCTGCTCGCCCTGTCGTTCCTGTTCGAGGGGCCTCAGGCGATCGAGGCGGCCGTCCTTCACATGGGCTGGGTCGGCATCGGCGCGGTTGCCTATATCGCCATCATCTCGACCAATATCGGCTATGGCATCTGGGCCCATCTGCTGAAGCTTTATCCGGCAGCCCAGGTCGCGCCATTCTCGCTGCTGGTGCCCATCGTCGGCATCATTTCGGCGGCCCTGCTGCTTGGCGAACAGTTCGGGCCCGTCCGCCTTGCCGGCATGGTTCTCGTCTTCGCCGGTCTGATCGTCGCCGTCTTCCCGTTCGGCAGGTTCAGGTCGCGGACCGCGGGCTAGGAGCGCCGCCTTCAGACGGCGCTCTGGCCGGTCGCTCTCAGTCCCACTTGAAGTCGGGCTCGAAGCGGCCGTTCACCTTGATGCCGAGATCGAAGGTGAAACCTGCCTGCGGCTCGGAGGCGAGCCGGGCTTCGTCCATGCCTTCCGCAGCACTTGTGACCATCAGGCGGTCGGCGTTCTGGCCGATGAAGGCCGGGCAGGAGGTTTGCGGCGTCGGCAGCTTGTAGATCGCAAGCTTGCGGCCCGACGGGTCGAACTGGTGAACGCTGCCACCATCCCAATGCGCGCTCCAGACATTGCCGTCCGCATCGCAGACCGCACCATCGGCAGAGCCTTCTCCCTCGCGCTCGTCGGAAAACACGCGCGGCTCGCCGGCGGGCAGACCCGTCTTCGGATCGACGGCAACGCTCTTGATGATGTTCTCCATCGTGTCGACGAAATAGGCCGTTGCGCCATCCGGCGAGAAGCAGATGCTGTTCGGGATGGAAATTCCCGAATAGAGCTTCGTCACCTTGCGGCCGGCCACATGGTAGATCGAGCCCGCGCCCTTGCGGCCTTCGCCGGTCTTGGTCATCGTACCGAACCACAGCGCACCGCTCTGGTGCACGCGCCCGTCGTTGGAGCGCATGTTCGGCTGGTCGGCCTCGATCTCGAGAACAAGTTCGGTCGCGCCCGTCTCGCGGTCGCGGATATAGATGCCGTTTTCGGAAACCAGCGCCTGACGCCGGTCATCGATGCGGGCCAGCACCGAGCACATGGCCGGCAGGCTGTGCACTTGCTTGGCTCCGGTGGACAGCTCCAGCTCGTGGAGTTCCCTGTCGACGATGTTGAACCAGTAGGCCGTATCGGTTGCCCGGTCATAGGCTGGACCTTCGCCAAGGTGAAGATTGGTCTTGCAGAGGGCATGGCCCTTGAATTCGTGCGTTTTCATGCGTTGGACGCTCCAAAGACGGCATCATAGGCGGCAATCGTCGCGCGGGCGCGCAATTGCACTTCCTGCGCCTTCATGCCGGGCTTGTAGATGCTGGAGCCGAGGCCGAAGGCCTTGATGCCCACCTTGGCATATTCGCCGAAGTTCTTGTCGGAGACACCGCCAACGGCCGCAATCATCAGGTCGGCAGGCAGCACCGCCCGGATCGCGTTGATACCGTCGGGGCCAAGAACCGAGGCCGGGAAAAACTTGAGGCCCGTCGCGCCTGCGCGCGCAGCGGCGAGCGCTTCCGTTGCGGTAAAGACGCCCGGCAGCGTGACCATGCCGAGATCGACGGCGCGCGTCAGCACCGGAACGTCGACATTGGGGCTGACGAAGAGACGTCCGCCGGCATCATGCAGCTGGTTGACATCGCCCACCGTCAGGATGGTTCCGGCGCCGATGAGCGCGGAGGACGGCGCATGGCGTGCCGCGATCTCGATCGACTTGAACGGCTCCGGCGAGTTCAGCGGAATTTCGATGGCCTCGAAGCCTTCATCGAGAAGGACGCCGACAATGTCCTGCGCCTCCTCGGGCTTCAGGCCGCGCAGGATGGCGACCAGCGGATAGCGGATCGGCGGAAACGGAACCGGGACGGGCATGTGCCTTCACTCCTAGAATTTCAGATGAGATGTTCAGGACCAGATTTGACGGGCGGCTGTCGACAGCCCCTTGCGGACGGCGTCATCGGCATCAATGCTTTCAAAAGCGATATCGATCGTCTTGAAGGCGCTTTCATACAATGCGCGCATCGCGCCGGAGGCGACAAGTCGGACTTTGTGCCGGTTGTCGCTGCCTGTCGCGCCACCGATTTCCGCGCCGATCAGCGTGCCGGAAATGTGGGCAAGCGCCGCTGCCGGCGTTGCACCGTTCAGAAGCTGGCCGGAACGGGCGGCAAACAGCTGGCTGGTGATCCGGCCCGGCTGGGCAAAGGCTGCGCGCACGGCATCCTTGAACGACGGACTGTCGGCGCCTTCAGGCACCGTCCTGTCGGGGGCGGCAAGAATCGTGTGCTTGCTGATCGCGTCATAGAGTTCGCCGGTCATGTAGGTCGAGAAACTCTCCACCCGACCCTGGTCGATCGTCACCCATTTGGAATGCGTGCCCGGCATGCAGACCAGCGAGCGCTCGGTCAGCGCGCTGGCGGCGCCTAGCAGCTGCGTCTCCTCGCCGCGCATGACGTCCGGACGGCCGGCGAAACGCTGGCAGAGGCCGGGCAGGATGCGAATGTCGCGCTTGATGCCGGGGGCGGCAATGGCGCCCTGGCTGATCGCGGTCAGCTCCGCCGGTGTCTCCACATAGCCGGCTTCGGCCCATCCGCCACGCGCGCCGGCCATGCCGCAGATGAGAATGGGTCTGTCCGCCGGTGCTTTCGCGGCCTTCAGATGCCTCAGGAGGACGTTGGCGAAACCCTCGCGGGCCGCAAACAGCATGCCGTCGCCACCGCGGCTTTCGGAAAGCACGTTGGCGTCGTGGTCGAGAACCCAAAGCCGGAAGGAGGATGTCCCCCAGTCGACAGCAATCAGGGCAGGTTCAGTCATCAAAAAACGCCTCCGTCGACGATGATGGATTGCGCCGTCATCGCAGCCGATTGCGACGAGGCGAGGAAAAGGCAGGGGCCGACCATGTCGATCGCTTCGAGCGGCCGCTTCAGGCATTGCCGGTCGGCGACGAAACGGGCGACGCCCTCATCGGTCAGCCAGAGCTTCTTCTGCCGCTCGGTCACCACCATGCCCGGCAGGACCGCGTTGACGCGGATGCCCGAAGGGCCGAAGCGGCCGGCGAGCGTCTTGGTCAGCCCGATGATCCCGGCCTTGGCTGCGCCATAGGCCGGCAGATCGCCCATGTTGAGCAGGTAGGCAATCGAGGAGAAGTTGACGATCGCGGCGCCCGACGCCTTTTCGAGATAGGGCACCGCAGCCTGCGTCACGAACATCAGCGGCTTGAGATTGACCGCCTGGCTCGCATCCCATTCCGCTTCGCTGATGGTCGCCGGATCGTGACGGTCGTCGCGCGCTGCATTGTTGACGAGGATCTTGATCCCGCCCAGCAGTTCGGCGGCCCGGCGCACGGCCGCCTGCGCTTCGGATACGCGCGACAGATCGGCCTGAATGAACTGCGGGACATGCGCTGCATCCTCAAGCGAACGCACCAGCGCAGCCCCTGCCGCGTCGTCGATATCGATAAAGGCGGTGCGCGCACCCTGGCGGGCAAAGCCGGCAACAAGGCTCGCGCCGATGCCGCTTGCGCCCCCGGTGACGAGAACCGGCGCATCCCGCAAGCAGGCATATTCCACGGAGACCGGCTGCATCCATCCTCCCAGATCCGCGTCCTGGTCACGACGTGGCAGGGCGTGACAGCGCGGCTGTTGTTCCATTATTTGGAACTATGTTTGACTATTCGGAATAATCGGGCTTATCCTGATTGTCGTCAAGTCATTTTGAATTCCCTTGCGAGGCAGAAGCCGTGGGCGCACACGATACCGGAACCCTGGGCAAGGCCATGGCCATCCTTGATGTGGTGGCGCGCTCCCCGTCGCCGATGCGCTTCTCCGATCTTCTGGCCGCCACGGGAGAGCCGCGGGGCACGCTTCACCGGCGGCTGCATCAGATGCTGGAGGAAGGCCTGCTGGAAACCGGCAGCGACGGACGCTACAGTCTGGGCTTGAGGCTCATGCAGTTTGCCTCCGTCGCATGGGCACGCAATGATCTCAGGACCATCGTCCGACCGCATCTCGAGGCCTTGCGCGAGAAGGTCGGCGAAACGGTGCATTTCGGGGTGCTCAATGGTGTCGAGATCGCCTATCTCGACAAGGTCGAGGCCCTGCAGAATGTCCGCATGCATTCCCGCGTCGGCGCAGTTTCGCCGGTCTATTGCACGGGGATCGGAAAGGCGGCGCTGGCGCTCCTCGACGACCGTATTTTAGCAGAATTGCTGCCTAACATAAGCTTCAGGCAATTTACGCAGACAACAATAAGGGACGGTGATCAATTGCTTGCGGCTGTGAGGAGCGTGCGTCAACAAGGTGTGGCCTACGATCTTGAAGAGCACGAGCCGGGAATTTGCTGTATTGCTGTCGGAATAGCAGCTGGAGAAAAGGCCTGCGGGGTTTCCATCACCGCGCCGGCCTATCGGGCTGACAGGCAGCGCCTTGATTCGTGGCGCGAAGACCTGGTCGATGCGGCAAGACGAATCGAGCTTGAATTGTTTGCGCGACTGGGTCCCGGGGGGCGATCCGTTGCGTAGCGTCGGGGATGCAATAAGAGAACAACATGAAAGTGTGGTTCATCGTAAGGTCGGATGACTTTGGATTGAACTCGACAACGAATTGGCTTGAGTCAAGTTTATGATGTGCTAATTCAGAAATTGATCGATTGACTTTCTCTATCGTATTGATGTCGATGGTCGCTCTGATTTGCGTAATGTTCATCTTTGCGGATGATGAGCCCAGTGAAAGGTATTGTCTTGCGGCAAGCATTGTTCACAGAGCGAGATATCGCTGAATTGTGGAAGGCAGGCGCCAGGTTTGAGCTGGAGTTCTCAGAGCTGAGAACCCAGTTCGATGTGTTTCGCGCACTCAAGCGTGTGACGGCCGACTTCGGCTGGCGTGCTTTCATGGTCATGCGGATGCCGCGCGATCTTGAAGACATCACGCTTTCGGCGCTCTCCATCATCTGTAGCTGGCCGGCGGAACTGGTCAACCGTTATGATGAGCTCGGTCTGCTGAAGCGCAGCCCGATCCTGGCGCGTCTGCGCAAATCGGTCACGCCGTTTCGCTTCGACATGACGACAATCCCCGAGGCCGAGATGCAGGGGGCCGTCGGATCGGCTGTCGCGCTGTTCGGCAGCTTCAACATGTCGAGGGGCCTCTATCTGCCCGTTCATGACGTGCTGGGCAATCGCGCGGCGGTCATGCTGTCGGGCGACCGCGAACCCGCGGAAATCAACGAAATGCTGCAACTTTCGATGATCGCGACGCTTCTCTATGAACGCATCTCGCAGCTTCAATATGCCGACGAGAAGCCGACGGAAGAGCTGAGCGAACGCGAAGTCGAATGCCTCATCCTTACCTCGGCCGGGCGCACAAGCGCAGAAATCTCGGAAATCCTGGGTGTCTCCGAACACTCGGTGAACCACTACCTCAACCGGGCCGCCAAGAAGCTGGGAACATCCAACCGCACCCAGGCCGTGGCGAAAGCCCTGAGGATCGGCCTGATCCGCTGAGGCGCTTCCGCATCAGATTTACGTGGATATTGTTGGGCCGCTTGCGCTAATGACATTGGTAGGTTTCCATGCGGCGCTTATATAGGGCGCCGTAATCATCGGAAGGCGCCATGAGTTCAATCGATAGCCCGCTGAAAGTCTCCATTGTCGCGCCCTGCTATAATGAAGAGGAAGTGATCGAGGAATTCGCTCGGCGTTCTCTCGCCGCCGGCCGTGCGGCAGCAGGCGACAGTTTCGAGCTCGTTCTGGTCGATGACGGTTCCCGCGATACCACCTGGTCGAAGATCGAGGCCATGTCGAGCCAGAACCCCGAGATCGTCGGCGTGCGGCTGATGCGCAACCATGGTCACGAGCTTGCGTCGACCGCCGGCATTGCCTCCTCGCGCGGTGCCCGCGTCCTCCTGATCGATGCAGACCTTCAGGATCCGCCGGAACTGCTGAGCGAGATGATGACGATCATGGATCGCGGCGCCGACGTCGTGTATGGCCAGCGCGGCATCCGCAAGGGCGAGAGCTGGATGAAGCTGACGACGGCGGCGGTGTTCTACCGGCTGCTCCGCTGGCTTGCGAGCGTCGACATTCCCTCCGACACCGGCGATTTCCGCCTCATGACACGGCGTGTGGCCGAGCTTCTTCTCTGCATGCCGGAGCGCGACCGCTTCCTGCGCGGCATGATCAGCTGGATCGGCGGCCGTCAGGTCCCGATCATCTACGAGCGTGACGAACGCCATGCCGGGACGACAAAATACTCCTATTCCAAGCTGCTGCGTCTGGCGCTCGATGCCATCACCGGCTTTTCGGCGCGCCCCTTGCGCATTGCGTCCTGGGCCGGGGTAATCACCGCCTTCATCGCCATGGCGCTGCTCGCCTACACATTCTACAGTTTCGAAGCCGGCTGGGCCGTCACCGGCTGGTCGAGCACCATGGTGGCCATCACCGTGTTCAGCGCCGTGCAGCTGATAACCCTCGGCATTCTCGGCGAATATGTCGGACGCCTCGTCCAGCAGAGCAAGGGCCGCCCCCTCTTCATGGTCGATCGCATGGTGCGCGGCGGCGAGGACGTGCCGCCGGTCGATAGCCCCGATAGGCGGCCCAGAACCGGTCCTTACCCTTGATCCTGCGATCCCTGCTTGCCGGAAAGCCTGCGCTACCTTAAATGAGGCCCCGAAATGCGGCCGTTCACAAGGACGGCGCGGGCAAGTGCAAGGAGAATGCGATGTCGGCAGAACTTTCAGCAAGCGTCCTCGACAAGCTGAAAACGCTGCAAATGCCGGGCACGGGAAAAGACGTCGTCAGCCTTGGGCTGGTGTCGGATGTCTTCGTGTCGCAGGGCAAGGCCTATTTCTCCATTTCCGTTCCATCCGAATCCGCAAACAGCCTCGAGCCCCTGCGCGAGCAGGCCGCCGCCCTCGCGGCTTCTGTTCCGGGCATCACGGCCGCGACTGTCGTGCTGACTGCTGACCGCAAGGCCGGCGCGCCCACGCCGCCGCCGCAGGCGCAACGCCCGGCACATACGCATGCGCAGCCACGCGCGGTAGCCAAGCAGGCGATCCCCGGCATTGGCGCTATCGTCGCTGTCGCCTCCGGCAAGGGCGGCGTCGGCAAGTCGACGACCGCGGTCAATCTCGCACTCGCCTTCCAGGCCAACGGCCTGCGCGCCGCGGTTCTGGACGCCGACATCTATGGCCCGTCGCTGCCGCGCCTGATGAACATTTCCGGCCGGCCGCAGCAGATTGACGGTCGCCTGATCCGCCCGATGGAAAACTACGGCATGAAGGTCATGTCGATGGGCTTCCTCGTTGATGAGGGCACGGCCATGATCTGGCGCGGTCCCATGATCCAGTCGGCGCTCCTGCAGATGCTGCGCGAAGTCGCCTGGGGCGATCTCGACGTTCTGGTCATCGACATGCCGCCGGGCACCGGCGACGTGCAGCTGACGCTTGCCCAGCAGGCGGCGCTTGCCGGCGCGGTCATCGTCTCGACGCCGCAGGACCTTGCGCTCATCGACGCCCGCAAGGCCGTCAACATGTTCAACAAGGTCGAGGTGCCGATCCTCGGCATCGTTGAAAACATGAGCCATTTCGTCTGCCCCAATTGCGGCACGACCCACGATATCTTCGGCCACGGCGGTGCGAAGGCGGAGGCGACCAAGATCGGCGCGCCGTTCCTCGGCGAAATTCCGCTCGACATGGAGATCCGCCTGAATTCCGATGCCGGCACGCCCGTTGTCGTCAGCCATCCCGATGGCCCTCATGCCAAGGCCTATCGCGACATCGCCCGCAAGGTCTGGGAAGGGATCGAAGGCCGCGCAGCCCCGGCATTCCCGGAGATTTCCTTTGAATGATGCGGGCGAGACCTGTTGCCCCAGCGACGGTACGCCACAGGTGCACATCTCTGAAAAGCCGGATTTTCGTCAAATTTCCGCTTGGAATCTTAACCGGCCTGTGGTTTGAATGCAGCGCAGCAGGAGCCTTCCCGGGGTGGTTACGGAAACCCGCCTGGCTCCCGCATAATTGAAATGAACGTAGGAAAAATCCTTAGGACAGCGGACGCGGCTTTCGAGCCTGACGATAACACCGCACACGACGTTTCAAATTGGCAGGGACCATCCCGTTTCATGATCATGCTTTATGGCGCTGATGGCAGCGCACGGCCTCTTGCAGCCGCAGAGCCGATTGATGTCTGTCCGGACGAGACCGTCTGGATCGATCTTCATTGCCCGACGCGCGATGAGGAAACGCTGGTCGAACGCCTGCTGGGCATTGCCGTTCCCACCCGCGACGAGCTGAAGGACATTGAGCCGTCGAGCCGCCTCTACTCCGAAAACGGCGCCATCTACATGACGGCCTCGGTGGTCTGGCGCGCCGAGAGCGAACAGCCGGAACTGGTGGACGTGGGTTTCGTTCTGGCCAAGGACCGGCTCGTCACCATTCGCTATGCCGAGCCGAAGTCGATCAGCCTGTTCGTCGGCGCGTTTCCGCGCTGCGTGGACGGCCGCTGGTCCGGCATGAAGGTTCTGTCGCGCCTGCTCGAAACCATCAGCGACCGCAACGCCGAAATCCTCGAAATGGCCGAACGCAAGGTCGACGGCATTTCCCGCCAGGTCTTTTCCGCAAACGTGCGCGAAGGGCAGCGGAGCAGGGCGTTTCCGCAGGCCATCCTCTTCCATATCGGCGAAGAACAGCGCCTCGTCGCCAAGACCCGCGACAGCCTCGCCTCGCTCTATCGGCTCCTGACTTTCTTCTATGCCCTGCCGGTGCTGCAGGAGGACAAGGACATGCGCGAACTGTGCCGCACGATCACGCGGGACGTTCAGTCGCTCTCCGAACACGCCAACTTCGTGTCCGGCAATATCACCTTTCTTCTTGATGCCTCGCTCGGCTTCATCAATCTCGAGCAGAACGCCATCATCAAGATCTTCTCGATCGCCAGTGTCGTGTTTTTGCCGCCGACGCTGGCCGCATCCGTCTACGGCATGAATTTCAAGGTCATGCCGGAACTCGAATGGACCTTTGGCTATCCGTTTGCGTTATGTGTGATGGTCGTGTCGGCAGTCGTTCCATTTTTCTTTTTCCGTTGGAAAGGGTGGCTCTGAGCGTCACAGCTTGGAGCGCGAAGGTTCATCATGAGCAATTCCGTTGAAAATGAAAATCAGGAGCCCGGCGGGCTGAAGAGCCTGCTGACGCTGGCGCTGGGTTCCGTCGGCGTCGTCTATGGCGACATCGGCACCAGCCCGCTCTACGCCTTCAAGGAGGCGTTGCGTCCGGTCTCCGCCGACGGTCTTGATCGCTTCGAGGTCATCGGCATCATCTCGCTGATGCTGTGGACGCTGACGATCATCGTCACGCTGAAATACGTGCTCTTCCTGCTGCGCGCCGACAACGGCGGCGAAGGCGGCACGCTGTCGCTGCTCGCCTTGCTGATGAAGACGGCCAATGGCCATGCGGCCATCCTCTTCTTCATGGGCATTGCAGGCTCGGCACTTTTCCTGGGCGATGCTATGATCACGCCGGCGCTGTCGGTCCTGTCGGCTGTCGAAGGTCTCCAGCTCGTCACGCCGGAGCTGAAGGAATTCGTCCTGCCGCTGTCGCTGACGATCCTTGTCATCCTGTTCCTGGTGCAGTCGCGCGGCACCGAAGCCGTTTCTGCCTTCTTCGGCCCGATCACGGCGCTGTGGTTCCTCGTCATGGGCGCCATCGGCGTCTACCATATCGCCGATGACCTCACGATCTTCACGGCACTCAACCCCTACCATGCGGCAACCTTCCTCGTTCAGGAGAAATGGATCGGCATCGTTGTTCTGGGTGCAGTCTTCCTGACGGTCACGGGCGCCGAAGCGCTCTATGCCGACCTTGGCCACTTTGGCCGCCGGCCGATCCAGTTCGCCTGGTTCGGGCTCGTCTTTCCGGCGCTGATGTTGAATTATCTTGGGCAGGGTGCGTTCATTCTGAAGCATCCGGAAGGCGCCGAAAATCCTTTCTTCCTGATGTTCCCGTCCTGGGCACTGCTGCCGGCCATCATTCTGGCCGCCGCCGCGACCATCATCGCCAGCCAGGCCGTCATCACCGGCGCGTTCTCTCTGGTGCGTCAGGCCATCCACCTCAACTTCCTGCCGCGCATGGAAATCCAGCACACGTCCGAGACCCATACCGGCCAGATCTTCCTGCCGGGCGTGAACCTCATCCTGATGTTCGGCGTGGTGCTTCTGGTTCTCGGCTTCCGCAGTTCCGACGCGCTGGCAACGGCCTATGGCATTTCGGTGACCGGCGCGATGACGATCACCACGATCATGGCCTTCGAGTTTGTCCGCAAGCAGTGGCACTGGAGCCTCGCCGCCGCGATTGCCGGTCTGCTGCCGCTTCTGGCACTGGAACTCGTTTTCCTCGGTGCGAACCTCTTCAAGATCCATGACGGCGGCTACGTTCCGATCATGATCGCTGGCGGCATCGTCGTCGTCATGTGGACCTGGCGTCGTGGCAGCCGCATCCTCGCCGAAAAGGCCAAGGCCAACAACATTCCGATCGACAAGTTCATCGAGATGGTGAGCCGCGAGAGCGACCACGCGCCGGTCACCGTTCCCGGCACCGCCATCTTCCTGACCTCCGATCCGGGGTTTGCGCCGGCGACGCTCCTGCACAACATCAAGCACAACCACGTCCTGCACAAACAGAACATCATCCTGTCGGTGCGCACGGCCAACAAGCCCTATGTGCCGGATGACATCCGCTATTCGCTGTCGCATCTGTCGGATCGCTTCACCAGCCTCGAAGTCCGTTTCGGCTTCATGGAAATGCCCGACATCACCAAGACGCTCGGCCGTATCCGCAAGGAAGGGATGAAGTTCGAGATCATGTCGACCTCGTTCTATCTCGGCCGCCGGCAGCTGCTGGCAAGCCCGGATGGCGGCATGCCGCTCTGGCAGGACAAGCTCTTCATCGGCCTTGCCAACACCGCGACGCGTCCCTCGGACTACTTCCGCCTGCCGTCCAACCGCGTGGTCGAACTGGGTTCGCAGGTCGTCATCTGACGCTTGCATTGCAGCCGGCTTGCGGGCACAACTGCGCGTGTGAGGCATGTTAACCAAGTATCAAGGTTAATAATGCATTTTCATCTGCATCGAAGAAATGCAGTTTGGAGTTGCGTGCGTGCGTAGGAATGCGATTGCGCTGGGCGCCAGCGGCTTTGTGAACCGCAAGTTATTGACGATTGCCGCCTTTGGCCTTGCAGCGCATATGGCGATGCCCACGGAAACCGGGCGATCGGACATTGCCGCCTATCTGGCCGGCTTGAACAGCGGTGGCGGCAACATGCTGCTCACCCGTTCGCCTGCGGGCTCCATCCAGCAGGCCGATGTCGTCTTCAAGGATCCGACGAAAACCAGCAGCATTGTCGGCGGCGGTGGCCTCGCCATGCCCGACGGCACAAAGGTCGCATTGCGGGACGAAACAAAGGGCGAGGGCGGCACCCCGGACGAAGCCCGCGTAACCCGGAGCCTGAAAAAATCGCGCATCCTGGCCATCATCCCGGTCGCGCCGCCAAAGGCCTTCACGGCAGGCTCCATCCTCGACCGCACCAGCTTCAACTTCGCGCCGCTGACCAAGCTCGACAAGGAGCTGGCCTTCGTGAAGCCGAAGATCGGTGGCAAGGAGCTCCAGATCGCCGGCACCTTCTATGTAAAGAAGCAGCCGCAGGCGGTTGACGACACGGTGCCGACGGAAATCGCCGAACTCGTCACCAACAAGCGCGCCGATATCCTGGCGACAGCCTATGCCAGTTCCGGCCCCGACTATGCGCGCGTCTCCCCCTTCGATTCGATCCTGAACAAGGATGCCGACGACGGACGCTTCATTCCTGAAATCGGTCCTAAGGATCACGCCTGGGCTGCAACGCCGCTGCCACCGATTGTCTTCAACGAGGAAGAGCAGGACTGCCTGACGCGCGGCATCTATTTCGAAGCGCGTGGCGAAGAGTTGAAGGGCCAGGCCGCCGTGGCCCAGGTCATCCTCAACCGCGTGCGCAATCCCGCCTATCCGAAAACCATCTGCGGCGTCGTCTTCCAGAACGAAAGCTGGCAGAACCGCTGCCAGTTCTCCTTTGCCTGCGACAACTTCCTCGACCGCATCCTGAACCGTGACAGCTGGAAGATCGCCAAGGATGTCGCCATGGCCGTCACGGCCGGCAAGATCTGGCTTCCGGAAGTGGGTTCGGCCACGCACTATCACGCCACCTACGTTCATCCCGCATGGGCGCGAAGCATGAAACGGGTGGCGCGCATCGGCGATCACATCTTCTATCGCACCCGTTATGGCGGCTGGAGCTAGGCTTCCGGCCCTTCGACTGCGGCCTTTTGACCCCTTTATTGCAGTCAATTCCGGATAACTTTCGTCTCGCATTTGCAACCAATTGATTTTGCTTGTGAAACTCTTTGAAAGATCATTCCCGGTCAGCCTTGACTAGACGGGTTCACAAAACTATGTTGCGCGCGAATTGAGGAACGGGCCATACTGGCGCCGCAAAACTGCCGTGTTGGCGCGATTGCCGGAAGATCGCTGTACAAACGGACCGTGGAGGGCGCTGACATGGACGACGGGGAAGACGGTCTCGACAGGCGCCTGAACGAATTGGGCGAGCGTCTGGCGGAGCGAAAGACGGCCGCTGACAGGGCAGGGGACAAGGCCAGGGGCGCAGACAAGAGCGCATATTCCCAGGCAATCAAGGTTTCCAGCGAGTTCATTGCGGGCGTCATCGCGGGCGCATTGATCGGTTATCTCGTCGACACGCTGGCCGGAACCGGGCCCTGGGGGATGATTGTCTTCCTGATGCTCGGGTTCGCTGCGGCGGTACTGAATGTAATGCGCGCGCTCGGCGTGGTGGCGACACCCCAGCCTCAGAAGCGCGGCGACGACAGGAAATGAACTGCCCGGGCGTGATGCTCGCGGCAACGATGATGAAAAGACGCGATCCCGAACGGATTGCGACAGAACGAAAGAGACTTGACTGTGTCTGCAGCTGACAAGGTTGATCCGATCCACCAGTTCCATCTGAAGGAACTCTTTCACATCGAATTTGGCGGGCTGAACCTCTCGTTCACCAATTCCTCGCTCTTCATGGCGCTGACCGTGATTGCGGCAGCCGCATTCCTCTACCTTGCGACCTCCAGCCGCGCGCTCGTTCCGGGCCGCGGCCAGTCGATGGCAGAGATGAGCTACGAATTCGTGGCCAATATGCTGCGCGACGGCGCCGGCGCCCACGGGATGAAGTTCTTCCCGCTGGTCTTCTCGCTGTTCATGTTTATTCTGGTCGCCAACCTTCTTGGCATGATCCCGTATTTCTTCACGGTGACGAGCCACATCATCGTTACTTTCGCGCTGGCCATCCTTGTGATCGGCCTCGTCGTGGTCTACGGTCTCTACAAGCATGGCTTCCACTTCCTGAAGGTGTTCGTTCCGAGCGGCGTTCCCGGCGTTCTTCTGCCGCTCGTCGTTGCCATCGAAATCATCTCGTTCCTGTCCCGCCCGATCAGCCTCGCGGTTCGTCTTTTCGCCAACATGCTGGCCGGACACATCACGCTGAAGGTGTTTGCGGGCTTCGTCTTCTCGCTCGGTTCTCTTGGCGCCGTCGGCGTCGTGGGCGCTGTCCTGCCGCTCCTGATGGCAGTCGCGCTGACCGGTCTCGAATTCCTCGTCGCGTTCCTCCAGGCATACGTCTTTGCAGTACTGACCTGCATGTACCTCAACGACGCTCTGCACCCGGGACACTAAGGAAAAAAACGTTGACGCCAAATCGGCGTCAGTCTAAAGCCGCAACAAAACCATTTCCAAGGAGTAGAACATGGATCCTCAAGCAGCAAAGTACATCGGCGCTGGTATCGCTTGCCTCGGCATGGGCGGCGCAGGCATCGGCCTCGGCACCATTTTCGGTAACTACCTCGCTGGCGCACTGCGCAACCCGTCGGCAGCTGACGGCCAGTTCGGCCGCCTGATCTTCGGCTTCGCCGTTACGGAAGCTCTGGGCATCTTCTCGCTGCTCGTAGCACTGCTCGCCCTGTTCGGCTGATACCTCTTCGATCCAAAGAGGGCCACGGGCTTCGCAAGGCGAAACATCGTGGCCCTTTTTTCATGACGTATCCGCACCTGGAGGTGACAATGTTCGTGACATCGGCTTTTGCCGCGTCAACGGAAGCTGCAGCGCAGGACGCGCATGCCGCCGGAACGCAGGTTCCCGCGGAAGCAGCCGGCCACGAAGGCGGTTTCCCGCCGTTCAACCCGTACTACTTCGGCTCCCAGATCCTCTGGCTGGCGATTACGTTCGGGATTTTCTACCTGATCATTTCCCGCGCGGTTGCGCCTCGCATCGGTGCGATCCTTGAAGATCGCCAGGACCGGATTGCGCGCGACCTCGACGAAGCTTCGCGTATGAAGGCCGAATCGGATGCAGCCGTTGCTGCCTTCGAAAAGGAACTCGCCGACGCGCGCTCCAAGGCTGCCGGCATCGCTGCCGAAGCCGGTGCCGCCGTCAAGGCCGAGGCCGAGAAGGAACGCGCCGCTGTTGAAGCAAGCCTGTCTGAAAAGCTGGCTGCTGCCGAAAAGCACATCGCATCGATCAAGACTGCGGCTCTCGCAGAAGTCGGTTCGATTGCCGAAGAAACCGTAATCGAAATCGTCCGTCAGGTCGTTGGCGTTGAGCTGACGAGCGCGGAAGCCGCTGCCGCCGTCAAGTCGGCCGCAGGCAACTGAGGAGGGTTCTTCGATGAACGCAACAGATTGGGCAACACTCTGGGCCTTCGTTTCGCTGCTTCTGTTCCTCGGCCTTGTGATCTACCTCAAGGTTCCGGGCACGATCGGCAAGGCTCTCGACAAGCGCGCTGACGACATCAAGTCACAGCTTGCTGAAGCCGCTCGTCTGCGCGAAGAGGCTCAGGCGCTGCTGGCTGAATACCAGCGCAAGCGCAAGGAAGCCGAAGCCGAGGCAGAACACATCCTGGCCAGCGCCAAGCGCGAAGCGGCCATGCTTGCCGACGAAGCCAAGCGCAAGACGGAAGACTATGTCGCGCGTCGCAACCAGCTGTCCGAGCAGAAGATCAAGCAGGCTGAAGCCGACGCGATCAACGCCGTTCGCTCTGCTGCCGTCGACATTGCCATCGCAGCTGCCCAGAAGGTTGCCGCCGAAAAGGCAACCGGCGCCACTGGCGACGCACTCTTCCAGAACGCGATCGAGCAGGTTCGCACGCGCCTGAACTGATCAGTCGCTTGAAACGGATTTTCGAAAAGGCCGGCCTCGCGCCGGCCTTTTTGCGTTTGGGGTGATGAAGATCCAGCATTGCGGCTGAATGGCCATTTGGCCGCCATCGACGCGGCCGGCCCCCCCGGGTTCACTCGGAGCCGCTGTTTTCCACGGCGCTATCGTCCCTGCGAAGCGGGCGGAAGCTCCAGCGGTGCAGCATGCAGCCGCCCACCATCGTGATCGCGGCACGATGCTCGGCCGTCGCATATCCGGCATGGCGTTCGAAGCCATAGGCCGGATAGACGAGGCCGGCACGCGTCATCATGCGGTCGCGCGTCACCTTGGCAATGATCGAGGCTGCAGCGATGGAGATTGAACGCGCGTCGCCCTTGACGATTGCCTTGCCGGGACAATGCAGCCCTGCGGGCACATCGCGCCCGTCGATCAGTGCATAGTCCGGCTGCACGGTGAGAAGCAGCAGCGCCCGGCGCATGGCATCAAGGCTCGCCTTGCGAATGTCGGTCCGGTCGATCGTGGGGGCGCTGGAGGAGGCGATGGCAACGCTCGCGGTCGCCATGATCTCATCGAAGAGATATTCGCGCTGCGCCATGCTGAGCTGTTTGGAGTCGTTCAGTCCCCTGGGGGCGGCCCGCTTGTCGTGGAAGATGACGGCGGCGGCCACGACCGGCCCCGCCAGCGGACCACGCCCGGCCTCATCCGCGCCCGCAACCTGCGAAAAGCCTTCGCGACGCGCCATGTCCTCGAAGGCGAAATCCGGCCCATCGGGGAGGGCGAAAAGAGTGGGGGAATCGGCGGGCACGCGTTTGATCATGCGGCGATTTTGGCATGCCGCGCCGATTCCCCGCAAGTCCCGGCGGAGAGGCGGTCCGCCGGGTGAGCAGCCGTGAAGCGGGGAACATCACGGCGACTGGAGAGCAAAGATCACAGTAAGGACAGCTGCACGCCTGATCCAAGCGGCGGGACGAAGAGATCGTCGCGCAAGGGCAGGCGCTGCTGGTCGAGACCCAGCCGCTTGCAGGCCATCTGGAAGCGGCGATGGATCTGCCAGGCATAGGGCCCGGCGCCCTTCATCCGCTTGCCGAATTCGGCGTCATAATCCTTGCCATCGCGCATCGAGCGCACCAGCGACATGACATGGCGATAGCGGTCCGGATAGTTGCGCAGCAGCCAGTCGCGGAAGAGCGGACTGACCTCGAAGGGCAGGCGCAGGATCACATAATTCGCTTCCCGCGCACCGGCCGTCTTCACGCTTTCCAGCACCCGCTCGATCTCGTGGTCGTTCAGGCCTGGAATGATCGGTGCCATCATTGCACCGACGGGAATGCCGGCCTCCGAAAGCTCGCGGATCGCTTCCAGCCGCTTTGCTGGCGTTGCGGCGCGCGGCTCCATGGCGCGGGCCAGCGGGCGGTCCAGCGTCGTCACCGAGAGCGCGACCTTTGCCAGCCCCTTCTGCGCCATCCGGGAGAGAATATCGATGTCGCGGGTGACAAGCGCCGACTTCGTCACGATCGTGACCGGATGATGCGCCGTCTCCAGGATCTCGAGAACCTGGCGCATGATCCGCCATTCCTTCTCGATCGGCTGGTAGGGGTCCGTGTTGGTGCCGATGGCGATCGGCCGCGGCTTGTAGCCGGGCTTGGAAAGCTCGCGTTCCAGAAGCTTGGCGATATCGGGCTTGGCAAACAGCTTGGCCTCGAAGTCGAGCCCAGCCGAAAGGCCCATGTAGGAATGCGTCGGCCGCGCGAAGCAATAGATGCAGCCATGCTCGCAGCCGCGATAGGGGTTGATCGAGCGGTCGAAGGGAATATCGGGCGACTCGTTGCGCGTCAGCGCCGTGCGCGGCTTTTCCACCTGCACTTCGGTCTTGAAAGGTGGCAGTTCCTCGGGGATGTCCCAGCCGTCGTCGGTCCGCGTGCGCTCCAGCGTCTCGAAGCGGCCCGCCATGTTGAGGGCCGAGGCACGGCCGCGCCGGCGGTTGATCTCGATGCGCGCACCGGATGCGTTTGCCAGCGCTTCGGCCATGTCTGCCCTGTGCGAGGGCGCGAAAGCACCCTCGGCAAAATCCGTTCGAATTGCCATCGGAAACTCCTTGGCGACCAGACTCGCCGCCGTTTCAATGACTATATTCCTATCGCGAAAAAGAGAACAAGACAAGAACAAACTTGCGGGCAGCCCCGATGACAGAATTGTGGCATTTCATGCTGCAATGCGTTAAATCGGTTTCATGCTGACGATCATCATGGAATGCAGAGATCAGGAGACAGAGGCGGCGCATACGCTGAATGCGCTGGTGTCCGGTGCTGTCGAGGGCCTCGTTTCGGATGTTCTCATTCTCGACAAGGGCTCGAGCGACGGCATCCAGAAGCTCGCCGAAGCGGCGGGCTGCCGCTATTACGACGACTGGGACATGAAGGACGTGCTGGACGCTGCGCGCGGCGATTGGCTGTTTCTCATCGAACCGGGCGCCCGGCCGCAACCCGGCTGGATCGAGGAAATCTTCGAATACGCGTCCGTGACCCGCGACCCGGCACGGTTTTCCGATTCCCGAACCTTTAGAAAGCCGTTCCTCAAGCGCATCGGCCGCAAGCGCTCGGCGCTGGAAAATGGCGTCATCCTCACCAAGCGTCAGGCGATTTCCATCGTCCGCACCGGCTTTGATCTGGAGACGTTGGCCTCGGGGCTGAAGAAGCGCGTGCTGCGCTCCGAAATCATTCCGGCCTGGGTGACGGCGCGCGAGCGCGCACTGGCCGACTGATCACTTGGGCTGGCCGCGCCTCAGATGCTCGTCCAGCCGCGGCATGATCTCCACGAAATTGCAGGGCATGTGGCGATAGTCGAGCTGCCCCTTCAGAATGCCGTCCCAGGCGTCCTTGCAGGCGCCGGGTGATCCCGGCAGGACGAAGATGAAGGTCGCATTGGCAACGCCACCCGTGGCGCGCGACTGGATCGTCGAGGTGCCGATCTTGTCGTAGGAAATCCGGTGGAAGACTTCCGAGAAACCATCCATCCGCTTCTCGAACAGTGGCTCCAGAGCTTCCGGTGTCACATCGCGCCCGGTAAAGCCGGTGCCGCCGGTGGTGATGACGACATCGATATCGTCCTGTTTCGTCCAGGCTTCGACGCGGGCGCGGATCAGCGCCTTGTCGTCGGTCACGATGGCGCGGTCGATCAGCGTGTGCCCGGCGTCCAGAACCCGCCCCTGCAGCGTATCGCCCGACTTGTCGTCGGCAAGCGTTCGCGTGTCGGAGACGGTCAGGATCGCAATGCCGACGGGGATGAAGGGCCGCGTCTCGTCAAGTCCGGGCATCGTTCATGTCTCCGATTCCAACCGTGCGGGTCTGCATGAAGAACCATTGCGGCCGTGCTGCCGTCAGCCGCTCCAGACTCTCGCTCGCCTGCTCTTCCCGCTCATAGAGCGCAAAGCAGCTTGCACCCGAACCGGACATCCTGACAAGGGCAGCGCCGGAATCCTGCATCAAGCCGGAGAGTTCGGCAATGCGGCTTTGCAGCTGCCGCGCCGGCGGTTCCAGATCGTTGCGGAGGCTCGCCAGCCAGGCAAGCCAATCGCCCGTGCCGGAGAGGACGGGCAGCGCTCCCATCGACGGATTGTTCTTCTCCGTCAGCCGCTGGAACACCTGCGGCGTCGAAACCGGCTGCAGGGGATTGGCAACAATGCCGTGGAAGGAGGGCATGCCGGGCAGGAGGGCAAGGTTTTCGCCGACGCCGCTGGCCATCAGCGGCCTGCCCACCATGCACATCGGAATGTCCGCACCAAGCTTCAGGCTCAGCTTGTCGAGCGTCGCCGCCGCCGGTGCTGCATGCCAGTGGCGCAGCAGCGCGCGCAAGGTCGCCGCCGCATCCGCAGAGCCGCCGCCGATGCCGGACGCGACCGGCAGGTTCTTTTCGAGATGAATGGCAACAGGTGGGGCGCTCAGCCCCTCCTCGGCGAGTGCCTCGCGCAGCGCATCGCGCGCCCGGAGCACCAGATTGCCGTCGGATCCGCCGGCTTCCCGCGACAGACCCTGCGAGAAGCGGCCGGACATCGAGAATGAATCCTCCGGCGCCGCATCGACCGTCACGACATCGCCGGCGTCAGAGAAGGTCACGACCGTTTCGAGGAGATGATAGCCATCCTCGCGCTGCCCGGTGACGTGCAGCGCAAGATTGATCTTCGCCGGGGCGATTTCAGTCAGAGCCATGGCGAAATGTCCTATACGGTTGCCCGGTCAGGACTTCTTGCCCGGCGCATCGGCTGCGGGCGTCTGCATGGCCTTTTCGGCGTCCGCTTCGGCCGGCGTCTTGCCGTTGAGGTCCGGCAGGCCGTCCTTCAGCTTGGCCTTGATCTTGGCTTCGAGGTCAGGCTCCGGCTTGGCGATCAGCGCACGGTTCCACTGGAAGGTCGCTTCCAGCTTCCGGCCAACCCGCCACAGCGCATCGCCGTAGTGGTCGTTGATCGTGGCGTCGCCTTCCTTCAGTTGCACGGCGCGCTGAAGCTCGCGCACGGCGTCTTCATACTTGCCGGTGCGATAATAGGCCCAGCCGAGCGAATCGACGATGTAGCCGTCGTCAGGGCGAAGCTCGACAGCCTTCCGGATCATCGCCATGCCCTCGTCGAGGTTCAGGTTCATGTCGATCCAGGAATAGCCGAGATAGTTGAGCACCTGCGGCTGGTCGGGGAAGAGTTCCAGAGCCTTCTTGAAGTTCGGCTCAGCATCCGCCCACTTCTTCAGCCGCTCATAGGCAATGCCGCGCTGGTAGAAGACCGCCCACTGGCCGCGCGTCGGGTTGGGGCCGATCGCCTTCACCGCGTCGTCATAGGTCGACGCCATGGCGGCATAGTTTTCCTTGTCGGCATAAACGCTGCCGAGCGCAAGATAGGAGCGGAAGTCGGACGGATCTTCGGCAATCAGCGTCTTGAGATGCTGCTCGGCCTCGTCCGACTTGCCGGTCTGGCTGAGATCGAGACCCAGCTGCAGTTCCGAAACGCGATGCATCGGCGAGGCGCGGTCGACCTTGCGGTAGAATTCAATCGCCTTTTCCGGCTTGCCGGCGCCATCGGCCACATTACCGAGAAGGATCATGACATCGGCGCTGTCCGGCGAAAGCGCCAGCGCAGCATTCAAATAGAACGCCACGATTTCCTGCGCATTGTCGCGCATGCCGATATTGCCGCTGACCGACTGGTTCAGCGCGCTGCCGACGGAGAAGAGCACGGCGCCTGCACCGTCAGCCGGCGTTGCCACCTGCGGCTTGATCGGCTCGCCCTTTTCGATCATGGCGCGAACGGTCTGGAATGGCGCATAGCGGCCCGTCAGGCCTTCGCCGGACGCCAGTGCATCGAATGCCTTCTGCTTCTCGCCGGCCTGCGCCTCGAAGCCCGCAAGCGCAATCACGGAACGCACGAAGACGTCCTGTGCAGCCGCGCCGCCTTCCTTGTCGGTGATGGCTTCGGAGAGATACTTCCGCGCGCCGTCCTTGTCGCCGGCAAGCGCCGACATGACGCCGGCATGATAGTTCTTGAAGATCTTGAACCATTCCGGGCCGTTCAGATTGACGACGGTGTCCAGCGCCTCCTTCTTCTTGCCTGCGCCGAAATCGGCCCAGGCGAGGAGAAGCGTGTTCATCATGCGGTCGAGATCGTTCGGCCCCTTGTAGACGAGGAGCTTGCGCGCCTTGGCATATTGCTTCTGGCGGATCGCGTCGATGCCGAGCGAAAGCGTCGTGACGCGCTCGACAGCCGGATCCTTCTTCAGCGTCTGGGCGAGCTTGACGCCCTCTTCGAAATTGCCGTTCAGGAACAGGTTGATCATCAACCGCTCCTGGATCTGCAGATTGTTCGGCTCGAAATCGAGCGCGACGCGGTAAAGATCAATCGCGTTCTTGTGGTCGCCATCGCTGTCGGCGGTAAAGGCCGCGAGATAGGCGCCGGAGAAACTGTCGACCGAGCCGGGATCGAATTTCACTTCGACTTCCGGCTTGGCAGGCGTGTCCGCCGACTTGGCCCATGCACCGCCTGCGCCGGCCAGAACTGCCGCAAGCGCCGCGCTGCAAAGAAGGGCCGAAAGTGACAATTTCCGCATGAAGAAACCTTTCAACAACGTCCACGGACGCGGACATCAGACGGTCGCGTCGCCGCCTTTATGATTCGGACCGAGCATGGCTTTTTTGAAGCAGCGCCGCAACAAATTCCATCCCGCGAGCGGCCGCCTTTCCGCCACTCAAGGCTTTGAGGCGGCCGTGTCTCAGCTCACCCGCTCGATACAGAAGTCGATGACTTCCAGCAGCGCGGCCTTGAGCTGTGTGTCCGGCAAGGGGGCCAGTGCATCGCGGGCAATCGTGCCGTAGTGGCGGGCGCGGGTGATCGTGTCGGCAAGGCTGCCATATTTCTTGATGAGACCCAGCGCAATCGCGAGGTTCTCGTCGCTGGACTGGCCTTCCTCGATCGCTCGCTTCCAGAAGGCACGCTCCTCGTCCGAACCCCGGCGATAGGCGAGGATGACCGGCAGCGTGATCTTGCCTTCGCGGAAGTCGTCGCCGGTGTTCTTGCCCAGCTCTGCCGTCGTGCCGCCATAGTCGAGCACGTCGTCGACAAGCTGGAAGGCGAGGCCGAGATTCATCCCGTAGGATTTGAGCGCATTGCGAATCGCCTTGCTTTCGCCGGCAACGATCGGGCCGACTTCGGCGGCGGCGGCAAAGAGGGCCGCCGTCTTGGCGCGGATGACGGCGAGATAGTCGTCTTCCGTCGTTTCCATGTTCTTGGCGGCCGAAAGCTGCATGACCTCGCCTTCGGCAATCACGGTGGCTGCCGTGGCCAGAACGTCGAGCGCATCCATCGAGCCGGCATCGACCATCATCTTGAAGGCCTGACCGAGCAGGAAGTCGCCGACGAGAACGCTGGCCTGGTTGCCCCAGATCATCCGCGCGGTCGACTTGCCCCGCCGCATGGCACTCTCATCCACGACGTCGTCGTGGAGAAGCGTGGCGGTATGCATGAACTCCACGGATGCGGCGAGCCGAATATGGTTCTCGCCGACATAGCCGCACAGTTCTGCCGCAGCCAGCGTCAGCATCGGACGCAGCCGCTTGCCGCCGGAGGAAATGAGGTGATTGGCCACTTCCGGTATCATCTCGACATCCGAGCCGGCCTTCGACAGGATCAACTGGTTGACGCGCTGCATGCCGCTCTTGGTCAGGTCCACGAGTGGCTTGACCGATGCCTGTTTGTTTTTGTTTTCTTCAAGCGGTATGACGACGCCCAACGAAAGCACTCCTGCTATTATGTCAGCCGACAATAGCGAAGGGGCCAAAGGTGCGGCAAGAGGCGAATTGCCTCGCGGACCAGTTTTTAAGGAGAATAAGGACCTTGGAAGAGCTTGTGCGGACGAATGATCCGGTTCTGATCTCCTTTCTGGAAAGCCTGATGCGGGATGCCGGCATTGTCTGCATGGTTGCCGACCAGACGATGAGCATTCTGGACGGATCCATCGGTGCGATTCCCCGCCGCGTCCTGGTCGACAGCGACCGCATCGAGGAAGCCCGTTCGATCGTCACAGACGTGGGCCTCGGCGCCGAGCTCAGGGACAGGAAGCCGACGTGACCGTCGAGACGATCGATGCCTTCCATTTCGGCAAGTTCTACGTCGTCCAGCCGGCGACGGGCGGACACCGTTCGGGCATGGACGCCATGCTTCTTGCCGCCATGGTCGCGGGCGACGGAAAACTGAAGGTTGCCGACCTTGGCGCCGGAGCAGGGGCCGCCGGCCTCGCCGTGGCCTCAAGGCTTCAACAGGCGGAGGTGACGCTTGTCGAGCGCTCGCCAGACATGGCGGCCTTTGCCCGCAAGTCGATTGCCCTTGCGGAAAATGCGCATGTCGCATCGCGCGTTTGCGTCATCGAGGCCGATGTGACCTTGCGGGGCAAGGCACGCGTGGCAGCGGGGCTGGAAGACGAGGTCTTCGACCACGTCATTATGAACCCGCCGTTCAACGCCGCCGCTGATCGTCGCACGCCCGATGCGCTGAAGGCGGATGCCCATGCGATGACGGAAGGCCTGTTCGAGAGCTGGATCAGAACCGCCGGTGCCATGTTGAAACCGGGCGGCGAACTCTCGTTGATTGCCCGCCCGGAATCGATTGCCGATGTGATCGCTGCCTGCGGCCAGCGCTTCGGCGGGCTGCAGGTCACGCTCATCCACCCGCGGGACGGGGAGCCGGCGATCCGGATGCTGGTGTCGGCGGTGAAGGGGTCCCGCGCCCGGCTTGTCTTCCGTGCACCGTTCATCATGCATGAGGAGGGGCATCACTTCTCCTCCTTCGTCGATAATCTCAACAATGGCCGCGCCGCTTATGCCCGCCTTGGACGCAAGCGCAGCGCCAGATAAGGCCGGCAGGGCGATTTTCGCCTCGTTCCATTGCGTTTTTGCTGCTGATCCCTACATCTCCTGTCAGCACACGCAATTGAAGGCATCTCGATGAAAGACCTGTTCCGCCGTTATCTTCCCGCCCGTTTCCGCAAGGAGGAGACGGTTATCCCGGTGGTTCGGTTGCAGGGAACGATCATGGCAGGCGGCAGCCAGTTCCGCCCCGCGCTCAATCTCGCAAGCGTGGCGCCTGCGCTGGAAAAGGCCTTTGCCTCGAAGAAATCCTCAGCTGTCGCCATCGTGGTGAATTCGCCCGGCGGTTCGCCCGTGCAGTCGCGGCTGATCTATCGCCGCATTCGCGATCTTGCTGCCGAGCACAACAAGAAGGTCTATGTCTTCGCCGAGGATGTGGCGGCTTCCGGCGGCTACATGATCGCGCTCGCCGGCGATGTCATCATCGCGGATGAAACCTCCATCGTCGGCTCCATCGGCGTCGTGTCGGGCGGCTTCGGCTTTCCGGAGCTTCTGAAGAAGATCGGCGTCGAGCGCCGCGTCTACACGGCCGGTGAAAACAAGGCGATCCTCGATCCGTTCCAGCCGGAAAAGGAAGCCGATATCGAATATCTGAAGACGCTCCAGCTCGAGATCCACAAGGTCTTCATCGACATGGTGAAACAGCGTCGCGGATCCAAACTCGTTGATGATCTGACGATCTTCTCCGGATTGTTCTGGACCGGCGTCAAGGCGAAGGAACTCGGCCTCATCGACGGTCTCGGACATGCGCGTGAAGTTCTGCGCCGCGACTTCGGCGACAAGGTGAAGCTCGAACTCGTCTCCGGCCAGCGCTCGCTCTTCGGCCGCCGCGTGCCGGGCGTCAATGTCGGCAGCGATATCGGGGCCGCAGCCGGGGAGGGTGCGATTGCAGCCCTTGCGCAGACGGCGGAAGACAAGGCATTATGGGGTCGGTTCGGGCTGTAACAGCCCTGATTTATCGAGGACACGATGCCCCAGGCAATCTTCCTGCTGATCATCGCAGCAGGCGTTTACATTTTCTACAAGCGTTTTGTCGCCGAGGCCCGCAAGGCGTCGGAACAGGCGAATGCGCGCCGACGCGAAGTCGAAAACGGCGCGCACGGGACCCTCGTGAAGGATCCCGTGACGGGTGAATATCGCCTCAAGAAGGACGATACCTGAGCAGCCTTCAGGCCGCCTTGTCCCTACGCGGCCTTGTGCCGCACATCCGGCAGGAAAATCGCCAGCAATCCGATCGCCGGCAGCATCGAGCAGACCTCGTAGACGAAGCCGATCGACGTATGGTCGGCCAGGACGCCGAGCAGTGCTGCACCGATACCGCCCATGCCGAAGGCAAATCCGAAGAAGAGACCTGCAATCGTACCCGGCTTGCCCGGAACGAGTTCCTGCGCATAGACGACGATGGCCGGGAAGGCCGACGCCAGGATGAAGCCGATCGGGATCGTCAGGATGACGGTCCAGGTCAGGTTCGCAAAGGGCAGGGCCAGCGTGAAGGGCAGCACGCCGAGGATCGAGAACCAGATGACCCGGCGGCGGCCGATGCGGTCGCCAATTGGGCCGCCGGCAATTGTGCCCGCGGCGACCGAGCCCAGATAGACGAAGAGCAGCAACTGCGCGGTCGAGGTCGAGATGCCGAACGTGTTCATCGTGTAGAAAGTGTAATAGCTCGACAGGCTCGCCATATAGAGAAACTTCGAGAAGATCAGCGCGCAGAGGATAACGATCGAGCGGATGAGCACGCTGCGGCTGACCGGCGATTCATGCGCGACGGCGGCCTTGCCCTTGGCTGAACGGCGCTCCTCGCGATACCAGAAGCCGACGCGCGTCAGGATCGCCATGCCGGCCAGCGCGAAAATGCCGAAATAGCTGATCGCATGCTGGCCGTAGGGCACGACGAGGAGCATGGCCAACAGCGGTCCGATGGCCGAGCCGAAATTGCCGCCCACCTGAAACAGCGACTGCGCGAACCCATGCCGCCCGCCGGACGCCATGCGTGCGACGCGCGAGGATTCCGGGTGGAAAATCGATGAACCGACCCCGATGGCGGCAACGCCGATCAGCAGGTGGTGAAACGAGGTGGCAAAGGCCATCAGCAGGAGGCCGACCAGCGTACAGCCCATGCCAAAGGCAAGGCTGAAGGGCTTGGGATGCTTGTCGGTATAAAAGCCGACGCCCGGCTGCAGGATCGAGGCCGTCAGCTGCCAGGTAAAGGTCAGGAGGCCGACATCCGAATAGGAAAGCTGGAACTTGTCCTTCAGGATCGGATAGACAGAGGGTACGACCGACTGCATCAGGTCGTTCAGCATATGGGATACGCTGATCATGATGAGGATTGCCATGGCAGGGCCTGTGGCGGCCTTGGCCAGGCTGGCGGATGCAGTGGACGCTTGCGACGGCGTCGCGCTCTCGGTGACGGCGCTCAACGGATGTTTCCTTCGGGATCGTTTATCGTCGGGCTCTCGTGCCCTTTTGAGCACTGACTATGCCTTGCTCTTGCAAATCCGCAAGGACGTTTGCTGCAGATTTGGTACGTCGGCCTTATCATGACAAAGAGTTAATCGATTTTTGTCTCGAATGGTCTTGCGCCGATATCAGTCGCCTGAGCCTTTGCTGCCGTCTTCTCCGGCCCAGCCCAGTTGAATATCGCTGACATGGGGGTTCAGTTTGGCAAGCTTGGCGTCCGAGGAGGGGATGCTTTTCTCACCCGAAAGCGCGGCGGGAACCTCCTTGCCCTCGGGCGGATTGAAGCGGATCGTGACGATACAGCCGCCATCGAGCGCGGACAGCTTGCCGCCCTTGAGGTCGGTGATATAGCCGCCATAGTCCCAGTCGAAACCGCTGATCTCGAATTTCCCGCCATTGGCCTTGATGACATCGGCAAGCGTCGAGCCGAGCGTCAGGCCTGCAATTGTCCAGTGCGTCGCGCCCGGGGCGGGGCCAACGGCCGAAAGCTTCGTCATCTCGTCATCGAAGAAGGACACGAAGAGCTTGCGCGCCGGGTCCTTGGGGAAGATCGCCAAAGCCTTGGCGGTCGCACCTTCCGCGCCCGCCGTTTCTTCGATCGCCGTCTCACCCTTGTATCGCGCCTCGATCGTCTTCGCCGTATCGCCAGCCTTCACGATGCTGGTGCAGGTCAGCGCCTCCGTCGGCTTGGCGTCACCCGCAGCATGGGCCGATGCAAGAGAAGCGGCGGCAAGAGGAAGAGCAAGCAGAATGCGGCGCATGTCGATCTCCGTAAACAATCGGGGCAAGTCTATCGCAGCCAATGGTGGATGCAACGCTGCTCTTATTCATGTGCACCCTCCATGCCCGGTCACATGCTTGACCCTGTCGGGAATAATATGCCAAACGACAGGCACGATTTTACAAGGCTTACGGCTGATCACATGACCACGACCCTCGCTCCCCATATGGACCCGAAGCGCTCTTTCCAGGCGCTGATCCTGACCCTGCACAATTATTGGGCCGACAAGGGCTGCGCCGTGCTGCAGCCCTATGACATGGAAGTGGGCGCCGGTACGTTCCATCCGGCAACGACGCTGCGCGCGCTCGGCCCGAAGCCGTGGAAGGCCGCTTACGTGCAGCCCTCGCGCCGCCCGTCTGACGGCCGCTATGGCGAGAACCCCAACCGTCTTCAGCACTATTACCAGTATCAGGTCATCCTGAAGCCGAACCCGTCGAACCTGCAGGAGCTTTATCTCGGCTCGCTGGAGGCCATCGGCCTCGATCCGCTGGTCCACGATATCCGTTTCGTCGAGGACGACTGGGAAAGCCCGACGCTTGGCGCCTGGGGGCTGGGCTGGGAATGCTGGTGCGACGGCATGGAAGTCTCGCAGTTCACCTACTTCCAGCAGGTCTGCGGCATCGAATGCGCGCCCGTCGCCGGCGAACTGACCTACGGCCTCGAACGCCTCGCCATGTATGTGCAGGGCGTCGACAATGTCTACGACCTGAACTTCAACGGCCGCGAAGGCGACGAGAAGATCAGCTATGGCGACGTCTTCCTTCAGGCCGAGCAGGAATATTCCCGCCATAACTTCGAATTCGCCGACACAGAAATGCTGCACCGGCATTTCATCGACGCGGAAAAGGAATGCCAGGCGCTTCTCGCGGCCGGCGCGCCCGGAGACAACGATAACCTGCGCCTCCACAAATGCGTCTTCCCGGCCTATGACCAATGCATCAAGGCCTCCCACGTCTTCAACCTGCTCGACGCCCGCGGCGTGATTTCCGTCACCGAACGGCAGTCCTACATCCTGCGCGTCCGCACGCTGGCCAAGGCCTGCGGCGAGGCATTCCTGCTGACGGATGCCGGTGGCGTGAACTGGAAGGATGTGGCGTAAGCCACATCTACGCCGCGCTTGGAAAAACCGGGCACTTGATCTACATTTGCCGTGAGGTTCATCTACATGGTGCATCATGGCGATCAATGTGAACAATCCGGAAGCCGATCAACTGACGCGGAAATTCGCGCAGGTTGAAGGTGTCAGCATTACAGATGCGATCGTCATCGCAATGAAGGAAGCGCTTGCGCGCCGAAGTGCGAACGAAACGCCATCGCAAACTGCGCGGCGCCTGCGAGAGCAATATGGCGTAACGTTGAACGAGCAGGCCAGACAACCGCTATCGCGCGAAACCTTCAATAGCCTCTGGGGTGAATGATGTTCGTCGATGCCTGCGCGATTATCGCGATTTTGTCCGATGAGCCCGAAGCAGATCGAATTTCAAAGGTTCTGAAGGAGGCTCGCTCTCCGATCACGTCTCCGGTTGCCATCCTTGAGGTCGTGCTCGCGCTTTCAAGGCCCGACAAGTTCGGTTTGCCGATGTCTACCGTTGAATCCCTCGTCCTCGATTTTCTTTTGGAAAGAGGCATCGAGATCAAGGATATGCCACCCGCATATGAGACAACGAAGCTGGCGATCTCTGCTGCGGATCGTTATCGCGCGGGGCGTTACGGTTTGAATTTGGGTGACTGCTTGCACTATGCTTGCGCCCGGCATTATCGCGTCCCGATATTGGCGACAGCTGATGAGTTCAAGCAAACAGATCTCGAAACGGTCTAACCCCGCTCGCCCCACTTCACGCCCATCTCCCAGACCGGCTTCAGCGTCGGATAGGTCCCAACATCGGTCTGCTTTGCGATCGTTCTCAGGCAACGGCGCGTGCCGGCGGGCTCGACCTTCTGCATCGCGACGGCATAGTCGATGAAGAGGACGAGGAGCGGGAGTGCTGCGCAGAGCCTGATGGCGGTTTTCATGATCGTTCCCCGGAACTGGTGTTCGTTGGGGACG
This sequence comes from Rhizobium sp. C4, assembly GCF_021026315.1. Taxonomy (GTDB): domain Bacteria; phylum Pseudomonadota; class Alphaproteobacteria; order Rhizobiales; family Rhizobiaceae; genus Ensifer_A. The sequence continues at coordinate 350,433 of NZ_JAJNCX010000003.1, forward strand.
ATCTTCCGCCGATTGGCCGCGCCGCGCCGCTCCCTGGGTAACAGGGGAGGGCGCCTCCCGCCGTTTACCCTGCACTAAAATCCCGGATGACTTTGCCGCCGGCCAAGGCTAATCTCCCGGCAACAGTCGGGGAGAGGGAAACCCATGTATGCATTGATCATTATCGTGGCGATCGCGGCCTATGCGGTCATCGTCTATAACGGCCTTGTGCGCTCGCGCCAGATGGCTGAGGAAGCGTGGTCCGGCATCGATGTACAGTTGAAGCGCCGCGCCGACCTGATCCCGAACCTCATCGAAACGGTGAAGGGCTATGCCAGCCACGAGAAGTCGACGCTGGAAGAGGTGGTCGAGCTGCGCAACAAGGCGCAGGCCGTGCCGCAGGGCGATGTCGCCGGCCGCGGGGTCGCCGAAGGCATGCTGAGCCAGGCTTTGGGCAAGGTGATTGCGCTCGCCGAAGCCTATCCGGACCTCAAGGCCAACCAGAACTTCATCGAATTGCAGAAGTCGCTCGAAACCATTGAGGGCGAAGTGCAGATGGCGCGCCGCTATTACAATGGTGCGGCCCGCGAGCTGAACGTCAAGGTCGAAAGCGTTCCGTCCAACTTCGTCGCCAAGGCCTTCGGTTTTGTGAAGATGGCCTATTTCGAAATCACCAACGAGGCCGACAGGGCTGTTCCTCAGGTCAAGTTCTGATAAAGGGCGGGGGAGATTTTCTTCCGCCGAGACCCTTAAGACATGAACAAAGATACGCTCACCGTCATCCCGCCGGCCCATGCGCTGACTGGCCGCGTGATGCCGCCCGGCTCCAAGTCGATCACCAATCGCGCGCTGCTGCTCGCCGGCCTCGCCAGGGGTACGAGCCGGCTGACCGGCGCGCTGAAAAGCGACGACACGCTCTATATGGCAGAGGCCCTGCGTGCCATGGGCGTGACGGTCGAGGAGCCGGACGCCACGACCTTCGTCGTCACCAGCTCCGGCACGTTCAACCCGCCGGAAAAGCCGCTCTTCCTCGGCAATGCCGGCACGGCCACGCGCTTTCTCACCGCTGCGGTCGCCATGTTCGATGGCCGCTTCGTCGTCGATGGCGACGAGCATATGCGCAAGCGCCCCATCGCCCCGCTGGTCGCCTCGCTCGCTTCTCTCGGCGTTGAGATCGAGGCGTCCACCGGCTGCCCGCCCGTTACGGTGGACGCCAAGGGCGGCTTCACCGCCAATCGCGTCGTCATCGATGCAGGACTCTCCTCGCAATATGTCTCGGCGCTGCTGATGGCGGCAGCCTGCGGGCGCGAGCCCTTCACTGTCGAGCTGGCCGGCTCCGCCATCGGTGCGCGTGGCTATATTACCTTGACGACGGCCTGCATGACCGCCTTCGGCGCTGACGTGCGCGAGGAGGGCAATGCCCGCTGGGTCATCGCGCCGACCGGCTACCGCGCTGCCGATTATCTCATCGAGCCTGACGCTTCGGCTGCCACCTATCTCTGGGGAGCCGAAGTGCTGACCAGGGGCAAGATCAACCTCGGCGTCGCCGCGACCGAATTTTCCCAGCCCGATGCCCGTTCCTACGACATGATCGCCGCTTTCCCTCACATGCCCGCCGAGATCGACGGCAGCCAGATGCAGGATGCCATCCCCACGCTCGCCGTGCTCGCGGCGTACAATGAAACGCCCGTGCGCTTCACCGGCATCGAGAACCTGCGCGTCAAGGAATGCGACCGCATCCGCGCACTTTCGCTCGGCCTCAACAATATCCGCGCCGGCCTTGCCCGCGAGGAGGGCGATGATCTGATCGTCACCGGCGATCCGGCGCTTGCCGGCCAGACGGTTTCGGCGCTGATCGACACCTTCGCCGATCACCGCATCGCCATGAGCTTCGCGCTGGCTGGTCTGAAAACATCCGGCATCGCCATCGAAAACCCGTCCTGCGTCGCCAAGACCTATCCGAACTATTGGGACGCGCTCGGCTCGCTCGGCGTGACGTTTGAACGCAAGGCGGGATAGTCCGCAACAGGGGGAACGGCATGCAACGGTTCAAGGCGAAGATCTGCGCGGTCGCAGCATTTTTGATCCTGTCATGCCTCCCCGCCAGCGCTGCCGAGGTCATCCGCAATTTCCACGCTGATGTGGCGCTGGCCAAAAGCGGCCTCGTCACCGTGACCGAGCGGATTGAGGTGAATGCCGAAGGCCATGACGTCAAGCATGGCATCTTCCGCGATTTCCCGCTCACCTTCCGCAAGGAAGACGGCGCGATCGGCGAGGTGGATTTCTCGTTGAAGGCCGTGCGCCGCGATGGCCGGGACGAGCCCTACAAGACCGAATATATCGACAACGGCATCCGCATTTATGCCGGTGACGCCGACACATATGTCAGCTCCGGTCCACATGTTTATGAAATCGTCTACGAGACGAACCGGCAGGTCCGCTACGGGCCGGATGCCGATCTCTTCGCCTGGAACATCACCGGCAATTTCTGGAAATTCCCGATCCTGCGCGCCGATGCAGACATTCACCTTCCCGACGGGGTGCGGCCGACAAGCCTCAAGGTCTATACCGGCGAGGCGGGGGCAACCGGCAGCGACGCGACGATCCGCGACAATGGCCCGACCGTCAATGTACAGGCCACACGCAGCCTCAAGCCGAAAGATGGCATGACCGCCTGGATCACACTGCCGAAAGGCGCCATCGATGCGCCGACTGGAGCCCAGCAACGCTGGTGGTGGATCAAGGATCACCGCAATGCCTTCATTGCGCTCATTGGCCTGGTGCTCGTCTGGGCCTGGTATGGCTGGTCGTGGGCAAAGGTCGGGCGCGATCCGCCGCGCGGCATCATCGTGCCGCGCTGGGATGCGCCGGACGGCATTTCGCCGGCGCTGGTCAACTATATCGACAACAAGGGTTTCGGCGATGGCGGCTGGAAGGCGTTTTCGGCAGCAGCGCTGAACCTGGCCGTCAACGGCCGGCTGAAGCTTGAAGACCTGAAGACGTCGATCATCCTCACGGATACGAAGAGCGGCGGCCCGGAGAAACTGCCGCCCGGCGAAGGGGCCATCATGGCGCGCGTCGTTTCTGCCGGCGGGACGCTCAGGCTCGACAAGTCCAATGGCACCGCCGTGCAGGCGGCGGGTTCTGCCTTTGTCGGCGCGATCACCAAGGAAAATCGCGGCAAATATTACAATGCCAATGTCGGCTATGTGATCCTCGGCGTCATTCTTTCCGTCGTCACCTTCGTCGCGCTGATCGCCTTCGGTCGGTTCTCGTCCGACGACATCGCCCTGCTTGTCGTTCCGCTCATTCTTGCCGTTGTGCTCGGCGTCTTTGCCGGCGTGCTCGGCAAGGGCTTCCAGCCGGGCGTCTCGGTGGCGCGCAAGATTTTCTATATCGTGGTTCTCGGGTTCCTTGGCCTCATGGCCTTCACAGCCCTCGGCTCGCTGGTCTCGTTGATGTTCGAGGAGCTGCTCTCGCATGGCGAACTCCCCGTTATCGTCGGCCTCGGCGGCATCATCATTGCCAACATCCTCGCTTTCTTCATCATGGGCGCACCGACGGCGCTTGGCGCCAAGATGATGGATGGCATAGACGGGCTCCGCCAATATCTGACGCTGGCCGAAAAGGACCGGATGAACATGGCGGGCGCCCCGCAAATGTCGCCGCAGCATTTCGAAAAGCTTCTGCCCTATGCCGTGGCGCTCGGCGTCGAAAAGCCCTGGACGGAGACCTTCGACAAGTGGCTGGCTGCGGCCCAGATGGATGACTATCACCCCGGCTGGTATTCAGGCTCCAATTATGGTGGCTTTGCCGGCTCGGTCGGCGGCTTCTCGCATTCCATGGCGTCCACCATCCAGTCGACGCTGCCGGCGCCAGCACCCTCCAGTTCCTCCGGCGGCTCCAGTGGTGGCGGCTCGTCGGGCGGCGGGGGAGGCGGCGGTGGTGGCGGTGGCTGGTAAAGCCCAAGGCATCACGCGGACATGAAAAACCCGCCGCTCCAGGGGTCGAAGGCGGCGGGCAAGGGTCATTCAAAATAATGCCTGCTTTACTGCACGGTCTTCTTCGTGGCCGGTGCAGTGGTTCCGGTTGCCTTCTTGGCAGGGCCGGCAGCGGCGATTTCCTTCGCCAGACCAGCGGCACCACCCGGATGCGCGGCAATTGCCTTCGCAAGCGCGGGGTCGTTCTTGGCGAGCTTCGCATCGACCGCGGCGATCGTCGTCGCATCAAGCGGCTTGTTGGCGGCCTTTTCCAGCGCGGCATGGACGTCGGCCGCCGTCTTGGCATTCGCGCCACCGGCAAGGTAGGAGTTCAGCGCATCGGCATAGCCATGCGTGACAAGCCCGATTTCCGAATTCGGAGCCGCCTTCTGCAGCGCCTCGGGCGAGGCATGCAGGAATCCGTTCAGCTTGCCGAGATCGGACGCGCCGCTCTTGTTCGCGGACTTGTCCTTGCTCATGTCATGGCTCTTGTCGGAGCCCGTGTCGGAGTGTTTCGTGGTCTTGTCCATCGTTGTCGCGGCGCCCGGTGTCGCAGAGTTGCCGGACTTGCCACCGCCATTGTCGCTGGCCGAATGGCTGGCGCTGTTGCCGCCGGCGTTACCGCCACTGTTGCCATCGCCGTTTCCGCCGCCATTGCCGTTGCCGGCCGCGAATGCAGGGGCCGCAACCATGCTGCCGACGATGAGGGCTACCGCAGATATGCGGGAAAATTTGTTCGTGTGCATCTGATCTCCTTCCGGCCAACCGTTCGCGGCGACCTATATTCCTGAGCACTGACGAAACCGAATGTGAAATCCGCTCATGTCCGAATTGCGGTTCGAAAGCGAAATCTTCGGGGCCATTCGCGGGCAGGCCTCTGCCGATTTTGGCCGCTTTGGTGATGACAAGGCGGCCACGGCTTGCTAAGTCCCGCGCACTGAAAAACAACCTTTAAAGATTGTGCGCCAAGACCATGCCGGACCTTCTGCTTGAACTTCGCTCTGAGGAAATCCCCGCCCGCATGCAGAGAAAAGCTGCCGGCGACCTGAAGAAGCTGGTGACCGATGCGCTGGTCGAGGCGGGTCTGACCTATGAGGGCGCGCGTGAATACTGGACGCCGCGCCGCCTGACGCTCGACGTTCGCGGCCTCACCGCCCGCTCTGCCGATACGCGCGAGGAAAAGAAGGGCCCCCGCACGGATGCGCCGGCACAAGCCATCGAAGGCTTCCTGCGCTCGGCTGGCCTGACGTCCGTCGATCAGGCCGAAAAGGTCACCGACCCCAAGAAGGGCGAATTCTACATCGCCGTGATCCAGAAGCCCGGCCGCGCGGCGGAAGAGATCATCGCCGATGTCATGCCCGGCATCATCCGCAATTTCCCCTGGCCCAAGTCCATGCGTTCGGGTGCGGCTTCCGCCAAGCCCGGTGCGCTGCGCTGGGTGCGACCGCTGCAATCCATCGTCTGCATGTTCGGCCCCGAACATGACGAAACGGTCGCCATCCCGTTTGAAGTCGATGGCATCGTCGCCGGCAATGTCACCTATGGCCACCGCTTCCATGCGCCAGCCGCCATCACCGTCAAGCGCTTCGACGATTATGCCGCCAGCCTCGAAAAGGCCAAGGTCGTGCTCGACGCCGAACGCCGCAGGCAGATCATCCTGCAGGACGCGCAGAACCTCGCCTTCGCCTCGGGGCTCGAACTGGTCGAGGACGAAGGCCTGCTCGATGAAGTCTCCGGCCTTGTCGAATATCCGCATGTGCTGATGGGCACGTTCGAGGAAGAATTCCTCGAAATCCCCGCCGAAATCATCCGCCTCACCATCAAGACGAACCAGAAGTGTTTCGTCTGCCGTCCCGCCCATTCTCAGGAGGGGGGCGGCGAGGGGCTGGCCAACCGCTTCATCCTCGTTTCCAACATCGAGGCCAAGGACGGCGGCAAGGAAATCATGCATGGCAATGGCAAGGTCGTGCGCGCCCGCCTTTCGGACGCTGCCCATTTCTACAAGCGCGACCAGAAGGACATGCCCGACCTCGGCGACCTGAAGGAAAGCGCGGCGAAATTCGGCCTCGACCTCAAGAAGCCGCTCGACCAGCGCATGGCCAAGCTCGACCATCTGGGCGTCACCTTCCACGCCAAGCTCGGCTCGCAGGGCGAACGCGTCACGCGCATCCGCGCGCTGGCCGCCGCACTCGCCAGGATCACCGGCGCCGATGCCGCCAAGGTCGACCGCGCCGTTGTGCTGGCGAAAGCCGACCTGCGCACCGAAGCCGTCGGCGAATTCCCTGAGCTTCAGGGCCTCATGGGCCGCAAATATGCGATCCTGCAGGGCGAAGACGCCGACGTCGCCGCCGCGATCGAAGAGCACTACAAGCCGCTCGGCCCGTCCGACAGTCTGCCGACCAACCCGGTCGCCGTGACCGTTGCGCTGGCCGACAAGCTCGACACGCTGGTCGGCTTCTGGGCGATTGACGAAAAGCCGACGGGCTCGAAGGATCCTTATGCGCTGCGACGTGCAGCGTTGGGTGTGATCCGGGTGTTGCTGGAGAAGGGCGTGCGGTTGAAGCTCCTTTCCGTCGCCAAGGATACCGACCTCCTCTCCTTCTTCCACGACCGCCTGAAGGTCTATCTCCGCGATCTCGGTGCGCGTCACGACATCATCGACGCCGTGCTGACGCCGGATGCGGATGATCTGCTGATGGTCGCCCGCCGCGCCGAGGCGCTGACGGCCTTCATCACCTCGGAAGACGGCAAGAACCTGCTCGCCGGCACCAAGCGCGCCACGCAGCTGCTCGCCGCCGAAGAGAAGAAGGGCACGACAATTGCAACGTCCGTGGACGATGCGATCTTCACCGAAGAGGCCGAAAAGGCGCTCTATGCGGCCGTAGCCCTTGCCCGTCAGGAAGCCGACGAGGCTGTCAAGCGCGAGGACTTCCGCGACGCCATGGCAGCCCTTTCCAAGCTCCGCGGCCCGGTCGACCGTTTCTTCACCGACGTTCTGGTCAACGACGAAAACCCAGCGATCCGCGCCAACCGGCTTGCGCTTCTGGCGCTGATCCGCGAGGCCACGGGCACGGTTGCGGACTTCTCGAAGATTTCGGGGTGATCTCCTCTCCCCTTGTGGGAGAGGACGGAAAATCAGCATCTTAGCTTCAGCTAAGTGCTAGATTTTCCAGGTGAGGGGTCACGATTTGGCCCCGTCGTACACCACAATTCACCCCTCACCAAGCCTGCCAAGCCAATCGGCTTACGCCTCTTGGGGCAGGCTATCCTCTCCCACAGGGGGGAGAGGAGGGGCGGTGCGCATGCCCCATCCGATCTCCCCCCTTGCGGGGGAGATGTCCGGCAGGACAGAGGGGGGTGCTACCGGTGCACAGCAGAGGACCAACCCATGAAAATCCTCATCAGCGCCTGCCTCCACGGCGAACCCGTCCGCTATGACGGACAGGCGAAGACGCTCGATCATCCCCATGTCGCGCGCTGGCGTGAGGAAGGTCGCCTCGTCGCCATCTGTCCCGAACTTGCCGGCGGTTTCGATACGCCGCGCCTGCCGGCTGAGATCGAGCAGGGCATGAGCGGCGCGGATGTCCTCGCCGGCCGCGCCCGTGTGCTTGATAGCGCCGGAACCGATGTCACCGCCGCCTATATCGATGGTGCGAAGGCAACGCTTGATCTCGCACGCCAGACGGGTTGCGTGGCGGCCCTGCTCATCGACGGCAGCCCGTCCTGCGGGTCGCGGGCGATCTATGACGGCACGTTTTCCGGGGCGAAACATGCAGGCGAGGGTGTGACGGCAGCGCTGTTTGCCGCCGCCGGCCTGCCGGTGTTCTCGCATGAAGAGATTGAGGCACTCGCGGAATTTCTCCGCGAGGCCTGATCACACAGTCGCATGAAAGATCCCAAGCCGCGCGCCCGTCTTCGCTGCTGCATTCCTGAGCGCCAGTCCGACGACGATCAGCATCATCAGATCGCCGACCGGCGAGGCAAGCCAGATACCCTTTTCGCCGACCGCGAATGGCAGCGCTAGAATGAGCGGCACGGACAGCAGATAGGGCTTGGTGAGGCTCAAGAGCCCCGCCATCCGCGCCTGGCCGAGCGCCTGGAAATAGCCGGCCAACACATTCATCGGCGCATAGATGACATAGGTTGCCATCGCATAAGGCAGGAGCCGGGCGACCTCGGCAATGACCGCCGGATTGTCGACAAACACCCGCCCGACCGTGCCGGGAAAGAGCACCAGCCCGGTCTCCAGCACGGCCGCATAGATGAGTGCGGCACCCAGCGCAAAGATCGCCGTGCGGTCGGAGCGGGCATAGAGCCCGGCGCCGTAATTGTTGCCGGCAATGCTTTGTGCGGCAAGGTTCAGGCCGAGGAGCGGCAGGAAGGCGAAGCTCATGATCCGCACGACAATGCCATAGGCGGCGATCGTGTCGGCATAGTTCGCGCCTGCCCAGGCCTGCACGCTGGCGATGATGGCGGTGGAGGCCAGCGCAATGCCGACGAAGGAGAGCGATGGCGGCAGGCCGAGCCGCACGATCTCGCCCCAATGCGCCATCGGCCGGAAGCCGGCGGGTGCCACGAAGGTGAGCGGCAGGCGGTCACGCAGCCGGATCGATAGGATCACGACAAGCGCCAACGCCTGTGCTGCAATCGTGCCGGCGGCAGACCCCGCCGTGCCATAGCCCATCCGGCCGATCAGGATATAGTTGAACAGGATGTTGAGGAGGGTCGCGACAACCGCCAGCATCGCCATCAGCCCCGCCTTGCCCTCCGAGCGCAGCGTATCGCCCTGCAGCGACAGGAAGAAGGTGATGGGGGCGGCATAGATGGTGATCGCCATGAAGCGCCAGCCCTGTTCGGCCAGCCCCGCATCATGGTTCGCAGCCAGCAGGATCGCCCGCCAGCCGAGCAAAGCAAAGAGCGCGGCCAGCACGGCCCAGAAGCCGAGCGACAGCGTGTGCGCCGAGAGGAAGACCGATTGCGCGCGCTCCCGTTCGCCGGCGCCCAGCGCCCGGGCGACATGGCTCGCCATGCCGGCCCCCGCCATGGTGGTCAGCGCGATCATCAGCATGGAGATCGGGAAGGTGAGCGTGACGGCGGTCAGGGCATCGGCGCCGGCATAGACGCCGAGAAAGAAGGCATCGACCACGGCGAAAAGCCCGTTGACGACCATGACGAGGATCATCGGCAGGGCGGTGCGGACGAAAAGCGCGCCGATCGGCGCGTGAAGAAACGGATTGGAATTCGGGTTTTTCATGACGGCAAGCTCGCTTTGTCACCCGGTGTCCGGTGGGGCCCGCATTGCCACAAGTCGGGTGGTTTCGAACTTGTTTGCTTCTGTCGTTCTTGCTTCACCGGATTGCGGGCGGCAGGTGCAAGAAACCTGACGTCGTGGATAGGCTGCAGCTTGTGGCTTGTCAAACGAAAAGGCCGCCTTGATGGGCGGCCTTCGGAAACCTCGTCTGTGGCGACGCGTCAGCGCAGGCGCAGCGTCAGGCTGTTGGGGTCGAAGGCAGCGGCTTCTGCGCCCACGGCGGCGGTGGTCGCCTCGCGGTCGATGCCGGCGAAGCTGGTGGTGCCGCGTTCGTCCGGCGGAAGCCGGGTTGCGGCCTTCATCTCGATCGTCTGCAGTTCGGCCTTGCGCGCGGCGATCTTCGCCTCATGCGCCTTCGTTTCGATGGCCGACATCTCTTCGATCAGCGGCGCTTGTGTCTTCGAAAGCGTCGTCACTGCCGAGCCGCCCATGAACTTGTCGACGCGCACCACTTCCGGCTTGCCGTCCTTGTCGATGATTTCCATCGACGTGACGCCGGCGAGTTCGGGAACCTGATAGCTCATCTTGCGAGCCGGCGCCGCCTTGCAGTCCGGGCAGGAAACCTGCACGATGCTGCCTTCCTTGACCTTGCCGGACGTCACTTTCTCGACGGATGCTGCCTGGGCAGTCACCGCTGCCGAAGCCATCAGCGTTGCGAACAACAGGGTACGCATACTCAAACTCCCATGGTTATGGGGAGACTGTAGCAAGGCAAGCTTTACAACCGGTCAGCAGAAAGAGTTAACGCTGGATTAATTTTCTCGCGCCACCGCACGCCAGCCGATATCGCGGCGCATGAAGCCGTTTGGCCACTCCACCTGATCGGCCATGGCATAGGCGCGGCTCTGAGCCTCCGTGACCGTGCTGCCGAAGGCGGTGACGTTCAGCACGCGGCCGCCGGTCGCCACCAGCTGCCCGTCCTTCAGCGCCGTGCCGGCATGGAAGATGCGCTGCGTTTCGGTCGCCGCGGGAAGTGCCGCGATCGGCGTGTTCTTGTCGTAAGAGCCCGGATAGCCCTTGGAGGCCATGACGATGGTCAGCGCCGTCTCGTCGCGCCATTCTGCGGACACTTCATGTAGCCGGCCTTCGGCGGTGGCGAGAAGCAGTTCCAGCAGGTCCGATTTCAGGCGCATCATCAGCACCTGGCATTCCGGGTCGCCGAAGCGGACATTGTATTCGATGAGCTCCGGACCCTTCTCCGTGATCATCAGTCCGGCAAAGAATACACCGGAGAAGGGGTGTCCGTCCGCGGCCATGCCGCGCATGGTCGGCTCGATGATCTCCTTCATCGTCCGCTCGACGATGTCGGGCGTCATCACCGGGGCAGGGGAATAGGCGCCCATGCCACCCGTGTTCGGACCCGTGTCGCCGTCGCCGACGCGCTTGTGGTCCTGCGCGGAGGCGAGCGCCAGCAAGGTCTTGCCGTCGCAGAGGCAGAAGAAGGAGGCTTCCTCACCATCGAGATAGGCCTCGACCACGACTTCCGCCCCGGCGGCGCCGAATGCACCTTCAAAGCAGTCATCGATCGCGGCACAGGCCTCGTCCACGGTCATGGCCACGGTCACGCCCTTGCCGGCGGCAAGCCCGTCCGCCTTGACGACGATCGGCGCGCCCTCAGCCCGCACATAGGCTTTCGCTTTCGGCGCATTGTTGAAGCGCTGATAGGCCCCGGTCGGGATATTGTACTTGGCGCAGAGGTCCTTGGTGAAGCCCTTGGAGCCTTCGAGTTGCGCGGCAGCGGAAGAGGGACCGAAGACGGCGATGCCTTCGGCGCGCAGCGCATCGGAAAGGCCGGCGACCAGCGGCGCTTCCGGCCCGACGATGACGAAGGGGATCGATTTTTCGCTGCAGAAGGCGATGACGGCGGCGTGGTCATCGACATTCAGCGTCACGCAGGTGGCGCAGTCTGCAATGCCGGGATTGCCGGGGGCGGCGTAAAGCGTCGTCAGCTTCGGCGACTGTGCGATCTTCCATGCCAGTGCATGTTCGCGACCACCCGAACCGATCAAGAGCACGTTCATTGTCAGCCTCCGTTATTGCCCGTGCTGGAGCCGTTAAGGGCGGCAGCGGCTTGCGTCAAGGCGATGCCACGCTTTTCCCGGCAAACCGGGCAGCAAGTCTTGACGCCCGGCCCTGCCGCTGCCAACAAAAGCAGCATGAGCAAGACCGAACAGACCGAATCCCGCGTCGCCGATGCGACCCCCGACAACTGGGTTTACCGCTGGCTGCCGCGCGCCGCCTGGCCCTATGCGCAGCTCGCCCGCCTCGACCGGCCGATCGGCTGGCAGTTGCTGATGTGGCCGTGCTTCTGGTCTGCGGGCATGGCGGCCAATGTTACGGCTGCGGCTGGCAGCTTCAGCATCTGGCAATTCATCGCCCATCTCTTCCTGTTCTTCGTCGGTGCAGTCGTCATGCGTGGTGCCGGCTGCACCTATAATGACCTGATCGATCATGAGATCGACGCCCAGGTCGCCCGCACGCGTTCCCGTCCGCTGCCCTCGGGCCGGGCAACCCGCAAGCAGGCGAAGATCTTCATGGTCGCGCAGGCCCTGGTCGGCCTCGTCGTGCTCCTGCAGTTCAATGCGTTCTCGATTGTGCTGGGCATCGCCTCGCTCGCCGTCGTGGCGCTTTACCCCTTTGCCAAGCGCTTCACCGACTGGCCGCAGTTCTTCCTGGGCCTTGCCTTTTCCTGGGGTGCGCTGATGGGCTGGGCGGCTGTTTTCGGGACAGTCTCTCTGGCCGCTGTCATCATGTATGTCGCAGCCGTTGCCTGGACGATCGGCTATGACTCGATCTACGCGCATCAGGACCGGGAAGACGACGCCCTGATCGGTGTTCGCTCCACCGCGCGTCTCTTCGGCGACAATACGGCCAACTGGCTGATTGCGCTTTATGGCCTGACGCTGGTGCTGCTGGCCATCGCCTATGCTCTGGCCCATCTCGGCGTTGTCGCCTATCTGGGCTTGCTGGCGGCTGGCATTGCCTTCGTCTGGCAGATCAAGGTTCTGGATATTGACGATACGGCTCAATGCCTGAAGCTCTTCCGCTTCAATCACATTGTCGGGGCCATCATCTTTGCCGGCCTGCTTTTCGCCATTCCGCTGGCCTGACCGGAAAAGAAAAAGGGCCGACCTTCAGGGGAAAAGGCCGGCCCAAAGAGTGACTGGAGTCCTCTTTGAATGCTTCTTCTGGGTATTTAGTTCCGGGCGATGATCTCCCGGCCTTCAATTTTCATGGTCACGCCCAGCTGGCCGATCGAGCGGCGAACGAGGAAGCGCGGGCGGCGGTCGGCAAAGTAGGAGTGCCGGCGGCGCGGTGCCGAGTTCTTGTTGGCGATGTTGGTCAGGTGTTCTTCTAGCGGACGGGCAACGCCATCGGCCTCCACCATCAGCATCGGAATATTGTAGGCATCGGCCCAGCTGCGCCAGTCGGCGGCGATGTCGCAGAGGTCGTGGGCGACGAGAAGCGGAATGCTCAGCTCAGGATCGTCATGATGCAGTTCCAGCGTGACGGTCACGCGGCCATCGCCATGATCGATGGCGCGGGCGGCAACGCCGCGGAAGGTTCGGGCAGGCAGAGCGAAGGAAATCGGCAGGCCGCTCGAAGGAAGAAGTTTCCGCAGGACTGCGCCGCGCTCGTCGAGCGTGATCGATACATCGCCGGCATTCGTCTGACCAGAATAGGACACCTGCTGGGGCAAGTGTTTCGGATCGAGCCGAAAGGTTGCTTCAGCCCAGACCGGGCCCATTGCTACGTTGCGCATGTTCATTACACCCTGTTTTCCTTGAGAGCCGGGGGCTCTTCTTTCGGGGCTTTTGCCCTCTTGGTAGGGTGAAGTTAGCGGGCCGATCTTCCGTCCGGCTTAATATTCGCGGTTAAGAAATCTTTGCATTCCCAGATGGTTATCGAAGTCAAACCCGACACGGTTGAGGGAGTGTGAACGGGAATGCTCGGCTTGTTCATGTTGCCTTAAAGGTTTGGGCAAGGTTTCTCGTGTAGGCTTTGATCTCCGGAAATGCGCGCGCGGAAGTCGCCGATGGTTTCGACCTTTCTCAGCTACGACCTGATCGCCAGGGACATGTCCAAGTCCCTGGATCGCGTTGCGTCCGAAGGTCTGACCAAGCGCGAGACCGAATATTTCCAGACCAATATCAAGAAGGTCACGACGGTCGACGGGTTCATGGGCGACTACCGCCTGTATTCCTATGCGATGAAAGCCTATGGGCTCGATGACATGACCTATGCCAAGGCCTTCATGAAGAAGGTTCTGGACAGCGATCTCACCGACCCGCAAAGCTTCGTCAATCGCCTCTCCGACCAGAAATATCGCGACTTTGCCAACGCCTTCCAGTTCGGCAAGGCCACCGCGACGGTCCAGACGACCGCCCAGAAGGACTCCACCGTCCAGGCCTACAAGGATCAGCTGGCCGCCGAAGAAGCCGCCGTCTCCACGGACACCGCCTACTACAAGAAGGCGATCACCTCCGTGAAGAACGTCGATGAATTCATGCAGAACAGCAAGCTCTACACCTACGCAATGAAGGCGACGGGCCTCGATCCGGATACCTATTCCAAGGACTTCATCAAGAAGGTCCTGACCAGCGACATCAACAGCAGCACCAGCTACGTCAATAGCCTGCCGACCGACACGGCAGCACGCTATCTTTTGAAGCAGAAGGCGCTCGACCTGCGCAACGCGTTCAATTTCAATACGAGCGGCGGTCTCGACAGCGGCGTCACGGCCCAGACGACTGCGCAGGCGAACAAGACGACCGAAACCTATGTCACCACGGTGCCGAGCCATGTGACACCCATCGCGGCGCAGATGAACAACACCTATCTGGCCGATCAGATGGCGAAGGTCACCAAGGTCAGCGATATTACCAGCAACGACCGGCTCTTCTCGCTGGTCAAGACGGCGCTCGGCCTCTCCTCCACGATGCTGGCGACAACCTTCCAGAATATCGTCAGCAGCGACACGTCGACGTCCAACAATTATGCCAACCAGCAGGGCGGGGCGACCTGGACTGCCATCGCCAAGATGTTCAACTTCGATACCAATGGCGATGTGAAGGCCGGCGGCTCGGCGATGACCAGCGACAACCTGTCGAAGTTGCAGAACCGCTATCTGGGCAATTACGGCAAGGACGACGATGCCAACGATGCGACCATCTATAATTACTATGGCACCCACATCGGCCAGGTGAAGAAGGTCGACGACCTCATCAACAACTCCGCCCTATACAGTTTCGCGCTGCATTCCGTGGGCTTGGCCGCGCAGGACGAGTCGCAGGCCAAGATCAGGATGGTTCTGGAAAGCGACGTCAACGATCCCAAGAGCTACGTGAACCAGCTGTCCGACAAGCGCTATCTGGCGCTCGCCAATGAGTATAATTTCGACAAGGACGGCAAGATCGGCGCACCGCGTCTTGCCCAGTCGCAGGCCGAAATCACGCTGATGGCGCAGAACTACGTCAAGATGCAGACGCGCTATGGCAACACGGCCGCCAAGGCGGGCGCCACCGACGACATGAACTACTATACCAAGACGATCCAGGGGATCGACTCGGTCGACAAGCTTCTCTCCGACAGCAAGCTGGTCAAGGTCGTGCTCGGCTCCTACGGGTTCGACCCAGCGAAGGTGACGAAGGACTTTCTCAAGAAGGTCTTCTCCTCGGATCTGAATGATCCCAAGAGTTTCGCCAATGCGCAGACCGACCAGCGCTGGGCGCAGATGGCCGGTGCGTTCAATTTCGACAACAAGACAGGCAAGATCGCGACGGTCGATCAGGCCGGCGCGATGGATCGCCGCGCCCGTATCGCCACCGTCGACAACTATTACCAGCAGACGCTGGAAACCGAAGCGGGCGATGAGAATGCCGGCACGCGCCTCGCGCTCTATTTCCAGCGCATGGCCCCGACCATCACCTCGGCCTATGATATCCTGGCCGACCAGGCGCTGCTGCAGTTCTTCAAGACCAGCAACAACCTGCCGGACGGCTTCTCGACCCTGCCGATCGATACCCAGGCCGCCAAGGTCAAGTCGGTGATGAACCTCAAGGACCTGTCCGACCCCGACAAGGTCAAGGACATGGTCAAGAAGTTCACCGCTCTCTTCGATATCCAGAACAACACCATCAGCGGCGGCGCTTCGGCGCTTTCCATCCTGTCGCCCGGCAGCGGTGGTGCCTCGCTCAGCGCCGACACGCTTTTCACCCTCTCCCAGCTCAAGCGCGGATAATCGAACGTCCGCGCTGCGGTGCATGTCGCCCGGTTGCTTTCCGTCGGGAGTCGTTATATCCAGTGAGACATAACGACTTGGGAGAACTTCATGCATCGTCGCACATTCGCCACCGGCCTTCTGGCTGCAACCGCTTTCGCACTCTCCGTCTTCACCGCCGCGGCTGCCAATGCCGGCGAGGTCAAGGTCTTTGCCGCCGCGAGCCTCAAGAACGCGCTCGACGGGATCGCCAAGGACTGGAAGGCTGAAACGGGCAATGACGTCGTTCTGACCTATGCCGCAAGCTCGGCGCTGGCCAAGCAGGTCGAGGCCGGCGCGCCCGCCGATCTCTTCATCTCCGCCGACCTCAAGTGGATGGACTATCTGGCCAAGGCCGACCAGATCAAAAAGGACAGCCGCGAAAACCTACTCGGCAACGCGCTGGTTCTGGTTGGTCCGAAGGATGCCGCCAAGACCTACGAGATCGCCAAGGGCTTCGACCTTGCCGGAGCGCTTGGCGGCGGTCGTCTCGCTGTTGGCGCTGTCGAAAGCGTCCCGGCCGGCATCTATGCCAAGCAGGCTCTGACGAGCCTCGGCGCATGGGATGGCGTGAAGGACAAGCTGGCGGAGTCCGAAAATGTCCGCGCGGCCCTGCTTCTCGTCTCGCGCGGCGAAGCCCCGCTCGGCATCGTCTACATGACCGACAGCAAGGCGGACGCCGGCGTCAAGGTTGTGGGCACCTTCCCGGAAAACTCGCACGAGCCGATCATCTATCCGGTTGCCGAGCTGAAAAACGCGCCGGCACTTGCCGCCGAGTTCCAGAAATATCTTCGCTCGAAGAAGGCGCAAGCCGGCTTCACAGGGCAGGGCTTTACGGTATTGTCCGCGAAGTGATGGCGGACAAGCGGCAGCGGAATGATACTTTCTGAAGAAGACTGGGTGGCGCTGGCGATCAGCCTCAAGGTGGCCGTCGTCGCAAGCGCCGCCAGCCTGCCCTTCGGCATTGCGGTGGCCTGGCTGCTCGCGCGCAAGTCCTTTCCGGGCAAGAGCGTGCTCAACGGTCTGGTCCACCTGCCGCTCATCCTGCCGCCGGTGGTGACGGGCTATATCCTGCTCATCCTCTTCGGCCGCAAGGGTGCGATCGGCAGTGTACTGGATCAGGTCTTCGGCATTGTCCTCTCCTTCCGCTGGACAGGGGCGGCGCTCGCCGCCGCCGTCATGGGCTTTCCGCTGATGGTCCGCGCCATCCGCCTTTCCATAGAAAGCCTCGACAAGGGACTGGAAGCCGCCGCCTCGACGCTCGGGGCTGGCCGTTTCAATGTCTTCCGCACCATCACCCTGCCGCTGATCATGCCGGGCATCGTGACGGGAACCATCCTCTCCTTCGCCAAGGCCATGGGCGAATTCGGCGCCACCATCACCTTCGTCTCCGCCATTCCCGGCGAGACGAAGACGCTGGCCGCCGCGATTTACAGCTACACGCAGGTGCCGGGCGGCGATGAAGGCGCGATGCGGCTCACGCTGATTTCCGTCGTCGTGTCGCTGGCAGCACTGCTTGCCTCCGAACTACTGGCCCGCCGGGTTCAGACCCGCACGGAGGGTCGCGATGTTTGAGATCGACATCCGCCACGCGCAGGGCGACTTTAAGCTCGAAGCCGCCTTCACCGCCGGCGACGGCCTGACGGCGCTGGTCGGTCCCTCCGGCTCCGGCAAGACAACGCTTGCGAACATCGCCGCCGGCCTCATCCGCCCGGAGGAGGGCCGCGTTACCTTCAACGGCGAGACATGGTTCGACAGCGAACGAACGATATTCCTCCCCGCCGACCGCCGCCGCATCGGCTATGTCTTTCAGGAAGGCCGGCTCTTCCCGCACATGACGGTGCGGCAGAACCTCAACTACGCCCGCCATTTCCGCCCGACGCGGACGAATGAAGCGGCGGATGCCCGCCTGATCGAGCTGCTCGGCATCGGCCATCTGCTGGAGCGCCGCCCGGCTGGGCTTTCCGGCGGCGAGAAAAGCCGCGTCGCCATCGGCCGCGCGCTCTTCTCCGCCCCGTCGCTCCTCATCATGGACGAGCCGCTCTCGGCGCTTGATCCGGCCCGCAAGGCTGAAATCCTGCCGCATCTAGAATATGTTCGCGATGAGATCGGCATTCCGATCCTCTATGTCAGCCATGCGATGGAAGAGGTCGCGCGGCTTGCCAATCGCGTCGTGTCGGTTGCCGGCGGCCGCGTGGTGGCCGAGGGCGAGCCGGGCGCGGTTCTGGGCGGCGCGCGTCCGATGCCGGACGACATGGAGCCCGCGACCTTCATCAGCGCCCGCATTAGCCACCATCTGGAAAGCGAGGGGCTGACCGTTGCCAACAGCCGGGCAGGGCGCATCTTTTTGAAACGCAGCGCCGCCGAGCCCGGCGACTGGGTCCGGGTCTATATCTCCGCGCAGGATATCATTCTTGGCATCGGTGAGCCCGGGAACCTTTCCGCCCTCAATCGTCTCGACGGGCGCATTCTGGGGCTTGCCGAGCGCGGCGGCAGCGTCTGGGTGACGGTTGATTGCTCCGGCGAGGTCGTGCTGGCGCAGGTCACGCGCCATTCGGCGGCGCGCATGGGGCTGGCGGAAGGCCAGCCGGTCAGCCTGTTGTTCAAGTCGGTGTCGATCGACACGCAGGGTCTGTTCAGGCGTCAGGCGCCTGATGCCTTGCCGTAGGCCCAGAGGAGCACGATACCGATGACCATGGTGATGGCCGCCATGATCATGCCGATATCATAGCTGCCCGTCATATCCGCAATCCGGCCCACAACGGCGGGCGCGACAATCTGCGCCACGCCATAGGATAGCGTCAGCCGCGCCATGGCGCCGGAAGGATTGTCGCTGTTGCGTTTTCCCGCCAGCGCGAGCGTCAGCGCCACGATCCCCATGAAGGTTCCGCCGAAGAGCAGCGCCCCGCCAATGGCCGCAAGCGCGCTATGGCTCACGAGCGGCAGAATGATGCCGACGATCTGCAAGGCATAGGCCAGGATCAGGGTCGGCACATCACCGATCCGCCGCGCCAGCCGATCCCAGGCGAGCGTCGCCGGGATGGCGGCCACACCGACAACGATCCAGATGAAGGGCCCAAGATGCGAAAGCTGCGGCACTTTGGCCGCCGCCGCGACGACAAATGTGGCGCTGACGACGAAGCCGACGCCGGCGCAGAAATAGGAAAGATTGAGCAGCCATGCGCCGGGATGCGGAACCTTGGCAGCACCCGCCGCACGGGTCGTGGTCGCACCATCCGGCGCGGGCATCCAGAACCATGCCGGGATGAGCAGAGCCAGCGTGACCGCGCCGAACACATGCCATTGTCCCGCCCAGTCGAGCGACCCGTTCGTTGCCATCACCAGCGCGCCGGACAGGATAATACCGACCGCGAGCCCGATGAAATGCAGCCCCAGCTCCGGCCGCCGTCCGTGGCGGACGAGAAAGGCCAGAACCATGCCCGAAGCGAGCAGCATGCCCGAGGCCCCGCCGACGCCGGCAATGTAGCGAAGCAGGAGCCATGCCCAGGTTTGCGTTGTCAGCCCCATCCCGGCCGTGCCGATGACGCCGGCGATCAGGCCCACCCGGTAGACAAGAAAGCGCTTCCGTGCATCGGAAATCGTCGAGGCCATGAGCGCCCCGGTCATGTAGCCGGCATAGTTGACGGTCGCGAGCAGCCCGCCGACGAAGGGCGACATGCCCGTCTGCGCCTGCATCAACGGCAGCATCGGCGTATAGGCAAAGCGCGCAATCCCCACCGTCAACAACATCGCCGCCATCCCGGCCGCCATGACCTGCCAGGGCTTGATGGTTTCGGATTGGGGCAGTGCGATATTCGACATGGGGGTGTCCGGCTTTGCTACATGATAATGTCAGCAAGACCTAACACGTTCCCTGTGTCGGGATTATTGAACTTTTGGACAGAAACTTGTGCCCGGGGGCGCTGGAGAGTGCTGTTGGCGGTAGTGGACCCCCTCTCTTGCGATTTCTAACACTTAGCTAAAGCTAAGATGTTGAAATCGCTTTCTCCCCCACCGAGGGGGAGATTGGAAAACGCGGGCACGGCATACTCCCCCTCTCCCCCCTGGTGGGGGAGAACGCAAAATCACGGTCTTAGGCGAAGCCTAAGTCGTAGATTTTGCAAGAGAGGGGGGTAGTTCCGCCTTACTCCGCCTCATCCTTCTTCACCACAGGCTCCCCAAGCGCCGCTTCGATCCACTCGAGATCGCCGCCCATGGCCTTTTCCGCTCGCTTCTCCATGCTGCGAAACCGCGCCAGCAATTCCTCGCCAAAGGGCGTCAGCGTCGCCCCGCCGCCCTGCTTGCCGCCCTGGGCCTTCAGCACGACCGGCTCGCGGAACATGCCGTTCAGCTCGTCGATCAGCAGCCACGCCCGGCGATAGGACATGTTCATCGCAGCCCCCGCCGAGCGGATCGAGCCGTGGGTCTTGATCAGTTCCATCAGCTGCGCCTTGCCCGGCCCCAGCGGATGGTCGCCCGGCATGGAAAGACGGAGTTTGAAGCCGATCTTGTCGCTCATTGCAGCACCTTGCCGGGGTTCATGATGCCGGCGGGATCGAAGGCGGCCTTGATGCGATGCATGAGATCCATTTCGATCGGGCTTCGAATGCTGGCAAGCTCGTCGCGCTTCAGCTGGCCGATGCCATGTTCGGCCGAAATCGAGCCGCCATGCTTCAGCACGATGCCGTGGACGATGGCGTTCACCTCGCGCCAGCGGGCGAGATAGGCCGCCTTGTCCGCGCCGACCGGCTGGGAAATATTGTAATGGATATTGCCGTCGCCGAGATGCCCGAAGGCGCAGATGCGGGCGCCGGGCACGGCCGCCATCACGGCCTTTTCCGCCTCCGCCATGAAATCCGGCACCTGCGACACCGGCACGGAAACGTCATGCTTGATCGATCCGCCCTCCGGCTTTTGCGAATCCGACATGCTCTCGCGCATATGCCAGATCGCCTTGCGCTGCGCCTCGGAGGAAGCCACGACCGCATCATCGATCAGCCCGCGCTCATAGGCCGTTTCCAGCAGGGTGCCGATCATCCGCTCGGCCGTCTCTTCCGCATCCGAGGTCGAAATATCGATCAGCGCATACCACGGGTGAACGGTGACAAGCGGGTCGCGCACATTCGGAATATGCCGCGTGGTGAACTCGACGCCGATGCGCGGCATCAGCTCGAACCCGGTCAGCGCCGTGCCGCAAAGTCCGGCGGCAAACTCGAAAAGCTTCAGCGCATCCGCCGGGCTCCTCAGTCCCACGAAGGCGACCTGATGCCCGCGCGGGCGGGGGAAGAGCTTCAGCACCGCCCCGGTGATGACGCCAAGCGTGCCTTCCGCACCGATGAAGAGATCACGCAGGTCATAGCCCGTATTGTCCTTCTTCAGCCGCCGCATGCCGTCCCAGATTTCGCCGGTCGGCAGCACGACTTCGAGACCGAGGCAGAGCTGGCGCATATTGCCATAGGCGAGAACCGCAGTCCCCCCCGCATTGGTGGAGAGATTGCCCGCCACCCGGCAGGAGCCTTCCGAGCCGAGCGACAGCGGAAACAGCCGGTCGACCTCTTCGGCCGCCTTGTGGACGTCTTCGAGAATGACGCCGCCATCGACGGCAATCACATTGGCAACCGGATCGACATCGCGGATGCGGTTGAGCCGGGCAAGCGACATCACGATATCGGCACCGTCCGTGCGCGGCACGCCACCGCCGACAAGCCCGGTTCCGCCGCTGACGGGCACGATGGGCGTCTTCGTTTGGCTCGCAAGCTTCATGATCGCCGCGACCTCTTCCGTCGATCCTGGCTTGAGGACAAGCGGAGTGGCGCCACGATAAAGTCCACGACCTTCGGTCAGATAGGGTTCCACATCGGCAGGCACACGAAGCGCATTGCCGGTTCCGACGATGGCGGCGAAACGGTCAAGCAGGTCGGCAGACGGCATTCTTATTTTCCTCGGGGAGCAGCAGCACGCATCAGGCGATCATTGATCGCTTCGCCCAATCCTGTCATGGGAACGGCCGCAATCGCAATCGAAAATGCACCCGTCCGGTCTGCCGCGCGCAGCGTCGAGAAGAGATTGGCCGCCGCCTCGCGCAGGTTGCCGGAAGGGCTCAGATCGAAGATCGCGACCGCCTTGTCGGCATCGACAATCGTCTGCCCACCGAAATTGATCAGCGCCTCGCCAAGCGACACGCGGGTCGCATTGAGCCGCACCTTGGCGTCGGGCGCATAATGCGATGCGAGCATGCCCGGCGCTTCGATGGCCGCCGTCTGGCTGACATCGCGAAGCACCCGCCCGCCGATGACGCGCTCGATATCCTCGACCGAAAGCCCGCCGGGACGCAGCAGATGCACGCCCGTCTCGTCCGATTTGACGATGGTCGATTCAACGCCGACCTTTGTTTGTCCGCCATCGAGAATGACGCGCAGCTTCTGGCCGAGATCGTCTTCGACATCGATTGCCGTGGTCGGGCTGATGCGGCCGGATGTGTTGGCGCTGGGGGCGGCAAGCGGCTTGCCGAAGCGGGCAATCAGCTTGCCGGCAAAGCCGGCGGGAACGCGGAGGCCGACAGTCGAGAGGCCGGCGGTTGCCAGCGGATGGATCTCGCTGCCCGGCTTCAGCGGCACGACCAGCGTCAGCGGCCCCGGCCAGAAGGCGAGCGCCAGCTTGCGCGACATCGTGTCGAACTCGCCATATTGCTCGGCCATCGCAAGATCGGAGACATGGCAGATCAGCGGGTTGAAGCGCGGGCGGCCCTTCTTTTCGTAGATGGCGGAAATCGCATAGGGACTGGTCGCATCCGCCGCGAGCCCGTAGACCGTCTCGGTCGGGATCGCCACCGGCTCTTCGCGGGCAAGCGCCTTCAGCGCCGCGTCCATCCCGGCTTCCGCTTCTGTCTCAATGTCGTAGATCGTCGCCATGCGCACCCTTCCGTAGGGCTTCACTACACGCCCGTGCGGTTGAAATGCAATGGATGAGTGGAAAGGCTTTCTGAGCCGTCACTGAAATATCAGCCGATGGCGCGGATGATGGCGCGCAGCTGCTCGTTACGCGCGCCCAGCATCAGCACGTTCTTCATCGCCGTCTTCGGATCATGGGTGCGGAAGAGCAGCCCGTTGCCGCGCACCGCAGTGTTGATCGTCAGCTTCTTCTTGTCGCCGTTCTGGTCTGCCGCCATGGCGACCGCGAAATACATCCGGCCCTGGCGCGGGTTGATGTGCTCGAAAAAGCTCTCCGACGTTCCGATCTCGGCCAGAAAGTTCGCGATGTAGAAGCCCCAGGTCACATCGTCATATTCGGCAAATTTCGTCTTGGAGGCCGTCACATGGCAGTAGCCGAGATGCGGGGCGGCGGCCAGCGTGCGGTGGAAGATCAGCTTGGGAAACTGGATGGCGCGGTGAAACCCGTTCAGCCGCTCATGCGTCGTCTCGCCGGCGCGTTCGAGCCGCTTGCCGGTAATGGCCGCCACCTCTTCATAGCTGAGATAGCGCTTCTCTTCCTCGACCCAGGTATCTTCAGGCCGGACGATGCGTCCGGTACGCAGAAATTCCGAATGCACGGCAACAGGAAGCCGTGATTTCTTCTTCATCCTGCTGCTGTCGAAATATCTGAGAACCGGCATGTCCATTAAATCCGCCACTCAACCAACCCAAATTCTGCCGCAACATGGTTAATCTTTTATTGACCCTGGATTGCTCAGGACTGGAGTGCTGAGCCGGTTTTGCATCGTCTTCGCAGGGTCTGCAGCGGGCTGAATTCCGCCCTTGACGTTGACGTGCACGTAAAAATAAACTAGCCATTGGACGAATTGACAAACGTGCGCAACACCTTGTGTATGGGCGCGAAAATTGTCGGGAGGATTATCGATGTACAAGGCGCCTGTTGAAGAAATCGCGTTCACGCTCAAGCATGTGGCGGGTATCGGCGAAGCCATGGAGCAGGGACTGCTCGGCGATCTGAGCGAAGATCTGCTGGATGCGATCCTGACCGAGGCTGGCCGTTTTGCCGAAGAGGAAGTCGCACCGCTCGCCGACAATGGCGACAAGCAGGGCGCGCGCCTCATCGACGGTGCGGTCAAGACGCCGGATGGCTGGGCCGATCTGTACAGGCGCTGGGCCGAAGGCGGCTGGAACGCGCTGGCCTGCCCCGAAGAATTCGGCGGTCAGCACCTGCCGCAGTCTCTGCACATGGCGACATTCGAAATGTGGAATGCCTGTTCGCTCGGCTTCTCCCTCGGCCCGATGCTGACCATTGGCGCCATCGAGGCGCTCAATGCGCATGCCTCCGATGCGCTTAAGGAAAAATACCTGCCGAAGATGGTCTCGGGCGAATGGATGGGGTCCATGAACCTCACCGAGCCGGGCGCCGGCACCGATCTCGGCGGCATGAAGAGCCGCGCCGAGCGCCGCCCCGACGGCACCTATCGCATCTTCGGCCAGAAGATCTTCATCACCTACGGCGAACACGATTTCACCGACAACATCATCCATCTGGTGCTGGCGCGACTTCCCGATGCGCCCCGCGGCTCCAAGGGCATCTCGCTCTTCCTCGTGCCGAAATTCTTCGTCAACGATAATGGGTCGCTCGGCGCCCGCAACGACCTGCACTGCCATTCGATCGAGCACAAGCTCGGCATCCACGGCTCGCCGACCTGCACGATGATCTATGGCGACGGCAAGTTCGGCGACGAGGCCGGCGCGGTCGGCTGGCTGGTCGGCGAGGAGAACAATGGCCTCGCCGCCATGTTCACGATGATGAACAACGAACGCCTCGGCGTCGGCATGCAGGGCGTCGGCATTTCCGAAATCGCCACGCAGAAGGCAACCGCCTATGCCCGTGATCGCCTGCAGGGCCGTGCGCCCGGCTGGAAGGGCGAGGGCATGATCCCGATCATCGAGCATCCGGACATCGCCCGCACACTGCTGACCATGAGGGCGCTGACCCAAGGCTCGCGCGCCATCACCTATGCCTGCGCCTTTGCCATCGACATGGCGGCGCGGCTGGAAGACGGCGAGGCCAAGCGCCACTGGCAGGAGCGCGCCAACCTCCTGACCCCGATTGCCAAGTCCTTCCCGACGGACGCCGGCGTCGAGATCGCCTCGCATGGCATCCAGGTCCATGGCGGCATGGGCTTCATCGAGGAAACGGGCGCGGCGCGCTACTATCGCGACGTCCGCATCACGCCGATCTATGAAGGCACCAACGGCGTTCAGGCCGGCGACCTTGTCGGCCGCAAGCTCACCCAATCCGGCGGCAACCATGTGCGCGGCTTCATCGCCGAACTCAGGGAGATTGCCGATCAGGTTCGCGCCTCCAATCTCGTGGGCTTCGGCAACACAGCCGCCAAGCTCGACGCCTCGATTGCCGATCTGGAAGAAGCCTCCGAATGGCTGCTGTCGACGCTCGCCGCCGGCAAGGCTGCGGACGCCGCAGCCGGTGCGACCGCCTATCAGCGCCTCTGGGGCCTGACGCTCGTCGGCAGCTACCTCGCCAAGGGTGGCCTGGTCGATGCCGGCGATGGCCAGCAGCCCGGCCGCATCGCGCTCTGCCGCTTCGCAGCCGAGAACCTGATTTCGGAAACCGGCTCGCTCAAGGATCGCATCATCAACGGCGCGGATGCGCTGGCTGCCGCGCGCATCCTGCTCGCGTCGTGATCGTATCTCGGGAGGAAACGATGACTGACCATATCCTGATCGAACGCCCCGAGGCACATCCGGGCGTTCTCGTCGTCCGCATGAACCGGCCGGACAAGAAGAACGCTCTGACGCGGGCGATGTATGAAACCATGGCCAACGCGCTGGTCGACGCCAACAGGGATGACAGCGTTCGCGCCGTCGTCATCTTCGGCGTTCCCGGCAGCTTCTCCTCCGGCAACGACCTTGCAGACTTCATGGCTATTGCCGTTGATCCGCAGGCCGGCCGCGATGTGAACCGCTTCATCTTTGAGCTGGCGCGCTTCGAAAAGCCGCTTCTGTCAGGCGTCGATGGTCTGGCCATCGGCATCGGCACGACGATGAACCTACATTGCGACATGACGTTTGCCACCGCGCGCACCGAATTCCGCACGCCTTTCGTCGATCTGGCGCTGGTGCCGGAAGCGGCCTCGTCGCTCATCGGTCCCCGTGTCATGGGCCATCAGCGGGCCTTTGCCATGTTTGCCGCCGGCATCGGTTTTTCCGCCGAGGAAGCCCGCGAGGCCGGGCTCGTCTGGAAGGTCGTTGCCGAAGACGCGGTTGAGGCCGAAACCCTGAAAGCCGCAGATCATCTCGCCTCGCGCCCGCCCAAGGCACTGGCGCTGGCCCGCAAGCTGCTCAAGGGCTCGGTCGGTGAGGTCGAGGCCCGCATGAGCGAAGAGCTTGTCCATTTCGGCAACCAGCTGAAATCGCAGGAAGCCATGCAGGCTTTCCAGGCTTTCATGAGCCGCAAGAAATAAGCCAAGCGGCGATATCTCAAGATAGCGGACAGGGCGGCGAAAGCCGCCTTTTCCTTATCCGAGGATGATCTTCTGGACGAAGTAGATCGCTGCCTTGACCATGCCGTAGATCACGCCACCGGCGATCACCATCGAGACGACGAAGGCGCCGAGCCCGGCCAATGTCCAGACACCATCGCGGCCGAGAATGCCGAAGCAGAAGATGCAGATCGTCAGCGCCGGCAGCATGTTGCCGAGCGGCACGGGCAGCAGCAGCACGACCGCGAGGATGAGGCAGAGCAGGCCGACGAAATATTCGAATGGCGGCTCGGTGAGGAAGGACAATCGCATCTTCAAAAGCCGCTCGGCCCAGGCGAGCCAGGGATGCGCCTTGTTGATGATGGTGGCGAAATCCGCGCGCGCCATCGACCGGTCGGCGATCAGCGCCGGCAGCCACGGCTTCATGCCAAAGGTCAACTGGGCTGCCAGGAACACGAGCGGCGCGCCGAGAATGGCGGACGTGCCCGGCGGCGTCGGCATGACGTTCGGAAAAGCAAAGACCAGCATCAGCGCGCCGATCGCCCGGTCGCCAAGCGTATCAAGCAGATAGCGGATCGAAATGCGCTCATTGGTCGTATCGTCGGCGATCTTCCGCAAGATTCGTGATGTTCTCATCCGCCGCTTTTTGGGAGCCGCTTCCTTCACGATACCTGCCACCTGATCGACCATGTATGCCGCAATCCTTACGCTATTTCTTGGGCCGCTCCAATGCAGCCACGACTTCGACATGCGGCGACCAGAGAAACTGATCGATCGGCGTGACGGAGACCACACGGTAGCCGCCAGCAACGAGGATCGAAAGATCGCGCGCCAGTGTCAGAGGATTACAGCTTACCGCGGCAATTTTACGAACTGTTGAACGCGCAAGCTCTTTTGACTGCGCTTCTGCGCCCGCGCGCGGCGGATCGAAGACAACGGCGTCGAAATGTTTCAGCTCGCTCGTCATCATCGGCCGGCGGAAGAGATCGCGCCGCTCGGTCGTCAGAGGCTTCAGGCCCTGACGCCTGCGTGCAGCCTGTTCCAGCGCCGCGACGGAGGGCGCATCGCCCTCAACGGCATGAACCTTTGACTGCTGGGCAAGCCGGAGCGCAAATGTGCCGGAACCGGCGAAGAGATCGGCTACGGCCTTCGCCTTGCCGACAATCCCGCTGACCAGCTGCGCCATGGCGTCTTCCGCCTCGACGGTTGCCTGCGTGAAGCCGCCTGCGGGAGGGCTCGCCTCGATGTCGCCGAAACGCACGATCGGGCGCGTCGGCTCGATCAGGATTTCGCCATCCACGCTGACGCGGGCAATGCCGCGCAGCTTCAGGATGATGGCAATGGCCGCCTGACGCTGCTGATCGGAAAGTTTCGGCATGCCTTCGACGGAAATGTCGAGCCCGGTCAGCGTTTCCAGCACAGCCATGCGGAAGGCTTCGGCATTGGGCGCCAGCGCCCGGCCGACGATGCGAATGTCATCCAGCCGTGCCACGATCGAGGGTTTCAGCACGGGACATTCGGAAATGTTGACGATGTGATGGCTGCCGGCCTGGTTGAAGCCGAGCAGCAGTTCCTTCTCGGTCTTGCGCGCCGCAAAGACCGCGCGCCGACGCTCGCCGGGATGGGCTGCAACCAGCGCGCCGACGTCGACATCGATGCCCTTGGAACGCAGCGCGTTGATCACAAGCCCGCGCTTGAACTCGGCATAGAGCGCAGGATCCACATGCTGCAGCGAACAGCCACCGCAGGCGCCGTTCTCGCCATCGGGGCCAAAGTGCCGACAGACGGGGGCGATGCGATCGGGCGAGGGCTCCGTCAGTGCCATGATCGTGCCTTGCGATTTTTCAACCGCGGCCTTCAGCCGGTCACCGGGATGGGCGAAGGGTACGAAGACAGGCCCGTTGGCCGTTTCAGCCACGCCGTCGCCTTCGGCGCCCAGCCGCGTGATGTCGAGTGTCATTGCGCTCACGCCTTGCGACCTCCAAGCAGATATTCATGATTTCCGTCGCCGCCCGCAATCGGGGAGGCGGTGATGCCGAGAGATGTCCAGCCGGGCTGCGTTGTGAGCCACACGGCCATCTCGGCGGCGATGCGTTCGCCGGTGGAGGCATCCTTGAGAATGCCACCCTTGCCGATCGCCTCGCGGCCTGCCTCGAACTGCGGCTTGACCAGCAGAACACAGAAGGCGCCGGGTGCTGCCAGCGACAGCGCAGGCGGCAGGGCAAGCTTCAGCGATATGAAGGAGACATCGGAGACGACCGCGCCGATGGAGCGGCCTTCGAGATGTGCCGAATCCAGCTCCCGCGCATTCAGCCCTTCCAGATTGGCAATGCGCGCATGGCCGACAAGGCTCTCGTGCAACTGATCGTGACCGACATCGACTGCCGTCACATGCCGGGCGCCACGCTCCAGCAGAACCTGCGTGAAGCCGCCCGTGGAGGCGCCGATATCAAGACAGTCGAGCCCATCGGGCGACAGGCCGAAATGGTCGAGCCCGGCAATCAGCTTCAACGCCGCGCGCGACACATAGGCCTGCGCCGGATCATCGATCTCGATGGCCGCGGTCGGCGAAACGGTCTGTCCCGGCTTCGTCACCGGCTTGCCGTCGACACGCACGGTGCCGCGCGCGATCGCGTCGCGGGCGCGCGAGCGGGTCGCAAAATGGCCCTGCGCGACGAGCATCTGGTCGAGCCGCTGTTGATCAATTGTTGTCATGCCGCCGTCTTGGCCTGCGTATTGAAACAACGCAAGGAAAATCGGTGTCCGGCGACGTGCCGGCCGTTTGCATTCTCCCTCAGGCGGCTCGCTAGGTTTCGGTACAAGGCATTGAAAACATACGTCATTTGACAATTGTCAATTTCGAATTTTAGCATCCCTTAACGGATTCCTTGATAGTGTCTGAGACCAAAGGCTTCGCTCCCACGCGGAGCGGATGGAGCTTGCCCATGTTGTCCAGACTTCGTGCACTTCCCCTGACGGCGCAGATCCTCTTGAGCGTATCCGCCGTGCTGATCGCCGGCGAGGCCCTCAAGGTCGCGACCGACATTGCCGGCGACCGACGGCGGATCGAGACCAATGGCGAGCTGCGCGGCAATGCCGCCCTCGACATGCTGGAGGCGGTCCATGTCCAGGCGATGCTCAATCGCGGCCAGATCGAGGATGGCGACCCGGCGGTGGAAACGCTGAACGGCACGATGACGCAGTTTTCCAAGTCCAATGCCGGCATCGGCATCTGGATCGTCATGGCCGACAAGGTAATGAATTTCCAGAAGCAGCAGGGCAGCCGGCAATTGCCGGCGCATGACGAGTTCGACAAGCAGGTTCTCTCCTCCAGGGAGCGTGCCGCGACGGTGGAGAACGGAACGACGCTGCGACTCTCGCGGCCCGTCATTCTCGGGCAGGGGAGTGCGGCCGACGAGCGCTGCGGCACCTGCCATACCGGCATGATGGATATCCAGCCGGGCGAGGCCATGGGCGTCTACAGCGCCGCCGTCGATCTCGGCCCCGATCTTGCCGCCTGGCAGGAGAGGCTGAAAGGCCGTATCCTGACCGGCGTCGGCACGCTGGCCGTGACGCTGATCCTGATCTTCGGCCTCCTGCGCCTTACGACATTGCGCCCGCTGCGCCGTCTGGCCGCGCTGACCAGCCGGCTTGCCGCCGGCGATCTCTCAATTTCGACCGGCATGGCGCGGCGCAAGGACGAAATCGGCGCGCTGGCCCGCTCGCTTGATGTCTTCCGCGACGCGTCCGCCGCCAACAAGCGGCTGGAAAAGGAGGCGGAAGAACATCGCCTGACGGCGGAGGCCGATCGCCTCGCCGCTCAGGAGAAGGCGGAGGCCGATGCAGCCGAGCGCCTGCGCATCGCCACATCCGGCCTTGCCGGGGGGCTGAAACGTCTCGCCTCCGGCGATCTCTCCGTCAGCCTCGATAGCCGCTTTGCGCCTGAATTCGAGGAGTTGCGCAAGGACTTCAACGAATCCGTGCGCCAGCTGGGCGAAACGCTGGTCGCGATCCGCGACGCGGCCGGCTCGATCGACCAGGGCAGCAGCGAGATTGCGTCCGGTGTCGGTGAACTCTCGAAGCGCACCGAAAGCCAGGCCGCCTCGCTCGACGAGACGACGGAAGCGCTGGCTCAGATCACCCAGCATGTTGCCTCCTCCGCCAAGCGTGTTGCCGAAGCGCGCACGGTGGCAGCCCAGGCCAATGACAGCGCCCGCAAGTCCGGAACCGTGGTGGCCAACGCCGAAGAGGCGATGGGCCGCATCGAGGAGTCCTCCGCCAAGATCGCCAACATCATCAGCGTCATCGACGAGATTGCCTTCCAGACCAATCTTCTGGCGCTGAATGCCGGCGTCGAGGCCGCACGCGCCGGCGATGCCGGCAAGGGCTTCGCGGTCGTGGCACAGGAAGTCCGCGCATTGGCCGGCCGTTCGGCAGATGCTGCACGCGAGATCAAGACGCTGATCGAGAATTCCTCCCGCGAGGTCGCCGGTGGCGTTGCCCATGTCCGCGACACGGGCGAGGCGCTGAACATGATCAGCGGCCACATCGTCTCGATCAACGAGTTGATGGATGCCATCACCAAGGCAAGCGGCGAGCAGTCTACAAGCCTCGATGCCGTGAACCGCGCGCTCGGCACGCTGGATCACGTCACCCAGCAGAACGTGTCCATGGTGGAGCGCACCGATGCATCGACGACAGGCCTCGCCAACGAGGCCTCGCATCTGCGCGAAATGGTGGGACGGTTCAGGCTGATCGGCGACCACCGGACGGACCGGCGCAGCGACGCCGCCTGATCTCTTGCCGGCCGATCTCTTGCCCGAAGGCCTGCGCCGTGCTTATCGTCTGTCCACGACTTGAGGGGATGGACAGTGATGACGAAGACAGCGCAAACCCTGTGTGCTCTGGCGGCGGTTGGCTTTTCAGCGGTTGCCGCGCCGGCGCTTGCCAATGACTCGACCGCGCAGATGAAGACCGGCGGCCTCGAATTCGTCCAGACCGACGATATCGAGATGGCCGAAGAGAAGCTTTATGTTTCGCCCGAAAAGGTGACGGTCGAATATCGCTTCCACAACAAGGCGAACAAGGACATCGAGTCGCTGGTCGCCTTTCCGATGCCGGACCTCGAGAGCGGCGTCGAAATCAATGTGGCGATCGACTACGATGCCGGCGACAACTTTCTCGGCTTCACGGTCAACCAGGACGGCAAGGACATCAAACCGGAACTCCAGCAGCAGGCGCTGGTCCATGGCGTCGATCTGACCGACCGCCTGAAGGCGCTCAACATTCCGCTCATCCCCAATTCGCAGGCCTCGACTGCAGCACTTGAGAAGCTGCCGGCCGACAAGCTGGCCGAACTCGTGACGCTTGGCCTGGTGCGCGTCGATCAGTGGGACGACGGCAAGGGCATGAAGGATCACCCGACCTCGAACTGGACGCTGCGCTCCGTCTACTGGTGGAAAACCGTCTATCCCGCCGGCAAGGATGTGATCGTCAAGCACGGCTACAAGACCAGCGTCGGCGGCACGGTTGACGTGACCTATCTCGACGAAAACGGCCAGCCCAAGGGCGAGCAGTGGAACGACTATCTCAAGCGCTACTGCCTCGACGACAACATGGTCAAGATCGCCCAGAAGAGCTGGAAGGCAAATCAGGAAAACAAGGGTCCGCTCTATGTCGAGAACTGGATTTCCTACATCCTGATGACCGGCAACAACTGGGCCGGCCCCATCGGCAAGTTCACGCTGACGGTGGACAAGGGCAAGCCGGAAAACGTCATCAGCCTCTGCGGCGACGGCATCAAGAAGACGGGCGCCACGACGTTTGAAATGCAGAAGACGGATTTCTATCCCGAGCGGGATCTGGAAATCCTGCTGCTGGTGCCGGCGAATTTTCAGCAGTGAACAGTGCGGCTGCATCCCGGATTGCGAAACATCCGTCGCTTCTGTAATTTTCTATGCAATTTTGTTGCCTCAACCAACTTATATAAAGGAGGTGAACAATGGATGTTGGTCTCAAAATGAAGTTGCTCGAAGCGATTATGTTGTATATTTTTTCCGGCCCAATTTTATTTAATTTCATTTGTAAATTTATAAGACCGACAACATTTTATTTAGATAACGGCTTTTATTTTTCAAAGATATTGGAATATATATCTATAGTGGTGAAGATATTCAAAATCCGGAGGAGGAGAAGAAGTACAGATTAAGCCAGAAGGCTACGTATTTCTTCGGTATTCCGTTCTTTATTTTTGTGTCCGGCTTTATTCATGTAGGTTCAATATATAATATTTATTATTATTGGAAAAACTGGTGACAAATTCATGCGGGCGAGCTTTGCCTGAAGCAGGCGGCAACCGCATTGGCCCAAGGCCCGACGATCGGAAGGCTGTAAACTATTTGCGCTCAACTCAGCGACAGAGGCGTAACACCTCAAGCTCGCTGCGTCAGATGCGCCGTGCCCAGCGCCTCAAAAACCGTCCTGACGATGCCTGCGCGATCCAACCCGGCCTTGGCATACATCGCCTCGGGCTTGGCCTGATCCATCCACACATCCGGCAGAACCATCGGGCGAACCTTTAGCCCGCCGTCGATCAGCCCTTCGCGGGCGAGGAATTGCAGCACATGGCTGGCGAAGCCGCCAATCGAGCCTTCCTCGATGGTCACAAGAACCTCGTGCTCGCGGGCGAGCCGGCGGATCATGTCCTCGTCCAGCGGCTTGGCGAAGCGCGCGTCGGCGACCGTGGTCGAGAGACCCGCAGCCTCCAGGTCTTCCGCCGCCAGCAGACATTCGGCCAGACGCGTGCCGAACGAGAGGAGGGCGACCTTGGTGCCTTCCTTGGCGATGCGGCCCTTGCCGATCGCAAGAATCTCGCCGCGCTCCGGCATGTCGATGCCGACGCCTTCGCCGCGCGGATAGCGGAAGGAAATCGGGCCCTCGTCATAGGCAACCGCCGTGCGCACCATATGCTTCAGCTCCGCCTCGTCGCTTGCCGCCATGACGACGAAGCCGGGCAGGAGCGCGAGATAGGCGGTATCGAACGAGCCCGCATGCGTCGGCCCGTCGGCGCCGACAAAGCCGGCGCGGTCGATGGGGAAGCGCACGGGCAGCTTCTGGATGGCGACGTCATGCACGACCTGGTCATAGGCGCGCTGCAGGAAGGTCGAATAGAGCGCGGCAAAGGGCTTCATGCCGTCGCAGGCAAGCCCGGCGGCAAAGGTCACGGCATGCTGCTCGGCAATGCCGACGTCGAAGGTGCGCGTCGGATAGGCCTCGGCAAACTTGTCGAGCCCGGTGCCCGAGGGCATGGCGGCGGTGATCGCCACGATCTTGTCGTCGCTCGCGGCTTCCTGCACCAGCGTCTCGCCGAAGACGGACGTGTAGCTCGGCGCATTCGGCTTCACCTTGGCCTGCGCCCCGGTGATGACGTCGAACTTGTTGACCCCGTGATACTTGTCGGCGGCGGCTTCCGCCGGGGCATAGCCCTTGCCTTTCTGCGTCACGACATGGATCAGCACCGGACCCTGCTGGTTGTCGCGCACATTGCGCAGCACGGGCAGGAGATGTTCGAAGGAATGGCCGTCGATCGGGCCGATATGGTAGAAGCCGAGCTCCTCGAACATCGTGCCGCCGGTGACGTAACCGCGCGCGTGTTCGACGGCGCGGGTAATGGCGCGGTCAACCGTCTTGCCAAGATAGGCCGTCAGCTTCTTGCCGAATTCGCGCACGCCCATATAGGTGCGGCCCGAGGCGAGGCGGGCCAGATAGGCGCTCATCGCGCCCGTCGGCGGGGCAATCGACATGTCGTTGTCGTTAAGGATGACAATGAGGCGCGCATCGAGCGCACCGGCATTGTTCAGCGCCTCGAAGGCCATGCCGGCCGACATCGCGCCATCGCCGATCACGGCAATCACGCGCCGGTCGCTGCCCTGCAGGTCGGCGGCGACAGCCATGCCGAGGCCGGCGGAGATCGAGGTCGAGGAATGGCCGGCGCCGAAGGGATCGTATTCGCTCTCGCCGCGCTTGGTGAAGCCGGAAAGCCCGCCTTCCTGCCGCAGCGTGCGGATGCGCTCGCGGCGTCCGGTCAGGATCTTGTGCGGGTAGCACTGGTGGCCGACATCGAAGATGATGCGGTCGTCGGGCGTGTTGAAGACCTTGTGCAGCGCGATCGTCAGTTCCACCACGCCAAGCCCGGCGCCCAGATGTCCGCCGGTCTTGGAAACGGCATCGACCATCTCGGCGCGCAGCTCGGAAGCCAGCTGCGGCAGATCGCGGTCTTCAACCTGTTTCAGGTCCGCCGGATAATGGACGGTGTCGAGCAGAGGGGTGGAGGGTACGCTCGTCAATGGATCTCGGCCTTCTACAGCAATTCCGGCAAACTTGCGTCGCCGTGTTCTTTCCGGAACCGCATTTACAAAAATACTGGAAGCAAGTCAGCCGACAGGACTGTCGCCACTCATGCCCGTTTCATGCCTGTTGGGTCCCCGGTCAAGCAATCCACTGCCTATAGTCCATCGTGTTCTGCGTTGAAAGCGGCAAGACGATGACGCCCAACACTCGTCTTAATAATAATTCATTTCACCCCTGTGGCAAAGGTACGAACTCTTCCTCGTCACCCGGCACGATGTCGAAACGACCCGTTTTCCACTCTTCCTTGGCCTGTTCTATGCTCTCCTTGGAAGAGGAGACGAAGTTCCACCAGATGTAGCGATGCGAATTGAGCGCATCGCCGCCGAAGAACATCACATGCGCGCCGAGCGGCCCGGCTTCGAACAGGATGGCATCGCGCGGGCTCAAGACCAGCAGCTGGTCGGCCTCGAACGTCGTTCCCGCGACCGTCACCGTGCCGGAAAGAACATAGGCCGCGCGCTCCTCCCACTTGGGCGCGAGCGAAAAGCGCGCGCCGGGCTCAAGCTTGATGTCGAGATAAAGCGTCCCCGTCGGCACCTTCACCGGCGACTTCATGCCTTCATAGGCACCGATCACCAGCCGGCCCTGCAGCCCGGCCGCGGAAAATTCCGGCATCACGGCGGCTTCGGTATGCGCAAAGCTCGGATCGGTTTCCTCCAGCTGGTCCGGCAATGCCAGCCACGTCTGCAGGCCGGAGATTGATTGCGGATGGCCGCGCAGCTTTTCCGGCGAGCGCTCGGAATGCACGATGCCACGCCCGGCGGTCATCAGGTTGATGTCGCCCGGCTGGATGACCATGTCATTGCCCAGGCTGTCCTTGTGCGTGATCTGCCCGTCGAAGAGATAGGTGACGGTCGAAAGCCCGATATGCGGGTGAGGGCGCACATCGAGAGCCGCATCCGCCTTCAGGATCGCCGGCCCCATCCGGTCGAAGAAGATGAAAGGCCCGACGAGCCGGCGTTTGGCCGAAGGCAGGGCGCGCCGCACTTCCAGCCCGCCGATATCGCTGGTGCGCGGCACGATCAGCAGTTCGACTGCGTCGCAGGCGCTGGCGTCGCCGGGTTCGGGATCCTGGCCGGGAAAGAAGGACATCACGCTTTCCTTTCATCAAATTTCTGGCTGCTAAACTACTCACTCCGGCGGCAAGCGCAATTGCCCGGAAACAATTCGGTAAGCATCCCGTAATTTTCCCCGGATCGGGCGGGCAACCTTCCGCTGAATTTTGCGCTTGCGCTGTCTCACCCACTTGCGAAAGCGCAAGATAATTTATATATGCTACCTTATTATAAGTAAGCTTATCTTTTCAGGCGATACGATGCCAACGGAAGACCGGACAATCGGAGTGGTGCTGCACGAGGTTGCGCGATTGATGCGCAAGCGATTCGAGCAGCGTGCCCGTCATGTCGGTCTGACGCGCTCGCAATGGCAGACGCTGGCGCTGCTGTCGCGCAACGAGGGCGTCAACCAGAAGGCGCTTGCCGAGATGCAGGAGGTCGAGCCGATCACGCTCATGCGGCTGATCGACAAGCTCTCCGAGCACGGCCTTGTCGAACGCCGCAAACACGAGACCGACCGGCGGATCTGGCTGCTCTACATGACGGAGCGGGCGCGCAGCCTGCTCGGTGAGATGCGCGGCATGGCAACCGAAACCGGTGCTGAAGCTATGGATGGCATTTCCGAAACGGACCAGCGACGGATGCTGGAAATGCTGGAAACCATGAAATCAAACCTGAGCAAAGGCTGCCGGCCGGCAGCGGAAGTCGAGAAGAAAAATGTCTGAGCCAGTGAAGATCCGCCAGGGTGAAGATGCAGGCGCCGCCAAGATGGAGCGCCAGGCCAACACGTCCGAAGCCACCGGCAGCGCCGCACCCGCTGCAATCCCCGCAGCCAAGTCGAAGCGCTCGCGCGTGCGCGGCCTTCTCTTTGCCGCACTCCCCATCGCCCTCGTCGTCGGCGGCTACTATTATGTCACCGGCGGCCAGCTGGTCACGGTCGACAATGCCTATGTGCAGGCCCGGATCGCCGGTGTCTCGACCGATGTCGGCGGTACGATCAAGTCGATCGAGGTTCATGACAACGAGAAGGTGACGGCCGGCCAGGTGCTCTACAAGCTCGACCCGGCCAGCTACCAGATCGCGCTGGACGGCGCGAAGGCCAAGGTCGATGCCGCGCGCAACGATCTGCTGACGCTGAAGGCAACCTACGCCCAGGATCAGGCGCAGATCGTCCAGGCCCAGGCTGACCTTCCCTTCTTTGAAGACGCCTATGCCCGCGCCCAGAAGCTGGTCTCCTCCGCCACCGCCTCCAAGGCGACGCTGGATCAGGCCAGCCACGATCTGGAATCGGCCAAGCAGAAGGTCGATGTCGCCAAGGCCGAAGCCGCTGCAACACTTGCCAAGCTGAACGGCAATGTCGACCTGCCGCTGGAGCAGTTCCCCGAATACATGCAGGCGCAGGCCGCCGTCGAAGACGCGCAGCGCCAGCTCGACCACACGACCGTCAAGGCGCCCTTTGATGGCGTCGCCACCAATGTGAATGCCATCCAGATCGGCAGCTATCTGCAGCCGGCGCAGACGGCCTTCTCGCTCGTCTCGACGAAGGACATGTGGATCGAAGCCAATCCGAAGGAAACCGAGCTGACCTATGTGAAGCCCGGCCAGCCGGTGACGATCTCGATCGACGCCTATCCGGGCGTGACCTGGAAGGGCGAGGTCGCCAGCGTCAGCCCGGCTTCCGCCTCCAGCTTCTCGCTCCTGCCGGCCCAGAATTCTTCCGGCAACTGGGTGAAGGTCGTGCAGCGCATTCCCATGCGTGTCGCCGTCAAGGCTGAAGACGGCAAGCCGCAGCTGCGCGCCGGCATGAGCACCGAGGTCGACATCGACACGAACCATGCGCGCGGCCTGCCGCAATTCGTCGAAGACCTCCTGGGACGCAGCACGGCCTACGCCCATGAGTAACGCCGCTGCCATATCGGCGCCGTTTACGCCGGTTGCCAATCGCGGTGCCATCGCCGCCTGCGTGATCCTCGCGGTTATCATGCAGGCGCTGGACACGACGATTGCCAACGTCGCGCTGCCCTATATCCAGGGCAGCGTGTCGGCCAGCGCCGACCAGATCAACTGGGTTCTCACCTCCTATATCGTCGCCGCCGCCATCATGACGCCGCCGTCGGGATTTCTGGCCGCCAAGTTTGGCCGCAAGCGTATCCTGTCGATCGGCATCGTCGGCTTCGTCGTCTCCTCGATCCTGTGCGGTCTGGCCCAGTCGATCACCCAGATCGTCGCCTTCCGTCTCATGCAGGGCTTTTTCGGTGCAGCCCTCGTGCCGCTCTCGCAAAGCATCCTGCTCGACATCTATTCGGCTGAAGAGCGCGGCCGTGCCATGGCCATGTTCGGCGTGTCCGTCATGGTCGGGCCGATCCTCGGCCCCGTCATCGGCGGCTGGCTGACGGAACACCTCAGCTGGCGCTGGGTCTTCTACATCAACGTCCCGATCGGCATTCTCGCCGTCATGGGCATCGCCACCTTTGTCAAGGAAACCGAGATCAACGCGAAGGCCAAGCTCGACTGGTTCGGCTTCGGCATGCTGTCGCTGGCCATCGGCGCGCTTCAGCTCATGCTCGACCGCGGCTCGCAGCTCGACTGGTTCTCGTCAGGGGAAATCATCGTCGAGACGATCATGGCCGCCGGCGCCTTCTATCTGCTCGTCGTGCACACGCTGACCTCGGAACAGTCCTTCGTCAATCCGCGCCTCTTCCTCGACCGGAACTTCGCGGTGAGCATGCTGTTCATCTTCGTCGTCGGCGTGGTGCTGCTCGCGTCGCTCGCGCTGCTGACGCCCTATCTGCAAACGCTGATGGGCTATCCGGTCATCACGGCGGGTCTCGTCATGGGGCCGCGCGGTATCGGTACCATGCTCTGCATGATGTTCGTCGGCCGCGCCATCGGCAAGATCGATACGCGCATCCTGCTTTTTGCCGGGCTCGCCGTGACCGCCTTCGCCATGTATGTCATGACCGGCTGGACACCCGATATCTCGCAATGGGAAATCATCTGGGTTGGCTTCATCCAGGGCGCGGGTCTCGGCCTCCTCTTCGTGCCGCTGACCACGATCGCCTTTGCAACGCTGCCGGCGCATATGCGCGGCGACGGGACCGGTCTCTATAACCTGTCGCGCAATATCGGATCGAGCGTGGGCATCGCGGTGGTGTCGGCGCTGCTGACCTCGAACATCCAGGTCAATCACGCCGAAATCGGCGCGGCGCTGACCCCGTTCAACCAGTCGCTTCAGGCGCTCGCCCATGCGGGGCTGAACCCGAACACGCCGGCCGGGCTTTCAGCGCTCGACGGTCTCGTCACCCTGCAATCGACGATCATCGCCTATGCCGATGACTTCAAGCTGCTGATGCTGATGTCGATTGCCGTGATGCCGCTGCTGCTTCTGCTGCAGCCGCCGAAACGCTCCGCCTCCGAGGCGGATCGCGAAGAGGCGATGGAAGTGGTGATGGAATAAGGCCTGACAAGGCTCACGGCGGACGGGCTTACTGCCCGTCCAGCGGCTCCGTGCCCTGCGGCTTGCCGGCACGGTCGAGACGGATTTTCTCGATGCGCGCTTCAGCCGCCGAAAGCAGCGTCTCGCAATGTTTCTTCAGCGCTTCGCCGCGCTCGTAAATGGCGATCGACTGGTCGAGCGCCACGTCGCCGCGCTCCAGACGCGAGACTATGCTTTCAAGCTCGGCCACGGCCTGTTCGAACGAAAGGCCCTTGATGTCGGCCGGTTTTGCGGTGTCCGTCATGGTCATCCTTTCATGAGCCTGTAGATATGCGCGCCGGCCGATTCGGCCAGTCCCTGAAGGTCATAGCCGCCTTCAAGCAGGCTGACGAGACGGTTTCCCGCAAAGTCCCCCGCCATATCCATGAGTTTCCCCGTCGCCCAGTCGAAATCGTCGGCCACGAGATTGATCTGCGCCAGCGGATCGCGGTGATGCGCATCGAACCCGGCCGAGATGATGATCAGGTCCGGTGAGAAATTGCGGATCGCCGGCAGCACGCGATCCTTGAAGGCCTCGCGGAAATGGTCCGACCCGGTATTGGCCGAAAGCGGCGCATTGACGATATTGCCGACGCCCACTTCATCCTTCTTGCCCGTGCCCGGATAAAGCGGCATCTGATGCGTCGAGCAGTAAAGCACTGAACGGTCGGCCTCGAAGATATCCTGCGTGCCGTTGCCGTGATGCACGTCCCAGTCGATGATCGCGATGCGCTCCAGCCCGTGCTTCTGCTGCGCATGGCGCGCGGCAATCGCGGCATTGTTGAAAAAGCAGAAGCCCATGGCGCGCATGCGCTCGGCATGGTGGCCGGGCGGGCGCGAGGCGACGAAGGCATTGTCATGGCTGCCGGAGATCACATCGTCCACCGCGGCCATCGCCCCGCCAACGGCGGTAAA
Organism: Rhizobium sp. C4; assembly: GCF_021026315.1. GTDB lineage: Bacteria > Pseudomonadota > Alphaproteobacteria > Rhizobiales > Rhizobiaceae > Ensifer_A. Next base: position 390,257 of record NZ_JAJNCX010000003.1, read on the forward strand.
GGCGGCCTTCAGGCTCTTCACGCCGGCATAGGTGTCGTTCTCGATCTGGTTTAACTCGCCGTCTTCCTCCGGCATGGCGCGCATGACGGCAAAGAGATGCTCTTCCGGATGCGCCAGCAGAACCGCATCCTCATTGGCAATCGGCGCTTCCTTGCGGTCGAGCGGCTCGAAATTCGGATGGCTCAGCGCCTCGTTCAGCGCCCGCAGCCGATCCGGCCGCTCCGGATGGCCTTCCGGAACCTCATGCTCCAGAAAGATCGAATGCTCGTAAAGCCGTGTTGTCATGGCGCGAAACCTGTCTGGGTGGGAGGGGTCTTCTCCTCTCCCCTTGTGGGAGAGGATAGCCTGCCCCAAGAGGCGTAGCCGATTGGTTTGGCAGGCTTGGTGAGGGGTGAATGGCCACAGTGCCAAAAACTGACCCCTCACCGGCGATTTCTAACACTTAGCTAAAGCTAAGATGTTGAAATCGCGTCCTCTCCCACAAGGGGAGAGGACCAATCCTCTCTGGCCTTCTCAAGCCCGCGACGGCAGCATTGGATAGCCCGCCAGCACCGCACGCGCGGCCAGCGTCGCAATGCCTGCCTTGATCAGGTCGCCGGGGACAAAGGTGAGGTTGAGATACAGCGCCTTGGCAAGCGGCATGCCGGTCGAGAAGCAGAGCCAGGCAATGCCGAAGGCGTAGTCGACGAAAATCCCGCCGACGATCGCGGCGAGGAAGAAGCCGGCAAACTGGCGGACTTCCGGCTGGCCCTCGCGTACCATGCGTTCGGCGAGCAGGCCCGTGACATAGGCGGCAAAGACAAAGCCGACCGCATAGCCCCCCGTGGGGCCGGTGAAGACGTTGAGCCCGCCGCGTCCGCCGGAAAGAACCGGCAAACCGATGGCAACAAGCACCAGCAGCAGCAGAGCTGCGGCAGCGCCGCGCTTTGCGCCGAGCACGCAGCCGGCCAGCATGACGCCCATGGACTGCGCCGTGATTGGCACCGGAATGAAGGCCAGCGTAATCGGCGGCAGGAAGCCGAGCGCAACGATGATGGCGGCAAACAGCGCCACAAGCACGATATCCTTGGTGGTCATGATTTTCTCTCCGTTGTGGGGCGCGGCTCCGGGGAGCTAGCGTCCTCTTATTCCCCTTGCGTCGATGGCGTCCGCAATCGCGTCCGCATCCTTCAACGCCAGAATGATCAATGGCCCGATGGCCCGCACCGGACGAAACGCGATGCCGCGTGCCGCATGCGCCTGTTTCAGCCCTTCATAGTGGGCGAAGATATCCGGCAGGAAGCGAAGCACAAGCCCCAAAGCGAGACTGACATCGGCCGCGCGAACAATCCCCAGCCTTTCAGCCGGCTGCAGCGCCCAGGTGATCGTCTCCATGAAATCGGCAATCCGCGTCGTTGCCGTCACCGCCGCCGCCAGAAACACGACCGCCAGCAGCCTGAGCGTCGAGACGGCCGCCTCCTGCGGCGAGAGAAGCCAGATGTTGATGAGCCCGAGCACGGCAATCGTGAACAGCACCGGCTTCAGCCGGTAAAGCGCCTCGCGAAACGTCATCGGCAGGCTGAAATAGATCGCCCCGGTGATGGCCATGGCCACCGCCTGCACCGCCATCCGCTCGGTGAGATAAAGCGCCAGCCCGAGAACGAGGATCAGCGCCAGCTTCGCGCCCGGCCGCTGGCGATGCAGAAACGTGTCGCCCTCGACATAGAGGCTCGTCAGCATCCCGCGATCTCCCGGTAATACGCAATCGCAGCCGCCGGCAGACCGTCGAAGACGATGCGGCCTTCATGGAACACCAGAACCCGGTCGAAATCCTCGATCAGCGGCAGGTCATGGCTGATGACGATGGCGTTTTCGGAAAGCGCATGGATCGCATCCACGACGCGCCGGCGGTTCCTCAGGTCGAGCTGGTTCACCGGCTCGTCAAAGATCAAAATATCCGGCCCCGTGGCCGACACGCTGGCAATCGCCGCCAGCTGCAATTCGCCGCCCGAAAGCTCATGCACCCGGCGCGGCCCCAAAGCCTCGATGCCGAAGCGGGCAAGCGCGGCTAAAGCCCGCGCCTCGGCCTCCGCCGGTTTCAGCCCGTGCGCCTTCAGCCCGAAGACGATATCTTCCATGACCTGCGGCATGATGAGCTGCTGCGCCGGGTTCTGGAAGATGAAGCCGGCAACGGTCAGCACCGCCTTGGCATCCTTGACCGTATCAAGCCCGTTGACCGTCACGGTCCCGGAGGTCGGCTTGACCAGCCCGTCGATCAGCTTGGCAAATGTCGTCTTGCCCGAGCCGTTCAGCCCGATAATGCCGATGCGGCGTTCCGACAATGTCAGCGAGAAGGGGTGAAGCGCGACATGCGTCTTGAATTTCACCGAACAATCGGAAAAACGGATGTCCAACGCGCTACAGTCTCCATGACAAGCTGAAGCGTCTATAGCCAAGGATGGATCGTTTGCAAACAGAACCATGTTGCAATGCCGCACAAGAACCGGTGACGATCCGCCTGCGCGGCCACCATTTCCTCTGTCTCCTGACCTACAAGGGCCTCGGCTACACGCCCGCCTTCGTCGAAAACATGACCGCCGTCGCGATGCGCATCAACGCCGGCGCCAAGGTCATCCTCCACGCCGGCCCCGACGACATCTGCGGTGCCCTGACCCCTGCCGACCGCGCCGCCTGCAACCACGATTGCGCCAAGCCGGAGACCGCAGCACTGGATGAGATGGCAGAGAAGGCGACCGCCGCCGTGCTGGGTCATGGGCTGGACGAAGCCTTCGCGCTCGACGCGGAGAAGGTCGCCCAGCTACGCGCCGCCTTCCTCACCGGCGAAAGCCGCGCCGCCTGTGGCCTTTGCCGCTGGCGGGCGGTGTGCGATGAGATTGCGCAAAGCGGCTATGCGCACACGCTGCTCAAGGGCGCTCACGCCGCCTGAGTTCCGCCTGCGCCAAGGGCGCGATCCTTCAGCTCGCGGAATTTGGTCGATGCAGACGCCAGCCGCGCGTCCCATTCCGGGTTCGGCCTCTGGCCTTCGATCACTTTGAAATAGACCTGCATCAGCGCCGTGATCGCAAAGGGCTCCAGCACAGCCGCCTTGAAAGCCCAGGCGAAGATGATGGCGAGCACGATGCCCCAGCCGGACAGCGCGCCGGGAAACAGATAGGCAATCGCCCCCGCCGGCGCCAGCATGACGACGAAGACCGCGATCGCCAGCACCCAGAGGAAGACCGAGAGCCAGACGGCGTTCTTCACCATCGTCTTGCCGTTCTGTGCATAGAGCACGAGGCCCTGCCGCGACGTTTCCCAGGGGTTCTGGCTGTCGATGCGCATATTGTAGCCCAGGATGATCTCGTCGACATAGGTCAGCGACAGGCGGATGACCGTGTTGATGAAACGCGCAATCCCTTCGAGCCCCGGGATGGGGATGAGCCACGCCACCCCGCCGATGATCCCGGTCAGCGCCCGGATCACGCCCTTGATCAGCTGGTCGAGCACGAAGAGCACGTTCATCTCTGCAAAACGCGCCTTCACCGTGTCGGTCGCATGCGCAATCTGGCTCTTGCCCTCAGGCATCGGCTTGCCGTCCAGCATCTCAACGATCACCGCGATATGCCCGGCCTTGATCGTGTAGAGAATATATTCCCGCACCCAGTAGACGCCCGCCGAGACGATCCCGAAGCCGATGATCCCGCCCCAGACCGAATAGCCCGTCGGGTCGGCGCTGATATGCCCGATCCCGTAGCCCAGCCCCGCGCCACCGCCGGTGCCGACGATATAGGCCAGCGTAATGCCGAAATAGACCGCCATGCGCAAAAGAATGAACGGCATCGTCCGCGCCATGATGCCAACCGTCCTGCCAATATCAAAATCCCACATCGCCCCGCCCTCCGGAATGGATGGATCATAATCGGTTTTGCCTATGACGGGCAGGGGGTGGGTTTTGTTCGGGGGAGCTTTGATTGCATGGGAAGATGGGGTCGATCGTTCGCCACAGCGGCAATTCTGAGCCGCATTGGATTGGCGTGGCTACATCTAAAGGTAGAGCGAGCCATTGATGAGGACATTCTGCCGTGATACTCATCAAGAAACAACGCGCGGGTCGATGGATGTCGTTTTCAAGCTCTGTAAAAAAGCAGCTTATGGTCGATTCTGCTCGAAGATGCTGTGTGTGTCACCGTTACAAGGGTGTTGGTGTTGAAGTGCACCATATAATCCCAAGAGCAGACGGTGGTGAAGACAGCTACGATAACGGTATTGTACTGTGTTTCGATTGTCACTGTGCAGCCGGCCACTACAATACAAATCACCCTCGTGGGACTAAATTTAGTCCAGATGAATTAAGAGGGCACAAAGAAAGATGGTTTCTTCACGTTCGTAATCACCCAGATCAGGTGTCTGCACAAGATCCTGATCACAAATTGATTTGTCGCTACTATTTAACTGCTGATCGTGAAACTGCTGCAAAAGCTCTTGATCTCGATTCTAGCTCACCGTTGAAGTCCTCGTTGTGGTTGAATACACCGAAACTCAAGAAACAGTTTTATAGCTTCTGCAGCCTCTATGGGCATGCTGTTCAGGACTCAGAGACAGATGGATACGGAGATGAATGGTATGAATCTCGGAAAACATTAATCGAAGCAAATCCAGAGTTTCGCGGTAGGCAGTATGCTCCTGTAAGTCAGCGTATGTTCGATGCGGCAAAGCTGAAAGATCCATTTGCGAACCAACTAATCCGACACGGGGCAGCGATTGAAGAAGTCGCTAGTATGAGCTATTTTTCAGAAGCATGTGGTGGATCGGGTTGGGGAATCGATTTTCACACGAGACGACCTTATTTCGTGTTTGCCCAAATCCTGAATCTGGATCCTAAGCCAGTACAAATAACCTCATTGAACAATCAGCCGTTCTCAATGAACCCGCTATGCGGGAGTGATATTTTTGACACTTCAGAACTTAGAGATTTGTTTGCTGTTAACAATATAATTTTAGAAAAAGAGATGAGCCTAAGCCTGTTCTTAGGCGTGATTGCGGGGCCTATTGACTATAATCCAACGTCATATCAATTTGAGGTTGGGCCAGCATTCAACGAAATCTACAATGGCGATACAGTTACCCGGATTATAATGAATTCGACGGGCGTAGATGCCGATTTCTCTACGTGTTCTCAGCTTTATATACCTAAAAGCATCAGCTACAAAAAGGAGAATGAAGATTACGAAGCTGCATTCGAAGAACTAAGGCCGGACACTCTTTTCTTAATCTCTAGGGAATGGATGTGTGGTTCTTGTCCGCATTTGTTTGGTGTAAATAAGAATTCAGGTGCGATGGAGTTTATTAAGACGCTGTTTGATAAATCAAATGGTAAAATTGTTGCTGAGGACTTAGATTGTTTCGATCTTTCAAGTATAATAATAGCAGAGTTTGACAATGAAATATCGAAATTGATCTCTATAAAAATAGACGGGTCGGAAATCCACAGAGAAATAAAACTCGAGTACGGTGACGCTATACAGATCGATGTTTCAGATGCTCGGAATTTGGTGATCGAAGGCTTCTATACGGCCCCAATCATTCGACCCGAAAACTCCGAACAAAGACGGCAAAAAGCCAGCAAATTTCGCGCATATGAGAGAGAGTTGAAGAGCGGCCTGATAAGCCCCGACACTGTATCGACGCAATTGGAACGCTTTCGAGGTCACAGTTCTTAGGTTTATGTAGTACGTAGTGACTCAGAAAAGATGTGGCCTGCACATTCAGAGCGTGCTAAGGGCCGCGTTAAAATAGCTAAACTATTGAAGACAAACGGCTCTTGGCCTGAAATGGTTCGAAGGCTTTCGCTGGGAGGCAATAGCTCTTTTTTGTGATTACTCATCCGGAGCCCGAGATCTCGAAGTGGGTCGCGACCTTGCCGCTCGATTGAATGTGTCTTGAACAAAGCATGAACATATGCCTTAATGCCTCATGCCCACACCCATCCCCAACCTCACCGCCCGCCGCATCTTCCTCGCCCGCCAGGGCCTTTCCGCCCATCCCGGCCGCGCGCTCGATCGAGAAGGGCTCTACAACCTCATCCACGATCTCGGCTTCGTGCAGGTGGACAGCATTGCAACGGTCGTGCGCGCCCATGAGCAGATCGTCTTTTCGCGCAACCAGACCTTCGATCGCGAGCATTTGCGCAAGCTGATCGAGGAGGACCGGCGGCTGTTTGAGCATTGGACGCATGATGCCTCGATCCTGCCGGTCGAATTCTTTCCCTATTGGAAGCATCGTTTCGCCCGCAAGGAGCTGTCCATGCGCGAGCGCTGGGCGAAATGGCATGGGCAGGGCTTTGACAGCGCCTTCGAGGAGACCATGGCGCGTATCCGCGATGGCGGCGAATTGCTGGCGCGTGAGGTGAAGGCGGAGGATCACAAGTCCGGCGGCTGGTGGGAATGGCATCCTTCCAAGACCGCGCTGGAATTCTACTGGCACACCGGCAAGCTTGCGATTTCGCGGCGCGAGAATTTCCAGAAGGTCTATGACCTCGCAGAGCGCGTAATCCCCGCCCACGCGCTTGAGGCCGAAGTGAGCCACGAGGCCTTTGTCGACTGGGCCTGCCGCGCGGCGCTGACAAGGCTGGGCTTCGCCACCCATGGCGAGATCGCTGCCTTCTTTGCGCTCGTCTCGCCGGAGGAGGCGAAGGCCTGGGTGACGGCGCATCGCGACGAACTGGAGCCGGTGGAGATAGCCCCCATCGACGGCGGCAAACCCCGCGCCGCCTTCGCCTTCCGGGGCCTCTCGGCCAACCCGGACGACTGGCCCGAGCCGCCTTCGCGGGTGCGGGTGCTCAGCCCCTTCGATCCGCTCCTGCGCGACCGCGACCGCGCCGAGCGCCTCTTCGGCTTCCGCTACCGCATCGAAATCTTCGTGCCCGAGCCGAAGCGCGAATATGGCTACTATGTCTTCCCGCTCCTGGAAGGCGACCGCATGATTGGCCGCATCGACATGAAGGCCGACCGGAAGGTGGGCCGGCTCAATGTCCGCAAGCTCTGGTGGGAGAGGGGTGTCCGCCCGTCCGCCGGCCGCATGGACAAGCTGATGGCTGAACTGAACCGCGTCGCCGGCTTTGCCGGAGTCGAGGAGGTCGTGCTTGGCGATGGCTGGATGGCGTCTTCCTGAACCGGTGAACGCTGCATCGACCATTTGCGCGGCTTTTCGGGTGGTTCGCATGTTGCATTGCGCATAAACTTGTTCCTACATAACACTTGTATGAACAAGCCGCTCGCAGCGTCCCTGCGCGACCGGCTGCATTGCGAGCTTTCCCATGTCCCGCCCTGTCATCGGCATTATTGGCAATAGATACTCGATTGAAGACCGTTTCCCGGTCCAGGTCGTCGGCGACCGCAACATGGCGGCGGTGACGGATGTGATGGGCGGGTTGCCGCTGATGTTTGCGGCGCACCCGGCGATCACCGATATCGAGGCGCTGCTGGAGGTCGTGGATGGTGTGCTGCTCACCGGCGCGCGGGCCAATGTCCATCCGCGCCACTTCGGCATGGAGCCGAACCCTAGGCATGAGCCCTATGACGAGGAGCGCGACAGCATTGCGCTGCCGCTGATCGACGCCTGCGTGGCGCGCGGCGTGCCCGTATTCGGCATTTGCCGGGGCTTCCAGGAAATGGCGGTCGCGGGCGGCGCGACGCTGCATCCGGAAATCCGCGAGCTTCCCGGACGCATCAATCACCGCATGCCGCGGCTGGAAACGGGCGAGGTGCACCCCGACCCCGAAGTGGTTTTCGCCGACCGTCATGGCGTCGATCTCACGCCCGGCGGCATCTTTGCCGGCATGTTTGGCAGTGACAAGATCCGCGTGAATTCGCTGCACGGGCAGGGCATTCTCGATCTTGGCGACAGGATCGTCGTCGAGGGCGTTGCCGATGACGGAACGATTGAAGCGATCCGCATGCGCGAGGCCAAGGATTTTGCGCTCGGCGTGCAGTGGCATGCCGAATACGACCCGCAGACCAATCCGATCAATCGCGCTCTCTTCGAGAGCTTCGGCGAGGCAGCGCGCGCCTATCGCGCCGCTCGTCTCGGCGGCGGCGTGACTGAGCGGGTCAAGGGCGTCGCAGCGCGCTGAGGCTGGTTCTCGCTTTCGCAAGTCGTTGCCGCAAAACCTTGCCAGGCTTTCGCTCGACATGCCTCACACCGCCTCGCCCGCCAGATGCCGGGCGGCGAGCGAGAAAAGCTCGGCCTGCGAGGAAATAGTCAGCGTCGCATAGGCATGCCGCCGATGCACCTTCACCGTGCCTTCCGAAATGCCCGTCGCCTGCGCAATGGCCAACGATCTGCATGGCGCTCCATGCGGGCTGGGGAGAAGGCGAGGGGTTAACCTCTCGCCTTAACGCACTTTCCCGGTCTGCCCGCGATCGCGCAGGAAGTGGTCTGCAATGGTGCAGGCGACCATGGCCTCGCCGATCGGCACGGCGCGGATGCCGACGCAGGGGTCGTGGCGACCCTTGGTGCGGACGGAGACATTGTTGCCGTCCTTGTCGATCGAAAGACGCTCGGTCAGGATCGAGGAGGTCGGCTTCACGGCAAAGCGCGCGATCACCGGCTGGCCGGTCGAAATGCCGCCCAGAACGCCACCGGCGTGGTTGGACAGGAAGATCGGCATGCCGTCATTGCCCATGCGCATCTCGTCGGCGTTTTCCTCGCCGGTGATTTCGGCGGCGCCAAAGCCGTTGCCGATCTCGACGCCCTTCACGGCATTGATCGACATGAGGTTCGAGGCAATGTCCTGGTCAAGCTTGGCATAGATCGGCGCGCCAAGACCGGCCGGCACGCCCTCCGCCACCACTTCGATGACGGCGCCGACGGAAGAGCCCGCCTTGCGGATGCCGTCGAGATACTCTTCCCAAACGGGCACGATGGCCGCATCCGGCGCAAAGAACGGGTTCTGGTCGACCTGATCCCAGTCCCAGTTCTCGCGGTTGATCTTGATCTTGCCGATCTGCACGAGGGCCGCGCGCACGATGACGCCCGGCACGACCTTGCGGGCCAGCGCACCGGCAGCAACGCGGGCTGCCGTCTCGCGGGCAGACGAACGCCCGCCGCCGCGATAGTCGCGGATGCCGTATTTCACGTCATAGGCATAGTCGGCATGGCCGGGGCGGTAGCGCGTTGCGATCTCGCCATAGTCCTTGGAGCGCTGGTCGGTGTTCTCGATCAGCATGGAAACGGGCGTTCCCGTCGTCACCAGCGTCTCGCCATCGTCTTCAGGCAGTACGCCGGAGAGAACCTTCACAAGGTCCTCCTCGCGCCGCTGCGTGACGAAACGCGACTGGCCGGGCTTGCGCTTGTCCATGAACGCCTGGATTTCAGCCAGCGTGAAGCGAATGCCGGGCGGGCAGCCGTCGATCACGCAGCCGAGGGCCGGTCCGTGGCTTTCGCCCCAGGTCGTGACCCGGAAAAGATGTCCGAACGTATTGTGCGACATGAAAAGCCCACCAAGTCTCTCTTGTAATGTGGGCCTCTCTTAAAGCGCCCGCCTCGAAAAGAAAAGCGGCAACGCAGGTCAGATCGCGCTGGCGAGGAACGGCATCTCGCGGACCTTCGTCCAGGGGGCCCTTGCCACGAAGTCCACTATATCCGCCGCCGGCAGCGGCTTTGCAAATGCATAGCCCTGGAGCACCGAACAGCCCAGTTCCTGCAGGCGGATTGCATGTGTCATGCTTTCGACACCCTCGGCGACCGTCTCGATGTCGAGCGACGTCCCGATATCGATGATGGAGCGAACGAGGGAGAACTCGCGTGACGAGGTAAGCATCGGCTGCACCAGCTGGCGGTCGATCTTCAGTCGTTTCGGCTCGAGTTTCAGCAAGCTGACGATCGAGGTGTGGCCGGTGCCGAAATCGTCGATCTCGATATCGATGCCAAGGCTCTTCAGGCGACGGATATTGCGGGTGATGACGTCGTCGTCGTCGTCGAGATAGATGGATTCCACCAGTTCGAAGGCGATCTGCCCGGGCGAGATGGCCAGATCCTTCAGCGACTTGACCAGCTGGTCGTCGCGCAGCCGGCGGGCGGAGACATTCACCGAGATCTTCGGCACGATGAAGCCCTTCGCGGCCCAGGCGAGGCGGTCGGTCATCGCCTGTTCCAGCACCTGGCTGTCGATGGTCGCCAGCGCGTTGATCTCCTCGGCGTTCTTGAGGAAATGATCGGGCGTCAGCAGGCCGCGTTCCGGATGGTTCCAGCGCACCAGCGCTTCCATGCCGGTCAGGGCGTGGGTCTTGGCGCAGAATTGCGGCTGATACCAGGCCACGAATTCCCGGTTCTCAAGTCCGCGCAGGATCTGGTCGGCCAGCGTCTTGTTGCGCCTGATCTCGGCCTGCAGGTTGGACGTGAAGAATTCGAAGCGGTTTCGCCCATGCGCCTTGGCCCGATAGAGCGCGATATCGGCGTTGACCAGAAGCTGCTTCACCGAGCTGCGCCGGGTCTGTTCGCGCGCAATGCCGATCGAAACGCCAAAGCGGCATTCCTGGCCCTGATAGTCGAGCGGGATGTTCATCCGGTCGATGATCCGGCCGGCAAGGGTGGCGATATCCTTGTTCGTGGCGTTGTTCTGCACCAGCACCACGAATTCGTCGCCGCCGATACGGGCAACGAGATCATTCTTGCGCGTGTTTTTGCGCAGCACGTTCGCCGCATGAACCAGCATGGCGTCGCCGGCGGCGTGGCCCAGCGTGTCGTTGATCTGCTTGAAGCGGTCGAGGTCGATGTGCAGCAGGGTTACCCGCTTCTGCGGATCCTGTGGCTCGTCCGCAAGCCGCTCCAGCGCTTCGTCGAGCGCCCGCCTGTTGTGCAGGCCGGTCAACGGGTCGTGTGTGGCATTATGCTGCAGCATGGCATGCATGGCCTCAAGCTCGGCGCGCTTGGCCTCGGCATCGTTCTTTGCCGCCAGAAGAGCCTCGTTCTTCTGATGCGGCTCCGTGACGTCCAGCGCGATGCCGATGAATTTCAGCTTTCCGTCGGCAGCCCGGTGCGTCTGTCCCATGGCCTGCAGATGGCGAATGCTGCCATCGCTGGTGATGATGCGATACCCGCACGAATAGTGGGATCCGTGCTCGATTGCCTCGTGCACGGACGCTTCCACCCTCTCCCGATCCTCGGGATGGAGGCGTCGGAGGAAGCTTTCGTCGTCGTTCCGTCCATCGACATAGGGGACCTCGAAATACTCGTGCATCCGCCGATCCCAGACGGCGATGCCGCTTTCGATGTCGGCTTCCCAGATGCCGTAACCCGATGCCTCGATGGCCAGCTGGAAGCGCTGCGTCAGCTCCTGCAGGTCGGCTTCGCGACCCGAAAGCCGGGCAAGCGCAGCCTCAAGCTCGCGGTTTTTCGCTTCCGCTTCGCGCCGGGCGGCGTCAAGGGCCCGTTGCAATTCGATGTCGTCCGTGGCGTCGACGGCAAGGCCGATGAACCTGCGCTGTTCACCGGGCGGGGTGTGCACGATGCCCATCACCCGCAGGTGCCGGACCGTGTCAGGCGTCGGCATGATTCTGTAGGTCGCGGAATAGTGCCCGCCGCGCGCGGCAGCCTCCAGGCGTCCAGCAAGCGCGCGTTCCCGGTCCTCCGGATGAACGCGTGAAAGCCACCTTTCCCGGTTGGTCTTCCCGTCGGTAACCGGAAAATTGTAAAGCTCGTGCATCCGCGCGTCCCAGTAATGGGTCTGCGTGTCGAGATTGCTTTCCCAGATCCCGCATCCGTAGGCTTTCATCGCGAGATTGAGACGTTCGGAGACGAGGCGCAGATCGCGCTCGTTGGCTGAAAGCTGCAAGAGGGCGCGTTCGAGCTCGACATTCTTGCGCTCGCTTTCCTGCTTTGCGAGCCGAAGCTCTTCGTTCAGGGCGGCGTCCTCGGTGATGTCGAGTGCGATGCCGTAGAGACGTTTGTCGCCCCCTTGGTTATTCAGCTGGGCGACATATTGCAGGATACGGACGGCCCCGTCGGGACGAATGATCCTCACGGTCAGCGAAAGATTGCCCTGTTGCGAAGCCACCCGCTCCATGCCTTCGACGGTGCGCTTCATGTCATCGGGGTGGATAAGGGACTGCCAGTTCTCCCTCGTGACCCAGTCGGGCCGGCCGTGCACTCCATGCAGATCCTGCATGCGCTCGTCCCAGTAGACTTCGCCCGACGCGATGGCAGCTTCCCATACGCCGCACTGGTAGCTGCCGAGCGCGAGATCAAGGCGCTTGGTCAGGCGCTGGAGCAGGATTTCGCGGCGGGCGAGCGCCGCCTGGCTTTGCTCGTTCAGCCTCCGCAGCCTGAGGCTTCGGAAGAAGGGCAGGAGGACGATGATCCCGATGGCCAGAAGCACGCCCCGGGATGTCCAGGTCAGCGCTGTCGAGCGTCCCCAGCCGTCGACCGGCACGGCGGCGAGGTTCCAGGTGTCGGACAGGACGTTCAGCGACATCCGGACGGGATGTCTGTGGAATACGCTTCGGACATCCTCCTCGCTGAAGAACGGCGCCAGTGCGTCATCGGTCTGCCCGGCGACCTTCAGCGCGACGCGGTAGCGCTCATCGGGCTGCAGGATGCCGGTCTTGAGGAAAAGTTTTTCCGGATCGATATAAGCCGTGATCGATCCCCAATGGACGATCGTGTCGACGTGGTTGGAGAAGACCGGGATCGAAAGCCTGAGGGCGTAGCCGGCGGGCTCCATGTGGACGACGGGGCCGAGGCTTGCAGCTTCGAGACTGCGCGAGGAGCTCAGGAGGTAATCATTCCGCGGTCTGGGCAGGGATCGGGGATCCGGCTTTATCGGCGCGTATCCGTCCCGTCCGACCTCGAGCGCAACGCCCGTCAGGCTCTTTGCGCAGATATACATGATGTCCGGATTGTCGCGCATCACCGATTGCGCCACGGCAGCGAAATCATCCATGCCGATATCCGGCATCTCCGAGATGCTCTTGCGGATTGCAACCACCGAGGCCAGCTCGAACTGGATGCGTTGGGCGAGCGTCTCCTGCTTCAGCGCGAGCGTGGAGGCTGCCTTCAGGCGCAACTGGTCGGCATGCGTTTCCTCATAATTTCGGTCGAGGAAATAGGCGGCCACCGAGAGCGACAGCGCGGCAACGAATATCTGGGCATAGGCAAGCCAACCGCCATGATGCCCCTCTTTTGCTATCGAACGCAACGCCGCCGCGGTCCTGTTTGAAAACATCTTGAGAGGGAATAGTGTGTGACAAGTCGATTATTACGGTCTGTTTATTAAGAAGGCCTTGCATTGATAGGTTGTGCGAGGCTGTCTTGTCGGGTCCGCCGGCGCGCCGCGTATAAATTCCGCCACAATCGCGAAGCACTAAACACTCAGGTTGGCGATCTTGATGCCTGAAATCCGGGGATAACTCCCGCCTGCGATGCGGGTCCCCGATAGATAAGGCCGATTGCGCACTGTAAGACTTCTTCGCCCGGCCTCGCTCACAAACCCGGAAAGAGCCCTTGATGAAAAAGACCGTCATAGCCATGTCTCTCGCCCTGCTCGTCATGCCGACGCTGGCACTGGCCGATAGCGATGACACATCGGGCGAGATCACTGCCATCGACAAGGACAAGGGCTCGATCACGCTGAGCGACGGCAAGACCTACATGACCCCGTCGGAGTTCAACTTCGATGGTCTGAAGCCGGGCGTGAAGGTCGTGATCTATTATTCGACGAATGACGGCAAGCGCGTCATCGACGATCTCCAGACCGAATAATCAGAAGATTAGCTCAGGCCGCGATCCAGGTGAGAACGCCGGCCCGCAGGCTTAGAATGCTGTCCTGGCGTATATCGGTTTCCGAGGCCTCGATGGCCCCGGTTGCGGAGCAGAGCTTGATGACGGAGCGCATGACGCCGCCATGGGTCACGCAGACGGTCGGTCCCTTCACCGATTCCAGCCATCCCGACACGCGCCACGAGAGGATCTCGTAGCTTTCGGCCCTTTCGCCGGGCGGCACGAAATTCCACTTGTCGGCTTCCCGGCGATGCATCGCCTCGGGAAAGAGTGTCTTCAGTTCGGCCAGCGTCCGGCCTTCCCAGTCGCCGAAGCACAGTTCGACCAGCGCCTCATTCGTGGCATAGGCCGAAGGCTCGATGCCCATGGCCGTGCGCACGAGTTCCATCGTCTGGCGGGTGCGGGTCATCGGGCTTGAAACGAAGGCGAAGTCGGCGACGCGATCGCCGATCAGCGACTGCAGGAGCGCGCCGTTGCGGCTCGCCTGGCCACGACCGATCGCGTTGAGCGGAATGTCATGCTGGCCCTGGAACCGGCCCTCGGCGTTCCAGTCCGTCTGTCCGTGGCGGATCAGGTAGATCGGAACGTCGGGGATCATGGGCACCGGTCTCAGTCCTTGACCACCGAGATGTCCGGCGCGTCGACCGACTTCATGCCGATCGAATGGTAGCCGGAATCGCAGTGATGGATTTCACCGGTGACACCGGTCGAAAGATCGGAGAGGAGGTAGAGGCCCGAGCGGCCGACCTCGTCGAGCGAGACGTTGCGCTTGAGCGGCGCGTTGTATTCGTTCCACTTGAGAATGTAGCGGAAGTCGCCGATGCCCGAGGCGGCAAGCGTCTTGATCGGGCCGGCCGAGATCGCGTTGACGCGGATGCCGCGACCGCCGAGATCGACCGCCATGTAGCGCACGCTCGCCTCAAGCGCTGCCTTAGCAACGCCCATGACGTTATAGTTCGGCATGACCTTTTCGGCGCCGTAATAGGTCAGCGTCACCATCGAGCCGCCGTCGTTCATGATCCGGTCGGCGCGCTGCGCCACGGCGGTGAACGAGTAGACCGAAATGTCCATCGACTTCAGGAAGTTGTCGCGGGTCGTGTCGACATAGCGGCCGGTCAGCTCTTCCTTGTCGGAATAGGCGATGGCATGCACGAGGAAGTCGATCTTGCCCCAGTGCTTTTCGATGGCCTCGAAGACCGCATCGATGGAGGCCATGTCCGTCACGTCGCAGTCGCCGGCCATGAAGGCGCCGATCTCGGCGGCCAGCGGCTCGACGCGCTTCTTCAGCGCATCGCCCTGCCAGGTGAGGGCGATCTCGGCGCCGGCGTCGGCGCAGGCCTTGGCGATGCCCCAGGCGATCGAACGATTGTTGGCCACGCCCATGATGACGCCGCGCTTGCCCTGCATCAAGCCGCCTGTTTGGACCATGGAATGCTCTCCGTCTGAATGATTTGGAGCCCTATGGCACAGAGGGACTGAAGGTTCAAGAAGTCGAATGGTAAGGAAATAAGAGCAATCGTAAGATTCTGTGCTCTTTCAACATGCTGTCACAAAAACAGGCCTTCGCGCAGGCTGCGCATGAGGTCCTTGACCTTGTCGTCCGGGTGATCCCACAGCATGACGCGGATTTCGGCATAGAGGTCGCCACGCTCGCCCTCGCGTCCGGGCAGGCCGCGTCCGCGGATCCGCAACGTCCGATCCGAGCCCGACCACTCCGGCACCGTGACGCGGATCGGTCCGTCGGGTGCGTCGACAATGGTTTCGCAGCCGAGAACCGCATTCTCGATATCCACCGGCAGGTTCGTGTAGAGGTCGAGCCCGTCGGCACGAAAGACGGGATGCGGCGCGATGCGGAAGGTGACAACGACGTCGCCCCGTTTGAGGCCGGAGAGGCGGTGGCCCTGCGCGGCGATCCGCACCTGCTTCCCGTCGGTCACGCCCTCGGGCAGCGCCACGCGCAGTGTCCTGCCGTCCGGCAGTTGCGCCAGTGCCTTCGCCTTCTGGAAGATGTCCTCGATCGAAATCAGTGCGTCGACGATCAGATCCGGTGCCTTGTCCGGCGCGGTCTGCTGGCCCGCCATCTTCCGCCAAAGGCTCGAAAAGATGTCGCCTTCGCCGCCATCCGCGGCTCTCGCCTGGCTTTCGGCACTGCGCGCGCTTCCGGTCTGCTCGCGGCGGCGTGCCTCTTCCGCCATCCGGCGTTCCTGGTCGAAGCGCTGGCGCTTGTCCGGGTCCTTCAGCAACTGATAGGCTTGGCCGACTTCCGCGAAACGCACATGCGCGTTCGGGTCGCTCTGGTTCTGGTCGGGATGCAGCGCCTTGGCAAGCGTCCGCCACGCGGCCTTGATCTCGTCAAGGCTCGCCGTCGGCTTCACGCCCAGCACGCTGTAGGGATCACGCATCCGATAGCCATCCAACCACGTATCGACAGGGAGCGATGCCCGTCGCTTTTCATCGGGAGACAGATGGTGACGCCACGTCCTGGCGCAGCGATCATGTCGCATTCATCGCGCCGGCACGGAACTCTCACATGAATCCCAGGACGGGCAAGATAGATGGCAGGCCTTACGTTGGGCTTGCGCGAGGCGAGGGGAGGTCAGTCCTGCTTGGCGAAGCTGACAATCTTCCATTCGCCCGACGAGGTCAGGCAGGTGGTGCCCCGATATTTCGAGATGCCGCGGAAGCTGTGGCTGGTCGTCGTGAAGTCGCGGCACGTCACTTCGCCAGCCTGCGTCTGGGTGATGCCGGTGACGACGCCGGCGCTGCCGGTATCCGTGTTCGCCCACGGCAGGGGATCGCCCTTGAGGCGGCCGAGATCGGCAGAACTGACGGCATTGCGGATGGTCGTCTCGTCGGAATCGACCGGCTTGCGCTGCGCGGCCGGCGTCGACTGCGTCGTCAGGCCGGCATCGACATTGTCGGAAAGGCCGAAGCCCGTTCCCATGCAACCAGCCGCCGGCAGGCAAATCAATGCCACCGTGACAAGTTTCAGGACTCCGCAGGCAGAGCGGCTATTCTTTTCCCATGCCTGCTTTGTTATTGGTTGCACGACTAGATATCCCGACGCGAAAAAACGAGGACTGCGACAAGAATGACCGCAAATGGGTTAATAACAAGTGACTTCACCGAAGAAAGTGAACCATTCACACTTTTCGCCCAGTGGCTGGCTGACGCTACGGCAAGCGAGCCGAACGATCCCAACGCGCTCGCACTGGCCACGGTGGATGACGAAGGCCTGCCGAATGTGCGCATGGTTTTGCTCAAGGGTTTCGACCAGGACGGCTTCGTCTTCTACACGAACTACGAGAGCCAGAAGGGTAGGGAACTTCTGGGCGCGCGTAAGGCGGCCATGTGTTTTCACTGGAAGAGCCTGCGCCGTCAGGTGCGTGTCCGCGGCGATATCGAGACGGTGACTGACGCCGAAGCGGACGAGTATTATGCCTCCCGCGCCCGCGGCAGCCGCATCGGCGCCTGGGCCTCGAAACAGTCGCGTCCGCTGGAAAGCCGCTTCGCGCTGGAGAAGGCAGTCGCTGAATATACTGCGAAATTCGGCCTCGGCGACATCCCGCGTCCGGCGCACTGGTCGGGCTTCCGCCTCAAGCCGAGCTCCATCGAGTTCTGGCACGACCGCAAGTTCCGCCTGCACGACCGCGTCGAGTTCAAGCGGATCGACGGCGGCTGGGACAAGGTTCGGATGTATCCCTGACCTTGGGGGTGAGTGCTCTCGGCGATCAGTTGAGAAGCTTGAACGGTATGCCCGAGGCGAGGGCCCGCACGTAGCGGGCCTTCTGGTAGAGCCCGTTCAGCGACACGCGCGGCAGGCCGCCCATATGGGCAAGCGCCCGCGCGGTCAGCGTGCCGGGCGCCGTCGTAACGGCGAGATCGAAGCCGCATTCGAGCGCCAGATCCCTGTCCCGTTTCGACACAGCCTCGGCAAAGCCGTAGGGGTAGGAAAAGATGCGGTTGCGGCGGCCGGTGATGCCGGTCACGTAGATCGCCGAGGCGGTCATTTCATCGATTGCGGCTTCGCGGTTGAGGAAGGACATCGCCCGGTGGGAGATCGTGTGGGCGCCCAGATGGGCAAGCGGCTGCGTCGTGAGCGCCTGCAGTTCCTTCCGGTCCATCACGAGATCGCGCACGATGGCGTCGGCGCTGACGCCATAGGCGCGGGCGGTTTCGTTTAGCTGGGCGATGGCCTCGGCCTCGTTCGGGCCGATGATGCTGGCGCCAATGCGCTCATAGGCAGCCATCTTCTGGCTGGGTGTCGACGTCTCGACCAGTTCGAGGCCATTGCCGAAGTCGTAGTCGATCTCGCCCGTCGCGTTGACCAGCGCCTCCAGCGTCTCCCACCACAGCGTATGCGTCCGCTCGGTCAGGCCTCGGGTCACGAAGATCGTGTAGGGCACGTCGTGGCGCGCAAAGACCGGTGCCGCATGAACCGCATTGTCGCGATAGCCGTCATCGAGCGTGAAGATGGCGACCGGCCTGGACGGATCGCCGTTCTTCAGCCAGTCCGGCAGTTGCGAAAGCGCGATCGGCAGGTAGCCGTCTTCAAGAACGGCGTTGATGGCTTCGTCGAGAAACTGCGGCGTGATTTCGAGATGGCGGTTGGGCTCGCAGGCGCGCGGCGCATGCGGCCGGACATGATGAAGCGTGAAGATGACGCCGCGCCCGGCCATGCTGCGGCCAAGGCCGAGGCTGCTCAGCATGGCGGAGGCTTCCAGCCCGCCGGCAATTCCCAGTCGCTTGGCCTGTTGCCTGGCCAGCAGTTTCAGTCCGCCCGTCATCGATCGTCTCTCCAGAACGTGTCCGTGAAGGCATGGCAGGCAATACCGCGCAAGCTCAGGACAACCCCGAGGCGAGACTAGAAGGCAAAGATTGAAAATGGATTGAGAAAAGGCGGCGTTGTCGGAGGCAGTCGAAGCAAAGAAAGACTATTGCGCCGCAGCACTCTTCTCGTATCGCGCAACCCAGCGGAAGAATTCCTCTTCCGGCATCGGTTTGTGCCAAAGGAACCCTTGGCCTTCGTCGCAGCCGATCTTGCGCAGCATCTCGGCCTCTCCGGCAAGCTCGATGCCCTCGGCGACGCATTTGATGCCAAGCTCGCGGGCCATGGCGACGATGGTCCGTGCAATGGCCGACGGCTTGCCGTCGTCGACACGGGTGTGGACAAAGCTGCGGTCGATTTTCAGCGAGGCGATCGGGTAGCGCGTCAGGCTGCTGATCGCCGAATAACCGGTGCCGAAATCATCGATCGACACGGCAACGCCAAGCGCTGCGAGCCCGCGCATCAGTTCGTCGATCCGCTGCGGATCGGACATCAGCATGTTCTCGGTGATTTCCAGTTCCAGCCATTCCGGCCGGCAGCCGGCGCGCGAAATGCAGCCCTTCATGAGCGGAATGAAGTCATCCAGCATGACCTGGCGCGGCGACAGGTTGACGGAGACCCGCACCGGCTTGCGGTGGCCGTCATTCCAGTTCCGGGCGAAATGGCAGGCATCGGTCATGACCCGCTCGCCGAGCGGAATGATCAGGCCCGTCTGCTCGGCCAGCGGAATGAAGACGCCGGGCGGGATCGAGCCCATGTCCGGATGGTTCCACCGCATGAGCGCTTCGACGCCCGCGATTTCGCCTGTCTTCAGGTTGATCTTGGCCTGGAAATGGGCGGTGAAATTGTCACTTTCGATCGACTTGCGAAGGTCGGCTTCCAGTTCGAACCGTTCGCGTGCCTCGTCGATCAGGCTGTCGTCAAAGATGCGCCAGGTGTTCTGCCCGCCGCGCTTGGCAAACAGCAGCGCGCTGTCGGCCTGCGAAAGCAGCTGTTCGGCATTGTCGCCATGCTCCGGGAAACAGGAGGCACCGATGCTGGCGGTGACGGTCAGCAGCTTCTGCTCGACGAAAAACGGTTTCGAAATACGCGTCAGCAGTCGCTCGCAATCGCGCGCAACATCGTCGCGCCCGGCATGGTGATGCACGATTATCGCGAAGCTCGCGCCGTCCAGCCGTGCCAGGAAATCGCCGTGCCGCTCGGACTCCTCGCGCAGGCGTTTGGATATTTCGACCAGAACCTGGTCGCCGGAGGCGCGGCCGACTGTCTCGTTGATGGCGCTGAAGCGGTCGAGGTCGATCTTGAGAAGCGCACCCTCGCTTCGGCCGGCGCTGGCCACGGAGGATGCCTCCGCCAGCTTGCCTGCAAGGTGGCGCAGGTTCGGCAGGCCCGTCATCGGGTCGTAATAGGCGTGCTGGAACAGTTCGTTGCGGCTGGCCGTCAATTCCAGCTCGAGGCTCTTGCGGCGCGTCATGTCATGCGCAACGCAGACATAGCCGTCCGGCGTTCCGTCAGGCCGCTCCAGAGCAATCTCGGTCGTCTCGAAATAGATGCGCGATCCCGTCTTGGGATTGCGCACCGCATGTTCGCCGCGCTCCGTCTGGCATTTCAGAGAATGGGCCATGAAGCCGCGGATGAACTGCGGCAGCTCGATGCCGTCAAAGGGCGGGCAGAGCCCGACGAGCTCGTGCTGCTTCGTGCCGGTGAACGCTTCGAAGGCGGAGTTGCAAAGTCGGAAACGCCGGTCCTGATCAAGGCACCAGACGATGTCGGGCAGGGACAGAAAGATGCGCGCTTCCGCATCGCAAATCGCCGCCGCCGGTTCGATCGGCACGGTCGCGGCACCCGCGTGAGACGGAATGTTATCCGGCATGGAAATTCTGCCTACAATTCAAGCCGATTTCGTCCGAAAACATTACGTCCGATCGCAGCAACCGTCCACCGGTTTGTGGCCGGAAATCCCCTGTGGTCACGCGCTTGTGACCGGACGCGCGACGCGTTGAGAGGGCGCACAGCCCACCAGCCGGTTGCAATGGCTTCGGATCACGCGCGCGTGCCGCCGACGGTCACCTGATCCATGCGCAGATGCGGCTGCCCGACACCGACCGGCACGCTCTGGCCGGCCTTGCCGCACATGCCGATGCCCGGATCGAGCTTCATGTCATTGCCGACCATGGAAATGCGGCGCATCGATTCCGGACCGTTGCCGATCAGCATGGCGCCCTTGACTGGTGCACCGATCTTGCCGTTCTCGATCATGTAGGCTTCGGTGCAGCCGAAGACGAACTTGCCGGAGGTGATGTCCACCTGTCCGCCGCCGAAGGAGACGGCATAGATGCCGTTCTTGACCGAGGCGATGATCTCTTCCGGCGTCTTGTCGCCGCCAAGCATGTAGGTGTTGGTCATGCGCGGCATCGGGCGATGCGCATAGGACTGGCGGCGGCCGTTGCCGGTCGGCTTCATCCCCATGAGGCGCGCATTCTGCCGGTCCTGCATGTAGCCGACGAGGCGACCGTCTTCGATCAGAACGTTGTAGCCCGACGGCGTGCCTTCGTCGTCGACGGTCAGCGAGCCGCGCCGGGATTCGATTGTGCCGTCATCCACGACGGTCACGCCCTTGGAGGCCACCATTTCGCCCATCAGGCCGGCAAAGGCGGAGGTCTTCTTGCGGTTGAAGTCGCCTTCCAGCCCGTGGCCGACCGCTTCATGCAGCATGACGCCCGGCCAGCCGGAGCCGAGAACGACATCCATCGTACCGGCCGGCGCATCGATGGCCGAGAGATTGACGAGCGCCTGGCGCAGTGCCTCGCGGGCGCCGACCTGCCAGTTTTCGGTCAGGATGAAATCGCCGAAGCCCTTGCGGCCGCCGGTGCCGAACGAGCCCGATTCCTGCCGGTCGCCTTCGCCGGCAACGACGGAAATGTTGAGCCGCGTCATAGGCCGGATGTCGCGCACCCGGTGGCCGTCGCGGCGGATGATGTCGACGATCTGCCAGCTGGCGGCGATCGACGCCGTGACCTGCCGAACGCGCGGGTCTTCGGTGCGCAGGAAGGCGTCGATTTCCTGCAGCAGCTGGGCCTTCGCCTCGAAGCTCGGCTCGCCAATCGGGTTTTCGGCCGAATAAAGCCGCTTGTTCGTGCCCTGCGGCGCTTCCGCATAGGACCCGGAATAACCGCGCGTCACGGCACCGACCGCGTCGGCAGCACGCTTCAGCGCGGCGAGAGAGAGGTCGCCGGCATGGGCATAGCCCACCGCTTCGCCCGCAACTGCGCGGAGCCCGAAGCCCTGGTCGGTGTTGAACGTGCCGGCCTTCAGCCGGCCGTCGTCGAAGGTCAGCGCCTCGGCCTGGGCATGCTCCAGATAGAGCTCGCCGTCATCGGCATCCTTCAGCGCATTCGCGACGACGTCCTTCACCGCGCCTTCGTCGCAATCGAAAAGCTTGAGGAGATCGTCGTTCATGGGAGGCGCCTTTCAGCGAAATTGATGATGTGTCGGGAGCTTAGATAGGCGCGCCGACGGCATTTTCAAAAGGGACGGGTCAGGGCAGGGCGTCGTAGCCGTCTGCAAAGCCCTTGAGATCCACCGGGATGCCGACGCCCTCTTCCGGCGACTGGAAGACGATGAACGTTGCCTGCGTGCCGGCGCGCAGCGTCTTCAGGAGATCGTCCTGCAGCACGACTTCCGCATAGCAGCCATCGGAGAAGCAGCGCACGAAATAGGCGCGCCCGATATCCTTGCCGTCGACATTCAGGCCGAGCCCGTTGGGCAGCAGAACGCCGAGCGGTGCCAGAACCCGCAGGATGCGCGACTTGCGGTCGGCCGTCTTCAGCACGACGACGGAAAGGCCGACTTCGGGACGGTCGTCGGCGATCACGTTCTGCATCAGCGCGCATTGCTCTTCCGAGGCGCCCGCCGGCGTGTCGCAGATGATCGACCATGCGCCATGCGTCGAGCGCACCGTGCCTTGCCCCTGGCCGGGAGCCGGCGGCGGCTGGGTGGCGGCATGTGCGGCCGGCGTGAACGCAATCGCCGCAAGAGCGACGAAGCCGAGCGCTGCACGCTTCAACGGGCTGGATATCATGAACGTCCTCGAATCATCTTCCGCTTTGGGCATATCGTTTAGCGCCGAAACGCGGATCATTGAACAGTCAAAGCGCGCCGGCTTCAAGGCCTGAGTTCCGGAGCCTTCCGCCTGATGCCTGCACGGTCTGGCATTTAAAGAGAGTTGATCGACGTGAAAAGCGGCAAAAATAGTGTCCGCAAAGGTTCGCAATGGCACGTCAAATTGATAAAAGCCAGTCACCCCCCGGCTCTTGCGCAAAAATGACGCATGCACGGCGAGTGACGAAGGTTGCGATTGGGGCTAAACTGTGGTTTGAAACAGTTAGTATAGCAGGGATTCTGCTAGACGGTTTGATCTCGATCAAGTGTCGAGGACCAAACACTGAGGGGAGAGAGATTCGTGAGGAATAAGGCTATTGCAGCAATGGCGTCGGCCGCCAGTTTGCTCTTTGCTGGTGCGGCATTCGCCGCCCAACCGACGCCGTGGCAGACCGATCTGCAGCCGGCTGCATCCGGGGTGATGCATGAAATCCGCTGGTTCGAAGAATATACGCTGTGGTTCATCGTGCCGATCACATTGTTCGTTCTGGCGCTTTTGATCATCGTCGTCCTGCGTTTCCGCGCCAGCGCCAACCCGGTTCCTTCCAAGACCAGCCACAACACGGCGATCGAGATCCTCTGGACGCTCGGCCCTGTCGTGGTTCTGTTCCTCATTGCGATCCCGTCGTTCCAGCTTCTGTCGAACGAGCTGATCATTCCCAAGGATACCGATCTGACGATCAAGGCGACAGGCAACCAGTGGTACTGGTCCTACGAATACCAGGGCGAAAAGGAACTCGCCTTTGACTCGCTGATGCTCAAGGATGCTGACCGCTCCAAGTTCGGCAAGGACGACAAGGCCGCCTATCCCCGTCTTCTGGCTGTGGATAACGAGCTCGTCGTGCCGGTCGGCAAGACGGTTCGCGTGCTGGTCACCGGCGCCGACGTCATCCATGCCTTCGCAATGCCTGCTTTCGGTGTGAAGATCGACGCCATCCCGGGCCGCATGAACGAGACCTGGTTCAAGGCCGACAAGGAAGGCCTCTATTATGGCCAGTGTTCCGAGCTCTGTGGCAAGGACCACGCCTTCATGCCGCTCGCCATTCGCGTGGTGACCGAAGAACAGTACAAGACGTGGCTCGCAGCCGCCGCCGGCAATCTCGGCGCGGCCAACAAGGCCCTCATGGCAGCCACCGACGGCAAGAAGACCGTCGACGTGGCTTCCAGCGCCAAGTAAATCCGGAGGGGGAACATCAAGATGGCTAGCAATCACGATCACGCCCATGATCACGCCCACGGTCACGACGACCATGCCGCGCACGATCATCATCACGCTCCGAGTTTCTTCACGCGTTGGTTCCTGTCGACCAACCACAAGGACATCGGCACACTCTACCTGATCTTCGCGATCATCGCCGGCGTCATCGGCGGCGCGCTCTCCGTCGTCATGCGCATGGAGCTGCAGGAGCCGGGCATCCAGATCTTCCACGGTCTGGCGTCCATGGTCTACGGCTTCGAAGGCGATGCTGCCATCGATGGCGGCAAGCAGATGTACAACGTCTTCACGACGGCTCACGCGCTCATCATGATCTTCTTCATGGTCATGCCGGCGCTCATCGGCGGTTTTGCCAACTGGATGATCCCGATCATGATCGGTGCGCCGGACATGGCGTTCCCGCGCATGAACAACATCTCCTTCTGGCTGATCGTCCCGGCCTTCCTGCTGCTCATCCTCTCGATGTTCGCGCAAGGCCCGGCCGGTGGCTATGGTGTGGGTGGTGGCTGGACCATGTATCCGCCGCTGGCCACATCCGGAACGCCCGGACCGGCGGTTGACCTTGCGATCCTGGCGCTTCACGTCGCCGGCGCATCCTCGATCCTCGGCGCGATCAACTTCATCACTACGATCATGAACATGCGCGCTCCGGGCATGACGCTGCACAAGATGCCGCTGTTTGCCTGGTCGGTTCTGATCACCGCCTTCCTTCTGCTGCTGTCGTTGCCCGTTCTCGCCGGCGGCATCACCATGCTTCTGACCGACCGCAACTTCGGCACGTCCTTCTTCGCGCCGGAAAACGGTGGTGACCCGATCCTCTTCCAGCATCTGTTCTGGTTCTTCGGTCACCCGGAAGTGTACATCCTGATCCTGCCCGGCTTCGGCATCATCAGCCACATCATCTCGACCTTCTCGCGCAAGCCGGTCTTCGGCTATCTCGGCATGGCTTACGCGATGGTGGCGATCGGCGCCGTCGGCTTCATCGTGTGGGCGCACCACATGTATACGGTCGGCCTCTCGCTCAACACGCAGCGCTACTTCCTCTTCGCCACCATGGTCATCGCGGTGCCGACCGGCATCAAGATCTTCTCGTGGATCGCGACGATGTGGGGCGGCTCGATCTCGTTCCGCACGCCGATGATCTGGGCGATCGGCTTCATCTTCCTGTTCACCGTTGGTGGTGTGACGGGCGTGCAGCTGGCAAACGCCGGTCTCGACCGCGCCATGCATGACACCTATTACGTCGTGGCGCACTTCCACTACGTTCTGTCGCTGGGCGCCGTCTTCGCCATCTTCGCGGCCTGGTACTACTGGTTCCCGAAGATGACCGGCTACATGTACAGTGAAACGCTGGGCAATCTGCATTTCTTCGTCATGTTCATCGGTGTGAACATGGTCTTCTTCCCGCAGCACTTCCTCGGCCTTGCCGGCATGCCGCGCCGCTACATCGACTATCCGGATGCATTCGCCGGCTGGAACTATGTTTCGTCGCTCGGCTCCTACATCTCGGCCGTCGGCGTGCTCATCTTCTTCGTCTGTATCATCGAGGCATTCATGAAGAAGCGCGTGGCGGGTGACAATCCGTGGGGCGTTGGCGCCGACACGCTGGAATGGCAGCTGTCCTCGCCGCCGCCGACCCACCAGTGGGAACAGCTTCCGCGCATCAAGTAAGCGGACAGGAACACGGAGCGCCGCTTCTTGGGCGGCGCTTCCTTCTTCAAAACGCCGGCTCCGGATATGTCCGGGATCGGCACAGAGAGTAAAAGCAGGTTCAGTTCATGTCTTTGGTCGACAACCGCGAAATCGATAACCCGCAAGCCGGCTTCCGGATTTCCGAAGCCTCGGCCGGGGATTTCTTTGCGCTGTTGAAGCCGCGCGTCATGTCGCTTGTCGTCTTCACGGCCTTTGCCGGACTGGTGCTTGCTCCCGGGACGATCCATCCTGTCATGGCGCTTTTCGCCATCATCTGTATTGCCGTGGGCGCCGGCGCGTCCGGTGCCCTGAACATGTGGTACGATGCCGATATCGACGCCGTCATGGCCCGCACGGCGACGCGTCCCATTCCCGCCGGCAAGATCGTGCCGGGCGAAGCGCTGGCCTTCGGCCTCGTGCTCTCCGCCTTCTCGGTGGCGATCCTCGGCCTGGCCGTCAACACGCTGTCCGCCGGCCTGCTCGCCTTCACCATCTTCTTCTACGCCGTCGTCTACACGATGTGGCTGAAGCGCTCGACACCGCAGAACATCGTCATCGGTGGCGCGGCCGGCGCCTTCCCGCCCATGATCGGCTGGGCCTGCGTGACCGGCGGCGTTTCCATCGACAGCATCTGTCTGTTCCTCATCATCTTCCTGTGGACGCCGGCCCATTTCTGGGCGCTGGCGCTGTTCAAGATGAAGGATTACGGCGCAGCCGGCGTTCCGATGCTGCCGAACGTTTCGGGCGTCGCAACCACCAAGACGCAGATCGTGCTCTATTCCGTGCTGACCGCCATTGCCGGCGTCGCGCCGACCTTCACGGGTCTTGCAAGCCTCTGGTACGGCGCGTTCGCGGGCGTTCTCGGCCTCATCTTCGTTGCCATGTCGATCGGCGTCTATCGCATGGACGAGAACGACCAGAAGATGGTGCCGGCCAAGAAGCTCTTCGCCTATTCGATCCTCTATCTCTTCGTCATCTTCTCCGCCCTGATGGTTGACCATTATGCGGCGAGCATCTCGCACCTGGGAGGCCTGATCTGATGGAGATGGAAACGGTCAAGCTGACGGAAGCGCAGCAGAAATCGCGCCGGGGCCGCAACATAGCACTCGGCCTCGTGCTGGCCGGGCTGGTGGCGGTGTTCTACGTGATCACGATCATCAAGTTCGGCGGCAAGCCGGTGTAACTGGAGCTGAGGGAGGAGAGACCATGGCGACAGGAACACAACAGAGACGCAACGGCCTCGTCGTCGCGGGCTGTCTTGGCATTTTCTTCGGCATGATCGGCCTGTCCTATGCGGCCGTGCCGCTCTATCGCATGTTCTGTCAGGTGACGGGTTACGGCGGCACCGTGAAGACGGTCGAACAGGCCTCCAGCGTCATCCTCGATCAGACCATCAAAGTCCGTTTCGACGGCAATATTTCAGGTGGGCTCAATTGGGACTTCAAGCCGGATCAGCGCGACGTCGTGATGAAGATCGGTGAGACAAAGCAGATATTTTTCCATGCGAAGAACACGTCCGACAAGGAGCTCACCGGCCAGGCGACGTTCAACGTCACGCCCGAACAGGCGGGCGCCTATTTCAACAAGATCCAGTGCTTCTGCTTCACCGAGACCACGCTGAAGCCGGGGGAAGAACTGGAAATGCCCGTGCTCTTCTTCGTCGATCCGGACATCGTCAAGGATCGCGAAACGAAGAGCATCGGAACCATCACGCTGTCCTACACCTTCTACCCGCATGAGAAGACCCGCCCGGTCGCCGATGCGAAGAAGCCGTTGGACGCCGCGAAGAAGCTTTGAATTTTCATGAGGAGAGCCCCGGGTTTCCGGGGCGGGATTGAAATCCGGGGAAGACTGACATGGCAGACGGACATAACAGACAACACGACTATCACATCATCGATCCGAGCCCGTGGCCGTTCCTGGCTTCGATCGGGGCCTTCATCATGGCGATCGGTGGCGTGTCCTACATGCGCTATCTCTCCGCGCAGCCGTTCGAATTGTTTGGCGTGAACCTCGCCAATCCGTGGGTCTTCTTCATCGGCCTCGTGCTGGTGCTCTACACCATGTTCGCCTGGTGGGCCGACACGATCAAGGAAGCCCACGAAGGTCATCACACGCGCGTCGTGTCGCTGCATCTTCGCTACGGCATGATCATGTTCATCGCCTCTGAAGTGATGTTCTTCGTCGCATGGTTCTGGGCTTTCTTTGATGCCAGCCTCTTCCCGGGTGAAGCCATTCAGGCCGCCCGCACGACGTTCACCGGCGGAACCTGGCCGCCGAAGGGTGTCGAGGTACTCGATCCCTGGCACCTGCCGATCTACAACACCGTGATCCTGCTGCTCTCGGGCACAACGGTCACCTGGGCGCACCACGCGCTGCTGCATGGCGACCGCAAGGGCCTGATCAATGGCCTGACGCTCACCGTGCTGCTCGGCCTGCTCTTCACCTTCGTGCAGGGCTATGAATATGCCCACGCGCCTTTCGCCTTCAAGAACTCGATCTATGGCGCGACCTTCTTCATGGCGACTGGCTTCCACGGCTTCCACGTGATCGTCGGCACGATCTTCCTTGCCGTCTGCCTGTTCCGGGCAATCGGTGGTGATTTCACGCCGAAGCAGCATTTCGGCTTCGAAGCGGCCGCCTGGTACTGGCACTTCGTCGACGTGGTCTGGCTCTTCCTCTTCTTCTCCATCTACATCTGGGGTGGATGGGGCGCGCCGCTGGCGCATGGCTGAGCAGGCCTGACAGACACAACTTCGGCGGCGCGGCAGGTCCGCGCCGCTTTCGTTTTTGAAAGGATGCGTCGAATGGATATTCGCGAAGAAAAATCGGGCTCGGGCGGCCGCTATGTTGCGACCGTTGAGGGCCATGAGGCGGAAATGACCTATTCGCGAGCCTCGCCGCGGCTGATCATCATCGACCACACCGGCGTTCCGGATGCACTGCGCGGCAAAGGGGCGGGCCAGGCGCTTGCAGCCCATGCGGTTGAGGAAGCGCGGGCAGGCGGCTGGAAGATCATCCCGCTCTGCCCCTTCTTCAAGGCCCAGACGCTGCGCCATCCCGAATGGGCGGATGTCATCAAGTAACCGCTTTCCGCAGGCAGTGTTCGGCTCCAAGGTCGGAAGACTTGGCGAGACCGGGAAGGGTCCATGGCCAGAAGAACTATTTCGGTTGGGCAGCGCCCATCACGCAGCTTTTCAACTGGACGAACGGCTGCATTGCAGTGAGAAATGAAGACATGGATGCGATTTGGGACTCGGTTCCGAATGGCACACCGATAGAGATCAGGCCGTGACAGAACCTCATGAACCGCCGCGCGACAGCGCCCAATATCCGCCCGTCAGCCCCATTTCCGCGGGCCTCCGCTGCCGTTGCCCGCGTTGCGGCGAGGGCGCGCTGTTCGAGGGCTTCAGCAAGGTCAAGCCGGCCTGCTCCAATTGCGGCCTCGACTATGGCTTCATCGACGCCGGCGACGGGCCGGTGGTCTTCGTGCTGCTCATCATCGGCTTCATCTTTGTCGGCCTTGCCTTCTGGATGCAGGTCACCTACGAACCGCCCATGTGGCTGCAATTCGTGCTCTGGATACCGCTGATGATCATCTCTGCGCTCGCCCTCATGCGTTCGCTCAAGGGTGTGCTGATCAATCTCCAATATGCCAACAATGCCAGACCGGGCGAGATCGACCGTGGCTGACAATATTGCAGATGGCCGGCGTGCCGCGCGTCCCTTCTGGCGATGGGTTCGCCGCATCGCGACGCTCGTTCTCCTGGCGATCAGCTTCACCGTTCTTGTCGCGCTCGGCACCTGGCAGGTCCATCGCCTCCAGTGGAAGGAAGAGCTGCTGTCCGACATTGCCGAGCGGCGCGCCATGCCGGCGGTCGGCGTCGACAAGATCGGCGCGGTGCTGGCTTCCGGCGACGACGTCGACTATCGGCCGGTCAATGCCACCGGCACGTTCGATCATGCGCATGAGCAGCATTTCTTTGCCACGCATGATGGCGAACCCGGCTACTATGTCTACACGCCGCTGAAGCTCGGTGGCGGCGAGTTCATCTTCGTCAATCGCGGCTTCGTGCCCTATGACAAGAAGGAGCCGGCGACGCGCATGGCAGGGCAGGTTGCGGGCGAGGTGACGATCACCGGGCTTGCCCGCTCGCGCCTCGACGCCAAGCCCTCGATGATGGTGCCGGAAAACGATCTGGCCAAGGACATCTTCTACTGGAAGGATCTTGACGGCATGACGGCCCATGCAGGGCTTTCCAAGGGCCGCGTCCTGCAGTTCTTCATCGACGCCAACGATGCGCCCAATCCCGGCGGCCTGCCGATTGGTGGCGTCACGCAGTTCGACTTTCCCAATAATCATTTACAATATGCCGTGACATGGTATGGCCTTGCCCTAACATTGGCTGTCGTCGTCGCGATCTACTGGTTCCGCGGACGCAGAACGGGGAGTGAGAAATGACCATTGCCGCCGCCGTGCTGACAGCACTCGTTGCCCTCGAGCATGTCTACATTCTGTATCTGGAAATGTTCCTCTGGACGAAGCCGGCAGGTCTGCGCACCTTCGGCATGAGCCAGGAAAAGGCCGAGGAAACCAAGGTTCTGGGTGCAAATCAGGGCCTCTATAACGGCTTTCTCGCCGCCGGCCTCTTCTGGAGCCTCGTCCACCCCTCGGCCATGTTTGCCTATGAGCTGAAGGTCTTCTTCCTCGCCTGCGTCATCGTGGCCGCCCTTTACGGCGCATGGTCGGCAAGCCGGAAGATCCTGTTCACGCAAGGCCTGCCGGCCATCATTGCGATGATCGCCGTGCTCGTCGCCGGCGTGCATGCCTGAGGTTACCATGAAGCGGCAGCTGACCATCCGTCTTTGCGAACCTCGGGGCTTCTGCGCGGGCGTCGATCGCGCCATCCAGATCGTCGTTCTGGCCCTGAAGCGCTTCGGCGCGCCGGTCTATGTCCGTCATGAGATCGTGCATAACCGCTTCGTCGTCGAAGGGCTGGAAGCCAAGGGCGCGGTCTTTGTCGAAGAACTCGACGAGATCCCGGCCGAGCATCGCATGCAGCCGGTCGTCTTCTCGGCACATGGCGTGCCGAAATCGGTGCCGGCGGATGCGGAAGCCCGCAACCTCTTCTATCTCGACGCGACCTGCCCGCTCGTCTCCAAGGTCCACAAGCAGGCCATGCGCCATCAGCGCCTCGGCCGCCATGTGGTCCTGATCGGCCATGCCGGCCATCCGGAAGTCATCGGCACGATGGGTCAGCTTGAGCCCGGTGCCGTCTCTCTGATCGAGACCGTCGAGGATGCCGACCGCTACGAACCGGTCGATGCCGACAATCTCGGCTACGTGACCCAGACGACGCTCTCCGTCGACGATACCGCAGGCGTGATTGCCCGCCTGCAGGAACGCTTCCCGAATCTGTCGGCGCCCGCCGCCGACAGCATCTGCTATGCCACCACCAATCGGCAGGAGGCCGTCAAGCATTCCGCCCCCGGCTGCGATCTCTTCCTGATCGTCGGTGCGCCCAACTCGTCCAATTCCAAACGGCTTGTCGAAGTCGCCGAAAAGGCGGGCGCGAAGAAATCGCTTCTCGTCCAGCGCGCCTCGGAAATCGACTGGGACAATCTTGGCGATATCTCGGTTGTTGGCCTCTCTGCCGGCGCCTCGGCTCCGGAAGTCATCGTCAACGAGATCATCGCCGCCTTCAAGGCGCGCTTCGATGCAACCGTCGATCTGGCGGTGACGGCGGAAGAGAACGAGCATTTCCTCGTCAACCGCGAGCTCCGGGACGTCGAACTGACCTCCGCAGACATGGCATTCGTCAACGGTTGAAAGTGTGGACAAACGTCTCCGCGACACCGTCCCTGACTTTACGCAAAAATAAGCATGGTCCTTAATTTCTGTGAAATTTAGAAAGGCTATATATTGCCATAAAGCGGACATAATCTGTTCGGGACCGCATGGATGGGGTATCGCGAATGAAACAGAAGAGCGGAACAAGAGTTTTTCTGGAGATTTTGGTCTGGACCCTGGTCTTCATGTTTGCGTCCGTGCTGGCCATCGCGCTGAACGTCCATCACTATGTTGACGCTTTCCTCGACACCTATCACGGCTATCATTTCGACGACCTTTTCATCCTGCTGAACATCGCCGGTCTGGTCGGGCTGATCTACTCTCTCGTCCGCGTCAAGGATCTGACGCTGGAGAACCACCGCCGCCGAGAGGCCGAGCGCAATGTTGCCTGGCTTGCCACGCATGATGCCCTGACGGAGCTTCCCAATCGTCGCATGCTTGACCAGGAGCTGGCCGCCGCTTCCCGGGAAGGACACCGCAGCGAAAGGACCGTCTTCTCCGTCGATCTCGATGGTTTCAAGCGTGTCAACGATCTCTTCGGTCATGCCGTGGGCAACGAAGTTCTCAAGACGGTCGCCGAGCGGCTGAAGGCGTCTTTTCCCGAGGATTGCATCTACCGGATCGGCGGCGATGAATTCGTCGTCATCACCCGCGGAGCGGACGCCGCCGCGGCAGCGTCCTCTGCGCAGCGGATCGTGCAGCAACTGACCGCACCCATTGATGCGGACGTGATGACGGTCGATGTCGGCGCAAGCGTCGGCTATGCGTTCTCGCCAGGCGGCCCCGACTCGCTGAACACCGCGATCCTCCATTCAGACTACGCAATGTACACGGCGAAGTCTTCCGGGCGAAGCCGTGCCGTCGCCTTTGCGCCCGAGATGGAACATAACGTCTACAAGCGCGCGCGCCTCGAAGGTGCGCTCAAGCGCGCTGTTCGCGAAGGGACGATCATCCCCCATTTCCAGCCGCTGATCGACCTGAAGACCAACCGGGTCAACGGATTTGAAGCGCTGGCGCGGTGGGAACTGCAGCCGGGCGAATTCGTCTCTCCCGGCGAGTTCATCCCTCTCGCCGAAGAGACGGGTCTGATCATGCCCCTCACCGAGCATCTGCTGCGGCTTTGCTGCATCGAGGCGCGGAACTGGCCGCAGGATGTCGGGCTTGCCTTCAATCTCTCGCCTATGCTGCTGAGCGATGCGGTCATCGGTCTGCGGCTGATCAAGATCATGGCGGAAGAAGGCTTCGCGCCCACACGGCTCGAACTCGAAATCACCGAAAGCAGCGTGATGAAGGACTATCCCGCGGCGCAGAAGGTGCTGGGCGACCTGATGGACGCCGGCGCCCGCATCGCGCTGGATGATTTCGGCACCGGCTATTCAAGCCTGTCGCAGCTCTCCGGCTTCTCCTTCGACACGATCAAGATCGATCGCAGCTTCGTCACCGCCATGAACAAGGGCGAGCGTCAGGACAAGGTCATCCGCGCCATTGTTGCGCTGGGCTCCGGCCTCGGGGTGAAGACGACGGCCGAGGGGATCGAGGACGAGGCGCAGCTCGCCTATCTCAGGTCGCTGGGCTGCGATATCGGCCAGGGCTATCTTCTCGGCAGGCCCATGCCCGCAGAGGCGGCGCGCCGTTTCGTGCAGCAGCGGCTGGATCATCCGGTCGAACCGGAGGCCGATGTGGCCCTGACGCAAGCGGGTGCCGTTGCCGCGCTGCCCGGCAAGCTGCGCCGCGCCTGATCAGGGCGTGAAGGGAAGGGGTTCTGCCGCCCAACTTGGCGTCCAAGCCTGTTGCATTTATCGGCCGATTCGGGGCATGAGAGCGGGGACTGACTTGCGAAGGAACCCG
This sequence comes from Rhizobium sp. C4, assembly GCF_021026315.1. Classification (GTDB taxonomy): domain Bacteria; phylum Pseudomonadota; class Alphaproteobacteria; order Rhizobiales; family Rhizobiaceae; genus Ensifer_A. The sequence continues at coordinate 423,608 of NZ_JAJNCX010000003.1, forward strand.
CCTTGGCCGTTTACACCGACATCTCGGAAGATGAACTCTCCGCTTTCCTGAGCGACTATGACGCCGGCACTCTGCTGTCCTACAAGGGGATCGCGGAAGGCGTCGAGAACTCGAATTTCCTGCTCCACACGACACAGGGCTCCTTCATCCTGACGCTCTATGAAAAGCGCGTCGATCCCAATGATCTGCCCTTCTTCCTCGGCCTCATGCAGCATCTGGCGAAGCATGGGCTTTCCTGCCCGCTGCCGCTGATCCGCAAGGATGGCGGCATGCTGGGTCAGCTCGCGGGCCGGCCGGCTGCCATGGTGACCTTTCTCGAGGGCATGTGGCCGCGCAAGCCAACGGTTGCCCATTGCCGCGAGACCGGCAAGGCGATTGCCGCCATGCATCTGGCCGGCGAGGGTTTCGAGATCACCCGGCCCAATGCGCTTTCAGTCTCCGGCTGGCGGCCGCTCTGGGACAAGTCGGAGGCGCGAGTGCACGAGATCGATGCGACGCTGCGCGATGAAATCCCCGCCGAGCTTGCCTTCCTCGAAGCCAACTGGCCGAAAGACCTGCCGACGGGCGTAATCCATGCCGACGCCTTCCCGGACAATGTCTTCTTCCTCGGCGAGGCCTTTTCCGGGCTGATCGACTTCTACTTCGCCTGCAACGATTTCCTCGTTTATGATGTGGCGATCTGCCTGAATGCCTGGTGTTTCGAGAAGGACGGCTCCTTCAACCTCACCAAGGGCATGGCGCTGCTGGAAGGCTATCAGGAGGTCCGCCCGCTCTCAGCCGAGGAGATCGCAGCCCTTCCGATCCTGGCGCGCGGCTCGGCACTGCGCTTCTTCCTGACCCGCCTGTTCGACTGGCTGGAAACGCCGCCCGGTGCGCTGGTGGTCAAGAAGGACCCGCTCGAATATCTGCGCAAGCTGCGCTTCCACGCGCATGTCAAAAGCGCCGCCGACTATGGCCTGTAAGAAAGCAATACAATGAAGCATGTCGATATTTTCACCGATGGCGCCTGCTCGGGCAATCCCGGCCCCGGTGGCTGGGGCGCGATCCTGCGCTATGGCGACAAGGAAAAGGAAATGTCCGGTGGCGAGGCCGAGACGACCAACAACCGGATGGAACTGATGGCCGCCATCGAAGCGCTGAACGCCCTGAAGAGCCCCTGTGAGGTCGATCTCTACACCGACAGCGCCTATGTGAAGGACGGCATTTCCAAGTGGATTTTCGGCTGGAAGAAAAACGGCTGGAAGACCGCCGACAAGAAGCCGGTCAAGAACGCCGAACTCTGGCAGGCGCTGGAAGCCGCCCGCGATCGCCACAAGGTAACGCTCCACTGGGTGAAAGGCCATGCCGGCCACCCGGAGAACGAACGCGCCGATGAACTGGCGCGCATGGGCATGGCGCCGTTCAAGACACGGTGAGGGGGCTTATCGCTGGATCGTGGCGATTGCGATTTTCAGTTTCGGCAGGTCATTGGTGACGGTCCGCCAAACCATCGCGATATCGACGCTGAAATAGCCATGCGCCAGCGCGTTCCGCATCTGGTAGGCTGAAGAGAGTTCGATGTCTGGATGGTCCTGCTCGAAGCGCGGCTCGATCTTCAGGATGTTCCGGCTCGCTTCTCCGATAATCTCCAGATTTCTGATGTCCGCATCCTGGACCAGCCTGTTCGAAACGAACTCGTCCAGCGTCACGCCATGGATATAGGCTTCGATACGTCCGATAGCCTCATGAATATGGCCGAGATAGGAAGAAATTCTCGCAGGCTTTGCGCTCATACCGCCAGCGCTTCGGCAAGGACCCTGTCTCGAAACGACTGCGGCAGGGCAAGCGGGGTGACGACATCCACCTCTACGCCCAGCAGTGTGCCGAGTTCGTGCCGGATCGCACCGATGTCGAAAAGCGTCATCTCGTCCGAGGGATCCACGATGATATCGAGATCGCTGTCATCGCCATCGAGACCCGTGAGAGCCGAGCCGAAGATCCGCGCGTTGGAGGCCCGATGCGCCGCAACAATCCGGCGGATCGCCTCACGATGTCGTTCCAATGCGACAGACGGTTTCATCTCGCGGTTCCGTTCGGCAATTGCCAGCCCAATCCTCACACAGAGAAGATGGGGCAATTGGGCGGAAAACTCAACACTTATGGCTTGGCGCTACCCCTTCAGCGCCCGCTCCACAAACATCAGCCGGTCCTGACCCCAGAACATATCCTTGCCGACAAAGAAGGTCGGTGCGCCGAAGACGCCGCGTTGAACGGCCTCGTCGGTGTCGGTCCGCAGCTTGTCTTTCACCGCATCCGTGCCGATCTCCGCCATCAGCGCCTGCGGGTCGATGCCGGCGCGGGCGAGCACCTTGCCGATCTCCTGCACGTCGCCGAGATTGACCGGCTGTTCGAACATGGCCGGATAGATCGCGTCGAGATAGGCTTCGAGCTGCTTCGGTCCGCGCAGCAGCATGGCGGTCGCGCCGCGCATCAGCGGTAGCGTGTTGATCGGGAAATGCGGGTTCATCTGGAAGGGGATGCGGTAATAATCGGCCCATCGATAGAGGTCGATGCTCGAATAGTCCCATTTCGCCGGAACCGTCGCCGGGCTCGAATTGCCCGTTGCCTTGAAGATGCCGCCGATCAGGATGGGTCGCCAGACGATCTCCGCACCGTTGCGTGCGGCGATCTCGGGCAGGGCGCGCCAGGCGATATGGCTGAAGGGGCTGCCGACATCGAAGAAGAATTCGACCTGTTTCATGGGGTTGTCCTTGCGTGTGTAAAGTTTACCAGCGTTCCGACCAGGGGCGCAGATCAAGCTCATGCGTCCAGGCGTCGCGCGGCTGGCTATGCAGATGCCAGTAGTTTTCGGCGATGTGATCGGGGTTGAGAATGCCGTCCTGATCCTTCAGCGCATAGCGCTCGGGGAAGGTCTCGCGGATGAAATCGGTGTCGATGGCGCCATCAATGACGACATGGGCGACATGGATGTTCTTCGGCTGCAGCTCGCGCGCCATGCTCTGCGCCAGCGCTCTCAGCGCATGTTTTGCGCCAGAAAAGGCCACGAAATTGGCCGAACCGCGCAGCGAGGCCGTCGCGCCGGTAAAGATGATCGTGCCGCGCTCGCGCTCCACCATGCGCTTGGCCACCTCGCGCCCGGTGAGGAAGGCGCTGAAACAGGCCATTTCCCAGATCTTGAAATATTTCCGCGCCGTTTCTTCCAGAATGCTGGAGGGGACATTCGCGCCGATGTTGAAGACCATGACCTCGATCGGCCCAACCTCGCGCTCGATGCGCTCCACCAGCGCCACGACGTCCTCCTCCTTGCGGGCATCTGCTGCAAAGCCGTGCGCTTCGCTGCCTTCCGCACGGATCGCCTCCACCAGCCCTGCAAGCTTGTCGGCAGAACGCCGGGTCACGCAAGCTGCATAGCCGCCACGCGCAAAGCGCCGGGCAATGGCCGCGCCCGTCGCATCGCCTGCGCCGATGATCAGTGCTGCCTTCCGGCCGGTCTGGTCTGTCATCGGTTCCTCCCTGATAACGACCGTTACTATAACGAACGTTATGTGATAGAATTGGTGAGTGTCAAGGACGATGGAGGCGAGGCGCGCATGCGCTACCAGGATGGCTACAAGGATCAGAAGCGGCGCGACTTGCTGAAGGCAGCCGGTGCTGCTGCGAAGAAGAAGGGCTTTGCCGCCACAGGCGTCGACGCGCTGGCAGAAGCCGCCGGCGTCACGTCAGGCGCCGTCTATGCCCATTTCGGCTCCAAGGCGGGGCTGCTGGATGCCGTGATCGTCAACGAGATGGAGCGCAGCCGTGCCCGCTGGGGCAAGAACCCTGACCGTCCGGCCGATGTCTGGCTGACAGATGAACTGGCGCGCTATCTCAGCCGCGCGCATATTGACAACCCCGAAAGCGGGTGCCTCATGCCGACGCTTGCGGCCGATGTCGCGCGCGCGCCGGGAGCGACGCGGCGGGTCTTCGAGGAGCAATTGAAGCAGGTGCAGGCGGAGATCGCCGAGCGGCTGGGAGACGGTGAGAAGGCCTGGCAGTTCCTGTCCCAGATCGTCGGGGCCATGGTGCTCGCGCGCGCCGTGATGAGCGCCGACATGCAGGAAGAGATCCTGGCCGTCAGCCGAAAGGTGATGACAGGCTGAAGGACAGCCACCCGAAGGGGTGCCCCTCCCGGGGGGCTGGGAGGGGCAGACCGACGGCGAGGAGGGACCCATGCCGTCGATCGAGATCTGCGGTTCCGGCTGACCCACGGGAGCCGTCATCGTCCGGAACCGCGTTGAAAACCGTCTTAGCTGTTCTTCTGCATCGCGGAGGAAAGCTGGTCGACGTTGAAGCGGAACATCTTCTCGTAGGTGGAAGCCGGGCCGTCCTTCTTCGACAGCGACTCGACATAGAGTTCGCCGCCCGAGGTCGCGCCGGTGGCCTTGGCAACCTGCTTGACGAGACGCGGATCGTTGGAGTTTTCGAAGAAGTAGGTTTTCACGCCTTCCGATTTGATCTGGTCGATCAGCTTGGCGACGTTGGCGGCCGAGGCTTCGGTTTCCGTCGAAACGCCGAGCGGCGACAGGAACTTCACCTTGTATTCGGCGCCGAAATAGCCGAACGCGTCATGGCTCGTCAGAACCTTGCGGCGATCTTCCGGGATCGTGTCGATCTTCTGATGCGCATAGGTGTTCATCGCATCGAGCTTCTTCTGGTAGGCATCGGCATTGGCCGTGAAGACGGCAGCATCTTCCGGATCGGCAGCCTTGAGTGCTGCTTCGATATTCTTCACCCAGACCTTGACGTTGACCGGGCTGTTCCAGACATGCGGATCGGTGACGGTCTTGCCGTCCTCTTCCATCTTGTGCAGCGAAACGCCTTCCGAAACCGTCACCGGCTTGCCTTGGTAACCGGAGGCCGAGATCAGGCGGTCCATCCAGCCTTCCAGGCCTTCGCCCGAAACGAAGACGACATCGGCGGCCTTCAGATGCTTGGCGTCGGCCGGCGAGGGCTGGAATTCATGGGGGTCGCCGTTCGGCTGGACGAGGCTCGTCACCTTGACCTTGTCGCCGCCGACCTGATGGACGACGTCTGCGAGCACGGTGAACGAGGCCACCACGTTGAGGTCCTTGGCCGAGGCCGCGCCGGCAAAGGCAAACGGAAGGGCGAGGCCGAGGAGGAGAAGACGTTTCTGCATGAGCAAAACTCCCTGTTCAGTTGAGAAATCGGATCAGTTGGCGAGATGCGGCCGGCGGATGTACCGGCTCATCAGGCCTGATGGGGCTGCGACGAGCGAGACGACATAGATGATCGCCGCCGCAACGATGATGGTGGGACCGGAGGCCAGTTCGAGATGGTAGGAGGCAATCAGCCCCGCATAGCCGGAGACGAAGGCCGTCACGACCGAGATGGCGAGCATGGCGGGAAGCGTCCGCGCCCAGAGCTGCGCAATCGCCGCCGGCAGCATCATCAGGCCGACCGCCATCAGCGTCCCGAGCGCCTGGAAGCTTGCAACCAGATTGAGCACGACCATCAGCATGAACAGCGCATGGATGAGCGGCCCGCGCCCGCCGACGGCGCGCAGGAAACCGGGATCGAAGCAATCGATGACCAGCGGCCGGTAAAGCAGCGCCAGCGCGACCAGCGTCAGCGATGTGATCGTGCCGATCAGCATCAGCGCATCGTTGTCGATGGCGAGGATCGTGCCGAAGAGCACATGCAGCAGATCGATATTCGAGCCGCGCAGCGACACGATGAGCACGCCGACCGCCAGCGAAATCAGGTAGAAGCTGGCAAAGCTCGCATCTTCCTGCAACACCGTCATGCGGCTGACAACGCCGGCCAGCAGCGCGACTGAGAGACCGGCGATCAGCCCGCCAATCCCCATCGCCGTCAGCGACAGCGAGCCGGCGACGAGATAGCCGATGGCCGCGCCCGGAAGGACGGCATGGCTCAGCGCATCGCCCATCAGGCTCATGCGACGCATGGAGAGGAAGGTGCCGATGGGAGCCGCACCCAGCGCCAGGCACAGGCACGCGACCAGCGCGCGGCGCATGAAGCCATAATCCATGAAGGGTGCGATGAGGAGATCGTAGGCGCTCATGCCGGAACCTCACAGACCGGGGCAGTCTCGTCCCAGCGCTCGGCAAGTGCGCGCGCCTGCTTCAGGTTTTGCGCCGTCATGACCTCCTCGGTCGGACCCCAGCCAATGAGTTCGCGCGCGATCAGCAGTGTTTGCGGAAAATGCGCCCGCACCTGTTCGTGGTCGTGCAGGACGGCAACCACGGTGCGGCCTTCGCCATGCCAGCGCAGCACGATGTCGATGAGATCCTGCGTCGTGCGGCTGTCGATGGCGGTGAAAGGTTCGTCCAGAATGATGACGGAGGCGTCCTGCAGCAGAAGTCGTGCAAAGAGCGTGCGCTGGAACTGGCCGGCCGAAAGCGAGCCGATCGGCCGCGCCTCGAAGCCTTCGAGACCCACGGCAACCAGCGCCTCGGACGCCTTCTGCCGCTCCGCCCGCCCGATGCCGCCAAAAGCGCCGACACGCTTCCAGGCGCCGGTGACGACGATGTCCATCACGGAGACCGGAAAGCGGCGATTGATATCGGCCGCCTGCGGCAGGTAGCCGTAGTCGCGGCTCGGCACCGAGCGCCGGATGGAGCCCTCCGCCGGCTTCAGCTCACCCATGATGGCGCGCAGCAGCGTCGACTTGCCGGCCCCGTTCGGCCCCGCAATCGCCGTCAGGCTGCCGCGTGCGAGCGCGCCGGAGACATGGTGGACGGCCGGGTGCCGGTTATAGGTGACGGTCAGGTTCTCAAGCGAGATGGCTGGGCTGGTCATGACAGCGCAATTGCCCAGGCAATGGTGAGCCACAACCCGCCGATGGCCAGCACCGCAAGCCCGACGCGGATGAGCGCCGAATGCTGCAGAAGGCTGACGCGCGCGTTGAAGGCGCGGGGCGGAGTTACTGGCGAATGCATGCTGAAGTCCTGAACGTTATATTGTTACGTGTTATGATATAACAATTCGGACGTAAAGAGGGCAAATGCCAATGTGAAGAAAAGTTAACGTTCAGCCGAGCGTGACAAGGCGAATGGCAATGGCGCCCATGATCATGCCGATGCCCGCATCGAGCACGCGCCAGGCGGAGGGCCGCGCCATCAGCGGCGCCGCCAGCCGGGCGCCATAGCCGAGCGCAAAGAAGAAGACGAGCGAGGCGGTCGCCGCACCCGCGCCGAAGATCCACTGGTTTGGCGCAAAACGCGTCGAAATCGACCCGACGAACACGACCGTGTCGAGATAGCAATGTGGATTGGCCCAGGTGAAGGCAAGGCAGGTGAGCACGGCTGTCTTCAGCGGCATGGCCGGAGCGTCGGCGGGGCTCAGCCCTCCCGCGACATGAAAGGCCGACCACAGGCTTTTCAGCCCATAAAGCGCGACAAAGGCCGCCCCGCCATACCGCATCACCGGCTCAAGCCAGGGCAGCGCCTGCATGGCTGCCCCGAAGCCTGCCACCCCGGCAGAAATCAGCAGCGCATCCGAGACCGCGCAGATGGAGGAGAGCACGAAGACATGCTCGCGCCGCAGCCCCTGCCGCAGCAGAAACGCGTTCTGCGCGCCGATGGCGACGATGAGGCCGAGACTGGTGGCAAAGCCGGTGGCGAAGATGGACAGCATGAGAAACCCGCGTGATGAGGCTTGCCTTCTCGCCGAGATCTGCGCTTCAGTAAAACTAACTTTTCTAAATCTGGATTAGGAAAACTGAAGATGCTGGATTACGCCGCCTTGGCAGCACTCGCCGCCGTCGTCCGCGAGGGAAGCTTCGAGCGGGCGGCGCTTGCCCTTCACGTCACGCCCTCGGCCGTCTCGCAGCGGATCAAGGCATTGGAGGAGAAGGTGGGTGCGGTTCTCGTCCGTCGCGGCCAGCCGGCCGAGCCGACGCCGCAGGGCCGTGCGCTCTGCCGGCATTTCGATGCCGTCTCGGCGCTGGAAGGCGAGCTTGCCGCTGACCTGCCGGGCCTCAGCCTCGAAGGTGAGGGCAGGGCGACAATTCCCGTCGCCGTCAATGCCGACAGTCTGGACTCCTGGTTTCTCTCTGCCGTCAGCGAGTTTTCGCAGAAGACCGGCCATCTCATCGAAATCAAGGTAGATGATCAGGACCATACGGCGGAATGGCTGCGTCGCGGTGAGGTGCTGGCCGCCGTCACCTCTGAGGACAAGCCGGTGCAGGGCTGCCGGGTAAAGCCGCTGGGCGCGCTTCGCTACCGCGCCACCGCTAGCCCCGATTTCATGGCACGACGTTTCGCTGACGGCGTCACGCCCGAAACACTGGCGCTAGCCCCATCGCTCTCTTTCAACCGCAAGGACCGTCTGCAAAGCCAGTGGATGCAACGACATTTCGGGCGCGACCTCGCGCCCCCGCTCAACTGGGTCCCGTCCCCGCAAGGCTTCGTCATCGCCTGCCGCCTCGGCCTCGGCTGGGGCTGCAATCCCGATATGCTGGTGACCGACGATCTCGCGCAAGGTCGCCTCGTCGAACTCGTCGCCGGCGCAGCGCTGGACACCCCACTCTTCTGGCAGGTCAGCCGCCTGCCGTCGGGTCTGCTCAAGACGCTGGGCGAAGCAGTGTCAGAGGCTGCTGCGGGGGCGTTGAGGGCCTGAATGATTGACGATGCAATGCATTTGCATTACCTTCAGATCAAAAGGAGCCCGTCATGGCGAGCCGCGCAACCATTGAAATCGACGCCACCATCACCGAGCGTGGACAGACGACCGTGCCTGCGGCCATCCGCAAGATGCTCGGTGTGAGGAAGGGCGGCATTGTCTTCAAGGGCCTCGCCGATGGCACTGTCGTGATCGAGCCGAAGCGCGAGGCGGACGAGAGCGACCCGGTTCTCGATGAATTCCTTGCCTTTCTGGAACGGGACATCCCGAAAAATGCGGCCATCAAGCCGCTCGATGCGAACCTCCTCCACGAGATCGACACGCTGATCGAAGGCGTTGAGGTCGATCTGGACGCGCCGCTTCCCGATGACTGATCTGACGATCAACGGCTGGACGATCTATCTTCACCCGCTTTTCGTCGACGCGCTCGACGCCATGATGGCGGATGTTCGCAAGGCTCGCGCTGCAGACCCGGAGAATTATCGCCAGAAGCGTGCTTCGAAGCTGCTGGCCGCCACCCGCAAAATGGCCTTCGAGGAAATTCCAGCCAACCCCGCCGACCCGAAATTCCGGCAGGGGACGACGCTGGGCGATGCCTACAAGCACTGGTTTCGCGGCAAATATGTCCAGCAGTACCGCCTCTTCTTCCGCTATCACGAGGAGCGGAAGATCGTCGTGCTCGCCTGGCTGAATGACGAGAAGACCAAGCGCGCCTATGGCAGCAAGACCGATGCCTATGCCGTCTTCGCGCGGATGTTGAAGAATGGCCATCCACCGGATGACTGGGCGGCGCTTGAGGCCGAAGCAAGGGCGTATTCTGCAAGCGCCGGCGATATCGCTGCATCTGAAATCTAGTGTCCCACCTCCCGCGAAGCCGGCGAGGAAGAACCGACTTCGCGGGCGCACCGTTGGGTTTGCGGGGTCAGCGACCCCGAACCGTGATACGGTGCAGCAGGCGGCGTTCGCCGGAATAGTCGTTCACGGCGAGATGCCAGGTGGTGCGATTGTCCCAGATGGCAAGCGAGCCGACCTCCCAGGCAAAGCGATGGGCAAATTCCGGCTTCTTGATGTGCTCGTAGAGGGATGATAGCAACCCTTGCGATTCCGCTTCCGTCCAGCCGTTGATGCGCAACGTGAAGCCCGGATTGACATAGAGCGACCTGTCGCCGGTGACGGGATGCCGGAAGGCCACGGGGTGAATTGCATCCTGCGTCGCCAGTTCCGAATTACCGATCCGTTCGCCAAGGTCGTTATTGGCCTTCGCCCGCGCAGCCGCGCCGAAGACATGCCGGCTGGAATGGAAGGCGTCGAGCGTTTCCAGCGTTTTTTGCAGGCCCGGCGAAAGCGCCTCGAAGGCGGCAACCGTGCTGGCAAAGATCGTGTCGCCGCCCAGCTCCGGCAGTTCGCGTGCATAGAGCAGCGAGGCGGTTGCGGGGACCTGATCATAGCTGTGATCGGTGTGCCAGCCGCCGCCGATATTGGTCTTCTGCCCGGCTTCCTTGCGCACCTCTGCGATTTCCGGATAGCCCTCGACCTGGCGGAAGAAGCGGTTCACGTCGATGTCGCCAAACCTGGCAGCCAGCGCAATATGCTGTTCCGGCGTCAGATCCTGATCGCGGAAAAAGATGACCCCATGGGCCGCGAGCGCCGCCTCGATTTCGGAAAACGCCGCATCGCTGACCCGCTGCGAAAGATCGATGCCTGAAATATGGGCCCCGACAAAGGGTGAGGCGCGGCGCACCTGGATGAAACGATAGTGATCGGTCCGGAATGTCCGTGCCACGGGCGCGGATGCGGCGGAGTAGGGGGAGCTTGCGGCATGTGCGGTCATATCTGGTTCCTTCTCTCTTTCGGATCGGGATGATCCGGCGAAAATGCGACATGTCCAGCTTTCCCGCTCGGGCGCCGCCGCGCCAGAAATCATATTTCTAATTAGTCTATATATATAATGTACTTTTTCGAGAGCTTGCCGCATGAGCCTTGTGGCGGTCTTCGTCCGATTGTTGGGCAGAGCGCCACTTTATTTCCGAAAACCCGCCCCTCTTTCAGCTTTTGGTAACCAAAATCAGTAACCCTAACCGGGAGTTAAGCGCATCTGTTTCGATGTGTCTTGAAGTGTTCCGAGTAAGCGTAACCAAGAGTATCCGATGTCTGCAGTTCTTTCGCTTGGCGAGGTTTCCGGCCGTCCGGAAAGTCGCAACTGGCTCAATACGATCATCAAGGGTGACTGTGTGGCGGCGCTCGAGGCGCTTCCGGACAAATCCGTCGACGTCATTTTCGCCGACCCGCCGTATAATCTTCAGCTCGGCGGCGCTTTGACCCGGCCCGACCAGTCCAAGGTCGATGCCTGCGATGATCACTGGGACCAGTTTGCGTCCTTCGAGGTCTATGACGCCTTCACGCGGGCCTGGTTGCTGGCCTGCCGCCGCGTCCTCAAGCCGAATGGAACGATCTGGGTCATCGGCTCCTATCATAATATTTTCCGTGTTGGCGCCATCATGCAGGATTTGAATTTCTGGATTTTGAACGACATCGTCTGGCGCAAGACGAACCCCATGCCCAATTTCAAGGGACGCCGGTTCCAGAACGCGCATGAGACCATGATCTGGGCCTCGCGCGACGCCAATGCCAAGGCCTATACGTTCAATTACGAGGCGATGAAGGCCGCCAACGAAGACGTGCAGATGCGCTCCGACTGGCTGTTCCCGATCTGCAATGGCGGCGAGCGCCTGAAGAACGACGACGGCGACAAGGTTCATCCGACCCAGAAGCCGGAAGCGCTGCTGGCCCGCGTGCTCATGTCTTCTACCAAGCCCGGCGACGTCGTGCTCGACCCCTTCTTCGGCACCGGCACGACGGGTGCTGTCGCCAAGCGTCTCGGCCGCAACTTCGTCGGCATCGAGCGCGAGCAGGACTATATCGATGCGGCGTCTGCCCGCATCGCCGCCGTCGAGCCGCTGGGCTCCACCGAACTGACCGTCATGACCGGCAAGAAGGCCGAACCCCGCGTCGCCTTCGTGTCGCTGATCGAATCCGGTCTCCTGAAGCCCGGCGCGATCCTCTCGGACGCCAAGCGCCGCGTCAACGCCATCGTGCGCGCCGACGGAACGCTGGTTTCGGGGGCCGAAGCCGGCTCCATTCACAAGGTGGGTGCGCGCGTGCAGGGCCTGGATGCCTGCAACGGCTGGACCTACTGGCATTTCGACGATGGGCAGTCCCTGAAACCCATCGATGTATTGCGTTCTCTCATCAGGGAAGACATGGCAAAGGCGGGGTAACCCCTGATCCCGCTTTCGCCACTAGCAGACCGGTGACGCATGTTTGCCTCCAGTCCGCGTCACCGGACCCATTCGCCCGGAGCCCCGCGCTCCGGGCGTTTTCGTTTGCGATGGCCAGTAACGCGGAACATTACACTTGATCTCAACTCAGGGATGTTGTGATATCGGGGTTACGTTTTTTGGAGGTTCTCATGGAGATTGATGACAAGGAACGCCGCGCTTTTCTGAAAGACGAGTATCTTTTTCTTCAAGGGCAGTACGAAGATTTTGACCGACGGTCGATCACGATCAAAGGATGGATGGCGAGCGGTTCCTTTTTGGGTCTTGTTTTCTCATTGAAGGAGGCGGGCCTCGTTTACCTCTATATCCACGCATCGTTGATAATAGTGTCGTTGATGGTTTGGTACCTGGAGGCAAAATGGAAATTATTCCAGTATGCCTTGGCTGACAGAATTAGAGTAATTGAAGCGTATTTCCGTGGCGACCAGGACATTTTTATAAAGAATCCAGATCCTTTTCAAATATATAATTCTTGGTTCCGTTCGTACGCACAGGATGAGCCGATATATGAATATGAAAGAAATCGCCGCGACAGATCTGAGAACAGGCCACGGAATCCAATGCGCCGTCTTATTCGGGTGGCGCTACAGACATTTGTTCATTTGCCTTATTCGATCATTGTAATTCTGTCGCTTCTCGGCCTCGCTCTTCATTTTCTGTTGCCGCCATCCGAGCTGCCTAAATCGGCTGCTCAAAATACGGTCGATTCCAAGTTCTACTTAGGCACAGCCTGACACAAGACCTTGCCCCTATGCTGGCCGCCAATTTGCAGGGGAGGGCTGCGGGCCTTGGCATCCGAGATCTACGAACAGGCGCTCGCGGCATTCCGGTCGGGCAATGCGACGCTGGCGCTTGCCGTCTGCGACAGGGTTCTCTCCGTCAGTCGTGACGACGCCGATATCCTACTGCTCTCCGCAACCATCCTCGAACAGGCGGCCGAGAAGCGCAAGGCGGCGATGCTCTATGCCGAGGCCGCCGGCAAGGCCGCCGATCGCAGGAAGGACATCGCCTTCCGGGCGGCCAGCCTGTTTGAAGAGCTTGGCGAACGTCCGCTTGCCTTCAAGGTCCTGGCGGCGATCCTGCCGCTGATGCCGGACGATCCCGATCTCCTGCAAAGCCTTTGCGGACTGGCGCGCGAGATGGGCGAATATGGTCTGGCGCGCGATGCGGCCGTGGCGCTTGCGAAGACGGCGAAGGATTTTGACGCGGCGCTTTCGGCCGGCATCATCCTGAATGGCGTGGGCCTCTTCGAGGAGGCCTCTGTCGCGCTTGCCAAGGCGCATGCGGAGCGCCCCGACGAACGGCTGGCGCTCTCCGAATATTTCTGGGCGGCCGCCAATGTCTGCGATCTCGAAACCTCGGCCGCGCTGCAGGCAGAACTCGAGGCCGCCTACGAGGAAGAGGGCGATGTCGCCGACATCCGGGAGAACGCCTTCCGCGCGCTGATGTGGACGGGCGACGAGGCGCTCTTGGCGCGTTATGCCCGCCGCACTGCCGATGTCATGCTTCCCCCCGTCGCGCCGGCCATCGGTTTCGACACCAATATCGAGGGCAGGGACCCCGAGATCATCCGTGTCGGCTATCTCTCCTGCGATTTCTACGATCATGCAACCATGTCCCTGCTGGCAGGCGTGCTGGAAGCGCATGACCGCGACCGTTTTGAGATCTTCGCATTCTGCCACACGCCGCTGGCGCGCCGCGAGGATGCGATGCATGAGCGCATGCTCGACACGGTCGACTACTATATCGATATCCTGACCAAATCGGATGCCGAAGCTGCCGCAACGATCCGTAGCCTCGGCATTGATGTGTTGGTCGACCTCAAGGGCTTCACGCAGGGCGCGCGCCTTGGCATCTTCTGCCGCCGCGCCGCGCCCATTCAGGTGACCTGGCTCGGCTATCCGGGCTCCGTGACGGGGGCGGGCATCCAGTATGCCATCACCGACCATATCGTGACGCCGGACACCAGCATTCCCTTCTATCAGGAAAAGCTTCTGAGGCTTCCGGGCTCCTACCAGTGCAATGATGCCGCCCGCGAGCGCGTGAGCCGGACAGGGAGCCGCGCGGACCACGGCCTGCCGGAAGACGCCATCGTCTTTGCCGCCTTCAACCACGCCGCCAAGATCCGCCTTCCGGTCTTCGAAAGCTGGATGCGCATCCTCTCGGCGGTCGAGAATTCCGTCCTGTGGCTCTACCCGATGGGCGCGCTGGCGCAGTCGAACCTGCGCGCTGCTGCCGAAAAGCGCGGCATTGCACCCGAGCGTCTGGTCTTCGCCGATCTCGCGCCCATGGCCGATCACCTTCGGCGTCTGCCGCAGGCCGATCTCGCGCTCGATACCGGCCCCTGCAACGGCCACACGACGACCTCGGATGCGCTGTGGGCCGGCGTTCCGGTGCTGTCCTTCAAGGGTTCGAGCTTTGCCGGCCGCGTTTCCGAAAGCCTGCTGAATGCCGTGGGCCTGCGGGACCTGGTGGCCGAGGACCTCGCCGGCTTCGAGACGATGGCGCTGGAGCTCGCGCGCGATCCGGCGCGCCTGAAGCACCTGCGTGAACACCTCGTTGCTGCCCGCGACAACGCCCCACTCTTCGATACCGACGAACTCACGCGGCAGGTGGAAGCGCTCTACCAGACCGTGGTCACGGCCTCGCGGCTGGGGGAGTGACCGGCTCCGCGACAGCCCAAACTCTGGCCGGCCCGGCACACTAAGCTCGCATTTTTCAGGACTTGGTCCACGATCCTGATGCTCCATGTCCATGGCTTGAATGTGCGGCGCTCACAAACCGATTGCCCATTCCATAAGAGCGTTCTGCGCGTGAAGCAGGAACGCCTTGGCTGACCGGCTCTTGCAAAGATGATGTTCCATTGCTTCGCTTGAAACTTCCTGCCCTCTCGCCACCGGCGGGCAGGGTAGGAAAAGCGCATCGCTCTTGCATTGATCGAGAAGCGACTGTGTGACCTGATATGGCAACAGCTCGGCGTGATCCGCGCCGACAGGCCAAGAGTCGGTGAAGATCACATCCGCATCGAGTACATGAAGCATATCTTGGCTTGTTGTGAAATTCGGGTTTAACAGCGCGAAGTCGTTCACGTGCCAGTGGGCCGGATAGACCTGGACAACCTCAATCGGCATAGCCCTCGAGGCTTCGACCCAGGAACTCAAAATATTGGCTTCAGGCGCAAGCCCGACAACTTTCAGTCCTTCTATCGACCCCCGCATCTTTCTCACAAACGCCAAATCTCCCAGCGTTTCGCATGGATGGTTTGTTCTCGTCCGGGCGTTGATAATCGGCGTTCGCATTGCATCCGCGAGCTGTTTTAGGGTGGCGAGTTGTCTTGTCCGGACAATCAGGAGGTCAAACCAGTTATCCAGATATCCCGCCAAATCTGACGTCACCTCTCCGGAATTTAAGGAAATTGGTGGCTGAACGATGATTCCGCCCATAGCCTTCACGCCAAGTTCGAAGGCCGTGGTGTTCCTCCACCCGGTGTCGTCCACGATGAGTCCAACGCGCTGACCGATCAAAGTCTGCGGCATGGTTCGGTTCTCCCAGTGGGTCCCGAGTTCGTCGGCTCGCTCAAGGAGATGCATGACGACATGGGTGGGGAGAGCGTGGAACTCCAGAAAATCGCGATTGCTCTGAGGCTTCATAAGACACCGATTTCGAACTGTGCTCGCGGACCCGCGAGATAGCTGGTCTCGATCAGAATATTCAGTCTTTTGAACGGTGTGATGACATGAATTGAGGTCGTATCGGTCGTCAGAATATGACTTGGCCCGCTCAAATAAAACGCGCGCGATGCGCGTCGCGTGCTGCATGCCGGTTCAAACACGGCATGAGGGCGCCCCTTCTCTCGAGGAGAGAAAGGGCGCTTTGTCCTCAAAGTCGCTCAAGCATTGCCTGAGCCGACGAAACGGTCGCCTGGCCCGGGTTTTCCTCGACTTCGACAAACTTCACCACGCCGTTTTCGACGAGCATGGAGAAGCGGGTGGAGCGGACGCCGAGGCCGCCGGCGCTGAGGTCCTTGGCAAGGCCCGTCGCGTTGGCGAAGGCGGCATCCCAGTCGGCGAGGAAGCGGATCTTGCCTTCGGCGCCGGTGGCCTTGGCCCAGGCGCCCATGACGTGGTGATCGTTGACCGAGATGACGGCGATGTCGTCGACGCCCTTGGCGAGAAGCGCATCGCGGTTCTCAAGGTAGCCGGGCAGGTGGTTGAGCGAGCAGGTGGGCGTGAAGGCGCCGGGCACGCCGAAGATCACGACGCGCTTGCCATCGAAGAATTCCTTCGAGGAAATCTTGGCAGGGCCGTCGGGCGTGCGCTCCATCAGGGTGACGTCGGGGATCTGGCTGCCGGGTTCGATGGTCATGGTGTCTCTCCGTTCGTTTTGGGTTTGGTACGGGTGCGAAGTCGGGGCGGATAAAAGCGGATCGTCAGGTCGATTGCAAGCGACCTGACCGTCGAGCGGTAATATGGATTTCAGGCGAGACTGGATCGTGACGGCGCCTGCTATTTCACGGTGACGGTCGTTTCCATGGCGCGGCTTCCGGCGAGCACCAGGACATCAAGCGACTTGCCTGCCAGCGGAGCCGTCCCGCCGCCGGGCTGCCTGACCTCGGCCACAAGCGCGCCCTGTTCCGTCGTCAGCCGTTTCGGCCTGCCGAGCGGCTGGCCATCCGGCGCCACGATGACAAGATCGGTCGCTGCGGCGTCCGTGCCGGCAGGAAGACGCAGCTTCAGCACCGCACCCTGTCCGTCCTCCGTCGCCCTGGCGTCCTCGACGGCGAAATCCGCGCTCGGGGCCTCCGGAAGCAACGCATTGGCCGCATTCACCAGCGCAGCCTCCGCAGGCTTCGGCTTGTCGTCCGGCGAAACCCTGAGCGAAACCTCTGCCTGGAAGGGAACGCAGATGTCGGCGCACAGACCGATGAAGATCGAGGCATCGACCTGCGACAGTTCGCCCGGCTTCTCCTGCTTCAGCGTCAGCGGCAGCATGACGCGGGCGTCATAACCGAAGTCGCGCAGCTTCCCGTCGTCGAAGACGCGAGGTGCTGGAAAATCAAGCGTCTCCAGCCGCACATTGCCGCCGTCCTTCAGCGTGATCTGTGGCGGAATGCCGCCGCTGCCCGGCACTTTCCAATAGGTGTGCCAGCCATCATCCGGCGCGATCTCGACAAAGCCGCGAATGGTGCCTCCGGCATCCGGCGGCAGCGCCACCAGCCTGAG
The DNA here is from genome assembly GCF_021026315.1 of Rhizobium sp. C4. Lineage (GTDB taxonomy): Bacteria > Pseudomonadota > Alphaproteobacteria > Rhizobiales > Rhizobiaceae > Ensifer_A. The sequence continues at coordinate 440,811 of NZ_JAJNCX010000003.1, forward strand.
CTTGCCACCCTTGGTGCCGATCCAGTCGGAACTCGCAGCCAAGGCGGGCAGGGGCAGTGCGGCGAGAGCCGATACGAGAATGAATCTGTTTATGAGCGTCGTGAATCTCTTCATCATGGCAAACCGATAAGTCCTTGGCATTGCTGACGCCAGAGCCAGTTGCGCACGGCGCATTCAATTTCACTTGATCGGAGCGATGGCTGTTCACGAAAAATTATGGCCTGCCGCTCTTTTCATTTCCGACCGAGTTGCTACGCTGTCTCCCATGATGAACATGCTGGGAATGGGAAGCAGAAAGGACAAGGGGTTCCTTGACGGTCAATTCCTGATCGCCATGCCCTCCATGCTCGACCCCAATTTTGTCCGCACGGTTGTCTATGTCTGCGCCCATTCCGAAGACGGGGCTATGGGCTTCGTCATCAACCGGACGCAGGACGTGTCCTTCTCCGATATTCTCGTGCACCTGAAGATCGCGACCGACGATTCCGTCGATCGCCTGCCGGCGTCGGTGTCGCGGTTTCCGGTCCTGTGCGGCGGCCCCGTGGACAACGGGCGCGGCTTCGTTCTTCACTCCGAAGACTATCACTGCAATTCCTCGATCCCGCTGAGCGAAGACCTGTGCCTCAGCACGACGCAGGACGTCATCCGTGCGATCTCGGCAGGTCGAGGCCCCAGCCGGGCGACCATGCTGCTCGGCTATGCCGGCTGGCGCGCCGGGCAGATCGAAAACGAGATCGCCCAGAATGCCTGGCTGACATGCCCGGCGAGCGAAGCGCTGATCTTCGACTGGGACCTGGACACGAAATACGAACGCGCCATGGCGCTCCTCGGCATTTCGCCGTCCCGGCTTTCGAGCGAGATGGGGCACGCCTGAGGGACCTTGAATGCAAGGCGTTCCGGGTTAGAGATCTCCGTCGAGGTCCGCGTCGGGGGCCGGCGTAACCATCCTACCATGGCGGACCGCAACAATATCGACCTGCTTGCCGTCATAAGAGTAGTCGAGAAGATAGTCGCCCATGACCAGTGTCAGGCCCCCCGCGATCTGAAGGCCATGCATTTTGTTGCCGGCTTGCGGAAAACTCTGCAGCGTTCGCTTCGCGTCCTTGATGGCCAAAGAAAAACCTCTGGCGGCTGCCGGATTGCGCTGGCGGAGATAGTCTGCTTCCCGTCTTATGTAGTTCGCCGCATTTTTGGAGAGCCTGACCGGCGTCATGCGACCTTTCCGGCAATGATCCGGTCCACGTCGGCAATCACGTCATCGATATCCTCGTGCTCGCCTTCCGCAATCTGCTCCCGTCCCTTGAGCGCCGCCAGAACATCGCCGCCTTCATTCATCAGATAGGTTCGAAGCGCGCGCACGATGACCCAGCTGCGCGAACGCTCCGTGGCTTCGGCGATGGCTTCTATATCTGCGAGAACTTCGACAGGCACTCTGAGGGTGATCGGGTCGGAAAGATCCGGCTTGGGCATGCGAGCCTCCAAATTCTGTAATACACAGTATTACGAAATTGAGGCCAGGTCACAAGCCTTTTCCCGCTCACCGCAGAAGGGCCTTACCCCTTCGCTCCCACCAGCGGGAAACGCTCCCTCAGCAGGCGCTGCGCCATGTCGGCGGTGATCGGCGGGCCGAAGAGATAGCTCTGGCCATAGGTGCAGCCGAGTTCGCTGAGCTTGGCCGCCACTTCGTCCGTATCCACGCCCTCGGCCACGGCCACCATGTCCAGCTTGTTGATCATGTTGAGCACGGACACGAGGATCGTGCGTCCCGTCGGCGTGGTGTTGGCCACCAGCGACCGGTCGATCTTGATCGTGTCGAAGGGCAGCTTGGTCAGATAGCCGAGGCCGGAATAGCCGGTGCCGAAATCATCGAGCGCCAGCGAAAAGCCCATGCTCTTCAGCCGGTTCAGGATCATCCGCGACTGCTCGGGATTTTCCATCAGCACGGTCTCGGTCAGTTCCAGTTTCACCTGGCTCGGCTGGCAGCGGTTCTTGGCAACGACCGAGCGGAAGTCGTCGCAGATGCTGCTGTTGATCAGCTGCGCACTCGACATGTTGACCGAAATGAAGATCGGCAGATCGCCGCCGAGCTGCTGCCAGAGGCTGAAATCGGCAACCGCGCGCTCCAGCGCGAAGAGGCCGACCTGATGGATCAGGCCGCAATCTTCGGCGACCGGAATGAACTCATTGGGCGAGACATCGCCCCGGCGCGGATGTTCCCAGCGCATCAGCGCCTCGAAACCGGCAATGCGGCGCGAGGCGAGGTCGACGATCGGCTGGTAGACCATCGTCAGTTCCTTGCGCTCCAGCGCCCGGCGCAGGTCGGTCTCCAGCTCCGGCGCATCGCTGCCGGCGGTGCGGAAGGCCGGGCGGAACGGCTCGACGCGGTTTCCACCCTCGCGCTTGGCACGGATCATCGCCAGCTCTGCGTCGGCGAGAAGGCCGGCCCCGTCCTGCGACTGGTCGAGCCAGGAGGCGAGACCGATCGAGGCCGAGAGCACGATTTCCTGGTTGGCGAAGTCGATCGGCGTCGAAATGCTCCTGAGGATCGCATCGGCAAAATCGGCGACCTTCTGCGTCTCCGTCTCCGAAACCAGAACGATCCCGAAGCGGTCGCCGGAAATGCGCGACAGCGTGTCCTGCGTTTTCAGGAGACGCCGCAGGCGCCGTGTCAGCACGATCAGGATGTTGTCGCCGGCGGCGATGCCCAGCCGGTCGTTGACGCTCTTGAAGCCGTCGATGCCGATCGAAAGCACTGTCGGCTGGATCGGGTTCTGGTCGCTGGCAATCGACAGCAGCGACTGGATGCGGTCGATGAAGAGCTGGCGGTTCGGCAGGCCGGTCAAGTTGTCGGTCAGCGGGTCGCGCAGCAACCGCTCGATCGAGTTGCGCTCCTCCGTCACGTCGATCAGCGTGCCGACGCAGCGGATGACCTCTCCGGTCGAGCCGACGACGGGCCGTGCCCGCACGGCCAGCCAGTGATAGTGACCATCCTGCGCGCGGACGCGGAACTCGTGGTTCAGCTTGCCGCGGCGATGTTCGAGCAGAACGTCCATCGTCGCGCGGAACCGGTCGCGATCATCGGGGTGCAGGTTTGGCAGCCAGTTGCGGACGGGGCCATGCAGTGTGCCCGGCTGCAGGCCGAGATGCAGCGAAACGTCGGGAATGGTGACGATGCGGTCGCGCGCCACGTCCCAGTCCCAGATCGTGTCGCCCGAACCCGTCAGAGCCAGCGACTGCCGTTCCAGATCGGAGAAGAGCCCGTTGTGGAAGCCGCCGCTGGCAAAGGCGTGCTGCATGACGGTGAAGCCGATCATCAGCACGATCAGCACGAGGCCGCCCCCCAGCGCCGGCTGCACGATGTCGTTGTCCAGACGGCCGGTGATCGTCATCCAGGCGGCAACCAGCCAGGCAATCAGCAGCGCCCATGAAGGGACCAGCAGGATGGCGCGGTCATAGCGCTTGATGCCGAGGAAGAGGATGAGGAACACCCCCGCCGCTGCCGTCAGCGCGAAGGAGAGCCGCGCCACGCCGGCCGCAATCGCCGGGTCATAGACCGCCACACCCGCCAGGAGCCCGAGCCCGCCGATCCAGGCAAGCGTCGCGTAGACGAGGTTCGTGTGCCATCGGTTGAGGTTGAGATAGGAGAAGAGGAAGAGTACAAGGCTGGCCGCCATGCCCACTTCTGTTGCCGCGCGCCATATTCGCTGGTCGCCGGACGACAGGCTGACGAGCTTTTCGAGAAAGCCGAAGTCGACACAGATATAGCCGAGCACCGCCCAGGCGAGGGCCGCTGCTGCCGGCAGCATCGCCGTACCCTTGACGACGAAGAGAATGGTCAGGATCAGCGCCAGCAGGCCGGCAATGCCGAGCACGATGCCGCGATAGAGCGTAAACGCGTTGACCGTGTCCTTGTAGGCGTCCGGCTCCCACAGATAGAGCTGCGGCAGGTCGGGCGTCGAAAGCTCCGCCACGAAGGTGACGACGGCGCCGGGGTTCAGCGTGATCGAGAAGACGTCCGCTTCCGAGCTTGGCTCGCGATCCAGCGCAAAGCCTTCGGACGGCGTGATCGAGATGATGCGCTGCGAGCCGAGGTCGGGCCAGAAGAGCCGCGAATTGACCAGACGGAAATGCGGGGCGACGATGACGCGGTCGAGCTGCTGGTCCGACACGTTGGCCAGCGCAAACACCGCCCAGTCGCCCTGGTGCTTGTTGTCCGACGAGCGTACCTCGATGCGCCGCACGATGCCGTCGGCGCCGGCTGCGGTCGAAACCTGGAAGACATTGCCCTGGTTGCGGTAGATTTCGGTCGTCTTCGTCAGGTCGAGCGCATTGTCCTCGCGCGAGATCTTCACCGGCTCTGCCGCAAAGGCCGGAGCCATGGACTGCAACGCGAAGACCGCGAGGAGAAACGTCAGAAACAGGGCCTGGAGCGGCAGCTTACGCATGACTGTTCGCGCGATAGAGGCCGGAATCATCAATGAAGTCTTTTCCAATATCGTCGGTTGCCAGACGTGCGAGCAGCACATGGTCGCGCCACCGGCCGTCGATTTTCAAATAGTCGCGCAGCATGCCCTCGCGCCGGAAGCCGGTGCCTTCGAGCAGGCCGATGCTGCGATGGTTCTCCGGGATACAGGCTGCCTCGATGCGGTGCAACTGAAGCCGGTCGAAGATGTGGTGGACTGTCAGCTTCAATGCGGCTTTCATGTGGCCTTGGCCTGAAAAACGCTCGCCCATCCAGTAACCGATCATGCAGGATTGCGATGCGCCGCGGCGGATATTGCCGATGGTGATGCCGCCCATCAGCTCGTCACTTTCGCCGAAGATGAAGAGCGTGATGGCCGTGCCGGCGGAATATTCCTGCTCGTAGCGGTTGACGCGGGCGCGGAAGGACCGTTCGGTCAGATCATCCGCGCTCCAGGTCGGCTCCCAGGGCTGCAGGAAGGACCGGCTTGCGCGCCGGAGCGCCCACCATTCATCGAAATCGGCATAGCGGGGCATGCGCAGCAGGTGCTTGCCGTCGCTCAGTTTCACGGCGCCATTGGGGCGCGTGAGAAAACGGAACATGGATCCCTGCATCGATGACTTCGGACCCCCAATGGATTCGTTTGGTCAGGTCTTCGTTTGCCGAGACCGGGCCCTGGCGGCTTTACGCCGACTTCTGCTTGACGACACTATGTGAAAGCGACGACGTGATGTCCGACAGCGGCGCGAGACGATCGAGCGGCCCGATGGCCGAAAGCGTCGGCTTCGTATCGAAGAAGAGCCGGCCGGAAAGGTCGGTCAGTCGCTCCGTCGTGATGCCGGACAGGCGCTCCATCAGCTCCGTGTTGGAGATCGGGCGACCATAGAGCATCATCTGCCGGGCGATCTGGCCGGCGCGCGCGGCCGGGCTTTCCTGGCCCATCATCAGCTGCGCGCGGATCTGCGCGCGGGCCCGGTTGATTTCTTCCTGCCGGATATTGTCGGAGGACTTGCGCAGTTCCTCGAGGATCACCGGCACAAGCTCGCTCATGTCTTCGGCACCGGTTGCGGCATGGATGCCGAAAATGCCGGTGTCGGAGAAGCCCCAGTGGAAGGCATAGACCGAATAGCAGAGCCCGCGGATTTCGCGCACTTCCTGGAAGAGGCGCGACGACATGCCGCCGCCGAGAATATTGGCGAGAACCTGCGAGGCATAGAAGTCGCGGACATGATAGGCGCGGCCCTCGAAGCCGAGCAGGATCTGCGCATCCATCAGGTCGCGCGTCTCGCGGAAATCGCCGCCCGTGTAGCGTGCCGGTTCCATGACCGGCAGAAGCGTCGGCCGCTGCGGAATGGAAGCGAAACGCTCTTCGGCCTGCTTGACGATCGCGTCATGACCGACCGCACCGGCGGCAACCACGAACATGCGGTCGGTCGTGTAGTTGCGGCCGAGATAGGCGCGGATCTGGTCGGGCGTGAAGGACTGCACCGTGTCCGGCGTGCCGAGAATGGCGCGGCCGATCGTCTGGTCGCGGAAGGCTGTCTCGGCGAAGCGGTCGAAGACCACGTCGTCGGGCGTGTCGTTGGCCGCGCCGATTTCCTGCAGGATGACGTGCTTCTCGCGCTCCAGCTCGTCCTCGTCGAAGGAGGATTCGGTCAGGATATCGGCAAGGATGTCGAGCGCCAGCGCCGTATCGTCGCGCAGTACGCGGGCATAATAGGAGGTCGTCTCGGTCGAGGTCGCGGCGTTGACTTCGCCGCCGACATTCTCGATTTCCTCGGCGATCTGCCGGGCGGTCCGCTTGGCGGTTCCCTTGAAGGCCATGTGTTCGAGAAGATGGGCAATGCCGTGCTCATCCGCCATTTCATTGCGGGAGCCGGACTTCACCCAGACGCCGAGCGCCACGCTTTCCAGATGCGGCATGTTTTCTGTGACAACCGTCAGACCCGACGGAAGCTTGGTGCACTCAACTTTCATCAACACACTTTCCGGCCTTCAATTTCCGGCAATCCGGGCTTTCCCGCCGATATAGGCCTCGACGGCATCAAGCTCGGCTTGCAGGACATCGAAGCGCTCCTCCCTGTCCATCAGACCAGCAAGCCACGACGGAAGCGCTGGGTCAATACCGCTGGCCTTTTTCACCGCCGCCGGGAACTTGGCCGGGTGAGCAGTGGACAGGACAATCATCGGCGCATCCGTCTTTAGATTGCGCTTTGCGGCGTGAATTGCAACAGCCGTGTGCGGATCGGCGAGATACCCGGTTTCGGCGAGCACGGTCTTGATCGTCTTCTTCACCTCGGCTTCCGAGGCGCGTGTCGCCTTGAAGGTCTTGCGGATCGCCTTCAGCGTTTTCTCTTCGATGTCGAAGGCGCCCGACTGCTTGAGCCCGCCCATGTAGCGCACGACTTCGCCCGCGTTGCGGTCGGAGGCCTCATAGAGAAGCCGCTCGAAATTCGAGGAAATCTGGATGTCCATCGAGGGCGACATGGTCGCCTTGACGCTGCGCATCTCATAGCGACCGGTCTTCAGCGTCCGGGCGAGAATGTCGTTCTCGTTCGTGCCGATGACCAGCTTGGCAACCGGCAGGCCCATCTGCTTGGCGACATAGCCGGCAAAGATATCGCCGAAGTTGCCGGTCGGAACGGTGAAGGACACCTTCCGGTCGGGGCTTCCGACAGCAAGGGCTGCGGTGAAATAATAGACCACCTGCGCCATGATGCGCGCCCAGTTGATCGAGTTGACGCCCGACAGCTGGACCTTGTCGCGGAACTTCACGTCGTTGAACATCTCTTTGACGAGGTTCTGGCAGTCGTCGAAATTGCCCTTGACCGCAATCGGGAACGCGTTGGAGGCGGCCGCCGTCGTCATCTGGCGCTGCTGCACCGGCGAAACCTTGCCTTCGGGGAAGAGCACGAAGATGTCGGTGCGGTCACGCCCGGCAAAGGCTTCGATGGCGGCCCCGCCGGTATCGCCCGAGGTGGCGGCAACGATGGTCGCGCGGGCGCCGCGCTCCGTCAGAACATGGTCGAGCAGGCGGGCGAGCAACTGCATCGCCACATCCTTGAAGGCAAGCGTCGGCCCGTGGAACAGCTCCATGATGAAGACATTGGCATCCGTCTGGACGAGGGGCGTGACGGCTGGGTGGCGGAATGTGGCATAGGCCTCGTCGATCATCCGGCGAAGATCGGCCTGTTCGATGTCGCCGCCGACAAAGGGCGTGACGATCGCTTCTGCGATATCCTGATAGGACTTGCCGCGCAGCTTGCGGATCTCCTTCTTGGAGAAATGCGGCCATTCCTTCGGGACATAAAGGCCGCCATCAGCAGCCAGTCCTGCCAGAAGCGCATCCGAAAAGCCAAGAACGGGCGCATTGCCGCGCGTCGAAATGTATTTCACTTCCCTAGTCCTCATCTGCAGGCGTCGTGCCGGGGCGCATTGCCGCGCCCGGAGATTTTCGATTGCTGCTATAGAGGCTTTCGGCGCGGGCTGGAAGCGCTTTATCCTTGGTATTTCCTGCAGAAATGCATGAGTTGGGCAAGGTATAAGGGGGAGAACAGCTTCCATTTCGCTAAAGGACGCGATAAATCAGAGCAAACGGCAAGAGCCGAAAGAGCTGGCCGGCATGATGCAGGCAAGGTTTCGTGAAGGTGTGACATGACAGCGTTTGGTCTGGTTTCGAAAGGTTTGGTTGCCGCGTCGCTTCTCGGCATGCTGGCGGCCTGCAGTACCGCAGATACGAAGAATGCGCTTGGCCTCGGCGCCACGCAGACGGCGGCGCCCCAGCCGGCCGTCGTCCAGGGCAACTGCCCGCGCATCGTGCTTCGCGACGGCACGGCCTATCACGACGCCTATGTCGGCGGCACCAAGGCCCAGCCCGATGGCACCATGGACCAGGCCAAGCTGATGTATCAGGCCTCCATCGCCAACACGACACGCCAGTGCCGTCTCGAAGGTGGCCAGATGGTCATCACCGTGCAGGTCGCCGGCCGCATCGTTCTCGGCCAGGCTGGCGCCAAGGGCAATGCCAAGCTGCCGATCCGCGTTGCCGTCACCGATGGCGACAAGGTTCTCTATTCGGAACTCGTCCCCTTCGAAGCGCCGCTGCCGACCACCGAGCCTGCTGGGCAGTTCCTCTTCAGCAAGGACAACGTGACCATTCCGGCCGGTGCAGACACCGCCATGATCTATGTCGGCTTCGACAACGGCACCGACAAAGCCAATACGAAGAAAAAGAAGAAATAAGCCGCGCCTTCGACGCGGCCAGCTCTCTTCCTTCAAATGCAAAACGGGGCGTGTTCGACACGCCCCGTTTTGCATTTGATGTCCTGTGAAGTCGTCTCAGACCAGTTCGCGCCAGCCGGACAGCGCCTCGATCATCGCCGGCAGTTCCGACATGCGGGCGATCACGGTCTCCGCGCCGGCCTCCGTCAGCCGGTCGGCATGCGAGGGATAGGTATGCGATGCGCCGGTAAAGCCGATGACGCGCATGCCGGCGGCGCGCGCGGCGCTCACGCCATGAACCGAATCCTCGACCACGACGACCTTGGCCGGGCTCACATTCATCTGGGCCGCGCCATGCAGGAAGATGTCCGGCTTCGGCTTCACCCGATCCGGCCCCAGATCCTTCGCCGAATAGACATGCCCCTCGAAATAGGCCTTCAGCCCGACGCGCGTCAGCATGGCGTCCAGCCGCTGCGTGCTGGAATTGGAGCAGACGCAGCGCGGCAGCGTGATGCGCGAGAGCGCGAACTTGACGCCCTCGATGATCTTGACGTCGGTGGCAAGCTTCTGGTCGAGCAGCTTTTCCGACTTGTCGAGCAGCGAAGCCGAGAGCGGAATGGAGGCTTCCGTCTCGACGGCCAGAAGAATGTTCTTCCAGGTCATGCCGGCGAAACGCTCGGCCATCTCTTCCGTCGATATCGGGTAACCCGCCTCGGTCAGAAGCGCGGATTCAACCTGCGCTGCGATGATCTCGGAATCGACGAGCACGCCGTCGCAATCGAAAATGATGAGGTCGAAGCCGTTCATGATGGTCCAGACGTTTCCAATGGGGGTGTAAAGGCGCGCGATGCGGCAATTGCGCGCCCTTTAAACCAAAGCCGGATTGAGGGCAATGGCGACGGAAAATCCAGCCTACGCCGCAATTCCGTATCCGGCGAGGTCCTGCCGCAGCTTGTCGGCGCCGGTGAAGACCACCGATTGCCAGCCGCAGGCTTGAGCACCCGCGACATTCGGCGGGCTGTCGTCGATGAACAGGCATGCCTTCGGATCGAGGCCGAAGGCGTTGGCATGGGTTTCGTAGATTGCCGCATCCGGCTTGATCAGCCCGACGCGGGCCGACACCGTCACGCCGCGCGGCGCATTCAGAAATTCGAAGATCGTCTGCGCCTGCGCAAACGTGTCGTCTGCGAAATTCGTCAGCATCGTCACGTCGTGCCCGTCGGCGATCAGCTTCTTCATGATCGCGACGCTGCCGTCATAGGCATGCGGCACCATTTCGTGCCAGTGCCTGCGGAAGGCGCGGATATGCTCTTCGCGCTCCGGATACTGCGCAATCAGCAGCGCCTCGGCTTCAGGCCATGTCCGGCCGCGATCCTGCTCGACATTCCAGTCATGGGTGCAGACATTCTCGAAAAACCAGCGCCGCTCGGCCTCGTCGGGGATCAGCCGCTTGAACGGAAGGTCGGGATCGTAATGGATCAGCACCTTGCCGATATCGAAGACGATGTGGCGGATTTCGGGTTTCATGCGGAACCTTTCTGGAAGCCTTTGGACAGGGACCGGGAAACCCCGGGTCAGAACGCGCCGGGGATAGCCGCCTCAATTGCTTTTTTCATGACAGTGGGCAGCGCCTCCCGATCAAGATTTTCGATCTCACGCCAGAAGCCGTGATCGATCGGCAGCCCTTCCGTTTCGGCGACATGGACGCTCAGCCGCAGTTCGAAATGCGTGAAGACATGGGTGACGATCCCCGCAGGCTTCCAGTCGGCCGGGAAGGGGGCGGCGGAAAGGTCGGTCGCTCCATCCTCGCGCGCCGTCCAGCGGCTGCCGGGCACTTCCGCCATGCCGCCGAGCAGGCCTTCCGCCGGCCGCGTGCGAAGCAGGACCTCACCCTTGCCATTGATCGCGACGAAGGCCGAGCCGACGCGCACGGGCCGCGCCTTCTTTGTCGCCTTGACCGGATAAAGCTCCGGCTCGCCCTCTTTCAGCGCCTGACAATAGTCCTTGAGCGGACAGAGCACGCAGGCAGGCCGTTTCGGCGTGCAGATCGTTGCGCCCAGATCCATCATCGCCTGCGCGAAATCGCCTGGCCGATCAGATGGCGTCAACTCGACCACGCGCACCTTCATCGCCGGCTTGGAACCGGGCAGGGGCTCGCCGATCGTATAGAGCCGCGAGATCACCCGCTCGACATTGCCGTCCATGACGGCTGCCGGCCGGTCGAAGGCAATCGCTGCGATGGCTGCGGACGTGTAGTCGCCAATCCCCGGCAGTGCCCTCAGCGCTTCGGCCGTGTCGGGAAAGATGCCGCCATGGTCATGCGCAACGGCCTCGGCGCATTTCTTCAGGTTCCGCGCCCGGGCATAATAGCCAAGCCCCGCCCAGGCCTTCATCACATCCTCTGTGGGTGCGGCTGCAAGATCGTTGACGGTCGGCCAGAGCGTCGTGAACTTCTCGAAATAGGCTTTGACCGCGGCGACCGTCGTCTGCTGCAGCATGACTTCCGACAGCCAGACGCGATAGGGATCGGGCCTTATGCCCTTGCTGGCCGCCGCGGGGCTCACCCGCCATGGAAGCTCGCGATGGTGCCGGTCATACCACGCGACCAGGACTTCACTGAGGTCTTTCTGCAAAGTCTGGAGCTCCGTCCTGTCTGTCACCGGAAAGCCGGTTTCACGCACCCCGCTTCAGCCGGGGCGCCTATCTTTTTGTTTTCACACAATTCCACAAGCGAATCCGGTTCGCACTCTTGCCGGAATTGGTTTATATGTGCCGACGCAGCACGCGAGGTTCAAGCAGAACCGGTGCAAGGGACAATAAACATGGTGGAAAGACGACGGGGCGCGCAGCAGATCGCCGATGTGGCCAATGGCCTCATCGACCCCGTTCTCGCGCGCCGTGCCGGCATCAGCACCGCGCTTCTTGGCTCATGGCCTGAAATTGCCGGATCCCAGTTTGCCGATTGCACTCGGCCGGAAAAGATCGCCTGGCCGCGCCGCGACGAGGCGGGCGGCGGCAAGCCGCAGCCCGGCGTGCTGACAGTTGCCTGCGAAGGCTCCCGCGCGCTCTTCCTCACCCATGCGCAGGGCGAGCTGATCGCCCGCATCAATTCCTTCTTCGGCTTTGCCGCGATCCGGCAGTTGCGCATCGTCCAGAAGCCGGTCGCGCAGCAGCCGAGGTCCCGTCCGCTTCGCCCGCTCGATGCCATCGCCGCCTCCAAGCTCGACGACATGGTCGACGGCATGGATGACGGCAAGCTGAAGGAGGCGATCATGCGGCTCGGCCGCGGCGTGCTCTCCAGCCGCAAGCGGCCGCAGCGCTAGTCTTTCATTCCTCAATGAAAGTAAGGGTGCTTGACCTTTTGGGTTGATGACATACCTATGCGGCTCCTGCCTATGGAGTACTCCCGCATGACAACCTCCCCCAATGAAACCCTCTTCCGACCTTTCCGCCTTGGCCCGCTCGAGCTGAAGAACCGCATCGTCATGGCGCCGATGACCCGAACCTTCGCGCCCAACGGCGTTCCGGGCCGCCACAATGCCGACTACTATGCCAAGCGCGCCGCCGGCAATGTCGGTCTCATTTTGTCGGAGGGCACGGTCATTGAGCGGCCGGTGTCGCGCAATCATCCGGACATCCCGTCCTTCTTCGGTGAGGAAGCGCTTGCCGGCTGGAAGCTGGTGATTGATGCCGTTCACGCCGCCGGCGGCCGCATGGGCCCGCAGATCTGGCATACCGGTTCGACAATCGGCAAGCCTGACTGGGACCCCGGTCACCCGATCGATAGCCCCTCTGGTCTGATTGCCCCCGGCAAGCCGCGCGGCGAGCCGATGACCGAAGAGGCGATTGCCGATGCGGTGGCCGCCTTTGCGCGCGCCGCTGCGGACGCCAAGCGCCTTGGCTTCGACATGGTGGAAATCCACGGCGCCCATGGCTATCTCATCGACCAGTTCTTCTGGGCAGGCACCAATGAGCGCACCGACCGTTATGGTGGCGCAACGCTGAAGGAGCGGTCGCGCTTTGCAGCCGAAGTGGTCGCAGCCGTGCGCGCCGCCGTCGGCCCCGACCTGCCGGTCAGCCTGCGCGTCAGCCAGTGGAAGCAGCAGGACTATGCGGTGCGTCTCGCCGAAACGCCGGACGCCATGGCCGACTGGCTGGTACCGCTGGTCGAGGCCGGCGCCAACCTGCTCCATTGCTCGCAGCGCCGCTTCTGGGAACCGGAATTCCCGGAAATCGACGGCGAGAACGGCCTGAACTTCGCCGGCTGGGCGAAGAAGCTCACGGGTGCAGCCACGATCAGCGTCGGCTCGGTCAGCCTCTCGAACGACTTCTTCAACGCATTTGCCGGCCGCAATGCCGCCTCCACCGGCCTGGAACAGCTGACATCGCGCATGGAGCGCGACGAGTTCGACCTGATCGCCGTCGGCCGCGCTCTGATCAGCGATCCCAACTGGGTCGAAAAGGTCCGCACCGGTTCGCTCGACAATCTGGCCGGCTTCGAGCCGTCTGCATTGGCAGAGCTGGTCTGATCAGGAAAATGGCGGGCGGTGTTATGCCGCCCGCCTGTTCGAAACGCTTCGACAACTTCAATCGGGTCGTCTCGCAGCCGAAAGCTATTGCGGCCGGATAATCTTGCAAATGGCGAACGAGGAAGACCTCAAGAAAATGTGATTTCCCGGTGAAACGGCGCGCAATTCAAGGTTTTCAAGGGATTTGTTGATGAGGGGCTGCTTTTACCTGGCGATCACCGCAATCCTGTCGAAATTTTCATGATTTGTGCTTTGACTTGCGCCCGACCATCGGCAAAAGGTGCAGTCAAGAGCGACTTGAAAGCGGGAATGGACCGTTTTAGAGAAGCAATGCTTCAAACAATTGGATAATTGACGATGAACAACCTCATGTTGACCAAGCGGCATCTCCTCGGCGGGATCGCTCTTGCTTCTTCCGCTGCCGTTCTGGCCGCCTGCAACGGCAAGGACGAGAACAAGGAGAGCGCAGCCAAGGACGCAAATCCGGGCATCGACAACACCAAGACCGCCTCGACCACGGCGGACGCCAAGGTTCCGGAAGCCGACGGCACGGTTGACGTTGCCAAGCTGATGGCCCCCGGCCCGCTGCCGGAAATGTCGATCGGCAAGGCCGATGCGCCGGTCACCATCGTCGAATACATGTCGATGACCTGCCCGCATTGCGCCCGCTTCCAGAAGGACACGTTCCCGGGCATCAAGACGAAATATATCGAGACCGGCAAGGTGCGTTACATCCTTCGCGAATTCCCGCTTGACCCGGTTGCCGCCGCCGCCATCATGCTGGCGCGCTGCGCCCCGGCCGACCAGTATTTCCCCTTCGTCGACGTTCTCTTCCAGCAGCAGATGAGCTGGGCCGCAGCCGATGACAAGCGCGCCTCGCTGATGCAGATGTCCAAGCTTGCCGGTTTTACACAGGAGAGCTTCAACGCCTGCTTGACGAACCAGAAGCTTCTGGATGATGTGAACGCGGTTCGCGAGAAGGGTGCGAAGGATTTCGGGGTCAACGCAACGCCGACCTTCTTCATCAACGGCGCGCGTTATGCAGGGGAAATGACGGTTGACCAGATGTCGGCCATCATCGACAGCAAGCTTTAAGCGCAGTCATTCTGGGAAACCGGGCCGCGGCTGCCGCCGCGCGCCCGGTTTTTCGTTGTTTGGGCATGCCCTTCTGCCGAGCGAAAGCCCCCCTCTGGCTGCCGCCATCTCCCCCACAAGGGGGGAGACGGATGGAGTGCCCGGCACCGCCTCCTCTCAAACGGTGGAGATGGAACGCGGCAGGTGCGGCGGGTTCCTCTCCCTCCCCCTTGTGGGGAGGGTTGGGGAGGGGTCTTTTCCTGTGGGGTACGCCCCATGAAATTCAACAAGCTCCGCCTTCTCGGCTTCAAATCCTTCGTCGAGCCTTCCGAATTCGTCATCGAAGCGGGCCTCACCGGCGTCGTCGGCCCGAATGGTTGCGGCAAGTCCAACCTTGTCGAAGCGCTGCGCTGGGTGATGGGGGAAAACTCCTACAAGAACATGCGCGCGTCGGGCATGGACGACGTGATCTTCTCCGGCTCCGGCAATCGCCCGGCGCGCAACACCGCCGAAGTCGGCCTTTATCTCGACAATTCTGACCGCACGGCACCCGCCGCCTTCAACGATGCCGACGAAATCCAGGTGACGCGCCGCATCGAGCGCGAGCAGGGCTCGGTCTATCGCATCAACGGCAAGGAAGCCCGCGCCAAGGATGTGCAGCTGCTCTTTGCCGATGCCTCGACCGGCGCCCGCTCGCCCTCCATGGTGGGGCAGGGCCGCATTGGCGAACTCATTCAGGCCAAGCCGCAGGCCCGCCGGCAATTGCTGGAAGAGGCCGCCGGCATTTCGGGCCTCCATTCCCGCCGCCACGAGGCGGAGCTGAGGCTGCGTGCCGCCGAAACCAATCTCGAACGTCTCGATGACGTGACCGCGCAGCTCGAAAGCCAGATCGAAAGCCTGAAACGCCAGGCCCGTCAGGCAACCCGCTTCAAGCAGCTTTCCGCCGATATCCGCGCCCGCGAGGCCATGCTGCATCACATCCAGTGGACGGATGCCAGGCAGGCCGAGGCGGAGGCAACGACGGCGCTCAACGAGGTGACATCCATCGTTGCCGAGCGCGCGCAGGCACAGGCCGAAATGGCGAAGAACCAGGCCGTGGCCGGGCTTCACCTGCCGGACCTGCGCGAGGCGGAGGCGAGGGCGGCGGCTGCCCTGCAACGCCTGCAGATCGCCCGCACCCAATTGGAAGAAGAAGCCTCCCGCATGGCGCGCCGCCGCGACGAGCTGGAGCGCCGCCTGCTGCAGCTTTCCGGCGATATTGCCCGCGAAGAGCAATTGCTGGCCGACAATGCCCGCTTCCTTGCCGAACTCGATGCGGAAGAGGGCGATCTGGCCGCCGAAGTCGAAGGCGCTGCCGAGCGCGCCGAGGAACTGGCCGCTGCCGTTGCGGAAGCCGGCGGTGCGCTGGCCGAAGCCGAAGCCGTCTTTTCCGGCCTCACCGCCGAGCGCGCCGAGGCCGCAGCCTCCCGCCAGCAGATGGAACGCTGGCTTTTCGATCTCACCGAACGCGCCGGCCGGCTGACCCGCCAATTGCAGGATGCCGCTCGCGATCTTGACGCCGCCGAGCGCGAAATCGCCGACATGCCGGACCCGTCGAGCCATCGCGAAGCCGTGGCCGAGCTGGAGGCCATGCTGGAGGAAAGCGCCGAGGCTATTGCGGCGGCGGAAGACGCCATTGCCGGTGCGCGCGATGCGGAGGCCGAGGCGCGCAGCGGCGTCGACATGGCCCGCCAGATCCTCAACGGACTGGAAACCGAGGCCCGCACCATCGAGCGCATGCTGGAGGCAGGCTCCGCCGGTGGCGATTACGTGCCGGTTGCCGACCTTCTCTCCGTCGATCGCGGCTACGAGACCGCGCTGGGTGCCGCCCTTGGCGAAGATATCGATGCACCGGCCGACGCCCGCGCTGCCCGCCACTGGGGCGCGCCGCTCAATGCCGCGAGCGACCCGAAACTTCCGGAAGGCGTTCCCCCGCTCTCCGATTTCGTCCGCGCGCCTTCGGAACTGGCCCGGCGTCTCGCACAGGTCGGCGTGGTCTCAGCCGGGGAGGGTGCTGCAAAGCAGGCGCTCTTGAAGCCCGGCCAGCGGCTGGTCTCGAAGGAAGGCGCACTCTGGCGCTGGGATGGTTTCGTCTCCGGGGCCGATGCGCCGGGCGCTGCCGCCCTGCGTCTGGCCCAGAAGAACCGGCTGGCCGCCCTTGCCGACGAGATCGTCGCCGCCCGCGAGGCCATGCTGGTCGCCGAGACCGCGCACCGCGCCGCAGCGCAAGCCGTGGCACTGGCGGAAACCCAATTGCGCGACACCCGCGAGGCCGAACGCCACACGCAGCGCCGTCTGGTCGAGGCCCGCGATGCGCTCTCCAAGGCCGAGCGCGCGGCCCTCGAAATCGCCCGCCGTCGCGATACGCTGGCCGAAAATGTCGAGCGGCTGACGGGCGAGCTTGAGGAGCTGAAAGCCCAGGAAGACGAGGCCCGCGAAGCCATCGCCGAAACGCCCGACCTTTCCGGGCTCGACCTGAAACTCTCGCAGGCACAGGCCGAGGTGGCCGCCGGTCGCGGCCGGCTCGCCGAAGCACGCGCCGCCCATGATGGTCTGGCGCGCGAAAACGACATGCGCCGCCGCCGCATCGGGGCCATCGCGCAGGAACGTTCGGCATGGAAATCCCGCGCCGACAATGCTCAAACCCAGATCGCCGCCCTGAAGGCACGCGGCGAGGAATCCCGCGAAGAGCTTGAGGGTCTGGAAGACGCACCGGAAGAGATTGACGACAAGCGCCGCCGGTTGCTCGATGAACTGGTGAAGGCCGATGCCGCCCGCAAGGAGGCGGCCGACCGCCTGGTTCTGGCTGAAACGGCTGGCCGCGATGCCGATCAGGCCGCCGCCATGGCGCTTTCGGCGCTGGCGGAAGCCCGCGAAAAGCGCGGCCGTGCCGAAGAACGTCTCGTCTCCGCCCGCGAGCGCCGGCAGGATGCCGAAAACCGCATCCGCCAGTCGCTGCAGATCGAACCGCATGACGTCTTCCGCCTGACCGGCCGGCCGCATGGCGCACCACTGCCGGACCCGCGCACGGTGGAAATCGAGCTCGACCGCCTGCGCATCGAGCGCGAGCGTCTGGGCGCCGTCAACCTGCGCGCCGAGGAGGAGCAGATCGAACTCTCCGACCGGCTGAAGGCGCTGATCCGCGAGCGCGACGACGTGGTGGATGCGATCCGGAAACTCCGCGCCGCCATCCAGAACCTCAACAAGGAAGGCCGCGAACGGCTGATTGCCGCCTTTGATGTGGTCAATGCCCAGTTCCAGCGCCTCTTCACCCATCTCTTCGGCGGCGGCACGGCGGAACTGCAACTCATCGAAAGCGACGACCCGCTGGAAGCCGGCCTTGAAATTCTCGCCCGCCCGCCGGGCAAGAAGCCGCAGACCATGACGCTGCTGTCGGGCGGTGAACAGGCGCTGACCGCGCTCGCCCTCATCTTCGCCGTCTTCCTCACCAATCCGGCACCCATCTGTGTGCTGGACGAAGTGGACGCGCCGCTCGACGACCACAATGTCGAGCGCTACTGCAACCTCATGGACGAAATGTCCGCCTCCACCGAAACCCGCTTCGTCGTCATCACCCACAACCCCATCACGATGGCCCGCATGGACCGCCTCTTCGGCGTGACGATGGCCGAGCAGGGCGTATCGCAGCTTGTGTCGGTGGACTTGCAGACGGCCGAGCAGCTGCGCGAGGCAGGTTGATCAGGCCGCTTCCTGTCTCTGGAGATATTCGGAAAAGAGCGGCACGGTGAAATCGATCTCGCCATAGGCCGGGCTGTAGATCATGCCCTTTTTGATGACGCTGGCGCGGACCGGGCCGAAACGTTGCTGCGCATCGCCCAGTAAGTCAGCCACATCGGACGACTTGTAAGGGCCGCTGCCGAGCCTCGCCATGGCGCGAACATAGTCTCGCTCCTTTGGCGTCAACCGATCGAAGCGCACTTTGAAAAAGCCCTCGTCCAGACGGCGAAGCGCCGACTTCGAGGCCGCTTTGGCGATATCGGGCCCGATGGGTGACTTTTCAGCCAGGTTCCACGCCTGATAGCCCCATTCCTGCAGATAATAGGGATAGCCGCGCGTCTCGATGAAAATCGCGGAAAGCGCCTCGGCCGAGATCTGCTCGCCTTCATCTGTGATCGGATTGCGAACGGCGGCAATGGCGGCCTCTTCGGTCAGCGCACCAACGCGCGGATAGGCAAAGAGCCGTTCCGCATAAGACTTCGCATCGCCTGAAAGCGATGCGATTTGCGGCAGGCCTGCGCCGAAGAACAGAACCGGGAGATTGCGCTGGGTGATCTTGTGCATGGCAACGATGAGTGCCGAAAGATCGGGCTGTTTGAGATATTGCAGCTCATCGATCAGCAGAACCCAGCCTCGACCGGCGGCCTTCGCGGCGTCTCCGACCCGGACGAAAAGCTCGGGCAGGTCGAATTCCAGATTGCCGCTATCGGCCACGCCCGGTTCGGGATCGACTGCTATGGAAAAGTCGCCGACCTCCACCTTGAAAGTCCGGGCAAAGCTGCGCAGCGCCCGCATCCCGAAATAGGCGGCGGCTTTTGCCGTTTCGCTGAGCGACAGCTTGCGCAATGTCTGCTGGATCATCGGATAGAGAAGGGCGGGCAGGGACCGGTCTTCCGGCGCCTCAAGCAGGGAGGTGAGATAACCGTGCTCTTCCGCGATTGCCTCGATCTTGTTGAGCAGAACGGTCTTGCCCACGCCGCGAAGCCCGAGAAGGATCTGCGACTGATCGGACTTGCCCTGCAAAACCCGTTGCAGGGCGACATTCGCGTTGCCGATAATGTCATCCCGGCCAGCCAGTTCAGGCGGCTGTGATCCCGCGCCGGGCGCAAACGGATTTCGGACCGGATCCATGTTTCTAGAAACCTCTATGCAGATATAAGACATGTTTCTTATATCGATTTATAACTTTCTAGAGGCGTCCACGCAAGAGAGCGTGAGTCCCACTCACCCCCCATAAACAAACGTCATCACCAGCCGCCGCACATTCCCGCCATCGCCCATCTCGGTTTTGTCAAAGGCGGCATCCTTGCCGCTCTTTTCCTTGAAAGCGGCGCCCATGCGGCGGGTGAGTTCGGCGCGGACCTTCTTGCAGGACGGGTCGTTGGCCGCACTCAGGTTCGCGGTCTCGGCCACCATGCGGCGAACCATCTGCATGATGAACTGGCCGTGCTGGCGTTCATGCGTCTCGATGCCAGCCTCGAAGCGGTCCCAATTGGCCTTGACGGAGGGCGCCAGCTTTCCGGCGGGCTTGGGGAAACGGTAGATGATGGTGACGTTCGGCACGTTGCGGGCCAGCTGGCAGCCGCCCGTCGCATCGTTCTCGTAGGCGCGGTCCCAGGTCAGCTTGAAATCCGTGTAGGCAATGGCGCGCACCTTGCCGCCGCGCACCATCGGTCCCTTGTCGCCAATCGACTTGTAGAGATCGAGTTCCGTCTGGCCGGATATGGCGTAGCGCTCGATCTTTTCCGTTGGCTTCCAGCCGCCGACTTCCTGTGCGGCGAGGGGGGAGGCGGCAAAAAGAGCAAATGCGAGGGCCAGAACGGTCCGGGACATGCGAGGCGAATCCTTCTTCAAAAGAAGGCAAACCATAAAGCAAACCTTCCTCGTGCGGAATCCGCGATCCGTGCCGAGCCCCTCACCCCGCCTCCGCTATCGCTCGGCGGACCTCTCCCCGAGGGGAGAGGAGGAACGCCAGCGCTGCGGCATGCTCCCTCTTCTCCCCTTGGGGAGAAGGTGGCCCAAAGGGCCGGATGAGGGGTCCCGCCCGCTCAAACCTCGAATTAACCGATCACTTCGCTTTCGTCGCCACTACCGCATAGCGATGCTGTGTCGCCCGTTCCAGGCTCTTGAAGAGGCTGAAATTCTTCCGCTGCGCCTTGTGGATCGCCCGCATGTCGGTGTCGATCACCACGGTTTCGAAGCCTGCTTCCTTCAGCAAGTCGGCGACAGCCTCGGCGCGCGCGCCTTGCGAGAAATAGACGCGCGAGAGAATGCTTTGATGCGTCGCCGCCATGTCGGACGTGGTTGCGCCATGATGCTTGTCGCGGGCAAGGCCGAGATGGGCGGCCAAGGCCGCGAGCTTTTTGGCGAGCTGAGCCACCGGGCCGGGATTGACGAAATCGCCATCCACGACCAGCACCTTGCCACCCGGTTTCAACACGCGATGCCACTCGACAAAGGCCGCCTTCGGATCGACCAGTGTCCACACGAGATGCCGATTGGTGATCACGTCATAGGTCTCATCCGGCTCCATCGTGTTTTCCGCGTCTCCCATGACGAAGCGGATGGGGCGGGCATTGCGCTTGGCCTTGGCGCGCGCCAGCGCCAGCATGGGGTCGGCCCAGTCCATGCCGGTGACGGCAAACCCGAGCCCGTCGAGAAGATGTGACACGACGCCCGTGCCGCTGGCGAGATCCAGCGCCTTGCGCCCGTCGCCCGTGCCCAGATGGCGCATGAAGAGCCGCCGCCAGGCCTGGCGTTCTTCCTCGGAAAAAATCTCGTGGCCGGGCTGCTCGTCGAAGGTCGCCGCGCGCGCCGACCAATAGGCCTTGATCTCGTCGCGCAGCGAGAAATTTGCTCCCTCCGTCGTCCTGGCCATCGTCTTCTCCATCTCGACACTCACAGTCTGGAATTGTTCCAAAAGATAATTCTTGACTGAGATTATCAACATATCTAGTCAAAACATGATCGCATTTATCAAGATAAATTGCCGGCTTCAAGCGGCAGTTTGAGGGTAGAAACATGAAATATATCAACAAGGTGGCTCTCGCCGCCTCGGCTTCGCTCGTCCTTTTTTCCGACTTCGCCTTTGCCGGCGAGAAAACGGAAATCACCGACATCACCGGCCGCAAGGTGACGGTCTCGCTTCCCGTCGAGCATGTCATTCTGGGCGAGGGCCGGCAGATCTATTTCACCGCGGCGCTCGACACGGATGCCCCCTTCAAGCGGGTCGTCGGCTGGCGCGATGACTTCAAGAAGGCCGATCTCGACGGTTACAACGAATATCTCGAGAAGTTTCCGGAGATGGCCAAGATCCCGACCTTCGGCGGCATGAAGGACGGCACGTTCGATATCGAGCAGGCGGTGTCGCTGCACCCGGATGTCATCATCATGAACATCGACGCCAAGTCGGCGACGGAAGAAAGCGGCTATATCGAAAAGCTCGCCAAGGTCGGCATTCCGCTCGTTTATGTCGACTTCCGCGAAAAGCCGATGGAAAACACCGAGCCGTCCATGCGCGTCATCGGCAAGCTCTTCGGCAAGGAAGCCCGCGCCGAGGACTTCATCAAGTTCCGGGCGCAAGAAATCGCCAAGGTGACGGACGTTCTCGCCAAGCATCCGGACGTCAAGAAGCCGCTCGTCTTCATGGAACGCGCCGGCGGCTATTCGGATGATTGCTGCATGTCCTTCGGCAACGAGAATTTCGGCAAGATGGTTGGACTCGCCGGCGGCATCAACCTCGCCAAGGACATCATTCCCGGCACCTTCGGCAATGTGAACCCCGAGCAGATCATCGCCTCCAATCCCGACCAGGTGATTGTCACCGGCGCCAACTGGGAAGGCTATGTCCCCGGCGGCAAGTGGGTTGGCGTCGGCGCAGGCGCCGACAAGGCCAAGGCGCGCGAGAAGCTCGCCGCCCTCATGCAGCGCCCGGCCTTCACCGGCATCAAGGCGGTCAAGGACGGCAATGTCCACGCCGTCTGGCACCAGTTCTACAACAATCCCTACCAGTTCGTCGCCATCCAGCAATTCGCCAAGTGGCTGCATCCGGACCTCTTCAAGGACCTGAACCCGGAAGCGACCTTCGCAGAACTGCACAAGCGCTACCTGCCGGTCGACTATCGCAGCGGCTACTTCGTCTCGCTGAATGCCGGAGAATAAGCACATGGCAATCCTCGCGGCCGAAACGCCGGCGGACAAGGCAACAACGGGGCGCGGTCAATACCGCGCCCTCGTTCTGCGTCGCATCCTCATCCTCGTCGGCATCGCGCTGGCGCTGTGCATCACGCTCACGCTCGACATGGCGCTGGGCCCGGCGCGCTATACGCTCAGCGAAGTTCTCTCCGCACTCACAAACCCCTCTGCCGTCGCCGAGCAGCTGCGCGTCGTCATCTGGGACATCCGCATGCCGATCGCCCTGATGGCGATCACGGTGGGCGCCTCGCTGTCGCTCGCCGGCGCGCAGATGCAGACCATCCTCGCCAACCCGCTCGCCAGCCCCTTCACGCTCGGCATTTCGGCCGCCGCCGGCTTCGGCGCGGCGCTGGGCCTCGTTGGTGGTGTGGCGCTGTTTCCGGGCGCGGTCGAGCTGATGGTGCCGATCAACGCCTTCGTCATGGCCATGGTCGCCTCCATGTTCATTTACGGCGTCTCGACCCTGCGAGGCGTCACCGTGGAGACGATCGTGCTGCTCGGCATCGCGCTCGTCTTCACCTTCAATGCGGCGCTTTCGCTGATGGAATATCTGGCGTCTGAACAGGCGCTCGCCGCCGTCGTCTTCTGGACCATGGGCTCGCTCACCAAGGCGACCTGGACGAAGGTCGCCGTTACCGGCGCGATCCTCGTCGTCTGCGTCCCGCTCTTTGCGCGTCAGGCCTGGCAGCTGACGGCGCTGCGCCTCGGCGACGACAAGGCCGCCAGCTTCGGCGTCAATGTCCGCCGGCTGCGGCTGGAAGCACTCATCATCATCAGCCTTCTCGCCTCCATTCCGGTTTCCTTCGTCGGCACGATCGGCTTTGTCGGCCTTGTGGGCCCGCATATTGCCCGCATGCTGGTGGGTGAGGACCAGCGCTTCTTCCTGCCGGGTTCGATCCTCTGCGGCGCGCTGCTCCTGTCGGCGACGTCCGTCGTCAGCAAGATCCTGATCCCGGGTGCGGTCCTGCCCATTGGCGTCATCACGGCGCTGGTCGGTGTGCCCTTCTTCTTCTCGCTCATTTTCACGCAGAGGCGGCGCGCATGGTAAGCCTGACGCTCAACAATCTCGGCGCATCCTATGGCCGAACCCGCATCCTCGACGGCATTTCGACCGGCAAGCTTGAAGGCGGCTGCCTGACGGCTGTCGTCGGCCCCAATGCGGCGGGCAAGTCGACGCTGTTCAAGCGCATCGCAGGCCTGATCAAGGGCGACGGCACGGCCACGCTGGAAGGCTCCAAGCGCGGCCGCGACGGCATCTGCTACATGCCGCAGGACACCGGCGCCAATGCGGTCCTCACGGTCTACGAATCCATCGTGCTCGCCTCCCGGCAGAATGCCGGCTGGCGCGTCGGGGAAGGGGACCTTGCCGAAATCGACCGCCTGCTCGAAAGCCTCAACATCGCCAATCTCGCCTTCCGCAATCTCGGCGAGCTCTCCGGCGGTCAGCGTCAATTGGTGGCCATTGCCCAGGCGCTTGCCCGCAATCCGGAAGTGCTGCTGATGGACGAGCCGACCTCGGCGCTCGACCTGCATCGCCAGATCGAAGTGCTGGATTTCATGCGCCGGCTGGCGGCCAAGCGCGGCATGGCGGTGCTGATCGCCATCCATGATCTCAATCACGCGCTGCGCTATTGCGACCAGACGCTGGTGATCGCCGGCGGCCGTCTCATTGCGTCCGGACGTACCAGCGAGATCGTCACGGCGCGGATGCTGCGCGAAACCTATCGCATCGATGCCCGCATCGAAACCTGCTCCCAAGGCCTGCCGCATGTCATCGTGGATGCGGCGGCGTGACCCCTGCAGCGCACAAATCGCCCATTTGTGCGCTGCAACAAAATATGACCAACTTCCCATTTCCTTTTTTATAGCCATACTTTAGTGTCGCTTGTCTCAAGATGAGTCCGGCGACGGAGCGGCACTCGCGGGAGGCGGGGAGCAGGTAGGCGAGAATGAGGAAATGGGTCTATACGTTCGGCAACGGCCAGTCCGAAGGCAGTGCCGGCGAGCGTGATATTCTGGGCAGCAAGGGCGCCAATCTCGCCGAAATGGCGAGCCTCGGCCTTCCCGTGCCGCCGGGTGCCACGATCATTTCCCCCGCCTGCACCTGGTATGCCGAACATCAGCGCCATTTTCCCGAGTCGCTGCCCAAGCAGGTCGATCAGGCCGTGGCCGAAATCGAGCGCATGTCCGGCCGAACGCTCGGCAGCAAGACGGCGCCGCTTTTTCTCGCCGTGCGCCCCGGTTCCCGCGTGCCGATCCCCGGCATGATCGAAGCGATACTCAATCTCGGTCTGAACGACGAAACCGTCGAGGCGCTGGCGAAGGAAACCGGCGATCGCCGGTTTGCCTATGATTGTTACCGCCGCTTCATCGGCAGCTATGGCGATGCGGTCATGGGGCTCGATCGCGGCTATTTCGAAGATATCGCCGAGGCCGAAAAGCGCACACGCGGCATCAGCCTCGATACCGACCTCGACACCGATGCGCTGATGGCCATCGTCACGGCCAAGAAGGCTTTGATTGCCGAAGAACTGGGCGAGGCGTTTCCGCAAGATCCCCGCGAACAGCTCTGGGCGGCGATTTCGGCGACCTATCAGGCCTGGCTTGCACCCCGCGCCAGCGCCTATCGCGCGCTGCATGGCATCCCGGTCGAATGGGGCACGGCGCTCAATCTTCAGGCCATGGTCTTCGGCAATCGCAATTCAGCCTCGGCCTCCGGCATAGCGCTGACACGCAATCCCGAGACGGGCGAAAAGGTGCTCTCCGGCGACTACCTGCCGAATTCGCAAGGCAGCGAACTGGCGCTCGGCGAGCGCAAGCTGTTTCCCGTATCCGGTCGCGCGCATGCCAACGGCAATGCCGGGGTCACCTCGATGGAGGCGCAGTTCCCGGCAGCCTATGCGCAATTGCGCGACGTCGCCGCCAAGCTCGAAGCGCATTATCGCGACATGCAGGATATCGAATTCGCCGTCGACGATGGCAAGCTGCATGTGCTTCAGGCCCGGCCCGCACGCCGCAGCGTCAAGGCAAGCCTCCGGCTCGCTGTCGAGATGGTGGCCGAGCGCCTGATCACCCGCGAGGAGGCGATTTCGCGCATCGATCCGCTGTCGCTCGAACAATTGCTCCACCCGGCCATCGACCCCTCCGTCGAGCGAAATGTCATCGGCACCGGCCTGCCGGCCTCTCCGGGGGCGGCGTCGGGCGAAATCGTCTTCACCTCGGAAGATGCGGTGGCCTTCTACCGCGAGGGCCGAAAGGTCATTCTGGTTCGCGCCGAGACAAGTCCGGAAGATGTGCACGGCATGCATGTCGCCGAGGGCGTTCTGACGCTCCGCGGCGGCGTCACCAGCCACGCGGCCGTGGTCGCGCGCGGCATGGGTATTCCTTGCGTCGCCGGCGCATCGGGGCTCCGGATCGACACGGCGGCCGGCACGCTGACCGGTTTCGGCGTGACGCTGCAGAAGGGCGATTTCATCACCATCGACGGCTCCCTTGGCCAGATCATCAACGGTGAAGTGCCGATGATCCAGCCGGAGCTCTCCGGCGACTTCGCCGAGATCATGGAATGGTCGGACGCGATCCGCCGCCTCGGCGTCCGCTCCAATGCCGATACGCCGGCCGATGCGCGCGGTGCGCGCTCCTTCGGCGCCGAAGGCATAGGCCTTTGCCGCACCGAGCACATGTTCTTCGAAGAAGGCCGCATCAACGTGATGCGCGAGATGATCCTGGCCGAAGACGAGGACGGCCGCCGCGCGGCACTCGCCAAGCTTCTGCCCATGCAGCGCTCCGACTTCATCGAGCTGTTCGAGATCATGCATGGCCTGCCGGTGACGATCCGCCTTCTCGACCCGCCGCTGCATGAATTCCTGCCCAAGGCGAGCGAGGACATTGCGGAAACGGCTGCCGCCGTCGGCATGGACGAGGACAAGCTCCGCCGCCGCATCGAGGACATGCACGAGTTCAACCCCATGCTCGGCCATCGCGGCTGTCGCCTCGCCATCTCCTATCCCGAGATCGCCGAGATGCAGGCGCGCGCCATTTTCGAAGCCGCCGTCAAGGCCGCCGAAAGCACAGGCGCTGCCGTCGTTCCGGAAATCATGGTGCCGCTCGTGTCGCTCAGAACCGAGCTCGACTATGTGAAGGCCGCCATCGACAATGTCGCCAGACAAGTGGCCGAGGAAACCGGCGTCTTCATCGACTATCTCGTCGGCACGATGATCGAGCTGCCGCGCGCAGCGCTCCGCGGCCAGGAGATTGCCGAGGCGGCCGAATTCTTCTCCTTCGGCACCAACGACCTGACGCAGACCACATTCGGCATCTCGCGCGACGATGCCGGCGGGTTCCTGACCACCTACAAGCGCAAGGGCATCATCGAGCAGGACCCGTTTGCCTCGCTCGATTTCGATGGTGTCGGGGAATTGATCAGGATCGCCTCCGAGCGCGGCCGCAAGGCGCGCAACGATCTGAAGCTCGGCATCTGCGGCGAACATGCCGGCGATCCGGCCTCGATCCGCTTCTGCGAGCAGACGGGGCTCGACTACATTTCCTGCTCGCCCTTCCGCGTGCCGATTGCGCGTCTTGCCGCAGCCCAGGCCGTCACCGGCACCTCAGCGAGATAAGCGATGGCAATCGAATACGTCCGGCCTGTCTCCCATGTCGCCTTCTGGGCGCGACGGATCGCGCTCTTTGCGCTGATGTTCATGCTCGCCTCCTGGCTGTCGACGCGTTTCGGTCCGGTGCTGGAGGTGCATTTCCTGGCGCTGTATCTCGCGGCCTGCGCCTTGGCCGTGCTGGCGCTGCTCGGGGCCTTCATCGGTCTCGTCAATCTCTGGCGCGTCGGCGCGCGAGGCGGCAAGTCCTCGATCGCCGCCGTTCTTCTCGCCGTGCCGGTGCTGCTGCCGGGCGCCTATGCCGGCTGGCTCTACAAGTCGCATGCCAAGATCTACGAAGTGACGAGCGATCTCTCCGATCCGCCGGCATGGATCAAGGTGCCGGACTACGACCAGCTCTGGCTCGGCCCCCGCCCGCCCGCCGATGATCTCGCCCTGCGCGAGGCGCAGTATGTCGCCTATCCCGGCCTGATCACGCATCGCTACGATGCCGCGCTCGATCGTGTCGTGAAGGCGGTTCGCGAGGCTGCAGCCGACCGGCGGATCAAGTTTGTCGAGGAGAACGTGCCGACCGCCATCCGCGAGCGCGAAGAGGAAGAAGCCCAGCCGGAAGTGCTGGGTGGCATTCCCGTGCCGCGCCGCCGGCCGAGCAATGTCATCACCGTTCCCGGCGCCACGCCTTCGAAGCCGCAGATCCCGATTGCCGTCTTCCAGGGCGTCGTCACCGACCGGATCACCGGCTTTCCCTATGATGTCGTCATCCGCGCCCGCGAGGCCGGCGACAGCACGCTGGCCGATATCCGCATTGCCGCCCGCTATGGCCGCGCTGATCTTGGTGTCTCCGCCGCGAAGGCCGATGCCTTCCTGAAGGCGCTGGACGAGGCGATGCTGGGTTCGGCGGACGATTGATCTGCCGCTAGGGCAATTCCAGCAAAAGTGGAAACCGGTTTCGTGTCCGGAATTGCGTAAAAACAAAGAGATAGAGCGTCTTCGCGTTTCCATGAAACGCGGAAACGCTTGTCTTATGATTTTCTGGCTTCTTCGTGAGATAAAGAAGCGCCGGAGAGGACGGCCATCCTTCTCCGGCGATGGGGGATGGATCGTGAAATGCGAGGCCGCCATTCTTGCGAATGCCGGG
>NZ_JAJNCX010000030.1 GCF_021026315.1 Rhizobium sp. C4
CCTCCTGCTCGCGCAGCACCCCAATAATCTGCTCTTCTGTAAATCTCTGCTTCTTCATAAGTCCGTCCTCAATGGGCCGAACTCTAATCAATTTTGGAGGAAATTCTCAGTGGCAGGTCAGTGTTCTGCGAGCACCCATCGGGCTGTCGAGGAGACGCCCAAACAAGGCCCTTGAGATCTTGTAACGTGCTCTGTATCGTTGGCGGTATCGAAATCGCGCAGATTTCTCAGGGCCTTGCGCCAAGATATTGGAATCTTTGTATCTGGAGGAGAGTCCCACCCTCTCCGCCACTATTTTCAGGCACTCTTCTTAATTTTACCCCCAACCGATTGAGCGGCAGGCTCTCCTCGGAGCAGCACGCCGCAAAACAGGGCCGGCCTCATGAGAGATAGCCGTTGGTCTCTTGGAGAGCATCGTTGAGGTATCGTGGCTTGTCCGCAAAGCCTCCCCTGCATGACATAATCCGTCGCATCGGGACGCCTGAGGCACACTGCGAATGCCCCGGGGAAACGATCCGTTTCGCGCGTCGATTGTCGCCGGCCCCGCCTGTCTCGCGCCGTCACCAAACTTTCTTGCAAATGTCGCCCGGCTGTCACCGAGAGGTTCCATTAGCGCCCTTGAACAAAGGAGGGTCGAGATGGCACCCCGCGCGGTCGAACTACGTGGAATTGGCAAAGGCTTTGGGGCGGATGACGTTCTGAAGGATATTGATCTGTCTGTGCGCCCGGGCGAATTCCTGTCGCTTGTGGGCATGTCCGGCTGCGGCAAGTCCACGCTTCTTCGCATCATTGCCGGGCTGGAACAGCCCGACCGCGGCAAGGTGGTGATCGGCGGCGAGGATGTGACGGGGCTCGATCCGAGCGATCGCAACCTTGCCATGGTCTTCCAGTCCTATGCGCTTTATCCGCACATGACGGTTCGGCAGAACATTGCCACGCCGCTGCGCATGCGCCGCCTCACGCTTGCAGCGCGGCTGCCGCTCGTCGGGCGTCTGTCGGCGCCCGCGCAAAGCCTGCGCGAGATTGACGAGGCCGTTGCCGCTGCTGCCACCCTGCTGCAGATCGACCATCTGCTCGACCGCAAGCCCGCCCAGCTTTCGGGCGGCCAGCGGCAGCGCGTGGCGCTGGCGCGAGCCCTCGTGCGCGAACCCGCCGCCTTCCTGATGGACGAACCGCTGTCCAATCTCGACGCCAAGCTGCGCGCCCATATGCGCGACGAACTCGCCGGACTGCATCGCCGTCTCGGCGCGACATTCATCTATGTCACCCACGATCAGGTCGAGGCGATGACCATGTCGGACCGCATCGCGCTGATGTCGGAAGGCCGCATCGAGCAGCTGGGAACGCCGGATGAGCTCTACCGGCGACCCGCGACGCTGACGGTCGCGCGCTTCATCGGATCGCCGTCGATCAATCTCCTGCCGGTCGACATTTCCGGCGAAGGCCGCATCCATAGCCACGGTCACGATCTCGGGCTCGCCGTGAACGATCGCAAGGGTGCTGCCGCAACGCTCGGTCTGCGCCCGGAAGATCTTCACCCGGCTAAGACCGGAATGGCCGTCCGCATCGTGCGCAGCGAAATGCACGGCGCAGACCGCTTCGTCCATTGCCATCTGATGAAGGACGAGGCCGTGCGGATCACCGTGCGGCTGACAGCCGGCGCGCCGCTCGATGCCGATGCGGATGGGCTCCTCCATCTCGGTTTCCGGCGGGAAAATGCGCATCTCTTCGGCGATGACGGCCTGCGCCGAGCGCTGGCCGAACGGGACGAGGTGGCCGCATGACGGTGATCGAGGCAGGTCAGGTTCCCGCCGCCGCGGCATCGACGCCGCGCAGGCGCGCCGAAAGCCGCAAGGCCTGGCGCGGGCTGGCCTTCGTCGCCCCCGCCGTTGTGCTGCTTGTCGCCATCTACATCATCCCGATCGTCGTGCTCGCCGGATTTTCGGTCACGGATTACAAGCTTGGCGCCCTGTCGTTTCACATGGTCGGCATCGGCAATTTCGTGAAGGCCTTTCACGATCCGGTCTTCCTCCGGTCGCTCGCCAATACGGCGATCTACGTGGCGATCGTCATTCCCTTCGGCGTGTTCCTGGCGCTTGGCGTCGCCCTGCTGGTCCATGCCCGCAAGCGCAGCCGCGCCTTCTGGGAGGCCGCCTATTTTCTCCCCGTGACGGCAACGCTGGTGGCAATGGCCACCGTCTGGCAGTTCCTGCTGCATCCCTCCATCGGCCCCGTCAATGCGGCCATCAAATGGTTCGGCTTCGAGCCGGTCTCCTTCCTGTCCAACCCGACGCTCCTCATTCCTTCGATGGCGGCGATCGGTGTCTGGCAGGTTCTGGGCTTCAACATGGTGCTGTTTCTGGCGGGCCTCACCGCGATCCCGAAGGACCTCTACGAGGCAGCAAGGCTTGATGGTGCGAAACACCCGATCGACCGGTTCCTGACCGTCACATGGCCGATGCTGGGCCCGACCACGCTCTTCGTGGCGGTAACGACGTCGATTTCCGCCTTCAAGGTCTTCGAGACGGTCGCGGTGCTGACCAAGGGCCGCTCCGGCTCCGAAGTCCTGCTCTTCGAGCTTTATCTGGAAGGCTTCGAATATTCCAACACGGGCTATGCGGCGGCGCTGACGCTGATCTTCCTCGCCATCATTCTCGTCCTGTCGATCGGCCAGACATTCTACCTGGATCGCAAGGTGCACTACTGATGCTGCGCAAATATAGCCCCCATCTGGTCCTGACGGCAGGCGCCTGCCTCATGCTCCTGCCCTTCTACTGGATGTTCCTCACCTCCATCCGGTCGCCGGCCGAGATCTTTGACGTCTCGCTCTGGCCGATCCCGAAGAATTTCGATGCGGTGAAGAATTACGGCGCGGCCCTGGCGCAGGCGCCGATGGGCCGCTTCATGCTGAACGGGGTCATCGTCTGCGGCGGCATTCTCATCGTGCAGATCCTGACCGCCGTGCCGGCAGCCTATGCGCTTGCCAAGATCAGGTTTCCGGGCCGGAAGCTGCTGATGGGCCTCGTCATCGCCGCGCTCTGCGTGCCGATACAGGCGCTGGCCCTGCCGCTCTTCGTGGGTCTGGCAAAGGCGCAGCTGCTCAACACCTATTTCGCCATGATGGCCCCCTTCTTCCTCTCGGTCTTCGCCATCTTCCTGTTTCACCAGTCTTTCCGCAGCTACCCCGACGAAATCATCGAGGCGGCGCGCATGGATGGGTTCTCGGAAATGGAGATCTGCTGGGGGCTGGTGCTGCGCGGTTCGCTGCCGTCCGTGGCGGCCTTCTCCGTCTTCTCGCTGGTGGCCCACTGGAACGATCTCTACTGGCCGATGATCGTCATTTCGCAGCCAGAACTCGCGCCGCCGCCGCTCGGAATGCTGTTCTTCGCCGACATCGAATCCGGCGCCAATTATGGGGCGCTGATGGCAGGCGCGACGCTGATCACGCTCCCGATGCTCGTCTGCTTCCTCCTGGCGCGCCGCCATTTCATCGCCGGGATCACCATGACCGGCGTTAAGTAACCCTCTCCTCCTCCCAACCCAACTCCCTGGAGCTCCTCATGAAAATCAATCGACGCATGGTGCTGGGCAGCCTTGCCGGCATTGCCGCCGCAACGCTTTCCGGGCTTTCCGCCCCGGCCAGCGCCGCAGACCAGATCACGCTCAACGTGCTCTACAACCTGCCGGGCTTCACGAAATTCCATCAGCCGCTGGCTGACGAGTTCATGAAGAACAATCCCGACGTCAAGATCAACTTCCTGGCGCCTGCCGCCAGCTACAATGACGGCCAGCAGCAGGTGCTGCGCGCCGCCGTCACCGGCAATCTGCCGGACGTCTATTTCTCCGGCTACAACATGACGGCCGAACTGGTGCACACGCTGCTGCCGCGCCAGCAGATCACCGACCTCACGCCCTTCATCGCGGCTGAAGGCGGTCAGGCCTTCCTCGACAAGAACTATTCGCCGAAGATGGCCGCGCTGGGCCAGATCGACGGCAAGCAGTTCGGCCTGCCGGTCAATGCATCCTCGCCGATCATGTACATCAATGCCGATCTGGTGAAGAAGGCCGGCGGCGACCCGGACAACATGCCCACGACCTTCCCGGAGCTGATCGCGCTTGCCAAGAAGATCCATGCGCTCGATCCCAAGATCGCCGGCATGGGCTATGACATCAACGGCTGGCCGGATGACTGGCTGTGGCAGTCGCTGGTCTTCGAACAGGGCGGCAAGCTGGTCGACGAAGCCAACAAGAAGGTGGCCTTCGACAACGAGGTCGGCCTGAACGCGCTGAAAATGGCACGCCAGTTCGTGACCGAAGGCGGCCAGAACCTGCTCGACTGGGACCAGTCCCGCCAGCAGTTCGGCGCTGGCCTCACCGGCTTCATCTTCTCCACGCCTGCCCATGTCCAGACCATCGAAGGCCTGGTCGGCACCCGCTTCCCGCTGAAGACCGCCGTCTTCCCGCTGGACAACAAGGAAAAGGGTGGCGTGCCGACGGGCGGCAACTCCGCCGTGATCCTGACCCAGGACAAGGCCAAGCAGGACGCGGCCTGGAAGTATCTGAAGTGGATCACCGGCCCTCAGGCGCAGAACACGATCGTGCGCATCACCGGCTACCTGCCGACGAACAAGCTGGCAACCGGCCCCGACTATCTGGCGCCCTACTATGCCGAGCATCCGAATGTGAAGACGGCTTCGCTGCAGGCTGACCGCTCGCTTCCCTGGGCCGGCTATCCGGGCGGCGATTCTGTCCGCATCTGGCGCACCCAGCGCGACATCATCGGTTCGGTCATGCGCGGCGACGTGACGCCGGAAGCCGGCCTGAAGCAGATGGTCGAGCAGACCAACGCATTGATGCAATAAGAAGAAACGCGAACGCGGCTGCTGGAGGGTCTCCTTCAGCAGCCGTTTTCATTCGCAGGGCACCGTCTCATGAAAATCATCCAGATCACCGACACCCACCTCGTCCAGTCCGGCATTACCGTCAATGGCGTCGATCCGGAGCGGCAGCTTCGCGCAGTCATTTCCGACATATTGGCGAAGCACGCCGATGCCGACCTTCTGGTGATCACGGGCGACCTTTGCAATGACGGCGAGCCTGCGGCCTATGCTCTCCTGAAGGAGATCATCGCGCCGGTTCCTTTCGAAGTGAGGCTGCTGCTTGGCAACCACGATGCACGCGCACCTTTCATCGACGCCTTTCCCGATCATCCGCGGGACGCAAACGGCTTCATCCAGTCCTTCATCGATACGCCGCATGGCCGCCTGATCTTTCTCGACAGCCATGAGAAGGGCGTGATCGGCGGCATCTTTGGCGAAGATCGCATGGCTTTTGCCGAAGAGGCGCTGGCAGGCGCCGGCGAGCTACCGGCCACGATATTCATTCACCACCCGCCGATGGACTGCGGTATCGCGCATTTCGACCGCATCGGCATGCATGACGACGGGCGCCTGATGCGCAGGCTTGCCGCTCATGCGCCGGGGCTGCGCCAGATCGTGTTTGGCCATATCCACGTGCCGATGACCGGCGTGAGTGCCGAGGGTGTTCCCTACAGCTCGGGGCAGGCCTGCGCCCACCGCTTCATCACCGATCTCGACAAGCCCGATCCGCTGTGGACCGGCGGCAATCCCTGCTACCGCATCCTGCTTCTGGACGAACAGGGCTTCCGCGCCTACGCGGCGGAGGCGGGCCAGACTGTGACGGGACAGGCACCGATCTGCGAAGGTCCCTGATCCTCGGGCATCATCGGTGTCAAACAGCTAGAGGACGCCCCGCGTTTCCACGCTGCTGCCGGCAAGCTGCTTGCGAACGTAGAAGCCATTGGGGATCGCCTCCTGCACCAGCGGCACATGCGAGATGAGGCCGACGGCGCGGTTCTGGCTGACCAGCGTGCCGAGCACCTGAAGCACGATATCCAGCGTCCCGGAACCGTTCTCCGTATCGAGACTGCCGAAGCCCTCGTCGATGAAGATCGTGTCGAGCCGCACCTTGCCGCTGGCGCTTTCCACCACATCGGCCAGTCCGAGCGCGAGCGCCAGGGCCGCGATGAAGGTCTCGCCGCCCGAGAGCGTCGCCGTCGGGCGGGCCTTGCCTGTATGGCTGTCGAAGGCCTGGATGCCGAGCCCGCGCCGGCCACGGCCGCCGCCCTCCAGATCGCGCTCCAGCCGGTAACGATGCGCGGTCATGGGGCCAAGCCGCATGTTGGCAGCGGCGAGAACCTGATCGAACATCGCACCGATCGCGAAGGTTTCAAGATCGAGCTTCTGCGGATTGTCGCCGTTGAAAAGCGCCGCAAGGTTTCGAAGCGGACCGGAAGCGGCTTCCGCCGCGTCAAGCTTGCGCAGCGTCTCGGCCAATTCGTCGCGGAGCCGGACGCGATGCTGCAGCCGTTGCTCCGCTCCGGCGCGGGTCTTGACCGCGTCATTCATGCGCTGCTCGGCCGCCTCGGTTTCAAGCTTGAGCACCGGGACGTCCGGAGGCACCTGGCCTGCAACGAGATCGGCGGCCTTGGCTGCCGCATCCTCCACCGCCACGATCCTGCGGCGATAATTCTCGATCCGCTCCCGATCGCTTTCGATCGTGTCGAAGAAGGCTTTCAGCTGTCGGTATTCGTCTTCCGCAAGCCCCGCCTCGGCAAGCCGTGCCTCAAAGACGCCAAGCGAACGGACATGGCGTTCGGCGGCAAGGTCACGCGCCGTGACCGCCGCCTCGACATCCTTGCCGGCGCCGAGGGCCGCTTCCCGGGCCGACACGGCCGCCCGCTCGGCTGCATCCCGCGCCTCGGCGCGACCGGTCAGGTCGAGCTTCACACGGGCCTGCCGGTCGGCAAGGGCGGACTTCCTGAGTAAGTCCTGGGGCACATCCGAGAGCATTTCCTCAAGCGTCGCCTGGAGGGCGGCGGCATCTCTTGAACCGTCGCTCCAGACATCGCGAAGGCGTGCGGCCTCCGCTTCGCCGGTCTCGAATTCCAGACGCAGACGCTCGATCTCGCCTTCGAGCGCGGCGATATCCACCTCCGGCCCCAGCGCGGACAGGCCGCTCTCTGCGGCGCGGACCTGTTCCTTCAGGCTGAGCGCGGTGTCTTCCGGTCGGGCAAGCCCCTCCAGACGCTCCCGACGCTCGACCAGAAGGCCTGTCGCCACGGCGAGCGCCTGTTCGGTCCGGCGCGTGGCAGCATTGGCGTCCGCAAGGTCGCGCTTCGTGTCGCGAAAGGCCTTGTCGAGACCGGCATGCTCCAGCGCGCCGCTCGCGAGCATCGGATGATCGGTCGAACCACAAACCGGACACGCCTCGCCCGGCGAAAGCCGGGAGGCAAGATGCAGGGCCTGCACCTCCGCGAGAGACCTCTCCGCCGCCTCGAAAGCCTGCAAGGCCAGCACGTCTGCGGCCAGCGCTGCCTGATGGGCGCCGGTCCTGTCCTCCACGTCCTTCACGGCAACCGCGACATCGCGTTCGGCGCGCTCGAAGGCCTCCGCCGCGCCAAGCTGGGCCCGAAGCGTGGAAAGACGCGCGCCGATGTCGCGCCGCTGCATCTCGTGATCGCGGGCCAGCTTGAGCTTCGCGGTCCGGGCTTCGCGGGCCTGACGCAGCCCGTCCAGCCGCTTTTGAAGACCAACGACATTTTCCTGCGCCATCCGCTCGGCCGCCCGGGCCTCCGCCAGCGATTTCGACACGCCCTCCGCCCGGTCAAGCGTAAGCGCCAAGCGACCGAGAACCTCCAGTTCCTGCCGCAGGGCATCGAGTTCGCCCGCGCGCGACATTTCCGCAGCGAGCACGTCCCCGGCACTCTTCTCCCGTGCAGTCGCGCGGGCCAGCGCCTCGGTCACCACCTGCAGCTTGGTCTCGGCCGCGCGGCGATCCGCTGCGTTCTCCGCGACCGCGTTCTCGGCATCCCGCAGAACGCGAGCCCGCTCGGCCCGCACGACGCGCGCTTCGAGCACATCCATCTCCGCCTTGCCTGCCAGAAGACCGGCCAGCAGCTTTCTTGCCTCCTCGGCGGCTACAAATTGCCGCTCCAGCGCTTTCGCCTGTTCGAGCCTCGCCTGCGCCGCCGTCCAGAGGGATCGCGCTTCGGCTTCGGCATCGCGCGCCGCGGCAGAAACCTCCTCCGCCTCGGCAATTCCGGCCACGAGAGCATCCGTGCTTTCAAAGCCCTCCGCCGTCAGACGCCGTGCGCAAATTTCGCGTTCGGCGATCACATGACGCTCGGCCTCGGCAGCCTCCGCCTTCAGCCGGGCTGCAAGGTTCCGGTAAAGCGAGACGTCGAAAAGGTCGCGCAGGATATCCAGCCGTTCCTTCGTCTTCGCGGCCAGAAACTTCTCAAACCGTCCCTGCGGCAGCAGCACGATCTGGCGGAACTGGCTGGCACCATAGCCAAGCAGCTCGGACACGGCCGCATCGACCACCCCGACCTTCTTCTCGGCAATGATCTTGCCCCGTTGTTCTTCCGTGATCGCCTCAAGGGCAAAGCCCGTGGCGTCGAACAAAAACGCCTCGTGGGCGCTGCGCGTTGCGCCATCGCCACGCTGCTTCGGCCGCATCTGTTCGGGACGGCGCAGCACGACGAAGCGCCGCTCGCCGATCTCGAAGACAAATTCGACCTCGGTCGGCAGGGCGGCATCGGCATGGTCGGAGCGGAGCGACGCCGGGTCCTGATCGTCCTTTGCAGCCTCGCCAAAGAGGGCGAAGGTCATGGCGCTGAAAATGGTGGATTTGCCCGACCCCGTCTGCCCGTAGATGCCGAAGAGCCCCGCCTCGACCGCCTCGCGGAAATCGAGAACGACACGATCCGGATAGGGCCCGAAGGCCTGCATGGTCAGCCGCAGCGGTCTCATGCCAGTTCCTCCGCCTGCCGCAGATGATCGAGCCCGTCCTCCACAAGGCCCCGTTCGACCTCGGAGATCGCATCTTCGCGCACGAAGGCGAGAAAATCGCCGACGACTTCCAGCGGGTCGGTCACCGTCACGCGGCCCTCCCCCAGCGCCTTGATCTCGGGGGCGCGCTGATCCCGCTCATAGCGGAGCTCGCAGGCATTCGGAAAATTGACGCGCAGCCGCTTCATCGCGTCGATCACCGGGACGTCATCGGTGAGAACGACCTTGATGAAATCGGTCGAGGGTTCGGCAAGCAGCAGTTCCGCATGCCTGCCCTTGAGGCTGCGAACGCCCCGCAGCGGCCTGAAAGGGAGTTCCGTGATGGTGACGTGTCCGGCGCCATCGATATCGACGATGCTCATCGACTTCTCAGCGCCCACCTCATCGAAACCGAAGGCCAGCGGCGAGCCCGAATAGCGGATATGCGGCACGCCGACAGCCTGCGGCCGGTGCAGATGGCCAAGGGCGACATAATGCGCCCCGTCAAAGATCTCCGGCGACACGGTCTCGACGCCGCCAACCCGCACCAGCGGCCTTTCGCTTTCGCTCACCGCCCCACCGGCGACGAAGGCATGCGCCACGACGATCCAGCGCGCGCCCTCGGGCACATTGCGCCGCGCCGCCGCCACCTGCGCCTTCAATACATCCTCCGGCGTCAGCATTGTTTCGTCGGCAAAACACTCCCGCGCTGCATATTCGTAGCTGAAGGGCAGCGCTGAAAAGGCAACGCTGCCGAACTCGTCTTCAAGCACGAGAGCCTTCTCGTCCGCACTGACGGCACCCCGGATCAGCGCGCGCTTCGCATCCGGCATGATCGACATGGCGGAGATGCGGTCGGCCGAATCGTGATTGCCGGCAATCATCACGACAGCAGCACTCGTCTCCTGCGCCACCCGCGACAGGAAGGCGTTGAACTGCCGGACCGCACTCGCGGGCGGGGCGGCACGATCGTAGATGTCGCCCGCGATGACGAGCACATCGGCATGCTCATCCTTCAGCGCCTGGACGATCTGGCTCAGCACTCCGGACTGATCGTCGTCCAGCGAAATGCCGTTGAACTGGCGCCCCAGATGCAGGTCGGCGGTGTGAAGCAGTCTCATGCGTGGCAATCCATCTCGAAGGAAAGGGCGGCTCGTCAGGCCAGGATGTTGACCGCGCGTGCCGCCACCAGCGCCAGCGTCAGCAGCGAAACGCCGGCTTCCGCCATGCTCAGAAGCTTGGCCCGCGCCGAAAGCGGCATCGTATCCGTCGGAGAAAAGGCCGTCGCCGTTGTGAAGGCGACAAAGAGATAGTCAATGAAGCCCGGCGACCAGTCCCGATAGGCGGGATCCGTCAGCGACATCTGCGGAAACAGGAAATCGGCAGCCTGTTTCGATGTGATGCCCCGGCTTGCCGGCCCGCCGCGATCGATGCTCCAGAACCACAGTGCAAAGGCGATGATGTTGGTGAACCAGATGTTCATCGCATCGATCAGCAGGGTCTGCGCCGACCCGGCATGGCCGGTCAGCAGCGCCTTCAGGAGGAAATAGAGCGCAATGGAGTTCATCAGCGTGACGATGATCGTCAGCACCAGCGCCGTGCGCCGGATCACCCGCCGCCACCGGGCAATCAGGTGGAAATGCGCATCGGTCGTCGCATATTTGGCTTTGTTCTGCGTCCATGCCGTCGCGACGGAAAGCGGCAAAAACATCAGCAGCTCCACCCCCGGCGCCAAAAGCTTAGACCACAGGGAGAAATCGTTGACCAGCAGCAACTGCAGAAGCACGATCACCAGGATCGCACCCCGCGCCATCCAGAAATCGGCGGCATGTGTATTGAGGACGTGGTGGTGGTTCTGGCTGGCTGTCTCGGATGTGGACATGAAGAGACCCTTGGGCGGCGCATTCCGGAGTGAGGCGATCGCTTTTCGGGATGAATAGACGTTTGCGGAGACGGATGGAAGCGGAAGCTTGCCGCTGCGCCCAGGGGACGGCGCCCCGATCGGTCCTCTTGGACCCATCAGGTCAGCGTGGCGAAACCTCTGACGCCCGATGCTGTGGCGCAGCGATCGGAACCGACCGCGCCACGGCAGCGCAGATCACCCCATCGCCACGACAAAGGCAGGCATCGTCTCGCCTTTTTCCGTCACGGCCTTGAACCGCCGCGCCGTATCCAGCGCCTCGCGGATCGTCACGTCCATGTCGAGATAGCGGTATGTCCCGAGCCGTCCGGCAAAGGTGACCCCCGTCTCGGCGCTTGCCTTCTCGACATAGTGTGCCAGCAGCGCCTTCTCCTCGACAAGGCGGATCGGGTAATAGGGCGTGTCGCCGGGTTCGCAGGCGCGGGCAAATTCGCGATAGCAGACCGAGCCCTCATGCTGCTCCCAGGGAGCGAAATGCTTGTGCTCGGTGATCCGCGTATAGGGCACCGAGACCTCGCCATAGTTCATCACCGCGCAGCCCTGGTAGTCGCCCTGGAAGGTGAAGCGCTCGAAATCGAGCGTGCGATAGCCAAGACGGCCGTCCTCATAGTCGAAATAGCCGTCGAGCGGACCGCTATAGAAGACATGGGCGTACTCGCCTGCCTGGTCGCGACGGAAGGTCTCGCCGAGATGCAGCGTGATCGCCGGATGGTCGAGAATGCGCTCCACCATCGCGGTATAGCCATTCTCCGGCATCCCCTGGAAGCGATGGAAGAAATAGTTGTCGTCGTAGTTGAAGCGCACCGGCAACCGCTTCAGGATCGAGGCCGGCAGGGCTGACGGCGCGCAGCCCCACTGCTTGCGCGTATAGCCCTCGAAGAAAGCCTCATAGAGCGCCCGGCCGACAAAGCGCAGCGCCTGTTCCTCGAAGGTCTGCGGATCGGCAATCGACGTATCCGCCTGTTCCTCGATGAAGGCCTTCGCCTCGTCCGGACGCAGCGTCTTGCCGAAGAACTGGTTGATCGTGTGCAGATTGACCGGCAGCGAAAAGACCTGACCGCCAACCGTCGTCTTTACCCGGTTCTTGTAGGGCAGGAAGGTCTCGTAGCGGTTGACGTAGTTCCACACCTCTTCGTCGTCGGTGTGGAAGATATGCGGCCCATAGACATGGACGAGAACGCCCGTCTCGCCATCCCGCTCGGTGTGGCAATTGCCGGCAATATGGCTGCGGCTGTCGAAGACATCGACCTCGTAGCCCGCCTCGGCAAGGTCGCGCGCGATCACCGCGCCGGTGAGCCCCGCCCCGACCGCGGCGATCCTGCGGTGGACGCCCGTCATCGGCGCGCCGCCGCGTCGGCAGTCCAGAGCCGGTCATCGAAGGGGATGGGCGCGAAATCATGGAGCGCTGCAAGCTTGTCGAGATACTGCGCCCGATAGGCCGCATCGTCCTGATAGACCAGATTGGCCTGCACCAGTTCGGCGCCGATCTCGTAATAGGTGTCGAGATTGCGCAGATCCGGCACCGGCGTTTCGCCGCGCTCGGCCTCTTCCTGCATTTCCCAGTAAATGTCTTCCAGCCGGCGCGCGAGGCCCGGCATGTCGCGCAGCACGCTCGTCTCGCGATTGGCAGCAAGCTGGTCGCGCACCGCCTGCAACGACTTCGGATCGCGGCCAAAGGCGATCGCCCGCGCCACATAATCCTCCGGCCCGTTGCAGATGAGGTCCGGGAGGCCCGCTGCATGGACGATCGAATGGCAGAAGCGCGCGGCAAAGGTCTTGCCCGGGAAGGTCAGCACCGGCAGGCCGACGGTCAGCGAATCCGCCGCCGTCGAATGGGCGCCGTAGGGGAAGGTGTCGAGGAAGAGATCGGCGACGCCAACGCGGGCGAGATGCTGCGCATTGCCGGCCTTGGGCGCGAAGATGATCCGCTCCGGCTCGATGCCGGCCGCCTTGGCGAGATCGCGCAGCCGCTGGTCGACGCTGTCTCCACCCGTCAGGATCCAGAGCACGCTCTTCGGCACGGCGGTCAGGATCTGCATCCACTGGCCAAAGGTCGCCTGGGTGATCTTCTGCATGCCGTTGAAGCAGGCATAGACGAAGGCCTTTTCCGGCAGGCCGGCTTCCTTGCGCGACGGCTTGGCGGCGATCAGACGCTTGCGGTCAACCGGCTGCGTGCAGGGAATGTATTTCACCGTCTCGGAATAGTAGACCCGGTTTTCTTCCGGCACCACCAGTTCATCCGTGATCATGTACTGGTGGAACGGGCTGCCCATGGAACCCGGATAACCGCAGAAATTGACGATGACCGGAGCCGGGCGATAGGCGAAGATGCGCGTGCGCGCATGCTTGGTATAGCCGTTGACGTCGATCAGGATGTCGATGTCGTCATCCGCAATCAGCCGCGCGGCCTGCTCGTCCGTCACCTGGCCGATCTCGCGCCAGCAGTCGATCGCCGCCTTCATCCGGTTCTGCGTCGGATCATTGGCAACGGGATCGCCGCAATAATAGGCATAGATCTCGACGCGATCCTTGTCGTGCAGTTCCAGCACCTCGCGCAGCGCAAAGCCGACGGCGTGGTCGCGCAGGTCCGACGAGACATAGCCGACGCGCAACCGCGCGCCTGTCCCGGCCTTGCGGGCGACCGTCTTGCGGGCAAATCCGCTCGTATCCGGCCGGCCGACCAGCGACTTGTTGTAGCGATAGGCCTTGGCGAGCTGGAAGATCGGGTCGTCGGAATAGCTGCCGAGCGACAGCGGCGACAGGGCATCGATCAGCTGCCGCAGCGACACGTGATCGGAGGGCGTGAGGATCGGCCATTTGCAGAGCCGCTGGCGGATGGCGCTCCAGTGCTGGCCGGTCTCCAGCTTGTCCGGACGCAGCTCGATCGCCTGCCACATGGAGGGTTCGGCTTCTTCCAGCAGGCCGGCATTTTCCATGACGCGGCCGATATGCTGCAGCACCATGACGCGATGGGCCACCTTGTCCGCCGTCGCTTCTCCCGTCAGTTCGATGAAACTGCGCCATTGATTGATCGCCAGCACGCCGAGCCCGGCATCTTCATAGGCGCGGCCGAGATTGATCTGCGCCTGGCCGAATTTCGGATCGAGCTTGATCGCCATGCGCAGCGCATGGATCGAGCCGGTGAGGTCCCCCGCCTGGCGCACCGTGACGGCATAGTTGAAATAGACGAGATGAAGCAGCGGATGCGCCTCGTTATAGGCGAGCCAGGCCTTGTAGACCTCGATCGCCTCGGCAGGTGCGCCGGCGGCCGAGCGCGCTTCCGCATAGCCGAAAAGATCCGTCACGGAGAGGCGCTGCAGACGCGCCATCTCAATCATGTTCGCAAATGCCGCTGCTGCGTCGGTCCCCTGCACCTGGCCCTCGGTCATGCTTCCCCCAAATCCATTCGTCGCGCGATACCCTTGCTGGGCCGTCGTCATCATGAATAGCCGCAGGAGCTTGCCTTAAGCCTGCCAATGCAAGTCGCGCGAAAGTTGGCGGGACGCGCGGGCGCCAAATGCAGAACGGGCGGATGCATGGCACCCGCCCGTTCAAATCCGTTTACCTGATCGACCGATCAGATCGCTTGGTAGGCGACGACGACGGCTGCCACCTGATCGTCAAGCATGGCCTGGATCTGCGAGGTCTTCAGCGCCTGCAGCTGGCTGCTCGACAGGTTCGCGATATCGGTCGTGGAAAGACCAGTGATCGCCGTCGTGCTGATCGCTGCGATATCGCCCGTCGCAAAGGTGGCGATATCGTCGGTGCCGAGCGCTGCGATCTGGGTGGAGCGCAATGCTGCGACCTGGGCAGACGTCAGTGCCTCGGCCTGCGCCGTCGACAAGGCGGCGATCTGCGTGCTCGTCAGGCCTGAGACACCGGAGGTACTGAGCGCTGCGACCTGCGTCGTCGTCAGAGCGGCGATATCCGTCGTCGTCATGGCGCCGACCTGCGAGGAGGTCATGGCCCCGATCTGCGTCGTGGTGAGGGCGCCGAGCTGGGCGGTCGTCAGAGCCGCCACCTGCCCCGTGGTCAGAGCGCCGACCTGTGCTGTCGTCAAGGCTGCAACCTGAGCTGTTGACAGCGTCGCAAAGCCTGCCGTCGTCATGCCGGCGATCGCCTTCGTAGTGATTGCCGCCACTTCGGCGGTCGTCATGGCGGCGATATCCGCCGTGACGAAGGCCGCCATCTGGCTCGAACCCAGAGCCGCGACCTGGGCTGTCGAGAAGGCTGCCACCTGGGCCGTCGTCAGCGCGCCGATCTGGGCGGAGGTGATACTGGCAAGCGAAGCCGGCTTGATCGCACCAAGCTGGGTCGTCGTCAGAGCTGCGACATTGTCGGTGCTGAGCGCGGCAACCTGGTTCGTTGTCAGGGCTCCGAGCTGCGTGGTCGTGATGACGGCGATCTGCGTGGTCGTCAAGGCATGAACCTGCCCTGTTGTTAGTTCGGCGACCTGACCGGTTGTGAGGGCTGCAACCTGACCTGTGGAGAGGGTTGCGACGTTTGTGGTCGAGAGGCCCGTGAGCGCCTTCGCGTTCAGCGCCGCGACATTGCCCGTTGTGAGGACGGCGAGGTTGGCGGACGAGATGGCGGCCATCTGGGTCGAGGTCAGAGCACCCGCCTGACCGGTTGTGAGGGCAGCGACCTGCCCGGTGGTCAGGACACCGACCTGGGCCGATGTGAGGCCGGAGATCGAGGTGGCCTTCACGGCGGCCAGCTGGCCGGTGGTCAGCGCCGCAACGTCCGTCGTCGTCATCGCACCAAGCTGGGTGGAGGACAGGGCCCCCATCTGGCCGGTAGTGACGACGGCAAGCTGGGCCGTGGTCAGCGAAGCGATCTGGCCCGTCGTGAGCGCACCGACCTGAGCGGTCGTCAGCGCGGCAATCTGGCCGGTCGACAGCGTGGCGAAGTTGGCGGTCGAG
>NZ_JAJNCX010000031.1 GCF_021026315.1 Rhizobium sp. C4
AATACGACCGCCGCGCCGGACCTTCAGATAGGTCGCATCGATCCACAGGTAGGGCCATTCCCCTTCGATGGGCCGGTCGAGGAAGGCCTTCACCTTCTCGTCGATCTCTTCGCATAGACGGG
The DNA here is from genome assembly GCF_021026315.1 of Rhizobium sp. C4. Lineage (GTDB taxonomy): Bacteria > Pseudomonadota > Alphaproteobacteria > Rhizobiales > Rhizobiaceae > Ensifer_A. The sequence continues at coordinate 123 of NZ_JAJNCX010000031.1, forward strand.
ATACCTGGCTCTTGGAGATGCCAGACATGCCCATGGCCTTGACCAGGTCATCAACCGAGCGGGTTGAAACGCCCTGAATATAAGCCTCCTGTATGACTGCCGTCAGAGCCTTCTCGGCCATGCGGCGCGGTTCGAGGAAACTCGGGAAATAGCTGCCTGTGCGAAGCTTGGGAATGCGAAGTTCGACGGTGCCCGCCCGTGTCTCCCAATCCCGGTCGCGATAACCGTTACGCTGGGCCAGTCGGAAGCCATTCTTCTCTCCGTAGCCCGCACCTGTCTTCGCGCTCACCTCCAGCGCCATCAGCTTCTCGGCAGCAAAACCGATCATCTCGCGCAGTAAATCGGCATCAGCGCTCTTCTTAACAAGTGAGCGCAGGTTCATCATGTCGTCCGTCATCGGTGGTGTCCTTCAGGTTGGTCTTAAGCAACCCGACCCTACCGGAAATCACCGATGGCTATGAAATCCTGCTACACCACACGACGGGACCCGATCCGGTTGGTACAAGCGGAGGGGGCAACGTCACTCCAGCGCTGGTCGTGTTCATCGCCCTGCACGCCCGCAATTTGGTTCACCCGGGTGAATTGCTGTGATTGACTGTGATCAATTTGGGTCGGGCAATCGTGTCAGACTGGGGCAATTGCCCATTTTCCTGGCTTTGAAAAATACAAAATGCTGGTTGGGTGGCCTTCAACCAGGAAATGATCGGGGCGAAAGCCGTCTTCGGACATTCCGCATGCGCGCATCACTTGGACCATGGCAGTATTCGCCGCAAGGCATCCGCCAGTAACTTTACGCAGATCATCGCGCGCGCAAAGATGGTTCAGCGCTGCCGCCCAAGCGTGTCGCCCATACCCCTTGCCCCGAGCATGTGCCGGGCCGATCATAATGCCGATGTCGGCAATCTTGTTATGTAAATCAATCGTTGCAGTGATGTTTCCAATATGCTGCCCGTCATCGCTGGTTTCGATCGCCCACAATAGGTTTGGCCCAGAGGAAAAACTCGACACGAAGGCGCGGCAACTGTCCATGCTGTGCTGGCGGTGGCGTTGTTCTGAAAAGCGCACTACATTGGGATCATTCAGCCAACAGACATAGGTCTCCGTCAGATGGCGCGGGCCGAAGGGATGCAGAACCAGCGGGCCTGCCGGTAATTTGGGCGCGATGCTCATGCCAGGTGGGTGCGCTGGTCCCAGACCTTTTCAAATGCGTGCACCACATCGTCAATATCAGCATCAGTCATCGACGGCACGATGAATTCATGCGTGATGAGACGGTTGAAGTGCAAATCTTCGACGACGGGGCAAAGGCCACGGCTATAGTTCTGCCATGACGACTTCAGCGGATCATACTGCCCGCCAATCGACACGCGGTTTGCAAATACAGGTAAAAGGTAAATGGGCTTTACATAACCAGCGCCCAGTTTCACACCCTCTTTCTCGCGCAACTCGAAACTGGGCAACTCGGCCCTGACGGCATTGACGAAGGCGTTGCGATCAACCCCCAACTGGGTGTTCCACAGACATGCGTGCTGGTAATAGGCATGCACCGCGCCACCACGCACCTTTGGCACTGCCAACGCGTCAAACCCCGCCATCTTTTTTTCGAAATAGGCGACACGATCCCAGCGTGCCTGCAGAAGGCCGTCGAGTTTTTGCAGTTGGCTGTCGGCAATTGCGGCCTCGATCTCGGTCATGCGGAAGTTATGGCCGATCATATTGGTCAGATTGGTCACGCCGGTCTGAGCGGTGACATTTTCCGCGTGGTTGCGGATCAGCGAAAGGCGATGTGCCAAATCATCATCATTGGTCAGCAATATACCGCCTTCGCCCGAATGGATATGTTTGTGATAATTAAGCGAAAACACGCCAATATCGCCCAAGAGGCCCGCATATTCTTGCCCCATCATTGCACCTGGTGCTTGGGCGGCATCTTCGATAATTTTCAACCCGTGCTTTTTGGCCAAGGCGCGAATTTTCTGCACATCAAACGGTAAGCCGAACAGGTCGACAACCAGTATAGCCTTGGTGCGCGGGGTTATAGCCGCTGCGATTGATTCTGGGTCAATACAGAAGGTTTCGGGTTCGACATCTGCAAAAATGGGGGTTGCGCCATAGAACAGGGGTGCCACTGCAGAGGCAGACATAGAATAGGCTGTAACAATCACTTCATCACCGGGCACCACACCGATTGCGCCCATGGCCGCAATCAGGCCAGAGGTGTTTGAGTTCATCGCCAAAGCATGTTTGGCACCAAAGCGCTCTGCCCAGCGCGCCTCGCATTCGCGCACCTGTGCGCCGCCCATGAAATTTTCGTGATAGGCACCAAGGTAATTCGACAGGATCCCACTATCCATCACCTTCATCACCGCTGCCTTTTCTTCAGCGCCAACTGTAACATGGGCGGGGAAAAGGGTCTCGCGCACTTTGGGACCGCCATGGATTGCAAGTGTATTTCGCATTTGTCACTCTGCTTTTTGTTGATCTAGGGATCGTTTCGATCTTTTGGCCAGATCGCGCGAAATGTCGAGAACATTCTGTGCGGCATTTTGGTGAAGGGCAAGGTCAGGCAATGGCGCGTGCGGCCGCCTGTTCAACCATTCTGCAACTGCCCTGATGCCTCCCTGTTTTGTCGTGTGGAACATGATCCCCTTGCGCCGTGATAAGGTGCGCAATCCGTCAATAGACAGGCCTGGTTGGAGGGAGAGTGTTGGGCGGCCCAACAGCCACGCCTCGTACAGCAAGATAGAGGTCATGCCTACAACATGGCTGGCAGAGTGCAATGTGCTGCGAACGTCTTCTGGCGCGACAACAACAATTTTTGGTGCACCGGGGATTTCTGTAGTCAACGACGCAAAACGCGCGCGCACTGCTTCGCGGACTTCTCTCGGGTGAGGGGCCACTTTCACGGTCAGAGGGCCCGCGTTATTATCAGCCTGCGCGAGACCCTGAACCAATATGCGCGCCACTTCGTTTTCGTCATAACCGCGGCCCCGCGCCCCGCCATCGATGGCCGCTGGTTCCGAGGCGAAAAAGATATGGGGGGGAGTGGTATTCGGCAAAGGCGTGCCGAAAATGTCCGCCTCGCCCGCCAATTTTGCAATACCGGGATGGCCTGTGACCATAAGAATTGCTGGGTCAACCCCTTCTGCAATGGCTTCTTGCATCGCCAGATCGTCCATCACGGCATAGACATCGGGCACTAGGGATGCGATGCGGGCGGCGTAGTTCGACCAGTTGTCCAGTAAATGCAGCACTGGCCGCCCCGCTGCGCGTGCATGGTGGGCGATCTGGGTGGCAAGGGTGTCATGCACCGACGTGGCATATAATACGACATCTGCGACTTTTGCCTGCGCTGCGGCCTTGGCTGGATTAAGCCAGTGCCAGTGCGCCGCCCCTTCGGTGCGAAAGGTGCCATGATCCAAGGCGCATACAGTCATGCCTTTGGTCGCAGCCAAACGCGCCACGGGCAATAGCGCCCGCGCCCCGCCCACATCACCTGCAGCAAACAAAAATTTCATCTGTTGGCCGTCAATGCCATATTCACCGCCTCCAACAGCGCTTGCGAAAACCAGGCAGTTTCTAGGGATGAAATAGGGGGAGCGCTGTCATCGACAAGCGTGCAAAGCATGCGAAATGTCGCCTCTTGCATGGCCCGTTCGCCCGGTTCCAGGCCCGCGACAGGGTTCGGTGTACCAAGGCGGAAAAAGCCCGGGTAATCTGGGTTGGGCTCTGCTGCTTCCCAAGTCAGGGTTTGCCCGCCGCGGTTGAGGGACAACCGACCCCGCGAATCGGTGATGTCAAATTCGATCAGATGATAGCCCAAGGATTGACCCGTCACTGTTACTGGATATCCGCAAAGGGATAGCCCAAACTGGGGGTTCTCCGGATCGAGGGCGCGGATAAAATCAAGCGGTGGAATCGATGTTGCACCTGTTACAGCCCCCAAAAGGTCCAGCATATGTACACCGTTCACCGCAAGGCCCCGCGAATAGCGCAGCGTCAGTTCTATCTCCGCGGGGCGGTTTGGGCTTTGTGCCAGATGCTGCTGCATAAAGGCCAGCTGCGGCAAACTGCGTCGCAGAAAGTTCACGCACGTTCGGGGCGGGTTTGACATTTGCCCGATCCTTGCGCGCAGATCATTGTAAGTGGCGAGGTCTAGCGTGACAGGTTTCTCGATCCAAAGTCTGGGCACCTGCGCATCCAGGCAGGCCGCAATATGGGCCGCATGATATTGGCTGGGGGATGCTATGGCAACGATATCTAAGTCTTCAGCAAAGAAATCGGTAAGAGTTTCATGCACGGCGACGGGGCCTGGCCCATTATAGCCATTTTGAAAGGCCAATCTGGCGCCGGCCACAGGATCGAACACCGAAACAAGTTGAGTCTGTGGGTGGCGATGAAAACACGAAGCCAAGGTGACACAGGCCGATTGGCCATCCCAGCCGCCGCCGTCATATTGCCATGCAATGCGCCCGGCACCAATTAATCCTGCCCGCAGCGGTTTCATGTCTGCTTTACTTCTGCTGGCACGCCTATGGCAGTTGCCCCCGCAGGCACATCGCGTGTGACCAAGGAATTGGCCGCGACCGTCGCGCCATCGCCCACTGTCACAGGGCCCAGCACAACGGCGCCCGCGCCGATTACCACCCCATTGCCGATTATGGGCCTTGTGGCACGGTCAAAAGCGCCATCAAAGGCCCGCGCGCCAAGCGTTACGTTTTGAAAAACAATGACATTTTCGCCGATCTTGGACGACCCCAGAACAATGCCGCCGGGGTGGGGCAAAACAAAGCCCGGCCCGATGATGCACCCCTTCGGCACCTCGACACGAAAACCAAAAAGAATAAGAAACCGTATCACTGCGCCTATTGGTGACAATCTGTTTGTCTCTGCCGCCGCCGCCAAACGGATCATGGCCACTGGCAGGGTGCGCGGATGCAGCAACATGCGCCACAAGGCCATGCCTTCTGGCGCCAAACTAAGACGCAAGAAATGGTCATAATCAGACCTAAGCAGTTCTCGCATGGGATGGTGTGGCATCGTGCTGATCACCCAATCTGGCCCTTAGACCCCGCATATCGAAACATATCAACCCTGCAACGCCGCAAGTTCGCGGCTGGCCTTTTCTGATCGGTCTTCTTCAATGGGCTGGGTCAATGCCCAATCGACGGTTTCGGACAGACCTTGGCGCAAAGGCACCTCGGGAACAAAGCCAAAGGTGTCGCGCATACGGGTAATGTCTGCCCAATTGTGCCGAATATCACCTGGGCGAAAACGGCCCGAGATTTTGGATTTACCAGAGGTTTTCAGCTTTTCTTCCAATAGGGCAACAAGCTGTGAAACACTGGTCGCGACGCCGTATCCTACGTTGAACACCGATGGGGCATCTGGAGCAAGGGTGGCGGCAGCGCGAAATGCCCGTGCGACATCTTCGACATAGACAAAATCGCGGCTTTCTTTGCCATCTTCGAATATGTCGATGGTGCCGCCCTGACGAAGGATATTCGTAAAGATGGACATGATCCCCGTATAGGGGTTTCGCAAAGACTGGCCAGGGCCATATACATTTTGCAACCGCAACGCCACATAACGCACCCCTGACGCTTGGCAAGCGATCTGGCACATATGTTCTTGCGCCAGTTTTGATGCGGCATACAGAGACAAAGGGTTGGCTGGGTCGCTTTCCTTTGTGGCAACGGCCAGCAAAGGTTGGCCAGCCCTTTCAAAATCAAATCGGCCAGCGGCCATGTCAGATTTGTCACGCGCGCATGGATAGTGGCGCTGTGCCAAGGGGTTGCTTGCCTGATTTGCTTCGACATATGCGCCTTCGCCGTAGATCGACCGCGACGACGCCAACAACAGAACGCGTGGCCGGCCATCAGGGGATTTAACAATTTCCTCCAACAAAATTGCCGTGCCCTGTACATTGGTGCGGTAATATCTCTCGATTTCATACATCGACTGGCCGGTGCCCGTTTCAGCGGCAAGGTGATAGACCACCTCGATACCCTGCAAAGCATCGGCCAAAACACCCGGTTCGCATATGTCTTCACGAATGTGGCGTACATTCGCCAGATTGGTGATTTCGCTGTAGCCGGGATTCGGGCCGTGAACCTGTTCTGTAAGATTATCCACAAGAACCAACTCGTGGCTGCTTTCTGCCAAAAGCTGCCGTGTCAAAGTCCGGCCGATAAAGCCAAGACCGCCTGTGATCAGGATTCGCATATCTTTCATCCTTTGTTTCGCCGCCCGCTTTGCACAGCGATGGTTCTTGTCGCAACCATGGGCGTGCTGGCCGTCAAATGGGTATTCCAACAGGTGCTAGGCCCACCAAGTCAAATATCTGGCGCAAAAACCGATCTTGGGACAGGGTTTCATATTGTTCAGCGGCCAGTGGCCCCGAATGGCGATTTAACGCCTCGGTCATCGATGCCTCGACTGCGTTTCTGTCCAGAAATACCACGCGGTCACGCAGCGCAGGATCAATCAAATCAGCCGCGTGCTGGTTGGTTGTCAGCAAAACAGCGCCTTGGGCCAAAGCCTCGAACGTGCGCATGGTCAGGCCGCTTTGATTGGCGTGATGGACGTCAACAACAACTTTCGCCTTGCGAATATGCGCGATGATGTCGGAAAGGGCGAAAGAGTCGCTGCTGATTTGGTTAAACAGTGCAAGGGCGCGTTTGTCGTTCCAATGGCGCAGGGCGTATAACAACCGAGAATGATAGAACAGCTGAGAAACTGTGCGCCAATTTCGATGCAAAGAGATCTCTTTCATCCGGCTGATCAAAGCTGCCCGATCAGTATGCGCTGTGCCGCAAAAGTAAAAGTCAATGGGGCGATCTTTATGCGGCAGAACCCCCTCGGGGTTGATGTATTCGCAATACAGGGGAATGTAAGTATAGCCTTTGATCGCACAATCTTGTGGGTCAAAACTGCCAACTGCGTCCATCAACGGATCAAACTCCGCAACGTTTGGCCGATTTCGCAGACTATCCCAAGTATAGCGGCTGATGCGCAACCCAGATTCGCGCAACAATTGGATATCTTCGGTTGAAACAACTTCGGCAAACACCAGCAAAACATGGGTAAACCCACCGCATATAATTCGATTTAACTGCGCTTCAACGTGGCGGCGCGCAAGTTTGCGAACCAGACGCTTTGTCGCAAAGCGCATCACAAGTTTGGACAGCACATCGTTGGCAGGGCGTTCGTCGAAAAACTGCGCTTCGACGCCGCGTTTGGTCATGGCAATCGCCATGCGCTCAAAATACCCAAAGGTTGAAAGACTGATAATGGCAACCTTCACGTGACTTACCCTATCACATCCCAAGACAAAGCCGTGCCGCGTTTCAGCGATTTTCGCGCAACTTTGCCCAAAACCTTGTCAATCGCTGCGGGTGGCAGACCAAAGCCAGGTCTGATGGACCTAACATTGGCGCGGGAAAATGTTTCGCCGGCTGCGATATCCTGTATGACATACAGGGAACGGCGGAACGTCAGGCTGCCAAGTTCGGCGCCCTTAATATCGTAATGAACGCGGCCAAGGGATAACCAGGCATTCTTGCAATCAAGGCAAAGATTGGTGAATTCGGTCGGCTCCAGGCTGAAGGCAGAATCGGGGCCGCCGTCCGCTCGGGCCAAAGTGAAATGCTTTTCAATGACGCATCCACCCAGCGCAATCGCCGCAACCGAAGTGGCCGAGCCATGGGTATGGTCTGACAATCCGACCACCACATCGAATGCAGCGCCCAGATGCGGCACCGTCGCCAAATTCGAATCTTCTGAAGGAGCAGGATAAGATGAAATGCAATGCAGCAAGATAAGTTCGGTGCAGCCATTGTCGCGCGCCGTTTTAACCGCTGCCTCGATTTCCCCCAAATTGGCAAGGCCCGTCGAAATCAGCATGGGCTTACCCTTGCGGGCGACGTAGGCGATCAATTCTAGATCGACCGCTTCGAAAGAGGCAATCTTAAAGGCAGGTGCGCCAAGTTCGTCCAGAAGATCGGCGGCAGTCTCGTCAAAAGGGGTGGAAAAGATTGTGACGCCGCATTCGGCGGCCTTTGAAAAAATCGCGGCGTGCCATTCGTAAGGGGTGTGCGCCTCGCGATACAAATCATACAGGGTACGCTGATCCCACAGCCCGCCCGTGATGCGGAAATCTGGACTGTCTGAATCAATCGTCAGGGTGTCGGGCGTGTAGGTTTGCAGCTTTATCGCATCGCATCCCGTTTTGGCGGCAGCCTCGACCATTTTCAGCGCACGCTCAAGCGACCCATTATGGTTCCCCGAAAGTTCGCAGATGACATAGGGCGGGTGATCTGGGCCGATTTTTCGGCCTGCGATGGTGACGGTTTTAGTCATGCTCGTTCCTGTCTGAAAGCCTGGGCGATGGTCCCATATCTTCGATTTTCAAGATATAGCGATGCCCGCGATGATCGAAATACGCGGGATATCTATCGTTGTCGACCACGCGCAAAAGATCAAACTGTGCCGCAAGGCTGATCTGCGGGTCTATCGCGCTGTCAGGTGGCCTTCTGCGCCTATACCAGGTTGGCTCACCCTGCTGCGGCTTTGGCACGGGTGCTGTCGGCGCGTTGGCGACTGCAATGCACAGATCTTCGATTGCCTGCGCCAAAAGGTCCCGCAGCTGCGTGTTCAATTCGTGGCCAGACAGGCGTATGCGGGTCTGCGCCACGATATCACCCGCATCCACCTCGCCGACCATCGAAATCATGGTGACGGGAATTTCATTTGCGCCTTCCAGAATCTGCCAGACCAAGGGCGAAAAACCCCTCCCCTTGGGCAAATTGCTGGCGTGTACCACATAATTCCATGTGTTTCGCGACAATACTTCTGCAGGGGTAATCCGCATGCAGCTAAGATAAAAGGCGATATCCCCTTTGGGAATATCGGCATAGTCGCGGTAGACCATGGCGGAATGACCTGCATCATTCAGGCGGCGCGCCAAGCGCGCAGCGTGGTCATCATACCAGCCTGGGGTGTCTACGACGACGGCGACCTTAGATGGAAAGGCCCAAGCGGTTGTGTTTTTAGGCATATCAGTCATGGCGCGCGCGATCCAAAGTTACCGTATTCAGATCGGTCATTAATGCAACGACCCTGCTGGTGCCATGCCCATCAACCAGTTTTCCGGCACGCCTAGCCATGTCAAAACGCAGGTTGGTGTCATCGACCAAACGCTTGACGGCATCGGCCAAGCCCACCAAATCGCCGGCATTGTACCACATTGCAGCACCAGACTGGACTAAAGCCTTTGCAAGGGACAGCTGGTTTTCGGCCAAGACCAAAATGATCGATGGCAGCGCCAGCGCGCATCTTTCCCAAGAGGTTGAACCAGCCGCGCCGATGGCAAGATCGGCCTCTACCATCAATCTGGCGATTTCGGTTGTGTCTACGACAATCTGACAAGGGAAGGGCATGGTTGTAGCCTGTGCCTGCACCGAGGATAAGTGGGGGGCTTGCCCGCCCATGACAACGCTCACGCGCCAACCCCGTGGCAGGTGTGCGGCAGCAAGGGCCGATAGAACCTGCCCCGTTGCATTGTCGACGTCCACGCCCCCCAATGAAACAAGAATTGTCTTAACCGTTTCGCACCGTTGCGTTTTCTCCAATGCCGCTGGGCGTGCTGTCGCGAACTCGGGGCGCAGTAGTGCATAGTCTGTTCCCGCCAGCACGGTGCAAGTATCTGGCAAAAGACCTGCGGCATAATGATTTGCAAGAACGCCTAGGTTTTGGTTCAGCAGCACATCACAATTATGGGCGCGGTGGGTATAGTCGTCGATCACCAAGAGTCTGCCACCATAGGGGCGCATTTGGGTTTCCCATGGTTGCCCAAGGCCATAGTGATCAACAATGATCCAGTTCGGCCGCCAACCGCTTAGCGCGTCGAGTGTTTCTTGCGCATCGTCTACATCGGCCCCAGATAGAAATGCGCCGCTGCTATTGGCTGTGTCTGCCTGCGGCGGTACAGACAGAACGGCAACCTCGAACCCCAAAGCGCGAATTTTGTCGATCATATTTCCGGCACCCGCCCGGCAAACAAACCGGCATTCCGCGCCCTCAGCGGCAAGCGCACGCGCCAAAGTGAGGCAACGCATGACATGCCCCGATGCTACTGCCAACGAGGCATCGACCCGGAACATCGCGCGCAGCGGCGGCATTTCTATTGATGTTCCATTTCGCCAAGAAGGCGGAACATCATCTCGGCCCGCGTCCAGTCTTCTGGCGTATCGATATCCTGGGCCCGATGGCGTGGAATGATGACGGGCGTGGCACCTAGCCCAATAATGGTGCGGCCTGACAGCCATGCCTCGGTGCGGCCCCAATAAAATTGGCCAACATCATGAAAGCCCTCTATCAGGTCCTGGCTGCGGGTTAGCGCATGTTCGGGCGAAAACATCTGCATGCGACCATTTTCGGTAAGGTGTACCGCCCGCTGAATCGGAAACGGAAAACTGGTCACTGGAAAGGCATAGTCTGCGCCAGTTTCCAAAAGCAATTTGGCACCGAGTTTTAGATCATCGACGCGGATGAAGGGGGCCGTCGCATAGATGCAGCATGTCGTATTGGGGCTTCCCCAATTTTGTGAGACCCAAGTGATGGCATGGGCAATGACCGGCACGGTGGGGGTGTGATCATCGGCTAATGCGCCGGGGCGCATGAATGGCACCTCGGCCCCCAAAGCGCGCGCAATTTCGGCAACTTCCTGGTCATCGGTGCTGACAACGATGTGATCAAACAGCCCCGATGCATGCGCGGCGCTAATCGACCACGCGATCATGGGTTTTCCCGCGAATTCTTTAACGTTCTTGCGGGGTATACGCTTTGATCCACCACGGGCAGGAATGACAGCCAATTTCATAGGTTTATACGCCCACGTGTTTCTTTACTGCATCGACGACCGCCTGCAGCTGGGCGTCTGTAATATGCGAGAAAAGCGGTATCGAAATTGACCGCGCATAATAATCTTCTGCCATCGGAAAATCGCCCTTGGTGAACCCTTTAGCAAGGTAATAGGGCTGCAAATGCACGGGTATATAATGCAGGTTCACTCCAATTCCATCTGCGCGCAAGGCGTCAAATACCGCGCGGTGCCGCGATGCATCAGCAAGCTGTATCACATAAAGGTGCCACGAAGAGGCCGTCATTGGGGCCTGATACGGCAGGCGCAGCGCCAGATCGGCCAGCGCTTGGTCATAACTTCGGGCACGGTCTGCGCGGGCCGAAACAAACTCATCCAGCCGCGACATCTGGCTGATGCCAAGCGCCGCCTGCAATTCGGTCATGCGATAGTTATAACCAAGATCAACCTGCTGGTAATACCATGCGCCATCGCTTTCATGGGTCATTTCGTGCTGTTCACGGGTTATGCCGTGGCTGCGCAAAATCTGCATCCGGCGTGCCAAGACGGGATCATTGGTTGTGGCCATTCCTCCCTCGGCTGTGCTGATAATCTTGACAGGGTGAAAGCTGAAAACAGTTATATCGGCATAGCGCCCATCGCCCATGTAGTTTCCATCATAGCGGGCACCGATGCCGTGCGACGCGTCTTCCAGAATGAAAAAGCCAAAGCGATCGGCAAGCACGCGAATGGCCTTCAGGTCGGCAGACTGGCCGCACAAAGCGACGGGAACGACCACCTTGGGCAATGTGCCCGCCACCTTTGCGGCGATCAGTTTGGCCTCCAGCGCCACTGGGTCGATGTTAAAAGTCTTTGGATCGATATCGACAAAATCAACGCTCGCGCCACAGTATAGGGCGCAATTGGCCGAGGCGACGAAAGTGATGGGCGATGTCCACAGCCGATCGCCGGGGCCAAGCCCCAAGGCGAGGCAGGCGATATGCAGGGCAGATGTTGCGCTGTTCACTGCCACCGCATGCGCCGCACCCACTTTTTGTGCCACAGCCGATTCGAACGCGGGAACTTGCGGCCCTTGTGTCAGAAAATCGGATTTAAGCACCGCGACAACCGCCGCTATGTCGTCTTGATTGATATCATGGTGGCCATAGGGAATCATTTTTAGATTTTCCCGATCTTTGCTTCGTTTGCCGCGATCCAAGCTGCAAGATCGGCTTCGCTCATCCATTCGGGGTTTTTGTCAGATGAATAGATGAACCCATCTGAAACGAGGCGACCACCTTTGATTCGTTCTTCGCTCATGCTCCAATCGTTTATGTTGGGCAGAATCTTATAGTGATCTGCATATTCATAAGTGAACGGGCCATCTTCAATGCCGATCATCTGTTCGTGCAATTTTTCGCCGGGGCGTATCCCCACAATCCGATGGGTGGCATTGGGTGCGAGCGCGCGCGCAACATCCGTGACGCGCATTGACGGTATCTTTTTGACGTAAATTTCACCGCCGATCATGTCTTTCAAGGCATGCCACACCAATTCGACACCTTGCTCCAGTGAAATCATAAACCGTGTCATATCAGGATGGGTAATGGGCAATTCGCCCGTTTCCTTGATTGAAATGAAATACGGAATGACCGATCCCCGCGAACCCATGACATTACCGTATCTAACCACGGAAAAGCGCGTCTGGTGTTCGCCAGAGTAGGCGTTCCCTGCGACGAAAAGCTTGTCAGAGGCCAGTTTGGTGGCTCCATACAGGTTGATCGGGCTGGATGCCTTGTCGGTTGACAGGGCAACGACACGCTTGACGCGTTTGTCGATACAGGCATCGATCAAGTTCATCGCACCGTTGATGTTCGTCTTGATACATTCGAATGGGTTATATTCCGCCGTGGGCACAATTTTGGTTGCAGCAGCATGTACCACATAATCCACCCCGTCCAAGGCCCGGTAAAGCCTGTCGCGATCACGGACATCACCGATGAAAAACCGCACGCGATTATCGTCTTTGAAGTACTTGGCCATTTCCCACTGCTTCATCTCATCGCGGGAAAAGATGATGATCTTCTTCGGATTGAAACGGCTTAGAGTCATGGGGACGAAGGTATTCCCAAACGAGCCGGTTCCACCTGTCACAAGAATTGTCTGTCCTTCTAGCATTTAGGCCTCATTCTGTTGAACGTGAAAAATGCGAAGGCATTTGCTTTGCATTGTGTGGCGATCGAATTTGCAGAACATAAACGCTCTCTGGTATCGAAGTTCTTGGGTCAGGGCTTTAACGTTGTTTGAGCGTGGTTTCAAGATTGATTGTAAGCGGGCAGCAGCCCCCACGTAGCTGCGCAGCAGGATATGGCTCATTTTCCTCATGAATCATGTGGAGAGTCCTATTGACCTGCCACTGAGAATTTCCTCCAAAATTGATTAGAGTTCGGCCCATTGAGGACGGACTTATGAAGAAGCAGAGATTTACAGAAGAGCAGATTATTGGGGTGCTGCGCGAGCAGGAGGC
>NZ_JAJNCX010000032.1 GCF_021026315.1 Rhizobium sp. C4
ATCCGTCTACCATCGTGAACTACGAGCAACGGCCATGCAGACGTGGCGCGAGATCGCTCATCTCAAGGTAGCCTGATGCCGTGCCTCCCTGCCATCCTTTGACCGCAGGCCGATAAGTTTACAGTGCCATCCGTAGGCATCGTCAACTTAACGGAATCTGGAATTTGATGTGCGAATGACGGGCCATGACAGACCGCGAACCATTCTATCGCCGACACCGTTTTCCCGCTGACGTCATTGCCCACGCCGTGTGGCTCTATTTCCGTTTCCCTCTGAGCCTGCGCATGGTCGAGGACTTGCTGGCTGCGCGCGGGATCATTGTCTCGCATCAGACCGTCGGGCTGTGGGCGGAGAAATTCGGCCGCACCTTTGCCAACGAGATCCGTCGTCGATCATCCGGTCGACTTGGGGACAAGTGGCATCTCGATGAAGCCGTTGTTTCAATCCGCGGCAAGAAGCATTGGCTGTGGCGCGCCGTTGACCAGGACGGTTTCGTTTTGGACGTTCTCGTGCAAAGCCGCCGAAATGCACAGGCCGCCAAGCGACTGATGCGCAAGCTCTTGAAGGGCCAGGGACGGCTGCCCCGAGTGATGATCACAGACAAGCTGCAATCCTACGGCGCAGCAAAGCGAGAGATCATGCCGGGTGTCGAGCATCGCTCCCACAAGGGGTTGAATAATCGGGCGGAGAGTTCTCACCAGCCAGTCCGGCGGCGAGAGCGGATCATGCAGCGCTTCAAATCACGGCGACATCTACAATGCTTCGTCTCCATCCATGACCCGATCGCCAACCTGTTTCACATCCCGCGCCACGACATCACCTCCTGCCATCATCGCGAACTGCGTGCGGAGGCGATGAGCCTGTGGGCGAAAATTGCCCGAGCATGAGAGATATCTGCGGATAGCGTCTTTCGCTCGCCCTTCGTTCATTAAGTTTACGATGCCCTTTTTGACGCCCCGAATTGGGGTCGATTCTCAAGTGCCGCCGTGACCGAGTCAATAAATAGTGAGCATCGGAAAGTAAGACATGGCCAACAGCACGGCAACCGCAACCGCATAGAATGGCGCAAGTGCCTTGACCGTCTCACCGATGCCGCTTTTGGCGATGGCGGAGGAAATGAAAAGCGTCGTACCGACAGGAGGCGTGTAAAGTCCGATGGACAGGTTCACCACCATCATCAAGCCGAGCTGCACGAGGTCCAGGTGAATGGCGCTACCGATCGTGACGAAGAGCGGGCCAAGCAGCAGGACGGCTGCGGGAAGATCGAGGAAGCATCCGACGATCAGCATGACAATGTTCATCGCCAGAATGATCATCCACTTCTCGCTGAAGTAGGACGTAACCCAGGCCGCAAGATGCTGAGGAACCTGTTCGGCGGTCAGCAGCCATTGAATGGTCGATGATGCCATGATGATGAACATGACAGCACCCGTCATGAGCGCGGTTTCGCAGGCTGCGCGCCATAGTGTTCGAAAGCTCAGGTCGCGATAGACCACGCCGCTGATCAGGAGAGCATAGGCTACGGCCATGACGCTGACTTCTGTCGGCGTCGCAACGCCGAAACGCAGCGTTCCAATGACGAAGAAGGGCATGAAAAGTGCCGGGAGCGCTGTAAGGATTTCACCGCGAAATGCCTTGAAGCCTCCAGCCAGCGGCGCGCGCGGCAGGTTCTCTTTGCGCGCGACCCACCAGACCGCAACCGACATGCCGAAACCCAGAAGGAGGCCGGGCACAATACCCGCCACGAAAAGGTCGGTTATGGAGACATTGGAGACAAGACCGAAGAGAATGAGCGGGATCGAAGGCGGGATAAGCACGGCAATCGTTGACGAGGAGGCATTGATCGCCGCCGAAAACCCGCGCGGATAGCCCGCTTCGCGCTGCACTGGAATCAGGGCATTTCCCATGGCCGTGGCATCGGCAACGGCAGACCCCGACACGCCTCCGAACATGACCGATCCGATAATCGATACCTGACCGAGGCCGCCTTTGAAGTTCCCCACGAGAAGACGCGCGATATTGACGAGATAGACGCCGAAGCGGCCCGACATCATCAAGCTGCCCGCGAGGATGAAGAACGGCACCGCAAGCATCGGAAAGCTTTGTGTCGTCGAGAACAGCCGTTGGGTGATGACGGCCAGCGGGCGATCCGCGAGCCAAAGCGCTGCAGCCACACCGCCAAGCATGGCATGGGCCACGGGCACTGCGATGGCCAGTAGGATCATGAAGACCCATATCATTACGGCAGACATGAGAAAGTCTCCTCAGCTCAGGCTGGAATTGCTGACATCGATTTCAGTGACGGCGTGCCCAAGCAGGAGTGCAAGAGCATCTGCGGTGGCAATGAAAGCCATCCCGCCGAATGCGTAGATGATGCTGTAATAGCCCCAAATCTGGCTGATCGGCATGGTCGAATACATCTGGTATTGCGCCGCGCGCAAGATGGGCGAGCTGGAGCTAAGAACGCTGACGCAGATGACCAAGGCGCAGAGGTGAACCGCCACCATGATCGGCCGATACCATTGCGGTCCGAGCATTTCCGGCAACAGCGTTACTGCAATGTTTCGGCCATGTGCGGCCGCCATCAGTAGGCCGCCCGCCACAAGCCACGGAAGCAACAGTCCGTGGATCTCATAGGCCCATGCGATGCCCGAATTAAAGAAATAACGCAGGACCACATTGACCAGCAGAACGACGAAGAGAGCGCTGAGGGAGACGGCGGCGATAACGCGACCGCTCCAGTCCAACACCATCTTCAGGCGGAGCATGAACCGGATGAGGGGGGCCATCGGCCCCTCCACCGTTTTTTCGGAAGACTGCGTGCGGCCGGACATTATTGCCCCGCTGCCTTCTTAAGCATGTCGACGATCTCAGGATATTGCTTGGCGTATTTGTCGTAGACCGAGGCCGTCGCCTTCACATAGGCGTCATGATCGGCTTCGGCGAAGACAACGCCTTCCGCTTCCATCTTAGGACGCAGCGTCTGGTCGCCTTCCAGCGAGAGATCGCGTTGCATTTTCCCGGCTTCCGCTGTGGCCTTGAGCGCGCAGTCCTGTCCCGCGTTGTCCAGCTCATTCCACCAGGCCAGACCCGCGACAACCGGCGTGCTTTCATATTTGTGGCCGGTCATCGTGATGTTTTTGGTGATCTGGTAGATCTTCGACGAGTAGATGTTGGTCAGCGGATTTTCCTGCGCATCGAAGACGCCGGACTGCAAGGCCGTCGGCAATTCCGAGAAGGCCAGCGGCGCAGGCGCCGCACCCAGAGCTGTGAAGATGTCGATGGTCATCTGGTCTGGCGGTGTGCGGATCTTGATCCCCTTCAGGTCGGCTGGTTCCTTGACCGTACCCTTGAGGGTGCTGACCTGGCGGATGCCATTATCCCAGAATCCCAGGATTTTCAGGCCGTGTTTTTGGGCGCGATCGTCGAGCATCTGACCGACAGGGCCATCGAGGACCTTCCAGGCCGCAGGCAAATCCTTGAAGAGGAAAGGCAGGCCCAGAAGGCCGACTTCCGGCACGACCTGCGAGACTGCGCCCTGGCTGTTGGCCGTCACATTGATGACGCCGCCGATCGCCGAGGTCAGCAATTCCACGTCGTCACCCAGCGTTGCCGACGGAGCGACATCAACCTTGGTCTTGCCGCCCGTGCATTCGGCGTAGATCTTGCCCCATTCCTCGGCAGCCACGAACCGGGGGTTTCCCGGATTCGCGCCATGCGCAAAGGTGATCTGGTCGGCGAACGCGCCGCTCGCGGACAAAGTCGCTGCCAGTGCAACAGCGGTTATGCAGCTCGATTTCATGTTTTTCTCCTCCTCAAATGATCCCCCGCTAGTGCCAAGCCGGGGTGTGACCGGGGCTTTTCACGCGCGGCCCGAAACAGGCAGGCCGCCTTGCGGCCATTGCTTTGTTTCAGATCTCCCCCAACGGCTGCCGGCGGATCTGCCGCCGGCGAACCAAACTCAATTTCCGGAGCGTGACAAGCGTTGATGACAAGGTCCGCCGCAGCTCCTCTTGCGGCCTTGCCAACTCGGACTCATGCCCTAGTGGATCAAGGAACCACCGTTCACGTCCACTTCGGTACCCGTGCAATAAGCCGAAAGATCCGACGCAAGAAACAATGCGCAACCGGCGACATCCGAGGCCTCTCCCGCACGGCCCAGCGGTATGCCCTCGACGATCTTTTCGAGCATGTCCGGTGTGAGCTTGCCGTCCGTGATGTCAGTCGCGATAAAGCCGGGGCAGATGGCATTCACCCGGACCTGAGACGGAGCAAGCTCCCGCGCCATTGCCTTTGTGAGGCCAAGCACGCCCGCCTTCGCCGCCGAATAATGCGGTCCGCCGAAGATACCGCCGCCGCGCTGAGCAGACACCGAACTCAGATTGACGATCGAGCCGGATTTGCGCTCGCGCATGCCCGGAATGGCCGCCTGGCTCATGTAAAGCGTGCCGCGCAGGTTCACGTCGAGCACGGCATCGTAATTCGACGGTTCGATATCCATGATCTTCAGCGGTTGCGTGATGCCGGCATTGTTGACGAGGATGTCGATGCGACCCCAGCGCTTTTCGAGTCCCGCCACGGCTGCCTCGCAGACCGCCTTGTCGGTCACGTTGCAGGCAAGACCGACATGATCAGGACCCAGGTCCGCGGCTGCGGCCATTGCGGCATCGGCGTTCAGGTCGAGGATTGCAACCGTCGCCCCATGCTCGGCAAACAGCCTTGCCGTTGCCTTTCCAAGCCCGCGTGCCGACGCAGCCCCCGTGATAATCGCGAATTTTCCCTTCAGTAGACCCATGGGTCTCATTCCTCCGTAAATTTATTGGATCTCCGGGGCGGCCTTCAGAGCCATTCCCGAATTTTCTGCGCCACCTTATCGACCGAAAGTCCGTACATGTCGTGCAAGGTTGGCAGCGCGCCTGCCTCAAGGAACTGGTCCGGCAGACCGATCATGCGAAATTTCGGCGCGATCCCTCGAGAAAGAAGACCTGCGGCGACGGCCTCGCCCAATCCGCCCACCACCGTATGGTTTTCGGCGGTCACGACGAGGCGCCCGCCCCTGGAGGCTTCCGCCGCGATCGTTTCAAGGTCGAGGGGCTTGATGGTGGGGCAGTGCAGGACCGCCACATCCACCTTGTCTTCGGCAAGCTTTACGGCAGCGTCCAGCGCACGCATGGTCATCAGGCCCGTCGATATCACGAGAACATCTCGACCCTCGCGGATCGGCTGGGCCTTGCCGAGCTTGAATTTGTAATCGGGCTTGTGTTTCCTGAGCACGGAAGGAACTTTGCCCCGGAGAAGTCGCGCATAGACAGGGCCCTGATGGGCGCACATTTCCGGCACCATGCCGAGAATATCGTCGGCGTCGCACGGATCGATGATCGTCATATTGGGCAGTCCACGGAAGATGGCGATATCCTCGGTGGCCTGGTGGCTCGGACCATAGCCGGTCGTAAGCCCTGGCAGGGCGCAGACGATCTTAACGGGAAGGTTCTCCTCGGCAATCGCCATGGCAATGAAATCGTAGGCGCGGCGCGACGCAAAGACGGCATAAGTCGTTGCAAAGGGCATAAAACCCTCACGTGCAAGTCCGGCCGCCGCTGACATCAGCACCTGCTCGGCCATGCCCATCTGATAGAAACGGTCCGGCATGGCATTGGCGAAGACATGCAGATCGGTATATTTGCCGAGATCGGCCGTGAGACCAACGATGCGTTCATCTTTCTGAGCGGCCTCGATAAGGGCCTGTCCGAACGGAGCGGCCACGGTGGCGTAGCCTTCGGCGGCCAGCGATGCGATCATCGCAGAGGTTGCCTGGCGTTCGCCCTCGGGAAGCTTGCGGGCTTCGTATTTGCGAGCCATGGATGCGAGCGTCATGCGGGCTTTCCTTCTTCCAGAACTGCAAGCGCCTTGTCCCATTCATCGGCGTCAACGCGAACGAAATGGGTGATTTCCCGGCTTTCCAGAAAGGGCACGCCCTTGCACATGGTCGTGTCGAAGATGATGACGCGGGGCTTGGCTTGCGTGAGGTCACGCGCGGCATCGAATGCGGCGACGACGGCGGCAAGATCGTTGCCATCGACTCGCTGGGCGTGCCAGCCGAAGGCTTGCCACTTTTCCGTCAGCGGCTCGGAGCAGAGCATCTCGGTCGACTTGCCGTCGGCCTGCTGGTTGTTGAAATCGACAAGGCAGATCAGGTTGTCGAGCTTGTGATGCGCGCCCGACATGGCGGCTTCCCACGTCGATCCTTCACCCAGTTCACCATCCGACATGAGATTGTAGACGAATGCCTTGTTGCTCTTGCGCTTCAGGCCCATGGCCATGCCGACGGCGATGCCCAATCCGTGTCCGAGCGAACCGCCGGTGATTTCCATGCCTGGCGTGTAGGATGCCATGCCCGACATCGGCATGCGGCTGTCATCCATGCCATAGGTTTCAAGCTCTTCCTCGGGCAGGAGGCCTGCTTCCATCAACACGGCATAGAGTGCGATGGCATAGTGACCGATCGACAGGAGGAAGCGGTCGCGTCCCTCCCATTCCGGATCTTCGGAGCGGTATTCAAGCGCGTGGAAATAGGAGGCGGCCAGAACATCCGCAATGCCGAGCGCCTGGCCGATGTAGCCCTGGCCTTGAACTTGGCCCATAAGAAGGGCCTTGCGCCGGATATTCCATGCCCGAAGTGCCAGCGACACGTTGGAACGCGCCACCGGGCTGCTTGCCAAATTCATCGTTTCCTCCCGACTGTTTGTGCCTGAGAGATAGCATCTACAGCAGAGAAAATATTTTAAGAAATCCGAAAGACATGTGAAGTCAGGCTTAACAACTCTTTCCCGGCGCGTCACAGACCCCAGGGTTTGACGTCGATGAGATCGGTGGGTAACCCCATGCGGAACCGGCAGCCCAGGCCTGCTAGATGCGCACGGGCAGAATCGTCGTGGTTCTTGCAGGCCGACATCATCCAGTTGAAAAAGCGCAGGACAATCCGTCTGTTCAGATGCCGTGACGGACAGACGAACCAATAGGCGGGGAAGTCGATGACTTCGAAGGCCGTCGAGAACGGCACAAGCTCGCCACGCTCCAGTTCTCCGAGGCAGAGCGTAACGCTGTCAAGCGCGATGCCTCCGCCCTGCTTTGCCATTTCGATCGACATGGACGATCGGTCGAAGCGTAAGGGGTAACTCACGTTCGGAATATGGATCTGGTTGGAGGCAAGCCAAAGGTCCCAGCGATAAAGTGTCTTCACACTGTCGATCAGCCGCGCCTGTGCCAGCTGGCGGGCGGGATCCGGATCGATCTGTCGCAGCCGCTCCAGATAGGCCGGGCTGCACAACGGCAGGACCAGATCATGCATCAGAGGCGTCACGGAAACCCCGCTCCAGGTGCCGAGGCCATAGCGGAGGTCCACATCGACATTTTCCGTTTCAAAAGCCGAAAAGTCGGGCGTGGCATCGATGCGCATGTTCCATTCTTCATTGTCCGCGCAGAAGGCGCCGACGCGCGGCCCAAGCCACCGCACCCCGAAACTGGGACTGACGCGAATGACGAAATTGCGTCGGTCTCGCTGGAAGGAGACTGCCGAGCGCGCATTGCGGATGGCCCCGAAGGCTTGTGTTGTTGTCTGAAAAAGTCGGTCTCCGTCAAGCGTCAGCAGCAGCCTGCGTTTCTCGCGCCGAAAGAGTTTCACCCCGAGTTGTGCCTCGAGAAGCGATATTTGCTGGCTCACTGCGGAAGGGGAAATGCCCAGTTCCTCCGCCGCCCTGGTCACGCTGCCCAGTCGGGCGGCCGCTTCGAAATATTCGGTTGCCTTGAGATTGAGATCACGCATGTCTGGAAGCTAAAGCATTTCGTTGAAAAGAGGAAATAGGCTTCGGCTTATCGACTGCCATCGCAATGCGTGCGGAACGCTCGCTTCAGGACTGGATCAGGATGGCGCGAAAGTCGTTGACATTGGTATGGGTTGGCCCGGTGACGATCCGGTCGTCCAGGCGCTCGAAGAGGCCGTGCCCATCATACGCCGCCATGGCCGCGCCAAGCGGGTAGCCCGTTGTGCGTGCGCGCTCGAGCGTCGTCCAATCCGCATAGGCGCCGGCGACGTCTGCGGCACCATCGATCCCGTCGGTGTCGCCGGCGAGCGCGAAGATGCCCTCGACGCCGGCAATTTCGCCGGCAAGGCCCATCAGGAATTCGACATTGCGGCCACCTCTGCCCACGGTTTTTCCGTCGGCCTTTGGCGGCAGCGTGACGGTTGTTTCACCGCCGGAAAGAAGAATGCAGGGCGCCATGAAGGCGGACTTGCCTTCCTTAACGGCACGCGCCAGTCCCCCAAAGGCGCGGCCGACCTCGCGCGCCTCGCCCTCAATAGCATCGCCGAGCAAATGACAGGGCAGGGGCGCAGCCGCCTGGGCCGCGGCGAGCATCATTTGCGGTGTGGCAATGAGCTTGAATTGACCACGGGCCAGACGCGGGTCGTCATGCTTGGGTGTTTCGAAAAAAGGATCTGCCAGAACGGACGTGATCGATGGCGGTGCCGGGATGTCATATTTGGCGAGCACGGCGCGCGCGTCGGCCTGCGTCGTAGGATCGGGCACGCTCGGGCCTGAGCCTATCACCTCCGGTCGATCGCCCGGCACATCGGATATGGCAAAGGAGAGACAGCGGGCCGGATGGCCTGCGGCGGCAAGGCGTCCGCCTTTCACTGACGAGAGATGTCGGCGCACGCTGTTCATTTCGGTGATCGTCGCCCCGCTCGCCAACAGGGCGTGCGTCAGCGCCGCCTTTTCGTCCAGAGTGATTGTGGAAAGCGGAGCGGACAAAAGCGCGGAGGCCCCACCCGAGATCAGAAACAGGAGCGTGTCGCCCGCACCAAGACTTTCGGCCAGCGCCAGAATGCGCCGCGCCGCGTCCTGCCCCGCCTTGTCCGGAACAGGATGAGCCGCCTCCACCACCTCGATCGATTGCGTCGGCACGCCGTGGCCATAGCGCGTCAATGCCAATCCTTCGCACGGCCCCCAGACCATTTCGACCGCCGCCGCCATGGCTGCCGCCGCCTTGCCAACGGCAATGACGACGACCCGACCAGTCGGGGGACGCGGCGGCAGCGCCGGCGGCAGAACAATGCCAGGCCGCGCCGCGTTGATTGCCGTCTCGAACATGCTGCGCAGAAGGGCCTTGGTGTCTGTCATCGATCGCGTCGTTCTTTATGGTGTCAGCGAGTTGATCGGTGCACCGCGCTGGAACGACTCGATCACGTCGCAAAGCTGGCGCGCAAGCGTCTTCTGCGCCTCTCTCGAGGCCCAGGCAATATGCGGCGTGACCAGAACGCGCGGATCGCCGGCAAGCTGCATCAGGATATCGTCGGCCGGCGGCGGCTCGCGATCGGCGACATCAAGGCCTGCGCCGGAGATTTTCCGTGCCTCCAGGGCTTCGCGCAGGGCGGGGAGGTCGATCAGCGCTCCGCGCGCCGTGTTGATGATGATGGGCTGCTTGCGCATGGCCGAAAAGGCCTTGGCATCGAGGAGCGACCTTGTGCTCTCCGTCAACGGGCAATGCAGCGAGATCACATCGGTACGGGCGCAGAACTCGTCGAAGGCGATCCGACCGGGCGCGGCAGTCTCGCCGGGCCTAGCCGCATAGATCACCTCCATGCCGAAGGCCGAAGCCAGCGCGGCAACCTTTCCGCCGATGCCCCCTTTGCCGACAATGCCCATGGTCGATCCGGCGAGATCGCGGATCGGATTGGAAAAGTAGCAGAACTGTCCGGCCCGCTGCCATGCGCCGTCGCGCACCTCCGACACATACGGCACCAGGCTGCGGCGTAGCGCCAGAAGTAGCGCGAAGACATGTTCCGGCACCGTGTTGACCGAATATCCGCGTATGTTGCAGACGGTGACCCCGCGCGCCGCGCAGGCCGCGATGTCCACGCAATCGTAGCCGGTGGCAGCGACCGCCACGAGCCGCAAAGCGGGTGCCGCATCGAGAACATCGGCGTCGATGCGTACCTTGTTTGTGATGACAATCTCCGCATCGCGAATGCGCTCGGCGGTCTGCGTGGGCGCAGTCTTTGCGAAGACGATCCACTCGTGATCGAAGCCGGGACGCGGCACGTCGATATCGGGACTGATCGTGTCCCGGTCAAGAAAAACGATACGGCTCACGCAGCCACTCCTGCCACCATCTGTTTCGCCATGTCCACGATGCGCCGGCTGGTAATGCCGAAATGCTCGTAAAGAACCTCCGCGCGCGCGGAAGCACCAAATCCGCTCATGCCTATGAAGCGATCCTCGGGCCGCAGCCAGCGCTCCCAGCCGAAGGACAGCGCCGCCTCGATGCCGATGCGCGGCGCCTCACCAAGCACGGCGGATCTATAATCCATACCCTGCATTTCGAACAATTCCCACGAGGGCATGGACACCACGGCGGCAGCGATCCCCAGGTGAGCAAGCTCTGCTTGCGCGGCGACGGCAAGGCTCACCTCGGTTCCGGTCGCAATCAACGTCACATCACGGCCGCCTGCGGGCTCGCGCAACACATAGGCGCCGCGTTTGGTGCGGTTTTCGTCCGTCTCCATCCGCACAGGCACAGCCGCCTGGCGCGACAGGGCCAGAAGGCTCGGACCGCTGCGATGTTCGATGGCAACCTGCCAGGCCTCGGCGGTCTCGATCGCATCGGCGGGTCGGAAGACTAGCATGTTCGGCATGGCGCGGAAACTCGCCAGAACCTCGACGGGCTGGTGGGTCGGCCCGTTGCTGCCGACGCCAATGGAATCGTGGCTGAAAACGAACAGTGCCGGCAGACCCATCAGCGCGGCCATGCGCATGGCGGGCCGTTCATAATCGGCGAAGGCAAGATAGGTGACATTGACGGGGCGCAGACCACCATGGGCGGCAATGCCATCCGCCATTGCCCCCATCAAATGTTCCCGGACGCCGCAGTGGACATAGCTGCCGCTGCGGTCGCGCACATCGAAGGCGCCACGGCTGCGCTTGTGGTTGGTCGGCGCTTCGAGATCGGCGCAAAGAACCAAGGTCTCCGGCAGCACGGACACCAGCCCGTCGCAGAGATCGCCGGACGACAGTATCGTTGCCCTTGGCTCGATCTGGCGCCCGGCCGCCGCATGCAGTGCCGCGATCTGCGAGGACCAGTCCATGGGAAGGCCGCCCGATATCCAACGCTGGAATTCGGCCTTGTCCGGATAGACTTCCAGCCTCAAGCGCCAGGCCTCGTGCGCGGCGCTGCCCTTGGCAAGCGCGCTGCGCCAATCGCGAAGGATCTCCGCCGGTATGTCGAAAGGCGCGTGAGGCCAGTCGAGAAGAGCACGCGCCTGCTCAGAATCCTCCACCTTCAAAGGCGCGCTATGGCCGCCGCGCTGGCCCTGAAGGCGGGGAATGCCGCGCGCGATCGTCGTCCGGCAGGCAATGAGCGACGGTCGCGGATCAGCCTTTGCCGCATCAAGCGCCATCGAAATGGCCTCTATATCGTGACCATCAACCGCATGGACGTGCCATCCGGCAGCGCGAAATCGTGCCGGAATGTCCTCGCTGGTCGACAGGTCCGTGTCACCATCGTCGGTGATATGATTATCGTCCCACAGGAACGTGAGCTTGCCGAGCTGTAGATGGCCGGCCAGAGAAACAGCCTCCTGTCCGATCCCCTCCTGAAGGCAGCCATCACCGACAAAGGCCCAGGTTCGATGTTCGACCAAAGGCGCGCCGAAACGCGCCGCCAGCCGCGCCTCGGCTACCGCCATGCCGACCGCGCAGGCAATGCCCTGGCCAAGCAGCCCGGTTGTGATCTCTATGCCGGCGTGCTGTTCGATCTCGGGATGACCGGCGCACAGAGATCCAAGCTTGCGGAAACTCTTGAGCGCATCAACCGAGACATGGTCGTAGCCGGCCAGATGGAGCAGCGCATAAAGCAACATCGAGCCATGGCCGTTCGACAACACGACGCGATCGCGGTCCGGCCAGAGCGGTTCGGACGGGTCAATCTTCAGATGCCTGGCGTAAAGGGTTGCCGCGATTTCGGCCATGCCAAGTGGTACGCCCTGATGCCCTTCGCCGGCATTCAGGATGGAATCGAGGGCGAGAAACCGGATTGCATGCGCCATGCGCTGTATGTCGACCATGTTTCCTCCCATTGCGTACCCGTGCAGGCACTGCGCGACTATCGGCGTCAAGGCGTACTCATCCGATACCTGAGATGCAAACGACAATTCCTCATTGATTCATGAATCAGATTCACGTTAATCAAGACCTATGATCGGTGGCGCGACACTCTCCATGCTGCGCAGTTTCGAAGCTGCAGCGCGATACGGCAACTTCAAAGGGGCCGCCGACGAACTGCGCCTGTCGCCCAGCGCCATCAGCCATTCCGTGCGTCAGCTTGAAGCGGCACTGGGCGTCCAGCTTTTCGAACGCGCCGGCAGAGGTGTGCGTCCGACCCTCGAAGGGCTTGCGCTTCTGTCACGGCTTTCCGTTGCCTTCGATGAAATTAGACGGGGCATCGAGGATGTCGGTCAGCGTGGGTCGGCGCTGCTGCGCATCCATTCCGCACCCAGCTTCGCAGCGCTTTGGCTTGCGCCGCGCCTGAAGCAATTCACCACGCGCCACGAGGGGATCGAGCTTCGCCTGTCGGCAGACACGCAATATGCCCGCTTCGCCACCGACGATTTCGATCTGGATATAGTTTACGGTCCTGTGCGGGCCGAAGGTGTGACCTCCCTCCTGCTGGGAGAAGAAGAAGTCGCACCCCTGTGCGCTCCCGCGATAGCGAACCAAATCGGATGCATCGATGATATTGCGCTTTTTCCGTTGATCCAGAGTGACCAGAAACAGGTGCGGTGGGACGATTGGCTCAAGGTCAACGGCATCAACAAGTCTTTGAACCGGGCATTGCGCTTCGATCGCAGCTTCATGGCCCTTTCCGCAGCCCGCAACGAACTCGGCATCGCCCTTGAATCAATGAGACTGGCCCAAGAGGACCTGTCAAGCGGCCGCTTGGTTGCACCGCTGTCGCAGGCAGGGGGACGACTTTACGACAGCGGCCACAAGCTGGTCATTCCACGCAACCGCCCGATCCGCAAGCCGGTGCGCCTCTTTGTCAAATGGTTGCTGGAGAGCCTGAACTTGCCTCCACATCTGGATGCCGCCATATCACTTGCGGCAACGGAAATGTCCGAATCTGGTAAAGCGAAAACGCCGCAGTCTGGTTAGGGATGAGGTCGTCGGCGGTACTGGAGGTCACCCGCGCTCATGGCGGGCGTGTCGAAGAGCGGATCATCTTGACCGCCCCTCCGCTGGCATCGTAAACTTAATGAACGAAGGGCGAGCGAAAGACGCTATCCGCACATATCTCTCATGCTCGGG
>NZ_JAJNCX010000033.1 GCF_021026315.1 Rhizobium sp. C4
GAAAAGCACCAAAGGTCGCCATCACCGCCATCATGCGAAAGCTCGTCGTCCTCGCAAACGCACTGCTCAAAAGCAACCGCAAATGGACACAAAAAACCGCTTGATCAACACGGATACTCTAGGGTGCTGCCTATAAACGAATTCTGGATTAATACTATCAGTTTAGGGCCGTTTCACCCGGCCCAATTGGACAACGCTGGGATTTGAGCGCGAAGCAGACGCCGTTGACGAAATAATACGTAATGGAGAAGGTTCTATCAGCCGACCGTTGGTGAAACGCATGTTGAGAAATCCTGCAGCGGAATGATCACGCGCATCGGACAGCTGGAATCTATGCGCCTCGAGATCAACGTTTGCTCAACACGTATCGGAGCCTGAAGTATTCAGTTTGCGCGGTTCTAGGGCGCGTCCGATGAACGCGGAATCGCGTTGAGGATTTCCTTGGTTGGGGAATTCTGATTCCATCGCCCGACTGGTGATTTGGTCGGAGGCAATATGGCCCGAGCTTTCAGTGATGATCTGCGTATCCGCGTTCTGGCTGCGTCACACGATGGCATGTCGGCGCGTTCAGCGGCGTCCCGATTTCAACGGCCATCGCCTGGATTGCGAGTGCACGGGTGGGTAGGTTGACGCCTGCGAAGCAGGGCCGACGCGGCGGTTCATGCCTGGATGCCCACGAAAAGTTCATCCTCTGATCCCCAAAAACTGGACCGTTCATAATTGGAGTTTTCCGCTTTAACTTCTCGGCTGGGAACAGGAGCGGAAGCGATGAAGGCATCGGAGTTTTGGACGCGCAGAAGGCGTTCATATTGAAGCAGGGTGATGACGGTGTGCCGGTGGCGGAGATCTGCCGGGAGGCCGGGATCAGCCAGGCGACGTATTTCAATTGGCGCAAGAAATATGCGGGCCTGTTGCCGGACGAGATGCGGCGGCTCAAAGCTTTGGAAGATGAGAATTCCAGGCTGAAGAAGATCGTCGCCGATCTGACGCTGGACCGGGAAATGCTTCAGGATGTCATCCGCCGAAAACTCTAAGGCCTGCCCGGCAGCGAAAGCTGGTCGACGGGATGCTGGTGGATTGGGGGATATCGATCCGGCGGTCCAAGGTTCGGGCTCAGAGCACGGGATCCAGCCGCGCAATGTCCATCGCGCAGAGACTCCCTTAGCAACATGAGTCCTTTCAGCCCGCAGACGCGGGCTGGCTGGATGCCGGATCAGGTCCGGCATGACGGAGGGTGGAGGGGCCGCGCGCGCCAAGCATCAAGACTATTCATCGCAGCGATCTGCATTGTGAGATCGATTCATCGCGTTTCGCGAATTAGCCTCTCCAAAGTCCGAACATCCGTTTTGAGCAAAACGGCCTTACCCATAGGTCTTCCATGGCAATTCTCGACGCAAGCCTCGTCCATCCGATCACCCTGCCCGATGGCACGGTCTATCGTGACACGGTCTATCTGGCGAACGTGATCGATCATCCGCGCATGGAGATCGGCGATTTCAGCTACTTCACGCATTCCGGGCCGGTCGAAGACACGGCTTATATTCTAGCGCCGTTTCTCGGTCATGAGGTTCGCGAGCGGCTGGTGATCGGCAAGTTCGTGCAGATTGCGCGCGGGACCTATTTCATCACCAGTTCGGCGAACCATCCGATGAACGGGTTCACCACCTACCCGTTCCGCATCTTCAAGCCCGAGACGTTTGGTTACAAGGACCTGCCGGTGAAGGACACGATTGTCGGGCATGATGTGTGGATCGGGCAGAATGCGGCGATCATGCCGGGGGTCCACATTGGTACGGGCGCGATTGTCGCCGCGGCCTCCGTCGTCGCGCGCGATGTGCCGCCTTATGCCGTCGTCGGCGGGAACCCGGCGGCGATCATCCGGATGCGCTATCCCGATGACGTGATCGCCGAACTGCTCGAGATTGCCTGGTGGGACTGGCCGCTCGAGAAGATCGAGGCAAACCTTGCCGCGTTGAGCAACGGGGATCTCGCGGCGTTGCGGCGGGCTTAGGCCCGCCTTGCCACCACAGGCAAGGGGACGTTTTCGCGGCGGATTGCGGAGGCTTATGGCATTTCTATGCTGCGCTGACCTACCCGTTCCGGACCTTGGCACCCCCTCTCCTCCGTCATCCCGGACTTGATCCGGGATCCAGCCGCGCGATGTCCATCGCGCGAGAGACTGCCTTTATGAAACGAGTCCTCTCAGCCCGCAGACGCGGCTGGCTGGATGCCGGATAAGGTCCGGCATGACGGAGAGTGGAGGGGCCGCGCGCGCCAAGCATCAAGACTATTCATTTCAGCGATCTGCTTTGCGACACGGCTCCCGGCGGATTGCGGCCGCGAGCCACCGAGCGGTTTGTGGCAGGCTGCAGTCTCGGCGGACGTTCCCAAAACTCCCCTCCCAAAGTTGAGCCATGTCAAAGTCCGCCTCGTGCTGCGGATGTAGACAGGCCTTGCTTGACTAGTAAGGCAACCGAACCACCGCGAAGGGCGCGTCCAGAACACCTCGCCATGTCAGGCTCCGAGATGAACCGGGATCTTGCGCGCCCAAACCCGGGCGCTCTTCAAAATTCCGGACTTGGCAACAAAGAGGTCAAGACCATGAGCACAGAGAAATTTCCAGGACTGAATGCCCCAGTCGTTGCTCCCGAGGGCTTCGAATTCGAGCCGGACGCGGCAGGCAGCTATTGGCATAACACGCCTGAAAACACGCGTCCGCCTTTCGACATGATCGGCATGTACCAGCGCAACAAGCCGCTTGCCACGCCCGGCATCGAGAGCCGCAAGGCTTATATTGTCGGCACCGGCATTGCCGGGCTGGCCGCCGCCTTCTACCTGATCCGCGATGCGCATATGCCGGCGGAGAATATCACCATCCTTGAAAATCTCCCCGTCGAGGGCGGTTCGCTGGATGGGGCGGGCAATGCGGAGGATGGGTTCATCATTCGCGGCGGCCGCGAGATGAACTGGAACTACGATAATTTCTGGGACATTTTCCAGGATGTTCCGGCGCTGGAACTGCCCGAAGGCTATTCGGTTCTCGACGAATATCGCATGGTCAACGATGCCGATCCCAACTGGTCGAAGGCCCGGCTGATGCACAAGCAGGGCCAGATCAAGGACTTCTCCAGTTTCGGCCTCAGCAAATCCGAGCAGCTGGAGGTGATGCGTCTTCTCCTCAAGCGCAAGGACGAGCTCGATGACATCACGGTGGAGCAGTATTTCTCCAAGGGGTTCCTGGCCAGCAATTTCTGGATGTTCTGGCGCACCATGTTTGCCTTCCAGAACTGGCATAGCGTGCTGGAAATGAAGCTCTACCTGCACCGCTTCCTCGACGCGGTCGACGGCTTTGCCGACATGTCGACGCTGGTCTTCCCGAAATACAACCAGTTCGACAGTTTCGTGCGTCCGCTGTCCAGGATGCTGCACGACAAGGGCGTCAAGGTTCGTTGCGACATGCAGGTCCGCAATCTCAGGCTGGAGATCGTGGGCGACAGGAAGACGGTGACGGGTCTTGTCTGCCGGAGCCATGCGGGCGCTGAAGAGGTCATCGATGTCGATCCCCGCGATCTCGTTTTCGCGATTACCGGCTCGCTGACGGAAGGCACCGCCTATGGCGATCTCGACACCGCTCCGGACTTGCAGCGCGGCAAGGTCGAGCCCGGCGAAGACAGCGACTGGGTTCTCTGGAAGAACCTGGCGAAGACCTCGCCGGTTTTCGGCAAGCCCGAGAAATTCTATTGCGACACCGACCGCTCGATGTGGGAATCGGCCACGCTGACCTGCAAGCCGTCGCCTTTCGTCGAAAAACTGAAGGAACTCTCGGTCAACGACCCCTATTCGGGACGCACCGTGACCGGCGGGATCATCACCTTCACCGACAGCGCATGGCTCTTGAGCGTGACCTGCAACCGCCAGCCGCATTTCCCCAACCAGCCCGCCGATACGCTGGTCCTTTGGGTCTATGCGCTCTTCATGGACAAGAATGGCGACTATGTGAAAAAGCCGATGCCGCAATGCACCGGCAAGGAGGTTCTCGCCGAGCTTTGCTATCATCTGGGCATTGTCGATCAGCTGGAAGAGATTGCCGCCAACACCAAGGTTCGCCTCGCGCTGATGCCCTACATCACCGCCGAGTTCATGCCGCGCGCGGCCGGCGACAGGCCGCATGTCGTGCCGGAAGGCTGCACGAATCTCGGCCTGCTGGGGCAGTTCGTCGAAACCCGCAACGACATCGTCTTCACGATGGAAAGCTCGGTGCGCACCGCGCGCGTTGCCGTCTACACGCTGCTGAATATCCCGAAGCAGGTGCCGGATCTCAACCCGACGCAATATGACATCCGCAACATGCTGAAGGGCGCGCGGGCGCTGAACAACAACCAGCCTTTCCTGGGCGAACGGTTGCTGCACCGGTTGCTCGACAACACCTATTACGCCCATATCCTGCCGCCGCTTCCCGAAGCGGAGGAGAAGAAGGCCGGCCATTTCGAGGAAGAGCTCGAAAAGCTGATGAAGATGGGCGACGGCGTGCTCAAGACTTTCGGGTCCAAGGTGGCCGATATCGCGGAATATCTGCGCAAGAAGGCCTCATGAGGCAGGTCTGCCGCTGAACGGACGCCGCGCATTCGATGAAACGGATGCGCGGCGTTTCTTTGTCCTGTCTTTGTCTGGCCTTTGTCTGGCCGATCCGCCCGCTCGCCGATCGTCGGCCCTTGCCTTCCCCACCCTGCCCCACTAAATCCTCCGCAACGCCCAACCGGAGACCCCACCCATGCCAGTCATCGCCATCGACGGACCTGCGGCTGCCGGCAAGGGGACGCTTTCGCGGCGGATTGCGGAAACCTATGGCTTTCATCATCTCGATACGGGGCTGACCTATCGCGCCTGCGCCAAGGCGCTGCTGGATGCCGGCTTGCCGCTCGACGATGAGGCTCAGGCTGCAGATATGGCACTGAAGGTCGATCTTTCGGGGTTGGATCGTTCGGTGCTTTCGGCGCACGCGATTGGCGAGGCGGCATCCAAGATTGCGGTGATGCCTTCCGTGCGGCGCGCGCTGGTCGAGGCGCAGCGGGCGTTTTCTCGGCGGCTGCCCGGCACGGTGCTGGATGGGCGCGACATCGGGACGGTGGTCTGCCCGGATGCGGCGGTGAAGCTTTATGTCACGGCGTCGGCGGAGGTCAGGGCCAAGCGCCGGTTTGACGAGATTGTTTCGGGTGGCGGCGAGGCGGTTTTCGAGGATGTTCTGGCCGATGTGATCAAGCGCGACGAGCGCGACATGAACCGCGCCGACAGCCCTTTGAAACCGGCGGACGATGCGCACTTGATCGATACGACCGAAATGGGTATAGAGGCCGCATTCCAGGCGGCGAAACGTCTCATCGACGCTGCCTTGTAATATCGTTCGGCAAAAGCGCTTTGCGGTTTTGCTGTCATAACATGAAATGAGCCGCAAGCCGTCCTCGCGCCGGATTGCCTTTCTTCCAAAGAAGGGCGGACGTGATCTTGTGGTTGTCAACAACGCTAACCCCCGGTGCGACGTGCCACATGACGGCACATTTTGGAGTTTCCATGTCTGCTACATCCAAGATGGAGGACTTCGCGTCCCTCCTCGAAGAATCCTTTGCAAAGAACGACCTCGCTGAAGGTTACGTTGCCAAGGGCATCATCACGGCCATCGAAAAGGACGTCGCCATCATCGACGTCGGTCTGAAGGTCGAAGGCCGCGTTCCGCTCAAGGAATTCGGCGCCAAGGCACGTGACGGCTCGCTGAAGGTCGGCGACGAAGTCGAAGTCTTCATCGAACGCATCGAAAACGCGCTCGGCGAAGCTGTTCTGTCGCGCGAGAAGGCTCGCCGCGAAGAGAGCTGGGGCCGCCTGGAACAGAAGTTTGAAGCCGGCGAACGCGTCGAAGGCGTCATCTTCAACCAGGTCAAGGGTGGTTTCACCGTCGATCTCGACGGCGCTGTTGCCTTCCTTCCGCGCTCGCAGGTCGATATCCGTCCGATCCGCGACGTCACGCCGCTCATGCACAACCCGCAGCCCTTCGAAATCCTCAAGATGGACAAGCGCCGCGGCAACATCGTGGTTTCGCGCCGCACGGTTCTCGAAGAGTCGCGTGCCGAACAGCGTTCGGAAATCGTCCAGAACCTCGAAGAGGGTCAGGTTGTTGAGGGCGTCGTCAAGAACATCACCGATTACGGTGCGTTCGTTGACCTCGGCGGCATCGACGGCCTGCTGCACGTCACCGACATGGCATGGCGCCGCGTCAACCATCCGTCGGAAATCCTGAACATCGGCCAGTCGGTCAAGGTTCAGATCATCCGCATCAACCAGGAAACCCACCGCATCTCGCTCGGCATGAAGCAGCTCGAGTCCGATCCGTGGGATGGCATCTCGGCCAAGTATCCGGATGGCAAGAAGATCAAGGGCACCGTCACGAACATCACCGACTACGGTGCGTTCGTTGAGCTGGAGCCGGGCATCGAAGGCCTCATCCACATCTCCGAAATGTCCTGGACCAAGAAGAACGTACATCCCGGCAAGATCCTGTCCACGAGCCAGGAAGTCGACGTTGTCGTTCTCGAAGTCGATCCGTCCAAGCGTCGCATCTCGCTCGGCCTCAAGCAGACGCTTGAGAACCCGTGGCAGGCATTCGCTCACAGCCATCCGGCTGGCACGGAAGTCGAAGGCGAAGTCAAGAACAAGACCGAATTCGGCCTGTTCATCGGCCTCGACGGCGATGTGGACGGCATGGTTCACCTCTCCGACCTCGACTGGAACCGTCCGGGCGAACAGGTCATCGAAGAGTTCAACAAGGGCGACGTCGTCAAGGCTGTCGTTCTGGACGTTGACGTCGACAAGGAGCGCATCTCGCTCGGCATCAAGCAGCTCGGCAAGGATGCCGTCGGCGATGCCGCAACGAGTGGCGACCTGCGCAAGAACTCGGTCGTTTCGTGCGAAGTGACCGCGATCAACGACGGTGGCATCGAAGTCAAGCTCGTCAACCACGAAGAGCTGACCTCGTTCATCCGCCGCGCTGACCTGTCGCGTGACCGTGACGAGCAGCGCCCCGAGCGCTTCCAGGTTGGTCAGGTTGTTGACGCCCGTGTCATCAACTTCTCCAAGAAGGACCGCAAGGTTGGCCTGTCGATCAAGGCTCTGGAAATCGCTGAAGAGAAGGAAGCCGTCGCACAGTTCGGTTCGTCCGACTCGGGCGCTTCCCTCGGCGACATCCTCGGTGCCGCTCTGAAGAACCGCGACCAGAACTAAGTTCTCGCGTTTCAGTGAATTGAATAGCCCGCGTGGAGCGATCCACGCGGGCTTTTTTGTCCTGTCTGGCGGGAACTTGCGGTCTCGTTTCCCTGTCAGAGCTGCACCACCAACTTGCCGAGACCTCGGTTGCTTTCCATATGGCCATGCGCAACCGGAACATCGCCGAAGTCGAAGATGCGGCTCACGAGCGACGGTATGCGGCCCTCGGCCATGTCATGGGCAATTGCCGCAAGCGGCGCGTCGCCGAGTGGCAGCGCATCAGTGCCGAAAAGTCCGCTCGGAAAGAAGGCCAGATTGATCGCGCCCGGCAGATCCTGCATCAGATGAAAATTTTCCAGAACCGGGGGACCGCCCAACAAGCCGATCACCGCAACGCCGCCGAAGGGTCTGACGGCCCGGATCGTGTCTCGGAGCGTAGCGGCGCCGACGACTTCCAACGCCGCATCGACACCGCCGGACGCGACGTCCCGAACCTGATCGGCGATCGCGCCGTCATCGACCAATGCCGCATCCGCTCCGATCGAATGCAGACGTTCGAGATTGTCGGACGAACGGGACGTCGCGATCACCTTGAGGCCCAGCCATTTCGCATAGGCAATGGCGGCGAGCCCTACCGAGGATGTAGCGCCACGAACGAGAAGTGTCTGGCCCTTTTGGATGGCGAGCCGGCGTGTCAGCGCGCCCCAGACGGTCAAATACGCTTCCGGAAGCGCGGCAAGCTCCGCCCAGGAGAGGGAAGTATCGCCGAGATCGACGACATTGTCGCGCAACACTGTCACTTCCTCGGCATAGCTGCCAGGGCGGCCGAACTGCAGCCCGCCCATGGCGGTGGCCACACGCTGTCCGACCCGGAACTGACCGGAGGCGTCAGCGATCACCTCACCAACAGCCTCGATGCCTGGTACGCGCGGTGCGGTGATCTCGCCCATCCGGCCGGCGCGCAGATAGGTCTCGGCCCGGTTGAGGCCAAAGGCACGAACCCTGATCCGTAACTCGTTCGGCCCTGCTTCCCGCCTCGGTATGTCTTGCAGTTGGAGCACTTCGGGACCGCCAGCGCGTTCAATCACATAAGCTTTCATGGGGTTGGCCTCCTCAGCCGCGCGGTTCGCTGGTGGCAAACAGGTAGCGATGTATCTTCCAGGCGCCGTCATCCTTGCGGAAGATGAAGAGCTCGTTGTTGCCCTCCGCCACCTCGACATTCGCGTCGAGAATTCTTGTGCGACCTGCAGAACTGGTGCGCGCCCATGCCCATTCGTCCGTCTCGACGACGTCATGAATGGTGAAGACCACATCGAGCTTCAGGGTGGCGAAAACCTGCTCGTAACCGGCCCGAACCGCTGCTCGTCCGACAAGCGCGGGCGCATGTTGCGGCATGAACACCGGGTCTGTTCCATACAGGCTCAAGATAGTGTCGAGGTCATTGCCGTTAAGGGCGGTTTCATAAGTCTTGAGAGCGGATTTTATCGACATTGTTATCTCCTTCAAATTTCAAAAGCTGCCATTGCTCTGGCACTAAGGAAGCTAACCCACTCATAATTGACTTTATAGATTGTCATCCGGTAGCTTTCCTCTCAAAAATGATAGGGAATCCATGGACCTCAACGCCGTTCAAATGTTCATTCAGTCCGTACAGGCAGGTAGCCTGTCGGCGGGGGCGGAACGGGCTGGCATTCCGCTCGCGACGCTCAGTCGGCAAGTACGCAAGCTGGAGCGGCAATTGGGCATCCAATTGCTGGAGCGTTCTGTGAGGGGAATCCGGCTGACGGATGCGGGCATGCGGCTCTATGAGCATGCCACGCGCGGCCTCGACGCCTTTGCCGAGGCCGAACGGTCCGTGAGAAGCGACCAGGCCCAGTTGCGAGGGCGCCTGCGCCTGTCATTGCCGACCGTCTTTGAGCCGTGGTGGGAGCTGATTGCCGCATTTCAGCGACAGTTTCCCAACATCGAGGTCAATGTCTATTCGACCGACCGCCGGATTGATCATCTTCAGGACGGGATCGACGTGGCCCTGCGGGTCGGAGCCATCACGCATGAGGCAATGCTGGCTCGCCGTCTTCTTTCATACCGTCATGTCGTGGTTGCAGCGCCGCTTTTCTTGGAACGCTTCGGCCAGGTTGAGACGATCGAGGTCTTGCAAGGACTGCCTTGCGCAGCGTGGTGCCGGGATGCCAACAGCCGGCCCGTCTGGCGCTTCAAGGACCAGACCATCGAACCGCGCACGGTGATGACCACCAACGATTATCTTCATCTGCGACAACTCGTAGTCGCGGGCGACGTGCTCACAGAGTTGCCGCCCTTCCTCGCCGCGGAGGCATTGGAGAGCGGGAAACTGCGTGAGGTGTTGCCGCATCAACCCTTGCCAGCGCAGGAGGTCAACCTGCTCTATCCGCTGCACCGCAACCCCTCCAGTATCGTTCGGGCCTATCTCGATTTCTGCCAGAAATCCGTACACGATTATGTGAGGGTAGCTGACATCGGGAGCAAAGGTCGCGATAGTGAGTCCGGTGCAGGCTGACGCAGCCACAAGCTACCGTATCGGCCATGGTTTCAATACCATCAAAGCGTCGATGCGGATTCAGCGCGCGTAATTCGGTTCGTCCGACAGCGTTGTTTCGCTCGGCGAAATCCTGAGCGCCGCTCTGAAGAACCGCGACCAGAACTAAGGTTCTCGCGTTTCCATGAATTGAAGAGCCCGCGTGGAGCGATCCACGCGGGCTTTTTGTTTGTTTGGGGGGATGGCCCTCCTCTCCCCTTGTGGGGGAGGAAGCGATTTCAACATTTAGCCGCAGGCTAAGTGTTAGAAATCGCAGATGAGGGGTTCGGTTTTGGCACGGACAGCACCCCCCCCCCTCACCAAGCCTGCCTCGCCAATCGCCTTCGGCTCTTGGGGCAGGCTATCCTCTCCCACAAGGGGACCGTTGCAAAATTCCACTGATATGATTCACTGGTTCTGCAGCGGCTGGAGGCGGTGGGATGTCAGTTCGTCGGGAAGGTCAGTTCA
>NZ_JAJNCX010000034.1 GCF_021026315.1 Rhizobium sp. C4
GCCCAAAACCACCCAAAGCCGACAAAGAACAACCCAAAAGCCCGGAAAATCAACAACCGGGCTCGAAAAGCTGCGTCTTCAATCCTCAAAATCCCAACAAGTGCGAGTTATGCAATGGTCCCCCCTTGTGGGGGAGATGGCGGCAGCCAGAGGGGGTCTTGACCACCAAAGCTAGAGCAAGCGGACAGAAAGACCCCTCCCCAACCCTCCCCACAAGGGGGAGGGGGAGCAACCCTCAGCGCCAGCCTCTGGACGCTTCGAGGCCTTCGCTGGCGCTCCGGCGCCTCAGCGTGAGGGCGCTGTGGTTAGCCCTCAGGATCCAAAAACCCACCCGACTGCCGATCCCAGAGCCGTGCATAGTGGCCGCCCAGTGCGAGAAGCTCATGATGCGTGCCCTGCTCGACAATCTGGCCGCGATCCAGAACCACGAGGCGGTCCATGGCGGCGATCGTTGACAGGCGGTGGGCGATGGCGATCACTGTGCGGTCCTGCATCAGGTTTTCGAGGCTCGACTGGATGGCGGATTCGACTTCGGAATCAAGCGCGCTGGTTGCCTCGTCGAGGATCAGGATCGGCGCGTTCTTCAGGATGACGCGGGCAATGGCGATACGCTGGCGCTGGCCGCCGGAGAGCTTGACGCCGCGCTCGCCGACATGGGCGTCGAAGCCTTGCAAGCCGTTCCAGTCGGTCAGGTGTTCGATGAATTCGGTGGCATGGGCCTGTTCGGCCGCGGCGATGACCTCGGCGCGGGTCGCATTGCTGCGGCCATAGGCGATGTTTTCGTGGATCGTGCGGTGGAGCAGGGACGTGTCCTGCGTGACTACCGAGACATGCCGGCGGATGCTTTCCTGCGTTGCGTCGGCAACATTCTGGCCGTCGATGAGGATGCGGCCGGATTCGAGATCGTAGAAGCGGAGCAGCAGGTTGACGAGCGTCGACTTGCCGGCACCGGAGCGGCCGACAAGGCCGATGCGCTCGCCGGGTTTGATGTCGAGCGTCAGGTTCTCGATGATCCCGCCCTTGCGGCCATAATGGAACGAGATGTTGTCGAAGCGGATGCCGCCCTGCTTGACCACAAGCGGCTTGGCATTCGGCTTGTCGATGAGGCCGATGGGTTGGGCGATGGTTTCCATGCTTTCATGCACGGTGCCGAGCTGTTCGAAAATGGTGGAGATTTCGAGCGCGACGCGGGACGAAATGCTGGAAATCTGCAGCGTCATCGGCAGCACGATGGCAACGATGTCGATGCCGACCTTGCCATGCGACCAGAGCCAGATCGCCATCGACGCCGTGCCGGCGATCAAGAGGCCGGAGAGCAGGGACAGGCCGATGCCGAAGAGCGAAAGCCAGCGATGCTGCACCGTCATGCGACCGGTATGGACATCAACGGATTCGCGCACGAAGGCGTCCTCATCCTCGGCGCGGGCGAAGAGCTTGACCGTCATGATATTGGTGTAGCTGTCGACGATACGGCCCACCATGTCGGAGCGTGCATAGGCGATGCTGCGCGAGCCACGGCGGATCTTCGGCACGATGAAGGCGAGGAAGCCGACATAGGCGATCGTCCAGCCGAGAACCGGGATCACCAGCCAGAGGCTGGCGGTGGCCAGAAACAGCGCGCCGACAAGGCCGAGTGCGGCCAGATACCAGACGACGGAAATGACCGAAACGGCGGAGTTGCGCAGCGCAAAGCCGACTTCCAGCACGCGCGAGCCGATGCGGCCGGCAAAATCATTCTGGAAGAAGGAAAGGTTCTGGCGGATGACGTGCCAATGGCTCTGCCAGCGGACAAGGTTCGTCATGCCCGGCGCAATCGCCTGGTTCAGCACCAGCGCCTGCAGCGCCATGACCAGCGGCTTGACGGCCAGAACGAGGATAACGAGGCTCAAGACCAGATGCTGGCTGTTATTGACCACCATCTCCGGCGCGCTCGTCGTCAGCGCCTTGACGAGCCGCCCCATGAAAATCGGGATCGCCGCATCGGTGACGGCGACGAGAAAGCTTGCCACCAGCAGTGTGATGAACAGCCCCTTCGCCTGGCGGATGAAGAACCAATAGAAGCTCAGGATCCCTTCCGGCGGATTGCCGGGGGTCTCGCGGGCGGTGGGGATGATGAGATTTTCGAAATAGCGAAGCATGAGGGCGGGGTCCTGAAGCATGTCGCGCAAACGTGCTGAGCGGTTTTGCGACAACGACATGCGGCTAAACTGAGGGCATGCAACTTTTCAAATAGCGGGCGTTTGGTGCACCTCGAATGTGGTGCAATGAAGGTCAGCTGGGACTTTCGGAGACTGCCTATTCAGCGCCTGTTCGTTGAGTCGAACAAGGGCGAATGCGTCATGCGGGCTTCAGAGATTTTGATGGATGGGGGGCGGGCATTCTGTCATCCCGCCGTCATCCTCGCCCCTGTGGCGAGGATCTGCCACGCGGCTTCATGCCGCTCCGTGCATGGCTCTCAGGCTGCAAGTGCCTCTAAGTCGTATCCTTGCTGAACGGTCGAGCTTGCAGTTTCGTCAGTAGATCCTCGCCACAGGGGCGAGGATGACGGAGGAGATGGGCGCGGCCCATGGCAGTCAGCGCCGCTGCGGTGTCAACTCCGCAACCCCGGTGCTTCCTGCCCCGTGCGCTCGACATATTCCACATAGCCGCCGTCATAGCGATGCACGCCCTCAGGCGTCAGT
This sequence comes from Rhizobium sp. C4, assembly GCF_021026315.1. Taxonomy (GTDB): domain Bacteria; phylum Pseudomonadota; class Alphaproteobacteria; order Rhizobiales; family Rhizobiaceae; genus Ensifer_A. The sequence goes on from NZ_JAJNCX010000034.1 coordinate 2,682, forward strand.
TCCAGCACGCGGTTGGAAAGGGCGGCGAGGAAGTGGCGGTCGTGGGAGACGAAGAGCATGGTGCCTTCGTAAGACTGAAGCGCCTTGATCAGCATTTCCTTGGTGTCGAGGTCGAGGTGGTTGGTCGGCTCGTCGAGAACCAGGAAGTTCGGCGGGTCGAAGAGCATGGCGGCCATGACGAGGCGGGCCTTTTCGCCGCCCGAAAGCACGCGGCATTTCTTCTCGACATCGTCGCCAGTAAAGCCGAAAGCGCCCGATAGCGCGCGAAGCGGGGCCTGGCCGGCCTTCGGGAAGCGTTCTTCCAGCCATTGCAGGATGGTGAGGTCGCCGGTGAGCACGTCCATGGCATGCTGCGCGAAATAGCCGAGCTTGACGCTCGCGCCGATCGTCACTGTGCCGGAATCCGGCTTCGTATCGCTGGCGATCAGCTTCAGCAGCGTCGACTTGCCGGCGCCGTTGACGCCCATGATGCACCAGCGCTCGCGGCGCTTGATCATGAAATCGAACCCGTCATAGATGATTTTCGAGCCATATTGCTTGTGCACGCCCTTGATGTTGACGACATCGTCGCCGGAGCGCGGCGCGGGCAGGAAATCGAAGGCAACCGTCTGGCGGCGGCGCGGCGGCTCGACGCGCTCGATCTTGTCCAGCTTCTTGACCCGGCTCTGGACCTGGGCGGCATGCGAAGCGCGGGCCTTGAAGCGCTCGATGAATTTCAGCTCCTTGGCAAGCATGGCCTGCTGGCGTTCGAACTGCGCCTGCTGCTGCTTTTCGTTCTGCGCGCGCTGGCCCTCGTAGAATTCATAGTCGCCCGAATAGGAGGTGAGCGAGCCGGCATCGATCTCGATGATCTTGTTGACGATGCGGTTCATGAATTCGCGGTCGTGCGAGGTCATGAGCAGCGCGCCGTCATAGCCTTTCAGGAAGTTTTCCAGCCAGATCAGGCTTTCAAGGTCAAGGTGGTTCGACGGTTCGTCGAGCAGCATGACGTCGGGGCGCATGAGGAGAATGCGGGCAAGCGCCACGCGCATCTTCCAGCCGCCGGACAGCTTGCCGACATCGCCATCCATCATTTCCTGGCTGAAGGAGAGGCCGGCCAACACTTCGCGGGCGCGGCTTTCCAGCCCATAGCCGTCCAGTTCCTCATAACGGCCCTGCACTTCGCCATAGCGCTCGATGATCTCGTCCATCTCGTCCAGACGATCCGGATCGACCATGGCGGCTTCGAGCGCATGGAGTTCGGCGGCGATTTCGCTGACCGGGCCTGCGCCCGCCATCACTTCATCGACCGCCGAGCGGCCGGACATTTCGCCGACATCCTGGTTGAAATAGCCGATGGTCACGCCCTTTTCGACGGCGATCTGGCCTTCGTCGGGCTGCTCCTCGCCGGTGATCATGCGGAAGAGCGTGGTCTTGCCGGCACCATTTGGGCCAACCAGACCGATCTTCTCGCCACGGTTCAGGGCGGCGGACGCCTCGATATAGAGGATGCGGTTGCTGTTCGACTTGCTGACGTTTTCGATACGGATCATGGTCTCGGCCTGCTTGAATTCGCGGCCCTTATGGCACAAGCCGCCGCCGGATGCCGCAAAATTCTTGAAGCTCGGAAACTCGGCGTCTTCTGTCTGCTTGACGTAGGCCAAAGCCCCGTCAAGCGACGAAACTTAGCATTGACTTTCAACATGTTGCGGGTGAAGAAACCGAGACATGCCTTTTCATTCCGCCTTCGCAAAGCCTCGCCCCAAGATTGCTTCGACATGACGATTGACCGACTGCTTGCGGCCATTGCCGCATTTTCCGTTGCCGCGATCCTGCTTCTGGGCGGCTGGCTGATGACATCGGACCAGAATGCGCTGCTCAGCGACGCCCGCCAGCGCGAGATCGACGAGACCTCCGTCATCTTCTCGACCGCCATGGATCAGGCAGCCGTGCTCTCCGCCACCCATGCCGAGACGCTGGCGGCCGATGCGAATATCCGCACGCTTCTCGCCTCCGGATCGCGGGAGGCGTTGCTCGCCTATACCAGGCCCGTCTTCGACCGGCTGTCACGCCTTGCCGGGGTGGATGTCGTGCATTTTCACGATGCGAAGATGAAATCGGTGCTGCGCGTCTGGGACCCGCAGAATTTCGGGCAGGATCTTTCGAGTTTCCGGCCGATGATCGTCGCAGCGAACCATGACCGGAAGACGCAGAAGGGTCTGGAACTCGGCGTCCGGGGCCTCAGTCTGCGCGCCGTCGCTCCCATCCTTTCCGAGGATGGCAAGGAGCTTGTCGGGACGGTCGAGGTGGGCGTCAATCTGCAGACGCTGGCCGATCTGGCAAAGGCGGCAAGCGGCAGCGACTTTGCGCTCGCCCTCGACAGGCGCTTCCTCAAGGATCAGTCGGGCAGCTCCTCGCAGGCCGACGGCCTCGTGCTCGATGCGACCACGGACAAGGCGCTGTTCGCGCCGATCATTGCCAGCGGCGATGTGCGGCTGTCGCGTGATCGCTTCACCTTCTCGCGCAATGTTGACGGACGATCGCTCACCCTGCAGAACCAGCCGCTCATCGACTATAGCGGAAATGTCATCGGGGCGATCCTGACGGCTGGCGATTTCAGCCGGCTTGAAGCGCATTACAATCGGACGGTCGTGACGCTCGCCTCGCTCTTCGTCGGCGGGCTCGTGCTGATCTATTCCATGCTGATGGTTGCCATCCGCTCTGCGGTCGTCCGGCCGCTGCGGGATCTGGCGGACAAGGTCGAAGCCGATCCGCTGACGATTGCCGAGACGGCGCCGACCAGTGCGCTTGCCGAATTCCGCCGCCTTCATGCTGCGGTGGGCCGTGCGGTTTCCGGCCGGAAGGCGGAGGACTGAGCCGATGCGCGCCGTCGCCCTGTCGTTCTGTCTGAGGATGCTCGTGCTGTTGCTGGCCGTTGTTGCGACCGGCAGTGCCGGTCACGCCGGCGATCTGCCAAGCCGCCAGCCGCTTCCCGATTCGATGCCGCGACCGGCTGAAGTGCATCTCGTGGTGCGCATTCTCGATGTGCTTGAGGTCGAGGAAACCAGCGGCGAGGCGCGGCTCTCCGTCGAGATTGTCCAGCGCTGGCGCAATCCCACGCTCGTCTTCGACGCGGTTGCCGCCGGTCGCGACCGGCTCGATTTTGCCGGCGGCGAGGCCAGCGCCAGGCTTGCCACGATGTGGAACCCGGTCATGGTCATCGAAAACCAGGCCGGCGAGCCCAAGGTCGAGATGGAGGCGCTGTCGATCCGCAGCAACGGCGAGGTCAATTTGACCCGCCGGCTCGAGGGGGCCTTCCGCTTCGCCAAGGATCTTTCCGCGTTTCCCTTCGACCGTCAGCACCTGCGGCTTTCGTTCGTCTCGCAATATTATCCGGCCGACGACGTCGTCTTCGTGCTCGATCATCAGGACCGTCTGCTTTCCACCATCCCGCAGGATATCAATGCCTCCGACTGGAGCGTCAAAAGCCTCGGCTTTTCGACCGAGCAGTTCTATGGCTGGAGCGCGCGCCCCTTTGCGCGTCTGACGGCAGAGCTTGACCTTGACCGCAAGTGGCCGCGCTATTTCCTGCGCATCTTCGTGCCGTTCATGGCGGTGCTCTCGGTCTCGCTCTTCATCCTGTGGTCGCCCGGCGGGCTGATCGGCGACAAGACGGGCGTGACCTATTCGGCACTGCTGGCGCTGGCGGCGCTGAGCTTCACCTTCGAGGCGAGCTTTCCCGGCAGCATGTCTGTCACGTCGCCCATCGCCTTCATGATCTCGCTGGGCTATTTCTATCTCATCCTTGCGCTGCTCCTCGACCTGCTGATCGAAAGCGAAAGTCTGCCGGGGCGGCGGGCCTATCCGTTCCTCGCGAAGGACCTCAGGATCGCCATCCGCAGCGTGCTGCCCATTCTTTTCGCCCTCATCTGCATCGGCGTGATCCTGCGTTCGCTGGCCTGATGACGCAGGATGAAGGCGCTCGCCGCATGAACAGTCCGTTCAGGCAGCGTTCAGCCAAGGCTCTGTAGTTTGCAACTCATGACGGCAAATCACTACGGCCGGTTCGAAAGGAAAAACAAATGCGTACGTTTCTGAAGGTTGTTGCAGTCTCGAGCGCCCTCCTGGTGGCAGCACAGGCAGTTCCGGCCGCAGCACGCGACCGCAACAATGGCGATGACATGCTGGCCGTGGGCATTGCCGGTCTTGCAGCAGGCGTGATTGCCGGCGCGATCGTTTCCGGCTCGCAGGACAACGGTCCCCGCGAAGTGCAGACCTATGAAGAGCCGCCGCGTTACCGCGAGCGTCCGGTCTATTACAATCAGGGTGGCGACTACGGTTACCGTCCCGCCAGCTACCAGCGCGTTCGTCCCTGGTCGGCTGCCTGGTATCAGGCCTGCGAGGACCGCTATGACAGCTTCGACCCGCAGACCGGCACCTATATCGACGGTTATGGCAACGAGCGCTTCTGCAAGGTTCGTTGATCGCATTCACGGAACACTCGAAAATCAACCGGAGACCTCGCGGTCTCCGGTTGATTTGTTTGTGGAAACCGGCAAGTTCGCATCGTCAGAAACCGCAGGCCTTTCAGCCCGGGCGGTCAAGTTGCTGAAGGTGGATTGACGATCATGGCCAGGTTCTCCGCAAATCTCGGTCTGCTCTGGCGTGAGCTGGCGCTGCCGGATGCCATTCGCGCCGCCGCGCGCGCCGGCTTCGATGCCGTGGAATGTCACTGGCCCTACGATGTCGAGCCTCAACGTGTTCGCGATGCGCTGGCGGACGCTGGCCTTTCCATGCTGGGTTTGAATACCATCAGGGGGAAGGTCGAAGACGGGGAGGCGGGTCTGGCTGCCCTTGCGGGCCGTGAGGCCGATGCGCGGGCGGCAATCGATCAGGCGATTGACTATGCAATCGCCATTGGCGCGCAGAATGTCCATGTGATGGCCGGCAATGCCGAGGGCGCGGCAGCGCGGCAGGCGTTTTTATCCAATCTTGCCTATGCGAGCGCACGGGCGGCGGTGCATGGCATCACCATTCTCATCGAGCCGCTCAACCGCCGTGACTGGCCCGGCTATTTCCTCAGCACCACCGACCAGGCGGCAGAGATCATCGGCGCCGTTGGTGCTGCCAATCTCAGGCTGATGTTCGACTGCTATCATGTGCAGATCAGCGAAGGCGACCTGACGCGGCGGCTTCAGGCCCTGATGCCCATCATCGGTCATATCCAGATTGCCGGCGTCCCGGAGCGCGGCCGGCCCGATCGCGGCGAGGTGAACTATCGCCATATCATCGATGTTCTCGAAACGCTCGGCTATAACTGGCCGATCGGCGCGGAGTATCATCCCGGCGGGCGGACCGAGGATGGCCTGGACTGGATCGCCGCGCTTCGTTGAGGCGATGCACGCGGATTGCGTGTCCGAGCTTACGCTTCCCGCCGGCTTTCATGCCGCTCCGTCTTTCCAGAGCTTTTTCGAGTTTGCAACCAGAAGCTATGGTTGCAATCTGCGGCGTTAAGGAATGCAAGAACCTTCATTTCGGCACTGCGGCCTTGCAAAAATGCAGACGAGCTGGACTTGGAAGGGTCTTCGCGCGCCCGACTATATTCTGTCATCCCTTTGATAAGTTGGATTGATATAGCCTCAGGATATTGCCGCTGTCGTGGTATCCTTCGCGCAAGTCTCGCGCCGTAAAGAAGTTCCTGACGTGGTTAAAGACTTTAGTGAACCTGCTGAACATGCTTACTGCCTGTAAAGAAAAAATTAACCATTATGGTCTCAAAGTTGTAATCACGTCGCATTGAGTGTTTGCGTTGGTCTTTGACCGGGCATTGTCGGCCCCTGATCAGGGCACGATCAAGTGACGAGTTTGGGGCGGGGAGTTGGTGCTTTTGGCACCACTTGCATGATGCGCGACTTCCCCGAGGCTTCCAAAGCCATGTTTATCCGAGAAACTGTCCGTGTGCGCGCGCTTGTTCATCCTGTTCTTGAACTGCGGCCGGTGCGCTGGACCGTTTGATTTTCCCGTCTAGGCCGCAGTCCGGCCAAGCGACAGAGCACGGCGGGAAACGAAGCGTAAATGGGCAAATTGGAAAGCGACGGCGCAGATGGTTTCGATTATTTCTTCTCTGACGACAAGCCAGATCAAAACTCTCTCAACGAGCACGATCGCAGCACTTAACACTGGCGACGTTGCCGCCTTTTCCACCGCGCAGGTGGGAGCGCTGTCGTCCAGGCAGATTGCCGCTTTCCAGACGGCCGGAATTGCCGCCTTCACCACATCGCAGATGGACGCGGTCTCGACGTCCGCGGTGACGGGCCTGACGCTGACCCAGCTGGCCGTCATCTCGACCGACACGATTGCAGCATTGACCACCGCGCAGGTCGGAAGTCTCACCAGCACGCAGATCGCAGGATTGACCTCGGCGCAGGCCGCAGCCCTTGCCGCCGGCCAGATTGGCTCCATGGGATCGTCGGCCATCGGTGCGCTCTCGACGGATGATATTGCGACCTTCACGACCGGCGAAGTCGCGGCCATCACGCCCAAGGCCATTGCTGGCATGACCACCGCCGGTGTCGGGGTCCTTACCACCGGCCAGGTCGCCGCGATGACCTCCAGCCAGTTCGGCGGCCTCAAGTCGACCCAGGTTGCTGTGCTTTCGACGGCCCAGCTTGGCGTAATGACCACGGCGCAGGCCTCGGCGCTGACATCGAGCCAGGTTGCTGCGATGACCACAACGCAAATTGCCGCGCTGACGAGCAGCCAGTTTGCTGCGCTCAAGTCCGATGCCATTGCGGGTCTGACCTCAGCACAGGTTGGCGCGTTGACGACGGGTCAGGTTGCGGCGCTGACGACGGGCCAGGCAGCAGCCTTGACCTCGACGCAGATGGCGGCGATTTCTTCGGCCAACCTTGCGGTTCTGACGACCGGCAACGTGGCCGTTCTGAGCTCGAAGGCAGTTGCCGGTCTTTCGTCCGCTAACTTCGCG
>NZ_JAJNCX010000035.1 GCF_021026315.1 Rhizobium sp. C4
GAAAGGCCCTGTGAAACCGCTGCAAGAACCCGAACCCGCAAATCCATCGACAAAGCCTTCGACATCTCAGCCACCTCCATCCAGAGGGTGTCATAAGAATCAGACAGACGCTGATTTGCATAGTATGCCTCCGCCGAAGGCCGTCTGCCCTGATTTGGTGATTGGCTTTAAGTGCATGCCTTATGTCATACGCTACAGTGATTTCCCCCGTTGAGGTTTTGTCCGTCGATGATCTTGGCCGTCGGCGGGATTGGTCGGACGAAGAGAAGGTTCGGATCGTCGAGGAAAGCCTGCGGGGCTTTCGGCAGGGTTCGGCGACGGCGCGACGTTATGGGTTGTCGCGATCGCTACTGACGACCTGGCGACGGGAATACCGGAACGGCCTTTTAAGCGTTTCGACGTCACCTGGCTTCATGCCACTGTCGATTTCGCCACCAGCGGCGGCACCTTGCGAGAAGGCCTCGCCGCCGCGGCGGGAAGACGACAAAAGGATCGAGATCGGTCTGCCGAACGGTCGTCGGCTGACGATCCCGACCTCGCTTGATCCGAATATTCTGGCCCGTCTGTTGCCGGTTCTGGATGCGTCATGATCGCCTTTCCGGCTGGCGTGAAGGTCTGGATCGCGGGTGGCGTGACGGACATGCGTTGCGGCATGAACAGCCTGGCGCTGAAGGTGCAAGAAGGCCTCGGCCGCGATCCCCATGGCGGCGAGATATTCTGCTTTCGGGGACGCAAGGGCGATCTGATCAAGGTGCTTTGGCATGACGGGGTTGGCATGTCGCTTTACCTGAAGCGCCTGGAGGCCGGAAAGTTCATCTGGCCGACCAGTCAGAGCGGCTCAGCTGTATCGGTATCCTCGGCTCAGCTTGGCTATCTTCTGGAAGGAATAGACTGGCGCAATCCGCGCTGGACACAGCGGCCTTCAAAGGCTGGCTGACCCTCTATATTTCCCTGTTTTCGTTAGGTATTTTGCAGGCGGCATGCTAGCTTCCGGCCATGGATGACGCTGCTTCGGAGATAGCCAGATTGCGGGCCGCGCTAGCGGCATCGGAGGCGCGTGCCGCCTCCGCCGAAGCCAACCTCGCACAGGTGCGGGCCGTCGTCACGACATCCGAGGCGATGATCCGGCATCTCAAGCTCGAGATCGCAAAAATGCGGCGCGAGCAATATGGCCACAGTTCGGAACGCCGCGCCCGGCTGATAGACCAGATGGAATTGCAGCTCGAAGAACTCGAGGCCGATGCCACCGAGGATGAGATCACTGCGGTACGCGTCGCGGCAAAGATCACGAATGTCTCCGCCTTCGAACGCCGTCGCCCAGCCCGCAAACCTTTTCCCGCGCAATTGCCGCGCGAGCGCGTCATCATCGAGGCTCCGTCAAGCTGCACCTGCTGCGGTTCGGCCCGGATCGTGAAGATGGGCGAAGACGTCACCGAGACGCTGGAGGTGATCCCTCGCCAGTGGAAAGTGATCCAGACGGTGCGCGAGAAGTTTACCTGCCGCGACTGCGAGAAGATCAGCCAGTCACCGGCACCTTTCCATGCCACACCGCGCGGATGGGCGGGGCCGAACCTGCTGGCCACGATCCTCTTCGAGAAGTTCGGACAGCATCAACCCTTGAACCGCCAGGCCGAGCGCTATGCCAGGGAGGGCGTCGACCTCAGCCTCTCCACGCTGGCCGACCAGGTCGGGGCCTGCACGATAGCGCTGCAACCTATCCATGATCTGATCCGCGCCCATGTTCTTGCCGCCGAACGGCTGCATGGGGACGACACCACCGTGCCGCTTCTGGCGCGGGGTGCAACGCGGCAGGCAAGATTGTGGACTTACGTTCGCGACGACCGCCCCTTCGCAGGCGGCGCGCCTCCCGCGGCACTCTTCTACTTCTCTGTTGATCGCGAGAAGACCCATCCAAACAGACATCTCGCCGGGTGGCATGGTACTCTCCAGGCCGATGCCTATGGTGGCTACAACGACCTCTACCGTGCCGACCGCGGCCCCGCTCCGGTCAACAGCGCGCTCTGCTGGAGCCACGCGCGGCGCAAGTTCTTCGAATTGGCCGACATCGCCGGCAACGTGCGCAAGGGAAAGCCTGCCCACGAGATATCGCCCGTCGCGCTCGAGGCCGTGGCCCGCATCGACGCGCTCTTCGACATCGAGCGCGGCATAAATGGCATGCCGGCCGAGGCACGGCTTGTCGCCCGGCAGCAACATGCCCGTCCGCTCGTTGAGGAGTTGCACGATTGGCTCACGGCCCAGCGTGCCCAGATGTCGAAGCACAATCCCGTCGCCAAGGCGATCAACTACATGTTCGAGAAGGAGGGACGCTTTGAAGCCTTCACCCGTTTCCTCGATGACGGCAGACTTTGTCTGACGAACAACGCCGCCGAACGCGCCCTGCGCGGGATTGCTCTGGGAAGAAAGGCATGGCTGTTCGCCGGCTCCCAGCGCGGAGGCGAACGTGCTGCCTTCATGTATTCTCTGATCGTCTCGGCAAAGATGAACGACATCGATCCGCAAGCCTGGCTGGCGGACGTGCTCGCCCGCATGCCCAGCCTTCCAGTATCAAGGCTGCCGGAACTGTTGCCGTGGAACTGGTCCGCTGGAAACGCCCGGCAGGTGGCGGCCTGATGGCGCAACCGACGCACGTCTACACGATCGAATATGTCGCCACGCTGATCGGTGAGAACCTCGAGTTGCTTGAAGAAATCGCCAGCAATTCCGACAACATCGACCACGGCGAAATGATCCATGTCTACGACGGTGCCGACGAGGGTATCATAACCTTCACCGACCGTGGCATCGAGAGCCTGCAGCAGTTCCTCGCCGACTTGCGGTCCTCAGAAGGCGGCGTTCGCCAATTCCTTCTCAACGAGCAATGTGATCCGGAAAAGATCGAACGCATCATCACTGATCAGCCGAAATCATAAGGTCCGCGGCCTTGGCCGGATGGTTACTTTGCATAGCCCAGTCGATTCAATCAGGTAGGATGCCCCTCTAAACACACGTGAGCGTCCGGCGAATGGATTTTGGCAGGGTCGAGAGACCGAATCTATAGGCTTCTCTTGGCTTCGTAGGCCATGACGCGCTCGATCATCTCGGGATCACATCGTTCATCGACGAGGAACTGGCGGATGCCACCCTCCCATGTTTGTATGTCGGCGAGCAGGTCCCGGAGATCGTCCACGCCGTTCTCGGTGAGGCCCTTTGTGCCATCGTACCCCTCCGGTGAGGGCCGCCTTGCGAGATTGGCGTGAACATCGGAAGTCCTAGTGCAAACACTAGGAGTAGTCCTATGACGAAGCATCCGATTGAAGTGATCACGTCTGTCGAGCGCCGGCGGCGCTGGTCTCGCGAGGACAAGGGCGGCTGGTTGCCGCCTGCCTTGAGCCTGGTGCGGTTCTTTCAGAGATTGCGCGATCGGCCGGCATCCACGTGAGCCAGCTCTTTCGGTGGCGCAAGGAACTCTGCCAGATCGAGGAGCCGTCGACCCCGGTATCGAGCACCTTGGTGCCCGTCATCGTTTCGGAGGCCGCGCCGGCAGCCCTACCCGTCGCCTCGGAGTTGCCCGCCCCATCGCAACCGCGCCGGAAGCGTAGCGATGTGACGATTGATCTGGGCCGCGGTCGTCGTGTCCACGTGGATAGTGACATCGACACGGAAGCGCTTGGCCGCATTCTCGATTGTGTGCTAGGTCGGCGATGATCCCGGTTCCTGCTGGTGTGAAGGTCTGGCTGGCGACAGGCAATACGGACATGCGCAAGGGCTTTCCTGGCTTGTCGCTGATGGTGCAGGAGACGCTCAAGCGCGATCCGATGTGTGGACACCTGTTCGTCTTCCGCGGTCGTGGTGGCGGCCTGATCAAGGTCAACTGGCATGATGGGCAGGGAGCCTGCCTGTTCACGAAGAAGCTGGAGCGGGGCCGCTTCATATGGCCGTAGGCGGCCGATGGAACGGTGGTGATCACACCTGCGCAGCTCGGCTATTTGTTGGAGGGGATCGACTGGCGGATGCCGGAAAAAACCTGGCGGCCCACCTCGGCCGGATAAGCAAAAATGCTGGAATGGCGGGAGAGAATATGATTCCATCTCGCCATGAACGCCCCTGCCGAACAGCTTCCGGACGACCTTGCCAGTGCACTCGCACTGCTTGCCGAGGAGCGCGCTCGGCGTGTTGTGGCCGAGGCTGAAGCGGCGACAGCGAAGGCGGAAGCTGCCAGTGCAAAAGCGCTCGTGTCGCATTCCGAGGCGCTGATCGCCCGGCTGAAGCTGGAGATCGAGAAGGTCCGCCGAGAGCTTTACGGCAGCCGCTCTGAGCGCAAGGCACGGCTTCTCGAACAGATGGAACTGCAGCTCGAAGAACTCGAAACTGATGCGGGCGAAGATGAACTCGCGGCAGAGGCGCTTGCCAAGGGTTCTACCGTCAGGGCCTTCGAGCGCAAGCGTCCTTCACGCAAGCCGTTTCCCGAGCATCTGCCGCGCGAGCGTGTCGTCATCGCCGCCCCGGCGAATTGCCCCTGTTGCGGCTCAGCCAAGCTGTCGAAGCTCGGCGAGGATGTCACCGAGACCCTGGAGGTCGTCCCTCGTCAATGGAAGGTCATACAGACCGTTCGGGAGAAGTTCTCCTGCCGTGAATGCGAGAAGATCACCCAAGCCCCGGCACCTTTCCATGTTACGCCGCGCGGCTTTGCGGGGCCGAACCTTTTGGCGATGATCCTGTTCGAGAAGTTCGCCCAGCATCAACACCTCAACCGTCAAAGCGAACGATATTCCCGCGAGGGGATCGATCTCAGCCTTTCGACACTGGCTGACCAGGTTGGCGCGTGTGCCGCCGCCCTCAGGCCCCTCCATGCACTGATCGAGGCGCATGTCCTGGTGGCCGAGCGGCTGCATGGCATCGACACGACCGTGCCGATCCTGGCGAAGGGAAAGACCGATACCGGTCGCATCTGGACCTATGTCCGGGATGACCGACCATTCGGCGGGCGCTCACCGCCTGCTGCCCTTTACTATGCCTCACGAGACCGGCGACAGGAGCATCCCGAGCGCCACCTGAAGACCTTCACCGGCATTCTGCAGGCAGATGCCTACGGCGGCTACAACCCGCTGTTCAAGATGGACCGGGTTCCTGCGCCGTTAACGCAGGCTCTATGTTGGTCGCACGCGAGGCGCAAATTCTTCGCCCTCGCGGATATCGCCACGAACGCCAAACGTGGCGGCAAAGCCGCGCCGATCTCACCTATTGCGCTGGAAGCCGTCAAACGGATCGATGCCCTGTTCGATATCGAACGGGAGATCAACGGTCTTGCCGCCGACGAGCGCTTGGAGCGCCGCCGCAAAAATAGCCAGCCGCTCGCCGAAGAACTAAATGGTTGGCTCCAAACCGAGCGCGAAAAGCTATCGCGCAGTTCTCCCGTCGTCGAGGCAATCGACTACATGCTCAAGCGCTGGGATGGCTTCACGTCATTCCTTGAAGACGGCCGGATCTGCCTCACCAACAACGCCGCCGAACGGGCGTTGCGCGGCTTTGCCCTCAGCAGAAAGTCGTGGCTCTTTGCCGGCTCCGATCGTGGTGCCGATCGCGCCGCGTTTATGGCAACGCTCATCGTGAGCGCTAAGCTCAACGACGTCGATCCGCAGGCGTGGCTTGCAGATGTCCTCGCTCGCATCGCTGACATGCCGGTTGCACGGGTCGAGCAACTGCTTCCGTGGAATTGGCAGTCAGCCAAAGTCATGCCAAATGCGGAAAGGCCGCATAAAATTAGAACGTCAGGATGTCATAGTGAGACACGGAACCACAAAATTTTCATTCCAGCAGGTTGATGTTTTCTCCTCCAGAGCTTTGCTAGGTAACCCGTTGGCGGTTGTCATCGGAGCCGATTCCTTGACCGCATCAGAGATGGCTGCCTTCGCGAGTTGGACGAACCTTAGCGAAACGACCTTCCTTCTCCAGCCGAAGTCGGCAGATGCAGACTACCGCGTTCGCATCTTTACGCCCGTTGCTGAATTGCCGTTCGCGGGTCACCCTACCTTGGGGAGTTGCCATGTCTGGCTGTCATCCGGTGGGCGACCAAAGAATGGTGACATTATCCAGGAGTGCGAAGCAGGACTTATCCGCATCCGGCACGATAAAAAACGGCTTGCTTTCGAAGCCCCCGAGCTGCGCCGCTCGGGCCCGGTGGAACTCGACACGCTGACGCGAGCCATCAAAGGTTTGCGATTGACAGCAGATGACATCGTTGACGCCAACTGGGTGGACAATGGCCCTGGCTGGCTTGCTGTCCTGCTACGCTCCAAGGCCGACGTCTTGGCGCTGCGCCCGGACTTCGCCGTGCTGTCCGGGTTGCGGGTCGGTGTTGTTGCCCCTTGGGACCCCATGAAGGATGGGCGGGATGCAGATTTCGAGGTGCGTGCCTTTACCGCGGCCGGATTTGAAGATCCTGTAACTGGCAGTCTAAACGCTGGCATCGCCCAATGGTTGATAGGAAGCCGCATCGCGCCCTCGTCGTACATTGCCAGCCAGGGTACGGTCCTTCGAAGGGAAGGACGTGTTCATGTGCAGAAGATCGAGGACCAAATTTGGATCGGCGGCGACGTAACGACGTGTATCGAGGGCGTTGCAGCCATTTAGAGGGGCATCCTACCTGATTGAATCGACTGGGCTATGCAAATCAGCGTCTGTCTGATTCTTATGACACCCTCTGGATGGAGGTGGCTGAGATGTCGAAGGCTTTGTCGATGGATTTGCGG
>NZ_JAJNCX010000036.1:0-2500 GCF_021026315.1 Rhizobium sp. C4
TGGGCAGATTTACAAGTCTCAGTGGTTGCGGGGGCAGGATTTGAACCTGCGGCCTTCAGGTTATGAGCCTGACGAGCTACCGGGCTGCTCCACCCCGCGTTATATTTTGAGCGTAGATTACGCTTAGTCTGGATGTTGATCCAGGGGATTGGTTATTTTGAGGCTTGATTTTGGAGTTTTGCCTCAAAAGACAAACGCCGCGGAGGCGGCGTGATTGTTTTCCTCGTCGTTGCGAGGTTGCTGTGAATGAGAAGATATGAGTTGCATTTTATAGACCTGGCAGCGACCTACTCTCCCGCGTCTTGAGACGAAGTACCATTGGCGCTGGGGCGTTTCACGGCCGTGTTCGGAAAGGGAACGGGTGCAGCCACCCCGCAATAACCACCAGGTCAATAAAAGGCAACAAATGAGAAGCTGGATTTGATTTTGTGACGCGCCAACCTCAAGGTTTTGAGCCTTGAGGGGTTAAAACATGCTTGAAGCGCTTGGCTTCAAGATGCGCATTGATCAATGAGAACGATCAAGCCTATCGAGCTATTAGTACTGGTAAGCTTCACATGTTACCATGCTTCCACACCCAGCCTATCAACGTGGTCGTCTTCCACGGCTCTCAGGGAATACTCGTTTCGAGGTGGGTTTCCCGCTTAGATGCCTTCAGCGGTTATCCCTTCCATATATAGCTACCCTGCTATGCCCTTGGCAGGACAACAGGTCCACCAGAGATATGTCCATCCCGGTCCTCTCGTACTAGGGACAGATCCTCTCAATATTCCTACACCCACGGCAGATAGGGACCGAACTGTCTCACGACGTTCTGAACCCAGCTCACGTACCGCTTTAATTGGCGAACAGCCAAACCCTTGGGACCTGCTCCAGCCCCAGGATGCGATGAGCCGACATCGAGGTGCCAAACAACCCCGTCGATATGGACTCTTGGGGGTCATCAGCCTGTTATCCCCGGCGTACCTTTTATCCGTTGAGCGATGGCCCTTCCACGCGGGACCACCGGATCACTATGACCGACTTTCGTCTCTGCTCGACTTGTCAGTCTCGCAGTCAGGCGGGCTTATGCCATTGCACTCGACGACCGATTTCCGACCGGTCTGAGCCCACCATCGCGCGCCTCCGTTACTCTTTCGGAGGCGACCGCCCCAGTCAAACTACCCACCATACACTGTCCCGGGCCCGGATAACGGGTCGCGGTTAGACATCCACGAAGATAAGGGTGGTATTTCAAGGATGGCTCCACACGAACTGGCGTCCATGCTTCAAAGCCTACCACCTATCCTACACATGCCTTGGCGAATGCCAGTGTAAAGCTATAGTAAAGGTGCACGGGGTCTTTCCGTCTAACCGCAGGAACCCCGCATCTTCACGGGGAATTCAATTTCACTGAGTCTATGTTGGAGACAGCGGGGAAGTCGTTACGCCATTCGTGCAGGTCGGAACTTACCCGACAAGGAATTTCGCTACCTTAGGACCGTTATAGTTACGGCCGCCGTTTACTGGGGCTTCGATTCAAAGCTTGCACCTCTCCTCTTAACCTTCCAGCACCGGGCAGGCGTCAGACCCTATACGTCGTCTTGCGACTTCGCAGAGCCCTGTGTTTTTGATAAACAGTCGCTACCCCCTGGTCTGTGCCACCCCATCACACTTGCGTGCAAAGGGGTCACGCTTCTTCCGAAGTTACGCGTGCAATTTGCCGAGTTCCTTCAACATAGTTCTCTCAAGCGCCTTGGTATACTCTACCTGACCACCTGTGTCGGTTTCGGGTACGGTCTATACGGTGGAGCTATTTCCTGGAACCGCTTCCCCGCACAATCAATCCAATAAGACTGTACGAGTTACGCAATCCGTCACTACCACCAGGCCCACGAATATTAACGTGGTTCCCATCGACTACGCGTTTCCGCCTCGTCTTAGGGGCCGGCTAACCCTGCTCAGATTAACTTTAAGCAGGAACCCTTGGTCTTTCGGCGAGGGAGTCTCTCACTCCCTTTATCGTTACTCATGTCAACATTCGCACTTCCGATACCTCCAGGAGCCCTCACGGGTCTCCCTTCACAGGCTTACGGAACGCTCCGCTACCACGTGCAGTAAACTGCACATCCTCAGCTTCGGTGCATGGCTTTAGCCCCGTTACATTTTCGGCGCAAAGACCCTTATTTAGACCAGTGAGCTGTTACGCTTTCTTTAAATGATGGCTGCTTCTAAGCCAACATCCTGGTTGTTTTGGGATCCTCACATCCTTTCCCACTTAGCCATGACTTGGGGACCTTAGCTGGAGGTCAGGGTTGTTGCCCTTTTCACGACGGACGTTAGCACCCGCCGTGTGTCTGCCGACTAGTACTCCTCGGTATTCGGAGTTTGGTTAGGATCAGTAAGACGGTGAGTCCCCATAGCCCATCCAGTGCTCTACCCCCGAGGGTATTCGGTCGACGCTCTACCTAAATAGATTTCGCGGAGAACCAGCTATCTCCGAGTTTGATTGGCCTTTCAC
>NZ_JAJNCX010000037.1 GCF_021026315.1 Rhizobium sp. C4
GCGCTCCATCAGTGGCCTCTGGAACACAATTGGGCGCGTCCTCAAACTCTTCACGCCAAACGAATGCCAGAACTATTTCGCCGCCGCTGGATACGATGCAACATGATCGGATTCCGATCTAGCCATTCTTCGAGCTTCCGCGCTGTCTTCGAGCGGATCATGGACTGGAAGTCGCCGATGGCCGTGCGGGCGGCTACAAGCTCCGGGACGTTCACTTCGATCGCCGCAACAAGTATGGCTTCGGACTTTGCAAGGTCATCGCGTGCGGTGGTCATGAGCCGTGCGATGACCCGTGTGGACGGCGTTCTGGCGAGCCCGCTCTGATTGGCCTTTTCCGCAAGACGTCGGCGTTGCGCCCATTGCGAGACGACACCACTCTGCCCCGCAAAACCCTTCGTCTTCATATCGCGCCAGAGTGCCGAAGCATTCCGTGCCCCTTCCTCCCAGCGGCTGTTGAGCCAAGGCAGCCAGCCATCCAAAGAGCTGGGTCGCGTTCGGAATACGTCGAGACGCTGGCCCCTTAAAACGTCGCGAACGAGCTTACGGCTATGGCCGGTTTGCCGCACGATCTGTCGAATGGATGTTCCCTTCTTCGACAGCTCCCGGACCGCCTCGTTTGTTTCCTGGCGGCGTAGATATCCCTCATACTGCAGCTTCTCAGCGTATGTCAGAAGCTTGGGATCAACGACATTGCTGCCGACAGCCTGTCTGATCTGCCGCATCAACTTGCCGACGGCATCGAGGAAAGCCCGGCTGGAATTTTCCATCAGGTGCCATCGATCGGCGACCTGCTCAGCATCGGACAAAGCCTTCGCTATGGCCTCACCATAGCCACCGCCCCGATCACGGGCGACAATCGATATCGACGGATGCTCTGCAAGCCATGTTCGAGACGTATCCAGCGCACGATCCGGCAAAAGGGTAACGGGTCTGCGCCGTTCAAGATCACAAACAATCGTTCCGTACGTTTGCCCTCGCCTGAAGGCAAAGTCGTCAATGCCTATAACGTTGAGGTCTTCGTTTCGATCACCAATACGGCGGCGAACCACCCGCAATAACGTGTCGTTGCTCACCGGTATCATAAGGGCCTCGGCAAACGCTGCGGCAGGTCTACCGCCAAGCGCCAGCCCAAGATGGTGAACAATCGTCTCCAGCCTTTGGGTGCGTCGACCATAGCGAGCCAGCACGTTGTCACCGAATTGTTCGCAGAAGATACGCCGGCCGCACAGTACGGCATCGCACAAGAACCGACGCGTCACGACGGTCAACTCTACCCGCCGGCCACTGAGAGGTAAGTCAGCAGGTCGCCGCTCATATCGGCTTTGAATTCGCCGGCTTACTCGCCCGCAGGCTGGACAAGCTGCTGATAGATTGCGCGATCGAAGCCGAACTTGAACACATTCCCCAACGATCGTCACTGTCTCTACAACAAGGCCGAACGGCGCGAGACTGGCATGCGGCAATCGATGGCCCCATTGCTGATCCTCCGGTGAATCAGCGCAAACCTCCTTCACGACAGCAGCAAATGTGAGTCAGAGCCACTTCTCGGTGGAAACGCCGGGTCAGCTCTCAATGGAAATCAACAGACATGGCCCGCACACTCCTCTGGCTGATGATCCGGGCAGCCCAACGTGATCCAAACCCTCGCAAGGCACTCGACGGCCTCCGGGACGCGATCGTCACCGAGCTTGAAAAGCAAGGCTTCCATGTGAAATACGCCGAAGATGACTTCGAGGCGCTGGCCGCCAAATATGCGCGCAACATCAACCCGTTCCTGAAGAAGCGCCACCTTGGGCCTACCAGCGACGATGTCCCGACCGATCCCGCGTCCGGCTCCTCATCCTGATGCCTGCGACGTCATTCTGGCTCGTCTCCGCAAACGCCGTTTATCTGTTCTGTGTTCTATCCCCCCCCCCCATTACTCCATAAAACGCCGTTTGCAGAAGAATCGCGGATCGGGTGCGGAGGGAGGCTCAATTGAGGAGGTATCCGCTTGCTTTGGGGATCTGGCCGCCGAAAATGAAAACTCTGGTCTTTATCTGAAAATGTTGATATCCGATCCGGCATGAAGCGTTGTATGGATCTAGTGTTGGCGTGCTGCGGCCTTGTGATTTTGTGGCCGTTCATGTTGATAATCGCCGGGGTAATAAAATGCACCTCCAAAGGGCCGGCGCTGTTTGCGCAAGGTAGGGTAGGACGCGAGGAAGGCGTGTTTATGTGTCTGAAATTCAGGACCATGGCCGCAGGCTCTCCAAACGTGGCCTCTCATGAGGCGTCGAGTGTGTGGATAACACCGGTGGGAAGATTTCTTCGACGGTGGAAACTGGACGAACTTCCGCAATTGTTCAACGTCGTTCTAGGTCAGATGAGCCTAGTGGGGCCAAGGCCCTGCCTGCCGTCTCAGGTATCACTGATATTGGAGCGTCGGCAAAGAAATGTGTTTTCGGTTCGACCGGGGATCACTGGTCTCGCTCAAATCGCAAATATCGATATGTCTCAGCCTGCTCGGCTCGCCGAGGTCGATGCGTTCTACGTGAGGAACCATTCTTCACTTGGCGATATCAGGATAATGATATCGACAGTTGTAGGCTCGGGTTTTGGTGACGCAGCGGAGAAGTGAACAAATTGTCTCCTATGTCGAAGGGTTGCATTTCAGAAAACGTAGGCTTGTGCTTCAAAGTTATTGTGATCACGCTGATAACCCATTTTTTTGTCTAAAGATCACGAAATACTAATAACTTATGCTAGGCTGAGCCAAGAATTACGGATCACCTGTAGAAATCAGGATGCGGCACATTGGGTTTTCTATCGTCGTACCAGTCGGATAACTTAGTAGTGCCGCTTCTTGGGTTATCGCGGGCTCACAAGCGTATAATCGCTTTGACCGTTGACGCAGCCATTTGCGTTTTCACGGTTTGGTTCGCTTTTTTTCTCCGGCTGGGCAACTTTGTTGCGCTTTCCGACAATGCCCTCTGGGCGGCGGTTGCTTCAATCGCCCTTGCTATTCCCATTTTTATCGTTTCCGGTCTTTACCGCGCTATTTTTAGATACAGTGGCTGGCCGGCTTTGCTTGCCGTGGTGCGGGCCGTTGCAATTTACGGTCTGTTTTATTCTACAATATTCACGGCGATCAGCCTGCCTGATGTCCCTAGAACTGTTGGCTTGATTCAACCAATCCTGCTATTGTTATTCGTGGGCGGATCACGTGTGCTGGCGCGTTTCTGGCTCGGCGGGCACTACAATACGATATTGAAGCATGCGAGCCGTCCAAAGGTGTTGATTTATGGCGCTGGGTCGACTGGGCGCGAGCTTGCGACCGCAATGACAAACAGCCCTGAAATGCAGGTCATCGGTTTCCTTGATGATGACCCAAGCCTTCACCGCAGGCTCTTAAATGGATTGCCTGTCCATAACCCTGCGGACTTGGCGCCACTGGCAAGGAAATGGAACGTAGCGCATGTGCTCCTCGCCATGCCCAATATCAGCCGAAATCGTCGGAACGAAATACTGGTTTCGTTGAGCGAGCACCAGATCTCAGTGAGAACGCTACCGAGTTTGATCGACTTGGCTCAAGGCCGCGTTACTGTCTCTGATGTTCGCGAGCTCGAAGTAGATGACTTGCTTGGGCGCGATCCGGTTACGCCGGATGCAGCGTTGCTTGGAGAACTTGTGGCCAACCGTGTCGTATTAGTCACCGGGGCAGGCGGTTCGATTGGTAGCGAACTGTGCCGACAAATCATAAGGATGAGCCCCAAAAAACTACTGTTGGTCGATCAGAGCGAATATGCCTTGTACGCGATCCATCAAGAATTGGAGCGAAAATGCGCGGCAAATCAGATACCGGTTGTACCACTTCTTGCTTCGGTCACAGACGCGAAGCGGATGCAGAAGATCATGAAGACGCTCCGGCCAGAAACAGTCTATCATGCGGCGGCGTATAAGCATGTGCCCCTCGTCGAACACAATCCCGGGGAGGGTATCCGCAATAATGTTTTTGGTACGCTTCATACGGCACAGGCCGCCGCCGCCAGCGGCGTACAGAATTTTGTGTTGATCAGCACTGACAAGGCCGTCAGACCGACGAATCTCATGGGTGCCAGCAAGCGGCTCGCGGAAATGGTGCTGCAGGCGCTTGCGGATGCCGGTGCTCCGACAACGTTCTCAATGGTTCGGTTTGGCAATGTTCTCGGTTCATCGGGTTCGGTCGTGCCGAAGTTTCGCCAGCAGATTCGAGAGGGCGGTCCTATAACTTTGACACATCCGGAAATTACCCGTTACTTCATGACAGTGCCCGAGGCTGCGCAGCTTGTTATCCAAGCTGGCGCTATGGCGGAGGGTGGGGACGTCTTCGTTCTGGATATGGGGCAGCCGGTGCGAATATTTGACCTCGCGCGTAAAATGGTGGAGCTTTCGGGATTGACATTGCGGGACGAGGCTCACCCGGATGGCGACGTGGAGATTAAGATCACCGGATTACGGCCAGGAGAAAAGCTCTACGAAGAGTTGCTGATCGGAGATAATCCTCGCCCGACTTCGCATGAGCGCATACTCAAGGCTCAAGAGGCGTTTACTTCTTGGGGTGAACTTGAGCCAAAACTTCAAATTCTAAAAAGACTTACCGCGGAGAACGACGTCTCTGCGATCCAAAGGAGGGTGCAGGAACTTGTGCCCGAATATGTTTCCAATGGAGAGATAGTGGATTGGATCCATACGGGAGAGATAGCGGTTGAATAGGTGGATACCGATTTTGGAGCGGTGCATTCAGGGTGAATAGCCCCGAGTTTCTTAGACACCCTCGGGTTATGATTTCTGCCTGTTTTCGAATTCAACAGGCGACAGCATCCCGTTCCTGACATGCTTGCGTTTCGGGTTGTAGAACATTTCGATGTAATCGAACACATCCTGGCGAGCCTCATCGCGTGAACGATATAGCTTGCGGCGTATCCTCTCTCGTTTCAGGAGATTGAAGAAGCTTTCGGCTACAGCGTTGTCATGACAATTTCCTGCACCGCTCATCGAGTGGATCAGATTGTGATGCTTTGACTGACCTGCCACTGAACTTTCATCCGGCTGCGATTAGAGCCTCGGCGGTTTTTGATACGCCAAATGGCGCGGCTTGAGCAACCGGCGGAAACGCGTAGCTTTCACATTGCGCAGCGTTGGAG
>NZ_JAJNCX010000038.1 GCF_021026315.1 Rhizobium sp. C4
CTTGCGCAAGGCTGCCGAGCGCTCCATCAGTGGCCTCTGGAACACAATTGGGCGCGTCCTCAAACTCTTCACGCCAAACGAATGCCAGAACTATTTCGCCGCCGCTGGATACGATGCAACATGGCCGCTGGATACGATGCAACATGATCGGATTCCGATCTAGGCCGATCTCAGGCAGAAATTCCACTTATCCTCGCTGCGCGGATTTCCCGAGCCAGCTCTATACTTCAGTCGAACGTTTCCGCCTCACCCAGAGTTACAGATTGCGCGTCTTTTGCTGCCAATTTTGGCTCGCCCTCGAAAGGCCAGTCGATTCCAATCAATGGATCATTCCAGAGTATACTGCGCTCGTATTCCGGCGCGTAAAAATCGGTCGTCTTGTAGAGGAATTCAGCCGTCTCGCTCAACACAACGAAACCATGCGCAAATCCTTCCGGCACCCACAGCTGCTTTTTATTGTCGGCCGAAAGCGTCACACCTACCCATTGCCCGAACGTCGATGACGAGCGCCGCAGATCCACAGCAACGTCAAACACTTCGCCTTGGACCGCACGCACCAGCTTTCCCTGCGGTCGGCGGATTTGGTAATGCAACCCCCGCAGGACGTGGCGCGCGGATTTCGAATGATTGTCCTGGACAAAGCTGCGCGTGACACCCGTCAGCGTCTCGAAGGTGCGCGCGTTAAAACTTTCGAAGAAGAAACCGCGATCATCGCCAAAGACTTTAGGCTCGAGAATGATCACGTCGGGAATGTGTGTCTTTGTCGCCTGCATCAGAAAACATCGTCCTTCAGAATGTTCTGCAGATAGGCTCCATAGCCGCTCTTCATCAAGGGCTTTGCAAGCTTTTCGAGCTTGGCGGCATCGATCCAGCCAGCACGGTAGGCAACCTCTTCCGGACAGGCGACACGCAGGCCCTGGCGCTTTTCAATGGCTGCAATGAAACGGCCAGCCTCCAGAAGCGAGTCATGGGTTCCGGTGTCGAGCCAGGCATAACCGCGCCCCATGATCTCGACGCTGAGCTGGTTCTGCGAGAGATAGCGGCTGTTGACGTCGGTGATTTCCAGCTCACCACGCGCCGAGGGTTTGATGCTGGCGGCAATATCGCAGACCTGCGCGTCGTAGAAATACAGCCCCGTGACCGCGTAGCTGGACTTCGGCTGCACCGGCTTTTCCTCGATCGACAAGGCTTGCCGATCCTTGTCGAATTCAACGACGCCGTAGCGCTCTGGATCATGGACGTGATAGGCGAAAACCGTCGCTCCATCGGTCTGAGAGGCAGCACTGCGCAAGAGCTTCTGGAAATCGTGACCGTAGAAGATGTTATCACCGAGTACGAGCGCGCTTGGATCTTCGCCGATGAAGTCTCGACCAAGGATGAAGGCTTGTGCCAGGCCATCCGGGCTTGGCTGAACGCAGTATTCCAGGCGAAGCCCCCATTGAGCGCCATCCCCCAGCAGAGCCTGAAATCGTGGCGTATCCTGCAGCGTGGAGATGATAAGGATTTCGCGGATTCCCGCCAACATCAAGGTTGTCAGCGGATAATAGATCATCGGCTTGTCATAGACGGGCAGCAGCTGTTTGGAGACGGCCAACGTTGCTGGATGCAGCCTGGTACCGGAACCTCCGGCAAGAATAATGCCCTTACGGTTTGTCATGATGTGCCTCAAAGGATCTGTTCAAGAACGCGATCGACGCCAACCTTCCAGTCCGGAAGGGTCAAGCCAAAGGCGTCGCGAAGTTTTCGGGTGTCCAATCTCGAATTGGCAGGCCGCTTTGCAGGCGTTGGATAATCCGCCGTTGCAATCGCCCGGATGGTATCGGCCGCAACCTTGGTCGCATGCCCCTTAGCACGCGCATATTCGATGACGTGGCTGGCATAGGCGTGCCAGTTCGTTTCACCGCTCGCGACCAGGTGATAGATACCGTCGAAATCAGCGGTCTTGGTGGCAGCGAGTTGGCGAATGACGTAAGCACTCACGTCGGCGATCAAAGCCGCAGAGGTCGGCGCGCCGGTTTGATCGGCGACGACACTAAGCGTTTCGCGCTCGCGGGCCAGCCGCAGCATGGTCTTGGCAAAATTGGCGCCATGGGCGCCAAAAACCCAGCTTGTACGGAAGACTATGTGGCGGGCCCCTGTTGCGGCCAGCGCTTCTTCGCCGGCAAGCTTGGTCTTTCCATAAACACTTTGCGGACCCGTCCTATCCGTCTCGCGGTAGTAGCTTTTCGCCGTGCCGTCGAAGACATAATCTGTCGAATAATGAACGACGAGCGCACCAAGTCTGGTCGCCTCCTCGCCCAAGATGGCTGGTGCGCGGGCATTGATGGCGTGTGCCCTGCTCTCTTCGCCTTCAGCTTTATCAACGGCGGTATAGGCTGCTGGATTGACGATAACATCCGGCTTGAACTGCCTGACGGCCTCACGGATCGAAGCTTCGTTCTCGAGATCGCAGACGGTTCGATCAAGCGCTGCGACCTCGCCAAGTGGAGCGATAGCCCGTTGCAGTTCGAAACCGACCTGGCCGTTCTTTCCGGTCAGAAGCAGGCGCATGTCCTTCACGCTCCGTACTGCTGGCCAACCCAGTTCTGATAGGCACCGCTCGTCACGTTGCCGACCCAGTCCTGGTGGTCGAGATACCATTGCACCGTCTTGCGAATGCCGGTCTCGAAGGTCTCTGCTGGTTTCCAGCCAAGCTCGCGCTCGATCTTGGTGGCGTCGATCGCATACCGGCGGTCATGGCCCGGCCGATCCTTCACAAAGGTGATCTGCTTGGCATAGCTGACTCCGTCCTTGCGTGGCGACAGTTCATCAAGGATGCCGCACAAGGTCTCGACGACCTCCAGATTGGCCTTCTCATTCCAGCCGCCAATGTTGTAGGTGTCGCCCAGCTGACCGACCTCCAGGACACGGCAAATGGCAGAGCAGTGATCCTTGACATAGAGCCAGTCGCGGACCTGCTGCCCATCCCCATAAATCGGCAAGACTTTGCCGGCGAGTGCATTGTGAATGCACAGCGGGATCAGCTTTTCCGGGAAATGATACGGACCATAATTGTTCGAGCAATTGGTCGTCAAAACCGGCAGGGCGTAGGTGTGATGGTAGGCGCGCACCAGGTGGTCGGAAGCTGCCTTGCTCGCCGAATAAGGGCTATTGGGTTCGTAACGATTGGTTTCGCGGAACGGCTCATCGGTGGGTGACAGCGTTCCATAGACCTCATCGGTCGAGACATGCAAAAACCGAAAGGCTTGCTTGTCGGCATCCGAGAGGTCGTTCCAATAGGAACGCACGGCTTCCAGAAGCCGAAAGGTCCCGACCACATTGGTTTCGATGAAATCTGCAGGCCCATGAATGGAGCGATCGACATGCGATTCCGCAGCAAAATTCACCACCGCGCGCGGTCTGTGCGTCCTCAAGAGATCGCCGATCGTTTCCGAGTCGCAAATGTCGCAACGGACGAAGATGTGGTTACTATGGTTTTTGAGGCTTGCTAGGTTCTCTAGATTTCCGGCATATGTCAGTTTGTCAATATTAATGACGGTTTCATCGCTTCGTGCTAGCCAATCAAGAACGAAGTTGCTTCCAACGAAACCGGCGCCGCCAGTCACAATTATAGCCACGCTATCTTACTCCTAACCTACATGCGATCGATGTCTTCGAAATCACTTGAAAATCTCCAGTATCAGCGAGGTGACGATTACCATGTATTTTGACATAAACATATTTGTTTCCCATTGATATGAATTAATGGGTTAGAAGGTGTCGAAGTGATCGCCTACTCACCGAACGACCGGAACAAAATCGAACATATCATCCTCCAAAGCTGTCAATACCAGGCGGCCCTTACGCGCCCTCCCGCGCCATTCCGACAAATGGTTCGCCCGGAGCCCGCACCGCGCCCCAACCTGATTTACGATCGCGCCAGGTTTCAAACTTTCTGGCAGAAAGAGGTGGCTCGGGAAATCTGCACAGCGGGGATAAGTGGAATTTCTGCCTGAGATCGTCTTGTACTGCAACTCGGTGACTTCGACTCTTTTCGCTTCCCAATACGGCGTGAATCTGAATCTCTAATTCGAACCGGAGGTGTTCGATGCGACCAGGGATTTCATTGCGGGAAGATTTTGATGGAGAAGGCCTGCGGCGGCTGGCGCGGCAGACCAAGGACGCTGCCCAGGTAAGACGTCTCTTGGCGCTCGCGTCGATCTATGACGGAGGCTCGCGATCCGGCTCGGCAATGTTACGCTTCAGATTGTTCGCGACTGGGTTCTGCGCTTCAATGAACGCGGTCCCGAAGGACTCGTCAATGGCAAGGCTCCCGGTCAACAGTCTCGGTTGAACGATCAGCAGCGCGGGGCCTTGGCGCAGGCCATGGAGCGCGGGCCGACACCCTATCTCGACGGCGTCGTTCGCTGGCGTCTGTGCGATCTGGCGCAGTGGCTTTGGCTAGAGTTTCGGGTGTCCATCAGAGAGAAAATGCTCTGCCGTGAAGTCCGGGCCATGGGCTATCGCAAGCTTGCCGCTCGCCCCAAACATCATGCACAAGACCCTCAAGCGATTGAGGATTTTAAAGAAGTTTCCCCACCGCAGTGGCAGAAATTGCCGCCGGAGCGGCCCGAGGAAAACGCATAGGAATCTGGTTTGAGGACGGGACCCGTATCGGGCAGAAGAACAAGATCACGCGCCGCTGGGCCAGACGCGGAACGCGGCCGTCAGCGCCGCATGAGATTGTGTCCCATGGAGTGGTTTAGCTTAGACGACCACGGCTCATCCCAGAGGGGCGGATGAGTGTCAGCTTGCCGCTGGCAGGCTGATGAGCGGATCATCGCTCATTACGGCGATGGTTTCCAGTGTCATGTAGCGGGACCGTTGGACGGCCCATTCATCGTTCTGTTCGAGCAGCAACGCGCCGACGAGACGAACGATGGCATCGTCGTTGGGAAAGATGCCGACGACCTCGGTGCGCCGCTTGATCTCGCCGTTGAGACGTTCGATTGGATTGGTGCTGTGCAACTTCGTCCAATGCTGCTTTGGAAAGGTCATGTAGGCCAGCACATCCTGTTCGGCACTAT
>NZ_JAJNCX010000039.1 GCF_021026315.1 Rhizobium sp. C4
CAAAGCCGACAAAGAACAACCCAAAAGCCCGGAAAATCAACAACCGGGCTCGAAAAGCTGCGTCTTCAATCCTCAAAATCCCAACAAGTGCGAGTTATGCAATGGTCCCACAAGGGGAGAGGACGGGGCCTCAGAACCCGCCAAACCGCTGATACATGTGCAACGCGCGCTCGGCGTCCGTGGGGTTGCGCTTCAGCGGTTCCTCGGCCTCGAAGGGGTGTTCCTCGATTTCGGGCTCCTCGCGGCGTTCGGCCTGCTCGCCGTCGCCGTGCCAGAGGGACTGGCCGTTTTCGTCCTTCAACTCCTCGCCCTCGTCGTCGCCGCCTGCCTGTTCGCCGAAGCCGCGGCGGTGGCGTTTTTCCTCGTCCTCGCGAACGAAGGGATAGGGCACCTGGGCGAAGGGCACCGGTTCCGGCAGGCGCGCCTGCGCCGCCAGAGCGAGCTCGGGTAGGCGGGCGGGATCGGCCTTGGCGGCCGCCTGCTGGGCAATGCGGATGAGGTGGTCGATATCGACCGTCTCCACATCCTGCGCCGAAGCCGGCCGCGAGAAGAGAGGGATCACCCTGCCCTCCATGGCACGCGCGGCCTCATGCGCCTTGCCGGCAATCACAGGGGCCGGTTCGACGGGAAGCTCGGGCGTCAGGCCCTGCACCGACATGATGGGCTTGCCGGCGGTGCCGGATGTCGCCTCGGCAGCGGGCGCGAAGACCTGCGCCGTCTCTGCCTGCTGGGCAAGCGCGGCAACCGTCTTCAGGACATCGGCGGCGCGGGCTGCGACATTGGTTACCACGACGTTGAAGCCGCGCAGGACCTGCATGGTCGGCTGGCCATCATCGCGGTCGATTGCTGCGTTCTGCAGGGCGGCTGAGAGCGTCTCAGCCTTTGCCTGTGCGGGCGTGTCAGCGGCGGGGCGAGCCGTGGCCGTGGCAGCGGCTGCAGGCTGGCGTGCGGCGCTGCTGGCGTCAGGCGATGCGGCTCTGGCAGGCTCCCGAGCGGGGGCGGCTGCAGAGCCGGCCTCCGCATCGGCTTGCGTCGCGGTGCTGCCGTCGGCAGTGGCCGGCGACGTGGTGCCGTCCGGGTTCGTCGGCGAGCCCGTGGTGGTGGCTGCAGCCTTCTGGGCGGCGATGGTGTTGGGCGCGGGCGCGGTGGAGGCTGGCCCGCTGTTCTGCTCGTAGCTCTGGATGGCCGCCTTCAGCACCTGCTTGAGGCCATCGGCGCCCGGATCCTCCGCCATGGCCACGAGGCGCGCGGCGGCAGGCGAGGCCGGATCGGCAAGGGCTGCGGCCAAGGCCTGCGGCTGGATGTTGAGCGTGCCGAGATTGGAGGCCTTCTGCGCGGCCAGCAGCGTTGCCGCCGGCAGTTGCCGGATGAGCGCTGCCAGCCGGTTGGAGAAATCGCGCGGTGCCTCATCCGGCTGAGGGCCCTCGCCAAGCGCCGTGGCGAAATCGATGGCCAGCCGTGTCAGGATATCCTCGGCATCGACCTGCTGAGAGGCCAGAAGATCGGCGAGCTGCCGCAGCGATGCGAGCGTTTCGCTTGCCGCGCCCTGCTGTGTCGTGGGTAATGGTGGCTGCTGGCTGGCGACCTGCGCCTGTCCGACAGCGGCGGGTCCGTCAGGACGCGCTTCCCTCTGCCCGATGGCGGGGGCTGTGAGCGGCTGCGCCGGTATCGAGGCATTGACCGGAGGAAGCATGGGCGACCTCATCCTCGTTCGAAGGAAGGAAACGCATGTGTCACACGCCTTGAAGCGAGACGCGGCCTTTGAGCGCCGCGCGATCTCGCACTGCCTTTCGCCCAACCTCCGCCGCAACCTCCGAGAGGCGCGCAATGCCATTCACGGCATCCGGAAAGGGCTCATACTGATTCGTGAGGCTAGGCGCCAAAAGTTAACAAAAGGTTAACGCCGCCGTCCGGCGTTAACGTCTCTGTCACAATTTGCCGGATTGTCGCAGATCGATCAGCTGTGGGCGAAGATGTCGGTCTCTTCCCAGCCGAGCAGGTCGAGCTTGGAGCGTGTCGGCAGGAATTCGAAACAGGCCTTCGCGTGATCGAGCCGGCCGTCGCGCAAGAGACGTTCCGTCAGCCTGTCGCGCAGCGCATGCAGATGCAGCACGTCGGAGGCCGCATATTCGAGCTGCGCCTGGCTCAGCGTTTCGGCGGCCCAGTCGGACTGCTGCTGCTGCTTGGAGACGTCGACGTCGAGCAGTTCCTTGAGGTTGTCCTTCAGGCCATGACGGTCGGTATAGGTGCGGCAAAGGCGCGAGGCGATCTTGGTGCAGAAGACGGGCGTCGTCGTCACACCGAACGTGTGAAAGAGCACGGCAATGTCAAAGCGGCCGAAATGGAAGATCTTTTCGCGGGCCGGATCGGCCAGCATGGCGACGAGGTTCGGGGCCTGCTTCTGGCCGGCGGCGATGCGGATCACGTCGGCCGTGCCGTCGCCCGGCGACAGCTGCACGACGCAGAGCCGGTCGCGGCGCGGGATCAGGCCCAGGGTTTCGGTGTCGATGGCGATCGCGCCCGTGTAGCGGGCTGCATCTGCCGCCGAAATATCGCCTTCATGATAGCGGATGGGGCTTGTCATATTGCGTCTCCGATTGCGTATTGGAAACGGCTATAATGCGAAATGCCGTTCGCGTCCAATCGGCTGGACAAGCGGGTGTGCAATCCCCATATCTTCATGCACATCGGCTTGGGCGGGCAACGGTGACAGGAAAGAACATGTCGAAACCAATCATGCGCGCCATCACCGTCCTCGCCCTCATCCTCGCCGGAGCATCCGTCTGCTCTGCGGCCGAGAAGAACATGTTCAAGGACCTGCCGGGCGTCGTCCCGCCCAAGGGCTTTTCCACACAGTCGCAAGAGCGTCCGGACTGCACATCGCAGATCGTTTCCCCCTACTATCACGGCCGCCGCGAACTGCCGGTGCGGATGTATTCCTGCAAGAACGGGCTGGTCACCTACGAAAGCACGATCTCGCCCAGCTTCAATCCGCCGGCGGGGGATCCGTATCTGCATGGCGAGAACCTGCAGGGTTTTCCCGGAACGCCGAACTAATTACAAAATATTCATTTAGTAACGACGATGCGATCACCATGTCTAAAAGACCTAATAGGTGAAAAAATAAATTTCGGTTAATATGGTTTAAATTAAAGCCCCCAATATACCGTCCATAAGCCCCGCGAATATTGTCGTTATATTAGTCACAAGCTTCTGGTGTCGCTCTTCGGCAATCTTTACAAATTCAGAGATTTGGCCGACAGGCAGCGTAGCACTTTGATCAGCGACTTCCGCCAAAAAGAGCGGTACTAAAAGGCGAGTGGTCCGGTAGGTGACCGTCTCGGCGGAGCCTCTCTGCAAACCGATTGGCACTGACGCGTACCTTCTCTCCATGAAGTAGCGATATCATCAGGTCTCGTATCGTGGACGGCACGCACCCTTCCAAGGAAACCTGAGATTCCACGTATTTTTTGGCTTTCCAACAGCGAGTCAGGAAGAATTTCTATATCAATGTAGTTTTCCAAAATTTGACTTC
Organism: Rhizobium sp. C4; assembly: GCF_021026315.1. Taxonomy (GTDB): domain Bacteria; phylum Pseudomonadota; class Alphaproteobacteria; order Rhizobiales; family Rhizobiaceae; genus Ensifer_A. The sequence goes on from NZ_JAJNCX010000039.1 coordinate 3,536, forward strand.
TTTGCAAGACAGTTTTGTAGAAATGTGAAATTTTATATTCATATTCAGAAATAAAAAATACAAAGACGCCTTGGTCATTATTGAATTTTTCTGAATTATAATTAGCGATGAATTTCCGGCATCCACCAGGTGGCGCGGTATCATTTATTTCGAAACTAATTTGCATCGCCGCAGAAGATGGCCTTAGAAAAAAGTCGGCGTGGCACGGACTTCGACCTAGAGCGCGTCCGATGAACGCGGAATCGCGTTGAGGATTTCCTTGGTTGGGGAATTCTGATTCCATCGCCCGACTGGTGATTTGGCCGGAGGCAATATGGCCCGAGCTTTCAGTGATGATCTGCGTATCCGCGTTCTGGCTGCGTCACACGATGTCATGTCGGCGCGTTCAGCGGCGTCCCGATTTCAACGGCCATCGTCTGGATTGCGAGTGCACGGGCGGGTCGGTTGACGCCTGCGAAGCAGGGCCGACGCAGCGGTTCACGCCTGGATGTCCACGAAAAGTTCATCATCGATATGATCGAAGCGGAAAAGGACATCACCCTCAACGAGATGGTCCTGCGATTGGCCAGAGAAAGAGCCGTATCGATTGGCCGTAGTGCGCGCGATGTCTCGCTGCGAAAGCGCGGCTGGACTTCCAAAAGAAGAGCGCACATGCACTGGAGCAGGAACGTCCCGATCTCCTGAAGCGTCGCCAGGACTGTTTCGACGGCCAACTCGATCTCGATCCGGCGCGCCTCGTCTTCATCGATGAAACCGGCCTGAGCACGAAAATGTCTCGGCTTCGCGGACGCGCCCCTTGCGGAGATCGATGTCGCGCACCGATCCCGCAAGGCCATTGGAAGACGACAACATTTGCCGGTGCGCTCAGACTTCCGGCATCACCGCGCCGATGGTCCTCGACGGTGCGATGAATGGGGCGCGCGTTCCAGGCCTATGTACAACAGGTTCTCGTTCCCACCTTGGCGCCGGGCGATATCGTCATCATGGACAATCTGCCTGCACACAAGACGGAGGGCGTGCGTCACGCAATCGAGGGTGCAGGATGACGATTGCTCTACCTTCCGCCCTGCTCGGACTTCAACCCCATCGAGAAGGCCGTCGCTAAGCTGAAGGCTATCTTGCGCGCCAAAGCCGAGCGAACGGTCGAGGGCTTATGGAATACGATCGGCCATATAGTCACGCTGTTCGAACCACAAGAATGCACCATCGACTTCAAATCCTGCGGATATGACCCCGAGTAAAGTGGACGTGCTTGTCTTATGATTTTCTGGCTTCTTCGTGAGATAAAGAAGCGCCGGAGAGGACGGCCATCCTTCTCCGGCGATGGGGGATGGATCGTGAAATGCGAGGCCGCCATTCTTGCGAATGCCGG
>NZ_JAJNCX010000004.1 GCF_021026315.1 Rhizobium sp. C4
CAGCCTCCTGCTCGCGCAGCACCCCAATAATCTGCTCTTCTGTAAATCTCTGCTTCTTCATAAGTCCGTCCTCAATGGGCCGAACTCTAATCAATTTTGGAGGAAATTCTCAGTGGCAGGTCAGTGGAACGGTTGCATGCCGCCGCCGCCGATGCTGCCATGACAACGCCGAAGGGCGGAAAGCCCCGGCGCATTCAGAAGACACAGCACACGCTCATGACCGTCGTCGCGTCACATCCGGCGACGATGGAGGAGGTGAGGACCGATACGGGAAAGAAGCGTGAGGTTGCGGAATGGGAGAGGCGGACCATAGGATGGCTACGTCAACAGTATCGAGACAGGCTTGTCTCCGTGGTTCGGCATGAAGACGAATCGCATTACCATATACACGCCTATGTCCTGCCGGACGATCCGGCCATGCGCGCTACTGCGCTGCATCCAGGTCAGTGCGCGAAAGCCGCAATCATGGCTGCCGGTCCCGCCGAAGGAGAGGACACAAAGGCGCTGAACAAGCGAGGCGATCTTGCGTATCGCGCCGCGATGCGAGAGTGGCAAGATTCGTACCACGAGATGGTCGCAATCCCTTCTGGACTGACCCGCCTCGGTCCGCAACGCCGCCGCTTGACGCGCGATGAATGGCAGCGGGAACAGGCGCAAGCAAAAGCCCTTCAGAAGACCATCGAGCGCGCTCAAGCGGTCAAGGATCAAGGCAAAAACTACATCGAGAAGACGAAAGCTGAGGCTGCCGCCATCGCTGCCGCCGCTCAAGAAGAACAGGAAGCCGCCAAACAGGCTGCCGCCGCCGCACATCGTGATCAAGAGAAAGCGCGACAGGAAAAGCTTGAAGCAACCATGATTATGGCCGATGCCGCCCAATATTCCGGGCTGGCCGGGAGAGCCCGCGCGATGTGGGACAAAATCAAAGAATCCGAGCTGATCAAAAAACTCAGGGCTGAATTTGAAAAGGAAATCCAGCACTGGAAAGATCGAGCACGTAATGCGGATGAAAAGCGCATCGAAGCCGAAAGCAAGCTATACGAAGCCGAACGTCGCGAACGTCAAGCCCGCGACGAAGCTATGAGAGCTGGTATCGAGCGAGACAGGCTGAGAGCACTGCTGGCGAAATCCGATAGTTTTGCATCAACCATGGCAGTGGACAGGTCGCCACGATTGGATTTGAAGCCGAATTTGCGGAAGGAGGAGGACGAGAAGCGCACATGAGTGCGCTGCGACATTGAGGTCATCAGCGACTGAAGATTTACGATTTGAATAAGGTCAGAATTGTATTGGGCGATTGATTGGCAATGTTTAAGGTTTGTATCGACAGCTGCTGTTTGGTTTCCAAAGCTTTTGCCTTAGCAGATACTTCATTCATATCCGCATCGACAAGCCTTCCGATACCTTTTGCGAGCGTGTCCTGAAGCTTCACATTGAAGTCGTCGGCCATGTCGACTGATTTCTGCAGTGCACCGACATTAGCCATGCCGTTTGTTAAGGCTGAGAGACGCGCATCGAGGTCATTAACCATGCTTTCATACCAATCACTCCGGTTCTGAGGATTGTTGTGCGCAATATTTTGCTCGCCATAAAGAAGAAGATAGTCAGGTATAGCAGGTTCAACAGAATTCGAAGCTGATTTGTAATATGTAATAGGTTGATATCCTACCGCGAAAACAAGCACGCCATCTGAATAGCCCATTTCTGTGCCGCGAGCGCCAGTGAATGGACTGTATATCGCGTCCGACGTACGTTTGTAGTTGACAACGACTGTATCAAGCAATGATACATTGCTGGTAATAATATGCCCATCAGCATAGCCGGTCACAAGATCGAGCGACCCATTTTTCAGGTCAGCTGGACCAGTCGTGTTTGTTAGGAGATTGACCCCAGCGAATGAGGAGCTTTTAACCGTAGACATGATCTGAGCCCAATGCTGACGCATCTCCGCGTCAATCTTGCCAACGGACGATGCTTCATAAGCTTGATCGATCAGATTGCCGCCCACCAAAGCATACTGGCCGTATGCAGGAGGTGGTGCGTTGGAAGCAGAAATAGCCAGGTCGCGTATTTTTGTCATCTCAGATCGAACCTCTTCGAGGCCGTTGTAGGTGACGTCAAGGATCGATTTGCTTAAACCTATGGAATCCGATGCGGCGGACATTGCCAGCTTCTCTGAACGCATCGTTGTCGCAATAGACCAGTAAGCCGCATTGTCGGAAGCGTTAGAAACACGCAACCCGCTCGACATTTGCTGCTGAACCTTATCCTGATCCGAGAATGTCGATCTCAGCGTCTGAAGGGCGGCCATCGCACTTGTGTTTGTAACAATGGACGTCATTTGCACGGGCTAAGAGCGTTTCAGGGGGCAGGATCAATTTGTAAAAACTAGGTTAATGTTGTGGATGTTGCGAGAGGGGGAAAATACCCTCCGGTGCCTGTTGGCGTATCGGCGTCGGCGGTCATGAATGCCACCGACGCCCCATGTGATTGGAGAACATGCCGAGTTATCGGCTTCGCGCGGATCACACCATTTCGAATTTTCGAATATTGACACCGGTACTGCGGAGCCTACTGGTCGTTTGCATGATCTGCAGACCTCCGTGGATGTAGGAAATCCCCAAAAGGATCAGGAGAATCCCCATCCCAAATAGCAGAATTGTCGGTATTCCGACTAATATGAAGAATATCCCGTAAATGAACAAAGAGTATGGAGTTACGGCGGTGAATTCCGCTCTGCCGTCGAATTCGGCTGCGACTAGGAAGTTGTTCCCGAGAAATATCTTGCAAATGTGGAAAGTGCCCTGATTTCCGGGGCGCAGCGCGTTCGCCAGGCGCGCGTCGATAGCCACCTTCCGGATGGCATATGTGGTTCCGTTCTGGCCCTCTATGCGCACCTCTTCGATCACAGTTGATCCTCGTTGCATCAATGTATAGGGGCTTATTTCTGTCACGCGCCCTTGGATCGTTTTCATCTCTTGCCTCCTGCGGGTCAGATGGATTCTTCGAATATCTTCTGAAGGGCACGCGCCTGCTCATCCGACACATTGAGACGGAGGATAGCTGCTGCCATTCTGTTTTGTGGATTATGACCCCGGAAATAGGGGTAACGGGGCATCCCGTACCTATCTGCAAAAATCTTGTTATTCACGTTTCCGAGAAAATCGAGTTGAGCGCATCTCGCAACATCCGAAGCAGACGATGCTTCGGCGTAGCAATTTTGCACAAGCTCAGAGACGCCCCAAATGCCGGTTTCCCGGAATGCTGTTTCGAATTCCTCGCTTGCCTTGGAAATCGCGTCCGCTATAGCCAAGTCGCTCGTTTGGGTTCTCGGAGACCTGTCTTTTTGTCCCGACCGTTTTCCATTCGCGCAAATACCGTCTGCGATCACGCGAGCTGTCTTGTTGTTTGCTGCCTGGCTTTCAAGAACCCCTGTGGAAAGATTGAAGACGAGTAGTGGCTCACCTTCTTTGGTGGGTACGCGGATAATCGCAGCACAGGGCGCAATTGACCCAGGCGCAATGCGCCATTCGAGCTTCCCAGGAAACGGCTTTCCGGCGTTCGGCTTGAGTTCGAACAAGTCGTCCGCCTCGATCCGGCGACCATTCATCGCGGGTTTGAAAAGCAGCCCGACACGACCTTCAACATATTGCAGCAGGGCGCTCGCCCCGCCGGGTCCCTTGCATTCGAGAACAAACTCGTCCTCGCCTTCGTCCACGTTGCGGCATTTGCTGATGTCGGAATAGGTCGAGGTCAGGCCCGGTTCCGCCATCGCGGCGGGAATGTCGGAGAGCGCATGAACCGAAAGGACCGCCGCTGCAAGTTTCAGGGCTCGAAAGGAAAGTTTTGTACGCAAAGGCTTATCCCCGTTTAATCACGGTTATTTTTGGCATTAACCTTTAATTTAGAGGGTGTGCGAGCCGGGTATTATTACCTAACGAGATATTTGGAATGGAGGAATTGGCATATTAGATTCGCAATTCGACATTCAGCGGGCAAGAAATGTATAGCGGAAATTGTATTTGACTACTGGCAATTAGGGCGACAACTTTTAGGGCGCGTGCATTGTACCGTACGCCCTATCGAGGGTATTTTTACCTCCTTTCGAAGTGGGAGGTATTGGCGATTTCGTCCTACAGATTTGTGTAGAGCAAACGCGTGCGTTTGATAACAGAGAATGGCGATAGGGAAGGCAGCGAATGTTCGTGAATACGATTGGCCAAAAGTTGCTCGACAATTGGCTGAAGCATGACGATCCAACTCCCCAGGACGTTTACGAGGGCGTCCTTTCAAAGCTCTCTCTCCGCTCCAACCTTTGCATCGTGCATACAAACGCTGAGCTACCGGAGGATTGGGTGTTGGAACCCATCCGGTCGTTTACTGCTTTGCGCTGGCTCTTCGATTGGAGCGGCATTTTCAAACATGGCAGGCTCGGGGATATTCCCGATCAGGATTTTCTGAAGTCCGCAGTGTTGCCGACCTATGACGCTGCGCTGCGCATGAAGCAACCGAAATTTGAAACGGTCAATACCACACTGGTTGGGTTTCGAGTTGTCTACGATAGAATCGTTCTCCCGCAAAAATCCGCCTCGAAGCCTAACTGGCTGATCACATGCTCTGAGGGGCGCTTTATGTCCCGTGAGCCGGGTAGTGATTTCAGAATGGACAGTGTAGACCGTGATATAGCTCTCTTGATTATGGATGGTTGTTCCGCAAAAGAAATATCGCGCGAAGTCAAGCTTTCACATAGAACTGTCGAGCACAGAATAGAGCGAATGAAACAACAGAGCGGCTCCAAGACGCTACCGCAGCTGATTGCGTATCTTGTGACGACTGGATTTCATTCCCGCATCGACTTTCCCTCGGATTCCCCCAAGGGCGAAACGAGAGCCTGCAGCGGGGAGCGTTTTGATCCTTCACAGCATTAGGCGGGCTTTTGGGTTCTTTCCCTTAACGAAAGCTTCACTCTATTCCTTTTGCGTATGGGTTTGGAATATATTTCGGGTAAAAATACCGTTTCTCAAAGTTAAGTCGGTTAATTCTTGAGCGCTTTCCTCGTTCTGCAACAAACAGCGAGGAATACCTAAATGACTGACGCTTTTCCACCTGCCTCGAAAGATCATAACGATGAACAGCGGTCGCCGTCCCTAGCTGCAACGCCAGCCCTGGACCCGTCGCATCTGTCGGCAGTTGCGCCCGATTTCAAATTGCGCGCAGCGCTTTTCATGTTGTCGTTGATGACGGTGATGTTTCCCCTCGTGACCGTGCGCGGTTTCTATAGCCAGGGCATATCTTTGCCGCTGCTAGCTGGCGGCGTGGCTTATCTTCTCCCGGCCGTGGCCGCAGCTGCCCTTGCTGCGCCCTTTGTTCAGCAAATGCGTCCGCTGATCCGCGTCATCGACATGGGGGCCGCCTGCGTCAATGTTCTGTTTCTGCTGTGGGGACTTCTCTCGCTGGTGGACGGTTACCGCAGTCTTGCAGCTTTTGGAGGACAGTTCGGCCTCCATGATATCCTGTTTAGCGGCATTCTTTCACCGTCTATCGGCGCGTTCACTTTTGCCGCCATGATCCTGCTGACCCTGTGGAATGTACGTGACGCATTCAAGCAGCGCTGAGCAATTCCTGTCCTCTTTCAATGCTTCAAAACTCGGAAACGGATTTCAAACATGAAAGCACTTCTTCGTCCCCTCCGCTCGTTAATCGGCGCGTCTGCTCTTTTCGCCGCTTCGGCGATACCGGTTGCGTCCTTCGCTGCCGACTTCACCTACAATTCGATCCTTCCCGTCTATCTCAAGCTCGACAAGACCATGATGCCGGAAGATATCGTCGATGGTTACATGCAAACCTACCGTCCAGAGGTCTGGTCGAAATACAAGGACGACGAATTCGAAATGGATACGAAGCGCAAAGAGTCGCTGGCGATGCTGAAGGATGTTATCTCATCCGCCCGCGCCGACGAAACCTTCACGATCCAGACGCGCTTCCAATTCGGCGAGTACAATTTCGAAAAACAGCAATTCGATTTTCATCCCTTCTCTGAAGGCCTGTATTTCAGCGTGACCCAGTGCTGCTCAAGCCTGCTCAACAGCATCAAGGTTTCGTTCGCAAATCCGGAAACAATCGACGGCATTCCGATGGAGAAGGCGGCGGCGAAGCAATTTCTTTCATCGCGCAAATCTTCTGGCGGTTATGTCAACCGCGACATCTTCGCACGGATCAAGATTCATATGACCGCCGTCAAAACGCGCGGCGAGCTGGTGGCTCAGATCGATCAGGTGCAACTACTGGATAACCAGGGCCGAAATGTGATCGCGACGCTCGGCCAGCAGCAGACTGCTGCCGCCAACTAATTGCTCTGCGCATCATTATCAGATGATCGCTTGCGGCAGAGCCTGCAAGCGATCATCTCTTCTTTTTCCTCCGACCCAACCTAATCGTTCGCGTGAAGGCTCAGAAGATCGTTACTTCGCCGAAGGGGTGCCCGGTCCGGTGTCCTCGTCATCGGGAGGCGTTTTTGCCTTAGCGGCTTTCAGCTCGCATCGCATAGCTTCCTCATGGTCCTTGCGTTTCTGTTCCTGCCATCGCAGGGCAGACGCTTTGAAATTCTCCGCAATCTCGCTGCTCTTGAAGGAGAACGCGCGCCTGATCTCTCCTGGGTCCAGTGCGTACGCTTCTTCAAGCCAGTCTTTGACTTCGGGCGTCGCAACAATCTTCAGTGCGTCAAACGCAACGCTCCTTTGGTACGGATCAGAAAACTCTCTCGCCAATTCGAAAAGCGACGGCCGGTGGTCCCAGTCCTGGTAGCGTGCAGGAAACAGGCTGCGCTGTGGGTCGGTGGTCCATTCGTTCTGTATCGCTTCCGTTCTGTGCTGCCTCCATCCTCGCGCTTTCGCCATTTGATCCCACTCGGCGCGGCTGTAGCCGTCGCAATAGTCATCGGAACCCGGTCGGGGCGCAAAGTCGTTCTCAGGGGTGGGCTGCCAGTCGCGCTTCGCTTTGGCCTCTTTCTTCTTTTCTTTCTTGCGGCGGCGTGGCGGTTTCGGCGCTGGTTTTGTTCGATAGCCGGAATGACGGGGCAGTAACAAATTCGCAATCATCTGTGTCATCAGCATCGCCATCAGCAGCCAAAGCAGGAACCTTTTCTTGCGCGCCCGCGCGTCGGCGATACGACGAAGTATATCGTCTTGCTGCTGTCGCAGAGCCTCGTCGGTGCGTTCCCGGCGTTCTTTACGGCGGCGCTTGGCCGCTCTAATTCTTGCGATCTCTTCAGGTGTCAGTGGCGGTTGCATGGGCGATCTCCTTTTGACAGGATGATCGGCGGCGGCGATGCAAGGAACAAATCGCAGTCCTGCGAACTGCGGGGCGAGTGTTGACATTCTCATCGGAGAATGTACACCCGGATTGGCTCAATTACGTATCCAAATACGCTGTAAGTGACTGAATTATCTTAGATCAATCGCGAGTGCGACTGGTGACTTGCCCTACCTCCGGGCCCACCACTATCCATCTTCCAAACTTCAAATTCCGAAGTCTGAAACCGAAAAGGCTCCCTTGCGTTGGCAAGAGAGCCCTCCGATTGCGATTTGGGTTGCTTAGTGGCAGCCGCCCTTGCCGTGGCACTTTTTCATTTTCGGGGGCTTTGGCATTTTGGGCATCTTGGGTGGCTTGGGTGCCGAGACATGGGCGGGCTTTGGCGCCTTCGGGGCCACCATCTTCGGCTGTGCCATGGGTTTTGGCTGCATCGCTTTCGGGGCGGCGAAGGCGTGTTGTTCGGGGCGGGGCTGGAGGGCCTGGGGTTGGGGTTGATGTCTGGGCGCGGCTGCCTGAGGCTGCGGGCGGGGCTCTGCCTGTGGGCGGAGATCAGCCTGCGGTTTTGGCTGGCTCGGCTTGGCTGGCTCGGTGGTTTGCATCGCCTTGCTGGCCGAGGCCTTTTGATTGGACATTGCCTTGGGCGGCTGCATTGGTGCCTCGCCTTTGAGGGGCGGCATGTTGGCGATGACGGGCAGCGGTTTGCCGTTGGCGCCGGGCAGGGCGTGGGCGTTCGTCTCGGCGTTTGGCAGGGCAGGCGTTGCCGGCTGCTTCGCGCCGGTCAGGGGCTGCTTGGTGGCAAGCGTCGGCGCCGCGGCCTTGTTGTCCAGCAGGCTTGCCGGATTTCCCTGCGTCACAGCACCGGGGGTGGTGTTCTGCACATTCAGCACCTTCCGCTGCAGCGAGGGGGGCAGCGCGACATGCAGGGCGGCGGCGCCGGCGCCGGCGGCGAGTGCCGCACCTGCCAGTTTCTGGCCGAGCGGGACGCCTTGCGGTGCCGCGCCTGCGGCCGGAGCCGGCGGGGTGGCCGCGGGCTCGTTGATCACCGTGTTGTTCACCACCGTATTGTGGATGTTGTTGAAGATGACGTTGTTATGCGGCGGCTCGACATAGGCCGGTGCCTCCACCCAGGCCGGGACCGGGACATAGGCCGGCGCCGGCAGCACATAGAGCCCGACGGGCGGCGGTGGCGGGGCGAGCGAGATGAATTCGCGCTGCGGCGGGGCCAGGAACACGACCGGAGGCGGCGGCGCATAGCCGAAATCGGCGTCGTCGAAATAGAGCACGCGGCGCTCGACAAAGACGATTTCCGTAGGCGGCGGGGGTGGCACGTCATAGGCGAAGACGGTGAAGGCCGGCGGCGGTTCGAGGGCTGCTTCGAGATGCGCAAGCCGGCGGCGGGCGTCCCACATGTGGGGGCCGTGCGGATAGCGTCTCAGATAGGACCAGTAGGCCTGCGGGGTGTCGGCGACCCAGGTCTCGCGCCAGGTGATGGCCTCGCGACGCGAGGCGACGATGGCGCGCACGCGCCTTGCCATTGCATCATCCGGATAGGCGGCGAGGAAGTCTTCGTAGCCGGCGATCGTGTCGCGGTAGAGGGCGGCGAAATAGGCATCGCGCTCATCGAAATCGCGGATCGGCTTGCTGCGGATATTGGCCGCGTCATAGGTCGGCGTGTCCGCCGCCGGGGCGCCTGGCGCGCGCGTGAAGAAGTTGAACGGCCCTTTGAACGTGTCGGCATCCCAGGATACTTCGGCGCCCTTCGTCAGTTCGCCGACGCGCAGGCGCGTGCGGTCGAAGACGTCGGCGAGTGAAAGTCCGCCCGTGCGGATGGTTTCGGCGAGCGCATGGGCATAGGCGCCGTAGGCGCCGTTTTCCGGCGGAGCGATGGTGCCGGGCGTGGCGTTGAAGGCGATCAGCTGGCTGGCGTCGGGATCGACGAGGGCAAGGCCGCCGGCGAGCGGTTCGCCGTTGGCTACGAAGGGGTTGGTGCGCGCACCATCCAGCACGACGATGCTGCCGCGATTGTTGATGGCGGCAAGCGCCTTGGTGAAATCGGAAAGCCGCAGGGTCTCGACGGGAACGTCGGCGGCATTGGCAATCTGTGCGTCGACCGGCGCGAAATAGTTGTCGCCCTGATATTGCAGGCCATAGCCCGCGAGATAGACGAAGGCGACCGCATTGGGGCCAGCCGCATTCACCTTGGTGATGAAGTCGCGCATGGCATCATGCAGGCCATTCTGGTCGAGATCGCGGGCGCCGACGACATCAAAGCCGGCGGCCTGAAGGGTCTGGGCAATCAGGCCGGCGTCATTGGCGGGTGTGGCCAGTGCGCCCGTCTTGTAGGCGGCATTGCCGACCACGAAGGCGAGCCGCTTTTCGGGCGCGGTCTGGGCTGCTGCCGGATTGCCGGCGGCGAGGGCCGCCAGCATCAGCGTGGCGGTCAGGACCAGGCTGACGGCCTTTCTGGAAAGGGCTTGCAAGTCAGGGAAGCGAAGGGACATGATGAGGGCTCGCGCAATTGCCTTGTTGTCATTGCATGGCATCACCGCGCGACAGCATCGATGATGGCGCCGCGCGGTTCTGTTTGTCCCTTGCGCTCACCTCTCGGATGCGACTTGAGCTTTTTTGTGATGGTGCTGCGACAACGTCCATTTCGCCGCAACTGATGCGCGCTCACGTCGGTGTTGACATTTATGATTCGTGGCGTAGAGATAAATTTAATCAGGTCCGTAGACAAATCCGCATTAAGTCTTTGAAATCCCACAAATCGATGGCGAGGCAGACTGGTGTTGAGTCCTGCATCCGGGCCGCCATTCACATGCGCATGACGGGAAAACTGCGGCAATGTTGTCGATGAAGGGTAAGTATGGGCTGAAGGCCCTGTTCCATCTGGCGGGCCTGCCGGCGGGCGAAGTGGTGCAGTCGAGCGAGATTGCGACCGCGCATGGCATGTCGAAGAAGTTTCTCGACGCGATCCTCGCCGACTTGCGCAATGGCGGCTTCGTCTATGCCAAGAAGGGACGTTCGGGCGGTTACTGCCTGTCGCGCCCGGCGGACGAGATCATGGTCGGCCAGGCGCTGCGCGTGCTCGACGGACCACTCGCGCCAATTGCCTGCGCCAGCCGCACGGCCTATCATCGCTGTCAGGATTGCGTGGACGAGACGGTGTGTCCCGTCCGCCTGACGATGCTGGAAGTACGCGAGGCGATCGCCTCGGTGCTCGACAACAAATCCCTGTCCGACATGCGCGAGATGGTCGAACGCGAAGGCTCCGGCTTCGAACATCTGCTCGACGCGTCCTGACGCTGTCGCCGGATTGTCCGGGGCGATCCTCTGCTGAGAGCCGCCCCGGAGCTGTTTCCTGACCTGATTTCAGAAGATCGCGTAGCGATGCGGCAGGAAGCGGATGACGTTGCCCTGTTCTGCAGGGACGCCGAGCGGCAGTTCGATCTCGACGCGTTCCGCACCTTCGCCAAGACCCGCATCGATTTCGGCAATGCGTGCGCCGGCAAGGCGCCGCATGGACAGGATCCGTCCCTCGAAGGCCGGGCCGTCTTCCTGCAAGACGATATCGCGCGGACGGAAGAAGATGTGCTTCTCGCCATTTGCGGCCGAGGTGCGCAGCCCTGTCTGGGCGCCCTTGAACAGCACCTCGCCATTGGTGGCCGTCACTGGAAGCTTCGCGCTGTCGCCGACGAAGGAGAAGACGAAGTCGGATTGCGGGCGATCGTAGATATCGTCGGCCGAGCCCACCTGTTCGATCTTGCCCTGGCTCATGACGACGACGCGGTCTGCGAGTTCGAGGGCTTCTTCCTGGTCATGGGTGACGAAAAGGGTGGTGTGGCCGGTGCGGTCGTGGAACTCGCGCAGCCATTTGCGCAGGTCCTTGCGGACCTTGGCGTCGAGCGCGCCGAAGGGCTCGTCGAGCAGCAGCACGCGCGGCTCGATCGCCATGGCGCGGGCGAGCGCCACGCGCTGACGCTGGCCGCCGGAGAGCTGGCCCGGATAGCGGTTTTCCATGCCGGAAAGCTGCACCATGTCGATCAGCTCCTCGACGCGGCGGCGGATCTCGGCCTTCGGCGGACGGTCCTTGGAGCCGCGCACGCGGAGCCCAAAGGCGACGTTGTCGAAGACGGTCATGTGCTTGAAGAGCGCATAGTGCTGGAACACGAAGCCGACATTGCGCTCCTGCACGCTCTTCCACGAGGCATCTTCCTCGCCGAAGAGGATGCGGCCCTGGCTCGGATATTCCAGGCCGGCGACGAGGCGTAATAGAGTCGTCTTGCCGGAGCCGGAGGGGCCAAGCAGCGCGATCAGTTCGCCGGAGCGGATGTTCAGCGAAACATCGTGCAGGGCCGGGAAGTCGCCGAATTCCTTGCGGATTTTGTCGATGCGGATATCCATGAATGTATTCCTATTTATGCTGGCCGTTGCCGACTTCCGCACCGAACTTCATTTCGAGCAGCGTGCGCAGGATAAGCGTGACGAGGGCAAGAGCTGCGAGCAGCGAGGCGACGGCGAAGGCGCCATCGGTCGCATAGTCGTTGTAGAGCGCCTCGATATGCAGCGGCATGGTTTCGGTCTTGCCGCGAACATGCCCGGACACGACCGAGACGGCGCCGAACTCGCCCATGGCGCGGGCATTGCAGAGCAATACGCCGTAGAGCAGCGCCCATTTGATGTTGGGCAGCGTCACCCTGAAGAAGGTCTGCCAGCCGGAAGCCCCGAGCGAGATCGCGGCTTCCTCGTCTGCCGTGCCCTGCGCCTGCATCAGCGGGATCAGTTCGCGCGCGATGAAGGGGAAGGTCACGAAGACGGTGGCGAGGAAAATGCCCGGAAAGGCGAAGATGATGGGGAAGCCCATGGCCTTCAATTGCGGCCCGAGCCATGTATCGGCTCCAAAGAGCAGGACATAGACCAGACCGGAAATGACCGGAGAGACCGAGAAGGGCAGGTCGATGAGCGTCGTCAGAAAGGTCTTGCCCTTGAACTCGAACTTGGCGATCGCCCAGGCGGCGGCGATGCCGAAGATGAGGTTGAAGGGCACGGCAAGCGCTGCGACGGCAAGCGTCAGGCGGATGGCCGATTGCGTGTCGCTTTCGGAAAGCGTTTCGGCGAAGCTGCCCCAGCCGGCCATGATCACGCGCCCCACGACCGTGCCAAGCGGGACGACGAGGAACAGCGCAAGGAAAAGGGCACAGATGAGGATCAGAAGCCAACGGACGAAGGTCGGTTCGCTGACGGCGTTGCGGCCGCGATGGGGTGCGGTTTGCTGATCAGCCATGACCGAACCTCTTCTGGCTCCAGCTCTGGATGCCGTTGATCAGGAAAAGCATCAGGAAGGAGATCGCCAGCATGACGGCGGCAATGGCCGTTGCGCCCGCATAGTTGAACTCTTCCAGCTTGATGACGATGAGGAGGGGGGCGATCTCCGATTTGAACGGCAGGTTGCCGGCAATGAAGATGACCGAGCCATATTCGCCGACGCCGCGCGCGAGCGCCAGGGCGAAGCCCGTGAGGATCGCCGGGATCAGCGGTGGCAGGACGACGAAGAAGATCGTCTGGAGACGGTTTGCGCCGAGCGTGGCCGAGACCTCTTCCGTCTCGCGGCTGATTTCCTCCAGCACCGGCTGCACCGTGCGCACGACAAAGGGGAAGCCGACCGCAATCAGCGCCACGATGATGCCGAGCGGCGTATAGGCCACCTTGATGCCAAGCGGCGTCAACCATTCGCCGATCAGGCCCTTGGGCGAATAGACCGTTGTGAGCGCAATGCCGGCGACAGCCGTCGGCATGGCAAAGGGCAGGTCGATCAGCGCATCGAAAATGCGCCGGCCAAAGAAATCATAGCGCACCAGCACCCAGGCGGTGAGCGTGCCGAAGATCGCGTTTGCGATGGCAGCGGCCAGTGCGGTCAGGAAGCTGATTTTCAAGGCCGCGAAGACGCGCGGATCGAAGACCAGTTCATAGAGGCCGGTGGGTCCAAGTGCAGCCGCCCGAAGCGCGAGCGCTGCGAGCGGGATGAGCACGATGAGGGTGAGCATGGTCAGGGAAAGCCCGAGCGCCATTCCAAATCCTGGAATGACGCTCGGGTGTTTCCACTGCCATCCTTGGGAGGATTGCGTTGCTGCCATGGATCACTTCGCAGGCTTGTAGAGCTGATCGAAGATGCCGCCATCGCCGAAGAACTCGGGTTGTGCCTTCTTCCAGCCGCCGAAGTCTTCAATCGTCGCGAGGTCGATCTTTGCGAAGCGGGCAATATCAGCCGGGTCTGCCTTCGACGGGTCGTTCGGACGATAGTAGTTCTTGGCGATCAGCTTCTGGGCTTCCGGCGAGTATAGATATTCGAGATAGGCCTGGGCAACCTTCGTCGTGCCGTGCGCGTCGCTATTTCCCTTCACGAGGGCGACCGGAGGTTCTGCTTTCACGGAGACGGAGGGCGAGATTATGTCGAAATTGCCGGCGCCGAGTTCGTCAAGCGCCAGATAGGCTTCGTTTTCCCAGGCGATTAGCACGTCGCCGAGACCGCGTTCGGCAAACGTCTGGGTGGCGCCACGGGCGCCGGTGTCGAGAACCGGAACATGCTGGAAGAGCTTGGTGATGTAATCGCGGATCTTGGCGTCATCGCCGCCATAGGTCTTCTTGGCCCATGCCCAGGCGGCCAGGAAGTTCCAGCGTGCGCCGCCCGACGTCTTAGGGTTCGGGGTGATGACCTGGACGTCGTCCTTGATCAGGTCGTTCCAGTCCTTGATGCCCTTCGGATTGCCCTTGCGGACGAGGAAGACGATCGTGGAGGTGTAGGGCGAGCTGTTGGACGGCAGAAGCGTCTTCCAGTCGGCGGGGATCTTCTTGGTCTTTTCGGCGATCGCATCGATATCGGCTTCGAGCGCCAGCGTCACGACATCGGCTTCCAGGCCGTCAATCACCGAGCGGGCCTGCTTGCCCGAACCGCCATGCGACTGGTTGATCTTGATGGCCTCGCCGCCGGTTTCCTTCCAGTGCTTGGCGAAGAGCGCGTTATATTGCTTGTAGAGCTCGCGCGTCGGGTCATAGGAGACGTTGAGGATTTCCTGTCCAGCAAAGGCCGGAAGCGACGGGCCTGCGGCAAGCACAAGCGAAAGGGCAACTAGTCCGGCTTTGAAAGATCTGAGAACCATTCGTACCTCCATTGAGTTGATGGTTAAAGTCTATAAAAGAAATAGACATAGTCAATTTGGAATTGTGCGAACGCAAAACTCATTCCTTTGGGCATCTGCCGACGATGCGCTTGTTCTGGCAAGCGCGTGATTGTTGGAACGAAGCCTGTGTGATCTTGTGCTTCGTGGGGAATATTCTTTCTGCCGTTGCCACCTCCGGAGAGGGCGTTTATAGGGGACGCGCAGCAAGACGCATGCCGAGGAGCCTCCGGTGTCAGTGCCCTCTCAGACAGCATCCCGCTATGTTTTGAACCTCCGGGACAAGCTTGTCCGGTTTCGCGAGATCTGGCTTCTGGGGCTTGCAGCGCTTGCCGGCGTCTTTGCCGGCGCGGTGGTGACCGCGATGAGCTGGATCACCAACCACGCCCACAGCATCCTTTTCCAGATTCCTTTGAATGAGCGTCTGAGTGGGCAAGACAGTCTTGTCTCGCCCTGGTTCGCGCTCGTACCCGTCGCCGGCGGCGTGATCATGGCGGTGTTGGCGGCGCTGTCGCGCCGGCTGTTCACGCGTCCGCCCGTCGACCCCATCGAAGCCAATGCGCTGCATGGCGGGCGCATGTCGGTGCGTGAAAGTCTCATGGTCTCGCTGCAGACCATGGTGTCGAGCAGCTATGGGGCGTCGGTGGGGCTGGAGGCCGGCTATACGCAGGCGAGTTCCGGTCTCGTGTCGCATGTGGCCGGACGGCTGGGGCTGCGCCGCGCGGAAACGCGCACGCTGGTTGGCTGCGCCGCCGCCGGGGCAATCTCTGCGGCTTTCGGCGCGCCGCTGACAGGGGCGTTTTACGGGTTCGAGCTGATCATCGGCACCTATACGGTGGCCGCCGTCGCGCCGGTCATGACGGCATCGCTCGCCGCAAGCCTGACGGCCAGCTGGCTGGGGGCGGAACAGAACCCCATCGAAATCGGCCTGACGCAGGCGATGAGCGCGGCAGCACTCGCGCCCTATCTGTTTCTCGGCATTCTCGGGGCGCTTGCCGCCGTGACCGTCATGCAGCTTGTCACGGCCACTGAAAACCTCTTTCGCCTGTCGCGTTGCCCGGTCTGGCTGCGGCCGATCGTCGGCGGGGGAATCGTCGGACTTCTGGGCCTGATTTCGCCGCATGTGATGTCATCGGGGCATGGCGCGCTGCATCTCGATCTTGTCGGTCCAGCCACCTGGCAGTTCCTCGCCGTGCTCTTCGCGCTGAAGCTGCTGGCCTCGGCGGTCTCGCTTGGCTCCGGCTTTCGTGGCGGTCTGTTCTTCGCCTCGCTCTATCTCGGGGCGATCCTCGGCAAATCGGTGGCGCTGGCGTTGGGCGAGCTTGGGCTCATCCACGGTTTTTCGCCGCTTTATGCCTCGCTGGTCGGTATGGCGTCGCTGGCGGTGGGCGTCGTTGGTGGGCCGCTGACGATGTCTTTCCTTGTACTGGAGACGACGCGCGATCTGGGGATCACCGGGGCCGTGCTGGTCGCCTCCATCGTCTCTGCGGTCGTGGTGCGCGAGACCTTCGGCTATTCGTTCTCGACATGGCGTCTTCACTTGCGCGGGGAGACGATCCGCAGCGCGCACGATGTCGGCTGGATGCGCAACCTGACTGTCGGCCGCATGATGCGCCCGGACGTCAAGACGGCTTCCGTTGGTCTTTCGCTGGCGGATTTCCGCGCGCAATTTCCGCTCGGCGCGACGCAACGCGTGATCGCTGTCGACGGCGATGGCGGCTATGCCGGCATGGTGATCGTGGCGGATGCCTATGCGCCGGAAATCGATCAGTCGGGCAAGACGACAGTGGCCGATCTTGCGCGCAACCGCGACACGATGCTGATGCCCTTCATGAATGCGCGCGAGGCCGCCCAGACCTTCCAGATTGCCTATGCCGAAGAACTGGCGGTGGTTGACAGTCTTTCGAACAAGAAGGTCATGGGTCTTCTGACCGAGCAGCATCTGCTGCGCCGCTATGCCGAAGAGCTGGACAAGGCGCGGCGGGATCTGACCGGCGAGGGGTGAGGGCGGTCATTCTCGTGGGGAACCCATTGCGTCATCGCGTCGTTTTGGGCTTTTGATAGAACCAGAAACAACGGACGAGACGTGAGCGCATGAAAGACGGACTGACCGATGTGATCGATTACACCAAGCTTGGCTATGCGCAGATCGAGGCACTGGTGGTGCAATATGCCTTCTCGGTGGTCGGCGCCCTGGTCATTCTGTTCTTCGGCTGGCTGGTGACGCATCTTCTGGGTCGCTGGAGCCAGGCGGCGCTGTCGCGAGTGCGCGGGCTCGATGCGACGGTTGCCGGCTTCGTCTCCAACTTCCTGCGCTATGCGCTGATGGCGATCGTCATCGTCATGGTGCTCGGCCAGTTCGGCGTGCAGACGGCCTCGATCGTGGCCGCACTGGGTGCCGTCGGTCTGGCCATCGGTCTGGCGCTGCAGGGGACATTGCAGAACATCGCGGCCGGCATCATGCTTCTTGTTCTGAGGCCGTTCAGGGTGGGGGATGCGATCGAGACGAGCGCGATCTCGGGCACGGTGCGTTTCATCGGGATCTTCACCACTGAGCTGGAAACGGCCGACGGGCTTTATCGCATGACGCCCAATTCGCTGCTCTGGAATGTGCCGATCACCAATTTCAGCCGGCTGCCGACGCGGCGCTTCGATCTCAACGTCAAGGTTGGCTATGAGGAGAACATCGATACCGTCAGCGCAGCCCTGACGTCGCTGGTTGCCGATGACACGCGTGTCTTGAAGGCCCCGGCACCGGAAACCTTCGTGGCCGAGCTGACGGATGGCGCGGTCATGGTGACGCTTCGATACTGGACGACGGCGGGGGATTACTGGGCGACCAGCCGCGATGTCGTCAGGAAGGTGAAGCCCACGCTCTCAACCGCTGGCGTCACGCTTCCGGTCGCGCCGCTTGCGGCGGAAGCAGCGCACCACGCGAATGCGCCGGGCGAGCATCCAAAGGGCGTCGAGCCGCAAAAGAGCTGAGAGCCAATGGTCTTGGGGTGGCAGCCCCGCGGCTGCCGCCCCTTGAGCCTGCCTCAGTTCGGAATCACCAGAACATCGGACGCCTTGAAATGCGCCGTTGCGATTTCGCCGATCTGCGGAGGCTGAAGGCCCGGATTGTTGAACATGTCAAACGAGACCTGCTGACCTTCGACATCCATGCGGGTGCGGATGACGGAGCCGAGGAAGTTGACGCTCGTCACGCGGCCGTCGAGGGCGACATCGCTTGAAGGCGTCTTGGACAGCGACAGCGCCTCCGGACGAAGCGCCACGGTAATCGCCGCGCCGTCGCCTGCGCCATTCAGATTGGCCGGCGGAATGTTGATGCTGCGGCCCGCGACGCGGACAGTCGCGGCCTCGCGGTTCTCCACCTTGGCTTCCAGGATGTTGAGCGTGCCGACGAAGCCGGCGACGAAGCGGGTTGCCGGGCGATTGTAGATGTCCGACGGCGTGCCGATCTGGTCGGCGATGCCGGCATTCATGACCACGATACGGTCCGAGATCGAGAGCGCTTCTTCCTGGTCATGCGTCACGAAGATCGTCGTGATGCCGAGCTTGCGCTGGATGAGGCGTATTTCCTCGCGCAGCGACACGCGGATCTTGGCGTCGAGTGCGGAAAGCGGCTCGTCGAGCAGCAGCACCTTCGGCTTGTTGGCAAGCGCGCGGGCGAGCGCGACGCGCTGCTGCTGGCCGCCCGACATCTGGTAGGGATAGCGGTCGGCGAGGTGGCCCAGACTGATCAGATCGAGCATTTCCTTCACGCGGTCTTCGATCTCGGCCTTGGAGGTGCCGGCGACCTTGAGGCCGAAGGCGACGTTTTCGGCCACCGTCATGTTGGGGAAGAGGGCATAGGCCTGGAAGACCATGCCGATATTGCGCTTGTTGGGCTTCAGGCCATTCTGGTTGACGCCGCCAATGGTGATCGTGCCGCCGGTTACGCTTTCGAAGCCAGCGATCATGCGCAGCACGGTCGTCTTGCCGCAGCCCGATGGCCCGAGGAACGAGACGAATTCGCCTTCGTTGATCGACATGTTGAAATCGTGGACCACCTTGACGATGCCGAAGGACTTCTGGACGTGGGAGAGTTCGAGATAGGACATATGGACCTCAACGCGCGCCAGCGGCGCCCTTTTGCAGGCGGGTGGTGATATTGATGAGAATGATCGAAACCCAGGTCATGGCAAAGGCGATCATGGCGAGCGCCGGCGGCTCATAGGCCTTGTTCGCGCCGATGAGGGCGAGATAGGGACCGAAGGCCGGACGGTTGAGAAGGGACGGCATGGTGAACTCGCCGACCGCGATCGCAAAGGTGATGAAGGCGCCGGAAAGCACGCCCGTCAGCACGTTCGGGAAGATGCAGCGGAAGAGAATGGTCGGCCAGCTGGCGCCGAGGCTTTCTGCGGCCTCGGTCAGCACGGCGACGTCGATCGTGCGCATGGCGGTATCGACGGCCCGGTACATGTAGGGCAGGGACATCGTCATGAAGCCGAAGACCAGCAGCGCATTCGCGCCCATATCCGTGTTGGTCAGCGGCAGCCAGGACGAGGAATTGTAGAGGCGCAAGTAGCCGAAGATGATGACGATGGCCGGAACAACGAGCGGCAGCAGCGTCACGAATTCGACGACGGGGCGGAGATACGGCATGCGCAGCCGCACCCAATAGGCTGTCGGAACGATGAGAAGCGCACCCACGACGATCGTGATCAACGCCATGACGACCGAATAGCTGAAGGTCGAGGCGAACCGGTCATCGGCAAAGACCGAGCGATAGGCGTCGAAGGAATAGGTGCCGCGCCGCATGCGCATGGAAAATTCCAGCGTCGCCAGCAGCGGGACGATGAAATAGAAGGCGGCGACGAAGACGGCGAGCCAGGACCAGAATTTTTTGGCCGTCATTTCTGCCACCTTTCGGCGCGCATGCGCAGCCAGATGTAGATGAAGTTGGAAATGCCGGTGATGACCACCATGCCGAAGGCCACCGCATAGCCGAGGTTCGGATTGTGCAGCACGTCACCGCGGATCTGCGCGAAGAGCACGATCGGCACGATGTTCAGCGACGAGCCGGTCAGTGCCACGGCGGTCGCAACTGCGCCGAAGGCATTGGCGAAGAGCAGCAGCAGCGTGCCGAAGACGCTCGGCCAGAGGATCGGGATGACCACCATGCGCCAATATTGCCAGCTGGTGGCACCAAGCACGCTGGCCGCTTCCGACCATTCGCGCTTCAGGCCGTCGAGCGCCGGCGTGATGATCAGCACCATCAGCGGGATCTGGAAATACATGTAGGTCAGCGTCAGCCCGAGGAAGCTCAGGAGGTTGAAGCCGGCGCCGTAGAGATTGAAGCCAAAGACGTCGCGCAGGACGATCGTCAGCAGGCCGAGGCGTCCGAGCGTCGCCAGAAAGGCGAAGGCGAGCGGCACGCCGGCGAAGTTGGAGGCGACGCCGCAGAAGGTCAGAACGGCCGAGCGCACCCAGGAGGGCAGGCCGCCGAGCGAGATGGCAGCGGCAAGCGCAAAGCCGATGATTGCGCCGCCAATGGCCGAGGCGGCAGAAATCTTGATGGAGATGACGTAGGCAGCAAGAATGTTCGGCTGGAACAGGTCGATCAGATTTTGCAGTGTGAGATTGCCGTTCGGATCCACGAAGGCGCCGCTTACCAGATAGACGGTCGGCGCGATCAGGAACATGACCGCGAAGATGGCAAAAGGCGCAATGCCCAGCCAATCGGTGATCAATCGCCTGTTCAGGAGAGGTTGCGTTGCTGCCATGCGGTCCCCGGTTTTTATGATTGTCGACCCGTTTCGGGTCGTTTGATCGGCTCCCCCGGTGTCCCGGGGAAGCCTTGTCCTGAGTGATCAGGCCTTACTTGACGTTGGCGCCGACGACCTTGTCCCAGCCTTCGGTGATCGTCTTCTTGTAGGCAGCCTGTTCTTCGAGCGTCGGGAACACGGCCTTCGCATAGGCCTCAGCCGGCGGCAGCTTGGCCAGCAGGTCAGCCGGGATCTTGCCAGCCTTTGCCATGGCGTTGAAGCGGATCGGGTGGCAGAAGCCCTTCAGCCATTCGATCTGGCCTTCGTCCGAATAGAGATATTCCATCCAGAGCTTGGCAGCGTTCGGGTGCGGGGCGTAAGCCGAGATCGCCTGAACGTAAACGCCGGCGACGACGCCCGAGGCCGGAACGACGACCTGGTAGGGCGGGTTGCCCTTGAGGCTTTCGCCCCAGCTCATGGCGTTATAGTCCCAGGCGGCGATGATCGGCGTGGTTCCTTGAGCGAACGGAGCAGCCTTGCCGATGACCGGAACGAAGTTGCCGGCAGCATTCAGGCTCTTGAAGAACTCGAGACCGGCGTCGGCAGCCTTGCCAACGTCGCCGTTCGATGCGGAAAGACCAGCGGCGAAGACGCCGGAGATGGCCTGGTTTGCCTGACGCGGGTCACCGGCAAGGGCAACCATGTTGGCATATTCCGGCTTCTGCAGGTCGGCCCAGTCCTTCGGAATGTTCTTCACGAGGTCCTTGTTCACCAGCAGCGACATGACGCCGTAGTAGTCGCCATACCAGTAGCCTTCGGCATCCTTGGCGGTGTCCGGAATCTCAGCCCAGGTGGAGACCTTGTAAGGCTGGATCAGGCCGTCCTTCTTGGCCTGCGGGCCGAAGGAGAGACCGACGTCGATCACGTCGGGAGCCTGCGGGCCGGTATTGCCCTTGTTGGCCTTGATGGCTTCGATTTCGTCGCCCGAGCCGGCATCGGGGTTCAGTTCGTTGACGGCGATGCCGTACTTCTTCTTGAAGCCTTCGATGGCGCCGCCGTAGTTGCACCAGTCGTGCGGAAGCGCGATCGTGGTCAGCGTGCCTTCCTTCTTGGCTGCTGCAACCAGATCTTCCATGGCGCCAGCCTGCGCGACGCTGCCGGTTGCGATGGCAATCGCAGTCGTCAGCGACAGGACTTTGAGAGACGTCTCGAACATGTTCTTCTCCTCTTGGATGCCGGCGG
The DNA here is from genome assembly GCF_021026315.1 of Rhizobium sp. C4. Classification (GTDB taxonomy): domain Bacteria; phylum Pseudomonadota; class Alphaproteobacteria; order Rhizobiales; family Rhizobiaceae; genus Ensifer_A. Next base: position 21,476 of record NZ_JAJNCX010000004.1, read on the forward strand.
TCTGCCCGCACGGTTGTCGGTCGAATATTGGTTATGCATAACGTTTGTGTGACAGTCCAAAAGCCTGTCCCAGAGCGCTTCAGTGTTTATTCGAAACGTTGAAGCGCTCCATCTCTTCGCTGAACGCAATTCCGGACGCAAAACCGCTTCGCACTTTTGCTGGAAATTGCTCTAGAGCGTTTCAGTGTTCAACGGAAACACTGAAACGCTCTAACTCTTTGTTTTTGCGCAGTTCCGGACGCGAAACCGGTTTCCACTTTCGCTGGAACTGCTCTAAAGTCAGTTCTGTTGCTTCCCCCGCTTTTCTCTCCTGATTGGTCTCCTGAACAGGCTTGTCGTGTCGAAAAGCTCTTCCAGATCGCTCATGCGCTCGCGCGTCGAATCCCAGTTGGCGCTCTGCACCGCCTCGATCAGCGCTTCCACCAGGACCAGTGTCATGACGGAGGAATCCCAGGCGGAGGGGACTTCGATATTCAGCCGGAAGACGACCTTGGCATGCTTGACGATCGGCGAGCCCCAGGTGTCGGTGAAGAGAATGATGAAGATGCCGCGCTCAGCGGCGATCTTCGCCATCGTCTCCATCTCCTGCTCGTAGCGGCGGATGTCGAAGAGGACGAGGATGTTGCCGGGCCGCATGTTCAAGACATATTGCGGCCATGTGCTGCGGTTGGTCGAAATCAGCGTGACGCCCGAGCGGATCACCTGCAGATGCGTGAAGAAATAGTCGGCCAGCGCATGCGTGATGCGGCCGCCGGCGAGATAGACCGGCTTCTTTCTGTTCGAAAGCTCGGACGCCGCGCGGTCGAAGTCCGAAATCGAGATGTCGGCGAGGCTGTCGCGCATGTTGGCGACGACGGCGTCGGCGAAACGGTTGAGGATATGCGTTCCCGGCGCATTGGCCGCCCAGCGGTCATGCTTGGAAATCGGGTTGGAGATCGTCTCTTCCAGCTCGTGATGCAGGCGCGACTGGAAATCGGGAAAGCCCGAAAACCCGAGCTTCTGGACCATGCGGACAACCGTCGGGGTCGATACGCGTGCGTTCTCCGCAAGCGCCGTAATCGACACGAGACCGGACACCGGGTAGTTGTCGAGAAGCGTTTCAGCCAATTGCCTCTCGGCCCGCGTGAGCGTGTCGTAGCTCGCGCCGATGATGTCCGAAACTGTTTTCAAGTTTCCGGTCACAGATATGTTCACCCTCTGGCGAAGCGTGCCGCAATGGAATGCGTGCCGGTCCCCACCGTTTTTCTTGAGCCTTGGCGGACCCGACCATGGTCTGGACCTTGGTCGTCGCCCTCAGCCGATCTTACGCCGACATTGTCACAAAACTAAACGCATGAACGTCCACCAAGTCAACGAGCAATTTCTTGAAAAGATAATTTCAAAAGCGAATTGACATCGATCTTTTTTTGAAGAACATTTTTCAGGATTGGGGTTCTGGGATTTGACGATGCGCAAGTGGGAATGCGTTCTTTCACCGGACGAGGGAGAGCCTGTCGGCATCGAGCTGGCCGGGGGCAGGGGGCCCTTCGTCATCGTCTGCGAACACGCATCCGCAACGCTGCCGCGCTCCATGGGGGATATGGGGCTGAGCGAGGAGGCCCTTCGCTCCCACATCGCCTGGGACCCGGGTGCGCTTGCCGTGGCCCGTCTTCTGTCCCAGCAGTTCGACAGTCCGCTCGTCTTCCAGAAGTTTTCCCGCCTGGTCTATGACTGCAACCGCCCACCGGAATCTTCAGCTGCGATGCCGATGAAGAGCGAGATCTACACGGTTCCCGCCAATGAAAACGTCGACGGGGCCGAGCGCCTTGCCAGAACCCGGGCGCTCTATCGGCCCTTCCATTCTGCTGTTTCGACGCTGATCGACGAGCGAACGGGCGCGGGGCTTGCAACTTCGCTGATCACTGTTCACAGTTTCACGCCTGTCTACTTCGGCAAGCCGCGTGCGGTCGAAGTGGGCATTCTGCATGATGCCGATGCACGGTTTGCCGATGATATTCTGTCGGCCGCTGCATCAGGCAACCGTCATGACGTGCGCCGCAACGAGCCTTACGGCCCGGCTGACGGTGTGACGCACAGTCTCATTCTCCACGGAATTTCCCGCGGAATTCCGAATGTGATGATCGAGGTCAGAAATGACCTTATTGCAGATCAAACCGGCCAAGGGGTCATGGCTGGTTACCTGTCGGAGCTGATCGCCGCAGCGATCGGCCAGCAGGACAAGAACAACAAGACCTTCGTGAATGTCAGAAGCCACCAAAATTGAACTGGACGACATTGGCGTCGCAACGACGCAAACAGGGGAACTGAAACCATGGGTGACTACTCAGAAACAGACAAGAAGCAGGACCTCGCGGTTCTGCATTCCATGGGCTATGCCCAGGAACTCGAACGGCGAATGAGTTCGTTCTCGAACTTCGCCATTTCCTTCTCGATCATCTGCATCCTCTCCGGCGGCATCAATTCGCTCGGACAGGCGACTTCGGGCGTTGGCGGAGCGGCTATCGGCATCGGCTGGCTTGTCGGCTGCGCCATTTCCGGCATCTTCGCACTCGGGCTCGCCCAGATCGCATCGTCCTATCCGACGGCCGGCGGCCTTTACCACTGGGCCTCGATCCTCGGTAACCGTTTTACCGGCTGGCTTGCCGCCTGGCTGAACCTTCTTGGTCTCGTGACGGTGCTTGGCGCGATCAACGTCGGCACGTACTATTTCTTCTTCGGTGCATTCGGCGGCTATTTCGGCATGCAGGATACGCTGCTTGTGCGCGTGCTCTTCGTTGCGGCCATCACCGCCCTTCAGGCTCTGATCAATCATTTCGGCATCGGCCTGACGGCAAAGCTCACCGACTTTTCCGGTTATCTCATCTTCGCAACCGCGATCCTTCTGACCGTGGCTTGCCTGGTTGCCGCACCCGGCTATGACATCGGCCGTCTCTTCACCTTCGCCAACTACACCGGCACGGAAGGCGCAAGCGGGGTCTGGCCGAACCAGGTCTCGACGCTGATGGCATTCGGTCTTGGCCTGCTGCTGCCGATCTACACGATTACAGGCTACGACGCCTCGGCGCACACGTCTGAAGAGACGATCAAGGCCTCCACGTCGGTGCCGCGCGGCATGATCTCCGCCGTGCTGTGGTCGTCGCTCTTCGGCTACATCATGCTGTGCTCGTTCGTGCTCATGATCCCGAACATGGATGATGCTGCCAAGCAGGGCTGGAACGTCTTCTTCTGGGCCATGGACAGCCAGATGAACCCGATCATGAAGGATATTCTCTACTTCCTGATCTTCATCTCGCAGTTCCTGTGCGGTCTTGCGACTGTCACGTCGCTGTCGCGCATGATGTTCGCCTTCTCGCGTGACAAGGGCCTGCCGGGTTCCTCGGCGCTGGCCAAGGTCAGCCCGAAGTATCGCACGCCGGTTGCCGCCATCTGGGTCGGCTCGATCCTCTCGGTTCTGTTCGTCTGGTTCACGTCGGCCATCACCATTGCCGGCACGCCTGCCTACTCGATCGTGGTGTCCTGCACCGTCATCTTCCTCTTCCTCTCCTTCGCGCTGCCGATCGCACTCGGCATTGTCGCCATCGGCGGTCCGAAGTGGTCGAAGATGGGTGAGTGGAACATGGGCGTCGGGGCCTACAAGCTGGTGGCTTTCCTGACCATCATCGCCATGGTGCTGATCTTCTTCATCGGGATCCAGGCACCGAACGACTGGGCGCTGCCGATCACGGTTGGCTTCCTTGTCCTGACGGCGATCGTCTGGCTTGCGTTTGAAAACAAGCGCTTCAAGGGCCCGCCGATCGGTGAGGAAGTGGCCAAGCGTCAGGCAGACATTGCTGCGGCCGAGCACGCCGTCGGCGAAGCCTGAGACTACGTCTCGATAACAAAGAGCGCTCCGGCCATCGCTGGCCGGAGCGCATCCAATCAAGAATGACAAAACGGGCCCGCGAGCGGCCGACAGGGAACAGGGACAGCTTCTGATGAGCTCCAAATACGATTTCGAGACCTTGAAGACGGACGTTGCGGAGGGCCGGATCGATACCGTTCTGGCCGTGCAGGTCGATATGCAGGGTCGGCTCATGGGCAAGCGCTTCCACGCGCAGTATTTCCTCGACAGCGGCTGGCATGAAACGCATAGCTGCAACTATCTGCTGGCGACCGACATGGAGATGGAGACGGTCCCGGGCTACAAGGCGACGAGCTGGGAAGCGGGCTACGGCGACTACACGATGAAGCCCGACCTCTCGACGCTCAGGCGCATTCCGTGGCTCGAAGGCACCGCCATGGTCATCTGCGACGTGCTCGATCATCACACGCATGAAGAGGTTCCGCATTCGCCGCGCGCCATCCTGAAGAAGCAGGTGAAGCGGCTCGAAGCGATGGGCCTCAAGGCCTATATGGCGACCGAACTCGAATTCTTCCTCTTCGACCAGACCTATGACGACGCGCGGGAAAGCGGCTATCGCGACCTGCGGCTGGCCTCCGGCTACAACGAAGATTACCACATCTTCCAGACCTCCAAGGAAGAAGACGTGATGCGGGCCATCCGCAACGGGCTTTATGGCGCCGGCATCACGGTCGAGAATTCCAAGGGCGAGGCATCTGCCGGGCAGGAAGAGATCAACGTCAAGTATGACGAAGCGGTCGTGACCGCCGACCAGCATGCGATCGTGAAGAACGGCGCCAAGGAAATCGCCTGGGCGCGCGGCAAGGCGATCACCTTCCTCGCCAAGTGGAGCAATGCGGCGGCCGGCAGTTCGTCCCATATCCACCAGTCGCTCTGGTCGCTCGACGGCAAGCCGATGTTCTACGATCCGAACGGCCGCTATGGCATGTCGAAGATGATGGAGCACTATGTGGCGGGCCTGCTGGCGCATGCCGAGGAGGTGACCTATTTCCTCGCGCCCTATATCAACTCCTACAAGCGCTTTGTGGCCGGCACGTTTGCTCCGACCAAGGCGATCTGGTCTAAGGACAACCGCACCGCCGGCTATCGCCTGTGCGGCGAGGGCTCGAAGTCGATCCGTATCGAGTGCCGCGTCGGTGGCTCGGACCTCAACCCCTATCTGGCGCTCGCAGCGCTTCTGGCCGCCGGCATCGACGGCATCGAAAAGCAGATGACGCTCGAAGATCCCTTCACGGGCGATGCCTACAAGGCGGGCGAGATCCGCGAGGTTCCGAAGACGCTTCGCGCGGCGACGGATGCGCTCAACAAGTCTCAGCTGCTGCGCTCGGCATTCGGCGATGGTGTGGTCGATCACTATGTGCGCGCGGCCGAGTGGGAGCAGGAAGAATACGATCGCAAGATCACGGACTGGGAGGTGGCGCGCGGCTTCGAACGGGCATAATCGCAACGGAGCGTTGCTGAAATCTCCACGCGATGCTATTTTCGCAATGTCATGAGTGAACCCGAAGGAGGTGTCGCATGATCGATAGCGAATGGTTCTATCGTCAGCTGGAGAAGGACGGGCGATCGGTGCGCGCCATGGCGCGCGCCCTTGGACTCGATCCCAGCGCGGTGTCGCGGATGCTCAAGGGTGAGCGGAAGATGAGTGCGGATGAGCAGGACGGCATTGCCGACTATCTCGGGGTTTCCATCAACGAGGTGGCGGCACGTCGGCGTGGCGAGGTGGCTGGCTTCGCGGAGAAGGGGCAGGAGGGGTTTGTGGTGGATGAGCCAGTCGGTGGCTACACCGAGAAACGCGCACTTCTGCGTCGCGGGCAGGAGGATGGAGAGCCCAAGAGTTATTATGAGCGTGTTCGCGGCTGCATGAAGGGAACGATCACGATTCCCCCGGGTGTGGACTTGACGGAACCGGCCGATCCCGAATGGGCGAAGCTTTATGATGACGAATGAGAGGTATCTGCTGGATACGTGCGCCGTCATCTTCCTGGCGAACGGAGAACAAGTTAGCGAGGAGGTCGTGCGGGTATTATCTGCCGGAACGCCGGACTCGATAGGGATTTTTGTTTCAGCATTTTCCGCATGGGAGGTCGCGAAACTCGTGTCGAAAGGCCGGCTTCATCTGACACGTGCACCGCTCCCCTGGTTCGACGAGGCAATCGCACGGTTCGGAGCCGATGTCTTGCCGGCGACGGCGGAAATTTTGGTGGCGTCCTGTTTCCTGCCAGAGCCGCTGCAGGGTGACCCAGCCGACCGAATTCTCGTCGCCACCGCGCGCGAACATGATTTGACCATTATTACCCGCGACCGGGCAGTTCTTGCCTATGGCGCGGCAGGCCATGTGAAGGTTTTGGCCTGTTAACTGGAGCAGTGAAAGATGACGATGATCCGATGCATTTCGCCGGTTGACGGTTCGGTCTATGCCGAACGTCCGGCGATGAGTTACGACGATGCGGCTGCAGCAGTCGCCCGCGCCCGCAAGGCGCAGAAGTCCTGGGCGAAGCGCCCGCTGGAAGAGCGTGTGCAGCTGGTGCTGAAGGGCGTGGCGCGGCTGAATGAAATGGCCGATGTCGTGGTTGAAGAACTCGCCTGGCAGATGGGCCGCCCGGTTCGCTATGGCGGCGAGTTCAAGGGCTTCAACGAGCGTTCCAACTATGTTGCGACCATTGCCGCCGATGCGCTGGCGCCGCTGGTCGTCGAAAGCTCGGACAAGTTCGAGCGCTATATTGAGCGTGAAGCTCATGGCGTCGTCTTCGTCATCGCGCCGTGGAACTATCCCTACATGACCGCGCTCAACACGATTGCACCTGCGCTGATGGCGGGCAATACGGTCGTGCTTAAACATGCGTCGCAGACGCTGCTGGTCGGCGAACGTTTCGTTCAGGCCTTCAATGAGGCGGGCGTTCCGGAAGACGTGTTCATGAATGTCTTCCTCGACCATGACACGACGACGAAGCTGATTGCTGCCAGCTCGTTCAACTTCATCAACTTCACGGGCTCCGTCGAAGGTGGGCGCAATATCGAGCGTGCGGCTGCCGGCACCTTCACTGGTACAGGCCTTGAGCTTGGCGGCAAGGATCCGGGCTATGTGATGGAAGATGCGGATCTCGATGCGGCCGTCGATACGCTGATGGATGGCGCGACCTACAATTCCGGCCAGTGCTGCTGCGGCATCGAGCGCATCTATGTGAACGAAAACCTCTATGACGAATTCGTCGAGAAGTCGGTCGCCTGGGTGTCCAACTACAAGCTCGGCAATCCGCTCGACAAGGAAACGACGCTCGGCCCGATGGCGCACAAGCGCTTTGCCGCGACCGTGCGCGAGCAGATCGCTCAAGCCGTGTCGAAGGGCGCCAAGGCGCTGGTCGATCCGAAGCTCTTCCCGGCTGACGATGGCGGCGCCTATATCGCGCCGCAGATCCTCGTCGATGTCGATCACTCGATGGAGATCATGCGCGAAGAGACCTTCGGTCCGGCTGTCGGCATCATGAAGGTGAAGAATGATGCCGAAGCGCTCGAACTGATGAACGACTGCAAATACGGTCTCACCGTTTCGCTCTGGACGAAGGATGCGGAACGCGCTGCCCGTCTCGGCCGCGATCTGGAAACCGGCACGGTGTTCATGAACCGCGCCGACTATGTCGATCCGGGCCTGTGCTGGACAGGCTGCAAGGATACGGGCCGTGGCGGCTCGCTCTCCATCATAGGCTTCCACAACCTGACCCGCCCGAAATCCTATCACCTCAAGAAGGCACTTTAAGATGTCGATTACTGCAAACTGGAGCTACCCGACCCTCGTCAAGATGGGGGCAGGGCGCATCAAGGAACTGGCCGATCACTGCAAGTCGCTCGGCATGAAGAAGCCGCTTCTTGTCACTGATCGCGGTCTTTCGACCATGCCGATCACGAAACAGGCGCTCGATATTCTCGAAGCCGGCGGTCTCGGCCGGGCGATCTTCGCCGACGTCGATCCGAACCCGAACGAGAAGAACCTCGAAGCCGGCGTGAAGGCCTTCAAGGATGGTGGTCATGACGGCGTCGTCGCCTTCGGCGGCGGCTCGGGCCTCGACCTCGGCAAATGCGTGGCCTTCATGGCCGGCCAGACGCGTCCGGTATGGGATTTCGAGGATGTTGGCGACTGGTGGACGCGTGCGTCTGTCGAGGGCATTGCCCCCATCGTAGCGGTGCCGACGACGGCCGGAACCGGCTCGGAAGTCGGACGCGCTTCCGTCATCACCAATTCCGTGACGGAAACGAAGAAGATCATCTTTCATCCGAAGTTCCTGCCGGGTGTCACGATCTGCGATCCGGAACTGACGGTGGGCATGCCGAAGCACATCACGGCCGGCACGGGCATGGATGCGTTTGCGCATTGCCTCGAGGCCTATTCCTCGCCCTTCTACCATCCGATGAGCCAGGGCATTGCGCTCGAAGGCATGCGTCTGGTGAAGGAATATCTGCCGCGCGCCTACAAGGACGGGACGGATATCGAGGCCCGCACGCACATGATGTCGGCCGCCGCCATGGGGGCCGTCGCCTTCCAGAAGGGTCTTGGTGCAATCCACTCGCTGAGCCACCCGGTCGGCGCGATCTACCATACGCATCACGGCACGACGAATGCCGTCGTCATGCCGCCGGTGCTGCGCTTCAACCGTCCGGCGATCGAGGATCGGATTGCTTCCGCTGCTGCCTATCTCGGCATCGCAGGGGGCTTCAACGGCTTCTACGATCTGGTGCTGGAACTGCGCGAAACGCTCGGCATTCCGGACAAGCTGGCAGCCCTCGGCGTCAAGACGGACCGCATTGACGAGATGTCCGTCATGGCCGTGGCCGATCCGTCGACGGGTGGCAACCCGGTCGAGTTGACGGTCGAGGCGGCGAAGAAGCTCTTCCTCGAATCCATCTGATCGGCGTTTTCCTGCGCAAAATTGAACGCCCGTGCTCACGCGCGGGCGTTTTTCGTTGTGGATGGAGAGTGTTGGACCGCGCTTCTCCCATGTTGCTCCAGCCTTGCGTAAGCCAATCTGCACAGGCTTTTCCAGCTTGTTCGAGATTCGTGTGTTGCGTCGGCATTTCGTTGGCGGATCGTTAATTGCTGCAGTCGGCCTTAAGTCTCCGTTAACCATGATTTACGCAATGTATACCTGTCGCGAAGCAGCGATCGACATGCATGGTCCTTCAAGCCGGATGGGGTTCCGGCGGACCGATTAGGGGGTTTGGAATGCCAGTCATTTCACTTGCAAATACAAAGGGCGGCGCAGGCAAGACGACGGCGGCACTGCTGCTGGCATCTGAATATGTCCGCCAGGGCTATCGTGTCGCGGTTCTCGACGCCGATCCGCAGAAGTGGATCACCAACTGGTACGAAACCGGCGGCAAGGATCCGAGCCTGACGGTCATCTCCGAAGTGACGGTCGCTTCGCTGCAGACGCATATCCGCGAGATGCGCGACCAGATCGATTTCTTCATCATCGATCTTCCCGGCCAGCGCGATCCGCTGCTGGCAACCGCGCTCGGTCTCTCCGACCATGTGCTGATCCCGGTTCAGGGCTGTGCGATGGACGCCAAGGGGGCGGCGCAGGTCATCGAACTGCTGGCGCATATGAAGAACCAGGCGAAGATCTCGATCCCGCATTCCGTCGTGCTGACGCGGGTGAGTTCCATTGCAACGACCCGGGCGCTCACGGCGATCAAGGACCTGCTGGTCTCGCGCGGCGTGAATGTTCTGGAGACACCGATCTTCGAACGTTCCGCCTTCCGCGACATCTTCGATCTCGGAACGATGCTGCACAAGGCCGATCCCGCCCGCATCACCAATCTCGACAAGGCACGCGAGAATGCCCGCGTGCTGGCGCTGGAACTGAAGCGTCTGCTGCCGGCCAAGCGCCGCGAACAGCCGCTGGGTCTTGCAGCGCGCATGCGGCAGCGGGCGGCGTGATAGCCGCTCCATGACGCGAAGCACTGTTTGAGGGCGATGAACCCAGGTGCTTGATGACCGTGAATTCTCCGAGCGCCGGAACCTCAATGGGGTTTCGGCGCTCTTTTATTTCGATCAGTCGATGAACTGAACGATCGTGCCGGGCTTGACCATCTTGGCAAGTTCCTGCGCATCCCAGTTGGTCAGGCGCACGCAGCCATGGCTCTGGGTCTTGCCGATCTTGGACGGTTCGGGCGTGCCGTGGATGCCGTAGGTGGGCTTGTCCAGGGCGATCCAGACATTGCCGACCGGGCCGTTCGGACCCGGCGGAATGGTCAGCACCTTGGTGTTGTTGCCCTGCGTGAAATTGATCTTCGGATTATAGGTGTAATTCGGATTGAAGGCGACGCGCGCCACGGTATGCGTGCCGGACGGCGAGGGCGTGTCAGCCGAGCCGATGGAGGCCGGGTAGACGGCGACGAGGTTGCCCTGCGCGTCGAAGGCCTGCACTTCCTTGATTGCCTTGTTGGCGACGATGCGCGTCACCTGGCCGGTCTTGACCGGCCCCGGATTGGCGACCTTGACGATCGTTCCGGGCGTGTTGAAGTCGACGCCGGGGTTCAGTTCCTTCAGATAGTCTTCGTCCATGTGGAAGCGTTCGGCGAGCATTTCCGTCACCGACGTGTAGCCCATCGAGGGCATGGTCGCCTTCTGCGAATAGTCTTCCGGGATCGAGGCGACATAGGGGCCGGCGGCATCCGTCGGGGTGATCGTGTAGTCCATGAAGGGCAGGCCGCCGCCGGTGGCGAGCCGGTTCATGATGTCCTCGGAATTGCGCGGATCGATCTTGTCGCCCGTGGTCACTTCATAGGCATGCAGCGCCTTGTCGACATTCGAGCCCTTCTTGCCGTCGATCACGCCCGGCGACATGCCCATGCGGTCGAGATAGACCTGAAGGGCAGCGATTTCGGCGCGCGACTTGCCGGTGAGGTTGAGCTTCGGGGCAGGGCTTTCCAGCGCTTCCGGCAGGTCGTTGGCCGGTGCATCGTTGGGACCGATCGATGCGGTCTGGGTGTTGTCGGGATTGTCGAAACCGTCGACCGACTGGCGCTGGCGATCGCCCGGCAGGGTCGCGGGGTCATTCGGAAGCGGCTGGCGCGACACATCGCCGTCATTGCCGAAACGGCCGCGGGGGATGGTGCCGGTCGCGAGATTGTCGTCGTTCAGGCCGCCCTGGCTGGCGCGGCGATTGTCATCATAGCCCGGATCCCACGGTGCGGCATCCATGCCGAAACCACGGTCGCGCGGGTTCGCGGCCCGCGGGGCGACCCGGGATGCGGGCATTTCGGTGGCAACGATGTAGCCATCGCGGTCGACAAGCACCCGTCGGCCATAGGCGTCACGGCGAAACGTCACGGCGCCCTGTTCTGGGATATAGTCGAGAATGTCGCCTTCCGGCGTCACCAGCACCGTATCGCCACGACCAGAGGCCTGCTGTGCCTGAGCCGGAATGGCGGCAAGGCCGGCGAGCGTGAGGGCTGAAACTGCAAAAGCAAGACGGAAGGAGCGCACAGAGAACACCGTGAATCGTGACAATATTGAGGCCTGATAGCCGGACATTTCGACCTTTATATGGTATTTTCAACATGTTAAGGAAATATTGACCATCAATTTTTCGTTAAGGCCGTTTGCAGGGCTGCCGGTTTGGCTTATCAAGGGCCCTTATTTCGAGGGAACACTGCCATGCTGGAACTCTATGCCGCGCGGGGGCCGCGCCTTTTTCTCGACGAAAACTCCGTCTTCGATATTGGCAGTTTGATTGTCGGCGGGGCCGACTTGTCGCCCGGTCGGGCCATTCCGGATGACGGCGACCCGCGCATCGATCATTCGCTGGAAGGCTTTCTTTTTACCTGCGGGCCTGACCATATCCGTCACCCGGAACCGGTTGAGAGTGTCGAAGGCAAGAAATATCCTCTGCATGGCTCGTTCTCGGCCTGTCCCGCGGAGGTGACCGAGTTTCGCAACGGGCGGCTTTCCTCGACGGCACGCGCCACCGTGATGGTACGGCTGGCCGATGGCGGCCTCGCCCGTCTGGAGCGGCGCTGGCACATCGATGGGGTGACAGGGGCTGTTTCGCTCAACGACCGCGTCACCAATGCTGGCTCGAAGCCGTTTGCGCCGATGCTCATGTATCACATGAACCTCGGGGCGAAGAATTTCGACGCCAGGACTCAAGTGTCCGGTGACATGGTCGGCAAGGTGCCGGTTTCCTGGCAGTTCGGCGAGGGTGACAATTACGTGTTCTGCGTGCCGGCCGGCGGCGAGCAGGGGCATGCGACGCTGCGTCTCGGCCCGATTGCCGGGGCAGGCGGGCTGACGCTGCGCGTTGATTTCGACACCGCGACGCTGCCTTATCTGCAGATGTGGCGTAACGAGAGCCGTCCGGCTTGCGTCGTTGGCATCGAGCCCGCCTCGCATGACTGGAAGCCGCGCGCCGAGCTTGCCGCCGCCGATGCCATGGCGCTGCTGCAGCCCGGGGAATCTCGCGACTATGGCCTGCGTTTTGCCTTTGCGTGAGGTGCTGCGCGCGGCATATGGTTGACGCCGGGCGGAAGGAAGGCTAGGCCGCTTTCCGCATCTTTTTTCGCATTCAGGAGAGACGAAATGTCCATCAAGCGTATCGAGCCCGGCAAGCGCATGAGCGCAGCTGTCGTCCATGGCAACACGGTCTATCTCGCCGGCCAGGTTGGCGAAGGCACGTCCGTGACGGATCAGTCGAAGTCGGCCCTGGCTGAAGTCGACCGTCTGCTGGCTCTTGCCGGCTCGGACAAGTCGAAGATCCTGCAGACGATCATCTACCTCTCCGACATGTCGACCTTCGGCGAAATGAACGCTGTGTGGGAAGCCTGGATCGATCCGGCCAATCCGCCGGCGCGCGCGACCAGCCAGGCAGCGCTGGCCACGCCGGACTACAAGGTCGAATTCATCGTCACGGCTGCTCTCTGAGCATTGACGTTTCTGCCGGCCGCAGCAAATGTGCAGCGGTCGGCAAACTGAATTGAACTTCGTCGAGCCCGGCGTTACGCAGCAGGGCAGGGAGAACGCGTTATGGATATCAGGCAGATCAACGACGAATATTCGGTCACCGGTCAGATTTCTGTCGAGGACCTCGATTCGATCAAGGCTCAGGGCTTCAAGTCCATCGTGTGCCATCGCCCCGACCATGAGCAACCCGATCAGCCGGAATTCGCCGACATCGCGGCGCGCGCCGACGAGCTTGGCCTGATGATCGCTCATATCCCGGTTGGCCCTGCCGGCGTGACGGCGGATTCCGTGCGCATGATGGTCGATGCGCTGGATGAATTTCCGCGTCCGATGCTCGGCTATTGCCGCTCCGGCGCCCGCTCGACGGCGGTTTACCAGCAGACGCAGCACCTGCGCGGCTGAAAGTCATCCTTTGAAGTCCCTGCAATCCGGCCGATTGATAAAGTTTTAATCAACCGGTTGCATGATGTGTCGCGGTTCCGGCCGGGCCATGAAGGCTCGTCGGCATCGTGATGGCGCCGGCTTTGTCCGGCGAGGGGGCGTCGGGTGATTTCGGCTATTTCTTCCGTGTTGAATTCTGTCTCCGTGCAGCGCGCGCAGGGCGTCAGCACGTCCGTTGCTTCCCCGCGCGAGCAGGAAGAGAAGCAGAAGAAGATTTCCATCCCCTCAGTCGAGGTGACGGCGGCCCAGTCGCAGGGCTTTGCTGCCCGCGTCGGCGATTTCCTGGTAAACAAGGCTTCCCAGTCCAGCGATGCCGGTTCTGCCGTATCCGGCCCGACTGGCGCGGACGGCATGCCGCCCGCGGGTATGCCCATTGGCGGCCCGCCTCCCGGTCCGCCGCCACAGGGTGCACAGGGCGAAGGGCTGAACGGCGGCAATGGGTCGGGAAGTGCTGCCTCTATCCTCTCCCTGCTTTCGGGCGAAACCGGCACATCCGATACGGAAAATGACGGCGACGCCGACGATTCAGGCTTTGCAATCTTCGCCAAGCAAAGCCAGGGCGCGAATACGCAATATGCCCTGCAGCAGGGCGGAAACGGGGTGTTCGGCGTGCAGTTCGATGAGATCGGCGCCTATCAATTTGCCGCCGCAGCTGGTTGACGCAAATAGCCTTTTAAGCGGAGAAGTGCCTGTATTGGGACAGTCTTGTGAAGCTCACAAGAGGCTCCTAATGAATGCAGCTAATTATATACTTGATTTTATGCAAGATATAAACCACATCACAGTGAGTGTCTGCCGGGTGCCCCAACGTGATGTCAGCGTCTATTGAAAACGAACGGTTCGTCAGCGCGGCGTTGGCCGCGTCGGAAGACTGCATCAAGATCATCGGTCTCGACGGCGCCCTTCTGTTCATGAGCGAGGGCGGTCAGCGTGTGATGGATGTCGATGACTTCGATGTCATGAAGGGCTGTTCCTGGCCGTCATTCTGGCCCGACCCATCGCATGGCGATATCGCCAAGGCGATAGAGGAGGCGAAGGCGGGCCGATGCTATCGCTTCAGCGGCTATGCCAACACGGCCAAGGGTCGGAGGCGCTATTGGGACGTGAAGGTCTCGCCGATCTTTGCCGAGGACGGCTCTGTTGAAAACCTCCTTTCCGTGTCGCGCGACATCACCCAGACCAAGGAATTCGAGGACCAGCAGAACCTTCTGCGGCAGGAACTTTCGCACCGGATCAAGAATATCCTGTCGCTGGTTCAGGCGGCGGCAAACCAGACGTTGAAGCCGGGCGACGATATCATGACCGCCAAGTCGGCGTTGCTTGCCCGGCTGCAAAGCCTCGGCCGCGCGCATGAAATCCTGCTGAAGACGGATCACCATCTGGCGACATTGCAGGCGATCGTCGAGGCGGCGTTCGAGGGGTACGCGGGTGGCCGTTTCACGATCGAGGGCCCGCATGTGGCGCTGTCTCCGAAATGCGGTCTGGCGCTTGCGCTGACCTTCCATGAACTTGTCACGAATGCCATCAAATACGGCGCGCTTTCCAACGAGAGCGGCCATATCGACGTCGTGTGGACGACCGCGCGCGATGGCGAGCGCGACTTGCTGGAGCTGAACTGGACTGAGAAGGGCGGGCCTGCCGTGGCCGCGCCCCGACATGCCGGTTTCGGGACCAAGATGATCAAGCGCGCGCTTTCCGGCTATATCGATGGCGATGCGGATTTGCAGTTTGACGAAGGCGGCCTGCGTTTTAAAATGGTCGCCTCGCTTGCGGCGCTGAGCCGCGTGCCGGCCACGGCCTGAACGTTGTCAGTCTCCGCGCGTCGCTGAACAAATCTGACGCAAAGCGCGGCTAGTCTTCCTGGAACGAAAGAGATTCGGGCCCACGAGGGGCAGACATGAGCGCGACCTTTGCGGAATTGAGCGAGCGGATTGGCGAAGTGGGCGAGCTTTACGCCCGCGCGCACAACATCACCCGCACGCCGGAATGGTATCTTCTGAAGCTGACTGAGGAGCTTGGCGAGTTGACGGCCGAGCATTTGCTGCTCAATGGTCAGGCGCGGCCGAACAAGGATGGTTCCGGCGGCACGCGCGAGGCGCTGGAAAACGAAGCGGCCGATCTCTTCGGCCAGTTCGTGCTTTATCTGCGCGCCAACGAGATCGACATCGAAGCGGCCATCGAGCGCAAATGGCTGCGCCATCTTGCAGCCTACCAGAACGAGGGTGGCGGCGACCTTTCGGTCACTGCCCCCTGATTTCGCTCAGCGTCCGGGTCGGCGTGATGGCTTCCGGGTTCTGGATGATCTCGATGATCGCCGGCTTGCCGCTTGCCCGCGCGCGTTCAAACGCTGCTGCGAAGTCTTCCGTCTTCGTCACCTTCTCGCCATGGCCGCCATAGGCGCGGGCCAGATCCGCGAAGTCGGGGTTCGTCAGGCCCGTGCCGCTGACGCGACCGGGATATTCACGCTCCTGATGCATGCGGATCGTGCCATACATCGAGTTGTTCACCAGCAGCGTGATGATCGGCAGATTGTAGCGCACGGCGGTCGCGAATTCCTGGCCGTGCATCATGAAGCAGCCATCGCCGGCAAAGCAGATGACTTCGCGGTCCTGATGCAGCGCCTTCGCGGCGACCGCAGCCGGCAGGCCGTAGCCCATCGAGCCGGAGGCGGGGGCAGATTGCGTGCCGAACTTCCGGAAGCGGCGGAAGCGGTGGAGCCATGTCGCGTAGTTGCCGGCGCCATTGGTGAAGATCGTGTCGGCGGCGGTGTTTTCTTCGAGGTAGGACATGATCGCCCCCATGTGGACGCCTTCAGGGCCTGCAGCCGGCGGGGTCGACCACGCAAGGTATGCGCCGTGCATCGCCTCGGTGCGTGAGGACCATGCGGGGGCGGCGGCCGGTTCGATATCGCGGATCGCTGCGACGAAATCGGTGGGTGATGCGCAGATGGCGAGGTCCGGGCGATAGACGCGGCCGAGTTCGGACGGGTCCGGGTGGATGTGGATGAGCGACTGCGCCGGATAGGGGATATCCATCAGCGTATAGCCGGAGGAGGGGGATTCCGAGAAGCGGCCGCCGAGCAGCACGATCAGGTCCGCGTCCTTCACGGCCTTGGTGAGTGCCGGATTGATGCCGAGCCCGATATCGCCGGCATAGCAGGGATGGAGGTGATCAAAGAGCATCTGGCGGCGGAAGGAGCAGCCGACAGGCACGGCCCAGCGCTCGGCGAAACCGGCAAAGGCCTCGACCGAGGTCTCGTCCCAGCGCGTGCCGCCGAGGATGAAGAACGGGCGCTCGGCCTTGGCAAGCCGGTTGCGGAACTCTTCGACCTGGCTTGTACCGGGGAAGGCTGCGACGGGCGTTGCGGGGCGGGCGGCAACAGCGTCGACCGTGTCGGTCAGCATGTCTTCGGGCAGCGCCAGCACGACCGGGCCGGGACGGCCGGAGGTGGCGACCGCAAAGGCGCGGGTGACGAATTCCGGGATGCGGCGGGCGTCGTCGATTTCGGCGACCCATTTGGCGACCTCGGTGAAGGCGCGGCGATATTCAATTTCCTGGAAGGCCTCGCGCTCGCGGGCGTCGCGCTGCACCTGTCCGATGAAGAGGATCATCGGGATCGAATCCTGCCGTGCGACATGCAGGCCGGCCGAAGCGTTGGTTGCGCCGGGGCCGCGGGTGACGAAGCAGACGCCGGGCTTGCCGGTCAGGCGACCCCAGGTGTCGGCCATCATCGCGGCGCCACCTTCCTGGCGGCAGATGATCTGCTCGATCGGGCTATCGGCCAGCGCATCGAGCACCGCAAGGAAGCTTTCGCCCGGCACGAGGCTCACGCGCTCGACGCCATTGGCTTCCAGCGCTTCGACAATCAATTGGCCGCCCGTCTTCATTCCCGGTCTCCAGATCATTTCGTTTCGTGAAATCCAATAGCAATCATCGCGCTTTGCGTGAAGCATTGAGCGGGCGCCATCAGGAAATTTGATGGCTCAACGCGAAGGACAGATGCGGTTCGCCCAGGCCAGAAAGTCAGCAGTGGCAAGGTCCGACACGGTGTCGTTCAGCGTTTCGTGTCGAGCGTCGGGATAGACCTGCTTTGAGATATCGGCAAAGCCAAGCGCCCGCATCCGAGCTTCCATCCAGTGCATGCCCTTCGCGCCGCGTGTTGCCGGATCCTTGCCGCCGCCGACCAGCATGATCGGCTTGTCCTTCGGGATGCGGGAAAGATGGGCCTTGTCCGCACCGCGCACGACGCCATCCGCCACATCGGACCAGAGTGAGACGGTGCAGGGGAAGCCGCAGAGCGGATCGGCGATATAGGCGTCCACCTCCGCCGGGATGCTGGAGAGCCAGTCGAGCAGGGTGCGGTGGCCGGGGATCGCCTTGCCCCAGGCTTCGAACGTCAATCGCGGCAAGATGCTGCTCGGCACGTCCGAACCCTTGAGCCATTTTTCGATGCCGAGAAGCAGGCGCATGAGTGGCACGGAGGAGGCGGTGCCGAAGTCGAAGTTCCAGACGGCGAAGCCTGCGAAACCGTCGGGATGCTTCAGCGCCGTGTTCAGGCAGATCATCGCGCCCATGGAATGGCCGAAGAGCAGGATGGGCAGGCCCGGATGGTTCGCGGCGGCCATATCGCGGATGGCCATCGTATCGGCGATCACCATATCCAGCCCGTCGCGGCGGGCAAACTGGCCCTTCACGGCATCGGGCGCCGTTGTTTCGCCATGGCCGCGATGGTCCCAGGCATAGGCGTGGTAGCCTTGCGCGGCGAGATGGTTTGCGAAACGGGCATAGCGCCTGGAATGTTCAGACATGCCATGGGCAATGAGAACAATGCCGCGCGCGGTGGTGCTCGCCTCGACGGTATGAAAGGCGAGGGTGGCACCCGTCGGGCTCTTCAGGAACTGGGTTGTCTCAAACATGGCTGGCCTCCGGTGGGGCGAGCGCTAGCAAATTCAGGTCTGCTTGGAAAGACGCGCATGGGAAACCCCGCCCGCCTGCATTGCCCCTGAGCGCGAATTCGCCTACATAGGCGCCAAATCTCAATTCCCCGCATTTTGCAAGCGAGCACGACCATGGCGCGACAGTTCATTTATCACATGTCCGGCCTCAACAAGGCCTATGGCAACAAGAAGATCCTCGAGAACGTCCATCTCTCCTTCTATCCCGACGCCAAGATCGGCATTCTCGGCCCGAACGGGGCCGGTAAGTCGACGATCCTGAAGATCATGGCCGGTCTCGACAAGGAGTGGACGGGCGAAGCCTGGCTCGCCGAAGGTGCCACCCTCGGCTATTTGCCGCAGGAGCCGCAGCTCGATCCGACGAAGACCGTGTTCGAAAACGTCATGGAAGGCGTGGCCGACAAGACGGCGATCCTCAATCGCTACAACGAATTGATGATGAACTATTCCGACGAGACGGCGGACGAGGGCGCGAGGCTTCAGGACGTCATCGACAGCCAGAACCTCTGGGATCTGGAACAGCAGGTCGAAATGGCCATGAGCGCGCTGGCCTGCCCTCCGGGCGATTCCCCGATCGACGGCCTGTCGGGTGGTGAACGTCGTCGCGTGGCACTCTGCCAGCTGCTGCTGCGCAAGCCGGACTTGCTGCTCCTCGACGAACCGACTAACCACCTGGACGCCGAAACGATTGCGTGGCTGGAACAGCACCTTCGCGAATATCCGGGCGCCATCCTGATGGTCACCCACGACCGCTACTTCCTCGACAACGTGACGGGCTGGATCCTCGAGCTCGACCGTGGTCGCGGCATTCCGTACGAAGGCAACTATTCGGCCTACCTCAATGCCAAGGCCAAGCGCATGGCGCAGGAAGAGCGCGAAGAAGGCAGCCGTCGCAAGGCACTGTCGCGCGAACAGGAATGGATCGCATCCAGCCCCAAGGCCCGTCAGGCCAAGTCGAAGGCTCGTATCCGCGCCTATGACGAGCTGGTGGCAGCGGCCGAAAACCGCCGTCCCGGCGAAGCGCAGATCATTATCCCGATCGCCGAGCGTCTTGGCCAGGTGGTCATCGAGGCAGACAATATCTCGAAGTCCTATGACGGCCGCGTTCTGTTCGAAAACCTCTCCTTCAAGCTGCCCCCGGGCGGTATCGTCGGTGTCATCGGCCCGAACGGTGCGGGTAAGTCGACGCTGTTCCGGCTGATCACCGGCCAGGAAAAGCCCGACAGCGGCTCGGTCCGCATCGGCGACACCGTGCAGCTCAGCTATGTCGACCAGAGCCGCGACTCGCTCAATGGCGAGAAGAATGTCTGGGAAGAAATTTCCGGCGGCACCGACATCGTCAAGCTCGGCAAGTTCGAAATGAACTCGCGCGCCTATTGCGGTGCCTTCAACTTCAAGGGAACCGACCAGCAGCAGAAGGTCGGCAATCTCTCGGGTGGTCAGCGCAACCGCGTGCATCTGGCCAAGATGCTGAAGTCCGGCGGCAACGTTCTGCTGCTCGACGAACCGACCAACGACCTTGATACCGAAACGCTCGGCGCGCTCGAAGATGCGCTTGAGGATTTCGCAGGCTGCGCCGTCATCATCTCGCACGACCGCATGTTCCTCGACCGTCTGGCCACCCACATTCTCGCCTTCGAAGGCGACAGCCATGTGGAATGGTTCGAAGGCAACTTCGAGGACTACGAGGAAGACAAGATCCGTCGTCTGGGCGCCGAAGCGGCGAACCCGAAGCGGGCGACCTACAAGCGACTGACCCGCTGACAGCAGCCTGAATCCAGAAAGACGGGGCCTGCTTCCTTGAAGCAGGCCCCGCTTGCGTTTCGCGGCCGCTCGTCGGTGTCGTCGCTCGCTTGGCCGGGTAACAAATGAACGTTCTGGTGCAGGCCACACGTCGAAGAGTTCGCTTCACCAGAGGTTGAATGCCATACAGAGCTGCCGTGCCTTGAGCGGAAAGCTGTGATTGGCCGACACCATTGCTGGCCTCCCTGCAACCTGAAAGTAGCCAGTTCTCGGATCGAATTTAAAGACATTCTTATATATCTTGCACCCTTCATAGGTGCATTGATCAAGTTCCTGCATCTCATCAGACGAGCATGTGGGGAAACGGGCGGGGCAACATGACCTTGAAAGACATCACCTTAGGCAAGCGGCTCTGGCTCGCAGTTCTTATACCGGTTGTCGTTGCCGTATCTCTTGCGGGGAGCGTCATCACAGACCTTTCATCCACATATCGGCGGATGAGCGATATCGCGCTTGCCAGCGAGAATATTAAGGTCGTCGGGGCTATCGCCCACACCCTCCAGGTCGAACGAGGTCTCAGCGCCGGATTTCTGGCTTCAGGCGGAAAGAACGGCGCGGTGGAGCTCGTGGCCGCAAGAAAAGCGTCAGATGAAGCTGTGTCCCGAATGCAGGAGCTTCGGTCTGCTCTCAGCCGCTTAGGAGATAATGACATTGACAACGAGGTTGCAGGCCTTGCCCCCAAGTTGGAGGTTTTGCGTCAAAACCGGGCGCAGATAGACACGCTTGCCATGTCCGGGAAACAATCCTTCCAAGCCTACACATCGACCATCGCGCAACTCATGGATTTTGCCAGGTCCTTGTCCTTGAAGGGAATTGATTCACAAATTGCCGCCGAGCTCATTGCGTATACGCAGTTGATGCAGGCGAAGGAAATGGCAGGGCAGGAGCGCGGGTCAGGCAACGGGATCATCACCGCGGGTAAATCCGAACTCAACCAGACGCTCGCCTTCACAAGACTGGCAGGCGCCCAGGAGGCTCTTCTCAATAATTTCGTGACCTTGCAGCCGAAGGAACTGCAATCCTCCTATACCAGCGGTCTCAAGGTACCTTCGGCTGATACGATCGAGCTGGCGCGCTCACTGATACTGGGAAGCCAGGGCACCGGCAGCCTTTCGGACCTCGACGCCAAAGCTTGGTTTGCCGCGACGACACAGCGCATCGAGGCGATGCGCTCGCTTGAGAACCAGAGCCTTTCTCGTTTGGCCGAGATGGCCGAGCAATCGGCGAGAGACGCATTCAGCAAACTCCTGGTGGGTGCTGTTTTGACACTTTGCGGCAGCATTGCCATGCTGCTCATCTCGACACTCCTGGTTGGAAGCCTCGTGAAACCCCTGAAGGTTCTCACGGCTGTCATGAGGCAGCTTGCTGACGGCAATCTCAATGCCGTCCAGGCAGGTGCCGAACGCAAGGATGAGGTCGGCGATATGGCGCGTGCAGTTGAAGTGTTCCGCCAGGCGGCCATCCGCAATGGTGAGCTGGAAGCCGAAGCAGAGGCCAATCGCCGTCGTTCGGAAGCCGAACGGGTCGAGCTGCAGCGTCGCGCCGAAGAAGACGCCAACGATCGCCTGAACAGGGCAACCAGTTCGCTTGCGTCAGGCCTGAAGCGCCTGGCGGCCGGCGATATGGTGTGCGAGATCCACGAGGAATTTGCGCCCCAGTTCGAGGCGCTGCGTCAAGATTTCAACACCTCCGTTTCGCAACTGCGCGACGTGCTGCTGGCGGTTGGTCAGTCAGCCGCCATGGTCAATGGCGGTTCGGGTGAGATTTCCAGCGCGTCCGACAACCTGGCCAAGCGCACCGAACAGCAAGCCGCCTCCCTTGAGGAGACCGCTGCCGCGCTCGAAGAGATCACCGCCAATGTCAAGATGACTTCGCGGCGTACCGTCGAGGCGCGGGATCTGGTGCTCGATGCGCGGGGCAAGGCGGATCGCTCCGGCGTCGTCGTGGATAACGCGGTCAAGGCCATGCAACGCATCGAGCATGCATCTGGCCAGATCAGCCAGATCATCAGCGTGATCGACGAGATTGCCTTCCAGACGAACCTGCTGGCGTTGAATGCCGGCGTCGAAGCAGCGCGCGCCGGCGATGCAGGCAAGGGCTTTGCCGTTGTGGCGCAGGAAGTCCGCGAGCTTGCGCAGCGCTCGGCCAATGCCGCGAAGGAGATCAAGGTCCTGATCGGAAATTCCGAAACGGCGGTCAATGAAGGCGTCAAGCTCGTCAGCGACACGGGCTCCGGCCTCTCGGCGATTGCCGAGGTGGTTCAGTCGATCAGCGGGCATATGGATGCGATCGCGTCTGCAGCGCAGGAGCAGTCATCCGGGCTTGCCGAAGTGAATACCGCCGTCAACCATATGGATCAGGCCACACAGCAGAATGCCGCCATGGTCGAGGAGATGAATGCTGCGTCTGCCGGGCTTGCCCATGAGGCCGGCAATCTCGCCGCCCTGCTCAGCCAGTTCCGCACGGCTGCGGACATCCGGCAGGGTTTCCAAAACCGGGCTGCCTGACAGCAGCTCGCCGAGATACGGCTCTTTGTCGTTACCGCTATCACCGGCGCCCCACGCAGGCGCCGGTTTGTAGCCCGTTCTTGAGGCCTGCTAACTCTAGCGATCGCCGCTTTACCCGATTTTTAACTAAATCGTACACGCTTGCCCTGAATTCTTAAGGGGTATTGGCCTTGTCGATCAGAAACATTCTTGTTGCAGCCTTGTTTGTGGTCAGCTTTGTGCTGGCGGTCATGGTCGGAAACTCGACCTTTATGGCGTTTCGCCAATTCCAGAGCTCGGACCAGGTGGAGATGCTGGCGCGCTATGACAAGGCGCTGTTTACAGCGCTCCTGAGTTTCCGCAGCGAACGCGGCGACAGCGCGACGGCTCTCACACTGGCGCCTGAAAAGGCGGCGGCTTCCATCGCCAGCTTCAAGGCGATGCGCGCCAAGGTTCAGGCGGCGATGACTGATGCGACGACGCTGTCAGCCGGTTTCGACGATGCCGACCTCAAGAAGGCGGCGTCCGACCTGAAGGCGGTCTATGGCGGTTTCGATGCACTCCGCGCCAAGGTGGACGGCAATGTCGACCTGCCGCTCGACAAGCGCGAGGCGGGGCTCGACAAGACGGTGCTCTCGCAGGGCAACGACCTGATCGCGAGCCTCGAAAAGACCTCGACCATCGTTGAAGGCGCGATCCGCAGCCTCGATGAAACGAAGCTCGCGCTGATCCAGACGCGCTCCTATGCCTGGTCTGCCCGCTCGCTGGGTGGTTCGGCCGCTGTCATCCTTAATGGTGTCATCGTCCAGAACCGCAAGCCGGATGCGACGGAGGCGACGAACCTGACGTCGTCCGACGCCGGTGCCGCCTTCGCGTGGCGCGCCGTCGAAACGCTGGTCAATCATCCGGCCACTCCGGCAGCGCTGAAGGAACGCTATCTCAAGGCCAACGAGGGTTATTTCAAGGGTGACTTCGCCACCTGGCGCTCCGGCATCATTGCCAAGCTGGTCGCCGGCGAGCCTTCACCCGTCAGCATCGACGAGTGGCGTCCGAAGGTCACGGCGGCTCTCGGCCTGGTGGCCGACGTGGCGTCGCTGGCCATGGACAGCCTGAACGAAAGCGCTGCCGCCAGCCGGTCGAATGCCGAGGTCCAGCTGATCGGCTTCTCAGTGCTCCTCGTCCTCGTGCTGGCCATCGGGGTGGGCGGCATGGCGACCGTCGTTCTCCGCGTCGTTCGTCCCGTCGGTCGCCTGACGCGCTGCATGAACAGCCTTGCCGAAGGCAATCGCGATGTTGTCGTTCCCGGCGCCGACCGTCACGACGAGATCGGCGAAATGGCGCGCTCGGTGGAAGTGTTCCGCCAGGCGGCGATCCGCAATGCGCAGCTGGAGACGGAAGCCGAAGAAAACCGCCGCCGCACCGAGGCCGAGCGGGTCGATCTGCAGCGCCGCGCCGAAGAGGATGCGAACGACCGCCTGAACCGGGCGACGAGCTCGCTCGCATCGGGTCTGAAGCGTCTGGCCTCCGGCGACATGCTTTGCGAGATCCACGAGGAGTTTGCCCCGCAGTTCGAGGCCCTGCGCCACGACTTCAACACCTCCGTCTCGCAGCTGCGCGATGTGCTGCTGTCGGTCGGCCAGTCGGCCGCCGTGGTCAATGGCGGCTCGGGCGAGATTTCGGCCGCCTCCGACAATCTGGCCAAGCGCACCGAACAGCAGGCGGCCTCGCTTGAGGAAACCGCTGCCGCGCTTGAAGAAATCACGGCCAACGTCAAGATGACCTCGCGGCGCACGGTCGAGGCGCGCGATCTGGTGCGCGATGCCCGCGGCAAGGCGGACCATTCCGGCGTCGTGGTGGACAACGCCGTCAAGGCCATGCATCGCATCGAGCATGCGTCGGGCCAGATCAGCCAGATCATCGGCGTGATCGACGAGATTGCCTTCCAGACGAACCTCCTGGCACTCAACGCCGGTGTCGAAGCAGCGCGTGCAGGCGATGCCGGCAAGGGTTTTGCCGTCGTCGCGCAGGAAGTGCGCGAGCTGGCCCAGCGTTCGGCCAATGCGGCCAAGGAGATCAAGGCGCTGATCGGCAATTCGGAGACTGCGGTGAACGAAGGCGTGAAACTCGTCAGCGACACCGGCTCCGGTCTTGCTGCGATTGCCGAGGTCGTTCAGTCGATCAGCGGCCACATGGATGCAATTGCGTCTGCCGCACAGGAACAGTCTTCGGGCCTGGCGGAGGTCAACACCGCCGTCAACCACATGGACCAGGCGACCCAGCAGAACGCCGCCATGGTCGAGGAGATGAATGCTGCGTCTGCCGGTCTTGCCCATGAGGCAAGCACGCTGGCGAGCCTCCTGAACCAGTTCCGCACCGCGGATGCGCAGCGTTCCCAGTCGCGCAGCCGCGCGGCCTGAGGATTGTCGACAAAGAGCTTGATGCGCAAGCTCTGTTCTGCCAGATGACGCCAGCGGCCTTCAGTCGCTGGCGTTCTTCCTTTCCGGTCTCCAAGATTTTTCCTTGCACACGCCTTTCAAGCGATATAAAGATATCTTTATATCTTGATGGAGGTTTGATGTCGCTGGGTCTCGACCAACTGGTGGAAACGTTGAAGGCTGCGGGTGAGACGACCCGCATGCGGCTGATCGCGTTGCTTTCGGCCGGCGACCTCACGGTGACGGACCTGACCGATATTCTCGGCCAGTCGCAGCCGCGCATCTCGCGCCATCTGAAGCTTCTGCTCGAGGCCGGATTGATCGAGCGCTACCAGGAAGGGGCCTGGGCCTATTTCCGCCTGAAGCGCGAGGGTGAGGAAGCGGGCGTGGCCAACGGTCTTCTCGCAGCGCTCTCTTTCGCTGATGCCGTGATTGCCCGTGATGCCGAAAGGCTGGTGACCGTGAAGCGCGAGCGTGCCGCGCAGGCGAGCGCCTATTTCAGCCGCAATGCCGCGGAGTGGGATGAAATCCGCCGCCTGCATGTGAGCGAGGAAAAGGTCGAGTCGGCGCTGGTCGGTCTCATCGGCGAGAAGCCGATCGACTCGCTGCTGGATCTCGGAACCGGAACCGGCCGCATCCTGCAGCTTCTTGACGGCAAGTATCGCAAGGCGGTCGGCGTGGATGCCAGCCGCGACATGCTATCGGTCGCCCGTACCAATCTCGACAAGTCGGGCACCTCGCGCGCCAGCGTCCGCCACGGCGACATCTTCAACCTGCCGCTCGAAGGGCAGGATTTCGACCTGATCACCATCCATCAGGTTCTGCATTTTCTCGATGATCCGCAGGCCGCCGTTGCCGAGGCAGCGCGGGTGCTGCGTCCCGGTGGCCGGCTGGCGATCATCGATTTCGCGCCGCACGAGCTGGAATATCTGCGCGAGGCGCATGCCCACCGGCGTCTCGGATTTTCGCATGAGATCATGGCCTCCTGGCTCGCCAAGGCGGGCCTTGAGGTTGAAAAGACTGTCGACCTGCAGGACGAGGCCGCAGGGAAGGGTGCATTGACCGTCACGCTCTGGCTGGCGCGCGACCCCCGTCTTCTGATGGCGGATGTCGAAGGTCTGCATGAAGCAAGGAGAGCGTGAATGACCGTCAACCCCACGATCGGCGCCGAGGGCGTCCGCCTGTCCTTCGAATTCTTTCCGCCGAAAAACCCGGAAATGGAAAGCCAGCTCTGGGAAACGCTCGAGGACCTTTCGGCCTGGGACCCGGATTTCGTTTCGGTGACCTATGGCGCCGGCGGTTCGACGCGCGCGCCGACGCTCAACACGCTGAAGGGCATTATCCAGCGTTCTCACATTCCCTCGGCATCGCATCTCACCTGTGTGGGTTCCACCAGGGAGGAGACCCATGCCATCGTTGAAGAGTTCCGCGCTGCCGGCATTCGCCACTTTCTGGCGCTGCGTGGCGACCCGCAGGGGGGCATCGGTACGGTCTATCAGCCGCATCCGGGTGGTTACGCCAATGCGGCCGAACTGACGGCAGGCCTGAAGGCGCTCGGTGATTTCGAGATCAGCGTGTCGGCCTATCCGGAAAAGCATCCCGAAAGCGCCGACGTTGCCGCCGATATCGATATGCTGAAGCGTAAGGTCGATTCGGGTGCGACGCGGGCGCTGACGCAGTTCTTCTTCGAGAACGACCAGTACGAGCGCTATCTCGAAAAGGTCGTTGCTGCCGGCATCACCATTCCGATCGTGCCGGGCATCCTGCCGATCCACAATCTGGCGCAGGTCCGCAAGTTTGCCGGCATGTGCGGGGCGAGCGTTCCCGACTACGTGATTGCGCGCCTCGGCACGATCGACGACCTGCCGGACGAGCGCTTCAAGGCGGCCTCGCAGCTCGCCGCCGAGCAGGTGCGGGATCTGATCCACCGCGGCGTCAGCGAGTTCCATTTCTACACGATGAACCGCTCGGCGCTTGTCAGCCGCGTGCTGGAGCTTTCCGGCTTCCAGCGCGTCGAGGTCGAGGCACGCCGTTCGCAGAACGGCGCTGCGGCCTGACACGGCCCGCAGAACCACCCGGTCTTTAGAACGGAAAAACGCGCGGAAGGTAACTCTCTTCCGCGCGTTTTCAATTTTCTTATTAGAGCCTCAAGCTCACCCCCGGACCCCTCCTACAAGGACCGGCAAGGCGTCCTGTCATCTCAAATGAACAGCATCGACGCCACAAACAAAAACGCTGCACCGATCATCAGGACATTGAGCGATTGCATAAGTCCCATTGCTGACCTCCTTCGCGTTAACGAGCGTCATCATAGGCAGCACTCGGGTCCGTTGAAAAGCGAAACTTGTGCTGCGCCGCCGCATGTATGTGTGCCTCAGGACCGCCTCAATTCGTCAAGCCAATGAAATGGCTTGATTTTTTAAGTTGAGAAAATTTGTGGGCGAATTAAACCTGGGTTAACGGCTTTGTTGCGATGCATCATTTTGGGACATTGTGACAAATTCTTGAAAGCGTTGACGTTTCCGCGATGTTGAAACGTCTGTTCCATTGCTGGACGTTTTGGCTGTTGCGTTTTGGGAGGCTGGCTCCCGGTTTTTGCTGCGTTGCGGTTGGCATGTCGGCGTGAATCGGCGCATAGTTTCGAGCGACAGGAGCATGGCGATTCCGGTGGGAATCGAAGGAGGCGGAGCTGGACGACATCATCACGCGATCGATCGAGGCCGCACCCGGTGATCATGGCTCTGCGCTGACGGCGATCGCCCTGGTGATTGCAGTGGCGGCAATCCTTGGCCTCGGTTTCATGCGGCTGCGACAGCCTCCGCTGGTCGGTTTCATCGTCGCAGGCGTGGCACTCGGCCCGACAGGCGTAGGGCTGATTTCCAGCAATGATTCCGTGTCGCTTCTCGCCGAAATGGGCGTCGTCGTTCTTCTCTTCTTCATCGGCATGGAGCTTTCGATCAAGGCGTTCATCCTGACGCTCAGACAGGCGCTCACCGTTGCTGGAGGGCAGCTTCTCGCGGCCATGGTTGCCGGCGGTGCGATCGTGCTCGTCACCGGCGCCGGGCCGGAAGAGGCGGTGATCATGGGCTTCATCATCGCGCTGTCCTCGACCGTGGTAGCGATGAAGATGCTGGAGGACATGGGCGTCTTGCGTGGTGACGCGGGCCGGATCGCGGTCGGTGTGCTGATCGCGCAGGACATCGCCGTCGTGCCGATGCTGATCTTCGTCTCAAGCCTCTCCGGCGGGGGCGGGCAGTTCGGCGAGGTTGCACTGAAGATGCTGGTCGCGGTCGGACTGCTGGGCGGCATTCTCTGGTGGTTCGGCGGGCACAAGAAGATCCGCGTTCCCTTTGCCGAGGAAATCGCGGAGAAGACGGAGCTGCTGGCGCTGGGCGCGCTTGCCGTCTGCTTTGCTGCCGCAGCCATTTCCGGTTATGCCGGGCTGTCGCCGGTCTATGGGGCGTTTCTCGCCGGCATCGTGACCGGCAACTCGACGCTGCGCAGCCGCGTCATCCCGGTGATCGAGCCGATCCAGAGCGTGCTGGTCGTCGTCTTCTTCCTGTCGATCGGGCTCTTGATCGATCTGTCCTTCATCCGAGCCAATCTCTTCCAGGTGCTGGCCGCATCCATCATCGTGATTGCCGCCAAGTCGGTGCTGAATATCTTCCTCATCCGCAAGACGGGCTCCTCGACCGAGACGGCGCTGATTGCCGGCCTCTCGATGGCGCAGATCGGCGAATTCTCCTTCGTGCTGGCGTCCGCCGGCCATGCGACCGGCGTGCTCGGCAGCGATCTCTACCGGCTTTCGATCGCGGTCACTGCGGTGTCCCTGCTGGTGTCACCGGTCTGGGTGGGTGTGATGCACCGGCTGGAAAGCGTGGCGAGCCAGGGGATGGAGACCTATCGCGACGCGCTGGCTGCGGCTTATGCGCACGAACTCTACGAGGTCCATCGGGGAACAGCCGCCTTTTCCCGATTCAGGCATGGCGCACATGTGCGCTATCGTGCGCTGCGCCTCGCGATCTATCATCGCAAGGCGGTCAAGCGGAAGCACTCGTAAAAGAGCTGATTACTTCATCGTCTCAAGGAGCTTGGCCGTCGGCCAGCCATCTGCGGGCATGCCGAGTTCGGCCTGAACCTTCTGGACGGCGGCGCGGGTGCCGGAGCCGAGAATGCCGTCAATCTTGCCGACATCATGGCTCTTGGCGTCGAGCTTTTCCTGCAGAACCTTCATGTCCTCGACCGAAAGGCCCGGTTCCGGATTGCCCGGATCATAGGCTTCGGCGCCGGACAGGCGGGTCGCGAAATAGGCAGCCGACAGCGTATAGACGAGCGACTGGTTCCATTCGAGATAGACGTTGAAGTTCGGATAGGCGAGGAAGGCGGGCCCGAAACGGCCCTGCGGCAGCACAAGCGAGGCGTTGAGGCCTGCTGCCGACTTGTCGCCATTGCGCGGCGTCACGCCGAGATTGAACCAGTCGCCTGCCGTCAGCGTGCCGCCAAGGCCCGACTTCTCGAAGGGCAGGGTTTCCGGGAGCTTGACTTCCTGCAGCCACGGTTCACCGCGCTTGAAGCCGAGGCCGGCCAGGAAACGGGCGGTCGTCAGGATGACGTCGGGGGCGGAATCCTTCAGGCGGACAAGGCCGTCGCCATCGCCGTCTTCGCCATACTTGATGATGTCGGCCGGCAGCATCTGCGTCTGGCCGATTTCACCGGCCCAGGCGCCCGTCGTCGTCTGCGGGTCGATGTCGTTGAGCGAAGCAAGCTTGATCAGCGCGATCAGCTGCGGGCGGAAGACTTCCGGACGGCGGCAGTCGTTGGAGAGCGTGACGAGCGCGTTGCGCGTGTTGAAATCGCCCTGGACGGCGCCGAAGTCTGTCTCCATGCCCCAGAAGGCGGTGATGACGGCGGCCGGCACGCCGGTCTCCTGTTCGGCCTTGGCGAAGACGCTGGCATATTGCTCGATCTTCTTCTTGCCGATCTGGTAGCGCGCGCCGCTGACCGTGCGCTTGGAAAATTCGAGGAAGGTCTGGCGGAACACGCCCTGGGCGCGGTCCATCTTCAGCACTTTCGGATCGATCTGCGCGCCGGCGAGTGCCTTGTCTACGGCTTCGGGTGCGATGCCGGAAGCAACCGCTTCGGTCTTGATGCCTTGCAGGAAGGTCGACAGGTCAGAGCCGCATTCGGCCGCGTATCCCGAGGCCGTGCTGGACATGAGTGCGGCGACGGCGAAGAGGGCAGGCAGGCGAACGGACGACATACGATAACTTTCCCGACAGTTGAAAGAATGGACGCTCTATACCGCAGGTCCGGCCAAGAGCAAACGCCGCCTTTGGCGATTCGACCCGCACCTGATCGATTTTTTCAGCACAATCGGGCGGATGTCGCGTCTTGCGGCGGCAAAGCCTTTGAACAGCGCAAAATGTTAGGAATGAGGTGAACGCGTGGCGAGATGCAGAATTTCTCAGGCGTTCCTGAAACGCGGCAGGCCGGCAAGCAGCCGGTGCAGCGTATCAAGCGTCGAAATGTCGGCAACGCCGTCGATCTTCTCGGGCCGGAAATGGCGCTGGAAGGCTTCGATCACACCCTTGGTCTTGTCGCAGAATTCGCCTGAGACCGGAACGCCATAGCCATAGAGAGCCAGCATGGACTGGATGGCTTCGACCGGCGGGCCGGCCTCCCCGAACTGGAAGAAACGGCCGCCGGCAACGGGTGCTGCCGGAACCCAGTGGCCGACGCCGGCCTCGTGGAGCGTCCCCCACGGGAAATGTTCGCCTGGATCGATCTTGCGCACCGGGGCGACGTCGGAATGGGCGAGCACGCGTTCAGGCGCGATATCCCAGCGGGCGATGATGTCGCGACAGAGTTCGATCACGGCAGCGATCTGCTGATCGGTGAAATCGGGCAGGGACGGGTGGCCGGGATTGGCGATCTCGATGCCGATGGAATGCGAGTTGATATCCGTCTCGCCCTTCCAGTGGCTCTTGCCGGCATGCCATGCACGGCGGTCTTCGGCGACAAGCTGATAGACCGTGCCGTCCATGTTGACGACATAGTGGCAGGAGACTTCGCTTTCCGGCGTGCAGAGCCATTCCAGCGCACCGGCCTCGGTCGGCATGCCGGTATAGTGCAGGATGATCATGTCCGGCCGGTCGGTGCCGCGGCGCTCCGTGTGATTGGGCGAGGGGCGGACGATGGCGGACTTGTAGTCGGGGGCAAATGATTGCGTATCGGTGGCGCTCATGCGGCGCGTCGCTCTTTCTCGATGGCGGCATAGGCCTGGTTGAGCGCGGCCATGCGCTCGTTGGCGATGCCGTGGAACTCCTCCGGCACACCGCGGGCGATCAGCCGGTCCGGATGATGCTCGGAGACGAGCGAGCGGTAGCGCTTGCGGATTTCCGCGAAGTCGGCTTCCGGGGCGATGCCGAGCACCTTGTAGGGGTCATGGCCGACGATGACATGGCGCGCCATAATCCGCTCGAAGCCTTCCTCCGTGATGTCGAAGATTTCGGCGATGCGATGCAGGAAGGCGATTTCGTTTTCATGCACCAGACCATCGGCCTTGGCGATGTGGAAGAGGCCATCGAGGATTTCGGTGAGCACGGGGCAGTCCGGCGCGCCGCAGCCGCACAGCACGGCCATGCGCTCGGCATAGGCCTCATAGCCGGCGACATCCTGGCGGGCGAGATTGTAGAGGCGGGCGACGTTCTTGGCCTCCGAGTCCGGAAACTCGAAAATGTCCTTGAACGCGTCGACTTCCTTTTCGGTCACGATGCCGTCGGCCTTCGCCATCTTGGCGGAAAGCGCGATCATGGCGATCGAGAAGGCGACCTTCCGGCGGGTCTCGGGATCACCCTCGAAAAGCGTGCGCACGGCCTCGATCACGCCGGACAGCGCGTTGCTTGCGGCGTCCGCCACGGCGGCCGCAACACGTTCCAGGAAGGACGAAGCCTGTTCGCAAAGAAAATCAACGATCATGGCAACGAGGTTGACCAAATAATCCGGACCATTTCAAGTCAGTTTTCCTCATCGTTTCATCAAAAGGACTGTTCACGGTTTACGGATTCAAACTCCGGACGGATGTATCCGACGCAATCCATGCCGTTCCGGCGACCGTCGGCGAATGCGGTGCGGAAATTGAATCGATTTTATTGTGCGCGGCCTCGAAAATCCCGCCAAATCAAGGACTTTTCTTCAAAATGTCACTTTACAAGGCAATGCCGTAACGCCAATTCATGCGCAGTCGCGTTCAGTCATCCGGAGGATTTCATGGCCAAACAGAAAGTCGCAATGCTCACCGCCGGGGGCCTTGCGCCCTGTTTGTCTTCGGCCGTCGGTGGTCTGATCGAGCGTTATAACGATGTTGCGCCCGATCTCGAGATGATCGCCTATCGTTCCGGCTACCATGGTCTTCTCCTTGGCGACATCATTCCGATCAACCAGGACATGCGCGAAAAGGCCTATATCCTTCACCATCATGGCGGTTCGCCGATCGGCAACAGCCGCGTCAAGCTGACCAACGCGGCCGACTGCGTCAAGCGCGGCCTCGTCAAGGAAGGGCAGAACCCGCTTGCGGTTGCGGCTGACCGGCTCGCCAAGGATGGCGTGACGATCCTGCACACGATCGGTGGCGACGACACCAACACGACGGCGGCAGATCTTGCCGCCTATCTCGGCGCCAATGGCTATAACCTCACCGTCGTCGGCCTGCCGAAGACGGTCGACAACGACGTCGTGCCGATCCGCCAGACGCTGGGCGCCTGGACGGCTGCCGAAGTCGGCGCGCATTTCTTCGACCATGTTTCGAACGAACAGAGTGCGGCTCCGCGCACGCTCGTGGTCCATGAAGTCATGGGACGCCACTGCGGCTGGCTGACGGCGGCCACTGCGCTTGCCTATATCGATCGCACCAAGGGCCACGAATATATCGAAGGCCTGATGATGAACACGGAACTCAAGAACATTGACGGCGTCTATCTGCCGGAGATCGACTTCGATCTCGACAAGGAAGCCGCCCGCCTCAAGGCGATCATGGACAAGACCGGATTCGTCACCATCTTCGTGTCAGAAGGCGCCTGCCTCGATGCGATCGTTGCCGAGCGTGAGGCTGCCGGCGAAAGCGTCAAGCGCGATGCCTTCGGCCATGTGAAGATCGACACGATCAATGTCGGCAACTGGTTCTCCAAGCAGTTCGGCGCGTTGATCGGTGCGGAACGCGCCATGGTGCAGAAGTCGGGCTACTATGCCCGATCGGCACCGGCCAATGCCCGCGACCGCCACCTCATCCATTCCATGGTCGATTCCGCCGTCGAAAGCGCACTGAACAAGGTTTCGGGCGTGATCGGCCACGACGAAGACCAGGGCGGCAAGCTCCGCACGATCGAATTCCCGCGCATCAAGGGCGGCAAGCATTTCGACACGTCGGCCAAGTGGTTCTCCGACGTCATGGACTTCGTCGGCCAGAGCTGGAAGGCGGTCTGACCGCCAACTCACGGCCGGGTGGGCGCGGCGAGGCCGGCGCCTGCCCTTGTTCTTTTCATTAGTCAAATCTAGCTACTCCGCGTGACGGTCACAACCGCTGCGCGGAGTATCTCGTTATGACTATGTTAACGATGCCGCATGAAACTACAGGTTGCTCAAACTCGATGGGGGAGTGGCTTATGAGAGTTCAGTTCAAGATTGTCACCAAGCTGATGGCGGTTGCGCCCTTGGCGATATGCGGGATCGTTGCCGTCACGCAGATATACAATGTTCGCGATGGCGTGATCGACGAGCAGGTTGCCCGCGAGACGCAGGCTCTGACCTTGAGCCGGGCGGTGGATACCGCCGAGATAGACCTTCTGCAACTGCGCCGACACGAGAAGGATTTCCTGCTCCGCAAGGATAATTCCTATGCCGAGAAACATGCGCAGTATCTCAAGCGAACCGAGGATGATCTCCAGGTCCTGAAGGCCAATCTCCCGCAAAGCGCCAGCCGAGACGCCATCGATACCGTATCGACGGCGCTGCGGACCTATGGCTCGGAATTCGCCCAGATCGCGACCCTCGACGCAGAAATCGGCCTGACGCCGGACGAGGGCCTGCAGGGCAAGATGCGCAAGGCGGCGCACGATCTCGAAAAGCAGGTGTCGGCCGGCGACCACGAGGCCATTCTGACCGTTCTGCTGATGCTGCGCCGGCATGAGAAGGATTTCATCATGCGGCTCGACGAGAAGAGCCGCAAGCAGCTGGGCGAAGTGGTTGCCAAGCTGCTCAAGCGCCCCGAAGCCGATTTCGGTGGCGCTGCTGCCCGGGATGCGGCGGTCGCCTCCATCAATGCCTATTATGATGCGTTCAAGCAGCTCTCTGACAAGTTGCTGAGCGAGGCGGACATGCGCAAGCAACTGTCTACCACCTTCAAGCCGGTGGAGCCGGCGCTCGATTCGATCCGGACTTCGGTTGAGGGCATTCTCGCCGAGGTCACGCGGGAGAAGGAGAAGACGGAAACAACTGCGTCCGCGGTGACCTGGTCCGTGGCGGCGCTCATTAGCCTGCTTCTCGGCGGGGTGATCTGGCTCATTGGCCGCTCCATCGCCGGCCCGCTCGGCAGAAGCATCGGTCTGATGCGCCGGCTGGAGAAGGGGGACACGAATTTCGTCGTGACGGATACCGAGCGCAGCGACGAGATCGGCGAGATGTCGCGCGCCATCAGCTCGTTCCGCGAGACAGCCGTGGCGAGGATCGAAAGCGAGAGCATGCTCAACACGAGCCGCCGCATCCAGGAAGAGGAGCGCAATGCGCGTATCGAAGAGGACCGACGCCGCGCCCAGGAAATGGCGGATGTGACCGAGGAACTTGGCCATGGCCTGCGTCGCCTGGCGAAGGGCGACCTGACGGTCAGGATCGGCGAGCGCTTCTCGGAGGGGTTCAGGGGGCTGATGGTCGATTTCAACGACTCGGTTTCCGGTCTGGCCGAAACGCTGGCCGCCATCATCGGCTCGATCCATGTGATCGATGGCGGCGCGCAGGAAATCGCCGCCGCCGCCAACGATCTGTCGCAGCGGACCGAACGGCAGGCTGCCTCGCTGGAGCAGACGGCCGCCGCGCTCGATGAGATCACCTCGAATGTCTCAAGCTCCAACCGCCGCACCGAAGAAGCCCGGCAGCTGGCGGCGCAGGCCAACCAGTCTGCCGATCGATCCGCCGCAATCGTCGGCAATGCGGTCGAGGCGATGCATCGCATCGAGGCGAGCTCGAAGCAGATCGCCAATATCATCAGTGTCATCGACGAGATCGCCTTCCAGACAAACCTTCTCGCTCTCAATGCCGGTGTCGAGGCGGCACGGGCAGGGGAGGCCGGCAAGGGCTTCGCCGTCGTCGCCCAGGAAGTTCGCGAGCTTGCCCAGCGCTCGGCGACCGCTGCCAAGGAGATCAAGGGGCTGATCCACAACTCCTCGACGGAAGTGGAGGGCGGCGTGACGCTCGTTCGCGATGCCGGCGAGGCGCTGCGTATGATCGGCGGCTTCATCATCGACATCAATGCCCACATGGACGCCATAGCCATCTCGTCGAAGGAGCAGTCGGTGGGATTGAACGAGGTGAATGTTGCCGTCAACAGCATGGACCAGACAACCCAGCAGAACGCCGCCATGGTCGAGCAGTCGACCGCCGCGTCGTCGTCGCTGGCGCAGGAAGCCATCAAGCTGCGCGATCTTGTCGGCCGGTTCCAGCTCCGCGACATGGCCAACCGGCATGGCGTGATAGCCACGGCTGCGTGAGGCGGGCACCTCACGATCTGACTTGAAATCCTGGAGCCCCGGCGATGCTTTTCGATCGCCGGGGCTCTTTTCGTTCGTCAAGTCTCGAGAAATGCGGCGTTGACAGCGCTGCCAAATGGTGGCTTCACTTTCTGTTAATGAGCGCCGCCTGAAGTTGCGGCCGACATTTGGAGGCAATCATGTCCGTTGAAACCTGGCTGGCATTCGCGGCTGCGGCCGCGGTGATCCTTGTCATTCCGGGCCCGACCATCCTTCTCGTCGTGTCCTATTCGCTCGGCTATGGCCGAAAGACCGCGGCAGTGACGGCATCGGGCGTGGCGCTCGGCGACTTTGTGGCGATGACGGCCTCGATGCTCGGGCTCGGGGCGTTGCTGGCCACTTCGGCCGAGCTTTTCACCGTGCTGCGCTGGATAGGCGGGGCCTACCTGATCTATCTCGGCATCAAGCTTTGGCGCGCCCCCATCCAGACCGGACCCATCAGCGATAACGACAATCTGCCGGAGCGGAAGTCCCACCGGATCTTCATTCACGCCTTCATGGTGACCGCGCTGAACCCGAAGAGCCTCATCTTTTTCGTGTCCTTCGTCCCGCAGTTCATTGACCGGAATGCCGAGTTCCTGCCGCAGATGGTCGTCATGGAGTTGACATTCGTCACCCTTGCCACACTGAACGCGCTGGGTTATGCGTTCCTGGCTGACCGCGCCCGCAGCCTCATCCGTAAGGCTTCGGTGCAGAAGACGGTCAATCGTACGGGCGGTGCCATGCTGATCTCGGCAGGCACCGTAACGGCCATTTACAGCCGTGCCGCTTGAGGCCTCTGTAAGTCCTTGGCGAAATTTCGCCACAAGCATAACACGAATTTGCCTTATTCGTGGTTAAGAGAGTATTATCGGAGCGGTCACAAACTTGTGATCGGCCGTGGGATCAACGGGGAACATGACCGCGTGATTTTGAAGAAGACCGTCAAAACCGGCCTGGCCGCCACTGGTGTACTCTCAGCGCTGTTTGCAGCAGGGTGTACGTCGGTCGTCCAGACACCGGTTGACCAGCTGATGTCGGAACAGATTGTTGTTCCCTCGGCCAAGCCCGGAACGCAGATCGCAGGCATTCCGTCGGCTGACGATATTCAGGCCATGGCTCAGATGGAGACCGAAGTCGCCAACGCCCGCGCCAAGGCTATGGAAGAAAAGCGTATCGCTGCGGCAGCCGCCGCGGCCGCAGCCCGCGAACAGGCGGCTCTTTGCGCCGCTGGCGCTGCAAACGCGACGGCGCCTGCTGCCGGAGCACCGACCGCAAAGGCAGCGTCCGCTGCCGCTCCGGCGGTCAACTGCCCGGCCAAGGCGGGTGACCCGGTGACGGCTGCTGCCGAAAAGTCCGGCCCGACCGTCGAACTGGCCGAAGCCGTCAACACACCGGCCACGAGCGTCAATTCCTCGCTCGCCTATGCCGCACCGCCGCTGCCGGCGAGCAGCGACGCCTTTGCCGCACAGACCCAGGCCATGCAGGGCTCCGGTCTTGTCATGGCCGACGCGCCGGCCTCTATGACCATCGCGATGGCCCCGGGTGGCAACAGCGATCGAATCAATCTGCTGATCACGAAATACGCGTCCATCTATGGTGTACCGGAAACGCTGGTTCATCGCGTTGCCAAGCGCGAAAGCACCTACAATCCGCGTGCCCAGCATCGCGGCAATTACGGCCTGATGCAGATCCGTTACAACACGGCCAAGAGCCTGGGTTACGACGGTGCGCCGACCGGCCTGCTCGATGCCGAGACCAATCTGAAATACGCGGTGAAATATCTCCGTGGCGCCTGGATCGTCGCCGGCAAGAACGAGAAGGCCGCCGACTGGCTCTATCGCACCGGCTATTACTATGACGCCAAGCGCAAGGGGCTTCTGGACGACATCCA
Source organism: Rhizobium sp. C4 (assembly GCF_021026315.1). Taxonomy (GTDB): domain Bacteria; phylum Pseudomonadota; class Alphaproteobacteria; order Rhizobiales; family Rhizobiaceae; genus Ensifer_A. The sequence goes on from NZ_JAJNCX010000004.1 coordinate 59,125, forward strand.
GTAAGCACTTCGGCGTCGTCGCCTGAATGAAAAGAGGCTCCGGACTTGGATCAAGTCCGGAGCCTTTCTGTTCGGGGAGGGCGCTCGCGCTCGAAAGACGGCCTCAGTCCTTGAGCTTTCCGGCGACCGCTGCCAGCAGCTTCTGCGGCCGGTAGCCAAGGCGGCTCGGCGTCAGGCCCATGCGGACGACGACAAGATCGCGAGAGGGGACGACAGCCACCGTCTGGCCATCGTGGCCCTGCAGCCAGAAGGCATCAGCGGGCGCACCAAACGAGGCGTTTGGTTCTTCACCTGGCCCCGCGAGCCAGCTTTGCATCTGCGTATAGACGCCGTCCGAAGTCGAGTTGGCGGTGCGCATCATCTTCATGAAGTCTTCGCCGACCAGCCGGGTTCCGCTCCAGACGCCATCCTGCAGCAGGAACTGGCCTATGCGCGCCCAGTCCCGCGCCGAGGCGTAGAGATAGGAGCCGCCGGCGAATGTGTCGGTCTGGTCGACTTCCAGAACGGCGGACTGCATGCCGAGCGGATTGAACAGTTCCTTGCGCGGGAAGGCCAGCGCCGTCGCCTTGTCCGGCATCTTGTTCATCCAGTAGCGCGCAATCACGACCGACGTGCCGGTCGAATAGTTGAACTGCGTATCGGGCTTGGCGGCGAGCGGCTGGGAGATGGTGAATTTCGCCATGTCCGGCTGCAGATAGAGCATGCGCGTCACGTCGGACACGTCGCCGTAATCCTCGTTGAAGACGAGCCCGCTCTGCATACCGGCAAGGCTCTTGAAGCTGATGTCCTTGCGATCGTCCTTCGCCCATTCGGGGAAGAGGTTCTTTTCGTCGAACGAGAGCAGGCCCATCTGCGCGGCGCGGCCGGCGAGGATCGCATTCACTGTCTTCGTCATCGACCAGCCGATCAGCGGCGTCTTGTCATCGAAACCTGCGCCATAGGTCTCGGCGACGATCTTGCCGTGGTGAACGACGACGATGGCGCGCATGCCGGGGCCGCGCAGTGCGTCGTCCGAGAGAATGCCGGCGAGTGCCGGATCGAAGCTGGCACCGGCATGGTTGCCGACCGGCCATTCCGCATTGGCGTCGGGGACCGTCGGCTGCGGCGGCGCGGGCAGGGCGGTCGGCGCAATCGCCTCGTCGGCAAGGTTCATGCAGCCGTAGCCGGGGCGGTAGACGGAGCTGCGCGGGGCGGCATAGCCGAGCAGGCGGGCTGTCACCTTGCCCTTGTCCTTGTCGACATCGAGCATGACGGCCTTGAGGATCGGGTTGCCCGGCGCCTGCACGTCGTCGGCCAGCACCTTCTGTGCGTCACGGCCGGCAAGGAAGACGTTGGAGCAGGCGATCTTGGCCGCATAGCTGTCGCCGACCTGCAGCAGTTCCGGCGGGGCGACCCGAATGGTGACGAGGAAAACGATGACGGCGGCGACAAGCGCGCCGAAGAACCATTTCAACAGCTTGAAGATGATACGCATGGAGCCTCCCGCAGCCGGGGCTTTTCATGCGCGCGACGGCGCGCCGTTCATTGAGGGCTGCAAACCCAGAATGAACAGCAAAGAGACAGGCTTGTCCATTGCTGAACAATGTCGTGCAGGGGGAATCTTTCAGGCGCGGCGCGCGGTGTCCGGACCTGCTCGGTTGGCGATGAACTCGGACACGGCCGATGCGGCCAGCGGCGTGGACGACAGATAGCCCTGCACCTGTGTCGCGCCCCTGTGGCGGACGAAGTCGATCGTGTTGTCGTTGCTTTCGGGGATGTTGGCGTTTGCCACCTTGATGGCGGCACCGAACTGCATCATCGCGTCCATCAGTCCGGCACCCTCGGTGCTGGTGAGTACGCTTTGCGTCAGCGAGCGCTCAAGCCTGAGGCCGTCGACGTCCATCTTGATGACCTGATGAAGGGCGTGCAGGGAAAGACCGAAATCATGCAGGGTCACCCGGACGCCAAGTGCATGAAGCTGCTCCAGACGTTCGCGCACGCGCTCCATCCCAAGCGAAATGACGCTTTCGGAAAGTTCGATCGTCAGGCGCTGCGGCGGAAGGCCCGAGCGGTCGAGACAGCGCACGAGACGGGCGGGGAAATTGTCGTCCTCGAATTCGGCCTTTGAAATGGCGACCGATACGGCCACCTGGCCTGGCCAGCCTGCGGCGTCCATGCAGGCGGCATTGAGCACCCAGGCGTCTATCTTGCGCGTCAGGCCGCAGCGTTCGGCGGCGGGCAGGAAGCGCTCGGCGCTGATCAGGCCCTTTTGCGGATGCAGCCAGCGCAGCAGTGCTTCCATCGCCACGATGTGGCCGTCGCCGGACGACAGGATCGGCTGGAACTCCAGCATCAGTTCGCCCTGTGCGATGGCGCTGACCAGATCGCGCTCCATTTCGAGACGGCTCAGCGAGGCCTCGGCCAGCACCTTGTCATAGAACATGACAGAGGAGCCCGGGCGGTCCTTGGCACTGTAGAGCGCAAGATCGGCACGCTGCATCACATCCTTGATCGGTTCCGTCGGGCGCAAGGCCTCCGCTATGCCGATGCTGACGCCAACGTCCACCGTGCTATCGTCGAGCTTGACCGGCTCGCAGACGAGGTCCGCGATCGCTTCGCCGAGGCCGGACAGGTGATCGTGGCTGACGCTGGCATGGACAAAGACCGCAAACTCGTCACCGCCCAGCCGGTAGGCCGAGATGTTGTCATGGCTGGCTTCCAGCGCCTTCAGGCGCGTGGCGATCTCGATGAGCAGCTGGTCGCCGGCCTGGTGGCCCTTGGTGTCGTTGACGAGTTTGAACTTGTCGAGGTCGAGCAGAAGCAGCGCGTAGTTTTGGCTCTCCACCGCTATCCGGCGCGCTGCCGTGTGGAAGGCGGCGCGGTTCTTCATGCCGGTCAGGTGGTCGTGCAGCGCATCGTGAAGCAGGCGCTGCTCCTGCTGGCGGCGTGCATCGTCTGCCTCCATCTGCCGGCGGCGGTTGCGCGCAAACTGCAGCGCCACGAGCCCCATCCAGGCAGGCATCGCGGCAAGCGTGAACTGCGACGGGTTTTCAAACGCCCATGTCAGGAACGATCCGCTGTATCCGGCATATCTGGCAATGAAAAAGAATGATGCAGGCAAAACCGCACCAACTGCCGAACCAACGAAAACATAACGTTGCTCAATTTTCGGCAGAAACGAATTTAACATCATGTTAAACGCTCCTGGTCTGTGCGCGGACTCTAGAGCGAGAGGCGTTAATGAGTGTTTATCCAATCCGGTTAATGCATCGTGAAGGGTCATGAAACTGTAGCGAATCGTGACTAAGACTGCGCCCGCTTTGAATGATTTCAATGGGGTTCAGCGCCGATGACGGGTATCGCTCCGATTACCGGATACTTAAAGAATACAAGGCTCAAGTCAGCCTTCATCAGGCATCGTGCGCTGAGCGGCAAAGGCCTGTCGGAACGGCTCTTCGGCCTGATGTTCTCCGGGCTCGTCTATCCACAGATTTGGGAGGACCCGGCTGTCGATATCGAGGCGATGCGGCTTGAGCCCCATCACAGCATCGTCACCATCGGTTCGGGCGGCTGCAACATGCTGGCCTATCTCGCCCAGGGCCCGGCGCGGATCGACGTCGTCGACCTCAATCACCATCACGTCGCGCTGAACCGGCTGAAGCTTGCCGCCTTCGAGACGCTGCCGTCTTACGCCGACGTCCGCCGCATGTTTGCCGAGCCCGGCAATGCCGCCAACTCGGACGCCTTTGACCGGTTCATCGCGCCCGGTCTCGATCTGGAGACCTTCCAGTACTGGAACGGTCGCGACAAGCTCGGCCGCCGCCGGATCTCGACCTTCGACCGCAACATCTATCGCACCGGCCTTCTCGGTCGTTTCATCGGGGCAGGGCATCTGGCTGCGCGTCTGCATGGGAAGACCTTCGACCGGCTGATGGCGGCGCGCACGCTCGAAGAGCAGCGGGAGATCTTCGATCGAGAGATCGCGCCGATGTTCGACAGCGGTCTGGTGCGCTGGATCACCAGCCGCAAGAGCTCGCTCTTCGGTCTCGGCATTCCGCCGCAACAATATGACGAGCTCGCCGCCAGCAGTGCCTCCGGCCATGTCGCCGACGTGCTGCGCGAGCGGCTGGAAAAGCTCGCCTGCGGCTTCCCGCTCAAGGACAATTATTTCGCCTGGCAGGCCTTCTCGCGCCGCTATCCCTCGTCGCACGAGGGCAGCCTGCCGCTCTATCTGCATCCGGACAGTTTCTCGAAGATCCGCGCCAATGCCCGTCGGGTTGAAGTGCATCACAAGAGCTTCACGGAGCTTCTGAAGCAGAAGCGCGCTGGCTCGGTCGATCGCTTCGTTCTCCTCGACGCGCAGGACTGGATGACGGCGGGGCAGCTCAACGAGCTGTGGACCGAGATCAACCGGGCCGCAGCCCCCGGCGCCCGCGTGATCTTCCGGACGGCGGCCGTCGCCAGCCCGCTCGAAGCCAAGCTCGATCCGCGCACGCTGGAGCCCTGGGATTATCTGCCCGATCTTTCGAATGAACTGCTCGCCCGTGACCGCTCGGCGATCTATGGCGGCTTCCACGTCTACAGGAAAGCCTCGTGAGCGTGCTGGGAAACGCTGACGTCGCCGCGGACGCCCTGCATGCCGCGCGCATGGACAGGATGTATCGCACCCAGCGCCACATCTATGACCTGACGCGGAAATACTACCTGCTGGGCCGCGACCGGGCGATCCGCGAACTGGCGGCAGAACCCGGCCAGAGCATTCTGGAACTCGGCTGCGGCACCGGGCGCAATCTCGCGCTGGCAGGGGCGTTCTTTCCCGGCTGCCGGCTCTATGGGCTCGACATTTCCGAGGAAATGCTGATCTCGGCGCGTGCCAAGCTGCCGTCCGATACCGTCCTGAAGGCCGGCGACGCGTCTGCCTTCGCTTCCGAGGATTTCGGACGTCCCGGTTTCGACCGGATCATGATCTCCTATGCGCTGTCGATGATCCCGGCCTGGGAGGCGACGATCGACGTGGCGGTTGCCGCGCTCAATCCCGGTGGACGGCTTCACATCGTCGATTTCGGCCAGCAGGAGCAATTGCCGGGCTGGTTCCGGCGCATGCTGAAAGCGTGGCTGGCGCGTTTCCACGTCGATCCGCGCGCCGAGCTTGCCAGCGCCGTTCGGGCCGTGGCGGAGCGTCATGGTTGCCAGTCGGAATTCCGGCCGCTCTATCGCGGTTATGCGTGGTCGGCCTGCATCACCAAGCCCGCCGCGTAACGTTTTATTTACCCTGTCATGATTGGCTGAACGTCATGTCTTGACGGGCCTTCTTTACAACGTGCCCGAAGAGGATAACATCCTTCCGACTCGTTGATTTGCGGGACTTTCATGCGCCGTTTCGCCCTGGCTTTGCTGCCGCTTGCTGCCCTCGTTGCCGGCTGCACGAGCACCGACTACGACCTGATGAAGACAGCTGCGCTGTCCTCGAAGTTCAAGGACGCCGATCCGCAGGATTTCGGCGCGCGCAGTCCGCACAAACATCCGATCCATGGGGTCGACGTTTCCAAGTACAACGAACGCGTGGACTGGCAGACGGCCAAGAAGTCCGGCATCTCCTTCGCCTTCATCAAGGCGACCGAAGGCAAGGACCGGATCGATCCGAAGTTCGACGAATTCTGGCGCGGGGCGAGGGCGGCGAACGTCGCCTATGCGCCCTATCACTTCTATTATTTCTGCTCGACACCCGACCAGCAGGCCGACTGGTTCATCGCCAACGTGCCGCGCGAGGCGGTCAAGCTGCCGCCGGTACTTGATGCCGAGTGGAACCCGGCGTCGCCGACCTGCAAGCTCAGGCCCGATCCGGCGACAGTCCGCGCCGACATGAAGCGCTTCATGGACCGGCTGCAAGCCTATTACGGCAAGAAGCCGATCATCTACACGTCCGTCGATTTCCATCGCGACAACTTCGTCGGCTATTTCAAGGACTACCAGTTCTGGCTGCGCTCCGTTGCCTCGCATCCGGAAGAGAAATATGCCGATCGCAAATGGGCCTTCTGGCAGTACACTTCCACCGGCATCGTTCCGGGCGTTGGCGGTCAGACCGACATCAACGTCTTTGCCGGCACGCAGGACAACTGGAAGTCCTGGCTGGCCTATGCGGATGCGCGCTGAGGCGCTTTCCTGATCAGACGAACAAAAAGCCACCCGCGACGCGCATAGTGTCGCGGGTGGTCTGTTTTCGGCGGCTGTCTGCTTCAAGCCGGGCGCAAGACTTGCTAAGAAAAGCCCTGAGCGGCTTGGCAGGTTGATTCATCTTTTCGCCGCAAGCTTTTGATTTTGCGAAGGAGATGCCCATGCCCACACGTTTTCGCCATGCCGTCATCGGTTGCGGCCTGATGGGCGCGGCGGCGGCGCGGCATCTTGCCAACATGTCCGAAGGCGTCGCGTTGATCGGGCCTTCTGAGCCGGCGGACAAGGCGCATCATCAGGGCGTTTTCGCAAGCCATTACGACGAGGGGCGCATTACCCGGACGATCGATCCCGATCCGGTCTGGGCACAGCTCGCCCGCAATTCGATCAGCCGGTATCGCGATATCGAGGCGGCGACCGGCATTGCCTTCTACCGCGAGGTTGGCAGCCTGCTGACCGGGGCGGGCACCGAGGAGGGGCGGCACTATGTCGAGCGGACGGAGAACGCCGCGCGCGTTGCGGATGTGGCGGCGGACCGGCTCTCGCAGGTTGAGATGCAATCCCGGTTTCCGTGGTTTTCGTTTCCAGCCGGTACCGAAGGCATTTTCGAGGCGAGCGGGGCGGGGCATATCAGCCCGCGCCGGCTGGTGATGGCGCAGGCGCAACTGGCCGAGCGGGCAGGGGCGACGCGCATCGATGCAGCGGTTTCCTCCATCCGCGAGGCGGGCGGACATGTGGTGATCACGCTTGCCGATGGCGAAGTGGTCGAGGCGGAGCGCGTGCTCTGCGCCGCGGGCGGTTTCTCGATTCAGGACGGGCTCTTGCCGCGGCCTCTTGATCTGAAGGTTTATGGCCGCACGGTCACCTTCTTCGAGGTGAGCGAGGCGGATGCTGCCGCCATGAGCGCGATGCCGTCGATGATCCACAAGGCCGTGGAGGCGCGCGGCGACATCTACATGCTTCCGCCGATCCGCTATCCGGATGGCAAGTTCTATCTGAAGATCGGCGGCGATCCGGATGAGATGCAGCTTCAACCGGAACAGCTGGGCGAATGGTTCCGCAGCGATGGGCGCCCGCATGCGCGGGAGCATCTGGTGGCGCGGATGAAGGCGCTGGTGCCGGGGCTGAACGTTCTGTCTGTCTCGTCGGCCTCTTGCGTCACTTCGTATACCTCTACCGGATATCCGGCTATCGGCTGGGTGGTGCCGGGGCGGATTGCGGTGGTGACGGGCGGCTGCGGGGCGGCGGCGAAAAGCTCCGACGAGATCGGCCGGCTTGGTGCCGAGCTCGTCTTCGAGGACAGGATCAGTTCGTTCGATTTCGATTTCTCACCAGTCGAGTGAGAGCGAGGCGAATGGCCAGTCGCGCTCGGCAACCGTCATGAAGCCATCCGGACCGAGCTGGGCGTTCTCGACCAGCCAGTTCATGAAGACCTGCGCGGGCTTCGATGTCTTCGGCCGCTCGCTGGACGGGCGCACCAGCAGACCGTCCTCGAATGTCAGGAAACCGGCGGGCGCAATCAGGCTGCCGTTCTTCAGCTCCCGCTCGATCAGGAATTTCGGCGCCAGCGTCGCACCCATGCCGCGCTCGGCCGCTTCGAAGGCGAGCGAGGAGAGATCGAAGGTCAGTTCGCGCTCGCGCAGGATCGTCAGGCCGGCAAGCTCGGACCAGCGTTTCCAGGCAGCCTCGCCCTCGCGGCGATGGATCACTGCCGGGACCTTCAGCGTGGTCTCGGTCATCTCGTAGGGATAGCCGGGCGCAAGAACGACGCCGATATGCACGTCGCCCAGCGGGCGGGCGTCGGGATGTTCGACATTCGGGCTCAGAAGCCGATCCCAGGAGACGACGAGATCGACCGGGCCTTCCAGCCGGCGGCTGCCATGCGGGCCTGTGAGACGGATCAGCACGTCGATATCGGGATAATCGACATTGAAGCGGGCGATTGTCGGGATCATCCATTGGCGGGCGAAGGTCGAGCTTGCCGCGACCGTGACCGAGGCGCGTCCGCCGCCGGTGATCGCCGTGTAGGTGCGGCGCATCTCGTCCATGCTGCGGGCAACGGTTTCGGCAAGCTGGCGGCCCTCGTCGGTCAGTTCCAGCTGCAGGCCGCGCTTGATGAAAAGCTCGGTTCCCGCATGGTCCTGCAGTTGATGAAGCTGTTTGCTGACCGCGCTGTGTGTACGGCCGAGCATATCGGCAGCGCCGCCGACGGAGCCTGTGCGGAAGAATGCTTCCAGCGCGGAAAGCGAGGTCAGCGGCGGCAGCTTGTCCATGGGGCGGTTCCAACTGTTGGAATTTTTCTCACATAGTCTGTTCTCATTATTCAATTTTTCCGGGTGACGAAAGAAGCTATCTTCCCAAGCGTGGAAAAAGGAGATGGGCCATGCGGCACGCAATTGAAGGTGACTACAGACGATACGAACAGCGGCAGCTTGCCGCGCTTCTGGTGGAAGGTTCGCGTCACGCCACTCATTTCGATGCGCTGCTGGCCATATTCAAGGTCTGGCAGGAGCGGCGTAGAATGCGGCGCGAAATGCTCCGCGACCTGGAAACGATGACTGAGACGACGCTCGAAGACGCGGGCTACACCCGGCGCGAGGCCGAGCGGGAAGCCCGCAAGCCGTTCTGGCGGGCATGAGTTCCGGCGCCACTCGCTCATGGCGCGCCCCTATCGGTAGATTGTCGGCCCGAATGCCAGAGACGGCGTTCGGGCCGATCCCGTCTTGGCGGCTGTTTTTCAGATCAGCGGATTTGCTGTGGTCTTTTCGGCGCAAAGACGCTATCACCCGCGCGCCAGTTGGCCGGGCAGCCGCGCGTCATCAATGCCGAAAGGCGATGGCGGGAGGAAAGTCCGGGCTCCACGGAAACACGGTGCCGGATAACGTCCGGCGGGGGCGACCCTAGGGAAAGTGCCACAGAAAGCAAACCGCCTTCCATTGGAAGGTAAGGGTGAAAGGGTGGGGTAAGAGCCCACCGCGACCCTGGCAACAGGGGCGGCACGGTAAACCCCACCGGGAGCAAGACCGAATAGGGATGACGCGGCGGGGCAACCCGTCAGCCTGTTTCCGGGCCAGTCATCCGGGTGGGTTGCGAGAGGCGACGTGCAAATGTCGTCCCAGATGAATGGCTGCCACGTTCCGGTTCGCCGGAGCCATACAGAACCCGGCTTACAGGCCAACTGGCGAATTTTTCTTTTGACGGGTGCTCGGCGCGCCGGCGCTGCGCGAGGGCAGGGCGTGGCGTCAGGCGGCCTTGCCCGCCTTGATGTCGAATTCGAAACGGATGCCGTCGTAGGGGAATTCGATCCCTTTTTCGCCGCGGTCGATCACGCCGCTGTTGATGAGCGTCATCACATCGCGATGGACGGCCTGGACGTCGCGGTCCAGCCGGCGGGCGACCTCGCGGATCGAAAGCGGGCCGGTACCGACAAGCGTCTTGACGATTTCAAGCCGGGACGGCGCGAGAATGCGATGCATGACCTCATAGCTCGAAAAGCCGAGTGTCGGTGTCGCTTCGGATGCACGTCCGGATTCCGCACGTTCCGCGGCTTCCAGAAGCCGTGCCTCAGCATCCTCGAAATTGCTCAGCCGGACCGTCAGTGTCGTCATGTCATGATCCTTTCCATGTCGTCGCGGAAGCTGCGAAGCAATGCCTTCAGGTCGGTGAACGCGATCGGCTCTTCGCGGCCGTTGATGTGGCGGTGATCGCCCTTGCCGCGTTCATTGTCGTAGCGCAGCACGCAGTCGCCTCTGACGACGAGCGCTAAGCGGTATTTATAGCGGTGCTCGCTGCCTGGCATCGGGTCCGGCAAGTGCCAGAGCACAATCTCGTAGAAGGCCTCGTCGGACAGGACTTCCCGATATTTCTGAAGCAGAATGGCCTTCATGTTGTTCATCGTGACAACATAGATAGGTGTTGTCAATACCAACAACGGCACATGTTTTCGGATGCTGATTTGCCGCTGCTCTCCCCCATGCTGCGACTCGCATCCTCCCGCGTTTAAAACTTCATTAAGTTTAACGGCTTAATAATTTTTCGAGTGCGCGCGCCGCTCGAAATGCCGTTTCCCATTGACGCCCATGTGGTCCCATGCTATCCCATAAGTCAGCCGAAAGGATGCCTGTAAGCGTCCGAAAAATGCAGAAGGTGGAAGGGTTTAGTACCCTTTTTGCTCTGCAGCGGCGGTTTGCCTGCCGGGTCTCATGCGGGAGACTTGAGGCGGGCGAGGTTGGGCGGATGATCCGCTCTTCCATTTCGGAAACGGTTGTATCGCGTCATGATCCGCTTCCTGTCGAATTCGGTGAACAGGATCGATGCCAAGGGGCGCGTCTCGGTGCCCGCGAGCTTCCGTTCCATTCTTGCTTCGGCGGATGTGCAGGATCTCTATTGTTTCCAGGACTTTGTGTTTCCGGCGATCAGCGTTGGTGGCCCCGAGCTGCTGACGCGCCTCGAAAAGCGGATCGAGGTGGCGGACCCATTCTCGCCGGAAGCCAATCGGATGTCGCTGCTGGTTCATGGTGGCGGCGTCTTCATGCGGCTCGATCAGGAGGGGCGGTTGATGGTCACGGACTTCATCCGCAGCTTCACGGGCATTACCGATCACGTCGCCTTTGTGGGGCGAGGGGATCATTTCCAGTTGTGGCAGCCGGAGGCGTGGGAAGCTGCGCAGAAGGCGGCCCGCGAGGGGCTGGGGCGCTGACGCTGACAAGGCAAGGCCCCGCGACGAGGGGATATTTCATGTCGGTGGACGAGTTTGACGGCGTTCACGGGGACGGCTGTCCGCATATCCCGGTCATGCTGCCGGAAGTTCTGGCTGCGCTCGCGGTTCAGCCGGGGCAGGTTGTTCTTGATGGCACGTTCGGTGCAGGCGGCTACACGTCCGCGATCCTGGGTGCGGGCGCACGCGTGATCGCGCTCGACCGTGATCCGAATGCGATTGCTGGCGGCAAGGCTCTGGTCGAAAAGTCGGCTGGCGCGCTGACGCTCGTCCATTCGCGTTTCTCCGATCTGGCGGCGCATGCGCCGGCCGAGGGGCTTGATGGCGTGGTGCTCGACATCGGTGTTTCCTCCATGCAGATCGACGAGGCCGAGCGCGGTTTCTCGTTCCAGCGGAACGGGCCGCTCGACATGCGCATGTCGTCAGCGGGCGTCAGTGCGGCCGATGTCGTCAATCGCGCCAAGGTTGGCGATCTGATCCGCATCTTCGGCTTTCTCGGTGAGGAAAAGCAGGCGGGGCGCATTGCCCGCGCCATCGAAAAGCGCCGAGCTGAGAAGCCGTTCGAGACGACGCGCGATCTGGCAGGTCTCATCGAGATCGTGACCCCGCGCAAGGCCAAGGACAAGATCCATCCGGCGACCCGTGTCTTCCAGGCGCTGCGCGTTTTCGTCAACGATGAACTGGGCGAACTCGCCAAGGCGCTGTTTGCGGCCGAAGCGAGCCTGAAGCCCGGCGGGCGTCTCGTCGTCGTCACCTTCCATTCGCTCGAGGACCGGATCGTCAAGCGCTTCTTTTCCGACCGTTCCGGCAAGGCTGCGGGCTCGCGGCATCTGCCGCAGGTGCATGACAAGCCGTCTCATTTCGATCTCGTCTACAAATCGGCGCTGCAGGCGAGCGATGCGGAGGCGGAGGTCAATCCGCGCGCCCGCTCCGCCAAGCTTCGCGCCGGCATTCGTACCACTGCTGCGGCCGGCCCTGCCGACATGGCGATCTTCGATCTGCCTGATCTGGCAAGTCTTGCAAAACTGGGGAGCTGACCGTCCATGTTTCGCACATTCGATATCATCTTGATCGTGATCATGACGGTGGCGGCGACGATCACCTATTCGATCAAGCACAAGGCCGAGACGGTGCTTGACGATGTTCACAGGCTCGATGCGGAGATCAAGCTGGAGAAGGATACGATCGATCTGCTGAAGGCCGACTGGGCGCTGGCGACGCAGCCGAACCGGCTGGCGCGGCTGGCCGACACGTTCAAGGGCGATCTCAAGCTGCAGCAGACGGATTCCAACCAGATCATCCAGCCGAAGGAGCTGCCGATGCTGAAGGCGGAAGTCGGGCTGGCTGACGCAGAGGCGGCAGGTCTTGCTCCGGATGCGCGCAAGACCGACGAGGTGGTCAGGCCCGCGCCTGCCAAGCGCGATACGGCCAAGGCTCCCTCAACCAAGACAGATACTATCAAGACCGGATCGGTGAAGCGCTGATGTCATTCCTGTCCCGCATCATGAACATCAAGAGCAAGGCGCACTTTTCTGCGACGCCTCGCGGAGCGCGTCGTGCCAATGATGGCAAGGCCCGTTTCGAGGGTACGCTCAAGCGTTCGGGTGCGCAGGCCAAGAGCCGCGTCGGCATCATTTTCGCCGGCTTTACGGTCGCCTATGTGATCATCGGCGGGCGACTGGTCGAGTATGGCATGGCGAAGCCCGAGACGGTGTCCAGCATCATGCCGTCGGACAACCTTCTGGCCTCGCGTCCCGATCTTCTGGATCGCAACGGCCAGGTTCTGGCGACCGACATCCGCACCGTCTCGCTCTACGCCGAACCGTCCAAGATCATCGATCCGGACGAGGCGCTGGAGGAGCTCTCCAGTGTATTGCCCGATCTCGATGCCAAGTCGACCTATCGCAAGCTTTCCTCCAAGAGCCATTTCCAGTGGCTGCGCCGCCAGCTGACGCCACGCCAGCAGAGCCAGATCCTGGCGCTCGGCATTCCCGGCATCGGTTTCCGGCCCGAGAAGCGCCGCTTCTATCCCGGCGGCTCCATCGCCTCGCATGTTCTGGGCCTCGTCAATATCGACAACCGCGGCATTGCCGGCATGGAGAAATATGTCGACAGCCAGGGGCTTGCCGATCTCGCTGCCGTCGGCATGACGAATGATGCCAAGTTGGAGCCGGTCAAGCTGTCGATCGACCTGCGCGTCCAGAATGCGCTGCATGATGTTCTGGTCGACGGGATGCAGCGCTATCAGGGGATCGGCGCGGGTGGCGTCGTTCTCAACGCGCATACCGGCGAGGTCATGGCTCTGGCCTCTTACCCGGATTTCGATCCGAATGATCCGACCCATGCGCTCGACCCCGATCGCCTGAACCGCGTTTCGGCCGGCACCTATGAAATGGGCTCGACCTTCAAGGCCTTCACCATCGCCATGGGTCTCGACTATGGCACGATGACGCTGGGAACGACCTTCGACGCCACCAAGCCGCTCTATATCGGTGGCTTCACCATCCATGACTTTCACGGCACGCGCCGCGTTCTGACGGTTGATGAAGTGTTCGTGCATTCCTCGAACATTGGTGCCGCCCGCATGGCGGATTCCGTTGGGATCGACGCGCACAAGGCGTTTCTTCAGCGCATGGGCCTCTTGACCCGCATGGACACCGAACTTCCTGAAGTGGCAACGCCTTCGCAGCCGCGCGTCTGGAAACGCATCAATTCGATGACCATTGCCTATGGTCACGGTGTGGCAACGACTCCGCTGCAGACGGCTGTGGCTGGCGCGGCCCTGGTCAACGGCGGCTACCTTATCGAGCCGACCTTCCTGCCGCGGACGCGGACGGAAGCGGACAAGATTGCCGTCAAGGTGGTCAAGGATACGACGGTCCGCGATATGCGCAAACTGTTCCGCGACAACGTGGTTCAGTCCGTCGGTTCCGGCAAACAGGCCGGCGTTCCGGGCTTCGATGTCGGCGGAAAGACCGGAACGGCTGAAAAGCTCGTCCGTGGACGTTATGTCAACGGCCACAACTTCAACGCCTTCCTGTCTGCCTTCCCGATGAGCGATCCGCAATATGTGGTTCTGGTCTTTATCGACGATCCGCGCACCGGCGAGCATAATTCCAATCTTGCCGGCAATACCGCGACCCCGATGGTCGGCCGGGTCATTGGCCGGATTGCGCCACTTCTGGGCGTTCAGCCGAAATTTGGCCCAGATGGATCGGCAACGCTCGTTTCATATTAATATAGGGCGAATACCCGATTCGAGGCGTCCGGACGGCGGGCGTGAAAGGCGAATATCATCGATGAAGCTTCGTGACCTCGCAGGTTCAGACTTTCCGGAAATCGATGCATTGCTTGCGGGCTCTGCCGGAGACGTTCGAGTAACATCCATCACTGCCGACAGCCGTCAGGTGGCCCATGGCGCACTTTTCGTGGCGATCGCAGGCTCCAAGGCCGATGGCTCGACCTTTGCGGGTGAGGCTGTGACCAAGGGCGCTAGCGCCATCGTCATTTCCCGCAATGCCTCCTTCGAGGCGTCCGTGCCGGTTCTGAAAGTGGACGAGCCGCGCCGTTTCCTGTCGCTGGCCGCCGCGCGCTTTTTCGGTGCCCAGCCGGCAGTCATGACCGCGGTCACAGGAACGGCCGGCAAGACATCCGTTGCCTCCTTCACCCGCCAGATATGGGCGCATGCCGGATTTGCAGCGGCCATGATCGGAACGACGGGTGTCATCGCTCCCGGTCGCACGGATTACGGCACGCTGACGACGCCGGACCCGGTGTCGCTGCACAAGCTTCTGGCCGAACTGTCGCGCGAGGGCGTGACGCATGCCGCCATGGAAGCCTCCAGCCATGGTCTCGATCAGCATCGGCTTGACGGCGTCAAGCTGGCCGCGGCGGCCTTCACCAATCTCGGCCGCGATCACATGGACTACCATCCGACGATCGAGCACTATCTCGCCTCCAAGATGCGGCTGTTCAGCCTGCTGCCGAAAGGCGCGCCGGCGGTGATCTTTTCCGATGATCCCTATTCGCTGCATGCCATCGAAGCGGCGGGCCGCGCCGGCTGCGAAGTGCTGACGGTGGGCCGCAAGGGAACCTTCCTGACTCTGAAGCGTGTCGAGCATTTCCGTCACAAGCAGACGGCCGAGATCCATTGCGGCGCCGATATCTACGAAGTCGATATCCCGCTCGCCGGTGATTTCCAGGTCGCCAATGCGCTGGTTGCCGCTGGTCTTGCCATGTCGACCGGGGTCAGCCCGGCGGCAGTGATGGCGGCGCTTGGCAAGCTGGTCGGAGCATCGGGCCGGCTTGAGCTGGTTGGCCACACGGTCGATGGCGCGCTTGCCTATGTCGACTATGCCCACAAGCCTGAAGCGCTGGAGAATGTGCTGACCTCGGTTCGTCCGTTCACGACGGGCCGCGTCATCGTCGTCTTCGGTTGCGGCGGCGACCGCGACAAGGGCAAGCGGCCGCTGATGGGCGAGATCGCCTCTCGGCTTGCCGATGTCGTCATCGTCACGGATGACAATCCGCGTTCGGAAGTGCCGTCGGTCATCCGTTCGGAGATCATGGCATCGGCGCCCGGCGCGCTGGAAATCGGCGACCGCGCGGAGGCAATTCGCACCGCCTGCGGCATGCTGAAATCCGGGGATACGCTGATTGTCGCCGGCAAGGGACATGAAGAAGGCCAGATCGTCGGGGACAAGGTGCTGCCGTTCTCGGATCAGGCCGAGATCGACAAGGCTTTGGGAGGAATGCAGGCTTGACCACTCTCTGGACGTCCGATGAGCTCGTCAGCGCGATGCATGGCAGGCCGTTTGGCTCGCTGCCCGCTGGCGTCACCGGCATTTCCATCGACAGCCGTTCCATCGGCAAGGGTGAGGCCTTCTTCGCCATCAAGGGCGACCGGGTGGACGGGCATGACTATGCCTCGGTCGCCGCTGCCAATGGTGCTGCGCTGCTGGTCGTCAGCGAGGCGAAGCTGCCGGCGCTGGGGCGCGTAACGACGCCGATGATCGTGGTCGATGACGTGCTCGCGGGCCTTGAACGCCTCGGTCGTGCCGCTCGGCTGCGCTCGGCGGCCAAGGTGATCGCGGTCACGGGGTCCGTCGGCAAGACGACGACCAAGGAAATGCTGCGCAAGGCGCTGGAATCCTCCGGCACGGTCCACGCCTCCGTCGCCTCGTTCAACAATCACTGGGGCGTGCCGCTGACGCTTGCCCGCATGCCGAAGGATGTCGACTACGGCATCTTCGAAATCGGCATGAACCATCCGGGCGAAATCCGCGCCCTGGTGTCGATGGTGCGGCCGGACATTGCGATCATCACGACGGTCGCAGGCGCGCATCTCGGCAATTTCCGCTCCATTGAAGAAATCGCCTATGCCAAGTCGGAAATCCTCGAAGGCATCGAGGTCGATGGTCATGCGATCCTCAATCGCGATATCGAACAGTTTCCGATCCTCGAAAAGGTGGCGATCGAGAACCGCGTCGCGCATATCCACACGTTCGGCAACAATGCGCGTGCCGATTTCCGCCTTGCGGAGTTCAACGGCCATCCGACGAGTTCGAATCTCTGGGCCGTCATCGGCGGACGGACGATCGAAGTGACGATCGGCGCGCCCGGTCGGCATATTGCCGAAAATGCGCTGGCAGTCCTCGGTGCGGTGTCGCTCGCCGGCGCCGATCTCGATCGCGCGGCCGAAGCGCTTGCCTCCTTCACGCCGGAAAAGGGCAGGGGCCAGCGGCATATCCTGTCGCTCGGCGAGGGCAAGGGCATGTTCACGCTGATCGACGAAAGCTATAATGCCAATCCTGCCTCCATGCGTGCGGCGATCGGCCTGCTTGCGGGCACGCCGGCAACGGGCGAGGGGCGGCAGATTGCCGTTCTCGGCGACATGCTGGAAATGGGTGAAAATTCGCCCGCCATTCACGGCAATCTGGCACAACCGCTGCGGCAGGCCGGCATCAAGCATCTGTGGCTTGCAGGGCGCGACATGCGCATGCTTGCCGAAGCCATGTCGGGTTCGGCCGACGTTGCCTATAGGAAGACTGCCGAAGAGCTTGCAGACTATGCGGTTTCTCATGTATCCGACGGCGATGTGCTGGTCGTCAAATCGTCGCTGGGGACAGGATTCGGCAAGATCACGGCGGCCCTTCTCAATGCATTCCAGCCTGCAAACGCGGCTGGGGTCTGACAACTTTAATTAGAAAGAGCCGCTATGCTGATCTGGCTTGTGGAACTGTCGCATCATATCCAGTTTTTCAATCTGTTCCGCTACATCACCTTCAGAGCCGGCGCAGCCCTCTTCACCTCCGCCTTCATCGTTTTCCTCTTCGGTCCGCGCATCATCGCTTCCTTGCGCATTCGCCAGGGCAAGGGCCAGCCGATCCGTGCTGACGGACCGCAGACGCATTTCAAGAAGGCCGGCACGCCGACCATGGGCGGCCTCATGATTCTCGCCGGCATCGTCGTTTCTTCGCTGCTGTGGGCGGATCTGTCGAATGTCTATGTCGTCTCGACGCTGCTGGTCACGCTCGGCTTTGGCGCGATCGGCTTCTATGACGACTATCTCAAGGTCACGAAGCAGTCGGACAAGGGCTTTTCCGGCAAGGCGCGCCTTGGCATCGAATTCGTGATCGCCGGCATCGCAGTCTATTTCATGATGCGCTCGGCAATGGCGTCTGCGCCGAACGGCTCGATCATCGGGACCTCGATCGCCTTTCCCTTCTTCAAGGACTTCTTCGTCAATCTCGGCATGTTCTTCGTGCTCTTCGGCGGCTTCGTCATCGTCGGCGCCGGCAATGCCGTGAACCTGACAGATGGCCTCGACGGGCTCGCCATCGTGCCGGTGATGATTGCGTCTGCCTCCTTCGGCGTGATTGCCTATCTGGCCGGCAATGCGGTCTTCGCGAACTACCTGCAGATCAACTTCGTGCCCGGCACGGGTGAACTTGCCGTCATCATGGGCGCGGTCATCGGGGCGGGCCTCGGCTTCCTCTGGTTCAACGCGCCGCCGGCGGCCATCTTCATGGGCGACACCGGCTCGCTCGCACTCGGCGGCATGATCGGCACGGTGGCTGTTGCCACCAAGCACGAGATCGTCATGGCGATCATCGGCGGTCTCTTCGTCATGGAGACGCTGTCGGTCATCATCCAGGTCTTCTGGTTCAAGCGGACCGGCCGGCGCGTCTTCCTGATGGCGCCGATCCACCACCATTTCGAAAAGCTCGGCTGGACGGAAAGCCAGGTCGTGATCCGCTTCTGGATCATCGCCGTCGGCCTTGCCATGGTCGGCCTTGCCACGCTCAAGCTCAGGTAATTTGCCATGATGCCGGTCACTTCACTCGGCGGCCGAAAGGTCGCCCTTTTCGGGCTAGGCGGTTCCGGCCTTGCGACGGCGCAGGCGCTGATGGCGGGCGGCGCGGATGTGACCGCGTGGGATGACAATCCTGCCAGCGTCGAGAAGGCGAAGGCGGCGGGCATTGCGACCGCCGATCTCCATGGCATCGACTGGAAGGTGATGGATTGCTTCGTGCTGTCGCCCGGGGTGCCGCTGACACATCCGAAGCCCCACTGGACGGTCGATCTGGCGCATGCCGCCGGCGTCGAGATCATCGGCGATGTCGAGCTCTTCGTGCGCGAGCGCATCCGGCTTTCGCCCGATTGCCCCTTCATCGCGATCACCGGCACGAACGGCAAATCGACGACGACGGCGCTGATCGCCCATATCCTGAAATCGTCGGGCCGCGATACGCAGCTCGGCGGCAATATCGGGACGGCGGTTCTGACGCTCGCTCCGCCGGCAGCCAATCGTTTCTATGTGGTCGAGTGCTCGTCCTATCAGATCGATCTGGCACCCTCGATCAATCCGTCCGCCGGCATCCTGCTCAACCTGACTCCCGACCATCTCGATCGTCACGGCACGATGCAGCATTATGCGGATGTGAAGGAACGGCTGGTCGCGGGTAGCAAAAACGCCATTGTCGGCGTCGATGATAGCTATTGCAGCCAGATTGCCGACCGCATCGAGCGCGCAGGCGTGGCCGTGACGCGTATTTCGCGGCGGCTGGCGCTGAAGGATGGTATCTTCGCCGATGGCAGCCGCATCCTGAGGGCGGAAGCTGGCCAGGTCTCCGAGCTTCTGGACCTCAAGGGCGTCGAAACGCTCCGCGGCGGGCACAATGCCCAGAACGCGGCTGCGGCCATTGGTGCCTGCCTTGCCGTTGGCGTCAGCCTTGACGACATTCGCGCCGGCATCCGCTCCTTCCCGGGTCTCAATCATCGCATGCAGCCGGTCGGCAAGCGTGACCACGTCACCTTCGTCAACGATTCCAAGGCGACGAATGCCGAAGCCGCAGCGCCCGCGCTGTCGAGCTATGATCGGATCTACTGGATTGCCGGCGGCCTGCCGAAGGAGGGCGGGATCACCGCGCTTCAGCCGCTCTTCTCGAAGATCGCCAAGGCCTATCTCATTGGGGAGGCTGCGCCGCAATTCGCCGCGACGCTCGGCGAGGCGGTGCCTTACGAGATTTCCGGCACGCTGGACCTGGCGATCGCGCATGCGGCGAAGGATGCAGCGGAAGACAAGACCGGCCCTGTGGCGGTCATGCTTTCCCCGGCTTGCGCAAGCTTCGACCAGTACAAGAATTTTGAGGTCCGTGGTGATTCGTTCGTTGCGATCGTGTCCGGCCTCAATGGCATCACGATGCTGGTTTGAGCACAGCGGGAGATCGGTCGAATGGTAAGCCGCGCGGACAGGGGTAGGGTTGCAGACTGGTTCTGGACGATCGACCGGTATTTTCTGTTCGTCTTCGTTCTGCTGATGGGCATCGGCTTCATGCTGTCCTTCGCGGCCTCTCCGGCCGTGGCCGAGCGCATCGGGGCCGGAGAATTCCACTTTGTCACCAAGCATGCGGAATTCCTGCTGCCGGCGCTCGCGGTGATGATCGGCTTTTCCTTCATGACGCCGAAGACGGTGCGGCGCACCGCGGTGATCATGCTGATCATCTCGCTGACGCTCATGGTGCTGGTTCTCTTCATCGGTGTTGAAGTGAAGGGTTCGCGGCGCTGGATCTCGCTCGGGCCGCTCGGCATCCAGGCCTCCGAATTCATGAAGCCCGCCTTCATCGTGGTCTGCGCCTGGCTGTTTGCCGAGCATCAGAAACAGCCTGAAATTCCGGGCAATCTCTTCGCCATCCTGCTCTACGGCATCGTCGTGGCACTTCTTGTTGCCGAGCCCGACCTTGGGCAGACGATCCTGACGACCTCGGTCTGGGGCGGCATGTTCTTCATGGCCGGTATGCCGTGGCTGTGGATCACGCTTCTGGCGATCTTCGCAGTCGGTGGTTTGACGTCGGCTTACGTCCTCTTGCCGCACGTGGCGGCGCGTATCGACAAGTTCCTGACCGGCGAGGGCGATACGTTCCAGGTCGATACCGCCCGTCAGGCGATCTTTCGCGGCGGCTGGTTCGGTCAGGGGCCGGGCGAGGGGCAGATGAAGAAGATCATCCCCGACGCCCATACCGACTTCGTCTTCTCCGTGGCGGCGGAAGAATTCGGCATTATCTTCTGCATGGCGCTGGTTGCGCTCTTTGCCTTCATCGTGATGCGCGGTCTGTCGATTGCCTATCGCGAGAAGGACCCGTTCAACCGTTTCGCCATTTCCGGTCTGGTGCTGCAGTTCGGCATCCAGTCCTTCATCAACATCGGGGTCAATCTCGAGCTGCTGCCGGCAAAGGGCATGACGCTGCCCTTCATCTCCTATGGCGGCTCGTCGATGATCGCGATCTGTATCACGGCCGGTTTCATCCTGGCGTTGACGCGGCACAGGCCCGAGACGCGCTCTCGCGAGCGCCGCCTGTTCAGCATCGCCCATGGTCATCCCGCCGAGTGAGGTTTTATGAGCAAAGGCATCGTCATGCTGGCTGCCGGGGGAACCGGCGGTCATCTTTTCCCCGCAGAAGCGCTCGCGCATAGCCTGAAGGCGCGCGGCTATTCGGTTCATCTGGTGACGGATTCGCGCGCCGAGCGTTATGCCGGCAAGTTCCCGGCCGATGAGATCCATATCGTGCCTTCGGCCACCATCGGCTCGAAGAACCCGATCGCCGTCGCCAAGGCGCTCTTCACGCTGTGGCAGGGGACGAACCAGGCCAAGGCACTGATGCGGCGCATCAAGCCGGTTGCCGTTGCGGGCTTCGGCGGCTACCCGACCGTTCCGCCGCTTCTGGCGGCCTCGCGTCTCGGCCTGCCGACGATGATCCATGAGCAGAATGCCGTCATGGGGCGGGCCAACCGGATGCTGGCGCCGAAGGTCAAGGCGATTGCTGGCGGCTTCCTGCCCGAGACGGATGGGCAATATGCGTCGAAGACGGTGACGACCGGCAATCCGGTTCGTCCGGCCGTGCTCAAGGCGGCGGCGCATCCCTATGTGCCATCCGCAGGCTCAAGCCCGTTCAAGCTCGTCGTGTTCGGCGGGAGCCAGGGCGCGCAATTCTTCTCGACCGCCGTTCCGACAGCCGTCACGCTTCTGCTGGCTGAGCTCCAGCAGCGCCTCGTGATCACCCAGCAGGCGCGGCCTGAAGATGCCGAGGGCGTCAAGGCCTGTTATGCCAAGCTCGGGATCAATGCCGAGATTGCGCCCTTCTTCACCGACATGGCGGAGCGCATTGGTGCCGCGCATTTCGTCATCTGCCGTTCGGGCGCGTCCACCGTTTCGGAAATCGCGGTGATCGGGCGGCCGGCGCTCTTCGTGCCCTATCCGTTCGCGCTTGATCACGACCAGGCGGCCAATGCAGCCCT
Organism: Rhizobium sp. C4; assembly: GCF_021026315.1. GTDB lineage: Bacteria > Pseudomonadota > Alphaproteobacteria > Rhizobiales > Rhizobiaceae > Ensifer_A. Next base: position 80,789 of record NZ_JAJNCX010000004.1, read on the forward strand.
TCTGGTCGAAAAGGGCGGTGCGAGGGTCGTCCAGCAATCGAAGCTCTCTGCGGAGAAGCTGGCCGATGTGCTGAAGATTGCGATGGAACAGCCGATGCGGCTTCTCGAGACCGCCTATGCTGCGAAACAGGCGGGCAAACCTGATGCGGCGAACTTGCTTGCCGATCTCGTGGAGGCTATTGCGGCGGGCAAGACGGTTTCACAATTCAAGGGTCAGCGCACATGAAAATGCCCCAGAGCATCGGGCTCGTTCATTTCATCGGCATCGGCGGCATCGGCATGAGCGGCATTGCCGAGGTGCTGCATAATCTCGGCCACCGCGTGCAGGGCTCCGACCAGTCCGACAGCGCCAACGTGCAGCGTCTGCGCGCCAAGGGGATCGACGTGTTCGTCGGTCACAAGGCGGAGAACCTGGGCGACGCCGAAGTCGTCGTTGTCTCGACCGCCATCAAGAAGAACAATCCCGAGCTGATCGCCGCGCGCGAGAAGCTGCTGCCGGTCGTGCGCCGCGCCGAGATGCTGGCCGAACTGATGCGCTTCCGCAATGCAATCGCCATCGGCGGCACGCATGGCAAGACGACGACCACCTCGATGGTGGCGGCCCTTCTCGAAGCCGGCGGGCTCGACCCGACCGTCATCAACGGCGGCATCATCAATGCCTATGGCACCAACGCCCGCATGGGCGAGGGTGAGTGGATGGTGGTGGAAGCCGACGAATCCGACGGCACCTTCCTGAAGCTTCCCGCCGATGTGGCGATCGTGACCAACATCGACCCGGAACACCTCGATCACTACGGCAGTTTCGATGCCGTGCGCGCGGCGTTCAAGCAGTTCGTCGAGAACGTGCCGTTCTACGGCTTCGGCGTGATGTGTCTCGACCATCCGGAAGTGCAGGCGCTGGTCAGCCGCATCGAGGACCGCAAGGTCGTGACCTATGGTGCCAACCCGCAGGCCGACGTACGCTTCATGAATATCCGCATGGAAGGGCCGGTTTCGGTCTTCGACGTGGAAATCCGCCGCCGCCGCACCGGCGAGACGATCCTGATCGACAATCTGCGCCTGCCGATGCCCGGCCGACACAATGTGTCGAATGCGACGGCTGCCGTTGCCGTTGCCCACAGGCTTGGGATTTCGACGGACGCGATCCGCAAGGGCATTTCGTCCTTCGGCGGCGTCAAGCGTCGCTTCACCCTTGTCGGCGACTGGAATGGCGTCTCGGTCTATGACGACTACGGCCACCATCCCGTCGAGATCAAGGCGGTGCTGCGTGCGGCCCGCGAGGCCTGCCAGGGCCGCATCATCGCGGTTCACCAGCCGCATCGCTACAGCCGCGTCGCAAGCCTCTTCGAAGACTTTGCCGGCTGCTTCAACGACGCCGACACGATCATGATCGCGCCGATCTATGCGGCGGGCGAGGACCCGATCGAGGGCGTGAGCGCGGAAGAGCTTGTCTCGCGCATCAAGTCCGCCGGCCATCGCGATGCGCGCTTCGTCTCGGGTGCTGCAGATATCGCGCCCGTGGTCGCAGCCCTTGCCAAGCCGGGTGATTTCGTAGTCATGTTGGGGGCTGGCAACATCACAAGCTGGGCGGCAGCATTGCCGGAAGAATTGAAGAAGATTGCAGGATAATTTGCATGAAACAGGTTGACGGTCAGAAACTCTTGGAGTCCTTCGGCGATGCCATGAAGGATGTGCGCGGCCGCATGACGCCGGACGCACCGATGGACCGTGTGACCTGGTTCCATGCCGGCGGTCTTGCCGAGCTGATGTTCCAGCCGCATGACGTCGAAGATCTCGTCACCTTCCTCAAGGGGCTGCCGGACGAGGTGCCGCTGACGGTTGTCGGCGTCGGCTCCAACCTTCTGGTGCGCGATGGCGGCATCAAGGGCGTCGTCGTGCGCCTGTCGGCCAAGGGCTTCGGCGATGTCGAACTGGTCGGCGAGAACCGCATCAAGGCCGGCGCGATCTGCCCGGACAAGAACCTGTCCGCCATGGCGCTCGACAACGGCATCGGTGGCTTTGCCTTCTACTACGGCATTCCCGGCTCCATCGGCGGCGCACTGCGCATGAATGCCGGTGCCAATGGCGGCGACACGAGCGAACGTCTGATCGAGGCGCATGCCGTGGACCGCAAGGGCAACCTCCATGTGCTTTCCAAGGCCGAGATGGGCTATGCCTACCGCCATTCCTCCGCGCCGGAAGGCCTGATCTTCACGCATGGCGTGTTTGAAGGCCATGCCGACGACAAGACGAAGATCCGACAGGAAATGGACGCCGTGCGCCATCACCGCGAGACGGTGCAGCCGGTGCGCGAGAAGACCGGCGGCTCGACCTTCAAGAACCCGGAAGGCCACTCTGCCTGGGTGCTGATCGACGAGGCCGGCTGCCGCGGCCTGATGAATGGCGGCGCGCAGATGTCGCCGCTCCATTGCAACTTCATGATCAACACGGGGCAGGCGACCGCCCATGATCTCGAATATCTCGGCGAGATGGTCCGCGCCCGCGTGTTCGAACATTCCGGCATCAAGCTGGAATGGGAGATCAAGCGGCTCGGCAACTTCATGCCGGGGCTGGAGATCAAGCCGTTTCTGGGCGTGACCACCGACTGAAAACATCGAGCGCTGGCGGAGACGCCGGCGTTTGTCTTTTTCACAAAGGTTGACTTCAACATATCGAAAGCTTGCGCTATGGTAATTCCTGACCAGTGGAGAGGGGGACATCATGGCCAAGCGCGTTATCCTGTTGATCGGTACGAAGAAGGGCACGTTCATTGCGGAAAGCGATGAAACGCGGCAGGACTGGGCCCTGAGGGGGCCTTACTGCGATGCCTGGCCGATCAACCATGTGATCGGCGATGCTGCCACGGGTACGATCTATGCGGCCGGCGGCAACGAATGGTTCGGACCGTCTGTCTGGAAGTCGACCGATCTGGGGCAGATATGGACGCGCTCCGGCAACGGGTTCAACTATTCGGAGGGCGAGGAGCCTGTGAAATCGGCCTGGAGCCTGGCCAAGTCGCATGGACGCCTGCATGTCGGCGTCGAGCCGGCGGGGCTTTTCGTCAGCGCTGACGACGGCGATAATTTCGAACAGGTTGAATCACTTCGTGCGCATCCTTCACGTGAGACATGGGTTCCGGGCGCGGGCGGGCTGATCCTCCATTCCATCGTTCCGCACCCTGATGACCCGAACGAGCTCTGGGTGGCGATCTCGACGGCGGGCGTTTTCCATACGGCCGATGGCGGCAAGACGTTTGATGCGCGCAACAAGGGGACCCGCGCCGGCTTCATGCCGGAGGGGATGCAATATCCCGAAACGGGGCAATGCGTGCACTGCATCGTCATGGCGGCCGGCCGGCCCGATCGGCTCTACCAGCAGAATCACACCGGCATGTATCGCTGCGACGATGGCGGGGAACAGTGGGTTAGCATCGAAGAAGGGCTTCCGTCCGAATTCGGCTTTCCGGCCGCCGCCCATCCCCATGATGCGGATACTGTCTATTTCATTCCCTTGAACGGTGCGATCGAAGGTCGCTATGTGCCGGATGGCAAGGCGGCGGTGTGGAGGAGCCGTGACGCGGGGGCGACGTGGTCTGCGCTGCGCAGCGGCTTGCCGCAGGAGAATGCCTTCTTCGGCGTGCTCCGGCAGGCAATGGCGACCGACAATCTCGATCAGGCCGGCATCTATTTCGGCACGAACACCGGCACGCTTTACGGCAGCCGCGATGAGGGCGATGATTGGGGCGTGATCGCGCAGCACCTGCCGGTGATCCATTCGGTGGAGACCATGGTGATTCATGACTGAACCGTCTGCCGCGTCGTGCGAAGTCGTTTTGCCCGACGCGCTTTTGAGGCTCTATCCGGAGGCGGAGCGGCGTCTGACTGTTGCCGCCGCCGATGTCGGCGCGCTGATCGATGCGCTCGATCAGCGCTGGCCGGGCATGGGCGCGTGTCTCAAAGATTCGCGCCCGTCCGTCCGGAAGCACATTTCCATCATGATTGACGGAGAGAGGACGGCGCTGGAGACGAAAATCGTACCCGGTGCAACGGTCTTCGTGCTGACTGCCGTCAGCGGCGGCTGATGTCCGGCGCACGCCGCTGAGGGTCACATTGGACAGCGTTCAACCCACGCCTCAAAGCCCTGATTTCATGGGGGTTCGACGCTCGTGCCTTTCTTGCCATTTCCAAAATATTTTTGTCGGCAAAGCCCTGCGGTTAACGAAAGTAAACGCTTCATTAACCATTCCTAGGTCTATTGGTTAACGATTTTCGCGGTATTGCGCTCGGGGTTCACAAAAGGCTCGTGCAAGCCTCCGGCGGGAAAATATCGTGTAGAGAGATTGGGGTGTATCGTGGGCGTCAAGCATGTCGCAGTTCTGATGGGCGGGTTTTCTTCCGAGCGGCCGGTAAGCCTCTCGTCGGGAAGCGCGTGCGCTGACGCGCTTGAGGCCGTGGGCTATCGTGTTACGCGGGTCGATGTCGGTCACGATATCGCAAGCGTTCTGCTCGATCTGAAGCCCGACGTGGTCTTCAATGCCCTGCATGGCCCCTTCGGCGAGGATGGTAAGGTCCAGGGTGTTCTCGAGTATCTGGAGATTCCCTACACGCATTCCGGCGTTCTTGCCTCTGCGCTTGCCATGGATAAGGCTGTTGCCAAGACGGTGGTCAAGGCTGCCGGCGTGCCGGTCGCCGAAGCCAAGGTGCTTAGCCGATTCGATTTTACGCATGAACATCCGATCAAGCCGCCCTATGTCGTGAAGCCGGTCGCGGAAGGCTCGTCCTTCGGCGTCGTCATCGTCAAGGAAGACCAGTCGCATCCGCCGCAGGTCATCACCTCGTCGGAATGGCGCTATGGCGATCGCGTCATGGCGGAGCGCTATGTCTATGGTCGCGAGCTGACCTGCGCCGTGATGGGCGATGTGGCGCTCGGCGTCATCGAAATCGTCTCGAAGGCGAACAGCTTCTACGATTATGATTCGAAATATGCTGCCGGCGGCTCTGAGCACATTCTTCCTGCGCAGATTTCACCGAAAATTTACCAAAAAATACAAACACTGGCGCTGAAGGCACATCAGGCGGTCGGCTGCCGGGGCGTGAGCCGATCGGACTTCAGGTATGACGACCGTTTTTCGGAAGACGGAGAGCTTATCTGGCTTGAGATCAACACGCAGCCGGGCATGACCCCGACCTCTCTTGTGCCTGAAATGGCCGCGCATGCGGGTCATTCCTTTGGTGAATTCCTCAAGTGGATGGTGGAGGACGCGTCGTGTTTGCGTTGAGACGTCGGGGCAGGGCATATTACGGTCTTGGCGGCGCGGCTGTATCCGATCCGGATGCTGCGGGCGTGCTGCCGCGTCCGGTCCGCCGCGCCTTCCGTCTGGCGGTCTCGCTGGCGGATGGCCGTGTCACCGTTCCGCGCTTTGCCGGCATTGCCGGCGCGCTGGCGCTTTTTGCTGCGACGGGTCTCTACGGCATGGTGCTTGGTGGCCACACCGGTGCCGTTGCGGAAGCAACGACCTCGGCCATCGGTTTTTCCATCGACAATGTGAAGGTCTCCGGCAACCTGCAGACCTCCGAAATCGACATCCTGCAGCAGCTCGGCCTCGACGGGTCGTCCTCGGTCGTCTTTCTCAGCGCCGCCAATGCCCGCGAGCGGCTGATCTCGCTGCCATGGGTGGAGAATGCGGAAGTCCGCAAGGTCTATCCGAACACGGTCGAGATCAAGCTTTCCGAGCGCGTTGCCTACGGCATCTGGCAGCATGGCGACGAGCTTTCGCTGATCGAGAAGGATGGCAAGGTCATTGCGCCGCTGCGCGACAACAAGTTTGCGAGCCTGCCGCTCTTCGTTGGCGATGGTGCCCAGCTTGAAGCTGCGGCTTTCGCAGAGCAGCTTTCCAACTGGCCCGACCTGCAGGCCCGCATCAAGGCCTATATCTGCATCGGCGGTCGCCGCTGGGATCTGCGCATGGACAACGGTGTCGTTGTCCGTCTGCCGGAAGAGAATATCGCCCGTGCCATGCATGCCCTTTCGACGCTCGAGCAGGACCAGCAGGTTCTGGAGCGCGATATTGAAACTGTTGATCTGCGTCTGCCCGATCGCACCACGATCCAGCTGACGCAGGATGCAGCAGTGCGCCGCGACAAGGCTGTCGCCGATCGCGCGAAAATGCTCAAGAAGCTGATGGAGAAGGGCGCGTGAGTCTGTTTGGTTCTTCCTTCGGTCTACCCCGCCTGAGGCCGCTCTCTTCGAAGCGTTCGCATGTGGTCTCGGTGCTCGACATCGGTTCGACGAAGATTGTCTGCATGATCGGCAAGCTGACGCCGCGTCCGGAAAGCGAAGTGCTTCCGGGTCGCACGCACAATGTCGAGATCCTCGGCATCGGCCATCACAAGTCGCGTGGCGTCAAGAATGGCGTCATCATCGATCTGGAAGCCGCCGAAGGCGTCGTCCGTCTCGCCGTCGATGCGGCCGAGCGCATGGCGGGCCTGACGGTCGAAAGCCTGATCGTCAACGTCTCCTGCGGCCGTCTCGGCAGCGACATCTACACCGCCTCGATCGATCTGGGTGGCCAGGAAGTCCAGGAAACCGACCTGCGTCGTGTTCTCCAGGCCGCCAGCCAGTCGTCGATGAAGCAGGATCGCGCCATGCTGCACGCGCTGCCGACGGGCTATTCGCTCGATGGCGAACGCGGCATCAAGGACCCGGTCTCGATGTATGGCGACCTGCTCGGTGTCGACATGCATGTCGTCACCGCAGAACGCCCGGCGCTGAAGAATCTCGAATTGGCCGTAAACCGCGCGCATCTGTCTGTCGAAGGCATGATCGCAACACCCTATGCCAGCGGCCTTGCTGCGCTGGTAGATGACGAGGCTGAACTCGGCTGCGCGGCCATCGACATGGGCGGCGGCACGACGACGATCTCGGTCTTCGCGGAAGGCCGGCTTGTGCACACGGATGCCGTCAACCTCGGCGGCCATCATGTGACGACGGATCTGGCGCGCGGTCTTTCGACCCGCATCGAGGATGCAGAACGACTGAAGACGGTCCACGGTTCGGCGATTGCGACGACCATGGACGAGCGTGAAATCCTGTCGGTGCCGCCGATGGACGGCGATATCGAGAGCCAGCCGGTCAATGTACCGCGTGCGCTCGTTTCGCGAATTGTCCGCGCCCGCATCGAGGAAACGCTGGAGCTGATCCGCGACCGCATCCACAAGTCGGGTTTCTCCCCGGTCGTGGGGAAGCGGGTGGTGCTGACAGGCGGCGCAAGCCAGCTGATCGGCCTGCCGGAAACGGCGCGCAAGATCCTGGCCCGCAACGTGCGCGTTGGCCGTCCGCTGGGTGTCTCGGGCCTGCCGGCGGCAGCCAAGGGGCCGGCATTCTCCACGGCCGTGGGGTTGATGATCTATCCGCAGGTCGCAGAGCTCGAGCAGCTCGCGACCCAGAGCGGCCTCTTCAGCGGGTTCGGCAACGGCAGTGGCCGGATCGCCCGCATGGGGCAGTGGCTCAAAGACAGTTTCTGACCGCCAAGGCGGTCGTGAGTGAACAACATGAATTTGCCGTTACGGCGAAACGGCAAGAACCAGGAAGGAACGGGTACCATGACTATCAAGTTGCAGAAGCCGGATATCACTGAGCTGAAGCCACGCATCACCGTATTCGGTGTCGGCGGTGGCGGCGGTAACGCAGTCAACAACATGATCAATTCCGGTCTGCAGGGTGTGGAGTTCGTTGTCGCGAACACCGACGCCCAGGCGCTCACCATGAGCAAGGCCGACCGCATCATCCAGATGGGTGTGCAGGTCACCGAAGGTCTCGGCGCGGGTTCGCAGCCGGAAGTCGGTCGCGCCGCCGCTGAAGAATGCATCGATGAAATCATCGATCACCTGAACGGCACCCACATGTGCTTCGTCACCGCCGGCATGGGCGGCGGCACGGGCACGGGTGCGGCACCGATCGTCGCCCAGGCCGCCCGCAACAAGGGCATCCTGACCGTCGGCGTCGTCACGAAGCCGTTCCACTTCGAAGGCCAGCGCCGCATGCGCCTCGCCGATCAGGGCATCGCCGAACTGCAGAAGTCGGTCGACACGCTGATCGTTATCCCGAACCAGAACCTGTTCCGCATCGCCAACGACAAGACGACCTTCGCAGACGCGTTTGCGATGGCCGACCAGGTGCTCTATTCGGGCGTTGCCTGCATCACCGACCTGATGGTCAAGGAAGGCCTCATCAACCTCGATTTCGCCGACGTCCGTTCCGTCATGCGCGAAATGGGCCGTGCGATGATGGGCACCGGCGAAGCTTCGGGCGATGGCCGCGCCATGGCCGCAGCAGAAGCCGCCATTGCCAACCCGCTGCTCGACGAAACCTCGATGAAGGGTGCGCAAGGGTTGCTGATCTCCATCACCGGCGGTCGCGACATGACGCTCTTCGAAGTTGACGAAGCAGCGACCCGCATCCGCGAAGAAGTCGACCAGGACGCCAACATCATCCTCGGCGCAACCTTCGACGAATCGCTGGAAGGCATCATCCGCGTTTCGGTCGTCGCCACCGGCATCGACCGCAATGTTTCCTCCGAGGACGTCCGCCCGGCCGCTCCGGTGCGCCCGATCGCTCGTCCGGCGGCAGCCGTGACTTCCGCTCCGGTTGCCGCCATCTCGCCGGCCTATCAGCAGCCGGCCGCCAAGACCGTTGATCCGGTCGCCGAAACCATCCGCCAGGCGGAAGTCGCCATGGAGCGCGAGCTTGAAATTGCAACGCAGTCGGCTCCGGCCGCTGCACCGCAGCCCGCTGCCCAGCAGGACACGTTCCGCCCGCAGAGCCGTCTCTTCACGGCACCGCCGGCAGAGGTTGCTCCGGTTGCTCCGCGTCCCGCTCCGCAGCCGGTTGCTGCCGCACCCGTCGCAGCGCCGGCTCCGCAGCCGCGCTTCGAGCCGGTTGCCGCTGCTCCCCGCGTCGAGGAGCCGCGTCGCGCCGAGCCGATGATGGACATGTCGCCCCGCATGGAGCAGCCCGCTCCGATGCCGGTCGCGCCGCAGCCGATGGTCGCCGCCGTCGCGCCTGAGCCCGTCATGCAGCCGGTGATGGAACGCCGCGAGCCCGACATGGCCCGCATGCCGCGCATCGAGGACTTCCCGCCGGTCGTGAAGGCCGAGATGGATCATCGTACGCGTGACGTGCCGTCGCATGGTGACGAGCGTGGCCCGATGGGTCTCCTGAAGCGCCTGACGAACTCGCTCGGCCGCAAGGAAGACGAGATGCCGGCAGCTCCGGCCGAGATGGCAGCGCCGCAGGCCGCCCAGCAGCAGCGTCGTGGTCTTTCGGCAGAAGCCAGCCTCTACGCTCCGCGTCGCGGCCAGCTCGATGACCTCGGTCGTTCGGCTCCGAAGCCGGTCTCTTCGCATGAAGACGACCAGCTCGAAATCCCGGCCTTCCTGCGCCGTCAGTCGAACTGAGACGGTTCACCCAAGCTTACCCACGCCCGGCCGTCACATGGCCGGGCGTTTTCGTTTTAAGACATTGGAAACATTTCGATCTCGACTTCGCTTCAAAACGTTACAAAGCGATAAAAACAGTGATTTGGCCTTTTCTGGCGAGGGGACTATCTAGTTTCATGACAACGGGTTCATGTATGTGAGTCCGCGCCGACATGAAGCAAATGCTCCAGGTGTCAGCGAGTATGCGTGATGGCGGCATCGGCCGCGGGTAATGATCGGAAGGTTCTGATGGGCGTTGATTTCCTGGGCTTGCAAACAACCATTGCAAACTCTTTTACGCTGGAGGGCGTAGGCGTCCATTCTGGGTCCGAGGTGAGCGTTACCTTTATCCCCGCTGAGGCCGGTACCGGCATCGTTTTCCACCGCATGCACGAGAATGGTGATGTCACCGAGCTGAAGGCCGTGTCCTCGCAGGTCGGCAATACCGATCTCTGCACCATGCTCGGCTTTTCGCCGGCCACGTCCGTCGCCACGATCGAGCACCTGATGGCGGCTCTCTATGCGATGGGCGTCGACAATGTCGTCATCCAGGTGACGGGTGCGGAAATCCCGGTCATGGATGGCAGCTCGGCTCCGTTCATCGAAGCGATCGAACTTGCAGGCACGCAGACGCTCGGCGTCAAGCGCCGTTACATTCGCGTGATCAAGCCTGTCCGCATCGAGGCCGGTAATTGCTGGAGCGAGTTCGTTCCGCATGACGGTACGCGATTCGAAGTCGAGATCGACTTCCCGACGCCGCTGATCGGCAAGCAGTCCTGGAAGGGCGAACTGACGGCCGCTTCGTTCAAGGACGAGCTGTCCCGCGCGCGCACCTTCGGCTTCATGCGCGATGTCGAGCGCCTGTGGGCCGCCGGCCTCGCGCTCGGCTCGTCGCTCGAAAATTCGGTCGTCATTTCCGACAACGACACTGTCGTGAACCCGGAAGGCCTGCGCTACAAGGGTGACGAGTTCGTGCGTCACAAGACGCTCGACGCCGTTGGCGATCTGGCGCTGGCCGGCGCGCAGTTCATCGGCTGCTACCGCTCCTATCGCGGTGGCCACAAGATGAATGCGCTGGCGCTCAAGGCACTGCTGCAGGATCCGTCGGCTTACGAAGTCGTGGAAGCCCCTGTCAGCCGCCAGCGCGTTCGCGCCTTCGAGATGATCGCGGTTAACGCGCCGGAATTCGCGCCCTGGAGCGCGTGAGGCGAGGCGACTTCGCTTCGCGCGGACTTGCCGATGCGCTCCACTAGATTTGCATCGAACGACAATCATCTCAAAAATTCTTCGTTGATGGACAGCCCGATTGGGCTGTTCTTTGTTATAAACGCCACAAATTTGCGGCAAAGGCCGATCATGGCGTTGCTCTTGGCATGCGTTTGGAGATAGAAACGCGTCACTGGCGGTTCTGGCAACCTTGGCATGACCGCTTCAAATGGGACTTTTCCGATGGAATTTGCGAATACCGCCGCGCTGAACAAGAAAGTACGATTTGCCCTGCTGTCTGTTGCGCTTGCCGTGGCCGGCGCCGGTCTTTCGGCTTGCAACAGCGATCCCGATATCGACATCACCAAGATCAAGGCGAATACGGATCCGGCGGACAAGCTTTATGCTCAAGGCCTGGCGAACCTGAACGCCGGCAATGTCGGCGAGGCGAAGGCGAAGTTCGCGGCCATCGACAAGCAGGATCCCTTCTCGGAAGAAGCCCGCAAGTCACTCGTGATGAGCACCTTCCTGAACTATCGCAACGGCCAGTTTGACGAGGCGATCGTCGCCGGCAGTCGCTACATGAAGCTTTACCCGGAATCGAAGGATGCCGCTTACGTCCAGTATCTGGTCGGGCTTTCCTTCTACAAGAAGATCCCGGACGTGACGCAGGACCAGCGCTATGCGGCCGAAACGATGAAGGCGATGCAGGCCGTCGTCGACAACTATCCGACCTCCGAATATGCCGATGACGCGCGCTCGAAGATCCGTATGGCGAAGGATCAGCTGGCCGGCAAGGAAATGCAGGTCGGGCGCTACTATCAGGAGCGCAAGGAATACATTGCCGCCGTCTCGCGCTATCGCAACGTTGTCGAGACCTACCAGAGCACCAATCAGGTTCAGGAAGCGCTCGCCCGTCTGGTCGAATGCTACTATGCGATGGGCGTGACGACGGAAGCCCAGACGGCTGCCGCCGTTCTCGGCGCCAACTATCCCGACAGCCAGTGGTATGCGGATAGCTTCAAGCTCTTGAAATCCGGTGGCCTTGAGCCGCGCGAGAATTCCGGCTCGTGGATTTCCCGCGCTGCCAAGAAGCTGGTGCTCGGCGAAGGCTGATCCCCATGCTTGCCCAGTTGTCGATCCGCGATATCGTTCTGATCGAACGGCTGGACCTCGAGTTCTCTGCCGGCCTGTCGGTTTTGACCGGTGAAACGGGTGCCGGCAAATCCATTCTTCTCGATAGTCTGTCGCTGGCGCTGGGCGGGCGCGGTGACGGCTCTCTCGTGCGTCACGGCATGGAGAAGGGGCAGGTGACGGCCTCCTTCGATGTCGGCATGGATCATCCCGCGCGCCTCATGCTGCGGGAAAACGGCATCGACGACGATGGCGACCTGATCTTCCGCCGCCAGCAATCCGCCGATGGCCGCACCAAAGCCTATGTGAACGACCAGCCCGTCAGCGTGCAGCTGATGCGCGATGCCGGCGCGCTGCTGGTCGAGATCCACGGGCAGCATGACGATCGCGCGCTGGTCGACATGCATGCCCACCGGCTGCTGCTCGATGCATTTGCCGGGCTTTCCACCGAAGCAGAGCGCGTGGGGCAGGCGTGGCGGTCCTGGAAACAGGCCGAGCGCGCCTTCGAGACGCATCGCCAGAAGGTCGAGGCCGCCGCCCGCGAGGCCGATTTCCTGCGCTCTGCCGTCGAGGAGCTGGAAAAGCTCTCGCCCGAGGACGGCGAAGAGGATGTGCTGGCCGAGCGCCGCACCGCCATGCAGAAATCCGAGCGGATTGCGGGTGACATTTCCGAGGCGTCCGAATTCCTCAACGGCAATCATTCGCCCGTTCCGGAAATCGCCTCGATGTTGCGCCGTTTGGAGCGCAAGAGCCATGAAGTTCCCGGCCTTCTTGAAGACACGGTGGCGCTGCTTGATGGCGCGCTGAACCAGCTTTCCGACGCGCAGATGGCGGTCGAGGCGGCACTGCGCAAGACGGAGTTCGATCCGCGCGAGTTGGAGCGCGTCGAGGAGCGGCTGTTTGCGCTTCGCGCTGCCTCGCGCAAGTACAATGTCCCGGTTTCCGAACTGCCGGCGCTTGCCGTGCGGATGATTGGCGATCTCGCTGATCTCGATGCCGGCGAGGAGAAGCTCGGCAAGCTGGAGGCCGCAGTCGCCGAGGCAAAGCAGCACTATTTTGCGCTGGCTCGCGTTCTGTCGGAGAAGCGGCACAATGGCGCGGTGGCGCTGGGCGAGGCGGTCATGGCGGAACTGCCGGCGCTCAAGCTGGAGCGCGCGCGCTTCTTCGCGAATGTCGCGAGCGACGACGCCAACGCGGCGTCGTCCGGCATCGATCTGATCGAATTCCATGTCCAGACGAACCCGGGCACACGGCCCGGCCCGATCATGAAGGTCGCCTCCGGCGGCGAACTCTCGCGCTTCCTCCTGGCACTGAAGGTGGCGCTTGCCGATCGCGGCTCGGCGCCGACGCTGGTCTTCGACGAAATCGACACGGGCGTTGGCGGGGCCGTGGCGGATGCCATCGGCCAGCGGCTCAAGCGTCTTTCGGAAAAGGTGCAGGTACTCTCCGTCACCCATGCGCCGCAGGTCGCCGCACGTGCGGCCACACATCTCCTCATCTCCAAGGGGCCGACCGGAGATGCCGGGACGATCGCCACCCGCGTTCACCGCATGGATGAGGAAGCCCGACGCGAGGAAATCGCCCGCATGCTGGCCGGCGCGACCGTGACCGACGAGGCGAGGGCGGCGGCGGCAAGTCTTCTCGGCGGGTAGGGCTACGAATTTCGACATACGAGATCATGACTGGAGTCGGACGATGAGAAAGCTCAAGGATGTGGTCGCAAGGCCTGAATATGAGCTTCAAGGCATCTTTGATGGTGGACTGTGCGGCGTTGTCGAACTGAAGAACCGGCTTTTCGGTGTCATGTTTGAACCGCTTCGTGATCTGGCATTCTTTGCATGTGCCCGCGTCGATTCCTTCGGTGCCGTCGTTTGGCCGAATGGGGCAGATCTCGACCCCGCCGAACTTTATGCGCTTTTGCTGACCTCTTCTGGTTTGAGAGATAGGTTGGAGCACGGTTATCGCGAGATGGCAGCGGACCGAGGTCGAGAGACGGAAGCAAACGAGTGGGTGGAGGCGAAGTGTTTCTATGCCCCTTCCGACAGCTAGAGTTCAGCCCTAAGAGATCATTTGCCCATCTACCAGGAGTTCGCGTGTGTATGCCGTTCTGACGACCTACTGGCCGCATATTCTCCTCGTGCTTTCCTTCCTGATGGGTGGTGTTGCGGCCATTCATGCGACGATGAGCAAGCGGGACGTGCGCTCGGCGATCGGCTGGGTCGGCGTCATTCTCCTGTCTCCCATTCTCGGCGCCGTCATCTATGCGGTGGCCGGCATCAACCGGATGCGCCGGCAGTCGATCATGGCGCGCGGCACGTTGCGCAATGAAAGGCTGCGGGGTGGACATGTTTCGCTGCCGGTGTCGCAAGATGATTACGAGATGGCCTTCGGCCCTCATTTCGGCGCGCTGAAAATGCTGGGCGACCGGGTTGCCGGGCCGCTTCGCGACGGCAATCTGGTCACGGTTCTGGCCAGCGGCGACGAGACCTATGATGCGCTCTGTGCCGCGATCGACACGGCCGAGCGCAGCATCATTCTCGAAACCTATATTTTCGACCGCGACCGCGTCGGCCTGCGCATTGCCGAGCGGCTGGCGGCGGCCGTGCAGCGGGGCGTCGAGGTGAGGGTGCTGATCGATGCGGTCGGCGCGCGCTATTCGGTGCCCAGCATCGTGCCTTACCTGCGCGACAGGGCCATTCCGGTTGCTGACTTCAATGGTCACGTCATCGTCGGTCTGCGCCTGCCTTACGCAAACCTGCGCACCCACCGCAAGATCGCCGTGATCGACGGCAGGATCGGCTTCATGGGTGGGATGAACATCCGCGCGGCGTTCAGCGGGCCGGGTGCGGCGCTCGACACGCATTTCCGTGTCACGGGACCGATCGTTGGCGATCTTCTCGCCGTGGCGGCTGATGACTGGCATTTCGACACCGGCGAATTGCTGGAGGGTGATGCGTGGCGGGTGGAGGGCGAGCCGTCGGATGAGGCTTCGATGATGACGCGGGTCGTCGTTTCCGGGCCGGATGCCAATCTCGAGACCAATCACAAGGTCATCATGGGAGCAATTTCCGTCGCCGAGCGTTCTGTTCGCATCATGTCACCCTATTTCCTGCCCGACGGCATACTTCTTGGAGCCATTGCGACCGCAGCGCTGCGCGGTGTGGCGGTGGAGATCATCGTGCCGGCCAAGAACAATCTCGGCGTCGTGGCGCGCGCGATGACGGCGCAATTTGGCGAGACGATCCGCAGCGGTGTCCGCATCTTCAAGGCTGGTGCGGTGTTCAACCATTCCAAGCTGATGATCGTCGACGACAAATGGGCCTATATCGGCTCTTCCAACATGGATTCGCGGTCGCTGAGGCTCAATTTCGAGATCGACATGGAAGTGCACGACCGGGCGTTCGTGCGCGATCTTCACGCTCGGTTCGACGAGGCGATGGAGGGCGCGAGCGAGGTGACGCAGGAGATGCTGCGCAAGCGACCCTTTCCGATCCGGCTTCTTGACCGTATCTTCTGGCTTGCCTCCCCTTATCTCTAGTGGCCCGTGCGTGATCCCGTGACGAAAACACATCGAAATCTCGCCGAGGTCCTGGTCTCTTCGCTGCGCCGCAAGCGGACGGAAATGTCCGTTCGCCATGCGTTTGGCGATGCCGACGACAAGCTGGTCGTCGCCTCCTACAATGTTCACAAATGCGTCGGCACGGACGGGCGCTTCGATCCCGGGCGGATCATGGATGTGATCCGCGAGATCGGGCCGGACGTCATGGCGCTGCAGGAGGCCGACATGCGCTTCGGCGAGCGCGTCGGGCTTCTCGATCTCACCCGTCTGCGGCTCGAAACTGGGCTTGTCGCCGTGCCGATGAAGACGGTCAGCAAATCGCATGGCTGGCGCGGCAATGTCATCCTTGTGCGCAAGGGGGCGTTGAAGGATGTGCATGAGGTGGCGCTGCCGGGGCTGGAGCCGCGCGGCGCGCTGGTGGCTGAACTCGAACTCGACAACGGCTCTGCGCTCAGGATCATCGCCGCCCATCTCGGGCTGCTGCGCCGCTCGCGCCAGCAGCAGGCGGAGTTCCTGCTGGAGCTGATGTCCCGACGGGGTGACTGTCCGACGCTGCTCATGGGCGACTTCAACGAATGGCGGCTCGGCAAGCGCTCGGCGCTCAAGCATTTCGAGGCCGCTGTGGGGCCTCTGCCGCCGGCGCTGCCGAGTTTTCCGGCACAATTGCCGGTCCTGTCGCTGGATCGCATCATCGGCAATCGCCGGGGCATGATCGCCAATATCGCCGTGCATGACACGCCGCTGGCGCGGCTTGCCTCGGATCATCTGCCGCTGGCGGCCGTCATCGATCTCGATGCTGCCACGACGTGACAGGGATGGCGGCCGAGGGCATCTTTTCATTCGTCAGAAATTGGTTTCTTGTTTGCCGCGCCGGGTTATCGAAAAACCGGACTCCACTTTTTCGCCCGGCGCATTAAGACAAGGCACAAATCCCGTTGGAGGCAGGCATGGCGAACGAACCGATTTCCGTTGCGGAACTGACCGCAGAGCAGGCAGCTCAGGAGCTTGAGCGTCTTGCCCGGGAATTGGCCCATCATGACGCGCTCTATCACGGCAAGGACCAGCCGGAGATCACGGACGCCGAGTATGACGCGCTGAAGCGCCGCAACGAGGCGATCGAGGAAGCTTTCCCCAATCTCGTGCGCGTGGATGGTCCGTCGCGCCGGGTGGGGGCGGCGCCCGCCGCCGGTTTCCAGCAGATCGTCCATGCCCGGCCGATGCTGTCGCTCGACAACCTCTTTACCGATGAGGACGTGACCGATTTCGTCGCCAGCGTCTATCGCTTCCTCGGCCGGTTGCCGGACAATTCCATCGCCTTCACCTCGGAACCGAAGATCGACGGACTTTCGATGTCGATTCGTTACGAGAATGGGAAGATGGTCAGCGCCGCCACGCGTGGCGATGGCGCGGTGGGCGAGAACGTCACCGCCAACATCCGCACGATCTCGGAAATCCCGCAGCAATTGCCCGCCGATGCGCCGGCCGTCGTCGAGGTGCGCGGCGAGGTCTATATGGCCAAGAGCGACTTCATGGCGCTGAACGCCCAGATGGAGGCGGAAGGCAAGCAGACCTATGTGAACCCGCGCAACACCGCCGCCGGGTCGCTGCGCCAGCTTGACGCCAAGGTGACGGCGAGCCGCAAGCTGAGGTTCTTCGCCTATGCCTGGGGCGAGCTTTCCGAGCCGCTGACCGAAACGCAGCTTGGCAATGTCGAGGTCTTCCAGCGCTGGGGCTTTCCGGTCAATCCGCTGATGAAGCGATTCCACTCTGCGGCGGAACTCATTGAACATTATCGCCAAATTGGCCTCGCGCGCGCCGGCCTCGACTACGATATCGACGGTGTCGTCTACAAGGTCGACCGGCTCGAACTTCAGGAGCGTCTCGGCTTCCGCTCGCGCTCGCCGCGCTGGGCGACGGCGCACAAGTTTCCGGCAGAGCAGGCGACGACCGAGCTTCTCGGCATCGACATCCAGGTTGGCCGCACCGGCGCGCTGACCCCCGTCGCGCGTCTTCGTCCGATCACCGTCGGTGGCGTCGTCGTGACCAATGCAACGCTCCACAACGAGGATTACATCAAGGGCATCGGCAATTCCGGCGAGAAGATCCGCGAGGGCCGCGACATTCGCGTCGGCGACACCGTGATCGTCCAGCGCGCCGGCGACGTCATTCCGCAGATCGTCGATATCGTCCTGGAGAAGCGGCCGGAAGGGGCGGGGCCCTATCAGTTCCCGCGGACATGCCCGGTCTGCGGCAGTCATGCGGTGCGCGAGATCCACGAAAAGACCGGCAAGGAAGACAGCGTGCGTCGCTGCACCGGCGGTTTCGTCTGCTCGGCGCAGGCCATCGAACATCTGCGCCATTTCGTTTCCCGCAATGCCTTCGACATCGAAGGGATGGGCACGAAGCAGGTGGAGTTCTTCTTTACGGCTGACGATCCGGCGCTGTCCATTCGCGTGGCGCCCGACATCTTCACGCTGGAGGCGCGGCAGCGCGGCTCGCTGGCCAAGCTCGAAAACCGCGATGGCTGGGGCGCGACCAGCGTCACCAAGCTTTATGCCGCGATCAATTCGCGCCGTTCGATCGCGCTCAACCGCTTCATCTTCGCGCTCGGCATCCGCCATGTCGGCGAGACGACGGCCAAGCTGCTCGCGCGGTCCTATGGCACGGTCGAAGCGTTTCTGGCGGCGATGCAGGCGGCCGGCACGTTTGCGGGCGAGGCCTGGAACGACCTCAACAATATCGACGGGATCGGCGAGGTGGTTGCCCGCGCCGTGGTCGAATTCTTCCACGAGCCGCGCAATATCGAGGTGATCGACCGGCTGTTGGCCGAGGTCACGCCCGAGCCGATGGCGGTGGCCGACACGACCGGCTCACCGGTTGCCGGCAAGACGGTCGTCTTTACCGGGTCGCTCGAAAAGTTCACCCGCGATGAAGCCAAGGCCAAGGCTGAGAGCCTTGGCGCAAAGGTCGCCGGATCGGTGTCGTCGAAGACCAATATTCTGGTGGCCGGGCCGGGCGCGGGTTCCAAGCTCGCCAAGGCGCAGGAACTGGGCGTTCAGGTCATGGACGAGGACGGCTGGCTGGACCTGATCAAGGGACTGTGACGGGCTCACGGAAGGTGGCGTCGATGGGGATCGGCACGCCGTCCCGTGTCTTCGCAACTGCTTAAATATAAGAAAAGTCAAATATATAACCCCTAAAAGGCATGATATTCATCGCCCTCGCAGTCGGCTAACACTGTCGTCTGTTTCGTCATGCCGTGGGGGCGGTAGACTTGCCGAATCGCGCTCTGAAATTGTCGCGTTCGTTGCAGACAAGGATCATGGTCCTGTCTGTGGGCATTGCGTTTGTCGCGGTGTCGGTGGTGGCGTTCTTCTACGATCGCCGCGCGGTGGATCTGGTGATCAACACGGCGATGGAGCGACTTGCCTCCGAGACGCGGCTTCTTGCCCAGCGGGTGGAATTTGCCGATGGCGCGGTTGAGCGCGAGGCGGCTTTTGCGGCGGAATCGCCACTTGCCGCGGCGCTGATCCAGGATGCCGGCAACGCGCGTTTCCAGGCTGCCGCCGCCCTTGTTTTCGGGCGTCTTCTGGCGCGCCGGGCGGACTATCTGCAGGTTCGCGTCGTTGCGCTCGACGGTGGGCGGGAAGTCGTCCGGGTGATCCAGACCGGGATCGAGACCAGGGCTGTGGCTCCTGCGGAACTTGCCTCGGTTGCGGGCGAGCGGTTCTTCAAGGAGGCCGCATCCGAGGCGCTTGTGGGGGCTGTCTACTATTCGCATGTCGAGATACCGGCGAAATCGGATGGTCCCGCGCTTGCGGGGCCGGCCGTGTGGCGCGTGGTCTATCCGGTGCCGGATGCGGCGGGAAAGGTGATCGGTTTCGCCATCATCGACGTCGACTACGTGAAGATGCTGAGCGGCGTGCTGCGTGATGCCCCGCCGCGGCGTGACATTCTCCTGTTCAACAGCGACGGCGACAGGCTGGAACGCCTTGCGGACTCCGAGACCGTGCGCTTCTTCCGGCATGATCAGGAGGGTTCAAGCAGTTTCATCGACCCCCGGACGATCGGCCCGGGCCAGAATGAAGCGGCGGTCCGCCAGGATGGCGCGATCTCCTATATCGTCCGACGCTATTTCAGCGGCCAGCAGCCCTACGGCTTTGTCGGCGTGGCCTTGCGGGAACCGGAAAGCCGGTTGCTGGCGCTGGCCTGGGAGGCGCGGCGCGAGACGCTTGTCATCGGGGCGGCAATCCTCATTGGCGTGTTGCTTGTTGCGCTTCTCGCCTCGCGCCGTTTTGCCGACTATGTCGTCGATGTGGCTGCCCGCTCGGGTGCGGTGATTGACAGCGCGCTCGACGCCATCATTTCGATCGATGAAGAGGGACGCATCCTCTCGGACAACCCGGCGGTCGAGCGGGTGTTCCAGTACAAGCCCGGCGAGTTGATCGGCCAGGGCATCGACACGCTGATGGGCGTCGGCGGCCAGGGCGCGCATGAAGTCTATCTGGGACGCTACAAGAAGACCGGTATCCGCCACGTTATCGGCCAGGTGCAGGAGGTCACTGCGCGGCGACGTGACGGATCCCGCTTCCCGGCCGAGCTTTCCGTCAGCGAGACGATCGTCAACGGCCAGAGGAGCTTTACCGGAAACGTCCGTGACATCTCGGCGCGCAAGGCGGCGGAGGCCGAGCGCGAACGGCTGATCAAGGCGCTCGCCCGCTCCAATCGGGAGCTGGACGAGTTCGCCTTCGTGGCCTCGCATGACCTGAAGGCTCCGTTGCGCGTCATCGAAAACGCCTCCAGCTGGCTGGAAGAGGATCTGGCCGACCGGCTGGATGCGGAGAGCCGCGAGAATCTCGGGCTTCTGCGCAGCCGCGTGCGGCGCATGGACCGGCTGCTGGACGATCTTCTCGAATATTCGCGGATCGGCCGCAAGACGAACGAGCAATGGCGCCAGGTTCTCGACGGGGCGGAGCTGCGCGACGAGGTGATGGCGCTTGTGCCGCAGCGCGACGGTTTCACCGTGACCTTCGATCCGTCCTTCCTTGCCATTGCCGCGACGCGCATGCCGCTGCAGCAGATCCTGATCAACCTGATCGGCAATGCGCTGAAACATCATGACCGCGAGACGGGAGAGATTCATGTCAAGGCGCAGACCCGAGAAGACACATACCTGATCTCGGTGATTGACGACGGACCCGGCATCCCGGATGAGTATCGCGAACAGATTTTCAAGATGTTCCAGACCCTGCGCCCGCGCGACCGCGTCGAGGGCAGCGGCATGGGCCTGGCCATCGTCCGCAAGCATATTGATGTCCTGGGAATGAGCCTCTCTGTCGAGCGGGCTGGCGAGAGGGGGAGCATTTTTGCCTTCACCTATCCCCGGTCCGTTCGGGACGAGGCATAGGGGAGGCGCTATGGCACTTTATGCACGATCGGGCACGACCGACGTCAAGATCCTCCTTGTCGAGGATGATGACGGCGATGCCAAGGCACTGATCCGCGCCTTCGCCAAGGCCAATATCGGCAATCCTATCATTCGCGCGCAGGACGGCGTGGAGGCGCTGGCCTATCTGAAGGGCGAGGGCAAGAGCACGCAGCCGCGTCCGCCGATCCTGCTTCTGGTCGATCTCAACATGCCGCGAATGAACGGCATCGAATTCATCCGGGCCCTGCGCGCGGATCCGGATCTGCGCCGCACCGTGGCCTTCCTGCTCACCACCTCGAAGCGCGAGGAAGACATGGCGGCGGCCTACGACCTCAATGTCGCCGGCTATATCGTGAAGCAGAACGCGGGCGTCGATTTCCTGAACCTCGTCGGCATGATCGACAGCTTCTGGAAGATCGTGGAACTGCCGACATGAATAGTGGAAAGCTTCGGCTCCTCATCGCCGACGACGACGATGGCGACCGCATGCAGTTGCGGCGGCTGATCCGCGCCTGCGGGCTGGTCTGCGAGATCGACGACGCGATGGACCTGAAGGAGGCGGAGGCGGCCTGCGCTGCGCACCTTTATGACTGCGCCATCATCGATTACCGCATGCCGGGCGGCAATGGGCTCAAGGGGATCGTTGCGCTGCGGGATCAGCACCCGCACCTGCCGATCATCATGGTGACCGGGCAGGGGGACGAGCTGATCGCCAGCGAGGCGATCAAGCTCGGGGCGGCCGATTACGT
This sequence comes from Rhizobium sp. C4, assembly GCF_021026315.1. Classification (GTDB taxonomy): domain Bacteria; phylum Pseudomonadota; class Alphaproteobacteria; order Rhizobiales; family Rhizobiaceae; genus Ensifer_A. The sequence continues at coordinate 102,341 of NZ_JAJNCX010000004.1, forward strand.
GCCGAAATCGCAACTCTCGGAGAGTTATCTGGCGCATGTGATCCAGAACGCGCTGCGCAAGGCCGAGCTGGAACGGATCGTTGCCGATCAGCGCGAGGAGCTTGAGCGCTTCGGCCAAGTTCTCGCGCATGACCTCAAGACGCCGATCCACCAGATCCGCTATCTCCTCCAGTTCATCGAACGCGATCTGGACGAGGACAATCGCGAGCAGCTGAGCGTCAATCGCGACCGCTTGCTGGCGACGGCCCGGCGGATGGAAGACCTGATCAACACGCTGCAGCACTATACGATGAGCGACAAGCCGATCGAGGTGTCGGTCATCCCGCTGGACGGCGCCGTGGAGGGCTGCCTTTCCAACCTCGCCGGCGAGATCGCGGCGCGGGATGCCGAAATCACCTGCGGGCGCCTGCCGCTGGCGCGGGGAAACCTTTCGCTGCTCACACAACTCTTCCAGAACCTCGTCGGCAACAGTCTCAAATATTGCGGGGCAGCGCGGCCCGAGGTTTCGATTGCGGCGGAAACCGACGGCGAGATGATCACCGTGTCGATCGCCGACAACGGGATCGGTGTGCCGCCGGCGCAGCAACACATGATCTTCCAGCCGTTCAGCCGGCTGCATCGGCAGTCGGAGATCGAGGGGACGGGGCTGGGGCTCGCGATCTGCCGCAAGATCGTCGAGCGCCATGGCGGGCGGATCTGGTGCGAGGGTCGGCCTTCCGGCGGCAGCATCTTCCGTTTCACGCTCAGCGCCGCCTGATGCTCAAAAAAATTTGAGCGTTCATCAAGCGAATTGACTTGTACGCGCGTTGGATGGGTTGTCTTAAGAACACTTTCCAGCAAGGTGGCGGCATGTTCATCGATGACTTCAAGGCCGGGCTCAGGCGGATTGCGCCGATCATCGTCTCGGCCTCTCCATTCGGCGTGCTCTTCGGAGCGGTGGCCATTCAGCATGGCATGAGCACCGGTGAAGCGGTGCTGATGAGCGCCGTGATCTATGCGGGGGCCAGCCAGCTCGTCGGCGTCAATCTCTTTGACCAGCATCTGCCGGCCTGGGTGGTGATCCTATCGATCCTGGCCGTCAATTTCCGGCATATCCTCTATTCGGCGGCGATTGCACGACATATCGAGCTGCTGTCGCCGTGGCAGAAGGCGGCCAATTTCTTCCTGCTGACCGACCCGCATTATGCCGAGATCGAGCGTCAGGCGCATTCCGGCGAGCCGATCACCTTCGGCTGGGTCATGGGGCTCGGGATCGGGCTCTATCTGCCGTGGCTCGCCCTGACCTATGCCGGCTGCGTGCTTGGCGCCTTCATCGGCGACCCCAAGTCGATCGGGCTCGATGTGCTGCTGCCGATCTATTTCCTCGGCCTCGTCATGGGTTTCCGCAAGCGTGCCAACTGGCTGCCGGTGGTGATTGCGAGTTCGCTTGCCTCCATGGCTGCGGTCAAGTTCGTCGGTTCGCCCTGGCATGTCAGCATCGGCGCCGTTGCCGGCATCATCGTTGCCGCGCTGATGCCGCTGCCGCCGGGCACGCATTCCGAAATCGAGGAGGGCTGACCATGGAGACGATGTTCCGGCCCGAAATGCTGTTGATCATCCTTGGTGGCGCAGTTGCGACTTATCTCACCCGCATCGGCGGCTATCTGCTGATCAAGCGCTTCAAGACCATTCCGCCGCGCGTGGAGGCGGGGTTGAACGCCGTGCCGGCGGCCGTGCTGACGACGCTGGTGGCGCCTGCCGCGCTGACGGGCGGGCCGGAGACGGCCGTTGCCCTTATCGTTTCGCTCCTCGCGGGACTGCGCTTTTCGGGGTTGACGCTGATTGCCATCGGCTGGGCCGTGGCAATGGGCATCCGGCATTTCGTTCTTTGATTCGAATGCCGGATATCTCTCTTTTCGGATGATCCGATCCTGACGTTATCAGGCAATCGGAGCGGTTGCCCGGGCCAGCCAGCCGCGGACCTTTTCATCCTCGATCAGCGGCATCAGCTTTTCCCGCGTGCTCGCATGATAGGCGTTGAGCCAGTCCAGTTCCTCGCGCGTCATCAGCGCGGGCAGGATGAGCCGCCGGTCGATCGGGCACCATGTAATCGTCTCGAAGCCGAGCATCGGCCGGTCGCCGCCGGCAATGTCCGTGGCGGCCTCGACAACAATCAGGTTTTCGATGCGGATGCCGAAGGCGCCGGGCCTGTAATAGCCGGGCTCGTTGGAGAGGATCATGCCGGGCAGCAGTTCCTGCATGGCGGCGCGGGAAATCCGCTGTGGCCCCTCATGCACCGACAGATAGGAGCCGACGCCGTGGCCGGTGCCGTGACCATAGTCGGCGCCCGCCTTCCAGAGCGCGATGCGGGCGAGCGGATCGAGATCGACGCCGCGGGAGCCGGCCGGGAAGCGGGCTGTCGATATGCCGATCATGCCTTTCAGGACGAGGGTGAAGAAGCGCTTCTCCGTCTCGCCGACCGCGCCGATGGCGACCGTGCGGGTGATGTCGGTGGTGCCGTTGCGATACTGGCCGCCGGAATCGACCAGGAAGAGTTCGCCGGGCGCCAGCTGCCGGTTCGTTTCGCCTGTCACGCGATAATGAATGATGGCGCCGTTCGGGCCGGCGCCGGAAATCGTGTCGAAGGAAATGTCCGCCAGCGGGTTCTGCATGCGCTCGCCAACGCGGCGGCGGCAGGCTTCCAGTCTTTCGACGGCTTTGATCTCGGTGATCGCACCGGGTTCCGCGTCATCGAGCCAGGCGAGAAATTCGACCATGGCCACGCCGTCCTGGACATGGGCGGTGCGGGTGCCGGCAAGCTCTGCCTCGTTCTTGGTGGCGCGGGGCAGGGCGCAGGGGTCGGTCGCTTCGCACACCGTGCCGCCCGCCGCCTCGATGAGGCGAACGAGTTCATAGGAAACGATGCCGGCGTCCACTTCGACAGTCGCGCCGCGCGCGCCCAGGGCACCCAGCGTTTCGGCCAGCTCTGCCGGCTCGCGAATTTCGCAGATCTGGGTGAGATAGGCCTTTTCCTCGATCCCGGTCTTGCGGGCGTCGAGGAAGATTTCGGCGAGCCCGTCGGCATGGATGATCGCGCGGGCAAGCGGGTGAGGGGTGTGCGGCACGTCCGAACCGCGGATGTTGAAGGCCCAGGCGACGGAGGACGGGTCGGCGATCAGGACGGCATCGGCGCCGCGCACTCTCAGACCTTCGGCGATGGCGGCGATCTTGTCACGGGCGAGCGTGCCCGAATGCTGGTGCTTCTGGATGGTGACGCGGCCGAGCGGTTCGGCCGGGCGATCGGTCCAGAGCGTATCGAGCGGGTTATCGGCCAGCAGGACCAGCGCACCGCCCTTGCTTTCCAGCGCGGTCTTCAGCTTGCGAACTTCCGAGACGGTGTGCAGCCACGGATCGATGCCGAGGCGGAAGCCCTGACCCGCATTGTTGGCGATCCAGTCCGCCGGCGGCTCCTTGATGAGATCGCCGGGGGTGAAGACGGCCGGGTCTGTCTGCTGGGCAAGCTGCGTGACATAGCGACCGTCGACAAAGACGACCGCGATGCCGGGGGCTACGAGTGCCGCACCCGCCGAGCCCGTGAAGCCGGTGAGCCAGGAAAGGCGCTCGGCAGAGGCCGGCACGTATTCGCCCTGGAACTCGTCAGCGCGCGGCACGAGGAAACCATCGACGCCGAGGCTTGCAAGATGTTCGCGCAGGGCGCGGACGCGGGGGGCGCCATTGGCTGGGCTGGCGGTGGTTTCAAAGCTCTGGAACATGATGCAACCGATCGACTTTTGATGTGGCCATGAGGTTTATCTTATTCGGGCGCTCGACGCCAAGGGCAGGGTTCGACGGCGATTTTTGACCAGATAGTTAAAATCATGCAAAAAACGCATAGCTCCCATGAGCAATCGACTGTGTTGCGGCGCAATAATTCGAGCTATAAAAAAATCACGAACGAAGCAGAAGTGCTGCGGAAACGAAGGGAAGTGAAAATGTCCACGCTTTGGACGGTGAAGAAGACCATGATCGCATCGCGCGAGCGTCATGCTCAGCGTTCTGTTGCTCGTGTTCTCGCCGGCATGGACGACATCGCCCTCAATTCCCTCGGCAAGTCGCGCGAAGGCCTGCGGATGGGCCCGTTCTGACAGTTTAAGTTCCTGTTTCGGTAGCCAGAGATCGCTCCTCCTCCCAAGATCTCTCGCAACATGCCGAAACTGGTTTGTTCCCGGCACCTCCTCCTCCCAATGCCGGGACGCGATCAGCCTAGCTGATCCAAGGGCGATGCCACCTCCTCCCGGCATCGCCCTTTTTCTTTGCCTATCGTCTTGTGCATTGCAGCAAATCGCTAGCCCGCAACAGGCCCGCAAGAGGATTGCGGGCCCGCCAAATGGCATGCCTGATGCGCATAACTAAGTTGAATTGCTTTATTATTTCGCGCCGCGTTCCAGCACGATGGTCACCCAGCCGTTGCGCCAGATGGTGCGGCGATGGGCGAGGCGCTGGCCGTTATAGGCTGCGAGCACCTTGAGGCGCTGGCTGGCGAGAATGCCGGACAGAATCACCGTCCCGCCGGGTACGAGGTTGCGGACGAGGTCCGGCGCCATCTTCATCAGCGGCTTTGCCAGGATGTTGGCGATGATCAGGTCGAACGGGCCGTTCAGCCGGAAGGCGCCGTGGTGGAAGCCTGGAGCGGTCTCGAAGCGAAGGCCGGCGCCGACGCCGTTCTTGCGGGCGTTTTCGCGCGCCACGCGGGTTGCGATCGGGTCGATGTCGGTCGCCAGAACCGGGATCGGCTGGATCTTGCGGGCGGCGATTGCCAGCACGCCGCTGCCGGTGCCGAGATCGAGCGCGTTCTTGATCTTGCGCGAGCGCAGAACCCAGTCGAGCATTTCGAGGCAGCCTGCGGTCGTGCCGTGATGGCCGGTGCCGAAGGCCTGGCCGGCATCGATTTCGATTGCCACATCGCCCGGCATCACGCGGTCGCGGTCATGGGAGCCATGGACCAGGAAGCGGCCGGCGCGGACGGGCTGCAGGCCTTCCAGCGACTTTGCCACCCAGTCGGTATCGGGCAGCAGTTCGCGCTGGATTTCCAGATGTTCGTAGCCGGAGGTCAGGGCCTGTTCGAAGGCGGCTCTGGCGCCGTCCTCGTCGCCCTGCATCGTGTAGACGGCGGTTTCCCACACATCGTTCGCCTCGTCGATTTCCATCGTCGTCACGGCATATTCGCCGTCTTCGAAGATCGCGCCCAGGCGGTCGAGGATGATGGCGCAGTCGTTCTCGCTGGCGTTGATGTAAAGACGGACTTCGCTCACGGCATTCCCCCAATGTTGCGGGTGGTTATCGGGGGTAGGCTCTACTAGCCCTTGATCAGGTTTTCCAGCTTTTTCACCGCCACGTCGGCATCCTCGCCATAGGCAATGGTTCCCTTGAAGCGACCGCCGTTGTTCAGCAGGAAGACGGAGGCCGTGTGATCCATCGTGTAGTCGCCGTCGGGCTTGGCGGGATCGATCGGCACTTTCTTGGCATAGATGCGGAAGCCCTTCACGACTTCGGCAATCCTTGCCGGGTCGCCGGAGATGCCGGTGATCCGCTTCGAAACATTCGACACATAGTCGTTCATGATCTGCGGCGTATCCCGCTCGGGATCGACGGTGACGAAATAGGCATGCATCTTCGTGCCATCCGGATCGACCTTCTGCAGCCAGCCGTCCATTTCGAAGAGGGTGGTGGGGCAGACATCCGGGCAATGGGTATAGCCGAAGAAGACGGCTGCCGGCTTGTCGCGGAATGCGGCTTCGGTGATCGGCTTGCCGGTCTGGTCGACGAGCTGGAAGGGGACGCCATAGGGGCCGTCGGCAACCTGCTGCTTGTCCTTCGTATATTCCAGCGTGAACCACCCAAGGAAGCCCGCAAGCGCGATGATCGCGATCCAGATGATGAGGCTGGCCTTTTTCATGTCGCGGCTCTCCCGTTTTCTTCGGTTTCTTGAGAGGCCGTTTTAGTGCGCCTTCAGGCGGCGGTAAACAGCCACTTTGTCACAGCGGGCAATTGGTACGCCCCTGCGTTGCAACGTCGGAAAACTGGGCGTTTGAGTTAGCAAATCTTTAAAAGTTGTTTGTCAGTGTCGATACATCCAGAGCCTCGGGGCGGCTCTATTGCTAAGGACGTTCATATGAAACTTTCTGTCAGCCAGAGATTGTGGGTGTCTGGTGTTGCGGCGTTCATCGGCATCGGCTCTCTTGTCGTGGTCGGCTGGTATTCCAGCAGCACCGTTTCGGGGGCGCTTGCGCATTCTCAGATCATCGACGGGATCGACCGGCAGGTCACGGACCTGCGCTTTGCCAACGAGGAGCTGCGGCTGGCCTCGATGGACATCATTATCGACCGTGCCGAGCGGCAGGTCAGCGCTGAGCGCAAAGCCATGCTTGAAACGAGCATCAAGGTGCTCAAGGGCGGTTCAGCGACAGTCGCATCTTTCGCGAAGTCAGAGGGTCTTGCTATCGATGCAAGTGCGCTGAATGCGGACGTGGATATTATTGTGAAGGCGGCTGGAGAGCAGTTGCCGGCGCTGGTGACCGGCGGAGCGCCGGATGCTGAATTCGACAAGATTGATGACGTTATCGACTCGACGGGAAGCCGCATTCAGGCCGTTCTAGATGTCGTCTCTGCAGCGACCGGCAAGGCTCAGCAGCGCGAGGTGTCTGTCGCCATGGACCAGGCGCAGCAGTCGGCGCTCATTCAGCTGCTGATCGGCGTCATTGCCGTCATCCTGGCGGGCAGCCTGATTGCCTGGCAGTCCCGCAATATCCTGAAGGGCCTGAACGCCGTTCGGCGCAGCATGAACCGTATCGCCGAGGGCGATATCGCTTCCACCGTCGATGGGACGACGCGCGCCGATGAAATCGGCGAGATTGCCCGCGTTGCCGATATCCTTCGCAAGGCGACGGTCGAGAAGGAGAGGGTGGAAGCCGCAGCGCAGTCTGAACGTCTCAGCGTCGACCGCGAGCGCAGCGAGAACGAAACCGAGCGTCAGCGAGACGAGGAAGAAATCCGCCGTTGCGTTACCATTCTGGCTGGCGGTCTGGCCCGTCTTGCCGAAGGCGACCTGACGCAGCAGATCGAGGATCCGTTCCGCGCAGATCTCGAACGCCTGCGCCAGGATTACAATGCCGCCGTCACGCGTCTCAGCACCGTCATCGGCAATGTTACCGACCAGTCCTCCTCCATCCATTCGAGCAGCGTCCAGATCCGCATGGCGGCGGACGATCTTGCCAAGCGAACCGAACAGCAGGCGGCCTCGCTCGAGGAAACCTCCTCGGCGCTGGAGCAGATCACCATCACCATGCGCGGCTCGACCAGCAAGGCCGAAGAGGCCGGCGCGATGGTGGGCGGCACCAAGGTTCAGGCCGAGAAGTCGACCGCCGTCGTTCGCGAAGCGATGCAGGCCATGGAGCGCATCGAAAGCGCCTCTGCCGAAATCGGCAAGATCATCAACGTCATCGACGAGATCGCCTTCCAGACCAACCTTCTGGCGTTGAATGCCGGCGTGGAAGCCGCGCGTGCCGGTGATGCCGGCAAGGGCTTTGCGGTCGTTGCCCAGGAAGTGCGCGAGCTTGCCAACCGGGCGGCGACTGCCGCCAAGGACATCAAGCAGCTCGTTGCCCGCTCCAGTGCAGAAGTGCAGACGGGTGCGGAGCTTGTCACCGCAACGGGACAGGCGCTGCGCGACATCGGCGCGGACGTCGTCAAGATCAACGAACACATGATCTCGATCGTCAATGCCGCGCGCGAACAGAATGCCGGCCTTGCCGAAATCAACACGGCCATCGGCCAGATGGATCATGTGACGCAGCAGAACGCGGCCATGGTCGAGCAGACCAACGCTGCCTGCCAGACGCTGAACGAAGACACGACACGGCTGGAAAGCGTCATCTCGCAGTTCCGCACCAAACTCGGCATGGCGCCGCAGGCACGGGCCGAACGGTCTTCCATGCATACCAACACGCCGATCCCGCCGCGCGCGCCGGTCGTCTCCACCGGCTTCAAGCCCGCGATCGCACCGGCCCAGCCCGGGCAGCGGCCGCGCACGTCGCCGGCGCAAAAGCTCATGGGTCGTCTCGAAAACGCCTTCGGCGGATCGCCGGCGCCGGCCAAGTCGTCGACCCTCCAGTCTTCCGGCCAGCGCGTCAGCGCGCAAGCTTCTCCTTCAACCGATCAATGGGAAGAGTTCTGAAATGTCCAACGTTATCAAACAGTCCGGAGCCTATCTGGAAATCGTCTCCTTCCATCTCGGAGAACAGGAATTCTGCATCGACATCATGGCGATCCGCGAAATCCGCGGCTGGGCTCCGGTGACGCCGATGCCGCATACGCCGCGCTACGTGCTCGGCCTCATCAACCTGCGCGGTGCGGTGATCCCGGTCATCGACATGGCCTGCCGTCTTGGCATGCCGATGACGGAACCGTCGGAACGCTCCGCCATCATCGTCACTGACATCAAGGGCAAGCTCGTCGGCCTTCTGGTCGAGCAGGTGTCCGACATGATGTCGATCAAGTCCGAAGACCTGCAGCCGGCACCGGAAATCATTCCGGAAGCCCAGCGCGCCTTCTGCCGCGGCATCGTCGCGCTCGAAAAGAACATGGTCTGCTTCCTCAACCTCGACACCGTCATTGCCGACGAACTGTCGATGGCGGCCTGAGCAGCCGCCGTCAGGAAGATCGGTTGAACTGATGACCCGTTCCCAGCGCCTGGTCGGCGCCGGGGGCGGGTTTGCCATTTGTGGTTCAGGCCAAAGGCGAGGCGGGTGCCGTCACTTGGCGACGGGCTTGCCCTTTTCCCAGGTGACGTTCTGGTTATAGAGCGGGATGGTCGAGATCGACATCTTGGCCGAGCCGTCGATGATCTGGCGTGAGTGGACGAGATAGATCAGCGTGTCGTTCTGCTTGTCGTAGATGCGGTTGACGACCAGCTTCTTCCAGATCAGCGAGAGACCCGACTTGAACACTTCCTCGCCGCCCTTGCCGAGGTCGATATCGCCGATCTCGATCGGGCCGGTCTGGCGGCAGGCGATCGAGTTGTTCGACGGATCCTCGAACCATTTGCCGTTCTTCAGGCGGTCGACGACGGAGCGGTCGAAATAGGTGACATGGCAGGTCACGCCCTTGACCTTCGGATCGGTCAGCGCGTCGATCATGATATCGTTGCCCATCCAGTCGACGCCGACCTGGCCGACGACTTCGGCGCGGGCCTCAGGGCTGAACAGAACGACTGTCGCAGCCATTGCTGCCGCAACTTGTGCCATGCGCTTCATGGATTTTCCTTCCTCGATAGTCGCGACGAAGCGTCGCCTTCGCATCAGACATAGAAAGCGGGGACGCCGCTTTCAATCCGTCTTGCATGGGAAAAGCTTGCTGCTACAGTCGTTTGCAGGGGTTTTGGGGGCTGGAAATGACAAAAGGCAGGCTGGAAGCATTTTCCGATGGCGTGATCGCGATCATCATCACGATCATGGTGCTGGAGTTGAAAGTGCCGCATGGCGAGACATTGCAGGATCTCGTGCCCTATTGGCCGGTCGGCTTTGCCTATGTGCTGAGCTTCTTGCATATCGGGATTTACTGGAGCAACCATCACCACATGATCCATGCCGTCAAGCGGGTGACCGGGGGCACGCTTTGGGCCAATCTCTATCTGCTGTTCTGGCTTTCACTGGTGCCGGTGACGACGGAGTGGATGGGCGAGACCCATTTTGCCGAGACGCCGGTCGCGGTCTATGGCTTCGTGATGGTGATGGCGGCTTTTGCCTATTACATCCTGACGCATCATCTCATCGCCATTCATGGCCGTGAATCCGAGTTTGCGCGGGCGCTGGGTAGCGACCGCAAGGGGACGTTTTCGGCGATCGTCTATATTCTGGCGATCCCGGCCGCCTTCGTCAGTCCGTATATCTCGATTGCCATCTATATCGCGGTCGCCGCCGTATGGCTCATCCCGGATCGGCGCTTCGAGCGGGCGCTTTCGTCGTCCTGACGCGCCGTTCCCGCATGCGTCTTGCACGTACTCCGCTTGCTGCTACATTGGGTTGCAAAGAGCTGGGGGCGGCACATGACGAAAGGCAGGCTGGAAGCATTTTCCGACGCCGTGATCGCGATCATCATCACGATCATGGTGCTGGATTTGAAGATGCCACATGGATACACGTTGCAGGATCTGGAGCCGCTCGGGCCGGTCTTTCTCGCCTATGTGCTGAGCTTTGTGCATCTCGGGATCTACTGGAGCAATCACCATAACATGCTGCATGCGGTGAAGCGCATCACGGGCCGCGCGCTCTGGGCGAACCTGCATCTGCTTTTCTGGCTCTCCCTTGTGCCTGCAACCACCGAGTGGATGGGGGAGAGCTACTTCTCGACGATCCCGGTCGCTATCCACGGCGTTGTCATGCTGATGGCCGCGTTCGCCTATTACATCTTGGCGCATCGCCTCATTGCCATCCATGGCCGTGATTCCGATTTTGCGAAGGCCTTCGGCGGAGACTGGAAGGGCAACCTGTCGACGGCGGCCTATCTCGTCGCGGTGCCGGCGGCTTTCATCTCTCCACTGCTTTCGCTCGGCATCTTCGTGCTGGTTGCGGCGATGTGGTTCATTCCGGACAAGCGTTTCGAAGAGGGGTTTTCCATCGCTTCGGCGCCCGAAACTTGACGGCCGACAAGACACATTAGAATTATCATATTTTAGTTGAGATGGATCAACGCAGAAGGGGTGCCACGGCGTAGCCTTTTCCCTGTTTTCAAGAGGAAAGGGATGCTTCCATGTTTCGGCTCATTGCCATTCTCTACGTGCTTGTCGCCACTGTTTTTGCAGGGGTTGCGGTGACGGCGGTTCTGTCGCTCGGCCATTTCGGGCGATCGGACATCGCGCTTTCGGCGCTTGCCGGTGCCGTGATCGCGCTGCCGGTTGCCTGGCTTGTCGGCAGGCATGTCTTCGCGTTGACGCGCAATGCCTGACGCGAAGAAAGCCACGCGCCAGCCGGGCGGTGCATAAAGCCGGACGACGATGATTGTCCGGAGACCGCCCATGATCGAGCATGTGACCGCAAAGCTTGGAATTGCCCTGCCGAGGCTGTTCGTGGCTGCCGGTCTGGCGCTTTCGCTTTCGGCCTGTGTCGGTGCGGATGGACGTCCGGTCGATTTCGATGATGGCAGGCCGATTGTCGGCGATGCCCGCAACCCGTCGAAGATCCCGTTCTTCCCCGATACCGGGTCGATGAACGCGGAGCGCTTCGGCGACCAGACCTTCCCGGTCTTCATGCGCCCGACCGGCACGCCCTATGCGCTTCAGCCGCAGGGATCGCAGCCGCCGCAGACGACCTATCAGTCGCCGGCCACGTCGACGAAGCTTGATCCGTCGCGGGTGAGGGGCCAACCGGCCTATTACCCCGCCGCGCCGTCGTCGCTCGGCGAACAGTCTTCCGTCAAGCCAAGCCTCTCCGATCCCGAGCCGCAGACGAAGGTTGCAAAACTCGACGCGGATGTCTGGAACCGCTACGGGCCGATGGATGATTCCGGGCATCTTCTGCCCGCCATTCCGATCGAGCGCGTGGGTCCCGACCTGCTGCGTCAGAAGGTCGATTATCCGACGACGGAGAAGCCGGGGACGCTGGTGGTCGATACCCGCGCACGGTTCCTCTACCTGGTGGAGGGCAACGGCCGGGCGCTGCGCTATGGCGTCGGTCTCGGGCGGCAGGGCTATGCCTGGTCCGGCCGCGGCGTCATCCGCTACAAGCAGCAATGGCCGCGCTGGACGCCGACCGACGGCATGGCCGAGGCCTCGACGGATATCAACAATATCAAGGTTCGCGGTGGCATGGTCGCCGGCATCGACAATCCGCTTGGGGCGAGGGCGCTCTATATCTACAAGGACGGCAAGGACACGCTCTACCGCGTCCACGGGACGCCTGACTGGCAGTCGATCGGCAAGCAGGTCTCGTCCGGTTGCGTGCGCATGTACAATCAGGATGTCGTCGATCTGTATAACCGGGTGCGCGACGGCGCTGTCATCGTGGTGATGTAGACCTCATCTATCGGCGGAACTGACCCAGGTCAGAGACACCGAATCGATTTTCATAAAATCCTCTCATCTCTGGTCCCGGTCGAAGGAACATTCGCGCCGGGTGGCCGTTCTTTGTCCGGCACTGAATGTGCATGAGAATGCGAGGAGCTTTATGATGATGTTGGTCTCTGTGCGTTGGACCACGCCGGTGATGGTTACGTTCGGGAATGGCGCCGATCGGCAGTTCGATTGCGTCCACGATGCGCTCGACTGCCTGCAGCACGAGTGGCCGTCCCCGCGTGGCAAGCGTCATGCAAAGGCCGTCGAGGTTCTGGGTGGCGCGCTGGCGCGGCTCGTCCCCGTCGAAGACGCCCGCAAGGCTTTCGTCTCGGCCTGTGTCGAGTCAGGCATTCTTGTTCCGCAGGTGGATCGCAAGGTCAGCAAGACGCGCAAGTTCGGGCAGGTTTTCACCCGCGACGGGCTCTCCCGCTCCGCCGGGCTTGAGGGGGCCGGTTGAACCCGGCCGGATCAATCGTGGGAGGCGGCGCTGTCGAGTGCCGTCTTCAGCTTGATCACCCTGTTGCGCATTTCATCCAGATCATCGACGCCGCAGCCGACCAGATAGCCGATGGCCGGCGCAATCCGGTCGAGCGCCTGCCTGCGCGCGGCCTTGCCCTGTTCCGTCAGCGAAATCACCACCTGCCGCTCGTCGTTCTCGTCGCGCGTGCGGTTGATCATACCGAGCTTTTCAAGCCGTTTCAGCAGCGGCGACAGCGTTCCGGAATCAAGATCGAGCTTGGCGCCAATCTCCTTGACCGTCTGGGAATTGCGCTCCCACAGAACCATCATGACGATATATTGCGGGTAGGTGAGGCCAAGCGCATCCAGAAGCGGCTTGTAGGCCCGGTTGAACGCGTGGGCGGCAGAATAGACTGCAAAGCAGAGCTGCTGCTCGAGTTTCAGCACATTGTCATGCGGTTTCATGGCCTTAATCCCCAAATTCCCCACCTCTTGATAGCAGGCGGACAAAAATTCTGCAAAATCCTATTGCGCACAATATAATTATGCGCTATTTAAAATGCAACAGCAACCCTTGAAGGATGGAGATCGAAATGTCTGTACTTTACACTGCGAATGCGACGGCAACCGGCGGCGGCCGCACCGGCCACACGAAGTCGGATGACGGCGTCATCGACCTGAACCTCACGATGCCGAAGGCGCTTGGCGGCGACGGCGCGCGCGGCACCAACCCGGAACAGCTTTTTGCAGCCGGCTATGCTGCCTGCTTCCTCGGAGCTCTGCGCTTCGTGGCCAGCCAGGCCAAGGTGAAGCTGCCGGAAGAAACCAATGTTTCGGTCAGCGTCGGCATCGGCCCGCGCGAAGGCGGTTTTGAAGTGCATCCGGCCGTTTCGGTTTCGATCCCGGGCCTCGACCGCGCGCAGGCTGAAGACCTCGTCGCCAAGGCACACCAGGTCTGCCCCTACAGCCACGCCATGCGTACCCCGAAGGAAGTCTCTGCCGTTCTCGCCTGAGACCGCTAGACGTCTTTTGAAATGATCAGCAGATTCTGCCGCAGGCGATCCCCGTCGCCCTGCGGCAGTTTCGTTTCGACCTCGGCATGCTCGGCAATCCAGATGGGGGTTGCCTGCGCAAGCAGGGCAAGGCCTTCGGGCGTCAGCTTGAGCCGCTTTTCGCGCCGATCCTTCTCTCCCGGCACAATTTCCACCAGCCCGCGCCGCGTCAGCGGCTTCAGCACGGCCGTCAGCGTCGTGCGGTCCATGGCAAGCAGGTCTGCGACCGGTGACATCGCCGGCGGCTCGGGCCGATTGAGCGACATCAGCAGCGAGAACTGACCGTTATTGATCCCCAGATGCCGGAAGGCACGGTCGAACCGCCGCGCCAGCGCACGCGCCGCCCGCTGGGTATGGAGGCACAGGCAGTGATCGCGCACATGCATGGTTGTCGAATAGGGGACGGTCTCGGCGTTTGACATGAATGTCATATTATGTTGGTATCAACCTATAGTCAAATATCGAATTTTCACTATGGCGGAGGAAACCATGGCAGGCGAGGGGAATTTTATCTGGCATGAGCTGATGACCACAGATACTGCGGCAGCGGCGCGGTTTTACAGCGCTGTCGTGGGCTGGGCGGTCGAGAAGGCGGGCAACACGACCGCCGGCGGCATGGACTATACGTTGTTCAAGATCCCCGGTTTCGACATGGGGACTGCCGGCATGATGGCGCTGACGCCGCCGATGCAGGCGGGCGGTGCGCGGCCTGCCTGGATCGGCTATGTCTTTGTCGACAGTGTCGAGGCGAAGACGGCGCAGGTTTCTGCGCTCGGTGGTGCCGTGCATATGGAGCCGACGGATATTCCAGGCATCGGCCGTTTCTCGGTCGTTGCCGATCCGCATGGAGCGACCTTCTATCTGTTCAAGCCCATCATGCCGGAAGGGCCGATGCCGGAGATGCCGAAGCAGGGATCACCCGGAACCTTCGGCTGGAACGAGCTGAACGCCGGCAATCTCGACGAGGCTTTTGCATTCTATTCCGGCCTGTTCGGCTGGACGAAATCCATGGCGGTGCCGATGGGGGCAATGGGCGTCTACCAGCTCTTTGCCAACGAGGGGCGGGACATCGGTGGCATGATGAAGAAACACGATCAGGTTCCGCTGCCATTCTGGGGTTTCTATATCACGGTTGATGCCATCGATGCGGCCGTCGAACGGGTCAAGGAAAACGGCGGTACGATCACCAACGGGCCACACCCGGTGCCGGGGGATGCCTGGATTGTCGAGGGCATCGATCCGCAAGGCGCGGTTTTCGCGCTGACGGCGGGCAAGCGGTAGGGGCGACGGGCGACAGTCTGTGGACTGGGCACGCCCCTCTGTCCTGCCGGACATCTCCCCCGCATGGGGGGAGATCGGCAGAGCGGCGTGCGTTCGGCTCCTCCTGATGTTTTGCTGGAGCCTGAAGGTTGAAATAGACGGTTGCCGTGTCTTGAAACATGAATGAGCTGCGCGGCGCGTGCCGCAGTTCAATCTCCCCCCTTGCGGGGGAGATGCCTGGCAAGGCAGAGGGGGGGTAAGGCATCTTCCAGGCTTGCCGCGCAATTGCCCGCGAGCCCCCTCATCCGGCGCTTCGCGCCACCTTCTCACCGAGGGGAGAAGGGGAGGCCGCGCCCCTATTTCTTCAGACTGCCCAGGATCCCGCGTACCAGCGCGCGACCAAGCGAGCTTGCCACCGAGCGCGCCGCCGATTTCATTGCGGCTTCCACCACGGTTTCGCGCTGGCGGCCGCCGGATTTGGTCGTGCCGCCGCCGCCGAGTACCGAGCCGAGGTCCGGCAGAGTCCAGCGGTTGCTGCCCGGCGTGCCGTCCGGCGGCTGGACGTCTTCCTGATGCGGAGCTTCGCCCTGCTGCTGCTTGTTTTCGGCCGCCTGCGCCCGCCCGGCGAGCATTTCATAGGCCGAGACGCGGTCGAGATCGGTGTCGTTGGCATCATCGATCGGCGTCTGCGACAGGACTTCGGCGAGACCATCGTCGCTGAGCGGGCCGAGCAGCGAGGACGGCGGGCGGATGAGGGTGCGCTGGACGATGGAGGGCGTGCCCTTGGCTTCCAGCGTCGAGACCAGCGCCTCGCCGGTGCCGAGATTGGAGATGACTTCCACTGCGTTGAAATCCGGATTGGGCCGGAACGTGTCGGCGGCGATCTTCACGGCCTTTACCTCGTTCGGCGAATAGGCGCGCAGGGCATGCTGGATGCGGTTGCCGAGCTGGGCGAGAACCGTATCCGGCACGTCGGCGGGGTTCTGCGTGACGAAATAGACGCCCACGCCCTTGGAGCGGATGAGGCGGACGACCTGTTCGATGCGCTCGAGCAGCACTTTCGGCGCGTCCTTGAAGAGGAGATGCGCCTCGTCGAAGAAGAAGACGAGCTTCGGCTTTACCGGGTCACCGACTTCGGGCAGCTCCTCGAAGAGTTCGGAAAGCAGCCAGAGCAGGAAGGTGGCATAGAGCTTCGGGCTCAGCATCAGTTTCTGGGCCGCGAGCACCGAGATATAGCCGCGCCCGTCATAGGTGGTGCGCATGAGGTCGGAGATCTTCAGCGCCGGCTCGCCGAAGAAGCTCGTTGCGCCCTGCTGTTCGAGGATCAGCAATTGGCGCTGGATCGCACCCACCGAGGTCGGGGAGACGAGGCCGTAACGGCTGGAGATTTCCTTGGCGTTCTGCGACATGTAGGTCAGCAGCGCCTGAAAGTCCTTGAGGTCCAGAAGCGGCAGGCCCTGTTCGTCGGCGAGCTTGAAGGCGATGTTGATGACGCCTTCCTGCGCGTCGGACGCATCCATCATGCGGGCGAGCAGGAGAGGGCCCATCTCGGTGACGGTGGCGCGCATGCGGTGGCCGCGCTCGCCGAAGAGATCCCAGAAGATGACGGGGAACTTGTTGTAGGCGAAATCGTCGAGGCCGATTTCCTTGGCGCGCTTTTCGAGGAAGTCCTTCGGCTCGCCCTTGCCGCCGATGCCGGAAAGGTCGCCCTTCACGTCGGCGCAGAAGACCGGCACGCCGGCATTGGAGAAGCCTTCGGCCAGGACCTGCAGCGTCACCGTCTTGCCGGTGCCGGTTGCGCCGGTGACGAGGCCGTGGCGGTTGCCATATTTCAGTTCGAGATATTCGCCCTTGTTGATGCTGTCGTCCGGCTTGCGGCTGGTGCCGATATAGATCTTTCCGTCCACTTGCATCGTCATGCGGTGCGCTCCCCTAGCCGGCCCGTCAGGGCTGGCGACTGTTCATTGAATCGTAGACATGATTTTATATGGTGACAGGGTCATTGCGGCAACAAGAGGCCGATGGGCTGCTTGTTTTCCGGCACGAATTCTATTACGTTGACGTTCACGTCAATATTGACTCTACGGGAGAAATTCATGAACGAACTGGTTTCCAAGGTTGCCGATGCTGTTGGCCTCGAGCCTGCCGTTGCCGAAAAGGCGATCGGCCTCATGCTCTCCTTCCTGAAGAAGGAAGGCGATGATCAAGCCGTGTCGGCCATGATCGCGGCGATCCCGGGCGCGGAAGAGCTGGCAGCGGCACAGAACGGCGGCGGCGGTTTCCTCGGCAGCCTGCTCGGCGGCGGCATCATGGCGCTCGGCCAGCAGCTGATGAGCGCCGGTCTCGGCATGGGCGAGATCACCTCGCTTGCCAAGGAAACCATGTCGGTTGCCCGCCAGTATGCCGGCGATCAGGTCGTTGACGACGTGATTGCTTCGGTTCCGGGTCTCGGGCAGTTCGTCTGATCCGTTTTCCGTTTTGCTGTTTGGAAGGCCCGGCTTAGTGCCGGGCCTTTTCGTTTCTGCGGGCCGTTAACGAAAATTTCGGCGTTGGCTTTGTATGAATTCGGGGAGGGCGGTTCGGTGCGCCGAGGGTGGCTGCCGCATTCAATACTATAATCACTTATCTTGATTATCCGAAATCTCCAAAATCTAAGATTCAGATAATCGTATTTAATCAAGCCTTTGTTGCGACTATGAAAAGACGCGGGAAGCGCAACGGAACGCGGCCATTTTCGAGCGGCGGATAGTGCTTGCGCACCGCATCCGTATAGGCTTCGATATAGGCCGGGCGGTCTTTTTCCTCCAGCAGATCGAGCCATGGGCGCAGGCCCGTTCCCTTCACCCACTCAACAATCGCCTCCGCGTTTTCAAGCGGGTGATAATAGATCGTGTGCCAGAGATCGACGCGCGTCGAGATCGGGGCGAGCGCATTCATATAGTCGGCCGGGCTCGGCAGCAGCGGGCGCTTGCCCTTGCCGCCGGCGAAGCGCGCCGCCCAAGGGCCGGAAAGCGCTGTCTCCTCCATCAGCCGGTGGGTCGGTTCGGTCAGATTGTCCGGCATCTGGATCGCCAGCACGCCGCCGGGCTTCAATCCATTTGCCATCAGCCGCTTCAGCACAGCAAGCTGGTCGGGCACCCATTGGAAGACCGCGTTGGCATAAAGCAGGTCGGCCTTTTCGCCCGGCAGCCAGGTTTCCAGATCGCCATGCGAGAAGGTGAGATCGGGCAGGCGCTTGCGCGCCGCTTCCAGCATGTTTTCGTCGCTATCCATGCCCGCGACGCGGGCGTCGGGAAAGCGCTCGGCGATCAGTTCGGTCGAATTGCCGGGGCCGCAGCCCATGTCGATGGCAAGAGCTGGTGCATCGAGTGGAACCTGGGCCAGAAGGTCGCGGGCGGGGCGGGTGCGTTCGTCTTCGAACTTCAGATACTGCGCCGGCGACCAGGCCATGGGCTATTCCAATCCGTTGAGCGAGGGGAGGATGAGGGAGGGACCGTAGTCCTTGTATTCGTCCGGCGCGTTGGCGCGGTTGATCCAGACGGTGCGGAAGCCGAACTTGGTGGCGCCCGCCACATCCCAGCGGTTGGACGACTGGAAGGAGACGGCGCCCGGATAGAGCCGGTAATTGGTCGTCACCATGTCATAGACCTGCGGCGCGGTCTTGAAGGTGCGGATCTCGTCGACGGAGAAGATGTCGTCGATCATCATGTCGAGGGCGGAGTTCTTCACCGCTGCCGCCAGCATGGAAGGCGAGCCGTTGGAGAGGATGGCGATGCGCGCGCCGCCGGCTTTCAGGGTCTTCAGCGTGGAGGGCACTTCCGGATAGCAGTCGAGCTTCCAATAGGCTTCGAGCAGCTTGTCGCGTAAGGCTTTGTTGACGCTCGGCACGCGCCAGAAGGCATAGTCGAGTGCCTGTTCGGTCAGCGCCCAGAAGTCCTGATAGCCGCCCATCAGTGCGCGGACCCAGGAATATTCCAGCTGCTTCGACCGCCAGACGTCGGAGAAGAGCTGCCCGTCCGGTCCCACGTCGCCCGCATGCCGGCGCACGGCCGCATGAACGTCGAAAAGCGTTCCGTAGGCATCGAAAACATAGGCTGCGTATGACATGTCCCGTCCGGTTTTTATTGAGCCGCGACAATTGTTTGCCGGCTCCCCATTGTGCGGCGCAAAATGAGGCAGATTGACGTTCGCGTCAATATATTCCCGATTTGCCTCGGGTTGACGTGGCGCCGAAATGAGCCTTCATTGGCCGCCGCAATCGAATGAAGGAGGCGGCCATGCATGGCAGCGCGGACACGAAGATCACCACCTGGAACTATATCGACGGCGAATGGCTGCCGGGTAATCCGCCGGTCGCGGGGCCTTCGACGCATGCCATGTGGCTCGGCTCCTCGGTGTTCGACGGTGCGCGCTGGTTTGACGGCGTGGCGCCCGATCTCGACCTGCATTGCCAGCGCATCAACCGTTCGGCGCTCGCACTCGGCCTGAAGCCGACGAAGACGCCCGAAGAGATCGAGGCCCTTGCTCGCGAAGGCATTGCCCGTTTCGATGGTTCGAGCCCGCTCTATATCAAGCCGATGTACTGGGGCGAATCCGGCAGCGCGGGGCTCGTCGCCGTCGATCCGGAATCGACCCGCTTTGCCCTCGTCCTCTTCGAGGCTGCCATGCCGCCGAAGGACCAGCCGGGCATCAAGCTGACGCTTTCGCCCTTCCGCCGTCCGACGATGGAATGCATGCCGACCAATGCCAAGGCGGGCTGCCTTTATCCCAACAACGGCCGCATCCTGTCCGAGGCCCGCTCACGCGGCTTCGACAATGCGCTGGTGCGCGACATGCTGGGCAATGTCGCCGAAACCGGCTCGGCCAATATCTTCATGGTCAAGGATGGCGTGGCCTATACGCCGGCCGAGAACCACACGTTCCTGGCCGGCATCACCCGTTCGCGCGTGATGAAGCTGCTCCGCGGCGCGGGCGTCGAGGTTCGCGAGGCCACCCTTTCGGTCAGCGATTTCATGAATGCCGACGAGGTCTTCATGTCCGGCAACTATTCGAAGGTCCAGCCGGTCATCCAGCTCGACGATCGCCACTTCCAGAAGGGGCCGGTGACGGAGAGGGCCTATGGGCTTTACTTTGATTGGGCGCATGGGTGAGGGGAGAAACGCCGTCCAGGCGGCCCCTCAACTCGGCTGGCAGTCTACAGGTCGCTTATGACGACGCGGTCCCGGCCCTCGGCCTTGGCTTTGTAGAGCGCCTTGTCGGCCCTGAGCAGGGCGCCGTCGAGGTCGTGTTCTCCCGGATGAACCATCGCCACGCCGAAGCTTGAGGTGATGCGCACGGGTGTTTCGTCGAAGGTGAACTGAAGCCGCGACACTGCGCGCTTCAGGCGCTCTGCGGTCCGCGCTGCATGCTGGTTCGTCGCTTCGAGAGCGATGGCGAATTCCTCGCCGCCGAGGCGGCCCGCGAGGTCGAAATCCCTCAGATTGGCGCGGCAGGCGGCGACCAGCGAGCGCAGGACCTCATCGCCGGAGGCATGGCCGAACTGGTCGTTGACCGACTTGAAGTGATCGACATCCAGCATGATGACCGAGACGTCCAGCCCCTTGCGCGCCACGATCTCGCAGAGCCGGCTTCCTTCCTTGAGAAACTGCCGCCGCGTCAGCGCACCGGTGAGCGCGTCGCGATGGGCGAACTCCCTGAGCTCGAATTCGCTTGCTGCGATCTCCGCGAGATTTTCCAGGACGCGCAGTTCCTTGTCCGAGAAGATGCGGGGTTTGGTGTGGATGGCGCAGATGGTGCCGATGGGGGTCCCTTCGGATGTGCGCAGGATGACGCCGGCATAGAAGCGCAGGCGCGGCTCCTCATTCACCAGCGCATGATCGTGGAATTCCTCGTCCCTGGCCGTATCGGGGATGATGACCGGCACGCCCTTGCGCCAGGTCGCGCGGCAGAAGCTCGCCTCCAGCGGGATTTCCGTCAGGTCGAGGCCCTGGATGGACTTGAACGTCTGTCGATTTCCCTCGATCAACGAGACTGCGGCGACATCGACGTTGAAGATGTCCTTCACGAGACTGGTGAGGCGATCGAAGGCCTCTTTTGTCGATCTGTCAGTCCCAAACGATTGCAGCATCCCTAACCTTTCGTCTGCCCCCTCAGACGAACCGGCTCTGCGCGCGGGGTTGTCTGAGCGCTGCGCGTCAAATTGACAGTGGCTAAATTTTACATAACAAAAGCTTCCGAAAACTTACCACACCTAGCAAAACGCGCATCTTTGGTGTCCTCTCATCAAATGGGGCAGGGCGTTTGCATGCTTGAAACCACCTGCTGCTTGCCCTAGACCAAGTGGACTTAGCTCGCTTTCGGGGGATCATCATGCGGCAGGTGAATGTGCATGCGGCCAAGACGCATCTGTCTCGGCTGATCGAGGAGGTGGAGCGCGGCGACACCGTGATCCTGGCGCGGGCGGGCAAGCCGGTTGCGAAGATCGTGCCGATCGAGGTGGAGCCGTCGTCGGGCCGCATCGGTTTCCTGAAGGGGCATGTGAAGGGGGCGGACTCGCTCGATCTGTCGGGCGGCGCTTCCGTCGATGGGCTGCTGGGAGGCTTCTTTTGAAGATCCTGCTCGATACGCCCGTTCTGGTCTGGGTCGCGGCCGATAGCGTTCATCTCGACGACAAGGCGCGCCGGCTGATCCTCGACGAGGGCAACGAACTCTATTTCAGCGCCGCCAGCATCTGGGAGATCGGGCTGCGCGGCGCCGCCAGTTTCGACGGCCCGCCGGTCGATGTGCGCATGCTGCGCCGGGGCCTGCTCGACGCCGGCTATCGCGAGGTGCCGGTGCGCTCGGAGCATGCGATGGCGGTGCAGGAATTCGAAGACCTGCCGGTCGATTCCTTCGCGCGGCTGCTGCTGGCACAGGCCCGCTATGAGGGGCTGATGCTGATGAGCGCCAAGCCGGGGCTGATCGCGCACAAGGCCGGCATCCTGCCAATTTGAGCGAAATCCTGCCGTTTGGCATCGCAGGCAGGGCGCGAGACGTGGCTGCGCCGGCCTTTTCATATTGCGAAAAGCGTCAAATTTTCCGGCTCTTGCGGTTGCCTCGCAACTGTCACACACCTATGTTCCACTGCATCCGCTTCAATCCCCGTAATGGACACCAAGGAGAGACCAAGATGGCTTTCGAACTTCCCGCACTTCCGTATGACTACGAAGCGCTCGTGCCCTTCATGTCGAAGGAAACTCTCGAATATCACCACGACAAGCATCATCTTGCCTATGTGACCAACGGCAACAAGCTGGCTGAAGAAGCCGGTCTCGGCGGCCTTTCGGTCGAGGAAGTCGTCAAGAAGTCCTTCGGCACCAATGCCGGCCTCTTCAACAACGCTGCCCAGCACTACAACCACATCCATTTCTGGAAGTGGATGAAGAAGAATGGCGGCGGCAAGTCGCTTCCGGGCAAGCTGCAGGCTGCGATCGACAGCGACCTCGGCGGCTACGACAAGTTCCGCGCCGATTTCATCGCTGCCGGCACGACGCAGTTCGGTTCCGGCTGGGCCTGGCTCTCGGTCAAGAACGGCAAGCTCGAAATCTCCAAGACCCCGAACGGCGAGAACCCGCTCGTTCACGGTGCGTCGCCGATTCTCGGCGTCGACGTCTGGGAACACTCCTATTACATCGACTACCGCAACGCCCGTCCGAAGTATCTCGAAGCCTTCGTCGACAGCCTGATCAACTGGGATTACGTCCTGGAAATGTACGAAGCCGCTGCAAAGTAAGGCTTTTTACGATCTTGTTTCAGAGCCCGCTGCGCCCCGCGCGGCGGGCTTTTGTTTGTGACCGTTTTTCAACGGCTTTTGGAGACAGTTGCGACCACACTGTTCGCTATATGTGAACAATAGGGGTTTTGGCCGCAGGTCTTTGATTTGGCGTCTGTTTTTCCGGATTCTCTGAATTATTGTGACCCTGTCGCCTGAATTTCACCGGAATGTGATTTTGAAGTGATCGCACCGGGATAGTCATGTGGTAGTCCCGGTCAGCCCCGCCGGGGCGAACAATGGAGATTCCGGATGATCAAGAGAACATTTGCTGCAGCCCTTATCTGTCTTGCCGGCGCAACAGCCGCATTTTCCGCCAGCGAGTTTGGCGACAAGCGCGAAGCCGACATGAAGAAGATCGGCGGCGCAACGGCGCAGCTCGCCGGCATTGCCAAGGGCGACAAGCCCTATGACGCAGCCGTCGTGAAGACCGCGCTGACGACCATCAACACGACCATCAAGGAATTCCCGACGCTGTTCCCGGCCGGCAAGCCGGACGCTGACGGCGCTGCAAGCCCGAAAATCTGGGAAAACATGGCCGGCTTCAAGGGCCATGCCACGGAACTCGCTTCGGTCACCGACAAGCTGCTCGCCGCACCGCCGGCTGACCAGAAGGCTGTTGGTGCCGCTCTCGGCGATATCGGCAAGGTCTGCTCGGCCTGCCATCAGGATTTCCGCCTGAAGAAGTAAGACCTTCCGGGTCGTTTCGGGCGCTTCCCTTTCTTGAGGGCAGCGCCCTTTTTCCGTTTTGGGCAGAGCTTCAGGAGCGCGCACCATGGCATCGGCACTCACCAAATCCCTCCTGTCCCTGATCGGCATCGGCATTGTCGGCGCGGGCGCCTTCTTCTGGATCACCCGGCCGCAGCCCCTGCCGGAGAGCGAATTCGCCAATCTCGGCGCCGCGGACGTCAAGAACGGTGAGACGATCTTCTGGGCCGGCGGGTGCGAGAGCTGCCATGCGGCCAAGGGCGCGGAAGGCGATGCCAAACTGGTGCTTTCCGGCGGTGTGCCGCTGCCGACCCCGTTCGGGACCTTCTATCCGCCGAACATTTCTCCCGACGAGAAGGCCGGCATCGGCAAGTGGACGCTGGCGCAATTTGCCTCGGCCATGAAGCGCGGCGTGGACGAGGAGGGGCGCCACCTCTACCCGTCCTTTCCCTATGCCTCCTATTCGCGCATGTCGGACGCGGATGTCCGCGACCTTTTCGCCTATATGAAGACGCTGCCGAAGAGCGACAATGTCGCTCCGGAGCACGATCTGGCCTTTCCGTTCAACCTGCGCTTCACGCTGGGCGGCTGGAAGCTGCTCTATCTGAACGATCAGCCGCGCGTCGAGATCGCCAATGCCTCGGCCGAGGTGAAGCGCGGGCAGTATCTCGTCGAGGGCCCGGGCCATTGCGGCGAGTGCCACACGCCGCGCGACATTCTCGGCGGGCTGAAGACGAGCCAATGGCTGGCCGGTGGGCCGAACCCGGAAGGCAAGGGTACGATCCCTGATATCACGCCGGGCTCCAAGGAGATCGGCACGTGGAGCGGGGCCGATATCGCCAACTATCTGGAGACGGGCTTCACGCCGGATTTCGACAGCGTCGGCGGCTCGATGGTCGCTGTGCAGCAGAACATGGCGCATCTGACGAAGGAAGATCGTGCGGCGATCGCGGCCTATCTGAAGGCCATTCCGGCAAAGTAATTCCATTATCGGATTGTTTGATTATCGATAAAATTGCCCGCGCGGAGGCCTGCGCGGGCAATTTTCATTGGGCTGGTGAACCGGGCAGGTAACCGGCGCGCCAGCCTTTCATCAAAGCGTCAGAGGCTGGTGCGGAAGCGCATGCCGGTTGCCGGGTAGGCCTTGAAGTCGAGGCCCTGGTAGTACTTGTAGGCGGCGAAATTGCCGGTGGCGGCACCGAGCCCGAGGAAGTCGCAGCCGAGTGTGCGGGCATGGGCCTTGGCGCGGTCGATCAGATGGCGGCCAATGCCTTCGCTGCGATGGCCGTCCTTGACGAAGAGGTGGTGCAATTCCATGCCGCGTTCCCCTTCGGTGGCGCGGTAGACGGGATAGAGGAGGGCGTAGCCGATCAGTTCCCCGCCCGTTTCAGCGACGAAGGCGGTCGCGAAGGGCTGGTCGCCGAAGAGATCCCGGTCGAGCTTGGTGGCGCTGTTCGCCGTCTTGTCGCCGTGATGGGCGGCGAGCGCCTCGATCATGGCGGCAAGCGCAAAGAGATCCGCCTTCTGCACGCGGCGCACGCTGACGCGCGCGGCTTCAGCCGCCTGTGTTGTCGCCGGGATTTCGTCTATCGTGATGGTCTGTTCCAAGTTCAGCATTGCCTTCTTCCTCATTTTGCCTTCGGAAGAGCCGCTGAAAACAACAAGGCCGCCCCGAAGGCGGCCTCTTGTCGATATGATCGATCGCGGCCGCCGGTTAACGGTAGCCCCAAAAATATACAGCCGTGGTGTGTACCTGTGCGATCATGGGCTGCAACATTTCCTCAATTCGATACGTTGTCAAGAGGATTATGCGCATGGCCGTGATTGGTGACGCAAAGCGCATGGTCGGCCAGTGTCGCCAGCACATTGCATTCGCCCGCCCGGCCGCCGGCGCATTCGGAGACGATATGTTCGAGCTCCGCTTCCAGCTTCTTCAGCCGGGCGATCTTGGCCCGCACATCGGCAAGATTGTCGGCGGCGATGCGGTCGGCATCGTGGCAGGGGGCATCCGGGGTTGCCTGCAAAGACAGAAGATCGCGTATCGCCTCGACCGAAAAGCCGAGATCGCGGGCGTGGCGGATGAAATTCAGCCGGTCGAGATGGGCGCGGACATAGCGGCGCTGGTTTCCCTCCGTCCGCTCCGGCTCCGGCATCAGGCCGATTTCCTCGTAATAGCGGATGGTGGGAACCTTCACGCCGGCCGTGTCGGAAAGCTTGCCGATCGTCATCATGTCAAAGATCGCTCCTGAACCTCTAGTCCTTGGAGATTTAGGGATTCTTGACATGCATTCAAGCCCGATAGGCAGGTTATCACGGCGGCGATCAGCGGGGATGGTCAGGTGCCGCAGAAGGTGCGCGGCACGATCTCGTGGTTGAGGGGGGCTGCCTTGTAGCGCTCATAGCCCGGCTGTTCCTCATAGGGCCGGGCGAGAACGCGGGTCAGTGCCTCGAAGAGCGAGAAGTCGCCGTCGTCGACTGCGGCGCGGATCGCTTCCTCGATGCGATGGTTGCGCGGGATGTAGACCGGATTGGCCTTCTGCATCAGGGCCTGGCGCTCTTCCGGCGTGGCCGGGTCGCCCTCCAGATAGAGCCGCCAGCCATCGAGCCATAATTGTGCCGCATCGGGAGCGCTGAATTCCCCCCGCAGTTCCCTGTCTGCAAGTTCCCTGTCGGTCGACGGACCTCCAGCCGCGGCCGTGAGACGGAGGAAGGCGAGGGTGAAATCAGCCTCGCCTTCCTCCATCAGGGACAGGAAGGACTGGATCAGCTTCCGATCGTCCTCGCGTTCGCGCACCAATCCCAGCTTTGCCCGCATCACCTTCAGCCACTCGGCCTGGAAGCGTTCGCCATAGGCTTTCAGCGCGGCATTCGCCTTTTCCATCGCCTCGTCCTGCACGTCGCCGAAGAGCGGCAGCAGACATTCGGCCAGCCGCGCCAGGTTCCATTGGCCGATGCCCGGCTGGTTGGCATAGGCGTAGCGGCCGTTGCGGTCGATGGAGGAGAAGGTCTTGGTGGCCGAATAGGCGTCCATGAAGGCGCAGGGGCCGTAATCGATCGTTTCGCCGGAGATGGCCATGTTGTCCGTGTTCATCACACCATGGATGAAGCCGACGCCCATCCATTTCGCAATGAGGGCGGCCTGCCGCGCGGCGATCGCTTCGAAGAGGCGGACATAGCGATCCGTTTCGCCTTCAATCTCCGGATAGTGGCGGGCAATCACGTGATCGGCCAGCAGCTTGACGCCATCCTCATCGCCGCGGGCGGCGAAATACTGGAAGGTGCCGACGCGGATATGGCTGGCCGCCACGCGGGCGAGCACGCCGCCGGGCTGCGCCTGTTCGCGATAGACGGCATCGCCGGTGGTGACGGCGGCGAGCGACCGGGTGGTGGGGATGCCGAGCGCATGCATGGCCTCCGAGACGATATATTCGCGGATCACCGGGCCGAGGGCGGCGCGGCCGTCGCCATTGCGCGAGAAGTGGGTGGGGCCGGAGCCTTTCAGCTGGATATCGACATGGCGGCCATCGGGTGCGGTCACTTCGCCCATCAGCATGGCGCGGCCATCGCCGAGCTGCGGCACGAAATGGCCGAACTGGTGGCCGGCATAGGCCAGCGCGACATTGGCCGCGTCGTCGGCTTTCAGATTGCCGGAGAAGAGAGCAGCACCGTCGCGTTTCAGAAGCTCGACATCGAGGCCTAGGTCGCGGGCCAGCGGCTCGTTGAAGGCGAACATCCACGGTTCGGACGCATTGGCTGCCGTGGCCGGCGCATAGAAGCGCTCAGGCAGGCGCGTGTAGGAATTGTCGAATCCGATCAGCGGCATCGCGGCGTCCTTTCAAAGTCTGATTCAAGATGGGGCCGCGTGACTGCCGCCGCAAGATCAATTGACGGATGTCACATCTGGACCTGACGTCCGGTCGACTGGCGGAAGACTTCGAGCTGCAGCTTGAACTGCACGATGCGGCGCATGGCGGCGCGCCATTGGGCGATCATCGAGAAGTTGTTGATCTGCCAGCGGAGCGCCGTGTTGACCTGGTTGAAGGCGCCGACCGCCATCATCAGTCCGCCGAAGGTGAGCTGGCCGGAGAAATAGGCGGGCGCTGCCGCCAGCACCGGCACGACCAGCCCGCCCCAGCCGAAGCCCGCCGAAATCCAGGTGAGGTTGGTCTGCGAGACGATGATCAGCCGTGTCGAGGCGAGCACGTTGGAGAAGATGCGGTAGAGATGCCAGCTGGTGGCAAAGACAGATTGCCGGGTGACGGTGTCGGTGCCGCGTGCGGTATTGGCCTCCACCAGCGCCTTGCGGAACTCGGCCTCGAAGGCGGCGCGGCGGTTGTTCTGGTCGACCAGCTGCCGCCCGACGACGGCGCTGAGGAAGGTGCCGGCGCCGGCATAGATCAGCGCGATCCAGACCATGTAGCCGGGAATGGAGATATGGAGCCCGAAGAGCGTGAAGGCGAAGGCTCCCGAGATCGACCAGAGGATGCCGACGAAGCTGAGCAGCAGGATGGTCGACTGGAAGAGGCCGATGGAGAGCGACACCGTCCAGTCGGCGACATTGAGCGAGTCTTCCTGGATGCGCTGGTCCGGATTTCTGGCGCCCTCGAGCGTGGCTTCTGCCGGCACCGCCCGTCCGCAGCTGTTCCACAGCCGGAGCAGATCGACCGCAAGGCCCCGGCGCAGCAGCAGCGTCGCCGTCTGCGTCAGCCAGGCCTGGACGACGTTGCAGATCAGGAGTGCGCCGGCGATCAGCGCGAAGATTTCGAGCTGGCGGCCGAATTCGCCAAGGTCCCGCTTCTCGATCGAATCGTAGAAGGGGCCGTTCCAGTTGTTCAGCAGCACCTGGATATAGGAGGTGAGGCAGATGAGGATGACGAGGCCGATGCTCAGAAAGATGATCCGGGTTCTCGTGCGCGTGTGGCGCAGCGAACCGAAGACGGTGCGGATCTGGAAGCGGAAGGCGTCGGTTTCGCGGGGGCGGGTCTCAGCCGGGCGGATCGGGTCGATCGGTGTCATGGACTGCCTGTCGTTGCCATCATGGTGTTGAAGCTCTACCCCGGTTGGGTGCCGATTGCCAATCGGGGCGGGGCCTCACTCCGTTCTTTTCCGCAGGTGGAGAGGCCGCGGCGGTGCCTTCCAATCCTTCCCGCTGCGGGGGAGATTGGCTGCGTGCCTCTTACTCTGCCCTCATCCTGAGGTGCCGCGCGCAGGGCGGCCTCGAAGGATCGAGCGTGCTGCCTTGCCACACCCCCCTCTGCCCTGCCGGGCATCTCCCCCGCAAGGGGGGAGATTGGCGTCGTGCCCCTTGCTCGGCCCTCATCCTGAGGTGCCGCCCGCAGGGCGGCCTCGAAGGATGCGCTTGTGGCGCGGGGCCCTTGAGTGTGTGGCAGGGACCCTTCGAGGCCTGCGCTTTGCGCAGGCACCTCAGGGTGAGGTCTCAATTTTAGGCACGCAAAAAGCTCCGGGAAAAACCTTCCCCGAGTTCCACTCCGGTCTAACCGCTCTTGCCCTTGTCTCCGGGCGCAAACTTCCGGAGAGCCGCACTGACGCGCCGCCCTGATTGATTGGTATGAAAACGGCGGCCCGCCAGCGCGGCCCGTCGAGATTGCCGAGGCAGGGCCTCATCCGACCCTGATCCTCAAACGCGGGCCGCCTCGCTAAACCGTCTGCGGAGGCAGACGGGTTCTTTGGCGCAGCCAAGCCGCCGAGCCATTCGCGGCCCATCGGGGGAAACGCTTCGGTGGACGTGTCAGGTCCATCGCCGCCCGCGTCCCCCGGTGAAATTCCGCGCACGTTACGCGGCACCCCACCGGGCTCTCCTCCCGCCTGAGCCAGTCGTCGCTGGCCCATCCGGTGACGGAAGGCACTCAGTATAAACGATGGTTGTGAAGCGGGGAAAATTCACTTTGCTTGACGGAACGTGAACCATTTTCCGGGCATGTCTATGCCGGACGCGAAAGGGTTCGGCATGGCGTTGGCGGGTGAGAATTCTGAAGTTGCGCATCCTGCGCCTGCCGATGGCGAGCCGGTCGCGCATCACCTCGCCTACAGGCCGGACATCGAAGGGCTGCGCGCCATCGCGGTCCTCACCGTCGTTGCCGCGCATCTGGGCCTGCCGTTCTTCCGGGGCGGCTTTGTGGGCGTCGATGTCTTCTTCGTCATTTCCGGATACCTGATCACCGGTATCCTGCTGCGGGAGTTCGAAGGCCCGTCGCGGCCGGGTTGGCTCATGCGGTTCTACGAGCGGCGGGCCAGGCGGCTGTTTCCGGCCTTCTTCACCGTTGTGCTGGTCACGATGCTGGCGGCCACGTTCGTGCTGTTTCCGAGCGAGCTCGCGGGGCTTGGCCGGAATGCGCTTGCTGCCATCTTCTTCTCCTCCAACATCTATCTCTACGCCAACACCAACTATTTCGCGCCGGGCTCGGATGCCAATGCGTTTCTCCACACCTGGTCGCTGGCGGTCGAGGAGCAGTTCTATCTCTTCTATCCGCCGCTTCTGTTCCTGCTGTGCCGCCATGCCCGGCGCATCCTGCCGACGGTGCTTCTGGCGGTCACCGTCGGGAGCTTCGTGCTCTGCGTCTCGATGACCGCCCATTCCTCGCAGGCAGCGTTCTACATCTTCGTCTTCCGCGCATGGGAGCTTGCGGCCGGGGCGTGCCTGGCTTTTGTGCCGCGCTGGCGTCGGGACTGCCGGATCCTGCGCGAAGCGCTGGCGATCACGGGGCTCCTGCTGATCGCGGCATCGGTGCATTTCTATTTCAGCAAGATGGGCTATCCCGGCGTCTGGGCGAGCGCGCCCGTGCTCGGTGCGGTGCTGATCATCTTTTCGGGACAGCAAGGCCCGACCCTCGTCAGCCGTCTCCTGTCGACCTTGCCGATGGTGTTCATAGGACGGATTTCCTATTCGCTCTATCTCTGGCACTGGCCGATCTATGTGCTCGTCCATCTTGCGCTGGGGCGGGCTTTGCGGCTTGAGGAACAGCTGGGGCTCTTAGCGCTGTCGATCGTGGTCAGCGCGGCCTCCTGGCGATTTGTCGAGCAGCCGTTTCGAACCCGCGCCCGAGAGACATCGTCGCCACGATGGGCCTGGGCTGCGGGGGCCGGCATTGCCGTCTCTGGTGCGGCAGCACTTTTCCTGATTGTCAGTGGCGGCATGCCCTGGCGCTTCACGCCGGAGGTTGATCGCCTGGCGCGCTATGCCGCCTATGACGATGTGCCGGTCTATCGGCGCGGCACCTGCTTCATCGATTCCTATCAGGAAGGGGCGGAGGCCTTCGATGCGTCGACCTGCCTGAAGATCGAGCCGGGAAAGCGGAACCTGCTTCTGATCGGCGACAGTCATGCCGCCCATGTCTGGAAGGCACTGGAAGAGGGACTGCCCGAGACGCATGTGCTTCAGGCGACGGCGTCGGGCTGCAAGCCGTTTCTCATCAGCGTCGGGCAGGAGGGCTGCACTGCCATCATGGAGCTGGCGATGCGGCAGTTCCTGCCGAACCATCCGGTTGATGGCGTGATCATTTCGGCCGAGTGGAAGGCGATCGACAAACCCTATCTCGCCGAGGTGCTGAAATATCTGAAGACCCGGACGCCCAATGTCTATCTGCTGGGACCGATCGTCGAATACAACCAGTCGCTGGCGCGGCTTCTGGCGCGCGCCGAGGCGTTCGGGACGGAAAGACCGGGGATTGCGGCGCAATCGGGCGATGCCCGCGCGCTGGACGCCGACCTTGCGGCGATGGCGGCCGAGACCAGCGTCGCCTATCTCTCACCCTACAGGACGATCTGCCCGGCGCCCGTTCATTGCCTGCTGGACATCCAGTCTGTTCCCATCCAGTGGGACAACAGCCACCTGACCGCGGAGGGCGCGGCCTATGTCATCACCGCCTTCCGCCGGCAGAACGGGTTTGCACCCGTCCGGCCATGAGCGAACCGTCGCAAGGTGGCGCGTCAACAGGTTCGGCGCCCCCTCAACGACAGCGGCGAGACCTCACATCTTGCCGGCAACCTTGATCGCGAACGCATATTCCAGCGCCGTTTCCTCCAGCCGCTGGAAGCGGCCAGAGGCGCCGCCGTGGCCGGCGCCCATGTTGGTTTTCATGAGGATCGGTTCGTTGCCGGTCGTGTGCTCGCGCAGTTTCGCCACCCATTTGGCTGGTTCCCAATAGGTGACGCGGGGGTCGGTGAGGCCGGCGAGTGCCAGAAGGGCGGGGTAGGGCCTGGCGGCGACGTTGTCGTAAGGGGAGTAGGCCGCGATGCGGTCGTAGTCTTCCTTCGACTCGATCGGGTTGCCCCATTCAGGCCATTCCGGCGGTGTCAGCGGCAGGGTGTCGTCGAGCATGGTGGTCAGCACGTCGACAAAGGGGACGGCGGCGATGATGCCGGCGAATTTTTCCGGCGCCATATTGGCAACGGCCCCCATCAGCATGCCGCCGGCGGAGCCTCCCTCGGCGATGATGCGGTTGTAGGAGGTGAAGCGCTCCTTCACCAGATGGTCGGCGGCGGCGATGAAGTCCTTGAAGGTGTTTTCCTTGCCGGCGAGCTTGCCGTCTTCATACCAGCGATAGCCCTTGTCCTTGCCGCCGCGGATATGGGCGATGGCATAGACGAAGCCGCGATCGGCGAGCGACAGCGCATTGGTCGAGAAGCTGGCCGGGATCGAGATGCCGTAAGCGCCGTAGCCATAGAGAAGGCAGGGGGCGGAGCCGTCAAGCGCCGTGTCCTTGCGGTAGAGCAGCGAAACAGGGACAAGCTCGCCGTCATGCGAGACGGCCTGGATGCGGCGGGTGACATAGTCGTCCGGGTTGTGGCCGGAGGGGACTTCCTGGGTCTTCAGAAGCGTGCGCTCGCGCGTCGCCATGTTGTAGTCATAGACCTGACCCGGCGTCGTCATCGACGAATAGGAGAAGCGGATGACATCCGTGTCGTATTCGGCCGCACCCGTCAGGCTGAGCGAATAGGCTTCCTCGTCAAAGGCAATCGCATGCTCCACGCCGGTTGCCCGGTCGCGGATGACGATGCGCGGCAGGCCGTCGCGGCGTTCCAGCCAGATCAGATGGCGGGTGAACGCCATGTGGTTGAGGATCAGGCGGCCGGCCTCATGCGGCACGAGTTCGCGCCAGTTCTCCTTAGAGGGAGATTCAACGGGCGCTTCCATGATCTTGAAATCCTTGGCGCCGTCGCAGTTCGTCAGGATGAAGAAGCGGTCGCCGCCTTCGGCTATTTCATATTGCATGCCGGGCTCGCGGGCCACGACGAGCTTCGGTTCGGCGGTGAGGTCCTTGGTGGAGAGAAGGCGATATTCGGTCGTGTCGTGGTCGTGGATGTCGATGAAGATGAAGTCATCGAGCCGCGAGCCGCCGACGCCCATGAACATGCCGGGATCGGTTTCCTCATAGACGAGACGGTCTGCCGATTGCGGCTCTCCGAGGATATGATGGAAGATCTTCGAGGGGCGGTGGTTCTCGTCCTGAAGCGTATAGAAGAAGCTCTTGCCTTGCGCATCCCAGGCGCCGCCGCCGCCGGTGTTTTCGATCAGGTCGGACATGTCCTCGCCGGTCGTCAGGTCGCGGACGCGCAGCGTGAAGAATTCCGAGCCCTTGTCGTCATAGCCCCAGACGCCGAGCGTGTGGTCGGACGAACTCGCCATCCCGGCAAGGCGCAGATAGTCCTTGCCCGCCGCTTCCTTGTCGCCATCGAGGATGACCTGTCGTTCGCCGCCTTCGGCGGGGATGCGGAAATAATGCGGCTGCTCGCCGCCGGTCACGTAGAAGGAGCCATAGGCAAACGGGCCGTCCTTCATCGGAACGGAGCTGTCGTCTTCCTTGATGCGGCCCTTCATCTCGGCAAAGAGCTGCTTCTGCAGCGCTTCCGTGTCGGCCATCGCCGCCTTCATGTAGGCGTTCTCGGCCTCGAGATAGGCGCGGATTTCCGGATCCAGAACGCTTGTATCGTGGAAGACCTGCTGCCAGTTGTCGGCCCTCAACCATTGATATTCATCAATGCGCGTGACGCCGTGACGCGTATCTTTGACGGGCTTCTTGGCGGCGCGCGGGGCTTCGGGCAGGGACTTGAATGCGGACAATGGTTTTCTCCGGAAATCGGATGAGGGCGGGACTTCACAGATAGTTCGGCCGGGCAGGGATCGCAAGGCGCGCGCGGCGGCAAGCCCCTGTTCATCAATCCCCGATCTTGCCGGTTCGGTGGTTTGACAATAAGTAGTGAAATACATATATATAATGTATCGAATGTTTACGGAGGTCGTTGGAGGCTGATCGCCGCCAGCTCTGTGGGCTTCGGGAGGAGGATAGCATGGTGCATGTCGTCGTATTGGGAGCCGGGCTCGGCGGAACGATCATGGCCTATGAGTTGCGCGATAGTCTTTCGCGTGACGACAAGGTGACGGTGATCAATCGGGGCGATACCTATTCCTTCGTCCCGTCCAATCCGTGGGTGGCGGTTGGCTGGCGCGAGCGGGAGGAAATCGAGGTCGATCTGAAGCCGGTTTTTGCCAAGCGCGACATCACGCTTCGGCCGGAAGGGGCGGCGCGGGTGCATCCGGCGGAAAACCGGGTCGAGCTGACGACGGGCGAAAGCGTGCCTTACGACTATCTCGTCATCGCGACCGGACCGGATCTCGCCTTTGACGAGATCGAGGGCTTCGGGCCGGCGGCCAATACACAGTCCGTCTGCCATATAGACCATGCGCTGGCGGCGAAGGACCAGTTCGAAAAGCTTCTGAAAAATCCTGGTCCCGTTGTGATCGGTGCGGTGCAGGGGGCTTCCTGTTTCGGGCCTGCCTACGAGTTTGCCTTCATTCTCGAAAAGGCGCTGCGCGATGCGAAGATCCGCGACAAGGTGCCGATGACCTTTGTCACCTCCGAGCCCTATATCGGCCATCTCGGCCTTGACGGCGTGGGCGACACGAAGGGCCTGCTCGAAAGCGAGATGCGGGCGCATCACATCAAATGGATCACCAATGCCAAGGTCGAGAAGTTCGAGCCGGGCAAGCTCTTCGTTGACGAGATCAATGACGATGGATCGGTGAAGAAGAAGCATGAAGTGCCGATGGCCTATACGATGATGCTGCCGGCCTTCCGCGGCGTGGCGGCGGTGCGCGGCATCGAGGGGCTGACGAACCCGCGCGGCTTCATCATCGTCGACAAGCATCAGCGCAATCCGACTTACCAGAACGTGTTCGGCATCGGCGTCTGCATCGCCATTCCGCCGATGGGGCCGACGCCGGTTCCGGTCGGCGTGCCGAAGACCGGGTTCATGATTGAATCCATGGTGACGGCGACGGCGCATAACATCACCAATCTGGTGGCCGGCCGCGCGCCGGATGCGCAAGGCACCTGGAACGCCGTGTGCCTTGCCGACTTTGGCGATGGGGGCGTGGCCTTCGTGGCCCAGCCCCAGATCCCGCCGCGCAATGTCAACTGGTCGTCCTCCGGCAAATGGGTACATCTGGCCAAGATCGGCTTCGAGAAATACTTCCTGCGCAAGGTGAGGCAGGGCAAGTCCGAGCCCTTCTATGAGAAGCTGGCCTTGCAGGTTCTGGGCATCGACAAGCTCAAGGAAGTGAAATTCGACTAAGCAATTCCAGCGAAAGTGGGAACCGGTTTCGCGTCCGGAATTGCGAAAGGCCGAATATGTCTCCCCTGGGGGGCGGTTAGCCATAAATCCGCCCCCGTTCGGGACGAGGGGACTATCGTTATTCCTCCAGCGATTGCCTCTCGTCCCGCTTTTCATGAAAACGATCCTCGCACTGTACCTTCTTCTCGCCGCAACACCGGCGCTCGCCGACACCTATACCAAGCAGGGGTTGGTGGAGCCGAAGCTGCGTCTTTCGGGAAAGCACGACGTGCCGACCGTGGCGCTGACCTTCGATGCCTGCATGGGCGCGACCGATCCGCGCATTCTTCAGACGCTGATCACCCAGAACATACCGGCGACGATCTTCGTCACGCATCGCTGGCTCAGGAAGAATGCGGAGTCCTATGCGCAACTGCGGGCGCGGCCGGATCTCTTCCAGATCGAGAATCACGGCGAGAACCATATTCCGGCTGTCGACCGGCCGATGGATATCTATGGCATCAAGACGGCGGGCTCGCCGGACGGCGTGCGCGCGGAAGTCGAGGGCGGAGCACAGGCGATTGCCGCGACCGGTGCGCCGAAGCCGACCTGGTATCGCGACGCGACCGCCATCTATAGTCCCGAAGCGATCCGCCAGATCCGGGCCATGGGCTACAAGATTGGCGGCTATTCGGTGAACGGCGACGGCGGCTCGCTGCTTGGCGTGGATGCCACGGTGCGATCCTTCGAAAGCGCGAAGGATGGCGATGTCATCATCGCCCATATCAACCAGCCGACCCACAAGGCCGGCGAGGGCGTGGTGAAGGGTATCGAGGCCTTGAAGGCCAAGGGCTACCGGTTTGTTCGTCTGGGGGATATGCCGACGGATGAGGGGAAGCTGGCAAAGACGGGAGGCTGACCGGGTCTTCTCAGCGCCTCAAGGATGAGTCGGCCTAATTCATATCGCTACTATAAGCGATATCGCATGCGTATGAATTTTGCTGCTGTAGTCTGCAAGATGATTCGTGATGAGCTGGAATTTCTCGCATGTTCATCGTCATGAGAAACATGTTCAGCGAGGATACAGCTTGTCAGACCTCTATAATACAGCACTGAAAACCCCTGAGTCTGCCGTGAAAGCCGAGGACGGGATATTCTATTATCCGTCGAAGAATGAGGATATATTCTTTTCCAGGCTGGACGCGCTGGCTCAGAAATACCCGCATGACATGCGCTACTACATGAACCAGTTTCCGGTTTACACCAGCCGGCGCAGCTTCATCCGTCAGCTGGCGCACTACGAACTCTTCAAATTGACCATGGATTTGCCCGGTCATTATCTCGATTTCGGCGTCTATTTCGGCAATTCGTTCTTCAGCTGGCACAAGTTCCTTGAAGTGCTGACGCCGACGGCGACGCACAAGAAGGTGATCGGTTTCGACACGTTTGCCGGCTTTCCCGACATTTCACCGGAGGATGGCGGCGAGGATGTTTCCGTGCAGAAGCTGAAGGGCGGCTTAAATGCGTCGAGCTTCTACGACGAGTTTCGCGAGCTGCTGGAGCTTCACAATCAGGATGGCGTCATCCCGTCGAACCGGGGCCGTGTGGTTGTCGGCAATATCGTCGAGACGCTTCCGGCCTTTCTTGAGGAAAACCCGGAGGCCCGTTTCTGCCTCGTCAATATCGACGTCGATGTCTACGAACCGACCCGCAAGATCCTTGAACTCTGCTGGGAACGCATGGTGCCGGGCGCTGTCCTGCTGCTGGACGAATACGGCACAAGCAAATGGCCGGGCGAGACGCGCGCCTGGGATTATTTCGCGCGTGACCACAAGATTGCAGCTGGCGTGAAGCGCTTCCCATGGGCCAACGCGCCCGGGGCTTATGTCATCAAGCCCTAATGGCCCTGATACGCGTTCGGGAGGGCGGGTGACGACTGTCACCGCCTCGCGATGCCGTGCATCTTCCGTCTCAAAGTTGCAATCCGATGCAATTTGCTAATTGAGTCTTCATTGACATGCGGTAGATTTCGCCTCGATCGAGGACGAGTATCACCCTTTGCACGCCGAGACGCAGACGACCCTTTCGGAGATTGAAGACACCCTTTCGCGCAAGGGGTGGCGTGGCGTGTTTCCGCCGCATCTCGAACAAACCTATCAGAGAGACATGGGCAAGGTGCGCGAAAGAGCGGTTCGCCGTGCGCTCTTGCCGACGCTCGTCATCTACAATCTGCTGCTGGTGACGGATATCGCACTTCTGCCGCAAACTGCCAAGGTGGCCGCCCTCCTGCATTTCGCCGTCGTGACGCCGGGCCTCCTGCTTCTCTATTTTCTGTATTTCCGTCTTGAGGGATATCTGCAGCGACAGGTGGCGGAGGCGGCGATCCCGGTGCTGATCTGCGCGCAGACGCTGACCGTCATGGCGCTCAACACCGCGCCGAATGCCGGCTACTACCAGTATTTCATCCCGTTGATCCTGTTGTTCTCCAACGTCAACCAGCGGCTCGACACACGCGTTGCCGGGGCAACCTCGCTGGTGATCCTCCTGATGTATCTCGGCGTTCTGATCTTCCAGAACATGCTGCCGGAGCAGAAGCTGGCGGGCCTCTCCTTCATCGTCGTTTCGAGCTATCTCGGGCATGCCGCCAATCTGCGTGCACAGCGTGACTCGCGCTACGGATTTCTGATGCGGCTGCGCGAGAATGTTCGGCTTCGGGCAGCGGAAACCGATGCCATGCTCGATCAAATGACCGGTCTCGGCAACCGGCGCTATCTTGCCAATTTCGTCAGCAGATTACCGCAGGCCGACGGGGAAGGGTGCCCGGTCTCCGCCATTCTCATGGATATCGATTTCTTCAAGGCCTATAACGACCTCTATGGTCACGGCCGCGGCGACGACTGCATCAAGACAGTCGCCGAGGTCATCGACGGGACTTCAAGATTGTTCAGCGGTACGGCGGTTCGCTATGGCGGCGAGGAATTTCTGATAGTGCTTCCCGAGACGGACAAGGCGGCGGCGATCGCCTGCGCCGAAGCCATTCGGGTGGCTGTCGAGGACCTCTCGATCGAACATGGCAGCAGCCAGATCTCGCCCTTCGTCACCGTCAGCCTCGGAGTGGCGAGCGGCACGGTCAACACGGAGACCTTCCAGTTGCTGATCGCCTCCGCCGATGCCTCGCTCTACGCTGCCAAGGCCGGCGGCCGCAACCGCTTCATGGCGCTTGATGGGGAAGCGCCCGCAGGCGCTCAGCGCGTGACGCCGGCAATCGCCCTGGCAAAGCGCGTCCTGCATTGATGGCAAGGCCGCAGCAAGCCGGAGGCCGCGGCTAGGCCCGTTCCACGAACCCGTCCAGAACCCGCTTCTGGCCTGCCCGGTCGAAATCGACCGTCAGTTTGTTGCCTTCCACGGCCGAAACATTGCCGTTGCCGAATTTCAGGTGGAAGACGCGATCGCCGACGGAGAATTGCGAGGGCGTGTCGACGGTCGACTTGGCGACGAGCTCGCCCTGGATCGTCTTGCTGCGCGGGCCGCTTTCGCCATAACCGATGCGTTCCACCTGATGGCCGGAGCGGGAACCCCAGTTGTCCCGGGTGGCTTCCGTGCGGTTTGCCTGGGCGCGTTTCCAGCCGGGCGTCGAATAGGAGTTCTGGAAGGGCTCCTGCTTGTCGAAGCGCGACTGGCCGTAAGGGTTGCGGCCATAGCCGCCATAGTTGGAGCTCTGGCTTTCGGACACTTCCACATGGTCGAGGGGCAGCTCTTCGAGGAAGCGCGAGGGGATGGTGGATTGCCACAGACCGTGAATGCGCCGGTTCGACACGAACCAGATATGGGCGCGGCGCTTGGCGCGGGTGAGGCCGACATAGGCCAGCCGACGTTCTTCTTCCAGTCCGGTGCGGCCGCTTTCATCCAGCGCGCGCTGGTGCGGAAACAGGCCTTCCTCCCAGCCGGGCAGGAAGACGGTTTCGAATTCCAGGCCCTTGGCTGAATGCAGCGTCATGATGTTGACGGCATCCATATTCTCGTTCTTGTCGGCATCCATGACGAGCGCGACATGTTCGAGGAAGCCGCGCAGGCTTTCGAACTGCTCCATGGAACGCACTAGTTCCTTCAGGTTTTCCAGCCGGCCCGGCGCTTCGGCAGACTTGTCGTTCTGCCACATGGCCGTGTAGCCGCTCTCGTCGAGGATCTGCTCGGCAAGCTCGGTATGCGGTGTATTTTCAAGCAGCGACTGCCAGCGGCGGAAGTCGGTGACGACATCGAAGAGCGCCTTGCGGGCCTTGGCCTTCAGCTCTTCGGTCTCGATCATGTCCGATGCCGCGGCGAGCATCGGGATATTGCGGGCGCGGGCATAATCATGCAGGGCGCGGACAGATGTGTCGCCCAGACCGCGCTTCGGCGTGTTGATGATGCGCTCGAAGGCGAGGTCGTCGGCCGGCTGGCAGACGAGGCGAAAGTAAGCCATCGCATCGCGGATTTCGAGACGTTCATAGAAGCGCGGGCCGCCGACGACGCGGTAATTCAGGCCGAGCGTGACGAAGCGGTCTTCGAATTCGCGCATCTGGAAGGAGGCGCGAACGAGGATCGCCATGTCGTTCAGCTTGTGTTGCTGGCGCTGGAGCTGTTCGATTTCCTCGCCGACCGCGCGGGCTTCTTCTTCGCTGTCCCAGGCCGCGTGGACCTGCACCTTCTCATGGTCGGGATCGAAGCGCTCGGTGAAGAGCGTCTTGCCGAGCCGGCCTTCATTGTGGGCGATCAGGTGGCCGGCCGCGCCGAGGATATGACCAGTGGAGCGGTAGTTACGCTCCAGCTTGATCACCTTGGCGCCCGGAAAATCCTTTTCGAAGCGCAGGATATTGTCGACCTCCGCGCCGCGCCAGCCATAGATCGACTGGTCGTCATCGCCGACGCAGCAAATGTTGACCTTGTTTGCGCTCACGCTGTCGGCGCCTTGCGCCTGCGCTCCGCGGGGGCCTCGCAACGGCTCGGACGCCCCTTCGGGCTTGCGGCCTTCGGCCGGGGAGGTCCCTCGCGACGGCGCCGAGCGCTGCGCCAGAAGCCGCAGCCACATATATTGGGCGGTATTCGTGTCCTGATACTCGTCCACCAGAATGTAGCGGAAGCGCTCGTGATATTCCTTCAGCACGTCCGGATGTTTCCTGAACATGCGGATCGGGTGGAGCAGCAGGTCGCCAAAGTCGCAGGCGTTGAGCGTCAGCAGCCGGTTCTGATAGGCGATGTAGAGTTCGCGGCCCTTTCCATTCGCAAAGGCGCGGGCGTCGCCTTCCGGGATCTGCGCCGGGTCGAGCCCCTTGTTCTTCCAGCCGTCGATCATGGCGGCGAACTGCTTGGCCGGCCAGCGCTTGTCGTCGACGCTCTCGGCCTGAAGGATCTGCTTGATCAGGCGGATGACGTCATCGGTGTCGAGGATGGTAAAATCCGATTTCAGCCCGACGAGTTCGGCGTGACGGCGCAGCATCTTGACGCCGATGGAGTGGAAGGTGCCAAGCCAGGGCATGCCCTCGACCGCGCCGCCCACCAGCATGCCGATGCGTTCCTTCATCTCGCGCGCGGCCTTGTTGGTGAAGGTCACGGCCAGAATCTGGCTCGGATAGGCATGGCCTGTCGCCAGAATATGGGCGATGCGGGTGGTCAGAACCCGCGTCTTGCCGGTGCCGGCGCCGGCGAGAACCAGAACCGGTCCCTCCGTCGTTTCCACCGCTTCGCGCTGCTCGGGATTGAGCCCGGAAAGGTAGTCCGGCGCGCGTGCGGCATCGCGTTGCGCCAGCGCGCGGGCGGCAATACCGCCGCCAGTTGCGGCACGCTGCGGGGCGGGTTCGGGCTCGTCGCCGAAAAAGGGCATGTCATCGAAACGATTCATCATCGCCGCAATCTAGTGATTTTGAGGGGGAATGGCCAGAGCGGCGTTTTTGGTTTGTTCGGTATGGCGACAGCAGGCTGCCTGCGGTGACTGGGTTTGTAAATCGTCTGGGATGCAAACAGATTTACATTGACTCCGCTTGCAACCGTTTCGCGTTTCGGTTAGCAAATTTTAAGTCGGAATGGGCGTTTGGCAATAGTATTGGGGTGAGCCATACGTTTATCCGCTCTTTGGACCGCATATGCCGGGGTTTATGCGTGTCCAATTCCGATAGTCCAAGGCCTGATACCGGCATTTCGATTTTCGATCTTGCCGGATGTTCTTTGTATTAGTTTCTAATATTAGAAAATCTGGAAATATATAAATGATTTTGAGCTCTGTTCATCGTCTCGTCCCGCGTTCGGCGCGATTGACGTCCGCTTGCTTCTGCTCTTTCGTGGTTTCCAGCTTCGGGTTCCTGCCGCTGCAAGCGGCTTTCGCGCAGCAGGCTCCGGGCACCTGCGCCGTCGGCGTCGTGAACGGCAACCTGACCTGCACCAACTCGCAGACGTTGACGTCTTCAACACCGGCCCAGGCCACCACTGGCGCGAACGGCAATCTCGACCTGACCAATACAAACACGGGGGTGATCAGCGCAGGCTCGAACGCCAGTGCGGTCTATGCCGGGGGCGGGCTGACGCTGAACAATTCCGGGCGGATCGTGACGCTTGCCGGCGGCAGCAACGCCACGATCACGGTAAATGGATCACAGACCGGTACGACCACGATCACGAATTCCGGCTTCATGGGAGATGATGCGGCCAGCGGCGGCGGCGCGCAAAATGTCATTCGCACCAACAACGCGGCGAGCACCTTCACGCTGAACAACACCGCAAGCGGCATCATCAAGTCGACAGCGGGAGGGTACAATGCCGTCGTCGTTCAGATGCTGGGCGCATTCAATACGGTCAACAACGCCGGGACCATCATGGCGACCACGGGCCAGTCGGCACTCACGGTGGTGAGCTCCAGCTCCACCTCCTCGACCATCAACAATAGCGGCTCGCTGAATGCAGCTGGCACACAGACGTTTTACGGCTTCGTCGCCGATACCAGCGGAACGGTCAACTTCACGAACAGCGGCGGCATCTGGGGCGCGACGAACGCTCTCTGGCTGACGGGCGGGCTCACGTCCACGATCAACAATACCAGCAGCGGCACGATCAGCGCGGGCAGCAGCGTTCTCCTTCTCGAAAACACCCGCGCCACAATCGTCAATGACGGGACGATCACGGCAACGGGTGCCCCCAGCATCGTCAGAGGCGTCTTCAACTATAGGTCGGCCATCGGCCTGGCGTCCCGCAGCAGCCTGACGCTCACCAACCGTGGGACGATCAGCGCGCTTGGTGCCGGCATCAAGGTGGAAAGCGGCGCGCTTTCGGCCAATATTACCAATAGCGGCACGATCCGGGCGACTGCGACGGGCGCTGACGCGCGATTGAAGATCTCCGGTGTCTATCTCGACAATACGACTGGCGGCACGACTGTCACCAACAGCGGGACCATTTCGGGCGCCCAATATGGCGTCTATCTCAACAGCGGTTCGATGACGCTGACGAATTCCGGCACGATTTCGGGCGGCACGTCTGCGGTCTATCTCGGGGCCGGCGGCAATACGCTGAATATCTACAACGGGGCGGTCTTCACCAACGGCATCGACTATAACAACACCGCTGGCAACACGACGAATTTCTACACCGGCAGCTATACGCTGGGCGTCAAGAAATACGGTGTGGCTACAAATTCGATCAAGCTTTACGGTGCGAACACCACGCTCGTCACCTCCGGGCTCGATGGCACGGGCACAGGCAATATCGTGATTGTCGACAACACGCCCCGCGTCGCCGCGACGGCGGCTTCAAACTCTGTTGCGACTTATGCTTCGGCTGTCGTTGGCGATATTCTCCTGCAGGATGTCGGTTCAGTTGATGTCATTCCGCAGGATATCGGCCGCGACGCATCGCCGACGGTGGGGCCGAATGCCTATCAGAACGACCGCAAGCGGTCGGTGAAGACAAACCGCGCGACTGCGGCCTTTGCCGAGGTTCTCGGCGCGTCGTCTGCCGTCAAGGCAACCGATCTCGTGTTGCAGGGCTCCGGCCAGACGGTCGACAAATACGGAAACCTCGTCTGGACCCGCGCCTTTGGCGGCGCGCAGTTCCAGGACCCCTATGGCACGGCTTCCGGCCAGCGCTCCTATAGCGGCGGTGCCATGTTCGGTTATGACTGGCACATGGACAACCTGCGCGTTGGCGGCTTTGCCGGCCTTGGCCGCATGCGCACAAACCAGTCGCTGTCTTCCGATTACATGACCACGGACACGGTCTTCGGCGGTGTCTATGGCCGTTACAAATTCGGCAATTTCAACCTCGACGCTACCCTCTCCGGCGGCGGGCTCAACGTTCATACGCGCCGTTTCGTCAACAATGGAACGGAAATCGCACGCGGCGACTTCAACGGCTATTTCGTCTCGCCCGAGACGGCGCTCGGCTATAATTTCGATCTCGGCGACGGTCTGACCGTGACGCCGACGGGACGCCTGCGCTATGTCGGGTCTTCGCTCGGTGCCTATACCGAAACCGGTTCGTCGCAGAATGTCAGCTATGGTTCGAGCTTCTCGAACATCATGGAAGAACGCGCCGAAGTGCGTCTGACCAAGCAGATCAAGGGTGACGACGGCCTGATGTCGAGCGTCTATGTCCAGGCGGCTGCGATCACCGCGCAGCGCATCGGCCCGGCAACCTTTGCCGCCAGCGTGCTCGGCACGAGCTTTGCGGTCGGGGACGGCTATGCGCGCTCCAAGGCCGGTGCCTCGCTCGGCGTCGGCTTCTCCTACAAGGTGGCGCCGCAGTTCGACGTCTATGGCAACCTGGACGGCTCGGCCTTTACCGACAAGTCCTATTCTGTCTCCGCCCGCGGCGGCTTCAAGGTGGCGTTCTGAGCGAGGCGGCGCAAGCCGCTCCTTCAGGCATGACACCGTTGATTTTCGGCCCCATCGGTCGCATATTGACCATATATGGTCATATTGCGAAGGGTGTCCGTCATGTCGACTGTCAGTGTTGCCGATGCGAAGGCGGGGTTTGCGGGACTGGTGGATGACGCCGCGTCCGGGAGTTTCGTGACGATCACGCGTCATGGCAAGCCGGCGGCGGTTCTCGTCAGCGTCGAGGCGGCGGAGGCTGCGAAGCGCGCGCTCTCACGGCCGACGCCCAATTTCGGCGATGTTCTGGCGGACTATCCGGGGCCGGAGGATTTGGCTCGCAGCACCTCGCTCGGCCGGGATGTCGATTTTGACTGACGGCTTTATGATCGACACGAATGTGATTTCGATCTTTTCGCCGGATCGCAAGGAACCGGCGCCCGAGGCCGCGCGACAATGGTTTCACGAGCAGGGCGAGGCGGGAACGCTCTTTCTCTCGGCCATCACGATTGCTGAAATCGAGAAGGGACTGCGAGGGC
The DNA here is from genome assembly GCF_021026315.1 of Rhizobium sp. C4. Lineage (GTDB taxonomy): Bacteria > Pseudomonadota > Alphaproteobacteria > Rhizobiales > Rhizobiaceae > Ensifer_A. The sequence goes on from NZ_JAJNCX010000004.1 coordinate 146,662, forward strand.
TGCATCGGCGCGGTGGCATCGAGCGGGCGCGGAGCCTCAATGGCTGGCTGGACATGGTGGTGGAACGGTTTGCCGACCGCATTCTGCCTCTCGATGCGGTGGTGGGGCGGCATCTGGGCAAGCTGGAGGATGCGGCGATATCCACAGGGCATCATCCGGGGCTTGGTGATCTTATCATTGCTGCGACGGCCAGAGCCTATGGCTTGACGGTGGTGACACGCAATCTCCGGCATTTCGCACCGCTTGGGGTAAATTGCACGCTTCCGGCTGCGTTCGGGGTGGAACCGTCCTCTCCGTCGACAGATAGGTGATCGCGGTGAGGCAGCGCCTTTCTCTGGTCATGTCCATTCTCGATGCGGTTTTTCTGCGTCCATAAAGCCTCTCGACAGTCTGCTTGAGCTGCGTCATGAAGGCAGAAAACAGGAGGATATCATGGCTCTGGAAGGTGTGCGCGCGGGCAAGCGGAATGAAGCGGGGATTGCCGCCGTTGTCGGCATTCTCAAGCAGGCATTCGGCGAACGGCTGCAGACGGGGCAGGCGATGCGCGAGCAGCATGCGCATACCACGACTTATCTGCCGGCGCAGCTGCCGGATGCCGTTGTCTTCGTGGAGACGGCGGACGAGGTTCAGGCCGTGGTCAGGGCGTGTGCGGAACACAAGGTTCCGGTGGTCCCCTTCGGCACGGGGTCTTCGCTAGAAGGTCAGGTCAATGCGGCCTCCGGCGGCATTTCCATCGATTTCAGCCGGATGAACAGGGTTCTTGAGGTGAATGCCGAGGATCTCGACTGCACGGTCGAGTCGGGCGTGACACGCGAGCAGCTGAACGAATATCTGCGCGACACGGGCCTGTTCTTTCCGATCGATCCGGGCGCCAATGCCTCCATCGGCGGCATGACGGCGACGCGGGCCTCGGGCACGAATGCGGTGCGTTACGGCACGATGAAGGACAATGTTCTGGCCGTCACCGCCGTGATGGCGAATGGCGAGACGATCCGCACGGCGCGGCGCGCCCGCAAGTCGTCTGCCGGCTACGATCTGACGCGGCTGATGGTGGGGGCAGAAGGCACGCTCGGCGTGCTCACCTCGATCACGCTTCGCCTGCAGGGCATTCCGGAAATGATTGCCGGCGGGGTCTGCGGATTTCCGACGCTCAAGGATGCGGCAAGCACGGTCATCATGACCATCCAGATGGGCATTCCGGTGGCCCGCATCGAGCTCTTGAACGATGCGCAGGTCGCAGCCTGCAATGCCTATTCCGGACTGTCGCTGACCGTGCAGCCGACGCTTTTCGTCGAGTTCCATGGCACGGCGGAGACGGTGCGGTTGCAGTCCGAGCAGTTTGCCGACATCGTTGCCGAGAATGGCGGCGGGGCGTTCGAATGGTCGACGGATGCGGCAGCGCGGGCGAAGCTCTGGAAGGCGCGGCACAATGCCTATTACTCGGCCAAGGCGCTGATCCCGGGCATGGCGGCGCTGTCGACGGATGTCTGCGTGCCGATCTCGCGCTTTGCCGATTGCGTGGCCGAAACCGAGAAAGACGTCATCGAAAACGGCTTCACGGCGCCGATCGTCGGCCATGCGGGCGATGGCAATTTCCACGTTCTCGTTCTTTTCGACGACAAGAACCCGGCGGAAATTGCCCGGGTCGAGGCCTTCTGCGTCCGGCTCAATGCGCGGGCGCTCGCGATGGACGGAACCTGCACCGGCGAGCACGGGATCGGGCAGGGCAAGCAGCCCTTCCTCATCGAAGAACTGGGATCGGCCGTTGATGTCATGCGGCAGGTCAAGCGGGCGCTCGACCCGGACAACATCATGAACCCGGGCAAGATTTTTACCTTGGAATAAGTCGGTATTTCAGCGTCCGGTCATGCAATTGTCTTGTTCCGGCGTCATTTGGCGCTAGTCTGTCACAAATCGATTTGTACGGTGCTCAAGTGCCGAAACCAGGTGGGGAATTGGGCGATTGTCGGTGCTCGGCCGGATCATGCTTGGCATTGCTGGATTGGTGGTTCTGGCGCTTTTCACGGCGCTGGTGGCGCCGTATTTCGTCGACTGGACGGGCTTTCGGCAGGATTTCGAGCGCCGCGCCTCGCTGATCCTCGGCAAGAAGGTCGAGGTTCATGGTGCCGTCAGCGCGCGGCTGATCCCGTTCCCGTCCGTGACCATGGAAGATGTGACGATCGGGCGTGACGACGACGGAAAGCCGCTGGTCACCGCCTCGCGCTTTGCCATGGACATGGAGATCGCGCCGTTCCTGTCGGGTGAGGCCCGCATCTTCGAAATGCGCATCATCGAGCCCAAGGTTCACATCGCGCTCCAGAAGGACGGCACGCTCGACTGGGCGAAGACCGGCAATCCGTCGATCCCGGCCAAGATCGTGGTTCTGGAAAACGTCCGCGTCAGCGGCGGTGAAGTGACCTTCGATGATCACCAGACCGGGCGCACGCGCAAACTGACCGGTCTCGACTTCGTCGCCTCCGCCAAGTCGCTCGTCGGCCCCTGGCATTTCGAGGGCAAGGGGCTGATCGACGGCGTGGCCGGCAAGTTCACGATCAATACCGGCATTCGCGACGCCAAGGGCGAGGTGCGCGTTGCCTCGCACGTCACCCCCGACGCGCTGCCGGTGACGGCCGATCTGGAAGGCACGCTCAGGCTCGTTGATCTCAAACTCCGCTATGACGGCACGTTCAACGCGGCCTATGGCGCGAAGAAGCCGGGTGATCCGGCGCCGGTGCGCATCAAGGGTGCCTTCGAACTTGCGAGCGACCATGTGCGCCTGCCGCAATACCAGCTCGACATGGGCGCGGTCAGCGACCCTTACTCGATCACCGGCGAGGCAACGCTCGACACCGGGCTCAATCCGCAATTCCTGCTGACGGCCGAAGGCCAGCAGGTCGACATGAATGCGATTGGCGCCAGCGGCGAGGGAGCGAAACGCTCGCGCAGTGAACAGGTCGTCACCGCCGAGGAGCGGCTGGAGACGTTTCTGGCGCTGCTTTCCGACATTCCGGTTCCGCCGGTGCCGGGCAAGGCCACGCTGAAACTGCCGGCGATTGTCTCGGCCGATACGTCTTTCCGCGATGTCATGGTGGTTGCCGAGCCGAACGGGACGGGCTGGAAGCTCGACCGGGCCTCTGTCGAGTTGCCGGGCCGCACCAAGGTCGAGGCGAGCGGCCTGCTTGATCTTTCCGAAAAGCGCTCCTTCAAGGGAACGCTGACGGCGGCCTCCAGCCAGCCGTCGGGTCTGTCTGCCTGGCTTGCCGGCGATGTCGCGCCGCAGATCCGCAGCCTCAACGCACTGGGCTTTTCCGCCGATGTGACGATTGACGACGAAATCCAGTCCTTCGACAATCTCGAACTGGCGGCGGGCGGGGCGATCCTGAAAGGCCGCATCGAGCGGCAGGTGCCGGACAATGGCGACGCGGCTTCGCTGGCCATCAAGCTTTCCGGCGGTGATCTCGATTTCGACGCCATGCGCGCGGTTGCAAGCCTTGCGACCGGTAAGGAAACGAGCGCGGCCTTCCTGGCGCAGACGATTTCGGCCGATCTCGAATTCCGCAATCTCGCCTCGCAGGGGATCGTGGCGAGTGACGTCGCGACCGCCTTCACGCTGAAAAACGGCAAGCTTGTGCTCGACAGGCTGGCGGTTGGCGATCTGGCCGGTGCGACGATCGAAATGGCCGGGACGGCATCGGGCAGTGTCGCAGCGCCCGTGCTCGACCTGAAGGGCCGGCTCAAGGCTGTCGATCCGCGCGGCTTCCTGCTGCTGGCCGAGCGGAACCTGCCGCATCATCCGGTCGTCTCGGCGCTGGCGAACAATGCGCATTATTTCGCCGATACGAATGTCGCCTTCGAGCTTGCATCGGCCAAGTCGGGAAGCTTCCCCGTCGTTGCGACCGTCCAGGGCACGACGAACGGCACCAAGCTTGCCGTCAAGCTGCAGGGGCAGGATATCGGACTGTCGCCGGGTACCAATCTCGATATCCAGGCGAATGCCGAGAATGACAATTACGCCACGCTGTTGGGGCAGGCGGGCTTCCGGCTGCTGCCGATGCTGGATGGCAATCATGGTGCGGCCTCGGTGAAGATGACCCGGACGGGCTCGGCGCCGGCGCAGATCGTGCTCAACGCCCAGACAGCGACGACCGGCTTCAACGCCAAGGGGACGGGTGACCTTTCGGCGGCGCATTTCCTGGAAGGGCAATACAAGGTCCTGCTCGACAGCGAGGATGTTGAACCCTTCCTGCTGGTCACCGGCTACAGCCTGCCGAACATGGGCGGCGGACTGCCGCTTTCGGTCACCGCGACGCTGGATATCAAGCCCGACGGCTTTGTCCTGTCATCGCTGGCCGGCAAGGCTCTGGACGAAAACGTCGCCGGCGGCCTGACGCTCAGCCGCGATGCCACGCAGATGCTGACCGGCGAACTCTCGGTGAAGACGCTCGACGCCGGCTGGCTTGCCGAACTCGTGTCCGGCCCGCTGAAGGATGCCAATGGCGCCTTCTCGTCTCAGGCCTTCCCCGCGCCGGTCACCGGCCCGTTTGCGGCAGATGTGCGGATCTCGGCCGCCAATCTCTGGCTTGGCTATCCGGTCCCCGTCAGCGACTTTGCCGGACGGCTCCGTTACAGCGCCGGTGCGGTGGCGATCGAGGATGCGACGGGCCAGTTTTCCGGAGGTGCGGCAAAGGGCGGTCTCTCGCTGACAGTCGGGCAGGGGCAGGCCTTCCTGCGTGGCAAGTTCAACGTCAAAGGTGCGGATATCGGCAAGCTGTCCTGGCGCACGGGCGATGACATACCGATCCTCTCCGGCAGCGCCGATATTGCGCTCGGCCTCGAAAGTTCCGGCGCCAATCTCAAGCAGATTGCCGGCCAGTTGAGCGGTTCTGGCAATGTGACGATCCCGACGCTGCAGATCAGCGGCTTCAACGGCGCTGCGCTGCCGGCGGTCCTTGCTGCTGCGGACAAGCTGGAGGGCGAGATCAACGCGGCGAAGGTCGTGAGCATGGTCGCGCCGATCGTGGTCAAGGGGCAGACCAGGCTTGATGGCGTGACGTTGCCGTTTTCGATTTCCAACGGCCGCCTGCTGGTGCAGAACGTGCGCGCCGAGACGCCTGACCTGCGCCTCGGCCTTGATGGATCTGTCGGACTGGCGGAGGGTGTCATCCGCGCCGATCTCAGGGCTGCCTATGCGGCGGGAACGGACGACGTTGCCGGTGCAACGCCCGCGCTGGTGATGCGCTTTGGCGGCACGCTGGCGAGCCCGACATCATCGATCGATGCGACGGAGCTGGCGAACTATCTGTCCCTGCGCGCCTTCGAGCGCGAGCGCCGCAAGGCCGATCTCCTGCAGGCCCGTCTGGCCGAGCGTCAGCGGCTGCGCCGCGAGGCGCTTTACTATCGTTCGCTGGACGACGCACGAGAGAAGGCCCGCATCGAGGCCGAGAAGAAGGCGGAAGCCGAGAGGCTGGCGGAAGAGGCTGCGGCCAAGGCTGCCGCTGAAAAGGCGGCGGCTGACAAGGCGGCTGCGGACAAGGCTGCGGCCGACAAGGCGGCCAGTGACAAGTCTTCCGGTGACAAATCCGGGCAGAAGACCAATTCGATCCCGCGACTGAAGAACCCGGCTGCGGGATTTGGCGTGCCGGGCTTTCAGCCGGATGTCATTCGCGGTGGCGAGCTTGCGCCGCCCGGCGCTCACTGAGTCGCATCAGGCGCTTGCGCGCTTCAGCTCCTCAAGGACATGAACACGGATCGCCGAAGAGAGATTGCTGTCAGGTGCCCGCGTTTCGTCGATTTCGGTGAGAAGGGCGGCAATCGAGAGGCTGCGCCGACGCGCGATTGTCAGTGCCTCGTTCCAGAATTCGTCTTCAAGGGAAAAGGATGTGCGGTGTCCGCGCAGCGTGACCGAATGTTTCCGGATCACGAATGGCCGTCCCGGTCGTCGCCTTCTGAAACGTCCGCGCGCTTTTCCAGCCTGCCCTGATCGAGCGCCTTTTCTGCCTTCTCGTTCAGCGCTCTGGTCAGCGACTTCTCGGCCTTGGTCCGGCCATGGGCAAGCCGGTTCTGCTCGGCCGTCTTCTCCTTCTCGGCACGCTCGGCGCGCTTGCGGAACTGGCGGAGATTGACGACGTCGGCCAAGGCTTTTGCCCGTTACTGCTTCTTGCGGAAGGCGTCCAGCGAGACGACAGAGGCGCCGGCTTTCTCGCCATCGGCGGGCTTGGCGGCGGCATCACCTGCGGTTTCGACCGGGGTCACATAGGCTGCGACATCCTCGTCCTCGACGATTTCGAGACCTGCATCGGCGGCGACATCGAATTCGAGTTCGAAATTGACCGAGGGGTCATAGAAGCCGCGGATCGCATTGTAGGGGATGACGAGCTTTTCAGGCGTGTCGGAGAAGGAAAGGCCGATCTCGAAGCCGGCGTCGGTGACCTTCAGGTCCCAGAACTGATGCTGGATGACGATTGTCATCTGCTCCGGATACTTGCTCTTCAGGTGCTGCGACAGGCGCACGCCCGGAGCTCCGGTGAGGAAGGTGATGAAGAAATGATGGTCACCTGGCAAGCTGTTGGTCGCGGCGACTTCGCCGAGAACCTTGCGGATCACGCCGCGCAGTGCGTCCTGTGCGAGAATGTCGTACCGGATGTGATCCTGCCCCATACTGTGACCGCCTTCCTGAATTTCGTTTCACGCCATCCAAATCGTATCGCGATCTTTCAGATTCGCGCGAAACCGCTTTGGTTCTCTGTTTTCCGCAGCTCGTGACCGCAAAACCGCTCACACACTTTTGCGCGAGCTGCTTTATGCCACGAACAAGGCATTCCGAAAACCCGCTATATGCGAGCCTATCATCGACGGCAATATAATTGATTCCGCCCATGGGGAGAAGGTGAGGCGACAAGATGAAGAGATGAGGGGAGAGAAAGTGGAGGTTTCTGTTGCCAGGTACCTCCGAACCCCGCCTTAAGGTGCTAACCAAAAGGACTTAGGTCGGATTTCCCGCACCGCCATTAGGCAGCGAGAGCATAACCCTTAGCGTTGTTGTCGTTTGCAACTACACTTGTGACCCGATAACGGCGGTATCATGCCGGGCAAAAAGTCGATCTTTACACCCTTGTCGATCCTATTTCGCCCCCATCAGAAGCCGCTCGCAGCATGACGCATTCAGCAGTTTCTGGTGGAGGCGCCGGGTACCGCCCCCGGGTCCAATAGGTTTATTCCATCGCCCGTTTATTGCCATAGCCGCCCCGAAAGACGGCAGAGTTCATATAAGTGTTATGCGCGCGGATGAAAAGGCCCGTTGGAGGATTACATCGCTTATTGCCGGGGCGATTTTCGAAAGGCCCGCAATCTCTGCTTGACTTGGCTCGAATTCGACTAAACATTTTATTTTGAGAATGCATCACAAGCATTGGGAAAACAGGGAGTAATGACATGACCGACTATCTTCCAGATGTCCGCAAGTATGACGCCAAGGCCGATGAAGCTGTTGTGGCGAAGATCGTGAAGCATCTCGGCATTGCATTGCGCAACCGTGACTCCTCGCTGGTTTCCGCCACTGACAAGTCCGAGCTCGACCGCGTCGTGCAGAGCTGGTGCGGCAAGAAGCTCGGCGTGACGGGCGAGGCGGCCGAAAAGGCCGTGGCCTCCGTGGCCACCGCGATGAAGGCCGACCATTCGAAGTCGCGCGTCACCTTCTACTATCTGGTGGCCAAGGAACTCGGCAAGCTCGGCGACCTCTGAAGCCTTTCCACTGGATTGGCAATTCCGCGCGGCGTTTCCGCCTTGGAAGCGCCGCTGCTTGGCTTTACACTGCGGCCCGTCTTGAGAGAAGGGAATCAGCGGGCCATGAAGCAATATCTCGACTTCCTCCGCCATGTGAAGGAAACCGGCGCCGACCGCGGTGACCGCACGGGCACGGGCACGCGCTCCGTCTTCGGTTACCAGATGCGCTTCGACCTGTCGGAAGGCTTTCCTGTCCTGACCACCAAGAAACTGCATCTGAAGTCGATCATCCATGAGCTCCTGTGGTTCCTGAAAGGCGAGACGAATATCGCCTATCTGCACGAACATGGCGTCAGCATCTGGGACGAGTGGGCCGATGAAAACGGCGAACTTGGCCCGGTCTATGGCTCGCAATGGCGTTCCTGGCCTGCGCCGGATGGGCGCAAGATCGACCAGATCGCGCTGCTGATCGAAAGCATCAAGACTAATCCCAATTCCCGCCGCCACATCGTCTCGGCCTGGAACCCGGCGGAAGTGGACGAGATGGCGCTGCCGCCCTGCCACTGCCTGTTCCAGTTCTATGTTTCGGACGGCAAGCTCTCCTGCCAGCTCTATCAGCGCTCGGCCGACATCTTCCTCGGCGTGCGGACATTTTCCGACATCGAAACGGTACCTTTCCGTCGAGCGGCCTGAAAGTAGCGCCGTTTCGCAGTTGCTCAAATGGTACCGGTACCGCAATAAAATTGCGCTAAGCCTCGCTTAACGGTTTTTTGAGGGTCATTAGGGTATTGCACAGTTCGGTAACGTTGCGCACTATCGATTACGTCAACAGCGGACGACAACATGACCAGGCATCCCGAATTTCAGTATCTCGACATCCTCAGAACTCTCGTGGAACACGGGGATCGGCGTAAGGATAGGACCGGCACCGGCACTCTTGCCACGTTCGGTTCAATGATGCGCTTCGACATGTCGGACGGTACATTTCCGGTTTACACCACAAAGAGAGTTTACTGGAAAACTGCGGTCAAGGAGATGCTGTGGTTTCTAACTGGGCAGACCAATATTCGTACGCTGTTGGAGGAAAACGTCAGGATTTGGACAGATTGGCCTTTGGCGAACTATCGCTCGGCAACCGGTTCAAATCTCTCCCAGGAGGAGTTCGAGGCAAAGATACTCGCAGATGCTGATTTCGCTTCTGAATGGGGCGATTTAGGTCCGGTGTACGGCAAGCAGTGGCGTCGCTGGCAAGCTGCCGATGGAACCGAATATGACCAAGTGGCCGACGTTATTCTGCTTCTCCGTAATGATCCGGGCAGCCGACGCATGCTTTTTCATGCCTGGAATGTTCCTGAACTGAAAGCGATGGCTCTTTCGCCGTGTCACATGACCTACCAGTTCTTTGTGGCTGGGATCGGAGACGAGGTGCCGCGACTTTCTCTAATGGTCACCCAGCGCTCAAGCGACATGGGATTGGGGAACCCGTTCAATGTCGCGCAACAAGCGGCGTTACTAGCCATGATCGCCCAGCAGGTTGACATGCAGCCCGGTGAATTGATCTGGACTGGTGGGGATGTCCATCTTTATCTCGACCATATGCACCTGGCCGAAACGGTTCTTTCCAGAGAACCGCGACCGTTCCCCAAGCTCCATTTTGCTCGGAAGCCCGATGGGATCGATGACTACAAGATCGAAGATTTCGTGGTGACCGGGTACGATCCTCACCCCGCAATCGAAGCGCCCGTCGCAGTCTAATTTTTGAAATCCAATGCTATTTTTGGCGGAGTCGCACCAACGGCTCTGGTGGAGTCTTGTTGCTGTGAATCAATCGCTAACAGTAGGTGATCGCTTAGCAGTATTGCTGGCTGAACTATATGCAAAAGGCACCATACCTCGAAACAGGCATGGGCACGTCGCGAGAGATCAGCTTGCTGCCATGCTCGATGTTGGGAAGTCAGCTCTGACACCGCACCTTCCGTTAGTAAAATCCTATGAAGAGAAGATCGGCATTTTGCATCCTATCGATGCGGCTATCCCGCGTATGAAGGCTGTCCTTGCAGATTTGATTGATAGTGGAACGCTCAAGACACGCGACGGTAAGGTTGACCGGAAGCAAATAGGAGATTTGGCGGGTGTCAACTCGGTCACCTCGCTTAATCGCCGACAAGGGGACGGCCGATGGCCGTCACATTATTTTTAGAAAGCCTGAATGATCGCCTTAGCTTTGATCCATACCGCTCATTCATGCTTTCTATAGGAGCGGAATCCGCCTATCGGCGGATGCTTTTTGTTTAGGAAGTTGTAAGGGTAAAGGAGGAACGTGGTACAGAATGATGAAAAAAACACATGATGTCGGAAAACCCTTCAACATCGCGTCCTATGCGCTGCTGACGATGATGGTCGCGCAGGTCACGGGCCTTCGCCCCGGCGATTTCGTCCACACATTCGGCGACGCGCATCTCTATCACAACCATTTCGAACAGGCCGAAACGCAGCTGAAGCGCGACCCGAAGCCGCTGCCCTTCATGAAGATCAATCCCGACGTGAAGGACATCTTCTCGTTCAAGTTCGAGGATTTCGAGCTGGTGGGCTATGAGGCGGACGCAACGATCAAGGCGCCGATCGCGGTATGATAAAGCCGCTGATCTCCATGATTGCCGCCGTGGCGCGCAATGGCGTCATCGGCCGCGAGAACGATCTACCCTGGCACATGTCCACGGACCTGAAGCGGTTCAAGGCCATGACGATGGGCAAGCCGCTCATCATCGGGCGGAAGAACCTCGAGAGTTTCCCGCGACTTCTGCCGGGGCGGCCGCATGTGGTGATCACGCGGGACACGACCTATGCCCGCGAGGGTGTGCACGTCGTGCATTCTTTCGATGAGGCAATTTCAACGGCGTCGGACCTTGCAGACGAGACGGGTGCAGACGAAATCTGCATCGCGGGTGGCGGCGAGATCTACAGGCTGGGCATGCCGGTCGCGGATGTTCTTCACATCACCCATGTCGAGGCGGATATCGCGGGCGATACAACGTTCCCCGAAATCGATCCTGCGGTGTGGGATGCGGTGGAGGTCGGACGCATGGAGTCGGGCGAAAAGGATGACCATTCGGCCCGTTTCGTTACCTATACACGCCGAAAGTAGACCTTTCCTGCGGCAATTTGCATCTGCGGGATGCGAAACATGACAGGCCGCATTGAAACAGTCTTCCTCGATACCTATAACCTGTCACCATAAGACGAGGGTGGGGGGAAACGTCTCTTGCCCGTAACAGCAAGAGGACTTGATGCCCTGGAGCAATCAGAATGGCGGCGGCGGCCCTTGGGGCGGCGGCGGTGGCGGTAACGGAAACGGCAAGGGCCCCTGGGGCTCCGGACCGAACCGGCCCGGAAACGGAAACAATCCGCCTGAACTCGACGAAATCATACGGCGCAGTCAGGACAGCCTGAAACGCATGATTCCCGGTGGAGCAGGCGGTGGCGGTCTGGCTCTTCTCGCCGTCGTGGTTGTCGGCGCGCTCTGGCTCTTCCAGTCGGTCTACACGGTGCAGCCGGACGAGCGTGGCGTCGTTTCGCGCTTCGGTGTTCCGAAGAACGAAGTCTCGATGCCGGGTCTGCATTTCCATTTCTGGCCGGTCGAACGCGTCGAACTGGTCAAGGTGACCGAACAGCAGGCCAATATTGGCGCCAAGTCCGGTTCGAACAGCGATGCCGGCCTGATGCTCTCGGGCGATCAGAACATCGTCAACGTGCAGTTCTCTGTGCTCTTCGCCGTGACTGATGCGCGTGCCTATCTCTTCAACGTCGAAGACCCGCGCGATACGCTGCAGCAGGTGTCTGAAAGCGCCATGCGCGAAGTCGTCGGCTCGCGGCCTGTCCAGGACATCTATCGCGACAACCGTCAGGCCGTTGCGGAAGACGTGAAGAACATCATCCAGGCGACGCTCGATTCCTACAAGACCGGCATTTCGATCCGCACGGTTGCCATCGAGGATGCGGCTCCGCCGCGCGAAGTGGCCGATGCCTTCGACGAAGTCCAGCGCGCCGAGCAGGACGAGGATCGCTACGTCGAGGAAGCCAACAAGTATGCCAACCAGAAGCTCGGCCGCGCCCGCGGTGAAGCCTCGCAGATCCGTGAAGAGGCAGCCGCCTACAAGGATCGCGTGGTGAAGGAAGCCGAAGGTGAAGCAGCCCGCTTCAACTCCATCTACACCGAATATGCCAAGGCTCCGGAAGTGACGCGCGAGCGCATGTATCTGGAAACCATGGAAGGCGTGATGAAGGCGAGCAAGAAGATCGTCATGGACGGCCAGGCCGGCCAGTCGGTGCCGTATCTGTCGCTCAATGAGCTGATCAGCAAGAACCCGGCAAAGGGAGAGACGAAATGAACAGCAATCGTCTTTCCATCGGTATTGTCGCCGCGGCTCTCATCGCGCTGATCGCCTATTCGTCCGTCTTTGTCGTCGGCGCACGCGAGCAGGCGCTCGTCATCCGCTTCGGCAAGATCCAGTCGGTGAAGACCGACCCGGGCATCTATTTCAAGCTGCCGTTCTCGTTCCTTGATGCCGACCGCGTTCAATATGTCAGCGAACAGGCGCTTCGCTTCGACCTCGACAACATCCGTGTCCAGGTAAAGGGCGGCAAGTTCTACGAAGTCGATGCCTTCATCGTCTACAAGATCACCGATGCGCAGCTGTTCCGCGAGGCTGTGTCCGGTGACCGGACCTCGGCGGAATCGCGTCTGCGCACGCGTCTCGATGCTGCTCTGCGCCGCGTCTACGGTCTGCGCGGGTTTGAGTCTGCTCTCTCGCAGGAGCGCAGTTCGATGATGCAGGAAGTGCGGACGGACCTGAAGAACGACGCCAGCGCGCTGGGTCTTTCGATCCTTGATGTTCGCATCCGCCGCACGGACCTGACGCGCGAAGTCTCGCAGCAGACCTTCGACCGCATGAAGGCCGAGCGTCTGGCGGAAGCCGAACTGATCCGCGCCCGCGGTGTGCAGGAACGGCAGCGCCGCGAAGCCATCGCCGACCGTCAGGTTGTCGAGATCGTAGCCGATGCCCGGCGCGAATCCGAAATCCTGCGAGGCGAGGGCGACGGCCAGCGCAGTGCCATCTTCGCCGACGCCTATGGCAAGGATCCGGCCTTCTTCGAATTCTATCGTTCGATGAATGCCTACAAGAACAGCCTTGCTTCGCCGGACACGAACCTCGTGCTCTCGCCCACGTCCGATTTCTTCCGCTATTTCAACGATGCGGGCGGAAAGAAGAAGCTGGACGAGCGGCTTCCGGCTGATGCGGCAAAGGCTCCGCAAGCGCCGGCTGCGCAACCGTGAGCGTTCTTGCTACCGATTTCCTGATCGGTTTCGCATTCTTCATGATCATCGAGGGGCTGGCCTATGCGCTGGCCCCTCGGCTTATCAAGCGCATGGCGGAGCGGATCCCCGCCGTGTCCGAGGAGCGCCTCCGGATTTTCGGCATCGTCACGCTGGCCCTCGGCGTCGGACTGGTCTGGCTGCTGCGCTAATCGAAGGCGCGCTCACAGAAACGCCACTTTACCCGGAAGGATGGTGGCGATAACAAGAGCGACCTGCTTCATCACATGCGCCGGCGATTTGCGGGCGCGATCTCCAACGGGAGAAATGCCGCGTGTCACGTCCGTCTTCCACGTTCCTGCTTGTTTCGGCTGTCGCGGCCGCGTCTATGCTGATCATGCCTGCCATGCCCGTCCAGGCGCAGAGCGCCGCAGTCCAGCAGCGCGGGCCGGCCTCCGTTGCCGATCTGGCAGAGGGACTGCTGGATGCCGTCGTGAACATCTCGATTTCGCAGGATGCCGAAGGCAGCGACAGCGATAGCGGTTCGCCATCGCCGAAGGTGCAGAAGGACGCGCCCTTCGAGCAATATTTCAACGACTACTTCAACAAGCGGAAGAAGGACGGCGGCAAGAACCGCAAGGTCAATTCGCTCGGGTCCGGCTTTGTCATCGACACCGCCGGCTACATCGTCACCAACAACCACGTGATCGAGGGCGCCGACGAGATCGACGTCAACTTCGCCGACGGCACGACGCTCGAAGCCAAGCTGATCGGCACCGACACGAAGACCGACCTTGCCGTGCTCAAGGTCGAGCCGAAGGCGCCGCTGAAGGCCGTCAAGTTCGGCGATTCCCGCAAGATGCGGATCGGCGACTGGGTGATGGCGGTCGGCAATCCGTTCGGGCTCGGCGGCACGGTGACGGTGGGCATCGTCTCGGCGCGCGGGCGTAACATCAATGCCGGCCCGTATGACAACTTCATCCAGACGGATGCCGCGATCAACAAGGGCAATTCCGGCGGTCCGCTCTTCGACATGGAAGGCGACGTGATCGGCGTGAACACGGCAATCATATCGCCGACGGGCGGCTCGATCGGCATCGGCTTCTCGATCCCCTCCGAGATCGCCATGAACGTCATCGAACAGCTGAAGACCTATGGCGAGACGCGGCGCGGCTGGCTCGGCGTTCGCCTGCAGCCGGTCACCGACGACATGGTCAAGACGCTCGGCATGGACAAGGCGCGCGGCGCCATGGTTGCCAGCGTGATTGCCGGTGGTCCGGTCGAGAATGGCCCGATCAAGTCGGGCGATGTCATCGTCTCCTTCGACGGCCGGCCGGTGAAGCAGGCCCGCGACCTGCCGCTGATCGTCGCCGAAAGCCCGATCGACAAGGATCTGCAGGTTGTCGTCATGCGCGACGGCAAGGAAACGACGGTTACCGTTCGTCTCAAGCAGATGGCAAAGGATGCCGAAGACGATACCGAAGCCGCTCCGGAGGCGCTGGATGATGGCGGCTCGTCTGATGAGGTGAAGCCGCAGAAGCCCGGGAAGCCTGAAAAGCCTCATGATGGCGACAAGGCCGTTTCTCCGGATGGCCCGGTTCTCGGCATGTCGCTGAAGGCGCTCAACGACGACCTGCGCAAGCAGTTTTCCATCGAGAAGAGCGTCGAGGGCGTTGTCGTGGCGGAAGTCGAGCCCGGTTCGCCGGCCTCTGAAAAGGGTATCGTCGCCGGGGACGTCATTGTCGAGATCGCCCAGGAGTTCATCTCGACCCCGGCGGACGCGGCCGCCAAGATCACCTCGCTCAAGCAGGCCGACCGGCGCAACGCGCAGGTGATGGTCTCCAACAACAAGGGCGACTTGCGCTTCGTCGCGATCAGGCTGGAATAGGGGCTTTCGGTTTCAGGGGGGAAGGATGCTCGTCCATAACGAGCGGATAAAGCTTGCCGCCAACGCGCTGGATCGGCTCTCCACGGCGTTTGTGGTCGTCGGGGTTCTGGGGCGGACCTTCAATTATTCACCCGGTGCGGAGATGTGGATCGGCCTTGTCGGCGTTGCCACTTGGATTTTGGCGGCTGCTGGCTTACATTTGGCTGCAAGGCAAATTCTCGGAAGGCTCAAGCCATGACCCCGGATATTTTCTTCTGGTACGTTTTTCCGCTGATCGTCGCCGTTTTGGGCTTTGGGTGGGTGATTTACGACAGCCGCAAGACGAAGCATAGGCACCATCCCGGCGAGTAACTTTATCAGACGGCTTTCGTGGCTGGATTTCTCAACCTGTAAAGCACATGCCGCTTCAGATGCGGAAGATCATCCGGAACCCGCTTGTGGTCGAAATCATCGGCCGGGTCGTGGGTGAAAGCCAACCGCTTCATCACCGCAATTGACCGCGCATTGTCCTGTACGGCGAAAGATACCAATTCGTCGAACTTCCGGATCTTGAACGCATAGTCGATCAGCGTCTTACCGATCTCGGTGATGTAGCCATTGCCTCAGTGGCGGCGCGCCAGCCGCCAGCCGATTTCGACGGCCGGCGTGAAATGTTCCTCGAACAGAACCTCGGCAATTCCGGCGATCCCGATGAATTCACCGGTTTCCCTCAGGGTCAGAGGCTGCAGCCAGATGCCGAAGCGCGCTTGCAGCTCCATGCAGCTGCGCACCGTCGCCTCGACCTTTTCCCGCGAATGTGGTCCGCCGAAATAGTGCATGACTTCAGGATCGCTGCAGAGCGCGAAAAACGGTTCGATGTCCGTCTCCGTCCACGGGCGCGAGATGAGGCGAGGGGTTTCGAGCGTGGTCACCTGAAATCGCTCTTCCGATACCCCTGGATATAGAGGAGCGCGGTCAGGTCGCCGTGATCGATGCGCATCCTGGCCTGGGCGGCGACGGACGGTTTGGCGTGGATGGCGACGCCGGAGCCGGCGAGCTGGAGCATGCCGAGATCGTTGGCGCCGTCGCCGACGGCAATGGCATCGTCGGTGTGGATGCCGAGCGTTTCGGCGATGTCGAGGAGGGCATCGACCTTGGCCTGCTTGCCGAGGATCGGTTCGGCAACGATGCCGGCGAGCTTGCCGTCATCCTCGATCAGGACATTGGCGCGGTTTTCGTGGAAACCGAGAACGGAGGCGATGCGGCCGGTGAAGACGGTGAAGCCGCCGGAGACAAGCGCGGTATAGCCGCCGTTGGCGGTCATCGTGTCGATCAGTTCCTTGCCGCCGGGTGTCAGCGTGATGCGCTTGGCAATCACTTCGTCGACAACGGTGACGGGCAGGCCCTTGAGAAGCGCGACGCGTTCACGCAGCGCAGGCTCGAACTCGATCTCGCCGTTCATGGCGCGGGCGGTGATGGCGGCGACGAGATCCTTGAGGCCGACTTCGGCGGCGAGTTCGTCGATGCATTCCTGGCCGATCATGGTGGAATCCATGTCGGCGATCAGCAGCTTCTTGCGTCGGGTCTCGGCCTCTTGAACCACGATGTCGACCGGCGCACCGTCAAGGGCCGCGGCGAGTGCGGCCATCGCTTCGCCGGCGTCCGTCCCATCTCTGAGTGCGATATCGCAGGCGATCCCGTCGGCGAGCCAGTAGAGACCGGCGGCGGAAACCGCGGCTGCGGCCTTTTCACCGAGCGCCGGGACGAGTACAGGGTTTTGCGGATTGGCGATGAGCGTGGCGACGAGAGCCATGGAGATACCTTGTGAGCGAATACGACGCGATCCTGATAACCGGCCCGACCGCCAGCGGCAAGTCCGCTCTGGCGCTTGACTGGGCGCGCCGTGTCGATGGCGTCGTCGTCAATGCCGACAGCATGCAGGTCTATGACACGCTGCGTGTGGTGACCGCCCGTCCTTCCGAAGCCGAAATGGCGGGCGTCGAGCACCGTCTCTATGGCCATGTACCGGCCAATACGACCTATTCGACCGGGGCGTGGCTCAGGGCAGCGGAGGCCGAGATCGCGGCGATCCGTGCGGCTGGCAAGGTGCCGGTAATTGTTGGCGGCACGGGTCTTTATTTCAAGGCGCTGACGGGCGGGCTTTCCGAGATGCCGGACGTGCCGGAGGAGTTGCGGCTGGCGCTTCGGGCGCGGCTGGCGAAGGAGGGGCCGGAGGCGCTGCATCAGGTGCTCGCGGCGCGTGACCCGCAGGGGGCTGCCCAGCTGCAGCCGGGCGACGGGCAGCGGATCCTGCGTGCGCTGGAGGTGCTGATGGCAAGCGGCAAGCCGATTGCGCATTTTCAGGCGATGGCCGGTCCGGCGATCATCGATCCGTTGACGGCGCGCAAGATGGTTGTTCTGCCCGAGCGCGATATCCTGCGCGCCCGGATCAATCGCCGCTTTGCCGCGATGATGGAGGAGGGGGCAGTCGAGGAGGTCGATGCACTGCTTTCGCTCTCGCCACCGGCGGACGTTCCCGCCATGAAGGCGATCGGCGTGCCGCAGATTGTTTCGATGCTGAAGGGCGAGATGAACCGCGCCGAGGTGATCGAGCAGGCGAGTACGGCGACCCGGCAATATGCCAAGCGGCAGATGACCTGGTTTCGCAACCAGATGGACGAGAGCTGGGAGCGTGTCGCGCCCTGAGGCGCGAACGGGCCTTGCGCGATCAATCCTTGTAGAGGCTGGAAAGCGGCTTTTTCAGCAGGCTTTCGCGCAGCGTCGAGGGACGGTTGGGGTCGCGGCGAAGCGTGGTGAGGCCGGAGGCTTCCCCCGACTGACGGGCGTGTGTGCCGCTGTCGAAACTGTTGTCCGCCCGCAAGGTCTGCACCGGAAAGCGTGCCGGCTCCGGCGCGGAAAGGGGCTCGCGGCCCGGGAGCATGTCGGCGCTATAGGGCTCAAGCGCGCTTCCGTCATCGATCGACGGCAACTGTTCCACCTGGCGGCGGTTGTTTTCCTCGAAACTCTCCTGGAAGGCCGAGATGTCGGGGGTGCTCGAAATCTGCCGCATCTGCGCGATGATGCCGCGCAGGTTGATGTTGTCGCCCGCATCCTCGACCTCGGCCACTTCCGAAGACGTCGTCTTGGGCAGGTGGATGGCCGGCAGCCGGTCGAATTTCATGCGCATCGGCACGCCGACCGCTTCGCCGAAGGCGATGGCCTCGCCGTTGCCGAGCGACGAAATGAAGTTCGTGGCCGACATCGAGGTTTCGGGAATGGCCGAACGGATGATGTGCTGGTCGTTCTCGTTGGTCAGCCGCATGGTGAAGACGGTCGAGCACTGCGACAGGATGGTCTGGTCGAGATCGCCCGGACGCTGCGTCACGATGCCGAGTGCAACGCCGTATTTACGGCCTTCCTTCGCAATGCGCGCGATCGACTGGCGGGTCGGGAAGAAGCCGAGACTGGGGTCGGACGGGACGTAGCGATGGGCTTCCTCGCAGACAACCAGCATGTGGATCGCGCCATTCGACCAGAGGCCGATTTCAAACGCCATGCGCGTCAGAACGGAGGCAACCGAGTTCACGACTTCCGAAGGAATGCCGGACAGCTGGAAAACCGTGATCGGCTTGCCGTCGCCGGGGATGCGGAAAATGGTCTGGATCGTGTCCATGATCGTGTCGTTGATCGTGTTCGACGAGAACATGAAACGATAACGCGGATCGTTGATGGCGGAGACGACCCTGAGCTTCAGCGATCGGAGATGCGGCTTTTCGGAGCGGCCCTCGAGCTTGCCGATGCGCTCGTCGATCAGCGCCAGGAGATCGGAGATGCGATAGGGGACCGGGGTGTCGGCGGTGATCGAGGAGCGGTCCGACTGGCGGCGCATGAGGCTCGATTCGCCGCGAAACGCCTTCTTGGCCTCGGGGATGAGATCGCGCAGCGCATCGACTTCTTCCGGAATGCCCGGCCGGCCGCGGAAGATCACCTCGGTGAACTCTTCCAGCCGCATCAGCCAGAAGGGCAGGTCGAGCCGTTCGGGATCGATTACGATCGAAAGGTCGGAGAAGGCGGCCGCGAATTCGTTATGCGGGTCAAGGATCAGGATGCGAAGCTTGGGGTCCGACTGCACGGCGGCGCGCAGCAGCAGCGACACGGCCGAGGATTTGCCGACGCCCGTCGACCCGACGATGGCGAAATGCTTGGAGAGCATGGAGGGGACATGCACCGAGGCGTCGATGCTGTTGTCCTGCGAGAGCTTGCCGATGACGCAGCTTTCGCCGTTGCGGTTTTTGTAGATGAGCTTCAGGTCGGCCTTGCGGATGCGGTGGGCGATCGCGCCGAGATGCGGATAGGTGCTGATCCCGGTGGAGAAGCTCTCGCCGCCTTCGTCATCGACGGCCACTTCGCCCATCAGTTCGACTTCGACACGAAAGACGTTGTCGATGCCCGGAAACCAGGACTTGTTGTCGGTCTGCATGGAATCGACCAGCGCCACGACGCGGTTCTTGCCGACGCTGATGGATATGAGGCGACCGACCGACCAGCGTTCGGTCAGGTCCGTGGTGCCGCTTTCGATGATGGCGGCAATGGTCGCGCGCGCGCCGCTGCAGGCCACGACATGCCCAAGCAGACGGTCGCCTGGAGCGTCTGCATCTCTGCGTTCTGCGGCGGACGTCGCCGAACCTTTATCCATCATCATTCCAACTTTCGCTCGAACCGCGAGTTTAAGGCATCAGTCTTAATGCGAGGTTTCCCGTTTGGCGTAGTTTTTTCCCGTTGCGGGGCGTTGACGCCCTGCATCTTTGCCGTTAACACTCCGTTCCATGACAAACATGATTTCTCTTATCGTGGTGGGACGGCGCATGGGCAGGATGGTGTAACCATCCGGCGATAGCCACCCATGCGCTAAACACAGGCTCCTCCAAGGGGCCTTTTTTTATGCCCTAAAACACGCTAGACACCCCGCAAAACCAAGCAAAACGGAACAAGGACGATGACGGGTAAGGACACTCAGAACGACGGGAAGATGACCGGGGCGGAGATCGTTCTCCGTGCGCTGAAGGACAATGGCGTCGAGCACATCTTCGGCTATCCCGGCGGCGCCGTGCTGCCGATCTATGACGAGATCTTCCAGCAGGAGGACATCCAGCACATTCTCGTGCGTCACGAGCAGGGCGCCGGCCATGCAGCCGAGGGCTATGCACGCGCAACCGGCAAGCCCGGTGTCATGCTGGTCACTTCCGGTCCGGGTGCCACCAATGCGGTCACGCCGCTGCAGGACGCTTTGATGGACAGCATCCCACTCGTCTGCCTGTCCGGCCAGGTTCCGACCACGCTGATCGGTTCGGATGCCTTCCAGGAATGCGATACGGTCGGCATCACGCGGCCCTGCACCAAGCACAACTGGCTGGTCAAGGACGTCAACGATCTGGCCGCCACCATCCATGAGGCCTTCCGCATTGCAACGACCGGCCGTCCCGGCCCGGTTGTCGTCGATATCCCGAAGGATGTTCAGTTCGCCACCGGCACCTATACGCCGCCGTCCGCTACCCAGCCGAAGGGCAATTACAAGCCGAAGATGCAGGGCGATCTCGATCGCATCCGCGCGGCTGTCGAGCTGATGGCAAATGCGCGTCGTCCGATCATCTATTCGGGCGGCGGTGTCGTCAATTCCGGGCCGGAAGCCTCGCAGCTCCTGCGCGAACTGGTCGAGCTCACCGGCTTCCCGATCACCTCGACGCTGATGGGGCTGGGTTCCTATCCGGCTTCGGGCAAGAACTGGCTCGGCATGCTCGGCATGCACGGCACCTACGAAGCGAACATGGCGATGCATGATTGCGACGTCATGGTCTGCATCGGCGCGCGTTTCGACGACCGTATCACCGGCCGTCTGAATGCCTTCTCGCCGAATTCGAAGAAGATCCATATCGATATCGACCCGTCCTCGGTCAACAAGACGGTTCGCGTCGATGTTCCGATCATCGGCGATGTCGGCCGGGTTCTGGAAGACATGGTTCGCTTGTGGCGCGCCACCGCCAACAAGGCCGACAAGTCGCATCTCAAGGACTGGTGGGACGACATTACCCGCTGGCGCGCCCGCAATTCGCTCGCCTATCGGCCGAATGACGATGTCATCATGCCGCAATATGCGATCCAGCGGCTCTATGAGAAGACGAAGCATCTCGACACCTACATCACGACCGAAGTCGGTCAGCACCAGATGTGGGCGGCGCAGTTCTACGGCTTTGAAAAGCCCAACCGCTGGATGACCTCGGGCGGCCTCGGCACGATGGGCTACGGCCTGCCGGCAGCACTCGGCGCGCAGATCGCGCATCCGGAAAGCCTCGTCATCGACATTGCGGGCGACGCGTCGGTGCAGATGACCATGCAGGAAATGTCTTCGGCGGTTCAGTATAACGCGCCGATCAAGATCTTCATCCTGAACAACCAGTATATGGGCATGGTCCGCCAGTGGCAGCAGCTGTTGCATGGCAACCGTCTGTCGAACTCGTACACGGAAGCGATGCCCGATTTCGTGCTGATGGCGCAGGCCTTCGGCGCGCATGGCATCCGCTGCGAAAAGCCGGGCGATCTCGACGACGCGATCCAGGAAATGATCGACGTGAAGAAGCCGGTTCTGTTCGATTGCCGCGTGGCAAACCTCGCCAACTGCTTCCCGATGATCCCGTCCGGCAAGGCGCATAACGAAATGCTGCTCCCCGACGAGGCCACCGACGAAGCCGTTGCCAACGCCATCGACGCCAAGGGCCGCCAGCTCGTCTGACGAATAGGAAGGACAAGGATCATGAACGCACACCTACAACCGACCGGCTCCGCCTATTTCATCGACAAGGAAACGCAGGCCGTTGAAAACCACACGCTTTCGGTACTCGTCACCAACGAGCCGGGCGTGCTTGCCCGCGTCATCGGCCTCTTCTCGGGCCGTGGCTACAATATCGAAAGCCTGACGGTTTCCGAGACGGAGCATGAGGCACACCTGTCGCGCATCACCATCGTGACGCGCGGCACGCCGCATGTTCTGGAGCAGATCAAGGCGCAGCTGGAGCGCATCGTGCCGGTTCACCGCGTCGTGGACCTCACGGTTCGCGCGCTGGAACTCGGCTCGGATCGTCCGGTCGAACGCGAACTGGCGCTGATCAAGGTTGCGGGTTCCGGCGAGGCGCGCGTCGAGGCGCTGCGTCTGGCAGAAGCCTTCCGCGCCAAGGTGATCGACGCCACCGTCGGCCATTTCATCTTCGAAATCACCGGCAAGCCGTCGAAGATCGACCAGTTCATCTCCATCATGAAGCCGATGGGCCTGATCGAGGTCTGCCGGACGGGCATTGCGGCGCTCAACCGCGGCCCGCAGGGCATGTGACAGCGCGGAAACGCCTTTCAGATGTTTACTTTGATCCCCGGCTTGTCCGGGGATTATTTGTTTGGGGCTATGGTCTCATCTGTCGTCGGTGTCCAAAGACACGTGCTTGTCGTATATGCTCGATAAAGCCTCGGGCACGACACTGATGGGGATGGCCGAGCATCATGGCCTTAGGGTAAAGGGTGAACATGACAGTCCGTGATAGCGCTTCCGCCCGCGCCGGCGA
The DNA here is from genome assembly GCF_021026315.1 of Rhizobium sp. C4. Lineage (GTDB taxonomy): Bacteria > Pseudomonadota > Alphaproteobacteria > Rhizobiales > Rhizobiaceae > Ensifer_A. The sequence goes on from NZ_JAJNCX010000004.1 coordinate 169,172, forward strand.
GGTCTTCACCACCTTTCTCAAACTCGGGCTCACCTCCTTCGGCGGGCCGATCGCGCATCTCGGTTATTTCCGGGACGAACTGGTTTTACGTCGACGCTGGATCGATGAGGCGCGCTATGGGGAGATCGTGGCGCTCTGCCAGTTTCTGCCCGGGCCGGCGTCCAGCCAGGTCGGGTTCTGTCTCGGCCTGTTGCGGGGAGGGCCGCTTGGGGCGCTCGCGGCCTGGACGGCCTTCACGTTGCCTTCGGCGCTGCTTCTCATCCTCTTTGCCTATGGGGCCGCGTCCTTTGGTGGACCGGTGGAGGCGGGCATTCTGCATGGGCTGAAGCTGGTCGCTGTCGCGGTTGTCGCGCAGGCGGTTTATGGCATGGCCAAAAGCCTGACGCCGGATAGGACGCGGGCGGGGATCGCGCTTGTTGCGGTGCTGATCGTCACCTTCATGGCGAGTGCCGTCGGGCAGGTGGCGGCGATTGCCGTTGGCGCCGTGGCAGGGCTCATTCTCTGCCAGCAGGCAGGCGCGGGGCAGGTCGGGCATCTCACGGTGCCGATTTCGCGACAGTTCGGTATGGGCTGTCTGGTGGCGTTTTTCGCGCTGCTGATCCTGCTGCCGCTCTGGGCTTCGATGAGTGGCTCGGGGAATGTCGTTCTCTTCGATGCCTTCTATCGTTCCGGCGCACTGGTCTTTGGCGGCGGGCATGTCGTGTTGCCGCTTCTGAAGGCGGAGATTGTCGACAAGGGCTGGCTTTCGAACGATGTGTTTCTGGCGGGCTATGGTGCGGCGCAGGCCGTGCCCGGACCGCTCTTTACCTTCGCCGCCTATCTGGGCGCGGCCATCGGGCAGGCGACGGGCGATCTTTCGAGTGCCGCCGTGGCGCTGGTCGCGATCTTTCTGCCTGGTCTCCTGCTGGTGACAGGCGTGCTGCCCTTCTGGGAAATCCTGCGGAAGCGGCAGGATGCGCAGGCCGCGATGCGCGGTGCAAACGCGGCCGTGGTCGGCATTCTGGGGGCGGCGCTCTACAATCCGGTCTGGACGAGCGCCGTGCTGTCGCCCGCCGATTTCGCCTTCGCGCTTGCCGGGTTTCTCGGGCTCACCATGTGGAAACTGCCGCCCTGGGTGGTGGTGATCGCCCTGCCTCTGGCGGTGCTGGGGATCGGCCTGATCTGAACTGTCGCTTCTTGTTGACTGGGAAACCAAATCCAGATAGTTTCTTAGTCAATCAATGAGGTTTCCATGTCCGACATTTCCGATCTGACCGCCCATACGGGCTACTGGATGCGCATGATTTCCAATGCCGTGTCGCAGGACTTTGCGCGTCGGGTGGCGGGCGAGGGCGTGACGGTGGCCGAATGGGTGTTCCTGCGGGCGCTTTACGATGAGCCATCGCTTTCGCCGACGCTGCTGGCGGAGAAGATGGGCATGACCAAGGGTGCGATCAGCAAGCTTGCCGAGCGGCTGATCGAGAAGGGTCTCGTCACCCGGGCCGAGGACGAAAAGGATCGCCGCGCGCATCATCTGGCACTGTCGGCGGAGGGCAGGGCCAAGGTGCCGCAGCTTGCTGCGCATGCCGATGCCAATGACGCCGAGGCCTTCGCGGTTCTCTCGGCTGAGGAACATGCCCAACTCGACCGGCTGCTGAAGGCCTTGGCCGAGCGGCGAGGGCTCTCCTCGATACCGATCGACTGAGCCGAACCCACATCACACCAGAACAGGAGACCCGCCATGGACGCGGACCATATTGCCGTTGCCGAAACATGCCTACACGCCGCCCATGACGGCACATTGAGCTTCCCCGAAATCGTCGGCCGCCTGATCGGCGCTGGCTTCGAGGGCTATACGGTCGATTATCGTGCCGACAGCCAGACCTATTATCTGCCTTCCGGCGAGCATGTGACCCTGCCGATGCCGGCTTCGCCGGGCACGGTCGAGGCCGTCTTCGATGCGGAGGGCGTCGAGCGCATGGTGCGCTGGGCGCAATCGGGTGCTGCCGACTACACCTATGCCGGCTTTTCGGAAGGCGCCAAGAAAGCCGGCTGCGCCGGCTATCTCGTCTCCTTCTCAGGTCGCCGTGTCGTCTATTTCGGACGCACTGCGGAGACGCATGTGGAGCATTTTCCGAGTTAAGCGATTACCCCACCAACCCCGCAACCCAATAGCTCACCGCCGCAATCACGCCGGCGGCGGGCATGGTGACGATCCAGGCGATGACGATATTGCCGGCCAGGCCCCAGCGCACGGCAGAGACGCGGCGGGCCGCGCCGACGCCGACGATGGCGCCGGTGATGGTGTGGGTGGTCGAAACGGGGATGCCGAGCCAGGTGGCGCCGAATAGGGTCAGCGCGCCGCCGGTTTCGGCGCAGAAGCCCTGCATCGGGTTCAGCCGGGTGATCTTCGAGCCCATCGTGTGCACGATGCGCCAGCCGCCGAACAGCGTGCCGAGCGCCATGGCCGACTGGCAGGTCAGCACCACCCAGAGCGGCACATAGAAGGTCGAGCCCAGATGGCCCTGGCTGTAGAGCAGAATGGCGATGATGCCCATCGTCTTTTGCGCGTCATTGCCGCCATGGCCGAGCGAGTAGAGCGAGGCGGAGACGAACTGCATGAAGCGGAACGTCTTGTCCACCGCGAACGGCGTCTGGCGGACGAAGATCCATGAGACGATGAGGATGAGGACCAGCGCCAGCAGGAAGCCGATGGCCGGCGACAGGAAAATGGCGGCAATCGTCTTGTTGAGCCCGCCCCAGACGACGGAATGAAAGCCCGCCTTGGCCCAGCCTGCGCCGACAAGGCCGCCGACCAGTGCATGCGACGAGCTCGACGGGATGCCGAAGACCCAGGTGACGATGTTCCAGACGATGGCGCCCATGAGGGCCGCAAAGATCAGCTGCGGCGTGACGATGCCGGGGTCGATGATGCCGGTGCCGAGCGTGTTGGCGACATGCAGGCCGAAGAACAGGAAGGCGATGAAATTGAAGAAGGCCGCCCAGGCGACCGCATATTGCGGGCGCAGGACGCGGGTGGATACGATCGTGGCAATCGAGTTTGCCGCGTCATGCAGGCCGTTGAGGAAGTCGAAGAACAGCGCCACGGCAATGAGGGCGACGAGCGGCAGGAGGGCGAGCGAGGCGTCCATCAGACATTCTCGATCAGGATGCCGCTGATCTCATTGGCAACGTCTTCGAAGCGGTCGAAGATCTTTTCGAGATTGCCGTAAAGCTCGCTGCCGACCATGTAGGCCATGGCATTGCCGCTGGCGCCGTGGCGGCGATAGAGGTCCTTCAGGCCCTGTTCGTGCAGTTCATCCGAGCGGCCTTCGACGCGGGTCACTTCCTCGGCAATCGCCGAGAGGCGGTGGGCGTTGGCGCCCATCTTGTCGAGAAGCGGAACGGCCTCGGCCAGGAGATGCGCGGCCTTGACGATGCCCTGACCCATTTCCTGCATCAGCGGATCGAAGCTCGTCTGTTCGAAGAGGCGGATGGTCTTCACCGTCTTGTGCATCATGTCGACGGCATCATCCATGGACTGGATGAGATCCTTGATGTCGCCACGATCGAAGGGGGTGATGAAGCTGCGGCGCACGGCGAGCAGCACTTCGCGGGTGATGTCGTCGGCGTCGTTTTCCAATGCGACGATGCGGGCGCAATTGCCCTCGACATCCTCGCCCTTGAGTAGCCGTTCAAGCGCCTCGGCCGCGCCGACAACCGTCTTCGAATTGCGGACGAACATGTCGAAGAACTTGTCTTCCCTCGGCATCAGCTTGCGGAACAAACCCATCATGGTCGCGGCCCTTCCTGTGAGCGTCTTGATGTGAACATCTTGTTGTGGACATGCATTTGTGATCACTGTCACAAAACTGTCATATATTCCCGCAGGCAATTGCTCCAAAAAGCAAATTTTGACAATCTCGGTTCTGATGAAATCTAAGAAAAAAGCTGGAAAGCCACAGGCGAAACCCGCGGGAACAGCGCAATCACTGTTGCAGCAACTGGCAAAGCGCCCGGAGACGCTGTTCAGCGGCGCCTTCCGGCAGCAGACTGCCGCACTCTGTTTTCGCTACAAGGATGGCGGGGCGGAGATCGAGGTGCTGGTCGTCACCTCGCGCGGCAGCCGCAGCTGGATCATCCCTAAGGGCTGGCCGGTGAAGAAAAAGACGCTGGCCGAATCCGCCGCCATCGAGGCCTTCGAGGAGGCGGGCGTGCGCGGCAAGGTGCTGGAGCGGGCGATCGGGCGCTATACCTATCTCAAGGAGATCGACGGCGGCGCGGTCGTGCCCTGCATCGTAGATGTTTTCCAGATCGAGGTGGAGACGATCCATGACCGCTTCAAGGAACTCGGCCAGCGCGTCATTGCCTGGGTGAGCCCGGTGGAGGCGGCGCGGCGCGTGCGCGAGATCGAGCTGAAATCGCTGCTCATCGATTTCCGTCCGCGCGTGGCCGGGCAGGGAGCGGCCTGAGTCTTGCGGGGCGCCGCTCTTGTTGTCTTTCGGTAGTCGGGCTAGCCCTCAACTCTCCGCTATCGGTCAGCCGGCCGCTGCGCGCTCCAGCCCGGCAATGTCGATCTTGTCCATCTTGAGCATGGCCTGGGTGACACGCTGGGCAGCAGCGGGGTCTGGCGACATCATCAACTCGCCGAGCCGCCTGGCGATGATCTGCCAGGAGAGACCCCAGCGATCGCGAAGCCAGCCGCAGCGCTCATAGGCCCCGCCTTCTCCAAGCTTTTCCCAAAGATGGTCGATCTGGGCCTGGTCGTCGCAGGAGACGATGATGGAAAAGGCATGGTTGAAACTGTCGAGCGGGCCGGCTTCGATGGCCATATAGCGCTGGTCGCCAAGCTGGAAGCCCGCCATCTGCACGCTGCCGGCGGGACCTGACGGCGTGTCGCCGGGGATGGGCGTGATCCAGTCAATGCGGGATCCGGGAATGAGATCCACATAGGTCGCCAGCGCCTCGCGCATGCCTTTTTCGAACCAGAGATGCTGGGTGACGGTGGCCATGGTTTCTCTCCTCCGGATTTTATGTTGATATAAACATAATTGAGAGGTCTGTCCATCGCCTAGGGAAGGGGTGGCGTTCCTTTTCGCCGGCGTTCGTGATATCCATATGTATATCCGACAGGAGCGAGCCATGCCGAAGGTCGTCATTTCCAAATGGGGCAACAGTTCCGCCATTCGTCTTCCCAAGGCGATGATGGAGGATCTTGGCCTGAAGAACGGCAGCGTGGTCCGGCTTGAAAAGCGGGACGGGGTGATTTCGCTAGTACCGGAGACGCGGCGTGTGCCGACGCTTCGGGAAATGGTGGAAGAGATGGAGCGGCTTGGCTTCGAAAACGAGCCGGATACAGTCGACTGGGGTCCTGATGTCGGCTCCGAGCGCTTCTACGATCATGACTGAGCGCTTGTCGTTGAATGCGGGGGACATTGTCCTCGTGGAATTCGATCCCGCGTTGGGCACAGAGCAGGCCGGCATTCGCCCGGCGATCATCATTTCCTCCGATCTGATGCACGGCAGATCCAAGCGTGTGATCGTTTGTCCTATCACGAGAAACAATGCGCACTGGCCGACGAAGATTGCCCTGCCAGACAGTCTGAAGACCAAGGGCATGATCCTGACCGATCAGGTGCGCGCCATCGACGAGCGCGAGCGGGTGCTCCGCGTGATTGAGCGGGCGGACAAGGAACTGCTTTGGCTGGTTCGCCGTTATGTCGCGCAATTGATCGGTTTTGGGGAAGACGCCTGATCTCCTTCGCCTTGATGCACCCAATCTTGTCACCATCACAATGAAGACATTGTCACCCGGTGCAATTTAGGTCAGCATTACTGACATAAATTCGGAGGGGTTATGTCTTACCAGGCTTTTCTTGCATTGCTCGTCTTTGCTTTCTCGTCCTCGATCACGCCGGGGCCGAACAATATGATGTTGCTGACATCGGGCGTGAATTTCGGGTTTCGGCGGACGATCCCGCATATTTTCGGCATCGAGGTGGGTTTTGCGCTGCTGATCCTGGCGGTGGGGCTGGGGCTTGGGGCGCTGTTTTCGGCGGAGCCGCGGCTTTATCTCGTGCTGAAGGTTCTGGGTGGCGGGTATCTGTTGTGGATTGCCTGGCATATTGCGACGACGCGCAGCCTTGCGGAAACCAAGGGCGACGAAGAGGCGCGGCCGTTGACGCTGATGCAGGCGGCGCTGTTTCAGGCGGTCAATCCCAAGGCCTGGGTCATGGCCGGCGGGGCGGTCGCGGCCTATCAGACGCCTGACGCATACATTCGCGATTCATTTCTCATTGTCTTCGCCTTCATGGCGGTCGGTATCTTCTGCACGGCCGCCTGGGCGGGCTTCGGCACGGGGCTGAAAGGCTGGCTTGCCGATCCGCGCCGTCTCAGGGTGTTCAACATCACCATGGCAGTGCTTCTGGTGCTCAGCCTCTGGCCGATGCTGAAGTGAGCATCAGGCGGGCTGGAGCTGCCGGTAGCACTGGTCCGCTATTGTCCGCAGCGCCTCGCGGCTGACCTCGCCGCTGACGGCATAGGCGAGCCCGTTGTCCATCCAGTAGAGCGTTTCTACTGCGCCGCTGGAGGCGAACTGGAAGGCGGTTTCGGTCTTCTTCTGAGTCCGGCCGAGAAGCAGCGTCAGGCGCTTGCCGCTCTGGTCCTCATACATCAGCAGCGCGCCGGCAACGCCGTCGACCGGGACGAGACGTCCGCCGACCAGCGTGTAGCCGGCCGAGGCAAGGTCCGGCGCCACGATCTTTTCGCCGAGCCGCTTGCCGAGCCAGGCGACGAGGTGATCCTTCTCACCCGCCCAGACTTCCACCGGGTGGCGGACTTCGCGGGCATAGATCGCGTAGGCGTCGCTTGCCTGTTCGAAGATCGGCGTGGCGGTGGCCGGGCTGCCGAGCAGGGACGGGAGCGCGAGGCCGGTCGCGGTGCCGAGTGCGAAGAGGGCGATTGCCGCGGCGGCGCGCATCGGCAGGCGGTCTAGGAGGCGCTTCGGTTGAGGCGCGGCAACGCGCGCGGCGTCACCGGGCCGCGTCGTGGCATAGGGGGCGAACATGTCCCGGATCGCGTTGTTCTGGCTCCGCCATGCGGCGACGCGGGCGGCGTCTTCCGGGTTTGCGGCCAGCCAGACCTCGATGCGCGCCTGTTCGTCGGCTGCCATTTGGCCGTCGGCATAGGCGTGGAGGTCATTTTCGGTCACGGGGTTCAGAGCATCGCTCATTCGCTTCTCCTGAGCGGTATGACATTATCGGCTTCGAGATAGCGCGCGATCTGCGCACGGGCGCGGGCAAGGCGCGACATCACGGTGCCTTCGGGAATCTGCAACAGCGTGGCGACCTCGCGATAGCTCATGCTTTCGATGACCACCAGCATCAGCACGGCGCGGAAATCCGGGGCGAGACTGTCGATGGCCGCAGTGAGCCTGCGCCGTTCCAGCGGATCGCCGGCCGGGGAAAGGGTCGACGGCACGTCGTGGGCCTCGTCCAGCGGGGCCGTCCGGCGGCGCGCGGTGCGGACCGTGTCATTGCGGTAGAGATTGGTCATGATGGAGAAGGCCCAGGCCTTGAGGCTGCTGCCTGACCATTGGCCGCGTTTGACCAGCGCCCGCTCGAGACTGTCCTGCAACAGGTCTTCGCCATCGGCATCCGAGCGGGTGAGCGAGCGCGCATAGCGGCGAAGCGACGGCATGAGGTCAAGCATGCCGCGCTCGAAGCTTGGGGGACCGGCATCGCCGGAACCCCCGTTATTCTGCCGATCAGGGCTTTGCGACATCCCAGATACCCTTGAAACCATCGCCCGTCGTGTCGCCCTTCTTCTGGTCCTTCACCCAGAAATAGAGCGGCATGCCGTCCTTGGCCCATTGCTTGGCGCCATCCTTGCGGTCAACGAGAGAAAAGGCGCCTTCCGCCTTCGCGCCTGCGGCTGCGATATAGGGCGGCCAGTTCTGCGCGCAGGCTTCGTAGCAGTTGGAAACGCCCTTCTTGTCGTTCTTGAAGGTGTAAAGCGTCATGCCGTTCTCACCCGCCAGCACATTGCCCTTGTCCGTCTTCACGGTGGTGGTCGGCTGAGCATAGGCGATGGAGGCGCCGGCGGCAAAGAGCAGCGTCAGGATAAGTCTCGTTTTCATGATGATCTCCCAGGGTTCAGGTCTTCGCAGCGGGGTCTCGTGGCTGCGGACGGGAGTGAGACAATCGGCGGGCGGGTTTTATTCCCGCCTCCTGCAAAAAAATCGGCGGTCAGAAAAGCCGGCCGAGATCGGGCTTGGTCAGCATGAGCCAGATGATGGCGAGAACGGCTGCAAAGGCGGGAAAGCCGCAGGCAAACCAGATGCGATAGAGCCTGTGATAAAGGGCGGGCAGGGGCGCGTTTTCCGCTGCCGCTTTGCGGGCGAGATCCCGCAGCTGCATCTGGATGCGGACGACCGGCAGCCAGAAGAGCCCGGCGAGGCCATAAAGCAGCAGCGAACAGAAGATCCAGCCTTCGCCGAGCGGCCAGCCGGTGCGCAGCGCCAGCGCGACGCCGGTGATCGGCTGCAGGATGACGGCGGTGGCGGTGAAGAGGAAATCGGCAAGAACCACGGTCGAGGCGACATGGGCGATCAGTGCCGCATTGCGCGTGCCGTTGGCGATGACCATGAAGAAGGCAATGCCGGCCCCGGTGCCGAGCAATACGGTTGCGCCGATGACATGCAGGAAGAGGAGGATTGAATCGAGTTCGATATCCATCAGCGTTCATCCAGAATGGCGAGTGCCACCAGTGTCAGCACCAGCGATGGCACGGTCTTGACCATGGGGCCGAGCGGGTCGAGCCAGAGGGCGGGCTCCAGGAGGAGAGAACCGGCCAGATAGCCGAGTGTGACGAGGATCATGCCCCAGAGCGCCAGACGCGTTCGCGGTCGGTACAGCACGGCAAGGCCGAGCACGGTGTCGATGAGGCAGGTGGCGACGGTCAGGCCCAGCGCTGCCGTTTGGCCCATATAGGCCTCGAAATGGCCAGCGGCGCGTGACGGGTCGAGAAGCGGGATCAGGCCCGAGGCGAGCCAGAAGGCCGAAAGGCAGAAGAGGATCAGCGGCTTCAGCAGATAGAGCCGTGCGAACCAGAGGTCCTGCGCGCCTGCCGGAATGCGGGCGATGAAGGTGGAGGCCGCTTCGAGTGGGAAGGGTGGCGCAGCACCTTTATCATCCGCGCTGACGCCGTGGCGCATGACGGCCATGGCGGTGGAGCGTAAGGGCGAGCGCCAGCCGAGCCAGCCGAGGGCGTCGGCGATGCCGGAAACGGGCGCTGCGGCAAAGGCCGGGAGGCTGACGGTCGGGGCAGGCGGCAGGCCGAGCCAGGCGCGATGGTCGCGCACGAGGCTCGCCAGCGTTCCGGTTTGCCCTGCAAGCGTCAGGTCGGAGCCCGTGGCGATCTCTCCCTTGATGCATAGGGAAACGGCCTTGGCGACATCATCCAGGGTGACGGTTGCGACCGGACTAGCTGTGTGGACTAAGGGCAGGATCGCCGGTGCTGCCGCCAGCGCGCGGAGCAGCGCCGTGCCGCCGAAGGCATTGCGGCCGATGACCAGCACGGGGCGCAGGATGACATGGGGCAGGCCGCTTTCCGCCAATGCCTCGTCAGCGGCGCGCTTGGTCGCGAGAAATTCGGTCTCGCCGGCGGGGCCGGACGTGTCGGCGGAAATCTGGATGAGCAGCTTGAGGCCGGCTGACCCGGCGGCATCATGGAGCGCAAGCTGCGCGCGTGTCTGCACATCCTTCAGGTGGTCGCTCAAACCATCCTGGAGTGCGCCGGCGCAATTGACGACAATTTCCTGATGTTCGAGCAGGCCTTTCCAGCTTTCAGCGGTGAGGAGATTGCTGAGATCGGCACGGACCCAGGCGATCTGCGGCATACGCGCAGCAAGGCGTGCGGTATCGCGGCCGAGACCGGTCACGGTATGGCCTTCGGCGGCGAGCTTTGCAGCGATATGCGATCCGATGAAGCCGGTCGCGCCCAGAATCAGGATGTTCATGGTGCAACCCTATGTCGGTGCGGGTTGCAAACCAAGCGTGGCGGATGATCGCGTCTGATCCTCGCCCTGTGTGGCGCGGTTGCGGCCACGTTTTGTTCTTGCCTTTCCCATACGAATCCTGCCATGCCGGGGCCCATGGAACTTGCACCACAACAGGATGAGGCCCTGAAGGCCGTTTCGCGCTGGCTGAAAGAGGGCCGGTCGCCGCTTTTCCGGCTGTTCGGCTATGCCGGGACGGGCAAGACGACGCTGGCGCGGTATTTTGCCGAGCATGTTGACGGCGATGTGCTGTTTGCCGCCTTCACCGGCAAGGCCGCGCAGGTGTTGCGCTCCAAGGGCGCGACGAATGCCAAGACCATCCACTCGCTGATCTATCGCCCGCGCGGCGAAGAGGCCGTGGAGGACGAGGAGACCGGCAAGACTTCGATTGCGCCGATGTTTGCCATCAACCGGCAGAGCCCGGTGGCGAAGGCCGCGCTGATCATTGTTGACGAATGCTCGATGGTGGATGAGGCGCTGGGGCGCGACCTGATGAGCTTCGGCACGCCAATCCTCGTGCTGGGCGATCCCGGCCAGCTGCCGCCGGTGACGGGTGGCGGCTATTTCACCGATGCCGAGCCGGATTTTCTGCTGACCGACATTCACCGTCAGGCGCGGGACAACCCTATCATCGAACTTGCCATGCATGTGCGCGAGGGCAAGGAGATCATGCAGGGTGATTGGGGAACGGCCCAGGTCATTTCGCGCAACGAGGTGACGCAGGATCTCGTGCTCGAGGCCGATCAGGTTCTCGTCGGCACCAACAAGACGCGGCGGCGCTATAACCAGCGGCTGCGCGAGCTGAAGGGGTTCACGGCGGATTATCCGCAGGCGGGCGACAAGCTGGTCTGCTTGCGCAACGACCCCGCCAAGGGGCTGCTCAACGGTTCGCTCTGGCAGGTCATGAGCTCGTCGCGCGAGACGGTGAAGCCGGGGATCAATCTTCTGGTCAAGCCGGAAGACGACGACATGGATCGCGGCGCGGCCAAGATCAAGCTGCTCAAGGCGGCGTTCGAGGATATCGACACGGAAATTCCGTGGCAGACGCGCAAGCGTTATGACGAGTTCGACTATGGCTATGCGCTGACCGTGCACAAGTCGCAGGGTTCGCAGTGGAACAATGTCGTGCTGTTCGACGAGAGCTGGGCGTTTCGCGACACGCGGGAGCGCTGGCTTTACACCGCGATCACGCGGGCGGCCGAGCGGCTGACGATCGTCCGGTGATTACTTGATGATGCCGAGCAGAACGGCCTTGGCGACCGCCTGAAAGCGGTTGTTGGCGCCGAACTTGCGGATGATGGCGTTTTCCAGTTCGGCGATCTCGGCAAGGTTGAGACCCAGCGCCCGCGACAGCCGGGCAGGGGCATAGCCTTCCGACATCAGCGCCAGGCAGTGCAACTCGCGCGGCTCGAAGTCCGAGGCCTCGAAATTGTCGTTCGCATTGTCGGGAATGCCGGCCGCCTGTTCGATGAGATCATTGATGCGATGCATTTGGCGCAGCATGGTCGATTGCTCGGCCATCAGCTCGCGACGGCGCGTCTCAAGGGCCTGCAGGAAGAGATTGTCGGCGTCTTCCTGGCTGTGGGCGCGGTCAAGTGCTTCCATCAATTCCTGGATGACGGCGACCGGCATGCCGATTTCGCGGCAGGCGTTGATGATGGCCATGCGCACGGCCTGCTTGCGGTCATAGACGCGCATCAGGCCGGAGCGGCCGGCGGCAATCAGGTTCTTTTCCTCGTAGAAATGCAGCGTGCGGTGGGTGACACCGAAAGCATTGGCCATTTCGGCAATGCCGATGCCGTGGGCTGGAAGGCTGGGCGGCAGATCGATATCGGGTAAAAAACCAATCCGATCAACGGCTTTGGCAACGCCTTTGCTCGGGGCAACAGGGCTCCGCAAGCTCTCTTTACTTCCGTCTGACATGAATGTTCCCGCTTTCAGTCAGTCGTTGCCCGAGACCGGCAAATGTTTCGAATATCGAACTATTCGGTATGGCTTCGCCATATTTTCTTCCAAATATATTTCCATAATCGTCACATCGCCGTCTCAAGCGACATCAGGTCCCGCCATCTCGCAGTTTGAGAATATACGTACGCACCTTCTGCGCAATGCGGCTGAGGCCAGATGAGGGGCAATCCGGCCTGCATTTCACGTAATAACTGGAAACCGTGTAAATCGCGCCAAAACAGCAAAATGGCCATTTGGCAGCATGGATGCATAAATTCGCGAGATGGTTGATCACCCGATTGCGACTGGCGCGGAAAAACGCTGTCCACTATGGTCGCAGTCCGTAATCTCGACCTGCCTCAATGGATTTCATGCTCATGACTGCCAAGCTTTCGGTGAACCTCAATGCCATTGCCATGCTGCGCAACCGGCGCGACCTGCCATGGCCGAGCGTGACGGGGATCGGCCGCATTGCTCTGGAAGCCGGCGCACATGGATTGACCGTGCATCCGCGCCCCGACCAGCGGCATATCCGTTTTACCGACGTGCCGGAGCTCCGCGCGCTGATTGACGACGAGTTTCCGCAGGCCGAGTTCAACATCGAAGGCTATCCGACCGATGACTTTCTGGAACTGGTCGAAAAGCATCAGCCGGAACAGGTGACGCTGGTGCCGGACGATCCGAGCCAGGCGACCTCCGACCACGGCTGGGACTTCCGCGCCAACCGCGCGCGGCTGACGACGGTATGCCGGCGGCTGAAGGCGGGGGGCTTCCGCATTTCGCTGTTTGCCGATGGTGATCCGGACCGCGAAGCGCTTGAGATCGCCCGCGAGGTCGGTGCCGACCGGATCGAGCTTTACACCGGACCTTACGGTGGTTGCTTCGATGATCCAGCCAAAGCGGAGAAGATTGCCGCCGAACTCGGCCAAACGGCAGCGATCGCCGCCGAACTCGGCCTTGGCGTCAACGCCGGTCACGACCTGACGGTGGAAAACCTGCCGCTTCTGGCAAGCCATCTCCCCATGCTGGCGGAAGTCTCCATAGGCCATGGCCTGACGGCGGATGCGCTGGTCCATGGCATGGCCGAGACGGTGCGGCGCTATCGCCGTGCCTGCGGCGAGAAGGTCTGAGGGATCAGGCGAACCGGCCTGACGCGCCGCCGGTCTGACGTCCACTCCTATATCACGACATGACAAAGCCGCCGAAGTTGCCTTCGGCGGCTTCTTTCATTTCGTATTCAGGCAGAGATTACTGCTTGAAGGTGATGCGGCCTTCGACGCCGGTCTTCACCGTGCCGACCTTGCGGATATAGACCATGACATCATTGGCCATCAGCTTGCCGTTGTTGGCGTCGACCAGCACCTTGCCGCCGGTAAACGCGGTGTAGCCGTCGCCGCCGGAGAGCATGTAGTCGTTGGTGGCGATCTTGTACTTTGCGGCCGGATCAAGCGGCTTGTCGCCGATGGTCACGGAGACGACGCGCTTGCCCTTGGGCGCCTTCGGATCGGCGACGATCTTCAGGCCGGCGACCTGCGGGAAGCGGCCCGCGCCATCCTCGATCTGCGAGAAGCCGTTTTCCAGGCCGTCGAGGATCTGCTTGCCGGTCAGCTCGACGAGCACGGTCTTGTTGCCAAATGGCAGCTCGCTCAGGACGTCCTTGCGGGTGACGTCGATATTGGCCGCATATTGCTTGTCGCCGCGAATGCCGCCGCCATTGATGATCGTGGCGTCTGCGCCGGTCGCTTCCTTCAGCGCGTCGGCGATCAGGTTGCCCATGGTCGTTTCCTGGGTGCGAACCATGTTGCGGCGGCTGTCGAGTGCAACTTCGGACTTGCCGACGGCGACGTCGAGTTCCTTGGAGAGTTCCTTCTTGAACTCGTCGACCTTGGCCTGCGTGTCCGGATCCGGCTTGACGGTGGCGGTGTCGATGAAGCGGAAGATCGGCTCCCAGCTGACCTTGCGCTTGCCGTCCTTCTCCTCGACGGTGACGTTGAGGTCGAGCGGCATCATGTAGTTGGCGTCGATCGAGGTGTCGATATAGGCGGTGATGCCGTTGTACTGCGTCACGATGTCGTGGTCGTCGCCGGACAGGATCACGTCGAAGGCCTTGGAGGCGAACATCAGCTGGTCGTAGGAATGCGGGGCCTGGACTACGCCGACGACGAGGTCCGCGCCATCCTTGCGCGCCTTCTTGGCGGCGGTGACGGCGGTCTCGACGGTGGATTCGAACTTCCAGTCATCGGTCGTGGCGACTTCAGGCGAGGTGTCCTGCGCGACCGGGATGAGGGCTATCTTCACGCCCGCGACGTCCTTCACCATCACGCCGCCGAGGCCTTCGATCGGCTTGCCGTCCTTGCCGGTGATGTTGATCGCGGCCCACGGATATTTCGAGGCCTTCATCTTGGCCAGGAAGTTCTGCGTGCCGAAGTCGAATTCATGGTTGCCGGGAACGGCCAGATCGAAGGGCACGATGTTGGTGAGCTCGATCATGTTCTGGCCCTTGTCGAGGCCGGAGAGAAGCGAGGGCGAGAGCATGTCGCCGTCGAACACATAGACCGTGTTCGGGTTTGCGGCCTTTTCGGCCTTGGCGACCGCGTTCATGCGGGCCAGACCGCCGCGCGTCTTGCCGCCATCGAAATTGTAGACGTCGCCGACGCCGAGGAAGGTGATCTTGACCGTTTCGGCCTGTGCTGCCGTCACGGCCGCCGAACAGAGCATTGTTGCGCCAAAGAGCGCAGCCGTCAGTTTTGAAAATCGCTTCATCGTCAATCACCTCCAGAGGATGTTACCAATAGGTCCAGAGGTGCAGGCAAGGCCGGGCCCCATCCGGACAGGGTCGCATTACTCCAGCAATATGACGTCGGCGCAACAGGTTTTTTCCGGTTGGTCAAATCTGCGACACACGAAAAGGCCGCCGGGCGTGCCGACGGCCTGCAGGTTTCTTGCGGCCCGACTTCAGGCGGCTTCGGTCATTTCGGCGCGCAGGCCGGCGAGGGCGAAATCGACGGCGGCGGCGGCATGGATGGCGGTGGAATCAAACGCCGGCAGCGGGCTCATCGACGGATCGATCAGCATGCAGATTTCCGTGCAGCCGAGGATGACGCTGTCGGCGCCGGCGTCCTTGGCCTTCTGGATGATTTCGATGACGCGCTTGCGCGAGGCCTCCGAGACGTGGCCGGCGCAGAGTTCATTGAAGATGACATCATGCATGATGATCCGGCCGAGATGGTCGGGTGTCACCAGGGAGAGACCGTGGCGTGCCATGCGCTCGGCATAGAAGCCGTCTTCCATCGTATAACGGGTGGCAAGCAGCAGGGGCTTCCTGGCATGCTTTGCCTTCAGCGCCTCGGCGGTCACGTCGATGATGTTGATGAGCGGGATATGGATGTGGCGAGCGACCTCGTCGGCCACCTTGTGCATCGTGTTGGTGGCAATGAGGATGCAGTCGGCACCGGCCTTTTCAAGGTTGGCGGCAGACTTTGCCAGCCGTTCGGCAGCTTCGGCCCAGTCGCCGGCCTTCTGCAGCGCCACGATCTCGGCGAAATTGACGGAGTGGATCAGCATGTCGGCGGAGGTGAGACCGCCAAGCTGGCCACGGACCTCTTCGTTGATCATCCGGTAATAAATTGCGGTGCTTTCAAAGCTCATGCCGCCGATGACGCCGATCTTCTTCATAATGGTCTCTCAAATTGCGCGTTTGCGTGTGATGGTGCAAATATGCCCGACGCGCTGGGCGAATTGTTTGCAAACATTTTGCGATTCGGGCCGAACCGTGCAAATATTTTCGGCGCAGCTATACGCGCGCGCAAACCGTCCGCGCCTTGATCTGGCGCAACCTGTCCGAATGGGGAAAATCATGCTTGACGATCGCGACCGCAAGATCCTGCGTCTCCTGCAGGAGGATGCCGGCCTGGCGGTGGCGGCCATTGCCGACGAGGTCAGTCTTTCGGTCTCCGCCTGTTCCCGACGCATCCAGAGGCTGGAGGAGGCGGGCTATGTGGCGCGGCGGGTGGCCGTTCTCGACCGGCGCAAGATGGGGGTGCCGACGACGGTCTTTGCGCTGATCAAGACGGCGACGCATAACGATGCCTGGATCGACGAATTCCGCAAGGTCATCTCCGCCATTCCCGAAATTGTCGAGGCGCATAGGGTGACGGGCTCGTTCGACTACATCCTGAAGATCGTTCTGCCGAGTGCGGAGCACTACGATACGGTCTACAAGCAGATCGTGCGGCATATCTCGCTGTTCGACGTTTCTGCATCCATCTCCATGGAAATCCTGAAGTCCGGGCTGGCACTGCCGGTCAACTACGCGGAGTGACCGCTCGTCCCGCTGCCGCGAGGCCGCTGGACGCAGGGCTGGAGCAGGGGTGAAGCTGTCGTCAGGAGGCGATGTGCAACGGGCTGGTCTTCGCGCGCCAGACGACGTCGCAGTTCCGGCCCTGGACCTTGGCGTCGTACAGGGCGACGTCTGCCGCCTTGGTGCAGGCACCAAGCGACTGGCCGTGATGCGGGTAGACAGCGATGCCGGAGGAGAATGTCAGTTTGAAGCCCGGAACGATGTTGGGGGATTCCTCTTCGAGGCGTGTGCGCCAGCGCGCGGCAAGCGCCAGAGCCTCTGTCTCGTCGACGCCCGGCATGACGATGAGGAATTCCTCGCCGCCGAATCGGAAGGCGTTGCCTCCCTCGGGAATGTTGTCACGCAGGATGCCGGCAAAGCCCATCAGGGCCCGGTCGCCGGTGTCATGGCCGAACTGGTCGTTGACCTGCTTGAAATGATCGAGGTCGATCAGGGAAAACGCGATGGCGCGCTCGGGGGCAAGCGTAGCGATGAGTTCGGGAATCATCTTGCTGGCGTGGCGGCGATTGTAGAGCCCCGTCAGGTGGTCGCGGGATGCGTCTTCGGCCAGCTTCTTCTGCAGCGCCAGGTTTTCGTTCAGGCGGATTGCGAGGTCGCGGGAGGCTGACGCCAGCTGCTGCTGGGCGGCCTCGCGCGCGGTCACGTCGCGAAGGACGATCATCTGCGACCCGTCTCGTCCCCATTTTTCCAGCTGCTGGACGGAGACTTCATAGGTGGCTTCGATTTCATCGATCGTCAGCAGCGGCTGCACGGCGTTCACGTCGCGGTCGAGCCAGGCGCGGAGCGGGTGGCTTGCCGGCAGAATGGTGCCGACCGCGCTTTCGGTCAGTCCCGGCAGCTTGCCGGCGGCCGGGTTGACCTCCAGCACGCGGGCGTCGCCGTCGACCACGATCACGGGGTCGGGAAGGACGTTGAAGATGACGTCGCGGGCGATCGGCGGGGCAACGAACAGCTTGCCGTGTTCCTGCATCATCAGCATCGCAAGCGATGTCAGGGTGAAGGCGAACGGCGTCGGGTCGTCGTTGAACAGGCGGAATTCGAAGAAGACGAAGGCGAAATTGGCGACCCAGGGCAGCAGCATGGCTGCGACGAGGCCGTAAAGCTGCCGCCTGTGAATGGCCTGAGACAGCTGCAGCCGGCTAATCGCGGTAATGCAGGCCCAGATCATGAAGATATAGGTGCCCGTCACCACCAGCTGAAAGAGCCAGCCGTGGGCGAAGCTGGGCCGCTCCGCATTGGTGATGCCCGTGTAAATGCCGTGATGCCAGTCGTTGGTCAGCGCGGCAATGCCTGCGAAGCCGGCATAGAGGGCTATCGCGACCGCAGCCTGCGGCGTGCCGAGCCAGCGATAACCGGAGTAGCTGAGGATGCCGGCCGACCAGAACATCGGCGCACCGACAATTCCGAACCAGGCCAGTTCGCTGAAAAAGACCTTTCCAGCGAGTTCAGGCGTCCACAAACGCAGCAGCACCATCGCCGTCCACCACAGCGCGGCGACGACCGCGAGAATGAACGCATGCTTGCCCGGCGCGCGCGGCGACCGGAATGCCGCACCGCAGGCAATCAAGCCGAGCGCGAACATCGCCGCAAGCAGAAGGGTTGCTGTGGTCAAAAGAGAGCCTCTATTCCTCTGTTCAGGCGGCATCACGCGAGTGGCGCCCGACACGGTGCATCGTCTACTCCGAAATCTCTAAAGAAGTTTATCTGGTTGCCCCGTAATATTAGGGTACCCTGTTTCAGATTGATACGGAAGACGTTGTCCCGTTCCGCTCATTGCGGCGAGGGGAGGTTCGGTTCATTCGTGCATTTTGCCAGCCGCGACTGCTTGAAACTGAACACTTCCAGAATGCGCATTCTGGACGGATCGTCGCGGACCTTCATGCAGCCGCAGGCGTAGCCGTAATTGCCATTGGTGGCCTCATAGTCGCCGGCACTGATGTCGCCGATGACGTCCATGCCCATGGCTTCGTCGTCGCCGCCCTGGGTGGCGAGCGTCCAGTCGCCGTCGCTGTCGGAGAGATACCAGTTGCCCGGCGTCGGATTGGACACCCAGCCACAGCGGGTCAACGGCCCGCCGGCATTGGCATTGGCGGACATCAGGCAGGCTGCGGCAAGCACGCTGGAAAGCAGAAACGTCTTCATCATATCCTCATCCGGCGCAGAAAATCCCCTCGCGCCCATGGAGGATTTTGGATCACAAATGAAGCGACGGATCAAGGCGAGGGAGAGCCAATTCCGGAGAGTTCGAGTTCCCATGTTTCGCCGACGAGGGGCGGGCCGAACATCGCATGCTCCGCCTCCTCGATCTTGCGGAATCCCTTGTGGGTATAGAGGGACCGCGCGGCGGTCAGGGTGTGGTTGGTCCAGAGACTGATCCTGCGATAGCCGGCGGACGCGGCAAAGCCGATGCACTCCTCGACCAGCCGGTTGCCCAGTCCGAGACCGCGGGCGGCTTCGTCCACGTAGAGCAGGCGCAATTTGCCGGTGTCATCGCCGCCGTCGGCAAGGACGATGGAGCCGATGCGCGCGCCGTCACGTTCGGCGATCCAGACGCGTTCGCGCCGCGGATTGAAGCTCTTCAGAAACTGGCTCACGATCTCGGCGACCAAGGCCTCGAAGTTTTCATTCCAGCCGTGTTCGCGCGTGTAGAAGGAGGCCTGTGACTCGACGATCCAGCCCATGTCTCCGGGTCGATGCTGGCGCAGATCGAAGGCGGGGCGGGGTGTGTCTTTCGAAAGAAGCCGTTCGGCGGTGCCGAGTGCGACTTCCAGCGACTGCGCCTCGGGCTCCGAGAGGCGTTCGATCATCGCGCCGATCTCGCCTCTCGAAAGGACGGCCAGCCGTGCGGCTTCCTCGCGGCCCCTTGCCGTCAGGCTGAGAAGGCGGCTGCGGCCATCGTCTGGATCGGGCGTTGCAGTGAGAAGGCCCGCCTTGCCGAAACGCGTGATGATCCGGCTGAGATAGGAGGGGTCGATGCCGAGATCCTGGACGAGATCGGCGGCGCGCGCCGTCTTGCGCACGTCGAGCTCGAAGATCACGCGGGCATCGCTCAACGTGTGTTCGGTGCCGAGATAGGTCGGCCCGACCACGCCGAGGCGGGTGGTGTAGAAGCGGCTGAAGGCGCGGATGGCGTCGATGGTCTGGAGACCTGGCATGGGCGGCGAACTCGCTGTTGGCCGCCCTGTGTCGCGCATTTGGTGGACTGAGTCAACTAAATTGATTGGTGTGTCATGCCGGGTCAGGGCTTGGGCAGCCGCTGATAGGTGTTCTGGAAATCGTCCTGAACGACATAGGCAAGGCCTGTCGCCAGCAGATCGTAATCCTTGTCGAGGACGCGGGTGGAATAGGTCCAGCCCTTGGGCAGTTTCAGCTTCGCGCCGAGCCCGGCGAGGTCCTCCAGCGTCTCCTTCTTGTTGACGATCTGGGAATAGGACTGCATCCGGTAGACGTTGCCTTCGGGGTCCTTCAGCTCGAACACGGGCTTTCCTGCCCGGAAGGTGAAGACTGTTTCGCGCTTCACCTCATTCGGCGAGTAGAGCTTCCTGCCGCCGAGCGCCTGCTTCAGGGAGACGTCCAGCGTGGCGCGTTCGCCCATCTCGATGCCGTTGACCGTGATCGTCTTGCCCGTGGCGGACACGCCCTTGCCCTTGATCCCGTCGATCAGCCAGTAGCGCGGGCCGTTCATGTCGAGGCCGTCGGCGCCCAGCTGTTTCGTGGCTGCCTTCTTGTCGATGCCGTTCCAGGCGCTGGCAGGGCAATCGTTGAAACCGATCGTGTTGTAGACGGTGGCCTTGGCCTTCAGTCCGTTGCGGTTCAGCGTCAGGATTTCGCAATAGCGGGTATTGAAAAGGCCGGTCTTTGAACCTTGTTCATCGGCGACCGCAGGCAGCGCGAGGAGGAGGGCGGGGAGAGAGAGGGCGGCGAGGCGAAATCTTTTCATTCTTGAACGGGCTCCGTGGATCGGTATCTTTGAGCTATGATCGCAATCTTGCCGCTGCGGCGCTACTCACTTTCCACCATCTGGAAGACAGACCGATGAGCATGCTCGAACCACTTGAATCCGAACGGAATTCTCCGAGGCAGGACCGGGCGAGGCAGACCGTCGAGACATTTTTCGAGGCGACTGCTCAACTTCTCGAGCGCGCCGACGACGGCGTGGTCACCACGAACCATGTTGCGGAACGGGCGGGCTTTTCGATCGGCACGCTCTACCGCTATTTCTCCGGCAAGCCCTCGCTCTTCAAGGCCATGGCGCTCCACGAGATGGAGCGGCAGGAGCGGGACATCCTCGCGGCGCTCGAGGCGACGGATGCACGATCGGTTGCGGAGATCGTGCGCCTCGTCGTCCGCCCGACCCTGCGGCCATTCGAAGGTCGTCCAGCTGTGCGGCGGGCCCTTTTGAAGGCGGCGGTCAAAATTCCGGGACTTGTCCAGTGTTACGAACAGATGGTGACACGTATCACCAGTGCGCTGGTCGAGACGGTGGTGGCGAAGGCGGAGGATTGCGGCAGACGACCTTCGCCCGATGCGGAATTCATCATGCTGCGCGGCGCGATCGGGGCCATCCGCTCGGATGTCCTGTTCGGCGGCGGCCGGGCGGGGACGCCGGGCTTCGAGGACGCGCTGGTCGAGATGGTCTCTGCCGCTTTCCGCCGCTGAAAAAACTTCGATCTCTTTTCTGCATCGCGTTGACAGCCGCATTAGATCCGACTAGAACACGAACCGTACCGTACGGTACCGAATGAGGTCGAACATGAGCAAGCCGGAGCAGGACCAGTTTTCCCCGCGCCAGAGCGCCGTTCTGGAAGAGGCGCTGAGCCTTCTTGTCGAGGGCGGCGAGAAGGCATTGACGACGGCGGGCGTGGCGCGCGCGGCCAATTGCTCCAAGGAAAGCCTCTACAAATGGTTCGGCGACCGCGACGGTCTGCTGGCCGCGATGATCGCCTATCAGGCCTCCAAGGTTCGCACCTACGAGCCGGCGGGCGGCAAGCTGACGCGCGAGGAATTGCGCGCCCATCTGCTGACCTTCGTTCGCGATCTCGTGGATGTGCTGTCCGGCGAAGTTTCGCTGGCCCTCAACCGTCTGTCCATCGGGCAGGCGGGGGCGGGCGGCGGCAAGCTTGGCCGGCTGATGCTGGAGCGCGGACGCGGGCCGATCGGCAAGCGCGCGATGACGCTGCTCGATGCCGGCCGGCGTTCCGGACTTCTCGATTTTTCCGATGGCGGCGAGGCCTATCAGACATTATACGGTCTGGCCGTCAGCGATCTTCATGTGCGCATGTTGCTGGGCGTTTCCCCGGAGACGGCGCGCAAGGAATTCGGTTCCAGGGCGGATCGGGCGGTTGATGCCTTCCTGCGCCTTTACGGAGCCGCGAACAAATGGGAAGAGCCGCGCATCAGGCATGCGTGAATTCTTGCCGCAACAGACAGACGCCTTAATCAAGGGAAGGAACCGAATAATGCGCGTTTATTACGATCGGGATGCCGATCTTAACCTCATCAAGTCCAAGAAAGTTGTCATCGTCGGTTATGGTTCGCAGGGACGCGCCCACGCGCTGAACCTGAAGGACTCCGGCGCACAGAACGTCGCGATCGCGCTCAAGGCAGGCTCGCCGACCGTTGCCAAGGCTGAAGCCGATGGCTTCAAGGTCATGACGGTGGCCGAAGCTGCCGCCTGGGCCGACCTCCTGATGATGGCAACGCCTGACGAACTGCAGGCCGGCATCTACAAGGCCGACATCGCGCCGAACATCCGCGACGGTGCAGCGATTGCCTTCGCGCACGGCCTCAACGTTCACTTCGGCCTCATCGAGCCGAAGAAGACCGTCGACGTTGTCATGATCGCACCGAAGGGCCCCGGCCATACGGTTCGCGGCGAATACCAGAAGGGCGGCGGCGTGCCGTGCCTGGTTGCCGTTCATCACAATGCTTCGGGCAATGCTCTTGAACTCGCTCTTTCCTACGCTTGTGGCGTTGGCGGCGGCCGTTCGGGCATCATCGAAACCAACTTCCGCGAAGAATGCGAAACGGACCTCTTCGGCGAACAGGTCGTTCTGTGCGGCGGTCTCGTCGAGCTCATCCGTGCTGGCTTCGAAACGCTGACCGAAGCTGGTTACGCTCCGGAAATGGCCTATTTCGAGTGCCTGCACGAAGTGAAGCTCATCGTCGACCTGATCTATGAAGGCGGTATCGCCAACATGAATTACTCGATCTCGAACACGGCCGAGTGGGGCGAATACGCCACGGGTCCGCGCATCATCACGGCTGAAACGAAGGCTGAAATGAAGCGCGTCCTCAAGGACATCCAGTCCGGCAAGTTCACCTCCGAGTGGATGCAGGAATGGCATTCGGGCGCTGCCCGTTTCAAGGCAACCCGTCGCCTGAACGACGAGCATCCGATCGAACAGGTCGGCGAAAAGCTCCGCGCCATGATGCCCTGGATCGGCAAGAACAAGCTCGTCGACAAGGCCCGCAACTAATATCGGCTTGCCGATCCCGGCCATCTGGCTTGCACGCCTCTGGCGATGCGGGGATCGGCAAGAACAAGCTGGTCGACAAGGCTCGCAACTATTTGTCGAGTTGCCGAGACAAGACAACGAGGCCGGGGAGGGAAACTTCCCCGGCTTTTTTCTTTTGGATCACGCGTTGGCGATGCGCGGCGTCGAAATGGCGATGAAGAAGAAGAGCGCCATGGACGCAATCGTCATGAGGGAGCCGATGACGGCTAGACCTTCGTTCATGCCGAGATTGGCCATGGCGACGCCGGGGATCAGGAGCCAGACCGAGAGCGTTGCGAAGGCAACATGGTACTTCGCGATCCTTCTGCTCGCTGCACCGGGTGCGGCTTGATAGAAGAGACCGAAGATTCCCATGGAAACCCAACCCAGCAGGTTGAGGTGGGCGTGGGCGGGCGATAGCGTGTGGTCATGGGACGCGGCCATGAATATGCCCATCGCCATTCCGATCAGGGCGTAAAGGGCTGCGGAAACAAAGCAGAAATAGGAAAGCGTGCGCATGGAAGTGTCCATCGGCTTGAGTTTTGGGGCATTGGCAGCGCCGCGTCCCCCGACCGGCGCTGCCATGGCGGTTTCCGCGAGGTCGCGGAGCCGCCTGTCATCATGCCGCCGCCGGGGGCGGAAGGATGCGGATCCCGTAGCGGCTGGCGACTTCGCACAGCAGCTCGACGTTGGGTGGGCCGGGATCGGCAAACTCCGTCTGTCCGGGACGAACCGGATCGCCGACGGCGCGGAAGAAGCCTTCATGCATGCCGCCCGGCAGGTTGAGGATCAGCATGCGGGCGGGCTTGTCGCCCTGATTGCTGAATGCATGGACCATGCCCGGCTTGATGTGGACGACAGAGCCGATGCTGTGCGTCTCCATCCTGTCGCCGATGAGGAACTGGTAGGCGCCCTCGAGGACGATGAAGGCTTCCTCATCCTCCTGGGTGTGCGGTGGCGCGCCAGCGCCAGGCGCCGTCTTGCATTCGGTCAGCGTGAAGCTGCCGCCCGTCTTCTCGCAGTCGGCGACGAAGGTCAGGATGTTGCCAAGAAAGTGAACCACAGGGGGCGTGCCTGCCCACCGGGATTCGTCAATGAACGGTATCATATTCATGTTGTACCCTCTCCGAATTGTGATACATAAATCTCGTTATGAGATAATAGTCTCATAAGAGAGGTGCCATGAGCAGTCAAGAGAAAAGTTTCGAACGGATCAACCAGAAGCAGCGGACGCGTGGCGAATTGCTGCGGGCGGCCCGCGCCCTGTCGGAGAAGGGCGGTCAGCCGACGGTTGCCGAGGCGGCCGACCATGCGGGGATTTCGAGGGCCACAGCCTATCGCTATTTCTCCAACCCGGATGACATGATGCGGGAGGCATTGCTGGATGCCGTCGCCTCCGGGATTTCGATGGATATTACCGGCGGTGCGCTGGAACTGAACACGGCGGAGGAACGTGTCGCCGAGGTGATCAAGCAGGTCGCCGCCATGGTGGCCTCCAACGAGCCCATGTTCCGGTCATTTCTGGCGAGCTCGGCGACTGGGAAAAGCCCCGTGAAGCGAGGGGGGCGCCGTATCGCCTGGCTGACGGAGGCACTTCAGCCGCTTGAGGGCGAGTTGACGAAGTCGCAGATGCGCAATCTCATGGCCGCGCTCTCACTGCTGACGGGCATCGAAACCTTTATCGTCTTCAAGGATATCTGCGGCATGAACAACAAGCAGATCGAAGAGACGGCACTGTGGACCGCCAAGGTACTTTTGGCGGGGGTCCGGGCGAGCTCCTGATTGAGGTTGGCAGGGCTCGATGCTCGCGGCTGCGACCTCGTGTGCGGTTTATCAGACCAGTCGGGCTCGGGGTGATGGGCCAGCTGATGCCGAGCCAGCGGCACGAAGACCGACAGGCTTCGCCGTCAACGCAGGCAATCCGGCGCTTTGCCGCTGACCTCGAAAACCGCCGCTGTCGACCTGAATGCCGTCACCTCGATCCTGCAGCCCTTCAGCGCCGGCCAGCGCTTGCCGAATTGCGTCAGCAGAAGATCCCTGCTCTTGCCGGCGGCAAAGAAGTGGTCGGCCCAGTAATAGTCGGCGCATGCCGGGTCGTTCGGGCGCGATGACGGCGTGTCGACCGGGCCGAGCGTGAGGCTCCATTTCCGGGCCATGTAGGCATAGGCCTCGTTGTAGTTTTCGACCGTGTTGGGCGTGTGGTCGTTCGGGTCCTGCTGCATGGGCACGATGCGCGCGCCGCTGCAGGCCTTCTGCTTCTCCGCAAGATATTGCGCGGCCTCGTCCCAGCGCGGGTCGCTCCAGTGGGGCATGGCCGTTGCGATGGCGGCGAGCAGGTTGGTCGCGATGAAAAGCGCGAGGAGCCAGCGTGACTCGTAGATCGGGCGCGACAGGATGGACGCGAACAGGGCTGCCGACAGGATCGCCAGCGGTATCAGATAGCGCTCGGTCATGGCGGCGGTGAGCGCCGTATAGGCGAGCAACATCGCGATTTCCGCAGCAATGGCGATGAGCAGCACCACGGCCGTGCGGTCGAGCCTCTGTCGTGTCGTGCTGCGCAGGAACAGGATTGCGGCCGCGATCCAGGCGATGGTGACCAGTCCCTGCTTGTGCGCGATCGGAGCCGCGATGGCCGCCACGAACATCATCACGGCTGACGGGATGTCGGTCTTCAGCCAGTAGTCGCTCGAGATGCGCTGGATGGTTGCCCATTGATAGGCGACGAAGGCGATGAAGGGCGCCGAGGCCAGGATCCCGGTGATCAGGTAGATGCTGAAACGCCGCCAGTCTCCCCGGATTGCCGCGGCAATTCCGAACACCGCGACGATGACGACCGTCATGGCCATCGTCAGGTAATGGATGTTGAGGCAGGTGAGGAGGGTGATGGTGTAGCCGCACCAAAAGAGAAATTCAGTGCCATTCTTGTCGTCCGCCATCCGGCGATCCTGCGCGACAAGCGTCACCGTCAGCCCGGCGAAGGCGCAAAGCCCGGTGAAATAGGACCGGTATTCGATGAAATAGTCGATGAAGAAGGCGCTCGATCCCAGCGAGATCGCCAGCACGGCAATGAAGGACCGCTCGCGCGGCAGATGCTGGCCGACAAGCGCCAGATAGATTGTGAGCAGGCCGAGCGGGATGAGGTTGAGCAGGCGCGCCTCTTCGATGGGCACCCTGTCGACCCGGGCAGTCAGCCAGGCGAGCGCAGAGAAGAGCGGCGGATGCACGTCCGCGACCCAGCGCACGGCAAAGGCGTTGAGGAAGCCAACGGAGGGATCGGCGAAGAAGCGGGTCCAGAACTCGTCAAACCATGGTCCGTGGCGCGGCGCGGTCAGAACCAGCAGGGCGACGAGCGCCACCCCGTAGAGCGCCAGCAGCAGGATGCGGCCCCTTGTCGCGAGCATCGACGTTTCCGGGCTTGCTGTCCCTGGCGATGTCGAGGGCAGGTCGGGGGCGGTTTGGAAGCGGTCGGACATGAAGATCTTGCCATTGGGCCGGGCGGCTGCGACGAAGTGAGGACGTGTCTCGACCTTAGGAGTGCAATCTTAAGATTCGCTGATTTTGCGCGGTTTGGATAGGTCAGCATTGTTGACATAAACTGAGCGGCATGTTTACCTTCCCCAATAACAAATCGACGGGATGAACCACCATGGAATGGGAAAAGATCTTCGCTTCACGCGCGAGCCGCATGAAGGCGTCCGAAATCCGCGAGCTCCTGAAACTTCTTGAGCAGCCCGACATCATTTCATTTGCCGGTGGCATTCCGGATGCGACCCTGTTTCCGGCTGAAGAATTCTCCAAGGCCTATGCCGAAGTGCTGACGGGCCCCGAAGCGGTGCCGGCGCTGCAATATTCGGTTTCCGAAGGCTACAAGCCGCTGCGCGAATGGCTGGTCGGCGAGATGGGCAAGCTCGGCATTCCTTGCGCCCCGGACAACATCTTCATCGTTTCCGGCTCGCAGCAGGGCCTCGACTATATCGGCAAGGTTCTGCTGTCGCCGAAGGACACGGCGCTGGTCACCTGGCCGACCTATATGGGTGCGCTCGGCGCCTTCAACGCCTACGAGCCGAACTATGACAAGCTCGACCCGATGACCAATCGCGAGCCGGCGACCTATGCCGAAAAGGCAGCGCAGGCCGGTGGCCGCGTCAAGTTCGCCTATTGCGTTCCTGAATTCTCCAACCCGTCGGGCGAAACGATCCCGCGTGCGGGCCGCGAGAATATCCTGAACCTTGCCGAAGCGCTCGACATCGCCGTCATCGAAGACGCGGCCTACCAGCAGCTTCGCTACAGCGGCGAGACGGTGAAGCCCATCCTGGCGCTCGATATCGAACGCAATGGCGGTGACATCGACAAGACCCGCACGCTCTATTGCGGCTCCTTCTCGAAGACGCTCGCGCCCGGCCTTCGCCTCGGCTACATCGTGGCCGCACAGGACGTCATCCGCAAGCTCGTCCTCGTCAAGCAGGCCTCCGACCTTCATTCCTCGACGGTCAACCAGGTCGTCATGGGCAAGGTCGCGCACAAGATCTTCGATGCGCAGGTCGAAAAGATCCGCAAGACCTACAGCCACCGCCGCGACCGCATGCTGGAAGCGATGACGAAATACATGCCCGCCGGCGTCGAATGGACGAAGCCAGAAGGCGGCATGTTCGTCTGGGTGACGCTGCCCAAGGGCTTCGACGGCGCATCGCTGCTGGCCAAGGCAATCCGCGATCACCGCATCGCCTTCGTGCCCGGCAAGGCCTTCCATGCCGACGGCACGGGCGAGAATACGATCCGGCTGTCCTTCTCCTGCGCGTCCGATGATGCGATCGAGACCGGGATTTCCCGCCTTGGCGCGCTGATCAAGGATGAGCAGGCCGCGTGAAGCGCTGCCGGTTCATGAAATATCAACCGGCACGATCGTAGATTTCGCGCGACGCGAGCGGCGCTGGGCCGTTCCATGACCGGACGTGGCGACGCGTGAATGCGCGCTGCCACGCCGAAGAGGCGGATCGGCATGCGACTGACGGCTTTGGATGGATGGCGGGGCGTTCTCTCGCTCATCGTCGTGCTGGCCCATTTTCCCGGCGAAGTGGTCCTGCAGAATACGAGCTTCTATTATTCCGGCTCTGCGATCATTGACGTCTTCTTCCTGTTCAGCGGCTTCGTGATCGTCGCGCATTACGAACCGAAGCTCGCCAATGGCTATGGGGTGAAGCGCTTCCTGACCGAGCGTCTCGCCCGCATCTATCCCATCCACTTCGTCATGCTCATGCTGTTCGTCCTGTTCGAGCTGGTGCTCGTCTATTTCGGCAACAGGGCAGGTCTTGTCGACCGGGAGGCTTTCAGCGGCGGCAACACGATCCCCTCGCTCTTCACCAACCTGCTGCTGATCCAGAGCCTCGACATCCATGACATGCTGACATGGAACTACCCGACGTGGAGCCTCTCGACCGAGTGGACGGCCTATATCCTCTTCGCGCTCTGCATGCTCGTGCCCGGCAAGCGCTTCCTGCCTTTCGCCATTGTCGGCTTCATCGCGTCGCCGATCCTGCTTGCGATCCTCTCCGACCATCCGATGCGGGAAAACTACCAGTATGGTCTCCTGCGCTCGACCTACGGTTTTGCCGGTGGGGCGCTGACCTTCTACGTCTTCTACTGGATCAAGACGAAGAAGCTTGACGAGGGCGTTCCGATGGCTGTCTGGAACCTGCTTGAGGTGATTGCGACCATCGCGATCTTCGCGCTTCCGGCAATGCTGGGCGCCTCGCGCGTATCCGCCATCATTCCGGCGGGCTACACGTTCTGCCTGCTCGTCTTCGCGCTTCAGAAGGGGGCGATTTCCCGCTTCATGAGCCACCCATGGCTTGTCCATCTCGGGGTGATTTCGCTGTCGGTCTATGTGATCCACGCCTTCGTGCTCTTGCGGCTCGTCAACGTGGCCGAGGTCATCCAGAAGCTCACCCATGTGCAACTGATCGACTCGCAGATGTTTCATGGTGCGATGACCAAGATCATTGTCCTCGGTCCGATCGGGAACAACCTGCTCGCCGCTGCCGCCGTCGTCGTCATCATTGTTCTTTCGCATTTCAGCTACACGTTCATCGAGCTTCCGGCCGAGAAGAAGGTTCGCCAATGGACCAAGGCACGGGCTGCCGCACGGCTTGAGGAAAAGCCCGTTGCCACGCGGGCGACGGTTTGACAAAGCCTCGCCTTTGGCTACGGTGGGCGCCGTAGCGACAGGGATGACCGATGAGCGTCAGGCTCGGAACCTTCAACATCGAGAACCTGCTTTCGCGGTTCGATTTCAGCGGCTATCGCAACGAGTTGCACCAGGATCGGGCGCTCAGGCTCTTCGATATTCGCAGCGAGGCCGAGTTCCAGCGGCTTGAAGAGGCGCGTCTGATCGCCTCCACGGACGACATGCGGCAGCTGACGGCGCTCGCCATTGCCGACATGGACGCCGACATTCTCTGCCTTCAGGAGGTCGACAATATCGAGGCGCTCAAGGCCTTCGAATACGGCTATCTCTACCGCATGATCGGCGAGGGCTACCGGCAGAAATACCTCATGGAAGGCAATGATTCGCGCGGCATCGACGTGGCGCTGATGATGCGCGACACGACGCGCTCCGGCGCGCCGATCGAGCTTGTCGACATCAGGAGCCATGCGCGGCTCACCTATGCCGATCTCGATCTCTTCACGCCGGAACTCGCCGGGCTCGACTACAAGCCGCAGGATCGCATCTTCAAGCGCGACTGTCTGGAAGCCGACCTGAAGGTCGGCGGCGTGCCGCTGACGCTTTATGTCGTGCATTTCAAGTCGATGAATGGCGGGCGCAACGGGCTGGATGGACGCAGTTCCTCCGTGCCGGTGCGACATGCCGAGGCGAGGGCAGTGCGCGAGATCGTCACGCGCCGCTTCGGCAACGGGCCGGAAAGCCGCGCAAACTACGCGATCTGCGGCGACATGAACGACTATGGCGAGAAGCTGCAGGTCACCGGCGACAAGCGGAGCGGTTTTGCCTTCAGCCCCGTCGAGGAGCCGGGCAGCGTCGTCGACATTCTCGCCGCCGACGGCTTTGCCGAGAATGTCGTGGCGCGGCGGCCGGTGGAGGATCGCTGGACGCATTTCCATCAGCGGGGGCCTCTGGAGCGGCATCTGAGCCAGCTCGACTATATCTGGCTTTCGCCGCATCTGGCCGGGCTGAACCGCGACGCCATTCCGGAGATCATCCGCGCCGGCCAGCCCTACCGCACCATCTTTCCGCCGGGGCAGGCGGTGGAACGCTATCCACGCGTCGGCTGGGACCGGCCGAAATCCTCCGACCATTGCCCGGTCGTCATCGAACTGGACGTCTTTTCATGAACATGTCGCTCAAGGGATTTGTCTGGCCAGAGGACGGAACGCTGTTCGATCTGTCGGGCTACGACATCAGCGTGGCGGCCGGGCCGCATCCGCTCTATGATCAGAAGAGAGACGAGATCGAGGCGAACTGGCTTGCCGAGCACGAGGCCAATCCGGCGCTCTTCAACGGCGATATGCTCATTCATCGCGATGTCCGCATTGACGCCGCAGGTCGGCTGGTCGCGACTGGCCATCTGACGCCCTATGCAACCATGCTCTGGTGGCGCAAGCAGCCCGACCGGCCCGTTGCCGAACATCTCTTCCCGATTGCCGTGCCGATCACCAGCGACGGTGCCATTCTGGCAATCGAGATGGCTGCGAAGACGGCGAATGCCGGGCGGGTCTATTGCGCGGCCGGTTCACTCGACGCGCATGACATCGTCGACGGCAAGGTCGATCTCGACGCCAACATGATGCGCGAAGTGGCGGAGGAGACCGGGATCGATCTTTCCACCGCCACGCCAGTCGGCGGCTGTCTGGGCGTCCGCGTCTTCCGGGCCGTCACGCTGTTTCGGACGTTTCTGCTGCCTTACGACGCCGAAGAGGCCTGCGCCCGCGTACGTCACCACATGGAGACCGACCACGAGCAGGAGATTGCGGGTCCGGTCGTCATTCGCGATGCCAGCAGAAACGCGCATAATTATCCCGCCTTCATGCCGCCGATAATCGACAGGATTTTTTCGAGCGGTTCGCCGATCAATCGCATTCTGCAAGGAGATTAGAACATGGCGCGCCCCTACGTGCTCTACGACGTGTTCACCGATGAAAAGCTGCGCGGCAATCCGCTGGCCATCGTTCTGGAGGCTGAAGGCCTTTCCGACGAGGCGATGCAGGCGATCGCCGGTGAGTTCAACCTGTCGGAGACGGTCTTCGTCTTCGCCTCGGAAAACCCGGCGCATACCGCGCGCCTGCGCATCTTCACGCCCGGCCGCGAGCTGCCGTTTGCCGGGCATCCGACGGTCGGGACGGCGATTGCGCTGGCCGAACGGGCCGGGGCGGGGCAGGCGATCGACCAGGTTTCGGTGCTGGAGGAGAAGGTCGGGCCGGTGCGCTGCGCCGTGCGGCTTGCCGAAACCGGTGCCTCGTTCGCAGAATTCGACCTGCCGACAAAATCGGCGCATTACAAGCTCGAGAACGCGCTGGAGCGGCAGGGGATCGCCGATGCGCTGTCGATCAGCGTCAAGCATGTCGGCTTCGAGAATCACTATCCGAGCGTATGGTCGGCGGGCGTGCCGTTCCTCTTCGTCCCGGTGAAGGATATGGCGACACTGGCCGAGGTCGCGTTCGATCCGGCGCTCTGGGAGCGGGTTGCCCCGTTCACGGGCGGACATCTCGTTTCTGCCTATGTCTATTGCCGCAGCGGCAATGGCGCCCATTTCCAGGCCCGCATGTTCTCGCCCGACATGGGCATTGCCGAGGACCCTGCGACGGGGGCGGCGGCGGCCGGTCTTTCGGGCGTCATCCATTCCTGCGACAAGCTGCCGGACGGTCATCATGCCTTCGTGATTGCGCAGGGAGTCGAAATGGGCCGCGCCTCGAAGATCCATCTGCACATCGATGTGACGGCCGGTGAAATTACCCGCGCGCGGATCGGCGGACAGGCCGTTCGGGTCGCTTCGGGCCTTCTCGAATTCTGAGGTCGTAAAACAGAAACAAGCGCCGCCGTCACCGGCTGGCGCTTGTTTAACCACTTGATATCTCAAGTCTTAAAGGATGGTGGGTGATCACGGGCTCGAACCGTGGACCCGCTGATTAAGAGTCAGCTGCTCTACCAACTGAGCTAATCACCCACACTCGAAAGCGGCATTGCCGTCTCGGTGAGGGGCCGTATAAACAGGTTCATTCTGGTTGGCAAGCGCCGTTTCAATCTTTTTTCGTTTCCGCCCGCTTTTTCGTGTGCAAAGCCCTGAATCTGCTCAAGCTTCTGAATCCGGGGAACATAAAATACCCGGAATTTGACGGAAAAGCCTATCTTGTGCGTTATGAGCACGTCTTAGGAACATGCTGACGCAGCGAGGAGCACGGATGATGCCCGAGGGTGATAGGATTGTCTCTCCACAGGAGGTGCTGGCTTTCTGGTTCGAGGAGCTGACCGATCGCGACTGGTACAATTCGACGCCGGCGCTCGACCAGCAGGTCTTGCGCCGATTCCGTGCCACGCATCTTGCGCTGGCGCGTTCCGTCGAACCGCTCTGGCGGGCCGATCCTTCGGCGCGGCTTGCCGCCGTGATCGTGCTCGACCAGTTGCCGCGCAACATGTATCGCGCCACGCCGCTTGCCTTTGCCACAGACGGGCTGGCGCGTCGCGAGGCGCGTCTGGCGATTGCGGCTGGAGCTGATCTGCTGGTGCATGGGCGGCAGCGGCCGTTCTTCTACCTGCCGTTCGAGCATTCGGAGGCGCTTGAGGATCAGGAATATTCGGTACGGCTGTTTTCTGACCTTCCCGACGCCCGACTTCTCGACTATGCCGTGCGGCATCGTGACGTTGTCGCACGCTTTGGCCGCTTCCCGCATCGAAACGATTTTGTCGGGCGGGAATCGACTGAGGAGGAGATCGAGTTCCTGAAGCAGCCCGGCAGCAGCTTCTGACGACCCTTGCCTTGACCCCGACTATTTTTGAATTGAACGCTAGACCTTGATGACCTTGAAAAAAGTTTCCGCATTTTCCGCCGCACTCTTTGCGCTTGCGCTGATCGGCATGGGCGCCGTGACGGCTGCCTCTGCCCAGAATACGCAACCTGCGGCCACAGCACCTGCAGCCGACACGGTCGTCGCCCCCGAGCCGAGCCCGGTCGAGGTTGCGCGCAAGCAGTTGAGCGATGCGGCCAGTACGCTGAAGGCCCTCACGGATCAGGTCGACGACAAGTCCGATGACGACCAGCAGCTTGCCGACCTGAAGCTCAAGGTCGACGGGCTGACGAAGTCGATCCTCGATGTGTCGGTGTCGTTCAATCCGCGCCTGACGCAGATCCGGGAGCGGCTGGCAGCGCTTGGTGAGCCTCCGGCTGCAGGAACTGCGGAAGACCCGGCGGTGAAGGCCGAGCGGGAAAAGCTCAATGCGGAGCGCGCCACGATCAACACGGTGACGGGCGATGCCGAGAACCTTTCGATTGCCTCGCGCAAGCTCTCCAACCAGATTACGGAAGACCGCCGCACGCTCTTCACCAATACGCTGCTGAAGAAGACGGACGTCAATTTCGATACGCTGTCTCAGGCCGCGAGCGCCTTCAACGAAGAGAAGACGGATTTCGTCCAGTCGATCTCGAGCTGGTTCCGCTTCGTCTGGAATTTCAAATTCTACCAGCTGATGAGCGCGCTGTTCTTCTCGCTGGTTGCGGCGCTGGTCATCGTGACCTTCTCCTATCGCATGCTGTCGCCGCTGGTTCGACGCAACACAGGCGTCGAGAACCCGGCCTATCTGAGCCGGCTTTCGGTGGCCTTCTGGTCGACCATCCTGCCGACGCTGGCGCTGCTTGTCTTTGACGTCATCAGCCTTTTCCTGCTGGACAATTTCAACGTCATGCGGGCCGACATCGCGCCGATCCTCGGTGCCTTCCTGGGCCTCGTGCTGGCGATCTTCTTCGTCTATCGGCTGACGACGGCGGTTCTGGCGCCGCTTGAACCGAACTGGCGGCTTGCGAATGTCACCGACCGTGGCGCGCGGCTGCTGACGATGGCCATCATGGCGCTTGCCGTGATGATCAGCCTGGACTTCTTCTTCAGTGCGGTGAGCAAGGCGCTCGGCGCCGATATCGTGCTGACGGTGGTGAAGAGCTACTTCACCTCGATCATCGCCGGCGCGATGATGTTGGCGATGTCCTTCATCAAGCCCATCCGGCCGGACGACGGATCGGATGACGGGCGGGCCTGGCCGCGCTTCGTACGCTGGCCGCTCGCCATTGCGGGTCTCACCCTCATTGCCGCTGCGCTGCTCGGTTATGTGGGACTGGCACGCTTTGCCGCGACCCAGATTGTCATGGCGGGTGCCGTCGTGGTGACGACCTTCCTTGGCCTCCTCTCCGGCCGCGCCATCATCAGGCCGGGCGCATTTGGCGATACGGTGTTCGGCCGCTATTGCCAGCGCCGCTTCAAGCTCGAGGAAATGACGCTTGATCAGATTGGCCTCGCCGTCGGCTTTGCCTTCTACGGTATCGCCATTGCCATCGGCGTGCCGCTGCTTCTGGTGCAATGGGGCTTCCAGCTGCCGGAAATCTGGACCTGGGTGTCGCAGATCTTCACCGAAATCTCGATCGGCAAGTTCCATTTCTCTCTGATCGGCCTGTTTGCCGGCGTGGCCTTCTTCTTCATCGGCCTGTGGGTCACGCGCTGGCTGCAGCGCTGGCTTGACGGCAACGTGCTGGCGCGCTCGAAGCTCGACAGCGGCGTGCGCAACTCGGTCAAGACCGGCTTCGGCTATGTCGGGATTGCGATTGCCGCGCTCTTCGGCGTTTCGGCGGCGGGGATCGATCTTTCAAGTCTCGCGCTCGTTGCCGGTGCTCTCTCGCTCGGTATCGGTTTCGGCCTGCAGAACATCGTCTCGAACTTCGTTTCCGGCCTCATCCTTCTGGTCGAGCGGCCGTTCAAGGTGGGCGACTGGGTGGTGACGGGTACGACGGAAGGGTTCGTGCGCCGCATTTCTGTGCGCGCCACCGAGATCGAGACGTTCCAGCATCTCTCCATCATCGTGCCGAACTCGGAACTGATCAACGCCTCTGTCGGCAACTGGACGCACAAGAACCGGCTCGGCCGCGTCGAGATTGCCGTTGGCGTGAGCTATGGGGCCGACCCGCGCCGCGTGATGGAGATCCTGCTGGAGATCGCGCAGGTGCAGGAGAATGTGCTGAAAATTCCAGAACCTGTCGTTGCCTTCCAGGGTTTTGGCGAATCCGCGCTCAATTTCGAGATCCGGGTGCATCTGGCCGACGTTCTCGACGGCCTGAAAGTGCGCAACAATATCCGTCTGGCGATCTTCGAGCGCTTCAAGGAAGAGGGGATCGAGTTCCCGTTCCCGCAGCGCGAACTGCATCTGAAGATCGAGGATGGGGTCACCTCGATCCTGCGCGACGCCATTTCGCAACGCGGGCAGTTCCGGGGCAATCCGGACAAGGTCTTCACAAATATGGGCGGGCTTGGACATCGTCCCGAGGACGACGACGGAAGCCATCATGACGATGACGGCGACGGCGATGGTGACGGCCACAGCGGCGGTTCAAGCGGCGGTTCTCACGGCAACTGAGGCTGAACGCCGCATTCAGGTCGCATTCAGCCAAAAAGGGCGATAGTCTGTTCTCAAGACGGCAGCTTTGGGTCTGTCCGTTTCTTGAGAGGAGGCGCTCATGAAGATCCTGTCGATCGTACTTGTTGCCACTGCATCTCTCGCCGGCGTCATGCCGGCCATCGCCGCTGACATCACCAATGGCGACAAAAAGGCCGTCGTCATCGATGTCGTGGAAAACGGCAATCGCTCCAAAGTGCCGCTGTCGCCCGGCGCCACCGAAAGCATCTGCCCCTCGGGCTGCTTCATCACCGCGCCGAATGGCGATCGTGTGGGTCTCAGCGGTGCCGAGACGGTCGAAATTTCCGGTGGAGCGGCGATCGTCAAGTAAGCGCTGTTACCCTTTGGCCTAGCCGCGGCCCGACCGCTGCTGCTATGTGATGGCCATGACACGCGCGCTTGAAGACCTGAACTGGGCCCCGGGAGGGGCAAGAGACCCGCTTTCCATCCTGAAGCGGGTCTATGGCTATCCGGCCTTTCGCGGCTCGCAGGCCGAGGTCGTTTCGACCGTGGTTTCCGGCAAGGATGCCGTTGTTCTGTTTCCGACGGGGGCGGGCAAGTCGCTCTGCTACCAGATCCCCGCCATCTGCCGCGACGGTGTGGGCATTGTCATCTCGCCGCTGATTGCCTTGATGCGCGATCAGGTCGAGGCGTTGAAACAGCTGGGCGTTCCGGCGGCGGCGCTCAATTCGTCCCTGAGCGGTGATGAATATGCAGCCGTCCGGCGTGCGCTCGCCAAGGGCGAACTCGAACTCCTCTATGTGACGCCCGAGCGGGCGGCGACGCCCGGCTTTGCCGAGATGATGCGCGGCGTGAAGATCGCTCTCTTTGCCATCGACGAGGCGCATTGCGTGTCGCAATGGGGGCATGATTTCCGGCCGGAATATCGCGATCTCGGCAAGCTTGCCGAGCTTTACCCCGGCGTGCCGCGCATGGCGCTGACGGCGACCGCCGATCCGCATACGCGGGAAGACATTATCGAGCGGCTGGCGCTTGAAAAGGCCGAGGTTTTCACCTCGTCCTTCGACCGGCCGAACATTGCCTATGAAATCGTCGAGCGGGACCAGCCGCGCCAGCAATTGCTACGCTTTCTCTCCCGCCACGAGGGTGAGAGCGGCATTGTCTATTGCCTGTCGCGGGCGAAGGTCGAAGACACGGCGGAGTGGCTCAACACGCAAGGCATCAATGCGCTCGGCTATCACGCCGGCATGGATCGCGCGGTGCGCGACGCCAATCAGGATGCGTTCCTGAAAGAAGAGGGGCTTTGCCTGGTGGCCACCGTCGCCTTCGGCATGGGCATCGACAAGCCGAATGTGCGTTATGTGGCGCATCTCGATCTGCCCGGTTCGGTGGAGGCCTATTATCAGGAGACGGGGCGCGCGGGGCGCGACGGCCTGCCTTCGGAAGTCTGGATGGCCTATGGCATGGCCGATGTCATCCAGCGCGGGCGGATGATCGATGAAGGGGGTGCGGCAGACGAGATCAAGCGCGTCGAGCGCGCCAAGCTCAATGCGCTGCTGGCCATCTGCGAAACACCCGGCTGCCGGAGACAGGCGATCCTCGCGCATTTCGGCGAGGCGCATCCCGGCCATTGCGGCAATTGCGACACCTGCCTCAAGCCGGTGGAGACGTGGGACGGAAGTGAAGCCGCGATCAAGGCGCTCGCCGCCATCTATCGGACCGGCGAGCGCTTCGGGGCAGGGCATCTGATCGATGTGCTGATGGGCGTCGAAAACGAACGCACGCTGCGTTTCGGCCATACGGAAATGCCGGTCTTTGGGGCGGGCAAGGATATTCCCGCCAAGACCTGGCAATCCGTCTATCGCCAATTGCTGGCCGCCGGCTTCGTTCGCGTCGATCATACGGCCTTCGGGTCCCTGAAGCTGGAACCCGACGCCCGTGCCGTCTTCAAGCGCGAGCGGCAGGTTCTGTTCCGCAAGGACCGTCCGGGCAAGGGCAAGACCGCCAAGGGTACGTCGCCCGCCGCCGCCAAGGCCAAGGCCGCACTGCCGGACGCCGATATGGGCCTCTTCGAGGAACTGCGCGCCACCCGCATGGCCATCGCCAAATCGCTGTCCGTCCCGCCCTATGTGGTGTTTCCGGATACGACGCTGACGGCGATGGCGGCGGAACGGCCGATGACGGAGGAGGCGCTGCTCTCGATCTCCGGCGTGGGGCAGTCGAAGCTGGAGCGGTATGGGGAGGCGTTTCTGGCGGTGATCAGGGGGTATGAGGGGTGAGCGCTCTCAAGCTTCACCCCGCTTTATGCCTCAATATCAGGTTTCCGTCCCATTTATGCTTCGCAGCAGCTGCGTCAGTTAACGCGGCAATAAATTGCATAAGCTCTAACCGAGTAATCCAGTGGGATGTTTGGTGGATCCATGGCTCTGCAATACCAACCGTCAGCTTCGGCTGTCGGTATTGACTGGGTTATCGGACCGTTGTGGGCTCGCCGTCCTTCCCCGCCGAGTTCGCAGCCGCCGCCGGCAAGAGTATAGCCCTCGTTCAAAAACTCTGGAGACCTCGCGACTATGCTTGGGGCTTGACCCCAGCCCGATTCATCCGTGTGGAAGACTTTGCAGCTAAGTCGTCTTTTTGCCGTGTCATCAAGGCGCGCCGCAAGAACCTTCATGTTCTCGCTTATCTCACGTGCAGATGTTGAGCCGATTTCAGTTTCGCTCTGGATCGGCAGACTGAATGGTCCGGCCGTGGTTAGAACGGATAGGTACGTCGATGGGTAGAAAGTTTCCGCACCTTGCTTCTGTCCGATGCGCCCGCAGCTGACATGCCATTGATCGCCGGAGTTCAGAGTTTTCCGCGTGAACGCCTTTGCCGGCAAGGATTTCTTCGGGTTGCTGTCATCGCTGGTCGTCTGGCAATCCAGAATGCTGGGGTCATATTCTATCTTCTCAACAGTTACCGGATTCGGATCCGTTTTCCTGACGGAGATTGTCACAAAGCTGGAGAGTACGTTAGGCGAAAACTCTATTCCCGAGTTCTTGAAGCGTTGGCAACTCTCCCAGGCTTTGACGGAATCGACGGACACCGTTGAAGCGGTAATCGCTTCGGAGAAATTCTGTTGAAGAAATCCATGGTATGATTGGCAGAAGCTCTCCATCTTCTCCAAATCGGAACCTTTTCCAAGGTTGAATTTCAAAGGTATTGCCTTTACTACGGCCTCCAGCCCTATGTTCAGGCTTTTGTTTTCTTTGTAAGTGCTGCCTTCGCATTGCTGCGAATAAATCCTATTTGCGATTGCATAAGTTTGCGCCTGGGACACGTCGTTTCGCCCAGTATATCGCAGAACCTCAAAGCAATCGTCCTGTGAATAACATAGAGCAGGTATTGTGAGACCGACGCAAAATACGGGTCCGAAAACTCCACGCATGCAAACCTCCCCAATATTGATGCAATAAAAGATTGCGCATTTATATCAAATTTATCGTAGGTTGCAATCGGCAATTGCTGATGAAATGCAGCCGCTGTTTCCATTAAATAGGGTAGCGGCTCTGGGAGTGCTGCGCTGAAAGGGGGTGCGCCTCGGGTGCAGGGCTGGCGGCACTGAAGTCTATCTGGACGAGATTTCCGGCATCGATCCGGCCGCGCGAGCGATCACACCCGCGCCGACCAATCCCTCTAAATCCCGCCCATGCACAAATATTTCATCTCCAGATAGTCCTCCAGCCCGTGCCGTGAGCCTTCTCTTCCGATGCCGGATTGTTTCATGCCGCCGAAGGGGGCGGCCTCTGAAGACATGCGGCCGGTGTTGATGCCGACCATGCCGTATTCGAGGGCTTCGGCGACGCGCCAGACGCGTTTCAGGTTGGACGCGTAGAAATAGGCGGCCAGCCCATAGATCGTGTCATTGGCTTCGCGCACGACCTGATCGGCGTCTTCAAAGCGGATGATGGGGGCGAGCGGCCCGAAGGTTTCTTCCTGTGCGACTCGCATGGCGGACGAGATATCCGTCAGCACGGTCGGCTGGAAGAATGTGCCGTCGCGGTCGATGCGCGCCCCGCCGCAGTGGATCGTGCCGCCTTTGGAAAGCGCGTCGGTGATATGTGCCTCGATCTTGGCAAGCGCGCGCGTGTCGATCAACGGGCCGATGGCGACATCCTGGGTGAAGCCGTCGCCGACGGTGAGTGTGGCGACGCGGGCGGCGAATTTCTCGGCGAATTCGTCATGAACGCCCGCCTGCACATAGAGCCGGTTGGCCGAGACACAGGTCTGGCCGGCATTGCGGAATTTCGCCTGGATCGCGCCATCGACGGCGGCGTCGACATCGGCGTCGTCAAAGACGATGAAGGGGGCGTTGCCGCCGAGTTCGAGGCTCACCTTCTTGATCTGGTCGGCGCATTGGCGCATCAGCAGCCGGCCCACTTCGGTCGAGCCGGTGAAGCTGATCTTGCGCACCTTGGCATTGGTGCAAAGCTCATGGCCAACCGCATCGCCTTCTGCGGCATAGACGAGGTTCAGCACGCCTTCCGGGAAGCCGGCCTTTTCGGCGAGCGCGAACATGGCGCCGGCGACCAGCGGGGTCTGTTCGGCGGGTTTCAGCACAATGGCGCAGCCGGCGGCGAGCGCCGGCGAAATCTTGCGGGCGACCATGGAGGCCGGGAAGTTCCACGGCGTGATTGTGCCGACGACGCCGATCGGCTGCTTGATCACCAGCATGCGGCGGTCATTCGAGGGGGCGGAAATCGTTTCGCCATAGATGCGGTTTGCCTCTTCCGCATACCATTGCAGATAGGCGGCTGCGTGGCTCACTTCCGATTTCGCCTCAGCCAGCGGCTTGCCCATCTCGGCGGTCAGGATCGCGCCGAGGTCGTCGGTGTGGTCGACGATCAGCTGGTGCCAGCGCCAGAGCACGTCGCTGCGGGCGCGTGCGGTCATGGCGGCCCATTCGGCCTGTGCCACATAGGCCTTGTCGATCGCTTCCTTCGTTTCGGCGACGCCCATGTCGGGGAGTTCGGCGAGCAGTTCGCCGGTCGAGGGGTTGAAGACCTGGAATGTGCGGCTGCCGACCGGCTTTGCCAGCGCCTGCATGGAGGTGAGATCGCCAAAAAGGTCGGGGTTGCTCAGGTGACGGGTGAGGGCGGGTGTCAGGCTCATGCGTATATGCTCCATAGAGCGCTTCACCGGACACGCTGAAGCGCTCTGTCTTTTGTTGTCCGCAATTCCGGATGTGAGACCGCACAGCACGTTGGCCGAAATCGCCTTGGTGCCGGGGTCTGCTTCAAATCGGGCGTGGTTTACGCCTTGCATGAAATAGTGTTTGCGACAACCGCTCTCTTGTCGCTGTGACAATTGGGAGCGTGCATCGGTCTCTTTGGGATGGGCGAGGCACCACCTCTCCGCCGTCATCCCGGACTTGATCCGGGATCCTCTGCGCGGTGTCTATCGCGCGAGAGACTCCTTTCACGTGGGGGCTCCTCCTGAGGAGTTCTCTCAGCGCGCGGACGCGCGCTGGCTGGATGCCGGATCAGGTCCGGCATGACGGAGAGAATGGGGTCAGCGCGGTGCCCAATGTGAGGTCGCGAAAACGAAAAAGCCCGCGCATTGCTGCGCGGGCCACATAGCTATTCCAAACCTGCGCCGATCAGCTGCGCGGCTTCAGGTTTTCCGGATCGTAGATCGGCTTGTAGCCTACGCCGAAGACTTCGACCGGGTAGGTCTCGGTGAAATATTCGACGTTGAGCTTGCGGCCTACTTCGCAATATTCGGCCGGCAGATAGGCCAGCGCGATATTCTTGCCGACGGTCGGGCCATAGGCGATCGAGGTCGTGTAGGAGCGGCGGCCGAGGCTGTCGACGAGGACTTCGCCGGTGGCCGGATCAACGACCGGCAGCGAGCCGACGGGGTAGCGCTTGACGCCATTCGCATCGGTGTTTTCGGTCATGATCAGCGTGCAGAGCATGGCTGGCTGCTTTTCGCGCGCCTTGTATTCCAGATGCTTTTCCTTGCCGCGGAAGTCGGCTTCCTTGACTTTCGGGCGGGCGAGGTCGGCTTCGATGAGGTTATACTGGGTGATGAGGTCTGCGTTCTGCAGGCGCAGGCTCTTTTCCATGCGGCGCGAGTTTGCATAGGTCTCGACGCCGAAGGCCATGACGCCGGTGGAGCGGAGCGCATCCCAGACGGCGAGGCCGTCTTCGTATTTCATATGCAGTTCCCAGCCCTGTTCGCCGACATAGGAGATGCGGAAGGCCGTGACGTGCTTTCCGGCGATCTCGATCGGCTTGATTGCCGCGAAACCGAAGTTTTCCGGGTCGAGGGCTACCGGATCGGCAACAACCTTTTTCAGCGTGTCGCGGGCATTTGGGCCCCAGATGCCGATGGTGACGAACTTTTCCGACACGTCGGTGACGGTGACGTTGAAGCCCTTGTCCTCGGCCACCTGCTTCACGTAGTGGAAGTCGCGCGGACCGGCGTCGGCGCCGTCGATGATGCGGCAGCGGTCGGCCATGCGGATGACCGTCAGGTCGGCGCGGACATTGCCCTCGTCATCGAGGAAGTGGGTGTAAATACCCTTGCCGATATTGGCGTCGCCACCGATCTTGGCCGCGCAGAGCCATTCCATCAGCGCGACATGATCCGGACCTTCGACGTCGAACATGTAGAAATGCGACAGGTTGACGATGCCGCAATCCTCGCTCATCGCCAGATGTTCGGCATTCGAGACGCGCCAGAAATGGCGGCTGTCCCATTCGTTCTCGCGGACGGGAACCTTGTCGCCGTATTTTTCGAGAAGATGTTCGTTGGCCTTGTAGCCATGCGCACGTTCCCAGCCGCCAAGTTCCATGAAATAGCCGCCGAGCTCAACTTCGCGTTCATAGAAGGGCGAGCGCTTGACGTTGCGGCCCGTGGCATAGGGCTCGCGCGGGTGGATTGCGGGGAAGTAGATCTTCTGGGCCGCTTCATAGCAGCGGCCTTCGATGAACTTTTCTTCCAGCTGGTGCTTGTAGAAGCGCGAATAGTCGATGGAGGCATGGTCGATCTCGGTGCGGCCATCCGTCATCCAGTCGGCGATCAGCTTGCCGTAGCCGGGGCCGTCCTTGACCCAGATGGCGACGCAATACCAAAGGCCGCGGACCTTCTGGCTCTCGCCGCAGGATGCGCCGCCAGCGGCCGACACCTGAAGCAGGCCGTTGAAGGAATGGCTTTCATTGTAGCCGAGTTCGCCGAGGATCGGCGTCAGTTCGATCGCCTTTTCGAGCGGCTCGAGGATCTGCTCCATGTCGAGATCGCGCTGCGAGGGGGAAAGGCGGGCCTCATGCTTTTCCAGGAGCTCGCGCGGATGGCACAGGCGCGGTTCCTTGGTTTCGTAATAGCCCCATTCGATCTGGCCGCCTTCGGTCGTCTTCGGGTCGCCGGTGTCGCGCATATAGGCGGAGTTGCCCTGGTCGCGCAGCAGCGGGAAGCCGATTTCCTTGCCGGTGCCTTCGAACTCGTTATAGGGACCGAAGAAGGTCAGCGGGTGGTCGACCGGCATGACGGGCAGGTCTTCGCCAACCATTTCGGCAATCAGGCGGCCCCAGAGACCGGCGCAGACGATGACGTGATCGGCCATGATCGTGCCGCGATGGGTGACCACGCCCTTGATGCGGCCGTTCTCGACGATCAGCGACTTGGCCGGTGTATTGCCGAACATCTGCAGCTTGCCGGACTTTTCAGCGGCATCGACCAGCTTGCCGGCAACCGTCTGCGAGCGCGGGATGACGAGGCCGGCATCCGGATCGAAGAGGCCGCCCATGACCTGATCTTCCTCGATCAGCGGGAACTTTTCCTTGATCTCGGCGGGCGAGACATAGTGGGCGCGGGTGCCGAAGGCGCGGGCGGAGGAGAGCTTGCGCTTGATCTCTTCCATCCAGGCGTGGTCGCCGGTGCGGGCGACTTCGAGACCGCCGATGCGGGCGTAGTGGCCCATCTTCTCGTAGAAATCGATCGAATATTGCGTCGTCCAGACCGAGAGATAATCGTGGCTGGTGGTGTAACAGAAGTCCGAGGCGTGGGCGGTCGAGCCGATATCCGTCGGGATGCCCGACTTGTCGATGCCGACAATGTCGTCCCAGCCGCGTTCGATCAGATGATGGGCGATGGAGGCGCCGACAATGCCGCCCAGCCCGATGATGACCACTTTTGCCTTGGTCGGAAACTCTGCCATGGAATATGCCCCGGTTGGTATTTTGGCGCGATCTTAGATCGCAAAACGACGCGACCAAATCCTGTCTACGACATAATCATTGAACAGCGCGACGGGGAAGCGACCCGGGCTTCTTGAACGGCAATCTGGGAACGATTTCTCCCCCCGAATCCTCAGGGATTCCGCTTAACGAAAATTCAACAACGGCTGCGTAAGACTTGAGTAAATTCGGTTGTTAAAGTGGGCGGATCATGAATTTCCTTGGCATTTCAGGCATGCAATATTCTGGCGAAACGCTGGAGAAACACAGAATCATTGTTGGCGAGGACTCCAATGTCTTCACCTCCATGATCCGGCAGAAGCTGAAAGAACTTTTCAACATCGATGTCGAGATCTGCCGCACCTTCGAAGACTTGCAGCAGGCCTATGAACTCAATCCTGAGCCCATTACGCTTGCCATTTCCAACATCAACCTTCCGGGGGCGGAAAGTGGCGAGGCGCTGAACTATCTCGTCGACCTCAGCGTGCCGACGATCGTTTTCACCGCGACCTTCCAGGACAGTATCCGCGAGGGGTTGCTGGCCAAGGAAGTGGTCGACTACATCATCAAGGACAGCGTCTTTGCCATCGACATGCTGGCAGAATCAGTCTGCCGCTTCCTGACCAACCAGCGCCATCATGTGCTGATCGTGGACGACAGCGCGACCGCGCGTGCGCTCCTCACCAGCCGGTTGAAGCGTTACAATTTCCGCGTCAGCTCCGCGGAGAACGGCGCAGTCGCCATCGAGACGCTGAAGAAGAACCCCGATATCACCCTGGTCATCACCGACTATAACATGCCCGACATCGACGGCT
The DNA here is from genome assembly GCF_021026315.1 of Rhizobium sp. C4. Lineage (GTDB taxonomy): Bacteria > Pseudomonadota > Alphaproteobacteria > Rhizobiales > Rhizobiaceae > Ensifer_A. The sequence continues at coordinate 213,671 of NZ_JAJNCX010000004.1, forward strand.
TCGAGCTGACACGGCGTATCCGCCATGTTCGCGGCTCGCACCAGCTGCGCGTCATCGGTGTTTCGTCCTCCAACGACCGGCTGCTTTCGGCCCGTTTCCTGAAGGCCGGCGGCAACGACTTCATGATGCGGCCCTTTATCGACGAGGAATTCTACTGCCGCGTCAACCAGAACCTCGACACGCTGGTGCAGATCAAGTCCGCACAGGAACGCATTAAGTCCCGGGGCTAGGACAGGTCCGGCACGGCGGCGGCCGGCGCCGGGCAACAGCCTGAAATTGTTATCACGGCAAACAATCGCTGCGATTATTAAGTTTTGCTCAATCTACCTGACGTTAAATGAGAAGTCTCTAATGACCATTGAGGCGGCGCATGTTGCTGCCGGTGTTCGAGAGGCTTTCTCATGCGTTTGGCGGATGCGCGCGTGAAGAAAGTCGCAATCCGATCCGTCATCGACTTGATGCCTCAGGTGTTTCCCATGAACCGACCTGTCGGTTCGGTGGAGAATTGCCAGCGTCACCGTCGCGCGCTTCCGGCGCGCGTCGAGTCGGCGGGAAGGCGTGCGGGTCCGAGGAGAGGGTTGGACTTGCACGGCAATCTGAGGACAGCGCAGATCAGAACCCGCGGCGGCGCTCTTTCGGGAAGCCGCCCATGCGTTCTGATCGTTGAGGATACCCGGACCTTTACGACCGTGCTCGCGCACCGCTTCGAGACCGAACTCGCCGTCGATGTCGTGACCTGTCATACGCTGCATGACATGAAACGGCTGCTCTCCTCCGAGCACGGTCGCTTCATGCTCGCCGTCATCGATCTCAATCTCGAGGACTCGCCCAACGGCGAAGTGCTGGACTATTCGCTCGACGCCGATCTGCCGACCATCGTCTTCACGGCCAGTTTCGATTTCCATGTGCGCGAATGCATTTTGAAGAAGAATGTGGTCGACTACGTGCTCAAGGACAATTGTCGTGCGATTGACTCCATCGTCAACGCGGTCAGGCGCGTGCTTCAGAACCGCAACATCCGGGTTCTCGTTGCGGAAGGTTTCGACCCGGCCGAGAGCGAGGCCGTGCAGCTCCTGCAGGCGCAGCAATTTCTCGTCACCCATGCCCAGAGCCTGGAGGAGGCTGTCGACAGGTTCGACAAGTATCGCGACATCGAACTGGTGATCGTCGACGATGCCTTGCCCGGCGGCGGAGGCGTTGAACTGATCAAGCAGATCCGGCGCAGTTCGTCTGCCGACGACATGCGCATCATCGGCTTTTCGACGCGCGATAATCCTTTGACCTGCGCTTCCTTTCTGAAGGCGGGGGCCAGCGATTTTCTCTACCATCCCTTCGTCCAGGAAGAGTTCCAGTGCCGGGTCGCGCAAAGCATCGATACGCTGGCACGGTTCAAGAAGCTGCAGGCGATTGCATCGCGCGACTTCCTGACCGACACCTATAACCGGCGCTATTTCTTCGAGCGCGGCCCCGTTCTGGTCCAGCATTGCCTGGCGCGCCAGGAACCGTGCTGCGCTGTCGTGCTGGACATCGATCATTTCAAGAAGTTCAACGACACCTACGGTCACGAAACCGGGGACCTTGTGCTGAAGACGGTGGCCCGCAAGCTGCGGCAGATGATCGACGGTGACATGCATCTGATCGCGCGACTGGGCGGCGAGGAGTTTGCCATCCTTCTCAGGAACATGGATGTGCGCGAGGCGACCGAATATTGCGATCTGCTGCGCGAGGAAATCGCGCGCACCCATATCGTGTTCGAGGACGAGGAATTGTCGGTGAACGTCTCGATCGGCGTTGCGGTGATTTCGGCGGAGGAGACGTTCGACAACTATCTCCACGCTGCCGACCAGTATCTCTACATGGCCAAGAATTCCGGCCGCAACCGGGTCTTCTCCGACTATTCGATCACGCAGCTGTTCGCCGAACGCCAGAAGGCGAGCTGAGGGGCCTCAGGCCGCCTGCCGCAGGCGGCGCTCGGCGCGCTCCTGTTGCGGCGAGCGATTGTAGATTTCGCGATAACACTTCGAGAAATGCGACGCGGAGACGAAACCGCAGGCAACGGCCACTTCGACCACCGGCAGGGTCGACTGGACGAGCAGGTGGCGCGCGCGTTCCAGCCGGATTTCCAGATAGTAGCGGGCAGGCGAGCGGCCCATTTCCTGGCGGAAGAGACGCTCGATCTGCCGGCGCGACAGGCCGGCATCATCGGCGATTTCCAGAAGCGACAGCGGTTCGGCAAGGTTCTTCTCCATCACTTCGATAATCGAAAGAACCTTGGAGTTCTGGACGCCGAGGCGGGCGCGCAAGGGCAGGCGCTGGCGGTCCGACTGTTCGCGGACGCGGTCGGTGAGGGCCTGTTCGCAGATGCGATTGACGAGATTGTCGTCGAAATCCTGACCGATCAGGTTCAGCATCATGTCGAGCGAGGCGGTGCCACCGGCGCAGGTGTGAATGTTGCCATCCACTTCATAGAGATCGGCATAGACTTCCACTTCCGGGAAGGCTTCGGAGAAGCCGGGCAGGTTTTCCCAGTGAATGGCACAGCGCTTGCCATTCAGCAGCCCGGCCTGCGCCAGGATATGGGCGCCCGTACAGAGGCTGCCGATCTGGACGCTGCGGTTATAGGCTTCGCGGAGCCAGGCGTGCACTGCCTTGTTGTTGAAGTTCTCGACATCGATGCCGGAACAGATGATCGCCATCGACGGGCGCTCGGCGCCGGAGAGCATGCGGCGCTCCTGGGCAAGCGAGGTCTGCACGGCGATCTCGATGCCGCTCGAAGAGGAGACTTTTTCGCCATCGGCAGACGCCAGACGCCATTTGTAGGCCTGGTAGCCGAGCATGCGGTTGGCAATGCGAAGCGCCTCGATGGCCGCCGTGAACGGCAGGATGGTGAAGTCGTTGACGAGGAAGAAGACCAGACAGCGCTTGGTCGTTTGTTGTGTGCTCATTGCGACATGTTCCAAGCGTGAGGGCGGGCGCCACCATGAAAATTGACGCTTGTCAGCCTAGTTGGACTGGCGGCGTCTGCTTTCCTGATTGCGACATTCGCATGAAAGACCCCTGTCGTGAAGAGGATAGTCGCTGTCCGTTCGAAATTTTGTTGAGCCCACATGCGCAAGCACCGCCCCGCGGTTTTGCCGGAGGCGGTGCATAAGGCGAGAGGTGATTCTGGAAAATCCAGTCAGCGCAAACGCTTATGATCGATGTCGGCCGGGGTGCGGTAGCCGATGTCCTTGCGCACATCCATCGGCAGGCCTTCCAGAAGCCGTTCGGTGCGATAGCGCTTCCAGGAGCGGTTAGCCGCGGCCATTGGCGCGATTGCGACACGGGCGAGGGCGACGCCAATGGCGACGATGTTTCTCCGGCGGGGGGCTGCAAGCGGAACTTCCCAAAAATACGATGCCATGACTGCTCTCCTTTCCCGGCCGCCTTTGCGACCTGATTTGCCTGGAACCTATGCCAGGGCAATTCATCAATCCAACGAATTGATTGAATTTCTGACATTCGATTTGGTGATGTATCTTCACGTCTGTTCGCTTGGCCAAGCTTGCATCTTGACTATCGCATGGGATCGAAGTTCAATGAAACGAATTGCAGTCGCTTTAAGGTTCAGAAAAATTGAAAAAGGGTCCCGCGATGGACGAGCCGCGCCGTGAAAACCTGCCGCTTCTGGAACTCGATATTCTGAGGACCTTCGTCGCCATTGCCGATACCGGCAATTTCACGACGGCGGCGGAAGCCGTGCTGAGAACGCCTTCGGCTGTTTCCATGCAGATCAAGAAGCTGGAAGACATGCTGGGCGCGACATTGTTTCGCCGCGACGCCCGCGCCGTCACGCTCACGCATCACGGTGAGATCCTGCTGAGCGCCGCGCGCCGCATGCTGGCGATGAACAACGAGATCGTCGGCCGCTTCGTGAGGCCGCATATGAACGGCGTGGTCAATCTCGGCGCGCCGGACGATATCGGCGATCTGGTCCTGCCCGAGGTTCTGCGCCGCTTTGCAGAGGCCTATCCCATGGTTGCCGTCGATGTGCGCATCGAGAGCAGCGACGCGCTGCGCCGGCAGGTGGCCGAAGGCAAGCTCGACATCGCGCTGTTCAACTGCACGGCAGGTAATTTCAACGGCGAGGGCGAGTTGCTCTATCGTGAAAAGCTCGTCTGGGCCGGCAAGAAGTGCGGCACGGCCTACGCCCGCACGCCCGTGCCGATCTCGGTTTGGGAGGCGGGGTGTATTTGGCGCTCCAAGGCTCTGGATGCGCTGGACAAGTCCGGTCATCCCTACCGCATTGCCTATCTCAGTGCCCATCATATGGGCCAGCGCGCCGCCATCCGTGCCGACATTGCCATCGCGCCGCTCGCCCGCTTCCTGATCGCCGACGATATGGTGGAGCTGGGCGAGGTGCATGGCCTTCCCGATATCGGCTATTACGATGTCGGAATGGCGCGGCGCACGGGCGCGCCCGAGACGGTGGATGCGCTGGCGGAGTATATTCGTGGCGCCGTCGTTTCGATCGGCAAGTCGGTTGAGCTGGCGGCCTGAGCCGCATCCCCATTTTGGCCGTATTCCGGTGGCCCAAAATCCGTGCCGCACAGGCCTTTCAAATGGAAAGGCCCAAGCCCACATAATTCTGGCCGTGAGGCAGGCAAACGATGCGCTTTTCCGGTGAGTTGAGCTCCGGAAGGGTTTGAAACGGCCGGCATTTTGGGCCAGTTTCGGGCGTGTCGGATGCGACCCCTTCCGACCCAATGCCGAGGTTGATCCATGAATTTCAAAATGCCCGCAGTTTTCGCCGCCGCGCTTCTCGTTGCCGGTGGTCTCGCCTTCACGGCGGTTTCCGAGGATGTGCGCAAGCTGCCGCAGAGCCAGGGCGAGGTGCGGCTGTCCTATGCGCCGCTGGTCAAGCAGACCGCGCCTTCCGTCGTCAACGTCTATGCCGAGCGCACCGTGGTGCGCAGCACGATCTTCGACAACGATCCCTTCTTCCGCCAGTTCTTCGGCGGCGGGCAGGGGCGTCGTCAGACCGAAAGCTCGCTGGGCTCCGGGGTCATCGTCGGCGAGAATGGCATCGTGATCACCAACAACCACGTCATCGAGGGCGCCGACGAGATCAAGGTGGCGCTTTCCGACGGGCGCGAGTTCACGAGCAAGGTGATGCTCAAGGACGAAAAGGTCGATCTTGCGGTACTGAAGATCGACACGAAGGAAAAGCTACCGCCCCTGCCGCTCGGCGATTCCGACAAACTGGAGGTCGGCGATCTGGTTCTGGCCATCGGCGATCCCTTCGGTGTCGGCCAGACGGTGACGAGCGGCATTGTCTCGGGTCTCGCCCGCGGCAATATCGGCGTGTCCGATTTTGGCTTCTTCATCCAGACCGATGCCTCGATCAACCCCGGCAATTCCGGCGGTGCGCTCGTTGACATGCAGGGCGAACTCATCGGCATCAACTCGGCCATCTTCTCCAAGGGCGGCGGGTCCAACGGCATCGGCTTTGCCATCCCGGCAAACCTTGCCAAGGTCTTCATCGCGGCAGCCGAGCGTGGCGACAAGACGTTTGAACGGCCTTATGTCGGGGCCTCATTCGATGCGGTTTCCGCTGATGTCGCGGAGGCGATTGGCCTCAAGCGCGCCGGCGGGGCGTTCATCACCAAGGTGGCCAAGGGCGGGCCGGCAGAGCAGGCGGGGCTTGTGAAAGGCGATACGGTTGTCGCGCTGAATGGCATCCCGATCCAGCATCCCGACGCGCTCGGCTACCGCATGCTGACGGTGGGCCTCGGCAACGAGGCCAAGCTCACAGTCTATCGCGATGGCAAGGAGCGCGAAGTCTCGATGAAGCTCGACCGTGCACCGGAAAATCCTCCGCGTGACGAGCGCCGTATCGATGGTCGCAACCCGTTTGCCGGCATTGTCGCCGTAAACCTCTCGCCGCGCGTGGCAGATGAACTCCAGATGCCGGGTGACAATACCGGCGTTGCGATCCGCAAGGTCGAGGATGGCTCGCCCGCCGATCAGCTTGGTTTTGCCAAGGGCGACATCATCGTCTCCGTCAATGGCACAGCGATCGAGGATACGAAGACGCTGGCACAGATCGCCAACAGCGATCCGAACCTCTGGCGCGTCGAGATCAATCGCGGCGGTCAGCGCATCCGGCAAGTCTTCCGATGAGCGATCTGTTTGCCGCGCACGAACCGGAAGACTTTGCGTCAAAGCGGCCGCTGGCAGAACGGCTGCGGCCGAAATCGCTGGCAGAAGTCTCCGGGCAGGGACATCTGACGGGACCAGATGGTGCGCTGACGCGGATGATCGAGGCGGGCTCGCTCGGCTCGATGATCTTCTGGGGCCCACCCGGCACGGGCAAGACGACCGTGGCGCGGTTGCTTTCCGGCGAGACGGGGCTGGCCTTCGAACAGATTTCGGCGATCTTTTCCGGTGTGGCGGACCTCAAGAAGGTGTTCGAGACGGCACGCGCCCGGCGCATGTCGGGGCGGCAGACGCTGCTCTTCGTCGACGAAATCCATCGCTTCAACCGCGCGCAGCAGGACAGTTTCCTGCCGGTGATGGAAGACGGTACGATCGTACTCGTGGGCGCCACGACCGAAAACCCGTCCTTCGAGCTCAACGCCGCTCTTCTCTCGCGAGCACGCGTGCTGACCTTCAAGCCGCATGACGAGGAGAGCCTTGAGGCGCTCCTGAAACGGGCTGAGGAAGAGGAGGGGAAAGCGCTTCCGCTCGACCCGGACGCGCGCGTGAGCCTCATCCGCATGGCCGATGGCGATGGACGCGCGGCCCTGACGTTGGCTGAGGAAGTCTGGCGCGCGGCGCGGGCCGGGGAGCGATTCGACACAGCCGGTCTGACGCGGGTCGTGCAGCGCCGGGCGCCGGTCTATGACAAGGGGCAGGACGGGCATTACAATCTGATCTCGGCGCTGCATAAGTCGGTGCGCGGTTCGGACCCTGATGCGGCGCTCTATTATCTGGCGCGCATGTTCGATGCGGGCGAGGACCCGCTGTTTCTGGGACGTCGGCTGGTGCGGATGGCGGTGGAGGATATTGGGCTTGCCGATCCGCAGGCGCTCGTTGTCGCCAATGCCGCCAAGGACGCCTATGATTTTCTCGGCTCGCCGGAGGGGGAACTGGCGCTGGCGCAGGCCTGCGTCTATCTCGCCACCGCGCCGAAATCGAATGCCGTCTACACTGCCTACAAGGCGTCCATGCGCGCGGCCAAGGAATACGGCTCGCTGCTGCCGCCCAAGCATATCCTCAATGCGCCCACGAAGCTGATGAAGGCCGAGGGGTACAATGAGGGCTATCGCTATGATCACGACGAGCCGGATGCCTTCTCGGGCCAGGATTATTTCCCCGAGAAGATGGGCCGCAAGACCTTCTATGATCCGCCGGAACGGGGATTTGAGCGGGATATCCGCAAGAGGCTGGACTGGTGGTCGAAACTCAGAGCCGAACGGGGCGGGAAAGCGTGAGTCGGACCGTCTCTGGCGGTGCACCAATCCGGCACATTCCGGCGTCCGTTCACGTTCTGAAATAAACGTTTATTTAAAATGACTTCCCATTTTGCACCATTACAGCCATGTCATAGTCAACGCTTACATTCGCCGTCTCCTGACCTGACAAGAACAAAAGAGTGCACAGTATGGAAAATCCGGTCTCGTTGAATCGCATCGCGGAAAACACTGTCTTTCGCAAGGGCGACGTTTTCGTGCTTTTCGGGGAATTGTTCGGTCGCGGTTACGCAACCGGTCTGCTGGACGAAGCCCGGCGGGTGGGCATGGAGATCATCGGTATCACGGTCGGCCGGCGCGACGAGAACAACGCGCTGCGTCCGCTGAACGCCGATGAACTTGCCGAAGCGGAAGCCCGGCTGGGCGGCCGAATCATCAACCTGCCGCTGATGGCCGGATTTGACCTTGATGCACCCGAGGGCGGCGAGACGCCGACCGATCTTCTGGCAAAGCTGACGCTCGAAGGCTGGCAGGACGAGAAGCTGGATTGGGATCATATCGCCAAATGCCGGGAGATCGGCACGAAGCGGTTCAAGGACACGCTGACCGAGGTGATGGCCGTTCTCGACGGCATGATCGCCGATGGCCGCAATGTCTTCTTCGCCCATACGATGGCGGGCGGCATTCCGAAGGCCAAGGTGTTCCTGGTTCTCGCAAACCGGATCTACAAGGGCCGCGGCGCGCGTCACATGTCGTCGCAGGCGCTGCTCGACAGCGATCTCGGCAAGCTGATCCTGCAGAATTTCGACGAGGTCACGGCCTACACGTTCCAGCATCTGATCGATTGCAGCGCGGCGATCCGCGAGCGCATCACCGCCTCGGGCGGGAAGGTGCGTTACACGGCCTATGGCTATCACGGTTCCGCCGTTCTCATCGACGGCAGCTACCGTTGGCAGACCTATACCAACTACACGCAGGGCTATGCCAAGATGCGGCTCGAGAATGTCGCGCAGGCGGCATGGGAAAAGGGCATCAAGGCCACCGTTTACAATTGCCCGGAAATCCGCACCAATTCTTCCGACGTCTTCGCCGGCATCGAATTGCCGCTGATCCCGCTTCTGCTGGCGCTGAAGCAGGAAAACGGCGGCGCCTGGGCCGAGGCGCAGTGGCAGGCCTGCGAGGCGCTTCTCGCCGACGGCTACAGCCTCAAGGATGTCTTCGCCAAGATCGCCGACATGCAGGCAAGTCCGGTCATGGAACCCTTCTACGACTTCTCGGCCTGGCCGAAGGCCAACAGCCAGGAACAGGCGGACCTGACGATCGGCACGTCCAACGAAATCACCCAGATGCATCGCGACGGGAAGGCGCTGATCAGCGATCACCTGAGCGCGCTGGTCGTGCAGGCAACCGGCAAGCTGATCTTCGGCGAAACCTCGAAGCCGTCGGGTCCGGTCTTGTGGCTGAACCACGATATCGTGGCGCGCCGGCTGAATGCGACGCATCAGGATGCAGAGGGTTTCAAGGCGACTGAACGCGCGGTTGCCTGAGCGTTCTGAAGTTCAGGCGACTTGATCTTCCTCAAAGCGCGCTTGCCTGTTCCCGTCCATGATCCGTTCAACATTGAACGGGAGCGGACCTATGAACATTCTGATCGCCTATGCCACCGTCGAGGGGCAGACACGGAAGATTGCTGCGCAGCTTGCCGAAATCTTTGAGAATCGCGGCTGGCAGGTCGCGCTGCAGAATACGGCGGGGATGATGGAATTCATTCTCAACCGGCCGGATGCGGCTATCCTGCTCGCGCCGGTTCACGCGGGGCGTTATCCCACGACCTTTACGCATTTCGTCCGGCAGGAAGCCGACTGGCTGAATTCCGTTCCGTCCGCCTTCGTCTCCGTTTCGTTGTCCATCGTCAGCGACAATGCGGATGAGCGCCAGGAGGGCGAGGACTATCCGACAGGGTTGCTGGCCGAGACCGGCTGGCAGCCGCTGGCCATCCACCATGCGGGCGGGGCGTTGCGGCTCGCCGAGTATGATTTCTTCAAGCGCTGGATGGTGCGGCGCCTGTCGCGCAACGCGCCGGCTGGGCAAGAGAAGGGCGATCGCGAATTTACCGATTGGGCCGCGCTGGAGCTTTTCGCTTCGGAATTTGCCAATGAGGTCGGGCGGCGCAAGGCCTGATTTTCAGGTCTGATGCGCCGTCAGCTCGCCGCCTGCAGGGCGGCGTCAAAGACGGTGCAGCGATTGCGGCCGCCTTTCTTGGAGGCGTAGAGTGCGCTGTCGGCCTTCGAGTAGATGTCTTTCGCATCCGTGGCATCCGCCTTCATGCAGATGCCCATTGAGATGGTGATGCGGCCATAGTCCGCGCCTGCCTCTTCGTCCCTGAACGGTGTCTGCTCAAGGGCGATCCGCACGCTGTCGGCGATGCTCAGAACTTCAGCCGCGTCGCGTCCTTCGATGACCATCACGAATTCCTCGCCGCCGGCGCGGGCCACGAAGACGTCGTCACGTGCATGTTTGAGCAGGATCTCGGCGACGATGGTCAGGACCTTGTCGCCGACCAGATGGCCATAGGTGTCGTTGAATTTCTTGAAGTGGTCGACATCGCAGATGACCAGCGCCGCCCTGTGCGGCTGGCCGGGTGCAAAGATGGAAGCGAGCTTTTCGTCGAAGGCACGCCTGTTGGCGAGGCCCGTCAGCGCGTCGGTGTTGGCGATGCGCTTGTACTGGTGAAGTTCTTTCAGGATTTCGCCCATCACTGCCGGGCTGTGTTCGCCTGCGGCAGCTGCGGGTTCGGATGGCGGCTGTCCGGCCACGACGGCTTCGCCTTCCGCCCCCGTCTTCTGCGGATCGACGGCATCGGCTTCCTGAACGCGGAACTGCTTGTGTCCCGGCTGGATCGTGCGGACGTTCGAATTGGCGAGCTTGGGCAATCCCTCGCGGTCGACCACGAGATGCCATTGGCCGACCGCCGGCACGGTGAGCTTCGCTGGCGTTTTCACCGTGAGGCCGCCCAGAAATTTATAAGGCTTCGACGAGGCATAGAGCCGGTAATTCCGCTCGTCCATCAAGCGAACATTGTTGATCGACGACAGAGCGACCTCCACCACGGTACCGGCGGGCTGCCTGCCGAGATCATAATGCTTGTAGCGGGGCGTTTGCGGCGTCATTCGTTCATTCCACAGTTGTGCGAATAATGGCGTCCGACGGTTAAACTTCCGTTTTCACCTAGGGCTCGACCGCAGAAATTTGACCCTCTTGCCACTCAGGGTACGGCCTGAAACAGCCTGCAACGGACACGTCCTGCCTGTTCGTCGGTGAGCGTGGCTGGCAAATCGCCTTCGCTCATTTTTTGGTTGGCAGGAGGAAAGCGACGCAGAGGTCGCCGAGAAAGCCTGAAAGCGACGCCCAGTCGACGTTTGCGGGGTCGAAGGTGAGTGGTGCGCCGGTGATGCGGGTCCAGGTGCAGGCAAACATCATCCGGAAACAGTTGTCGTAGTCATCCCGCCGCCCAACGCCAAATGCTGTTTCCAAGTAGGTGCTGAATGCTTCGCCGACTTTGCCACATGATCGCGCACCACGTTCCATTGCACGTGGGTTGCCCGCGTCAAAACGCGACAGCGATAGGATGATTTTCTCGTTGCGGGCAACGTGGCCGCAGAAACGTGCGACAGCATCCCGGATGAGGCCCGCGTCGTCCAGGTCGTCTGGCCGCCGCGGAGGGAACAACTGGGTCACTTCACGATCCATTGCCTCCAGAACCCGTTCCTGCAGCGCAAGATAGATCATGTCCTTGGAGCCGAAGCGCTGATAGATTGAACCGATCGAGACGCCTGACTTCATGGACAGCGCGGCGACGGAAAATTCCGCGTCATCTCCCTGCATCAGCAGGTCGACACCAGCAGTCATCAATTGTTCCAGCGTGTTGCGGCTGCGCTTTTGGCGGGGCGTCTTGACGATGTCGTTCATGTGCTCGGGTTACCGCAAACAGGGCTCCGGTTCAAATCCTTCTTGAATTAGAATTATGATTCTAGTATCTAGAAAATATCAGAGCCAAGGAGGAGCAGGCAATGGGACTTTCATGGAGAGCAGGAAAACGTGTGGCCATCGTGGGGGCAGGGCCGGGAGGATTGTCGGCGGCCTTGGCGCTCAATGCGAAGGGCTATGATGTCAGGATTTTCGAGCGCCATCAGGCCCCACGGCCTTTGGGCGGCGCTGTGTTGCTTAGCGTCCCGGTGCTGGCAATCCTTCGCCAATATGGCGTCGATTTGAGTAATTTCGGCTCTTATACGGTCACGCAATTTCGCAATAGCAAGGGAAAGCTTCGCGCCACGCTTCCCTTCAACCCGGTAGTCGAGAAGCAATTCGGCATTAACGGCTGGCATTATGGGGTGCTGCGTTCATCGGCCTTCGCCCATATGCTCAAGCTGATCCCGGAAGGCATGATCGTCGGGTCGCATGGGTTGACGTCCTATAACGACAAAGGGGACGCGGTAATCCTCCTTTTCGAGAATGGGGAAACGGTCGAGGCCGACATGCTGATTGGTGCAGACGGCGTCAATTCGGTAGTGTCAAGACAGGCCTTCGGCGATGCGGGTCTCTTTCACGCCGGCGTGCGGGTCTGGCTTGCCTGGTGCAACCACTTTGAAGGCATACCTGCGAATGTCGGATGCATCTCGCATTCGCGAACTCATCAAGCGAGCTTTTTCCCGATGCTGCATGATGGAAAGCCCGGCTTCGAATGGTGGGTGGTGGAGGCATCGTCTCCTGAGGCCCCGGTGCCCTCGGATCCGAAGGCCTACATCACCGATATCGTGAGCAAGTTTGCCGATCCGATGCCGCGATTCCCAGGGCACACCGATTTCTCCACGCAGATGTTCCGCTGGGAGGTCTATAACAGGCCTTCATTGAAGTCCTGGAGCAAGGGGAGGGTCGTTTGCCTCGGCGACGCGGTCCATCCGGTCTCGCCATACGCGGCGTACGGCATGGGCATGGCCATCGAGGATGGATATTTTCTCGCAAAGTATCTGGATGGAGGCGACCTCGCCGACCGGTCCGTGTTGAGAAGCGCCTTTGGCGCCTACGAGGCGCAACGCGTTGCCTATTGCAATCATCACGTCGAATTCGCAAGGAAGCTGGGCAGGGTCTTTCACCACCTTCCCGCACCGCTCGCGATCGTCCGCGATCTTGTCTACGACAACACGAAGCTCCTCGAGAAGAATCTGAGCAAGGATTATCTCAAGACGGCAGAAGAGTTTTCAATGGCCCTGACTGAATTGCACGTTGTCGCAGCTTGAACCGACCAATGTGAGATGATCAAACAACGAAAAAAGCCCGCGCGAATTTCGCGCGGGCTTCTTGATGAGTGGCAATGGGCCGATCAGGCAGCCATGGCCTTCTTGAGGTTTTCGTCGACCTTGTCGAGGAAGCCGGTGGTGGAGAGCCACGGCTGATCGGGACCGATGAGGAGGGCGAGGTCCTTCGTCATGTAGCCGCTTTCGACGGTCGCGACGCAGACCTTTTCCAGCGTGTCGGCGAACTTGGCGAGCTCGGCATTGTCGTCGAGCTTGGCGCGGTGGGCGAGGCCACGCGTCCAGGCGAAGATCGATGCGATCGAGTTGGTCGAAGTTTCCTGACCCTTCTGGTGCTGGCGGTAGTGACGCGTCACCGTGCCGTGAGCCGCTTCGGCTTCAACCGTGCGGCCATCCGGCGAGAGAAGAACGGAGGTCATGAGGCCGAGCGAGCCGAAGCCCTGAGCGACCGTGTCCGACTGGACGTCGCCGTCGTAGTTCTTGCAGGCCCACACATAACCGCCGGACCACTTCAGTGCCGAGGCGACCATATCGTCGATCAGGCGGTGTTCGTAGATGATGCCGGCCTTGTCGAATTCGGCCTTGAACTCGTTCTGGTAGACTTCTTCGAAGATGTCCTTGAAGCGGCCGTCATAGGCCTTGAGGATCGTGTTCTTCGTGGAGAGGTAAACCGGCCACTTGCGCATCAGGCCGTAGTTCATCGAGGCGCGGGCGAAATCGCGGATTGATTCATCGAGGTTGTACATGGCCATGGTGACGCCCGGTCCCGGAGCCTTGAAGACTTCCTTCTCGATGACCTGGCCGTCTTCGCCGACGAACTTGATGGTGATCGTGCCCTTGCCGGGGAACTTGAAATCGGTGGCCTTGTACTGGTCGCCGAAGGCGTGACGGCCGACGACGATCGGCTGGGTCCAGCCGGGAACGAGGCGCGGAACGTTCTTGCAGATGATCGGCTCGCGGAAGATCACGCCGCCGAGGATGTTGCGGATCGTGCCGTTCGGCGACTTCCACATTTCCTTCAGGTTGAATTCCTTCACGCGGGCTTCGTCCGGCGTGATCGTGGCGCACTTGATGCCGACGCCATGCTTGGCAATGGCATGGGCGGCGTCAATAGTGACCTGGTCGTTCGTCGCATCGCGGTTTTCGACCGAGAGGTCGTAATATTCGATGTCGAGATCGAGATAGGGCAGGATCAGCTTTTCCTTGATGAACTGCCAGATGATGCGGGTCATCTCGTCGCCGTCGAGATCCACGACGGGGTTGGCTACCTTGATCTTGCTCATATATCAGCCTCTTTCTCGGATTGTGGCGAGGGGGGTATCGCCTTTCGAAATTCTCCCGTGCGCTATAGCATCGTGCAGACGGAACGCAAAGGCGGATGCGTGGCGAGTTCATCAAATTTCGGGAAAGATCGCGCTTTGGCGCTGCAGGCGTCTTGCGCCATTTTCTGGTTGAATTGGCGGGCTATTTCGAACCACTTTCATGCAACCGCCGAACCATCGCGCGAATCATTGCCGTGCCGGAGATCAAAAGATGCGCTTTCTTGCTGTCGTGGCTGCAGTTCTGACGTTTGGCGGCACGGCCCTTGCCGACGATGCCGATCCCACCGCGCCGGTGCAGAAGATCATGCAGATCAGCCAGGGCGTCTGGAAGCAGGACAATCCGGAGCAGGACGACTATTTCTCGGACAAGTGGATGCCGCAGCTGTTCAGCTCCGCTTTCGCAACGATCGCGAAGAAGGGCTTTGCCAAGGCGCAGGCGAATGACGAGCCCTTTATCGACTACGATCCGGTGCTCGGAGGTCAGGACGGCTGTGCGCCGAAGGACCTGACGATTACCAATGCAGGTCCGAAGGATGGCGGGTTTGATGTCGTGGCAAAGTTCCACGCCTTCTATTGCTTCGACAATGCCGACAGCCGCTTCAGCGAGACGCATTTCAAGGTCGTGATGGAAAACGGCGTGGCGAAGATCGACGATATCGTGAATATCGTGCCGGACGGCGACCCGGTTTCGCTGCGCGATACCATGAATGGTTATTTCTCCGCGCAGTGACAGCCGGTCTCGGTGCGAGAGCTTTTGATTTTTGCCCCGCGCTGAACTATGGAAGCTCCGTTTTCAACGGATAAGGCATTATGGCAGGCACGAACAGCGAGCGTCCGCTTCTGGCGGAGGGACCGGCGATCATTCTGGTGAGCCCGCAACTGGGCGAGAATATCGGGATGGTGGCGCGGGCCATGGCGAATTTCGGCCTGGCGGAGCTTCGCATCGTCAATCCGCGCGACGGCTGGCCGTCCGAGAGTGCGCGGGCTGCTGCCTCGCGCGCCGATCACGTCATCGACGGCGCGCAGATTTTCTCCTCGCTGGAAGAGGCGCTGGCCGACATCAATTTCGTCTATGCGACCACGGCGCGCGACCGCGACGGGTTCAAGCCGGTGCGCGGGCCGGAAGTGGCGGCTGCCACGCTGCGCAGCCGCTTCGCGCTGGGCGAGAAGGTCGGCATCATGTTCGGCCGCGAGCGGACGGGGCTGACGAACGAGGAAGTGGCACTGGCCGACGAGATCGTGACCTTTCCGGTCAATCCCGCCTTTGCCTCGTTGAACCTCGCGCAGGCCGTTCTGCTCATGTCCTATGAATGGCTGAAGACGGGGCTTGCCTCGCCGGAGGACACACCGTTCCAGGCGAAGCCCATGCCGCCGGCGACGAAGTCCGATCTGCAGGGCCTGTTCGATCATGTCGAGGAGGCGCTGGATGGGCGCGGCTATTTCCGGCCCGTCGCCAAAAAGCCGAAATTGGTGGAGAACCTGCGCACCGTTCTCACACGGCCCGGTTTTACGGCGTCGGAAATCCAGGTTCTTCGCGGCGTGATTTCCTGTCTCGACAAGTTTACGCGCGATAATCCGCGCGGATCTGCGGATGCCAACCGGGCGCGCAAGCCGAAGGTCAAGCCGCGCGCGGCCCGCGTGAAGCATACGGAAGACACGACAGACAAGACGGAAGAGTGAAGGCGATGGATATGCAGCCGGTTCTCGTGTTCGACAGCGGTATCGGCGGGCTTACCGTGCTGCGCGAGGCGCGCGTGCTGATGCCGGAGCGCAATTTCGTCTATGTCGCCGACGATGCGGCCTTTCCCTATGGCCGTTGGGGTGAGGCCGAGTTGACGCAGCGCGTCGTTTCGCTTTTCGGAGAGCTGATCGCGCGCTTCAAGCCGGTGACCTGCATCATCGCCTGCAACACGGCGTTCACGATTGCAGGCTCCGCGCTGCGCGCGACCTATCCCGACATGACTTTTGTCGGCACCGTGCCGGCGATCAAGCCGGCGGCGGAGCGCACGCGTTCGGGTCTCGTCTCGGTGCTGGCCACGCCCGGCACCGTCAAGCGCGCCTATACGCGCGAGTTGATCCAGTCTTTTGCCAGCCAGTGTCATGTCCGCCTTGTCGGGTCTGAAAATCTGGCCGGCATGGCGGAGACCTATATTCGCGGCGGCAAGCTGGAGGATGCGGCGGTGCTGTCCGAGATTTCGGGATGCTTTGTCGAGAAGGACGGGAAGAAGACCGATATCGTCGTGCTCGCCTGCACGCATTATCCCTTTCTTGCCAATATCTTCCGCAAGCTCGCGCCCTGGCCGGTCGACTGGCTCGATCCGGCCGAGGCGATCGCGCGGCAGGCGCGGCGACTGGTGCCGATGACCAATCATCTCAAGTCCGACGGCGAGGCAGACATCGCCCATTTCACAGCTGGCCCGCCGGATTTTGCGACGCGGCGGCTGCTGCAAGGGTTCGGGTTGACGGTTTGACGCCCATGGCCCCAACCTTTCCCGATGGTTTCGCAGCTGATCTGGAACGGCTTGCACACCTGATGGCAGACTTTCAGGATCACTGGTGGGTCATCGGCAGTGCCGCGATCCTGCTTTCCGGCGCATCGGGTATCGAACCGAACGATATCGCTGTGCTTCTCTCCGCCGAAGCGGCGCAGGCTCTCGCCCTTCGCTTTGGCGCAGCCCCGCTCTCGTTGTCGGCGCATCCGAAATTCCGGTCAAAGGTGTTTTTCCGCCAACGGCTGCTGGTGCGCGAGGCCGAGTTCATGGGTGGGTTCGAGGTGGCGGGCGAGGGCGGCTGGCAGGTCTTCTGGCCGACAAGCCGCCGGCTGGTTCATCTGTCGCGTGGCGTGATCCCCGTTCCCGCTGTCGCAGACCTGAAGGACATGTGCCGTCTGTTTGGACGCGCCAAGGATATGGAAAAGCTGGCAAGGCTTGAAGCCTTGGGCTGATGGATGCGCTGTTGCGGATTTGCAACGGCTGTGTCTGATTTCCGCAATCCCAAATTGCGCTCTTGTCGTCCGTCAAAGTTCGTGTATCGTCTCACCATCTGCAACGCGAACCTCTGGAGGCGCGAGATGAATACGACTTATCGTAAAGTGCGTCTGCCGCTTGGTTTCAGCCCGATGAGCGTGCTTTCCGGCACGGTGGGTTATCGCCATCACGTGTGATGGCGTCTGAAAACCGTTTCCCTGCAGACGCTTAACTTCCAAAATCATCATTAGTACCTGACGGTCTTTCCGTGCCCCTGGGCTTGTCCCATAGCGTTCGGATTCCGCCCGTCGCAACCGCGAAAGGACCTGGCGGCTCGTCGAGCGCCGGGGCGGACAATCATGTTTGAATTGCAACTCAAGGACGCAGGAGAGCTTTCTCTTGCCTTGGACAGGATCAGCCGGCGTTTCGGTTTCTGGACGACGCTGCGGGCACTCATGGCGGCTGAAAGGAAGCGCCGCCGCGAGCGGCGCGAGCTGGCCTATCTCGACAACCGGACCCGCCAGGATATCGGCCTGCCGGTGATCGAGGTTCAGCCGCAGATCCTCTGGCTTCATCGCTGGGATGGCCGGCTTTGACTGTATTGGTGGAGGCGGAGGAGATCCGCTTCCACCCTCGACCTCGAACGCGTTGGTTCAGGCGCGGTCACGCCGTTTCCGGCGTTTGCTGAACGCTCTATTGGTTGTCTGCGTCCCGTGCATCGAGTTCTCGCAGCCACTCGCGCCATATGGCAACGAGAAGGGCCATCAGAACGGGTCCGATGAAGAGACCCAGAAGCCCCATAGTCTTGACGCCGCCGATCAGGCCGAAGAACGTCGGTAGAAACGGCAACTTGATAGGACCTCCGACAATTCTCGGACGGAGTGTCTTGTCGACGATGAAGAGCTCGGTCGTTCCCCAGGTGAAAAGGGCAACGGCTGCGACCGGTGAGCCTGTGCCGAGGAGATAGAGCGAGACGAGGGTGAAGGACAAGGGCGCGCCGCCGGGGATGAGCGCCATGATGCCCGTCAGGACCCCGAGCGTGATCGGGGAGGGCGCACCGGCAAGCCAGTAGGCGACGCCGAGCACGACCCCTTCGCCAACGGCAATCAGGGTCATGCCGGTTACCGTCGCGCTGACGGTTTGCGGCACGATGCGCGAAAAGCGCTCCCAGCGCTTCGGCAGGACCCGTTCTCCCAGCTTGTCGATCTGTAGCGCGAAGCCGGCCCCGTCACGATAGATGCAGAACAGAACGATCATCATGAAAAGCAGGGTGAGCAGGAAGTTGAAAATGCCGGCGCCGGTCATGAGGGCCACATGATAGATGGCGCCGATGTTGCTGCCGGTCACGAGCTGGATCAGTTCGCCGATGCCGCCTGGATGGGCAAAAAGGCGGGTCCATTCTTCATTCGCCCAATCACCGATGAACGGCAGGTTGGTCACCCACGCGGGCGTCTTCGCACCGCTTCTGTTTGCTTCAGCGGCGAGCTTAAGCCAGCGCCCGACTTCCCTCAGCGTATAGCTTGAGGCCAGAAAGACCGGGACGATGACGAATATGAGGATTAGCAGCACGGCGAGGCTTGCGGCAACGGTGCGGCGACCGTTGACGCGTGCCTTGAGCATCGCGAAAAGCGGCCAGCTTGCAAATCCGATCACCAGCGCCCCGAGTATGGGAACCGTAAATCCATAAAAGAAATAGATCCCTAGCCCGATCACCATGATCAGCAGCCAACGCGCGATCGACACCGGTTCCACGATCGCCGCGCCCGAGGCCTTTGTCGCACCCAGCCAACGCTGCATTTTCACCGGTTCGGATTTGGTCACTTTTTCCCGGTCCATCGGACTACAATTCTCTTTTCATAAAAGTCCTGCTCCACCGCAAAAGCGCGAGCAGGCGCGCAACATAGGGAGTAAGCTGTGCGATGTCCATGGAGCAACGCTGCGCGCGAATGCCGCGTACGCGCGCGCGTCGCAAGCGCCGATCGAAAGGACGGCGCTTGCAATCCTGCATTGGAAAGCCGGTCCTTGTGGCGGAAGCGAAGCGGATGGTTGGTCCGCTATCGCCTTTGCGGTCACGCCACCTCGATATGCGTCATCATGCCTGTCACCATGTGGTAGAGATGGTGGCAATGGAAGGGCCAATGGCCCGGCTTGCCGGCATCGAAGGCGATGGTGACGGTCTTCATCGGCGGCACGAGGACGGTGTCACGCACCGCGCCCGCCATCCGCTGGCCATCGATGGCGACGACCTGGAAGGCATGGCCGTGCAGATGCATGGGATGGGCCATCATCGACATGTTCATCATGGCGATCTCGACCCGTTCGCCGCTTTTCAGCTTCAGGTCTTCCAGCCCCGCCAGCGCCCATTGATAGCTCGCCATGTCGCCCGACAGGTGCGCCATCAGCGCCTTGTCGGCGGGGCGGTTTGCAAGCGGCGCAGTGGAGCGCAGCGCGCTTTCGAGCGTCAGATCGAGCGGCTGGGTCTTGGTCCCGATCTTCGCCGCGAGGCGGTCGATCTTCGCGCCGGGCGTGGCAAGCACGATCCCGGTTCTATCGCCGGTGCCTTCGCGCAGCGCCAGGATCGGAAACGCTCCGTCGTCCTTCGGGATTTCCACGTCGAGATCGATGCGCTGGCCCATGCTGATCGGCACCGTCTCCGCCGTCATCGGCACAATGGCGTGGCCGTCGACGGCGACGAGCCGGGCGGCAAGCTTGCCCGTTGTCAGATGAAAGGCGGTGGAGGCTGCGCCGTTGATGATGCGCAGACGGATGCGACCGCCTTTCTCGACGGTAACGATCTCCGGATCGTCGAGCGTGCGGTCATTGGCGAGATAGGCGTCATACTCGATGTCATTGAGGTCCATCGCGCCCATGCCGCCCATGGCGGACATGTCGTGGCCGGAGCCCATGGATGTCATGTCGTGCTGCATCGACATCTTGCCCATGCTGCCATGATCCATCTGGTGGGCGCCATGCATCATATGGCCGCCCTTGCCGCCGGTCAGCGTGGAAAGAAGCTCTTCCGCCGGCTTGAAGGAGAAGTCGTGGAGCAGGATGACGACCTCCTGACGGTCAGCCGCTGCGTCTTCCTTCGAATGAACGATCAGCGGGGCTGCCAGCAGGTTCTGTTCCTGAAGCGTATGGGCATGCATCCAGAATGTGCCGGTCTCTTCGAGCGCGAAATCATAAGGACGGGTCTCGCCGCCTTTCAGCATCGGCAGCGGATTGTCGGCCACGCCATCCTGTTCCCAGGGCGGGGTGAGACCGTGCCAATGGATGATGGTGTCTTCCTTGAGCCTGTTGTTCAAGGAGACGGAAAAGCGTTCGCCGGGGGCAAAGGTGAGGCCGGGCTTGCCGTTTTCGGTGAGGCCATAGACGGTCGCGGGCTTGCCGTTGACCTCAAGTATGCGCGTGTCGATGGTGAGCTGGCGCGGGGCGGGCGCTGCGCGACCGATCCGGGGGACGAACTGGCTCGCCGCAAGGCCGCCGACGGCAAGGCTTGCCGTTTTCAGAAAATCTCTTCTGTTCATGGGTTTGGCTTTCATGATGTGGTCGTTTGCTCCGCAAGTCGCGGGGCGGTGACATCAGGAAAGCGTGTGTTTCGGCGGCTGGAGCGGCGGCGCGGGCACGAGGCCGGTCAGCGGTTCGGCGCGGGCCGGGTGGATTTGCAAGGTTGGCGACGCCGTGAAGAGTGCGGCAGGACGGGGCAGGGCCGTGAGGAAGACGCCGGCGCACCAGGCCGCGCAGGCGGCGTCGTGCTTGCCGTGATGGTCGGTTGCGGGTGCGTGGGATTTCTCCGTCTGCATCCCATGATGTGCGTGCATGTTCATTCCGTCCGCCATCATCGCGGCCTGATCATGGCCCGCCGGGGCCGCAAAGGATGCGGCCGGCGCGGCGGCGAGGCCGGCCAGAAGGCACAGGATCAGGAAAAGGCGCGACAGGTGACGCATGCGATGTTCCGCTTCAATCCTATGAAAGTAACATCGCATGCGCCGATTTCAAGCGGCGGCCACGCCAGATGATGGCCGAAGGGCGTTTTCGATGAGGGCGAAATCCGCCGCCGGGATCGAAAAGAGGCCGTAGCGGAAGGGCGCTCCCCAGTTCGCCTTGCCGGCGGTGAAGCTCAGCATCTGCAGCATGGGCAGGATCTTGGCCTCGCCGGAAGCGATCCATTCGACATCGCGGCGGAAGGGGACAAAGCCGCCGCCCATGTCGAACTGGTAGGGCTCACGCTCGCTCAAACGACCGCAGGCGGTGAAGGCCTGCAGGCCGTCCTTCACGCCCATGACGCGGCTTGGCGAATAATAGGCGATGAAGTCGCCGGGTGCGGTGCGTTTCAGCGGGCCGCCCTTGCCGTGGCAGACCTGCATGAAGCCTTCGCTGACACCGCGGCGGACATGGTCCGCCGAGGCTATGCCGATCCAGTATCTCGACATGGTGCTTGTCATGGGGCGAGCCTCAGACCGGTTCATCGGCGCGGCGATAGACGCGCAGGCGATGGCCGTCCGGGTCGGCGGCGGTGAAGGTGTAGCCGAAATCCATCATGGTCGGCTTCTGGAGGATCGCTGCACCCTTGGCGGCCCAATCGGCATGTGCCGCGTCGACGTCAGCGTCCGTATCGCAATCGAACATGATTTCCGCGCCGCCGATCCTGCCATTGGCGGGCGGGTCGATCTCGCTGTCGAGCCACAGGCCGAGCTTGAAGCCGCCGGGCATGACGAACATGGCAAAGCCGGGCGATTGCTCAACGGGCTTGTGGCCGGTCAGCTTTTCATAGAAGGCGGCGCTTTCGGCGGGGCTCTTCACATAGAAGAGGACGAAGTTGGAAGGTTTCATGTTCATCTCCTGTCGTTTGTCGTTGAGGACAGGAGCGTTATAGAATCTGATACTGCCAAAAAATGGCAGTATCAGTTCTTGACCTTGGCGCGATCCAGCTCGCGCCATTCCTTTAGAAGGACCGCCTTGCGACGGGGATAGCGCATATCGGTCTCATCCAGCCGGACGATGCGGTCGGCGCGGAAATGGCGGAAATCGTTGCGCAGCTCGCACCAGGTGATGACGACGCGGGCGCGGTCGAAAAAGCCGAGCGCGAAGGGCCAGATGGTGCGCTCGCTGGTGCGGCCGGCCTCGTCCTCATAGGCGATGGAAAGCTTGCGCTCCTTGCGGATGGCAAGGCGAATGGCGGAGAGATGCGTGTCGCCGGCGACAACCGGATCGCCGGGGCCGACCAGCAGGTTCGTCGCATCCAGCTGCTCGCGCAGGTCCTTCGGAAGAACGCTTGCGATCTTGGCCAGCGCATTTTCCGCCGCCTTGCCGAGCGGCCCGCCGGCGCGTTTCGACACCCAGCGCGAGCCGAGCACCAGCGCTTCCAGTTCATCCTCGGAAAACATCAGCGGCGGCAGCATGAAGCCGGGCTTCAGGATATAGCCGATGCCAGGCTCGCCGGTGATGTCAGCGCCTTGTGCCTGGAGCGTGGCGATGTCGCGATAGAGCGTGCGGATGGAAATGCCGAGTTCGCGCGCGAGATTGTCCCCGCTCACCGGCTGGCGGTGGCGGCGCAGGATCTGGATGAGATCTAGCAATCTGGCTGAGCGCGACATGGGTTCCCTCAAGCGGGTTTTATTGACATGATGTGCTGACAGATTATGGCAGGATGCCATGCTCTGCAATCATCTGTGGTTTTCGGCATTCAAGCTGCCCAAATGACCGCACCTTTGCTAAAAGGCGAGTTCGGGGCAGGGCTATCCCGAGTCTCCCTCAGCATCCAATCAGTTCAGGACGTGCGCATTTGAAGGTCGGCATCGATATGGGGACGGTTTCGGGCGGGCAGAAAGCCATGCTCGATATCGAGGAACTGCTGGCGACGCGCCTTCTGGTGCAGGGCAATTCCGGCTCCGGCAAGTCGCATCTGTTGCGCCGCCTTCTCGAACAGTCCTCGCAATGGGTTCAGCAGGTTATCATCGACCCCGAAGGCGACTTCGTGACGCTGGCCGACAAATATGGCCATGTGGTCGTCGATGGCGAGCGCACGGAGGGCGAGCTGGTGGGGATCGCGACGCGCGTGCGTCAGCATCGCGTTTCCTGCGTGCTGTCGCTCGAAGGGCTCGATGTCGAGAACCAGATGCGGGCGGCCGGCTGGTTCCTCAACGGGCTTTTCGATGCGGATCGCGACTACTGGTATCCGGTTCTGGTCGTGGTGGACGAAGCGCAGATGTTTGCGCCCGCCGTCGGCGGCGAAGTGTCGGACGAGGCGCGCAAGCTGTCGCTCGGCGCGATGACCAACCTCATGTGCCGTGGCCGAAAGCGCGGTCTCGCCGGCGTCATCGCCACGCAGCGTCTGGCGAAGCTTGCCAAGAACGTCGCCGCTGAAGCCTCCAACTTCCTGATGGGGCGTACCTTTCTCGATATCGACATGGCGCGTGCGGCCGATCTTCTCGGCATGGAGCGGCGGCAGGCGGAAATGTTCCGCGACCTGTCGCGCGGCGCCTTCGTGGCGCTCGGACCTGCCCTGTCGCGGCGACCGCTGAATGTCACGATCGGGCATGTCGAGACCTCGGCGCGCTCGGGGAGCCCGAAACTGATGCCGCTGCCGGGCCAGGCGCCCGAAGTCGATGTCGAGGATCTGATCCTGACGCCGACCGAGGATGAACTGACGCGCCCTGTCGTGCGCCGCACGCCGCCGACGCCGAAGCCCGCCACCGATATTCTGGCCGAACTTGCCCGTGCCGAGCCTGCCGCATCCGAGCCGCAGCCGCGCCAGGCCTCGTTCGACCTCGATCCGTCCGAGCGCGAAGACAAGCTCGATCAGGCGCTCTCGGAAGTTCTGTCGCAGCCCGGCGCCACCTTTCGGCCGGATGCCGAGCTTTATCAGGACTTCCTCGTGCGCGCCCGCATTCGCCGCATTCAGGGGCCGCCGCTGCCGCTCGCCGAGTTCCGGCGAAGACTTGCCGTCGTGCGCTCCGGCGTGGACGAGGAGACGGCGGGGTCCGAACAATGGGCGAGTGCGCTCGAGCTGGCGCGTCGTGTCACCGACGATCTTCAGGGCGTGTTCCTGCTGCTGGCCAAGGCTGCGATCTGCGGCGAGGCCTGCCCGCCGGATGCCTCGATTGCGCGGGTCTATGGTACGCATTCGGCGCGGCGTGCGCGGCGGTTCCTGAGCTATTTCGAGGAGCAGGGACTGATTGTCGTTCACACGGCCCATGGCGGCGGGCGTATCGCCGCCTTTCCCGATCTCGACTGCGAGACGGCACCGGGCGATCCGGATGCGGCGGATTTGGCGCAGGCGGCGGAGTAGTCACGGCGCTTCACGCGGAAGCCGGGCGTCTCATTCAAACTGCAGAATCAAAAAGGCCGGACAAACGCCCGGCCTTTTCGTTATTCAGTTCAGAAGAGCGGCTTATCAGCCAGCCTGCAGGTTGCCTGCGGCGCTCTTGCCCGAACGGCGGTCCTGGAGGACTTCGTAACGGATCTTCTGGCCTTCGGAGAGCGTGCCCATGCCGGCGCGTTCAACGGCCGAGATGTGTACGAAAACGTCCGTGGAGCCGTCGTCCGGCTGGATGAAGCCGAAGCCCTTGGTGCTGTTGAACCACTTTACGGTGCCTGATGCCATGACGATTTCCTTTCAAATCGTTGTGTGGACTTGGCGTGGAAAACCTCCCACGCCGGTGGATCGATTTTGAAGGGAAAACAGAGGCCGGTTAAGCGCCGACCAGAAGTCGCTAGCAAAGTTCGATGCGCATTTCATAAAGGAATCGGCTGAAAACGCAACCGTTTTTCCTGGACGCCTCTGTCCTGTTGTGTGACGTCAGCGCCTAATGTCCGACGGACGACGAGAACAGATTGACGATGACAATGCCGATGATGATCAGCAAAAGGCCGGCAATCGCGGGCCAGTCAAGGCTCTGGCGGAAGACGGTGACGCCGATGATCGAAACGAAGACGATGCCCAGTCCGCTCCAGATCGCATAGGCGATGCCGACCGGCATGGTCTTGAGCACGATCGAGAGCAGATAGAAGGCGACGCCATAGGCAGCCATGGAGAAGACGGTCGGCCAAAGCTTCGTAAACTGTTCGGCCTGCTTGAGAAGCGTCGTGCCGATCACTTCAAAGAAGATGGCGGCGACGAGAACGGCATAGGTCACTGTCATTGTGGGCATGTGTCGTCCTCGTCTTCGTGGCTTTATCTCTTGGCGGATTTGGTCTCGCCGCCCAGATGTTTGTTGAGCATGTCGGTCATCTGCTGGTCTCGTTCGCCAGCGGACTTGGCGCCGATGACGACGCCGATGACGCGCTTGCCGTTCCTGGAGGCGGAGGTCACCAGATTGTAGCCGGCGGCCTGCGTATAGCCGGTCTTGATGCCGTCCACGCCCTGGTAGCTCGCCATCATGCGGTTATGGCCATGCAGCTTCATGCCGCGGAAGACGAACTTGCGGGTGGAGAAGAGCTTGAACTCTTCCGGGAAGTCGCGCATCAGCGCCAGACCCAGCGTTGCCATGTCCTTGGCGGTCGAGACCTGCACCGGGTCGGGCAGGCCGGCCGGGTTGGTGAAGACCGTGTTGGTCATGCCGAGCGCATGGGCCTTCTGCGTCATGACCTTGCCGAAATCGGCTTCGGAACCCGAGAAATGCTCGGCCACGGCGACGGCGGCGTCATTCGCGGACAGCACGATCATGCCGAGCACGGCTTCCTTGACGGTGATCGTCTTGCCGGCGCCGAGTGCGTATTTGAAAGGGTCCTTGCTTTCCGCATTGGCGGAGAGAACGAGCTTGTCTTCCCATTTCAGCGAGCCTTTGTGCAGCGCGTCGAAGGTGAGATAGAGGGTCATCATCTTGGTCAGCGAGGCGGGGAAATTCTGCTGATCGGGGTTTTCTGCCTCCAGCACCTTGCCGGTCTCTGCGTCGAGCATCAGATGCGCGCGGTCGGCGAGGGCGGCGTGAGCAGAGAAGAGCAGCGAAACGCCGAGCGCTGCACGGACAAGGGCGGGGGAGAGACGCAAGGACATGGACAATGGATTCCTGATGTTCGGCGGCGAGGGGATGATACGACGGCAGGGGTTAGCCGAAACGTGCTGGAAACGCCATATCTTCCCGCATTAACGAAACATAAATCATTCGATTCGAACAATTCACTTGCATTTGACCGCGACCTTGCTCAATGAGAGCCTAAGTGGCGAATGACACAAGAAAATGTTGTCTGAGCAGGAGCCCATGTGGTTCGGGGCGCAAGAAGCCTTCGTGTTATCGGAGACTGGATGATCCTCCGCAAATATCTGATTGCTGCTGCATTTCTGGCTTTGACTGTCAGCACGGTCGAAGCGCGAGATGTCATGCCTCAATCACCCGAACAAGTTCTGCTCTGGCCCGAGGCTGCACCGGGCGGTGGCGGACCGAAGGGTCCGCTCAAGTCGACGCCGTGGGGCGCCCTCAGCCAGATTTCCTCCCCCGATATCAGCGTCTTCAAACCGGAAAAGCAGAATGGCGGCGCCGTGCTGATCATTCCCGGGGGCGGATATCGATCCATATCGGCGCAGGGCGAGGGCTATTCGGCTGCAAAGTGGCTGAACGACCGCGGCTTTACCGCTTTTGTCCTGACCTATCGTCTGCCCGGCGAGAGCTGGGGCGATGGACCGAAAGTGGCGATCGAGGACGCGCAGCGCGCGATCCGCCTGATCCGTGCGAATGCCGCCTCCTATGGCATCGACAAAGGCCGCGTCGGTGTGCTCGGCTTTTCGGCCGGCGGGCATCTGGCTGGCCTCGTCGCCACCCGTTTTGCCGAAACCTATTACGAGCCGATCGACAAGATCGATACGTTCTCAGCGCGACCGGACTGGGTCGCGCTGGTCTATCCCGTCGTGTCGCTGGAGCCGCCCTTCACCAAGACCTCCACGCATCGGCAGATGGTCGGTCGCGGCACGGTGGCGACAGAGGCGCAATGGTCCGTGCAGACGGGTGTCAACACGCGCATGCCGCCGGTGTTTCTCGTCCATGCCGCCGACGATCCGATCGCCAATGTTGCCCATAGCGAGATCATGGACGCCGCCTGCAAGCGCGCCAAGGTTCCTGTCGATTTCGTGCGTCTGCCGACAGGCGGCCACGGCTTTGCCATGGGCCGTCCGGGGACGGCGAGCATCACCTGGAGCAAGTCCTTCGAGCAGTGGCTGAAGCGAAACGACAACACGGCCGTCTCGATGGCCGCGACGGGTCGGGAGCGCGACCGCTAAGCCTGCTCCCGGGCGTCCTTTTCAGCTCTGGCGTTCTTCCCAGATCTTGACCAGTTCGACGATCGTCTTCACGGCCTTTTCCATGTCCTGAACGCTCACCCATTCGAGGGGCGAGTGATAGGCATGTCCGCCGGTGAAGATATTGGGGCAGGGCAGGCCCATGAAGGACAGGCGGGCGCCATCCGTGCCGCCGCGAATGCTGCCGAGCTTCGGCGCCATGCCGGCGCGGCGCACGGCCTCGACTGCATAGTGGACGACCTCCGGCGTGCGATCGAGCACGACCTTCATGTTGCGATATTGCTGGCGGACCTTGAACGAATAGGTCGATCCTGGATAGTCGGCCATCACGGTGCCGACGATCCCCTCCAGCAGCGTTTCCTTTTCCTTCAGTCCTTCATCAACGAAATCGCGGATGATGAGGCCGATCGTGGCCTTTTCCATCGAGCCTTCCAGCGAGACCGGGTGGATGAAGCCCTTGCGGTCGTCTGTGCGTTCCGGCGAAAGCGATTTCGGCAGGCGGGCGACGATCTCCGAAGCGATCTTGATGGCGTTTTCCATGCGGTCCTTGGCAAAGCCCGGATGCATGGCGACGCCGGCAATCTCGATCTCCACGCCATCGGCGGAGAAGGTCTCGTTCTCGATATCGCCGGCGGTCGAGCCATCCATCGTATAGGCAAAGCGTGCGCCGAGCTTTTCGAGGTTCACCTTGTCGGCGCCCCGACCGATCTCCTCGTCGGTGGTGAAGAGAAGCTTCACCGTGCCATGCTTCACCTCGGGGTGATCGACGAACCAGGCGGCGGCCGTCATGATCTCGGCAACACCGGCCTTGTCGTCGGCGCCCAGAAGCGTCGTGCCGTCGGAGGTGACGATGTCATTGCCGATGAGGTTTGCGAGTTCGGGATGTTCGGAGGGGCGGATGACCCGGTCCCTGTCGCCCGGAAGCACGATGTCGCCGCCGTCATAGTTCTTCACCACCTGCGGCTTGACGCCTGTGCCGGTGAAATCGGGGGCGGTATCGACATGCGAGCAGAAGCAGATGACGGGGACGTCCTTATGCGTGTTGGACGGCAGGGTCGCATAGACATTGCCATGCTCGTCCATATGCGCGTCCGACAGGCCCATCTCGAGCAGTTCCGAGACGAGAATGCGGGCGAGGTCCTTCTGCTTTTCCGTCGAAGGCTGGGCGGAGGAGCTCGGGTCCGATTGCGTATCGACCACGACATAGCGCAGCAGGCGGGAAAGCACGGTGTCGTTGGCAGGCGTCATGAGCGGTATCCGATTCTCAAGGGAGGTTGGATTGACCTTAACGCGCCCGTCGTCGCGCGGAAATCTTTTCCGCATAAGAAAACCGCGCCGGGGTGAGCCGGCGCGGCGTGATGTGGGGGAGTTAAGACGCGGCGTCCTCAACCTTCCGTCATGCCGGACCCGATCCGGCATCCAGCCAGTCCGCGTCCGCGGGCTGAAAGGACTCATCTAAAAGAGCCTTCCGCGCCGTAGACACGGCGCTGCTGGATCCCGGCTCAAGGCCGGGATGACGGAGGCGTTGGTGCTCCCGTCGTCTTACTCCAAGCGGGGCGATCATATCCATTCCCACGCGTTACCTGGCAGGCTTTTCCGGCAGAGCCTTCTCTGCCTTGTCCGCGTCGCGGGTCGCCCAGAGCGAGCCGATGATGCCGGAGGCGAGGATGGCGAGCGTGACGCCGAGCGAGATCAGCGGCGGGATCTTGGCCAGCCCCAGCATGTCGGCGATGAAGATCTTCGAGCCGATGAAGATCAGGGCCACCGAGAGCGCATATTTCAGGTAGGCGAAGCGGTGGATGAGGGCGGCGAGCGCGAAGTAGAGGGCGCGCAGGCCGAGGATGGCGAAGATGTTCGACGTGTAGACGATGAACGGGTCGGTGGTGATGGCGAAGATGGCCGGGATCGAATCGACCGCGAACACGAGGTCGGCGAATTCGATCATGATGAGGGCCAACAGCAGCGGTGTCACATAGGTCTTCAGCCTGCCGGTTGCCGGATCATTCTCGCGCACCAGGAACTTCTGGCCATGCAGTTTTTCCGTGACGGGCAGGCGCTTGCGCAGGAATTTCAGGACCGGATTGTTTTCGACATCATAGGGTTCGCTGTTCGAAAACAGCATCTTGATGCCGGTGATGATCAGGAAGGCGGCGAAGAGGTAGAGAACCCAGCCATAGTTTTCGACGACGGCGGCACCTGCGGCAATCATGATGCCGCGCAGCACGATCACGCCGAGAATGCCGAACAGAAGCACGCGGTGCTGATATTCACGCGGAATGGAGAAATAGCCGAAGATCATCGCGATGACGAAGATATTGTCCATCGCCAGGCTCTTCTCGATCACGAAGCCTGTGAGATATTGCAGGCTGGCCTGCTCGCCGAACTGGCTCCAGACGAAGCCGGCGAAGAGAATGCCGAGCGTGACATAGAAGCCTGACATGAGCAGGCTTTCGCGAATGCCGATTTCCTTGCTCTTCTTGTGAAGAACACCGAGATCCAGCACCAGAAGCGCGATCACGATGGCGATGAAGGAGAGCCACATCCACAAGGCGGCCCCCTGGAATTCAACCAGGAAAAAATCCATGACATTGTCCATGCCGGATCAGGTTGAAAAACAAAGCACCGACATCACGGTCGATCCGGCGGCGTACACGTCAGAGGGGCCCGGTGCTTTTTTGGAAATGGGGTTTGAGGCTGTTGCTTCAAGGTGTGGGAGCGAAATTTTCTGGCTTTCCGTCAATTTGCGGCGGGCAAAGTGGTGCGATCCCTGATTGGGTGGCCCGGCAGTGTTGACAATTCCATGACGATCCCCTAGAGACCGCGCCAGCACCGGAGGCTCACGTTTCCGGTGTTTTATGTTGACATGTCCCGTGGATTCTCCGGACGCTTAACCCGTGAGAAGCCTGTCAGAGCGGCAAAACCGTTCAGAGGAGGGCGTGTTTCCTTGAACCGGTTTGGTAACAGACCGGTCTAACAAAAACGAAGAAAAAGGAAATGCGATGACCAAGCGCACCGCTGCCAAGTACAAAATCGATCGCCGCATGGGCGAGAACATCTGGGGCCGTCCGAAGTCCCCGGTCAACCGTCGCGAATACGGCCCGGGCCAGCACGGCCAGCGCCGCAAGGGCAAGCTTTCGGACTTCGGCGTGCAGCTGCGCGCCAAGCAGAAGCTCAAGGGCTACTACGGCGACCTGCGCGAAAAGCAGTTCAAGGCGATCTTCGCCGAAGCTGACCGCCGCAAGGGCGACACGGGCGAAAACCTGATCGGTCTGCTCGAATCGCGCCTCGACGCCATCGTCTACCGCGCCAAGTTCGTTCCGACGGTCTTCGCTGCCCGTCAGTTCGTCAACCATGGCCACGTTACGGTCAACGGCGTTCGCGTCAACATTGGTTCGTATGTCTGCAAGGCCGGCGACGTGATCGAAGTTCGCGAAAAGTCCAAGCAGCTCGTCGTCGTTCTCGAAGCCGTTTCGCTCGCTGAACGCGACGTTCCGGACTATATCGAAGCCGACCACAACAAGATGGTTGCAACCTTCGTTCGCGTTCCTTCGCTTTCCGACGTTCCGTATCCGGTCGTCATGGAACCGAACCTGGTCGTCGAATTCTATTCGCGCTGATTTTTCAGTCGCAAGACAGAATATATCTTTGGAAAGCCGGCGATCTTGGTCGCCGGCTTCTTTATTTTGGGCCTTCAGAAGGTCAATCTGATTTTTGATCTTATTGTGTTTCAGCCACGCGGGCAGGCAGGCGATCTTGAAAGACAGAAACAAGCTTCAGGTGGGTCTTGACTGGCTCACCCGATCTTTTGCGGGTGTACTGGTATTTCTGGCAATCTATACGATCTGCTGGACCATCATTCCATATTTCTCCAACGCCGGTCTTCCCGTCGATACGATCGAGGAAGTCGCGTGGTCCCGCGAGGGCCTGCTCGGTATCTACCGGCATCCGCCGATGATGATCTGGCTCGTCGGCATCGCCTGGAAGCTTTCCGGCGGGTGGATCGGAAGTCCCTATGTGGCCTCCGGCATTGCGTTGGGTGTCGGCCTCATCTTCATCTACCTGCTCCTGCGCATTACCCGACCGGCCTCGCAGGCCGGGCTTGTGGTGCTGGCCACGCCGCTCGTCTATTATTTCGGGCCGCAACTGCCGCAATGGAATGCGAACATCGCGCAGCTGCCCTTTGTCGGCCTGTTCCTCTATGCGGCGTTTCGCGGGGTCATGACGCGGTCGCTCGGCTGGACGCTGCTGGCCGGTGTCGCGGCCGGGGCGGGGCTGCTCGGTAAGTATTCCTTCGGCCTGATCGTGCTTTTCGCCGCCGTCGGCCTGCTGGCCGATCCGGTGGCGCGGTCGCGGGTGAAGGTGCTGCATGTGTTTCTGGCATTCCTTGCCTCGGTGGTCGTCTTCCTGCCGCATGTCTGGTGGTTCTTCACCGCGCCGATGAACACGGCCGATTATTTCCGCATGAGTGCCGAGCGCACGGAGGGGACGGCGCTTGGCCATCTGACAAGCCCGCTCTTCGTCATCCTTGGCGCCATCGGGGTGCTGATCCCGACAATGCTGATTGCGATTCGGGGTCTTGATCACGTGTCGCAGCCGCGGCGGACCGATTCGGCGGTTGATCGCAGCCTCAAGGTCTATCTCGGCTTTGTCGTCATCGGCCCGATCGCGATCGCAGCCTTCATCGGCGCACTTGGCGGCGGCTTGATCAAGGACCAGTGGCTGATCGCCTACATGCTTCCGGCGCCCGCGTTTGTCATCATGCTCCTCGTTCCGAACGGCGTGGAGGTCAGCTGGCGCAAGAGCGCGGCAATCTTTTATGTCGCGGTGCTGGTCATTCTGGCGATTGCCTATCCGGTCGAGCGGCAGGCGCATTACTGGCGGGCCAATGGCCGTCCGGTCCTGTGGGCACCGCTGATGCCGGCAGAGCCCATGGCCGAGGCGGGGCAGGCGCTGTGGCGGAAGGCCGTGACCGCTGCCGGCAAGCCAGACATGCCGATCCAGATCGTCGCCGGGGGACCGGAGGCGGCGGGTGTCGCAAACGTGACGCCGGGCAGGCCTGCCTGGTTCGAGCATTACAACAAGGGTTATTCGCCCTGGGTCACGGATGCGCTCATTCGCAGCCAGGGCATTCTGGCGACCGAGGAAGTTCCCGTCGGTTATCCCGAAGCGAATGGGCTTTGTGTTGCCGCACAGGAAAATTTCGATTGGCGGAACGGCCGTGGTGGACAGGGGCGTATTGCGACATTAACTGTTCTGCTGCCTGAAGGCCTTTGCCGTCCGGCTCCATGAAACTGCTAGGTCTGGTTCCTGCATGCCCTTGTTCTCGATTGTCGCGCCGTTTCTGAACGAACGGGAGTCTGCCGAACGCTTTGGAGCGTTCGCGGACAAGCTCGCGCTTGAGATCAAGAGCCGCTTCGGGTTCGATCTGGAAGTGGTGCTCGTCGACGATGGCAGCACCGACGACAGTATCGAGCGCTATCGGGCGCATCTCAACGGCAGCTGGCGCATCATCGAGCTCAGCCGCAATTTCGGCAAGGAAGTGGCGCTCTACGCAGGCCTTGCCGAGACGCGCGGCGACTATGTGATGATGATCGACGCCGACCTTCAGCACCCTTACGACGTCTGCATCCAGATGATCGACGAGCTGATGGCGGACCCCAAGCTTGATGTCGTCTATACGATCCGCGACGACCGCAACGAGGAATCCTGGAGGAAGGCGCTTGCCGGGCGGTTCTTCTACTGGCTCATCAATTTCCGCCAGCGCTTCGAAGTGCCGGAAAATGCCGGCGACTTCCGGGTCATGAACCGCGCTGCGGTCGATGCGCTGCTGCGGGTGCGTGACAAGCGCCGTTTCAACAAGGGCCTCTATGCCTGGGCCGGCTTCCGGCAGAAGGGCATCTACTACCGGCCGGATCCGCGCCTTTCGGGCGTGACAAAGTGGTCAAGACTCGGGCTGATCGCGCTCTCCGTCGAGGGCATCGTGTCCTTCTCCGCTCTGCCGCTCCGGATCATGTCGATCATTGGCGTGCTGACGGGTCTCGCCGGCATTGTCTATGGCGCGCATATCATCTTCAGTTCGCTGGTATTCGGGACCGATGTTCCGGGCTATCCGAGCCTGATGTCCGCGATTTCTGTCCTCGGCGGCTTCAATCTGGCGCTTCTCGGTCTCCTTGGCGAGTATATCTGGGTGACGATTGCGGAGGTGAAGGACCGGCCGCTCTACATCGTGCGCAAGGTTCATCGCTCGGACGACGTGTCATGAGCAGGACCGGAGGCTCGAAGCGGGACGGTCTCACTCTGGTTGCGGATGACTATGGCCTTGCGCCGGGCGTCAACCGCGCGATCCGCAAGCTGATCTCCGCCGGCAAGATCGACGGCACGGGCTGCATGACGCTGTTTGGCGACTGGCGCGTCGAGGCGGCAGGCCTGAAGGCGCTGGTTGATCAGGGCTATGCCGAGGCGGGGCTTCATCTGACGCTGACCGACTTCAATCCGATGACCGGACGCAATGCCTTCGGGCAGAACCGGCGCATGCCGAAGGTCGATGCGCTGATCAAGGCAAGCTTCCAGGGCAAGGTCAATGTGGCGGCCGTCGAAGGCGAACTCGACGCGCAGTTTGCGGCCTTTGTGGAAACGATGGGCGGGTTGCCGGCCTATATCGACGGTCACCAGCATGTGCATTTCCTGCCGGCGGTGCGGGTATGGCTCGCAAAGCGGGCGGCCCTGTTTGCCGAATACGGCAAGCTGCCATGGCTCCGCGGCGCACCTTCGGTGATGGCGGCGCCCGGCTTGAAGATCAAGGCGAAGACGGTCGTTGTCGCAGTCGTTGCAGCCGGCTTCGAGACGGCGATGCGCAAGCACGGCTACAGCATCCGCGGCCCGCTGCTCGGCTTCTACGACTGGACGCGGCCGGAAGAATTCGAACCCATGCTGCGTGGCCTGATCGAGAAGGGCAATTACGGCGTCTTCATGTGCCATCCCGGTTTTGTCGACAAGGTTCTGCGCCAGCGCGACGTGCTGGTCGAGGGGCGCGATGTCGAATATTCGGTTCTCGCCAATCTTGATCCGACGCTCATGCGCATTGAATCGAGCCTCCGGCAGAGGGCCACATGAATATTGCAATCACGCCCGACGAACACGCCGAAGCCGCGACCGAGAGCTTTGCCGGCGACGCGTCCATGACGGCGCTCTATGCGCATGCGCCGCAGTCCTCGAATTTCAACAAGCTGCGCAAGCGGCTGCTGCGGAACGTCCGGCAGGCGATAGACGATTTTGCCATGCTGAAAGGCCAGACCCGCTGGCTGGTGGCGCTTTCCGGCGGCAAGGACAGCTACGGGCTGCTGGCAATCCTGATGGAGCTCAAGTGGCGCGGGCTGCTGCCGGTGGAGCTCATTGCCTGCAATATCGACCAGGGCCAGCCGAACTTTCCCAAACATGTCCTGCCGGACTACCTGACCTCGCTCGGGATCCAGCATCGGATCGAATATCGCGACACCTATTCGATCGTGAAGGAAAAGGTGCCGGAAGGGGCGACCTATTGCGCGCTCTGTTCTCGGCTTCGGCGCGGCAATCTCTACCGGATCGCCAAGGAGGAGGGCTGCGACGCGCTCGTTCTCGGCCATCATCGGGAAGACATTCTCGAGACCTTCTTCCTCAATCTCTTCCATGGCGCCAAGCTCGCCACCATGCCGCCGAAGCTCGTCAATGACGAGGGCGACCTGATGGTGCTCCGCCCGCTTGCCTATTGCGCGGAAGAGGACATGGCAAAGTTTGCGGCAGCCATGCAGTTCCCGATCATCCCCTGCGATCTCTGCGGCTCGCAGGACGGTCTGCAGCGGAACGCGATGAAGGACATGCTGGCCGGCATCGAGGCGAAGATGCCGGGCCGCAAGGAGGTGATGATGAAGGCGATGGCCAACATCAACCCGTCGCATATGCTGGATAAGAGCTTGTTCGACTTCGCTTCGCTGACACTCTCGAAAGACAGACAGGACTGATCCCGTGACCATCCCCACAGACAAGCTCATCGACATTCTCTGGCAGGCCGCCGAGGCCGAGATCATGCCGCGTTTCGGCAAGCTCGGCGACGGCGACATTCGCGAGAAGAGCGAGGCGATCGATCTGGTGACGGAGGCGGATGAGGCAGCCGAGCGGCTGATCGCTCGCGAGATCGCCGGCCTGATGCCGAATGCGCTTTTCGTGGGCGAAGAATCGGTTGCGGCCGATCCGGCGCTGCTCGGCAAGCTGGGTGCTGCCGATCTCGCGATCGTTGTCGATCCGGTTGATGGGACGTTCAATTTTGCCAATGGCGTGCCGCTTTTCGGCGTCATGATCTCGGTGGTCCGGGGCGGTGAGACGGTTGCCGGCATCATCCTCGATCCGTTTGCGGGCGATTGCCATGTGGCGGAGAAGGGGGCCGGCGCCTGGGCCGTGCCGCTCGATGGTGAGCGCAAGCGCCTGTCTGTCGGCAAGGGCATTCCGGTGGAGGCTATGCTGGGCGCAGCCTCCACCGGCTATCTCTATGGAGAAGAGCGCGCGGCGCTGCTCGCCAATCTGGCGAAGGTTCGCAATTTCTTCAGCTATCGTTGCGCCGCGCATGAGTATCGGCTGCTTGCCAAGGGCGGGATGCAGTTCGCGCTCTATAACAAGCTGATGCCGTGGGATCATCTGGCCGGTGCTCTGCTGAGCCAGGAGGCCGGTGGATATGCCGCGCGCTTTGACGGCTCCGCCTATCTGCCGAGCCACACCGATGGCGGCCTTCTGGTTGCCACCGATCGCGACAGCTGGCAGGCGCTGCGCGACACGATTTTCCCGAATATCGCAATGGTCGCCTGAACGGCGACCATTGTTTCGACCACGACCTTATCTGACCGGCAGATTGTGGGGGCGGAAAAGCCGGCCCTTTTCGGCGAGCAGGACAAAGCCGAGACCGACAATCGAGAGCACACAGTAGCCTGCGACGAGCGGCAGTGCCGTGCCGTCATAGGCCTGGCCGATCATGGCGCCGAGTGCCGCGCCGCCGATGGTTGTCGTGAAGCCGAGCACTGAAGACGCGGTACCGGCGACATGGCCGAGTGGCTCCATGGCCAGCGAATTGAAGTTCGAGCCAATCCAGCCATAGAGGAACATCGCGATCGCGAAGATCGTGATGAAGATGGGGAAGGGCAGCGGCTCCGGCCCCAGCAGTTCGGCGGCGAGCCAGATGGCATTGATGCCGATGAAGCCGAAGAGCGCACCATGCGACAGGCGTCGCATGCCGAAACGTCCGACCAGCCTTGAATTGACGAAGGATGAGAGCGCCATGAACAGCGCCACGCCCGCAAAGGCCAGCGGGAACCAGTTTCCGAGCTTGTAGACCTCGATATAGATCTGGTTGGCTGAATTGATGAAGCCGAACAGGGCGCCGAAGAGAACGGCGCTGGCAAGCGTGTAGAACAGCGCCGAGCGGTTGGTCAGCACGATGCGGAAGCCGTCGAGAATGACGCTTTTGGTGAAGGGGCGTACATCTTCCGGCTTCAGCGTTTCGGGCAGGTTGCGCCAGGTCCACAGCGCAACGATCAGGCCGACAACGCCGATGAACAGGAAGATCAGGTGCCAGTTGCCAAACAGGAGGATGATCTGTCCAGTGCCTGGCGCAATGACCGGAACGACCATGAAGACCATCATGATCAGCGACATGACTTCCGCCATCTGACGCCCGCCATAAACGTCGCGGATGATCGAGACGGTGACGACGCGCGTTGCCGCCGAGCCGATGCCCTGCACGAAGCGCAGCGCCAGAAGCGCGCCGAATGTGGGTGCCAGCGTGATCGCGAAGGCGGAGAGGATGTAGATGATGAAGCCGAAGAAGAGCGGCTTGCGGCGGCCGAAACGGTCGGAGACCGGGCCGAAGAAGAGCTGAGCGATGCCGAAACCGATGAGATAGGCGGTGACGACAAACTGCCGGCTGTTCTCGTCCTGAACATTCAGCGATGCGCCGATATATTGCAGGCCGGGCAGCATGATGTCGACGGCAAGCGCGTTGAGCGCCATGAGGGCCGCGCAAAGCGCAATGAACTGCGTCTTGCCCATGCGGCCGAGCACGGCGGGCTTCGCTGCATTTGATGCGGTCATTCTTCCTGTGCTCCAAAAAGCGAGAAGGCGCTGGTTGGACAGCGCCTTCGCCATTCCGGTTATCTGCTTTGCCGCCTCGTTGCGGCAGGCATGATCCTTATGCGGCGCCCTTGACGGCAACGCCCTGGGCCTGGAGGTGATCCTGCAGTTCGCCGGCCTGGAACATCTCGCGCACGATATCGCAACCGCCGAGGAATTCGCCCTTCACATAGAGCTGCGGAATGGTCGGCCAGTTGGAATAATCCTTGATGCCCTGGCGGATATCGCCATCGGCCAGCACGTTGATGCCCTTGTAGTCGACGCCGAGATAGTCGAGGATCTGCACGACCTGGCCCGAAAAGCCACACTGCGGAAACTGCGGCGTGCCCTTCATGAAGAGGACGACGTCGTTCGACTTGACTTCGTTGTCGATGAATTCGTGAACTGCGCTCATGGATTTGTCCTTTCCTGCACGGGTTCAAGGCCCGGCCCAATCCGACTGGTCAAACCTTACCTTTGGTAAGCCTGACACGATAAATAGCATGCCATTTCGGGAATAAAAGAGGCGGGGCCTGTTTTCAGCAGGCCGCCGCGCCTCACTTATTCCGGAATGCTGGTCTGCAGGGCGAGCGCGTGAAGCACGCCGCCCATGTTTCCCTGAAGGGCATCGTAGACCATCTGGTGCTGCTGCACGCGGGTCTTGCCGCGGAAGGCTTCCGCGACGACTTCGGCGGCAAAATGATCGCCATCGCCGGCAAGGTCACGAATTTTCACCTTCGCGCCTGGAATGCCCGCCTTGATCAGATCTTCAATGTCGCCCGCTTTCATTGCCATGTTGGGTACTTCTCCGCTTACTCGGCAGCCGGGCGAAGCGCCTTGCCGCCGTCCATGAATTCAGGGAACCATGATTCATGGGCTACGCGCAATTCGTCAACCGAAACATTGAGAAGTTCATCGACAACGAGGTTCGTGCCCTCAACCGTGCCGAGGCGACGGAAGGGAACGCCGGCATCTTCGGCATTGGCGCAGACGAAGTCTGCGAGGTCAGCCGGAACGGCAATGACGTAGCGCGCCTGATCTTCGCCGAAGAGAAGCGCATGCGCCGGGCCGTGGCTTTCTGAAAGCGAGAGCTTCATGCCCTTGGCAGAGGACATCGCCATTTCGGCGAGCGCGATGCCGAGGCCGCCGGACGAGATGTCGTGGCAAGCCGTCACTTCGCCATTGCGGATCGCGTTGCGGACGAAATCGCCGTTGCGGCGTTCGGCGGCAAGATCGACTTCCGGAGCCGGGCCGTCCTTGATGCCGAGCACGTCACGCATATAGATCGACTGGCCGAGATGGCTGCCGTCCGTGCCGATCATCAGGATCGCGTCGCCGGCCTTCATCGAGCCGATACGGGCCATCTTCGACCAGTCGGGCAGAAGGCCGACGCCCGCAATGGTCGGGGTCGGCAGGATCGCGACGCCGTTCGTTTCGTTGTAGAGCGAGACGTTGCCCGAAACGATCGGGAAATCGAGCGCGCGGCAGGCTTCGCCGATGCCCTTGATGGCCATGACGAACTGGCCCATGATTTCCGGCTTTTCCGGATTGCCGAAATTCAGGTTGTCGGTGGAGGCGAGCGGTTCGGCGCCCGTTGCCGTGATGTTGCGCCAGCATTCCGCAACGGCCTGTTTGCCGCCCTCGAACGGATCTGCCTCGACATAGCGCGGCGTCACGTCGGAGGAGAAGGCAAGCGCCTTGGTCGGATGCGTATCAACACGCACGACGCCGGCGTCACCACCGGGAAGCTGAAGCGAATTGCCCTGAATCAGCGTGTCATATTGCTCATAGACCCAGCGGCGCGACGACTGGTTGGGCGAACCGACCAGCGACAGGAGCGTCGCCTTGTAATCCGCCGGTGCTGCAACGGAGGCGGCCGGCATGGCCGGGAACTTGCCGGGTTCCTTCCACGGACGGTCATATTCCGGGGCCTGGTCGCCGAGGTCCTTGATGGGCAGGTTTGCGACTTCCTCGCCCTGATGGATGACACGGAAGCGAAGGTCGTCGGTTGTCTTGCCGCAGATGGCGAAGTCGAGGCCCCACTTGACGAAGATCGCCTTGGCGACGTCTTCCTTGGAGGGCTCCAGCACCATGAGCATGCGCTCCTGGCTTTCCGACAGCATCATTTCATAGGCCGTCATCCGCTCTTCGCGAACCGGAACCTTGTCCAGCTCAAGTTCGATGCCGAGATCGCCCTTGGCGCCCATTTCGACAGCCGAGCAGGTGAGGCCTGCCGCACCCATGTCCTGGATGGCAATGACGGCGCCGGTCTGCATCAGCTCAAGGCAGGCTTCCAGCAGGCACTTTTCGGTGAAGGGGTCGCCAACCTGAACGGTCGGGCGCTTCTCTTCGATGCTCTCGTCGAATTCGGCTGACGCCATGGTCGCGCCGCCGACACCGTCGCGGCCGGTCTTGGCGCCGAGATAGACGACCGGCAGGCCGACGCCCTTGGCTTCGGAGAGGAAGATGCCGTCCGTACGGGCAAGGCCAGCGGCAAAGGCGTTGACGAGAATGTTGCCGTTATAGCGGGCGTCGAATTCGACTTCGCCGCCGACGGTCGGCACGCCGAAGGAGTTGCCATAGCCGCCAACGCCGGCAACGACGCCGGAAACGAGATGCTTGGTCTTCGGATGATCCGGCTCACCGAAACGCAGCGCGTTCATCGCCGCAATCGGGCGCGCGCCCATGGTGAAGACATCACGCAGGATCCCGCCGACGCCGGTCGCCGCACCCTGGTAGGGCTCGATATAGGAGGGGTGGTTGTGGCTCTCCATCTTGAAGACGACGCATTCGCCGTCATCGATATCGACCACGCCGGCATTTTCGCCCGGTCCCTGAATGACGCGCGGCCCCTTGGTTGGCAGCGTGCGCAGCCACTTCTTCGACGACTTGTAGGAGCAGTGCTCGTTCCACATGGCGGAGAAGATGCCGAGCTCGGTGAAGGTCGGCTCGCGGCCGATCAGATCCAGAATGCGCTGGTACTCGTCCGGCTTCAGGCCGTGAGCGGCGATGAGTTCCGGGGTGATCGGCTGGCTGTTCGAAATGGTCATGGGCGTCCGTCTGGCTCAGGGTGGCGCTTTTGATGCCCCTATAGCGCATGACGGCGGGGAGTGCGACCCGGAAATGCCGGCAACTTGGGGAAAGGCTGCGGAAAATCGGCGCCTGACCTCGACGCCGATGTCACAAGTCCATCGCGCTCGGTTTGGCGGCTCTGCTGTCGCGGCAGAAGGCGGCGAAATCGTCGAGGAATTTCTCCGCCGCCAGCCTGTTTGCGGGCAGGGCCATGATCTCGGCGATGGCCTCCGGCTCCTGTTTCATCAAGGCAACGCGCAGGAAGATGCCCGGATTGAAATTAGAGCTGATCGTGGACAGCACCGTGCGCAGCGTCTGCAGCATGTCGTCACCGCGATGCGAGGCATGGGCCAGGACGATCGGCTTGCCGATGACATGTTCGCCGGACACGAGCCAGTCGATCGCATTCTTCAGCCCGCCGGGGAGGGTACGGACATACTCGGGACTTGCGATGATCAGGCCATCGGCGGCGGCGATTTTCTGCTGGAACGCCCGCACGAGTTCCGGCGTCGCGTCACCTTCGCGGTCGGGAGAGAAGATGGGGAGGTCGCCGATGCCGGCGAAAACCTCAAGCTCATCTGACGATGGTGCGATGCCCGCCAGGGCCCGGAGAAGCGCGGTGTTGGTGGACTGGGCGCGGGCGCTGCCGGAGATGGCGAGAAGTTTCATCAGGAGAGGCTACCAGCGGTGGGGTGAGTCTGGAATGACGGATGGGCCTTTTGTCAGGCAGTCGATGGAGGAAGTTTTCGGCGTGCTGCTGCCTTATAAACTTCCGACCGATCCCGCTTGCCGACAGCGATGACGACGATGATCACCTGTTCGTCCCGCACTTCGTAGACAAGCCGGTAGCCAGCGCCGCGCAGCTTGATCTTGTAGCGATCCCTGCTGCCGGAAAGCTGGGCGGACGGGACGCGCGGGTTTACGCAGCGTTCGGCGAGCTTCTTTTTGAACTGTTCGCGCGTATTGCTGTCGAGCTTCCTCCACTCCTTCAGCGCAGCTTCGACAAAGCCAAGCTCATAGATCATCCAGACTGACCTTGATGACCGGATCGTTTGCCCGCGCATCGGCAATGGCATTCAGTTCGAGGTCTTCCAGCTTCTCGAGCATGGCTTCGTAGGTCTCGGCGGGAATGCAGTAAAATGCCGGCTGGTTGCGATTGAGGATGGCAACGGCCGAGCCTTCGCCAGCCGCAACCGTGCCCATAGGATTCTTCTTCAACTCGGAAACGCTTGCCGTCACCTCGGCGAGGACGATCTGGGTCATGGCATGTTCCTTGAGGTCATTTATAGTACTGAGTATAGTACCATTAACAGGTCTTTTCAAGTTGCGCCCAATGGTGACACGTCGCTCGCGCCTGATCACTCCCGGCTTCGTCTGCGCCGCCGTCCACCTTCGCCGCCCGCATCCGTCAACGTCTTCCGCTCCGGTAGCGCAATTACCTTTTCGAGGTTCGGGAAGTTGTCCACCTTGTTGGGCATGGCCATGGCGTAGACGAAATGTTCCTGGAATTTCGGCTCCAGCGCCGTCTCGATCTTTTCGATCTTGCGAACGGTCTCCTCGATTTCGCGGCGGTAGCCACGGTTCAAGAGGCACATGCGCGCGCCCGTGCCGGCGGCGTTGCCGACGGCCTTGACCTTATCGAGATCGCAATCGGGGATCAGGCCGAGGACCATGGCGTATTTCGGATCGATGAAGGTGCCGAAGGCGCCGGCAAGGCCGATGCGGTCGACGTGGTCGATACCCAGCTTGTCCATCAGCAGCTTGACGCCGGCATAAAGGGCGGCCTTGGCGAGCTGGATGGCGCGGACGTCGTTCTGCGTCACGGTGATCTTCTGTGCGCCGTCATGCAGGAGATAGGAGAAGGTGCGGCCGTTTTCGAGAATGCGCGGGCTTCTCGCCGCCATAGCGCCATCGACAACGCCGTCTTCCGAGATGATGCCGGCGAGGAACATTTCGGCGACGACCTCGATGATCGCCGAGCCGCAGATGCCGGTAATGCCGGTCTTC
The DNA here is from genome assembly GCF_021026315.1 of Rhizobium sp. C4. Taxonomy (GTDB): domain Bacteria; phylum Pseudomonadota; class Alphaproteobacteria; order Rhizobiales; family Rhizobiaceae; genus Ensifer_A. Next base: position 256,169 of record NZ_JAJNCX010000004.1, read on the forward strand.
TCTGCGGCCTCGGCAAAGCCCGGTTCGTCTGACCATTGTTCGACGCCGATGACGCGGAAGCGCGGCTCCAGCGTATCGCGGTCAATGCGGACGCGCTCGATGGCACCGGGGGCGGCGCGCTGGCCGGAGGAGATTTCAGCGCCTTCGAAAGCGGGGCCGGTGGGCGAGGAGGCGGCGACGGTGCGGGCGGAGTTGCCGAGCACGATTTCGGCATTGGTGCCGATATCGACCAGAAGCATCTGCTCCTCCTGCCGGTGCGGGCCTTCGGTGAGCGTGGCGGCGGCGGCATCCGCGCCGACATGGCCGGCGATGCAGGGGAGCATATAGACGCGCGCGCCCTTGTTAAGCCGGATGCCGATCTCTTCGGCCTTCAGGTGCTGCGCGCCGGAAGCGGCAAGCGCGAAGGGCGCGCCGCCAAGTTCGGTCGGATCGATGCCGAGGAAGAGGTGGTGCATGACCGGATTGCCGACAAAGACGGCATCGAGAATATCTTTCCGGTCGATGCCGCCCTCGGCGGCCACCTTGTCGACAAGGCCGTTGATCGCCTCGCGTACGGCATTCGTCATTGCCTCGCGCCCGTCCGGGTTCATCATGACATAGGACACGCGGCTCATCAGATCCTCACCGAAGCGGATCTGCGGATTGGATGTGCCGGAGGACGCCAACGTGCGGCCAGACAGCAGCGAGGAGAGATGCATGGCAATCGTCGTCGAGCCGATGTCGCAGGCAATGCCATAGGCCTCGTTCTTCAGGCCCGGATAGAGCGCCACGAGGCGCGGGCGGTCGTCGGCTTCATCCTTGTGGATCGCGGCCGTGACCTTCCATTCGCCCTTGCGCAGGATTTGCTGAACGCGCGGGAGGAGATGGAAATCGACCTCTATGCGGGACAGCTTCCAGTCCTTTTCGAGCGCCACGAGCAGCCGGTCGAGATCACCGAGCGGCTTTTCCATGTCGGGTTCCTCGACCTCGACATAGCACATGTGGATTGCCGGATCGCGCGCGATCACGCGGCCGTCGCTCTCCTTGCGCACGACCTGCGCGTTGACCACGGTGTCCTGCGGAATATCGATGACGAGGTCGCCTTCAATGGTTGCCGAACAGGAGAGGCGGCGGCCTTCGGGCAGACCGCGCACGCGGTCATAGCGCTCTTCCTTGGGGCCGATCGGCGAGATGTGATCGTTGGAGGAGGTGATGCCATGCTTGGCAAACTGGCCCTCCTGCACCGAGACCTGACAGCGCCCACAGGTCGCCCGCCCTCCACAGACGCTTTCGACATAGACGCCAAGCTCGCGCGCGGCCTCGATGACGGGCGTGCCGGAGGCAAAACGGCCGCGCTTGCCCGAAGGCATGAAAAGGACGAGGTGATCTGTCATGGGGGTGTCTGACCGTTACTTCGCGAGTGCCTGTTCAAGTGCATCGCGAATAATGCGGGCAGATGTGACGCCACGCTCCTTCGCTTTCGACTTGATCGCGTCCAAGAGCGACGCAGGGAGGCGAATATGAACATCGTTCGCCTCGTCGCCGAAATCGAAGTGCATGGGCTTCATGTCCGACAAATCGAAATCGGTCAGGTCGGCGCTTTCGACAAAGCGCTCGGCCTCTTCATCCGAAGCAAAATCAGGAATTTTTTTCAGTTCCGATTTGGCTTTCATAAAACTCGATTTCCTCTTGATGCATGAAGCGCGCGCTGATCGGCCTGATATAGACCTTATCATGCCTCTGGCGAAGGGTGAACACGACAAAAGCGTGACGCCCGTTTGACGTTACGCCAATTGCGCGCTTGCGCTGCTCTTCGACCGAAGGGTCGCCGAAAACTTGGGGTCCGGAGCGGAACACCGCTTCAATGTCTTCTTTGGTCAGACCATGCTTTGCGCATTTCGGCCAATTGCCATCGTCCCAATCGAAGTCGGCGATCATTGGTCGATCTTGCGTGGTCTTCCGCCCTTGCTGCCGTTTCGGCGGCTGGCCTCAGCCTTTGCCGGAGAACGGGAGAGGCCGCCGCGGCGTTGGGCGTCCATGAAGTGGCGGCTGCCGAAAATGCCGCTCATCAGGCCGGCAATCGTGTAGTCCACATCCAGCGTTTCCCAGTGCAGGCCGGTCTCGCCGAGAAGTTCGACCTCGGCCAATTCGCCTTCCGTTGCGTCGGCAAGCCCTTCCAGCGCGCGGGCCGGCACCATGAAGGCCGCACCGTTTTCGAAGTCCACGACGATAAGGCCGGACTTGCCGTCATAGCGGACGGTAACGGGAATGGGGCGTCCGGCCCGTTCGGCCTGCCAGCGGGCCTTGGCTTCGACAAGTTCGATATCGCTGACGTCAGCCATGGTATTTCCTCCAGACGTTCAGAAAAAGCTCCCGGTTTGCCTCTATCACATCGACGGCGCGGCGGACGTCTCGGTCCGCCATTCCGCCCTGCGTCAAGACCTTCAGGCCGGCGATATCGATCCGTGCCTCGCCGTCTCCGTAGACATGCACATGCGGCGGCTCATGGTCGGCCGTGTAGATAACAAACCGCATTCCATATTCGCGGAGAACCGTTACCATTCAAATAACCTAACAAGTTGGGTTTTTCAATGGAGGACGTCTGTCTCTTGCCGGGCCGAAGACCAGCGAGTTGTTAACTCACTCGCTCGCGCCACTCCCGCCAACGCGGGCCGCACGTCCGCCGCGCCGCGCCGGGCGGTCGCCGCTGGGGGCGGGGGCCGGGCTCTGCGCGGCGGCGCCACCTTCGGCGGGCTTGTAGTCGCGATAGGTCATGATCCAGTTGGAGCAGTTCGGATCTGTGCCGTTGAGCACGTTGGCGGCGCGGACGGCTTCCATTTCCTGTGGGCGGCAGGGGTTCATGATGGCAGACGTCATGCCGGCGCCGATGACCATGGGGATGAAGCCGGCATTGATGCCGTGGCGGTGCGGCAGGCCGAAGGAGATGTTGGAGAGGCCGCAGGTCGTGTTGACCTTGAGTTCATTGCGCAGCCGATAGAGCAGCTGGAAGACCTGCCGGCCGGCATCACCCAGCGCGCCGATCGGCATGACGAGCGGATCGACGACGATGTCATGCGGCTTGATGCCGTAATCGGCGGCGCGCTCGACGATCTTCTTGGCGACGGCGAAGCGGACATCCGGGTCCATGGAAATGCCGGTCTCGTCGTTGGAGATGGCAACGACCGGCACGTCATATTTCTTGCAGAGCGGCAGGATGGCTTCGAGCTTTTCTTCTTCGCCGGTGACGGAATTGACCAGCGGGCGGCCCTTGGCGACCTTGAGGGCTGCTTCGATGGCTGCCGTCACGGAGCTGTCGATGGAAAGCGGCACGTCAACGAGGCCTTGGACGATTTCCAGCGTTTGCACCAGGAGGCCCGGTTCGGTCTCGTTGGGGTTGACGGAGGTGACGCCGGCATTGACGTCAAGCATGGTGGCGCCGGCGGCAACCTGTTCCAGCGCGTCCTTGATGACGGTGTCGAAATTGCCGGCCTGCATTTCGGCGGCGAGTTTCTTGCGGCCGGTCGGGTTGATGCGCTCGCCGATCACGCAGAAGGGCTGGTCGAAGCCGATGATGATTTCGCGGGTGGCGGAGGCGACGATGGTGCGGGTCATTGTGTTCGGTCCTTCAGGCGGATCAGCGTTGAACAGATGATTGTTTGATTGAGAGGCGTCGCCGCCTTACGAATTGTTTGAGGCGGCAGCTTTGGCCATTTCCTGCGGGTTCTGCAACTGGCCTTCGTGAACATCGGCAGCATGCGCTGCGGCGATCGCTTCGCTGCGCGAGACTTCGCGTTTCCAGGGCTGGCGGCCCTTCAGCACGCCGGATTCATGGACGATTTCGGCGACATATTCTTCCTGCCGATAGGCCATGACATGGATGCCGGAAACGCCTTCAATCTCCTTCACCTCATTGATCATGTCGATGCAGATCTGCTTGCCTTCGCGCTTCTGGTTCTCCGCCCCTTCCAGCCGCTTGATGATGGCGTCGGGGATATGGATGCCGGGGACATTCGTTCTGATCCACTTGGCGGTCTTGGCCGAGGCCATCGGGCCGACGCCGGCGAGGATGAAGCATTTCTCGGCAAGGCCAAGGTCGACGACCTTCTTCATGTATTCCTTGAACATCGGAATATCGAAGACATACTGGCTCTGCACAAATTGCGCCCCTGCCGCGACCTTCTTCGCGAGCCGGTAGGGCCGGAAATCGTATGGCGGGGCGAAGGGGTTGATGGCGGCACCGAGGAAGACGGCGGGCGGTGTCGTGAGCTTGCGGCCGGAGAGGAATTTCGCCTCGTCGCGCATGGTGCGGATGGTTTCCAGCATGGACATGCAGTCGAGGTCGAAGACGGGCTTGGCGCCCGGCTGGTCGCCGGCCTGCACGCCGTCGCCGGTGAGGCAGAGAATGTTCTGCACGCCCATGGCGGAGGCGCCCAGCACATCGCCCTGAATGGCGATGCGGTTCCTGTCGCGGGCGGAAATCTGCATGATCGGGGCATAGCCCATGCGGGTAAGCAGGGCGCAGATGCCGACGGACGACATGTGGCAGTTGGCGCCGGAGGCGTCCACGGCATTGATGCCGTCCACCCAGCCTTCGAAGATCGCGGCGCGTTCGTAGACGTCTTCCGGGTTGGCGCTGTCGGGCGGGTTGAGCTCGGCGGTGACGGCGAATTCGCCACGGCGCAGAATGCGTTCAAGACGGCCACGCGAGGAATGGCCGGGCAGGGGCTCCAGCGGCAGGCCGGGATCGTGCGGATGGGTATCGTGCATCATTTCGCGGCCCCTTTTTCCTGCGATTGGGCTTCTCGTGCCTTGGCTGCCTGCGCGGTGACGCGAAGCCATGCGGACGTCTCGCGCAGCGACTGGTCGACCGGCTTCTGGACGTTGAGGATCGCGTCACCCTTTTCCATGTTGCGCGAGCCCTTCCAGGCCTGAACCCAGACGCAGGGCATATCCGGCTCGACCTCGCAATTGCCGTTGGCGCGGACGCCGCCGCAGGGGCCGTTGCGGAGCTGCTTCGGACAGTTCATCGGACAGCTCATACCGGTGGAGGACAGTGCGCATTGCCCGCACATGCGACAGTCGAAGAGCAGGCCCTTCACATTGCGCTCGATGAACTTCACCGGCTTTTCGGCACGGCCATAGCCGACGGCCTTCCAGAAGGGGTGAAGCTTGAGAAAGAGATCGGCGAAGAGATTGTAGAGCACTTCCAGGAAGCGCGAATGGCGCACCGACCAGAGACGGATCGTGTAGCTGCGCCCGGCGCGGCGCGAGGGCGAGACGCCGGAGGGCTGATAGGCCGTGCCCGTGGGCTTCTTGGCGGCTTCAGCCATTGTTGCGGCCTCCGGCATGGACCAGCGCCACGAGGCGTTCCTTGTCATAGGCGGCTTCGAGATCTGCGGCTGCCTTGTCGGCTTCGGCCTCCAGATCGTCGGAAACCGGGATCGGATCGGCCTTGCGCCACTCGGCGAGATAGTCGTCGGTTTCGGCGGCACCCGAGCGCATGGCGCACATGTCAATGGCTTCGGTGAAGCGCAGCGACAATTCCCGCTTGGCCGTTGCCCGGCCCTTCTTCACGATCACCTGCGCTGGAATGTCGCGCCAGTAGACGACGATAAGGTCTGCCATGATGATTTTCCTGCCTCTCCCCCGATCGCCAGAGCCTGTCCTGCAAGGCGTGCGAATGCAAGGAGAATGCACGTGCGCCAACAGGCGGACGCCACTTGGCGCGACGTCGGGATCGCTCAAAAGCGACAGCGCCGACTGGGAAGACCGGTTGTTCGGCAACTTCTTTAGGCGGGACGTAAAGATGCGGTTTACGAATTGTCTCTAGCTTGTATGGGTGTACAGATGCAGAGTCTTGCGCTTCGTCAAGCGGCGAGAAATTTCAAGACTTTGTCAGCATTCGATTGTATTTTCCGTTGATTCTCTTTTCAGGTTGTCTTCATGCCGAATTCTCGCAATGCGGATATTTTCGAACTCGCTCCTGTGGCGATGTGGATCGAGGATTTCAGCGATGTTCGTGTGCAACTCGATGCCTGGAAGGTAGAGGGCGTCGAGGACCTCGGTGCGTTCCTGCGAGAAGATCTCTCGCGGGTTTCCGCCTGCTCGAGCCGCATCAAGATCCTGCAGGTCAACACCAAGACGCTCGAACTTTTCGAAGCGCGCGATCTCGATGAGTTGAAGGCCAATCTCGACAAGGTGTTCTGGGGCGACATGCTCGAGACCCATATCAACGAACTCGTTGAGCTCTGGGAGGGCAAGACCGCCTTTTCCAGCAGTGCCGTGAACTACACGCTCTCCGGTCGCCGGCTCGACATCCAGCTGCGCGGCGCCGTGCTGCCGGGGCACGAGAAGACGCTGGGCCGCCTGCTGATCACGACGGAAGATGTCACGGCACGCGAAGAGGCTCGCCGTGCCGAGGAGCGCAACCGCCTGCACGCGGAAGGCATTTTCAAATATTCGCCGGTCTCGCTCTGGATGGAAGACTTCAGCGCCATTTACGCACTGATGGAACGCGTACGCGAAAGTGGCATTCTGGATTTCCGGGTGTTTCTCGACGTCCATCCGGAATTCATCCAGCAATGCATGTCGGAAATTCGCGTGCTGGACGTGAACAAGGCGACGCTCGATCTTTTCGGAGCCACCGATCGGGAGATGCTGTTCAAGCGCCTGCCGCATGTGTTCCGCGATGCGATGGAAAAGCCGTTCAAGGAGCAGCTGATCGATCTCTGGGAGGGCCGGCTTCACCAGCATCGCGAGGTCGTCAACTATGCGCTCGATGGCAATGAACGGCATCTTCTGATGAATTTCTCCGTCCTGCCGGGCCGCGAGAAGGACTGGTCGCTGGTCCAGGTGGCGCTGACGGACATTACGGCCCGCAAGAAGGCGGAGTCCTATCTCGAATATCTCGGCAAGCACGACGTGCTGACGCGTCTGCACAATCGCGCCTTCTACACCGACGAGCTCAACCGCCTGGAACGCAAGCCGCTGAGGCCGGTGTCGGCTGTCATCATCGACCTCAACGGTCTCAAGGAAGCCAACGACCAGCTTGGCCATGAGGCCGGCGATGCACTCCTGCGCCGTTTCGGCGAGGTCCTGAACGGCGTTGCCTCGGCACCCGTCACCGCATCCCGTATTGGCGGTGACGAGTTCGCGCTGCTGATGCCCGGCGCCGATCTCCGCACCGCGACGGCCATGGCAGAGACCGTGCGCGAGCTGCTGAAGATCAACAATCAGTTCTATTCCGACGCGCCGATCTCGATGTCGCTCGGCTTCGCGACGAGCGAGGCGGGAGAGACGATCGAATCCGTGGTGCGCCGCGCGGACGCGCTGATGTTTGAAGAAAAGCGCGCCTATTATGCCGACAAGGCCTGCTCCGGCAGAAGCGAGGCAAGCCGCCGGGCTGCCCGCTGAAACACGCCTTCAGCTGGATGCGGGCGCTGCACCGGCAATCGCCGGTGTCAGGTCTCCGTAGCCGGTGAAGCGATATTCATAGGCTAGACCCAGATAGTCCGCGGCCCATTTTGCCTTGGCCTGCAGGTCTTCGTCTTCCGTCTGTGCCAGATAGACGATCTTTTCGTAATTGCCGAAGACCATCTGGATGAGCTCCGGATGCTTGTCGAGTTTCAGCGGCTCGATGACGAAGGCCTCGAACTGGCGGGCGATCAGGTCGGTGAGGTAGAAGGCGGTGATTTCCTCTGCGCATTCGGCGAGGAATTTGTCGACGCCGGTGTAAAAGGCATAACAGTGCGGACCACCGATCCGCTCGATCCCTTCCTCGGCGCAAATCTTGTCGATTTCACCCCGTGTGCCGCATTCGGCATAGCCGATGAAAATGCGCTCGATGCCTTCTGCGCGGGCTTCGGCAATCTTGTCTCTGAGGGCAGGGGCAATCCTGTCCGGATAGACATGCCAGATGGCCGGCAGGCAGGTGAGTTCAACATGGTCCAGCCGGTTGGCTTCGCAGACCGCGATGATTTCGCGTGCAAGAGCGCCGCAGGCGATCACTTTGACCTTTTGAGAAATCGCACTCATGTGTAACCTGTCGGGGAACTTGGCGGCGAGTCATGCGTTATCGCTGAGTTAGCTCCGTACAGGAGCTTGGGCAGTCTAATTATCTGGGAACTTACCATGATTTCGAATCGTTCCAAAATCACCACCGCAGTTCTTCTCGCCTCGCTCGTCGTGCTGGCATCCTGTGGCAACACGATCCGTGGCGTCGGCCGCGATACGGCAAGCGCCGTTGGCGCGACCAAGAATGCTGCGCATAACGTTGCCAAGGCTGCCCAGTAAGCCGCCGCAGCAGCACCCCCATTATCGAAGCGGCCGCTCTCTGGGGCGGCCGCTTTGTCTTGATCAGGCGTTCAGGCTGTTGTGCTTGCGCTTGATGAAATCCTTGGCGGTTTCGACAGCCACCGCCGCGTCGCGACAATAGGCGTCGGCACCGATCGCCTTGCCGAATTCCTCATTCAGCGGCGCGCCGCCGACGAGAACGACGAGATCGTCGCGGATGCCCTTTTCCTTCAGCGTGTCGATCACGACCTTCATGTAGGGCATGGTCGTGGTCAGAAGGGCGGACATGCCGAGGATGTCCGGCTGTTCCTTTTCGATCGCATCAAGATAGGCTTCGACCGCATTGTTAATGCCAAGGTCGACCACGTCGAAGCCGGCGCCTTCCATCATCATGCCGACAAGGTTCTTGCCGATGTCGTGGATGTCGCCCTTGACGGTGCCGATGACCATCTTGCCCTGCTTGGGCGCATCGGTGGCGGCCAGCAGCGGGCGCAGGATGTTCATGCCGGCCTTCATCGCGTTGGCCGAGAGCAGAACTTCCGGCACGAAGAGAATGCCGTCGCGGAAGTCGATGCCGACGATGCGCATGCCTTCGACCAGCGCCTGGGTCAGGACGTCGTAAGGTGCCCAGCCGCGATCCAGCAGGATGTGGGTGGCTTCCTCGATTTCCTCTTTCAGACCGTCGTAAAGATCGTCGTGCATCTGCTGCACGAGTTCTTCGTCGGAAAGCTCGGAAAGAATGATTTCATCGTCAGACATGGTCGCTCCCGCTCCAAAAAAAGCCCATCGGCATCAAATCGCCAAGACCTTATAGAGTGTTAGATTAAAGTTCGGGTAACGCGCAATCGAAAGCGACACGGTGAGCGTTGATCTGCGACGGCCGCGAGGTCAGAGGTTCAAACGGCGGTCGAAACGGGCGGCGAAGTAGCGCGAGAGGACGGGGCCGAGGAACAGGACGGAGATGAAGCGCGTCATCTGCATGGCCAGCACGAAGGGTTTGTCCACCGGCGTGGAGGCCGCGATGATGGCGACGGAATCGGCGCCGCCGGGGCTGGTCGCCAGATAGGCGGTCAGCAGGTCCATGTGGCCGAAATGGGAGACCGCCACGGCGAGCAGGCCGCACAGGACGATCAGCGACAGGATCGAGAGGAAGAGGACGGGCAGCGCCCTCAGCGCATGCGTCACGATCTCGCGGGTGAAGCGGAATCCGACATTCCAGCCAAACAGCAGATAAGCGGATGCTAGAAGCCAGTGAGGCAGCGTGATTGTCACGAGGCCTGCGGCATGGCAGGCGATGCCGATGACGATCGGGGCAAGCATGTTGATCGACGGGCGCTTGAAGAGCCGGGAGAAGACCGGACCGCAGGCGGCGATTGCCAGCGTGAGGACGAGGTTCAGCGGATCGACAGGTGGAAACCACGGCTCGGGAACCGGCAGCTGGCCGGTCTGGCCGAGCACGAAGCGGGCGATCAGCGAGGCCGTGGCCGCAACCATCAGCATGCGCAGATATTGCATGAAGGCGACGAGGCGGAAATCGGCGCCGGCGGCCTCGGCCATCAGAACCATGGCGCTCGCAGCGCCCGGCGACGAGCCCCAGATGGCCGTTGTGCCGGGCAGGACCTGATATTTTGCGAGCAGCCAGCCGAAGCCGAAGCTCAAGGCGACGACGGAAAGAACCAGCCCGATGAAGAGAAAACCGTCCTTGGCGATTTCGGCAAAGACGGTGAGCGGCATGCCTCCGGCGATCATGACGCCGATAATGCCCTGGCAGAAGGCGACGAGAGGCGAGGGCAGGGAGAATTTCATGCCGCGCGAGGCTAGCAGCAGGCCCGATACCATCGGCCCGAGCAGGAAAACGGCCGGAAGATGCATGGCATAAAGCACGCCCGTCACCACAGCCGTCAGGACGATGAGCAGGCACCAGTTCCTGATGCTGTTGCGGCTGTCGCTTTTGGACATGGGCGGTGACTTCGCTGGGCGGGGAGGCTTGCCGTCCGGCCCTACAGCAGCAACCCGGCCAGTGCAAGGATGCGGGCCGCGAAAATCACCGCGTAGCTTGCGGAATTTTTCTTCGCGAACAGCCTTCTCAGTGGCGCATTTAGGAATGTCCGGCTAGGGCTATCATCTAAGATCGTTTGTCATCGGTCGAAAAGACCATCATATCGGGTGAGGGAACCATGGATCAGGAAATCGAACTTGCAGGCGCCGCAGCCGAGGGAGATGGCGGACGGCGTAGCCGTGGAGCAGGGCGCGGTGCCGCAGCCCGCCGCGCGGCCCGCACCGGCGGCGGTCCGGGTGCTTCGCTTCCTTACATCACCCGCAAGATCCGCGAATACGAGGTTCTCGACGAGGAAGGCCTCGCCCTCATCGAGGCCAATGCCGATCGCGTGCTTGAGGAAATCGGCATCGAGTTCCGCGAAGACGCAGAAGCGCTGGCGCTGTGGAAAGAGGCTGGCGCTGATGTTCGCGGCGAGCGCGTGCATTTTCCGAAGGGGCTCTGCCGCGAACTTCTGAAGACCGCTCCGAAGGAATTCACCTGGCATGCGCGCAATCCCGAACGCAGCGTGCATGTCGGCGGCAAGGCGACGATCTTCGCGCCGGTCTATGGCCCGCCCTTCGTCCGCGACCTTGAAGGCAATCGCCGTTATGCGACGATCGAGGATTTCCGCAATTTCGTGAAGCTCGCCTATATGGCGCCGTCCATGCATTCCTCGGGCGGCACGGTCTGCGAGCCGGTCGATGTCCCGGTGAACAAGCGTCACCTGGACATGATCTACAGCCATATCAAATATTCCGACAAGCCGTTCATGGGCTCGGTCACCGCGCCGGAACGCGCGGAAGACACGATTGCCATGGCGAAGCTGGTCTTCGGCGACGAGTTTGTCGAAAACAACTGTGTGACGCTGAACCTCATCAACGCCAATTCGCCCATGGTCTTTGACGAAACCATGGTCGGCGCGCTGAAGGTCTATGCGCGGCACAATCAGGCCTCTGTGATCTCGCCCTTCATCCTTTCGGGCGCTATGAGCCCGGTGACGGTCGCCGGCACGCTGACGCAGATCCTGGCGGAAGTTCTCGCCGGCGCGTCGTTCACGCAGCTGATCCGCAAGGGTTCGCCGGTTCTGTTCGGCACCTTCGCTGCCTCCATCTCCATGCAGTCTGGTGCGCCGACCTTCGGGACGCCGGAACCGTCGCTTGTCTCTTACGGTGCGGCCCAGCTGGCCCGTCGTCTCGGTCTGCCGTTCCGCACGGGCGGCTCGCTCTGTGCCTCCAAGGTTCCGGATGCGCAGGCAGCACACGAGAGCTCCAACACGCTCAACATGACGCTGCTCGCCGGCACGAACTTCGTACTGCATGCCGCCGGCTGGCTCGAAGGCGGTCTGGTCTCGTCCTATGAGAAGTTCATGATCGACCAGGACCAGCTTGGCATGATGCAGAAGATGGCCGAGGGCATTGACCTTTCGGAAAACGCGCAGGCGCTTGACGCCATCCGCGAAGTCGGCCCCGGCAGCCATTATCTCGGCTGCGCCCACACGCAGGCGAATTTCCAGACGGCCTTCTATCGCTCGGCGCTTGCCGACAACAATTCGTTCGAGCAGTGGGAAATCGAAGGCTCCAAGCGCATCGAGGAGCGTGCCAATGCGCTCTGCCGTTCGTGGCTCGACAGTTACGAAGCGCCGCCGCTTGATCCGGCGATCGACGAGGCGCTGCTCGCATTCATCCAGCAAAAGAAGGATGCGGTGCCAGACGCCTTCACCTGAAACGAGCCCGCAGCCAGGGAGCAAGGCGCAGCGGCCACGGTGACGGAGATGATCCAGCGCGCCGTCTGGCGGCCGCATTATCAGGAAAAACGCGACCAGGAGGGCGGGCAGTGATGCCCGCCTTCGGCATTCTGCAAGAATTGGAAAGTGCCTTGGAGCCTTCGGGCATCAGGCTGCGCGGTGTTGTGTCCTTTGCAGAGGGTGAGGGACCGTCTCTCGACGAAGGAGGCAGCGCGCTCAGCGTCGTCCTGCTCGGCAATGTCGGCGGATCGATCTGGCCTGGCTTTGCGGCCTGGCGGCGAGATTATTTCGGAAGCGATCCGCTGGATGCGTGGTCTAAGGCGGTGATCGGACCTGTTGCAGAAAGGCTTGGCGCGACGGCCTTCTATCCGTCCGATCCGCCCTACATGCCGTTCCAGCGCTGGGCCATGCGGGCGGAGGGATTGAAGGCCTCGCCGCTCGGCATTCTGATCCATCCGCGCTATGGGCTCTGGCATGGCTATCGCGGAGCATTGGCGTTCCGGGACGACATCGGCACCCGGCCTTCGGCAATGGAGCCTTCGCCCTGCGATACCTGTGCGGGAAAGCCATGTCTGTCCGCCTGTCCGGCCGGTGCGATCTCACTCTCAGGCTTTGCCGTCGATCCGTGCCGGGCGCATCTCGTCACCGCCGAGGGGCAGGCGGGCTGCATGTCTTCGGGCTGTGTCGCGCGCAACGCATGTCCGGTCGGTGCAGGCTATCGATATCCGGAAGCGCAGCTTCGGTTTCACATGGACGCGCTGTTTAGCTGAGGCCTCAGGCTTTCGGCCAGGCCTTGTCCAGGCCGCCTGATTTTGCCACGCCTTCGCGGAAGGCGGCGTAGGCCGGATGCTGGCTGGAACGGGCGATCTCCAGGAGACGGATCTGGAGGCGGGCGGGCGCATGGGCGCCCAGCCATTCGCCGGCACGCGACAGTTTCAGCGAATTGAGAAAGCGCGCTTCAGCAGCGGCATTGACGAAATGCGTGATGCCGTCGAGCAGCGCGTCGTCCTGTGCCGAGTTCTCCAGAACGAGCTGAAGCCAGGCCTTGTCCTGTTCTTCGAGGCTCGAAAGCTTTCCCGCAACGGTTTCACTGTCTGGAAAATTGGCCTTGGCGTTCATCGTCTCAGGTCTCTCATTCCGAATCGATTGATGTGGGCGGATCATAGGGGACGTCCGTCCCCTTCGCACCTGCCGTTCGCCGCTTGACTTCGCGAAGCGCAGAACTTCCGATGGCTCCATGACGAATCGCTGAAAAGGGGCGGCATGAAACAGCTTTCGGTCTGCATGCCGAGCAATCGCGGCTTCGAACGATCGTTCAGCTCCATCGAGACGGCGCTTGCCTTTTGCGAGGCGCGCGATGCCGTACTCATCGTGTCGGACAATTCGGGCGATGCTAAAAAGGCCGCCTACTGGCAGGGGCGTTCGGCGCATCTTGTCTATCTTCCCGATGCGCCCGTCGATCCGATCGCCAATGCCCGGAATACGTTTCTGCCGGTCGAAACGCCCTTTCTGATGCCGATGGGGGATGATGACGAACTCTTCGCGCAGGATGTCTGTCCCGCCATCGATCTTGCGGCACTTGCGCCGGACGTCATCGGGGTCAAGCCATGTGTCGAGCTGTTCCTTGACGGGACAGACCTGTCCGTCCCGCGGGTCTATGCGCTGGACGCAGACACGCCCGGACAGAGGCTTCGTCAGTACATCGACCGCAACGAGGGCGACAACTCGACCTTCTACAGCATCTTCCGCACGGAGCCCTATCTCTCTTTGCGGGAGTATTTCCTGGCGTCGCATCCGACGCGCGGCTCCTATGCCGACTGGCAGATGGTGATGGCTCTCATCGTAGCCGGCAGGATGCTCCTCGATCGCTCCATGCTCTTTCGCTACAATGTCGCGGCATGGGCGACGCCCGAGGCGGTCGATACCAATGCGAAGCATCTCTACACGAGCGTTGGCCTACCTGAGAATTTCAGGGACTATAATTCCCTGTTGCGCTGGATGGATCTTTTCGTCTTTGCAAGCCGCAAAGGCGTTGTCCCGAACCGCGAGGCTCTTGCCGAGGTGCAGGCCGGCGAGCTTTCAGACCTGCTCGACCTCGGTCTCAGGATTGCTGTCGAACGGGCAGCAGAGTTGCATCCTGCGCTTGCGGAACTCGCACGCAAGGGCTTGCAGGAGCGTAACCCCATGCTGAAATTTCTGCATGGGGCTGCCGTGCTCGACTGTTTCCAGCCGGGCCTGAAGGCGAAATATATCGCCTTCCTCAAGTCAGCGTCTGTCTGACAGCGGCTTCTGGGATCAGCCGCGACGGCGACGGCGTTCGCCGGTGCCACCGCTTTCGGAGGCCATCTTATTGCGCAGCGGGCCGATGCGGGTGACGACATCGTCAATGGTCGGGCGCGGGCCCTTCGTATGGCTGTCGATGGCGCCGCGGATCGAGCGCAGGTGATCGCAGGACGTGCCGCAGCAGCCGCCGATGATGCGCGCGCCGGCGTCGATCGCCAGATGCGCATACTCGGCCATCAGTTCCGGCGTGCCGGAATAGTAGATTTCCGCGCCGCGATATTCCGGGATGCCGCAATTGCCCTTGACGACGACGACGGCATTCGGGTCCGCTGCCGTCATGTCGAGCAGCGAGGAGAGGATGTCGGCAGCGCCGACACCGCAGTTCGCACCGAAGGCGACCGGCTTGTCGGAAAGGCCGTCGGCCACCTGCGGCATGTCCTTGGGGTTCAGGCCCATCATGGTCTTGCCGGCGGTGTCGAAAGAGCCGGTGTAGACGTAAGGCAGATCAAGCGCGATGGCTGCTTCTGCCGCGGCACGGATTTCGTCCGGCGAGGACATGGTCTCGATCCAGGCGATGTCGATGCCGCCTGCCTTGAGGCCTTCCATCTGTTCCTTGAAGGCGGAAACGGCGTCGTCGTAGGTCATGGCGCCGAGCGGAACCAGAAGTTCGCCGGTCGGGCCGACGGAGCCGGCAACGATGACCTTGCGGCCTGCTTTGTCGGCGACGGCGCGGGCGATCTCGGCAGCCTTCTTGTTCAGTTCGAAGACGCGGCCTTCTGCCTTGTGGAGCTTCAGACGCTGGCGCGTGCCGCCGAAGGAATTGGTGAGGATGATGTCTGCGCCGGCATCCACGAAGTCCTGATGCAGCTTCGTGATGTTCTCCGGCTTTGCCTCGTTCCAGAGTTCCGGTGCCTCGCCGGCCTCAAGCCCCATGGCGAAGAGATTGGTGCCGGTGGCGCCATCGGCCATCAGCACGCCCTTTTCGGCAAGCAGCGCCTGAAGCGGATTTGCAGTCGTCATCGTCAGATCCTCGATTTTGATGCGGATGATATAAAGATATCTTTATATGATTTCAATCGCTATCTTCGGCCGGCCCGTAGAATTCGCGTTTATCGTTCCATTTCAATAAACTACTCGTCTTTGACGCGACGTGTAACCCTCAGGTCCCGTTGGTATGGCTAAAATAAATCGTCAATTCATAGATATTTAAGCTCTCAATAACTCTCCGGTAAGAATGTCCGGCTAATTGTTTTCGTGCAGCGGGGGACACCGCTGACACGCTTCCGGATCAGGTCTTGCGTACCGGAGGCGAGCGTATCCCGCAGTGTATGTGCGGGATGGCCAATGAGTATCGGCAAACCGTGCATCGCTTTGCGACGCGCGGTTTTCGCGCTTTTAAAGCGCCGTTTGCGATGTTACGACCGCTCCCCATGACCAAGACCATCATGCTTCAGGGAACCGGCTCGGATGTCGGCAAGACCGTGCTTGTCGCCGGGCTTTGCCGGATTGCCGCCAATCGCGGGCTTGCCGTTCGCCCGTTCAAACCGCAGAACATGTCGAACAATGCTGCCGTCTCCGAGGATGGCGGCGAGATCGGCCGGGCGCAGTGGTTGCAGGCCATGGCCGCGCGCGTTGCGTCTTCCGTCCACATGAACCCGGTGCTCCTCAAGCCGCAGTCGGAAAACGGCAGCCAGATCATTGTTCAGGGCAAGGTGTTCGGGCAGGCCAAGGGGCGCGATTATCAGCGCCTCAAGCCACAACTGCTCGGCGCGGTGCTGGAAAGTTTCGAGACAGTGAAGGCCGGCGCTGATCTCGTGATTGTCGAGGGCGCGGGATCGCCGGCGGAAATCAACCTGCGCGCCGGCGATATTGCCAATATGGGTTTTGCCACGGCAGCGAATGTACCGGTCGTGCTGGTCGGCGATATCGACCGGGGCGGGGTGATTGCCTCGCTGGTCGGCACGCATGCGATCCTTACGCAGGAAGATCGTGCGATGATCACCGGCTATCTCATCAACAAGTTTCGTGGCGATGTCAGCCTGTTCGATGACGGGATTACGCAGATCGAAGGTTTCACCGGCTGGCCCTGTTTCGGCGTCGTGCCGTGGCTAAAATCGGCCGGGCGTCTGCCGGCGGAGGATTCCGTCGTGCTGGAGCGGCTGGTTTCCAAGGGGGCGGGGGCGCTCAAGGTGGCGGTGCCGATGCTGCCGCGCATTGCCAATTTCGATGATCTCGATCCGCTGGCGGCGGAAGAGCGGGTGGAGCTTGTCTTCGTGAAGCCGGGTGAGGCTTTGCCTTACGACGCCGGCCTTGTCGTGCTGCCGGGTTCCAAGTCGACCATCGGTGACTTGAAGGCTCTGCGGACGAATGGCTGGGATCGCGATCTTGCAGCGCATCGCCGGCGCGGTGGCCGCGTCATCGGTATTTGCGGCGGCTACCAGATGCTCGGAACCCGGATCACCGATCCGCTCGGGCTTGAGGGCGAGGAGCGCGAGATTGCGGGGCTGGGGCTGCTCGATGTCGAGACGGAGATGGCGCCGGAAAAGACGGTGCGGAACTCTTCCGCCCGCTCTCTTGAATATGATGCGCCGCTCTCCGGCTATGAAATCCATCTCGGCGTGACGCGCGGGGCCGATTGCGCCCGGCCGTCGGTTGCCATCGACAACCGGGCCGATGGCGCGGTTTCTTCCGATGGGCGGGTCATGGGGACCTATCTGCACGGGCTTTTCGGCTCGGATGCCTATCGCCGTGCGCTGCTGGCCAGTTTCGGCGTGGAGGCGGGCGGGCAGTCCTATCGTGAGACAGTGGATGCGGCGCTCGATCAGGTGGCCGCGGAGCTTGAGGCGGTGCTGGACAAGCGCTGGGTTGCGAACCTCCTCGATTGACACGGCAACTGTTCACGCCTAACCCTTGTGCCGTTACTTGAATGGTTTCTCCGGGCAACCGGAGACGAAGAGGGAATGCGACGAGGCGGGCTTTTGCCCAAACCTCCAATCGCAGCCGACCCCGCGACTGTAGAACGGTGAGGTCGGCCCGTCGCGCAAGTCCAGGATGCCGCAATGGTGTGGGCCTGGGGATGCGTGAAAAGCCACTGGTATGCATGTCTTGAACAACCGGGGCCGGACGCCTCTTTTTCTACGAATCGTCCGCCTCTCAAGACGCGCGTCCATACCGGGAAGGCGAGGGCCGCCGATGGTCAGGCGCTTTGATGCGCAGATGTGACAAGCATCGACCGGGAGCCGTGAGCCAGGAGACCTGCCATTCTCCGTTCAGATGAAGCGCTCGCAGCACGGAGGTTGTCTTGGCGCAGGTTTTTAACGCTCCCACCGGAGCGGCGCGATGACGCGCAACACATTCATTCTTGGAGGAGCCCGCTCGGGCAAATCCGCGCTGGCCGAACAGCTGGCGCGCGAGAGCGGCGGCGTGCTTCATTACATCGCAACAGGGCAGGCCTGGGACGCGGAGATGCGCACGCGCATCGACCATCACCAGAGCCGGCGCGGGCAGGAATGGACAACCATTGAAGCGCCGCTGGAGCTGACCTGTGCGCTCACCCCGCTGGACTATGACGAGAATACCATTCTCATCGATTGCCTGACGCTGTGGGTCACCAATCTCATGATGGCGGAGCGCGACATGGACGAGGCCTTTGACAGGCTCGTATCCGCGCTTGCCGGCGCAAAGGCGCAGGTTTTCATCGTTTCCAATGAAGTCGGTCTCGGCATCGTGCCGGATAATGCCATGGCGCGCGCCTTTCGCGACCATGCCGGCCGTCTGCACCAGAAGGTCGCAGCGGTTGCCGATGAAGTCTATTTCGTGGCGGCCGGGCTGCCGCTCAAGATGAAGGGTTGAAGAGAATGCAGAAGATACCGGCCACCGTGATCACGGGCTTTCTGGGTGCGGGCAAGACGACGATGATCCGCAACCTGCTCTCCAATGCCGGGGGCAAGAAGATTGCGCTGATCATCAATGAATTCGGCGATCTGGGCGTTGACGGCGAGGTGCTGAAGGGCTGCGGCGCGGAAAACTGCACCGAGGACGACATTATCGAGCTGAACAATGGCTGCATCTGCTGCACCGTGGCGGACGATTTCATTCCGACGATGGAAAAGCTGCTGGGGCGCGATGTCCTGCCGGACCATATCGTCATCGAAACCTCCGGTCTGGCGCTGCCGCAGCCGCTGGTCGCCGCCTTTAACTGGCCTGGCATCAAGACCCGTGTGACCGTCGATGGTGTCGTGACGGTGGTCGATAGCGCCGCCGTTGCCGCCGGCCGTTTTGCCGACGATCATGACGCTATTGATGCTCAGCGCGCCGAGGATGAGGGGCTGGATCATGAAAGCCCGCTGGAAGAGTTGTTTGAAGACCAGCTGACGGCCGCCGACCTCGTCATTCTCAACAAGGCCGATCTGCTGGATGCCGCCGGTCTTGACGCGGTGCGCGAGGCAGTTGGCAATGCGACCGCGCGCAAGCCGAAAATGGTGGTCAGCCGTGGCGGCGATGTGCCGGCGTCCGTCCTACTCGGCCTTGGCGTCGGCACCGAAGACGATATCGAAAACCGCAAGTCGCATCACGAGCTGGAGCACGAAGGCGCGCCGCATGACCACGATCACGACGAGTTCGAAAGCTTCGTCGTGGAATACGGTCCGGTTGCCGATCCGGCCGGTTTCGCCGATGCGCTGAAGGGGATCATCGAGACGCACGACATCCTGCGCCTCAAGGGCTTTGCCGATGTTCCCGGCAAGCCGATGCGCCTTGTCATACAGGCTGTCGGCAACCGCATCGAGACCTATTTCGACCGGCCGTGGAAGCCGGGCGAGACGCGGGCGACGAGGCTTGTCGTGATCGGTCTGCATGACGAAATGGACGATGTAGCGATCATGGCGGCGATCAAGGGGATTTGATGGGTCTTCTGCCTCCCACTTGTGGGGAGGGTTGGGGAGGGGCATTCTTGCCGAAAGCGAATGGATGGCGGCTACCCCCTCTGGCTGCCGCCATCTCCCCCACAAGGGGGGAGACGGAAGACGGCCCGCTTGCTGGTCGACCACAAGGGTTGAATGCGATGACGAACATGCTTGCTGTTGAACTGCCAGCCATTCGCCCCGGAGAAATTCTGCGGGAGGAATATCTCGTGCCGTTGAACATGAGCGCCGGCGCACTGGCGCGACGGTTGCAGGTGCCACGCACGCGCATCGAGCGGATTGTGGCGGAAGAAACCGGGATTACGACGGATACGGCGTTGCGTCTGGCCCGCTTCTTTCGCACTACGCCGGATTTCTGGATGAATATGCAGGTTGGCTATGAACTTGCTGTGGCACGGGCTGAAAAGGCGGACGAGATTGCCGCCATTGAACCGCTTGAAGCGGCCTGAACTGGGGCAGAATGCATCTTCTTCTCGCACAAAAGGGTTCCATCGCCGATGGGGGCGAGGCGGTTGATCTTGGTCAGTCGTCGGGCGATATCCTGTTTTTGTCGGCGGCCGATACTGAGCTTGCGGGGGTGGCTGCTGCGGCGGACGGATGGTCCGGGCCGTCGCTGAGGCTGGCGAGCCTGATGAGCCTCAAGCATCCGATGTCGGTCGATACCTATGTCGAGAAAACCTTGCGGCATGCGAAGCTCGTTGTCGTCAGGGCGCTGGGCGGGACAGGGTATTTTCAGTATCTGCTGGAGGCGTTTTACACGGCGGCCGAGCGCGCGGGCGCGTTGATTGTCGCGCTTCCCGGTGATGACCGGCCCGATCCGGCGCTTGCCGATTACTCCAATGTTTCGCGGGCGGATTACGCGGCGCTGCATTCCTATCTCGTCGAGGGCGGCGAGGCGAATGCACGCGGCTTTCTCGACTATTGCGCCGCCATGCTGGCCTCTGCCGAGAAGCCGGCGCCGGCGACACCGCTTCTGAAGGCGGGGATCTGGTGGCCGGGGCAGGGTGTTGTCGGCGTGGAGGCGTGGCGGTCCCTCTCCCCCCTCGACGGGGAGATGTCCCGTCAGGGACAGAGGGGGGTATCCTCTCGTTCCGCCGTGGGGCACCCCCCTCTGTCGGCTTTGCCGACATCTCCCCCTCAAGGGGGGAGATTGGGAGATTGCGGCACCGTCGCGATCTGTTTCTACCGGGCGCTCGTGCAATCCGGAGAAACTGCTCCTGTTGCTGCTCTTGTCGACGCATTGGCGGCGCGCGGGTTGAAAGCGCTGCCGGTCTTCGTGGCGAGCCTCAAGGATGCGGTGAGCCAGGAAACGGTGCGGCATGTCTTCGGTGCGGTTCAGCCGGATGTCGTGATCAACGCGACCGGCTTTGCAGTCTCGCCGCCGGGTGCCACCTATCAGCCTGGCGTGTTGGACGAGGGCGGGGCGGTCGTGCTTCAGGCAGTCTTTTCCTCCTCGTCCAAGGAGGCATGGGAGGCCTCGCCGCAGGGGCTGTCGGCGCGCGATCTGGCCATGCATGTGTCGCTGACGGAGACGGATGGGCGCGTGATGACGCGGGCCGTGTCCTTCAAGGCGGCGGCGCGGTTCGATGAGCGGGTTCAGGCGAATATCGTGTCGCATGTGCCGGAGCCGGGGCGGGTCGGTTTCGTGACCGATCTCGCGGCCAATTGGGTACGGCTGAGGCGGAAGCCGGCGGCAGAGCGTCGCGTCGCCATCGTGCTTGCCAATTATCCGAACCGCGACGGGCGGCTCGGCAATGGTGTCGGGCTCGATACGCCGGCCGGCACGGTCGAGGTTTTGAACGCGATGGCAGGAGCGGGATATCCGGTGACGGACATTCCGACGAATAGCGACCGGCTCATGGATTTCCTGATGGCCGGGCCGACCAATGCCGGCAATGACGGGCGCGAGATCCGAGAAACGCTTTCTCTGAGTCACTACAAGGCCTTCTTCGCGAAACTTCCCAAAGTGATTCAAGCGGCTGTGACGGCGAAATGGGGCGGACCGGAGCGCGATCCCTATGTCGTCGGCGATGTCTTTGCTTTGCCCATGTCCCGGCTCGGTGACGTGGCGATCGGCATTCAGCCGGCGCGGGGCTACAATATCGACCCGAAAGAGACCTATCATTCGCCGGACCTCGTGCCGCCGCATGGCTATTTTGCCTTCTATGCCTGGCTGCGCGAGAGCTTCGGCGCAGATGCCGTCGTGCATATGGGCAAGCATGGCAATCTCGAATGGCTGCCGGGCAAGGCGCTGGCGCTGTCCGAGACCTGCTATCCGGAGGCGGTGTTCGGCCCGCTGCCGCAGCTTTATCCCTTCATTGTCAACGATCCGGGCGAGGGTACGCAAGCCAAGCGCCGCACCTCCGCCGTCATTATCGACCATCTGACGCCGCCGCTGACGCGGGCGGAAAGCTACGGGCCGCTGAAGGATCTGGAAGCGCTGGTCGATGAATATTATCAGGCGGCGGGCGGCGATCCGCGCCGTCTGACCGTGCTGCGGAAGAAAATCCTCGATCTCGTGACGGACATCGGGCTCGACCATGATGCGGGCATCGTGCGGGCCGACGATGCGGATCAGGCGCTGGTGAAGCTCGACGCCTGGCTCTGCGATCTCAAGGAAATGCAGATCCGCGATGGCTTGCATGTCTTTGGTGTTGCGCCGGAGGGGCGGCTGCTGACCGATCTTTGCGTGGCCCTGGCGCGGGTGCCGCGCGGGCTGGGCGAGGGTGGAGATCAGAGCTTGCAGCGGGCGATTGCGGTGGATTCCCTTTCACTCTCCCCCCTTGAGGGGGAGATGTCGGCGAAGCCGACAGAGGGGGGTATCGCGCCGTTATGCCGTGACTTACCCCCCTCTGTCCCTGACGGGACATCTCCCCCTCAAGGGGGGAGATTGGCGGCGAGCGTTTTCGACCCTCTCGATTGCACCATGTCGGACCTCTGGGCCGGCTCGCAGCCCGCCATCCTCGCCGATCTCTCCGCCGATCCATGGCGCACCAATGGCGATACGGTCGAGCGGATCGAATTGCTGGCGGTGCAACTGGTCTCCGGCGAGGTGTCTTGCCCCGAGGGCTGGACTGCCACGCATGCGGTTCTCGATGCGATCGAGAGCCGGCTGAAACCTTCCGTCATCGCCTGCGGGCCGGCGGAAATTGAAGGCCTGTTGAGAGGGCTTGATGGCCGCTTCGTCCCACCCGGCCCGTCCGGTGCGCCGACGCGGGGGCGGCCGGATGTGTTGCCGACGGGCCGCAACTTCTATTCCGTCGACAGCCGCGCCGTGCCGACGCAGACGGCCTGGGAACTGGGCCGCAAGTCTGCCGAACTCCTCGTCACCCGCTATGTGCAGGACCATGGCGACTGGCCGAAGAGCTTCGCGCTGACCGCCTGGGGCACGTCAAACATGCGCACCGGCGGTGACGATATTGCGCAAGGTCTGGCGCTGATCGGGGTGAAACCAGTTTGGGATACGGCGTCGCTGCGTGTCACCGGCTATGAGGTGATCCCGGTCGCGCAGCTCGGGCGGCCGCGGGTCGATGTCACGCTGCGCATTTCCGGCTTTTTCCGCGATGCCTTTCCCGAGCAGATCGCGCTCTTCGACAAGGCGGTGCGCGCGGTTGGCGGGCTGGATGAGGACGCAGGCGACAACCCGATTGCGGCGCGCATGCGCGGCGAACAGGCCGCATTGGTATCTGCCGGGATGGGCGAGGCCGAGGCCGCGCGCAAGGCGGGCTTCCGTGTTTTCGGCTCCAAGCCGGGGGCCTATGGCGCCGGCCTTCAGGCGCTGATCGATGAAAAGGGCTGGGACCGGCGCGGCGATCTGGCGGAGAGCTATCTCGTTTGGGGCTCCTATGCCTATGGCGCGGGCGAAGAGGGGGTGGCCGAGCGCGGGCTGTTCGAGACCCGGCTTTCGACGGTCGAGGCCGTCATCCAGAACCAGGACAATCGCGAACACGACCTTCTCGATTCCGACGACTATTACCAGTTCGAAGGCGGCATGTCGGCGGCGGTGGAGCATCTGAAGGGCAGCCAGCCGGCGGTCTATCACAACGACCACTCGCGGCCGGAAAAGCCGGTCATCCGCTCGCTTGAAGAAGAAATTTCCCGCGTCGTGCGCGGCCGCGTCGTCAACCCGAAATGGATCGCCGGCGTGATGCGCCATGACTACAAGGGCGCGTTCGAGATCACCGCGACGGTGGATTACATGTTCGCCTTTTCCGCCACGACGGGCGCGGTGAAGAGCCATCATTTCGAGGCCGCGTATCAGGCCTTCATCGCGGACGAGGCGGTGCGCGACTTCATGCGCGACAAGAATGCGCCGGCGCTGACGGAGCTGGCCGAGCGGTTCATCGAGGCGCTGGATCGCGGGCTCTGGGAGGCGCGGTCGAATTCGGCGCGGTTCGAACTGGAGCGGTTGGCGGGGAGCCGATGATGCTATTTGTTGGGGATGTAGAGGACCTGCGGCAGGCTCTCGAAATGCCGATCGCAGGTGACGAGTTCAGCCTCGAACTCAAGTGCTGCGGCGTAGACGATCGCGTCGGCCGTCGCGAGTTTCAGGTCGCGGTGAACCTCGGCTGCCATGAGCGCGCGTTTGGTGTCGAGAGGGGCTGAGATGCATTGGCTTGAGAAGGCGAGGAATTTGCGCAGCGTGGCGGAGTCGGCCTCGCGCGCAATCCATTTGGCCAGCTCAAGCTCGATGATCGATGGCATGGCAATTTCCTGCGGAGCCGGAACGTCCTCAAGCAGGCGGCCCGCGCATGGACCATCGGCGAGAATTTCGATCCAGACGGACGAGTCGATGACGCGCATCAGGTGCGGTCACGCCGGTCGCGGATATCGGCGCGGTCGGCTCCCTTGGCGAGTCCGCGCAGTTCTGTCACTGAGGGAACCGGCACGAGAAGATAACCGCCATCGCCCGGTACGAAGGCGAATTTCTGCCCCGGATGCCAGTCTTCCTTTTCCCGCACCGCTTTGGGAACGGAAATCTGGAATTTGGACGACAGCGTTGCTGTATCGCTCATTTTTACGTTTTCCTGTCGATGGACAAATGTAAGAATAACGCAAATCGAGGAGCCTGCAAAGTGACTGAAGCCGAAGAGACCACGCCCAAGGACGATGCGCGTCACGCCGAGAAGATGGCGAAGAAGAAAGCCGCGCGCGACAAGATCATGGCGACGAAGACCGACGAGAAGGGGCTGATCGTCGTTCATACCGGCAAGGGCAAGGGCAAGTCGACGGCTGCGTTTGGCATGATCTTCCGGCATATCGCCCATGGCATGCCGTCGGCGGTCGTGCAGTTCATCAAGGGGGGCATGTCGACGGGTGAGCGCGACCTGATCCTGGCGCGTTTTTCGGATCTCTGCGAATTCCACACGATGGGCGAGGGCTTTACCTGGGAGACGCAGGACCGCGCGCGTGACGTTGCGGCAGCGCAGGCGGCCTGGGCCAAGGCGAAGGAGCTGATTGCCTCGGGTGAGAAGTCGATGGTGCTGCTCGACGAGATCAATATCGCGATCCGCTACGACTATATCGATATCAACGAGGTGGTGGATTTTCTCAAGACCGAGAAGCCGCATATGACGCATGTCGTGCTTACGGGACGCAATGCGCGCGACGAGCTGATCGAGATTGCCGATCTGGTCACGGAGATGGAGCTGGTGAAGCATCCGTTCCGGTCGGGCATCAAGGCGCAGAAGGGTGTTGAATATTAAGGTTCAGGCGTCGAGGTTTGACATCTGGTCCAAACGCTCGTCCATGTGTGCTGATCCTTCCCGTTAAAGGGGATTTCAAAGAAAAGTGGGCCAGCGGCGAGAGGTGTGAACGACGGTAAGAATGTCGACAGATGTTTCCGCCACGCGGTATGCGATGACGTAGGAGATGTCCGGCAAAACCAGTTCGCGGGTTCCTTTGATGCGGCCGTCGCGCCCCATTTCAGGTTGGCTGGCGAGGGAATCTGCGGCGACGACAATGCGATTCAAGACCTTGGAGGCAGCGTTCGGATTCTGCGCGGATATGTAGGCACCAATTTCATCCAGTCGGCGTAGGGCTCGGCGGGTCCAGCGGATTTTCCGGACCACCAAGATTAGCGTCCAGATGCGCGATATCGGTCGATGATGATCTTCAAATCATCGTCGCTCGCGAAATCGCCTTTCTCGGCTTCATCGAGGCCGGCCTGGATTTCGGCGATTTGCCAATTTTCCTTCGCGATGAACTCTTCTATGGCGCGTGAGACAAGCGAAGATCGCGAGCTCTCCTGAACCTGAGCGAGCGTGTCGAGCTTTTCCACCGTTTCGTCGGACAGGCTAATGGTAAGGGCAGACATCCATGTTTCCTTCTACCGCTCCTGTGGAAGTTCAATATAGTAGAAGGGCAAGGTTGCCGCAATCACATCCCCAGCCACACCCGCACGGGGTTGGCCGGATCGGCCAGCAGCTTCACCGCCAGCGCCATGCAGGTGACGACCAGCAGCGGGCGGATAATTTTTGCGCCATTGCGCATGGCAAGCCGCGAGCCGGTCTGGGCGCCGAGAAACTGGCCGACGGCCATGGTGAGGCCGACCTTCCAGAGGATCACGCCCGAGATGCTGAAGATGATGAAGCCGCCGATATTGGAGGCGAAGTTGAGAAGTTTCGTATGCGCGGTCGCCTTCAGCATGCCGAAGCCGGCCATGGTGACGAAGGCGAGCATGAAGAAGGAGCCCGTTCCGGGGCCGAACATGCCGTCATAAAAGCCGATGATCGGCACGAAGGTCAGGCCGAAGACGAAGGGGCGGATCCGGGCATGGCGGTCATCGTCGCCCATGTCGCGCCTCAGGCCGAAATAGAGCGCGACTGCGATCAGCAGAAGCGGCAGGAAGGCTTTCAGTACATCGCCGGGAATATAGGTCGTGACCTTTGCGCCGATCATTGCACCCAGCATGGACATGAGCGCCATCGGCAGCTGTTCTTTCAGCCGAACATGCCCCTTGGCGGCATAGGCGAGCGTCGCCGAGCCCGCGCCGAACAGGGATTGCAGCTTGTTGGTGCCGAGCGTTTCGAGCGGCGGGACACCGGCGATCAGCAGGGCTGGAACCGTGATCAGCCCGCCGCCGCCAGCAATGGAATCGATGAAGCCGGCAACGAAGGCTGCGATGAAAAGGAAGACGAGGAGATGCAGGGTGATTTCGAGCACGGGCAGGCTTTCGCGGGGACGAGGGCCGACATGTCGCACCGGCGGGCGAAAAACGCAAATGCCATTTGGTCTCCGTCGCAATTCCTGTGACAAGAACAGGCTTGGCGCAAACGCACCTTTGGCAGGCGCAATCCGGTTTGACCCAGGCGCGTGCTTCGGCTAACACCGATCGTTCAAGATGTACGGCGGCGTCCTTTTCAGGACTGAAGCAAATCCGGTGCGGCTGACCCAATTCGGGGGCTTGGATCCGGGGCTGTCGGGGAGGTGGGGCGTTGCCATGCGCAAGCGCTCGCGCCGTTTCGTGCATTGGGATAACGCGAAACGGGAGACTGTCATGCTTCAGCATACGGAAAAGCTTGGAATCATGGTTTGCGGCCATGGGAGCCGAAACCAGAACGCGGCGCGCGAGTTCTCCGTGATCGCGGAAGAGCTGCGCAAGCGCTATCCCGATCTGCCGGTCGAGTATGGCTATCTCGAATTCTGCAATCCGGTTCTCTCCCACGGCCTCGACAAGCTGCGCGATGCCGGCGTGACGCGCATTCTCGCCGTTCCCGGCATGCTGTTTGCCGCCGGCCACGCCAAGAACGATATTCCCTCCGTGCTCAACACCTGGGCGGCGCAGAACCCCGGCGTGACGGTCAATTACGGGCGCGAGCTTGGCATTGATCTCAAGATGATCCGCGCGGCCGGCGATCGCATCAAGGAAGCGGTCGATGCGGCAAACCGCGAACATGGCGAAATGTCGTTGCATGACACGATGCTGGTGGTCGTCGGGCGCGGGGCCTCTGATCCGGACGCCAATTCAAATGTCGCCAAGGTCATGCGCATGCTTTGGGAAGGCATGGGCTTCGGCTGGGGCGAGACGGCCTATTCGGGCGTCACCTTCCCGCTGGTCGAGCCGGCGCTGGAGCATGTGTCGCGCCTTGGCTACAAGCGCATCATCGTCTTCCCGTATTTCCTCTTCACCGGCGTTCTGGTGAAGCGCATCTATTCCTCCACCGATGAGGTGGCGGCCCGCCATCCCGAGATCCAGTTCGTCAAGGCGCCTTATCTCAACGACCATCCGCTTGTGCTCGATGCCTTCCAGGATCGCGTCACGGAAATCCTTGAAGGCCAGGCGCTGATGAATTGCCAGATGTGCAAGTATCGCGAACAGGCGCTCGGCTTCGAGGCCTCTGTCGGCCAGCCGCAGGAAAGCCATCACCATCACGTCGAAGGCATTGGCGGCGGGTTGGAAAACTGTCCGTGCAACGGCGATTGCGATGCCTCCTGCCGCGAGGAAGCCTTCTGCCGCAAGCACGGCCTGCCGTGGACGCCGGTGCACAGCCACGCCAGCCCGGCACCGCTCGAACCCGCCTTCGACTACGCGCCCTCGATCACGCTCGGCGGCAAATATGCCAAGCTGGAGCATGTCGTGGCGGATCAGCTGGACGAAGCGGATTATGAGCGCACCGGCCATGTCCATGGTCCGGATTGCGGCTGCGGGCATGACCACGTGCATGATCATCACGATCATGGCCACCATGAGCACCATGGGCATGATCACCATGATCACGGACACCACCATCATGACCACGATCATGGGCATTCCCATGATCACGCACATGACCACGGGCATCATGATCACGGTCATGACCATGGCCACAGCCACGACCACGATCACCACCATGCGCCTTATCCTCATGCCGATCATCCGCTCGGTCCGAAGAGCCTGAAGAAGGGGTGATGGGCGTGTGCCTTGGCTTACCCCCCTCTGTCCTGCCGGACATCTCCCCCTCAAGGGGGGAGATTGACTGGTTGCGCGCGCACTATTCCGCACTTTGGCGTTTGAGCCGGGCGGAAAAGTTCTTGGTTAGAGCGGGGCGGTTCCTCCATCCAATCTCCCCCCTTGCGGGGGAGATGCCTGGCAAGGCAGAGGGGGGTATCCTTGTCCGCTGACCTCTCCTACATCCGCGACCCCGCCGCCATCTACGCGAAGTCCTTCGAAACCATCCGTTCCGAAGCGGATTTGTCGCGGTTTCCCAAGGGGATGGATGCGCTGGCTGTGAGGTTGATTCATGCCTGCGGCATGGTCGATCTGGCCGGCGATATCGCGTTTTCTGCTGGCGCTTTTGACGCGGGGCAGGCTGCACTTGCCTCTGGCGCGCCGGTTTTCGTGGATGCGGAAATGGTGGCGCATGGGATCATTCGCCGGCTCTTGCCCAAGGATAACGAAGTCGTCTGCCTGCTTAACGATCCGCGCGTGCGCCCGTTGGCGAGCGAGATCGGCAATACGCGTTCGGCCGCTCAGGTCGATCTCTGGGGCGATCGGCTGGAGGGGGCGGTGGTCGCGATCGGCAATGCGCCGACGGCGCTGTTCCGGCTGCTGGAACTGATCGCGGCGGGTGGACCGAAGCCCGCGATCATTCTCGGTTTTCCGGTCGGTTTTGTCGGGGCAGCTGAATCAAAAGAGTCACTTATCGGAGACAGTTCACGCATTCCTTTCATTGCGGTTCGGGGGCGTCGTGGCGGATCGGCCATGGCGGCGGCGGCAGTGAATGCGCTTGCCGGGGGATTGGGGGCGAATGACTGAGGATATTGAGGGGACTGAGCCTGGTGATGAGCCCTGGCTCACCATTGTCGGCATCGGGGATAACGGGCTTTCCAGCATCACGCCGGAGGCGCTGTCCTATATCTGGCAGGCGGAGACGATTGTCGTCGCCGAACGGCTCGACACCGTTCTCGAAGGCCTGCCGCCGAAGACGGTGATCAACTGGGCCGAGGGCTATCGCGATGTGATGGACCGGATAGCTGCGCTGCGCGGCACGCAGGTGACGATCATTGCCACGGGCGATCCGATGCATTTCGGTATCGGCTCGACGCTGCGCCGGCAGTTCGATCCGCAGGAAATGCGCGTCATCCCGTATCCGTCCGCCTTTTCGCTGGCCGCAGCCCGGCTGGGCTGGGCGCTTCAGGATGTCGAGCAGATATCGCTGCATGGCCGGCCGGTCGAAACGCTGATCCGCCATTTGCAGCCGGCGGCGCGCATTCTGGCGCTAACCTCCAATGCGGCGACGATCCGCGAGGTGGCCGAACTGATTGTCGCGCGCGGCTATGCCGGCTCGCATATCCATGTGCTGGAGCATATGGGCGGCGAGCGCGAGCGGGTCAGCCTTCTGACCGTCGAGGACATTCTGGACGGTGCGCCGGACTTCGCCGATTTCAACACGATCGGCATTCATCTCGTCCGTGCGGCAGCTTTCCTGCCGCTGGTGCCGGGGCTT
Source organism: Rhizobium sp. C4 (assembly GCF_021026315.1). Classification (GTDB taxonomy): domain Bacteria; phylum Pseudomonadota; class Alphaproteobacteria; order Rhizobiales; family Rhizobiaceae; genus Ensifer_A. Next base: position 285,854 of record NZ_JAJNCX010000004.1, read on the forward strand.
TCTGACGATGCCTTCGTGCATGACGGGCAGATCACCAAGCGGGAAATCCGGGCGGTGACGCTGGCTCATCTCATGCCCTATCGCAATGCGCTGCTCTGGGATGTCGGCGCGGGTTCCGGCTCGGTTTCGGTCGAATGGATGCGCGCCGGCGGGCGGGCGGTTGCCATCGAGCAAAAGCCGGAGCGCGTCGAGACGATCCAGCAAAATGCCGCCGAGCTTGGCGTGCCGGGCTTGCAGATTGTCGAGGGCGAGGCTCCTGCGGCGCTTGAAGGCCTGAAAGCGCCGGACGCGATCTTCATCGGCGGCGGCGTGACGGGCGAGGGCGTGTTCGAGGCCTGCTGGGCGGCGCTGAAGCCCGGCGGCCGGCTGGTGGCCAATGCCGTGACGGTCGAGGGCGAGATGGCGCTGATCTCGCTTCAGGCGCAACTGGGTGGAGATCTCGTGCGCATGGCGGTGTCGCGCGCCGAGCCGGTGGGGCGGTTCTCGGCGTTCAAGCCGATGATGCCGGTGACGCTGTGGTCGGTGCAGAAGGGGTGGGAATGATGGCGATGCTTGCTCCAATCTCCCCCCTTGAGGGGGAGATGTCGGCGCAGCCGACAGAGGGGGGTGTTTCACACCCTCAGGCGGTTGCCGGTACCCCCCTCTGGCCTGCCGGCCATCTCCCCCTCAAGGGGGGAGATCGACTGAGGCGCCGCCCACGTAACCCCTCACCAAGTGCGCCCAGGCACTCGCCTTTGGCTCGCGCGGGCTTACTATCCTCTCCCACAAGGGGAGAGGACGGGAGGGTGCATGGCTGGTAAACTCTATGGCCTCGGCCTCGGTCCCGGCGATCCCGAACTGATCACGTTGAAGGCGCATCGGATCATGACGTCGGCACCCGTCATAGCCTATCCGGCTCCCGATACTGGCCCCAGTTTCGCGCGGCAGATTGCCGAGCAGTATCTCAAGCCCGAACAGGTCGAGATACCCATCGTCATGCCGATGCGGGTGGAGCGCTATCCGGCACAGGACGTCTATGATGCAGCAGCGCGCGATATTGCCGCGCATCTTGATGCTGGGCGCGATGTCGCGGTTCTGTGCGAGGGCGATCCGTTTTTCTTTGGCTCCTTCATGTATCTCTTCGAGCGTCTTGAAGCACGCTATGAGGTGGAGATCGTGCCGGGTGTCTCCTCCATCATGGCGGGGGCTGCGGCGCTGAGGCGGCCGCTGACGGCGCGCAACGATATCCTGACGGTGATCCCCGGGCCGCTCGAAACGGCGGTGATGCGTGCGCGCATTGAAGCCTCCGATGCGGTGGCGATCATGAAGGTCGGGCGGCATTTTTCCCGTATCCGCGATCTCATTGCCGAAATGGGGCTGATCGACTGCGCCGGCTATCTGGAGCGCGTTTCGCTTGCCAATGAGCGGGTGTTTCCGCTTGCCGATGTGCTTGAGGATGCCGCGCCCTATTTTTCGCTGATCCTGATCTACAAGGGGCAGGAGGACTGGATTTCCCGTCTGCCCATTCTCACGAAAGACCATTCCGCATGACCAGACCTGCCGTCATCATCCTGAGCGAACAGGCAGCCGCGCTCGGCCGCGCCATCGCGGACGTCCTTGGCGGCGAGCTTGTCGGTGCGCGGGCGCGCGTGACTATAGCCGACCGGCTGTTCGATGAGGCGCGGGTGGAGGTTCAGGCGCTGTTTTCCGCCGGCCGCCCCATCGTTGCCGTCATGGCATCGGGCGCACTGATCCGGCTCGTTGCGCCGCTGCTTGCCGACAAGATGACGGAACCGCCGGTGATTGCGGTTGCCGAAGACGGCTCGTCCGTCGTGCCGCTTCTCGGCGGGCATCATGGGGCGAACGATCTGGCGCGCGGGATTGCGGCTGCGGTTGCGGGGAGTGCTGCGATTACGACGGCGGGGGATCTGCGGTTTGGCATTGCGCTGGATGCGCCGCCGACGGGGTTGAAGCTGGCGAACCCGGACGCGGCGAAGGCTGTGATGGCGGAGCTTGTGGCGGGGGCAACCCTTCTGCCAATCTCCCCCCTTGAGGGGGGTGAGGAGCGGTTCGCGCAGCGAAGCAATCGATCCGGTGAATCGATTGCAGTGACGAACGCCGGCAGGGCAGAGGGGGGTAAGCCGCTTGCTCCTGCATCTGCCGTACCCCCCTCTGTCGGCTGCGCCGACATCTCCCCCTCAAGGGGGGAGATTGGAGCAAGCGGCTGGCTCACCAATTCCAAGCTACCCTTTGCCGAAGGCGGAAACGTCACCCTGACCATCACCGACCAGCCCCACGCCGCAGGCCCTCTCGAACTCATCTATCACCCCGCCACGCTGGCGCTCGGCATGGGTTGCGAGCGCGGCTGCGATGTAAGCGAGGCGATTGCGCTGGCGGAGAAGGCGATTGCCGAGAGTGGTTTTGCCCGACAGTCCATTGCGGCCGTCGTGTCGCTGGATCTGAAGGCGGATGAAACGGCGATCCATGCAGTGGCGGCGCATCTTGGCGTGCCGGCGCGGTTCTTCGATGCCGCGACGCTGGAGCGGGAGACGCCGCGTTTGAAGAACCCGTCCGATGTCGTCTTTGCCGAAGTCGGCTGCCATGGCGTGGCCGAGGGCGCGGCGCTGGCGGCGGTGGGTGCTGCGGGCGCGCTGGTTTTCCCGAAGATCAAGTCCAAGGGGGCGACGGCGGCGATTGCGCGTGCCGCTGATATCATCGATCCGGCTCAGATCGGCCGGGCGCGTGGTCGGCTCTTCGTCGTCGGCATCGGGCCGGGTTCGGAGGGCTGGCGCTCTCCGGAGGTGACGGAGATGGTGGCAGCCTCGACCGATCTCGTCGGCTATTCGCTCTATCTCGATCTGCTGGGCTCGCTCACCAAGGGCAAGGTTCGGCATGATTTCGATCTTGGCAAGGAAGAGGCGCGTGTCGTCCATGCCATGGAGCTTGCGGGGCAAGGCCGCGATGTGGCGCTGGTCTGCTCCGGGGATGCCGGCATTTACGCCATGGCGACGCTGGTCTTCGAGCTTTTCGACAAGGGCGGCATTTCGGATGCGGCCTCGCGCATCGAGGTCCAATGCTCGCCCGGCATTTCGGCGCTGCAAGGGGCTGCCGCCCGCATCGGCGCGCCATTGGGACATGATTTCTGCACCATTTCGCTCTCGGATCTCCTGACGCCATGGGAGCATATCCAGCGACGCGTCAAGGCGGCGGGCGAGGGCGATTTCGTCATAGCCTTCTACAATCCCGTCTCGATGAAGCGGCGAACGCAGCTGGCTTACGCCCGCGACGAGCTGCTGAAATATCGCCCGGCCTCGACGCCAGTCGTGCTCGCCACCAATCTCGGCCGACCGGGCGAAACGGTGCGCACGGTTCCGCTCGGTGCGTTGAATATCGAGGAGGTCGATATGTTGACGGTGGTTGTCGTTGGTTCGTCGGAAAGCCGGACGGTCACGACCGGCGACGGCAAGACCTGGGTCTATACGCCACGCGGCTATTCCGGAAAGTCGGATTCCGGGATGGGACGGACGTGATGGGGCAGAGCTTGTATCGGCGGCGACCTCTTCTCCCCTTGGGGAGAAGTGCCGAACGGAGTGAGGCGATGAGGGGTTCCCATCTCTTCTCGCTGTGGGTACCCCTCATCCGGCCCTTTGGGCCACCTTCTCCCCAAGGGGAGAAGAGGGACCAGACTGCCCGATTTCGCCCGTTTGTCGGCTCCCTTTGCGCTGATGGCGCAGCCGCAAGCCGAGTGCAAAGCCATTTGCCAAGGAAAGCAACATGACTGTCTATTTCATCGGCGCCGGTCCCGGCGCGCCTGATCTCATCACCGTGCGCGGGCTTCGTCTGATCGAAAGCTGCCCGGTCTGCCTCTATGCGGGTTCACTGGTTCCTGAAGAGACGGTGAAATGCGCGCCCGAAGGCGCCATCGTCAAGGACACCGCGCCCATGCATCTCGATGAGATCGTGGCCGACATGAAGGCGGCGCATAACCAAGGCAAGGATGTCGCCCGCGTCCATTCCGGCGATCCGTCGATCTATGGGGCGATTGCCGAGCAGATGCGTAGGCTCGATGCGCTCGGCATCCCGTATGAGGTCGTGCCGGGGGTGCCGGCCTTTGCTGCAGCGGCGGCGAAGATGAAGGCGGAGCTGACGCTGCCGGAAATCGCCCAGACGATCATCATCACCCGCACCGGCATGAAGGCGTCTTCGATGCCGGAATTCGAGACGCTGGAAATTCTCGGGCAGTCGCGGGCGACACTCGCCATCCACCTGTCGATCCGCAATCTGACCTATGTGCACGACGCGCTCGTGCCCTATTACGGTGAGGATTGCCCGGTCGTCATCGCCTATCGCGCCACCTGGCCCGACGAGCAATATATCCGCACGACGCTTGCCGGCATGAAGGAAGAGGTGCGCAAGGCGAAGCTGACGCGCACCACGCTGATCTTCGTCGGCAAGGTCTTCGGCGAAGTCGAGTTCCGCGACAGCGATCTCTACAATGCTTCGTTCAGCCATGTGCTGCGAAACAAGGGAAAGAAGAAAAGTTCGGTTGAAGCGTCATGATCCGTTGCTAAGCTCTCCCTCAAAGGGAGTTTGAGCATGACGACGAATGACGATTATCGCGACGGCGGTTGCCGTTGCGGCGCGGTGCGGTTCCGGGTGAAGGGGCGGCCGATGATCACCATGGCCTGCCATTGCACCGGCTGTCAGAAGATGACGGCAAGTGCCTTTTCGCTGAGTTCGTTCTACGCACTGGAGAATTTCGAACTCGTTCAGGGCGAGACGGTGCTTGGCGGTCTTCAGCAGGCGCTGAATCATCATTTCTGCCCCGATTGCAAGAGCTGGATGTTTACCCGCGCCGACATGATGGGCCCACATGTCAATGTGCGCTCGACGCTGATTGACGACAGCCGAGGCTACAAGCCGTTCATCGAGACTTACACATCCGAGATGCTGCCCTGGGCAAAAACGGCGGCGGAACACAGTTTCGAAACGTTCGCGCCGATGGAGCGCTTCCCGGAGCTGCTTGCGGCCTATGCCGCATCCGATTTCTGATGGCGGATCTGGAACGGATGGAATTCGAGGCCGAAATCTGGAAATCGGTTGGGGCATGGTGAAGGTGCGCGCGACCATCCATGAAACGAGCGTCGAGACCTCGATCTTTCCCGACAAGAATTCCGCCAGTTATCTTCTTCCGTTGAAGGCGTCGGTGCGCAAGGCGGCAAGGGTTGCAGTGGGCGACATTATCCGGATAAGACTTGATGTCATCGCCTGAGCGCCAAGATTTCGATTATAAAAAGGTACAAACTTCATGCATAAGGTCATTTTTGACACCGATCCCGGCGTTGACGACGCCATGGCGCTTCTCTTCCTGCATCATCATCCCGACATCGATCTTCTGGGCATCACGACCGTTTTCGGCAATGCCCGGATCGAGGTGACGACGCGCAATGCGCTGTTCCTGAAGCGCGAATGGAAGATCGATGCGCCCGTCGTCAAGGGTGCCGGCGAGACCTTCATCCCGCATCGCGTGACGCATGAGCCGCCGAAGCATATTCATGGCGCCGACGGCCTCGGCAATATCGGCGTGCCGGAAACGGTGGATATCGAGACCGATCCGCGTCCGGCCGCGCAGTTCATCATCGACATGGTGCGCAAGTATCCGGGCGAGGTGACGCTGGTCGCCGTCGGTCGCATGACCAACCTTGCCAATGCGCTGAAGCAGGATCCGGAGATCGTCTCGCTGGTCAAGGAAGTCGTCATCATGGGCGGCGCCTTCGAAGTGCCGGGCAATGTGACGCCCGCCGCCGAGGCCAATATCCATGGCGACCCGGAAGCCGCCGATATCATTGCGACGGCGACCTGGCCGGTCGTCTTCATCGGTCTCGATGTCACCATGCAGACCGTGATGACGCGCGCGCAGCTCAAGGATATCGCCGACGCCGCCGGCCGTCGCGGCAAGCTGCTCTTCGATCTGTCGCAATTCTATATCGACTTCTACGAAGGCCTCGTCGATGACGGCATGGTCGTCCATGACAGCTGCGCCTGCGCCTATGTCGTGGCACCGGAACTCTTCACCACGCGCTCCGGCACCGTCCGCGTCGTCTGCGGCGGGATCGCCGATGGCAAGACCCAGCAGAAGCCCGATGGTCGCGGCTTCGGCCCGTCCGATTGGGATAACCTGCCGAGCCAGAAGATCGCCGTCGGCATCGACGACAAGGCCGTGCTGAAGCTGATCCACGACACGATCGTGTCGGTGAACGAGGACTGAGCGGACTGCTTGATCTTTCGACTGGTTGCGAGCTGAATTTTCGTGTACATTTATTGCCATGAAAATTGTCTGGGATGAGCCGAAACGCCTCGCCAATCTGGATAAGCACGGCCTCGATTTCGCCGATGTCATTCATTTTGGCTGGGAGGACGCGCTCATCCTGACGGCCCGAGACGGACGCTACAAGGCGGTTGGCCGCCTTGACGATGGAACGGCGGTGGTCATCTACGCCCTGTTGGGTGTGGAGGCCATGTCCGTCATCAGTTTCCGCCCTGCCGGCCAGTCGGAAAGGAGACTGTTTCGTGACCGTAAAACCGAATAGACCCAAGACCTTTCAGGCCGGGCGTGGCTATACGCACGCCGACTGGGACGCTGTCGATAGCCCCGAATTCACGGCGGATGATTTCGCCCGGATGAAACCGGCCCGAGAAGTCTTGCCGGAAAGCTTCTTTGAAGGGCTCAACGAGGCGCGAAAAGCCGGGCGTCCGCGTGTCGAAAAGCCCAAGCAGGCCGTGACTTTGCGTCTCGATCCTGATGTGATCGAACGGTTTCAGCAGCAGGGCAAGGATTGGCGTTCCCGGATGAGCGAAGCACTTCGAAAGGCGTCTGGCGGCTGACCTCGCCGCCTTGACTGACGGCCACTTTTTCAGCAAGACGTCGACGTGCCTCTTCAGATGGCTGTTGATCCTCGGAATCTGGCTGCGCTTGATCCGAAACGGCCCGGTCTTCTCACGTCCTATTGGAAAGAGTTCTTGTCGCAAGGCATAAGACACTTTGAAGCGGATCACGGCAATATTGGCTGTGCCCGTCAGCATGGCTTCCAGGTCGCCGGGCTCATCGTTTTGGTAGCAATATCGGACTTCCAACTCTTCCGAGCCGATTGGCGGCAGTGCGCCGAAACCGGACGACTTGATCCATTCGAAGCCTTCAGCGTCGACCGCGCAGCATAAGGGCATGCCGCCGACACCTCCGTTGACGCGGTTGCACCGCTCAAGCCACCAGTTATTCTGCCAGTCTTCGTAGCCGAACAGCATTCCCTGAAGCCGCTCATGTTGCTCGGTCCAGCCATCGCCGGCGTTGGCGCTTTGCCAAAGCAACTCCATTGCCGGGATGCGCCATTCCTCACCTTTCAGCGTTTAATAGACGTCGCGATCAACCTTATGATCTGGGTCGATCGCAAAGGGCATCAAGAACTCAGGGACGGGCCTTTCAATGACGTGCTTGTGCAGGAGGCCTTCCATCACCCATTTGTCGAATGCTTGCTCGGCCTCTGGTGGGTAGATATTTGTAAACCGGGCAAGCTTTTTTCGGCCCTCCAACAACAGCGGCAATTCGAAATTTGTATGGATCAGATAGGGCGCTTCCGCGAGGGCATCGTTCGTTTTCTCGCGTTTCAGCCAAAGGTCGCATTCCGGGAAGTCGCTTTCGGGTATCTCGAATGCCACGCCAAATCGTTCGGCGATGGCCGTTAAGTCTGCAGCATCGAGGGAATAGTGCCAATCGAAATCTGGGTCCTGCTCAGCGTCGGATTCGGCAATTGCCCGTAGGGCCTGGATATCGTCGACCGCGAACCGTGTTTCCAGTACAGGGCACCAGAGCTCGACGTCGAAGACGCTGATGATGAAATGGGTTTGATACTGTTCGTCAGCCATGCGCAACCTCTTGAAGACCGCTGATCTGTCCCGGCCTGTTCGCACGGGTTTCATGCATGCAGCTTAGCGGCGTTTCGTATCAAATTGCGTAAACTAATGGCTGCAATGCAACCCTTGTGCGCGGGTCTGTCGGGTGGCTCAGAGCTAACGCCCCACCATCACCACCGGCAATCCCATCGTTCTCGCCGCCACGATCTTCGCATAGGCCCCGTCGCCGCCGGAGTTGCGGCAGACGAGGTGGGTGATGGCGTGGGTGCGCAGAAGGGCGGCTTCCTCGTCCGGGTTGGGTGATGGTTTGGCGGTGAGGATGGTGTGGCTTGCGAATGCCAGCGGGCTTTCGGGTGGATCGACCATGCGGATCACGAAGTGGCAGTCCGAGCGCGCTGAGAAGGCGTCGAGATATTGGCGGCCGAGTGCGAGGAGAACGCGGGTGTTTGCGGGCAGGGCGGCGGCTGCGTCTTCTAGTGTGGGGACTTCGATCCAGATATCGCCCGGTTGCTTCTGCCACGGTGCGCGGGTGCGGATGTCGAGCGGTCTCGCAGCGATCTCGCAGGCTTTGACAGCATTGGCGGAGATGGTTCTGGCGAAGGGATGCGTGGCGTCGATGACGCGGGTGAAGCCTTCGGCTGTCAGGTAGGCGGCGAGGCCTTCGGCGCCGCCGAAGCCGCCGATGCGGACCTTGCCGTCGAGGGGCGCGGGTTCCCTGGTGCGGCCGGCAAGCGAGGTGGTGACGTCGAGACCTTTGGCTACAAGTTCGCGCGCCAATTCTGCGGCCTCTTTCGTGCCGCCGAGGATCAGGATTTTTTCGGGGCTTCCGGGCGGTGCATCATTCGGCATGGGCGATGATGGTTCCCTGCCGGTCGGTGATCAGGATGTCGATCTTGATGGGCGCGCCACGCAGCGTTTCCAGCGCCTTTTCGCGGGCGCGGGTGGCGATCAAGCCGGCGAGGTCGATGCCGGTTTCACGAGTCGTTTCGAGGACTTCCATCGCGGTGTTCGCAGATTGAATCCGGTTGGCGAGCGCGCTGTCGATCCCCGGCAGGAGCGACAGGTAGAAATCCATATCCACCTGGCTGCGGCCGGAATGGAGGTCGAGCGCGCCTTGCGCGAGCTTCGTCATCTTGGCAAAGCCGCCGGCGATCGTCAGGCGCTCAACGGGGTGGGCGCGGAGATATTTGAGAAGCGCGCCGGCAAAATCGCCCATGTCGATCAGCGCGCCGAGCGGCAGGCGATGGAAGTCTTGGCCCGCCTTTTCCGATGTCGAACCGGTGGCGCCGAGGAGATGCGTCAGCCCTTCGGCGCGGGCGACATCGATGCCGCGATGGATGGAGTGGATCCAGGCGGCGCAGGAAAAGGGATGCACGATGCCCGTCGTACCGAGGATGGAGAGCCCGCCGACAATGCCGAGGCGCGGGTTCCAGGTTTTCTCGGCCAGTGCTGCGCCGCCGGGAATGGAAATGGTGATTTCGAGATCGGCGGGCAGGCCGGCCTCCTCGCAAAGCGCGACCGCCTCCGCCATCATCATCGAGCGTGGCACGGGGTTGATGGCCGGCTCGCCGACCTCGACCGGCAGGCCGGGCTTGGTGACGGTGCCCACGCCTTCGCCGGCGCGGAAGCGGATGCCGCTTTCAGGCGGGAGCGGGCGGATGGCGGCGACTACAGTCGCGCCATGGGTCACGTCGGGGTCATCGCCCGCATCCTTGACGATGCCGGCCATGGCGTAGCCGTCGCCGAGTGTTTCAAAGGCGAGCGCGAAGGCCGGGGTTTCGCCGCGCGGCAGCGTGATTTCGACCGGGTCGGGGAAGTCGCCGGTGATCAGCGCGGTCAGCGCCGCCTTGGTCGCGGCCGTGGCGCAGGCGCCCGTTGTCCAGCCCGTTCGCAAGGCGGCGTCCGGCTTGTCGATGCGGGCGGTTTCGGGGGTATCTGTCATGGTGCGGATTATAGGGCTGCGGACGGGGGCAGGAAAGGCGGCAATTCATTCCGCCGTTGCATTTTTCGAGCGCCGCTCATAGGACATTTGTTATGGACATGCTTTTCGCGAAACTGCCCGAGATCGAGAAGGGAAGCGTCTGGCTCGCCGGCGCAGGACCCGGCGATCCGGGTCTGTTGACGCTGCTCGTCGCCAAGGCGCTCGGCGAGGCGGATGTCATCGTCTATGACGCTCTGGTCAACGATGAGTGCCTGAAGCTCGCGCGGCCTGACGCAATCCTCGAATATGCCGGCAAGCGCGGCGGCAAGCCCTCCGTCAAGCAGCGCGATATTTCGCTGCGCCTCGTCGATCTGGCGCGTGAGGGCCATCGCGTGTTGCGACTGAAGGGGGGCGATCCGTTCGTCTTCGGGCGCGGCGGCGAAGAGGCGCTGACGCTGGTTCAGCATGGCATTCCCTTCCGCATCGTGCCGGGGATTACGGCGGGGATCGGCGGGCTCGCCTATGCCGGCATTCCGGTGACGCATCGCGAGATCAATCACGCCGTGACCTTTCTCACCGGCCATGATTCGTCCGGCATCGTGCCGGACCGGATCGACTGGGAGGCGCTGGGGCGCGGTTCGCCGGTCATCGTCATGTATATGGCGATGAAGCATATCGGGCAGATTTCCGCCAATCTCATTGCTGCGGGACGCTCCCCGGACGAACTGGTTGCCTTTGTCTGTAATGCGGCCACGCCCGAGCAGCAGGTCCTGGAGACGACACTGGCGCGTGCCGAGGCCGATGTCGAGGCGTCCGGCCTCCAGCCGCCTGCGATCGTGGTCATCGGCGAGGTGGTGCGCTTCCGCAAGGGCATGGACTGGCTCGGGGCGCTTTCCGGCCGGCAACTCGACACCGACGGCTTGATGCCGGACTACGCGAAGGCTGCCGAATGAGTGGATTGCTGATCGCAGCGCCGTCGTCCGGTTCGGGCAAGACGACCGTCACGCTCGGCCTGTTGCGGGCGCTGAAGAATGCCGGGCTGAAGATCGCGCCGGGCAAGGCGGGGCCGGATTACATCGACCCGGCCTTTCACACGGCCGCCTCCGGCGAGGTCTGCTTCAATTTCGATCCCTGGGGCATGCGGCCAGAACTTTTGAATGTCATGGCCGCAGGCCATGGCGGCGGGCGGCATTTTGTCGTGGAAGCCATGATGGGGCTGTTCGATGGCGCAAGCGACGGGTCCGGTTCGCCGGCAGATCTTGCAGCCCAGCTCGATCTCTCCGTCGTGCTGGTCATCGATTGCGCGCGCATGTCGCATTCGGTGGCGGCGCTGGCATCCGGCTACCGCGATTTCCGCAAGGATGTGCGCGTTGCCGGCGTCATTCTCAACCGCGTTGGCAGCGTGCGGCATGAGGCCATGCTGCGTGTTTCGCTGGAGCGTGTTGGTTTCACCATTTTCGGTGCGCTGCCGACCGATGAGGCATTGAAGCTGCCAGCGCGGCATCTCGGGTTGGTACAGGCGGCCGAGCATGAGGCGCTGGAGGATTTCATCGAGCATGCCGCAGCGCGGGTCGAGACGCATTGCGATGTTGCGGCACTGGCGAAGCTTGCGCGCAGGGACGAAGCGGATGCGCTGGAGGTTCCGGTGCTTTTGCCGCCACTCGGGCAGACCATTGCGGTTGCCCGTGACGAGGCCTTCGCTTTTTCCTATCCGCATCTGCTGCAGGGCTGGCGCGGGCAGGGGGCGGAACTCAGTTTCTTCTCGCCACTTGCCGGCGAAGCGCCGAACGCGCGCGCCGATGCGGTCTATCTGCCGGGCGGGTACCCGGAACTTCAGGCCGGCCGGATCGCTGATGCGGAGACTTTCTTTGCCGGCATGCGGGATGCGGTGAAGCGCGGCGCGCTGGTCTACGGGGAATGCGGCGGCTACATGGTGCTTGGCGAGGCGCTGATCGATGCTGCGGGGAGCGCGCATGCGATGCTGGGCCTGTTGCCGGTCACCACATCCTTTGAGACCCGGAAGCGGCATCTGGGCCTGCGTGTTGCGCGTCCGGCAGACGATTCGATCTTTCAGGCGCCGCTGCGCGCCCATGAATTCCACTATTCGAGCGTCGTTCAGGCCGGCAAGGCCGAGCCGCTGTTCCGCGTCGAGGATGCGCTGGGTGCCGATCTCGGGCCCATGGGGATGAAGCGCGGGCGGGTTGCCGGGTCATACCTGCATCTGATCGATCTCGACGGTGACCGGTCATGAGTGGTGTCTTCCATGGCGGCGGCGTGTCCGCTGCCGCGCGGGCCTTCGGGATCGCGCCCGAAAACTGGCTCGATCTGTCGACGGGCATCAATCCCGTCCCGCCAGCCTTGCCGGCTTTCGATCCGCAGTTGTTCCATCGGTTGCCGGATGCCGATCTGCATGATGATGTCCGCCGGGCCGCCGGGCGGTTCTACGGCAGCGGTGAGGTTTTGCCGATCGCTGCGGCCGGCACCCAGCCGCTGATCCGCCTGCTTGCCAGCAACTTGGGGAAGGGCAGGGTTGCCATCCTCTCGCCGACCTATGGCGAGTATCGCGCCGTCTTCTCCGCGGCGGGTCATCATGTCGATGAGATTGCAACGCTCGCAGCGGTCACGGCCGATCATCAGGCTGTCGTCGTCGTCAACCCGAACAATCCGGACGGGCGGCTTTATTCGCGTGCGGACCTCCTGGCGCTATCACTCGATCTCGCGGAGCGTGGCGCGACACTCGTCGTTGACGAGGCTTTCGGGGAGATGCATCCGGAGGCGAGCCTTGCCGGTGTTGTCGCGCATCATCCGCATCTCGTCGTGCTGAAATCCTTCGGCAAGTTTTTCGGGTTTGCGGGCGCCAGGCTCTCGTTTGCGATTGCCGGGGATCGTCATGCTGGCCCGCTTGAGGCGGGGCTCGGCCCCTGGCCGGTTTCCGGACCGGCGCTGGCGCTGGCGCGGCATTGCTTCGGGCTCGATGCGCAGGAGATCCGGCGTGAGATTTGGCAACGGGCCGCCGGGCTTGAGATCGTGATCGCGGGCGCGGGGCTGCGGGTCCGGGCCAATGCGGGACTTTTCCTGCTGATCGAGACGCCGGATGCTGCATCGTTGTTCGATCATCTCGGCCATCACGGAATTCTGACACGAATCTTTGATTACGGGAGTGACTGGATGCGCATCGGCCTCCCCGCCGATCAGGGCGAACTCGATCGGCTGGCGCTGGCACTGCAGGACTGGAATGAGGCATGATTTGGTTTCGTCTGGCGATCCTGTTTCTGGCGCTTCTGATCGACAAGGCAGTTGGCGATCCGCCGCGTCTCTGGGCGCGTGTTCCGCATCCTGTCGTGCTCTTCGGCAAGGCGGTGGCGGCGGCAGACCGTCGGTTGAACGTGCCGGGGCTTCCGCCGGCTGCAGCGAGGTCGCGGGGCATTCTGGCCGCCGTGCTGCTCACGGTGCTGGCCCTTGCCTGCGGGGTTCTGATCTCGGCTGTCTTTTCCGGGCTCTGGGCGATCGGCCTCTTCATGGAGGTCTGCGTGGTTGCCATCTTGCTGGCCCAGAAGAGCCTGGCCGATCATGTCGGTGCGGTTGCCTTTGCGCTGAACGAGGAGGGGCTGACCGGCGGCCGTCGCGAGGTTGCGATGATCGTTGGCCGTGATCCGCAGACGCTCGATGCCGCAGGCGTCAGCCGCGCGGCGATCGAGAGCCTCGCCGAAAACTATTCCGACGGCGTCGTCGCACCCGCCTTCTGGTACATGCTTCTCGGGCTGCCCGGCCTGTTCGCCTACAAGATGATCAACACGGCCGATTCCATGATTGGCCACAAGTCCGAGAAATATCTCTATTTCGGCTGGGCATCGGCGCGGTGGGACGATCTGGTCAATCTGCTGCCGGCGCGGGCTTCCGCGGTCTTCATCGCGCTTGCCGCCTGGACGGCGGAGGGCTTTGCCGCGATGAAGCGGTCGCTGCGCACGGCGATCGTCGATCACGGCAAGCATCGCTCCCCCAATTCGGGGTGGCCGGAGGCTGCGATGGCGGGAGCCATCAATGTCCAGCTGGCGGGACCTCGCGTCTATCATGGTGAGCTGGTCAACGAGGAAATGCTCAATATCGGCGGGCGGAGGCATGCGAGCTCCTCGGATATCCGACGCGCGATCAGGGTCTTCGACCATGCCTGCTACTGGCTTGCGGGCTTCGTCTGCGCGCTCCTTGCGCTGCAGATTGCCTGAACCAATTGCGGCTTTTTAACGATGCGCAACGGTTTTTTGGCGGGACGCTTTTAATCCACAGAAATTCGAATATCCTCATATACCAGCGGAGTGGGGACATTCCGAATTAACGTGGGGACGATTTCATGAAAACCTATATTCTCGCAGGCATTGCGCTGGCTGCTTCTTTCGCAGCATCCGCAACGGCGTCGCAGGCTTCGAGCCTGGTAGCCCAGATCGATCTTTCCAATCAGACCATGACCATTTCCGAGAACGGGTCCGTGCGCTACCAGTGGAAGGTCTCCACCGCGCGTCGCGGCTACTCCACCCCGGTCGGGAGCTATTCGGCGAAGTCGCTCGACATCGATCATCGCTCGCGCAAGTACCACAATGCGCCCATGCCCTATTCGGTGTTCTTCAAGGGGGGCTATGCCGTGCATGGCACGACCGAGGTGCGCAATCTCGGCCGTCCGGCCTCGCATGGCTGCGTCCGCCTGCACCCGCAGAACGCCGCCACCTTCTTCTCGCTGGTGAAGAATGCCGGCCTTTCCAATACGCGGATCGTGATTTCGCAGTGATGCGGTTTCGGCTTTAAAGACTGAGCCCGCGCCGTCAGTCGTTGCCGGCGGCGCGGCGGAGCCTTTCCATGTCGGGGCAGGTGACATGGCGATTGTTTTCGATGCGGATGATGCCGTCGCGGCGAAGCTTCGTCATCTGACGGCTGACCGTCTCGATCGTGAGGCCCAGGAAGTCCGCAATGTCGGCGCGCGTCAGCGGCAGGTCGAAGCTGCGCTTGTCGGCACTTTCCGGATCGATATGCATGGCGATCATGTGCAGGAAGCTCGCGACCTTCTCCTGTGCGGTCTTGCGGCCGAGCGTCAGCATCCAGTCGCGCGCTTCGTCGAGTTCCTTCAGCGTCTGCTCGTGAATCTTGTGCTCAAGTTCGGGCGTATCGGCGATCATCCGGTCGATGATGGCCTTCGGCATGGAGCAGACTTCGATATCCACAGCCGCTTCAGCGGCCACCTGGCTTTCGCGCAGGAAGGGGCGACCCATGAAGTCGGGCGCGAATTGCAGGCCGACGATCTGCTGGCGGCCGTCCGCCATCATCTTCGACAGCTTCACGACCCCGCTCAGGATGTTCGAGTAGGCATTCAGCTGCTCGCCCTGGCCGATGACTTCGGAGCCGCCGGTGACCTTGCGGCGCTTGGTGTGGCGGCTGAGTTCCGTCAGCTGAGACGCCGAAAGCACGCCGCAAATTCCGCCATGCCTTGCTTCGCAGGAGACGCAAACCGCAGGAATTTCCGAGTTGTGAATGTCCTTGCGTTGCGGTTCCATCGAGGCCCTGGCTTGGCTGAATTGAATGACTTGCATGTCCCTTTACTCCCGACCTCTACCCGGAAGTCCCCCGGCCGTCTACGCAACGTTTGTCTTCATTGAGCGACTTGGCAATCGTCAACGTTTGGAGTGTCGCAAAGATTTGACACCCACTGTTTGATCAAGATCAAGCACGGGGCCTATTTTTGCCTTTATGCAATTCCGGCAGGAGAACCCCCATGCACAAGACATTGACAGGCAAATATTCCGCTCCCGTACCGCGCTATACGAGCTATCCGACAGCGCCTCACTTCGGTTCGAATATTACGAATACGGAATACAGCCAATGGCTGCAAGCCCTTGGGGAGGGTGACAAGCTGTCGCTGTACGTCCATGTGCCCTATTGCGACCGCCTCTGCTGGTTCTGTGCCTGCCATACGAAACATACGCTGCGTTACGAGCCGGTGGCCGATTATCTCGATGCATTGACGCGCGAAGTTCGGGCCGTGGCAAAGCTGGTGAGCCCCAAGGCGATCGTGACGGCCCTGCATTTCGGCGGCGGCTCGCCGACGCTGATGAAGCCGGAGGATATCCGTCGAATCGGCGCACTTTTCCGCGAGGCCTTCAATTTCGCGCCCGACGCCGAAATCAGCGTCGAGATGGACCCGAACGACATGGACGAGGCGCGCTATGACGCGCTGGCCGATATTGGCATGACGCGGGCAAGCCTTGGCGTACAGGATTTCCAGCCGGAAGTGCAGAAGGCGATCAATCGCATCCAGACTTTCGAGCAGACGAAGTCGGTGGTCGATGCGGTGAGGGCGCGCGGCGTCCACTCGGTCAATTGCGACCTGCTTTACGGCCTGCCGCACCAGACGCTGGAAACGTTGGCCGCGACCGTCAACCAGATCCTGACGCTCGATCCGGATCGCATCGCACTCTTCGGCTATGCGCATGTGCCGTGGATGAAGAAGCACCAGACGATGATCAAGGAAGACGTGCTGCCGGATGTGAATGCGCGCTTCGACCAGTCGCGGATGGCGGCGGCCATGCTGATTGCCGCCGGCTATCAGCAGATCGGCATCGACCACTTCGCCAAGCCGGGCGACTCGATGGCGATTGCGGACAGGGAAGGGCGGCTTCGGCGCAATTTCCAGGGCTATACGGATGATGCCGCCGAAACGCTGATCGGCTTCGGGGCCTCCTCCATCGGCCAGTTCCGCCAGGGTTTCGTACAGAACATGGTGGCGACAGGCGAATATCAGCGGATGACGGAGGCGGAGGGGCTGACGGTTGTTCGCGGCCTTGCCTTCAGCGACGAGGACCGCCTTCGCGGCTATGCGATCGAGAAGGTCATGTGCGACTTTGCCTTCTCCTTTGCCGACCTCAGGGAACGATTCGGCCAAGCGGCGGACGCCGTCATTGCCGAGGCGAAGTTCTTTGTCGGGCAGAACACGGACGGGCTCGCCGAGATTGTCGATGGCCGCTTCCGGCTCACGCAAACCGGGCGGCTTTTCGCCCGCACGGTCGCATCGCAGTTCGATGCCTATCTCGGAAACGGCAAGGGGCGGCATTCGATAGCAGTGTAAACGCGCAACAGATGGCCGCCAATTCTGTCATTTGCCTGTTGCAAGCCATTGGCTTTTGAAATCGATTTGCCTATAGCATCGCGCAACAGCTTTGACATTGAGAGGTATCGGCGTGACGACGACGTTTGATAAGGTAGCCGACATTATTTCTGAAACCAGCGAAATCGACCGCGAGAAGATTACGCCTGAGAGCCACACGATTGACGATCTCGGCATCGACAGCCTGGACTTCCTCGACATCGTTTTCGCGATCGACAAGGAATTCGGCATCAAGATCCCGCTCGAAAAGTGGACCCAGGAAGTCAACGACGGCAAGGTCGCGACGGACGAATATTTCGTTCTCAAGAACCTCTGCGCCAAGATCGACGAACTGCGCGCCGCCAAGGGCTGAGGCCTGACGGCTTTCTCCGGGGCCGTATCCCGCGGCTCCGTGCGACAGGTGCGATCGTATGCTGCTTGAATATTTCCAGATGATCGACCGCGTGACGGGCCTCGACCTCAAGTCGGGGCATCTCGTCGCGCGTTCCGTCGTTCCCGAGAAAAGCCCGGTTTTCGAAGGGCATTTTCCCGGCATGCCGCTGGTGCCCGGCGTCCTGCTCATCGAGACGATGGCGCAGGCTTCGGGCCTGATGGTTTTGGCGGTCAACGAGTTTGCCTCCATGCCGCTCTTGATGGCGGTGGATGAGGCGAAGCTTCGGACCTTTGTCGAGCCGCTTGCCGAGCTCGATGTCGAGGCCGATCTCGTGCATCTCGGCTCCGGCTATGCGGTGACGAAGGCGAAGATCACATCTGGCGGCAAGAAGGTCTGCGACGCTCAGCTGAAGCTGCGCACAATTCCCTTCGACCAGGTTCCCATCGGCGATATCGTGAAGAACCGCGCCCGCGAGATCGGGCTTCACGACGCAATCGCGGCCAACGTGTCATAAGGACTGAAATCATGGCCAAGTCTGACAAGGATGTGGTGATTACCGGCATCGGGCTCGTCTCGTCGCTGGGCGTCGGACGTGAGGCGCACGAGGCGCTGATCCTCGGCGATAGCGCGCCGGCTCCGATTGTCGATACCGAGCGTTTCGCGCCCTATCCGGTGCATCCGCTGCCGGCGATCGACTGGTCGCAGCAGATCCCGAAGCGCGGCGACCAGCGCCAGATGGAAAACTGGCAGCGGCTCGGCGTATTTGCCGCCGGCCTTGCGCTGGACGATGCCGGCTTCAAGGATGATGCGGACGCCTGCGCTTCGATGGACATGATCGTGGCGGCCGGTGGCGGCGAGCGGGACATCAATGTCGATTCGATCATCGTGGACGAGGCGCTGAAGCGCAACGATCGCGAGGCGCTGCTGAACGAGAAGCTGACGACGGAACTGCGTCCGACGCTGTTTCTTGCCCAGCTCTCCAATCTTCTCGCCGGCAATATCTCCATCGTTCACAAGGTCACGGGCTCCTCGCGCACCTTCATGGGCGAAGAGGGCGCTGGCGTTTCGGCGGTCGAAACGGCTGCTGCGCGCATCCGCGCCGGCCAGTCGACGCATGCGCTGGTTGGCGGTGCCTTCATTGCCGAGCGTCTCGACATCATTCTGATGGTTGAGGCTATCAAGGGGCATCAGACCGGCGAATGGTCGTCGATCTGGGCCCGCGACAAGGACCACGGCGGCGGCATGATCATGGGATCGGTCGGCGCATTCCTCGTCCTCGAATCGCGCGGGCATGCCGAAGCGCGGGGCGCACGCATCTATGCGACGATCGAACAGGTTGAAGGCGACCGCGGCAATCGCGCCGATGGCAAGCTTGAAAAGCGGCTGGAGCGGATGGTCGAGGGTGCGAAGCCCGAGCTTGTCATGTCCGGCACGACGGGCTTCCACGATCTCGCTGCCCGCGAAAAGGCCTTCTTCCAGGCGAAGTTCCCGGAGGCTGCGATCCGTGGGTTCGGCGGGCTGATCGGCCATTCGGTCGAGGCGCAGTTCACCACCGGCATCGGTCTTGCGGCCATGGCGCTCGGTGCTGCCAAGCCGGTTGCGCCGTTCGACAAGGATCATGAGAAGGCGATGACGAAGCCGGCAGCGACCGCGCTCGTCACCACTATCGGCCATCAGCGCGGCGAGGGGGTTGCCCTTCTTGCCGCCAATGCGTGAGGCGACAAGGTCATGAGCAACAAGTTTCGCGATCATCTCGGCAGGCCCATCGTTGCGGTGACCGGCATGGGTGTCATCACCTCGCTCGGCCAGGGGCTTGAGGACAACTGGGCGGCGCTGAGCGGCGGCCGTTCTGGCATTCACAACATCACGCGCTTCCCGGTCAACGAGCTGTCGACGCGGATTGCCGGCACGGTCGATTTCATCGATCTGCCGGTCGCGAATTCCGTCGAGCGCTCCTATGCAATGGCGCGCGAAACCACGCTGGAAGCGCTGGCACAGGCCGGGCTTTCGGGCGATTTCAACGGCCCGCTTTTCCTCGCCGCACCGCCGGTTGAGCCGGAATGGTCGGCGCGATTTGAACTCGCTGACCGCGCCGGTCCGGCGGAAAAGCCGGCAGATGCCTATGATCGCTTCCTCGCTGCCATGCGCGAACGTCCCGATCCGGCCTTCCATGAAGCGGTTCTCTTCGGCTCGATTTCGGAGCGTCTGGCCGACCGGTTCGGCACGCGCGGGCTTCCCGTGACGCTGTCGACGGCCTGTGCGTCGGGTGCGACGGCGATCCAGCTCGGCGTCGAGGCGATCCGCCAGGGTCGCACGGAGCGTGCGCTGACGGTTGCGACCGACGGTTCGGTTTCGGCTGAGTCCCTCATTCGCTTCGCGCTTCTCTCGGCGCTCTCCACCCAGAACGATCCGCCGGAAAAGGCCTCCAAGCCCTTCACCAAGGATCGCGACGGGTTCGTGATTGCCGAAGGTGCGGCGACGCTGGTGCTCGAATCGCTGGAATCGGCGATTGCGCGCGGCGCGAAGGTCTATGGCATCGTGAAGGGCTGCGGCGAGAAGGCTGACTCCTTCCACCGCACGCGGTCCTCGCCCGATGGCGGGCCGGCGATTGCGACGATCCACGCAGCCCTTGAAGATGCAGGCATGGGCGAAGACGCGATCGGCTATATCAATGCCCATGGCACGTCGACGCCGGAAAACGACAAGATGGAATATGGCGCCATGCTCTCCGTCTTCGGCGAGCGGCTGAAGTCCATTCCGGTTTCGTCCAACAAGTCGATGATCGGCCATACGCTGACGGCGGCGGGTGCGGTCGAGGCGGTGTTCTCGCTGCAGACGATCCTGACGGGCACGCTGCCGCCGACGATCAACTACCAGAACCCCGACCCGAGCATCGAACTCGATGTCGTGCCGAATGTGAAGCGGGCGCAGCAGGTTTCGGCCGTGCTGTCCAACTCCTTCGGCTTCGGCGGGCAGAATGCCAGCCTTGTGCTGGCGGCGGAACCCCAGTAAACCGCAGACAAGACGAACACAGATTTGAGCCGCGAAAGCGGAAGGTTGGCCCATGCGCGCATTGCAACTCATCGAAGACCGCAGACTTGAAGCCGTCGAGCTTCCCGAGCCGGAAGCACCGGCTCCCGGCGAGGTGACGCTGCGCGTCAAGGCGGTGGCGCTCAACCATATCGACGTCTGGGGCTGGCGCGGCATGGCCTTTGCCAAGCGCAAGATGCCTCTGACCATCGGTGCAGAAGCTTCCGGCGTTGTTGAGGCGATCGGTCCGGGTGTTGGCAACGTGCTGCCGGGCCAGCTCGTATCGATCTACGGCGCGCGGGTCTGCGGTTACTGCAAGGCCTGTCGCGAAGGCCGTGAGAACCTCTGCGAACATGTCGGCGGTGTGCATGGCTTCCATCTCGACGGTTTCGCGCAGGAAAAGATCAACATTCCGGCCCGTCAGCTCGTGGTGGCACCGCCCGGTATCGATGCTGTGGCCGCGGCACTGGCACCCGTAACCTTCGGGACGGTCGAGCACATGCTGTTCGACAATGCCAAGCTCCAGCCGGGCGAGACGATCCTCGTTCATGCCGGCGGTTCGGGCATCGGTTCGGCGGCGATCCAGCTTGCCAAGCGCATGGGCTGCACGGTCATCACGACCGTTGGTTCGGACGACAAGATCGAGAAGGCGAAGGCGCTGGGCGCCGATCACGTCATCAACTATCGCGTCGACCGTTTCGAGGGCGTGGTGCGCAAGCTGACGAAGAAGAAGGGCGTTGATGTCGTCTTCGAACATGTCGGCAAGGACACCTGGGCCGGCTCCATGCTCTCCATGAAGCGCGGCGGTCGTCTCGTGACCTGCGGTTCGACCTCCGGCGTTTCGACCGAAATGAACCTGATGATGCTCTTCCAGCAGCAGCTGAAGCTGCTCGGCTCCTTCGGTTGCCGCATGGAGAACATGGCGAATGCCATGCAGAAGATGGCACAGGGCATCGTGCATCCGGTCATCGACACGGAAGTCGGCTTCGGCGAGATCGACAAGGCGCTGAAGCGGATGGAAGACCGGTCGATCTTCGGCAAGATCATTCTCAGGATGGATTGAGGCGATGAAGGGCCTTGCGCTCCGCATCGGCGCGAACCTGCGCAAGGTCTGGCCCTGGCTGCTGGCCAAGCTGGTGCTGTTCGGCCTGACGCTGCTGAAGCTGCTGCCGGCTGATTTTGCGCTGAACCTCATGGACAGGATCGTGCGCTGGCTCGGACCGAAGCAGAAGCGTCACAAGATGATGCTCTACAATCTTCGGCGGGCCTTTCCCGAGATGACGGAAGCGGAGCGGCTGAAGATCGCCATGGATTCATGGGGATCGATGGGCCGCATGGCCGCTGAATATGTCTATCTCGACAAGCTGTTCGATTTCGACCCGGCGCGCGAAGGCAAGGGCAGGGTCGAGGTATCCGGCATCCCGCTTTTCCTCGAGATCCGCGACCTCAAGGGGCCGTTCATCGTCTTTACGGCGCATACGGCGAATTTCGAGATGCTGCCGGTCGCAGGCAACGCCTTCGGGCTCGACGTGACCGTTCTCTTCCGGCCGCCGAACAATCCCTACATGGCCGAGATGATCCATGATTTCCGGGCAAGCCGCATGGGCTCGCTCGTGCCGTCTCATGCGGGCTCGTCCTTCGCACTGGCGCGGCAGCTGGAAAAGGGCGGCGGCGTTGGCGTTCTGGTCGACCAGAAGTTCTCCAAGGGCGCGGATACGACGCTCTTCGGCGTGCCGGTCAAGACCAATCCGCTGCTGGCCAAGCTCGTTCGGCAGTTCAACTGTCCGGTCTATCCGGCGCGCTGCATCCGGCTTCCCGGCAACCGCTACCGGCTGGAGCTGGAGCCGGCGCTGGCAATCCCGCGCAAGGCCGGGGGCGAAGTGGATGTGAACGCCACCGCGCAATTGCTCAACGATACGGTCGAGCGCTGGGTGCGGGAATTTCCGGGCCAGTGGCTCTGGTATCACGACCGCTGGGACATCAAGTTTTCGGAAGAGTACCGGAATTTCGTCTCCTGATCGCGATTTGCCGGATTTGCACAGCGGCAATTCGTTTTCGGCCCTTCAAAAACGTCCTCACAACGCATAGGAAACCCTGAGGGGTCCGGTTGCTGCATCGCGACCGGCCGATCGAGCGTCAATGACAGGAGACCTCATGCCAGTCGCATCTCTGCAGGTTCAGGAGATCCTCCACGAGGTCTATCACGAGATGCAGCCGCATATCGGTGAAGGCAAGGTGGCCGACTACATCCCGGCACTCGCCCGGGTTGACGCAAAGAAATTCGGCATGGCTGTGGTGACGGCGGAGGGCGAAGTCTTCACCGTGGGCGATGCGGTCGAGCCGTTCTCCATCCAGAGCGTGTCGAAGGTCTTCACGCTGACGCTGGCCCTGGGCCGGATCGGCGCCGGGCTCTGGTCGCGCGTCGGGCGCGAACCGTCCGGGACCGCCTTCAACTCGATCGTCCAACTTGAGCATGAGCACGGGATACCCCGCAACCCCTTCATCAATGCGGGTGCCATCGTCGTTGCCGACGTGCTGCTTGCCGGCCATCAGCCGCGCGAGACGCTGGGTGAAATCCTGCAGTTCTTCCGCTATCTCTCAGGTGACGACAGCGTCTATATCGACGAGGACGTGGCGCGCTCCGAACAGGCGACCGGCTTCCGCAATGCCGCCCTTGCCAATTACATGCGCGCCTTCGGCAATATCCACAATCCCGTCGAAAAGACGCTCGGCGTCTATTACCACCAGTGTTCTCTGGCGATGAGCTGCGAGCAGCTGGCCAAGGCCGGCCTGTTCCTCGCCAATGGCGGGCGCAATCCGGTGTCCGGGCAAACGGTGGTGACGCGCGAGCGGGCGCGGCGCATCAACGCGCTGATGATCACCTGCGGGCATTACGATGCCTCAGGCGACTTCGCCTTCCGCGTCGGCCTGCCGGGCAAGAGCGGCGTTGGTGGCGGCATCCTCGCCATCGCGCCGGGCAAGGCCTCGATCGCCGTCTGGTCGCCTGGTCTCAACGCCAACGGCAACTCGGCGACGGGCACACGGGCGCTGGAACTGTTTGCCAAGAAGACCGGCTGGTCTGTCTTCGGGTGAGGGGTGTCCCCATCCGTCGCAGAGCGATTGCTGTCAGACCAGCTTACGGGAGATCTGCTCCCGAAGACGGCTGATTGGCGGGCACGACCGCGAGACGCAGACCCAGCGCCGCCATCATCTTCGTGATGGTTTCCATCTTCGGCTTTCCCTTCACGGACAAGGCATCGTAAAGGTTTTCCCGGCTGACATTGGCCTTGGCCGCCACACCCTTTACGCCGCCTTCCTGTGCCTTGGCGACGGCGCGAAGAGCTTCCTGGAAAAGTTCCATATTGCCGCCCTCAAGGATCTGTTCCAGATAGAAGGCCGCGTTTTCAGGATCACGCAACAGTTCGTTGCGCTCTCCAAAGTCAAATGGCTTGCTGAGACGGCTCATATCTTTGCCCTGCTGTTATAGTCTGCAAGATAGTCCTTCGCCTTCGCGATGGTTCTGTCCTGCTCCTTTTTGGTCGAACCAGCGAGGAGCAAGACGATCTTGGTGCCGACGATGGTGTAAAAGAGGCGGTAGCCTTGCGCATAGTGGATACGCATCTCGAAGACGCCTTTTGCGCCTGTGATGCTCTTCCAGTCGCCGAAGTCACCCGTTGCCGCCCGCTGGATGCGGGCCATGATGGCAAGCCTGGCTTTCGCGTCCTTGAGAGACTGGTTCCATTCCTCAAAAGGGCAGTGTCCTGCCTCCGTCAGATAGATTTCAATCTCGTAACGCTTCATGGAAGTAGTGTAGGTTAAAACCTACACATTTGGCAAGCCAAAAACGTGTGCGCTCTTGGTGCGGGACGCTGTGGGAGCAAACGGGACCGGCTCAGCCGTCACGCCGCCTTTCGTTCGCCCACCATCGCCAGCAAATGCTCCTGTTCGAATGCGATGTGCCGGCGCATGCTGACGAAGTAGCCGCGCAGCATGTAGCCGATGGTTTCGGCGTTGAGCGAAGCGTCGGCAGCGCCGAGGCGGAGCAGGGCGTCGATCAGTTCTTCAATGAAGCATTCGTCTTCGAAATGCTCGAATTTCAGCCGTTCGAGGGTGGCCTTGAGTTCCGGATGGCCGGTGACGTTCTGTTCGACCCAGGGGAAGAGGATGTCTTCCTCGAAGCGATGCGCGCCCATGGTCAGCGGGCCGATGGCCTTGGCGGCATAGATGCATTTCTGGCGGTTGACTTCGGCCGGCAGGCTGTCGGCGATCTCTTCGAGTTCGCGGCACAGCTCAAGCTGCTCACCATGGATTTTCCTCAGCCAGTCGACGGCGCTGACCCCCTGTGGCGGCCGATAGCGCTTCTCGAATTCCTCCCGGTCATGCGTGTCCAGCGTCTTCATTCTTCACCTGTCTGACTGCAGGGTATGGAGCCCCATCGTAGGGCCATTTGTCGCGTGGAATGCGCGATTTTGCATTGATCTATATCAAGGATGGTGTGCCCCCCAAATGCGATTGCTGCGTCAGCCGCAAGACGGTCGGGCGACGATTCCGATTCTGCTTGCCGCATGATCAGCAATCGTTGGGGGAAACCAACAATGACGAAAATTTCACAAACGGTGGGTGTTGGGCTTTTCGCCTTCCTCGCCTTGCTCGGGGCAGCCTTTGCCCAGGACAGCCTGTTCAAGGCCCATATGTGGGTCCTGTTCGCCGTCCTTCTCATTTTCAGCGTGGCAATGATCCGTCGCGTGTCCTTTGCGCCGGCAGCGACCGTTTCGGCCGAGCAGCGCAAGTCCGAATATTTCGATGAAGTCGTCCGCTATGCTCTCATCGCCACGGTGTTCTGGGGCGTCGTCGGCTTCCTGGTCGGGGTCGTCATTGCCCTCCAGCTTGCATTTCCGCAGTTCAACATCGAGCCGTGGTTCAACTTCGGCCGCATGCGTCCGCTGCACACCTCGGCTGTGATCTTCGCCTTCGGCGGCAATGCGCTTCTGATGTCGTCCTTCTATTCGGTCCAGCGCACGTCGCGCGTGCGTCTGTTCGGCGGTGATCTCGCCTGGTTCGTCTTCTGGGGCTATCAGCTGTTCATCGTCATGGCCGCAACCGGTTATCTCCTTGGCATTACGCAGGGGCGCGAATATGCCGAGCCGGAATGGTATGTCGATATCTGGCTGACGATCGTCTGGGTCGCCTATCTGCTGGTCTTCCTCGGCACGATCATGACGCGCAAGGAAACCCACATCTACGTGGCGAACTGGTTCTTCCTGTCCTTCATCGTCACGGTGGCCATGCTGCATCTGGTCAACAACATGGCCGTGCCGGTCTCGTTCCTCGGCGTGAAGAGCTATTCGGCCTTCTCGGGCGTTCAGGATGCCATGACGCAGTGGTGGTACGGCCATAACGCCGTGGGCTTCTTCCTGACGGCAGCCTTCCTCGGCATGATGTACTACTTCGTTCCGAAGCAGGCCGGTCGTCCGATCTACTCCTACCGTCTGTCGATCATCCACTTCTGGGCGCTGATCTTCCTCTACATCTGGGCTGGTCCGCACCACCTGCACTACACGGCTCTGCCGGACTGGGCACAGACGCTCGGCATGGTCTTCTCCATCATGCTCTGGATGCCCTCGTGGGGCGGCATGATCAACGGCCTGATGACGCTTTCGGGCGCATGGGACAAGATCCGCACCGACCCGATCATCCGCATGATGGTCATGGCAATCGCCTTTTACGGCATGTCGACCTTCGAAGGCCCGATGATGTCGATCAAGACGGTCAACTC
Source organism: Rhizobium sp. C4 (assembly GCF_021026315.1). Classification (GTDB taxonomy): domain Bacteria; phylum Pseudomonadota; class Alphaproteobacteria; order Rhizobiales; family Rhizobiaceae; genus Ensifer_A. The sequence continues at coordinate 311,988 of NZ_JAJNCX010000004.1, forward strand.
GCTCAGCCACTACACGGACTGGACCATCGGTCACGTTCACTCAGGCGCGCTCGGTTGGGTCGGCATGATCTCCTTCGGCGCCATCTACTATCTGACGCCCAGGCTCTGGGGCAGGGATCGTCTCTACTCGCTGCGTCTGGTCAACTGGCACTTCTGGCTCGCAACGCTTGGCATCGTCGTCTACGCCGCCGTCATGTGGGTTGCTGGTATCCAGCAGGGTCTGATGTGGCGCGAATATGACGAGCAGGGCTTCCTAGTCTACTCGTTCGCAGAAGCAGTCCGGGCCATGTTCCCCTACTACGTCCTGCGTGCAGTCGGCGGCGGCATGTACCTCCTTGGCGGTCTCGTCATGGCCTACAACGTCACGATGACCATCCTTGGCCACCAGCGGAACGAAGCTCCCATCGGTGGTGCTGTCCCGCAGCTCCAGCCGGCAGAATAAGGAGAGGCAAACATGTCCATTCTTGCAAAACACGAATTGCTCGAGAAGAACGCGTCGCTCCTGCTTGTGGGTTCGCTGCTTGTCGTCACCATCGGCGGCATCGTGGAAATCGCGCCGCTCTTCTACCTGCAGAACACGATCGAAAAGGTGGAGGGTATGCGCCCCTACACCCCGCTCGAACTGGCTGGCCGCAACATCTACATCCGCGAAGGGTGTTATCTCTGCCACAGCCAGATGATCCGTCCGTTCCGCGACGAAGTGGAACGCTACGGCCATTACTCGCTGGCAGCTGAATCGATGTTCGACCATCCGTTCCAGTGGGGCTCCAAGCGCACGGGGCCGGATCTGGCCCGTGTCGGCGGCCGCTACTCGAACGAGTGGCACGTCCAGCACCTCAGCAATCCGCGCTCGGTGGTTCCGGAGTCGGTCATGCCGACCTACGCCTACCTGAAGAACACGCCGCTCAAGATCGAGAACGTGGAAGGCCATCTCAAGGCCAACCGCATGGTCGGCGTGCCCTACACGGATGCCGATATCGCGAGTGCGCAGAAGGATCTGATGGCGCAGTCCGATCCGAATGCGGATACGACCGATCTGGTCAAGCGCTATCCGAAGGCCAAGGTCGGCGACTTTGACGGTGATCCGACGAAGGTCACCGAAATGGATGCGCTGGTCGCCTATCTCCAGATGCTCGGCACGCTGGTCGATTTCTCGACCTATGACGACGCATCCGGCTACCGGTGAGGAGGGGAACCCATGGAAACCTACACCATGATGCGGCAATTCGCCGACAGTTGGGGCCTTCTTGGCTTCACCCTCTTCTTCGTGGGCGCGATCATTTTCGCGCTCCGGCCCGGCTCGAAAAAGATGGCCGACGAGGCCGCATCCATACCTCTCAAGGAGGATTGAAAAATGGCAGACAAACATGTTGACGAACTGAGCGGCGTCGAGACCACCGGCCACGTCTGGGACGGTATTCGCGAGCTCAACAATCCGCTGCCGAGATGGTGGGTATGGACATTCTATGCCTGCATCGTCTGGGCCTTCGCCTATACGATCTTCTACCCGGCCTGGCCGCTGCTCACGACAAACACCAAGGGTATCTGGAACGTGACCAACCGTGCAGTCCTCAAGGACGAACTGACCGCGGCCAGCGGCGGTCAGAAGGTCTTCGTGGACAAGATCGCCGCCATGCCGGTCGCCGATATCATCAAGGACAAGTCCTTGAACGAATTCGCGGCCGCTGCCGGTGCCGCCGCCTTCAAGGTCAACTGCACGCCCTGCCACGGCTCGGGCGCACAGGGGAGTGTCGGTTACCCGAACCTCAACGACAATGACTGGCTGTGGGGCGGTTCCGCCGACCAGATCTACACGACGATTGCCCATGGCATTCGCGACCCGCAGGATCCCGCGACCCGCGTTTCGGAAATGCCGGCCTTCGGGGACATCCTGAAGCCGGAGGAAATCCTGAACGTTGCGGCTTATGTGGCTGACCTGTCCAAGCAGCCGGTCACCAGCGGTAATCCCGCTGCCGGCAAGGAAGTCTTTGCCACGAACTGTGTCGCCTGCCATGGCGATCAGGCGCAGGGCAATCGCGACCTCGGCGCTCCGAACCTGTCGGATGCCATCTGGCTGAAGGGCTCTGGCGAGGCTGCCATCATTGCCCAGGTGACGAAGCCCAAGCATGGCGTCATGCCGGCTTGGACTGCGCGTCTCGGCGACACGACCGTCAAGGAACTGGCCGTCTTCGTCCATTCGCTCGGCGGCGGCGAATAAGGTTTCGTCGCCGGGTTCATCCCGGCGGCGCACGATCTCTCCAGCATGATAACTTGCTTGTCATGCCACTTGCCGCGCCTTTTGATGAGGCGCGGCTTTTTCGTTTCCGGGGTGAGCAAACGATGCGGCAGTTTGTCCATGCTTGACTTAAGTCAAGGTTGTTTTCGGCCCCGGGTGGGAAAAGGCACATATCAGAATCGGGATTTCCAGCGATGAACATCTACACTGCCGACGAGCCCAAGAAGGAGGCCTCCAACGCGCAAACCGCAGACGTTGTTCGTCACGACGCCGAGCCGGTCAATTCCGCGAAGGTCAGGAAGCCGCTCTACGAGGCGCGCAAGAAGATCTTCCCCAAGCGGGCGGAAGGGCGGTTCCGGCAGTTCAAGTGGATCGTGATGCTGGTCACGCTCGGCATCTACTATCTCGGTCCCTGGATCCGCTGGGACCGCGGTCCGTTTGCGCCGGATCAGGCGATCCTGATCGACCTGGCGCATCGTCGTTTCTATTTCTTCTTCATCGAGATCTGGCCGCAGGAATTCTTCTTCGTCGCCGGCCTGCTCGTCATGGCCGGGTTCGGCCTGTTCCTCATCACCTCGGCCGTCGGCCGCGCCTGGTGCGGCTACACCTGTCCGCAGACGGTCTGGGTCGATCTGTTCCTCGTTGTCGAGCGCTTCATCGAAGGCGACCGCAACGCGCGCATGAAGCTCGACAAGGCGCCGTGGAGCTTCGAGAAGATCTGGAAGCGGGTGTCCAAGCATGCAGTCTGGATTGCCATCGGCGTGTCGACCGGTGGTGCATGGATCTTCTATTTTGCCGATGCGCCGCAGCTGCTCCTCGACCTCTGGACCTTCCAGGCGCCCTTCGTCGCCTATGCCACGATCGGCATCCTGACCGCCACGACCTATATTTTCGGCGGGCTGATGCGCGAGCAGGTCTGCACCTATATGTGCCCCTGGCCGCGTATTCAGGGCGCGATGCTGGACGAAAGCTCGCTGACCGTCACCTATAACGACTGGCGCGGCGAGCCGCGCACGCATGGCACCAAGAAGGCTGCGGCCGAAGGCAAGGTTGCCGGCGATTGCGTCGATTGCAATGCCTGCGTCGTCGTCTGTCCGATGGGCATCGACATTCGCGATGGCCAGCAGCTCGAATGCATTACCTGCGCGCTTTGCATCGACGCCTGCGACGGCGTGATGGACAAGCTCGGTCGCGACAAGGGGCTGATCTCCTATGCGACGCTGGCCGATTACAATGCCAACATGGCGCTGGCGACCGGCAATGGCGCGCATGACATCAATCCCAATATCGTGCGCGATGCGGATGGGCATTTCCACAACAAGGTCAAGCACTTCAACTGGAAGATCATCTTCCGCGCCCGCACGCTGCTCTATATGGGCGTCTGGGCCGCCGTAGGTATTGGCCTGCTTGTCGCGCTGCTGTCGCGGGACCGGCTGGAGGTCAATGTGCTGCATGACCGCAATCCGCAATATGTGCTGGAATCGGACGGCTCGATCCGCAACGGCTTCACCGTGCGCATCCTCAACATGATCCCCGAGCCACGCGTCATCGTGCTGTCGCTCGAAGGACTGGAAGGGGCCACGATGAAGATCAACGGCATGGATCAGCCCGACAGCCGCAGCTTCGACATTGCGGCCGATCCCGACAAGGCGGTGACGCTGAAGGTCTATGTGACCGTCCCGCGCGATCGCATTCACGACGACGAGGAGCATTTCCGCTTCATCGCCGAAGACAAGTCCAGCAACGAACATGACGTCTACAAGGCGGTCTTCAATGCGCCGGCAGGCGCCGTCAACAAGGAACATCACTGATGGCTACGGCTTCCGACAAGTCCAGCGGCTTCATCTTTACCGGCTGGCACTTCCTGGCAATCCTGATCGCCTTCTTCGGAACGGTGATTGCCGTCAACTTCACCATGGCCTGGTATGCCACCCATTCCTGGAGCGGGCTGGTGGCCGAGAATACATTCGTCGCCAGCCAGCAGTTCAACGGCAAGGCCGAGCATATGCGGCAGATGGCGGCGACCGGCATTCGGGGCGAACTCGTCGCCAATCACGAAGGTATTCGCTACGTGCTGACGCATCCCGAGCGTGGGCCGGTTCCGGCGGATGAAGTCGTGGCCGAGTTCCACCGTCCGGTCGGCACCAAGCAGGATTTCACCGTCACGCTGAAGCATGAGGGAGACGGGGTCTTCACCACCAATCACGAAGTTCCGGTGGGCGAGTGGATCGTTGACCTGAAGACCAACGACAATGGCGAGATCGTCTATCACGAGGCAATCCGCGTGCATGTCTTCGCCAATCGATAAGGCCTGAAACGTAAGGGTAATGTCATGAGTTGCTGTGCAGCAGGAACCGAAGCGGCGCTGGACGCAGAAAAGGCGCTCCACGATCTGCCGCCGACCGACGAACTGTGGCTGGCGAGCCGCCAACTCGACGGCGGGCTGCGCCAGACCGATCTTGCCGTGCCCGGCGTTCACTGCGGCGCCTGCATCACCACGCTCGAAAAGGCGCTGAAGGCTCTGCCGGAAGTCGAGCGCGCCCGCGTCAACCTTTCCACCCGCAGGGTTACCTGTGTCTGGAAGGAAGAGGTGGATGGCCGCCGCACCGATCCGTCGGTGATTGCCAAGGCGATCGAGGCGGCAGGTTACGAATCCCATCTCTTCTCCATCTCGGCCGACGAACAGGACGCCACGCGCAACGGGTTGATCCGCGCCATGGCAGTTGCCGGATTTGCAGCGATGAACATCATGCTGCTTTCAGTCTCGGTCTGGTCGGGAGCGGATGCGGCAACGCGCGACATGTTCCACTGGATTTCGGCAGCGATTGCCGGGCCGACCCTGATCTATTCCGGCCGTCCCTTCTACATGTCGGCCTATAACGCACTGCGCCACGGGCGGATGAACATGGACGTGCCGATCGCGCTCGCCATTTCGCTCTCCTATGCCATGTCGCTCTACGAGACGATGAACCACGGGCAGGAGGCCTATTTCGATGCCTCCGTGTCGCTGCTCTTCTTCCTGCTGATCGGCCGCACCCTCGATCACATCATGCGCGACCGTGCGCGCTCGGCGATCAGCGGTCTGGCACGCTTGAGCCCCCGCGGTGCGACCGTGCTGACGCCCGACGGCGGGCGCGAATATCGCAATATCGACGAGATCGTGCCCGGCGACCGGCTTCTGGTTGCCGCAGGCGAGCGCGTTCCGGTCGATTGTGTCGTCATGTCGGGCGCGAGCGAACTCGATCTCTCCATCGTCAGCGGCGAAAGCCTGCCGGTCGCCGCAGCCAAGGGCTCGGCCTTGCAGGCGGGTGGTCTCAATCTGACAGGTGCCCTGACGGTTCAGGCGATGGCTGCGGCGCGTAATTCCTTCGTCGCCGAGATCATCGGCCTCATGGAGGCTGCCGAAGGCGGCAAGGCGCGCTATCGGCGGATTGCCGACCGTGCTGCGGAAATCTATGCGCCGGCGGTCCATATCCTGGCGCTTGCGGCTTTCCTCTTCTGGGGCGTCTACGGTGGCGACTGGAAGCATGCGCTGACGATTGCCATTGCGGTCCTGATCATCACATGCCCCTGCGCACTCGGCCTTGCCGTGCCGGTGGTGCAGGTGGTGGCCGCCGGACGGCTCTTCCGCGACGGGATCATGGTCAAGGATGGCTCGGCCATGGAGCGGCTGACGGAAATCGACACGGTGATCTTCGACAAGACCGGCACGCTGACGCTCGGCAGGCCGCGCCTCGTCAACAAGGGCGCGGTTTCGCCCAAGGCGCTGGAAACGGCGGCGTCTCTGGCGCTGCATTCGCGCCATCCGCTGTCGGCAGCGCTGGCCGAGGCCGGTAGTGGTGACGTGACGCGGTTCGGGACGGTCAGCGAAATTCCGGGTGCCGGCATCGAGGCTCGGGATGGCGAAGGCCTCTGGCGGCTTGGCCATCGGGGTTTTGCGCTGAATGCGACCGATGCCGGCGCAGACGACGACGCAGCGGGACCGGAAACGGTTCTCTCTCTCGACGGCAAGCTCGTTGCGGTCTTCCGGTTCGAGGACCAGACACGGCGCGATGCGCAGGGGCTGATTGCAAGCCTGACGGCGCGCGGCTTCAAGACCGCGATCCTGTCGGGCGACCGCGAGGGCGTCGTTGCCGCACTGGCACGCCGCCTCGGGATCGGCTTCTGGCGCTCGGCGCTGACGCCCAAGGGCAAGGTCGACGAGATCGGCACGGCATCGGCCCATGGCCACAAGGTGCTGATGGTGGGCGATGGCATCAACGACGCGCCGGCACTTGCCGCCGCGCATGTCTCGATGGCCCCGGCAACCGCCTCGGATGTCGGTCGGCAGGCCGCCGACTTCGTCTTCCTGCATGAGAGCCTGGTGGCGGTGTCGCTGGCGATCGATGTTTCCAAGCGGGCAGGGCGGCTGATCCTGGAGAACTTCGCTCTGGCGATTGCCTATAACGTCGTCTTCGTGCCGCTGGCGCTTCTCGGTTATGCCTCGCCGCTGGTTGCAGCCATTGCCATGTCGACCTCGTCGATCATTGTCGTGGCCAATGCAATGCGGCTGACGCTCGGTTCCGGCAAGGTCGCCAAGGCTGAAGATCAGGAGGTCCCGATGACACCGGCGGTTGCCTCATGAATGTGCTGATCTATCTGATCCCCATTGCGCTGGCGATGGGCGGGCTTGGCCTCGTGACCTTCCTCTGGTCGCTGAAGAGCGGCCAGTATGACGATCTCGAGGGTTCGTCCTGGCGGGTACTCGACGACGGCGACGACAGGCCTGACACATAAACTTAATCGATTTGCTCTTGCCCATGCGCGTGCCGAGTGCCAAAAAAGGCTCCAATAAAAGCATTGGAGCGACCCCATGGAAAAGGCAGAAATCGGTCTCATCGGTTTGGGTGTGATGGGGGCGAATCTCGCTCTCAACATCGCCGAGAAGGGCAACCGGATTGCGGTTTTCAACCGCACGACCGAGAAGACCGACGAGTTCTTCGCGGAGGCCGGCGCGCTGGCGGAACGCATCATTCCCTGCCACACGATGGAAGAGTTCATCGCGGCGATCCGCCCGCCGCGCCCGATCATCATCATGATCAAGGCCGGCCAGCCGGTGGACGATCAGATCGAGCATCTGCGGCCGTATCTCACCGGTGGTGATATCGTCATCGATGCCGGCAACGCCAACTTCCACGACACGCGCCGCCGCTTCAAGGAACTGGACGGTACGGGGCTCACCTTCATCGGCATGGGCGTCTCGGGTGGCGAGGAGGGCGCACGCCACGGGCCTTCGATCATGGTTGGTGGCACGCCGGAAAGCTATGCGCGGGTCGAGAAGGTTCTGACCTCGATCTCCGCCAAGTTCAACAATGAGGATTGCTGCGCGTGGCTGGGTGCCGATGGCGCCGGTCATTTCGTCAAGACGATCCATAACGGCATCGAATATGCCGACATGCAGATGATCGGCGAAATCTACGGCCTGCTGCGCGATGGCTCGGGCAAGTCGGCAAGCGAGATCGGCAACATCTTCGGCGGCTGGAACAAGGGCCGCCTCAACTCCTATCTCATCGAAATCACCGAGAAGGTTCTGGCCGCTCGCGACCCCCACGGCGATGGGCCGATGGTCGACATGATCCTCGACCAGGCCGGCCAGAAGGGCACAGGCAAGTGGTCCGTCATCGAGGCGCAGCAGCTGAGCGTGCCGGCAACGGCGATCGAGGCGGCTGTGGCCGCGCGCGTGCTTTCCTCGATGAAGACGCAGCGCGTTGCCGCCGAGAAGATCTTCGGTTCGGCACCCGGCAAGATCGATGCCGGCAGCGCCGGTCTCAACGATCTGGAACTGGCACTCTTCGCCGCTAAGATCGGCGCCTATGCGCAAGGGTTCGCGGTCATGGGTGAAGCGTCGAAGGAGTTCGGCTGGTCGCTGCCCATGCCGGTCATTGCCAAGATCTGGCGCGCTGGCTGCATCATCCGCTCGCAGTTCCTCGACGAGATCACCAGCGCATTCACGGCCATGCCGGATGCGGAAAACCTGATCATGACACCGGCCTTCTCGGCCATGGTCAAGGAGGCGCTGCCGTCGCTTCGCCGCGTCGTCGCGGCTGCGGTTACAGCCGGGCTGCCGGTTCCAGCGCTCTCTTCGGCGCTGTCCTATTTCGACAGCTACCGTCAGGCACGCGGCACCGCCAACCTCATCCAGGCGCAGCGCGACTTCTTTGGCGCACATGGCTTTGACCGTCTCGACGGCAAGGACTTCCATCACGGCCCGTGGGGCAGCGGCCTGAATGAATGAACGCATTGTTCTTCTCGGCACCAAGGGCGGCCCGGCGATCCGGCCGGGCGGTCCTTCGCCGACATCGAGCCTGATCGAGACAGGCGGGCGTGTCATCGCGGTCGATTGCGCGCTCGGCGTCTCGCGCGGCATCGTCAATGCCGGTGTGTCGCTGAAGGGGCTCAGTCATGTCCTGGTGACACATCTTCATTCCGACCATGTGCTGGAACTGGGCGGGTTGATCCATACCGCCTGGACGTCCGGCCTCGCGACGCCCGTCAAGGTCTATGGACCGAAGGGTGTCGTGGCGCTCTGGCAGGCGTTTCTCGCCTCGCTGGTTGTCGATATCTCGACACGCATTGTTGACGAGGGGCGGCCGGTGCTGGCCGATCTCGTCACGGTGGCGGAGATTGACGCGGGCGTGGTGCTCGAGGAGCCGGGCTTGCGCGTCACCGCGCTTCGCGTGCCGCATCCGCCGCTCGCCGATTGCTTTGCCTTCCGGGTCGAGATGACGTCCGGTGTCGTCGTGTTTTCCGGCGACACGGCTTTCCATCCGCCGCTGGCCGACTTCGCCAAGGGGGCCGATCTCCTTATCCATGAGGCGATGTTGCCGGAGGGGCTGGAAAGCATCATCCGGCGCACGGGCAACGGCACGCGACTGCGCGAGCATCTGGTCGCCTCGCATACATTCGCCGCCGATGTCGGGCGGATCGCCACGATGGCAGGCGTGAAGCGGCTTGCGCTCAATCACATGATCCCCGCCGACGATCCGGATTTCACCGAGGCGCATTGGCATGCAGCGGTGTCGGAGACCTATTCCGGCGACCTGATCGTCGGGCGCGATGGGCTGGAGATCCGGCTTTAGCCGATCAGCCTTTGTCTGCCCAGTCGGAGACGGCGATGCTTTGCAGCGTTGCCGGATCGTGTCCGGCGATGCGGGCGATGAGCGCGCGGGCAAGTTCGCGTCCGGCGCTGGTGAAATCCTCGTTCATCGCGATGATCTGCGGCTGGAACCAGGGCAGGACGCCGGCGGCTTCCTTGGCAGCCATGTCCACCTCGCGCCCGATGGTCTTGCCGGCCGCGGCAATGCCGGCCGCGGCGGCAATGGCCGAGCTTCCGGAGCAACAGACAAGGCCGTCGGGTGCATCCGCGGAACGCATCAAGGCCTCCACGCCATCCTTCATTTCGGCTGCCGGTGTCTCCACGTTGATCCAGTCGAATGGCGCCTCCGTGAGCCCGAAATCCTTCAAGCCCCGATGGAAGCCCGCCAGGGTATGGCCGGCATAGGTCAGTTGTGTCGGCGGGCGCAGGAGCGCGATGCGCTTGCGACCGCGCGCTGCCAGCCGCTGTACGGCCTGGTAGGCAAAGGCCTCGTTGTCGAAATCGTGATAGGGATGGATAAAGCCCATATCCGTGCGGCCATGCGTGACAAACGGGATATTGCGCTCGGCAAGGAAGCGGATGCGCGGGTCGTCCGGCTCGGTGCGTGACAGGATGACGCCATCGGCCGAACCCGTTTCGGCGATGTAGCGCACCGGCACCATGGGATCGGCGCTGTTGATATGCGGGGTCACCACGAGGTGATAGGGCGTGCCGGTCAAAACGTCGGAAATGCCATAGACCATGCGGCCCGTCATCGACATGATCTCCGCGTCCATGCCAAGGACGAGCGCAATCACATTCGTCTTGCCGGTGCGCAGGCGAACGCCCGCACGGTTCGGCTGGTAGCCGAGCTGGCGCGCGACAAGGCGTACGCGCTCCTTGGTCTCCGCGCCGATGTCGGGCGCATCCTTCAGCGCACGCGACACCGTCGTGACGCCAAGGCCCGTCAGGTAGGCGATGGTCTTCAGGGTCGGACGTTCGCCATCCAGAATTTGCGGCGCGTGCGCCTTTCCGGCGCTCACCCGATCCGTTCCCGACACCATTCCGCTCCTTCGCGCCGCCATTTTTTCACTCACAGGAGTTTTATCGGTCTGCCCCGCCCGGTCAATGCCTAGCCCGATCAATTGCAGGGCGACAAATCTGTAACGTTACAGGTCGAAAGTCGAGGAGATATTTTCGCCTGATACGGCCCTTCGTGTTTTCGAGCGAGTTTTGCGTGGCAACAATTTTGTGTTGCGCCGCGAATTCGCGTTGCAAAGTAAAATCGATTTCACAGAGTAATAAATCAAATAAAAACAATGACGTAAGACGTTTGTGCCGTTTCGGCATGCGAAATCAGCCTGGCGCGACGCTGCGTGACGAGTGCACGCATAAGGATTATTTTTGGGGAAGAAAAAAATTTTTTGCGGAGCCGGTTGCGTGTTTCAGGGCTTTGTCATAAGTTTTTCCGGTAACGTTTCAGTGAGGGAGGAACTCATGAATATTCGTTCTCTGGCTGCTGCACTCGCAGCATCGGTGACGCTTTCTTTTGGTGCAGCTCAGGCAACCGATCTTGAAGTCACGCATTGGTGGACATCCGGCGGGGAGGCTGCCGCGGTCGCCGAGCTTGCCAAGGCATTCAATGCAACGGGCAACAAGTGGGTCGACGGCGCGATCGCCGGCTCGGGCGGCACCGCCCGTCCGATCATGGTCAGCCGCATCACCGGCGGTGACCCGATGGGCGCCACGCAGTTCAACCACGGTCGTCAGGCTGAAGAGCTTGTTCAGTCCGGTCTGATGCAGAACCTCGATGAGGTTGCTGCGAAGGGCAAGTGGAAGGAAATCATCCGTCCGGCCAGCCTGCTCGCCAGCTGCACGATCGATGGCCACATCTATTGCGCTCCGGTCAACATCCACTCCTGGCAGTGGCTGTGGCTCTCCAACGACGCCTTCAAGAAGGCTGGCGTGGATGTTCCGAAGAACTGGGACGAATTTGTGAAGGCTGCACCGGCGCTCGAGAAGGCCGGCATCATTCCGCTCGCCGTCGGTGGCCAGCCGTGGCAGGCAGCCGGCGCGTTCGACGTGCTGATGGTTGCCATTGCCGGCAAGGATACCTTCCACAAGGTGTTCAAGGACAAGGACGCCAAGGTCGCCGCAGGCCCCGAGATCGCCAAGGTCTTCAAGGCTGCCGACGACGCGCGCCGCATGTCCAAGGGCTCCAACGTTCAGGACTGGAACCAGGCGACCAACCTGGTCATCACCGGCAAGGCCGGCGGCCAGATCATGGGCGACTGGGCGCAGGGTGAATTCGCCGTTGCTGGCAAGGTTGCTGGCAAGGACTACACCTGCCTTCCGGGCCTCGGTGTGAACCCGATCATCTCCACGGGTGGTGACGCGTTCTACTTCCCGAAGCTGAAGGACGCCGACAAGTCGAAGGCACAGGCCGCTCTGGCCGAAACGCTGCTGGCTCCGGCTACGCAGGTTGCCTTCAACCTGAAGAAGGGCTCGCTCCCCGTTCGTGGCGACGTTGACCTTGCTGCTGCCAACGACTGCATGAAGAAGGGGCTCGACATCCTTGCCAAGGGCAATGTGATCGAGTCCACCGACCAGCTGCTTTCGGCCGACAGCCAGAAGCAGAAGGAAGACCTGTTCTCGCAGTTCTTCGCCGATCCGTCGATCACGCCGGAAGCTGCTCAGAAGAAGTTCGCCGAGATCATCTCGAAGGCTGACTGATGTTGCAGACGTGACCGGGTGCCGGCAGTCTGACTGCCTTGCCCGGTCATGTTCGAACCGGGCCGCGGCTCATGTCGCGGCTCCATTCGAAGCGTGAGGGGAAGGTGCAGTGCGTGCTCTCCCGTCTCAGGTTTGCGACAGGGGAGTTGCAGTCATGACCGATTATCAGGTCGCACGTCGGCCAAATACGCTATTTCGCAATCTCAATTCAAAGATTGCCTCCATTCCCATGATCGTGACGGCGATGGTCGTCTTTCTGGGGGGCACTGTCTGGACGGTGTTTTATTCCTTCACCAATTCCAAGCTCCTGCCGAGGACGACATTCGTCGGCTTCGATCAGTATGAGCGTCTCTGGGCGTCGGAGCGCTGGATCGTCTCTATCCAGAATCTCGCGATCTTCGGGGTTTTCGCGCTGATTTTCAGCTTCGTCATCGGCTTCGTGCTGGCGGCCTTCATGGATCAGAAGATCCGGCTCGAGAACGTGTTCCGGACGATCTTTCTCTATCCGTTCGCGCTGTCCTTCATCGTGACCGGACTTGTGTGGCAGTGGCTTCTGAACCCGGATTTCGGTGTGCAGCACGTCGTGCGCTCGCTCGGCTGGGTCGGCTTCACGTTCAATCCGCTCTACACGCAATCCATCGTCATCTACGGCATCCTGATTGCCGCGCTCTGGCAGGGCACGGGCCTTGTCATGGTGCTGATGCTGGCCGGTCTTCGCGGCATTGACGAGGACATCTGGAAGGCATCGCGCGTCGACGGCATTCCAATGGTCAAGACCTATCTGCTGATCATCATTCCGATGATGCGGCCGGTCTTCATCACCACGCTCGTCATCGTCGCCAGCGGCATCGTCAAGGTCTACGACCTCGTCGTGGCGCAGACCAGCGGCGGGCCGGGCATCGCCTCCGAAGTGCCGGCAAAATATGTCTACGACTACATGTTCCAGGCGCAGAACCTGGGGCAGGGCTTTGCCGCCTCCACCATGATGCTGATCACCATCTCGATCATCATCATTCCCTGGGCCTATCTCGAATTCGGAGGCAAGAAGCGTGGCTGATCAGGCAACACTCAACACGGCGGGCGCTGCATCGGCGGCCTCGTCCGGCTCCAGATCCGGCCCGAGCGGCAAGCGTCCGCGTCCCATTTTCTCCACCCGCAACATCGTGCTCTACGGTACGCTGACGCTGGCGGCGATCTATTACCTGATCCCGCTTTATGTGATGGTCGTGACCTCGTTGAAGACCATGCCGGAAATCCGCATGGGCAATATCTTCTCGCCGCCGGTGGAAATCACCTTCGAGCCCTGGGTCAAGGCCTGGGCGCAGGCCTGCACGGGTCTGAACTGCGACGGCCTTTCGCGCGGGTTCTACAATTCCGTGCGCATCACCGTCCCCTCGGTGATCATCTCGATCCTGATCGCCTCGATCAATGGCTATGCGCTCGCCAACTGGCGCTTCAAGGGCATGGAAACCTTCTTCACCGTTCTGGTGGTCGGCGCCTTCATTCCCTACCAGGTGATGATCTATCCGATCGTGATCGTGCTGCGGGAACTCGGCATTTACGGAACGCTTTCGGGCCTGATCATCGTGCATACGATCTTCGGCATGCCGATCCTGACGCTGCTCTTCCGCAACTATTTCGCATCGCTGCCGGAGGAACTGTTCAAGGCGGCGCGTGTCGACGGGGCAGGGTTCTGGAACATCTATTTCCGGATCATGCTGCCCATGTCGCTGCCTATCTTCGTCGTCGCCATGATCATTCAGATCACCGGCATCTGGAACGACTTCCTCTTCGGTGTCGTCTTCACCCGTCCGGAATATTACCCGATGACGGTGCAGCTCAACAACATCGTGAACTCCGTTCAGGGGGTCAAGGAATACAACGTCAACATGGCCGCGACCATTCTGACGGGGCTCGTGCCGCTCATCGTCTATTTCGTCTCGGGCAAACTGTTCGTGCGCGGCATCGCCGCCGGCGCTGTAAAGGGATAATCGAATGAACTCGAGTGTTTCGGTCAAGGACCTTACGCTGAAATTCGGCGCTGTTACCGTGCTGGACAAGCTCAATCTGGACATCAAGGACGGCGAGTTTCTCGTTCTCCTCGGTTCGTCCGGCTGCGGCAAGTCCACGCTGCTCAACTGCATTGCCGGCCTTCTCGAGCCGACGGATGGGCAGATCTTCATCAAGGATCGCAACGTCACCTGGGAAGAACCGAAGGACCGCGGCATCGGCATGGTGTTCCAGTCCTATGCGCTCTATCCGCAGATGACGGTGGAGAAAAACCTCTCCTTCGGCCTGCGCATTGCCGGCATGGACAAGGCGGAAATCGACAAGCGGGTGGCCCGCGCTTCCGAAATCCTGCAGATCGGTCCGCTCCTGCAGCGCAAGCCGGCAGCCCTATCCGGCGGCCAGCGCCAGCGTGTTGCCATCGGTCGTGCGCTGGTGCGCGATGTGGACGTGTTCCTGTTCGACGAACCGCTGTCGAACCTCGATGCCAAGCTCCGTTCGGAGCTGCGCGTGGAAATCAAGCGCCTGCACCAGAACCTCAAGAACACGATGATCTATGTCACGCATGACCAGATCGAGGCCCTGACGCTAGCCGACCGCATCGCCATCATGCGCGGCGGCCTGATCCAGCAGCTCGATGATCCGATGACGATCTACAACGAGCCGAAGAACCTCTATGTCGCGGGCTTCATCGGCTCGCCGGCGATGAACTTCTTCAAGGGCGAGATCACGACGGCTGACGGCCGCCCTGCTTTTGCGACCAATGGCGTGACCTTCATGCTCGACGGCTACAAGGCCAAGGGGCCGTTGCGTCCGGGCACGAAGGCCATTCTGGGCCTGCGCCCCGAGCATATCAGCGTCGACGGGCCGGAAACGGCGGATACGCATCAGGCCGTGGTCGAAATCGAAGAACCGATGGGCGCCGACAACCTGATCTGGCTGAAGCATGCGGGCCAGTCGATGTCCGTGCGCATTGGCGGCAGCCGGCGCTACAATCCGGGTGCGCAGGTGAAGCTCGCCTACGACATGAGCGTCGCTTCGCTCTTCGACGCCGAGAGCGAGCTTCGTATCTGAAGTTCGATCTGAGTTGGGCGGCGGACCTCCGGCCCGCCAGCCAATCTGACAATGTGACAGGGTGAGTGCGATGCCGGTTAAATGGATCGGGGCGGACAAGGATTGCGTTGATCTTGCGGGTGAATGGCATGTTTCATCGGAGGGGTTTCCGCCGGTCGACATGACGGTGCCGGGTGATGTTCATTCGGCGCTGCAGGGCGCAGGCCTGATCCCCGACCCTTACTACGGGCGCAACGAATACAAGCTCCGGCATCTCGCCGAGAAGGACTGGGTTCTGACCCGCAGCTTCGACATCGGCGACAATGCCGGTCTTGGCGGCTGGTATCTCGATATCGACTATCTCGACACGGTCGCCACCGTTTCCATCAATGATATCGTCGTGCTGGAGGCGCAGAACGTCTTCCGGCGCTATCGTCCCGATGTTAGCCATGCGCTGAAGACCGGCCGCAACGAGATCCGCATCCTCATTCACTCCTCGGTGACCGAGGGCGCGCGGCGGCAGGCGCTGCAGCCCTTCTACGTTCCGCGCCAGGAGGCCAACTCGCCGATCGCCAACGGCAATCTCCTGCGCAAGGCGCAGTGCGATTTCGGCTGGGACTGGAACATTGCGCTGGCACCACTCGGGCTCTACGGCACGGTCGCGCTCAAGCGCATGGAGCCGGCCCGGATCGAGCATGTCGAGGCGCGGCAGACGCATCATGACAATGGAGCGGTGGACCTCACCGTCACCGTGACGCTTCATGCCTTCGAGCCTGGCGTCGTGCCGCTCTATCTGACCTTTGACGGCGAGCGCGAGCGGCTGGATTGTTCGGTCGGCGAGGGGTTGACGAAGGTCACGCAGGTCTATCGCATCGAGAAGCCCCGGCTCTGGTGGCCGGCGGGTTCGGGCGAGCAGGCGCTTTATGATCTTTCCGTCGAAACAACGCGCGAGCGGGTTTCCCGCAAGATAGGCATCCGCAAGGTCGAGCTTCTGACCGACAAGGACGAGGCAGGCAGCCGGTTTGCCTTCCGCATCAATGGGCGTGAGATCTTCAGCCGCGGCGCCAACTGGATCCCGGCGGATGCGCTCTTCTCGAAGAGCAGTCCCGCGAAGACCGAGGACCTGCTGCAGTCGGCGGTGGACGCCAACATGAACATGATCCGCGTCTGGGGCGGCGGGTTTTACGAGCAGGACTGGTTCTACGATCTCTGCGATGCCAAGGGCCTGATGGTCTGGCAGGACTTCATGTTCGCCTGCAACATCTATCCCTCGACCGAGGATTTCCTGGCCGAAGTGCGCGAGGAAGTGCTCTATCAGGTGCGCCGGCTCTCCTCGCATGCGTCGATCGTGCTCTGGTGTGGCGACAATGAACTGATCGGCGCGCTCAACTGGTTCGAAATCACGCGCAACAATCGCGACCGTTATCTGGTCTCCTATGACCGTCTCAACCGGACGATCGAAGTGGCGTTGAAGGAAGCGGGGCCGGATTTGATCTGGTGGCCGTCGAGCCCGGCATCGGGCTATCTCGACTTCGGCGATGCCTGGCATGCCGATGGCTCGGGCGACATGCATTACTGGTCGGTCTGGCACGAGAACAAGTCGTTCGACAATTACCGGACCGTGCGCCCGCGCTTCTGCTCGGAATTCGGTTTCCAGTCCTATACGTCGATGCCCGTCATCCGGCAGTTTGCCGATGCGGGGGACATGAACATTGCCTCGCCGGTGATGGAATCGCACCAAAAGAACGCCGGTGGCAACGAGCGGATTGCGGGCACGATGTTCCGTTATTTCCGCTTCCCCAAGGACTTTCCGTCCTTCGTCTATCTCAGCCAGATCCAGCAGGGACTGGCCATCCGCACGGCGGTGGATTTCTGGCGCTCGCTGAAGCCCCATTGCATGGGCACGCTCTACTGGCAGCTCAACGACACATGGCCGGTCGCTTCCTGGGCGAGCCTTGATTACGGCGGCGGGTGGAAGGCGATGCACTACATGGCGCGCCGCTATTTCCAGCAGGTGGCGGTGGCTGCGATCCCGTCCGAGGACGAGAGCGAAATCGCGCTTTCCGTCGTCAACGATACGCTCGACGACACGGTCGTGAAGATCGAGACATGGCTGGTCGATCTTGCCGGCAAGCGGCGTCCGTTCCGCTCGTTCGAAGCCGCAGCACCTGCCGACCGGGCGGTGACGGCGGCGGTGATTGCGCGCTCCGACATTCCGGACAATATGCTGCTTTTCTGGTCCTTCACGGCTGCCAATGGCATGACGGGCGAGGGGCATCATGCGCCCGTCACCTACAAGACGCTGGACCTCAAGCCATCGGGCCTTCAGCTCGATGTTCAGTCCTTTGCCGGCGGCGTCTTTGAGGTTCGCGTCACCGCGAAGGGACTGGCGCTGCATGTCATGCTGGAGGCCGATTGCGAGGGGCGCTATTCCGACAACGCGTTCGACCTCACGGCCGGAGAAACCAAGACCGTCATTTTCACGCCCGGGAAACGTTCGGCCGTCGCGCCGCAGTTCACGGTGCTGGATCTTCACAGCTGTTACGCCGGCTGATCCTTGCGGGCGCAAGTCTCGCCCGCAAGGCGGCATCACCCAAGGATGCCGGCTGACGTTACGGAAACAAACAACGAGGAGGAGTTACCCCATGGAAAAGTTCAGCTTTCAGCTTTTCAGCTCGCGCAACTATCCGCCGCTTGAGGACGTCTTCAAGCTTCTGGCCGCAAATGGCTATGCCTATGCCGAAGGTTTCGGCGGCGTCTATGGCGAGGCCGACGAGGCGGCCGGCAAGGCGCTGCGGGCGCAGCTCGACGCCAATGGTCTGGCCATGCCGACCGGGCATTTTTCCGTCGACGCGCTGGAGCAGAACCCGGACAAGGTGATCGCCTTTGCAAAGGCTGTGGGCATCGAGCTTATCGTCTGCCCCTATATCATGCCCGATCAGCGACCCAATTCGGTCGAGGGCTGGACGGATTTCGGCCGCCGCCTGCAGAAGGCCGGTCAGCCTTATCGCGCCGCCGGCTTCGGCTATGCCTGGCATAACCACGATTTCGAATTTGCAGCGCTGGAAGACGGCTCCGTCGTGCTCGACCGCATCTTTGAAGGCGCACCGGATCTCGACTGGGAGGCCGATATTGCCTGGATCGTCCGCGGCAAGGCCGATCCCTTCGCCTGGATCGAAAAGTACAGGAACAAGGTCGTCGCCGTGCATGTGAAGGACATTGCGCCGGCCGGCGAAGCGACGGACGAGGGCGGCTGGTCCGATGTCGGCCATGGCGTGGTGCCGTGGACGAAGATCATGCCCTTCATCCGCGAGAACACCAAGGCGAAGTATTTCATCGCCGAACATGACAACCCGAACGATCTGAAGCGGATGGTCAGCCGCTCCATCGCTTCGTTCAAGACGCTCTGAGGATAACCAAATGTCGCGTGAATATGGAGTTGGGGTTCTGGGCTGCGGAAACATTTCCGCCGCCTATTTCAAGCTGATCCCGCTGTTCAAGAACCTGAAGGCTGTCGCCTGCGCCGATATCAATCCGGCTGCTGCGGAGGCTCGCGCTGCCGAATTCGGTGTGCGGGCGGAAAGTGTCGATGCGCTCTTCGCCGACCCGCAGGTTGACGTCATCGTCAATCTGACGATCCCGGAAGCGCATTTCGCCATGTCGAAGCGGGCGTTGGAATCCGGCAAGCATGTCTATTCGGAAAAGCCCTTCGTGCTTTCCGTCGAAGAGGGCGAAGAGCTCCGCAAGCTCGCCGACGCCAAGGGCCTTCGCGTCGGTTCGGCGCCGGATACGTTCCTCGGCGGCGCGCATCAGTTTGCCCGCAAGCTGATCGACGATGGCGCGATCGGCAAGGTTATGTCCGGCACGGCGCATGTGCTGGGTGCGGGCATGGAAGCCTGGCACCCGAACCCGGACTTCTTCTTCCGTCCGGGCGGCGGGCCGATCCTCGACATGGGGCCTTATTATGTGACGAACCTCGTCAACCTCGTCGGGCCGGTCAAGCGGGTGATGGCGATGGCCAACATGGCACGCACGGAGCGCGTCATCGGAAACGGGCCACGCAATGGCGAGGCTGTGCCGGTCACGACGCCCACCAACATCCATGCCATTCTCGAATTCGAGAACGGGGCGCATATCGCGCTGATGGGCAGCTGGGACGTCATTGCCAACAAGCACACCAACATGGAGCTTTACGGCGTTGACGGCGCGCTGCATGTGCCGGACCCGAATTTCTTCGGCGGCACGGTGGAGATGGCCAAGCGCGGCGGTGCGGGCTTTGAAGCCGTCGAGCTTTGGGACCATCCGCTGACGCAAGCGAAGTTCCAGACGCAGGACGGGCGCATGCTCGCCAACTATCGCGCTGCCGGTCTTTCTGACATGATGGCGGCGCATGAGGAGGGACGCGAGCATCGCTGCTCGCTGGATCGCGCGCTGCATGTCGTGGACGTGCTGCTTTCGATCCTCAAGTCGGCGGAGGAGAAGCGTTCGGTCGATATCGGCACGAAATGCACCCAGCCCGCGCCCTTCACCATGGACGTGGCAGCTGCGCTGATGCGCTGAGGCCCAGATTTCCATCTTTCGAGCCGCGCCCCTAAAAGGCGCGGCTTTGCCCGTTATGACGCGAGGAGAATTCCATGGCCTGGCAGCCTGCTGAAAACCGCTACGAGACGATGAAATATAACCGCTGTGGCAAGAGCGGCCTGAAGCTGCCGGCGATCTCGCTCGGCCTCTGGCACAATTTCGGCGAGGATACGCCGATGGCCACCAAGCGCGACATCTGCCGCACGGCCTTCGATCTCGGCATCACGCATTTCGATCTCGCCAACAATTACGGCCCGCCGCCCGGCAGCGCCGAAACGGCCTTCGGTGATATCCTGAAGACGGATTTCGCCGGCTATCGCGACGAATTGATCATCTCCTCCAAGGCCGGCTACGGCATGTGGCCGGGGCCTTATGGCGAATGGGGTAGCCGCAAATATGTGATTGCCTCCTGCGACCAGTCGCTGAAGCGGCTGGGCCTCGACTATGTTGACATCTTCTATTCGCACCGCTTCGACCCCGATACGCCGCTCGAAGAAACCTGCGGCGCGCTCGATCATATCGTGCGCTCGGGCCGGGCGCAGTATGTCGGCATCTCCTCCTACAATTCGAAGCGGACGCGTGAGGCCGTGGCGTTCCTGAAGGATCTCGGCACGCCGTGCCTCATCCATCAGCCCAGCTATTCAATGATCAATCGCTGGATCGAGGAGGATGGGCTGGTCGATACGCTGGAAGAACTCGGCGTTGGCTCCATCGTCTTCTCGCCGCTGGCGCAGGGCATGCTGACGTCCAAATATCTGAACGGCATTCCGGATGCGAGCCGGGCTGCGCAGGACAAGTCGCTGAACCCGGACTTCCTCAACGAGAAGAATATCGAGAATATCCGTGCGCTGAACCGCATTGCGGAAAAGCGCGGCCAGACGCTGGCGCAGATGGCCATTGCCTGGGTGCTGCGCAAGGGCCGCATCACCTCGGCGCTGATCGGTGCCAGCCGCGCCTCGCAGGTCGTCGATTGTGTTGCCGCTCTCGAAAACCCTGACTTCACCGATGCGGAGCTTGCCGAAATCGACGTCCATGCCCGCGAAGCCGATATCAACCTCTGGGCCGCCTCTGCCGAGCGCAAGGGCCCGCCGCGCAAGAAGAAGTGACCGCCATGATCCAGAACCCGATCCTTCCCGGCTTCAATCCGGACCCGTCGATCTGCCGCGTCGGCGACGACTATTACATCGCCACCTCGACCTTCGAGTGGTTTCCCGGCGTGCAGATCCACCATTCGCGCGATCTGGTGAACTGGACGCTCATCCGCCGGCCGCTGGAGCGACCGAGCCAACTGAATATGCTCGGCAATCCCGATAGCTGCGGCATCTGGGCGCCATGCCTCACCTATGCCGACGGGCAGTTCTGGCTGGTCTATACGGATGTGAAGCGTTTCGAAGGCTCGTTCAAGGATGCGCCGAACTATATCGTGACCTCGCCGACCATCGAGGGCGAATGGTCCGATCCGGTCTTCGTCAATTCCTCCGGCTTCGATCCGTCGCTCTTCCATGACGATGACGGGCGCAAGTGGTTCGTGAACCAGCAATGGAACCACCGGCCGGAGGCCCGCCATTCCAAGGGCCATGTGGCCTTCGATGGCATCGTGCTGCAGGAATATGATGCCAAGGCCGGCAAGCTGGTCGGGCCGGTGCGCAACATCTATTCCGGCACGCCGCTGGGACTGGTCGAGGGGCCGCATCTCTTCAAGCGCGACGGCTGGTATTATCTCACCTGCGCGGAAGGCGGCACGGGCTATACGCATGCCGTTGCCATGGCGCGTTCGCACAATATCGAGGGGCCGTATGAGGATCATCCGGACCTCTATGTGATCACGTCGAAGGACAGCCCGAATGCGGCCCTGCAGCGCGCCGGCCATGGGCAATATGTCGAGACGCCGGATGGGCAGTTCTATCACACGCATCTCTGCGGCCGTCCGCTGGCGCCCAACCGCCGCTGCACGCTGGGCCGCGAGACCTCGATCCAGAAGGTCGAGTGGCGCGATGGCTGGCTTTATCTCACGCAAGGCGGACAGGTGCCTGCCGTCGAGGTGCCGTCACCGACCGGTGCGGTGAAGAACCCCGAGCCCGTCGAGATCGTCCGCACCTTCGACGAGGCCAAGCTGCCGGTGGAATTCCAGTGGCTGCGCACGCCGCATCCGGAGCGCATCTTCTCGCTCACCGAGCGGCCCGGCTTCTTGCGCATCTTCGGCCGGCAGAGCATCGGCAACTGGTTCGAGCAGGGGCTTGTCGGCCGCCGGCAGGAGCATCATGCCTTCCGCGCCGAGACCACGCTCGACTACAAGGCCGAGACCTATCAGCATGTGGCGGGGCTGACGCATTACTACGGCCGCTTCAAGTTCCATGCGTTGGGTCTTTCCTGGGACGAGGAGCTGGGCGCATCGCTGATCATCCTGTCCTGCCCCGGCGCCTATCCGAGCGGCAAGCTCGAATATCCGATCGGCATGGGCGTTTCGGTGCCGGAAGGCCCGCTCGATCTGGCGATGGAGGTGCGGGACAACGACCTGCAATTCTTCTGGAGGCCTGCGGGTCAGGGCGAGTGGCAGGCCGTCGGCCCGGTGCTCGACGCCAGCGTCATCTCGGACGAAGGCGGCGGGCTCAACGAGCACGGCTCCTTCACCGGCGCCTTTGCCGCCATGTTCACCTTCGACATCACCGGCCACGGAAAGCCGGCGGATTTCGACGGGTTTACCTATCGGGTTTTGTGAAAACGAACACTCCGTCATCCCGGACCTGATCCGGCATCCAGTGCGCGCCGTCCAGCGCGCACAACACTCCCTGTATTAATTGTCTACCGCAAAGTCCCTTCAGCCCGCGGACGCGGGCTGACCGGATCCCGGATCAGGTCCGGGATGACGGGAAACTGGTGCGGCTATTACGGTGACGGCGGCAGGAAGCTGCCGTCGCGGGCGGGCAGGGCCGGGATGTCGATATGTTCGGGGTCGAGCCCCGCCTTTGCCCGTTCCACCATCGCCACATAGCCTGCCTCCAGATGACGACAGAAGCGTTCGGCGTCGAAGAGCGGCGCGCGAAAACGGTTGGTGGCGAGCTTTTCGCGGATCGTCCCCAGGCGGTGACGGTCGGTGGCCAGCGCCACGGCAAGGTCCACATAGGCGGCATTGTCGGCGGCGACGAGCTCGGGCGCACCGATGGCGTTCAGCAGGCTCTCGGTGATCCGCGAGGCGAAATGGCTGCCCCTGCGGGTCACGACCGGCACACCGGCCCATAGCAGGTCGGAGCTTTCGAGGTGGCCGTTATAGGGAAACGTGTCGAGCGCGAGGTCTGCGGCCTGGATGCGGGCGAGGTGGTCCTCGTAGGAGACGTTGGGTGCGAAGACGAGACGGTTCGGCATCACGCCCTGCAGGAGCGCGAAGCGCGTCAGGTTCTGGCGCGCCAGTGTCGAGGTCTCGGCCATCCAGAGCACGCTGTCCGGCACCTTCTTCATGATCGCGATCCAGAGGCTGAAGGCTTCCGCGGAAATCTTGTCGGGCGGGGTGAAGACCGAGAAGACGAACTTGCTTTCGGGAAGCGCCAGATCGCGGCGCGCGCGCGGCTCGGGCAGCGGCCGGCGGACCGGATCGTTCGGCATGAAGCTCTCCGGCAGGCGGCAGAACTTTTCCGAATAGAAGGGCTTCGAGCTTTCCGGCAGCACGGTCGGATCGCCGATCACGTAGTCGATGTCGAGATTGACGAGCGTGCCGGGGAAGCCGAGCCAGGACACCTGCACGGGCGCTGCCAGCTGGTTGAACAGGCTGGGCCTCGCGCCGCCGTTATAGCCCTTCAAGTCGACCAGAATGTCGATGCCTGCATTGGAAACGGCTCGGGCGGCGGCGGTGATGTCGAGATCGTGGATCGGGATGACCGTGCCGTAGCGGGCGCGATTGTTGAAGCCGACCTTTTCCGGCGGCGTGGCGTCAACGAGATAGATGTCGAAGCGGTCGGCGTCATGGGTGTTCAGCACGCCGCGAATGAGGTTCATCGCCGGGCTGTAGTCGGTGAAGTCGTCCGAGACATAACCGACCTTGATGCGATCTGACCAGTCATGCGCCTGGATGCGGCGGATCATGTCGAGACCATCGGGCTTGTCGGGCATGTCGCTGGCGTTTTCCGCCAGCAGGTTGATCGCCTCGCTCTCGCTCCAGAGCAGGCTGTGGCGCGGCATGTCGCCCTTGAAGATGTCGGTGCTGCCGGCGGCGAAATCGCCCTTCAGGCGCGTTTCAAGTGCGTTCAGCGTATCGAAATCGTGGAAGGTGGCAGCCAGTTCCATCAGCGAGAAGAGGATGGGCCCCTGGTCCGGGGCAATCGCATAGAGCTTCTTGTAGAGCGTCAGATGGTCTTCCGTGAGTTCGGCACTGCCGACAAGGCGCGAGGCGAGCGCCAGATGCTCCGGATTGGTCGAGTTGATCAGCCGGCCCTTGTGCGCATCGACGAGTTCCTTC
Source organism: Rhizobium sp. C4 (assembly GCF_021026315.1). Lineage (GTDB taxonomy): Bacteria > Pseudomonadota > Alphaproteobacteria > Rhizobiales > Rhizobiaceae > Ensifer_A. Next base: position 336,162 of record NZ_JAJNCX010000004.1, read on the forward strand.
TCGCCGCGCTCCATGAAGCCCTTGATCAGGATATAGACGACGTCCTGGTGTTCCGGGATGACCTTGTTGAGCTGCAGGGCAAGCAGGAACGCCTTCTCGCGCTGCCCGGCTTCCTCGTAAAGCTGCATGGCATTGAGCAGAAAGGCGGAGGCATGCGGCGTCTCGCGCTGGGCGGCACGCTCCAGCACTTCCGCAGCCTCGGTCGGCATGCCGGCCTTCTGGAAGGTGCGGGCGAGCAGGGACAGGACGTTGATGTCGCCGGCGCCACCTGCGGTCATCAGGGAGTTGAGGATGATGAACGTCCTGTCGAGGTCGCCGGCCTCGAAGGCGGCCATGGCGGCCTGCAGCGTGGGCTCAGTCAAAATTGCGGACTCCGGTCTGCGAATCGATCCGCAATTCTTGCAAGACTAAAATGGCGCGGGCAAGTGGCGCGGGGCCTCGAATACCCTCTTGCCAGCCGTTCAGGCCTCCTTGCTCAGGCAATCCTTGAGATTGTCGGCCAGCGACTGCAGGAGACGGGGGTAAAGGTCTGCCCCTTCCGTCAGGCTTGCGCCTTCCGGATCGAGTTCGCCGCGGAAGGTTTTCGTGCCGGCGGCGATCGTGTCCATGAGCTTCGGTTCGAATTGCGGCTCGGAGAAGATGCAGACCGCGCCGAGCGTCTTGATCTTCTTCTCGATCTCGGCAATGCGGGCCGCACCCGGCTGGACTTCCGGGCTGATCGTCACCGATCCGGTGGCGCTCAGGCCAAAGCGCTTCTCGAAATACTGATAGGCGTCGTGGAAGACGATGAAGGGCTTGCCCTTGTAGGGCGCAAGTTCGGTCGCGATCTTCGTTTCGAGCGCAGCGAGATCGGCATCCGTGCGGGCCGCATTTTCGGAATAGGCGGTCGCATGTGCCGGGTCGGCTGCCGAAAGCGTGGCGGCGATCACCTTGACGGCGGCGCGGGCATTTTCCGGGTCGAGCCAGAAATGCGGATCGGTCTCTTCCTCATGGTCGTGGTCATGGTCCGCATGGGCTGCTTCGCCTTCGTGTTCATGCGGCTCGAACGTTCCGCCCTCGCGCGGCTTGAGCGTGGCAATCGCCGGTGTTTCGAGCAGGGCAACGGACGTTGCCTTGCCGGACAGCGAGGCGAGCGGCTTTTCCATGAACTTTTCCATGTCGTGGCCGGTCCAGAAGACGACATCCGCCTTCGCAAGCGCTGCCGCGTCTGACGGCTTCATCGTATAGGTGTGCGGCGAGGCGGCACCCTTCACGATCAGGCTCGGTTCGCCGACGCCCTGCATGACGGAGGCGACCAGAGAATGGATCGGCTTGATCGACACGACGACATGCAGGTCGTCCGCCGCAGCCGGTAGGGCGACAAGGCCTGCAGAGCCGAGAACGAGAGCCGCGGCCAGGCTGGGCATGGTCTTGCAAATGCGCATCGATAACCTCAGATATGTTATACTGTTACAAACTTGTGTCACGATATAACGTGTGCGATAAGGCCTGACAAGGCGGGATGACGGATCGAATGTTGCATCAGGGCGATGGCGCAGAGGCGCTTGTGACGCTTCGCGGGGCAGGGGTCTTGCGCGGCGGACGCTGGCTCGTGCGCGGCGTCGACTTCTCCGTTTCTCCCGGAGAGATCGTCACGCTGATCGGACCGAACGGCTCCGGCAAATCCACCACGGCGAAGATGGCGACGGGGGTTCTCAAGCCTTCCGAAGGCGATGTCTTGCGCCGTGCGGGTCTGAGGGTCGGCTATGTGCCGCAGAAGCTTGCGATCGACTGGACCATGCCGCTGACCGTCGAACGGCTGATGACGCTGACAGGCGCGCTGCCGGCAAGGGACGTTGACGCGGCGCTTGAGGCGACAGGCGTCGCCCATATGAAGAAGGCGGAAGTCCATCATCTGTCCGGCGGCGAGTTCCAGCGTGCGCTGCTCGCCCGCGCCATTGCCCGCAAGCCCGACCTTCTGGTTCTGGACGAGCCGGTGCAGGGTGTCGACTATGCCGGCGAGGCGCTGCTTTACGAACTGATCGCGCGCATCCGCCGCGAAATCGGCTGCGGCATTCTCCTGATCTCGCACGATCTGCATATCGTCATGGCCGAGGCCGACACGGTGATCTGCCTGAACGGTCACGTCTGCTGCCGGGGCACACCAAAGGCGGTGAGCGAAAGCAGCGAATATCGCAATCTCTTCGGCGCGCGCGGCTCTGCGGCCATCGCCTTCTATGACCACCATCACGATCACGAACATCTGCCGGATGGGCGTGTGCTGCATGCGGACGGATCGGTGACGGATCACTGCCATCCCGACGACGGGCATCATCACGACCACGATCATCACGGCCATGACCATCATAATCATGATCATGGGCATGAGCATGGCAAGCATGCGGGGCATCGCCATGCTTGACGATTTTTTTGTTCGTGCGCTTCTTGCCGGTCTCGGGCTGGCGCTGGTGGCCGGTCCGCTCGGCTGTTTCGTCATCTGGCGGCGCATGGCCTATTTCGGTGACACGATGGCGCATTCGGCGCTGCTGGGTGTTGCGCTGTCGCTGCTCTTCAAGGTCAATCTGACGGTTTCGGTCTTCGTTGTCGCGGCCGTCGTGTCGCTGGCGCTTCTGGCGCTGCAGCGGCGCGGTGCGCTCTCGACCGACGCGCTGCTCGGCATCCTGTCGCATTCGACGCTGGCGATCGGCCTCGTGCTTGCGGCGTTTCTGACCTGGGTCCGCTTCGACCTGATGACCTATCTTTTCGGCGACATCCTGGCGGTGGGGCCGACGGATATCGTCATGATCTGGGGCGGCGGCATCCTCGTGCTGCTGGCGCTCGCCAAGCTCTGGCGTCCGCTGATTGCGGCGACCGTCAATCCGGAACTGGCGGAAGCCGAAGGCATGCAGCCGGAGCGGACGCGGCTCTATTTCATGCTGCTGCTGGCGCTTGTCATTGCCATTGCCATCAAGGTCGTCGGCATCCTGCTGGTGACGGCGATGCTGATCATTCCGGCGGCGGCGGCGCGGCGCTTTTCCAACTCGCCGGAGGTCATGGCCGTCGTGGCTTCGCTGCTCGGCATGGTCGCGGTCGTCGGCGGGCTTTTCGGGTCGCTGCGCTTCGACACGCCCTCGGGACCGTCGATCGTCGTTGCGGCCCTCATCATCTTTCTTGTCAGCCTGCTGCCGTTTGCGCAGAGGAAGACTATCGATCAGCCGGGCCCGGGCAACCGGGGGGAAAGCCGGCGCGGAGGCATATCATGAGCGTTGCGGGTCTGACCAAGAACCAGGCTTTGGTGTTCGACAAGCTGACAGCCGCCGGCGGGCCGATGAGCGCCTACCAGATCCTCGACAATCTGCGCGAGGAGGGGTTTCGGGCGCCGCTGCAGGTCTATCGCGCGCTCGACAAGCTGATTGCCGACGGCCTCGTGCACAAGCTCGAAAGCCTCAACGCCTTCGTCGCCTGCGCGCATCCGGAAGAAAAGTGCGGCAGCCATGGGCTGACGGCTTTCGCCATCTGCAATGAATGCGGCAATGTCTTCGAATTCCATCATCACGGGCTCGAACACGACCTCGAGCATTTTCTCGGCGCGAAGGGGTTCAAGCCGGAAAAGACGGTGGTGGAAATTCGCGGGAAATGCGCGAACTGCGCCTGACCTGCCTCAGGGCGACAGCAAGATCTTCCCGTTCCGCGCCGCCAGCGCCGCCGGCAGTTTCTCGATCGCATTCTTCAGCGGAATGATCTCGGCCACGTCCGTCGTCCAGCGGCGGTCGACGAAGCGGGCCTGCACTTCGCCAATGACACGGATCTGTTCCTCCGGTGGGGTGTCGCGGAACCATTCGGTCAGCCAGAAGCCGGTGATCGACTTGCTCATGAAGATGAACTGGCCGAGTTCGCGGGCGCTGATGGCGCTGGAATCGAGCTTGCCGTAGATCACCCAGTTGGCGCGGTTGGGCATGGCGAAGAAGAGGTCGGCGGAGAGCTGGTTGGCGACCGCGTCGAGCATGACGCGCGGCTTTTCCTGGCGGGCGATGGCGCGGAACTGGTCGAGCACATCCGGATCGCTTTCGACGAGAACATGCGCGGCACCCAGCGCCTTCAGGGGCTCGATCATTTCGCTGCGGCGCACGAACACGATCGGGCGATAGCCCTCGTCACGGGCCAGTGACGTCACGAGCTTGGAGACCTGGCTGGCGCCGGCCGTCAGAATGAAGCTCCTGCTCTCGGCCTTGCGGACGATCTGGAACATGGCATAGGCCGTCAACGGATTGACGATATGGCCCGCCGCATCGACATCCTGCATGTCGGGGCGCACGGGGATGCAATTGTGCGCGGCGGTCAGTGCGTAATCCGCCCAGCTACCCGAGCCATCCATCGAGACGGAAAACGCGACGCGCTTGCCGACAAGCTTCTCGGCATATCTGCCATGGCCGGCGACGACATCGCCGACGCCCTCGAAGCCGGCGGGCAGGCCCTTGCGGCGCGGCTGGCCATATTCGCCCTTGATGAAATGGAGATCCGACGGGTTGATATTGGCGAGCCGCGTGCGGATCAGCACCTGACCCTCCTGCGGTGCGGGAACGGCAATTTCGCCATCCTCGATGAAGGGCTCCATCGTCTCGAAGACGATGCCGGTCTGCGTTCCCGAATAGCCGTCGTGCTTCTGCAGAAGGGCATGCATGGTCTTCGGGATCGTCATTGCGGGGTTCCTCCATTGCGCGGCAGCTGCGCACTCAGCGCGGACGCCGGTTCTCGTCTTTGTTCAACCATGAACCAATTTGCGGAGGTGGTCAATGTCCGAAGATTGCAACCGGTTTCAGGTTCCGGGGATTTCCTTCAGGCCCTTCTTGAAGCGCTTCCAGTTGCGCACATAGTTCTGCGCGGAGAGGCCGAGGCGCGCAGCGTCTCCGGCTTCCAGCGTGCGGATGGCGCGGGCCGGTGCGCCGACGATCAGCGAATTGTCGGGAAACTCCTTGCCTTCGGTCACCAGCGCATTGGCGCCGACGAGGCAGTTGTTGCCGATCTTCGCGCCGTTCAGCACCGTTGCGCCCATGCCGATCAGCGAATTGTTGCCGATCGTGCAGCCATGGATGATGGCGCTGTGGCCGATGGTGCAGTTGCTGCCGATATGGACCGGGAAACCCGGATCGGTGTGGATCATCGTGTTTTCCTGGATGTTCGAACCGTTGCCGATGGCGATCACTTCATTGTCGCCGCGCAGCGTTGCGCCGAACCAGATGCCGACGTCTTCGCCGAGCTCCACCTTGCCGATGACATGGGCGCCGGGGGCGACCCAGTATTCGCCGCTTTCAGGCGTCTTCGGGCTAATTCCGTCGAGATCGTAAAGTGGCATATTGTCCTCCTGCGCAAGTATAGTCCCATTTATTGGCTGGAAAGACTGGCGATTCAAGGGCCAAGTGACCATATCCGGTTGACAGAGAGCGGAGTTCCCGGCAGGTCTCATGCCATATTGACGGGCGCGCTCGACCAGGCCCTTTGCGATAACAAGAACAGGAGACGTGAACGGCATGTTCGGCCTTGAGATGTCCGCCATCTATGCGCTTTTTCAGGTTGCCATGATCGACCTCGTGTTGGCTGGCGACAATGCCATCGTCATCGGCATGGCCGCTGCCGGCCTCGACAAGACGCTGCGCAGCAAGGCGATCCTGATCGGTATTCTCGCAGCCACGGTGCTGCGTATTCTCTTCGCGCTCGTGGCCACGCAGCTGCTGCAGCTGACCGGTCTTCTGCTCGCCGGCGGCATCCTGCTGCTCTGGGTCTGCTGGAAGATGTGGCAGGAGCTGCGTACCAGCGAGGCTGACCGCGAGCATAGCAGTGAAGCGCTGGACATGGCGACGGACGGCGTTCCTGATGCCGACAATCCCAATCTCGATTCCGGCCCGCGCAAGACGCTGAGGCAGGCGGTCACGCAGATCATCATCGCCGACGTCTCCATGTCGCTCGACAACGTTCTGGCTGTTGCCGGCGCCGCGCATGATCATCTCGGCGCCATGATATTCGGCCTGTCGCTATCGGTCGTGCTGATGGGCGTTGCCTCGTCCTTCATTGCCAAGCTTCTCAACAAGCACCGCTGGATCGCCTGGCTCGGCCTGCTGGTCATCGTCTATGTGGCCATCAACATGATCTTCGACGGCACCGATGACCTCACCCATGGCGGCCTGCCGTATATTCCCTTCCTGAAGGGGTGAGGCATGGCCAGTTTCTACCAGGACGCCGTGGCATCGGGCGGGAAGATATTTTCGATCGCCCCGATGCTCGACTGGACGGACCGGCACTATCGCTATCTGGCGCGCCTGCTTTCCAAGCGGGCGCTGCTTTATACCGAAATGGTGGTGGCAGATGCGATCATCCATGGCGATCGCGAGCGGCTCTTGGGTTTTGATCCCTCGGAACATCCGGTGGCCCTGCAGCTGGGCGGTTCCGATCCGGACAAGCTGACCGAGGCGGTTCGGATTGCCAGCGATTTCGGCTATGACGAGATCAACCTCAATGTCGGCTGTCCGTCGGATCGGGTTCAGTCCGGCACGTTTGGAGCCTGCCTCATGCAGACGCCGGACGTGGTGGCTGCGGCAGTTGCGGCGATGAAGAAGGTTTCCAACGTTCCGGTGACCGTGAAATGCCGGATCGGCGTCGATGAGCAGGATCCGGAAGCGGCTCTGCCGGGCCTCGTCATTCCGGCGCTGGAGGCGGGAGCGGATGCGGTCTGGGTTCATGCCCGCAAGGCCTGGCTCAAGGGGCTGAGCCCCAAGGAGAACCGGGACATTCCGCCGCTCGACTATGAGATCGTCTATCGCCTCAAGCAGCGCTTCCCGAATGTCTTCATCGGCATCAATGGCGGCATCCAGTCGATTGAAGAGATGCAGACGCATCTGGCGCATGTCGATGGCGTCATGGTGGGCCGCGCGGCCTATCACAACACGTCCATTCTCGGCGATGTCGATGCGGAACTGTTCGGGGATGAGCGCGAACCGCTGTCACGCGAAGACATTCTGGACGCGATGAGCGCCTATTGCGCGGCCTATGTTGCGTCAGGCGGCAAGCTTTCGACGGTCACGCGGCATATGCTGGGATTGTTTCAGGGCATGCCGGGCGCGCGGCGCTATCGGCAGGTGCTGTCGACCCATGGGCCGAAGCCGGGGGCAGGGGCCGAGGTTCTTGCCCGCGCCTTTGATGCCATGCAGCCGGCAGCGCTTGCCGGCTGAATTGTCGTTTTATTGAAGGTTTCGGCTCAATCGGCGCGGATCATTTCCGTGCCGAGCAGCAGGTCGTGGACCAAACGGCCGTGGTTGGTGAAGAGACCGGCCAGCAGGATGAGCGGCGTCAGCACGGCGTTGAGGATCCAGAACAGCACCAGATGGACGAGCGCGACCATGAAGTCGATCGGCTGGTTGTCGACGCGGCGCATTCTGAGGCCCACGGCGCGCATGCCGGGCGTTCCCTGTGCCGGGCCACCGATCGACAGGCCGAAATAGAGGCCTGCGACGACGAAGAACAGCACCGGATAGAGATAGAAGCCAAGGCCGAAGGTCAGGACGCCGAGGAAGAACACCACGACGATTGCCGGCAGCATCAGCAATGCCACGATGACATAGTCGATGATGAAGCCGAAGATGCGCCGCGACAGCACACCCTGATAGGCGCGCCAGTCAAGCTCATAGTTGTCTTCGCGGGTCATGCTCATCGTCGTTCGTCTCCAATGCCGGAAGAAGTGCCGGCCACACCGCATATATGGTGTGGCGCCGGCCGGTCTTCAACGCGCGTTTGACGGCGTGCTCAGGCCTTGGCGAGAATTTTTGCAACTTCGGGGGCGAAATAGGTCAGGATTCCGTCGCAGCCTGCGCGCTTGAAACAAAGAAGCTGTTCCATCATCACCCGCTGACCGTCGATCCAGCCGTTGGCTGCGGCGGCCTTGACCATCGAATATTCGCCCGACACCTGATAGGCGAAGACGGGCAGGCCGAATTCCTGCTTCATCCGCCAGACGATATCGAGATAGGGGAGGCCCGGCTTGACCATCAGCATGTCGGCGCCTTCCTCGACATCAAGCGCCGCGTCGCGGATCGCCTCCGTGCCGTTGGCGGGGTCGATGTAATAGGAGTTCTTGTCGCCCTTCAGCAGACCGCCGGTGGAGATCGCCTCGCGATAGGGGCCGTAATGGCCGGAGGAGAATTTCGTCGCATAGGACATGATGCCGACATCCTGGTGGCCTGCGGCGTCGAGTGCTGCGCGGATCGCACCGATGCGGCCATCCATCATTTCCGACGGCGCGATGATGTCGGAGCCGGCATCGGCCTGGATGACGGCAGCGCGCGCTACAAGCTCGACCGTCTCGTCGTTCACGATGATGCCATCGCGCAGGATGCCGTCATGGCCATGACTGGTGAAGGGGTCGAGGGCCACATCGGTAATGACGCCGATCTCCGGCACGGCCTTCTTCACCGCAGCGGTGGCCTTGTTGATCAGGTTCTCGCGTTCGAGAATCTGCGAGCCGGTAATGTCGCGCAGGTCCATTTCGATGTTGGGGAAGGTGGCTATCGCCGGAATGCCAAGTGCCGCAGCCTCTTTCGCAGCCTCCACAAGCCTGTCGACGCTCATGCGGTTGACGCCCGGCATGGCGGCGATCGGATCGATGATATTCGTGCCCGGCACGACGAAGACCGGCCAGATGAGGTCGTCCACCGTCAGCGAATTCTCGCGCACGAGGCGGCGGGTCCAGTCGGCCTTGCGGTTGCGGCGCATGCGGCGATGGCCGGTGATGTGGTCGACGGCGTGGGTCTTGTCGGTCATGGTGGTGGTCCTTCGAACAGATGGTGCCGTGTTATCACGCAGCTTCCCGAAACGGAACGTCGAATGAACCGTTGATGGCGTGCCGAATTGACACGGGGCGGGCTGGCGGTCGGCGTATCGCTCGCATATCGTCCGGCACATGAGTGGCGATTCAAGACCGGCTGTCCGGCGCACCCTGATAGAGACGCTTTTCACCGTCTTCATGCGCATGACGGCGATAGCCTGTTTCTATTTCGGACTGCGCTACTGGGACCTGGTGCTCGGCGTCACGTCGGGCAGTAATATCCGCTTCGATGTGATGAACGTGCCGTGGCGGACGCTCTCCACCGTGCTGGCCGTCTGCTATCCGATCATCGCGCTCGGGCTCTGGATGGGGTCTGCCTGGGGCGCCGTTCTGTGGGCGGCGGTGGCGATCGGCGAGGTGCTGGCGCACACGCTCTGGGTCCATGTCTATGGGCCCGACGACCTGCTGATCGTCATGGATGTCAGCGTCGCCTGCCTCTATCTCGCCTTCCGGATCGGCCTCTATCTGGAACGGCGCGGCCGCAACCGGGTAAGGAGTGATTCACTGTAATTCCCACTGGGCGATTAGTAACGCCCTGTTAATGCTGCGGTTTAAGTAGAATTTTAGATGCATTCGATAGTCTCTGGTCATAGGCGGAAGAAAACAAAAGAACCGCCACAAAAACAGAGAGGCAGTCATGATCAAGAACCAGAAGCAGGCCGTTGCCACCGTCGAAACGCATGAAGACCCGATCCGCGATCTCTATATGGAATCGCTCCACCTGGTAGAGCGGCTGCACCGCCGCCTGCTGGATGTCATCAAGGACGAGTTCGACCGCCAGGGTCGTTCGGATGTCAACGCCGTCCAGGCGCTCCTTCTTTTCAACATCGGCAATTCCGAGCTGACCGCCGGCGAGCTGCGCTCGCGTGGCTACTACCTCGGCTCGAACGTTTCCTACAACGTCAAGAAGCTGGTCGATCTCGGCCTCATCAACCACAGCCGCTCGCGTGTCGACCGCCGCGCCGTCCGCATCAGTCTGACCAAGGATGGCCAGGACATCGCCGAAACCGTCGCAAGGCTCTATGAGCGCCATATCGGCTCGATCCAGAAGGTCGGCGGCATCGGCGAAGACGAGTTCACGCAGATGAACAAGCTGCTCCAGCGCCTCGACCGCTTCTGGAACGACAGCATCCTTTACCGTCTGTAAACGACGCAGACATTAGTTTCGTCTCTCGAAAGGGCCGGGCGGCTTCCGTCCGGCCTTTCGCATTGCAACGAAAGCGCGACGGCGAGACACGAATCGGCCATATTGCTGTGTCAACTCGGCAACAACGTCGCGCGCTCGCCAGATGCGCGCCTGAAGTTCCCGGCGGGTGTCCCTCCAGACCCGCACGTACAGCGATTTCGATGGATTGGTTAGAGAATGTCGGACAAGAAAATACTTGATCTCTCCCGCCGCGCCTTCCTCCGCAGCGCGGCCGTGGGCGGCTTTGCAGCCGTTGCAGGCAGCGCCTTTGCGGACGACCTGGACCTGCAAAGCGTCATCGATGCGCCGCGCCGTGGCGATTGGGACGACCAGTTCGACGCCAAGGCGATGAGCTCGGCCAAGGCCGTTGCCTCCAACAATCCGATTTTCGGACCCGAAGCCATCCCGAACATCCAGCAGGCGATCCTGAAATATCAGGAAATCGTCGGGCAGGGCGGCTGGCCGCAGGTCAATCCGGGCCAGAAGCTGCAGCTCGGCGTTGCCGATCCGTCAGTACAGGTTCTGCGCAAGCGCCTGATGATTTCCGGCGACCTGCCGCAGGCCACCGGCATTTCCAATGCCTATGACTCCTACGTCACCGCAGCCGTGAAGCGCTTCCAGGCCCGCCACGGCCTGCCGCAGGATGGCGTGCTCGGCGATTTCACCATCAAGGCGATGAACGTTCCGGCCGATATCCGCCTGATGCAGCTGCAGACCAACCTGAAGCGCCTGCAGGAGGTCAAGGGTGATCTCGGCCAGCGCTATGTCATGGTCAACATTCCGGCCGCCTATATCGAAGCCGTCGAAAACGGACGCGTCGTGCAGCGCCACACCGCCGTTGTCGGCCGTGAATCGCGCCCGACGCACATCATCGACAGCAAGATCTATGAGGTCATCCTCAATCCTTACTGGACCGCGCCGCGCTCGATCGTCCAGAAGGACATCATGCCGCTGATGCAGAAGGACCCGACCTATCTGGCGCGCAACAATATTCGCCTGCTGGACGGCAAGGGAATGGAAGTTGACCCGAAGACGGTCGACTGGAATGCCGCCAAGGCCCCGAACCTGACCTTCCGTCAGGACCCGGGCAAGATCAACGCCATGGCGTCGACCAAGATCAACTTCCACAACCCGAACAACGAGTACATGCACGACACGCCCCAGCAGGGCCTGTTCAACAAGCTCGTCCGCTTCGAATCCTCGGGCTGCGTGCGCGTCCAGAACGTGCGCGACCTTGCCACCTGGCTGCTGCGCGACACCGCGCCGTGGGATCGCCAGCATATCGAGCAGGTCATCCAGACCCGCGTCAACACGCCGATCAAGCTGGCGCAGGAAGTGCCGGTCTATTTCAAGTACTTCACCGCCTGGTCGGCAAAGGACGGCATCGTGCAGTTCCGCGACGACATCTACTCCATGGACGGCGCCCAGCAGCTCGCGCTGCAGACCGGCCTGAACCAGGAAACGGTGGATGGTGCGGTGAACGCGCAGTAAGCAGCGCGGTTACGGTTGGAATCAGAACGGGCGGTCCGGTGGGCCGCCCGTTTTTTGTTTTGGAGGGTTTCGGCTAGTCCTCTCCCCTTGTGGGAGAGGAAGGAAAATCAGCGTCTTAGCTTCAGCTAAGTGCTAGATTTTCCAGGTGAGGGGTCACGATCGGCCTCCGTCGTACCCCGCATTCACCCCTCACCAAGCTCGCCAAACCAATCGCTTGTCGCTCTTGGGGCGAGCTATCCTCTCCCACAAGGGGACCGTTGCAAAATTCCACTGATATGATTCACTGGTTCTGCAGCGGCTGGAGGCGGTGGGATGTCAGTTCGTCGGGAAGGTCAGTTCAGTTTTGTAGATGCTCTGATGCCGCA
>NZ_JAJNCX010000040.1 GCF_021026315.1 Rhizobium sp. C4
CAAAGCCGACAAAGAACAACCCAAAAGCCCGGAAAATCAACAACCGGGCTCGAAAAGCTGCGTCTTCAATCCTCAAAATCCCAACAAGTGCGAGTTATGCAATGGTCCCCTTGTGGGAGAGGAAGGAAAATCAGCGCCTTAGCTTTAGCTAAGTGCTAGATTTTCCAGGTGAGGGGTTAGGATTTGTCTCCGGCATCTGCCGCATTCACCCCTCACCAAGCTCGCCATGCCAATCGGCTTCGCCTCTTGGGGCGAGCTATCCTCTCCCACAGGGGGAGAGGACGGGTGCCCCATCACCGCCCGGTGAAGGCAGGCTTCCGCTTCTCCGCAAAGGCTGCGCGACCCTCGCGATAATCCGCGCTGTCAAACGTTGCTGCCCCCTGTCGCGCGGCTTCCGCCTGAAGCGCCGCATCGCCTTCGACCACGGCGCGGATCGAGACCTTTGACGCCCGGACGGAGAGCGGGGCATTCGCCGCGATGTCTGCCGCGATGCCGGCGGCGGTCTCATCAAGTGCGGCGCTTGCGACCTGCAACGTCAGAAAGCCGGAGCCGGCAAGGTCCGCCGCCGTGAACTGTCGCGCCGTAAACACAGCCAGCCGTGCCGTTGCCTGTCCGAGTGCTGCGACGATGTCGGCCATGGCGTCGGCCGGGTAGGCAAGGCCGAGCTTGCCGGCCGGCACCGCGAAGCGGCCGGTTTCGTCACCGATGCGGAGATCTGCGGCAGCGGCGAGCCCCAGCCCGCCGCCAAAACAGATGCCGCGCAGCTTGGCGATGACGGGGACGGGCGCTTGCCGGATGGCGGCGAAGGCGGCGCTGTTGGCAGCCTCATAGGCGAGCGCGCTTGCCGTGTCCTTGCGCACCGCGTCGAATTCGGAAATGTCGGCACCGGCGGAGAAATCGACGCCGCCATCGCCTTCCAGGATGATGGCGCGAGCGTCATGCGCAACGAGCCAGGCGGTCGCCTCCGCCACGCCCTGCCACATGGCGAGGTTCAGCGCGTTCTTCCGTCTGGCATTCGCGATCGTCAGCGTGCCGACAGGACCATCCAGCGTTGCCACGATGCCGCCGGCGGCGAAAGGCTGCGTTAAGTTCATTTGGCCCACCCCATTTAAGTTCTCTTCGGGATGGAATATATTGTCTCTCCAAGGAAGCCAGCAAGGAGAAGCGCATGTCCGCGCACAGCGAACTGAAGCCGATCAGTCACATCAAGAGCGTCGATCCCATCTGGGATGCGATGAAGCTTGAGGCAGAGACTGCTGCGAAGCACGATCCCGTACTCGCCGCCTTCATGTATTCCACCGTCATCAATGCGCGTTCGCTGGAAGATTGCGTCATCTATCGGATCTGCGAACGGCTCGATCATCCCGACATGCAGGCCGTTCTGCTGCGTCAGACATTCGAGGAAATGCTGGCCGATTGGCCGGAATGGGCAACGATCCTGCGCGTCGACATCCAGGCCGTCTATGACCGCGACCCGGCCTGCACGCGCTTCATCGAGCCTGTCCTCTATTTCAAGGGCTTCCATGCCATCCAGACGCATCGTCTGGCGCATTGGCTGTGGGCGAAGGGCCGCAAGGATTTTGCGCTCTATCTGCAAAGCCGTTCGTCCAGCGTCTTCCAGACGGATATCGCGCCGGCGGCCCCGATCGGCCGCGGCTTCTTCCTCGACCATGCGACCGGCCTCGTCGTTGGTGCTACGGCGGTCATTGGCGACAACGTGTCGATCCTTCAGGGCGTGACGCTGGGCGGCACCGGCAAGGAAACCGGCGACCGTCATCCGAAGATCGGCGATGGTGTTATGATCGGTGCCGGCGCGAAGGTGCTCGGCAATATCACGGTCGGCTCGTGCTCGCGCATTGCCGCCGGTTCGGTTGTCCTCAAGGCCGTGCCAAGATGCACGACGGTGGCCGGCGTGCCGGCCCGCGTGGTGGGCGAAGCGGGATGCGAGGAACCGTCGCGCAGCATGAACCAGGTGCTCGAAACCTACGACTGATCGATATTTTTTCGATATATCTAAGGTGTTGATTTTACGGCCGGGAGCTTTCTCCCGGCCGTTTTCGTTTGTCTAAAGATACGATTGCGATATATCTAACTCTTGCATTCCCGAGGATGTGATCTATATTCCGATATATCGAAAACACATCTAAAGGAGAATTCCATGCAAGAACATTTTCATGGGCGTCATGATCGCGATCGTCACCACGGCGAAGGCCGGCGCGGCGGCGGTTGCGGGGATCATGGCGAGGGTCGCCATTTCGGCAAGCGCGAGAAGATGATTGCCATGATGCTGATGGGGCGTGGCCCGTTCGGGCGCGGCTTCATGGGCGAGGGCGGTGGTCGTGGTCCCGGTCGCGGCGGCTTTGGCGGCGGCGATGACGGGTTCGGTCCGCGTGGCCGGTCGCTCGGTCAGGGCCATATCCGCCTTCTCGTCCTGTCGCTCATCGAGGCCGAGCCGCGTCACGGCTATGACCTCATCAAGCAGATCGAGGAGATGAGCGGCGGCGCCTATGCGCCGAGCCCCGGCGTCATCTATCCGACGCTGACACTGCTGGAAGAGGCCGGCTATGCCGCGACGACCTCGGAAGGCAACAAGAAGCTCTACACGATCACGCCCGAGGGCAAGGCGCATCTCGATGAAAGCCGGGATCAGGCCGCGATGATTGTCGAACGGCTGAAGGCGCTGGGCGAGCATATGAAGGAGCGCGAAGAGCGCCACGGTCGCGGCCGTCATGACGGACCCGAACTGCCGCGCGGCGTCGATGCCGCCTTCCTCAATCTCCGCGAAGCCGTTGCCCGCAAGCTCGGCAAGGACGAGGCCGCCGCGACCGAGATCGTGCGCAAGCTTCTGGCCATGGCTGAGGAGTTGGGGTGAGGTGCGCCGCAATATCCTCGCCCCTTGTGGGACCGTTGCAAAATTCCACTGATATGATTCACTGGTTCTGCAGCGGCTGGAGGCGGTGGGATGTCAGTTCGTCGGGAAGGTCAGTTCAGTTTTGTAGATGCTCTGAT
>NZ_JAJNCX010000041.1 GCF_021026315.1 Rhizobium sp. C4
ACACTGGAAACCATCGCCGTAATGAGCGATGATCCGCTCATCAGCCTGCCAGCGGCAAGCTGACACTCATCCGCCCCTCTGGGATGAGCCGTGGTCGTCTAAGCTAAACCACTCCATGGGACAAGATCAACGACGATGCATGTGAACCTATTCCATTCGGTAAACGGCGACGCCACCAATAGACGGAACCACGTTTGTAGACATGCTGAGCTACTGCCATTCGGATACCCTTTTCCAAGGGCAAGCAGGCTTTCGTCAGTCAACATGTCAGACAGCCGAATATGACATTCGTGTATGACAATCGCGATTTTCGAGAGTCCCAGCCAAACCGGAATCCTTGAAAATCAGGGCTTCTAGAGAGATTTTGAAGATGCTGGCTGGGGCGCCAGGATTCGAACCTGGGAATGCCGGTACCAAAAACCGGTGCCTTACCGCTTGGCGACGCCCCAATGCCTGGTTCGGCCTGCAAATTCTTGGTCTTTCGACTTCAAAGGCAGGCGCGAAGCATCTGTTTGCGGAGCGCTCTTAGCAAGAAGTGGGCGGCACGGCAACGCATAATCGTGCCGGGGATGCCATGGATGCGTCGAGAGGTCCTGATGGCTTTCGGGCTCGGGGAAATCGGCTATAAGGGGGGCATGAGCGATGATCTTCCGAAGTTTGAACTTGCATTCCAGCCGGCCCATGGCGTGGCTGTCGACGTGGCGCCGGGCGTGCAGCGCGTCACGGTCAACAATCCCTCCCCGTTCACGTTCCACGGCACCAACAGCTATATCGTCGGTGACCGGTCCGTCTGCGTGATCGATCCGGGGCCGGAGGACGAGGCGCATTTCCAGGCGCTGATGCGGGCTCTTGAGGGCCGCGAGGTGACGCATATTGCCGTCAGCCATACCCACAAGGATCACTCGCCGCTGTCGCGCCGGCTGAAAGAGGCGACCGGCGCGGTGATCGTGGCGGAGGGGCCGCATCGGGCGGCGCGGCCGCTGCATGATGGTGAAGCGAACCCGTTTGCCGAAAGCTCGGACGTCGATTTCGTGCCCGATCTGGTGCTTGCCGATGGCGACGTGGTCGAGGGGGACGGCTGGACGCTGTCGGGGATTGCCACGCCCGGACACACGGCCAACCACATGGCCTTCGGGCTGGAGGGAACGGGCATTACCTTCTCCGCCGACCACGTCATGGCATGGGCGACCTCGATCGTGGCGCCGCCCGACGGTTCGATGGCGGATTTCATGGCCTCGCTGGAGCGGCTCCTGCAGCGCGACGACAGGCTCTACCTGCCGGGGCATGGCGGACCGGTCACCTCGCCCGCCGCCTTCTGCCGCGGGCTGCGTACGCATCGGCGGATGCGCGAGCGCGCGATCCTGGAGCGCGTGAAGGCCGGCGACCGGCTGATTGCGGACATGGTGAAGGTGATCTATCGCGAGACCGATCCCCGCCTGCATGGCGCAGCAGCCCTTTCGGTGCTGGCGCATCTGGAAGACCTGACGGAGCGCGGTCTCGTCTCGACCGATGGCCCTGCCCGCCTTGCCGGGGTCTACCTGCCGGCCTGAGTCCTCGCCAAACGCCCCTGCCGCAAGCCCGGCTCCAGTGCGGGACGCTATGAAGCGGACTTGCAAAAGGGACCGGCCATGGCGAAGCTTTCCATCTGCGTGCCATCGCGCAACCGGCAGATCTGGTTTCAGGAGACCATCCGCGCGCTTCTCGAAAGCCCGCGCGAGGACGTCGAATTCGTGTTCGCCGACAATTCGGACGATGCGTCGATCATGGCCGAATTCATGAGGGCCCATGCGAAAGACCCACGCGTCACCTTCCTCTCCCCCGGCCCCGTGGTCTATTCCATGGTGGACAATTGGGAGCGCACGGTAGCCGCCTCCTCCGGCGACTGGGTCACCGTGATCGGCGACGACGACTATGTCGATCCGGATCTCGCCTCGGTGCTGCGGAAAGTCGAGCTCATGCTGCCCGACGTCGAGGCCTTCGGCTGGTCCTATGCGAGCTTCACCTGGCCGGGAAGCGGAGAGGCTGCACCGGACACGAATATCGCGCTCGATCTGACGCATCATTTCATCGAGATCCCGCGGGAGTGGCTGATCCGCCGCGCCTATCTCTGGGTGGATGCCACGACGACGCCGACGCATGGCTTCTCGATCTATCACTCGGCCCTGTCGCGCCGGCTGGTCGAACGCATCCGGCAGCGCTTCAACGGCCGCTATTTCGAGCATCCGACGGTGGATTTCGATTCGAGCTTCAAGTCGGTGCTGCTGGGAAAGCGCTTCCTCATGTGGCAGCGGCCGCTGTCGATCCATGGCGTCTGCCCGCTGTCGATCTCCTCCATCATCTTCGACGCAAAGCGGATCCCCTCGGCCAACGCCAACTTCTTTGCCGAACTCGGACGCGACTTCTTCGAGGATGCGACGATGGCGGGGCTGCCCTTCGACAGCAACATGGGCGTTCCGGCCTCCATTCTCGCCACCCAGCAATGGGTCAAGCACAGTGCCGGATTTTCGATCGACGGCTGGCAGGAGAATTTTGCGCGCTGCTGCGCCAATTATTGTGCGCGCTTCCGCAGCCGCGAGGATTTCGATGTCATCGCCGGCCTCTACCGGTCGTCCTTCGCGCGCTGGGAGGGCGGGCGCTACGCCCATGCGTTTGATCCCGTCTACACCGAGATGCCGGCAAGCTATGCCGCATTTTCCGGCATCCGGGACGGCAAGATCTATCTGAGCAACCGGAATACGGGCGCGCGCACGCCGCAGGAAATCTACGAGGTCATGTCGGCCCTTGCCCCGCCGCTCGAGGATATCGTCATCGATCCGACGATGCTGAGACGTCCGGCGGATGCCCCCGTTGCCGAGCCGGTTCCGGCCTAGAGTATCCGTGTTGATCAAGCGGTTTTTTGTGTCCATTTGCGGTTGCTTTTGAGCAGTGCGTTTGCGAGGACGACGAGCTTTCGCATGATGGCGGTGATGGCGACCTTTGGTGCTTT
>NZ_JAJNCX010000042.1 GCF_021026315.1 Rhizobium sp. C4
GTAAGCATCCGGCGAAGGCCGCGGTTCAGGCCGCCTGAGCACTCAACGTGTGGGGTGTCCAGTTCCAGGGAAGGAGTTGCTCTAGCCTGCCGATCGGCGTGTCGGCAATGTTGGCGAGAACGTCGGCGAGCCATGCTTGCGGGTCGATATCATTGAGCTTGGCGGTCATGATCAGTGTGGCCATGAAGGCGGCTCGATCCGCGCCGCGATCCGATCCGGCGAAGAGCCATGCCTTCCTGCCGAGTGCAAAGCCTCTGAGCGCGCGCTCGGCGGCGTTGTTCGTGAGACAAATCCGGCCGTCTTCGAGGAATGACGTGAAGCCATCCCAGCGCTTGAGCATGTAGTCGATTGCCTCGGCGACGGGAGAACTGCGCGACAGCTTTGCCCGCTCGGATTGGAGCCAACCATGCAGTTCTTCGACGAGTGGTTGGCTGTCGTGGCGACGGCGGGCCAGGCGCTGCTCGGCGGTAAGACCGTTGATCTCCCGTTCGATGTCGAACAGGGTGTCGATCCGTTGGACAGTCTCAAGCGCCAGCGGCGAGATCGGCGTAGCCTTGCTGCCACGCTTGGCGTTCGTGGCAATATCGGCCAGCACGAAGAACTTGCGGCGTGCGTGTGCCCAGCACAGCGCCTGGGTCAGAGGCGCGGGATCGCGGTCTATCTTGAACAGCGGATTATACCCGCCATAGGCATCCGCCTGCAGAATGCCGGTGAAGGTCTTCAGGTGGCGCTCGGGATGCTCCTGCCGCCGGTCCCGCGAGGCATAGTAGAGGGCGGCGGGCGGTGCCAATTTTTGCTTATCCAGGCCGCCGAATGGCCGGTCATCCCTGACATAGGTCCAGATGCGGCCCGTATCGGTCTTTCCTTTCGCCAGGATCGGCACCGTCGTGTCATCACCGTGCAGACGCTCGGCAGCCAGAACATGCGCCTCGATCAGCGAATGGATTGGTTTGAGGGCCGCAGCGCACGCGCCAACCTGGTCGGCCAGGGTCGAAAGGCTGAGATCGATCCCCTCACGGGAATATCGTTCGCTTTGACGGTTGAGCGGCTGGTGCTGGGCGAACTTCTCGAACAAGATCATTGCCAGAAGGTTGGGCCCGGCAAAGCCGCGCGGTGTCACATGGAAGGGCGCTGGGGCTTGCGTGATCTTCTCGCATTCACGGCAGGAGAACTTCTCCCGCACGGTCTGAATGACTTTCCACTGACGAGGGATGACCTCCAGGGTCTCGGTGACATCCTCGCCGAGCTTCGACAGCTTTGCCGAGCCGCAACAGGGGCAGCTCGCCGGGGCGGCGATGACGACACGCTCTCGCGGCAGATGTTCGGGAAAGGGCTTCCGGGACGGTCTCTTGCGCTCGAAGGCCTTGATAGTAGAACCCTTGGCAACCGCCTCTGCCGCGAGTTCATCTTCGCCGGCATCAGCTTCGAGTTCTTCGAGCTGCAGTTCCATCTGTTCGAGAAGCCGCGCCTTGCGCTCCGAGCGGTTGCCGTAAAGCTCGCGGCGAACCTTCTCGATCTCCAGCTTCAGCCGGGCGATCAGCGCCTCGGAATGCGACACGAGAGCTTTTGCGCTGGCAGCTTCCGCCTTCGCTGTCGCCGCTTCAGCCTCGGCCGCAACACGCCGCGCGCGCTCTTCGGCAAGCAGTGCGAGTGCACTGGCAAGGTCGTCCGGAAGCTGTTCGACGGAAGCGTTCATGGCGAGATGGAATCATATTCGCTCCCGCCATGCCAGCATTTTTGCTTATCCGGCCGAGGTCGGCCGCCAGGTTTTTTGCGGCATCCGCCAGTCGATCCCCTCCAGCAAATAGCCGAGCTGCGCAGGTGTGATCACCACCGTTCCATCGGCCGCCGACGGCCATATGAAGCGGCCCCGCTCCAGCTTCTTCGTGAACAGGCAGGCTCCCTGGCCATCATGCCAGATGACCTTGATCAGGCCGCCGCCACGACCGCGGAAGACGAACAGGTGTCCGCACATCGGATCACGCTTGAGCGTCTCCTGCACCATCAGCGACAAGCCAGGAAAGCCCTTTCGCATGTCCGTATGGCCTGTCGCCAGCCAGACCTTCACACCAGCAGGAACCGGGATCATCGCCGACCCAGCACACAATCGAGAATGCGGCCAAGTGCCTCCGTGTCGATATCGCTATCCACGCGGACACGACGACCGCGGCCCAGATCAATCGTTACATCGCTGCGCTTCCGGCGCGGTTGCGATGGCGCAGGCAGCTCCGAGGCCGCGGGTTGGGCTGCCGGCGCGGCCTCCGAAACGATGACAGGCACCAATGTGCTCGATACCGGGGTCGACGGCTCCTCAAGCTGGCAGAGTTCCTTGCGCCAGCGAAAGAGCTGGCTCACGTGGATGCCGGCCGATCGCGCAATCTCTGAAAGAACCGCACCAGGCTCAAGGCAGGCGGCAACCAACCGCTCCTTATCCTCGCGAGACCAGCGCCGCCGACGCTCAACGGACGTGATCACTTCAATCGGATGCTTCGTCATAGGACTACTCCTAGTGTTTGCACTAGGACTTCCGATGTTCACGCCAATCTCGCAAGGCGGCCCTCACCGGAGGCGTAC
>NZ_JAJNCX010000043.1 GCF_021026315.1 Rhizobium sp. C4
GCTCCAACGCTGCGCAATGTGAAAGCTACGCGTTTCCGCCGGTTGCTCAAGCCGCGCCATTTGGCGTATCAAAAACCGCCGAGGCTCTAATCGCAGCCGGATGAAAGTTCAGTGGCAGGTCAGATGCGCACCCTTAGTCAACGCGACACGCCAATCGGCCAGTGGCTCAGAGCGAGGTTGTCCAGAGGCGTCGCACGCAATGTCATCATCGTGGCCCTGGCCAACAAACTGGCGCGTATCGCGTGGGCGGTGTTGCGCAAAGGTCTGCCATACGAGCGGTCCTATGGCATCGCGGTAAATTAAGTAATTGGCTGCCGGGAGCGCTGCCTACGATGTTTGCGAGTGGAATGGAGATGGCCTGACAGTTGATCGGCGTTCTGATAGCCCAGCAGTGGAAATGGTTCTTGGACACCGTGTTGGTTATCGTGGCTCTGAACGTGCGGATATCCATCTTGGCCACGGCATGACCGTGAGACCGAATACGCTGAAGCAGACTGTTCAGGGATCAAAAAAATCACTTGCAAGCAGGGCGGGCCATACGTTCCACTGAAAGCTGACCCGGCGCAGCGCCTTCACCTCGTCGCTGGTCGCCGAACGGGCAGTGTCGCCTGCAAGACGCTTCTTGTCCGCTTCGAGAAATTCCTTTGACCAGCTATAAGACAGGCTCTCGGCGATCCCTTCGCGACGGCAAATTGCGGCAATGCTGCCCTCGCCACGAAGGCCTTCCAGCACGATACGGATTTTTTCCTCGGCGGAATGATGCTTGCGCGTCGCGCGGCGGATGTCCTTGATCGTCTTCTCGACCGCCGATGTCTGCGGCCCGGTTTTCTGTCTCATGGGCGCTGATGTCGGACAGGCATGAGAACTTCGACATCTCCGATTTGCACCAGAGATTCGGATTCAGCGCCTTTTGAAAAGCAAAAGGGGGTCACGGTCACTGAGGTGCCATATGATTTCTTGATTTAATATTATATCGAATGAAAATAAATGCAGCACTTAAAAGAAGGCCGGCAATCAACGATCTCGCAAGAATGGCATTAATACTTGGCGAGATTTTTGTAATAATAGGCTGTGAGAAAGTGATTGGCTCGGTCCCCGCCTCGATCATCGCAATAACACGTGCCGAATTTAATTTTTGCAGCGCGATAGAATCCGACAGCGAAGATTCAGAGCCCGTCAAATTTTTGATCAGCTTCAATTCAAATTCGGCCCTGTCCAGAATGTTTCGCTTGGCTATCAATGCAGCTTGCGCCAACTCAGCGGCATATTCGCTTTCTGGCAAAGGGTCACTCGTTTGCAAAGCAACAAGTCCATGGTCTGAAACCGCCCACTTTGGATCCAAGTTGTTTATGAGAGGGTCCAAATACCTCTTCGCCCAACACCTTGTACCGTCTAAAACACTTGTATCGTCTACACAATGATACCAGTTTGAAGGTATATAAGGCATTACCTTTTCTTGGGCGCTGATAGCGAATACCGGAGGCACAAAAGAGGCATATCCCGCACCAAGGATCAAACAGGAAAACGTTATAGAAATAGCGACCAGTTTTTTACGCCAAAATTCCTTTGCCAATTCATATAGGTCAATTTCATCTTTGTTTGGATTGGTCAAACTCGGCTCCTGCCTTTAATGTGTCGATCGGACTCTTTACTGATTTGCACGTGGTTATCTCATTTCTACATCCTTCGCAATCTTGCGGATGTAGGGGCGATACTCGCCTTATTGGCCTGACTAATTTCACCGGTCGAAGAACTGAATGGTCCGGTCCTGCGGGTTGACTGGTGGTTTTCTCGTGAATTTGCGCCGCTGTCAGAGCGCATTTAGACCACATGGAACACATAAGCCAGCTTTAGAGGCTGCCTCAAAAAGAGGTGTGTGATTTCAACAGGTTATGATTCCTTCGGATTTGCAAAGAACAGATGGAGTTCGCGGTGGCCTAGACAGAAATCACCCTGCGGCACTATACCCATCGGACTCCACGCTATGCAAGCGACATGACCGATCAGGAATGGGCACTGGTACAGCCTTTTCTGCCCATACCCCGCCGCCGGCGTCGCCCTCGCAGCACGGATTTGCGCGAAGTCGGCAACTCCCGGCTTTGCATCGTCACGTCGCGTTGCCAGTGGCGTATGCTGCCGAAGGATTTTCTGCCCAGCTCGACCGTCCAGCGGAATGGCGGTCATTGGAGCTGTGGTCACGCATCAACCATCATCTGGTGATGGAAGCCCGCGAATTGGAGGGCAAAGAGGCCTAGATCGGAATCCGATCATGTTGCATCGTATCCAGCGGCGGCGAAATAGTTCTGGCATTCGTTTGGCGTGAAGAGTTTGAGGACGCGCCCAATTGTGTTCCAGAGGCCACTGATGGAGCGCT
>NZ_JAJNCX010000044.1 GCF_021026315.1 Rhizobium sp. C4
GTGACGACGGCAAGCTGGGCCGTGGTCAGCGAAGCGATCTGGCCCGTCGTGAGCGCACCGACCTGAGCGGTCGTCAGCGCGGCAATCTGGCCGGTCGACAGCGTGGCGAAGTTGGCGGTCGAGATGCCGGTGATCGCCTTCGTGCTGATGGCGGCAACGTCACCCGTGGTCATGGCGGCAAGGTCTGTCGAGTCCAGCGCGCCGATCTGCGTGGCGCTGAGCGCGCCGACCGCCACCGTGGAGAGGGCCGCAATCTGCGTCGTCGTCAGCGCGCCGACCTGTGCGGTGGTCAGTCCGCTGATCGCCGCCGTGCTGATGGCGCCCAGCTGGCCGGTCGTCAGAGCCGCGACATCCGTCGTGGTCATCGCACCAAGCTGGGTGGAGGTCAGGGCCCCCATCTGGCCGGTGGTGACGACCGCAAGCTGGGCCGTGGTCAGCGAGGCGACCTGACCCGTCGTCAGGGCGCCAACCTGCGCATTCGTCAGAGCGGCCACCTGGCCGGTCGAGAGCGTGGCGAAGTTGGTAGAGGACAGGCCGGCAATCGCCTTGGTGCTGAGCGCTGCAACGTTACCCGTCGTGAGCACGGCGAGGTTGGCGGACGAGATGGCGGCCATCTGCGTCGAGGTCAGAGCACCCGCCTGACCCGTCGTCAGAGCTGCAACCTGCCCGGTGGTCAGGACGCCGACCTGCGCCGATGTGAGGCCGGAGATCGAGGTTGCCTTCACGGCGGCAAGCTGTGTCGTCGTCAGCGCCGCGACATCCGTCGTCGTCATCGCGGCAAGCTGAGAAGAGCTCAGCGCCGCCATCTGGCCGGTCGTGACCACGGCAAGCTGGGCCGTCGTCAGCGACGAGACCTGACCCGTCGTCAGGGCGCCAACCTGCGTCGCGGTAAGGGCTGCGACCTGGCCGGTCGAGAGCGTGGCGAAGTTGGTGGAGGACAGACCGGCAACCGCCTTGGTGCTGAGCGCAGCAACGTTACCCGTCGTGAGCACGGCAAGGTTGGCGGACGAGATCGCAGCCATCTGCGTCGAGGTCAGAGCACCCGCCTGACCCGTCGTCAGAGCTGCAACCTGGCCCGTCGTCAGGACGCCGACCTGGGCAGACGTCAGACCGGCGATCGCGCTCGAGCTGACGGCGGCCAGCTGGCCGGTCGTCAGAGCCGCGACATCCGTCGTCGTCATCGCGGCAAGCTGCGTGGAACTCAACGCCCCCATCTGGCCCGTGGTGACCACGGCAAGCTGAGCCGTCGTCAGCGAGGAGACCTGACCGGTCGTCAGAGCACCGACCTGGCTGGAGGTGAGCGCTGCGACCTGGCCGGTCGACAGCGTCGCGAAGTTAGCGGACGAAAGACCGGCAACTGCCTTCGAGCTCAGAACGGCCACGTTGCCGGTCGTCAGAACCGCAAGGTTGGCCGAAGAAATCGCCGCCATCTGCGTCGAGGTCAAGGCTGCCGCCTGGCCCGTCGTCAGCGCCGCAACCTGACCCGTCGTCAACGCGCCAACCTGTGCTGAGGTCAGACCGGAGATCGCGGTCGCCTTCACGGCGGCAAGCTGTGTCGTCGTCAGCGCTGCGACATCCGTCGTCGTCATCGCAGCAAGCTGCGTCGAGGTCAACGCACCCATCTGGCCCGTGGTGACCACGGCGAGCTGGGCGGTCGTCAGCGAGGAGACCTGACCGGTCGTCAGAGCACCGACCTGGCTGGAGGTGAGCGCTGCGACCTGGCCGGTCGACAGCGTCGCGAAGTTGGTGGAGGACAGACCGGCAATCGCCTTGGTGCTGAGTGCGGCCACGTTGCCGGTCGTCAGAACCGCAAGGTTGGCCGAAGAAATCGCAGCCATCTGCGTCGAGGTCAGAGCACCCGCCTGACCCGTCGTGAGTGCCGCAACCTGCCCGGTGGTCAGGACGCCGACCTGCGCGGAGCTGAGACCGGCAATCGCTGCCGTGCTGACGGCGGCAAGCTGGGTCGTCGTGAGCGCTGCGACATCCGTCGTCGTCATCGCAGCAACCTGAGAAGAGCTCAGCGCCGCCATCTGGCCCGTGGTGACCACGGCAAGCTGGGCGGTCGTCAGGGCAGAAACCTGACCGGTCGTCAGAGCACCGACCTGGCTGGAGGTGAGCGCTGCGA
>NZ_JAJNCX010000045.1 GCF_021026315.1 Rhizobium sp. C4
ATGAAACATAAAATGAGACTTCTGGCCGCAGCGGCTTTTACCGTTTCGGCTTCACTTCCGGCCTTTGCCGCGGATGACAAGATCGTTGTGGGGTTTGCGACCGCCGCGTCCGGCTTCATGCAGGCCTATGACCAGCCGGCGACCGATGCGGCGCTGGTGCGCATCGACGAGATCAACAAGGCCGGTGGCCTTCTTGGCAAGAAGATCGAAGTGGTGAAGGCCGATACCAAGTCGGATCGTGCGGAAGGCGCCAAGGCTGGTCTTTCCGTTCTCGACCAGGGCGCCGAACTCGTCGTCGTTTCCTGCGACTACGACTTCGGTTCGCCGGCAGCGCTCGCCGCCGAAGCCGCCGGCAAGATCTCGTTCTTCCTCTGCGCTGAATCGGTCAAGGCCGGTATCCAGGGTGTGGGTCCGCATTCCTTCTCGGCTTCGGTTCTCGCCGCTGTCCAGGGGGCGACCATGGCCGAATGGGCCTTCAACAAGAAGAACGCCAAGACCTACTATCGCCTTCTCGACACCTGGACCGAATATAACAAGGGCGTCTGCGACGGCTTCGACTGGATGATGGGCAAGATCGAACCGAAGGGCGCCAAGCTCGTCGGCAAGGACACGTTCAAGAACGACGACGCTTCTATCGCTGCCCAGATCACCCGCATCAAGGCGCTGCCGAAGGAACCGGATGCGATCATGCTCTGCACGATGATGCCGGGCGCAGTCTCGGCCATCAAGCAGATCCGCGCCGCCGGCATCAACTCGATGATCCTCAACGGTTCCGCACTTGACGGCAGCTACTGGCTCTCCGCCGTTCCGGACCTGTCGAACTTCTACCAGCCGGTCCAGGGCTCGATCTATGGCGATGACCCGAACCCGGAAGTGAACAAGTTCAACGCCACGTTCAAGGCAAAGACCGGCGCCGACCCGTCCTCCACATATGTCTATCCGGGCTATATCCTGATCGACGTCTGGGCGAAGGCCGTCGAACGCGCCAAGTCGACGGATGCCGACAAGGTCGTTGCCGAACTCGAAAAGATGAAGAACGAGCCGACCCTCTTCGGCCCCCGCACCTTCACCTCCGAACTGCACCACCAGAATACGGCGAAATATCTCATCGCCGAAACCACCAAGGGCAAGCCCCATGTCATCGACAGCTGGACGATCTCCGAACCGATCCCGCTCGATGCCTTGATGAAGTAAGACTGATCGGGAAACCGACGGCCAAAACGAACGAGCCCGGTCCGCGAAAGCGGGCCGGGTTTTTCA
>NZ_JAJNCX010000046.1 GCF_021026315.1 Rhizobium sp. C4
GGGACCGTTGCAAAATTCCACTGATATGATTCACTGGTTCTGCAGCGGCTGGAGGCGGTGGGATGTCAGTTCGTCGGGAAGGTCAGTTCAGTTTTGTAGATGCTCTGATGCCGCAGGGTGGCGGAGGGCGTCTTGAGCGACTTTCTGGTCTGGTGAAGTGGTATCGCTTCGAGAAGCTGCTGGCACGGGTTCGCGATGAGGCCAGTGCCGGTCGGCCTGCCTATCCGCCTCTGGTGATGTTCAGGGCGCTGTTGCTGCAATCGCTTTACGGCCTTTCGGACAAGGAGCTGGAAGAGGCTCTGCTGGACCGGCTTTCGTTCAAGCGGTTTGTCGGACTTGCCCTGGATGAGCAGGTGCCGGACCACTCGACCTTGTGCCGATACCGCAATCTGCTGATCAGCGCGGGGCTGCTCGACAAGCTGTTCGGCGAGCTTGACAGGCAGCTGGATGCGGCGGGGCTGATCCTGAGGGGCGGCACGATGCTGGATGCCACCGTGATCGAGACGAGCGCTGCGCGGCCTCCCAAGGGCGGCAATGCGCAGTTGGATGCCCTTTCCTGGGATGAGAATACAGATCTTGCGGTGCCTCGCCCAAGCGATCCCGATGCCCGCTTTACAAGGCGCCAGGGCACGGCCGGTTCAAGCTATGGCTACAAGGCGCATGTTGGCGTTGATCAGGGCTCAGGGCTGATCCGCCGGGTGATCACGACACCGGCCAATGTCAATGACACGGTCGTGGCGGACGATCTGGTCTGCGGCGACGAGCGCGCAGTCCTGGCCGACGGCGCCTATCACACGCATGAGCGGGAGCGGATGCTCAGGCAACGCGGGATCAAGCCGCGCCTGATGCGTCGGGCCAACAAGCATCACCGGGACCTGCCGCCACGGCTGGCAAAGCTCAACCGTCTGATCGCCCGCCGCCGGGCGTCCGTCGAGACGACCTTTGCGACGCTGAAGCGACGCATGGGGCTTGGCGCCATCCGCTACAGGGGCCTTGTGAAGGCCAGGGCGCAGGTGCTGCTTGCCGCGATCACCTTCAACATGTGCCGCTGGGTCACACTGACGGCAACATGACCAGGGGCGAACTGCGCCCAAAACCACCCAAAGCCGACAAAGAACAACCCAAAAGCCCGGAAAATCAACAACCGGGCTCGAAAAGCTGCGTCTTCAATCCTCAAAATCCCAACAAGTGCGAGTTATGCAATGGTCCC
>NZ_JAJNCX010000047.1 GCF_021026315.1 Rhizobium sp. C4
GGCGCGGCTTGAGCAACCGGCGGAAACGCGTAGCTTTCACATTGCGCAGCGTTGGAGCTGGTTGCGGCGATTGTCCCGGCATAGGCTGCCGGGGTCTGGTATCCGAGCGACGAGTGTGGCCGGAAGGTGTTGTAGTCGTCGACCCATTCGGCAATGGCGCTGCGGGCGTGATGAAGACCGAAGAACAGGCTTTCGTTGAGCAACTCGTCGCGCATCCGACCATTGAAGGATTCAATGTAGCCGTTCTGCATCGGCTTGCCCGGCGCGATATAGTGCCATTCGACCTTGTGGTCTCTGGACCAGGCCAGGATCGCATTCGACGTGAACTCGGTGCCATTGTCGGAGACGATCATGCCGGGCTTGCCCCGCCGTTCGATCAGTGTCGTCAGTTCGCGAGCAACCCGACGGCCGGAAATCGACGTGTCCGGGATCGCCGCTAGGCACTCGCGCGTGACGTCATCAACGATGTTGAGCACGCGGAAGCGCCTGCCGCAGGCGAACTGGTCGTGGACAAAATCCAGCGACCAACGCGCGTTGACCTTTGCCTCGACCAGGATCGGTGCACGCGTGCCAACGGCACGTCGTCGAGCTTTCCGTTTGCGAACGGATAGCCCTTCCTCGCGATAGAGACGGTAGATGCGGTTGACTCCGGATCGTTCTCCCTCTCGTCTGAGCACGATAAACAGCCTCCGATATCCGAAACGCCGTCGCTGGTTGGCGAGGTCGCGCAGCTTCGTTCGCAGTTCGTCTTCCGACGCTCGGCAGGACTGATAACGGATCATCTTGCGGTCGGCGGAAACGATCTGGCAGGCCCGACGCTCCGAGAGGCCCATCATGGCCTTCAGATGCGCGACGGCGTCACGCTTGGCGGCAGGCCCTACCATTTTTTTGATAGAAGCTCGCGCAGCGCGGCCACATCCAACATCTGTTCGGCCAGCAGCTTCTTCAGCTTGGCGTTCTCCTCTTCAAGCGCCTTCAGCCGCTTCGCCTCGGAGACTTCCATGCCGCCGTATTTGGCCTTCCAGTTGTAAAACGTCGCCTCGGAAATTCCATGCTTGCGGCAGAGGTCGGCAGCCTTCGCGCCAGCCTCCTGCTCGCGCAGCACCCCAATAATCTGCTCTTCTGTAAATCTCTGCTTCTTCATAAGTCCGTCCTCAATGGGCCGAACTCTAATCAATTTTGGAGGAAATTCTCAGTGGCAGGTCA
>NZ_JAJNCX010000048.1 GCF_021026315.1 Rhizobium sp. C4
GCTTGTCTTATGATTTTCTGGCTTCTTCGTGAGATAAAGAAGCGCCGGAGAGGACGGCCATCCTTCTCCGGCGATGGGGGATGGATCGTGAAATGCGAGGCCGCCATTCTTGCGAATGCCGGGCCGAGCTAGAGTTTGATCACCCCCATCTTTTCCAATCGTCCTGAACGGATACCCGAGCTTTTGGCTCGGATGACAAGCATGGGAGATCAGAAAAGATGACGGATATTACCATCGGCGCAGACATCTCGAAAGACCATATCGATCTGCACAGTCTGCCGGATGGCCAGACATTGAAGGTTGCCAATGACCGCAAGGGCTTTGCAGCCATTCTCAAATGGATCGGCGCAAGAGGCGTGCAGCGCATCGTCTTTGAGCCAACCGGCCCCTATCACAAGGCCTTCGAGCGGTTCATGGCTGTGCAGGGAGTGCCAATCTGCAAGGTCAACCCCCGGTCTGCGCGACGTTTTGCTGAAGCCACCGGCCAGCTTGCCAAGACAGACAGGATCGATGCCGCACTGCTTTCCCGTTACGGCGCGCTCCTCGAGCCACGCCTCCTGCAGGCCGACACGCAAATTCATAGCGACTTGAAAGAGTTGCATATGGCACGTCTGGCCCTCATCAAGGACAGGACGGCTGCAAAGAACAGGGAAAAGAACCTGTCCAATCCTTTGTTGAAGAGACACAATACCGAAAGGCTCCGGCAGATCGAGCGCCAGATCAAGGCCGTGGACGAGGCCATCATGGCGCTCATTGTCGAAGACGAGGCCCTGAAGGCCAGGTTCGACATCCTCGTCTCCATCCCCGGCCTGTCGCACGTCACCGCATTCACGCTTCTCATCGAGATGCCCGAACTGGGTGAGATGGATGAGAAAGCCGCGGCGGCCCTTTGCGGTCTTGCCCCCATGAACCGCCAGTCCGGACGATGGACCGGACGCGCTTTCATTGCTGGCGGCCGGGCCATCGTCCGCCACGCACTCTACATGCCGGCTCTCGTCGCATGTCGCTTCAACCCGGACCTCAAGGCAAAATACGATCAGCTCAAAGCCGCCGGAAAAGCACCAAAGGTCGCCATCACCGCCATCATGCGAAAGCTCGTCGTCCTCGCAAACGCACTGCTCAAAAGCAACCGCAAATGGACACAAAAAACCGCTTGATCAACACGGATACTCTA
>NZ_JAJNCX010000049.1 GCF_021026315.1 Rhizobium sp. C4
GGCGTTGGTGCACGGATCGTTTAAGGGCGGTGATGTAGTCGGATTGGGTGGAAACAACCCAGCTGACTGATCATGCCTTTCAAACACAACGCCAGCCGCCGGCATCGTATCGGCAAGATGAAGTTTAAGGTGACGAACTGGCGGGAATACGAGGCAGGCCTGCGTCGGCGTGGCAGCCTAACCCTTTGGCTGACGCCGGAGGCACTATCGTGCTGGCAGGCACCAAAGCGGACAACACGCGGTGGCCAGCCCCGCTACTCCGATCTGGCGATCGAGACGGCACTGACGCTTGGTTTGGTGTTTGGGCTGCGGCTGCGCCAGACGGAAGGTTTGCTGACTTCGGTACTGAAGCTGATGGGCCTGGATCTCCCCGTTCCCGACCATACGACCCTGAGCCGTCGAGCCAGTAGGCTGAGAGTGCCGGACAAGCGGCACAATGATCGCATCCCTCAGAAGGGGCCCATCCACGTCCTGATCGATAGCACCGGCTTGCAAGTCTACGGCGCGGGGCAGTGGCTGGAGGAAAAGCATAGTGTCAAATCCCGCAGAGGTTGGCGAAAACTGCACCTAGCGCTGGATGCCGACAGCGGCGACATCATCGCACACGTCATGACCGATCAGGAGGCCGGCGACACTTCACAGGTTGGGCCGCTGCTCGATCAGATGATCGACACGCCGATTGGCCAGTTCACCGCGGATGGCGCCTATGATGGCGATCCGACCTATGGCGCCCTTACCAATCACAGTCCTGACGCGGCGGTGATCATTCCGCCACGCGCCAATGCTGTGAAGCAACCTGACGCTGATCCCTCCAGTCAACGAGCCCGTCATATAGCCGCGATCAACGCCGACGGCCGGATGAAGTGGCAGGCCGCGACCGGCTACGGGAAAAGATCTTTGGTCGAGACGGCGATCGGCCGTTACAAATCAATCATCGGACGGCGGCTGCGGGCGCGCTCATTCGCGACCCAGCAGACGGAAGTCGCCATCGGCTGCGCTGTCCTCAATCGCATGCTGGCCTGCGCACGCCCGAAATCCGTCCGCTGCACAAAAGCTAACCCATAGAAGCAGCATCAAAGACGGAGTTCCGTTCTTTCAACGACCCACGCACCAAAGCC
>NZ_JAJNCX010000005.1 GCF_021026315.1 Rhizobium sp. C4
GTCATCGACAGCTGGACGATCTCCGAACCGATCCCGCTCGATGCCTTGATGAAGTAAGACTGATCGGGAAACCGACGGCCAAAACGAACGAGCCCGGTCCGCGAAAGCGGGCCGGGTTTTTCAGTTTCCTGTTCCGTGTGGTCTCACGGCTGGTGCGTGGCTCTGGCAGGGGAAAGCCACGGTTGCCATAGACACGCGCGCGGCGGCGTTCCGCCGGGGAGGGGACTTGCATGCAGATCAGCATTTCGACGAAGGATGCCGCCTGGGTTGAGGGCGATGTGCGCGTGGTAGAAGGGCCGGTGGACGTTGTTGCGCGCGCGACCGTCACGCAAGACTTCAAGGGCTTCGGCGCCTGCTTCAACGAACTCTCCTGGATTGCGCTGCAGAAGACGGACGCGGCCGCGCGAGCAGCTGATCCATGACGTGTTCTCGCCCGAAGGGCTTGATTTTCACTACAATCGCCTGCCGATCGGGGCGAGCGATTTTGCCGAAAGCTGGTACAGCCACAACGAGACCGCGGGCGATTTTGCGATGGAGCATTTCTCCATCGCGCGGGATCATCGCCATCTGCTGCCCTATTACCGCGCCGCGCGCGCCGCGCATGGCCGCGACTTCACGCTCTTTGCCTCGCCCTGGAGCCCGCCGACATGGCTGAAGGATCACAAGGCGTATAATTTCGGCCGGCTCGTCTGGCAGGAGGAATATCGCAGAGCGCATGCGCTTTATCTGTCGAAATTCGTCGAGGCCTATCGCGATCTCGGCATCCGGATCGATGCCATTCACGTGCAGAACGAGCCGGATTCGGACCAGAAATTTCCCTCCTGCTGCTGGACCGGCGAGCGTCTCGGCCACTTCATCCGCGACGATCTCGGGCCGATGTTCGACCGCTTGGGTATCGATGCGGCGATCTGGCTCGGCACGATCGAGCGGGCGAGCTTCAACGACTGGGTGGCGCCCTCGCTTCTCGATCCGCAAACCCGCGCGCGTCTCGGTGGCGTCGGTTTCCAGTGGGCCGGGCGAGGGGCGGTGCAGCGCACGCATCAGGCAGCACCCGACCTGCCGCGCGCCGCAAATTCGTCATCGGCTTCGGGGCGGTGGTCTATGGCGTGCAGACGCTCGATGGGCTTGCGGCCTGGCTCGAGCGGTAAGCGACGGGGCCTGAACCGGCGGTTCAGGTCACGGGACATGAAAAGGCCGCGCCGGCAGATGCCGCGCGGCCTTTTCCGTTTCAATCAGCGCCAGCCGAGTGCGGGGGCGACATGCTTCAGGATCGCCTCGATCACATGGGCGTTATACTCGACGCCCAGCTGGTTCGGGACGGTCAGCAGAAGCGTATCGGCTTCGGCAATGCCCTCGTCGGCGGCCAGTTCCTTGATCAGCGCCTCGGGTTCGCCGGCATAGGAGCGGCCGAAGATGGCCCGCGTGCTGTCGTCGATATAGCCGACCGAGTCCTGTTCCTTGCCGCCACGGCCGAAATAGGCGCGGTCGCGATCGTCAACCAGCGCGAAGATCGAACGGCTGACGGAGACGCGTGGCGTCCGGGTATGGCCGGCTTCCTTCCAGGCTTCGCGATAGGCGCGGATCTGCTTGGCCTGCTGGACATGGAACGGCTCGCCCGTCTCATCGTTCTTGAGCGTCGAGCTTTGCAGGTTCATGCCGAGCTTGGCGGCCCAGCGGGCGGTTGCGTCGGAACCGGCGCCCCACCAGATGCGCTCGCGCAGGCCTTCGGAATGCGGCTCGAGGCGCAGCATGCCCGGCGGGTTCGGGAACATCGGGCGCGGGTTGGGCTGGGCGAAGCCTTCGCCCTTGAGGACTTCGAGAAAGACCTCGGCGTGCTGGCGGCCCATGTCGGCATCCGTCTGGCCTTCGTCCGGCTGGTAACCGAAATAGCGCCAGCCCTCGATCACCTGTTCCGGCGAGCCACGGCTGATGCCGAGCTGCAGACGGCCACCCGAGATGAGGTCGGCAGAGCCTGCGTCTTCCGCCATATAGAGCGGGTTTTCATAGCGCATGTCGATGACGCCCGTGCCGATCTCGATCGACTTGGTGCGCGCGCCGACGGCTGCCAGAAGCGGGAAGGGCGAGGCAAGCTGGCGGGCGAAATGGTGGACGCGGAAATAGGCGCCATCCGCGCCAAGCTCTTCGGCAGCCACAGCCAGATCGATCGACTGGAGCAGCGTGTCGGCGGCCGAGCGCGTCGCCGATTGCGGCGAGGGCGTCCAATGGCCGAAGGAGAGGAAACCGATTTTCTTCATGGATTGTGTCCTTCACAACGTAAGGTCCGGACTGGACTTGTTGCACCCTACATAATGCGTCAGGCGGCCAAAGTCCCGTTTGTGTCGGTGAACGATGCGTTCATTGTGTTCGCTATTTGGAGACGAGGTGCATCACCAGCTTTCCTTCACCGCTTCCATCGTCACATTGGTCGACGTGCTGGCGACATAAGGCAGCGTCGAGATCAACTCACCCAGAACCCGGCGATAGCGGCCAATGTCGCGGGTGCGGACTTTCAGGAGATAGTCGAAGCGGCCCGCGATCATGTGGCATTCCTCCACCTCGCGGATCTTCTTCACTGCCTCGTTGAAGCTCTTCAGGGCCTCCTCGCTCGTATTGGTGAGTTTCACTTCGGCAAAGGCGATGTGGTCGAGGCCGAGCTTCTGCGGATTGATGACCGCCCGGAAGCCATCGATATAGCCTTCCGACACGAGCCGCTTGAGGCGGAGCTGGCAGGGCGTCTTGGACAGACCCACGGCGCTGGCGAGATCGGTAATCGAGATGCGCCCGTCATCCGCGACAATCTCAAGGATTTTCAGATCGATCTTGTCAAGATCACCATAGGAGGCGTCATATCTGGTCTTCATGCGCGTGATGTCCGGAATATTTGGAGAAATCACCTAGGATGATAGCCTTCTTTAGGCGGCGTGATCAAGCGCCATCATGTTATCAGCAAGATCTGCCCAGCGGCGGAAACACGGTTCTTTCGGATGGTCTTGCAAGGCTCACCAAGCCATGAAACCATCCCTCGAAACCGCCTTTCCGCTGAGACTTCGAGGAAGGATCGCCATGCCCGTTTCGCCATCGCCATTTGCCGCCTTTGCCCCCGCCATTCGTTCCCAGAGTGAGCTTCGCACCACCATCACCGCCGCCTATCGCCGGCCGGAAGTGGAATGCATGGCGCCGCTGCTTGCTGCTGCCAAGCTGCCGGCGGAGATGAAGGGGCAGGTGGCCGCAACGGCGACGGCGCTGATCAAGGCGCTCAGGGCTAAGCACAGGGGCACGGGCGTCGAAGGGCTGGTGCATGAATATTCGCTCTCCTCGCAGGAGGGCGTGGCGCTGATGTGTCTGGCCGAGGCGCTGCTGCGCATCCCCGACACCGACACCCGCGACGCGCTGATCCGCGACAAGATCGCCACCGGCGACTGGAAGGCGCATATCGGCGGCGGGCGCTCGCTCTTCGTCAATGCGGCGACCTGGGGGCTGGTCGTCACCGGCAAGCTCACCTCCACCGTCAGCGATCGCCGCCTGTCTGCGGCACTCACCCGCCTGATCGCGCGGGCCGGCGAGCCGGTGATCCGGCGCGGCGTCGATATGGCCATGCGCATGATGGGCGAGCAATTCGTCACCGGCGAGACGATCGACGAGGCCCTGGAGCGCGCCCGTGTGATGGAAGCGCAGGGCTTCCGCTATTCCTATGACATGCTGGGCGAGGCCGCGACCACGGCGGCGGATGCCGAGCGCTATTATCGCGACTATGAAAACGCCATCCACGCCATTGGCAAGGCAGCGGCCGGACGCGGCATCTATGATGGCCCCGGCATTTCGATCAAGCTCTCGGCGCTGCATCCGCGCTATGTCCGCGCCAAGGCGGAGCGGGTGATGGGCGAGTTGCTCCCCAAGGTGCGCGCGCTGGCGCTGATCGCCAAGGGTTATGATATCGGCCTCAATATCGATGCCGAAGAGGCCGACCGGCTGGAACTCTCGCTCGACCTGCTGGAAGAGCTGAGCCTCGATCCGGCTCTGGCCGGCTGGAACGGTTTGGGCTTTGTCGTGCAGGCCTATGGCAAGCGCTGCCCCTTCGTGCTCGACTATATCATCGATCTTTCCCGCCGCTCCCGCCGCCGCATGATGGTGCGTCTGGTCAAGGGCGCTTACTGGGATGCCGAGATCAAGCGCGCCCAGATCGACGGGCTCGATGGCTTCCCGGTCTTCACGCGCAAGGTCCATACGGACGTGTCCTATATCGCCTGCGCCCGCAAGCTGCTGGCCGCGCCGGATGCCGTCTTCCCGCAATTTGCCACCCATAATGCGCAGACGCTGGCGACGATCTATCATCTCGCCGGTCCCGATTTCGAAACCGGCAAATACGAGTTCCAATGCCTGCATGGCATGGGCGAACCGCTTTACGAAGAGGTGGTCGGCAAAGCCAAGCTCGGCCGTCCGGCGCGCATCTATGCGCCGGTCGGCACGCATGAGACGCTGCTGGCCTATCTCGTCCGACGTCTGCTGGAGAACGGTGCGAACTCGTCCTTCGTCAACCGCATCTCGGACGAAAATGTCTCGGTTGCCGATCTGGTGGCCGATCCGGTCGATGTGGTCGAGGCGATGCCGGTTCCCGGCGCGCCGCATGACCAGATCGCGCTGCCATCGGATATCTATGGTGCAAGCCGCCGGAATTCTTCGGGGCTTGATCTCTCCAATGAGGCCCAGCTTGCAGAGCTCGCGGTTGCCTTGCAAACGAGCGCGTCGCAGTCGTGGAATGTCGGCCCGCTGGTTGCCGAAGGCGATGCGAAGGGCGAAAGCCGCCCGGTTCTCAATCCGGCGGATCACGGCGATGTGGTCGGGCAGGTGACGGAACTCGACGCCAACGAGGCCGCGCGGCTTGTCCGCGTCGCCGCCGACCATGCCGTCGCCTGGGCCGAAACCTCGCCCGCCGAGCGCGCCGCCTGCCTCGACCGTGCCGCCGATCTCATGCAGGCCAAGATCGAAATGCTGATGGGCATTGCCATGCGCGAGGCCGGCAAGTCCGCCGCCAACGCCATTGGCGAGGTGCGCGAAGCCATCGATTTCCTGCGCTATTATGCCGATCAGGCCCGCAAGACACTGGGCGCGGCCCATGCACCACTCGGTCCCGTCGTCTGCATCAGCCCGTGGAATTTCCCGCTGGCGATCTTCACGGGACAGGTTGCGGCAGCCCTCGTTGCCGGCAATCCGGTTCTGGCAAAGCCGGCGGAAGAAACGCCGATCATCGCCCATGAGGCGGTGAAGCTCCTGCATGAGGCCGGCGTGCCGCGCGCGGCCCTGCAATTCGTCCCCGGCGATGGCCGCGTGGGCGCAGCCCTTGTCGGCGCTGCGGAGACGGCGGGCGTCATGTTCACCGGCTCCACCGAAGTCGCGCGCCTCATTCAGGCGCAATTGGCCGAACGGCTTTCGGCAAGTGGCAAGCCGATCCCGCTGATCGCCGAGACCGGCGGACAGAATGCGATGATCGTGGATTCCTCGGCGCTCGCCGAACAGGTTGTCGGCGATGTCATCGCGTCGGCCTTCGACAGCGCCGGCCAGCGCTGCTCGGCGCTGCGCATCCTCTGCCTTCAGGAGGATGTCGCCGACCGCGTGCTGCACATGCTGAAAGGGGCGCTTGCCGAACTGACGCTTGGCCGCACCGATCGCCTCGGCACCGATATCGGTCCCGTCATCACGGCGGAGGCCAAGGGCATTATCGAGGCGCATGTCGAGCGGATGCGCGGTCTGGGTCTGCCCGTCGAGCAGGTCGCCTTGCCGGCGGACGCCCGCAAGGGAACCTTCGTTGCCCCGACGATCATCGAAATGCCATCGCTGAAGGAGCTGAAGCGCGAGGTCTTCGGCCCCGTTCTGCATGTCATCCGCTATCGCCGCGCCGATCTCGACCGGCTGATCGATGAGATCAACGCGACCGGCTACGGCCTGACCTTCGGCCTGCATACCCGTCTCGACGAGACGATCGCCCATGTCACGAGCCGCGTGCGGGTCGGCAATATCTATGTCAACCGCAACATCATCGGCGCGGTCGTCGGCGTCCAGCCCTTCGGCGGGCGCGGGCTTTCCGGCACGGGACCCAAGGCCGGCGGGCCGCTCTATCTCGGCCGGCTGGTGCAGAAGGCTCCCGTGCCGCCGCAGCATCATTCGGTGCATACCGATCCGGAGCTCACCGAATTCACCCGCTGGCTGGATGAGCGGCAGGATCACGCCGGTGCCGAGGCTGCCCGGGAGATGGCGGAGCATTCGGCGCTCGGGCTGGCTACCGAGCTGCAGGGGCCGGTTGGCGAGCGCAATGTCTATGGCCTGCATCCGCGCGGCCGCATCCTGGTGGTCCCGCAAACGCTCGATGGACTGAAGCGGCAGCTGGCGGCAGTGCTGGCAACGGGCAATTCGGCGATTGTCGATGAGGCTTCGGGGCTCAAAGCGCAGTTTGGCACTTTGCCCGCTGCCGTTGCGTCGCGCATCGGCTGGGCCTTCGACTGGAATGCGGCAGGACCCTTTGCCGG
The DNA here is from genome assembly GCF_021026315.1 of Rhizobium sp. C4. Taxonomy (GTDB): domain Bacteria; phylum Pseudomonadota; class Alphaproteobacteria; order Rhizobiales; family Rhizobiaceae; genus Ensifer_A. The sequence continues at coordinate 6,522 of NZ_JAJNCX010000005.1, forward strand.
GGCGCTGATCGAGGGCAATGGCGATCGTGTGCAGACGGTCAACCAGAAGATTGCCGGCCTTTCCGGGCCGCTTGTTCTGGTGCAGGCTGCCACGACCGACGAGCTTCTGACCGACACCGATGCGATCTGCCTCAACTGGCTGCTCGAAGAGGTCTCGACCTCGGTGAACACGGCCGCCGCCGGCGGCAATGCCAGCCTCATGACGATCGGGTGAGGGCAGGGCTGATCTGAACCTTCAGATCGCCTTTTCGTTGCAAGTCGTTGATTTTGAAAGGAACCGGGCGAAGCCGTGAAGCGGCTTTGTCCGGTTTTTCTTATGAATTCCGGCTGAGATAGGCGGAAATGGCGGCGGCGACCTGATCGGGGTTGAGATTGCCCATCTGCGTATCGACCAGCGCGCCAAGCTGCGCATTTGTCAGGGCGTTGATGTCGTCTGTCGACAGACCCTTGACGCCGCTGGAGTTCAGCGCGGCGATCTCGCCCGATGTGAAGGTCGCAAGCGAGGCCTGTGTCAGCGCGGCGACCTGCTGCGAGGTCAGCCCGCTGATCTGGCCGGAGCTCAGCGCATCGGCCTGCTCCGTGGTGAGCTGGGCGATCACCTGCGTGCCGAGGCCGGAAACGGCACCGCTGGTCAGCGCCTGAAGGGCCTGTGTCGACAGCAGCGCGACGTCGTCCGTCCCGAAGCCGGCGGCCTGGATGGCGTTCAGCGCGCCGAGCTGGCTCGTCGTCAGGGCCAGAACCTGCGCGGTGCCGAGCGCCACGATCTGGTTGTAGGTCAGTGCGCCCACCTGGCCGGTCGAAAGGCCTGCAATCTGGCCGGTCGTCAGGCCGTTGATGATGGCCGTCGAAAGACCCTTGAAGGCCGTGGGGCTCAGCAGCCCGATCTCGGTATTGCTCAGCACGGCGAAATCGGCCGTCGAGAAGCCGGCAAGGCCGTCCGCACTCAAGGCGGCCAGCTGCGCCGTCGACATGGCATCGATCTGTGCCGGGCTCATGGCGGCGACCTGCGTCGATGTCAGGCCGGATACGCCCTTCGTGCCGAGCGCTGCGATTTCGGCGGCGGACAGCGAGGCGATATAGGCCGCCGGCAGGCCGGCAATGCCCGCCGAGCTGATCGAGGCAAGCTCGCCGGTCGACAGCGTCTGCAGGTCGGCGGTCGTCAGGCCGACCAGTGCCTGCGATGTCAGAGACGCGATCTGCGTGGACGAGAAGGCCTCAAACTGTTCGACGCGCATGGCGGCCAGCTGCGTGCTCGTCAGGCCGGAGACGCCGGTGGCGCTCAGCGCCGTGATCTGGCTGGTGGTGAGCGCATTGATGTCGGCGGTCGTCAGTGCGGCGACCTGATCCGACGTGAGTGCGGCGATCTGCGTGCTGCTCAGCGCGTGGAGCTGGTCGGTCGAAAGTGCTGCGACCTGCGCGGTGGTCATGCCGGACACGCCGGCGGTGCTGAGTGCGGCAATCTGCGTGGTTGAGAGCGAGGCCAGAACGGTGGTCGAGAGACCGGCAATCCCGGTGGCGCTGATGGCCGCCATCTCGGCGGTCGTGAAGGTGTTGAGATCATCCGCGCCGAGCACGGCGATCTGGCGCGAGCTCAATGCGGCGATCTGCGTGCTGGTCAGCGCATCGGCCTGGTCGACGCTCAGCGCCGCGATCTGGGCTGTCGACATGCCGGCAATCGCCGAGGCGCTGATGGCGGCGATCTGCTCGCGGGTCAACGAGGCGACGATGGCTGTCGAAAGTCCGGCGATCGCGCCCGAGTTGATCGCGGCGATGTCGCCGGTCGACAGAAGATCGAAATTGGCGGAGCTGATGACGGCCAGCTGATCGGAAGACAGCGAGCCGATCTGGGCGGAGGAGAGCGCATTGATCTGGTCGGCGGTCATGCCGGCCACCTGCGCGGTCGAAAGGCCGGAGATCGCAGTGGTCGAGAGCGCGGCGGTCTGTGCCGTTGTCAGTCCGGCAATGGCCGAGACCGGCAGGGTGGAAACCTGCCTTGCCGTCAGCGCGCCGATCTGCGTCGTGGTCAGCGCATTGAACTGGTTGCTCGTCAGTGCCGCCACCTGTGTCGTCGACAGAGCCGCAATCGCTGCGGTGCCAAATGCGGCGATCTGGTCGCTCGTCAGGCTGGCGATGACCGTGGTCGAAAGACCGGCAATGCCGTTGGCGCTGATGGCGGCGAGATCGACCGTCGAGAAGGTTTCCAGATCCTGCGTTTCGATGGCGGCGATCTGGCGCGAGCTGAGGGCTGCCACCTGTTCAGACGTCAGCGCTTCCGCCTGGGCGGTGGAGAGGGCGGCGATCTGGTCTGTGGTGAGCCCGCTGATGCTGGCTGTTGCCAGCGAGGCGATCTGGTCCGTCGACATCACGGCGATATCCGCCAGCGACAGGACCGAAATCTGGCGCGAGGTCATCGATGCGGTCTGGCCGGTGGTGAGCGCGGCAATCTGGCTCGTGGTCAGCGTCGCGATCTGCGCCGTTGTCAGCCCAGGCAGGGCGGTGCTGCTGAGTGCAGCGATCTGTTCCGTTGGCAGCGCCGCCAGCACGGTCGTCGCGATCCCGACAATGGCGGAGGAGGACAGGGCCGCGACATCGCCGGTGGACATGGCGGCGAAGTCATCCGTCTGCAGCACGGCGACCTGCGCCGAGGTGAGCGCGCCGATCTGCGTCGAGGTGAGCGCGGCGATCTGGACGCTGGTCAGCGCGGCGACCTGCGCCGTCGTCAGCCCGGCAATCACGGCCGTGTTCAGCGAGGCGATCTGTTCGGCCGTCAGCGATGTGACCGAGGCGGTGCCGAGCGAGTCGATCTGCCGCGCGTTCAGGGCCGCGAACTGTCCGGTGGACATGGCCTGGAACTGCGCGCTGCTGAAGGCGGCAATCTGCGCCGTGGTCAGGCCCGCAATGGCGGCCGTGCTGATCGCGGCGGCCTGGTCCTGCGAAAGCGCGGCAATGGCGGCCGTGCTGAGACCCGAAATGCCGGCCGAGCTGATGGCCGCGATGTCTTCCAGCGCAATGGCCGCAATATCGGCGGTGGTGAAGGCGGAAAGCTGCCGCGAGGTCAGCGTCGCATATTGCAGTGTCGTCAGGCCGTTGATCTGGGCGGTGTTGAGTGCGCCGATCTGCGCGGTCGTCAGTCCGGCGATCCCTGCCGAGCTGATGGCGGCGATCTGCTCGGGCGACAGTGCGGTGATGTCGACGGCACCGATGGCCGTGATCTGGCCGGCGGTCATGCCGCCGAGCTGGCTGTTGGTCAGGGCGGCGACCTGGGTCGATGTCAGCGCGCCGACCTGCTGCGTCGTCAGGCCGGGGATCGCGGTCGAGTTGATGGCGGCGATCTGGCGGGTGGAGAGCGTGGCCACCACGGCGGTGGAGAGACCGGCGACGGACGCTGCGGTCAGCGACGCCATGTCAGCGGTCGAGAAGGTGGCAATCGCGTCCGAGCTCATGACCGCGATCTGCGAGGAGCTGAGCGCCGCAATCTGGATCGGCGTCATCGCCTCGATCTGCGCGGTGTCCATGGCCGCGATCTGGCGCGTCGACAGGCCCGAAATGCCGGCGGTCGAGAGGAAGGCGATCTGGTCGGTGCTCAGCTGGGCAATCACATCGGTCGAAAGCCCGCGGATGGCCGTCGAGCTGATGGCGGCCATGTCCTTCGACGAGAAGGTCGCCATGTCGGCCGCATCAAGCACCGACAGCTGCGTCGAGTTCATGGCGCCGATCTGGTCGGGATTGAGCGCCGCCATCTGGTCGGTCGTCATAGCCGCCAGCTGCTGGGTCGTCAGGCCGGCGACGCTGCCGGAGGAGAGAACGCCGATCTGTGCCGTCGACAGGATGCCGATGACATCCGTCGAGAGAACCGAGACCTGCCGCGAGGTAAAGGCCGCAAACTGGGTCGCGGTCATCGCCTCGATCTGGCTCGTCGTCAGGGCGACGACCTGACGGGTCGAGAGGCCCTGGATGCCGAATGTGCTGAGCGAGGCGATCTGGGTTGCGGTCAGGCCGGCGATGGCAGCCGTCGAGAGCGAGGCGATGGCGTCGGAGCCGATCGCTGCGATATCCCTCGTGGAGAATGTCGCGATGTCGGAGGCATCAAGAACGGCGAGCTGCGAGGAGGTGAGCGCCCCGACCTGCGACGAGGTCAGCGCTTCCATCTCGTCGGCGGTCAGGCTGTCGATCTGGCGCGTCGACATGGCGGCGATGCTGCGCGTGCTGATCGCGGCGATCTGCGCCGTCGACAGCGAGGCGAGTACATCCGTCGTAATCCCGCCGATCGCCGTCGGGGCGATGGAGGCCATGTCCTTGGTCGAGAAGGTTGCCAGCGCCTCGCTGCTGAGAACGGAAAGCTGGTCGGAGGAAAGGGCGCCGACCTGCGTGGGCGTGAGCGCTGCGACCTGATCGGTCGTCAGTGCCACCACCTGTCGGGTCGACAGGCCTGTCAGTGCCTTCGAATTGATCGCGGCGATCTGGCTGGTCGTCAGCGCGGCAAGGTCGGTTGAGGTGAGGACGGCGATCTGGTCCGACTTCAGTGCCGCAATCTGGCGCGTATCGAGGATCGCCAGCTGGTCGCTGGTCAGCGCATCGACCTGCACGGTGGACAGACCGGCGACAGCCAGGGTGCTGAGTGCCGCCATCTGCGCGTTTGAGAGCGTGACCAGGACGTCGGTGGAAAGGCCGACGATCGCAGCCGGTGTGATGGCGGCGATGTCCTTTGTGGAAAAAGTCTCCAGCGCCTGCGTGTTCAGCGCTGCGATCTGGGCGGAGTTGAGTGCCGAAACCTGCGTCGGGATCAGCGCCCCGACCTGCGCCGTCGTCAGCGACGCGATCTGCCGGCTGGAAAGGCCCGTGATGCCGATGGGGCTGAGTGCCGCCATCTGGACGGTGGAGAGAAGCGCCAGATTGTCGGTGCTGAGCACGGAAACCTGCGCCGAGGTGAGGGCTGCAATCTGCCGGGTACCCAGCGCCATGATCTGGTCGCTGGTGAGTGCCGAGATCTGGTCGGACGTCAGTCCGCTGATCGCAAGCGTTCCAAGCGCCGCCATCTGCGTGGTCGTCAGCGCGCTGATGTCATCAAGCGACAGCGCCTTGATCTGCGCCGAGGACAGCATGACCAGCTGGCCCGTCGTCATCGCGCCGATCTGGGTGGTGCTGAGTGCACCGAGCTGGTCGGAGGTCAGGCGCGCAACGGCCGACTGGCTGATGGCTGCGATCTGTGCACTGGAGAGGGCTGCGATGGCCTCGGTGGGGATCCGTCCGATCGAGGCGGTCGGGATCGCAGCGATATCTGCGGTGGAGAAGGTGGCGATGTCGCTGGCGTCAAGGACCGAAAACTGATCGGTCGACATGACGGCGATCTGCGTGGCGGTCAGCGCTTCGATCTGTGCGCTGCTGAGCGCGTTGATCTGGGTGGTGCGCAGCGCCGCAATCGCTGCCGTCGAGAACGCTGCGATCTGCGCAGAGGTGAGGGCGGACAGCTGATCGCTGTTCAAACCCTGCACGGTGGCGGCAAGAAGGGCTCCGATGTCCGCAGTCGAGAAGGTGGCGATGCCGGCAGACGAAATGGCCCCGAGTTGCAGCGAGGAGAGCGCGCGGACCTGCTGGGACGTCAGCGCCTGCGCCTGCGCGGTCGAAAAGACGGCGAGCTGATCGGTCGTGAGGCCTGAAATGCCTGCTGCGCTCAACGCGGCGATCTTGTCGGTCGACAGCATGGCGATCTTGTCGGTCGTCAGTGCCGAGATGCGGCTGCTGGCAATCGCCGCCATCTGGGCGGTCGTCAGGGCATGGACCTGTCCCGAACTCAGCACGGCGACCTGTGTCGCCAGCATCTGGGCGATCGATCCTGTGCTGAGTGCGGCCACCTGCTCGTCCGCCATGGCCGCGACGGTGGCCGTCGGAAGACCGATGATGCTCTGGCTTGCCAGCGCCGCGATATCGGCCGTCGAAAGGGCAGCGATGTCATCCGTGCCGAAGGCCGACAGTTGCGCCGAGGAAAGAACCGCCACCTGGGTTGGCGACATGGCGCCGATCTGTTCGGCCGACATGGCGGCGATCTGCGCGCTTGTCAGCGCAGCGATCGCGCGGGTGCTCATCGCGGCGATCTGGTCCGTTCCCATGGCCGTGAGGGCCGCAGTCGGCAGGCCGGGAATGGCGGCGCTCGACAGAGCGGCAATCTTTGCCGTCCCGAGCACGCTGATGGCTTCGCCGCTGAGGGCGGAGAGCTGAATCGAAGTCAGGTTGGCGACCTGATAGATGGTCAGCGCAGCAATCTGATCGGTCGAGAGCGACGAAACCTGCGCCGTGGTCAAGCCGCCAACGGCGCTGGTGCTGAGCGCTGCGATCTTGCCGGGGGGCAGCGTGGCGAGGTCTTCGGCATCAATCGCCGGGATCTGGTTGCGCGTCAGCGAGGCAAGCTGGCCAGTCGAGAGCGCTGCAAACTGCTCGGACGTCAGTGCCGTGATCTGCGCCTGGCTGAGGCCGGGCATCGCGGCGAGCGAAAAGGCGGTGACCTGTTCGGGGGTGAGGATGGCCAGCGCGTCCGTCCTGATACCGGAGATGCCGGCGGGCGTCAGGGCGGAGAGGGTCAGTGTGGTGAGTACGGCGACGCCGTCCGGCCCGATGGCCGTGATCTGCCTCGCGCTGAAACCGCGGATCTGCAGCATGTTGAATGCCGCGATCTGGTCGGTTGAAAGGGCCTGGATCTGGGCGCTGCTGAGCCCCGGGATCGCAGTCCCGCAAATGGCGGCAATCTGCGCCGTGCTCAGCGCCTCAACCTGGGTGGACGAGAGGGCCGAGATCTGGATCGACGTCAACCGCCAGACCTGATCGGTCGAAAGGGCCGCGACCTGGTCGGTCGACAGCGCCCCGACCTGATCGGTTTTCAGCCGCGTGATCGCGACCGTCGACAAGGCCGCGACCTGATCGGTCGAAAGCGCGTTGATCAATGTCGAGGACAGGCCGGAAACCGCGTCGGCGTTGATGGCTGCCATATCTTCCGGCGAGAAGCGCTGGATGTCGTCACTGGAGAGTGCTGCAATCTGTCCGCCGTTCAGTGCGCCGACCTGCGACGCCGACAGGGCCGCAACCTGGTCAGCCGACAGGGCTGCCATCTGGTCCGAGGAAAGACCGCTGATCGACGTGAGAGAGAGGGCCGAAATCTGGTCGCCGGTCAGGGAGGCGATGACTGCCGTCGAAAGGCCGGAAAGCGCCCGGCTCGAGAGTGCCGCCATCTTGTCGGAGGAGAAGGTCGCCAGGGCATCGGCGCCGAGGGCCGCAGCCTGGCCGGGGCCAAGCAGCTTCACCTGCTGCACCGTCAGGGCGGCAATCTGGTCGGTCGACATGGCTGCCACCACGTTCGACGACAGGCCGCTGATCATGCGCGTGTCGATCGCGGCGATCTGGCCGGTCGACAAAGCGGCAATCGCTTCGGTGGAGAGTGAATTGAACTGTGGGGCCTTCATCGACCCGATCTGTGCCGGCGTCAACGCGGCGATCTGATCGGTCGACAGGGCGCCGAGCTGGGTCGACGTCAGGACCGAAAGTGCTGCGGTCGAAATTGCGGCCGTCTGCGGACCGCTGAGGCGCGCGAGTGCTGCCGCGCTCAGCCCGCCGATCGCGGTCCAGGAGATGGCGGCGATGTCGGCGGTGGAGAAGACGGCGATGTCGTCCGGTGTCAGCGCCGCGATCTGCCGCGAGTTCATGCCAGCGACCTGGCTGGAGGTGAAGGCCTCTATCTGGTCGCGGGCGAGCCCGCCCAACTGCCGCGTCGTCAGCGACGCTACTTGTCCCTGCGTCAGGCTCTCGATGTCCGTCGTGTCGAGAACGGCGAGCTGGTCGAGGCTGAGGCCGACAATGGCGCTGTTGGTGATCGCCCGCAGCTGGCTGGAGGACAGGACGTTGACGTCTTCGGCATCAAGGGCCGCGATCTGTTCCGACGAGAGGAAGCCGATCTGCTGGCTCGACAGGGACGCCACATCCTCTGTCGTCCACGCAGCAATCGCCGCGGTCGACATGGTTCTGATCTGGCTGGGGGTCAGGGTAGAGGCAGTCGATGTCATGCTTTGGCCCGGTGTTCATCCATCGTCGTCGACAAGTCATTTGTCTGCAAGCATGGGGAGACCCTATTCAGGCTGGCTTGCTTGAAGCTGTTGGATGGCGAGGGAGACTGCCAAAAATACTTTTCGCTGGAGAAGTCTTGTAGACTTGAGATCAGCGATTTGAATTCTGATATCTGTCAAAGAATCGGCCGTCTGCTTTTTGTACTTTTCAGACTTTTCGCGGCGCGATAACACTGAAGCCGGATTGCCGAACGTCTCGCCAATCGGCTGAATTGATGATGAGTGGATATGGATACGCGCGTACTCTACATTGATGACGACGTTCCTCTCGCTCATCTGGTCCGTCGCAATCTCGGCCGGTTGAATCACGAGGTCATCCATGCGCATGATCCGGACGACGCCTTCGAAAAGCTGCAAAACGAGGTGTTCGACGTCGTTGTTCTGGACCATTACCTGTCCAACATGACGGGCCTCGACATCCTGCGCCGCTTTCGCGAGTTTGGCATCTCGACGCCCGTTGTCTATGTCACGGGCTCCAGCGAGGCACGCATTGCCGTCGAGGCGCTGAAGAATGGTGCCTCCGACTATGTGATCAAGAATGCCAGCGAGGATTTCCTGTCGCTGCTGGCCGATGCGGTCGTCAACACGGTCGCCAATGCAAGGCTTCGCAAGGCGAAGGAACTGGCGGACGAGGAAACACGGCGGGCGAAGGAGAGGGCCGAGGCGCTGCTGGCCGAGATGAACCACCGCGTTGCCAACAGCCTCGCGCTGGTGACCAGCCTGCTGAGGCTGCAGGCAAGTGCCGCCCAGCATGAAGAAACGCGGCAGGTGCTTCAGGAAACCCAGAGCCGGATTTCAGCGATCGCCGGGATGCATCGCAGTCTCTATTCCAACGACAAGATCAGCACGGTCGACATGAAGCCCTATATCGGGGCGCTGGTCGGCGATCTCTCGGATACGGTGAGCGGACCCGAATCGCGCCTGCGGATTTCGGCGCATCTGGACGAGATCGAACTTGCCGCCGACAAGGCGGTTTCCGTCGGCATGATCGTGACGGAACTGGTGACGAACGCACTGAAATATGCCTATCCCGAGGGCGAGGCGGGCGAAATCCGCATCATCTTCAAGCGTGTGGACGCAACCAATGCCCGGCTCGCCGTCGAGGACGACGGCGCGGGTCTTGCGTCGTCCTCGGAGGCGAAACCGGGCAACCACAAGACCGGCCTCGGCACGCGCATCGTCCGCTCCATGGCGGACTCAATCGGAAACGGGATCCAGTATCCGCCGACGGATCGGGGGACGGTGGCCGAAGTGCTGGTTCTTCTGGAAGGCTGAAACGTCGTCGAACGACGCTGAAAGGAACAAGGCCGGCGCAGTGCACCGGCCTCTTTCATTCGTTACGACTTGGGAGCGGGGGCAGTCGTGCCGCCCGTTGTGTCGTTCTTGGCTGCGGGGACTTCAGGCTTGGTGTAGTCCGGGCGCGCATTGAGCGCTTCCTTCGTCAGCTGTGTCTTGGCCTGGAGATTGCCGCTTCCGTCGGCCGTGATCGTGACGTCCTGCGGCGTCAGCGCAACGCGCTTCGAGCCGATGCCCAGGAAGCCGCCGACATCAACGACATAGTTCGTCACCTGGCCCTGGCCGCTCAGCACGAGGTCATCGATCTTGCCGATGCTGGCGTTGGCCGCATCCATCACGGTCGCGCCGATGATGTTGGAGGCGGTGACGTTCTGGCCGTACATGACGGTCCCGGCGGCACCCGCCGCAGCGGTCGTTCCGGCTGCGCCCGTGGTGGCAGCACCGGTGGTGACTGTGCCAGTCGTCGTCATCGGCGTGGCACCACTGTTGTTCATGTTCGTGCCAGAGGTGCCGGAATCGGCAGCCATGACGGGGACGGCGATGGAGGCCGCGAGAAAGGTCGACGCAATCAGGGTCTTGAACATCGGATGTCTCCTTTTCGTTTGTTGTCCTTCCGGTCAAGCGACGGGTCGTCAATCGACTGGTTACCTCAATGGAACGCCTGCCAAACGATGTGGTTCCGAGATTTTCCGAGAAAATCCTGCTGCGGTCTCCTCAGATCAGCGGCCGGGGGCTCGCTTCCGGCGGTGTCCATTCGGCCACCGAGCACAAGCCTTCCGGGTCGAGAATCTCGCAGGCGCGGCCGCGCCAGACGATGAGTTTGCGCTGCGCCAGCCGCTTGAGCGTCTTGTTGGTATGCACCAGAGAGAGCCCCAGGGTGTCGGCAATGAGGCTCTGGCTGAGCGGGATCTGCGCATTGGAGGAGGTGAAAAGTCCCGAGCGCAGACCGCGGTAGTAGAGAAAAACCAGAAGATAGGCGGCGCGCTCCATGGCCGTCCGCTGACCAAGACTGAGCATATGCCCGTCCAGGATCCGCTCGTCGCGCGAGGCAAGCCATGTCACATCGAAGGCAAGGTCCGCCGACTTCTCGAAGATCGTCAGGAATCGGCTGCGTTCGAAGATGCACAGCCGCATCGGCGTCAGCGCCTCGAAGCTGTGGTCCATTTCCTGGAGCAGGGCGCCCTGCAGGCCGATGAGATCGCCGGGAACATGGTAGTTGAGGATCTGCCGCCGTCCATCTTCCAGCGACTTGTAGCGGAAGCCCCAGCCTTCCAGAACCGTGTAGAGATATGGATTGAGCGTCCCTTCGGAAATGAGCGTCATGCCGGTTTCGCAACGCATCTCGCCGGATTTGAACCCGGAGATCAGCTTGGCTTCCTCCGCCGACATCGAGCGGAAGCCGCTCATCCGTCTCAGCACGCAGGCATCACACCTGATCATGTGATGACTTACCGATGTATCCATCTGATCACCCTTCGACTTTTGGTTGTTCATATCGGTAAATTGTTATCCTGAATTGAGGAGATCGTTTGAAACATGTCTTTTTTAAATGACGTCGCGGTTGCTTTCACGGCATCTGGGGCAATGCCGCCAGAACTTGCCGTCCTCACCGGGCGGTCTGGCCACCGTGGAGCTCCTTCGGGGAGCCATGAAATAGGTGAGTTCACGTTCGTCATGGTAGACAACCGTCCTGCGATTCTCATCGCCGAAGACCAGATATTCATCGCCCTGGAAGCCGAGAGGATCCTCACGGAAGGCTTTGATTGCACAGTCGAAATCTGCCGCCGCGATCAGCTTTCCGATGCCCTGGCCCACAAGTCCTTCGACATTGTCGTTCTCGAATTTGCGGGCAATCCGGGCGAGGATTTTCACTATGGGTCCCTGGCGCGCCGCTCCGGCGCGCAGATGATGTTCCTGACTGCGGCCGACGACCTCGCGGATGTCGCGGAAGCCTTTCCGGATGTTCCGCTGGTCAGGAAGCCCTTCAACGACACCGACATGCGCACCTATGTAGAACGGCTGCTCGTCGGCAAACGGTCCGGCTGACAATCAGACGGAAACCGTATGCCTGAGCACCGCCGCGATGTGGGGCTCGGGGCCGTAATCGCTCTCGCCGTCGATCCCCAGCAGTTCCTGGAGGCGACCGCGTGCGCGATTGATCCGGCTCTTGATCGTGCCGACGGCGCAGCCGCAGATATTGGCGGCCTCCTCGTAGGAGAAGCCGGAGGCGCAGACGAGGATGATCGCTTCGCGCTGATCTTCGGCCAGCTTGTTCAGTGCCTCAAGGAAGTCCTTCATGTCGAGTGCGCCGATCTGGTTCGGGTGGACCGACATCTGTTCCGTGTAGGTGCCTTCGGCATCCGAAATCTCGCGGCCGCGCTTGCGCATCTGCGAATAGAATTCGTTGCGCAGGATGGTGAACAGCCAGGCCTTCATGTTGGTGCCGAGCTCGAAACTGTCCTGGCGTGACCAGGCACGGACAACGGCTTCCTGGACGAGGTCGTCCGCCTTGTCATAGGTGCCGGTGAGGGAAATTGCGAAGGCGCGCAGGCTCGGCAGGGTCTTGAGAAGTTCGCGCTTGAACTCAAGCTGATGGTTCTCGGCGTCGGCCATCTATCAAACCTCTGGACTTTGTTTGGCCGTCTGGGCGCGCTCGGCTTCGTCCAGCTTTTCAAGGAGATGAAGGAGATTGTCCGGAATCCCTTCATTTTCGATGTTCGAATAAAGCTCGCGCAGGCGCAGCGCGATTCCATCCTGAACGACATCGGCCGGCGGCAGACCGCCGTTCAGCCGTTTCTTCGGATTTTCAGAGTTTGGGTTGTTCATCATCAATACCGATCAGTGTGCGACATCGCTTTAAACGCGGCGCGGGACCGGATGTTCCGTGCCCCGCCACTTTTTTTTACATTTCACGAGGAGCGCGTAAATGGCTACTCGTGATGGAACTCTTCTCCCGCTGGCGCGTTCATCCTTCCGACAACTAGGGAGAACTCACATGCTTTACTACGCTCTTCTGTTTCTCGTCGTGGCCATCATCGCCGGCGCGCTTGGTTTCGGTGGTATCGCCGGCGCTTCGGTCGGTATTGCCAAGATCCTTTTCTTCGTCTTCCTGATCCTGTTCCTCGCGTCGCTGGTCTTCGGCGGCTTCCGCCGCGCGCGGTAAGGCAGACGATCATAGAGATCCTGAGAAGCCCGGGTTTCCCCCGGGCTTTTCCATTTCTGGTTCACGCCTGCTCGGTTTCCACAAATACGATCGAGCGGTGCAGGGTATCGGGAAGAGTGTCGGCTATGGGGCGGCAGGCATGCTATCGCCGGTCCGGCGACTGAGAGAGAGAGCCGGCCGCACGCATGCAGCGGCCCCACCTTATGGAGCCGCTGCGTAGCGGATATGCGATGGTCCCGTCATGCCTCAGAATTATTGCAGACAGGTGTAGATGATGAAGAGCAGGCCGGAAACCTGGATGATCGCCTGTGCAGCCGAGAGCCAGGTGAGCGCACGGCCCGAATGCAGGGGCAGACCGCTGTCCAGCTCTCCCGCCGTCGCCGCCCAGTCGGACGACCACTCGGCGCTGCCGTCGTGGCCGTTGTCCTTGTCCCAGAAGATGTGCCTGGATGGTTCCCCCGCGTGGTGCCTCATCTGATTTTGTCCTGAAATCCGACAGCCGTTCCCGCATCATCCGTGCGTTTCACCTTGGCAGGATCGATCCTGTTGGTCACGTCGATTGGCTTCATCTTCGCCATCAGGCTCGCGTCGAACGTGTTGCACGAACCGAGGATACGCATCCCGGGCGTCTTCAGCCTGCGGATTTCACCCGGCATGCTCTTCTCGCACTCCTGGGCGCGCTCATAGGTGGAGATGCGCACCGGGTCCGAAACGCAATGGGTCGAATTCAGGGGGCATGCCACCAAAACCAATATTGCTGCGACATTGCTCATGTTCGCCTCCAACGTCTGTGACCGTTTAACGTTTGAGGCGGAAGTTTGTTCCGATCGTCAGTGTTTGGCCGTAATCAGGCGATGCACGAAGTCGAGTTTCTCGATGACCCGCTCGGTAAAGACGAAGGGGTAGAGGTCCTGCTGGCCGAGGCTGCGGTTGATCGCGTTGATCCCGATCGTCAGTTCGACCCAGGCCGCGATGATGCGGTCGAGCGGAATGTCGCTGCCCTGCTCGAAACGCCAGCCGGTGCTCTCGGTCTGGACATGGTAGGCATAGGCCGTCTCCAGCCCGTCGACGATATGGAGATAATGGGCCCAGGTCTCGGCGAAGTCTTCCCAGGGGTGGCTGGAGGCATATGTGCTGACGAAATTCTCCTGCCAGTCCGGTGGGGCGCCGTTGGCATAATGCGTTTCGAGCGCAGTCGCATAATCGAGCCTCTCGTCGCCGAAGATGGCGCGCGTCGCGTACAGCCGGCCGCCGTCCCGGATCAGCAGGTTCCAGTAATAGTGGCCGGATTCGTGGCGGTAGTGGCCGATCAGGGTTCGAAGCGCTTCGCCCATGGCCTCGCGCGCCGCCTCGCGTTCGGAGGCATCCGCCTCGGCGATGTTGATGGTGATGAGGCCGTTTTCATGCCCCGTCATCACATGGCCGACATCTGGCGCATCGGCCAGCAGTTCGAAACCGAGACCCTCGTCGGGGTTCTCGTGGCGCGTCACGATCGGCAGGCCGAGCTTCAGGATGCCGTAGAGGAAATGCCGCTTGGCCGCTTCGAGCTTGGTCCAGCGGTCCACATGGGCCGGGTTGGAAAGATCCGGCACCATCTGGTTCAGCGAACAGGCAAAGCAGAAGCTCAGGCCTTCGGTGGCGGGTGCCAGCCAGTTGCAGCCGCAGGCCTGCGCGTTGGCGCAGGTGACGTAGCCCTGGGGCGGTGTCTCGCTGAAGGCGCGCATGGCGAGCGTCTGTTTTTCGAAACCGAGCGCGAAGCCGCAATGCAGGCAGAGCGCGTTATCGAAATGGACGACGGATGTGCAGTTGTCGCAGGTGAACCTGTTCATGGACCACGGTCTTTCCTAAGCTTGAAACGGGGACGGCGACCGATCGGGCAGGGAGGGCGCGTGTGCGCCTGCTCTCGTGCGCCCGGGTCGTATGCGACTACGGCCTGCCTTCGAGCGGGAAGGTCAGCTCGTAGCTGATGCAGTTGTCTTCAACCCTGTTGACGGCATAGCCGCCAAGGGCAGCCGGCACGATCCTCTGCAGGACTGTGCTGGAAAAATGCTGTGTCCAGTCGGACTGTTCGATCACGTTGGGGCGCAGCTTCTCCACCCAGCGGAACTTGATCCGCTGCCCCTCCGGCGTGTCGATGCGGTGACACTGGACGAGCACGGCGTTCTTCTCGGTCAGGATCTCGCTGTTGGTGATGGCATTCACGACCAGTTCGTGCAGCGCCAGGCCGAGATGGGTGGCGGCGTTCGGCGTCAGGTTGATCGGCTCGCTCTCCAGCGTGATGGCGTCAGGATTGGCCGCCGTGTAGCGGCCGATCTGGGCCTTCGCCAGTTCCAGAAAATCGGCGCCGCGCCAGCTCGATGCGGTGACGAGATCCTGGGATTGCGCGAGCGCATAAAGCCTGCCGCGGAACTTCGCCAGGAAGTCGTCGAGATTGCCGGTAAACCGCGCCGTGTGCGAGGCAATGCCCTGAACGATCGCGAGCAGGTTCTTGGAACGATGGCTGACCTCGAGAAGCAGCGAGTGAAGCGTCTTCGCGCGCTGCCGTTCCTCGCTCCGGTCAGCGATCGACATGATGACGTAATTTCCCTTGCCGGGGATGGCGACCATGTGGCTGCGAAACTCGTAGATGCTCTCGTCGCCTATGGCGATTTCCAGATCGGCCTTGTCGCCCGGATTGACGAGCCGGGCCCGCATCGCCGAGAGCCGGCTGGCCAGTTCGGGTCCGAAAAGAACGAGATCGGTGGGCCGTTCCGAGTAGTTTCGCTGCCACCGCGGCGGCAGGCTGGTGATGCAGATGCACAGCCCGCTCTGGTCGTAGAGAATGTAACAGGCACCCATGTCCACGAGTGCATGGATGAAGAAGTCGCGCGCCAGCGCGTCGATCTCTCCCGGCTCAACCCATGACAATCGCTTCACGATAAAATTACCCCGTTTTCGGCCGGCGCATGTCATGCCGACACGTGCCGGACCGACAGGTCAATACGTCTTAAATCAGGCCGTTTGCCTTCACGCCGCTTCCCTCTGTCTTTCATTGAAAAACAGGGCCTGGCTGATCAGGGCTTTGACCATGTCGGGATTGAAAGGCTTGGTCACGAGGAAGGCGGGCTCGGGACGCTCGCCGGTCAGCAGGCGTTCGGGGAATGCGGTGATGAAGATGACCGGAATGCTGCTGTCCGACTTCAGGATGTCGTTGACCGCGTCGATGCCGGAGCTTCCGTCAGCGAGCTGGATGTCGGCAAGCACAAGCTTCGGCTTGGTCTCCGCATAGAGCTTGACCGCTTCCTTGTGGGTGCGGGCAATCCCGGTGACAGTGTGGCCAAGCTCCTCGACCATCTGCTCGATGTCGAGCGCGATCAGCGGCTCGTCCTCGATGATCATGACGTCGGTCACGACCTGTTCGGAAATCTGGCGCGAGGCCTCGTCGATCAGCCTGCTGAATTCGGCTTCGCCGACATTCAGGACAGACGCTGCTGCCGAGCTCGAAAAGCCCTCGAGCCCCATCAGAAGGAAGGCGATGCGCTCGCGTTTTGGCAGGTTCAGAAGATTATGTGCCGCGCGCTGTTCCCATGCGAAGGGCGTTTCGATCGGCTTCGGCGTCACGTCGAGCCGGTCATAGACGCTGATGAAGAGCTTGAAGACGGCGACCTTGTCGTCTTCCTCCTTCGGCATGATGGAAATATCTGCAATAAGTGCCTCCAGCATGGCCGCAACATAAGCGTCACCGGAGGTTTGCGAGCCGGTCACCGCGCGGGCGAAACGTCTCAGGAGAGGAAGGTGGATCGCGACACGGGCGGTCAAGGACATATAGTCACTCCATGGAGTCTAAAACTGCGCTCTGCCGACCTATAACGCATGTAAAGTCGCTTGGTTCCGTCGATTGCGAAATTTTTTCCGGCGGGTGGAACTTCAGGACATGAAAGCGTCTGGAACGGGGCAGATGTCGCGGCGAAACATTCACCGCCGCGACTTCACGAGAGCATATGCAATCCCCGCGACCGAAAGCACGGTGATGACAGGGCTTGTTCTGATCAGCCCCGGCAGCTCCGTCAGTGCGAACAATGTGCTACCGCTTCGGGCAGGTGCCGCTGCGGCGAGCCTGCGGCGTTCCGCCTCCAGCAAACGCTGCGCGCGCCTGTTGAGGATCGTCATGATCGCCCAGGCGAGCAGGGACAGGACCACTGCTGCCAGCGTCATGTAGGCGCTGGCGACAACAGGACCCTGGTGCTCGTAGATCGCAAACCAGCCCGTCGCAAACAGCGAGAGCAGGGCGATCGTCGCGAACATGGCGGTGACGGCTGCGCCGACGACATTGCGCTGGAGGCGCCCTGTGGAGGGCTCCAGGCCGCGCGCGGCGGCCTGTGCGATCTGGCTGATCAGATAATCCACGGGCTCACCTGCGGGTCAGGATGGCAGCCAGGAAGCCGATGCCGGCGGCGACGGCGATGGCGGTCAGGGGATTTTCGCGGATGCGCTGTTCCATATCGCTTTCTGCGGCGATCACCGTGTCCTTCGCAGCCGATGCGAGGGCGAGGGAGCGGTCGGTCACGTCATCCTTGACGCGGCGGGCTTCGTTGGCGATGGTCTCCATCGTGCCGTTTCCGTAGCCGGAAACGCTCTTGGCGAGTTCGGCCAGCTGTGCGGTCAGCTGCTCGACGCGGGTTTCCAGATCGCTTGCATTTTCGCGGGCTTCCTTGCCTGCGTCCTTCAAGATCGATGTCGCGGTTGCCATTCGAATTCTCCTTCTGGCTTGACTGTTCGGCCAATCAACGCATCGGTGTTCCGAAAGTTCCGAAGATCACAAAACGGGCATGAAGATTTTTTTTGCCGAGGGCGGGAACCCGATGCACAGTTGCGCGTTTTCCCGGCGAACCTTGTATGCGGCAGCCTGCGATCCAAAGCCCGTTGGTAAAAGGCCCGTGCGGTAAACAGACACTGGATGTGTGGAGTATCTTGAAGCGTCTTTCAGCCCCGAAATCGGCCGTCCCCCATCCCAAGTCCCCTCATGACGGCCCAACTGTGCCGCGCCTCATCGTCGAGGCGCGGCTTTTTCTCCTTGCCCGCCCTTCGTTCAAGTCCCTCCCGCAGGTCCAGCCATGACGATCAACAAGCCGTTTGTGCGCAATTCGCTCGTTATGCTGTTTTGCGGCTCGGGTCTCCTCATCTCCGTATTGCTGTCAGCGATGGTGCTGATCACCCAGACCCGGGAGACCTTCGACCGGCTGGTGGTGGAGCGAACAGTGCGCACGGCCTCGTCAGATCTCTTCAGTCTGCTGCAGGACGCCGAGACCGGCCAGCGCGGCTATCTGCTGACGCAGGATGCAGGGTTTCTGAAACCCTATCAGGATGCAGTCGGGCAGATCCCGCAGGCCGAGGAGAGGCTTTCCAAGGCATTGGGGAAGCAGACAAACCGTACGCATGACGTGGCCGAACTCATCGGTCTGATCGATGCAAAGATGCGCGAACTGAACAGCACGGTCGAGCTTGCCGAGATGGGCGACATCGCTGCTGCGCGTAGCACGGTGCGCGCGGGCTCCGGCCAGGAGCTGATGACGAAGATCCGCGACAAGATGCAGGCGATCATCGGCACCTCCGATACCGCCATCCGCACGAATGTCGGCAAGCATGCCGCGATCTCCGAATGGCTCCAGTTCATCATGATTGCAGCCTTCATCGCCATTTTCGTCGTTCTGGGCGGCGCGATCTACATCATCATGCGCCATGTCCGCTCGCTGACCGAGGCGCGCCGCGAGCTGATGAAGCTGAACGAGGAGCTCGAACACCGGGTGGTGGAGCGCACGCAGGATGTCGTCAGGGCAAACCAGGAAATCCAGCGCTATGCCTATATCGTCACGCATGACCTGCGCGCGCCGCTGGTCAACATCATGGGCTTCGCGAGCGAGCTGGACAGGTCGATCAAGGACGTGAGCGCCTATGTGCTGGCGGATGGCGCTCCGGTTTCCCAGCAGGCTATCCAGGACGCCCGCATTGCCGTCGAGCAGGACATGCCCGAGGCGCTCGGCTTCATCCGCTCGTCGACCTCGCGCATGGATGGCCTGATCAACGCAATCCGCAAGATTTCGCGCGACGGGCGGCGGCAGTTGAAGCCCGAACCCATCGATATCCGCGATATTGCCAACAGCTGCGTCTCCAGCCAGCAGCACCGCATCGACGAGGCCGGAGGCGAGGTTGATTTGGCCCTGCCATCCCTGAAGCTGTTCAGCGACCGCATGTCGATCGAGCAGATCCTTGCCAACCTCGTCGACAACGCCATCAAGTATCGCAGTCCCAAGCGGCCGCTCAAGATCAGGATCGAAGCGGTCCGGCGTGGTCGCCTTGTCGATATCATCGTCGAGGACAATGGCCGCGGGATCGAGGCTGACGATCTGGAACGCGTGTTTGAACTCTTCCGCCGCGCCGGTCCGCAGGACCAAGTGGGCGAAGGCATCGGCCTTGCCCATGTCCGCTCGCTGGCGCGCAATCTCGGCGGCGAAATCGATGTCCGCTCGGTGCCGGGCGAGGGGTCAGCCTTCATCCTGACCACGCCCTCCGACCTCAGCCAAGTTTTAAGGAGTATTTCCGCATGAAAGCCAATGGTAGAGAAGTCACGATCGTCATGATCGAGGACGATGAGGGCCATGCACGTCTCATCGAGAAGAATGTTCGCCGCGCCGGTGTGCACAACGAGATCGTGCCATTCATGAACGGAACCTCCGCGCTGGAATACATTCTGGGCCCGGATATGAGCGGCACGGTTTCGGCCGATCGCTATCTGCTCATCCTGCTCGATCTCAACCTGCCCGACATGTCGGGCACGGATATCCTGCAGCAGATCAAGGAAAATCCGTTCACCAAGCGCCTGCCGGTGGTGATCCTGACGACGACGGACGATGCGCGGGAGATCCAGCGCTGCTACGATCTCGGCGCCAATGTCTACATTACCAAGCCGGTGGACTATGAAGGCTTCGCCAATGCGATCCGCCAGCTCGGCCTGTTCTTCTCGGTGATCGAGGTTCCCTGAGACCGCTCAGGGCTTTTCCTTGAGAAAGGCGATGAGCGAGGCGAGCGGCCGGCTGGGCGGCTGGCTGTTTGGCCAGACGAGATAGTAGCGGCCGGAGAGCGGCAGGTAATCCGGAAAGGCCGGACGGAGCCTGCCACGCCTGAACTCGCTCTCGGCCAGATATTCCGGCAGCAGCGCGACGCCGAAGCCGAGGGCCGCGGCCTCCGCCATGGTGGTGAACTGGTCGAAGAGCATGCCGCGCAGCCGGTCGGACTCGGCCCCTTGCGCGGAAAACCACTCCTCCCATGCGCCCGGCCGGCTTTCGAGATGGAGAAGCGGCATCGAAAGCAGCTCTTCCGCGGTCTTTGGCCCGCCCTGCAGCAGATCCGGACTTGCCGCCGGGATCACCCGTTCGCGCGACAGTTCCAGATAGTCGACGCCCTGCCAGTCCTGCCCGCCATAATGGATCGCCGCATCGAATTTCTCGCGGGCGAAGTCGAAGGGCGAGAGCCGCGTCGTCAGGTTTGCGGTCACATCCGGATAGCGCCCCGCAAAGGCCTTGAGGCGGGGAGCCAGCCAGTGCATGCCAAAGGCGGGCAGGACAGCCAGATTGAGGCTGCTGCGCGCGCCGCCGGCACGGATCTTGAGGCTGGCGCGGGCCAGATCGTTGAGGCAATCGCGCACCGAGCGCGCATAATCCGCACCCGATGGCGTCAGCGCCAGTCCCTTGCCGACCCGGCGCAGCAGCGTCACGCCGATCTGCTCTTCCAGAACCTTCAATTGCCGGCTGACGGCGGAATGGGTCAGGGCCAGTTCTTCTGCCGCAGCCGTGGCCGAGCCCAGCCTGTCCACAGCCTCCAGCGCGAGAAGCGAACTGATCGACGGCAGGAAGCGGCGCGGTGCCAGCATTGTTCGTTTTTCTCCAACCAATGTTCCAATTCTTCGCTCATTTCATAGCCTGCTTCACGCTATCCTGTCAAAAATGGAAAATCATGCGACCGGCGGCTCTGAGCTTCATTCCCTCGCCGGTTGCGCATAAGTGGAGACAGCGGATGACGCATCACGATATTCTTAAAGGTTGCGGTCTGACCTCGGCCGAACTGACGGGCGGCACGCTCGCCGTCCGCTCGCCGATCGACGGCGCGGAAATTGCCCGCGTGCATGAAACGAGCGCCGATGAGATGAAGGACGTGATCGCCCGCTCGGTCGCCGCCTTCAAGGCCTGGCGCGACGTGCCGGCGCCGCGCCGCGGCGAACTCGTGCGGCTGCTCGGCGAAGAGCTGCGGGCGGCCAAGACGGAACTCGGCGCTCTCGTCACGCTCGAAGCTGGCAAGATCACCTCGGAAGGCCTTGGCGAAGTTCAGGAGATGATCGACATCTGCGATTTCGCCGTCGGTCTTTCCCGCCAGCTTTACGGTCTCACCATCGCGTCCGAACGCCCCGGCCACAAGATGACCGAGACCTGGCATCCGATGGGTCCGTGCGGCGTCATTTCCGCCTTCAACTTCCCCGTCGCCGTGTGGAGCTGGAATGCAGCGCTGGCGCTCGTCTGCGGCGATCCGGTGATCTGGAAGCCGTCCGAGAAGACGCCGCTGACGGCAATCGCCACCCACAAGATCATGATGCGCGCCATCGAGCGCTTCGGTGCGGATGCGCCGGAAGGTCTCTGCCAGCTCGTCATCGGCGGCGCAGCGGTCGGCGAGGCGCTGGTTGCCTCGCGTGACGTGCCGATCATTTCGGCGACCGGCTCGACCCGCATGGGCCACATCGTCGGCCCGAAGGTCATGGCGCGTTTCGGCCGCCCGATCCTCGAACTTGGCGGCAACAATGCGATGATCGTCGCCCCGTCTGCCGATCTCGACATGGCCGTGCGCGCCATCGTCTTTTCCGCTGTCGGCACGGCCGGCCAGCGCTGCACGTCGCTGCGCCGCCTGATCGTTCACCGCTCGATCAAGGACGATCTGGTCGCGCGTCTGGCCAAGGCCTATTCCTCGCTCAAGATCGGCGATCCGCGCGAAGCCGGCGTCCTCATCGGCCCGCTGGTCGACAAGGGCGCGCTGGATGCCATGCAGAAGGCGCTCGCCAATGCCAAGGCCGAAGGCGGCAAGGTGCATGGCGGCGAGGTGGTGACCTCCGGCGTTCCTGCCGGTGCTTATGCGGCGCCTGCGCTGGTCGAAATGCCTGCCCAGTCGGCGACCGTGAAGACCGAAACCTTCGCGCCGATCCTCTACGTGCTGACCTATGACGAGCTGGACGAGGCCATCGCGCTGCAGAACGACGTGCCGCAGGGCCTGTCGTCCTGCATCTTCACGCTCAATATCCGCGAAGCCGAGACCTTCCTCTCCGCGTCCGGTTCCGATTGCGGCATTGCCAACGTCAATATCGGCCCCTCGGGTGCTGAAATCGGCGGTGCCTTCGGCGGCGAGAAGGAAACGGGCGGCGGACGTGAGTCCGGCTCGGATGCCTGGAAGGGCTACATGCGCCGCCAGACCTCGACCATCAACTATTCCTCCAAACTGCCACTGGCCCAGGGAGTGAAATTTGACATCTGACCGCGGTTCCAATCTGTGGCGGGCATCAAGCCGGGAAACCTTCTCGGCTGGTAGCCTCGATCGTGATCTCTCCGTCGATCTTCTGGTGATCGGCGGGGGCTTTACCGGCAATTCGGCAGCGCTTGAAGCGGCGCGTCGCGGCGCGTCCGTCTGCCTGCTCGAGGCCGAGACGGTCGGCCATGGCGGCTCGGGCCGCAATGTCGGGCTGGCGAATGCCGGCCTCTGGCTGCCGCCGGACGAGATCATCACACAGATGGGAGAAGCGGAAGGCCAACGCCTCATCCGCGACCTCGGTGAGGCCCCTGGCCGCGTCTACGGACTGATCGAGCGCGAAGGCATCGATTGCGAAGCGACCCGCAAGGGCACGCTGCATCTCGCCCATTCGGAAGCAGGCTTCAAGGACCTCGCCGAGCGCTTCCGCCAGGGCAATCGCCACGGCGCGCCGCTGCAATTGCTCGACGCCGCAGAGACCGCGAAGCGCACGGGAACCCATGTCTATCACGGCGCGCTCTTCGATCCGCGCGCCGGCACGATCCAGCCGCTCGCCTATGCGCGCGGTCTTGCGCGTGCGGCACAAGCGGCGGGTGCTGCCATCTTCGAGCGCTCGCCGGTGACGACACTCGCCCGCGCAGGCGACCGCTGGGTGGCGAGCAGCAACGGCCGCGTGGTGACCGCCAAGTCGCTGCTCATCGGCACCAATGCCTATCATCTCGGCATCGAAACGCCGTTCAAGCCGGAATTCATTCCGGTGGGCTATTGCCAGTTTGCCACCGTCCCGATGCCGGCGGCTGCGCGGGAGAAAATTCTCGCCGGCGGCGAAGGCTGCTGGGATACGGCGCTTGTCATGTCCTCCTTCCGCACCGACCATGCCGACCGCATGATTGTCGGCGGCATGGGGGATAGCGAGGGCTTGGGCGCGCCCTTCCATGCCGGCTGGGCGCGGCGCAAGCTGAAGGCGCTGTTCCCCGAAATCGGCGATCTGTCCTTCGAGCACAGTTGGCGCGGCCGCATCGCCATGACCAGCGACCATGTTCCGAAGATCGTCGCCTTTGGGCCCAACGCCTATGCGAGCTTCGGCTATTCCGGACGCGGCATCGGTCCGGGAACCGTTTTCGGCACGCAGGCAGCGATTGCGCTTCTCGAAAACAATCCCGATGCCCTGCCGGTCAAGGCGGTGCAAAGCCACAGCGAACGCTTCGCCTCGGCCCGCGCCGCCTATTATGAATTCGGCGCGACCGTGACGCATGCGCTGCCGGTTCGGGCTGCTGCCAGCTGAGCATGCAGACGGAACGGATTTGCTTGGGCCGTGTATGTTTGAGCATCATATTTCAAGGTTGAAACGATTTTACCGGCGGTGAGCACTTGCAAAAGCCGGTAAGTCCATCTTATCTTTGTCATGTTCTCAGGGCGGGGTGAAACTCCCCACCGGCGGTATCGGGAGAAATCCCGGAGCCCGCGAGCGCTTCCATCACGAGGGTGTGCCCGAACGGTGGAAGGTCAGCAGATCCGGTGAGATGCCGGAGCCGACGGTATAGTCCGGATGGAAGAGAATCGCGCGGAAACCTTTGCCCTTCCCGGGTGAGGTGTGACCGTTGCTATTCGCCCAAGGGATATTCGTGCGCTCACTTGCGAAAGTGGTCGTTTGATAGTGCCGGTTTCGGCATAACCCTTGAAAGGCATGGAAATGACTTTTGCAAAAATCGAAGACGCGGTGGCAGCCATCGGACGCGGCGAGATGATCGTCGTCGTGGATGACCATGACCGCGAAAACGAAGGCGACATCGTCTTCGCGTCCGAACATGCGACGCCGGAAAAGATCGCCTTCATGATGAACCACGCACGCGGCCTGATCTGCGTGCCGATGACGGGCGAACGTCTCGACGCGCTCGACATTCCGCCGATGGTGCCGCGCAACACGGAATCGATGCAGACGGCCTTCACCGTCTCGGTCGATTATATTCCGGGCACCTCGACCGGCATTTCCGCCGCCGACCGCGCCGCCACCATCCAGGCGCTGGTGGACGAGACGGCCAAGCCCGCCGACTTCGCTCGCCCCGGCCATATCTTCCCGCTCCGCGCCGTCCCGGAAGGCGTTCTGCGCCGTCCCGGCCATACGGAAGCGGCGATCGATCTCTGCCGTCTTGCCGGTCTCAAGCCCTCGGGCGTGATCTGCGAAATCGCCAAGGATGACGGCACGATGGCGCGCCTGCCGGATCTCGAAATCTTCGCACAGAAGCACGGCCTGAAGCTGATCGCGATCGAGGACCTCATCGCCTATATCAAGGCGAAGAACCTGATTGCCGCCTCTACCCGTGACGAAGCCCTGCTCGAAGCGGTCTGACATCGGCGCGGATGCTTCCGCGCTGCCGCACTGACATGGCCGGCTGACATATCGACGCCCCTTCCACCCGCTGAGGCTGGTTGCAGGGGCGTTGTGGTTACGCGTCCTCTCCTCTGGTTCTTTCGGGTTGGCACTGGCATCAATATTGCTTGATATCGATGCATCCGCTGGCCCCATGGCCGGCGGCGGAATGAGGATAGGTGCCTGTGACGTCCCGAGATACCCTTTTCCAGAACGCGCTGCTGCAGGACGGCACGCTGAATGACATCATCGTGCGCGATGGCCGCATCGCTTCGATCCTGCCCGCCGGAACAGGTGCCGGGGCGGAAACGGTGGACATTGCCGGTGCGCTCCTCGTTCCCGGCTTTGTCGAGGGGCACATCCATCTCGACACGAGCTTCTGGGGCGACAAATGGATACCCTACAAACCCTGCACGGACGGCTTTGATGTGCATGAGCGCGTCACCTTCCAGGCCGAGAACATGGCGCAGGCAGCCCCCATGGACGTGCGCGCCCGCAACCAGCTGGATCTGTGCATTTCCAACGGTTCGACGCAGATGCGCAGCCATGTGATGGTCGATGGATCTGTCGGGCTGAAATCGCTGGAAACGATCCTCAAGGTGCGCGAAGACTATCGTGATCTGATCGATATCCAGCTCGTCGCCTTTCCGCAGAGCGGCATCCTGAAAAGCCTCGGCACGCCGGACCTGCTCGATGCCGCCATCGGCCTTGGGGCCGATCTGGTCGGCGGGCTCGATCCGCTCTCCTTCGATCGTGACATCAAGGGCCATCTCGACGTCGTCTTCGGCGTTGCCGAAAGACGCGGCGTCGATGTCGATATCCATCTGCATGACGGCAGCCAGCTTGGCGCGATGACCATCGAGGAGATCTGCGCGCGGACCGTTGCGCTCGGCATGCAGGGTCATGTCGCCGTCAGCCATGCCTATGGATTGGGCGATCTGCCGCGCGATGCGGCGCTGAAGATGGCGGGGCTGATCGCCAGGAGCGGCGTTTCGATCATGACCAACGCGCCGGGCCACCACAATTTTCCGCCCGTGGCGTTGCTCCGCGGCGAGGGCGTCAACGTCTTCAGCGGCAGCGACAATATCCGCGATTCCTGGTGGCCCTTCGGCGATGGCGACATGCTGCGCCGGGCCGAGATCATTGCCTATCGCTCCGGCTTCTTCACCGATGCCGAACTCGCCTCCGCCTTCGAAGTCGTGACCGCCGGCGGCGCCAGGGCGTTGCGGCTGGAAGGTTATGGCATTGCGGTCGGCGACAAGGCCGATTTCGTCACGCTGCCTGCGGCCCATGTGCCGGAGGCGGTGGTCGGCGTGCCGAAGCCGCGCCGGGTCTTCAAGGCGGGCCGGTTGGTGGCCGAAAACGGCGCGGTGATCCGCTGATGCCGCAGTTTTCAAGGCAGCCGGCGGGTGGCAATGCGGTCTCGAAGACTGCGATGATTGCAACGCCGCATTGGCTGGCGAGCGAAGCGGGCGCCAGGGTTCTGGCGCGGGGTGGCAATGCCATCGAGGCTTTGGTTGCGGCAGGCGCTGCCCTTGCGGTGACCTATCCGCATTTCTGCGGCCTCGGCGGCGATGCGGTCTGGATGGTTTCGGACAGCCAGGGAAAGGCCAGCACCTTTCTCGGCATTGGCCAGGCGGCGGCGAATGCGCGACCGGAAGGCACGATCCCGCTGCGGGGACCGCAATCGACGCTGACGACGGCAGCGCTGGTCGATAGCTGGGACAAGCTTCTGGCGTTCTCGTCGGCCGAATGGCGCGGGCGCGAAACGCTCGGCAACCTGCTTGCGGATGCGATCGAGCTTGCGGACGCCGGCTTTCCCGTCAGCCCGTCGCAGCGCTTCTGGCTTGAGTTTAGGGCGGACGAGGTTGCCGACTGGTCCGGCTTTGCGCCGCTTTTCCTGCGCAACGGTTTGCAGCGCCAGCCGCAGCTTGCCGCGACGCTCAAGGCGATTGCCGAGCGCGGCGCGCGCGATTTCTATGAGGGCGAACTGGCCAGCCGGATCGCGAAGGGCCTTGCCGATGCCGGCTCGCCGCTGACCGCCGCTGACCTTGCCGCGACGCGGACGGAAATGGTCGAGCCGCTTCGGCTCTCCTATCGCGATGTCGAGCTTCTCGCCCCGCCGCCGCCGACGCAAGGGGTGACGACGCTGGGCATCATGGGCGTGTTGCGGTCTCTGGCCGTCAGCGAGACGGTGGCGGGTGACGCGCTGCATTATCATCTGCTGGTTGAGGCGGTGAAACAGGCCTTCCTGGATCGCGGAGTGATTGCCGATCCGGGCTTTGTGCCCGACACGTCGCAGCACTTGCTCGATGCTGCGCGGCTTGAGGCGAAAGCGAAGACTGTCGAGGCCGACCGAGCCTTGCCTTGGCCTCACGTCTATCAACATGGCGATACCTCGCTTCTGGCCGCCGTCGACAGTGAGGGGCGCGTCGCCTCGCTCCTGCAGAGCATCTATTTCGATTGGGGCAGCGGCGTGGTGGTCGGCGACACCGGCATTCTCTGGCAGAACCGGGGGGCAGCCTTCAGCACCGATCCGCAGAGCCCCAACTGCTATGCGCCGGGCAAGCGGCCGTTCTATACGCTCAACCCCGGTTTGGCGCTCAAGGACGGCCGGCCGCATCTGGTTTATGGAACGCAGGGCGCAGACGGCCAGCCGCAGACGCTGGCGCTGATCCTCAGCCTGATGATCGACCACGGGCTCGACCCGGCCGCAGCACTTTCACGGCCACGCTTCCTTTTGGGGAAGACATTTTCCGACAGCCGTGACAGCCTGAAGATCGAGGAAAATGCCGGGGCAGACGTGCTGGCGGGTCTCGCCGCGCGCGGGCACGAAGTCTCGGCCATCCCGGCGCTCAGCCCGCTCGGCGGGCAGGCGGGCGTCATTCGCATGCGCGCGGATGGTACAATCGAAGGCGCGCATGATCCGCGCAGCGACGGAGGCGCAATCGGCCTATGACGGCGGAAGAAACAGAACGCTTCGATCTCGTGATCCGCAATGTGCGGACGGAAGACGATGGCCCGCTGATCGACATTGCGGTCTCCGGCGGACGCATCCGCAGGATGGCGCGATCGATCCGCTGCGAGGCGGTGGAAACGCATGACGGCGAGGGCGCCTTCGCCTTTGCCGGCTTCGTCGACAGCCACATCCATCTCGACAAGGCCTGCATTCTCGATCGCTGCACGATCTGCGAGGGCACGCTGCCGGAGGCGGTGCTGCAGACGGCCTATGCCAAGGCGGGCTTCGAGACGGAGGATGTCTATGCCCGCGCCGCCCGCGTCGTCGAAAAGGCGATCTCGCATGGCACGGTACGGATGCGGACCTTTGTCGAGATCGACCCGCGCGCCGGCTTCCGCTCCTTCGAGGCGATCAAGCGGATCAAGGCGGACTATGCCTTCGCCATCGATATCGAGATCTGCGCCTTCGCGCAGGAGGGGCTGACGAACGAGCCGGCGACGGTGCAGATGCTCGATGCAGCACTGACCGACGGAGCCGATCTCATCGGCGGCTGCCCCTATACCGATCCTGACCCCGAGCGGCATATCGAGATGATCTTCGAGCTGGCGGTGAAGCACGACGTTGCGGTCGATTTCCACCTCGATTTCGACCTCGACCCCCGCCACACCGATCTGCCGGAAGTTGTCGAGGCAACCCTTCGGCACGGCTGGCAGGGGCGGGTGTCCATCGGCCATGTCACCAATCTTTCCGCCATGGCGCCGACGAAGATTGAGGCCATTGCCGGCCGGCTGGCGCGGGCGGGCATTGCGCTGACCGTCCTGCCGGCGACCGATCTATTCCTCAACGGGCGCGGCCGCGACAAGCTGGTGCCGCGCGGCGTGGCGCCGGCGCATCTGCTCGCCCGGCAGGGTGTCGTCACCTCGATTGCGACCAACAATGTCATGAACCCGTTCACGCCCTTCGGGGACGCTTCGCTGATCCGCATGGCCAATCTCTTTGCAAATGTCGCCCAGCTCTCGCGCGACCCGGATATCGCGCATGTCTTCGACATGATCGCCGCCAATCCGGCGCGACAACTGGGCAGGACGCATGGGCTTGTCGAAGGTGCACCGGCGACCGTGGTCCTGCTGGATGCCGATGGCGCCAAGACGGCCGTGCGCGAAGTGGCGCGCGTGCTCGCCGGCTGGAAGGACGGGGTCAGGAGTTTCGACAATGGCCGGACGCGGATCTTCCGGCCCGACACGAAGGGGAAACCGGCATGATCACTGAAACCGATCTGGAGCATCTGCGCCGCGCCGTGGCGCTCGCCGCCGAGGCCGTGGAGGCGGGCGACGAGCCGTTCGGCTCCGTGCTTGTCGGCGCGGACGGGCGGGTGCTGGCCGAAGACCGCAACCGCATTCACACGACCGGAGACGGCACCCGGCATCCGGAATTCACGCTGGCGCGCTGGTCGGGGGAGAACCTGTCGCCTCAGGATCGCGCGACAGCCACCGTCTACACATCCGGCGAGCACTGCCCGATGTGCGCCGCCGCCCACGGCTGGGTGGGGCTTGGCCGCATCGTCTATGCCAGCTCGTCCGAACAGCTCGGTGAATGGCTCGCCGAGATGGAGTTGCCGGAAGCCTCGGTGCGCCGCATTGCGATCGAGGAGATCGTGACGGGCATTGCGGTCGACGGGCCGGCGCCGGAACTGGCCGAGGCCGTTCGCGCGCTTCACTTCCGCCGTCACGGCAAGGCTTGACGTGCGTCAAGGCGGGGAGAGGCCTGCTCTGCCAGATTTCCGGCTGCAAGGCCTGTTCACGTCCTGAGACAGGCTGGCACCGGAGGATGCATGATCACCGACGACCAGAAGGCTGTCACGACGTTTCTGAGCCAGGCGTCATCCTACGGCCTTGCCGGGCCGGTCGAGGTGATGGAAACACATATCTCGCGCATCTTTCTGGTGGGCGAGCGCGCCTTCAAGATGAAGCGGGCGGTGAAGCTGCCCTATGTCGATTTCTCCACGCCGGAGCTTCGCGTCGCGGCCTGCGAGAAGGAGCGGGCACTGAATGCCCGCACGACGCCGGAGCTTTATCTCGGCGTTCGCCTTATCTGCCGCGACGACGACGGCAGCCTGTCCTTCGGGTCTTCCGGTACGATCGTCGACGCGGTGGTCGAAATGAAACGCTTCGACCAGTCCGCCTTGTTCGACCGTATGGCGATGGAGGGCGAGCTGACACCCGCGCTGATGACCGAGCTTGCCCGGATGGTTGCGGCCTTTCACGCCGGCGCGCCGGTGGCGACGGGCGAGGGTGGGGCAGCAAACATTGCCGGCGTTCTCGATATCAACAAGGCCGGCTTTGCGACGAGCACGGTGTTTTCCGACGCCGAACAAGTTGCCATCGATGGCCTGTTTCGGAAGCGTCTCGAAGGCATTGCCGCGCATCTCGACCGCCGTGCCGAGGCCGGCAAGATCCGGCTCTGCCATGGCGATCTGCACCTGCGCAATCTCTGCCTGCTCGAAGGCAAGCCGCGTCTCTTCGACTGCATCGACTTCAACGACCGCATCGCCACCATCGACGTTCTCTACGATCTTTCCTTCCTCGTGATGGACCTCTGGCATCGCGGCCTGAAGGACCATGCCAATCTCGTCGCCAACCGCTATTGCGATGCGGCGGGCGAGGAGGAGGGTTTCGCCCTTCTGCCATTCTTCACCGCCCTGCGCGCGGCCGTGCGCTCCCATGTGACGGCGACGCAGGCGGATGAAGCCGGTGGCGATGACCGGCTCGCGGCGGCGGCGCGATCCTATTGCGACCTCGCACTCCATACATTGTACGAAAGCGGACCGAAACTGGTCGCCATCGGCGGTTTCAGCGGATCGGGCAAGTCGACGGTCGCTGATGGGCTCGCGGCGCATCTCGGGCCGCCGCCCGGCGCGCGGCTGATCGAGAGCGACCGGGTGCGCAAGGCCTTGCATGGCGTCTCTCCCGAAACGCATCTCGATGCGACAGCCTACAGCCCGGACATGTCGGCGCGCGTCTATGCCGAGATGGCCGCGCGCGCCGGCGCCGTGCTGAAGGCCGGGGCGAGCGTGGTCGCGGATGCGGTTCACGACCGCGCCGAGCGACGCGCGGCGATCGGAGACGCGGCCACAAGCGCCGGCGTGTCCTTCACCGGCATCTGGCTGGATGCACCGGCCGAGACGCTGCGCGCCCGTGTCGCAGCCCGCCAGGGCGGACAATCGGATGCGACGCCGGATGTGCTGGAACAGCAATTGGCTAAAGGCGTCAGCGATGTCCGGTGGCACAAGGTCGATGCCACGGGAACGGTTGATGCGGTGATCGAGGACGTTCTGGCCCTGAAATGATGCCGGTTCGGCGAAACGGGTCTTCGGTTCCGTCGTCGCCATCGCATCAGCACCGCAACATTATCCCCGCAAGGCGCTGGCCGGCGGCTGGCGATAGGCGATGATGGCGGGCAGCAAGCAGAGGCAGGCGGCGGCAAGAAGCAGAAGCGCCAGCGCGCCGCCGTCTTCTGCCGCAAAGCTGACGGGCATGTGGAAGCCGCTGTCTGCGGCAAGCCGGGCGGCAATCACGCGGGCGGCGAGATAGCCAAGCCCGATGCCCGCAACGACACCCGCTGCGACCAGCCCGAACAGTTCGAGCCAGACAATGCCGAACACGGCCTCGCGCGGCGCGCCAAAGGCCCGCAGAGCGCCGATCTGCTTGCGGCGCTGGCCGATATGCATCACAATAACCAGAATAAGCGCCGCGCCGACCAGCAATTGCGCGCCGCCGGCCACAGCCGAGAGAACCTTCTTCACATCGCCGAGCGTCGCATAGAGCTTCGTCAGAACCTCTGCCGGGAAGACCGCGAGCGTCGCGTCCTTGCGATATTGCTGGCGCAGCTTGTAGGCATCGGCAATCGATTTCGGTTTCACCACGACAGCCGGCAAGCCCGGCAATTCGCCCTGCCACTGCTCGTTGATCGCCTCATTGGGGTCGATGGCGTGATGGTCGTGCTCGTCGTGATCGTCATGCCCGTCGTGATGCTCTGCCATTTCTGTGCCTGCCGGCTTGGCGGCATTCTGGTCGGCGGCGGCGTGATCATGGTCATGTTCGTCCGCATCGCCATCGTCATGATGATGGCCGAGGCCGTGGATATCCCAGACGGCCTTGATCGGAACGAGGATCGCCTTGT
This sequence comes from Rhizobium sp. C4, assembly GCF_021026315.1. Taxonomy (GTDB): domain Bacteria; phylum Pseudomonadota; class Alphaproteobacteria; order Rhizobiales; family Rhizobiaceae; genus Ensifer_A. The sequence continues at coordinate 38,138 of NZ_JAJNCX010000005.1, forward strand.
CCCAGGCGCTGCCGGTCGGTTTCAGCCGTCCAACGACCGTGTAGGCAAGTTCGGTATGCGTATGCCCGCCTTCGCCCAGCGTCCCATGCATCGGCTTGACGGTTGCGCCCATCGGCAGCATCACATCCGCACCGATCACCGCCTCGCCCTCGCGGGCAAAGACCGCGCCTTCCGAAACGCCGGCGGAGATGTTCTTGACCAGCGTTGTCGTGGTGCCGACAATCGGGGAGGAGCCGAAGAAATCTCCGAAGCCTATGGGGGCGGCCCAGGCAACGCGCGGATCGGCTTCCAGATCGCTCAACACCTTGCCCGGCATCAGCGGCAGCGCCGAGGGTTGCAGGAAGACGGAGGAGAGAACGAGCTGGGTTTCGCTTCCGGCAGCACCCACGATGAGGTCGAATTTCTCTGCCGCGCGGGCCGAGCCCAGCCGCAGCGCGCGCTCCTGAAGCGTGACGGCAACGCCAAGCGCCACGGCGAGCGCCACGATGGCGGCGATGAAGAAGGCGCCGAGGCGGAAGCGGTTGAGATCTGCGAGGATGAAGCGGATCATGCGGCGGCCTCGATGGTTTCAGCGGCGATGCGGCCGCCGACAAGGCGGATGCGCTTGTCGAAGCGTCCGATCAGCGCCGGATCGTGCGAGACGACGATCAGCGTCGAGCCTTCGCGTTCGGCCAGCGTCATGATGAGATCCGCCACCTGCGCGCCGCTCTCGCTGTCGAGGCTGGCGGTCGGCTCGTCGGCAATGATGACGGCGGGTCTGCGCACCACCGCGCGGGCAACGGCAACACGCTGCATTTCGCCACGCGACATGGTTTCGACCTTCTGTTCGGGTCGCGAAAGCCCGACGATCCGCAGGAGTTCGCGCGCCCGTTCCGTCATCTCGGCAGTGGCGGCCCGGGCCAGGCGGGCCGGCAGAAGAATATTGTCGAGGGCGGAAAGCCCCTCAAAGAGGTAGAAATCCTGCATGACAAGGCCGATCGTCTCACCGCGCCAGCGGTCGCGCCGGCTCTCAGACAGGCTGGCAATGTCGGTCCCGCCCCAGCGGACGGCGCCGGTTCGGGGCCGTTCCAGTCCGGTCAGGATATTGACCAGCGTGCTCTTGCCCGAGCCCGAGGCCCCGGTGACGGCGAGCTTGCCTCCTGCTGCGAGGCGGAATTCATCGATCGAGAGAGCAGGGGTCGCAAGGCCTGGAAAGGTGACTTCAAGCGCTTTGATGGAAAGATCGATCATCGGTTTTCAAGCCTCGCGGAAACGGGCATTGCGGATGCGCAGGCGGCTGAGAAAGCCGGTTTCGGGATCGGTCCACGACCCGATTTCCAGCGTGCCGTCGACGGAAATACGGGTTCCGCCGGGCAGGAATGTCTGCTTTCCGGAGAGGTAGATGACGACGATATTGTCCGGCCAATCGGCGTCGGACGAGCAGAACGGGCAGAGCGCCATCGGGATTTCGGTCAACACGAAGAAATTCGCCTCGGCCTTCAGCGGCGGCGCCATGAAGCCTTCCATGGAGACCGGCTTGCCGTTCAGGCCCTTGACCTTGTCGGAATATTCGAGGCCCAGCACGCCGAACTTGCTGTAGAGCTCGCCGAAGGCAATCGTGTCGACGGCGAATGCCGGGCGCGCCAGCACGCAAAATGCCGAACCTGCCGCGAGGCTCAGGAAGCCGCGCCTTGCCAGATGTCGGTTCGAAATGTCTTGCGTCATCGAAACCTCCGGAGATTTCAATCGCTCTATCCTTGAGACCCCGGGCGCTTGCCGCCCGGGGTCTGCTTGGGTTTTGAGGTTACTTGGCGGCTGGGGCCATGGCGAAGGTATCGGCGAGCACCTTGTAGACGTCGCTTTCTTCCATATAGCCCTTGAAGCCTTCGGCGCCGGGGCCGGCAGACTGGAGCACGACGTCATCCACGGCATGAACGCCGGTGTCTTCGTCGCGCGGCAGGTTGCCGGGGACGAGCATGGCACCCGGAATGTCCTTGTAGGCCGGGTTGGCGTCATACTGGCCCTTGTCGTTCTTCACCGCCGGCTCAAACGGGCCGTCAAGCTTCGGCTTGAAGGTCTCGTAGTGGTCCGGGCCATTGTTGCCGAAGATGGCGAGGTGCTTGCTGACGGCAATCGAGTCCGGATAGCCGTCGCCATCCTTGTCTTCGTAGTTCGGGAAGCCGGCCTTTTCATAGGTGCCGACGCGCTCGCGGCCTTCGGTCGCTTCCTTCGTGTCATCGATCGTGCCGATGATCGAAACGCCATGGGTATGGTCGCCGGTGACGACGATCAGCGTGTCCGGATGGCTCTTCTGGAAGTCGCGGGCAACGGCGATGGCATGGTCGAACTCGATCGTGTCGAAGACGGCGCGATCCCAGTCGAGCGGGTGGCTCGCCTTGTCGATGTCGGAGCCTTCGATCATCAGGAAGAAGCCTTCCGGGTTCTTCGACAGGCTGTCGAGCGCGACCTTGGTCATGTCGACGAGGCCGGGCTGCTTCGGGAACTTGTCGACGGTGCCCTTTTTCAGCTGCATGCGGTCAACGGCATAGTCCATGTTGCCGGTGTGGAAGAGGCCGAGGATCTTGCCGGTATTGGTGCCAGCGGCGGCCTGAAGCTCGTCCTTGTCGGTGGCGAGCGCGTAGCCTGCATCCTTGAAGATCTTCACATAATCCTTGTCGTCCTTGCGCTTCGAGCCGGGAACGTCCTTGGAGAGGAAGTAGGCCGAGCCACCGCCGAGAACGACGTCGGGCTTCACATCGAACAGCATGCCGACGATGTCGGCCTTGTCGGCGCGGCGGCGGGTATGGGCGACAACGGCAGCCGGCGTTGCGTCTTCCAGTTCCGACAGCGCGACGATGCCGATAGACTTCTTGGTCGTGCGGCGGACGGCTTCGGCAATGTTTTCGACCTTCGGGTCGTCAAGGCTCGACGGCGTGCGGTCGGCATAGACGCCGAGCGCGTTGATCGCCGTCTTGTGGCCGGTCATGTAGGCCGACATGGTATTGGCGGAGTCGGTCGCGATCGCGTTGGTGGACGAGGTGCCGATGAAGGCCATGTGTTCGAGATCGTCCATGGCCAGACGACCGTTTGCCTTGCCTTCCGTCATCCCCTTGGACATCAGGCGGGCACCGGTGCGATGCGCGACGGACATGCCGTCGCCGAGCATGAAGATGATGTTCTTGGCCTTCGGCGCGGCTGCCGTTTCGAAGACGTCCCAGGTGACGGTCTTGGTCTCGGAGCCGGCGGTGACGGCCACTTCATACTTGCCGGCCTTGGCGATCTTGGCGTTGCGCAGGATCACGGCGGAGCCGAGAACCTTGTCGTCCTTGCCCTTTTCCTCGGCGACGAAATCGCCCTTGCCGAGAACGGTCGCGTAGTCCTGACCGTTGACGGTGATCTTGACGTCTTCCGGCTTCACGACGGAATTGAACTCGACCTTGAAGTCGAACGGCGAGCCGACGAGGATCGTCGCCCGGCTCAGCGGATAAACGGTGGCTGCCTGGGCGGCACCGGCCAGCATGGTTGCTGCGGCGAGTGTAGTGAGAAGCTTGCGCATGGGTCCCTCCTGATACGCTGTTTCACACCCGTCCGGTTAAAGGGGGCGCATGACAGTTACATGAAGGCTCGGGAAATCATTCCGTTTACTTCCGGATTTCGCAATGACGCTCAGTTATACTATAACATTACCGCGCATTGCGACTTGTTTAGCCCAGCTTCGCTCCGTTGACAGTCAGGTAGACTGCGTAGAGCGACGTCGTCGCCGTGATGAACAGGCGGTTGCGCTTGGGGCCGCCGAAGGTGACGTTGGAGACGATTTCGGGAAGCCGGATTTTGCCGATCAGCGTGCCATCCGGATCATAGCAGTGGACACCGTCGCCGGCGCTCGTCCAGAGCCTTCCGGCACGGTCCAGGCGGAACCCGTCGAAGAGGCCCGTCGCGCAGGTGGCAAAGACGCCGAGATCGGTGAGGGCATTGTTCGGTCCGACGGCGAATTTGCGGATGTGGCGCGGCCCGTCCTCCTGATGCGATGCTCCGGTGTCTGCGACATAGAGCAGGCTTTCGTCGGGTGAAAAGGCGATGCCGTTGGGCATTGCGAAATCATCGAGAACCTTGACGGTTGTGCCCGTCGCCGGGTCGTGCCGGTAGACATGGCAGCCGCCGATTTCTTCGTCTGCCCGCTCGCCCTCGTAATCGCTCAAGATCCCGTAGCTCGGATCGGTGAACCAGATCGTCCCGTCCGACTTGACCACCGCATCGTTTGGCGAGTTGAACCGCTTGCCCTCGAAACGGTCCGCCAGAACCGTCACCGAGCCGTCGAATTCGGTTCGCGTCACGCGCCGGGCGAGATGTTCGCAGGTGACGAGCCGGCCGAGATTGTCGACCGTGTTGCCATTGCAGTTGTTGGACGGCTGGCGGAACGTGCTGACCACGCCGCTCGTCTCGTCGAAGCGCATCATGCGGTTTTCGGGAATGTCGGAGAAGACGAGATAACGACCGGCGGCGAACCAGGCAGGTCCTTCGAGCCAGCGGCCCCCGGTCCACAGACGCTCGACCCTGGCATGGCCGACAATGCAATCCCCGAACCGCGGATCCAGAATCTCGAACCCCGTCCCTTCGATCTCTCCGGACATGCTATGCCTCCCTGCATAATTCGTTCCACCGATTGACGAAGTGATAGACGGATCGGTAACAAAAAGCCATCGTCTGGGCGGGAGTGTTCGCGGCGGGTTCGCGCCTCAGTTCCCCAGATCAATGCCACGGGAGGAAGCCATGTCGGACTTGTTTGATCTATCCGGGCGCCGCGCGCTGATCACCGGCTCCAGCCAGGGTATCGGTCTGGCACTGGCCGCGGGTCTGGCCCGTCAGGGCGCCTCCGTCGTCATCAACGGCCGGGATGCCGCCCGCGTGGAAGAGACCTGCCGGAAGCTGACGGAACAGGGCTACCGCGCCGAGCCTGCCGTCTTCGACGTCATCGACAAGCCGTCAGTGGATGCCGGCATTGAACGGATCGAGCGGGAGCTCGGCCCGATCGATATCCTGATCAACAATGCGGGCATGCAGTATCGCTCGCCGCTCGAGGACTTCCCGGCGGACAAGTTCGAACTGCTGTTCAAGACGAATGTGACGAGCGTGTTCCTTGTGGGCCAAGCGGTGGCCCGCTTCATGATCGCCCGGGGTGAGGGCAAGATCATCAACATCGCCTCGGTGCAGAGCGAACTCGCACGCCCCTCGATCGCGCCCTATACGGCGACCAAGGGGGCGGTGAAGAACCTCACCAAGGGCATGTGCACGGACTGGGCACGCTACGGCCTGCAGGTGAACGCGATCGCGCCCGGCTATTTCCGCACGCCGCTCAACCAGGCGCTGATGGACAATCCCGACTTCAATGCCTGGCTTGAAAAGCGCACGCCGGCGGGGCGCTGGGGCGATGTCGAGGAACTGATCGGCGCTGCCGTCTTCCTCGCCTCGAAGGCATCCTCCTTCGTCAACGGCGAGACGCTGCATGTCGATGGCGGTATCACGGCGAGCCTCTGAGATGGCAGGCTTGCGCATTGTCGTCATGGGTGTGAGCGGCTGCGGCAAGTCGTCTCTGGGCGAGGCGCTCGCGCATCGTCTGGGCCTGCCCTTCATCGAGGGCGACGCGCTGCATCCGGCGGAAAACGTTGCGAAAATGGCAAGCGGTGCACCTTTGACCGACGAGGACCGGTGGCCCTGGCTTGCCCGTGTTGGTGAGGCATTGGCGGCGCCTGACGGCGGCGCGGTCGTTTCCTGCTCCTCGCTGAAGCGGGTCTATCGCGATGTCCTGCGGCGCGAGGCAGGCGAGGGTGTCATCTTCGTCCATCTCCATGGCAGCCGCGAGCTGCTTCTGTCGCGCATGCAGCGCCGCCCAGGCCATTTCATGCCCGCCTCGCTGCTGGACAGCCAACTCGCGACGCTGGAAACGCCGGGCCCCGACGAGAACGCGATCCCGGTCGACTGCGCCGAGCCGCTGCATCCGGCGCTGGAACGTGTGGCCGACCTGATTTCCGCGCGTCAGCCGCGCTGAACCTCCCGAAAGGCCTGGGTCACATAGACCTTCGCCACCCGGATCGACGCTTCAAGATCCCGCCCGGCAGCCAGCCCGCAGGCAATCGCCGAGGCCAGCATGCAGCCCGTGCCGCGCAGCGTGCCGGGATAGCGGGGGCTTTCGAAGGCGAGAGCCGGCAGATCGGGACGGATGAGCAAGTCGCTGCAAATGCCAATGTTTGATGCTGACCTTGGAGCGCGCTGCAAACTCCCGCTTCTCCCCTTGGGGAGAAGGTGGCCCGAAGGGCCGGATGAGGGGGAAGCCACGCGCTCGGAGCAAGCGGCCCCCTCATCGCCTCGCTTTGCTCGGCACGTCTCCCCGGGGGTAGAAGGGGGAGATTGCGGCGCTGTCTCAGACCTCAATGCTGTCTCATCCACAGGATCGTTCGCGTGGCCGCCCTTGATCAGGGCGGCGCGGATGCCGAGCGCGAGCAGCCTCTCCATGGCCGCGTTTGTGTCCTTCAAACCCGTCAACATCGCCAGTTCCGGCACATTGGGCGTCACCAGATCGCCGCGCGGCAGCAGGCGCGAAATCATCAGCCGCACGCCCTCCGGTTCCAGCAATGTCCTGCCCGAGGTCGAGGCCAGAACCGGGTCGAGCACGACGGGGAGGTGCGGATGCCGCTCCAGCATATCGGCCACCGCCGCGACGATGCCGGCATTGGCGAGCATGCCGATTTTCACCGCGCGGATCTCGCCGCCTTCGAGCGCCGCCTCTATCTGCGCCATAACCAGCGCCGGCTCCATGGCCTGAACCGCCGTCACCCGCCGGTTCGATTGCGCAGTCACCGCAGTGATCGCCACGGCGGCCTTGAGGCCGAACATCGTCACCGTCTCGACATCGCGCGCGATGCCCGCGCCGCCGGAGGAATCCGAACCCGCGACGATGAGGACGCGGGCGCTCACCGCCAGCGTTCCGTCTTGGCGATCCATTCCCGCGTGCGGGCTTCCGGATCGGAGTTCAGCGTGATGTCGGTGACGACGGCGGCGCTGTCGGCCCCTTGCGCGAAAACGCCGTCCAGCCGCTCCGGCTTCAACCCGCCGATGCCGACCAGCGGTAGCGCTCCGACCTTGTCCTTCCAGATGCGGATGCGCTCCAGCCCCTGCGGGTCCCATTTCATCTGTTTGAGGATTGTCGGGTAGATCGGCCCAAGCGCCACATAATCCGGCTTTGCCGCCAGCGCCGTATCAAGCTCTGCCTCGTCATGCGTGGAAAGGCCAAGTTTCAGCCCGGCGGCGCGAATGGCGGCGACATCGGCCTCGGCCAGGTCCTCCTGTCCGAGATGAACGAAATCGCAGTCCTCCTCGATCGCTGTCCGCCAGAAGTCATTGATGATCAGCTGGCAGTCATGGACCGTGCAGCTGGCCCTGGCGCGGCGGATATGGGCGCGCAGTGTCTCTTCCGGCTGGTCCTTCATGCGCAATTGCACGAGCTTGACGCCAAGCGGGATCAGCCGCTCAATCCAGTCGGCGCTGTCGACGATGAGATAGAAGGGATCGAGTTTCATGCGAAGACCGCCTTTCCGATGACGGGGGTGGAGGGCACGGCCATGTCGCGCGGCTCCAGCAGTCCGGCGTGGTAGCCTGCATGGCCGGCCTCGAGGGCGGCGGCGAAGGCGCGGGCCATGGCGACGGGGTCGGCAGCGCCCGCAACGGCGGTGTTGAGGAGCACGGCGTCATAGCCAAGCTCCATCGCCTCAGCGGCATGCGACGGCCGGCCCAGCCCGGCATCGATGATCAGCGGCACATCGGGGAAATGCGCCCGCATGGAGACAAGGGCTGCCGGATCGACCAGCCCGCGCGCCGAGCCGATGGGCGAGGCCCAGGGCATGAGCACGCGGCAACCGGCCTCCAGCAGCTTTTCGGCAACGACCAGATCGGCGGTCGTATAGGGGAAGACCTGGAACCCGTCAGCGCAAAGCTCCCGCGCGGCCTCGACCAGCGCGAAGACATCCGGCTGCAACGTGTCGTGATGGCCGATCACCTCCAGCTTCACCCAGTCGGTGGCAAAGAGATCGCGCGCCATCCGGGCCGTCAGCACGGCCTCCTTTGCCGTGTGGCAGCCGGCCGTGTTGGGCAGGACATGGACGCCAAGCCCCTTGATGACCTCGAAAAACTGCCCGCCGCGCCCGCCGCCGGCCGTCTCGCGGCGCAGCGACACGGTGACGATTTGCGTGCCCGAGGCGCGGATTGCCGCTTCCATGATCGCCGGCGAGGGGTAGCGCGCCGTGCCGAGCAGCAGTCGGGAGGTGAGCGTGGTGTCGTAGAGTGTCAGCATGTCAGCCTCCCTGTTTCGGCGCGAGGATTTCGATGCGGTCGCCATCGGCGAGCGTTACCTGCTCGCGTTCGGTGCGCGGCACGAGATCGCCATTGACGGCAGTCGCCAGCCAGTCGCCCTCATAGTCGAGGGCGGTGAGAAGGGCCGAGAGCGTGCCGGCTTCGATCTCCTGCTGTTCGCCATTGATGATGAGTTTCATGCGATTGCACTCCTTCGTTGCGGCTCCGCCTGAAGCCGGTCTGCCAGTTCTTCGGCAAGCGCGGGGGCCATCAGGAAGCCGTGGCGGTACAGGCCGTTGATGGAAAGATGCCGGCCGGAGCCGGCAAGGCGCGGGATATTGTCGGCATAGGCCGGGCGGATGCCGGTGCCGGTTTCGATCACCTCCGCCTCGCCAAAGGCGGGGTGGAGCGCATAGGCGGCGTTGAGCAATTCCATCAGCGAGCGGGCGGAGACCGGCCCGTCATGCTCGCTTTCGATCATCGTCGCGCCCACCATGAAGCGCCCGTTGTCGCGCGGCACGACGTAAAGCGGGATGCGCGGATGCAACAGCCGGACGGGGCGGGAGAGGGCGATTTCGTAGGTTTTCAGATAGAGCATCTCGCCACGCACGCCGCGAAGCCCCGATCCGCGCTTAATCGCGGAACGGCCGGTGCAGTCGATGATCCGGGCAAAGTCGCCTTCGTCGGCTTGCGCGACGAGCCGTACGCCCATGCGGAGCATTGCATCCGCGAGCCCGGCAAGCGCCGCACGCGGATCAAGATGCGCCTCATCGGCAAAGAAGAGCCCGCGCCGGAAGCGTCCGGCCAGTGCCGGTTCGAGTTCGGCAATCGCTGCCTCGTCCAGCCATTGATGTCGCGTCGTCCGGCGGGCGAAGCGTTCCAGCTCGCTCTGATCGCGGGCGGGGGCAACGACAAGCGTTCCCTTGCGTTCGACCAGACCCGGCAGCACCTCGTCCCACCAGCCGATGGCCTCGATGCCCGCCTCGATCACGACCTGCGGGGCCGTCTCCCCCTCGCACCAGGGCGCCAGCATTCCGCCGGCGTAATGGGATGCACCCATGCCGGGGGCATTGGGGTCTAGGAGGGTCACAGAGTAGCCTCTTCGTGTGAGGGCAAAGGCGGCGGTGAGGCCGGCAACGCCTGCGCCTTTGATGAGGATGTTCATGGCACTGCCCTCCTTGTGAAAGACCGCGCGCACCCATTCTCTCCGTCATGCCGGACTTGATCCGGCATCCAGCCAGCCCGCGTCGGCGAGCTGAAAGACCCTTTCAGGACAGGGAAGTCCTCTCGCGCGATGGAGATCGCGCGGCCGGGATGACGGAAGAGGGGGTGGGCGATCGTGGTACCCCCCTCTGGCCTGCCGGCCATCTCCCCCGCAAGGGGGGAGATTGATCCGGAGCGGTCGTCGCGTTTCCATTTTCCCGTCTGCAATCGCTGCGCCACCATGGGGCGAGCGATCGTCTCTTGCCGATCTCCCCCCATGCGGGGGAGATGCCCGGCAGGGCAGAGGGGGGTATGCCCCGTGCGGAAACGTCGGAGCAAGGATCGCCCCTCCCCAACCCTCCCCACAAGGGGGAGGGAGAGTGACCGTTGTGCCTCAATCCCTGATGCAACGCCGAGGGCGAGGCGCGGCCGTGCCTTTGTCCGTCTCCCCCCTTGTGGGGGAGATGGCGGCAGCCAGAGGGGGAGTTGCCCCAAGCCCATCCCGCTCACGCCTCACCCTCCACCGGCATGTAAAGCTCCCCGCTCTCGCGGAATTTCGCCGCCATGGCTTCCATGCCCTCCTTCTGCGCCTCGGCGCGGATGTCGTGGGAAATCCGCATGGAGCAGAATTTCGGGCCGCACATGGAGCAGAAATGGGCGACCTTGTGGGCCTCCTTGGGCAGCGTCTCGTCATGCATGGAACGCGCGGTTTCAGGATCCAGCGAGAGGTTGAACTGGTCCTCCCAGCGGAACTCGAAGCGGGCACGGGAGAGGGCGTCGTCGCGCAGCCGTGCGCCCGGATGACCCTTGGCGAGATCGGCGGCATGCGCCGCGATCTTGTAGGTGATGACCCCGGTCTTCACGTCGTTGCGGTCGGGAAGACCCAGATGTTCCTTCGGCGTGACGTAGCAGAGCATGGCCGTGCCGAACCAGCCGATCATCGCAGCCCCGATGGCCGAGGTGATATGGTCGTAACCCGGCGCGATATCGGTCGTCAGCGGCCCGAGCGTGTAGAACGGGGCCTCGCCGCAATGGGCCAGCTGCTTGTCCATATTCTCCTTGATCTTGTGCATCGGCACATGGCCGGGGCCTTCGATCATCACCTGGCAATCCCGACCCCAAGCGATCTGGGTGAGTTCGCCGAGCGTTTCCAGTTCGCCGAATTGCGCCGCGTCATTGGCATCCGCGATCGAGCCGGGGCGAAGCCCGTCGCCGAGCGAGAAGGAGACGTCGTAGGCGCGGGCTATGTCGCAGATTTCCTCGAAATGCTCGTAAAGGAAGCTCTCGCGATGATGCGCCAGACACCACTTGGCCATGATCGAGCCGCCGCGCGAAACGATGCCGGTCACGCGGTTGACGGTGAGCGGGATATAGGCGAGCCGCACGCCGGCATGGATGGTGAAATAGTCGACGCCCTGTTCGGCCTGTTCGATCAGCGTGTCGCGGAACACCTCCCAGGAGAGGTCTTCGGCAATGCCATTGACCTTTTCCAGCGCCTGATAGAGCGGCACGGTGCCGATCGGCACGGGCGAATTGCGGATGATCCATTCGCGGATATTGTGGATGTTGCGCCCCGTCGAAAGGTCCATGACCGTGTCGGCGCCCCAACGTGTCGCCCAGACCATTTTCTCCACCTCTTCCGCCATGGAGGAGGTGACGGCGGAATTGCCGATATTGGCGTTGATCTTGACGAGGAAATTGCGGCCGATGATCATCGGCTCGGCCTCCGGATGGTTGATGTTGGAGGGGATGATGGCACGTCCCCGCGCGATCTCCTCGCGGACGAATTCCGGCGTCACGAAGTCCGGGATCGCCGCGCCGAAATTCTCGCCGCCATGAGACGCAATGGCCGCCTTTCGACCCATATTTTCGCGGATCGTGACGAATTCCATTTCCGGCGTGATGATGCCGGCGCGCGCATAGGCCATCTGTGTCACGGCCTTGCCGGCCAGCGCCCGGCGGGGCTTCGGCAGATTCGGAAATTCCGGCGTCAGCCGTTCCCCTTGTGCAAAGCCGTTATCCTCCGGCTTCACGACGCGGCCGTCATAGCTTTCCGTGTCGCCGCGCGCGGTAATCCAGGTTTCGCGCAGACGCGGCAGGCCCTTGTCGATATCGATCACCTGCGCCGGGTCTGTATAGGGACCGGAGGCATCGTAAACCGTCACCGGCGGCTCGCCGGCGGTCGGATGAACCGAGATTTCGCGCATGGGGACCATGACGCACGGGTGGATTTCGCCGGCGTGGAAGACCTTTTGGGAGGCGGGCAGCGGCCCTTGTGTGACGACGGGGGTGATGTTGGTTGCGGCAATATTCATTTGAGGCTCCAAGGTTTGACATTGGAGACCCAGTTCGAAGCCGGAATGATGGAAAGACGCCAAACGGATTCCGGGATGGACTCCGTCTCTCGCAGCGCTCGCACCGTCCCTACGCCAGTATGAACTGGATCAGGTTCAACGGGTCACTGCGCTGCTTTCCCTTGTTCGGGATCGCCCAGCAGAATCTCAGCCCCTTGCGGGACCCCCCTGGTGAATGCGCTTATGTTAGGGTGCTTCGACGGAATGCGTCAAGCCGGTTTGACGGGCGGTCGGGTGAGGGCGCTTGCATGGGAGGTCGGGGCGGCCTATTTTAAGGGCTCGAAACGAAGCGCGGAGCTTTCCCATGAGCATCATCGTGACGGACAAGGGACAGGTGACAATCCCCAAGGATGTGCTCGACCAGCTCGGCGTCGGTCCCGGCAGCGAGGTCGATTTCCGGCGTCATGCCGATGGCACGATCGAGCTTGTGGGGGATGGGGAGAAGAAAATTCCGAGCCGGTTTCGGGATTTACTCGGACATGCTGGTCCGGGGCCAAGCACCGACGAAATCATGGAAATGACACGCGGTGAAACGTGATCCTCGTCGACACGAATGTCTTGCTGGATGTCGCGACCCGTGACGAGCGCTGGGCGTTGTGGTCGCTCTCGAAACTCGCCGCCGCTGCGGATGCCGGTCCCGTTTTGATCAATGACATCGTCTACGCGGAACTGGCGGTCCGCTATGGGCGGATCGAAGACGTTGACGATTTTATCGCCAGAGCAGGCCTCGAGCTTCGCTCGATCCCCAAGCCCGCCCTGTTTCTGGCCGCCAAGGCCTTCGTAGCATATCGCAAGCGTGGTGGCACGCGAACGGGGGTGCTTTCCGATTTCTTCATCGGCGCTCACGCTGCGGTTGAGGGCTTTTCTCTGCTGACCCGCGATGCCCGACGCTATCGCACGTATTTTCCGGATGTTTCGCTGGTAACGCCTGAAGGGTAGGCGTGCCGCGCATGCCTCCTGAAGGTTTGGTGTGAGACGTCCGGGGCCGCACACTTCCGAAGAAAAATTTCATCCCACAATTTCCCCGCCTCCGAATTTCCCCCTTATCCTACACCCCTCCTGCCACCGGATGGGTCAGCGACGACTGGCTCAGGCGGGAGGAGAGCCTGGTGATGTTCCCCGTAACGTGCGGAGGATGTCATCAGGGGACGCGGGCGGCGATGGACCTGACACGTCTATCGAAACGACTCCCCCGATGGGCCGCGAATGGCTCGGCGGCTTGGCTGCGCCAAAGAACCTGTCTGCCTCCGCAGACGGCTTAGCGAGGCGGCCCGCGTTTGAGGATCAGGGTCGGATGAGGCCCTGCCTTGCAGATCTCGACGGGTCGCGCTGGCGCTCCGCCGTATTTTTAAACTACCCATCAGGGCGGCGCGTCAGCGTGGCTCTCCGGAAGTTTGCGCCCAAAGATAGGGGCAAGAGCGATAGACCGGAGGATAACTCGGGGAAGGTTTTTCCCGGGGCTTTTTGCGTGCCTAAAATTGAGACCTCACCCTGAGGTGCCTGCGCAAAGCGCAGGCCTCGAAGGGTCCCAGCCACACACTCCGGGTCCCGTGCCACAAGCGCATCCTTCGAGGCCGCCCTGCGGGCGGCACCTCAGGATGAGGGTGGAGCAAGCGGCACGACGCCAATCTCCCCCCTTGCGGGGAAGATGTCAGCGAAGCTGACAGAGGGGGGTGCCACAGGCGAGAACGTAGATGGAAGCAGAATATGACGCACCATACCCCCCTCTGCCCTGCCGGGCATCTCCCCCGCAAGGGGGGAGATTGGGTGTGGCACTCGTCCCACCTCACCCTGAGGTGCCTGCGCAAAGCGCAGGCCTCGAAGGGTCAAAGCCACACGCTCAAGGGCCCCGCGCCACAAGCGCATCCTTCGAGGCCGCCCTGCGGGCGGCACCTCAGGATCAGGGGGGGCGAGGGGCACGTTGCCGGAAATGTGCCGCTTACCCCGCCTTGACCACCTTCTGGTCGATGGCCCCGAAGACCGGCGAACCGTCAGGGAGGAAGACCTCCATGCGGAGCGTGTCGCCGAAGGCCATGAAGGAGGTCTTGGCTGCGCCCAGATCGAGCATTTCGATACCACGGCGTTCGGCGATGCAGGTGGAGCCGACCTCGCGGTAGTTCTCGTTGGAGACCGTGCCCGAACCGATGATCGTGCCGGCAACGAGGTCGCGGGAATAGGCGGCATGCGCCACGAGATCGTTGAAGCCGAAGGCCATGGCATAACCATCGGGCGAGCCGAATTTCTCGCCATTCCAGGTGACGTGAAGCGGCAGCGCCACGCGGTTGTCGCGCCAAGCGTCGCCCAGTTCGTCCGGGGTGACGGCAACCGGGGCCATGGAGCAGGGCGGCTTGGCATGGACCCAGCCGAAACCGGTCTTCATCTCGGCCGGCGCGATCTTGCGCAGGCTCCAGTCGTTGATCTGGACGATGAGGCGGATGTATTTCGAGGCATCGGCAGCATTGGTTCCGTTCGGAACGCCGCTGACGATGACGCCGAACTCGCCCTCGAAGTCGATGCCGTCTTCCATGAAGCGGAAGGGCACATCGGCCGTCGGCGCGTAGAAACGGTCGGAAACGCCCTGATACATAAGCGGCTTGGCCGGCCCGTCGCTTTCGGAGGCCTTGATGCCGAAGACGAGCGCCATGAGATTGGCGTGGCTCTCGAAGGCCGAGCCATCGAGCCATTGCCAGGCGCGGGGCATCGGGGCGAGCGCCTGTGCCGGCGCAAAGGCGAAGGCCTCGGCGGCCTCACCGCGGTTCAGAGCCTCATATTCGGCCTTCAGGTCGGCCTCGACCGCGTCCCAGGCTTCCAGCGCGGCCTGCATCGTGGACGCGGCGCGGGCGGGGGCAGCGAACTTGAGGTCGCGCGAGACGATATGCAGCCGGCCATCGGGCGTACCATTGGCGAGGGTGGAAAGTTTCATGGATGCATTCTCCTGTCTTCAATTCGGTCAGTCTTCAGGGCGCGCCGGCGCTCAATCCTCGATGATGGCGACCGCGCGGCACCAGCCAGCGGAGGCCTTCTCGACCTTCACCGGGAAGCAGGACACCGTGAAACCGGTCGAGGGCAGGCTCTCGAGGTTCGAGAGCTTCTCCATGTGGCAATAGGCCTGTTCGGCGCCGGCCTTGTGGCCTTCCCAGAACAGCGAATAGTCGCCCGTTTCCTCGATCTTGCGGCGGGTGTGGATGAAGGGCGCGTCCCAGCTCCAGCCGTCGATGCCGGTGACGCGGACGCCGCGGCTGGTGAGATAAAGCGTTGCCTCGCGGCCCATGCCGCAGCCGCGGGCGAGATAGTCGTCCTCGCCATAGCGTGTGCCGGCGGCGGTGTTGACCAGCACGATATCGAACGGCTGAAGCTCATGGCCGATGCGCTTCAGTTCGGCCTCGACATCGGCTGCGGTGCAGACATAGCCGTCCGGCTTGTCGCGGAAGTCGAGCTTGACGCCGCGTCCGAAGCACCATTCCAGCGGCACCTCGTCGATCGTCCAGGCGCGCTCGCCGCCATTCATGGTCGGGTGATAGTGCCAGGGCGCGTCGAGATGGGTGCCGGAATGCGTGGTCATCACGACGTCCTCGGCCGCGCAGCCCTTGCCCTCGAGCTGCTTGTCGACCGGAACGCCCGACATCTGCTCGAACTCCAGCGCGCCGTAGTCATGGTCGTGATAGACGATCTGCGGCAGCAGGCCCGGCGGATCGGACCTGATGCCGGCTTTGAGGGCGACGGAAATGTCGATGAATCTGCGGGCCATGTCATGCTCCTGGAGATGGAATGCGGCCGCGCCGGAGGCTTGCCCCGGCGCGGCCCGGTGGATGGTGGATCACTCGCCCGGATAGCGGACGGTGAAGGCCTTCAGGTCGATGTCCTTGGTGGTCAGGCCGCGATGCTTGGCAAGCTCGTTCCAGAACTTGAAGCTCTTTTCCGGGTCGAGATGCGTCGAGAAGTTCGGAAACTTCAGGCCGGCGACGACCGGAGGCGGCAGCGTCGTGTACTTGGCGAGGCTTTCGCGCGCTTCCTTGTCATGCGTCTTGATGTAGCCCATGGCGTCGTCAAGCGCCGCCTGGAAACCCGCGACATCCTTCTTGTGTGCGGTGGCCCATTCGGTCTGCACCGTGTAGATGCTGGCTACCGTGCCGTCGGGAATGATGTCGAGATAGTTGCCAATCAGCGTGCCGCCGGCTGCCTCGACCGCGCGGCTTGCGAACGGATCAACGCTGGCGACGCCATCGACCTGGCCGGCCTTGAGGATATCGGCCGATTGCGGCAGCGTGATCTCGACGATGTTGATCTTGCTGGAATCGCCGCCGTTGCGGTCGACCCATTCGCGCATGACCACATCCAGAAGGCCACCGACGCCCGGCACGCCGATCTTCTTCCCGCCAAGGTCCTTCGGTCCCTTGATGCCGCTTGTCTTCGACACGACAAGCCCGGCAGCGCTGGGATCCGGAAATACGTTGGTCGAGGCGATCGCCTGCAGGTCGACGCCGTTATCGATCGCCTGAAAGACAACGACGGGCGTCGGAATGCCGACCTGTGCCGAGCCGGAGACCAGCGCGGAGACGATGAGGGAGCCGTTCTGCGCCAGCTTCAGGTCGACATCCAGACCGTGCTTCTCGAAGAAGCCCTGGTCCTTGGCGATGAAGGCCGCGAGATTGGGGGCAGATGCCGTATACATCAGCGTGATCTTGTCAGCAGCCAGTGCCGATATGGCCGATAGCGCCAGCGCCGCCGTGGTCAGCATGGCCCCTGCGATGGTTCGTTTCATGTCAGTTCCTCCCGAGTATTAAAATGTAAGGTCATGTTCAGGTCGCCGGTGCGGGTTGCCAGCGCAGCAGGCGCCGTTCGAGCGCCGTCAGCGCCACGTTGGTTGCAAGCCCGATCAGCCCGAGCATGATGACGCCGGCGAAGATGTCCGGGGCGCGGAAGCCGCGGGCGGCGAGCAGGATGCGGCTGCCAAGCCCGCCCTGCACGGTGATCATTTCGCCGACGACGGCCAGGATGAGCGCGATGGTCAGGCCGAGGCGCAAACCACCCAGAATGTCGGGCATGGCGGCGGGCAGGGCGATCTTGTAGACGCGCTCGAACCGGTTGAGCCTGAGCACGCGGGCAACCTCATCGAGGCGCGGATGCACGTTGGAAAAGCCGTGGATCGTGGTCAGCAGCATCGGCCAGACCGAGCCGAAGGCGATCAGCAGCAGGATCATGTTGTCGGTCATGCCGAGAAAGACGATCGCGACCGGCGCGATGGCAGAGGCCGGCAGCGGGCGGATGAACTCGAATGTCGGCGCGATCCAGGTCCGGGCAAAGGGCGAGATGCCGATGGCAGCGCCCAGTCCGATGCCGATGGCGGAGGCCACCAGCCAGCCGAGCGCCATGCGCAGCACCGTCTGACCCACTTCCGTGAAAAGCTTGCCGGAACTGTAATCCCGCGTCAGCGCGGCGAAGGCGCGGTCGGGGCCGGGCAGGAAGACCTTCGAGACATAGCCGTGATTGGCGATCCATTGCCACAGCGCCAGAAGCGCGAGCGTCACCAGAAAGCTTGCCGCAAGCCAGAGCAGATTGATCGGACGCATCATTCGGCAGCCCTCCGGAGTGCGTGGAAGGGGAAGAGCTTCAGCTCGGTGCGCACGAGGACCCAGTTGAGCGCCCAGCCGATCAGGCCGATCCAGAACAGGATTGCGAACATGTCGGCGGGGCGCAGCGACTGGCCGGCCATCATCAGGCTATAGCCGAGCCCCTGCGGATTGGCGGAGATCTCCACCGTGACGGAGACGATGAGCGCGATGCCGGCGGCGAGCCTCAGCGCCAGGAAGAGGCGCGGCAGCACGGCCGGGAAGACGATCTTGAAGGTCCGCTGCGTGGCCGTCAGCCGCATGACGCGGGCGACCTCCATCAGCCTGGGCGTGATCTGCCGGATCGCGCTTTCGGTCAGCAGCATGACGGGGAAGAAGCAGGCAAAGGCGATGATGGCCATTTCCATGGCATAGCCGAAGCCGAAGACGAGCAGCGCGATCGGCAGGATCGCGACCGCCGGCACCGGCCGCAGGACTTCGACGGTGACGCGGGAAAGCCGCGAAAGCGGCGGCAGCAGGCCGAACACGAAGCCCGAAACGATGCCAAGCCCGGCGCCAATCAGAAGCCCGCCGGCCGCGGCCGTCAGGGTCATTCCGGTGGCGCTGAGGATGGTGCCGTCCGAAAAACCTTTCACGAATGCGACCGCAATATCCACGGGTGCTGCCAGCGTGTCACTATGGATGCCGGCCACGGTGGCCCAGATCTGCCAGAGGACGAGCAGCAGGACCGGCAATGCGAAACCTTTCAGCGCCTTCATCATTCGTACCTCAGGACGAAATCGAACAGCTTGCGCCGGAGCGCCAGGAATTCCGGCTCCTCGCGGGTCGTCAGCTGGTTGCGCGGC
This sequence comes from Rhizobium sp. C4, assembly GCF_021026315.1. GTDB lineage: Bacteria > Pseudomonadota > Alphaproteobacteria > Rhizobiales > Rhizobiaceae > Ensifer_A. Next base: position 56,432 of record NZ_JAJNCX010000005.1, read on the forward strand.
CGGGCAAGCGGCACGTCGATCAGTTCGGCGATGCGGCCGGGATTGGGCTCCAGCGCAATCACGCGGTCGGCAAGATAGATGGCCTCCTCGAGGTCATGGGTGACGAAGAAGGCCGTCACGTTGGACTCCGAGACGATGGCGAGAATTTCGTCCTGCAGCTTCTGCCGCGTCATCGCATCAAGCGCGCCGAAGGGCTCGTCCATCAGGATGACGGAGGGATTTTGCGCCAGGCAGCGGGCGATCTGCAGGCGCTGCTGCATGCCGCCGGACATTTCGGACGGATATTTGTCGGCGTGTTTCGACAGACCGACCTTTTCGAGAAGATGGGCGATGCGATCCTTGCGTTCCGCCCGCGGCGTGGCGGCGGCTTCCAGCGCCAGCGAGATATTCTGCGACGCCGTGCGCCAGGGGAGCAGCGCATTGGCATAGTCCTGGAAGACGATGGCAATGTCGCTTGCCGGTTCGGTCTGCGCCTTGCCACGATAGGAGACCGTGCCGCGCGAGGCCTGGATCAGGCCGGAGAGAATGCGCAGCAGCGTGGTCTTGCCGCAGCCCGACGGACCGATCACGCAGACGAACTCGCCTTCGCCGATATCGACATTGATATCCTGCAGAACTTCGTGAGAGCCGAAGGACAGGCCGACACCCTTCAACGAAATCAGGGGCTTGCGGCCGGTTTTCGCCGCGGCTCTGGGGGCGTCTTCGAAATTGCGCTCGAACTGGTGCAGCGTCGCGGTCAAGTCTTACTCCTCCTTGCGGCATTTCCAGCGCTTCCCTTGATCAGGGTGCGCATGGCTCCTCCTGCCATCTTGGTTCTTGACGCTAGGCAGAGGCGGGGCATATGTCTAATGAATAGAAGATATATTTCCTATGATTTTGGGTAATACTCCGGATGCGCTTCGACAATCTCGACATGAACCTCATCGTGGCGCTGGAGGCGATCCTCAGGCTCCGTTCCGTCAGTGCTGCGGCGGAGGAATTGAACCTGACGCAGCCGGCATTGAGCCGGGCGCTGGGGCGGCTTCGCCAGCACTTCGACGATCAGATCGTCGTGCCGCTCGGCCGGCAGATGGTGCCCACCGAGTTCGGCGAGACCCTGCATGGTCTCGCCCGGCAATTGCTGGAGGAGATGCGCGTCTTCGTCGACATGCGCGCCCATTTCGATCCGTCAACGGCGCGGCGGGAGGTGAGCATCATCGCCTCCGACTATGTGATCCGCGTCTTCCTTGCGAAGGCGGCGCAGCGGCTGGCAAGCGTCGCGCCGGGGGTGTCACTGCGCTTCATCGGCATCGATGGGCCCGCCGAAGCGATGTTCGAACAGACGAGTGTGGACTTCCGCATCGTGCCGGCGATGGCGCTGATGGCGGATCATCCGAGCGGCAAGCTCTTCACCGACGAATTCGTCTGCATCGCCTGGGAGGACAATCCGCATGTCCGCGACGGCCTCGATGCGGAGACCTATCTGGGTCTCAAGCATGTCACCACCGCCTTCGGCGCCCGCGGCCGCGACAGCCATTTCGAGCGCTTTCTGAAGGACCAGAAGGTCAATATCGAGATCGCCATGTCGATGCCGAATTTCGTGCTTCTGCCGGAATGCGTCGTCGGCACGCCGTATCTGACGACCATCCACGCGCGGATGGCGGCGATGCTGGAGGCGTCGCTGCCGGTGCGCATCCTTCCGGTGCCGATCGCCGTTCCGCCCGTGGTCGAATATCTGCAATGGCACAATCTGCGCCGCCACGACAGCGCCTCGCAATGGATCCGACAGTTCCTCCTCCAGATGGCCGCGGAGCTTTGAGCGCGCTTGCGCGCTCACCGGTGAAATCAGGTCGAGAAGGATGCCGGTCGAAAGGCCGTTCGAAGGCTGTCGTCTGCCTCGTTGTCGCCCGATTGCCTATGCATAGTTTTTATTATATCGAGTGCCCAGGTCTGGCGATCAGCCAGCTATTGCAATTTCAGGTGCTTTCCGTAAACGCTCATACATATATCTCATCTTAGATGCCCGAAACGCGAATCGACCCCCACGCGCCGGAGACCCCTTGATGGAAATGAAGTTCCCAAACCGATCATGTCGCGCGCTGGGCGTGGCCTTGATGCTCGCGCCCTGGATAGGGCCCCTGCAGGCACAGTCGGCGGAAACGCCGGAATACAGGCTGCAGGTGGTCGTGCAGAAGGCGCATCAGTCCGAGGTGTCGAAGCCGCTGAACGTGACGGGAACCGTCGCTGCCGCCAAGAGCAGCGACCTTGCCTTCCGCGTCGGCGGTACGGTTGTCGACCGGCTGGTGCAGACCGGCGACGAGGTCAAGGCCGGGCAGGTGCTGGCGCGGATCGGCACCGCCGAGCTCCAGGCCAATATCACGGCTGCGGAGGCGGGCGTCGCCTCGGCGAAAGCCACGTTCGATCTGGCGACCTCCGATCTCGCCCGCCAGAAGTCGCTGCTCGACAAGGGCTTTGCCACGCGCTCGGCCTATGAACAGTCCGCCAAGTCCGTCGATGTGGCCAAGGCCCAGCTGAACATCGCCCAGAGCCAGTTGCAGATCGCGCAGGACAATCTCTCCTATGCCGAACTGAAGGCCGGGTCCGACGGCGTGGTCACGGCCGTGAATGTCGAGATCGGGCAGGTGGTGCAGGCGGGGCAGGCGGCTGTCACGATCGCCAACGGCAATGCCAAGCAGGCCGTCTTCGACGTCTCCGATGCGCTGATAGCGTCGACGGAAATCAGGAAGGCGGAAATCTTCCTCGTCGCCGATCCCTCCGTCAAGGCGCGGGTCCAGCTGACGGAAATCTCCCCGACCGTGAATGTACGCACCGGCACCGTTCGCATCAAGGCCGACATCATCGATCCGCCGGCCCGCATGACGCTCGGCGCTCCCGTTGCCGGCACGGGCACCAGCCATCCGATCTCCGGCTTCGCGCTGCCCTATAGCGCACTGTCGCGGGAGGACGGTTCCCCGATCGTGTGGGTGATCGATCCGGCTGCGAAGAAGGCGATGCCGCGGAAGGTCAACCTTCTGCAGTATATCGGGCAGACCATGGTGGTCTCGGGCGACCTGAAGGAGGGCGATCTGGTGGTCATCAAGGGTAGCGTCTTCCTGAGCCCCGATCTTGTCGTCAATTACACGGAGGCGGCGCGATGAAAACCATGAGATTGTCCGCAACCGGGATTGCCGCGCTTGCTGCCGCATTCCTTCTCGCGGCCTGCGAGGAAAAGAAGGCCGAGGCGCCGGCCGAAGAACGTCCGATCCTGACTGCGGTCGTGCAGTCGCGACCGGAGGTCCCGCTCGACTTCCCCGGAACGATCGAGCCGCAGGTGTCGACGCAGAAGGCGTTCCGCGTGCCGGGGCAGATCGTTGCCCGCAACGTCACCGTCGGTGACACGGTCCGCAAGGGCGATGTGCTGGCCGTGCTCGACACCGCGCAGCTGAAGGAGGGCGTGCGCTCGGCCGAGGCGAGCGTGACGGGCGCCCAGTCGCAGCTTGCCAATGCCCAGTCGGTCGATGACCGCGCCAATGCGCTCGCCAAGGAAGGCTTCGCATCGCCGGCCCAGATCGAGAGCGCCAGCCAGAACCTCGCCGCCGCCAACGCCAACCTTGAAAGCGCGCAGGCGCAGCTGTCCAAGGCGCGGGAACAGCTCGGCTATGCCCAGCTGATCGCCGACTATGACGGCATCGTCACCGCCTCCAACATCGAGGTCGGCGAGACGGTGGCTGCCAGCGCCCCGGTCGTGACCATTGCCCGTCCCGATCTGCGCGATGCGGTGATCGACGTTCCCGACGATGTCGTCAGACGCATCGCCACGGGCGACGTCTTCGATGTCACCACCGTGCTGCAGGGCGACCAGAAGATCGAAGGCAAGGTGCGCGAGATCGCGCCGAGCGCCGACAAGCTGACGCACACGGTTCGCGTCAAGATCTCGCTCGGCAATGCGCCGGAGGTCTTCCGGATCGGAACGACGATCGAGGCTTCAGGCCGCAACACCGGCGGGGAGATCGTTCTCGTGCCCTCCGAGGCCGTCATGTCGGATGACGGCAAGCTGACGGTCTGGAAGTTCGATCGCGCCGGCTCGAAGGTCGTCAGGACCCAGATCGAGGCGGCGGAAGGACCGGAGACCAGCTATGTCGTCAAGTCCGGCCTCAAGGGCGGCGATCTCGTCGCCGTCGCCGGAATTCATGCTCTCAAGGATGGCCAGCAGGTCAAGCTCGTCGAGGAAGCCGCCCGATGAAAAAGTTCAATCTGTCCGACTGGGCGCTCGAGCACCGTTCGCTCGTCTGGTATTTCATGATCGTCTCGCTGATCGCCGGCGCCTTCTCCTTCGTCAATCTGGGTCGTGAGGAGGATCCCTCCTTCACCATCAAGACGATGGTGATCCAGGCGCAATGGCCGGGTGCCACGGCAGCCGAGACCGCCGATCAGGTCACCGACCGGATCGAGAAGAAGCTGCAGGAGCTTCCCGAACTGCATTACACGAAATCGATGACGACGCCCGGCAAGGCGACGATCTTCGTCGATCTGCTCGCGACCACCAAGGCCCGCGAGGTCCAGAGCGTCTGGTTCCGTGTCCGCAACATGATCAACGACATTGCCGCGACCTTCCCGCAGGGCGTCCAGGGGCCGTTCTACCAGGATACGTTCGGCGACGTGTTCGGCAATATCTACGCCTTCACCGGCGATGGGCTGAGCTATCGTCAACTGCGCGACTATGTCGAAGATGCCCGTTCCAGCATCCTCTCCGTGCCTGATATCGGCAAGGTCGATATCATCGGCGCACAGGACGAAGTCGTATATCTCGAGTTCTCGCCGCGCAAGCTCGCCGCCTTTGGCATCGACCAGCAGGCGATGCTGAATGCGCTGCAGGAGCAGAACGCAATTGCGCCTTCGGGCGTCATCAACAGCGGGCCGGAGCGCATCGCACTACGCGTCACGGGCCAGTTCACCTCCGAGGACAGCCTCCGCAACATCAACTTCCACCTCAATGACCGCTTCTTCCGCCTCAGCGATGTGGCGACGGTGACGCGTACCTATGTCGATCCGCCGAGCTCGGTCTTCCGCTTCAACGGCAAGAACGCGATCGCGCTGGCGGTCGGGATGAAGACGGGCGCCAACCTGCTGAACTTCGGCAAGGCACTGGACGACCGTCTGGCCCAGATCCAGAAGACGCTGCCGGTGGGCGTGGACATCCATCTCGTCGCCGACCAGCCGAAGATCGTCGAGGAAGCCGTCGGCGGCTTCACCAAGGCGCTCTTCGAAGCGATCATCATCGTCCTCGCCGTCAGCTTCGTGAGCCTCGGCATGCGGGCCGGCGTGGTGGTGGCGATTGCCATTCCGCTGGTTCTCGCCATCACGTTCATGGTGATGGAGTATTCGGGCATCACGCTGCAGCGCATCTCGCTCGGCGCGCTCATCATCGCTCTCGGCCTCCTCGTCGATGACGCGATGATTGCCGTCGAGATGATGATCGCGCGGCTTGAGGCGGGCGATCCGCTCAACAAGGCGGCAACGGCCGTCTACACGTCCACGGCCTTCCCGATGCTCACAGGGACGCTGGTGACCGTGTCGGGCTTCATTCCGATCGGCCTCAACACCAGTGCGGCCGGCGAATACACGTTCACGATGTTCGTCGTGATCGCCGTCTCGCTGCTCGTGTCATGGATCGTTGCCGTGCTCTTCACGCCGCTGATCGGCGTGACCATCCTGCCGGAAAAATGGAAGAAGCATCACGAGGAGGGCCATGAAAGCCGCTCCATGCGCGTCTTCCGCGGCGTGCTGACCAGCTGTATGCGCAATCGCTGGATCACCATCATCAGCACCTTCGCCGTCTTCGGGATGTCCGTCTACGGCATCACCTTCGTGCAGCAGCAGTTCTTCCCGTCCTCGGACCGCACCGAGCTGGTGATCGACATGTCGCTGCCGAACAACTCGTCCATGGCGGAAACGACGACCCAGGTCACCAAGTTCGAGAACGACATGCTGAAGGGCAATGACGGGGTTGAACACTGGTCGAGCTATATCGGCGCCGGCGCCCCGCGCTTCGTTCTGACCTTCGACGTGAAGCAGCCGTCCTCCTATTTCGCGCAGATCGTGGTCATCACCAAGGACATCGCGGCGCGCGAAAAGCTGCAGAAGCAGTTCCAGGACTATCTCGACAAGACCTTCCCCGGCACCGACAGCCTCGTCAAGCTGCTGGAGCTCGGGCCGCCGGTCGGTCGCCCGGTCCAGTATCGCGTCAGCGGTCCTGACGTCGATGGCGTCCGCGACTATGCGATGAAGCTGAAGTCTGAACTCAGCAAGGACCCGCATCTGGCCAAGATCGTCTATGACTGGATGGAGCCGACCCGCGTCGTCAAGGTCGATGTCCTGCAGGACCGTGCGCGCCAGCTCGGTGTCAGCTCGAAGGATATCGCAACGACGCTCAACGGCATTGTCGGAGGCATGACGGTCACGCAGCTGCGCGACTCGATCTACCTCATCAACGTCATGGTTCGCGCCGACAAGACCGAACGCTCGTCGATCGACGCGCTGGAAAACCTGCAGCTGCCCAATGCCACGGGCAATTCCATCCCGCTGTCGTCGATTGCCCGCTTCGAATATACCGAAGAGCAGCCGGTGATCTGGCGCCGCGACAGGCTTCCCACGATCACCGTCTCCGCCGCCATCCAGGGCGACCGCGAGGCGCTGAACGTGGTTCAGGACCTTGAACCGGCGGTGAAGAAGTTCGCCGCGACCCTGCCGCCCGGCTACGAGATCAAGACCGGCGGTGTGGTCGAGAACAGCCAGGAATCGCAGGAGCCGATCATTGCCGTCATTCCGGTGATGCTGCTGGTCATGTTCACCGTGCTGATGCTGCAGCTGCAGAGCTTCAGCCGGCTCTTCCTCGTCATTGCGGTCGCCCCGCTCGGCCTCATCGGTGTGGTCGCGGCACTGCTGCCCAGTGGCGCGCCGCTCGGCTTCGTGGCCATCCTCGGCGTCCTGGCGCTGATCGGCATCCTGATCCGCAACTCGGTCATCCTGATTGTGCAGATCGAGGATCTGCGCAAGGAGGGGATGAATGCCTGGGACGCGGTGCTCGATGCGTCGATCCATCGTCTGCGGCCGATCATGCTCACCGCGCTTGCCGCCAGCCTTGGTCTCATCCCGATTGCCGAGGAGGTGTTCTGGGGGCCGATGGCTTATGCGATGATCGGCGGCATCGTCATCGGAACGGCGCTGACGCTTCTCTTCCTGCCGGCGCTCTATGTCGCCGCCTTCCGCATCCGCGAGCCGAAGCCCGAACAGGCCTGATCCCTCGCCGCGAAACAGACAAGGGCCGCGACGTTCCTTCGAGCGTCGCGGCCTCTTCGTGCAAAATTCAAGATGCTTTGAATTGCGTTCGAAAATCTGTAATCTGAAGCAAAACGAAAGGGGAGGGCGTGGGCATGATATTTTCGGCACGACAGGATGAGATCGTGGCCCTCGCCAAGTCGAAGGGGCGGATCTATGTCGAGGAACTCGCCGCTCTCTTCTCCGTCACGCCGCAGACGATCCGCAAGGATCTGAACGACCTTTGCGACGCAAGGGTGCTGACCCGCATCCATGGCGGTGCGCTCTTCCCGAGCGGCACCGAAAACCTGAAGTACGAATCACGCCGTGCGATGGCAGCGGCCGAGAAGCAGGATATCGGGCGCGCGGCGGCAGCCCTCATCCCCGACAACGCCTCGCTGTTCATCAATATCGGCACGACGACGGAGGCCGTTGGCGAGGCGCTGAGCGATCATCACGAGCTGATGGTGATCACCAACAACATCAATGTTGCCAATCGTTTGCGGGTCTATCCTGCGATCGAGGTGGTGATTGCGGGCGGCGTCGTGCGCGGCTCGGATGGCGGGATCGTCGGCGAGGCGGCGGTCGACTTCATCCGCCAGTTCAAGGTCGATTTCGCCGTCATCGGCGTTTCGGCCATCGACGAGGACGGCGCGCTGCTCGACTTCGACTATCGTGAAGTGAAGGTCGCGCAGGCGATCATCGCCAATGCGCGGCATGTGATCCTCGTCACCGATTCGGCCAAGTTCGAACGGACCGCACCCGTGCGCATCGGCCATATCTCGCAGATCAACACGTTCATCACCGATCACTGTCCGATTGCCCGCATCCGCGATATCTGCGCGGAGAACGATGTCCGGCTGATCGAAACGCGGGCTGTGGACAGCGAACGTCACTGAAGTTTCGTTTGACATTCGTTTCAATTTCGTTTCCTATATAATGGATTTCGCCAATGCAATAAATTGTTGCGCTGCGAAAGACGAGGTTGAGATGGCAGGCGGTCAGGTTCACGACATCTTCGTTATCGGCGGCGGCATTAACGGCTGCGGCATTGCACGCGATGCTGTCGGCCGTGGCTATTCCGTCGTGCTGGCAGAAAAGGGCGACTTCGCCTCCGGCACGTCGTCCGGTTCGACTAAGCTCATCCACGGCGGCCTGCGCTATCTCGAATATTACGAATTCCGCCTGGTGCGCGAAGCACTGATGGAGCGCGAAATTCTCTGGGCGATGGCGCCGCATGTCATCTGGCCGATGCGCTTCGTCCTGCCGTTCCAGAAGGGCGGCATCCGCCCCGCCTGGCTCATTCGCCTCGGCCTCTTCATCTACGACCATCTCGGCGGCCGCAAGCTGCTGCCGTCGACGAAGACGCTGGACCTGCGCCGCGACCCCGCGGGCAAGCCGTTGAAGCCGCTGTTTGCCAAGGCCTTCGAATATTCCGATGGCTGGGTGGACGATGCGCGCATGGTGGTGCTGAACGCCCGCGACGCCGCCAATCGCGGCGCTGTGATCCAGAACCGCACGGAAGTCGTCAGCGCCCGCCGGGAGGCCGGTCACTGGGTGATCGAGACGCGCAATGTCGACAGCGACGAGCGCCAGACCTGGCAGGCCCGCATGCTGGTCAATGCTGCCGGTCCCTGGGTCGACAAGGTGCTTGCCGGCGTCGTCGGCCGCAACGACGCGAAGAATGTGCGCCTCGTGCAGGGCAGCCATATCGTCGTGCGCAAGAAGTTCTCCGATCCGCGCGCCTATTTCTTCCAGAACCCTGACAATCGCATCATCTTCGCAATCCCTTACGAGCAGGACTTCACCCTGATCGGCACGACGGATCGCGACTTCAAGGGCGATCCGCGCGAGGCGGCGATCAGCGAGGAAGAGACCGATTATCTCTGCAATGCGGCGAGCGAATATTTCGCCGAGCCGGTGCGCCGCGAAGACATCGTCTGGACCTATTCGGGCGTGCGTCCGCTCTTTGACGACGGTGCCTCGAAGGCACAGGAAGCGACGCGCGACTATGTGCTGAAGGTCGAAGGCACCGATGGCGCCGCGCCGCTGCTCAACGTCTTCGGCGGCAAGCTGACCACCTATCGGCGGCTCGCCGAACATGCGCTTGAAAAGATCGGCGAGGCCATCGGTTCCAGGGGCAAGCCCTGGACGGCCGGCTCGTCACTGCCGGGCGGCAATTTCGCGGCCCAGAGCGCGAGCGCCGAGGCCGATGCGCTTCAGAAGCGCTATGCATTTCTTTCCCGCGGTCATGCCGAGCGCCTTGTGCGCTGCTACGGCACGCGCGCCGCGGACATTCTTGGCAAGGCCGGCAGCATTGCCGATCTCGGGCAGCACTTCGGAGGAACGCTTTACGAAGCGGAAGTGCAGTTCCTGGTCGACAATGAATGGGCACATACGGCGCAGGACATCCTGTGGCGGCGCACCAAGCAGGGCTTGCATCTGGGGACCGGGGAGGTCGCCGCACTTGAACACTATCTGGAGGGAATTGCGGGCAGCCGCGTCAAGGCTGCCAGCTGATCTCGCCCAGGGAGGGGACCGAGGTACATGCTGGAATTACGCAATGTTACGAAGCGCGTCGGGAAGGATATCCATATCCACCCGACAAGCCTGACGCTTCAGCGGGGGACGCTGAACGTGCTTCTTGGCCCGACACTTTCGGGCAAGACATCGCTGATGCGACTGATGGCCGGGCTGGATAAGCCGACCGATGGTACGATCCTGTTCGACGGAGCCGATGTCACGGGTGCTCCCGTGCAGAAGCGCAATGTCGCCATGGTCTACCAGCAGTTCATCAACTATCCGCTGCTCACGGTCTATGAGAACATTGCCTCGCCGATGCGCATTTCCGGCGCGGATGCGGCGACAATCGATCGCGAGGTCCGCAAGGCTGCGGAGATTCTCAAGCTGACGCCCTATCTCGACCGCACGCCGCTCAGCCTTTCGGGCGGCCAGCAGCAGCGCACGGCGCTGGCACGCGCCATCGTCAAGAAGGCAAGCCTCGTGCTGCTCGACGAGCCGCTGGCCAATCTCGACTACAAGCTGCGCGAGGAACTGCGCGACGAACTGCCGAAGATCTTCGCCGAGTCCGGTGCGATCTTCGTCTATGCGACGACCGAACCGTCCGAAGCGCTGCTACTTGGCGGCAACACGGCGACGCTGAGCGAAGGCCGCATCACCCAGTTCGGCAGGACAATCGACGTCTACCGCCGCCCGGCCGACCTGTTGACCGCCCGCACCTTCGCCGATCCGCCGCTCAATGTCGCCGGGGTCTTCCGCCGCGGTGGTCTGTTCCTGGTGGGTGACAAGGTTCTGGTCGACGTTCCGGCGCATCTTGCTGCCATTCCCGACGGTGCTGTCACGATCGGCTTCCAGCCGCATCATCTGTTTCCGACCCCGACGGCACATGCCACGCAGCCGATTTCGGTGCGCACGGCGATTTCTGAAATCGCGGGCTCCGAGAGCTTCATTCACATCGATTTCGGCAGCGAACGCTGGGTCATGCTGGCCCGCGGCGTGCATGAATTCGAGCTCGGTCTCGACATGCAGGTCTATCTCGATACGCGCCATCTGATGGCGTTCGATGCAACGGGCCGGGCGATCGGCGCGCCGGCTTTGGCGGCAGGGTGAGGGAGAGACGACATGGCACGCATCACGCTCGACCACATCCGCCACGCCTACAGCCCCGAAGCTGAAGCCCGCGGCGACTTTGCACTGAAGGAAGTGCATCACGAATGGGAGGATGGCGGCGCCTATGCGCTGCTCGGGCCTTCCGGCTGCGGCAAGACCACGCTGCTCAACATCATCTCGGGCCTCATCCGCCCCTCGGGTGGCCGCATCGCCTTCAACGGCGTCGATGTCACCGACCTTCCGACCGAGGCGCGCAACATCGCACAGGTCTTCCAGTTCCCGGTCGTCTACGACACGATGACGGTCTACGACAATCTGGCCTTCCCCTTACGCAACCGGAACGTTCCGGAAGCACAGGTCGACAAGCGGGTGCGCGAAATCCTCGCCATGACCGATCTCGAGAGCATGGCGAAACAGCGGGCGCGGGGCCTGACGGCCGACCAGAAGCAGAAGATCTCGCTGGCGCGCGGCCTCGTCCGCGCCGACGTCAACGCCATCCTTTTCGACGAACCGCTGACGGTGATCGACCCGCATCTGAAATGGATGCTGCGCTCGCAGCTGAAGCAGCTGCACCGCAGCTCCGGCTTCACCATGGTCTATGTGACGCATGACCAGACGGAAGCGCTGACCTTCGCCGACAGGGTCGTCGTCATGTATGAAGGCGAGATCGTGCAGATCGGCACGCCGACGGAACTCTTCGAGACGCCCAGCCACACCTTCGTCGGCTATTTCATCGGCTCGCCGGGCATGAATGTCATGCCGGCGCAGCTTCAGGGCCGCACGGCCGTGATCGGCGGGCAGGAGATTGCACTCGCCGGAACGCCGAAGGTCGGCGCAGAAGGCCGCATCGAGCTCGGCATCCGCCCGGAATTCGTCCGGCTGGAACGCGGCGGCATGCCGATCACCATCGACAAGGTGGAGGACATCGGCCGCCAGAAGATCGTCAGGGCACGGTTTGCGGGGCATCCGCTCTCGGTCGTTCTGGACGAGGACCAGGAAATCCCGACGGACGCGGGCGCGCGCTTCGAGCCGTCGGCCATCGGCATCTATGCCAATTCCTGGCGCGTAGGGATGGAGGCCTGATCATGGAAAAGACCTGGAACAACAAGGCCTGGTTCATGGTGCTGCCGGTTCTGGTGCTGGTCGCCTTCTCGGCCGTGATCCCGCTGATGACGGTGGTCAACTATTCGGTTCAGGACACGTTCGGCAACAACGAGTTCTTCTGGAACGGCACGCAATGGTTCTCGGAGCTCCTGCGCTCGCAGCGCTTCTGGGACTCGCTCAGCCGCAACCTCATCTTCTCCGGCGTCATCCTGGCCCTGGAGATCCCGCTTGGTATCCTGATTGCGCTGAACATGCCGAAGAAGGGTGTCTGGGTGTCGGTCTGCCTCGTGCTGATGGCGCTGCCGCTTCTCATTCCGTGGAACGTGGTCGGCACGATCTGGCAGATCTTCGGGCGCACCGACATCGGCCTCTTCGGTTATGTCGCCAATTCGCTCGGCTTCGACTACAACTATGTGCAGGACCCGGTCGATGCCTGGTTCACGGTCATCATCATGGATGTCTGGCACTGGACGAGCCTGGTCGTGCTGCTCTGCTATGCGAGCCTCGTGTCGATCCCCGACGCCTATTATCAGGCGGCCAAGATCGACGGTGCCTCAAGGCTGGCGGTCTTCCGCTACATCCAGCTGCCGAAGATGCGGCGCGTGCTGACGATCGCGATCCTGCTCCGCTTCATGGACAGTTTCATGATCTATACCGAGCCCTTCGTCGTTACCGGCGGCGGTCCCGGCAACTCGACGACGTTCCTCTCCATCGATCTGGTGAAGATGGCGCTCGGCCAGTTCGACCTTGGTCCGGCGGCGGCGATGTCGATCGTCTACTTCCTGATCATCCTGCTGTTGTCATGGATCTTCTACACCGTGATGACCGCAAGCGACGCACAGAACTGAGGGGGAGGGCCAAGATGAGCACGTCCAACACATCCACCGCCGCACGTCTCTCCTTCCTCGTGCCGACGCTCTACATCGTCTTCCTGCTTCTGCCGATCTACTGGCTGGTCAACATGAGCTTCAAGACGAATGAGGAGATCATCTCGACGATGACGATCTATCCTCATGCGCCGACGCTGGCGAACTACAAGACGATCTTCACCGATAGCGCCTGGTATTCGGGATATATCAACTCGATCATCTATGTGGTTCAGAACACGATCATTTCAGTTGCCGTCGCACTGCCTGCGGCCTACGCCTTCTCGCGTTACCGGTTCCTCGGCGACAAGCACCTGTTCTTCTGGCTGCTCACCAACCGCATGGCGCCGCCGGCCGTCTTTGCACTGCCCTTCTTCCAGCTCTACTCGGCCTTTGGCCTCATCGATACGCATATTGCCGTGGCGCTGGCGCACTGCCTCTTCAACGTGCCGCTGGCGGTCTGGATCCTCGAAGGCTTCATGTCGGGCGTGCCGAAGGAGATCGACGAGACGGCCTATATCGACGGCTATTCGTTCCCGCGCTTCTTCTTCAAGATCTTCATGCCGCTCATTGCCTCGGGCGTCGGGGTGGCCGCGTTCTTCTGCTTCATGTTCTCGTGGGTGGAGCTGCTGATTGCCCGCACGCTGACGACGACGGATGCCAAGCCGATTGCGGCGACCATGACCCGGACGGTGTCTGCGGCGGGGATGGACTGGGGGCTGCTGGCGGCTGCCGGCGTGCTCACCCTCGTTCCGGGTGCGCTCGTCATCTATTTCGTCCGCAACTACATCGCCAAGGGCTTTGCACTGGGGAGGGTGTAAGCGATGCATCTCGACTTTACCTGGATGGCCTGGACATGGCCGACCGCCGGTTTCTTTCTCGGCATCCTGTTCCTTCTCGTCTGCATGGGCGTCTGGGAATATGTCTCGCCGGGCGGCAATCCGCGCGTCGGCATCCTGCGCTTCGAGACGACGCGGGGCGACCGTCTCTTCATTTCGCTGCTCGGTGCAGCCTTCATCCATATCGCATGGCTTGGTCTGATGGACGCAAGCCTGTGGTGGGCGCTACTCCTCTCGTTAGGTTACGCGATCTGCGTCTTCCTGTTCGTGTGAGGTCATGCGCTGCGGCGTGAACACGCCGAATACCAGGAAATGTGCCGGCGGCCAGGAGGGGCCGTCGTCGCGAGACATCAAGCAATCGCTGACCTATGGGAGGGTAATTATGCGAAAGCAACTTCTGACAACAACGGCACTGGCGCTGATGGCGCTGGGCGGACAGGCCTTCGCGGGCATGGACGAGGCCAAACAGTTCCTTGACGGCGAAATCAAGGACCTGTCGTCGCTGTCGCGCGCCGACCAGGAAAAGGAACTGCAATGGTTCATCGACGCCGCCAAGCCGTTCGCCGGCATGGAAATCCGCGTCGTCTCCGAATCCCTGACAACGCATGCCTACGAGTCCAAGACGCTGGCTCCTTGGTTCACCAAGATCACCGGCATCAAGGTCACCCACGACATCATCCAGGAAGGTGACGTCGTCGAAAAGATCCAGACCCAGATGCAGACGGGGCAGAACCTCTATGACGGCTGGGTCAACGACAGTGACCTTATCGGCACCCACTGGCGCTATCAGCAGGTCCGCAACCTCACCGACTTCATGGCCGGCGAGGGCAAGGACGTCACGAACCCGGGTCTCGACCTGAAGGACTTCATCGGCACGTCGTTCACGACGGCGCCGGACAAGAAGCTCTACCAGCTTCCCGACCAGCAGTTCGCCAACCTCTACTGGTTCCGGTACGACTGGTTCAACGATGCCAAGAACAAGGCCGACTTCAAGGCCAAGTATGGCTATGAGCTCGGCGTTCCGGTCAACTGGTCTGCCTATGAGGACATCGCCGCCTTCTTCACCGGCCGCGAGATCGACGGCAAGAAGGTCTATGGCCACATGGACTACGGCAAGAAGGACCCGTCGCTCGGGTGGCGCTTCACCGACGCCTGGCTCTCCATGGCCGGCAACGGCGACAAGGGCCTGCCGAACGGTCTGCCGGTCGACGAATGGGGCATCAAGGTCAACGAGAAGTCCCAGCCGGTCGGCTCCTGCGTGGCACGCGGTGGCGACACCAACGGCCCTGCCGGCGTCTACTCGATCCAGAAGTATCTCGACTGGCTGAAGGCCTATGCTCCGGCGGAAGCGCAGGGCATGACCTTCTCCGAATCCGGCCCCGTGCCGGCACAGGGGGCCATTGCCCAGCAGATCTTCTGGTACACCGCCTTCACCGCCGACATGGTCAAGGACGGCCTGCCGGTCGTCGGTGCCGATGGCCTGCCGAAGTGGCGCATGGCCCCCAGCCCGCATGGCGTTTACTGGAAGGAAGGCATGAAACTCGGCTATCAGGACGTGGGTTCCTGGACGCTGATGAAGTCGACGCCTCTCGACCGTGCCAAGGCCGCATGGCTCTATGCGCAGTTCGTGACCTCGAAGACCGTGGACGTGAAGAAGAGCCATGTCGGCCTCACCTTCACCCGCGAGTCGACCATCCAGGACAAGTCGTTCACGGAGCGTGCGCCGAAGCTCGGCGGTCTGGTCGAGTTCTATCGTTCGCCGGCCCGCGTCCAGTGGTCGCCGACGGGCACGAACGTTCCGGACTATCCGAAGCTGGCCCAGCTGTGGTGGCAGGCGATCGGAGATGCGGCATCGGGCGCCAAGACCGCGCAGGCGGCCATGGACTCGCTCTGCGCAGAGCAGGAAAAGGTCATGGCCCGCATCGAGAAGTCCGGCGTGCAGGGCGATATCGGCCCGAAGCTCGCCGAGCAGCATGACATCAACTACTGGAACAAGGATGCCGTCTCCAAGGGCAACCTGGCGCCGCAGTTGAAGGTTGCCAACGAGAAGGAAAAGCCGATCACCGTCAACTATGACGAACTGGTGAAGAGCTGGCAGAAGAAGTAAGCGAACTTTCGCTCTTGAGCGGTCCCGGTTTCAAGGGGCCGACCGGCGGCGGACCGGAGGCCGGGGCGCATCTGCGCCTCGGCCTTTGCCGTTGTGGACCTGAAAAGCGCCGAAAACCGATTGTCTTGAAAAAGTTCGGTCGATTGTATGCGCTCTGCCGGACTGTCGCCCCATTGTCATTGTTTGACCAATGGGGAGAAACCGGCGAGTCGGGAAGGTGAAGGTTTTGTCACACAAGCCTTTCAGGCGCTGATTTTGCTTGCATGCCTTTGAAATCGGAGTAATGCAACGCCGATTATCACAAGATTGACGATCGCCATGCGCCGGGGCTGCTGCCCATGTGTGCAGAGGATCTATTGGCTTACACATGCCTTTTGGAGTTATGCGCCATGACGTCGGCAACCCGATCAAACGCTGAAAAGAACGAGCGTGGGTGGCTTGGAGACCGGCAGGTTCTGCTCGGTGACAACTTCGCCGATGAGGGGCGCCCGGGCGAGCGCCTGGATCGTGTCTTCTCCCAGCGCGCCGAAAGCTCCGCTTCGCACCCCGCCGTCATCTCGTCCGGCCGCGTCTGGACCTATGCCGAAATGGACCGCCGCGCCAACCAGCTGGCGAGGGTGCTGATCGATAAGGGCGTGCGCGCCGGCGACCGGGTGGCGCTGCTGCTCGACCGTTCCGCTGAAACCTATATCGCCGTTCTTGCCGTCATGAAGGCCGGTGCCGCCTTCGTGCCGCTGGCGACCGCCTTCCCGCCGGAACGCATGTCGCTGATCATCGAGGACGCCGGCATCCGCCTCGTGCTGACCATCGAGGGATATCTCGAAAAGGCCAGCCAGCTTTCGATCGACAACCTGCTGATCGACCGCGCCGGCGACGAAGTGGACGCGAAGGACGGCTCGCCGCTGTCCGCCTTCGAAGTCGCGACCTCGACGGACGATACCTGCTACATCCTCTACACCTCCGGCACGACGGGCAAGCCGAAGGGCGTTGTCATCCGTCACCAGAGCATCTGCAATTTCGTGCGCGTTGCCGCCCATTCCTATGGCTACAAGCCGAGCGACCGCGTCTATCAGGGCATGACGATCGCCTTCGACTTCTCGAGCGAGGAAATCTGGGTTCCCTTCGCCGCCGGCGCGACGATTGTCCCGGCCGCGGGCCAGATGACGCTGGTCGGCGAGGAACTGGCCGAGTTCCTGCGCGAGCATCAGATCACCTGCATGGCTTCAAGCCCGACGCTCTTGTCGTCGATGGAAAGCGACGTGCCGAGCCTGCGCCTCATTCTCGTGGGTGGCGAAGCCTGCCCGCAGAACCTGGTTGCCCGCTGGGCGACCGAAAAGCGCAAGATCCTCAACACCTACGGCCCGACGGAAGCGACCGTCACCGCCACGATGGGCGAGCTGACACCGAACAAGCCGGTGACGATCGGCAAGCCGCTGCCGACCTATTCGGTCGTCATCCTCAACCCGGAAAGGCCGGAGCTGATGCCGGTCGGCGAAATGGGCGAGCTTGGCATTGCCGGGATCGGTGTCGCCGTCGGCTATCTCAACCGGCCGGAACTGAACGAAGAGAAGTTCATCAACGACTTCCTCGACCTGCCGAACAACCCCTCGCACCGCATCTACCGCACGGGTGACCTCTGCGTCATCAATGCCGATGGCGATGTGGAATATCACGGTCGTAT
Source organism: Rhizobium sp. C4 (assembly GCF_021026315.1). Taxonomy (GTDB): domain Bacteria; phylum Pseudomonadota; class Alphaproteobacteria; order Rhizobiales; family Rhizobiaceae; genus Ensifer_A. Next base: position 73,955 of record NZ_JAJNCX010000005.1, read on the forward strand.
CGACACGCAGGTGAAGATCCGCGGTTACCGCATCGAGACGGGCGAAATCGAGGCGATCCTGCTCGACCAGCCGCAGATCGCACAGGCTGCCGTCACCACGTTCGAGGTCCAGCCGGGCCGCGTCGAACTCGTCGGCTACTATGCCCTGAAGTCGGGTGTGGGCGAGCTTGACCGCCTCACGCTGTCGCGCGATCTGAAGCGCCGCCTGCCGGACTACATGGTTCCGACCTTCCTTGAGCAGCTCGACGCGCTGCCGATGACGGTGTCGGACAAGATTGACACCCGCCGGCTGCCGAAGCCGACGATGGGCCGCGTCTCCGACAACCGCTCGAAATTCCTGCCGTCGACGGACGATGAACGCTTCCTGGCGGCAGCTCTTGCTGACGTGCTGAAGGCTGACGAGGTCTATGTCGAGGACAATTTCTTCGACGATCTCGGCGCCAACTCTCTCCTCCTGGCGCATTTCTGCTCGCGCGTTCGCACCCGCAAGGAATGGGCCGCGACCTCGATGCGCGACATCTATGCCAATCCGAGCATCGGCCAGCTGATCAAGCACTTCGGCAGCGAAACCGGCACCGAGCCGGTGCCGGAAGAAATTGTCCTGCAGCACCGCGCCTCCAACTTCGCCTACTGGGCGACGGGCGCTGCGCAGCTCGCCTTCTATGGCGTCTACACCTATGTCGGCCTCTGGCTCTTCAATTATGGCCTGATGTGGCTCTACGAGAAGCTGGACGAGCCGTTCGCGCTCTATATCCGCTGCGTCATCCTGTCAGGTGCCGTCTTCTTTGCCATGACCGGCTTCTCGGTCGCCGCCAAGTGGATCCTCGTCGGACGCTGGAAGGAAGAAATCTTCCCGATCTGGAGCTGGCGCTATTATCGTTTCTGGGTGGTCAAGACCCTGATCCGCACGGCCCCGGTCGTGCTCTTCCGCGGAAGCCCGCTCTATAGCCTTTATCTCAAGCTTCTGGGCGCCAAGCTCGGCTCGAGCACGGCCATCGAAAGCAAGTCGGTTCCGGTCTGCACCGACCTGATCTCGATCGGCGAGAACACGATCCTGCGCAAGGAAACGCTGATCCCCGGTTTCCGCGCCGAAGCCGGCTATATCCACACCGGCCGCATTACCATCGGTCGCGACGCCTTTGTCGGCGTCGGCAGCGCGCTCGATATCGACACCAAGATGGGCGACGGCTCGCAGCTCGGCCATGGCTCGTCGCTGCAGCGCGGCCAGGTCATTCCGGATGGCGAACACTGGCACGGCTCGCCGGCGGTGAAGTCGAATGCCGACTACTCGAAGGTCCGCGGCGTGACGCTCTCGCGCGCCCGCCGCATCATCTACGAAGCCGTGCAGCTCATCTTCCTGTTCACGGTTCTGACCCCGCTGCCGCTTATCATTCAGACCTATTGGGAAAATGTCGGTGACGGCTATCAGGAAACGATCGGTCTGGTTGCCATCGGTGCATTAGTCGCCGAACTGGGCGGCTTTGCCTTCGCGCTCCTGCTGGCCATCGGCGTGCCGCGGCTCTTCCGTCGCTTCCTGGAACCGGGCAAGACCTATTCGCTCTACGGCGTGCATTATTTCATGCAGTCGGTGACGGAAACGGTCAGCAACTCGCGCCTGATGAACCTGCTTTTCGGCGACAGTTCGGCCGTTGTGCACTACATCCGCGCGGTCGGCTGGAACCTCAACAACGTTGTCCAGACGGGGTCGAATTTCGGCACCAACACCCAGCACGACAACCCCTTCATGTGCGATCTCGGCAGCCGGACCATGGTGTCCGACGGTCTCTACATGATCAATGTCCACAAGTCGGCATCGTCCTTCAGTCTCTCACCGACGCGGATCGGCGACGACAACTACTTCGGCAACAACATCTATTATCCGCCGGATGGCAAGACGGGGAACAACTGTCTCCTCGGCACGAAGGTGATGGTGCCGATCGAAGGCCCGGTTCGCGAGAATATCGGTCTTCTCGGCTCGCCGCCGTTCGAAATCCCGCGCATGGTCAAGCGCGACCTCGACCTCATCCAGGGCGTGACCGACGAGGAACGCCGCGCCCAGCTGCCGCGCAAGAACCGGTACAATTTCTGGACCGCCGTGCTCTTCCTCGGCGCACAGTTCCTGGCGCTGTTCATCGCGCTTGCCGTGTGGGATCGCGCGCTCAACTACTATACCGAATGGGGCGGCACCGGTCTCTTCATCGCGACTGTCATCGTCACGACCTTCGAAATCATCATGTACATCCTCATCGAGCGGGCGAGCCTTGGCTTCGGCAAGCTCAAGCCGATGACCACGACGATCTACGAAGAGCGCTTCTGGCGGCATGAGCGCCACTGGAAACTGTCGGACTCGCCGATCATGTATCTCTTTGCCGGCACCCCGTTCCGCCCGCTCATCCTGCGCGCGCTCGGCGTCAAGGTCGGCAAGCGCGTCTATGACGGCGGCAGCAACCTGACCGAACGTTCGCTGGTTCATATCGGCGATGACGCGACGCTGAACGAAGGCTGCGTCATCCAGGCGCATTCGCTCGAAGAAGGCGCGTTCAAGTCGGATTACATCCGCATCGGCAAGGGCTGCACGCTCGGCCCGGCTGCCTTCGTGCACTATGGCGTCGTCATGGGTGAGGGCTCGATTGCCGACACCGACAGCTTCGTCATGAAGGGCGAGGCGCTGGAGCCGAACACGATCTGGCGTGGCAACCCGGCCAAGCTCTACAGCGTCATCACGCCGATCAAGGAGGGTGCCGCGCGCACCAAGGGCTGATCGTCATGACGGGCGCGGGGGGGCATTCGCCAGACATCCGTCTCGTTCCGGTCACGGCGCAGGGTCGCGCCGCGATCGCGGCGCTGCGGGTTGAAACCGCGCAGGCGCATTTCGTGGCCGACAATGCCGCTTCGCTCGCCGAGGCGGATGAGGATCCGGGCGCGTCGCCCCGCGCCATCATGGCCGGCGATACGCTCGTCGGCTTCCTCATGTATGACGCCTCCGATCGCGATGACGTCCGGCTCTATCGCTTCATGATCGATGCGTCGCAGCAGGGGCGGGGCTATGGCCGCGCCGGGCTGCAGGCCTTCCTTTCCGAAATTGCAGCGCTTGGAAACGCCACGCGAATTTCCATCTGTTACGAGCCCGAAAACGAGGCGGCGCGCAGCCTTTATGCAAAGGCGGGCTTCGTCGAGGAAGGGCTCGACGAGGATGGCGAGATGATCGCGGCACGCGATCCGCGCAAAGATCCCGCGCCGGGGCGAAATCACGTCGGACGTCCATGACCGGGACCGGCGGCGCGGAGGATCGGACGATGGCCGGGCGCCCACTGCGCGACGCGCTGGCGCCTCTTCTTCCTCCCGCCATCCGCCTTGCCTGCCGTGCGATCAGGCCCGGTGACCGGGCCCTGCTCCTGCCCGAGGAGGCAGCCACCATTCCCTTCCGGAAAGACCATATGCGCGACGCCAGCGGTGCTGCGCGACATGCTGCCCGCGAACTGCTGGCGGAGGTGGGCCTTGCCGGAACGCCGATCCTGAAAGCTGCCGGCGGTGCACCCGTCTGGCCTCGGGGCTTGATCGGGTCGCTGGCGCACGACGACGACATGGCCGTGGCGACCATAGCCTCTGCCGCAACGTTTGCTGGCCTCGGCATCGATGTCGAACCGGCGGAGCCGCTGGCACAGGAGGTCGCGCAGATCGTCCGGACTGCGGGCGACGTGCTGGATGGTGTTGATGAACATCTCGCCAACCGTCTGCTCTTCGCTGCCAAGGAGGCCGTCTACAAGGCGGTCTTTCTGCGCGACCAGATCATCCTCGGCTTTGAGGATGTGGCCATCGATTTCACGCGTGGCGAGGGGCGGACGCGAGCTGGGCGATGCGTGCAGCTTGTCTATTGCCTGCGGCCACGCATCGTCGTGGTTGCCTTCGAGCCGGCCTAACTGGCGACGGTGAGCCGGGCGTCTGCCGCCCTGATCGCATCGGCGATGTTAACAGGCGGGGCGGCTTCCGTGACGATGTCCGTCAGGTCGGCGAAGCCGCAGACATGGACGAGACCGGCGCGGGTGAATTTCGAACTGTCGGTGACGGCGAGCTTGCGCCGGCCGCGCGAGAGGACCGTGCGGGCAAACTCGGCCTCATCCAGCGCATAGTCGAGAATGCCGGTCGGATCGACCGCGCCCGCCGAGATGATGGCATGGTCGACGGAGAAGCGGGTGATGAACTCGCTGGCCGAAAGGCCGAAGACTGCGCCGCTGTCCGGCCGGATTTCGCCGCCCGCCATATAGACGCGGTTGCCGTTGACGCTCGCCAGAACGCGGGCGATGTCGGAAGAATTGGTGATCACCGTCAGCCGCCGGTGGCCGAGAAGTTCGCGGGCGAGAAAGCTCGTCGTCGTCCCCGTATCGAGCATCAGGCTTTCGCCATCGGCAATTGTGCGGGCCACACTTTCGGCGATCTTCTTCTTGGCAGCGCTCATCTCGCGCATGCGCTTTTCAAACGGAGCTTCGCCAAGCGCCGAAGGCAGCGCCACTGCGCCATGCATGCGCAACACAGCGCCGCTTTCGGCCAGCGGCTTGATATCGCGGCGGATCGTTTCGAGTGACACGCCGAGGCGTTCGGCGAGATCCGAGACGGCCATGGAACCGTCGATCTCCAGCAGTTTCAAGATCTCGCCATGTCGTTTCGAAGCCAGCATGCGGGTCCGTGCGGTTGTGAATTGCGCCTCAATCTAGTCGAAACCGGGCATGGCCGCAATCATGCGAAGAGATGATCGGTCACAATCGGGCAAAATAACACATAAAACCACAAATCCGATTGACTCGCGCCGCGATACCGTTTGAACTTGGGGCAAGACGAGAGATGGCAAATCAATAAGGGAACCGGTCTCGTCAGAACTGGAGGCGCTGGTGCAGCAGGCAGGCGTTGAAGAGAAGATCGTAAAGCTCGGCTGTTGGGCCGGGCGGATCGAGATCGAGCCGCTGAAGGGCGGAATTTCCAATGAAAGCTATCTGGTCAGCGATGCCGCCGGCCGCCATGTCGTGCGCTTCGGCAAGGATTATCCGTTTCATCATGTGCTTCGCGACCGCGAGGTGATGACGGCGCGGGCGGCCCATGCGGCCGGCTTCGGGCCGAAGGTCGAGCATTCCGCCCCGGGCGTGATGGTCTCGGCCTTCCTTCTGGCGCGCACCTTTGCGGCCGATGATGTGCAGGCGAATGCCACGCGGGTGGCCGCACTCCTGCGACGTTTCCACGATGCCATGCCCAGGCATGTATCCGGCCCCGGCTTCATGTTCTGGCCGTTCCATGTCATCCGCGACTATGCGCGAACGCTAGAAGCGGGCGGCAGCCGGCTTGCCGGCGAATTGCAGCGCTATCTCGAAATCGGGAGGGCGCTGGAGGCGATCCAGACGCCGCTGCCGATCGTCTTTGGCCATAACGACCTTCTGCCCGCCAATATTCTCGATGACGGCGAGCGTCTCTGGCTCATCGATTTCGAATATGCGGGTTTCTCCACGGCGATGTTCGATCTGGCCGGCGCCACCTCCAATGCCGGCTTCTCGGCGGAGGAGGCGGATGACTTCCTGGCAGCCTATTTCGGCGCGCGTCCGTCGCTGGACATCCGTCGCTCGCATTCGGCTATGCAATGCGCCTCGCTGCTGCGCGAGGCCATGTGGAGCATGGTGTCCGAACTCCATCTCTCCGCGCCGGGCGCGGATTACGAGAGCTACACGGACGACAATCTCGCGCGGCTTGAGGTCGCGATTCAACAACACCAGTCAACCTACGGAAAGCTTTGATCATGTCGCTTCCTTCTCACGCCCAGATCGTCATCATTGGCGGCGGCATCATCGGCTGCTCGACGGCCTATCATCTGGCGAAAGACCACAAGGCGGATGTGGTTCTCCTCGAAATGGGCGGGCTGACCTCCGGTTCGACCTGGCATGCCGCCGGTCTCGTCGGGCAACTGCGCTCGTCCGCCTCGATCACCCGCGTGCTCAAATATTCGGTCGAGCTCTACAAGGGGCTGGAGGCCGAGACGGGGCTGGCGACCGGCTGGAAGATGACCGGCTGCCTGCGGCTTGCGACCAACGAGGACCGCTGGACCGAGTTCAAGCGCACCGCGACGACGGCGAAGAGCTTCGGCATGGACATGCATCTGATCTCGCCGGAGGAGGTGAAGAAGATGTGGCCGCTGATGGAGACGAGCGATCTGATTGGCGCCAGCTGGCTGCCGACTGACGGGCAGGCGAGCCCTTCCGATATCACGCAGTCGCTCGCCCGCGGTGCGCGCATGCATGGGGCGAAGCTCTTTGAAAACGTCCGCGTCACCGGCTTTGATATCAAGGATGGTGTGATCACCGCCGTGAAGACGGATCAGGGCGATATCCGATGCGAGAAGGTCGTCAACTGCGCCGGCCAATGGGCGCGGCAGGTGGGCGCGATGGCGGGCATCAACGTGCCGCTCCAGCCGGTCAAGCATCAATATATCATCACGGAAAAGGTGCCGGGTCTGGCGCTTGATGCGCCGACGATCCGCGATCCGGACCGGCGCACCTATTTCAAGGAGGAGGTCGGCGGTCTCGTCATGGGCGGCTATGAGCCGAACCCGCAGGCCTGGACCACTGGCGATGTGCCGAACGACTGGGCCTTCCGCCTGTTCGATGATGATTTCGACCATTTCGAGCAGCATATGGTGCAGGCGATCGAGCGCGTGCCGGCACTGGAGACGGTCGGCGTCAAGCAGATGATCAACGGGCCGGAAAGCTTCACGCCCGATGGCAACTTCATTCTGGGCGCGGCACCCGAATGCAAGAACATGTTCGTCGGCGCGGGCTTCAACGCCTTCGGCATCGCCTCGGGCGGCGGGGCCGGCTGGGTGCTGGCGCAATGGGTGGTCGATGGCGAAGCGCCGCTCGATCTCTGGGTGGTCGATATCCGCCGCTTCTCGAGCCTTCACCGCGACCGGCAATGGGTCTGCGACCGCACGCTGGAGGCCTATGGCAAGCATTACACGGTGGCCTTTCCGCATGAAGAATATGAGAGCGGCCGCCCGCGTCTCGTATCGCCGCTTTATGAGCGCTTGAAGACACACGGTGCGGTGTTCGGCTCCAAGCTCGGCTGGGAGCGGCCGAACTGGTTTGCGGGCGAGGGGCGCGAGGGCCACGATGTCTATTCCATGGGGCGGCAGAACTGGTTCGATTCGGTCGGTGAGGAGCACAAGCATGTGCGCGAGGCGGTTGGCGTGTTCGACCAGTCCTCCTTTGCCAAGTTCGAGCTTTCGGGACCGGATGCGGGCCGTGCGCTCGACTGGATCTGCGCCAATGATGTGGCCAAGCCCGCCGGGCGGCTGACTTATACCCAGCTTCTCAATACGCGTGGCGGCATCGAGGCCGATCTGACGGTGGCGCTGCTTTCGGATGACAGGTTCTACATTGTCACCGGCACCGGCTTCCGCACGCATGATTACGGCTGGATCGAGGACCATCTGCCGAAGGGGAGCCGCGTGACCTTTACCGATGTGACAGAGGATTTCGGCACGCTGTCGCTGATGGGGCCGAGGGCCCGCGATGTGCTCGCCAAGGTGACCGATGCCGATGTCGGAAACGCTGCCTTCCCCTTCGGCCATGTCCGGGAGATCGTGATTGCCGGGCATGTGGTGCGGGCGCTGCGCGTCACCTATGTCGGCGAACTCGGCTGGGAACTTCATGTGCCGATCGCAGCCACGGGCGATGTCTTCGACGCACTGATGGTGGCCGGCAAGCCGCATGGCATCCGCCCGACCGGCTATCGCGCCATCGAATCGCTGCGTCTGGAAAAGGGCTATCGCGCCTGGGGCTCCGACATCACGCCGAACGACACGCCCTTCGAGGCAGGCCTCGGCTGGGCGGTGAAGCTGAAGAAGGATGTCGATTTCGTCGGGAAAACCGCGCTGCTTGCCAGGCAGGGCCAGCCGCTGGTCAAGTCGCTCGCCTGCTTCACCGTTGACGATCCTTCGATCGTCCTTCTCGGACGCGAGACGATCCTGCGCAATGGCGAGCCGGTCGGCTATCTGACCAGCGGCGGCTATGGCTACACGCTGGGACAGAATATCGGCTACGGCTATGTGCGCAATGCCGCCGGTGTCGATGAGGGCTGGCTGAGGGCGGGCAGCTATGAGCTTGTCGTGGCGATGGAAAAGGTCTCGTCGCAGCTGCATCTCGGGCCGCTTTACGATCCGGCGATGCAGCGCATCAAGGCGTGACGGGCCGCGCCACGCCTGCCGACGGGGCAAGGCGTGGCAATTTTGCCATCATTCCGAACGATCGTTCGCAGAAACACATTTATGAATGTATTTTAACTTTTCACCTCGATGAGGCATGGTTATCTGCAAGCTGTCTCTGGTTTCGGAAAGGGACGGGCACGGTCGCGATTCGGCGACCGCATGCTGATTTCCGCATCTTTGTTGCGGAGAAAGGCTGGCCTGTCGATTTTGGGGCTTTTCTGCAGCGAGAGCTACATAGTAAGTCTATAGAAGTAATTTTCGGTAACCGTAACCCGAGTGTGCCCCGTCTCATGAAACCAACTCTCTATACTGCCGCCCCGCTTGCGATGATGTTGTTCCTCTCGGGCTGTATGGTTGGCCCGGATATGCAGGCGCCGGAAACGCCGATGCCCGCGAAGTTCTCGGAGGGCGGCAAGACCAGCAATGGCGATGTCACGACCGCGACCTGGTGGACTGCCTTCTCCGATCCGCGGCTCAATCACCTTGTCACGGAAGGCATGTCGAAGAACCTGACGGTTCTGCAGGCGCTGGAAGCGATCGAACAGGCGCGTCAGGGCGTGACCGTTGCGGGTGCCGGCTCCTTGCCGAGCATTACCGGCAGCGCCGCCGAAAACCTGAGCAAGACGAATGGCGTCTCGGCCACCGCACAGCGCTCGAATACGAGCGGCACGCTGTCGGCCTCCTGGCTGCTCGACCTGTTCGGTCAGTATCGCCGCGCCAAGGAAAGCGCCAATGCCTCGCTCGACGCCTCCTATGCCAGCGCGGACGTTGCGCGGCTGACGGTGATCTCGAACGTCGCGACCTATTACGTCAACGCACGCTATTATCAGCAGCTTCTGTCGATCGCGCGGGAGAACCTGAAGACCCGCCGCGATACGCTTGAGCTGACCAAGGCGCAGCTCGACGCGGGCGCTGCCTCGCGGCTCAACGTCGTGCAGGCCGAAGGTCTGGTCAACTCCACGCTTTCGGACATTCCGGGGCTGGAGACCAACTTCCGCCAGCAGGTGAACCATCTTTCGACGCTGCTTGGCGTGCCCGCTCCGACGCTGCTCGCCGACATGCAGCGCAGCGGTCCGCAGCCGGTTGCGCGTGACAAGATCTCGGCGGGCATTCCCGCCGATCTCATCCGCAACCGTCCGGATATCCGCCGCTCGGAACGTCAGCTGGCCGCCGCCGTCGCCAATATCGGCGTCGCGGAAGCCAAGCTCTATCCGAGCATCCAGCTGAGTGGTTCGATCTCGCCGTTCCACATCGCCTCGACCCCGCTGACGGGCAATGGCGCAAGCTGGTCCTTCGGCCCGACGCTGACGCTGCCGATCTTCGATGGCGGCGCGCTTCGTGCCAATGTGAAGAGCTCGGAAGCGGCTTCCCGCGCTGCCTATCTCGCCTGGCAGGCTTCGGTCCTGCAGGGCATCGAGGAGACTGAAAACGCGATGGTCGCCTATAACCGTGACCGCGCGACGGTTTCGGCTCTGCGCGCGTCCGTGAAGAACTATCAGGAGGCCCTCAGCCTCGCGACGACGAACTACAAGAACGGCGCTTCCTCGCTTCTCGACGTTCTGGACGCCCAGCGTTCCGTTTCGACGGCGCAGCAGGCGCTCGCCGCGTCGATCCGCCAGTCGGCGCTCGACTATATCGCGCTGAACGTCGCCGTCGGCGGCGGCTATGCCGCCGGACAGGCCAAGGCCGGCGAGTAATCGTCGCATCGACATACAAACCAAGAGCCCGCCGACGAGATCCTCGTCGGCGGGCTCTTTTGCATTCAGGTTATGCGCCGAAAAGACCTCAGCCGAATTTCCGCACCGCCCAGGCGCTAATCGTGCTGGAAGCGGCGGTGATGAAGGCGCCCCAGGCAAGGTCGGCGAGGGTGACCGAAAGCGGCCAGTCGCGCATCGTCGCCATGTTGGTCAGGTCATAGGTGGCATAGGCCACCAGCCCGAACAGCGCGCCCTGTCTGGTCGCATGCAGCACGCTTCCCCGGGCCGCGGCCGGCAGCACGACAAAGTGCACCACGCCGCCGAGATAGATCACATAGAAGAACGCCGCTGCGACAAAGTTCGGCCGGGGCGCCAGAAGATGGCCGATCGTCGCCTTGTAGAAATCGACGGCGATGATCCCGAGCCAGACGGAGTCGATCACGAGGAAGGCGATCGCCAGAACGGCGAACGCAATCAATGCCTTGCGCATGGTTTTTGAACCTTTGATTCCAGATGACTGTCAACGAAGCAGGCAAGGGTTCGTTCCCGGAGCCCGCGTCATCGAAGATTAGCGGCCGCGCCTCGGGGATGGCCCCAAGACGCACCTGAATGCGATCAGATGCCGAGCAGCGGCTGGATCATCCGGACGATGCGGCTCTTGAACTTCAGCGGCGCGTCGGTGACCGCCAGACAGATGCAGTCCTCGCCGGGATCGGCGATCGGCTGGTGGTCGACCGTTTCGTCCGTCTCCTCGAAATCACCGGGACCGAAGCGGCCGCTGACATCGCTGAAGCTGCCTTTCAGCACCAGCGTCAGTTCGCGTCCGCCATGGGTATGTTCAGGCACCGGCTTGCCGGCCGGAATGCGCAGGAGACGCACGGAAATATCCTCATCCGATGTCTTGATCGGATAGTGATAGGCCCCGAGGCCAAGCGGCTTCCACTTCACCTTGTCGACGTCACCGCCGATATAGGACCGCAGAGGTTCCGGAACCAAAACGCCATCCCGTGCCGAAACGACCTTCGCTGCCGGAACTTCCCGGACAGGCGCGGCGTTATCAATCCGGGCACGCATGGCTTCCCAGGAAAAGTCTTCCTTGGAAGCGCTTGCGGGCTCGACTTCGATCGCTTCGAATATCGCGCCGCCGGCCGCCTCCATCGCGGCAAGGCGCTTGCGGCAGGACGGGCAGAGGGCGAGATGCGTGGCGACGGCCAGGCTCCAGCCTTCTTCGAGCGCGCCATTGGCATAGTCGAACAGAAGTTCGTCGCTGATGTGGTGGTGGATGTTCATGCTGCATCTCCCAGGATTTCGCGGAGGCGGGAGAAGGCAAGACGGATGCGTGACTTCACTGTACCGAGGGGCAGGTTCATGCGCTCGGCGATCGCACTGTGGGAAATCTCTTCGTAGAAGGAAAGGCGGAGCAGGTCGGCCTGCTCGGGTGGAAGTTTTACCAAAGCGCCGCGAAGGCGGTCGGCTTCCTGGCCTGCCTGATAGACATCGTCTGCGGCAGGCTCGGCATCCGGCACGAAGGCGGGATCATTCGGGTCGAATTCGGGGCGGTTGGTCTTGCGAAATGCATCGATGCGCACATTGCGGGCGACGGTAAATATCCAGCTGGACACCGATCCACGCGCCGGATCAAACAATGCCGCCTTGTTCCAGATCATCATCATCGTTTCTTGCATCAGTTCTTCAGCCTGCTGGCGATTGCCACCACGCTTCAGCATGAAGGCCCGGATCTTGGGGCCGAAATGCCGAAACAGTACCTCGAACGCCTGAATGTCTTTTCTGGCGCCCACGGCGAGCAGGCATGCTGAAAGTTCTTCCTTATCGGGTTCTTTCACAGTCTTTTCCAACTTGCGGACGCGAACCTTTGCAGAAATCACGCCTGTCTTCTCCGCCGGCCAGGATGGCTTGGGGCGGAATTCTTTTGGTGCAATGGTCGAAGCAACTGTGTCCATGCCGGCTTTTACGCGGACACTTTGCTAGCGGATCACAGCATCAAAGAATTTTCGGATCATTTCAATCCGGAACTCTCTATCGAGCGTAATGCTTACAAACGAAAGGGACAATTGATGCTCAATACCGTGAAACCTCAAAAGCCGCAGGGAAACCGTCATGTAGCCGTCATCGGCAGCGGTATTTCCGGTCTCAGTGCAGCGTGGCTTATGAGCAAGCATTGCCGGGTGACGCTGATCGAGGCCGATCAGCGGCCGGGCGGGCATTCGAACACGGTTGACGTCATGACCGCAAGCGGCCCCGTACCGGTCGATACCGGTTTCATCGTGTATAACGAGTGGAACTATCCGAACCTCGTTCGCCTGTTCCAGACGATCGGCGTGAAGACAGAAGCCTCAGACATGTCGTTTTCGGCCTCTATCAACAATGGGTCGTTCGAATATTCGGGCACGAGCCTGCTGTCGATGATCGGCCAGAAGACCAATATCATTCGCTTCCGCTTCTGGCAGATGGTCGGCGATATCCTGCGCTTCTATCGCGAGGCACCGCTGGCCGCCAAGCAGCCGGAAGCGCGCGAAATGACGCTCGGCGAGTTCCTTGACCGCGAGGGCTATTCCAAGAGCTTCGTCGACAATCATATCCTGCCCATGGGCGCCGCGATCTGGTCGACGACGGCGAAGGAGATGCGCTCCTACCCGCTCGTCGCCTTCATCCGCTTCTTCGAAAGCCACGGCCTGCTGTCCATCCTCAACCGGCCGGTCTGGCGCACGGTCAGCGGCGGCAGCCGACAATATGTCCAGCGCATTCTTGCCGATTTCGACGGCGAGGTTCGCCTGAACGCGCCCGTGCGCTCGGTTCGCCGGTCGGCGGATGGCGTCCTGGTCGACTGCGGGCAGGGGCCGGAGCTGTTTGACGATGTCGTCATCGCAACCCATGGCGACCAGGCCCTGGCCATGCGCGTGGATGCCAGCGAACGCGAACGCGCGCTTCTCGGCGCCTTCAAATACACCCACAACACCGCCGTCCTTCACAGCGATCCGGGCCTGATGCCGAAGCGCAAGCGCGTCTGGTCGAGCTGGAACTATATCGGCGAGCGCAATGCGACGGGCGACGAGCAGCTCTGCGTCACCTACTGGATGAACAAGCTGCAGAACCTGCCGGAAAAGCATCCGATTTTCGTGACGCTCAATCCCTGCCGTGCGGTCAGGGAGGACAAGGTTTACGCCACGTTTGACTACACGCATCCGCTCTTCGATACGGCCGCCATTGACGCGCAGAAGCGCCTCTGGTCAATCCAAGGGCAGGGCGGCATCTGGTATTGCGGCGCCCATTTCGGCAGCGGTTTCCATGAGGACGGCCTGCAGTCGGGTCTGGCGGTGGCCGAGAGCCTGACCGGCGGCAAGCGTCCCTGGCAGGTGGCGGGCGAATCCTCACGCATCCATCTTCCGGAGACTTTGGCGGCAGCCGAATGACATTCAGATCTGCCATCTATGAAGGCCATGTCGTGCACCGGCGCTTTGCGCCGAAGACGCACACGCTCAACTATCGCGTCTTCTCGCTTCTGATCGATCTGGACGAACTGGAGGCGCTGTCCTCGAAGCTGCGCTTCTTCGGCGTCGACCGTTTTGCGCTGTTCAGCTTCTTCAACAAGGATCACGGCAACCTGAAGCCGGGCGAGAGCCTGAAGGCCTGGGCGCTGGCGCATGTCGCGGAGGCCGGTTTCGAGACGGAAGGCATGCGAGTCGAGGTTTTGTGCTATCCGCGCATCTTCGGATATACGTTCAATCCGCTCACGGTCTATTTCTGCTACGCGCCGGACGGTGGGCTGAAAACTGTGCTTTACGAAGTCTGCAACACGTTCCACGAGCGCCACACCTACATTATCCCCACAGCGGGAGAGGATGGTCCCGTGCAGCATAGTTGCGCGAAGACTTTTTATGTTTCCCCCTTCATGCCGATGGACTGCGAATACCATTTCGATATAGTAAGGCCGCAGGACAGAACTGCGATCAGGATTACGGAAACCGGACCTGACGGAAAGATGCTGTTCGCGTCTTTTGCCGGGGAGAGACGGCCGATGACGGATCGCAATCTGCTCATCGTATTCTTGAAGTACCCGCTCATGACCATGAAGGTCACGGCCGCCATTCACATTGAAGCCGTTCGCCTCTGGATCAAGGGCCTGAAAATCTATCGGCACAGTCCTGCGGAGAAGGTCGTCGCCAGCTCTCTCGTCGGTGCCGGAAAGCCGGGGGAATGAGCATGTCCGAATCCACGCAATTCGCAACCGCAGGCACGTCCCGTCGCCTGAAGTTCTGGGAACGCGCCGTCTGCCGCATGGCCGACCGCATCGAGACAGGCGGCCTGACGCTGACATTTCCCAAGGGTGGCTTTTACCGCGTCCATCGCGGGATCGGCGGCACCGAGGCGCAGCTTTTCCTGAAGAACCCGCGCCCGATCTGGCGTCTGGCAACGTCGGGCGATCTCGGCTTCGCGCGGTCCTATATCGATGGCGACTGGGACAGCCCCGACATCGGCGCACTGATGAAGCTGGCGCTGGAAAACGAAAAGGCGCTGTCGCCGGTGACGCGCACGTCTGCCGTTTGGGGCACGCTTGCCTATCTGAAGCACCGTTTCCGCGCCAACACGAAGCGCGGCAGCCGCAAGAACATTGCCTATCACTACGATCTGGGCAACGAGTTCTATAGCCTCTGGCTGGATGAGACGATGACCTATTCGTCAGCCTTCTACCAGCATCCGGACGCCTCGCTCGCCGAAGCGCAGAATGCGAAATATGACCGCATCATCAAGGAGCTGGAAATCGGGCCCGGCGACCGTGTTCTCGAAATTGGCTGCGGCTGGGGCGGGTTTGCAGAATATGCGGCCTCCACGACCGGCTGCCATGTGACCGGCATCACGCTGTCGGCCGAACAGGCGAAGTTTGCCACCGAGCGGCTTGCCAAGGCTGGCCTTGCCGATCGCACCGAAATCCGCATCCAGGATTATCGCGATACGGAGGGCAGCTATGACCGCATCGTTTCGATCGAAATGTTCGAGGCGGTGGGCGAGGAGAACTGGCCGCGTTATTTCGAGACGATCCGCGACCGCCTCAAGGCCGGTGGGCGGGCGATGATCCAGACGATCACGATCGAGGATCACCGTTTCGACGATTACCGGCGCAATGCCGATTACATCCAGACCTATATCTTCCCCGGCGGCATGCTGCCGTCGTTCACGACCTTCCGCGACGCGGCCCACAATGCGGGCCTTGCCGTGAAGGACTGGGCCGCCTTCGGCACGCATTATGCCAAGACGCTGATGATCTGGGACAAGGATTTCTCGGCCAATTGGGAGCGCATCCGCGAGATGGGCTTCGATGAACGCTTCAAGCGCATGTGGCGCTATTACCTGCACTATTGCGCCGCCGGCTTCAGCGTCGGCAGCATCGACGTCATGCA
Source organism: Rhizobium sp. C4 (assembly GCF_021026315.1). Classification (GTDB taxonomy): domain Bacteria; phylum Pseudomonadota; class Alphaproteobacteria; order Rhizobiales; family Rhizobiaceae; genus Ensifer_A. Next base: position 89,311 of record NZ_JAJNCX010000005.1, read on the forward strand.
GGTGAAGATCGCGAAGAGTTGAGCGGCCGGTTGGCCGCTCAACCTCTCTTTCAAAGGCCGCGCGCGATGACCAGTCGCTGGACTTCGCTCGTGCCTTCATAGATCTGGCAGACGCGCACGTCGCGATAGATGCGCTCGACCGGGTAATCCGACAAATAGCCATAGCCGCCATGGATCTGGATGGCGTCCGAGCAGACGCGTTCGGCCATTTCCGAGGCGAAGAGCTTGGCCATCGAGGCTTCCGTCAGGCAGGGCTTGCCGGCGTCCTTGAGGCTTGCTGCATGCACGACCATGTGGCGGGCGGCCTCGATCTGGGTTGCCATGTCGGCGAGCTTGAAAGCAACGGCCTGCTGCTCGATGATCGGCTTGCCGAAGGCCTTGCGCTCATGGGCATAGGTCCGCGCAGCATCGAACGCTGCACGCGCCATGCCGACAGATTGCGAAGCAATGCCGATGCGGCCGCCCTCAAGATTGGCAAGCGCAATCTTGTAGCCTTCACCCTCTTCGCCCAGCCGGTTTTCGACCGGAATGCGCATGCCGTCAAAGGCGAGCGCGCAGGTGTCTGAGGAATGCAGGCCCATCTTCTTTTCGACCGTCACCACGTTGTAGCCGGGCGTATCCGTCGGCACGATGAAGGCGGAAATGCCCTTCTTGCCGGCGGCCGGGTCCGTCACGGCGAAGACGATGACGACATTGCCGTTCTTGCCCGAGGTTATGAACTGCTTGGCCCCATCAATCACATAATGGTCGCCGTCGCGCCGCGCCTTCGTGCGTATGGCCGAGGCATCGGAGCCTGCCTGCGGCTCGGTCAGCGCGAAGCCGCCGATCCATTCGCCGCTCGCCAGCTTCGGCAGGAAGCGTTGCTTCTGCTCGTCCGTGCCGAAACGCAGGATTGGCACGCAGCCGACCGAGGAATGAACCGACATAATGGTCGAGCAGGCGCCATCGGCTGCTGCAATCTCTTCCAGCGCCAGCGCATAGGCGAGCGAACCGAGATCGGAACCGCCATAGGCTTCCGGCACCAGCATGCCGAGGAAGCCGAGCGCGCCCATTTCGGTCAGCTCTTCGCGCGGAAAGCGGGATGTCTCGTCGCGCTCTGCCGCACCCGGCGCCAAGCGCTCCTGCGCGAAATCGCGCACCGCATCACGGATCTGTTCTGTCGTTTCGTCGAGGATCATCACGAGAGCCTTTCAATGGCAACAGCGGTGGCTTCACCGCCGCCGATGCAGATGGAGGCCATGCCGCGCTTGAGGCCATGGGTCTGAAGTGCCGCCAGCAGCGTCACCATGATGCGGGCACCGGAGGCGCCGATCGGGTGGCCGAGCGCGCAGGCGCCGCCATTGATGTTGACCTTGTCATGCGGAAGGTTGAGCTCCCGCATCGAGGCCATGGCGACAACCGCGAAGGCCTCATTGATCTCGAAGAGATCGACATCGGACAGTTTCCAGCCGGTCTTGTCGGAGAGCTTGCGCATGGCGTGGATCGGCGCGGTCGGGAAAAGGTTCGGTTCATGCGCGTGGCTGGCATGGCCGATGATGGCGGCAAGTGGGGTCAGGCCGCGCTTTTCGGCTTCCGAGCGGCGCATCAGTACGAGGGCGGCCGCACCATCGGAGATGGAGGAGGAATTGGCCGCCGTCACCGTGCCATCCTTGCGGAAGGCGGGCTTCAGTGTCGGGATCTTGTCGATCTGCGCCTTGCCGGGCTGCTCGTCGATGGCGACCTGCACATCGCCCTTGCGGCCCTTGACCGTCACGGCGGCGATCTCGCCGGCGAAATGGCCATTGGCAATCGCCTTCTGCGCCCGCTCCAGCGAAGCGATGGCATAGGCATCCTGCTCGGCGCGGGTGAACTGGAAGGCCTCTGCGCAATCCTCGGCAAAGGTGCCCATCAGGCGGCCCTTGTCATAGGCGTCTTCGAGACCGTCCATGAACATATGGTCGATGATCTGCCCGTGGCCCATGCGATAGCCGCCGCGCGCCTTGGGGAGGAGATAGGGCGAATTGGTCATGCTTTCCATGCCGCCGGCAACCACGATGTCGACATTTCCCGACAGGATCGTGTCATGCGCCATCATCGCGGCCTTCATGCCCGAGCCGCACATCTTGTTGACCGTGGTTGCAGCGGTGGAAAGCGGCAGGCCGGCACCAAGGGCTGCCTGTCGCGCCGGCGCCTGTCCCTGACCGGCGGGCAGGACGCAGCCGAAGATCACCTCTTCGATCTGGTCGGCGCTGAGGCCGGAGCGCGCGAGTGCGGCGGAAATCGCCACCGCGCCCAATTCGCTGGCGGTCGCGCCGGAGAGATCGCCCTGAAAACCGCCCATGGGCGTGCGGGCCATGCCGGCGATGACGATGGGATCGGACTGCGTCATGGGACTGTTCCTTGCTTCGGTTCTCAGCGGGGGGCCATGCGGATGGCGCCGTCAAGGCGGATGACTTCGCCGTTCAGCATCTGGTTTTCGATGATATGGCGGACAAGTGCGGCAAATTCGTCCGGACGGCCGAGGCGCGAGGGGAAGGGCACGGAGGCACCGAGCGAATCCTGCACGTCCTGCGGCATGGCAAACAGCATGGGCGTGCCGAAAATGCCGGGCGCAATGGCGAGAACCCGAATGCCGGAGCGGGCAAGCTCGCGCGCCGCCGGCAGCGTCATGGCGGCCACGCCGCCCTTGGAGGCCGAATAGGCTGCCTGGCCGATCTGGCCGTCGAAGGCGGCGACGGAGGCCGTGTTGATGATCACGCCGCGCTCGCCGCTGTCGCCCGGTTCGTTGCCGGTCATCGCTTCGGCCGCCAGGCGCAGCATGTTGAAGGTGCCAATGAGATTGATGGAGACGGCGCGGGCGAAGCTCTCCAGCTTGTGCGGTCCGTCGCGGCCGATGATGCGCTCGCCGGGGGCAACGCCGGCGCAGTTCACCAGACCATCGATCCGGCCGAAGGCTGCCTTGGCCGTGGCAACCGCCGCCTTGCCATCTTCCTCGCTGGTGACGTCGGTGCGCAGATACCGCACGGCGTCGCCCAGTTCAGCGGCCAGCGTCTTCAGCGCATCGGCATTGACGTCGAGCAGCATGGCCTTGCCGCCCGCCTCGACAATCATTTTAGCTACGCCTGCGCCAAGGCCCGAGGCCGCACCGGTGATCAGAAATACGCGATCCTTGATTTGCATGTGATCTTCCGTCCTTAATTCTTGGCTTGCTTGTCGACTTCCGCCTTGCGCAGGATGAAGCGCTGGATCTTGCCGCTCGGCGTCTTCGGCAGTTCCTTCACGAATTCCACGAGGCGGGGATAGGCATGCGCGGAGAGTTGCTTGCGCACATGCTGCTGTAATTCCTCTGCGAGTTCCGGTGTTCCTTCATAGCCCGCCGCCAGAATGACGAAGGCCTTGACGAGTTCCGTGCGTTCCGGATCCGGCACGCCGACCACGGCGGCCTCGATGACGGATGGATGCTCGATCAGCGCGCTTTCCACGTCGAAGGGGCCGATGCGGTAGCCCGAGGAGGTGATGACATCATCCGAGCGGCCGATGAAGCTGATGGAACCATCCGGCTCGAATTCCACGCTGTCGCCGGTGCTGTAATAGCCATTGGCAATCGAGGGCGTGTCCTTCTTGTAATAGCCGGTGAACCACATGAGCGGCGAATGCCTGATATCGACGGCCAGCATGCCGGGCTGGTTCGGTCCAAGCTCCTTGCCGGCATCATCCAGGACGACGACGCGATAGCCGGGCATGGCGAAGCCGGCCGAGCCGTGGCGGACGGGATGGTCGAGACCATGATGGTTGTTGACCACCATGCCGGTCTCGGTCTGGCCGTAATGGTCGTGAATGGGGGCGGCAAGATGCGCCTCGAACCAGCGGATGATTTCCGGGTTCAGCGGTTCGCCGGCGCTGCTGACGACGCGGAGCTTGCCCTTCAGGGGCGCGGCGGCCTCGGCGCCGGCGGCAATCAGCAGGCGATAGGCCGTCGGTGAGCCGGCAAGGCTGGTGACGCCCAGGCGTTCGATGATCTTGTAGGTGCTCTCGGCGGTGAAGCCGCCCTCGTAGAAGGTCGTGGCCTGACCGAGCAGGAGCGGGCCGGTGACGGCATAGTAGAGACCATAGGCCCAGCCCGGATCGGCGATGTTCCAGAAGACATCGCTCTCCTTCAGTTCAACGGCCTCGTTCATATAGGCGGCAAAGGAGAGGAGTGCGCGGATCGGCACCGGCACGCCCTTCGGCAGGCCCGTCGTGCCGGAGGTGGACATCATCATCATGAGGTCATCGCCGTGGCGCATGACGGGCTCGAACTCGCCGGAGCCTTCGGCCAGGGCCTTCCCGAAGTCGATATCGCCGGCGGGCAGGCTCTCGCCCGGCGCGACAATGGTCGCGATCTTCGGGCAATTCGCGATCTCGGTCAGCTTCGACCGATTGGCGCTGTTGGTGACGACGAGCTTGGTCGAGCCCGTCTGGAAGCGATGCTCGATGGCCTTGGGGCCAAAGGCGGTGAAAAGCGGCTGGTAGACGGCGCCGATGCGCCAGGCGCCGAGAATGAAGCCGACGAGTTCCGGAACGCGCGGCAGCAGGCCCGCGACGACATCGCCCGCCACTACGCCCTGCGACTGCAGCATATGGGCAACGCGGGCGGAGAGTGCGCGCAGGTCTTCGAATGTGAAGGTCTCGAGCGTGCCATCCGTGCCGATCCAGCGCAGCGCCAGGCGGTTTTCTCCGCAATGGCGGTCGCAGCATTCCACGCAGGCATTGACCTTGCCCATCAGGTCGCCCTCAAGCCGCGCGATCGCGTCCTCGATCCGGAACTTGGCGACGGCCTCGTCATAGCGCGGACGCGCCGCTCGAACGTTTGTCTCTGACATCTGGCTTGCTCCTCACATCAACTCCACGCCTGAGGCGTCTCCTCGGAGTATCGGTTCATGATAGCCGATGGGGACTTGCAAACAATGACAATGAAAAGCAGAATTGGTGATCGGAAATGTCAATTCAGGATAGGGCATGAAAAGCCGGATGATCTCGCCGGGCTTCGTCGAGGATGCGCTGGACAGCCTGCGTTTGAAGGGCATCGACCCCGCGCCGGTGCTCAGAAGCGTGGGGATCGATCCGCAGTCCTTCGGGCCGGTGACCAATGAGCAGTATGGCGCGTTGTGGCTGGCCATTGCCACGTTGTCAGGCGACGAGTTCTTCGGTCTTGCCGCACATCCCATGCGGCCGGGCGCCTTCCGGCTGCTATGCTATACGGTGATCCATGCCGGCACGCTGGAGCGGGCCCTCAAGCGCGCGCTCACCTTTCTCAACATCGTGCTGGACGATCCGAGCGGTGAGTTGCGGCAGGCGGGCGGTCTGGCCGAGATCGTGCTGACGGACCAGGCAGGCCCGCGCTCGGCCTTCACCTATCGCACCTACTGGCTGATCCTGCTTGGCATTGCCTGCTGGCTGATCGGCCGGCGAATTCCGCTGAGCCGGGTGGATTTCTCCTGCGCGGCGCCGATCAACCGCCAGGAATATTTGCAGTTCTTCGGCGCGCCGGTGCATTTCGGCGAAAGCCGGAGCCGGATTGCCTTTCGGTCGGATTATCTGAAGCTGCCGATCATTCGCGACGAAAAGGCACTGAAGGGGTTCCTGCGCGCCGCACCCGCCAATATCCTGCTGCGCTACCGCCACGATCAGGGCTTCACGGCGGGGGTTCGCCATCGCCTTCGGGCGATCAATCCTGACAGCTGGCCGGATTTCGAAAGGGTGGCGGAGGATATGAACCTGTCGCCTGCGACACTGCGGCGGCGGCTGAAGTCGGAGGGACAGAGCTTTGCGGCGATCCGCGATGAAATCCGCTATGCCGAGGCGCAAAGATTGCTGCGCGACGGCAGAGACAGCGTGACCCAGATCGCGGTGACGCTCGGCTACACGGAGCCCAGCGCCTTTCATCGCGCGTTCCAGAAATGGTCCGGCATGACGCCGTTGGCGTTCAGGAAGGGCGAGGGCGGGTTCTGACGATCCCGCCCAAACCCGCCGAGCGTCTTACCCGTGCGCGATCATCACATGGCGGACGACCGTGTAGTCTTCGAGCGCGTAGATCGACAGGTCCTTGCCATAGCCGGATTGCTTCAGGCCGCCATGGGGCATTTCGTTGCAGAGCATGAAATGCGTGTTGACCCAGGTGCAGCCATAGCGAAGGCCTGAAGAGGCGGCCATGGCCTTGGAAATGTCCTTCGTCCAGACGGAGGAGGCGAGGCCGTAGTCGGAATCGTTTGCCCAGCCGATGACGTCGTCATCATCGCCAAAGGGCGTGACGGAGACGACGGGGCCGAAGACTTCGCGGCGGACGATCTCGTCACTTTGCAGCGCACCGGCCACCACGGTCGGCTGATAGTAGAAGCCGGAGCCGTCGGGGATCGCGCCGCCGGCGGTGACTTCGACATGGCCAGTCTCGGCGGCGCGCTGGACAAAGCTTGCAACGCGGTCGCGCTGGCGGCGCGAGATCAGCGGGCCGATCTCGTTTTCGCTGTCATCGGCGAGATTGTAGCGGATGGAGGAGACGGCGGCGCTGAGATCCGCGACGAAGCGCTCATAGACCGACTTGTGCGCATAGATGCGGCAGGCAGCGGTGCAGTCCTGACCGGCATTGTAGAAGCCGAAGGCGCGGATGCCGGAAACGGTCGCGTCAATATCGGCATCGCCATAGACGATGACCGGGGCCTTGCCGCCGAGTTCCAGATGCGTGCGCTTGACCGATTTGGACGCGGCCTGCAGCACCTTCTTGCCGGTGGCGATGTCGCCGGTGATCGACACCATGTCGATGCCCGGATGGTTGATCAGCGTGTTGCCGACGCTTTCGCCCCGGCCGAGAATGACGTTGACGACGCCTTCCGGCAGGATGCCGGCAAGCAGCTTCGCCATTTTCAGCGCGGTGAGCGGCGTCTGTTCAGACGGCTTGAAGACGACCGTGTTGCCGCCGGCAATCGCCGGCGCCAGCTTCCAGGCCATCATCATCAGCGGATAGTTCCACGGCGCGATCGAGCCGATGACGCCGACCGCATCGCGGCGGATCATCGAGGTGAAGCCCGGCAGATATTCGCCGGCAATCGTGCCGTGCTGGTTGCGAATGGCGCCGGCAAAGAAGCGGAAACAATCGACAATGGCAGGGATTTCGTCATTGCGCACGGCGTTGATCGGCTTGCCGCAATTGAGCGATTCCAGCGCTGCAAAGGCATCCCCATCCGCCTCGATGGCGTCGGCGATCTTGAGCAGATAGGCCGAGCGTTCCCCCGGCGTCGTGCGCGACCAGGTGGTAAAGGCGCCGCGCGCCGCCGCCACAGCGGCTTCGATCTGGGCCGGCGAGGCCTCGGGCAGGTTGAGAATGGTTTCGGCGCTCCTCGGATTGAGGATCGTTTCTTCCTGTTCCTCGCCCTTGAGGAAGGCGGAGCCGATGAGCATTTCGGTTTCCATGGTCGTTCCCTTTCCGTCTGTCATTTGCCGCTGCCGGCGGTTTCTGCGCCGTCGCGGGTGAGATAATAGGCCCCGAGAATGGGGATGAGCGTCACCAGTACGACCGCCATGGCGACCACATTGGTCACGGGCCGTTCATGCGGGCGGATCAGTTCTTCCAGCATCCAGATCGGCAGCGTCTGCTGCTGGCCGGCGGTGAAGGTGGTCACGATCACCTCGTCGAAGGAGAGTGCAAACGCCAGCATGCCGCCGGCAAGCAGCGCCGTGCCGATATTGGGCAGGATGACATGGCGGAAGGTCTGGAACCCGTTGGCGCCGAGATCATAGGAGGCCTCGACCAGCGAGGGCGACATGCGCCGGAAGCGGGCGACCGCATTGTTATAGACCACGACGATGCAGAAGGTCGCGTGGCCAAGCACGATCGTCCAGAAGGAGAAGGGGATCTGCATCATCCCGAAGGCGGAGCGCAGCGCAATGCCGGTGACAATGCCGGGCAGCGCGATCGGCAGGATGACGAGTAGCGTGATCGCCTCCTGGCCGAAGAACCGGGCGCGCGAGAGTGCGGCGGCGCAAAGCGTGCCGAGAACGAGTGCGAAGGCGGTGGCGATTGAAGCGACCTGCAGCGAGAGCGTCAGCGCCTGCCAGACATCGGGTCGCGCCCAGGTGACGGCGAGCCAGCGGGTGGTGAAGCCCGGCGGCGGCCATTGAAAGCTCTTGTCCTCGGTCGTGAACGCATAGGCGAAGATCAGAAGCAGCGGCAGATGCAGGAAAAGCAGGCCACCGGTTGCGGCAAGCTTCAGGGGGAAGGGGGCGTTGTTGTGCTTGTCAGAGCGCATCGAAGGCTCCCTGTTTCTTGGCACCCCAGAGATAGAAGGCCATGATGACGACTGGGACGACGGAGAAGGCGGCGGCGAGCGGAATATTGCCGGCCGTGCCCTGCTGCGTATAGACCGCCTGACCGATGAAGAGGCGCGACGTGCCGATGATGCCCGGAATGATGTAGTCACCCAGCGTCAGCGAGAAGGTGAAGATCGAGCCGGCGGCGACGCCCGGCATGGCCAGCGGCAGCAGGACATGCCGGAAGGTCTTGCTTGGGCCCCCGCCGAGATCATAGGAGGCCTCGATGAGATTGGCCGGCACGCGCTCAAGCGACGCCTGGATCGGCAGGATCATATACGGCAGCCAGATATAGACAAAGACGAGGAAGGTGCCCGTGGCGCTGACCGAGAGCGAATTGCCGCCGACGACGGGCAGCGACAGCCAGGCATCGAGCAGCCAGCTTAAGTGCAGCTTGTCCGCCGTCCAGCTGACAATCCCTTCCTTGGAGAGGATCATCTTCCAGGCGTAGATCTTGACGAGATAGCTCGACCAGAGCGGCAGCATGACGCCGAGATAGAAGAAGGCCTTCCAGCGGCCCTTGGCATAGCGCGCTGCGTAATAGGCGATCGGAAAGGCGAGGATGGCCGACGCGATCGTCACCAGCGCTGCCATGGTGACGGTGCGTTTGATGATGTCGAAATTGGCGGGGCTGAAGAGTTCGGCATAGGTCGAGAGCGTCAGCTCATATGTCACCTGCGCGGTGAAATCATCGAAGGAAAAGAAGCTCTGTGCCAGAAGGGCGATGAGCGAGCCGACATATACGACGCCGAGCCAGAGAAGTGGCGGGGCCAGCAGCAGCAATAGGAGCAGGCGCGGCGAACGCCACAGCGCCGCCGAGAAACGCGAGGCGAGGCTGTCCTGTGCCGAGCTTTGAGGCGCAAGGCTTGCGGTCATGCCGCATCCTCCAGCGGGTTCAGCGCGTCAGGCGCAAAATGCAGCGTCAGCGGCGTGCCCTCGGCGGGAAGCGTCGCGCCGGCCGGCAGGTTTGCATGGATCGTGTTGTCGCCGACCTTCAGCGCGATGCGGCGCACGGCGCCCATGAAGCTCGACGCTTCGATCGTTCCGGTCAGCGAAAGGCGGCTGTCGCCCGGTTCCAGCGTAAAAGCCTCGGGGCGGAGGCTTGTCCAGCGCCGGCCACCTGACAGGCTTTCGCTTAGCGAGGGTGACAGGATATTGGAGGAGCCGACGAAATCGGCGACGAAACGCGTTCTCGGCCGGTTATAGATGTCTTCCGGCGCGCCGGACTGCACGATGCGGCCTTCGTTGAAGACGGCCACGCGGTCGGCCATGGAGAGCGCTTCGCCCTGATCGTGGGTGACGAGGACGAAGGTGATGCCGAGGCGCTTTTGCAGGCCCTTCAGCTCCTCCTGCATGGCCTCGCGGAGCTTGAGGTCGAGCGCGCCGAGCGGTTCGTCGAGCAGGAGAACGCTCGGCTTGTTGACGAGCGCACGGGCGAGCGCCACGCGCTGACGCTGGCCACCTGACAGCTGACCGGTTCGCCGCGCGCCATAGCCGCCGAGCTTGACGAGGTCGAGTGCTTCTTCCGCCGCCTTGTGGCGGGTTGTCTTGTCGACGCCGCGCACCATCAGCCCATAGGCGACATTGTCGAGGATCGTCATATGCGGGAAGAGGGCGTAGTCCTGAAACACCGTGTTGACGTTGCGCTTCCATGGCGGAATGCCATTGGCGCTTTGGCCCAGAATGGAAATCTCGCCGCCATCGGGCTGCTCGAAGCCGGCAATCAGCCGCAGGCAGGTCGTCTTGCCGGACCCGGACGGCCCCAGCATGGCAAAGAACTCGCCTTCCGCGATGGCGAGATCGACACTGTCCACCGCCTTCACCGCACCGAAATGGCGCGACACGGAGCGGAATGTTACGGCAGCTGTCATGGGGTGGGTCTCCGATATGCGTGGAAGGCGAAACCCCTCACCGGCAAAATCTAGCACTTAGCTAAAGCTAAGATGCTGATTTTGCTTCCTCTCCCACAGGGGGAGAGGTGGCGCGAGAGGCTGCCACGTCGTCCTCTCCCCTTGTGGGAGAGGAAGCAATTTCATCGAGTTAGCTGTCGCGGCCGCGGCGGCGCCAAATGATTGTCACGGTGCGCGCGACAGCTAAACGATGAAAATTGCAGGTGAGGGGTTCTTGAGGCTGCTGTGACGCTGCCGCTTACTGCCCGCCCATCACGGCGATATAGTCGCTGACCCACTTGGAATAGGGAACGCAGGTGCCCTGTTCGCATTTGGCGGTCGGCGTCTTCCAGAAGGAGATCTTCTCGAAATTGTCGAAGCCGTTGGTGGCGCAGCCGCTTTCGCCGAGCAGTTCATTGCCCTTGCAGGCGGCGGGAACGGCGGGCACCGAGCCGAACCAGGCGGCGACATCACCCTGCACCTTGGCGTCGAGCGAGTGGTTCAGCCACATATAGGCGCAGTTCGGATGCTTGGCGTCGGCATGCAGCATGGTCGTGTCAGCCCAGCCGGTGGCGCCTTCCTTCGGAATGGTGGAGGCGATCGGCTGCTTGGCGGCCTGCAGCAGGTTGACCTGGAAAGGCCAGGAGCCGGAGGCGACAACGCCTTCATTCTTGAAGTCGTCCGTCTGCACGGTCGCATCGTGCCAGTAGCGGCCGACGAGCGAGCGCTGGCCCTTGAGGAGCTCGATGGCAGCGGCATATTGCTTTTCATTGAGCTGATAAGGGTCCTTGATGCCGAGTTCCGGCTTGGCGGTCTTCAGGTAAAGGGCGGCATCGGCGATATAGATCGGGCCGTCATAGGCCTGCACGCGGCCCTTGTTGGACTTGCCGTCGGGCAGCGTCGTTTCCTTGAAGACGACTTCCCAACTTTCCGGCGCCTTGTCGCCAAAAGCCTTGGTATTATACATCAGCACGTTCGGACCCCACTGATAGGGCGTGCCGTAATGCTTGCCGTCAACGGTGAACCATGGCGCATCCTGAAGGCGCTTGTCGACGGCCGACCAGTTCTTGATCAGGCTGATATTGATCGGCTGCACCTTCTTGCCGGCGACGAGGCGGAGCGAGGCATCGCCCGAGGCGGTGACGAGGTCAAAACCACCCTGGTTCATCAGCGTCACCATTTCATCCGAGGTGGCGGCAGTCTTCACATTGACCTTGCAGCCGGTTTCCTTCTCGAAGCCGGTGACCCAGTCGTAAGCCTTGTCGCTTTCGCCGCGTTCGATATAGCCGGCCCAGGCGACGATGTTCACTTCGCCTTCGCCCTTGCCGATTTCCTTCATGTCCGCCGAAAAGGCCGGCAGGGTGGAGCCGAGAACGAGGGTAAGCGCAGTCGTGATGTTCAGAATGGACTTCATGATGTTCCCCTTTGCGGTGAGTGCCCGGATATTTCCGTTATGCGATGAGGGGATGATATGCCGACGCCAAGCCTTCGCAATTTCTTTTATCAGAAAGTCGCTATCGGAAATTCCGATAGCGAAAGGCTTATCGCAGGCGCGGCGTTCGCTGGGCCTGCGCGAGCGCTATGAAATTCCTCAAGGGGGCGGAAAGGCTCAGTCCCCGCCGCCAGACGAGGCCGACATGGATGGCGGGCAGCGAGGCGGAAACGTCGCGGGACTCGATGCGGTCGCCTTCCAGCGACCAGGGGCGATAGATCATGTCGGGGAGGATCGCGACACCCGCGCCCGTGGCGACCAGCGAGCGCACGGCCTCCACCGAGCGGGTACGGAAGGCGACGCGCGGTCTTGCCCCGAAGACGGCGAGCAGCTTGCGGGTTGCCTCCTCGATCTCGTCCGTCGTCAGCATGATCAGCGGCTGGCCGGCGATATCCTCGACCGTGATGGATTCGCGTGATGCCAGATCATGGCCCGCCGGAAGCCAGAGGCTGAAGGGCGACATTTCGAGCGTTTCGACCTGCAGCGCCTGGCGGTCACGCAGATTGTTCAGCAGCACGACGGCGACATCCAGTTCGCCGCCGATCAGCAGATGCTCAAGATAATTGCCGTCGTCTTCAATCGTGCTGACCTCCACGCCCGGAAAGGCGCGGCGATAGCGGGCGAGCAGATCGGAGAGCACATAGCCGGCGACGAGTGACGTGACGCCGAGCTGGAGCGAGCCTTTCAGCATTTCCGGATCAGTGTCGAAGACCTGCCGGGCCTCTGATACGCTCGCGAGGATCTTGGTGGCGTGGCGGAGAAACTGGTGGCCCTGCTGGGTGATGGCGAGCCCGCGCGGATGGCGGTCGAAGAGGAGGACGCCGAGATCCTGTTCCAGCTCCTTCACCGCTTCGGTGATCGAGGATTGCGAGATCGACATGACGTGTGCAGCACCCGAGACGGTACCTTGCTCCGCCACTGCAACGAAATACTGCAACTGTCTCAAAGTGAAGGCCAAATGTGATCTCCGGCAAACTTTGCCTCGCGGTCATAGCGCGTTGGCCTGCGTGGTGACAAGCAATTGCGCGGCTCGCAATGTTTTGTTGCCCATGCCGTGCCATAATCGACCGATATCCGATCAGGATCGATTCGCGGAGGTTCCCCCGTGCGCATGTCACGCATTCTTTCTCATTCGGTGCTTCTGGCTCTCGGCCTTGCTGCATCGCCAGCCTTGTCTGCCGAAACGCCCGCATGGCTGATGGCCCATGTCGGCGAGGGTGAGGGGCAAATCGCAGCGCCCGTGCTTTCGAAGGCCCGCGCGCTCTATTTCCAGAAGGTGAAGGAAGGCAAGGTCAACAACGCCTGCTACTTCGCCATGGATGCCACGCGTCCGAACACGCCTTCGGGGCGCTTCTATATCATCTGCGAAAGCCAGCAGGTCTTCCGGGTCATCGCCTCCGGCCATGGCAGCGGGCGCAATCTGCCGGGTGTTGTCAATTTTCAGAACGGCCGGGAATGCGTGAAGAATTTCGGCAATGCCTCGGATTCCGATCTCACGATGGGTGGTTCCTACATCACGAGCGAGCAGAAGACCTCGTTCAAGGGCTATTACCGCGCTTCGGCGAACCAGATCGGGATGCTGACGCGCACCTTCGTGCAGTTTGAAGGCGAGGGCGAGACGGCCAATGCCCGCAAGCGCGCCATCGGTGGCCATGCGGCCGTGACGATCAAGGGTGTCTGCATGCGCAAGGCGCCCGGCGATAGCCATGCCAACAAGGACGGCTATGTCCCCTTCGGCAATCTGGTCGATTATGCCGGCGGGCGCAGCAATGGCTGCACGAGCTGGAGCCGGGCCGATGCGGCAACGATCATGAACATGATCAAGGATCAGCCGACCACTGTGTACATCTATCCCGAGGCTTCGGTTGTGAAGGCTGTCGAACAGGCGGCAAAGGCGGGCAAGAGCCCGGCACAGGCGGGGCTCTACTGGAACTCGTCCTGCATCAAGGCCATCGGCAGCCCGCATTACTGGTCGAAGGATGTGTTGGAGCCGCTGATCGTGCAATATCGTCACGACCATCCCGGCCCGCCGCCGAAGCCGGTTCCGCTTTGCACCGGCGCGGACGCCACGCCCTTGCAGAGCAAGACAGCGACGCGCTGACGCGTCGCGGCTTCGAGCCTTTAGTTGCAGATCTGGCGAAGCTTTTCCGGCCGCAGGATTTCGACCGAACGCAGGCTGTGCAGCTTGAGAATGCCGGCGGCCTTCAGCTTGGAAATGCTGCGCGAGACGGTTTCGATCGTCATGCCGAGATAGTCGCCAATGTCGAGGCGCGTCATCGGCAGGTCGATGCGGTCCGGATCGCCCTGGCGCTCGGAGAGATCAAGCAGGAAAGCGCCGAGCTTTTCAGTGGCGCATTGGCGGCCGACGACGAGAAGGTGCTGCTGCGCGCGGATCATGCCGCGCAGCGCCAGCGCCAGCATTTCGGGGTTGATATTGCTGTTGGCGTGGGTGGCGACCTTGCGAATGCCGGTTTCGCAGATGGCTTCCGCAAAGAAGCTGTGTACGCCTTCCGCCTCGAAGCCGAAGGTCTCACCGGCAAAATGGAAGGCGACGACCTGACGGCGGCCATCGGAGAGAAGACGATAGAGGCGAACTGCGCCGGAGCGGACTTCGTAGAGCGTACCCGCACGTTCGCCCTGGCCGTAAATCTCATCATCCGCAGTGTAAGTGGTGAGGGCACCGGGGCCGCTCAGAATGCTGGCGGCATGGATATGTGACGTAGGAACCGGCTGGAAAGCTTGGGTGTGTGCAAGAGCCTGCATGGCGAACCACCTCCGTTTGAATGTGAGGTGACTATGGGCGAATGGATCGCGTCGCGAAATTCGGTTGTACCACTACGTAGTCATACGTAGGCGGCGTCGGGCGGCAGGAAACGGGCGACCGCGGCGAGCACGTCGGCACCGCTCAGAGGCTTGGTCAGGACCGCCAGCGCATCGCGTCTTGGGGCTGACGCATGTTCGGAAAGGACAAGTGTCCGGGCTTCCATGCCGGAAAGATCGGGCAGGGCAGCGCTCGACTTCGGGAACACGTTTTCGTCGGCAATGATGCAGAGAGAATCCGGCAATGCCTTGCTCGCCGAGGCCAGGGACGCAAAACTGGACACACGATAGCCGTCAGCCTCCAGCGCGAAGGCGAGAGACCTGTTGAGTGCCTGATCGGGCACGATGACGACAATGGCGCGCGTCTTGGACATGGCAGGCACGATGATTTTTGCCGAAATTCCGGGTTCAATGCGCCATCATGCGCAAGTCCGTTTGGCCGCGCTTTGTCATAAGTCAAAAAATCACGCAGCGTGGAAGCCGGCAGCGAGTGCCATGCGCACCAGTTGCGGCAGGCTTTTGGCTGCCATCTTGGCCATCACATTGGCGCGGTGAACCTCGACGGTGCGGGGGCTGATGTCGAGATCGTAGGCGATTGCCTTGTTGGGCAATCCTGCGACGACGGCGGACAGAACCTGCCGTTCGCGCTCGCTGAGGCTGTCGATCCGCGCCTTGACCGAGTTCACGTCCTCGCCCTCTGCCGCAGCCGGCTTGAGGGTCTCGGCCGCGCGGTGGATGGCCTCGATGATCAGCGTGTCGTCGAACGGCTTCTCGATGAAATCGACCGCGCCGGCGCGCATCGCCTCCACCGCCATCGGAACATCGCCGTGGCCGGTGATGACGACGGGGCGGATTGCGCCGTTGACGGTTGCCAGCTTGCGGATGAGGTCAACCCCGCTCATGTCGGGCATGCGCAGATCGGTGATCAGAACGGCGTCGCGCGCGGCAGGGGCAAAACCCAGAAAATCGGTGGCCGACTGATGCACGCGCACCGCAAAACCGTTCATGCTCAGCATGAAGGCGAGCGATTTCCTGACCGCTTCCTCGTCATCGACGATGTGCACCGTGAAGTCAGTCTTCGACATCGGTGGGTTCCTCGTATTCCGGCAATGTAAATTCGAATGTCGCGCCGCCGCTCTCGTTGGAGCTCACGGCCATCCGCCCGCCATGGGCTTCGACGATGCGCTTGGAGATCGACAGACCGATCCCCATACCGCCCGGCTTGGTGGTGGTGAAGGGCTTGAAGAGCTGAGCGGAGATTTCCTCGGCGATTCCCGGTCCGGTATCGGCCACCGTGATGCTGATCTCGCCGGGTGTGAAACGCGTCGTTCGCACCACCAGCTCCTTCGTCGCGGAGTCTTTCATCGCCTCGATGGCATTGCGCATCAGGTTGATCAGCACCTGCTGGATCTGGACATGATCGACCATGACCATTTCCGCGTCGGATCCAAAGTCGAACACGGCGCGCACGCCCTTTTCGCGCGAGCCGACGAGTGCCAGAGCGCCGGCCTCCTCGATGAGCTTGCGGATATTGTAGGCGTTCTTCTCGGTCTCGCCCTTGGTCACGAATTCGCGCAGATGACGGATGATCTGTCCGGCCCGCAGCGATTGCCGTCCGGCCTCGTCCAGCGCGTCGCGCATGCGGCTTGCCAGCTCGTCGTCCATGTCGCGCAGCAGCCGCGAACAGCCGTGGACATAGTTGGAGATCGCGGAAAGCGGCTGGTTGAGCTCGTGGGCAAGCGTCGAGGCCATTTCGCCCATTTCGTTGAGGCGGGCGAGGCGGGCGAGTTCGCCCTGTATCTCATGCAGGCGGGCTTCCGATTCCTCGCGCTCGGTGAGGTCGCGGATGAAGCCGGTGAAATAGCGCTTGCCCTCGGTATGGGTCTCGCCCACGGCGAGTTTCATCGGAAAGGTCGAGCCGTCCTTGCGCTTGCCGACGACGACGCGGTCGATGCCGATGATCCGGCGTTCGCCGGTATTGCGGTAGCGTGCGATGTAATTGTCATGGTCGGACTGGTAGGGCTCCGGCATGAGAATGCGCAGGTTCTGGCCGATTGCCTCCTGCTCGCTGTAGCCGAACTGGCGGACTGCGGCTGCATTGAAGGAGACGATGATGCCGTCGGGACTGGCCACCACGGCGGCGTCCGGTGCGGTATCCAGCACGGATTTCAGATGTGCGGCCTGCGCCGTCATTTCGGCCAGGGAACGCAGCCCGGCGTCCCGCGTCCGCTGCAAGACTTCGGCGAGCAGCGCAATGGCAACGACCAGAAGCGCAAACGCAAGGGCGGGCCCGAGTGAAAAGACGACGTTGGCGCGGTCATCGAACATGATGAGGGCGGCGAGCGACAGAAGCCCGGCGATGAGGACCGGCCCGAAACCGCCAATCGCGGCCGAGGCAACCACCGGCATGGCAAGGATAACCGCTGCAAGCGAGTCGCTCATGCGTGTCTTGAAGATGAGACAGATGCCGATCGCACAAAATGCCGCGACAATGGCAACGGAATAGGCGCGCTGACGGCGAGACAGGAATGCCCACGCGGAGCCCGATTGCCTGACGACGCTATCGCTGAGCCTGGCGCGCATGATTCTCCACCGAAAATGCAACCCAAACTGATGTACCCATCAGGAATTGATGTTCGTCAGTTGTCGTGTTTTAGCACTCGATTTTGAACAATGTCCACGCGTGTTCGTAAGGCGGGCGAATTTTTCCTTGGATAGTCAACAACTCGCGGCCCGTCGGCTCCCGACCAGTCATGACCGGCGCTTGGTTGAGGCTGAACGGCAGTTGAAGGTGGTTGCGCCGATATCCCTGTTTCGGCGTTGCCGGGCAGGTCGCCGGCAACGGTGGGGTTAGAGATGGCGGGGCCGCGAGGGCGCTATCCTGGCTCAGAACTTCACGCGATAGCTCGCCGAGAGCCATGTCGTGTTGCGGCCTGTCTGGTTGGAGGTGTTGAGCATGACGAGCCCGTCGCCATTGCCGAGCTTGTAGCTGACCCCGAGCCCGCCACGGACCCAGTCCTGCTGGATCGCCGCGCCGTCGATGGAGAAGGCGGAAAGCCCGAGGATCTGGCCGCTCACACCGGCGCCGGTCTTTTCGAAACGGTGGCCGTATTCGAAGCGGGTGACGAGGGCGAGCTGGTCGTTGAGCGGCGTCTTCGCATCCGCGCCGATGCGCACGGTGTTGGAGATCTCGCGGGAACCGTCAAAGCGGACCGGGAAGCTTCCGCCGGCCTCGGTGTAGCCGTTCATCTGCGCGTTGAGATAGGTGTAGCTGGCAAACGGCGACACGCCCGTTGACCCGAGCTTGAAGGCATCCTGCCAGTCGAGGCGGGCACGAACACCAAAGGTTTGCGTTGCTGCCGAACCGAAGGAGCTATCGTTGGCTGTGCCGTTGAGGTACCCGCGGCGGATATCGGCCTTGCCCCAGTTCAAATAGCCCGAAAGCGTGGCAACGAAGCCGCCGGCGAAGACGTGCGAAACGTCCGGCGCGATATAGCCTGACGAGAAGGTGGCATTGCCGCCATTTGGCATATCCATTCGGGAATATTGCCCGCCGCCGGCAAGGCGGACGGTCCAGCCGTCCTCCAGCCCGCGCCCGAAGCCGAATTCGCCCGCGCCCAGGCCGCCATTGGCGGTCTTCGTGCTGGCATAGCCGCCATCGCCGGTGAACCAAAAGGAGGACTGTCCGGCATCGAGCAGCATGAAGAGCGGCGAGGAATGGGCGCCGTTGACGGCAATGTCGGCATCCTGCAGCTGGCCCGAAACACGCGGTGTGTTGACCAGGCTCTGCTGGAAGTTGGTGACATCCATCAGACCGGCCTTGGAGGTGGTTGCTGACGGTCCGCGCGCGATGAAGGCGTGATTGTTGGTCAGCGTTCCCGCGATCACGTTGCCGTCCGCGGAAATGCCGTAGGCGGAGGAGGTGACGTCACTGGCAAGCGTGACGCCATTGTCGCGCAGCCACTGGTCAACCGTGATCATCCCGCCGTTCTGGGTCCAGCGGAAGCCGTGATTGACGTTGCCGTCATCCGCATAGCCGACGACGACGGATCCGTCGGCGCTGACGCCCTTGGCGGTCGAGCCGTTGCCGCCGTTGAACGTTCCGAGGCCAACCATGCCGGTTCCTTGCGTCCAGCGAAAGGCGCTGTTGACATTGCCGGCATCGGTCCCGAAGCCGACGACGACAGATCCGTCGGAATTGGTGGCCGTTGCCACGGAATCCGTGTCGCCGTTCAAGATCCCGAGATTGGTCATGCCGGTGGCCTGCGTCCAGCGGAAGGCGCGCATGTTTGCACCATTGTCGGCATAGCCGACGACGACAGCCCCGTCGCCGCTGACGCCGAGTGCCGTGGATTCCAGGCCGCCATTCAGGGTTCCGAGGTTGACCAGACCGCTGGCCTGGGTCCAGCGGAAGGCTCGCTCGGCATCGTTGCTGTTGCCGTCCTTGGCAACGCCGACGACCACGGAGCCGTCGTTGCTGACGCCATAGGCCTTCGATTCCGTGCCGCCGTTGAAGGTCCCGAGGTTGACCAGCCCGCCCGCCTGCGTCCAGCGGAAAGCACGCGCCTCATCATTGGCGTTGCCGTCATTGGCAAAGCCGACGACAACGGTTCCATCTGCGCTCAGGCCATAGGCATAGGACTGGCTGCCGGCGTTGAACGTGCCGAGGTTGACGAGGCCGCCGGTGCGTGTCCAACGAAAGGCACGCTCGGCATTGTTGGCGGCGCCATCGGTCGCATAACCGACAACCGTGGTGCCATCCGCACTGACAGCGAAGGGCACGGATTCAGTGCCGCCGTTCAATGTGCCGAGGTCAAGCAGATCCGAGGCGCCGGCCCCCGCCGGCAGGAGGACGACGGTGGCTGCTCCCGACAGCAGCAGCAGACGCAGCGTCGAGTACCGCCGCCGTGCGGCGCTCCCCGTGTCAGACGATGTGCCGGTGTTTTCCTGCCCGCGGCGCATGAGAGGTTCTCCCATGGGTCAATATCCCCCCGATTTCCCTTGTAAGGCGGGGTCTTACAGGCCACCTGAGCGGGCGCACAGAGGCACAGGGCGGAAGTACAATGGCGTGCAAGAGAACGGGTCGATTTGTCGATTTCGGTGCAAATCGATGAAGAGGTCATGACCGTGCCGGGAGATCAGCGCGACTGCTGAATCCAGTTCCGCCAGGCGGCATGCAGGGGTGAACTGTCATGCGCGGTCAAGCCTGCCTGACCGAATGCGCGCGCCTCGCGTGGGACGAGGCCATAGGCGCGGCGGAAGGCCGTCACGAGGCCGCTTCGATTGCCGAAACAGAACTGATTGGCGATATCCGAGATCGATCGGCCGACCTGTTCCGGATCGATCAGGGCGCTTCGAATGGCCTCAAGCCGCCTGGCGCGCAGGTAGGAGATGAAGCCCCCGTCTGCTTCGAAGAGATAGTAGAGCTTTCGTCTGGAGATACCGAATCGGGCTGCGACGGTTTCGGCATCAAGTCCCGGATTCGACAGGTCCGCCTGAATGAAGCGTCGGATCTCCATATGCAGGGAGGCATTGACGCCCGGTTCATCGAGATCGCGGGCATCTTCGCCGTTGAGGATGGCGGCCACGATGTGAAGCGTTGGCTGCAGCAGGGCCAGACCTTCAGCCGGCATCAGCTGCGGGCCCGTCGTCATCAGTTCGGCAACGTGGCTTCTCAGAATGCGCACCATAGGCAGCTCGCTGCGGATGATCCGCATGTGATGTGCATCGGGCGACACCAGCAACGGCGCCAGCAGCCGCCTCGGGACGATGAGGTTGAGATTGGTGAAATCAGTAGCGCCGGTCATCAGCGGCTGGGCGAGATCGACGACAAGCAGATCGCCGGGGCGGGTCCATTCGGACTCCGCCCAGCTCCGATCCCCGCATCTGCCGTCGACATAGAACTGGATGAGATAGTGGCTGAGGCCGTCGCGCGCCGTTCTGTAGCGCGACCGCTCGAACGACTGGGCCACACAGCTGGATCGCCCGACAACGGTATCACCCAGAAGGATGGCGCCGACCTCGGCGTAGAAGGCCGCGTCCTTCTGGCTGCTCAGGTTCACATCGAACATCACATTGATGTTTTCAAACCACAGGGCGCGCGCGGAGCCTTTGTGGGAGCCCTTCGTGTCAAAATACGAAAAGGGGAGCTTATCCTGCATGGGTCTTGGTCACTATCTTGCCGCGGCGAAGAATTATCGAAAATCAAATGGCTTTATTCATATTAGAATATGCTTTCTTCTCACTATGAAGTCGCCATCGAAAGGACAGTTCTCCAGGCTCGCGGAAATCTTGATTATATTCGTAAGAAAATATGGAATAGCGGCCGATTTCGGCGCGCCAACGGGCGCACAATATTCAGTGTTTCCCGTTTCGTCCAGTCCGTCAGGATTGCTGTTGTTTCAGCCCCAAGCTCAGCTTGGAGCCGGCCAAAATCTTTCGAACATGACGGGACGGAGAGGATGCCGATCCTGCCTCTGGCCGGTGGTTGAAAAGGGCATGCAATCAGCGGTCAGTTCGCACTTTCTGCGAAGCGATAGCCGACGCCCGGCTCCGTGCGGATGATGACGGGCTCCGCCGGGTTCCGCTCGATCTTCTGCCGCAACTGGCCGATGAAGACCCGGAGATAATGCAGGTCTTCGCCATGCGCCGGGCCCCAGACGGAGGTCAGCAGCATCTTGTGGGTGACGACGCGGCCCGCGTGGCGCGAAAGCAGGACGAGAAGGTCATATTCCTTCGGCGTCAGCTTGATGGCAGCGCCCTCGCGGGAGACGATGCGGCGCTGGGTGTCGATGTCGAGGCCGTCGATGGTGAAATGCGTGGCGACCGCGCTTTCCTTGTTCTTGCGGCGCAGTGCGGTGCGGATGCGGGCGGTAAGCTCACCGATGCCGAAAGGCTTCTCGACATAATCGTCGGCCCCCAGATCGAGGGACGCGATCTTCTCGCTTTCGCGGTCGCGGGCGGACAGAATGATGATCGGGATATCCGACCAGCCGCGCAATTGCGCCACGACCTCCTTGCCGTCCATGTCGGGCAGGCCGAGATCGAGGATGACCACATCGGGAGCAGCGGTGGCTACCGCCTTCAAAGCCTCCGCGCCGGTCGCGGCTTCCACGACCTCGTAGCCGGCGGCATTCAGCGCCGGTTTCAGGAAACGCTGGATTTGCGGCTCGTCATCGACCACCAGAATGCGATCCAGGCTCATGCGTCGCTCCTGACGGGGGCTTTGACCGGAAATCTCATGGTGATGCGGGTTCCCCGTTTCTTCAGCGCCGGACTTTCGGCCTTGATCGTGCCGCCCATGGCCTCGACGAAGCCGCGCGCGATGGAAAGGCCAAGGCCTGTGCCGGGCGCGCGCCCGTCGCTCTTGCCGCGTCGATAGAACTTTTCGAAGACGCGTTCCAGCTCTTCCGGCGGAATGCCCTTGCCGAGATCGGTGACGGAAATGATCACGGCCTCGCCGTCGCGTCGCGCATAGACATTGATCGGCTCGGTGCCGCCATATTTGACGGCATTGTCGAGCAGATTGAACAGGACCTGGCCGAGCAGAACGCTATCGGCCTCGATCAGCGGCAGATCGCTCGCCAGCCCCGTCTCGATGCCGCGGCCGGGGAAATACTTGCGCGCCCGCTCGACTGCGGTGCGCACGACGTCGGCGACGTCGACCCAGTCATGGGTGAATTTGAGCGCACCGGATTCGATGCGGCTCATGTCCAGAAGGTTGGCGACGAAGCGGGAGAGGCGGTCGCTTTCCTGTTCGATGGATTGCAGCAGATCGTCGCGGCTTTCCGGCTGCATCCTGTCGCCGAATTCGCGCAGGCTGCTGACGGCCCCGGTGATGGTGGCGAGCGGCGTCTTCAGGTCATGCGAAATCGAGGAGAGAAGCGCGTCGCGATAGCGCTCGCCTTCCAGCCGCGCGGCCTGATCGACGCTTTCCTGCGACAGCCTTGCGCGGTCGATCGCCACCGCCGTCTGGTCGAGGATCGCCGTCAGCATCCGCTCGTCGGTCGGGTTCAGATTGTCTTCGGCCAGCTCGACGCCGCAGACGCCGACGACGCCATGCGGGCTCATCAGCGGGCGGAAATGGAAATGGCTGTTGGGCAGCGTGCCCGTGCCGCGCCCGGCATGTTCGCGCTTTTCATGCGCCCAGCGGGCGGCGGTCAGGTCCGCGACGCCGGGTTCTGTATCCGGCGGCCAGGCGGCGAGTGTCTTCAGGTCGCCGTCCACAGGCAGGAGCAGAAGCACGTTCTTCTTCAGGCCCGATTGAAGCTGTGTCACCGCGGCCCATAGAACCTCCTCGACATTGGCCGTGCCGGAGAGCTTGCGCGAGAAATCGTAGAGTGCCTGCATGGCGATCGCGCGGGAACGCGCGGCCTTCGCCTGCTCGCGGGAGCGGGCGGCAAGGCTGCCCGTCAGCACGGCAGCACCGAGATAGGCAACGAGCGCGAAGACCTCGTAAGGCTCGGCAACGGTCAGCGTGTAGCGCGGTTCGATGAAGAGGAAGTTGTAGGCGAGCGTCGAAAGGCCCGAAGCCAGAAGCGCCGATGTGAGCCCGCCATAGATGGCGGCGACGAGCACGCCCATGAGGAAGATGATGGAGAGGTTCGGCAGGTGGATGACGCGGTCGATGGCTTCGCCGACAAGGCTTGCCGCCGCCACGGTCGCGACCCCGATCAGCACATTCATGCGGACCGACGCAAGATCGAGGCGAGGGAACGGCTTTCTCCGCCGCACAGTTTCCTTGTCCGAGGTCACCACATGCAGGGCAAGGCCGCTTGCGCGCGCGGTCAGCGCATCCTGCAGCGAGCCTCGCCGCCAGAACGCCCAGCTTTGCTTGGGGCTCGACCCGATGACGATCTGGGTGGCATGTTCCTCTGCGGCAAATCTCAGGATTTCCGTCACATAATCGTTGCCGGCAATGCGCTTGACCTCTCCGCCCAGTTCTTCGGCAAGGCGAAGGACCTTCTCCAGCTGGCGCATCGCGACCGCGTCGTCCTGTTCGCGATCGGTGCGCTCGACATGGACGGCGACCCAGGGCGCGTTGAGGCCCGAGGCGAGGCGGCTGGCAGCGCGCACGACGATCTCGGAAAGCGGGTCGGCGCCGACGCAGACGATCAGCCGTTCGCCGCTCGCCCAGGGCCCTTCGATGGCGTTCTGCTTGAGATAGTCGACGATCTGGTCGTCGACGCGGTCGGCGGTGCGGCGCAACGCCAGTTCGCGCAGCGCCGTCAGGTTGCCGATGCGGAAGAAGCGGTCGACGGCGCGGTTGGCGCTTTCGGGCAGGTAGACCTTGCCCTCCTTCAGCCGGTCGATCAGCTCGGCCGGCGGAAGGTCGACGAGCAGCATTTCGTCGGCGCGGCTGAGCACGCTGTCCGGCACGCGCTCGCGGATGGTGACGCCGGTAATCTGGGTGACGAGATCCGACAGGCTCTCGACATGCTGGATGTTGAGCGCCGTCCAGACATCGATGCCGGCGTCCAGCAGGTCGTCAATGTCCTGATGGCGCTTGGGATGCAGGCTGCCTTCCGGGTTGGAATGGGCAAGCTCGTCCACGATGATGACGGCGGGGCGTCGGGCAAGTGCTGCATCGAGGTCGAATTCATGCAGCACGCGGCCGCGATACTCGATTTCGCGGCGCGGCAGGATGTCTAGGCCTTCGAGAAGCGAGGCGGTTTCGCTGCGGCCATGGGTCTCGACCAGCCCGACAATGATGTCGGTGCCGGCATCACGGAGCCGCCGGGCACGTTGCAGCATGGCGTAGGTCTTGCCGACGCCGGGTGCTGCACCCAAAAAAATCGTGAGCTTGCCCCTGCGGTCTTTCTCCGCAAGGGCAAGCAGCGCGTCCGGATCCGGACGTTTGTTCTGTTCCTGGCCGTTACCTGCCATTCGTCTCTTCAGCTTTTCAGTGCGTCGAGCGCCATGTTGAGCTCTAGCACATTAACATGCGGTTCACCGATGAATCCGAACAGCCGCTTTTCGATATGGGCGTTGACGAGATCGCCGACCTTGGCCGTCTCGACGCCGCGCGCCTTGGCAACGCGTTCGACCTGCGCCAGCGCATAGTCCGGCGTAATGTCGGGATCAAGGCCGGAGCCGGAGGCGGTGACGGCATCGGCCGGGATCGGTGTCGCGATGCCGGTCTTCTTCAGCCGGTCGACGTCGCCCGTGACGCGGTCCTTAAGCTTGGCAGCGGTCGGACCGAGGTTCGAGCCGCCCGAGCCCGTCGGGTCATAAGGGTTGGGCGAGGTCGCAGACGGACGCGGCCAGAAATAGCGGTCGCTCGAAAAGTTCTGGCCGATCAGCGCGGAACCGACGATCTGTCCGTCCTTGGCGATGAGGCTGCCTTGCGCCTTTGCAGGGGCGGCCACCTTGGCCACACCGGTCATCGCGAAAGGATAGGCGATGCCTGTGACGAGGGTCATGAGAATGACCAGCGAGAATGCGGGGCGAAGATGTTTCAGCATGGGATTATACCAGATGCAGGAAGACGACCACGAGGTCGATGAGCTTGATGCCGGCGAAGGGCAGCACGAGACCGCCGAGGCCGTAGATGAGCAGGTTGCGACGCAGAAGCGTGGCAGCGCCCGCCGGGCGATAGGAAACGCCCTTCAGTGCCAGCGGGATCAGCGCGATGATGATCAGCGCGTTGAAGATCACGGCCGACAGGATGGCAGACTTGGGCGAGCCAAGCGCCATGATGTTGAGCGCAGCCAGCTGCGGATAGGTCACCACGAAGAGCGCCGGGATGATCGCGAAATATTTCGCGACGTCGTTGGCGATCGAGAAGGTGGTAAGCGCGCCGCGCGTCATCAGAAGCTGCTTGCCGATCTCGACGATCTCGATGAGCTTGGTCGGGCTGGAATCGAGGTCCACCATGTTGGCGGCTTCGCGGGCGGCCTGCGTGCCGGTCTGCATGGCCACGCCGACATCGGCCTGGGCGAGCGCCGGGGCATCGTTGGTGCCGTCGCCGCACATGGCGACCAGTCGTCCGCCGCGCTGCTGGTCGCGGATATAGGCGAGCTTGTCTTCGGGCTTGGCTTCGGCCAGGAAGTCGTCGACGCCGGCTTCGGAGGCGATGGCCGCGGCGGTTACGGGGTTGTCGCCCGTCACCATGACGGTGCGGATGCCCATGGCGCGCAGTTCAGCGAAACGTTCCTTGATGCCCGGCTTGACGATATCCTTGAGGTGGATGACGCCGAGAAGCTTGTTGCCGGAGGCAACAGCCAGCGGCGTGCCGCCCGAGCGGGCGACTTTGTCGACCGCCTGCCGGAAGGCGGGCGGGCATTCGGCTTCGGTGAGGCCGGTGAAGTTGCGGACGGAATCGACCGCACCCTTGCGCAGGCGGCGGCCGGCGATGTCGCAGCCCGACAGCCGGGTTTCGGCAGCAAACGGCACGACGAGATCGGGCGTCACATTCGGCGTTGCAACGCCATAGGTGCCATTGGCAAGCGCCACGATGGAGCGGCCTTCCGGCGTGTCGTCGGCAAGGCTTGCCAGAAGGGCGGCTTCCGCCAGTTCGTGGGCGTCGACGCCCGGTACGGGCAGGAATTCGGAAGCCATGCGGTTGCCGAAGGTGATCGTGCCGGTCTTGTCGAGAAGCAGCGTGTCGACGTCGCCGGCAGCTTCCACGGCGCGGCCTGACGTGGCCACGACATTGAAGCGCAGCAGACGGTCCATGCCGGCAATGCCGATGGCCGAGAGCAGGCCGCCAATGGTGGTCGGGATCAGGGTGACGAGCAGGGCGGCAAGCACGGTCACGGAGACCAGCGTGCCGGAATAGCCGGCCAGACCCCAGACCGAGACGACGACGATCAGGAAGACGAGCGTCAGACCCGAGAGGAGGATCGACAGGGCGATCTCGTTCGGCGTCTTCTGGCGTTCGGCACCCTCGATCAGCGCGATCATGCGGTCGACGAAGCTCGAGCCCGGCTGGACGGTGATCTTGACCTTGATCCAGTCGGAAAGAACCTGCGTGCCGCCGGTGACGGCCGAGCGGTCGCCACCGGATTCGCGGATCACGGGGGCGGATTCGCCGGTGATGGCGCTTTCATTGACCGAGGCAATGCCTTCGATCACTTCGCCGTCGCCGGGGATGAGATCGCCGGCCTCGACGATGACGATATCGCCGAGCTTCAGCAGCGTGGCGGCGATCTTCTCCTCGCGCCCGTCCTTGAGACGGCGGGCGACGAGTTCCGATTTGGTCTTCTTCAGGCTTTCGGCCTGGGCGCGGCCGCGGCCTTCGGCCACGGCTTCGGCGAAGGTGGCGAAAAGCACCGTGAACCAGAGCCAGGCAGCGATCTGGCCCGAGAAGACGGCCTCGTTGCCGCCGCCGATCAGGTCGCGGATGAAGATGGCCGACACGAAGGCGGCGACGACTTCCGTGACGAAGATGACCGGGTTACGGATCAGCTGACGCGGGTCGAGCTTGATGAAGGCGTCCTTGATGGCCGGCACGACGATGGCCGGGTCAAGAAGGGCGGGGGATGTTGTTTTGTTGGACATTTCGTATGACCTTTAAAACGTCTGTCCGGACATCATGGCGAAGTGCTCGACAATCGGGCCAAGCGCCAGTGCGGGGAAGAATTGCAGACCGCCGAGGATCAGGATGATGCCGATCAGCAGGCCGGCGAAAAGCGGTGTGTCGGTGGGGAAGGTGCCCTTGGAGGAGGGGATCTTCTGCTTGGCGGCAAGCGAGCCGGCAATGGCCATGACCGGAACGACATAGCCGAAGCGGCCGAGCAGCATGGAGATGCCGAGCGTGGTGTTGTACCAGACCGTATTGCCGCCAAGACCTGCCATGGCCGAGCCGTTATTGCCGGCAGCGGACGTGTAGGCATAGAGGATTTCCGACAGGCCATGCGGGCCGGGCGTGCCGATGGCGGCAACGGCTGCGGGCAGAACTGCCGAGACCGAGGAGAAGCCCAGGATGACGAGCGGCAGGATGAGAACTGCCAGCATGGCGAACTTCATCTCGCGGCTTTCGATCTTCTTGCCGAGGAATTCCGGCGTGCGGCCGACCATGAGGCCTGCAACGAAGACGGAGAGAACGGCAAAGACGACAAGGCCGTAAAGACCGGAGCCGACGCCGCCCGGAAGCACTTCACCTAAATGGATGAGGAACATCGGGACGAGACCGCCAAGACCGGTATAGGAGCCGATCATGCTGTTGACGCCACCATCCGAAAGGCCGGTCGTGACTGCCGTATAGAGTGCGGATGCAGCCTGGCCGAAGCGGACTTCCTTGCCTTCCATATTGCCGAGCGACGGGTCGAGGCCGAGCGAGGTGAGGATCGGGTTGCCGGCGGTTTCAGCCCAGTAGATGGCGCCGATGCCGGCGATCAGCAGGATTGCGATCGAGCTGATCAGGACCCAGCCCTGCTTGCGGTTGCCGGCCATCTGGCCGAACATGTAGACCATG
Organism: Rhizobium sp. C4; assembly: GCF_021026315.1. Classification (GTDB taxonomy): domain Bacteria; phylum Pseudomonadota; class Alphaproteobacteria; order Rhizobiales; family Rhizobiaceae; genus Ensifer_A. Next base: position 117,251 of record NZ_JAJNCX010000005.1, read on the forward strand.
GCGGCCGAGATCGACAGCATGGAAATGATGTTCAGGTAGTCGGCGATTGCGTTCGGGTTTTCAAACGGATGCGCGGCATTGGCATTGTAGAAGCCGCCGCCATTGGTGCCGAGCTGCTTGATGGCTTCCTGGCTGGCAACGGGGCCGAGCGTGATGACCTGCTTGGCGCCTTCCAGCGTCGTGGCAGTCGCCGAAGCGTCCATCGTTTGGGGCAGGCCGAGGAAGATGAAGGCGATGGTGACGATGATCGCCAGCGGCAGCAGGACGTAAAGCGTCGCCCGCGTGGCATCGACCCAGAAATTGCCGACCGTCTCAGCCTTGGAACGGACAAAGGCGCGCGTGATGGCAATGGCAAGCGCCATGCCGGTGGCGGCGGACAGGAAGTTCTGCACGGCAAGACCGGCCATCTGGGTGAAGTTGCTCATCACCGCTTCGCCGGAATAGTTCTGCCAGTTGGTGTTGGTGACAAAGCTGGCCGCCGTGTTGAAGGCGAGGTCGCTCGGCACATTGGCAAAGCCCTGCGGATTGACCGGCAGCCAGGCCTGAAGGCGCATCATGCCGTAAAGCACGACGAAGCCGGCGACCGAGAAGGCGAGCATGGCGAGCGTATAGCCGAGCCAGCCCTGTTCCTTGTCGCGATTGATGCCGGAAAGCCGGTAGATGCCGGTTTCAAGCGGGGAAAGTATCGGCGCCAGAAAGGTCTTTTCGCCTGAAAAGACCTTGGCCATGTAGATGCCGAGCGGTTTGATAAGGGCCAGCACGAGAAGCAGCACAAAGCCGATCTGGGCCCATCCGATAAGTGTCATGTTTATTCTCCTCGGTCTTTCAGAACTTCTCCGGTCGCAGCAGCGTGGCGACCAGATAGACGGCGAGGGCAAGGGCGATGACGAAGCCGATGACGGGGATGATCATGGCAAGCCTCACAGACGCTGGAGGCTGCGCGCATAGATGGCCAGCACGATGAACGTGCCGATGCCGAGCGCAAGAAAGATGATGTCGGACATGTCCGGACTCCTGTTGTTACAGGTCCGGATACTATGTCCGCATCAGGTCAGGTCTCGATTGCGAAGGTGGGGCTGCCACATCAGGAAAACATAAAGATCACCCTCACGCGATCAGCGTGAGGAGGGATAGCGAAGCCCGATGAAGGCCAGAAGTGCGGCTGCGCCGAACGCATTCAGCTTGAAGAGCGTGGCAACACTTTCCGGCGAAAATGCGCCGGCAAGCCCAATTGGGAAACGGCCGTAGCTGAGAGCGAAGACCACAAAGACGGAGGCAATTGCAATCCGCCGCGTCCAGACTTCCGCCGCCTCGAAGGACATGGCGGCGAGCATCAGGGCGGCGAAGAGGAAGAGCCATGCGCCCGTTCCGTCGCCGAGCGCCATGCCGATGGCCGCCGTATCGATCGCGCCGACCGCGACGAGCGAAACCCTTGCCAGATAAGGGTTCTTGCGAGCGAGGAAGGGCAGCGCGATCCAGAGCGGCAATGACGCTGCCGTCCAGAGTGACGCCTTCAGCGCATCGGGCGCGAGCCACCAGACATAGAGCGGATAGATCGGCTTGTTGAGCGCGATGACCGTCGACACCGACATGGCGGCCGATGTCAACGGATCAAGCGCGTGGCTCTCGCTTCGTTCCATGGCGAGCGTCATGCCGGCGACAGCCGGTAATGCGACACGCCCCAGGTCTCGCCATTGTTGTGGCCGAAGAGACCGGCGGTGGCGAGGAAGAAGAGCCGCCAGCGGCGATGCCAGATCTGCGCATCCTTGCCATAGCATTCGCTCAACACACGGCGTACGGCCGCGTCATTGTTGTCGAAATTTTCGAGCCAGTGCCTGGCCGTCTTTTCGTAATGCTGGCCCGACCAGCGCCATTCCTGCTCTACCTTGTAGATGTCGCAGAAGCGGCGGATGAGATCATGCGCGGGCATGATGCCGCCGGTGAAGAAATGCTGGGCAATCCAGTCGGCGCGGTCGCGATGGTCGAAGCGATAGGACCGGTCGCGATGGGTGAAGATATGCATGAAGAGCCGCCCATCGGGCTTGAGCCACGAGCGGGTGCGGGTCAAGAGTTCATGCCAGTTCGACATATGCTCGAACATTTCGACCGACACGATCCGGTCGAACTGCGCCTGCGGGTCGAATTCCGTCATGTTGGCGGTGCGGATCTCAAGGTTTTTGAAGCCGCGCGCCTTGGCGACGCTTTCGATATGGGCGCGCTGGGAGGCGGAGTTGGAGACCGCAACGATCGCGGAATTCGGGAAATGCTCGGCCATGTAGAGCGACAGCGAGCCCCAGCCGCAGCCGAGTTCGAGGATTGTCTGGCCGTCAACGAGGCCGGCATTCTCCACGGTGCGTTTCAGGGCCGCGACTTCGGCCTGGTCGAGCGTGGTGTTTTCGCCGTCATAGAAGCAGCAGGAATATTTGCGGCGCGCGCCGAGCGCCAGGCCGAAAAACTCGGCCGGCACTTCGTAATGCTGCTCGTTCGCTTCATCGGTATGAATGGCGATCGGATAGGCCTTCATTGTTTCGAAGAACATGGCCTCATCGGTCTCGGCCACGGTCTGGAGGCGGCGGCCGGTGCGGCCGACCAGAAACTCCACGCCGGCGGCGGTCAGCCAGTCCGGAAGGTTCACCCGCTCGGCGGCGTTGATGACATTGGCGATCATGGTCATTTCACTGTCTCCTTCAAAACGAGCGGGCGGGTCGGGCCGGGGAAAAACGCGTTGACGCGCATCTGGTAGAGGCGAAAGAGCTCGCCGCGCGAGGCGAGCATGTGCTTTTCAAGAGGCGGAATGCCGGACACATGGACGAGCAGGTAATACATGAGGGCGGGTGCGAGCAGGGCAAGCACAATCGCGACAGGGCCACTTGCGAGCGCCATCACGCCCCATGCGCACCAGTAGAGCCATTCGAAGAAATAGTTCGGATGGCGCGACCAGCGCCACAGGCCGATATCGCAAATGCCCTTGAAGCCCTTGTTCTCGCGTCGGAACTCCGACAATTGCCGGTCGGAGACCGCCTCCCCGAGGATCGCGATGGCGGCGATGGCAAGCGCTGCGTAGTGGAAATTCGTGAGCGCAGTGGTGCCTGTTGTTGCGGCAAGAACGGAGATCACCAGCACGAAGGAGACGACGGCCTGGATCTGCAGGAACTTGAAGAGCTGCTGGGGTGCCTTGTCGCCCCATTCCTCGATCAGCGCCGCATAGCGCGGATCTTCGCCGGCAAGGCGGCTGCGTCCGCCAATGTGAATGGCAAGCCGACCGGCCCAGAGCGCAAGAATAAGGGTGGCCATCAGGCCTGGCCCAGTTGTCAGCACGCCGGCGAACGCTAGGCCGATGATGGCGGCAAGGCCGGTCAGGGCCGACCAGGCCATGTCGACCCAGCCGCTGTTGCCGGTCTTGCGCTGCACGGCCCAGGCGGCAGCCATGCCTAGGGACAGGAATATGAGAGGTATGATCAGTGAAAGCGCGTTCATCGCCGTATCCAGTTCTTTTCTATGAAACCAATACGGGTGTGATTGCGTTCCGGATTATGATTGTCGCGAGCGAACAATCCGCTTCGACCTTCGATGCGTAATCTGGCGTATTGAAACACTTTGGGAGATATTCGCGATGTTGAACCGCAGGATTGCACTTGCAGCTTTTGTACTTCTCGGTGCCGGTCAGGCGTTTGCGGCCGATGATGGCTCGATGAAGGGAGTCTGGTCACGCGGCGACGGCAATGCGCGCGTCAAGATCGACAGCTGCGGATCGGCGCTCTGCGCGACCAATCTCTGGATCAAGCCTGGTACGCCGAGCGAAAAGGTCGGCGACAAGCTGATCATGAATGTCAGCCCTGCCGGTGACGGCAAGTATGAAGGCAAGGCAGAGGACCCGCAGCGCGGCCTGACCTATAATCTGCAGGTCAACGTCAAGGGGGCCAGCATGACGACGCGTGGCTGCGTGCTGGCCAAGATCGTCTGCAAGTCGGTCAGCTGGTCGCGAAACTGATCACCGCTTGATATGAGACGTCGTCCGGGCGCGATCACTCGATCGCGACATGCGCGCCCGCTTCGCCCTTTTGCCAATAGCCCGCAGCCTTGAACCAGCCTGCGGGAATCCCACGTTTTTCCGTCATATAGACGCGGATTGCCTTTGCCACTTTGGCTTCGGCAGCAATCCAGACAAATGTGTCGGTGCCGATGTCGATCTTGTCCAGCGCGGCAATCATTGCGTCGGGTCGGTCGCCCTGCGAAAGTGGGCGATGAACCCAGATTTCGTCATGCGCGGCAGCACTGACAAAGCTCTGTCGGTCTTCCGAGCTTTCGACGGCGATGACGCTTGTTACGGAAATTCCGGCTTCCGTTTCCTCGATACGACGGCCGATCGCCGGAAGGGCGGCCTCGTCGCCGACCAGCAGCCACTTCGCAATCGGACCCTTGATCACGACCGATCCACGCGGGCCGCCGATCTTCACCGTGTCGCCGATCTTTGCCGACAATGCCCAGAGCGTCGCAGGGCCCGCTTCGTGAACGGCAAAATCAATGACGAGGCTTGCTGACGCATTGTCGAAGAGACGCGGCGTGTAATCCCGCATGAAGGGATCGCCATCGGGGTTCGGCAGGAGAATCTTGATATGATCGTCCGGCGAGAGGCTGGTGAAATCGGACAGCTCGTCGCTTGTCAGATGAAGGCGCAGCATGCCGGGTGAAAGCCGCTCGATCTTTGCGACCGTCAGGGTCCGCCACTTCAAATCGTGGCGCACGCGTTCGAGCTTCGGGGCGGCGAGGGAGGGGGAGGTTTCTTCGCTCATCATGTCCAACGTCCTGTTTGCATCACGCTTGCAATCCAAGGCAAGCTGAAGCGCATTCGGGTGCGTTGATTGACGTAAACGCTTATGTGCCGTGGCTTCTGGCTGGGACAATAAGGCCGAGTTAGCATCCCGAAACGGGTCAGACAAGGTCGGAAAAGGGCAAAAAAGACCTGTCGATAGACGTCAGCGCTGCATCAGGCGTCGATGCGGGCGCTGACATAATCCGTGAAACGATCGCCGGCTTCCGACAACTCCTTGTCGTTGACAATCACCAGATCGGCAATCGTCTCGTCGCCCAGCTCGCCGCTGCGCTCAAGGCGCTGGAGGATGCTTTCGGCGCTTTCGCGCCCACGGGCTGCAAGCCGCGCGGCAAGTGCCTCCTTGGGCGCCGTGACCAGAACGACCTTCAGCCTGTCGCCATAGACATCGCGAAACGCGGGAAGCGCTGCGCGCGAGCCGTTGGCGATGAGAATGCGTCCCGCCTCCAGATCATCCAGCGTCTCCGACGGAATGCCATAGAACAGGCCGTGCGCCTGCCAGTGCAGCGCCAGCTTGCCGGCGGCGGCCAGCTCGCTGAAGGCAGCATGATCGACCGGCTGGTGATCTTCGCCGCCAGCCTCTTTCGGCCGGGTGATATAGCGCTTGACGAAACGATAGATCTTCTCGCCGGCAAGCTGCCGGCGGGCGTAGTCGATGACGCTGTCCTTGCCGGCGCCGCTCGGGCCGACGACGACGAAGATCGTTCCCTGGCTCATATCACGCCACCCGACGACCCTGGCGCCAGACGCCGCGCACGACCGGAACGCCTTCGTTGCGGCGCACGCGCACGAGGTCGGCGCGCAGGCCCGGCGCGATGCGGCCACGGTCATCGAGACTGACGGCACGGGCCGGCGTCGATGTCACCATGGCCAGCGCCTTCGGCAGCGAAATGTCCTCATGCGTATCGGCCAGAATGAAGGGCGCATGGATGAGGCTGAGCGGGACGTAGTCCGACGAAAGCACGTCCAGAACGCCGTTTTCGGCGAGATCGCGGGCGGCAATATTGCCGGAATGCGATTTGCCGCGCACGATGTTCGGCGCGCCCATCAGCACGCTCATGCCGGCCTCGTGCGAGGCGCGTGCCGCTTCCATGCTGGTCGGGAATTCGGCCAGACGCACGCCGAAGCCCTTGGCTTCCTCGACATGGTCGAGCGTTGCGTCATCATGCGAGGCAATCGAAATACCGCGCGCATGGCAGCTATCCGCAATGACGATGCGGTGCTTGTTGGCATATTTTTCAGAGGCTTCGAGGCGACGCTGCACAAATTCGGCGAACTGCTCGTCGGAGAGGCCACGCTTGGTTTTGTAGTAGAGCGTGTACTGGTCCATCGTCTGGAACTGACGCTGGCCCGGCGCATGGTCCATCATCGAGGCAAGGCGGACGGCGGCGACATCACCGAAGGCGTTGAAGTGGTCGAGCACATTGTGCGACGAGACTTCGCAGCGCAGGTGGATGAAATGGTCGGCGCGCAGGCGATCCTCGTCGGCGGCCTGTTTCAGGGCATCCGCCATCATCCGCATCTCGCCGTCGTCGAAACCGCCATCCTCGTCGGAGCCCATGCGCAGGCAGTCGAAGACGGTCGTGATGCCGGAAGAGGAGACCTGCGCGTCATGCGCCTGGATGGCCGACATCATGTTCCAGCGCACACCGGGGCGCGGCGAATAATGCGATTCCAGATGGTCGGTATGGAGTTCCACGAGGCCGGGAATGACGTAGTCGCCATCGAAATCCTCGCCCGGGGCGGCGGAGTCCGCCGAAATGTCGGCGATCAGTCCGTCGCGGACGAGAACCGCGCCATGCCGCACCTCGTCCTCGAGGACGATCCGGGCGTTTCTGATCACAAATTCCGCAGTCATTGTTCTTGCCTTTCCTTATGCCGTCTTCAGCGGCTTGATCCGTTCGACGTTGAAGGGTGCGCCGCGTTCGGGCTCGACGAAGAGTGCCAGATGCGAGGCGGCGAGCGGCTTTCCGGCAAAGGCGCCGAAATGCATGTCGAGCCTGCTTCTCACGTCACTCCTGTCGGCTTCCGGCACGGCGCCGGTCAGCGTCATGTGAAATCTGAATTCCTCGAAGACGTAGGGGTAGCCCCATTCGAGGACATATTGGCGCTGCCGTTCGGGCAGCGCGTCGGGCTTGCGCCGCGCGATATCCACTTCACTCAAGGGTGCGCGGAAGGGTTCGAAGGTGCGAACACAGGCTTCCGCCAGCGCATTGATGCCGGCATGCGCATCTTTGCCGGGGACGAGTGCGAAGAAGGGGCCGAGCTGGCCGATGACGATCTCCGGAATTTCGAAAGCCGGCGTCTCGGCGCAGAATTCATCGAAGGCATCGAACAGGCTCGCAGCGTCAATGCCCTTGTGCAGATGAAACGGCGCTTTCAGCGTGCCGTGGAAGCCGTAGCGTGCCGGTTCGGCGACCAATTCCTCACGGCCGACGGCCGGGGGAACATCCTCGCCGAAGGCATCGCGGCCGAGCCACAGCGCGGCGGCCTCGGTCAACGGATGATCGGCTTCGGTCGAAAAATAGATCGCGTAACGCAAGGCAGGCTTCCTTGGTTTCAAACTAAAGGGTTCTGGACTGGCAAACGGGGAATCGGCTTGGTGCTCTCAAGCCTCGCAGATAGACCCGTATTATGACAGTCCTTTGGTCGAAAACCGGCATGGTCAGATCAACTTTTCGCCGACGATCGCGCTGCGCAGCTTGTTCGAAACCATGTCGAAGAAATAGACCACGATGAGCAGCAGAAGCACCATGTAGGCGACGTTCTGCCAATTGTCGTTGGTACGCATGGCTTCCCAGATTTTCAGGCCGATACCGCCCGCGCCGATGGCGCCGATGATGGTCGCTCCGCGGATATTCGATTCCCACTGATAGAGCGTCTGGCCGGCAAAGACCGGCATGACCTGTGGCAGGACGCCGTAGCGCTGGACGGCGATCGGCGATGCGCCCACCGAGCGGATGCCTTCGCGCGGCTTGTTGTCGATATTTTCGAGCGCCTCTGCATAGAGCTTGCCGAGCGAGCCGACTTCCATGAGGAAGATCGCGCCGCTGCCCGACAGCGGGCCGGGGCCGAAGGCGCGAGTGAGGAACAGGCCCCAGATCAGCATGTCGACGGAGCGCATGAAGTCGAAGAAGCGCTTGAGCGTGCTGTTCAGCAGCCGGTTCCGCGTGATGTTGCGCGCCGCCAGGAAGGCGAGCGGGAAGCCGACGATGGCGCCGAGCAATGTGCCGAGGAAGGCCATGACGATGGTCTGGAAGAGCTTGGTCCAGACGTCACCGTGCTGCCAGGTCATGTTGTTCCAGAAATTGTCGAAGGCCAGCGACAGGTTCGACTGGCTCGGATCGATCCGGTCGCCGGAAACGATCAGGCTCACGACCTCGCCGGTCGGCTTGCCGAAGAAGGGCGAGGTGGGGTCGAAAATGAAATTCGGCCAGCCGAAGAAGCGCTTCACCACCTTTACGCGGTTGGCATCGATGCTGAGCCGCCCGGACAGACCGAGATCGACCTGAACATTGTCTGGCGCGACACCGACCCAGGCAGGCGGCGCGCCGACGACCGTCGGAACATCGCCGGCAGTCTTGATCGTCACGCTCGTTCCATGCGCTGTGACGACCGTTTCGGTGCGGCCGATATGCACTCCGCCACCGATATCGATGGTGTAGGAGCCATCCGTCTCCGTCTTGATCCAGGCGGGTTGCTTCGGGTCATCGCCCAGCACCGAGAAGCGCGGGTAGCGGATATCGATCGTGCCGTTGTCCTTGACGCGGAACTGCGGCTGCACGTCGTAGCTCACCCATTGCAGCAGATTGATGCCGAAGCGCTCCCAATGGGCTTCGGCGACCAGCTTCGGCAGGTTGAAGAACCAGACCGCATAAAGAACATAGAGCAGCGTTCCGATGATCACGAGCGGCGTGCCGAAGCGCTGCCAGCGCGTGCGGTGGAGAAGTTCGGGGAAGCGCGCTTCGATATCGCGGCGGTCAAAGGTGTTGATCATCGTCATCGTGGTCATCCCCTCAATGCGCCAGCAGGAATTGATGTTCGCCGACGAGCTTCTTGCGCATCCAGGCGGAAAGCTGGTCGACCGCGATGATCGTCAGGAAAAGCAGCAGAAGCAGCGCCAGCGTCTTGGCGCCGAAGCCGCGCGAAATCGCCAGCCGCAGCTCTTCGCCGATGCCGCCGCCGCCGACGGCGCCGATGATGGTCGAGGCGCGGACATTGATTTCAAGACGTAGCAGGCCATAGGAAATGAGATTGGGCAGGACCTGCGGCATCGCGGCAAAACGGATGCGCTCCAGCCGCGTGCCGCCGACGGACTGCACGCCCTCATCCGGCTTCATGTCGATATTTTCGATGATCTCGTAGAACAGCTTGCCCAGCGCGCCGATCGTGTGAAGCAGGATGGCGGCAATGGCCGGGACAGGGCCTGCCGACAGCACTGCGGCAAAGAGCCCGGCGAAGACCAGTTCCGGAAAGGCCCGCAGGAATTCGCAGACGCGCCGGGCGCCGAAGCGGATGGCGGGCGATGGCGTGATGTTGCGGGCCGAAAGGAAGGCCAAAGGTACTGCAATGAGAAAGCCGAAGATGGTCGAAAGGACCGCAATGTTGAGCGTGGTGATCATCAGCTCGAAATATTCGGGGATGTAGAAATCACCCCAGACATAGACGCGGCCGGCCGCAAAATCATAGGCCTCGCTGCCATTGTCGAGCGGGCTTGCGCGGTCGAAAAGTGCGCGCCAGACGTCAGTCCAGTCGCTCGGGATCAGCCATTGCAGAAAGTCGAAGAGATGCGGCAGGCGCTCGAAGAAATGGCCGGCATTGGCCTCGTCCGCATACTGGACGGAACCGACAAAGCCGATAGCGATCAGGATGAGGCCGATGACCGTATAGAGCCGGCGGCTCGAAGTCGTCCTTTCCCACGCGGTGACGATCTCGCGCGTGGTTTCTTTCAGGACCGGTTCGGTTTGGGCGACGCTCATCGTGGCTCCGTCAGATATTTCCGGGAGGGGGCAGTCAAATGCTGAAATCAAACAAGACAATGGGCGGCCCGAATGAGCCGCCCATCTTCATGATGTCGGTCGATCAGCCGCCGATCGCCTGCTTGCGAACGTCGATGATGGCCTTGTAGTTGTCGGCGGTCACCGGAACGTAGCCCGTAAAGTCGCCGCCTTCGATGGCGCTGAAGCACTTGGCATCCTTGGCCGGCAGTTCGGTGAAGAACTTGGCAAGCTTTGCCTGCCATTCCTGGCCGAGTTCGTTGCGAACGACGAGCGGGCCGTTCGGGATAAGCGGCGAGCGCCAGACTTCGACGAGCTTGGACGGATCGACCTTACCCTTGGCAACCAGCTTGTGGAACGTGCCGGAGGTGTAGCCGTCAGCGAAATCGCCGATGCCCGAGCTATCGTCCACTGCAACGTCGACCTTGCCGTCATAGACGGCGAGCAGGTTGTTCTCATGGCCACCGTTGAACGACGTGGCGGAGAAGAACTTGTCGTTCGGGGCGCCCGTGTCCTTCGGGATCTGCGTCAGCGGGATCAGGTAGCCGGAGGTGGAGTCCGGATCGGCATAGCCGAGCTTCTTGCCCTTGGCGTCCTGGATGTTCTTGATGCCGGAGGACTTGAGCGCGAGGCCGATCGAGAAGTAGCCCGTCGAGCCGTCCTTCTGCTGCGTCGTCAGGATCGGGGTCACGGCCTTGGCGTTCTTGAGGTAAACGTTGGCAAAGCCGGAAGCGCCGAGTTCGGCGAAGTCGAGCGTGCCGCCGAGGAGGCCCTGGATCACGCCGTCATAGTCGGCAGCCGGGAAGAGCGAGACCTTCTCGAAGCCGAATTCCTTCTTCAGGTGATCCTGAAGGCAGGCGTAGTTACGCAGGCGGTCCGTCTGGTTTTCACCGCCGAGGATGCCGACGCGGAATTCCTTGAGATCGGCTGCGCCGGCATTGACGGCGAGCGCGAGAACCGCCGAAGCGGCAAGCAGGGCTTTCTTGAACATGGTTTTCTCCAGTGAAACCGGCGAAATGCCGGGAGGTCTTCAAACTGCGACGGGTGCCTTTGACGCGGGCGGGCGAAGGGTTGCCGTCAGGATGCGGCAGGCATGAGCGCGCCGGCGGGGGCGGGCTTGTAGGCCGGGATGGGGTTGATGGCGGTCGAGGTCATGCTCTCGTCGATCGCGCCCTCGGCGCCATAGATGCGGTTGACGGCTTCGGTCGTCAGTTCCGCCGGCGTGCCGTCGAAGACGACGCGGCCACCGGCCATGCCGATGATGCGCTGGCAATAGGCGCGCGCCGTGTCGAGCGTATGCAGGTTGGTGATGACCGTGATGCCCTCGCGCTCGTTGATGTCGCGCAGCGCGTCCATGACGATCTTGGCGTTCATCGGATCGAGCGAGGCAATCGGCTCGTCAGCAAGCAGAACCTTCGGCTGCTGCATGAGAGCACGGGCAATCGCCACACGCTGCTGCTGGCCGCCCGACAGCGTGCCGGCCGGCTGAAGCGCCGTCTGTTCGATGCCGAGACGCTCAAGGGCAGCAATCGCCATGATCCGCTCTTCGCGGGTGAAGAGGCCCAGCACGCTCATGGCGGTGGAGCGGTGGTTCAGGCGGCCGAGCATCACATTGGTCAGCACGTCGAGGCGGGGGACGAGGTTGAACTGCTGGAAGATCATCGCGCAATCGCGATGCCAGCGGCGCAGTGCCGCGCCCTTCAGAGCCGAGACTTCCTGACCGTCAAAGACGATCGAGCCGGAGGTCGGGTCCGAAAGCCGGTTGAGCATCCGCATCAAGGTGGACTTGCCAGCACCCGAACGACCGATGACGCCGACCATCTGGCCGGACGGAATCGAGAAGCTGACGGAATCGACGGCCGTCTTGCGACCAAACACGCGGCTCACTTGCTTGAGCTCGAACATGAACCAAGTCCCTGTTTCATTTTTTGTTAGGAAAAACGCTATCGCCCGAGCTTGAAGCCGCGATGTCAGTTTTATTGCAGTTTCTTGAATTTCATTTTGCAATTTTGTGACGGCTTTTGTGACGCCGTCATTCGTATTTCGCCAGGAAGGCCTCGGCGTCGAGCGCACGGAAATCTTCCAGCGCGCCCCGCAGTGCGTCGTGCTCCCAATCCCACCAGGCAAGCGCTTCGAAACGCTCGACTATTTCTTTCGGGAAACGTTCGCGGATCGGTGCTGCCGGCACGCCGCCGACGATGGTGTATGGGGCGACATCCTTCGAGACAACCGCGCCTGCGCCGATGACAGCGCCATTGCCGATTGTGACACCGGGAAGAAGGATCGCGCCGTGGCCGATCCATGTATCATGACCGACTGTGACACGATTTTCGCGGCGCCAGGAGAAGAAGTCCTTCTCATCCTCCGCATCCGGCCAGTAATCGCCGGCGCGATAGGTGAAGTGGTGGAGCGTTGCCCGCCACATCGGATGCTTGGTGGCATTGATGCGGACATCGGCGGCGATATTGGCGAACTTGCCGATCGTCGCGCACCAGACCATGCTGCCGCGCTCGATATAGGAATAGTCTCCCAGTTCCGTTTCGCTGACGCGGCAGAGTTCGGCGATCTCGGTATAACGGCCGAGGGTGCAGTCCTTCACCTTGGCGGTCGGATCGATCAAGGGGGCGATGGAAAGCTTGGTCATGGATCAGGCAGCCTTTCGCGCGGAGAAACCGGAAACGTCGATGATGCGGTCGGCGACGCGCTCGCGCACATCCTCGTCATGGAAGATGCCGAGAAGCGCCACGCCCGCCTGCTTTTTCTCCTCGATCATGGCGATGACAACCTCGCGGTTCTTCGCGTCGAGCGAGGCGGTCGGTTCGTCGAGAAGCAGGATCGGATGGTCGGTGATGAAGCCGCGCGCTATGTTGACGCGCTGCTGCTCGCCACCGGAGAAGGTGGCCGGCGGCAGCGACCAGAGTTCGCGCGGCAGGTTGAGTGCGGAAAGCAGCTCTTCGGCGCGGGCGCGGGCAGCCTCGATGGGCGTTCCGCGTGCGGCAAGCGGTTCGGCGACGATATCGACCGCAGAGACGCGCGGCACGACGCGCAGGAACTGGCTGACATAGCCGATGGTCTTGCGGCGGACATCGATCACGGTGCGCGGATCAGCGCTGGCGAGATCGATGACACGGTCCTCATGCTTGACGAGGATCTGGCCGCAATCGACCCCATAATTGCCAAACAGCATCTTGAGGATCGAGCTCTTGCCGGCACCCGAGGGGCCGCCGAGCACGACGCATTCGCCGGCCTTCACCGAAAAGTTGACGTCCTGGATGACGGGAAGCAGCGTTCCGCCACGCAAATGCATGGTGAAGGATTTGGCGACTTCGGAAACGACGAGAGGCGTTGCCATAATATGTCCTTTCTCTTTGTTTGACGCAATTCCGGACGCGAAACCGGCGTCCGCTTAAGCTGGAATTGCGCTCAGACCTGAAGGATCGAGGAGACGAGAAGCTGGGTATAGGGTTCGCGCGGATCGTCGAGGACGCGATCGGTGAGCCCCTGTTCGATCACGAGGCCGTTCTTCATCACCATCATGCGATGCGACAGAAGACGGGCGACGGCGAGGTCGTGCGTGACCACGATGACGGCAAGGCCGAGATCCTGCACGAGGCCGCGGATGAGATCGAGCAGGCGCGCCTGAACCGACACGTCGAGACCGCCGGTCGGCTCGTCCATGAAGACAAGGCGCGGAGAGGTCACGAGATTGCGGGCGATCTGCAGGCGCTGGCGCATGCCGCCGGAAAAGGCGCGCGGCTGATCATCCATGCGGTCAAGACCGATTTCGACGCGGCCGAGCCAGTCGCCGGCGGTTTCGCGGATGCGGCCATAATGCCGCTCGCCGACCGCCATCAGCCGTTCGCCGACATTGGCGCCGGCCGAAACCGTCATGCGTAGCCCGTCGGCCGGGTTCTGGTGGACGAAGCCCCAGTCCGTACGCATGAGGAAGCGCCGCTCGGCCTCCGGCATGGTCGCCAGATTACGATACTGTCCGTCACGCATCAGATATTCGACCGAGCCGACATCGGCCGTCAGCCGTGTCGACAGGCAATTGAGCAGCGTCGTCTTGCCAGAGCCGGATTCGCCGACAATGGCCAGCACTTCGCCCGGCCAGAGATCAAAGCTCACATCGCGGCAGCCGATGCGCGCGCCGTAGAATTTCGACAATTCGTGAACTTTCAGAAGCGGTTGCTCGCTCATTCCGCAGCCTCCTTGTTGGCCACACCCAGTTCGCCGACATGGCCGGCCTCGCGGCGTTCCTCGCAAAAATCGGTGTCGGAGCAGACGAACATGCGCCCGCCCTTGTCATCCAGGATGACCTCGTCGAGATAGACGCCATGCGCGCCGCAAAGCGCACAGGGCTTGGCGAATTTCTGGATCTCGAAGGGGTGATCCTCGAAGTCGAGGCTGACGACCTTGGTGTGCGGCGGGATCGCGTAGATGCGCTTTTCGCGGCCGGCGCCGAAGAGCTGAAGCGCCTCCGACATATGCATTTTCGGATTGTCGAATTTCGGGATCGGCGAGGGGTCCATGACATAGCGGCCCTCAACCTTGACCGGATAGGCATAGGTCGTGGCGATATGGCCGTTGCGGGCGATATCCTCGTAGAGCTTCACATGCATGAGGCCGTATTCTTCCAGCGCATGCATCTTGCGCGTTTCGGTCTCGCGCGGCTCGAGGAAGCGCAAGGGTTCCGGGATCGGAACCTGATAGACCAGCACCTGGCCTTCCGTGAGTTGCTCTTCCGGAATGCGGTGGCGGGTCTGGATGACCGTCGCCTCGCGCGTCTTCGTGGTCACGGCGACATTGGCGACCTTCTGGAAGAAGGCGCGGATGGAGACCGCATTCGTCGTGTCGTCGGCGCCCTGGTCGATGACCTTCAGCGTGTCTTCCGGCCCGATGACGGCGGCCGTCACCTGCACGCCTCCCGTGCCCCAGCCATAAGGCATGGGCATTTCACGCGAGGCAAAGGGGACCTGATAGCCGGGAATGGCGATCGCCTTGAGGATCGCCCGGCGGATCATTCGCTTGGTCTGTTCGTCGAGATAGGCAAAATTGTAGGTTGCGAGTTCGCTCATTGGGCCATACCTCTTTCAAGTGTGGGACGGGCGGACATGAGGGGCGTGTGATGCGATGGATTTTCTATGCCATTTTTGCGAGCGTCACCCTCGCAGTCGTGCTGCTGCGAAAGCCGGGCGGCAAGTCGGGCGACGGCTCTGGCATCTTCGGCAGCTTTGACGGCGACGGAGACGGCGACGGCGGGGGAGATGGCGGAGGGGACTGAGAGGCTAATGCTCATTCCGCAGCCTCCTTCATCTCTTCAACGATCTCTTGGGCGGCGTCATATTCGCGGCGCATGCGGCGGACGAGGTCGAGTTCGGCCTGGAAGTCCACGTAATGCGGCAGTTTCAGGTGTTCGACAAAGCCGGTCGCCTGGACATTGTCCGAATGCGAGATGACGAATTCCTCGTCCTGCGCAGGAGCAACGATATCCTCGCCGAATTCTTCAGCGCGTAGCGCCCGGTCGACCAGCGACATGGCCATGGCCTTGCGCTCCGACTGGCCGAAGACGAGGCCGTAGCCGCGCGTGAACTGCGGCGGCTGCTTGGCCGAACCCTTGAACTGGTTGACCATCTGGCATTCCGTGACCTGAACACGGCCAAGCGACACGGCAAAACCGAGCTCGGGAATGTCGATTTCCACCTCGACCTGACCGATGCGGATTTCACCGGCGAAGGGATGGGTGCGGGCATAGCCACGCTGCGTCGAATAGGCGAGCGCGAGAAGGAAGCCTTCGTCGCCACGTGCCAGGGCCTGAAGACGCTCGTCGCGGCCAAGCGGGAATTCCAGCGGCTCGCGGGTGATGTCGCCGGGGAGCGTGTCGGTCTCGTCAGGCTCTTCCATCTCGATCAGGCTTTCGCCGGCGAGAATGTCGGAGACGCGCATGACGGGCTCCGTGCCCGGCTCGCGCTGGACGCCTTCTGCAACCGCATGGTCGCCAAGCAGCGACGGGTCGAGCAGGCGGTGGGTATAGTCGAAGGTCGGTCCGAGCAACTGCCCGCCGGGTAGATCCTTGTAGGTCGCCGAAATGCGGCGCTCGACCAGCATCGTGCCGGTATCGACGGCGCAGGAATAGCCGAAGCGCGGCAGCGTGGTGCGATAGGCGCGCAGGATGAAGATCGCCTCGATCATGTCGCCACGGGACTGACGCATCGCAAGGGCCGCCAGCGTGCGGTCATAAAGCGAGGCTTCGGCCATGATGCGGTCGACGCCGAGCGCGAGCTGCGCGACGATCTGGTCGATGGAAAGCGCTGGAAGCGAGCGGTCGCCCCGGCGGCGGTCGGCCAGAAGCCGATGCGCATTGGAAATGGCGGCTTCGCCGCCCTTCACGGCTACATACATGTCAGCCTCCCAAGGCTTGAAGGTCGGTGGAACGCGGCAGGGCCATGAGGTCCGAGCCGGCGGTGAAAATCAGGTCGATCCCGCGCGGGAAGAAGCCGCGATTGACGCGCCAGCGATGCAGGAAGTCGCCGGGCAGGCCCTGAAGGGCGATCTGCGTGCTGATCTTGATGCCGGGGCCGGTTGCCAGGAATTGCGGACCGCCTGTCAGCGACGGCAGTTCAATCACGAGCGTGGCGGAGCGGTCCGGATAGTCCTGGCTGCCAGCGGCAAAGCCGAGGAAATCCGGGATCGGCTCGCCGCTCGCGAGGAAGGCGAAGCGGGCATGCGCCGGCGAGGCGACGATTTCCGCGCCCGTGTGGAAGCCGACCCAGCCCTTGAGCGTGGCATTGGCGAGCATCGGCGAGAGCCAGACGGGCGTGTCGTGATCGGCCAGCGTCAGGGCAACAGCGCCTTGCGCAACACCGAGCGGATGCGGCGGGGCTGCGTCAGTGCCGAGCGTGTGGATCGTGCCGGGGCGGGACATGGCGTCCATCAGAGCGCGGAAGGTGGCCTGCGCGCCGAGAACGGGATTGGCGAAACCGCCTTCAAGTGCTTCTGTGTGCAAGGACATCAATCGTCTCCCCGGACCATGGTGAAGAAATCAACCCGCGTGGCGGCAGTTTCGGCGGCGCGTTTCCCATCTTCCATTTCGATGCGAACGGCGACTGCGGCGCAGAGTGTTTCGACCGCTGTCCGATGCGCCGGCATTTCGCCAAGTGCGTCGAGAATGGCCGAAAGTCGGGCTGCATGTTTGTCGCCGCCGAGGCGCTGGCCGTGACCGACCGCGCCGCTTGCAAGCCGTACCGTGGCGCGGGTGACTGTGGCCTCACCCAGATTGAAGAGAGATCCCGTGCCGCCCATGCGGCCGCGGATCATCACGAGGCCCGTTTCGGGGCCGCGCAGGTTCACGGCGTCCGGGGTGCCGCCTATGGCGCCCAGCGCCTGAACCATTTCATCGACGGTGGCGCGGGCGAGGCGCTCGATGCGGAGTTTGCGCGCCTCATCGGCGGCGCTCAGCGACGTCTCCGGATTTGTCCTTG
Source organism: Rhizobium sp. C4 (assembly GCF_021026315.1). Classification (GTDB taxonomy): domain Bacteria; phylum Pseudomonadota; class Alphaproteobacteria; order Rhizobiales; family Rhizobiaceae; genus Ensifer_A. The sequence continues at coordinate 134,560 of NZ_JAJNCX010000005.1, forward strand.
CTGCGGTCTGCATTTGAACCTCAAATGTATATTTATCTAGACAATTAAACCTAGGCCATGTTAGTAGCATTGTCGAGTGACATTTGGGTGACATCTTCATGACTGGAACGAAGCAGGCAGGGGTTGACCGGACGAGCGGCGTGGCGCTCTGGCGGCAGATCGCCGACGATATCCGCGTCGCCATTGGCGCGGGCGAATTCCGCGAGGCCGGCAAGCTGCCGGGGGAAATGGCGCTGGCCGAGCGCTTCGGCGTCAACCGTCATACGGTGCGCGCGGCAATCGCGGCGCTTCAGACCGAGGGGATCGTCAAGGCAAAGGCGGGCAGGGGCACGGAAATCCTGTCCGATATCCGCTTGAAAATGCCGATCTCCCGGCGCACGCGCTTCTCGTCAGGCCTTGGCGGACAGGCACGGCGGCCGGAAACGGCCTATATAGCCTCGGGCGAGGCCGAAGCTTCGGAGGAGGTTGCGGCAGCGCTTCGCATCGCACCCGGCACGCCCTGCGTGACGCTGGAAACGCTCGGTCTTGCCGATGGCATTCCGGTGTCACTTGCCTTCCACACGTTTCCGGCCGCGCGCTTTGCCGGGATCGATGAGCATTTCCGTCGCGAGCGCTCGGTCACGCGCTCCTTTGCGGCCATGGGGCTTGCCGATTACGTCCGCATTTCCACCGACATTTCCGCCCGCCACGCCGACGAGCGTGAGCGCGAATGGCTTCGGCTGACGCCCGGCGGCATTGTTCTGGAGGCACTGGCAATCAATGCCGATCTGGAAGGCGTGCCGGTGCAATATTCGCGCACGCTCTTCTCCGCCGGCCGCGTCAGCCTGCATGTCGGGACCGATGTGGAGCTTTGAGCGACCCTTGAAGCCGGAGCGCTTCGGGCGCGGGAAGGGTACAGGGTAGGAAAGCTGTTGTTTGGTACTGCCCAGCCTTGTCTTGCGCCCGCGGATGAGGGAATTTGCGACCTTCAAACTCTCGGCAGGAACATCATGACACGCAAGGTCGCAACGCTCGAAACGCTCGTCTCCGCAATCCTGGGCAAGGGCGATGGGGGCAACCGTGTGATTGCCGCCATTGCCGGCCCGCCGGGTGCCGGCAAGTCGACGCTGGCGGAGAAGATCGTTGACGCATTGAACGATGTGGCACCCGGTTCGGCCGCTATTCTGCCGATGGACGGCTACCATTATGATGACATGCTGCTTGTTCCGCGCGGCCTGAGACCCCGCAAGGGTGCGCCCGAGACCTTCGATGCGGCCGGTTTTGCCCATATGCTCATGCGCCTGCGCCAGAACGCCGAACCGGAGATTGCCGTCCCGGTGTTTGACCGCTCCATCGAAATCGCGCGGGCAGGGGCGCGCATGATACCCCAATCGGTCCGCTACATCATCGCGGAGGGAAACTACCTTCTTCTCGATGAAGGGCGCTGGCGGGAACTGCATCCGCATTACGATCTGACTGTCATGATCGATGAGCCGGAGGACGTGCTTCGGGCAAGGCTTGAGGAGCGCTGGAAGGATCTCTCGCCGGAGGATCGCGCCTGGAAGCTTGACGGCAACGACCTGCCAAATGGCAGACGTGTTACGCAGGGCAGCACAGAGCCCGATTTCGTCATTCGCGCGGCTGAATAGAAAGACTGTGTCTTAAAGCACTTCGCCGGCGCCTTACTGGGGCGCCGCACTGGCTTCAGAGTGGTCAGTTGCGACCGCCTTCGCTCACGAATTGCTGTCGTTCGGCAACGCGGTGAAGTTCACGGTTTCGCGCTTTTCGATCCCGAGACGTTGCTTGATGTGCAGATTCGGCATCACGCCGGTTTTCTGCGCCGTGTGATATCCATGCCTCGCGGCCATGAAGAAACCGCCCCAGGAAATGAGGCTCACGAGCAAAAAGATCAATAAAAGCTGAAACTTCACGTCCTGCATCCACCCATCTGCAGTTGGTGCCTAAAACCAAGAACTCCCCTTGGCGTGGATATTAAAGTATTAAACTGCATCTGCAAGAGGATTTGAGCTGGCGTTGCTACTTATCCTGTAAATTAGGTTTGCTTAATATAAAGCTTTGAGCACTGTTGCTCGTTCGTCTTCTGCCAACTTCCGCGATGTAGCTGCCTGTTTCTACAGTTCAATTCTGCTGAAGGGGCCATGTCCGGCCTTCGCTTTCCCACATCTCTCCTTTCATTCTGTCTGAGAAGACTACTGGCCCGAAGCGCACAGCTTTCGAACATTGCTGCAATAAAAGGTTCGCGAGCCTCGGATAGTCGTGGGCATCCAAGGCTCGCAGGTCGCCATCGGCATGTAACGAATCATCCGTTCCGAGCGCCACCCAAGGGACATGTCTGACTGTTGCGCCATTGGAAGATCGTCCGTCTCACGCGCGCCTTTTGCATGGCCTGCCTGGGAGCACGCAAAAGGATGGAATGCGATGAAGATTGCGGTTGTCGGCACCGGATATGTCGGTCTCTCCAATGCGGTTCTGATGGCGCAGCGGCACGAGGTGGTGGCTCTCGACATCGCCGCCGAGCGCGTTGATCTCGTCAATCAGCGAAAGAGCCCATTTACGGACACGGAGCTCGAGTCATTCCTGGCAACGAGGCCACTGCGGCTCAGGGCCACCTTGTCGAAGCAGGACGCCTTCGAGGGCGCTGACTTTGTCGTCATCGCCACGCCGACGAATTACGACCCCGTCACCCATCATTTCGATACCACATCGATCGAAGCCGTCGTCCGCGATGTCCTGGCGCTCAATCCCGATGCCGTGATGATCATCAAGTCGACGGTGCCAGTCGGCTACACGAGCAGGATCAGGAAGGAACTGGGCTGCCAGAACCTGATTTTTTCTCCGGAATTCCTGCGCGAGGGCAAGGCCCTCTACGACAACCTGCACCCCTCGCGCATCGTCGTCGGGGAACAGTCCGATCGCGCTCGTGTCTTCGCGGAGATACTGCGGAGTTGCTCGGAGAAGAACAATGTGCCCGTTTTGCTCACCGACTCCACCGAGGCGGAGGCCATCAAGCTCTTCGCAAACACCTATCTCGCCATGCGCGTTGCCTATTTCAACGAACTGGACACGTTTGCCGCCACGCATGGTCTCAACACCCGCCAGATCATCGACGGCGTTGGCCTCGATCCTCGCATCGGAGCGCATTATAACAATCCTTCCTTCGGCTATGGCGGCTATTGCCTGCCCAAGGACACAAGGCAGCTCCTCGCCAACTATCGGGATGTTCCGCAAAACCTCATCAATGCGATCGTGACCTCGAACTCCACCCGAAAGGATTTCGTCGCCGAAGACATCCTGCGCCGCCAACCTGCAACGGTCGGCGTCTATCGGCTTATCATGAAGGCAGGGTCGGACAATTTCCGCTCCTCCAGCATCCAGGGAGTCATGAAGCGGATCAAGGCGAGGGGCGTCCCCATGATCGTCTACGAGCCGACGTTTGACGAGACGACATTCTTCGGCTCGACGGTTTATCGGGATCTCGATGCATTCAAGGCGGAGGCGAGCCTCATCCTTTCAAACCGCATGGCGCCTGACCTCTCGGATGTCGCCGACAAGGTCTACACCCGCGATCTCTTCGGAAATGACTGACATCACGTCAATCGGTCGCGGATAACATGGACCGGCCCGCAGCTTATGCTTTAGGCGATCGCAGCTTTGCCGACATTGATGTCTTTGGGATGTTGTAAGGTGGAGGCACGTGCGCTGGATTCGTACTCCTTTCAAGGATGAGAACTGACGCCGCTGAGCGATGGCCCAAAGAATTTAACGGCTTAGTTGCAGAATGCAAACAAGCGGCTTGTGGTCTGACCCAAGGTTCGGACCTGTGTGGCAATCTGAGAAAATATTGCTGCCATTTGTCAGGAGGTGGTCGATCGGTGCGCCGATGAAGGGCACGCCTTTGCGGACCGCCATGCGCGTCAGAGGCGCCAGCAAGGCCGGTTCTTCATGCAATTCGCCGGCAGCAACGATCGCGCGGAAGCCCGGATCCCAGCGGGTCGCGTTGAAGTCACCCAGCATTAGGACGGGCTCTGTTTCACGCGCGGCGTAGTAGGCAATATCGGAGAGGTAGTGATCCCTCGCCTTAAGTTCCTGCGGTTCCTTCAGTGTCGCGGGATGGATGCCCCACACGACGAGCAGGCGGTTCTTGACGTTAATTTCCGCGCGGACCATCGAATTCCAGTCGAGCGATTTGTTCGTCTGCTTGATGATCGGATATTTCGAGAGGATCAGCACATCCGGAACGGGTGTCGTATGATAGGGAAAGAGGCTGAAGAGCGCAGTCGTACCCTTCTCCTGCTCTGTGAACTCCTGGATGGCGACAATATCCGGGTCCTCATGCTTGAGCCAGGCATAGATGTCTGACCTGTCTCGTTCGTCCAGAAGCCAGTTGTAGGAAATCACCTTCAGCACCGGCCCAGTGGCGGGTCCAGCGTTTCTGTCCCAATTGACGAGCGTAGGGGAGAGGAATTCCGCGCAAACCACGACGGCTGCAAGCAGGGCTGCGATGCGAACCTTCCTGAAAAGTGCGGCAAGAGCGAGCAGTACGACCATGCTTGCGACAAGCATATAGTCCCAGAACAGATAGCCCATGGACAAGAGATGGCCGAGTTCAAGCTGGTATCGACCGGCAACAAGCAGGAGCGCAACGACGATGGCTGCTCGCGCATGTGTGATAATTTTCCAGATGCTGCCTATCATTAAGGGTCCCCGATTTCCTTGGCTATTTAGCATGCAAACAAGTCGATTTCCTTCACCGCCAGATTTAAATTTCCGCGCCGCTATCATCCGTTCATTGGCTTGGTGTGACGCGCTTGAACGTCGCCGACGATTTGACATCGGGATTTTTGAGGGCGACAAGTCGGTCTCGGCGCGAGATCTTAAGGGGAGAGACGAATGGCTGACGTTGATGCGAAGGGAATTGCACTCGTGACGGGGGGAGGGACTGGCGTGGGCAAGGCCATGGTTCGGGCGCTTGCCGACACGGGATGGACCGTCGTCATTGCGGGACGCCGGCTCGAGGTTCTGGACGAGGCGATCCGTGAATTCGGCCCGGAATCCTCCGCGAAGGTCCATGCGATCGTTGCCGATGTCGGCATTCCCGGCTCTGTTCGCGCGCTTTTCGAGGAGGTCGAAAGCCGCTTCGGCAGGCTCGACTTGCTCGTCAACAATGCCGGCTCGGGCGCCCCGGCCGTTCCACTGGATGAGCTGGATGTCGAGGACTGGAACCGTGTCGTTGCCGCCAATCTGACGGGCGCGTTCCTCTGCACCCAGCAGGCGTTCCGCATCATGAAGGCGCAGACGCCGCGTGGTGGCCGCATCATCAACAACGGGTCGATTTCCGCCACGACGCCGCGGCCCAATTCGGCGCCGTATACCGCGACGAAGCATGCCATCACAGGTCTGACGAAATCCTGCGCTCTCGATGGCCGCGCCTTCGATATTGCCTGCGGGCAGATCGATATCGGCAACGCGGCAACCGACATGACCGAAAGGATGCGCGCCGGCATCGTCCAGCCGAATGGGGAAACAATGGTCGAACCGACGATCGATCCCAAGCTGGTGGCGGATGCCGTCGTCTACATGGCGGGCCTGCCGCTGGATGCAAATGTCCTGACGATGACCGTCATGGCGACGAAAATGCCCTTCGTGGGGCGTGGCTAACCGGGGTGGACTAAAGGACGCCCCACGCCCGATAGCGCCCGCGGCCGGTCATTTCGCGCAGGTTCAGCTCCTTGGTTAGCACAAGGGCCCCCTGCGGTGTTATGTCGAGCTCCTGGGCGATTAGGCTGGCTGATACGACAGGTCTTGCAATCACCAGATCGACCAGTTGCGGCAGACGCGAATGACCGCGGCGGTTGGCGGTGCGACGCTCAAGCTGGGCGCGGGCCGCCAGCAGCCGGTCGTGTTCCTTCAAGCCGGTCGCGGCCGTTTCCTCGATGCTTTCCAAGATTGCCAGCAGCCGCGTCATGCGGCTCGGTGACCGCCGCCGGTCGATCTTGATTGCTTTCAGCCCGACATTGAGCGGTGGGAGGTGAGCGCGGGCCACGCCTTCCTGGCGGAGCAGTGCTGCGGCAAGCTGTCGGCCGAGCTCGGCCCTGTGCTGCAGCACCTGGAGCTGGTTCCAGGCGTCGAGTGCAATCGCGGCCTTGAGGACAGGCGGAAGCGCATCGGCGGCGCGAAGGATCTGCATCCATTCGTCAAGCCGCGCATCTTCGTCCCAATCGGCATCATAGATCAGCGGGTCGCGGTCGGGCGCGCGTTTGGCCGCGGGACGATTGTTGAGCGTATCGTCAATCAGCGCGCTGCTGCGGCTCAGCAGCGCATCGATTTCGGCAAATTCATCGCCTGCGTCCTCCAATGCCAGATCGTCGTCTTCCGGAGAGCCTTCGGGAATGCTGGAGACTTGGGTCGGCGAGGGGGGCTGAAGTGGGCTATGAGCGTCCGCCTCCCGGGCTTCGCCGCGCAGGCGGGCGAGGCCGGCGTTGCTCAGGGCCCAATCGGCCGGGTGGCTCCCGATTTGGCGCCGGCTGCGGAGCACGGAATGCGCGATGGTCAGTTCGTGCGTCGGCGTGCGGGCATCGCGGCGTGCATCATGGAGGACCAGATCCTCGACGTGAACGAGCTCGCCGTCGACCCACATCGAAGACACTGCGTCGGCGAAATCCTGTCTTTCGAGAAAACCTTCGCGGATCGTCGAGCGGGCAATGCACTCGTCCAGTCGCGCCAGAGCATCCGTCGCCCGGCACACGGGCCCGAACAGCGCCGGCAGATCGATTCGCTTGAGGTCATAGGACATGCTCTGAAGGGTAGGCGATTCAGCGGCTGTTGCCTATCGCCTGATCCTTATGCCTGTCGGCGTCCCCAGCAAATGAAGTCGGCATTGGCAAAATCGCTGTCAGTCGGCTGGTTTCGCTTGCCGTAGGACAGCGGATTCCCGTCCGGACCAACGGTCGAGCCACCCGCTGCGCGCACGACGGCGTCGCCGGCGGCCGTGTCCCATTCCATCGTCCGGCCGAAGCGCGGATAGATATCTGCCTCGCCCTCGGCGATCAGACAGAATTTCAGCGAAGAACCGACGGAGCGGTAGTCGTGGACACCCTCCTTTTCAAGGAAGGCGAGTGTTTCGGGGCTGTTGTGCGAGCGGCTTGCGACTGCAACCGGCTTTTCGGGGCAGGCGCGGACGCCGATCGTATGTCGGGAGACGAGCCTGCCTCCTTCGCCGATGACGAGTTTTTCGGCACCCTGCGCATCGCCGCGGTAAAGCACGCCCTTGGCCGGCGCGTAGACGACGCCTGCGACGGGGCGGCCTTCAACGATCAAGGCGATGTTGACGGTGAAGTCTTCGCTCTTGTTGATGAATTCCTTCGTGCCATCGAGAGGGTCGACGAGGAAGAAGCGCCCCGAACCGGTCGCCGGCATGTGTCCGGCAGCACAGGCCTCTTCGGCCACGAGCGGAATGTCGGGATAGGCCTTTGTCAGAATGCCGGCGATGATGGCCTCGGCCTTCTCGTCAGCAATGGTGACCGGGGACTGATCGCATTTGATCCGGACTTCCGGGCCCGCACGAAACACGGTCATGATCACGGCGCCTGCCTCGATGGCGGCAGCCGTGAAAATCTCAAGCATGGGGTCGTTGGTTATCATCATGGTTCTCGCGTCGACAAGGCGTTGCCGACGCATGCGCATATACGTTCGACGGACCTTCGCCGCAAGCCGTCGTCCCTAGTGTTCACCAGCCTGTTGATGGGCCGGCACTCAGGGTTCAAGAACTATTTTGCCTGAAACACCGCGTTCCATCAACTGTGTCAGAACTTTTGGTGCCTCCGACAGGGGATGACGTGCGCTGATCAGCGGCTTCACCTTGCCCTGCTGATGCCAGCCGAAGAGCTCGCGGACATTCTCCGCATAGGCTGCCGGTTCATGCTGGGTGAATGCGCCCCAGAAAACGCCGACGAGGGAGAATTCCTTCACAAGGGCCAGGTTGACGGGAAGCTGTGGAATGCGACCGCCGGCAAAGCCGACGACGAGATAGCGCCCGTTGCGGCCCATGGAACGAACCAGCGTGTCGAACGTGTCGCCACCGACCGGATCGAAGATCACATCCACGCCCTTTTTGCCGGCCAGCTCGCGCATGGTTTCCTTGAGATTATCGTAACCGATGACATGATCTGCGCCGGCCTGTCTGGCGGCCTCGCGCTTCTCATCCGTCGAGGCAATGGCGATGACATTGGCACCCATAGCCTTGCCGATCTGCACGGCGGCGAGACCCGTGGCACCTGCCGCACCGGCAACGACGAGTGTTTCGCCCGGCTTCAGTGTGCCGCGTTGCTTCAGGGCATGATGCGAGGTGCCGAAACCACACATGAGTGCGCAGGCGTCGGCGTCATCGACGCCGTCGGGAAGGGGAATGCATTGCGCTTCGGCAAAGACGCCCTTCTGCGCAAAGGCGCCGGTGCCGGCGGTGGCGACGACGCGCATGCCGGGTTTCAGATGTTTCACATCAGGGCCGGTGCTCTCGACAACACCCGCCATTTCCATGCCGGGTATGAAGGGCAGCTCGGGCTTGGCCTGATAAAGCCCCTGGACGAGAAGCCCATCCGGATAGTTGACCCCGATGGCCTTCGCCTTGATCACAACCTGAGAGCCGGTCGCTTCCGGCTCCGGCAGGTCTGAAAAGGCCAGGCCGTCAATCGGGCCGTAGGCATTGCAGAGGATCGCCTTCATCAGACTTTCTCCTGCGTATAGCGCTTGAGCTCTTCGCGCGCGATCTGGCGACGATGGACGGCATCGGGGCCGTCGGCGAAGCGAAGGGTGCGGACATTGGTCCACGAGCGCGCCAGCGGCGTGTCCTGGCTGATGCCCATCCCGCCATGCATCTGCATGGATTCGTCGATGATCTTCAGCGCCATGCGGGGCGCTGCCACCTTGATCTGGCTGATCCAGACAGCGGCTTCCTTCGGATTACCGCGATCGATCATCCAGGCGGCCTTCAGGCAGAGGAGGCGGGTCATTTCAATCTCGATGCGGGCCTCGGCGATGATGTCGAAATTCGCACCCAGTTCCGCGAGCTTCTTGCCGAAGGCTTCGCGGCGCAGCGCCCGCTGGCAAAGCCGCTCCAGCGCCATCTCGGCATGGCCGATGGCGCGCATGGTGTGATGGATGCGCCCGCCACCAAGTCGGCCTTGCGCAATCTCGAAGCCACGGCCTTCGCTGAGCAGAAGATTGGAGGCCGGCACGCGGACGTTTTCCAGCTTCATATGGAAATGCCCGTGCGGTGCGTCGTCATCGCCGAAGACTTCCATCGGACGGAGCTTGGTGATGCCGGGCGTGTCGGCAGGAACGAGGATCATGGAATGCTGCTCGTGCTTGCGCCGTTCCGTGCTCGGCGAATGCACCATGACGATATAGATCTTGCAGCGCGGATCGCCGGCGCCTGACGACCACCATTTCTCGCCATTGAGCACATAGTCATCGCCGTCGCGCTCGCAGCGCATGGAAATGTTGGTGGCGTCAGACGAAGCGACGTCCGGTTCCGTCATCAGGAAGGCGGAACGGATTTCGCCGTTCAGCAGCGGCTTCAGCCACTTTTCCTTGTGTTCGGGTGAGCCATAACGTTCGAGCACTTCCATGTTGCCGGTATCGGGCGCCGAGCAGTTGAAGACCTCGGCGGCGAGGAAGGACTTGCCCATTTCCTCGGCCAGATAGGCATATTCGACGGTGTTGAGGCCAAAGCCGTTCTTGGAATTCGTCAGCCAGAAGTTCCAGAGACCGCGTTCCTTGGCTTTTTTCTTGAGGCTTTCCAGGATCTCGGTCTGCCGCGCGGTGAAGGCGAACCGGTTGCCGCCTTCCGCCTTGCCAACTTCGGCGAGGTATTCCTCGTCGAGCGGCATGATCTCGTTGCGGATCATGTCGCGAACTTTGGCGTGGATGGGTTTCAGACGCTCTGTCATGCCAAGCGGCATGCTGTCAGCCCCGGCGACGATATCGGACATGGCTTCCTCCGTTGCGTCCGACCGGAGCCTCTTGCTCCGCCTCCATCGGACGAAAAATTCTGGTTGTAATGCTGCATCAGGTGAACATACTACCGAGTATGTTGTCAATTGTCCCCGAATGCGGCAATGATATTTCATATGGGAGGAATTCAAATGACAGATCAGCATCAGGGGTCACATCTCCTGGACCTTGCTGCGCTCGGGGAGGAGCTCGGGCAGGCCATTCCAGGTTTCGGCGTGCTGCAGTCGGCGACGAAATTCTCCGACGGACAGTCGAACCCGACCTACCTTTTGACCGCAGACGGCAAGCGTTATGTGCTGCGCGCCAAGCCGCCGGGGCAGCTGCTGGCCTCGGCTCATCAGGTGGACCGGGAGTTTCGGGTGCTGCGCGCGCTGCATGGCAGCGCCGTTCCGGTCCCTGACGCGCTCTATCTGTCGCCGGAACAGTCGTCGATCGGGCGCATGTTCTATGTGATGAGCCATGTGGAAGGACGGATTCTCTGGGATCCGGCGCTTCCCGGTGAAACGGTGGAGAGCCGGAGTGCGATCTATGATGCGATGAACAGGGTTCTCGCCGCACTCCACAGCGTCGATGTGAATGCCGTGGGCTTGAGCGATTTCGGCAAGCCGGGCAGCTATTTCGAGCGTCAGATCGGTCGCTGGGCGAAGCAATATCGGGCCAGCGAGACGGAAAAACTTGAAGACATGGACTGGCTGATCGACTGGCTGGAAAAGCACGACGCCGGCGACGACGGGCAGGTGGCGCTGGTCCATGGCGACTACCGCATCGACAACATGATCTTTTCCGAGGGCGGCGCGGATGTGCTGGCGCTGCTCGACTGGGAACTCTCGACGCTCGGCCATCCTCTGGCGGATCTCGCCTATCAATGCATGCAGTGGCGCTTGCCGAACCAGGGCAATTTCCGCGGCATTGGCGGCCTGGACCGCGAGGCGCTCGGCCTGCCGCTGGAGGCGGACTATGTGCGGATATATTGCGAACGGCGCGGCATCGACATTCCGAAGAACTGGGTCTTCGCGCTTGCCTTTTCCTTCTTCCGGATCGGGGCGATCATCCAGGGTGTTGTCAAGCGCGCGCTCGACGGCAACGCGTCGAACCCGGAAAAGGCGCGCCAGCTTGCCGCTGCTGTCCCGCTTGTGGCGCGCATGGCGCGCGATCTCGTGAACAAGGGAGAATGACAATGAAGCAGTTCGATGGGCTCACGGTTCTGATCACCGGTGCAACGGGAGGATTTGGCGAGGCTGCGGCGGATCGCTTCTATCAGGAGGGCGCCAATCTCGTCCTTTCCGATCTGACGGAGGAGGCGGTCGATCGCATTGCGAGCCGCTACGACTCGGCGCGTGTCGCCACGCTTGCGGGCTCGGTGGCAGAGGAGAAGCTGTCCGAGGATCTTGTGCAGCTGGCGCTGGACAGTTTCGGTTCGCTCGACGTTGCCGTCAACAATGCCGGCATTGCGCATCCGCTGATGAAATTGCCGCAGATCGACAGCGAGCTGGCGCGGCGCGTCATCGATATCGACCTGATGGGCGTCTTTTATGCCCTCAAGCATCAGCTTCCGGTGATGGAGAAGCAGTATCGCGAGCGCGGTCGCAAGGCTGCCATCGTCAATGTCGCCTCGGTTGCCGGCGTGGCCGGTGCGGCGACGGCAAGCGTTTATGCCGCTGCAAAGCATGGGGTCGTCGGCCTGACGAAGTCCGCGGCGCTCGAATATGTCCGGCGCGGCATCCGCATCAATGCGCTCTGCCCGTCCTTCGCCAGAACGCCGATGGTTACGAAAATGCTGGATGCCCAGGTCGCCAGCGGTCAGGCGACTCGGGACGAGGCGGAAGCGCATCTCACACGCGGCATCCCTGCTAGGCGCCTCGGCGAGGTCTCGGAGATCATCGAGGCACTGATCTTTGCCGCATCGCCGGCCAATTCGTTCTACACCGGCCAGACGATCCAGGTCGACGGTGGCATGACTGCCACCTGACAGGGATCAGGATGCCTTCTGCAAGGCATCGAAATTGTCGCGGGCCTCATAGATGGCGCAGAGGATGTGATAGAAGGTGCTTGCAGGTGCCGGCTCGTCGACCAGCCGGCCATCGGGCAGCCTCTTGTCATACCAGAGCCCGCGGACCGGCGTTCTCAGAAACTCCAGAAACGCGTCCGCGGCTTGGGTCGCGGAGGCGACATAATGCGCGCGCTTTTGGGGACTTCCGACGACCGCAAGCTTGGTGGCGGCCTTCAGCCACTCGGTTTGCGGCCACATGCGTGCGACGGCATCATGCACCGAGAAGTCGTCATAGAGGCTCATGACCGCCACTTTCCCATCTGCGGACATGCCGTAGGAAATGCCGATTTCGAAGAGCCTTTCCGCTTTAGCGATCGCCGCCGCATTGTTTCGCAACGCACCCCAGCGCGCCAGAAGCCACGCCCATTCGAACTGATGACCGGGCTCCATGATCCGGCCTTGCTCGGAGGGGTGCGGGTTCCAGTCGTGGTCGAAGAACTCCCGCAGCCCGCCAGATTGTGCGTCGATGAATTTCGTGAGCGCGAGGTTTGCGATTTCGTCGGCAAGCTCGGTCCAGACCTGCGGACGTTCGGCAAGCGCCTCCCAGGCAAGCGCCGCCTCGAAGAGATGCATGTGCGGATTGGAGCAGAGCGGCAGGCTCGGCGGATCGGAATGTTCGAAGCCCGCGGACGGATGCTTGTGATGGGTCGTCAGCAAACGCAGCAGTTCGACCGCCTTTTCTTCCATGCGCATCGTCGCGTCAGGAAAGCTTGCGGCGACCTGCGAGAACGAGAAGAGCGCGAAGGCCTGATTGTAGAGATCGTAGTCCGGATTGATCAGTTCGCCCTGCGGGCTGGCAAGCGCGCCATAAAGTCCGTCATGCTTGCGGAACGTGTGCTCGAAATAGGTGAGGCCATTCCTGACGATCGTATCCCAGTCGCCCGGAAGGCTGCGCAGATGGGCGGCGCTGAAGCAATAGAGCTGGCGTGGCTGCACGCGGGCCCGGCGATTGTCGGCGACGACGGGCTGGCCGTCCTGTCCGATCCGCTCATGGAAGCCGCCCGTCGTGCTCTCGACCCCTGCGGAGCTCCACAGCGGCAGCGCAGCGCTCTCCAGCCAGTCGGTGAGGTTTGCAAGCGCCTTTTCGAGGCGTGACGTCGTTTCAGCGTTTGACATGCGGATTAAATGATCCTGATCCAATGAGATAGGCAACAAACAAGCGGAATTCAGCTCTGTTCCCGGAGAGTATGCAGGCGAGGTGGCTGGTCAAGCGTTTTAGGCCGCCAGGGTAAAGATCTCAGCGGCCGTCATACTGCGCATCGGTGACATGTTCGAGCCAGTCGACGGTTTTTCCATCGAGCGCCTCCTGGATGGCGATATGCGTCATCGCATGGGTCTCTGCCGCTCCGTGCCAATGCCGTTCGCCCGGTTCGAACCAGACGACATCGCCGACGCGGATTTCTTCGACCGGGCCACCCTCGCGCTGAACGCGTCCGATGCCGGCCGTCACGATCAGCGTCTGTCCGAGCGGATGCGTGTGCCAAGCCGTGCGCGCACCCGGCTGGAACGTCACCGAGGCGGATGCGACGCGGGCAGGGGGCTCTGTCTGGATCAGAGGCTCGACCCGAACCTGACCGGTAAACCAGTCGGAGGGGCCGGGGTTCGAGCTTCGCTGTTCGAGGCGGTTGATTTTCATCATCGATCTCCCTTGGGTGCCCATATCGCATCAATCGCGTTGCAGTGGCAACGGTGCGCCTATCGAACAAGTTCCGCCATGGGGAGAAGTGCGCCGCGATGCATGATCACCTGCAGCGAGACAGAGTGGCCGCGCGCTATCGCCTCGTCCGGCTTGGCGCCGGTGACGAGGGCCGAGAGAAAGCCGCCGTTGAAACTGTCCCCGGCGCCCGTTGTGTCGACCGGCTTCACCCGTTCGATCGCACTCGTCAGGTAGCGCTCCTGGGGCTCCGCAAGCAGCATCGGCCCGCCGCCATTCTTGACGAGAACCATCTTGGCTCCCGCCGCCAGATACCGGTCTGCGCAGGCATCGAGATCGGCATCGCCAAAGGTTGCGGCCTCATCGTCGAAGCTTGGCAGGAGGAAGTCGGAAACGCCGGCCGCCTGCATCGTCACGGCGCGCATTTCTTCCGGTGACGTCCAGAGGCGCGGACGAAGATTGGGATCGAAGACGATCGTCTTGCCATTCGAGCGGGCGGTGATCATCTCTTCAAGGAGATTGGCCCGGCCGGCTTCGGGGAGGATTGCCATGGTGATGCCTGAGAAATAGATCACGTCGGCGCCGGCAAAAGCCTCGGAGAGCGCGCGCCTGTCATCTGCCAAGGTCTTGGCCGCAGACTGATCCCGCCAGTAGGTAAAGCTGCGCTCGCCATCGGTGATCTCGATCATGTAGAGCCCGGGGCGACGGGTCGGATGAACGCCGATAAGGCTGGTGTCGATGCCGTTCTGCTGGAAGAAAGCCAGCATCTTCCTGGAATAGACGTCTTCGCCGAGGCGGGTGTAATACGAGACCTTCCAGTCGTCCCTGGGCAGGCAGGCGCGGGCATACCAGGCGGTGTTCATGGTGTCGCCGGCAAAGCCGAGACGGAAATCCGAGCCGCCAAGCGATGCCATTTCGATCATGCATTCGCCCACGGAAAGAAATGTCTTCCTGCCCATTCTCGCATTCTCCTCCTGCTGCTTCCATGTCGTCTCGCACAGGCCGTCAAGCTGCGCAAGGATGCGGTGGCGGAGCGGGCGCTGCCCAGCGATTGAATCCCCGAACAAGTCTCCGCGCAGTCCTTTCCATCATCCACCTGAATGTGGGGTGAGGCCATTGCAGTTTTGGATGTGGTTGATACACTCTGTTCAGCATTGAACTGATTTCGCGCGCGCCGCGATGGATTGCCGGTACGAGGATGCCGGTTTGGGAGAGAGACGAGAATGACTGATCTGTTCGACCTGTCTGGCCAGACGGCCCTGATTACCGGTGGCTCGCGCGGGCTTGGCCTGCAGATTGCCGAAGTCCTTTCCGATCATGGTGCAAGAGTGATCCTCACGGCACGAAAGCAGGCCGAGCTTGACGAGGCCGTGGCCCATATCTCTGCGCGCGGCGGCAAGGCGATCGGCATCGCAGGCGACCTGTCGAAGACAGACGATATCCCCGATTTCGCCGCCAAGGTTCTCGATGCCAGCGGCTCGGGCGTGCAGATCCTCGTCAACAATGCGGGTGCGACCTGGGGTGCGCCTGCGGAAGACTATCCGATCGAAGCCTGGAACAAGGTGATGAACCTCAACGTCACGTCGATCTTCATGCTCAGCCGCGAGATCGGCCGGCTCTCGATGATCCCTGCCAAATATGGGCGCATTCTCAACATCGCTTCCGTCGCAGGCCTCGGCGGCAATCGCGCTGATCTGAACATGAAGACGATCGCCTACAACACGTCCAAGGGAGCCGTCATCAACTTCACCAAGACGCTGGCCGTCGAGTGGGGGCATCACGGCATCACCGTCAACGCGCTTTGCCCGGGCTTCTTCCCGACCAAGATGGCAAAGGGCCTGATGGACCAGATGGGTGCCGCCCTGCTGCCGTCTGTCCCCAATGGCCGTTTCGGCGGTCCCGAAGACCTGAAGGCGCCGGCGCTCATGTTCTGCTCCAAGGCAGCCGGTCATATGTCAGGTCAGTGGCTCGCCGTTGATGGCGGGATGACTGCATCGGGGTGAGAGAGGTCCGGCGGGCGGATCATGGACCTCCGCATGGGGCGGCTCTAGAAACGCACACCAAGCCCGACATTCAAGACATGTTGCCGGAAGCCGACCGACGAGCCGCCACCGCTCAGCGTTTCAAACTGGTTGAACCGGTATTCGCCGCGGGCGAAGATGTTTTCGGTAATCTTGAAATCTGCGCCTGCGCCAACTGTATAGCCATTGATCCACTGGTTGGCGCTGCCGAGGCCAGTGACCTTGGCAAATACATTCGTGCCAGTCCAGCCACCGGCCAGGAACAGATTGGCCGGGCCGAGGTCGTAACCGACCTTGCCACGAACGCTTGCGCCGAAATCCGTGCCGACGCTACCGGTGAAGCCGCCCGACGTTGCCGTAAGGGCATTCCAGTCATAGGAAATGTCGCCTTCGAGCCCGATCAGCCAGCCTTGGCCAATCAGGAAATCTGCACCGGCGAACCCGCCAAGTCTTCCGCCGTTCAGGTCGGTGCTTCCGGATGCACCGCTGACGGTTGCGCTGGCGTGGACTGATCCGTAGCCACCGAAAGCCCCGATATAGAAGTTGTCACCAGCCGCCGCAGCAAATGGAACAGCTGAAAACGCCATTGCGAGAACAAGTTTCCGCATATGTCTCTCCCGTTTTAGGTGAGAAATATGAAAGCACGACCTTGTGGTGCTGTCTATCAGGTTTTTCTAAGATGGACGTCCGGGTATGGTTGGCAGCTAGAGCACCCTCTGTCATGGGAGGGGGACGTGATGAGGCATGCCTACGCCAGTCCAGCCGCCTCGACCTCTGCGCTGAGCCAGTCCGAAAGCCGCTTTGCTGCGGGGTGCGGCTGTCTGTTGGCCGGCGTGACGAAATAGTAGCTGCTGCGGCTTTCGATCGCGCGGTCGATTGCCTTGACAAGTGTTCCCTCCTGCAACTCTGCCTGGATCAGGAAGAGCGGCATAAGGGCAACGCCGAGACCGGCGATGCAGGCCTGCGAGACATGCATGAACTGCTCGAAGCGCATGCCCTCGCGATGGGATCGCTTGACGCCGAGCGTCGAGAACCAGTGCTGCCAGGCCTCGGGCCGCGAGGCCATTTCCAGAAGCGGCATGGAGATCAGCGCCTCCGGTGTCCGCACCGGATTTTCTTTCAGGAATTGCGGGCTGCAGACCGGCACGACATGCTCGCGCATCAGAAAGCGGAAGTGACTGTCCGGCCAGTCGGGCTTGCCGACATGGATGGCCGCATCCAGCCGTTCCTGGTCGAAATCGACCCGGCCGATGCGGGTCGCGAAATTGACGGTAAGGCCCGGGTTCTGCTTCAGGAAGGCAGGCATTCGCGGCATCAGCCATCGTGTGCCGAATGTCGGCAGGATGGCGAGCCCGAAGACGGCCGAGGCGTTGTCGGACATCGCCTCCAGCGACAGCAGTCGAAGGTTTCTGAGAAGCGCATCCGCGCCTTCCGCAAACCGGCGGCCCTTGTCCGTCAGTTCGACGCCGCGGTTCGTGCGGTTGATGAGCGCCACGCCGAGCTGTTCTTCGAGAAGAGCGACATGACGGCTGATGGCGCCGGGCGTCAGGTTGAGGGCGGCGGCGGCGGCGCTCATGCTGCCGAGCCTTGCCACCGCATCGAAGGCGGAGAGGGCGGCGGTCGAGGGCAGGAGGCGGCGCTGTGTTGGTTCCATCTGCTTTGAGTAAAGCTCAAAGCGACGAAAGTAAATATGATTTGCGCCGGAGGGTGAATCTGGGGAAAGTGGCTTCAACAATCGAGGAGCCGCATCACCATGTCATCGAGTTTTTCCTGGAACGATCCCTTTCTCCTGGACGACCAGCTTTCCGACGAAGAGCGCATGATCCGCGACAGCGCGGCCGCCTTCGCGGAGGCCGAGCTTCTTCCGCGTGTCAACGAGGCCTATCTTCACGAGACACCTGCGCCTGAGCTCTTCCCACTGATGGGCAAGGCTGGTCTTCTCGGCGTGACGCTGCCGGAGAAGTATGGCGCCGCCGATGCGAACTACGTCTCCTATGGCCTGGTTGCCCGTGAGGTCGAGCGTATCGACAGCGGCTATCGCTCGATGATGAGCGTTCAGTCCTCGCTCGTCATTCATCCGATCAACGCCTATGGCTCGGAAGAGCAGAAGGACAAGTATCTGCCGGGTCTCGTCTCCGGCGAGTTGATCGGCTGCTTTGGCCTCACCGAGCCGGATGCCGGTTCCGACCCGGCCGGCATGAAGACGCGCGCTGAGAAGATTTCCGGCGGCTATCGCCTCAAGGGCGCGAAGATGTGGATCTCGAATTCGCCTTTCGCCGATGTCTTCGTCGTCTGGGCGAAATCGGAAGCGCATGATGGCCAGATCCGTGGCTTCATTCTCGAAAAGGGCATGAAGGGCCTTTCTGCGCCGGCGATCAAGGGCAAGCTCTCGCTGCGCGCATCGACGACGGGCGAAATCGTTCTCGACGGCGTTGAAGTCGGCGAAGACGCGCTGCTTCCGAATGTTTCGGGTCTCAAGGGTCCGTTCGGCTGCCTCAATCGTGCGCGCTACGGCATTTCCTGGGGCGCGATGGGCGCTGCCGAGGACTGCTGGTTCCGTGCTCGCCAATACGGTCTCGACCGTCACCAGTTCGGCAAGCCGCTGGCCGGCACGCAGCTTTTCCAGAAGAAGCTCGCCGACATGCAGACCGAGATCGCACTTGGCCTGCAGGCCAGCTTGCGCGTCGGCCGCCTGATGGACGATCACAAGTTCTCTCCGGAAATGATCTCCATCATCAAGCGTAACAATTGCGGCAAGGCACTCGATATCGCGCGCCAGGCCCGCGACATGCATGGCGGCAACGGCATCCAGATCGAGTATCACATCATGCGCCACGCGCAGAACCTCGAAACGGTCAACACGTATGAGGGCACACATGACGTTCATGCGCTGATCCTTGGGCGTGCCCAGACCGGCATTCAGGCATTCTTCTGATGATGTCAGAAGCGGTCGTCGCCGTTCGCCTTTCGGCAATCGTTGCTGCGACCGTTTTCGCTGCCGGCTTTGCGTTCGGAATTCTGCGCATCTGGGTTGTCGCACCCCTGCTGGGACCGTTGACTGCTGTCGTTTTGGAAGTGCCCCTCATGCTGCTCATTGCCTGGGGCGTGATCTTGTGGCTCGACGCTGCGCGGATATTGGCCCCATCCAGTGCAATCCTGATGGGGGTGAGCGCGTTTATCCTTCTGCAGGCCGGAGAAACGTTGTTTTCCGGCCTTCTCGGACCGGGCAACGCCTTTGCGGCCAATGTTCAGGTCTACTGGGCCGATCGGTCTCCGGAACGCTGGGTCGGTTTCTTGGGGCAGGTGCTCTTTTCCACTCTTCCATATATCCAAGTCGTGAGGTTCAGACGCCATGAACGCTAATTCGCCGCTTTCGGGCCTCAAGGTTATCGAGCTTGCCCGCATTCTGGCCGGTCCTTGGATCGGCCAGACGCTGGCCGATCTCGGGGCCGATGTCATCAAGGTCGAAAGCCCCGAGGGCGACGACACGCGCGGCTGGGGACCGCCCTTCATCGAAATCGATGGCGAGAAATCGGCCGCCTATTTTCATGCCTGCAATCGCGGCAAGCGTTCGGTCATTGCCGATTTCGGCAAGCCGGAAGACCGCGATTTCGTGCTGGCGCTGCTCAAGGATGCCGATGTCGTCATCGAGAATTTCAAGGTCGGCGGCCTGAAAAAGTTCGGTCTCGACTATGAAAGCCTGCAAGCGCTCAACCCGCGCCTCATCTATTGCTCGGTCACCGGCTTCGGCCAGAGCGGGCCTTATGCTGCGCGCGCCGGCTACGATTTCATGATCCAGGGGATGAGCGGCTTTATGGATCTGACGGGCGAGCCGGACGGGCCGCCGGAAAAGATTGGTGTGGCTCTTGCCGACATCATGACCGGTCTTTACGGCACGATCGCCATTCAGGCGGCGCTGGCGCAGCGGCAAGTCACCGGGCGGGGACAGCTTGTCGATATGGCGCTTTTCGATACGATGACCGGGGTTCTGGCCAACCAGGCCATGAATTTCCTGGCCTCGGGCGTCGCACCGCGGCGGCTGGGCAATGCGCATCCGAATATCGTGCCGTACCAGACCTTTCCGGTGAGCGATGGTCATATCATCATCGCCTGCGGCAACGACCGGCAGTTTGCGGCAATCTGCGATATTCTGGGCTTAGAAGGCATCGCGAGCGACGAGCGGTATGCGACCAACCGCGCCCGCGTCGAAAACCGCGCCGAGGTCGCCGGCATGATCGAGGCGAAGACGCGGAGCTTTGCGCGCGACGAATTGCTGGCGCTGCTTGAGGCGAAATCGGTTCCGGCAGGACCGATCAACACGGTCGCCGATGTGTTCGCCGACCCGCAATTTCAGCATCGTGGCATGCGGATCGATCCGGAAGGCATTCCCGGCATTCGCTCGCCGATGGTGTTTTCGGACAGCGAACTGCAGCTGACACGGCGCGCGCCGAAGCGGGGCGAACATGATGCGGAGATCAGGGAAGGGCTGAAGAGCCGCTCCTGAGGGATTTTACGGCAGCGTCAGGCGCTTTTCGGGAGTGTTTCCGTCTGCCCCTTGGCGATGCGGATGCAGTTTCTGCCGGCCGCCTTTGCCGCGTAAAGTGCGCGGTCCGCGTCGGCAAACAGTTCCGAGGCCGAGAGCTGCTTGCCCTCGTCGACGCAGATACCCACAGACAGCGTGACATTGTTCATGTCGCCGGCCGGGTTTCTCAGCGTCTTCATGTTTCGCTGCAGCGTGATTGCATAGTGCATGAGGCGCGTGGCACACTCCGGGCCTGAGGCGATGATGGCGAATTCGTCGCCGCCCAGACGAATGGGCGTGAGGCCCTCGCTGGCATTGTCGAGCATGAAAAGCGCCAGCGAACACAGGATCTGGTCGCCCGCGGCATGCCCCTCGTTGTCGTTGACCGCCTTGAACTGGTCGATATCGACAAGTGCAAGCGAAACAGGCGCACCGGCGTGGATAAGCCCTGCCAGCATCTGGTTGAACACCGAGCGGTTCGGCAGACCGGTCAGAGGATCGGTCGTTGCCAGTCGCTTCAACGTCTCGTTTGCCTTCTGAACTTCCTCGTTTGCATGCTGCAGTGATGCGGCGAGTTCGGTCGCCTGAAGCGTCGTTGTATGATTGATCCGGAACTTGGCTTCACTCATGATAGCGCTGCGGATCAGCATGGCCATCAGCAGAAACACGTTTGAAGCGACGACCAGGTCAACCGTGTGGCCCTGCATCAGGAGCTTTATGATGGTCGAGAGAAGAATGGGGCCGCCAAAGGCCACAGAAATCCGCCAGTAGGCCAGGCTCTGGATGATTGCGCCGGTGGTGATGCCGGCCATGATGAAGACGATGTAGGCGCTCGTGCGGCTTTCAATCGTATCGAGGAAATAGATCGGCAGTGGAGCCCATGAGGCGCCGGCGATGAAGGCCAGGATTGTCAGATTTCGCAAAGCCTTGCCGGGGGCAAGGTGGGAGGCCATGCGCAGCTGCTTCAATCCGTAGATCATCCGCAGCACATTCAAGATGACGGTTCCGGCGAGCCAGGCAAAGACGAGGCCGCCGCGGCGCTCGTCGTATATCAGGAGAGCAGCAGAGCTTGCGATGAAGCAATTGGCTGCCAGGGATACGGGCAGGTTCGAAAGCACGCTCTGAAGTTGCGCCCTTTTGACTTCCTCTGAACCGTATTCGCCGCTGACTGCTTCCACCAATTCTGCCTTCAACTGATCAAAGTGTCGACATTCTATATTCCTTATATCTTTTAGACATGAAGCGTTTCAAAATGCTTGAAGAGCGTCACGCGATTTTAACGAAACCGCGAGATTTGGCCATCTGACTGTTCTGATTTGGGAATTTTGCCGATTTTGGCTGATCGGAGCGTGCAACTACCACACGATAGGGTGTGTCGCTCCGGTCTGAACGTTAACGAAACCTTCCGGTGCTCGTTCGTTGGGGGCGACGAGAACCCAGCGCCAGGGCGCGCAGGTCAGTGTCGCAAAGGCCAGCCGCTCGGGGAAGCCGGGCCACCAGCGGGGCGAAAATGTCGGTTCATACATCCAGTCAATGGCTTCGCCGGCCTTGTAGAGCGCCTGCATTTCCTCGTGCAGTGCTTCCGGCGGGCGGCAGGTCATGAGGCCGCCGACTTCGTAGCGGACAGTGGCGGTCACCTTGCCGCGATCGACCAGCGCCCAGCCGCCCTGCATCCCGGCAATCGTATTGACCGCGAGAGCCATGGCGGCGTCCGATGAGCCGACTGCCCAGATATTGTGCTTGTCATGCCCCATGGAGCAGGCCAGCGCGCAGTCGGGTGTCGAAGGGCCGGTGCCGAGCCAGAACATCTTGCCGACATTCGTCCGGCCCGAGAAGCGATCGACAACCGCGAATTTGGTGACGTTTCGGCTCGTATCGCGCTGGACCTCGCCGTTTTCGACGGGAAGTTCCATGCTGATGAAGTCGTCATGCCAATGGAACGGGCGAAGCAGGGCCGCGTTCATGGTCTCACGGCCGGGCTCGGCGGCGATCGCAAAATCGGCAGCCGTCAGGCCGTCGCCGATCTTGACGGTCTGCCGCGCCCAGTCCGGCCAGTCGATCTTCGGGATCGCAGGCAGGTAGGTCTTGCCGTCCGACACTTGGTCGCCATCGGCCCACACCTTGGCAATCGACAGCGTCTGAACGTCATCGAGCAGCACGATATCGGCGAAACGGCCAGGCGCGATCGATCCGACCCACGGCGTCAGGCGCATGTGCCGCGCCGGATTGATCGTGACGCACTGGATTGCGATCTCCGGCGGCAGGCCATTTTCGATCGCGAGGCGAACATTGTAGTCGGTCGCGCCGAGCTTCAGCGTATCCGAGCAGGAGCGGTCATCCGTGCAGAAGGCGAATTGCGACCAGTCCGACTGCCCGCGCGCCAGCAGCGCCTTGATGATCTCGGGGAGGGAATGCGGCCGGATCTCGACGAACAGGCCGCGGCGAAGCTTGTCCAGAACCTCTTCCGGCGTCCAGGCTTCGTGATCGGAGGCCATTCCCGCGGCGGCAAAGGCGTTGATCTCCGGCAGGGCGCGCATGCCCGCCGCATGGCCTTCGACCACGCCCCGCTGTTCGAACGTGGCGCGGATCATGCCCCAAAGCCGGTCATAGGACGGGTTTTCCGGATTCCAGACGGAGGGCCAGTCCATGACCTCGTCAAGCCCTGCGACCATCAGGCTTTCCCGCAGGAAACTCTGCTGCTCGGCATGACCGAAATAGCCGCCGCCGAACTCATAGGCCGTTGGCGGCACGGCGGAGCCGGGAAGGGGGAAGATCTTCAGCGGCGATCCGTGGCGTCGCGCCGTCATCCAGAATTCGAGATTGTGCGGCCCATCGACATTGGAAAATTCGTGGCTGGCTTCGCAGGTCCAGGTATTGCCGCGCGGCAGAACCATGGCCGCCTCGTATTCCGGGGTCAGGTGAGAGCTCTCGATGTGCTTGTGCACCTCGCCGAAGCCCGGAACGGCGGAGAGGGCGGGTTCATGCACCTCTTCTGCGGCTTCGCCGGGCCAGGAGCCTGCCGGCCCGACATAGGCGATCCGCCGACCTGAGATGACGATTTCCTGGTCGTCGAGCCATTCGCGACCATGCACATCAAGCAGGCGTCCGACCCGGAGTTTCCGGTCGGCCGGGCGTTTGCCGAGCGCGACAAGCGTCAAATGCTGACGAATACGGGTTTCTCCCTCTCCCGTGACGAAGAGGTCGTCGGCAGCACGCTCATTCATGACAATGTCCGGATTTTAGAAGCTTCAGAGGAAGCGTTTGCGCAGGTCGAGGAGGGAAAACAGGCCGAGGATAGACATGAGAAAGGCCGTGCCGCCGGCAACGACAACACGCTCGCCGAGCCCCATGGCTGCAGCGGCGGGCTTCGAGGCTTCATCCGGCCTGACCGCATTCTCCATCAAATGACGGGTCAGACGTGCGTTGATCGACGCGTCGACATCGTCAGTTTCGGGTCGGTTTTCAGCTTTTTCCGGTTGGATGCCCAAGAAGCCAGCTCCATCTCTCGCATCAATGCGTAAACTTCACAATGAGTTAACGATATTAGCAACTGATCCGTTTGGCAACCGCCCCGCGCCTGTTGCCGGATCAAACTGCAACATTGCAGTGGGAAACGGGCCATCGCGAGTGAAGGGGGGCAACGTGCCACGCCTGCGACAGGGACTTTGACTGGCGAAATCTCTATTCGCGATGGCGGCCGCTTGCCAGTCCGGCAAAGACCAGTTCGCGCAGGCGGGTGGCGAGCGGGCTCATCAGTTGATGCTTGCGGGAGATCAGGTGATAGGGCGTGACGACGACCGAGTCGGTCACATCAAGGGCTGCCACCCGTCCGCCGAAAACCTTCGGTCCGAGCAGCTCCACCACTTCCTGCGTGATCGGCGCAATCGCGTCCGAGGTTGTCAGATAGGATATCATGACGAGCATCGACGTGGTGTTGACGGTTTCCTGCGGAGAGGGGAGGCCCTGGCTCAGAAACGCTTCCTCGATCGCGTGGCGCATAGGCGTGCGCGGTGCCTGCATGAGCCATTCATAATCGGAGAGGTCCCCCAGCCGCAGCTTCTTCCGACCTGCGAGAGGGTGGCCTTCGCGGACCAGAAAGCGAATGATTTCAACGCGTCCAGTCAGGATATTGAACTGTCTGGAATCGGTTCCGGGCGGCAGTCGCGAGAGGACGAAATCATATTCGCCGTCAATCAGCCCCTGGATCAGAACGTCGCTCGGCGCAACATCGACGTAAATGTCAGCCGAGCCGGTATTCGCCTTCAGCTTCTGGATGGCCGGCACGACGAAGGCGACGGCTCCACCGGTCACCGATCCGACGCGCACGCTTCCCGACTTCCCGGAAGTCACAGCCGTGACCTCCTGCAGTGTCTGCTCCAGCCCGTTCAAGAGACCCGCCGCATTGCGCGCCAGGATCTCGCCTGCTGGCGTTGCCGTCATACCTTTCGGATGGCGCACGAAAAGGGTCATGCCCACCATCCGCTCTATGCTTGCCAGCATGCGAGAGGCCGCCGGCTGCGTCAGCGACATGCGCTCGGCGGCGATGGCCAATTGCCCGGTTTCATAGATGGCGCGGATGAGACGGAAATCTTTGAGCTGAAGTCGGTTCTGGAGAACTTGCACGGATCACTTACCAAATTTGTTATGCAGATTGTCTGCATATGCAATTGAAAGTCAAGTTGCGACTTTTCTAATTGGTGCGGGATCAAATGAGGTCTCAAGGGACTCGCCATCGTATTGTTTTGAAAGCGATCATGGCGCTGTCGTATCAATCCGGGAGGATTTAATGAGAAAACTAATTTCCGCTCTGGCGTCGATTGCACTCGGCGCTGGTCTGATGACCGCTCCTGCCTTCTCTGCCGACAAGGGCATGGTTGGCATCTCGATGCCGACGAAGTCGTCCACGCGCTGGATCTCCGACGGCGAGAGCATGGTCAAGAGCTTCAAGGATCTCGGCTACACGGCTGACCTTCAGTTCGCTGAAGACGATATCCCGAACCAGCTCGCCCAGATCGAAAACATGGTCACCAAGGGTGCCAAGGTTCTCGTCATCGGCGCCATCGACGGAACGACGCTGTCCGACATTCTCGCCAAGGCTCACACGGCCGGCGTGAAGGTCTTCGCATATGACCGCCTGATCCGCGAAACGCCGAATGTCGACTACTATGCGACCTTCGACAACTTCAAGGTTGGCGTTCTGCAGGCAGAATCGCTCGTGAAGGGCCTCAAGGAGCGCTTCCCGAACGTGAAGCCCTGGAACGTTGAACTCTTCGGCGGTTCTCCGGACGACAACAACGCCTTCTTCTTCTATGATGGCGCCATGAGCGTTCTGAAGCCGATGATCGACAAGGGCGAAATTGCCGTTGTTTCCGGTCAGATGGGCATGGACAAGGTCGGTACGCTCCGTTGGGACGGCGCTGTTGCGCAGGCTCGCATGGACAACCTTCTGTCGGCAAACTACACCTCCAAGAAGGTCAACGGCGTTCTGTCTCCCTATGATGGTCTGTCGCGCGGCATCATCTCCTCGCTCAAGGGCGTTGGCTATGATCCGGCTGGCAAGGAATTCCCGATCGTAACCGGTCAGGATGCCGAGCTTGCTTCCGTCAAGGGCATGATTGCTGGCGAACAGTATTCGACGATCTTCAAGGACACCCGCGACCTCGCTGCAACGACCGCCAAGATGGTTGATGCCGTGATGCAGGGCAAGACACCGGAAGTGAACGACTCCAAGACCTACAACAATGGCGTCAAGGTTGTTCCGTCGATGCTTCTCTCGCCCCATGTTGTCTACAAGGACGACATCGAGAAGGTTCTCGTTGGTTCCGGCTATTACACCAAGGACCAGATTGCCAAGTAATCTTGGTTGAACAGTCAGGGAAGTCCGGTTTTAGCCGGGCTTCCCA
Source organism: Rhizobium sp. C4 (assembly GCF_021026315.1). GTDB lineage: Bacteria > Pseudomonadota > Alphaproteobacteria > Rhizobiales > Rhizobiaceae > Ensifer_A. The sequence goes on from NZ_JAJNCX010000005.1 coordinate 160,721, forward strand.
TCCTGGAATGCCTGCCGTGATCCATGAAAATGGCGGCCCCTGCCGCATGGGGGTCTGGTCAGCCGGAAGGGCAGGAAAGAGTGCGGCGGTCCTTAATGACGCGACCGGCTCCTGATAAAAAGAACAACGCCCGCATCAAGCCTGCGACAAGTCTCGCAAATATGCTACGATGCGCCGGGGGAGTGAAATGCAGCCAATTCTCGAAATGCGAGACATCACCAAGACGTTCCCGGGCGTGAAAGCGCTGACGAATGTGAACCTTTCCGTGATGCCTGCAGAAATTCATGCCGTCGTCGGCGAAAACGGCGCGGGCAAGTCGACGCTGATGAAGGTTCTGTCCGGGGTTTATCCGGATGGTACGTTTACCGGCAAGATCATGTTCGAAGGCAAGGAACAGAAGTTCTCTGCCATCAGCGACAGCGAAGACATCGGCATCATCATCATCCATCAGGAGCTTGCCCTTGTGCCGCTTCTGTCGATCGCGGAAAACCTCTTCCTGGGTCACGAGACCGCGAAGATGGGCGTGATCAACTGGTACGAGGCCTATGCCCGCACCAAGGAACTTCTGGCGAAGGTCGGCCTCAACGAGAGCCCAGACACGCTGATCACCAATATCGGCACGGGCAAGCAGCAGCTGGTGGAAATCGCCAAGGCGCTGAACAAGAAGGTGAAGCTTCTCATCCTCGACGAACCGACGTCGAGCCTGAACGAAAAGGATTCCGACGCCCTTCTGGAATTGCTCATGGGCTTCCGCTCGCAAGGCATCTCGTCGATCCTGATCACCCACAAGCTGAACGAAGTGACCAAGGTCGCCGACCGTATCACGGTCATCCGCGATGGCTCCACCATCGACACGATGGACTGTTCGGACGGCACGGTCGACGAAGACCGCATCATCCGCGCCATGGTTGGCCGTGAATTGTCCGACCGCTATCCGCCGCGCCATGCGACGATCGGCGAGCCGGTTCTCGAGGTGAAGGACTGGTCGGTCTATCACCCGAACCACGCCGAGCGCCAGACGATCAAGGGTGTCAACCTGACGGTCAACGCAGGGGAAGTCGTCGGTATTGCCGGCCTCATGGGGGCAGGGCGCACCGAATTTGCGATGTCGCTCTTCGGCCGTTCGTGGGGCCAGAAGATCACCGGTTCGGTCAAGCTGCATGGCAAGGATGTCGATGTCTCGACCATTCCGCGCGCCATGGATGCGGGCCTCGCCTATGTGACGGAAGACCGCAAGACCTATGGTCTCGTGCTGATCGATCACATCAAGCACAATATCACGCTCGCCAATCTCGAAGATGTTTCGAAGAACGGCGTGATTGACGATATCCGCGAATTGCAGGTCGCCAACGGCTATCGCCGTGACCTTGCGATCCGCTCTTCGAGCGTGTTCCAGAAGACGGGGAACCTCTCGGGCGGCAACCAGCAGAAGGTTGTGCTGTCCAAGTGGCTGTTTTCCGGTCCGGACGTGCTCATTCTGGATGAACCGACGCGCGGCATCGATGTCGGCGCGAAATACGAAATCTATGGCATCATCAACAAGCTGGCGGAAGCCGGCAAGGCCGTCATCGTCATCTCCTCCGAAATGCCCGAACTTCTCGGCATGTCGGACCGGATCTATGTGATGAACGAAGGCCGCTTTGTTGCTGAAATGCCCGTCGCGGAGGCCTCGCAGGAGGCCATCATGCGCGCGATAATGAGATCATAGGAGAGAAACATGGCCCAGGCGACGGAAACATCGCGGGATAAGACCGATATTCTGCATTTTGTGAAGGCAAACATTCGCGACTACGCGCTGTTGATCTCCCTTCTCATCATCATGGCCTATTTCCAGTATTCGACCAATGGCACGCTGTTCATGCCGGTCAATATGACGAACATCATCCTGCAGAACAGCTACATCGTCATCATGGCGCTGGGCATGCTGCTGATCATCGTGGCGGGTCATATCGATCTGTCAGTGGGCTCTGTCTCGGGCTTTATCGGTGCGGTTGCGGCCGTGTTCATGGTGCAGTGGAAGATGGACACGGCGCTTGCTGTCGTTCTCTGTATTGCGCTGGGTGGCGTTATCGGTGCGATGCAGGGCTTCTTCGTGGCCTTCTATCGGATCCCGGCCTTCATCGTGACGCTTGCAGGCATGCTGGTGTTCAAGGGGCTGGCGCTGACCGTTCTCGGCGGTGCCTCTGTCGGTCCGTTCCCGAAGGAGTTCCAGCTCCTGTCTTCGGGCTATGTGCCCGACTTCACGACCTTCCAGCTTTTCGGTCAGCCCTTCAACGTGCTGGCCATGGCCATCGGTGTCGTCGTGACCGCGCTGATCATCCGCGCAAACTTCAAGGAGCGCAGCAATCAGCTTCAGCACTCCATGGCTGAAGAACCGAACGTCATCTTCTTCGGTCGCAACATTCTGATTGCGATCGGTTTCCTCGGCTTCACCTATCTGATGGCCCGCTATCGTGGTCTGCCGAACGTGCTGGTCGTGATGTTTGCCCTTATCGTGCTCTTCACCTTCATCACCACGCGCACGACCTTCGGTCGCCGCATCTATGCGCTCGGTGGTAACGAGAAGGCTGCAAAGCTCTCGGGTATCAATACCGAGCGCCTGATCCTTCTGACCTTCACCATCATGGGTGCGCTTGCTGGTCTTGCCGGCCTGATCTTCGCGGCTCGTCTGAACGTCGCAACCCCGAAGGCCGGTCTCGGCTTCGAGCTCGACGTGATCGCGGCCTGCTTCATCGGCGGTGCGGCCACAACCGGCGGCGTCGGCAAGGTCGTCGGCGCGGTCATCGGCGCCTTCATCATGGGTGTGATGAACAACGGCATGTCGATCATGGGTATCGGCATTGACTGGCAGCAGGTCATCAAGGGCGTCGTTCTGATGCTCGCGGTGTTCCTGGACGTTTACTACAAGCAGAAGCAGGGCTGATTTTTCAGCCCTCACTGACCTCGCGTCCCCTTACGAAACATAACCTTTTAAAGGTGCCCTATGACTTTCAAGCCTGCTCAATGGCCTAGAAAACTGCGTTCTCAAGAATGGTTCGGCGGCAACGGGCGCGACCAGATCTATCACCGCGGCTGGATGAAGAACCAGGGCCTGCCGCACCACATGTTCGACGGTCGCCCGGTCATCGGCATCCTGAACACGTGGTCGGAACTGACGCCCTGCAACGCGCATCTGCGCGATCTCGCTGAAAAGGTGAAGTACGGCGTCTATGAAGCCGGTGGCTTCCCGGTCGAAGTGCCGGTCTTCTCGGCCTCGGAAAGCGCCTTCCGCCCGACCGCGATGATGTTCCGCAACCTCGCCGCTCTCGCGGTCGAAGAAGCGATCCGTGGCCAACCGATGGATGGCTGTGTGCTGCTCGTCGGCTGTGACAAGACCACGCCGTCGCTCCTCATGGGGGCTGCATCTTGCGACCTGCCGACGATCATGGTCTCCGGCGGTCCGATGCTGAACGGCTATTTCCGTGGCGAGCGCGTCGGTTCCGGCACGCATCTGTGGAAGTTCTCCGAAGCCGTGAAGGCCGGTGAGATGACGCAAGCCGAGTTTGCCCAGGCAGAAGCCTCCATGTCGCGTTCGCCGGGCTCGTGCAACACGATGGGCACTGCGTCCACCATGGCCTCCATGATGGAATCGCTCGGCATGACTTTGTCCGGCAATGCCGCGATCCCGGCCGTCGACAGCCGCCGCCGCGTGATGGCGCACATGACCGGTATGCGGATCGTCCAGATGGTCAAGGACGACCTGAAGCCTTCCGACATCCTGAAGAAGGAAAACTTCGAGAACGCCATCCGCACCAATGGCGCGATCGGCGGCTCGACCAATGCCGTGATCCATCTTCTGGCGATCGCCGGCCGCGTCGGCATCGACCTGACGCTTGACGACTGGGATCGTTGCGGTCGCGAGGTCTCGACCATCGTCAACCTCATGCCGTCGGGCAAGTACCTGATGGAAGAGTTCTTCTATGCCGGCGGCCTGCCGGTCGTCATCAAGCGCCTGGGCGAAGCTGGACTCCTGAACAAGGATGCGCTGACGGTCGCCGGCAGCTCGATCTGGGACGAAGTGAAGGATGTCGTCAACTACAATGAAGACGTCATCCTGCCAGCTGACAGGCCGCTGACGGTTCACGGTGGTATCGCGGTCCTCAAGGGCAACCTTGCCCCGAACGGCGCTGTCCTGAAGCCGTCTGCCGCCTCCGCGCATCTCCTGAAGCATCGCGGCCGCGCCGTGGTCTTCGAAGACATCGACGACTACAAGGCCAAGATCAACGACGAAAACCTCGATATCGACGAGACCTGCGTCATGGTCATGAAGAACTGTGGTCCGAAGGGCTATCCGGGCATGGCCGAAGTCGGCAACATGGGCCTGCCGCCCAAGGTGCTCCGCAAGGGCATCACCGACATGGTTCGCATTTCGGATGCGCGCATGTCCGGTACCGCCTATGGCACCGTTGTCCTGCACACCTCGCCGGAAGCCGCCGCAGGTGGTCCGCTTGCCGTTGTCCGCAATGGCGACATGATCGAGCTCGACGTCGAGGCACGCCGCATCCATCTCGATATTTCCGATGCCGAGCTGCAGGCCCGTCTTGCCGAGTGGAAGCCGCTGCCGGATCAGCCGGAGTCGGGTTACGCCTGGCTGCACCAGACCCATGTCATGGGTGCTGACACCGGCGCCGACCTTGACTTCCTCAAGGGCTGCCGTGGCGCCCCGGTCGGAAAGGACTCGCACTGATGGCCATGAAGCTTGCCCTTGTCGGCATCGGCAAGATTGCGGTCGACCAGCACGTTCCGGCGCTGAAGGCGTCGTCGGACTGGGAACTCGCCGCAACCGTGTCGCGCCATGGAGCTGTGGAGGGCGTTGAGGCATTCGACGACTTCCACAAGATGCTCGCAGCCCGGCCGGATATCGAAACCGTGTCGCTCTGCCTGCCGCCGGTTCCGCGCTTTGAATATGCGAAGGCCGCCATCGAGGCCGGGCGTCATGTGATGCTTGAAAAGCCGCCGGGTGCGACCGTTTCCGAATGCCATGCGCTGGAAGCACTTGCCCGCAAGGCAGGCGTTTCGATTTACGCGACCTGGCATTCGTGCGAGGCGGAAGGCGTGGCGGCTGCCAAGTCCTGGCTCAAGGACAAGGCACTGAAGTCGCTGAAGGTGACGTGGAAGGAAGACGTTCGTCGCTGGCATCCGGGCCAGGCCTGGATCTGGCAGGCAGGCGGACTGGGCGTCTTCGATCCCGGCATCAACGCGCTGTCGATCGTGACCGAGATTCTCCCGGTTCCGATCCACCTGAAGGCAGCTGAATTGTCCTTCCCGTCCAACTGCGAGACGCCGATTGCGGCTGACCTGCAGTTCTTCCACCCGCAGGGTGCCGATGTCTCGGCCGTGTTCGACTTCCGTCAGGAAGGCGAACAGACCTGGTCGATCGACGTAGAGACGGAAGAGGGCAAGCTCAGCCTGACCGATGGTGGCGCGAACCTCTTCATCAATGGCGAGCGCCAGGCGGCGCTGGAAGGTGGACTGACCCTGTCAGGGGAATATCCGCGCCTCTATGCCAAGATGGCTGCGCTGGTTAAGGCTGGCGCCATTCACATGGATATCTCGCCGATGGCGCATGTTGCCGATGCCTTCCTGCTTGGCAAGCGCGTGACCGTCGAACCGTTTTACGAATAAGGTGCTTCGATTATGAAACATGTTTTGACCGGCATTCTGCCCGTTGCCCCGACGCCGTTTACGGCGGACGGTCGCGTTGACGAAGACGGCATGCGCCGTGTGCTCGATTGCATGATCGACCAGGGTGTCGATGCGATCTGCATTCTGGCCAACTATTCCGAACAGTTCGTTCTGTCGGACGAAGAACGCGCGCTGCTGACAAAGCTCTCTGTCGAGCATGTGGCCGGCCGCGTTCCGGTCATCGTCACCATCAGCCACTTTGCAACGCATATCGTGGTCGAGCGTGCCAAGTATGCGCAGAGCCTCGGCGCCTCGATGGTCATGATGATGCCGCCCTATCACGGTGTCGGCCTGGTGCCGGCTCCGCTCGGCATCTATGAGCACTTCAAGGCCGTGTCCGATGCGATCTCGATCCCGATCATGATCCAGGATGCTCCGATCTCCGGTGCGTCGCTGCCGGTGGACATGCTGGTGAAGATGGCCAAGGAGATCGAAAACGTCTCCTACTTCAAGATCGAAGTGCCGTTTGCAGCCGACAAGCTGGCGGCCCTGATTGAAGCAGGCGGCCCCGAGATTCTCGGTCCGTTCGACGGCGAGGAAGCAGTGACCCTGCTGGCGGACCTCGACGCCGGCGCAACGGGCACGATGACCTCGGCCATGTTCCCGGAAAAGATCCGTCCGATCGTGATCGATTATCGCGCCGGCCGGCTTGATGCGGCGCTGGCCCAGTGGCAGCGTTGCCTGCCGCTCGTCAACCATGAGAACCGTCAATGCGGCCTGCGCGCGGCGAAGACCGTGATGATGGAAGGCGGCGTGATCAAGAGCGATTATGTCCGCCATCCGCTGAAGCCGATGTCGGATCGCACCAAGCAGCGCCTGCTGTCACTGGCGCGTGACCTTGATGTGCTTGCCCTGAAATGGGGCAAGTAAGCCGGTTGAATGCCGGCGGATAGTAACCTAGATCAGTGGCGAGCGGCCCGCTCGCCACTTTCCATTTGACCGCAAGGAGTAAGACGATGCTGACTGGCAAACACCTGATCGCTGGCGAATGGGTCAGTTCTGAAAAGACCTTCAAGTCCGCCCCGGCCAAGGGCGAATCCCGCACCTATTCTGATGGCGGAGCCGCCGAAGTCGATCGCGCCGTGCAAGCTGCCGAAGAGGCCTTCTGGTCCTATGGCTATTCCACCCGCGCCGAGCGCGCCGCTTTCCTCAACAAGATCGCTGACGAGATCGAGGCGCGTGCCGACGCAATCACCGAAATCGGCTCGTCCGAAACCGGTCTGCCGGAAGCCCGCCTTCAGGGCGAGCGCGGCCGCACCACCGGCCAGCTGCGCCTTTTCGCCAGCCATATCGAGAAGGGCGACTATCTCGACCGCCGCTACGATCCGGCCCTGCCGGACCGCCAGCCGCTGCCGCGCCCGGATATCCGCCTGATTGAACGTCCCGTTGGCCCGGTCGCCGTCTTCGGTGCCTCCAACTTCCCGCTCGCCTTCTCGACTGCCGGCGGTGACACTGCGGCCGCACTGGCTGCCGGTTGCCCGGTCGTCGTCAAGGGCCACCAGGCGCATCCCGGCACGGGTGAAATCATTGCCCAGGCGATCGATGCAGCCATTAAGGCCTGCGGCATTCATCCGGGCGTCTTCTCGCTCGTTCAGGGCGTTACGCGCGAGCTCGGCGCCGCCGTCGTTCAGCATCCGCTGATCAAGGCCATCGGCTTCACCGGTTCCCTCGGTGGCGGCAAGGCTCTGTTTGATCTCTGCATGGCCCGTCCGGAACCCATCCCGTTCTTCGGCGAGCTCGGTTCCGTCAACCCCATGTTCGTCATGCCGAACGCCGCGAACGCGCGCGCTGAAGCCATCGGCAAGGGCTGGGCTGGCTCGCTCACCATGGGGGCAGGGCAGTTCTGCACCAATCCCGGCATTTCGATCGTGGTGAAGGGCGAAAGCGCCGACACTTACATCGACGCCGCGGTGAAGGGCCTTGAGCCTGTCGGTGCGCAGACCATGCTGTCGGACGGCATTGCCGAAGCATTCCGGCGTGGCCGCGACCGCGTTCGCGCAACAGCTGGTGTCCGTGAAGTGCTGACGTCGGTTTGTGATCTGCGCAACGCGACGCCTTACCTCTACGTGACGACGGGTGAGGATTGGCTGGGCAACCATGTCTTGAGCGAAGAAGTGTTCGGTCCGCTGGGCATGGTCGTTGTCGTCAATGATCTCGACGAGATGCGCAAGCTGGCTCTCAGCTTTGCCGGCCAGCTGACGGCGACCATCCACATGGACGCGGCCGACACGGCGGATGCGCAGAAGCTGATGCCGATCCTGGAGCGCAAGGCCGGCCGCATCTTGGTCAACGGCTATCCGACCGGCGTCGAGGTCTGCGACGCAATGGTTCATGGCGGTCCGTATCCGGCAACGACAAACTTCGGTGCGACCTCTGTCGGCACGCTGTCGATCCGTCGCTTCCTGCGTCCGGTGTCCTATCAGAACATGCCCGCCGACCTTCTGCCGGCCGATCTGCGCTGAGATCTGAGACCTGTAAATGCATGAGAAGGCGGGGCGGCAACGTCCCGCCTTTGTCGTCTTGAGGCCAAATCGTCTCTTTTGCGACAGTCTGAATGCGCCAAACGGTGTCGGACGCGGAAGAGCCAGAGAAGGCCAGCGGACGATACGAATTAGCCATGCCGACCGGAGACACGAAAGACCTTGCAGTCTGCGTTGTTCCGGGTAGAGAAGATCGGCGGAGATGAAGAGGGGCTCTCGGATATGAACAATTACGTTCTCACCGTTTCGTGCAAATCAACCAGGGGGATTGTTGCCGCGATCTCGGGCTATCTGGCTGACAAAGACTGCAACATTATCGACAGCTCCCAATTCGATGCGCTCGACACCGGCAAGTTCTTCATGCGCGTGTCCTTCGTTTCCGAGGGGGGCATCAGCGGCGATGACTTGCGCAGCGGTTTCGAGCCTGTGGCAGAGAAATTCGCCATGGATTGGGAAATCCACAGCCCGGATCAGCGCGTCAAGGTGCTGCTGATGGTCTCGCGCTTTGGCCATTGCCTCAACGATCTTCTCTATCGTTGGAAGATTGGCGCACTGCCAATTGACATTGCGGGCGTTGTATCTAACCATTTTGAATACCAGAAGGTCGTCGTCAACCACGATATTCCCTTCCACCACATCAAGGTGACGAAGGAGAACAAGCCGCAAGCTGAGGCGCAGCTGATGCAGGTGGTGGAGCAGTCCGGCACCGAGCTGATCGTTCTGGCGCGCTACATGCAGGTGCTTTCCGACGATCTCTGCAAGAAGATGTCGGGCAAGATCATCAACATCCACCACTCCTTCCTGCCGTCCTTCAAGGGCGCCAACCCCTACAAGCAGGCCTATGAGCGCGGCGTGAAGCTGATCGGCGCAACGGCGCATTATGTCACGGCGGACCTTGACGAAGGCCCGATCATTGAGCAGGACATTGTCCGCATCACGCATGCCCAGAGCGCGGACGACTACGTGTCGCTGGGCCGCGATGTGGAAAGCCAGGTGCTGGCACGGGCCATCCATGCCCATATCCATCACCGCACCTTCATCAACGGCAACCGGACTGTCGTTTTCCCGGCTAGCCCCGGGTCTTACGCGTCTGAAAGAATGGGCTGATTTCAAATGGTTCGACGGATCGAGGGAAAGCCGACGGCGGCGGCTGTCATTGAGAAGGTGAAGGCGGAAGCGGCGCGCCTGGAGCACGATCATAGCGTAAAGCCCGGCCTTGCCGTCGTCATCGTCGGGGAAGATCCCGCGAGCCAGACCTATGTCGCCTCGAAGTCGCGCACGGCCAAGGAATGCGGCTTTCACTCGGTTCAGCATTCGCTGCCTGAGGCAACGACGCAAGCTGAGCTTGCGGCTTTGGTGGACAGTCTGAACTCCGATTCCGCCATTCATGGCGTTCTCGTCCAGCTGCCGCTGCCCAAGGGTCTGGATTCAGAGCCGATCATTCAGTCGATCAAGCCTGAAAAGGATGTTGACGGTCTTCATGTCGTCAATGCCGGCAAGCTTGCAACCGGCGACCTCAAGACAGGCCTGATTTCCTGCACGCCGGCGGGTGCTATGATCATGGTTCGCATGGTGCATGGACAGGACCTCTCGGGTCTTCATGCCGTTGTCGTCGGCCGCTCGAACCTGTTTGGCAAGCCGATGGGGCAGCTGCTTCTCAATGCCAATGCAACCGTTACCATGGCGCATTCGCGCACAAAGGACCTCGCATCCATTTGCCGAATGGCCGATATTCTTGTCGTTGCTGTCGGACGGCAGCAGATGGTTCGCGGCGATTGGGTGAAGCCCGGCGCGACTGTGATCGATGTCGGTATCAACCGGATTGATGCGCCGGAGCGCGGTGAGGGGAGAACACGCCTTGTTGGCGACGTGAACTATCCGGAAGCCGCGGAAGTCGCCGGCGCGATTACGCCCGTCCCGGGCGGCGTTGGCCTGATGACCATTGCTATGCTGATGGCGAATACGGTGACGGCCGCCTATCAGCAGTCCGGACTGTCTGCTCCGGATTTCGGCGCCCTTTAACCAGACCCGTCTGTCCAGACCGCGCGCCACGGTTTGTGCGCGGTCGCGCATATAGTTATTGACTATAACTATATGGCCTCCTAAAACCGATGCGTCGAACTCGGGAGGATGCCATGATCGATCTCGCCAAAATCCGCGCCATTGATTTTCACACCCATGCTGAAGAGGCCTGCGGTTGTCATGCCGATGACGGATATGACGAGCTGCAGACAACGATGGCGCGCTATTTCCGCGCCGCCTGGGAGCACCCGCCGACAGTACCGGAAACGGCCGAGCATTATCGCAAGCAGAATGTCGCTGCGGTGATTTTCCCGGTCGATGCCGAGCACGAGACCGGCTACCGCCGCTACAGCAATGAGGAAGTTGCCGAGCTCGCGGCCGAGTATAACGACGTCCTCATTCCCTTTTCCTCGATCGATCCCCACAAGGGCAAGATGGGCGTGCGCGAAGCCCGCCGTATGATCGAGCATTATGGGGTCAAGGGCTTCAAGTTCCATCCGACCTATCAGGGCTTCTATCCGAACGATCGGCTCGCCTATCCGCTTTATGAAGTTCTGGCGGAATACGGCGCGATCGCGCTGTTTCACACCGGCCAGACGGGCGTCGGGTCCGGTATGCGTGGCGGCAACGGCATGCGCCTGAAGTTTTCCAACCCCATCCATCTCGATGATGTTGCGGTCGACTTTCCGGATATGCCCATCGTCATGGCCCACCCGTCCTTCCCCTGGCAGGAAGAGGCGCTGGCGGTGGCGACACACAAGCCGAACGTCTATATCGACATGTCCGGCTGGTCTCCAAAGTATTTCCCGCCGCTTCTGGTGCGTTATGCCAATACACTTCTGAAGGACAAGATGTTGTTCGGCTCTGACTGGCCGATGATCTCGCCGGAGCGCTGGCTGGCGGACTTCGAAAAGATCGACATCAAGGACGAAGTGCGGCCTCTCATCCTTAAGGACAACGCGGCTAAACTCCTCAAGCTGGCCTGAAGTTCCGTCTTTTTTGAAAAATATATTGCTTGCCTCATCCTGCTCTCGCGGGCAGACTTTTGGGCATGTACGCATCGCACGGATTTCTGAGATCGGACATTGGTGACGTCGACGTGATCTTTCACGACGGGCTCTATCACCTCTTTCACCTTGTCCTGCCCAATCACGACTTCATCGCACATGCGGTGAGCAGCGACGGCATGTCATGGCGTCGCGTGAAGAACGCGCTTTTCGTCGGCGATCCCGGCAGCTGGGACGACGACATGCTATGGACCATGCATGTCACCGCTGACCCGGATCGACCAGGGGAGTGGCGCATGTTCTACACCGGGCTCTCGCGGGCGGAGTTCGGCCGCGTGCAGCGCGTAGGCCTCGCGCGTTCCAAGGATCTCTATCATTGGGAACGTTGCGCCGAGGGGAACTATCCGCTCGAAATTCGTGGTCCCTATTACGAGTCGAGCGTCGACGAAGGTCGGCAATGGGTCAGTTTCCGCGATCCCTTCTTCTATATCGATGAGAAGACCGGCGCGCGCCTGTTGCTCGCCTCAGGACGCGTCAAGAACGGGCCGGTGATCCGGCGCGGCTGCGTCGCCATGGCGCGGGAGATTGCGCCGGACACATTCGAATTCCTCTCTCCGCTGCACAAGCCCGGCCTTTACGACGACGTCGAGGTTCCCAACCTCTTCTGGCTCGGCGATCGCTATTATCTGATCGGCTCGATCCGTGAAGACATCAAGATCCACTATTGGTATTCCGAGCGTCTTGAAGGGCCTTACGAGAACTTCTTCGAAAATGTTCTTCTGCCATTTGGCAACTATGCAGGGCGCGTCTGCCAGAATGGTGGTCGGCCACTCCTGTTCTGCTTCTTTGCGCGGACGGAGATGATCAATGGTCGTGAGGTGACCAAGAAGGTTCTGCCACCACCGAAGGAGCTGGTGCAGGGGCAGGGGGGCCGGTTGAGGCTGAAATCCTCCGGCGCATTCAATGGATTGGTCACAGGTGCGGAGAAAATTACCACCGCTTCACAATGTCGTTTTCTCTACGGAAACTCGCATGCGAGCCTGAGCGACCAGGAAGGTGGTTTGAGCTTCGCGTGTCGGAGTGGTTACGAGGCCGTTCTGCTGCCGGGCCGGCACGATGATTTCCGGCTGCGATGCGTCATGACACTCCATGGATCTGGAAAGTGCGGCCTGGTCCTTCGGACCAACGAAGACGGCGACGGCTACTATCTCGCGCTGGATCTGGTGAAAGGCGTGGCGCAGATCCGGGCGTGGGGAGCCAATCCGACCCCGGTGTTTGAGCATTCCTTCCGCTACGATCCGCTTCAGGATGCGCATTTTCAGGAAGAGCAGCGGGAAAGCTGGTTGGTCGAAGTTGTCGCCCATGGCATGTATCTTGAGGTCTCGATCGGTGGCTATGTCGTTCTCAGCCTTGTGGACGAGACATATGCCGAGGGTGCGGTGGGGTTCTACGCCGAATCTGCCGCTCTTGGCATTGCCGAGCTGCAGATCGAGAGCCTGGCGCGGCCCGTCTCGGAACATGCGTCCGAGATGGTTTACACGGCAACGCGCCCGGACAACACGGACCGCGAGGCGGTGCGCTGATGTCCGCCCCGGAGGAAGGCAAGTGGCTGATCGTCAGCGATATTGACGATACCCTGACAGGTGACAGAGAGGCGCTGGAAAGTCTCTGGCTGGCGGTGCGTCGGCAACGAATGACGGTCTGCCTGGCGCTGAACTCCAGTCGGCCGGCCGAGAGCGTCGACAGGACAATTCGGTCGTATTTTCCGAGTGATTTCACGCCGCGCGCGATCATTACCGGCCTTGGAACCGAGATCCGGATTGACGGCCAGTTTGTCCCCGAATGGGCACATCGCTTCGCGGCGTGGCCGCGGCAGGAGATCGTTGATGTCGTGCGGCGGTTCGGCCATCAGGCGCATGCCGACGAGTTTCAGACGCCGGGGAAGGCCAGTTTCTCCGTGCCTGACCGGGCTTCTGTCGAGGCCGTGCTCGCTGAGCTTTCCGCGCGCCGACTTCCGGCGCAGGCGCTTTATACCGGCAAAAGCGATCTCGATCTGATTGCTCCGGAGGCGGGAAAGGATCTGGCGCTGCTATTCCTGGCGCGGCAGTTGCGGATCCCGGCGGGAAGGGTGATTGCTGCCGGGGATTCCGGCAACGATCTTGCCATGTTCGAAGCTGCCGATCGCGCCATCGCTGTCGGCAATGCGCGACCGGAGCTGGTTCATACGGCGCCCAGATACAAGACGTATTTTGCCCGGGCTCCGCATGCCGCTGGCGTGTTGGAAGGCCTGCAGGCTTACGGCGTGCTCGCGTCGTAACCTTCTGTTTCGGAACCTTGCCATCTGACAGGCGTTAAAACTTCAAGTCTCAGCTGTTGAACAAGAGGGAAAACGACCATGGCCGGACAACATGTCGGTTCGCTTCTGATGATTTCGCTGCATGGATATGTGGCGGGTTCACCTGAATTGGGAAAGCCGGACACGGGAGGGCAGGTGGTCTTCGTGCTCGAACTGGCCAAGCGCTTTTCGCGTCTCGGCTACCGGGTCGACGTCATGACCCGTCGCTTCGAGGACCAGCCGGCAGAGGACGAGATCAATGACAATCTGAAGATCATTCGCATCCCGTTCGGCGGCCGCCACTTCATTCGCAAGGAGGACATGCACGACTGGTACGGCGACTTCGTCACCAATGCGCTCGCCTATATCCGCAAACGCAAGCTCCACTACGATGTGATCAACTCCCACTATTGGGATGCCGGTGTCAGCGGACAGAAGATCGCCGAAGAGCTCCAGATCCCGCATGTCCACACGCCGCATTCGCTTGGCTGGTGGAAGCAGCATGACATGGTCGGCGCCGATCCGGACGAAATTACCGGCTATCGCTTCGATGAGCGTATTCGCCGCGAATTCGTTCTCTACCGCAGCTGCGATCATGTGATCGCGACCAGCGAGCAGCAGGTCGATCTGATTGCGGAACAATACGAGCTACCCCGCGACCACATCACGATGATCCCGCCGGGGATTGATGAGGGTCGCTTCACGCCCGCGACGCCGGATATGGTGCGCCGGGCACGCGACAGGCTCGGCATGTCGGAAAAGGACATCTACATCGTCGGTCGTGCGGCCGAAAACAAGGGTTACGACCTCGCCATTCACGCCATGGCACATCTGAAGACCCTGCAGCCGGAGGCGCGTCTTGTCCTGGCCGCGGGCGCAAACTCGGACAGTGATATAGCGCTTCTCGATCAATACAAGGCGATCGCCACCGAAATCGGGGTCGAGGACCGGATCGACTGGCGTGGCTATGTCGAGGACAAGGATCTCGCCGACTGCTATCGCGCGCCCGGCGTCTTCGCATTGCCGTCGCGCTACGAGCCTTTTGGCATGACGGCGGTCGAGGCGATGGCCTGTGGCACGCCGACAGTGATGACCGTCCATGGCGGGCTTCACGAGCAGATCGAATTCGGCCGTCACGCGCTGGTCGCCGATCCGAAACGGGCAGAGGAATTTGCGGCAGTGCTGAACCTGCCGCTGCAATACCCCTGGATGCGGGAAACCCTGTCGGTTGAGGGCGCACGCTTTGCCCGCCGCGCCTTTGGCTGGACGGGCATTGCGCGTCGGACCATCAATCTGTTTGAACATTTCCGAGGACGGTACGATGCCTATCAGGCAGAAGATCTGGCATCGCCGGCGGCATAAAGCAAGAAATCATTCGATAATAAAGCTATTATTATCGAATGATTTTGCCTTCTGGTCCGTACTCAGTCGATCGCACCGGGTCCGCGGATGGCGTTCGGAGGGCATTTGCCAAGAATGATCATGCCGAGCACCTCGTCCTTTGTGACTTCGGTCGTCTTGGCATAGCCAACAACCTGGCCGTTCTTCATCACGGCGACGCGATCGGCGAGATCGAAGACGTCGTGGATGTCGTGGCTGATCAGGAAGATCCCGATGCCGTCCTTTTTCAGTTCCTTGATCAGCTCGCCGACCTGTGCGGTTTCGTGCGGGCCGAGAGCAGCTGTCGGCTCATCCATGATGAGGATGCGCGCATTGAACAGGATGGCGCGGGCAATCGCCACCGACTGGCGCTGACCACCGGAAAGCGCCTTCACCGGCTCCTTGAAACGGCGGAAGTTCGGGTTGAGCCGACCCATGACCTTGCGGGCCTCGGCCTCCATGGCCGCGTCGTCCAGCGTTCCCCAGCTTGTCAGCAGTTCGCGGCCCAGGAACAGATTGGCGGCGGCATCGACATTGTCTGCCAGCGCGAGCGTCTGGTAGATCGTTTCGATCCCATAGGCCTTGGCGTCGCGCGGGTTGCCGATCTGCACTTCCTCGCCATTGATCCGGATCTGGCCGGAATCGCGCGGATAGGCGCCGGAGAGGATCTTGATCAGGGTCGACTTGCCGGCGCCGTTGTGGCCGAGGAGGCCAACGACTTCGCCCGGGAAGAGGTCGACACTCGCGTGGTCGACGGCCTTGATGCCGCCGAATGCAATCGAGATGTCGCGCATCTCGACAAGCGGCGTCGCACCATTGTGAGGATTTCCGATGTTGGCGTTCATGTTCATCCTCCTTACTTGATGCGACGGCGATAGACGGTGTCGAGCCAGACGGCGACGACGAGCACGCCGCCAACCACCATTTGCTGCATGGCAGCCTCGAACCCGATCAGGACCATGCCAGACTGCAGCGACTGCATGACGAGCGCGCCGAGCATGGCGCCCCAGATGGTGCCGGAGCCGCCGGCGAGCGACGTGCCGCCGATGACGGCTGCTGCGATGACGTAGAGTTCATCGACCTTGCCGAGGTCGGCTGTCGCCGAATTGAGGCGGGCCGAGGCGATGATCGCGGAAATGCCGACCAGTGTGCCCATAAGCGCGAAGACCATGACGGTCATGCGCTTGGTATTGATGCCGGCGAGTTCCGCCGCTTCCGGATTGCCACCGATGGCGAAGACATAGCGGCCAAAGCGGGTGCGGTTGGCAATGAAGGTCATGACGATCAGAACGGCGCCGGCAATGAGAACCGGAATGGCGAAACCGTGACCGATGAAGAGACCACCTGGTGGAACGGGGATGTTGTGGCTGGTCGCATATTCCTTCACGATGCCCGCAGGCCACGGATAATTGTTTGCAATGTAGGCCGCGCCAAGGACGAGAACGGAGCCGAGCACGGCGATGAACACCTCTGCCCAGACCGGACGCAGCGGGAAGCCGAAGCGCTGGCGCTGCCTGCGGCCGGCAATCAGCGAGAGAATGATCAGAACGCAGACGACAATGGCCACGACCCAGCTCGCGGTCACGCCGATCGCGCCATAGGGTCCGCCACCGATCAGCTTGAAATTGGGGTCGAGCGGCGAAATCGTCTCGCCGCGCGTGACCCACCAGGCAGCGCCGCGCCAGACGAGCATGCCGCCGAGGGTCACGATGAAAGAGGGGATCTGCAGATAGGCAACCAGCAAGCCCTGGAAGGCGCCGATGGCGGTTGCAACGACGAGCGCAACGATGACGGCGAGAATCCAGATCATCGGATGCCCTAGGCCGAGGCCGAGAACCTTCGGGAAGATCCAGACCTGCGCGGCGCCGGTGATCATGGCGGTCACGCCGAGAACGGAGCCGACCGACAGGTCGATATGGCGCGTGACGATGATCAGAACCATGCCGGTCGCCATGACGGCGATCGACGCAGTCTGTACCGAGAGGTTCCAGAGGTTTCGGTAGGTGAGGAAGGCACCGTTATTGTTGAATATCGCGCCGTATTCATGGAAACCGACCCAGATGAGGATCAGCGCGCCGAACATGCCGAGCATGCGCGCGTCGATTTCGGTGGCCCGGAGGAAGGCGGTCAAAAGGCCTTCCTTGCCTTGTGTCTGTGTCGTTACGGCGGTCTGAGTCTGTGTCACTGCCCCTGCCTCTCAAGCTTATCGTTCTTGTGATGGAATTGCTGTCGCATCCGGGCGCGATATGCCCGATCTGGCATCCATTTCGGGCGAGCCGCCAGCAAACGTCTCTGCCTTCAAAAAACCGCGCCGCTGGAGCGACGCGGTTTCCGATCATGACGATCGTTTCAGGCGATCAATCGCAAGCCTTAACGGTGCCGGCCTTGACGCCTGCGCAGGCGGTTGCCTTGTCGATCCAGCCAGCCTTGATGACGTCGCCCAGCGTGTCCCTGGTAACGGCGAAGGGCTTGAGGAGAACAGCGTTCATCTCAACCTTGTGTGCGCCGTCCTTGAACTTCTGAACGTTCGGAACGGACGAGGCATCCTTGCCGTCGGCAAGCATGAGGGCTGCTTCTGCTGCGGCCTTGCCGAGTTCGCGCGAGTCCTTCCAGATCGAGACGAGCTGGGTGCCGAGCGCAACGCGGTTGATGGCGGCTGCGTCGCCGTCCTGGCCGGTGACCGGAACGGAGCCAGCGAGGCCCTGGGCAGACAGCGCTGCCACAACACCACCGGCCATGCCGTCGTTCTGCGACAGAACGGCGTCAACCTTGTTGTTGTTGGCGGTGAGGATCTGCTCCATGTTCTTCTGGGCGTTTTCCGGCTTCCAGCCATCCGAGGAGGCTTCGCCGACGATCTTGATCGCACCGGAGTCAACCTTCGGCTTGATGACTTCCATCATGCCCTTCAGCAGGAACGCGGAGTTCGGGTCGCCCTGGTCGCCCTTGATGATGGCGAAGTTGCCCTTGTCCTTCACCTTGACGACTTCCTCGGCCATCATCTTGCCGACGCCGACATTGTTGAAGGTCATGTAGAGAACGCTCGGATCTTCGATCTGAACGTCATAGGCAATCGTCGGAATGCCTTCGTCCTTGGCCTTCTGGACGGCCGGCATGATGGCTTCAGAGTCCCACGGAACAACCAGCAGAACGTTGGCACCCTGCGAAATCAGGGATTCGATGTCCGTCAGCTGCTTGGCAGCAGACCCCTGCGCGTCGGCGGAAATGTACTTGTCGCCAGCGGCTTCGACGATCTTCTTGATGACGGCTTCGTCGCGCTTCCAGCGTTCTTCCTGGAAGATCTTCCAGGATACGGCGATGGTCTTGCCAGCGGCGAAAACCGGGCTTGCCGCAGACATGACAAACACTGCGCCTGCAAGCGCAGCAGCAAACTTCTTCATGACGTCCTCCCAAATGCTCTCAAGCATCAAAAGCAAGAATGGCACAGGGACTCCCGACCCCGGCCTTCGCAGAGACTTTTTTTTAGCCTCAAAAAAATAAGTGACACGCTTATTTTGGTATGTCAAGATAAAAACACA
Source organism: Rhizobium sp. C4 (assembly GCF_021026315.1). Classification (GTDB taxonomy): domain Bacteria; phylum Pseudomonadota; class Alphaproteobacteria; order Rhizobiales; family Rhizobiaceae; genus Ensifer_A. Next base: position 179,205 of record NZ_JAJNCX010000005.1, read on the forward strand.
ACTCGCTAAGTTGCTGCAATGCAATAGATTTTTGCATTGCGAGAGCTTCTGGCGCTTGGGGGAGGAGCGGCCCTTGGAGGGCTGCTCGGAGGAAAGCATGTCGAGCATTGTACGCCAGGACGACGTCCGGCGGCTGAATCAATTCGGAATTCTGCGGGCGCTCAGGCGGCACGGGCCGCTGTCGCGAACCGCGCTCAGTTCCCTGACCGGTCTTTCGCCGTCGACTGTCACTGTCATCACAAACAGCCTGATCGAGCGCGGTGTGCTGACCGACCGGCTGCCGGAGACGTCCACCGTCAACAAGCGCGGGCGGCCGCAGGTGTTGATTGCGCCGAATGGCAAGCATGCGACAGTTGCCACCATTCGCCTGGCGCGCGGTCTGGTGGAGGCAACACTGTTTGACTATGCCGGTCGCGAACTGGGCCGGCGCGAGCTGCGCCGCCGGACGCTGTCGCTGGCGCCCGAGAGCATTGTGCGGCTGATGGTGGAGTTGATAGACGGGCTGGGCGAGGAGACAGGGCGCAGCCGCGCCTCGATCGTGCGGATTGCCGTTGCCGTCGAGGGGATCGTCGATAGCGCCGGGAGGCTTTTGCTGAGCACGCCGTTTGCTGATGTCCACGAAATGGACATAGCCTCGCTGCTGGAGGCGGAGTTTGGTGCCAGCGCGGAAGTCATGAACGACTGCAATGCCGTCGCCGAAGGTCTGACATGGACCGCTCCAGAAGCTTCGGGAGAGAATTTCGCAGCCTTGCTGATGGCCAATGGCGTCGGCCTCGGGTTGGCGATCAATGGCAAGATGCTTTCGGGTCCCAAGTCCTCCGGCATGGAATTTGGGCATATGATCTACAAGCCGGGTGGGGCGCTGTGTCGCTGCGGCCGCCGTGGCTGCGTGGAGGCCTATGCGGGCATCTATGCGATCCGCCGCGCGGTTGCGGGCGAGGACCCCAATATCGTCATCGAGGATGTTCCGGAAAACGACACGCTGGTCGACATCGTCGAAAAGGCGCGGCGGGTGGACGGGCCGGAGCGGGAAGCCTTGAGGGAAGCGGGCCGGGCGCTTGGCAACGGGCTCGTCAATCTCTTCACGCTCTTCGACAGTGTACCGCTCATCATGGCCGGTGCTTCGACGATTGCGCTCGAGTTCATGATGGACGAGATCCGGGCGGCGTTTGCCAATCAGAGCTTTGGACGCCGGGTGGAACCCGATATCGTCGATGTCTACCCGGATGCCCCCAAACTGATGCGTCAGGGGGCCGTTTTGAAGGCACTGGCAGCCTATGACATGTCTTTGCCGGACCAGGAGGAACTGGTGCAGGAAGAGGTTGTTTCTGCCGGGCGGGCATAGTCCAGATGCCCTCAAGTGCCGCGGTTTGGCATATATTGCCATCAAAGTTGCCAAATGACATGACGAAAGTCAGTTTCGATGGGAGGAAGACATTGAAGATCATTTACGATCCGGCGCCACGGACGGCAGCGGAGATGTTCAGCCCGGAGGATTACGCAGCGTTCGTCAAGAATCATGATGTCGCGATCTATGACGGCGGCGACCGGGATGCCTTCTATGACCGGCACCTGCCGGATTGCGAAATCCTGATGAGTCAGCAACCGATGGATACGGAACGTCTTGCTAAGGCTGGCAGGCTGAAGGCAATCTTCAATGTCGAGACGAACTTCCTGCCCAATATTGATTACGACATCTGTTTCCAGCGCGGCATTCATGTTCTGGCGCCGAGCGGCGTCTTTGCCCTGGCGGTGGCAGAGATGGGCCTCGGAATGGCGATCAGTCTCGCGCGAGGGATCCACAGCGAGCATGCCCGCTTTCTGCACGGAACTGAACGCTATGGCCTTGATGGCAACCTTGATGCCGAGCTTTTGACTGGCTCGACATTCGGCTTTATCGGCTTCGGGGATCTGGGACGCGCACTGAATGCGTTGCTACCCGGATTTCGTCCCAAGGCCGTCAGGGTCTTCGACCCATGGTTGCCAAATGGACATCTAGAGCGCCTAAGCGTCCAGCCGGCATCGCTTGAAGAGGTGCTTTCTGAGAGCCGGATTGTCTTTGTCGTGGCATCGATCACGACTGAAAACCGGCACCTGCTCAATCGCGACAATCTGAAACTGATGCAGCCCGGCGCGTCCCTGGTTCTCCTGAGCCGTGCTGCGGTTCTGGATTTTGACGCATTGAAGGAGATTGCACCGACTGGCCGGATCCGGTTTGCGACTGACGTCTTCCCGGAAGAGCCTGTGGCCGCCGCTGATCCCATCCGCGCATTGCCGAATGTTCTGTTCTCTCCACATCGAGCCGGTGCCCTGACATCTGCCCTTCAGGAGATCGGGAAGCGGGTGCTGGAGGACGTCGACCTGATCGGGCGCGGTTTGCCGCCGGTGGCCTGCCGGCGGGCGGAGCGCGAGACCGTCAAGCGCATGCGCAGCAAGCCGATCGACAAGACCTGATCAGCCGAGTTCCAGCGTCGTTGCCGCGAAGACGCCGGTCATGTCCACGGCCGGCGGCAATCCCAGATACATGCGGGCCGTCTCGAATCCGCTCCGGAAACCGAGTTCTCTCAGGTGATCGATGAGGTCTGCCTGGGAGTCCGGAACATCGAGATGAACCTGTGCGCCGGCCGCCGCCTCGCCGCATGACTTGAACAGGTCGATGGCGGTGGAGGCGTTCTCAGCGAAAAGGGGACCAACCTTCAGGCCATCCAGACACTCCCGCATCACACCATAGCCGGTGACGCGCCCATCTTGCCTGGCGACAAACGCGGTGCGTGGTGAAGACAGCCAGAAGTCCAGAAATTCTAGGCGTGCGCTTGGAAAGTATATGCGGTCAAATTGCATGATTTCAGCGCGCTCATGCAATTCGGCTACCCCAATGTTCCCTTTCGGCCCTGTTCTCGGCAGAAAGCCGCTCCAGCGCCTGCTTCCGTAGGCGCGGCGAAAGCCCATCGTCTCGTAGTTGGCCTGCTGCGCGGGAACACCGTCGAGCCCTACCGTCTTGCCGGAAAGTCGTGCGAGACCTGCATCCCACACGCTCAGGCCGTAGCCTTTGCCACGGAGATCGGGCCGCGTGATATAGAGCCCGATGAAGCCGAACGTGTCGCTATAGGAAACCGCGGAAATGCCGGCGGCAAGTTCACCGTCCACAAAGCAGCCGATGAACCCTTGCGGGTCGGCAGCGTAAAAGGCGTTTGCATCGTTTGGCGAGGGATTCCAGCCTTCTTTGCCGGCCCATTCAATCAGTCGACCGGTCTCTTGCAGTGTCAGGTTTCTGACATCGACATGCTGGGTCATCTGGCGAGAAGATCCTGAGGCGCGAAGGTCGAGAGGGTTCCGGTATAGGGCTTTTGAACGGGCGTGGCATAGGCTCCACGTTTGGCGGTGCTGAGGCCGAGTGCAACCAGCCCCTCCGCCTGCTTGACGGCGGCAGCGACGCCGTCAACGATGGGGATGCCAAATTCGCGGCGCAGGTCCATCGTCAGGTCTGCCATGCCGGCGCAGCCGAGCACGATGGCTTCCGACTTGTCTTCGCGCAGGGCCGCGGCAATTTCGTTGCGCAGACGGTCTCTCGCGTTGGACTGCGGGTCCTCCAGCGACAGGACCGGAATGTCGGCCGCGCGGACATTGCAGCGACCCGCCATGCCATAGCGATGAACCAGTGCCTCCAGCGGCAGGCGCGACCGCTCCATGGTCGTCACGATCGTGAAGCGCTGGGCGATGAAGGCTGTGGCGGAGAGGGCTGCTTCGCAGATGCCAAGCACGGGAATATGCGCCAGCGCTCTTGCAGCATCGAGCCCGGTGTCGTCGAAACAGGCGATGATGGCAGCGCTTGCACCCGCCTTTTCACCCTTGGCAATTTCGAGCAGCAGGCCGGGAAGGGCAAGTGCCTCGTCATAATAGCCTTCGATGGAGGCAGGCCCCATGCTGGACGTCACGGCGACAATGTCGGTTGCGGTATTGCGAACGCGATTGGCGGCGTCCGCGATCTTTTCGGTCATCGAGACCGTCGTGTTGGGATTGACGACGAGGAGTTTCATGCGTGGCCTGTCATGCGTTGCCGCGACGGCGGTTTATGAAGACGATGATGCCCACCGCGCTGCCGATGATGATGAAGGAGAAAAGCGTGGTCAGCGTGCCGAGCGCGTAAAGAACCGGCGTCGTCACATTGGTTGTCATGCCGTAGATTTCGAGCGGAAGTGTATTGTAGGTGCCGGCCGTCATCAGCGTGCGTGCGAATTCGTCATAGGAAAGAGTGAAGCCGAAGAGACCGACGCCGATGAGGCTTGGCAGGATCATAGGCAGGACGACGAAGCGGAAGGTCTGCCACGAGGTGGCGCCCAGGTCCCGCGCGGCCTCCTCATAGGACGGAGAAAACCGGTTGAAGATCGCGAACATGATCAGCACGCCGAAGGGCAGCGTCCAGGTGAGGTGCGCGCCGAAGCCGGACGTGTACCATGCTGGCGCAAAGCCCAGCTGCTGGAAGAGGACGCCGATACCGAGGCTGATGATGATTGACGGCACGACCAGGCTTGCGACGGCGAGATAGAAGAGCGCCGTTGCGCCATAGAACTTCCGCCGGAAGGCGAGGCCGGCCAGAAGCGAAACAACGACGGTCACGATCATGACCATGAAGCTCAGCGTGAACGAACGCTGGAACGCCCCGCCGAAATCGCCGACCGCCTGGGTTTCGAAGAGATTGCCGAACCAGTGCAGCGATGTGCCGTTCATCGGGAAGGTCAGGCCGCCATTGGGCCCCTGGAAGGAGAGGATGAAGATTGCCGACATCGGGCCATAAAGGAAGAGCACGAAGACGGTGAAGAAGGCTGCTAGGATGTAGAATTCGCGCGGGCGCTTTTCGGTGTGCATGGCTCAGAGCTCCTTGCGAATGTCGACGACGCGCAGGATCGCCGCAACCATGAGGAGCACGACAACCAGCAGGACCGCGGCGTTGGCGGCGGCGGCCGGATATTGCAGCAGCGACATCTGGTTCTTCATCATCAGCGCCACCGAGGCGCTCTGGCCGCCGGACATGACCTGAACGGTTGAGAAATCCGCCATGACCAGCGTGACGACGAAGATCGTGCCGATTGCCATTCCGGGCTTTGCAAGCGGAATAATGACATTTGTCAGCGTCTGCCAACCGGACGCACCGCCGTCCCGGGCGGCCTCGATCAGCGATTTGTCGATACGCATCAGCGTGTTGAAGATCGGGGTCACCATGAAGAGCGTGTAGAGATGCACCATGGCGAGCACGACGGCGAAATCGGAATAGAGCAGCCATTCGATCGGCTGCGGCACGATTCCTGCCTTCACAAGGGCGGTGTTCACGAGGCCGTTGCGGCCGAGTACGGGGATCCACGAAATCATGCGGATGATGTTCGATGTCATGAACGGGACGGTGCAGATAAGGAAAAGCACCATCTGCATGGCGGCTGTCCGGACATGGAAGGCCAGGAAATAGGCCACCCAGAAGCCGATCACGAGGGTCAGCAGCCAGACGATGGCCGCAAATTTCAGCGTATTGAGATAGGTCTTCCAGGTCACCCAGGAACCCAGCGTGTCAACATAGTTCATGCTGACGAAATCGGGATACATCTGCGCGAAATCGTAGTCCCAGAAGCTCACCACGATGATCATCAGGATCGGCAGGAGGAGGAAACCACCCAGGATGAGGGCCAGCGGCGTGGCCTGCAGATAGGGTGGCAGCCAGCCGGGCAGGCGTATCTCCCGCTTGGGCTTGCCGTCGCCTGCGCCTATCAGCCTCACAGTCACCATGGTTGCCGAACTCCGGTTTTGTCCGCGTAGGAAGATGCGCCGCCCCCGATGGTGAGGGCGGCGCGGATAGCATCAGGCAGCGATGAATTCGTTCCAGCGCTTCACCATGTAGCGGTCTTCATCCATGACCGAGTTCCAGCAGGCGACCTTGCCCATGCGGTCGTCGAACGAGCCCCCGTCGCGCACGGCGCCGGCCTTCTCCATGACCTTGCCTTCCGGAGACATGATGTCACCCTTGGCCGGCTTGCCTTCGATCCAGTAGCCCCATTCATCTTCGGTCATGAACTGCTTGGCGGTTTCCATGCAGGCCGAGTAGTAGCCCTGGCGGTTGAGATAGCCGCCGACCCAACCCGACGTGTACCAGTTGATGTATTCGTAGGCCGCGTCGAGTTCAGCGCCCTTGAGGTGTGCGGCAAGGCCGAGACCGCCGCCCCACGAACGATAGCCTTCCTTCAGCGGCTGATACTTGCAGGCGATGCCCTTGGAGCGGACGGCGGCAACGGCCGGCGACCACATGGACTGGATGACGACTTCGCCCGAGGCCATCAGGTTGACGGACTCGTCGAACGACTTCCAGAAGGCGCGGAACTGCCCGGCCTTCTTGGTTTCGATGAGGAAATCGATCGTCTTGTCGATCTCGGCCTTCGTCATGTTGCCCTTGTCGGCATATTTCAGCTTGCCGGCCGCTTCCATGATCATGGCGGCGTCCATGATGCCGATCGACGGGATGTTAAGGATCGACGTCTTGCCCTTGAAGGCCGGGTCGAGAATGTCGGCCCAGGAGGAGATTTCGCGACCGACGAGGTCAGGGCGGATGCCGAGCGTATCTGCGTTGTAGATGGTCGGAACCATCGTGAACCACTCGGTCGGAGCTTTGGCGAACTTCTTGTCGCCGGGCTTTTCGACGAAGCCGACGGTATGCGGTGCCGTGCCCTGTGCAATCACGCTATCCGGCTTCAGCTTGCCGGTGATGAAGAGCGGCACGATCTTGTCGAAATATTTCAGCTTCTTGGTGTTCATCGGCTGGATGACACCGGCCGGGTAGACCTTCTTGAGGATCCAGTATTCGATGTCGGCGATGTCGTAGGAGTTCGGCTGCGTGACGGTGCGCTGGGCTGCGGCGTCGGAGTCCAGAGCCGTCATTTCCAGTGTGATGCCGAGGTCCGCCTTGCACTTTTCGGCAATCGCATTGATATTCGAAACGCCCGTGCCGATCTGCCGGAGCGTGATCGGGTTCTTCGCCCAGATCGTCGGGAAACCGGTGATCACGCCCGTGCCTGCTGCCAGACCGGTGGCTGCCGCGCCGGTCTTCAACAGCGTACGCCGCGTAATTCCTTGAGACTTCGTGGTCATGCTGAGTTCTCCTTCAGAGGTTTGTTTGGTCATGATTTTTCATCATTTTCTTGTTGTTACTTCGGGACGCGTCCCAGAATGATCGCATCGTCCTTGCCCCATGACAGCGGCACGGCATCGCCCGCCTTGACCGGACTGCGGTAAAAATCGGCGTCTCGAAGGACGACGGTGAATTCCTCGACACCAGCCCCCGCCACGCTCAGTTTCACACTCGCGCCGAGGTCCTCGACGTTCTGGACAACGGCCGTGAAGCCGAAGCCGGACGTGTCAGATGCAGCCATGCGGATATGGTCGGTGCGCAACGCGAAATCGGCATGCGTATCCTCGTGCTCGGGAACGCCGACGGCGCTGAAGCGCCCGCCACCATTTACTTCAATGGTCGTGAGATCACCCGAGCGTTCGACAATGCGCCCGGAAATCACGTTGTGATTGCCCATGAACTGCGCGACGAAGGCGGTGGCCGGCCGTTCGAAAACCGTGCGCGGGTTCGCCGCCTGTTCGATCCGTCCGTCATTCATCACGACGATCAGGTCTGCCAGCGCCATGGCCTCGTCCTGGCTGTGCGTCACATGCACGAAGGTCATGCCGAGCGACGTCTGCAGGCTCTTCAGTTCTGCCCGCATCCGGATCTTGAGGAAGGGATCGAGCGCGGAAAGCGGCTCATCGAGCAGAAGTGCCTGCGGCCGGGTAATCAGCGCGCGGGCCAGCGCGACGCGCTGCTGCTGACCGCCGGACAACTGCGCGGGCCGCCGTGTGGCATAGGGCTCGAGCTGCATGCGCTTCAGCATCGCAAGAGCAGCGTTGCGTCGCTCCGTCTTGTCGACGCCCTGCATCTTCAGGCTGAAGGCGACATTGTCGACGAGATCGAGATGGGGGAAGAGCGCGTAGGATTGAAACATCATGGCCGTGCCGCGCCGGGCGGGCGGCAGATCATTCACGATCGTGTTGCCGAGCAGAATGTCTCCCTCGGAAACTGTCTCGTGACCGGCGATCATCCGCAGCGTCGACGTCTTGCCGCAGCCAGAAGGGCCCAGAAAGCAGCAATAGCTGCCGGCGGGGATCTTGAGGCTGATTGCATGCACGGCGGTGGTCGTTCCGTAGACTTTGGAAACGGAAGCGAGTTCAATTTCTGCGGCTTGTGACATGCATCATCCTCGTTCGTGGATGCGAACATGAATGCATGCTTCGTGCCAGTTCCGGGTGCGCGCCGCTAACAATCTGGATTCGCTTGCGAATATCTTGGTATGCTGAATCGAGGAGCTGCTTCAATTTCATGCATGATTAAAAAATAGGCTAGTGTATGCAATCTGGCTGCAATTTTGTGCGCTAAAATTCGGTAGCCTGACTTCGTGACGCTATTTTCTTTCCGGCAGGCAGGCGCTACAACATGAGGTAACAGGAAGCTTCATCATGACACTGTCCGCCAAGTCTGCACTCACCATGGATGCCAATCAGGAAGATCGTGCCAAGGCCATTCGCGATGCGCTGCGCGATGCCATCGTCGACAGGCGCCTGGCGCCGGGTACGAAGCTCTCGGAAGCCGAAGTCGGTACGCTTTTTGATGTCAGCCGCACGGTCGTTCGCTATGCGCTGCAGATGCTGGCATTCGAAGGTCTGGTGCATAGTGAACGAAATAGGGGTGCTTTTGTATCCAATCCGACACCGGAAGATGCGCGACAGGTATTCGCATCCCGGCGTCTGATCGAGGCCGGGATTGTCGCGGAAGCTGCACGGCGGCTGACGAAGGCGGATGTCGAGGCGTTTCGCCGTCATCTTGAGGAGGAAGACCGCTACAAGGCAAGCCGTGGCCCGGATGCACGGCGGGCCGAGATCAAGGCATCCGGCGATTTCCATATCATGCTGGCGCGCGTGGCCGGAAACGCCGTGCTGGAGAAGTTCATGGATGAGCTCGTCGCCCGCTCGTCGCTGGTCATTGCGCTCTATGGCCGCTCCGGCGTCTCAAGCTGCGGCCACGACGATCACGCGCTGATCCTTGAAGCGCTGCAATCGGGCGATGTCGAACGCGCGACCGAGATGATGCTGCACCATATTGGTCACATCGAGGCGGATCTCGATCTGAGAACGGGTGAAAGCCTGACGCTGCGGGAAGCGCTCAACCTCTGACGCTGCCGATACGCTTAGGCTAGTCCGGGTGCCTAAGTCGACATTCCTTTGAATTAAATCGAAAAACCTGCAAGGCGCGCCATCAGGCCGGAAAAGTTCCGGACCTCGAACTTCTTGATCAGGCGTGCGCGATAATCTTCAACGGTCCGCGGCGACAGACTGAGTTCGCGCGCCGTTTCCTTGCTTGTCATCCCCTTGGCGAGGCATTTGACGACCTGGCGCTCGCGATTGGTCATCGAAATCGCCGGACGGATGTCGGAGATATCGGCAAAGGACAGGATCGCACGCGCCAGCGGCGCTTCGGCATCGAAGGTGAAGACGCGCACCCGACACCAGAAGATGGAGCCGTCACGACGCGGCATCAGTCGCTCGTCCATGTAGCGTCCGGCCTCCCGCAACGCCTTGAAGCCGACCTCACGGATCGCTTCGAACTCGCGGCTCGAGGCATAGAGCATGCGAAACGAATGACCGATCAGGTCGTCGCGCTGATAGCCGAACATGCTGGCGAATTGCCGGTTGCATTGCCGGATCACCCGGTCTTCAGTCAGGACGATGCCGATCGGCGCAAATTCAAACGCCAATTTCTCCAGATCGTCCGCGTCGTCCATGGCCCCCGCCACATTCATGTGCATTTCCGTCGTTCTTCAGACCCGTATTTTTACAGAATTGTGTCGGCCCCATTCTTTCGTGAAGCTGATGTCATGCAAGTAGATAGCGAAACTATTGGTAAATCAAGGCAATTTCCGGACGATACAGCTTCTGTAAGGCTGTTGCGGGAAATTGAGGCACGTCGCGACGATCTCGTCACGCTCACATCCGAACTCATCCGCATTCCGACGCTGAACCCGCCGGGCGAGGCCTATCTGGAAGTCTGCGAGTATCTGAAACGACGCCTTCAGCCGAAGGGTTTCGCGATCGAGATGATCCGTGCGGTCGACGCACCGGGCGACAGCGATCGCTATCCACGCTGGAACGTCATTGCACGGCGCGAGGGGCGCTATGCCGGCGAGTGCGTCCATTTCAATTCGCACACCGACGTTGTCGAACCTGGCAGGGGATGGACGCTTGATCCCTTTGGCGGTGAGGTGAAGGACGGGAAGGTTTACGGCCGTGGCGCCTGCGACATGAAGGGCGGCCTTGCCGCCTCGATCGTTGCTGCGGAAGCCTTTGTCGATCTCTTCCCCGAATTTTCAGGTGCGATCGAGATTTCCGGCACGGCGGATGAAGAGACCGGTGGCTTCGGTGGCGTCGCCTATCTGGCGGAAAAGGGATATTTCTCGCCATCGCGCGTGCAGCATGTCATCATACCCGAGCCGTTGAACAAGGATCGCATCTGTCTCGGCCACCGTGGTGTTTGGTGGGGAGAGATCGAGACCTTTGGACACATTGCCCATGGTTCCATGCCTTTCCTGGGCGATTGCGCAGTGCGCCACATGGGTGCCGTTGTCGCAGAGATGGAGCAAAGCCTTTTTCCGGCGCTCGCCGCGCGACAGACCGACATGCCGGTCGTGCCGCCGCTGGCGCGTCGTTCGACGCTCAACATCAATTCGCTTCATGGTGGCCTCGACGAGCCGAAGGATGGCTTCTCGGGCTTTCCTTCGCCGCTCGTTCCCGACAGCGCGCGCATGGTGCTCGACCGGCGCTATTTGATCGAGGAGAGCCCTGACGGCGTGAAGGGCGAAATCGTCGCATTGCTGGAGCGGGTGAAGGCGCAGCGACCGAGCTTCGACTACGAATTGAAGGAACTGTGGGGCGTGACCCCGACCATGACGGAGCGCGATGCGCCGGTGGTCAGGACCGTGGCGAGTGCCATCCAGGCGGTATTCGATCGCGAGCCTGAATATGTCGCGTCTCCCGGCACCTACGACCAGAAGCACATCGCCCGTATCGGCAAGATGTATAATTGCATCGCCTATGGGCCCGGCATTCTGGACCTTGCCCACCAACCCGATGAATATGTTGGCATCGATGACATGGTTGACAGCACCAAGGTTATGGCGCTGTCCTTGCTGCAGTTGCTCATGCCGCCCGATGGCGCTTGAGGAATGGCGAATTGCCGGCTAGGGGTAATGGTCGGCTGATATGCGGAACTTCAAACGCTATCGAGGGGAAGGAAGACTATGAACAACATGTTGAAACTGGTGACGACGGCGGCCATTCTGGTTGCGTCCAGCGCGCTCACGCCTGCATTTGCGGCGAATACCGCCATCACGGTCGGAATGGTTCTGGAGCCGCCGAATCTTGATCCGACCTCCGGTGCCGCAGCGGCGATCCGCGAAGTCACCTATGCCAACATCTTCCAGGGGCTGACGCGCTTCGACGCCAACGGCGCCATCATTCCGGATCTCGCCAAGAGCTGGGACATTTCCGCCGATGGACTGACCTACACGTTCCACCTGGCCACCGGTGTGAAGTTCCACGATGGTTCGCCGTTCAGCGCCGACGATGTGAAATTCTCGCTCGATCGTGCGCGTGCGCCGGACTCCACTAACGCCCAGAAGGGTCTCTTCGCAGATATCGCCTCTGTCGACGTTGTGGATCCCGCAACGGTAAAGGTGACGCTGAAAAAGCCAAATGGCAGCTTCCTGTTCAACATGGCCTGGGGTGATGCCGTCATCCTCTCGCCGAAGAGCATTGCCACCGAGGCGACGAAGCCCGTGGGCACCGGCCCGTTCAAGTTCGTGAACTGGGTCAAGGGCGACCATGTGGAACTGGGCAAGTTCGACGGCTATTGGGGCACGCCCGCCAAGCTCGACAAGGTGACGTTCAAGTTCATCTCTGATCCGTCCGCTGCCTTTGCTGCGATGATGGCGGGTGATGTCGATGCGTTCCCGCTGTTCCCGGCCGCTGAAACGCTGGAGCAGTTCAAGGCCGACCCGCGCTTCACCGTGATTGCCGGCAACACCGAGGGCGAGACGCTTCTGGCCATGAACAACGGCAAGAAGCCGTTCGACAACATCAAGGTCCGCGAGGCGGTGGCGCATGCCATCAACCGCAAGGAAATCATCGATGGTGCCATGTTCGGCTACGGCACGCCGATCGGCACGCATTTCGCGCCGCATAATCCCGACTATGTCGATCTGACCGCGCAGTCGAACTATGATCCGGAAAAGTCGAAGGCGCTCCTCAAGGAAGCCGGCTATCCCGATGGCTTCACCGTCTCCCTGAAGCTGCCGCCGCCGCCTTACGCGCGTCGCGGGGGTGAAATCATCGCGTCCCAGCTCGCCAAGGTGGGCATCAAGACCGAGATCACCAATGTCGAGTGGGCGCAGTGGCTTGAGCAGGTGTTCAAGGGCAAGGATTACGATCTGACGATCGTGTCGCATACCGAGCCGATGGATATCGATATCTATGGCCGCGACAACTACTACTTCAACTACAAGAGCGATGTCTTCAAGAAGATCATGGCGGACCTTTCCGGCACGACCGATCCGGCCAAGCGCAGCGAACTCCTGAAGGCCGCGCAGAAGCGCATTGCAGACGACTATGTCAACGCGTTCCTCTTCGAACTGCCGAGGCTGGGCGTTGCCAATGCCAAGATCATGGGGCTCTGGAAGAACCAGCCGACCCCGTCGAACGACATGTCCGAAGTTTACTGGAAGGATTGATCCGCGTTGGCCGGAGGCGGCTTTCGCCTCCGGCCATGCCGATCGCTTGGCACCCATATGGCCCCCTATCTCCTGAAACGTCTGATCTCCCTTGTGCTGAGCCTGCTCGCTGCAAGCGTCGTGATCTTCCTCGTGCTTCAGATCGTTCCTGGAGACCCCGCATCCTATATGCTCGGGATGAATGCGCAGCCGGAGACGGTGGAGGCGCTGAGACAGCAGATGGGCCTGAACGAGCCGGTGGTCTGGCGCTATCTGACCTGGGTCGCAGGCCTCGCGCATGGTGATTTCGGGGTCAGCTACACCTACAAGGTTCCGACGGGCGAACTGATTGCACAACGGCTATGGGTGTCCTTGCCGCTGGCACTCTACGCTCTGATCTTGTCGACCGCGATTGCGCTGCCAATTGGCATCATTTCGGCAGCGAAGCGCAATTCTGCTGCGGACTACGGTATTATGGGGGTCACGCAGCTGGGAATCGCGGTGCCCAATTTCTGGTTCGCCATGCTTCTGGTCCTTCTCTTTTCGATCACGCTCCGGTGGTTTTCCGCCGGCGGGTTTCCGGGCTGGAACGCAGGCTTCTTCGTTGCGTTGAAGGCGCTGACGCTGCCCGCCATTGCCCTGGCGCTGCCGCAGGCATCGATCCTGGCGCGCGTCATGCGTTCAGCGCTGCTCGATACGCTTTCCGAGGACTATATCCGGACGGCCCGGGCAAAGGGTCTGACGCGGGGGCAGACGCTGGTGCGCCATGCGGTGCGCAATGCCATGATCCCGGTATTGACGATCATCGGGCTGCAATTTTCCTTTCTGCTTGCGGGTGCGATCATCATCGAGAATGTCTTCTATCTCCCCGGGCTCGGCCGGCTGGTGTTCCAGGGGATCACGCAGCGCGACCTCATCGTCGTTCAGTCGGTAGTGATGCTGCTCGTCTTTGCGGTCATCCTGATCACATTTCTGGTCGACATCGCCTATGCGCTGGTCGATCCGCGCCTGAGGAGCCGCGCCTGATGAATGTCGGTTCCCTGCCTGAGGCAAATCGCGGCCTTGTCAGCGCTGCCTTCCAGTCGAAGAGCTTTGCGCTGGGCTTTGCGCTGACGGCCCTCTTCATCCTGGCAGCCCTCGTGTCCTTCGTCTGGACGCCCTATGATGCGACAGCGCTTGCGGTATCTGAGAAACTGCGGGCACCGTCTGCTGTCCACTGGTTTGGGACGGATCATTTCGGACGAGACATCTTTTCGATGATCATGGTCGGCGCGCGAACCTCCATTGCAGTCGCCTTCGTCGCCGTCGGGATCGGCATCGCCGCTGGCGTGCCGCTGGGCCTCTGGGCTGCGGCAAAGCAGGGATCGCTGGTCGACGAAGTCATCATGCGCGCAAATGATCTTGTCTTTGCCTTCCCCGCGCTCCTGATCGCCATTCTGATCACGGCCGTGTTCGGACCAAGCGCGATCAACGCCATTATCGCGATCGGCATATTCAATATTCCTGTCTTCGCCCGCCTGGCGCGCGGTGCCGCACTGACACTCTGGACCCGGGAATACATCTTTGCGGCGCGTGTCGCGGGCAAGGGCGCTGTCCGGATTTCCGCCGAACATATCCTGCCCAACATCATGAACCTGCTGATCGTGCAGGGGACGATCCAGTTTTCGCTGGGCATTCTTGCCGATGCCGCTCTTTCCTATGTCGGTCTCGGCGCTCAGCCGCCGACGCCCAGCTGGGGCCGTATGCTGTCGGATGCGCAGACCATGATCAGCCTTGCGCCCCATATGGCGCTGTTTCCGGGTGCTGCCATCGTGCTCACGGTGCTGGGGCTGAACCTGATGGGCGACGGCCTGCGGGACATCTTTGATCCCAAGCTCAGGAGGAGCCGCTCATGACGCTTCTCCAGATCGAAAATCTGAGTCTGAACATCCTTGGCCTGAAAATCCTGTCAGATGTCAGGTTCGAGGTAGACCGTGGCGAGGTGGTCGGCGTCATCGGTGAAAGTGGCTCCGGCAAGTCCATGACGGCGCTTTCGGTCATGCAGCTTCTGCCGCATGGCATGGAAGTTTCCGGCTCCATCCGTCTCGACGGCGAAGAGCTGTTGACCAAAACCGAAAGCCAGATGTGCGCCGTGCGCGGGGCCGATGTCGGGATGGTGTTTCAGGAACCGATGACCGCGCTCAACCCTGTCAAGACCATTGGTCATCAGGTCGCGGAAACGGTCATGATCCATCGTGGCGCGGGCAGGGCGGAAGCCCTGTCAATTGCCAGGGAAACGCTGAACCGTGTCGGACTGCCGGAAGAGCGGTTTCCGTTGACGCGCTATCCGCATGAGCTTTCCGGCGGGCAGCGCCAGCGCGTCGTCATCGCCATGGCAATCGCGCTCCGCCCCAAACTGCTGATCGCCGACGAGCCGACGACCGCACTCGATGTAACGACGCAGGCGCAGATCCTCGCACTTCTGAAGAAGCTGGTTGATGAGGACGGAATGGGCCTCATCCTCATCACGCACGATCTTGCCGTTGTGGCCGACATCGCCGACCGCATCGTCATCATGAAGTCGGGCGAGGTTGTCGAGGCCGGAAAGGCCGTCCAGCTTTTCAGGGCCATGCAGCATCCCTATTCCAGAGCGCTGATGGCCGCGACCAGCCACCAGCCTGTGCGCAAGCCGCCGCAGGTGGCTTTGGACGCCGTTCCCGTGTTGGAGGTTTCCTCGGTTGTTCGCGAATACGCGCTGCCCCGCAAATCTCTGTTTGTCCGGGCCGGTGCCTTCCGTGCCGTCAACGATGTCAGCTTCAGGATCCACAAGGGCGAGAATGTCGGCCTTGTCGGGGAAAGTGGCTGCGGCAAGTCGACACTCACCCGCGCCATCCTCGCCCTCGAAGCCACGCAGGGAGGGGAGATCCGCGTCGGTGGAGAGCTTGTGACGACGAAGGCTGGTGCAAGTGCCGCCGCCCGGCGGAAGATGCAGGTTGTCTTCCAGGATCCGTATGGCTCTTTCAATCCGCGCCACAAGGTCCGTCGGCTTGTGACCGAGCCGTTCTATCTCATGGGGTCGGATGCGCCGACCGGTTCGGCGCTCGACGCACGGATTGCCGAGGCGTTGGAGAATGTCGGACTGCGGGCCAGCGATGCTGACAAATATATTCACGAGTTTTCCGGCGGGCAGCGTCAGCGCGTTGCGATCGCCCGCGCGCTGATCACACATCCATCGCTCATCGTGCTGGATGAAGCGGTGTCCGCACTCGATGTTTCGATCCGCGCACAAATTCTCGATCTTCTCGCTGGTCTCTCCGACCGGCTCGACCTGTCCTATCTCTTCATCTCGCATGACCTGTCGGTGGTGCGCGCCATTACCGACCGGGTCATGGTGATGAAGGCTGGGAAGATCGTCGAGACGGGCGAGACCGAGACTGTTTTTTCCAATCCGCAACACGAGTATACGCGGCAGCTCATTGCCGCGACGCCCGATCTAGAAGCGGCGCTGAAGCGCCGCGAGATCGCGGCTGCCTGATCCCATAAGGAGAGTTCCGATGATTTCGCCGTGGTTTCCAACGGACAAGTGCTTCATTGACGGCGCCTGGGTCGCACCTGAGAGCGGCGATACGCTGCCGCTGGAAAACCCCTCCGACGGTGAGGTGATCGGCGCGATTGCGCGCGGTGGCGCTGCCGATGTCGATCGCGCGGTGGATGCCGCCCGCCAGTCGCTTGAAGGCGAGTGGGGTTTCATGCCAGCTTTCGAGCGTGGCAGGCTTTTGGCCAGGATCGGGCGCGCGGTGCTTGAGAAAGTTGAGGAGCTTGCCAGGCTTGAGGCTGCGGATGTCGGCAAGCCGCTGAAGCAGGCACGCGCGGATGCGGTCGCATTGGCGCGTTATCTGGAGTTTTACGGCGGCGCCTGCGATAAGTTCCATGGTGAAACAATACCGTATTTGAATGGTTACACTGTCTATACATTGCGTGAGCCGCATGGCGTGACCGGGCATATCATTCCCTGGAATTACCCGATGCAGATCCTCGGACGCTCGGTTGGCGCGGCATTGGCCATGGGCAATGCCGCGGTGCTGAAGCCGGCCGAGGAGGCCTGCCTGACGGCGCTTGCATTTGCCGCGATCTGCCACGAGGCCGGATTGCCGAAGGGTGCCCTCAATGTCGTGCCGGGTCTCGGCGAAGAGGCGGGGGCGGCCCTGTCAGGTCATCCGGGCATCAACCACATTTCATTCACGGGCTCCGTGGGCGTTGGCATCAAGATCCAGGCAGCGGCGTCGCGCAATGTCGTGCCGGTGACACTCGAGCTCGGTGGCAAATCGCCACAAGTTGTCTTTGCCGATGCCGATCTCGATGCAGCGCTGCCCTTCCTCGTCAATGCCGGCATCCAGAACGCTGGCCAGACCTGCTCTGCCGCTTCGCGCATCCTGGTTCAGAAGGATGTCTACAAGGAGGTCGTGGCCCGGATGACCGAGCGCTATCGCTCGCTGAAGGTCGGACCTGCGATTGCCGATCTGGATGTCGGGCCGCTGATTTCGGCGCGGCAGAAGGAGATTGTGGAAGGTTTCATCGCGCTGGCCGATGAGGCAAGCGTCGCGGCAAGCGGCATCGTCGTTGCCGATGCCCCGAGGGGCGGGAACTATGTGGCGCCGCGCCTGATTGCCGGCCTTGATCCGTCGCACCGGCTGGCTCAGGACGAGATCTTCGGGCCAGTTCAGGCCGTCATTCCCTTCGACACGGAAGAAGATGCCATCCGGATCGCCAACGGTACGGACTACGGTCTGGTTGCAGGTGTGTGGACGCGTGAAGGCGCGCGGCAGATGCGTCTCGCCAAGCGGCTGCGCGCCGGTCAGGTGTTCATCAACAATTACGGCGCCGGTGGCGGCGTCGAACTGCCCTTCGGTGGCACCGGTAAGTCCGGCCACGGGCGGGAAAAGGGTTTTGAGGCGCTTTATGGCTTTTCGGTCCTGAAGACCGTGGCCGCGCTGCATGGGTAAGGAGACAATCATGCGTTTGGAAGGCAAGGCGGCCATCGTCACGGGCGGGGCATCGGGTTTCGGCGCAGGCATTGTGCGCAAGTTCATCGCCGAGGGCGCCAGGGTCATGGTCGCCGATATCAATGGCGCTGCTGCAGAGGCATTTGCCAAGGAGTTTGGTGCTTTTGCCATCGGCCACCAGGTCGATGTCTCGAAGGATGAAAGCGTGGCGGCCATGGCGAAAGCGGCGCTTGAGGCGTTTGGTCAGGTCGATATCCTCGTCAACAACGCTGGCGTCACGCATCTGCCGGCGGCAATGGAAGATGTGTCGGAGATGGATTTCGACCGGGTTCTTTCGGTCAACGTAAAGTCTGTCTATCTGACAGCGCGTCATCTCGTGCCGCATATGAAGGCACGCGGGAAGGGCGCAATCCTCAACGTGGCTTCGACCGGCGGCGTCAGTCCGCGGCCGCGGCTCTCTTGGTATAACGCCTCAAAGGGCTGGATGATCACGGCAACGCGCGGCATGGCGATCGAGCTTGCGCCTGCTGGCGTGCGCGTCAATGCCATCAACCCGGTGGCCGGTGAAACGCCGCTGCTCAAGAGCTTCATGGGCGAGGATACCCCCGATGTGCGGGCGAAGTTTCTCGCCTCCATTCCGATCGGACGCTTCTCGACGCCGGAAGACATGGGCAACGCCGCCTGCTTCCTCTGCTCAGACGAAGCCTCGATGATCACCGGCGTCGCCATGGAAGTGGATGGCGGCCGCTGCATCTGACCTTCGGATGACTTCCCGGCGCCCCGCTTGCATGCTAGCACTCTGTTCAAACATGAACTGAGTTGGAGGAATACCGATGAGTGACACTGTTCTTCTGGAACGCAAGGGCCGTGTGGCGCTTCTGACGCTGAACCGTCCGCAGGCGCTGAACGCACTGAATGCGGAGCTTTTGACAACGCTCTGCGCGCATCTCGACGCGTTGAACGACGACGAAAGTGTGGGCTGCGTTGTCATCACCGGCTCGGAAAAGGCGTTCGCGGCGGGTGCCGATATCAAGGAAATGTCCGGCAAGACCTATATCGATATGAAGAATGCCGACTATTTCGGTCGCCGCTTCAGCGCTCTTACCGCGACGAAGCTGCCGATGATTGCCGCCGTCTCGGGCTTTGCGCTCGGTGGTGGCTGCGAACTCGCCATGATCTGCGATTTCATCATCGCGTCCGAGAGCGCGAAATTCGGCCAGCCGGAAATCAAGCTCGGCGTCATTCCGGGTATGGGCGGCACGCAGCGGCTGGCGCGTGCTGTCGGCAAGGCGAAGGCCATGGACCTGGTGTTGACCGGCCGCATGATGGATGCGCAGGAGGCCGAACGCTCCGGGCTTGTCGCGCGCATTGTGCCGGGAGAGGTGCTGCTCGAAACCGCGCTGGCGGCGGCAGAAGCCATTGCCTCCTATTCTCGGCCTACCGTGGTCACGGCGAAGGAGGCGGTCAACCGCGCCTTCGAGACGACCCTGACCGAAGGACTGCACTACGAGCAGCGTGTCTTCTATCCGCTCTTTGCGACGGAAGACCAGAAGGAAGGCATGGCCGCCTTCACCGAGAAGCGGCCGCCGAGTTTCAAGCATCGCTAAACCTGCGGGTACACAGTTCCCGGAGACGCCTGACCGGGTTTGCCATCTCGGCCACCAAACCTGACAGCATCAACCATGCCGGATCGGAAACGCGTCCGGCGTGGCTTGCGTTGATGCAAGTCGAGGATGAACCGCTCGATGAGGTTTGTTCCTCTCCTTTGTCTTCAGTCCTTCCAGCCTTCACTAACTGACTTCCCAGATGTTTCGAGACGCGCTCGCCGTGGAACTTTGGCGATCTGCCGCCGTTCTTCCGCCTGGGAAACAACTTGGGAAGGTTGCCATGGAAGACGCCGAAATGACGAAGCTTCGGGGGCGGTTGAATGCCCATCGGGAACTTCTGATCGAATTGACATCGCTGCTGATGGCGGAGCGTGGTCACGTTCCCGCAGGTGCACAGGGCGGACCGGGTGAGGACCTCGCCGTCTATGATCAGGAGGAGGATCCGGGCGGCATTCCGACAGACGGATATGCCGAGCAGGCGGAGTATGCAGTGGAAGTCCGCGCTATTTTCGATGCGGCACGGGCGCGCATGGAAGCTAGGGGCCGGAAATCATAGGCCGTGTGGAACCTAATGCGGCACTGGTGGTTTCCTCTCCATGACCCAGAATCCCGAACGCCCCAAAGACGTTGAAAAATTCGCAGAAGAAATCCGGCGCCAAGTGATTGCCTGGGCGCTTCCGGAGGCAACTCCGGCCTTCAATCTTCCACCTTTGCCGAGGTCGCGCCGCACCGATATTCGCGTGCCGGCCTCGTTCTTCCCGAGCGACAACCCTGAGCCCGATACGACTTCCAACCCAAGGAGCGACCATGGCCGAACGAAAAAGCCCGCCTGAGACAGACCGCGAAGAGGACTATCGCGACTACGACAAGCGTAACATCGGTGAGGGCTGGCCCTATGCCGATGAGGATGGCTTGCCGGCCGATCGCAATGCGCCCTATGGCACCACCGGTTCGAATTTCGACGAATCCGGACGCGCCGGCGTCGAGATCGGGAACCGCCCGAATATCAGCAGTCACGGCGGCCCGGAGATTTCGGATGCTGGCGAGGGTGGTGTGATTGAAGATGACGTGCTCGAGGAGAAAATTACAGAACTCCTGTCGGAGAACGAAAATTTCGACATGCGCCTGATCACGGTTACCGTGCATGAAGGTGTTGCAGTGCTTTCAGGAGATGTTGAAACGGAACATGCACGAGTTCTCGCGAGCAGACTGACGACCTCAGTCCGCGGAGTGCGTCGGTGCAGAAACGACTTGGTGCTGATCGGTGCCGACAGCCACATCCCTTCGGACTCCGATATCTGAGATACTGCAATCGACGGACCGCAAGAGCGGCAATCCGAACAATCGCGGACTGACGCTCAGTAGGAATGCTGCACGGAGGCGCCGGATCAATGCTGATCCGGCGTTTCTTCGTTGCCCTGGAGCCCGATGTCGCTCTCAACGGACGCCACCCCCTCCACAGAAAGGGCAATTTCCTTGCAGCGTTCGACTTCCTCCAGGCTATGGACATGGCCTGCGAGATGAATCCGGTTTCCCTTGGCGATCACCTTCACGCCGGAGGCGTCAACAGATCCGCTGGTGGCAAGAAGGTCTGCAACGTGCATCTCGAGATCAGCCTTCACGGGATGCAGGACTTCGACTTCCGATATTGTGTCATGGTTTCGTCTGGGCTTGTAAACCATTGGAGTGTGCCCCCCTTCAATCGGACGTGTGCTCGGGTTTGCCATTGTGTTTTGTAGAGGCAAGCGCCGTGAGCTCCTTCTCGGTCATGGAGTTCTCCATGCTGCGTGAGGCGCCCTTGAGTTGGCTTTTCTTCGTATCGCCGCGCTTTGCCGAAAGTGCAGCGCCTGCTGCCTTCTGCTGCGCCCTGGATCTGGCTGGCATGGCAGTCTCCTCGTTCCGGGGCAAAGAACGCCCACTCTTGCGCATGGGTGAGAAGAGGAAGTCACGTCGCGCTGTTGCGGTTACACTCTTGCTGTGCGAACCGGAGGGCGGCGCGCGCCCTCCCGAAGTCTCCTGAATGCGTTGTTGCATCCGAGAGATCAGTAACGGCGGTTACCCCATCGGTAGTCGCCGGGGCAGTCGTCAACGATGCGGCGACTGTAGCGGTCCCGGTAGTAGCAGCGGCCGGGCTCGCTGGCTGAACCGATCAGTGCACCGGCGACAGCACCCACTGCGCCGCCAACGGCTGCGCCTCCGACATCGCCGGTGACTGCGCCGCCAACAATGGCACCGCCGGCACCACCGATGGCGGCACCTCTCTCAGTCGCCGTGCAGGATGCCAGCGCCATCAGCGGAAGAATAACGAGCAGGTATTTCATGACCTTCTCCAAGTGTTTTCGGAAGTGAAGTTACTGAAAGGAAACTCTTGGGCACCGGGCTTGTTCCACCGCGTCCGAGGCCTTGCATCGAAACAATCTGCAAGCTTCCGCGTTGAGATCAGGAGACAGTTATTTCAGCAAGGAGACGCACCATGTCGGACAGCCATATCAATCACCGCCGCAAACAGGAAAACCCGGATGTCATCAACGCCCCTGTCGGCTCGGAGACCGACGTAACGAGCGTGGCGCTCGATATCACCTCGCCCGACATCAACGCGATCGCGATGGGAGGAGAGCCATTTGGAGACCGCCAGCAGCGCCTCATCGAACTCATTGAGGAGATCGAGGCGCGAATGGACGCAAGTTCGCGCGGCCAGGATCTCGAACCTCTGCTCCAGGAAGCGCGGACGGCTCTGCGGATTGTCGAGGAGCGGGAGCGCGAAGAACGCTGACGGCACCGGCAAGGACGGAAGCCTTGCGATGGATCTCGGTGGGGCCATCGCAGGTCCCGTCATCCGAAGCGCACTGACCGTTCCATCGTGTTCCGAAAGCGGCGGGACCTGGTCACGCGAGGCTAGTATCACGGAGATGCGCAGATCATCGCGCACCGCTTGATGGCAGGGGTTCGCTTGGCCTCGCGCGCGCTGCCGGCAGCAGCCAAGCTTTGCTATTCCTCTGCAACCTCGCCCAGCTCTTCCTTCAGCCGTTGGCGCGCCCGGTTCAGCCTGCTCTTGACCGTGCCGACGGCGCAATCGCAGATCACTGCTGCGTCTTCGTAGCTTTCGCCCTGAATGACGATCAGAACCAGAATCTCGCGATATTGGTCGGGCAGGCGCATGAGTGCGGTGTAGACCTCCTTGGCACGCGCCGACCATTCCTGGTTGGGCTGCGATACAAGCGTGTTGGCGCTGTCCGGAGGAAGCCCGATGACCTCCCGCTCGCGCTTGCGGTAGCGCGTGTTGAAGGTATTTCGCATGATCGTGAAAAGCCACGACTTGAGCCGTGTGCCTTCGGTATATTGGTCGAGATTTGCGATCGCCTTGATCAACGTTTCCTGCACGAGATCATCCGCATTTTCCGGCTGGGGGCACAGAATTCTCGCGAAGGCCCGCAATGCGGGAATGAGCTCGACAACTTGTTCACGGCTCATGTCGGTTTCCACGCCTGGTATTGATCGAGCATTGGCAAGAACGACCCGTGCCAACTGTTAGGACTTCAATACGTGCTCTGACGGTCACGTGCGGGAGTTCGCGAGACGCGCAGCAAACGCGTTGTCCGCCGATTGACGGAGGCTCGCTGGTGGAAACCGGAAAGGGTGGGGCTCCAACTCGCGCATGGCGCAGTTCCTCCTCTTTGTGCTCACGTGATGAATGTCGAGCTATGTCCGGTAATGCCCGTGCGGATGCCATTGTTCCGCGTCGATGCCGTCTATATTTAGGGGTGACTAAAATTATGCTGGATATTGCGGCGCTGATTGATCTGCCGCATGAACACGGCCGTAAAACCAATGTCGAGTAAAGGAACACGAAACGTGTTAGCGCGAGGCCGAATTGGCTCAATCATCCGATGACAACACCGAATGCGCCGAACATGCCGAGGTTGAACGGCTCGTGAAAGAACTGGCTTCCGAAATCGGTGCCGCGGAGATGCCTGACGAGATCCACATGCTTGCCGTTAAGCTTCAGACGCTGATCGACGAACCATCCACAAGGACCGAGCCGCATTTGCCCTGACGTATGAGATCAGAGGGGGGGACTCTGGAGACGGCATCCTAGAAAGGCGGCTCATGCCGGGCGAGCTTGGGTCGGCGGGCGATGACCGACGATCGCGCTGCGGGTGCACGGTGCCCGCTCTTGGTGATGAGTACCAGAAATTTCATATAACCGCGTCCGCAGCTGTGGCCCAAGTTCACCGACACGATCGGCCTAGCCGCGCTCGATGAACTTGTTGAAGCGGCTTCTTTCTCCGCTCGCCGTTTGTTCCTGGTAGAGGAAGGCGAGGTGGGACTCCTCGAAGATCCTGAAGAAGTCGTCCCAGTCGACTTCGGTCAGATCCTCATCCTTCTCCCGGAAATCGACACGCAGAATTCCACTCTTGCCGTCGCCGGCGACCGTTGAAGGCCGGCCTTTGCGGGTCGCGATCCAGTCCCGGATCGTCTGGTGGTCCGTTGTCTGTTGTGCTTTTGGCATTGTGGTCCTCCATTTCTTCAAGATGGTATTCCTCGCGGTGCAGGCTGTCGTGAAACCGCCTGGCCGATCGTTGCGGAATGCACCTTGTTCGGAGTTCAAACTCGGCAGGTATGGCAAGGTTCCAGAGGATGCCGAAGTTCAATCAGTCCTAGCGATGACGGCCATGTGGACCCCTTTGCGGTGCTGTCGGCGTTTGCGGAACGAGGGCAACCGTGAGGCTGGAACAATTGGTTGGTCCACCAGTTCGACGGAGGCAAGAAACATAAAACAAAGGAACCTTCCCATGGCAGACAAGACCCTCAATGACCTCTTCCACGAGACACTTCGCGACATCTATTACGCGGAGCGGAAAATCCTGAAATCGCTGCCGAAAATGGCGCGTAGCGCGCAGAGCGAGAAGCTCAGGGGTGCGTTCCAGAAGCATCGCGACGAGACCGAAGGGCAGGTGGAACGACTGCAGCAGGTCTTCGAAATCATCGGCAAGGCGGCCCGCGGCAAGACATGCGCGGCCATCGACGGCATCGTCGAGGAGGCGGAAGAGATCATGGACGAGTTCAAGGGATCGCCGGCGCTCGACGCAGGGCTTCTCGCGGTCGCCCAGGCCGTCGAGCATTACGAGATCAGCCGCTACGGCACGCTCGCCAGCTGGGCGCGCGAGCTGGGTTTGAAGGACGCGGTCACGCTGCTCGAACAGACCCTTGCAGAGGAGACCAAGACCGACCAGGCCCTGACCAAGCTGGCCGAAACCGCAGTCAATCAGGCGGCTCAGAAGAAGGCTGCCTGACTGCTGCTTAAGTCGGTCTGATCGTTGATTGATCAAGAAGAACCCGGCGGATGTCCCCGCCGGGTTTTTGCTTGTCTTCCTCGTTCCTTGATCGCGTCGAACAACCTTGCATTCAGCCGGTCTCGGTTCCGCGTTTGGGAAGCGTCGAGGTCACGATGGTCGCAACCGGATCACTGGCGGGAAATGAATCCTCCAGCCCCTGGTTCAGCTGGTCCTCAAGTTCTGCGAGGTTCTGCGCAGTGCGAGCGCTGGACGCACCACCATCCAGTCCCCGGCTGGCGCGTTCCGCCTCAGCGGAGCCGGAGAGGGCGGTCAGGGCGGAAAGCGCCCGATTGATGGGGTCCACCTCTGCTTCCGATGCCGACAACGGCATGTTGACGATCAACGTCATGTGGTCGTCGGTGGTGAACTCGACTACCGGGCCGTGCCAGTTGTCGCCGGGATCGGCGAGGCGGCTTGTGGCAATCTTCGGGGTCATATGTCTGTCCTCCTTGAGTGGCGTCAAAGCGCGGCATGTCGATGCCTGTGCGCTCAATCCGGAACGCCTTGGTCAAGGTTCGGTTCCCTTAAACAGCGCGTGGAACAAGTGCGGCGCGCCATTTGTTGATCCCAAGGCTGCCAGCCGTTGAAGAGGAGCAAAATGATCATGCGCATTTACCGGCTGTTTCCCGTCGCAGATCCGGAGGATCCCAACTGGGCAGTGTCTCCCTGCCAGGGAGAAGTTGTTGTCCGTGCGAAAAGCAGAAGCGATGCTCGGACCGTCGCGACGACAGCAGAGGCGGACTTTCAGGGCAAAAGTGTGAAAAAAGGTGAGGGGACTTTGACGACCGGGGCAGCGGCCTTTCTCAACGAGAGCCTCTACACCGTCATTGAAGATATGACAGGTCGGTATCCCAATGAGGGGCCGCGCGCGATTCTGAGCGGTTCACCTGCCCTCGGTGTCATCTTACCGCTCGTTGCGCCTGATCAATGACATTTGGCGCCCGAAGTTCCACATGCTGGGGAACCTTTCTATGCGGGCCGAGTTTTGAGGGTTGGAGGTAGCGCACATGCTCACATTCGATATCAAATGGATTGCACCTATTCGCATCGGTCTCTTTTCCGACGATGCCATGGTCGTCGAGGGGCCTACGCAGGCGCTCGCGCTTCTGCATGACGATTGGCCTTCATCTGGCGGCAAGCATCATCAGGCTGCCGTGCATGAATGCAAGCTCGCATGCCACGAGCTGGGCAGGTCGGAAAACGCCCGGGAAGCCTTCATGGCCGCTGCGCTTGAGGCAGGCATTCTCGCTTCGGCGCACGACACTGCAAACGGCCGCATTCGCGCGCTGCCGCGAAAGAGTGTCGGCGACCAGCGGATAGCGCTGCCGGTCTGAACATAAATCGATACATATCATAAATCGATACATATATTGATTGCGGCCCGCGCACTGCGCGGGCCGCAATGCGTTTTGGGATACGATCTCTTCGAATCCGGCCGTTCAATGATGCATCGGACGATGGTGTGCATTCTCCATGGCAGCGAGTGCCGGGCTTCCATCCGGAAATATGGCCATTATCGTCTTCGTTGCATTTGAAAATGGAATCTGCCCCGCACCATATTCAAATCTCATAAGGTATGTTATGGAACAATCAGATCAGGCGCTGCGAATGTCTGCCTGACTAAGTATACACTCGATCGCGTCGCTTTGTCGCCGACGGGCTGGACGCGGGACAAGAATCGTGGCCTATCTGATAGTTGTGCCTTTTTTGGCGCTGTCAGGATCAAGGTGCATTATACGGATGCGATGGAGTCGCGTAAAATCTGGGAACGACGCGGTGGCGGCTTTTGACCGAGCCGTACTTGTGCGTTCAGATTTCATGGCGCTCCATTCCTCAGGCCGCAATGTGCTTTATTCACGAGGTGCGCAATGAGCCGTCGAAAACTCGCGGGCTCCGCGTTCAGCCTTGTTCCGGCACCAGACTCGGCCAAGCAGCAAAGCTCGAAGCCGAAGAAGCCCGAGTTGGCGGCGTCCCCTTCCCCCAGCGTTTCACACATCGACGAGCTTCTCCAGCTTGATACGGCGCTCATCGAGCCGTCGCCGTTTGCCGACCGGCTGACGGATGACGATCACGAGCAGTTTGAGGCGTTTGTGAAGAGCATCGCAGAGCACGGTCAGCAGGTTCCGATCCGTGTTCGACCTCACCCGGATCAGCCAGACCGATATCAGGTTGTCTATGGCCATCGAAGGCTCGCGGCTGCGCAAAAGCTGAAAATTCCTGTAAATGCTCATGTCCTCGAGATCGGTGATCGCGAACTGGCCGTCGCACAGGGTATAGAAAACAGCGCCCGGCAGGATCTCTCGTGGATCGAGCGAGCGCTCTTCGCTCGGCGCATGGATGATGCCAAATTTCGCCCTCGCGATATCTATACGGCTCTTTCGATTGATGATGCCGAACTCGCCCGCATGCGCGGTGTCTGCCGGCATGTCCCGATCGATATCATCGAAGCGATCGGGCGGGCGCCGAAGATCGGCCGACCGCGCTGGGTGGCGCTGGCGAAATCCTTTGCAAAAAATTCAAATGCGGTCCAAAACATCCGCGACATGCTGCAGTCCGAACGGATTCGCAAGATGGGTTCAGACGCCCGCTTTTCTTGGGTTCACGAACTCATTGCTGAATCCCGTGCCCTGGGAACCGGTAACTCGCCGCTGCGCGAGGCTGACGGATTTGGGCTCGGAGAGATCAAGTATACGAGTAAAGAGTTGCGTATCGTTGCCGCCAATGAGCGTGGCAGAGCCTTTGCCGATTTCGTCCGGACAGAGTTGCCTCGCCTGCTCGACGAGTTCAGCGCGCTCGATATCGTAACGCCGAAGAACCTGTCACCTGACAGTCAATAGGATAAACGAACGCCCGGTTTCCGGGTCGAAGTGGACAATACCGAAAGGAATTCAATCCGGTAAAAGAAAAGCTCCCAGAACGTCGCCGTCGCGGAAGCCTCTCTCTAAGTGTCGCAACTTGAGAATCGCATTTCCCCGAATCACAGTCAAGAGTTTTTGGCGCCATTCATGGCGGGTGGGTTCTTTTGCCTTTTAGAAAGGTAGAAAGATGTACACGGGGAATGTGACGACGCCCTTTGGGCGGCGGCCGATGACCTATGGCATGCTCGCAGATCAGCTGGCGGCCCAGGCAATCGACGAAAATGCGTGTGTTGACAAATGGAAGCTCTATCGCTGGCTTTGCGAGGCCCGTCCGAGGTTGAATATCTCGGACCGGGCGCTTTCGTTGCTCAACGCATTGCTCAGCTTTTATCCGAAATCAGAGTTGCGAGGCGGTGACAGCCTCATCGTCTTTCCCTCCAATGCACAGCTCTCTTTGCGGGCTCATGGCATGGCCGAGGCGACGATCCGCCGTCACATCGCCGCGCTCGTCGAGGTTGGTTTGCTGATCCGCCGAGACAGCGCCAATGGGAAGCGCTTCGCACGCCGTGACAGCGAGGGCGATATCGGCCAGGCATTTGGCTTTTCGCTTGCCCCCCTTCTCCAGCGTGCTGCAGAATTCGAAGCGCTGGCCGCTGCCGTGGTTGCGGAAAGGCTTCAATATCAGGCGCTGAAGGAGCGGTTGACGATCTGCAGGCGCGACATTGTCAAATTGCTTCAGGCTGCGATTGATGAGGATGGAGGCGATGAAGACGAGAACATTGCCCAGATGCGCGATCTCTATCGTGATGTGATGTCGAGCCTTCCTCGTCATCCTGAGGCAGCAGAACTCGACGCGATCCTGATCGTGCTCGACGCCCTTCGCGAAAACCTGGCCAAGTTCATGACGGAGCGTCAGAATTCTCCAAATTATAGCGGCAATCACGATCATTCTGAGCGGCACAAACAGAATTCAAATACACAACCTCAATATGAACTTGAACCTAGCTTCGAAAAGAAGCAGGAGCGAAATCCGGTTGCGGCAAATTCGCCGAAGGTCCAATTGGATGAACCGATGGACGGACAGCCAGGTACAATGCGGGCAGCCATGAGACAGCCTGTCAGCTACCCGGATAGTGGGCCATCCGCTGAGGCCATGATGAAGCCCTTCCCGCTCGCGATGGTCTTGTCGGCCTGCCCGGAGATTTGCGACTATGGTCCGGGCGGCGCTATTTCGAGCTGGCGTGAATTCCTCGGTGCGGCGGTTGTCGTGAGGTCGATGCTGGGCGTTTCTCCGAGCGCCTTTGAAGAGGCATGCGCCGTGATGGGTCCTGAAAATGCGGCGACGGCCATTGCCTGCATCCTGGAACGGGCAGGCCACATCAATTCGGCGGGCGGCTATCTGCGAGATCTGACACGTCGAGCCGAGCGTGGTGAATTCTCACTCGGGCCGATGCTGATGGCGCAGCTGCGGGCAAATGGCGAAATCGGGGTGAAGCGCGCATGAAAAACGCCGCGATGATCCATCGCGGCGTCGGCTGTTTCGATGCGGCTCTGAAAGGAGACCGGATCCGGTCAGCCAATGACCCGTTGCGTCTGAACACCGAGGCGCTCGATGCCCAGCGACATCACCTCGCCCCCCTTCAGGTATTTCGGCGGCTTCTGGCCCATGCCGACACCCGGGGGCGTGCCTGTGGAAATGACATCACCCGGCTGCAGGCTCATGAACCGGCTGAGATAGGAGATGAGGAACGGAACCTTGTAGACCATGGTCTTCGTCGATCCGTTCTGGTAGCGATGCCCATCGACATCGAGCCACATCTTGAGGTCATCGAAATCGCCGACTTCATCAGGCGTAACCAGCCAGGGACCAAGTGGGCCGAACGTGTCGCAGCCCTTGCCCTTGTCCCAGGTCCCTGCCCGTTCCAGCTGATACTCGCGCTCGGACACATCGTTGATGACGCAGAAGCCCGCGACGTGCGACATGGCATCCGCTTCGTCGATGTAGCTTCCGCCCTTCCCGATCACGACACCGAGTTCGACTTCCCAGTCGGTCTTGACGGATCCGCGCGGGATTTTCACGTCGTCATCGGGGCCGACAATCGCCGAGGTCCATTTGTTGAAGACGACGGGCTCCGGCGGAACGGTTGCACCTGTCTCGGCCGCGTGGTCTGCATAGTTGAGACCGATGCAGATGAATTTGCCGACCTGTCCGACACAAGGCCCGATCCGGACATCCTTCTGAGGCGCGCCGGCAACGACAGGCAAGGCGTTTATGTCCAGCGCCATGAGGCGCTCCATGGTTTCCGGCAGGAGCGAAGAACCGGCCAGATCGGGTATGACAGCTGACAGGTCGCGAATTTGTCCGCGGTCATCCAAGAGACCAGGTTTTTCCTGTCCGGCGGGACCGTAGCGCAGCAATTTCATGGGGGTCTTTCTCCTGTTTAACGCAATAGGCCCGGCGCAGCTAGCACCGGGCCATCTTAGGATTGGCGGGGCCGATCAATCGTAGAGGACCGCCGCGATCTTGGGATCGGTGATGTTGCTCTTATCGTACCAATAGAAGCCGGTGTCGATATGCTTCTGAACCGGCTGGCCCTTCACGGCAGCAAGAGCAGCCTTGACGGTTTCGTAGCCGATGCCGACCGGGTTCTGCGTGATGGCGCCAGACATGATGCCATCCATGATCGCCTGCTTCTGAGCCTTGCCAGAGTCATAGCCGATGATGACGATCTTCGACTTCTTGGATTCCTTGACGCCGTTGACAACGCCGATTGCCGAGCCTTCGTTTGCACCGAAGAAGCCCTTGATGTCTGGATGAGCCGTGATGATCGACTTGGTGATTTCCGTCGATTGAAGCTGGTCGCCGGCACCATACTGGATGTCGACGATCTGGATCTTCGGATACTTCGCCTTGATCTGGTTGACGAAGCCATCGCGACGGTCGATGCCGGTGCGCGATGTCTGGTCGTGAACGACGAGGGCGACCTTTCCTTCATTGCCGATCAGGGCAGCCATCTTGTCAGCTGCCAGGGCTGCGGCGGCTACGTTGTCCGTCGAGCAGGTGGTGACCGGAATATCGCTGTCGACGCCGGAGTCGAAGGCGATCACCGGGATCTTCTCGGACTGGGCTTTCTTCAGCAGCGGAATGGCCGCCTTGCTGTCGAGTGCGGCAAAGCCGATGGCAGATGGATGCTTGGCGAGTGCTGCACTCAGCATGTCGATCTGCTTGTCGACCTGTGCCTCGGTGTCCGGCCCCTCGAAGGTCACCTGGATATCGAATTCCTTTGCCGCCTTGTCGGCGCCAGCCTTCACGGCTTGCCAGAACTGGTGCTGGAAGCCCTTGGAAATCAGCGGAATGTAGATCTTATCTGCGGCTTTGGCGACACCGGTCGCTGCAACCACGGCCGTGGCGCTGACTGCGCCCAGGAATGTACGTCTTGTGAACATGATCTCCTCCTCAGGTTAGTTCACTATAATTAGTCTTTCAGTTCCCCCGGGGTTCCTCCACCCTCGCGGTTCTTTATCTCGGACGGCCTAGGCCTTCCGCTTTCGCATCATGTCCGCGTAGACGGCGATGATGATGATTGAGCCAGTGACGACTGTCTGCCATTCCTGTGGCATGGACAGAATTCGCAATCCGTTGAGCAGAACGGACATGATGAGCGCGCCGATGACTGTTCCGAGAATGGTGCCGCGACCGCCGGTCAGTGAGGTCCCCCCGATGACCACTGCTGCAATCGCGTCGAGCTCATAGCCTTGGCCGAGCGCCGGTTGTGCGGAATTGAGGCGGGACGCGATGACCAGTCCGGCAATGCCACAGATCCCGCCGGACAGAGAATAGACCGCCATTTTCCAGTTATCGACACTGACGCCTGAGAGTCGTGCGGCTTCCTCATTCGACCCCAAGGCAAAGCAATAGCGGCCCAGGACAGTGCGACCCAGGATATAAGATGCAAGTCCTGCAACGAGAAAGAGCACCAGAACACCGTTGGGCACGGGTACGCCAGGAATGACATCGCCCACGATCGAGCCAGTCGAGATGACCGGGAAGGATGGGGTGTCGTTGAAATAGATCGGCTTGGTGCCGGAAATGACCAGCGACAGGCCCTTCAGGATCAGCATCATGCCGAGCGTTGCGATAAACGGCGGGATCTTCATCTTGGCGATGATCGCGCCAGATGTCAGCCCGACGGCCGATCCGGTCAGGATGGCTGCAGCAATGCCAATTGGCAGCGGCAATCCCCAGTAGGTGAGGACAACACCGGCGATAACGGCGGTGAACGTCATCAATGTGCCAACCGAAAGGTCAATCCCGCCGGTAATGATGACAAGCGTTGCGGCGACGGCGAGAATGCCGTTCACGCTGGTTGCTTGCAGAATGGCCAGGATGTTTGACGTTTGCATGAAGTTCGGCGAGGCCAGGCTGAAGCCGATCAACAGGACGATCAGTGTTCCGAAAGCCAAAAGCTTCTGCTGGGCGCCAGAAAACCGGCCTTTGGTGGTCGTGGCGGCCATAGGGGCCGAGATATCGGTGTTGGTCACCCTACCCTCCTCTGCGTGTCCGTATCGGTCTCTATGACCATCGATTCTCGCTGCGTGGCGAGATGCATGATGTCTTCCTGTTTGGTCGCTGCTCCGCCGGGCAGGATCCCGGTGAGGCGGCCTTCGCACATGACGGCGATACGGTGCGACAGGCGCATGACCTCCGGCAGCTCCGAGCTGATGACGATGATCGCCTTCCCGCTCTTTGAGAGGTCCATCAGCAGCTGATAGATTTCCGATTTCGCCCCGACATCGATGCCGCGGGTGGGTTCGTCGAAGATCAGGATGTCGCAGTTTCGCAGCAGCCACTTGGCGATGACGACCTTCTGCTGGTTTCCGCCTGAGAGCAGCTTCACCTCCTGGGTGTCTGAGGGGGTGCGGATACCGAGCTTCTGGATGTATTCCTGCGCCACTTTTTTCATCGCATTTTCATCAAGAAGGCCCGAAAACTTCGTGAAAGACTTCAATGACGCAAGAGCAATGTTGTTGCGGACATCCATGGGCAGCGCGAGGCCGAAATGCTTACGGTCCTCCGACAGGTAGCCGATCCCTGCCTTGACTGCGTCATGCGGCGTGCGGATCGTCAGGCTCTTACCGTGCACGAAGATCTCGCCTGCTTCGAGCGGGTCTGCGCCGAAGATGGCGCGCGCAACTTCGGTCCGGCCCGCACCCATGAGGCCGGCGAAGCCGAGAATTTCGCCCCGAGAGAGCGTGAAGCTTACATCCTTGATTTCACGTCCGCGCCTAAGTCCGCGTACTTCCAAGGCAATCGGGTTCTTGGAGGTGTCAGGGACCTGCAGCGGCTCGTCTTTCACTTCTCGCCCGACCATCTTGGTGATGATCGTGCTGATGGGTGTGTTGGCCGCAGGTACGGTGTCGACATATTCGCCATCGCGCATGATCGTCACCCGGTCGGCGATGCGCTTCAGCTCATCCATCTTGTGGCTGATATAGACGATGCCGACGCCTTGCGCCTTCAGGTCGCGGATGATCGAAAACAGGTCGGCAATTTCCGCGTCGTTCAGTGCCGCCGTCGGTTCGTCCATGATGAGGACACGGAACTTGTAGGATAGAGCCTTGGCGATCTCGACCATCTGCTGCTTGGCAATGGTCAGGGAACCGACGGTCACCTGCGGATCCATCTTGAGCCGCATTGCCTGGAAGATCTCGGCTGCCTGTTGATTGAGAAGGCGTTCATCGAGGCGGCCGAACGCCTTGCGGGGTTCGCGGCCTATGAAGATGTTTTGTGCTGCGGTGAGATCATTCATCAGGCTCAGTTCCTGGTGAATGATGCCGATCCCGGCGGTCTGGGCGCTGCGCGGATCCGTCAGCTCAAGCTGCTCGCCTTCCATGAAGATTTCACCTGCGTCGGGCTGGTAGATGCCCGCAAGAATCTTCATGAGTGTGGACTTGCCTGCCCCGTTCTCGCCCATGAGGGCATGAACTTCTCCCTCACGTAAATCGAAGCGTGCGGACTTCAGGGCATGGACACCCGGAAATCGCTTTTCGATCCCCCTCATCTCGATGATTGTCTTCATTCGGCAGCCCTCCCAAGCCGCACAGACGCTTGCGAGGTTAGATGGTGACGCCTCCGTCGACCAACATGGCCTGCCCGCTCACAAAGCGACTCTCCGGCGACAAGAGATAGATGACCATTGGCGTGATGTCGTCGACACTCGCCAGGCGCCCCATGGGCTGGCGTGCGATAAAGTCCTTCTCGGCCTGGATCGGATCGGCTGAAGCTGCAATGCGGCCGCGCAGCGAAGGCGTATCAACCGTTCCTGGGCAGAGTGCATTGCAACGGATGCCCTGCTTGACGAAATCTGCTGCGATGGACTTGGTCAGGCCAATGACCGCCGCCTTGGTCGCTCCATAGGACGCCCTGTTCGGGAAACCCTTGATGGAGGATGCCATCGAGGCCATGTTCAAGACCGAGGCCGTGCCGGTTTCGGCGGCACGGTCGATCATTCCTGGCAGGAATGCGCGACACATGCGCATCATCGCCGTGACATTGAGTTCGAAGGCGAAGGCCCAATCCGCATCTGCGATGTCGATCACCGTCCCGTTGTGAACGACACCTGCGCAATTAAACAGACCATCGAGTTTGGGCAGTTTCGCTGCCAAATCGTCGATTTCAGCTTGCTTCGTGACATCAAGGCGCGATGTGCTAATGCTTGAATTCTCAGCAGAAAGTGACTCCAGGGCTTCAGTATTGATATCCGTCGCGTAGACGGTCGCGCCCTCTGCTGCTGCGGCGAGCGCGGAAGCGCGTCCGATCCCCTGCCCTGCCGCCGTCACCAATATATTCAAGCCTTTGAGGCGCATAGCTAAACCTTTACACGAGCTATTCTTGAAGCAGTGCATTAAATTAAAGTAATTTGTCACGCGAGAGTGTTACATCACGGCACCAATTTGCCATGGAACGAACTCTGCACCTCCGAAGCCTAGTTCTTCGCTCTTAGTCCGCTCGCCGGACGCGACACGGATAATGAGCTCAAAAAGCTCCTGCCCCTTCTCCTCAATGCTGACCCCATCGGTGACTATATCCCCACAGTTGAGATCCATATCCTCTGCCAGTTTCGCGTACATCTCCGAGTTCGTCGCGAGCTTGATGCAGGGGGTCGGTTTGTAGCCCGACACAGATCCGCGGCCTGTGGTGAAGACGATGAGGTTGGCGCCGGAGGCGACCTGGCCGGTCACGGAGCACGGGTCGAAACCCGGACTATCCATGAAGACAAAACCCTTTGCGTCGATTTTCTCACCGAATTTGTAAACACCGCTCAGCGGGGCCGTGCCGCCCTTGGCGACGGCGCCGAGGGACTTTTCGAGGATGGTCGTCAAGCCGCCACGCTTGTTTCCAGGAGACGGATTGTTGTCCATTTCACCGCCGTTGCGGGCCGTGTAATCCTCCCACCAGCGAATGCGCTCGATGAGCTTTTCGCCGATTTCGATCGTCTCCGCACGGCGCGTCAGCAGGTGTTCTGCACCGTAGATTTCGGAAGTCTCCGACAGGATTGTGGTGCCGCCATGGCGGACCAGAAGGTCGGATGCATAGCCCAATGCGGGGTTTGCTGTAATGCCGGAATATCCATCAGAACCGCCACATTGCAGCCCAATTGTGATCTCAGAAACGGAAATTGGCTCCCGTACGGCCTTGTTGGCGTATTCTGCGACGCCTCTAAGGGCCTCCAGGCCGCGTTCGATCGTGCGGCGCGTTCCACCCTCCTGCTGGATCGTCATGTACTGCAGAGCGCCATCTGCGCGGATTTTACGGCCGCCTACGAGCTCGGGGATCTGCATGACTTCGCAGCCGAGGCCGAGCAGCAGGATGCCTCCGAAATTGGGGTTCTGCGCATAGCCTGACAGGGTCCGGAACAGCGTGGCATAGCCTTCGCCCTCCCCTGACATGCCGCAGCCGGTCGAGTGAACGATCGGAACGATACCATCAATGTTCGCGTATTGGTTGAGAAAACCCGCCTTCTCCGCTGCTTCCGCAATGAATTTTGCGACCGAGCCGGAACAGTTCACAGTGGTCAGGATGCCGATGTAATTACGGGTGCCGGCCTTGCCATCGGCGCGACGGTAGCCCTGGAACGTACGTTGTTCGTTGGCAGGGGCAAGACGCTCACTTTGTGTCGCGTGACCATAATCCTGATGGTGTTCGCCCATGCCGAGATTGTGAACGTGCACATGGTCGCCGGCGTGGATATCTGCCTTTGCCTGCCCGATGATCTGTCCGTATCGATAAACGTTTTCGCCCGCGGAGATATCCCGGGTCGCTATTTTATGGCCGCGCGGAACTGCAAGCTTGAGGGGCATGGAAATCTCGTCGAGGCGTTCGCCCGCGGCCAGATCGCGCAATGCGATGGCCACGTTGTCATTCGAATGCAGGCGAATCAATCTAGCGCCTCGGTCCATTCCTGTACATCCTCCCCCTTGAATTCTTGGTTTTCTTGGCCTCTGGCGTCTACTGACATCAGATGTTAAATAGAGTTCTATCTTGACTAGTACACAGTGTCAACTAACATGTTAGACATTGATCGAGGAGATTCGACGGGGATGACGCAGGCTTTTAACGCACGAGCATTGACCGCAATTGATGATTTACCGGGGTCGCTGTCGCAGCGTGTCTATCAATCGCTTCAGGAAGCGATCATGTCGCTGACGTTCCCGCCGGGCGCTTTGATCCGCAAAGGCGCCATCTGCGACGAGCTCGGCGTGTCGCGGTCGCCCGTCTCCGAAGCGATCACACGGTTGGCATCCGAGGGCCTTGTTGATGTGATCCCGCAAAGCGGCACGCGTGTGGCGCGGTTCTCCATCGAGGAAATTCGCGAGGCTGCTTTCATGCGCGAGGCGCTCGAAGTGGCGGCTGTCGAAAAGGTGGCGCGCGACCATACGTCCGAACAATATGCCAAACTGGCGCGCAATGTTCGGTTGCAGGCCATGCTGGTCGAAGATCACGACACGGCCGGCTTCTATCAGGCGGACGAAGAGTTTCACGCCTTGCTGATGGAGTTTACCGGCTTCCCCGGTGTGGCTGCCACGGTTGCCACTATTGCGCTGAAACTGAAGCGGCCGCGCATGCTTCTTCTGCCGGAGCCTGGTCGCAACGATGACGCGGTGCGCGAGCATCTGGCCATCGTCGAAGCCATTCGTGATCGGAACCCGGACGAAGCCCGCTCGGCCATGCGCTATCACCTCGCCCAGCTGGTCAGCCGCTTTGATCCGCTGGAGAAGGAACATCCGGAGTTCTTCCGCTCCAGGCAATCCCACTAAGCGCCCTCCCCTCTTTATATATAGAGAGAGCCTCTTCATGAAACTGACAGACCTCATCCCGTTGAACGGGCGAACGAAGCGCCCTGTTCATCTCACCCGCATGGGCTTTGGCGGTGCGCCACTCGGCAACCTTTATCGCAAGGTGAGCGATGAGGATGCGCAGGATGCTCTCCTCTCCGCTTTTGATGTGGGCATCCGTTATTTCGACACGGCGCCGCAATATGGGCTTGGCCGCTCCGAGGAGCGTTTCGGTCGCGCCATGCAGATGTTCGGTGCCGGCAACATTGTTCTTTCAACAAAGGTCGGTCGTCTCCTTCTCGATTGCGAGCCGGACGAAGTGACACCCGAGAGCTTTGTCGATGTCCCGCAGAAGCGGATCGTCTTCGACTATACCTATGACGGAGTGATGCGCAGCTATGAAGCCAGCAAGTCGCGGCTGAATATCGATCACGCAGATATCCTCCTCGTCCACGACGTCTGCGCCTTTTCGCAAGGGTCGCAGGAGGCGAGTGACGTGAAGGTGCGGGAGCTTTTCGACGGTGGCGGATACCGGGCACTGGTCGAGTTGCGGGACGCCGGTGACATTTCGGCGATTGGTGCAGGGGTCAACGAGTGGCAGGTCTGCGAGACGCTTCTGGGTCTTGGCGACTTCGACTGCTTTCTGCTCGCCGGCCGATATACACTTCTTGAGCAGGAAGCGCTGGAAACATTTCTGCCGCTCTGCGAACGCCGCGATGTCGGGATCATTCTGGGCGGCCCGTATAATTCCGGAATTCTGGCCACAGGTGCGGTTGAGGGGGCACGGTACAATTATGTGCCCGCCCCTGCCCCGATCCTGGAGCGGGTTCGAAAGATCGAATCAGTCTGTCAGGCGCATGGCACGCCATTGATCGCCGCCGCCCTGCAGTTCGTCTTCGGACATCCGTGCGTGAAGACGGTGATTCCCGGTGCCGTTAGTCGCGGAGAGCTTCTGGCCAATGCGAGGCTCTTGGAAGTGGATATCCCTGCAGGCCTCTGGACGGACTTGAAGCGTGAGGGTCTTATCCGGGCTGACGCACCCGTGCCAAAGGATAACTGACATGCTCCGCAACATCCCACCGATTCTCTCCCCCGACCTGCTTCACGCGCTGGCCGCCATGGGCCATGGCGACGACATCGTGATTGCGGACGCCAATTTTCCGGCTGAAAGTTCCGGTGTGCCCTGCATCCGGCTCGATGGCATTTCAGCCACGGATGCGCTGGAAGCGATTCTCTCCTTGCTTCCGCTCGACAGCTTTGTTCCCGATCCGGCTCTGGTCATGCAGGTTGTCGGTGATCCGACGGCTGTTCCGGAGGTGGTCAGCGAGTTCCAGTCGATCATCGATCGCGTCGCTGATAATCCGGCTAACATTGGCAGCCTGGAGCGGTTTGAATTCTATGATCGGGCCAGCAATGCATTTGCCGTGGTTCAGACTGGCGAACGCAGACTCTATGGAAACATCATCCTCAAGAAGGGTGTCATCAAGTAAAGGGTCTCTCCCGTCAGGGGAGATGTGACGGCGTCGGAAGCACGGACTTTCGATCGTAAGCCGGATAAGGTGTTGGCCCGTCGGCGGGCCTTCACCGATCATTAACGGTGTTGCCTTGCGCAATCCCGCGAATCTGCAATAATAACGATTATTCAAACCGCCTCGCCCGAAAATCGTTATTTGGAATTCAGACTCGATGAACGCCGTTACCTCAGCAGCGACAGACCGCGCAGCCTTTCACTTTGAGGACGAGATTCTCGAACAGGGCGACCTGATCTCGAAGAAGCTTCACCTGCTCAGCCTGCAGCGTTTTCCGCCAACGGCCCACAAGACCCTGCGGACGTTTTCGCTGGCAGAAGTTGCGCATTTCCTCGGTGTCTCCCAGAGTACGCTGAAGAAACTGCATCTGGAGGGCAAAGGCCCCCTGCCCCAGACATCGCCGTCCGGACGCCGATCCTACTCGGCGCAGCAGATGGCGGAGCTTCGCGATTATCTCAGCCAGCATGGCCGATCGGACGTGAAGGATTATTCGCCACGCCGGCGACCCGGGGACAAGCTTCAGGTGGTCGCCGTCGTCAACTTCAAGGGTGGCTCCGCGAAGACAACGACTGCCGCGCACCTTGCGCAGCATCTCGCGCTGACTGGTCATCGCGTGCTTGCGATCGATCTAGACCCGCAGGCCTCCCTCACCTCTCTGCACGGCTTCCAGCCCGAGCTCGATCAGACGCAATCGCTGTATGAAGCGATCCGCTATGACGAGGAGCGCAAGCCGATCAAGGACGTCATTCGGCAGACGAATTTTCCGGGCCTGGACATCGTACCTGCCAATCTCGAACTGCAGGAATTCGAGTACGACACGCCGCTCGCCATGGCGAACCGGAACTCCAACGAAGGCAAGACCTTCTTCACACGTATATCCCGCGCGCTGGCCGATGTTGACGATCAATATGATGTTGTCGTCATCGATTGCCCGCCGCAGCTGGGTTACCTGACGATTACGGCGCTGGTGGCAGCGACGAGCGTGCTGATTACCATTCATCCGCAGATGCTTGACGTGATGTCCATGGGGCAGTTTCTGCTGATGCTGGGCGGGATTCTGAAGCCGATCCGTCAGGCCGGCGCCGAGGTGAACCTCGCATGGTATCGCTATCTCGTGACGCGCTATGAGCCGACGGACGTGCCCCAGGCGCAGATGGTCGGGTTCATGCAGACACTGTTCAACGAGTTCATGCTGAAGAACCAGATGCTGAAGTCGACGGCGATTTCAGACGCCGGCATTACCAAGCAGACGCTTTATGAAGTTGAGCGGACGCAGATGACGCGCTCGACCTATGACCGTGCCATGGAGGCACTGGAGTCGGTGAATGCCGAAGTGACGGAGCTCATTCACGGGGCTTGGGGTCGCTGAAGTTGTCGGCTGACAAAAACAGGGAAATATTGAATATTTCCAGTGATATAGGGGTGACAAACAATGGCGCGTAAGAATCTCCTTGCCGGATTGGCCGATTCCGAGGAAGCAGCGCCCGCCGCGGCGGCAGCTTATCCCATGCGGGGCGCGTCGAAGACCATGATCCGGTCTCTCGACGAGCTTGCGCGTCAGGCCGACAAGTTTCTTGAGGGTGAGGCCGTCATCGATATCGATCCGTCAGACATCGATGGGTCCTTCGTTTCGGATCGTCTGGAGGATGACGCCGAGCAGTTCGAGGCGCTGAAGGCGGCGATCGCGGAGCGTGGTCAGGACTCGCCTGTCCTGCTCCGGCCCCATCCGGATCGTGCCGGCCGATATCAGATCGTGTTCGGTCATCGTCGCGTGCGCGCTGCGCGGGAGCTGGGGCGCTCCGTTCGTGCGGTCGTCAAGGCGATCGATGATCGGTCGCATGTGATTGCCCAGGGGCAGGAAAATTCAGCCCGCGCCAATCTCAGCTTCATTGAGCGCGCGCTCTTTGCCAAGAGGCTGGAAGACCTCGGCTATGGCCGTGATGTCATCGGTTCGGCACTGGCGGCCAATGCTGCGGCTCTTTCGAAGATGGTGTCGGTGACGTCGCGGATCAACGAAGACGTCCTTTTCGCGATTGGCCCAGCCCGCGGCGTAGGTCGCGAGCGGTGGGTCGAGCTTTCATTGTTAGCCGGCAAGGAATCGAATGCATCCCGGATCGAAGACGTTGTTTCAGATCCGTCGTTCAAGGCACAGTCGAGCGATGAGCGCTTCAACGGTCTCTATCTTGCGCTGAAGCAGGGAGGCAAGCCGGTCAAGAAAAGCAAGCCTGCGACGAAGCTCGACACGTGGCAGGCAAAGGACAAGCTGGTTACCGCTCAGTTTTCGCAAGGAGCCAATGCGTTCTCGTTGACCCTGAAGGCGAAGGCGGCACCGGAGTTCGGCCGTTACGTTACCGAAAATCTGGACCGTCTCTATTCGGAATATCTGTCGGGAAGGCGAGGCCGGTAAAAAGAAAGGCCCCCAGACGTCGCCGTCGTGGAAGCCCCTCTCTAAGTGTCGCAGCTTATGGGTCGCACGTCCTCGATTAGGCGTCAAGAGTCCGCATCGGTTTTCATGCCGATGCGGACTATTTTTTTTGAAGATCCGGGTTCGCGGCATCATCTGATGCCGGGCGCCGGCGGCATGATTTCCTTATGTTCCAGGGAAGGGGAGGGGCGTTCTCGTCAGAACGAGAGGCTTGCCCGCCCGGCGCTTAAGGCTGCCCTGTCGCGTCCCGGGTGCGTTGACGGCGACCATGTGCCCGGCGCCCCTCTCCGCTCGATATATGGTCAACAGACGCCTAATGTGCTTGATCCTGAAGATGTTGTGACCTCTTGCTCCTGGTGGCTCCAGAAGCTGCTCCATGGACTGTCTCCGTATGCCCACGGACGACGACCTTGTTCGCGGCGGCAGGTGGGCTGGGGAGCACTAGGCGGCTGCTTTCCGCCTGTGGAAGCCCTGCTGATGGCTCGCTGCGTCTGCAGGGTTAGCCCGGTTTCCCGTGGACTCCATTGGATCCATGGCGGTGCGGGCAGGGGTCACATCGCGGAGGGGCGTCAATGTGTCGATAAGTCGTGCGTTTGGTGTGCCGGTCGTGGGTGGCGTCTCCCGAGGTTGGTCTCAATGGAGCGTGTTGACGTACCGGATGGAGAGACCTTCTGTGCGAAATCAACGCCGCTGAAATCGATCCGTTCTGGGGCCTCGCAGGACGTCGAATTTCGAGGTGGTTTGGTTTTTCTCTGCCATCGAACTCCGCCGTTGCCTACCCAGCTCAGGAAGCGGTGTGTTAGAACGCGGGATGGCGTTGGGAAGGGTTTTAAGACGCTGCGTGCTTTCGTGAGCGGCGGGTCTTGTCTGGGGACGGGGCAGGGGCTTGTGCACGCTTGCAGCCAGGGCATTTGCCGAGCCTCAGCGGGTGCTGCTTTGTCTCAGATGCCGCGCCAGCGGGTCTGGCGGATGCGCATTGGGCGTAGAAAATTGCATGTGGAGGGTGTCTTGGGCTCCATTCTTCGGCCTCTTAGGGGGCGGAGAATAGTTTGTCGAGGGAGGTAAGCGTCCACATACGGAAAGTAAAACATCAGATGGCTTTCAATATGGATTTTTATCTCGGTATCGTAAGGATATAGAGAAGTCTAGTGCAGGTAGATCGTTGGTGTGTGGGGCAAATTTGGCACCGATTCACTGGGCAACGGTGATGGTGCGGCTGGAAGGATGACGTTGCCGCCGGCTGCGCCATCCTCAATCGAGTGCTGACATGCGCCCGCCCAAAATCCATCCGCCGCAAGATCAAAAGCAGCATCAAAGACGGAAATTCGCTCTTTCCGAGACACATGCGCCAAGGCCTGTCAGATCCGACATTTCACGCCGAAGCACGCATGGATTTCTGCGTCAGGGGCGTCGATCCGGGGAGGGGGATACTACGATCCGGAATCCATTGCCGCGCCAGAAGCCGTCCGGTTCAAGACTGCCGCGATAGGTGCAGCATGCCTTTTGTTGGCCACTGCTGAAACAGCCGCCGCGCAGGACACGACGGACTGCCGGTAGCGCATCCTGCGCTTCGCGCCCGTCGTAGCGATAGGGATAAAGGAAGCTGGGTGTTGCCATGTCCTCTCCCCAGAGCGTCGTGCACCATTCCCAGACTTGCCCGGTCATGTCGTAGCAGCCATAGGGAGAGCGCCCCTTCGGAAAAAGCCCCACGGTGCAGGTGTTGTTGAAGCCGGCCTCTTCCGAATTGGAGGCATCCTCCAGCCATTCGCCACCCCAAGGGTATATGATCACGTCTCCTTCATCCGGCTGGTCGCCGCGCGCGGCGCGCTCCCATTCGGGTTCTGTCGGAAGACGCACGATCTCCGTGTCGGCAAGGCGGCCATCCCGTTTCCACTGCTCCGTCAGCCATGCGCAATAGGCATTGGCGTCGCGCCAGGTCAGGTCGGTCGCCGGCGCGCTGCGGCGCTCGGGAACGAGGCCATCCGGGCCGAGCCAGATGCGGTTGGTGGCGTGCACAAATTCCGCGTAATGACCGTTGGTCACGGGGTAGAGGCCGATGCGGAAGGGCTCGACAGTCACCTCATGCGGCGGCGCGGAATTCGGATGCGTATCCGAGCCCATTGTGAAGGTGCCGCCGGGCACGAAGGCGAGAGCCTCCAGATCGCGCTGGTCGCCCCATGCGGCCAGCGACCGGCCCGCCTGTTCGCGTTCGCTTGGCGTCAATGCGCCGGTCTCCACAATTCGCAGCAAGTTTTCAGCCAGCCGCTGTCGCGAAGCGTCATCGACTGCAAATTCCGATGCCAGCAGCGCGCCGCGAAGGGCCGCATCGCCATCGCCGTCGATCAGGCTTTCGACAAGAGCGGCGAGTGCCGCAGTGCCGGCAAGTCTTACCGCAAGGCTCCTGATCACGGGAGCCCAGAGCGGCGGGTTGGTGCGGAAGGAGCTCGCGACCGATGC
This sequence comes from Rhizobium sp. C4, assembly GCF_021026315.1. Lineage (GTDB taxonomy): Bacteria > Pseudomonadota > Alphaproteobacteria > Rhizobiales > Rhizobiaceae > Ensifer_A. The sequence continues at coordinate 222,574 of NZ_JAJNCX010000005.1, forward strand.
TGGCGCTTCACCCACCAGATGGCGAGCCGCTAGAAGCTGGCGCACCCGCGTGACCGGCAGCACTTCGAGATCGTCCAGAGCACCGGTCAGGCCGTCATGTCCGAGCCCACATAGAAACGTCGACATCTGCGGATCGCCCGCGACCTTCTTCAGCCAGGCATCAACGATCTCTTCCGGCGAATTGCCGTCGACCGCAGCGCCAAGGGCCATGGCAAACTGCGCCGGATTGCCGGCTGCTTTCCCCAAACCCACGCCGGTTTGCTGGATATCGAGGCCCGCAATCTTTTGCGCGGCATCGACCCGTTGCGCCTTGAGAAGGGGCAGAAGTGAAAAGCGCGCGAAGGGCGCGGGAGGAACGAGACCCACCGTGGCATCCTGCTCCGCCAGGGCAGTCAGACGTATGCGCGGATATGTCTCCTGAAGATGCACGGCCTCGGCAAGCAGCCGGGGTGCATCACGGCCGGCGTTTTCAAGCGCATCGAGAATGATAACGAGCGTCCAGTCCGAATCTGCCCACGCGCGTGAGGCGAGCAGGGCGGTCATTCCGGGCGCAGCAGCGTCTATCAAGCCCTGAAAGCCCTGGTCTTTCGATACCTTGAGATAAAGCGGGATCACCCGACCGGCGTCCCAGATCTCATCCTGACGCGCGCCGAACTCGTTGCGGGCCACTGCCTGCGGCCCGTCGGCTTGCCTTGCCAGCCTGCAGGCCAGATGTCGCGCAAACGTCGTCTTGCCGCTCCCGGTCTCGCCGATCAGCAAGAGGGCTGGGTAGTCGCGCACCATTTCAAGGGCTGAGAAATAGACCGGGGGTTCGGGCTCGGCCCTGTCCTTCAGCTTGCGAAGCCCCTTCGCAGCCTTGTCCTCTGCGGTGAAGTTCACGAGCAGCGGAATATAGCTTTCATCAAGCGAAGCCGGGCTTCCATCGGGGCGCGCCATCAAGGGCATTGCGCCATAAGCGAGTGCCTCCTCGACGAGAGCCTTGCGCAAGCTGTCCAGAGAGGTGTTCATCCGCTTGTCTCCTCAGAAAAGCTTGGCGACGTCGGGATTGTGAAAGCGCTGGATCTCGATGGCATAGCCTGCCGGATCTTCGAAGAAGAAATGCTCGCAGAACCGGCCGCGCAGCAGATCGGAAAGACCCGGAACGCCGGCAGCCTTCAGCCTCGCATGCCAGCCCTCGACATCCTGCGATACGATCGTCAGGAGAACTGCGCTCTTTTCCTGATGTTTCAGGTGACCGCGATTGCCATCCACGATGCCGAAATAGCATTGGCCGGCAATGCGGTAGATGCGGGCGAGCCCCTGGTCGAGGACCAGTTCGAACCCGAGAACGTTCTCGTAGAACGGGACCACGGCGTGGATGTCGTCGTAGTAGAAGAAGGTGATCGCGTAGTCGCGTTCCATGATGGAGACTCCCTAGAGAATGTTCAGCGTGCCCTTGTGGTCGATCGCAAGGCCCGCAATGTTCGGCTTGGCCGCAAAGACATCGATCGGATGAACGATATAGAGCCAGGGCGGATTGACCTGCAGACGCGTCAGGCAGCGCGCATAGGCGGCCTCACGCGCGCTATCATCGATCGCCTCGTTGGCCGCAGTGATGAGCGCTTCGGTCTCGGCATCTTCATAGCCCTGCCACCAGACAGCGCGGGGGCCGCTGGAAATCTTGTCGTTCAGCACCCGATAGGTGCTTTGCGGCGATGAATCAAACATCGCCATGTCGCCCATTTCCTTGCGGCCGATCTGGCGCGCATATTCCGGTCGATCGGTTTCCGTTTCCACCTCAACCGTCAGCCCGATCGCCTCCAGCGATGAGGCGACGAACCGGCTGACCTCCGGTGCGCGTTCCGGCATGAAGGTCGGCGTCCGCAAGCGCACGGCACCACTGCCGATATCGACCGTGTCGAGCAGCCGGCGGGCGGTATCGGGATCGTAAGCGATGGGTTTCAAATCCGCCTTGGCGGCACCCAGATGAAACGGGCTGACGATCGTCGCCGATGGTACGGCAAGCCCATGATAGATGTCCGCAGCGATCGCTGCCGTGTCAACGGCATGGTTGACCGCCAGGCGGGCTGCGGCCGAGCTGAAGAGTCCGCTTCCGCAATTGAGGTAATACATGACGGAGAGGGTGTTCACCGCTCGCCCCCACTGGAATTGCTCCTCGAAATGAAGGCGATGCTCCGTGCGTTCCAGATTGAGCGCTGCATCGACGGTTCCCGCTTTCAGCAGGTCGTATCGCGCATCCGCATTCTTGCAGGCGGTCGCAACGATGCGATCCGGGCCCTGCATCCGGGGCATTTTTTCCAGAACGGCTTTTTGACCGCTGTCGATCTCCGCCACGCGGTATCGCCCGGTTCCAAGAATGGGCCGCCCATCCGCGTCGCGGCGGCAGATATAGAATTCGGAGAAGATATCTAGGATGTCGGCAAAGGGTCGCGGATTTCGAACCTCGACGACATCAGGAGCCACGGCGCTGATCACCGCGTCCTGAAGATAACGCGCATAGGACCATTTCATCCCGAATGTATCGACGGCCTGCAGGATGCCGTCGATGAATTCCAGGATATCGGCGGCGATACAGGGCTTGGCATCGTGAAACATCGCCCCCTCGCGGATGAAGAAACGCCAGACACGGCCATCGGGAGAATGCGTCCAGGCGCGAAACAGGGCTGGCTGCACCAGACCGTCATTCCAGCGCAGCAGCGGTTCGAAGACTAGGTTCTTCAATGTCAGCACGCTTGTGTCGTCGGTCACGCGATCCGGCGGCAGGAAGTCGATCTTCTCGAGCGTGATATGCAGGCTTTCCACGGATGATGTCCTAGTCGATCTCGCTGCGGCGGCGCGGATTGAACCAGTCGGCAAGCGAGTCACCGATCAGGTTAAAGGAGAGAACAGCGAGCAGGATGGCCATGCCCGGAGCAAGGGCAACCCAGGCGGCGCTGCGAACATATTGAAGGTTGGCGGAGACGTCGGCGCCCCATTCCGGCAGTGGCGGCTGGGCACCGAGACCTAGAAAGCCGAGGCTGGCAGTCTGCAAGATGGCGCTGCCCAGGGCCAATGTGGATTGCACGAGAAGCGGACCCAATCCATTGACGAAAACATACGATATCAGGATCCGGTGCGCCGGCAGCCCGAGCGAGCTTGCGGCCTCGACATAAGGCTTGACCGAGATGCTGAGGGCCTGGCTGCGGGCGACACGGGCAAATTGCGGGGCAAGTGTGATGGCGACCGCCAGCATGGCGTTTTGCAGGCTCGGACCAAAGGCGGCCGAAAGCGCAATTGCAAGAACCAGAGCCGGGAACGCGAGGATCGCGTCAACGATGCGCATGATCAGGCTGTCGATCCAGCCCCCGGCAAATCCTGCCACCGTGCCAAAGGACACGCCGACCGCGAAGGCGAGGACGACGACACCCAGGCCGATCGCCAGGGTGGCGCGTCCGCCATACATGATGCGGGTCAGGACATCGCGCCCGAAAGCATCGGTTCCGAGCCAGTGATCGAGGCTTGGCGCTGCCAGCTTGTGCAGAATGTCGAGCTTGGTCGGGGAGTAGCTGGTGACGAGGGGGCCGATGGCGATGAAGCCGACCAGCAGAAGCAGAATGACAAGGCCGACAACAGCCAGCGTGTTGCGTCTCAGGAAAAGCAGGATCTCACGCATCGTCTCATCCCATCTTCCGGCGCACGCGCGGATCAAGAACGCTGTAAAGAACGTCCACAAGGATGGATGTCAGCACGAAGAGCAGCGCGAAGACGAGGGTCGTGCCCTGGATGACCGGGTAATCACGGTTCTTGATCGCCTCGAACATGTAGCGTCCGATCCCAGGCCACGCGAAAATCGTTTCCGTCAGGATCGCGCCGCCCAGCATTTCCGCGAATTTCAGGCCGATGATGGTGACGGCCGGCAGAAGTGAATTGCGCAGGCCATGGTTCAGCACGATGTCGTGCCGACGCAGACCCTTGGCCTTGGCGGTCCGTATGAAATCCTCGCCCATGACGTCGAGCATGGTGTTGCGGACGAAGCGGCCGAGCGTTGCTGCGAGAAACGCGGCCAGAACCGCAGTCGGCAGGATGAGATGTTGGACGGCGCCGAGTGCTCCCTGGAAATTATGCGTCAGGAGACCATCGAGGATTGCAAAACCCGTCATCGTTTCGACCGGCATATAGGGACTGAAACGCCCGGAGACCGGCAGCCAGCCAAGATAGTTCGCGAAGACAAGCTGCAGCACAAGCGCCAGCAGGAAAGCCGGCATGGAGACCCCGAGCAGCGAGACGACACGGGTGACGTGGTCAAAAAAGGAGTTGGGACGTGTGGCCGAGAGAACGCCGATCGGGATGCCGACAATGATGGCAGCGATCATGGCCAGAACCGAAAGCTCAATGGTGGCCGGCAACCGCGCCAGTATTTCCGCCGCAACCGGCTGGCCTGTTTTCAGCGAATAGCCAAAGTCGCCCATGAACAGGCCGACGACATAATGATAAAATTGCAGGACCACAGGTTCGTTCAGATTGAGCTGCGCCCGCAAGGCATCAATCTGCTGTTGCGTTGCGCCGGGCCCCAACAGGGTCGTGGCCGGATCGCCGGGGATGATCCGCACCAGCGAAAAGACAATCACAAGCACGATGAACATGACCGGGATCAAGGCAATCAGGCGACGTATGATGAAACTCGCCATATCCCGTCCTCAACCTTTCTCTTCGTGCTGGGCCATGAATGACCAGGATTAGATTGCGTGAATGCCAAATGCAGGAATGCGCCGGCGGCCTCGCGGCCGCCGGCGCTCCTATCTGATCTTATTTCTTGTAAACGGACCAGTATTCGTTCAGCGGCGGTGCGCTGTTGACGACGAGGCCCTCGACGTTCGAGCGGGTGAAGACAATCAGCTTCGGGCTGAACAGATAGGCGCCCGGAACACGCTTGGCGATCTCTTCCTGGATCGTGAAATAGAGCTGCTTGCGCGCCTCCAAGTCCGGCGTCTGCTGTGCCTTCAGGATGAGGTCGTCAAGCTGCTTGTCGGCAGGCATGCGGAACGTCATGGCCGTGTTGGCGAGCGACGACAGATAGCCGATGGTGATGTGGGCGTCCGGATCGTTATACCACGGCTGGCGGCCGTCCAGCGCAACGTCGAACTGGCCAGACGTCTGGAGCGTACGAAGGGCAGGGAACTCGGTCTGCTCGATCGTGGCATTGATGCCGATATCGGCGAGGTTTGCCTGGACGAAGGTTGCCACCGCGCCCCAGAGCGGACCCTGGAAGCTGTAGAGCTTGAGGTTCAAGGACGACGGATTGACGCCTGCCTCGGCCAGCAGCTTCTTGGCAAGCGCCGGATCGTATTTCGGCGCAAGGTCCTTCATCTTCGGGTTGAAGGCCCAGTTGTTGGACGGCAGCGGACCATAGACACGCTCGGCCGTTCCTCCGAACACACCCTTCAGAAGCCCGTCATAGTCGATGGCGTGGGTGATGGCCTCGCGCGCCTTCACGTTTGCAAAGGGGCCGTCGGTCTTGCTGTTATTGAATTCCAGCTGGCGGATGATCTGGCTGGAGGATTCCAGGACCTTCACGTCCTTGTTAGCCTTGAGCGCTTCGATATCTTCTGCCGCGATCGCAGAAAGCTGGCCCTGCTGCTGCACGATATCAACGCCGCCGCCTTCCAGTTCGAGACGGCGCGTGGAGGCGTCGGGAATGACGCGATAGATGATCTGCGAAAGCTTCGGAGCGCCACGGAAATAATCCGGGTTTGCTTCCAGAACGACATTGGTATCGGCCTGCGCACTCTTGAACGCAAACGGTCCCGTTCCGACCGGATGGGCGGCGAACTTGTCGCCGTATTTTGCAACAGCGGCCGGGCTGACAATGCCTGCCTGCGGCTGGGCAAGGATCGACAGGAAGGCCGGGTAGGATCCCGAAAGCGTGATCTTCAACTCCGTCGGCGAGACGACCGTGATCTCCTTGATCAGATCGAATGTCGCCTTCACGTAAGGATTGGTCGCCTTGGTCCGCTCCAGCGAGAACTTGACCGCTGCCGCATCGAACGCGGTACCATCCTGGAACTTGACGCCTTCACGCAATGTGAAATCGAAGACTTTGCCGTCGCTGGAGACGGTCCAGCTCTTGGCAAGTCGACCTTCCAGAACCTTGAAGTCCGGCGCGGTCCACGCCACCAGCGTATCAAAGACGTTCAGGATGATTTCGCTGCCGATGGGCTCGGCCTTGTTGGTGCCGGGCTCCAGACTGACCGGGTCAGACGGAACGGCGACCACAAGCGTTTTCAGCTTTGCGCTATCGTCTGCATAAGCGCCGGAGAACAGCAACGGCAAGGCCGCCGCGGCTATGGCAATTCCATTCCAAATCTTCATTGCTTCACCCCTTTATGTCTTCGATCAAGGAACGCTGAGCCCGCGGACGGGTGGCGAAATTCGTAGTATATCACGAAATATATCATGGCGGATCGTGCTGTAAAGCCTGTCTGGCGTTAATTTGGCCACGATGTCCTACTGCCTAGAATTTGTGCTGTATCCGTGCGGCTGCGCGCCGGTCACGACCGGGCGTCCCGGATCATGGACCCATGCCGACCAGGATCCCGGATACATGGATGCGGTCACGCCAATGGATGCCAGGGCCAGCACGGTATGGGCGGCCGACATGCCCGCTCCGCAATAGACGCCAACCGGCCTTTGCCCATCCACGCCGAGTGCGGCGTACATTTCCCGAAGCGTCGCAGCATCGGTGAAATTGCCATAGTCCGTCACGTTATCGGGCGCCGGCGCACTGACCGCGCCTGGAATATGACCCCGCGGCGGGAGCCCTTGGCCAACCGGCCCTCCGATATAGTTCGGCCGGATCCGTGCATCGAGCAGCACACCTTCGCTTGCAAAGCGCGCGGCGTCTTCGGCGCCAAATTCCGGCATATGCCCGGCGCTCAGCACAATGTCGCTTGACGACGGCTGGACAGTCTCCGTCGTCGTGGGCAGTCCGGCGGCGATCCAGCCCGGAAGCCCTCCATCCAGAACCCTGACATCGGGGAGCCCCGCCCATTTCAACACCCACCAGGCGCGCGCCGCGGTCATGCTGCGATCTGCATCATAGATGACGATCATGCCCTCGCGCCTCAGGCCCCATGCGCGCGCTTTGGCTTGCAGGACGTCGATTTGCGGCAAGGGCCTCTGCCCGTGCTCAGGTGAGCCGGGCGACTGGAAGTCCTCGTAGGCTTGTGTGTCTATGGCGCCGGGGATACGCTCACCGGTAAACGACGGCCTGCCCGTATAGGGATTGATGGATTGCACGGCGAGGATCGTGACATCATCACGGTTCTGCAGACGCTCGTGCAATTGCTGCGGAGTTAGCAAGGCGCTGCTTCGGATTTGCTCAGGCGTCATGCCGCCTCCCAATTTTCAGGTTTCAGCAGTGTAGCTTCGAACACAACAAGGCGCTTGGCAAGTTAAAATATATTACGTAGTATATTAGAAAAAATTGCCTTGACCGCCCGCAATCGCAGTCTTTGGAATCTATCAGCCATGAACATCCTTTCGGTCCGCAATCTGACGACGTCCTTCCGCCGCAACGGCGAGTGGCATGCGGTGGTGAACGATGTCAGCCTGGAGGTGAACACCGGCGAAACCGTCGCGATCGTCGGCGAATCCGGCTCGGGCAAGAGCGTCACCGCCATGTCGATCATGCGCCTGCTTCCTGAAAAGACATCGCGTGTCACCGGCGAGGTCAGACTGGAGGGACGGGACCTTCTGGGCCTCACCGACCGCGAGATGGAAGATGTCCGCGGCAACCAGATCGCCATGATCTTTCAGGAGCCGATGACATCGCTCAACCCCGTCATGACGGTGGGGCGGCAGATTTCGGAAGCCATTCGCCGACATCGCAATGTCTCCGTCGATGAGGCGCGCCGGCAGTCCATCGCCCTTCTGGACTGGGTGCGCATTCCATCCGCCGCGAGCCGCTTCGAGGAATATCCGCATCAGCTGTCCGGCGGCACCTTGCAGCGCGTGATGATCGCGATGGCGCTCGCCTGCCGGCCGCGCCTGCTGATTGCCGACGAGCCCACAACCGCACTCGACGTCACCGTTCAGGCCGAAATCCTGCAGCTGATCAAGTCACTGCAGGACGAGGAGGAGATGGGGGTGCTTTTCATCACGCATGACATGGGTGTCGTCGCCGAGATCGCGGATCGCACCACCGTCATGTTCCGGAGCCGTTCGCTGGAAACGGGGGCGACGGAGGAGATTTTCAGGGCGCCGCAGCATCCCTACACCCGCGCTCTGCTTTCAGCCGTACCCCGGCTCGGCTCCATGGAGGGGCGGACCAATCCGGCGACCTTCGCTCTGCTGGATACCGAGACGGCATCCGCCGTGCCGGAGCGCGAGATGCCTGCCGCCGGAACCCGAACCGTTCTTGAAGTCCGCAATCTCGTGACTCGCTTTGACAACAAGAGCGGCTTGCTCGGCCGGGTGAAGAGCCGTGTCCACGCCGTCGAGGACGTTTCCTTCGACCTGCGGGAAGTGGAGACCCTGGCGCTTGTGGGGGAATCCGGCTGCGGGAAGTCCACGACAGGCCGGTCGGTGCTCCGGCTGGTCAATCCGACGAGCGGCACGATCCGCGTCAATGGCGAAGATATCCAGGCCCTGTCGAAGACGGAGCTGAAGGATCGCCGCAAGCAGATGCAGATGATCTTTCAGGATCCGTTTTCCAGCCTCAATCCCCGGATGCGTGTGGGCGAGGCCATTGCCGAGCCGATGATTGTTCACAAGTTGGCCAACAAGCGCGACGCCATGGCGAAGGCGACGGAACTCCTTGAGAAGGTGGGGCTCACGGCCGATATGGGGCGGCGCTTTCCGCACGAGTTTTCGGGAGGCCAGCGTCAGCGCATCAGCATTGCGCGCGCCCTGACGCTCAATCCCGGTCTGATCGTCGCCGACGAGGCGGTGTCGGCTCTCGATGTCTCGATCAAGGCGCAGGTCGTCAACCTGATGCTGGAGTTGCAGGAAAGCCTTCGGATCGCCTATCTCTTCATCAGCCACGATATGGCCGTGGTGGAGCGGGTCAGCCACCGGGTGGCTGTCATGTATCTCGGCGAGATCGTGGAAATCGGGGCGCGTGAACAGATCTTTGGCGACCCGCAGCATCCCTATACGCGCCGGCTTCTGGACGCGGTTCCGATTGCCGATCCGTCGCGCAGAAGCAACCGTCGGGTCCGGGCCGAATTCGAGCTGGGCAGTGCTGTGCGTCCGGCGGATTTCGTCCCGGTCAAAGCCAGCTACCGGGAGCATGCGCCCGGCCATCTGGTGAAGCAGAACTGAATGAAGGTGGCGCCCGCCCTTGACCTGTCTTCACAGGGTCAGTTCGGCGCGACCGTTGGCAATGAGCGCCGCCAACAGCCCTTTGCGGGTGTTTTCGTTATGCTCCATGATCGCCAGTCGCGCCTTTTCCGCATCGCGCGCCCGCAAATGCGCAAGGATGCGGTGATGGTCGTTGCTGGTCTCCGGATTGATGTCGCGAAGCCGCGTGCCCATGTAGAAGAGCCTGGCACATTCCTCGAGATGGCTCATCACCAGCGCGTAGAGCCGTTGATTGCGCGACCCTTGGGCGATCAGCGCGTGAAAGCCTTCGTTGCGCGACACGAAGGTGCGCGTACTGACTTCCTCGCCCATCACATAGCTGGCGTCGGCCAGTTCATCCAGCTGGTCCAGCTCTTCGACCGTCAGATTTTCGGCGGCCAGCCCCGCAGCCGTGCCCTCCAGCACGCCGCGAACCGAGAAGAGGTCGTTCATGTCCTTGATCGTCACCGGGCTGACGCGGTAGCCGCGACGCGGATAGGCTTCCATGAAGCCTTCAACGCAAAGCCGCCCCAGCGCTTCGCGCACCGGCGTCTTGCTCATCTCCAAATGTTCGGCGAGTTCCGGCTCGGAGACCTCGGTGCCGGGTGCCAGATCGCCGGTGATGATTCGCTCGCGCAAGATCGCATAGGCCTGTTCCGTCAGCGATTTGGTGCGCTTTTCAGCCCCCGCGTAAGCTTGCCCCATGCCTCTCACGTTCAGTCTCCTTGGGCCCGAACCGGGCGTTGTCTTCTCTTGTTACGATCAATCGGGCCGATGTCAAAAAGTTTCGTATCTTTCCGCTTGGCGCGGGCGCTTCATCCGCTTTGACACGTTGCTTCCTGTGATATACTACGTAATATATTTAGTTCCAGAACGCTATGGCGGCCAGCCCCTTGGAGCGCAACATGTCGAAAATCCTCGTCATCAATCCCAACAGCTCCGTATCCGTCACGCGATCGATGGAGGCGTGTCTTGCGCCGGTACGCGCGGCCACCCGCCACGAAATCCTTTGCACGGAACTGGCAAAATCGCCCCCCGGGATCGAAACTGACGACCATGTCGCGCAGGTGATCCCGAATATTCTGGAAGCCGTTGCGTCGTCCGATGCTGACGCTTTTGTCCTCGGCTGCTTCTCCGATCCGGGCATTGACCGCGTCCGGGCTGCCACGGGCAAGCCGGTGACGGGTATCGCGGAATCCGCCTATCTGGCGGCGCTTTCCCTCGGCAAGCGCTTCGGCATCATCTCGCTCGGCCCATCCTCGATCGCACGGCATCTTCGCTATCTGCAAAGCCTTGAGCTTCACCACCGACTGGCAGGCGATCGATCGATCGACATGACGGTCGTGCAGTTGATGGCAACCGATGTCGTGGAAACGGTTGCCCGCACTGCGCGCCTTCTTCGCGATGAGGACAAGGCTGATGTAATCATTCTGGGCTGCGCGGGACTGGGCTCTTATCGCGCGTCGCTGCAGGACGCCTTGGGACTGCCGATTATCGATCCCGTGCAGGCAGGCGTATCCCTCGCCGCCAATCATCTTGATATGTCCTACTGGAGGTAACACCCATGTCCTTCGACCTCGTCATCCGCGGCACCGCGGTCCTGCCAGATGGACCGCTGGAGGATGCCTGGATCGGCATCACGGCCGGCAAGATCAGTGCCATTGGCACAGGCGATGCTCCGCAAGCGGCGGCTGTGCATGACTGCGGCGAGGATCTGATCCTGCCGGGTGTGATCGACGGACAAACACATGCCTGCAGCTATGGCGGGCTTCCGGGAATTCGTTCAACGACCCGCTCGGCCATTGCCGGCGGCGTGACCACGATCGTGGACATGCCCTATGACAATCCGGCCCCGCTCAACGATACTGCGCGGCTGGCGGACAAGGTTTCGGCGATTGAAGAGCATGCGCATTCGCATGTCGCGCTCTACGGCACGATCATGCCGGGCCAATCGACGGATGCGATCGCAAGTTTGATCGACGGCGGCGTGGTTGCCTTCAAGATCTCGACCTTCGAGAGCAGCCCGACGCGCTTTCCCCGCATTGGATCGGATCAGATCTTCGATATTTTCCACGCGCTCGCCGATACGCCCGTTCCGCTGGGCGTCCATAATGAAGACCAGGAAATCGTCCGTGCCTATATCGCAGCGGCAAGAGCTTCCGGTCAGAACGGGATAGAAGCCCATTCGGCGAGCCGCCCGCCCGCCGCCGAACTCGCGGCCACGGCACTCTTCCTTGAACTTGGTGCCGCTGCCGGTGCCCATGCTCATATCGTGCATCTGACGACCGCGCGCGGCTTCCAGCTCGTCGACAATTACCTGACGGACGGGTTTCGGGCGACGGGCGAGCTTTGCGTCCACTATCTCTGGTTCGATCCTGATCGGGACGGCGCGGCACTGGGTGCCCGCATGAAGGTCAATCCGCCCATCCGTCCGGGCCAGATCGATGCACTGTGGGATGAGATACTCTCGGGCCGTGTCGCCTTCGTCAGTTCGGACCATTCAAGCTGGCCAATCGACAACAAGCTGACTGATTCCATTTTCGATGCCGGCGCCGGCGTGCCGGGACTGGAAACCCTTCTCCCGGCCTTCTGGACCGCAGCAGAGGAACGCGGACTGGACGCCGCGAGCCTGACGGTCGACATGTTGTGCGAGCGTCCCGCCAAGTTCTTCGGTCTCTGGCCCCATAAGGGCGCGATCCGGGTCGGCGCGGATGCGGATCTTGCGATTGTGAGCCGGACGGCCCAGACCTGGGATGCGCAAAATGCCCATGACGCGTTGCAATGGAGCCCGTTCGACGGACGCCGTTTCACCATCACGGTCGAGCGCACCTATCTCTCAGGCCACCTCGCATTCGACGGTCGGACCGTTCTCAACAAGCCGGGCGACGGGCGCTATGTCCGCCGCGACCAATCCCACTGGTTCGAATAGGAAGATTTGCAATGACACTCATCACAGCAGATTCCAAAGGCGTCTTCGTGATTGCCGTAACGCCGTTTACGGAGACCGGTGCGCTCGATCACGCCAGCATCGACCGGATGGTCGATTTTTACGAGGACAAGGGCGCTGATGGCCTGACAATCCTTGGCATGATGGGCGAGGCGCCGAAGCTGACGCAGGCGGAATCGATCGAGGTGACACGGCGAACCATGGCGCGTGCCGGTGGCAAGCCGGTCGTGGTCGGCGTGTCCGCTCCCGGTCTTGCCGCCATCGGCGAACTCACCAAGGCCGTCATGGATCTCGGCGCTGCCGGGGTCATGGTTGCGCCGCCCTCGACGTTGCGGACGGATGAGCAGATCATCGCCTATTACCGCAACGTCGTGGAAACGGTTGGCGAAGCCGTGCCGGTTGTGCTGCAGGATTTTCCGCTGTCGACCGGCGTACAGATTTCCACCAAGACGCTCGGCGTGATCTTCGAGGCGCAGCCGAGCATCGTCATGCTGAAGCATGAGGATTGGCCGGGCCTGCAAAAGATTTCCGATCTTCGTAAGGCCGAAGCAAACGGAAGGCGCCGCATTTCCATCCTGTGCGGCAATGCCGGCGTGTTCCTGCCTGAGGAAATGCAGCGCGGGGCCGACGGCGCGATGACGGGTTTCGCTTACCCCGAAATGATGGCGGATGTCGTGCGTCTGAGCAATGATGGCAAGCTGGATGCCGCCCAGGACCTGTTCGACGCCTATCTGCCGCTCGTGCGCTATGAGCAGCAGCCGGGCGTAGGCTTGGCCGTGCGCAAGTACATTCTCGCCAAGCGCGGCGCCATCGCCAGTGCCGCGCAGCGCCGTCCCGGCGCGTCTTTGAACGCCGCCGCCATGGCGGAAATCGACAGATTGATCGCGCGTCAGACGCGCAAGCTGGAGGCACTGGCCTGATGGATCTCAATATTTCCGGAAAGAAGGCGCTCGTTCTGGGGGCCAGCCGTGGCCTTGGCGCCGCGATTGCGCAAGCGCTTGCCGCAGAGGGCGTGACCGTTTTCGCCGCCGCCCGCAACGTGGATGCGATCCCCGCACAGTGCAACATCAAGCCGATGCGTGTCGATCTGGCGGACGAGACATCCGTGAACGACCTCATTGCATCTGTTCGAGAGCAGGGTGGGGTGGACATTCTTGTCAACAACACGGGCGGCCCGAAGGCCGGTCCGGCGATGGGGCAGACGCGCGAGGCCTGGCAGTCGGCCTTCCAGATGATGGCCACCTCGATTTTCGCGATCACCGACGCGCTTCTGCCGGTCATGATCGAGAAGAAATGGGGCCGCATCATCACGATCGGCTCCTCCGGTGTCGTTCAGCCGATCGTCAATCTCGCGCTCTCCAACGGCGTGCGCGCCGCCATTGCGGGCTGGTCGAAGACGCTGGCCGGCGAAGTCGGTCGGCATGGGATCACGGTCAACATGATCCTCCCGGGGCGCATCGATACCGATCGCGTCCGCGAACTCGATACGATCAAGGCGGAAAAGACCGGCGCCAGCCTCTCGGCCGTCCAGGAAGCGTCCAGAAACGATATCCCGGTCGGCCGTTATGGGCGGCCAGAGGAATTTGCCGCCGTTGCGGCCTTTCTTGCCAGCGCACAGGCAAGCTATATCAACGGCTCCACCATCCGCGTCGATGGCGGCATGATCCGGGGATTGTAAACATGACGAGCTTCGACACCGTACCGAACCGTCTGGGCACTGGAAGCTCCAAATGGAGCCGCTATGCCGAGGACGTTCTGCCCATGTGGGTTGCGGATATGGATTTTCCCGCCGCGCCGGCGATCATCGAGGCTCTTCAAAAACGTCTCGAGCATCCCGTCCTTGGTTACGGCGTGGCCCGCGATGAATTGCGCGACCAGATCGTCGCGGACATGGCGATGCTCTATGGCTGGGCGATTACGCGGGACGACATTGTTTTCCTGCCGGGCGTGGAGCCGGGTTTCAACATGGCGCTCAAGGCCATGCTGTCGCCGGGTGATTCCGTCGTCGTCCAGACGCCGATCTATCGTCCCATCCTGAATGCCCCTGGCCACTGGGGGCTTGTTCGTGAAGACGCTGCGCTCGCGCCATCCCCTTCGGGATGGATGATCGATAAGGACGCCTTTTCTTCCAAACTTGCCTCGTCGAAGGCGCTCCTGTTCTGCAATCCGCACAATCCGACTGGAAAGGTCTTCACACGCGACGAGCTGACCTGGATTGCGGGCGAGTGCCAAACGCACGACACTCTCATCATTTCCGATGAAATCCATTGCGACCTGCTTCTGGATGGCCGCCGGCACATTCCGATCGCAACCCTTTCGCCTGACGCCGCGCAGCGGACGATCACGCTGATGGCTGCCAGCAAGACCTATAATATTGCCGGCATGAAGACCGCTTTCGCCATCATTCAAAACCCGCAAACCAGAGAAAAATTCGCGTCTTCCAGACTGGGCATGGTCGACAGTGTCAACATTCTCGGGCTGGAGGCGACACTTGCGGCCTTTCGTGGTGCGACGGTCTGGAAAGCTGAGCTTCTGGCCTATCTTCAGTCAAACCGTGATTTCCTGATGGGCGAGATTGCAAGACGCTTTCCGGCCATCCGCTGTGTTGCGCCAGAGGGAACGTTCCTCGCCTGGCTCGACTGTAGCGCGCTTCAGCTGACACCCGATCCCCAATCCTTCTTCCTCGAAAAGGGGAAGGTCGCATTCAGCGCGGGGTCCGAGTTTGGCTCTGCCTACCGGGACTATGTTCGCCTGAATTTCGGATGTTCCAGAGCGTCGCTGGAAGAAGGCCTTCGTCGGATGGAGACCGCGCTTCTCGCCCGGACGGCAGGGGAGCAGTGAAGTGGGATTACCCCAGTTATGCACGGTCCCTTTTCTGGGGATCTGAACAATCGGTGTGATCAAGCACGAGTGCGATGATCCGCTCCCCTATATCGTCGGGTCGGGCAGTCTTTCTGGATACGCTAATGGACGGCGTGGGAGGCTTAATCGATCTTTCCCTCGTCGCTTCAGAGCATCCGCGTCGACGTTGCCGAATTCGGATGAGGGTTGCCGATCGGCTGATCGCTGCCTCGCAGGGCTGTTTGGTTCTCAAGTCTGCAATCAGCGGGTAGGAATTTCCAGCCAGGTCGGCAATGTTGAAAGCATGTACCTTTTGTACATAAAATCTATAAATATTATATATTATTAAAGAAGAGGCCTCTTCTTCATCCGATTTATATTTTTAGGAGATGAGAAGATGACGACGCCTGTTACAGAAACGACAAGAATCCGGGAGGGTGCGCAAGCGCGAGGTCATCTCGCCCGCGGACGTCTTTCCCTGCCGGAGGTGATCGCCCAGTCGATTGGCACGGTCGCGCCATCCGGAACGCCTGCATTGGTCATTCCGGTGGTTTTCGCGGTGGCCGGCAATGCGACCTGGGTCGCCTACCTGTTTGCCACGATTGCCTTGCTGTTCGTCTCCTGGAACATCAACCAGTTCGCCCGCCGCACCGCCAATCCCGGTGCTCTCTATGTGTTCGCAGGGCAGGGGCTCGGTGGGTTCTGGGGTGTGATTGCCGGCTGGTCTCTGCTGATCGCCTATCTGTTCACCGCCGGGGCGGTGATCGGCGGTTCGGTCAATTCGCTGCTCGTTCTGGTCCACACATTCGGTATAGCCGGGGCCGACAGACTTCTCACGATCGTTATCAGCCTCGCCGTGATCCTCGGCGCCTGGTGGATTGCCTATCGCGATATCGTCCTTTCAACGCGGGCCATATTGGCCATTGAACTGGCGACGGTTGTGCTGATCCTCATCGTCGTGATCGGCTCGATCCTGACCGTCGGACCTGTCGTCGATCCCGCGCAGACGCATTTCGATGGTGTCAGCGCCGATACATTGCGCCTGGGTCTGGTCCTCGCCTTTTTCAGCTTCGTCGGTTTTGAAAGCGCCACGACACTGGGTTCGGAGGCCAAGTCGCCGTATCAGTCCATCCCGCGCGCTGTGATCATCAGCGTCGTCTCGATCGGCCTGCTCTTCGTGATCAGCTCCTATGGATTGACGAAAGCGTTTCACGGTCTGCCGGTCTCGCTCGACAAGGCCGAGGCGCCGTTGACCACCGCTGCGGGCCAGCTCGGGATCAGCTTTGTTGGCAGCCTGATCGATCTGGGCGTTGCGCTCAGCTTCTTTGCCTGCACGTTGGGCAGCCTCAATGCGGGTGGACGCGTGCTCTTCGCCTTGTCGCGCCATGGTCTCTTCCACAAATCGGCCAGCAGCGCGCATGCGGTCAATGCGACACCTCATGTCGCCGTGACCATTCTCGCCATCATCGCGGCCTTCTTGTCGCTTGCGCTGACGCAATCCGGTTATGGTCTGCTTGATACATTCGGTCTGCTCGGCACCATCGCCACCTATGGCTTCCTGTTTGCCTATATCCTTGTAGCGGCCGGAACCATGTTCTTTCTCAAGCGCATTGGCGTGCTGAAGCCATGGCATGTGCTTGTCAGCGTCATCACGGTCCTGCTTCTGCTGATCCCGCTGATCGGCAGCATCTATCCCGTGCCGGCATGGCCGTTCTCGATCCTGCCTTATATTTTCCTGGCGCTGCTGGCTCTGGGCGTGGCATGGTTTGTCTTCATCAAGACCACGGCGCCACAGGAACTCGCGGCCCTTGAGGCCGATCTGCTGGCCACAGACGGTGAGGTACAGAAATGAGCGCGCCGGCAACATCGCAGACTATTGCAAGCCATGTCACAACGCTCCCGAATGGTCAGACGCTGCGCTATGTCGATAACGGTGCCGGCGGCCCGGTCATCGTCTTTCTGCATGGTTATACCGACAGCTGGCGCAGTTTCGAGCCTCTGTTTTCCCTGTTGCCTGCCGCGTTTCGTCTGATCGCGCCCGATCAGCGTGGGCACGGGACGTCCGGGCGCGCGGCGCGCTACAGCATCGCAGACTTCACAAGCGATGGCATTGCCTTCATCGAGCAATTGGCGGTCGGCCCCGTGCATCTGATTGGTCATTCTCTGGGGAGTATCGTTGCCCAGAGAGTTGCAGAGAAACGCCCGGATCTTCTGGCGAGCCTGACCCTGATCGGCCCGACACGGACGGCAAGGGCGCATCCCGGGCTTCTCGAGTTCCGCGAAGAGCTCAAGCAACTGGCGGATCCGGTGCCGGCCGATTTCATCGAGCAGTTTCAGTCAAGCACAACACATACACCGTTGTCGGACACGCAACTGGCGGTGTTAGTTGGCGAAAGCGCGAAGCTTGATCTGGAGACCTGGCGCGGTGCTCTCGACGGGTTGATCGAGGAGCCTTCCGACTTTCCAGCTTTGCCCGCTGACGTCGCAGTTCTCTCCTTGTGGGGAGAAGAGGACGCGATCTTCGACCGCGAGGCGCAATTGGCGCTGTCGCAGGCGGCACCCCGGCATACCGAAATAACCTATCCTGATGTCGGACACGCGCCCCATTGGGAAATTCCGTCACGCGTCGCTGAGGACATCAGGGACTTCGTGCTGACGCATCACCGTCCAGCAAATGCTGCAAAGGGAGCTGAGAAAACCAATGCCTAAGGACGCACAGGGACTTGTCGTAACAGGAACAGCCGGCTCGACGGATTTGCTCGATCGGGCCATCGCCGACTACTACGCCTGGAAGGGCGATCCGATTGCCCTTCTGCGGGAAGCGACGGAGCGCGATCCGGGTTTCAGCCTCGGTCACAGCGCAATCGCTTCGCTTCTGACCCTCAATGGCGTTCGCGGCGACAATCCTCTGGTGACAGAGGCGATCGCAGCCGCTGAGGCGAGCATCGGCGGGGCGACCGGCCGCGAGCGCCTTCATCTCTCCGCCGCCAAAGCCTGGGCGGGCGGGCGTATCATCGACGCCGCCGGGATCTGGGAGGATATTCTCCTCGACAATCCGACCGACGCCCTGGCTCTGCGCTTTGCCCATGACACCTATTTCTATCTCGGCCATTCCCTGAATATTCGCGATTCCGTCGCGCGCGTGCTGCCCGCATGGGACCAGCAGAGCGACACCTACGGCTTTGTGCTCGGCCAATATGCCTTCGGTCTGGAAGAGGCCGGCGAAACGAAGCGGGCGGAGCAGGTCGGTCTGGAGGCCATTCGCCGCAATGCGGAGGACGGCTGGGCCGTTCATGCGGTCGCCCATGTGCTGGAGACCGAAAGCCGGCAGAGCGAGGGCATTGCGTTTCTGAAAGCGTCCCAGCCGGCCTGGAGCAAGGCGCATGCGCTTTCGATCCATAATGGCTGGCATCTGGCGCTCTATCTGATCGAGGAAGGCCGGATCGCCGAGGTGCTGGCCGATTACGATCGTTACATCGCGCCCCGGCTCGCAGAGGACTCGCTTCTGGATCTGGTGGATGCCTCAGCGCTTCTCTGGCGCATCGAACTGGCGGGCGGCGATGTGGGCGATCGCTGGGGGCCGGTCGCCGCACAGTGGCTGACGCATGTCGACGACCATGTGCTGGTGTTCAATGACCTGCACATCGCCTTGGCCGTCTCGCGGGCTGGCGATCCTGCCGGCGTCGAACAGCTCCGGCATTCGCTGGACGTCTACGCCCGTGATGGACAGGGCGACAATCACGAGATCACGATCGATGTCGGTCGGCGTATTATCGATGGCGTGCTCGCCTTCGCGGAAGAAGACTATGCGCGTGCAATCGAGCGGCTTCTGCCGGTGCGCTACAAGATCATCCGCATCGGCGGCAGCCACGCGCAGCGCGACCTCCTGACGCAGACGCTGATTGTTGCGGCGGAACGCGCAGGCCAGCAGACCCTTGCTCGCGCGCTTCTCAACGAAAGGCTGGCTGTCCGGCCAACCGCCCGCACCCAAGCCGACCTTAGCCGCGTCTCAGGCGCAACTGCGTTGCACAGTTAGCGAGCCGCGGCGCTATCGTAAGCCTAACGGGAACGTTTGTGATGCGCTGGAGCTAAAGCATGTCTAACGGCTGAAAAGACCGGTCCGAAACGATGTGCGCTGGCGACAGATCGGAACCCTGCATCACGCGTTCCCGCCGAATGCCATCTTTTGGGAATGCAGAAGCGCCAGTTCATCTGTGGCAGATGCCGTCAACCCGCGGGCGCGGTGCAGATAGTAGGCTTCGAGCGCCGTGAGGACCGGTGACGGGCTGCCATGCGGCGCGTCCAGACAGTCGCCAAGCTCCGGCCAGTCTTTCGGCAGATGCCGGGTGATGACGAGCTGGCGCAAATGCGCTTCGAGGAAACCTTCGTATGTGGTTGCGTCAAGCATCGGGTGAGGCGCCCCTGCGGTGCCGGTTTCGGCTGCATACGCTGCGAAGGCGACATTGAAGCCGGGCGTGTCGGGCATGGACACGGTCTCGATGTCGACCGTCTCATTTTCTACCTGAACGATGACATAGCCACCGGGATAGGCAACAGGTGACGGGACGGCGATATTGGTCAGGCCATCGAGAGTGACATGGCCAGCAACATGCATATGCCCGCTGAAATGCCAGCGCAGGCCCGCCTTTGCCAGACGCCGACCACTTTCCAGCGAGGGCATGCGGGAGAGCCATTCCGGTGTGCCGATGGCGGCAACTTCGGAGCCCTTGCCGGATAGAGCCAGCGGCAGCGCGGGATAATGTGAGAAGGCAAGCAACGTCTTACCAAGTCGCGCGGCGCGGCGCGCCACGTCCTCGATCCAGCCAGGGAGATAGGACCGTCTTGCCAGGACATGGTCCCAGGCGGCATTCGCCTCGACCTGCCAGCCGCCCTCGACCTTCGAGAAGACATTGGCATCCAGCACGAGGAGCCACAGCCCCTCCTGCGGCTCGACGAGATAGGATGCATCCGGCTGTGTGGGATCGCCCCCCGGCGGATAGCGCTCATCGAGTCCGGTCCGGTCGCCGAAAGGCGTTTCCCAGTGGAACACCTCCTTTGGCCGCACCAGACCGCAATCCGCCATCGCCTTCATGGCCTCAGCCGTCGACATGCCGCGCATGAACGGGCTTGCGATGGCAGGTGGGGCCGCACCTTCATCGCTCGTCACGAGCGTGCGACTGCGACCCTCTCCGAGGTTCAGACGCTTGGCCTGTTCTCTCGCTGCGGGACCGAAGCAATCGTGATTGCCGAAGGTGGCAAAGAAGCGCAAGTCATGCCGAGTTTCGTAATGCGACAGGATTTCCTTCAGGGCAGCGACCGCGGCCGGCTGTCCGTCGTCGGAATAATCACCCAGCAGCACGACATCGCGCAGGCCGCGGCGGGCGATGTCGTCCAGAGTTGCGATCAGGGCGGGATAGCTCTCGTTGAACACGCGGGTGGAGGCAACCGTGTCCTCGAATGTGCGAAAGGCAAACGCACGCCCCTGTCCGTCATTGAGCCCGTAGCCGCCATGAAGATCGTGCAGATGAATATCGGCGACGACGGCAATATTCTTCATCAGGCGGCGGCTCCGCGAAGTGCCCGCCGCGCCGCATCGAACATGTCCGGACGGTCGAGATTGACATAATCGACGCCTGCCTCGGCGATCTCCTGATGGACGGCCATGTCGTCCCCGCCATAATAGACCATGACCTCAAGGCCCGCCTTGCGGCTCGCCTCGACAATGCCCGGACGACGCATCTGATCCACGGTCATCTCGATGATCGAGGCATGATGAACTGCGCCAATCAATGATGGCGACTTCGCGATGTTGAGGGTCATCATCTTGCGGAACTCCGGCGCGATCTCGACCAGACCGCGTCGCATCTCTTCGGAGAAGGAGAAATAGAAGGTCTCGCGCACCATGCCAAGATCGCGCACGGTCGCCACCAGCTTGGCCGGATCACAGTATTTCAGCTCAAGATAGACGCCGGCGCGACCGCGCAGATGTTCGAGATAGGCGTCGAGGCGCGGAACGACGGCGCCTTTGAACTTCGCACCAAACCAGCTTCCTGCGTCGAGCATGTCGATGTCGCGGGCAAGCGCGTGGCCGATCGGCCCCTTGCCATTGGTCGTGCGCTCGAAGGTTTCGTCATGCAGGACATAAAGCACGCCGTCGGCGCTCTCGCGCACGTCCAGCTCGATATAGTCTGCGCCCTGTTCCAGCGCGAGATCGGCGGCAGCAAAGGTGTTTTCCGGCGCGAAATGGTTTGCGCCGCGATGGGAGACGATCTTGGTCAAGGGGAATGTCCTGTCAGTTTGCCGGAGCGAGCTCTGCGGCTCTTGTGTCGGCGCGATGCGAAAGATTGACGTGAAGGTCGGCAATGCGCCTGCCGTCCTGATCGAAGAGAAGCGTAAGCTCCTGCTTGCAGACAAGGCCGACGCTTGTACCGGGCAGGTGGCGGACGACCTCGCCATATTCGAGCGCGTGAAGCGGCCCGGCCGGCGTCATGACCGTGTAGAACACTTCGCGGCCCATCGGCTCCACTGCGGTGATCGAGCCCGAAAGCGCCGCCTTGTCGGCTGCGACAAGGGCAATATCCTCCGGCCGAATGCCAAGCGTCAGGCTCCCGGAGCGATCCGAGGACAGATCGAGGGCGGCCTGGCCGAGGCGCAACTGCCGGCCGGCGGCCTCGCCCTTGATCAGGTTCATCGGTGGCGTGCCGATAAAGCCTGCCACGAAAAGATTAGCCGGCCGGCGATAGAGATCGTCCGGCGTACCGATCTGGGCAATCTCGCCATTGTTCATGCAGATGATGCGGTCAGCCATGGTGATCGCCTCGATCTGGTCATGTGTGACGATCAGCGTGGTGAAACCGAGACGTTTCTGGATAGCCTTCAGCTCAGCCCGCATTGTGATGCGCAGGGTGGCGTCGAGATTGGAAAGCGGCTCATCCAGCAGGAGGATGTTCGGCTCCTTGACCAGCGCGCGGGCAAGCGCCACACGCTGCTGTTGACCGCCGGAAAGCTGCGATGGACGCCGATCCAGCAGCGCGCCGATCTGCACGAGGGCTGCGGCCTCTTCGACGCGTCTGGCCGCTTCGTTCTTGTCCATGGCCTTGAAGCGCAGCGGAAACGCGATGTTTTCGCGCACCGTCAGGTTCGGATAGAGCGCATAGGACTGGAAGACGATGCCGACATTGCGGTCGCGCGCATCGACCCGGCCGACATTGTGCCCGTCGAAGGTGATTTCGCCGGCGCTCGGCGCATAAAGGCCCGCCAGAAGGAAAAGCGTGGTGGATTTGCCGCAGCCGGACGGCCCGAGAATGGCGACGAATTCGCCATTCTCGATGGTTAGGTTCATCGGCTTCAGGACATGGGTCTCGCCCCAGCTCTTGGTGACATTGTTCAGTGTAATCTTGGCCATGGCGATTATCCCTTGATGCCGCCGAAACTCATCTGCGTGATGTATTTCTGCGTGAAGGTGTAAAGGATGAGCACAGGCAGGAGGTAGACGACGCCGACGGCGGCCACCATTCCATAGTCCACGCCCATATTGTCGTGAGAGACGAAGAAGAGATAAAGGCTCATCGTCATCCGGCTCTTGTCGATCAGCAGGGTCTGGACGAAGACATATTCCTCCCAGCCCCTGAGAAAGGTGAAGGTGGCGACCGCAATCAGCCCGGCGCGCACCTGCGGCAGCACGACCATGCGAAACGCCTGTGCCCGCGTCGCGCCATCGGTCACCGCGCTCATTTCGATGTCCCACGGCACGTTGTCGAAAAAGCCCTTGAGCACGAAGATCGCGTAAGGCAGTTCGAGCGCGCTCAGCACGAGCACGACGCCGGCAAGGCTGTTGAGCAATCCCATGTAATAAAGCTGCACGAAGACCGCGACGGTGAGGGCGAGCGCCGGAAACGCATGCAGGATCAGGAGACCGCGCAGGAATGTCTCGCGGCCGGCAAAGGCAAAGCGCGAGAGCGCATAGGCGGCGGGTGTCGCAACCAGCGTGACGATCGTGGTCTGCGCGATGGCAAACATCAGTGAGCTGCTGAGCGCCGACCAGACAGACGGCATCAGGTCGGTCCGGTTCGTCCCCGTTCCGTTGATGTCGCTGTTCCAGAGAAAACGATAGTTCACAAAGGTCAGATAGGGCGCAACGAAGAGTGCCACCAGAATGGTTATGGCAACACCGAGCACGGTCCAGGCAAGCCACACGCGCGGCATCCGCGTCGCCACAAGGCTCAGGCCCAGCGCACCAAGATAGGCCACCGCAACAATCGCGCCACTGCGCCAGAGCACCATGTGGCTGACCTTGTCGTCGGACAGCGTCAGCGATTTAACCAGCAGCCACAGATAGGGCAGTAGGACCGGGATGGAGACGAGCGTCAGGAAGACGAGAATGAAGGCGACAAACCCCGCCCGATTGACCATTCCTCGCCGTTCCAGACGTGCCCAATCGGTGTTGGCGGGCATATGTGTTTCAGCCACAGCCATCACAGCACCTCGATCTTCGGTGCGGCAAAGGTCGAACGCATGTCGGTGAGCCGCCATTGCAGCAGCGTGACGACGATGCCGATCACCATCAGGCCGAGCGCCAGCGCCGCGCCATAGGCGTAAGCGCCGTTCTCGAAGGCGCGGCGATAGATGTAGAGCGCATAGGGCGTGGAATCATAGACCGGACCGCCGCCGGTGATCAGCAGGATATATTCATAGGTCGTCATCAGCGAGAGCGCCTGATAGAGGGTGATGAAACGGATGGGCTGCGACAGGGCGGGCGCCACGACATGGCGCAGAACGCCCCATTCGCTCGCGCCATCGACGCGCGCCGCATTCGACAGATGCGATGGGATCGAGCGCACTGCCGAAGTCAGGATCACCATGGCGAAGGATGCTCCGACGATGCCGTTTGCCAGAATGATGAGAAACAGCGGAAAGTCGTTGCGCAGATTGAGCACCGGCAAGCCGAAAGCGGATGTCACCTGCGCGAGAAGTCCTGTCGGTGTCGGATCGGCAATCCAGATCCACAAGATGCCATAGAGAACGGCCGGGCTCATGCGCGGCAGCAGCCAAAGGCCGCGGAAGAAGCTGCCGAGCCGCTCGGGGATAGCGGTCGTCGTGATGGCCAGCAGCGCGCCGAGCCCGACATTGAAGAAGAACAAGGTGGCGCCGACATAGATCAGCGTTGTCAGGAGCACTGTCGGGATGCGCGCGTCGCGCTGAACGATCCGCTCGAAATTCAGGAGCGTGAACTTCCCGATACGCAGGTTCTCGCCCATATCCGTGAAAGCGATCACGCCATTGACGATGATCGGCCCGAGGAAGAAGACCGTTAGAAGGCCGATTGCAGGCAGAAGATAAAGGACCGGCCTGGCTGGACGATGCGTCCGAAGGTTCGGTGTGGCCATGAGTTGTCAATCCGGAGACGGCGAGACGCCGCAGTTTCTTGAAGAATGCCGGAAGCCATCTTCTGGCTTCCGGCGGAAGAGCGTTTTTCTCAGCAGAAAGAGACGCGCTTAGTTGCTGACGGCTTCGCGGATCTCGACATCGGCGCCGAATTGCAGGCCAAGCTCGTCGGCAATGAAATCGACGGCTTGAGCGGCCGTCATCTTGCCCGTCTCGACGGCCTGCAGACCGCTGAACAGCACCTTGTTGTAGCTGCCGAACTGGGTGTGGTTCGGGACGAACTGCGCATGCGCCATCATCGGAGACGCTGCGGAAAGCACCCAGTTCTCCTTGTATTTCGGCATGGCGGTCTGAGCGTTGCTGATGGCAGTGTGGTAGGAGGCGACATCATGTTCGGTGTTGAAATAGGGCAGCGTTGCCAGCGCAACGAGATCGGCGGCGAGATCCGCGTTCTTGCTCTTGGCGTTGACGGTGTAGAGAAGCGGATGCGAGAGGTTCGCAGGCTTGCCACCCTTTTCTGCAGCCGGCGCCGGGATCCAGCCGATCTTGTGGAAATATCCGTCCTTGTCCGTCGGCCAGGTGGCGCCGTTCTTGTCGCCCAGCTGCCAGGCCACAGCCCAGACACCCTGATGGAAGATGAAGGCCTTTTCCTGCTTGAAGGCGCCCTGGATGGCATCCCAGCTCATCGCGGTATTGTCGGCCGGCGTGACGCCCTGACGCGCGTTGCGCTCGTACCAGCCAAGCGCCTTCAACATTTCGGCCTTGGGGAACATGAGCTTGCCGGTCTTGTCGTCCATGAACTTCACGCCATAGGACTGGAAGACCATCAGGTAGTCGATGCCGACATTCGGACGGTGCAGCATGCCGTACTGGGCGGCCTTGCCGTCGACAACCTGCTTGGAGAGAGCGGTCAGATCATCAAGCGTGAATTCGCCCGCTTCGACCTTGGCCGGCAGGCTCTCGATGAAGGCCTCGTCCTTGCCGATCTTGCGCAGCATGTCCTTGTTGTAGAAGAACATGCGGATTTCGGCGTCCTGCGGGATGCCATAGATCTTGCCGTCCTTCGCCTTGGCGGCGGTCCACAGAACCGGCAGGATATCGGCATAGGCCCAGGGGTTTGCGGCAATCTTGCTATCCATCGGCAGGGCATTGCCGTCCTCGGCGAACTTGCCGATCCATTCATGCGGCAGAACGTAGATGTCGGGACCCTGACCGACGGAAAATGCCTTCATGTCTTCCAGCGCCAGATCGTCCCATCCCTTGGCGGCGCTGACATTCGTCTCGACGACAATATGCTTGTCGATGCCGGCGGCCTTGAACTGGTCATTGATGATGGCGGCGGCAGCCTCGATATTGGTGACGCGGGCCGGTGCGGTCTTGTCCACAAGCGTCGAGAGCTTGATCTTGATGTCTTCGGCTTGCGCCATTCCGGCGACGAGAGCGGAAAGCGCAACGGTGGCGAAGAGGGCGAAAGTCTTGGTCATGGGTGATCGATCCCGGTTGATGATTTTTCTTTAATTAAGTTGCTTAAATAAAACTTTCATGACATCGGCTGTGAAATCATCGGAGCGATCGCATGCTGACGAGACAGCGTCCCTTTGACGGCATCGGACGGACACAGGTGGAAATGCTGAGGCACCTGCGAAGGAAAGGTGCTGCCTCGCGCGGCGATCTGGCGGATATCTGTGGCGTGACAGCCGCGGCTGTCAGCATGCTCGCGCGTGACCTGATCGAGCGCGGCATCGTCGTGGAAGGCGCGCGGCGGTCAGGCGCGCGCGGTGCGCCGCATGTCGATCTTATGCTTGCCGACAAGGTTGGCTACGCACTGGGCATTCACGCCAACCGGTTCACCGCCACCCTTGTCCTGCTCGACTTTCGCGGCGCGCGTATCGATGAGCGGAGCAAGCAAGGTCCGTTCGACAGCGTTACAGATCTGACATCGGCCATTGAAGCGCTCAAGTCCGAGCTTCTGGGCATGAACAGGATCGATGAGCGCTTGCTGATCGGCGCGGGCATTGCCATGCCCACGCGCTTCCGCCAGGGGCAGGGGTTTCTCGATCTCGCCGATGAAGTGATCGGCTGGGCCGAGGTCGACTTTGCGTCCACCCTGCAGCATGCGCTCGGCTGCCCGATCGTCATCGAGAACGATGCCAATGCGGCGGCGATGGGCGAAGTGGCGCTGGGCAATTCCGCCGATCACGAAAACTTCGTCTATCTCTACCTCTCCGAAGGGATCGGCAGCGGCGTGATCATCAACAAGGAACTCTATCGCGGCCATACCGGCAATGCGGGGGAGGTTGGCGCATTGCGGGCGCGGGGGTTGCCCCGCCCATCCTTCGAAGATCTCGCTGCATGGTCTCTGGCGCGTGTCGGCCATATTCCCGAAGGTCGCTCCAGCGAAGAATGGAGCAGCTATTTCGACCGCCATGGCGCGGTGCTGGAAGCCTGGCTGGAGCGCGCCGGCCCTGAAACAGCAAGACTGGCCTTCATGATGGCCGCAATCCTTGCGCCAGCCGCGATCTATCTCGGCGGCACTCTGCCCTGGGTCGTGCGACACCGGCTGGCTGATTGGCTGGATTTCCGAAAATCCGACCCGTTCGCAGGTGCCCGGGTTCTTCAACCCGAAATCATTGTGCCGCAGAGTTCCGCGACCGATGCCGTGGCCTTCGGCGCGGCAGCGATGATCCTGCACGACCTCCCCGGCGCGGATTGATCAAGCTGTGACATGAGACCGTTGCGTCCGCAACGGCTTCCGGGCTTCTAAAGGCAGCAGCCAGCGACAGGCATGGGACGTCGCAAAAACACGACGATGATCGTCATCGACCCTACACAGTCCTCCTTCATGATCGGAATGAAGGATATTGCCGCATGTCCACCCGAACCAGTGTCACCGCAAACCGTCTCCTTGATGCCTGCCAGGCCCTGCTATGCGAAACCGACGCGCATGAGGAGCTGACGACACGCCGGATTGCGGAGCATGCGCAGGCGACGCCGTCAGCGATCATCTATCATTTTGGCTCTCGGGAAGAATTGATCACTGCGGTTGCCGAGCGCGTCTACCGCCGGCTGAACGCCGAGCGTCTTGCACTGTTGCGCAGGGCCGTGGATCGTCGTTTTCCCGAGCCGGCGGATCTGGACGAGGTGATCGCTGCGCTTGTCGGTCCCTCGATCCGTTGGGCGGCAGACCCTCAGTCAAGCTATCCGGTATTGTCCTATTTCACTTCCATGGCGCATGCGCACCGCGATGACACGGCCCACTATCGCCGGATCATTGAGGATGTGCAGCATCACAAGGCCTTTATCCCCGAACTGAAACGGATCGCCCCTTGGCTTGACGAGGTCGATATCGGCTGGCGCCTGAACTGCGCGCTTGGCATTCGCTCGCAGGTGACGCGCAGCCGCCAGCGAACCGAGCTTCTGACAGATCATCAGATGAACCTGGACGATCCCGAACTCGTCATTGCGCGGATGGTCGAGGTGATCGCCCCGATGTTTCGCCGCTGAGGCTCAGCCTGTTTCGAACAGCATTTGAATTCCGTCACGCCCGCGAGACACAGCGCTTCTATCAAGGCTTACGGACAACACTGTTACGGAGGCCTTCCATGCGCCGGGAAACCACGTTCATCCATCTCACCGATCTGCATATTGGCACGCCCGACGATGATCATCTCTACAGCGATACGACAGAGACGCTCCTGCAGGTCCTGGATCTGGTCGACACGGTCACGCCGAAGCCGCAATTCTTCATCGCCAGCGGCGATCTGACCAATCGCGGTGACGCGGCGAGCTTCCGTCGGCTGAAGGAGATCCTGGAGGCCCGGATCCATGTCCCTGTCATCTATGCGCTGGGCAATCATGACACGCGTCCCGGCTTCTATGAAGGCATGGGAATTGCAGTCGAAGACCAGAACGCGCCTTACGACCATGACACCGTCATTGGTGACATCCATATCATCACGCTCGATTCATCCACGCCCGGCCTGATTGGCGGCACGATCGATCCGGAGCAGTTCGACTGGCTGGAGGCAGCCCTCGATCGTCATCCGGACCTGCCGAAGCTGATTGTCGTGCATCACCCGCCGGCACTGGGCGAAGAGGCGGATGTCACCCATTGGCGGACCATTCACTTCCCGCAGTCCGAACGGCTGCGCGACATGCTGAAGGGCCGCAACATCATCGGCATCCTGAGCGGGCATATTCATCATGACCGCGTCTCCGTCTGGCATGGCATTCCGGTGGTCGTCGGCACGGGGCAACATGCGGCAACGGATATCCTGCGCACAGACATTCTGCGCATGGTGCGCGGTGCGTCCTTCGGCATCGGCACCATCCGCCCTTCCGGCCTGACGATGGCCTTCGTGCCGCTCCCTTCAGATCGCGCCGAACTCAACACCTATCCTCTGGAACTGCTTCTGGCGCGGGCCATGCCGGTTGCCGCCGAATAATCCTCTCGGAGATAAAGACATGCTGCGCAGACACTCTCTCAAGCTGATGGCGGCCTTTACGGCAAGCCTCCTCGTCCCCTTTGGCGCCTCTGCCGAAATGGCCGCAACGGTCGACAAGCCGGTCACGATCACCTTCTACAACTACAATCTCGCTTCCGCGAGTGCGGGCGCCGACGCGACGAAGGAGCTGATCGCGGGCTTCGAGAAGAAGTTCCCGAACGTTAAGGTCGAGCCGATCGCCGTTCCGTCGAACGAGATCATGTCGCGCGTGCAGGCGGATATCGTTGCCGGCCGTCAGCCCGATGTGGCGCAGCTCGTCTTCCGCGACCTGATCTACATTGCAAGCGATCTCGGCGGCAACGCGCTGGAAGACATGGTCAAGCCGGCTGAACTCAAAGAGCAGCTGGCAGGCATGATCCCGCGGGGGCTGGAACTCGGCAAGGTCGATGGCAAGACCTATGGACTGGCCTATACCTTCTCGACGCCGATCCTCTATTACAATGCCGATCTCTTCAGGCAGGCGGGGCTCAATCCGGATGAGCCGCCGAAGACCTGGGCGGATGTGGCAGCGGCCGGCAAGGCCATCAAGGAAAAGACCGGCAAGAACGGCTTTTTCCCGGGCGCCTACGGCCCGACTGACGGAACCTTCGTCTACCAGTCGATCGTCATGTCCAATCGCGGCAAGGTCCGGGACGGAAACAAGCTGACATTTGCCGACACCAATGCGGCAGACGCCGTCAAGATGCTGCATGACATGGTGGCGTCGGGCGCCCATGCAAAGATCGATCCTGCCAGCGCATCCGACACGTTTGGCAGCGGCAACATGGGCATGTTCCTCTATACGAGTGCGCTTCTGTCGAGCATGAAGAAGTCTGCAGCCGGCAAGTTTGAACTCAGACTGGCCGCCATGCCGGCCTTCGGCGACAAGCCGACGGCCCCGACCAACTCCGGCAGCGCGCTGTTCATCTTCAGCAAGGATCCGCTGAAACAGCGGGCGTCCTATGAGCTTCTCAAATACCTGACGAGCCGCGAAGCCTATACGATCATCACCAGCAAGATCGGCTACCTGCCGCTGCGTCTCGATATCGTCGACGATCCCAACTATCTCGGCGGCTGGCTGAAGGAAAACCCGATGTTCCGGGCCAATCTGGAGCAGTTGAACCGGTTGACGGCCAATTTGGCCTTCCCCGGCGCCAACTACCGTCAGGTTGAAAAGATGATGATGGATTCCGTCCGTGAAGCCGTCTTCGGCAAGGGCGACCCCGCTGCGGCCCTCAAGAGCGCGCAAGACCAGGCTCAGGACCTGATGCCCTGAACGCGATCAGGCAGGTGGCGGGCTGGGTTTCCGGCCCGCCACCATTTCATGAGGGAGTGGTCCGATGACGAGTATCGAGGCAGACATTGTATTGCCAAAGGCAAGGGCTGCAGGTCGCGCCTGGGTCCGGCGACCGCGCGAACCCATCACCATCGCGCCCTGGATCTATCTGGCTCCGGCACTCGTGCTCCTGATGGTCTGGACCTATATCCCGCTGGTCGAGGCGTTCAGGCTGTCCTTCTACCAGTGGAACATGCTGCCGACGTCTGTTCCGAAATATATTGGTCTCAAGAACTACGAGCGGCTGATAGCCCTGCCGGAGATGCGCAATGCCCTCTGGAACACGCTCTATTACACGCTCGGCCTGTTTCCGATGTCGGTCGTCATCCCGCTGTTCGTCGCGATCTGGACCCAGGATCTGACTGGCCGGGCGAGAAAGATCTACAGGGCGCTGATCTTCGTTCCGATGATTGTCGCACCCGTCGTCGCGGCCATTCTCTGGCGTTGGCTGCTCAACGAGGATCAGGGTATCGTGACGCGCGGCCTTGACTGGCTGGGCCTGGAGCGCATCGGCTTCCTGACCGATCCGCGTTATGCGCTGGCAACGCTGACCTGGATCACCGGCTGGAAGCTGATCGGCTTTTCGACGCTTCTGTTCTCCGCTGCAAATTCCGGCATCAACTCAGCCTATATAGAGGCGGCTCGCATCGATGGAGCGACCCGATGGGGTATTATCCGCGATATCCGCCTGCCATTGCTTTCGCCCACCATTCTCCTGCTGTCGATGATGACGATCCTGTTCGGTGCGCAATGGAGCTTCGCCTATATCAACGTGCTGACGGATGGCGGCCCGCTGAAATCCACGACAAATATCTTCTATCTGCTCTGGCAATATGGCTTCGAGACCATGTCGGCGGGCTGGAGTTCAGCGGCCGGTATGATCGCCTTTGCGGGGTTTGCGGTTCTGGCAGCGTGCTGCATGTGGCTGACGAAGAGGTTGGCGGTCTATGACAACTGACATTGACGCACCGACAACAAATCCCGGCGGGATGTTCCTTCAGCCGCTTCTGGGCCGGCTGGCCGTCCATGGGGTGATGATCCTGCTGTCCGTCCTGTCGATCTTCCCGATCTACTGGATGTTCGTGACCTCGTTTCGGCCCGCCAACGAAATCTTCTCGACCGCCCTTTGGCCTTCGGCGCCGACCTTCGAGAACTATATCTTCGTTCTCACGCGCGTGCCGATGCTGCAGATGCTGGCCAACACGGTGATCGTGGCGGCCATGACGGCAGGCTTGCAGGTTGTGACGGGCATGCTGGCCGCCTATGCGCTGGTGCGCTGGCGCATGCGGCTTTCAGGCGTTGTGCATGGTCTGATTGCCCTGTCCTGGCTCGTGCCGTTTCAGGTGACGATGATCCCGAACTATGTCCTGGCCTCGCAGCTCGGTCTGCTCGACACCCTGGCAGGACTGATCATTCCCAATGCGTCGCATGCCTTTGCGGTCCTCCTGCTCTACCATGCCATGCGCTCCTTCCCCAACGAGATCCTTGAGGCGGCGCGCATCGATGGGGCCGGAAGTTCGAAAATCCTTTGGCAGATCGTGGTTCCGAACATGGGCGCGCCGATCGCCTCCCTGTCGATCATTGCCTTCATTTCTGCCTGGAACGAGTATTTCTGGCCCTTGCTGCTGTCGCGCAAGCCGGAGAACTCGGTCGTGCAGATTGGGCTGCAGATGTTCATGACACAGGAAGGCAATCTGTGGGGGCCGCTGATGGCGGCGGCGTGCCTGGCCAGCCTGCCAATCCTCATCGTCTATCTTGTGCTGCAACGCCATGTCATCGAATCCTTCATGAAATCCGGAATCCGCTGATGCCTCAGAACCATGACCGGCTTATCGCGCTTGAGGGCGCTCACAATGTGCGCGATCTTGGCGGTTATCCAAAAGGACGAGGAGGGCATACCCGTTGGCGTCGGCTTTTTCGCGGAGATGCACTGCATGCCCTGACGCCCCAGGACATGGAAACGCTTGTCGGCCATGGGCTGGCAACGGTGATCGATCTGCGCAATGCGAAGGAAATTGCGGCCGAGGCGAACCCGTTTTCGCAGCATGATCAGGTTCGTTATGTCAACATTCCCCTGTTTCAGGCCCTGTCGCCGGTCGAACTGATGGCGGCGGCGGTTCCGGAATTCGATATGGGGGAGCGCTATTGTCATGCGCTCGATCACTGCCAGTCAGCGATCGCCGAGGTGCTGACCACGATTGCACAGAGTTCGAACGGCGGGCTGCTTTTTCACTGCAGCGCGGGCAAGGACCGTACAGGCATCATTGCTGCGCTCCTGCTCGCCAATGCCGGTGTCGAGGCATCGGTGATCATCGAGGACTACGTGCTGACCGCATCGATTTCCGGCCCCTTGATCCCGCATCTGCGCGCCCGCGCCGTCTCCCGTGGCCTGGACAACGGTCTGATCGATATCATTCTCGCATCCGAGCCTGCCAGCATGGCCCGTGCATTGGCCCATATCGACAGTAGCTACGGTGATTGCGAGACCTACCTCCGCCATATCGGGCTCGGCGCGACGGACATCTCGGCTCTTCAGCAAACTCTATGCGATTGAGCGGCATTTCCTGAGAGCTGGTGAAGAGGCGGTGCATTAGCCGATGCAAAACCGGCTAGACCCGTCCACGTTGCCGCAACCCGACCGCTGATAAATCCGCCTGCTCGATAGCGCGCGGCTTGGCATTTCGATGGGGGCTTGCGGAAGAAATTTTCATGGGCCCGAGGTGGGACGGTCGGTCCCCGCAGTCGCCCTAACGCCTTGTTCTCTATGATTTCAGGCCGATCACCCGCGGCAGGAAACGTTGCCACCTTCCTGAGCACAATTTTACCCTCAATAGCATAACGCTGCTCTTTTCATCGTCGGCGCTGTCAGGTTAATCAATGTGCAACGGAGCGAGGAAGCACAGGCAAATGCGATCACTGCAACGAGAGGGATACTCTGCGTTGTGGTTCATGTTGTGTCGAAGTGCCGAGATCCATGGGAGAGAGCAATGAGTTTCAAGATCGCCATCATCGGCGCGGGGAGTGTCGAGTTCACGCGAAAGCTGTTCTCGGACATTTTGAAGGTTCGGGAATTCGAAGACGTCGAATTCGCGCTGACGGATACGTCTCAGCACAATCTCTCCCTCATTGAGAAAGTTCTCAACACGATCAAGGAAGCCAATGGTCTGAAAGTCCGCATCAGCGCGACGACAGATCGGCGCAGGGCTGTCGAAGGCGCCCGCTACGTCGTCTCGTGTGTCCGGGTCGGTGGCCTGGAGGCCTATGCGGACGATATTCGCATTCCGCTGAAGTACGGCGTCGACCAATGCGTCGGGGATACGATCTGTGCGGGGGGTATTCTTTACGGTCAGCGCAACATCCCGGTCATCCTCGATTTCTGCAAGGACATCCGTGAAGTCGCGGAGACGGGCGCAAGGTTCCTGAACTACGCGAACCCGATGGCCATGAACACCTGGGCGGCGATCGAATACGGCAAGGTCGATACGATCGGGCTTTGCCATGGCGTCCAGCACGGCGGCGAGCAGATCGCCGAGGTTCTGGGTGTTGCCCATGAGGACCTCGACTTCGTCTGCTCGGGCATCAATCATCAGACCTGGTACGTCGATGTTCGCGTCAAGGGCCGCAAGATCGGCAAGGACGAACTCGTTGCCGCCTTCGAGCGCCATCCGGTCATCAGCCAGCAGGAAAAGGTTCGCATCGACGTCCTGAAGCGCTTCGGCGTCTATTCCACCGAGAGCAACGGTCATCTGTCGGAATATCTGCCCTGGTATCGCAAGCGTCCGGACGAGATCGTCAAGTGGATCGACATGTCCGACTGGATCCATGGCGAGACGGGTGGGTATCTGCGCTACACGACGGAGAACCGCAACTGGTTTGAAACCGAATTCCCGACCGTGCTCGAACGCGCCAAGCGGCCGCTTGCCGACTATAAGCGCTCCAGTGAGCATGCGAGCTACATTCTGGAGGCCATCGAGACGGGACGCGTCTATCGTGGGCATTTCAATCAGAAGAACAATGGCGTGATCACCAACCTGCCGGCTGATGCGATCATTGAATCGCCCGGCTTCGTCGATCGCTTCGGCATCAACATGGTGGCCGGGGTCACGCTTCCGGAAGCCGCGGCCGCAACCTGCATGGCCTCGATCAACGTCCAGCGCATGTCGGTTCATGCGGCGGTGACCGGCGATGTGGATCTGCTCAAGCAGGCCATGATTCACGACCCGCTGGTCGGCGCGATCTGCACACCGGAGGAGGTTTGGCAGATGGTGGACGAGATGCTGGTCGCGCAGGCGCAATGGTTGCCGCAATTTGCAGACGCCATTCCCGCAGCACGCGAACGACTGAAGACGTCTACCGTCAAGACGCGCGACTGGCAGGGCTCCGCCCGCCGCGAAGTGCGCTCGATCGAGGAACTGCGCGCGGTCAAGCAGGCAAGCTGATTGCGTGCCGTGAATTGCGGCGGCCTTGAGGGTCGCCGTCAAACCGGGCGGGAGGCTCGGTAGCATAAACTATACGGCGGTGAGGAGACCGCCCTTTCAAAGGGGAGTGAGGATGAAAAACCGATATCTTTTGAAGACGGCGGCCCTTCTTTGGGGTGTGTCCGCCTTGACGACGGGAGCTGTGGCATCGGACCTGACGGCCGTTCCGCAGCCGCCGGATTTTCCGGCGCAGACCAAGGTGCAGTATGTGGATGGCAAGGCCATCCTCGAATACAAGGCGCTTTCACAATATAATGAACCCGCTTGGGTCAAGAAGAACTTTGTCGATGCGGGCAAGCTGCCGCCGGTCAAGGATCGTCTGCCCAAGGAGCCCATGGTCTACAAGACCAGCAACATGGCCGATGGCATCGGTGTCTATGGTGACACCATGCGTCACGTCATCGGTGGACGCCCTGAAGGCTGGAACTACTGGGCCGGCCAGACGCAAGGGTGGGGCGGTATCGACATCGGCCTCAGCGAATGCCTGACGCGTACCGGCCCGCTCTTCCAGGTCAAGGCTGACGACCTGCAGCCGCTTCCGAACCTTGCCAAGAGCTGGGAATGGTCCAAGGACGGCCATACGCTGACCATGCATCTGATCGAAGGTGCGAAATGGTCCGACGGCGTCGAGTTCACCTCCGACGACCTGATGTTCTATTGGAACGACAACGTTCTCGACACGAATGTGAAGCCGCTCAACGGTGCGACGCCGGAGACCTTCGGCGTCGGCACGACGCTCAAGGCCATCGACAAGTACACCGTCGAATGGACCTTCAAGGATGCGTTCCCGAAGCAGTTCATCTACAACATGGCCTACGGCACATTCTGCCCGGGTCCGTCGCATGTCTTGAAGCCGCAGCATCCGAAGTACTCGAAGAACACCTACGAGCAGTACAAGAACGCGTTCCCGCCGACCTACATGAACTTCCCCGTCATGGGGGCCTGGGTGCCTGTCGCCTATCGTCCGGACGACATCATCGTCCTGCGGCGCAACCCGTATTACTGGAAGGTCGACGAGAAGGGCAATCAGCTGCCTTATCTGGACGAGATGCACTACAAGCTCTCGACCTGGGCTGATCGCGACGTTCAGGCCGTTGCCGGTTCGGGCGACTTTTCGAACCTCGAGCAGCCGGAAAACTTTGTCGAATCCCTGAAGCGCGCCGCGCAGAAGGATGCTCCGGCCCGGCTGGCCTTCGGTTCGCGCCTGATCGGCTACAACATCAATCTGAACTTCTCGGCCAATGGCTGGGGCGATCCGGACGAGCGGTCGCAGGCGGTTCGCGATCTGAACCGCAACGAGCACTTCCGCAAGGCCGTCACCATGGCGATCAACCGCAAGGAACTCGGCGATTCCCTCGTCAAGGGGCCGTTCGTCGCGACCTATCCGGGCGGCATCCTGTCGGGCTCGAACTTCTACGACCGCCAGTCGACCATGTACTATCCCTTTGACCTCGAAGGGGCGAAGAAGGAACTGGCAGCAGCCGGTCTGAAGGATACGGACGGCAACGGGATCGTCAACTTCCCGGCAGGCGTCAATGGCGGCAAGGATGTCGAAATCTCGCTGCTGATGACCAATGACTACACGACGGACAAGAGCCTTGCAGAAGGCGTTGTCGCCCAGATGCAGAAGCTTGGCATCCGCGTCGTGCTTAACGCGCAGGCCGGCAAGGATCGTGACAACGCCGCCGGGGCCGGCAAGTTCGACTGGATGGTTCTGCGCACCTCTGCAGAGCTCGCCTCCGTCGTTCAGAACACGCCGCAGCTGGCTGCGACTGGACCGCGCACCAGTTGGTTCCACCGCGCCAACAACAAGAACGAACTCGACCTGATGCCGTTCGAGAAGGAGCTTGCCGACACCGTCAACAAGTTCATCGTCTCGAGCGACCCGAAGGAGCAGGCCGAGCTGATGAAGAAGTACCAGAAGATCTACACCTCCAACGTGAACACGGTTGGCCTTGTCGAGTATCCCGGTGCGCTCATCATCAACAAGCGCTTCAAGAACGTGCCCCCGGGAACGCCGATCTACATGTTCAACTGGGCTGAAGACTCGGTGATCCGCGAACGGCTCTACGTCCCGACGGCTGACCAGGGCGACTACCAGCTCTTCAAGGACACGCTGCCGGGCAAGCCGGGTGGCGAGGGTCCGCAGAAGTAAGCTTATCCTCCCGGATCCGCGCTCTGACTGTCGAAGGCGGCGCGCGGACTTCAAAAGGTGGCGGTTTGGGGCGTGCAAGCCCGAAGCCGCCACCGCCCTTCTGAGGAGAATGTCTGATGTTGAGGTTTCTGGTTACCCGCCTCCTGTCCGCAATTCCGGTGCTGCTGATCCTCAGCATCGTGACCTTCGCGATCATCCAGGCGCCGCCCGGCAACTATTCGGATTACATCCGATCGCAGCTGATCAATCTCGGTGGCGCGTCCTACGAGCAGGCAGATGCGCAGGCCAAGGCCTATGCGGCCGAACACGGCCTCGATAAGCCGATGATCGTCCAGTATTTCAACTGGATCGGTGCGATGGTGACGAAGGGCGATTTCGGCTACAGCATGTATTACAACAGGCCCGTCGGCGAGATTGTCGCCGAACGCCTGCCGCGCACGCTTCTTCTCGCGCTTGTCTGCCACATCTTCGCATCCGTGCTTGGCATCACCTTCGGCGTGCTGGCTGCCACCAGGCAATATAGCTGGGTCGATACGCTGCTCTCGGGTGTTGCCTTTCTCGGAATGACCGTGCCGCGCTTCCTCATGGCTTTGATCATGGTCTATCTGCTCGTCTTCCAGTTCAACATGAGCGATATCGGCAACTTCTACTCCTCCCGCTATGGCGGCGCGCCCTGGTCCTGGGACAAGTTCGTCGATCTGGTGAAACATGTCTGGCCGGTGGTCGCCATCGCCACCTTCGGCGGGCTCGCCTACAACATGCGCGTCATGCGCGGCAATCTTCTCGACACGCTGAACGCCCAGTACATCGAAACGGCCCGCGCGAAGGGCCTGCGCGAGGGGGCGGTGATCATGCGCCACGCGGTGCCGAATGCGCTCCACCCGCTCATCATGTATCAGGGCGTGGTGCTGCCCTACATGCTGACGGGGGAAATCGAGGTCGCGATCATCTTCGCGCTGCCGACAGTCGGCCCGGCAATCGTCGGCTCCATGCATGTGGGCGATGTCTACGTTACGGCAACCTTCATGCTGGTGCTCGCCGCGACGCTCATCATCGGCAACATCATCGCGGACATGCTGCTTGCGGCGCTTGACCCGCGCGTCAGACTGGGAGGGGCACATTGATGCTGGTGCCAGCCGAAACCACAATCGAGCCAACCGTAAAATCCGCGCCTTCCGGCAGCGAAAGCTACCAGGCTCTTGTCTGGCGGCGCCTCAAACGGTCGTTTACCGGCATGCTGGGTCTCGTGCTCGTCTGCATGCTGCTGATCATGGCCGTGTTTGCCGGGTTCCTTGCGCCGGTCGATCCGATCCAGTCGGATGCCTCGTTCATGCCGCCCGAGTCAGTCTCGATCCGTGACAAGGACGGCGGCTTCGTCATGCCGCGGGTTTACCCGCTGGTCGATTCCGAGAAGCTCGACCCTATTACCTTCCAGCCCATCAGCGGTCCGGACTTCGACAACCCCCGCACGCTCGGCTTCTTTGTCTCCGGGTTCGAATACAGGCTCTTCGGTCTCATTCCGACGACGATCCATTTCTTCGGTTCGACCGATGGCAAGCCGATCCATTTCCTCGGCACCGACAAGCTCGGCCGCGACATCCTCTCGCGCGCCATCTACGGGTCCCGCATTTCGCTGGTGATCGCGTTGACCGTGGTGACGATCGTGACCATCATCGGAACGACAGTCGGCATGGTTTCGGGCTATCTCGGCGGCGCCTTCGATGTCTGGGCGCAGCGATTTGTGGAACTCGTTCTCGCCTTTCCGCAATTGCCGCTCTATCTCGCTCTGACTTCGCTGATCCCGGTGACGGCGCCGACCAATGTCTTCATTGCCTTCGTCATTGTCGTCATGTCGGCGCTCGGCTGGGCGCAGATGTCGCGCGAGGTGCGTGGCAAGACACTGGCTCTGGCGCGGATCGAGTATGTGAAGGCGGCGATCGCCATCGGCGCGACCGACCGGCGCATCATCTTCCAGCACATCTTCCCCAATGTGATGAGCCATGTGATCGTTGCGGTGACGCTCAACATCCCGAACATCGTCCTGCTTGAGTCCTTCCTCGGTTTTCTGGGTTTCGCGGTGAAACCGCCGCTGATTTCCTGGGGTCTCATGCTCCAGGATACCGCGAACTATTCCGTCATCGGGTCCTATCCCTGGATCCTGGCTCCCGTCGGCTTCGTGCTGATCACCGTCTTCGCTTTCAATGCGCTGGGCGACGGTCTGCGCGACGCGATCGACCCCTATTGAGCGGTGAAGGAGATCGCGATGACAGACAATCTCATTCCCGACCTCAGGCTTGATGCGGCGCTTCACGCGGACAAGCCGCTGCTGGATGTCCGCAATGCCGGTGTGACCTTCTGGACGGAGCACGGCGAAGTGCCAGCCGTGAAGGATATCTCGCTTCAGCTCTATCGCGGCGAGACCATTGCCGTTGTGGGGGAGTCCGGTTCGGGAAAATCGGTGATGGCGCGGCTGATCATGGGGCTGCTCTCCAAACGCGCGACCATCAGCCCCGAGGCACGGGTTCTGTTCGACGGACAGGACATCCTGAAATATTCGCGAGAAAAGCGCCGCCAGCTTAGGGGCCGCCGCATCTCCATGATTTTTCAGGAGCCGATGAGTTCGCTCAATCCGCTTTACACGGTCGGCAACCAGATCGCCGAGGCAATCCGCGCGCATCGGCGGGTCGGCCGGGCCGAGGCACGTCGGCAGGCGATCGCACTCCTCGATGAGGTCCGCATTCCAAGTCCGGAACTGAGGATAGACCAGTATCCGCATCAGTTGTCCGGTGGCCAGCGCCAGCGCGTCATGATCGCCATGGCACTTGCCAACAATCCCGATGTGCTGATCGCCGACGAACCGACCACGGCGCTGGACGTCACAGTGCAGGCGCAGATCCTCAATCTGTTGCGCGATTTGCAGCGCAAGCACGGCATGGCCGTCATCCTGATCACGCATGACCTGACGGTGGTGCGCAAGTTTTCTGACTATGTCTACGTCATGCGGAAGGGCGCACTGCAGGAGCACAATACGACCGCGGCGCTGTTTGCAGCCCCGAAACATTCCTATACCCGCCACCTCCTGGGCTCCGAGCCCCGTGGCACCGCCAAGCCGCTCGGCGATGCGGAACCGATCCTTCTGGAAGGGCGTGACGTGCGCGTGTCCTTTGCACTGCGCAGCGGCAGCTTCTTCAAGCCGGCCTATCAGGAACTGGTCGCGGTCGACAGCCTGTCGCTTCGTCTGCGCCGTCATGAGACCTTGGGGCTCGTCGGCGAATCCGGTTCGGGAAAAACGACGTTCGGGCAGGCACTCGCACGGCTGATCGACCAGGAGGGCGGCGAGATCCTTTTCGACAACGTCCCGATCCACGACAAGAGCCGGGAAGAAATGCGGCCTCTGCGATCCCGCATGCAGATCGTCTTCCAGGACCCTTTCTCGTCGCTCAATCCCCGCATGACCGTCGGCCAGATCATCGGCGAGGGGCTGGTCGTGAACGGGATCGGCGTTTCGAGTGCGGAGCGGCAGGATCGCGTGCGCGCGGCGCTGCGGGATTCAGGGCTGCCGGACAATATCACCGGCCGCTTCCCCCACGAGTTTTCCGGTGGTCAGCGTCAACGCATCGCGATCGCGCGTGCCATCGCGCTTGAGCCCGAGTTCGTGCTTCTGGATGAACCGACCTCCGCGCTCGACCTTTCGGTACAGGCGCAGATCATCGATCTGCTGCGCAAGCTGCAGGATGAACGGGGGCTGAGCTATCTCTTCATCTCGCATGACCTGAAGGTCGTCCGCGCGCTCTGCCACCGCGTCATCGTCATGCAGCATGGCAAGATCGTCGAGCAGGGGCCGGTCGACGATATCCTCAGTCGGCCGCAAACCGACTACACGCAGAAGCTCGTGAAGGCCGCGTTCGAGGTTGCTGATTGAGGTCAGGTTCCGGCTGCACGGCGTGCACATGGCCCCGAATTGAGAAGGCCTTATAGAGGAGCATGGGGACGCCACGCTTCGGCGTCCTGAATGCTCACTGCGCCAGCAACCATGACAGTCGTCTTACGAGGCCGCCTGGTGCTGTGTCTTCATCAGCAGAGCGGCGACGTTCGGCTTCGGCAGGGGGCGTGCGAAGACATAGCCCTGGAGGGCGTCGCATCCCAGCTTTTGCAGGAGGGCTGCCTGTTCCATCGTCTCCACGCCTTCCGCGATGACTTCGATGTTAAGTGTCTTGCCGATTTCGATGATGGATTCCACCAGTTTGGCGTTTTCCTTGGACCGCAGAATGGGCTCGATGAACTGGCGGTCGATCTTGAGACGCTTCGGGTTGAGCTTCAGCAGGCTGACGATGGAGGCGTGGCCGGTCCCGAAATCATCGATCTCGATATCGATGCCCATGTCCTTGATCTGCTTGATGTTGTTCTCCAGGTTGGCATCGGTGTCGTCGAGGAATATCGATTCAACCAGTTCGAACGTGATCACTCCCTTCGGCAGGTTCATGGCGCTGAGATTGTGAATCAGATTGTCATCGGTGATGCGCTTGGCAGAAACGTTGACTGAAACTTTCGGGACAATGTACCCGTTGCGCAGCCATTCCCTGAGATCGTCGACCGCACAGTCGAGCACGGCCATGTCGATCAGGTCGACAGCACCCAGCTCTTCGGCGACCTGGAGGAATTCGCCCGGCGCAAGCACGCCCCGGGTGGGGTGCATCCAGCGGACCAGAGCCTCGAGGCCGATGACCTCCCGTGTCCGGGCATCGATCTGGGGCTGATAGTAGGGAATGAATTCCTTGTTCGCGATACCGCGCAGCAGGTCCTCGGACAGGCGGGTTCGCGCTTCCAGATACGCCCGAAGCTCTTCGTTGAAGAATTCGTATCTGTTTCGACCACGCGACTTGGCGCGGTAAAGTGCGGCGTCCGAATTGATCAACAGGTTTTCTGCGCGCACCGAATGCCCGCTTTCCACGACAATGCCGATGCAGGCGCCGAAGCGGCACATCTTTCCGCCATAGGGAACAGGCAGGCAGATCTCCTCGATCAGGGTTGCCGCGAAATTGGCAAGGCCGTCATTATCCGTCTCCACCGTGCGCACGATGATGAATTCGTCACCCCCGACGCGGGCGACGAAATCGTCCGCATCAGCGCTGTCGCTCAGCAACTTGGCGACATGCATGAGCATTGCGTCGCCCGCGACATGGCCCATGCTGTCGTTGATCTGCTTGAAGAGGTCGAGATCGATGTGGAGGACCGCGATCGAGCCGCCGATTTCTCCGAGATGCGAACAGTACTGGGCCAGAATGTCGTCAAGGTACCGGCGATTTGGAAGGCCTGTCAGCCAGTCGTGGAGCGCGGTAATTTCCAGCCGGCTCTTCGCTTCCACAAGCTCCGCATTGCGGGCCTCAGCCAGTTCCGTCGCGCTCTCGGCTTCGTCCTTGGCCGCGACGAGCTGATGCAATGTTTCCTTGTGCCTCTCGATCTCCCGGATGAGCTCCGACTGATTGTCGACAATGGCGGAGTAGTAGCTCGCCATCACGAAAGCATAGGTGGTCGAGCAGAAGACTGACAGAAGGCCGGCCGTCATCATGCTATGGACGGGGATATGCTCCGGCAGATTGTTTCCGCTGATCAGGGACGCAATGCTGAAACTTCCAAGGCCAAGGACAATCTGGCCGAAAACCTGCAGCTGCGCCTTCAAGCCACCGCCCAGGTAGAAGAACGCCAGGAGCGGGATCAGGATATACCAGAGCAGGAAGGGCGAGCTCACCGCTCCGTAATTGTATGCTCCCCAAAGGACTGCAAAATTGAGATTGAGGATCGAAACGAAGGAGAGGACGTTATAGTGCTGCGGCCAGCGGCGCAGGACGAAGGGAAACAGCCAGAACGCGAGAACGGAAGCCGCCAGGATGTGAACCTGCGGAAAGGGCTTCGGATCAACGTAAAACAGCAGGAGGGGGATCGGCAGACCCAGGAAGGGGCCGCAGAGATGGCTCAGCACGAAAATTCGAACCCGCTTGCGTGCATCGAGTTCGGGCCATTGCTGCGGCGGGGCAAAGATGTCAATCAATTCATCGAGCATTTTGATCGCCATTGCACTTTCCCTTGCTGATTTCAGAAGTCTCGTTGCCCAACATGCTTCGTGATTTGCGCAACACCTTACCGCGCGATCGTTATGCGGCGCTTACGCCTCGGTTCTTCGCATTCAAGTCGGCTGCGAGCTTATTCGTGCCGTCCGAGGCCGCAGTGTTATCCATGCAGTTGCGGAAGGCTGTCACGATGGTTTCGATATCGCTGTCGGTGTGCTGTGCCATCACCTGCAGCCGAAAGCGCGACTGACCCAGCGGCACGGCCGGATATTCGACCAGATTGGCGATTGCGCCGATTGCCGACATCTCCCTGGATATGATGCGTCCCCGCGCCTCGTCGCCGACATGAACAGGCACGATGGGCGAGGCGACGCCCAGGACCTCCTGGCCGGCACGCGACAGATCGGTGCGCAGCTTGAGGATATTCGACAGGAGTGCACGGCGCAGCTTCTTGCCTTCCTGCGAGCGGATGATCTCGATCGCGCTGAGAACCGCTGCGGCCTGTGCGGGCGACATGGCATTCGAAAAGGTCGTGGTCGCGCTGTAGTAACGCAGGTATTCGGCCGCGGCACGGGTCTTGACGGCGACAAAGCCGCCATTCGAGGCGAAGGATTTCGAAAAACTGCCGATGATGATGTCGGCGCCCTCAAGCATGTCCTGCGCTTCGAGCTGGCCCAGGCCGTTCTCGCCCATGCAGCCCAGGTCGTGGGCGCAGTCGACGAGGAGGACTGCCGAGTAGCGATCGCAGAGCTCTCTCAGCGCCTTCAGGTCCGGCGTGTTGGAATGCATGGAAAAGAGTGATTCCGTCACGACAAGGATGGCGTTCTTGCTGTCCTGCTGCCGGATGCGCTGCAGCTTTCCCTTCACCGATCCCAAATCGAGGTGCCGGTTGAAATGCACATTAGCGGTTGCCGCCTTTGCCCCTTCCTGCAGGCAGGAATGGGCGAGAATATCCATGACAATGTGATCTTTCGGTCTGACAAGACCCTGGATCGAACCATAGCCAGCCGCCCAGCCGGTTGGATAAAGAACGATCTCGCGGCCTCCGACAAATTCGCTCAGGCTCCGTTCCAGCTCACGCGACAGTGCGGTGTTGCCGAGCAGTGCTGCCGAGCCTGCGCTGTGCACGCCGAAACGGCCGATGGCATCGATCGCTGCCTGCTTGACCTTGGGATGCGACGACAGCGACATGTAGTCCTGCGAGCCGAAATTCACGCCGGACAGCGTTTCGTTCGAATCCGAGACTGCTTCGCAGTTCGCCGCGGGCGGGCTCGAGATCGTGCGCGCGTAAGGCCAGACCGACTGCCGGCGGCGTTCGTCCTGCCAGCCGAAAAACGCGTCGGT
Source organism: Rhizobium sp. C4 (assembly GCF_021026315.1). GTDB lineage: Bacteria > Pseudomonadota > Alphaproteobacteria > Rhizobiales > Rhizobiaceae > Ensifer_A. Next base: position 266,929 of record NZ_JAJNCX010000005.1, read on the forward strand.
ACGGCCAATCAGATCAAGCCCAGTCGGGGCTCTGTAATCCTTCAGGCTACCTGTGAGCGCTTCCTTGCTGATACCGGCATCGTTCTTCATCATGAAACTCCCTGCTGTGTCTACGTTTTGCAAGGAATACATGAATATATCAGCAAAGTACTTGGTTTAATAACTTACATCGAAAATAGTTAATCGCATGTTTACGAATTTGCAGCCTCAGGTTAAGTCGCTTCTGGAACCTATTAGGTCAAACTTATAGATATTTCCGGGCCGTGCGGCTCATATTTTGTCTTTTTATATTCATCTTATTCTATGAGAAACATCCTTCGGATGCATATTGTTGTCGACTGTAGGTTGCAGATGCTGATACCTGGCGCTGCGAGACTTGTGCTAAAATGGGAGAGGAGACGTCGTCTGGGTACGGCAGCCTGGAAGCTCGACCATTCCATCGAAAGTTTGATGTTCTCACAGCAGCGGGCGGTTGCATTCCGGGCCGCGTTCCATGGATGCGGCATCATACGCAGTCCGCGATGATGGCAATTGGGGGAGGGCCGTGGCTCAGGTTGCCAAACAGGTTGGCAAGCGGATGATGGAGGGAGCCGAGGCGCCTCAAATCGAGGCGTCCGGCTCAGTCACCACCAGTTCTGCCGGGCGAGATCCATCAGCATCGTGTCAAACGTGGCGAGCTCTGGCTCCGACACCTCATGCCCGCGATCCGGTAGGAGGTCGCAGCGCAGCCGGGCTCTGGCCCGCGCAAGGGCTTCGACAGCGCTCGCGGTGGCGTCCGCAGGAATCCAGGGGTCGCGATCCGACCCGGTGAGATAGACCGGCAGTTGATCGAGATCGGCGAACGGGCGGTCGCAGGCCGACGTGCCGACGCGGCAGCCGGTAAAATTCACCATCGCGCCATGCCACGGCCCATGCCGCATGGCATATTCTAGTGCCAGACAGGCGCCCTGGCTGAACCCGCCGATGACGAGCGCCTTGGGATGCGGACCGTCGCTTGAAAGCCCGTTCACCAGATCCCGGATGTGACTGACCGAGTTCTCCAGTTCGCGGCGCGTCTCATCGGTCAAGGGCTCGACCGCACGCGCGGCATACCAGCTGTTGCCGCTGGCGCGGGGCATGATGAAAGCCACACCCTTTGCCTTGAGCCTGGATATCACCTGTTCCTGCATATCCTCGGGCGTTTGCGTGCGCCCGTGGATGAAGATGCAGTGAACAAGGGCCTCCTCGGGGCTCGCGCCGAGGAGGAGCGGTTCATGATGGGCCACCATCGCTCCGGCTCAGAAATTCGCTGGCTCAAGACCGGCGATGAGTTCCTGCTTGCGGTCCTCGAACCATGGCGGGAAGACCAGCGTCGTGCCAATCTGGTCTGCGGGCTCGTCAAGCGCCCAGCCGCCTTCGACCGACCATGCGATCTCGAACAGCGCGCCACCCGGCGAACGGACATAGCAGGACTTGAAGTAGTTGCGGTCCTTCTGGTCGGAAACGTCCGTGAAGCCCAGGCCCTCGATATGCGCCTTGAGCTTGAGCTGGTTTTCCTCATTCAGCGTGTTGAGCGCGAGATGATGGATCGTGCCGCCGGCCAGCGTCCAGGTGCCCTGCGGACCGGTCGCCTCATGCAGAATTTCCACCATGCTGCTCGGGCCGCTATTGTTCGGGACTGAGAACATCAGGCCCTCGTGGTTGTCGGCTTCCTTCTTCATCGACAGGCCGATGGACAGGAAGTCGTCCATGGACGTGCGGTCGAAGACGGCAATGGCCGCACCGTAAATGCCCTTGATGCCATGTTCGGCGGTGACACCCTGCGCCTCGTTGACGATCGGCGGGCGGCTGTCTGCCGGGCTCTCGACCAGTTCATGCGGAATGCCGCAGGGGTGCTTGAGTGCAACGCGGGTGATGCCGAAACGCTCGATCTTGTGAGCCTCGATCCCCTTGCCGTTCAGCCGGTCTACCCAGTAATCGGCGGCACCGACCGGGATAGCCTGCTGGATGATCTTCGACTGGTTGGTTCCGCGGCGGCCATAGACGGCGGGCTTGCGGAAGGGGAAGGTGGTGATGATGGTCGAGGCCTCGCCGGTTCGCGAGCCGTAGTAGAGATGGTAGACCGGGATCACGCCATCAAACAGGACGGTTCGCTTGACCGAATAGAGGCCAAGCGCCTTCGTGTAGAAATCGTAGTCTTCCTGCACGCCGTCGGTGCTGAGCGTCAGGTGGTGATAGCCGCTGACAAGAGCCATAGTGTTCTCCTCCGAAACAGATCCAAAGCCCGGATGCGGTTCCTCCGCCGTGATCATCCGGAGCCACTGGCGATGCCGCATGGGCATCGTCCGTGATCGCCTAGACTATAGACGATTCAATTTCCCGTTGATTTAGTATATTCATGCAAGATATAGCAATTTGCTATGAAGATCGTGGAAGCGCATCTCGTCCAGCTCGCCGCCGTCATCGAGACGGGCGGGGTCACCGAAGCGGCCGCCATGCTGGGCATGACGCAGTCGGCGGTGTCGCGCACCCTGTCGGTTCTCGAAAGACGCATCGGCGAGCCGCTTTTCGTGTCCGGCCGCCGGCCCATGCAGCCGACGCCGCTCGGCGAACAGCTCGGCCTGCAGGGCAAGTCCATTCTCGCCTCGTCACGCAAGGCGATGGAAATCATCCGCAGCTTCAAGTCCGGTTCGTCGGGCCGGGTGCGCATCGGCGGCGTGCCCTTCTTCATGGATGCGGCCGTTTCGCGAATGATCGCCTCGTTCCAGCGCAGCGAGCCGGGCATCATGGTGCACCAATCCTACGGCAACTATCCGGATCTCGTGGCTGAGCTCGATTCCGGTCAGATCGACCTGGCAGTGACGCCGACGGGCTCCGTCGATCTTCGCGCCGATCTGCATTTCGAGCCCATCCTGCCGGCGCGCAACATTCTGGCCTGCGGCGCGGGTCATCCGCTTCTGCGTAAACGCAACATCGCGACGGGCGACCTCGTCAGCTTTCCCTGGGTGACGCCGCTGCCGGGCTCTCCACTGGTGCTCGACCTGAACAACATCCTGCTCACACTCGGCCTGGAGGAGGTGAGCCTGCGGTATGCCGGCGGATCGCTGCTGAGCGTGGTGAACTATCTGGCCGGCACCGATGCGCTCGCCATCCTGCCCCATTCGGTGGCCTATGCGTTCCGCGGGGAAGATAAGATCAGCGTCATCCCGCTCGACATTCCCCAGCCGGAACGGGTTCTGGGCATCATGATGCGGAAGAAGCCCTATTCAAACCCTGCCGGTCGCAAGTTCCTCGGACATCTCCGCCGGGAATTCTCCGAGCTTCGCCGCGCCGTCGAGAAACATGAAACGACGATCAACTGGCTGCCGGGTCCTTTCATGAGCGACCGCAAGACGGCTGCGGATGGGCTTGTCTAGCGTGTGTTGGCGCCGAAGCCGTTGGTCGGCTTCGGCCTTGATGTGATTTCATGCTGGCTTGAGGCGCGCCAAAGCGACGTGGCGCGCTTCAACCATCGCCTTACCTGTCCAGAATGCGCTTCAAGACGCGGCGCAACTCGCCGGCGGGATCGGCCGGCATGCCCTTGGAGCGCCAGGCGACGTGGTGGTCGGGGCGCACCAGAACGACGCCGGCGTCATCCACCTCCCGCGCCCGCGCCCAGTCGCCGTAGTGATCCTGCCATTGCTGGCGCGGACCGATGACATGGCTTGCAAGCGGCAGGCCGAGTTCGGACGAGACGGCAGCGGCGGCATCGACCCAGGCCTTTCCGCCGATCCCGGTCAGGATGGTGAAGCTGCCGTGACCGCAGAGATCAAGCGTCGAAGCCTTCTTGTTGCCGTCGCCGAACAACCAGGTGTGCGGCAGCCGCGCGCCCGGCCATGTCGTCTGTTCGAAATGCAGTTCGCGGTCCGTGGTGAAGGCCGGTTCCGGCTGGCCGTCGGCGGCAACGGCCGAGGATTTGTAGCGCTGGTTCATCTCGACGCCATGCGCATCGAACTCGTAGACCTTGTAGGCAATCGCCTCGCGCAGCGCCGCGCGCTGCTTCTCCGCTGTCGGGTTGTCATCGCAGCGGCGGTCCATGTTTTCCTGCATCTTCACCGGATCGATGGAATCGAGCAGGCCAAGCGCGCCGAAGATCGGGCCGAACTCTTCGATCGACTGATTGGCGCGGGTCACGATCTGCTTGGCAACCGGCGCCCGTTCATCCGTGTAGGTCTCGAGCAGACCGGCACCAGCCTGTCCCTTCAGGACCATCGCAAGTTTCCAGGCGAGGTTGAAACCGTCCTGGATGGAGGTGTTCGAGCCAAGCCCGTTCGACGGCGGATGGCGATGGATGGCATCGCCCATGCAGAACACCCGGCCCTTGTGGGCACGCGCCGCATAGCAATTGTTGACCGTCCAGGTAGAAACCGAGGTCACCTCGATCTCGATGTCGGGATCGCCGATCAGGTCTCGGGCGACCCCTTCGGCAAAGGCATTGTCGACATCGGGCACGCCCTGCGTGATGTCATAGCCCCAGTTGATCAGCCACTCGTTCCAGGGCCGGATCATGCGCACGAGGCCCATGCCGATGCCGCCGACATTCGAGCCCGGCTGGAGCACCCAGTAGAGCACCGAGGGACGATGGGCGACATAGCGGCTGAGATCGGCCTTGAAGATGATGTTCATCGACCCGGCAACGCCCATCTTGCCCTCGAAGGGCAGGCCGAGATGCTGGGCGACCAGCGAATTGCCGCCATCGGCGCCGACGAGATATTTCGAGCGGACGGTGAATTCCTTGCCCGTCAGCCGGTCGCGGCAGGTGGTGGTCACGCCTTCGGCGTCCTGAACATGGCTGACATATTCGGTCGACATGCGTGCCTGCGTGCCGCGCGAACAGGCGGTCTTGAACAGCAGAGGCTCCATGAAGGTCTGCGGCAGGTCGTTCATTTCGGTCGGCGAGGAGAGTAGATGCTCGGCCTTGGATGTGGGATGGGTTCCCCAGGTCTTGAGCCGTCCGAGTTCCTCGCCGGCAATGGCCGTGCAGAACACGTTTTCGCCCATGATCTCCTGCGGGCTGCAATGGAGATAAGCCTCGGCTTCGACCTCCCGGCCCAGATCGCGCAGCACTTCCATGGTGCGCTGATTGGTGATGTGGGCGCGCGGCGTGTTGGCGAGCCAGCGATAGCGGTTGATCGCCATGTTCTCGATGCCGTAGCTGGCGAGCAGCGCTGCGGTGGCCGAGCCGGCAGGGCCCGTGCCAATGATCAATACGTCGGTTTGAATGTCAGCCATCAGGCACCTCCTCAGTCGTTTTTCGTGTCAGTTCTGGCCGCAAGCATGCGGCGAATGGGGAAAAGCTGGATCCCGCTGCGGCTGGCGAAAACGCCCCAAAGGCCGCGCGGCGCAAACAGCATGATCAGAATGCCGAGGAGGCCGAGGAAGAGCAGGTAGAGCGACCCATAGTCAGCCAAGAGATTCTGGAGAATATAGAAGACGATCACCCCGACGATCGGCCCCTCGATCGTGCCGATCCCGCCGATTACCACAATGAAGATCACATAGGCCGTCCAGTCCGGAACGGAGAAGGCGGCGTCGGGGGAAATGCGCGCCTTCTGCACATAGATCAGCGCGCCCGTCAGCCCCGTAACGAGTGCAGCGACCAGATAGACGAAGGACTTCGTCCAGAGCGGATCGACGCCGAGGGATCGCGCCGCTTCCCTGTTGTCGCGAACGGCGGCCAGACCCAAGCCCTGCTTGGAGCGCAGCAGCCGGTAGATCAGGCCGATCGTGACGATGGCGAGGACAAGCGCCAGCCAATAGCAGACGATGTCGGTTGCCTGTGGTCCACGCACGTGGAGAAGATCTGCCACCAAGCGCACGCCGGGCATGTCGCGCGTCGCCCCGGAAGGCAGCGACGTGCCGGTGCCGCCGCCCAGCGCCTTCCATTGCGCCAGAGACAGCCGCACCACCTCGGCAATGACCCATGTGCCGATGGCGAAATAGGCGCCCTGCAGCCGGAAAACGAAGAAGGCTGTCGGCACCGACAGCACAAGCGCCGCAAGCCCCCCGATGACGATCGCCAGCAACGGGTCCATGCCGAGCAGGCTGACGGCCGCGAACATGGCATAGGCACCGAAGCCGACAAAGGCCTGCTGGCCGACCGAGACGAGGCCCGCATAACCCGCCAGCAGGTTCCAGCACTGTGCCAGGACCAGCATGGTCAGAATGAAGAAGAGGTCCTGGATGACCGCGCGTGGAGCAAAGAACGGGGTCGCGAAACCGGCGACGATCACCACGGCGATGAGCGCAATGGCCACGGAGGTGCCGCGTGTGCGGGTCGTAACGGTCCAGGCGGAAGAAACGTGGTCGGTCATCTTAGTCCACCGCACGAGGAAAGAGGCCGCGAGGGCGGACGAGAAGCACCAGCAGGAAGGCGATATGCCCGGCAAGGATCTGCCACTCCGGATTGATCGCGGCCCCCACGGTCTGCGCCACGCCCATGATGATGCCGCCTGCGAGCGTCCCCCAGAAGGAGCCGAGCCCGCCGATGATGACGGCCTCGAAGGCGTAGATCAGTCGCGCCGGCCCTTGCGTCGGGTCGAAATTGGCGCGCGTGCCGAGATAGAGCGAGGCGATTGTGACCACCATCATGGCAATGCCGGTCGCCGTTGCGAAGATGCGCTCCGAGCGGATGCCCATGAGGCCCGCCGTTGAACTGTCGTCCGAGGTCGCGCGGAATGCCCGGCCGAGCGAGGTCCGGTAGAAGACCAGATTGAGCGCGACGATGACGGCAACGGCAGAGAGGAAGGTCAGGAGCGGCATGGTGCCGATGCTGATGGGACCGACCTGGATCGAGGCGGTCTCGAGACTGCCTGCGGAAATGCGGCGGCTGTCGGCAGAAAAGCCCTCCAGCAGGCCGTTCTGGATGACGACCGAGAGGCCGAATGTCACCAGAAGCGGCGGCAGGATATCATCGCCGAGCGTGCGGTTGAGCACGACATATTGCAGCACCCAGCCGATCGCGAACATGACGGGAAGCGCCACCGCCGCAGCAACGAACGGATTGAGGCCAAGCGTCGACACCAGCAGCAGAATGAGGAACGCCGCCAGCACGATGAGATCGCCATGGGCGAGATTGACCAGCCGCATGATGCCGAAGACAAGGCTGAGGCCTGCGGCAAAGAGCGCGTAAAGTCCCCCCAGAAGGACGCCCTGGATGATGGTATCGGCCCAGTTCATGGCTTGTGTGCTCCGAAATAGGCTGCGTGGATATCCTCGCGGCTGACCGTGCCGGGCGTGCCGGACAGCGTCACCCGTCCCTCCATCATGCAATAGAAGCGATCCGCCACCTTCAGCGCCTGGCCGATATCCTGTTCGATGATCACGATGGACGCGCCGGTTGCCCGTATCCTCGGAAAGGCGGCGTAGATGTCCTTCACCACCACCGGCGCAAGGCCGAGGCTGATCTCGTCGCAGAGCAGGACGCGCGGATTGGACATCAGCGCGCGGCCGATCGCGACCATCTGCTGCTGCCCGCCGGATAGTGCAGTGCCGGGGCTTGAGCGCCGCTCTTTCAGAACGGGGAAGAGATCGTAGATCGCATCGAGCGTCCAGGTGCCGCTGACGCTGCGGCCATATTTCCCGATCAGCAGGTTTTCCTCGACCGACAGCGAGGGGAAGAGCTTTCGCCCCTCCGGCACCATGGCGATCCCCAGGCGAACGACGTCCGGGGCGGAAAGCGCGCCGATCTCGGCATTGTCGTAACGGATATGGCCGGGCGCATTGCGCAGCAGGCCTGAGATCGAGCGCAAGAGGGTCGACTTGCCCGCACCGTTGGCGCCGATCACGGCGACCGTCTCGCCCTCGTTGAGCACGAGATCGACACCGAAGAGAGCCTGGAAATCGCCATAGAAGGCCGTCAGACCGTGGGTTTCGAGCAGCGCCATCAGACTTCGATCCCCAGATAGATTTCGCGGACCTCTCGCGAGGCCATGATGGTGGCGGGATCGCCGATGCCGATCAATCGCCCGAAATGCAGCACCACCAGCCGGCCGACCACGGACGTCAGCGCATTCAGCACATGCTCCACCCAGATGATCGACACGCCGCGGCGATGGATCGCCCGGATCGTTTCCACCAGTTCCTGGCACTCGCCTTCCGTGAGCCCACCGGCAATTTCGTCCAGCAGCAGCAGCTTCGGGTCGGTGGCGAGCGCCCGGGCGAGTTCGAGGCGCTTGCGCTGCAGGAGCCCGAGCGACCCGGCAAGCTGGTTCGCCTTCGGATAAAGGCCGGTTTCCACCAGGATGTCGGCGCAACGGTCGCCGACCTCCCGTTCTGACCTGTTGGAGCCGAAGGAGGCTGCGACCAGAAGATTTTCGAACACGGTCAGCTTTTCGAACGGCTGCGGGATCTGGAATGTCCGCCCGATACCGGCAAGGCAGCGCGCCATTGGTGGCTGCCGCGTCACGTCCCGGCCATCGAACTGGATGTGGCCGGAATCAACGCGGAAGTTGCCGGTGATCAGGTTGAACAGCGTCGATTTCCCGGCACCGTTCGGGCCAATCACGCCGAGTGCCTCGCCCTCGTCCAACGCGAACGAGATCTGGTCGGCGACCTTGAGGGCGCCGAAGCTTTTCGAGAGTTGGTCGAGAACGAGTATGGGCATCGGCGCCTCGGATTAGAGCAATTCCAGCAAAAGTCGAAACCGGCTTCGCGTCCGGAATTGCGTTAAAACAAAGAGATAGAGTATCGTCCGAGCTTGCGCTCAGACGATCGCCTCCATCTTGCCGCCGGTCGGAATGTTCGGTGCGGTCCTGTTGTCGACGATGACGAGATCGTAGCCGCCGCCGTCCTTGAGGCGCCATTGGCCACCGACCAGCGGCGTCTTGGCGATGTTCTTGGCCGCGAAGGGCGGCACGTTGGCGCCGTCCCAGGCAACCTTGCCGACGATCGTGTCGAGCTTGGTTGCCGCAATCGCGGCAATGACCGCCTTGCTGTCGGTCGGATCGGCCCGCTTCATCACGTCGGCGGCCACTTCGAACAGCGCATGGACAAAGCCGATCGGCTGGGTCCAGGGCCGGTTGGTCGCCTTGGTGAAGCCCATGGCAAGATCCTTGGAGCTCTCGCCGGTGAGCGACGACTTGAACGGATGGCTTGCCGACCACCAGACTTCGCTCGACAGGTTGTGACCGTTCTTGCCAAGTGCCTCGACCGCCTGTGGAAACAGGATCGCCTTGCCGATGGAGGCGACCTTCGGCTTGAAGCCCTGCTGCTGCGCCTGGTTCCAGAAGGTGGTGAAATCCGGTGGGATCATGACGCCCGTGACGATCTCGCACTGGCCGGACTTGAGCGTGTTGATCTGCGCCGAGAAGTCATCCGTCAGGTTCTGGTAGCGGCCCGGATCGTTCAGCGAATAGCCGAGCTTGTCGAGCACGGGCGGGAAACCGACCTGCTTGTCGCCCCAGGCATTGCCGTCGCCGTCATTGGGGAACATGCCGCCGACCTTCTTGTTGGTCGCAACCTGGCTCCACATGTTGGTATAGACGGCGATCACATCTTCCAGGCCCCAGAAGAAATGGAACGCGCTGTTGAACGGCTTCCAAGAGTTGGGGTCGCCCGGATTGGCCTGCTGGCCGATGAACCAGGGCTGCCAGGGCGCCATGGTGGAGATGCAGGGGACTTCCTCGGCCTCGCAGGTCGTCGCCACGGGGTTCGTCGTTTCCGGCGTCGAGGCAACCAGCACCGCATTCACTTCGTCATCGACGATGAGCGACTTGGTGACTTCGGCGGCCCGGTTGGGGTTGGACTGGCTGTCCTTCACCACGACCTCGTAGTTCAGCCCGGCCGCCTTGGTGGCCGCCAAGAACCCGTCGATGATGAATTTGTCAGCCTCGGCAAAGGCCGCCAGCGGCCCTGTCTGCGGACTGACATAGCCGAGCTTGATGGCAGCGCCCTTGGCAATCGCCGGCATGGCGAGGCCTGATGTGGCCGCCAGTGCTCCCGTGGCGGCTGCGGATTTCAAAAGATCGCGTCTGGTAAACATTTGCCTTCTTCCTCCCAAAAGAATTCAACGTGGCAGTTGATGACCTCCCACGGCGTCATGTCCATGCGCGCTGATCGACTCCCGTTCGATCAGCCGCACATGATTGCAGGTGTTTTTCGTCAGGGCCTGGGGCCCGCGGGCAGCAGCACTGCCCTGAAAGTCTGATGTCCGTGTCATGGGGCTCTGCGTCCCTTCTTTGCGCGCACCATGACGAAGGTGAAATCCAGCGAGCACTCGTCCGCCTTGCCCCTGGGCTTCAATGTCGCGACAAGCTCCTGCTTCACGCCGAACAGGGCGTCACGGCCGAGCTCCGGATCGGAACTGTCATAGATGTGGGTGCTGATCGTCTCGAAACCGTCGGCCTTGATCAGGAAATGCAGATGCGCAGGGCGGCGAAGCGAGAAGCCGAGGTCCCCGAGCAGCAGTCCGACGGGTCCATCGGAGGGGACCGTGTAGCCGGCCGGCCGCACGGTACGGTAACGGAACGAACCCGCGGCATCCGCGGTGAAGACGCCGCGCAGGTTGAACTCGGGCTGCTGGTCGGGCTGCTGGTTTTCGTAGAAGCCTTGCGAATTCGCCTGCCAGGTCTCGATCGTCGCGCCGGCAATCGGCTGGCCGTCAAGATCGCACACCTTCCCGGTCACCCATAGCGGTGCACCGATCCCGTCGAGCGAGATATTGGCGTCCAGCGGCAGTCGGGGGGCATCGGCGCGATAGAAGGGGCCGCGCACGGTGTTTGGCGTCGCGCCCTTCGGGCGGCTCGTGTTGATCTCTTCAATGAGTGCGGTGACGCCCAGCAGATCCGAGAGCAGTACCCATTCCTGTCGGCGGCCGTCGCTGGCATGGCCAACCTCGGTCAGGAATTCTACCGTCTTGCGCCAGTCGGCATGCGTCGGTCGGGTCTCGCGGATAAGCTTGTGGACATGCTCGATGATCGGCAGCATGAAATCGTGCAACGGACTTTCGGCATGACGGTCCACGCGCTCTACGACGCGCTGCACCGAATTGCTCTCGCTGAACGACAATTCTGCCATGGCTCCCCCCACGCGTTCATGCTAGCAGGCGGAAACCGGACACTTGATGATTTTTCCGTCAGTTTATATACCCAATTGTTATGAAGATGGACGAATTGCATCGAGCGCGTCGGGCTCCTGACCGCCGGCAATGACAGAGGCATATTTCTGAACGAGGGCGCCTTGCGGTATTTCGGTCAGATCAACCTTGCAGGTGTGACCGGCATTGAAGGCCCTGACAGTCTCCTTGAAGCTGTCGCCGAGGCCGGAGCGAACCCGCATCTGGACCGTCTCGGCCCGGCGAACCGGCGAAACGCAGCGACACGATCCAGTGCCGCAACGAAACTGTCCGGCCCGGTGATGTGGACAAGCCGGTTGCCACCCCGCGACAATGAGATCAGCCACCGGCAGCTCGGTACCAGCAGCGGGGCGGCTCAAACACGCTCTCGATATTGGGCGCCTGTCGTCATTTCACGACTTCAGGGCGGTGACCTCGACCTCAACCTTAAATTCAGGTCGGGTGAAACCGCTAACGATCAGCAGTGTGGAGACCGGCAGGGGTGCAGCCGTGTAGCGGTCGCGGACCGCCATATAGGGAGCGAAATCCTCCCGCCGGGTGACGAAACCTGCGATGCGAATGACGTCGGAGAAGCTCATTCCGGCCTCTTCGAGGATTGCCCCGATGGTCTCGAAACAGATCACCGCCTGCTCTTCGACGCTCTCGGGAATGGTTTCGTCCGGGCGGATGCCCAGTTGGCCGGATGTGACGAGCAACGTGCCGCCCGCGGGCAAAGCGAGCCCGTGACTGTAGTTCCCGAATGGTTTTCGCACGGTGTCCGGATTGATGGATCGCCTCATGGGCCGCTGCCTCAGAAAGTTGACATTTCGCGCGCGACCTTGTCGAGAAACTGCTTGCGGGTTTCTTCGGTGGCGCGGTTCATGTCGTAATGGGCCAGAAAGCGCACCTTGGCGAGCGGGTTGATCTGAGCCCGGATCACGCGCTTGATGATCTTCTTGGGCGGATTTCCGGCAACGAAGGCGCGGAACGGATCGGCTCCATAGGTGAGCACGGCACCGAGCTTCCGGATATGGCGCAGCGTCGACTGCACCTTGCCATCGACCAGCTCGAACGTGACGCCGGGCAGCCAGACCCGGTCGAAATAGCCCTTCAGCATGGCCGGAAAGCCGAAATTCCAGACGGGCGTGCAGATGACCAGGGCTTCGGCCTTTTTCAGCCGTTCGACATAGCCGGAAACCAGTTCCGTATTGTCCGGATAGGTGTGGTAGATGATCCGATCGTGGCGTGACAGCACCGGATTGAACCCCTCGGCATAGAGATCGCAGTCATCGACCTCGTGGCCAGCGGCCTTGAGGCTCTCCACCGTCTTGGCATGGAGGACGGCGCCATAGCTGTCTTCCACCGGGTGCGAATAAAGGACGAGAACGCGCATTCACGCCTCCATGAAGGCTGCGAGACCTTGAAAGAGATAGTTCTTGCCCGCCTTGAAGTCGAAATCCGGATTGTCCCAGGCGATCATCTTGCCGGGATTGAGCAGGCCCTTCGGATCGGTTTCCTTCTTGAAGGCAAGCTGGATGGTATCCGTCTGCTTCATTCCACCCTCTTCGAGCGTGTAGCGATGCGGATTGAAGATCGGGCAGCCAAGATCTTCATGGATGCGGATGATTTCCTCCAGTCGCTCCGCCGTCGTGTAGCGGACCATGGGCAGGCCGGCGCACTGGACTGTGCCGTCGAAGCGCGTGAACTCGAGATGGCCGACCACCTCGCCATGGAAGGTCTCGACCGTCTTGCGCACCTTTTCCACATGGTCGGGGGCTGAATACTGAACCTGAAGATAGGTGATGCTCGGATCGATCTTCAGCGCGCGCAGCGTCGTATGGTTCCAGGCCAGTTCATAGGCATGCGGGATGCCCTTCATGCTTTCCACCTTGTCTGAGCGGAAGCGGATGTCGCCCTTGTAGCGCGAGACCAGCGCTTCGAACGGCCCCATGGAATGCGGCGCCACCATGATCACAACGATCGACTGGCCTTCCTTCAGATAGGGCTTGTGCCGGGTGAAATAGTCGAACGGGGCGGGCGCCTCGATAGGCGCGATTTCCTTGACCAGCAGGCCGTTGGAATGGGCCACCGCGTCAGCAAAGCGAACGGCGTCCATGAAGTCATCATAGCCGACCAGCACATCGACCCAGTCATAGGCGGGCGCCAGCGGCATTTCGACTTCCGTGATGATGCCATTGGTCCCATAGGCATGGCTGACCTTCTGAAGGTCCCAGCCGGTCAGGTCGAGAATGCGCGGTTCGGCTTCCATGGTGATCACGCGCAGGCGCAGGATATTGCCGAGATCGCGCAAGCCGCCCCAGGTGATCGAGCCGACACCACCCGAGCCGCCGGCAATGAAGCCGCCGATCGTCGCCGTCTGCGCCGTCGAGGGATGGAAGCGCAATTCCTGTCCCGAATGCGCCTTGGTCTGCTTGTCGAGCTCGGAAATGATGACGCCGGTTTCGGCAATCACGCGGCCGGGCAGGATCTGCTTGACCTTGTTCATATTGGCCATGTTGAGGATGATGCCGCCGGAAAGTGGCATGGCCTGTCCGTAGTTCCCGGTGCCGCCGCCGCGCGGCGTGATCGGCGCGCCATGCGCGTAGGCGACCTTCAGCGTGCGGATCACCTCTTCCTCCGTCACCGGCGAAACGACGAGATCCGCCGTGACATTGTCGAGCTGGCTCCTCTGAATCGGCGAATACCAGTAGAAATCCCGGCTCTTCTGCTTGACGAGCGCCGGATGGTCCTCGACCGCAATCCCCTCGAGATCCTTCTTGATCTGTACGTAATCAACCATGTTCATGCTCCGTGAATGGCATCGAGTTCGGCATAGTCGGGAATGACGCGCTCGATGACGCGACCGGCCCGGATGATGGTGCGATCCGATTGGGGGCGGGACAGGAATTCGCTCCAGCGTCTGGCTTTGAAGACGACGAGATCGGCAGACGCGCCGACGGCGATGCGGCTTTTGTCTTTCCGGCCGAGAATATCGGCAGGCGTTGCGGTCACCACTGACGCCGCATCGGTCAGCGGATGGTCGAGATGCAGGATGCGAACGGCTTCGCGGAAGACTTCCGCCGGATCGAGATCTCCATAGGCATAAAATGGGTCTCGGGTGTTGTCGGAGGAGACGGCGGTGCGAACGCCAGCCGCGCGAAGCTCGTTGAACAGCGTCACGCCGCGCCACCTGGGCGTCCGGCCTGAATGCCTATCCTGAAGATACATGTTGCACATGGGAAGCGACACGACGGCCAGATTGGCTCTGGCAACAAGATCGACCGTCCGCTTTGCCGTTTCCTCGTCCTGCCGCGCCAGCGAGCAGCAATGGCCGACGGTCACCGTTCCCTCAAAGCCGTTGCGGATCACAGCCTCGGCAATGGAGGCGAGCGTCAGGACCTCGCGGTCGGCGGTTTCGTCGACATGAAGATCGACATCCACGCCCATCGCTGCGGCGGTCCGCAGCAACTTGTCGAGTTCCTGATCAAGGTCCGGCCCGACCTGCGTCAGGCCGCCAAGGATGCCGCCGGTCTCCTTGAGGACGGCCACAAGATCGCGGAAGAAGGCATCATCCGCCATGGCGTAGAGCGGAAACAGTGCGGCTGCCTGAAGGTCGATCTTGCCCTTCCAGCGTTCCCGCGTCTCCTGGAATACGGGGAAGGATATGCGGTGCTGCGGGTTGAGCGAGTCGATATGCGTGCGGATCAGCGACGTGCCGTGCGCATAGGCGCAGCGCAGCGAGAAATCCATGCGGCGGGCCACATCCTCGGCCGACCAGTTCGCCTCGCGGTCTGCCCTGACGGCATCGAGCGCGCCAGGAAAGCTCCCGTCAGGGTTGGGATTGCGGTCCCAGATATGGCCCTTGTCGAGATGCGTATGCATGTCGGTGAAGCACGGCCAGACCATGCGGCCCCCAAGAGCCACGGCAGGCAGATCAGTTGCCGCTGCGCCCGCCGGCAGGATGTCTGCAATGGCGCCATCGCGCACGACGATATCGGCGGCGGCAAGACCTTCCTTCGCCCCCGGCAGGTTCGCCTGCGTGGCACTCAGCGGCACGGTGGCGCCGGCAAGGACATAGGCTGTCGTGGAGGGTATTTCCAGATCCGACGTCACGGCTCAGTTCTCCCGCTTGAGGTTGCTCTCGTGCCAGCGATGAAGCGCCAGCCAGGAGATGAAGGAGGTCGCCGCGAAGATCGTAACACCCAGTGCCGAAAGCATCAGGAGGGCGGCGAAAAGGCGAGGGATGTTCATGCGGAACTGCGATTCCAGCAGACGGAACGCGAGGCCTGAGGAGGCTCCTGCCGAGCCCGCCGCAAACTCCGCCACCACGGCAGCAATGAGGGCAAGCCCGCCGCCAATTCGCAGGCCTGTCATGAAATAGGGCTGGGCTGCCGGGATCTTCAGATAGATCAATGTCTGCCAGCGCGACGCACCGTAGAGGTCGAAAAGGTTCAGGAGATTGTGATCGACGCTCTTCAAACCCTGAACCATGTTGGAGAGGATCGGGAAGAAGGCGACCAGAAAGGCGCAGATCAGCAGTGCCACCTGCGTGGTTGGCGCATAGATCAGAATAAGGGGCGAGATCGCAACGATCGGTGTGACCTGAAGGATGACGGCGATGGGATAG
Organism: Rhizobium sp. C4; assembly: GCF_021026315.1. GTDB lineage: Bacteria > Pseudomonadota > Alphaproteobacteria > Rhizobiales > Rhizobiaceae > Ensifer_A. The sequence continues at coordinate 282,627 of NZ_JAJNCX010000005.1, forward strand.
AAGGCGATTTCAATCCAGCGGGACTGGACCAGAAAGATCGCAAAACCGGCTCCGCCGATCAGTGCTAGCGCCAGCGACATCAGGGTGATCTTCGTCGTTACCACGAGGGCCGGAAACAGCAGGCTCCAATCCCCGATCAGCGCGCTGAGAACCGCGCCGGGGCTCGGCAGGATATAGGGCGGGACGCCCGACATCACGACGCCGAAATGCCAGATCAGCACCAGGCCGACGACCATCACAAGCGGGACGGCGATCCGCAGCGCAATGTCCTTGCGACGTTCGGATGAAGCGTTCATTTCAGGTACGGAGCTGGTCATCAATGGCCCTCCGGGGCATCGCCCATGGCTTCCAGCAACATGGCCGAGACCTTTTCGCAGGCCTGACGGTAATCTTCGGAGCTGCGATAAAGCGCATCACGCTCGCTGGCGGTCACAAGCGGGAAATCCGCATGAACGCGCCCGGGACGAGCCTTCATCACGACGATCCGGTTGGAAAGATAGGCGGATTCGAAAACCGAATGGGTGACAAAAATCACGGTGATGCCGGTTCTCCGCCACAGGTTGAGGACATCGTCGTTCAGCTTTTGCCGGGTGATTTCATCAAGCGCGGCAAACGGTTCGTCCATCAGGAGAAGGCGCGGCTTCGTCACCATGGCGCGGGCGATCGAAACGCGCATCTTCATGCCGCCGGAGAGTTCGCGTGGATAGGCTTTCGCAAAGTCACCGAGACCGACGGCCGTTAGAGCTTCCATGATAGGCTCTTCGGCGGCCTTCTTGCTGACGCCGCGCAGACGCAGCGGCAGAAAGACATTGCCGAACACCGTCTGCCAGGGCATCAGCGTCGGCTCCTGGAAGACGAAGCTGATATCGCCTTCCGGCAGGCCTTTCGAGTTGATGCGGGAACTCGGCCAGTCGATCGAGCCGCTGCTGACACCACCGAGCCCGGCGATGATGCGCAACGCTGTCGACTTGCCGCAACCGGAGGGGCCGAGGAGACTGAGGAACTCGCCGCCCCGAACCGTCAACGACATGTCCTGAAGGGCAAGCGTGCCGTTGGAGAAGATTTTCGACACATGGTCCATCGCAACGAGCGGGCGGGTCTGTGCCATTGTCGCGACTGTTTTGTCGGCCGCCTGAGCGTTCATGCCATCAACTCTATGCTTGGAAATGGGCTCCCCGCTCCCGAGTGGACGGGAGCGGAGACATTCTCTGGCAGGTTACTTCTTCAGCGCCATGCCGACGCCCTTGCAGACGAACTGGGTCGTGAAGCCCTTCTTGTAGTCCATGCTGGCGTCGAAAAGCTTGATCTTGACCATTTCGTCGAAGAACTTCTTGTACTTCTCGTCGGTCATGCAGCCGATGCCCTTGGTGAGTGCCTCGCCCGATTCCAGAATGCCATGCTCCTTCATCTGCGTGATGGAGAAGGCGATCTGCTCATCCGTCATTTCCGGATTGTCTTTCTTGATCAGATCATTGGCGGGCTTGTTGTCGCCGTAGAGGTAATTGTACCAACCCTCGATCGACGCGTCGACGAAGCGCTGGATCAGGTCCGGATTGCTCTTGATCAGGTCGGCCTTGACGGTCACCGTGGTCGAATAGGGGCTGTAGCCTTCATCGGCGAGCAGGAAGACCTTGGGCTTCCAGCCGGTCTGCTTCTCGACGGCATAGGGTTCGGAGGTCAGGTAGCCCTGTTGCACCGACTTCTTGTCAGCGATGAACGGGCCCGGATTGAAATTGTAGGGCTTGTACTGCTCGTCCTTGAAGCCTTTGAAATTGACCTTCATCCACTCGAAATAGGTGAGATAGCCGTCTTTCGCCATCAGGATGGCGCTGGCCTTGGCGAGATCCGCGAATTTCTCGATGCCCTGGTCGGGGTGGGCCATCAGGATCTGCGGATCCTTCTGGAACATGGCTGCGACATCAACCAGCGGAATGCCGGCCTTGACGGCATTGAGCGAACCCATTTCGCCGCCCATGTAGAATTCGATCTTGCCGGAGATCAGCAGCGCGCTGTTGGCCGCATTCGGACCGCCCTGAACGATCGTCACGTCAAGGCCATGCTTCTTGTAGGTCCCGTCTGCGACGGCCTGATAGTAACCGCCATGTTCGGGCTCTGCGAGCCAGTTCGTCCCGAAGGAGACCTTGTCGAGTGCATGCGCGGGCGCTGCCGCCATGAGGCAAAGCGACGCCGAAGCGGCAAGAGATTTGAGAGAGTGCGACATCAAGACTGTTCCCTGCTTTATCTGGAAGGCGCTTTTTGCGCTGCAACAGGATAGTGCGCTGGGGTTTCGCTCTTTGAAAAGCATCAAAATTCGTTCGCATTGATGCCTTTTTGCGCTATGTCGGAATGCATCGACGCAGGATTTCGAGAGGGTCAACGGTGCTGCATTCCCGCAAACTCCTTTACATCGACGAAATCGCCCGCACGGGCTCCATCCGCAAGGCCGCGGCCAAGCTGAATGTCGCATCCTCGGCCATCAACCGGCAGATCATCGAGCTGGAGGAGGAGGTGGGTGCGGCACTGTTCGAGCGCCTGCCGCGTGGCCTGCGGCTGACATCGGCGGGCGAGCTCTATGTCGAGCATATCCGCGATGTGATGAAGAGCTACCACCGGCTTGAATCCCGCGTCAAAACCCTGAAAATGCCGGATGCGGGGAAGGTGCGGATTGTCACGACGACCGGACTTGCCGCCGGTCCCATGCCCGTCATCGTCGCGAAATTTGTTGCCGAGCATCCACGCGTCAAGATTTTCATGCGCAATGACATCGGCTCGGGCACGACGCTCAATCCGGTGAGCGTGGGCGAGGTGGATATCGGCATCGGCCTCAACATTCCGGCCTCGCCCGGCATCCGGACGCTGGCCGTCTTCGATGTGCCGATCGGCGCTGTCCTGCCGCCAGGACATCCACTGACGCAGCATGCCCAGGTGGGCCTCGGCGAGCTGATCCAGGAACGGCTCGTGCTGGTCATGAAATCGCTGAGCCTGCGCGAAGTCATCGACTTTGCGCTGGCGCCCCTGTCCGTTGCGGTCGAGCCGGTGATCGAGACGAACACGACCGAGGCGGTCAAGCAGTTCGTGCGCGCCGGTGCCGGCGTTTCGCTGATGAACCCGCTGGACATCATCCACGATTGCGAGCGCGGCGATCTTGTCTTCAGGCCGCTATCCGACCCGCATGTCAAAGTTCAGCAGATGAAGGTCTTCGCGCGGGCGCGGACGCCGCTCGACAGCGCGACAAGCCTGTTTGTCGAGTTCCTGCTTGCAGAACTGACCTCACTGCTCGCGACGCTGTCCGCGCAAGGCGTCAAGAGCGCCGGGCCCGGCGTTCACCAAGAAGAGCAGGCCGTTTATTCGGGCGAATAGAGGTTGGTCAGCGGATAGGCCTTTACGTCGTAGAGGAGGTCGATGAAGGCACGCGCCGTATGGCTTGCGATCATCTGGCCCTTCTCGGCGGTGCCTGCTGCCGCATTGCCGACGACGCCGAACGGATTGAGGTCATGCGCGATCCATCCGACGGAATGGGGCGGGAGCGGCTGGAGATATTTCGTATTGTTCGCCATCCACTCTGCCTTGGAGCGGAAATCCTGTGCCTGATCCATTTTCACGAGATCTGGCCTGAAATGCAGCATCAAGGATGTCTCCACTTCGCCGCCATGAATGCCGAACCGCTGCTCATTCGGCGAGAGGACAAGGCCTTCGGGATGACCGAAGCGCGCCCATTGCGTGGCGACAGCCATCATGCCGAAGCGGACGCGCATTTCGCGCGAAACGATGCTCATGATGTCGAGATTGCCGCCATGGGAGTTTACCATGACGAGCTTTCGAATACCGGCTTCAGCAACCTTCTGTCCGATCGCGGTCCATGCCTCGATCAGAAGCCCTGCGGGAAGTGAGAGTGTGCCAGGACCGTAGATATGTTCGTTGGCCTTGCCGATTTCCTGTGTCGGAAGGACGAGAACCGCGAGGTCGTCCGGCAGGATGCTGCGCACTTCGCCGAGCATTCCATTGGCAATGGTGACATCTGTGGAGATCGGAAGATGCGGCCCGTGCTGCTCGGTGGAGGCCAGTGGAAGGATGGCAATCGTCTCGTCCGGGTTCAGCGACCTGAACTCATACGCGGTCAGTTCGTGCCAGTAGAATGGTCGTGCCATGGAGTTTCCTTCCCGCGCTGTTCAGCCGAATTCCAAAAATGCAATGGCTGAGTTGCTCGCTGCCGATCCAACCAGATGGCGACCCGCCGTCCGTTCGAGATCCGGCGAGCCCATGCGAAGCTCATGCCTTGGATTTTGTATAGGGCCGCAGCTCGTCACCGGAAAAGCATCAATTTGCGCCAATAGCGCTGCCTTTTTGAGAGCTATTCCTATTGGGCCGGCAACCGTCCAACCTGGCGCCACTGATTTGGTGTTGTCGTTGCAAACGTGTCGAAATGCGCGGAGACCCCACCCGTCTTGCCGGGATGAAGGCGCAGACTGTTAAAAAGCGAAATTGCGGAATCTATCGCGCAAGCCGAAGTGCAAGGTGCCGATCCATTCGGATCAGGGCTCGCCGTTCCCCGGCGCGGACGATTCTCTGAAATGCCCCAAAACCTCAAACGCACGCGCTTCGAAACAGAAATGCGGTCGCCCGTTGCGTTCGAGATGCTGCAGAAAATCCAACCCGAGACTATCCACGAAACTCGGGGGCATTGAAGGGAGGGCAATGCAAGGCTGTCAAACGGGCTCGACCGCACGAGGCCTCTGAACCTCTTCCATCGTTGCACCGTCAGACCAGTTTTGGATCAAACGTTGATATTCAACCTCAGCCGGGCCGTAGCTGCCCATGGTCAAATTGATAAGTCCATCTCGATCCAGGACGCAGATTTCACGACGTTCGATCTTGATCAGGCGTTGTTCCTCAAGGCGCTTGAGCGCGACGGTAACACCAGCGCGGCGCACGCCCAATATGATTGCGATGAACTCATGCGTGACACGAAAGCGATGATCGTCAATGCGATCATCGACCATCAGGATCCATCGCGCCAAACGCTGCTCCAGCTTCATCTCCGCGTTTGCCCAAGCAGTGTAAGTCGTCTGAATTCCCAGCGCTCGGGCGTAATGTGCCATCAAGCTTTTCAGGGATGCGCTCTGGCGCATGGCGTCTTGCAGATTGTCTGCCGAAATACGCATCGCGTATCCCTCGATCGCCGTGATGCAGTCGAATGCACTTCTGCTATCACCTTGCACGAGGGATGTTCCAGACATGCCGTCGCGGCCGAACAGGCCGACATCAATCGACGAGCCTGCTTCTTTCCCAGCGACAACAGAACCCAGGGCAGTCTCCGGAAAGTAAACAAATTCAATCTGCTCTTGGGCAGTCTCCAGCGCCTGCCGATACTGCAGTCTCACGCTTTCCAGATGCGGCAAGACCAGCGCGAGATCGGCAGCCGATAGGGCGCGTAGCAATCGGTTTTGAAACGGGTGTGCCATCTGAACGGTTATCAAGCTCTCTACTTGGGGCGAAAGCACGACAGCCTTCCAAGCGAGAAAGTCGCCTTTGTGGCTATATGCAAAATAACGCTACGTTTCATTTGTGATTTAGGCAAATCAAATCGCACGTATTGATCAATTTTTCTAGAATTGTTTTGTCATTTTATCCGTTTGCGCAATAATATATGTCTCATATTTGCGACTTAAAACCAATTTTTCTACTTATGAAATACATTTTTATCGGTTGCTCGTTGGGTAATTTTGCAAAGAAGTCGCGGCGAGCGGACGAGGTATGCGTTGATAGAAACAGAAGCGCAGATGGAGCCGGTTGGAAAATCCCCTCTCGCTTGGACCTGTATTGCGCTCACCGAGGAAGTCGGCACCAAAATCATCTCAAAGCCCTAATACTCTTTTAAGTTGTTCATGTCGGGTCGTTGCATGTCATGAACGCTCATCCGTGCGGACGGCGCTCGCACAAACCCAAAAAGCACTCGGCATCATTCGCTCCATGCAGGTTGGGCGAGGCCGCCTGATGGGGCTCCTATAATGCACATACATTTCAAATCCAATACATAATAATAGGTATTTTATTGTAAAAAATTATCTTTGAAATGTACTATATCGTACAACTTAAACCATTATGTACGTTATAGTACAAATAGTAGATTTAATTATGCAAAATATAGCTATAATTTATGATATTGCACCGACAATACGGCGATATTACGTTTCTTTTAGGAGCTGTTAAGACAGTTATATTACGTTCGAATTCTCTGCGGCGCGCCATAAGACGCTCCGAAATCTGAAGCCGTTGAACTTTCGCAGCGGTTTGTCAGGGACGGAGAGAATTTTCCGGCCGCAACTTTGACGGGGGATGAAACTGAATATGGGGGAGATGAATCGTATAAAGCCGCAAAAATCTCAGTCTAACGTATGACAAGATCAAAGCACTGAAACGAAACCAATCACACATGCAATGGTTACTGGAGGAATATTCATGAATACATCGCTCAAGATCATCTACGCAGCCGCTATACTTCTTCCCGTCGCTGCCGGCGCCCATGCTGCCGACTATTCGGCAGAAGCGGCGGCAACCAAGGCGTATTATGAGAAAGCGGCGCCCGTTTTCAAACAGCTGGGGCCGGAAGCTGCTATCAAGGAATTCAACACCCCGAAGAAGTGGTACGAGGACAAGTATGGCCTCCATGTGACAGTGACGCTCAAGGACAGCACGCTGGTCGCTGACAGCGGATTTCCGGAACTGGTCGGGATGAAGTGGAACGAAGTGTCTGATCTGGACGGCAATGCCCTTGGGCCGTTCGTGGCCAAGGCCGTGGAGAAGTCCCCGAATGGCGCGGTTGTTCAGCTTCGCTTCGCTGTTCCCAACAGCTCGCATGCCGGTCACGCCGAAGGATATTGCGCGCAGATCGATGCAGAACACCTCCTTTGCGGCTGGACCGAGGTTGAAGAACGCTAACCGATAGCGATCACGACGGCACAACACCCCTGCCTTGCCCGGCGAAACGAGCGCTAGCAAGTTGGGGGTGCCTGAGGTCTCTTGATTTCGACGTAGTCACTGCCCCTGCAAACGCAAAACACACGAGCTGATCATGAACAAAACCACGCCCTCTTCCGCTTCAAGAAAGCAGACGCGCCGCAGCTTCTGGCACGGCATCGCGTTCAAGATCGGCCTTGGTCCGGCGATCGGCGTCGTGATGCTGCTCATCCTGCTGGGCGTGACGGTCAGCGCGGTGCAGGTTGGGCTTTCAGCTGTGAAGGTGCAGGACCAGGCAATGGAGGCCACCGCCCGGGGGCAGGAAGCCTCAACGGCCATGCTGTCCCTGCAGTCAGATCTCTTCAAGCTGACCACATGGTTGTTCATGAAGGGCAATCCGGAGGACGCGGCTGCGATCAAGGCTGATATCTCGGCGGAGCTCGACAGGCTGAAGGCCTTGTCCGCCAATGACAAGACGCTTCTTTCCGATCAGCAGGTCGAATTCCTTCAGACCAAGACCGCCAGTGCACTTGTGCTCCTTGAGCGCAATGTGGCGCTGGGATTCCAGAACTCAGGCCAGCTCGCCAAGGAAATCACCAATATCCGCAATGGTATTCTGGAGCAGCTGAAACAACGCATCGCCAACGCTCGAGATGCCCACGACACGTTGGTGGGAGGGTTCGCAAAGGCCCGTTTGGCCTTTCTGATCGCCGGCGCGGTTCAGGTCGTGGTCCTGCTCATCCTGGCGGTCCTTGTCGGGCGTTCGCTGACCAACGGCATCCGTCGCCTCACGGAGACGATGACCAGTCTGGCCCGCGGCACGGATGAAGATCTTCGCCAGTCCATTCCCGGCGTAACCCGTCTTGACGAACTCGGCGAAATGGCAAAGGCGGTCCTCGTTTTCAAGGACTCGGCCATCGAAAATGCGCGTCTCGAGCGCGAGGCGGCCGACCGCCGCTCGGAGGCCGAGGGCGATAGAAACCGCAATGAACTGGCTCAGCGCCAGGCAATCGAACAGGAGCGATCAGTCGTCGCAGCGACGGTCGGTACGGCATTGTCGAAGCTTGCCGCTAAGGATCTGACCTATCGTATGCCCGGCGACATTCCGGAGGCCTATTTCAAGCTGCAGGCTGACTTCAACGCGGCCATCTCGGAACTTGAAGGCGCAATGCGCAGTGTGGCCGGCAGCAGCAATGTCATCCAGTCAGGCACTTTGGAGATCTCAACTGCCTCGAATGATCTTTCGAAACGGACAGAGCAGCAGGCGGCGAATCTCGAAGAAACCGCAGCCGCGCTGGACCAGATTACTGCGACAGTCAGAAAATCTGCCGAAGGCGCGATGCATGCCCGCACGATTGTCGCCTCGGCCGATGTCGACGCCAAGCAGAGCGCTGTTGTGGTTCGCCAGGCTGTCGAGGCCATGGCTGGGATCTCCAAGTCGGCCGAGAAAATCAGCAATATCGTGGGCATGATCGATGAGATCGCCTTCCAAACCAACCTGCTTGCACTGAATGCCGGGATCGAAGCGGCGCGGGCGGGCGATGCAGGGCGAGGCTTTGCAGTTGTCGCGTCTGAAGTGCGCGCACTTGCCCAACGTTCGGCTGAGGCCGCACAAGACATCAAGAGCCTGATTTCCACATCGACGACGCAGGTTGATCAGGGCTTCAAACTGGTCAGCGAGACAGGCAGCTCGCTCGAGCGCATCATGGCGCAGGTGACCGAGATCAATGATGTCATGACCGGAATTGCCAGCGGCGCGAAGGAGCAGGCAATCGGGCTCCAGGAAATCAATTCCGCCATCAACCAGCTCGACCAATTGACGCAGCAAAATGCGGCCATGGTGGAGGAGTCGACGGCAGCAGGGCATGCCCTGTCTCAGGAGACAGCGGATCTGGCAGACCTGATCGGTCAGTTCCAGGTGGGGCCAGCAGGTCATTCTGGCTCGACGAACGCGACATCGCGGAGTGCAGCCCCCTATGCCGGGGAGCAGACGTCCAGGCGTATGGCAGCCGGCGGAAGGCGTTGACGTGGCTGACGGTCCTGACGATGTGCGACGCCACCCGCAACTGCCTTTGTCTGAAAACCTGAATTGAGGATCGTTCGGCGACGTCCTGGTTCGGGCAGAAGACGACGCTGTCCGGCACGTCACCTCTAAGGCGATAAGCCGCCGTTCCACGCCTGGAGCTGATGCTGTCGCGTGTGGTCACAAGAGGAAGTGCGCCGGCTCTTGCCGGCGTACCTTCAATATTTCTTCTTTCGGGCGATCTTGTTGCCGCGCGGTCCGCCGACAACCGGGGTTCTGTCGCGATTTTCCGAAACCAGGCTGCGCCAGCGTTCGACGCGCTCGGCCGCCAGAGTACCGTTCTTGACAGCGGCCTGGACGGCGCAGCCCGGTTCATGCACATGGGTGCAATCACGAAATTTGCAAAGCGGGGCCAGTTCGGTGATGTCGGCAAAAAGCATGTCGATCCCGTCGGTGACATCGCTCACATAGAGTGTTCTAATGCCTGGCGTATCGATCACCCAACCGCCGCCGGGGATAGAATGCAGCGATCGCGCGGTGGTGGTGTGACGGCCCTGTGCGTCATATTCGCGAATGGTCCCGGTTTTCTGCTGTGAATGAGATGCCGTCAGCGTGTTGACGAGCGTCGACTTTCCAACCCCGGAGGACCCCACCAGGGCGATCGTCTGGCCAATGCCGCACCAGGCACTCAGAAGAGAGCGTGCGTCGTCGGAGCGTCCGTTCAGTGCAATGACGGGCACGTCACGCTGCAGGGCTTCAGCCTGGCTCTGCAGCAGGCCAACGTCCTCTGCGGTGTCCGCCTTCGTCAAGACGATCACCGGATTGCTTCCTGCCTGGTTCGCCATGATCAGGTAACGTTCCAGCCGCTCGATATTGAAATCGGCGTTGCACGAGGTCACGACGAGCAGCGTATCGATGTTGGCGGCAACAAGTTGCTGCTCGCGTCCCACCTCGGGGCGTCTCTGAAACACGGACTTTCTGTCGAGCCGGCGGACGAGCATGTCGGAAAAGGGATCGGCAAGCACCCAATCGCCCACCGCGAATTCAGCGGTGTTCGCCCCAGCTGGAAGCTCCAGCCTGACTGGCCCTTGAACCCCGATCGCCTCGATACGGGCGCGATGCACCGATGCGATGCGTCTGGGCAGGAGATCGGCTTCGGCCGGATTGACCTGATCGGAGAAGAAGTCGGACCAGCCCAGCAATTCCAAGGGTGTGGGAAGAGGCGTGTTCGTCACGTTTCCATTCGCATTCTTCGACAGAGTTCACCTGTGATCGTCGCTGGCCTGCGGCGCAGAGCATTTCCGGTGAAAACCGGGTCACCTGAAATGCACCATCACGTTGTTTTGACGCAGGCCGGACGCAAAACCGCTGACGCAGTTTGGCGGGACGCGCTCTATTTGCCCTGACGGTCCCGCTTTGGCAAAGAATTTGCGTAAGCGGCAGCCTCGCCGGAGTATGGGAAGTCGTCGCCCAGTTGGTGACCGTCGTCGTAGACCTTGAAAGCGGGGCCGTCGACCTCGACGATCTTGTATCCATTGACGACTTCAAATTTTGGTGTTTTCCAGCCCAAGATGCTCTCCAGTTCGGTTCGAATGCGTCGAATCTCTGAAGATGAAGCCCAACGGTCATATTCAGTATTCTGTCAGTCTAGCTGGTCTTTGCACAAAAGGCGAACCGGCAATCGAATGGCAGGTTGTCAATACGCGCGCCGACCGCTTGGGACATTCCGAAATCGCCTCATGACGTCCGCAGCGTCTCAGTCCGTTGCGGCGATGATAACTCAAAGGCAGCCGGAGTTTGACCTTGATGGTCCGTGCCTGGACCCTCTTTGGGCCAGATGGTCGTCGCCGGCCCGAAGCTCCTTGTCGCCAAAACAGATGTCGCCCGAAATGACATAGCATCCTTCATCGTCATCATGCGCGTAGTTTTCTGCCTCAGCGCCGGGCGCAAGTTCGAGCAGAAATGTCCGGCGCCGGATGTCGGGCTTGGTGTGCAGAACCTTGATGCGCGCTCCCGGCGACAAGTCGATCCATATTCCCTCGTCTGCGCCACGCGGTCAGGGTCGCCCTTGACCCGGCAGCCGGTCTGACCGACGGCGATCACAAGGTGACCTTGCAGCCCGGCATGTCCATCAAGGCCGAGATCCTGACGGGCAAGCGGAGCATCATGGACTTTCTTCTCGCCGCCGCTGGTCGAACATCTTCACGATGGTTTGCGACTTGGCTCTGGATCGGAACGAGTGATCAGACACCGTTCGAATGTGACCTCCCACGCTGCGGCCGTTGCTCAAGTGCAGCACAGGAGCAAGCGACCATCACAGGGTGGGGCGGAGACAGCCGACGAAGAACAGCTTTGTGTCGAAGGCTTAGAAAGCTGCGTTCTAGAGCAATTCCAGCGAAAGTGGAAACCGGTTTCGCGTCCAGAATTGCGTGAAAACAAAGAGATAGAGCGCCTTCGCGTTTCCATGAAACGCGGAAACGCTTTAGGCAACACAAATGAGGCCAAGGGACGAAAACATACTCGGAACGATACGCAAGCAGACAAGGCGATGCGGTTCTGAGGCAGGTCTTCCGTTCAAATGCTTCCAGGAGGAGAAAGCCTCAGCAGTTGCCGGCCTTGCTCGTGACGAGCGATGCGAGCATGATGCTCGAAATTTCGGTTTGCATGCCTTCCTTCAGGATGCCTGCCAGTTCCTGTGCGGCACTTGATAGATAATAGATCGTGTTATCGAGCTGCATGTCGTCAGCGATCGCCTGAGCATAGATAATCATATTCAGGAGCGCGATCATCTCGCCGGAACGTTCATTTTCATCAGGGCTGGTCGCAGTTCGCATTGAAGGTGATCCATATTGTTGTACCTTCATATTGTCAGAGGCCGGACCAATTTGCGCGTTGCAGAACCGTTGCACACGCAGGAGACGCCGTGGCGACCAACCACAAGGCTGCATTAGAGGTCTGTGTTATACAAATTGCGCCAAAGGGGCGTCGAATTGAATATCCAGCCAGGCTTCTCTCTGGAATTCGGCGTCGGGTCGAGACGCTTCAGCGCCTCTAGAAGTTCCAGCGCATCCTGCCGTTTCTCGTCTACCCATGCCTCGGCCAGGATGGCTTCAAAACCCGCAAACGAGATGCCTGCGATTTCAGCGATCCGTCGCCAGGTCCTGTCCTTGAAAAAGAGGCGTCTTGCTGACGTGAACATCCTTTCCGAGTCTTCTGGAGTGAGGAGTTCCAGCGATCGCGCTCTTTGAAGCGTTGCGTCGACGTTGACGAGCGGGATCGTTAGCGGCGCATATTGCAATTCGCGGGGGGCGTGGAGAAGTGCGACATCGCCGTCGTCCCATCGACGCCCGGTCATGTAATCCTCGTAGATTCGTCCAATCCCGATCATACCGAACGCGGCGCATTCAACGGCCCGAAGCGCGCCCATGCTGGATGCTCCGAGGACAGGGACGCCCTGAGAAAGAGCATAGAGAATTTCCTTGTGCCAGACCGGCGCGACGAACTCGAACTGACCGTCAATCAATCCGATGGCCTTCGCCCCGCCCTGCAGCGCCTTCATCATGTCGCCTTGCGTTGCAGGAGGCATGATCCGCGTGTCTTCGGCAACCAATTCAAAGGCATCCGGTAGGCTGGGCCCGGCGAACACAACTTTCATCGGAGACTCCTGGAAATCGCCCGGCTTCCAAGGCTTTGGCGACGATCCCCTTCGGGATTTTCAAGCTCGGGCGCGATGACCTTGACGACATTGACCGGCAACCATGCAGGCTGCAAATCCACGGCATAGAGCTTTCGAATGTTGGACCGGCGCAGTTGTTCGATGAGAAGGGATAGTCCATCGGCTGAGCTTCTGGCTTCAAGCCTCGGCAAATCCTCGCAATTGACCACGGGCGCGGCATCGAACGCCTGCAAAGAGCTTTGATCGGCCGGACGTGCAAAAATCTCGGGGAGGAGATCATCACGCGCGCCGCCAATGAATGTCATTCTGGATTGTACGGCTTCGGAGATCGCTCGGGCCGCGGCCACCACAGGATCGAGCGAGGCGCCTGCGCCCAAGGTCAGGTCCACATAGCGAAGCGGACGCAAGAACTGCGTCTGTCGAGGCTTCAATAGGGCCGCGATAGAGGCGATCCCCAGATCCGTGGTGATGTCGAAAAGCGCCAGTTCCAGCCCGGCCCGTTCGATGTGGTCGAGCATATCCCTGGCGCCGCCGAGCAGACCGGCCCCATCGGGGCGTATCCGCCTGCCAAACCGGGAGCGGGCAGGCTCAATGCTCCAGAGCGTCAGCGCATCACGTTCCACGCGTTCCAGGAGACCGTGAAGCCTGGCCTCGTGACGCAGGTTTCCGGATGCCAGACCATCAGACGAGCGCCAGTAACGAGGCCTGGGAACAGTTCGGTCGAACCAGATGGCGTCAAACGGCAACCAGACGGGATCTCCATGAATGAGATCAACAGCTTCGACCCACTCTGTTTCCTCCTCTTCGCCGAGCGGCGGCTGAGCGGACGACAGCAGGCTGTCGACAGTGTCGAAGCGGGCCTTGCCGCGCTTCAGCGCGCTCTTGCAGGTCAGCACTTTCTCACAGGCCGGTTCTGTCGCAACGGCACGCTCGATCGCCTCCATGACCGCCGACGTTCTGGCCTCGGCGTCGGTGAGGCCCTTGCCTTGGGCAATGACGATTGCCTTGGCATTGGGAGCATAGGCGCACCAGACAGGCAGCCCGACATTGTCGAGCCCTGTCTGGCTTGCCACCCTTGTGATTCCCAGGCGGGAAAGGTGAGGGCTTACTCTTGCGAACGTTTCTTCAGGCGAACAGGCGCGAAAAGCGCTGGTCGATGTGGGCCGATCAGCCTTCATGCAGACCCGAGGCAACCTCGTGAAGCCCGTTAGCCACCTCGTGCAGTCCGGCCGCAGCTTCGCTTGCCGTCGAGACCGCGATTGCAAAATCGACGCCCTTGACCACGGTTGCGCCGACCTTTCTGAGGGCGGCCGTCTTTGCGAGCTCGCCCTCAGGGCTCTCGAAAGGCACAACGGTGCCTGATTTCAGATCCACCAGCCAGAGTCCGGCCTCACCTGTAATGCCCATCACGACAACCTTTGCCATCACTATCTCCTTGTTAAAAACCGGCCTTCAGCAGACCCTCACGATAAAGCTCAGTCTGCCATGATTCTTTGTGAGGGATCATGGCAAGCCATTTTTCCACATCAAAATGGGGATTGTCGCGCATCACCTTCAACCTGCAGGCGCGTGCCTTGGCTGCATTGCCGAGCATGCCCCAGCAGGCTGCCGCCAGCCGCGAGGCTGGATTTGGATCACGCATGCGTTCGATAAGAGAGAGTGCGCGCTCATGCTCGCCAAGGAAGTAGCTGGCGCCGGCGGCGGTCCAGAGATACGTGTCCGGACTGAGCGGGTTCAGGTCGATCGCAGCCATTATCTTCTCGTAGGCTTCCGCCGGCCTGCTGCCGTGATTGAGACTGTCGGCATAGCTGCACAAGGCGTCGGCGTAATGGGGGCTGACGGCTTCCGCGCGTTGAAGCGCATCCAGGCTTTCATCAATCTTGCCCATGTAAAGCTGGCTCACGCCCAGCTCCTTGAGTGCGCCCGAGCACTGTTCATCCCTGTCGACTGCCGTTCGGGCGAGGCGTTCGGCCTCCATCAGCAGCTCCGTATCCCCCCTGGCGGTCAAGACCCATTCCAGGCTCAATGTTCGGGCTACGCCCGCAAGACCCAGAGCAAAGCCGCTCTGGTGATCGAGCGCCTCCCGAAAATGCCGACGCGCCTTTCTGACGGCAGGCAGGCTCACGCTGGAAAGGCTCTGCAGCCCCCGCAGATAGGCGAAATAGGCCTCGGGACCGGCTTGGAAATCCACCGTCTGTGGAGATTTCTGTTCAACGCGTTGTGCGATGACGGAGCGTATCGTGTCCGCGATCTGCCGTCTCTGCTCCAGAAGACCGTCGGGGCTCAGGGCAAAGCGCGCCGCCCAAACAACTTCGTCGGCCGGCAGAAAGATCAACTGCACGAACAGATAATCCCCCGAGCGGCGCGTATCGAGCGCGAAATGCACATGATGGCGCCTCAACGCCTCGACCTTGTCCCGCGAGGCCTTGATCTGCTCGGACGTATAGGGGGCAATGACGGAGACAGCTCGACTGGTGCAGAGATCGATCGTCAAATCCTCGATCAGCGCATTGGAGACCGACTGTTGCTTGACGGCCAACCCGCTTTCGTCCGGAGGCAGCAGTGCCAGGCGGGGAGGGAGGTTCGTCGTCTCGCCCGTTCCCTGTTCAGCCGAACCGATGTGAGAGCCGACCACCAGCCGGGTTCGGGAATGCGCGGGGAGAATTGCCTTGGCCCCGATCAGCAGAGTTGCTCTGACGTCCTCGTCCTCGGGGTTCTGTTCGAGCAGGACAAAGGCTGCGCGCCTGGATGCAGCTTGGGCTGCGCTATCTGTTTGAGCTTTTGTCGCTTCGAAGAAGGCTTCGCGCAACGCCACCAGCATGCGGTTTCGCAGATCTCGAACCCACAGATCCAGACGCTCGGAGCCTTTCCCATAAGCGGGCAAGAATTGTTTGGTAACGCGCTCGGCCAGGGCGGCGAGTTCTTCAGCAGGAGATCCGGTAGCTGTTGCATCGATGTCGGATACGACCATCTCGCGTCTGATCGACATGTGTCGATCATCAACATCGAGCAGGTTCTTTCCCTCTGCGGGAAGTGCTGCCGTCAGTCGGCGAAGGAGTGAGCGCAGGTTGGTCGAAGCGGCATCGCGCGCATGAGGCCAAAGGAGCCGTGCCAGCTCGCGCCGTTCAACAGGCGCCTTGCAGTCGTAAAGATAAGCCAGCAGGGCGATTGACAGATCGGGAACGCGCAAAGGCTCGGAAGCCTCTTGCCATAGCAGTTGGCCGGCGCCAAACGTGATGAGCCGATAGGTCACAGGCGGTCCGAGCGTGCAGCGGTAATGTTCTCTGCAGCATGATCGCCCGCATCGGGGTCGGTTGCCGCGAGCGCGTCAACAAGGTCGATGATTTTCTGACGGATCTTCGGATCTCGAATGGCACTGAAACTATTCGTCAAAGATAGAAACTCCTTTGACGCGAGCACCTTTGAAAGGGAATCCCTCTCCCGTACTTCCAGTTGGTGATCAAACGTGGCGGGCGCCTCCTCGAAGAAAAACGAGATGGGTGCATTCAGCACCTCGGAGATCCTTTGAAGCCGGCTGGCTCCGACCCGGTTTACACCCTTCTCATATTTCTGAACCTGCTGGAACGTGACCCCAAGGCAGTCACCGAGTTTCTCCTGGCTCATACCGACCGTCATCCGGCGAAGCCTGATGCGTGATCCCACGTGTTGGTCAATCGGGGTTGATTTTTTCTGCATGCAATTCTCCTTCACACGAATACATATGTTCGCGCGAATTCGTTTGGACTGCAACCACTCAGGCCATCGGGACCAGAACCTTCGCACAACATTCGCGTGGCCTGAGTGCGATATCTGATACCTTTCAAAAGGCGGAAACCACCTTGAGTTGATCTCCTTCAGGAAGCCGCTCGCCTCGCCCAATTGGACATGCTAGCCTGCCTTGAAGGATACCGGAGGGGACGCGCCTGCTGATCCGGGCGAGACCCCGCCGAGTGCGGGAACGCGAGTGAGGCAGGCGCAAAAGACGAAAATTCATCATGCGATTGCTGATTGTTGAAGATAATCATGAACTTGCAGCGTGGCTGGCGCGGGCGCTGGTGCAGGCGCGTTACACGGTGGAGGTCGCCCATGACGGGGAAGAGGCCGAGCACCTGATCGCGCTTGGCGAATATGCCGCGATCGTGCTCGATCTGTCGCTGCCGCATATCGACGGCATGACGGTGCTCAAGCGCATCCGCCGCAAGGGTAACCGCACGCCGGTCATCATTCTGACGGCCAATGCCTCGCTCGACGGGCGAGTGGCGGGGCTTGATTCCGGTGCGGACGACTATCTCGCCAAGCCCTTCGAACTGGCGGAGCTGGAGGCGCGGTTGCGCGCCGTGATCCGCCGTGGCCATGATCTCGCAAGCCCTGAAATCACCATTGCCGACCTGTCGCTCGACAGCGCCAGCCGCCAGTTCATGCTGAAGGACGCGCCGCTGCAACTCACCCCGCGCGAGCATTCGGTGCTCGAATATCTGGTGATGAAGTCCGGCACCACCGTCACCAAGGCGGCGCTGCACGAAAGCGTCTTCGGCTTCGACGCCGAGCCCGACCCGGCCGCCATCGAGATCTACGTCCATCGGGTGCGCAAGAAGATCGAGGGCAGCGGCGTGCAGATCGCCACGTTGCGCGGTCTCGGCTACATGCTACGGGCGCTGTGACATGGAGCGCCTGAAGGAGTTCGCGGGCTTCTCGCGCTATGCCCGGGAAAGCCTTTACGCCCAGCTTCTCATCTGGGTGCTGCTGACATTGCTCGGCGTTCTTGGCCTCAACATCTATTTCAGCATGCGTCAGGCCGGCCAAATCGCCAGCATCGTCACCGACAACACGCTGATGGGCTCGGCGCGGATGATCGCGGAGGCCGTGCGCACCGACGAGCACGGCAATGTCACGGTCGAAATCCCGCCGGCGGCGCTCGAGAATTTCGACAACGGTTATGGCGACCGTGTCTATTACAGCGTGCGGACCGCCTGGGGGACGATGATTGCCGGTTTTGCGGAACTCACGGCACCCGCGGTCCCCGGTCGAGGCGAGACCATGCGCTTTCGCGGCGAGGAGGTACGCGCGATTGCGATCGAACATCCCGTGATCGGGCTGGAGAAAGACGCCTCCATCAGCGTCACCGTCGCCGTGACGGTCGGGGGCGAGACGGATCTGACGCGGCGGCTATGGATGTCGGATTTCCTCAACCAGTTCGTGCTTGTCGCTGTTGCCGGCGTCGTAACGCTTCTCGGCCTGCGGCGTGGCCTCGGCCCGCTCATGCGGCTGCGCGAGGCAGTCATCGCCAGCCGGCGCGAGCGGCTTGAACCTTTCGATCCGGCCAGCGTGCAGACGGAGCTGCGCCCGCTGGTCCATGCCCTGAACGACTACATGGCGCGCGTGCAGCGGCAGATGGCGGCGCAGCGCCGGTTTGTCGCCAATGCTGCGCATCAGTTGCGCACCCCGCTGACGCTTCTGACGACGCAGGCGAGCGTTGCCGCGCGCGAGACCGACGACCAGCGTCGCAGCGATGCTCTTGAAGCGCTGACACGCTCGACGCGACAGGCCTCGCGCCTTGCCGAACAACTGCTGACGCTGACGCGTGCAGAGCCCGGCAGCCGCGCACCGCGCGCCGAGCGCATCGACATGATCGAGGTCGCCCGCCATGTTCTGGAAGCGCAGGCCGAGGATGCGCTCAGACGCGGCATTGACCTTGGCCTGGAAGGCGATGGCGCAGCTCCAGTCGTGGGCGATGGCACGATGCTGCGTGAAATGGTCGTCAACCTCGTCGACAATGCGCTGCGCTACACGCCCGACGGCGGTGAAGTGACCGTTCGCGTCGGGCAGGAGTCAGGCTCGGTCGTGCTCACCGTCGACGACGGCGGACCGGGAATTCCGGCAGATGAGCGCGACCATGTCTTCGAGCGCTTCTACCGCATCATGGGCACGCAGGCCGAAGGCAGCGGCTTGGGCCTCGCCATCGTTCGCGAGGTGGTCGAAGGGGCAGGGGGAACGGTGGTGCTGGGGACTTCGAAGGCGGGCGGGCTGTCTGTGATGGTGCGACTGCCGATGGCGGGGTGAGACGATGGCTGAACCTGTCATGATTGTTCCCTACGATCTCGAATGGCCGAAGATTTTCGCCCGCCTGAGGGATGACGTTTCGGCTGTGATGGGCGCGGTTGCATTGAGGATCGAGCATGTCGGCAGCACGGCAGTTCCGGGCCTGGTCGCCAAGCCGGTGATCGACATTGATGTCGTCATTTCCTCCGAGCTTGAACTACAAGAAGCCATCAGCAGGCTTTTGCTGCTCGGCTACAGTTATGCGGGAGAAAGGGGCATTGAAGGGCGTCATGCCTTCGTTCAGCCGATGGGTCTACCGACACATCATCTTTACGTCTGCGCGGCCGACAATCCTGAACTGGCGAGACATATCGCTTTCCGCAACCACCTGATCACCGATCGCGCCGCGTCCGATGCCTATGGAGAACTGAAACAGGAACTTGCCCGGACCTTCGGAGAAGACCGTGAGGGCTATACGAACGCGAAGACCGCCTTCATAGCCGACATATTGTCGAAGTTGGCGTTTCGATCTGGGCCGCAAGGATAAAGGCGCAACGCAGCGCGATCCAAACGTAAAGAGGGCCGGTGACCCGGCCCTCCAGTCTTCGCAGTCGCTTCCCGTCTCAATGCGTATCCAAACTCTGCTGCGGACGCCACTTGGCCAGCCGGTTCTCGACCAGAGTCATCAGGTATTCGGCCACCAGCGTGACCATCATGACGAGGACGATGGCGGCGAACATGCCGGCGGCGTCGAAGGTTCCCTTGGCGATCGAGATCAACTGGCCGATGCCGTAGCGCGCGCCGACGAACTCGCCGACAATCGCGCCGATGATGGCGAAGCTGAAGGATACGTGGAGGCTGGCAAAGATCCAGCTCATCGCAGACGGTACGATGACCTCGCGCGTCACCTTCCACTCGGATGCGCCGAGGATGCGGGCGTTCGCAATCATGTCGCGGTCGGCCTCGCGCACGCCCTGGAAGGCGTTTGCAAAGACGACGAAGAAAACCATGATGAAGGCGAGCGCCACCTTGGAGGCGAGGCCGAGGCCCATGATCATGATGAAGATCGGTGCGAGAACCACGCGCGGGATTGAGTTGATCGCCTTTATATAGACGGAGAGGATGTCGGAGAGCAGCTTGTTCTGGCCGAGGCCGACGCCGACCACGATGCCGGCAATCGAGCCGGTGAAGAAGCCGATGAGTGCCTCTTCCATCGTGACGCCGAGATTGTACCAGAGCGAGCCTTCCGTCGTGCCTTCGGTCGCCCATTCGTAGAGGCGCGCGCCGATGGCGGAGGGGCTCGCGTAGAAGAAGGGATCGATGATGCCCGTGCGTGCGCCGATTTCCCAGAGGCCGACGATCGCCACGAGAATGGTGATCTGCCAGAAGAGCACGGTGCGCTTGCGCGCGGTGATGGCTTTCAGGGCAGCGGCTTCGATTTCCTTGTCGGATGTGCCGGGGCGGAAGAGCGTGCTGACGCTTTCCATGGTTGTATCGGTCATGGGGTGTTCCTTCCAAAGCAATTCCAGCGAAAGTGGGAACCGGTTTCGCGTCCGGAATTGCGAAAAACAAAGATGTCACGCGGCTTCGCTGGCGCGGCGGTAGCTGGTTTCGACTTCCTGGCGCAGGTCTTCCCAGATCGTCTTGCAGTAATCGATGAAGCCCTGCTCGTAGCGGATTTCGGAGACGACGCGCGGGCGCGGCAGGTCGATCGTGTAGACGGATTTCACCGTCGCAGGCCCTGCAGTCAGCACATAGACCTTGTCGGCCAGCGCCACCGCCTCTTCGAGGTCATGCGTGACGAAGACCACGGAGGCCTGCCGTTCGGCCCAGAGCTTCAGGAGCTCCTCGTGCATGACGGTGCGTGTCTGTACGTCCAGCGCCGAGAAGGGCTCGTCCATCAGCAGGATTTCCGGCTCGTTGATGAAGGTCTGCGCCAGTGAGACGCGCTTGCGCATGCCGCCGGAAAGCTGGTGGGGATAGTGATACAGGAACTTTGAAAGCCCGACGCGGGCGAGCCAGTCCTTCGCCATCTTTTCCGCTTCCGCCTTGGAGCGGCCACGGAAGAGGGGGCCGGCCATGACGTTTTCGATGACATTCTTCCAGGGGAAGAGCGCATCCTTCTGGAAGGCAAAGCCAACGCGCGGGTCGATGCCGTTCACCGGCGCGCCCATCAGGCGAACCTCGCCGGCAGAGGGCCTCGCAAGGCCGGTCACGAGATTCAGCGTCGTCGACTTGCCGCAGCCGGTCGGGCCGACAACGGCGACGAATTCGCCGCGCTCCACCGTCATGTTGAAATCGCGGATAGCGGTCAGCGACTTGCCGGTGGGTGAAACGAAGCGGCGGGTGATGTTGATCAGCTCGATGGCCGGGGGGCCGGACTGTCTGTCGGACATGGGGCATCCTTTCCGCGCGGCGTCGCGCAGGCGAACTAAGGTCGGGAGCGCCTCCGCCGGTTGGGGCAGAGGCACGGATTGGGTGGTGGTTTACTTCGCGGCCTTCACGAATTCGGTCGTGTAGGTCTTGGCAAGATCGATCTGCTTGCCCTGTACATTCTTGGAGAAGGCGGAGAGAACGGCGAGAACCGTCTTCGGGCCATCTTCCGGCATCACGCCGTCCGGCGTGAACATGCCCTTGCCGGCGTCGAGGGCTGCGACATAGCCGTCCTTGTCGCCGACATAGAAATCCTTCGGCATCTTTTCGGCAATTTCGGCCGCCGAATGCGTGTTGATGAATTTCAGCGTCTTGACGAAGGCATTGGCAAGCTTCTGTACTTCCGGCTTGTGGGCGTTGACCCAGTTGGTTTCCATGTAGAGCGAGGCGGCCGGATAGGTGCCGCCGAGCGCTGCACGCGCGCCTTCGACCGTGCGCATGTCGACGAGAACGCGGGCCTCGTTGGTCTTGAGCAGGCGCGAGATGGTCGGCTCGGTTGTCATGCCGGCCTGGATCTTGTCCTGCTGCATGGCGGCGATGAAGGTTCCCCCAGCGCCGACGGGAACAGACACCGTGTCGCCCGGCTTCAGGCCAGCCTTCGAAGCCATGTATTGCGTCAGGAAATTGGTGGAGGAGCCGAGCCCGGTCACGCCGAGATTCTTGCCCTTGAGGTCGCCGAAGCTCTTGATGTCGGGATATTTGTTGGAGACGAGTTCGACTTCGCCCGGCGCCTGGCTGAACTGAACGATGGATTCGACGAACTTGCCCTTGGCCTGAAGGTCGACGCAATGGTCGTAGAAGCCGACAACGCCCTGCACTGCACCGGCCAGAAGCTGGTTTTCCGCGTCAACGCCGGCCGCCTCGTTCAGGAGTTCGACATCGAGGCCTTCATCCTTGAAGTAACCGAGCGACTCGGCGAGCTTGGCGGGCAGGTAGATCTGCTTCTCATAGCCGCCGACCATGATGGTGATCTTGTCGGCAGCGCTTGCCAGCGACGTGGCGGCCAGAAGCGTGAGTACGGTGAGCGTGGAACCCGCAATTGCGCGCACGGCTTTACGATTGAAAGTCATTATTTCCTCCCGGTTGATACATGCCAAGGCAATCATCCCGATCGCCTTCTCCTCAGCATGTAGGCATACCTAGCAGGCCAAGCTTTCAATCAGCTTTCAGAGAAAAAGAACGTGAGTTCCATTATAAACGATCAACCTAAAGTGTGTAGCCGAGGGCAGATTCCAATTTCAAATGCAACGAAGACTATAATGGGCCTGATTTCAGGAGGATGGAATGGCCCGCTTTTTTGTGCGGTTGAGTTGGGATGAACGGCGCAGCGGCTGGCGGCGGCTCGCCAGCGCCAGGATCGCAAACTGCTGCGCGATCCTTTTGTTGCGCGCAACGAAGTATCGACGGCTGTTCACGCAAAGCGCAACGACCGGTTTTGAATTGTCAGCTTGATTGTCTGATGTCCGAGACGAGGTGAAAGGCGGCTATCGAGGTGTCCTGCGCCATGGCAGCAATTTCATCCTCGACTTCCAAACTGGAACGTTGGGAAGCAGCTCCACATCGGACCTTTCATGCAAGGTGTAAAATATCATATTATTTTGGACGTATAGCTCTCTTAACGAAGGGGTCGCGGGTTCATATCCCTTCGGCAGCCACAACATCTCCTCGAAGCCGCGTTCACGAAACATTTCCTCAAGGTCACGATATCTGAGCGGATAACGCAAATACCAGGTCACCGCCTGCATAATCAGCCATGCCTCTGAATGACGCCCTTTGAAATCGTCCTTCGATTGGCGCGTCAGCTTTTCGGCAATGGCATTCAGAGTCATGGCTATGCTTCGACATTGGGAACGGTAATTTCCCTGCCGATCGTCAACAGCGCGTCACCCACGGAAACTTGCGACAGGCCCTCTCTGCGACCATACCAAAAGTTTGCGACAAAGCCCCACGGATGGCTCTTCATGGCTGCCTTGCAAGCAGGCTCTTTCAGAGTTGACTCGTGTTAACTCCTCACCTAATACTCTAGAATATAAGAAACGGGAGTTGCAGGCTTGCTGCGGAGGCGCTGCGCCTTGGCTTACCGGCAGGGGGCAGAAAAATGTGGTTTGGGGAGAGTGGGATGGAGCAGGTGCGATGAATTCTTGCGGCATTTCTGGGCCTCGATCGAAGAACGGCATTTCTCTCGGGGGCAAGAGAAGGTGCCAGATCCAGCCGTTGTGGGTTCATCCCCTGCTGTGGTCTTCATGCGCATTATCGTTGGGAGCGAATCTCTAATATGGAATTTGATATTGCCCTGCTTCTTCTACGCGAAGGAGTTGCTGGCGGCGCGATTTATGCGCTGCTTTCTCTAGGCACGGTGCTTGTCTTCAACATAACGCGCATCGCGTTTGTTTCGTATGGCGACCTCATTGCCTATTCCGTGCTGACACTGGCGTCGATCCAGGCAAATACGCTCCCCGGGACAGTCTGGCTTATTCTGATCCTGTCAGGTCTTGCGCTGTTCATGGAGGCGGTGGAACTCTATCGTCGGAAACGCTTGTCGAAGTTCTGGCGGTCGGCGGTTTCCTATGGCGTATTGCCCTGTGCGCCGGTTGTCGTGGCGGCTGTGCTGCCAACCTACGAATTGCCGATGGCTGTTCAAATCGCGCTGACATTTGCTCTTATTCTGCCGCTTGGTCCATTGATGTATCGCGTTGTCTTCCAGCCGATGCGCTCTGCATCCGTGCTTACGCTGCTGATGACCGCTGCGGTCGTTCATTTTCCGATGGCCGGTGTTGCGCTGCTGTTCTTTGGGGCGGAGGGCTACAGGACAAAGGAATATATCAGCGGCAGTGTCACGATCGGGAGCCTTGAGATCCCGGCAGCCAATATCGTCGTGTTGATCGCTCTGGCTATCATAGCCATCAGTCTCTACTTTTTCTTCGAGCGAACATTGTGGGGCAAGGGGCTGCGTGCCACTGCTGTGAACGGTGTCGGCGCGCGTCTCGTTGGAATTCGCGTCGCCTCGGCCGGCAATTCGGCCTTCCTCATTGCGGCCGGGCTCGCGGCGATTTCGGGAATTCTGATCGGGCCCAATCTGACTGTCTATTCGGATACTGGCTTCCTGATCGGTCTGAAAGGCTTTGTCGGCGCCGCTATCGGTGGAATTGCCAGCTATCCGCTAGCCCTGTTCGGCTCGCTCCTTGTCGGCATCATCGAGTCCTTTGGATCCTTCTACTCCAGTGCCTTGAAGGATGTGGCAGTCTTTGCGCTGTTGATACCGATCGTCCTCTTGCGCGGCTTGTCGGTCCATTCTGAAGTTGAAGAAGAAGAGGAGGAGCTCTGATGACCACGCGTTCCGTGATTTTGAGCCTCGCCGTACTGATTTTTGTCGTGCTTGCGCCCTATGTTCTAGGCAGCTTTTACATTGCGATCCTGAACTTCGTCGGGATCTATTCGATTGTCGCAATCGGTATTGTCATTCTCACCGGTTCGGGAGGGCTGATCTCCTTTGGACAGTCGGCGTTTGTGGGCCTGGGGGCCTATGCGACCGCCGTTTTGAGCGCTAAGCTCGGCTTTTCGCCCTGGATGGGACTGCCTGTCGCATTGGCCGTGTCTGCGTTTACCGCAGCGGTTCTCGGCATGGTGACCCTGCATCTGTCTGGCCACTATCTTGCGCTTGTGACGCTAGCCTGGGGGATGGTGATCACGCTTCTGTTCGGCAATCTGGAGGAACTGGGCGGACACACAGGCATTAGCGATATCCCTGCGCTTTCCATTGCGGGCATTTCCCTGGCGCCTCAGGAGCGGTATTTCTATCTTGTCGCCGTCTGCCTCATCCTTGTCATGCTGGGCACGACATTTTTGATGCAATCCCGGCAGGGGCGGGCGATCCGCTCGCTGAAGGGCGGCGAGACGCTGGTCACGAGCCTCGGGATCAGCCAGTTCCGCATCCGGCTGGGAATATTCGTCATCTCCGCGCTGCTGGCCGGGCTTGCCGGATGGCTATATGCGCATTCGCAGCGTTATGTCGGACCGGATCCTTTCAGCATCCAGACAGGCATCGAGTTTCTGCTGATGGCGGTGATCGGCGGTTCGGGCCACATTGCCGGGGCGGTCATCGGGGCCACCCTGTTCACCTCGCTGCACTCCATCCTGCAGGATCTTTTGCCGCTGGTAACCTCGCGGGCCGGCAATATTGAAAAGATCATCTACGGATGCCTTTTCATCCTGGTTCTGCAGCATGCCAGGTCCGGTATTGTCGGCATGCTGCCGCGCTTCACACCGCGTAAAAGCGAACCCGTCGCACAGACAGCCGAACCCCTGGCGCGCCGCTCTCTGCCGATGCGCGGCGAGCCGCTGCTTCAGGTCTCGGGTCTGTCGAAGAGGTTTGGTGGTCTGACGGCTGTCGACAACGTCAACTTCGATGTTCGGGCGGGCGAGATCGTCGCGCTCATCGGCCCCAATGGCGCAGGCAAAAGCACGACCTTCAACCTGATTTCGGGAGCCCTGCGACCTACGAAGGGAACCGTGACGTTCTCGGGCGAGAATCTGACGACCGAGAAGCCGGTCAATCTCGTCAAAGCCGGCGTGGCGCGCACGTTCCAGCATGTGAAGTTGCGGCCCAATATGTCGCTGCTGGAGAATGTCATGCTTGGCGCATATTCCAGAACGAAAACGGGATTTCTGGCTGGTGCGCTGCACCTCGATACGGCCGTCGAGAAGCAATTGCGAGCAGAGGCGGCCTTCCAGCTCCAACGTATCGGGCTTCTCGAACGGGCGAACGATATGGTGAGCAGCCTGCCGCTTGGTCAACAGCGCGCCGTCGAGATCGCCAGGGCTCTGGCCTCCGACCCTGTCATTCTTCTGCTCGATGAGCCGGCAGCAGGTTTGCGCCGTCTTGAGAAGGACCAGCTGAGCCAGTTGCTCAAGGAGATATCCGCCGCCGGAGTGACCCTCTTGCTCGTCGAGCATGACATGGAATTCGTCATGGGCTTGGTCGATCGCATCATCATGCTGGACTTTGGCAAGCAGCGTGCGGAAGGAACGCCGGAGGAAATACGTTCCAACCCCGTCGTCCGTGAAGCCTATCTGGGAGGCATTCTTTGAACTCTATTCTCAAGGTGCGCGACGCGCAGGTCAGCTATGGCAGGATCGCTGCGGTACAGGGCGCGAGCGTCGATGTGTCGGCCGGAACCATGGTGACGATCATCGGGGCAAACGGGGCAGGCAAGACAACATTGCTGAATGCAGCGGTGGGTCTGATCCCTGCATCCGGATATTTCGAATTCGACGGATGCGCGCTCGATCTGCTCGATGTTGAAGACAGGGCGGAAATGGGCCTGTGCCTTGTTCCCGAACGCCGCGAGCTCTTCGGCTCGATGTCGGTCGAGGACAATCTGCAGCTCGGATATTATGTTCACCGCAGGAAACGTGCCGGGCTGAATGCGAGGCTGGCGGATGTATTCGACTTCTTTCCCAAACTTGCCGAACGTCGCAAACAACAGGCGAGCACTCTTTCGGGCGGCGAACGCCAGATGCTGGCGCTCGGGCGCGCGCTCATGAGCCAGCCACGGCTCTTGATGCTGGATGAGCCAAGTCTCGGTCTTGCTCCGCTGATCGTTCAGGAGATCTTCCGGATTATCCGCGAGTTGAAGGCGGCCGGCGTGGCGATCCTGCTTGTCGAGCAGAATGCTCGTGCCGCGCTGGAATGCGCGGACTATGGCTACCTGATGGAGACGGGCGAGATCACGCTGCAGAACACCGCCAGTGAATTGTTGAAAGATCCTCGTCTTGCGAAGGCCTACCTGGGCGGCGCGTGAGTTTGATCGCACGGGTCGGAAACACGGCATTCGCTGCGGCTGTTTCCGGCAGGGTCGCTAAAGCTTTATCCCTCAGTTTTGAAATGACCTGACCAATTATCAGTAGAGCATCTCGCAAAGTCCACTTTCTGTGGTGGTTCTTGTGTCTCGTTTCCTATGACATGGCCATTGTGTGCATGTCGGTCATGCATGCTTTCCGACGGAGCGGCTCAAAGCCGGAAGCGCTTCGACAGCATGATCGGTGACGTGGCGGGAACCGTGATTTCCGCCCAGGCTCTCGTGATCAACGTGGCTGGGAGCATCCTGTTCATCGCCTTTGCGGCGATCATGATTGCCTTTCCATCAGACGTCCCGCTGAAGCTCTGCCTCGACACAAAGCTTGTGATTGCGCTCAAGTAAATGCGGCCACGGAATACCGTGGCCGCATGTATTGTCTGGCTCGCCACTTCCTGTGTTCACCAGGAAGGCTGAAAGTTCACTGGCTGAGATAGGTCCACTTGCCGTCTTTGACGGTCACGAAGACGATGCTGTTCTCCTGAACGCCATAGGGTTGACCGGGCTTGAATTCATAGACGCCGATGCTGCCGACCAGGCCCTTGATCGTGTGCAGGCGATCGCGAATAGCCACGCGAAATTCCTCGGTGCCCGGCTTTGCCACCTTCAGCGCTTCGGTTGCAACCATTTTCAGGACTACGCCGGAGTCATAGGCGGTCGGGTTCTGCGTGTCGGGCTGCACATTCGGATACAGTTTCGTGAACTGATCGTAGAGTTCGGTGACGGCCTTCTTCGACGGGTTGCTATCCGGAATCTGGTGCGGAATAGCAATCAGGTAGGCGGCTGAAATAATGCCTTCCACCTTGGAGCCGCCAAGGCGCAGGAAATCCTGGTTCACTGCGACCGGAGCGTTATAGAGAGGCTTTGCATATCCCCGCTCACGCAACGTCACATTGGGCAACACGGCCGGGCTGCCGGAAGCGGCAATGAAAACGCCGTCTGGCTTGGCTGTGGAAATGCGCAGGGACTGACCGACGAAACTCGTGTCCGAGCGCGCGAAACGCTCGTCAGCCACAATTTCCAGGCCAGCCTCGGCGCAATCTTTCTTGAAGGCGGCAAACGCCGTGTCGCCGTAGACGTCGTTATAGCCGACAAAGGCAACCTTCTTGAGCCCGCTTTCCTTCATATGCTTGACGATCTGGGCAACCCACATCGTGATCGGAGTCGAGAGGTTGATGAACCAGTCGCTCTTGTCGCCGAAGAGATCGAGTGCGGTGCCGGAGATCAAGGGCACCTTCAATTCTCCCAGAACAGGTGCAATGGCATAGCCGGTCGCCGCGTTTGTCGGGCCGATCAGAACGTCGACATGGTTTTCGGTGATCAGCTTTCTGACATTGCGCACCGCCGCAGACGGGTCTGACCCATCGTCTACGATGACGTAGCGGACCGGCTCCCCGGCGATTTCCTTCGGCAGAAGAGGAAGCGTCCTCTGAAAGGACGTGCCAAGCGCGGCGGCGGGGCCGGTCAGCGAGAATGTCCCCCCGACAACAATTTCAGCCTGCGCCTGAAATGCGGCGACCACGCTGACAACCGCGCCAATGCAGGCGCTAAACGCGAATTTTGATAGCTGTTTCATGAAGTTCCTCCCTGATGTGGCTCATGCGGTCCAGGCATTTCCCCCCGGGTCGACAAGGCGTCTACATCCTGCCAAGGCGCCGCATGCGTGTAGGTCCCACAAGGCGGAGACCAAACAATGAGGTCCACGCCATGCTCCCAAGCTTCATATATTCTAGCATCTTACAAATGTCAAACCTTACGCCCTTACTCGGCTAGACGCATGGCCGATCGACGCATGCAGGGAAAATCGACGTCCAGAATTGACCGATGATAAATACTAGAATATATAAAACCGCGAGAGGTGGCGCCGACTGGGAGGTTGAACGCATCGTGCAGAAACAAGACAGGCCGTCGGGCCATTGCAATCGATCAATTTGTCCTCCCCGCGTGAGAGATGCTGCTTCTTGGGAGGCAACCATGAACTCGTTATTTTCAAATTGCAGCATGCACCGGATGCCCGTGCATCAGGCGGGGTGACGATCTCAGCCTTTCGAATATGAGAGCCTGATACGCTTTCGAGCTGCTCTTCGTTGGGAGCAACTGTTTTCCAGACACCAAGCGCTGCTTGCTGGGTTATGCCCGGCACGATGCTGTGCGGCTCTGGATCATATCGAAGTCAAGACGGCAGCGCCTGCTGCTTAAGGGAAACGAGAACTCACTGGAGATATAGCATGCCGAATTTCAACAGCTGGACGCCCAATGTTCTGGCCATTCTTCGCATTGTGACTGCGCTTCTTTTCCTGGAGCACGCCACGATGAAATTTCTGCATTTCCCGGCGGCCATCCCCGGCGTCGGAAGCCCAATGCCGACGCTTCTTCTGGTGGCCGGTCTCATTGAGGCCGTGACATCGGTTCTGATGCTCGTCGGCTATCAGACCCGCATAGCAGCCTTTATCGCGTCCGGTGAAATGGCCATTGCCTATTTCAAGGGTCACATGCCTTCCAGTTTCTGGCCCACGTTGAATATGGGTGAATCGGCAATCTTTTTCTGCTTCATCTTCCTCTACATCGCCTTTGCAGGCGGCGGCAGCTGGACGGTCGATGGTCTTCGCCGCTCGACTGTGTGATTGCCCGCCGCAAAAAATCCGGCGCAACCAGGAATACAAAGAACCCGCCAGCCTCGATGCGAGACTGGCGGGTTCTTGATTCTGGGAGAGGTCTTATCGGCCGGCGCCGGCCTGCAAGAGCTGCGACGTCCGGTAACGACCGGCCCCGAAAATCAACGGGGGGCGTTGCATCGTCTCGATCTGCTCAACTCGCCCAACGAAAATTTCGTGATCGCCGCCCGGATAGCTCATCTCGTTCGAGCATTGCAGATAGGCGGAGCAGCCCAGGATGAGGGGCGCGCCGCCAAGCCCTGGCTGCGTCCGGATGCCTGCGAATTTGTCCGGCCGGGTGCTCGAAAAGGCCTGCGATATCTCTACCTGATCTTCCGCCAGAATATTGACGGCGAAATATCGCGCGGCACTGAAAATCGGAAAGGTCGACGACACCCGGCGTTGGCTCCACAAAATCAGAGGTGGATCCAGCGAGAGAGAACTGAAGGAATTGACGGTTGTTCCGTAGATGCGTCCCTCGTCGTCCCTTGTCGTGACGACGGTGACGCCTGTGTAGAACGCGCCGAAGCAATCTCTGAGTTCGCGCATGTCGAAGGACGCGCGTGGAGACGTTTCAGCCGTATCGATCAGGGGAATGGACATGGGACTCCTGCAAAGGTCAGGCGAGGTCTTCTCTCGCGATGTTAAATTCTAGTATAAAAGAAGCGCATTCGTCAAGAGTATGCGGAAATGGGGCCTTGAGCGGGGCCTCCCTTCCTTTCTTTCTTCCAAGAATCTCGCTGCTTGAGCGTATTTGCGGGGCACCGCGATGGCTGCCTCCGTGTGGCCGCTGGGCGAGCGACGTTTGATCACCCAGCGGCACGTTCCGAACAGCTCTGGCTGAAAACGGCTATGACTGCGTTTTGAGGAAGGCGGCAATTTCCGAAATCGCCTCATAGGCCTTCGGCATCAGTTTTGGCCGCGAGATGAACCCATGCATCTGGCCGGGGAAGCGTGCAACGCGTGTTTCCACACCCTCGGACGCAAGCCGCGTCGCATACGCTTCGCCCTCGTCATAAAGCGGGTCGAAGCCGGCAAGGATAATCTCCGTCGGGGGCAGATCTTTCAGGCTTGGAGCCAGCAAGGGTGAACAACGCCAGTCCCGGCGCTGCATGTGATCGGGCACGTAATGGTCCATGAAGACCCGCATGTCTCCGTTCGTGAGGGCGACCCCGCTTTCGAAACGTGGATCATACTCGAATGTCAGATCGGTAATCGGGTAGGCGAGAACCTGCCCATGCAGCTTGATCTGCGGGTCGCCCAGCAGTGCGAGTGCCGTAGCGGCCGCCAGATTGCCGCCGGCGCTGTCGCCGCCGACGAGAATGTGCGCCGGGTCGATCTTCAGCATCGCGGCGTTGGCAAAGACCCAACGCGTTGCCGTTTCGGCATCATCGAATGCGACGGGAAAGCGATGCTCCGGCGCCAGATGATAATCGACATTGACGACGGCATAGCTGGCTGCATTGGCGATGGCGCGGCAGACCCAGTCGTGGCTGTCCAGATCCCCAACGGCCCAGCCGCCACCATGAAACCAGACGAGTACGGGCAGGTCCGCGTTTTTTGCCGTTTCCATGCCCCGATGATAACGCAGCTGAAAGTCCCCATGCTTCCCGGCAATTGCGAACTCGCGCGTCTTGGCCATATGCGGCAGGTCGGGTTGATTGACCGGTCGCGAGCGGCGCAGACCGTCACGAATCATCTCCAGCGATGGCGGGCTTGTCGGCCGCGGTAGTGCGGCCATGAGGGCTTTGGATTCCGGGTCCATTTCGCCAAGAGAGGCGCGGAACGGGACGGAGGAGCTCACGGTCATAGGCAGTTCCTTATCGGTTGGATGCAGGCTGAGGCGTCCGTTGGCCAGCCCTGAAAATCGACGTTGCGCGGCGGCGAGCGCCTGGCCATTCCGGGCCAAGAGGCCGTCTGAAAGAGTTCGGGAGCCAACAGAACAGCCCGTTGACAACTGAAACTCTAGAATATAAGAAGGCGTTATGCAATTGGGGTTAGTGGAACTCGACATGGAAAAGCGTCATCAAAACAAAGTGGTTGTCATTACCGGCGGGGCGTCCGGGATCGGCCGGGCCTTCGCTCTGCGGGTGGCGCAGGAGGGTGCGAACGTGGTCATCGTTGACCGGATCGCGGCCGACGATGTGGTGGCCGACATCACCAAGGCCAACGGCAAGGCTGTGGCGCATACCTGCGATGTCGGGGACCCTGAAGCCGTCAGGCAGCTTGCCGCCACGATCCTCGAAAGCTTTGGCCGCTGCGATGTCCTGGTGAACAATGCGGGGATCTTCCCGAGCTGCCGGTTCGAGGATCTTTCCTATGAGCAATGGCGCCAGATGATCACGGTCAATCTCGACTCCATGTTCCTGATGGCGAAGCAGTTTGTTCCGGGCATGCGCGAGCGCAAATGGGGCCGCGTGGTCAATATGACCTCGAATTCCTATGCGCAGGTTGCGCCGGGACTGACGCATTATATCGCCAGCAAGGCCGGCGTCATTGGCTTCACGCGTGCGCTTGCCAGCGAGCTCGGGGCCGATGGGATCACGGTCAATGCCATCGCGCCCGGGTTCACGCGCACGCCCGGCACGCTCGCACGCAAGCCGAACTTCAATGGCATGACGTCCGAGCAGCTGTTCGAGGCACACGCCAATCGTCAGGCCATTCCGCGACCATCAGAGCCCAATGATCTGGCCGGTGCGCTGTCCTTCCTCATGAGCGACGACGCCGCGTTCCTGACCGCGCAGACGCTGTACGTTGATGGCGGTCAGGTTCGTTCCGGCTGACGCAACGCGATTGAAATTCAGGGAGGTTTCACTTTGAAAGAGCTTTTTGGACTGGACGGCAAGGTTGCCTTCGTCACGGGTGCCGGGAGTGGACTTGGGCGGGTAATGGCGGAAGGCTTCGCCAAAGCCGGCGCTTATGTGATCTGCGCGGATGTTTTCGAGGATCGTGCGACAGAGGCTGCGCAGGCGATTGTTTCTGCCGGCGGAGAGGCCGTGGCCCGCCAGATCGATGTTGCAAACGAGGCATCCGTTGCGGATGCCATTGCGCAAATCAAACAGTCGCATCTGCATATCCTGGTCAACTGCGCCGGAGTGTCTGCTGTACCCGCCCGCACGCACGAAACCCTTTTGGAGGACTGGCGTCGTGTCATCGACATCAATCTGACGGGGACTTTTCTGGTGACGCGCGCGGCTCTGCCGATGATGTTCGAGCAGGGGGGCTCCATCATCAACCTGGCGTCCATCCTTGGGATCGGCGGCTACTATCCCGGCTTTGCTTCGGCGGGTGTGGACTACGCAGCGTCGAAGTCCGCCATCATCGGCTTCACCAAGCAGGTTGCCGTCGAATATGCGGAACTCAATATCCGCGCGAACACGATCGCTCCCGGCTGGCACGGCGGTACGCGATTGGGCGAAGCGCGTCGACAGCAGGCATCTAGCGGCGACGAGGAGCGGTTTTATTCCGCCATCCATAGCCGCATCCCGATGAAGCGAAGAGGACAGGCGGAAGAAATCCTCGGGCTCGCACTTTATCTTGCATCGCCTGCCTCGGCTTACATGACCGGGCAGTTGCTGGTGCAGGATGGCGGCTGGACCGCCACGTAAGAGGCCCGAAGGCCTTCCGAAAACTGAATGGAATTGCGCGGCGTCGATCCGACGCTGGGGCAGCCTGTCGCCAGATGTTTCTGGGCGAAGGACGGATATTTGCTGCTTTCATGGATTGAGGAGAATCCCATGCCAAACGCGAGCGCCGAGAAGTTGAACATCGGGCAATCTTCAAATTGGGTAGATAGGGCACGCGAGATTGCGCCAGAGCTGCGCATGCATGGGGAGGCCAATGAGGCTGCTGGCCGGCTTACGCCTCCAAGCCTCGATCTGCTATCGAAAAGCGGCTTCTTCACCATGCTCGCCGCGCGGCCCTTTGGCGGCGCAGAGGTTGGCCCGACGGAGGTGTTGGAGGTTTATGAAACCCTCTGCGAGGCTGATGCTGCGGCCGGCTGGGTCGTCATGGCGTCCAATGTGGCGATCGGTTCCGCCTCGGGCTATCTGCCACCAGAGGGCGCGCGCAAGGTATTCGGCGGAGGAATTCCGATCATCGCCGGCAATGGCGGGCCTTTCGGCAGGGCCGATGTGGATGGGAAGGGTTTCCGTTTGTCTGGCCGCTGGAGCTACGGCAGTGGCGTTCTTCATTCCCAATGGCTTCATAGCGGCGGACGCGTGTTTGAAAATGGCAAGCCGCGCCTCAATCCTTTGACGGGGCAGCCAGAGGTGCGCACATTCATCGTGCCCACCCAGCAGGCGACAATGCTTGGAAACTGGGATGTCGTCGGTCTGCGCGCGACCGGGAGTGTGGACTACGAACTCACAGACGTCTTCGTTCCGGAGGAGTTCACGCATTTCCCGGATGCCAATGTTCCGCAACAAGGTGGCAATCTGTTTCGGCTCGGCATCGTCGGAATGTCGCCGCTGGGCCATACCGGCGCGGCACTCGGGATCGCACGCAGGGCGCTGTCGGAGCTTGCGGCGTTGGCGGAATCACCCGATGGACGGCCTTCGCGGCTTGCGATCCAGGGCGGAGATGATCAGTTCCAGGAGAACTATGGACTTGCCGAGGGGCAACTGAGAGCGGCGCGCGCGCTCTGCTACGAAGTCTGGCACGACATTTCGAACACGCTGAACGAGGGCAACCCGGTCCAAACGCGCCAATACACGCTCGCGCGGCTGGCGCTGGTCCATGTAACGAATACCGCGACCGACATCTGCGTGTTCGCCCACAAGGCGGCGGGTGGAATTTCCATCCGCAACACCGCCCTGCAGCGTTGCTTCAGGGACATGTTCACCGCGTCACAGCATCGCCTCGTCTCCAATTCGTTTGCCCGGGATTGTGCGCAGGACCTCCTCGGGCAGGCATCAGACAAGATCTGGGCGATCCGTGGTCTGATCGACCGCCCCGCCGATTTGCGACCGCTCTGATCGTCACTGCAACAGGAAGCGGAGACGCCGGGCCGGGTCGGTCGACGGAGGATCGCACAGGTGTAACGCGAACGGGAACGGTCGCATTGCCTGATGTCGGAGGAGGCGGAAAGGCATGGTCAGAAAGCTGCGCGTCGCCATCGTTGGCGGCGGATTGGGAGGTCTTGCCGTCGCCCGCGCCTTGAGGGGACAGGCGGATACCGTGATCCTTGAGCAAGGGTCTCAATTCGGCGAGGTCGGGGCCGGCATCAACATGTCGCCCAATGCCTTTAAGGTGCTACGGGAACTCGGTTTGGAAGATCCGTTGCGACGCTGTGCCTTCCAGCCCGAATTTCATGTCTTCAGGGACTGGCGGAGCGGGCGGACGCTTTTCCGCGCCAACATCAAATCGGAATACGAGACGCGCTTTGGCGCTCCGCATCTCAGCGTCCACCGCGCCGATCTTCATGGTATTCTGGCGGCGGGACTCCCCGAGCGCGATGTTCGCTTTCAAGCCCGATGCCGATCCGTCAGCCAGAACGAGCACTGCGCCGTCGTCCTTCTCGACAATGGGGATGAGGTCGAAGCAGATGTCGTTATCGGCGCCGATGGCATCAAATCCGCAGTTCGCGAGAGCATGTTTGGCAAGGATGATCCGGAATTCACCGGAAATGTCGCCTGGCGTCTCACTGTTCCGGTCGAAGCGCTACCTTATGCGATCGAGCCCGCTGTCACGAACTGGCTGGGCCCCGGCGGGCATGTGGTTCACTACTATGTGCGCAGCGGACAACTGGTGAACATCGTCGCCGTTTGCGAGACCTCTCAATGGACCGCCGAGTCCTGGGCGCTCAAAGGCGACCCTGCCGAGCTGCTGCAAACCTTCAGCGGCTGGAACCGGAGCCTTCTAACTCTGCTTGCACGAGCGGAAACCTGTTTCAAATGGGGACTGTTTGATCGACCGCCGCTTGCGCGCTGGTCGCAGGGACGGATCACGCTTCTCGGTGACGCCGCTCATCCCATGCTGCCATTCCTGGGGCAGGGGGCGGCGATGGCGCTTGAGGACGGCCTGACACTCGGGCTTCTTCTGTCTCGGGATCACGGGACGATCGCGGAACGTCTGTCGCTCTATGAGAGACTGCGTCTGCCACGCACGGCGCGTGCGCAGATCGGCTCCCGCGCGCGCGCTGCGGAAAATCACCTTCGGTCTCCTCTCCAACGTTTCGTGCGGAACCTCAAGTTCAAGATCCGCCAATACAGCAACCCGCATGCCACGCTCAACAATGGCGAGTGGCTCTACGGCTATGACGTTCATGATGCACTGCGCGCTGCCGGCAACTGAAGGAACGCCAACTTGCTTTTTTGGTACGTCGCATCGGATTGACATTCTTAGATTCTAGAATATAAGAATGTCAGATGCCGGGCTTTACGGGAGAAGTCTGGGGCAGGGCGCACCGAGCCCTGCCCAATAATTTACGTAAAAACAAATAGATAGTGCCTTTGATCGGCCGTTCTCGGCCGGAACTCTCGAGGCAGATCTGCAAAGGCTTCAGGGCCGATGGCGGGTGGAAAATGATACCGATCAAAATGCTCCAGCGGGGCCTGAGGATAAATGCGCAAGGCATTGCGCTCGTCGATGGCGCGCTCACGCTGACATATGCTGAGCTTGCGCAGCAGGTCGACGCTTTCGCCCATTACCTGCAGGAGGCGCTGCCCGAGCCGCAGGCGCGCGTTGGTATCTGTGCGCACAACAATTGGCAGCATGTGATCGCGATGCTCGGCGTTTTTGCCTCCGGGCATGTCTGGGTGCCGCTCAATCCCCGCAATTCGCGAGAGGAACTGGGCGGTATCGCAGCCGCGTCCGAACTCTCACTCATCGTCACAGATCATGATTTTCTGCCGCTTTTCGAAAGCCAGGACCGCCCTTTGGTTTTGGCCGCAGGCACTACCGGGAAGGGCGATACCATTTCCGCGATCTGCGAACGTCATGCCGGTCGTCGTCCGGCTGATATTCTGAAGCCGGATCAAGGGATCATGGCGATCAAGTTCACCGGTGGCACAACGGGGAACCCGAAGGGCGTGATGCAGCCCTATCGTGCTTTCATGAACTGCATCGCCAGCATGTTGACGGTTTTCGGGTTTGATCAGGACGAGCGCATGCTTGCGGTCGCGCCCCTGACGCATGGCGCGGGCACATTCATCTTGCCGGTTCTGGCGGTCGGTGGCTCCATCGTGCTGCTGGATGGCGCCAAGGCGCCACGCATTTCGGATGTGATGATTGAGCAGCGGATCACGGCAAGCTTCATGCCGCCGACATTGATCTATTCCCTGATGGATCATGCGATCGCAAAAGGCGCGCGATATCCAGCCCTTCGCCACCTGATCTACGGTGCGGCCCCCATGCCGTCTTCCAAGGTCCGGCAGGCGCAGGAGGTATTCGGCCCCTGTCTCGCGGCAATCTATGGCCAGACCGAAGCACCGACCATGATCACGGCAATGACAGCCCGCGAATTGCGCGACGAGCAGCATGTCGGTTCGGTGGGCAGGCCTTGTCCCTACAATGATGTGCAGATCATGGGGCCGCAGGGCGAGATCCTGCCGGCGGGCGAGACGGGCGAAGTGGTTGTCAGAGGCGACCTTGTCATGCGGGGTTATCTCAACAGACCGGATCTGACGGCGGAAACCATCGTGGATGGATGGCTGCATACGGGTGATCTCGGTGCCTTCGATGCCAGCGGCTATCTGACGCTGAAAGGCCGCTCGCGCGACGTGATCATTTCCGGGGGCTTCAATGTCTATCCGGCCGATGTGGAGGCAGCACTGGCCCTCCATCCCGATGTGCGCCAGGTGTCGGTGATTGCGCGCGAAGACGATTATTGGGGCGAGCGTGTCGAGGCGGCCGTGGTGCGGGCGGCAGAGAGCAGCGTCACGCCCGAAGAACTGATCGCCTTTGCCAGAGCTCAGGTCGGCCCCGTTCGCTCTCCAAAGGCCATCCATTTTTTGAATGAAATGCCCACAAACCCGGTTGGGAAGGTCACGCGCCGTGACGTGTTGCGGGTTGTCGAGGCGCTGGAAAAGGAGAATGCATAATGTCGGCTGCAACGCAAATCTACATCGTCGGGACCGGTATCACGCCGCTTGGCAAGCAGCCGGAGAAATCGGTGCGACAGCTGTCCGCGATTGCCGTCAGCAAGGCGCTTGCCGACGCGGGTCTTGCGGATGCTGCCTCTGTGGAGGCAGCATGGTTTGCCAATACACGCCAGGCGCTTCTCGAGGGCCAGAACGGTGTTCGCGGTGAAGTGGCTTTGCGCTCCAGCGGCATTGCGGGCATCCCGGTCACGAATGTCGAAAACGCCTGTGCCAGCGGCAGCACCGGCTTGCTCAACGCCGTTGCCTATCTCAAGGCCGGCTTCGGCGAGGTGGCTCTGGTCGTCGGGGCGGAGAAGATGTTCTTCCCCGAAAATCGACAGGGTATGTTTGCAGCCTTCAAGGGCAGCACCGACGTTCAGCAATTCGATCAGCAGCTTGAGCAATTGCTGGCGCTGGCAGAGGCTACGCCCATCCCCGCCGATGTCGAACCCGCAGCTGAGCGCAGCGTATTCATGGATATCTATGCGGCATTCGCACGCCATCACATGGCGAGCTTCGGCACGACCCAGCGGCAGATTGCTGCCGTGGCGGCGAAGAACCATCACCATTCGACACTCAACCCGGATGCTCAATACCGCTTCGACATGACGATTGAGGAAGTGCTGGCGGATAAGCCCGTCTCATGGCCGTTTACCCGCGCGATGTGCGCGCCCATCAGTGATGGTGCGGGCGCGCTGGTCTTGTGTACCGCAAGCGCGCTTCATCGCTTCGATGCGAAAAGGGCGGTTCCGGTCGCCGCTTGCGCGCTGACATCTGCCAGCCCTCGCGCCGTCGATGATTTCGAAAATCACCTCGGACGGCGGGCCGCTTTGAAGGCCTACGAGCAGGCCGGCGTTGGGCCAACGGACATGTCGCTGGCGGAAGTTCATGACGCCACGGCCTTTGCCGAGATCCTGCAAATTGAAAACCTCGGCTTTGCGGCGCGGGGAGAAGGCGGAAGGTTGACGGAAGAAGGTGCGACACGACTCGGCGGTCGCATACCGGTCAATCCTTCAGGCGGCCTCCTGTCCAAGGGCCATCCCATCGGCGCGACAGGCGTCATCCAGATTCACGAACTCGTCACCCAGTTGCGCGGGCAGGCCGGGACGCGGCAGGTGCCGGATGCCCGTTGGGCGATCGCGGAGAACGGGGGCGGTTTCCTTGGTTTTGAAGAGGCTGCAACCGTCGTTACCATTCTCGGCGGGCGGTGACAGGAAAACGATTAGAGGAGGATTGAAAAGCCAATGAAATTCGTCAGCTACAAAGAAAAGAGCGGCCGCGAGAGCTGTGGTCTCGTAATCGGCAACGAAACGAATCCAGCCGGTATCATCGATCTCGGCGACCGTTATGCCTCGGTTCGCGCGTTGCTTGCCGATCCGGCCGGGCTTGACTATGCCCGGTCACGCATTGGCACTCAGCCCTCCGTCGCCTGGGGCGATGTGCGGCTGCTTCCGGTGATCACGGACCCGTCGAAAATCCTCTGCGTTGGCGTGAATTACGCGAGCCATGTCAAGGAAACCGGCCGTGAAATGCCGACGAAGCCGATGATCTTCACTCGTTTTGCCGAGACGCAGATCGGCGCGAATGAAGACATGATTTGCCCCAAAGTGTCGGAGCAGTTCGACTATGAGGGCGAACTGGCTGTCATTATCGGCAAGCGCAGTCGCTATGTGACGCCCGAGCAGGCCATGGAACGCGTGGCAGGCTATTCCTGCTACAACGACGGCAGCGTTCGCGATTGGCAGCGGCACTCGCAGCAATTTGCGCCGGGCAAGAATTTTCCGAAAACGGGTGCATTCGGCCCCTGGCTGGTCACGACCGACGAACTGCCCAACATCGCCGCGCAGACGTTGAAAACCCGCCTGAATGGTCAGGAAGTGCAGAGCGCAACGCTTGATGATCTCATTTTCAGCGTGCCGGAACTGGTTTCCTATTGCTCGAGCTTCATCACGCTTGAGCCGGGCGATGTGATCATCACCGGCACGACCGGGGGCGTCGGCGCCTTCCATAAGCCGCCACTCTGGATGAAGGCGGGCGACCGTGTCGAGGTCGAAATTTCGGGCATCGGCGTGCTCAGGAATGGTGTCGCCAAAGAGGCGGCGGATTTTGCGGTCTGATCAAGCGCAGCAGCAAGAGGAGACTTCAGTGAGCTATCTTATTCGCCAGATGGGCCATATCGCGCTTGCGACACCCGACCCCGAAGGCTCGGCGCAGGACTTGGCCGAGATTTCGGGACCGCGCATCATCGCGCGCACCTCCGATCTAGTTACCCTGTCGAGCAACAACCGCCGGCACGAAGTCGGCTATTTCAAGAGTTCCCGGAAGGCAGCGCTTGCGATCGGGCTGGAAGCGATCAACGCGGAGGCCGTCGGCGAAGTGCGCCGTCGCGCCATGGATCATGGCTGCAAGATCCTGTCCGAACGCTCCTATTTTCCAAATATCGAAAAGGCCCTGC
The DNA here is from genome assembly GCF_021026315.1 of Rhizobium sp. C4. Lineage (GTDB taxonomy): Bacteria > Pseudomonadota > Alphaproteobacteria > Rhizobiales > Rhizobiaceae > Ensifer_A. Next base: position 322,800 of record NZ_JAJNCX010000005.1, read on the forward strand.
GGTTTCTCACACCGGAAGGGCCGATTTTCGAGGTGCATACGCCGGTGCCGCGCGATCAGAACGCCCGCTATGTCGGTCACGGCGTTCACCCCGTCCGTCTGGAACATGTCAACGTTCGTGTCGAGAACGCCAAGGCGTTCGGGGGGCTTTGCGAGGCCGTTTTCGGGATGCGGCTTTCCGACCGGACCACGAATGATGAGTTGCAGTGGCTGCGGGCCGCTGACGGTTTCCATCACACGCTCGCAATCGGGACCGGCGAAGCAAAGCTGCACCACTATGGCTTCGATGCGCGCTGCTTCGAAGACCTCGCCAAGGTTGCCGATACGCTGGCGCTCAAGAGCCGGACGATGCTCTGGGGGCCGGGCCGTCACGGGGCGGGCGACAACATCTTTACCTATTATGCCGATCCGAACGGCTGCGTCGTCGAGAACTCCATCGAGATGGAGCGCATCGACTGCGATGATGTCTATGCGCCGCGCACATGGTCCCTCGGCCCGGAAAGCCGGGTGCGCAATCTCTGGGGGCCGCTGGAAGGTCCCGAATACAGGGCTGCCGGCATACCCTTTGCGCTGGAACCCTGACGCAAAGGCTCTCTCAAGCAAAATGACAATCGGGAGGAATAGCAAGTGGCTAGAATAGTTGTTGTCGGTGGAACCGGTTATGCCGGACGCCATATCGTGCGCGAGGCTGCGGGCCGTGGTCATCAGGTCACCTCCTTCAGTCGGTCGGGCGCATCCGAGTCCGTGGCGGGTGTCGATTATCGGCATGGCAACGTCACGGATCTAAACGCTCTGAAAACCGCGATACAGGGGGCCGATGTTGTCGTCGGGTCTCTCTCCCCGCGCGGCGAACTTAGCGGCGCGCTGACCTCGGCCTATCGGGGCGTTTTCGGACTTACGGCCGACGCGAAGGCACGGCTTCTGGTCGTGGGTGGGTTTACGGCGCTTCGTCCGAGCACGGGCGCGCAGCGCTTCATCGATGCCGGCACAGTCGCGCCCGAATTTGCCGCTGCGGCGCGGGAAACCGCGGATGTGCTGGAGAACTTGCTTGCTGACGCACCAAGCAACCTCGACTGGCTTTATATGAGTCCCGGTCGCGTATTCGGGGCCTTTGCACCCGGCGAGCGCCGTGGGGCCTATCGCATCGGCGATGAGGTGGCGCTCTTCGACCCGGAAGGAAAATCGGCAATCGGCGGCGAGGATTTCGCATCTGCTGTCGTCGACGAGATCGAAAAGCCGAGCCGTCATCGCGCTCATATTCAGTTTGTCTATTGAGCAGGGTTGCGCGGGGGCTTTCATGAGTGGCGTCGTCATTATCGGAGCTGGCCACGGGGGAAGCCAGCTCGCCGTCAGTTTGCGCGATGAGGGTTATAAAGGGGCCGTTACGCTGATCGATGCGGACGGCGAACTTCCCTATCACAAGCCGCCCCTTTCCAAGACCTTCCTTAAGGAGAGTGACGCCAGGCCGCTGCCTCTTCGCCCGGCAAGTGCTTACGACGATCGCGGCATCGAGAGGGTCGTCGGGCGTGTGACATCGGTCGATGCGAATGGTCGGCGACTCAAATTGGAGAGCGGTCCCAGCCTTTCTTACGAGCATCTCGTTTTTGCCACCGGCTCGCGCAACCGCAGGCTTTCAGCGTGGCCGGCGGCCGGCAATGTGTTTTCGGTGCGCTCGCTTGCAGATGCGCATGCGCTGCGAATAGCCATGGCGGAGGCCCGTCGTGTGGTGATCGTCGGCGGGGGCTTTATCGGTCTCGAGGTTGCAGCGGCGATCCGGTCTACCGGCCGCGATGTTGTTGTGCTGGAAACAGCCGACCGCGTTCTGAGGCGCGTGGCGGCGGCGGACACGTCGGCGGCTATCGCGGCCGTTCTGGAAGACATGAATGTCGATCTGATCACCGGTGCCCGGATCCTTGACGTTGTCTCCAAGGGCGAACGCATCACCGCGCTCGAAACCGACCGGGGCAGGGTTGCCTGTGACCTCGTTGTGGTCGGAATTGGTGCAGATGCGGATAGCGACCTTGCCCGCGCGGCGGCGGTGGCAGCCGACAATGGTGTCCTGGTGGACGAGGCGTTGCGGGCGGCCTTGCCCGGTGTCTGGGCCATCGGCGACGTGGCGAATGTCGCATCGCCTCAGACCGGAACCCGCTTGCGGATTGAGAGCGTGCAGAACGCCACAGATCAAGCCCGCCACGTTGCCAAGAGCATTGCGACGTCAAAGGTCACGCCCTATCAGGCCGTCCCGTGGTTCTGGTCCGATATCGGCCCGGCCAAGCTTCAGATTGTCGGTCTGTCTGCCGGTTCGACGGAGCGTATTGTTCGCGGTGAACCGGGACGGCTGGCCGTCTATCACCTGCGCGGTGCGGAGCTCGTCGCCGTCGAGACCGTCGGCAATCCGGCCGAACATATTCTCGCGCGCAGGCTGCTTGCTGCTTCCGTGAACCCGACAGCCGAGCAGATCAGGCTCGGACCTGAGGCATTGCGCGGGTTGATCAGCCTTTAGGGTCAAAACACAGAGGCTGCCAGCTCCGATGGAGAGTTGGCAGCCTCTTGAGTTTTCAAAGCCGATCCGATTATCAGCATGGATCGCGTTAATACTGGCTCTCCGGAACGAAAAAGATGGCCCCTTCGAAGCGGTCATCCACCTTCAGCTGGCAGCTGAGGCGGCTGGTGGGCCGCCGGGGAGAATTCACGAAGTCGAGCAGGTCGTTTTCAGCAGAGCCGGGCTCTCCGAGACGTTCAAACGTTTCCTCATCCAGATAGATGTGACAGGTGCCGCATGACATGGAGCCGCCGCACTCGGCAACGATGCCTTCGACACCATTGTCGATGGCGTTTTCCATGACTGACGTGCCGCTTTCGGCGGTCACTTCGCGTTTGCTTCCGTCGGGAGAGATAAAGATCAACTTAGGCATGAAATGTCCTGGATTTCCGCAGCACTTGTGGAGGGAAGGAGTGCAGGGATAGTGCATTGCAGGCCCGACCGAATGGTTTCGGCCGGGCGATTGTATTCGCAAGCGTTCAACCGCTGCCTTATCCGTTCAGCCGAACCGGCAGCCGGTCGGGACCTCTAAATGACAAGGTCGGGAGAAAGCTGATGGTTTCCTCTTCGACCAGTTTCATCTTCGGGAAGGCGGAGGTCAGTTCCTCAAGAAGGATACGCAGTTCCATCCGTGCCAGTGGCGCGCCGAGGCAGTGGTGGATGCCGTTTCCGAACGCGATGTGGGATCGGGCATTGCTGCGGCCAATGTCGAAAATCTCACCATCTGCGAATTGCTTTTCGTCCCGATTGGCCGATGTCAGTGAAAGCAGGACCTGTGAGCCCTGAGGGAGTTGAACACCCGCAATCTCGACATCCACTTTGGCGCGGCGGCGCCAGGCTATGGTTGATGTCGCATAACGTAGACCCTCCTCGACCGCATTCGGGATCAGGGTTTGGTCATCGACGATCGCCTGCCATGTCTGCGGGCGCTTCAGAAGCTCGAAAAGCAAATTTCCGGCGGCGTTCGTCGTGGTTTCATGCGCGGCGAGCAACAGCCCGAACACCAGGCTCTTCACCTCATTTTCGGTCAGAACGGAATCGTCATCCCCGCGTGCCGCCAGCAATGCGCTGGGATAATCGTCCCCCGGATGCTTCTTGCGTTGATCCACCAGCGCGGTGGCAAAATGCCAGAAGTCTGCCAGATCGCGTGCGGCTTCCATCTGCTGGTCATGGCTTAGCTTGCCGAAGATCAGCTTGATGCGAAGGTCGGCCCATTGCTTCAGCTTACGCGCGTCCAGTTCCTTTTCGCCCAGCAGGAGAAACGCGACCTTTGCGGGATATTCGTAGGTGAAGGATGCAACGAGATCGATGACCTCTTCGCGGCTCTTCCTGATTTCATCGACATAGGATCGGGCAAGCGCCCTGACATCGGCTTCGTAGTTCTGGAACTTCTTCATGTTCAGAAAGGTGACGGCCGCATTGCGTCCGCGCGTATGCCTGGGCGGATCGCAGGCGACCTGGACGCTTTCATTGGTGAAATGCTGGTCCTGAAGAAACTGATGCATCTCCTGAGGCCATGGCACGATCGGAGCCGTCGCATTGGAGGCCGAGAACCGCTCGTGGTCCCGCAAGACAGCCAGCGCGTCCTCTCGTCGGGTCACGACCCAGCAATCGATGCTGGGCGCATAGAAGATCGGCACCTCGGGTCGGACAGACGCGTAAAAATCCGTCATGCCTTGATGCTCGAACGGTTGAAAGCGTGCGCCCGCCTGATGCATCGGGCATCCGACGGGGATTTCACTCGGATTGGCCATTGCGTTCATTTTTACCTCCTGAAAATCCGGCTCTGCTGCGTCAGCGAAAACCGGCGGCGATCTGCAAATGATCGGCTTCACTTGAGCCATATGGCGAGATCCAATCCTGCGCAGTCACCCTGCCTCCTGCCGGATATATATTCTAGTATTTATGTTGCGTCAACAGACCGATTTATGCCCGCGAAGTCAATGCTGCCAGGCGAATGCGATGCTCGACTGTGGGCAAGGATGGGCTTGATCGGCCTGCTGGGCGGTACCCAAACGCGCAAAAGTCCGGTATCCGCCGCGCGACGATCACATGCGCATGCCTGACGACGAAGTGCTTCGGCATCATGTGCCGCGAACGTTGAACCACTGGAAGGTTATTTTCCTCAGACCTGAAATGCCGAGACTGACGGGTACCCAATGGCGGTGGGTCCGAAGAGCGTAGTGAAGATGAAGGTCCGGTCGAGCAGTTTAGGCGACATGCGTCGCCCGAACCAAGGATCTCGATAATAGAAAGCGTCGGGATTTCGCGCGTCAGCGCTGAGACAGACGCTGTCGCCCCGTTTCGGTCTGCGATGCCGAAGCTTTTTGCTGGCCCACTCTGGCGATCCGTTCTGAAACGGCCAGAACATGCTGCCTCATGATTGGGACAGCCGTCGCCGCATCGCGCGCCTCGATGGCGGCGATCAGAGCCTGATGTTCCTCATGCGCCACCTTGAGGCGTTCCATGAAGATGGGAGCCTTGGCGGTAGCGACCATGAAATCGCCGAGATCGCCCATGATTTCAGTGGAGTCTGCCAGAGCCGCCGAGCCGATCAGGTTGTGGATTTCGGAATGGAACCGCTGGTTCAGGCGGCGATAGTCTCGTGCGAGTTCGCTTTCGTTCGTCGGCCCCGTCACAAGCTGGCCGATCTCGACCGAGATGGACTTGAGCTGCCGGATATGCGCAGCTTCGGCCCGCTCGCAGGCCAGCGATACACACACGCATTCCGCTTCGGCGAACAATTTGTAGAAGTCCACCATCTCCTGGACGCTGTAGCTGCGAGGGTAGCTGCCGACCTGGGGAATAATGCTGATGAAGCCTTCAAGCGCGAGCCGACGCACGGAATCCATAACCGGCTGGCGGCTCACACCGAGGTCATTGGCAATAGCATCGATCGGCACCATGACATCGACTTGAAGCGTGCCGTCCAACAGCATCTGTCTCACATGTTGATATACCTGAATGCCGAGGCCTGTCTTTTCCCGTCGAAGCATCACTTGTCCTGCAATTTGTCATCTAAAACACTAGTATAACTCTATCGCTGCCCGCTTTGCAATTCAGCGCGGTTCTTTTGCAGTCGCAGACAACGCTTTTCCTCGCCAATTGCTGCGGGGCGCGTTGGTGCATGGATCACATAATGGATCCATGCACCAACGCGCCCCGCAGAATGTGAAGTAGATCCCTTTGGCCGACCAGCCCCGCGCCACGTCCGGCGAGACTGTGTGACGAGCGTTCGAAAATACGGACATCATGGCCGGCCCGCTGTAGGAGGATACCGGCGAAAAGCCCGGTGAGCGACCCGCCGGCGATTCTGATCTTGAGTTATCGCATCGTCTTCTCCTAAATGGCCAGCGGCCGCCGCCGGGTGGCGGCGATGATGGCGGAGCTTGATCAGGAGGCGCTTACGCCAAGCCCCGCGCCCTGCAGGCAGACAAGCGGCCAGCCGCCTTCTCGCCAAGCCGGAGTCGCCAACGCTGATCCGGCTGTGCCACCCAGGAACATGCCTGTCATGAACACGATGTTCAGTCGGCTAAGCGTTTAGGTTATCGGTTCGTTGAGCATACACAGTGGTCGCATACGAACTATCGAAGCGTTTTTCTAAGCAAACGTCTACCGAGCGCTCGGTAGACTCAGGATGCTGCAACTCATACACCTGTCTGATCTTCACCTTGTTTCACCCGGTCAGGAACGACACGGACTCCGGCCCGAGGAGTGCTTGGCATCTTGCGTCTCCCACGTCGGACGCAAGCATGGCGATTCCGCCTTCTGCATTGTAAGCGGTGATCTTACTCATAACGTTGACCCACTGGGCTACGCCGAGGCAGCGCGTATCCTCTCCCAACTTCCCATGCCAGTACACCTGATGATCGGCAACCACCACGACCGTGACATTTTTCGAGAGGGATCATGCATATTGCAGTTACGGGTGCGCATGGCACAGGCAAGACGACATTCATCGATGATTTCACTACCGTTCATCGCGGCTATGAAAGCGTGCCGGAACCCTATTGGCTTCTTGAGCAGCAAGGGGTTGCGTTTTCCAATGGAGCAACGATACCTGATCTTGAAAAGCAGCTTGCCGAGAGCTGCAAGCTGATCCTGGGGCATGCTCATGGCCGCGACGTGATCTTTGACCGCTGCCCACTCGACTTTCTCGCCTATTTAGAGGTTGTCAGTGCCCGTGAGGGCTTTGAATGGCTGCCCGGCGGCCGTGAACTGGCCAATATCAGCAAGGCGCTCGCCATGCTTGATGTGGTCATTTTCGTCCCCCTCAGATCTCCTGATGATATTCCGGTCCAGATTGAATTTCCCCGATTGCGGAGCCGCGTAGACCGGCGCCTCAAGACCATGCTTCGCGAAGATGATCTTGGGCTATTGCACAATGGGCCGCGTATTATCGAGGTTTTAGGTTTTCGGGCTCAACGCGTGGCGATGGCAGACTCGCTCCTTGGGCCTGCATAAGCACCTAAACGTACGCTCCAGCTGCTTTTGAAGCCGGAAATGTCGGCTTTATGCCAATTTTTCTCGACAGCCCGGACAGTCTCTTCCCCGGCAGGAACTGTTGCGAAACAGGCTCTCTCTTCGCATTGCAAATCATTTCTGCTTTTCAAAAGCCTGCTAAAGCAACCGCGCCGCTCGGCCACTCCTGCGGGTCGCGCTGTTATAATACTCCGAGGCCTGCTGAACGGAGCGATGCCGGGATTGCTCCATCGCCTCAGGCAACGGAATGCCGCGATTGGCTGCCTCCGTCAGATAGCCGGACCGCAACCCGTGCGCGGAAAACTCCGCCGGATCGAGACTTGCCATGGCGGCACGCTGCTTCACGATGTCGTTCACGGCGGTAGGATCGAGCGCGCGGGGCGAGACATTGCCCCAGCGATCGATGGCCCGAAACACACTGCCGCTTTCGATTCGCGCGGCTTTGAGCCAGTGCTTCAACGCCTCGACCGGCCGACCGGTGAGATAGACGATTTCCTCGTGATCAGCACCACTGGTCTTTATCCGCCCCAGATGTATGGACAGCGAGGGGAGGGGAGAGCCGCCCTCAAGAGCAATCGGCTCTTCGTCGGTCAGTTGCTCCTTGCGTAGCGTCGCCACTTCGCTGCGGCGACGGCCGCCGGAGGCGAAGGCGACCATGAGAATGGCCCTGTCGCGGAGATTGCGGAGACTTCCGCTTTCGCAGGTCTTGAGAAGCCGGGCGAGGATGTCGCCCGTCACCGCCTTGGCGCTCTTGCGCTTGCGCGGACGCGGCGTGGCCCGCACGGCAAGGCGGATAGCGGACTTGACCCTTGGGGACGCGAATACACCCTCCAGCCCACGCCATTTCGTGAGGGTCGACCACGTGGCCAGCCGCCGGCGCACAGTATCGGGGGCATGAGGCCCGGCAGCTCTGAGGAAGCCTTGAACGCGAAGTTGGTCTTCGACTTCGTTTGGCATTCCATGCTGCGGATCTGCGAGGCGTTTTTCCGGGTCCCACAGATGATGGGCCACGAACTTCAGGAGAAGCGCTTCCGGCGCCGGCCACGGAAGAGAACCGCCTGTCGCGGCCAGCGACCAGGCCTGCAGATAGGCCAAATCGGAGGTGAGGGCACGCAGCGTGTTTTCCCCCATGCCCTGATTGACCAGATGCCGCAGCGTTTCGACATCCTGATCGGTGAGCAGGTCCGCCAACGCGTCCCGGCGACCCATTGGCAGGACCGAGGCGATCGTGTCGAGCTGTTGGATCCGTCGATCAATCGCACTCATTTTGGCAAGCCATGCTCGTCGTAGAAATCGGAATGGCCGGAGGTCGTCCCTGGTGGAACGCTTTTGCGACCCTCTGCAGCCAATTCGAGGAAGCTCGGTTCGGTGTCCGCCGTCTTCGCGATCGGCATGAGTGTCGCAATTGGCCTCTCGTCGCGGCAGATCACAATCGCATCCCCGCGCAAAACGAGTTCAATGAGCTCCTCGAACCGTTCCGCCGCCTCATTCACCTCAACAAGAACCCTCATCGAGGTTTCCTCACCAGACCCTCTCATGCAAGACCGCATCGAAGACCAGATCCGTCGAGACCAGCGCGCAGCGCTCCAGCCGTGTCTGCGCGGCGAGGATCCGATCCCAGGGGTCCCGGTGTTCCCATTCGAACGCGGCCGCGAGTTCTGCATGAAGGTCGCTGATGGCGAGCGTCTGCAGCCCGCTGGCGCTCACGGCAGCGCGCAATTCCTGCGGTTTGAGATCGAGCTTCGTCAAGCGCATCTTGGTGTCGAGTTCATAAAAGGAGACCGCGCTGACAAGGACGTTGTTGCGCTTGTCCTCGATCAAAGCCCGCGCATGCGGCGACAAACGTGAACTCCCGATCGTCCACCAATAGACGGCATGGCTGTCGAGCAGGAGCTTCACGGCTTCTTCCCGCCATCGACAGCTTTACCTTGGAAGATCCCAGTGTCATCATTCCAGTCGCCGGCATCGATTGCAACCTGCTCTGCGTCCTCAGCGTCGAACAAGTCGTCCGGGAGCTTCCGCTGCGCCAGTAGCCCGAACGGCCGCTTACCCAAAGGGTCGGCCGGACCGATGCGCGCATAGATCTCGTTACCGCGCGTCACGATGATCTCCTCGCCCTGGTTGGCGCGTTCAAGCACCTCGGCGAACTTCTTACGCGCCTCGCTGATCTTGTAGTGGGTCTGAGGCATGGTTGGCTCCGGTTGGTCGATTTGGAGAACGATAGCACTGGGAAAGCGGATGTACAAACCATTCGTACATATGATCTCCGATAAGAGGTACTTATCGATGGTTATCCACCCAACCCCCAACCGTACCATGTGAGGAACTGTAATATTCAGATAGAGTTCCTATAAGAAATCATCTACCATAATTTCAATGGCTTACGATTTGACGAAAATCAGCCTGAGCGACCTGATGCGGCCAGCTTTCGACGCTGGTGTCGCTCTGACGCGTCTGGACGAGCGGATCGCCCGCTCGCCGGTCGGCCAGGGATGGATCGAACGATCCCAGTTCACCGACGCCTGCGCCTCACTGTGGATCGACGGCGAACTCGTCCACCTCGAAGACCTCGTTCTCCATGACGCTACCCGCGATATCCGCACACCCACGGCTTTGGTGCGTGGGTCGTTGAAAGAACGGAACTCCGTCTTTGATGCTGCTTCTATGGGTTAGCTTTTGTGCAGCGGACGGATTTCGGGCGTGCGCAGGCCAGCATGCGATTGAGGACAGCG
>NZ_JAJNCX010000050.1 GCF_021026315.1 Rhizobium sp. C4
CTATGCAAATCAGCGTCTGTCTGATTCTTATGACACCCTCTGGATGGAGGTGGCTGAGATGTCGAAGGCTTTGTCGATGGATTTGCGGGTTCGGGTTCTTGCAGCGGTTTCACAGGGCCTTTCGCATCGGGCTGCGGCGACACGTTTTGAGGTCAGTGCTGCCAGCATCAGTCGGTGGCGCAAGCGTGAGCGCGAACAGGGCGATGCCCGGCCGCGCGCGCTGGGTGGAGATCGACGCTCTGCAAGGATCGACGCACACATGAACACCATCCTCGAAGCCTTGGGGCCGGATAAGGATGCAACCATCGAAGAGGTCCGTCACAGCCTTGCCGAACAAGGCTTGTTCTTCGGCTTCGGCACGATCCAGCGTTTCTTTGCCCGGCACGGCATCACGCGCAAAAAAAGAGCGCGCATGCGTCGGAACAAGATCGCCCCGACATCTTGAAGCGGCGGCAGGAATGGTTCGACGGCCAACTGGACCTCGATCCTTCACGCCTCGTCTTCATCGACGAGACCTGGGCTTCGACAAACATGGCCCGCCGCTACGGCCGGTGTGCAAGAGGCGAACGTCTGCGGGTCAGCGTTCCGCATGGCCATTGGAAAACCACGACCTTCATCGGAGCGCTGACGCTCCGTGGCTTCATTGCGCCCTTCGTCATCGACAGACCGATCAACCGCATCAGCTTCGAAACATATGTCGAGAAGGTGTTGCTGCCCGAGCTTCGGCCAGGGGATATCGTCGTCATGGATAACCTGTCCAGCCACAAAGGCCCAAGGGTTCGGGAGATGATTGAAAGCGTTGGCGCAAGGCTCAAATACCTTCCGCCCTACAGCCCCGACTTCAACCCGATAGAAAACGCCTTCTCGAAACTGAAGACCCTCTTGCGCAAGGCTGCCGAGCGCTCCATCAGTGGCCTCTGGAACACAATTGGGCGCGTCCTCAAACTCTTCACGCCAAACGAATGCCAGAACTATTTCGCCGCCGCTGGATACGATGCAACATG
>NZ_JAJNCX010000006.1 GCF_021026315.1 Rhizobium sp. C4
CTGAACTGACCTTCCCGACGAACTGACATCCCACCGCCTCCAGCCGCTGCAGAACCAGTGAATCATATCAGTGGAATTTTGCAACGGTCCCCTTGTGGGGGAGATGGCGGCAGCCAGAGGGGGTCTTTGCCGCGAACGCAGCAGCGAGCGGAAATAAAGACCCCTCCCCAACCCTCCCCACAAGGGGGAGGGAGAGTGACCGCCTCACCCTGCCTATCAAATCTCGATCAACCCGACCTTCTTCACCTGCCGGATCGTCAGCATGGTGCGCACGGTGTCGACATTCTCGTCCGCCGCCAGTTGCTCGATGACGAAATCCTGGAACGCGGTGAGGTTCTCGGCGACGCAGTGGAGGAGAAAGTCGCTTTCCCCCGACACCATCCAGGCCTGCCGCACCAGCGGCCATTTGCCAGTCGCGGCGGAAAAACTCTTGAGGTTTGCTTCCGACTGATGCTTCAGGCCGACCATGCAGAATGCCGTCAGGTCCATGCCGAGCTTCGGCCCGTTGAGGATGGCGCGATAGCCCTCGATGATGCCCGTATCCTCGAGCCGGCGAACGCGGCGGAGACAGGGCGGGGCGGAGATGCCGGCGCGGCTTGCCAGCTCGACATTGGTGATGCGCCCGTCCGCCTGCAGCTCCCGAAGGATTCTGATGTCGATCGCGTCGAGTTCGGCACGGAACATGAAGGGTCCAAAAGCTTGGGAATCGGCTGAAATGTGTGCTTTAGCTATGACAGGACGCGAGTTTACGCACAAGCGGGCGCGGCTTTCTGTTGGTAAGCAGTACTGTCCCTTGAAACTACCCCCTCCCGCCTCATAAATAACGGTCAAGTTTCATGGTCGCGGCGCGCATCCCGTTTGCGCCTGTCTGCCCGCGCGAAAGGATCAGTCCATGTCCAACCGTCACGTCAAGGTTCTCATCATCGGCTCCGGCCCGGCCGGCTACACCGCCGCCATCTATGCCGCGCGCGCCATGCTGCAACCTGTGCTGATCGCCGGCCTCGACCAGGGCGGCCAGCTGATGATCACCACCGATGTCGAAAACTATCCGGGCTACGCCGATCCGATCCAGGGTCCGTTCCTGATGGAGCAGATGCTGAACCAGGCAACCCATGTCGGCGCGGAAATCGTCAACGACATCGTGACCAAGGTCGACCTCTCGCGCCGTCCGTTCACCGTTGTCACCGACAGCGGCGCGACCTGGACGGCAGATACGCTTGTCATCTGCACCGGCGCCAAGGCCAAGTGGCTCGGCATCGACTCGGAGAAGACCTTCCAGGGCTTCGGCGTTTCCGCCTGCGCCACCTGCGACGGCTTCTTCTATCGCAACAAGGACGTGATCGTGGTCGGCGGCGGCAACTCCGCCGTCGAGGAAGCGCTCTATCTTTCCAATATCGCGAAGTCCGTCACCGTCGTTCACCGCCGTGACTTGTTCCGCTCGGAAAAGATCCTGCAGGAACGTCTGTTCGCGAAGGAGAACGTCAAGATCATCTGGAATGCCGAGATTGCCGAAATCATCGGCGACGCCTCCCCCGTCTCGGTCACCGGAGTGAAGCTGCGCAACACCAAGACCGGCGAAGTGACCGAACATGCCACCAACGGCGTCTTCGTCGCCATCGGCCATGCCCCAGCGGTCGAACTCTTCGAAGGCCAGCTGCGCCAGAAGCCGAACGGTTATCTGTGGACAGCGCCCGATTCGACTGCCACAAATGTCGAGGGGGTTTTCGCAGCAGGTGACGTTACGGACGACACATTCCGACAGGCCATCACGGCTGCCGGCATGGGCTGCATGGCAGCGCTCGAAGCCGAGCGCTATCTGGCCGGTCATCTTGCAGCGCCTGCTGTCGCCGCCGAGTAACTAGAAGTTCATGACCTAAGGGGAACGGCATGGGCGGACCGCTGGACTGGGACAAGCTGAGAATCTTCCATGCCGCTGCGGAGGCAGGGTCGTTCACGCATGCCGCCGAGAGCCTGCATCTGTCGCAATCTGCCATCAGCCGGCAGGTCAGCGCGCTGGAAAGCGATGTCGGCTGCAAGCTGTTTCACCGCCATGCGCGCGGCCTGATCCTGACGGAACAGGGGGAGCTGCTCTATCGCACCGCCCATGATGTGCTGATGAAGCTGGAAACGGTGAAGATCCAGCTCACCGAAACCACCGAGAAGCCGAGCGGCAAGCTGAAGGTCACGACCACGGTCGGCCTCGGCCAGGGCTGGCTGACCGACAAGATCCAGGAATTCCTCAACCTCTACCCCGACATGCAGGTCCAGCTCATCCTCGACAACGAGGAGCTGGACGTGAACATGCGCCATGCCGACTGCGCCATTCGCCTGCGCCAGCCGCAGCAGTCTGACCTCATCCAGCGCAAGCTCTTCACCGTGCACATGCATGTCTATGCGGCTCCCGCCTATCTGAGCCGTCACGGCGAGCCGCAGTCGCTGGAAGACCTCGACAAGCATCGCATCATCACCTTCGGCGAGCCGGCGCCCGGCTATCTCCTCGACGTCAACTGGCTGGAAATCGCCGGTCGCTCCTCGGACAATCCGCGCACGCCGCATCTGCAGATCAATTCGCTCAGCGCCATCAAGCAGGCGGCGCTGAAGGGGATCGGCATCGCCATGCTGCCCGACTATATCGTCGGCCGCGATCCGGGCCTCGTCCAGCTCGTCACCAATGCCGACGTGCCGTCCTTCGACACCTATTTCTGCTATCCGGACGAGATGAAGAACGCCGCCAAGCTGAAGGTCTTCCGCGACTTCATCGTCGCCAAGGCTCGCAACTGGAACTTCTGACGCATTTCAAAGTCTCGGAATCACCCCGCCCATATTGAAGGCAGGTACGGTTAACGCCTATATTTGAGGCATAAACCTATCAGCTTCAGTGAATTCAAGACGCCCGTCAAAAAACTTGCGTGATAAAACACGCATTTTTTGACCAATAGGTAAATTAAAAAGATATTTAATTACAATGACTTACGAACGGAACGCCCAGAGCCATGCGCGGCAAGCATGGCTGACATGCAGGCATCGTCCTTGTTTACTGCCTAATTTGGCACCATATCACGCTCAGTTGTTGAGCTTAGCGGTTTTCCTCCCAGTGCCGTTGCAACAACTGTTCCCCTCTGGAGGTTTTTACCTTCACAACTATACGGGCCCGAGAGAAATCTTGTGGCCCATTTTTTTTGCTTGAAATTCAGCTTGAGGCTCGCCGCGGCAAAGGCGAGCGCGGCGTCACCACCGCGCTCCGCTGAAGCACTGACAGGTTCAGCCGACGGCGACCGTGTCGGCAGGCGCGTTGACGTCGGCGCCATCGACATAGCCGTTGTTGAAGGTCTGGATGACCTCCTTGAGCTGTGTCACGAGATCCTGAGCGAGCGCTTTCATGTCAGGCTTGGCATCCGCGCCCTCCGCCCCCGCCGCATGATGCGCGGCACCGGCCTTGCCGTGCTCAGCCTTCAGGTTGGCGGCAAACTGATCCTCGCTGATCGAACCCGTGCCTTGCGTGTCGATCGACTTGAAGATCTTGGTCGCATCGTCTTCCGACATGTCCTTCGGACGTCCGGCGAGGAATTCGGCAAGCGAGACGGAGCCGCTCTTGTCGGTATCGATCTTGGCGAAGGCCTTCGAGGCCTTGTCCGCGTCACCTGCGCCGTGATGGCGATGATGGCCGTGGACCGCCCCGCCCTGCAGCGGGTCGGTCTGCTGCGTGCCATCGGTGGCCGACGAATATCCCGTCGTCGAGGACGCACCGCTCTTGAGCGCCTGGATCTCCATCATCAGCGAGGTGATGGTGGAGTTTGCCTGCGCGCCAACGCCTGTCGTGTCGTCGGTGCTGAGCACGCTGGCCAGCGATGGAACGGTCTTCGCTTGCGTCGCCGGTGTTGTGCCGGTTGGATCCGTGTCCGTATCCTGGTTCGCTCCGAGCAATTGGGACAATGCATTGGGGTAGACGGTTGAGCCGCCTGGTGATGACATAATAGAAGTCATGCTCATCTCCTCATGAGATTGCGATTGAAGTCACCACTCGCCGCTGTCCCCAAGCGTGAGAAGCGGCCTCACTAGGCTCCCGAAAGCTTGAGCCAGGATTGCGTTTTCATGAGAGAACGCACGAAAAAACCGCCGGACTTGCGCCCGACGGTTCCAAATAGTCAGAAATGTCCGCTCGATCTTACTTGCAAGCGCCGCAGAAGCGCTGGATGCGGCTGCATGCTTCTTCCAGCATGGCTTCCGAGGTCGCATACGAGATGCGGAAGTTCGGGCCCATGCCGAAGGCCGTGCCATGAACCACTGCAACACCTTCCGATTCGAGCAGTTCCATGACGAAGTCCTGATCGGTGTTGATCACGCGGCCCGAAGGCGCGATCTTGCCGATGAGGCCGGCGCAGGACGGATAGACGTAGAACGCGCCTTCCGGAACCGGGCAGGAAATGCCCTTGGCCTGGTTGAGCATGGAGACGACCAGATCGCGGCGCGACTGGAAGATTGCCTTGTTCTTCTCGATGAAGTCCTGCGGACCGTTCAGCGCCTCGACGGCTGCCCACTGGGCAATCGTGTTGGTGCCGGACGTCTGCTGGCCCTGGATCATGTCCATGGCCTTGATGAGCTCGATGGGGCCAGCCGCATAGCCGATGCGCCAGCCGGTCATCGCATAGGCCTTGGAGACGCCGTTCATGGTGAGCGTGCGGTCATAGAGGCCGGGCTCGACCTGGGCAGGCGTCGCAAACTTGAAACCGTCGAAGGTCAGGTGCTCATACATGTCGTCGGTCAGGACCCAGACATGCGGATGGCGGATCAGAACGTCCGTCAGCTTCTTCAGCTCGTCATGCGTATAGGCAGCACCCGAGGGGTTGGACGGCGAGTTGAAGATGAACCACTTGGTCTTCGGCGTGATCGCCTTTTCCAGATCTTCCGGCTGCAGCTTGAAGCCGTTTTCGATCGTGGCGTTGACGAACACCGACGTGCCGCCGCAGATCGCGACCATTTCCGGGTAGGACACCCAGTAAGGCGCCGGGATGATGACTTCATCGCCCGGGTTCAGCGTCGCCATCAGGGCGTTGAAAAGAATCTGCTTTCCGCCCGTGCCGACGATGACCTGCGCTGCCGTGTAGTCGAGGCCGTTTTCGCGCTTGTACTTCTTGGCGATCGCCTCGCGAAGTTCCTGGATACCGGCAACGGCCGTGTACTTCGTTTCGCCGCGGTTGATCGCATCGATGGCGGCTTTCTTGATATTGTCCGGCGTATCGAAATCGGGCTCGCCTGCGCTGAGGCTGATGACATCGACGCCCTTGGCCTTAAGTTCGCGGGCCTTCTGGGCCATTGCGATGGTGGCGGAGGGCTTCACTCGGGAAAGCGCGTCGGCAATGAAAGCCATGATCTTCGAACCTTTGAGAACTGACGAAAAAGGCCGACCGAAACCCCGCAAAAGCCTGCAAAAGGCCCGGCCTTGAGCCGCGTTGGGTTATGTCGAAACAAACCCCGCATTTCAAGTCAATTCGGGCAATGCATGCTTCAATTTTGGAGATCCCATGGAAATCATGGACAACGCGTGGAGATACGATGGAGCCGCTTAATCGGCAATTAAGGAATTCATGTTATTCCGAGGGTTGATTGTATCAATTTGCCACCGGATTGACTTGATGACTGCATCCAGCATCTTTTCACGCTTGCAACGCCTGGAGGACGGCACTTATGTCGCCACCTACGGCGGCTTCGTGCTCCAGACAGCGCTTCAGCCGATCTTCGGCGAGGACGCCAATGGCGATCTGCTGCTGGCAGCCTTCGAAGGTCTCGTCCGCGCCAAGCGCGGCAACGAGCCGGTCGCCCCGTCGCAATTCTTCCCGCAGGTGAACCCGGCTGATCTTCCGGAAGTCGACAGCCTGCTGCGCACGCTGCACATTCTCAATACCGGCCTGCTGAGCCGCCGCTCCGTCAAGCTCTTCGTCAACTTCCATCCCGGCATGTTCCTGACGCTGCAGGCGATCCGCCACGAAGTGGACCGCATCGCGCTCGCCACGCACGAAGCGGGGATGAAGCCGGAGCAGATCGTCTGCGAAATCACCCGCAAGAAGAACGAGGACCTGAAGGCGATCACCCATTTCGCCAACAGCCTGCGTGAACTCGGCTTCAAGACCGCCGTCGACGAATATGGCGCGCAGGACAGCGACGCCGAGCGCGTGGCGATCCTCAAGCCCGAATTCGTGAAGTTCGAAACCACCTGGGTTCTGGAATTCATGCAGGACCCGACAGGCTTCGCGCTTCTGAAGGTCATGGTCGAGCAGTTCATGGAACGCGGCATCCAGCCGATCTTCGAAGGTCTCGAAGAACTGTCGCAGGTCGAGCTCTGCCAGGAACTCGGCGTGCCGCTCATGCAGGGCTACGTGCTCGCCCGCCCCGAAATCGCACCGACGAGCTTCAACCGTACCTATCCGGAGCCCTTCGAGCATGTCCGCTCGCAGACACAGGCTCCGCGCGCCTCGATGCCGTCTTTCGGCACCGCGCGCCGGGCATCGTCCTTCGGCAAAAGAGGGGCATAAGCCCCTCTCCCGGTCCTGACCGTCACTTTCCGGCCGTTACCATGACATTGTAGACATCCGCCGATGTCTTTCCGGCAGCCTCCGCCATCGCCTTCATAGGCGTCGCTGCGTCCGCATTGGCAAAGCCCGCCGCCTTCAGCTTCTCGACCAGCACATCCGGCGTGACACCCAGCACGGGCGCGACAGCGGCCGGCGTCGAGGCCAGCATCGTGGCGGCGAGCGCGAATTGCGGCGGCCCGCTCCGCTCCCCTTCCGCACCCGCGGGCGCAAGGCCGAAGGCGGCAACCGCGGCGATACCCGCAGCAAGGCTGAGCGGCATCGCCGCGCGTTTAAAATAGTTTAAGAACGGACGCCAGTTTCGCCACATGTGCAGGACGAACGGTACAATCAGAAGCAGGCTGAGCCATTCGTGCACACCATGCAACCAAGCCGGTCCAAGATGGAAGAAAATGATCACGCCGGATATCAGCGAGATCACGAAAAGTGATGTCATCGATGGGGTCGCATAACGCAGTAAAACGTCTTTCATGTCCGGTCTCCTTTGTGCTTCGCACCATTGATATCAACCGGCCTAAACCTGAATCAAACCATTGTAAAACAACATTGAAATAATTTTCATCGGCGCAACATGGCTTCACGATTGCGCCACAAAACTTAACATTGCCCGCTCTCGGCGACAGCCATGGCACGACGCTGTCACACAAGTTTCGCGCGTGCCTTGAATTGGTCACGATATTTCTCGCCTCACGTCACAATTTGACCCGTCTGAGGCCACGATGAGCCGTTTTAAAATAGGACATCGACGGTCGTGCCGCCTGTGCCCGAGGAAACAGCCTCCGGACGACCGGATCGATAGAGACATTGCTGGCCAGTCCAACGGCCGGCAGGAAGATTGGGGAAGATCATGTTTCTGGAAGACGAACTGGAATACACAAGACTGAAGCGCAACGACAACATCATGGGTTGGCTCGCGATCGTGTTCGTGGCCGCGCTCGTCTTCATGTTCGCCGGCATCATGAACTCCGCCTCGGCGACCGGTTCCAGCCCCGCCTCGATCCACCATGCCGCACCGGCCATCACCGAACAGGCGCGTCCGGACCTCTTTGGCACGCAGGCGAGCGTCGCTGCAGGCCATGCGATGATCGTTGCCTTCGAAGTTCAGAAGGCGGCCCCCTCCGTCAAGGACGCCGGCCATGCAAGCGAGATCGCCTCTGCGGGCACCCACGTCGCCGCCCGTTCCTTCTCGACCGCAGCACCGGATGAGGCCGAGGTCGCTCATCCGGTGGCCCTCACGCTGGCCGATCGCGACATCCAGTCCGGCGTACTCCTCATCTCCTTCGCGCTCATGGGTGCCAGCTTCGTCATGCTGACATTCGGCGGCCCTCGCGGCGGCAAGCGGGAGGACGAGGACGCCATCGATGCCCTCTGAACAGGAAGACCGGCAACCGCAGCCACTGGCCATCCGCCTGGCCATCGCTCTGATGCTGCTGGTGGCCCTCTCCGGCCTCGCCCTGCTCGGCAACGGACTTTACATCCTCGCCCGAGCCGAATTCTCGAATGTTCTGCAAAACAGCACGGCGGAACACCGCGTGGCCAATTCGCCGTGCCAGCCGACATCCTGCCCTGAAGACGAGACACGGAGCTAAGGGCAAGGCGCGCGCACCTTCGAACGTCACGCGGCCCATTCCACAGAGGGCTGCATTTCGTCCCGCTCCCCTTGAGCCCTTGGTAAGCGACTGCTAGAAGACCGGCCATCGTTGCGCGCACCGCCGCCCACTCCCCCGCACAAGGCCTCCCATGTCTCGCCTGCAAGCCAATCTTTGCCTTCTTCTCGCCGGAGCCATCTGGGGTGGAGGCTTTGTGGTCCAGTCGAGCGCCATGAAGTCGCTGGGCCCGTTCTGGTTCATCGGGCTGCGGTTTCTGGTCGCGACGGTCGCAGTTGCCCCCTTTGCCTGGCGGGAAGCCAAGCGCGCGGCAACGCCGGTCACGACCCGCAGCTACGCCGCCTTCACGGCCATCGGCCTTGCGCTCTTCGCCGGTGCCGTCACCCAGCAGATCGGCCTGCTGACGACCACCGTCACCAATTCCGGCTTCCTGACCGGTCTCTATGTGATCATGGTGCCGATCCTCACGGTCGTCATCCTGCGCCGTTCGCCGCACTGGATCATCTGGCCCGCCGCCACGCTCGCCCTCATCGGCATCTTCCTGCTGAGCGGCGGGGCGATCTCCAGCCTCTCCTACGGCGACATGATGACCATCGTCTGCGCCTTCTTCTGGTCCGTGCAGGTCTTCCTCATCGGCATCTTCGCGACGCAGAGCGGCAGGCCGCTCATGCTGTCGGCCTGGCAGTTCGGCGTGACCGGGATTTGCGCCACCGCTGCGGCGATCCTGCTGGAGCCGATTTCGTGGGAAGCGATCAGAGCCGCAGGCTTCGAAATCGCCTATGCGGGCGTCTTCTCCTCCGGTCTTGCCTTCAGCCTCCAGGTCATCGGACAGCGTTACACGACAGCGCCGCAGGCCGCGATATTCCTGTCGTCCGAAGCATTGTTTGCAGCAACCTTCGGGGCGATCATTCTGGGCGAAACCATAAGCCCTCTCGGCTATGTCGGCTGCGCAGTCATATTCCTTGCAATGCTGCTTGTTGAAATCGTTCCGGAAATACTCTCCCGCCGGGCACGATCGGCAGCATAAGCCGGGAGATTTGTACGATATCGTTCCTGCTTGATTTTCAAGCACTTGCTAAAAGTGCACAGTTGCAAGGCAATTAAACTTTTGAATTTCTCTAAAGTTGCCACAATAAGTTTTCAAAAACGCGCAAAAGTTTCGCTTGCCAATTTTTCAGAACTACATCAATCTGCGCCCGTTCACAGAAAATTGTGGACACACGGGAAGACCTCATAATTTCTGCGCTCCGGAGACGCGACAAGTTCCGGGCGGTCAATTTGGGGATCGGGCAAGGCAGGTCCGGTATCCATATGCACCGCGGTAACAAAACAGGACCTTTCCTCCGCATGACCTCGACTGCCTGCCGATAGCCTCGTTTCGAGGCGCAGCATGAGCCCGTAGCGGCACGGGCGTGAGAAAAGGACCTGAGACACATGGCCGAGACTGGCACTGTAAAATTCTTCAATACCGACAAGGGCTTCGGCTTCATCAAGCCCGACAAGGGCGGCGCGGACATCTTCGTCCACATCTCCGCCGTCCAGGCATCCGGCCTCAACGGCCTGACCGAAAACCAGAAGGTTTCCTTCGACACCGAGCCGGATCGTCGCGGCAAGGGCCCGAAGGCTGTGAACCTCACGGTTACCGGCTGAGCCTGAACAACCTTCACGGTTAGACCAGACTTCAAACCGCGATTTGCGGGCGTGTATTTGCGCTCCAGATCGCGGTTTTATATTTGGCGCGGGAACTTTCGTGCCTTCGGAGAATTTTAACCTTTGTTCAGACTGCGTTCAGCTTGGACGACCTAATTTCCGTCACAACAACGCGATCTGATCGCGCGTGGACGAAAGGAAAGGCCATGAACAAGGTTTCGAAATTTGTCGCGATTTCCTGCGCCGCAACGGTCGCAGCTTTTGCATTCACCGGCAGCGCATCTGCCCAGGAATGGCACCGCCACCATCGTCATGGCGGCGGCGATGCATTTGCTGCAGGCGTGGCCGGTCTCGCCGTCGGCGTGATTGCCGGTGCCGCACTTGCCAGCCCCCCTCCGCCGCGCCGCTATTACTACGACGACGGCTATTACGCGCCGCCACCGCCGCCGCCGCGCCGCGTCTATTACCGCCCGGCCTATGTCTATGATCAGCCGGCGCCCGTCTATCGTCCGACCTACGAACCGTGGTCGCGCAGCTGGTATCGTTACTGCTCGAACCGCTATCGCTCGTTCGATCCGCAAAGCGGCACTTTCATCGGCTATGACGGACGCCAGCATTTCTGCGCCGGCTGATTGTCGCCACTGCCAAAAATTGAAAATGCCGGGTTCGTCGCCCGGCATTTTTGTGTCGATGGCTGAGATCAGAGCCCGACGAGGAACGGATTGTTCCGCCGCTCGTCGCCGATCCGGCTTCCCGGACCATGGCCGCAGATGAAGCCGACATGGTCGCCGAGGGGAAACACCTTCGTCTTGATCGAGTTCAGCAGCGTCGCGTGATCGCCACCCGGCAGATCCGTGCGGCCGATCGAGCCGTGGAAGAGAACGTCGCCGAGATGGGCAATCCCCTCCTCGCGATGGAAGAAGATGACATGGCCCGGCGCATGGCCCGGCGTGTGATAGACCTCGAACACATGGCTGCCGAAGCCGACCGTGTCGCCGTCTTCGAGATAGCGATCGGGTGTGCAGTTGCGCATCGGCGTGTCGAGGCCATACATCTTGGCCTGCGCCTCAAGCCCTTTCAGAAAGCTCTCGTCGTTCTTGTGCGGACCGATGATATCGACGCCGAGCGCTTCCTTGAGCTCCATGGCGCCGCCGGCATGGTCGAGGTGGCCGTGCGTCAGCCAGATCGCCTTGACGTCGATGGCGTTCGACTTCAGCACCTCGAGGATCGTCCCGACATCACCGCCCGGATCGACGACCACGCCTTCCTTGGTCTCGCTGTCGAACAGCACCGTGCAGTTCTGCTGGAAGGCCGTTACCGGGATGATCCCCGCCTGAAGCTTCGCCATGTCGCTACTCCGTTGTCACGTCCGCAAGGAGATAGAGCAAGTTCGCGACGATTAAAACCGCGGCAGGTGTGAATTCACTGTCCAGAAACGTCCGCCTGCCGGGGCGCCAGCGGCGAAACCGCAAAGGACGCGGTCGCGGCCAGAAGCGCTGCAACGCTCAACACAGCCGTGAAGAAAAGAATGGCGACAGGCCGCATCGTGCGCGGCGACTCATCGCTCGAAATCTGCGTCGAAGACATGGAATGTGCCCCTCACTCGTTCGGATGCTGCTATAGGATTCGGTTTTACAACGCCAGTCCCGAACGAACTGTTCCTTGCGAAACAGGCCAGTCTTGCCTTTTGTCAAGCACTCGGCACATTTGATTGGCCGCTACCTTGATCTGGATCAATCTGCGTCATTAAGTCGTTGACATCAGGGGGAATTCGCATGAAGCTTTTGTGAAGATCATGGACTGACGGGAGGCATTTCATGGACTATGCAAGCATTGCAATCGAGATTATTGCCGGCATCATTGCAGGCAATGCGGTCTGCGCGGCGATGAAGCAACCGGCGCTCAGCACCTGGAGCAGAACCGCCGTCGGCGCAGCCGGTGGACTTCTCGGCGGGCTCGTCTTCCACCTGACCGCTGGTGAAAGCGCCGTGTCCGGTGCGCTCGTCGACATCTATACCGGCGGATTTGGCGGAGCCATCCTGACACCCATCGTTGGAGCCCTGACGACGGGGATGCTGCGTCACCGCCATTGAGCCGAAAGGCCAAGCCGGATGGCTTGACATGCTTCCGCAAGCCACGCTTGCTGTCGGGGGCAAACAGAACTCATGTCTTGCTGTTGCTCGGATGGACATTTACGGTCTATCGCGACACAGGGGCCGCAGGCGGCGGCCTGAACACAGGATGACACGAGGACTGCGCATGCCACAGGTTCAACGCTCGCGGAGCGGCAAGACAAGCCGGCCGGAACCCGTCATGGAGCCGATGACTGCCGACAATGGCGTTGACTTCGAGATCATCGAACTGTTCTTCTTCGCCTATCGCGCCTTTACCGCAGATCCGGATGCCATTCTGGAAAAGGGCGACATGGGCCGCGCCCATCACCGCGTCGTGCATTTCGTCAACCGCGAGCCCGGCATGACCGTGGCGGCGCTGCTCGATACGCTGAAGATCACCAAGCAGTCGCTGGCCCGCGTTCTCAAGCAGCTGATCGACAAGGGCTATATCTGCCAGATCGCCGGACCGGAGGATCGCCGCCAGCGCTGCCTCTACCCGACGCGCGCCGGCCGGGAACTGGCGCTGGAACTGGCCGCTCCACAGCATCGCCGCATTGCGCATGCACTGGCAACGGCAAATGCGGAAGAGCGCGCGGAGGTCGTGCGCTTCCTGACCCGCATGTCTGACGAGTGCGGAGGAAGCAAGGAATGATCACCAGCGCGAAGATCGAACCGATTGCCGACGACGCCCCTCACCTGCTGATCGTCGATGACGACAAGCGCATCCGCGACCTGCTGCAGCGCTTCCTGCAGGAAAAGGGCTTCCGCGTCACCGCCGCCGCCGACAGCCAGGAGGCGCGCCGCAAGCTCGAAGGGCTCGACTTCGACCTGCTGATCGCCGACGTCATGATGCCCGGCGAAAACGGCATCGCGCTGACGAAATCGCTGCGCAAGGACCGCAAGTTCCCGATCATCGTGCTCACCGCACTCAGCGAACCCGAATCCCGCATCGAGGGCCTTGAGGCCGGCGCGGATGACTATCTCGGCAAGCCCTTCGATCCGCGCGAACTGGTGCTGCGCATCAACAACATCCTGCGCCGCAGCGCCGCCGAGCGGCCGCCGGCCATCGAACAGATGATGTTCGGCCCCTTCACCTTCTCAATCACGAAGGCGGAGCTTCGCCGCGCCGGCGAATTCGTGCATCTGACGGATCGCGAGCAGGAGATCATGCGTATTTTCGCCATGCGGCCGGGCGATACGGTTCCCCGCCACGAACTGGCCGGCAGTGACGCCGACACGGGTGAGCGCACCATCGACGTGCAGATCAACCGCCTGCGCCGCAAGATCGAAGACGATCCCTCCAACCCGGTCTGGCTGCAGACGGTGCGCGGCATCGGCTATCGCCTCAATACCGAGTGAACCAGGGCTCAGGACCCTACCATGGCAGACACGGACGCAAAGCCGAGCAGTTTCGATGCGATCCGCCCCGAGCGGGATCGCCTCCCCTCGTCCGGCTGGAAGCGCTCGATCCGCTGGCTGCGCCGGCAATTGCCGACAGGCCTCTTCGCCCGCTCGCTGCTGATCATCATCCTGCCGATGTTCATCCTGCAGGGGGTGGTGACCTATCTCTTCATGGAGCGTCACTGGCACATGGTGACGGAGCGGCTTTCGAGCGCCGTCACGCGCGACATTTCCGCCATCATCGACATGATGGAGACCTATCCGCAGAATGACGATTTCGCGCAATTGAAGCGCATCGCCTATCAGCGCCTGGAGCTCGACATTTCGGTGGAGAGAAACGGCACGCTGCCGCCGCCGCGTCCGAAACCCTTCTTCTCCCTGCTCGACGACTTCCTGAGCCAGGAGATCGCCCGCCGCATTGCCAAGCCCTTCTGGATCGACACAGTCGGCAATTCGCGCATCATTGAAATCCGCATTCTCGTCGACAAGGACGTGCTGCGCATCTTCGCACCGCGCGCCGCCGCCTATGCCTCCAACACGCATATCTTCATCATCTGGATGGTGGTGACGTCGCTCATCCTCATCGGCATTTCCGTGCTCTTCATCCGTGGCCAGATCCGCCCGATCACGGCGCTGGCGAAAGCCGCCGAGAGCTTCGGCAAGGGCCAGAAAATGCCGGACAATTTCGCCCCGCGCGGCGCGGATGAAATCCGCAAGGCCAGCCTCGCCTTCATCCTCATGCGCGAGCGCATCGAGCGCCATGTCGAGCAGCGCACCGCCATGCTCTCCGGCGTCAGCCACGACCTGCGCACCATCCTCACGCGCTTCAAGCTGCAACTGGCGCTTCTCGGCGACGACAAGGAGCTGGAGCCGCTGCATCAGGACGTCAACGACATGCAGTCCATGCTCGAAGGCTATCTCGCCTTCGTCCGTTCGGAAGCGGAAGAGGATGTCGGGACAGTCTATCTGAGCGAAGTCATGCGCCGCCTCGAAATGCATGCGGAGCTGGAAAACAAGGGCTTTGCCGCGACGATCGAGGGCCGAGACGAAATCCGGGTGCGGCCCAACGCCTTCAACCGGCTGATCTCAAACCTCATCTCCAACGCCTGGCGGCATGCGGACAACGTTCGCGTCAAAGCCGATCACGGCACGAAATGGCTGACCGTGACCGTGGACGACGACGGCCCCGGCATTCCGGTCGCCATGCGCGACGAGGTGTTCAAGCCCTTCTTCCGTCTCGACGAGGCGCGCAATCTGAACGCGTCGGGAACCGGCCTCGGCCTCTCGATCGCAAGAGACGTCGCCCGCTCCCACGGCGGCAACGTCACGCTGGACGACAGCCCCATGGGTGGGCTGAGAGCCATCATCCGCATTCCGGCATAAGCGGTCTTCGCGGTCGATCGGACAATCAGCGGCCGTAGCCGCCCATCAGTTCCGGATAGGGCCGGCGCAGGTTGAAGCGGTGCCAGGCATCGATACGCTTCGGATGACGCTCCCGCAGCGCGTCGAGTGGCTTCAGAAGCGCCCCGCCACGGCCGAGATGCGCGTCGATGATCTCGACGATCCGCCGGTTTGGCCACGGCTTGTTGACGATCTTCAGAAAAGCATCGAAGGCGTGCGCCTCCCGCCCCGCGCCTGCCCGGTGGGCCATCAGGCAATAGGCAAAGGCCGTCGAGCGGCTGACGCCGGCATGGCAATGGACGAGAATGCGACTATCGGGCAGTTCGACGGCAGGCCGCACCGTTTCGAACAGGCTGACCACCAGATCGGGAAAATGCGCTGTAAAGGCCGCCGTCTCCTGGTCGCGCAGCCGCGCCACGATATGTTCGCCGCGCCCGATGACCGGTACGAGATGGTCCGGCAGTTCCGGATCGATCAGCGACACGACATGCGTGGCGCGCCATTCGTCCGCCACCTCACGGGCGCGCGGCAGGCAGCTCACGCGGAAATTCTGGTCCAGTACCATGGCTGTTTCCCTCAAAACCCGGAATCAGGCCTACGCCCCGATTGGGGCAAAAAACGGCTTGCGGAAGCCAAGCCGGCGAAATGTGATCAGCAGAGCTTCGCGCCGTTGGGAACCGGAAGCTCGACGCCAGCCAGCACGATGGCGCCCTCGGCATCGGCAAAGCCAAGCGTGAGCACTTCCGACATGAACGGCCCGATCTGGCGCGGAGGGAAATTGACGACGCCCAGCACGCGACGCCCGACCAGCGTCTCGGGGGCATAATGGATGGTGATCTGCGCCGAGGACTTCCTGAGCCCGATGTCCGGGCCGAAGTCGATGACCAGCTTGATCGCCGGCTTGCGCGCCTGCGGAAAAGGCTCCGCCTCGACAATCGTGCCGAGGCGAATATCGACCTTCTCGAAATCTGCGTAGGTGATCGTCTCGGTCATGGCAGGTCGCTCAGTTCGCCAGTTCCTGGGCACGCTTGCGCGCTGCGGCGATCGCCGCATCGAAGAGCGGCTGCATGCCGTCTTCGGCCATCAGGACGGAAAGGGCCGCCGCCGTCGTGCCGCCCGGTGACGTCACATTGGTGCGCAGCCGCGAAGCATCCTCGGGGGACTGGTGCAGGAGTTCACCAGCCCCCGAGACTGTTTCCCGCGCGAGACGCATGGCGAGGTCCGCCGGCAGACCGAGTTTTCGGCCTGCCTCAGCCATGCACTCGACGAGATAGAAAACATAGGCCGGGCCGCTGCCCGACAGCGCGGTGACGGAATCGATATCCGCCTCCGACGAAACCCATTCGACCGGACCGCTGACCTTGAGAAGATCATGAACCTCAGCCTTCTGCGCTTCAGTCACGGCAGGGTTCGCAAAGGCTCCCGTCACGCCACGGCCGACCATGGCCGGCGTATTCGGCATGGCGCGAACAAACGCGCCGGCGCCGAGATGACCTTCGATGAAGGAAAGCGTCTTGCCCGCCGCAATCGACACGATCACGGTGTCCGGCCCAACCAGGCTTTTGACCGGCGGCAGCGCCACGTCCATGATCTGCGGCTTGACCGCCAGAAAGATGATCGAAGCCTTGAGCCCCTCGGGAGGCGCAGCAGCAATCTCCACCCCATGCTCGGCAGCAAGGCCGGCCATGGAGTCCGAAACTTTCGGATCGAGGATCAGAATTGAACTGCCGGCAATGCCGCTTTTCAGCCAGCCGGCGAGCATTGCCCCGCCCATATTGCCCGCACCGAGCAGTACGATCTTTCCCGTAGACGCCATGCCTCAGGCTTCCCCGGCCGTTTCGAAGAGGACGGCGTCAACCGCGTCCTGTGCGTCCATGCCGGACCAGACGACGAACTGGAAGGCCTGGAAATAGGCTTCGCAGCTATCAAGCGCGTTCGACAGCAGGACCTCGACCTGACGGTCGGTCGGCTCGGCGCCGCCTGCAAGCAGCAGCGACTGGCGGAAGATGATGGCATCCTCATGCCGCCAGATGTCGAAATGTCCCATCAGCACCTGACCGTTGACGATCGAGAGCAAGCGGATCACTTCGTTGACGCGGCTTTGCGGCACCTTCAGGTCGAAGGCGCAGGCAAGATGCAGCGCCTCGAACTCCTCCATCCAGGAGAAGGACACGTTGTAGTCGGCCCAGCGGCCGCCCACGGACATCGATATCTCGTCCTCGCCGGACCGTTCAAAGGACCAGTCGTTATTGGCGGCGACAAACTCGATCATATCGACCGGGTTCGACTGGCGCGCGATCTGCACGTCTATAAGGCTCATTCGGCATGTTCTCCATCGGACCCGCAAACGGTTCGGCGACAAGCACACACTCGCCAAACTCACTGAACGCGCCAGATACAAAGATGAAACGATCCTATGCGGTAAAAAGGCTAGGCGCGTCGTCCTGCCCGAAACTTGCGCCGCTTCGAATCGTCGTTGAAAATCAGTCTATAGCGATGACCCTCTCCCGCCACCCCCGCGACAACCGCTTTTGACACCCGAAATCGCCCGACCACTTTAGGAGCCGCTTGATCGCAAAGGCATAACTGACTCTGCGACAATGATTTTTCGGTCGAATCCACAGGTGGAGAAAATTTCCGAAAAAATTCGGTTGAACCGAACTGCGATGAATGCACCTGCGAACAGGTGGTGATTCATACACAGGGTGGGCCTCGCCAGCACGTTCTTCAGTTATCTTCGAGATCAATCAGCAGAACCCGCAAACCTCAAACCGTCATCGAGAAACTTGTCGTTTTAGACAAGTTTACTTGAGTAAGGTTCCCCTCTGTGAGAAGCTGAGGCTCATGAAAGAGATTGTATGGTTCAAGCAGGCACGCAAAGAGTTCGAAACGTTCCCCGCTGCCGCCCGCGAGGACATGCAATCGGCGTTGGACATCGCAGCGCTGGGCGGAAAGGCCGATATCGCAAAGCCCATGAAGGGCCTTGGATCCGGGGTTCTGGAAATCGCGCTGCCTTACCGGTCTGATGCCTACAGGGTGATCTATGCAGTTCAGTTCGGAGATGAAATTTGGGTGATTCACGCCTTCCAGAAGAAGTCCAACAAAGGGATAGCGACACCTCAAAAGGAGGTGGAACTGATCAAGGCTCGCCTGAAACGAATAAAGGAGATGCAGTCATGACGGACGAGGACTTCGAAATTGTTCGCGGCCGAGGCAATATCTTTGCTGACTTCGGTGATCCCGATGCCGAAACCAAGCACATGAAGGCTGTGTTGGCCACGAAGATCATTGGCGTGCTTGACGAACAGGGGCTCTCCGCACGCGAAGCGGCAAAACGCGCAAACGTGGCGGAAGCCGACATCTCTCGGGTCCGCAATGCGAGCCTGTCAAAGTTCACATTGGATTGGCTCGTGCGGGTGCATCATTTGCTTGAGCCGAGCGTGGTTGTCGAATTGACGTTCGGACCACGCAAGTCTGGCTCAGACACGGTCGCCGCCTGAAGAACAGCGACGACGATCGCGAAGGACCGGTAAGGGCGGCATTCCACACAGAAGCAGCCCTTTCCTCATTCTTACTTCTTCGCCGAAAGCTTCGCCTCAAGCTCGGCGATCTTCGCGGCCAGCGCGTCATTTTCTTCGCGGGCCTTCACGGCCATCTCGCGCACAGCCTCGAATTCCTCGCGCTTGACAAGGTCCATCGAGTTCATGAAGCGCTCGGCCTGGGCGCGGAAGGCCGTCTCGGCTTCCTGACGCAGGCCCTGTGCAGCGCCGGCTGCATCCGTCATCAGCTTGGCGAAATCGTCAAAAATGCGGTTCGGTCCCGTGGACATGATCGTCTCCCTTGCAGTCGGACTGAAAGAATATAGGACTGAGGTAGGTCCTCGCGCGGTCTTATGCAAGCACTATTGCGTGGGAGCCGGACACACGTTTGACGAAGTGCCGGCAGGTTTACCAACGGTCAGAAAAATCGCCTTGACCCTGCCCCTTTCACGCTTCATTTTCCGGCGCGAAACAGTGGGGCAGCACCAGATTGCATAGCGAACTCATCACCATGGCGGCGATCGCCTTTCCCGGCTTCAATCCGGTTGCCTTCGAAATCGGCCCGCTGAAGGTGCATTGGTATGGCATCGGCTATGTCGTCTCGATCATGCTCGGCTGGTTCTACGCACGCCGGCTGATCGCCAATGGCAGCCTCTGGCGGGGCGGCCAGGCGCCGATCAACGCCCAGCAGCTCGACGATTTCGTGCTCTATGCGGCCATCGGCATCGTGGTCGGCGGCCGTGTCGGCTATGCGCTCTTCTATGACCTGCCGAACATCATCGCCGATCCGCTGCGTTTCTTCCGCGTCTACGATGGCGGCATGTCCTTCCATGGCGGCTTCCTCGGCACGACGATCGCCATGATTCTCTTTGCCCGCGCCAACAGGATTGCCGTCTGGAGCCTGTTCGACATCGTCTCGATCGTCGCCCCCATCGGTCTCGGCATCGTCCGCGTCGCCAATTTTATCAATGGCGAGCTCTGGGGCCGGATCACCGACGTGCCATGGGCGGTCGTCTTCCCGACCGGCGGCCCCTTCGCGCGCCATCCGAGCCAGCTTTATGAGGCAGGCCTCGAAGGCATCGTGCTCGTCTGCGTGCTCAGCCTGCTCGCCTATGGCCCGAAGCTTCTGAAAACACCCGGCTTCATCACCGGTGTCTTCGTCTGCGGCTATGGGCTAAGCCGCATCACCGCCGAATTCTTCCGCGAGCCCGATGCGCAGCTCGGCTATCTCTTCGGCGGCTGGCTCACCATGGGCATGCTGCTGTCGCTGCCGATGGTGGCTGCCGGCCTCTGGGCCATCTGGCGCGCCCGCCGCGCCGCCGCCCGCCTCCCAAATCCGGAAACGGCCGTGCCATGACGACGCCGCTTGCGGAAAAGATCAGGACCTTCATCCGGGCCAACGGGCCGATCAGCGTGACGGACTATTTCGCGCTCTGCCTCGCCGATCCGGAACACGGCTATTACAAGACGCGCGAGCCCTTCGGCGCCGCCGGCGACTTCACCACCGCACCCGAGATCAGCCAGCTCTTCGGCGAAATGGTCGGCATCTTCCTCGTCCAGGCCTGGACGGCCCATGGTGCGCCATCGGAATTCCACCTCGCCGAAATCGGCCCCGGCCGCGGCACGATGATGGCCGACATCCTGCGCGTCATCAAGAAACTGAGCCCCGACATGTTCGAGGCCGCGCAGATCCATCTGATTGAAACCAGCGAGCGGCTGCGCAAGGTGCAGGCCCAGACGCTGGTCGCCGACAAGTGGAAGATCAGCTGGCATGACGGTTTCGACGGCGTGCCCGAGGGCCCGCTTTTCGTCGTTGCCAACGAACTCTTCGACGCGATCCCGATCCGCCAGTTCGTCAAGACGCCGACCGGCTTTCGCGAGCGCATGGTGGGGCTCGATGCGGATGACAATCTCACCTTCGCGGTAGGCATGGCCGGCGTCGACCCCGGCCTTCTTCCCGGCCCGCCCGGCCATCAGCCGATGGGCGCGATCGCCGAATTTGCCCCTGCCCGCCTTGCCGTCATGCAGGCGCTCTGTCAGCGGCTTCTGGAAGGCGGCGGCTCGGCGCTGATCGTCGATTACGGCCATGTCGCCTCGGGCTATGGCGACACGCTGCAGGCGATCCGCGCCCACCAGTTCGATCCGCCGCTCGCCCATCCGGGCGAAGCCGACCTCACCAGCCATGTCGATTTCGAGGCGCTGGCCAGGATCGCGCATCTCTCCGGCCTTCACGTCAACGGCGTCATGCATCAGGGCGATTTCCTCGCCGGCCTCGGCATCTATGAGCGCGCCGAAGCCCTGTCGCGCGGCAAGGAGAGCCTTGCGGCAGAAGAGATTGCCATTGCAGTCGATCGTCTGGCAGGCGCCGGTGCCGGCAAGATGGGGGAACTCTTCAAGGTTCTCGCCGTTTCTTCGAGCCATGTCGAACTCGAACCCTTCATCGCCCGCCGGTCGCAGCCGGACGCCGAGGCCGGTGCCCCGACAGACGATTGACAGACCCATCCGCAGTTTGCAACATCCGCCCCGATGACGGGATCTGCGTTGACACGCAGAGACCGTGATGAGGGCGCGACAACGGGAGACAAGATCATGGACATCCCCGCAGGCCTCAGCCCGATCATCAGCGATGTGCTCCAGGACGCCTCGGGCGACGTTATCCGGCATGGCTATTTCACCCGTCTGGGCGGGGTCTCCGAAGGCATCTACGAAGGGCTCAATGTCGGTCTCGGCTCGCGCGACACGCCGCAGCGGGTGATCGAGAACCGCGCCCGCGTCGCCTCCTGGTTCGGCCAGCCCATCGAGAAGCTGGCGACCGTCCACCAGATCCACTCCCCCGATGTCTTCACGGTCACCGGCAACTATGCCGGAGAGCGCCCGGAGGCCGATGCGCTTGTCACCGCGACACCCGGCATCGTGCTCGGCGTGCTTGCCGCCGATTGCGGCCCGGTTCTCTTTGCCGACGCCGAAAACCGGGTGATCGGCGCGGCCCATGCAGGCTGGAAGGGCGCGCTCTATGGCGTGCTCGAAAGCACGATCGACGCCATGATCGCGCTGGGCGCCAGACGCGAAACGATCACCGCCGTTCTCGGCCCCTCGATCAGCGCCGCCAATTACGAGGTCGGCCCCGAATTCGTCGCGCGCTTCCTGGACATCAACCCGGACTACGCCCGCTATTTCAGCCCGTCCGTCAAGGAGGATCACGCCATGTTCGACCTGCAGGGTCTGACCGCGGCGCGCCTCAAGGCGGCAGGCGTCAACGCTGCCATCACGGGCCACTGCACCTATGTCGACGAGGAGCGCTTCTTCTCCTACCGGCGCACGACCCACCGCAAGGAGCCGGACTACGGCCGACAGATTTCCGCAATCCAGATCAATCGAGCGGCCTGAGGCGATTTCGAACCGAAGGCGGCAGACGGTTTCGCTGACGCAATGGCGTGGATAGATCGACTGCCCATCTGACCGGGAGGACAAGGACATGGCGATGCATTTTTCCGAACGGGAATACGTCCAGCGAATGGACCGCCTGACGGCAAGGCTGCGCGAGGAAAAGCTCGATGCGATCCTGCTCTTCGCGCAGGAAAGCATGTACTGGCTGACCGGCTACGACACGTTCGGCTTCTGCTTCTTCCAGACGCTGGTGGTGAAGGCGGATGGGACGAAGGTTCTCCTGACGCGCTCCGCCGACCTTCGCCAGGCCCGCCACACCTCCAACATTTCCGATATCCGCATCTGGGTCGACCGGGCGAACGCCGACCCGTCCGTCGATCTGAAGGAACTGCTCAACGAACTCGACCTGCTCGGCGCCCGCGTCGGTGTCGAATTCGATACCCACGGCATTACCGGCCGGACCGCCCATCTCCTCGACCGGCAGCTGATGAACTTCTGCGAGGTCATCGATGCGTCGCTTCTGGTGAGCGGGCTGCGCCTGGTGAAGAGCGAGGCCGAGATCGCCTGCGCGACGGAGGCCGCGCGGCTTGCCGACAGCGCGCTCGACGAAGCGATCAGGCTCACGAAGGCGGGCGCCAACGAGGCCGAGATCCTCTCCGCCATGCAGGGCGCGGTGCTTGCCGGTGGCGGCGACTATCCGGCCAACGAATTCATCATCGGTTCGGGCGCCGATGCGCTTCTCTGCCGCTACAAGTCAGGCCGCCGCACGCTCTCCGAGCGCGACCAGCTGACGCTGGAATGGGCCGGCGTGTCGGCGCACTATCATGCCGCCATGATGCGCACGATCGTTATCGGCGAACCGGAGGCCCGGCAGGTCGAACTCTTCGAGGCCTGCCGCGAGGCGATCGAGGCCATCGAACTCGTGCTCCGCCCCGGCAACACGTTCGGCACCGTCTTCGATGTCCATGCCCGCATCATGGACGAGCGCGGCCTTGCCCGGCACCGTCTCAACGCTTGCGGCTATTCGCTTGGCGCCCGCTTCGCGCCCTCCTGGATGGAGCATCAGATGTTCCACGCCGGCAATCCGCAGGAAATCGAGCCGGGCATGACGCTCTTCGTGCACATGGTCATCATGGATTCCGAATCAGGCTTCGCCATGACACTCGGCCAGACCTACCTGACGACAGAGGAAGCGCCGAAGCCGCTGTCGCGCCATCCCCTGACGCTTCTGACTGCGTAAGCCCCGCAAATCCGCCTGACGCCTGTCAATTTCCCCTGTCCTGCCGGGGGCGTCCCCAGCATGTTCGGGCCCCGTCATTGACAGGACGTCCCGGGCGACCGTTAATGAGCTCGATTTCCAGCCTGAACCAAGAGGAGGACGGAGCAGGATGCGGCAGCTTCTCGTATCAGCGCTGGCAGCCGCAGCGATCTGCGTCCTTTCCGCCTGCTCGACTTCGGGCCTCATGACGCCGCCTGAACCAATTGGCGATCCGTCTGCGAAGACCGCGACCACCCACAAGGGTGCGCCGCCCGCGCTCGACTCACCCGAGCAGACCAGCCTTGCCGCCGAAGAGAACCGCGACATCGGCACCCAGCAGACGCAGTTTCCGCAAACGGCCACCACGGCAGGCGACGACCAGCAGCCGAAGCCGCAGCAGACCGGTCCGCGAAGCCCGATGCTGGGAACGCCCGGCGGCGTCTCTGCCACGCAGAAATCCATCTATCAGGCCTCCGGCCAGCCGCAGGCGCCCGGCGTTCTTGGCACGCTCCCGGCCGGCGAAGGCAGCGTGGCCGGCGGATCGATCCGCTTCCTGCCGATCATCGGCGCGCCGATTTCCGCCGTCACGCCGCTATCGCGCGAACTGGCGACCAACGCGTCTGCGCGGGGCCTTTCCATCAAGCCCTCCTCCGACAATTCCACCGAGCACATGCTGAAGGGCTATTTCTCCGCCTTCGACGACGGCGCCGGCACGACGATCACCTATGTCTGGGATGTGCTCGACGCCTCCGGCGCACGCCTCACGCGCCTGCAGGGCCAGGAGAAGCTCGCCGGCAAATCCGCCGACCCCTGGGCCAATGTTCCGCCGAACGTGATGTCCAAGATCGCCTCCGATACGATCAACCAGTATATCGCCTGGAAGTCTTCCAGACGAGGCTGACGTGGCCTATTTACCCGCAACCCCATCATTTTGCGGGAAAACTCGATGAATCCATGTTTCACACTTGCATTCACGGGCAAGCGCGCTAAAAGGCCGGCATTCAGCATCATCAGGGCGGGCCACCATGAAGGTATTCGCAGGAAACTCGAACCGGCTTTTGGCCGAAGCGATCTGCAACTATCTCAAAGTTCCCTTGGGTAAGGCCACCGTTCGGCGCTTTGCAGACCAGGAAATTTTCGTAGAACTTCAGGAAAACGTGCGCGGCGAAGACATCTTCGTCGTTCAGTCCACGTCGTTTCCGGCGAACGACCATCTCATGGAACTGTTGATCATGATCGACGCGTTCCGCCGGTCGTCGGCCCGTCGCATCACGGCTGTGCTTCCCTATTTCGGCTACGCTCGCCAGGACCGTCGCGCCTCGGGGCGCACGCCGATCTCGGCAAAGCTCGTCGCCAACCTGATCACCGAAGCCGGCGCCGACCGCGTGCTCACGCTCGACCTTCATGCCGGCCAGATCCAGGGCTTTTTCGATATCCCGACGGACAACCTGTTCGCCGCACCGATCCTCGCCCGCGACATCAAGGACCACTATGACCTGAAGAACGTCATGGTCGTCTCGCCTGACGTTGGCGGCGTGGTGCGTGCCCGTGCGCTTGCCAAGCGCCTCGACTGTCTTCTCGCCATCGTCGACAAGCGTCGCGACCGTCCGGGCGAATCCGAAGTCATGAACATCATCGGCGACGTCACCGGCAAGGACTGCATCCTGATCGACGACATCGTCGACTCGGGCGGCACGCTCTGCAACGCCGCTGAAGCCCTGCTGAAGAACGGCGCAACCAGCGTGACGGCCTATATCACGCATGGCGTTCTGTCCGGCGGCGCCGTTGCTCGCGTCAGTTCATCGAAGCTGAAGGAACTGGTGATCACCGACACGATCCAGCCGACCACGTCTGTCCAGTCCGCCCACAACATCCGCGTCATCACCTCGTCGCATCTGCTCGGCGAAGCCATCAACCGCACGAGCATGGAAGCCTCGGTTTCGAGCCTCTTCGACTGATCGACGGATAGATTTCAAACGAAAACGCCGTGCGCTCGATCGAACGCACGGCGTTTTCGTTTAAAGCTCTGCAATCCCGATCAGCTGATGCCCAGACGCTTCACCTTGCGATGCAGCGTGGCGCGGCTGATGCCGAGCGCTTCTGCCGTGCGGGACATGTTGCCGCCATTGCGGTTGATCGCCCGTCTCAGCGCCGAACGCTCCGCCTCCAGAAGATCGGCCGAATGCGTCGGCTCGCTCTCGTTGAGAAGATCGGCGGCCGGAATGCCGGCAGCAAGCCGGCTGTCATCGAGACCCAGCGCCTGCCGCGCACCGCGCGTCGCGCCCAGCACGATGTCGTCCCGGTCGACGGCCAGAAACGCACCATAGCCGCTGCCCACCATGACGATGCGCGCCATCGGGAACGCGCGGCGGAACAGGTTGCCTTCAATGCGCAGCGCCGCATCGCGCACGGCATGCGACAGCATCGCCATCGTCAGTTCGTTGGCGTCGTCGCGACAGGTCGAGAAGTCGAGGACACCGGAGATGCGCGCCATGTGGTCGCGAATGGGGGCTGCCGTGCAGCTGAGGCCGGTGTTGGAGGACAGGAAGTGCTGGTCGCGGCTCACCGTGGCGGCGCGCTGGTCGGCCAGTGCCGTGCCGATCCCGTTGGTGCCGACACTCGCCTCCGTCCACACGGTCCCGGACCAGAGGCCGACGCCACGGAAATCCTTCTCGTCACCCGCCGTGCCGCGCCGGTCGAGCACGACGCCGTGGCTGTCGGTCAGAAGCAAAGAATGGCCGGAGCGGCCCGCCATCATGAAAAGCCGGTCGAGTTCGTCGCGCGCTTCCTCGACGATCACCCGCGACCGCTCGGTCGCATCGCGAAATTCCTGGTCGGTGAGGCGGGCGGGCGCAAGGTTCTGGTCGGGGCTGAGCTTGTGCACGTTCATGCATCTCAGCCACGAGGCGGCCACTGGCGAACTCGCGGCCTGTGAAGACTTGCGCGCCAAGGAAAACACTTTATCTGCATGTTGCGTCATGATCAGCTCAGCTCCTCCCAAAGCTCCTGCTCAGGCCTTGCGCGACAGGCTCCATAAGGAAGGCCGCGTTGTCCGACAGGTCAGATGCCGATTACACGAAATCGTCTGTCAGAATTGCACGGTTCCGAAGCGAATGCATCAGCACAATCGCATGTATCAAAGCCAAGTGTATCAATATTGCGTCACCCGAACCGGCCCCGCTTTGATCTTCATCAAGTGAGCTGAAACATCGATCCGCTGCCCACCCTTGCATTCGAAACCCCTTTGGAGTAAGGAGCGCCGTCCGCCTAGACACCCTTGGAGGCAAGGCGGATGAGGCTTTTAGCGAATTCAGCAACAAGCTTCAGCTTCGCATCTGTCGAAATCGACAGTGTGCGGGCTCTCCGCAAACGTTGAAAGGAAATACCATGAGCCACGCTTCGTACGAGCTCAAGGCCGAAAAGCGCGATCGGGTTGGTAAGGGGTCCTCCCGCGAACTGCGCCGCAACGGTCTTATCCCTGCAGTTATCTATGGCGACAAGCAGGCCCCGATTTCGATCGCTCTGTCGACCAATGAAGTCACGAAGAAGATCCACGCTGGCGGTTTCATGACCACCATCGCAACGATCGACGTCGGCGGCGAAAAGATCTCGGTTCTCCCGAAGGATTACCAGCTGGATCCGGTCCGCGACTTCACCTTGCATGTCGACTTCCTGCGCGTGTCCGGCGACACCCAGGTCGTGGTTGCTGTTCCGGTTCACTTCGTCAACCAGGAAAAGTCCCCGGGCCTCAAGATCGGCGGCACCCTGAACGTTGTTCGCCACGAAGTCGAATTCCACTGCCCGGCCAACGCCATCCCGGAATTCATCACGGCTGACCTCGAAGGCTTCAAGATCGGCGACGGTGTTCACATCTCGCACATCAAGCTTCCGGCAGGCGTCACGCCCGTCATCACCGACCGCGACTTCACGATCGCCACGATCGTGACCCCGGCTGGCGGCGTCCAGGAAGAAGCAGCAGAAGCCTGATCGGTTCACCGATCTGCTTTCAGCAGTTCAGTTACGTGCAAGGCTCGTTCTACAGAGATGTAGGCGGGCCTTGCATTTTTGCGCAATGCAAAAACTGAGAGCCCGATCTTCAAGGTCGGTTAAGGCCTGCATGCAACATTGCCTGCCTTATAAATATGGCGGATCGGCACGTTCAGTTTAGAGGCCCATGCACACCCACTCCGTGGAAAAGCGCTTTCTTTTGATCATTTGTACGGCGGTGCTCATCTTCGTGATGCCGCTCTTTGCTTTGTTTTTCTTCCTCTCCGCCGAACGCACCCTGAACGAGCGGATGCAGCGCATCGATCTGACGATGTCCACCAACGCGCAGGCGCTCGGCAAGCCGCTGTGGGATTTCGACATCGACAGCGCCAGGAAGGTCGCAGCCGCGATCGCCGCCGGCAGCGAGATCGAGGCCGTTCACGTGCGCGACAGCTCCGGCTCGATCACGATCAGCATCCCGGCCGCAGGCACGAAACACGACGTGGCAACGCGCAGATTTTCCACGCCGATCTACTTCTCCTCCGTCGATGGCGAGAAATATGTCGGCGCGCTGGAACTCGAAGTCGACAATGGCGGCCTCATCTCGACCATCAGCCCGCGCGATATCGCGTTCATGTTCATCTTCGTCTTCGCGGTGACCATCGTCTTCCTGGCGGCCGTGATTGCCAACCGGGTGATCGTCATCCGCCCGCTCCTGCGCCTGACCGACGCCGTCATCCGGACGCGCCGCAGCGGCTACCGGCAGAGCGTGGACTGGCACTCGCGCGACGAGATGGGCCTGCTGGCTGAAAACTTCAACGAGATGCAGAGTGAACTGGCGCACGAGGAAAGCGCGCTGAAGGCCGCGCATGCCATGGT
Source organism: Rhizobium sp. C4 (assembly GCF_021026315.1). Classification (GTDB taxonomy): domain Bacteria; phylum Pseudomonadota; class Alphaproteobacteria; order Rhizobiales; family Rhizobiaceae; genus Ensifer_A. Next base: position 27,811 of record NZ_JAJNCX010000006.1, read on the forward strand.
GCAGGCGGTCTACAACAAGACCCCCGCCATGCTCTACATGGTCGATGCCGACGACCGCATTGCCGCCGTTTCCGACTACTGGATGCTGGCGACCGGCTATTCGCGCGACGACGTCACCGGCCGCCACTTCAGCGACTTCCTCGCCCGCGGCGAAACCTGGCGCAGCGCCCGCGGCCTGGCGGACCATGAGGCACCGGAAGCGGCCAACTGCACCGTCAAGTTCCAGTGCGCCGATGGCAGCGTCATCGATGTGCTCATCCGCGAGACGCCGATGGGCGACGACGCCGGGCGCACCAGCGCGATTTGCGTGATGACGGACGTCACGGAACTCAAGGAAGCGGAGACCCGCAACCACCTGCAGGCCATCACCGACCACCTGACCGGCCTTCTCAACCGCCAGGGCTTCGAAGCCGCACTCGACGGCAAGATCAGCGAGGCTGACAAGTGCGGCCACGAACTGGCCTGCCTCTTCGTCGACCTCGACCGCTTCAAGTGGATCAACGACAATCTGGGCCACGCCGCCGGCGACGCGGTGCTGAGGGAAGTGGTGAGCCGCGCCACTGCCCAGCTGCGCCCCTCCGACGTCATCGCCCGCCTCGGCGGCGACGAATTCGCCGTCCTCGTCTCGGCACCGGATGCGGAGACGATCGCGCGCGGCATCTCCGAACAGCTGAAGTCGATCTTCACGACGCCGTTCACGCCGGAATCCACCAAGGTGACGCTGAGCGCCAGTATCGGGATCGCGCTTTATCCGCACCATGCCAACTCCGCTGCCGAACTTCTGCAGAAGTCGGATCTGGCCATGTATGCGCGCAAGCGCAACGGCAAGAACGGCACCGAAGTCTTCGATGATTCCATGGCAGACACGGCCCGCGAGCGCGCCGAGCTGGAACGCTTCATCAATCAGGCGCTTGAGAACGACTGGTTTGATGCATGGCTGCAGCCGATCTGCGATCTGAAGACCGGGCGGCCGAGGAATTTCGAGGCCCTGATGCGGCTTCGCCATCCCGAGCGCGGCATCCTGCCGCCGGCAAAGATCATCGCCGTGGCCGAGGAGAACGGCACGATCGAGGCGATCGGCAATGTCATCCTGAAGAAGGCGGTCGATTATCTTGCCCGCATCAGCGACATTCCGGGCTTCGAAGATGTCCGCATGTCGATCAACTTCTCGCCGCTGCAGCTCAATGCCGACCTTCTGGCGCGCATGTCGGACATCCTCATGAAGTCGGGCATACAGCCCTCGCGCATCGTGCTGGAGATCACCGAAGCGGTTCTCATGCGCAACAATCCCGAGATCAACATGGTGCTCCGCGGTCTGCGCGATTGCGGCATGTCGATCGCGCTGGACGACTTCGGCACCGGCTACTCGTCGCTGAGCTACCTGCACCGCTTCCCGGTCAACATCGTCAAGGTTGACCGTTCCTTCGTGGCAGCCCTGCATCCCGACAGCGCGGTCGAGCGCGACAAGCCCTACCTGCTCGTCCAGGGCATCAACACGATCGCCCAGCATCTCAACTGCAAGGTCGTCGCAGAAGGCATCGAAACGCCGAGCCAGAGAGAGATCCTGAAGGACATGGGCATCCATTACGGCCAGGGCTATCTCTTCTCCAGGCCGCTCAGCATCGACGACATCGAACAGCTTTACAACCCGACCGGCGAGCGGCTTTCCGCGCGCGCCTGAACCACATGGACATCAAGATGATCTCTGCCCGCGCCCTCACAGGCCTGGCACTCGCCTTCACCCTCGCCGCCGGCACAGCCTCTGCCACCGATATCCGCTTCGTGACGGAAACCTATCCGCCGCTCAACTATATCGAGGATGGCCAGGTCAAGGGTGCCTCCATGGATCAGATCCGTCTGATCATGAAGAATGCCGAGCTCCCCTATTCCGTCGAAATCATGCCCTGGGCGCGTGCGCTGGCACTGGCCGAGATCGAGCCGGAATTCTGCGTCTTTTCGGCAGTCCACAATGCCGAGCGCGACCGGAATTTCAAATGGGTTGAGCCGCTGATGAAGAGCCGCACGCTCCTGATCCGCAAGCAGGGATCGAAAATTGCCCCGAAGTCGCTGGAAGAGGCCAAGGCCTACACGATCGGTACCCAGCGCGGCGATTTCACCCACGACATCCTGAAGCGCAACAACTTCCCCAAGATCGATCTCGCGACAGATCTCGACCTCGGCCTGAAGAAGCTCGCAAGCGGCCGCATCGATCTCATGCCGATCTCGGAAAAATATTATGAGAAGCTGAAACGCGATGGCGCTCCGGTCGAATCCGTGCTGACATTGGCCGAAAGCACATATTCGATCGCGTGCAACCGCAACGTTCCGGATGCCACGATCACCCGCATGCAGCAGGAACTGGACAAATTGATTGCTGATGGAACCCAGCATCAGATTTTCGATGTCTACGGCGTCTCCACCGAGGAAAGCGCGGTCAAGTGAGCGCGCCCCGCATCACTCAGGCTCCAAGAGGTCATGCATGACGAAAGCGCGCCTCGCACGAAACGGCAACAGAAAGGCCGGCTGGCTTGCCTCGCTGGCGTGTATGGCGTCTCTGTGGTCCGCCTCGGCGTCGGCGGCACCCGCTGAAACCCTGCATCTCCTGACCGAATCCTACCCGCCCTATAGCTATCAGGAGAACGGCGTGCTGAAGGGCATTGCCATCGACCTCATGAAGGCCATCATGACGGATGCGGGCATCCCATACGAGATGAAGATACAGCCTTGGGCGCGCGCCTATGGCCTTGCCCTCAACTCCGGCGGACATTGCGTCTTCTCGACCGTCCACACGGCCGAGCGGGACGCATTGTTCGAATGGATCGAACCGCTCTTCACCACCGAAACCTATCTGGTCCGCAGAAGCGGCTCCGACGTCAAACCCACCGATCTCGATGACGCCAAGCGATACCTCGTCGGCACCCAGCTCGGCGATTACACCGAAGCACTGCTGAAACAGGGCGGCTTCAGGCGCGTCGACCTCACCTCGGAAATTGACCTCAGCCTCAAGAAGCTGATCGCCGGCCGCATCGATCTGATGCCGATGGCCGCCTCCATGGTGACGGATCTGCAGAAACAGGCCGTCCCGGTGGAGCCCGCCGTTGTCCTCACCCGCACCGTCGACTCGCTTGCCTGCAACAAGAGCACATCGCCCGAAACGCTCGAACGGATCCGCGCCAGCCTGAAGAAGCTGATCGATGACGGGACAAGGGCGGGGATTTTCGAGCGCTACCAGTTTGTCGAAGGCGGCCTGCTTCACAAATGAGGCGGCTGATTGCAGCGGGCAACGCTTGACAGGCGGCTGCCTTTGGCATTTCACAGCGCAAGATTTCCACCATGCGCGGACATAAGCCATGAAGATCATCGTCGGCCTCGGCAATCCCGGCCCGAAATATGCGGCCAACCGCCACAATATCGGCTTCATGGCCGTCGATGCGCTGCACCGCAAGCACCCGTTCGGCCCATGGTCGAAGAAATTCAAGGCCGAGATTTCCGAAGGCGAGATTGCCGGCGAGAAGGTGCTGCTGATGAAGCCGCAGACCTTCATGAACCTGTCCGGCGAGGCTGTCGGCGAGGCCATGCGCTTCTACAAGCTCGGTCCCGGCGACATCATCGCCATCCACGACGAACTCGACCTGCCGGCTTCAAAAGTGAAGCTCAAGGTCGGCGGCGGCCATGGCGGCCATAACGGCCTGAAGTCGCTCGACGCCCATTGCGGCCGCGACTACAAGCGCCTGCGCCTCGGCATCGGCCATCCGGGCTCCAAGGAACAGGTCCACAATCACGTGCTCGGCGATTTCGCCAAGGTCGATCAGGGTTGGCTGGATGAACTGATGGACGACATCGCCATCAATGCCGAACTCCTCTTCGACGGCGACGGCTCGAAATTCATGAACAAGCTCGCCCCGCCGCCCCCCAAGGCCGAGAAGAAGGATGCCGGTGCGCCCAAGGCCCAGGCGGCGCCAAAAGCCCAGTCCCACATCCACCAGGCCCGCAACCACAAGCCCGACCTGCCCGCAACCGGCCCCATGGCCGACATGCTGAAACGGATGTTTGGCAAGAAGGATTGAGCCCGCGGCTCACCCCCCTCTGCCCTGCCGGGCATCTCCCCCGCAAGGGGGGAGATCGGAACGCGGCTATCGCTCAGTCCTTCTCAATGTCGCACATACTGAACCCGTGGAGATGGGACAGCTGCGAGTGCCCCAGATCAATCTCCCCCCTTGCGGGGGGGATGGCCTGCAGGCCAGAGGGGGGTACCACGAGCGCCCCCACTTATTCCTCCGGCTCCGCCGTGAACATCAACGGGAACCCGGCCTCCTTGGCGAGATCCATCGCCTCCTTGACCTTCGTCTCGGCAATATCCTTCGTATAGACGGCCACCACCGACGATCCCTTCATGTGCGCCGTCAGCATGATCTTCTCCGCAGAGGAAGAGTCGGCGCGGAAGACATAGGACAGCACCATCACGACGAATTCGCGCGGCGTGTAATCGTCGTTGAACAGCAGCACCTTGTAGAGCTTCGGCTTCTCGACCTTCGGCGTGGTCTTCACGCGCGGAGCAAGCACGACATCGTTCTCGGCCATGAGACGCCTCCGGGGATTTTCTGATGTTGTTCAGGATTGTTCGCCCGCCGCGTCGTTGCGCAGACCTCAACATTTTGAGGCCATAACTGCAAAAACGCAAGAGGCAAGCCCTGCAGGACAATCGCCAGCGCCCGGCGGATTGGGCCCGACAGCCGGAACATGGCCTCGCCACGCACAACCTTCAAGAGCTTGCACCAATCCTTGTGCGCCTAGACCAGAATGCACTCGTTGCCTTCATCGGCCAGAATGCGAGCCGCACGGCGATCGAAGGTCGCAAGGACGCTTCCTCCCATCCGCCTCCCCTCGAATGCGACAATGCCGTCAGCGAAGTCGCCGCCTCTCTTCATGATGGCAAGTCCGGCGGCGACGGCTGCCGTATCGACGACAACACCTTCCGTGTCGGACCATGCCGATACGACACCAATCAACTCGCCATGGGACAGCTTGTAGACCCTGCCGAGAACCCAGATCAGCTCGCAGAAGGTCTGGTTTGGTATGACGACCTCGTGCGCCGCCAGCACCGCCATGGCCCGTTCGGCCTCCTCGGCATTGTCCTGGACAATGGCACGAACCAGAACATTGGTGTCGATGATGACGCTCAAGACGTCACCTTTCCAGCCCAGCCGTCCTTGATGGCCTCGTCAAGCTCCTCAAGGCTGTATGCCCGGTCCGGCTTGTGGGCGAACATGCCGAAGAGTTCCTGCTTCGTATGGCGCTTCCGCGCTGGGCGGACGGAGACCTGGCCCTGCTCCTCGAAGGACACGTCGATCTCGTCACCGATATCGACGCCCAGATAGTCGCGAATTTCCTTTCGCAACGTGACTTGCCCCTTGGCAGTGATCTTCAGGCGCACCATCCGGGCCACCTCTCCGTTGTCTTCTTGGTCTCAAAAGTAAGGCATCATCGCCTTACGCACAAGGCTTGCCATGCGCCTGCCTCTTGACGCGCGGAAACCTATCCCCCATAGGCAACGCAATCATTTCACGACCTGCGACAGGCGATATATCATGGGCTTCAAATGCGGCATCGTCGGGCTTCCCAATGTGGGCAAGTCCACTCTCTTCAATGCACTGACGCGCACGGCAGCGGCGCAGGCGGCAAACTATCCGTTCTGCACGATCGAGCCGAACACGGGTGAAGTCGCCGTTCCCGATCCGCGCATGAAGCTTCTCGCGCAGGCCGGCAAGTCGAAGGAAATCATTCCGACGCGCATCTCCTTCGTCGACATCGCCGGCCTCGTGCGCGGCGCATCGAAGGGTGAAGGCCTCGGCAACAAGTTCCTCGCCAATATCCGCGAAGTCGACGCCGTCGTCCACGTTCTGCGCTGCTTCGAAGATGCCGACATCACCCATGTCGAAGGCCGCATCGACCCGGTCGGCGATGCCGACACGATCGAAACGGAACTGATGCTCGCCGACCTGGAAAGCATCGAGCGCCGTCTGGATCAGACCCGCAAGCGCGCAGCCAGCAAGGACAAGGAGTCCATGACAAACCTTCCGGTCATGGAAGAAGTCGTCAAGCTCCTGCAGGAAGGCAAGCCTGCCCGCCTGCTGCTGAGGACGCTTCCCCCCGAAGATATCGCGATCCTGAAGGGCCTGAACCTTCTGACCTCGCATCCGGTGCTTTACGTCTGCAACGTCGCCGAAGGTGACGCGGCAACCGGCAACAGCTTCACGGCTGAGGTCGAGAAGATGGCGAAGGAACAGGGCGCCGAATGCGTCATCATCTCCGCCGCCATCGAAGCGGAAGTCGCCCAGCTTCCCGACGAGGAAGCCCAGGAATTCCTTTCTGCTCTTGGTCTTGAGGAAGCCGGTCTCGACCGTCTCATCCGCGCCGGCTATCACCTGCTCGACCTCATCACCTATTTCACCGTCGGCCCGAAGGAAACCCGCGCCTGGACCATCAAGCGCGGCACCAAGGCGCCTGCGGCTGCCGGCGTCATCCACTCGGATTTCGAACGCGGCTTCATCCGCGCCCAGACGATCGCCTATGACGACTATGTCGCGCTCGGCGGCGAAGTCGGCGCCAAGGAAGCCGGCAAGGCCCGCGATGAAGGCAAGGAATATGTCGTGCAGGACGGCGACGTGCTGCTTTTCAGATTCAACACCTGATCTTCATGCCGCATTACAGTTTCGCATAAGCGACCCGGGCTAGCGTGCCGCCAAAGGAGACTTCCATGGCGGCTCAACCCGTGCTTTCGATCTGCGTGCCTTCGCGCAACCGTCAGCTCTATTTCCGCCAGACCATCGATGCGCTGCTTCAAAGCGAGCGCGATGACGTGCAGTTCGTGTTCGTCGACAACTCCGACGATCCGTCGAACATGAACACGTTCATGGCCGCAAGAGCCGGCGATCCGCGCATCACCTACCTGCCTTCCGGCGCGCAGGTTCTCTCGATGATGGAGAACTGGGAGCGCGCCGTTGCGGCAGCCACCGGCCGGTACGTCACCGTCATCGGCGATGACGATTACGCCGATCCGGACCTTGCCGGCTTCCTCCCCAATCTTGAAGCGAAGGTCGGCCATATCGACGCCCTCACCTGGAGCGGCTTCAACTACAACTGGCCGGTCGAAGGCGAACCGGCCCTGCCCCTGAAGCTCGACCTCAACGTCAAGGTCACCCGCTTCGACAAGCGCGACCTCATTGCCCGCGCCTTCCGCTGGGAAGGCGCGCTGCATGTGCCGCTCTGCGGCAATTCGGTCTATCACGGCGCCATCTCGCGGGCGCTGCTGCTCAAGATCCGCGACCATTTCGGCGGCCGCTTCTTCGAGTTCCCCACCATCGACTACGAGAACGCCTTCAAGGTCATCCTTACCGGTCAGGCCTTCTATCACGTCTCCCGCCCTTTCTCCGTCCCCGGCGTCTGCCCCTTGAGCAATTCGGCCGCAACGAAGACAATTGCCAGCGAAGACGCTGCTGTAATCCGCTTCAATCAGGACCTCGGCCGCGACATCAACGACGATCCCCTGCTGGACGATACGCCCTTCCGCGCCGGTCATGGGGTGACCGCCACCATTTTCGTGATCCAGCACTGGCTATGCCGGAAATATGGTTTTCCACACGCAGGCTATGAGGAGAACCTGATCCGCGCCATGGTCCGAAATTGCGAGAACTACCGCGACCGCGAGAGCTTCGATGCGGTAACGGCCCGTTACCGGGTGTCACTTGCTCAATGGCAGGCTGGCCGCTACCTGCCGCTGTTCCAGCCGCATTTCACGCCTGCGCCGACCGCGGCGCCCGTGGCTCATCCCCTGATCTGGACCGGCATCGACACCGATGCCAACCTGCACTTCGCCGAAGACGCCGCCGGCACCAGAACGCCGGGCGAACTGTTCGAGGTGCTCAGGGGCCTCATGACGCCGGCCGACGAGATCGAAATTGCACTGCACTGAACGCTTCAACGCAACACTGGCCTTGAACTCGTCTTTCCATATCGCCATTGTTCAACCTTGACCGGAATCGGGAGGAATGAACAAGCATGGCGGATGACACGCTATATTACGAGGACTTCGAAGAGGGACGCGAATTCGTCTCCGCCGAGCGAACCGTTTCCGCCGAGGAGATCGTTGCTTTCGCATCCGAATTCGATCCCCAGCCCATGCATCTTGACGAAGCGGCCGGCAAGGCCAGCATTCTCGGCGGGCTTTCGGGCTCCGGCTGGCACATGAGCTCGATTGCCATGCGGCTTTTCTTCGACACGGTCATCGGGCGCAGCGCCGCAGAAGGCGGCCCGGGTGTCGACTTCATGGAATGGCGCCGGCCCCTCATTGCCGGCGACACCGTGCGCCTGACGATCACGGTGAAATCGCGCCGGCCGCTGGCCTCCCGCCCCGGCATCGGTCTTGTGACGATGCAACACGTGCTGACGAACCAGAAGGGCGAGCGGATCATGCGCATGCAAGCCCCCGCCATGCTTCGTTTGCGCGATGAACAGGCAGCGGAGGCAGGCCGATGAGATTTGAAGACCTCTGGCCGCGCGACACGGCCTCCGAAATCGGCAGCTATCATTTCACCGCCGAGAAGATCATCGAATTCGCCACGAAATTCGATCCGCAATATTTCCATCTCGATGCCGAGCGCGCGAAGGACTCGCTTCTGGGCGGCCTCTGCGCCTCCGGCTGGCATGTCTGCTCGGCCTGGATGGGGCTGAACGTCGCCTACATGTTCGGCGAGTTCAGGCGCATGGCCAAGGAAGGCCATGAGCCGCCGAAGCTGGGACCGGCGCTTGGCTTCCACGATCTGCGCTGGCGTCTGCCGGTCTTTGCCGGTGATGTCATCACCTATTCGAACACCCTGACGCGAACCATCAAGGCGCCCAACCATGCCGACCGGCTGCTGCACGACGTCTATTGCGAAGGCAGGAACCAGAACGGCAAGGTCGTCGTCAACTTCATGCCGACCGTCATCGAATTCATCTGACTCCGCTCGCGTCGAAGTGTAGCCTCCCTCCCGGGCTCCACCCTGCGCGGCCGTTCAACACGAAAGAGCAAGCACATGAGCGTCTACGGTTTCACCGCAAATGACATCAACGGCAAGGAGCGCAAGCTCGAAGAGTTCAAGGGCAAGGTGCTCCTGATCGTCAACACCGCGAGCGCCTGCGGGCTGACGCCGCAATATGCCGGCCTGCAATCGCTCTACGAGAAGTACAATGGCGAACTCGTCGTCCTCGGCTTCCCCTGCAACCAGTTCGGCGAGCAGGAGAAGGGCGACAGCGAAGAGATCAAGTCGTTCTGCGACCTGCGCTTCAACATCAAGTTCCCGCTCTTCGAGAAGATCGAGGTCAACGGCGCCGGGGCGCATCCGCTCTACAAGTATCTGACGCATGAGAAGCCCGGCCTGCTCGGCACCGAGGCGATCAAGTGGAACTTCACCAAGTTCCTCATCGGCCGCGATGGCGAACCGGTGAAGCGCTATGCGCCGACCACGACGCCCGAAGAGATCGACGGCGACATCGACGCACTGGTCAAGGGCTGACGTAGATGGCCGACTTCGCCGCGTACCCAACCGGCGTGGAAGGCCTGCAGGCAGTGTCGGGGAAGAGCGCCCATTGCTTCCCCCGGCACACGCATGACGATTTCGGCATCGGCCTCGTGATATCGGGCGGGCAAATGTCCGCCTCTGGCCGTGGGCAGGTCGAGGCCGGCCCCGGCCATGTCATCACCGTCAATCCCGGCGAAGTTCACGATGGCGCGCCGGTTCGGGGCGAGCCGCGCCAGTGGCACATGTTCTATCTGACCCCTGCCCTTGTTGATCAGATCGCGGAAGGCCTCGATGTCGCAAGAGCGGCGGCGCTGGAATTTCACAATCCGGTCATGGCCGATGCCAAGGCCGCCCGTCGCTTTGCCGTCGCGTGGCAAGGCGTTGTCGGAGACGGCATTTCACGCCCCTCTCCCGAGGCCGTCGACGAACTGCTGCTGACATGCCTTCACGGGCTTCTGGGCAACAGGCGCGGCGGTCACGATGCGCACCTCGCAACAGACCGGATCGCAAGGCTCCGCGCCATGATCGATGACGACGTGGCGGGCGAACATTCACTCAAGCGCCTTGCGAACGAAGCCGGCTTGAGCCGTTTCCAGACGCTGCGCGCCTTTGCCCGCGCCACCGGTTTCACCCCGCACGCCTATCTCGTTGAGCGCCGCACTCAGCTTGCCCGCCGCCTGATCCTCGCCGGCAATCCGCTCGCCGACGCCGCCGCGGCCAGCGGCTTTGCCGACCAGAGCCACATGACCCGCGCCTTCCGCCAACGCTATGGCCTGACGCCCGCTGCGGCGCGGAAGGCAGCCCAGTCTGCAATTCCGTTCAAGACCTGACGCCGCGACCGGCGCGACAAGAAGGCTCCATGCACAAGGAGCCCTCCATGACGCCGGAATTCTATCTCACAGCCCTCATCGTCGTTGCCACACCCGGCACCGGCGCGCTTTACACCATTGCCACCGGCCTCGGCGAAGGCCCTCGCCGCAGTATCGCCGCCGCCTTCGGCTGCACGCTCGGCATCGTCCCGCATATGGCGGCGGCACTCACGGGCCTTGCCGCCGTGCTCCACGGCAGCCCGATGGCCTTCAATATCCTGAAGCTCTGCGGCGTCGCCTATCTCGCCTATATGGCCTTCGGCCTGATCGTCTCGAAAGCCGCAGCGCCATCGGCAGCGCAAACGCCGGATGGTCGAACGGCCATGGAGATTGTCATCAAGGCGATCCTGATCAACCTGCTCAATCCGAAGCTGTCGCTCTTCTTCCTCGCCTTCCTGCCGCAGTTCATCAATGCAGAGGCGCCCGATGCATTCGGCAAGATGATCGAGGCCAGCCTCACCTTCATGGCGCTGACCTTCGTCGTCTTCGCGGTCTACGGATTATGCGCCGCCGGCATCCGCCGACACATCATCGGCCGGCCGCAGATCACCACATGGATCAACCGCACCTTCGGTGTCGCCTTTCTCGCCATGGCGACAAAGCTGGCGATGACGCAGCGCTGACTTTTATCTGAGCACCGGCAACCGCGCCTGCATGGACGCCGGCAGACCGTGGATGAGAAGCTGGCGGAGGAACCGCCAGCCGAAGCCGACGCCAAGCACGATGAGGCCGATGGCGACGAGGATCCACATGATCAGGTTGCTCGTGGCAAGCCCGCCGAGCACGCCGGTATCCGTGCCGATCAGCGCGGCAAAGGCATAGCCGAGATAGACGAGACCGGCGGTCACGAAGGCACGGCGATCGAGCAGCAGGCCGACGATCATCATCAGAGCCACGACGGCGACGACGAGCACGGCGCCCTCCGTCGTCTGCGGCTTCACGCTGCCGAATATGCCCTTGAGGATCGACGGCACGGCCACGAGATAGAGCCAGAAGGCAACGTCGGATCGCGTATAGAGGCGCTTCGGATCGGTCAGGTCGAAACGCATGGCGATGCCGACAAGCACCACGCCGGCGGCGAGGAAGAGAATGGTGCCATATTGCTCGAAATCGCCGCGATAGAGGCCTGACAGCGCCAGAACCGTTATTGTAACGACGCCGGCAATGATGAGTGCCGCCAGCGCCACCGGCACGCGGTAGCGCCAGTAGAAGAGCGCCAGCGCCGCGCATTCCGCCGCCGCAAGCGCTGCCATGTGCAGCGCGCTCGCCGACATCGCGCTCACCTCACCCGAAATATAGTTTCGGTCGATATCGATGATCGTCCAGCCGGCGAAGAGCGCAAACGCGATGGTCAGCGCGAAGGAAGGCAGCGCCAGCCGCTGCCGGTAGACGAAGATTTCGGCGAGCGCGATCACCGCGGCCACAGCCGCATAGATCGGCGCGACACCGGCGATGCCGGTCAGCACCACGACGATGCCGATGGTGATGAGGATATCGTGATAGCCCCGGATGAAGCGCGGAATTTCGCTGTCTTCTTCCCGGTTGGGTTCGTCGGCAACCCCGCCGGCCGGCAGCGCCGCCCGCGCCTCGACAAAGCGGGAGAGCGGCTCCACCTGGCCGGACGAGATGATGCCGGCCTCGGCCGCAGCCGTCAGGCTTTCGCGCAATGTTTCAGCCATGCAGTCGCCAGCCTCCGGCAGCGTTTGTCTATGAAATCAATGCCCGTCGAATTCGACCAGCGTGCGCACGTCAACATCGAGCGCTTCCAGCTTCTTCCGGCCGCCGAGAGCCGGCAGGTCGATGATGAAGCAGGCCGCCACGATATCCGCGCCCATCTGCCTCAGGAGCTTGACCGCGCCTTCAGCCGTGCCGCCCGTGGCGATCAGGTCGTCCACGAGGATCACCTTCTCGCCCGGCTGCACCGCATCGCGATGCATCTCCATCTCGTCGACGCCATATTCGAGGCTGTAGGCCACGCGCACGGTGTCATGCGGCAGCTTGCCCTTCTTGCGGATTGGCACGAAGCCGGCAGACAGCTGGTGCGCAACGGCACCGCCCAGGATGAAGCCACGCGCTTCCATCCCGGCGACCTTGTCGATCTTCGTACCGGCAAAGGGATGCACCAGCTCATCCACCGAACGGCGAAACGCGCGCGGATTTCCGAGCAGCGTCGTGATATCGCGGAACATGATACCCGGCTTCGGATAGTCCGGAATGTTGCGGATGGCGGCGATCAGTTCTTCAGTCAGCGTCATGGATGGGATTCCTTTCGGCCTTTGATAGCGCATGCCACGGGACGTGCAAACGGTTTCTCGGGCGGACATGAAAAAGGCGGCCCTCGCGGACCGCCTCGCTCATAATTCAGCTGAGCCGTTAGGCCTCAGTGTTCCTTGTTCGCATAGACCGACTTCTTCGTGAGGTACACGAGGCCGGCGAAGATGACGAGGAAGACCATGACCATGAAGCCGAGGCGCTTGCGCTCTTCCAGATGCGGCTCGGCGGCCCACATCATGAAGGCGGAGACGTCGCGGGCATACTGGTCGATCGTGGCCGGTGCGCCATCGTCATAGGTGACCTGACCGTCGGAGAGCGGAGGCGGCATCTTCAGCGCTGAAGCGGCGGAGAAGTAGGGGTTGAAGTACGTGCCCTCAGCCACCTGGATACCTTCCGGCGCAGCCGTGTACCCGGTCAGCAGCGAGTGGATATAGTCCGGTCCGCCTTCCTGATACTGCGTGAAGATGTCGATGAGGAAGGTCGGGAAGCCGCGTTCCACGCCGCGCGCCTTGGCAAGCAGCGAGAAGTCCGGGGGAGCTGCCCCGCCATTGGCGGCAGCCGCCGCTTCCTCGTTCGCGAACGGCGACGGGAAGTGATCCGACGGAACGCCCTTGCGGGTGAACATCTCGCCGTCCCCGTTGGGGCCGTCCTGAACATCGTACTGCGAAGCGAAGGCCTTGACCTGCGCCTCGTTGTAGCCGAGCTCTTCCAGGCTGCGGAAGGCGACCAGCTTCATCGAGTGACAGGCCGAGCAGACTTCCTTGTAAACCTTGAGGCCGCGCTGAAGCTGAGCCTTGTCATACTTGCCGAAGGGGCCGGCAAACGACCAGTCCTCGTTCTTCGGCTTGAGGATCGGGAAGTGCCCGCCCTCGATCGCATGTTCGGTCAGTGCCTTCAGGTCATGCTCTTCGGCCGCGGAGGCGACGCCCCCGAAACCGACGAGCGTTGCGGCGATGGCGATGCTTGCAACAAGCTTTTTCATTGTACTGTTCCTCTCCACCACGCGCATCAGGCCTTGGCGCTCTTTTCGAGCACGGCTTCCGTGATCGAATTGGGCAACCGTCTTGGCGTCTCGATCAGGCCGAGAACCGGCATGATGACGAGGAAGAAGCCGAAGTAATAGAGCGTGCCGAACTGCGCCATCAGCGTGTAGGTGTCGGTCGGCTGACGCGAACCCAGCCAGCCGAGCAGGATGCAGTCGGCGACGAACAGCCAGAAGAACAGCTTGTACCACGGACGATAGACGGCGGAGCGAACCTTCGACGTATCGAGCCAGGGCAGGAAGAACAGCACGATGATCGAGCCGAACATCACGAGCACGCCGCCGAGCTTGGAGTCGATCGGGCCGACGTTGAAGGTGATGGCGCGCAGCATCGCGTAGAACGGCAGGTAATACCATTCCGGAACGATGTGGGCCGGCGTCTTCAGCGCGTTGGCCATCGTGTAGTTGTCCGGATGGCCGAGATAGTTCGGCATGTAGAAGACGAACCAGCTGTAGGCCAGGAGGAAGATGACCACGCCGAGTGCATCCTTCAGCGTCGCATAGGGCGTGAAGGGCACGGTGTCGGTCTTCGACTTCACTTCGACGCCCGTCGGGTTCGTCTGGCCCGTCACATGCAGCGCCCAGACGTGCAGGATGACGACGCCGGCGATGACGAAGGGCAGCAGGTAGTGCAGCGAGAAGAAGCGGTTCAGCGTCGGCTGGCCGACGGCAAAGCCGCCCAGCAGGAACTGCTGGATCCACTCGCCCACCAGCGGGAAGGCCGAGAAGAAGCCGGTGATCACCGTCGCCCCCCAGAAGGACATCTGACCCCAGGGCAGAACGTAGCCCATGAAGCCGGTTGCCATCATCAGGAGATAGATGAGCACGCCGAGGATCCAGAGAACTTCGCGCGGCGCCTTGTAGGAGCCGTAGTAGAGCCCGCGTGCGATGTGCAGGTAGACGGCGATGAAGAAGAAGGATGCGCCGTTGGCATGCAGGTAGCGAAGCAGCCAGCCATGGTTCACGTCGCGCATGATGCCTTCGACCGAGCCGAAGGCGAGATCGACATTGGCAACATAATGCATGGCCAGCACAACGCCGGTCAGGATCTGTACGACCAGCATGACGGCCAGCATGGCGCCGAACGTATAGGCATAGTTCAGGTTGCGCGGCACGGGATAGGCAATGAAGCTATCATAGACCATGCGCGGCAGCGGGAGACGGGAATCGACCCATTTCCCAAGACCGGTTGTCGGCTCGTAAGAAGAATGTCCACCACTCATTATCAGGTCCCCTCCCGTCAACCGATCTTGATGACGGTATCTTTTGTAAACGAGAAAATCGGCATCAGCAGGTTTTCAGGCGCAGGACCCTTACGGATACGGCCAGCCGTATCGTAGACCGAGCCATGGCAGGGACAGAACCAGCCGCCAAATTCACCCGCCTGACCGAGCGGAACGCAGCCGAGATGCGTGCACGAGCCGATCATGACGATCCAGTTTTCCTTGCCCTTGCCGGCCGAACGGTCGGCGCCGGTTGCCGGAGCATCGACCGGAAGGTTCTGGTTACGCGCCTTCGGGTCCTTGAGCTCCTCCAGCTTGACCGCGTTGGCCTCCTGAACTTCCTTGTCGGTGCGGTTGCGGATGAAGACCGGCTTGCCGCGCCACTTGACCGTCAGCGACATGCCCGGCTTCAGCGCCGTGACGTCGACTTCGATCGATGCAAGTGCCAGCGTCGACGCATCCGGACGCATCTGGTCAATGAAAGGCCAGGCAACAGATACCGCGCCGACGGCGCCGGCCATCCCTGTGGCCAGATAAAGAAAATCGCGGCGAGTAGGCTCGCCCATGGTTTGGCTGTTCATGTCGTGGTCGCTCACGGCTTCATCATCCCCTACGCAAAAGATTGCGATACTCGTCCCATGATTCGATTCCTGCGGCAAACAAATGCCACAGATTCCCCTCAATCCGACCGAGGTTCTAAGCTTGATCAGACCTCATGTCCAGACGTGACAAGTATGGGATGGCACAATGTCGCGGGAAAAGGGGCGGCTTTGAGCTTTGTCAAGACTGTCGCCAATTCATTCGGCGGCGCGAGGACTTGGCAATTCGGCTTTGTCAGTTTCGGCACCACCCAGGAAGCCTCCCGACTGGCGCGACCACAACTGGGCATAGAGCCCGCCGCGGGCAATGAGCTCGCCATGGCTCCCCTCCTCCACGATCGCACCCTTGTCCACGACGACGAGCCGGTCGAGTGCGGCAATGGTCGACAGCCGGTGGGCAATCGCCAGCACCGTCTTGCCCTGCATGAGCCGCGTCAGGTTCTCCTGGATCGCGGCCTCCACCTCGGAATCGAGCGCCGAGGTCGCCTCGTCCAGGACGAGGATCGGCGCGTTCTTCAGCATGACGCGGGCAATGGCGATGCGCTGCCGCTGGCCGCCTGAGAGCTTGACGCCACGCTCGCCGACATGGGCGTCGAACCCCTCGCGTCCGCGCTGGTCCTTCAGCCCCTGGATGAACTGGTAGGCCTCGGCCTCTTCCGCTGCCGCCACCATCTCGGCCTCGGTCGCGTCCCAGCGCCCGATCATGATGTTGTCGCGGATGGAGCGATGGAGAAGCGCGGTGTCCTGCGTCACCATGCCGATCTTCGAACGGAGCGATTCCTGCGTGACGGCGGCAATGTCCTGCCCGCCGATGAGGATGCGCCCGCCCTCCAGATCGTAGAAGCGCAGCAGCAGATTGACGAGCGTCGTCTTGCCAGCGCCTGAGCGCCCTACAATGCCGACCTTCTCGCCCGGCCTGATGGCGAGCGAGAGGTTTTCGATCACGCCGCCGCCCTTGCCATAATGGAAGCGGATGGCCTCGAAGCGGATGTCCGGGTCCATCGCGGCAAGCTCGCCCGCATCCGGCCGGTCCAGCAGTGTGATCGGCTTCGACACGAGTTCCGCCGAATTCTGGATGGAGCCGAGATTGCGCATGATCGAGTTGAGCTGCGTCATCAGCCGCCCGAGCAGGAAGTTGAGCCTGAGCACCAGCCCCAGCGAGAAGGCAACGCCACCGGCCGAAATCTGCCCGGCCAGATAGAGATCGACGCAAAGCGCGCCGAAGGTCGAGATCATGATGCCCGACAGAAGCGCCAGCGACGAGCGGACGCCGGTGATGAACCGGGCAAAGCGGGTGACGGATTTCTGGAAGGTGTTGAAGCCCGAGAGGATGAAGGCGTCGTGATCCTCCGACCGGCCGAAGAGCTTGAGCGTCTGGATGTTGGAATAGGCATCCACCACCCGGCCGTTGAGCATCGAGCCGGCCTCGGCCGTGTCGCGCGAATGCACCCGGATGCGCGGCACGAAATAGCGCGCCAGAACCGTGAAGGCGGCAATCCAGATGGCAACGAGCGCCGCCAGCCGCCAGTCGAGCCGCGCCACCAACGCCATGGTCGAGACGGTGTAGATGACGACGAACCAGGCGACCTGCAGGATCGAGGTGACGAAATCGCCCGTCGCCTGCCCCGCTGCCCAGACCTTGGTGACGATGCGGCCGGAGAAGTCGTTCTGGAAGAAGGCCAGCGGCTGGCGCGCCACATGCAGATAGGCCTGCCAGCGCACCATGTTGAAGAAGCCGACCGTGATGGCCTGTTCCTCGACCAGCGCCCCGATGGCCGTCACGAGGAAGCGCACGACCAGCACGACGACGACCATGGCCGCCAGTTCGGTGCCATGCGCGGCGATCAACTCGCTCCAGCCGGCCCCCTTGGGAATGCCGGCGAAGATATCGACAAGCCGCCCGACAAACCAGAACAGCGCCGCCTCCAGCGCCCCGACCATGCCGCCCGTGATCATCATCAGCAGGAAAGCCCATTTCGCCTGGCGGACATAGAACCAGATGAAGCCCCAGACATTCTCCGGCGGCGTCAGATCATCCCGCCGGTCAAAGGGCGGTATCCAGGTCTCGAACAGTTCGAATATGCGCTTCAAGGATGGCTGCTTTCTCTTGGGTCTCGGGTCTCCGGATGAAACCCTACACGATTCCGCGTCGATGTTTGTCAGGATGAGACTAGCATTCTGCGGCACGGATGGGGCGTTACAATTTGGAGAGGTGGCCCCTCCATCCAATCCCCCTGCGGGGAGATTTGCGGCGAGCCACTTGCTCCTCCCTCATCCTGAGGTGCCGCCCGCAGGGCGGCCTCGAAGGATGCGCTTGTGGCACAGGGCCCTTCGAGGCCTGCGCCTTGCGCAGGCACCTCAGGGTGAGGTTCCACGGGTGGGCACGTCGAAATCCCCGGAAAAAACCTTCCCCGAGTTCCGCTCCGGTTTTGTCGCCTTCGTCCCTGTCTCTGGACATCAGCTTCCGGAGAGCCACGCTGACGCGCCGCCCTGATTGGTAGTTTAAAAATACGGCGGAGCGCCAGCGCGACCCGTCGAGATCTGCAAGGCAGGGCCTCATCCGACCCTGATCCTCAAACGCGGGCCGCCTCGCTAAGCCGTCTGCGGAGGCAGACGGGTTCTTTGGCGCAGCCAAGCCGCCGAGCCATTCGCGGCCCATCGGGGGAGTCGTTTCGATAGACGTGTCAGGTCCATCGCCGCCCGCGTCCCCTGATGACATCCTCCGCACGTTACGAAGAACGCCATCAGGCTCTCCTCCCGCCTGAACCAGTCGTCGCTGGTCCATCCGGTGGCGGGAGAGCTACAGAATAGCGTGAAGGTTGGAGAGTGGGGAAATTGTGGGATGACGTCCGGTCCTCGCCCCTTGTGGGAGAGGAAGGAAAATCAGCATCTTAGCTTTAGCTAAGTGCTAGATTTTCCAGGTGAGGGGTTTCGATTTATCCTCGGCATATGCCGCAGTTCACCCCTCACCAAGCTCGCCAAGCCAATCGCCTGCGGCTCTTGGGGCGGCTATCCTCTTCCACAGGGGGGAGAGGACGGGCGGCACCGTCACGCAGCCCTACTCCGCAGCCTGATCGACGTCTGCCTCATCGGCCAGGAACCCACCCGACTGCCGGGCCCAGAGGCTGGCATAGAGCCCGCCCTGCGTCAGCAGTTCGCCATGCGAGCCGGTCTCGGCAATGGCGCCCTGTTCGAGCACCACGAGGCGGTCCATTTCGGTCAGCGTCGAGAGGCGGTGGGCGATCGCGATCACCGTCTTGCCCTGCATGAGGGCGAAGAGGTTTTCCTGGATCGCGGCTTCCACTTCCGAGTCGAGCGCCGAGGTCGCCTCGTCGAGGATGAGCACGGGCGCATCCTTGAGGAAGACGCGGGCAATCGCGATGCGCTGGCGCTGGCCGCCGGAGAGCTTGACGCCGCGCTCGCCGACCTGCGCCTCGAGGCCCCGCCTGCCCTTCTGGTCCTCCAGCGTCTCGATGAAGTCCCAGGCGTTGGCACGCCTGGCCGCCGCGATGATCTCCTCGTCGCTGGCATCCGGCCGGCCATAGGCGATGTTGTCGCGAATGGAGCGGTGCAGCAGCGAGGTATCCTGGGTGACGACGCCGATCTGCGAGCGCAGCGAATCCTGCGTCAACGTGGCGATATCCGCCCCGTCGAGCGTGATGCGCCCCGCCTCCAGATCGTAGAAGCGCAGGAGCAGGTTCATCAGCGTCGTCTTGCCGGCACCGGAGCGACCGACGAGACCGATCTTCTCGCCCGGCTGGATGGCCAGGTCGAGATGTTCGATGACGCCCTTGTTCTTGCCGTAATGGAAGCGGGCACCCTCGAAGCGAATCTCGCCCTTCGACGCGGAGACGGCCCTGGCCCCCTCCCCGTCGGTGACATCCACCTTCTTCGACAGCATCGCCATGCCGTCATAGACCGTGCCGACATTCTCGAACAGCGCCGAGACTTCCCACATGATCCATTGCGACATGCCGTTGATGCGCATGGTGAGCGACATGGAGACGGCGAGCGCGCCGATCGCCACTTCGCCCGACTGCCAGAACCAGAGGCCCAGACCGCCGACGAGGAAGAGCGCCACCGCGTTGTTGAAGTAAACGAGCGAATGATAGAGCGTCACATAACGCATCTGCCCGTGCACCGTGTCGAGGAAGACCTGCATGCCTTCCTTGGCATAGGCTTCTTCCCGGCCTGCATGCGAGAACAGCTTCACGGTCGAAATGTTCGTGTAGCTGTCGACGATGCGGCCCGTCATCATCGAACGCGCGTCGGCCTGCGCCTCGGAAATCTTCCGGAGCTTCGGGATGAAGTAGACGAGCAGGCCGATATAGACGCAGAGCCAGAACACCAGCGGCATCGCAAGCCGCCAGTCGGCGGCCGCAACCACCGCCAGCATCGCGATGAAATAGACGACGACGTAGACCAGAACGTCGAGCACCTTCATCATCACTTCGCGCACGGCCAGCGAGGTCTGCATGACCTTGGTCGAGACCCGGCCGGCAAACTCGTTGGCGAAGAAGGACACGGTCTGGCGCAGCAGGTAGCGATGCATCTGCCAGCGCGCGATCATCGGGTAATTGCCGAGCAGGACCTGGTGCATGATCATCGACTGGGCAAGCACGATCAGCGGCAGGCCGATGAGCACGAAGAAGCCCATGAAGGCGAGCTTCACGCCCTCGTCCTTCAGGAAGGTCTCGCGGTTTGCCTGCGTCAGCCAGTCGACGATATTGCCGAGGAAGCTGAACAGCATGACTTCGCCGACCGAGATCATCGCGGTCAGCACGGCCATCAGCACGAGCCAGCCGATGACGCCTTTCGAATAATGCAGGCAGAAGGCCAGGAAGCGCGCCGGCGGCGTTTCCGGAACCTCCGGCGGGAACGGATTGATGCGTTTTTCAAACCAGCCGAACATGGCGGTTCTCTCCTAATGAGGCCCGCTTGAGATGCGGGCGAATGAATGAAACAGGGAATCCGGACGATGACAGGTCAGGTTCGGCACGAAGATCCGAACGTGAGTTTCCGCAACTGGACTGGAAATTCAAAAACCCGTCAGGACAGCCGGAGATCGGCCCAGATATGCACAAGGAGGCGAATGCGCCAGACCGGAATGTGATCCATCAATGCCTCCTCTTTACGGGTTGAAAGTGGGGACGAACATAACCGCGTTCAACCCGCTTGACCACCCCGAAAGATGAATAGGCAGCATTGCTGACAATCTGTGGCAGCATCGCCACAGATCCACGACAAGGCCACATAATCATTTGTATTCAAGGCCATGACCGGCCTATTGGAATCAGGTTCCGAAGACGTTGAATCAGAATACGAAGAAGAGCAGCCCATGCCCGACCTGAAAATCGCCCTCTACCAGCCCGACATTCCGGGCAATACCGGCACGATCCTGCGCTTTGCCGCCTGCATGGGAATGACGGTCGACATCATCGAGCCGGCCGGCTTCGTGCTCTCCGACAAGAACCTCAAGCGGGCCGGCATGGACTATATCGCCTCGGTGACGATGACGCGGCACATCAACTTCGACGCCTTCGAGACATGGCGAAAGGCAAGCGGCCGCCGCGTCGTGCTGGCCAGCACCAAGGCCGCCTCCTCCTATGTCGATTTTGCATTCAGGCCGGATGACATTCTACTCTTCGGAAGGGAAAGCGCCGGCGTGCCGGATCATGTCTACGAAGGGGCGGATGCGCGCATCCTCATCCCCATGGCGGCAGGACAGCGCTCGATCAATGTCGCGCTTTCGGCGGCGATGATTGCGGGGGAAGCGTTGAGGCAGACGGGCGGGTTTGCACCCACCCTGCCCTGATTACCTAAACAGCGCGAAGGAATTGGCGCCCTGCTGGTTGGCGATGGAAAGGCCGATCATGCTGAACTGGGCGGCGGCCTTGGCAGCTGCCATGTTGGCGGCGACCTTCGTCATGTTGGCGTCGACCAGCTTGCCGGTCGAGATGTCGAGCGTGTCCTGCAGGCGCTGCATGACGGCGGACGTGCCCTGCAGATGGCCGGAGACGGAGCCGAGTTCGGAGGCACCGGCCCACATCTTGTTGAGCATGCCGCCGACCGCCGAAATCATGCCATTGATCTCGTCGTCGCTGGTCGCGTTGGTCAGCGCGATCTCGCTGCCACCGGCGGGCGTCGAGGAGCCCACGTCGAGCAGGTGAAAATTGTAACTGCCGCCGCCCTTGTTCGTGACGGCATAATCCCTGGTCAGCAGGCCGTCTGCGGCATTGCCGCTGGAGGCGAGATTGACCTTCGACGTGTCGAAGTCGAGGCCATGGACCATCGTCACACCATCCTTGTTCGTGGAAATGGAGGCGACGAGCGACGTCGTGGCAGGTTTCGCCGGACCGCTGGAAAGCCAGTTCTGGCCCGAAAAGCCGGCCGACTTCATGACGGTGCCGAGCTGTTCCTTGAGCTGGGTGATTTCGGAGTTCAGCGCGCTCTTGTCGGCGCCCTTGGCCTTGGCCATGATCAGCTTGGTCTGGATGTCCTGGACGAGTTCGGTTGCCTTGTTCATTCCAAGGCTTGCGGCATCGGCCGTGGCTGCACCCAGTTCGGAGGCATCGGCCGCCGCAGTCATCGACATGCCGGTCGATTTCATCGCCTTGGAGATCGACCAGTAGGCAGCATTGTCCGAGGCCTGATCGACCTTGCGGCCGCTTGCCATGACACGCTGCTGGTCTTCCAGCGCCTGCGTCGATCCGGTCAGCAGCGCCAGAGCGCCCGCTGCACTGCCATTATATGAGACCCCGGCCATCGCCGTCTCCCGTTTCTGCGGACCGCTGCCCGGTGCCCCTGCATGAGGCCCGCTCGCGATGTCCGACAACAGGGCCTGCGACCTTCGCGCACCCCTTCGACCATCACATTAACAGGCACATGTTGACATCGCGTTTCCCCGATCTGTTGGAATTGAATGAATCTAGGGACCCGGAACGGGTTGTTCCAAGGCGATCTTCCGGTCTAAGATGGTCGTGCTTCGCGGAGCCTCAAGCGCCCGCGTCCGCCAGGTTCCCATCATCCGATACGCTTTCGGAGCAGTCCCGCCGCGATCCGCGTCGACGCTCCCATCACGCCTTCAGTGAGTGCCGCAATGTCTGAAGTCCGCCCCGATGCCACGCCCGAGCCGACCGCGCTCATGGTCTGGCTTGCCGCCATCGGTTCCGGCGTGCTGGTTGCCACCATCTACTATGCCCAGCCGCTGATCGACCCGATCAGCCGCGACATCGGCCTGTCGCGGCAGGCTGCAGGCCTGATCGTCACCGCCATGCAGATCGGCTACGGCCTCGGCCTTGCCCTCATCGTGCCGCTCGCCGACCGCTATGAGAACCGCATGATGGTCACGACAAGTCTCGTGGTGACTGCGATGGCCCTCGCGGCGATCGCGTTTTCCGGCAACGAGGCCGCATTCCTCACCTCGGCTGTCATTGCCGGGGCCGCCTGCGTCGGTGCGCAGGTCCTCATCCCGATGATTGCCGGCATGGCCTCGACGGCGCGGCGCGGCCGCGTCATCGGCACGGTCATGGCGGGGCTCGTCACCGGCATCATGCTCGCCCGCCCCTTCTCCAGCTTTCTCGCCAGCGTCGTCGGCTGGCGCGGTGTCTTCCTCACCGCCGCCGGCATGACGCTGCTGATCGGCCTGCTTCTTCGCGCCCTCCTCCCCATCCGCCAGCCGGCGCTGAAGGAGAGCTATCTGAAGACGCTCCGCTCGACGGCGGCAACCGTCATGCGCTACGGCGTGCTTCGCCGCCGCATGGCCTATCAGATGTCGCTCTTCGGCATGTTCACCGCCTTCTGGACGACCGTTCCGCTGATGCTCGCCGACCGCTTCGGCTACGACCAGCAGGAGATCGCCCTGTTTGCGCTTGCCGGTGCAGGCGGCGCGCTCGCAGCCCCGCTGGCCGGGCGCATTGCCGACCGCGGCCTGTCGCGCGCGGCGACGATCGCCGCTGGCCTGGGCGCTGCCATCCTCCTCGCGCTCACCGACTACTTCGTCCATGCCGGCGCGATCGTTGCGCTCGCACTCTCCGCGGCGCTTTTCGACGCCTGCGTCCAGTCCAACCAGGTGATCAGCCAGCGGCTCATCTATGCGCTTTCCGAAGAAGAGCGCGGCCGGATCAACTCGGCCTATATCAGCGCCATCTTTGTGGCCGGGTCGATCACCTCGGCGCTCGGGCCGGTGCTCTATGCGCATTTCGGCTGGCCGGCGATTGCCGTGGTGGGCTTCCTGCTGACGCTGCCGATCGCGCTCGCGGAACTCGCCAACGGACCCTTGCCCGCCAAGGCAGGCACGACGCCATGACAGGACCCGCGCGGATCGTCATTCTCGGTGCAGGCTCGATCGGCTGCCATGTCGGCCTGACCTGGCTTGCTGCCGGCCTCGACATCCGCTTCATCGGCCGCCCCACTCTGGTCGGCGCCGTCGCCGAAGAGGGAGCCTGTGTCGAGGGCGACGGAAGGACGCGGCTGTTCGACCCGAAGGAACTCGCCTTCTCCGAAACGCCCGAGGCGCTATCGGATGCCGATATCGTGGCGCTCTGCGTCAAGACGACCGACGATGGTCAGGCCGCCGCCGACATCGCTCACCACGCCCGGCCGGGCACCGTGATCCTCTCGCTGCAGAACGGCGTCGGCAATGCCGCCCGCCTGCAGGCGCTCATGCCGGGCATGACGGTCGTCGAGGGCATGGTGCCCTATAACGTCATCCGTCCCAACCCGACCCATGTCCGCAAGACCAGCGCCGGCAACATCATCGCGGGACGGAACCCGGTGCTCGAGGCAGCGCTTGCGCCGCTCGCCGGCACGGCCTCGCCGGTCGACTTCGTGGATGACATGCAGGCGGTGAAATGGAGCAAGCTGCTCCTCAATCTCAACAATCCGCTCAACGCGCTGTCAGGCCTGACGCTCTACGACGAACTTTCCGATCGCGGCTGGCGACGGCTTCTGGCCATGCTGCAGGACGAATGCCTGGAAGTGATGAGCGCCGAAGACATCGAGCCGGCCAAGCTGGGGCCCCTGCCGCCGGCTCTCATTCCCTATTTCCTGTCGACGCCGGACTGGTTCTTCAACCGCACCGGCCTGAAGCTGCAGAAGATCGGGCGCGACGCCCGCTCCTCCATGGCCGACGATTTTGCCGCCGGGCGTCGGACCGAAATCGATTTCCTCAACGGCACGGTGGCCGAACACGGGCGCCGCCACGGCGTCCCCTGCCCGGCCAACGAGACCATGGTCGAGCTGGTGAAACAGGCCGAATGCGGTGGATGCAAGACCTGGACGGCCGGCGAGATCGCCGACCTGATCAATCGGCGGATGGCAGGCGGCGCATCGTGAACTCGATTGCGCCATCGGGAAGCTGACGCCAGCTCTCGACCTCGGTCCAGTAGGCAGCCTTCGGGAAATTGTCGAACCATTCCCGCGCCTTGGCGCGCGCGTCTTCACGCGGCAAAAGAAATGTCTCGCGGACGAAACGACCTTCGCCCGCGCCGGCCCTGTCACGCCGGCTTTCTGCAATCTTTCGCCTCAGCCCGTTCATGGGAGGAGGCCCGGGAATCCGCGCCATGCTGCCTCGCCTTACAGAAACTGCAATATTTGACCTCAAGATGGGCAATTCCCGGGGGAGAGTCAATTCGCGGGCTGGATGTGGGCTCCTCCTGCTGTTAGATGGTTCAACGCTCGAAGGGCAGAGCGCAAGACGTTGATCGGAATCGGAATATCCGGATGCAGAGACCGAGCTTACCGAAGGGCCTTCCGCCCGATATCGAGGCCAGGAAGGGCGCGGCTCGCCAGTGGTTCGAAAGCCTGCGCGACCAGATCTGCCAATCCTTCGAGGCTCTGGAAGACAGGCTGACCGGCCCGCTCTCCGATCGCGAGCCCGGCCGCTTCACGGCCAAGGACTGGCATCGCGACGAGGGCCGCGGCGGCGGTGGCCGCATGTCGATGATGACGGGCCGCGTCTTTGAAAAGGTCGGCGTCCATACGTCCACCGTGCACGGCGAATTCTCTCCCGAGTTTCGGTCGACCATTCCCGGCGCCGAGGAAGACCCGCGATTCTGGGCGTCGGGCATTTCGCTGATCGCCCATCCCGTGAACCCCAATGTGCCGACCGTGCACATGAACACCCGCATGGTGGTCACCACGTCGAACTGGTTCGGCGGCGGCGCGGACCTGACGCCGGTGCTCGACCGCCGGCGCACGCAGTATGATCCCGACACCAAGCTCTTCCACCGCGCCATGGAACTCGCCTGCCGCCACAACGAGGCAGTCGCGGACTATGAGAAGTTCAAGGCCTGGTGCGACGACTATTTCTATCTGAAGCACCGCAACGAGCCGCGCGGCATCGGCGGCATCTTCTATGACTGGCTGCATTCGCCGGAAGACAAGGGCGGCTGGGAAGCCGACTTCGCCTTCACCCGCGATGTGGGGCGCACCTTTGCCATGGTCTATCCGAAGATCGTCGAGTCGAATTTCAACTCGCCCTGGACAGACCAGGACCGCGAGGAACAGCTGGTCCGCCGCGGCCGCTATGTCGAGTTCAACCTGCTCTACGATCGCGGCACGATCTTCGGCCTGAAGACCGGCGGCAATGTCGAGTCGATTCTTTCCTCGCTGCCGCCCATGGTGCGCTGGCCCTGATCTTTTCTGCCTGAACCGTCTCGATCGTTTCCCGGTTTGGAGGGAGCGGCAGAAGCATCAGGCGGCGAACTGAATGCGCAACGCGCCTGCCTGGACGAGAAAGGCAGAGGACGCGGTCACCATCCCTCGCCGCGCCATCGGGCACATACGCCAAGCTTATGCCTGACGATCATCCCGAATATCATTTTGGGTCACTTTTCGGGACCACCTTTGAGATGACTTCGGCACGCGCATCAGCGCGCAAGACTGTAGGTCCGGATAAAACTCATAAACATTTTCAATCGCTTAAGACAATATTCCGAAGCCGCGACGCGGAAGAGATGACCTATAACTATTTTCTGTGAGTTTCGTCGCTGCAGCCATGCCGTTAGCCGTTTGTTTAAGCCTCTCCTTATAATTTGAAGGCTTGGAGACAGGCCATGAATTTAGTCAGCGTACCAACTGTTACCCTCTGCATCATCATCGTCATGCTGACTATCGGCATGGCGATGGCCGCGATATGGCGCCATGATCGCAAGGAAATCGCCGCCGGTTTCTGGTCGCTGAGCTTCATTGTGGGTGGCGCGTCAGGCCTGATGGCCGCCGTGATGACTGCGGCTTCTGGCGGCGGCATTGTCGCTGCCACATTCTTCAATGCCCTGTCCTATGCCCTCTCCTGGTCCGGCTATCGCGCCTTCGGCAAGCGCAAGGTCTATCCGAGCTTCATCATCGCCCTGCCGACAGCCATCCTGTTCATCCATCTGATGTTCCCGGCATTGCGTGAGAATGCAAATAACGCAATTGTCCTTCAGTCCGTTTTCGTCACTGTCATGAGCATTGCCAATGCCTATGCGATCTATTTCGGCAAAGGCAACTCGGAACTGTCATTGACCAAGCTTCTGGCAGGCTTCTTTGTCCTGCACGCTCTGTTCCACGGTGTGAACATGATCGTGACCTGGACCGATCCCTCGCCGATCGTCGGTGGCCGCATCATCTCGCCCTGGTTCAAGGTCTTCATTCTGGAAGCCTTCTTCAACGTCATCGTGATCGCGACCAGTTCACTGCTGCTGATCAAGGAACGCTCCGAGCAGCGCCACCGCATCGCCTCCGAGACCGACATGCTGACCGGCGTCGCCAACCGCCGCGCCTTCGTCCAGCGCACCGAGATCGCCCTGAAAACCGCCAAGGAAGAGGCCGCTCTTGCTGTCGTCGACCTCGATCACTTCAAGTCGATCAACGACCAGTTCGGCCACCAGGCCGGCGACCGGGCGCTGGTGGAATTTGCCCGCACGGTGAAGAACTGCCTGCCGAAGGACGTGCTTTTCGGCCGCATCGGTGGTGAGGAATTCGCTGTCTTCATTCCCGAGACCCCCGAGCGCAGCGCCTTCGCGCTCCTGGAAGACGTGCGTGGCGCTGTAGAAACCGCGCAGATTCAAAGCCAGGGCCGGCCGCTCAAGCTGACCGTCAGCGTAGGCTGTGCGACGATTGCCAAGGCAGGCGTCAACTTCGACAATCTGGTCGCTGCCGCCGACTGCGCCCTCTATGCCGCCAAGGAAGAAGGCCGCAACCGCGTTGCCATGTTCAGCCCCTCCATGCGGCTCCTGAAGGTTCTGGACCAGGACGGCGAAAAGCGCATCGGGCTCGCCGAACAACGCGTCAGCCGACGCGTCACCCGCATTCACAACGCGGTCAAGTCGGGATCATAACAGGGCATCGAGCCTGGCAAGAAGCTCCCGCTTGCCGTCATTGAAATCGCCACTCACCCATTCCTCTTCCAGCTTCGCCAGAAGTTCCCCGACGCGCGGACCGGGCGACATGCCCTTGGCAAGCACATCCGCACCCGACAACGGGAAGACGGGCTTCGTCCAGGCCTCGGCCTCGCCGAGCAGGCCGCTCAGCCGGGCGACCTCCGCCATGAATGCCGTATCGCCCTCGGCCTTCGCCCGCACGATGGAAAGCTGCAGCTTCAGCCGCACGATCACACCGCCCTTGCCGGAGCGATAGAGCATCCGGCGAAATGCAGTCGCGGCAATCTTCTCCGGAATTTTCGGCGAAGACGCCCAATCGGCAAAGGACGCCGCCTCCTGCTTCGACATCCGCAGCCGCTCGGCCATGGCCGCAAGCCGCTCGACATCCGGAGGCACCATGGCAGCAAGGCGAAGCAGCGGATCGGACCTCCAGCCAAAGGCACGCTCGGCTGCAATCAGCCCCGGCACTTCATCAATGCCCCATTTCTCGGTCTCGGGAAGAATGAGCGTCAGAATGCCCGTCGTGCGCATCCAAAGCAGCGCCCGGCCGGGATCGTCGGCGGAGAGAAGCTTCTTCATCTCAGACCAGACACGCTCGGCCGAAAGCTGCTTCAGCCCGTCCTTCTCGCGCGCCATGGCGCGCAGAGCCGCCGCATCCGGCCGGCCGGAACCGTAGAAGGCAAAGAAGCGGAAATAGCGCAGGATGCGCAGGTAATCCTCGCGAATGCGCGTCTCGGCATCGCCGATGAAACGCACCGTGCGCGTCTCGATATCGGCAAGGCCTTCGACCAGATCGATGACCTCGCCTGTTGCATCCGCATAAAGCCCGTTGATTGTCAGATCCCGCCGGCTGGCATCCTCCTGCCAGTCGTCGGTGAAGGCGACTTCGGCGCGGCGACCGTCGGTCGTGACGTCACGGCGCAGCGTCGTCACCTCGAAGGGCCGGCGGTCGATGACCAGCGTCACCGTGCCGTGATCGATCCCGGTCGGGATGGCCTTGATGCCGGAGGCCTTTGCTCGCGCCATCACCTCGTCGGGCTTCAGCGTGGTGGCAAGGTCGACATCGGCAATGGCAATGCCCATCAGGCTGTTGCGCACCGCGCCGCCGGCAATCCGCCCTTCCCCGCCATCGGCGTTGAGGAGCGCCATGGCCCGTTTCAGGTCCGGTGCGTTGAACCAGGCCTCGTTTGCGACATTCACCATGCGTAGAGCCTTTCCCAGGCAGTGTGCAGGATGCCGGCAGTGACACCCCAGATATTCCAGTCTTGATAAGGCATGCGATAGAAGAAGCGCTCGCCGCCCTCCCAGGTGCGGCTGTCGAGAATGTGGTTCTCGCCATTCATCAGGAAGGAGAGCGGCACTTCGAAAACGTGATCGACCTCATCCGGGTTGATCTTGAGCTCGAACCCCGGCCTCACCACCGCCATGACCGGCGTGATCGAAAAGCCCGTGAAGGTCTTGTAGTCCGGCAGCCGCGCGATGGTCTCGACGAAATCCGGCTTCAGCCCGATTTCCTCCTCCGCCTCGCGCAGTGCCGCAGCTTCCGCCGACACATCCTCCGGATCGATGCCGCCGCCCGGAAAGGCGACCTGGCCTGAATGCTTGCGCAATTTCGAGGTTCGCTGCGTCAGGATCATCCGCGCATCCGGCCCGTCATCGATGACCGGCACCAGCACGGCCGCATCGCGCAGCTTCAATTGCTGCAACTGATCCGCAAAGCCGGGATTCATCAGGATGTCGTGGTGATCGGCCCAATCGAGCCCTTCCGGCGCGCCGACCTGCCGCAACGCCCGGCGACGAAATTCCCCAGCCGAATAAAGGCTCATTGCGAGAGCCTTTCCAGCTCATCCGCCGGCATCACGGGGAAGACCACCCCGCCGGAGCGGAGCGCAAACATTTCCCGGCCCGCAATCTCGACGACCTCGCCAAGCTCGACCAGATCATACATGACAGCGCGCGACACCAGCGCTTCCAGCCGGCCGCGTATATGGAGATAGGGCTTCAGCTCGCCGCGTTCGCCGGCAATCTCGAAGCGCAATGTGTGCTCGGGCCCCGCCTCGGCAATGTCGCCGACATTGGTGCGGAAGGTGAGCACCTGTTCGCCGTCACGCTCCGTCCGCGTCATTTCGACGGCGAGAAACGGTGCGTCCTCGACCCGGATGCCGACCTTTTCCACAGGCGTGACGAGATAGGTCTTCCCGTCCTCGTCACGGCGCAGCACGGTCGAGAAGAGCCGCACCAGCGCCTCGCGCCCGATCGGCGTTCCCATGTAGAACCAAGTGCCGTCGGCGCGGATTTCCATGTCGATATCGCCGCAAAACGGCGGATTCCAGCGATCCACGGGCGGAAGTCCTCGTGCCGGGTCCGCTGCCCGCGAGATCATCGCCGCCAGCCCCGCCGCATCGCCTGCCTTTTCCAGCCTGTCGTCCGCCATTCTTTGGTCCCGGTTTACCTTCAGAAGTCAAATAGTCACTCCGCCCGCGCTTGTCAGCCCGCCATCGCGCTATAAGTTAGGGTGAAACGACCGGAAGACCGCCGCGTTCCGATTCGACAGGATCGATACGACACGGCGACCCAGACCTTGAGGAGACGCCGCATGACGGCCATGACGACGACTGACCGCATGGGTGAGCCCATGGACGAGGCCGCAATGGTGGCTGCCGCCGAAAGCGCGCTTGCCGATATTGCCGCCATCCGGCAGGAAGTCGCCAAGGTCATCTTCGGTCAGGAGGCCGTGGTCGAGCAGACGCTGCTGGCCGTGCTCTCCGGTGGTCACGCGCTTCTCGTCGGCGTGCCGGGGCTGGCCAAGACCAAGCTCGTCACCACGCTCGGCTCGGTTCTGGGACTTGATGCCGCCCGCGTGCAGTTCACGCCGGACCTGATGCCGGCCGATATTCTCGGCTCCGAAGTGATGGATCAGGACGAGGCTGGCCGCCGCTCCTTCCGCTTCATTCAAGGCCCGATCTTCACCCAGCTTCTGATGGCCGATGAGATCAACCGCGCCTCGCCGCGCACCCAGTCGGCGCTGTTGCAGGCCATGCAGGAATATCACGTCTCGGTCGCCGGCAAGCGGCTCGACCTGCCGCGCCCCTTCCATGTGCTCGCCACGCAAAACCCGCTGGAGCAGGAAGGCACCTATCCGCTGCCCGAAGCCCAGCTCGACCGCTTCCTGATGCAGGTCGATGTCCCCTATCCGGAACTCGCCGCCGAACGGCAGATCCTGCTGGAAACCACCGGCGTTGCCGAGCGCAGCGCCGGGCGCATCATCGACGCAAACCGCCTTGCCGAAATCCAGCAGCTGATCCGCAAGATGCCGGTCGGCGAAACGGTGGTCGAGGCGATCCTGGCGCTGGTGCGCTCCGCCCGCCCCGGCCATGGCAACGAGTTGACCGACCGCAACGTGTCCTGGGGTCCTGGGCCCC
Organism: Rhizobium sp. C4; assembly: GCF_021026315.1. Classification (GTDB taxonomy): domain Bacteria; phylum Pseudomonadota; class Alphaproteobacteria; order Rhizobiales; family Rhizobiaceae; genus Ensifer_A. The sequence goes on from NZ_JAJNCX010000006.1 coordinate 59,165, forward strand.
GCGCCGGCCAGTCGCTCATGCTGGCGACCCGCGCCCGCGCGCTTTACGAAGGCCGGCTTGCGCCCTCGGTGGATGACGTCCACGCCATTGCCGAAGCCGTGCTCCAGCACCGCATGGCGCTGACATTTGCAGCGCGCGCCGAAGGCATGACGGTGAAGTCGGTGATCGCCGGCATCATCGGCGGCCTGAAGTAAAGGAAAGGGAATGGCGCCAATCGGCCAGTCAGTCGAGCGAACGGGCGGATCGGAGATCCTCGCCCGCGCGAAGGCGCGCGCCGCCCTCGTGCCCGATTGCCTTGTCGAGGCCCGCCGCATCGCCAACACCGTGAGTGCCGGCTGGCATGGCCGCAGACGCCGCGGCATTGGCGAGAATTTCTGGCAGTTCCGCCCCTATTCGCCGGGCGAAGACATGGCCCGCATCGACTGGCGCCGCTCGGCCCGCGACGACCATACTTACGTGCGCGACAAGGAATGGCAGGCCGCCCACACCGTCTGGCTCTGGGCCGACCTCTCCGCCTCCATGATGTACCGGTCGAAGCTGGGTCAGGTGTCGAAGGAAAGCCGCGCGCTCGTCCTCATGCTGGCGCTTGCCGAAATCCTCGCCCGCTCCGGCGAACGCATCGGCTCGCCGGGCCTGATGGAGCCGATTGCCGCCCGCAACGCCGCCGAACGGCTGGCCGCAGCGCTCGCCTATGCCGACAATGTCACCGGGCTTCCCGATACATCCATGATCCGGGGATCGAGCGAGATCGTGCTGATCGGCGACTTCCTCGACCCGCTTGAGGCGATCATGGCGCGCATTGCACCGCTCTCCAGCCGTGGCCTGCGCGGAACGCTGATCATGGTGGCCGATCCGGCCGAAGCCGACTTCCCCTATGCCGGCCGCACCGAATTCACCGACCCGGAAACCGGCGAGAAATTCACCGCCGGCCGCGCCGAAGTGCTGGCCGAGGACTATCGACGCGCCTATGCGGCAAGCCGTGATGCGCTGGGCGCGGAACTGCGCCGTATCGGCTGGTCGCTGATCCGCCATTCGACCGACCGCCCGGCCTCCGAAGCACTGGTCGCCGCCCATATCACTCTCTCCGGCCAGGGGAGCGCGCGCTGATGGGGGCTCTCACCTTCGCCAATCCGGTCCTGCTGGTGGCGCTCGCAGCACTCCCCGCCATCTGGTGGCTGCTGCGCGTCACGCCGCCGCGCCCGGTGCGCGAGATCTTCCCGCCGCTGGCCATCCTCACCCGCATTGGCCGGCGCGAGGAAACCCCGGCCAAGAGCCCGTGGTGGCTGACCGCACTGCGCATGGCGCTCGCCGCGCTGATCATCCTGGCGCTTTCGGGCCCCGTGCTCGACCCGCATCGCAATACGCTGTCGAAGGCCGGACCGCTGGCGCTCGTCATCGACAACGACTGGGCCGCCGCCCCCGACTGGGCGGACCGCATGGCAACGGCCGAGTCCCTCATCGAGCAGGCGACCCGCAACGATGTGCCCGTGTCGCTGACGCTGACGGCCGAACCGGTCAATGACGCCGTGCCGACCTCGCCGGAGGCGGCCCTGACGCGCCTAAAGGCTGCCGGCCCACGCCCGCTGGAGGCCGACCGCAAGACCGCCTTCTCAAGCCTCGCGACGGCACTGGAAAACAGGGCACCGGGAACGATCGCCTTCATCTCCAGCGGCGTCGCTGCCGCAAGGGATGGCAATTTCGTCAGCCTCGCCGCCGCCCTGAAGCCCGGCGAGACCCGGCTCTACACATCGCGAAACGGCATCGTCGCGCTCACCGAGGTGAGGAACGACGTCGACCGCACGAAGGTCACGGTCACGCGCCCGCAGGCGACGGGTCCGGCCACCTATGTGCTCGACGCGATGGACGAAAAGGGCCGCGTGCTGATGAAGGGCACCGCCGAGTTCAAGGACGGCGAAAAGGTCGCGACCGGCACGATCGACGCCCCCATCGAGCTTCGCAACGATTTCGCCCGCGTCGCGATCTCCGACAGCCGCCATGCCGGCGGCACCTATCTGCTCGACAACGGCTTCAAGCGCCGCCGCGTCGGACTGCTGAGCGGCGACGCGCGCTTCCTGTCGCAGCCGCTACTGTCGCCGCTCTATTACATCAAGCGCGCGCTTGCCCCCTATGCCGACATTGCCGAGCCCGGTGAGGCCGATCTTTCCAAGGCGATCACCGACCTCATCGCCGAGAAGCCCTCGATCATCATTCTGGCCGATATAGGCAAGCTGCCGGAAGCGACCTATCCGCAGATCCTCGACTGGATCAAGCTGGGGGGAACGCTGGTGCGCTTTGCAGGTCCCCGACTGGCCGCAACCCCGGCCGGCGATCCGCTGGTGCCGGTGGAACTGCGCGAGGGCGAACGCTCGCTCGGCGGCGCGCTGTCGTGGAGCGAGCCGCAGCCGCTCGCGCCCTTCCCTGCCAACAGCCCCTTCGCCGGCCTGCCGAAACCGGATGGCGTGACCGTCTCGCGGCAGGTTCTCGCCAATCCCTCGCCGACACTGGCCGAGCATACATGGGCAAGCCTTGCCGACGGTACGCCGCTCGTCACGGCAAAGAAGCTTGAGGCCGGCCATATCGTGCTCTTCCACACCAGCGCCGACACCAGCTGGTCGGATCTGTCGCTCTCCGGCAGCTTCGTCGAAATGCTCCGCCGCATCACCCAGCTTTCCCGCGCCTTTGGTGGCACCGCCGCCGACAAGACCGAGACGCTCGCACCCTTCCGCCTGCTGAGCGCCGAGGGCATCCTGACGGCGGAGATGAACAGCGCCAAGCCGCTGACCGTCACGGCCGGCAAGACGCCGCTGCCCGGCTTCGAAAACCCGCCGGGTCTGTACGGCTCGGAGGAAGGCTTCCTCGCGCTCAACCTTTTCCGGCCGGGCGTGGAGCTCGCAGCGCTGAATTTCGCCCCGCAGGGACTGGCTGTCACCGCCACACGGCTCGCCGACGCCGGAACGACCGAGTTGCGGCCGGCCATCCTGCTCACCGCCTTCCTGCTGCTTGTGGCAGACAGCATCGCCGTCTTCATCCTCGGCGGGGCCTTTTCCGGCCTCGTCAACCGCCGCCGCGCCAGCGCCTCGGCAGCCATCGTTCTGGCGCTCGGCGCAGGCCTCGCGCTGATGCCGCATGAGACCCGCGCGGCCGACGACACCAGGCCCGGCGACCAGAAGATCGTCGCAGCACTCGACACGACGCATCTCGCCTATGTCCGCACCGGCGAAGAGGACGTCGATCGCATCTCGCAGGCCGGCCTCATGGGCCTTTCGGATTTCATCCGTTACCGCACCTCGCTCGAACCCGGCGATCCGGTCGGCATCGACATCGCCCGCGACGAACTGGCCTTCTATCCGATCATCTACTGGCCGGTGACGGCGACCGCGCCCATGCCCTCGCCCGAGGCGATCAACCGCATCGACGCCTATATGCGCGCCGGCGGCACCGTGCTTTTCGACACCCGCGACCAGGACACGAACCTCGAAGGCTCGGCCGCAAGCCCCAATACCGAGCGGTTGCAGGCGATCCTCGGCAGCCTCGACATTCCGCCGCTGGAGCCCGTGCCGCACGCGCACGTTCTGACGAAATCCTTCTATCTCCTGCAGAATTTCCCCGGCCGCTATGCCGGAAGCCCGCTCTGGATCGAGGCGTCGGGCGACGCCAAGCGCGATGCGGCGCGGCCCGTGCAGAGCGCCGACGGCGTTTCGCCAATCCTCATCACCGGCAACGACTTTGCCGGCGCCTGGGCAGCCGATCGCTCCGGCAATCCGCTGCTGCCAACCGTGCCGCCGGATGAACGCCAGCGCGAAATGGCCTTCCGCGCCGGCGTCAACATCGTCATGTACATGCTGACCGGCAATTACAAAGCCGACCAGGTGCATATTCCAGCGCTTCTCGAACGGCTGGGGCAGTGAGATGATCACCTTTGCCCCCTTCTTTCCCCTCTGGGTGCTGATTGCCGTCGGCATCGTCGCAGTGCTGCTGGCCGGCTTCGGCCTCGTCCGCCGCATGCGCGGCGCGTGGCTGCGGGCGCTGGCACTGGCGCTACTGGTGCTTGCGCTGGTCAATCCGTCCTTTGTCTCGGAAAACCGCGAGCCGCTGTCGACCATCGTCGCCGTTGTGGTCGACCGCAGCCAGAGCCAGCTGATCCCGGAACGCGTCGCCCAGACGGACGCGGCCCTCAAGGAGCTGACCGGCCGCCTTGCCAAGCTTCCCGGCATCGAGCCGCGCATTGTCGAGGTTCACGATGACGGCCAGGAGGAATCGCCCTCCACCAAGGCCTTTGCCGCGCTGAACGAGGCGCTGTCCGACGTATCGCCCGGCCGCATCGGCGGCGCTGTCTTCATCACCGACGGGCAGATCCATGACATTCCCGAGGCCGGCAAGCTGCCCGGCTTCAATGCGCCGGTCCATGCGCTGATCACCGGCCGGCCGAACGAGTTCGACCGCCGTATCGAGGTCGTGCGCGCCCCGCGCTTCAGCCTCGTCAATGCCCAGCAGGAGCTGACCTTCCGCGTGATCGACGACGGGACGCCGATCGCATCGCCGGCAAGCGTCACCATCCGCATCAACGGCGAAGAGGTTGGCGCGCTGCAGGCCGAGCCGGGCCGCGACACGCGCTTCGAATTCAAGCTCACCCGCGCCGGCACGAATGTCGTCGATTTCGAAGTGGCCCCCGTGCCGGGCGAGCTGACGACCGCGAACAACCATGCCGTCCAGCTGATTGACGGCATCCGGCAGAAGCTGCGCGTGCTGCTCGTCTCCGGCGAACCGCATGCCGGCGAGCGCGCCTGGCGCAACCTCTTGAAATCCGACGCGCTGGTCGATCTCGTCCACTTCACCATTCTGCGTCCGCCGGAAAAGCAGGATGGCACGCCGATCAACGAACTGTCGCTGATCGCCTTTCCGACGCGCGAGCTCTTCGTCGACAAGATCAAGGAATTCGATCTGATCGTCTTCGACCGCTACCAGAACCGCGGCGTGCTGCCGATCCTCTACTACGACAACATCACCGAATATGTGAAAAAGGGTGGCGCGCTGCTGATCGCGGCGGGGCCGGAATATGCGAGTCCGAATTCGATCGCCGATACCCCGCTCTCCGAGGTCCTGCCGGCCCTGCCGACGGGCGAGCTGAACGAGAAGGGCTTTTACCCGCGCCTGACCGATATCGGCAAGAAACACCCGGTGACCCGTGGGCTTGAGGGCTCCGAAAGCGAGCCGCCGAAATGGGGCCGCTGGTTCCGCACGGTCGGCGTTTCCGACGTGCAGGGCAGCGCCGTGATGAAGGGCGCCAATGACGATCCGCTTCTGGTGCTGAACCGCGCCGGCGAAGGCCGCATCGCCATGCTGCTGTCCGACGAAGGCTGGCTCTGGTCGCGCGGCTTCGAGGGCGGCGGCCCGCATGCCTCGCTCTATCGCCGCATCGCCTATTGGCTGATGAAGGAACCGGCGCTGGAAGAAGAGGCGCTGACCGCCCGCGCCGCCGGCCGCAATCTCGAAATCACCCGCCAGACAATCGGCAATGCGCCGGGCGAAGCCACCATCACCTACCCCTCCGGCAAGACCGAGACGGTGACCCTGACCGCCTCCGAACCGGGCCTCTACAAGGCCTCCGTTGCGGTCGGCGAAACGGGCCTCTTCAAGGTGAAGAACGGCGAGCTTTCCGCACTTGCCCATGTCGGCGCCGTCGATGCGCCCGAGTTCAAGTCGGAAGTCTCGACCACGGCGACGCTTGCCCCGATGGCGCAGGCTACGCATGGCGTCGTTGCCCGCCTTGCCAACGCCGACGGCAGTGCCGAGCCGCTGCCGCAGATGCTGACCGTGCACGGCAATGTGCAGATCGAAGGCAATGAGCGCATGGCCTTCCGGCTGACCGGCGAATCCGTGCTCAAGGGCATCGACACGCTGCCGCTCTTCAACGGCCTGATCGGCCTCGTCGCCCTGCTCTTCGCAGCCTCCGCCATGTGGTGGCGCGAGGGCAGGTAGATCCCTGTCGCCTACAGCGCCGGACTGCCGATCCGCGATTCCACCTCGCGCCACAGCGCCTCGACGATCTTCGGATCGACGCCGCGCGAGGGGACGAGGACGAATTCGACCGCCTCAAGCGCCGGCAACTGCGGCACCTCGACCTCCACCAGACCCGCCGGCGCCATGGCGACAGGCTGCACCAGCACGCCCATCCCGGCTGCTGCTGCCGCCGTCAGGCCGCTGAGACTGTTGCAGGTGCAGACGATCCGCCAGGCAAAGCCCGCGCGTTGCAGCGCCTCGATGGCGACGCGCCGGGTGATGCTCGGCTGGGGATAGGTAATCAGCGGAATGGCGCTGCCGCTTTCGAGTTGGAGATGCCGGTCGCGTCCGAGCCAGGTCAGCGGCTCGCGTTGCAGGAAGCGCCCCCTCGCCTCGTCCTTCAACCGCTTGGCAAGCACCAGATCGAGATCGCCCTTGGCCTGCGCCTCATAGAGCACGCCGCTCAGGTCCACCGTCAGTTCCAGATCGACCAGCGGGTGCTGGCGGATGAAGCTTTCGAGCACCGCCGTCAGCCGCGAGGTGACGAAATCCTCCGAAATGCCGAGCCGCAGCCGGCCGCGCAGCCGCGTCTGGTTGAAGAGTGCGGAGACCTTGCCGTCGATATCCAGCAACTCGCGCGCATGGCTGATCAGCGCCTCGCCATCCGGCGTGAGGCGCACCGCATGCGTCGTCCGCCAGATCAGCTTGCGGCCCAGATGCTCCTCAAGCCGCTGAATATGCTGGCTGACCGTCGACTGGCTCAGGCCCAGCCGCGTCGCCGCACCGGTGAAACTGCCGGCCTGCTGGAGCGCCACGAAGGTCGCGACATGATGGAGATTGAGCATTTATTGCAAAACCCGATAACTGTTAGCGTTTTCATTATGATCCGTGAAGACTTAGACTGCAAGCATTGCACTCCCCGGATTTGACACGATGAAACGCTTCCTGCCCGATACCTTCACCATCCTCCTGGTCCTCACCGTCCTCTTCGCCTCGCAGGTGCCGATCTACGGCCAGCCGGCCGAATGGTTCTCGACGGCGACGAAGATCGCCATTGCCGCACTCTTCTTCCTGCATGGCGCGCGCCTGTCGCGGGATGTGGTGATTGCCGGCCTGCTGCACTGGCGGCTGCATCTGATGATCGTGCTGGTCACCTTCGGCCTCTTCCCGCTGGTGGGCTTTGGTCTCAGCTTCGCGCTCAAGGGCTTCCTGTCGCCGACGCTCTTCATCGGCGTGCTTTATCTCTGCACCCTGCCCTCGACCGTCCAGTCCTCGATTGCCTTCACCTCCATGGCAGGCGGCAACGTGCCAGCGGCGATCTGCGCCGCCTCCGCCTCCAACATTTTCGGCATGTTCCTGACGCCGTTGCTCTGCGGCCTGATCCTCTCGGCCGGCGGCCATGGTGGCGTGTCGCTGGATGCGATGCTGCAGATCTTCACGCAGCTTCTGCTCCCCTTCATCGCCGGCCAGCTGCTCCAGCCGTGGATCGGCAACTGGGTCCGCGCCCACAAGAAAATCCTGATGCCGATCGATCGCGGCTCGATCCTCATGGTCGTCTATGGCGCCTTCAGCGAGGCGATGATCGAGGGCATCTGGCACAATTTCGACCTCACCGATATCGGCCTGATCATCCTCATCGACGCCGCCCTGCTGGCCGTCATGCTGACGATCACCATGTTCGGCAGCCGCAAGCTCGGTTTCTCGCGCGAGGACGAGATTGCCATCACCTTCTGTGGATCAAAGAAAAGCCTGGCCTCCGGCGTGCCGATGGCCAATGCCATCTTCGCCGGCCAGGCGGTCGGCGCCATCGTTCTGCCGATCATGATCTTCCACCAGATCCAGCTGATGACCTGCGCAGTCTTGGCGCAGCGCTATGCGGCCAAGGCCCCGAAGGACCCGGAAGCCGCACCCGTCGCCGCCGCCTGATCAGTCAGCCCGCCAGTGGATGTCGCCCCGGATCAGATCGTGGGCGCCTTCCATCAGCGGCACAACGAGAATCCGGCCCGGATCGGTGGGGCCGGGAAACTGGAGCGCGTTGTAGGCGACCTTCTCGAAGCCGAGCGGCATGTAATAGGGCGGATCGCCAACCAGGATCACGCCCTCGGACCCCTTGCGCCGCGCCGCATCGACAGCGATGCGCACGAGCTCCCGCCCGATGCCGATATTCTTGTGCGAGGGTCTGACGGCCAGCGGCCCGAGAAGATGCCCCTTCAGCTGCCCGGCCATGACAGGCGTCATCCGGACGGAGGCAATCACCTCGCCATTGTCGATCGCAACGAAGGAGAGCGAGCGGTCATGCGGCCCCTGCTCGCGGATCCGCTGCGACGACTTGGTGTAGCGTCCGGGACCAAAGGCTTCGCCATTGATGAATTCAATGACGTTATCGTGCGTTGCATCTTCGGTGAGATACAGGAAGTCGTGCTTTTTCATGGGGTGAAATCAACCGCAACTGGACAGGCATGGAAAATCGGTCGCGCCTCTTCGGCACGTCAAAATCGATCTTCAGCGTCGTCGCGGGTTTCTTCCGAACATGGTTTGCTTCCTGTTGTGGAAAATGCGGATAGCAGGAAATTTTCAAAACGCAAACCGAAAAACACACTGTTCATCGATTTCACGGTACTCCTGTCACGCGTCGGAGACTATGTTTACGGGAAGCATCGTAAAGAGCAGGTGCTGTAAGTTTTTGCCTGAGCATCGGATTTGCCCGAAACCGGTCCCCACTTTTCGGTCCGATGCTCCAAAGGAGAACACCCATGGGCATGCTGATCGAAGGCGTCTGGCACGATGTCTGGTACGACACGAAGGAAACGCGCGGCCATTTCAAGCGGCAGGAATCGCGCTTCCGCAACTACGTGACCGCCGACGGCAGCGCCGGTCCCACGGGTGAAGCCGGCTTCAAGGCCGAGGCCGGGCGCTATCATCTCTATGTCTCGCTTGCCTGCCCCTGGGCGCATCGCACGCTGATCTTCCGCAAGCTGAAGAAGCTGGAAGACCTCATCAGCGTCTCCATCGTCGACCCCTACATGCTGGAAAACGGCTGGGAATTCAAAGACCGCAACGGCGGCACCAAGGACGACCTCTTCGGCTCGGATTACCTGTGGCAGGTCTATACCCGCGCCGACCCGACCTATTCCGGCCGCGTCACGGTGCCGGTTCTCTGGGACAGAGAGAAGAACACGATCGTCTCCAACGAAAGTGCCGAAATCATCCGCATGTTCAATTCCGCCTTCAACGAACTGACCGGCTCGACGGAGGATTTCTATCCGCAGGACCTCCGCGCCGAGATCGATACGCTGAACGCGGAAATCTACGACAAGGTCAATAACGGCGTCTACAAATGCGGCTTCGCGACCACGCAGGACGCCTATGAGAGCCATATCGGCCCGCTCTTCGACATGCTGGACACACTGGAAGCACGTCTCTCCGAGGGCCGCTACCTCTTCGGCGACCGGATGACGGAGGCCGACTGGCGTCTCTTCACCACGCTGATCCGCTTCGACCCGGTCTATGTCGGCCACTTCAAATGCAACATTCGACGCATTGCCGACTACCCGAACCTTTCGGCCTATCTGAAGGACCTCTACCAGACCTCAGGCGTCGCCGAGACGGTGGATTTCTACCACATCAAGCACCACTATTACGGCAGCCACCGCATGATCAACCCGACCGGCATCGTGCCAAGCGGCCCGGTGCTGGATCTGTAGAGCCCACACGGGCGGGGATGAAATCCGGCTCAAATCCGGCATTGGAGTTTTCGGATTCAGGAAGCCTTAATTGACGCGCATTAAACCATGGCAACCATTTGAGGTTGTCATGGCAAATCACGAGACTGAGACAGACACGGCCGAAAACGAGCGCTCTCAGAACTGGAAGGCGCTTCCCGATGGAAGTTTCATCTGGCAGCGCAACCGCAAGGCAGAAGCGCGGATTGTACCATCGGACGTGCTCGATCAACTCAAGCGTTTGAAGAATCTGGAACAGACCCTGGTCCTGCCGCTTGGAGTTCCGGTATCTGTGCTGTCCTTCTTGGCTTACAATCACACCGTCCCCGTCCTCTGGGCCATCGGGGCTATAATTTTTTACTGTATCGCCGGGACCGGAGTTTATCTCTACTGTCAATCTCGATTGGAGCGTCTGGAACAACTCTACCCGAAGAGCGAAGGCATCCTGCAACCGGTCAAGATAGCAAATACCTTTCTCACAGGCCTCCCTGATTCAATGTTGAGACGCAGCCTTCTCGTTTCAGCGGCAGGCGCGATCGGATCGGCAATTGAATTGGGAAGCCGGATCATTTCGGAAGAACCGATTCTCCTCGGCAAGCAAAACCAACCATGGCCCGCACTCTTGCTCCTCCTGGCGGGCTGCATATTTGCCGCCTACCATCTGAACCGCGAGCGGATCAGGCGAAAACAGACGCGGCAAGCTTAGGCGCTATCAGTCGATAGTCATAGCTGAGTTGCTTTCATGTGTCATGTGTCGTAGATTATGCGACACTTGACGTATGAAAGAGTGCCATGAACACGCGCGAGACAGTCGGACAAGTCAGCGAAACGATCGACGTCGCCATGCTCTTCGGCGGTGCCAAGGGGCTTGGGCACGATGTATCGAGCCCGATCGCCGTCCATGAACTGATTCTGACCGGAATTCCGGGCGCGGCACTCGAACGCCTCGTGAAACAACTACCGGCCATTTCAGACAATAGTGACGCCTTCGAAAAAGCCTTCGGTATGAGCGAGCGGACCTATCAGCGCCACAAGGCGGACCGGACAAAGGTGCTGAGCCCCGAGCAAAGCTCACGCACCTGGAATTTCGCCCGCCTCCTCGCCAAGGCCGCCGCCGTGCTTGGCGCGCAGGCGGAGGCGGAAGCCTGGATGCTGAAGCCGGCGCTGGGCCTTGAAGGCCACCGCCCGATCGATCTCCTCGCCACCGCTGCCGGCAGCGATCTGGTGCGCGAATATCTCGACCGGCTGGATTACGGTGTCTATGCATGATGCCGCTGCCCGGCCCGCTCGGTTCGGGAAAGATCATCGGCTGGCGTCTGGATCAAAGGCGCTTTGCCGAGACATGGGATAGCGGCGAAGGCGCCTTCCTCTTCGGCGGTCGCTGGAACAGCAAGGGCCATCGCGTCGTCTATGCCGCGCTCGATCCGTCGACGGCCATTCTGGAAGTCGCGGTCCACAAGGGCTTCAAGGCGCTGGACACCGTGCCGCATGTGCTGACCGCCTTCGAAATCCTCGATCCGGAGGATGTGAAACCCGTGCTGCCATCGAATGTCGCGAACCCGAACTGGCTGCGACCATCCATCCCCAGCGCCGGCCAGCAGCAATTCGGCGACGCCCTTGTCGGCGATCATCTGTTCGTCGCGATCCCCAGCGCCGTCTCGACCATGGCATGGAATGTCGTTTTCAACCCGCAAAGGGCGTCCGGACGCTATCGCCTGCTTCACCAGCAGGAATTCGCCCTCGATCCGAGACTGCATCCGCCGGCCTGACCCTCACCAGACCTGCATCACCTCGTCCTCACCGGCGATCTCCCTGAGACGCTGGCGGGTGGCCTGCGTTGTGCCTTCCGGCAGGGCGTCGAGGGCGAAGAAGCCGGACTCGGCAATCTCCTTGTCAGGCACTTTGGGCACCTGGCAGCGCACGTCGCGGCAGACATAAAGGAGCACATGGTCGCGGTTGGTGACGCGGGTGTTGAAGTAGACGCCGAAGAGCTCCGGTGCGGCGCCGAGCGTCACATTGCCCTCTTCGAACAGTTCCCGCTCCAGCGCCTCCAGCGCCGTCTCATCCACCTCGACACCGCCGCCGGGAAACTGCCAGCCGGGCACATAGGTATGGCGCACGAGGAAGACGCGGTCCTTGTCGTCGAAAGCTGCGGAACGCACGCCGAGCGTCAGGCCGCGCTTCATCCGGAACCACAGATGCACCACGTAAAGCAGCCGGCGGCGGATGGGCCCGAGCTTGCCCGGATCGCGGGGTTGTTTCATCGTATCACACTCCGAGGCCGGCGGGCCGCCCGGTTTTGACGCACGGTCTGCGACCTGCTAACCAGTGGCCCATGTTCAGGCTTGCCCACATTTCAGATATCCATCTCGGCCCTTTGCCGGATGTGCCGCTCCGCGATCTTCTGTCGAAACGGATCACCGGTTATGTGAACTGGCATCGCAACAGACGCAAGCATCTCTTCGGCAATACGCTGGAATTATTGCTGGAGCAGATGCAGGCTCATGCACCGCATCACGTCGCGGTCACCGGCGATCTCGTCAATCTCGCTACCGCCATCGAAATCGGCAACGCTGCTGCCTGGCTCTCCGAGGTCGGCACACCGTTCGACGTGTCGGTCGTGCCGGGCAATCATGACGCCTATGTGCCGGGTGCCGCCGGCCGGGCTGCCGCCGCCTGGAACGAATACATGGCAGGCGACGCGGATGTGCTTTCGGAAGCGCGCAAGTTTCCCTATGTCCGCCGTCGCGGTCAGGTCGCCATTGTCGGCTGCTCGACGGCGGTCGCCACGCCCCCCTTCTCCGCCAACGGCTTCTTCAGCGCCGGCCAGGCGCGCCGCACGCTCGACCTGCTGCGCCAGCTCGGCGAGGAAGGCCTCGCCCGCGTCGTCCTCATCCATCATCCGCCGATCCGGGGCGCTGCCCCCAATCACAAGCGCATGGTCGGCATCCGCCGCTTCGCCGCCGTCATGCGCGAGGCGGGTGCCGAACTCGTCCTCCATGGCCACACCCATCTCAACACGCACTATACGCTCGCCGGCCGCGACCGCCCGGTCCCGGTCATCGGCATCGCCTCGGCCTCGCAATCGCCCGGAGGCAGGAAGCCGCCGGCTGCGTTCAACCTCTTCGAGATCGATGGCGAACCCGGGCGCTGGCAGGTTCTGCACAAGCGCTTCGCGCTGAACGACGACGCGCGGACATTTCAGCTGGTCGTGGACGAGGTCTTGTGAGCGCTCACGACCGCAGCTCGTAGACCTGCCCGATCTCCACCCCGTTCCATTTATAGATCAGATGCGCCCCTTGCCGGACATTGCCGAGCGTCTTTGGCCTAAACAGCGCCACGCATTCCCCGCCCTCGCGCCGCACGCTGTCATAGGCAATGCCCGCTGAACCCTGCCCGCGCAGGCGACGCGCGAGTGCCTGGGACGCGCCATAGTCATCGACCCGATAGATATCCGGCATGTCGACTGCGCGTCCGCGAACATCATGCAGGTCAGCCGCCATGTCGGCGAGATAGACGCGCATCTCGATGCCGATCGGCGCTTCTCGGGTCGCGCGCAGGAACTCCTTGCGGTGGAACTTCGTCTCGGCAATGGCCGTGTCAACATCGGCAGCGGCATAGTAGGCGCCGAATGTCGCATCGGCAAAGCGGCTGCCGGACGGATTGAGATGCGTGAAGGCCGCCATGATCACGCTCGCCCCCGGCCCGCTCACCCGCTCTTCAAGCGGCACCAGCGAAATATCGCCGACCTCCTGCCGGATCCGGTCATTGGTCAGCTCCTCCAGCGCGATCAGCGCCTCCCAATCCTCCGGCGGCGCAATGCGCTCGAAAAGATCGATGGGCGGAAAGCGCGAGGGAATGATGCGGTAGCAGGGCAACCATTCAAGCTGCGAAATGGCGATCTCCATCAGCCGCCCCGCTGCGCATCCAGATATTGCCGCACGACATAGAGGTCCGCGACATTGCCAGACAGCATGCGATCCAGCGCCGAACGCCCGCCGAACAGCGGCGCATCATTCGGCTTCTTCAGCCAGGCATCGGCCACGGCCGGTTCAGGCAGCAGGATTTGCAGCGCGCGATATATGCCGAGCAGATAGGAAATCCGCTCCAGCGTATCGCGCGAAAGCCGCGCATTATCCGCATCCGACTTCCATTTGAAGAAGGTCGATTGCGCGGAAATCCCGAGCAGCGTCATCTGCTGGGTGGCGGAAAGCTTCCACAGCTCCGCCATGTTGAAGAAGGCGCGCAAGGCCGGCCCTGCCGGAATTTTGGCCGGCTGGGTGGCGCGTTCCGCTGCCGGATGTGCGGCTGCCATGGACATGCGATCCTCCATATTTGAACTTCATGTATAAAATAGTCCAAATGTGGAGTTTTACAAGTCCTCAGTCCAGCGTCCGTCGGAACCGCATCAACGCCAGCGCCATGTAGATCAGGATGAAACCCGCCAGCACCATGATCTCGAACGACACGGCATTCCAGTCGGCCCCCTTGAGCATGATGGCGCGCACGATGCGCAGGAAATGGGTGATCGGGAAGATTTCGCCGAGATATTGCGCCCAGACCGGCATGCCGCCGAAGGGGAACATGAAGCCCGAAAGGAGGATCGACGGCAGGAAGAAAAAGAAGGTGAGCTGCATCGCCTGCATCTGCGTGCGGGCAATCGTCGAAAACGTATAGCCGAGGATCACGAGCGCAAAGACGAAGATGAGGATGGCGAAGAGCAGCAGCGTCAGCGAGCCGACGAAGGGCACGCCGAAGAGCAGCTTCGCCGCCGTCAGCACGACCACCACCTGCACCGATCCGACGCAGAGATAGGGAAGAACCTTGCCGAGCATGATCTCGATCGGGCTTGCCGGCATGGCCAGCAGGTTTTCCATCGTGCCGCGCTCGATCTCGCGCGTCAGCGCCATCGCCGTCATCATCATCATCGTCATCTGCAGGATGACGCCGAGCAGGCCCGGCACGATATTGTATTGCGTGATGCCTTCCGGATTGTAGCGCTTGTGGACGATGACCTGCAGCGCGTTGTCCGCCGCCGCTGCCGCTTCGGCCTGCTTGCCCTGCTCGCGCAGCAGCGCCTGGGCCGTCACGGTGGACAGCGTCGAGATCGCACCGGAGGCCACCGAAGGGTCGGTCGCATCGGCTTCGATCAGGATCTGCGGATTGTCGTTGCGCTCGACGCGCGTCGCAAAGTCGGACGGGATGGTGACGACGAAGGAGACCTTGCCGGACGCGATCATCGCCTCCGCCTCGTCCGCCGTCGCGCCGACCTTGATGAAACGATAGTAATTGGTGAGTTCCAGCGCCGAGACCATGGCGCGCACATATTGATCCGTCCCGGAACTGACGAGCACGGCGGGGAGATATTTCGGATCGCTGTTGATCGCATATCCGAAGAGCACGAGCTGCATCAGCGGCACGCCGAGCATCATGCCGAAGGTGATGCGGTCGCGCCGCATCTGGATGAATTCCTTGAAGAGCAGCGCCGTCAACCGGCCGAAGGAGAAGAAGGAGCTGCTCATGCCATATTGTCCTTCGACCCGGCCATGAACTGGATGAACACATCTTCGAGGCTCGTTTCACCTTCGCTCACCGTCACGCCGGGGCGATGGCGCAGCGGTTCGAGCGCCGCACTCAACCGCGCCCTGTCCTCTCCGACCACATGCAGCGCCGCACCAAAGGGTGCGACCTGATCGATATCGGGGGTCTTGCGCAACTCGTCCGCCAGATCGGCGATCTCCGGCCCCTCGACCACGAAGGTCGAAAGCCCGGCATTCGCCACCACTTCGGCCACCGTGCCGCTGGCAATCAGCGAACCATAGGCGATGTAGTGGATGCGATGGCAGCGCTCGGCCTCGTCCATGTAATGGGTGGAGACGAGCACGGTCAGCCCGCGCGCGGCCAGCCGATGGATCTCGTCCCAGAATTCGCGCCGCGCCTTGGGATCGACGCCCGCCGTCGGCTCGTCCAGCAGCAACAGCTTCGGATCGTGCATGATGCAGGCGGCGAGCGCCAGACGCTGCTTCCAGCCACCTGACAGCGTGCCGGCCAGCTGCTTGCGCCGCGCCGTCAGCCCCAGATCTTCCAGTGTCTTGGCCACATGTTCGGCCGGCGGCTTGAGCCCGTAGAGCCGCGCCACGAACATCAGGTTTTCCTCGATCGACAGGTCTTCGTAGAAGGAGAACTTCTGCGTCATGTAGCCGACTTCGTTCTTGATCTTCAGGCTCTCGGTATTGAGGTCATAGCCAAGAACCCGGCCGGAACCCGAGTCCGGCGTGAGCAGCCCGCACATGATCCGGATCGTCGTCGTCTTGCCCGAGCCGTTGGGCCCGAGAAAGCCGACGATCTCGCCCTGCGCCACGCTCATCGTCACATTGTTGACGACGGTCTTGCCGCTATAGGTCTTGGTGAGGCCTGTGACTTCGATGGCGTTCGTCATGACGCGCCACCGCCTTTGACATCCGGCCCTTTCGCATCCTCAAGCCGCACATCGACGATCTGTCCGGGCTTCAACCCGTCCGCCGACCCTTCCGGCTGTGCCTCGATCATGTAGACCAGCTTCTGCCGGTTCTCGAGCGAGTAGATGACCGGCGGCGTGAATTCCGGCCCGTCGGCAATATAGCTCACCCGCGCCCTGATGCCGGGCGCACAGCCATCGCAATTGACGGCAAGGATCGACCCCATTTTCAGCCGCGCCACATCCTTTTCCGGAATGTAGATGCGAAGCTTCACAGCCCCGTCCGGCAGAACGGAAAGCACCGGCTGCGACGGCCCCGCCACCTCGCCGGCGCGGCGGATGATGTCCTGCACGATGCCATCGGCAGGTGCGGCCAGCCGGCGCTTGCCGAGCTTCCATTTGGCCTGATCGAGCGAGGCTTCCGTCTGCTTCACGGCATCCCTGGCCGCATCGATTTCCTGGATGCGCGCCGGCAGTTGCGCGACGGCGAGATTGGCGTTTGCCTGCGCGACCGCCGCCGTAGCGAGATCCAGCGCGGTCTTCGCCTTGTCGAAATCGGATTGCGGCGCGATCCCGCGTTTCAGGAGATCGGCCTGCCGGTCGAAGGTGCGCTGGGCATCTTCCGCCTGCGCCTGCGCCGAGACAAGGTTGGCATGAATGACCGCGATCTCCTCCGGCCGCCTGCCCTGCTGCAGGTTGGCGAGTTGCGAGCGCGCCTGCCCCAGCGCCGCGGTCGCCAGCTGAACGGCGATCTCGGCATCCTGCGTTTCCATCGCCGCAAGCGGTGCGCCCACCTTGACGCGATCGCCGCGCCGCACGGAAATCGTTTCGACGCGGGCGACATCGAGCGGCGCCATCAGCACATAATCGCCCTCGACATAGCCGGTGGCGAGCGGCGCATGGGCCCCGCAGGCGGCAAACAAGCTGCTGATCAGCGGCAGCGCGCAGACAAAACCCGCCATGACATCACCCCTTCCGATGGGCTGCAATCAGCCCCTTGAGATTGGTCTTGAAGACGTCGACGAGTTCGTCGGCTTCAGCCGGCCCGATATCGGCCCAGTCCATGCGCTTGAGCACGATGGGCCGCGCGACGCGGAAATAGAGAACCTGCCCGAGCAGCGAGAACACGGCGGCCTTCACAAGCTGGCTTTCCGGATCGAGCCCCGTCGCCACGCCGAAGAGACCGCAAAGCCGCATATGCGCCCGCGAGATCAGCGTGTCGTAGATGTAATCGACCACCTCGCCGGGCTGCATGATCTCGCGCAACATGAAGGCGGCATAGGTCCCGGCATCGCGCGAGGAGACGAGAAAGCGGGCAAAGCGCTCGATCGCCGCGTCCATCATGGCCATGGCGACCTGCGGATCGGTGGGAAGATCGGTAGCAATGGCGGGCGCGGCAAAATTGGTGATCCGGTTGGCCACGAATTCCGCGCAGGCCATGCGCAGCCCCGGCTTACCGCCGAAGTGATAGGCGATGGAGCCGATATTCGCCTCTGCCGCATCGGCGATCTGCCGTGTCGACACGGCATCATAGCCATGGGCGCCGAAAAGCTTCAACGCCGCCTCGATCAGTGCGACCCGGGTCGCCTCGCCGCCTGTTTTTGTCTGCCTGGTCATGAAAATCTCCTAGCAGGAATTTTAATCAATCGATTGATTAAAATCAACCTCGCGAACATTTGATCATACTTGATTGTCTAAAATGTCCGGAACATGCTGATTTCACTCAGAAAGCCATCACCGCTTCGCCCCGATCATGATCAATCTGGAGAGACATAAATGACCACGTTCAACTTCAAGACTATCGCAGCAGCGCTGGCGCTCGCCGTCGCCATGCCGGCAGCCGCCTTTGCCGTTGGCTCGGAAACCGACCAGACCAAGCCGCCGGCCAAGACCGAGACCTCCACCAAGTGCAAGGACGGCGAAGTCTGGGACAAGGAAAAGAAGGCCTGCGTCAACCCGAAGAAGTCGAGCCTTGACGACGACACGCTCTATCAGGCCGCCCGCGAACTTGCCTATGCCGGCCAGTATCGCAACGCGCTGACCGTGCTTTCGGCCATGAAGAACCAGAACGAGCCGCGCGTGCTGAACTACAAGGGCTATGCCAACCGCAAGGCCGGCAACGTCAAGGTCGGCATGAACTACTACCAGCAGGCGCTCGCCAAGGACCCGAACTTCATCCTCGCCCGCTCCTACATGGGCATGGCCTATGTCGAGCAGGGCAACATGAAGGAAGCCAATCATCAGTTGATCGAAATCCGCGAGCGCGGCGGCAGCAACACCTGGGCCTATAATGCCCTGAAGCAGACGATCGCGTCGAAGACGCATTACTGAGCAAGCCCGCCCCGCGCGCAAGCGCGGACGGCAGGACAATCAGGTCGAACGAGAAAGGCGGTAGCGCAGGGCGCTGCCGCCTTTTTGCGTGGGCGCAAGACACCTGCCCTGTTCCCCCGGAAACAGCCGGCCGGCAAAAACTGTCGAATAAAGGATGCAACCGAAACGTCAGCCAAACGGAAACACGGATGTCAACGATTGCCAAACACGAGGAAATGGAACTGGTCCGCGCACTGCCCCGGCTTCGCCGCTTTGCCTTCACGCTGACGCGCAATGCCGCCGACGCCGACGACCTCGTGCAGGACACCTGCCACAAGGCGCTCGCGAAATATGCGATGAAGCCCGAAGGCGCGAAGCTTGAAAGCTGGCTCTACACGATGATGCGCAACATGTGGATCGACGAGGTGAGAAAGCGCAAGGTCCGCCTCGGACGCGGCGTCACGGATGCTGCGGAAGAAGCAACGCTGCAGATCGGCCCGGCGGGCGAGGATGCGGTCTATGCCAGACAGGCCCGCGCCATGATCGCCCGCCTGCCGGAAGGCCTCGCCAGCGTGTTCCTCCTGGTAAACGTCGAAGGCCACAGCTACCGCGAGGCCGCCGACATCCTGCAGATACCGATCGGCACGGTGATGAGCCGGCTATCGACGGCGCGCCTCAGACTGGCCGCCATGTTGGGAACGGAGAGATATGCAGCCTGAAAACAACACGATATTCGCAGAGGATTCAAACCCCTCGATCACGCAGACGCTGACGGCCTATCTGGACGGCGAACTGAGCGAACCGGTCCGCGAGGTGCTGGACGCGCGGCTCGCCGCAGAGCCGGCGCTTCGGGCGCTGATGGCGGAGCTTGAAAGCGGCAAGGCGCTCGGCCTCGACCTGTTTGCGGCGCTTGCGCGCGAGCCGGTTCCGCCGGGCCTGACACGGGCCGCGCGGATTACGCGGTCTGCTCGATGATCAGCTCGGCGACCCTGCCCGGGCATTCGTCCAGCAGCATATGGCCCATGCCCGGAATCCGGTGCTTGTTGAAATGCTCTGGCAGGCGATCCATCTGGTGCGAGGGCAGGATGGCATCATCGTCACCCCAGATGACTGCGACCTTCGTCTTCAGCGTTTCCAGAAGCTCGAGCGGCAAGACCCCTTGCGCCTTCACCGGCGACGACTGCTCGGTGAACATGGCGTCATAGATCTCCTCCAGCGCTTCGATCGCACCGGGCCGTTCGCGGTCCATCGCCATGCTCTCGATCACGTCCGCCGGGATTTCGACGCCGGGCGCGGTCATGATGCGCAGCGCATCGGCCAGCTCCTCCGCCGTCACCGCCTGCGCAAAACGCTCCAGCGCATGCGCATTGATTTCCGGTCCCATGCCGCCGGGCGCGACCAGCGTCAGCGATTTGACCTTCGCGCCGGCCCGCATGGCAATCAGCGCGGCGACTGCCCCGCCCATGGAATGGCCGGCGAGATGGAATTCCTTCAAGCCCTGCGCGTCGAGATCGGCAAGGATCATCTTCGCCATTCGGCCCGCGCCGCCATGCTCTTCCGTATGCAGCGAGCGGTTATGGCCGGGCAGGTCATAGGCGATCACCGGCACGTCCTCCGGCAACAGGGCCACCACCGGGTCCCACGCCGCAGCACTCCCGCCAAAGCCATGGATCAGCACCACGGGCGGTCTTGAGCTCGGATCACCGGAAATTTCCGAAAACAGCGTCATGATGATCCCTTCCCTGCTCAATGCCTGCCGATATCCGCGCAACGCGGACAGGACAACACTATCCATCAAGGGCAGCGAAATCGTGATTCAAGTCAAGGCCGATCGACCTTGTTCGGATCAATGTCATGGAACGCTTCTATCGTGGCCGCAATCCAGAGCCGACCCATCGTCTCGGAAACGGCCCTCGAACCGTGAAAGGCGTTCATCATGGAAAGCATGATCTCAACTCCCGAAAAGACCGCAGCCGCAGGCCTGCTGGTGGAAGTCACCGGCCTTCGGGATGAAATTGTCACCAAGGCAGCCCCGCTGATTGAAGCAGCGACGGCAGGCACCGACATGGCGGAAGCCGACAAGCGGACCATTGCCAATCTCTATCACTATCTCGGCTTACGCCGTCACGACATCCGCTCGCTGCAGCGGCGGCTGATGGTGCGCGGCCTGTCATCGCTCGGCCGGCTGGAAAGCCGCGTCCTGCCGACGCTGGACAGCGTGATCGCAGCCCTTGCCGAAATGGCCGATGCGGCCCCCACCGTCGATGCCCCGTCCGAAGAGGCCTTCTTTGCAGGCGAGGCCGCGCTGGAAGCGGCCACCGATGCGCTCTTCGGCCCCAGACCCTATGGCCGGCGCGGCCGCATCATGGTCACACTGCCGGGCGACGCGGCCAGCAACCCGGACCTTCTCGTCGATCTCGCCCGCCGCGGCATGGACATTGCCCGCATCAACTGCGCCCATGACAACCCGGAGGTCTGGCGGGCGCTCGCCAACCACGCCCGCAGCGCGGGGGCCGAAACAGGCCGCACCGTGCGCGTGCTGATGGACATTGCCGGCCCCAAGATCCGGACGGAAGCCGTGCTCTGCGAACGCAAGCTCGTCGCCGGCGATGCGCTTCGCCTCGTCGCAGAGGGCGAACCGTTTCTGTCGGAGGGCATCACCGCCTGCGCCGCCGTCTCGATCCCCGAAATCGTCACCCATCTCTCCGTCGGTGACCGCATCCGCTATGACGACGGCAAGCTCGAAGGCGCCGTCGAGGAGACCGACGGACGGCAGGCAACCGTCCGCGTTCGCCGCACCAAGGCCGGCGGCGCCAAGATCAGGCCGGAAAAGGGCCTGAACCTGCCGGATACGGCCCTCGGCCTCTCGCCGCTGACCGCCAAGGACGAGGAGGATCTGGCAAGCGTCGTCGAATATGCCGACATGATCGGCTATTCCTTCGTCAGCGAGCCGGCCGATATCGATCTTCTCGAAAAGGCGCTCAGCCAACGCAATCTGGCCGGCAAGACGCTGGGGCTGATTGCCAAGATCGAACAACCCCGCGCGGTCCACAATCTCCCGGCGCTGATCGCCCAGGCCAAGCGCCACCGCCACCCGTTCGGCGTGATGATCGCGCGCGGCGATCTCGCCGCCGAGATCGGCTTCGAGCGGCTGGCGGAAATGCAGGAGGAAATCCTGTGGCTCTGCGAGGCAGCCTCTGTGCCGACCATCTGGGCAACGCAGGTGCTGGAAGACCTGGTGAAGACCGGCCTGCCCTCGCGTGGCGAAATGACGGACGCGGCCATGGCCGCGCGCGCCGAATGCGTCATGCTGAACAAGGGACCGGCCATTGCCGAGGGCGTCTCCGTGCTCGATCACCTGATCGGCCGCATGGAGGGCCACATGTTCAAGAAGACGCCGATGCTGCGGGCCCTGACATCCTGGTGAAGCCAAAGCATTTCCGGGAAAGGTAGGAACCGGTTTTCCATCCGGAAATGCGTCAACCTTATCCCGCGACGAGAGCGACGCTGGCCAGCGTCGCCAAGAGCGCCGGAACCATGACGACGAAGCCGATCTTCAGGAAGCGCCAGAAGCCGACGTCGACGCCCTCGCGGCGCAGCGCATTGATCCAGAGAATGGTGGCGAGCGACCCGGTGATCGACAGGTTCGGCCCGAGATCGATGCCGATCAGCACCGCCGCCGAGATGGCCGGCGAGGCATGCGCGCTATTGACGACGCTGCCCGCCACAAGCCCGGCCGGCAGGTTGTTGACGATATTGGCGACAAGCCCGGTGACAATCCCCGCCCCCATCACCGTCGCCTTCGGATCGGCCGCCGCATGGGCATTGAGCGTGGCGGCAAGCGACTGGATCATCCCCGTCTGCCCCAGCGCCTCGACCACAACGAAGAGGCCCGCCACCAGCGGCAGCACACTCCACGAAATCTCCTTCATGTAGCCAACCGGGTTTTCGCGATTGAACAGGCTGACCAGCGCCAGCGTCGCGAAGCCGGCAATGAAGGTCGGCCAGCCGAGATCGAAATCGAGCGCGGAGGCCACCAGAAGTGCAATCGCCGTCACGATCAGCCCAAGACCGGCGATCTTCGCGCCGTGGCTGAGCGTCACGCTTTCGATATCGGTGGAGATGCTGTCTTCGGCAATCGCCTTGCGCTGCGTCAGATAGAGCGCCGCAAACGTCACGACGATGGACACGACGGAGGGCAGCGCGAACATCGAGAACCATGTGCCCAACGCCGGCATATGCCCGCCGCTGAAGATGACGAGATTGGCCGGATTGGAGATCGGCAGCACGAAGCTCGCGGCATTGGCAATGAAGGCGCAGATCAGCATGTAAGGGAACGGATCACGCACTCTGGCCGCCTTGCAGGCGGCATAGACGGCGGGCGTCAGCACCACGGCTGTGGCGTCATTCGACATGAAGACCGTGACCAGCACGCCGACGAGATAGATCAGCACGAAGAGCCGGCGCGGCGAGCCTTTCGCATGTCCCGTTGCAATGGCCGCCAGCCAGTCGAACAGGCCTTCCTTTCGGGCGATATCGGAGATCAGCATCATGCCGATGAGGAAGAGATAGACATCGAGCCCCTTGGCGACGCCGGCATAGGCGCCCTGCCAGGCGATCAGCCCGGACACCACCAGAACCACGGCAGCGAGAACCGCCCAGACGGCCTCCGGCCAGCGGAACGGCCGCACGAGAAGGCCTAGCGCCGTCAGCGCGGCAATCGCCACGATGGCGAGAGAGGATGTATCGTTGAAGAGCATGTCAGATGTCGTTCCAGCGGGGGATGCGTGGGGACGTCGGACAGGAAACCCGACGGCATGATGATAAGGCGGCCACTAGCATAAGGACTGATTCCAATGAAGATGCGCGAAAGCCGGAACAATTGCTGAACCCGGACATTGTTCCGCCGTTGGACGCTGCCAGCGGTTTTCCGACGACGTTTCCGTGACCTCCACTGATCCCTCAATGGTTACGTCCTCGCGCCCGCAGCGTCCAACACCCGCCGTCCTCTCCCGCGTTTCAGCCCTGATGGCCCCTCCCCGCGCCGATGACCCGGCTCGAAAAGCGCGCAGGCATCCGGAACAAATGCGCATCCCCAACATTGTTCCCGCGATTTCATCACGAGAGAATAGCTCATGGTCTCCACCCCGGTTTCCTCCCGACCGATCGACCGCTCCATCGTCGCACTTGCCGCCCTCAACTTCTTCCTCGCCGACGCCCGCGACGGCCTCGGCCCCTTCCTCGACGGATTTCTGGCGACCAATGGCTGGAACCCGTTCACCCTGGGCATGATCGCCACGATCGGCGGCGTGCTCGGCATGATCGCCACGCCGCTTTTCGGCGCGCTGGTCGACGCGTCGAGCTACAAGCGGACGCTGATCATCCTGCCGGTCATCTTCGTCACCGCCGCCGCCCTCTGGACGCTCGCCAGCCCCGACAACTATTCCGTCTTCGGCGGACAATCGGCCACGGCAATCGTCGGCGCAGTCGTCGGGCCGGCGCTGATGGGGCTGACGCTCGGTCTCGTCGGCGAGAAGCGCTTCTCGGACCAGGTGTCGCGCAACGAATTCTGGAACCATGCCGGCAATGTCTTCTCGCTCGCCGCCATCTATATCGGCACGGTCTATTTCGGCATGATGGGCATTGTCTATCTGATGATCGCGACCGCGATTGCCACGATTGTCGCCGTGCTGGCGATCGACCCGGAGCGGATCGACAACAAGGTGGCGCGCGGCCTTGCCCATGACGATGGCGAGCCGGGTCCCTCCGGCTTCAGCGTGCTGTTCGAACGCAAGGGCCTGCTGGCGCTTGCCGTCGTGCTGATGATCTTCCATTTCGGCAACGCGCCGATCAGCCGCCTGATTGCGCAGAGCTTCTCGATCCAGCTCGGCACACCCTTCCGCACGACCGCGATCACCACCGGCGTCTCGCAGGTCTCGATGATCGTCATGGCGCTCGCCGCCCCCTTCCTCATCCGCCGCTTTGGCCTGGCCATGGTGATCCTGATCGGCCTCATCGCGCTGCCGATCCGTGGCGCCATTGCCGGCGCCTTCACCTCTTTCGGATCGATCTATCCGGTGCAGGTGCTGGATGGCGTCGGCGCGGGGCTGATCGGCATTGCGACGGCCATCGCGGTCGAGCGCATCCTCTCCGGCTCCGGCCGCTTCAATGTCGGCCTCGCCGTCGTCGGCACGATCCAGGGCATTGGCGCATCATCGAGCAATATCGTCGCCGGGTGGCTCACCGATCTCGGCGGCTACAAGCTTGCCTATTGGGTCCATGGCGGCGTTGCCTTGATCGCCGTCGTCGTCTTCTTCATCTGGCGACACGAGATTGCCCCGCCGCTTCCCGGAGACGGCAAGCAGGAAGACAATGTGTCGCCCGGGAGCGCTGCGGCTCTCCCCTGACCCTCGCTCAGTCCGGAAGGAGGCCCGAAATGACCAGCCCCAGCGCCGTGACCAAAGCACCCACCCAGATCGTCAGGCCGACCCAGCCATGACCGATCAGGCCTTCAAACAGGATGATGAAGGAGGGCGTCAGATAGCCGTAAGACAGCGTCTTCGACGCCGGCAGCCGCATAGAGGCATATTGCAGCAGCATGAAGGTGACGGCCGTCGTTGCCACCGCGAGATAGAGGATCGCGACCCAGACTTCCGCCGGAAATGACGTCAGATCGGTATGGATGAGCGCCGGAATGCCGGGGATCATCAGCCAGGCAGCGGTGGCCGCCACCGCCCAGAAGCCGACAAAGATCGGCGGCTCGCCCCGGCTGAACAGCCTGAGCAGCGGCGCATAGGCCGCATGGCAGACGACACCGATGAAATAGATCGCCTCGCCCCGGCCGACATCAAACCCGAGAATGGCGCTGATATCGCCGCGAAAGATCACCCAGACCGACCCGATGGCCGCCACGACGAGGCTGACCAGCACCGCCGGCTTGGTATGCTGGCGCATGAGAAACCATGCAAACCCCGCCGAAATCAGCGGCATCAGCGTGAAGACCGCCCCCGTTGCCACCGGCGAGGTGAATTCCAGCGCCGTGAACATCGTGAACATGTAGACGGCCATCAAGAGCCCCAGCACGACATAGCGCCACGGCTCCTTCGGGATCGTGAGCTTCACCTTCATGACCTGCGTGGCAAACACCCACATGACGCCGACCGACAGAATGTAGCGCAGCGCATTGATCGCCGCCGACGGCGCATATTTCGCCGCAATGCCGCCCAGCGAAAACGAACCGGAAATCAGTAGCGCAAAAGACAGCATCGCCAGATGCGCCATCAGCTTCTCGCGGCCCGTGGCATGGGCATTATGGGCGGTCTTGACTTGGGTCATGTGGCGGACTCGGACTTTTCTATCTGTAAGTCAGAGCTTTTCACGATGCCGGCTGCATTTCCAACAGATAATGGTGAGGCAGGCGCACATTTGTTGATCGGTGCCCGCTGACAGGTCAGCCACAAATTTCCATCTCAAAAAATTCACAAAACCCGCGAATCCTTTTGGTCCCTCGCCGCCTCTTTATCGACAGGACGATCCGTCCTGACACGACAAGGAGGGTTTACATGGCATTCTACCGCAATAACATCGGACGCACGCAGCAGGCGGTGCGCATTGTGCTGGGGGCCGCAATAGTCGTTCTGGGGCTCGTCATGCTGCCGGGCCTGTGGGCCTGGCTCGCGGCCGCATCCGGGATCGGCATGGCGCTCACCGGCTTCATCGGCTGGTGCCCGGCCTGCGCCGTCGCGGGCATCGGCAAGGGGGGAAAGGTCATGAATGCAGGCATCGTCCCCCACGAAACCTTCGAGGCCGCGCAACGCGGCGATCAGGCCGCGATCCTCACGCTACTGGAACGAACACAGCCCGACATTCGCCGCTATGCACGCGCCTCGTGCCGCACGTCCTCCGATATCGATGACGCCACACAGGAGGTCCTCTGGCTTCTCTCCCGCCATGTGGGCGCCATCCGTGCCTTTGCGGCCCTCTCCGGCTGGCTGTTCAAGGTGGTACAGCGCACCTGCCTGAAGCTCGCCCGCGACGTCGGCCTGATCGCCAATGACGACGACGCGCTGGAACGAACCCTTGCCGCCCGGCAGGAAAGCGAGTTGCGCCTCGATCTCGCCGCCGCCTTCGAGGCGCTGCCGCAATCCTATCGCGAGGTCGCGGTCATGCGCGACCTTCACGAAATGACGATCGATGAAATTGCCGCAGCCCTCGGCCTTTCAAGGCAGGCTGTCAAGGCAAGGCTGCATCGCGCACGCCTGCTGCTGCGCGAATATCTGACGAGGTGAGATCATGAGCGACTATCAACGCCCCGGAGACCTCGCAACCGTCTCGCGCTTTGCCGCACTCGCCCCGACCGAGGCCAAGGCATTCCTCGCCTTCAACCACGCCTGCGAACGCGACGACGGGACAATCCCGCGCAAGTATCGCGAGTTGATTTCGCTCGCCGTAGCACTGACCACGCAGTGCGCCTACTGCCTCGACGTCCACGCCAAAGCCGCCGCCAAGGCCGGAGCGACCCGCGAAGAACTGGCCGAAACCGCCATGATCGCCGCCGCCGTTCGCGCCGGCGGGACCTTGGGCCACGCACTGATGGCGCTGCGGTTGTTTGAGGAACAAGTACCGCGCCCCTGATGGCAATCGGAGATGCATTGACCGATTCTGGATCAGCAGCCGGCTTGCCGCATGATGAGGGCGGGCAAGCCGGCTCCTCAGAACCGTGCGGCGGGACTTCGCGCCAGATCAGGATTTGGCCGGGGAGAGCGGATCGAGATCCGGGAACATGGCAGCGTCGCGCGTGACCATGATCGAGGACATATCCAGGATCTTGACCGCGTGGGTAAAGATGTGGCCTTCGAAATTCATCTTTATGACATCGGGAGACTTGCCGGATTTGTAGCTTTCGGGGGAGTTTTGTTCCGCGAGCGCCAGATAGGCGTAAATGGAGTCGGTCGCGCCCATGCTCGCGGTCAGCTGGGTCATCCACTCCTGATCGGTCAGCCCCTCCGGTCTGTCCGGAGAATTCAGTTTCTCGAACGCGGATCGAACAGCATCGCTCGCATCACTGAGGCTGGTCTCCTTCACATCATGCCAGATCATGCTGGCGACCTCTTCCGGGCTCGCTTCGATCGGCGATTTGGGATCCAGACTGATCATGTCCGAGAAACTCTGTCGCGGTTGTAAAACGCGTGCAGGATTTTCCGGTCGATAAGAATTGGGCGAAGTCTTGCCAACATCCATGATGCATGTCCCCGAAGCAGTGAGGAGTTGAGCATGACAATCGAAGATTGCGCCACGCTATCTTTCCGGGGCCGCGTCCACAAAAGGAAAGGCCCCCGTCTCCGGAGGCCTCGCCTGTGTCTTCACTCCGCGGCGACCTTCGCCATCGGGTTGTTCGGATGCGTCGTCCAGTTGGCGTAATCTGCCGAGACGACCTTGCCGGTGCGCTTGTCGATTTCGCCGGGCTGCTTCTCCACCATGGTGATGCAGTTTTCAACCGGGCAGACATCGATGCAGAGGTTGCAGGCGACGCATTCCTCTTCGAGGACCTCGAAGTGGCGCACGCCATTGACCATGTTGGTGATCGCCTGGTGCGAGGTGTCCTCGCAGGCGATGTGACAGCGGCCGCACTTGATGCAGGCGTCCTGATCGATATGCGCCTTGGCGATGTAGTTGAGGTTAAGATACTGCCAGTCGGTGACATTCGGCACCGCCTTGCCCCGGAAGTCATCGAGCGTGGCATAGCCCTTCTCGTCCATCCAGGCTTCAAGCCCGGTGATCATTTCCTCAACGATCTTGAAGCCATAGGTCATCGCCGCCGTGCAGACCTGCACGTTGCCGGCGCCGAGCATCAGGAACTCCGCCGCATCGCGCCATGTCGTCACGCCGCCAATGCCGGAAATCGGCAGGCCGTAGGTCTCCGGATCGCGAGCGATTTCGGCGACCATGTTGAGCGCGATCGGCTTGACTGCCGGGCCGCAATAGCCGCCATGCGTGCCCTTGCCGTCGATGGACGGCGTCGGCGAACAGGTGTCGAGATCGACGCCGGTGATCGAGTTGATCGTGTTGATCAGCGAGACCGCATCGGTGCCGCCATTCTTGGCCGCACGCGCCGGACGGCGCACATCGGTGACATTCGGCGTCAGCTTGGTGATGACCGGCATGCGCGTATACTGCTTGCACCAGCGCACGACCATTTCGACATATTCCGGCACCTGACCGACGGCGGCACCCATGCCGCGCTCGGACATGCCGTGCGGACAGCCGAAGTTGAGCTCGATGCCATCGGCCTCGGTCTCTTCGACCAGCGGCAGGATCGCCTTCCAGGCGTCCTCCTCGCAAGGCACCATGATCGAGGCGATCAGCGCCCGGTCGCGCCACTTCTTCTTCACAGCCTTCATTTCCTGAAGGTTGATCTGCAGCGGGCGATCGGTGATCAGCTCGATATTGTTGAGGCCGAGAAGACGGCGGTCGGCCCCCCAGATCGCGCCATAGCGCGGGCCGTTGACATTGACGACCGGCGGGCCTTCCTCGCCCAGCGTCTTCCAGACCACACCACCCCAGCCGGCGGCATAGGCGCGCTCGACATTATAGGCCTTGTCGGTCGGCGGCGCAGAGGCGAGCCAGAACGGGTTGGGCGATTTGATGCCGACGAAATTATTGCGGATATCAGCCATTTTGAATTCCCCTTCCCGCGCTTCAGGCCAGAGCCTTGATGATGGACATGGCCGCATCGCGGCCCATGGCGACGGCGGAGACGGTCAGGTCCTCGCCACCGGTTGCGCAGTCGCCGCCGGCCCAGACACCGGCAACGGAGGTACGGCCCTCTTCGTCAATGACGATCTTGCCCTTCTCGACCTTCACCGTATCGAGGCCGGCGACGTCGAGCGTCTGGCCGATTGCCGTCAGGATCTGGTCGCAGGCGATATCCACCGTATGGCCGGTTTCCTTCAGAAGCCCGTTTTCGAGATGGGTATAGGCAAGCGTCATGCCCGAGACATGGCCGCCATGGCTATGCACGGCCTTGGGCGCCAGCCAATGGCGGATCAGCACGCCCTTGGAGGCGGCCAGTTCCTGCTCATAGAGCGAGGCATTCATATGCTCCTGGCCGCGCCGGTAGCACATCGTCACCTCTTCGGCGCCGAGAAGCTTGGCCTGCACAGCGGCATCCACCGCCGTCATGCCGCCGCCGATGACGACGACGCGACGACCGACCGGCACATCGCCCTTGGCATCCGCCTGACGCAGATTGGCGATGAACTCGACCGCATCGACCACGCCATATTCATGCGTGCCTTCGACAGTCAGCGCGTTGACACCACCGAGCCCCACGGCAAGGAAAACGGCATCATGCTTGGCCTTCAGATCGGCGAGCGTGAAATCGCGGCCGAGCATTTCGCCGTCGAGCACATCGATGCCGCCAACTGAGAGAATGTAATCCGCTTCCTTCTGGGCGATGTCATCCGTCGCCTTGTAGGTCGCGATACCATATTCGTTGAGGCCACCGGCCTTTTCGCGATGGTCATAGACCGTCACGTTGAAGCCATTGATGGCAAGCCGATGAGCTGCGGCAAGGCCAGCAGGTCCCGCGCCGACCACGCCGACCGATTTCCCGTTGGATGCCGGTCGCGTGTAGAACTGTTTGCCGGCATGCATGGCCTTGTCGGTGGCAAAACGCTGCAGGCGGCCGATCTCGACAGGCTTTTCCTCGGCCGTGTTGCGCACACAGGCCTGCTCGCACAGCGTTTCGGTGGGACAGACGCGGGCGCACATGCCGCCCATGATGTTCTGGTCGAAAATCGTCTTGGCAGCACCGATGGCGTTCCCCGTCGAAATCTGACGGATGAACAAAGGCACATCGATGGAGGTGGGACAGGCCGTCATGCACGGCGCGTCATAACAGAAATAACAGCGGTCCGAGGCAACCAGCGCTTCGTGGTCATTGAAAACCGGATGCAGCTCGGCGAAATTCTTCTCGTATTCGGCAGGCGAAAGCCGGCCGGAATGGATCCCAGGTTCCAGTCGTCCCATGTTGTTCCCCTATGTGTAACGGCTAGTGGAGGAACGCTAACTCAGTTCAAAAATTTTATCAAACGGTAAAAATATGCCGGAGACGATTTTTTTGGCGCGCCCAAAACTTGGGCGTTTCCGTGCATTGCGGGTCGTCAATTTTCGGCGGAAAGCCTTTGCTGCTCGCGGTTTCGATAGGTCTTCGGGGTCAGGCCGGTCTGCCGCGAGAAGAGCCGGTTGAAATAGGCGGGATCGGAAAATCCGAGATCGAAGGCAATTTGCTGCACGGTCATGGAGGTGAAAACGAGATCACGCCGTGCCTCCTCGATCACGCGTTCGGCGATCAACTGCCCGACCGATTGTCCGGTGATCTTGCGGCAGACGCGGTTGAGATGAACCGGCGTCAACGTCAGCTTCTCGGCATAGAATTCGACCGGCTGCTGTTGCCGGAAATGAAGCGCAATCAGCGTCTTCAGCTTCTCGATCCGCCCGAAGTCGCGCTCCGCCTCCCCCGCCGTCCGCCCGCCGGCGGCGCCAATACGGCCGATGAGGATCATCGCCGCCGACAGACAGGCCCGCACGAATTCCCCGTCAATGCCGAAGCCCGCCGCCACCTCCGAATTGATGCGCCCGATGAGATCGCGGACGAGCCTTGCATCGTCGCTCGCCTCCTCCAGCCGATGCACGAGCGGGCTTTCCATCAGCGCCGGGGCCGGCACGACGGGGAGCCGCGAGAGCACGAAGGTCAGCACGTTTCCGTCAATATCCGGCGAGAAGCGAAAGCCATGCACCCGCTCCGGCGGCACCGTGACCAGCGCGCCCCGCCCGAGAGGAATGGCCCGCTCCGGCAGCACCAATTGCCCCTCGCCGCCCCGGATATCGAGAAACTGGAAAAAGGCCTCATGCTTGTGCGGCCGGATTTCCCAATGGTTGACGCTGCTGCGCGACGGAATGGATTCGGAATGAATCCAGAAGTCGCCCACCGCCGAGCGGTCCTCGCCATAGAGCGCATAAGTCGGAATGCTTTGCCGCAACGTGAGCTTCCTGATGTTCGAAAAGTACAATATTTTGACCGGTTTCTCCATTGTGCGCAAGCACCCCGGACTTATCATTCGGCAAGATTGAAAGCGGGGTGGGAGAGCCCCTGCACCAACTCCAGCAAAAGTGCCTCACGGTTTTGCGTCCGGAGTTGCGTGCAAACAAACTTAGGGAGGAAAATACCATGCGCACTCAGGTCGTCATCGTCGGCTCCGGGCCGTCCGGCCTTCTGCTTGGCCAGCTGCTCACCAATGCGGGCATCGACAACATCATCATCGATCGCGTTGACCGCGACTATATTCTCGGCCGCATCCGCGCCGGCGTTCTGGAAGTCGGCATGGTCGGCATGCTGGACAAGGCCAAGGCCGGCGACCGCATGCACAAGGAAGGCCTCGTCCATGACGGCTTCAGCCTTTCCTTCGATGGCGTGCAGCACCGCATCGACCTCAAGGGCCTGACCGGCACCTCCGTCATGGTCTATGGCCAGACGGAACTGACCCGCGACCTGATGGACAAGCGTATCGAGACCGGCGGCTTGACGATCTACAATGCAGGCAATGTCACACCGCACGACTTTGACACCGACCACCCTTACGTCACCTATGAAAAGGATGGCGTGACGCATCGCATCGACGCCGACTTCATCGCCGGCTGCGACGGGTTCCACGGCACCTGCCGCGCCGCCGTGCAGGACAAGGGCGTCAAGAATTTCGAGAAGATCTATCCCTTCGGCTGGCTCGGCGTTCTCGCCGATGTGCCGCCGGTCGATCACGAACTGATCTATGCGCATCACGAGCGCGGCTTTGCGCTCTGCTCGCAGCGCTCGCTGGTGCGCAGCCGCTATTACGTGCAGGTTCCGCTGACGGACAAGGCGGAAAACTGGTCGGACGACGCCTTCTGGGACGAGCTTCGCCGCCGCATTCCGGCCGACAAGGCGGAAGCGCTGAAGACCGGCCCGTCGATCGAAAAGTCCATTGCACCGCTGCGCTCCTTCGTCGCCGAGCCGCTGCGCTTCGGCCGCCTGTTCCTGGCGGGTGATGCCGGCCACATCGTGCCGCCGACGGGTGCCAAGGGCCTCAACCTCGCTGCCTCCGACATCCACTATCTCTTCACGGGCCTTGAGGAATTCTACGGCGAGAAGTCTTTTGCCGCGCTGGACGACTACTCCCGCCGGGCACTCACCCGCATCTGGAAGGCCGAGCGCTTCTCCTGGTCGATGACCATGCTGATGCACACATTCGAAGCCGACGGCGAATTCGGCCTGCGCATGCAGCAGTCGGAATTCGCCTACCTGACCGGCTCCAACGCCGCCCAGACCGCGATGGCCGAAAACTATGTCGGCCTGCCCTACTGACGCCTGATCCGATACCATGTCTCCCAAGGCCGGCGGCTCCGAAAGGGGCCGCCGTTTTCGTTTGACGTGGTTACGCAAGCGATCAACACATATCACTGACAAAGCTGTTTCCGCCGAGGGATACTCTATCACTCCGTCATCCCGGACTAGATCCGGGATCCAGCCAGCCCGCGTCTGCGGGCTGAAAGAACCCTTTTTCAAGAGTCTTCCGCGCGAAGGACTTCGCGCACTGGATGCCGGATCAAGTCCGGCATGACGTAGGGTGGGGGGACCGCGCCGACACTGTCAACAGCCTCCCCAAAAAGGTGACTCTTTTCATCCACTTTAATCTTTACCAAAATAATCATGTTTTGTATGTTGCCGCCACTGGACACCTTCTGGAGGATGCAAGTGGCGAAAAAGGCTTCGAAAAATGCAGGGAAGCAGGATTCGCGGAAAAGCGGCGGTGACTGTAGACCCGAGGAGAGCAGCGCGGATCTGAAGAGCTTTCTCTATGTCGGCGGGCGCGATTGCCAGGTGGCGCATCTGCGCCAGATCGCCTCTGCCCATGGCGCGGAACTCATTCACCACGACGGAGGCCTGCGCGAAGCGGTGAGCCGCATCGACACGGTGCTGCCGTCCGTCGATTGCGTCTTCTGCCCGATCGATTGTATCAGCCACGACGCCTGCCTGCGCGTCAAATCCGGCTGCAAGAAGCACGGCAAGCGCTTCATCCCCTTGCGCAACGGCTCCAAGTCGAGCCTGGAGCGCGCCCTTCAGGACATCAAAGACGGACGGCTGAAACATGCGTGACAAAGACGGAACCGGGCTTGGCGGCATGATACGCCTGCACGACATCGCCGCTGCCTATGGCGACGGCTTGATCCCGGAGCTGTACGATCTTCTCACACGTCCGGCACCGCCGGTCGAGATCGCGGGCAATGTCGTCGCCCTGCCCCTTCGTCACGCCGAGCCGTTGAACCCGTCTTTGAAAAACCGCGAAAATCTGCGAGACAAGGACGAGGCCGCAGGCTCGACAAACTGAACTCGGGAGAGATGCATGTATATCGCCATGAACCGCTTCAAGATCGCCAAGGGTTCCGAAGGCCAGTTCGAGGATATCTGGCGCAACCGCGATTCGAAGCTGAAGGAAAATCCCGGCTTCGTCGAATTCCATCTCCTGCGCGGCAAGACGCATGACGAGGAAGGCTTCACGCAATTCGTCTCGCATTCTACCTGGGAAAGCGAAGAGGCATTTATCGGCTGGACGAAATCGGAGAACTTCCGCGCCGCCCACAAGAATGCCGGCGATAATCGCAGCATCTATCTCGACCCGCCGGTCTTCGAGGGTTACACCTCGGTCGTCGACGGCTGATTGAGCGATCTGTCAGGAATGAGAAACGGGCGGCATCTCTGCCGCCCGTTTCATTTTGTCAGAACGGCGCCTGCGTCGCCTGCCCCGCCACCACGAACCAGGTGACGAAGAGACCGGCAAAGAGCGCGCCCGGCAGATAGGAATTCGTGCGGCGCCAGGCGAATGTCGAGAAGATCGCGACAAAGGCCAGAACCGGCACGAACGGAATGCCGACGATCAGGAACAGCGCCAGATCCGGCAGCGGCAGGCCGCCGGTGATGAAGAGCGCCGCATAGAGGCCCGCCAGCAGAACGGCGAGACCGAGCACGAAGGACAGCGCATTCCAGGCATATTGCCCGAACGTGCTCTGGTCGCGGATCGACAGCGTCGCATGCATGGACCGCAGCGCGATGAGGAAGAAAACCGTGAACGGGATCAGATAGATCGCGAAGATCTTCATCTGCGTCGCCGACATCAGCTTCAGCGCGATAATCCAGAAGCGTGCATCCACGCCATAGGCCGCACCGACCATGGCAAGCGCGCCATAGACGCCGAGAACCGTCAGAACCGCGATACCAAGCGAAGCACCGATGCGAGTGTTGAACTCGGCACCACGCCCATTGAGAACCAGTTGCAGCACCAGCGAAACGACGGCGACGCCGAGCGCCCAGACCATGAAGCCATTGGTCACTTGCTGCGGCAGCCAGGGCGTCGCACCAATATTCGTATAGCCCACGCCCGCCAGCGGGAAATAGGCAAGCGCCGGAACGATGGTGGAGACGAGGAAGGCAACCCACCAGCCGCCATTGCGCGCCGGACGTGCCGGCTGCGGTTCCGCCTTCAGCGAAGCGAAGGCCGGCAGGCCAAGCGCCACGTCGAAAATGCCAAGCGCCAGAACCATCAGGCCGAGCAGGATCGCCAGCGTCGCGAATTCCTTGTGATACCAGATCTGGTCATCGGCCGGCTTCGGCGTGCCGCCGACAAGCGTCTTGGAGAACCAGTCAATGGCATCGCCGATCGCTGCCGTCGACATATGGTCGCCCGCATGCGTCGTCACCGGCTGGTAGAGCATGCGCCCCGTTCCGGCGGCGATATCGCCATAAAGCTGACCAACCTTGATGTCGGTCGTGCCGAACACGCCCTGAAGCTTCGGACCCGTCACGATATCGACGGGACGGTGAACGCCCCACATGAGTTGCGAGAACTCGTCATACTTGCTGTAGACGAGGCCGAAATTGCGTGGCCAGTCGGGCGTGCCTTCCTTGGCGAAGGGTGCGCCGGTGGACGAGCCTTCCAGCACCAGCGCCTTGTAATCATTCGGCATGGCGGCAGCGGCCGCAAGCACGGTCCAGCCACCCATCGAGTGACCTTCAAGGCCGATATTGCTCTTGTCGACAAAGTCGAAGCTGCGAAGATAGGCAAGGCCGGCCGGACCGCCGAAACCATCGGCAAAGGCCGGTCCGTCGCTATAGCCGTGGCCGCGCTGGTCCATTTCCAGAACCACATAGCCGCGACGTGCGAATTCGATCGCAAACCCGTCCTGCGTCTCGCGCGAATTGACATAGCCGTGAACGGCGAGAATGCCCGGCGCCGGTGTCTTGGCCGTCGCATTCGGCGGAATATAGAGGAAGGCGCTCATGACGGTGCCGGACGGCGTCGCGAAACGAACGTCCCTCACCTTGATCCCGCCATCGGTTCGCGTCATGTGCGCGACGACTGCCCCTGCCAGGATCAGCACGAAGCCGACCAGCACAAGTGTCCATTTTTTCATAGTGAATCTCTCCCTTTGCCGCCGTGTCACAACGGTGGCGCGGCAGCAGAAAAGACCGGATTACGCTTACGCGCAAGTCAAAATTGATCAAAACGAAAATTATCGAAAAGAAAACGAACGAATAAGGAATATTCTATTTGTTCAGGCCTTCTGTTGGCCGTGCAGCAGCGCGCCCGCACCGACGACCAGCCAGCCGGCCATCATGATCATGCCGCCGCTCGGTGCCGACATCGGGAAAAGCCCCGTCCCCGCGAAGTGACGCTTCACCAGATCGCCCGCGAAGAGCAGCACGCCGAGAATGAAGAGAGCGCCGGAAAGCGCGGTGAAGCGCACCCGGTTGCCCGCCGCGATCAATCCGAGAAGCGCCGGCGCGTGCACAAGGCACATCAGCGAGGCCGCACCGAGAAGCCGCTGATCGTCCATGTGCGAGGCAGCGGCCGCCAGACCGATGCCGCACATGCCGAAGAGCCCGGCAAAGACGCCGAAGAGGCGGATACGAACATTCTCAGGCATGGGGCTCGCCCTCCTCGCGGTTCTGCATGTGATGGGCCAATTGCTCCACCGGCTTCCAGATGATCTCGCGAAGCTTCGGATGCGCGATCGTTTCGTCCATGGCCATGCGGAAGCAGAGCAGCCATTCGTCGCGCTCTGCCACGCCGATCGGTGCCGAGAAATGGCGCGCGCGCAGCCGGGGATGACCGTATTTCTCGATATAGAGCTGCGGCCCGCCCATATAGCCGGTCAGGTAGTCGTAGAGCTTGTCGCGGGACCGTTCGAGGCTCGGCGGGTGAATGGCCCGGCAGTTCTTCGCCTCCGGCAGCGTGTCCATGAGATCATAGAAGCGCGCGACCAGCTTGCGGATCGTCTCCTCTCCGCCGATAGCCTCGTAAAGCGTGATGGTTTCTTCTTCGCTCATCGCCGGTTCTCGCACCCTTGACCCATAAACACCGTGCCTGCTTAAGCACGCGCGAGGGACGGAGGCAAGGCGGCGATTTGGCGCGTCAGCGCTGACGGCCGGCAGCAGTGCGCCTGGACGTGGCGCCCTGCGGGCCAAGGCCCGAATTCTGGGGCGACCTGCCGCTCAGCAATTCCCGCACATCCGCCGAGGGCATCGGCCTGCCGAGAAGAAAACCCTGCAGGTCATCGCAATGATTGACACGCAGGAACTCCATCTGCCCGCGCGTTTCCACCCCTTCGGCGAGAACGCGAAGCCCGAGCCTTTGCCCCATCGCGATGATCGCGGAAGCAATCGACGCTGCAGCATCGTTGGTTTCGATGTCGCTGATGATAGACCTGTCGATCTTCAGCCGGTCGACGGGCAGACGCGCGAGCGCACCGAGATTGGAGAACCCCGTGCCGAAATCGTCGATGGCGATCGAAATGCCGAGCGTCTTCAGTTCGCTCATGATCGCGATGGCCGTGCACTCGTCGTCGAGCAGCATGGATTCGGTCAGTTCGAGTTCCAGCAGCGCCGGGTCAAGGCCGCTTTCGGCAAGCGCATGGCGCACCTGATCGCGAATCTCGCCACAGGAAAACTGCTGGGCGGAGACATTCACGGACACGCTGCGGCAGACGCCGAAATCGCGGTTCCAGCGCGCAGCCTCCCGGCAGGCCCGCGTCAACACGGCGCCGCCGAGCTCCACGATGAGGCCTTCCTGTTCGGCGAGCGGAATGAAAGCGCCGGGGCCGAGCCGCCCCTCATGCGGGTGCTGCCAGCGGGCCAGCGCCTCGAAACCATAGATGCTTCCGTCATGCAGGTTCATCAGCGGCTGGAAATCGAGATCGATGCCGCCCGTCGCAATCGATTCGCGCAGCGCTTCGATGCGCTGGCGCCGCTCTTCCTGCTGGCGCGAGAACTCGGGATCATAGACTTCGTCGCTGTCGTAGCCGACCTGCTTCGCCCGGTTCATCGCAGTCGTGGCGTGGCTCAGCAATTCCTGCACGTTGTTCCCGTGTTGCGGAAAGAGCGCAAGCCCGGCCGTCATCGACGTCCCGAGCCGCAACCGCGGCATATCCACCGGCTTGCGGATCGCGGCGAGAAACTCGTGCAGCGCGCCTCTGGCATCCCGGCCTTCGGCTTCGCGCAGCACCACGACGAACTCGTCGGCACCCAGCCGGGCGACGACGTCCCCCGGGCGGATGGCTTTCACCATCCGCGCACTGACCGCGGTCAGGAACGCATCGCCGACCGTGTGGCCGTGGCGGTCATTGACCAGCCGGAAATCATCGATATCGAGAACAGCCACGCCAAGAGAGCGGCCTTCGGCATGGGCCGAGGCCAGCTCACGCGCAAGAATTTCCGAGAAGGCCGACCGGTTCGGCAGGCCGGTCAGGCTGTCACGCTCGGCCATGATGCGCAGCTGCGCGGTCACCCGCTCGCGCTCGACTGCCAGTTCGGCAAGCCGCGCGCCGAGTGCAAGGCAGCGCGACTCGAATTCGCTCGGCAGGCGCGGCTGCCGGGAGTAGAGACCAAACGTGCCGTGGACCGTTCCATCGGCGTTGAAATAGGGCATGGACCAGCAGGAGTGCAAACCATAGGGCTCCACAAGAACCCTGTAGTCGTCCCACTTGTGATCCGTCAGGATGTCTTCCGTGTAGACAGGCACGCCGCGGTAGCAGGCGGTTCCGCAGGTGCCGACGTTGTCGTCGATGATCAGGCCGATCAGGGCGTCACCGTATTCGCTGGCCATGGAGGGTGCGATGGCTTCCACCACCGCCGAACCGGCTTCGTTCAGAACGAGGATCGACCCCCAGAAGCCCTCAAGCAGGCCTTCGCAAAGCGAGATGATCCGCTGGAAAACCTCTCCGAGGGGGCGATCCGCGGCCAGCATTTCGAGAACGTCGATCTGGGCTTCCAGAAGCACCCGCCATTGCATCGCTTCGGTGGATTGGCGCACCTGACCGCAGACCGCCACAACCTGGCCATCCTTGTCGAAGACGGGGTATTTTGACGTCTGGTTCCAGCGTACCCCACCCTGAGGCAGCGTCCATTGGAAGGGCTGGGAGAAAACCGGCCGACCGTTGGCGAATATCTCGGCGTCCTCGGCGAGAAAGCGTTTGGCGAAGGCCTCACCGTAGAGCTCGAGATCCTGCCTGCCGTTCATGGCGCCCGGTGGCAGCCCCAGAGAAAATTCGCATTCGCGATTGGCCAGAATGTAATGACCATCGCGATCCTTGAGGAAGATTTCGTCGGGCAGCTGGTCGAGCGCTGCCGCCACAAGCTGGAATCGGGACGCATCGTCCTGCAGGGTGGCGAGTGCAGTGAGAAGTCGTGAACGATGTTCGTCATCAAGTTCAGTGTGAGCGCTCAAAATGCGCTCGATCTCCAAACTGGACGTCTCGCCTCTCACCTGCTGCAACCCTTCGGGCCCTCCGAACGCACTTGGCTATCTGATACAGCCCCTGACAATATTTCCGATCTGCGCGGGTCTGGCTGACGCATGCAGTCGCAAGTCTCATTCTGCGACACTACATCGTTTCAGCACATATTGCAGAATTACACAGAGTCCATGTTAACGCACAGTAAAAATATAAACTTGCACCGAAATGGGACGACAGACCTTAACTTTAGAAACATCTTTTAGAATACAATCCGCATATACATGACCTCAGGTTGTGACCTGAAGACCATTCATGTAAAGCTGCTCAAGGAAGCGCGCTGCATCTTCAAAACGACCATCGCCGCTGCGGGTCGGCCCCAGCACCGCCCTCACCTGCACATCGAAGTCGGCGTAATGCTGCGTCGTCGCCCAGATGGAAAAGATGAGGTGATAGGGATCGCAACGGCTGATCTTGCCCGCCTTGACCCAGGCACGGATGACCTCGGCCTTTTCATCGACGAGCTTCCTCAGATCATCCAGCTCCTCCATGATGGTGGGCGCACCGCGCAGGATTTCGTTGGCGAAAAGCCGGCTTTCGCGCGGGAAGTCGCGCGCCATTTCCAGCTTGCGGCGGATATAGCTCTTGATCTCGATCTCCGGGTTTCCCTCGGCATCGAATTCCCGCAAGGGATCAAGCCAGGTGTCGAGCACGCGGTCGATCAGCGCCCGGTGCATCGCCTCTTTCGTGCGGAAATAATAGAGCAGATTGGGCTTCGACATGCCGGCGACTTCGGCGATCTGGTCGATCGTCGCGCCCTTGAACCCGTGCATGGAAAACACATCCA
This sequence comes from Rhizobium sp. C4, assembly GCF_021026315.1. Lineage (GTDB taxonomy): Bacteria > Pseudomonadota > Alphaproteobacteria > Rhizobiales > Rhizobiaceae > Ensifer_A. Next base: position 99,324 of record NZ_JAJNCX010000006.1, read on the forward strand.
GCGCCGCCTCCAGAATGACCTCTTCCTTCTCCTCCTGGATGCGTGTCCTGCGCTGGGTTTTCGCCGCTCTCGGTATCGCCATGTCACCCCTCATCGTCTGCCATCCGGGCAGAATTGCCTTTTGAAAAGGCACTGCGAACATAATATGCACTTATCGACGATTTTCTCTTTAGGGACCGCTTTTTTCGTCTTGAGTGCTGCAACGGAAGCTGTAATGTTTACCAACCGGTCAAATTATCCGTCATGCAATTTACAAACGCAACGCGGATTTTGTGAAAAAACAAGAAAAGAAAACCGGCTGGAACAATGAGGCTGAAGCCGCGCCACGCGGTCCGTCTCGACATGAAAACTGAGGAGAATTTCCATGGCTGCACCAGGCCAGAACATGCGCGTCAATGCCGATCGTCTTTGGGACAGCCTCATGGACATGGCCAAGATCGGGCCCGGCGTTGCCGGCGGCAACAACCGCCAGACGCTGACGGATGCGGATGCCGAGGGACGCAAGCTCTTCCAGTCCTGGTGCGAGGCAGCCGGCCTCACCATGGGCGTCGACAAGATGGGCAACATGTTCATGACGCGTCCGGGCACCGACCCGGATGCCCTGCCGGTCTATGTCGGCTCGCATCTCGACACCCAGCCGACGGGTGGCAAATATGACGGTGTGCTCGGCGTTCTCGCCGGCCTCGAAGTCATCCGCTCGATGAATGATCTGAACATCAAGACAAAGCACCCGATCGTCGTCGTCAACTGGACGAACGAGGAAGGCGCGCGCTTTGCGCCTGCCATGCTCGCCTCCGGCGTCTTCGCCGGCATCCATTCGATCGACTACGCCTACGATCGCAAGGACATGGAAGGCCTGCGCTTCGGCGACGAGCTCGCCCGCATCGGCTGGATCGGCGACGAAGAGGTAGGCGCGCGCAAGATGCACGCCTATTTCGAATATCACATCGAACAGGGCCCAATCCTTGAGGCCGAAGACAAGCAGATCGGCGTTGTCACCCACTGTCAGGGCCTCTGGTGGCTCGAATTCACGCTGACCGGCAAGGAAGCCCATACCGGCTCGACACCGATGAACATGCGCGTGAATGCCGGCCTTGCCATGGCCCGGATCATGGAAATGACGCAGGCCATCGCCATGGAAAACCAGCCCGGCTGCGTCGCCGGCGTCGGTCAGGTGAAGTTCTCGCCGAATTCCCGCAACGTCCTGCCCGGCACGGTCGTCTTCACCATCGACCTGCGTTCGCCCGACCAGACCAAGCTCGACGGCATGCGTGCCCGCATCGAAAAGGAAGCGGCCGCCATCGCCGAAGTACTCGGCGTCGGCTGCTCGGTCGAGGCCGTCGGCCATTTCGATCCCGTCACCTTCGACCCGACACTTGTCTCCGCCGTCCGCAAGGCCGCCGAAGACCTCGGCTACAGCCACATGAACCTCATCTCCGGCGCCGGCCATGATGCCTGCTGGGCAGCCAAGGTCGCGCCTGCCACCATGGTCATGTGCCCCTGCGTCGGCGGCCTCTCGCACAATGAGGCGGAAGAGATTTCCAAGGACTGGGCAGGCGCCGGCTGCGACGTGCTGTTGCGCGCTGTGGTGGAGACTGCGGGGATTGTGGAGTGAGCGCGTTGGCATTATCTTTGCCGCATCGAGAGGTGATGTCATGTCCGACAAGGTCACGAACGAACTCATCTATGAAACGCTCAAGCGGATGCAGCAGACGCTTGGCACCCATACCCAGTATCATCTCGAGACCAAGGAACGTCTTGGATTGCTCGAGTATCAGGTTGGCGGTCTCACGGCGCAATATGCCAGCCTATCCCAACGTTTGGATCGCGTGGACGAGCACCTCACCCGCATCGAGAAACGCCTGGACCTCGTCGAGGCTTAAAAACCAGACCGCTGGTCGAGCAAACAGTCCAGCAGAACATGCCTCGGATAAAGGTCTTCAGGAGAAGAACCTATGGCAACAGACAATCTTGTTCTCGAACACCTTCGCTCGATCCGCTCGACCGTCGAGCGCCTTTCCGACGACATGCAGGAGCTCAAGGGCCGGCTCGGCGTCCTCGAACAGCAATACGCCATCATCTCGAACCGCTTCGATCGACTCGATGATCGTGTCCTTCGCATCGAAAAACGCCTCGACCTCGTCGAAGCCTGAATCCCCAAGACCTTGTTTACGAATTTTGTCGCGCGTTGATTGACGCGCGCTTGAAAGCATCTGCGTCCAAGAAAAACACCAAGGGAACAGCATCATGAGCAGCAAAGTCATCAAGGGCGGCACCATTGTCACGGCTGACCTGACCTACAAGGCGGATGTGAAGATCGAGCATGGGGTGATCACCGAGATCGGCCCGAACCTCTCCGGCACCGAGGTGCTGGACGCGACCGGCTGCTATGTCATGCCGGGCGGCATCGATCCGCATGTGCATCTCGAAATGCCCTTCATGGGCACCTATTCGTCCGACGATTTCGAGAGCGGCACGCGGGCGGGTCTTGCCGGCGGCACGACCATGGTGGTGGATTTCTGCCTGCCCGATCCGGGCCAATCGCTCGTTGATGCGCTGAAGCGCTGGGACAACAAGTCGACCCGCGCCAATGCCGACTATTCCTTCCACATGTCCATTACCTGGTGGGGCGAGCAGGTCTTCAACGAGATGGAGACCATCGTCAAGGAAAAGGGCATCAACACCTTCAAGCATTTCATGGCCTACAAGGGCGCGCTGATGGTGGATGACGACGAGATGTTCTCCTCCTTCCAGCGCTGCGCCGCTCTCGGCGCGCTGCCTCTGGTGCACGCTGAAAACGGCGACATCGTCGCGCAGATGCAAGCCAAGCTGCTCGGCGAAGGCAATAACGGCCCCGAGGCCCACGCCTATTCCCGCCCCGCCTCCGTCGAGGGCGAAGCGACCAACCGCGCCATCATCATCGCCGACATGGCGGGCGTGCCGCTCTACGTCGTGCACACGTCCTGCGAACAGGCCCATGAAGCAATCCGCCGCGCCCGCCAGAACGGCATGCGCGTCTATGGCGAACCGCTGATCCAGCACCTGACGCTGGACGAAAGCGAATATGCCAATGCAGACTGGGACCATGCGGCACGCCGCGTCATGTCGCCCCCCTTCCGCGACAAGAAGCATCAGGACTCGCTTTGGGCCGGTCTTGCGTCTGGCTCGCTGCAGGTGGTCGCCACTGACCACTGCGCCTTCACCACCGAACAGAAGCGCTATGGCGTGGGCGATTTCACCAAGATCCCGAACGGCACCGGCGGCCTCGAAGACCGCCTGCCGATGCTCTGGACCTATGGCGTGGCGACCGGCCGCATCACCATGAACGAGTTCGTGGCCGTCACCTCGACCAATATCGCCAAGATCCTCAACGTTTATCCGAAGAAGGGTGCAATCCTTGTCGGCGCCGATGCCGACATCGTCGTCTGGGACCCGAACCGCGAAAAGACGATCAGTGCCACCGGCCAGCAATCAGCCATCGACTACAACGTCTTCGAAGGCAAGAAGGTCAAGGGCCTGCCCCGCTTCACGCTGACCCGCGGCTATGTCGCGATCGAAGAATCCACCATCAAGACCCGCGAAGGCCACGGCGAGTTTGTCGCCAGGCCCCCCTTCCCGGCCGTGTCTTCGGCGCTGTCGACCTGGAAGGGAATCACCGCGCCGAGGAAGGTCCAACGCACGGGGATACCGGCGAGCGGGGTTTGAGCCGATGGATTGGTCGAATCTCGCGGCCTTTGCCGCGACAGAGTTCCTGCTCTGTTTATCGCCGGGGCCGACGGTGCTTCTGGTGGTCGGCCTGTCCATGCGGCAGGGTTTGTGGCGTTCGCAATGTGCGGCCGCCGGAGCACTCACGACCAATGCCATCTATTTTGCCCTGTCGGCAGCAGGCGTCGCATCGCTGATCATCGCAAGTGCGACGCTCTTCTATGTGCTGAAGATCGTTGGCGCGCTTTATCTCGCCTGGCTCGGCATCAAGATGGTGCTTCCGCTGATCGAGGCGTGGTGGCGCGGCGAGAAACACGATGCACCTTTCGCGGAAGCCTCGAAAATGCCGCGCGCCAAAACCACGCCGCTTAAGCTCTATTGGAAAGGCATCAGCCTTCAGGCGGCCAACCCGAAGAACCTTGCCTTTTTCGTCGCCATCCTGCCGCAGTTCATCGACCCGCATGGGCCTGTCGCGCTGCAAATGATGGTTTTCGGCAGCGTTTCGATCCTGCTGGAGGTGCCGGTCTTGCTGATCTATGCGATCTCCTTCTCTGCTCTCGCAAAGGTGATCACGGAACGCGTGGTGCTATGGATAGAGGCCATCGCCGGCGGCTTTCTAATACTGTTGGCCGGAGCGCTTGCCTGGGAGAGAAAGGCGTGAGGGCAAGGACTGCCCCGCGTCACGCAACTGAAAACAAGCTTGCATTCATGGTCGCCACCGGATGACATAGAAGCAAGACCTAAATAAAAAAACAGACGGACGAAAAGTCCGGGGAACATCATCAGCGCGACGTGACAAAAGAGCGAAAATCGCCAGCGTCCCGCGAAACAGAAATGCACTGGGTGAACATGGCAGAAAATCAGTCTTCCGTCGTTTCGGCGAAAAATCTGGGCCTGACCTTTCAGACGAATGACGGTCCCGTCAACGCGCTGACCGGGGTCAATCTCGATGTGCGCAAGGGCGACTTCGTGTCCTTCATCGGGCCTTCCGGCTGCGGCAAGACGACGTTCCTGCGCGTCATTGCCGATCTCGAAAAGGCAACCGAAGGCCAGATCCTTGTCAACGGAACGACGCCGGAGGATGCGCGGAAAAACCGTTCCTATGGCTATGTCTTTCAGGCGGCAGCCCTCTATCCGTGGCGCACGATCGAGAAGAACATAGCCCTTCCCCTTGAAATCATGGGCTATTCCAAGGACGAGCAGAAGAAGCGGATCGACCATACGCTGGCGCTCGTCAACCTCACCGGCTTCGGCAAGAAATATCCCTGGCAGCTCTCCGGCGGCATGCAGCAGCGCGCCTCGATTGCCCGCGCGCTCGCCTTCGACGCCGATCTCCTCCTGATGGACGAGCCCTTCGGCGCTCTCGACGAAATCGTCCGCGACCATCTCAACCTGCAGCTTCTGGAGCTTTGGGCCCGCACCAACAAGACGATCTGTTTCGTCACCCACTCGATCCCCGAGGCCGTCTATCTCTCGACCAAGATCGTGGTCATGAGCCCCCGCCCCGGTCGTGTGACGGACATCATCGAGTCCACGCTGCCGAAGGAACGCCCGCTCGATATCCGCGAAACGCCGGAATTTCTGGCCATTGCCCATCGCGTCCGCGAAGGGCTGAAGGCGGGGCATAGCTATGATGATTGAGGCTAGGCTCCACCACTCTCCCCCCTTGAGCGGGAGATGTCTGCGCAGCAGACAGAGGGGGGTGCGCCGCTACCATTCCCTCCGTCATGCCGGACTTGATCCGGCATCCAGCCGCGCGATGTCCATCGCGCGAAAGGACCCTTTTTTGAAGGGGTCTTTCAGCCCGCAGACGCGGGCTGGCTGGATCCCGGATCAAGTCCGGGATGACGAAAGTGAATGTTGCGGAGTCCCGTCATGACAAACACGCTCCGCACCAAGATCTGGCCCGTCCTCGCCGTCCTCGTCGTGATCATCGCCGCATGGTACGCCGCAGCCCTCCTCATGAACCGCACACTCGCGGTCGAGGAAGCCGCCCGCAAGGGTGAGGTGCTGACAACGGGCGCGATGTGGCTGAAAGCCTATTCGATGGACAAGCCGCTGCTGCCCGCGCCGCACCAGATCGTCACCGAAATCTGGAATTCCACGGCGACGATGAGCATCACCTCCAAGCGCTCGCTGGTCTATCACGCCTGGATCACGCTTTCGGCCACCCTGCTCGGCTTCGGGCTCGGCACGGTTCTCGGCATCGCATTGGCTGTCGGCATCGTGCATAACCTTGCCATGGACAAGTCGATGATGCCCTGGGTCATCGCCAGCCAGACGATCCCGATCATGGCGATTGCGCCCATGCTGATCGTCGTGCTGAACGCCATCGGCATTTCCGGCCTCTTGCCCAAGGCGCTGATTTCCACCTACCTCTCCTTCTTCCCAGTCGTCGTCGGCATGGTGAAGGGGCTGCGTTCGCCGGAAATCATTCAACTGGATCTGATGCACACTTATTATGCCAGCCGCACCCAGCTCTTCTGGAAGCTGCGCTTCCCCGCCGCCATTCCCTTCCTCTTTGCCTCGCTGAAGGTGGGTATCGCGATTTCGCTGATCGGCGCGATTGTCGGCGAACTGCCGACCGGCGCGGTCGCGGGCCTCGGCGCGCGCCTCCTCTCCGGCTCCTACTACGGCCAGACGATCCAGATCTGGGCAGCGCTGTTCGTGTCATCCATCGTGGCCGGCCTCCTCGTCTTCATCGTCGGCGGCATAGAGCGTCTCGTCTATCGCATGATGGGCGCAAGACCGGAGGCACAGGCATGAGCGCCGTCGTCGTCATCATAATCGCGCTTGCCGTCTGGCTCGGAAGCTGGGCGCTCAACGAATATCTCGTGCGCCTCAAGCCCGCCGGCCCCGCTGCCGAACGGCAGATCGGCTTTATCGTGCCGGCCATTTTCGGTCTGTGTCTGCTGGCGCTGTGGGAACTGCTGACGCGTGGCCTCGCCATCCCGGAAATCCTGTTGCCCGCCCCCAGCATCATCGTTGAAGCGGCGGCCAATTCGCTGCCGATCATCGCCGTTGATGTCTGGCAGACCGTGTTCAAGGAAGTGCTGCCGGGCTATGCCATCGGCTGCGGCGCGGGGCTGATCGCCGCCTTCCTGATCGACCGTTCGCCCTTTCTGAAAGCGGGGCTGCTGCCGCTCGGCAATCTCGTCTCGGCGCTCCCCATCGTCGGTCTCGCACCGATCATGATCATGTGGTTCGGCTTCGAATGGCCGTCCAAGGCGGCGATCATCGTCACGATGATCTTCTTCCCGATGCTTATCAACACGATCACCGGCCTTACCGCCGCCGGCCATATGGAGCGTGACCTGATGCGCACCTATGCCGCAAGCTGGCCGCAGACGCTGCTGAAGCTCCGCCTGCCCGCCGCCTGGCCCTTCATCTTCAACGCCCTGAAGATCAACTCGACGCTCGCCATGATCGGCGCCATCGTCGCCGAATTCTTCGGCTCGCCCTCGGTCGGCATGGGCTTCCGCATCTCGACCGAGATGGGCCGCATGAACACGGCCATGGTCTGGGCGGAAATTCTGGCCGCCGCCATCGCCGGTTCGCTTTTCTACGGGATCGTCGCGCTCATCGAGCGCAAGGTCACGTTCTGGCATCCCTCTGTCCGTGGGGGGCAGAGGTAAAAGGCAGGCTTGCCTGCCTCAATCAAGGTTCCGTCCGTGGTGGACGGGAGAAACAAAAAGAGGGTTGAACAATGAAAAAGACAATTGCTTCGCTCATGCTCGGCACGGCGCTCGCCCTTTCCGGCGTCGCTGCCCACGCCGCCGAAAAGGTCACGCTGCAGCTGAAATGGGTCACGCAGGCCCAGTTTGCCGGCTATTTCGTCGCCAAGGACAAGGGCTTCTACAAGGAAGAAGGCATCGACGTCGAGATCAAGCCGGGCGGCCCGAACATCGCGCCGGAACAGGTCATCGCCGGCGGCGGCGCCGACGTCATCGTCGACTGGATGGGTGCAGCCCTTGCCGCTCGCGAAAAGGGCGTTCCGCTCGTCAACATCGCACAGCCCTACAAGAGTGGCGGTCTCGAAATCGTCTGCCCGAAGGATGGCCCGGTCAAGAAGATCGCCGACTTCAAGGGCCGCACGGTCGGCGTCTGGTTCTTCGGCAACGAAGTGCCCTTCTTCGCGCTGATGAACAAGGAAGGCATCTCCACCGAGGGCGGCCCGAACGGCGTCAAGGTTCTGCAGCAGAGCTTCGACGTGCAGCCGCTCATCCAGAAGCAGGCCGACTGCATCCACGTCATGACCTATAACGAACTCGGTCAGGCCATCGACGCCGGCTTCACGCTCGATAAGCTCACCGTGTTCAACTACACGGACATGGGCGCAAACCTGCTGGAAGACGGCCTCTACGTTCTCGGCGACAAGCTGAAGGACGCCAAGTTCAAGGACAACATGGTCAAGTTCGTCCGCGCGTCCATGAAGGGCTGGGCCTATGCCAAGGCACATCCGGAAGAAGCTGCTGGCATCGTTCTCGAAAATGACTCCACCGGCGCGCAGACCAAGGAACATCAGGTCTACATGATGGGCGAAGTGGCCAAGCTCCTCGGCGATTCCACCGGCGTTCTGGACGAAGCCGCCTATACCCGCACGGAAGCTGCCGTTCTCGCGCAGAAGATCATCACCAAGAAGCCGGAAGGCGCCTGGACGCATGAAATCACCGATGCGGCTCTCAAGAAGTAAGCCGCAACGATTCCGATGACCGATGCGCGGGCTGCAGGGCCCGCGCATTTTTCGTTTCTGCACAGCGCGATGCAGCCTGCTGCCAGAACCTGTCAGCAGCCGCGCTGGAGTGCGATTGAAATTTAGCAGGGCTCGATATAACGATTTTGACGAAGTTCATGCTGCCGCAGCCGTGTCAACGGCTGCATTTGGCGCTTCGTGAAATGCGACATCCCCCGGTTGACGCCCGGTTGACGAAAGACATGTCGCATTTCGTTCAAAACCGTTTGCCCTGCACACGCGTAAAAGGGATGACGGCCAGAGGTCGGAGAGCATATTGCACCGCCGCAAAAGACTGGAATATCGGCACGGGATATGTTGTATTAGGAATAGCACCAAGTGGAACAGCACACTTGTCATGAGAGCAGTTGATCCCCACATGCCGCGAGACTGTTTTGAAGCTGTTGTCGACCCTGTCCGGAAGTGATGGGAAACATAGCATAAATTGATTGGTTATCTCGCTTTTTCAATGCTTAGAAACTTAACCACTATACGTTATTCGACTTGCAAATGAGGGGGTTCCTGTCTGTAGGCGTAGCAGCTGACTGGCAGACATGAATGTCGCAGGAGCGCGTTTGGGCACGCGCTGGCAAAGGGTTCTGAAAGACATGACGATCAAGACTTCGAAAGTGAATTGGCTGCTTGCAACAGCGGCGCTCCTGATGGCTGCACCTGCCTGGGCGGAAGATGCGCCGGCTGCAAAGCCCGCCATCAACGCGCCCTCCATTGTGGTGACCGCCGTCACCGAACGGAAGCTGACCGACCGTGTTCTGACATCCGGCACAATCCAGCCTGTTGAGGAAGTCTATGTCCAGCCGCTCGTCGAGGGGCTGTCGATCAAGATGCTGCAGGCCAATGTCGGCGACAAGGTGAAGGCCGGTGACGTGCTGGCCACGCTGATGGACGACACGCTGATCCTGCAGAAGAGCCAGCTCGAAGCCAACAAGGCCAAGGTGATTGCCGCCGGCGCACAGGCCGAGGCGCAGCGCCTTTCGGTCAAGAGCAATCTGGACGAGGCGAACCGCCAGCTTGATCGAGGCGAAGCACTTGCCAAGTCCGGCACGATTGCCACCTCGAAGCTCGATCAGCTGAAGGCTGCCGTCATCTCGGCCTCCGCCGCGCTGAATTCGGCCGAACAGTCCATCAAGGCCAATGCCGCCGACATGAAGGTCATCGACGCCCAGATCGCCGATATCAACCTCAAGCTTTCCCGCACCGAGGTCAAGGCCCCGGTCGACGGCGTGATCTCCGCCCGCACCGCGAAGGTCGGCGCGATCGCCAGCGGCGCAGGCCAGCCGCTCTTCACGCTGATCCGCGACAACGCACTGGAACTCAAGGCGGATCTTGCGGAAGAAGACGTGCTGAAGGTCGCCAAGGACCAGAAGGTGACGATCTCGCTCGCCGGCTCCGGCGCCAAGATTTCCGGCACGGTCCTGAAGGTTGACCCGACGGTCAACGCCACGACCCGCCTCGGCTCCGTCGAAGTCAAGATCGACAATCCCGACACCGTTCGCTCGGGCATGTATGCGCAGGCCGACATCACCGTTGCCCAGCGCACCGCTCCGGCGCTGCCCATCACGGCCGTGACGACCAACAGCGAGGCCACCACCGCACGCCTCGTGAAGGATGATGTCGTCCATATCGTGAAGGTCGAAACCGGCATTCAGGATGGCCAGTATATCGAAATTCGCAGCGGCCTGAGCAATGGCGACAAGGTCGTCGCCAAGGCCGGCGCCTATGTGCGCGATGGCGACCGCGTAAAGCCGGTCGACTCGCTGCCGGCGACGAACTGAGGGGCACGGGAAGACGATGAACTTTTCAGCCTGGTCGATCCGCAATCCCGTCGCGCCGCTTCTGGCGTTTTTCCTGCTCATGTTCATGGGCATTCAGGCCTTCAACAAGCTGCCCGTCACGCGCTTCCCGAATATCGACGTGCCGGTCATTTCCGTGTCGGTGAGCCAGAGCGGCGCCGCCCCGTCGGAGCTTGAAAGCCAGGTCACCAAGATCATCGAAGATGCGGTCGCCGGCGTTGCCGGCATCGACTACATGCAGTCGAACATCACGGACGGGCTTTCGACGACGGCTGTGATCTTCAACATCGAAGTGCCGACGAACCAGGCGCTTCAGGACGTGAAGGATGCGGTGGACCGCGTCCGCAGCACCCTCCCCGCCTCGGTCGATGATCCCAAGGTGGCAAAGATCGACGTCGAAGGTCAGGCGATCCAGACCTATGCCGTCTCCTCGCCCAACATGACGCTCGAAGAGCTGTCCTGGTTTGTGGACGATACCGTCAAGCGCGCGCTGCAGGGCGGCAAGGGCGTCGGCCGTATCGACCGCTTCGGCGGCGCGGACCGCGAAGTCCGCATTCAGCTCGACCCGCTCAAGATGAAGTCCTTCGGCATTTCGGCCTCGGACGTCAACACGCAGCTGCGTCTCACCAACACCGATCTCGGTGCCGGCCGCGGCCAGATCGCCGGCGGCGAACAGACGATCCGCACGCTCGGCGATGCGCGCTCGGTCGCAGCCCTCGAACAGAAGACGATTGCGCTGCCCAATGGCCGCTTCGTCAAGCTTTCCGATATCGGCACCATCACAGACACCTACAAGGAGCCCGTCTCCTTCTCGAATTTCGACGGCAATCCCGTCGTCACCTTCGCCGTGTTCCGCGCCAAGGGCGCCAGCGAAGTGACGGTTGCCGACGAGGTGCAGAAGGCGCTCGACAAGGTCAAGGCCAAGAACCCCAATGTGAAGATCGAGCTGGTCAATGACAGCGTCTACTTCACCATCGGCAATTACGAAGCCGCCATTGACACACTGATCGAAGGCGCGCTGCTGGCCATCATCGTGGTCTTCCTGTTCCTGCGCAACTGGCGCGCCACGCTGATTTCGGCCGTGGCGCTGCCCCTTTCCGCGGTCCCGACCTTCTGGATCATGGACATGATGGGCTTCTCGCTGAACCTCGTCAGCTTCCTCGCGCTGACGCTGGCGACGGGTATCCTCGTTGACGATGCGATCGTGGAAATCGAGAACATTGCCCGTCATATCCGCATGGGCAAGACGCCCTATCGCGCCGCGATCGAAGCGGCGGACGAAATCGGCCTCGCCGTGATTGCGACGACCTTCACGATCATCGCCGTCTTCGCGCCCGTCTCCTTCATGCCGGGCATTCCGGGCCAGTACTTTATCCAGTTCGGCCTGACCGTCGCCTTCTCCGTCTTCTTCTCGCTGATGGTGGCCCGCCTCATCACGCCGATGATGGCGGCCTATCTGATGCGGTCCAGTGACAGCGTGCCGGATCACGGCGATCACGACGGCGCGATCATGCGGGCCTATACCGGCCTCATCCGCACGACCACCCGCCCGGTGTCGCGTTATATGACGCTGCTGGCGGCCATCGCCTTCCTGATCGGCTCGGTCTACATGTTGCTTCAGGTTCCCGGCTCGTTTCTGCCGCCGGAAGACTCCGGCCGCGTGACGCTTTCCGTCGAGCTGCCGCCCAGCTCTTCGCTCAACGACACGAACAGATCCACCGCAGCGATCTATGAGCGCGTGAAGGATATCGAAGGCGTGCAGGACGTGTTCATTCTGGGTGGCTCCTCACCCAAGGGCGACCTGTCGATCACGCGCGCCACCGTCACGCTGCTCCTGAAGCACAAGGAAGCCTCGCTGGTGACCGCTCTGGTCAATGATCTGGCGGGCAAGCTCCCGATCATCGGGCAGTATCTGCCGAAGGTGACGCCGAAGGGCCGCGTGCGCCCGCAATGGGATATCGAAAAGGAAGTCTTCGCCAAGCTCAAGGACATTCCGGACGTCCGGCTGCTGCGCCTCAACGACCGCGGCGACCGCGACCTGTCGTTCAACATTCTGTCCGCCAACGAGGCCGACCTGTCCAAGGCCGTCGCCCTGCTCGAAGCGCGCCTGCGCCAGGAGCCGGTTCTGGCCAATGTCAGCTCGGAAGGCGCGCTTCCGCGCACCGAATTGCGCATCATGCCGCATTCGGACCAGATCGCGCGTCTTGGCATCACGGTACAGCAGATCGCCGAAGCTGTCCGCGTGGCCACCATTGGCGACGCCGATGCCGCGCTGCCGAAGATGGCGCTCGACAATCGCCAGATCCCGATCCGCGTCATGTTCAACACGGACATGCGCCACGATCTCGCGGCGATCAAGGCGCTGCGCGTCCGCACCGCCGCAGGTGCGACCGTGCCGCTGGCCAGCGTTGCCGACGTGGTCTTCTCGGAAGGTCCGAGCTCGATCAAGCGCCAGGATCGCAACCGCGTCGTCACCATCGGCGCCGACCTGCCGCAGGGTGTGGCACTCGACACGGCAACAGCCCGCTTCAAGGCGGCGGCCAAGGAAGTGCAGCTGCCGGCGAGCGTCCAGTTCCTCGAAAGCGGCGACGCCAAGGTTCAGGGCGAAATGGTCAAGAGCTTCGGCAATGCCATGCTGCTCGGCCTTCTCCTCGTGCTGATGGTACTGATCCTGCTCTTCAAGGACGTGATACAGCCGTTTACGATCCTGTTCTCGCTGCCGCTCGCCATTGGCGGCGTCGCAGCCGGCCTGATCGTCACCGGCAACTCGCTCTCCATGCCCGTTCTCATCGGTATCCTCATGCTGATGGGCATCGTGACCAAGAACGCGATCCTGCTCGTCGACTTCGCCATCGAGACCATGCACAAGGGTGTGAACCGCATCGAGGCCATGATCGAAGCCGGGCGCAAGCGCGCGCGGCCCATCGTGATGACCTCGATTGCCATGTCGGCCGGCATGCTGCCCTCGGCACTCGGCGTCGGCGAAGGCGGCTCCTTCCGCTCGCCGATGGCGATTGCGGTGATTGGCGGCATCATCGTCTCGACCGTGCTGTCGCTGGTCGTTGTGCCGTCCTTCTTCCTCATCATGGATGACCTGTCCCGCCTGCTCGGCCGCATGTTCGGCCGCATCCTCGGCAAGAAGGAAGACGAGGCAGAGCCGCCGAGCGCCGAAGAACTCGGCACGGCGGTCGCCGAAACCGGTCGCGCCGTGCAGTCGCTCGACGAGCGTCTCGCCGCGCTGGAAAGCAAGGCCGACAAGGAGGCCTCCACTCGGGCGGCCAGCAATATCAGGGCGCTGCCGAACCTGGCAGCAGAATAACCCGAAAGACTTCTCTGTACTGACGAATGGCCGGATGAAAATCCGGCCATTATCCATTTATGAGTTGATCGAAATCAAACAGCCCCGCGCCTGAAAGCGGTATGAAATCGCTAATGCAGCGCTGGGTGGTTGGTTCGGTTGAGCTGATCGGCTTGATAACAGAGCAGTCCAGCGCGCTGCACTATGGGCCACCCCCACGAGGGACGCTCATAAGGCACGGGGGATTTGAACTGTGATCAAGGTCTTGAAATTGAACGTTCGCGAAAAAGAGATTCTTCTGCGATCCTATTTCCTGAGCGAACTGACGTCCGCTACGGCCCTCAAGATTGTCGACCATGTGACCGTGGCAAGCCACGAGGCGCGTGATCCGATCTTCAAGCAGGGCGAGAAGGCGGACTATTTCTATACGGTGCTGACCGGCTTCGTCCGCGTCTTCCGGCTCTCCAAGGACGGCCGCGAGGCGGATATCGGCATCTACGGCCCGGGCGAGACCTTCGCCGAGGGCGTGATGTTCAATGGCGGGACGCACCGCTTCTGTGCGCAATCCGCCGAGGCCGTGACGCTCGCCCGCTATGAAGTCGACAAGCTGAAGCAGTTTGCTTCGCAGGACCCGGCAATCGGGATCGCACTGATGGCCTCGCTGTCGCGCAATCTCGACCAGGCTCTGGAATGCGTGGCCGACGACCGGCTGCACACGGCACCGCAGCGCGTCGCCAACTTCATCCTGCAGAACTGCCCGGAAAATGCGAACAGCGCCCGCTTCCGGCTGCCGTTCCAGAAGAGCCTGCTGGCCGGCAAGCTGGGCCTTGCGCCCGAAGCCCTGTCGCGCGCCTTCTCGGCGCTCAAGTCCGCTGGCGTCAGCGTCCACGGCCGCATCATCGAGATCGGCGATGTGAACGCGCTGAAGAACTTCTGAGCCTCTACACGTTTCCACGGGGGTGGACGGGGCGGTTTGTCTCTTTCGAAAGAAGGAGCAGGCCGCCCCACTATTTTTGGGCAACGGGCCAGCAAAGCCTCATTCGCCGCGTGCAATCAAAGCCCGCCCTGAACCTTCAGGAAATCGACGATCGCACCGACGCCCTCGGCCCGCTTCATGTTGGAGAAGACGAAGGGACGCCCGGCGCGCTGCTTCGTGGCATCGCGCTCCATCACGCCGAGATCGACATCGACATGCGGGGCCAGATCGGCCTTGTTGATGACCAAGAGATCGGAGCGCGTAATCCCCGGCCCGCCCTTTCGCGGAATTTCCTCGCCCTGACAGACGGAGATCACATAGATCGTGATATCGGCCAGATCCGGCGAAAAGGTCGCCGCCAGATTGTCGCCGCCGGACTCGATGAAGACGACATCGAGATCGGGGAAACGCTGGTTGAGCCCGGAAATCGCCTGCAGATTGATCGAGGCATCCTCGCGGATTGCCGTATGCGGACAGCCGCCCGTCTCGACGCCGACGATGCGATCCGAGGTCAGTGCCTGCATGCGCACCAGCGCATCCGCGTCCTCGCGCGTGTAGATGTCATTGGTGACGACGGCGACGGAATAGTCGCCGCGCATCGCCTTGCAAAGCTCCGCCGTCAGCGCCGTCTTGCCGGACCCCACAGGGCCGCCAATGCCCACTCTCAATGGACCGTTCTGCGATTTCATCGGGGTCATTCTCCAAAGTCAGAGGCAGTCAGGAGCGGAAAAGCCGCGTCACCTGTGTCTCATGTTTCAGCGAGGAAATCTCGGCAATGAAGGTCGCCGAGCCAAGATCGTCTTCCGTGCAATCGGTGAGTTCGCCGGCCAGCGATGCCACGTGATCCTCAAGGGAAGCCAACAAACCAACGCCCTGCTTCTGTCCGATCACGCCGCAGCGAATGGCAACGGAAACAAGCTGGCTGAGATTGGCATGCAGATAGGCGGCAAGCCCCGCCTCCAGCCCCGTCTCATGCGCCCCGGCCATCGCGCCGGCCGCCACCGGATAGGCAACCCGCCCATCGGCTCGCGTGCGCACCTCCGAAAGCACCGGATGCGGCCAGTCGCGCGCCGCATCGACAAAGGCAGTCCCCAGCGACACCGTCTCGGCCAGTCGCTCGGCAGAACCGGCCAGCGCCAGCGCCAGATCGTTGGTTTCAGAAAGCGTCGCCTCGCCGCAGGCGCGGTAGCTCAGCGAAAAGAAGATCGCATCGGTCTTGAGCGCGCCATAGGCCATCAGACCATCCAGCCAGGCGTGAAGCCCGTCGCGGTCGCGGATGCGGCCATCGGCAATCGCCCGCTCCAGCCCGCCCGAATAGGCAAACGCCCCGATCGGAAAGGCCGGCGACAGCCAGGTCATCAGGCGGATCAGCGCCGTCGTGTGGCGGCGTTCAGTGGGCGTGATGGCCATGTGCATGTCCATGCCCTCCCGAATGATAAGCGCCGCGAACCGGCTGGAAAGCTTCACGAACATGCCGGACAGACGCGCCGAGCCCGTTCAGCATGTCCTCAATGACGTGATCGCGGAGGATCAGGATGCGCCCCTCCTCCACCTGCGCGGCGAGATGCCGGTTGCCGAGATGCCAGGCAAGCTCGATCAGGTGCAGGCGGTCGCGCGGGATGATTTCGAGCAGATCCTCTTGCGCCGCCACGACCTTGATGCAGGTCCCGTCATCCAGCGACAGCAGATCGCCATCGGCCAGCATCACGGTTTCCTTCAGGTCCAGCATGACCATGCCGCCGCTTTCCGGATGCAGAAGCTTGCGCCGCAGGTGCCGCCCGTCATGCGGCAGCACCACCGTATCGACCGGCGCAGAATGGGGCTCTCCGGGAGCCAGGACCGAGATCGCGCGTAACATGGAAACCCTTCCGCAAACGCGTGAAATCAAATCGAATTCCTTGCCGAAAGGCAAGACATCTCAAGGCCAAACATGACAAAATTGTTGCACTGCACGCATATCGGCAGATTACAAATTGTCCACCTTTGCCGGTTCGATGATTTCGATCGTGCGATTGGCCACCATATCCTTCGTCGCCTCCCGATAGACCAGCATATGCGGCGCGGAAAAATGCGCCTTCAGATGCTCGCGGCTCTCCCAGCGCTCGACAAAGACAAGCGTGTTCGGCTCGCCTTCGCGACGGTGGAGGTCATAGGAAATGCAGCCTTCCTCCGCGCGCGTGCCGATTAGGCAGGGTGCTGCCGCGGCGACGAAATCCTCCACGGTGCCGGGCTTCAGGTTGACGGTAGCAATCACGTAGATCATCTGAGCTCCTCGATGTTTTTCCTCGGGAGTCTCAGTGGCAGGAGATCAGTGGCGCGTCAACGCCATGGAACCGCCAGCCGCAATCAGCGCGCCGCCGACAAGGCGGTTGAGGTTGATGAACACGCGGGCAGATTTGATGAAACGCCCCAGCACCGCACCCGCCAACGCATAAAGCGCCACCGCCAGAACCTCGAGAACGAGAAACACGCCGCCCATCTGCAACAGCTGCGACCAGGCCGGCATCGACGGATCGAGGAATTGCGGGAAGAAGGCGGTGAAGATCGCAATCGCCTTCGGATTGGCAATCGCCATGGTGAAATCCCGCCGCATCAGCGCCTTCAGCGCCACATCGCCGGACTGCATCTCGGCAAAGGCCTTCGCCTTCAGGAGCATCTGGATGCCGGTATAGATGAGATAGATGGCGCCGGCGATCTTGATGACGAGAAACGCCTCGGCAGAGGCCGCCAGCACCGCCCCGAGCCCCAGCACCGTCACCCCGATCAGTGCCGCAAAGGCCGGCACCCGCCCGAGCCCGCCCAGGCAGGCCGTGCCGAAGCCCAGCCGCGCGGCATTGGAAAAAGCCATCATATTGTTTGGCCCCGGCGCGCAGTTGAGCGCGAAACAGGCCGGAATGAAGAGTGCCCATGCGATCATGATTGAAGTCCTCCAGATGCGGGCGACGATATCGTCATTTATTGAACAACGATAGGGAGCGCGTCAGGGAAACCGGCAGGGGATTCCAGAGGCCGGTGCGCAAACCTGCCTCTCGCAGCATATGCGCCGTCCATGTATTGCAGCCCAACAGGGCATTGAAAAAGCCGTTCGCCTCGAAGAAGAGATCCGAACGGCCATAGGACTTTCCGAGGATCACCTGCGGCTTCCCCTCGGTCATCCGGAACGACTCGTCGATCGCACGGGCCATTGTGTCGAAACCGCTTTTCCCGATGGAGAGGCTGTAAACAGCCGGGTTCTTCGGATCGATATCCCCCACCACCTCGACATGCATGACTGACTGGTCAAGCGTCAGGGAGCGAAGCACCGGCATCGGTTTCAGCTCAGCCCATGTCGGCGTTTCGAGATAGAACGAACGGCCGCCCCATCCGAAGATGACCCAACGGGCCAGCGGATGCCGGACCGGCAGCCCGGCGGCCTCCAGAAAGGGAAAACGGGCCAGCGTTTCCTCATCCAGCGGAAAGGCCAGATCCGTGTGGATAGGATTGGAAATGACAAGGACCTGCCGCTTGATGTCGTCGGCAGGTCCTTGCGATCCGGCGGAAAAGAGCGGACGGGGGACGAACGTTCCCGAAACGACGACGGCTGCGACAATCAAAAGCCCCAGCAGTATCCGTCTCAACCAACGCATGCGTGACGCCCTCGCCTTGCGGCGCGGGGCGCGCGCCCGTCAAAACTCAGGCGGCCTGCTTGCGGCGCAACGTTTCCAGAATATTCTGCGGCGAGGATACGCCGTAGGGATCGGTCTCGCAATTGTCCGAGAAGCCTTCTTCCTCGAACCACTGCTCCACCACGCCGTTGTTGATGACGGCGGCGTAACGCCAGGAGCGCAGGCCGAAGCCGAGATTGTCCTTGCGAACCAGCATGCCCATCTTGCGGGTAAACTCGCCCGAACCATCCGGGATGAGCTTCACATGTTCCAGGCCCTGCGACTTGCCCCAGGCATTCATCACGAAGGCATCGTTGACGGAGACGCAGTAGATCTCGTCAATCCCCTCCGACTGGAAGTCCGGATAGAGCTTTTCGAAATCCGGCAGCTGATAGGTTGAGCATGTCGGGGTGAAGGCACCCGGCAGCGAGAACAGGATGACGCGCTTGCCACCGAAATAGTCGGCGGACGTCACGTCCTGCCAACGGAAAGGATTCGGGCCACCGATCGATTCATCGCGGACACGCGTGCGGAAAGTAACATCGGGCACCTTGCGGCCAATGAGCATGGATCATCTCCTTGAAATTGAATGCGCCCAAGCCACGGGGGGCGGCTGAGCGATACTTTCAAGATATAACCATGTCTCCGCGTGCAGTGCAGCATGGAAGGCTGATTTAAACAGGCTTGCATGGGAGGTATTCGTCAGATGCATAACTGTGAACCGCTATATCCGCATCGCGCATGCATCATCACGCGGGCAGATCGCCCGCCCGCGTGCGCCTCAAATGTCTGCGACGGTCTCGTCGATCTTAGAACAGGAAATACCGCTGCGCCATCGGCAGAACCGTCGCCGGTTCGCAGGTGAGCAAGACGCCATCCGCCCGCACTTCATAGGTCTCTGGGTCCACCTCGATATGCGGCATGGCCGCGTTGTGGATCATCGACGCCTTGGTGAGCCCGCCGCGCGTGTTCTTGACCGCGATCATGTTCTTGGCAGTCCCCAGCCTGTTCTTCAGCCCGCCATCGAGTGCGGCTTGGCTGACGAAGGTGACGGAGGAATTCGTCAGCGCCTTGCCGTAAGCGCCGAACATCGGGCGGTAATGCACCGGCTGCGGCGTCGGGATGGATGCATTGGGGTCGCCCATGGGGGCAGCGGCAATCGTGCCGCCGATCAGCACCATGTCCGGCTTCACGCCGAAGAAGGCCGGGTTCCAGATCACGAGGTCGGCGCGCTTGCCGATCTCGATGGAGCCGATTTCATGGGAAAGACCGTGGGCCAGCGCCGGGTTGATCGTGTATTTGGCGATGTAGCGCTTGACGCGGAAATTGTCGTTGTCGCCGGTCTCTTCCGGCAGCGGCCCCCGCTGGCGCTTCATCTTGTCTGCCGTCTGCCAGGTGCGGATCGCCACTTCGCCGACGCGGCCCATGGCCTGGCTGTCGGAGGAGATGATCGAGAACGCGCCGATATCGTGCAGGATGTCTTCCGCCGCGATCGTTTCCTTGCGGATGCGGCTTTCGGCAAAGGCGATGTCTTCGGGGATCGACGCCGACAGGTGATGGCAGACCATCAGCATGTCGAGATGCTCGGCAATCGTGTTGACCGTGTAGGGCCGCGTCGGATTGGTCGAGGACGGGATGACATTCGGCTGGCCGCAGATCTTGATGATATCCGGCGCATGGCCACCGCCCGCCCCTTCCGTGTGGAAGGCGTGGATGGTGCGGCCCTTGATCGCCGAAATCGTGTCTTCCACGAAGCCGCTTTCATTGAGCGTATCGGTGTGGATCATCACCTGCACGTCATATTCGTCGGCGACCGACAGGCAGCAATCGATCGCGCCCGGCGTCGTGCCCCAGTCCTCATGCAGCTTCAGCGACGAGGCGCCGGCCAGCACCATTTCTTCAAGCGCTGCGGGAAGCGAGGCATTGCCCTTGCCGGCAAAGGCAAGGTTCATCGGGAAGGCATCGGCCGCCTCGATCATGCGCGCGATATGCCACGGGCCGGGCGTGCAGGTCGTGGCGAGCGTCCCATGTGCCGGCCCCGTGCCGCCGCCGAGCATGCAGGTGAGGCCCGACATCAGCGCTTCCTCGATCTGCTGCGGGCAGATGAAGTGAATGTGGCTGTCCATGCCGCCGGCGGTGATGATCTTGCCCTCGCCGGCAATGGCTTCCGTACCCGGACCGACAATGATGTTGACGCCCGGCTGCGTGTCCGGGTTGCCGGCCTTGCCGATGGCGGCAATGCGCCCGTCCTTGAGCCCGATATCGGCCTTGTAGATGCCGGAATGGTCGACGATCAGCGCATTGGTGATGACGGTATCGACCGCACCCGCCGCGCGCGTCACCTGGGATTGCCCCATGCCGTCACGAATGACCTTGCCGCCGCCGAATTTCACTTCCGAACCATAGGTGGTGAAATCCTTCTCCACCTCGATGAAGAGTTCCGTATCAGCAAGGCGCACCTTGTCGCCGGTTGTCGGTCCGAACATGCCGGCATAGGCCGCGCGGGACATTTTGTAAGACATGAGCCGTAATCTCCTGATCCGGATTATGCGTGTTTTGTTTCAGTGATCCGCCGGACGAGGCCTTTTGCCTCCAGCGGTTCGAGATAATCTCTTTCGGCATCCCAGGGATGGCCGTCCCAGCCCTGATGCGAGAAGCCGGCGAGAGCGATGTGGTCATCGCCTTCCATGCGGTTCTCGATCAGGTCGGCAATGGTCACAAGGCCGGTCGAGGGCACGACATAGGGCGCCGGCGAAAAGGCCGAAAGCGCCTCGTCCAGCCGCTCGTGCACGGCACGCGGAACCACCCGGAAGCCCTTGCCGGCGCTTCCCGCATAGGCGCGGAAGCCGTCGGTATAGTCATCGCAGAAATCGTCGAGTTCGGGATGGCTGACGGCCAGCGGCGCACGCATCTCGGCAAACTTTTCCGGATCGCGCACGCACCAGATTTCGTCCGCAGCATTGACAGAGGGGTGCGCCCGCCAGCCCGGCTCCCCCAGCATCTTCTTGCCCGGCCGGCCCGTGTTGCAGACAACCACGATGTCGGTGCGCGCCGCATCTGCACCGGCGGAGCGGCAATCGTTGAAGCGCACGACGGCATGCGCATCGGCGATTGCTTCCCGCGCATTCGGCCCGATATCGCCATTGCCAACCACCATGAAGAGACGCCCCATCCTATTGATCGCCCTCTTCCATCAGCGCCTTCAGATCCGCGATCCGCTTCTTCGTCAGCTCTTCCTGGCAGCCGGCCACCATCATCGGTTCCATCGATCCGCCTCGCGCGCTGAACCCGATACCCTCACAATGGCCGTCGCGATAGTCGATCCAGGCGCGCTGCGCCTTCTTCAAGGCGGCAGCCGCGCCCTTCAGGTTCGGCTGATCGGCATAGCTGTCGTCCTGCTTCTTGGTATAGGCGACCGCCTTCTTGTAAATTTCGTTCAGCTCTCTGTCCGCCTTGGCGAAATCATCCCAGGCACAGATGTTCATTTCCGCCTGCGAGCCTTCCGGATTGCACTTCATCTCGTCATCCGCAAAGGCCGAGGACGCCAGAAGAAGAGCGAAAGGAGCAACGAAAAGCGCAGGCGTCTTCATGATCAATTCGATCCTTCCGATTCCGCGTCCTCGTTGGCGGCGCGCCCTTCTTCGAGCATTGACCGCAGCTCTTCCGTGCGCGCCTGGGTCAGTTCAGTCCGGCAGCTGGCAATCTCCATCGACTGCATCGACCCGCCGCCCGAACTCGGCTCACCGCATTTCCTGTCGCGAGTCTTGATCCAATCCCTCTGGGCCTTCTTCAGGATCGCAACGGCGCTTTCGTCGTCGGACTGCGGATCGGTCTTGGCATCCTCCGACTTCGCAAAGGCCATGGCTTCGCGGTAGACGGCATTCAATTCATCATCGGCCTTCTGCAGATCATCGAAGGAGCAGGCATTCATCTCCATCTGCGTTCCATCGGGATTGCATGCGACATCGTCGTCCGCAAAGGCCGACGTCGCCCACAGCAGCAGCAGAGGCGCCAGAACCGGAAGCAGCTTTTTCACGACAGTCATTACAGCTTGCCCATCACGTCCTGACGGAAACCATAGATCTCGCGGCTGCCTTCCATCGGTATCAGATTGACGCTGCGGGTCTGCCCCGGCTCGAAGCGCACGGCAGTCCCTGCCGGAATGTCGAGACGCTGGCCACGGGCCTTCTCACGGTCGAATTTCAGGCCCGGATTGGACTCGTAGAAATGATAGTGCGAGCCCACCTGCACGGGCCGGTCACCGGCGTTCGATACATCGATCGTGATCACCGGAAGACCGGCATTGAGTTCGATTTCGCCTTTGGCGGCAATGATTTCGCCCGGAATCATGATTCATTCTCCAAAGCAATTCCAGCAAAAGTGCATCGCGGTGTTGCGTCCGGAATTGCGTAAAACAAAAGACCTGTTAACGGATCGGTTCATGCACGGTGACAAGCTTCGTCCCGTCCGGGAACGTCGCCTCGACCTGCACGTCGTGGATCATCTCGGCCACGCCTTCCATCACCTGCGCGCGGCTGATGACATGCGCGCCGGCTTCCATCAGTTCAGCCACGGAACGACCGTCACGCGCACCTTCGACGACGAAGTCGGTGATGAGCGCGATGGCTTCCGGATGGTTGAGCTTCACGCCCCGCTCCAGCCGGCGGCGCGCGACCATGGCGGCCATGGAAATCAGGAGCTTGTCTTTTTCTCGTGGAGTCAGGTTCATGGGGAATCCGCTGTATTGAAAAACGTCACGTGTTCCAGACTTTCGGCAAGGGCGCGCCGTTGCGCAAGAGCGAAATGACGGGCGTCAGAATTTTTCTGAGATGTTGCCCATCGACGGCGGCAACCCTCACGATGAGCTTGCCATCCCACTGGCTCGCGCCCCCATCCGCATCGCCCAGCACTGCCCTAATTTTAGGCAGAAGCGCCTCGCCGGCGGTCCCGCAATAAAGCAGCGTGGCAAAGGCGCGATTGCCGGCCAGCACCGGGGAAAGGCTGGCAATATCGTTCACCGCGCCATCAAGCCGCGCGTCCTCGGCATGGATCAGCCGGCCGGCACGGCGAATGCGCCAGCGGTCGCGGAAGAGCCCGGTATTGACCACCTCGCCCATGGCCGTACGACCGAGAATGACAGCCTCGACGCCCAAGAATTCGGCATCGCCGGCAAGGTCCACATCGAGCCGGCGGTTGAGATGGCCGTAGTCGAAGAGGATCGTTTCCTGCGGCAGCCAGGAGAGCCGCGCGCCCTCGCCTGCCCTCAGCACCGCCTCGACTTCTGCCGCGCCTTCGCTTGCCTTGTAGACCTTCTCGCAGGCCTGCGTCGTCACGGTCACATCGGTATTGGCTTCGGCTTCAACGGCCCAGGATATGCGGTCGCCGCCGGTCAAACCACCGGATGTGTTGATCAGCACGGCTTCCAGCGTGTCATCGAACGTATCGGGAAGCCTGATTTTTGCGCAGCCTTCCTGAAACAGCGTCTCGATCCGGCTCTTGCCGCCCGAGCGCTTGACGGAAAGCTTTCCGCTTCCTTTGGCTCTTTGCGGCCGGCCTATCACCGCTTCCTGCACGCTCATTCCCGACACTTCCTACTGCTCATTTCCGATCGCCCTCAGGATATTCCCAGGGCATGCCCACCAAAAAGCAAGAACCGGACCAGACAGCAGCGAGGCATACTCCACTCGCTATATTTCGCGAGTCTTCACACCGTCAGGTGCCGGCGCGCCTCCTGCGTGTCGAGCGTTTCGGCCAGCCCCTCGTGAACGATCTCTCCGCGATCCATGATATATACATAGTCCGCCAGCTCGCGGCAGAAATCGAGATACTGTTCCACCAGCAGAATGGCCATGCCGGTGGAATCGCGCAGATATTTCAATGCGCGGCCGATATCCTTGATGATGGAGGGCTGAATGCCCTCCGTCGGCTCGTCGAGCACGATGATCTTCGGCCGCGTCACCAGCGCCCGGCCGATGGCGAGCTGCTGCTGCTGCCCGCCCGACAGGTCGCCGCCACGCCGCGCCAGCATGGATTGCAGCACCGGAAACAGGCTGAAAATGTCATCGGGAATGGAGCGCTCCGCCCGCTTCAGCGGCGCATACCCCGTCTCCAGGTTTTCCTTCACCGTCAGCAGTGGAAAGATCTCGCGCCCCTGCGGCACGTAGCCGATGCCGGTCTTCGCCCGCTGATAGGGCGGCAAGCCGTTCAACACCTTGCCCTGAAAGGCAATCTCACCGCCCGACAAGGGATGCTGACCGGTCACGGCGCGCAGCAGCGAGGATTTGCCCACCCCGTTGCGCCCCAGAACGCAGGTGATCTTGCCCATCTCGGCCTTCAGCGACACGCCACGCAAGGCCTGTGCTGCACCATAGTGGAGGTTCGCGTTTTCAACGGTCAGCATTGATGTGCTCCTTGCAAGTCATTGTCTGTCCTCCCGGTTTGAAAGACCCCTCCCCAACCCTCCCCACAAGGGGGAGGGAGAGCCCCCCAACGCCAATCTGCCCCAAGCAAAACCGTCAACGGATTGCGAGGGCAGCGCCTCTTGCCGTCTCCCCCCTTGTGGGGGAGATGGCGGCAGCCAGAGGAGGTCTTTCCAGCTAGGTCACCGCCCCAGATAGTTTTCGATGACCTTCGGATCGTTCGACACGAAGTCGATCGAGCCCTCGGCCAGCACGGAGCCTTCGGCAAGGCAGGTCACCTTCACGCCGAGGTCGCGGATGAAGCCCATGTCGTGTTCGACCACGACGACGGAGCGGGTCTTGGCGATTTCGCGGAGCAGAATGGCCGTTTCCGAGGTCTCCGCATCGGTCATGCCGGCCACCGGCTCGTCCACCAGAAGCAGCTTCGGCTCCTGCGCCAGCAGCATGCCGATTTCCAGCCATTGCTTCTGCCCATGCGACAGGTTCGCGCCGAGATCGTCCTTGCGATGTGTCAGGCGAACGGTGGCGAGGATTTCCTCGATACGGTCCTTGTCCTCGCCGGAGAGCTTGTAGAACAGCGTGCCGAAGACACCGCGCTTGCGGTTGAGCGCCAGTTCCAGATTGTCCCAGACGGTATGGCTTTCAAACACCGTCGGCTTCTGGAATTTCCGGCCGATGCCGAGCTGGGCGATATCCGCCTCGTCCTTGGTCGTCAGGTCCACCGTGCCGTTGAAGAAGACTTCGCCGCTGTCCGGCCGGGTCTTGCCGGTGATGATGTCCATCATCGTCGTCTTGCCGGCCCCGTTGGGGCCGATAATGGCGCGCAACTCGCCGGGCTCGACCACGAAGGAGAGCGAATTCAACGCCTTGAACCCGTCGAAGGAGACCGAGACGCCGTCGAGATAGAGAAGGCTGTTCGGCTTGTAGGTCTTCATGTCGCTCATTGTGCCGCCTCCGCCTGTTCCGCACCCGTCGCTTCAGCGGTTTTTTGTGCCGCTGCAGGCTTCGCCTTGCGCTTGGCCATGAACTCCGCCACCGTTCCGACGATCCCCTTGGGCAGGAAGAGCGTCACGGCGACGAAGAGCGCGCCGAGCGCAAAGAGCCAGAATTCCGGCCAGATCCCCGTGAAGATCGTCTTGCCACCATTGACGAGGATGGCACCGAGGATCGGCCCGATCAGCGTGCCGCGCCCGCCGACCGCCGTCCAGATGACGACTTCGATCGAGTTGCCTGGCGCGAATTCCCCCGGATTGATGATGCCGACCTGCGGCACATAAAGCGCACCGGCAACGCCTGCCATCATCGCCGAAACGACGAAGGTGAAGAGCTTGTAGTTCTCGACGCGATACCCGAGGAAGCGCGTCCGGCTTTCCGCATCGCGAATACCCACCAGCACCTTGCCGGCCTTGGAGCGGACGATGCCCGAAGCGATCAGCAGGGAGAGCGCCAGCGCAATCGCCGAAGCTGCGAAGAGTACGGCGCGGGTCGAATCCGCCTGCACTTCAAAGCCGATGATGTCCTTGAAGTCGGTCAGGCCATTGTTGCCGCCGAAGCCCATGTCGTTGCGGAAGAAGGCGAGCATCAGCGCATAGGTCATGGCCTGCGTGATGATCGAGAGATAGACGCCATTGACGCGGGAGCGGAAGGCGAACCAGCCGAAGATGAAGGCGAGAACGCCGGGTGCCACGAAGACCATCACCATGGCAAACCAGAACATGTCGAAGCCATGCCAGAACCACGGCAGCGTCTTCCAGTTCAGGAAGACCATGAAGTCCGGCAGGACCGGGTCGCCATAGGAGCCGCGCGAGCCGATCTGGCGCATCAGATACATGCCCATCGCATAGCCGCCGAGCGCGAAGAACGCGCCATGGCCAAGCGAAAGAATGCCGCAGAAACCCCAGACGAGATCGAGCGCCAGCGCCAGAAGCGCATAGTTCAGATACTTGCCGAAGAGCTGCATGACATAGGTCGGCATATGCAGCGCACTGGCCTTCGGGAAGGCGAGGTTCAGCACCGGCACGAGGACGGCAATCGCCAGCAGGACAAGGATCGCAATCGAAATGCGGCGGTCGAGCGACTTGAGAAGGAAGGAGGTGATCATGCTTCCACCGCCCTTCCCTTGAGCGCGAAGAGGCCGCGCGGTCTTTTCTGGATGAAGAGAATGATGAGCACGAGAACGATGATCTTTCCGAGCACTGCGCCCGCGTAAGGTTCGAGGAACTTGTTGACGATGCCGAGCGACAGCGCGCCCACCAGCGTCCCCCACAGATTGCCGACGCCGCCGAACACCACGACCATGAAACTGTCGATGATGTAGCCCTGGCCGAGGTTGGGCGAGACGTTGTCGATCTGGGAGAGCGCCACACCGGCAATGCCGGCAATGCCGGACCCCAAGGCAAACGTCATGGCGTCCACCCAGGGCGTGCGAATGCCCATCGAGGAGGCCATGCGCCGGTTCTGCGTCACGGCGCGCATCTGCAACCCGATCGGCGAGCGCTTGAGCAGCGTCAGCAGCGCGAAGAAGACGCCGAGCGTGAAGATCACGATCCACATGCGGTTCCAGGTGATCGTCAGCCCGCCGAGTTCGAAGGCTCCCGACATCCAGGAGGGATTGCCGACTTCGCGGTTGTTCGCTCCGAAAATGGACCGCACGGTCTGCTGCAGGATCAGCGAAATGCCCCAGGTGGCGAGCAGCGTTTCGAGCGGCCGGCCATAGAGATGGCGGATCACGATGCGCTCGATGGCAAGCCCGACGAGTGCCGCAACGATGAAGGCAATCGGCAGCGCAATGGCGAGCGACCAGTCGAACAGTCCCGGCGCATTCTGGCGGATCACTTCCTGCACGACATAGGTCGAATAGGCGCCCAGCATGACCATTTCGCCATGCGCCATGTTGATGATGCCCATGACGCCGAAGGTGATGGCAAGGCCGATGGCCGCGAGCAGCAGGACCGAGCTCAGCGAAATGCCGTACCAGACATATTGCGCGGCGTTCCACAGTTCGAGAGAGCTGTTGATGGAGGCGATGGCAGAGGCCACCTGCGGCTTCAGGCTATCGTCCACCGTGCCGGCAATCGAAGAGAGAAGCGACAGCGAATCCTGCCCGCCGACGGCGCGGATCTCGGCAATCGCCTTGGATTTTTCATCCGGGCCGAGGTTCGAGAGAAGCACCGAGGCGGCACGCGCCTGCGTCAGCACCTTCTTGACTTCGCCATCGGTTTCCTTGGCAAGTGCGGCGTCAAGCGCCTGCACGGCCTCGCCGTTGGGCGACTTCAGGATCGTCTGCGCGGCGGTCAGCCGCACGGCGCGGTCCTTTGACTGCAACGTCAATCCGCCCAGCGCATCGCGAATGGAACGACGCAGGCTGTTATTGACCTTGATCTTGTCGATGGCTGTCTTCGCCTCTTCACCCACAGGCTTCTGCGTGAGCGGATCGATAAGCTTGAACTTGGAGCCGGATTTTTCGGTGATGAAGACCTGTTTGTCGGCCTTGCGGAAATAGAGTTCGCCGTCGGCAAGCGCCTCGAGCGCCGGAACAACCGCAGCATCGCCGGTGGCGGCGAGTGCATTGACGGCATCTTCTATTGCCTTGAAATTGTCGGAAGCAAGCGCGTTCAGCATCGCGCTGGTCGCCTCAGCGGCCCTGGCCGCCGGATTGCCGCCCGGCATGGCGACGAACAAGGCCAGGATGAGAGCGCAGAGGAGTGTCTGGATCGCTTTGAACATGGGCCTCAATCGATTTTCTGGGGGATAATCAGGAGGAAAAAGGCGGGCGCGAAAGCGCCCGCCTCCGTGACAATCGTTGCGGATCAGGAACCCTTGCCGCCGCACTTGCCGGTCTTGACGTTGAAGTTGCCGCAAGACATCGGCTTGCGCCAATCCGAGATCAGATCCTTGGAGTCCGGGAGGTAATCGGACCATTCGTCGCCGACGACTTCAGGCGTCTGCTGAACGATGTCGAACTGACCGTTGTCCTGGATTTCGCCAATGAGAACCGGCTTGGTGATGTGGTGGTTCGGCATGACGGTTGCGTAGCCGCCCGACAGGTTCGGAACGGAGACGCCGATGATCGTGTCGAGCACCTTGTCGGTGTCGGTCGTGCCTGCAGCTTCGACGGCCTTCACCCAGGCATTGAAGCCGATATAGGCGGCTTCCATCGGGTCGTTGGTCGTGCGCTTGTCGTTCTTGGTATAGGCATGCCAGGCCTTGATGAACTCGGCATTGGCCGGCGTGTCGACCGATTCGAAGTAGTTCCAGGCGGCCAGATGGCCGACGAGCGGCTTGGTATCCATGCCGGAAAGTTCTTCTTCGCCGACCGAGAAGGCCACGACCGGGATGTCTTCGGCCTTGATGCCCTGGTTGCCGAGTTCCTTGTAGAAGGGAACGTTGGCGTCGCCGTTGACGGTCGAAACAACGGCCGTCTTCTTGCCTTCCGAGCCGAACTTCTTGATGGCGGCCACTTCAGACTGCCAGTCAGAGAAGCCGAACGGCGTGTAGTTGACCTTGATGTCCTCGGCCTTGACGCCCTTGGACATCAGGTAGGCCTTCAGGATCTTGTTGGTCGTCTGCGGATAGACATAGTCGGTGCCTTCGAGAACGAAGCGCTTCACGCCTTCCTTGTCCATCAGGTAGTCGACGGCCGGAATGGCCTGCTGGTTCGGAGCGGCACCCGTGTAGAAGATGTTGCGCGAGGATTCTTCGCCTTCATACTGGACGGGGTAGAAGAGGATCGAGTTCAGCTCTTCGAACACCGGCAGAACCGACTTGCGCGACGACGAGGTCCAGCAACCGAAGACGGCGGCAACCTTGTCCTTGGAGATCAGCTCGCGCGCCTTTTCGGCAAACAGCGGCCAGTTGGACGCCGGGTCAACAACGACTGCCTCGAGCTTCTTGCCGAGAACGCCGCCCTTCTTGTTCTGCTCGTCGATGAGCATGAGCATGACGTCCTTCAACGTCGTCTCGGAAATCGCCATCGTGCCCGACAGCGAATGAAGAACGCCGACCTTGATCGTGTCCTCGGCGAATGCGCCGGACATCGCGGTGGAAGACATGGCGGCGGCAAGCGCCATGCCCATGAGTTTGGTCTTGAAATTCATGTTCCGAAAACCCCTCTAGAATTTGTGTTGGCGGCGGTCTGCCGCAAGGCCCGTGCACTATCGGACGGCTTTGTGCGGTGCGACATACGTCAATTGACGTAGGACAAGGGGCAATTCAGGAAATTCGAACATGCTTGGGGACCGTCGCATTTCAGACAGTTTTTGTCGCCCACAGCATCGGAACCAAGTTCACAGCTATGAAATTGCTGCAAGAGAAGTCCAAAGGGCTTTTCGCCGGCCTTGACGAAACGAAAGAAGCCCACGTAGCGCCTCGATTCGAGCCCTGCATTCCATGTTGCAAGGCAAAAAGTCGAACCGTACCGAAGGGTATCGTCGGGAAGGCAAAAAACTGGAAGTTTTCGCTTTCCTTTTGGATCGAAAGCGGTATGGAATGGGGTATGTGCCAAAGCCCAAAAATAAGGCACGCAAGAAAAAGATGCATGGAACAACAGGCATCTAGGGGAAAAATATGGAGTATTTTATCCAGCAGCTCATCAACGGGCTGACTCTTGGCTCCATCTATGGCCTGATCGCAATCGGCTATACGATGGTTTATGGCATCATCGGCATGATCAATTTCGCCCATGGCGACATCTTCATGCTGGGCGGCTTTGCCGGCCTCATCGTCTATCTCCTTCTCATGACAGTTTTTGGCGGTGCTCCGATCGCGGTGGCGCTGCTTTGCATGCTGGTTGTGTCCATGCTCGTCACCAGCCTGTGGAACTGGTCCATCGAGCGGACGGCCTATCGTCCGTTGCGCGGCTCCTTCCGCCTCGCACCGCTGATCACCGCCATCGGCGTGTCGATCGCGCTGTCCAACTTCATCCAGGTTGCCCAGGGTCCGCGCAACAAGCCGATCCCGCAGATGGTCAATTCGGTCTACACGATCGAAGGCATTTCCATCTCGCTGAAGCAGATCATCATTGTGGTCATCACGGTCGCGCTGCTCGCTTCCTTCTGGTACATCGTTGAAAAGACGCCGCTTGGCCGCGCCCAGCGCGCCACCGAGCAGGACCGCAAGATGGCCGCCCTGCTGGGCATCGACGTCGACCGCACGATCTCCATCACCTTCGTCATGGGCGCGGCGCTTGCCGCCGTCGCCGGCACGATGTTCCTGATGTATTACGGCGTGATCGTCTTCACCGACGGCTTCGTTCCGGGCGTCAAGGCCTTCACCGCAGCCGTTCTCGGCGGCATCGGCTCGCTGCCGGGCGCTGTCATCGGCGGTCTGCTGATTGGCCTCATCGAATCGCTCTGGTCGGCCTATTTCACGATCGCCTACAAGGACGTCGCGACATTCGCGATCCTCGCTTTCGTGCTGATCTTCAAGCCGTCCGGTCTGCTCGGCCGTCCTGAAGTCGAAAAGGTTTGATCCGATGGCATCTGTGACCAATCCCTCGACCGTTTCGACTGGCTCGCCGACGGGCAAGGCTCTGCGCGAAGCAACCTTCACCGCCGTCATGACCTTCCTCATGTTCGCACTGTTCATCGGCCTGAAGACCGACCAGAACATGCGCAACGAGCTGATCCTCGTGCCGCGCTGGGGCATGCTCGCCATCCTCGTCGTGCTCGCCTTCGTCGGTCGCTTCGCCATGGTGGCCTGGCTCCAGCCCTGGCGCGCCGCCAGCAAGGCTGCGAAAGCCGAAGCCCCGACGGTGGATGAGGAAGCCGGCTTCGTGAAGCGCAACTTCTCGAAGCTCGCCATCCTGGCGCTCGTCCTCTACCCGCCGATCATCCTGGCGCTTTTCGGCGCGCAGGGCTCGCTGAAATATATCGACAACTTCGGCATCCAGATCCTCATCTACGTGATGCTCGCCTGGGGTCTGAACATCGTCGTCGGCCTCGCCGGCCTGCTCGACCTCGGCTATGTCGCCTTCTATGCGGTGGGCGCCTATTCCTACGCGCTGCTGTCGATCAACTTCGGCTTCTCGTTCTGGATCCTGCTGCCGCTCGCCGGCATTCTCTCCGCCTTCTGGGGCATCATCCTCGGCTTCCCCGTTCTGCGTCTCAAGGGCGACTACCTCGCCATCGTGACGCTGGCCTTCGGGGAAATCATCCGCCTTGTTCTCATCAACTGGCAGGATGTCACCAAGGGCACGTTTGGTATCTCGGGTATTCCGAAGATCACCCTCTTCGGCATTCCCTTCGATGCCTCGCCGAACGGGTTTGCGAAGATTTTCCATCTCGCCCCCTCCTCGGCCTATTACAAGGTCTTCCTCTTCTATCTCATCCTTCTGCTCTGCCTGCTGACGGCCTTCGTGACCATTCGTCTGCGTCGCCTGCCGATCGGCCGTGCCTGGGAAGCGCTGCGTGAAGACGAGATCGCCTGCCGCTCGCTTGGCATCAACACGGTGACGACGAAGCTGACGGCCTTTGCCATCGGCGCGATGTTCGGCGGTTTCGCCGGCTCCTTCTTCGCCGCACGCCAGGGCTTCGTCTCGCCGGAATCCTTCGTCTTCCTCGAATCGGCAGTCATTCTGTCGATCGTGGTTCTCGGTGGCATGGGCTCGCTGACCGGTATCGCCATCGCCGCGATCGCCATGGTCGGCGGCACCGAGCTGCTGCGCGAGATGGACTTCCTGAAGGCCGTGTTCGGCCCCGACTTCACGCCGGAACTCTACCGCATGCTGATCTTCGGCCTCGCCATGATCACCATGATGCTGGTCAGACCGCGCGGTTTCGTCGGCAGCCGTGAACCCACAGCCTTCCTCTTCGAGCGCAAGAACGTCTCCGGCTCCTTCACCAAGGAAGGACACGGCTGATGAGCGCAGTGGCATCTACCATGAACAATGACGCAATCCTCAAGGTCGAGCATCTGTCGATGCGCTTTGGTGGCCTCATGGCCATCAACGACCTGTCCTTCGAAGTCCGCCGCGGCGAAATCACGGCCCTCATCGGCCCGAACGGCGCCGGCAAGACGACCGTGTTCAACTGCATCACCGGCTTCTACAAGCCGACGATGGGCATGATTTGCATGCAGCAGAAGGGCGGCAAGTCCTTCTATCTCGAGCGCATGGCCGATTTCGAGGTGACGCGTGACGCCAAGGTGGCACGTACCTTCCAGAACATCCGGCTCTTCTCGGGTCTGACCCTTCTGGAAAACCTGCTCGTTGCCCAGCACAACGCGCTGATGAAGGCATCCGGCTACACCGTGCTCGGCCTCCTCGGCTTCAAGTCCTACAAGGACGCCAGCAAGGAAGCGACCGAGAAGGCCCGCTACTGGCTGGAAAAGGCAAGCCTGATCGACCGTGCGGACGATCCGGCGGGCGACCTCCCCTATGGCGCGCAGCGCCGTCTGGAAATCGCCCGCGCCATGTGCACCGGTCCGGAACTTCTCTGCCTCGACGAACCCGCCGCCGGCCTCAACCCGCGCGAATCGCAGGAACTCAACAAGCTGCTGCGCTCGATCCGCGCCGACAATGGAACGTCGCTTCTGCTCATCGAGCACGACATGTCCGTGGTTATGGAAATCTCCGATCACGTCGTCGTTCTCGAATACGGCCAGAAGATTTCCGATGGCGACCCCGCCCATGTGAAGAACGACCCGCGCGTCATCGCCGCCTATCTCGGCGTGGACGATGAGGAAGTCGAGACGGTCCTGACAGAAGTTGAAGAGGGCGCGCACTGATGGCCGCTGACACGTTGCTTAAGGTTGAAGGCGTTGAGACCTTCTACGGAAACATCCGCGCTCTGGCCGGCGTCGATGTCGAGGTGAAGAAGGGCGAGATCGTCAGCCTCATCGGCGCCAACGGCGCCGGCAAGTCCACCCTGATGATGACCATCTGCGGCAGCCCGCAGGCCCGCCACGGTTCGGTGATCTTCGACGGTCAGGACATCACCCGCATGCCGACCCACGAGATCGCGCGTCTGAGGATCGCCCAGTCGCCGGAAGGTCGCCGCATCTTCCCGCGCATGACGGTTTATGAAAACCTGCAGATGGGTGCGAGCCTGGATAACCAGAAGTTCTTCCAGGAAGACGTGGAGAAGATGTTCACCCTCTTCCCGCGCCTCAAGGAACGCCAGTTCCAGCGCGGCGGCACGCTTTCGGGCGGCGAACAGCAGATGCTGGCGATCGCCCGCGCGCTGATGGCGCGTCCGAAGCTGCTGATGCTGGATGAGCCCTCGCTCGGTCTCGCGCCGCTGGTCTCCAAGCAGATCTTCGCCGCGATCAAGCTGCTCAACGTCGAGCAGGGCCTGACCGTCTTCCTCGTCGAGCAGAACGCCTTTGCGGCGCTCAAGCTGTCGCACCGCGCCTATGTCCTCGTGAACGGCTCGATCACGATGAGCGGCTCAGGCGCCGAACTCCTCGCCAATCCGGAGGTCCGCGCGGCCTATCTGGAAGGCGGGGCGCATTGATGTCGGGAAAGGGAGAGTAATCATGCAAGGGTTGTTTTTCGAAACCGACGATACCGTTCACATGGTCATTCGCGTCATCGTCATGCTGCTCTGCTTCTGGACGGCATGGATGACCGGCAAGGGGGCCTCGCAAAGCTGGAAGAATTATCCGGCGGTCGTGATCTACACGGCTCTGGTCACCGTTGCTGTGCGTTTCATTCATCATGCACTGTTCAACGGCCCGATGTTCTACGGCAACGCGCCCTTGTTTTATGTCATGGACTTCGTTGTGCTTTTGGTGTTCTCTACCGCTGGCTACCGCTACACGCGGACCAATCAGATGGTGAACGCCTACTACTGGCTTTATGAAAAGGCCTCGCCTTTCTCGTGGAAGGACAAGGCCTGACCAGAGGGACGGAGGCAGGGCGTGACGCCTCGCCTCTTAAATTGCCGGTGCGATCTTTGGTGGGTATTGCATCGGCTAATCAACAAACTGACCCGCTTGAATTTGGGAGTTACAGAATGAAAAAGTCACTTCTGTCCGCCGTTGCGCTGATCGCAATGGTTGCCTACAGCGGCGCTGCACGGGCTGACCTGCTCATCGGCGTTGCTGGCCCCCTGACAGGCCCGAACGCTGCATTCGGCGCACAGCTTCAGAAGGGTGCCGAACAGGCTGTCGCAGACATCAACGCTGCCGGTGGCATCAACGGCGAGAAGGTCGTCATCGAACTCGGCGACGACGTTTCCGACCCGAAGCAGGGCATCTCGGTTGCCAACAAGTTCGTTGCTGACGGCGTCAAGTTCGTCGTCGGTCACTTCAACTCCGGCGTTTCGATCCCGGCGTCTGAAGTTTATGCCGAAAACGGCATCATGCAGATCACGCCTGCTTCGACCAACCCGAAGTTCACCGAGCGCGGCCTGTGGAACACGTTCCGTACCTGCGGCCGTGACGACCAGCAGGGCGCAGTTGCCGGCGCTTACATCGCCAAGCATGCCAAGGACGCCAAGGTTGCTGTCGTTCACGACAAGACGCCTTACGGCCAGGGCCTCGCTGATGAAACCAAGAAGGCCCTGAATGGCGCCGGCATCACGGAAGTGATGTACGAAGGCATCCAGCCGGGTGAAAAGGACTACTCCGCACTCATCGCCAAGATGAAGGGCGCAGGCGTCACCATGGTTTACTTCGGCGGTCTGCACACCGAAGCCGGCCTCATCCTGCGTCAGATGGCTGACCAGGGCGTCAAGGCAACGATGATGTCGGGCGACGGTATCACCTCGAACGAACTGGCCTCGATCGCCGGCGACGCCGTCAACGGCACGCTGATGACCTTCCCGCCGGATCCGCGTAACAACCCGAACGCAAAGGACGCCGTCGAGAAGTTCCGCAAGGCTGGCTTCGAGCCGGAAGCCTACACGCTCTACTCGTATGCTGCTGTCCAGATCTTCGCCCAGGCCGCCAAGGCTGCCGGCAAGAACGACGGCACGGCTGTTGCTGAAGCCGCCAAGGCCAAGGGTCCGTTCAAGACCGTGATCGGCGACATCGGCTTCGACGCCAAGGGCGACATCACCCGTCCGGACTACACGATGTACACCTGGGGCAAGGGCGCCGACGGCAAGTACACCTACAAGGAAACCGGTCTCTGATCGATTTCTGCTAGCCTGAGATACGGCTGAGTGAGTTGAGGCCCGATGCCCCCGCGCATCGGGCCTTTTCTTTTGTCAAAATCCATCCCAAAGTTGTAGTTACGGCCCAGCCGCCGGAGGATAGAAGAGCGGGTGGGACGGTGGCGCACCGGCGCGAAAACGGAAACGTTTTGGCGCGGGCATGATGCGCCGGGACGACATTGGGAGGACGACATGACACTTCACGCTGCCCACAGCATCTACGAGCACGACCTCGACAAGAACGACGCCAATTATAGCGCCATGACACCGCTCGGCTTCATCCAGCGCACCGCCGCGATCTATCCGAACCGCACCGCCGTCGTTTACGGCGACATCCGCCGCTCATGGTCCGAGACCTGGACCCGCGTGCGCAAGGTGGCCAGCGCGCTGAAGCGCCGCGGCATCGGCCTTGGCGATACCGTCTCGGTGATCGCCGGCAATATCCCCGAGATGTTCGAAGCCCATTTCGCCGTACCCATGACCGGCGGAGTGCTGAACACGATCAATACCCGCCTCGATGCATCGGCCATCGCCTTCATCCTCAACCATGCCGAAGCCAAGATGGTGATGGTGGACCCGGAATTCGCAGGCATCGCCGAACAGGCAATCCACATCGCCGGCCGCGACATCCCGGTCATCAATATCGAGGACGCGACCTGGCCCGAGCGCCACATGATCGGCAGCGACACCTATGATAAGCTCGTCTCCGAAGGCGACGAGAACGACAGCTGGGTCTGGCCATCAGATGAATGGAACGCCATCAGCCTGAATTACACATCCGGCACGACAGGCGATCCGAAGGGCGTCGTCTATCACCACCGCGGCGCCTATATCAACGCGCTCGGCAACATCCTCGACTGGGGCATGGGCAAGCATCCGGTCTATCTCTGGACCCTGCCGATGTTCCATTGCAACGGCTGGTGCTTCCCCTGGACGATCGCTGCCGCTGCCGGAACATCGGTGTGCCTGCGCGCCGTCCGCGTCGAGCCGATCTACGATCTCATCAAGCAGGAAAAGGTCACGCATTTCTGCGGCGCGCCGATCGTCCTCAACCTTCTGGCCCACGCGCCCGACGCGCTGAAACAGGGCATCGACCACAAGGTCTCGATCATGACCGCCGGTGCGGCCCCGCCCGCCGCCGTCATCGAGGCAATGGAAAATCTCGGCTTCGACGTCACCCACGCCTATGGCCTCACCGAAACCTACGGCCCCGCCGTGGTCTGCGCCTGGCATGACGAATGGAACGATCTCGACATCTCCGAAAAGGCGCGGCTGAAGGCCCGCCAGGGCGTGCGCTACACCGTGCTCGACGGCCTCATGGTCGCCGACCCCGAAACGCTGGAACCCGTGCCGTCAGACGGCGAGACGATGGGCGAGATCTTCTTCCGCGGAAACAATGTCATGCGCGGCTATCTCAAGAACCCCTCCTCCTCCGACAAGGCCTTCGATGGCGGCTGGTTCCATTCCGGCGACCTGGCCGTGATTCACCCGGACGGCTATATCCAGATCAAGGACCGCTCCAAGGACATCATCATCTCCGGCGGCGAGAACATCTCCTCGATCGAGGTCGAAGGCGTGCTCTACCGCCACCCGGCCGTGATGGAAGCCGCCGTGGTCGCCAAGCCGGACGACAAATGGGGAGAAACCCCTTGCGCCTTCGTCGGCCTCAAGGACGGCGCCACCGTCACCGCAGCCGACCTCATCGCCTTCTGCCGCGCCAACATGGCCCACTTCAAGGCCCCCAAAACCATCGTCTTCGGCTCCTTGCCCAAGACCTCGACGGGGAAGATCCAGAAGTTTATTTTGCGGGAACAGGCGAAGGGGTTGTGAGGGGCGTCAAAAGACGCATCAAGAGCGGGCAACGCCTGAGAGGCGGCGCAGTCGCGCCGCTTCCTTCACTGTGGCAGCAATCCGGGCAAGAAATGCAGGGCTCACACTGCCGATTGGCTTTGTGGATTCAAAGTCGAACGCCTTGTCCAGTTCGACCCGGTTATATTCGTCCAGTATGATCCAGCATGGATAGGCCAAACCGGCCCTTCGGCATTCGATCTCCGCAAAGGGCAAGGAGAGACGCTCGGGCGCCGGTTGCTGCGAGGTGATCGGGAACAGGAAAACGGCACCCGGCTTCTCCGGCGTCCTGACGACAATACAGGCGGGTCTCGCTTTCCTGCCTGCCTCCTCGCCCGCATCCGCTTGCCGCTTCCAGAGATAGAAGAAGCGAACGATCTGGCCCCGCTCAAGCATCGGGAGCCGTGTCGTCAAGGATAGCGTCGAGCCCCGCCATCAACTCGTCGTGCACCGCATCCGGTGCATCCTCGAGCCGATAGGCCTTGGTATGTGTCTGCCCTGCAAGCCGCTCATAGGCCGCCGCACTCAGGATCACGAGTTTCTCCTTGCCGCGCTTCGTCAGCGCAACGGGCTCGATCAGCGCGGCTTCCAGGATTTCACCGGATGCCCGGTTCATGTCAGAAAAAGTAAATTTCTTCATAGACCACCCCAGAAATA
The DNA here is from genome assembly GCF_021026315.1 of Rhizobium sp. C4. Lineage (GTDB taxonomy): Bacteria > Pseudomonadota > Alphaproteobacteria > Rhizobiales > Rhizobiaceae > Ensifer_A. Next base: position 137,510 of record NZ_JAJNCX010000006.1, read on the forward strand.
CGTATTTCGCATAGAATACGTATTCTATGCGAAATAGGCAATCGGATTGCGAGCAAGAATGGACGCGGCGAGGCAATCCCCTCACCCTGAGGTGCCTGCGCGCCAGCGCAGGCCTCGAAGGGTCCCCCACCACAAGTACGATCCTTCGAGGCCGCCCTGCGGGCGGCGCCTCAGGATGAGGCTGGAGCAAGAGCCGGGGTTTGCCCCTCACCCCTCATGCAAAACCGCCGCCGCCTTCACCGCGGCGGACGCCCGGTTCTCGACGCCGAGCTTCACATAGATCTGCTCCAGATGCTTGTTCACCGTGCGCGAGGAGAGCCCCAGAATCTCGCCGATATCGCGGTTGGCCTTGCCCTTGGAGATCCACAGCAGCACCTCCGCCTCGCGTGCGGTCAGTCCGAATTGGCGCTTGAGGATTTCGTCGTCCGCATCCTTGGTGGCAGAGGTGATGCGAAAGAGGATTTCGTTGGCGCCGACTTCGCCGAGATAGTTGAGATGCAGGCTCGCGCGGTCGCCGAGACCGATCGCCAGCGGTGCCTCGGTGGAAAAGCCGGCCGAGCCGCGCGCGCCGAGCCAACGGGCAATTTCGCGGGCAATCGCCGCCTGCCCCGCCTCGTCGCCGGCCGCCATGTTGAGAAGCCGGGTGGCCTGCGGCGTTGACCATTTCAGCTCGCCGTCAGCCGTCGCCGCCATCAGGTGCCGGCCTGCCGCATCAAGCGCCACGCGGGCGTGCTGGGCGGAGCGGGCATTGGCGAGATGCACCCGGATGCGTGCGCGCAGCTCATCGATATTGATCGGCTTGGTGAGGTAATCGACGCCGCCGGATTCCAGCGCGTGCACCACATGCTCCGTCTCGGTCAGCCCCGTCATGAAGATGACCGGCACGGGCGTGATCGCCGCATTCGCCTTCAGCCGCCGGCAGGTCTCGAACCCGTCCATGGCCGGCATGACGGCATCCATGAGAATGATGTCCGGCGTGATCTTCTCGGCAATGTTGAGGCTCGCCTGCCCCGATGTGGCAATCAGCACGGAAAAGCCCGTCTGCTCCAGCGCATCGGTCAGGAAGCCCAGAGCCTCGGGACTGTCATCGACGATCAGGACGATATCGCGCGGCTCAGCCATCGACGGCCTCCGTCTTCATGCCTTCAAGGAAGCGCGCATAGCCTGTCATGTCGAATGCCTTCACATATTGCCCCAGCGCCTCGGCAAAGGGCCGATAGGCCGGATCTTGCGCCATCTCGGCGAGCTTGGTCTCGATGCCGCGAATGTAGCCGATTTCGCCGAGCTGCACGAGTTCGCGCAATTGCGAGGCCGAGGGCGCCCGCATGGGCGGCCTGTCCGCCACCGCCTCCACTGCCGTCAGCTCCTCGACCTCGTCATCGTAGAGCCAGGTGAGCTTCAGATGCATCTGCATCTTGGCGTAAAGCTGCTTGACGTCGAAAGGCTTGGCGATCGTGTCGTCATGCCCCGTCTCACCCGCCGCACTCGCCCCATCGCCAATATTGGCCGAAAGCATCAGGATCGGCGCGCGCGTACCGCCTTCGCGCAGCCGCCTCACCAGTTCCCAGCCGTTCATGCCGGGCATGGAGATGTCGACGAAGAAGAGATCGGGCGTGCAGGCCGACACCAGCGCCAGGCACTCCCCGCCGCCTTCCGCCGTCAGCACGGTGAAGCCCAGCGGCTGCAGGATTTCCAGCATCAGGTCGCGGTGATCGGCATTGTCATCGACCAAGACAATTGTCCGCCGCGGCCCCGAATAGCCCTTGATCGACCGCTCCGCGCTTTCGGCAACACCCGCGCGGTTGACCGGCGGCAGGCCGAGGCGGATGGAGAAGGTCGTCCCCTCCTCCGGCTTGCTGGCAACGGAAATTTCACCGCCGAGCATATGGGTCAGCAAACGCGTAATCGTCAGCCCGAGCCCGAGACCCGGCAAGGGCCGGATACTGTCGGCATCGCCGCGCTGGAACGGCTCGAAGATATGCGGCAGGTTTGCTTCGGAAATCCCCCGCCCCGTATCTGAAATCGTGAAGGTCGCGACCTGGCTGCGATAATCCGCCCGCACCATGACGCGACCGCTGTCGGTGAACTTGATCGCGTTGGAAATGACGTTGACGAGGATCTGCCTGAGCCGCTTCTCGTCGGTGCGCACATTGCGCGGCAATGCCGGCACGCGCTCGAACAGGAATTCCAGCCCCTTGGCCTGCGCCTGCGGACGGAACATGTCGACGATCTGGTCGAGGAAGTCATGCATGTTGACCTCCCCCTGATAGACCTGCAATCGCCCCGCCTCGATCTTGGAAATATCGAGCAGCCCGTCGATCAGGCCGGACAGATGTTCGGCAGACCGCTTGATCACCTTGATCGCCGACTGGCGCGGCTGCGGGATCGTCGCGTCACGCTCCAGGATCTGCGCATAGCCGAGCACGGCATTGAGCGGCGTGCGCAATTCGTGGCTGAGGCCCACGACATAGCGGCTCTTCGCCCGGTTGGCGGCTTCCGCCGCCTCCTTGGCGTCCTGCAGTGCCGCATCTGTCTTCCGGTGGGCGGAGATTTCGCGAAGCAGCAGCGAATTCTGCCGCGTGGACTCCTCCTCAGCGACCACCCGGCTGTCATGCGCCAGCACGAAGAACCAGGCGGCAATGCCGGCGAGGATCGAGAAGACGAAGAAGACGGCAAGAGCGATATTGTCGACGACATGCGCCGTATCGGGGGCGCCCCGGCTGGCGCGGGCGGCGATGATCCAGAGTATGCCGCCAATCGCGGCAATCGCAGCCGTCGCCGTCATCAGATAGCGCCCGAGCCGCGTCGAGAGTTTCGCCACGACCGGATCCGGCAACACGACCGATGCTGCCTGCGCGACCTGATATTTCAGCCGCGCCTTCGGCTTGCACAGATCATGACAGCGGCTGTCGAGCGAACAGCAGAGCGAGCAGATCGGCGCGGAATAGGCCGGGCACCAGGCCATGTCTTCCGGCTCGAACGGATGTTCGCAGATCGAGCAGGTGATGGTGGAAAGGTTCTTCCATTGGGCGCGTGGCTTGCGGGCGAGATAATATTTGCCCTTCGTCGCCCAGGCGATGGCAGGGGCCGCGATGAACGCGACGACAGGCGCGATATAGATCGCCAGCGACGCCGCCAGATCACCGAAAGCGCCGAAATGCGCGGCCAGCGCAATCGCCGCCGTGATCAGCATGGAGCCGGTGCCGACCGGGTTGATATCGTAGAGATGCGCCCGCTTGAACTCGATGCCGGGCGGTGCCAGCCCCAGCGGCTTGTTGATGAAGAGATCGGCCGAAATCGTGCAGAGCCACGCCGCCGCAATGATCGAGAAGACGCCAAGCGTCTCTTCGAGCAGCCGATAGATACCCAGCTCCATCAGAAGCAGCGCAATCGCCACATTGAAGAACAGCCAGACGACACGGCCCGGATGGCTATGCGTCAGCCGTGAGAAGAAGTTCGACCAGGCGAGCGACCCGGCATAGGCGTTCATGACGTTGATCTTCAGCTGCGTGACAACGACAAAGGCCGCCGTCAGCCCGAGCGCCAGCGTATGGTTCGGCACCATGTAGCCGAAGGCGGTCACATACATATGCGCCGGGTCGGCCGCCGAACTTGCCGGTACGCCGGACGAGAGCGCCAGCACGGCCAGGAACGAACCGGCAAGCAGCTTCGGCGCGCCAACCACCACCCAGCCGGCGCCAGCGAGAAACCGCATGAAACGCTGCCAGATCGTCGCCGGCTTGTGGCCCGCCGGCAGGAAGCGCAGGAAGTCGACCTGCTCGCCGATCTGCGACATCAGCCCCAGAATGACTGCGGAGGCCGCACCGAATTCGGCAAGATGGAAGGGCGCGAGATGGCCGGCAGCCGCCGGCTCATGCCCCACCCCGGAAAAGCCAAGCCAGAGGATCACCTTCTGCCAGTCGGCAAAGGCGATGAAGATGAAGGGCAGGATGTTGAGAACGATCCAGACCGGCTGCGTCAGTAGCTGGAAGCGCGAAATCAGCCGCACGCCATGCGTCACCAGCGGAATGACCACGAGCGCCGAAACCACATAGCCGAGCCAGGGCGGAATGCCGAAGGCAAGCTCCAGCGCCCCGGTCATGATCGACGCCTCGATGGCGAAAAGCATGAAGGTGAAGCTCGCATAGATCAGCGAGGTCAGCGTCGAGCCGATATAGCCGAAGCCTGCACCGCGCGTCAGCAGATCGATATCCACCCCGTGGCGGATGGCATAGCGGCTGATCGGAATGCCGATGAGAAGCAGCAGCAGGCAGGCGGCAACGGTGGCAAAGATCGCATTCGTCGTGCCATAGGAGAGCGTGATGGCGCCGCCGACCGCCTCCAGCGCCAGGAATGAAATCGCCCCGATGGCCGTCTGCGAAATCCGTGCCGGCGAATATTGCCGCGCGCTTTTCGCGGTGAAGCGCAGCGCATAATCTTCCAGCGTCTGGTTGGCCACCCAGCGGTTATAGTCCCGCCGAACGGGTATGATGCGCTGTCTGGCCGTCATGTCGGTCGCTTCACTTCCATGATCTATCAAGAGCACGGCGCGCCGATGCATTCAAGAACAGGCAGCCGGTTGGGGTTACGTTAAACGACGTAAGCCATCATTGTCGCCAACCATCGAGCCTGCACAGCGCACCCGTTGGCAGACAGGCGGTTTCTTGCTATATAGAAATGGTGCATTTCTACAGGAGAAGGCCATGTCATCCACGATTTCAGCGAATGTCGATGACAAGACTGCCAGCCAGTTGAAGACCATTGCGTCCCTCGAAAACAGGTCCGTCTCGAACGCTGTTTCGAGTGCCATCACCGTCTTTGTCGGGCTTCCGAAGGGGCTGCGCGATTTCCTGCTCGAACTCAATGCACAAGATGATCAGGAGACGATCGTCAAACTTGGCAGAGAGATGATGGCTGCAGCCGCGCGGGTCCGCCTTGAAACGGCGACCGCCGATCTCGCGGCGGAACATCGCTTTGGGAAGGACGATCCAGCGTCGAGCGAAATCGACATGCTGGAGGAAGCAACCGCTCTCACCTGGGCGGTGCGCGACAGAAAAAAAGAGCAGGCGCCCGGCCGCAGGGTTCGGCTGCGGACCTGATGCATGGACCGGTCCGTACGCGTTCTGCTTGACGTCAACATCTTCGTCGCCAACATCATGGCCTATGACCGCGGCCATACGGGAACGGCTACGCAGAGCTTGGTGTCCATGGTCAGCGCACAGACTTGGGGGATGACGCGCAAATCTCAGCTCATCATCTCGTTCGAGATGATTGACACGCTAGAAGCTGTATTGCGGAGGATGCATTTTTCCGAAGACCGCATAAAGGCCTATTCAGGCTCGATCATTGACATCATGCGCTCCGGTCCGGAACAGCTCGACCCCTATTTGATCCTGGGTGGCGAAGAACGTTTTGCCATGCCTGACATAGAAGACGCTGGCGTCCTTGCCACAGCATTCGCCGCAGATGCCGACCTGCTCGTGACGGACAATCTCAGCGATTTCACAACGAAGGATTCCGTCGTCATCAATACGCAGCGTCTGAACACAAAAGCGTCAGGCCCGCGCATACTGCAGGCTCTGCGCTACCAAGTCGGCGGCGGGGATCTCGTCGTCGCACATCCCTTCGATGTGATGCAGTGGCTTCGTCTTGGTTATGATTTCAAGCCGGACGCCCTCTGGCAAATACTCAAGGATTCTACTCGCTGAACCATCAGCGCAGACCGTGTCTGATGGCGGGTATCAAGATGCGCGAAACCCCAACGTTTTCATCGCCTCCGCGCGCAATCATCCCCTCCCCGCCCGTGAGCCCTACCCTTGTCAGCACCATCCGCTGACGAGGATTGCCATGACCGACACGACGCCGAACCTGAAGCTTCCCTATATCCTGCCCTCGCAGGCCTTGAAGCATATCACCCATAACGAAGCCCTGCAGATCCTCGATGCGGCCAGCAATGCGACGATCGTCGCGACGCTCACTGCCCCGCCCGCGACGCCGGCAGAGGGCGCGCTCTATCTGGTGGGTGCGTCCGCAACGGCGGCGTGGAGCGGCAAGGACGGGCGGCTGGCCTTCTTCATCGACGGCGCCTGGATTTTCCTCATCCCCCGCGCCGGCTGGCGGGCCTGGTTTGCCGCCGAAGGACGCACGCGTGTCTTTGACGGTTCGGCCTGGGTCGATCCGCTCGCAATGCCCGTCGTCGACCGTCTCGGTGTCTCTGCCACGCCGGATGCCACGAACCGCCTCGCGATCTCCTCGGAAGCCAGCCTCTTCAACCATGCCGGCCATAATCACCGCCTGAAACTCAACAAGCAGGCGACCGCCGATACGGCCTCGCTGCTCTTCCAGTCCAACTGGTCCGGCCGCGCCGAAATCGGCCTTCTCGGCACCGATACGCTGCAGTTCAAGGCAAGCGCGGATGGCAGTGCGTGGACCGTCGGGCTGGAAATCGGCGGCGACGGGATTGCCCGCATGCCGGCGCGGCCGATCGTTTCGGCAACGCTCGGCAGCGCGACCTACACGCTCGCTTCCGGCAATCTCGTCGGCTTCGATACGATGAGCCTGCTGCAGGGCGGGTTTGCGCTGGGGTCGACGCTGGCGGGCGGACGCGGCAAGCCGCTGATCGCGCCTGCAGCCGGGCTCTACTTGATCGCGCTGCGCGCCAACCTGCAGGCGACGGGCGCCGCATCGCTTGCCGTTGCCGTCAATGGCGTCGCCTCCAATCTTCGCTGGAACGCGAGTGCCGCAACTTCGCCTGTGATGACGGCCGGGGCGACCGGCATTCTGTCGCTGTCGGCTGGCGATGCCGTCGCGCTGATCGCCGGCGGGCCGCTTTCGCTGCAGACCGGACCGGCCGCCTACGAACTCAGCCTGCGCCTTCTCTGATCCAGGCGGTTCAGGCGTAGAAGCGGACGATATCGGCGCCTGCCGACCACATCATCTTGAGACCGACGAGCAGAAGCAGCACGTTGATGATCTTGTAGAAGCTCTCCGTCGAGAACCGGCGGACGAGCTTCACGCCGAAATAGGTGGTGATGAGCGCCAGCGGCGTCAGAACCAGCGACACTTTCAGGATATCGAGGTTCAGCTCGCCGAGCATCAGATAGGGCGGCACCTTGATCCAGTTGACGGCGGCGAAGAACAGCGTGCTCGTTCCGATGAAGAGATCGCGCTCCAGCTTCTGCGGCTGCACGTAGATCTGGAACGGCGGACCGCCCGCATGCAGGATCATGCTGGTAAACCCGGCAATCGCACCCCAGAACAGCCCCGCCGGCACATCCGCCTTCTTGGCCGGCGCGAGCTCGGCCTTGGAAAAGAACAGGCTGCGGATGGCAAAGATCGTGGAGCTCACGCCGATGACGGCGCTGATGATGAATTCCGAGAGATAGGCGGCGAGAAAATACCCGGCCGCAATGCCGACCACGGCCGCCGGCAGCAGGATCGCGATGTTTCGCCGGTCGATCGTGCCGCGATACGTCCAGAGGCTGTAGGCATCCTGCACGAGCAGGATCGGCAGCATGACTGCGGCGGCCTCGACGGGCGGCATGACCAGCGCGAGGATCGGCGTGGCAATGATCCCCGCCCCCGCAAACCCGCCCTTGGACAGGCCGGCAATGCCCACGGCAAAGATGGCAGCGACCACAAAGGCCGGATTGTGCAGCAGTTCCACCCGAATTCTCCCCCGGCTTCCTCCCAAGGCAGCCTTACTATTGAGCTTTTAATCGATTGAGACGGCGGGTAAAGCCGATATTCACCATTCCGGTACGTTTGTGCGCACTGATTTTCCGGACTTAAAGGAATTCATACACTTGCCCGGGCATGATCCCGCGCAAAGTCCGGAGACCCTGCCCCGCATGTCGAAACCCCAGCCGCTCGTCACCCATGTCGTCAGGCAATTCCTGCCCAATCGCGGCGGGCTGGAAGATGTTGTGGCCAATCTCTGCGGCCAATTGCCTTCTCTCGGCTACCGCACAAAGGTCGTCACGCTCGACCGGCTCTTCGTGGAACCCGACAAGCTGCTCCCCGCCCGTGAGACCATTGCCGGCATCGATGTCGTGCGTATTCCCTGGAAGGGCTCTAGCCGCTATCCCCTCGCTCCGCAGGTCTTCAACCATCTGGCCGACGCCGACATCGTCCATGTCCACGCGGTGGATTTCTTCTTCGACGCGCTCGCCTGGGGCAGGATGCTCCACCGCAAGCCGATGATCGCGACGACCCATGGCGGGTTCTTTCACACGCAGAAATTCGCAGCCATCAAGAAGGTCTGGTTCAACACGCTGACCCGCGCCTCGGTCTCTGCCTATCGCGATCTCGTCTGCTGCAGCCTGTCGGATCTCGAAACCTTCCGGCCGATTGCCGGCAAACGGGCAAAGCTGATCGAAAACGGCGCGGATACCGGCAAATTCGCCGACCGCGCAAGCAGCATGGCCACAAAGGGCATGATCACCATTGGCCGTTTCTCCAGCAACAAGCAGTTGCCGCGCCTGATCGCCACCATGCGCGCCCTCGTCGACAGCGATCCGGACTGGCGGCTGACCATTGCCGGCGTTCCGTCGGATCTCAGCGAGGCCGATCTCCGGCAGGCCATTTCAGCCCATCGTCTCGACCACGCCGTCAACCTCGTCGTCGGTGCCTCCAATGAAGACATCGCCCGGCTGATGGGACAGGTGAGCCTCTTCGTCTCGGCCTCCGATTACGAAGGCTTCGGCCTTGTCGCCATCGAGGCGATGAGCGCGGGCCTCATCCCGGTCCTGCAGCCGAACGATGCCTACAGGGCGCTCGCCGCCCGGCATGAAACGATCAGGTTTGCCGATTTCGCCGATCCCCAGGTCGCCGCGGGCGCGATCCAGGCAAGCCTCAATGCGTTGATTACCGACCCGGCTCAGCGCAACACCGCCATGGCCGCCGCGGCCGACTATGCCTGGCCGGCGGTGGCCCGCCGTTATGCAGATCTCTACGACGACATCCTCAAACGATAGCTGGAGACCGATCATGAGAAGCCTGTCGCGGGGCCTGCTTGCCCTTCTGGTCTCCGCCTCGATGGCTGCGCCGGCCAGCGCCACCTGTTTTCGCGGCATCAACCTCTCCGGCGCGGAATTCAACGGGCGCGGCGCCAGGATCAATGTCGACTACACCTACCCGTCGCAGAAGATCATCGACTATTTTGCGTCGAAGAAGCTGAACACCGTGCGCCTCCCGATCCTCTGGGAACGCCTGCAGCCGGTGCTGAACCAGCCGTTCGATCCGGACGAACTCGGCCGCCTGAAAACCTCCGTCGATCAGATGCGCAAGGCCGGCCTCGGCGTCATCATCGATCCGCACAATTTCGCCACCTATAACGACATCCAGATCGGCACGCGGGTGGTCTCATACGCCGACTTTGCAGACTTCTGGCGGCGCGTCGCAGCCGAATTCGGCAATCGCGACGGCATCTATTTCGGGCTGATGAACGAACCCTTCCACATGCCGGCCACGCAATGGCTGCCGGGCGCACAGGCGGCCATTGATGCCATCCGCGAGACGGGTGCGAAGAACCTCATCCTGGTTCCCGGCGTCGAATGGACCTCGGCGCGCGAATGGGCAAAATTCAGCGCGGCCGAGATGATCAAGGTGACCGATCCGGGCGACAATTTCGCCTACGAGTTCCACCAGTATCTCGACAGCGACTTCTCAGGCACGCATGCCGCCTGCGACCGCGCCGCCGATGCGCTGAAGGCCATCGGCGACGTGACCGAATGGATGCGCACCAACAAGCGCCGTGGCTTCCTGGGTGAATTCGGCGGCAGCGGCCAGCCCGAATGCCTCAAGGGCATCGCCGACATGGTCGGCAAGATGAACGCCGCCAAGGATGTCTGGCTCGGCTGGACCTACTGGGTGGCGGGAGATTGGTGGCCGGCGACGGAAATCAACAACATCACCCCCACAAAGGACGGCGACCGGCCTCAGCTGGCGAGCCTTCTGGGGCCGGGGCTCGACGACAAGTCCTGCGCCGGCTTCTGATCGGCCTCGTTCCATGACCGGACGCCATTGGCGACGCCCAGGATGAACCACAGCAGCCCCCCGGTTTTCAGCGAATAGCCGGAATTCGAGATGATCATCAGAAGCAGGAAGTAGATGATCGCCATGGAATGGAAGTTCCAGGCCCTGACCGTCCGGCCGCGCGCAAAGACGAAGAGCGCCCAGAGACCGAGGAAGCCGAGAATGCCGAACTGCGTCAGCGAATAGGCAAGGCCTGAGTCCGCGGTAAACTTGTCAGTCATTTCGACGCCGAGAACGACGGGCAGGCCCAGCTGCGTGATGAGATGCGCGGTCACATTCAGGCGCCCGCTGATATCGTTCGGACCGCCATGCGTACCGCTGATAAGGCCGTAGATGGTCAGGAGTGTCAGGATCAGGAACGGCAGGATGAACCAGACGGTCCGCGGGATGATCTGGAAGAACGGCCTGAGCAGCGTCATCACGATGCAGGAATAGAGCCCGAAGCGAGCATCGGCCAGACAGATCATCGTCAGTGCGCAGGCGAATGTAATCCAGCGCAGCCGCATCTCTTTGCGGAAGAGCGCCCAGGCATAGACGATGACGCCGAAATTGCCGGTCGAGACCGGCTCCAGGAAGATCGACGACACGCGGTGCAAACCGAGGAACGGAAAGATCGTTCTTGGCTCGGCACGCACACCGCTGATGAAGAGGCCCTTCGTGTGCCCGAACGTGTCGGTCAGGGTCAGCGAGCCGCGCGCCAGATAATAGCCCAGCACGTTGAAATAGTTGAGATAGGTGTCGACCGCGAGATATTCGAACAGCCCGAAGGCCACGACGAAAATGGCCGAGGCCGCGACGAGGAAGTCGGCGAGACGCGGGCTCGCGATGCGAAGCCCGGCGAAATAGAAGGCGAACGGCACGAGAATGTCGCGCACCGGCTTCGGGTCGAAGACCTGACGGAACGCGAACAGCACGAGCATGTAGCCCAGGAAGACGAAGAAGCTGAGATAAAGCCCGATCTTGCGGTCAAGTGCCACGATGAGCGCACAGCCGATGCAGATCAGTTCGCCGAGCATGACGTGGCTGTCACGCACCGCAAACAGGCGCGTGTTGACGTAGCAGAGGAACGTGTTGTTCAGCATGCTGCCGAAGACGGCAATGATTGCCAGAAGGTAGAGCGAGCGGGCAAGGCTTGTTCCGCGCTCTTCGGCCGTGACGGGCGCGCGTCCGCCAACCGGCAGCGGCGGAACAGTTCCCGTCAGGCTCGCCATCCTCAGCCTCGACCTTCCGTGACAATGGCGCCGAGGAACTTGCCGTCCCACTGGGAGAGGCTTTCCAGCAGGCTCTCGATTTCCTCGACCGGCGTGTCCGCGCTGATCACCATGAACGTGGCCTCGGCCCGGTCGATGATGCCGGGCAGCATGGCAATGGCGGCATCACCCGCTCCGTTGGCGAGATGCAGGATCGGCCCACCGTCCTGCTGGCGGATGAGCGAGGTACCGGGCGCGGCGCGGTAGCGCAGCGAACCGTCGGTCGGATCGGACGGTGCGGCAAGCGCAACCCGCGGACCGTTGCGAACCAGACGCGACCGGGCCTGTGCAACCGCCTCCATCCCGTCCGACAGAAGAACGACCGAGCCCATGCCGATCAGCGTCGCAGCAACATCGCGAATGACCTCGTCGACATTGTCGACGCCGCTTGCCGGATAGAAGAGGATTTCCGCCTGAGCGGCACCGCTCTGGCCAAAGCTGGCGCGGATCATCTCCGCGGCGCGATCGACTTCGCTCTGGGCGGCCTGGTTGGTCTGTGCGGCGGGCGCTGTGCGAATGACGGGGCCATTGGCGCGCGCCTTCGTCACCGGGCTGAAGGAGACGATCTCGGAGGGCGTCGCCGGCGGCTCGGACGTGTTGGCGACCTCTTCCGTCTGCGTACGCCGACGGCCGGGGCCGCCCGGCGTTCCCGCCTGGCTCAGCAGTTCCCGCAGAACGGCGAGCGCCGAACCGGCCGCCGCACCAAACAGCAGACCGGCAATCAGGATGAGGAGCTTCGGCGCGCCGGACGGCTTGGTCGGCGGAACGGCAGCCGAGATGACACGCGCCGTCGTCGGGTCCTGCGAGGCCTTGCTGCCGAGCACTTCCGCGCGCGCCAGCGTGGTCTGGTACATTTCCTTCAGCGCCTGCGCCTCGTTCTGCAGCTGGGCAAGCGTCGTGCGGGCATCGCTCGTCTGCGCCATGGATTTCTGCAGATCGGCATAGCGCGCCTGCAGCGCATCGCGGTCGCCGACGGCGCGCTGGTAATTGTTCTTGAGCGAAGCACGGATGCGATCGAGTTCTGCCGTGATCGAAGCGCGCATGCTCGCGGCCTGCGCGCGGGCGGCCTTCAGCTGCGGGTGCTGCTCGCCCAGATTGGCGGCAAGCTGGGCCTCGGAATCGAGAAGCTGCGCATAGCGGGTGCGCAGGCTGACCAGCGCATTCGACTGCAGCGCCTCCGGGATCGCGCCGGCCTGAATGTCGGCCATGGTGATCTTCTGCGCCTGGTCGTAGATCGTCTTCTGCTGCTCGACGCGGGTCTTCGCCGTCGCCAGCTGCTGGTTCAGCGCCTCAAGCTGCTGGTCGGCCACGAGGCCGCCGGTCGGCGTGGAGTAGAGACCATGAGCGGCCTTGTATGCCTCGACCTCGGCCTGCGCCTTCTGCAGCTTGGCCGCAAGCCCCTCCGCCTGCTCCTTGAGCGAGGTGCCGATGCGCTGCGAGCTGCCGGTGCGGCTCTTGTCGATCTGTGTCAGATAGGCGTCCGCCGTCGCATTGGCGATATCGGCGGCTGCCTTGGCGTTGGGATGCTTGGCGGAGATAGCGAAGACCAGCGACTGGTCGGCGCGCTGCACGAGAAGGTCGTCGCCCAGCGCATCCATGGCCTCGCGACGTCGCTCGGCCTCGGACAGCACCTTGCCACCGAAGATATGGGAAAGCAGCCCGCCGGAGCGCGGCGGCGCAAGCCAGGTGTCGTTCTGCAGGTTCAGCTTGTCGACGACGGCGCCGAGAATCTCGGCCGACTGCATGACATAGAGCTGGCTGTCTGTGGTCGCCTGTGCGGCCAGTCCGGCAGCGCCCGCCGCCGTCGGATCGCCGGTTGGCGTCTGCAGGGCAGCCGGATCGAGGATCAGCGCGGTGGTTGCACGATAGGTCGGCGTCTGAACAAATGCGACGCCCAGAGCCAGAACACCGCAAAGCGCCGTCGATGCGGCCGGATAGACCCAACGGCGACGCAAGATGCCCGGCAGTTGAAAAATGTCGATATCCATACGCAATACGATCCCGAAAAACTGACCAACGAAATACAAGGCTTCGGACATCGAAACTGCCAGAGTATGATTAACAATCGGTCAATCGGTGTGAGACGCGATTCACCATGTTTTCCGGTTGCAGACCAATGGCCGGTGGGCTGCAGCCAATCTTTAACGGCCCGCCTCTATGCTCGCGCGCATGACGTCGAACCGGATTGCACAATGCCGCAAGAGCCTGCCTTGAATTCCGCCCCTGCCCTCATCTCGATGATTGCCTCGACGCTCGGCCGCGATGTCGAGATGCGGCTTCTGCTCGACACGCTGAGCGCACAGGACGACGGAAATTTCGAACTCATCGTGGTGGACCAGAACCCCGACGACCGGCTCGTGCCGATCCTGTCCGAATACCGGGGGCGTTTCCCGATCCAGCATATCAAGTCGTCCGAGAAGGGACTCGACCGCGGCCGCAATCTGGGCGCCCGCCACGCGACTGGCGACTGGCTGCTCTTCCCCGATGACGACAGCTGGTATCCCGCGGACTTCCTGAAGACGCTGCGCCGCCTGATCGCGACCGAACCGGCCGACATCTATTCCGGCCGCTCGCTCAACAAGGACGGCAAGGAGATCATGGTCTCTTTCCTGGGCGAGGATGCCGCGATTTCGCGCGCCAACATCTGGCATGTGCTGATCGAATGGGTGATCGTCTTCCGCGCGGAGACCTATCGCAAGGCTGGCGGCTTCGACGAGGATCTGGGCGCGGGCTCCGGCACGCCGTGGAATTCCGGCGAAGGCCAGGACCTCGTGCTGCGCTGCCTGTCGCAGGGCGCCAAGGGTCTCTTCCGCCGCGCGCTCTACGGCTTCCACCCGGAGGAGCAGCCGAATGCCAATCCGGAAGCCCATATCGCCAAGATGCATGGCTACAGCCGCGGCAAGGGCTTCGTGATGCGCCGCCACGGCTATTCCTTCATCGAGTTCCTGCCGGAACTGCTGCGCCCCGCCGCTGGCTTCGTCGTCTACACCCTGACCGGCAAGCCGACACTGGCTCGCCGCTCCCGCGCCATCCTCAAGGGCCGCCTCTATGGCTGGCGCAATTTTAAACCGCGATAAACCATGGTCTGAAGTCGCAGCCCCCACGCGCGCAGCTATCCGGATGTCTTAAGCTTTCGCAGCTAGGCTCCGATCCCGATATGGCACAGTCCTGGTGCCGGCAATGGACATGACATGAAACCTGCAGATAGCGGCATCGTGAAGAACTCGGTTCTCAATGCGGCAGCCGGACTGGCGCTGCTGCTGACCGGATTCGTCTCGTCTGTCGTGGTCGCGCGCCTTCTCGGCCCCGAGGCGAACGGCATGATCGCCTTTTCGCTGTGGATGGTCGTCACCGGCTCGCTGATTGCCGAACTCGGCACCGGGATTTCCATGCTCCGCATCCTGCCGCAGCTCGCCGCCCGCGGCTATGACGGCAAGGCACGGCGCGGCTTCGGCGCGTTTCTCGCCTGGCCCGTCACCGCCGCCACGCTGTGGCTCGCCATCGCCGCCACGGTCTGGCTCTACTATCAGGGCCCGAACCACGGCCTTGCCTCGAACCCGAACATCGCGCTCCTGACCGGCGGTCTCTTCATCGCCCAGTCGCTCGGCTCCTTTGCCAAGAACTACCTGATCGGCGAGCAGCAGCTCGGCTTCTTCTTCCGGGTTTCCACCCTCAGTGCCGTCCTTCAGGTCGCCGGTGTCGCCATCGGCGCATGGTACTGGGGCGTCGAGGGCGCGCTTGTGGGCTATGCGCTCGGCCAGATCCCGCTGCTTCTGACGACGCTCAACGTTCTGCGCACCCGCCCCGACAGCTGCGGCATGCAGCCGAAGCAGATCGCCAGCACCTCGTTTCTCATCGTCATCGAATTCATCATCACCGCCGTCTTCCTGACGCGTCCGGAAATCGTCTTCCTGCAGGAATTCCGCTCCTCCGAGGCCGTGGGCTATTATGCGGTCGCCACCTCGCTTGCCAATCTGGCGCTGCAGCTGCCGATCCAGCTGACCGGCAGCCTCGTGCCCTACTACGCAGCACATTCGGAAAAGAACGGCAGCCTCTCGTCCGACCTGCTGATCACCGTCATCCGCAATTTCGCCTATCTGACGCTGCCGATGAGCTTCGGCCTTTCCGCCGTCGCCGAACCGCTGGTGACCGGCATCTACGGTCCTGCCTATCGCGAGGCGGGCATCATCGTCAGCATCATCGCCGCCGGCGTTCCCGCCGCCGTCTTCCTGCAATTGTGCACGCAATACGTCTTCTCGATGGACCGGCAGGACTTGCGTCTTCGCACGACCATCGTCGGCGCGATCGTCATGGCCGTCGGGCTGTTCGCCACCGTCCCCTTCTTCGGCGGCGAAGGTGCCGCCGTCATGCGCAATCTGACGCTGGTCGTCATGGGCGCCTTCATCATGCGCTACATCCCGAAATCCAGTCAGAGTGGCGGCATCGTTCTGCGCATCCTGCGCATCGCCGCCGCATCGCTGGTCACGGCAGCGATTGCCTATGCCGCGACACGTTTCCTGCCGGGCATTCTCGGCGTCGTCGTCGGCATCGGAGCCGGCATGCTCGCCTATGTCCCTGCCCTTCGCATCATGCGCGCCGTCGATCCGGTGGACCGCACGACCTTGTCCGGCCTTGCGGTCCGCGTGCCGCAGCGCCTGCGCCCCCTTTATAGTCGCCTTATCGATATTGCAGCGCCCCAGAAGGGCGAGGTTGAGTTGCCATGAACGCACACACGATGCCCCACTCCCTATCGCAATCCCTGTCGCAGCCCATGTCCGCTATCGCAGGCGACCCCGTTCGCTTTGACCGGATGGCCGGGATCTTCACGCCCGCCGTCCCGCATACGGCGCCATCCGACACGGCAGTGCTCCTGGTGAGCCCCTGGGGCTTCGAGGACATGCCGGTGCGCAGGTTCTATCGCGAGATCGCCGAGGCGCTGGCCGCGCGCGGCATCGCGAGCCTTCGCTTCGATCTGCCCGGCACCGGCGATTCCGCCGAAGTGGCAACCGATATCGCGCTCGACGGCTGGCTGAGCGCCATCGCCGATGCAGCCCGCGAAGCCGGCAGGCTTTCCGGCGCATCGAAGATCCTCCTCCTCGGCCACGGTCTCGGCGCAACGCTGGCGCTTCTCGCAGAAACCCGCGTTGCGAACCTGACCGGCATTGCCCTCCTCGCGCCCGTCACCTCGGGTCGCATCTATGCGCGCGAAACCGGGCTCTGGTGGAAGATGATCGCCGCCGACCTCGGTCTCGGCCCGGACTACACCGAAAACGGCACACTGACGATTGCCGGCATGACCATGCCGGAGACAATAGCTGCGAGCATCCGCAAGCTGCGCGACGCCGACCTCAAGCTCTCGCGGCCGCTTGCCGTCCTTGCCGTCTGCCGGCAGGGCCGCGACAGCGACGGCGCGCTCGCCGATGCGCTGGCAACCGACGGCGCGACCGTGACGCGCCTCCCCTATGACGGCTTCGACGGGCTTGTCGTCAATCCGCTCATCTCGAAAACGCCCGCGCAGCTGGTCGACCGGATCGCCGAATGGGCGCGAAGCGTGGCTCCGGCGGAAGCCCCCACTGCAGCGCCCGAAGCGGCATCGACCCTGCCGCTGGCCGGGGAAGGCTATCGCGAGAGCGGCCATCGCTTCGGCGAAGGCGGCCGTCTCATCGGCACATTCTGCCAGCCGGAAGGCGATACCCGCGGCGCCCCCGTGCTTCTCGTCAGCACAAGCTATGACCGCGCCTCCGCCTGGGCCAATTCCGGTGCCGCAACGGCCCGCGATCTGGCGCGGCGCGGCATTGCAAGCCTGCGCTTCGACGCCGCCGGCATTGCCGACAGCCCCGCCAAACCCGGCGACCCCGCACAGATGCTCTATTCGAAGAGCCTGGACCGCGATGTCGCTCTCGCCCTCGATGAACTGAAGGCCATGACGGGCAAGTCCGCCGTTCTGGCCGGCCGCTGCAGCGGCGGCTACCATGCGTTCCATGCCAGCGTCGCCAACCCCAGGGCTGCCGGCGTCGTCGTCATCAATTCCTATGCCTTTGTCTGGGACGAAAGCCAGAGCGTCGAAGAGGCCCTGAAGAAGGTGTCACGTCCGCTCGGCGACTATTCCAAGCGCGCCATGAACCCGGAAACCTTCCGCCGGCTGCTGCGCGGCGAGGTCAACCTGAAGGCTGCAGGCCTCGCGATCCTCCGCCTCGTCGTCGCCAAGACCTACAACAGGATCGAACCCGCGCTCGGCAATCTCTCTGCAGGCAATCGCCTGAAATCGGAGATCCACGCCGCCTTCAAGGCCCTGGCCGATCGCGGCGCCCCCGTCGTCCTCGCCTATGGCCGCCACGACCCCGGCATTGAACAGGCCCGCATGGTCTTCGGCGGCGACCTCACCGGCCTCAAGCGCTACCCCAACACCCGATTCGTCTCGCTGGGCGACAGCGACCACAATGTGACGGTGCCGGAAGCGCAACGGATCGTGATCGAGGAGATCGCGCGGGTGGCGGTGGAGGCCGGCGCCAAGGGCTGACCGGCACCAGCAACCGATCTATTCAGCCGCAACAGGCACGATCTTGCGCACGCCGCCAGGCGCCACGACGCCATCGGCGATCTTCACCTTCTCGCGGAACCGTTCCAAAAGCATGGGGCGGTGATCGTCGATATTGTCGGGCAGACAATGGGTCAGCTGGCCGCAATTGCCGCAGACCTGGTTCTCGCAGCGCCGGCCTTCGAGATGCTGGAGACGCAGCGCGTTCATCTTGTCCGAGTTCCAGATCTGGACCAGCGTTTCCTTGCGCACGTCGCCGATAATCAGCTTGCGCCCCCAGTCGAGGAAGCAGGAGGAGACGAGCCCGTCGGCATTCACGCTCATGGCGTAGAAGATATAGGGGCACGTATCGGTCGGACGCAGTTGCTGCTGATAGATGCCGACATCGCCGATCTTGATGCCGGAACGCTCCTCGACATTGAACTCCGGCCAGCAGGGCGCAAAATTCTCGATGAAGATGCGGTCGCAATGATCGCCGAACGTGTCGAAGAACTCCTGCCGCTGCGGCTCGGTGATGAGCTCACCGGGGATCTTGATGGAGATTTCCATCTCGCCCTTGTTCTCGTAGAGCCACTTCACGCCCGCGACGAACTTGTCGAAATCGAAGTCGAAGCCGGTGAACTCGCGATAGGTCTCGCGCGTCATCCCGTCGACGGAAATGTTGATCTTGTCGAGCCCCGCCTCGATGACCGGGCCCAGCCGCTCCGGCGTCAGAAACGTGCCGTTGGTCGTCGTGTCGATATAGTCGACATAGCCGCTCTTCTTGGCATAGGCGATCATGTCGGCGAGCCTGCGGTTCAGGAAGGGCTCGCCATCCTTGTACATGCGCAGAACCTTGATCGGCTTGCCGAAGCCGGCCAGATCGTCGATTGCCTTGATGAAGACGTCGTATTTCATCGCGCCCTGGAAGCGGCCCGTCTCGGCGATCAGCTGGCGATGGCCGGTCGGGCAGAAGGTGCATTTGAAATTGCAGGAGCTTGCCGGATCCATGAAGACGATGAAGGGCGTCTCGATCGGAATCACCGTCTCAAGCGCGGTGCGCCCCTCGAGGTTGATGCGCGGCTTCAACTGGGCTTTCATGTCTTTCTCCAGATGGCATGGAACAGGGTCAAGGCCTGTCGCGCCAGATATTGCCCGACCAAAGCAGATCGCGATTGCGCCAAACTTGCCGGTGGAGCCTATCAGGGACCGGAAGCCATCGCTAACTCTGCTAATCTCGGCATCCGCCAGCCGATGACAAGCCACGGGAAAGGCTTTCACTGCTAAGAGAAATCCATGTTGAACGGCCTCGGGGACGCTGTGACCGCAGCACACGAAAAGACGGAAGACGCCGCCAGGTCTGCGGATGTATTCGCACGCGCGTTCGAGGCCGCGCCCTCGCCCGTAGATGCACGCGCCCTTCTCGACGAGATCGCAGCCAGCGACGGCACAGCCCGCCCACTTCACCCCACGCAGCCGCTTGCCCTTTACGGCGCAGGCGATCTTGGCCGGCTTGCCCGAGATCATCTGCGGTATCTCGAAATCCCCATTGCCGCCGTCATCGACCGCAATGCGGCGGCAATCGCCTCTGATCCTGGCTGGACCGGCATTCCGATTATGCATCCGGACAAGGTCGATCCAACGTTCAAGCGCGAGGCCATGCTCGCCGTCAGTATTGCCACGAGCCCCTTCGCGCCATTGCAGGCCTCCCTGCGTGCCGCCAGCTGGAACGATGTCGTTCCCTATTACGACATTGCCGAGAGCTTCCGCGATCGGCATCCGCTCTCGAACGGCTGGATCGCCGACCCCTTCTCCTCTGCCGATGTTTCGGCACTCGGCGACGTTCTCGACGGCTGGGCCGACCATCTTTCCCGTGCCCACCACCTGCAATTCCTCGCCTGGCGTCGACTGCGGCAGGAATGGACCTTCGGCGATGCGCCGGTGATGCTTGGCGACCGCTTCTTCATTCCCGAAATTCTGTCCGTACTGCGTAACGACGAGCACTATGTCGATGCCGGCGCCCATTTCGGCCATGTCGCCCGCCGCTTCATTGAGGAGCGCGAAGGGCAATTTACTGCCGTCACCGCCATCGAGCCAGATGCCCAAAGCCTTGGAGTGCTGCGCCAGACCATCGCCGCCCTGCCTGCTCAATGGGCCGCAAAGGTTGCGGCGCTTGATGCCGTACTGGACTTCTCACCGCAACGACGCGCCTTCCATGCCGGGCTCGGCTATGCTTCCCAGATCGCTTCCACCGGCAAGGCAACCCGGAAGACAACGACGATAGACGCGCTTGCCCTGAACCCGACCATTCTCAAGCTGCATCTGGAAGGCCATGAACTCCCGGCGCTCAAGGGCGCTGCGACAACACTCGCTTCCTGCCGCCCGATCGTCACTGCGACTGTCTATCACAATGCGGACGGGCTTTACGCCACGGCGCGATGGATGATGCAGACACTCGACAACTACCGCTTCCTCTTCCGCCTCCACAGCTGGTGCGGCACCGGGGCGGTCATCTACGCCATTCCCGCGGAAAGAGAGATACAACCGTGACCGTGCTGGAGACCACCGATCCGCAGCTCGTCTTCGATCTCGGAATGAACAACGGCGACGATACAGACTACTACCTCAAGCGTGGACTTCGTGTCGTCGCGCTGGAGGCCAATCCGGCGCTATGCCGGCATGCCGAGATGCGCTTTGCAGAAGCGATCCATGATCAACGCCTCGTCGTTGTGCATGCCGCGATCTGGTCGCAAACCGGTGAAACACGATTTTTCGTCAATCTCGATAACGACCACTGGAGCAGCATCGACATCGGCTGGGCGGGCCGCGACGACAGCCGCTGCAAGGAAATCATGGTGCGATGCTGCACCCTTCCAGAGCTGTTCAAGACCTATGGCGTGCCTCACTATCTGAAGATCGATGTCGAAGGCGTCGATACGATCGTGCTCGATCAGCTGCTCTCCGCCACCGCGCGCCCGGACTATGTCAGTGTCGAAGATTGCCGTTTCGGTTATGACTATCTCGCGAGCCTCGCGGCAAGCGGCTACACCGGCTTCAAGTTGCTCGACCAGTCGACGGTTGCCGGGCTCAGCGACGACACGGTCGGCCATGCCTTCCCGCCGGGCTCTTCGGGCCCGCTTGGCGAGGAGATCGCCGGCGACTGGCTGGACTACGACGCCATGATCGATCTTTACAGCCGCACCGTCCGCACAAGGAACGGTCAGCGACTCGCGCCACGTACCCACTGGTGGGATATCCACGCCAGCCGCACCATGACTTCAAGAGAGACCCAGAAATGACTGAAGAGCAAAAATTTGCCGCCTATGTCCGCGCAAACATAGAGAGCGCAGGCAACGATCGCGATTTCCTGGGCCTCAGCAATATCTGGGTGCGGGAATCGATCCATCACCGCTATGCCCAGAACTTCACCTGGCTCGGCCGCCCGATCATCCAGGTGCCGCAGGATACCTATGCGATCCAGGAACTCATCTGGTCCTGCCGCCCCGATCTGGTCATCGAGACCGGTATTGCCCATGGCGGCTCGCTGGTCATGAGCGCTTCGATGCTCGCCATGCTCGACTATTGCGACGCCGTGCAGACGGGTCAGGTGCTCGACCCGAAGTCCAGCCGCCGCAAGGTCGTCGGCGTCGATATCGACATCCGCGCCCATAACCGTGCCGCCCTCGACGCCCATCCGATGCGCCACAAGATCGAACTCATTCAGGGCTCATCGGTTGCGGAAGACGTGTTCGCGCAGGTGCTGAAACACACCGAAGGCCATGAGCGCATCATGATCTTCCTCGATTCCAACCACACGCATGCGCATGTTCTGGCCGAACTGGAACTCTACGCGCCGCTGACGACCAAGGGCTGCTATTGCGTCGTCTGGGACACGGGCGTCGAAGACCTGCCGGCCGCCATGTGCGGCGACCGCCCATGGGGCAAGGGCGACAATCCGAAGACAGCCGTCTGGGCCTATATGAAGGCGCTGGACGAGGAAGGCCGCAAGGCCAGCGACGGCGCGCCGCTCAAGTTCGAGATCGACAAGGTGATCGAACACAAGCTCGCCATCACCGCCTCGCCGGATGGTTTCCTCAAGCGGATCTGAGCCGTTTTCCTATTGAAATGAACGGCTTGCCCCGCAAGCCGGATTCAATCCCTCAAAACCTTGAGACGCAACGTCCGCCGGCAAGGCGGACCTCACCCGAGGGCTTGCCTTCGCCCTTCAGCAGAATACGGCGCGGGCGGCCGGGCGCGAGGTGGAACCAGTTGTCCGAAACCTCGAAACCGGCAACATCGATCTGCACATTCTGCGCCAAACGATCGGTCGAAATCTCCAGCGCAAGGCCCTGATCCGACTCAAGAAGTTCCAGCGTGAACTGCACATCGCGCCGCGCCGCCGTTCGGCCGAGCGGGAAGTGATGGGCGCTGGCGATCTCCTCGCCGCTCGCCCGGTCGATGAGCCGGGCCACGGTCACATCATGCGACGGCGGGCCGAAGCGGAAGGCATAGGCCGTGTCGAAGAAGGTACCGAAGAGATCGGTCGCGGCAATCGTCATCGCCGAATGCGGATCGAGCGTCAGATCGCGCCGGCCCGACACGACCGGCACCGCGCCATCGCGCAGGCAGACAAGTTCGACACTCACGTCCCTCGCCTCGCCGAGATCGTTGACGACATGGAGATCGATCCCGTTCGTCCCTTCGTCCGTCAGCCCGACCTGCAAAGGCCGGAAGGCGCGGCGCACGGCGTGCCAGACGGGCTTGGCCAGCCCCGTCGCATCAATGAGCCCCCAGCTGGGACCGGGCAAAAGATCCTGAAATGTCCAGATCAGCGCGCCTCGGCAGGACGAGCCCGCCCGCCGCCATTCGGCATAGGTCGCCTCGATCACCTCGCCCGTCACGACACGTGACAGATCGAGATAGAGGCCCGGATTTTCCCGACGCAGCCGCTCCGGCTCGACCTCATAGAGAAGCTTCAGATAGAATTCCCGCACATCCTCGAAATCCCAGCTGGCGCCCCGGTCGCGCGGCACGCGGGCCTTCCAGCGCGGATCGTGGACGGCGGCAACGGGCAGATACTTGTCGAGCGTCACCTGCTCGGGCACATGGGCGAAGGCGAGGCTTTCGGCGGCAAAGCGGACATGCGCGCGCCGCGCATCGTCGAGCGGCCGCATATAGGCCCCGACGCCATAGTAATGCGTGACGCCGGCATTGGGCGAAAAGGGCATCGCCCCGCCCGAAGGCGAATTGGCAACCCAGACGCAATCCGGACGATGGGCACGCACGAGTTCCGGCAGGATCGATTCCGTCAGCTCCGACCGGTAGGTGCTTTCCGGCAGGCCGAGCATGGCCGCCTGCTGATAGACTTCCGACCCGCCGCAGACGACCGCAAGCGACGGGGAGGCAGAGGTCCTGTCGAGCAGTTGCGCGACCTCCTGCTTGAGATCGGCAAGCCAGGCCTCGTCAGACGCCGGATAGTCGAAATTGGCCAGCATCAGTTCCTGCCAGACCATGAGGCCAAGTTCGTCGCAAAGCTGGAAGAATTCGGCACTCTCATAGGCCATGGTGCCGCCGATGCGGATCATGTTCATATGTGCCTGCGCGGCCTTTTCCAGCCACGGTCGATAATCCGCCCGCCCGCCCGGCAGGCTGACGATATCGGCGCTTGTCCACACAGCACCCCGGCAGAAAACCGGCACGCCATTGACCTTCAGCCCGAAGCCCTGCCCGTCCGCATCGCGGTCGATCTCGACATGGCGGAAGCCGGTGCGCCCCAGCGTCACCATCTCACCGTTCCAGTCCAGCGTCACATCATGCAGAACCGGCTTGCCATGAGAGCGCGGCCACCAGGCCTCGACACCCGGCAGAACCAGCACAGCCGAACCATCCACGACCTTGGCCTTGGCCCCCGCGCAAGCCACCGTCGCGCCCTCGGCATTTTCAACCCGCACGGTCAGATGCCCGCAGCCCTGCGCATCCAGCCGCGCCGAAATGCGCGCTTCGCCGGGTTCATTCCTGTGATGCCGGATCACCGAAATCGGCCGCCAGGGGCCGACAGCATGCACTTCCGGGCACCAGCCCGGCATTCTGCCCAGCGTAGTCGTACGGAAGAGCCGCATACCGGCCGGCGTGATCATCTGCGGCCGCCATCGCGCCCGCGGCCCCTTCTTGCCAAGCAGCGGCCCGAGCGCGCGAAAGCAGATTGCCAACGTGTCGCCACCCTGAAGGTGGACGGTAACGTCATGGCTTAAATACATGCTTTGACTCGAAAGAATCCGATCGCCGTTGAGGAAGACCTCGGCCACCGTCGCCAGACCTTCGAAGCGCAAAGTCACATCGCCGGGCTCTTCATCCAGCCGCAGCACATACCACGCATCGCGCGTATCCAGCGGCTTCGGATTGGCCCGATCAAACCGCCCCGCTGCCTCCAGCGCCTGCGCCACCGTGCCCGGCACAGGGGCCGCAATGAAGTCCTCAATGCCGACGATCTCATCGGGGCGCGCACATGCCCCCGCCGGCGTCAGCTCCATCACCCAGCCGTCGTCGAGGCGGCGGATGGTGGGTTGGGCGGAGGGCGTGGCGTGGTCGGTCATGGTGTTCCCGTAGCATCTGGATACCTCCTCTCCCCTTGTGGGAGAGGAAGAAAAATCAGCATCTTAGCTGCAAGCTAAGTGCTAGATTTTTCAGGTGAGGGGTGGGCTCCCGCACGGACCCCTCACTTGCAAAATCTATGACTTAGCCTTTGGCTAAGATCATGATTTTGCTTTCTCCCCCACAAGGGGGAGAACAAGATCACCCCAGCGCCCTGCCCGCGCTCTCCATCAACTTCTCCCAGGCCTCCGCCGCCGGTTCGAGCGCGCCAGTCAGCGGCTCGAACTTCTTGCGGGTCACGGCGCGGGCCAGCTGGAACTGGGCCGATTTCATCACTTCCGAAATCCGCATCGCATGGGCCGCGGGCTCGGCAAATTCCGGCCCCAGCCATTCGAAATAGCTGCCGCAGAGTTCGAAATTGGCGCCCGCCTGCCGCAGCGTGTTGAAGGCATATTTGTGGAAGAAGCCGAAGGGACGTTCGGCAACCTTCGCTGCGGCCTCAGGGAAGATCGAGGAAAAGGCCGCAATCGGATTTTCCGCCGGCCGGCGATCATAGTGATACTGGCCGAGCGAGAATGCCTCCTCGCGCAACTCGCGCTCCTCCGGATAGAAATCCGGCAGCTTGGCGAATTCGGTATAGGGCAGGAAAGGAAGCGCACCTTCCGGCGCATTCAGCTGGAACAGCCCGTCGAAATCCTCACCTGACAGATGAAAGAAACCGGCGTTGTGGAAATAGTCGAGCTCTCTCGTCTCGAGATCCATGCGGTTGATCGCAACCGTCGTCTTGCCGTGTTCCTGACGATAGGCCACGCCCTGCGTGTCGGGCATGTAGAATGAGTCCATCTCGATCAGGCAGATGCGACCGCGCGCCGCCTGCTCGGCGACATGGGCCTCGACCTTGTCGTAGATCGCAAGTTCGGTGACGACAATTCCGTACAGGGTTTCAAGGTCTTCCAGCGGAACCTTGAAGAAGGTCATCTGGTCGCCCTCGAAATCCTGGGTCAGCGTGAAGCCGAGCATGGATTGCGGTGGCAGGCCTTGCGCGGCCAGAAGCTCGATCCAGAGATCGGTATAGCAATTGGTTTCAGGCCACATGCGCTCCGGGGAATGGAGCGCATGTGGCTGATAGCCAAACGGTGTGACGTTCAGGATGCCCGACATCGGATCAACCGAAGAGGGCGTCGCGGACCTCACGCGGCCACAGCTTGGGATCGAGCCCGTGGTGGTGGAAGAGCGCGAGCGCAATGCGCTCCAGGCCGAAGCCGACGCAGGCCGTGTGGGCGGTTTCGCCGTCAACGGTCTTCAGATCCCAGGTCTTGCCGAAATGGTCCTGATGATAGTTGAAGCTCATGCAGGCCGTCGGCTTGGAAACCGAGGTAATCGGGATGAGCAGTTCGAACTTCAGGTTCTGGTCGCGCTGGTTGTTCTTCATCAGGCGGCCGGCGCGGCCGAAGAAGGGGTCGTTGGCAACGTCGATATCGACCGGCAGCGCCACCTGCGCCATCAGTTCCTTGCCCTTTTCCATCCATTCCTGGCGGAAGGCCATGACGTCAGCCGGCTTGCCCATGCGGACGAACTCGCGCATGCGGAAGAGCTGCATGCGGGCCGGGTCCATCGAGGGCTCGTGGCGGAAGCAATAGGACTGGATGTTGAACAGGCCGCCGCCCGCCTGGAGATTGCCGCGCTTGGCGACGATCGGATAGAGCGGATAGCAGGCCGCCGGCGTCAGGACGATGTCGGAAGCCTTCTGGCCGCCCGTCCAGTCTTCGCCTGCTGCCATGCACTGGATGAGATCGGCATGCGCCAGATCGTCGCCGCAGAAGCAGTGAACCGTGCCCGCCAGCTGCGGGAAGTTCTTCATGTAGCCCGAGCCTTCGAAATAGCTGCGGTTCATGCCGGGGGGGAAGCGGATGACTTCGGCACCCGTTTCGCCGGAAAACTTGTCGATCAGGCGTTCGAAGCCGGTGATCACATCTTCGAACGTGCCGGAGCGCGCATAGAGCCCTTCGACGCCGGTGTCGATCAGGAGACCGCTATCGAACAGGCGGTCGAGGAAAGTCACTTGCATATCCATAGCGTTATCCCAAAAGGCTGGTGTCGAGTTTGTGGACGGTGAGCATCGTCGCCGTGTTCGACAGAATACGGTCGTTGGAAATCATCAGCTGGGCCGAATGCGCATCGCGCAGGTGGCGGCCAAGGCTGTAGGGCGTGCCGTTCTTGTAGCCGGCAATGCCGCAGATCATCATGGCCTGGTTGATGACCGAGAGGATCTTCTGCGAGGTCGCGATCTTGACGTTGTTCATCGCCACCGCAAAGCCCATCGAGGAGAGCTGCGCCGGATCTTCCTTGGCAGCCTCGAAACGTTCCATGCCGGCAATGACGTTGGACTTGATCAGGTGCAGTTCGGCCGTGGCTTCGGCCAGACGCAGCGCGCCGGGGGGCGTCGTGCCGGGGTTGGCACGCGCTGCGGCACGGACAAAGGCCTGTGCGCGGGTGACGGCGTTGAGCGCGATGCCGTACCAGACGCCCGACCACAGAAGGTGGCAGGTGGCGAGCATGGATTCAGCGGCGATTTCCGCGAACGGCTTCGGCAGGATCTGCACGCTCGGCGCTTCCGCCTTGAACAGGAAGCCGTCCGAGCAGGTGCCGCGCATGCCGAGCGTGTCCCAGACATGGGTCTGTTCGAGCGTGTACTGGTCCTTGAGGAAGACGGTCATGACCTGATCGGTCGAGGCGGCGTCCTTGTGGGCGCGGGACGTGATCAGGATCGCATCGGCCTGCTTGCCATAGGAAATGACGGTCGCTTCCTTGGTCAGGCGGCAGACGTCGCCGTCGACCTCGATGGCGCAGATCGAATTGCGCAGGTTGCCGCCGATGCCGGCTTCGGTCGTGGCCGAGCCGAGAAGCAGCTGTTCGCGCACGATGCGGTGCATGAAGGCTTCATGCCATTCGTCGCCCATGCCGTGCGAGACGCAGCTCGACAGCTTGATGTGGTGCATGGCGAAGATCATGGCCGAGGAGGCGCATTCCTGCGCGATGATCGAGCAGACTTCCGCGATCTCGGCAATGGTGGCGCCCTCGCCGCCCAGAAGGATCGGGATCTGGATGCCGAACAGGCGCGCCGACTTCATGGCGGCAACGGCTTCATGCGGGAAGCGGCCTTCCTTGTCGACGGCATCGGCATGTTTGGCGGCAACGGCTGCCACTTCGCGGGCGCGCTCGACGAGCCCGGCGCCGCGAATTTCAGACATCATGTTCATCACGCAGCCTCCCGGCCTTCAACGATGGCGGAGACGGTTTCGGCAATCGCGTCGATCGAGGCGAACGACTTGCGGTTCAGCAGGTGATCCGGAAATTCGATGTCGAAGGCATCCTCGATGCCGAGCATCAGCTGCACCGACGCGAAGGACGAAAGACCGGCCGCGTAGAGATCCGCGCTGTCAGCCAGCGTATCAACCGCGACAGGCAGGCCGCCGAGCTTGCCCAAAAGTTCCCTGATCTTGTCCTTCATCTTCTTCTCCTTGTCAGAACAAAGTGCGAAAGCATCCCTAATGATGGGGAGAAGAAAACCACAGGCGGGATAAGATCGACCTAAAGAATATAGACAAAAAATCCTTAACCTCAGGCTGTGTCCCAAAATAGGACCGCTTGACAACATACTCGGTAGTATGTCTACTTTCCGCAAGGGCCGCCCGGATCTGGAAGCGGCGGCAGACGGGGAGGACGGGACCGCATGACCGCGAATGCGTCCGCGCAAAACAGCCTTGAGCACAGCCTGGTCGAAGAAGGCCAGATCGAGATCCTGCGTATGGCGGCGCAATGCTTCATGACGCGCGGCTTTGCCTCCACCAGCATCGACGATGTTGCCCGTAGGCTCGGCTCCACGAAGGGCCGCATCTACCACTTCTTCGCTTCCAAGGCGGACCTCTTCTTCGCCGTTGCCGAGGTCGGCATGGAGTTCAACTACGCCGCCATCGATGCCAGCCTGAAGAAGGAAGCGCCGGCGATCGAGCGCCTGCGCGACATGGCGTTTGCCCATTGCATGTCGATGATCGAGACGCAGGCCTACCAGCACTCCGTCTGGCAGGGGGTGGAAATCCACCTGCGCGGATCGACAACGCCGGAACAGCGCGAGCGTCTCAATGCGCTTATCGAGTCCCGCGAGCGCTATTCGGCTCTTTTCAAGACGGTTATGGAAGAAGCTGTCCGCGATGGCCATATACGCTATCGTGATCCAAGCATCGCGCGGCAGCTGATGTTCATGGCGCTGAACTCGCCGATCTTCTGGTACAAGCCGCGCCCCGGCGAAACGGCGCAAGACCGTCGCCGGATCGCGCAGCAATGCACCGACTATGCCCTTGCCGGGTTGGGAGACCCGGCGGCGGCGGAACGCCCGAACGCATAAGGAGACTGAAAACGCGGCAGTGGAGGACTGCCCGAAAACGCAAGAAACACGATGGCCCAAGGGCCAGGGTTCAGGGAGGGACCTTTAAGTGGATTTATTGCAATTGCTGATCAGCGGCCTGGCAAATGGCTGCGTCTACGGCCTGATCGCCCTCGGCTTCGTGCTGATCTACAAGGCGACGGAAGCCGTGAACTTCGCCCAGGGCGATTTCATGATGCTGGGGGCGTTTCTGACCCTCACCTTCGCCAATTCCAACGAACTCGGCCTGCCCTTCTGGCTCGCCTGCATCCTCGCTGTCGCCGTCATGGCGGTGGTCGGCTATCTGGTGGAAGCGCTTCTCATCCGCCGCATGTTCGGCGAGAGCCAGATCGCCATCGTCATCCTCACCATCTCGCTCGGCATCGTGCTGCGTTTTCTCGCAGGCGTCATCTGGGGTCATGAGCCGCAGTCGCTGCAGAGCCCGCTGGCCGGCAAGGAGGTGCGGATCGGCAGCCTCGTGCTCGGCTTCGACGACATGACGATCATCATTGTCACGCTGCTCCTGACGCTCGGCCTCTATCTCTTCTTCGCCAGGACGAAGATAGGTCTCGCCATGCAGGCCGCCTCGCAGAACCAGCTCGCCGCCTATTACATGGGCATTCCGGTCAAGCGCGTCCATGCGCTGGTCTGGGCGCTGGCCGGCGGGGTCGCCGCCATTGCCGGCATCCTCTTCGCCGCCAAGGGCACGATCGATCCGTCCACGGGCCTGCTCGGCATCAAGGCATCCGCCGCGGCCATCATCGGCGGTTTCGGCTCGCTGCCCGGCGCGCTTCTCGGCGGGCTGATCATCGGCCTCGTCGAACCCTTGTCGTCGCGCTATGTCGCCGCCGGCGTGTCGCAGATCATGCCCTACCTGATCCTGCTCATCGTCCTCATCGTTCGCCCCCACGGCCTGCTGTCGCAGGTCCGCGCGAAGAAGGTGTGAGCCGATGCGGATCGTTTTCAAGACCACCTACGAGGCCGATATCCGGCTCTTCAAGCACGGCGCACAGGGCTTCTGGTATGCGCTCCTGCTCATCGTCGCGATTGCCGCTCCCTTCATCCTCGGGGACTTCCTGACCGGCGAAGCGACCAATGTGCTGATCTGGGCGATCTGCGGCATGGGCCTCATGCTGCTTGTCGGCCAGAGCGGACAGGCAAGCCTCGGCCACGCCGCCTTCATGGCCATCGGCGCCTATTCCTGCGTGCTTCTGGAAAGCGCCGGCGTGCCCTTCATTCTCGCGCTGCCGCTCGGCGGCATCATCACCGGCATTGCCGGCGGGCTTTTCGCAATGCCCGTCACGCGCCTGCACGGAATCTATCTGGCAATTGCCACACTCGCCGTCTCGGTCATGATGGAAGACGTCATCGTTCTCGCCGAACCGCTGACCGGCGGCGTCAACGGGCTGATGGCGGCTGACATCGAGATCTTCGGCATCAACTTCAACCGCTACGGCAATGCCTCCGGCCTCTACTGGCTGATCCTCGCCATCGCCATCCTGATCGTGCTCGCCTACCGCAACATCCAGCGCTCGCCGCTCGGCCGCGCCTTTG
Organism: Rhizobium sp. C4; assembly: GCF_021026315.1. Lineage (GTDB taxonomy): Bacteria > Pseudomonadota > Alphaproteobacteria > Rhizobiales > Rhizobiaceae > Ensifer_A. The sequence continues at coordinate 167,880 of NZ_JAJNCX010000006.1, forward strand.
CCGCCGTGCGCGATTCCGAAATCTCGGCGCAGGCCATGGGCATCAACGTGGCCCGCACCAAGGCCATGGCCTTTGCGATCTCCACCTTCATGACCGGCATCGGCGGCGCGCTGATGGGCCACTTCGCCGGCGTCTTCAACCAGGAGACCTTCAACCTCGTCATCTCGATCAATCTCCTTCTGATGATCGTCATCGGCGGGCTCGGCACCATCCATGGCGCCTTCCTCGGCGCGGTCGTCATCGGCTTCCTGCCACAGGCGATTGCCTTTGCCCGCGACGGGCTGGGCCACCTCTTCCATTTCGACTCCATCGCGATCCCCGGCCTGGAGACCGGGATCTTCGGCACGATCCTCATCCTCTTCATCCTGTTCGAGCCGCTCGGCATCTACGGACGCTGGGTGAAGATCCGCACCTATTTCGAGCTGTTTCCCTTCGCCCGGCGCGACATGTTCCGCCGCCAGAAGAGCTACCTCAAGACGGAGCGCATCAGATGAGCCTTCTGGAGCTGAAAAACGTCACCCTGAAATTCGGTGGCCTCACCGCCGTCAACGATGTCTCCTTCGCGGTCGAGGAAGGCGAAGTCTTCGCTCTGGTCGGCCCGAACGGCGCGGGCAAGTCGACGATCTTCAACATGATCTCGCGCTTCTACACACCCTATTCCGGCGACATCCTCTTTGAAGGCAGGAGCATCCTCGGCAAGGCCCCGCACGAGATCGCAGGGCTCGGTATCGCCCGTACCTTCCAGAATATCGAGCTCTTCGAACAGGCAAGCGTGCTGCAGAACATGCTGGTCGGCCGGTATACGCATCGGCGCTCGAATTTCCTGACCGAACTCCTCTTTACCCCTTTTGTAAGGCGCGAGGAGCATCGCCACCGCGAGGCGGTCGAGAAGGCGATCGACTTCCTCGACCTCCAGCCCTATCGCGAAAAGCTGATCGCCGGCCTGCCCTATGGCGTCCGCAAGGTGGTCGAGATGGGCCGGGCGCTCGCCATCCAGCCGAAGCTCCTGCTGCTCGACGAACCGGCCTCCGGCCTCTCGGTCGAGGAAACGCAGGACGTCGCCTTCTGGATCGAGGACATCAAGAAGGTCATGGGCATCACCGTGCTGATGGTCGAGCACGACATGCATCTCGTCTCCTCCGTCTGCGACCGCGTTCTGGCGCTGGCCGACGGCAAGAAACTGGCGCTCGGCACGCCGCGCGAGGTGCAGACCGATCCGCGGGTTGTCGAAGCCTATCTCGGCTCGGACACAGAGGAGGCCGCGTGATGGGCGAACCGCTTCTGAAGATCGAAAACCTCGAAAGCTACTATGGCCCGATCATGGCGATCCGGGGCGTCAGCCTGGAGGTGCATGAAGGCCAGATCGTCACCGTGCTTGGCGCCAACGGGGCCGGCAAGACGACGCTGATGAAGACCATCTCCGGCGTCATGGACCCGGAAAAGGGAACCGTGAAGCTCGCCGGCGAGGAAATCCAGGGCCGCGACCCCGACCACTCCGTTCGCAAGGGCGTCGTGCAGGTGCCGGAAGGCCGCGAAATCTTCCCGCTTATGTCCGTCGAGGACAATCTGAAGATGGGGGCCTTCACCCGCAGCGACCGCGCCGGCATCGCCGCCGATATCGACATGGTCTACCGCTACTTCCCCATCCTGAAGGAACGCGCGAACCAGGATGCCGGAACGCTCTCCGGCGGCCAGCAGCAGATGCTGGCCATCGGTCGTGGCCTGATGGCGCGGCCCCGCGTCATGCTGCTCGACGAGCCGAGCCTGGGGCTCAGCCCGCTCCTCACCAAGGAAATCTTCGCCATCATCAAGCGGCTCAATGCCGAGCAGAAGGTGACGATGCTGGTGGTCGAACAGAACGCCAAGATCGCGCTTGAGGCCGCCCATTATGGTTACGTGATGGAACTCGGCCGGATCGTCATGGGTGGCCCGGCGGAGAAGCTGCGCGCATCCAAGGACATCCAGGAATTCTATCTCGGCCAGCAGGGCGAGAGCCAGCGCGGACAGCGGCGCTGGAAAAACCGCAAGACGTGGCGTTGAGGGAGGAGGACACGATGAACCAGATGGTCAACATTCCGCCCATGCAGAAGGTCCATGGCATCGAACTCAATGCCGACCTGAGCCGAGGCCCCTTCTATATCGACGGCAGCGACACGCTGCCGAAGCTGTTCGAGAAGCGCTGCCGGGAGCTGGGTGCCCGCACCGCACATCGCGAAAAGGATTTCGGCATCTGGCGCTCCTACAGCTGGACCGACTGGTACGAGCAGGCCCGCCTCCTCGGCCTCGGCCTGATCTCGCTCGGCTTCGGGCGCGGCGACGTCGCAGCGATCCTCTCCGAGGACAACAAGGAATGGCTCTATGCCGACCTCGGCATCCAGTGCGCCGGCGGCATCGTCACCGGCGTCTACACGACCGATGCGGCGAGCCAGCTCGCCTATATCGTCAACGATTCCGGCGCGAAGTTCCTGTTCCTCGAAAACGACGAACAGCTGGACAAGTATCTGGAAGTCCGCGACCGGATGCCGGGCCTCGTCAAGGTCATCGTCTTCGACCCGGAGGGCCTGCACGACTTCCGCGACCCGAACGTGATCTTCATCGAAGACCTCTACGAGATGGGCCGTCAGGAACTTGCCCGCCAGCCCGGCCGCTTCGAGCAGGAGATCGCCGCGTCCAGACCCGACGACATCGCGATCCTCATCTATACGTCCGGTACGACCGGCATGCCCAAGGGCGTCATGATCGACCATTCGAACATGATGTACACGATCGCCGCCAACGTGCTGCTCCTGCCTGTCTTCCCGGAGGACGAGCAGGTCTGCTTCCTGCCGCTCTGCCATATCCTCGAGCGCATGATCTCCGTCTCCGGCCCGATCGCCGCCCGCTCGACGGTCAATTTCGCCGAGAGCACGGAAACCGTCTTCGAGAATGTCCGCGAGGTGAGCCCCACGGCCTTCACCGCCGTGCCGCGCGTCTGGGAGAAGATCTATTCCCAGGTCGTCATCATGGCGACGGATGCCACGCCGCTTGGCCGCTGGGCATTCCATCAGGCAGTGAAGACCGGCATGCGGAAGGTCGATTGCGAGCTCGCCGGCAAGCCCGTTCCGCTGACCACCCGCCTCGCCTATACCTTCTGGGATTTCTTCCTGCTGAAGAACCTCCGCCGCATGCTCGGCCTCGACAAGCTGCGTCGCGGCACGACGGGTGCTGCCCCGATCTCACCGGAAATCCTCAAATGGTTCCAGGCGATCGGCGTTCCGGTGCTGGAAGGCTACGGCATGTCGGAAAGTGCCGGTCTCATGTCGGTCAACACGATGGAGGCGAACCGCGTCGGCACGGTGGGTCCTGCCATTCCCGGCTCCGAAATTCGCATCGCACCCGACGGCGAGATCCAGTACCGCGCCGGCAATGTCTTCCGCGGCTACTGGAAGAACCCGGAAAAGACCGCCGAGACGATGACCGAGGACGGCTGGCTCCGGACCGGCGACACCGGCCAGATGGACGAGCGCGGATACTTGCGCATTTCCGGCCGCATCAAGGACATCATCATCACCGCAGGCGGCAAGAACATCACGCCCGCCGAATTCGAGAACCGGCTAAAATTCTCGCCCTACATCTCGGATGCCGTGGTGATCGGCGACCGGCGCAAATTCCTCACCTGCCTCGTCATGATCGACCAGGAGAATGTGCAGAAATATGCGCAGGACCATCGCATACCGTTTTCGGATTTCGCTTCGCTCTGCGCCCGCCCGGAGGTCCAGGCGCTGATCGGCGAGATCATCGAAAGGGTCAACAAGGACTTCGCCCGCGTCGAGCAGGTCAAGAAGTTCCGGTTGATCGACATACTGCTCACGCCGGAGGACGATGAGCTGACCCCGACCATGAAGCTCAAGCGCAGCTTCGTGGAAAAGAAACATAAAGCGCTGATCGACGACATGTATGCCGAGGAGAAGGCAGCATGAACTTTTGGAGGAGGAAGAACATGAAAAAGGGAATGAAAGCAGCCATTGCCGGTCTTCTGGCCGGCGCAAGCATGCTGGCGGCCGGTGCTGCCGGCGCACAAGGCGTGACCGACACGGAAGTCGTGATCGGCTCCAACCAGGACATGTCCGGCATCTTCGCCGCCTTCGGCGCACCCGCCGTCAAGGCCGCCGGTCTCTATTTCGACGAGATCAATGCCAAGGGCGGCATCCATGGTCGCAAGATCAAGTTCGTGGTGGAGGACCACGGCTATCAGGTGCCCAAGGCGATGCAGAACATCAACAAGCTCGTGAATTCCGACAAGATCTTCGCGATGCTGCTGCAGCTCGGCACGCCGATCAACATCGCGTCCTTCCCGCTTCTCGAAAAGAGCAAGGTCGCCAACGTGGCGCCGCTGACATCTGCCCGCCAGATGGTCGAGCCGCCCTCGCCCTACAAATATGCCGGCTTCTCGTCCTATTTCGACCAGACCCGGCTGGCGCTGAAATATCTCGCCGAGAAGGAAGGGACGAAGAAGGTCTGCGCCATGTACATCCCATCCGACTTCGGCCAGGAGCTGAAGGAGGGCACGGATGCAGCGGTCAAGCAGTTCGGTCTCACCTTCGTGGCCGAGACCACCCACAAGCCGGATGAGCAGGACTTTGTCGGCTCGCTGACCAAGCTCAAGGGTGCCGGCTGCGACACGATCGCCATCGCGCTCGGCGTGCGCCAGGTCATCACCGCCGTTGCCACCGCCAAGAAGATGGGCTGGAACGACGTCAAGTTCGTCGGCGCCTCCGCCTCGTTCCATACGGCGATCGCCAAGGTTCCCGGCGGCGTCACGGACGGCTTCTATGCCGGTGCCGGCTGGCCCGACATCGTGGCCCGCATGAACGTTCCGGAGGTCAAGGCCTGGGTCGACAGCTACCAGAAGGCTGCCGGCGAATTCCCCTCCACGGGCGCGCTTCTCGGCCGCTCGGCGGCAGAATCCCTGGTGCGCGGCCTTGAAGCCGCCGGCAAGGACCTGACGCCGGAAAGCTTCCAGAAGGGCATGGAAAGCCTCGACTACGACGACAACATCGCGGGCGTGCACATCAAGTTCGGCCCGAACGACCATATCGGCGGCGACCCCGTCGTGATTTCGAAGATTGAAAAAGGCGAGTGGAAGGAGCTTGCCCGCGTCAATCCGTGATGAACCCCGGCCCCGCGATGGAAAGAGACCCGTCGCGGGGCCTCATTTTGCAGATAAGAAGGAGTACGGCATGAGCCAAGCGGTCAAAACGAGCCTTGAAGGCGATATTTTCCTGATTGAAATCGACAACCCCCCGGTCAATGCGGCCTCTTTTGCCGTTCGCACCGGCATCGTCGAGGCAATCGCAGCCTTTGAGGCCGAAGCAAGCGCAAAAGCCGCCGTGCTTTACTGCGCCGGACGCACATTCGTCGCGGGCGCCGACATCAAGGAATTCGGCAAGGCGCCGCTTGAGCCCTTTCTGCCCGACGTCATTCAGAAGGTCGAGGACGCCACCAAGCCCGTCGTCGCCGTCATCCATGGCACCGCACTCGGCGGCGGTCTCGAACTCACCCTCGGCAGCCATTACCGCGTCGGCCTGAAGGGCGCGAAGATCGGCCTGCCGGAAGTCCATATCGGCCTCATCCCCGGCGCCGGCGGCACGCAGCGCCTGCCGCGCCTGATCGGCTTTGAAGCCGCTGCCGACATCGCCACCTCGGGCCGTCAGGTCTCCGCCGGCGAAGCGCTGAAGCTCGGCATCATCGACCTGCTCGATGAAGGCTCCGACCCGAAGGCAGCCGGCCTTGCCTTTGCGCGAAAGATGATCGACGAGGCCCTGCCCGTCCGCCGCCTCAGCCAGAACGACGAGAAGGTCGCCTCCCGCAAGGGCGACAAGGCCTTTTTCGACGGCCTGCGCGGAGCCGTTGCCGGCAAGGCGCGCGGCCAGATCTCGCCCGTCGCCTGCATCGACGCACTCGAGCTTGCCGCCAATGTTCCCTTCGCGGAAGGGATGAAGGGCGAGCGCGCCATCTTCATGAAGCTGCTGGCCGACCCGCAGCGCGAAGCCCTCGTCCATGCCTTCTTCGCCGAACGCGCCGTTTCCAAGGTGCCGGGCCTCGAAGCAGGAAAGCCGAAAGACATCAAGAAGGCCGGCGTCATCGGCGGCGGCACGATGGGTTCCGGCATCACGCTCTCCATGCTCTTCGCCGGCCTGCCGGTGACGATGGTCGAGCGCGACGAGGAACAGGCCGCCCGCGGCCGCGCCAATGTCGAGAAGGTCCTGAACGACGGCGTCGCCCGCGGCAAATATGATCAGGCCTATCGTGATCGCCTCGCCAACGAACTCTATTCGGTCACGACCGACTTCAACGCGCTTGCCGATTGCGACCTCATCATCGAAGCCGCCTTCGAGGACATGGAGGTCAAGAAGGGCGTCTTTACGACACTCGACAAGATCGCCAAGCCCGACGCGATCCTCGCCTCCAACACATCCTATCTCGACATCAACCAGATCGCCGCGATGACCAGCCGGCCGCAGAATGTGCTCGGCCTGCACTTCTTCTCGCCGGCCCATATCATGAAGCTGCTGGAAATCGTCGTCGCCGACAAGACCTCGGCGGATGCGCTCGCCACCGGCTTTGCGCTGGCGAAGAAGCTCGGCAAGACCGGCGTCCGCGCCGGCGTCTGCGACGGCTTCATCGGCAACCGCATTCTGGAGCGCTATCTGCGCATCGCCGTGCATATGGTCGAGGAAGGCACGAGCCCCTATGCCATCGACAAGGCCGTGGTCGATTTCGGCTATCCGATGGGTCCGCACCAGATGGGCGACCTCGCCGGCCTCGACATCGGCTTCATGGCCCGCAAGCGCCGCATCGCCGAAGGCTACAAGGGTCGCTATGCCTTTGAATACCTGGATTGGCTCGCCGAACAGGGCCGCTTCGGCCAGAAGACCGGCCGCGGCTGCTACATCTATCCCGCCGGCGCCCGCAAGGGCATCGAGGACCCGGAATTCCTCGCGGCCATCGACGATATCCGCCAGAAGAAGGGCATTCCCCAGAAGCCCGAGCTCTCTGCCGAAGAGATCATGCGCCGCTACATGGCAGCCATGGTCAACGAGGGCGCGAAGGTGGTCGAGGAAGGCATTGCGCTTCGCCCGCTCGACGTCGATGTCGTCATGCTGGCAGGCTACGGCTCGCCCCGCTATCGCGGCGGCCCGATGAAATATGCCGACATGCGCGGCCTCGACAAGGTGCTGGCCGACATCCGCGAATTCGCCAAGGACGACCCGGATTTCTGGTCTCCGGCCAAGCTGATCGAGGACCTGGTCGCCGGGGGTAAAAATTTCGCCAGCCTCAATGGGGCTGAGTGATCCAATGAACGAAGACGCTCCGGTCGCCCTCGCCCTGAGGTGCCGGAGCGAAGCGAAGGCCTCGAAGGGTCTTGGCCCACACGCTGATCCTTCGAGGCTGCCCTCCGGGCAGCACCTCAGGATGAGGTCGGAGCAAGAGATACCGCTGGCGGCACCTCCACATTAGGATGGAGCCGCCTATTGAACAACAGGGACCGTGCGCCCGAACGAACGATTTGGAATTCAAAGGAAACCACACCATGCGCGAAGCCGTCATTCTCTCCACCGCCCGCACGGGCATCACGAAAGCCTTTCGCGGCGAACTCAATGCCACCCATGGCGCAGACTTCGGCGCAGCGGCCGCCAAGGCCGCCGTCGAGCGCGCCGGGATCGACCCGAACCTGCTGGAAGACGCGATCTTCGGCTGCGGCATGCCGGAAAGCGCCACGGGCGGCAACATTGCCCGCCATATCGGCGTCCGCGCCGGCCTGCCGCTGTCGATGACCGGCGGCACCGTGTCGCGCCATTGCGGCTCCGGCCTCTTCGCCGTCGCGCAGGCCGCCGCCCAGATCACCCAGTATGGCGCCCCGGCCATGCTGGCGGGCGGTCTCGAATCCATCTCCATCGTCCAGAGCCATCTCAACATGTTCATGTACCAGAACGACTGGATGCTCGAACACAAGCCGGCCATGTACATGCCGATGATCGAGACAGCCGATATCGTTGCCGCCCGCTATGGCGTTTCCCGCGAGGCACAGGACGAATATTCCTATCAGAGCCAGATGCGCACGGCGGAAGCCCAGAAGGCCGGCCGTTATGCGGATGAAATCATCGCCATGACCACCAAGATGGCCGTGCAGGACAAGGAAACGAAGGCGATCAGCTATCACGAAGTGACCTTCGACAAGGACGGCTGCAACCGCCCCTCGACGACGCTCGAAGGCCTTCGCGCACTCGAAGCCGTGCGCGGCCCCGGCCAGTTCGTCACCGCCGGCAACGCCTCGCAGCTCTCCGACGGCGCATCGGCCTCCGTGCTGATGGAAGCCAAGGAAGCCGAAAAGCGCGGGCTGGAGCCCATGGGCGCCTTCCGAGGTTTCGTCGTGGCCGGCTGCGAACCCGACGAAATGGGCATCGGCCCCGTCTTCGCCGTGCCGAAGTTGCTCGAACGCGCCGGCCTCAAGGTCTCCGACATCGGCCTCTGGGAACTCAACGAAGCCTTCGCGAGCCAGGCGCTCTATTGCCGCGACCGCCTCGGCATCGACCCGGCGATCTACAACGTCAACGGCGGATCCATCTCCATCGGCCATCCGTATGGCATGACGGGTGCGCGACAGGTCGGCCATGTGCTCTACGAAGGCAAGCGCCGGGGCGTGAAATACGCCGTCGTGACCATGTGCATCGCCGGCGGCCAGGGTGCTGCCGGTCTCATCGAAATCTTCTGATCGGAGACGACCATGGACCTGAGCTTTTCCCCGCAAGACCTCGCCTTTCAGGCCGAGGTCCGCGCCTTCCTCAAGGCAGAGCTTTCGCCACAGCTCGCCGACAAGGTGCGGCATAACAAGACGCTGACCAAGGAAGACATGGTCGGCTGGCACGCCACGCTCAACAAGCGTGGCTGGCTGGCGCAGGATTGGCCGAAGCAATATGGTGGGGCTGACTGGACGCCGGTGCAGCAGCAGATCTTCGATGACGAGGCCTCTGCCGCCGGCGCGCCGCGCATCATCCCCTTCGGCCTCAAGATGCTCGCCCCCGTGCTGATGAAATTCGGCTCGGAGGCGCAGAAGGCGCATTACCTGCCGCGCATTCTCGACGGCACCGACTGGTGGTGCCAGGGCTATTCGGAACCGGGCGCCGGCTCCGACCTAGCCTCGCTGAAGACGCGCGCGGTGCGCGACGGCGACCATTACGTCATCAACGGCCAGAAGACCTGGACGACGCTCGGCCAATATGCCGACATGATCTTCTGCCTGGTGCGCACCGGCACGGAAGGCAAGCCGCAGGAAGGCATTTCCTTCATCCTGGTCGACATGAAGAGCCCGGGGATTACCATCCGCCCGATCATCCTTCTGGAAGGCACGCATGAGGTCAACGAAGTTTTCTTCGACAATGTCCGCGTGCCCGCCGAAAACCTGATCGGCGAGGAGAACAAGGGCTGGACCTATGCCAAATATCTCCTCACCCACGAGCGCACCAACATTGCCGGCGTCGGCGCATCCAAGGCGGCCCTTGCCGAAGTGAAGCGCATCGCGAAAGCCGAGACGGTGCGCGGCGTGCCGCTGGCGGACGACCCCTATTTCGCCGCCCGCGTGGCACAGGTGGAAATGGAACTCGACGCGCTGTCCACCACGAACCTCCGCGTCCTCTCCTCGCCGGATGCGGCCGTCTCTGCCGGCTCGATCTCCTCCATGCTGAAGATCAAGGGCACGGAAATTCGCCAGTCGATCAACGATCTCGCCCGGCGCGCCATCGGCCCCTATGCCATGCCCTTCGTCTCGGAAGCGCTGGAAGAAGGCTATAACGGCGAGCCCGTCGGCCCCGAATATGCCCTCGGCGTCGCGCCGGATTATTTCAACAACCGCAAGATCACCATCTTCGGCGGCTCGAACGAAATCCAGCGCGGCATCATCTCGAAAATGGTCATGGGACTGTAGGGGAGCAAGGCACATGGATTTCACCCACACGGAAGAACGCCAGCTCTTCAAGGACAGCGTCGCGCGCTTCATCGCCGACACCTACACGCTGGACGCCCGCAACAGGGCCGCCGAAACCGATCTCGGTTTCAGTGCGGAGAAATGGGCGCAATTCGCCGAACTCGGCGCCATCGGCGCGCTGTTTTCGGAAGAGGACGGCGGCTTCGGCGGTGCTCCGTTTGACGTCACGGTCCTCTTCGAGGAACTCGGCCGCGGCCTCGTCAATGAACCCTTCCTCGCCACCGCCATCCTCGGCGGCGGGCTGATTGCCGAGCTTGGCGCTGCCGAGCAGAAGGCCGTAATCGAAGAGGTCATCGCAGGCTCAAAGCAGCTCGCCTTTGCCCATGGCGAACCGAAAAGCCGCTACGATGCCAGCCATGTCGAAACGACGGCCAAGAAGTCCGGTGACGGCTATGTGCTTAACGGCGCCAAGGCCGTGGTGCTCAACGGCGGCGCGGCGGATCTGCTCGTCGTCTCGGCCCGCTCCTCCGGTGCCGCCTGGGATGAAGACGGCCTCTCGCTCTTCCTCGTCTCCGGCGATGCGCCGGGCGTGTCCCGCCTCTCCTATTCCTCCATCGACGGCCTCCACGCCGCCGAAATCCGGCTGGAGAACGTGACCGTCGGTGCGGATACGCTTCTGGGTGCGGAAGGCAAGGCGTGGACGGCGATCGAAAAGGTCATCGCACGCGCCAATCTGGCACTCGCCTCCGAAGCCATCGGCGCGATGGAAGTCGCCCGCGACATGACGATCGAATACTTGAAGACCCGCAAGCAGTTCGGCGTCGTCATCGGCAAGTTCCAGGCGCTGCAGCACCGCATGGCGACTGTGCTTCTCGAAATCGAGCAGGCCCGCTCCTCCGTCATCAACGCCGCCGGGCGCTTTGACGGGTCGCGTGTCGAACGCGAAATGGCCGTCTCCGCCGCCAAGACGCTCGCCGGCAAGATCGGCCGTCTGGTCGCCGAAGAAGCCATCCAGATGCATGGCGGCATCGCCATGACCTGGGAATACGCCGTCGGCCATTTCGCCAAGCGGCTGGTGATGATAGACCACATGTTCGGCGATGTGGATTACCACGTTGCGCGGTATGTGGCTCTGTCGAAGGAAGCAGCTTAAGTGCAGGCATTGGTGCTGGAAGAAAAGGGCCGGTTGAGCCTCAGGGACTATCCCGTGAGCCTCGAACTCGGCCCGTATGACGTCCGGATCGCGATCCACACGGTCGGTATCTGCGGCTCGGACGTGCATTACTACACCCATGGCAAGATCGGCCCCTTCGTGGTGAAGGAGCCGATGATCCTCGGCCACGAGGCGGCGGGCACGATTACGGCCGTCGGCGCGGAGGTCAGCCATCTGAAGGTCGGCGACCGCGTCTGCATGGAGCCGGGCATTCCGGACCTGAATTCCAAGGCCGTGCGGCTCGGCATGTACAATGTCGATCCCGCCGTCCGCTTCTGGGCAACGCCGCCGGTCAATGGCTGCCTGACGCCCGAAGTCGTCCACCCCGCCGCCTTCACCTTCAAGCTGCCGGACAATGTCAGCTTTGCCGAAGGCGCGATGGTCGAGCCGCTCGCCGTCGGCATTCAGGCCGCACTCAAGGCCGGCATCAAGCCGGGCGATACGGCGGTCGTGATGGGTGCAGGCCCGATCGGCATGATCACCGCCCTCTCCGCGCTCGCCGGCGGCTGCTCGCGCGTCATCGTCTCCGATGTCGCGCAGCCGAAGCTCGACATCATCGGCGCCTATCCGGGCGTTGAGACGGTCAATGTCCGCAACACGAAGCTCGTCGATTACGTGCGTGAAACCACCGAAGGCTGGGGCGCGGATATCGTCTTCGAAGCCTCCGGTGCTGCGCCTGCTGTCCTCGACGTGGCGAATGTCGTCGCCCCCGGTGGCACCTGTGTCATGGTCGGCATGCCGGTGGATCCGGTGCCGGTCGACATCGTCGGCCTGCAGGCCAAGGAAGCGACGCTGAAGACGATCTTCCGCTACGCCAATGTCTATGACCGCGCGATTGCGCTCATCGCGTCCGGCAAGATCGACCTCAAGCCGCTGATCACGGAGACCTTTGCGTTCGGGGATTCGGTCGCCGCGTTTGACCGCGCGGTGGAAGCGCGCCCGACGGATGTGAAGCTGCAGATTGTGTTGTGAAGTCGAGGGCCATCGCTGGGACAGGGCACGTTTGTCCGGTCGGCCCCGGACCTCTGCCCTCGCCCCACACTCCACCGTCATCCTCACCCCTGTGGCGAGGATCTACTGACGACAAAGCGGCTTCGGCGGTGCGGCAAGAATGCCAAGGTTGGCAAGGTCACGTTCACAGCCATTCACGTAGCGATCTTGGTGTGCGTAGCAGATCCTTGGGACAGGCCCAAGGATGACGCATGATAGGTGCGTGGCCCCTCTCTCCCCAGTAAGAGAGATGTCCGAAGGACAGATGAGGGGGCGGCCCGATAGGGCCGAAGAACCTAAGCCCCCAGCTTCACCTCAACACTCGCGCCCTTCTGCCGGTCCGACTCTTCCGCCGCATCAAGCAGAAACTGCAAAGCCGCACCCCGCGCGAAATCCGGGATCATCGGCCCCTTGCCCTGGATTGCCTCGATGAACACGCGATAGACATTCTTCACCGCCGGCGTTTCGATCTCGCGCCAGGTCTGCGTCGCCATGTCCTCGGCACCGAGGCAGGCGAGCAGCTTGCTCTCGTTCTGGATGAAGCGCACCTCCAGCCCGCCCAGATCGCCATAGATGGAGAGCTTCAGGTCGTTGTGGTGGCCGGAGGCGAAGCGCGTCGCGGTGACGGTGCCCATGGCGCCATTGGCCAACTCGACATGCGAAACGAAACTGTCGTTGACGTCGAGATCATATTCGCCGATCCGGTTACCTTCCGCCTTGTCGAATGTCTTGAGCCGCCCCGAGATCGAAACCGGGAAACTGCCGGCAATGAAGGTCGCGTAGTCGAGAATGTGAATGCCGACATCGCCGAGCACGCCCTTGGAGCCATGCTTGGAGGAAAGCCGCCAGAGCCATTGCGGCTCGGTGCGCCAGTCGCCCCAGGCCGCCTGCGTCAACCAGCTTTGCAGATACTGCGCCTCGAAATGCCGGACCGGGCCGATCATGCCCTTGGACACCATCTCGGCGGCGCGCTGGAGAGCGGCGCCGTTGCGGTAGGACAGGTTGACCATGTTGACGACGCCGGCGGCCTTGGCGGCATCCGCCATTTCGCGCGCCTTGGCATAGTCGGTCGAAAGCGGCTTTTCGCAGAGCACATGCTTGCCGGCGGCCAGCAGCGCCAGCGTCGTGGCATGATGCGCCGCATCCGGTGTTACATTGGCGGCCGCGTCGAATTTGCCCCAGGCGATTGCCTCGTCGAGCGTCGGGAAACGATGCTCGATCTGGTGCTTGTCGCAAAAGGCCGCGAGCTGCAGCGGCCGCGTGTCGACGCCGCCGACGATCTCCACGCCGTCAATCGCCTTGAAAGCCTCGACATGGTTGTTGGCCATGCCGCCGGTACCGAGAATGAGAAGTCTGATTGTCATGTCCGGCACTCCTTACCGCAGGCCCTGCTCGCCAGCCTGATGCAGCTTGGGGCCGCGCTCCTCGATCTTTTCCGGCGCCTTGTCGACCGGCACATTCGGCGCATCGGTCGGCTTGGCCACGCGCGCCAGCGGGTTGTAGGCCCACTTCACCGCGTTCTTGATCACGGTCTGGACATTGGCATCATGATAGGTCGGATAGGTTTCGTGACCCGGGCGGAAATAGAAGACATTGCCTGCGCCGCGCTTGTAGGTGAGGCCCGAACGGAACACCTCGCCGCCCTGGAACCAGCTGACGAACACCGTCTCCAGCGGCTCCGGCACGCCGAAGGGCTCGCCATACATTTCCTCGTTTTCGAGCTCGAAATGGTCCGGCAGGCCCGCCGTGATCGGATGGTTGCGCGACGTGACCCAAAGCCGCTCGCGCTCGCCGGCCTCGCGCCAGGTGAGATTGCAGGGCGCGCCCATCAGCCGCTTGAAGGGCTTGGAAAAATGCGCCGAATGCAGGAAGATCATGCCCATGCCCGACCAGACGGCCTCACAGACGCGTTCGACAATCGCGTCATCGACCTGGCCATGCGCTGCATGGCCCCACCAGACCAGAACGTCCGTCTCGGCCAGCCGCTCGGCCGTCATGCCATGCTCGGCATCCTGCAGCACGACCGACGAGGCCGAAATGCCTTCGTTCCTGTTGAGCGCCAAGGCGATGCAATTATGCATGCCATCCGGATAGATGCTGCGGACAGTCTCGTTCTTCTGCTCGTGGACGTTCTCGCCCCAGACGGTGACGCGGATGGTCATGATTTCCTCCCTGAATTGGTTGGCTGGACTGTGCCAAGAGAAACGGCGCGGCACAAGGAAAAACCCAAAGCGCTTTGGATTGTTTCACATCACAGCTCGTTTCAGGCGAAATTGTGAGATCGCGAATAAGAAATCAGCGCCGGCGTTCGGCTCGGATGAGGATCGCCCCGCCGACGAGCGACAGCGCCGCCATGGCAAACCAGGTGAGCGCATAGGAGAGATGCGAGTTGGGGAAGCGCACGATGGTGAGCCCACCGACCGGCAGCCCGCCGGGATTGGGTGTATCGTCGGCATCGATGAAGAAGGGCGCCACGCGGGAAAGCCCGGCTTTCTCACCCATGGCGATCACATCGCGCGAGTACCAGCGGCCATCGGCCGGATCGTTGGAGCGCAGGAACGTGCCGCCCGGTTCCGTGATCCGCATGAGGCCCGTCACCTGCACAGGACCGGTAAGATCAGCTTCCGGCCGGCTCGACGCATCCTTGCGGTCGGTCGGAACCCAGCCGCGATTGACGTAAAGGATCGCGCCGCTGTCGAGTTGGAGGGGCGTCAGCACCCAGAAACCCGGCCCGCGTTCGGTCGAGGCATAGACGAGTGCGCTCCGGTCGTTGAGGAAACGGCCAGAGGCGATCACATGCCGGTACTCGTCATTGGCCGCATTCACGGCCTTCCAGCCGCCTTCGTCGGGGACGGACACGGCCGGCGCATGCACGCGAGCATCGACGCGGGCGATGAGATCCAGCTTCCAGGAAAGCCGCTCGATCTGCCAGGCGCCTAGGCCAATGAAGGTCGCAAAGAAGAAGAGGGTGATAAGCCCGATGCCGACAAGGCGCGATTTGCGCGGGGCCTTCGGTGCATTGTCTTCGGAGTTGGGCATGTCGTTCATGAATTCGAACCTCCCCTCCCCGGTAAAATAGAGTAGGCGGCCCGCCGATCAAACGGGCCGCCCGGATTTTCTTCAGGGAAGCTGCTTTGCCGCTTCCGGCGTCATCTGCGTCGGCATCATGTAGGCGTTCAGGTTGTGCATAACCCAGAGCGAGCCCGACAGCGTGATCAGAACCAGCACGACCGTGAAGAGCAGCGCCATCATGTTCCAGCCGCCTTCGGACTTGGTGTCCATGTGAAGGAAGAAGATCATGTGGACGACGATCTGCACGAGGCCGAGGCCCATGATGAGGATCGCAGTCACCTGCTTGTCGGCAATGACATTGCCCATGACCAGCCAGAACGGAATGGCCGTGAGGATGACCGACAGCACGAAGCCGGTCATGTAGGAGCCGAACGTGCCATGGTTGGCATGGCTTCCGTGATGATCGTGGTCGTGATGACCGTGATCGCCGTGGGCGTTTGAATGTGCGTGAGACGCCATATCAGAGGACTCCCATGAGATAGACGAAGGAGAAGACGCCGATCCAGATGACGTCCAGGAAGTGCCAGAACATGCTGAGCGTCGTCATGCGGCGCTTGTTGGCCGCCGTGATGCCGAACTTGTTCATCTGCACCATGAGAACCGCCATCCAGACGAGACCGCAGGTGACGTGGATACCGTGCGTGCCGACCAGCGTGAAGAACGCCGACAGGAAGGCGCTGCGGCCCGGGCCTGCGCCCTCGCCGATCAGGTGATGGAACTCATAGAGTTCGATGCCGAGGAAGCAGGCACCGAAGAAGAAGGTGACCATCATCCAGCTGATCATCAGCCCCTTGTTGCCCTTTTCCATCTCCAGCATGGCAAAGCCATAGGTGATGGAGGAGAAGAGCAGCATGGCGGTGTTGATCGCCACGAGCTTCAGATCGAACAGTTCCTTGGCGTCCGGACCACCCGCGAAGGAGTGGCCGAGCACGGCATAGGTGGCAAACAGGATCGCGAAGATGAGGCAGTCGCTCATCAGGTAGATCCAGAAGCCGATCATCGTGCTCTGCTCGGGATGGTGCTCTTCCCTCATGTAGAAGGTGAGCCCTTCGGCCGGCTGCGCGTTATGCGTGGTGTTGGCGCTCATCGGTTCACTCCGCGGGCAGCATTTGTGTACGGCGGGCTTCCACAGCGTTGACCTCTTCGGCCGGGATGTAGAAGTCGCGGTTGTAGTTGAAGGTGTGGACAATGGTCACTGCCACGATCGCGACGAAGGACGCGATGGCCAGCCACCAGATGTGCCAGACCATGGCGAAGCCGAAGACGACGCTCAAGCCCCCGATGATCGCACCCGTGCCGGTGTTCTTCGGCATGTGGATCGGGATGAAGCCCGACAGCGGACGCTTGTAGCCGTTCTGCTTCATGAACCACCACTGGTCGACCTCATGCACGACCGGCGTGAAGGCGAAGTTGTAGGCAGGCGGCGGCGAAGACGTCGACCATTCCAGCGTACGGCCGTTCCACGGATCGCCGGTTTCGTCGCGCAGTTCGTCGCGCTTCCAGATGGAATAGGCGATCTGGATGATGAACGAACCGATGCCGAGGAGGATCAGGAAGGCGCCGAAGGCGGCAATCACGAACCAGATCTGCAGCGACGGATCTTCAAACTGGCTCATGCGGCGCGTCACGCCCATCAGGCCGAGTACGTAGAGCGGCATGAAGGCGAAGTAGAAGCCGATGAACCAGAACCAGAAGGACATCTTGCCCCAGAAGGCATTGAGCCTGAAGCCGAAGGCCTTCGGGAACCAGAAGTTGATGCCGGCGAAGACGCCGAACACGACGCCGCCGATGATCACGTTATGGAAGTGCGCGATCAGGAACAGCGAGTTGTGCAGCACGAAGTCTGCCGGCGGAACGGCGAGAAGAACGCCGGTCATGCCGCCGATGACGAAGGTGACCATGAAGCCGATCGTCCACAGCATCGGGACTTCGTACTTGATGCGGCCGTGATACATCGTGAACAGCCAGTTGAACATCTTCGCGCCCGTCGGGATCGAGATGATCATCGTGGTGATGCCGAAGAAGGAGTTCACGCTCGCGCCCGAACCCATCGTGAAGAAGTGGTGCAGCCACACGATGTAGGACAGGATGGTGATGACGACGGTCGCATAGACCATCGAGGTGTAGCCGAAAAGGCGCTTGGCCGAGAAGGTCGAGACGACTTCCGAGAAGATGCCGAAGACCGGCAGGACCAGGATGTAAACTTCCGGGTGGCCCCAGATCCAGATCAGGTTCACGTAGAGCATGGCGCTGCCGCCATCCGTGTTCGTGAAGAAATGCGTGCCGACGTAACGGTCAAGCGTCAGCAGTGCGAGCACGGCGGTCAGAACCGGGAAGGCAGCGACGATGAGGACGTTGGTGCAGAAGGCGGTCCAGGTGAAGACGGGCATCTTCATCATCGACATGCCGGGTGCGCGCATCTTGAGGATCGTCGCGATCAGGTTGACCCCTGACAGCAATGTCCCGATACCCGCGATCTGCAGACCCCAGATGTAATAGTCCACCCCGACGTCAGGACTGTAGGTGATGTCCGACAGCGGCGGATAGGCCAGCCAGCCCGTCTTGGCGAACTCGCCGACGAAGAGCGAGATCATCACGATGATGCCGCCGGCAACCGTCATCCAGAAGGAGAAGTTGTTGAGGAACGGGAAGGACACGTCGCGTGCGCCGATCTGCAGCGGCACGACGAAGTTCATCAGACCCGTGACGAACGGCATCGCCACGAAGAAGATCATGATCACGCCATGCGCCGTGAAGATCTGGTCGTAGTGATGCGGAGGGAAATATCCCTCATGCCCGTTGAAGGCGATCGCCTGCTGGAAGCGCATCATGAGCGCGTCGGCAAAGCCGCGCAGCAGCATGATGATGGCGAAGACGATATACATGATACCGATCTTCTTGTGGTCGATCGAGGTGAACCATTCCGTCCAGAGATAACCCCAGAGACGGAAATAGGTCAGCGCCCCAAGCACGGCGAGCCCGCCGATGGCAACCCCGATAAAGGTCGCGACCAGGATGGGCTCATGATAGGGAATGGCTTCGAGAGTGAGCTTCCCGAACAGCAATGATGTCGAATCCGCAGTCATCGGATTACCTCAACTTTGTTCTTGCTAAATGAAACGGTGTTCCACCGGCCGCCGACAGCGCAGATGCGCAAGGTGAAAGCGGCCGGGATCATATCGGATGGATACGGCTCAGGTGGCCGGGCGGATGGCCTTTTCTTCGCGAGCAGCCGTGGTCGGTTCCGGAATGCGGCAGATCAGGCCCTTGTCCATGGCCATCATCTCGCTCATGCACATCTTGCCGGGCTCGACGCACATGTCGACGATCGCGCTGTAGAGCGAGGAGTCGGTGGTGGCGTAATGGCGAACCGGTTCCTTGATGCTCGGCTTTTCAAGCTGCATGTAGGTCGGCTTGTCGAGCGCGGTGCCGCTGGCCTTGACGTCGGCAACCCACTTGTCGAAGCCCGCCTGGTCGAGACCATGGAACTTGAAGCGCATGTGGGAGAAGCCGGCGCCCGAATAGTTGGCCGAGAAGCCTTCATATTCGCCCGGCTTGTTGATGACGGCGTGAAGCTTCGTCTCCATGCCGGCCATGGCGTAGATCTGGCCGGCGAGAGCCGGGATGTAGAAGGAGTTCATCACCGAAGCGGAGGTGATCTTGAAGCGGATCGGCGTATCGATCGGCGCCGCCAGCTCGTTGACCGAGGCAATGCCGAGTTCGGGATAGATGAACAGCCACTTCCAGTCGAGCGCGACCACTTCGACCGTCATCGGCTTGTGATCGGCGGAAAGCGGCTGGCCTTCCGAGATGCGATCCAGCGGGCGGTAGGGGTCGAGCGTGTGTGTGCTGATCCAGGTAATCGCACCCAGCGCAATGATGATGGCGAGCGGTGCCGACCATATAACCACCTCGAGACGGGTTGAATGATGCCATTCGGGATCATATTTGGCCGTCTTGTTGGACTGGCGATAGCGCCAGGCGAAGAGCAGGGTCAGGAAGATGACCGGCACGACGATCAGGAGCATGAGAATGGTCGAGATCACGATCAGGTCGCGCTGCTGTGCCGCAATATCGCCCGAAGGCGACATGACTACCATATTGCAGGAAGCAAGAGGCAAGACGAGTGCCGCAATGAGCCCCGCCCTTGATAACATCTTTGATTCAGGTCGCATTTTCCGATTCCAGCTTCATCCTCTCCCTCCCAAAACGGGCAGGTAAATGATCTGGATCAATAAGGCCATAGGCCGAGTTGCCGCAGCGCAAGAAAAATTGTGGCAGATTTAGGCCTTGTGCGTTCGCGAAGACTTTAAAATATTGAATTGTATATACTATTACGATTTGTGTTGCGATTGCTCATGAGGCCATTTGACGCAGCAATTTTGCAGGCGCATAGTGCTGTTCGAGGCGCTGCTTCAGGAGTCGAACCGGTTTGGGAGAATCTGGTTTGAACAAAATGCCTGGAGCCGCGTTTTCTGCAGGAGGAGCAGCCCATGAGTTCATACAGTGCATCAGCAGACCAGCCCCGTTCGCTCTCGCCGACATCGGCATCCATCGAGCGTGACGCACGGCGCATCAATGCCGAAACGACGACCGATCCGGGCAATATCGCGCTCGGCGTCATTATCGGACGTTCATCGGAATTCTTCGACTTCTTTGTATACGGGATCGCTTCGGTCCTCGTTTTCCCGCAATTCTTCTTTCCCTTCACCGACCGCCTGACAGGCACCCTCCTGTCGTTTGCGGTCTTCTCGCTCGCCTTCATCGCCCGCCCCGTCGGCACCGTGGTGTTCACCGCGCTTGACCGCGCCTACGGTCGCGGCACGAAGCTGATCATCGCCCTTCTCATCCTCGGCGGCTCGACCGCCTCCATGGCCTTCCTGCCGGGATACAAGGATGTCGGCAATCTTTCGATCGCGCTGCTGATCATCTTCCGTCTTGGCCAGGGCTTCGCGCTCGGCGGCACCTGGGACGGTCTCGCCTCGCTTCTGGCGCTCAATGCCCCGCAGAACCGCCGCGGCTGGTACGCGATGATGCCGCAGCTCGGCGCGCCGATCGGCTTCATCTTCGCGGCAGGCCTCTTCGCCTATTTCCACGCGTCGCTCAATCAGGCCGACTTCCTGGAATGGGGCTGGCGCTTCCCGTTCTTCGTGGCCTTCGCCATCAACGTGGTCGCCCTCTTCGCTCGCCTTCGCCTTGTCGCGTCGAGTGAATTCGGCGCCCTGCTCGACCGCGCCGAACTTGCCCCGGTCCGCACCACCGATCTGGTCAAGAACCACGGCATCGACCTGCTGATCGGCACGTTCACGCCGCTCGCCAGCTTCGCCATGTTCCACCTCGTCACCATCTTCTCGCTGAGCTGGGTGACACTGACGACTGACCACGACATCGCCGGCTTCCTGCTGGTCGAACTGGTCGGCGCCCTCGTCGGCACCGGCACGATCGTTCTCTCGGGCGTGATCGCCGACCGGATCGGCCGTCGCGGCCTCCTCTCGGTCGCAGCCGTGCTGATCGCCGTGTTCAGCATCATCGCCCCGGTCCTGCTCTCCTATGGTTCGCGCGGTCTCGATGCCTTCGTGATCATCGGTTTCGCGCTGCTCGGCCTGTCCTTTGGTCAGGCTGCGGGTGCGGTCGCCTCGCGCTTCGGCAAGGTCTACCGCTACTCCGGTTCGGCGCTGGCGTCGAACATGGCATGGCTGATCGGCGCCGGCTTCGCGCCGCTCGTGGCGCTGGGCCTCGCCACCTCGTTCGGTGTCGCCTATGTCGGCATGTACCTGCTGTCGGGCGCGGTCTGTACGCTGGGCGCCATCGCCTTCAGCCGCAAGCTGGAAACGATGGACGACTGATCGGGCTCCAGAGCCTCGAATATGGGAACGGCGCCTTCGGGCGCCGTTTCGCGTTTCAGGAGACTTCGAACTTGGCCGCAAGCGATGCGGAAAGCTGCGCCGCGAACCGCGCCGCCGCCACCGGCAGCGTTCGCCCCTTCAGCTGCCCCATATAGAGCACGCCCGCCGGGACATCGCGCCGGTCGAGCGGTCGCGACACAAGTTCGCCCGTGCTCGTCTGCTGCGAGAGGCCGATGGGGATCTGGAAGGAGAGGATGTTTTCCGCCACCGCATGGTTGCGCAGGAACTCGAAACTGTCCGACTCGACCACCGGCTCCACCCGCGCCGAGGCCGTCAGCATCGCCATGTCGATGAGATGCCGCACGCCATAGGGTGCAGTCGGCAGCGCCAGCGGATAGGAAAGACAGTCGCTCAGCCGAAGCACGTCCTTGGCCGCCAGCGGGTGGCCGTTCCCCATCACGGCATGAACCGGCTGGAACACGCGCATCAGCGTCATGAAGTCGGCAAGCCGCACCGGCTCGAACACGATCGCGATATCGGCCGTGTGATCGACCAGCGCCCGCTCCGCCGCCTCGCGGTCCCGCACATGCACGCCGAAGGTCACGTTCGGGTGCTCCTTGCGGTAGAGCGAAATCTCCATCGGCAGGAAATAGGGCAGGAGCGCCTGGCTGCAGGCGATCGACACATGACCGCGCCGCACGCCTGAAAGATCGGCGATCTGCGAGCGCACCCGCTCCATGTCAGACATCTGGTTGCGGATATGATGGATCAGAAGCTCGCCGGCGCTCGACAGCCGCACCCCATGTGGCAGGCGCTCGAAGATCGGCACGCCGAGTTCGTCTTCAATCGCCAGAATGCGCCGGTTCAGCGCCGTCGAGGTAATCGCCAGGCTCTCCGCCGCGCCGCGGATGGAGCCGGCTTTCACCACGGCATCGATATAGCGAAATGTCGTCAGGTGCCGCATCGTCGTCTTCTGCTGCTGCTGCAATTTTTGCAGCAGCCTGGCCAAAACATAGCACAAGACATTTGCACTGCCATCCGAATAACGTGTCCCTGCAATTCAGCGCGACGGTCCTCATCAAGGCACAGAGCGCGCAAAGCGACACGAATTTTCAAATTTTCAAACCACACCGGGGAGCATCGCAATGACGAATAACTGGACACCGAACCGCCGTCAGTTTCTGAAGAATTCGGCCGGCATCGCCGGTCTGGCCGCCGCCTCCAGCATCCTGCCGGGCGGCGTCGCGCGTGCCGCCGGCCTCACTGTCGGCTTCATCTATGTGGGCCCGAAGGACGACTACGGCTACAACCAGTCGCATGCCGAGGGCGCCGCCGCGATCAAGAAGATCCCGGGCGTCAAGGTCGTCGAGGAAGAACGCGTTCCCGAGACCGTCGATGTCCAGAAGACGATGGAATCTATGATCAATTTCGATGGCGCGACGTTGCTCTTCCCGACCTCCTTCGGCTATTTCGACCCCCATATCCTGGCCCTCGCACCGAAGTACAAGGACGTCCGCTTCGAGCATTGCGGCGGCCTCTGGACCGAGAAGAACCCGAAGAATGTCGGCTCCTATTTCGGCTATATCGGCATGGGCCAGTATCTGAACGGGATTGCCGCCGGCCACGCCACCAAGTCGAAGAAGATCGGCTTCGTCGCCGCCAAGCCGATCCCGCAGGTCCTGCTCAACATCAACTCCTTCCTGCTCGGCGCCCGCTCGGTTGACCCGACGATCACCTGCCAGGTCATCTTCACCGGCGAATGGTCGCTGGCCGTCAAGGAAGCCGAAGCCACCAATGCGCTGGCCGACCAGGGCGTCGATGTCATCACCTGCCATGTCGACGGTCCGAAGGTCGTCATGGAAACCGGCGCGGGACGCGGCATGTATCTCTGCGGCTACCACGCCAACCAGTCGAAGCTCGCACCCGAAAAATACCTGACCGGCGCCGAATGGAACTGGGGCAAGGTCTATTCCGACATGGTCAACGCCACGCTCAAGGGCGAAAAGATCCCGAACTTCGTCCGCGGCGGCCTGTCGGAAGGCTTCATCAAGATGAGCCCGCTCGGCCCCGCCGTCAGCGAAGCGGCCCGCAAGCAGTTCGAGAGCACCCAGGCCACCATCCTCAAGGGCGGCTTCTCCGTCATCAAGGGACCGCTCAAGGACAACAAGGGCAATGTCGTCGCCAAGGATGGCGAGGCCTTTGCGGAGACCGACGTCAAGCTCGAGAGCATGAACTATCTCGTCGAAGGCGTTGTTGGCTCGACGTCGTAAAGGGCCTCTCCCCATGAGCCCCTGCGCCTGCGGCACCCCCTCTGGCCTGCCGGCCATCTCCCCCGCATGGGGGGAGATTGATCCGTGGCACCGACATTGCCCTCCATTTTCGCGTCTCAGACGAGGTCAGTTATGGAAGCGAGCGGTTGCGCCTTGCCAATCTCCCCCCATGCGGGGGAGATGCCTGGCAAGGCAGAGGGGGGGGTGCCGCGAACGCTGTCATGAAGGGCGAATCTGAAAGAGCGCGACACGCACTAAAGAACTGATCATTCCGCCACGCGCCTTGCGGCGCGCGGCACCATCCAACCCCGCAGGGAACCAAACGCCATGACCACGGAAGCAGGACTTGCCAGCCCCGCGACAGGGGCGATCAAGGCCGAAACGGCCGAAATGCTCGGCCGCAGGCTGGATGCGATCTTTCTGCCGCTCGCCGCCCTGCTGGTCGGCATGCTGATCTTCTCGATCTTCCTTCTCTTCCTCGGCAAGTCGCCGATCGAATTCTTCCAGATTGTCTACAAGGCCGGTTTCGGCACCAGCTTCTCCTGGACGAACACGCTCGCCCGCGCGGCTCCCCTCCTTCTCGCAGCGCTTTGCGTGGCGCTTCCCGCCCGCCTCGGCCTCGTCATCATCGGCGGTGAAGGCGCGATCGTGCTTGGCGGCGTCGCGGCGGGCGCGGTTGCCATGCTCGCCCCCGGCCTGCCCGGCCCCATCGGCATTGTCGGGATGGCGCTCGCCGCCGCAATCGTCGGCGGCGCTTGGATCGGCGGCATCGGGGCGCTACGCCACTATCGCGGCGTCAACGAGACCATCTCTTCCCTCCTCATGGCCTATATCGCCATCGCACTCATGAACCATCTTGTGGAAGGTCCGCTCCGCGATCCCGCCAGCCTCAACAAGCCCTCCACTTCGCCGCTGCCCGACGCCTGGCGCATCGGCGAAATCCCGGGCGTCGGCGTCCATTGGGGCTTGGCCATCGGCATCATTGGCTGCATCGTCTGCTGGCTGCTGATCGAGCGTACCACCTGGGGCTTTGCTGCCCGCATTGTCGGCGGCAATGTGAAAGCCGCGCAAATTCAAGGCCTTCCGGCCGGTCTGCTGATGATCGGCTTTACAGCATTGGGCGGCGCTTTCGCAGGCCTTGCCGGCATGTTCGAGGTCGCCGCCGTCCATGGCTCGGCCAACGCGTCGCTCGCCGCCGGCTATGGCTATACCGGCATCCTCATCGCCTTCCTCGCCCGGCATAACGGTCTGGCGATCATCCCCGCAGCCATCGTCTTTGCCGGCTTCGAGGCGTCCAGCGGCCTCATCCAGCGCCGGCTCGACCTGCCGGACGCCACCATTCTGGTGCTCGAAGGCATCGTCTTCATCACCATCCTTCTGTCGGATGCGCTGCAGGACAAGATCAGCATCGTCAAGCTCATGAAGGGAGACCGCACATGACCACCGATATCGGCCTCTGGGGCGTGCCGCTTGCCATTCTCGGCGGAGCGATCCGCGTCTCCACCCCCTTCATCTTCGTCTCGATCGGCGAGGCGCTGACGGAACGCTCCGGCCGCGTCAATCTGGGGCTGGAAGGCACGCTCGTCTTCGGCGCCATGAGCGGCTACGCGGTCGCCTATCACAGCAATTCCGCCTGGGTCGGCCTGCTCGCCGCCGCCTTTTTCGGCCTCATCTTCGGCCTCGTTCACGGCTATATCTGCAAGCTGCCCAAGGTCAACGACATCGCCATCGGCATCGCCCTGATGATTTTCGGCTCCGGCCTCGCCTTCTTCTTCGGCAAGCCCTACATCCAGCCGGTCGCCCCGCATCTGCCGGCCATCTCGCTCGGCTGGTGGTCGGATGTGCCGCAGGTGCAGGCGGCACTGCGCGTCAACGTCCTCTTCATCGCCGGCATTGCCCTTGCCCTTGCCGCCTCCTGGATGCTGAGGAACACGAAAGTCGGCCTCACCATCCGCGTCGCCGGCGACAGCGCCGACGCCGCCCGCGCCCTCGGCATCGATGTCAACCGCGTCCGCCTCTGGTCCACCGCCGCCGGCGGGGCGCTCGCCGGCATCGGCGGGGCCTATCTCTCGCTCTATTATCCAGGCAGCTGGAACGAAGGCATTTCGTCGGGCCAGGGCCTGATGGCCGTCGCTCTCGTCATCTTCGCCCGCTGGAGCCCGATCAATTGCGCCTATGCCTCGCTTCTCTTTGGCGGTGCGGGCGCGCTGGGTCCAGCCCTCCAATCGGTCGGCGTCACGCAGGGTTACTATCTCTTCTACGCCGCGCCTTACGTGCTGACGCTCGGCCTTCTCATTGCCACCAGTTCGACCACGAGGGCCATGACCTCCGCCCCCGGCGAACTCAGCATCACCAAATAACGACTGGAGACCGCAACGATGACCACCGTCAAGGCAGCCCCCTATCTCTGGCCCTATAACGGCGACCTGCGCCCCGAAAACACCGCGCTGATCATCATCGACATGCAGACCGATTTCTGTGGGCCGGGCGGCTATGTCGACAAGATGGGCTATGACCTCTCGCTGACCCGCGCACCGATCGAGCCAATCAAAAAGGTGCTCACCGCCATGCGCGAAAAGGGCTACCACATCATCCATACCCGCGAAGGCCACCGCCCGGACCTCTCCGACCTGCCGCCCAACAAACGCTGGCGCTCGCAGCAGATCGGCGCCGGCATCGGCGATCTCGGCCCCTGCGGACGCATTCTCGTGCGCGGCGAGCCCGGCTGGGACATTATCGACGAGCTTTATCCGATTACCGGCGAAATCATCATCGACAAGCCCGGCAAGGGCTCCTTCTGCGCCACCGATCTCGAACTGATCCTGCGCACCAAGGGCATCGAGAACATCATTCTCACCGGCATCACCACCGATGTCTGCGTCTCGACCACGATGCGCGAGGCCAACGATCGCGGCTTCGAATGCCTGATCCTCGAAGACTGCTGCGGCGCGACCGATCCCGGCAACCATGCCGCCGCGATCAAGATGGTCAAGATGCAGGGCGGCGTCTTCGGCTCCGTCTCCGACAGCGAGAAACTGGTGAGTGCCCTGCCATGAACCACGTCCTCGAAAAGACCCCCCACCCGCCGGCACGCGCCCTTTCGCTGGAAACGCTCGGCATGACCATGCGCTTCGGCAATTTCACGGCGCTCCGCGATGTCTCGATCAAGGTGCCCGCCGGCTCCTTTCATGTCCTGCTCGGCGAAAACGGCGCCGGCAAATCAACGCTCGTCAAATGCATCATGGGCTTCTACCAGCCGACCGCTGGCCAGTTGACGGTCGATGGCCGCGAGGTCGAGGTCGCCCATCCCCGCGCCGCCCACGATCTTGGACTGGGCATGGTCTACCAGCATTTCACGCTCGTTCCTTCGCTCACCGCCGCCGAAAATCTGGTGATCAGCCGCGCCGACGTGCCGGCGAAAATCAACTGGGCAAGAGAGCGCGAGGCGCTGTCCGCCTTCATGGCGAACATGCCCTTCCAGGTGCCGCTCGATGTCCCGGTCGGACGGCTGGCCGCCGGCGAGAAGCAGAAGCTCGAACTGCTGAAGCAGCTCTACCTCGGCCGCAAGTTCCTCATCCTCGACGAGCCGACCTCGGTTCTCACCCCCTCGGAGGCGGATGAACTGCTCGGCATGGTGCGCGGGCTGACCACCGCCGGCGACCTCACCTGCCTGATGATCAGCCACAAGTTCCGCGAAGTCACCGCCTTTGCCGACGAGGTCTCGGTTCTCAGGCGCGGTGAATATGCCGGCGGCGGCAAGGTTTCCGATCTTTCGACCGCCGACATGGCCGCCATGATGATCGGCGAAAAGGAACTCGTCCGCTCCGCCCGGCGCGTCGAAACCTCCGGCAATGTCGTCCTCGAGATGAAGGGCGCCAAGGCCCCGGACCGCTCCGGTTTCAAGACGATCGAGATCGGCGATCTCAAGGTCAAGGCCGGCGAGATTGTCGGCATCGCCGGCATTTCCGGCAATGGCCAGATGGAACTCATGCAGATGCTGGCCGGCCAGCGGCCCCTTGATGCAGGCGAAATGCGCGTGAAGGATACGCCCTATACGGCAACGCGCAGCGAGGCGCAGAAGTTCAATGTCCGCTACCTGCCGGAAGAGCCGCTGAAGAATGCCTGTGCCCCGAAAATGACGGTGGCCGAAAACATCTTCTTCCGCGACTTCGATGCAAAGAGCGGCAAGCGCCAGTTCTGGCTCGACGGCCGCCGCATGATGGCGGAGGCCGCCCGTCTTGTCGGCGAATACAAGGTCAAGACGGCGTCGCTTGCCTCGCCCATCGCCTCGCTTTCCGGCGGCAATGTGCAACGCGCCGTGCTTGCCCGCGAATTGACCGGCGAGGTCGATCTGCTTGTCATCGCCAATCCCTGCTTCGGCCTCGACTTCTCGGCCGTTGCCGAAATCCGCGCCCGCATCATGGCCGCCCGCAATTCGGGAACCGCCGTGCTGCTGATCAGCGAAGACCTCGACGAGATCCTTGAGCTGTCAGACCGAATCCTGGTCATGTCGGAGGGGCAGATCGCCTTTGAAACCCCGGCCGCGACGGCCGAAATCGGCGAGATCGGCAAATACATGGCAGGACATCACTGATGGCGACGATCAAGGCACGACCCTTCGACTTCAACCTCGACCCGAAGACAGTGGCGCTGATCGTCATCGACATGCAGCGCGATTTCGTCGAGCCCGGCGGCTTTGGCGAAACGCTCGGCAATGACGTGACCCGTCTTCAGGCCATCATCCCGGCGACCGCCGCCCTCATCGCCGGTTTCCGCAAGGCCGGCCTCACCGTGGTCCATACCCGCGAATGCCATCGGCCCGACCTTGCCGATTGCCCGCCCGCCAAGAAGGATCGCGGCAATCCGAAGCTCCGGATCGGCGATCCGGGACCGATGGGCCGCATCCTGATCTCGGGCGAGCCCGGCGCCGATATCGTGCCGGAACTCTATCCCGTTGAAGGCGAAATCGTCATCGACAAGCCTGGCAAGGGTGCCTTCTACGCCACCCCGCTCGGCGAGATGCTGAAGGAACGCGGCATCACCCAGCTCGTCTTTGCCGGCGTGACGACGGAGGTCTGCGTGCAGACCACGATGCGCGAGGCGAACGACCGTGGCTATGAATGCCTGCTCGCCGAGGATGCGACCGAAAGCTATTTCCCCGAATTCAAGAAGGCCGCCATCGACATGATGACCGCGCAGGGCGCGATCGTCGGCTGGACGGCCCCCGTTTCAAGCATAGTGGAGGCCCTGACATGACAACTGCGATCAACATGCCGGAATTCCTGCAGGGCGGCTGGCGCGACTGCGAATTCGAACATTTCCGCGACGGCGTGGAAATCTGCCGGCTGGTGCGCGGCGAACCGGAACTGGCGCTGCTGCGCTACCAGCCCGGCGCCGAAGTGCCGCCGCATCTGCATGAGGGCCTGGAAACGATCATCGTGCTCGAAGGCTCGCAGAGCGACGAAAACGGGCTCTACGGCACCGGCTCGCTGGTGACAAACCCGGAAGGAACCGTCCACTCGGTGCAGTCGCAGGAAGGCTGCGTGGTCCTGATCCAGTGGACCAAGCCCGTGAAGATCCTTGAGTGAAGAGAGAATGCCCGTGAATATCGAACACCTGCCCTTCACCCTGTCATCCCTGCGCGCCGCCTACGCGGCGGGCCTGAAGCCCGAGGCCGTCGTCGCCGAAGTCTATCGACGCCTCCGGCTCGCCGACGATCCCGGCATCTTCATTCACCTGCCCGCCGAGGCGGAGACGATCAAGGCCGCCGCCGCACTCGGGGCCTATGATCCGGCCAAGCCGCTCTGGGGCATTCCCTTTGCCGTCAAGGACAATATCGACGTTGCCGGCATGCCGACGACCTGCGCTTGCCCCGACTTCGCTTATGGTGCGGAGGTCGACGCATTCGTTGTCGCGCAGCTGAAAGCAGCCGGCGCCATCGTCATCGGCAAGACCAATCTCGACCAGTTCGCCACCGGCCTTGTCGGCGTGCGGACCCCCTACCCGGCCCCGAAGAACTCACTTGATCCGGAAATCGTTCCCGGCGGATCGAGCGGCGGTTCCGGGGTCGTGGTAGCGCGTGGGATCGTCACCTTTTCGCTCGGCACCGATACGGCCGGCTCCGGCCGCGTGCCGGCCGCGCTCAACAATATTGTCGGGCTGAAACCCTCGCTCGGCAGCCTGTCCGCCAGCGGCATGGTGCCCGCCTGCCGCACGCTGGATACGATCTCGGTCTTCGCGCTCACCGTCGACGACGCCTTCGCGGCCTACGCAGCAGCCAGCGGCTATGATGCGGCGGACGCCTATTCGAAACGCTTTGCGCCAATGAAGCTCGCACCGCCTACCAAGGCTCTCAAGATCGGCGTGCCGGACGAAAAGACCCGCATCTTCTTTGGCGACGACGCACAGGCGGCCTCCTTTGCCGCTGCCTGCGACGCGCTGAAGACGCTCGGCCATGAGATCATCGAACTGGATTTCACGCCGCTCTATCAGGTCGCCGCCATGCTCTACGAGGGCGCATGGGTGGCCGAACGCTATGCAGCGACGGAAAGCATCATGAGGGAGCGGCCGGAAATCATGCATCCGGTCACCCGGCAGATCATCAGCGGCGCGGAAAAGCTCTCCGCCGCCGACGCCTTCAAGGGCATCTACCGTCTGGCGGACCTCAAGCGGAAGGCAGAGCCGATGCTTGAGGCGGTGGACTGCCTTTGCGTGCCGACGATCCCCTGCTTCTTCACGGTCAAGGATCTCGAAGCAGACCCCATCGGCCCCAATTCGAAATTCGGCACCTACACGAATTTCGTCAACCTGCTCGACATGGCCGGCATTGCCGTGCCCGTGGCAACCCGCAGCGACGGCCGCCCCGGCAGTGTCACGCTTCTGGGCGCAAGCGGTTCCGATGGCGCTCTCGCCGGCATTGCCCGCACGCTGCACGACGGCGCCGGCGTCAGGCTCGGCGCGACCGGCTGGCCGCTTGTCGCGCAAAGCCAGGGCATTCCGGGCCTTGCCGCCGGCGAGATGGCCGTCGCGCTCGTCGGCGCACACATGACCGGCCTGCCGCTCAACCACGAGATTGCCGGGCGCGGCGGACGCTTCCTGTTTTCCGGCCGCACCGCACCGCAATACCGTCTCTACGCGCTGTCCGGCGGCTCGCCGAAGCGCCCGGGCCTGGTTCGCGCGGACGACGGCGCCTCGATTGCGCTGGAAGTCTGGGCGATCCCGCTTTCCCGCTTCGGCGAGTTCATGGATGGCATCCCCTCGCCGCTCGGTATCGGCACGATCCGGCTGGAAGGTGGCGCGACCGTCAAGGGCTTCCTCTGCGAGAGCGCAGGTACTGCCGGCGCCGAGGATATCAGCCATCTCGGCGGCTGGCGCGCCTATCTCGGGCGGGGTTGAACACCAGCCGTAAAAAGACCCGGCGATGCAGGGACGCAAGGCCGGGCCAGATTGTGACTGGAGATGCGTATGCGGGACGTCGTCCGGAAAGGCCGGGCGACGTCTTGGTGTCAGGCGCCCTTCTTGCGAATGCGCGTGTAAACGATATTGCGGTTCTCGCCGTAGAAGACCTCGACATCGACCTGGTTGCGATCGACGGCGGCGTTGACGATCTGCCACATGTCGACATCGGCGCGCAGGATCAGCGGCCAGTCCATGAAGGTTTCCATGTAACCGTCGGTGCGGATCTCGTTGCTGTAATTGGCAAAGAGATAGGCGCCGCCGGGCTTCAGCATCTCCACCAGCCGCTGCGTCAGGCGAACGGCCACGGCATAGGGCAGGTAATCGTAGAGGCCCGAGGCATAGACGAGATCGAAGGTTCCGAGATCATAGGTGCGGCGCATCAGCCCGCTGACATTGCCGACCATCGGAACAATCGCAGTGTCCCTGTTGGCGGCCGCGACCACCTCGACGCTATCGGCGTCCTGATCGAGCGCGACCCAGCGCCCCAGCTTGCCGTCCCGGAACGCTTCCGAGAGTTCGGATTCGCGCAGATATCCGCAGGCGACGGCCAGAACCTCGACGTGCTCGGCCTTTTCCGCCGCAGCATCGACCTCCCGCGCCAGGATTTCCCGTCTCTCGCGGGCCGCAACCGAAGTGCTTGCCTGAACCGTATAGTCGAAGATTTCCATGCCGAGACCGGAGGCCGATGCGATCGCATCATTGGCCGCCGGATGCTGGTAGATGATGTCCAGAAGTCCCGCATCGCCGGAATAGCCGCGCGGCTTCCTGAATGACCAGCTTGTGAAGGGATCCTGCTGGAGATACTGGGAAACGGGATGGGCCTGGGCCAGGGGGATCAGCTGCTTCCAGACACCGTCACCGGAAGTGACCCGCAGGTCGTGGAGATCGGCGGCAAGTCGTGCCACAGTCTCGCTCGTGTTGTCGTGTCGTTCGAAACGTTGCCGTGCCAGTTCGAGAACCAGCGCCAGCTGACCCCTCTTTTCACGCAACTTGACTTCATCAACAACCTGAGAAGCGCCCCTGCCGAACTTGGCAACCAGCGCAGGCGTGATCATGCTCTCTTCATCGATATGCGACTTCGTCGACTGCATATACGCAACTCCTCAATCGACCGCTCTGACATTCACGAGACAAAGCCTAGCGCAAATTTTAAAATGCGAAAGTTTTTAATTAAATTTTGGTTAATTTGCGTTTTTCCCGTTAGGGCGATTGCAACCGTTTGCAAGAAACGATCTGGTTTCGTTTACCCGGGATTAGCAGAAATGGCAGTAAAAGGGACGCAGACTGGTAGAATTCATCCTGCTTGATGCAAGAGATGCGACATTTCTACCTATAGGGGAAATGGTGACGATGGAGCTGACTGACGAAGTCGCGCGGCGTGCGATTGCTGCCTTGCACCGGCCATGGTGGAAGCCAGCCGATCCCTTCCTGCTGACCATGCTTCTGGAAAGAAACGCAGCGCAGAACATCCGCCTCGTCCGTTTCGGCATTGTCGCGGCCGCCTTTGTCAACAGCCTGTTCTGCTTTCTCGACTACCTGCTCCTGCCGGATGTGGCCAGCACGCTCATCATGGTCCGCATCGGCGTCGGCCTGTTCTTCGTGGCGACCGTGGAACTCGTTGCGAGAACATCGCGCTCGCTGAGCCTCATCCACGTGTCGGCGGCAACAGGCATCATTGTTGCAGCCGTTGGCTGGCTCATCCCCGCACTACAGTCGAGCCAGCAGGTTACACTTTCGCAATTCATGGTATTCGGAACAATTTTTGTTCTCGGCGCCAACCTGTTCTTCAATTTCCGCTTCTGGCTTTCGGCCCTTTCCTCCGTCACGGTCACGATAGCTTTTGTCTATGGACTGCTATTCTCGCTTGATATCAACGAGACGGCACGCGGGGTCCTGTCGCTTTATTTCGTTTCCGTTCTGGCCCTGTCGCTCTACTTTTCATGGCAGCTCAGCCTTGAGCGCTACAATTCCTTCCTGCACTCGCTGCAGGCGCAGATTCAGGAAAAGGTCGCTATCGAGAAAGGCCAGCAGCTCGAAAAGATCGCCGAGACCGATCCGCTCACGGGCCTTCGCAACCGCCGCGCCATCAGCCAGGACTTCCTCAACCTGACGCGCAACGGGCTTGCCGAAAACGAACAGATCGGCCTGATCCTCATCGACGTCGACTATTTCAAGCGCTTCAACGACAGCCTCGGCCACCACGCCGGCGATGAATGCCTGATCGCCCTCGCCCGCCTGTTCTCGCAAAAGGCGGAAGAACTGGGCGCCGTTGCCGGCCGGCATGGCGGCGAAGAGTTCGTCATCCTGACCAAGGTCAACACACAGGAGCGCCTGCGCGAACTGGCGGACGTGTTCTGCAAGAGCGTCGAGGCGCTGGCCATCCCTCACCCCGACCGCGGCGACGACAGACATATCGTCACGATCAGTGCCGGCGCGGCGATGACCCGCAACGATGGCAGCATGGAACTCACCGTGCTGCTGCAGCAGGCCGACCGCGCGCTCTACTCCTCGAAATTCTCCGGCCGCGCGACGTTCACGATCTACGATCCGACCGAGGCCTCGCGTGACGCCTCGGGCGAAAACCTCGCGGAACTTCTCAAGCACGCCATCGCACGCGGCCTCGTCTCCGTGGTCTACCAGCCGTTCATCGACGCCCGGACAAGCCGGGTGATCGGCTATGAAACGCTGATGCGTATGCGCGATTTCGATGGCAGCTTGATCAGCCCGGCAGTCTTCATTCCCGTTGCCGAGCAGACCGGGGCCATCCACCAGCTAGGACGCTGGGCGATCGAACAGGCCTGCCGCGACATCGCCAATCACGGCATGAGCGACGTCGTGTCGGTCAACGTCTCGGCCATGCAGCTCAAGACACCCGGCTTCCCGCTGCAGGTCACCGAGCTCATTTGCCAGTTCGGCATTTCACCGAAGAAGCTCGCGCTGGAAGTGACCGAAGGCATCGACATCGCGCTGGAAACCCAGGCGCAGAAGAATATCGAACAGCTTCGCGCCTTCGGCGTCCAGGTCTGGCTCGACGACTTCGGCACCGGCTTCGCCGGTCTTGCCTGGCTGCGCCGCTTCGATTTCGACGTGGTCAAGATCGACAGGGCCTTCCTGCACGACTGCGAGTCGACGCGCGGCTCCTGCATGCTCCAGGACATCGTCCGCCTGCTTCGCAATCGCGGCGTCCACGTTCTGGTGGAAGGCGTCGAAACCAAGCAGCAGGTGGAACTGCTGAAGCGTCTCGGCGTCAACACGATGCAGGGCTACTATCTCGGCCGGCCGGCACCGCTGGAAGCGATTCTCGTGCACCGTGCGGCCAGTCAGCGCGCCTGAACGAGTTCACCGTGGAGCCCGACCGCCCTTGTCGCGCCGGCAACGCTCCGAGCAGTAGCGGACCTCGTCCCAGTCGCGCGCCCACTTCCGCCGCCACGCAAATGGCCGCCCGCAGCAGGCACAGACCTTCTGCGGCAGTTCACCCTTCTTCATGCGCTTCACTTGCTTCATGCAAGGGAGAATACGCTCGCCGCCTCCGCCCGGATCGGTCGGCAAAATCCACCGCGACCCTTTCTGCGTAGGCGGGAGGGACGAGAGGAGAAGCGCCGATGTATCTGGATACGAACGGACATGGCCCGGGTGGACAACCCGAAAGGGAGAGACGCCAAAGGCCTGAACTCTCCCTCAACGAGCAGAAGGTGCTCTTCTGGATCGCAGGACTGAACATCGTCCTGCTTCTCGTCGCGCCGATCGGCGGCGCGACGCTATTCGATGTCGTGACAGCGTGGTTCCGGTAGGAACGTCGCCCTGATTACTCCGAAACGAACCGGTTGGCCGCCGAGACGATCGCCTCGAGCGACGAGGTCACGATATTCGTGTTGATGCCGGCGCCATAGAGCTTCTTGCCCTTGGCGGAGACTTCCACATAGGAGATGGCCGAGGCGTTCGAGCCATGCTGGAGCGAATGCTCCGAATAGTCGTTCACCGTCATCTCGAAGCCGAGATAGGTCGACAGCGCATTGACGAAGCCGTCGATCGGGCCGGTGCCCCTGCCCTCGATCCGCTTCTTCTCGCCATTGTCGGTGATTTCAGCGGCCACGATGCGCAGGCCCGGATGGGCCGGATCGACATAGGAATGGTGATCGACGAATTTCAGCCTTGCGCCGGGCTGCGTCACATAGCGCTCGATGAAGCGTTCGTAGATGCGCTTCGGCTGTACTTCCACGCCCTCTTCGTCGGTGATGCGCTGGATCTCGTCGCGGTACTCGACCTGCAGGTTGCGCGGCAGGTTGATGCCGTAATCTTCCTGCATGATATAGGCGATGCCGCCCTTGCCCGACTGCGAGTTGATGCGAATGATCGCCTCGTAGGAACGGCCGACGTCCTGCGGATCGATCGGCAGGTAAGGAACTTCCCAGAGCGGCTTGTTGGCAACCTTGATCGCCTTCATGCCCTTGTTGATCGCATCCTGATGCGAGCCGGAGAAGGCCGTGTAGACCAGTTCGCCGACATAGGGATGACGTTCCGGGATCTTCAGCTCGTTGGAATATTCGTAAACGGCCTTGATCCGCTCGATATCCGAGCAATCGAGCTTCGGATCGACGCCTTGCGTGAACATGTTGAGCGCCAGCGTCACGATATCGACATTGCCCGTGCGCTCGCCATTGCCGAACAGCGTGCCTTCGACACGGTCGGCACCGGCCATCAGGCCCATTTCGGTGGCGGCGATACCCGTGCCACGGTCGTTATGCGGATGCAGCGAGATGATGACATTGCCGCGATCGTGAATGTTGCGGCACATCCACTCGATCTGGTCGGCATAGATGTTCGGCGTCGCCATTTCGACGGTGGCCGGCAGGTTGAGGATCAGCTTGTTGTCCGGCGTCGGCTGCATGACTTCGATGACGGCATTGGAGATTTCCAGAGCCACGTCGAGTTCCGTGCCGGTGAAGCTTTCCGGCGAATATTCGAAGCGGAAGCCGCCGCCGGCCTTTTCGGCCATGTCGCGGATCATCTTGGCCGCATCGACGGCAATCTGCTTGACGCCCTGCACATCCTTGCCAAACACCACGCGGCGCTGCAGCTCGGAGGTCGAATTGTAGAAATGCACGATCGGCTTGGTGGCGCCCTGCAGCGCCTCGAAGGTGCGCGTGATCAGCTCAGGCCGGCACTGGACCAGAACCTGCAAGGACACATCTTCCGGCACGCCGCCCTCTTCCACGCACCAGCGGGCGAAGTCGAAATCGGTCTGCGAGGCGGAGGGGAAACCGATCTCGATTTCCTTGAAGCCCATGTCGAGCAACAGCTGGAACATCCGCGCCTTGCGATCATGGCCCATCGGGTTGATGAGCGCCTGATTGCCGTCGCGCAAGTCGACAGAGCACCAGATCGGCGGCGTCACGATGGTCTTGGACGGCCAAGTGCGGTCGGGCAGGCTGATCTGCGGATAGGGCTGATACTTCACGGCCGCGTTGGGCATGCCGTCCTGGGGATGGTAGGTCTGCTTGATCATCGCTTCTTCTCGAAACTTCCAGTCGCGATCGCTCTTAGCGCACAGATGCGCATTTGGCGATACACGAATGCGGGCGAAACGGCCCGAAATTCAGTTCATGGGGTGATTGCGAAGAAGCACTTTGAGAGCCCGAGGCGGTTTACCGGCCGCCGGGCGCTTCTTCAGAGGACCCGGCAACCGCGCGTAAGGCCGAGAAGAAGAAGCGATTTGACGGCAGCCGAACGGCTCCGCATGGCGCTGTGGCCGCGGGCGATTTCGTTCGAGAATTTCTTCAATGTGTGCGTCATGGGGCTGCGTATACCCGCTGCCCGCGAAATTGGCAAGAGGTTGATCAAATTTTTCGCTTGATGCCTTTTCCGAGGGCATAAACAGCAATCCCCGCCAACAATCCCCAGAAGGCACCCGAGACGCCGGCAAAGCTCTGGCCTGATGCCGTGACCATGAAGGTGACGGCGGCGGCGTCGCGGGTGTCGGGGTCCTTGAAGGCTGCACTGGCGGAGGCCGAGAAGGCGCCGAACAGCGCCAGACCCGCAACCGCCTCAATGAGGATCGGCTGCGCCTGCGCCACAAACCAGGTGATGAGGCCGGTAAACAGACCGAAGATCACGTAGAAGATCCCCGCCATGATCGCCGCCCAGTAACGCCGGCGCGGTTCGGGATGCGCATCCGGTCCGGCGCACATGGAGGCGGTGATCGCCGCAAGGCAGACGCCGTGCCCGCCAAAGGGTGCGGCAAGGATCGAGAGCACGCCCGTTCCCGCCAGAAGCGGCCCCGCCGGCGGCTCGAACCCGTTGACCTTGAGCACGGTAATGCCCGGAATATTCTGCGACGCCATGGTGACGAAAAAGAGCGGCACGGCAATCGAGATCATCGACTGCCAGCTGAAGCCCGGCGTGACCCATTCAAACGGCAGGCTCGCCGCCGGCAGGCTCGAAAATGCACCGACGGGGAACTGATAGACCGTGATTGCCGCAAAGGCGACAAGCGCTGCCGGCACGGCCATCAGCCGGTTCCACGCACCCGCAATCGCCCAGGCGGCAAAGATGATAAGGCCGGCCGCCGGAAACGCAGCCACGGCCTTCACCGGCGCAAAGCAGAGTTCCATCAGCACGCCGGCCAGCATGGCGCTCGCCACAGCCTGCGGGATCTTCGTCACCGCATTGCCGACCGGCCGCACCAGACCTGCAATCACCACCAGAACATTGGCCGCCAGAAACGCCCCGACCGCCACGCCAAACCCGCCGGCAATCGCCCCGGTCCCGGCCAGCAGCGCCGCCCCCGGCGTCGACCAGGCCACAGACACCGGCATCCGCGTCCACACCGAAAGGATGATGCCAAGAATACCCATCGCCACCGACAACGCCGCCAGCCCCGAAGCCGCCTGCCCCGCCGTCGCCCCAACCGCCGTCAGCCCGTGCAGGATAACGGCAAACGAACTGGCAAAACCGACAAAAGCGGCAAGCAGCCCCATGGTGAAAGCCTGCGAGGAGAAGTCTTTAAGCATGGTGCGACCGGGCGTTGAACTGTAAGAGAAGGGACAAAGACCAGAGCCGGCAGGGCTTGGCAAGGTTGAGTTGGCCGCAAAACGGTGATCGGCGGTGGAAAAATGAGCGCACTCGCGCGCACAGGCGCTTGCCGCCTCCCCCTCTGGCTGCCGCCATCTCGCCCACAAGGGGGGAGACGGATAGAAGCGCCGTCGCCGCCAATCTCGACGTCAGAAGCTGCCGAACACGGCTTCGGTCCCTACCGGCACAACCGCTCAGAGACAGGAAACCGGCGCAGCAAAGTCTCCCTCCCCCTTGTGGGGAGGGTGGAGAGGGTGGGGAGGGGTTTTCTTGCCGCGATTTACGAAAAGTGGCGACTACTCCACCCCAAGCGCCTCGGCCGTGATCCAGAACACCGAATCCGGCGCATT
Organism: Rhizobium sp. C4; assembly: GCF_021026315.1. Classification (GTDB taxonomy): domain Bacteria; phylum Pseudomonadota; class Alphaproteobacteria; order Rhizobiales; family Rhizobiaceae; genus Ensifer_A. Next base: position 206,114 of record NZ_JAJNCX010000006.1, read on the forward strand.
CTCGGTCTCGATCCACAGAAACTCAAGATGCGGAAACTCGGCTTCGAGAATATCGCGGCCCGAGCCGATTTCGCAGAGCAGCCCGCCACCGGGGTTCAGGTGCTTGGGCGCCTCCGCCAGAATGACCCGCACGAGATCAAGGCCGTCCTCGCCGCCCGTATGCGCCATTTCCGGCTCCGCCTGATATTCCGGCGGATAGGCCGCGAAGGTCTCGGCGTCGACATAGGGCGGGTTGGTGATGATGAGGTCGTAGGTGCGGCCTTCAAGCGGCTCGAACAGATCGCCGTGATGCAGCTCCACCTGATCTTCGACGTCATGCTCGTCGATATTGATCTTGGCGACTTCCAGCGCGTCTTCCGAAAGATCAACCGCATCGACGGAGGCAAAGGGGAAGAACTTGGCGGCGAGCACGGCAAGGCAGCCGGAGCCCGTGCAGATATCGACCGCACTTTCAACCAGCGACGGTTCCGGCAGGAAGGAAGACCCCTCCTCGCTGCCATATTCGGTGAAGAGGATTTCGCCGATATGCGAGCGCGGCACGATCACGCGCTCATCGACATGGAAGCGCACGCCCTGGATATAGGACCGGCCCGTGAGATAGGCGGACGGCTTGCGGCTCGTCACGCGCTCCTCGATCCGCTCGGCCAGCAGCCGGCGCTCGTCGGGCAGAAGCCGGGCATCGAGAAACGGATCAAGCACGTCGATCGGCAGATCGAGCGAATCGAGCAGCAGAAACGCCGCATCGTCCGCCGCCGTCGTCGTGCCGTGGCCATAGCTGAGGTCGGCCGCGTTGAAACGCGAGATCGCATAGCGCCAATAGTCGCGGAGCGTCACGAGGTCGCGGGTGATGTCATCGAGATTCTGCATGGTCTTTGATCCAGCCGGCTTGGCGATAAGGTGGTTCAGGCTTTATGTGAGCACTAAAGGCGGGTCAACAGTCCGCAATTGCGCAAACTAACCAGCTATTGTGAAGAACGTGATGCGAAAGCCCTCCGACAGAAAGCCGCCTGCCCCGCGCCGTGTGCCCGCATCCCACGGCGATGGCGGCAAGCGCGTCACCGTGGCCCGCGCGCTGTCCAAGCTCGGCTTCTGCTCGCGCACGCAGGCGGAAGCGCTGGTGCTGGCCGGCCGCGTCACGGTCGATGGCAGGAAGGCGACGCAGCTGGAAACCTGGGTGGACCTCGCAACGACGAAGATCGCTGTGGATGGCAAGCCGGTCGCGGCGGAAGCCTTCGTCTATTACATGCTGAACAAGCCGCGCGGGCTGGTGACGACGCGCCACGACCCCGAGGGCCGGCCGACCGTCTATGATTGCCTGAAACATCTCGACCACGCCCACCTCTCCCCCGTGGGGCGGTTGGACAAGGCGAGCGAAGGCCTGCTGCTCTTCACCAATGACACGGAATTCGCCCAAGCGCTTCTCGATCCCGAAACGCATGTGCCGAAGACCTATCACGTACAGATCGACCGCCTCGCAGCACCCGAAAAGCTCGCGAGCTTCATCACCGGCGTCGAGCATGACGGCGACCGGCTGCAGGCCCGCCGCGCCGAAGTCCTGCGTCAGGGCGACAGGAACGCCTGGCTGGATATCGAACTCGATGAAGGCAAGAACCGCCAGATCCGCCGCATGCTGGAAACCCTCGACATCGAGGTTCTGCGGCTGGTGCGCGTCGCCATCGGCGATCTGCCGCTGGGCGATCTCGGCAAGGGCGAAGTCCGCGCGCTCACCGGCGAAGAGGTGCAGATGCTGCGCGATGCGATCGCACGGAAACAGAAAAGGCCCCGCGCCGGTTAAAGCGCGAGGCCCTTGATCAGGTCATTCAAACCAGTCAGCCGACTTCGGCCTGGCTGGTGATGATCTTGGAAACGAGACCATAGGTCTTGGCTTCTTCAGCCGAGAGCCAGTAGTCGCGATCCGTGTCCTTGGCGATCTTTTCGACCGGCTGGCCGGTGGCCGCCGCGAAGATCTTGTTCAGGCGCTCGTTCATCTTGATGATTTCACGAGCCTGGATTTCGATATCCGAAGCCATGCCGCGCGTGCCGCCCGACGGTTGGTGCAGCAGGAAGCGCGTGTTCGGCAGGCAAAGGCGCTGTTCCTTCGGCACCGACACATAGATCAGCGCACCGGCGGAAGCGACCCAACCCGTGCCGATGATCCAGACCTTCGGCTTGATGAACTTGATCATGTCGTGGATCGAGTCACCCGATTCGACATGGCCACCCGGCGAATTCACGAAGATCTTGATGTCTTCGTCACCGGCAGCGGCCAGCGCAACGAGCTGCGCGCAGACGCGCTGAGCGAGTTCCTGCGTGATACCGCCATAGATGAAGATGGATCGCGACTTGAATAGATTCGCCTCCGCGTCCTTGCCAAGCGGCTTTTCTGTCTTCTTGTCGTCGTCTTCTTCTTCGTTCATGGGCACCATCCTGTCCTAAACTGATTCACCCACAGGTAATCGCTTCGCAGTTTGAAGACAATGCCCGAGTGGGAGAAAGCGCAGTCGCACAGGCTGAATGGTAAATGAGTTGGCATATCGGGGCAGAACCGGCATCTTCGAACTCAACCGATCGAAATGGACCGCCGGAAACAAAATGCAGTCGGCAGGATTGCTGCCATCGCAAAGATTACACACATTTAATTCACCGCCGCCTCGAAACTTTCATATCCCGATCCTAAGTCAGTCATGACGCGATGCTTCGCCAACAGATAAAGGAACCGATCATGTCGCCCGAGGAACGTCAGTTACTCAATGAACTTTTTGCCCGCGTCGGTCAGGCCGCCTCAACGCCCCGCGACCCGGAAGCCGAGGCGCTGATCCGCGACGAACTGGCCCGTCATCCCTATGCCGCCTATTATCTGGCCCAGGCCGTCATCCTTCAGGAAAAGGGTCTGGAAGCCTCGGCTGCCCGCATCGGCCAGCTCGAAGCGCAGGTGAAGGACCTGCAGCAGGGCGCGACCGCCCAGCAGGGCCAACAGGGCGGCTTCCTCTCCGGCCTTTCCTCCCTCTTTGGTGGCAACGCGCAAGGTCAGGGCACGCAGTCCCAGCAGCCGCCTGCCGGCCCCTGGGGCCGCTCCGGCCCGCAGGCCCCTGCCTATGACGGCGGCTATACCCGTGGCGCCGCGCCGCAGCCGGGCCCATGGTCGCAACCCGCCCAGCCCTCCTATGCCGCCCCCCAGCAGCCCTCGCGCGGCGGCGGGTTTCTTGCCGGCGCCATGACGACGGCGGCCGGCGTGGCCGGTGGCATGCTGATGGCGGACGCCGTGCGCTCGCTGTTTGCCCCGCATTTCGGCGCGGGCGGCCTGTTTGGCGCTGGCGGCGTCGCCGGTGCGCCGGTGGTCGAGGAAACGGTGGTCAACAACTTCTTCGACAATGGCAACCAGCCGGGCCAGTCAAATGATTGGCAGAACGGCAATAACGGTGCCGAACAGTCGGCCCTTGCCGACATGAGCAACGCCACGCAGAACACCGATGGCTTCGACAACGCCGACTATGACGACGCAAGCTTCGACGACGGCGGTTACGACGACAGCAATTATGCCTGATAGCGCGAGCAATTCCAGCGAAAGCGGAAACCGGTTTCACGTCCGGAATTGCATAAAAACAAAGACATGGAGCATTTTCGCGCTTCCATGAAACGCGGAAATGCGCGTGCGGGGGCGGTCAGACCGCCCTCGCCCTCAACCCCGGCCACGATAGGTCGGCACGCCCTGGTCCGGCAGCCAGACGCCCTTCGGTGGCTCGCCGGTCTGCCAGAAGACATCGATCGGGATGCCGCCGCGCGGATACCAGTAGGCCCCGATCCGCAGCCATTCCGGCTCAAGCAAGTCGATGATGCGCCGTGCGATATAGACCGAGCAGTCCTCGTGGAACGCACCGTGATTGCGGAAGGCGAAGAGGAAGAGCTTCAGCGATTTCGATTCCACCAGCCATTTGCCCGGCACGTAATCAATCACGATATGGGCGAAATCCGGCTGGCCGGTCATCGGGCAGAGCGAGGTGAATTCGGGCGCGGTGAAGCGCACGACATATTTCGTCCCCTCATTCCCGTTCGGCACGCGCTCCAGCACGGCCGTTTCCGGCGTAGTCGGCGCTTCGACATGTGCGCCCAGCTGTGTCAGGCCCGAAACATCGGTCTTGCTCATCTCTCTCGTCCTTTTCTCTCAGGCCCGCTTCTTCAGCGACTTGTGCGCGGCGATATTCACGCGCACGCCATGCGGCGTCTCGCCCTCGGGCTCGACATGAATAGCAATGCTTGCGCCGGAAATCACCTTGTGCAGCGCGTTTTCGATCCGGTCACAGATATCATGCGCCTGCCCGACCGCCATGCTTTCCGGCACCACCAGATGGAAATCGATGAAGACGGCGGGGCCGGCACGGCGGTTGCGCAAATCATGCACGCCGAGCGACCCGGCCGCATTTTCGGCAATCGCCTTCTTGATCGCCGCATCCTCTTCCTCGGTGACGGCACGGTCGAGCAAGCCGTTGACCGACTGCGAGATGACCTTCCAGCCTTCGAAGAGAATGTTGATCGCCACGCCGATGGCCATCAGCGGATCGAGAATGGCGTAGCCGGTCAGCGTCGCTGCGACCAGACCGATAATGACACCACCTGATGTGACCACATCCGACAGCACATGGCGTCCATCGGCCTTCAGCGCCGGCGAATGATGCTGCGTGCCGACCTTGATCAGCAGCCAGGCCCAGGCGGCGTTGATGACGGCAGCCACGCCGTTGATCGCCATGCCGAGCAGAGGCGCATCCATCGGCTCGGGCTTGGAAAGGTGGCCGGCCGCCTCCCAGACGATCAGGATCGCCGCGACAACGATCAGCATACCCTCGACCACCGCCGAGAGATATTCCGCCTTGTGATGGCCGAACTGGTGATCGTCATCCGCCGGCTTCTGCGCATAGCTGATGACGCCATAGGCGATCGCTGCGGCAATCACGTTGACGGTCGATTCCAGCGCGTCAGAGAGAAGCGCGACAGACCCCGTCACATACCAGGCAAGCGCCTTCAGCCCCATGACGAAAAGGGAAAGCGGTATGCCCCAGAAAGCAATGCGACGGATCAGCTTAGATGTCTCGGCATCCATGGCTTCGCCCTTTCAATGATGTGTTGAATTGGCTGCGGCATATCCGGCCACGCCCCAAAGCGCAAGGAAAAATCCGCCTGGACACAGAAATTTCCTTTTATTCTCCGCGACTTAGCCTATGCTATACTTCCACAGCACAAGCTATATTCCAACGCCGTGACGCACATTTGATACATGTCAACGAGCCTGCAATTGAGCCGGGTAAACTGCTATGAGAGCAAAAAGGAACGAAGCTGAGGATGCGCCGATGGCCGAGCTGGACACGATCCGCAAGGAACTGGAAACGCTGCTGAAAGAGGTGAAAAGCCTGCAGGCGGAGGCGGCGAAACCCGCAAGCCCCGAAGTAGATGCTGCAGCCGGGCCTGCGCCAGCAGACACGCCCGCCGAAGACGCCTCGGATGCCATCGCCGAATTGCAGAAATATCTCACCTCCAAAGCCGGCGAGGCGGAGGAAGTGCTCGAAGATCACCCCCTTGTCGCACTCGCTGCCGCCTTCGTTCTCGGCCTCGTGGCGGGCGCGATTGCCTTCAGATAGGATTTCCCATCATGCGTATCGATAGTCTCATCCAGTCGCTGAAAGTTCTGATCCGCGTCGATTCCGTCATTGCCGACCTGACCTTCCGGGCGCGCATGTCGCAGATCGCGTTCCTGACCGTCGCCCTCGTCGTCGGTGCCTTCGGCCTGATCATGCTCGGCGTTGCCGGCTATGAATTCCTGAAAGTGCTGTGGGGACCGGTTCTGGCGGCACTGACCATTGCCGGCGCAAGCTTCGTGCTGACGATCCTGCTGGTGCTGATCGCCGGCAGCCGCAAGCCGGGCAAGGAATTGCAGCTGGCCCAGGAACTCCACGCCACCGCACTCGACGCCCTGATCACCGAAGCGAAGTCGGCGACGGGCGACATCACGCTCGCCGGCAACCTGCTGCGCGGCCGTTTCGACACATCGCTGCTCGGACTGATCGGCCCATTGGCCACGCTGCTGCTGCGCGCCCTGAAGCGCAAGTCAGCCAGCACGGCGGAGAAGTGATCCCCGCCGCGCAAGAGCCGTGATCAGCTCGGATTTTCAAGGCTGAAGGTCCGGGCATGACCGTCATAGCTGAACAGCTCGGCATAACGGCCCCAGGAAATGACGGCCGACATGGTTTCTTCCGCCATGTCCTCCGACAGATAATCCTCCAGCTCCTCGCAGAAGCGGGCATAGGGCGCTGCATGCGTCGGCCGCTCGTCCAGCACGCGCTTGATCAGCGCGGCCAGCGGGACATAGCTGACGAGATGTTCGGCGAAGAGACGCTTGCGCGTATCGACATCGCTGTGAACGAAATGCTGGCCCACCTCGGTCAGGCGCACATCACCCTCCTCCAGCTCGGCAAAACGCAGCAGTTGCAGCGTCTCGGCGATCGGGAAGAGTTCGTCCACCTCCATCTGCAATTCGCCGGCAATGTCCGGCAGGTCGGCCACGCCATGATAGGGCTCGGCCGCCAGCGCTTCCATGAGGCCGGAGAGAAGGTTGGTCGAAATGCGCGGCAGCGCCATGCCGACGCCCGTGCCGGCAAAGCCCTCATGCGCCCGCTTCTCGACCTTTTCCACCGGCCCGCGCTGCGTCATGCGCGCATAGATGTCATCGACCAGCGCCCTGAATTGCGGGTCCAGTCGATTGCGCGGATGCATCAGTTCGACCTTGATCTCGGCGGCCACCCGACCCGGATTGGACGAGAAGATCATGATGCGGTCGCACATCAGCACCGCCTCTTCGATGTTGTGCGTGACCATGAGGATGGACTTGGCCGGCAGGCGGCCTTCGATCCAGAGGTCGATAATGTCGGTGCGCAGCGTTTCGGCCGTCAGCACGTCGAGCGCCGAGAAAGGCTCATCCATCAGCATCAGGCGCGGATGAACGACCAGCGCCCGGGCAAAGCCGACGCGCTGGCGCATCCCGCCGGAAAGCTCCTTCGGATAGGCATTCTCGAACCCGTCGAGACCGATAAGGTCGATGGCCTGCAGGGCGCGCTGGCGGCGCTCGGCAGACGCAACGCCCTGCGCCTCCAGCCCGATCTCCACGTTTTCGAGAACCGTCAGCCAGGGGAAGAGCGCAAAGCTCTGGAACACCATGGACAGGCCTTCGCATGGACCGACAACCGGCTTGCCGCACCATTGCACCTTGCCGGCAGACGCCGGGATGAGGCCGGAAATGATGCGCAGCAAGGTCGACTTGCCCGAGCCGGAGCGGCCGAGCAGCCCGACGATCTCGCCCTCGCGGATCGTGACCGAGACATCGTCGAGCACGACGAGATCGGGATTGTCGCCCTTGTGATAGACCTGCCGCATGCCCTGCACATCGACGAGGACCGGGTGTTCTGCGAGATTGGTTGCGCGGTTGAATTCAACGTTGGACATAGCGCCCTCCTTTCGGAGCAGTTCCCGTGAGACCGGCCTTGCGGTTTTCAATTCGGGACTGCTGACAAAACAAAAGATCGAGGAGACCCGGCGTCTGCGCCGGGGCGTTTCTAGTTCATACGCAGCCGGCTGCCGGCAAACGCATAGAGCGGACGCCAGAGCAGGCGGTTGAAGAGGATGACATAGGCCGACATCACGGCGATGCCGAGCACGATGCGCGGATAGTCTGCGGCCGTCGTCGCATTGGCGATATAGGAACCGAGCCCGACCGCCGTCAGCTTCGTGTCGCCCCAGTTGGCGACCTCCGCCACGATGGAGGCGTTCCAGGAGCCGCCGCTCGCCGTGATCGACCCTGTCACGTAATAGGGGAAGATGCCCGGCAGGATCACCTTCTTCCACCAGCTCCAGCCACGGATGTGGAAGATGGAGCTCGCCTCGCGCATGTCGTTGGGAAACGCGCTGGCGCCAGCAATCACGTTGAACAGGATGTACCACTGCGTTCCGAAGACCATGAGCGGCGACAGCCAGATATTCGGATCGGCCTTGAAATGGACGATCAAGACGACTGCGAAGGGGAAGATGATGTTCGCCGGAAACGCAGCGAGGAACTGCGCCAGCGGCTGAACCCGTTCCGCTACCTTCGGGCGCAACCCGATCCAGACCCCGATCGGCACCCAGATCACGGTCGCAATCGCCATCAGCACGACGACGCGCAGCATGGTGAGGAACCCGAGCCAGACGACGTTGAGGATTTCAGGCCCCGTCAGTTCGGTGGCCACGAAGGACCAGATGAGCCACAGCGCATAGACGGCTGCTGCCGCAACCGCGACCACCCAGAGCCGGTCCACCCAGACGCTGCGCCAAACCGTCAGGGCCGCGCGCGGTGCCGCCACCGGCAGGGCCATGCGCTGCCGGGGAAGTGCCGAGACGAAACGGGTCAGCGGCAGGAAGATCCTGCCGAACATGCGGGCACGGCGCACCATGTCGAGCAGCCAGGAGCGCGGAGCCTCGCCGCCGGCCGAAAGCTCGACACGGAACTTGTCGCTCCAGGCCACCAGCGGGCGGAACAGCAGCTGGTCGTAGATCAGGATGATCGCCAGCATGACGCCGACGGCCCAGCCGATCGCGGCGAAATTCTTGTCCTGAATGGCCAGCGCCGTATAGGAGCCGATGCCCGGCAGCGTGATCGTCGTGTTGCCGACCGAAATCGCCTCGGAGGCCACCACGAAGAACCAGCCACCCGACATGGACATCATCGTGTTCCAGACGAGACCCGGCATGGAGAAGGGAACCTCCAGCCGCCAGAAGCGCTGCCAGCCGGTGAGCCGGAACGACCGCGAGGCCTCCTCAAGGTCAGCCGGAACCGTCTTCAGCGACTGATAGAAGCTGAAGGTCATGTTCCAGGCCTGGCTGGTGAAGATCGCGAAGATCGAGGCCAGTTCGACGCCTATTACCTTGCCCGGAAACAGCGCCATGAAGCCGGTGACGGTGAAGGAGAGAAACCCCAGCACCGGCACGGATTGCAGGATGTCGAGAACGGGGATCAGCACGAGCCCTGCCCGCCGGCTTTTTGCAGCCAGCGTGCCATAGGCGAAGGTGAAGACCAGCGAGGCGACAATGGCCGCCAGCATGCGCAGCACGGTGCGCAGCGCATATTCGGGCAGGTTCGCAGGGTCGAGCGAAATCGGCGCCGACGACAGCGCCTCGATGGGCGCCAGCGTTTCATGCCCGCCGCGAATGAAGAGAACGAAGGTTGCAAACAGCAGGCCGAAGGCGGCGGCATCCCAGACATTGGGAATTCGCGACGCCTTGCGACCGGCCTCGAGAGCCGGATGATGCAAGGTCATGGTCAATGATCCGAATAATGATGATGCGACGTCACGGGGCCCGAGAGCATGATCCGACCGAAATCCGAGGATCGGTTGGATCATACATCAAGCAGAAGGGTTGGGAGCGCCGATCTGAAGCCTCAGATCGAAACGCGCTCAAAACGGCCCCGGCGAAAGAACCCGCTCAACGCGGGTCAGCGACTTATTCGGTCGATGGACTCGTCGTGATATCTGGCGGGCTGAAGGATGCGAAAAACAAGCGTCATGGCGCTCACCCTTGCCTGAGGGCTCCTGCTTCCGTGCAGGCTGCCTGGTCATGGATATGTCTTGCTATTCAAAACGATGAGGCGCTCCGGCGATGCCCGCCTTGGCAGGCCGGAAGCACGGCTATATTGCGCTGCACACCGTCATAGTCAACCCACGGAACGGGCTGGCGAATTAATTTTTCGTAACCTTCGCAAGCAACTGAAATTGCTTATATTTTAACAAAAATCCGAAGCAATGGGCGCTATGATCCGCAAACGCAGGTCTCCCGACGGAGGCATGCGGAACAATCCGGACAAATCCCTATGCCGGCTCTTGCCCGAAGCAATCCGCCAGAAACGCCGCAACGGCCTCGATCGCCGGCTGCCCCCGCTGGTCCTCATGCCAGCAAAGCCAGATCTGGCGCTCGTAGAAAACCTTGTCGGGATGCGCATCGACAAGGCCAAACCTGCGGGCGAGAATTTCCGGCATGGCCAGCACCCCAGCACCAGCCGCCACCGAGGCGGCCTGTATGTTCAGGTCATTGCTGCGCAGGGCAATGGCAAAGGCAGGCCCGACAAGCGACTTCAACCAGGTCTCATGCGGCAGAAGACCCTCGCTTTTGTCGAAGAAAACATAGCGGTAGGCCTCAAACGGTGTTTGCGCCAGATAGTCCGGGCTCGCCAGAAACCTGTAGCGCAAGGTGCCGACCTGCCGACGGATCAGCGTCGGATCGTTGGGCATGGAAAGCCGCACCGAAACATCCGCCTCGCGTCGTGTGATCGACACGGCCTGCACATCGCCGCGGAGCGTGAGTTCGAGATCCGGATGGACTTTTAGAAACGGTCCGAGGCGCGGCGCGATCATCTCGGCGGCAATCAGACCCGGCGCGCTGATGGAGACAGGGCCGGCAATGTCCGGCCTGACGCTCGATGCCGTGCGCTCCAGCGCATAGACCTCCTCCTGCATCCGCCGGGCATGTGCAGCGATGCGAAGCCCCGCCTGCGTCATCACAGTGCGCTTCTGCCGCCGGTCGACAAGCTTGACGCCGAGCGCCTCCTCCAGCGAGGCGATGCGCCGCGCCACGGTAACGTGATCGACGCCCAGCCGCTTGGCCGCCGCCGCCAGCGACCCCTTCTCTTCCAGAAGGACAAGGAACTTCAGGTCATCCCAGTTCAACATGTTCATTTATTCACATAAAATGAGAGAATTATCCGAATTTCGCACATGATCGCGCGGAGGTATAGAGGGGCTGTCATTCAAACCTACCCCGGAGACAAACATGCAAACCGCAGTTTCCAAGCGTGGCCGCGTCAGAAAGCTGCCACATCACGCCGCCCACATCGTTTCCCCGATGATCCTCTCCCTCATGATGTCGGGGCTCGTGTCCGCCGCCGCGACATTCAGTGCCGTCGGCTTTGCCCCGGATCTCGGCGCCCGCGCGCTCGGCGCGTGGATGCTCACCTATCCAATCGCCTTTCCGGCAGCCATCGTCGCAGTACCGATCGTGCGCCGCATCGTCTCGCTGATCGTCGAGGCCCCGCCGGCGAAAAGGGAAGCCTGAACGCAAAATGGCGGCACCATCGGGCGCCGCCATTGCATGCAAAGCCTTGATGGCGAGGGCTTACGCCGCCTTCACCTTGGCGCGCTTCGCCAGATGCGCCACCACATTCTCGATCATCCGCATGCCGGCATCCTGGCCGAGCGTCATGATGCTTTCCGGGTGGAACTGCACGGCGGCGACGGGTTCCTTGGCGTGTTCGATCCCCATGATCGTGCCATCCTCGCTTTCGGCCGTGATGATGAAATCACGGTCGAGCGTGGCGGGATCGGCGAAGATCGAATGGTAGCGGCCAACGGTGACTTCCTTGGCAAGACCTGAGAACACCGTGCCGGCTTCCAGCACGCGCACGCGCGACGGCTTGCCATGCATCGGGATCGCCAGCTGCCGCAGCTCGCCGCCATAGGCTTCGGCCAGCGCCTGAAGGCCGAGGCAGACGCCGAAGATCGGCAGCTTGCGCGTCCGCGCCTTCTTGATCGTCGTCTCGCAGTCGAAATCCTTCGGGCTGCCGGGACCGGGCGAAAGCACCAAGAGGTCCGGATTGACCGTATCGAACACTTCATCCGCCACCGGCGAACGAACGGTGGTCACGGTCGCCCCCGTCTGGCGGAAATAGTTCGCCAGCGTGTGAACGAATGAGTCCTCATGGTCGACCAGCAGGATCTTCACGCCGACGCCCACCTTGGCGACGTCGCGGCCAGCCTTGCCGGTATTGCCGGCCTTTGCATCGCGAATGGCTGCAATCATGGCGGATGCCTTCAGTTCGGTTTCGGCTTCTTCCTCTTCCGGGATGGAGTCGTTGAGCAGTGTTGCCCCTGCCCTGACTTCCGCAATGCCGTCCTTGATGCGCACGGTGCGCAGCGTCAGGCCGGTATTCATGTCGCCATTGAAGCCGACCATGCCGATCGCGCCGCCATACCAGGCGCGCGGGCTCTTCTCATGGGCCTCGATGAAACGCATCGCCCAGAGCTTCGGCGCGCCGGTCACAGTCACGGCCCAGGCATGCGACAGGAAGCCGTCAAACGCGTCCATATCCTCGCGCAGACGCCCCTCGATATGGTCCACCGTGTGGATGAGGCGCGAATACATCTCGATCTGGCGACGGCCGATGACCTTGACCGAGCCCGGCTCGCACACACGGCTCTTGTCGTTGCGGTCAACGTCCGAGCACATGGTAAGCTCAGACTCGTCCTTCTTGGAATTCAGCAGCTTCAGGATCTGCTCTGAGTCTGCAATCGCATCCTCGCCGCGCCGGATCGTGCCGGAAATCGGGCAGGTCTCGATGCGCCGGCCCGTGACGCGCACGAACATTTCCGGCGATGCGCCGACCAGATATTCCTGGTTTCCGAGATTGATGAAGAAGGAATAGGGCGACGGATTGATTTCCTTCAGCCGCCGCGAAATCTGCGAGGGCTTCGAGTCGCAGCGCTCCATGAACTTCTGCCCCGGCACGACCTCGAACAGGTCGCCACGGCGGAAGCTTTCCTTGGCCTTCGTCACCAGCTTGGCATATTCGCCCGGATGATGATCGCCGCGCGCCGGGATCGTATCGGTCGGCTGGAAAGGCTCGGCCGGAATGTCCCACGGCTTGCCCTTGGTCGTCGCGCCGTCCTTCTCGAAGTCGTAGCGATCAACCCAGGCCTTGGCGGAATAATTGTCGACGACGAGGATCTCGTCGGGCAGGTAGAGCACCATGTCGCGCTGGTCGGCGGGACGCTCGAGCTTCAGGTTGATGGCATCGAACTGGAAGGCGAGATCGTAGCCGAAGGCACCATAGAGGCCGAGGCTGGAATCCTCCGCTGAATGGAAGAGATCGGTGATGGCGCGCAGCGCCGTAAACACCGTCGGGATCTTGGAGCGCTCCTCCTCGGTGAAGACGCGGCTCGGCGGCTGGATGGTGAAGTCGAGACGACGCTCGGCCTTCGCATCGATCCTGATGTCCGCAACCGTCGCCAAACGCTCGGCAATCATCTCAAGGATCACTTCGCCGCGACCGTTATAGGCCTCGATCCACATCGTGCGGCCGTTGCAGGAAATGCCGATCGGCGGGTCGGCAATCGCCGTGTCCCAGCGCGTATAGCGGCCCGGATATTCGTAGTTGGAGGACAGAACCGCGCCCCGCCGCTCATCGAGCCTGTCGATATAGCTGGAGATGGCATTGTCATAGGGCACTTCGCGACGCTTGCGGGCGATCGTGACCCCGCCCTTCGTCACATACTGCTCGGAACCATCATCCAGAACACGCGTATTCATGTCGTCCTCTTCTCCCGTTCGGCCCCAAATCCAAACGGCACATACGAAAAAAGCCGCCTGGAGTTTTCCGGGGCGGCTTCAGCGTTTGCTTGACACAACAACTGGCTACGGCCGCCTTTCAGCGAGCCCACCACCAGTTAGCAATCGTCAGAGCGTTGATCATGGCGCGATTGTTACAGCGGCACGCGCCGGCTGGCAAGGCCCGTTTTTCGACCGTCATCCGCCTCCCGGAACCAGATCTGCGGCTGCCGCGTTTAGGCTTCCAGGCTTCATCTCCATCCGCACGGAGGCTCGATGGTGCAAGGACGTTTCATTCTGCTGGCCCTTTTGCTGTCAGCCTCTCTCGCCGTCGCGGCAGAACCCGCCGCAAAGGATCTCGTGCCTGAAGACACGGTCCCGATCCCCGAAGCCAGGCCCGACACGGCGCCTGCAACGCCCCCGATCCCGCAGGAAAAGCCGGCCGGGAAGGCGGCTCCTCCGCCCGATGAGACAAAACCTGCGTCACCGGCAGACACGAAACCCACCGAGCCTGCGAAGGAGCAGACGCCGAAGGAGGAGACGAAGCCCGGACCGGACGGCAAGGACGCCCCTGCCCCCACCGAGACGAAGGCCGAGCCGCCTGAGAAGGAAGACCCGGAGGCCTATGCGGCCTGCCTCGCCGACCTGAAGCAGGCCGGTGTGGACTTCTCCGAAGCCAGGCCGATCGATGACGGCAACGGCTGCGGCATCGACAAGCCGCTGACCGTGCGCACCGTGCTGCCCGGGATCAAGCTGGAGCCCGAGGCGACGATGCGGTGCCAGACGGCGCTGGCGCTGTCGCGCTGGGCAAAGGCGTCGGTTCTGCCCGCAGCCGACATCGCCTACGGCCCGAACGCGGCGCAGATCACCGCCTTCAACCAGGCGACCAGCTACGCCTGCCGCAACCGCAACAATGCCGAAAGCGGCAAGATCTCGGAACATGCCCATGGCAACGCCATCGACATCGCAGGCTTCCGCTTTTCCGATGGCAAGACAGTCGTGATCGAGCCGCGGGAAAAGGATGCCACACTGGTCGGCGCGTTCGAACGCGCCATTACCGCTTCCGCCTGCCTGTTCTTCACCACGGTTCTCGGCCCGGGCAGCGACGCGGCGCATGAAACCCACCTTCATCTCGATTTGATAAAGCGCAAGAACGAATATCGCTACTGCTGGTGATGGCCTGCGGGCGTCGCGACATCCGTCGGGACGCCGAAGCGGCCCTCCCCGACCCCGACCACTTTAGACATCCCTAACTTTAGGGATTTCGCCAATAAAGCCGCCCTCGCGGCCCGAGTGGTTAACAGATTGCTTAGAATTTCGGTCACATCTTGCGCAACACGAAATTGCACACGGGGGTGTGCAAACACGCGGCCGTCTTTGGGGAGGCCGCTGTGCGGGGCGCGCGAGACGGCCGCAAATCTGGGGGATCGACGAGATGAACATGAGTATATCAAGGAGTCTCGTCGTCTTTGCGGCCGTCTTGACCGCCGCCTTCGTCGCCGTCATTGCGACCATGGGCTACACGCTGGAGAAGCTCCGGATCGAAGGCCCGGCCTATCGCGAGATCGTGGCCGCAAAGGATCTGGTCGCCGACATCCTGCCGCCGCCGATGTTCGTTGTGGAGGCCTATCTGCATGCGACGGAATCCATGGTGCACCCGGACATGACGGAGCGAAATCTCGAACTGATCGCAAGGCTCAAGAAGGATTTCGACACGCGCTATGCCTACTGGGCCGGCGCCGACATACCGCCGGACATCCGTAAACTGGTCACCGAAGATATCCGCACCACCAGTGAGAGTTTCTGGACAGCTATGAACGAACAGGCGATCCCGGCCCTGAAAGGCCGGAACGACGCGGCCATGGCGCCCGCGTTCGACCATCTGCGGGACGCTTTCGAAGCGCAGAAGCAAGCTGTTGGTCGGCTTGTCGCGGCATCGCGGTCCTATCTTGAAGGTCAGGAGACGTCGGCCCATCGCGACGCCATAATCTATACGTTGCTTGCCGCCTCGGTCGCAACTCTTGCCCTGGTCGCACTCTGGGCGGGTTTGTTCGTCTTCCAGCGGCGCAGCATTTCGCCGGTGCTGGCGATGTCAACCTATCTCGGGCGGCTCGCCGCGGGCGACAACGAGCAGGCGGTTCCCTTTGTCGACAGACAGGACGAGATCGGCACCATGGCCGGCGCCGTCAGCGTCCTCAGGCACGCCGCACTTGAGAAGCTGGCTCTTGAGGAAGATGGCGCCCGCCAGCGTCAGTTGACCGATCGCGAGCGCGCCGCGCTTGAGGCCGAACAGGCGCAGCATGCCGCAGACCTGACCAACGTGATTTCCCAGCTTGGCAGCGGGCTGAAGAGGCTCGCCAGGTTCAACATCGAAGCGACGCTCGACACGCCCTTCAAGGCGGAATTCGAAACGCTGCGCCACGATTTCAACGCGTCTCTGGCCGCCTTCCAGCGCGTGCTTGAAAACATTCTCGACAAGTCGCGCGAGATCGAAGGCAGCGCCCAGACGCTCGGGACGTCCGCAGACCAGCTGGCGCGGCGGACCGAACAGCAGGCCGCAGCGCTCGAAGAAACGGCCGCCGCGCTGGAGGAAATCACCACCAATGTTCGCAATGCCTCGGAGCGCACCGCCGCGACGCGTTCCCGCACCAGCGAGGCGAGAAGCAACGTCACCTCGTCGGCCGCCATCGTGCAGAACGCGATTGTCGCCATGGCGAGGATCGAGGAGGCCTCCGGACAGATCTCGCAGATCACCAGCGTGATCGACGAAATCGCCTTCCAGACCAACCTGCTGGCACTCAACGCCGGCGTCGAAGCCGCCCGCGCCGGGGAAGCCGGCAAGGGCTTCGCCGTGGTCGCCCAGGAGGTCCGTGAACTGGCCCAGCGCTCGGCCCGCGCCGCCCGCGAGATCGCCGAACTGATCGACCGCTCCAATCGGGAGGTGGCCGGCGGCGTCGGCCTTGTGCGGCAGACGGGCGATGCGCTGCTGACCATCGAGAGCCATATCACCGACATCGCCGAGGACATCGACGTGATCGCCCGCGCATCGCAGGAGCAGTCGGTCGGCCTCGTCGAGATCAACACGGCCATCAGCCAGATGGACCAGATCACGCAGCAGAACGCCGCCATGGTGGAAGAAACGACCGCGGCCACGCACGGTCTCGCCGGCGAAGTGGATGGGCTGGTTCAGCTGGTCGGACAGTTCGTCCTGAACCACGACGCCAGAAGCGCCCCGCGCCGCGCGAACGTGAAGTCCGAAGGCAGCCGGTCGGTCGCAGCTTGAATGGATGCGACCGTGATCGGCCCTGTCAGGGCTTGTTGTGGCGAACGGCGAGAAGCGACTTCGTCATCAGCATGAACTTTTCGGACTCGATCGATCCATCCGGGAAGAGATGCGCCATCTGCCGCCAGTCGAGCATGTCGGCATCTTCGGTATAGGTCATCGCCTCGTCGAGGTTCGCGGTCTTCGGATAGAAGCCCGTGCGCATCGCCATGTGAACGCGGTAGACGACCGGCCGCGGCAGCCAGTGCAGGAATGCAAAGCGCGAATGCGGATCGACCGGGAACCAGAAATTCGGCGTCTGGATGAGATAGCTCGGGGCTAGCCGGCGCGCTTCGCGGGCAAAGCCGACCTTGTTGGACCAGAGGCCCACATGCTCGATGACCGAGTTGGAAAAGACGACGTCGAAGGCATTGTCCTCGAACTCCGGCATGGAACAGGCATTGCCCACCCGTGCAATGACCGGCAGCCCGCCGGTGTCGTCCTGCCGAACCTCGGCCAGGTTCACGCAGGTGACCGTCAGGTGCTCGAAATCGAGAAGGTCGCGCCAGACCGTCCAGAAGCCCGTCGTGCCCCCCATGTCGAGAAGCCGGCAATGGCCCTTGGCCGCGACATGGTCGGCGATCATGCTGTTGAGGCGCGCCACGCGACGCTTGCGAAACACGTTGTTCTGCGAGACCGGAGAGATGTTAAACACGCGCGTACTCACTGGCTGGGGCGGATATATTCTTGAAATTGACGTGGTTCCGTCTCGAAACCCGCCATGATCTTTGGGCGAACATATCAGCCCATCTCTTTACAAAAGATGTCTCCCCAAACTTAAGAGAAATCTAAAATAGAAATGACGATGGGCTGCCTCCGGGGAGGCAGCCCATTCAACCGGTTCTCAGAGAACTCCGGACGGCCGAAACCCCGCGATCAGAACTCTTCCCAGTCCGCCGCAGCCGCTGTCGCGCCGCCACCGGTGGCGAAGGATTTCGCGACCTTGCTGGCAAGCTGGCGGGCGGGCGATGCGGCCGGGCGCGATGCATGCGTTGCGGCCTGCGGTGCGCGGCCGGGCTGAGCGCGACGCGAGGTCTGCGCGGAACCGCGGGTGCGGAAGCGCTGCAGCAGGGAGGCGAGCGCCTCGGCCTCGGTGGCAAGCGTTGCGCTCTGCGCGTTGGATTCCTCGACCATCGCCGCATTCTGCTGCGTGCCCTGGTCCATGGTATTGACGGCGGCGTTGACTTCCTTGAGGCCGGTCGCCTGTTCGCGCGCTGCGTCGACGATGGCGTTGACGTTGCGGTTGATGTCCTGCACCTGCACCACGATATCGGCAAGAGCCGTGCCGGTGCGTCCGACGAGCGCCACGCCCTGCTTGACCTGATCGCTCGACTTGGTGATCAGCGACTTGATTTCCTTGGCGGCATTGGCCGAGCGTTGCGCCAGTTCGCGAACTTCCGTGGCAACGACCGCGAAGCCCTTGCCCGCATCGCCGGCGCGCGCGGCTTCAACGCCGGCATTGAGCGCCAGAAGGTTGGTCTGGAAGGCGATCTCGTCGATGACGCCGATGATGTTGGCGATCTGGCCGGAGGAGTTCTCGATGGCGCTCATGGCCTCGATGGCTTCCTTGACGACTTCGCCGGAGCGCTCCGCATTCTCGCGGGTCCGGGCAACCAGGTTGCCTGCCTCTTCGGCGCGGCGGGAAGAGTCGGCTACCGTCGTGGTGATCTCTTCGAGGGCTGCAGCCGTCTCTTCGATCGAGGCCGCCTGCTGTTCGGTCCGCTTGGAGAGCGAATCTGCCGCCGAGCGCACTTCTTCGGCGCTGGCAGAAATGTTGTTGGCGTTGCTGCCAATGGAATTGATCGCCGCTTCGAGCTGCGTCACGGAATCGTTGAAGTCGTGGCGCAGGCGCTCAAGGTTCTGCGGGAACGGCGTGTCGATATGCTGGTCGAGATTGCCGGCCGCCAGTTCCTTCAGCCCGTCGCCGAGCGTGTTGACCGCATTCACGCGATCGGTCACATCGGTCGCGAACTTCACGACCTTAATGACCTTGCCCTTCTCGTCCAGGATCGGATTGTAGGACGCCTGCAGGAACACCGGCTTGCCGTTCTTGGCATAGCGCACGAATTCGTCGGCGCGGAACTTGCCGTCGCGCATGTCGCGCCAAAAGTCCTGATAGGCCGAGCTTCCCGCATATTCCTTGTCGACGAACATGCTGTGATGCTTGCCGACGATTTCCTGAAGCGAATACCCCATCGACTTCAGGAAGTTCTCGTTCGCAGTCAGGATCTGGCCTTCGGGCGTGAAGCTGATGACGGCCTGCACGCGCGAGATGGCTTCCATCTGGTTGCGGTAGTCGTTGTTCTGCAGGCGCTCCTTGGCATTGGCCCACTCGACCACGAAACCCTCCGACTTCCCGCCGTTCATCAGGGGCGTGACAAGCAAGTCGAACGCATGTCCGCCGACCCGGATGGTGGCGCTGTGCGGCTTGGTCAGCTTGGACAGCATGTCGCGCTGGTAGCTGGGATTCTTGTGAAAGACGTCGATATTGCTGCCGAGCAGCGTCTCCATCGAAAACCGCGGCAGTTCCGCCTTGAGTTCGCCTTCCACCTCGCTGAGCAGGCCTTTGACCGCCGTGTTCATGTAGGTGATTCTCAAGTCTGCGTCGGCGATCATGACATTCGCGCGCAACGTATCGATCGCGCGCATCTTTGCGCTCGACAAGCCAGATTTCATTCCAAACATTGGTAGCCCCTCATGCCCCCGACGGCAAAAACGACCGTCATTCATGAAGATTCTTGCACCCATTCATTAATGACTTCTGAACTCTTTCGACCGGTTCGGTCCCCTACCGTACAAACTCGCTAGTTTTGGGGATACGCCTGCGCCACAACGGGCCATTTGGATTTCCAGCCTTCCCGAATTTCCTCAAAAACCGCAGAATTGATGTTCAATTTGGAGACAGTTCATTCTGTCAATCGCAATATTCGCCCGAAGACATGTCTCAAAAGTAGCACGTCCCGGCGCAGGCCGCCGTTGCACCGCACAAGAGCGTGAACTATCTATGGGTTAGACCCGCAGGTGGCCACCGGCCCCGTAATATGCGGCGGGAAGGGGCGAAACCGATGCTTGATCCGATCATCACGTTTTTCGAAACGATTTTCCTGGCGATCGGGCGGTTCTTCGGCCGGATCGCAGCGGCAATCGCATGGCCCTTCCTCGTCATCGCGAACTGGTTCCGCAACAGGCACTGGATGGTTCAGGCCCCCATTGGCCTGGCACTGGCGCTGCTGATCGGTCTTTACGGCTATTTCGTATGGCAGACGCAGGCCTGGACGAATTTCAACCCGAGCTTCGTCGATGCCTATAAATATCCGGCCAGGGAAGCCCCCGCGGGAGCGACCCTGACGGCCAAGGCCGACGGGTCTCCGCTCACGTGCCAGCCTTCGGCGATTGCCGAAACCACGATCGCCCTGACGGATTTCAACGTCAACCAGAATGCCTGGATCTCCTCGATGATCCTCTACAAGCTGGGCTTCTTTGGCGTTGACTGGGACCACACGCCATTCCTCGACAACAAGGCGAACTTTCAGCGTGGCGTGAACGAGGCCGTGCGCCGCGCGACCGTCGAACTGGTCGACACGCTCGGCCGCATGCGCGGCACGTCCGGCATCAACAACAACCTTCAGAACGCCCGCTCGAAGATGCAGTATGGCGAGGAAAACTGGTACTGGAGCTTCGACCCGTTCGGACCGCTGACACCGACGCCCAAACAGTACCGCTCGGCCATCAAGGATCTGGCCAACTACAACACCGAACTTGCCAACTGCTCGGCAACCTTCGACGCGCGCGCAGACAACCTGCGGGAATTCCTCGATCGCATCGCAAGCTCGCTCGGCTCGACATCCGACATCCTGCGCGAGCGCTCCGAAAACCATGGCGGCGGCTGGTTCGACACGCGCGCCGACGACCGCTTCTGGTTCGCCTTCGGCCAGCTCTACGGCTACAACGCCATTCTTGCCGGCACCCGCGCCGACTTCGCCAATGTCATCAAGGAGCGCAATCTCGGCCCGCTCTGGGACCGGCTGCATGGCCAGTTCAAGTCCGCGCTGAAGATCCAGCCGGCCATCATCTCGAATGGTGCGGAAGACGGCTGGATCATGCCGACGCATCTCGCCACGATGGGTTTCTACGTCCTGCGCGTCCGCTCCAACATCCAGGAAATCCGCGACGTTCTCGACCGCTGATGCGGACTACCCTGGCCGCCGCCGGCCTTGCGGCCGGGGGCTCCGAATGGATCAGCCGTCGGCGGGGACTTCGTGGCCGATGCCGATGATCTCGCCGCAATCCTTGTCACGGGCGCGGTAGCGGCCGACCAGGCGAACATACTTGTAGTCCTCCGCCTCGCTGCTGCGCACGCGCAGCACGATCTGCGCCGATCCCTTCTCGCGGGAAATGGTTTCCAGCAGTTCCAGCACGAAGGGCGCGTCCTCGGGGTGCATGGCCGCGCGAACGGCGGCCACATTCACCGGTCCCGCCTGCTCGGGCAGACCGAACAGCCTGGAAATCGGCGGAGAGAAGAACACGAGGCCACTTTCAAGGTCGGAACGCCAAAGACCGATGGACATGTGCTTCTGCAGGAGACGCAGGACATCCGCATCGCTCATGTGGAGGTATCCCGGCAGGGGACCTGGCGAAAAACCGGTATTCATTTCATAAAAGAGATTCACGTCGCGACGCCTCAATCGAGAATGCTGGATCTTTTGCTTTGAATTCAGGCGCGCGCCCTGATAGCGCGATGCCGGTGCACAGGCTCACTCGGCCGCCTGATCCTGCGCGCTTTCGGTGACCGCGATTTGCCGCAAGGGCTTGAAACACTCGAACGTCACGCCGATCAGGCCAGGCTTGCCATCGTCTTCCTGCTTGTATTGGCCGATCGAGATGAAATCTCGTGGCGGCCCGTCATCAACGGACATCGGGTGGCGCACGCTGGAAAAGCCCTTGGCATCCATGGCCCGCGCGAGATTTGCGCGCGCCATCGCACTCTTGGCCTCGCTCATCTTGCCCTGGAAGGACCGGTTACCGTCCTTCTCGACAATTTCGGTCATGTGTTCGAGACCACGGAAATTCCCGAAAATTCGAAAATCCGCGCCGTCGAAGTGCCAGCAATTGATCAACAACCATTCCGAAAAACACGCGACAATGTCGCGCTCGGACATTCCAATCACCGCCGCGTCGCGCATCAACTGCTCGAACGCAACGTCATTTTCTTCATGCATGGATCGGCCCCCGCCTCTTCCCAAAGCGCCTGAACAGTCGCGAAAACCGCCCCCGTCAGGCCCCGATGAAGCATCTGCTTCATTCGAATGCTGCTATACTATGGCGAGATATTAGCGCAACGTAAATCGGCCAATAGTCAAAGCATTGTGATCGATCGCGATCAGTCTCGGCGCCGGGGCAGTCGCCGCGCGAGGGTGATCCGGGGCAGCTTGGCCGCCCCGGATGGACAGCTTACTGCGGGTTTTTCAGATAGGCGATCAGGTCGGCAATGTCCTGCGGCGCCTTGAGGCCGGCAAATGCCATCTTCGTGCCCGGGACAAGATCCTTGGGGTTCGGCAGGTAGGCCGTCAGCTCTTCTTCCGTCCAGGTCTTGCCGGCGCCAAAAGTCTTCATGCCGTCGGAATACTTGAAATCGGCGACGGTGGCCACCGGACGGCCCACGATGCCCTGCAGGCTCGGGCCGACCTTGGCCTTGGCATCTGTCGCATTGTGACAGACCATGCAATTCTTCTTGAAGACCTGCGCCCCCTTGGCCGCGTCGCCGTCGGCGAGCGCCACACCCGCACTGGCGGCAACTGCCGCTGCGGCAATCAGCATGCGAACATACATATTCAATCCTTTCAGACCTCGTTTGAGCTCTGCCCGCCTCTGTGAACGGTCCCCGAGCAGTGCTCTCCTACGATACCGGATGAGGCGACGCCTTGACCGACATCAAGTCTCCTGCATTTTGTCATCCCAGTGAAGACGGCAAAACGACACATATTTCTCGTTGCCGCCAACCTCGATCTGCGCGCCTTCCTTGATGACCCGGCCTTCCGCGTCCAGCCGCACGACCATGGTCGCCTTGCGCCCGCAATGGCAGATCGTGCGCACCTCGCGCAGTTCGTCGGCAATCGTCAGCAATTCCTGCGAGCCGGGAAACAGCTTGCCGCGGAAATCGGTCCGAAGCCCATAGGCCATGACCGGGATGTTCAGCCGGTCGACGACGCGCGCCAGCTGCCACACCTGTTCCGGGGTCAGGAACTGCGCCTCGTCGACGAAGATGCAGGCGATCGGCCCGTCCTTGAGCAGGCCCTCGACCAGAGCCTTCAGATCGTCTTCCGCGTGGAAGGGAATGGCATCCGCGGTCAGCCCGATGCGCGAGGACACCTTGCCCCTGCCCGCCCGATCGTCGAAAGCGGCAATCAGGATCACCGTGCGCATGCCGCGTTCCTGATAGTTGTAGGAGGCCTGGAGCAGCATGGTCGACTTGCCGGCATTCATCGTCGAATAGCTGAAATAGAACTTGGCCACGCGCCGCCCTCTCGAATCTCATGAACCTGCTGCACGCCGGCGCCCTCCTTCCGGACGGCCCGCCAATGCCTGCCCTTTCCTTGCCCCCCGACGCCTTGCAAAGCCAATCGGCAAGGGCCGGAAATCACAGATTTTTTGCCAATTAACGTCTTTGCGACATTTATGTTGGGATTTGCGAAGGCCGGACCTTGCCGCGCGAAGCCCGCCCGAATAGGCCCTTGAACTCATCGGAATTTGGTGCTTCGCTGACACCGAGGATGATTGATACAGCTCATCCATAAGAGGGAGAACTCCGTAATGATGCGTTCCATTTTGAAGTCCACGGCAGCCTTCGTGTTCGTTTTTGCCTCTGCAGCCGGCGCTGCCAAGGCCGCCGAACCGGCCAGCTGTGGCAATGTCAACGTCGCCCAGGTCAGCTGGACCGACATCCAGGCAACCACCGGCGCCGTCGAGACCGTGCTGACGGCTCTTGGCTACAAGGTTAACGTCAAGGAACTCGACCTGCCGATCATCTACACCGGCATGGCCAACAAGCAGCTCGACTTCTTCGTCGGCAACTGGATGCCCTCCTCCACGCAGATCGTGAAGCCCTTCACCGACGCCAAGACGGTGGACACAGTGCGCGCCAACCTCGAAGGCGCCAAGTACACGCTCTCTACCAACGAAGCCGGCGCAAAGCTCGGCATCAAGGACTTCGCCGACATTGCCAAGCACAAGAAGGAACTTGACGGCAAGATCTACGGCATCGAGCCCGGCAATGACGGCAACAAGCTCGTCCTCGACCTCATCAAGGACAACAAGTTCGACCTGAAGGACTTCAAGCTGGTCGAATCCTCCGAACAGGGCATGCTCGCCCAGGTCGCCAAGCTCGACAAGGGCCAGAAGCCGGTCGTCTTCCTCGGCTGGGCGCCGCATCCGATGAACGTCAAGTACAAGATGACCTACCTCACCGGCGGCGACGACTCGTTCGGCCCGAACTTCGGCGGCGCAACTGTCTACACGATGTCGCGCGCAGGCTATGTCAGCGAATGCGCCAATGTCGGCAAGTTCCTCAACAACCTGGTCTTCAACCTCGAGATGGAGGACGAGATCATGGAATCCATCATGGACAAGGGCATGCAGGGCAAGGATGCCGCCAAGGCATGGCTCAAGGCCCATCCGGAAGCCGTCAAGCCCTGGCTCGCCGGCGTGACGACCAAGGACGGCGGCGACGCCGAAGCGGCCGTCAAGAAGGGCCTCGGCCTCTGATCGTTCCGACACGGATCAAAGGGCGGCCCTCGGGTCGCCCTTTTTTGTTTGCGCACACGGTTTAAGGACACCCGCTCTTCAAGTTGCGACACATTTGCGTAAACTGGATATATTGGGCCGCAGGCCGACAAGACGGTTGTACGGGGAACGATAATAAACAAAGTTCAAAAAGAGAGCGAAAAGCTCCGGCCGCATACCAGCCAACCGAAAACCAAAAAAGGGGAACCTAATGGACTGGCTCCATAGCTGGCTACTGGATGAGAACAACAAGATCATGATCGGCCGGGGGGCCAAGGTTGTCGTCGACTGGCTGACGACGAACCTCAGCAGCTTCTTCGACATGATTTCAGTAATCCTGCAAAGCTCCATCGACGCCATCCTGTGGCTGCTTCTGGGGAAATTTGTCGAAGAAACCGCAGTCGCGCCCTACTATCCCTTCATCACCATTGCCGCCTTCTGTCTGATCGCCTGGGCCGTGCGCCGCAAGTTCAGCGTCGTCGTGCTGACTGCCGTCGGCATGCTGCTGATCTACAACCAGCGCTACTGGACGGAAGCGATGGAAACGCTGGCGCTGGTTCTTGCAGCCACCGGCGTGTCGATGATCGTCGGCGTGCCCCTCGGTATCCTGGCGGCCCGCCGCCCGTGGTTCTACGCGATCCTGCGGCCCATCCTCGACCTGATGCAGACGATCCCGACCTTCGTCTACCTCATCCCGGCGCTCATCCTCTTCGGTCTCGGCGCCGTCTCCGGCCTTGTCGCAACGGTGATCTTCGCCATCCCCGCGCCAATCCGCCTGACCCGCCTCGGCATCATCTCGACGCCGCCTTCGCTGATTGAAGCCGCACAGGCCTTCGGGGCCAACCCGATGCAGGTTCTGATGAAGGTCGAATTGCCCTTTGCGCTGCCGCAGATCATGGCCGGCATTACCCAGACCATCATGCTCTCGCTCTCGATGGTGGTCATCGCCTCGATGGTCGGCGCGGAAGGTCTCGGCACGCTGGTTCAGCGCGCATTGGGCCAGATGAACGTTCCCATGGGCTTTGACTCCGGCATGTGCATCGTCATCCTCGCGATCGTGCTCGACCGCATCTTCAAGTTCTTCGACGAAGGAGAAACGGCATGACCGCTGTCAGCTTCGACAATGTCAGCATCATCTTCGGCGATAATCCGAACCGCGCCCTGCAGATGGTCGACCAGGGCCGCACGCGCGACGAGATCGGCAAGGAAACCGGCCTTGTGCTCGGCGTCGCCAATGCCAGCCTGACCATCAACGAGGGCGAGATCCTCGTTCTCATGGGCCTGTCGGGCTCCGGCAAATCCACGCTGCTGCGCGCCGTCAACGGGCTCGCCCCGGTGGTGCGCGGCGATGTCGCCGTCAAGACCGACAGCGGCTCGCTCAACCCCTACAAGACATCGAGAAGCGCGCTACGGAATTTCCGCATGCACACCGTCTCGATGGTCTTCCAGCAGTTCGGCCTCCTGCCCTGGCGCACGGTGGCCGAGAATGTCGGCTTCGGCCTGGAGCTGGCTGGCGAGCCGGAAGCCGTGCGCAAGGCCAAGGTTGCCGAGCAGCTGCAGCTGGTCAACCTGACGCAATGGGCCGACCGCAAGGTCAACGAGCTGTCGGGCGGTATGCAGCAGCGCGTCGGCCTTGCCCGCGCCTTCGCCACCGGCGCGCCGATCCTGCTGATGGACGAGCCCTTCTCGGCGCTCGACCCGCTCATCCGCACACGCCTTCAGGACGAGTTGCTGGAGTTCCAGCGCAAGCTGAAGAAGACCATCATCTTCGTCAGCCACGACCTCGACGAGGCCTTCCGCATCGGCAATCGCATCGCCATCATGGAAGGCGGGCGCATCGTCCAGTGCGGCACGCCGCAGGACATCGTCAAGAACCCGGTCAACCAGTATGTCGCCGACTTCGTGCAGCACATGAACCCGATCATGATGCTGACCGCCGGTGACGTCATGAAGCCAGGCGCTGCCGACAGCGGAACTGTCGTCGGCACCGTCCCGCCGGACGCACCGCTGAGCATCGTGCTCGACGCCATGGCCAAGACGCCCGGCGTCACCGGGGTCGTCGAGAACGGCGCCGTTGTCGGCACGATTTCAGCGCAGGACATTCTCGAAGGCCTGACGCGTCACCGCCGCCGCGACGAGTGATGCTCCGGTCTCGGCAGACCCGAGACCCGGCAAACGCCTTCCACATGGCCGCCGCCTCGCCCTTGCGGGGCGGCCGCCCCTGATCTCGCTCTCCGGTCGATGATCGACAATATATCGCCCTGCCCCGAACTGTTGTAGGAACGGATCCCAACGACAGCAGACCGCGTGCCGTCTTCCGGCACCCGGCACCCGGCAGGGAAACGACCGGAATGAGCAAGGACGACAAGCCAAAGGTGCTGCGCGACACCGACGACGAAGCCCGCAGCCAGGCACGCGAACTGATTGTCACGGCGCGCTTTGCCGCCATCGCCGTCATCGACCCGGAAACGGGTTATCCCAATTCCAGCCGCGTGCTGACCGCAACCGACGGCGCAAGCCAGCCGGTCATTCTGGCCTCGAGGCTCGCCGCGCATACGAAAGCGCTTCTGGCACTGCCGCGCTGCTCCCTGCTTTTCGGCGAGCCCGGCAAGGGCGATCCGCTCGCCTGGCCGCGCATCAGCCTGCAATGCGACGCGCTTCCGGTCGCCGCGGACGATCCGGAGCGACCGCATCTGCGCGCCCGCTTCCTGCGCCGCCATCCGAAGGCGGCCCTCTATGTCGATTTTCCGGATTTCCTGTTCTTCCGCCTGAGGCCGGTCGCCGCAAGTCTCAACGGCGGCTTCGGCCGCGCCTATGCTCTCCAACGGGAAGATTTCGACTTGCCCGAGGGGCTGACCGCCCTGTCATGGGAGGCAGAGAATCAGATCGTCGACAGCACAGAATCACTCGCAGAAATGCCAGCCGGTTTCCGAATTGCGTCCTTCGAACCGGATTGCATCGTTATTGTAAGCAAGGAGCAGACAAGGCGCATAAATCGGCCCAAACACTTGACATAAAACAATTTTATCTCGCATTTCAGAATCTTCTCAAATATTGCTATAGCGATATATATCGATATGCAAAACCCGGAGTATGGTTTATAGTCGCTTAAGGCGGGTTCTACGCCCTGCCCTGAAAACGGCGCAGCCACGACACTTCCGGAAGTTTATCTTGATGAATTTGGACAACTTGTACTCAAACGCCAACACAGCGGCGATGTTTATGTCAGCATTGGCTAATCAGAAGAGAATTTTGATCCTGTGCAATTTGGTCCAAGGTGAGATCGCAGTCGGAGCACTTGCCGAAAAGGTCGGGCTAAGCCAGTCGGCACTTTCGCAGCATCTTTCGAAGCTGAAGGCGCTCAGCCTGGTCAAGACGCGCCGCTCAGCTCAGACCATCTATTATTCGAGCCCAAACCCGCAGGTCCACACACTGCTGCATACGTTGAACGCTCTCTACGTCGCCGAAGCAGACAAAGACGCGGACGCCTGAGAAACCCCTTCCGGACAAGCACCGACGCCGCCGTCAGCCGGCCGCACGCCTGACCCTCGTGCGGGAAACCGCGCATCAAGCATAGCCCCATCATCAAACGAAAAAGTCTCAAGTTCGGGAATAAGTCGCCTGAGCGCGACGATGTGCGTTCATCATGTACGCTCAGGCGATTATCATTGCCGCCGGTCACGTTTCTCAGCTTCACGGTCCATGTTGCCCTTGACCGGTCAGCCTGTCGGAATTCGATTCCTGAAACGTCGGAAAGAGCACCAGTGGAGATGGGCGCTTTCAATCGGAAGTTATGACGTTTGAATCTTGCGCGAGCCTTTTGGAGAGCACAATCGAACGGACGCGTGATCGACCATCAAAAAAGATCATGAACCCCGGTTTTCCACGAGCTTGACGCGACGCTTCGCACTGTTAATTTGACCAATCGATAAAGATCATGGTTTCGCGTCACCGAGACCGCAATTTCCCTTGAGGAGACTTGATAAATGTCCAACCGCACAACCGCGAAACCGAACGACCTCAGCGCCTTCTGGATGCCGTTCACGGCCAACCGCCAGTTCAAGAAGGAGCCCCGTCTGTTCGTTGGTGCGAAGGACATGCACTACACGACCCATGACGGCCGCACCGTGCTCGACGGCACCGCCGGCCTCTGGTGCGTGAATGCCGGCCACTGCCGTCCGAAGATCACCGAGGCGATTGCCCAGCAGGCGGGCGAGCTCGACTATGCGCCCGCCTTCCAGCTCGGCCACCCCAAGGCCTTCGAACTGGCCAACCGCCTCGTCGACATCGCGCCGGACGGCATGGAGCATGTGCTCTACACGAACTCCGGCTCTGAATCGGTCGAGACCGCGCTGAAGGTGGCGCTCGGCTATCACCGCGCCAAGGGCGACGGTTCGCGCACCCGTCTCATCGGCCGCGAGCGTGGCTATCACGGCGTCAACTTCGGCGGCATCTCCGTCGGCGGCATCGTCTCCAACCGCAAGATGTTCGGCACGCTGCTGACCGGCGTCGACCACATGCCGCATACCCATCTGCCGGCCAAGAACGCGTTTTCGCGCGGCATTCCGGATCATGGCGGCGTCGATATCGCCACCGAGCTGGAACGCATCGTCACGCTCCATGATGCCTCCACCATCGCCGCCGTCATCGTCGAGCCGGTTGCCGGCTCCACCGGCGTGCTCATCCCGCCGAAGGGCTATCTCGCCAAGCTCCGCGAGATCTGCACCAAGCACGGCATCCTCCTGATCTTCGACGAAGTCATCACCGGCTTTGGCCGCCTTGGCGCGCCGTTTGCCGCCCAGTTCTTCGACGTGAAGCCGGACATCATCACCACCGCCAAGGGCCTCACCAACGGCGTGATCCCGATGGGCGCGGTCTTCGTCACGAAGGAAATCCACGATGCCTTCATGACCGGCCCGGAACATCTCATCGAGTTCTTCCACGGCTACACCTATTCCGGCAACCCGATTGCCTCGGCCGCAGCGCTTGCCACGCTCGACACCTACAAGGAAGAAGGCCTGCTGACCCGCGCCGCAGAGCTCGCCTCCTATTGGGAAGATGCGCTGCATTCGCTGAAGGATTGCCCGAACGTCATCGACATCCGCAATGTCGGCCTCATCGGCGCCATCGAACTCGCCCCCATTGCCGGCGAGCCGACGAAGCGCGCCTTCACGGCCTTCCTGAAGGCTTACGAAAAGGGCCTGCTGATCCGCACCACTGGCGACATCATTGCGCTGTCGCCGCCGCTGATCATCTCCAAGGCCGAGATCGACGAACTGTTCGACAAGCTGCGCGACGTGCTGATGAACAACATCTGAGCCAAAAGCTCTCCATATCGCGAAGACATGAATACAGCCCCTCCTCGGGGCTGTATTTCGTTGACCGCCCATGTTCCGTTTCCGGTCATAAGGCAGCGGTAGCAACAATTTTACCAATCCTCTTGGCCGTAACTTAATCACTCTGCGTTATGACGGGTTCAATCCACAGGCGGAGGTTGAACATGCTGCGCGGTTTCTTGAGCGATCGGTCGGGTAATTTCGGGATGATGACGGCGCTGCTGATCGTCCCGCTGATCGGCGTTGCTGGCCTTGCCGTTGACCTGACCAACGCGATGACGGTGAAGTCGAAGCTGCAGGGCGCGGGAGACGCCGCAGCACTCGCGGCCATAGCAAGTTCGTCCCCCGGCATGCAGGCCGCCTTCTCGATGAACGGCGACGGATCGATCCCGATTGCCGAAAGCGACGCCAAGGCCTTCTTCCGCGCGCAGCTGCAGAACGTGACCGGCTACACGATCGATTCCATCGACGCCAGCATCGTCAAGTCCGGCAAGACCATCACCTCGGTCGTCAACTTCAAGGCCACGGTACCAACCTATCTGTCGAAGGTTCTCGGCCAGCAGATCGTCAAGGTCGCCGGCCGCGCCACCGCGACCTACGAGGCGGCAACCTATCGCAGCTTCTATCTGCTGCTCGACAACACGCCCTCCATGGGCGTCGCGGCAACGCCGGCGGACATCCAGAAGATGGTCAGCAAGACGCCGGACCAATGCGCCTTTGCCTGCCATATCGGCTACACCGATCAATATGGCAACGTCAGCAACGAAAACCAGAACGACTACTATCACCTTGCCAAGCAGCAGAACATAACGACCCGCATCGACGTTGTTGCCCAGGCGACGCAAGAGCTGTTGCAGAACGCGATACAGGATCGCGGCAACAATACCAGTCTTTACCGGATGGGCGTCTACACCTTCGGCAGGGATGCAACGAACCCGCAGCTTTACGAAGTCGTGTCCCCCACGACCGATCTTTCAACGGCCGCAACGACCGCAAAGAACAACGTCAAGCTGATGACAATTCCTAGACAGAACTACAACAACGACCAGATCACGAGCTTCGATACGGCACTGGCGCAACTGGGCAGCAAGATGGGCTTTGCGGGCGATGGCAACAGTGTCGCCACGCCGCAAAAGATTGTCTTCATGGTGTCCGATGGCGTTGGCGACAGCAGCAAGCCCGCGACCTGCACCAAGCCTCTGTCCGGCAGTACCCGCTGCCAGGAACCCATCGACACCACCGCCTGCGACGCTCTGAAGAAACAGGGCTACGCGATCGCCGTCCTATACACGACATATTTGCCGCTTCCGACAAAAGACTCACAGAATAACGACACATGGTACGGTCTGTGGATTGCCCCCTTCCAGAGCGAGATCGGCACCCGAATGAAGGCCTGCGCTTCGCCCGGCCTCTTTTTCGAGGTCAGCCCCACCCAGGGCATTTCGGACGCGATGACGGCGCTGTTCAGGAAGATCGTCGCCATGCCGCGCCTGACCGGCTGAGCGAGCATCAGGACATTTCAATCGTGGATGGCGGCTTCGGCCGCCTTCCTTGCGTTCAGACCGGCAGATATACCGGCATCAGACCTTGAGAACGAACGGCAGGCGACATGGACAAGCTTCCCCCCAACGGTGCTGAAATCTTCATCCATGTCCGCGTGATCATCGGCATGATCCTGGGCCTCAGCCTTGCCCGTATGATCAACGGCCTCACCCGGTTCATCCAGCATCCGACAAGCTACCAGACGGACGCGGTTCACATGATCTGGACCGTCTATGTGCTGGTCTCGATCCCCCATTTCTGGTGGTTCGAGTTCAACCTGCGCCACATGGAGCACTGGAACTTCGGCATCTACGCCTATCTGCTGACCTATGCCGCGCTCTTCGCCGCCATATCGTCCCTGCTCTTTCCCGACCAGATCAACGAATACAAGAGCTATTCCGACTATTTCGTCTCCCGCCGGCGCTGGTTCTATGGCCTGCTGATCCTGCTGAAGC
Source organism: Rhizobium sp. C4 (assembly GCF_021026315.1). Classification (GTDB taxonomy): domain Bacteria; phylum Pseudomonadota; class Alphaproteobacteria; order Rhizobiales; family Rhizobiaceae; genus Ensifer_A. Next base: position 237,940 of record NZ_JAJNCX010000006.1, read on the forward strand.
TCGCCGATATCGGTGATACGCTGCTGAAGGGCACGGAATATTACGCCAGCCTCGGCGATGCCTACGACGCCCAGCAGGTCGTGCTGATCATCGCCGCACTGGCCGGCTGCTATATCCAGTCGCGGCTCTACCATCTCGCCTTTGCCGCCTTTGCCATGTTCGACCTCATCGGGTGGATTACCAGCAGCTATTTCGTGCCGACATGATCCCGTCGGCATTGGCTGCTACTTGTCTTGCCTCCGGGACCAAATCACCCCATCATGAGATGGATGAATATTCACGCCGCGAGATTGTCAGATGAGTGAACGAAATTCGCCGAACAAGCATCGCCCTGACATGCACGAGCACATCCTGAACCTGATCGGCCAATGGCAGGATGCGACACAGGCCTTTGACGAGGCGGTGGGCAACAAGCTTGGCCTAATCACGGCCGAACATCGATGCCTCAAGGCCCTGATGGATGGCCCGAAGACGGCGGGCGCGCTCGCCCAGGCCTCGGGCCTGACGCCGGCGGCGGCCACCTCGATGATCGACCGGCTGGAAAAGCGCGGCTTCGTCGAGCGCCAGCGCGACGGCGCAGACCGGCGCAAGGTTCTGGTCGCCATGACAAAGCCGGCGAGTGACACGCTCGGCAAATTCTACACGCCGATTGCCGCTGATGCAGCGGCGATGCTCGCCAAGTTCACGCCATCTGATCTTTCGATCATCGAGAATTTCATTGAAGCCGCGCTTGCTCTTCAGCAGGCCCATGTCGACCGCACCGTGAGCGAACCGCTGGCGTAAGCGGTTTTCTCCGCGATCACCCAAGAACAGAATGAACCTTTATCCCCTCTCCCGCGTATCTATGACAAAGGAGAACATGATGAATACCGCCAGAAGCTCGCTCAGCCCGCTCCTCGTGCATGTGATCGCGATCGTCGTGGTCATCGCCGTGGGCGCTGGCATCGGCACGATGATCGGCCCGGACGACTGGTTTCGGTCCTTGAACAAGCCGGTGTTCAATCCGCCCGCCTGGGTCTTCGCACCGGTCTGGACCCTGCTCTACGTCTTCATCGCCATCGCCTTTGCCCGCACAGTCCTGCGTGATCCCAGGGGGGCGGCCATGCAGGTCTGGATCGTGCAGATGCTGCTCAACTGGAGCTGGACGCCGCTCTGGTTCGGCCTTCACATGATGTGGGGCGCCTTCGCCGTCATCGTCGCGCTCTGGCTCTCCATCGTCACCTTCATCGTCCTGACGCGGAAATCCGACCCGGTCTCCGCCCTGCTCTTCGTGCCCTATCTCGCCTGGGTTTCCTTCGCCGCCGTCCTCAACGGCACGATCGCCGCGATGAACAGCTGATCGCAGGTCCGCGCCCTGTGCTTTTGCCCGCGAGTCTGCTTAAGTCTCGAAAAGCAAACAGGATACGGATGAGACGATGAGCGAACTGGAACGCCGGATAGATCAGGGAACCGGGCGCGAGCCTGCCGATATCGTCCTCAGGAACGGCCGCTTCTTCGACCTCGTGACCGGCGAACTCGTCTTGTCCGACATCGCCATCTGCGGCGACACGATCGTCGGCACCTGCGGCCCCTACAGCGGCAAGCGCGAGATCGACATCTCCGGCAAGATCGTCGTGCCGGGCTTCATCGACACGCATCTGCATATCGAGTCCTCTCTCGTCACGCCGCATGAATTCGATCGCTGTGTTCTGCCCTATGGCGTGACGACGGTCATCTGCGACCCGCACGAGATCGCCAACGTGTTGGGCACGGAGGGCATCGAGTTCTTTCTCGCCTCGGCGCTGGAAACCATCATGGATATCCGCGTCCAGCTCTCCTCCTGCGTGCCGGCCACGCATCTGGAGACGGCCGGCGCCGATCTGCCGATTGAAAAGCTCCTGCCCTATCGCAATCACCCGAAGGTCATCGGTCTTGCCGAATTCATGAACTTCCCCGGCGTCGTTTACAAAGATCCGATCTGCATGGCCAAGCTCGAGGCCTTCCAGGGCAGCCATATTGACGGCCATGCGCCGCTTCTCTCCGGCAACGACCTCAACGGCTATCTCTCCGCCGGCATCCGCACCGACCACGAATGCACCAGCGCCGAAGAGGCGATGGAGAAGATCCGCAAGGGCATGCACATCCTTGTCCGCGAAGGCTCGGTTTCCAAGGACCTGCACGCGCTGATGCCGATCCTCACCGAACGGCTTTCGCCCTTCCTCGCGCTCTGCACCGACGACCGCAACCCGCTCGACATCGCCGAACAGGGCCATCTCGACTACCTGATCCGCACCGCGATTGCCCATGGCGTCGAGCCGCTGGCGATCTACCGCGCCGCCTCCATTTCCGCCGCCCGCGCCTTCGGCCTGCGCGACCGCGGTCTCGTCGCCCCCGGCTGGCGCGCCGACCTCGTGGTCATCGACAGCCTCGAAAACTGCAAGGCCGAGACGGTCTTCGCCGCCGGCCGCGAAGTGACCGACGCGCTCTTTGCCACCCGCAAGCCGGTCGCCCCGGTCGGGCTCACCAGCGTCAAGGCGCGCATGGTCAAGGCCGCAGACTTCGGCATTCCGGCAGCAGAGGGCGACACCTCCGTCATCGGTGTCCTGCCGGGCAAGATCATCACCGAGCATCGCCGCTTCCGCCTGCCCGTCGACGGAAACCAGACCACCGTCGATTTCGAGCGCGACATCCTGAAAGTCGCCGTCATCGAGCGCCACGGCAAGAACGGCAACCACGCCAATGGCTTCGTGCAGGGCTTTGGCCTGAAGAAGGGGGCCATCGCCTCCACGGTCGGCCATGACAGCCACAATATCTGCGTCGTCGGCGCAAATGATGAAGACATGGCCGTCGCCGCGAACCGGCTCTCGGACATCAATGGCGGTTTCGTCGTGGTTCAGGATGGCAAGGTGACGGGTGAGATTGCATTGCCCGTTGCCGGCCTCATGAGCCTGGAGCCCTACGAAGAGGTGCGCGACACGCTGCACCATCTGCGCCAGGCCGCCTTTGCGCTCGGCGCGACGCTGCAAGAACCCTTCCTGCAGCTGGCCTTCCTGCCGCTGCCGGTCATTCCGCATCTGAAGATTTCGGATCGTGGCCTTGTCGATGTCGACAAGTTCATGCTGATCGGATGAAGTCGTCGGTGATCTTCGCCTCGCCGGCAACGAGCGAGCGCCAGATATCGACCTTGGCGGACAGAAGCTCGGGCGTGAACGGCTTCGGCAGATAGTCATCCATGTCGGCATCGAGGCAGACGTTGCGGTCATGCTCCATCGTGCTGGCGGTAATCGCGATGATCGGCGTGCGGCTGCGGCCGCTTCTTGCCTCTTCGGCCCGGATCGCCGCCGTCGCCTCATAGCCGTTCATGCGCGGCATCATGATGTCCATGATCACGATTTCGGGCTTGTAGGCTTCCCAGAAACGCACGGCCTCTTCGCCGTCGCGGGCAATGCGGAAGCTGACGCCGAGACCGGTCAGGATCTGCTCGCAGGCAAGCGCGCTCACCTCGTTGTCCTCGGCAACCAGCACGTCGATCGTCACGGGTGCGCCATCATCATGATATTCGGGCGCGGGCATCGGATTTGCCGGCCGCCGCACCGCCGGACCACCGCGACGCCGTGCCGCCATGACATCGCAAAGCGCCCCGAGAAGAAGCGAACTGCGAACCGGCCTTTGCAGCTGTGCATCGGCTGCGATTTCGGCAGCACCCTGCAGGCTGTCGGACAGCACCGGTGTCATCAGCACCACCGAGGTGGCGGCAAAACGCGGATCGCCATGCAGCTTTTCGACCAGTTTCCGTGCCCCGCGCCGCGCCAGCGTACTGCTGAGCACAAGCACGTCGATCGTAAGCCCTGCACTCTCGGCAGCCTCCAGGATCGCCCAGGCTTCATCGGGACTTTCGACGCCCGTCGCATCGAACTGCCATCCGTGAAGCAGGCTGCCGATCGAATGGCGGGAGGCGGCAATCTCGTCCACGAGCAGCACGCGTGCGCCGATCGCCGGCAGAACTTCGTCCTCGTCATTGCGCGCCTCGGCGCAGTCGAGCGGAAGCGCGACCCTGAACGTGGTGCCACGCCCGACTTCGCTCTCGAGCTCGATCGTCCCGCCGAACAGCCTGACCAGACCGACATTGGTCGGAAGACCTATCCCCAGCCCCTCGGTGTGGCCGGTGCGCGTCGTGTCTGACCGGGCAGAGGCTTCGAAGATCAGGCGCTGGTGCTCGGGCGCGATGCCGCAACCCGTATCCTCGACTTCGATGGTCAGAACCCGCCTGCCGTTCACGCGCGGTGCGGCTGAAAGCCGGATTTCCACATGGCCGCGATCGGTAAAGCGGATGGCGTTCGAGACCAGATTGAAGACGATCTGCCGGAAGCGCAGCGGATCGCCGAACACCCGCTTGGGAATATCCGTGGTCGGCGAGACGACGATGGCCAGGCTCTTCTCCTCGGCCTTCGCCGCCAGGATCGTCGCCGTGTCATCGATGCATTCCAGCGGGTTGAAATGGACCGGATGGAGTTCGAGATGCCCGGAATCCAGCTTCGAGAAGTCCAGGATGTCGTTGATGACCGTCATCAGCGACTTTGCCGACTTGGTGATGGCGTTCACATAGGTCTTCTGCCGCGTATCAAGGTCCGAGCGTGCCAGGAGTTCAGCCATGCTCAGAACACCGTTCATCGGCGTGCGGAACTCGTGGCTGACGGTGGCGAGGAAGTCCGATTTCGCCCGGTCTGCCTTCGCCGCGCGGCGCAGCAGCCGTTCAAGCTCTTCCTGTCTCCCGCGCAGTTCGGTGACGTCGGTAAACAGTCCGATCGTGCCGTCATCGGTCGGCTTGATCTCCAGCCGGATCCAACGTTTTTCGGCAACGCAGAAGGTCACGTCATGGGCGACACGGCTGCTGGCATAATGCTGCATCTCTTCCAGGAACGCCACCGGATTGGGCCCGAAATCGCCGCGTTCGGCGCAATGGACAAAGACGTGTTCCCAGCGCCCGCCCACATGGATCATCCCCGCAGGCACCTCCAGCAGCCGCTCGACCGTGCTGTTGCACATCCGGACGTCGCCGGACGAGGCGATAATGACCAGTCCCTGGGCCATGGTCACCAGGGCCTCTTCCATCAACGCACCCGCCTCGGCCAGTTTGGCGCGGGCTTCGTTGATGGCGAGATCCTGTCTGCGCAGCTCGGTGATGTCGTTATAGGTCAGGACCACGCGACCCGAGGAGATCGGCCGGCCCTGGATCAGATAGATCTCCCCGGCCGCCGTCGTGAACTCGCGAAGCGGCAATTCACCCGACCCGAGGAGAGTGCGCCACTTCTCCTTGGCCGCATCAAGCTGCTCCGGTGCAAGGTCGAAGAAACCGTTGTCGACGCTGGCGTTCAGCATGTCGAGAAAATTGCAGCCGACAAGGCCGGCGAGTTCCGTGCCCTGCCATTTGCGCAGCACGTTCTCGTTGGCAAGTTCGATGATCAGATCATCCTGCCGGATCACCATCACGCCGGTATCGATGCTGTTCATGATGTCGGAGAGCTGCTGCCAGGCGGCCTCGGCATGATTGCGGGCCTGCTCGAGCTCCAGTTCGCGCTCCCGCAGCGGCGTCATGTCGAGCAGGGAACCGACAATGTAGCGACTGCCGTCTGCCACGGTGGCACGGCTGATATGCGACAGGATATGCGCGGCCCGGTCCGAGCGATGATGCATGATCGATTCGCGCACCGAAATCTCGCCGGTGGCCAGAACGCGATCATTTTCCTCGATGTAGCTCTCTACGTCATCCCCGAAGATGGCGTGCTCGTCGCTGCCAAGCGCCGGCAGCTGGCGGGCATCGAGCAGTTCACGCTCCACTTCGTTCGCGTAGATCATGATGTGATTTTCGTCGCGCACGAAAACCGGAACCGGCAAGGCATCCAGCATCGCCTTGTAAAGGCTGACCTCGTCACGCTGCTTGATCAGCAGCGCCTCGCGCTCCTTGCTGTCGGTGATATCGAGCCGCAGGCCGACGACATACCCGTTCTCCAGCCGGCGATTGATGAGCCGCACCCAGCTGCCGGTTCCCAGACGATAGGTGTCTTCGTAATAGGGCTGACGATAGGCCTGCAGCCGCAGTTGCAGTCTCTGTTCGCAGGCCTCCGCATTGGACGGATCAACGTCGGGATTGAGCCCGCGCTGGATGCCGCGCATCAGGATGTCCGAAATCGACTCGCCCGCATGGATCGATCCCATATAGGGCCGATAGAGCTGGATCATCTTCTCGTTGACGAAGGCCACGCGGTCGCGCGGATCGACGATCAGGATGCCGGCATCGATCTGGGAGAGCGCATTCTTGAGAACCGAAAGAAAGGCCGTTTCCTCGGCCTCAACGGGTGACGGCTCGACGGCCGCGGTTTCGCTGGCCGGTTCCGCAATGTCCCACCACGAGGCCGGCGGCACGGCGACAACGGGCGGTGCGGGCTCCAGATGCTCGTAAAGGAAGATGTCGCCGGTTTCGCTGACGAACTGCTCGATCTTGAGGCGCTGCTGGCGATTGACCGCACCGATCGAAAGCACGATGTCGCCCTCGATGCCGAAGACGGCGGCCTTGCGCTCCATCTCGTCGCGAAGCGTAGCGGGGGCCGCATTCGGCAGCTCCGCATCCGTCAGGCCGATGAAATCCTGGGGCTGAAGGTGGTGCAGGCCGGCAAAGGCTGAACTGACGGCGACATAACGCAGCTCGGAATCCTTGATACAGGCGGGGACGCGGGTGCGCGCCAATCTCTGGCACGCCATCGCGAGCAGGTCCACGCCTCGCTCCACCACGTCATCTCCCGAATCCTGTTGCACTTTCATTACGTTAATTAGGCACACGGACCGTTAAACAATTGGTTAACCATCAACTGCCAGCTTTAACGAAGTTGGACTGCCACGAGGCCGCGTTGCTGCACTGCAACCAGATCCGCACCCTTTGCCCTTGACAATGACAGCCATTCGTAAGACAAGCACGCAGCTTTCCCCTTCCGGCCGCCGCGTGAGCTGGCCGTTGCGACAGCTGGCCAGATGGAATTCTGCCAGAGCAACAGAAGGAAAAGCGCGTTGCATTGATGCCGGGTTCCACGCCGGCGGCGCTGAAAGCAAATCAACTTAACCCACAAGTTCCCAATTCACGCGGGGTTCTTGACGCGAACGACAACCGGAGTCCGATCATGGCGCTCCGGGCTAACGCCGTTTTGCGTCCCCGAAAGGCTGAATACCTTGACTAAATTTTCTGATCTCGGTCTGACCGCTGGCACATTGCGCACGCTGGAAAGCATGGAGTTCACCACCCCCACCCCGATCCAGGTAAAGGCGATCCCGCTGGTGCTCGAGCGCCGCGACATTATCGGCCTCGCCCAGACCGGCACCGGCAAGACGGCCGCCTTCGGCCTGCCGATCATCGAACATCTTCTCAACGACAACCAGCGCCCCGAGCCCAAGGCTGTCCGCACGCTGATCCTCGCCCCGACCCGCGAACTGGTCAACCAGATCACCGGCAACCTGCGCGCCTTCCTCAAGGACACCAAGCTGCGCATCGCGCTCGTCGTTGGTGGCGCATCGATCCACAAGCAGGCCCAGCTTCTGGCCCGTGGCACCGACATTCTCGTCGCCACCCCCGGCCGTCTTCTCGACCTGTGCAAGCGCAACGACGTCAACCTGACGGCCGTGCGCTACCTCGTGCTTGACGAAGCCGACCAGATGCTCGACCTCGGCTTCATCCACGACCTGCGCCGCATTTCGAAAATGGTGCCCAAGCGCCGCCAGACCCTGCTCTTCTCGGCCACCATGCCGAAGCAGATCGAAGAGCTCGCTCAGGAATACCTGACCGACCCGCTGCGCGTTGAAGCCTCCACGCCCGGCAAGACCGCTGACAAGATCGAGCAGTTCGTCCATCACGTCACCGGCAAGGACCAGAAGACGCAGCTCCTGCGCCAGTCGCTGACCGACAATCCGGACGGTCGCGCGATGGTCTTCCTGAAGACCAAGCACAGCGCCGAAAAGCTGTCGAAGCATCTGGAAAACATCGGCTTTGCCGCTGCCTCCATCCATGGCAACAAGAGCCAGAGCCAGCGCGAACGCGCCCTCAAGGCCTTCCGCGATGGTGAAATGCGCGTTCTCGTCGCCACCGACGTTGCCGCCCGCGGCATCGACATTCCCGGCGTCACGCATGTCTACAACTACGACCTGCCGACCGTTGCCGAAGCCTATGTCCACCGCATCGGCCGCACGGCCCGCGCTGGCAAGGAAGGCATCGCGATCGCCTTCTGCGCACCGGACGAATTCAAGATGCTGCGCGACATCGAAAAGCTGACCAAGGTCGAACTGACCGTTGCCAGCGGCGAAGCCCCGGCGGATACGCGCGGCGGCAACCAGCCTTCGCGTGGCGCACCCCGTCCGGCCCGCAAGCAGCACCGCAAGGGCCAGGGCCGTCCGCAGCAGGCCGGTGAAGGCGCCGAAGCACGCGCCGAGGGCCAGGCACGTCCCGCTCGCCGTCCGCATTCGGAAGCGCAGGCCGGTGAGCGCAAGCGCGACAATGGCGGCAATAATGGCCACCATCAGGCCGGCCGTCCGAATGGCGACCGCAATCGCCCCGGTGGCCAGAAGCGCGGCGCCCGTGGCGGCAAGCCGGGCGGCTACACCCGCGCAGCCCAGGGCTGAGCACATCACCTTCCAAGCGCGGCGTTGAACGCCGCGCCGCAATGAAAAAGCCCCGGCAGATCGCTCTGCCGGGGCTTCTTTTTGACGGTAGCCGGTCTCTCGATCGGCGCTCCAGTCTGGCGAACTCAGAACTCCTGCCAGTCGCCCTTCGTGTCGATGGCGGCATTGCCGGAGAAGGCGGACGCGATCTTGCGGCCCAGCGCCCTGACCGGCGACGCGGCCGGACGGTCGGACGGGGCGGACATGCGCGGCTGCGACTGCATCCCGCCTTCCGCCAGCTTGAACTGCGACAGCAGACGGTTCAGCGACCCGACTTCGGTGGCGAGGCTGTGGCTTGCAGCATTCGTCTCTTCCACCATGGCCGCATTCTTCTGCGTATCCTGGTCCATCTGGTTCACAGCCGTATTGATCTGCTGCAGGCCGGAGGACTGTTCCTGGGCCGATTCCACGATCGCCAGAACATGCCGGTTGATCTCCTGCACTTCAGACACGATCGTCTCCAGCGCGCGGCCCGTCTCGCCGACGAGCTTAACACCCTGCTCGACCTGCGTGTTCGAGGTCGTGATCAGCGCCTTGATCTCCTTGGCGGCATTGGCAGAGCGCTGCGCCAGTTCGCGCACTTCCTGTGCCACGACGGCAAAGCCCTTGCCCGCATCGCCCGCACGCGCGGCCTCAACGCCGGCATTCAGCGCCAGAAGGTTGGTCTGGAAGGCGATCTCGTCGATCACACCAATGATGTTGGAAATCTCATTGGCCGACTTCGAGATCAGTTCCATGGCGAGAACCGCCTGGCCGACGACCTTGCCGGACTGTTCCGCCCCCGCCTTGGCGCGACCGACGAGCTGGCCGGCTTCCTGCGCCCGGCGCGTGCTGTCGCGAACCGTCGTGGTGATCTCTTCCAGCGCCGCCGCTGTCTCTTCGACCGCTGCAGCCTGCTGCTCGGTGCGCTTGGCCAGATCATCGGCCGCGGCCTTGATCTCGCTGCTGCCGGCATCAATGCCACGGGCATTTTCAGAAACCGAGCGAAGAGCGGCCTGAAGCTTGTCAGCGGAATGATTGAAGTCGTTGCGCACGGCATCGAGCGTCGCAACGAAGGGTTCGCGAATGCGGTAGGAGACATCACCTTCCGAAAGCTTGGCGAGCGCCTCGGCCAGATTGTCGACGGCAAACTGCACGTCTGCGGCTTCCCTGGCCCTCTGCTTCTCGCGCTCGATGCGCTCCTGCTCGCTCATCGAGCGGTTGGTCTCAGTTTCCTGCTCAAGGCGAATGCGTTCGACGGCGTTCTGCTGGAACACCAGCACCGCCTTGGCCATGGAACCGATTTCATCCTTGCGCTCCAGGCCCTCGATCTTCGAGGCCGTATCGCCAGACGCCAGCCCCGCCATGCGCTCGCGCAGGCGACCGATCGGCCCGGTGATGCCACGCGTTGCAATATAGAGCGATCCGACGATACCCAGCAGGAACGCGAAACCGACGACGCCGAGGCTCGTCATGATCGTCATGTCCGTCGTGTCGGACAGCTCATCGCTCTTCTTGAGGAGACCTGCCTGGCGCGCATCGTTATAGGCACGCAGGTCGGCACGCCACTTGTCGACCATCGGGTCGACAACCGACAGCATCTTGGCAGCGTCGGCGGACTTGCCATCGATGTCCGTTTGAACGGCCTTGTCGATCGTCGCGAAAAGCACCTCGGCGCGTTCCTTGAAGCCTTTGACATCGCTCGCATTTTCGGGCGTCAGCGCAGCGACCTTGTCAAGCCGCGTCACGATATCCTTCTTGCTCGCCTCATAGAACGCCTTGACCCCAACATAACCGGGATCTGCGTTGTCGTAAGCAACCAGCTGGTAGGCGCTGTAGGGCACGCTGACCATGGCGGTCGCCGCACGCACGGTCTGGATGGCCGCCACGCTGTCGGTTGCCAGAAAATCGGAATAGGTGTTGTCGGCATCCTTGTAGAAATATGCCATCGAGCCCGTGGCCCCGAGACCGACCACACAAAGGGGGACAACGATGGACAGGATCTTCGCCTTGATGGATATGTTAGCCAGAACTGACATTAATCTCTCTCGCCAGTGGGTCCGACCCTCTCGTGCAGAAGGCATTACGGATGAGTGATCAGGCATTGCACGGCGACACCCGAGTCATTCGGGCCTGGTTCTTGGGGGAGGATCCGATCCATGCGAGAGCGGATGACTAAGACGCTACCCAGAATTGCCAAACCAAAAGTTAACGCTGGAATGCAAGATTAGGAAATTATAGATAAATATTTGAATGTCTCTTTACGTTATTCACCACAGCCGAAGTTTGATGGATCACAAACAAAGCGGAGAAATCCCTCGACGATCAGTGCCGTCAATATTCGAAAATCCCGGCGCCATCTCTTGCGCGAGGTGAGGCATGGAGAGTTTCGGTGCCACTGCTCATCGACAAGATGAAGGGGCATGTCGTGCGAAGGGCAACGACGCAAAAACGCCACCTCGGGATGGCCGAGATGGCGTCAGATGCGGATCGAAACGCTCTTGAGGACGCGGTCAGCCGTTGCCGGAAATAACCTGGCAGGAGAAGGACTTGGCCTTGAGCGCCCGGCAGGCGGTCTCCGCCGTCTGACGGCTGTTGAAACCGATGAAGCGCGCACGGTACACCCCGCCACCGGCGGCCTGGGCAAAATTCATCGCGCCATTGAGGCTGGACCCCGCCTTGCCGCGTGCCTTTTCAAGGATGCCGCGCGCATCGTCCTCGCTCTTGGCGGTTGCGATCTGCACCTGCCAGAGCGTGTCGGGATCGCTCGACATGTTGTCGGGGTTCGGCTCCTCGCTTGCGAGCGCCGCCGCAGTCGCCTGTGCAACGTCCTCGTCGTTACCATCGTCCTCGTCGGCAGCCTGTTTCGCGGATGCCTTGGCCTGCTCGGCCGGCTTGCCTGTGGTGGCATAGCGCGAGGACGGCAGCGGCACGGAGCCCAGCGAGGCGACCTTGGCCTCCTCGCGCTGCGGCTCGGGTGTCGGTTCACGCACAACGGCAACCTGTGGCGCCTGCTTGATGGGCGCAGGTGCAGGCGCGGCATCGCGGCGGGCCATCGCCGTCGGCATGGTGGCGTTCAGCAGAGCGGCCATCTTGGCGTCGCGCGCGCCAGCGGTGCGGCCGCCCATGACGACGCCGATCACGCGCCGGCCGCCATCATTGACCGCCGTCACGATATTGAAGCCGGACGCGTTGGTGTAGCCCGTCTTGATGCCGTCCATGCCGTGATAGCGATACATGAGCCGGTTGTGCCCATGGATGCCACGGCCGCGGAAGGAGAAGGCGCGCGTGGAGAAGAGGCGATATTCACTCGGATAATCACGGATCAGCGAGACGCCGAGCCGCGCCATGTCGCGCGCCGTCGTCACCTGGCGCGCATCGGGCAGGCCGGAACCGTTGCGGAATGTGGTGCGCGTCATGCCGAGCTGGCGCGCCTTGCGCGTCAGCATCGAACCGCAATCGCCGCTGCCTGCGAGATAGTCGCACATCGTCTCGGCCGCATCATTGGCCGAGAGCACGATCATGCCGAGAACAGCCTCGCGCACCGTCAGCGACTGCCCTGCCCGCACACCGAGCTTCAGCGGAATGACATGCGCCGCACGCTTCGTCATCGGAATGCGCGTTTCCCAGCCGATCCGCCCGCTGCGGATCGCCTCGAAGGTCATGTAGAGCGTCATCATCTTCGTCAGCGATGCCGGATGGTTCAGCGTGTCGGCATTCTCTGAGGCCAGCACCTTCCCCGTATTGGCATCGAGCACGAAATGCGCATAGCCGGCCGCTGCCGGCTGCGCTGCGAAGAGCGTGGAAGCCAGCATCAATGTGCCCAAAACGGCCACGCGCAATGCAGTCAGACGGCGCATGCAAGGTCTCCTGCAATATCGTTGATCCGTCTGATTCTAATGGTGTTGCATGGCAACAGAGAAGTTAAAATTTTAACGATCTGAAGTCATCGTTAATGAATGGTTAACATCAGCCCTTGCGCGTCGTCAGGTAGACCCCGACGGCTGCGACTGCGGCTCCGACGATCATCGGCACCGTCAACACTTCGCCGAACAGAACCCAGGCCTGCAGCGCCACCGCCGCCGGGACGAGATAGTTCAGCGAAGCCGCCTGCGACACCTGCCCCTTGCGGAGCAGGTAGAGAAGCAGCGCGATGGCCCCGGCCGACAGGGCCAGCACAGACCACGTCATCGTCGCCCAGACGGCAACGGAATTGTCGAAATGCGGCGTCTCGAACAGGAGCGTCACCGGCGCCAGAAACACGAAGGCGCCGACATATTGCAGCAGCGCGATGGTTCTGAGATCGCCGCTATGCAGGTGCTGCTTCTGGTAGATCGACCCGTAGGTCACCGCAGCCATGCCTGCGACATTGACGAGAACCGGCATCAGTGGAATGGCGCTCGCATCCGTTGCCATCAGCTTGGGCGCAATCGCAATGACGATGCCGAAGAAGCCGAGCGCAAGACCAAGCTTCTGCCTCGACGCCAACCGCTCGCCCACGAGGAAGGGCGCGGCCACCGCCGTCATCAGCGGCTGCAGGGCGGAGATCAGCCCCGAAATGCCCGCCGGCACACCATGCGCGATGCTCCACCAGACGCCGGCGAGATAGATCCCGTGCAGGAAGACGCCGCTCACCAGTGCGTGCAGCGTGGCGTTTCGGCTGGCCAGCCATCGCGCGCCGCTGAGCAGGCAGATGCCGGCAAAGAGCACGATGGCCAGCCCGAAACGGATGACGAGGAAAAGCAGCGGGCTCGCATGAAAGGCACCGAACTTGGCGACGATCCAGCCGGTGGACCAGAGCAGCACGAAGACAGCAGGAATGAGACGATCGATCATGAGGAGCCGCAACACATCGGGGAGCAAACCGGCGCATCCGGCCGCCGTTTATTAAGCCCTTGGGCACAGCCGGTCCAGCCCGGACTTTTGCGGGCTGCCCAAATTTTAAACAGTGCACGCAGGCCTTTTTCAGGCAAGTTTCGAAGCGTGCCCATTCCTTGAGCAACAGCGATCAGCACGAGCAACGACGCTTCATGGAACTTTCTTGAAAATCAGCCATTTATGCCAAATCGAGTTTATTCGCTCCGAACTGTGCATGGTTCTTGCATTATCGGAATTGTTGTATTCATATGAACAAAAAACGGGGGAACACGGCATTGGCATTTGATGAAATGTTGAATGCAGGCGCAGATCCAAGACCGCCATACCGCTCTTATCATGAATGGTATGCGGCGCAGGATCCGGCAAACCTGATTGCAAAATCGCGCGACGCTGAAAACATTTTCCGAAGGACGGGCATTACCTTCAATGTCTACGGTCACGAGGACCAGTCCGAAAAGCTGATCCCCTTCGACATCATCCCCCGCATCATTTCCGGCCGCGAGTGGCGCAAGCTGGCGCAGGGGATCGAACAGCGCGTCATCGCGCTCAACGCCTTTCTCGACGACATCTACCACAAGCAGGAAATCATCAAGGCCGGCCGTATTCCCCGCGCGCTGATCGAGAAGAACCCCGCCTTCCTGCCCGAGATGATCGGCATGCGCCCGCCGGGTGGCGTCTACACCCACATCGTCGGCACCGATATCGTGCGCACCGGCGAGGACCAGTTCTACGTTCTGGAAGACAATGCCCGCACGCCCTCCGGCGTCTCCTACATGCTGGAGAACCGGGAAACGATGATGCAGATGTTCCCGGAACTCTTTTACGCCAACAAGGTGCGCCCGGTCGAAGACTATCCCTTCCAGCTGCGCCAGAGCCTGCAGGAACTCGCCCCTCCCGGCTGCAAGGGCAAGCCGCGCGTCGCCGTACTCACGCCCGGCATCTACAACTCGGCCTATTACGAACACTCCTTCCTCGCCGACCAGATGGGCGTCGAGCTGGTGGAAGGCTCGGACCTGCGCGTCATCGACGGCAAGGTCTGCATGCGCACGACGCTCGGCTATCAGGCGATCGACGTGCTCTACCGCCGCGTCGATGACGACTACCTCGACCCGCTGACCTTCCGTCCGGACAGCGCGCTCGGCATTCCGGGCATCATGGATGTCTACCGCGCCGGCAATATCACCATTGCCAACGCGCCCGGCACCGGCATTTCCGACGACAAGGCGATCTATTCCTACATGCCGGAAATCGTCGAGTTCTACACCGGCCGCAAGGCGATCCTCGAAAACGTGCCGACCTGGCGCTGTTCGGAAGAAGACAGCCTGAAATACGTGCTCGAGCACATCGACGAACTGGTGGTGAAGGAAGTCCACGGCTCCGGCGGCTACGGCATGCTCGTCGGCCCAACGGCCACCAAGAAGGAACGGCTGGAATTTGCCGAAAAGCTGAAGGCAAAGCCCGCCAACTATATCGCACAACCCACCCTGTCGCTTTCGACAGTGCCGATCCTCGTGAAGAATGGTGTGGCGCCCCGCCACGTCGATCTTCGCCCCTATGTCCTCGTTTCGAAGACCGTCAAGATCATTCCAGGAGGCCTCACCCGCGTGGCGCTCAAGGAAGGCTCGCTGGTCGTCAATTCCAGCCAGGGCGGCGGCACCAAGGACACCTGGGTTCTGGAGGACTGAGAGAATGCTCGGACGGACAGCAAACGGACTCTACTGGATGTTCCGTTACATCGAGCGCGCCGAAAACATCGCGCGCCTTATCGACGCCGGCTTGCGCATGGCCCTCACCCGCTCCGGCGCCACGGATGGCGACTGGGACGGCGTTCTCCAGAGCGCGGGCATGCAGCAGGCATTCCTGGAGGAATACGAGGCCGTCACCGACAGCGACGCCATCGACTTCATGCTTCGAAGCCGCAACAACTCGTCAAGCGTGCTCTCCTGCGTTGAAGCCGCGCGCAACAATGCCCGCATGGTGCGCACGGCACTGACCCGCGAGACCTGGGAAGCGACCAACGAGTTCTGGATCGACCTCAAGCAACTGCTGGCCCGCAAGGTACGCCCGCAGGACATGCCGGGCGTCATCGAGACGATCAAGCGCCGCGCCGGCCTCATCCGCGGGGCCTTCCACGGCACGATGCTGCGGAACGAAATCTACAATTTCTCGCGCATCGGCACCTTCATCGAGCGCGCCGACAACACGTCGCGCATTCTCGATGTGAAATATTACGTGCTCCTGCCCTCGGTCTCCCATGTCGGCTCCTCGCTCGACAATATCCAGTGGGAATCGATCCTGCGCTCGGTCTCGGCGCATCGCGCCTATGGCTGGGTCTATGACGCGGTCTACAATTCCGCCAACATTGCCGACTTCCTGATCCTCAACGGCCAGATGCCGCGCTCGCTGCATTACTGCTACGACAAGATCGTCAGCAACCTGTCCTATCTCGAACGCGAGTACAAGCAGCGCCTGGATGCCCATGACACGGCCGAAGCGACGCTGAGACTGCTCGAAAAGGGGTCGATCAAGGACGTGATGGACCAGGGCCTGCACGAATTCCTCGAGGATTTCATCGGCCACAACAACCGGCTCGGAATGCAGATTTCCGAAGGTTATCGCTTCTATTGAGCCTTTCCGGCACCCGCCGGAAAGACTTCACCTCTTTGTTTCACGCCATTCCGGACGAAACCCGTCAGACACTTTTTCCGGAATTGCATTGAGCCTCAACGGACCGCGACATGCGACTGAAGATCAGCCACACGACCGAATATACCTACGAAGATCCGGTGCAGTATTCGCTGCAGCGCCTGCGGCTCACGCCGAAATCCGGGCCGACCCAGAAGGTCATCTCCTGGAAGACCTCCGTCGAGGGCGCCAAGATCGAGGTCGCCTACGACGACCAGTTTCAGAACTTCACCGAACTGGTCTCGCTGAACGGCGACCAGCAGACGATCCGCATCACCGCGGAAGGCGAAGTCGAGACGATCGACAAGGCCGGCGTTCTTGGCCCCCACACGGCCTATGCGCCGCTCTGGCTCTACCGCCGCGAAACGCCGCTGACCAAGCCCGGCAAGTTCATCCGCGAAATGGTGAAGTCGCTGGATGTCGCCGAAGACTTGCCGAAGCTGCACCAGCTGATGAGCCGCATCAAGGCGCGCATCGTCTATACGGCCGGCACGACGGACGCGGCAACGACCGCCGAACAGGCCATGGAGCTGAAGACCGGCGTCTGCCAGGACCACGCCCATGTCTTCATCACCGCCGCCCGCCTGATGGGCTTCCCCGCCCGCTACGTATCCGGCTATCTCCACATGGAAGGCACCCCGGAACAGACCGCCAGCCACGCCTGGGCTGAAGCCCATGTCGACGGCCTCGGCTGGGTCGGCTTCGACGCCGCAAACGACATCTGCCCCAACGAGGACTACGTCCGCGTCGCCTGCGGCCTCGACTACAAGGACGCCTGCCCCATCTCCGGCATGATCCACGGCGTCTCGGCCGAAACGATGAAAGTCGCGGTCATGGTGGAAGGCCCGAGCCAGTCGCAAAGCCAGAGCCAGAGCTGAAAGCGGACCGGCAGGGACTTTGAGCGTCCCGCCCCTCACCCTGCCTCCGCTTCGCTCGGCGAGCCTTGAGTCTTGATCTCTTCTCCCCTTGGGGAGAAGATGCCGGCAGGCAGATGGGGGGTGCCTCCCTGCGAAGCCAGTTTATCATCGCATCGACGCAAGGAGCGTGTGATGAAGGACATGAAACTTCTCAAGAGCGAAGCCGACTATCGCGAGGCGCTGACCGAAATCGAAACCTATTTCGATGCGCTTCCCCTGCCCGGTTCCGCCGAGGCGGACCGCTTTGACCTTCTGGCCATGCTGATCGAGGCCTACGAAAACCAGAACTGGCCGCTCGACACGCTTGACCCGATCGAGTTTCTGCAAGGCTTCATGGAGAACAGGGGCTATAGCCGCGCCGATCTCGCAGAGGTTCTGGGATCACGCTCGCGGGCCTCGGAAATCATGCTGCGCAGACGCCCGCTGACGCTGCCGATGATCCAGAGCCTCGTTGAAAAATGGCGTATCCCGGCCGACGCCCTGATCGCGCCCTATCCGCTGGCAGATAAAATCGCAGCCAACGCCTGAAACGAAAAAAGGCCAAGCATTGCTTGACCTTCCTCGGTTGTCCGCGCGGCGCCAGTTCATCCGTGGCTTGCCTCTCGCTGACAAGGTGTTTCTACCGCAGGTATTTGTCAGCAATATGACATTGGCTATCCCCGACGATGCCGATAGTGTCCCGCCCGAACAGAGGCTGAGAGCATGCGGACACTGGAACAGGCGATCAATGCGGCAAAACCTGTCGAGGGCGCGCGCTTCGATGGCGACGACTTGCAGGAATTCCATGTCAGCGAAGTGGAATTCCGCGCCTGCCGCTTCGTCAATTGCAATTTCGACTATGCCAGCTTCCGCGCCGTCAAATTCATCGCCTGCAGCTTCGATCATTGCTCGTTCAAGGAAGCAAGGTTCAAGGACTGCCTCTTCGCCGAAGGCGAGACGGGAAGCGAATGGCGCTACAGCGACCTCTCCAAGGCCGAGTTCGAAAAGTCCAATCTCTCGCTCAACAAGTTCGTCGGCTGCGAGGGCTATATGCTCGCCTTCACCGATTGTGCCGCGCCGGGCCTGAAGGTGGACATCGAAGCGCAGCGCAAGATCCGCAGTCAGGTGATCCCCGGCGGCCTGCGCTTCATCCGCTGCAAGCTGCAATATGCCGAATTCGCCCCCGGCGACCTGCAGGACAGTCTCTTCGAAAGCTGCGACCTGCGCGACGCCTCGCTCGCCGGCTCGAAGCTGAACAATGCCAGCTTTCGCGGCTCCAGCCTCTCCAATATCGACTTGACCGGCGCCGTGCTCGATCATGCCAATCTCTCGCATGCAAGCTTCGACGAACTGGATTTCCAGTCCATGGCCTCCTTCCACGCGCTCTCCGTCACGCGCGACCAGCATGAGGCGATCGTCACCTCCTTCGGCCTGCTGACGGTCGACTGATCAGAGCTTGAGGCGGGAGGCGATGCGCTCCGGCAGCGCCCGGTCGACCACGAACTGGCGGATATCGGCGACGGCGAGATACTGGCCTCCCGCGCCCTGTTTGCCCAGAACCTGAAGCAGCACCGGCCATTCGCCATCCATCAGCTTGCGGTCGATGGCGCGGCGGTGGCCGGCGGCGCGTGCCCAGTTCGTCTCCATGAACCGCGTGATCTCGGCCGCGTCGAGCCCCGGCTCGGTTTCGCCGGCACTGTCGGTCTTCGGCGACGCAAAGCCCGCAAGCCGCTCCAGTTCCGCTTCGTTGACCGTGCCATCGACGCCGATCACCCGCGAACCCGCGCCGCGCTTGTCCAGTGGCCCGCCCCGAAGGCCGGACAGATGCACGCCCTGCCGGCCGTTGCGCCAGATCTGCACCGGGCTCAGGCCATTGGCCGCCAGCGCAATCAGCGCGACGAGAACGAAAGGCAGCGGCTTGCCGCCATCGCTGACCCGCGAGATCGCGCAGATGGTGTCCGAAAGCCGGCCGATCGGCTGAAACTCGTCGTTGATCATGCCCTGCGAGACCAGCGCACGCAAAAACGGACAGGGATTTCCGGCAGAAACAGGTTTCGCAATATTCATGAACACGCCCTCCAGGCTCACCATGACAGTCATCGGCAATGCAGCAATGCCAGACACGGCAACGACGGCGTGATAGTCAATCCTGGCGCCAAACCATTTCTGGGACGATTGCCTTGCCACAAAAAGGCTCGGACAGGCTTGCAGGGTCATGAATGACGTCTGTGACACGAGGGAAGCCCGCTTCGCCTTCAAACCAGACCGCAAGACGAACCCGGACAGGATGCCCGCCATGATCCTCGGACAAAGCCTATTCGACGCGGTGCTCGACCGTCTCGCCGAAGAGCGGGAGGGCGAACCGGACGAGGAGCATGTCGCCGCACCAGCCGCCGGTATCCGCGGCCTCAATGCGGGCTTTGTCAGCCCCTCCATAGGCATACCGCTGCCTGACGGAGAAGGCCGGCTGCACGACGCCTATTTCGACTTCGACGACCAGCCGTCCCGCACGGAAAAGCCGGCGCCCGAGCCTGTGATCGAAACCGCCGAGGCGCATCTCTTCTCCCGCCTCACCCCGCAGGATGTGGCCGAAGACCTGAAACTCTCAGGCGCCAATTCGGCCGAAGCGCTCCATAGCCTCCGCCGCAGCTTCGCCCGCCAGAACCATCCCGACATGGTCGGCGAGGCCTGGCGCGACCAGGCAACGCTGCGCATGAAGATCGCCAACCTGCTGATCGATGAGGCCCTGAAGCGTCTGCCGCCGGCAGGCCGTTAGCCGTCCTGCTCGTCGCCTTCCCGCGCCCGCGCGGCATCGGCCTCCGCCTTGGCGGCCGCCTTCGCATCCGCTTTGGCGCGATGCTCCGGAAAACGCCAGAACAGCTCATAGGCCGCAAACAGCCCCACACCCCCCGCAATCGTCCCCCAGAACGGCGACCCCTTCACCAGTTCCAGCACCGACCAGACGGCCAGAATGCCGACAATCAGCAGCCGGACCCATAGCGGGCGGTAAATCGGATGTTCGGGCTCGATATTCAGCATTGTCTTCCACGGGCTTGAGGGTGCTTGCGCGTATGAACATAAGAATTGCCGCAGATGCCACAAGTTTTTTCGGACGAGGACGTTTCGAATGAGGGAGAGGCATCCCTCCTCTCCCCTTGTGGGAGAGGATAGCTCGCCCCAAGAGCCGCAGGCGATTGGCTTGGCGAGCTTGGTGAGGGGTGAATTGCGGCATATGCCGAGGATAAATCGAAACCCCTCACCTGGAAAATCTAGCACTTAGCTAAAGCTAAGATGCTGATTTTCCTTCCTCTCCCACAAGGGGAGAGGACCGGACTTCATCCCACAATTTCCCCACTCTCCAACCTTCACGCTATTCTGTAGCTCTTCCGCCACCGGATGGACCAGCGACGACTGGCCCAGGCGGGAGGAGAGCCTGATGCGATGTTTCGTAACGTGCGGGACATCACATCAGGGGACGCGGGCGGCATTGAGACAAAAACCTCAGTGAAACGACTCCCCCGATGGGCCGCGAATGGCTCGGCGGCTTGGCTGCGCCAAAGAACCCGTCTGCCTCCGCAGACGGCTTAGCGAGGCGGCCCGCGTTTGAGGATCAGGGTCGGATGAGGCCCTGCCTTGCAGATCTCGACGGGTCGCGCTGGCGCTCCGCCGTTATTTTTAAACTACCCATCAGGGCGGCGCGTCAGCGTGGCTCTCCGGAAGCTGATGTCCAGAGAAAGGGACGGAGGCGGTTAGACCGGAGGATATCTCGGGAAAGGTTTTTTTCGGGTGATTTGGCACGCCGCCTGCGGCCAATCTCCCCCCTTGCGGGGGAGATGTCACGGAGTGACAGAGGGGGGTATGGCGGGGCAGGACGATCAATGGAAGCGGAATATGACGGACGGCAAGGGCACCCCCCTCTGCCCTGCCGGGCATCTCCCCCTTGAAGCGGGGGAGATTGGGTGTGGCACTGGCACCACAAAGACAGAAACACGCCACCTTGCAATCCTCAAAAATATTGTTATACATAATAACTAGTTTTGGGAGGAATTCATGCCAGTTATATCCATGCCGGGCATTCGCCCTGTGAACTTCGGCACGCTCGACGTCTCGGTGACGACGGCGGAAAACGGGGTGACCTATATCCGTCCGGTCACGCCGATCGGCGACGTTCCGGTTTCCACCATTGCCGTGCTGGAATATTGGGCCGAGCATGCGCCGGATCGCCTGTTCCTCGCCGATCGCCTGCCCAATGGCGAGTGGCGGCGGGTGACCTATCGCGAGGCACGCGACATGAGCCGCGCCATCGCACAGTATCTCATCGACCACGAACTCTCCGTCGACCGCCCCGTTGCCATCCTCTCCGGCAACTCGGTCTATCACGGCCTCGTGGCGCTGGGCTGCATGAGCGCCGGCGTGCCCTACGCGCCGATCGCGCCGGCCTATTCGACCAAGTCGAAGGATTTCGACAAGCTGCATCACGTCTTCGACCTGATCACGCCCGGCATGGTCTTCGCCGAGCATATCGAACTCTACAAGGACGCAATCCGCGCCGTCGTGCTGGAAAGCATCCCTGTCTTCGGCACCGGCGACCTCTCGACCGTGCCCGGCGCGCATAATCTCAACGAGATCCTGACGCAGGCGGCAACGGAAGCCGTCGACATCGCGATTTCCAATCTCGGCCCGGAAACGATCGCCAAGTTCCTCTTCACCTCCGGCTCCACCGGCAAGCCGAAGGCCGTGATCAACACGCAGGGCATGATCTCGGCCAACCAGGTGATGATCCGCGACACGCTGGCCTTCCTGAAGGACGAGCCGCCGGTTCTGGTCGACTGGCTGCCCTGGAACCACACCGCCGGCGGCAACCACAATTTCGGCATCGCCCTCTTCAACGGCGGCTCGCTCTACATCGACGACGGCGCGCCGACCCCGATCGGCATCCACAAGACCGTCCATAACCTGCTCGACATTGCCCCGACGCTCTATTTCAACGTGCCGAAGGGCTATGAAATGCTGGTCGAGCATCTGCGGACCAACGAGGTGCTGCGCAAGCGCTTCTTCTCCCGCGTCAAGGTGCTGCAATATGCCGGCGCCAGCCTCGCGGATCACGTCTTCAAGGCACTCGAAGAGCTCGCCATGGAAACGGTCGGCGAGAAGATCATGATCATCACCGGCTATGGCTCGACCGAAACCGGCCCGTTCCTGTCGACCACCGTCTGGCCCGTCGGCCGCCCCGGCGAAATCGGCCTGCCGGCTGCCGGCTCCGAGATGAAGCTCGTGCCGAATGGCGAGAAGCTGGAAGTCCGCGTCAAGGGCGCCTCGATCACCCCCGGCTACTGGCGCCAGGCCGACAAGACGGCGGAAGCCTTCGACGACGAAGGCTATTACCTGATGCAGGACGCGCTGCGCTATCACGACCCCAGGGACATCACGAAGGGCCTGCTCTTCGACGGCCGCGTGACGGAAGACTTCAAGCTCGACACCGGCACCTGGGTCAACATGGCAAGCGTCCGCGGCTCGACCATCCGCGGGCTCGCCCCGCTGGTGCGCGACCTCGTGCTGACCGGCCTCGACCTGCCGCATATCGGCGGCCTGCTCTTCCTCGACTACGACGCCTGCCGCCGCGAATTCCCGGAACTGGCAACGGTCGAGGACACGGCAGCCATCGCCAGGCATCCGGCGCTCGTCGCCCGCATCCAGTCGGGCCTCAACGAGCTTGCCCGCAACTCGACCGGCTCCTCGACCATGGTGGCCCGCGCCATCATTCTCGAAACGCCGCCCTCGCCGGATTTGAACGAGATCACCGACAAGGGCTCGCTCAACCAGCGCGCCGTCATGGCAAACCGGGCCGACGACTGCGAAGCCCTCTACGCGGCCGAGATCCCGGCCCATGTTCTGGTCGCCAATCGCAAGGGGTGAGGCGGTCGGCTTCGGCACCGTCGCCCCCTCATCTGCCTGCCGGCATCTTCTCCCCGCGGGGGAGAAGAGGAAGAGCCGCAACGCCCATGGCCCCCTCGCCCCCTTGTGGGGAGAGGTCCGCCGAGCGTCAGCGGAGGCGGGGTGAGGGGCAGCCCAAATTCAATGTTCGAATGCACGGAACAACCACACCACGCCTGAGAGGAGAACACCCATGGACATCAACGGCATAGCAGTTGCCATCACCGGTGGCGCATCGGGCCTCGGCGCAGGCGTCGCCAAACTGCTCGCATCGAAGGGCGCAAAGGTCGGAATTCTCGACCTGAACGCAGACCTCGGCGAAGGGCTGGCAAAGGAACTCGGCGCGACCTTCGCCCGCTGCGACGTCTCGAATGAGGAAAGCGCAATTGCCGCGCTTGACGCATTGGAAGCCAAGAACGGCACCGCCCGCGTGCTCGTCAATTGCGCCGGCATCGGCACGGCAAGCCGCATCGTCGGCCGCGACGGCCCGCATTCGCTCAGCGCCTTCGAGCGCGTCATCAAGGTCAATCTGATCGGCACATTCAACATGATGCGCCTCGCCGCCCACCGCATGCAGGCGCTCGAACCGCTCGCCGATGGCGAACGCGGCGTCATCATCTCGACCGCCTCCGTCGCCGCCTTCGAAGGCCAGATCGGCCAGGCCGCCTATGCAGCCTCCAAGGGCGGCATCGTCGCCATGACCCTGCCGGCGGCGCGCGAATTCTCCAAGATCGGCATCCGCGTCAACACGATCGCACCGGGCCTGTTCAAGACCCCGCTGATGAACGAACTGCCGGACGAGATCCAGGCCAGCCTCGGCGCCTCGATCCCCTTCCCGTCGCGTCTCGGCTCGGCGGAGGATTTCGCCAAGCTCGCCGCCTCGATGATCGAGATGAGCTACCTCAACGGCGAAACCGTCCGTCTCGACGGCGCGCTGCGCATGCAGCCGAAGTAAGGAAGAGGTCTATTCGGCCAGCCTGTTGACGAGCCGGATCAACTCGTCGCGGGCTTCCGGCCCGCCGAGCTTCTCGATCATGCGGTCCTCATGCGCCTTCCAGGTGGTCAGCATGTTCTCGGCGAACTGCTCGCCGAGCGGCGTGAGGAAAAGCGCCTGGACGCGGCGGTCGGTCTCGGACTTGCGCCGCTCGACCAGATCACGCGCCTCCAGCCCGTCGACGATGGCGACGAAATTGGCGCGCTGGATGCCAAGCGCTTCCGCGACCTCGCTCTGCTTGAGGCCCGGATTGTGCTTGATGATGAGCACGACGGAAAAGTCGGCAGGACGCAGGCCTTCTGCCGCGAAGGATTCACCGAAGTCCTGGAACACTGCGAGCTGGGCGCGGCGCAGCCTGTAGCCGACCGCATCGCTCAGTACGGAATAGTTGATAATGATTCGCCTCCCCATAGCGAAGGTTTGGCAAACACTACATAATTCTGCGCCAATTGCAAAAAATCGCAACCGCGCACCTTGCCCAATCTTCGCTACAGTTATACTATATAACTAATTTGGAAGACAACAGCAAAATATAAGACAGGCATGGGGAGGACGAGACCGATGGCCGACAGCAAGCAGAATATCCGTGTCAGCGTGGAAGGCAATCTCGCCTCGCTGACCTTCTGCCGCCCCGAAAAGCGCAACGCCATCAATGACCGCACGCTCGCCGAGCTGCGCGCCTTCTTCACCGCCCCGCCGCAGGGCGTGCGCTGCGTCATCATGAGCGGCGAAGGCGGGCACTATTCCGCCGGCCTCGACCTTTCCGAAGCCGTCGAGCGCAATTCGGTCGACGTCTTCCGCCATTCGCGCAGCTGGCATGAGGTCATGGACCTGATGCAGTTCGGCGGCCTGCCGATCGTCTCGGCCATGCAGGGCGCCGTCATGGGGGGCGGTCTGGAAATTGCCGCAGCCACCCATGTCCGCATCGCCGAACCTTCGGTCAAGTTCCAGCTGCCGGAAGGCAAGCGCGGCATCTATGTCGGCGGCGGCGCCACGGCCCGCATCTCCCGCATCGTCGGTCCGGACCGCATGACCGAAATGATGCTGACCGGCCGCATCTATTCCGGCGAGGAAGGCCAGAAAATCGGCCTCGCCCACTATCTCGTCGGCGAAGGCGAAGCGCTCGCCAAGGCGAAGGAACTGGCCGAAAACATCGCCACGAACTCGACGCTGATCAACCAGATGGTCATCCAGGGCATTGCCCGCATCAACGACATGAGCCGCGCCGACGGCCTCTATGTCGAAAGCCTGACGGCCGCCATGACCCAGACCGGCCCCGACGCCCGCGAGGGCCTGAAGGCCTTCCTGGAAAAGCGCAAGCCCAACTTCTCCTGAGGGTCTGGCCCCATCCGGGCCACCGCCCCTCAAGAAACCCGTGCGCCCGCCCGCATTTCCCGTTGAAGCGGACGCACGAACACGCTAAGAAGCCGCATCGGATCGGCTTCAGGCCGAAAGCGTGCACCCGTAGCTCAGCTGGATAGAGTGTTGGATTCCGATTCCAAAGGTCACAGGTTCGAATCCTGTCGGGTGCGCCATTTCCGCCGATTGCACGTCACAACAAGCGACAGCTGAACCAAACCCGGGCGAACCTTGGGTTCAGACCCTTCGTGTCTGGTAGAGCGCAACCGCATCGGCCCCGCCCGGAAACTGAAGCCGACCTGTCGTGTCGTGGACGGCATTCCAGATGGCTTCGGCGACATCCGTTTCCTTGGTCGTCATGGCGGGATGCGCAAATGCCGCGAAGATCGGCGTTGCGAAACCGGCATAGGCCGGCGGGATCAGATCTTCTATCCGCACATCCGTATTCTGCGCAAAACGCGTCGTCGGCGCATAGCCGGGTTCGACCAGCGTGGCGCGGACATCGAAATAGCCAAGCTCGTGCGCGAGCGAGCCGGTAAAGCCCTCGATCGCCTGCTTGCTGGCGGTGTAGGCCGCCGCCAGAGGCATGGCAGCGAGCGTCACGCTCGACGTCACGTTGACGATCACGCCGGAGCGACGCTCACGCATCTGCGGAATGACGGCCTGGCACATGGCCATCACGCCGAATGTGTTGGTGGCGAAGACCTTGCGGACATGCGCCATCGGCGTCGCCTCGAAGGCACCGACAACGCCAATGCCGGCATTGTTGACCAGCACGTCAATGGGGCCGGCTGCCGCAATGGTGGCGGCGATGCTCTCGTCGCTTGTGACATCGAGCGGCAGAAGACGCAGCCGGGGTGAAGCCGGGAAAAGGCTGGCATCGGGGCGGCGCATCGTTGCGATGACATTCCAGCCCTTGTCGAGGAAACGGCGCGCCGTCTCAAGGCCGTAGCCAGAAGATGTGCCGGTGATCAGGATCGTTTGCATGGGAACCTCCATTCGTTTCGGATGGTTCCTTGATAGCTCCGATCATCTGGACGAACTATAATTCAAGATCCATTTATATTGCTCAATCGTCCATACCGGCAACAAACTCGCCAGCACTCTGATCTCAGGCGAGGCCGGCGCTGCCATGCATCCGGGCAAATTGTCCCGGCGGGCAGCCAAGCCGCTTGCGGAACGCCGTGCTGAAGGCGCTGGCGGAATCGTAGCCGATGTCGTCGGCGATCCGGTCGAGCGTCTTCGCCCCGCGCAGCAAGGCATCCTTGGCCAGCGCCATGCGCCAGCGGGCGAGATATTCGATCGGTCCGCAGCCGAGCACGGCGGCGAAACGCGCGGCAAAGGCCGATCGCGATTGGCCTGCGATGCGCGCAAGGCCCGCAACCGTCCAGTCGGCGCGGACATCCGCATGCATGGCGGCAAGCACCCGCGCAAGCGCGGGATCGCGCATGCCGTGCAGGAGACCGGCGCGGTCTTCGTCCATCGTCTTTTCCTGTGACCGCAGGGCCTCGATGAGCAGAACTTCGAGCATGCGCTGGAGGATCATGTCCTTGCCCGGCTCGTCGCCACGGCATTCCTCGGCGATGAGATCGATCAACCGGCCAAGCCGGGCCGACCGCCCTTCCGACGGCGGAACATGGATCATGCGCGGCAAAAGGGCGAGCAGCAGCGGCGCATTCACCGCCTCGATACGAAACGTGCCGCCCAGCGCCATGAAATCAGCTTCGCCCTCCGGCTCGCCATGGCGGACAGGCACATCCATCGGGTCTGTCGGCGTCCCGACCATGCCTGGGCGGCTGCTCAACGTGAAGGCCGGCGTTGAGGGCAGCAGCACGAATGCGCCCGTCTCCAGCTTCAGCGGCTTTTCCCCCTCAAACGCAATCCAGCATTCGCCCTTGAGAATGATCGTGAAACCGGGGGCATCATGCGCGGCATAGCGCACGGCCCATTCACCCAGGCCGGAAATGGGCTTCGAGATGGCCGTGTTCGGTCGAAGCAGGGCAATCACGTCGCTGAGCGGGTCCATTCGGATGGTCCATAGATTATTATGAGGGAAAATTATGGATCGTCCAGGACTGCAAGTCCAGAGCCTCGGGCAGATGGCCGGATCACGCAGCGCGGCGCACCGCCATCTCCTCTTTGCTTCAGGAGAACCTGCGACACGAAACTCCCCCCAACCGCCCCCTCTCCCCCAAAACAAGCACGGCGGCCGGGGAAACCCGACCGCCGCTAACTCGCTAGTTCTAACAATTGCGCAGGAGTGAAATGTATGGATCGGAAAATTTCTGTACTATGCTTTCTGGATATTTAACTCTCGAACGACGCGCAATATCTTGCGACACAGGCGGTGAATTTTGAGACGCTGGGTCGAAAAAACCGTCGGCAGCGAGGGCCTTTCAGGCTAAGATGCGGGCGCGGGCGGCGGAGGGGGCAGGTGTCTGCCCTGCCGGGTCGACACATGCCGTAATCATCGAATCAGGACTTCAGGACATGACACACAAGGAGCGCGCGGCGCGCCTGCCCTTCGTCCAGATCGGCATCGGTCCGGGCATGCCCGAGCCTCTGGAGGCCGCCCGGCAGATCGTTCGGCTGATGTTCGATCTCGATGCCCCGACGCCGGAGATCGGCGAGAATTTCGAGATGAACGTCACGGTCTACGATCTGGGTCCCTTGCAGATCTCGACATGCCGGTCTTCGGGAAGCATCCTGCGGCGCACCCCGGCGCTTGTCGCGCTGACCCGCACCGATCACTTCATCGTCCAGTTCTACAGACGCGGCAGCTTCCATACGACGATCGAGGGCACCCGCGCAGACGTGCCGGCCGGTTCGCTCGCCTTCCTCGACCTGACGCGCCCCAGCGTGATCGAGGCGGACAGGGTCGACAACCTGGCGCTGACGATCCCGCCGGATTTCCTCATTCCCCTGGTCGCCGATCCGCACTCCATCCACGGACTGGTGCTGAGGCCCGACAGCGAGGCGAACGTGACGCTGACCATGCATCTGGAGGACCTGTGGCAGCGCCTGCCGACGCTGACGCCGGCGGAGGCGCAGGAGGAAGCCCAATCGCTCTGCGCCATGCTGGCCGCGGTCATCGGCGCCCATGCGCAGCGGCGCTCGATGGCGCGGGCGCATCTGCGCAAGAACCAGTTCGGCGCCATCTGCCGCTGGATCGACGGCCAGCTCGGCGATCCAGCGCTGGAACCGGCGGCCATTACCCGCAAGTTCTACATCACGCGTCCCACGCTCTATCGCATGTTCGAGCAGCGCGGCGGGATCATGAAATACATCCTCGAACGCCGGCTGGAGAAGGTGTTCCACGACCTCGTCGACAAAAGCCGCAGCGACGAGAAGATCGGTTCGATCCTGCATCGCTGGGGCCTGCAGGATCACACCTCCGCCGGCCGGGCGTTCCGCTCCTATTTCGGCGTGACGCCGAGGCAGGTCCGCGCCAGCATGCCGGCCCGCATGAACTGGCCGCCGCGGACAAGCACCGAAGCCTTCCGCATCGACAACATCGACCGGCTCGGCCCGCTGCTGGAAAAGCACAACGTGCGTGTCACCCGCGACGAATAGAAGGGCCGGGCGAGACGAAACCCGCCGCGCTCCTCCTGCCGCCAGTCCGGAAATTTGCATGATCATTCCTGCAAATTGGAGATCCGCACCCCATATGAAGCTCGACGCCGGCGGTCGCACGCGGCTGGATCAGAGAGGACGGGCGGCATGGACACGATCGAGACGGACCGACTTTCACTGAGGAATTTCAAGCCGCAGGATGCGACCGATCTGTTTGCCTACCTGCATCGGCCGACCGCAAGCTGTTTCCTCTCCATGGCCCTTGAGGACATGCAGGCGGCCGAGGACGAGGCGCGGAAACGCAGCCAGGACGACGAGCACATCGCGGTCTGCCTCAGGCAGACCGGTCAGGTGATCGGCGACGTCTTTGCCGTTCAGGAGGAGGACACGTTCTCGATCGGCTGGAACTTCAACCCCGCCTTCGGCGGCCAGGGCTATGCCCTGGAAGCGGCGCGCGCCATGATAGCCGATCTCTTCACCAACCGGAACGCGCGCCGGCTCTATGCCTATGTGGAAGACCACAACCGCCCCTCGCGCCGTCTGTGCGAGCGGCTGGGCATGCGGATGGAAGGCATGTTCCTCGAATTCGTGTCCTTCCTCAACGACGCCGACGGCGAGCCGATCTACGAGAACACCGGGCAATACGCCCTGCTGCGGAAGGAATGGGAAGCATTGGAGAAAGGGCGGTCGACGTCCTGAAGCGAGGGCAACCTCAAGCGATCAGAGACGCGCCTTCAGGGACAGGGCGGCACGGCCGAAGTCGATCGGCACCGCGGACGACCGACGCCCGGCGGTAAGCTCCGGCCCGCCCACGCCCACGGCAAGCAGCTTGCCGAACGCCTCGACGTCCACCGGCGGGCTGAACAGATAGCCCTGATACAGCCGGCAGCCGGCCTCGCGCAGGCGGTTGAGCTGCTCGACCGTCTCGACACCCTCGGCAATCACCTGCAGATCCAGCTTGTCGCCAAGGTCGATGATCGCTTCCGTCACCACCATGTTCGACTTGTTCGTCAGCATGTCGTGGACGAAGGCCTTGTCGATCTTGATCTGCCCGAGCGGGAAACGGTGCAGGACGCTGAGCGAGGAATAGCCGGTGCCGAAATCGTCAAGCGACCAGACAATGCCGATCGCCTTCAGCGCATTCATCTTCTCCGTCGTCGCTTCGACATTGTCGACGAACATGCTTTCGGTCAGCTCAAGCTTGAGCCTGGAGGCGTTGACGCCGCTGAGGCGGACGATTTCTGCGACGCTCTGGACGAAATCAGGCTGGCGGAACTGCGATGCGCTGACATTCACGGCCATCGTCAGATGCTCCGTCTCCGGCCGCGCCTCCCAGATGGCCAGCTGCGCACAGGCCGCCCGCAGAACCCAGTTGCCGATCGGAACGATGAGCCCGGTCTCCTCGGCGAGCGGGATGAACTTGAACGGCGGAATGTCGCCCATCTTGGCATGGCGCCAGCGAATGAGCGCTTCGGCCCCGGTCACGGCGCCATCGTCATCGACCTGCGGCTGGTAGTGAAGCACGAAATCGCCGTTGGCGATCGCCTTGCGCACCTCGGATTCCATCATCCGCCGCGTCGACAGGTCGGCATTCATGATGACGACGATGAAGACCAGCTCGATGAGGGCAGTGATGGTGTTGGCCCAGACGCCAATCTCCGCAACATCCTGGGGAATGACGAGAGCCGGGTCCTTGATGCCGATGAACGTGTTGGAAAAGACGGCGAAACCCACCAGGCAGAGCGCCGGGATCACGTATTTCATATAGATGCCGCCACGGCGGAAGATGAAATACCCACCGAGCGCGACGGAGAGGAAATGCATCTGCGTGGCCCGGTGCACGCCCTCCGGCACGTTGTCGAAGAGGCAGGACACCGCAATGAACAGCGGCAGGACATGCCCGGCCAGCATCGCAGCCGCCGTCAGCCGTCCCCGATAGGCGAGCCAGAACAGGACAAGACCGAAAATGATGAGGACCGCATGCATGGCGGCCAGCACCGGCCTGTCGAAGACAATAAACGCCGTTCCCCATGCCATGCCGATCAGCATGACAATGGTTCCCGAGCCCAATAAATTGGCTCTCACCCGACGTATATGCCCGTCATCCCGCATGTAACACTTTTAAATTGAACCTTAGAATCGCCAGTCTCAATCATTAAGGCACTTAGATATAAAATAAACATAAACTGACAAAAGACATTTTTAACGATTGGGCGGATGCCGATCCGGCAAACGCCGCCTGCGTGCGAGGCGCCACCGCGCCGCATGGGCGCCGGCCAAACCTTCTCCATCTGCTCCCGGATGTGACGCCTTGTCACCGAAACCGCTTGCCGACCTTCCGAACATGCACCCTCTCCAACGCACATTTGGTACTACCATATGGCAGCTTATACTTTAGTTTTGCCCTCATGTCTTTGACTCAGCGCAAGATATATGCGACTAGACGAACCAATACCGCTGTTTTGGTAGGACCATATTTCCGGGAGGGATCACTATGGGGGCTTGGAATCAAACCTATGACCCGTTGGGCAATATCTGGCTGTCGAGCCTTTTCGCCGCGGTTCCGATCATCTTTTTCTTCGTCGCGCTGACCTTTCTGAAGCTGAAAGGCTATGTCGCCGGCACGATCACGGTCGTGCTCGCGCTCGCCGTCGCGATCTTTCTTTACGGCATGCCGACGCAAATGGCGCTCGCCTCCGGCGTTTTCGGCTTCTTCTACGGCCTGTGGCCGATCGCCTGGATCATCATCGCAGCGGTCTTTCTCTACAAGGTCTCGGTCGAGACCGGACAGTTCGAGATCATCCGCCGGTCGATCCTCTCGGTCACGGAAGACCAGCGACTTCAGCTGCTCCTCGTCGGCTTCGCCTTTGGCGCGTTTCTGGAAGGGGCAGCCGGCTTCGGCGCGCCGGTGGCGATCACCGCCGCCCTCCTCGTCGGCCTCGGCTTCCAGCCGCTCTATGCCGCCGGCCTCTGCCTGATCGCCAACACCGCCCCGGTCGCCTTCGGCGCCATGGGCATTCCGATCATCGTTGCCGGTCAGGTCACAGGGCTCGATCCCTTCCATATCGGCCAGATGGCCGGCCGCCAGCTGCCGCTTCTCTCGGTTCTGGTGCCCTTCTGGCTCATCCTCATCATGGATGGCGTGCGTGGCGTGCGCGAAACATGGCCGGCGATCCTGGTTGCCGGCGGCTCGTTTGCCATCGTGCAGTTCTTCACCGCCAATTTCGTCGGTCCGGAACTGCCGGACATCACGGCGGCCCTCGCCGCCCTCGTCATCCTGCCGCTCTTCCTGAAGGTCTGGAAACCCCGCCGCATCTTCCGCTTCGAAACGGAAGCCGGCACCCCGGCCGCAAGCGCCGCCCCCGCCAAGACGACCTATACCGCCGGCCAGATCGCCCGCGCATGGTCGCCCTTCCTGATCCTGACCGTCTTCGTCATGATCTGGAGCATCGCCCCCTTCAAGGCGCTCTTCGCCGGCAAGGGACCGCTCGCCGGCATGGTCAGCCATGTCAGCGTTCCCTTCCTCGACAAGCTGGTGATCAAGCAGCAGCCGATCGTCAATGCCGCGACGCCCTTTGCCGCCGACTTCAAGTTCGACTGGTTCTCGGCCACCGGCACGGCGATCTTCCTCGCCGCGATCCTGTCGATCATCGTGCTGCGCATGAAGCCGGCGCGCGCGGTCGCCACCTTCGCCGAGACCGTCAAGGGGCTCCTGGTCCCGATCTACTCGATCGGCATGGTGCTCGCCTTCGCCTTCATCGCCAACTATTCGGGCCTCTCCTCGACGCTCGGCCTCATGCTGGCGCAGACGGGTTCGAGCTTCACCTTCTTCTCGCCCTTCCTCGGCTGGCTCGGCGTGTTCCTCACGGGCTCCGATACGTCCGCCAATGCGCTCTTCGCCTCGCTGCAGGCGACCACGGCGCATCAGATCGGCGTCAGCGACGTGCTGCTCGTTGCCGTCAACACGACGGGCGGCGTCACCGGCAAGATGATCTCGCCGCAATCGATCGCCATTGCCTGCGCAGCAACCGGCCTCATCGGCCGTGAATCGGACCTCTTCCGCTTCACGGTCCGGCACAGCCTGGCGCTCGCAGCCCTTGTCGGCATCATCACCACCGTGCAGGCCTATCTCCTGCCGTGGATGATCCCCTGAGCTTGAAGCGCCGCCGCCGCCAATCTGGCAGGCGGCGGCGCGAACCGGCATAGTGACAGGAACGATTCGGGCGCGGAGGACAATGGCGCTCGGTCCGGCTTCACCATCCAGCAAGGTCACCTGACAATGACGCCCACACTCGCCTCTTCCGCAGCCGAAAGCGTGACGGATCGCGTCGAACGCGCTGTCGAAACGATGATCGAGGAACGCCGTCTTGCCGTCGGCGACCGGCTTCCGTCGGAACGGGCGCTGGCCGACATGCTGGGCGCCTCGCGCAACAGTCTCCGGGAAGCCTTGATGCGGCTTGCGGCCCGCGGCCGCGTTACCATCCGCAAGGGCGGCAACATCATTGCCGAGCCGGCCGCCACGCGATCGAACGCGCAATGGACCCACGCGACCATCGACGATCCCCTCACCCCGGTCGTCGCCGGCAATCCCGGCTTTGGCCAGGATGTGCTGGAGGTACGCCGCGGGCTGGAGGGCCAGGCGTCCTATCATGCAGCCCTCCGCGCCGGGGAGAAGGATATCGACGCGATCCGCCGCTGCTTCGACGCGCTGGCTGACTGCCACGCGAAAGGCGACGCGGTGGCGGAAGCCCATGCGGATGCCGCCTTCCATCTGTCGATCGCAGATGCCTCGCACAATGCCGTGCTGCGCTCGGTCATGTCGAGCATGTTCGGCCTCCTGCAAAGCAGTATCTCGCAGAGCCTCGACAAGCTCTACATCGTGCCGCGCACCTTCGAGCGGCTTAGCGAACAGCATCAGGCGCTGGTGGATACCATCGCCGCCGGCGATGCGGACGCCGCCCGCCTCGCCTCCGACAGCCATATCGCATTCGTTGCAGAAACCATTCGCACCATCGACGAGGAGCGCGCGCGCATCGAGCGTGCCGAAGCCCTTCGCACAACACTTGCAAGGACCTGAACCGCCATGATCATTTCATCGCCCACCGATTATCGCGAAGCCGCCCGCCGCCGTCTGCCGCCCTTCCTGTTCCATTACATCGATGGCGGGGCGAATGCCGAACACACGCTGCGCCACAACGTCTCCGACCTCTCCAATATCGAGCTGCGCCAGCGCATCCTGAAGAATGTCGAAAGCCTCGACATTTCGACCGAACTCTTCGGCCGCAAGATGGACATGCCCGTGGCGCTCTCCCCCGTCGGCCTGACCGGCATGTATGCCCGCCGCGGCGAAGTGCAGGCGGTGCGCGCCGCCACCTCGCGCAACATTCCCTTCACGCTCTCCACCGTCTCGGTCTGCCCGATCGAGGAAGTGCAGAAGGCCTCCTCGGCCCCGATCTGGTTCCAGCTCTATGTGCTGAAGGATCGCGGCTTCATGAAGAATGCGCTGGAGCGTGCCATGGCCGCCGGCATCACCACGCTCGTCTTTACCGTCGACATGCCGACGCCGGGCGCCCGCTATCGCGACGCCCATTCCGGCATGTCCGGCCCGAATGCCGCCTTCCGCCGCATGGTCCAGGCCGTTCTCCATCCGCATTGGGCCTTCGATGTCGGCCTGTTCGGCCGCCCGCATGATCTCGGCAACATCTCCGCCTATCGCGGCCAGCCGACGAAGCTCGAAGACTATATCGGCTGGCTCGCCAACAATTTCGATCCGTCGATTTCGTGGAAAGACCTCGAATGGATCCGCGACTTCTGGAAGGGCCCGATGATCATCAAGGGCATTCTGGACCCCGAAGACGCCCGCGACGCCGTGCGCTTCGGCGCGGATGGCATTGTCGTCTCCAACCATGGCGGCCGCCAGCTCGACGGCGTGCGCTCCACCGCCCGCGCCCTGCCCGACATCGCCGATGCGGTGAAGGGCGAACTGAAACTGCTCGCCGATTCCGGCATCCGCTCCGGCCTTGATGTCGTGCGCATGCTGGCCCTTGGCGCCGACACCGTCATGCTCGGCCGCGCCTTCATCTACGCACTCGCCGCCAACGGCGAAGCCGGCGTCGCCAACCTCCTCGACCTCATCGCCAAGGAAATGCGCGTCGCCATGACGCTGACCGGTGCACGGTCGATCGCGGAGATCGGCCGGAGCTCACTTGCGATGTGAGGTTAGCCCGGCAAAGGCAGAAGGCTCAGTACGAGCATGGTCCGAGGAAGCGTGAAACCTCTGCCTCGATCGCCGGTGTATCCGGCCCCTGTTTCGATAACCGCGACAGCGTTTCTTGCAGCAAACGGTTGTCTTGCCGGTATTGCGCAACCGCCTCTCCCTGCATTCGCTGCTTGAGGAGAGGCAAGGCGGTCCCCGCTCTCGGTCCGGCACGGCAAAGCGCAATCAACGCGGCGAGATAAGGCTCCTGCCATTCGTAATATTCCGTGACCGATTTGCCCTTGCTGGCCTCTAGCACTGGAACGAGGCTGTCGAGCAGGCCAATCAGTGTCGGAACAGCCTGATCTCCGAAGGCAGAAAGCTTCTCAATGGCGTCTGCACCCGCCCGTCGAACCTCAAGATTGCCGGCAAGGGCAGCAAGGCTGTCGAAATACGGCAGCACAGCGCTGTCCGGCAAAGCACCAATGGCGCGAGCGGCGGACAGGATTTCCTGCTCACGCGCGCGCTTCGTCATCGAAGCTCCATTTTGAGAGGCGGCATCGAGACGAGATAACAGCGAGGCCGCCACCTCGCTCACCACTTCGGGATGGGTCTTCGCGATCAAAGCAACAGCCTTGTCGGCATTGACGACAAGCGGAACCCGCTTCTCGGCCATCACCCGAAGACTGAGTGAAAGATCTTCGGGTGACATCTGCTTCTTGCCGGCAAAGCTCTCAAAATAGACGAAAAGCGCATTCGCGCCATCCAGGGGCAATGGCTTCACGCCGTTGATCGCGTCGGCAATCACCGCACGAACATCAGCTTGCGAATGGCTATCGTGAAGCAGCAGGTCGAACTTGAGGCGTTCCTGCGCGAAAGCGGTGGGACTGTCGATGCCCTTGGCAAAAGGTTTGACGTCAAGGGTCTTATCGGACCTGTCCCATTGAGGCGCAAGCTTCACGTTCATCAGCCTGCCGCCTGCAGCGGATATGATCGGATTGATCCGATACAACCGCACGGACGTTGAACGGTAGCGCTCCTGCAGAACGCCAGACTGCCGAGTGAAAAATGACAACCTGTTGGCCGAAGCGGTATCGGCAGTCAGACTGAACCCCGCCTCATTAGGCTGTAGCCCAAGCTTTGCACTGCCATAGATCAGAACCGCGTCAGCATCGCCCACCTTTGCGGGCTCGGAAATCAAGCAATTGCCTTTGGCTGCCTCTATCCGAAGAAGATCGAGCGACGTCTTGTCACCGAACTTCCTTTGCTCGCCTTTGACCGTTGCCTGGCTATCGTTATATTCGATATTAATAGCCGGACACTGCGATCGTTTTTCCAAACGAAAGCGGGTTCCGTACCAACTGTCATCCGGTGGCACAGCGACCGAAGCCACTCTGGCCATGATAACCGCACCGGCAGAGCGATTCAGCAGTACGCGTTGGCAGAACCCATCGCAAATTGCGTTCCTGGGATACCAGGCATCTTCGACCACTGCGAGATTTGCTATAGGCCCCACCGGACCTTCAAGATCGTGATCGTCCGCCATCAACACCGCAGCACGCTCTTCGAGAGCCGTGTTGAGCTTACCCATTCCCAGCCACACACTACCGACAATGACAGCCGTCGCCAAAGCCAGCCTCAGCGGCAGCCACGGCAGCCTTACCAGCCAGAGCACCCTTTCCAACACCGTCAAGGCGAGCAGATAGACGGTTACCGTCGGGGTGATCAGGATCAGCAAGAAAATGGGGATGCCGACGATGGTCCATGTCAGCAGGTAGGAAAGGTCAAATCCGAACGGGGTCATGCTCAGAGCCGAGATGACCACCGCGACGGCGAGATAAAACAGAAACCAACTATATTTGCTCATACCGCGATCTCAATGCAGAATTGCCGGAACCCTACAGGCCATCTCTTTCGGATATGTGAAAACGGTTCTTCGTGTCAGAACGAGAACGCGCTGCTTGCTCCTCTACTCTGGAAAACCCGCCGCACCTGTGCCACCCTCCCGCCCATGACCTACCTCATATACGCGGCTGCAGCCCTTGCCGAAATTGCCGGATGCTATGCCCTCTGGGCCTGGCTGAAGCTCGGGAAATCGCCGCTGTGGCTGGCGCCGGGCATCGTCTCGCTGGCGCTCTTCGCCTGGCTTCTGACCCGCATTCCGGCCGAGGCGGCTGGGCGCGCCTATGCCGCCTATGGCGGGATCTATATCCTGATGTCTCTCGCCTGGATGTGGCTGGCAGAGGGGCAGAAGCCGGATCGCTGGGATGTCAGCGGAGCCGTCATCTGCCTTGTCGGTTCGGCCCTCATTCTCCTGCCGAACAGGGGCTAGCCCGCCGCGAAGTGATGCCGCCTCCATCCTCCGCCGGGGCGATGTCACAAATGCTTGCAAATTGTCTTGGTTCTGTCGTCTGATGATGGCATGAGCATTCGAAAAAGCTGGCGTATTTCAGTGCGCTGCGCTTGCCAGAAGCTTAGCCATCGCTGCAGGCGACAGGCCAGACAAGAGGATCGCCCGCCATGACGGACACCACGCTCGAACACGATGACATGACCGACAAGACGATCGTCGATTTCGATGCCGGTGATGGTGAAACCGCGGCGGTCAAGATGGGCGCCTATTCCGACAGCCTGAACGCCGCCAAGCGGAAATCCGTTCGTCTTGTCGATGCCATCACCGGTGCGGCCCTGAAGCGCAAGGACGCCATCCGCGTCGACGACCTGCGCCCTGCGCTGGTCGAATATATCCGCAGCCAGCACCCGACGATCACCTCGGACGACTATGTCAGCCGTCGGGCCATGGACGACCTGCGCGGAAGCTACATTGCCGAGCTGCTGAAGGACGAGCGCGGCGAACTCTCCTTCCTCGAAACGGAAGTGGTGGAAAGCCTCAAGACGCATGACACGCTGACCGAGAACATCGAAGACGAATATGATGACAAGCGCACCATCGGCGACCGGGTCGCCGACTGGGTGGCGGCCTTCGGCGGAAGCTGGACCTTCATCATCGGTTTCTTCGCCTTTCTCGGCTTCTGGATGATGCTGAACGTCGCGCTGGGCGAAAAGGAGGCCTTCGACTCCTATCCCTTCATCCTGCTGAACCTGATCCTTTCAACCCTCGCCGCCTTCCAGGCGCCGATCATCATGATGAGCCAGCGCCGCCAGGAAGCCAAGGATCGCCTGCGCGCGCTCAACGAATACAAGGTCAACCTCAAGGCCGAACTCGAAATCCGCCACCTGCATGAAAAGGTCGACCACCTGCTGAACCGCCAGTGGGAACGTCTGACGGAAATCCAGCAGGTGCAGATCGAAATGATGAACGATCAGGCCAAGGCGACGAAGCGCATGCTGAAGGCCGCCCGCGAGATCAAGCCGGTCAAGCCGGTGAAAGCGCCAAAGGCAAGCACGCCCAAGACGCCGACAACGCCCGTCAGCAACGATTAAGCCCGCCATCACGACGCCGTCATTGAAGCGTCTTTTCTTCACGCAGGTGCCGAAAACAGCCCGAAATGAACGCCAGATGAACGGCACATTCCGGCATCGTTCAGCACCGCGGACCTAGTCTCAGATCGTTCGCTGATGAGGCGACCGACGAGACAAACGGATCGCCCGAGGCCATGGCGCTGATGAAACCGCGCCAACCGGGGCATTTGAGGAGAACTTCGATGAACAGCATTCTCGGCAAGGCATTCCTGGCAGCCGCCATCGGCCTCGGCTCGCTGGCCGCCCTCCCGGCAACGGCCTCGGCGGACCAGGTGATCGTCATTCGCGACGGCTGGCACCACGGCTGGCGCGACCGCTACGAGCGCCGCTACGAATATCGCCCGCGCTACGAACGCTATGACGCACCCCGCTACGGCTACTACGCCCGCCCGTGGCACCATCACCATCGTCCCATGCGCTGCTTTGAAAACCGCTGGGGCCGCCTGGTCTGCGATCGGTGAGACCGGAAAATTCGACGCTATCCAAAGGGCCTCCCGTCAGGGGGGCCTTTTCCGTTCGGCGCCGAAGAGGCTCTTTTGTTTCATGTCGAAGGACTGATCGAGGACGGCCAAGCCATCCGGCTGAGCACCACCCTGCAGGAGGATGTGCTGAGACGTGTCGATGTCCATGCCGAAGCGCGCGGGCTGACTCGATCCCGGTTCCTGGCTCAGGCTGCAAGGCATGAGATGGAAAATTCCCGAGGCTGAAAGGCCAGCAGCGCTGCGTTTCATGAATGCGATGCGCGCATGCCATTGTTGATGATCTCCCGGCATGGTCCGAAACGGGTATGGGGATGGATCACTCCCCCGCTTCCGGCTGTCTTGCAAGCCCGGACATCGTGGCGAGATGCCGCCGTCGCTCCCGGTAGGCACTGATCTGCGTGTCGGCGATGACGCCAACGAGGATGACGCTGCCCATGACGGCGAAGTTGAGCGATGAGGGGATGCCGAGCAGATTGACGAGGTTCTGCAGGACCTGAAGCAGGATGACGCCGAGCACGACGCCGATGATCGAGCCTTCGCCGCCGCGCAGCGAGAAGCCGCCCAGCACGGCGGCCGCGATCCCGTAAAGCTCATAGAAATTACCGTGGGAGGCCGGCTGGACCGAGCGCGTGTACATCGCAAAGAACACGGCCGAGACGGCAGTGAGGAAGATGCAGAGCACATAGGTCGACACGATCACCCGCCTCGTATTGATCCCCGCATAGCGCGCCGCCACTTCGTTCTTGCCCACTGCAAAGAGGTGGCGGCCGAACACCGTGCGATGCAGGATGAACCAGGCGACAACCGCGACCACGGCAAAGGCGATGACCGAATGGGGGATGCCACCCGTGCGCCCCGCCACGATCCGCTCCAGCATCGGAAAATCCGATCCGAAACTGAAGCCGGCAGTCCCGTCCCTCGTGTAGAAGCGCGCAACCCCGCGATAGATCAGCAGGCCGCAGAGCGTGACGACAAAAGGCTGCAGCTGCAGCCTCGTCACCAGCCAGCCATGCAGGAGGCCGATCAGCACGCCCAGCACCAGCACGATCAGAAGAGCCATCGGCCATGCAACGCCCCAGGTGGCGATGAGATCGATGAAGATCACGCCGAGAAGCGCAATCACGGAGCCGATGGAAAGCTCGATCCCGCCCGTGACGATGACAAAGGCCTCGGCGATGGAGAAGAGACCGAAGAGCCCGATCAGGTTTGCCGTATTGGCCAGGTTGACGGGCGAGATGAACCGCGGATTGACGAGGGCAACGATCGTGCCCACGCAAAGAACCAGCACCGCCAATCCCAGATCTTTCTTGTGCATGTGCGCCTTCCTATTCGACAGCAAGCCGAAGGATGTTCTCCTCCGAAAGTTCATGGCGTTCGAGCACGCCGGAGACACGCCCCCGGCTCATGACCATCACGCGGCTCGAAACGCCGATCACCTCCTCCATGTCCGAGGAGATCATCAGGAGCGCGGCACCCTGAGCTGCCAGCCGGCGCATCAGGTGGTAGACCTCTGCCTTGGCGCCGACATCGATGCCGCGGGTCGGCTCGTCGAGAATGATCACCCTCGGCCGTGTCACGAGCCATTTGGCCAGCACGATCTTCTGCTGGTTGCCGCCGGAGAGTTCGCCGGCGGGCCGGTCAAGCCGCGGCGCCTTGATGGCAAATTCCCGCCGCGCATGGTCGGCAAGCGCAAGCTCGGCATCACGGTCGACCAGTCCATATCGGGAAAGCGTCGCAAGACTTGGCGCGGCGATGTTCCCGGCAACAGAGAAGTCGAGAAACAGGCCCTCCGACTTCCGGTCTTCGGGGACGAGGCAGA
The DNA here is from genome assembly GCF_021026315.1 of Rhizobium sp. C4. Lineage (GTDB taxonomy): Bacteria > Pseudomonadota > Alphaproteobacteria > Rhizobiales > Rhizobiaceae > Ensifer_A. The sequence continues at coordinate 278,897 of NZ_JAJNCX010000006.1, forward strand.
TCCCCGCCTTGATCGCCTCGATGACCGAACCGGGCGGCACCGGCGTTCCCGAGACCTCGACCGTCCCCGCCTCCGGCCGATCGACGCCGAAGATGGCACGCGCGAGCTCGCTGCGCCCTGCCCCCACCAGCCCCGCAAGGCCGAGGATTTCGCCTCCGCGCAAGGCAAGATCGACCGGTTCGTGGGGATAGGTGCGGGTCCGAAGGCCCTTGGTTTCCAGCACGATTGCACCTGCCGGCTCCGTCGCGGTCTCGTAAAATTGCGACACGTCGCGGCCGATCATCAGCCGCACCATGGCATTCTTGTTGATGTCGGCCGGGGCAAGCTCGCCGGCATTTCCCCCATCGCGCAGGCCGACGACGCGATCGGCGACGTCCGCCACCTCGCCCAGGCGATGCGTGATGAACAGGATCGCGACACCATCGTCGCGCAGCAGCCGGATGACCTTCATGAGCCGCTGCGTCTCCGACAGGGTGAGGCTGGATGTCGGTTCATCCAGGATGAGCAGGCGGACATTGATGGAGAGCGCGCGCGCAATTTCCAGCAATTGCTGGTCGGCCAGCGACAGGCCGGAGACGGGATCGCCTGGACCAAACCGGGTTCCGAGCATTTCCAGAAGCGGGCGGACGCGCGCCTCCATCGCCTTGCGGTCAATGAGGCCAAGCATGCCCTTTCGCATCTCGCGGCCGAGGAGGACATTGGCGGTCACATCGAGATTGGTGAACGGGTTGAGCTCCTGGTGAACGAAGGCGATGCCGTGCTCGACGGCGCGCGCCGGTGTGAGGTCCGAAATGTCGGCCCCGTCGATGACGATGCGGCCCCCGTCCGGGGCGATGACGCCGCCCAGAACCTTCATCAGCGTCGACTTGCCGGCGCCGTTTTCCCCGATCAGGCCGACGACCTCACCGCCACGAATGCTCAGTGAAACATTGCTCAGGGCAATCACGCCCGGATAGACCTTGGTGACGCCGACGAGATCAAGCGAAATGGGCTTCTTGACGTGAGGCATGCGCGCTCCCGGGCTCAAATTCATGAGCCTGCGCGCAACACGCGTTTGCGCGCAGGACAACCTCATGGAGACCGGCGCATCAGCCGCCGATCCGCGCCTTCAGCTCGGCCGCGAAGGCGTCGACATTGCCCTTGTCGATCACCTTGGTTGGCACGATGATCAGCCCGTTCTGCGGGACCTTCGACTTGTCGCCCTCCAAATAGGCCGCCATCAGCTTCATGCCCTGATAGCCCCACTGATAGGGGTCCTGAACGACCGTCCCGGCAAAGGACCCGTCCTTGACCGCACCCAGCGTGATCGGATCTTCATCGAAGGCCACGACCGTGATCTTGCCGAGCTTGCCGGCAGCCTGCAGGGCTTCGTAGATCTTGGGCGGATTGTAGGAATAGAACCCGACCATGCAGTTGATGTCCGGCTTGGCGGCCAGCACGTCATCGACATTGGAACGGGCCCGGGGGAAGTCGACGTCGTCGCCGCGAACGTCGACCAGCTCGATGCCCTTGCCCTCGACGGCCTTCTTGAAGCCGGCGATGCGCTCCTTCGCATTGTCGGCCCCGAGGAACCCGACGAAACCCATGCACTTGCCACCCTTGGGCAGCGCCTTCACGGCAATCTCGCCGGCCTGAACGCCGGCATCCGTGTTGGACGAGCCGAGATAGGCGATACGCTTGGATTGCGGCGCATCGCTGTCGGTGGTGAACAGCGGCACCTGCGCCGCAATCCGGTTGAAGGCGTCGATCGAGTTCTTCGGATCGGCCGACGAGATCATGATGGCGTCCGTGCCGGCGGCAACCAGATCGTCCATCAGTGCATTCTGCAGGGCTGCCGTCCCCTGTGCAGGGTAGCGGAATTGCAGTTCATAGCCCGGCAGCTCTTTCTGCGCGGCCTTGACGCCGGCTTCGGCAAGCTTCCAGAAGTCAGAGGCCGCATTGACGACGAAAGCCAGTGCCGGCTTGTCGGCGGCAACCGCGGTTGTGGCACTCAGCGCGAGCGCCGCAAGGGCAGAAATTCCGATGATTTTCTTCATGATGTCCTCCCACGGTCCGCTCCTCCAGACCGCAATTGTCAGGTTGAAGATAACGTTCCGGAGCGTGGAACCTCTACGCTCCGGAACGTCCGTATTGAGCGGCGCTGGATCGATGTGGGCCGATCGCCCCGCCCGGAGGCTTCAGTTCTTCTCGCAGAAGCCCGGCGCTTCGGCCGTGCAGACGTCGAGACCGGTGAAAAGCGGATCTTCGACCTTCTCGCCCTTGATCAGCTGGATCATCACGTCAGGCGCGCGATAGCCCATTTCGAAAGGCCGCTGCCCGATCTGGGCGTGGCTGCGTCCCTCGCGGAAGGCCTGTGTCTGCGGCGGCAGCGTGTCGCCGGCGATGATCACGAGCTTCTTCGATTTCAGCTTGTCCATCACCTGGTTGGTCACCTGCGTGTAGGCCTGCGGAGCAAACTGCGCCCAGCCGCCGATCAGAATGAAGGCGTCAAGGTCGGCATGCGCCGTGAAGACATCCGACATCTGCTGGTTGGCCAGGTCGGCCTGGTCGTTGGTGAAGACGGGGCAGCCCTCGATTTCCTTCCAGCCGTTCTGGCCGGTCAGCCTGTCGACATTCTTCGCGCCGGCAATGGTGTCACGGAAGCCCTGCGCACGGGCATTGATGTTGGCTGCGGCAACGTTGCCGAGCTGGAGGCAGACTGTGCCGCCCTTGGCCTTGAGCGCCTTGGCCTGCTCGGCCATCTTCACACCCATCAGGTAGTTGTCCGTGCCGAGATAGGTCTTGCGCAGCTTGCGGTCAGGCTCAAGGAAATCCGCGTCGATTGTCATGACCGGAACCTTGGGCGCGATTTCGCGAATGCGGTTGGCCATGGCCGGCGCATTCGACGGCGAGATCGCGATCGCTGCAACGCCCTTGGTCAGCAGATCGTCGACGATCTGGACCTCGCCAGCCTCATCGGCCGACGACGCCGGCCCGGTGTAGAGGCATTTGTATTCGCTGTCGGCATGTTCCGAGAGCCATTTCTTGCAACCTAGATTGATCTGTTCGAAGAACGGGTTGTCCAGTCCCTTGACCACGATGGCGAGGGTCTTCTTGTCCGCCGCGCCGGCGTCACCGACATAGAGCGCGACCGCCGAGAGGGCGGTGATTGCCAGATATTTGAATTTCATTGCACTTCTCCTCCTTTGCAACAGCCGACGAAGGAAGCGTCCTCAGCCGGGATACCAGACGATGCGCGGGTCTCCCTCCCCGCGCCGGTATTTCCATGCACGTTCGACGAGCTCTTCGAGATCGACGGAAGGGTTCCAGCCCAGCACCTTGCGGGCCTTGGTGTTGTCGAGCCAGTTGCTGTGGAACGGTGTCTGGACATCGAGGCCCTCCAGCCTCTCCTTCCTCCCCAGCAACGGAGCCAGCGCGCCGTAATCGACCGGCTCGTTCATCGCGATATTGAACAGTTCGCCATAGGCTGCCGGGTTATCCAGCGAGAGCAGAATGGCCTCCACGAGATCATCGACGTGGACGAAGTTCCGCTTCAGGAAGTCTCCGGTGACATCCTTCATGACGGGGTAGTAGCCACCGCGCCGGACACGCTCGAGCGTCACCTCGTCGATCAGCGTCTCCCATGCCGGACCACCGAACTGCGTGTCGTCCAGCCTGAGCGCATAGCGGAAGTCGTCCTTCTCCATGATCCACGGCGCCCGCAGCGTCGTCACCGTGAGCCCGTACTGGATCGCGTATTGCTCCAGCATCACCTCTTCCAGAACCTTGGTCAGCGCATAGCTGCCCTGATAGGCGCGGCGCGGCGCCTCCTCGGTGATCGGAGCCCGGTAATCCTGAAACATATGGCCGACGACACAATCGCCGCTGAGCAGCACGAACTGACGCGCATCGCCGGAAACGCGAAACCGTTCGAGCAGCAGATAGAGGCCCTTCAGCGCCACATCGATGGCAAGGTCGGGCATTTCCTTGACGGCCGCCAGATGCAACACATGCGTCACGCCGTCGAGCGCCTCGGCAATGACACCGTCATCGGACATCGACCCGCGGACCACGCTGACGCGATCGCCTGCGTCGATGACCCGGTTGTTGCACAGGGCAACCACGTCCCAGCTGGAAAACCGCGGCGCATTCAGGAAGGCGGGCAGAAAGACCTGGCCCACTTTTCCAGCCGCACCTGTCACCAGCAGCCTCATCCGTCCCCCCTGATCATTTTCTCTTATTGGTTGAGATATTTATTTACTAATAATATTAAGTCAAGCTATTATTAAATTAGTTATTGCGCATGACGGAAGGACGCGGCGGGAGGAGACGCCTCGTTCTTTTCAAAAAAATGGGGAGGTGCCGCGCATGTCGAGGCTGGTTTTGTCGGGAATATCGAAGAGTTACGGTGCCATCCAGGCGCTGACGTCGGTCTCCCTTTCGCTGGAGCCGGGAGAGGTTCTGGGGCTGATGGGAGACAATGGAGCGGGCAAGAGCACGCTGGTGAAAATCATCGCCGGCAACTTCGCCCCATCCGCCGGAGAGCTGAAAATCGACGGAAAACCGGTGGTTTTCCACAAGCCCAAGGACGCTCAGAGGGAAGGCATCGAGGTCGTCTATCAGGACCTCGCGCTGTGCGACAATCTCTCGGCAGCCTCCAACGTCTTCCTGGGCCGCGAGCCCATGAACCGCCTTGGCCCGCTCAGATATGTCGACTATCGCCAGATGAACGAGGTTGCGGCCGATCTCTTCAAGCAGCTGAAATCGGAGACGCGCCCGCGCGACCTCGTCCGGAAAATGTCCGGCGGCCAGCGCCAGGCGGTAGCCATTGCCCGCACCCTTCTCTCAAAACCCAAGATTGTGATGATGGATGAACCGACTGCGGCCATCTCGGTGCGGCAGGTGCATGAAGTGCTGGAACTGATCCATCGCCTGCGCGACCAGGGCATCACCGTCATCCTGATTTCCCACCGCATGCCGGACGTGTTCAGCGTTGCCGACAGGATCACGGTGCTGCGGCGCGGCCAGCTCGTCGCCAACAAGGCCGCCGCCCGCTCGTCGCCCGAAGAGGTGACGGGACTGATCACCGGCGCGATCGAGGCTGCATAGGGAGACACGGCAATGACGACAATCGAAGACGCAATTGCTCGAAGCGAGCACAAGAACCTTCTGGCCCGCACCACAAACCTGCAGCTTTTCTGGGTGTTCATGGCCGCCGTCGTGGCCTGCCTGGCCCTCACCCTGCTGACCGATACATTCGCGACCGAACGCAACCTCTTCAACGTCGCGCGAAACTTCGCCTTCGTCGGCATCATCGCCATCGGCATGACCACCGTGATTGCTTCCGGCGGGATCGACCTTTCCGTCGGCTCCTCGGTGGTGCTGAGCGCCATGGTGATCAGTGTCCTCATGGCCGGCGGCATGGGCTTCTGGCTCGCCGCTCCCCTTGCTCTCGGGACAACACTGCTCGTCGGGCTCCTGAACGGCGTGCTCATCGCCTACGGCGGCATGCCAGCCTTCGTGGTCACGCTCGGCACGCTCTCGGGCGTCCGTTCGCTCGCCATGGTCCTTTCCGACAACAAGATGATGTGGGAATTCGGCCCCGACCATAACCTTCTGCTCTGGGTCGGCGGCGGCTCGACATTGGGCATCCCCCACCCGCTCTATGCGCTCGCTCTCCTTGCCGTCATCGTCTCGCTGGCGTTCAAATGGACCCGCTGGGGACAGTATGTCTTCGCGATTGGCGGCAATGAAAACGCCGCGGTCCTCACCGGCATCCCGGTCAGGCGCATCAAGGTCAGCATCTACATGTTCTCCGCCTTCACCGCCGGCGTCGCAGGCATCCTGATGGCGGGATGGCTCGGCAGCGTGACGACCAATCTCGGCCAGGCGATGGAACTGACGGTGATTGCAGCGGCCGTCATCGGCGGTGCCAATCTGGCCGGCGGCGAAGGGACGGCAGTCGGTGCCGTGCTGGGCGCGCTGTTGATAGAGGTCATTCGCAACTCGATGATCCTGTTGGGTATCTCGACATTCTGGCAGGGAATGTTCATAGGTACCTTCATCATAGTTGCCGTGGCGTTCGACCGTATCAGGCATTTCAGGTCATGAATGATGTCATGCATGACAGTCGACTGTGGCATTGGTCATGGAGAATGTATTGAAACCGACGATGATGGATGTCGCCGCGCGAGCGGGCGTCTCGCAGGCGACAGTCTCACTCATTCTCAATGGCAGTTCCGGAGCGCGTTTCAGTGCAGCGACACGCAAGCGCGTCTTTGACGCCGCCGCGGAACTCGGCTACCGCCTCTCCAATCGAACCGCCTCCGCCAACGGCAATGGCAACAAGGTCATCGTTTTCGTGGTCGACGAGCTGACGACCGACCCCTGGATGTCGCTCGCCTATGAAGGCGCCCGCCAGAAGGCCCTGGAACTCGGCATGCTGGTGACGCTCGGCGTCTATCGCAAGGACGAGGACCCGCAGGAGGCCGTCTTCTCGATCTGCGAGAGCCAGACGCTTGTCGGCTACGTCTTCGGCACGATCCTGACCCGCAAGGTGGAGCCGCCCGAGGCGCTGTTTCGCACGCCCTCGGTTCTCGTCAACTGCTACGACCAGCAGCGCCGCCTCCCCTCGATCATCCCCGGCGACGTCGCCGGCGGACGCGCGGCAACGGAGCGGATGATCCGCAACGGACGCCGGCGCATCGCCCTGATCAATGGCCAGGAAGGCCTCGACAATCCGCGCGATCGTCTTCACGGTTACAAGCAGGCGCTCGCCAGCAACGACCTCGCCTTCGATCCGAAGCTCGTTCACTACGGCAACTGGGAACCATCGTCGGGCTATGAAAAGACCCACGAACTGATGAAGCTCCAGAATCCGCCGGATGGCATCTTCTGCGCCAACGACCTGATGGCCATCGGCTGCATCGAGGCACTGAAGGAACTCGGCAAGACCGTTCCGGGAGACGTCGCCGTCGTCGGCTTCGACAATCGCGACATCGCGCAGTTTACCCGCCCACCCCTGACGACCTTCCACCTGCCCATGTACGAGATGGGGGCCATGGCTGTCGAACTGATCGTGGACATGGCCGGCGGGCTGAACAGTTCGCACGACCAGCTGAAGGTGGAATGCGCACTCGTCGAGCGTGCCTCCGGCTGACAGAGCCCCTGCCCGCCGGAAGAAATGCAGTCGTTCGGCCCAACCCTGACGGACGACGCCAGTGGCCATGAAAATCATGCCTCCGAAACGACCCGCTTCATGATCTGAGCCGGGCAAATCTCCCCTATTGTCCCATCATTGAATGCTGCAAGCCGGGCTTTTCACGGAATTTGCGGCTGTTTATTAATATTATTATTGACGAGCGCCACCTTCAGCATTTTAATTGTCCTACAAATGAATTTTGCGGGATGGAAAAGCGGCGTGTCCAAAGACGAGATGCAGGTCACTGCGGGTGTGCGCCCGGCAGTCATCCGCCCGACCTCGCAGTCGGCCGTCGATGAGCTTGTCGCCAAGATCCGCGGGCTGATTTCCGAGCGGGGACTGGGCGTCGGCGACAACCTTCCGACCGAGCGCGAGCTCTGCGAACATTTCCAGACGAGCCGCAACACGGTCCGCGAGGCGATGCGCATCCTGAAGGCCTATGGCATCGTCACGGTGCGCCCCAAGGTCGGCGCCACCATCATCGACGACCGCATGGAACGGGCGCTCGATCTCTTCGCCTTCAACACGCTTGAGGTGTCGCGCGCCACATTCACCGACATCCAGGGCTTCCGCGGCCTGCTGGAAGTGGCCTCGGTGGACTCGCTGCTCGAACGGATCACCGCGGAAGACATTGCCGACCTGACCCGGGTCAACAATGAACTCCAGGGCGCCGAAACGGCCATCGACGCCTCCGAAGTCGACTTCCGGTTTCACACGCGGCTGATCGAGGTTCTCGGCAACAAGGCGGTGCTCGACGTCTACAAGATCATGAAACCTGTAATCCTGAAGATCATGGTGCGCGGCAAGACGCGCCGGACCTTCTCGACCACCACCCTGTCGGAACATGCGGAGATCATCGCCGCGCTCCAGGCACGCGACCGCGTCGCCTACCAGTACAGGATGAAGACCCATCTCCAGGCGGGTTTCCCGCATTTCGGAGAGTAGCGGGTCAGGAATACTGCCGGAGGGAGGAGGCCCTCCTGCAGTGACATGAGACGCGCGCATTGGGTGGCGTCTGCCAAAGCGGGCACCGGGAGGGTGCCAAGGAGGAGGAACAAATGAAACTGAAGGCTCTATTGATTTCGACGGCGGCGGCTGTCGTTCTGGGTGCGGGCATGTCGCATGCCGGCCCCAAGGTCGTCTCTGGCCCGGGCGCCGAGCCCAAGTGCTTCGCGCCGTGGGGCGCGGACACCAAGTACATGCAGTGGGAAAAGAAGAAGGGCCCCTTCAAGGTCGCCATCGTCAACGGTTTCGTCGGCAACACCTGGCGCATCCAGATGATCAAGACCGCCAAGGCCTATGCCGAGGACCCGGCCGTCAAGGGCAAGATTGCCGAGTTCAAGGTCGTCTCGACCGGCACGGACGCACCGGCCCAGCTGGGCGCGATCGAGGATTTCATCAACCAGGGCTATGACGCCATCGTCACGATCGCTGTCGCACCGGACGGCTTCGACCGCGTGATCCGCCTCGCCGACAAGAACAATGTCGTGCTGGTTCCCTTCGACAACGTGCTCGACACCGACAAGGTCATGCAGGTGAACGAGAACCAGCTCGAAATGGGCCGCAAGTGGGGCCAGTTCGCGCTCGACGAACTGCATGCCAAGGGCGTCAAGGGCGGCAAGATCCTCGAGGTCCGCGGCCTGCCCGGAAACTCCGTTGACCGCGACCGCTCGGTTGGCATCAACGAGGTCTTCAAGAAGGATGGCGGCAAGTGGGAAATGGTCTCCGTCGTCGGCAACTGGGATGATGGCACCACGCAGAAGGTTGTCGCCGACGCGATTGCCGTTCACGGCAAGTTCGACGCCGTCGTCGGCCAGGGCGGCTCCAACGGCGTCATCCAGGCGCTCAAGGATGCCAAGCATCCGTGGGTGCCGATTGCCGGCGAATCCGAAAACGGCTTCCGCAAGGCCATCGCCGAGCACTCTGCCGATGGCCTGAAGGGCATTTCCATCGGCCAGTCGCCGGGTCTGGTGGCCATTGCGATGAAGGCGGCGATCTCCGCGCTCGAAGGCAATGTCATGCCGCAGCTCATCTCGGTGCCGCTGCCGGTCGCCACCTACAAGGAACTGAAGGACGGCCAGAACTACTGGTCCAATCTTCCGGACAACTTCTTCACCGTCAACGAGTTCCCGCCCTGCGGCGTGAACATCTCGGGCCCCGCCATCATGGCGCAGACCGAGTCAAACACGAAGTAAGCCCAGACCTGACATGAAGCATGCCGGTTGCGGCCGGCATGCCTTCATCCGGCTGCCCCGTCGATCCGGCGGGCGCGGACGGTCGAGCAAACTATGGTCAACTTGACCCGGAGGAGTAGGCATCGTGAATGACAGTCCCCGTGCGGGTGTTCCGATTATCGAATTGCGCGGCATTTCCAAGTCCTTCTCGGGCGCAAGGGCGCTGAAGGACGTCGACTTTGCCTGCCGCAGCGGCAGCACCCACGCCATTCTCGGCGAGAACGGCGCCGGCAAGTCGACGCTGATCAAGATCATGTCCGGGGTGCTGCAGCCCGACACCGGCGCGATGTATCTCAACGGCCAGCAGGTGCGGTTTCGCTCGCCCTCCGAGGCCGCGAAATCCGGGATCGTCTGCATCTTCCAGGAACTGTCGCTGATGCCCGACCTGACGGTCGCGGACAATATCTCGATTTCCGATCCGCCGCGCCGCTTCGGGCTGATCGACGGGCGCGCGCAACGACGCCGCGCCGAAGCGCTTCTCGCCCGCATCAAATGCGAGGACGTGAACCCCAACGCACTGGTGCGCGATCTTTCCCTTTCGCGCCGGCAGATGGTGGAAATCGCCAAGGCCTTGGGCATGAACCCGACGGTGCTGATCCTCGACGAGGCGACCTCGGCGCTGACAAGCCGCGACGTCGAAACCGTCTACGGGCTGCTGGGCGACCTGAAGAACGAGAATGTCGCCTCGCTCTTCATCTCCCACCGCATGCACGAGGTCGAGCGTCTGTGCGACACGCTGTCCGTCTTCCGAAACGGCAGCCATGTCGACACATTCGCAAAGGGCGAACGCTCACCGGCAGAAATTGTTCGCATGATGATCGGCCGCGACGTCGAGGCGCATTTCCCGCCGAAGCCGGAACCGCGCCAGGCCGCCCCCAATTTCGAGATCGAGAACCTTTCCTGGGAAAACCGGCTGAAAGGCGTCAATCTCAGCGTCGGCAAGGGCGAAATCGTCGGCCTCGGCGGGCTCGACGGCCAGGGACAGAAGGAATTGCTGCTTGCCCTCTTCGGCGTCCTCCGCGGCGTCGGCGGCCAGGTGAAGGCCGCCGGAACCACCATTTCGCCCTCCTCGCCCTATGCCGCCAAGACCGGCACGACACGCATCGCCCTCGTTCCCGAAGACCGGAAGACGGAAGGGCTGATGCTGCCCATGTCGATTGCCGACAACCTGCTGGCCGCCTCCTTCGACAAGGTCTCAAGCGGCCCCTTCATCGACAGCGGCAAGGAAAAGGCCGCCGTGGAAGACGGCATCCGCAAGCTGCAGATCAAGATTAACAAGGCGACGGACGCCGTGGCGACGCTTTCGGGCGGCAACCAGCAGAAGGTCGTGATCGCCAAATGGCTGATGACCGAACCGGACGTCATTCTCTTGAACGATCCGACCCGCGGCATCGATGTCGGCACGAAGCAGGAAATCTACAAGCTGATGCGCGAACTGGCCGACGAGGGGAAGGCGATCCTCTTCTATTCGACGGACTATGCCGAACTGGTCGGCTGCTGCGACCGTGTCGCCGTGATGTATGACGGGGCGATCACGACGGAACTGAGTGGCGAGGCCATCAACGAGGAAGCCATCGTGTCGGCGTCCCTCAACATCAACACCCAGTCGGCGGCATGAGGGCAGGCATGGACAATATCAGGAATGCTCTCGCCACCAGCTTCCGCCAAAGCCGCGCCTTCTATGGCGCGCTGGCGCTGCTGCTGGTCATCTATCTGGTCTACAACATCCTTCATCCGCACGGATTTTCATCGGCCGTGCTGGTCCAGAATGCCAACGAGACGGCGGCCATCGCCTTTCTCGCCATGGCGCAGACCGTGCCTGTCCTTCTCGGCGGTCTCGATCTCAGCGTCGGCGCGGTAATGACCTTGACCTCCTGCATTGCCTCCGAACTCGTCCACGGCTCTCCCGCCGCAATCCTGTTCGGCATGTTCGTCACGCTGCTTTCGGGCACGGCCTTCGGCCTGATGAACGGCATCATCGTCGTCTATGGGCGGCTGCAGCCGATCATCGTCACACTGGCGACGGGCGCCACTGCGATCGGCATTGCCCTCTTCATCCGCCCCAAGCCCGGCGGCGAGATCGACGCCGATCTCAACTGGGCCGCCACCAACAGCCTTCGCGACCTTGTCGATACCTATCATCTGTTCGACCCGGATGCGGCATGGTTTGCGCCGGTCTCCTGGATACCGGTGCCGCTGATCACATTGCTGGTCGTCGCCTTCGCGGTCTGGATCCCGTTCCGCAAGTCCGTCACCGGACGCACGGTCTATGCCATCGGCTCGGCGGAAGGCGCGGCCTACATGTCCGGCCTTCCGATCAACCGCGCCAAGATTGCAGCCTTTGCGCTCGCCGGTTTCTTTGCCGCCTGCGGCGGGCTTTATCTGGCAATCCAGACCTCGTCGGGCAATGCCGACGTGATGCAGGCCGGCGCCTATACGCTGAATTCCATCGCTGCCGTGGTGCTGGGCGGCACCTCGCTTCTCGGCGGCATCGGCGGCGCCATCGCGTCCCTGGTCGGCGCCTGCATCCTGCGCGTCATTTCCTTCTATTTCCGGATTGTTTCGATCGATCCGCTGCTGCAGCCGCTCATTGAAGGCATCGTGCTGCTCGCAGCCGTCAGCCTCGGCGCACTGCGCACGCTTCGGGTCAAGAACAATCTGGACCTCTTTCGCTAGGTGATGTGATGAACAGTTTCCTTTCCAGTATCCGGCCCGAGAACAAGCCGATCGCCGTCGCTTCGCTGTTCATCGTCATCATCCTGCTGATCGGGACCGGCTATACGCTGAGCGTGCAGGGTTCGGCGCCGCTGCTGTCGCCCAACTATCTGCTGCAGCAATTGCAGACCGGATCGTTCCTCGGCATCGTGGCGGCGGGGATGATGATGGTCATCCTGCTCGGCCATATCGACCTCTCCGTGCCGTGGACGCTCACGGCATCCGCCATGATGGCGGCAAGCGTCGGCGGCGACATGGCCTTGCCCACCGGCATCGCGGTCGGTCTCGCAGTGGGGCTCGTCAACGGCCTGGGCATCGCCTATCTGCGCATCCCCTCGATGATCTTCACGCTGGGGGTCGATTCCGTCCTGCGCGGCCTCATGGTCGCCCACACAGGCGGCTTCGCGCCGCAGGACCAGGCAACACCACTCATGCGCTTTCTCGCCGCCGAACGGCTCTTCGGCATCCCGGTCGCGATCTTCGTCTGGGCCTTCGTTTCGATCTGCATCGCGCTCATCCTCACCCGCACGAGCTTCGGGCGATCGATCTATGCGACGGGCAACCGCGAGAGTGCGGCCTATCTCTCGGGCATTCGCACCCGCATGGTCATCATCGGCGCCTTCATGGTTTCGGGCGTCTGCGCGGCCATCGCCGGCGTGCTTCTGGCCGGGTATTCGGCCAAGGCCTATCAGGGCATGGGGCTTCCCTATCTTCTGCCGGCAATCGCCGCCGTCGTGCTGGGCGGCACCCGCATTCTCGGCGGACAGGGCCGCTATGTCGGCACGCTGGTCGGCGTGGTGCTGATCGTTCTCCTCAACTCCGTGCTCTCGATCATGCAGATGCCCGAGGCAGGCCGGCAGATCATCTACGGCGCCGTCATCATCAGCATGCTGCTCGTCTACGGCCGCGGCGTGAAGGTGGCGTCCTGAACCGGAAAGACGACAAGACATGCCCGGCACCGACGCACCACATTCCTCGACCCGATTGATGTCACCGCACGCGGCAGCGGACGATGACCAACACCAAACGCAACTGCCCGAAGGGAGCAAGCCATGACCAAGCGGAAAACGCCCGCCGACCTGAGGTCCCGCTACTGGTTTTCCAATCCCGATGATCCCGAGATGACCGCGCTCTATCTCGAGCGCTATGTCAATTACGGGCTCACCCGCGAGGAACTGCAATCGGGCCGGCCCATCATCGGCATTGCCCAGACGGGTTCCGACCTCTCGCCCTGCAACCGGCATCATATCGAGCTTGCCAAGCGGGTGCGCGACGGCATCATCGCCAGCGGCGGGGTGCCATTCGAAATCCCCGTGCACCCGATCCAGGAAACCGGCAAGCGGCCGACGGCGATGCTCGACCGCAACCTCGCCTATCTCGGACTGGTCGAGGCGCTGTTCGGCTACCCGATCGATGGCGTGGTCCTGACCATCGGCTGCGACAAGACCACCCCGGCCCTGCTGATGGCCGCCGCCACCGTCGACATTCCGGCCATCGCCTTCTCCGTCGGCCCGATGCTGAACGGCTATTTCCAGGGCAACCGCACGGGCTCCGGCACGATCATCTGGAAAGCCCGCGAGCTGCGGGCCGAAGGCAAGATCGATGACGAGCAGTTCACCGAACTGGTCACGTCATCGGCCCCTTCCGTCGGCTATTGCAACACGATGGGGACGGCCTCCACCATGAACTCGCTGGCCGAGGCCGTGGGCATGCAGCTGCCGGGATCTGCCGCCATTCCGGCCCCCAAGCGCGAACGCGGCCAGATGGCCTATGCGACAGGACGGCGGATCGTCGACATGGTGTGGGAAGACCTGAAGCCCTCCGACATCATGACACGGCAGGCCTTCGAGAACGTCATTGCGGTCAATTCCGCCCTCGGCGGCTCGACCAATGCGCCGATCCACTTCAACGCGATTGCCCGCCACGTCGGCGTCGAGCTGAACAACGATGACTGGCAGGCGATCGGGCATCACATTCCGCTGCTGACCAATCTTCAGCCGGCGGGCGAATATCTCGCCGAGGATTTCCACCTCGCCGGCGGCGTCCCCTCGCTGATCGGCGAACTGCTCAACGCCGGGCTCATTCCGCATCCGGACGTGATCACCGCCAATGGCCGGACACTGCGCGAAAACTGCGAAGGCCGGCAGAGCGAGGACACGGCCGTGATCCGGCCGGTCACCAGCCCGTTGAAGGAGAAAGCCGGCTTCATCAACATGAAGGGCAACCTCTTCGACAGCGCCATCATGAAAACCTCGGTGATCTCGCCGGAATTTCGTCAGCGCTATCTCGAAAACCCCAACGATCCGGAAGCCTTCGAGGGCCGCGCCATCGTCTTCGACGGCCCGGAGCATTTTCATCACACGATCGACGATCCGGAACTCGGCATCGACGAACACTCGGTCCTCGTCATGCGCGGCACCGGGCCGCTGGGCTATCCGGGCGGCGCGGAAGTGGTCAACATGCGCCCGCCAAGCTACCTGCTGGCCAGGGGCATCACCGCCCTGCCCTGCATCGGCGACGGAAGGCAGTCGGGAACCTCCGCCTCGCCATCGATCCTCAATGCCTCGCCCGAAGCGGCGGCGGGTGGCGGGCTTGCACTCCTGCAGAATGGCGACCGCATCCGCGTCGATCTCAGGACATGCCGGGTGGAGGCTCTGGTTCCGGACGAGGAATGGCGCGCGCGGGCGGAGGCGCTTGCCGCCGCCGGCGGCTACAAGGTGCCGGAAAGCCAGTCGCCATGGCAGAAGTATTTCCGCGCGCTGGCGGGGCCCTTTGCCGAAGGCATGGTGCTGAAAGGGGCAACGGAGTTTCGCGGCATCGCCGCCAGGCACGTTCCGCGCAACAACCACTGAGATCGGCCGCCTCAGGCGCTTCCGCCTGGCCGCACGGGTGTCAGTCTGCGGCTTGGCCCGAGCGGGCGGCATGGTGGCGGGCGAGCTGGGCCCTGTCGTCCACGGTGGAGCAAATCACGGCAACGACGATGCCGATACAGGCCCCGGCCACGGTGTCGAAGACGCGTTCCGCCACCATGGTGGCGCCATCGGCACCATTCGAGGCGAGATGCGCCATCAACAATGCCAGCGGCGTGATGAAGATCTGGCCAAGCGCGTAATTCGCGCCGATGACCATTTCGATGACGAATTGCAGGCAGACCACCAGCGCGATCACGGTCCAGACGGACGGCCCCTGCGTCAGGATGATCCAGACAAGGCCGGCACCCAGCACCGTGCCGGCCATGCGCTGCAGGGCCCGGTTCATGCTGATATGCAGATGCGTGCCCTGCATGACCGCGAGCGACCCGAGCGCCGCCCAGCCGGGATGGGAAGATCCGAAGGCATGCGCGGCGAAGACGGCAATCGCCGCCCCCAGGCTGATGCGACCGGCAGCAATGAGACGATGGGGCAGCGGCCGCACCGGCTCGATGGGCGTCGGCGCGCCGGGCGGGGCGGCATGGCGCAGCCTCTCGCCGGCGACACAGATCAGCCAGGCGAGCGCGCCCGAAACGACCATCGCAAGCCCGCGCTCTCCCACCTCCTGCCAGGAGGCGACATCGCCCATGGCTGCACCGGCGGCAAAGACAAAGATGAGAGCACCGGGCGGCCCCAGCCTCGCCGTGTTGACCACGAAGAAGAAGAAGCCGCAGGCGAAGGCCAGGAGCCCGAGCCTGACGGGCATCGCCGCCCCGAGCCGGGACGCGACGGACATGCCGACGACGCCAACGATCAGCCAGAATGCGCAGGTCAGAACCACCCGTCCACGCTGCCCCTCGGGTGCGAAACGGCCGAAAAGCACCGCAAGCGCCCCCAGCGCCGCAACACCCGCAAGCTGCGGCCATGGCGAGACAAGCCAGGAAACAAGCGTGATCGCCGAGGCAAGCGACGCCTGAACCCCGACGAGGACCGAATTGCGGTCCCAAGCCCGGATGTTCACGGCGAGACTTTCGCGGAACTGATGTGGCTTGACCAGATGCCCAGCCGCATCGAGACGGCGGACGGCAAGAGACGACGCTTCCGCGTCATCGCCGGAGGATTGAAACTCGCTCAAGACGGCTCCCCTTCGTTCTGCCGCGCCTGCACGACCAGCAACCGCTCTTCGATCAGCGCGAACTGCTCCAGCATGCGGGCAAGTTCCGCATCGGAAATATCCTGCAGGAATTCCGCCTCGGCCTCGGAGAGCGCACGGCGAATTTCGACCACGCGAGCCCGCCCTGCCTCGGTGAGGAAAACCAGCCGGGCACGAGCGTCCGCCGCATCCGTGCGCCGTTCCACCAGACCCTGCCGTGAGAGAATGTCGAGCAGGCGCACGAGACTGGAGCCATCCAGCCCCACCAGCGCCGCCAGCTCCTTCTGCGTCACGCCATCGCCGGATTCATGCAGATGAACCAGAGGCACCCATGTCGCACCAGAAAGCCCCGACGCCACCAGATGCGCATCCAGCGCCCGCCGCCAGCGCCGCGCCAGCATCGAAAAGCGCACACCGAAGCGCGCGCGGGGAAGTTCGGAAGGATTTGTCATGCCAGTCCGATAGCGGAATTTAATTTGAATTGCAATGCAAATTAAATTTGCGCGAAGATTCGATCCATCGGGGACGATGAATCACGGCGGCGAAGCCTCACAAAGCGCGGATCAACCGGGGCGAATTCAGCGAAACCCGCCGGGTTCTCTCAACCTTGCTTCCATGGATGACCGACACAAAGAAGTTCAACGAGAATCTGGTTGATCTGCCAGGAGAAAGAGTGGGCAAGAATGCTAACGGCGTTGGCCGAGCTGCTCGGCAAACACTATGACTGCAGCAGCGGAAGGCCTTTTTGGAATCTTTTGATGCCGAACGCGTGAAGAACTGGAGCGACCTTGTCGCCGCTTTGGAGGAATTGCCTGCGCTGCGCGGTCAAGCCCGACGCCCAAGGCGTCCTTTTCTCCCGCCTGATCGATACATGGCGGCGCGCCAGCGCCGACACCAAGGCCAAGTTCGTCGAGCACATTCACGAGCGACTAGCAGGCGTTGTGATCGAGAACCTGCCGTGGGCGAAGCTGATCGAGCGCTACGACCGGCCCGGCATGCTCTTCTATCTCGATCCGCCATACTGGGGGCACGAGGAAGACTACGGCCCTGGCGTGTTCGGTAGAGGAGACTTCGAGGAAGGTTCATCTTATCTTTGAACGCGGTTCAAGGCGTCTTCGAAACATTCCGCGCCTTCAAGATCGAGGAGGTTGATTGCACATATTCCGTGAGTGGCGGGTTGGTAAAAAGGTCCGTGAAGTGGTTATATCCCAAGCCTGAAAGCACCCACGCACGGCGCAAGCTTATCGAGATCACGCGCAACGGATCAGCGCCGATTGCCGAAGATGGCGTGAAGCGGATTGGCGAACTCTATCGGATCGAAGCCGAGTTGCGCGGTCTCGATCCCCAGGCGCGGCTGGCTGGACGGCGCGAACGATCTGCGCCGCTGGTGGCAGACATGCAGACTTGGCTCATCCATCACCGCGCTCGTGTCGCGACAAAATCCCCGCTCGGCGAAGCCCTGGCCTACATTGCCAAATACTGGGACGGTCTCCAGCTCTTCCTGACCGACGGACGCATCGAGATCGACAACAACAGCGTCGAGCGGACCATCAGACCGATTGCTCTCAACCGCAAGAACGCGCTGTTTGCCGGGCACGATGCGGGAGCCGAGAACTGGGCCACCATCGCTTCGCTCATCGAGACCTGCAAGCTCAATGCGGTTGATCCGTTTGCCTATATGACCGCCACGCTCACTGCCATCGTCAACGGCCACAAGCAAAGCCGGATCGATGAGTTGCTGCCTTGGAGCTATTCCGCCATATAGTCTAAATCTCACCTTCGACCGCCGTTGGCCCCGAAAGGCAAGCTGGCTCGAACTTTATAGGCCCTTCGAACTGATCCTTAAGGATTGGTGTTTACCTGTAATTTTCAACCAAAGCGTTCAGAGGCATTTTGATGATCAGTGGGATTATTAGTCGGACGGGTGCGGTCCCAGCGAATTACGCATTGATGCTTTTGGGCATTCTGTTTTTCCCAATACAGTTTATCGCGATGTCGTTTGCACGAAAGCGGCGGCTTACGGGCGAAACATGGGAGCAGTCTCATTACACGTTGCAATATCGAACCGCTGCCGTGACTCTTTGGGCCGAAGGCGGACTTTTTCTAATAGGCATGGCTTTGATGCTCTCTGTCTCACCTAAAGACTCTCACGAAACTATCCACCTGCAACTCTGGCTCATCATTATTCGATGCGCCAAGTTTGCGGTTTTTGGTTGGCTGATCGTTCGTGCTATTCGAGGCTTGTTCTTGGCCGGGTCGCAATCGACCATAATTCATCCGAGGTCGTATACGATCTGGCCGCTTTAGATGTCTCAGTTTAGGTCAACCAGAGCCAGACGAAGTTCGCTAGCGGGCGGGCGTTTTAGAGTTTTCCGAGACAAGATGGGCTCAGCACATCGCTTACCATCCAACTATGCTCACCTGACACCCAGAATGGCACCCCAGCGCATCCACGCACGGAATTCCCGTCGGAGATAAAGACGTAAATATCTGTAATTATTAAGGAAAAATGGTAGCGGAGGAGGGATTCGAACCCCCGACACAAGGATTATGATTCCTCTTCCGAGAATTTTCGAATCCTTTACAACAACCTCAAAATAATCCTTAAATCCTTGACAATAAAAGACTTATGCCCAATATAAGAATTCATCGACGCTCTTGTAAGGATTGAATCCTTGAGGTGAAGTCGGTACCAATACGGTACAAGGATTCGTAGAAAATGGTCATTCGAGATGCGTTGACAAGTTCTCACTTGCTGGATGCCTTTCGTCTCGCTGAAGACGGCAAGACGAAACTTCAGGAGTGGTCTGATGTCCGCGAGCCCGGACTTCGGCTGCGCGTTAGGAAGTACAATGCGACGTGGATATTAAAATTTAAGGACCACACGGTGACGCTCGGCCCGGCGCGCCGCTGGAATGTTGTTCAAGCTCGTTCGACCGCATCGCATGTGCGCGGGATGCTCAAATCTGGCCTCGATCCTCGACCGTGGATTGACGCTCGGCTGGCCGGGGCATCTGCGGAAGAGGCCGCTGGTGTTGTCCTGCGCCGTGAGGGCAAAGAACGAAATGAGTGGACTCTTCTCGTACTTATGCAGCGCTATCGTGATGAACACATTAAAGTTGGTCGCGTTGTGAATACCGTTCGTAGACCCCCTTCTCCGAACACGCTGAACGATGTTGACGTGATGATGCGTCAGCAGCCATTTCTCGATATTGCCGCTCGACTAGAGGGGCATCCTACCTGATTGAATCGACTGGGCTATGCAAATCAGCGTCTGTCTGATTCTTATGACACCCTCTGGATGGAGGTGGCTGAGATGTCGAAGGCTTTGTCGATGGATTTGCGGGTTCGGGTTCTTGCAGCGGTTTCACAGGGCCTTTC
>NZ_JAJNCX010000007.1 GCF_021026315.1 Rhizobium sp. C4
AGCCTCCTGCTCGCGCAGCACCCCAATAATCTGCTCTTCTGTAAATCTCTGCTTCTTCATAAGTCCGTCCTCAATGGGCCGAACTCTAATCAATTTTGGAGGAAATTCTCAGTGGCAGGTCAGCCGCCTGAAGATCACGCTCGTTGATGGGCTCGATTTCTGACACGTAATCAGCCGCCAGGATGACTGGGGCAGGCAGGTTTTCTCTGATCTCTGAAATAACGATCAGGCGGCGCATGTCGCGGCATTCCGACATGAAATAACTGGCAATTCGCTCATGCTTGTCGCTGTCTTCGATGGTCATGACTGCGACATCGGGTTGATGGGATTCAGGTTGCGATCCGAAAAGCTCGGCTTTCGCCCCGTTCAGATAGTCAGAAGCATCGTAGCCTTCCGGCACCAGCAAGAGAGCTGCGCCATCATGGCCTGCGAAGAAAGCTCGATGCTGCTTCAATGCGCGCCGCAGCGAACAATAGAGCGCGTATTCGCGAGGCGTGGATCGAACGCGGCGTTGAAATTTTCCTTGAGACTTGGACATGGTCGTAAACTCGTAACGCAGAAAAAATTGGAAGAAGCGCTCAACCGCGATGGCGGCGTACCAGCGATTCCGGGCTGATCAGCGAGTCGAGGTCGATGTCGACAAAACGCTGCAGAACAAGGCTCGCGAGCCCGGCTATGGGGTTCGTCTCCCTGAACGCATTCAGACTTTCTGCGAGTGATAGTGTGCCGTGTTCTTCGAGACCGGCGAGCAGCCGGATACGATCAGCCAATGACACTTCGACGCCGACATATCGGAGCAGATCGCGCGCGTTCTTCAACCGGATGGGATCGATGTCACCGCGCAAAATCGCTTTGTAACCATATCCTTCACTAACGACGACGTCGTTGATCCAGGTGGGCGGCGCATCTTTCGAAAGGACGTCAATCACCAGGATGCCATTGTCGGTCTCGGCAATGATATCGGGCTTGTGCGTGTCATAGCCGTGACTGAAGGTCAGCTTGCGGCATGCCCATGCAGCAACCGAACTATCGACGTCCAACAGGCATCCAACATCACGGGCCAAAGGGCTCGTAAGGATCACGGGTCCGACACAACGGACATATTGAATTTTCGAGGAGGAATCAGTCGGGCTGAAAGCGCGACGTCTTTGGGTATGAACACTCATAACAGAACCCACAAACAGGCAATGGACCGTGCCCCATCGTCAGGGGCGGCGGATCAAAGCGATATTCGTAGGTTGTGCGAGCGTGTTTTCATGATGAGAACGAATAGAGAACAAAGGCTGAGTTGTCAAGGACTTTTATCGAGTGTTTGGGCGAATACTGACGCGGTGCATGCATTTTAAAAATGCAATGGCATTGTCGATGCTCGTGCCGTTGTCCACGTCGATCTGGAATTTGACACCTCCATCTTCCTCGTGCCGCCAGTCCAACCACGGCAGTGCTTCAGCAATCGCGGCACGCCGATCCATGACCAGGTTAAAACGCCGCTTCGAATGCTTCGGATGAATATGCATTTTCACAGACAAGCCGCCGTCATCACGCTTTTCGGCATAACAGGCGACCGTGCTCGTGGTTGTCGCGATTTTCGCACGTCCGTCTGTGAAGGTCTGTTGCACTGCATAGGGTAAGCCCTCTGTTTGGAGCCGTTCCTTCATGGCTTCCCAAAGCGGGCATGTTGCAACGATGTCATCAGGGTCACGGTCCAAACCAAGCGCGGCTCTTGCTTCGGATCGAACGACAATTGTGCCTCCCAGCCGACCATCCCGAGGGTCGAAGACCGTTCTGATGCCACGGGCGCGAAGGGCAGTGCGAATGTTGCTGGGGCTGCAATTCAAATGCGAGCGGTAGAGCTGCGCATTGGCATATTTCCCGTCAAATGCCTCGAAAGACCGTCTGCGAACCATCGATTTCGTTTTCGAGATGGGAACCAATTTCAGCTGACCCTGCTTCGCCAGGCAGGAAATCGTCTGCATCTGCAACCCGGTTTGCGCCGCGATCTCGGCAAAGGTCATGTCATCGGACCGGCGTTTGATCGCGATCTCATGACCTGCCGGAGCAACATCGACATCAAAACAAAGACTGGCGAAACCCTGATACAGGGGGTCAGCGCGAACAGGTTGCAGGCGACCTTCCAGTACTGCAATCACCACATCGGAGGGCCTTGATCCGATCCGTCTCGCATATCCGCGTAAAGGCAACTGTCCCGACATCGTTTTGGCCTTGGCTGATGGCAGCACCTTGGCAACCAGTCTTTCGACTTCCGATGCCACGTATCGACGCCCCCGCGTCTGCCCCCTCGACACGGCCGTGATCGAATTGATGAAGCCTGCCTTTTCCAGTCTTGAGAACTCATGAGCGCGCAAGCCGGAAATTTCTTCGCTTTCTGTTGCCGTTACGAGCTGATCGATGGTGTCCTTCAATCTGTCCATCATATCCGGATCGAAAAACAGGTTGTAGCGGTCGAGACCAAGGCCCAGGTGCTTTACCAGATTTTTCAATCCGTCTTCGCTGATGTCGAGAACGCGCGATGCCTCCGCAAGGGTCAACTCCAGCCGATTTTCAGAAACCTGGTCCCTCAGAATGCGGGAAATTCTGCCCGTCTTGGCAAGGGCCTCCCTCATGGCTGCGATGCAATCGTCCACTAGGTCCGACCGTTCGCAAGGAACCACGAAGTTCAATGCACCGTAGACGAATTTCGAACCTCTCTTCCGTTCTTCCAGCGTCCAGTTCTCGGTCAGCCATTGCTGGATCGAGGCGACGAGATGCATCCGGCTTGCAGACAGTGCCGCATACGAGAGGGCAATATTTTCACCGCCATTCCGTCCACCCCTACGTTGAAAAATGCGCGACAGGAAAGTGATCGCATCGATAATCTCCGCCAACGGCCTGCCGACAAACAACTCCGGCTCCGGACCGCAGTCATGGCGCAGGCGGTGGATGATGAATCCTTCGAACCGGGTGCAAGCATCGGAATGTCTGCACGCTGTTCGCGCGAGGTCTTCGCCACGAGGCGTTAACGTGACACCCGACTTGACCCACCGGAGCCATTCTCCTGCTTCGCTCTTTCCGTTGAGCTTCAGACCATGCAACGGGCAGTTCTGGAATGCCTGGATGTCCCACCAGACCTTGTGCGTGTGATCCTCGGCGAGACATGCCGGACATAAACGCCGCTTGGTGATGCTCAGCTGACGGACACGAACGGCATCGTCGCCAAGGTGGTAGAGCTTTCCTCTCCGCAATGGCGTTGCCTGGATCAAGACGTTTCTCGACGCTTCATCGAGCCCAAGCGTCAACAGCGAGTTCAGCAGCTCCTCGGGATTGATGTGCTTTCCATTCAGCCCGATTTCCGTCGCATAGATTTTCGTGCTCGAATGACCCTCATCCTCAACCAACCTCGAAAAGTAGCCATAAGATGGCTCTCCTGGTTCCGGCTTGAGGTGCCAACTGGAGAACGGGCGGGCAAGGATGTTCTCGACCTTCATGTCATTCCTCCAGGAAGAAATCGTTGGTCGCGCCGACCGACAGTTCAGACCAGGACTCTTCGTGAAGGTGGCTTCGCATGATGCAGGCCGTTCCGTCGTTGATGGCCCGGTAGGCGGCCCGACGAACAAGGTTCATGACACGGCCGATAATGCCGTCGCTGTAGCGGTAGAAATCATAGGTCCATCCCGCTCTGCTCAAGCGCGAAGAGGCTGTAAACGGCATGCGCTTGTCGATGCCCTCAAGCAGCAGTCGGAAGTGCTCCATGCCGATCTCATCCGTTCCCATCGCCTGGATATGCTTGGCAGGGAAGCCGCCCCGTCCGACAAGGTAATCGATGTTGCGCACGAAGGTCTGCAGCCGCTTCTCGCCAACCATCAGGACATTGAGAGAATTCAAGTCCGCCAGCTGTTTGACGAAACTCTGAAACTCGGCAACATGCTTGCGGTGACGGTCGAAAAACAGAAATTGCGCGTCATCGATGATGACCAGTTCGGTTCCTGCTCGTTTCAGCCGCAGCAGTGCGTTGCGCACCAGCGTCGGGATTTTTACAGACGGCACTGAACGGGCACCGGTCTCGAAGTAAATCCGTTCCGCCATTGTCGCAGGTGTCATTTCCGACGCTGCTGGAATGTAGACGACGGGGTAGATTTCGCCGTCATCCGCCAGTTTGGGCGGAATGTTTTCGGCGTAATACCGGCAGATGGCCGACTTGCCAGTTCGCGAATGACCAAGCAGCCCACCGATGTTGCCGGTGTCCGCGAGACCCCCTTCAATGGGATAATGGAAGCGGCGAATAAACTCCTGGGCAGCCTTGAACTGCGGATAGGGGTAGAGTGCCGTCTTTACCAACATCTGCCGCTCATGAATGGGAAGAGCGGCTGCAGCGCGACGCTCCTCGTCGGTGCGATACGGTGTGATATGGAATGTCTGTCGGCTGGTCATGATCAATCGTCCCATTCTGCGTTGCGAGCGCGGATGTCATCGATCTTGTCGACTGCACTGCTCGCAGACGTTGTTGGATTTTCAGGCGCATCGACAGCTTCTGGAGGCCGTCCATCCCGTTCCTGTTCAGACGCTGCCGTTGCTCGGACAGGGGGCTTTCGCGACGGCACGGTGGGCGCTTCAAAATCGATGCGGCCGCCGCCCTGAGGCGTGGGTTCGACCTCGATTGTCCTGGTGTATTGCAGGCGCTTCTGGTTCGAACCAAGAAAGCGTGCCAGCTTGTGAGCGGTGTTGTGCTTCTTGCGAAGCGAATGCAAGTCCATCAGCTCATTCTGAAGTGCCGCCATTGACTCGTAGAGGGCGGATGCATCCTCAATCGCCTTGTTGCGCTTGAGGTGGTATTGCATCACCTTCTCGTGCTGGAACTTGCTCAGACCCTTGGCATACTTCTGGTCAGACGGCGTTGCCGGGACCAGATAGATGCGATTGGAATACGGGTCGTGGGCCCAGACATGATCAAGGTTCTTTGGGTCCCTGATGACCATGTACTTCCGGCCCTGCTTGTGATGAGGGTGAAGCAGGATCGCCTGGAGCGATGGGTCTTGGTAGATGATATGGCTCCATTGGATGCCGTATTGCTGAATGGTGAGATATTTGCAGTTGCCCGCAAGCCGAACGAAGATTTCTTCGTCGACTGGAACAACCGGCTCGCTGAGCGCAATTCCCTTCTCCCAAAGGTCGGCAGGAACGCCTTTGGCTCGGGCAATGTGACCCAATCCGGCATGAGCCCGACGGTTATGGATTTCGGCAAAATAGCGATAGAGGAAGCCTCTGACTTCCTGCATTGTCAGGATCGGAACGCCCTTCTGCTTGATCTCGTCAAACATCTTGCGTTCGTCGATGGAGCCAGTTGTCGTGCCCGGGAGACGATGGACAAGGTCCTGATTGACCAGATGAAAGAGGTGTTCCTCGGCACCCTTTTCATGCGGGTGCCCCGGTCTGTATTCGACAGTCTGAAAGCCGAGTTGGATCGCTGCGTTCTGGATGTCGTATCCCAGGAAATGAAGCGCATTGTCGACACCAATTTTTGATGGTCTGCCATACCACGGGAATTCCACCCCCTCCGGCAGCTCCTCGGGCCGCTTCGGAAAAATGGCGTTGCGTAAACCGGAAAGGAAAGTATCGAAACTGGGAGTTCCGAAACTCAGTTCAAAACCAAGAACGATGCCGCTGTGCCGGTCTCTGAACGTCAACAGGTCCGGTCTGCCATAAGCGACCGGATGTTCGTCATCGATGACGACAATATCCAGATCGGTGTGGTCGACGTCGACAACATCGAGCGGTCGTGTCGGCCTCTCGATACGAGCCCGCGTCGCATGCTTTCGTTCCGCAAATTCGGGACCGTAGGTCAGGAAATCGTGCGTGAAGTGATCGAGGTCAGACAAACGTCGCTGAACCGTTCGATCCGACATCTGAAACTTGCCGTCTTTGAACATCCAGCCGAGATCGGCATATTCGCCCTCCGGACTGCACAATTTCCTGATGCGGGCGTCAACGGCAAGCCAGGTGCCCTTTGACCCCGATACTGCATCCTGAATTGCCAAGGAGACCATCTCTTCAACCCGCCGCGCAAACACATGTCTCCGGTTTCCCGGACGCGGCATGGGTGCCAGCGCAAGCATCCTGTCGAAATACCGTCCCTCTTCCTGTTTTCCGATCCAGCGGTAAACAGTGGGAACCGATGGAGGCGTCTCACCAAGCTTTTCTGCGACTTCGGCAATGACCCGCTTGATAATCTTCCTGGAATGTTGGCCAAGGCCTGCCTTCCTGCACGCGTCTGCAATTGCGTCCAGGTAGGCCGCCCTGCGCTTCGGCTCCTTCAATTCCTTTGCAGTCATCACCAATGCGCTGCCAGGGACTGCACCGCGATCATCCTTTTGGGAGACGGAGACCGGTCTGATCTGGTTGTTCGCATTCAGATGGGCGATCTGGAAATGGCTGAGGTAAACTTGCGCGCCATATTGCATGTCTTCCAGCACCACACGCGTCGGCGCGTCGCCAGATTTGTGCAACCATTGTTTGACGATGAAATGCCCGTAGGCCTGCCGGTCAGGCGTATAGAGGAAATACCGGTCGTTCACGTTCATCTTGAACTCCTGGGTCTCTTTGACCGAGGGGTCGTGCAACGGTACGGCAAGGGCCTCATGCGAAAGCAGCTTGTGAACCGGGTTCAAGAACTCGAAACGGTCGGGGACGATGCTCATCTTCCACCTCCCGCCACGCGCCTCACGACGCTTGTCTCCGAAAATGGACGGTCGAGATCGATCTCCAATTCGCCAAGGATCACCAGTTGCATGACGCCGGAAAATGTCAGGCTGCGATCCCGTTGAGGTCGCAGAATTTCATCGAATGCCTGGTGCTGCTGGCCGAGTTTCACCTCGCGCAACAACGTGCCAAGCGTCACCGGCATCTGAACGAAGCGGAGCAATTGCCGAAGCTTTGCGAGAGGTACGTTCGATTGCGCAACTGCCCGGTGGGCCCAGAGCGTCTTGATATTGTCGAAAAGCGGCTGCGCGTGGATATGCCGCTCATCGAGGACGGTATAGGCGCTGTCATAGACATCACGGCAGAATTCGCGAAGGTTCAGCTCCCTGTCTTCATAAAAGCTGTTTGCCTGCCGGATTTGATAGGGAACGAAGTCGATGAAGACGACCGAGCCATCCTTTTTAAGGACCGCCAGATCGGGCGTCTGTTCGCGCTTTTTCAGGTTGCCGGACTCGTCCATCACCCCGAACACGAGGGAAAGGGGATAGGGCGAAATCCGCCTCACCTGCGGATCGGTGTCGATATGCATCAACCCGTCCGCCATCAGCGGCGCGCGATAGCGGATTTTTTGTTGCGGTGCCTTGCTCGTTGGAAACCAGCCCGGCAAGGTCTTGTGCCTCAGGCGGACGGGTGGCGACCAGACGGGCTCGTGGCCATCGCTGAAAATGCTCGACAAGGAATGGCGAGCGCGAAAATCTACGCTCATGAGAAGTCTCCCTCAGCACGCAGGCCCATGGCTCGCGCGCAGCAATGATTTCGGTTCTGACGAAAGCGGGATCAGAAACCTATTAGGAGACGGGAGACGGTTGCGCCGGGACGACGCTGATGGTGCCGAAATCGGCTAGTTGAGAGTTGGCAATTGGTGTTCATGTCGACCATCGCTGTTGCATTGAAAGCAGTTCGATGGGACGGGCTCCGCGATTACGCCGAGCCAAAGGTCTGACTCAACGAAAACGAAGGAAGCGGCCGTCCCGCTTGCATAGCTGTCGTATCGATATCGTTGTCACGTTCAGGTCCTTTTAAAACGGGGCGTCAGCCTCGGATGACGGGAATATGTTCTACGTTTGTTCCAAAGTCAAGGAGGTGTTTTATGCGTTTTCGTTTGGTCGCCGTCACTCGGACTGCCCGGTATAGGGGCACGTCCGAGTGACGCTTGCGCCTGTCACAGTCCAAGCCAAGAAGTGAAGCGCTTCCAAAGCTTGCCAAAGAAGCCAAGTTCCTGGGCCTGACGTTCAGCGTGAGCCGCCGCAGAAACACGTTGGTCGTGCACTCGATTGGCTTGTATCTCATCCGCAGAAAAAGCGCGCGTCCATCTGATCTCGTTTCGCGCTATGACGTAATGGGACTGGCAAGCTGAACTCCAATTCCCGATTGACGGATGAAGTGTGACAAGCCCATTTTCGTTTTTCATCTCCCATTTTCCAGGCTTCAGCGGCGTTACGATCTTTACGCCGCAACCGCAGCAGCAATTGTGTGCAGCGGTGCCGAATTCTTCGGAAATGTATAGGACGCCGTCATCCATCACCTTCGGTATTCGGCGAACAAATTCCGGGTGTATCGACTTGAGCTTTGTCATAGATATCATCTTTGCAAAGAAGGCTGTTTCCTATGGTGTATGAGATGAAACGCTCATGGCCAATGTCGAAATAGAAGCCTCTGGTTTTTTTCCATTCGATGACCGCCAGGCAGGCGTTCAGCGCGTTCAGATCAGCAACCTGAATATTTCGGTCGTACTCGTTTTCAACGTCGTCCACTGCGAAGGATATGCGCGCACGCGCTTCCGCACGACGGTCGGGGAGACTACGAACCGTTCGCAAAATGCCGCCAATACTGGCACGCTTTGTGTAAAGACCCATTCCCACGTCGATGAAGGGCGTTCCCAGCGCTTCCAGCTTGTCGATGATCATTCGCTTTGCCGGTCCGCTTTCCATGCAAAGAAACACGAACGACATATTCTGGAGCTGATCGAGATTTTCGCCTGTCAATTTCTCAGGGTGAGCTACGATGCCACGATGCATCTTGGAATAGGTGGCAGCAAAATAGTCGACCTTCTTGGGTCGAAGTCTAAGCTCTTCGAGAGAAGGCGCGCCAGGGGCCCTAAACGCGTTATGAGTTAGGAAGTCGTCATCGTCGAACAGATGGATTCTTCTCGCATTCGTCTTGGCGATCAAGTCCAGGACATACGACCCTGTTCCACCGAGGCCAACGATGGCAATCGCCTCTTCGGCCAGCTTTTCTGCTGCCTCGTTGATTTCGGCACGGGAAGAGGCGGTGTCGAGGTAATGGTGAGGCGACGTTTCGGGATCGCCTTCAACAATGCGAAAAGTTCTGGCTGTTGCATTTGGATCGATGGCTGCCACCTCCCTCGCCAACAAGGCGATATAGGCAGTCATCTTCTCATGATAGTCATTGTAGTAGCCGCAAAGCGGCTTCCTGGAAAAGGAGTGATCGGCCTTCAACCCGCTTCCAAGCTGAAATTCTTGAGTTTGATGCTGCAGGATCACCAACTGGTTCCCATTGCTGTCACATGGAAAGTCGCCACAGAACTTTGCCGTGTGATCCTGCGGACGAACGGTCCGATCCCCTGCCAAATCTAGGTTCGAGGCCAAAGCCCCTAATGCAATGGTTCTGTCGCCTTTGACGTACGGGACGTCACTTATAACCAGAAAATTCTGGTTCGTGATTTGGACGTTGTACCCCTCGTCGCGAAGTCTCTGAAGATCGGGATTAAGAGCGATTAGTGTGTGCGACATCGAAGTTGGTCCCGTGTTTTTTCACAGTGACACTGCCGTTCTGGGCAAGATCACCGTGATGAGGTTTGCTCTTTGCGTGTTCGAAGCTCACGGTAAACGCCGGATCGGTTCCGGTCGGCGGATTTGGAAAAGCAAGCTTCACAAGCTGGTCAAACGTCAGAACGTCATGATCGACGACAAATGGATCGGTGTTGATCGTGATGGAGAAGTGCTTTTCGGGCGCTTCTCCGCTGTGGAAGTGCTCATCCTGCTTCAGGTGTATCGTCGGCTGATCGATCCTGACTAGCTTGTCTTCTTCATTGCCAGTCACTTCTCGATAGAGAACACGGCCGTCACGGACGTGGCCCAGTTCGTACAGGTCGATGCCGCTCGTGGGATTGCGGGAGTGATACTGCTTTTGATCAATGTGGATTCGAACGGAGTTAACTGCATCTTGATTCATTTTCATGCTCGCTTTCGGTATGATTTCGTTCGCTATATCGAACAACGCCATGTAGCGCTTGTCAAGTGCATTTTTGTTCGATATATAGAACAACAGCAAATGTTTGAAAAAACGGGAAAAACATGACTGTATCGCTGCGTGACAAGCTGAAAAAACACAGATTGGAATTGGGGTACTCACTGGACGAGTTGGCAAAGCTGTCCGGTTCGAGCAAAAGTTATCTGTGGGAGCTGGAAAATCGCGAGACCCGTAAGCCGTCGGCAGAAAAGCTTATCAAGATCGCCGAGGTCCTGAATGTTACGACCGACTATCTGATTGACGATAACGCGACGTTTGACGATGCCCAGGTGAAGGAGGTCTTCTTCCGCAAATTCAATAGCCTTGACGACGAGACCAAGGAAAAGGTGATGGACATGATCGACGTCTGGAGTCGCAAAAAGTGAAGCAACCCACGACATGGGATGGTTGGGCTTCACGTGTCTCGCTTTTTGCCCGGGAGGGAAAGAAACTCCTGGACCTTCCACGGTTTCCAATACGGATAGAGGAGTTCGCTGAGGGCTATAGCAGACAGCTTTTCCCCGGCGACCCCATTACGATGATTGATAGCAGGGACTTTGGTGGCAAGTTTGAAGGCGCGTTGGTACCCAACGTCGCTAAAGATGAGTGGGCCATTATATACGATCACGGCCATACGTCCCGAGGCCGGATCAACTTCACTTTGGCTCACGAGTTCGGCCACTACCTCATTCATAGGCGGCTCAGTGGCGATCCATTTTATTGCTCCCGCCGCCAGATGATGGAATGGGACAGCAAATATTCTCAGATGGAAGCTGAGGCCAATAGCTTCGCTGCCTTCGTCCTCATGCCGCCCGACGATTTTCGTGAGCAAACGAAGAATTTCCAGAAGCCGACGCTCCGAGATTTTGAAATCTTGCGCGACCGGTATGAAGTCTCCTTAACTGCCGCAGTTCTTAATTGGCTGAAGTCGACAAGTGTGAGAGCCATGCTCGTGGTCGGACGGGACGGGTTCATCGATTGGTCTTGGAGCAGCTCGACGTTGTACAATTCCGGCGTCTATTTCTCGGCAAGGAAAGTGACCATAGCTTTACCAGAGCAATCACTGGCAGCTTTGGGGCCAACTTGCGGCATTACCAGCCAGCAACACCCCAAGGGTGTCTGGAACGACGATACGGCCGTCTTCGAGTCCGTGGTTTTTGCGGAACACCATGGCATGACGCTGTCGTTGCTAATTTACGGGTGACAAAAGCCGAATTTCCAACAATCCGTTGGCCTTGTTCAGTGTGTATCGAAATCGTTATACGGGCTCCCGCATACGACGCTGACGTATATTTCTAGCAGGCATTGCCGCGTCGGATCAGGTTCGTTGACAAACCGGAATTCCATCGCCCTCATCCGGATCAGGGCGTCGTTGAACGCCCTTAGAAATTCAGCATCGAGCATGAGATTGGCCCGCGATGTCGGTCCGCTCTTGTAATCGCTCTTCAATATGCCGGTCGCTTCGCGAGCGAGCTTGAAGGCGAAAGGTGCATTGTTATGGCCTGTCCCGTGGCGCGTATGTTGGCCATACCGTGATCTGACATTCCTGGTACGGCCGACATAGAGATGACGGCCATTTTCGGAAAATAGGTAGACGCCAGACCCCTTGATATGAGACGGCAATATTCCGTCCGTGACAGGGTCCATCTGCATCAATGTTTCGAATTTCGGGTGCAGAGCCTCGGTAAAGGTCAGGAATTTTTCATGCATGCTCAACAGCTTTTATGATTTGCCACTCAGGCAGTGGGTGTTTCCGTTGGGGGAGCATATGCTGGTGGCCGACGCGCAATCAAAGTCCCGTTTTCAATAATGGTAGCGCCAGGAAAGAGGCTTGCCTCAATGGCTTCTCTTTGAATGGTTCTTGTCGCGTGCGAGTGAGCTATGATCGCTTTGCTGTGCCCTCTGCCAGGAGGAGCGACGCTTACAATAGTTTTCGATGGGAAGCGCGCTTTGAACATCTTCATCGTTGCTAGCTGGTCTGAGTCGGCGGTAACCAAATATGCAACGTCAAAAACATCAAGGTGAGCGTCGCTAATAAGGTGGATCGCGAGATTTACATCGCCTTCCTTTTCGGTGGGATGCAAATAATCATGTCCCTCATGGCAGCGACGTGGTTCCTCAGTAAAGTGGCCCTCAACGCACACCACTCCTGCCCACAGTTGAGCCTTCTTGTATTCGCGCCATCGCAGCATCTTTTGGGTGTTTTTGTTGTTAACTGCCGTGCACCACACAACTCGGACCACCTCTTCCCCATTCCGCGCGAATTGGCGGGAAAGAGCGAACAAATTTACCCACTTTAGATGGGGTGCTCCGAGATCATCAATTGCGTGATAAAGGTTGAAGCCGTCAATATATACAGCGGCTCTAATGGAAACGGCGGCACCAGGGCCGCCGTGGGCTGCCGGTAAACCGACAGCGTTGATGACAGTATTCATAGCCCATCGCCTTGAAAAAATCAATGCCCTTTTTTCTAAACTATGATGTGAAGTCTAAATTTTAGCCTAACGGCCTGGTTGTGATCGAGCAGGTTTGTCAAGCTAACAGGGTTTTAGAAAAAAAGAAGATGCAGCATTTGCCCAGAAAGGGTGTTTTTCCCGGTGTTTTATGAATTAAGTTGCACTCGTTTCCGCCGACAGGCACATTTTATCAAAAATATTACGGAGGCTGCTCTTATGGACGGAGATATTCAAAATGAATTTGTATTGGCGCAATACCTAAAGTTACCAACTGTTCAGATGGATGAATTGATTGATGGCGGTTTCTTAGAGAAACATCTAGGTAAAACCCAAAAAGTAGAATATGCACCCTTCACGCCCCACCAAACTTTGAGAGAAGCTATAGAAGCTGCTAAAGAAAATAAAGACGCAGACTTAATACTTCATATGAAAGGCGGAGTGGTTAAATCTTATTTTATTCTCCCGCATTTGACCGTTGTATATAATCACTCTCACGATGATTTTCAAAGAATCGAAAGTGAGGTTGGCAAGCCCAAAAGAAAGCGTCGCACCGGTAGAATTATCAGGTAATACTGATTTCGGTCGTTCTAGGACCTAATGCAGCGATAGTCAGTTCCCTAATCGGAGGTCCATAATGCGTGGCATAATCGGTTCAGGTACGTGGCAAACATACACCTGGAAGAATGATCTTCACCTTCAATCCAGCCGCGTGGCGGTGAGCTTCGCAGAGTATATGGATGAGGAATATTCTGGCGCGCATGTGCCATTCCACATGCTGGAAAGGGCCTTCGTCCTGTGCGGTTTCATCATGCGTCGGATGATGGAGACCAGGGTCGTTACAGACAAGCTCCGAGAGCGCGAGATCGAAGTGAGATGCCTGGCGAAAGCCGCCGATGAACCGTTCTTCAAACCGTGGGTCAGCAACACGGGTCCGCGTGAATTTCGTCAATATGCGATGGAAGCCCCCGAGCTGGTCAAGATGACGATCCGGGAGTTTGGAAACGAGATCATACACGCCTCGCAATTGGCGATTGCCTATGACTTTGAGCAGTTTGACGACGGTATACTGATTGCGTCTGACTGGCATTATAAGAAGCGACTGCTACACGTCACGCCTGCGGAATTTCAAGCCATCGTTGACCTCGTCCTCAACGATGAAATCACGTCCATGCGAGATGCCTACGACGGCGACCCGGCCGACGGCAAAATCACCTGCATCCGTGAGTAACAGGGCGCGTTAACCATACGAGTCTCATCTCATGTGGCGAGGAGTCTCACCTCATGTGGCGAGAGTCTCATCTTATGTGGCGACCTACAAAAAACTGGTGCTGCAGAGGAGGATTGAACTCCCGACCTCTCCCTTACCAAGGGAGTGCTCTACCACTGAGCTACTGCAGCATCCGTCCGCGACGACGCATATGAGCGTGTCGGGTGAAGCGGGTCGCCTATTGCCACATGTTCCGACATCACGCAAGCGCCGCACCCCAAGTTTTTTCAGAAGCCACCGCAACCTTTCTTGCGGGCGCGTTCTGCGCTATCTGCAATTCTTCAAATGAAACGATGCGAGATGGGGGCAGGGCGATGACGTCCGGCGAAGACGAAACCAGCGACAAGGGCGATGTGCGCGACCGGGAATCGCGCAAGCGTGCGGCCGAAGCGATGCGGCGCGAGAAGGAAGCGGAGAAGAAGCGGCTGGCCGGTGCGCTGCGGGCCAATCTCATGCGGCGCAAGGCGCAGTCGCGGGCACGGCGCGAGGGCGAGGCGGATGAGCGCGACGAGGGGCTTCCCGGCGCGCGCCTGCCGGATGCCGACTGAGGCGAGGACCGGAGGCGATTCGCGCCTGGACTGCCCTCCCTTGGCTTGAAGAACGCAGGGGCTATCGGCCTTCATGCGCAAAAGGGCAGTACACCTGCCCTAAATCATCCTCAATCGCGGCCGAAACAGGTCATCCGACCGGCCGAGGGGGCCTTATTTCCGGCCTTTCTTGAAGGCGCTCCGGCTTTGGGTTATGGGGACCGTCACACCTGACAAGATCGGCGTCATGCGGACGCCTGAAAGAGAAACACTCATGGATCGCATTCGCATTGTCGGCGGCAAGCCGCTGAACGGCATCATTCCCATCTCCGGCGCGAAGAATGCCGCCCTGCCGCTGATGATCGCGTCGCTTCTGACCAGCGATACGCTGACGCTCGAAAACGTGCCGCATCTGGCCGACGTGGAGCAGCTGCTGCGCATTCTCGGCAATCATGGCGTCGATATTTCCGTCAACGGCCGCCGCGAGCACCAGGACGGGACCTATTCCCGCACCATTCATTTCACCTGCCGCACCATTGCCGAAACGACGGCGCCTTACGAGCTTGTCTCGAAGATGCGCGCCTCCTTCTGGGTCATCGGGCCGCTGCTCGCGCGCGAAGGCCGCGCCCGCGTTTCGCTGCCGGGCGGCTGCGCCATCGGCACGCGTCCGGTCGATCTCTTCATTGAAGGTCTCGCCGCCATGGGCGCCGAGATGGAAATCGATGGCGGCTACATCAATGCCAAGGCGCCCAAGGGCGGCCTGATCGGCACGCGCTACACCTTCCCGAAGGTCTCGGTTGGCGCCACCCATGTTCTCCTCATGGCGGCCTCGCTTGCCAATGGCACGATGGTGATCGGCAATGCCGCGCGCGAGCCGGAAATCGTCGACCTTGCCAACTGCCTCAACGCCATGGGCGCCAAGATTACGGGTGCGGGCACCTCCACCATCACCATCGAGGGCGTCAAGTCGCTCTCGGGTGCGCGCCATCGCGTCCTGCCCGACCGTATCGAAACCGGCACCTATGCCATGGCCGCTGCCATGGCAGGCGGCGATGTGACGCTGGAAGGCACGAGCGTCGATCTGCTCGACACGGCGCTTGAGGCGCTGCGTCGCTCCGGCGCCGAAGTCATCGCGCTGCCGACCGGCATTCGCGTCATTGGACACGGCGATGCGATCAAGCCGGTGGATGTCGTGACTGACCCTTATCCGGGTTTCCCGACCGACCTGCAGGCGCAGTTCATGGGCCTCATGACCCGCTCGACCGGCATTTCGCACATCACCGAGACGATCTTCGAAAACCGCTTCATGCATGTGCAGGAGCTCGCCCGCCTTGGCGCGAAGATCTCGCTCAACGGCCAGACGGCCCGCGTCGAAGGTGTGTCGAAGCTGAAGGGCGCGCAGGTCATGGCGACCGACCTCCGCGCTTCCGTGTCGCTGGTCATTGCCGGTCTGGCTGCAGAAGGCGAGACGCTGGTGTCGCGCGTCTACCATCTCGACCGCGGCTTCGAGCGGCTGGAAGAAAAGCTGACCCGTTGCGGCGCAATTGTCGAGCGCATCAGCGATTGATCATCCCTGGCCCGCTTGCTCGCAGTTGCGGGGCGGGCTATCGCTTCTTATCTGCGTATCAAAGAGCGCTGTCTGATAGCAATTCCAGCAAAAGTGCCCGGCGGTTTTGCCTCCGGAATTGCGATGCAATAAAGCGGACGGGCGGCGCGCAAGACGCAAAGGTGAGACTATGAGTGGTTTGAAACTGCTGGCGCTGGACGAAGAAGACCTCGACATCGTATCCGCCCATATGCAGGATTCGGTTTTCAAGGTGGCGGAATGCGCCTTTGACGCCCGCACGATGCAATTTTCCATGACGGCCAACCGGTTCGTCTGGGAAACGGCGTCTGAGCGGGGCCGGCCTTTCGAGCGTCGCAAGGCGGCGCTGGTGTTCAAGCGGGTGAGTGCGGTGAAATCCACCGGCGTGGATCGCAAGAACAAGGACGCCGTGCTGGACCTGCTGGCCATCCGCTTTGAAAAGCGCGGCGAGGGTCCGGATGGCGTGATCGAGCTGATGCTGGCCGGTGGCGGCGTGGTGCAGCTTGATGTGGAATGCATTGAAGCGCAGCTTGCCGATGTTGGCGGCGCGTGGGAAACGAAATCGAAGCCGCAGCATCGGGTTGATGCCTGAGCAGGTCTTTGTTTGACGCAATTCCGGACGCGAAACCGGTTTCCACTTTCGCTGGAATTGCTTTGGTCTAGCCGCCCCTGCCCAGGGGCGGGACGTCGGAAGGGAATGGGGAATTGGCAATTTGGCTTGACTGGAGCGAGGCGGATTTCGAAGCGAAGTTCGCCGCTTTCCTGACGACGAAGCGTGAAGTGTCCGAGGATGTCGGGCATACCGTTCGCGAGATCATTGCCGATGTGCGCGCGCGCGGCGACGCGGCGCTGGCGGAATATACGCTGCGTTTCGACCAGCTCGATTTTGCCGAGACGCCGATGCGCGTCACGGCGGACGAGATCGAGGATGCCTTTGCGCAGGTCGAGCCGGAAGTGCTGGATGCGCTGCATCTGGCCGCTGCCCGCATCACCAGGCACCATGCCCGCCAGATGCCGAAGGACGATATCTATGAAGACGATATCGGCGTCGGTCTCGGCTCGCGCTGGACGGCGATCGAGGCGGTCGGGCTCTATGTGCCCGGCGGTTCGGCGAGCTATCCAAGCTCGGTTCTGATGAATGCGCTGCCGGCCAAGGTTGCCGGCGTGCCGCGCGTCGTCATGGTCGTGCCGGCCATGCGCGGCAAGATCAACCCGACCGTGCTGGCCGCTGCCCGCATTGCCGGCGTGGACGAGATCTACCGCATTGGCGGCGCGCAGGCTGTGGCTGCACTTGCCTATGGCACCGAGACGATTGCGCCGGTCGCCAAGATTGTCGGTCCCGGCAATGCCTATGTGGCGGCCGCCAAGCGCGAAGTGTTCGGCACGGTCGGCATCGACATGATTGCTGGCCCGTCCGAAGTGCTGGCGATTGCCGACAAGGATAACGATCCGGACTGGATTGCCGCCGATCTTCTGGCGCAAGCCGAGCATGACCGCGCCGCGCAGGCGATCCTGATTTCCGACGATGCGGCCTTTGCCAAGTCGGTCAGCGATGCGGTGGAGCGGCAGCTTCGCCTTCTGCCCCGCGCCGATACGGCCGCGGCAAGCTGGCGTGACTATGGCGCGGTGATCATCGTGCCCTCGCTCGACAAGTCGGTGCCGCTGGCTAACCGCATTGCCGCCGAACATCTGGAACTGGCCGTGGCCGATCCCGATGCGCTGATGGCGGAAATCCGCAATGCGGGGGCGATCTTCATCGGTCGCCACACGCCGGAAGTCATCGGCGATTATGTCGGCGGCTCGAACCATGTTCTGCCGACGGCGCGTTCGGCGCGGTTCTCGTCGGGCCTGTCGGTGCTGGAATTCGTCAAGCGCACCTCGATCCTGCGTCTCGGCCCGGATCAGCTGCGTGCGCTCGGGCCATCGGCCATTGCGCTTGCGAAGTCGGAAGGGCTTGACGCCCATGCCCGCTCGGTCGGCATTCGCCTCAATCTCGGGAGCTGATATGGGCGGCAACAGCGCGCAAAGGCTCTGCGATGTCGTTCTGGACGAGACGATCGGCCGTTCGACGCCGGATGTGGAGCATGAGCGCGCCGTTGCCATATTCGATCTGCTCGAGGACAATTCCTTCGCCCCTGAAGGGCACGACAACGGGCCCTACAAGCTCTATCTGTCACTGGTCGAGCAGCGCCTCGTCTTCACCATCAAGACCGAGGGCGACGCGCCTGTGGCGACCCATATCTTGTCGCTGACGCCGTTTCGGCGGATCATCAAGGATTATTTCATGATCTGCGACAGCTATTATCAGGCGATCCGCTCGTCCACGCCCAGCCAGATCGAGGCGATCGACATGGGCCGGCGCGGCATCCACAACGAGGGTTCGCAGACGCTGATGGACCGGCTTTCCGGCAAGATCAGGATCGATTTCGATACGGCGCGGCGGCTCTTCACGCTGGTCTGCGTGCTCTACTGGCGCGGTTGAGCCCATGGAGGAGGAGGGTGCCAGCGAAAGCACGGAGAAACGGCCGGGCGCGATCCTGTTCATGTGCGGCATGAATGCCATCCGCTCGCCGATGGCCGAGGCGCTGGCGAAATCCATGCTGCCAAAGGGCACTTATATTGCTTCCGCCGGCGTGCGCACGGGCGAGCGCGACCCGTTTGTCGATGTCGTGCTGGACGAGATGGGGCTTTCGCTCGGTCGCCGCCAGCCGCAGACGCTGGAGGAGCTGGAGGACGACTATTTCGACCTCATCGTGACGCTGGCGCCGGAGGCGCATCATGCCGCACTGGAACTCACCCGTTCGCTCTCCGTCGATGTCAGCTACTGGCCGACGCCGGACCCGAGCGTGGCGCGCGGCACGCGCGAGCAGATCCTGGATGCCTATCGCGAGGTGCGCGACCACTTGAAGACGCTCATTGCGAAGCGGCTTGCCTAAAGTCTGCGCGGATCATGACTGTTTTTTACAACATGCTTGCCTTTTCGGCCTGTCAGTGGTTCACAAAGGCCCGCGCATTGTGTAGTTTCCGCAAAATTTTCGCCGACGCCTTCAGCGTCTGGCCCATAAACCTCAAAGAAAGACCTGTCTGAATGGCAAAAGAAGAAGTTCTCGAATTCCCGGGAATCGTTACCGAACTCCTGCCGAACGCGACTTTCCGCGTGAAGCTGGAAAACGAACATGAAATCATCGCACACACGGCTGGCCGCATGCGCAAGAACCGCATCCGCGTTCTGGCGGGCGACAAGGTTCTCGTCGAAATGACGCCTTACGACCTGACCAAGGGCCGTATCACCTACCGTTTCAGATAAACCGGAGCCGCGCTGTCCAAGGCGCATCGACCGATCCCCATGGCGACCGAACAAGCCCTCATTCTTGCCTCTGGTTCGCCGCGTCGCGTCGAACTTCTCGCGCAGGCGCGCATCGAGCCCGCCCGTCTCCTGCCGATGGATATCGACGAGACGCCGAAGCGCTCTGAAAATCCGCGCACGCTGGCCCAGCGCCTCGCCCGTGAAAAGGCGGAGGCTGCCTTCGCGGTCGTGCGCGCGGACGAAGAGATGAAGGGCGGCTGGGTTCTGGCGGCCGATACGGTCGTGGCCGTTGGCCGGCGCATCCTGCCCAAGGCCGAGTTCGAGGCCGATGCCTATTCCTGTCTCAACCTGCTCTCGGGCCGTGCCCACTGGGTCTATACCGGCGTGACGCTGATTGCGCCGTCCGGCCACACGCGCAGCCGCATCGTTGAGACCAAGGTGCGCTTCAAGCGCCTTTCCAATGCCGAAATCGATGCCTATGTGCAGAGCGGCGAATGGCGCGGCAAGGCGGGTGGCTATGGCATCCAGGGCATTGCCGGCTCCTTCGTGCAGAAGCTTGCCGGCTCCTATACCAGCGTCGTCGGGCTTCCGCTGACCGAAACGCTGCAGCTTCTGGATGGCGAAGGCTTCGACATCCGCCGGGGCTGGAAAGAAGGCTGACGACCACATGACTGGCCCCGAGACCACCCCGAAGAGTGCCAAGGTAGAACCCTTGCGCAAGCCGCGCCCATGCCCCGAATGCGGGCAGCCCTCGGCGCGCGAACACTATCCCTTCTGCTCCGACCGCTGTCGCAATGTCGACCTGTCGCGCTGGCTCAAAGGCTCCTATTCGATCCCGGTAACAGAGGACGAGGAAAAGGCGGACGGCTTCGAGCGCGACTTTGACCGTTGATTTTCCAAGGTTTTCTGAACTTTGTAATTTTCTTCAAAAAACAGTCAAAAAACTTTGTCGGGGCGCTGGACACACGCGAACAAGATGCTATAACCCCGCTCGCTTCCGGGGAAAACCCGGCGGGTTCTTTCAAAAAGAAACCCGGTCAGTCAAGCGACAAGTGCCCGGATAGCTCAGTTGGTAGAGCAGCGGATTGAAAATCCGCGTGTCGGTGGTTCAAATCCGCCTCCGGGCACCATTTTTCTCGAATGATTATTTGGTTGGTTAATTGGATTGATCGCGGCTTTGTGTTTACTCTTGGCTAATCGAGTTTATTTCGCAAGCTCTCGTACGTGTCTATCAATGTTCGGATGCTCGTTGTTAGTTCCTCGATCCGAAACCTCCTTTTCACACGGTCTGTTTTTACGACGGAATCGTACTCGACGTAGCGTTGGGGAAGGAGTGAGAATTCTTGCTTCTTTATTTCGTCAGCATGCGTAAGCTTGCTGAAGCCTTTCTCCGAGCTCAGCCCTTGGAATATATGGATTATTTTATCTAATTCGATTGTATCCAATACAACTCGCTGGGCGATGCGTTTGCCTAGCTCTCGGGCATCAATCATCAATACGTTGTCACCATCGTGTCCCGAAGTGCCGCGACGTAGAACAAGAATTGCTGTTTCGATTGCCGTGTTCGGCGCAGACAATCGGGCTGGCAGCGCTATAACCGCTGCAAGGGCGCGTTCTTTAATTAAGAATTGACGAATATTTGCGTCATTGCCTCCTCTAAAAAGCACGCCAACGGGAACTAGAACTGCCGCCATGCCCTGATCTTTCAAATGATGATAAGCTGAAAGCAAATAGGCCAGTTCGCTTGATATTTTTCCTCTGTCGTGTTTTAACAAAGCGGGAGTACCCTCCAGCCACTGCAGGTCTTGCAACTCGAATTGGATTCCAAATGGTGGGTTAGTCAATACTGTATCGAACTTGTGTACCTCATCTACTAGTCGCCTTTTACCCCCTCGGTTGTTGCTTCTCTTGTTGATATGAAGCCTTACATTAGGGGTTTCGTTAAGCGCAAACCTTACCTGTGCCCAAGCGGCGGCGTATTCATTGGCCTCATACCCCTCAAGACATGTTGGTCCGATTGTAGTCTTGGATGCAGCCACGAGGAGCGAGCCGCTCCCGCAAGCTGGATCGAAGATGTTGAAGCAATGGTCGTGCCTTGTCAGCATAACCATTAACCTTGCCACCTCTTCAGGTGTTTCATGTGAAAGTGGAATTTCAAGGGAATCCAGCTGTCGCAAGAGCCATGCCTCAAGTTCTTCTTCGGTGTTTTCCCCCGGAAGCGATGAAAGCAGCTCGGATACCGAGGTTTCGTCAAGCCATTGGAGGTCTCCCAAAAGGTGCTCGCTGAATGCTTTGTTTTCCCAACCTAGCATAATTTCTAACTCATGGGCCGAATGCAGAACGTCAGTGCGATGGTTCCATTTAGGGTAATTGTGCTGCGCTCGATGAACGAGAGTGGCGAGCACAATAAGCGCAAGGGCTAAATCAGTATTGGTCCGTGCTACTGAGCGCGAAATAATGTTGCGCATTTTCTTGATTGCATCGTCAAATTGGCTCATCTTTCGGAATTCTCTCTCATGTAATTCCCGACTATTTCTAGTGCCTCGTCTCGAATTAGTTTGGAAATTTCGATAGATTCTCGGTATATATCGTCGGCTGTGCTTATAATATCAGATAGATGTTTTTGCTTCTTGCGTGAAGGAAGGGCGAATTCTAGGCTTGAGATATCTTTGATCGTCATTACCGGCTGAGCCGTGCCAGACACGCGACTTAATACGATCCTCTCCGTTTCTGGTTGCCGTAGGAAAGCGCAGATAAGTTCTGGTTCGATCAACGGATGACGCGGCAAACGTACGATGATGAAGTTGGCGCTCGCGATGCACCCTGAATGCGATTCTCGAACTACGGCGCATTTTAATAGGGTCCCTCTTGCGCTTACGAGCACATCCCCGGGAAGCAGTTTCTGCCGGGTAACAGCGCTTGGGTTAACGCTTGCGGCGTCGAGCTCGCTAACGGGAGCGATCATTCCTGCATCTATATCTCTGACGTGAATAACGTTCACGGAAATTGTGCCGGTTCCGGGTGACAAGCGGGCGATATTGACGCCCACAAAAATCGCCTCCGCCGCCTCTGAAAGTGTCATTCTCGTCATCACCTGATCCAGTTGTATCGGAACTACTACTTGACATGTTCCTCATTCAGACCTATTTGTCAAGCATTGACGCATCTGCATGGTCCGTAGTCTGCGCCAGGTTCGTACAAATGTTGGAGCTCGCATCGCAAATGCATAAAATCGACATCAATCGTATCACGTTGGGCATTTGCTTCATCGTCGTTGTCGGCATTGCGGCTGCAAAAGACTATCGTGTAGAGATTGGCGGCGGCACGTTCAAGTTTGAGAAAAACGTCGAACGGGACAATCAGCGTCCTCCTGTTGAGAAGGCAAGCCGCTAACAAGCTTCAGGCAGCTGAAAACCTGGTTCTAAGTTTTTTCGGTGGTAGTGCTCGCAAGAGGAGGTCAGGTATCCTCAATGCACAAACTGCCGCGTCGCCAGAAACAATATTATCCCCAGTGCCATCACGAAGAACGCGCCGGCGATCTCGATTGTTGTGCCGAGCTTTTCCGCCACCGTCCCATTGCCCGCGAGCTTCACGGCCAGACCCTTTGCCGACACGGCGGTGATGGCCAGCAGCGATACTGTGATGGCGGTGCCGATGGACATGGCGAAGACGGAGAGGATGCCGCCGAGATAGAGGCCGTTGAGCAGCGAGAAGGTCACGACGATGATCGCGCCGGAGCAGGGGCGGAGGCCCACGGCGACGACGGCGGAGAAGGCTTCCTTGAGGCTGAACCTCTCGCCGCCGAGCGATTGCGGGGAGGGCATGTGGGCGTGGCCGCATTCTTCGCAGAAATCGGCGACGGCCTGTTTCTGCGTTTTTCCTGAGCCGAGGAAGCCCTTCATCTGGCCTGTTCTGGAGCCCGATTTGGCAGGGGCCAGTCGCTGGACGCTGGAATGGTCGCAGGCGCAGGCGGCGTCGTAATCGTCATCGCTGTGGATATGCGCGCCTGCCGGCATGCCTGCGAGGGCGGGGGCAGGGGTGGCGCCAAGAGGGTTGCTGCCGGATTTGGCAAACAGGCTGCGCAGCTTGCGCAGGAGCATCCAGAAGCCGAAGCCGGCGACGAGGATGTAGCTTGCCTGTTCGAGAAAGTCGGTGGCGTTGGTCAGCGTGATCGATGTGCTGCGCAGGATGACATAGGCGGCGCCTACGACGAGCAGCGCGGTGATCCCTTGCAGGAAGGACGAGATGATCGCAATCGTGATGCCGCGTCTCAGCTGGATCTCGTTGGCGATCATGTAGGAGGAGATGACGGCCTTGCCGTGTCCTGGGCCTGCGGCGTGGAAGACGCCGTAGAGGAAGGAGAGGCTTATGAGGGTCGAGAGCTTCCACGGGTCGTCGCGCATGGCGATGAGCGCCTGGGTCAGCGCGCGATAGAAGCGCTGCTGCTCCATGTTGACCCACATGAGAAATGGGCCGCCAAAGCCGGATGTGTTGAAGGAGGGTTCGGCGGTGCCGATGCCGAGCGGCGACCCGGCATGGGCCGTCAGCGGGGCGAGAAGAACGGCGGCGGTCAGCGCCAGGACAAGGTGTCTTGTGTTGCGCGCGGTCAGCATGTCACGTCGATCCGCGTTGCGAAGAGCTTGGACATGGTCGTTCCCATCGGGTCGTTGAAGAAGGCTTGTGTCAGCGTCTTCTGGTTCTGCGCGATCACCTCGTCCGGGTTCGGGCGGATCACCTTGTGCTGGCAGGCCTTGAAGCCCGCGCCTTCGACGACAATGTCCTTGTCGGTGGCGAAGTCGAGCGAGGTGTAAAGCGTCGGGTCCCAGACGCCGAACGTCATGTCGCCCTTGAGCGGCATGGGTGTTGCCGGCTTGACGGCAAAGAACATCAGAAGCTGGCCATCCTTGAAATCGACATTGATGACGTCCGGCGGCGAAATTTCGATCTTCTTCCCGTTCTGGGTGATGTTCGTATAGTAGTCGAAATCGGCCAGCGACTCCTTCACCGTCTTGCCGACGGCCTTCAGTTCTTCGGGGTCGAGCTTCAGGTTGGAGTTCTTGTCGAAGTCCAGCAGCACGGTCGAGGAGAAGACCTCGTCGAAGCGCCAGACATTGCGCAGCTCCTTGATGTTGCCGTCGTCGCCGGCGACCACTTCCAGCCGCGCCTCCACGAAGATATGCGGATGGGCGAAAGCGGCGACCGGGGCCAGAAGGCCGAACAGCGTCGTCAGGAATGCAAGCTTGCGGGTCATGGAACCATCGTCTGTCGAAGTTTCATATCAGGCGTTCGGGCGGCACATGCGCATCGCCCGATCGGCTGATCTTTTATCGTATCGCGCCGGCTCGGCGAAAAACCGAAGTCCACCCTGCAGCCAGCGCCTCTGAGTGGGCTTCAATCTGGACGAAAATGAGCCCATTGCGAAGCAGGATGTCGCGGCACCATGTCACGATCGGCAACGGCGACAAAGTTACAATTTCTTAAACCAGGCCTGCAGGAAGTCCACGAAGGTGCGCACCTTGGCCGGCAGATG
The DNA here is from genome assembly GCF_021026315.1 of Rhizobium sp. C4. Taxonomy (GTDB): domain Bacteria; phylum Pseudomonadota; class Alphaproteobacteria; order Rhizobiales; family Rhizobiaceae; genus Ensifer_A. The sequence goes on from NZ_JAJNCX010000007.1 coordinate 24,678, forward strand.
GCGGCGATGCGGGTAGACGGCATAGATGCCGCGGTCGCTCGGCAGGTAGTCCTGGAAGAGGACGACAAGCTCGCCGCTCTCGATATGCTTGCGCGCGACGAAGTCGGGCAGCAGCGCCACGCCAAGACCGGCCAGCGCGCCCCGCAGCGTCGCCGTCGGGCTGTTCACCTCGATGGGACCTGCGACCTGCACCGAGAAGGAAGAGCCGTCGGGCTCGAAGAAGCGCAGCACGCCCTTGCGGCGGCTGTTGGAATCGATGAGGCACGGCACATGCGACAGGCCATTCGGATGATCGAGATCCTTGTGGCGCGCCAGGAATTCCGGCGTGGCGCAGATGTTGAGGCCGAAATCGGTGATCTTGCGGGCAATCAGCCCGGAATCCTCGAGCTTCGTCACCCGGATGGCGAGGTCGAAACCTTCTTCCACCAGATCGACGAAGCGATCCTCTGCCATGATTTCCAGCGACAGGTCCGGATGCAGCTTGGCGAAGTCGATCAGACAATAGCCCACTTCGGCATCGATGAAGGTGCGCGGCACGGAGACCTTGAGGCGACCCTTCAGGTCCGTATTGTTTTCGCGCACGAGATCGGCGAGCTCGTCGATCTCCTTCAGGATCTCAGAGGCCGAGCGGTAATAGGTCTTGCCGGCTTCGGTCAGGGAAAACTGTCGGGTGGTGCGGTTGAGGAGAAGGGCGCCGAGCTCGTCTTCCAGTTCGCGCACATATTTGGAAAGCAGCGCCTTGGAACGTCCGAGCTTGCGGGCAGCGGCCGAAAAGCCCTCCGCGTCCACGACGTCGATGAAGGCTCTGATCCGCGTGAGAGTGTCCATTTTGCCTCGCTTGATTTTCCCGCGAATATAGGTCCACCGCATGACCCATTTCAATCGCTGCAAAAAAATTGGCAGGGGTCAAAAAAACACTTGATTGCGACAGTGAATATTCTTATCTCCGCTGTTGCCCAAAGTCGCACGTGCCTGTGGGTGTCCGCCGACCCTCGAACTGGGATTTAATCCCTAAGGTGAGGTCATCGGTAAGGTACCTGGAACTAACCGCTCCAGTCGCTATTCCGGCCAACCGGGAAATGCGAGGACATCTTGAAGCAACGACGGTGCGGGCCTTTCTGGTGTCTGCCGGCTCTCCAACAGCCGGGGTTACTGAAGAGGCACACCTTCATTGCCGGAAGTGCGGTCGGGATCTCCCACCAATCCAAGGCAGACAAAGTGAATGATCGCTCTTAGCCGAGCGTTTGTTCGTCATTTGCGTTTGCGTTTCGCTCAGGTTCCGGGGTCTCCACCGGCTGGTCCCTGATCGCATCGTCATCCGCGCTTTGTCCTTCGGGTCTATCTGTAGTCCCGAAGTCATGCCATTCCGACGCCCCGCGCCATGAGCCGCTCGGGACGAAGGGCTTTTGACTCTGGATTTTTGGAGACCCGCCATGACCTCGCAGCGCATCCTCGACTTTTTCAAGACCCGCCAGCCGGAAGGTCCGTGCCTCGTCGTCGATCTCGATGTCGTCGCCGGCAATTTCAAGGCATTTCGTCATGCCCTGCCGGACAGCAACATCTATTATGCGGTCAAGGCGAACCCCGCTCCGGAAGTTCTGCGTCTTCTCGCAGGCCTCGGCTCCAACTTCGATTGCGCGTCCGTCGCTGAAATCGAAATGGCGCTGGATGCCGGCGCGACGGCAGCCCGCATTTCCTTTGGCAACACGATCAAGAAGGAGCGCGACGTCGCCCGTGCGCATGCACTCGGTGTCAACCTTTACGCCGTCGACAGCCACGAGGAAGTCGAGAAGATTGCGCGTGCGGCTCCCGGCGCCCGAGTCTTCTGCCGCGTGCTGACGAATGGCGAAGGTGCCGAATGGCCGCTTTCCCGCAAGTTCGGCTGCGTGCCGCAGATGGCTGTCGACGTGCTCGTCTATGCGCATCAGCTGGGCCTTGAGTCCTTCGGCGTCTCGTTCCATGTCGGTTCGCAGATGACCAAGGTCGATGCCTGGGATGCCGCACTCGCAGACGCCAAGCGCGTCTTCGTGTCGCTGGCCAAGCAGGGCATCGAGCTGAAGATGGTCAACATGGGCGGTGGCTTCCCGACGAAGTACCTGAAGGACATTCCGTCGGCAGAAGCCTATGGCCAGGCGATCTTCGCGTCGCTGTCCAAGCATTTCGGCAACCGGATCCCGATGACCATCATCGAGCCGGGCCGCGGCATGGTCGGCAATGCGGGCGTGATCAAGGCGGAAGTCGTCCTGATCTCGAAGAAGTCGGACAATGACGAACACCGATGGGTCTTCCTGGACATCGGCAAGTTCGGCGGTCTGGCCGAAACGATGGACGAGGCGATCCGCTACCCGATCCGCACGGAACGCGATGCCGACGACATGGGCCTTTGCGTGCTGGCCGGCCCGACCTGCGATTCCGCGGATGTCATGTACGAGAAGAACATGTATCCGCTGCCGCTCTCGCTCACCATCGGTGACGAGGTGCTGATCGAAGGCACGGGCGCCTACACGACGACCTATTCGGCCGTCGCCTTCAACGGCTTCGATCCGCTGAAGTCATACTGCATCTGATCGATCGCGCCCCGGATCATCCGGGGCGTTTCGAGCCGGCCTCGAAACCGTCACGAAGCCTTCATCTGCCGTTCAGACAGGAACGGTTACCAAGGTTTCCAGACTGAATTGAAGCAGGTTTGAAAGACGATCGGTCGGCAACGACCACACGCCGGCGCCCTGGGAAGGGGCGCGGCACTCACCCTCAGTATCCGGGCCGCATTGAGCGGTATTGAAGTTCGGGAGGCCAAAATGGCCCTTGTTCTTGACGTCCTTCGCGCTAGCCATGCGCCTGAATTCACAATCGAGCCGGAAGCTGCCGGCGATGTCGTTGCCCGCGAGCGCCTGCTCGACGTTGCCATGGGCCCGAACCGCCGCAAGAAGTCGTCAGAGAAGCTGCGCCGTGGCCGGCTGCCGGCCGAGGGCCTTGCTTTCGTGGCGCGTGACCGCGCCGGCCACGTCATCGGCACCGTGCGTCTTTGGAACGTTCATGCCGGCATCACGCCGGCAGGCGCGCCGCTGCCGGCCCTGCTGCTCGGTCCGCTTGCCGTCGATGCCGCCTTCGAAGGCAAGGGCATTGGCGCGAGCCTGATGCGCGCGGCGATCTTCGAAGCCCGCCGGCTCGGCCATGGTGCGATCCTGCTCGTCGGCGATGCGCCCTACTACGAGCGTTTCGGCTTCTTTGCCGACAAGACCACGACGCTGATGATGCCGGGTCCGTTCGAGCGGTCGCGCTTCCTGGCGCTGGAGCTGGAAGACGGCTGGCTCAAGGGTGCCGCCGGCCTTCTCGTGCCCTGCGGCCGCAAGCTTTCGGTCGCGCCGATCAAGAAGGCGGCCTGAACCGTCCCTGTTCATGCGTCAAGCTCATGCCGGTTCCGAAAGGGGCCGGCATTTTTGCGTTTGCGGGTGGTGAGCGACATGCCCCCGGCGCGGGACTCGCAGGCGTTGCATCCGCATTGTAACAATCGCTGTCGCAAAGGCTGCGCACGGCGGCGTTTGCCCGGCCATTGCTGAAATATGGTTAACGTTTTGATAATATGTGGCTTTCCGGGAGGCGCCCCTGTGCCGTTCCGGGCTGTCATATATCCTTCATACAAGTGTCACATAAGCGTAACTCCCGGAGCCTAATGAACCCCCGAAGCCGCGATCCTTGTGAGAGGGACGGCCTGAAGGAATTACCATCACGTACAGGGAGAACTGCCGTGAACCTCATCCGCAAATTCGCAGTCGGCGCCGCCGCTGCCGCACTCAGCCTCACGCTCGCAGGCGCATCTTTCGCAGCCGACATCACGGGTGCAGGCTCCAGCTTCATCAACCCGGTTCTGTCCAAGTGGGCTGAAGGCTACAAGGCTGCCACCAGCAACACCATCAACTACCAGTCGGTTGGTTCGGGCGCTGGCATCAAGCAGCTGCTCGCCAAGACGGTTGTCTTCGGCGCTACCGACAAGCCGATGAGCGACGCCGACCTCGAGAAGAACGGCCTTGCCCAGTTCCCGATGATCTCCGGCGGCATCGTCGTGACCTATAACGTCGACGGCGCAAAGCCGGGCGAGCTGGTATTTGACGGCGAAACGCTCGCCGGCATCTTCCTCGGCAAGATCACCAAGTGGGACGACGCTGCTCTCAAGAAGCTGAACCCCGACGTCAAGCTGCCCTCCACGCCGATCTCGGTTGTTTACCGCGCTGACGGTTCGGGCACGACCTTCAACTTCACGAACTACCTCTCGAAGGTTTCGCCGGAGTGGAAGGAAAAGGTTGGTTCGGACACGGCCGTTCAGTGGCCGGTCGGCTTCGGCGCCAAGGGCTCTGAAGGCGTATCCACGACGGTCGCCCAGACCGCCGGCTCGATCTCCTACGTCGAATACTCCTACGTTGTAGCCAACAAGATGGGCTTCTCGAAGATGAAGAACGCCGCTGGCAAGATCGTTGAGCCGAAGCTCGACACCTTTGCCGCTGCCGCTTCGAACGCCGACTGGAAGGGCGCGAAGAACTTCAACGTGATGATCACCAACCAGGCTGGCGACAACACCTGGCCGATCGCTGCCTCGACCTGGGTTCTGCTCTACAAGACCCCGACCGACAAGGCTCTGAACGACGGCGCTCTCGACTTCTTCAAGTGGGCCTATGAAAAGGGCCAGAAGGACGCCACCACCCTGAACTACGTCGCCATTCCGGACGCAGTATCGAAGATCGTGGTTGAATCCTGGAAGAAAGACTTCGCTACGAAGTAATCTGCGCCACGGCGCGAAATCGGCGGACAGAGATAATCTCTGTCCGCTTTTTATGACCGGGACAGGGGTTGCAGAATGGTCGATGCGACGACAAACGGGGCTGATTTTTCGCGGGTGGACGTTGCTGCCATCACGAAAACATTCAAGCTACAGGACCGCATATTCTACTTCATGACACTGGCATCGGCCGCACTGGTCGTCCTGATGCTGCTCGCCATTCTCGTCGTTCTGGTGATCGACGCGCTTCCGACGTTCCAGACCTATGGACTGTCCTTCCTCTGGGGCACGGTCTGGAGTGCGCCAACGGAAAAGTTTGGCGCTGTTCCCGCTGTTCTCGGCACGATGATCAGCTCGCTGATCGCCATGCTGATCGCCGTGCCGCTCTCCTTCGGCATCGCCATATTCCTGACGGAACTCTGCCCTGGCCCGCTGCGCCGCCCGATCGGGACGGCCATCGAACTGCTCGCCGGCGTTCCCTCCATCATCTACGGCATTGTCGGCCTCTTCGTGCTCGTGCCGCTGATGCAGCTTTACATCCTGCCCTTCCTGATCGCGACGGTCGGCCAGGTTCCGGTTATCGGCTACCTGTTCCAGCCGCCGGCGCCGGGCGTGGGCCTGCTGACCGCCAGCCTCGTGCTCGCCATCATGGTTCTGCCCTTCATCACGGCCATCACCCGCGACGTGTTCCTGACCGTCCCGCCGATGCTGCGTGAATCGGCCTACGGGATGGGCATGACGACCTGGGAAGTTGCCCGCAATATTCTCATTCCCTATACCCGTCGCGGTCTCGTCGGCGGCGTCATGCTTGGTCTCGGCCGTGCGCTGGGTGAAACCATGGCCGTGACCTTTGTGGTCGGTTCGGTAACGCGCCTGCAGGCCTCGATCATCTCGCCCTCCACCACGATCTCTGCGCAGATCGCCAATACGTTCGGCGAAGCAGACGGGCTGCAGCTTTCGAGCCTGATCGCCCTTGGCCTCCTGCTCTTCATCCTGTCGTTCTGCGTGCTCGCGCTGGCGAAGTGGATGATTGGCCGCTCTGACTCGCTCTGAGGATTGAACCATGGAAGATACCATTCGTCAGAACATCATGTCGCGGCGCTACGCGCGCAACCGGTTGATGATGACGCTCTCGCTCGTCGCCACCGCTCTTGGCATGTTCTTCCTCGCGGTGATCCTCGGCACGCTTCTTTTCCACGGCGTGTCGTCCTTGAGCATCGACGTCTTCACGATGAGCATTCCTGCCGAAGGTTCGCGCGGCGGTCTGCTGAACGCGATCTACGGAAGCTTTCTCCTGACGTTCTTCGCGATCCTGATCGCAGCGCCGATCGGCATTCTTGCGGGCACCTATCTCGTGGAATATGCCAACGGTTCGAAGCTCGCTGAAGCCGCCAAGTTCATCAACGACATCCTCCTGTCCGCACCCTCGATCATCATCGGCGTCTTCGTCTATGGCGCGATCGTGGTGCCGATGCATGGCAACTCGGCCATCGCCGGTATCGTGGCTCTTGCGCTGATCGCGCTGCCGGTGGTGAACCGGACGACACAGGACATGCTTCTGCTGGTGCCGAATGCGCTGCGCGAAGCGACCGCCGCGCTTGGTGCGCCGCGCTGGAAGTCGATGGTCATGGTCATCTATCGTTCCGCGTGGACGGGTATCCTCACGGGTATTCTGCTCGCCACCGCCCGCATCAGCGGCGAAACGGCGCCGCTGCTCTTCACGGCAGGCTATTCCAAGTTCATGAATGGCGGCTTCACTGGTCCGATTGCCACGCTGCCGGTTGCCATCAATACCCTCGCCGCCGATCCGGGCGAGGATCTCAAACGCCTGGCTTGGGCCGGCGCGCTGATCATCACCGTCGCGATCCTCGCCATCAACATCATTGCCCGCCTGATGGGCGGCCGCCGCCAGTGACGCTGACGCAAAGATAGGAATGGAATTATGAACATGACCGATATGAATTCCCAGAGCGTCATCCAGAACCGTGGCGGCTCCTTTGGCCCGGCAGATCTCGAAATGCCGGTGAAGGTCGAAGTCAAGAATCTCGACTTCACCTACCAGAACGGCCATCGCGTGCTGAAGAACGTCAACATGAAGATCCGCGACAAGACGGTCACGGCCTTCATCGGCCCGTCGGGCTGTGGCAAGTCCACGCTGCTGCGCACCTTCAACCGCATGTACGATCTCTATCCGGGCCAGAAGGTCGAGGGCGAGATTCTGCTCGACGGCAAGAACATCCTTTCCAAGGATGTCGACCTGAACAACCTGCGCGCCAAGGTCGGCATGGTGTTCCAGAAGCCGACGCCGTTCCCGATGTCGATCTACGAAAACATCGCCTTCGGCGTTCGTCTTTACGAGAAGATCTCGAAGTCCGAGATGAACGACCGCGTTGAGGCGGCGCTGACGGAAGCAGCCCTCTGGGGCGAAGTGAAGGACAAGATCAACCAGTCGGGTCTCGGTCTTTCCGGTGGTCAGCAGCAGCGCCTCTGCATCGCCCGCGCGATCGCCGTGAAGCCCTCGGTGCTCCTCCTCGACGAACCGGCCTCGGCGCTCGACCCGATCTCGACGGCGAAGATCGAGGAGTTGATCGAATCACTCCGTTCGCAGTATTGCATTGCCATCGTGACGCATAACATGCAGCAGGCAGCCCGTACCTCGCAGTACACCGCCTTCATGTATCTCGGCGAACTGGTCGAATTCGACTCGACCGACAAGCTCTTCAGCGCGCCGAGCCAGCAGCGCACGAGCGACTACATCACCGGCCGCTTCGGCTGAGTGGACCGATCCGGAACGTTCGCGTTCCTACCGGCGGGTTGTCTGGAGGCGGCCCGCCGGTTTTTTTGTTTTTGGGCAGGGTCTTGTTGCGGTGCCTGTCGGTGATTGTGGCACCCCCCTCTGCCTTGCCAGGCATCTCCCCCGCAAGGGGGGAGATCGGCAAGGCGGCACCACATCCGTCTCCCCCCTTGTGGGGGAGATGGCGGCAGCCAGAGGGGGACTTTGCCAAAGGCGCCGAGCAAGCGGAAAAAGACCCCTCCCCAACCCTCCCCACAAGGGGGAGGGGGAGTGACCGTTGTGCCTTATCACGGATACCGATGCTGCCCGCCGCGATAGTCGGTGACGGTGAGGCCGGCATCATCGCTGCCATGCTCGGCGGCATTCACATAGGCCTTGCCGTGGCCGCCCGGAATGTCGAGCACGTAATGCGGCTGACAGAGGCCGGAGAGCCGGCCGCGCAGCGAGGCGACCAGCGCCTGGCCTTCCTCGACCGTCAGACGGAAATGCGCGGTTCCGGGTGCGAGGTCCGGGTGGTGCAGGTAATAGGGCTTGATGCGGTTTTCGACGAAGGTGCGCATCAGTCGTGCCAGCACCTCCGCATCGTCATTGACGCCATTGAGCAGCACCGATTGGCTGACCATGGCAATGCCGGCATCGGTGAGGCGCGCGCAGGCCTTGCGCCCGGCGGCGGTGAATTCGTCCGGATGGTTGGCGTGGAGCGCGACATAGACGGTCTTGCCGGTGGCGCGCAGCAGCGCGATCAGTTCACCCGAAATCCGCTCCGGATCGACCAGGGGCACGCGGGAATGGAAGCGGATCACCTTCACATGGTCGATCTGCGAGAGCGGCTCCAGCAGCTTTTCCAGCCGGCGCGGCGAGAGAACCAGCGGGTCGCCACCGGTCAGGATGACTTCCCAGATCTCCTTGTGCTCGCGGATATAGGCGAGCGCCGCATCGAGCTTTTCGGCGGCCAGCAGGCCGTCACCGGCGGGGCCGACCATTTCGCGGCGGAAGCAGAAGCGGCAGTAGACCGGGCAAACATGCACTGCCTTGAGCAGAACGCGGTCCGGATAGCGATGCACCACGCCCTCGACCGGCGTGAAGCGCCTGTCGGAGATCGGGTCGGCGCTCTCTTCGGGCAGGATATCGAGTTCGCGGGCATCGGGGATGAACTGCCGCGCCATGGCGCTGTCCGGTCCGGCGCGCTCGATCACGGCCGCCATTTCCGGCGTCACGGCAACCGCATAGCGCGCCGCCACGGCCTCAAGGGCAGGGGACGGCGTAACGAGCCCGGCGAGGGCCAGATCATCCAGCGTGGTCAGCGATGCGCCGGCCTTGATCATGGCGCGAACTCCGCCGCAAATTCCGCCACCGGGGTCCAGATGACATCCTCGATCCGCCGCGCGCCGGTGGCGAGCATGGCCAGCCGGTCGAAGCCGAGTGCGATGCCGCTTGCTTCCGGCATGATGTCGAGTGCGGCCAGAAAATCCTCGTCGATCGGATAGCGCTCGCCATAGATGCGGGCCTTTTCGGCCATTTCCATCTCGAAGCGCCGGCGTTGCTCGGCGGCGTCGGTGAGTTCGCCAAAGGCGTTGGCGAGTTCCACGCCGCAGGCATAAAGCTCGAAGCGTTCGGCCACGCGGGCATCGCGCGGCGCGCGGCGGGCAAGGGCGGCTTCCGCCACCGGATATTCGCAAAGGATCGTGGCGCGGCCTTGGCCCAGATGCGGCTCGACCTTGCCGACGATCACCTTGGAGAAGAGATCGGCCCAGGTGTCGTCGTCGGAAACGCTGAGGTCTTTTGCGCGCATCTGCGTTGCCAGAGCCTCGCGGTCCGTCGTTCCGTCGGGATGGATGGTGGCCAGCAGATCGATGTCGGCATGGCGCTGGAAGGCGTCCGCCACGGTCAGCCGTTCGGGCTCGGCAAAGGGGTCGCATTCGTGGCCGGCGAAGCGGAAGCGGTCCATCCCGGTCGTGCGGGCGGAAAGTGCCAGCAGGGACGCACAGTCGCGCATCAGCTGATCATAGGTCTCGCCGGCGCGATACCATTCCAGCATGGTGAATTCTGGATGGTGCAGCGGACCGCGCTCGCGGTTGCGCCAGACATGGGCGAAGGTGCAAAGCCGCGTTTCGCCGGCGGCCAGCAGTTTCTTGGCGGCAAATTCCGGCGAGGTGTGGAGATAGAAGGGCAGGGCGCGGCCATCGATCGTCAGCGCCTGCGTGCGGAAGGCGTGCAGATGCGCCTCGTTGCCAGGCGAGACCTGAAGCGCGGCCGTCTCCACCTCGACGAAATCCCGCTCGGCGAACCACAGGCGGAACGCGGCCATCAGCCGGTTGCGGCCCATCAGCAGGGGCCGGCGGTCGGCGTGGATATGCGGTTGCCACCAGGGGCTTGTCTGAAGGCTCTGCCGGGGGGGCATCGGGGTCATCGTCCGGTTACTCTTGAAGTCCGGCGAAATCTTCGCGTGCGGACTGGCCTTTTGCCTGAAATTGCGTTAGTGCGCCCGCAATGAACATTTCGGAACGCGGGCGGGCCATGCCGGTCCTTTAAGGCGCGTTTCATCGAGATACAAGGACGTCTTATGGTCAAGATCATCGCCTCTTCGGTCCGCAAGGGCAATGTCCTCGAAGTCGAGGGCAAGCTTTATGTCGTACTGACCGCCCAGAACTTCCACCCCGGCAAGGGCACGCCGGTCACGCAGGTCGACATGCGCCGCATCGTCGATGGCGTGAAGGTGTCGGAGCGCTGGAAGACGACCGAGCAGGTGGAGCGCGCCTTCGTCGAGGATTCCGCCTATTCCTACCTTTATAATGATGACGAAGGCTTCCACTTCATGAACCCGGAAACCTATGACCAGCTGGTCATGGACAAGGATTCCGTCGGCGATGCCGCTGCCTATCTCGAAGAAGGCATGAGCGTCATCCTGCAGGTGTTTGAAGGCCGCGCACTGGCGATCGAACTGCCGCGCCACGCCACGCTCGAAATCATGGAGACCGAGCCGGTCGTCAAGGGCCAGACGGCTTCGTCCTCCTACAAGCCGGCGATCCTGTCGAACGGCGTCCGCACGCTCGTACCCGGCCACATCACCCCCGGCACCCGCGTCGTCATCCTGACGGAAGACGGTTCCTACGTCGAACGCGCCAAGGATTGATCGGGTCGCTGCCTGCCTCTTCCGGATGGGAGAGGGGTGGCGAAACGGTTTTCAGTTGTTCCGGTGTTCGCCGGATTCATTCAGCCCGCGTTTTGCGGGCTGAATTGTTTCTTGGGGTCTGCTTTTGGGTGTGGATGTCAGGGCATCGCGAACGCCGCACCATACCCCCCTCTGCCCTGCCGGGCATCTCCCCCTCAAGGGGGTAGATCGGCAAGAGGCACCGGCATACCTCACCCTGAGGCGCCTGCGCAAAGCGCAGGCCTCGAAGGGTCATTGCCACAAGCGCATCCTTCGAGGCCGCCCTGCCGGCGGCACCTCAGGATGAGGGTGGAGCGAGAGGCGGGCCGCCAATCTCCTGCCCCGCATCCTAAAAGCCATATTGAACTCCCTGCAAAAAAAGATGTTCGGAAAACTGTCACAGAACTGTCGCGTCCCAGTTCTAGGACTCGCAGCGTCGTCGAGGGGGCGGCATCGATTATTCCCGGACGGACGGGCCCGAAGGCGGGTCTGGGCCCGTTCGCCATTGAGGCAAAGGAAACCCAATGACGACCCTCTCCAACGCCCGGCGGCTGCTTGCCTGCGGGGCGGCGCTTCTCACGTTTCAGATCCCGTTCGCGCAGGCCGACGAGGTGAAGACTGCCACGCCGATCAAGCATCTGGTGGTGATCTTCCAGGAAAATGTCTCCTTCGACCATTATTTCGGCACCTATCCCAAGGCGGCCAACCCGGCTGGCGAGCCGGCCTTCACGGCGGCGGCCAATACGCCGGCCGATATCGATACGCTCGCCCATGCCGGTCTTTTCGACAACAATCCGAACAAGACCAATCCGGGCAATGGCGCGGATGCGACCGCACCGTTCCGCCTCGACCGTTCGCAGGCGGCGACCGCCGACCAGGATCACGGCTATACGGCCGAGCAGGCGGCTTTCAACGAAGGCAAGATGGATCTCTTCCCGGCCCATACCGGCAAGGGCTCCAAGGGCGCTGCCGGCGTCTTCGGCTCCAAGGGGCTGGTCATGGGCTATTATGACGGCAACACCGTCACGGCGCTGTGGAACTATGCCCAGCACTACGCCATGAGCGACAATTCCTTCTCGACCGTTTTCGGCCCCTCGACGCCCGGCGCGATCAATCTGATCTCCGGCCAGACGAACGGAATGGAATTGCCGGCGGGTTACAAGCTTGAGGCCGACGGCACCTATGACAAGGGCCGCGTCGTGCCGGACGGCAATGGCAACTGGACGATGATCTCCGATCTCGACCCGACCGGCGATGTCTGTTCGAGCCCGAAATATCCGACCGCGCTGATGACGGGCAGGAATGTCGGCGACCTTATGAACGAGGCCGGGATCACCTGGGGCTTCTTCGAGGGCGGCTTCGACCTGACGGCGAAGAATGCCGATGGTTCGACGGGCTGTGCCCGTTCGACCGCCGCGACGGTCACGGGCGCCAAGGTGGCGGATTACATCCCGCATCACCAGCCGTTCCAGTATTACAAGTCGACGGCCAATTTCGATCACAAGCGCCCGTCCTCCGTCGATGCCATCGGCACCTCGAAGGATGGCGGGGCGAACCATCAGTATGACCTGACCGATTTCGAGGCCGCGCTGAAGAACGGCAACCTGCCGGCCGTCACCTTCCTCAAGGCACCGGGCTATCAGGACGGCCATGCGGGCTATTCCAACCCGATCGACGAACAGACCTTCCTCGTCAACACGATCAACGAACTGCAAAAGTCGAAGGACTGGAACGATACGGCGATCGTCATCGCCTATGACGATTCCGACGGCTGGTATGATCATGCGATGAAGATCGTCAATCCGTCCGACATTCCGGTGAAGGGCTATGACGTGCTGAACGGTCCCGCCTGCGGCACCGGCACGCCGCTTGCCGGCATTGACGGCAAGCCGGCTCAGGGGCGTTGCGGCTATGGCACGCGCCAGCCGCTTCTCGTCATCTCGCCCTATGCCAAGGCGAACTATGTCGACCACACGCTCACCGACCAGACCTCGATCCTTCGCTTTATCGAGGACAACTGGCTCGGCGGCAAGCGCCTCGGCCAGGGCTCGTTCGATGCGATTGCCAACCCGATCGACGGCATGTTCGACTGGCAGCATGCGACCAACACCACCCTGACGCTGGACCCGGCAACGGGCGAGACGAAGGGCTGATGTTGAAGGCAGGTGCCTTCCTTCTGGCTGCCGCAGGCGTGACGCTTGCGGCGGTCGGGGCCTCGGCTCAACCGGTGGCGTTGAGCGCGATGGCTGAGCTCGGCAAGGACATGTTCTTCGACCGCAGCCTGTCGGGCAGCGGGGTCATGTCCTGCGCCACCTGCCACGATCCGGCGCATCATTTCGCGCCGGCCAATGATCAGGCCGTGCAGATCGGCGGGCCGTATCTGAGCGAGCCCGGCATTCGCGGCACGCCGTCGCTGACCTATCGCTCCTTCACGCCGACCTTCTCGGTCGGCCCGGCGGATGAGGCAAGCGAGGCGGGCGATGCGACGCCGATGGCGGCGGCCAATGGGGCTGTCAGCGGCGGTCCGGCCGGCCAGCTGGGCGCTGCACCGCCTGCAACCGGCAAGAGCGGCACCGACAACGCGGCCAATATGGTGCCGCGCGGCGGCATGTTCTGGGACGGGCGTGTCGATACGTTGCAGGATCAGACAATGGGGCCGCTGATGTCGCCCTTCGAGATGGCGAACCCGGATATTGCAACGCTGGCCGACAAGATCCGCAAGAGCTATGGCGAGCGGATTGCGCAGCTGGCGGGCAAGACCGTGCTCGATGATCCGCAGGCGCTGGTGGGCGAGGCGGGCTTCGCCCTTGCCCGCTATCAGGTCGAGGACCCGGCCTTTCATCCGTTCAACAGCCGCTATGACGATTATCTGGCGGGCAGGGCGTCGCTGACCGATCAGGAAATGCGGGGCTTGAAGGTCTATGAGGATCGCAACAAGGGCAATTGCGCCGATTGCCATCCGAACAAGCCGGCCGCCGATGGCACGCCGCCGCTCTTCACCGACTTCCAGTATGAGGCACTCGGCGCGCCGCGCAACATGGCGATCCCGGCCAATGCGGACCCGAAGTATTTCGACCTCGGCATTTGCGGGCCGATGCGCGATGACGAGTATGCCAGAGAGAAGGCCAATTGCGGTCTCTTCAAGACGCCGAGCCTGCGCAATGCGGCGGCCCGCGGGGTCTTCTTCCACAATGGCGTGTTCCATTCGCTGGAGGATGTCATGCGCTTCTATGCGGATCGCAACACCGATCCCGGCCGCTTCTATCCGAAGGGCGCGGATGGTGTGGTCATGGCCTATGACGACATGCCGGCGGCGTATCGCGGCAATATCGATGTCATCGATCCTCCCTTCGATCGCAAGGCGAGCGACAAGTCAGCGCTGAACGATCAGGATATTGCCGACCTCGTCGCCTTCCTGAAGACGCTGACGGATCGGTGAACCGCATCTGTTGATCGAAGAGGTGGCATGGCGGGATGTGCTTCCCATGCGGAGGTGAACGCGGCAACGTGCCGGCTTGATCTCAAGCCGGAGCCTCTGCATGTCCTTCCATACCCGTCCTGTCCCGCCTGCCGATGCCGCCGCGCGCCGCGCCGTCAAGCCGGTCGTCTGCTATCCCGTCGAGACATTGCCGGTGCCGGATATGGATCGTCTGTCGGCCGTGCGGGAAACGCTGACGAAGATCGACGAGGTCATAGTGCCGCCGCGCGAGGGCAAGGCGTTCAACGTGCCGAAGGGGCATTTCTTACGCATCGTCAGCGTCGAGGGGCCGCAGGTCGGCGACCTCAACCTCTGGAACGCCAACGATCTCAATGAGCGCTTCTTCAGCGGCAAGACGCGGGCGCTGCATGCCACGCATGTCACGACCGGCAACCGGCTGTGGAGCAATCTGCCGAACCTGCGCCCCATGGCGACGATCACGCATGACACGCTCGGCTGGTATGGCTTCGATGAATATGGCGGCGGCGTTCATGATGTGATCGGCACGCGCTGCGATCCCTACACCAACCGTCTGCTCTCCGGCGGCGACTATCACCATTGCTGCCACTCCAACCTCTGCGGCGCGCTTTCCGAGGCGCGCGGCATGTCGCTGAAGGAGGCGGAGCCTTACGTCCATGATGTGCTCAACGTCTTCATGTGCACCGGCTTCACGCACGATACGCATCAGTATTTCATGAAGGCGAGCCCGGTGCGGCCCGGAGACTTCCTGGAAATGTTCGCGGAAATCGATCTTCTTGGCGGGCTGTCTGCCTGCCCCGGCGGCGATTGCAGCGCGGAACATTCGAGCGATACGGCGGCCTGCCATCCGCTGAAGGTCGAGATATTCAGGCCGGACATGGCGCTTCTGGCCCACTGGCCGTTCCCGGAGCGCAATCCCTATCGCGGCAGGCCTTGAGCCGGGCGCTCGTGATCCTGATCATTCGGGCTGTGGCAATTGCGTGACGCAGCCCCACCAATGGGCTGGTCGGCTGCGAAGGTCGCCCTCATTTCATATTCCCCATTGCACAAATCGGTGGCGTGACTAAAGATTTGGCAATTGTCTGTTCCGGCGCGATGAGGGCCAATGTCAATCAAAGCCAGTATTTATCACCTGACCCATTACAAATACGACAATCCCATCGTACTGGGGCCGCAGATCATCCGGTTGAAACCGGCCTCGCATTCCAAGACCAAGGTGATCAGCCATTCGCTGAAGGTCACGCCGGAAAACCACTTCGTCAATCTCCAGCAGGATCCTTACGGCAATTATCTCGCCCGCTTCGTCTTTCCGGAGCCGGTCACGGAGTTCAAGATCGAGGTCGATCTTGTTGCCGACATGACGGTCTATAATCCGTTCGACTTCTTCGTCGAGGAACAGGCCGAGCACTATCCCTTCGACTATCCGGAAGACCTCAAGGAAGACCTGTCGATCTATATCAAGCCGGAGCCGGCCGGGCCGCTGCTGACCAAGCTTCTCAAGGGTATCGACCGTTCGCGCCAGCGCACTGTCGACATGGTGGTCGGCATCAATGCGATGCTGCAGAGCCAGACCGAATACACAATCCGCATGGAGCCGGGCGTGCAGACGCCGGAAGAGACGCTGAAGCTCGCCAAGGGCTCCTGTCGCGATTCCAGCTGGCTGCTGGTGCAGATTCTCCGCCATCTGGGCTTTGCCGCGCGCTTCGTCTCCGGCTATCTCATCCAGCTGACGCCGGATCTGAAGGCACTCGACGGGCCGTCGGGCACCGAAGTCGATTTCACCGATCTTCATGCCTGGACAGAGGTCTATCTGCCGGGGGCAGGCTGGGTCGGGCTTGATCCCACATCCGGTCTGCTGGCCGGCGAAAGCCATATTCCGCTTGCCGCGACACCGCATTACAAGAATGCCGCGCCGATCTCCGGCGGCTATTTCGGCGAGGCGAAGACCGAGTTTGACTTCGACATGAAGGTCAACCGCGTCGCCGAGCATCCGCGCATCACCAAGCCGTTCTCGGATGAGAGCTGGGAGGCGCTGAATGCGCTCGGCGAAAAGGTCGACGCCTATCTCGACACGGCGGATGTGCGCCTCACCATGGGCGGCGAGCCGACCTTCGTCTCCATTGATGACTTCCAGTCGGACGAGTGGAACACGGCAGCCGTCGGCCCGCAGAAGCGCGACCGTGCCGATGTGCTGATCCGCAAGCTGCGCGAGCGCTTCGCGCCGGGGGGCTTCCTGCATTACGGGCAGGGCAAGTGGTATCCGGGCGAAAGCCTGCCGCGCTGGACCTTCTCGCTCTACTGGCGCAAGGACGGTCTGCCGGTCTGGAACACGCCGGAGCTGATCGCGGCGGAAGCCAAGGACTACAAGGTCTCCCACGAGGATGCCGGCAAGTTCGCGGCAGCGCTCGCAATCGAGCTCGATGTGAAGCCGGAATTCGCCACGCCCGCCTTCGAGGATACGGCCGAATGGCTGATCAAGGAGGCGAACCTTCCCGAGAATGTCGATCCCGCCAATTCGAAGCTGGAAAATGCCGAGGAGCGCAGCCGCATCGCGAAGGTCTTCGAGCGTGGCCTGACCAAGCCGACCGGCTATGTGCTTCCGGTTCAGGCGTGGAATTCGCGCGCCAGCGGACGCAGCTGGATTTCGGAAAAGTGGAGCACGCGGCGCGGCCGGCTGTTCCTCATTCCGGGCGACTCGCCCATCGGCTTCCGCCTGCCGCTCGGCTCGCTGATCTATATCCCGCCGTCGCAATTCCCCTATATCAACCCGAGCGATCCTTCGATCCCGCGTCCGCCGCTGCCCGATTACCGGCAGGACAGGGGCCGGCTGATGCCGGAACATTCGCTGCAGCCGGAAAAGGCGCAGACCCCGGTCCAGCAGCAGGCGCTGTCGGAGATCGAGGGGCGGGTGCGCACCGCCATCTCCATCGAGCCGCGCGACGGACGCATCTGCGTCTTCATGCCGCCGACCGAGACGCTGGAGGATTATCTCGACCTCATCGCGTCTGCCGAGCGGGCCGCCGCCCATCTCAAGCTGCCGATCCATATCGAGGGCTATACGCCGCCGCAGGATGAGCGGCTGAATGTCATGCGGGTGACGCCCGATCCGGGTGTCATCGAGGTGAACGTGCATCCGGCCTCCAACTGGAAGGATTGCGTCGAGATCACCACGGCGCTTTACGAGGAAGCCCGCCAGTCGCGGCTTGGGGCCGACAAGTTCATGATCGATGGTCGCCATACCGGCACCGGCGGCGGCAACCATGTCGTTGTCGGCGGGGCGAACCCGAATGACAGCCCGTTCCTGCGCCGGCCGGACCTCTTGAAGAGCCTCGTGTTGCACTGGCAGCGCCATCCGTCGCTCTCCTATCTCTTCTCCGGCCTCTTCATCGGGCCGACAAGCCAGGCGCCGCGTATCGACGAGGCGCGGCATGATGCGCTCTACGAACTGGAAATCGCGCTCGCCCAGGTGCCGCTGCCGGGCAAGGGCCTGCCGCCGCTGCCCTGGCTGGTGGACCGGCTGTTCCGCAATCTTTTGACCGACTCGAGCGGCAACACGCATCGCTCGGAAATCTGCATCGACAAGCTGTTCTCGCCCGATGGGCCGACGGGCCGCCTCGGTCTGGTCGAGTTCCGTGGCTTTGAAATGCCGCCGAATGCGCGCATGAGCCTTGCCCAGCAGCTTCTCGTCCGCGCGCTGATCGCCCGCTTCTGGAAGAACCCGATCGAGGGCAATTTCGTGCGCTGGGGGACGTCGCTCGCCGATCGCTTCATGCTGCCTTACTTCGTCTGGAAGGACTTCCTCGACGTGCTGGCCGACCTGAAGGCAAACGGCTTCGACTTCCGGCCCGAATGGTTCTCAGCCCAGCTCGAGTTCCGCTTCCCGTTCTGCGGTGAGGTCGAGTACGAGGGCAATAAGCTCGAAGTGCGTCAGGCGCTCGAACCCTGGCATGTGACGGGCGAGCAGGGCGCCGTCGGCGGCACGGTGCGCTATGTCGACAGTTCCGTCGAGCGGCTGCAGGTGAAGTTCGAGACCGCAAACCTCGATCGCTATCAGGTCACCTGCAACGGCCGCCTGATGCCGCTGAGGCCGACTGACGAGCAGGGCGTGGCGGTTGCGGGTGTCCGCTTCAAGGCGTGGCATCCGGCGTCGGGCATCCATCCGGTGCTGCCGGTCAACGCGCCGCTCACCTTCGACATCTATGATACGTGGTCGAGCCGGTCGCTGGGCGGTTGCGTCTACCATGTCGCGCATCCGGGTGGTCGCAGCTACGACACATTCCCTGTGAATGGCAACGAGGCGGAGGCAAGACGCCTTGCGCGCTTCCTGCCTTCGGGGCATACCGGGGGCTTGTGGCTCTACAGGGCCGATCCGCCGCCTCCGGAATTCCCGATGACGCTGGATCTCAGGCGGCCCTGAGAGCGGCCTATTAGGGGTATTTGAATTGGCAGGCGGGACTGCGGCAGACAAGAGACCGACGGCGGGGGGCAGGGTGGACGCCCTGCTCGGCTATCGGCCGTTGCCTGGCATTGCCGACGAGATGATCGATCCGCAGGGCAAGGTGCGTCCAGTCTGGCAGCATCTGCTTGGCTATCTCGGCCGCCAGGACGAACAGTCGATCGCCGACCGTTTCGCCACCGCCGACCGTTATCTGAGTGACGCGGGCGTGTTCTACCGGGCCTATGGCGGGCCGGGAACATCGGAGCGCGACTGGCCGCTCTCGCATATCCCGGTGATGATTGCCGACGCCGAATGGGCGAAGATTTCGGAAGGGCTGGTGCAGCGCGCCGAGCTTCTGGAGCATATCGTCGCGGATATCTATGGCGATTGCCGGCTGGTGCGCGACGGCCTGCTGCCGCCGCCGCTGGTCGCGGCGAACCCGGAATTCCTGCGGCCGGTCGTCGGGCTTCAGCCCTCGGGCGGCCATCACCTGCATTTCTGCTCCTTCGAGATCGGGCGCGGGCCGGACGGCAACTGGTGGGTTCTGGCCGATCGCACGCAGGCTCCGTCGGGTGCGGGCTTTGCGCTTGAAAACCGCGTGGCAACCGCGCGCGCCTTCTCCGATCTCTATGCCGAAATGCATGTGCATCGGCTGGCCTCCTTCTTCGGCACGTTCCGCGACACGCTGCTCAACAAGCGGCAGAGCCGCGAGGAGCGCGTGGCCGTTCTGTCGCCTGGCTCGGCCAACGAAACCTATTTCGAGCATGCCTATCTCGCCCGCTATCTCGGCTTCATGCTGCTGGAAGGCGAGGATCTCGTCGTCGTCAACGGCAAGGTCATGGTCAGCACCGTGTCCGGCCTGAAGCCGGTCGGCGTGCTGTGGCGGCGCGTGGACGCAAGCTTCACCGATCCGCTGGAGCTGGACCAGAACTCCTATATCGGCACGCCCGGTCTCGTGCAGGCCGTGCGCAGCGGCTCGGTGATGATGGTCAACGGGCTGGGATCGGGCATTCTGGAGACGCGGGCGCTGCTCGCCTTCCTGCCGCGCATCTGTCGTGAAGTGCTAGGCGAAGACCTGAAGCTGCCGTCGATTGCCACATGGTGGTGCGGGCAGGATGCGGAGCGTTCGCATGTGGCCGCCCATCTCGACCGCATGGTCATTGGTCCTGCCTATTCGCGGCTGCCCTTCTTCGACGACAAGGGACAATCCGTGCTTGGTGCCTCGCTGCGCGACCGGGCAAAGGAATCGATTGCCGGCTGGCTGCGCACCGAGGGGGCGAAGCTCGCAGGGCAGGAGGCCGTAACGCTTTCGACCACGCCGGTCTGGAACGACGGCAAGCTTGCGCCGCGGCCGATGTCGCTGCGCGTCTTTGCCGCCCGCACGCTCGACGGCTGGAAGATCATGCCCGGCGGCTTCGCGCGGATCTCGTCCGGCGAGGATGCGGCGGCGATCGCCATGCAGGCCGGCGGCAACGCGGCCGATGTCTGGATCGTCTCGGAAAAGCCGGTCGAGAAGACGACGCTGCTGCCGCCGGATTCCAGCTTCACCCGCAACATGCCGGGCAGTCTCCCGAGCCGTGCGGCGGACAATCTCTACTGGCTGGGGCGCTATATCGAGCGCGCCGAAGGCACGATCCGCATTCTTCGCGCCTGGCATGCCCGCTATGCCGAGGCGGCCGATGCGCGCACGCCGCTGCTCGGCGACGTGACCGACTATCTCGAGAGCCTCGATATCGAGATCGATCCGGCGATCCCCAACAGCCTGATCACCAATATCGAAAGCGCGCTCTACAGCGCATCCCGCATCCGCGACCGGTTCTCGCCGGATGGCTGGCTGGCGCTCGCCGATCTGGCCAAGACGGCGCGCGAGTTCAACCGCAAGGTCAAGCCGGGCGACGATGCGACGCGGGCCTCGACGATCCTGTTGCGCAAGCTCGCGGGCTTTGCCGGTCTCGTGCATGAAAACATGTATCGCTTCACCGGTTGGCGGTTCCTGACCATCGGCCGCATGCTGGAGCGCGGGCTGCACATGACGCGTCTGCTCGGCCACATGGCGGGCGAGGATGCGCCAGACGGCACCTATGACATGCTGCTCGAAATCGGCGACAGCGTCATGACGCATCGCCGCCGCTACAATGTGGCGACCGCGCGCGTCACGGTCACCGACCTGCTGGCGCTTGATCCGCTCAATCCGCGTTCGATCTTCTACCAGCTGAACGAGATCAAGACGGAAGTCGAGCATCTGCCGAATGCCTATGTCGACGGCCAGATGTCGCCGCTCTATCGCGAGGCGCTCCGGCTTCATTCGACGATTGCGCTGATGACGGCGGACACGATGACGCCCGAGGTCTACAAGGAGCTGGAACGCGAAATGGAACAGCTCTCCGACGTCCTCGCGCAAACCTACCTGAATTGACGGTCTCCATGCTCTACGACGTCAAGCTCAAGATCGCCTATGACTACGACGTGCCGGCCTCCGGCGCGCGGCACATGGTGCGTGTCCTGCCGATGTCGATCCCCGGCCGGCAGCGGCTGATCGCGGGCACCGTATCGATCCTGCCGGCGCCGGAAGAGCGGGCCGATATCATCGATTTCTTCGGCAATGCGGTGACCTCGGTCTATTTCCGCTCGGCGCATTCGCATTCGGAAGTGAACATGCAGGCGCGGGTGCAGGTCGACACGCAGGCGCCGGGGCTGGGGCTCTATTGCCGCGCCGACGAGATCGCCGCCGAACTGCAGGCCGTCACCTCGATCGGGCCGGATTCACCGCATCATTTCATCGGCGAAAGCCCGAAGCTCAGGGACATTCCGGTGATTGCCGCCTATGCCCGCAGCTTCTACCGGCCGGACATGACCGTGGACGAAATCGCCCGGGCAATCTGCGCCGACATCTTCAAGACCTTCCAGTATGATCCCAACGCCACGGACGTGGACACGTCGGCGGCGGAAGCCTTCGAGCTCAAGGCCGGGGTCTGCCAGGACTTCACCCATATCATGACCTCGGCGCTCAGAAGCCTCGGCATTCCCGCCGGCTATGTCAGCGGCTACCTGCGCACCATCCCGCCGCCCGGCAAGGAGCGGCTGGAAGGGGCGGATGCGATGCATGCCTGGGTGCGTGTCTGGGCCGGGCGTGACGCGGGCTGGCTGGAATTCGACCCGACAAACAACATCCCGGCGGGCCAGGATCACATCGTCGTCGGCTATGGCCGCGACTATTCCGATGTGGCACCCATTATCGGCGTCTTGCGCAGCTATGGCGGCCACAACAATGTCCAGTCGGTGGACGTTGTGCCAGTCTGAAACACGTCTCTAGCGTAGAGTGTCTCTGTCGTTGAGACAGCGCAAAAATTGAGAACAATTCGATTTAAGTCTTCATGTAAAAATTAAACGCGAAACAATATATTCCCGCTAACTTATCTTCGTTCGACCATAGCCGTGCATAAAAAGACTTGGGGCGATCGTCTTTTTGTTCAGTTTTGCATTGATATCTCAGGTTGTACTCTGAAGTCAATGCGTGGGCGGGGGTATTCGTTTTGGTTCTACGCGAATGTCAAAGGCTTCTGTCTGACCTTGGGGCAGACAAGAGTGGAAATTTCGCAGTTCTTGCCGCATTCCTGATCCCGGTGGGCATGGCCTCTGCCGAGCTCGCCATGGACATTTCGGGTCTGATGGCCGAGCGGGCTCGGGTCCAGGCGGCGGCGGACGCGGCGGCCATTGCAGCGGGGGCTGCACTTGCCAACGAGACGGCGACGATCGATCAGGCCAAGCAGCTGGCGCTGAACTTCGTGAAGGGCCAGCTGAACCCGGAACTCGGCGTGATCGCGCAAAGCCAGCAGAAATCCGGTCCCAGCGGTCCTTATGGAAATTTCGAAATCGGCGGCTGCACCAGCGTCGATGTCACGCAGAGCACGGGCGTGGGGACGACGAAGGTGTTCGACGTCACCGTCTCGACCTGCCTGCCGAAGAAGCTGACGGTGCTCGGCGCCTTCTATGGCAGCAGCGTGCAGAACCTGAAGGCCACCGGTTCGACGAAGAGCATGACGGCCTCGCAGAAGGCGCTCTCCATGTATCTCGTCCTCGACCGCTCGGGCTCGATGGGGGATAATACGGATACCGCGACGGGCACGGCGACCTACACCTATTCCTGTGGCTGGCGAAAGACCTGCACGGGGACGAAGACCACCTATCTGATCAAGATCGATGCGCTGAAACAGGCGGCCGCAGCCCTGATGAAGCAGATTTCGACCGCCGATCCCGACCAGTATTATGCCCGGCTCGGCGCCGTCTCCTACAATTCCGCGATGGACACGCCGCAGGCGCTCGGCTGGGGAACGGTCGCAGTGTCCAACTATGTGAATGCACTGGTCGCCTCGGGCGGGACGGATTCGAGCAATGCCTTCAAGCAGGCCTATCAGGCGCTGACCGCGTCGACGGAAAACAGCCTGCACCAGTCGAAGAATGGCCAGACGCCGGACAAGTTCATCGTCTTCATGACCGACGGCGAGAACAATTATGCCTCAGCCGATACCGCGACAAAGCAATGGTGCGATAGCGCGAGATCGGCTGGCGTGCAGGTGTACTCGATCGCCTTCATGGCGCCGGATACGGGCAAGGCGCTCTTGAGCTATTGCGCCACGGACGCGAACCATTTCTTCGCGGCGGAGAACGCCAGCGACATGATCGCGGCCTTCAAGTATATCGGCGAGAAGGCGGTTTCCGCAACCACGCGGCTCACGCAATAAACCATTCAAAAGAAATCGAATTTTCTGCGGCCGGGAGTTTCCTTCCGGCCGTATTGCTGCGCGCGCAAGGAATTTCGCAATTGCAAAAACGATGTTGCAACGGCCGGGGAAGAATGCATTAATTGCCGACATAAACCGATTAATTCATGTTGGGTCAGGCTTGGATTTCACAAATGAATACACCGTCTTCCGAAACGCTCACGCCCGCTCCGCGCACCTCCGATCCGGAGCAACTCGCGACAGAAATTCTGGAAAGACTGAAGTATCGAATCGGCAAGGATCCCAAGGTTGCCAAGCCGCATGACTGGCTGACGGCGGCCATCCTGGTTGCCCGCGACCGCGTCACCGACAACTGGATGGACAGTACCAAGCGCACCTATGCGGAAGGCCGCAAGCGCGTCTACTATCTCTCGCTGGAGTTCCTCATCGGCCGGCTGATGCGCGACACGATGACCAATATCGGCATCATGGACGAGATGCGCATCGCGCTCGCCTCGCTCGGCGTCGATATCGACGTGATTGCGGAACTGGAGCCTGACGCCGCGCTCGGCAATGGCGGTCTTGGACGACTGGCCGCCTGTTTCATGGAATCCATGGCCACCGTCGACGTGCCGGCCTATGGCTACGGCATCCGCTATGTGCACGGTCTCTTCCGCCAGCAGATGTCGGACGGCTGGCAGGTGGAACTGCCTGAAAACTGGCTGGCGCACGGCAATCCGTGGGAGTTCGAGCGCCGCGAAAGCTCCTATGAAATCGGCTTCGGTGGCTCTGTCGATACCATCGATGTCGGCGATGAAGCGATCCGCTATGTCTGGAAGCCTGCCGAGCGGGTGATCGCGACGGCCTATGACACGCCGGTTGCCGGCTGGCGCGGCCAGCGCGTCAACACGCTGCGTCTGTGGACTGCGGCGCCGATCGACCCGATCCTGCTCGACGCCTTCAATGCCGGCGACCATATCGGTGCGCTGCGCGAGAGCAACAAGGCGGAAAGTCTCGCCCGCGTTCTCTACCCGGCGGATGCGACGCCGGCGGGGCAGGAACTGCGCCTGCGCCAGGAATTCTTCTTCTCCTCCGCTTCGCTGCAGGACATCCTGCGCCGTCACCTCCAGCAGTTCCCGGACTTCACCTCGCTGCCGGAGGCCGTGGCGATCCAGCTCAACGACACCCATCCGGCTGTCGCCGTTGCAGAGCTTATCCGCCTTCTGATGGATGTTCATGGGCTGGACATCGAGCAGGCCTGGGGCATTGCCAAGGAGACCTTCTCCTACACCAACCACACGCTGCTTCCCGAAGCGCTGGAAAGCTGGCCGGTGCCGCTGTTCGAGCGCCTGCTGCCGCGCCACATGCAGATCGTCTACGCGATCAACGCCATGATCCTCATGGAGGCCCGCCGGCAGAAGACGCATACGGACCAGCAGATCCGCTCGATCTCGCTGATCGACGAGGGCGGCGAACGGCGCGTGCGCATGGGCAATCTCGCCTTTGTCGGCTCGCATTCCATCAACGGCGTGTCGGCGCTGCACACCGAACTGATGAAGGAAACGGTGTTTGCCGACCTGCACCGGCTCTATCCCGACCGCATCAACAACAAGACCAACGGGATTACGCCGCGCCGCTGGCTGATGCAGTGCAATCCGGGTCTGCTTTCGCTCATCCGCGAGGCGATCGGCGACAAGTTCATGGACGACACCGAGGCGCTGACGGATCTCGAGAAATTCGCGACCGACAGCTCGTTCCAGGAGAAGTTCGCCGCGGTGAAGCGCGAGAACAAGGTGCGCCTTGCAAGGCTGGTGCGCGAGCGCATGGGTGTGCGGATCGATCCGTCCTCCATGTTCGACATCCAGACCAAGCGTATTCACGAATACAAGCGCCAGCTTCTGAACATCATCGAGGCGATCTCGCTTTACGATCAGATGCGTTCCCATCCGGAACTTGATTGGGTTCCGCGCGTTAAGATCTTCTCCGGCAAGGCAGCGCCCAGCTATCACAACGCGAAACTGATCATCAAATTGGCCAACGACGTCGCACGAGTCATCAATAACGATCCTGCCGTGCGCGGGCTGCTGAAGGTCGTCTTCATTCCGAACTACAACGTCTCGCTGGCGGAAGTCATCATTCCGGCCGCCGACCTGTCGGAGCAGATCTCGACCGCCGGCATGGAAGCCTCGGGCACCGGCAACATGAAGTTTGCGCTGAACGGCGCGCTGACGATCGGCACGCTCGACGGCGCCAATGTCGAGATGCGCGACCATGTCGGTGCCGACAACATCAAGATCTTCGGCATGACCGCGGAAGAGGTCGCCAAGGTTCGGGCAGATACCTACAATCCGCGCGCCATCATCGAAGGCTCGAAGGAACTGCAGCAGGCGCTGTCGGCGATTGCCTCTGGCGTCTTCTCGCCGGGCGATACGGGACGCTTCGCGGATCTGGTCGACGGGCTCTACAGTCACGACTGGTTCATGGTGGCGGCCGATTTCGACGCCTATGCCAAGGCACAGCGCGAGGTGGACGCGCTTTGGGCCGACCAGCCGACATGGTATAACAAGACGATCCTGAACACTGCCCGCATGGGCTGGTTCTCGTCTGATCGTACGATCAGGCAATATGCGCGTGAAATCTGGAGAGCTTGATGGGGAAACAACCCGAACCACCGGACGCAACCAGCGAACCGGTGGTGCCTGCCCCGGAGGAGATCAGGGCGATTATAGACGGGTTGCATACTGACCCGTTTGCCGTGATGGGGCTGCATGAGTTTGATGGCGGCTTTCAGGTCCGCTGTTTCATACCTGGGGCGGAGACCGTCGAGGCGGAGACGATCGGCGGCAGGCTGATTGGCGAGCTTCAGCGCCTTGACCGCGATGGCTTCTTTGCCGGCAAGGTCGATATCCCGCATCGCCAACCGATCCTTTACCGCGCCCGCCGCGGGTCGTCCGAATGGACGGTGGTCGATGCCTACAGTTTCGGGCCCGTGCTTGGGCCGATGGACGATTACTATATCCGCGAAGGCTCGCACTTAAGACTGTTCGACAGGCTCGGCGCGCATCCGATGATGCTCGAGGGCGTGTCGGGTTTCCATTTCGCCGTCTGGGCGCCCAATGCGCGGCGCGTTTCCGTCGTCGGCTCGTTCAACAACTGGGACGGGCGCATGCATGTCATGCGGCTGCGCCGCGACACCGGCATCTGGGAAATCTTCGTGCCGGACGTGCCGGCAGGCGAGGCCTACAAGTTCGAGATCGTAGCACCCGATGGCACGGTTCTTCCGCTGAAGGCCGATCCGTTTGCGCGCCGTTCGGAACTGAGGCCGCAAACCGCTTCCGTGACGACGCCCGAGCTGCACCAGGACTGGGAAGACGAGGCGCATCGGGCGCATTGGGCGTCCGTGGATGCCCGCCGCCAGCCGATCTCGATCTATGAGGTGCATGCAGGCTCATGGCGCAAGCATCCGGATGGACGCTTCTATTCCTGGGATGAGATGGCGGATCACCTGATCCCCTATTGCGTCGACATGGGCTTCACCCATATCGAATTCCTGCCCATCAGCGAATTTCCCTACGACCCCTCCTGGGGCTACCAGACGACCGGGCTCTATGCGCCGACGGCCCGTTTCGGCGAGCCGGAAGGCTTTGCCCGCTTCATCAACGGGGCGCACAAGGCAGGGCTTTGCGTGTTGCTCGACTGGGTGCCGGCGCATTTCCCGATGGACGCACATGGCCTTCGCGAATTCGACGGCACGGCGCTCTATGAGCATGCCGATCCGCGCAAGGGCTTCCATCCCGACTGGAACACCGCGATCTACAATTTCGGCCGCAACGAGGTGTCATCCTTCCTCGTCAACAACGCGCTCTACTGGGCGGAGAAGTTCCATATCGACGGGTTGCGCGTCGATGCGGTCGCCTCGATGCTCTATCTCGACTATTCGCGCAAAGAGGGCGAATGGATCCCCAACGAGAAGGGCGGGCGCGAAAACCTGGAGGCGGTGGCCTTCCTCCAGGCGATGAACAAGGCCGTTTACGGCAGCCACCCCGGCATCGTCACCATTGCGGAGGAATCCACCTCCTGGCCGAAAGTGTCGCAGCCGGTGCATGCCGGTGGCCTCGGTTTCGGCTTCAAGTGGAACATGGGCTTCATGCATGACACGCTGAAGTATTTCGCCCATGAGCCGATCCATCGGAAATTCCACCACAACGACCTGACCTTCGGTCTCGTCTATGCCTTCTCGGAAAACTTCGTGCTGCCGCTCAGCCACGACGAAGTGGTGCATGGCAAGGGCTCGCTGATTGCCAAGATGGCCGGCGACGAGTGGCAGAAGTTTGCCAACCTGCGCGCCTATTACGGCTTCATGTGGGGCTATCCGGGTAAGAAACTGCTCTTCATGGGGCAGGAATTTGCCCAATGGGCGGAGTGGAACCACGCCAAGGAGCTCGACTGGCATCTCACCCAATATCCGCAGCATGGCGGCGTGCAGCTGGCAGTCCGGGATCTCAACCGGCTCTATCGCGACACGCCGGCACTGCACGGGCGCGATTGCGAGCCGGAGGGCTTCGAATGGCTGATCGTCGATGACAACGACAATTCGGTCTTTGCGTGGCTGCGCAAGGCGCCGGGCGAGAAGCCGGTGGCGGTGATTTCCAACCTCACGCCGGTGATGCGCGAGAATTACGAGGTGCCATTGCCGGCAGCGGGGCTGTGGCGCGAAATCTTCAACAGCGATGCGGAGATCTATGGCGGCAGCGGCAAGGGGAACGCCGGTGAATGCCATGCCCGCAAGACCGCGTCGGGACGGGTGGCGGCAAGTCTGCTTCTGCCGCCTCTTTCTACCATCATGCTGGAACTGGCTTAGCAGCTTAAGAAACGGGAGGACTGCCATGACAAAGATAAGAAGACCCCAACCCCTTGCCCGCGATGCCATGGCCTATGTGCTTGCCGGCGGGCGCGGTAGCCGCCTGAAGGAACTGACGGACATGCGCGCAAAGCCGGCCGTCTATTTCGGCGGCAAGACGCGCATCATCGACTTCGCGCTGTCGAATGCGATGAATTCCGGTATCCGCCGCATCG
Source organism: Rhizobium sp. C4 (assembly GCF_021026315.1). Lineage (GTDB taxonomy): Bacteria > Pseudomonadota > Alphaproteobacteria > Rhizobiales > Rhizobiaceae > Ensifer_A. Next base: position 53,089 of record NZ_JAJNCX010000007.1, read on the forward strand.
GGGTCGCGACGCAGTACAAGGCGCATTCGCTGATCCGCCACCTGCAGCGCGGCTGGAACTTCTTCCGCCCCGAGCGTAACGAAAGCTTCGACATTCTGCCGGCCTCGCAGCGCGTGTCCGAGACGCAGTGGTATGAGGGAACCGCAGACGCCGTCTATCAGAACGCCGACATCATCGAGCCCTATGGTCCGGAATACATGGTCATCCTGGCGGGCGACCATATCTACAAGATGGACTATGAGATGATGCTGCAGCAGCATGTCGACAGTGGCGCCGACGTCACGATCGGCTGCCTGGAAGTGCCGCGCATGGAAGCGGTTGGCTTCGGCGTTATGCATGTGGACGAGAAGGACGTGATCATCGATTTCGTCGAGAAGCCGGCCGATCCGCCGGGCATTCCCGGCAACCCGGAGATGGCGCTCGCCTCGATGGGCATCTATGTCTTCCACACGAAGTTCCTGATGGAAATCCTGCGCAAGGATGCCGCCGACCCGAATTCCAGCCGCGACTTCGGCAAGGACATCATTCCTTACATCGTGCAGCACGGCAAAGCCGTTGCACACCGCTTCGCCGAGTCCTGCGTGCGCTCCGAGACCGAGGCGCATGCCTACTGGCGCGACGTCGGGACGGTGGACGCCTATTGGCAGGCGAATATCGACCTGACCGATATCGTTCCGGAACTCGACATGTATGACAGCAGCTGGCCGATCTGGACCTATTCCGAGATCACGCCGCCGGCGAAGTTCGTGCATGACCTTGAAGGCCGTCGCGGTTCGGCCGTGTCCTCGCTCGTGGCCGGCAATTGCATCATTTCCGGTGCGTCGATCCACAAGACGCTGCTCTCGACCGGCTGCCGCATCAACTCCTTCTCCAAGCTCGACCAGGCGGTCGTGTTGCCGGAAGTCGTGGTCAGCCGTCATGCGCGTCTCACAAATGTCGTGGTAGACCGTGGCGTCATCATTCCGGAAGGGCTCGTGGTCGGCGAGGATCCTGAACTCGACGCCAAGCGCTTCCGCCGCACAGAAAGCGGGATCTGCCTCGTCACGCAGGGCATGATCGACAGATTGGGATTATAACGCATGAAGGTTCTGTCGGTCGCCTCCGAGATCTATCCGCTGATCAAGACCGGCGGGCTCGCCGACGTGGCGGGCGCGTTGCCGCTGGCCATGGGGCACCATGGCGTGGAGATGCGCTCGCTGATCCCCGGTTATCCGGCGGTGATGAAGAAGATCGGCAAGACGAAGAAGGTGGCGACGATCCCATCGCTCTTCGGGGTCAAGGCGACCATTCTCTTCGTCGTGCATGAGGGGCTGGAGCTCTATGTGCTCGACGCCCCGGCCTTCTTCCAGCGCGATGGCGGGCCTTACACGGACGCGCTCGGCAAGGACCATCCCGACAACTGGAAGCGCTTTGCGGCGCTTTCACTCGCGGCCGCGGAGATTGCGGCGGGGCTCATCCCGGCGTGGAAGCCGGATCTCGTCCATGCGCATGACTGGCAGGCGGGTCTTGTGCCCGTCTACATGCGCTTCGGCCGCGCGCCGGAGACGCCGTCCGTCATCACCGTGCACAACATCGCCTTCCAGGGACAGTTCTCGCCGGCGATCTTCCCGGAACTGGCGCTGCCGCCGCAGGCCTATTCGATGGATGGCATCGAATATTACGGCGATGTCGGCTTCCTCAAGGGTGGGCTGCAGATGGCGCATGCCATCACCACAGTCAGCCCGACCTATGCGCGGGAAATCCATCAGGGCGAATTCGGCATGGGGCTCGAAGGGCTGATCCGTGCCCGTGCCGGCCATGTCAGCGGCATTGTCAACGGCATCGACACGGCCGTCTGGAACCCGCTCACCGATCCGATGCTGGCCTCGCCCTTCTCGGCCAAGCAACTGACCAAGCGCGCGACCAGCCGCGAGGCCGTCATGCGGCATTTCGGGCTCGATGGCGACGGGCCGATCTTCTGCGTCATCAGCCGGCTGACCTGGCAGAAGGGCATGGACCTTCTGGCGGAAGTGGCCGGCGACATCGTGGGCCATGGAGGCATGCTGGCCATCCTCGGGTCCGGCGACAGGGCGCTTGAGGGCGGGCTGGTGCAGGCCTCCTATTATCACAAGGGCCGGATCGGCGTTCATATCGGCTATGACGAGCCGCTTTCGCATGTCATGCAGGCGGGGTCGGACGCCATCCTCATCCCGTCGCGCTTCGAGCCCTGTGGCCTGACGCAGCTCTATGCGCTGCGCTATGGCTGCGTGCCGGTCGTTGCCCGCACCGGCGGGCTTGCCGATACCGTCATCGACGCCAACGAGGCGGCGCTTGCCGCCGGCGTTGCCACCGGCTTCCAGTTCTCCACCATCACCGCCGACGGGCTGCGTCAGGCGCTCGCCCGTGTCTTTGAAGTCTGGCGCGATCCTGATACATGGCGCCAGCTGCAGAAAAACGGCATGAAATCCGATGTTTCCTGGGACAAGAGCGCCGCGGCCTATGCCGCCCTCTACACCCGGCTCATTTCGAAAGGCAATTAATTGATGATCAAGACCGTCGCCACCACTCCCTTCGAAGGCCAGAAGCCCGGCACGTCGGGGCTCCGCAAGAAGGTTCCCGTCTTCGCGCAGCCGAACTATGCCGAGAACTTCATCCAGTCGATCTTCGACAGCCTGGAAGGCTTTGCCGGCCAGACGCTGGTGATCGGCGGGGATGGGCGTTACTTCAACCGCGAGGTCATCCAGATCGCCATCAAGATGGCTGCCGCCAACGGTTTCGGCAAGGTGATGGTCGGGCAGGGCGGGATTCTGTCGACGCCGGCGGCCTCCAATGTCATCCGCAAATACAAGGCCTTTGGCGGCATCGTGCTTTCCGCCAGCCACAATCCCGGCGGTCCGAACGAAGATTTCGGCATCAAGTACAATATCGGCAATGGCGGCCCGGCGCCGGAAAAGATCACCGATGCGATCTATGCCCGCACCAAGGTGATCGATGCCTACAGAATAGCCGATGTCGCCGATATCGATCTGGACAAGGTCGGGACGCAGACGGTGGAAGGCATGACGGTCGAGGTGATCGACCCGGTGGCCGACTATGCCGCGCTGATGGAAAGCCTGTTCGATTTCGATGCGATCCGGGCGCTGATTGCCGGCGGCACGCGCGTTGTCATCGATTCCATGGGCGCCGTCACCGGGCCTTATGCGACGGAAATTCTCGAGAAGCGCCTTGGTGCGCCGGCAGGGTCCGTGCGCAACTCGACGCCGCTGCCGGATTTCGGCGGGCATCATCCTGACCCGAACCTCGTTCACGCCAAGGAACTCTATGACGATGTCATGAGCCCGGAAGGCCCGGATTTCGGTGCCGCCTCCGATGGTGACGGCGACCGCAACATGGTGGTCGGCAAGGGCATGTTCGTCACTCCCTCCGACAGTCTGGCGATCATCGCGGCCAATGCCACCGTCGCGCCCGGCTACAAGAAGGGCATTGCCGGCATTGCGCGCTCCATGCCGACCAGTGCAGCGGCCGACCGCGTGGCGGCCAAGCTCGGCATCGGCATGTATGAAACGCCGACGGGCTGGAAGTTCTTCGGCAATCTGCTGGACGCCGGCATGGCGACCGTCTGCGGTGAGGAAAGCTTCGGCACGGGCTCCGACCATGTGCGCGAGAAGGACGGGCTCTGGGCCGTGCTGTTCTGGCTGAACATTCTCGCCGCCCGCAAGCAGAGTGTCGCCGAGATCGTCAAGGCGCACTGGGCCGAATATGGCCGCAACTACTATTCGCGCCACGACTATGAAGAAGTGGACACGGATGCCGCCAACGGCCTTATGGCGCATCTGCGCGACAGCCTCGCGACGCTGCCCGGCCAGACCTTCGGCGCGCTGGAAGTGGAAGCGGCGGACGACTTTGCCTATCACGATCCAGTCGATGGTTCTGTCTCGAAGAACCAGGGCATCCGCATCCTCTTCAAGGGCGGCTCCCGCGTCGTCTTCCGCCTCTCCGGCACGGGCACGGCAGGCGCGACACTCCGCGTCTATGTCGAGCGCTACGAACCGGACGCGGCCCGCCACGGCATCGACACGCAGGAGGCGCTTGCCGACCTGATCGCGGCTGCCGAGCATTTCGCGGAGATCAAGACGCGCACGGGTCGTGAGGCACCGACGGTTATCACTTGATGCCGATATGGGCGTTTCGTGCCTGCGAATTGCCCCAAGCTATGTCGTACCGGACTTGAGCCGGCATCCAGTCAGCCCGTGTTTGCGGGCTGATATGTTTTGCTGCGTTGCGAGGCGGAAGACGACTTGGGAACAAGCATAGGTCTCAAAGAGGACGCATTGTAGTTTCAGCATGATGTTTTGATGTGGAGCTGCTTCATGCTGTGGTTGCTTTTAAGGGATCTATTTTTCAGAGACGTGAAGACGCTAAAGCAGGAAAAAATTTTCTACGATAAATACGGAAATAACGTAACCCTTAAGAGAGTTTCTATAAAGGGCCGAATTTATATTGATATTATTGTCAATTGGTTTGCATATAATCGTTTTCGAATTGAAAACGAATATTTTATTTCTCAGATTGAGATATCTAGGAAATTAAATGAAATATTTCTTAATGGTGAATTCGAAAAAATACCGCTTACCCTGCGTAAAGCGCCGACAATATCTTCCTACATATATATGATTCCTGCTGATAAATACGCCAGCGAAAGATATATAATATTGAATAAGAAGAATGGTGCGCCCGTGATCGATCTTTATATATGCAAGGATCTCGAGGGGTATTATTGCATCATAAATCTAAACGATGTTGGGCGGGGCAATCAACGGCGGGTCGAGGTCGGTAACGCACAGGACATGGTTCAGAGAATTTTGTCATTTGCCCAGAACGATGATGGCGAATGACGTGTCCGGATGTTCCGAGTTTTGACGATGCGGTTCCTCGGTCGTAGAGTCTTTTCAGCCGCCGACGCGGGCTGGCTGGATACCGGGTCAAGCCCGGTATGACGGAGATCTTGGACCGCTTTGGACTGAGCGGGGCCATTGATATGGACGAGGTGGCACATGATGAAAACTCCGCCGCATCCCGGCTTGCTTCTCAAGGACGATGTCATTGCGCCGCTGGGTCTTTCCGTGACCGAGGCGGCAGATCGGCTGGGCATGTCTCGTGTGGCCTTTTCGCGGGTGCTGAACGGGCGTGCTGCGATCAGCGCGGATCTGGCCATCCGGCTTGAAATGGCCGGCGCCAGCAATGCGCGGTTCTGGATGGCCCTGCAAAGCGCCTATGATCTTGCCGTGGCGCGGGCGCATGCGCAGCCCAATGTGAAGCGTCTGGAGCCGGAGGAGGCCTGACGCCTCAATCTTGACATTTCATTCCTGCATAATACATATTGAATATAATATTTATTGTGCAGGAGCACCTAAAATGACCTACGCATTCACCAAGACACTGGATATGCCGTTTGACGCGGCGATTGCCCATGTGACGGACGCGCTGAAGGCCAAGGGCTTTGGCGTGTTGACGACGATTGACGTCAAGGCGACGATGAAGGCGAAGCTCGACAAGGAGATGGCGCCCTATACCATTCTCGGCGCCTGCAATCCGGGGTTTGCCTACAAGGCCCTGCAGGCCGAAGCGCTGATCGGCACGATGCTGCCCTGCAATGTCGTCGTTCGTCAGATGGACGATGGCAAGGTTGAGGTTGCGGCAGTTGATCCGGCGGCCTCCATGCAGGCGATCGACAATCCGGCGCTCGGTGCCGTTGCCGGCGATGTGCAGACGATGCTGAAGGATATGGTTGCGGGGCTTTGAGGCCCCGCGAGGATCAGCTCGCCAGCCCTGGCAGGCTGGTGAAGGTTACTGGGTTGAACTTCAGCAACTCGCTGTCGAGAAGCGTCTCACTATAGCTCGTACCGTCTTTCGTTCTGATCAAGTGATCGCTCATCCACTGGCGCGCGGCGTCATCGTCGGTCAGAAACGTCGTGAGCGCGCTGTCATCCCTGATCAGGTCGCGGATGTCCGAGAAGTGGAAGGGGCCATGGGGCTGGATCCGCTTCTTGAAGAGCTCGTAACGCTCGGTGATCGCAGCGGCCTCCGGGCCTGATCGAAGGGACTGCTGCCACAGCCGTCCCCAGTTCTTATAGTATTCGAACTGAGCCGGATCGAGATCGATGGGGTTCTTATTCTCCAAACCCGCGCTCTTGCATGCCGGGCCGCAGTAATTCAGGCTGTGCTGGAGCTTGTTGAGCTGCTCATAGCCCAATTCCGGGTGATTGTAGAAGTAGCTGCCCAGAACGGCGCCGAGGAACAGATTCTTGTTTGACGTCAGTTCCGTGCGGTAGTTTTCAGAAACATAAAGAAGGTTTTCGCCCAGAAGCTCGTTCCAGGCATCCTGACTGTCCTGGCTTTTGCTGCGGAGAGTTTCAAGAAGCTGTCTCTCGCCGCCGTCGTTCCTGAGAGCGAGGGAAATCTGCGGCATGACGCCAAGATCGAAGGTGCAGCCGGCGATAAAAGGCACCGCCATCGCGAGCGCCATGAGCATAGTGCGGCCGGACCGGAAGAATGTGCGCTCGACGCGTTCATCATATTGCATGAGTGTTCCTTCGCCAGGTTGCACTGGCCGGATCAACTGGCGAGGCCCGGCAACGACGACATTGTGATCGGGAATGCGTATTGGAGCACGCCCTCCAGGGTGAACCCCCCGGCAGTCAGCGACGATTGCCAGTAGGACGTATCGATCAGGATCTGCTTGAGCGTCGCAGCCGCATAATCGTCGTCCCTGAGGAACCTGTTGAGTTTTTCATCGTCGATCAGAAGGGAGTTCGGCAGGTACCAGGTTCCCTTTCTCGTCTCCGTCAGGCCGCTCAGCCTTTTCATGATCAGCGCGATCTTGCTCTGGCGCACGCTGTCTTCAGACGTCGGGCTGTCGTCGTCGGTAACCGACGCCATTCCTCCGGCTCCGCCAATGATGGCGATGGTCGGCAATTGCGGCGTTACCAGCGAAGACTGCGCGTTAGCACTGGAGAATATGCTGGAAAGGAGGGCGGCGCTCAGGACAAGGGTCCCCTGCATCCGGCGAATGGTTTGACAGGCGAAAATCATTGCTTCCCCTCAGAACTTGTAGGTCAGCCCGAGGGCGACGCGGCTGTAGTCAAACTTGTTGTTGTTGAGCCAGGTTGATCCGCTCAGCTTCACGTCGAGATTTTCCGTGACGGCGTAGGTTGCCCCGAGCTGCAGCGATGCCCAGTTGATGTCGTTCGCCGTATCCGCGGGGGCGACCGTCTGCTTCATGATGTGGTTCAGGCCGAGACCGGCAGAGAGTGTCAGCTGCGGCAGTACGCGGTAGCTTGCACCCAGCGACAGGCTCAGAAGATCCGAGCCCCAGGTGGCGATCTGCGGAGTATTGTTGGGACCGTAATCCTGCCTGTTGCGGATGTTGAGATAGACGAGGTCGGCCGAGAGGGCGACCGGACCGGTCACATATGTTGCGCCGACGAAGCCGCCGAGGCGCTGGCCTTCACTGACGCTGTTCGAGCCGCCGCCAAAGGCGGTGAATGTGTAGCCGGCGTTGCCGTTGCCCATGCCGCCGATGAAGCCGGCGCGCAGCCACGGCAGAGGTTTGACGCCGATGATGGCATCGAAACCGCGGCTATAGGCATTGGCGGAGAGGTCGAGCGGGAACTGCACCACCTTCGACTTGATGACATTGGAGGAGAAGTTGCCGGTAATCGACGCGAAGGCATAGTCGCCCAAGTCGAAGCTCAGGCCAACGGCCATGCCGGTGCTGTACTGGCGAAGCGCTGCCGGCTGGCCGGCCTTGTGCCTGACCTCGCCGTAGCTGCCTTCGGCGGAGAGCTGGAAATTATGGAAGAAGCCGGCATCTTCTGTGGCGCCAGCGGGAAGCGCAGAGAGCGGCAGGGGCTTCACCTGGTCGAGGCTTGGCAGGGCGGCGTTGCGGTTCGTCTTATCCCTGGCGAAGGCGGTGCCGGAAATGGCAAGTGTCGCCGCCGCGGTTGCAACGAAGAGAGTGCGGTACATGAATGATCCCCTTGAACCTGTTGGTCTTGGGGTAGCAGGAATTTTCGCAAGGCCAGAAGTCCTGGCGTCTCGCGAATATTCAAATTGTCTCACATCAGTCGGTTTTGTTCAGGCCGCGAAGTTCGCTGGGCGGGATACCGAAGCGGCGACGAAACTGGCGCGAGAAATTGGCGGTGTCGTAGATTCCGCATTGCAGGGCGAGGTCCGTGACGGGAATATGCGCCGGTGCGTTCTCGATCAGTACTCTTGCGCGGTCGAGCCGCAGATCGCGTATGCAGCCGGCAACCCCGGTTTCGTGGCTGGAGAACAGCCGGTACAGTGTTGAGCGCGAGCAGCCCAGCGCCCGCGCAACCCGGCTGGAGCTCAGGCTCGGTTCACTCAGATGCTGTTCGATATAGGCTGTGGCTGCGGCCAGCAGCCCGGAATTCTGGTCAGATTGGCTATCTGCGCTATTGTGGCTGGTGATGGCATGCACGGCCATATCCGCTGCCTGCGAGAGGAGGAAGGCCTGTACGTAGCGGTTGGCGAGCTTCATGTTGCGTGCCATGGACATCATGTGGTCGCGCAGGACCTTGCCGATCGGCGAGCGTTCCAGCCGTTTCGTCAGCAGCGAGACCGGACCCGGATCGCCGCCGAGCGCGTTGCAAACGGCATCGCGGCGGGTCACCACATAAACGACCTTGTGACGGTTCCAGGCGACTGTCGAAGGCTTGGCGCCGTCATAGATGAACATGCTTCCCGGCCCGGTCGATATCCGGTCGTCGCCGTCCTGAACCGCGTCGCGGCGGCCCTCGACCACCAGACCGATACTGATGCTCTCCAACCCGTCGGCCTCGATATGCCGGCGTGTGCGGCCGCCTGAGACCGGGTCAGACTCGCTGACGAAGAAATCGGCCTTCTGCCAGGTGTAACCGGACGCGGCGGCGCGGAAATGTCTCGCCTCTTCCTTGCGCAAGGGGTCCGCTTCGAAATCCGCGAACGCGATCCTGCGCCAGAAATCATACGGGTTTTCGTCGCCGGCCAGGTTTGTGCCGAGCGACAGGAAGGCAGGGTCGGACGGATAGCCATGGCGGTCGAACTGCCATGCGCCGAGTTCTGGTCGCCAGCTCCAGTCCTTCATCTTCGCTCACTCACGTCCTGCGTCGCGTGCGATGCCCGGTTGCCTATCGTCAATCGCCGACGTAATCATCATCTCATTCACACAACGGGGGGCAGGATGAGTGAAGATCAGGGCACTGTCGCAGTATCGGGCAAGGTTTCTGCGCTGGTTGTTACACAGGCCCTGAGCGCTTTCAACAATAATCAACTGCGCGGTGCGATGCTGACACTTCTGGGGTTCGGCCAGCTGCGCGCATTTGGACTTGCGCCCGAAACGATTGTCGCGCTCAGCACATTGCTCATCGTAACACCGATTTTCCTTCTTTCGCTCCCTGCCGGAAGGCTTGCCGACCGGAGGTCGAAGGCATTGATGATCCGCGCCTGCAAGCTCGTGGAGCTTGCCGTCTTCATCATCGTCGCACTCGCGCTCTCGACCGGCAATGGAGAATTGCTGCTGGTCAGCCTGCTTCTGGCGGGCCTCGAAACGGCCTTCTTTGGGCCAGCGAAGCTTGGCATCCTGCCGGAGCTTGTGAGCCCCGACCGTCTGATCGACGCGAATGCCTGGATGGGGGCGACCAACACGCTGGCTATCCTGGCCGGTCTGATCACCGGGAGCCTGCTGCTGTTTTTCCCGCAAGGCGTGCTGCTGGTGGCAGCACTCGGCGTCCTGACAGCGTTGCTCGGGCTGGTGGCAGCTTTTGCGATCCCCAGACAGAAGGCCGTTGCCGGTTCATCGCCACCCCTGCGCAGTCTGGCGCAGGACCTTGGAGACCTTCGCCGGCTCTGCCACGAACAGCCGGTGCTGCGATGGCCTCTCATCGGTCGCAGCTGGTTCTGGTATCAGGGAGCCATTACCACATCCCTGATGCCACTCTTGCCGGGCGCCATGCCGGGACAGTCGACTGCCTATGCGACGATGATCTTCATTGCCACCGCGGCTGGGTTCTGTCTCGGCGCTTTCGGTTCTCGCTTTCTCGTGGGGGGGCGGAGTGGCGACCTATCGGCACTCGCGCTGCTATTCGCTGTCATCGCACTGCCGGCGATCGACATTCCTTTCGCCGTGCAGGCCAACCAGCCCATTCGTCTACTTGCCGATATCTTCGTGCTTTCTGCAGGAACGGGCCTGTTTCTAGTTCCACTCAATACCGTTCTGCAAAGCGAGACCCCGCCTGCTTTCAGAGCGCGGCTGATCGGCACGGGTGACATGGTGAGCGGTCTTGCCATGATGCTCTCAGGTGTGACGATCCTCGCGCTGGAAGCTCTTTCGGTGTCGATGCCTTTCATGTTCCTGATTGTCGGCGGACTGACGGCGGTGGTCGCCGTCCTGACGCTTCGCCCCGCTCTGCCGGCTGTCCGCGCTTTGGGCCGGGCGGCACAGGCGTAAACGGACCCAAGCGCGCTTTGCACGCCAGCCGATCTCTGGTCTAAGATGGGACGACTCAAGATACCTGGAGCCCGCATGCATTCTCCCAAACTTGGCGCAACGCTTCTTTCCAACGGCACGCAGTTTGGCGTGTGGTCGGAACATGCAGCGGCCATCGACCTTTGCCTCTACGCCCCGGATGGCGTGACGGAGATCGTGCGTTTGCCGATGGAGCGCGGGGTGGACGACGTGTTCCGTGCCTTTGCCGAAGGTCTGGGCGAGGGCGCGCTTTATGGCTTCCGGGCGTCCGGATCCTATGCGCCGGATCATGGTCTGTGGTTCGACGATGCGAAGCTGCTGGTGGACCCATATGCGAAGGAACTCGACCGGCCCTTCGTCTACTCGCCCCGGCTTTCGAGCTTCGGAGACGACACGGCCGATATCGTGCCCAAGGCGCGGGTCGTGGGGCAGACGCTGGTCAGCGTCGAGCCGCCCCGTTTCCAGCCCGGCGGCTTTGTCTATGAGGTGGCGGTCAAGCCGTTCACGATCCTGAACGAGGATGTGCCGGCCGCGCAGCGCGGCACGGTGGCGGCGCTTGCCCATCCGTCGGTCATTGCGCATCTGAAGCGGCTGGGCGTCGATGCCATCGAACTGATGCCGATCACGGCCTGGATCGATGAGCGGCATCTGCCGCCGCTTGGACTCTCCAACGGCTGGGGCTATAATCCCATTGCCTTCATGGCGCTCGACCCGCGTCTCTGCTCCGGCGGTCTTGCCGAATTGCGCGAGACGGTGGCCTCGCTGCATGCCGAGGGCATCGGCGTGATCCTCGATCTCGTCTTCAACCATTCGGGTGAGAGCGACCGCTATGGCGCGACGCTGTCCATGCGCGGGCTCGACAATCTCGCCTATTACCGCCATCTGCCCGGCGAGCGCGGCATTCTCGTCAACGATACCGGCTGCGGCAATACGCTGTCGCTGGACCATCCGATTGCCGGCGGGCTGGTGGTGGATACGCTGGCGCATTTCGTCTCCGAGGCCGGCATTGACGGGTTTCGTTTCGATCTCGCCCCGGTTCTGGGTCGCGAGGAGACCGGGTTCAATCCGAATGCGGCGCTCTTCCAGGCGATCAAAAGTCATCCGCTTCTCTCCGACCGGGTGATGATCGCCGAGCCCTGGGATATCGGCCCCGGCGGCTATCAGCTCGGCAATTTCCCGGATGATTATCTCGAATGGAACGACCGGGCGCGTGATGACATGCGGCGCTTCTGGCGCGGCGACGGGCATATGGTCGGGGCGCTGGCGACGGTGCTGGCCGGCTCCTCGCCAATCTTCGGGCGCTATGGCGGAAAGCGGACGCGCAGCGTCAATTTCCTTGCCGCACATGACGGGTTCACGCTGTTCGATCTCGTCTCGCATGCAGGCAAGCACAATGAGGCGAATGGCGAGGACAATCGCGACGGCCATAACGAAAACCATTCGTGGAACAATGGCGCCGAAGGGCTGACCGAGGATGTCTCGATCAATGCGGCGCGGCGGCGCGATGTGAAAGCGCTCCTTGCGACACTGTTTGCCGCGCGCGGCACGGTGATGCTGACCATGGGCGACGAGGGCGGCCGCAGCCAGCAGGGCAACAACAATGCCTATTGCCAGGACAATGCGATCACCTGGCTCGACTGGGAGCTGCTGGACGAGGAACTGGTGCTCTACACGCGCTTCCTCGCCGGTCTGCGCAAGCGTTTCGATGTCTTCGCGCGTGCCGATTTCTTCACCGGCGTTGACGAGGATATTGCGTGGCTCTCGCCCACCGGCGCTCCGATGACGGTCGGCGAATGGGAGGCGGAAGATCAGGGGCAGCTTGCCATGATCGTCAGGACGCGCGACGTGCTGAAGGGTGTCGGAACGCGTCTGGCCGTGCTCTTCAACCGCGGCGGCGGACCTGTCTCCTTCCGGTTGCCGGGGCTCCTGTGGCACGAGCTTGAGGGCGGGCAGGGCGGATCGACATTTACCGTTCCGGCGCGTAGCGTTCTCTTTGCCGTTGAAGAACCGCAATAATTCCGGCATGTTGCCGCGCTATTGATATTCTTACGACTGACTTTGCACGGAATTTCTCATGCCCCCTAAAATTCACCTGAAGGATGTTCCCGCGCTCATCGGCACCGAGGTGGGCGTATCTGAGTGGATCACCGTCGATCAGGCGATGATCGACAAATTCGCCGATGCGACGCTCGACCATCAGTTCATCCATGTCGATCCCGAGCGCGCCAAGGACACACCCTTCGGCACGACGATCGCCCATGGCTTCCTGTCGCTGTCGCTGCTCTCTGCCATGAACGCCTCCGGCGCGCCGCAGATCATCGAACAGAAGATGGGGATCAATTACGGGTTCGAGAAAATCCGTCTCATGTCGCCGGTCAAGTCCGGTTCGCGGGTGCGTGGCCGCTTCAAGATCGACGATGCGCGCTTTCGCGGCGGCAACATGCTGATGATCACATACAACGTGACGGTGGATATCGAGAACGAGACAAAGCCGGCGCTGACGGCGACCTGGATTACCATCGTGCAATTCGATCCGGCGGATCGTCCGGCGCTGTGACGCCCGCCATTGATGCTTCGATGCTTCGATACGCGCGCTTTGCGCGCTCCTCAGCATGAGGGTGGCACAGCCTCAGACGATCGGCCGTTCCTGTTGCTCGATCTGCTGCGCCTCGCCCAGGATCCATTCGCGGAAGGCGAGGATGCGCGGGTCGTTGGCGCTTTGCTCCGGATAGACGAGAAAGTAGGCGAACTCGGCCGGGATGCGGATGCCGAGTTCGAAGGGCTGGACGAGCCGGCCTTCCGCCAGATCGTTGGCGACGATGGCGAAATCGGCCAGCGCCACGGCAACGCCGCTGAGTGCCGCCTCGATCGCGTCCGATGAGGACGAGAAGGACAGCACGCTGCGGTCATCGAAGTCGGGAATGCCGGCAGCGGCCATCCAGACATTCCAGTTGGGCCAGGTGATGCCCTGTCCAGACCATTCGACATGGGCGAGTGTGTGCTGCAGCAGGTCGCGCGGCTCCTTCAGCGGGCGCTCCGCGTTCAAGAGACGGGGGCTGCAGACCGGTACGATGACATTGCCGAACAGACGTTCCGAACGCAGGCCTTCGTAGTGCCCGGTGCCGAAGCGGATGGCGAGGTCGATATCGTCGAGATCGAAATTGCGCGTGTCGTAGGAAATGTCGAAGCGCAGGTCGATGCCGGGGTTCAGGCGGCGGAACTGCACGACCTTCAGCATCAGCCATTTGGTGGCTAGCTCCACCGGCACGCTGATGCGCAGCGCCGTCGAGCCGCGCGAAAGCTTCTGGATGCGCGAGGCGGCGCGCGTCAGCGTTTCGATCGATTCCTCGGCCGCGTCGCAGAAGATCGTTCCGGCCTCGGTGAGCCGCAGGCTGCGGCCGGCGCGGTGAAAGAGGAGGGCTCCCAGCTGATCCTCGATCTCCTTGATCTGATGGCTGACGGCGGCCGGCGTCAGGCCCAATTCATCCGCCGCGCGGGTGAAATTGAGGTGCCGGCGGGCCGCCAGCAGGGTCTTCAAGGCGCGGGTTCCGGGAATGAACAGCATCGCAACTTCAAAAATAATTTGAAAGAGAGAGAAAAATTATCAGTTTCTCTTTTTGTTATCAATGCGTCATAAGCTCCCTCACAAGGAAACATCAAAGATAAATAAAAAGGAGTGGCGACATGGCACACGAAGTCACCAAGATCATGGAAATTCTCAAAATCCGCCGCTCGCAGCAGCGCCTCTCCCATGCCCTGCACAGCGTTCCGGATTTCCTCAAGTCCGATATCGGCGTCGAGGGCGCACCCGTGACCCGCGCGCATTATGGCGACCTGCATTCGGCAGCCTCCGTTGCGCGCGTGTCGACGGCGCATCGCCAGGTTTCGGCGTTCTGATCCGAACGATACTGTTGAACAAAAGGCCCGGTGCAGTTCCATGCGCCGGGCTTTTTATTGCGGCTGTTCGTTTGCCGGGTTTTATGTTGCTTCGATCAACCGATGATGCCGTCTTTGAATCGCGCAGAAATATTAGTTTTCAATAATATAATTTTTCCAACAAGATGTAGTAATATTGGCGCCGTCATTTTTTTGTCATGATATGAATATGCGATTCGGTCTGTTGGACTGAAATGCGCGTAGGACGGGGTAACGACAGGTGGCGATCATATCGTTGGCGAATGCCAAGGGTGGCTCGGGGAAGACGACGGCGGCGGTTCTCCTGGCAGCGGCTTATGCTCGTAAGGACAAGCGTGTTCTGGTTCTCGATTGCGACCGGTTCTCAAGCGCGACCGACTGGTGCGCCAAGGCGGGTGGCAAGATCGATGCCATCAGCGGCATTTCGGCTTCCAATCTTGCCGAACATCTTCGGCGCAATCGCGGGCACTACAAGCATATCATCATCGATCTTTCCGGCGCGTCGGACATGCTGATTGCGCTGGCTTCGGGGCTTTCCGATCTGGTTCTGGTGCCCGTGCAAGGCAGTGTGCTCGACGGGCAGGGCGCGGTGCATGTCTTCAATATCATTGAAATGGTGATGCAGAATACGCGCTGCCGGGTGCGGCGCGCGGTGCTGCTCTCCCGCGTCAATCCGCTGGTGACGACGCGGTCGCTGCGCAAGGTGCAGGCGATGCTGGATGAGAAGGGCATTTCGATGCTCTCCACGCCCATTGTCGAACGCAGCGCCTATCGCGACATGTTCGAGAAGGGGTGCCTTCTGGATGAGCTCGATCCGGCAAAGACGAGCAATATCGACAAGGCCATCGCCAATATGACGGCGCTGTTGCGCGAGGTGAAGACCTTCATCGCGGATGACGAGGATGCGCAGGCGCCCTATTCGGGCATCTGCTTCGGAGAGGAGCGCGCCGAACCGTTGCCGGTCAAGCGCGATCCCTTCAGGCGTTACGCGGCAGCGTCGCTGGCGCCTTCGTTGAGCATGCCCAGAGCATAGGTCGAGAACGACCGCCAGCATTCGACATGGAACGTGTCGGCGCTCTTCTTCCAGACGATCACCTCGATCTTGCCGAGCACGGTGCGGGCGCATTTGCCGACCGGGAAGGCGGTGTCGCGGAGATCCAGCGGGCAAGCGGCATTGATGGCGGCGGCGGCCATCGGCCCCTTCACCTCGAAACCCGTATTGCGATGCGAAACGTCGGTCGCCGAATGCAGCACGTTCACGCCGGCGAGAAGCGCCATCATGTCGGCACCGCTGGCGTCGATCAGCAGCCATTCGTCGGGGCCGAGCCAGAGGGCCGCGCGGCCATCCTTTTCGGCAGAGGTGAGCGGCGCGGTCGGCAGCGTCACGCCAAGCGCCTTCGAGAGTGTTGCGACAGCATCCGCGTCAGCGCGCAGCGAAAGCCGCGTCATGGGCTGAAGCGGCGTCACCGAGGCGGTGCCGGAGCCGGATGCGCTCAGCTTCTGGGGGAGGGTACGTGTTGCCTGAGCCTCAAGCATTGATGCGGCTCCCTTCCTTGTCATAGAAGACGGTGTCGGTCACTTCGACCGCGATGGTTTCCTTTTCCAGCGGCACATAGAGCGTCTGGCCGATCTTGGCGCGGCCATCGGCGACGACCGCGAGGCCGAAGCTCGTGCCCAGGTTTTCCGACCAGTAGGACGACGTGATGTGGCCGAGCATCTTCATCGGCTTCGGCTGGTTCGGGTCTTCGACGATCTGCGCGCCTTCCGGCACGAGCGTCTTGCCGTCACGCGGCTTGAAGCCGACGAGCTGCTTGCGGCCGGGGCGCACGAGATCCGGGCGCTTGAGGCCACGGATGCCGACGAAATCGGTCTTCTTCTTGGAAACCGCCCAGGCAACGCCGGCATCGTCCGGCGTCAGCGTGCCGTCCGTGTCCTGGCCGACGATGATATAGCCCTTTTCGGCGCGCAGAACGTGCATGGTTTCCGTGCCATAGGCGCAGCCGCCTGCGGCCTGTGTGGCAGCATAGAGCGCATCCCAAAGGGCTGCGCCATAGTCTGACGGCACGTTGATTTCGAAGCCCATTTCGCCGGCAAAGGTCATGCGGAAGAGGCGGGCGGGAACGCCCATCACCTTGCATTCGGCCACGCTCATGTGCGGGAAGGCTTCGTTGGTCAGATCGACGCCCTCAACGAAGCGCGCGATGATGTCGCGTGCCTTCGGACCCTGGACGGCAACGGTTGCCCATTGCTCGGTGGCCGAGGTCAGCCAGACCTTCAGATGCGGGAATTCCGTCTGCAGATAGTCTTCCATGTGGTTAATGACGCGGGCGGCACCGCCGGTCGTCGTGGTGACATGGAAGCGGTCGTCGGCGATGCGGCCGACAACGCCGTCGTCATAGACGAAGCCATCTTCGCGCAGCATGATGCCATAGCGGCAGCGGCCGGGCTTCAGATTGTCCCAGGCGTTGGTGTACATGAGATTGAGGAAGGCGGCCGCATCCGGGCCGACAACCTCGATCTTGCCGAGCGTGGAGGCATCGAAAATGCCGACGCTTGTCCGCACCGTCTTGCATTCGCGGTTGACGGCGGCGTGCATGTCTTCACCGGGGCGCGGGTAGAACCAGGCGCGCTTCCAGTTGCCGACATCTTCAAAGACGGCGCCGATCGCCTCTTCGCGCTCATGCATCGGCGTCTTGCGCGCCGGGTCGAAGAGCGGGCCACGATTGTGGTTGAGGATCGTGCCGAAGGTGACGGGCGTGTAGGGTGAGCGGAAGGTGGTGAGGCCCACTTCCGGAATGTCCTTGCCGAGCGCTTCGGCAGCAATCGCCAGACCGTGCATGTTGGAAAGCTTGCCCTGGTCGGAGGCCATGCCGTTGGTGGTGAAGCGCTTGATATGCTCGATCGAGGCCATGCCTTCGCGCACCGCCAGACGGATATCCTTGGCGCAGACATCGTTCTGGAAGTCGATGAAGGCCTTGCCATGGGTTTCCGGGCCGGCGCCTTCCGGCGTGCCGATCATGCCGCCGGTCCAGGCATAGGCGGATGCTGCTTCCGGCGCGGTGCGGACATCGCCGGTGGCGCCGGCTTCGCGGGCAGCATCGGTGCCGGCCGCAAAGGCTTCGGCGACGAGGGCTGCGGCATCGTCCGTGCCGTTGCAGGCGCCGACCGAGATGCAGTTCTCGGTATAGATGTCGGGCAGGAAACGGGCCTTTTCGCTGTCATATTTCAGCTTGCCGCGTGTCTGCGAGAACATGTGGACGGAAGGCGTCCAGCCGGCGCAGGTGATCAGCGCGTCGATGTCGATTCTGCGGCGCGTGCCGCCCGTCTTGCGGATGACGGACATCGAATTGACGCGGAGCTTGCCGCCGGTGGTGACGACCGACTGGCCGGTCATGACCTCGATGCCGAGGCGGGCCGCTTCGGCGCGGACGGCTTCGCCCGGGTTGTCGCGCGTGTCGACGATGGCGGCGATCTTCACGCCGGCATTGGCCAGATCGAAGGCGGCCTCATAGGCCGAATCATGGGCCGTGAAGACGCCGACTTTCGAGCCGACGGCGACGCCGTAATGGTTGAGGAAGGTGCGGGCGGCCGATGCCATCATGACGCCCGGACGGTCGTTGCCGTCGAAGACCATGTGGCGTTCGATGGCGCCGGAGGCGATGATCACCTTCTTGGCGCGGACCTTCCAGAGCCGTTCGCGGGGCGCTGCGCGCTCCGGGATGGCCTGATGGTCGGTGACGCGTTCGGCGAGGCCGACGAAATTGTGGTCGTAATACCCGAATGCAGTGGTGCGGGTCAGGACCCGGACGTTGGGGCGGGCAGCCAGACGCGTGGCTGCGCCCTGAGCCCATTCATAGGCCGGCTGGCCGTCAACGGTCAGGTTGCCGTCGAAATGGGCGGCACCACCGAGTTCCGGGCGCTCGTCGCAGAGGATGACGTCAGCGCCGGCACGGGCTGCGGCCAGTGCTGCCGTGATGCCGGCAAGGCCGCCACCGATGACGAGCACGTCGCAATGGGCGAAGCGGCTGGCGTAGTGATCGGGGTCTGCTTCCTTCGGGGCGTTGCCGAGGCCGGCGGCGGCGCGGATGAAGGGCTCGTAGACATGCTTCCATGCAGCCTTCGGCCACATGAAGGTCTTGTAGTAGAAGCCGGCGGCGAAGAAGGGCGAGAGCATGTCGTTGACCGCGCCGATGTCAAAAGACAGCGACGGGAAGCGGTTCTGAGACTTGACCTTCATGCCCTCGAACACTTCTTGCACCGAGGCGCGGACGTTGGGCTGTTCGCGCGACGCGTCGCGGGCAACGTTCATCAGCGCATTCGGCTCTTCGGAGCCGGCCGAGATGACGCCGCGCGGGCGGTGATACTTGAACGAGCGGCCCATGAGATGGACGCCGTTTGCCAGCAGGGCGGAGGCGATCGTGTCGCCTTCCAGCGCCGTGTAATATTGGCCGTCGAAGGAGAATCGCGCCTGACGGGCGGGCGTCAGCCGGCCCTTGCCGGCGATACGGAATGCGCCGCTCACTTGGCACCTCCTTCATTGTTTGTACGCAAGTCCGGACGGAAAACCGGTTCCCACTTTTCCTGGCCTTGCTCGATGTTAAGAGATTCAAGGGAGCGCTTGGCTTCGCCGGCCTTGTAGGTGACGACGAACTTGTCGCTGACCGTGTGGCGCACGGCGTTGAAGAAACGGCCGCAGCCATGCTGGTGCCGCCAGCGCTCGTAGATGTAGCCTTTGGGATTGTCGCGCAGGAAGAAATATTCCGCGAAGGCTTCATCCGAGATGTCGGCAATGTTTTCCGGCCGGGCGATATGGGCTTCGCCGGCGGCGTGGAATTCCAGCTCCGAGCGGTTTTCCTGGCAATAGGGACAATAAATGAGAAGCATCAGGACCCCCGGGATCAGTGAGCAACGGCGGCGGCAGCCGCTTCGTCGATGAGGCGACCCGTGCGGAACCGGTCGAGCGTGAGACCTGCGGCAAGCCGGTGCGGCTCGTTGCGGGCGATGAGATGGGCGAAGAGATTGGCCGAGCCGGGCGTGGCCTTGAAGCCGCCGGTGCCCCAGCCGCAGTTCACGTAGAGGCCCGGAACCGGAGTCGTGGACTGAATGGCCGAACGGTCCGGCGTGTTGTCGGTGATGCCGCCCCACTGACGCATCATCTTGACGCGACGGAAGATCGGGAACAGCTCGCAGATGGCGTCGAGCGTGTGCTCGATGATCTGGATGCCGCCGGTCTGGGAATAGGAGACATACTGGTCGGTGCCGGCGCCGATGACGAGTTCGCCCTTGTCCGACTGCGAGATATAGGCATGCACCGTGTTGGACATGACCACGCAGGGGAAGATCGGCTTCAGCGGCTCGGACACGAGCGCCTGAAGCGGGTTCGAGACCAGCGGCACGCGGACATCGGCCATGGCCATGATCTGCGTGTTGTGGCCGGAGGCAGAAACGCCGATCTTCTTGGCGCCGATGAAGCCGCGAGTCGTTTCGACGCCGGTGACGGCGCCATCCGGACCACGGGTGATGCCCGTCACCTGGCAGTTCTGGATGATGTGAACGCCGCGATCATGCGCTGCGCGGGCATAGCCCCAGGCAACCGCATCGTGGCGCGCCGTGCCGCCGCGACGCTGTAGCGCTGCGCCATTCAGCGGGTAACGCGCGGTGGCCGAGATATCGAGCGGCGGGCAATAGGCCTTGGCCTGTTCCGGCGTCAGCCACTCATTGTCGATGCCATAGAGACGGTTGGCATTGATGTGGCGGGTAAACGACTGCTTGTCATGCGTATTGTGCGACAGCATCATCACGCCGCGCGGGGAATACATGACGTTGTAGTTGAGATCCTGGCTGAGATTTTCCCAGAGCTTCAGCGAGTGCTCGTAAATGTCCATGCTCTCTTCATAGAGATAGTTGGACCGGATGATGGTCGTGTTGCGGCCGGTATTGCCGCCGCCGAGCCAGCCCTTTTCAATGACAGCGACATTGGTAATGCCGTGTTCCTTGGCCAGATAATAGGCGGCACCCAGGCCATGGCCGCCACCGCCGACGATGATGACGTCGTAAGCCTTCTTCGGCTCAGGCGACACCCATTGCTTCTCCCAGCCCTTGTGGCCGCGCAGGGCCTCGCGAACCACGGCGAATGCGGAATATTTCTTCATGAAGGGCGCTCCGGCGGTCGAATGATGCGGGACAGGATGCGATATGCGACATCCTATCTTTTCTCTTGGCGACAGGAATGGCAAATTTCCGTCACGCATAATGGTTCTTTTGCGACGCGAAAACAGCAATCTTTCGACACTGGTCCGATGAGGTGTCGCTTCCAGTGCATTTCCGGGGTCCCGGGGACGAAAATCTTGCGCGGGGCTTTCGAACGGTCTGGACTTCGCGGGGATGATCTGTTATCCGCTTCACCCAATCGCAGGGCTTCCGGCTCGGCGAACGTTATATTTTTGCCGCTTTGGAGCAGAACCTACTCCTCTTGCTGGCGTAACACAAAACCAAAGGAACGGGATTCACGTGCAGGTACTTGTCCGCGACAACAACGTTGACCAGGCGCTCCGCGCTCTCAAGAAGAAGATGCAGCGCGAAGGCATTTTCCGTGAAATGAAGATGCGCGACTACTATGAAAAGCCGTCGCAGAAGCGCGCCCGCGAAAAGGCAGAAGCCGTTCGCCGCGTTCGCAAGCTGGCTCGCAAGCGCATGCAGCGCGAAGGCCTCATCGGCGGCCGTCCGGGCGCTCGTTGATTTTCGCGCCGTTTTTTCGGCGTTTTTTTGATTGATGTGTGGCGGTGGTGACTGTGTCGCCGCCGCCATTTTCTTCAAGCGGCGTCGCGGTTGTCGTGACAGGAATTTCAGCATTTCCTTTGGGGGACTGGTTTTGACGGGTGCCATCAATTTCTCGGCAGCGAACGCTGCGACTACGGCTATGCGGCCTGTTCGCGCTGTTCTTGCCGCCCTTGCAGTCGGAAGCCTCGTGGTGGTTGCCGGTTGCGCGACAACGACGTCGGACGATACGATTCGCATCGACCGTGCGCAGGGCTCCGACGAGAACATCAGCTCGCTGACCAGCGTCATCAACTCCAATCCCAGCGATCCGGAAGCCTATAATTCGCGCGGTTCGGCGCTCGGCAAGGCCGGCCGCTTCAAGGACGCGATGAACGACTTCAACAAGGCGATCGCGCTCAATCCGCGTTACTATCAGGCCTATGCCAACCGCGCGCTGATCGAGCGCAGCCTTGGCAAGCAGGTCGAGGCCGTGCAGGACTACAACACGGCGCTGCAGATCAACCCGCGCTATGACGTCGCCTATATCGGCCGCGGCGATATCTATCGTCTGGCCAACCGGCTCGACGAAGCCATGGCTGATTTCAACAAGGCGATCGAACTCGACACGACCGATGGTCGCGCCTATCACCGCCGTGGCCTGATCTATCAGCGCCGGAACCAGCATGCGAAGGCGATCGACGACTTCTCGTCCGCCATTTCGCTGTCGCCGACGGCCCCGGAACCCTATAACGGCCGCGGCATTTCGTATCTTGCGACGAACGACCTCGACAACGCCTTCTCCGACTTCAATCATGCGATCGATCTTGACGGTCGGGTTGCCGAATCCTGGGCCAACCAGGCGCTTGTCTATGAAAAGCGCGGCAACATGCAGATGGCCTACAAGTCCTACTCGCATGCGCTGCAGCTTGATCCGAAGTACCAGCCCGCCCGCGAGGGCGTCGACCGCACGCGCGGCGCGACGGCCGGCTGATCAAGGCAGACAATCTCCTTCAAAAGCCCAGAGCTCTTCCGGGCTTTTTTTCGTTGAGCGCTTGCCTCTTGAAAGGTTATGCGGTTTCAACGACAAATCCTGTCAGAAACTGTTGCGGAGCGGCGCTGTGACCCCTTGCGGATAGGGCAATGATGCTGCCATCATTGTGCAACGCAACATGACAGTCCCGTGTCGGAGAATAGCATGAAACAGACCATCATCCTTGGCGCCGGCATGGCCGGCATCGGCGCGGGCCTGCATCTCTTGAAGCGCGGCGTCGATGTGACCATCATCGACCAGACGGAGCCGGGCCGCGAGACAAGCTATGGCAATGCCGGTCTTATCCAGACCGAGGCAGTCGAGCCCTATGCGCTGCCGCGCGAGATCAGCAAGCTTTTCATGATCGCGACGGGCATTTCGAACGATGTCTATTACGAGATCTCGAACCTGCCGAGCCATGCGCTGTCGCTGCTGAAATACTGGTGGTATTCCGGTCCGTCGCAATATCGCGAGATTTCGAAGGCCTATGCCTCGATCATTTCGCGGGCGACGGCGGAACATGCGCCCTTCGTTGCCGAAGCGGGTGCTGAAGACCTCGTGGCCCATGATGGCTTCCGGACCTTCTATCGCGACGGTCGCGAGTTCGAGAAGGGCATTGCGAATGCCAGGCGGCTGCTCGACACCTATGGTCTCGGCAGCACGGTGATGACCGGGCGGCAGCTGATGGAGGCCGAGCCGCATATCCAGATTTCAGGCGCCGGCGCGATCCACTGGCCGGACACCTGGGCGGTGCGAGACCCCGGCTCGCTGGTCGTGGCTTACGCCGACCTCTTCCGCAAGCTTGGCGGCAAGATCGTGCGCGGCGAGGCGCAGACGCTGGCTCCGAGCGGTTCCGGCTGGAAGGTGACGACGGTTGACGGGCCGATCGAGGCGGACTCGGTTGTCGTGGCGCTCGGACCCTGGTCGCCGACGCTGCTGAAGTCCTTCGGCTACGATATCCAGATGGTCCGCAAGCGCGGCTATCACATGCATTACCGCTCAGAAACGCCTTTGAACGTGCCGCTGATGGATATGGCGAACGGCTATGTGCTGGCGCCGATGCTGAAGGGCATGCGCATCACCACGGGTGCGGAGCTGACGAAGGAAGCTTCGCTGGCCGCTCCCGTGCAGCTCAAGCGCGCACACAAGGCGGCAAGCGAAATCATTCCGCTTGGCAGCCCGGTCGAGAATGCCCCGTGGTCGGGGACGCGGCCCTGCATGCCCGACATGCTGCCGGTCATCGGCGAGGCGCCGAAGCACAAGGGGCTGTGGTTCCATTTCGGCCATGGCCATCAGGGCTTCACGCTCGGGCCGGCAACGGGCCGCATGCTGGCCGAGCTGATGACCGGCGAAACGCCGTTCACGGATGCAACGCCCTTCCGGCCGTCGCGCCTGTTCTGAACAGACGAAATGAAAAGGCCGCAGCGGCAAGTGCCGCGCGGCCTTTTTGATTCGAAACTTTTGCCGCTGTTTAGAACAGCACGATGCCGCCGACGCTCAGGATGATGAAGAGCAGGACGGAGAAGAGGAAGCCGGCCGAGGTGAAGAAGCCGACGGCCATGGCGATCATCAGGAACACGATGATCATCGTGCCGTATTTCGCGCCCTTGATGAAAAGATCGTAGCTCTTTTCATGTTCCTTGTAGTCCATCGGCGCACCGAGCTCGACCGGACCGGACTGATGTTCTGCCATGATGTCTCTCCTCATCCCGAAAATGCGCCCCGTCCCCTCCGGATTGACGCATGTCACTCTTGGTATGAGAAATTACATAAAGAGCGGGAGTTGGCAATGGTGGCGGAGTGTCGCTGGGGGTTTCCGTGTGGAGGGATGCCCCCTCTGGCTCCCGCGATCTCCCCCACAAGCTTCTTGCAATGCTTCGAACACGCGACGGCTATCTCTCAAGCAAGCCAGCGGACACTGGGGTACGCAATTGATTTCGAGAACGGTTTACTTATTAGTTTAGGTTGAGTTCGAAGTAATATCCTACCCCATTATCCCACTGGCTCACGACCTTTTCGCGGTAGCGTTCTCTGTTGAATTCCACCCTATCTTCCCCCGAGCGCAAGAAAATATCGTCTTGGTTGACCACAGCCTCGAGGAAAAGGGGGGACCATTCCTTTAGGATTGTATAGTCTCCTATCATGAACTGGTTGAACGTGAACATCGCGTTGCAATAGTTGTTTAGCGTTTCGAAGGCGGAGAAATTCATGCGCTGAAATTCGTCCAACGTCATCATCGGTTGGAAGAATGGGCTAGACATCTTGATTGACCTATCGCCGAGCCGTTCTAGGGCTTCGGCGGTGTGGGGGAGCCGCTTAAGAATGCCAGCGCCTTCCAAAGCCCCCGAAGTCCACTCCCAGCAGCTTGTGAACTCATGGAAGAATGCTTCACGCTTAATGCCAGATTCATCAGGAATAAGGTTAATCCACTGATTGGACCGATCAACCTCCATTTTCTTGTACATTTTGAATAAGAGTTCATAAATAAGAGCGGCCACGCTCGCGTTTCGCATATGCAACCTCAATCTACATAAGGGTCGTATGCGACTTTAAGTAGAGAGATTTAAGAATCCTGTCGATAGATAATTAAATAACCTGGCAATTGGATTTCATTTTTACTTTGTCCAACCAACAATTCCACGGCCGACCGTTCTGGCTACATTCTCCAAGTGGGTAGATGAGTGGCCACTCATTCCGCCGCCACCCGCACCTCGGCCTTCGGCGAATCAAGCCCCCGCTCCATGTCCGCCATCTTCGCCAGAACCTCCTTCGCCGCCTTTTCCTTCACATGGCCGAAGCCGCGGATCTTTTCGGCGGCAGCCAAGAGCTCGGCTACCGCTGACGCGTTTTCGGCGTTGAGCTTGCCGGAAACCCGACCTAGCAACGCTTCGAAATCGGCGATCATCTGCCGTTCCATCTTGCGCTCGTCCGTATAGCCGAAGATGTCGAGCGGGGTGCCGCGCAGGGTCTTGAGCTTGGCGAGTACGCCCAGCGCGCCCATCATCCACGGGCCGTAGGATGATTTCACAAGATGGCCCTGCTTGTCCTTCTTCGCGAAGATGGGCGGGGCCATGTGGAATTCGAGGCGCTCCCAGTCGGAGAACTGTTCGGAAAGCCGCTTTTCGAAAGCGCCGTCGGTGAAGAGGCGGGCGGTTTCGTATTCGTCCTTGATCGCCATCAGCTTGCCGAGGCTGCGGGCGGCGGCGAGCGTCACCGCACCGGCCGCGCCCGTCGCGCGGATTTCGGCTTCGCGAATCGGGGCGAGTGCGCGTTCGAAACGTTGGGCGTAGCGGGCGTTCTGGTAGGCGGTGAGGTGGGCCTTCAGGCGGGCGATTGCTTCGTCGGCGGTCTCGGCGCGCGGGGCTTCGTGATGGTGGTCGCGATAGATCGCGGTGACGGCGGCAGGATCGTTGCCGGCGATGCGGCCCCAGCGGAAGGCGGCGATGTTCATCTCGACGGCTTCGCCGTTGAGGCGGATCGCTTCTTCCACCGAATCGGGCGAAAGCGGCAGGCCGCCGAGCTGGCTGGCATAGCCCAGCATGAACATGTTGGCGGCGAGCGCATTGCCGAAGAGTTCGCGCGCGGCCTCATCGGCGTCGAAGAAGCGGGTCGTGGCCTCGCCGGCCGACTTGCGGATGGTCTTCTTCATCAGCTCTGCGGGGAAGGAGAAATCCGGGTTGCGGGTGAAGCCGCCGGGCATGATTTCGGCGGTGTTGGCGATGAAGAGCGTCTTGTCCTCGGTGACGGTGGAAAGCACCTTCTTGGAGGCCGAAACGGCAAGGTCGCAGCCGAGTACGAGATCGGAGCGGCCGGCGGGGATGCGGATCGCGGTGATCGCCTCCGGGCTTTTCGCGATGCGCAGATGGGTCAGCACCGCGCCGCCCTTTTGCGCCAGGCCTGCCATGTCGATCAGGCCGCAGCCCTTTTCCTCGATATGGGCGGCCATGCCGAGGATCTGGCCGATGGTGACGACGCCGGTCCCGCCGATGCCGGCGACGATCGCGGCCCAGCCGTCATCGAGTGGGGCGATGGCGGGCGCGGGGAGGTTTGCGAAGAGGCTGTCGAAGCCGCTGGCGTCTTTCGCTTTCGCCTCGGCCTTGCGCAGCTTGCCACCATGGACGGTGACGAAGGAGGGACAGAAGCCCTCGATGCAGGAGAAGTCCTTGTTGCAGCTGGATTGGTCGACCTTGCGCTTGCGGCCAAAGGCGGTTTCGACCGGCTGGATGGAGACGCAGTTCGACTTCACGCCGCAATCGCCGCAGCCTTCGCAGACGGCCTCGTTGATGAAGGCGCGTTTGTTCGGGTCCGGGAAAGTGCCGCGCTTGCGGCGGCGGCGCTTTTCGGCAGCACAGGTCTGATCGTAGATGAGAACGGTGACGCCGGGAATGTCGCGCAGTTCGCGCTGCACATCGTCCATGTCGCGGCGATGGTTGAAGGTGGTTCCCTTCGGCCAGTCGATGCCCGGCGGATATTTATCCGGCTCGTCGGACACAACGGCGATGCGCGTGACTCCCTCGGCGGCGAGCTGGCGGGCGATCTGGTCTACGCTCGCGCCGCTTTCGACATGCTGGCCGCCGGTCATGGCGACGGCATCATTATAGAGGATCTTGTAGGTGATGTTGGTGCCGGCCGAGAGCGCGAAGCGGATGGCGAGCGAGCCGGAATGGGCATAGGTGCCGTCGCCGAGATTCTGGAAGATATGGCCGCGATCGGAGAAGGGGGCGACGCCCACCCATTGCGCGCCTTCGCCGCCCATCTGGGTGAAGCCCACCGTGTTGCGGTCCATCCAGATCGACATGAAGTGACAGCCGATGCCGGCCGCCGCAACCGAGCCTTCCGGCACCTTGGTGGAGGAATTGTGCGGACAGCCGGAACAGAAAAAGGGCGTGCGGATATTGCCATCGGCAATGCTGGCAATCATCGCCTGTGCCTGTTTCATGCGCGCCGTGCGGGCTGAAATCTCGTCCGAGGGGCCGATGAAGCGGGTGATGCGTTCGCCGAGCGCAATGGCGATGTCGTTGGGGTCGAGCGCGCCCTTCACCGGGAAGAGCCAGTCGCCACGCTCGTCGCGCTTGCCGACAATGGTGGGCTGGCCGGCCGTGCCATAGAGCGCTTCGCGCAGCTGCGTTTCGATCAGCGAGCGCTTTTCCTCCACGACGATGATTTCGGTGAGGCCGTTTGCAAAATCCTTCACGTCATCGAGATCGAGCGGCCAGGTGCAACCGATCTTGAACAGGCGGATGCCGAGGCGGTTTGCCTCTTCCTCGCCGATGCCGAGATTGGAAAAGGCCTGCAGGACGTCGAGATAGCTCTTGCCAGTGGAGATGATCCCGAGCTTGGGAGCATTGCCGCCGGACCAGATGATCTTGTTGAGGCCATTGGCGCGGATGAAGGCATTGGCGGCGGCGCGCTTGTATTCGTGCAGGCGCGCTTCCTGGCCGAGAAAGTCGATATCGTTGAGCCGGATATGAATGCCGCCGGGCGGGCCTTCGAAGGGCGGGGTGACGATGTCGAGGCGGTTCAGGCCGGCATTCACCGAGGCGGTCGATTCGACATTGTCCTTCACGCATTTCAGCGCCACCCAGCAGCCGGAATAGCGGCTGAGCGCATAGCCGAGCAGGCCGTAATCGATGATTTCCTGCACGCCGGCGGGGTTCAGGATGGGCATCATGTAGTCGACGAAGTTGAATTCGGTCTGATGCGCATTGGTGGAGGATTCGGCGGTGTGGTCATCGCCCATCAGGACGAGTACGCCGCCATTCGGCGCGGTGCCGGCAAGATTGGCGTGGCGGAAGACATCGCCAGCGCGGTCGACGCCCGGACCCTTGCCATACCAGAGACCGAAGACACCGTCATATTTGCCGTGGCCATCGAGCCCTGCCTGCTGCGAGCCCCAGACGGCGGTGGCCGCAAGTTCCTCGTTGAGGCCGGGGGTGAAGGTGATCTGGTGGGCGGTGAGCTGCTTCTTCGCCTTGACGAACTGGCTGTCCAGACCGCCAAGCGGCGAGCCGCGATAGCCGGAAATGAAGCCGGCGGTGTTGAGCCCCGCCGCCCTGTCGGCCTCGTGCTGCATCATCAGCATTCGCGCGATGGCCTGCGCGCCGGTGAGATACACCCGGTTGCGCGAAAGGTCGTATTTGTCATCGAGCGAGATTTTCTGATGCACTCGCGGTCCTCCCAAACCTTGAATAATGAGAGGAGTGTTCTACCAATGTCTAAGAAGGTCAAATCTTTTCAGGCCCCTGCTTTACAGACGCAACGGAGTTGCGGATAACCGTTGATGGAAGAGGAAATCTTTCAGACAGGGCGGGTTAAAGGAAACAAGCGAAAAGCGCCGGCTCTGAGGTTATTGGCTTTTTGCCGCGAGGCAGGGATCCAGCAGGGGGAGAAAAAATGGCATTCTTGTTGAGGTTGAGCGCGTTGGTCGACGCGGTCACGGCCGCGATCGGGCGTAGCGTCGCGTGGCTTATTCTCGTGGCGGTGCTCGTCAGCGCGACCAACGCCATCGTGCGCAAGATATTCGATATGTCCTCCAACGCCTGGCTTGAACTGCAATGGTATCTGTTCGGGGCAGTGTTCCTGCTGGCGGCGGCTTACACGCTGCAGAAAAACGAGCACATCCGCATCGACATCCTGTCCTCCAGCTGGAGCAAGCGGACGCGCGACATCATTGACCTCGTGCTGCACATCATCTTCCTGGTGCCGTTCTCATCGCTGATGGTCTATCTTTCCTGGTCTTGGTTCTGGCTGTCCTTCCGGACGAGTGAAGTCTCGGCCAATGCCGGCGGTCTCATCATCTGGCCGGCCAAGTCCTTCGTGCTGATCGGCTTCATCCTGCTGACGGCGCAGGCGTTTTCCGAAATCATCAAGCGCCTTGCAGTGCTGATGGGCCGGATCGACGATCCGTTGGTGGAAAAACCGACTGATCATGCCGAGGAGATGCGCTGAGATGCTTGAATTCATTGTCGAAAATCTCGCGCCGATCATGTTCACGACCGTCATGGTCATGCTGCTGCTCGGTTATCCCGTCGCTTTCACGCTGGCTGCCGGCGGCCTCGCCTTCTTTGCCATCGGTGTCGAATTCTCGCATCTGTCGCCATCGATCAACCTCTTCTGGCCACTTCTGCAGTCGCATCCCGAGCGCATCTACGGGATCATGAACAACGATACGCTGCTGGCGATCCCGTTCTTTACCTTCATGGGGATCATCCTTGAGCGTTCGCGCATGGCGGAAGACCTGCTCGACACGGTCGGGCAGCTTTTCGGGCCGATCCGGGGCGGGCTTGCCTATGCCGTCGTGCTGGTGGGCGCACTGCTTGGGGCAACCACCGGCGTGGTCGCGGCCTCTGTCATGGCCATGGGACTCATCTCCATGCCGATCATGCTGCGCTACGGTTACAACAAGCCGTTCGTCTCCGGCACGATCGCAGCATCGGGAACGCTGGCGCAGATCGTACCGCCGTCTCTCGTCCTCATCGTCATGGCCGACCAGCTTGGCCGGTCGGTCGGCGACATGTATGTCGGCGCGCTCTATCCTGCGCTGCTGATCATTGCGGCCTATTGCGCCTATGTCTTCGTCATCACGTTGATCAAGCCCTCATGGGCGCCGGCGCTTCCGCGCGAGGCGCGCACGCTAGGCGGCGGCGTGACGTCGCTGATCGTCATGGTCGCGATTGCCGTCGCGCTGTATTATTTGGCGGATCTCTTCCTTCTGACCGGTATTTCGCCGGAATGGCGGACAGTCGTCTCGCTGGCGCTCGGCGTCGGCGCCATCTATCTGGTGGCGTTGGCCAATGACCGGTTCAAGCTCAACCTGATCTCCCGGCTTGCCCAGCAGGTGATCATCGTGATGATTCCGCCGCTGGCGTTGATCTTCCTCGTTCTTGGCACGATCTTCCTCGGTATCGCGACGCCGACGGAGGGCGGGGCGATGGGTTCGGCCGGCGCGCTCATCATGTCCTTGCTCAAGGGGCGTCTGAGTTTCGCGACGCTGAAGCAGGCGGTCGACGCGACGACCAAGCTTTCTGCATTCGTGATGATGATCCTGATCGGCTCGCGCGTCTTCGGCCTGACCTTCTATGGGCTGAATGGCAACCTGTGGATCGAACACCTGATGTTGTCGCTGCCGGGCGGCGAATACGGCTTCCTGATCGTTGTGACAATCATCGTGTTCATCCTTGGCTGTTTCCTCGATTTCTTCGAGATCGCCTTCATCATGGTGCCGCTTCTGGGGCCGGTTGCCGAAAAGCTTGGCATCGACCTCGTCTGGTTCGGTATCATCCTCGGCATCAACCTGCAGACGTCGTTCCTGACGCCACCCTTCGGGTTCTCGCTATTCTACCTGCGATCGATCGCGCCGGCGGGCAATTGGAAGGATCCTGTGACGGGCCTGACGATGTCCGGGGTCAAGACCTCCGACATCTACAAGGGTGTATTCCCATTTATCGTGATCCAGTTCATCATGATCCTGGTGGTCATCGCCTTCCCGCAGCTCGTCATGGTCTATAAAAGTGGTGATGCGGTGGTTGATACGTCTAAGGTCAATATCACCGTTCCGATGTCCTCGCCCGGCGGTTCGTCGGGAATGACGCTGCCGCCGCTTGGCGGAGCAGGGGGCAATGGCGGTCTTCCGGGGCTCTCGCAGCCGCCTATCGGCGGATCGGGCGCTGGAAACTTGCAGAACGAGAGTGGAAATACGCTCGGCCTGCCGCCGCTCCAGGGGCTCGGCAATCCGCCGGCGCCAGCGAATACATCGAAGCCGGCAGAGGGCGCGAAACCCGCTATCGATCTCAGCCAGCCGCCGAAGTTCAACTAGGCCCGAAAATGTGCAAAGCCAAGCTCCGACCGGCTTTGCATTCATGAGCAGATAAACCGCGATCTTAAACGGAGTCTGGCAATTCCATGGATCATTTTCAGCATATCGGGCTTGTCTATGTGACCTACCTGATTACCGTGGCGAGCCCCGGGCCGAGCAATATGGCGATCATGGGCGTGGCGATGAACCAGGGACGTCCGCATGGTGTCGCTCTGGCGCTCGGCGTGTTGACCGGGAGCCTCTGCTGGGCGGGGCTTGCGGCGGCGGGAATTTCGACACTGCTGACGCGCTATGCCGAGGCGCTGATTGTCATGAAGATCGGCGGCGGGCTCTATCTGCTTTATCTGGCGTGGAAGTCGGCAAAATCGGCGCTATCGGCCAAGCCCGGTGGGTTTTCGGGGCAGGCGCGCGCCAGCCATTTTGCCTCCTATCACCGTGGCGTATTGCTGCATCTCACCAACCCGAAATCCATTCTCGGCTGGGTGGCGATCATGACGCTCGGTCTCAGGCCGGATGCGCCGGCGCATACGCTCGTCGCCATCATCGGCGGTTGCGCGGCGATCGGCTTCACGGTGTTTGTCGGCTATGCGGTGCTGTTTTCGACGGCGGCGATGGCGAATGGCTATCGCAGGGCGCGGCGGTGGATCGAGGGGACGCTGGCCGTGGTCTTCGGCTATGCGGGTCTCAGGCTGCTCCTGTCGCGCAGCTGATCAGGAGGCGCGTTCGATCATCATCGCGACTTCGTGGAGGTCGTGTGCGACGGCTGTACAGAAGGGCCGGATTTCGTCCGTCGGGTCGAGGAGGTCCGGCACCATGACCGCCATCATGCCGGCGGCATGGGCTGAGCGGATGCCGTTATGACTGTCTTCCAGCGCCAGACAGGCTGTCGGGTCGACGCCGAGGCGGTTTGCGGCGGTCAGGAACGGATCGGGCTCCGGCTTGCCCTTGGCATAGTCGCCCTGGGCGACGATGGCGTGAAAGCGGTGCGTGATGTCGAAGGTGCCGATCTTGAAATCGACCTTGTCGCGCGGCGAAGACGTGGCGATGGCGCGCGGGATCGAAAACCGGTCCAGAACGTCGAGGATTTCGACGACGCCCGGCTTGATATCGAGCCTGAGCTTGAGAAGCGCCTCGTAATGCGAAATCCAGACCGGGCGGAAGGCTTCGGCATCGAAGCTGTCGCCCAGCGCTGCCAGCAGTCTCGTCCGGATATCCGGCCATTGCCGGCCGATCAGCGTTTGGAAGAGATCCCATTCGACCGTGTGCCCGAGATGCGCAGCCGCGGTGACGGCGGACTCAAACGAGAGAGTCTCGGTGTTGAACAGCAGGCCGTCCATGTCGAAGATCACGGCGGCGGGTCGGCGGGAAAGGGGCATCGAAGCGTGGTTCCTGAAACTGGGCCATTTCCGAAACGTGCTTAGAGCATTTCCGGGGAAAACGGAATCATATGGCCAATAGAAAACGCCCCGGAGTTTCCTCCGGGGCGCGTGTGTCTTTCAGACAGGGCCGATCAGAGCTTGCCGGCGCGCTGCTGGATCATCATGAAGGTGTCGAACGTGTATTCGCCGACCTGCGCCCAGAGATAGGCGTCCTTCTTGAATGCCAGCTGGTCGTCATAGACCTTCTTGAAAGCGGGGCTCTTGGCCGAGAAGTCCGCATAGATCTCGACGGCGGCCTTGTAGCAGGCTTCCATGATTTCCTGGCTGAAGGGGCGAAGCTGCGTGCCGGAGCCGACCAGTTCCTTCAGTGCCGTCGGGTTCTTGACGTCGTACTTGGCCATCATGTTGGTGTTGGCGAAGGCGCAGGCGTCCTGCAGGATCGCCTGATAGTTCTTCGGCAGGGCATTGTACTTCGCCAGGTTGAAGAAGGCGTGGACGACCGGACCGCCTTCCCAGAAACCCGGATAGTAGTAGTACTTCGCGACCTTGTTGAAGCCGAGCTTGGCGTCGTCATAGGGGCCGACGAATTCGGCTGCGTCGATCGTGCCCTTTTCCAGCGCCGGATAGATGTCGCCGCCGGCGAGCTGCTGCGGCACGACGCCGACCTTTTCGAGGATCTTGCCGGCGAGACCGGCAATGCGCATCTTGAGGCCCTTGAGGTCGTCCAGCGTGTTGATTTCCTTGCGGAACCAGCCGCCCATCTGAACGCCCGTGTTGCCGGCGGGCAGGCCATAGACGCCCTGCGTGGCATAGAATTCGTTCATCAGCTTGTTGCCGTTGCCTTGATAGAACCAGGCATTGGACATGCGGGCATTGAGGCCGAAGGGCAGGGCGGTGCCGAATGCGAAGGTCGGTTCCTTGCCCCAGAAATAATAGGAGGTCGTGTGCGCGGCTTCGACCGTGCCGGCGGCAACGGCGTCAAGCGCCTGGAGACCGGGCACGATTTCGCCGGCGGCGAAGGTCTGGATGGTGAAGGCGCCGTTGGTGGCGGCGGAGACGTGCTCGGCGATATCCACCGCGCCGCCCCAGATCGTGTCGAGCGACTTCGGGAAGGACGAGGTCAGACGCCACGTGATCTTCGGATTTTCCTGGGCAATGGCGGGTGCGGCGAGCGTGGTGGCCGCGGCAGCAGCCCCGGCGCCGGCAACGCCAGCCTTCTTAATAAATGAACGACGATCCATGTATAACCTCCCGATTGGATTGTTCCGCAGCCCGGTTTCCCCCTCTGTGCCGCAGAGTGCGTGAAGCTAAACATTTTGCTTCTCCGCTGGCAAGCGCGCGCGTCAAAAAATCTTTCTGTAAGTGGCTGCAAGCAAATATCTTTTTGATAAATGTGCCGAACATTTCCGGGTGCATTTGCTCTTCATGTCGCCGCAATTTTGATTGACTTGCGTCAGTTGTGGCGTGATGAATGCAAAACTTGATCAAATTGGAGACCCTTCATGAGCATGCCGATTGTCGCGATTCCTGCCGATATCCGTGAACTTGACGGAACGACCTGGCACGCGGTGCAGACGCAATATGTCAACGCTGCCGTTGTCGGTGGCGGACTGCTGCCGCTGATCGTGCCGGCTCTGGAAGACGGTCACGATATTGATGAAGTGCTCGACCGGGTCGATGGCGTGCTGCTGTCTGGCTCGCGCTCCAACGTTCACCCCTCGCTCTACGGCAAGGAAGCGGAGGAAAAGGACGGACCTTTCGATCCGGCGCGCGACGCGACGACCATGCCGCTGATCCGCCGTGCCATCGAGCGGGGCGTTCCGCTTCTGGCGATCTGTCGCGGCATTCAGGAGCTCAACGTTGCGCTCGGCGGAACGCTGGCCAGCGAGATCCAGGAAATGCCGGGCATTGCCGATCATCGCCGCCGCGATGTGCCGGACCGCGACGTGCAGTATGAAATCCACCAGATGGTGCATGTGAAGGAAGGCAGCTGCCTTGCGGGCGCGCTGGGTGCCGGCCAGTTCAAGGTCAATTCGCTGCATCGCCAGGCGATCTCGGAAGCTGCCCCCAACCTGGCAGTCGAGGCGGTTGCCGAAGACGGCACGATCGAGGCCGTCTCGGTCATCGGCGCGAAGTCGTTTGCCGTGGGCGTCCAGTGGCACCCGGAATACTGGGTGGGCAAGGACGGTCCGTCGAATGCGCTGTTCAAGGCATTTGGGCAAGCCGTGCGCGATCACGCGGCAGGCCGCAAGCTGAACGACTGAAAGCTTTCACCTGTCCTCTCCCTTGCGGGAGAGGAAGGAACGTCAGCGGACGGCCGTCAACGTGAGGGCGGCCGAGGGTGGCTCGACGGCGACATAACCGATGCCGTCGCCGGGGGCGATCATCAGCAGCTGCCTGCCGGACTTGTCGGTCAGCGCCACGCTGCCGTCTGCGTTTTCCGTCCAGTTGCGCGCCTGATCGAGACCCGGCCAGACATCGTCACAGCCCGGCTCGCTCTTCAGCACGAAGGTGCGGGTGGAGGCATGCTTGCCGCGATTGACGACGCAGGCTTTTCCTTCTGCGATGTTGGCGACAGAGTAGCTGGACGGATTTCCGACCGCGGCAGTCTTCAGGGGATCAATGCCCGGCGCCTGTTGCGGCGAGGGCGCGAAGTAACTTGCGGCGGCTCCGGCAATGGCGACGGCCGTGGCGGCGATGATCATCTTCATGCGTTTCTCCTTTAGTCTCGGAGACCATTGCAGCTTTGCGCCAATCCAAGCCGAAGGGAATGAACCGGCACGGGATGCACTGCAATGCTTTCACATGCATCATAAAAGCATGTTGCGCGCCAATTCCTAACAGAAGTCTAACGCGCAAATGAGATATTAACCGGATATTGAGGTCAGACGATGACCGAGATCAAGTTGAACCCGCTCAACCCTTGAACGGGGTCTCCGGAACCGGCGTGATCGGGTGGCCCTTTTCGAACCAGGAGATCAGATTGTCCGCCGTCAGGTCGGCCATGGCGATGCGGGTCGGCACCGATGCGGAGGCGACATGCGGCAGCAGGCAGGCATTCTCCTGCGCGATCAGACGCTGAGGCACATTCGGTTCGTCCTGAAAGACATCAAGGCCTGCGGCTGCGATCACCTTGTTTTCAAGCGCATCGGCCAATGCATCCTCATCCACCGTCCAGCCACGTCCGACATTGATCAGAACGCCGTTCGGGCCAAGGCGGCGGAGAATATCCGCATTGATCGTCTTGTGTGTCTCAGCCGTCTTGGGAACGATGCAGATCAGCGTGTCGACCGCTTCGGCGAGTGCTTCCAGCGTCGGGTAATGACGGTAGGGCACGTCCTTGCGTTCCGTGCGCGTGTGATAGCTTACCGGCAGATTGAAGGCGGCGACGCGACGGGCAATCTCGATGCCGATGCGGCCAAGACCGTAGATGCCGACCGAGCGGCCGCGCAGAGAGAGCGGCGACAGCATGAAGGCGCCGTCGCTCGCCCAGCGTCCGTCGCGTAGCCAGGTTTCGGCGCGCGGCAGCAGGCGCACCGTGTTGATCAGCAGGCCGAGCGTCGTGTCGGCGACTTCCTCGTTCAGGACATCCGGCGTGTTGGTCACGATGATCTTGTTGGCGGCGGCATGGGCCACATTCACGCCGTCATAGCCGACACCGAAATTGGCGACGATCTCGAGATGGGGAAGCGCTGCCATCAGGTCGGCCGGCATGCCGTTGAAGCCGGTCGCGCCGCGCACGTTGGCGGCAATCTCCGGCGTGACAAGCGCCGGGTCCGGCCTGTCGATGCGGACGAGGTCGAAATGCGGCTGAAGTCGCTCGATGACGCGTGGATGGACCTTGCCGGCGGTGAGAATGGAGACTTTCGACATGGGACGTTCTCTGCCTATCGGTTTCAAGCAGTTCCGGACGCCAGACGCTGTCCGCGTTTGCCGGATTGCTCCGGGGGATCAGCTGCGGTGCAGCGGGGCGGTCGATTGCCGGATGCGCATTTCGGGCTTGATCAGATGCATGCCGTCCGGTTCGTGGCTGCCCGAAAGCTTGTCGAGAAGCGCGCGCGCGGCAAGGCGGCCGACTTCCGACTGGCCGTTCCAGACCGTGGTGAGGCCGGGCGTGGCAATGGCTGCCTCTTCCAGGTCGTCATAGCCGGTGACGGAAATGTCGCGGCCGGGCATCAGGCCTGCGCGCGCGATACCGTTCATGAAGCCGATGGCGACAAGGTCGTTCCAGCAGACGGCGGCGGTTGGCTTCTGCGGCAGCGACAGGAAATGCACGGCCGCCTCGAAGCCGCCCTGCTTGGAGCGGGGACCGGCAATGCGCAGCGCCGGATCAACCGGGATGTTCGCCTTCTTCAGCGCGTTGACATAGCCCTGGTAGCGGTCGCGGCCGGTCGAGGTCTGGTCGGTGCCGCCGACCATGGCAATGACGCGATGGCCGAGGCCGATGAGATGGTTGGTGGCGAGCGAAATGCCGTAGCTGTCATCGCCGCGATAGGTCGGCAGGTCGAGGTTCTCGACCGAGCGGGCGACGAGGATCGCCGGCATGCCGTTGTTTTCGGCCAGCTCCAGATCCTCGCGCGGCGTGCCGATGGCGGGCGACATGATGACGCCATCGCCGCCGAGCTGCAGCAGGGTCTCGATGAAGTTGCGCTGCTTGTCGACCGAGTCGTAGTGGTTGGAGAGAATGAAGGTGTGGCTCGAGCGATCGAGCTCGCTTTCGATCGCCTTCAGGATTTCCGCGTAGAACGGGTTCTGGATGTCGTGCACGACGACACCGATAATGCCCGAACGGGATGTTCTGAGGCTCGCGGCGCGGCGGTTGTAAATATAGCCGAGGGCCCGGGATTGTTCCTTGATCTTCTCGCGGGTTGCGGCGGCCACGAGCGGGCTGTCGCGCAATGCGAGTGAAACCGTGGCGGTCGATACGCCGAGAGACTCGGCGATCGTTGAAAGCTTGATCTTTTGCGCCACGTTGCCTCCCCGACGCTTGTCTCGCGGGGTCTTTGCCCCGCTTTCCGCTTACTTAAAAATTTTAAGTAAACTGTTTTAACGGCGCTTGCAACAATTTCGACGGGGCTTCAGCCTTCAACCTTCGGCGGAGAGGGCGGTCTCCAGATTGTCGCTGACCTGCTGCAGCAGCTCCAGAAGCTTGCGCATCTGCTTCTCATCGAGATCGCGGAAGGCGGCGTCCATGACGGTGTGGCTGGAGGTCTCGACATTTGCGAGCTTGGCGCGGCCGTCATCCGTCAGCCAGACGGTGGTCTGGCGGCCGTCGTCGCCGCCCTTGCGGGTCAGCAGGCCCTGCGCTTCCATGCGGGTGATCGTGCGGGTGATGGTCGGCGGTTTCACGCCGAGGCGGCTGGCGATGGCGCCGGCCGTCAGCCCGTCCTCCTCGCCGAGAGCCGTCATGACGCCTTCCTGTCCGCCGTAAAGGCCGACATCGCTCAGCGTTCGCGAGGTCAGCGTGCGGAACTGGCGGGCAACCTGCGCCACTTCGAAGGCAATGTCCGCCGGGCTCGCCGACAGCTTGCCCCGCTTGGCGTCTTTTTTCTTGTCTTTGTTCTTCTTTGCCATTTGCCCCGCTTGCCTCCGTGCCCCGGCACGTTATGACTCCCCCCACAAGGGATACCGGAGGTTTCAGGACGTGTCCACGCCGTCAAAGGGTCGAATGGAAGGAAAAGACAAGCGCCGCATCGCGGTGCTGCCGCTGGGCGCGCATGAGCAGCATGGTCCGCACCTGCCGTTCGAGACGGACGCGATCATCGCCGAGGGCGTTGCACGCCGGGCGGAAGCGCTTCTGCTGGACGATCTCGACGTGATCGTCCTGCCGACGGAAGCGGTTGGCTACTCCATCGAGCATCTGGATGTGGAAGGCACGCGGACGCTCACCTATCACGAGGCGGTCGAGCGCTGGCTCGGAATTGCCCGGTCGCTGAACGACGAGGGCATCCAGCGTCTCGTCCTTCTCAATGCCCATGGTGGCAATTCGCCCTTGCTGACGGTGGTGGCGACCGAAGCGCGAGTGCGGTTCGGCATGCTCTGTGTCGCGTCGAGCTGGACCCGTTTTGGCGCCGAAGCCGGCATCGTGACGCCGGAGGAGAAGGCCATCGGCATTCATGGCGGCGAGATCGAGACGTCGGTGATGCTGGCGCTTGCGCCCCATCTGGTGGACATGGCGAAGGCGCGTGATTTCCCGTCGCGCCAGAGCGACTTCATTCGCGACTTCAGGCACCTGCGCGCCTATGGCCCGCATGCGTTCGGCTGGATGATGCGCGATCTCAACGCGGACGGCGTTGCCGGAAATGCCGGGCTTGCGACTGCGGAAAAGGGACAGGCGATGATCGATCGCGCGGCGCGCGGGTTGATCGAACTGCTGGGCGACGTGGCCCGCTTCGATCTCTCGCTTTTCGGGCCTAGAGCGACGTCCTGAGCAGCGGGTGGCCGGCCAGAAAGTCGACAAAGGCCCTGACCTTGGGACTGCGATTTCCGCCCGGCGGCATGATCGCGTGGATGGGAAAGGGGTCGACCCGGTGAGCATCCTTCAGGATCTCCACGAGGCGGCCGTCCTTCAGCGGCTGCGCGACCGTGAGGCGCGCCAGTCGGCCGATGCCGAGGCCTGACAGCATCATGTCGACAATGACATCGGCGCTGTCGGTGACGAGATTGCCGCCGACCTCCTGCAGGTTCACGCCTTCCGGCGAGGCAAACGGCCAGCGCCTCAGATAGGGAAAGCCGGAAATCACGATGCAATTGTGCTGCACCAGATCGGCCGGGTTTTGCGGCATGCCGTGGC
This sequence comes from Rhizobium sp. C4, assembly GCF_021026315.1. Taxonomy (GTDB): domain Bacteria; phylum Pseudomonadota; class Alphaproteobacteria; order Rhizobiales; family Rhizobiaceae; genus Ensifer_A. The sequence goes on from NZ_JAJNCX010000007.1 coordinate 92,287, forward strand.
GCGCCAGATAGGCGGGGCTGGCGCAGATGGCGCGCGACGATTCGCCGATCTTGCGGGCGACCAGCGACGGATCTCCGAGCTGGCCCATGCGGATCGCCACATCCCATTGCTCGCCGATCAGGTCGACCTGCCGGTCGGCAATGCCGAGGTCGAGGCGGATCTTCGGGAAACGCGCCAGAAAGTCCGGAATGATCGGCCCGAGAACGTAACGGCCGAAGGCTGTGCCGGTGTTGACGCGCAGCAGCCCGGTGGGTTCAGCAGCGCTCGCCATGACCTCCTGTTCGGCATCCTCGACTGCGGCGAGAATGTCGCGGGCGCGGGCGACATAGGTCGCACCTTCCGAGGTCAGGGACAGGCGGCGGGTGGTCCGGGTGATCAGCCGGATGCCGAGCCGCGCCTCCAGCCGGCCAACGAGTTTGGAGACGGCGGACGGGGTGAGCGCGAGATCGTCCGCGGCCTGCGCGAAGCTTCCCGTCTCCGCGATCCGGCAGATGGCCTGCATTTCCTTGAGCGACGCGTCGGACATAGTTGACTGAAATTCACCTATGTGAGGATTTTTCCGACCATTATCATCCAACGGGAATGAATTAAGATCAAGGTCAATCACACGAAACGGGAGCATACGCCTTCCCGCAAAGGAGATCGACATGGCCGAGATCGACAGCTACCGCGCCGGCAGGTTCGAACTTGTCGGAGAAATCGAGGCGCCCCGGCGGCGCAGCCATCGCGAGGTCGAGGTTCCGTCCGCCATCTGGCCGGGAACGCGATCCGACATGGCGAGCCTTGAGCGCAATGCAGAGGAATGGCGGCGCGAGGAGCGCCGCCAGGCCGTGATCGCCTTCATGCGTCGCCTGTTCAGGCGGTGACGGGACGAAGGCCGGACGTGGAGGCGACAGCCGTCTTGCCCGTCTTTGCCGTCTTGCGGTTGGCATCGCGCTGATCGAGCACATAGGCGGCAATGATCTGGATGAAGATGCCGTTGGCGATCAGCAGCAGGCCGGTTTCCGGCCAGTTGCCGATGACGGCCATGATCGCCTGCGCCAGAACGGCCAGCACCGTCCCGATCAGGAAGATCGCCAGACCTTGGCGGCCGATGACGGCGAGCGGATTATCATGATCCAGGCGCGTGATGCGCGACAGGAACGGCACCGACAGGAAGATGTAGACCAGCGAGAGCATGTGGGCGAGGCGCCAGCCGGTGAGATAGGTCTTGTCGAAGCCGGTCAGCACGAAGGGCAGGCCGAGCGAGAGGCTGGAATGTGCGCCAAGCCCCATCACGGTCCAGAGTGCCGAGAAGAGCACGAAGGTGATCGACGCGGCGAGCAGGCCGGGGCTGCCGCCGATGCGGCCGCCGCGGGCGATGTAGCGCGCGCCGACATAGCCGATGACGAAGAGCAGCTGCCAGGACAGCGGGTTGAAGAACCAGACACCTTCTTCAAGCATCCGCGGCGGGCCGATGCGCCATGTGCCGGCGAGTGCCCAGATGAGGGCGGAAACGGCGATCAGCATGGCCGGGTTGCGACGCTCCAACCAGATCATTGCCGGCGCCATTGCCATCAGCGCCATGTACATGGGCAGGATGTTGTTATAGCCGAGCTGGTGGCCGAGGGTTGCCAGCGCCACGAGGCCCTTCATCGGGGCTTCCATGACCGGGCCGATCGCGACCTGCGTCATCAGATCCGGGCGGATAAACAGCCAGGCTGCGCCGACAAAAATGCCGAGCGTCAGCAGCGTGCCGGTCATGTGGGCGGCAAAGAGGGTGACGACGCGACGCCACGCCTTGACGGTGAGCGACGCGAGATTGGTCAGGTCATACTTGCGGCCATAGGCCAGCGCGACCGCGATGCCGGAGATCAGCACGAAGAGTTCGGAGGCATCGGAGAAGCCGAAATTCTTCATCGTCCAGTGCTCGAGTGGCTGGCCGGGGACGTGGTCGATGAAGATCATCAGGAGCGCGAGTGCGCGCAGAACGTCCAGCCGCGTGTCGCGGCGGCGTACGGGAGCTGTCGTCGGAGCAGCTTTTGCGGGCGAAGCGTGTGTCGCGGACATGGGTTGTCTCCTTTCGCCCGACAACGCACGGACGATTCGCTTGTTCCATCATCTTCATCCGACAGGGAAGCAGAAGTGCGTTCCAGCCGTGGCTGCATTGTGAAAAAAACATGACGGGAAAATCGAAGCAGCTTTCGTGCCAGCTTTTAATTTTTCACCATTGTTGCGGTCGCCGGGGAGGGCGTCCTATATAGGCTGAAATTCGAAGCCCTTTCCCCAAAGGTGGACCATGACGCAAGCGCAAGCGACCAAACCCATTCCCGTCACCGTGCTGACCGGCTATCTCGGCTCAGGCAAGACGACGCTGCTCAACCGGATCCTCACTGAAAATCATGGCAAGAAATATGCCGTCATCGTCAACGAGTTCGGTGAAATCGGCATCGACAACGACCTGATCGTCGAGTCGGACGAAGAAATCTACGAGATGAACAATGGCTGCGTCTGCTGCACCGTGCGCGGCGATCTGATCCGCGTCGTGGAAGGCCTGATGCGCCGCCCCGGCCGCTTTGACGGCATCATCGTCGAGACGACGGGCCTTGCCGATCCGGTGCCGGTTGCGCAGACCTTCTTCATGGACGACGACGTGCGCGCCAAGACCGAGCTGGACGCCGTCGTTGCGCTGGTCGACGCCAAGCACCTGCCGCTGCGCCTGAAAGATAGCCGCGAAGCGGAAGACCAGATTGCATTTGCCGATATTGTCATCATCAACAAGACCGACCTCGTCTCGCATGACGAGCTGCATCAGGTTGAGGACGTCGTGCGCGCCATCAACCCGGCAGCCCGCGTGATGTTTGCCAAGCGCTCGGAAGTCGATATCGCCAAGATCCTCGATCAGGGCGCGTTCAACCTCGAAAAGGCGATGGAAAACGATCCGCATTTCCTCGACGAATACGAGGATCACGTCTGCGGCCCGGATTGCGATCACGACCACCACCATCATCATGACCACGATCACCACCATCACGACCATGATCATCACCATCATGACCATGGCCACGATCACGGGCATCATCACGGCGCGCCCTCGGCCATCCATGACGTGACGGTGAAGTCGATCTCGCTGCGCGCCGGCGAGATGAACCCGGACAAGTTCTTCCCCTGGATCCAGAAGGTGACCCAGGTGGACGGCCCGAAGATCCTCCGCCTCAAGGGCATCATTGCCTTTGCCGGCGACGAGGAACGCTATGTCGTGCAGGGCGTCCACATGATCATCGAAGGCGATCACCAGCGCCCGTGGAAGGTGCACGAGAAGCGCGAAACGCGCCTCGTCTTCATCGGCCGCGATCTCGACCAGGAAAAGCTGGAACGCACCTTCAAGGCCTGCGAAGCGCAGACGGTTGCCGCCTGATTGCGGAACCGGCGTTTAGCAGGTTGATGGGGATCGTGCCTCGTGCACAATGGCCCCGGAATCGATTTCTCCATTCCGGGGACCGGCATGACTGAAGCACCGGCACGCAAGGCCTATCAGCTCGACTTCGTCGAATGCGAACTGGCAGGGAATTTCTATTTCCTGCCAGCCTATTCGATCGACCGGCCGGCGGTGAAGTGTTTCCTCGACGGGACGGTTTATGAGCCGGAAACCCATGCGCTGGTGCGCCACGTCTTCAGCCGCATCCGCGGGTCCATGATCCATGCGGGCACGTTCTTCGGAGACATGATCCCGAGCTTTGCGGCGGTGGCGGATACGCTCTGGTGCTTCGAGCCGGTGCTCGAAAACTACGTGCTGGCGCGCCTTTCCATCGAGCGCAATGGTCTTGACAACGTCAACCTGTTCAACGCGGCGCTGTCCGACACGGTCGGGCATGTCCGCATCAACACGGTGTCGCAGGGCGGCATCCATCGCGGCGGTTCGTCCTTCGTGGCCGAGACCGGCGTGACCTGCCCGGCGATGCGGCTCGACCAGTTCGACTATACCGATCTGCGGATACTCCAGCTTGACGTGGAAGATCATGAACTGCCGGCGCTGCAGGGGGCGGTCGAGACGATTGCCCGGCACAAGCCGCTGATCATGGTGGAGGACCGGGCGGAAACCTGTTCGGCGTTTCTGAGCAGCATGGGATATGTCAATGTCGGCGCGCTGCCGAACCTCAATATCTGGCTTGATCCGACAAATACCGTCGTGGAACTCGCGCTGAGGGCGTGATGCGTCCTTCAAGACCTCGATGCGGCTTTTCTCGCGGCCCGAAATTGGCTAGAGCCAAGCCTGACCTATCAGACGCCGAGCCTCTCCCGGGCCGGCACAATCGACAGAGACATGTTCATGCCCACAGTTGCTCCGCTTGATCTCGAAGGCCATATCGTCGGCGCGCATTTCATCGGTGATGTTCCCTTCTTCTCGGCCGCGTCCGGCGAGGTTCACCGCCTCGACATGGGCCACAAGACGGTGGCCGCGCATGAAGGCCTGCTGGCCTCCATCAAGGACGAGGCCAGCAACACGCTGGTGACCTCGGGCGAGGACGGCAAGGTCAATCGCATTCATGCCGATGGCCGGGTGGAATTGCTCGCCGAGGAACCGCGCAAGTGGATTTCCGTCATTGCCGCCGGCCCGCAAGGGGCGGTTGCCTATGGTCTCGGCAAGGAGGCGAAGGTGCGGCTTGCCGATGGAACGGTGAAGAGCTTTACCGAACAGCGCACGGTCGAGGCGCTTGCCTTCGCGCCGAAGGGTCTGCGCATCGCCGCTGCACGCTACAATGGCGTGACGCTGCATTGGGTGCTGACGGCGGGTTCGCCGATCGATCTCGACTGGAAGGGCGCGCACAACGCCGTGACCTTCTCGCCCGACGGCCGTTTCGTCGTCACCGCCATGCAGGAAAATGCGCTGCATGGCTGGAAGATCGACGTGAAGCCCGGCGAAGAGGCACGTCATATGCGCATGACCGGCTATCCGGCCAAGGTGAAGTCGCTGTCCTGGTCGGTCAAGGGCAAGTGGCTGGCATCCTCCGGGGCGCCGGCTGCGATCGTCTGGCCGTTTTCGGCCAAGGATGGCCCGATGGGCAAGCCGCCGATGGAACTCGGCACGCGCGGCAACATCATGGCGACCGCCGTCGCCTGCCATCCGGCGGAAGAGGTGGTGGCCATCGGCTTCATCGACGGCATGATCCTTCTGGTGCGCTTTGCCGACGAGAAGGAAGTGGTGCTGCGCCGCCCCGGCAAGGGGGCGATCACCGCCATGGCCTGGTCGAAATCCGGCAAGATGCTCGCCTTCGCCTCGGAAGCCGGCGACTGCGGCGTGGTCGACATCGCGGGGTGACACCATGCCGATGCCGCAGGACTATTTCCAGGCGTCGCGCGACTTCGAGGCCTTCATGGCGTCCCTCAAGCGGATCTCGCTGCTGCAGACGACGCATCAGTGCTACACCATGGTCGAGGCGGTGTTTCATGCGCTGCGCAGCCATATGAGCGCGCGCGAGGCGCTGGCGTTTGCCGATCTTCTTCCGCCCGTTCTCAGGGCAATTTTCGTGTCGGACTGGGACATTGACGTACCGGTCCTGCCGATGACCGACCGCGCCGGGCTGCAGCGCGAAATCCTGGCGCTTCGGCACAATCACAATCTTTCGACGCCTTCGGCGCTGGAAGATGTGGGGGCGGCGCTGCGGGAAAACATGGAACCGGAGAAGTTCGCCCGCCTGCTCGACATCATGCCCGCCGAGCTTGCCGGCTTCTGGCGCTGAACCCGGCTACCCGCGTGTTTAAACACCGTGTTCCGCCGGGAACAGCGGCCTGATCGTGTCGCATCTATACCTGTCTCCATCAGATGCAAGCCAGCCGGAGGCAAAAGCCTCCTGACGATCAGCCAAGGCTCGGGATGAGCCATACCGGGAGACACGACCATGACCAAGTTTCGCACTCTTTTCGCACAATCCGCTCTTGCCGCCGTTCTCGCCATCAGCGTAGCCAACGTCGCGCATGCCGACATCTCCAGCATGTCCGCCTCGATCGGAGGCCATTCGGGCAACGGGCCGAGCGCTGGCAACAACGGTGGCAACGGCAACAATAGCACTGACAGCGTCGGCACCAGTGCCCCAAGCAGCGGCGAAGGCCCTGACGCCTTCACCTACGACACCAAGCTTCCTAACAAGCCGAGGCTGCCGCGCCTGCCCAGGCCAAGGCCCTGCCACGGTGCAAGCTGCAAGGTCCAGACTGCGTCCGCCGACGGCAAGGTCTGCTTCTACACGGGCGCAAACTTCACCGGCGCACATTTCTGCGCCTCGATCGGCACCAGCGCGCCGCGCCTGCCGGCCACCTGGAACGACCGCATTTCCTCCGTCGAGGTGATCGGACCGGCCAGCGTCAAGATCTGCTCGGACCGCGCCTATTCCGGCGAGTGCCTGGCACTCAGCGGCAGCCGCGGCATGCTGATCTCGCTCGACAAGGCGATCTCGTCCTACACGGTCACCCGGTGATCGCAGGAAGGCGGCAACCCCTCTGGAGCTGCCGCCTTCCGTCTCACCATTCCAGTTCCATATGCGGCCGGCCGTTGGAGGTTTTCTCCACGGTCCGGCCGTCTTCGCCGATCATGCAGGTGACGCGCTTGCGGAACGCCGAGAAGCTGTCGAAGGTGACGACATCCACCGGCTCCTCGAAATCGAAGGTGATGCGATAGCGCCCCGGCGCATGCGTCAGCGCCTGCACCGAGAGGATTTCCGCCTTGAAGGGCTGGCCGAGATAGTGGCCGGTAACCCTGGAGCCGAGCATCCACGGATTGAGCGGCGGGCGGTTGCCGGCTTTCGCGGCCATCGTGTTCCAGTCGCGGAAGCCGTATTGGGCTGCGACCAGTTCCAGCGCTTTCGAGTGGGTGATGTCCTGGCTCTCGTCCTTGAGGCGACTGCGCAGGCGCTTGGCCTGATCCTTCAAGGTTTCGAGCGAGGGGATGGGCATCGATTGTGACATGGTTGAAGTCCTTGCCGCATTCGCAGTGCCGTGATCGGGACCCGCATTGCCGATGGCGCGAATGCTTCAAAGCTTCGGTCATCAATCGGAGTTTCGATGCAAGTCCTGACGAACTGCACCGGGAACTTCACCAAGGCAAATGCCAGCGGGCGGCAGGCGTTCCCAAGCCTTCCGACGAGCTTATGCCTGAAAGTGGCGCAGAGTTCAAGTAATCGCCGGAACGGCCGTCAGGACGGCCACGTAATGGATCGCCGCGGCGGCCAGCACATGGGTGTGCCAGATGGCGCGGGAATAGGGCAGGCGGTCGAAATGATAGAAGAGCGTGCCTGCCGTGTAGGTCACGCCGCCGACGAGCAGCAGGATCAGCACGAGCGGGTTGAGGTTTTCGATCAACGGCCACAGCGCGACGATGCCGAGCCAGCCCATGCCGAGATAAAGGAAGAAGCCGGCGCGCGGCCAGCGATGGAAGAAGGCAAGCTTCATGACGATGCCGACGATGGCCAGCGTCCAGGAGGCAATCGCCAGTCCCCAGCCCAGCCAGCCGCCAAGCCCGATGATGCCGATCGGCGTATAGGTGCCGGCGATCATCAGATAGATGGCCGCATGGTCGAATCGGCGCAGCACGGCGCGCACCTTGCTGTGGATGGTCAGATTATAGGCTGCGGAAAAGGAGAAGGTGGCGATCAGCCCGATGCCGTAGAAGGTCAGCGGCCAGATCCAGCTCGCCGGCAGCTTCAGGCTGGCCCAGACGATCAGCGCCGAGGTCGCGGCGATGGCGGCGGCAACGCCGATCACATGCACGACACCATCGGCAAAATGTTCCCAGGGCGTATGTGGCAGCTCGAATCGGGTCATGGGACAGCGTGGTCTCGTCGGGGTGGTTCTTGGTCCGGCAATAATATCGGGCGGCACCGCGCAAGGCAATCGCAAGTGCTGCGACATTCCCGCCCGCCGCTTCCGAAGAAGCGGCCGGGCAATCACATATGATTGTGAGGGAAGGATGGTGGGCGTGACAGGGATCGAACCTGTGACCCCTACGATGTCAACGTAGTGCTCTCCCGCTGAGCTACACGCCCATCCGATGTCGGCGCATAGATCATAAAATGCTTTGCGCCGTCAATAGGGTTTTTGAAGCTTTTTTCTCAATCGGTGGAAAAGCTTCGGTGGCCGCCTGATCAGGCGGCCAACATCTTGTTGACCTCGTCGACGAGGTCGCGAAGGTGGAAGGGCTTGGAGAGAACCTTGGCGTCCTTGGGGGCGCGGGAGTCCGGGTTGAGCGCCACGGCGGCGAAGCCGGTGATGAACATGACCTTCAGATCCGGGTCGAGTTCGGTCGCGCGGCGGGCGAGCTCGATGCCGTCCATTTCCGGCATCACGATGTCGGTCAGAAGCAGCGAGAAGGGCTCTTCGCGCAGACGGTCATAGGCACTCGCGCCATTGTCATAGGACATGACGTTGTAGCCGGCGCGTTCCAGCGCCTTGACCAGGAAACGGCGCATGTCGTTGTCGTCTTCTGCGAGGAGGATCTTCTGGGTCATTTTCTCTGACATCTGGTGTTTTCTCGTTCTGGCATATGAACAGGAGTTGTATGCTGGAGCGGGTAAATTTCCCGTGAACAGCAGCGGCCAAGCCTCTGTATAACGGTTCGTGAGCCGTTTTGGCTCCCGCGAATGGTTTTGACTTCGCAGCCGCCTGCTGGCAACATGTTTGACACTGCAAATCACCACAACAACAAAACATGGTAAAGGGGAATGATGCGCGGCCCAGGCGATGAACAGATCGATTTCGAGGTCTTCGAGCCTGTCGCTCATACCATTCCATTCGTGTTCAATTCCCCGCATAGCGGTCGCTGCTACAGCCGCGAATTCATGGCGCAGTCGCGCCTCGATCCGCTGACGATCCGCCGGTCGGAAGACGTCTATGTGGAGGAATTGTTCGGCGCCGCCGTCTCGCTCGGCGCGCCGATGCTGATTGCCCATTTCCCGCGCGCCTATCTCGATGTGAACCGCGAGCCCTACGAGCTCGATCCGCGCATGTTCATCGGCGAGCTGCCGTCGCATGTGAACCGCAATTCCGTGCGGGTCGCCGGCGGGCTCGGGACCATTCCGCGAATCGTCGCCGAGAACACGGAAATCTACCGCATGCGGCTGACGGCGGAGGAGGGGCTGGACCGGATCGAAGCCGTCTACAAGCCCTATCATGCCTGCCTGCGCCGGCTGATTGCCCGCACCCATGTGTGCTTCGGCCAGGCCATCCTCATCGACTGCCACTCCATGCCCGGCAATATTCGCATTCCCGGATCGCCGGAAAAGCCGGAGATCGTCATCGGCGACCGTTATGGCACAAGTGCCTCGTCGCGGCTGACGCGCGCGGCAAGCGACATCCTCACCGATCTCGGCTTCGCCACCGTGCGCAACAAGCCCTATGCCGGCGGCTTCATCACCGAACATTACGGCCGCCCGGCCCGCAACCTCCATGCCATCCAGATCGAGGTCAATCGTTCGCTTTATGTCGACGAGACGACGCTGGAGCGGAAGCCGGAATTCCTGCTGATCGCCGGGCTGCTGCGCGAATTCATGCTGCGGCTCGCCGATTACGTCGTCGAGACATCGGGCGACATGGCGTTTGCGGCGGAATAAGTCAGTCTCCCCCTTGTGGGGGAGAAAGCAAAATCAGGGTCTTAGGCGAAGCCTAAGTCGTAGATTTTGCCAGAGAGGGGGTTTCGCGGCGTGGTCGAAACTCCCCCCATCACCTGGAAAATCTAGCACTTAGCTTGCAGCTAAGATGCTGATTTTCTTGTCCTCTCCCACAAGGGAAGGACAAGCAGCAAACCTCTCCGCCGTCATCCTCGGGCCTGTCCCGAGGATCTACTGACGAGACCGAGCAATTGACGGTGCGGCGTGCATGCTGCGTAGCAGATCCTCTGGACAAGCCAGAGGATGACGGCAGTGGGGGCTGTGCCAAGGGTGCCTCAAGACATCACGGCGGAAAAATTTCATCCCACATTTTCCCCGTTATCTCATCTCCGCTTATTCTGTAGCTCTTCCGCCACCGGATGGACCAGCGACGACTGGCTCAGGCGGGAGGAGAGCCTGATGATGTTCTCCGTAACGTGCGGCGGATGTCATCAGGGGACGCGGGCGGCGTCGGGGCAAAAATCCCGACGAAACGTTTCCCCCGATGGGCCGCGAATGGCTCGGCGGCTTGGCTGCGCCAAAGAACCCGTCTGCCTCCGCAGACGGCTTAGCGAGGCGGCCCGCGTTTGAGGATCAGGGTCGGATGAGGCCCTGCCTTGCAGATCTCGACGGGTCGCGCTGGCGCTCCGCCGTTATTTTACTACTCAATCAGGGCGGCGCGTCAGCGTGGCTCTCCGGAAGCTGATGTCCAGAGAAAGGGACGGAGGCGGTTAGACCGGAGGATAACTCGGGGAAGGTATTTGTCCGAGGGTTTTGCTGCGCCAGCGTTCTCCGCTCGCCATGAGGGCAGGGCGCCAGTGGCCAAAAAAAACCGCGCCATTGGCGCGGTCAAATCTAGGGAGGAAACACCCAAGGAGGGTATTACAGCCGCGAGCGACTGTAAGATGAACATATTATTGCAGCGCACACATGTCAACGGATTTGGCACAGGATTTAAGCAGATTTTTTTCTTGCTCATTTTTTACCCATTCGTGCTTGCTGCGGCATCAAATGTGAAAGAATGGCCTTTCCTCTGCCGGCGATTTCCGGTTTAAGCAGGGAGGTTTCTGCATAAAACAAGAGCGCGCGGCGCGCGCATACGAGGGCCCCATGTTGCCAGACAGAGCGTTTTTCGATCGCCTCGCCGAGGTTGCTGCGCGCGAGACGCTGCCGCGCTTCCGCGCCGGTGCTGCGGTGGTCAACAAGGAAGCGGGCGGTTTCGATCCGGTGACGGAAGGCGACCGGGCGGCAGAAGAAGCGATCCGTGCCGAAATCGAGCGCGCCTTTCCCGATCATGGCATCCTTGGCGAAGAGCATGGCAATGTCGGGCTCGACCGCGAGAATGTCTGGGTGATCGACCCGATCGACGGCACGCGCGCCTTCATTTCCGGCCTGCCGGTCTGGGGGACGCTGATCGGGCTCTACAGCAATGGCCGGGCGAATATGGGACTGGTCGACCAGCCCTTCACCGGCGAGCGCTATTTCTCCGACGGCAAGGCCTCCTACTATACCGGCCCCGGCGGGGCGCGCGAGATCAGGACGCGCGATTGCGGCGACATCACCAAGGCGACGCTGTTTTCCACCTCGCCGCATCTCTTCACCGGTGAGGACGAGCGGAAATATCGTGCGGTCGAAAAGACCGTGCAACTCTTCCGCTATGGCTGCGATTGCTATGCCTATATGCTGGTCGCCAGCGGCAATATCGATCTCGTGGTCGAGAACCAGCTGAAGCCCTATGATGTCGGCGGCATCATTCCGATCATCGAGAATGCCGGCGGGGTCATCACGACATGGGATGGCGGGCGGCCGGAAATGGGCGGACGCATCGTTGCTGCCGCCACGCCGGCACTGCACAGGCAGGCGCTGGAACTGCTGGCGGGCTGATCAGCCCGCCGCCTTCTCCGCCGCGTCTTCCTTTTCCCCGTCTTCCTCGATCAGGCGAACGGGTTCGGCAAAGCCGCCGGGGATGAAGGCGAGCAGCGCCGCCATGGCCTGCGCGCGATATTTCTCCGCCTCCTGAAAGACCTCGTGTTCCGCGCCGTTGATTGGGATCAGCTTGCCGGCGCGGAAGTAGCGCGACATGCGCTCGATCTCCGGATAGGAGGCGACGCGATCGGCCGTGGGGCCAAGGACCAGTGTCGGCACAGTGATCGACTGCAGATAGGTCGGCGAGACGACCTTGCGGCCTGCCTTCAGGCATTCATGCAGCCAGCGCCAGGTCGGCGGGCCGAGCGTCAGTTCGGGATGCGCGTCAAGGATTGCCTGGTTGCGGGCAAAACGCTTGGGGTCCGACGTCACGGCATTGTCGGCGAAGTTCGAATAGTCCCTGTCCTTGCGCGAGGCGCGGCCGCCGAGGCCGATGAGGCACATGAGGCGGGCGACGAAGCGGACCATGCGGGGCGACGGCCGCAGGGAGGCGAGACCGAGGAAGGGAGCGGAGACGACGATCCGTTCGACACGGTTGGCGATGCGTCGAGCACTTGCCAGCGCAATCAGCCCGCCGGTCGAGTGACCGACGAGGAAGAAGGGGAGCTTGGCGTCCGGCAGGACGATCTGCTCGAAGAACGAGTCGAGATCCTTCTGGTAGTCGACGAAGCGGCGGACATGGCCGAGCCGCTTGTTTTTCAGGAGGCGCGGCGATCCGCCCTGGCCGCGCAGGTCGAAGGTGGCGACCCAGAGCCCGGTGGCCGTTATGTCGGCAATCGTTTCGGCATATTTCTCGATCGTCTCGCTGCGGCCCTGCAGGAGGACGACGGTTCCCTTGGGCGGCGATGCCTTGCCCTTGAAAACGGCATAGCGCAGGTCGAGCCCGTCATGCGTCTTGAAGGTCCCGGCCATATGGACAGGCGGCAGCGGATTGTCTGGGGTGGAATGCAGGGTCTCGGTCATCGCGCTCTCGATTTGGCTAAACTTCTCATCACCTCTTGAAGCGCAAAAATCAATTCCCATCTCTTCTTCAGAAGACGCCAAACGGGTCTTCCCAAACCGTCTCCCGCCGCCACAAACGGGGCGTGAGGCATTGAAAACATTGACTGACGTCGCTTCTCAGGAGGACATCATGCGTCACATCGACTACTCTCCCCTTTATCGCTCCACCGTCGGCTTCGACCGCCTGTTCAACATGCTTGACGGCATCGGCCAGCCCGACCAGTCGCAGAGCTATCCGCCCTACAATATTGAGCGGACGGGTGAGAACGCCTATCGCATCACCATGGCCGTTGCCGGCTTTGACGAAAGCGAGCTTTCGATCGAAGCGCGCGAACATGCGCTGACCGTCAAGGGTGAAAAATCCGCCGAAGTCGACAAGGATGTCGACTATCTCTATCGCGGCATTGCCAAGCGCGCCTTCGAGCGCCGCTTCCAGCTTGCCGACTATGTCGAAGTGCGCGGTGCCTCGCTGAAGAACGGCCTGCTCCACATCGACCTCGTGCGCGAAATTCCCGAAACGATGAAGCCGCGCCGCATCGATATCGTCGCCTCGAAGAGCGAAGCTCCCAAGGCGATCGAAGGCCAGCTCAACTAAAACTTCTCCTCCGGTTGATTGAAGAGGCCCCCGGTTTCCCTGCCGGGGGTCTTTTCGTGCCGGCTTCAGGCCATTTGCGGCTTCGGTACAAGTCTCGAGAGGATTGCATCCAGCGAGATGGCTCCGCCGCCCTTCAGCGCCAGATAGACGAGCGGCACGCTCCAGAGCAGGCGCTGGTCGGAGATCAGGCTGTCGGGGAAACGGTCGAAGAGCGCGCCGATCGTCTGGGCATCGGCCATGTGGCCATAGATGTCGGTCAGCGTCTGGACGATGACGAAGCCGATCATGCCGACGGCGGCAAGGCGGGTGAAAAGGCCGAGCACGACCAGCGTCGGCAGGATGAGCTCCATATAGGTGCCGAGCGGCACGATGATCTTCCAGGGCAAGAAGGGCAGGGCTCCGACATCACCGCTGACGGCATCCATCGCCTTCGGGGCGATCTGGTAGAAGGCGCCGTCCTGGATCTGGAAAAAGCCGGCAAGGCCTTCGCCGACCTTGGTGCCGAAGGAATTCAGGAAATAGAAATAGAGCACGGCGAAGAAGACGAAACGGGCGAAGAGGCCGAGAAACCAGCCCTCCGTCAGTTTCTCGGCGAGGCCGAAGACGCCATCGTGCAATTGCTTGATCTTGATTAGAAAATTCATGTCAGGAAACCTCCAGCCCCTCAAACAGGATTTTTGAAAATGCGCCTGCCTCGATGATGGCCGAAATTGCGGCGGGCAGGTTGAAATCGGGATCCGCAGCAAGCGCGGCTCCTGCCGCCTCGCCAAGCGTCCGGCCCTCGATCAGCAGGCCGATGAAATCCGCGCCGCCGGGCGGCAGATGGCGAATTTCGGGATCGTAGGCGGGGCGGGTGACGAGACCATCTTCGGCCACGAAGGGATCGAGCCCGTCGAGCGGTTCGCCGGCACGGTCTCGCGCCATGATCGTCACGGCAGCATGGCTGGCGCGGAAGAGGCGCGTGGCGGGATGGGCAACGAAGGTGAGGCCCGCCAATTGCTCCGGCGCGACGCGCTGGAGGACAGCGCCGTCAAGCGGCGCCGCATCGGCTTCATGGAAACTGTCGAGCCAAAGGCGCTCCAGCCGTGCGACATCGGCGAGAAAGGGCAATTCGGCAGCGGGTTCGAACTGTTCGATGAAGCTCGGAAAGGTCGCGCCGTATTCGAAGAGCAGGCGGGATGTGGGTGGATTGTCCTGCACGTAGAGCCTGGCCATGGCGCGGAAGAAGTCTTCGCCCACCAGGTTCTGGACGGTCGGGAAGACTTCCGACAGCGCGCTGACGAGGCTGACGGTCACGTTGTTGCGATAGATGCCGAAACGCTTGCCGGCCGGCTGGCCAGCCGGCGTGACGAGGCCGTCCGGGATGGCGCGATCCGGATCGAGAAGGGCGGCGGCGAAGGCCTGCTGCCGGGATGAGGGGGCGTTACCCATGGCGCGCGCCCATCAGATAGGTGCTGGCGTGGCGGGCAAGGATCGCGTCGGCGGCCTGCGCCTCGCGGCGAAGCACCGGCCAGTCGGGCACGTCATTGTCCCATTCGATCAGGGTCGGCAGCGGGCCGGTCTGGCTGATGACGATGTTGTAGAGGTTCCAGACTTCATCATCCACCGGGCGATCATGGGCGTCGATCAGCAGGCGGGTGCCGTCTTCGTCCTGATCCTCGGCGTGACCTGCCAGATGAATCTCTTCCACCAGGTCGAGCGGGAAGTCGTGCAGATACATGATCGGCTTGAAGCGGTTGTTGACCGAGGAGACCAGCACATTGTTGACGTCGAGCAGCAGGCCGCAGCCGGTGCGGCTGGCGATTTCGCGGATGAAGTCCGTCTCGCTCATGGTCGAGCGTTCGAAGAGCGCGTAGGTCGAGGGATTTTCGAGCAGGATCTTTCGCCCGAGCACGGATTGCACCATGTCGATGTGATCGCAGACGCGGTCCAGCGTTTCGCGGTCATAAGGCACGGGCAGAAGATCGTTGAAATAGCTGTCGTCGTGGGTCGACCAGGCGAGATGTTCGGACACCTGTTCCGGCTGGTAGCGCTCGACGACGGTCTTGAGGCGCGAAAGGTGCATGGCGTCCAGGCCCTTTTCGGAGCCGATGGACAGTCCGACGCCATGCACTGAGAGCGGAAAACTCTCCCGCATGCGGCTCAACAGGCGGTGCGGATGACCGCCGGCCCCCATGTAGTTTTCCGCATGCACTTCCAGGAAACCGATCCGGTAGCTGTCGGCGAGGATCGCGTCGGCGTGAACGGACTTGAAGCCGGCTCCGGCGCGAGCGGGCAAGCCGGTCACACTCGATTTTGCTGCGTTGAAGCGAAGCGGTTCCATGGCAGTCCTCCGATGATCCGTGCAGGCAGGAAGCCGGAGCCCAAGGGGCAGAGCGGGGGCTCCGGCTTTGGCGCGGGCCGATCAGGCCGGCAGATCGCGCTTCAGGGCTTCGAGCGCGCCCTTGCGGTCGCCCGGGAGCTTCATCGTGGTGCAGGTGCCCTTGGCAACGTATTTCCAGGAATTGCCCTGGAAGTCGACCTTGGACGTGCCGGCGCAGGTGGTGCCGGGGCCGGCGGCGCAGTCGTTCTTGCCAGCCATGGCAACGCCGAAGCACTTTTCCTTGGCATCATCGGCAACAGCTGAGGTGGCGGACGAGACGAAGGTCGTGGCGGAAACTGCCATCATGAGGGCGCTGGCGACAGCGGAAGCGCTGAGTACGGTCTTGGTGGACATTATTGATCTCCTCAAATTGCCTTGGGTTCGGCGGATCAGAAATCCCGCCGCCGGGCCTCTCTGGTCCGGTGATCAAAAGCTCTCACAGTTCCCGCAGAAATGGAAATCAACCCGCAGTGAGCGTTGCATGACGCCCGTGTGATCGCGCCGTGACGGATGCGTCATCGGCGCGGATCATGCCGTGAACCCCGCGTGATCGGGAGTTTACCGAAGGAGTTCGACGAAGCGGTCGACTTCGGACGCGTCCGTGGCGAAGGCCGTCACAAGGCGGGCAAGGGTCTCGTCGGGGCCGATCGTGTCGTGCAGGTGTTCGGGGATTTCATGCCAGTCGTAGAACTGGGCGCCGGCATCGCGCAGACGTTTGGACGCGTCGTTGCGGATGATCGCAAAGACTTCGTTTGCATTTGTGTCCCACGCGGCGTGGGCGTTGCCGCTCGCCGCAATGCCGGCACGCAGGCGGTCTGCCATGGCGTTGGCATGGGAGGCGAGCTCCAGCCACAGGCCGTCCTCGAAATAGGCCTCGAACTGGGCGGCGACGAAGCGGGTCTTGGAGAAGAGCTGTGCCGACTGCTTGCGGATGAAGGGGAGCTGGCGGGCCTGTTCCGGGTTCATGAAGACGATCGCCTCTGCACACCAGCAGCCGTTCTTCGTCGCGCCGAAGGAGAGGATGTCGACGCCGCGTTTCCAGGTCATCTCGGCGGGCGAGACATTCAGCGCCGTCAGCGCATTGGCAAAGCGGGCGCCATCCATGTGAAGCGGGATGTCGTGGCTCCTGGCAATGCCGGCAATGCGTTCGATTTCGTCAAGCGTATAGAGCGTGCCGGATTCGGTCGACTGCGTGACCGTGACGGCCATGGGCTGGCCGGCATGGATGAAGGCGGGCGGCACGGCGCGGATGCCGCGCTCAAGGCTCAAGGGATCGATCTTGCCGTCCTTGCCGGCAATCGGCGAGAGACGGGCGGCGCTGGAGAAGAAGCCGGGCGCGCCGCATTCGTCGCAGAAGACATGCGCGCTGTCATGGCAGAAGATGACGCCGCCGGGCTTGCCGACGCTGGCCAGCGCCAGCGAATTGGCGGCCGTCCCGGTGGAGACGAAGAAGACGGCGACCTCGCGTTCGAAGATGTCGTTGAAGGTCTGCTCCACCTTCCTGTCCAGCGCCGAGGTGCCATAGGCGGAGGCAAAACCGCCGGCTTCCGTCGTCAGTCTCTGGGCAATTTTCGGGTGGGCACCAGCCCAGTTGTCGGAGGCGAAAAACATCGTAAAATCGGGCCCTGTTGCTGGTGTATCGATGGACAGACCGGAGATTAGCCAATTGTCCCTGTTGCTGTCACCTGCGGGCTTCATAAACCTCAAAATTTGATCAATTGGCAACATTGCGAGCATTTTCACGAAAGAGACGAAATTTTATTACGTAAACTCGTAATTTTACGAAAGCTTGTGCGGCGTTGCGTTAATATTTTCCCCCAAGGCCCTTGCAGCCTCGGCGTGTTTCTGGCATAGAACCAATGAAATAGGACAGGTTTGCTGTCCTATTTCGGTCTTGAAGGGCCGAAGACGCGGCAAAAACGCTGGAAACAGCGACAATTCGCGCTATAGTCCGATCGTCACTTGCGGATGATAACGTCCGCCCGAGGACATCAATCAAGGCATGAGAATTTCGCAGGTTCCTGCGCCGGATGACGGGGCAGGCGAGGCTGCGGGATGCTCAATCTTCGAGGGTTGCGGCGGCTTGCTGCATCAAGGGAATGAACAAGGGCGTCCGCGCGTGCGGACCGGTTTTGGAGGAAGGACGATGACGGATTTGTCGCCATCTCAGGTCATGGGTGTTGAAATCGCGGCTGGTGAGACCACGGCCACGAAAACCCGCGCCTTCGCCCGAAAACTGCCGGATGCCCAGGGTCTCTACGACCCGAAGAACGAGCACGATGCCTGCGGCGTCGGCTTCGTCGCCCATATGAAGGGCGTGAAGTCGCATCAGATCGTCAAGGACGGTCTGTTCATGCTGGAAAACCTGACGCACCGCGGTGCTGTCGGTGCTGACCCTCTGATGGGTGACGGCGCCGGCATTCTGGTGCAGATCCCGGATCGCTTCTTCCGCGAGGAGATGGCAAGCCAGGGCGTTACGCTGCCGAAGGCGGGCGAATATGCCGTCGGCCACATCTTCATGCCGCGCGAGGGCGACCAGATCGCGCATTTCAAGAAGGTCATCGGTGAGGTGATTGCGGAAGAGGGGCAGGTGCTTCTCGGCTTCCGCGACGTGCCGGTCGATAATTCCTCGCTCTCCAAGGCTCCCGACATTGCCGCGACCGAGCCGCACCATGTGCAGGTGTTCATCGGCATGGGTTCGGGCGTTGCCTCGGCTGTCGAGTTCGAACGCAGCCTTTTCCTTCTGCGCAAGGTGATCTCCAACCGCATCTATAACGAAGGCGGCGGGCAGGAAAACCGCGATTTCTATCCGGTTTCGCTGTCGTCCTCGACCATCGTCTATAAGGGTATGTTCCTGGCCTATCAGGTCGGCGCCTATTACAAGGACCTGGCAGATCCGCGCTTCGAAAGCGCGGTCTGCCTCGTGCACCAGCGCTTCTCGACCAACACCTTCCCGTCGTGGAAGCTGGCGCACCCGTATCGCATGGTCGCCCACAACGGCGAAATCAACACGCTGCGCGGCAACGTCAACTGGATGGCGGCGCGTCAGGCTTCCGTGTCCTCGCCGCTCTTCGGCGAGGATATCTCCAAACTCTGGCCGATCTCCTATGAAGGTCAGTCGGACACGGCATGCTTCGACAACGCGCTCGAATTCCTCGTGCGCGGTGGCTATTCCATGGCGCATGCCGTCATGATGCTGATCCCGGAAGCCTGGGCTGGCAACCAGTCCATGAGCCCTGAGCGCAAGGCGTTCTACGAATATCATGCCGCTCTCATGGAGCCGTGGGACGGCCCGGCTGCCGTTGCCTTCACCGACGGTCGCCAGATCGGCGCGACGCTCGACCGCAACGGTCTGCGTCCGGCCCGCTATATCGTCACCTCCGACGATCGCGTCATCATGGCGTCCGAAGCCGGCGTTCTGCCGGTCGAGGAAGAGAAGATCGTCACCAAGTGGCGCCTGCAGCCCGGCAAGATGCTGCTGATCGACATGCAGGAAGGCCGCATCATCTCGGACGAGGAGATCAAGTCTTCGCTCGCCAACGCGCATCCTTACCGCAACTGGCTCGACAACACGCAGCTCATCCTTGAAGAGCTGAAGCCGGTTGAGCCGCGCGCGCTGCGCCGCGACGTCTCGCTACTCGATCGTCAGCAGGCCTTCGGTTACACGATCGAAGACACGAAGATCCTGATGTCGCCGATGGCGACGACGGGTCAGGAAGCCATCGGCTCGATGGGCACGGATACGCCGATTTCGGCCATGTCGTCGAAGTCGAAGCTGCTCTACACCTATTTCAAGCAGAACTTCGCGCAGGTCACGAACCCTCCGATCGACCCGATCCGTGAAGAGCTGGTCATGAGCCTCGTCTCCTTCATCGGGCCGCGGCCGAACATTCTCGACCACAAGGGCGCGTCCAAGGCGAAGCGCCTCGAGGTTCGCCAGCCGATCCTGACCAATGGCGATCTGGAAAAGATCCGCTCCATCGGCCACACGGAAGACCGTTTCGACACCAAGACGCTCGACTTCACCTATGAAGCCGAGATGGGTGCCGAAGGCATGCCGGCGATGATCGAGCGCCTCTGCGAGCGCGCCGAAGCTGCCGTCACCAGCGGCTACAACATCATCATCCTGTCGGACCGTCAGATCGGGCCGGATCGCATCGCGATCCCGGCGCTGCTGGCAACGGCTGCCGTGCATCACCACCTGATCCGCAAGGGGCTTCGCACCTCGGTCGGTCTCGTCGTCGAATCCGGCGAGCCGCGCGAAGTGCACCACTTCTGCTGTCTGGCGGGCTATGGCGCCGAAGCCATCAACCCCTATCTCGCCTTCGACACGCTGATCGACATGCACAATCGTGGCGAGTTCCCGCAGGAAGTCTCGGCCGACGAAGTCGTGTATCGCTACATCAAGGCGGTCGGTAAGGGCATTCTGAAGGTCATGTCCAAGATGGGCATTTCGACCTACCAGTCCTATTGCGGCGCGCAGATCTTTGATGCCATCGGCCTGAATTCGCAGCTGGTCGAGAAGTTCTTCTTCGGCACGGCCACGACGATCGAGGGCGTTGGCCTTGAAGAGATCGCCCGCGAGACGGTCGATCGCCACGAATCGGCCTTCGGCAACGATCCGGTCCTTGCCGGTACGCTCGATGTCGGCGGCGAATATGCCTTCCGCAAGCGTGGCGAAGGCCATGCCTGGACGCCGGATGCGATTGCCTCGCTGCAGCATGCCGCACGCGGCAACTCGCGTGACCGCTTCAGCGAGTTCTCCGCGCTTGTGAACGACTCGACGCAGAAGATGAACGCCATCCGCGGTCTTTTCACCATCAAGGATGCCGCAGCGCTCGGCCGCAAGCCGGTCGCGCTCGATGCTGTCGAGCCGGCTGTGGAGATCGTCAAGCGTTTTGCAACGGGTGCCATGTCCTTCGGCTCGATCAGCCGCGAGGCGCATACGACGCTCGCCATTGCGATGAACAAGATCGGCGGCAAGTCGAACACGGGCGAGGGCGGCGAAGAGTCCGAACGCTATCTGCCGAAGCTCGACGGCTCGCTGCCGCTGGAGCGCTCGGCGATCAAGCAGGTGGCCTCCGGCCGCTTTGGCGTGACGACCGAATATCTGGTCAATGCCGACGTGCTGCAGATCAAGGTCGCGCAGGGCGCCAAGCCCGGCGAAGGCGGCCAGCTGCCTGGTCACAAGGTGGATGCGACGATTGCCAAGACGCGTCATTCGACGCCGGGCGTCGGCCTCATCTCGCCGCCGCCGCATCACGACATCTATTCGATCGAAGATCTGGCACAGCTGATCTACGACCTGAAGAACGTCAACCCCAAGGCCGACATCTCGGTCAAGCTCGTCTCGGAAGTCGGCGTCGGCACGGTTGCCGCCGGCGTTGCCAAGGCGCGCGCCGACCATATCACGATCTCCGGCTATGACGGCGGCACGGGCGCTTCGCCGCTCACCTCGCTGAAGCATGCCGGTTCGCCTTGGGAAATCGGCCTTGCCGAAACGCACCAGACGCTGGTGCTCAACGGCCTGCGTTCGCGTGTCGCGCTGCAGGTGGACGGCGGTCTCAAAACCGGCCGCGATGTCATCGTCGGTGCGCTGCTGGGGGCTGACGAGTTCGGCTTCTCGACCGCGCCGCTGATTGCCGCCGGCTGCATCATGATGCGCAAGTGCCATCTCAACACCTGCCCGGTCGGCGTTGCGACGCAGGACCCGGTTCTGCGCAAGCGCTTCAAGGGTGCGCCGGAGCATGTCATCAACTTCTTCTTCTTCGTTGCCGAAGAAGTGCGCGAAATCCTCGCTTCCATGGGCTTCACCCGCCTCGACGAGATCATCGGCCAGACCGACATGCTCGGCCAGGACGCGCTGATCGCACACTGGAAGGCCAAGGGTCTCGACTTCAGCCGCATCTTCCACAAGGTCGATGCGCCGAAGGCTGCGACCTACTGGACCGAGCGCCAGCACCACCCGATCGAGCATGTTCTCGACCGGACGCTGATCGAAAAGGCCATGCCGGCTCTGGAATCGAAGACGCCGACCGCCTTCGAAGTGTCGATCAAGAACGTCGACCGTTCCGCCGGCGCGATGCTGTCGGGCGAAGTCGCGATGCGCTACGGCCACAAGGGTCTGAAGGATGACACGATCGACGTGACGCTGCGCGGCACGGCCGGCCAGTCGTTTGCGGCCTTCCTGGCCCGCGGCGTGACCTTCCGTCTCATCGGCGATGGTAACGACTATGTCGGCAAGGGCCTGTCGGGCGGCAAGATCATCGTGCGTCCGCCGGAAAATGCGAAGATCGTGGCCGCGGACTCGATCATCGTCGGCAACACGGTTCTCTATGGCGCGATTGCCGGCGAGTGCTACTTCAACGGCGTGGCCGGCGAACGCTTCGCCGTGCGCAACTCCGGTGCGGTTGCCGTTGTCGAGGGCGTGGGTGACCATGGCTGCGAATACATGACCGGCGGTGTCGTCGTCGTCATCGGCAAGACGGGCCGCAACTTCGCGGCTGGCATGTCCGGTGGCGTGGCCTATGTCCTTGACGAAGAGGGCGATTTCGCCAGCCGTTGCAACATGGCCATGGTCGAGCTCGAGCCGGTTCCGGAAGAGGACGACATGCTGGAGAAACTGCACCACCATGGCGGCGACCTCATGCACAAGGGCCGCGTCGACGTTTCCGGCGACATGACCCGCCATGACGAGGAACGCCTCTACCAGCTGATTGCCAACCACCTGCATTACACAGGTTCGGCACGGGCAAAGGCGATCCTCGACCATTGGGCAGACTACCGTCCGAAGTTCCGCAAGGTCATGCCGGTCGAATACCGTCGTGCGCTTGAGGACATGGAACGCATGAAGATGGGTGTCGCGGCTGAGTGAATTGTTGCAACTCCGTCTCTGTGATATGACATTGGCATATGACGTTGAACAGACACGGAGGCTGCGATGAACGATCAGTCGGATGTCGTGAAGATCGCCCAGGTTTTCAACAATGGAAGAAGTCGGGCCATCCGCATTCCAAAGGAGTTTGAGTTCGAAGAAGAGCGCGTTGAAATCCGCAAGGCCGAAAATGGCGATCTGATCATCCATCCCGTCCGGAAAAAGTCGCTTCTCGAAGTGCTTGATGAACTCGAGGTGCTGGATGAAGATGAGATGATGCCGGACATCGAGGACCCGCCGCCGGAGCCTGTTGATGTGTTTGACTGGCTTGACGACAAATGAGGTATCTCCTCGATACGAATGCCATGTCGGAATTGATGCGGGGGCCGGTGAACAAGGTGGCATCAGCCATTGCCACGGTTGGATCTGACGCGGTTTGCACGAGCATCATTGTTGCCAGCGAGCTGAAATTCGGGGCGGCGAAAAAACGGTCGGCGAAGTTGACGGCAAACCTTGAAAAGGTGCTGGCGACGATCGTGATCGAGGACTTCAAGGCGCCTGCGGACGCAGCTTATGCGGAACTCAGGGCAGCGCTCGAAAAGGCAGGAACGCCGATCGGGCAGATGGACATGCTGATTGCCGCACATGCGCTTGCGCTCGACGCAACGCTGGTGACGGCCAATGAACGAGAATTTTCCCGGGTGCCGGGGCTGAAGGTTGAGAACTGGATGAAATAGGCGCCGCGCGCGCCGCCAAGGGGACGCTGGAATGATCGTCACGACGACGAACACGATAGAGGGACGCGAGATCGTCGATTACAAGGGCATCGTCACCGGCGAGGCAATTCTTGGAACGAACGTGTTTCGCGACTTCTTCGCGAGCATCCGCGATATTGTCGGCGGGCGTTCGGGGTCTTACGAGCGGGTTCTGCGCGATGCGCGCGAGACGGCGCTGGCCGAGTTGCAGGGCGAAGCGTCCCGGCTCGGCGCCAATGCGATTGTCGGTGTCGACATCGACTATGAAACGATTTCGACCGGTTCCAGCGGGTCGATGCTGATGGTTTCGGCCTCCGGCACTGCCGTTGTGGTCCGATAAACAGGTGGGAGTAATATGGGCAAGGTAACAGGTTTTCTGGAAATCGACCGGCAGGTGGCGAAGTATCAGACGGCGTCTGATCGTATCCGTCATTTCCGCGAATTCACGATCCCCATGTCGGATGCGGAAGTGCAGAAACAGGCTGCCCGCTGCATGGATTGCGGCATTCCCTTCTGTCACGGCGATACCGGCTGCCCGGTGCATAACCAGATCCCGGACTGGAACGACCTCGTCTTTAGCGGCAAGTGGAAAGAGGCGATCGCCAACCTCCACTCGACCAACAATTTCCCGGAATTCACCGGCCGCGTCTGCCCCGCGCCTTGCGAGGAAGCCTGCACGCTGAACCTTGAAGACGCGCCCGTCACCATCAAGACGGTGGAACAGGCGATTGCCGACAAGGCCTATGAGCTTGGCTATATCGTGCCGCAGCCGGCAACGGTGAAGACCGGCAAGCGCATCGCCGTCATCGGCTCCGGCCCGTCCGGCATGGCGGCTGCCCAGCAGCTGGCACGCGCCGGCCATGAGGTTCATGTCTATGAGCGCGAGTCCAAGGCCGGTGGCCTGCTGCGCTATGGCATTCCGGACTTCAAGATGGAGAAGAACTTCATCGACCGCCGTGTCGAGCAGATGCAGGGCGAGGGCGTCACCTTCCATTATGGCTTCAACATCGGCGTCGATATCCCGACCGAGAAGCTGATTGCCGAGCATGATGCCGTGCTTTATTGCGGCGGTTCGGAAACGCCGCGTGAAGCGGGCATTCCGGGTGCCGATCTCGCCGGCGTGCATGATGCCATGCCCTATCTGGTGCAGCAGAACCGCCGCGTCGGTCGCGAAGACATCGACAGCGTCGGCTGGCCGTCCGATCCAATCCTCGCCGGCGGCAAGCATGTCGTCGTTGTCGGTGGTGGCGATACCGCGTCCGACTGCGTCGGCACGGCCTTCCGCCAGGGCGCCGTTCGCGTCACCCAGCTCGACATCCGCCCGCAGCCGCCGGAAAAGGAAGACAAGCTCGCCGTCTGGCCCTATTGGGCGACGAAGATGCGTACCTCCTCTTCGCAGGCTGAAGGCGCGGTTCGTGAATTCCAGGTCGGCACGCTCGAATTCGTCGGCGAAGATGGCATCCTGACGGGCGTGAAGTGCGTCCAGGTTGACGAGAAGCGCAAGCCGATCGCCGGCACGGAATTCATCATCAAGGCCGATCTCGCCTTCATCGCCATCGGCTTCCGTGGTCCCTTCACCGACAGCGTCCTCAAGGAACTCGACGGCAAGATGGCGGTTTCGACCGACAAGCGCGGTTCGCAGAACGTCATTGCCAATACGCGCGATTACAAGACCTCGGTCGACAAGCTGTGGGCTGCCGGCGACGTCCGTCGCGGCCAGTCGCTGGTCGTCTGGGCGATCCGCGAAGGCCGTCAGGCGGCTGCTGCCATCGACGAGTCGCTGATGGGCGTGACCAACCTGCCGCGCTGATCGCAGCAAGTTTCGCAGAATTTGAAGCCGCTCCTTCGGGGGCGGCTTTTATTTTGTCCTGATCTTGTAGTCGTCCACGCGGCCTTCCGGCGGCGTGCCGGTGTCGCCATGCAGGACGAGCCTGTCGCGGGCGTTGGGGGCGACAAGCGGGCCGGTCGCGTTGCTGGCGATGCGGGCGGCGAGTGCGTTGCTGCCGTCGAGCGACGGATCGGTCATGCTGATTGGTTCGGTGCGGGTGATGGCTGCCGGTGTCGGTGCGGCGGGCATCGCCAGATCGGGCAGGCCGTAATCCGAGATCGGCGGATTGGCGACGCCGGGCGGAAGCGGCGCGGCGGTGTCGCCGAGGACGCGGCGCAGCGGCTTTTCCACATAGAAGGCGGCCTTGGCGCGGCCGGCCTTGGTCAGGCTCACGCCGTCCGAGCCGCGCAGGCGGGCCTGCTGGCCGTCAACGCCGGAGCCGGTGGCGGTGAACTTGCCGTCGGCGTCGATAAAGCCTTCCCAGATGTCGATGAACGTGCCGCCGGCTGCTTCCACCTGTCGGCGGAGCATGAGGTTGATCGTCACGATATCGGCCGTCAGCGAGGGGGATTGGAAGGGCGGCGCGCCTACCCAGAAGACCGGGACCTGCCGCTTCGTCGCAAGCGACGTGAGTTCCGCGACGCGGCGCTCATATTCGGCGGTCCATTTGGGGGTATGGAATTCTTCGCGCGTGCCGTCGACCACCATCTTCTGGCGGTCGTTCGATCCGAGCGCGACGACGACTGCCACCGCCTTGGTTTCATCGAGAAGGCCGGGAAGCGATGTGATCCAGTCGCGGTGATCATTACGCACGAGGCCCGATGCGCCGTCGGTCTTTTCATCGATGACGACGCCCGGTTCGCCTGCAAAGGTATCCAGCAGTCCGTCGCCCACGGAGCCGGCCATGAAGTCGCCGATGACCAGCACATGCTTGGCAGTGTCGAGCTTCTGCACGGGCGCGCCGGGCTTGCTCGTGTCGATGTTCAGGATCGACGACGACTTGGGCTTCGGTTTGGGCTTGCGCTTGGCCGGTGCGGCGGGAGCCGCCTGTTCAGGCGCCTTGCGGCTGCCAAACAGGAGGTCGAAGAGGGTGCGGTGTCTTTCCTGCGCCAATGCCGGGCCGCCGCCGTAGATAGCTATGGCAAAAAGGCTGAGCAGGACCGCGGCTGCAAGCCGGGCGGGCGTCAATCGGGGCATGAAAAATCCGGCGCGTTTCATCGTGCCGGATGTCTTATCATGGAACAGTTTGCAATCAAACGGGAAGAGCTTGCGCGATCAACGCCGCAGATGCTGAAGCAGGGTCTTGGAGGGTTCGGGTTCGCCGCTCAGGCCCTTGCGCTTCATGAAGGCTTCGATGGCCGTCTTGGAGCCCGAGCCCAGGTTGCCGTCAACCTCGCCGCTGTAATAACCGAGCGCCTTGAGACGCGACTGGATTTCGAATTTCTCCTTTGCATCCAGCGCACCTTCCGGACGGGGCCAGCTCGTGACGAGGCCGGCGGATCCGCCCAGCTGGTCGGCGAGCATGCCGACGCCGAGCGCATAGTTGTCGGAGGCGTTATAGCGCTTGATGACGTAGAAATTCTTCGTCAGCAGGAAGGCAGGACCGCCGTCGCCGGCCGGCATTTTCAGCGTCGCGCGCTCATCCTTGAACTTGATGCCGCGGTCGCCGGGGCGGCGGAAGCCGAGCTTTTCCCATTCGGCGATCGTTTTCGTCTTGCCGGCAAGGCTGCTGGCGCGGCCGGGCGCCACGACCTCGTAGCCCCAGGTGCGGCCGTTCTGCCAGCCGTTCTTGTGCAGGAGATTGGCGGCGGTGGCCAGCGCATCGGGGATGGAGTGCCAGATGTCGCGCTTGCCATTGCCATCGGCATCGATGCCGTAGATGAGGTAGCTGGTCGGGATGAACTGCGTGTGGCCCATCGCGCCCGCCCAAGAGCCGGTCATCTCGGACGGCTTGATGTCGCCGGCCTGGATGATCTTCAGCGCGGCAATCAGCTGCTTCTTGGCATAGCCGGCGCGCTTGGGATCGGCATAGGCGAGCGTTGCAAGGGCCTGGGGCACATAGTGCAGCTTCTCGGTCTTGCTCAGCACGGCGCCATAGTTCGATTCCATCGACCAGATGGCGACCAGAATATTGCGATCCACCCCAAAATATTTCTCGATGTTCTGAAGCGAACGCATATTCTTCGCTTCGGCATCCTTGCCCATCTTGACCGTGTAGGGGTTCACCCGGCTGTCCAGGTAGTCCCAGATCTGCGTGGTGAATTCCGGCTGGTACTGGGCTTTCTGCAGCACCTCCGGATCGGGGCTGGTGATGCCGGAAAAGGCAGCGTTGTAGGTCTGGGAGGTGATCCCGGCCCGGGCGGCTTCCGGATAAAAGGCGCGAATCCATTTCTCGAAGCGAGCGTCAGCCAGGGCTGCCGTCGGGGCGAGGGCAAGAAAAACGGCTGTAATTCCACCAAGTATGGCGGATGTCATGGAATTGCCTTGTGCATGCTTCATTGGATCGCTCCTGTGTTTGGGACACCGGGTGAGACACACAAAGTTACAAACAGGACCTCAACAAATTCTTTACCATGCTGAAGATTTTTTGTTAGGTCTCGTTTTTAAGAGAGGGTTCAAATCCTGGTTTTTTAAACATGCAAGCTTATCGAGAGCTTGCAACTCGTATGATTCTTGCACAAGGCCACTTCATGACTCAGTCGAATAAAGTCCGCAAAGCTGTGTTTCCTGTCGCCGGTTTCGGGACCCGCATGCTGCCTGCCACCAAGGCCATGCCGAAGGAAATGATCACAGTCGTCGACAAGCCGGTTCTCCAGTATGTGGTTGACGAAGCGATCGAGGCCGGTATCGAACATTTCGTGTTCGTGACGGGACGAAACAAGGCGGCGATCGAGGATTATTTCGACATCCAGTTCGAGCTGGAGCGGACGCTGAAGGAACGCAACAAGAAGGCCGAGCTTTCGCTGCTGGAAGACCAGCGTCTTCCGGCGGGTGCCGCGAGCTTCACGCGCCAGCAGGAAGCGCTTGGCCTGGGCCACGCCGTCTGGTGCGCCCGCGACATCGTCGGCCACGAACCTTTCGCGCTGCTTTTGCCCGACATGCTGATGAAGGGCGAGGTCGCCTGCATGAAGGGCATGATCGATCTCTTCTCCAAGACTGGCGGCAACATCGTCGCTGTCGAGGAATGCGATCCGGCGCTGGCGCACAAATACGGCATTGTCGGCGTTGGCGCCGAGATGGATGGCGGGTTCCGCATTTCCAGCATGGTCGAAAAGCCGCCGCAGGGCACGGCCCCGTCGAACCTCTACATCAACGGCCGCTATATTCTGCAGCCGGAAATCTTCGAGATCCTGTCGACGCAGGAACGCGGCGCCGGCAATGAAATCCAGCTGACAGACGGCATGCTGAAGCTTGCCAAGACGCAGGAATTCTTCGGCTATCGCTTCAAGGGCCGCACGTTCGACTGCGGGATGAAGGAAGGCTATGTGTTGGCAAACGTTGCCTATGCACTCGACCGTCCGGACATTCGTGCCAGTGTGGAAAGTGACCTCAAGGCCCTTCTGGCAGCGCTGAAATAATCAGCGCTTGACGCGAAGCTCCGCAATCGCGCTCCAGGACCGGGTATCCGTCCCGGTCTTCACGTCGGTATAGTTCCAGGCAACCGTTCCGGCGAGTTCCAGATAGCGGCTGAGCGACCAGTTGAGGCCGGCGGTCGCCGCCCACTCGGTCTGATCCGAGGCGATACCGTTCGGCGAGAAATGGCGGAAGGTCGTTCCGGCTCCGACCGTTCCGACGAGGTTGTCGATCATCTGCTGTGAAACGGCCGTGCTGATCGTATAGTAGGTCGAGCCGCTCACGCCGGCCGTGGTCGACGGATCGACGCCCGTTGCGAGCGTCAAGTTGACATCCGTGCCGCGGATCGGCGACCAGTCAATCTTTCCGTCCACCGTGAAGGCATCGATCTTCGACAGGCGCGCGTCGGTGTAGCGGACCTGCTTGTAGCCGGCCGCGATTTCGCCGCGCAGCTTTTCCGTGAAGTCGAGCTGCACGCCGGCCTTGGCGGCATAGATGTTGGCATTGCGGTTATAGCCGTTGCGGTCGAGCGTCTGGTCGCTGATGGCGCGGTCGATCGAGCCTTCCACGAAGGGAATGAGCGCCGGCGAGATTTCATAGCCAAGGCGGACGCGTCCCCCGACGGTCGTCTGGTTGCGGTCGCTCATCGACATCAGCGAACCATCGGCGAGCGTCGCGGCGGTATAGACATTGCGCGTGACGGTGCCGGCGACCGTGCCGCGGAACTTGCCGAATTCGCGGGTGACGTCTGCGCCGCCCTTGAACGTGTGGATGCCCGACTGGGTGCTTGCGCCGACGATCGAGTTGGGATCGGTCGAGCTTTCACGGGCGAAGCTGTAGCCGGCGGTCAGGTTGGCAATGGTCAGCCGGTCGACATCCAGCCGCAGCTTGCTGTCGACACTGGCGGTCGGCTTGGTTGCGCCGCTGCCGCCGATATTGGTCTGCCAGACGCCCGTGGCGGAAATGCTCAGCTGGTGCAGCGACCAGTCCGACATGATGTCGGCCTTGCCGGTCGTCTGCAGGAAACTGCGGGTGGTCGTCGTCGATCCGTATTTCGTGCTTTCGACGCCGATGCCTTCGCCAATGCTCGGGCGGATGATGAACGAGCCGACGCGCACGCCCGGCGCATCAATGTCCTCGCGGCGGGGCCGCAGATTGTCGATGGAGCCGGTGCGCGTGTTGTCGGCCGGCTCGCGGAAATTCATGCGGCCGAACGTGTCCGGATCGGGGGTGGCGGCCGTCGTGGTGCCTGCGGCTGCAGCGGTCCGGGCAGGGGCCGGCGTGGTCATTGCTGGCGCCGTGTCGTCGGTTGCCGTTGCCGTATCGCCGGTGCGAAGGGCGAAGGTGGAGGACGTGTCTCCGAAATTGCCGCCGGGGGCCGCAGCGTTTGCTGCCGGATCCTGCGTAGCCGTTGCCTGGACAACGGTCTGGGCATTGGCTGCCGTGATTGCAAACACGCTCGCGGCGCCGGCAAGGAGCAGCCTCGTCAGGGCGGGCAGGCGAAGGCGGGTGCGATTTTCGGTCGGCATGTGATGACGCGGCTTTCAGTATGATTTGTTTTCAAACCGTAAATTATTTCAACATGGTAAACAGTCGGTTGACGCGGAGGGCCGGGAGGTCGAAAAAGAGTTTAATTCTTGGGAACTCGGCGTGCTGTGAACCTTGCGATTTTGACAGGCGCATCGAAGAGACTATATAGAACCTCGCTTGCCCGGGCCTGTCGCAGTGGTTGCAGGCGCAAGGGCAATATTTCCCGCCGGACACCGGACGCGTTCCGGATGTCAAAAAGGGGCGGGCGCAGAAGGCGCGCTAGCATGATCGACAAGCCGTTCACGACCGATAGGGTAGACATCACCGCCGCCGGCAAGCGCACCGTGGAAACCGGCATGGCCGGTCTTGCGGCACTGGCGCGCGCCATGGACGGCCCGCTCGGCGAGGCCTTCGCCAAGGCCGTCACGCTGATCGGCGAAAGCACGGGCCGCGTGATCGTGACCGGGGTGGGCAAGAGCGGCCATATCGGTTCGAAGATCGCCGCCACCTTCGCCTCGACCGGCACGCCGTCCTTCTTCGTGCACCCGGCGGAAGCCAACCACGGCGATCTCGGCATGATCACCCGTGACGATGCGATCCTTGCCATGTCGTGGAGCGGCGAGACTGCCGAAATGCAGGGCATCATCGCCTTTTCGCGGCGCTTTTCGATCCCGCTGATCTCGGTGACGTCGGGTGAGAAATCCGCTCTGGCGCGGGCTGCCGATGTCGTGCTGCTGCTGCCGAAGGAAAAGGAAGCCTGTCCGCATGGGCTCGCGCCGACGACGTCGACGATGATGCAGCTTTCGATCGGCGATGCGCTGGCGATTGCGCTGCTTGAGGCGCGCGGCTTCTCGGCTTCCGATTTCCGCACCTTCCATCCGGGCGGCAAGCTCGGCGCGTCGCTGACCCATGTGTCTGAGATCATGCATACGGGCGACGAGATCCCGCTGGTTGGGCTCGGCACGCTGGTTCCCTTCGCGGCGATGGTGCTTTCAGAAAAGCGCTTCGGCTGCGTTGGCGTCGTCGATGGCGACGGCTGCCTCGTCGGCATCGTGACCAATGGCGACATGGCCCGCAACATGAGCCGCAACCTTCGCGACACAAAGGTGGAAGAAATCATGACGCGCGGCCCGAAGACGGTGGGTCCCGATACGCTCGCCATGACCGCCATGGCCGTGCTCAACGATCACAATATCTCGGCTCTGCCGGTGACTGTAGGCAACAAGGCCGTTGGGATCGTGGGATTTCACGATCTGCTGCGGATCGGCGTGGCTTAACCCAATGTGAGAAGGGGGATCGCGGATGGATCGCTCGATCTTCTTGATTCTCATGGGCTGGGTGCTTCTAGGGACTGCCGTCTATTTGGGACCCCAAATCTGGTTCTATGCTCACAGTTCACCCGATCCCTGTGCAGGCCTTTCAAGGGAGCTT
Organism: Rhizobium sp. C4; assembly: GCF_021026315.1. Classification (GTDB taxonomy): domain Bacteria; phylum Pseudomonadota; class Alphaproteobacteria; order Rhizobiales; family Rhizobiaceae; genus Ensifer_A. Next base: position 123,777 of record NZ_JAJNCX010000007.1, read on the forward strand.
TCCGATGCAAGCGCCGAGCCTGCTCGTGTGACGGTAGCGCTGCAAACTTTTGTTATTCCGCTTGAAAATACGACGATCCCCCGAATTCAAAACCCCAATGGGCAGCCTTCGGTAACGCCATTTCAGCGGTGCAAGTACGTCAATGCTGCCTCGAAGCAGGGCTATGTGAAGGCTGGTTTCCATCTTCCGGGTGCGAGAAAATTCTTCTCTGCGTCCGTCCGGGAGGCTCAGTACTACGACGGTGATCACAGCTTCATCGAATTGACGATATATCCTCTATCGCTTGAGAAGAATTCCGATAGGCGGAACACACCGATCAATGAAGTCGAGCGATTGTCTCGTGGGCGATACATAGAGAAAAACGGAGAGAAATTTCTGGCCTTTGGAGAAAATACATTTTCAAGAGCCGATCTATATTATGAAACTGATAGCGAAGATAAATTCTATATTGAATGCCCTATGGATTTGCCTGGAAAAATATGTGACGGGGGCGTGGTCAATAAGAGCTTGAATTTATATGCGAATATTCAATTCGTGGCCTTTGAAGAAAAACTGGATCCGGTCTTTTTCATTTCAAAAGTCGGGAATGAACTGAGGTCTTGGTCCGTCGGTGCCGCGCATTAGCTGGGCAATCGGCCTGACGGCAGCCCCGGAGTAGGCTGGGTGTTCGCGTCTTAGGTGGATTTTTTACAAAGCCGGCTCTGTGGGCGCTAGCGCTGACGGTGATTTACCGTGCTCATTCCGCCTCCACCCGCAATTCACTTCCCGATGCGCTGACGATCCGCACCTTCGCACCCTCCGGCTGATCCGGCCCTGACACGCTCCACGTCGTGTCGCCGATCTTCGCGCGTCCACGCCCGTTCTCGATCGCCTCGGTCACGGTGACGACCCGCCCAACAAGGCTTTCGCCGCGCTGGTTCAGATGGGGTTCGTCGCTTTCCGTCCCGCCGCGCTTGAGGACCGAACGTCCGACAAGCACCGCGACGAAGGAGAGCACGACGAAGGTGACGACCTGGACCTGCCAGGGCCAGATCGCTGATCCCCAGAGGATCAGTGAGAGGATGCCGGTGGCGATCCCGGCAAGGCCGATCCAGAACAGGAAAACGCCGGGTACGACGATTTCCAGGATCAGGAGCACGACACCCAGAACCCACCAGCTCCACGGTCCTGCGCGGGCGACGAGATCGCTGATCATGGCCTTAGCTCTCGCGCGTGGGAGTGACAGGCGGCGTGACGACCGGGGTGCTGCGGGGACGGGCGGCAGGCGCTGCTGGGCGGGGCGCCGGGGCGGCCTGATCGCCGAAGACTTCGCGGGCAATCTGGCCGATGCCGCCGAGCGAGCCGACGAGGGCGGAGGCTTCCATGGGCATCAGCACGACCTTGGAATTCGGGCCGGAGCCGATCGCCTGCATGGCTTCGGTGTATTTCTGTGCGACGAAGTAGTTGATCGCCTGGATGTCGCCGGAGGCGATGGCTTCCGAGACCATCTTGGTTGCCTTGGCTTCAGCCTCGGCCTGCCGCTCGCGCGCTTCGGCGTTGAGGAAGGCGGACTGGCGCTGGCCTTCGGCCTCCAGAACGGCTGCCTGCTTGGCGCCCTCGGCGCGCAGGATCTGCGCGTTGCGCGCGCCTTCGGCTTCCAGAACCTGCGCGCGCTTTTCGCGCTCGGCCTTCATCTGCCGACCCATGGACTCCACGAGGTCGCGCGGCGGCTGGATATCCTTGATCTCGACGCGGGTGATCTTGATGCCCCACGGGCTTGCGGCATCATCGACGACATGCAGCAGGCGGTCGTTGATCTTTTCGCGGTTCGACAGGAGTTCGTCCAGATCCATAGACCCCATGACGGAGCGGATGTTGGTCATTGTCAGATTGAGGATGGCCTGCTGGAGATTGGAGACCTGATAGGCGGCCTGTGCGGCGTTGAGCACCTGATAGAAGGCAACGGCGTCGGCGGAGACGGAGGCGTTGTCCTTGGTGATGACTTCCTGGGTGGGAACGTCAAGCACCTGCTCCATCACGTTCATCTTGTTGCCGAGGCGGTCGATGAAGGGGATGATGAGATTGAGGCCTGGCTCCAGCGTGCGCGTGTAGCGCCCGAAGCGCTCGACCGTGTAGCGATAGCCCTGCGGCACGGTCTTGATGCCGGAGTAAAGGAAGATGATCGCCAGCACCACGATGGCGATGATGGTGATGTCTGAGCCCGAAAAGTCCATGAAAGTCCCTCCAGCATGCGTCGCGCGTCTTCGCGCAGTTGTCGGCGCATGCTGCATCAAGAACGTGGGAATGGCGATGTTTATTTCAAGGTGGGGTGGGGGAAATTGGCCGGGTCGTGTGCCTACGGCTTTCGAGGGCGCGTTTGCAAGGTCACGCCGAACCCACACACTCCGTCATGCCGGACCTGATCCGGCATCCAGCCAGCCCGCGTCTGCGGGCTGGGAAGACCCTTACAAAGGAGTCCTTTCGCGCGATGGACATCGCGCGTCCGGATCCCGGCTCAAGGCCGGGATGACGGAGGAGAGAGGGTTGACGGAAGAACGGGGCGCTTAAACCCAGCCCTGCAACTCCCGCCGCAGCACCTTTTCCAGCACGTTCATGCCATCCACGCTGTCGTTCAGGCACGGAATATGGGTGAAGTGTTCGCCGCCATTGTGCTCGAAGGTTTCCTTGGCCTGTTCGGCGATTTCTTCCAGCGTTTCCAGGCAGTCGGAGACGAAGCCGGGGTTGAGGACGGCGATGCGCTTGGTGCCGGTCTTCGCCAGTTCCTCGACCGTCTTGTCGGTATAGGGCTGCAGCCATTCTTCCGGGCCGAAACGGGACTGGAAGGTGACGCGGAACTTTTCCTTCGTCCAGCCGAGCTTTTCGCGCACCAGACGCGCCGTCTTCATGCACTGGCAGTGATAGGGGTCGCCGGCCTTGAAATAGGATTGCGGGATGCCGTGGAAGGAGGCGAGAACCACTTCCGGCTCCCAGTCGAGCGTGGCGAGATGCGCGGTGATCGAGTTGGCCAGCGCCTCGATATAGGCGGGCTCGTCGTGATAGGGCGGCACGGTGCGGATCGCCGGCTGCCAGCGCATCTTCTGCAGCTTTTCAAACGCCTTGTCGTTGACGGTCGCGGTCGTGGCGGCGGCATATTGCGGATAGAGCGGGAAGAGCACGATGCGCTCACAACCGGCGGCCTGAAGCGCCTCGATGCGCGACGCGATCGACGGGTTGCCGTAGCGCATGCCCCAGTCGACCACGACATTCGGCAGGTCCTTCAGGCGCTCGGCCATCAGCTCGCCCTGCGAGCGGGTATAGGTGCGCAGGAAGCTTTCGTTGCGCTCCTTGTTCCAGATCAGCTCATAGGCCTTGCCGACCTTGGCGGGGCGGCGGTTGAGCACGATGCCGTAGAGGATTGGATACCAGAACAGCCGCGACCATTCGATGACGCGGCGGTCGGTGAGGAATTCTTCCAGATAGCGGCGCATGGAGGCCTTGTCGGTGCCATCGGGCGTGCCGAGATTGACAAGGAGAACGCCGACCTTTCCGAAGGCGACTTTCGGGTGGTCGGCAGGCAGGGCGCCAGGCATCATGATCTGTCTCTTCCGCTTTCGAATACTCTCACGCCCATATAGGCGAATTCGTTGCCATTTGTATTGCTGGCATGCGGCTATACGACAAAAAAGCGCGGATGGTTGTCCGCGCTTCTCCGAAATCAGACCGGATTGTGTGCTGCTCAGATCGCCTTGCGGGCGAGCGAGAACTGCGCGCCGGAATCGGTCGTGCAATTGAGCTGGTTCGGTGTGACGAGGGCGCAATTGACGCGCGACTGCGTGTTGCGGACCAGCGAGGTCATGTTGATCTCGACCACCTTCGGCGCGCTGCTCGTGTAGGTGCCCGAGGCCAGCAGCTGGTTGGTGTCGGTCGTCCGGGTGCTGAACGTGCCGGCCTGGAAGCTCGATACGATCCCGTTCGGGTCGATCCACTGGCCTTCGACGCTGGTGGGCTGCTGCTGGATCGGCGGCAGCGAACGCGGTGCCGGCGACGACATGCACCCGGCGAGCGCAAGGCTGGAGCCGAGGATAAGGCAGATGGACGATTTCTTCATGGCATTCTCCGGCATGTTCACGGACCATGAAAGGCTGACGCTCGCGGCGTCTTTATGGCCTTTCCGGCGAATTAAACGTGTCAGCGCGCATTTTTGCATTGTTGCGATCGGCGCGCCCTGGATGCGATTCCTGTCCCACGTCAAGATTGCAGCGCCGCCCCGGTCAAATCAAGACCGGGGCGGCGAATTTACATATTATCCTATGTATTTCAGAGCGGCCGCAAGCAGGGCTTAGAACTGAACGAGGATGTTCTTGAACTGCCACGGGTCCTTTTCGTCGAGCTTCTCCGGGAAGAGGCCGGGGCGACCGTCCAGCGGCGTCCAGTCGGTGTAGTGACCTTCGACCGGGCCGAGATAGGGCAGCTGGATGTCGAGGCAGCGCTTGTAGTCCATCTCGTCGGCTTCGACGATGCCGGCCGTCGGATTTTCGAGCGCCCAGACCATGCCGGCGAGAACGGCAGAGGTTACCTGCAGGCCGGTGGCGTTCTGATAAGGCGCGATGCGGCGGGTTTCGTCCAGCGACAGGCGCGAACCGTACCAGTAGGCGTTCTTTTCGTGGCCATAGAGCAGCACGCCGAGTTCGTCGACGCCATCGACCAGTTCGTTCTCGTCGAGAACGTGGAGAACCGGCTGCTGATGGCCGCCATTGCCGAACATTTCGTGCAGCGACAGAACCGCGTCATTGGCCGGGTGATAGGCGTAATGGCAGGTCGGGCGGAATTCGGCTTCGCCGTCCTTGTCCTTCACGGTGAAATAGTCAGCGATGGAGATCGACTCGTTATGCGTGACGAGGAAACCATATTGCGGGCCGGGCGTCGGGCACCAGGTGCGCACGCGGGTGTTGGCGCCGGGCTGCTCGAGATAGATGGCTGCCTTGCAGCCCTTCTTGTGCTTCTTGGCGTTCTTAGGCATCCACTTTTCGTGCGTGCCCCAGCCGAGTTCGGACGGCTGCAGGCCTTCCGAGATGAAGCCTTCGGCCGACCAGGTGTTCCAGAAGACGTTCATCGGCTTCGGGTTGATCGTGCGCTGCGTGTCGCGCTCGGCAATGTGGACGCCCTTGACGCCAAGCGTCTGCATGAGCTTGGCCCAGCCTTCGCGGTCGTCGGCGGCCGGCTCGTCGATCTGGGTGCCGGTGTCCTTGGCGAGGTTGACCAGCGCCTGCTTGACGAACCAGGAGACCATGCCGGGGTTGGCGCCGCAGCAGGATACGGCCGTCGTGCCGCCCGGGTTCTTGGCCTTTTCCTTGCGCACGGTTTCGCGCAGCGCATAGTTGGTGCGCGCTTCGTTGCCGAGCGAGTTGTCGAAATAGAAGCCGAGCCAGGGTTCGACAACGGTGTCGATATAGAGCACGTCGAGCTTGCGGCAGAATTTCATAAGGTCGAGCGAACCGGTGTCGACCGACAGGTTGACGCAGAAGCCCTGGCCCTTGCCTTCGGTCAGAAGCGGCTTCAGCAGCTCCTTGTAATTGTCCTTGGTGACATGTTCCTTGATGAGGCGGATGCCGCGCTCTTCCAGCAGGTGCGCATCTTCGCCACGCGGGTCGATGACGACCATGCGCGACTTGTCGAACTTGAAGTGACGTTCGATGAGCGGCAGCGTGCCGCGGCCGATCGAGCCGAAGCCGATCATCACGATCGGGCCGGTGATTTCGCCATGGATCGGGTATTGAACGTCAGACATCTGGTCCGTGCTCCTGAAAAAGGGCCTGCAAACGATGCAGGACAGGTTGGCGGGCCCCGTTATCAAGGCCTGTGCGCGCTCTAATCACATAATCGAGTCACAATAAAGTACAAACGGAGGCTTCCGCCGGGCGGCCGCGCCGAAACCCCGGTCTTCACTGTATATTTCGCAGAAATGTCATGAGCTTCTGGCGCTTCTCCGTCATGCCCTTGTAGGCGAGTTGCGCGTCGCTCATGGCCTCCAGCCGTGCCGCAAGCTGGGCGGCGAGCTCCGGACGCGCGGTGACGGTGGCGATCGGGTCCTGATAGATTCGGATGGTGAACAGCATCGCCCCCGTCTCGGGCAGCTTGCGCAGCGTCTGGCGCTCGACGCGGATGAAATTCGAGGCGGGATCGAAACTCTTGCGGGCAAGCCGTGCGCCCTTTTCCGGCGGCCAGTCGAGATCTGCTTCCGGATAGATCGACCAGTTGAAGCGCTCCACCACACGGCCGGGCTCGATGCGGTCGAACATGCGGTTGATCAGCCCGTCATTGCGGCTGCCTGGCTCGAAATCCGGCACGGGGCCATGGATTTCGCCGATGGTCTTGCCGGCCTTCTCCTTGAGCGACCATGAAGAAGGGAAGGCGACAGTGCCAGCCGCCACCCGCCAGCCGCCCTCGCGGTTTTTTAGAATGACCAGATCGTCGGCGACAAGCGCGCCGGCAAGGAGAAGCGGGGGCTCTGCTGCGTCAAGTGCGACACGGCGGTCGAGGAAGGCGAGCGTGTCGCCCTTGCGGGAATAGTGAGGCGCATGGTCGCCGAGCAGATGCGCGACGAGGACAGTCAGCGCCTCGGACTGGGCGGTTTCCGAACCGTCCACCGCCTGGAACACGGCATCGCGATCTTCGCCGAGAACCCGATCCTTTTCCGCCAGATACCGCTCCAGATCGCCATCCGTTTCGATCCAGAGTTCCGGCGCAATCTGTTTCAGCCCGATCGCAAAGGGCTCGGACGAGCCGTCATATGGCGTGAAGCGGGGCTTTTGCATCGAAGAGTGCCTTTCAGGCGGATTTCTCGATTTCCTTCAGCGCCGCGCTTGCCAGAAAGGCCGAGCGCGTCAGCCCACGGCGTTTTGCGGCTGCGTCGATGGCGGCGAGCGTTCCCGCCTCCATGGTGATATTGGCGCGGACGGTGCGCGTGTCGTCCCGCACCAGCGGGATGCGGACGAGAAAGGCTCCCTCCTTCAACTCGGCACGAACATCGTCGCGTGCCAGAATATCGGCGTGGGAGGAGGGTTGCGGAAGTGTTTCGTCTTCCGCCCAGAGTGTCAGCGCCTCGATTGCATTCGGCACGATATCGTCCTCGTCGTCGGCGGCGGAGAAGACGGAGGGCAAATCCGGGAAGCTGACGCCAAAGGCGCTTTCGGGGTCTTTATGCACAAGCGCGATATACCAGGTCATGTCCTCAACTCCTCAGATCCAGCCGGCCTGCCTGGCAATCGCGCGGGCGGTGCCGAGCGGCAGGTCCTTCTTCGGATGCGGCACGATGACGGTCCTGCCAGCTTTTCGAAACTTGTGATGCGAACCGGCGACCGCAACCAGCTCAAAGCCTTCCGCTTTCAGCCGCTTGATGATCTTGCGCGAGTCCGTTTCCAAGTTCGCCTCCGGGCGTGTGTCAATATATACACACCGGATCAGCCCTTCAAGCCGTCGAAGCCTTCCGCCGTGGTGGTGAAATTGACCTCCATGATGTCCAGATCGGCGATGCCGTGGACGGCGAAGGGGTCGTTGGCGCAGAGCGCTTCGATCTCGGCGCGCGCGCCTCTTGCGAGGATCACGCCGCCGGTGCGTGGAACCTTGCGGCCGGAGGCGATGAAGGTGCCGGCTGCATAGTGGGCTTTCAGCCAGTCCATATGGGCGGCCATGTGCTTGTCGGCTTCTTCGGTCGGTTTCTTGTAGGTGAGCGAGATGATGAACATGGGCTATTCTCCGATAAGTTCCGCACGGATCAGGCCGCGCAATGAGTTGCCGACGAAGAGGGTTCGGCCTTTGAGGTCTTCCGGGCGCAGGCGGTGGTTATAGGCCTTGCGGGCGCAGATCAGCGAGGTGCGCAGGACGCCGGCGAGGCAGCCGGAGGAGATGGGCGGCGTCATCAGGCGGCCTTCGTCGTCTTCCACGAAGAGATTGGTGATCGTACCCTCCGCGAGCTCGCCCTTTTCGTTGAGGAGGATGACTTCGTTGATCGTGTCGGACGGAAATTCGGCGCGGGCGGTTTCGTAGAGCGCGCGGTGGGTTGTCTTGTAGCGGATTAGCGGGTCTGTCGAGGCGGTGCGGGTTTGGGCGATGGCGATGCGCCAGACGGTGTCTTCGGGCTGGAGGGTGAAGGGGGCTGATGTGATGGTGATTTCGCCTGTGGGGGAGAGTTCGAGGCGGAGGCGTTGGAGGCTTGCGGGTGCTCCAAGGTACGACGCCAGCGTCTCTTCCGCCTTGTCCGCGCCGATAAACCCCAGCCGTCGTGCCGAGGTCTCCAACCGCTTCAGATGCAGGTTCAGCCGGGCGATGCCCTCGCCCGGTGTGTAGCGCATCGTCTCAAAAAGGGAGAAGTCGGTCACCTTGCGATTTCCTCGTCACCCACAGCGAAGCGGGCTTTCAGAAGCGCTTCGGCATACTCGTCCTCGGCCTTCGAATCGAAGACGATGCCGCCGCCGACGTTGAAGGTGGCCTTGCCGTCAGCGAAGAGTGTGATCGTGCGGATCGCCACGTTGAAGAGCATTTCGCCGGAGGGGGCGATATGGCCGATGGCGCCGCAATAGGCGCCGCGCGGGGTCTGTTCGAGCCGGTGGAGGATTTCCATCGTCCACATTTTCGGCGCGCCGGTGATCGAGCCGCAGGGGAAGAGGGCGGCGAAAATGTCGGTCAGCGTCGTGTCGGGCAGGAGCTTGGCCCGGACATGGCTGACCATCTGGTGCAGCGTCGGATAGGTCTCGATGTCGAACAGTTTGGGCACGGACAGCGTGCCGACTTGCGCGATGCGCGAGATGTCGTTGCGCAGGAGGTCGACGATTATGCGGTTTTCGACCTGTGTCTTTTCATCCGCCTTCATGGCTTCGATGATGGCCGCGTCCTCCGCCGGCGTTGCGCCGCGTGCGGCAGTGCCTTTCATCGGATGCGTCTCGATCCAGCCGTCCGCGTCTACCTTGAAGAAGAGTTCGGGCGAGCGGGAGAGGATGACAGGGCCGCCGAGATTGACCAGCGCGCCGTATTTCACCGGCTGGCGTTCGGCGAGCGCTTCGAAGGCGTCGAGCGGATCGCCATGCCATTCGGCGTCGATCGGGAAGGTCAGGTTGCCCTGATAGCTGTCGCCCTTGCGCAAATGGTGGTGCAGCGTTTCGAAACGGGACTGGTAGGTTTCGAAATTCCAGCGGGCGCGGGGGGAGGTCAGGAAGGGGAGGTTGGAGCCGGCAAGGGAAGAACCCCTGATCCGGTCCTTCGGGCCACCTTCTCCCCGAGGGGAGAAGGTGGCCGCACCCGTGTCGGGTGCATCGAAAATGCCGAAGAGGAGATAGGGCACGTCGCCGCCGTCTTCCGCCAAACGCTCGATACGCGGCTCGAAGAGATGGCCGGCTTCGTAGGAGAGAGAACCGGCAAGCCAGTGGCCTGCCTTGTGTGCAGCCTGCAGTCTCTCTAGTGCTTCGAAGAAGTCCGCCTTGCGGTCAACGCGGACGATCTCGCGCGGCCGGGCGAACAGCATCGTTCGGTCGGCAAGATCGTCGCGGAGAAGCAGGAAGGGGTCGGATGGGGCGCTCATTACGCCTTATCTAACGCCTCCAGCTCATCGATCAGCCCTTCGATCATCGACAGACCCTTGCCCCAGAACGACGGATCGGAGGCGTCGAGGCCGAAGGGGGCGAGAAGTTCGGAATGATGCTTCGTGCCGCCGGCCTTCAGCAGCGCGAAATACTTGTCCTGGAAGCCTTCGGCCGCGTTCTGGTAGACGGCGTAGAGCGAGTTCACCAGGCAATCGCCGAACGCATAGGCGTAGACATAGAAGGGCGAGTGGATGAAGTGGGGGATATAGGACCAGTAGGTCTCGTAGCCGCCGCCGGACAGGTCGATCGCCGGGCCGAGGCTTTCGGCCTGCACCGACATCCACAGTTCGCCGATCTGGTCGGAGGTGAGTTCACCCTCCTTGCGGGCGGTGTGGACCTTGCGCTCGAATTCGTAGAAGGCGATCTGACGCACGACCGTGTTGATCATGTCCTCGACCTTCTGGGCGAGCATGGCCTTGCGTTCTTTGCTGTCTGTCGTCTTGTCGAGCAGCGCGCGGAAGGTCAGCATTTCGCCGAAGACGGAGGCGGTTTCGGCAAGCGTCAGCGGGGTTGCGCACATCAGCGCGCCCTGTCCGCCGGCGAGAACCTGATGCACGCCATGGCCAAGCTCATGCGCCAGCGTCATCACGTCGCGCGGCTTGCCCATATAGTTGACGAGGACATAGGGATGCGCCGAGGGCACTGTCGGATGCGCAAAGGCGCCCGGGGCCTTGCCGGGGCGGACCGGCGCGTCAATCCAGTTACGGTCGAAGAAGGTCTTCGCGATGCCGGCCATGTCGGGCGAGAAGGCGCCATAGGCGGAGAGAACGGTTTCGCGCGCCTCGTCCCAGGAGATCGTGGCATCCGGCGTTTCGGGGAGCGGCGCGTTGCGGTCCCAGAAGTTCATCTTTTCCATGCCGAGCCATTTCGCCTTCATCGCATAATAGCGATGCGACAGGCGCGGATAGGCTTGCTTGACGGCGGCGGCCAGTGCATCGACCACTTCGCGTTCGACGCGGTTCGCGAGATGCCGGCTGTCGGCAATGTCTTCGAACTTGTGCCAGCGGTCGGAAATTTCCCTGTCCTTGGCGAGCGTGTTGGTGATCAACGTGAAGGTGCGGATATTGGCGGCGAAGGTGGCGGCGAGCGCCCGGGCTGCACTTTCGCGCTTCTTCGGGTCGCCGCTCTGCAGGAGGCTCAGCGTCGCCTCAAGGCCAAGCGTTTCGCCGTCAACGTCGAAGGTCAGCGTTGCCATGGTCTCGTCGAAGAGACGGTTGAAGGCGGCAGCCCCCGTCATCGACTTTTCCATGAAGAGCTGTTCGATGCGGTCTTCCAGCTGGTGCGGCTTTTCCTTGCGCAGATCGCGGATCCAGGGCGCGTAATGGCCGGCCAGTGGATCGTTGGCGATGGCCTGTTCAATTGCCGCATCGTCCACGCGGTTCAGTTCCAGCGTGAAGAAGAGAAGGTGGCTGCCGAGATCGGTCAGCTTGGCCTGTACGTCTCCGTAAAGCTTGCCGTTGGCCGGATCGGCGGTGTTGGAGAAATAGGTCAGCCCTGCGAAGGAGGCGATGCGGCCGAGGATATCGTCCAGCGCATCATAATCGCGGATCGCGGCACCCAGACCGGCATCGCCGGATTTCGTGGCGGCGTCTGCCAGCTTGTCCTTCCAGCGGGTTTCGAAGGCCAGCGAGTCCTGCGTTGCCTTTTCAAGCGCTGCCTTGAATTCCGGGCTGTCCTTCGAGGGGAAGAGATCGGTGAGGTTCCAGGAAGGCAGATCGCCCAGTTCCGGCTTGATCGCGGCTCCCGTCGTTGCACTCATTGAAACGAGGTTTCCTGCGCGTTCGAAGGTCCGGTTCAGCATGTCGCCGCTCTCCCTATGTCGTTGGTCATTACGTCGATTGAATGCGTTGCGGATCGATAAAATGCAAGCATTTCCGAAAATGGGGTGTTTAGGGGTGCTGTGCCAAGGTGACGCGACGAAAAATGCAACGTGCCATCAAGAAACGCACGAAGGGAGAATGTCCGTGGTAGCCCAGATTCTTGTTGTGGATGATGATCCGGTTCAGCGCCGCCTTCTCAAACACGCGATCGAGCAACATGGCCATGAGCCCCATATGGCCGAAAACGGCCGCGTGGGCCTGGAATATCTGAAAGACGTGGTCGACCGCATCGACGTTGTCGTTCTCGACCTGATGATGCCCGAGATGAACGGGCTGGAATTCATGGCGGCGCTCGCCAATCTCGGCACCGACATTCCGGTGATCGTGCAGACCGGGCAGGGCGGCATCGAAACGGTGGTCGAGGCGATGCGCGCCGGCGCGTTCGACTTCGTCGTCAAGCCTGTCTCGCCCGAACGTCTGGGTTCTGCCATCGGCAATGCGCTGAAGCTCGACCAGAAGGAAGCGCGCGCCAAGGCCGGCCGCCGTTCGCGCTCGTCGCATGTCCGCTTCAGCGATATCGTTTCGGCAAGCCCGGCAATGGATCGCGTCATCGATCTGGCGCGCCGCGCCGCCCATTCCGACATTCCGGTCGTTCTGGAAGGCGAATCGGGCGTCGGCAAGGAAATGATCGCCAAGGCCATCCAGGCCGGTTCCGACCGTTCGGGCAAGCCGTTCATCACCGTCAATTGCGGTGCGATCCCGGCCAATCTGGTCGAAAGCATTCTCTTCGGCCACGAGAAGGGCGCGTTTACGGGCGCGACCGAGCGGCATGTCGGCAAGTTCGCCGAGGCCGATGGCGGCACGCTGTTCCTCGACGAGATCGGCGACCTGCCGCTCGACACGCAGGTGAAGCTGCTCCGCGCCGTACAGTCCGGCGAGATCGAAACGGTTGGCGCGCGCCAGACGCAGAAGGTCGATGTCCGCCTGATTTCTGCGACCAACAAGGATCTCATTGAAGAGGTCAAGGCCGGTCGCTTCCGCGAAGACCTCTATTATCGCCTGAATGTCTATCCGATCGCGATTCCCTCGCTGCGCAAGCGCAAGGAGGACATCCCGGTTCTGGTCCGTGCGCTGGCCGAACGTCTGGCGCATGAGCAGAAGCTGCCGCAGCCGCTCGGCGTCTCGCCGCGGGCACTCGCGCTCCTGACCGCCTATGACTGGCCGGGCAATATCCGCCAGCTGGAAAACGCCATGTTCCGCGCCGTCGTTCTGGCGCAGGGCCATGAGCTGGACGTCGAGGATTTTCCGCAGATCGCGGCGCAGGTTCCCGGCTATTCCATCAACGCCGATGGCGCCATCTCCTGGGGCGGACCGGTGCGCCACCAGCCGCCGATGCTCGTCGAAAAGCAGCCGCGCGTATTTCCGGACTTTTCAGAGAGATATGAGACGCAGGAGGCAGCCATGCCCAGATCCGGCGAAAAGGACGCCGACATCATTCCGAGCCTTGGCGATGACGGCGACGTTCGCACACTGGCAGAAGTCGAGGAACAGCTCATCCGCTTCGCGCTGAAATTCTACCGCGGTCAGATGAGTCAGGTGGCGCGCAAGCTCGGAATAGGACGCTCCACATTGTACCGGAAGCTCAAGGACTACGACATTGATCCCGATCACCCTTTCCGGGATGTTGCCTAAGATTAACTAGGGCCTAAAGAATCCGGTCGAAAGGCCGGGTTCTGCGTTTCCATTTGACGAATTTTTCACTATATAACTATCGCTGTGTTGACTGTGGCGTTTCTGCCATCGTCTTACCGCATTTCCATCCCATGTGGGATGCGAGGGAAATTCGCTTTTAATGGGGACGTCCATTTGTCGGTCATTTCAGATGCCAAAGGGCGGATGCGTTGGGTTGCGCCCTTGAGGTCTGTGACGTCAAGACTGCGTGAGGTGGCCGTCCGCGGCATTGCAGCCCTGACTCTGGCCGTTGGCCTGACGGCAGCTGTCGCCGGGGCCGCGCAGGCAGAAACCCGCTCCCTGAAGCTCTATTTCGTCCATACCGGCGAACGCGCCACGATTACCTTCAAGCGCAACGGCAAGTTCGATGCCGATGGTCTGGCCAAGCTCAACCGCTTCCTGCGCGACTGGCGTCGCAACGAGCCGACGAAGATGGACCCGCGCCTCTTCGATCTGATCTGGTCGGTCTATCAGAAGAGCGGATCGAGCGATTACATCAACGTCCTTTGCGGCTATCGCTCTCCCGGCACCAATGAACTGCTGCGCAACCGGTCGCGCCATACGGGCGTTGCGAAGGAAAGCCAGCACATTCTCGGCAAGGCGATGGACTTCTACATTCCCGGTGTTCCGCTGGAGCGCCTGCGTGAAATCGGCCTGAAGCTGCAGATGGGCGGGGTCGGCTATTATCCGACGTCAGGCTCGCCGTTCGTTCACATGGATGTCGGCGGCGTTCGCGCCTGGCCGCGTGCATCGCGCGAGACGCTGGTGCGCCTGTTCCCCGACGGCAAGACGATCCACCTTCCGACCGACGGCAAGCCGCTGCCCGGCTATCAGGCCGCCATGGCCGACTACAAGCGCCGCATGGGTTCCGACACTGTCGAGATTGCCTCGTCCGGCGGTGGCCGCAAGAACCTCTTCCAGATGCTGTTTGGCGGTGGTGACGAAGACGAAAGCCCGGAAGCCATCACGGACAATGCGCCGCCCAAGGCGCAGCCGCCGAAGGCAGCGCCGCCTGCCGCTCCGCCCGTACAGGTGGCGAGCGCAGAGCCTGAGCCGCAGCCGAAGCAGACCTTCATCGAGAATATTCCGAGCACCACGGTGGCGAATGCCCCGGTCCCGAATGTCCGGCCGTCCGTTGTCGGCGGGCAGGGTGCCGATCTGGAAACGGCGCTTGTTTCGCCAGCCAGAAGCTCCGCCACCGATGCCATGGCGTCTGTCCTGCAGCCGCCGGCTGCGGGGAATGGCGACTATGCCGATCTCGGTGACTACAAGATCCCGGTTCCGCAATTGCTGGGTGACCGCAGGCAGCCGGGCGAGGCCGATCTTGCCGCCGTTCCGCTGCCGGGAACGCGGCCTGACTTCCAGGTCGCTTCCGTTGCGCCTGACGCCTCCGTAGCGCCGCTTCCAACGGCTCTCCCGCCGCAGACGGCTGATGCAGGGGGCAATGCGCCGAAACCCGCGTCCGGCAGTGACGAGATCGCTGCCATGATCCGCCGTATGTCCGGCGAGGATGCAAGTGCTGCGCCTGCAGCACCCGTTCCTGCCGGCAAGCCGCAGCAGGTGGCTCTTGCCGAACCGCCGGCCACTGCCAACAAGCAGCTGACCCGTTCACTGAAGGCAGATATCCGCCCGGCTCTGGCCGAGCAGGCCTATCAGCCGAAGAAGGGCGCACGCCCGAACAAGACGGACGCGATTGCCGCCCTGCGCGGGTCTCACTCGCAGCCGTCTCAGCTGACGGGCGAGATGATCGAGAAATGGGCGCTGGCCGCCAACAATGCGCAGATCGTTGCGCCGAAGCCTGCCGATGGGGTCAATCGCCGGGATGCCGATGCGGATGCAAGGGCAGCCAATGTGGCGAGCTCCGAAAATCGTCCCGCGACCTTTGATCCGGCCCGGTTCTCCGGCGCTGCCCCGGTCGCCCGGCCGCAGTGATTTCCCTGCATATCGCATGACATGAAAAGGCCCGCACGAAGCGGGCCTTTTGCATGATGGGTGTTGCCGATGAGGACGGCTTATTCCATGCCGAGAGCGGCCATGTAGGTCTGGAGGATGGTTTCTTCCTCGATACGCTCGTTGGCGTCCTTCTTGCGCAGGCGAACGATCGTGCGCATGGCCTTGGTGTCGTAGCCGCGGCCCTTGGCTTCGCCGTAGACATCCTTGATGTCGTCGCTGATCGAGGACTTTTCTTCTTCGAGGCGTTCGATGCGCTCGATAAGCTGGCGCAGTTCTGCGGCGGCGACGTTTTCGACGGCTTTGGTTTCTTCTTCCATGTCATGCTCCTGCATTGGCCACGGCCGCATGAGGTCGGGCTTGGGGTCGTAGTTGGGCGCGTCGAGACCGCACGCCACGGGATGCGGTGACGTGCCGCGAAGGCGGTCCGAGGTCAAGGGGGATGTTGCGGTTCTCCGCGTTATTCTTTGGGGCGGTTCACTTCGAAGGCCGCCTGCTGGTCCGGCGAGGTCTCGCGCTGGTGAAGCTTCTTCCAGTCGTCATAGGGCATGCCATAGACGGCCTCACGCGACTGGTCCTTCGTCACCGGCAGACCGGAATGGCTGGCGGCTTCCAGATACCAGTTGGACAGACAGTTGCGGCAGAAGCCGGCAAGGTTCATCAGGTCGATGTTCTGCACGTCCGGGCGATGCTGGAGATGGGACACGAGACGGCGAAAGGCGGCCGCCTCGAGTTCGGTCTGCTGTTCCTTGGTCAGTTCGGCCATGGGGCGTCTCCTTCCTTGCGTTTCTGTCTTATTCGTATGCACCGGTGCGGGACTGGAAGATCTGGTACTCGTGCAGTTCCGGCATGGCGTTCATCTCGGCGAAGATCGGGGCGAGCACGCCCGCCCATTCGTCGACGCCGCGCCGGTCGCCGATCAGGTCCTGCCGGACTTCGAGCAGCACATGCGGGATGCCGTTGCGCATGCAGTGACGATACATCGTATCGCCTTTCAGCGCGCCGTCATAGGGTTCGTTGTCGCCTGTGACATAGCCGCGGTTTTCCAGCGCGCGGATGAGCGGATGTACCGCCCGGTGGTCGGTATCCCACAGAACACCGGCCTGCCAGGGGCGGCGGAAGCCCTTCCAGTAGGGTGTGAAGGAATGCAGCGAAATGACGAGCGGGGCCTTGCCGCAGGCCATCCCCATCTCTGCAATCGCCTTGTCGACGGCCATGTGATAGGGGCGATGCCAGGTCTCGATGCGGCGGCGGCGCTCGGCCGGCGTGATCGGATGGTTGGCCGGGATGATGGCGCCGTCCGAAAGCTTCATGATCAGCGTCGGATCGTCCTCGCCCCGATTGGGGTCGATGAGGAGCCGCGAGAAGCAGGACAGCACCGCCGGCGCATCCAGCATGGCCGCCAGACGTTCGGTCAGCGGCTCGATCCCGATATCGTAGGCGATGTGGCGGCCGAATGCTTCCTTTGGCAGGCCGAGTGCGTCATAGTCGGCCGGAACGTGATTCGTGGCGTGATCGGCAATGATCAGGAGCCCGGCGGCGGAATTTCCGCCGATCCTTCGGTAGGCCTGGTGATGTGTCATAAAGCGCCCGTGACCGGTATTGCAAGAATTGTCATTATAGCGACAATTAGTGATGGCATGGCAGGGAGTGTGGTTCAAGGCCAGAAATGGCTTGTTTACTTCAGCGCGCTTTCTCGGCTTGACGCAATACTAATCGATTGAAACCCTCATTGACATTCGGGCTATGGCAGCGCACAACGACAAGACCACCCATCATGGAGCCACAACGGAAACCGTGACCCGTTCAACTCGAAACCCATCCCCCAACCGTTTGGTCAAGCGCCTCGCAGCGCCGGCCGTGCTGTTTACGCTCGCGTTTGCGCCTGCCTTCCTCCCGGCAAGCGAGGCGCGCGCCGACTTCCGGGTTTGCAACGGAACGCAGAACCTCGTTGGCGTCGCCATCGGCTATCGGGCCAGCGAAGGCTGGATCACCGAAGGCTGGTGGCAGGTGCCGGCAACGACCTGCGCCACGCTGATCGAAGGCGAACTCAAATCGCGCTATTATTATCTTTACGCCGAGGATGCCGCCCGTGGCGGGCGCTGGACCGGCGACGTGAAGATGTGCGTGGCGGAAAACGAGTTCAAGATCGTCGGCGTCAAGGATTGTTTCGCACGCGGCTACCAGCAGATGGGCTTCAAGGAATATGACACCGGCAAGCAGGGGAGCTGGATGGTTCAGCTCACTGATACGTCGGGAACCCAAGAAAGCCAGAGCAAATGAGACGCAACCGTAAGGTCAAGATCCTAGCCACACTCGGCCCCGCTTCTTCTGAAGAGGCCATGATCGAAAAGCTGTTCCTGGCGGGCGCGGACCTTTTCCGCATCAACATGAGCCATGCCAGCCACGACGTCATGCGCACGCTGATCGCGCGCATCCGCAGCGTCGAAAAGCGCATGGGCCGGCCGATCGGCATTCTCGCCGACATTCAGGGTCCGAAGCTGCGCGTCGGCAAGTTCGCCGATACCAAGGTGACGCTGACCCCCGGCCAGACCTTCACGCTCGACAACAATGAAGCCCCTGGCGACGAAACGCGCGTCTTCCTGCCGCATCCGGAAATTCTGGAATCGGTGAAGGTGGGCGACCGCCTGCTGATCGACGACGGCAAGCTGCATCTGCAGGCCGTCAAGTGCGACGGCAAGAGCATCGTTACCGAGGTGATTTCCGGCACGTCGATCTCCGACCGCAAGGGCGTCAGCCTGCCTGATACGCTGCTCGCCGTCGGTGTGCTGACCGAAAAGGACCGCGCCGACATCGACGCCGTGCTGGCGACCGACGATGTCGACTGGATCGCCCTGTCCTTCATCCAGCGTCCGGAAGATCTGGCTGAGGTGCGCAAGTTGGCGCGCGGCCGCGTCGGTCTCATGTCGAAGATCGAGAAGCCGCAGGCACTGGAGCGCATCGAGGAAATCATCGAGCTCTCCGACGCACTGATGGTCGCCCGTGGCGACCTTGGCGTTGAGATGCCGCTCGAATCCGTTCCGGGCATCCAGAAGCAGCTGACCCGCGCCTGCCGCAAGGCCGGCAAGCCGGTCGTCGTTGCGACCCAGATGCTGGAATCGATGATCACTGCGCCGGTTCCGACCCGCGCCGAAGTCTCGGACGTGGCGACCGCCGTGTTCGAAGGCGCCGATGCGATCATGCTGTCGGCCGAGTCGGCCTCCGGTGCCTATCCGGTCGAGGCTGTTGCGACCATGGCCTCCATCGCCCAGAAGGTAGAAGAAGACCAGTATTTCACCGGCATCATCCATGCCCAGCGTTCAGAGCCGAACCCGACGGGTGCAGATGCGATTTCGCTCGCTGCCCGCCAGATCGCCGAGACGCTGAAGCTCAACGCGATTGTCTGTTACACGGCGTCCGGCACGACCGGCCTTCGCGCTTCGCGTGAGCGTCCCGCCATGCCGATCCTCACGCTGTCGCCGATCGTCAAGACGGCGCGCCGCCTGTCGCTTGCCTGGGGCCTGCATTGCGTGGTCACGGAAGATGCGACGGACCTCGATGACATGGTCAATCGTGCCTGCCGCATCGTGGTCAGCGAAGGTTTTGGTGGCCCCGGCGACCGCATCATCATCACCGCCGGCGTCCCGCTCGGTACGCCCGGTTCGACGAACATGCTGCGCATCGCCTATATCGGTTCGGACGGCGTGTCGGGCATCTGACAAGACGCTCAACAACATTCAGAAGGCCGTGCGTTCTGCCGAACGCGCGGCCTTTTCAGTTTGCGCCGTTGCTCTTGACCTGTTCGAGGCCCAGCACTTTCAGCGCGCCGGGGTGGATGCGGATGCGGATATCGCGCGGCAGCGGCATGAGCTCGCCGTCGAGCACGCAGCGCGCGGTCGGCGTGCGGCGGGGGAAATGCAGTTCGACTTCCTGCACCAGTTCGGAATGCACGGCGATATTGTCCTTGAGCTTTCCCCGGAACAGATCGAAGGCGAGGTGAAACGCACCGCGCCAGTTCAGCCGCTTTGCCAGATAGAGGCCGAGATGGCCACCATCGAGCCGCTCGGAAATCAGCATCGGGCTCGGGCCGAAGGCGTTGTTCGAGACGGAGATCGCCGAGACCTTGAGGCTCTCTTCCTTGCCGTTGATCTTGTAGGTGACGTCGAAGCCCGGAGGGTCGAGAAGGACGCCGATGGATGAGCGGATGTTGGCGGCGATCTTGCCGAGGCGGGACTTGTAGGCGATCTTCTCGCGCAGGCGGATCATGCGTGCATGCATGCCGGCGCTGAACTGGTGGACGAAGGGATTGCCATTGGCATCGCCGATATCCGCGTCGATGACGTTCCACTTGGCCAATATGGATGGAACCGCGTTGACGTCGAGAGGGAGCCCGATGGCGCGGGCGAAAAGGTTCATCGTGCCGGCCGGTATGACGCCGAGAGGGTGGCCGGTTTTCCAGGCGATCGCCGCCGCGGATGAGACCGACCCATCGCCGCCTGCAATGATCAGCGCGTCCATCTGCGGATCGGCTGCTGCTTCCTCCAGTGCGGCGACAACCTCGCGGCCGGCAACGATGTGGCAGACGACGTCATGCCCCTTGGCGGTGAAGGCTTTTTCCAGCAGGTCCGCATAGGCCTTGAGGTCCATGGTCCTCAGGGTGCCGGCATCCTTGTTCAGAACTGCAATCGCTCGCATGTCACCTCTGCATCATCGCTCGCGGAATGCGGAGCCGACGTTGCGGAACGTCCGCAACCTCCAAACAGATAAGGCGCCCCTCCGATATCCGGAAGGGCGCCTCGCAAAATTAACGCGCCGTCGTGTCGAAGGTTCCCGGCAACCGGCCTCAGAGCTTCGGTACGGGACGGTGCGTGACTTCCAGCAGTGCCTTGTGGATGTATTCGTTGCCCGCGATGACCGAGCCGGTTTCGAGCATGTTGGTCTTGCCGTCGAAGTCGGAGACCCAGCCGCCGGCTTCCTTGATCAGCAGAATGCCGGCTGCGATGTCCCAGGCGGCAAGGCCGGTTTCCCAATAGCCGTCACAGCGGCCGGCGGCGACATAGCCGAGATCGAGCGAGGCGGCGCCAAAGCGGCGGATGCCGGAGACTTCGCCCATGACGTGACGCAGTTCGACGAGGAACTTGCCGTGGTTGCCACGGCCGAGATGCGGCACGCCGCAGGTGATGACGCTGTCGGAGAGTTCCTTGCGGGCGGCCACGCGCAGGCGACGGTCGTTGAGGAAGGCGCCGCCGCCCTTTTCGGCGGTGTAGAGTTCGTCCGTTGCCGGGTTGAAGATGACGCCGGCGACGATCTCGCCATTGCGCTCCAGAGCGATGGAGACGGCAAACTGCGGAATGCCGTGGAGGAAGTTGGTCGTGCCGTCGAGCGGATCGACGATCCAGCGATGTGCGCCGTCGGTGCCCTTGATCTCGTCGCTTTCCTCGCCGAGGAAGCCGTAGGTCGGGCGGGCCTTCAGGAGTTCGTCCTTGACGATCTTTTCGGCCTTGCGGTCGGCCTGCGAGACGTAGTCGCCCGGCCCCTTGACCGAGACCTGGAGGTTCTGCACCTCGCCGAAGTCGCGCGATAGCGACTTGCCGGCCTTGAAGGCGGCCTGGACCATGACATTGAGAAGGGCTGAACGAGCCATGAGACGAATTCCTTTGTCAAAAAACAGACGAGGCAGGCGATTGCCTGCTCCCGTCGATGCCGCGGGCGGGGTTACTCGGCGCGGCGGAGATAGGTGAGTTCGTTGGTGTCGACGAGAACGCGCTCGCCCGTCGCGATGAAGGGCGGAACGAGAATACGGACGCCGTTTTCCAGAATGGCGGGCTTGTAGGAGGATGCCGCCGTCTGGCCCTTGACGACCGGATCGGCTTCGATGATTTCGAGAACCAGTTGGTCGGGAAGGGCAATGCCGATCGGCTTTTCGCCGTAGAGCTGGACCGTGACCATCATGCCGTCCTTGAGGAAGCGGGCGCGGTCGCCGACGAATTCCTGCGGCAGTTCCAGCTGCTCGTAGCTTTCGACATCCATGAAAACGAGGGCGTCGCCCTGCTCATAGAGATACTGGAAGTCCTTCTTTTCGAGAAGAACCTGCTCGACCGTGTCAACGGTGCGGAACCGCTCGTTGAGCTTGGTGCCGTCCATCAGGTTCTTCATCTCGACCTGATTGAATGCGCCGCCCTTGCCGGGCTTGACCGTATTGCATTTCACTGCCACCCAGAGCCCGCCGTTATGCTCGATAACGCTGCCCGGGCGGATTTCGCCGCCGCTGATCTTCATTTCCTGAATGTCCATGCTGATGTGTCGCGGCCGCAGGACCGCAGTGAGGCTTCCAAGACCACAAAATGCAGAAATATTCAAGCTCAAAGCGCATGCCGAAAGAGCGGTCGGCCTGGCCGTGCCGGCCGCTCTCCGGCTCGTCGACACGGCGGCGATAGCCTTGTCGACGAAGCAGGCAAATGAAGGCGCCGCAGAATATTGCGGAGAGCGAAGCTTGAAACCGTCCCGTTCGCCCCATGACCTTGGCTGGCCATGCCACCCCACCCGAAGGCAGATACCTTCTCTCAAATCAGGACGGATTTTTCAACGTAAACAGATTTTTAACCTTAAGCGTCAGCCTTAACGCCGGCCCCGGTCAGCGCAGGCGGATGAGGCGTTGCTGCTTGTTGGCCGCTTCGATCGCCGCCTTCTGCTGCTGGTCGGTCAGGCCCTGGAAGGCATCTTCAAGATGCTTGTCTTCGCGGCCGGCGCGGCGGGAAAGCACATACCACTTGCCGGCTTCGGCAACGTCCTGCTTGGTGCCGATCCCCTGGATCAGGAGATGCGCAAGCTTGTTCTGTGCGACGACATTGCCGGCGGAGGCGGCGCGATACATCCAGGCGAAACCGGCATCCTGGTCACGCGGGAATTCGATGCCGTCGATCAGCCAGATCGCCATGTCGAGTTCGGCCGTGTCATAGCCGGCCTTGGCGGCGCGCTGCAGCCAGTCCTTGGCGCTGTCGCGCTTCTCCTTGGGCAGTCCGGGCAGGTTCAGATAGATCTGCGACAACGCATATTCGGCGTCAGCGATGCCCTTGGCGGCGGATTTTTCGTAATAGGGCAGGGCGTCGCGCAGGCCCTCTTCGCCGGGCTTCTTGGATACGAGGATCTGCGCCCAGTTGAACGCCGCCAGCGGATTGCCTGCATCGGCCGCCTTGTGCATGAGTTCGTCGGCGCGCGCCTTGTCCTGCTTGACCAGGCGGCCTTCCATCAGAATGAGCGCGTAGCGGAACATGGCCGAGGGATCGCCGCCATCGGCTGCCTTCGAATACCAGAAGAGCGCCTTCTGGATGTCCTGCTTCACACCCATGCCGCGGGCCAGAAGCTCTGCGATCAGTGTCTGTGCCGCCGGGTCGCCCAGCTGGGCGCGCGGAAGCGCCTTGTCGAGCGCGGTGATGTAATAGCCGCGCTGGAAGGCGCCATAGGCTTCGTCCACCTTGCCGGTGAAGGCCTTTTCCGGGGGGAGATCGGGCAGGCGAAGGCCCATGCGGTCGTAGAGCCCGGTTCCTGCGGAGGGCGCTTCGTCCGGCTTCGACAGCTGATCGACCGGCTTGCCGTCCGGCCCGATGACCTTGCCGTCGAGCGGCGCGTCCTTGGCGATGGCGGGGGCGCCAGTCGGCTGGGTCACGCGCGAGGTCTTGGCCGATTCGCCATCCGGCGGGCCTGCATCGTCATCGGCAATCCCGTCCTGCAGATTGACGCCCGGCAGGTCGTCGGTCGCAAACGCCGAATGCGCCACGCCGCCCATCAAGGCTGCCAGCGCCAATGCCCATGCCGTTCGACGAATAAGAAGGTTCCCACGCATGGTGACTATATCTTACTCAAACCTTGGCGCTTTTTCGTCAAGAAGCGCATTGACCTCTGCAACGACGATCGCGGCCCGTCCGGGCTCTGCAAACACGGCGGTCGAAAGCGCCGCGAATTCGGCGCCGGTCTCGGCAATCGCCAGCACCGAGGCCGGGTCCGTGCCGCCCATGACGACGCAGGGGATCGAGACCATCGAGGCCCACCACTCGCCGAGCGCGAGGTTCTTCGGGTGTGGCTCCGGCTTGATGTCGCCGCCGATCTTGCCGAAGAAGACGTAGTCGGGATCGAGTTCGCCGACTTCAAGCGCCTGATGGCGGTCGCCGACGCGGCCGGCACCGACGATCAGCTTCGGCCTGAATTTTTCGATGGCGTCGGTGAGTTCCGCCAGCGGCCCATCGATGTGCATGCCGTCCGCCTTGGCGCGGCCGGCGATACGGCTGTCGCCGACGATGAGCGCGGCAGCGCCCGCGGCCTGAATGACCGGCACGAGAGCCTCGGCATGGCGCTGGAAATCGTCATCCGAACGTCCGTAACCCGGAATGATGACCGTGGCGACGTCACCGCCCTTGAGCGCGTCGGCGACGATGCTTGCGCGCTCGCCGGCATCTTCGATGTCGGGGGCGATGAGAACAAGGCGGCAGCGGTATCTGATAGTCGACATGGTGTGGCGGAATCCTTTGGGCGTATGGCCCCGATGGGCATCGGCTTGTTTCGTTGCCAGGCGAAGGGCCCTTGAGCCCGGTCTCGCAACGAAGTCCGTGATGATCTCATATACAAGCTTCGCCGCGGTCGCAAAGGTCTCGTTGCGTCTCGCGCCTGTTCAAGGTTATACTGCATGTGCTCACGAACTGAGCAAGCAGATTGAGAAAGATGCAAGTCTCTCAAAACGCGTCACTTTATTCGTTTGCACTGCACAAAATCTCTTGCCCGGCGGCAAGGTTTATTTTAGGGTCCGTGCATGTCGAAGCCCGATGCATTTTCAGCAATTGCCGATCCGAACAGGCGCTACCTTCTTGAAGAGCTGCGCCGTACCCCGCGTACCGTCAACGAGCTCGCGGAAGGCCTTCCCATCAGCCGGCCGGCCGTATCCCAGCATCTGAAGGCGCTGCTCGACAGCGATCTTGTCAAGGTGACGGCTAAGGGAACGAAGCGGATCTATTCGATCAACGCGCAAGGCTTCAACAAGCTCAATCTTTGGCTGGATCAGTTCTGGGCCTGACGCCCGGCGAGCTGCGGCACTGTCGCGCCAGATTTCCCAAAAAATAAAGCCACCGGAACCGCTACTCCGCAAGGGGTATGCCGAATTCCGGTGGCGTATCTCTGTTTCAGCAAAGGCCGGTCTCACTGCATGAAACTCGTGCCGGGCTTTGTTGTTACTCTATTCGCCAGACAGGCGGGGCGTGAATGCAGGTGTCAATGAACGGATGAGCGAATGCGCTCGATCTCATCCTTAATGCGCAACTTGCGCCGCTTGAGTTCCTTGATCTTGGTCGTATCAGATGAAGGCTGGTTCATCGCCGAGTGGAGTTCCTCCTCAAGATCTCCGTGTCTCTTCGTAAGCGTTGCAAGATGAGCCTCAATATTCATGCGGCACGTCCTTCCTTCCCTAGTGGCCCGCACCCTGTATCGCCTCAGGGTACCCCAAGCCGTAACACCCGAAAGTGTGTCACAGAATTGTAATCTTGTCGAAGGCGAAATCATGGCTAGGGATAACTTCCCGTAAACGCTTTTTTTGTGATAGGAGCCGCGTGCGCAATTTTTGTGTATGATGTTAAGGCGCTACAGAACGGGGAATGGGGATGGCAGACCAGGATCAGGCGGAATTGCGGATGTCGGCCGCGAAGCTCAGGCAGGAGCATGAAGACTACGACGCCGCGATCAATGCCATGATCACCGTCGGCTGTGACGCGCTTCGCATCCAGCGGATGAAAAAGAAGAAACTGGCGATCAAGGACAAGCTGACCAAGGTCGAAGACCAGATCATCCCGGACATCATCGCCTGAGATGGAGCACGACATGACCTATGCCGGCCCGCCGCCTGTCGCCATCATCATGGGAAGCCAGTCTGACTGGGAGACCATGAAAAATGCCGCCGACACGCTGGACATGCTTGGAATTCCATATGAATCGCGGATCATTTCGGCACACCGCACGCCCGACCGCCTCGTGTCCTTCGCCAAGGGCGCGCGCGAAGAGGGCTTCAAGGTGATCATTGCCGGTGCCGGCGGTGCTGCGCATCTGCCGGGCATGGCAGCCGCGATGACGCCGCTTCCGGTCTTCGGCGTTCCCGTCCAGTCGAAGGCGCTGTCGGGTCAGGACAGTCTTCTGTCCATCGTTCAGATGCCTGCCGGCATTCCCGTCGGCACGCTTGCCATCGGTCGAGCGGGTGCGGTCAACGCAGCCCTTCTGGCCGCCGCGGTGCTGGCCCTGTCGGATGAGGACATCGCGCTGAAGCTCGATGACTATCGCGCGCGGCAGACCGCATCGGTCGCCGACTACCCTGTGGATAATAGTTGAAGCCTATGAAGACGATCGGCATCATCGGGGGCGGCCAGCTTGGACGCATGCTGGCCATGGCCGCCGCCCGCCTGAATTTCAAGACTGTCATTCTGGAGCCGCAGGCCGATTGTCCGGCAGCCCAGGTGGCCAACCGGCAGATCGTCGGGGCCTATGACAATCCGCATGCGCTGGCGCAGCTCGCGGATGCCTGCGATCTCGTGACCTACGAATTCGAGAACGTGCCCGTCGACGCCGCCGAGACGCTGGCGGCGAGCCGCCCTGTGTTTCCGCCGCCGCGGGCGCTTGCAGTGTCGCAGGACCGGCTGACGGAAAAGGAATTCCTCGCCTCCTGCGGTATCCCGACCGCGCAGTTCCGCCGTGTCGACAGCCAGGACGATCTCGTCGCCGCACTTGCCGCCTTTGGCGGGGAGGGCGTGCTGAAAACCCGGCGCATGGGCTATGACGGCAAGGGCCAGCGGGTGTTCCGTAAGGGCGACGATCCGGAAGGGGCCTATGAGTCGCTCGGAGGCGTGCCGCTGATTCTCGAAAGCTTCGTTGCCTTCGAGCGGGAAATCTCGGTGATTGCGGCGCGCGGGGCCGATGGAAGCTTCGCGGCTTACGATCCTGCGGAGAATGTCCACAAGAATGGCATTCTCCACACGTCCACGCTGCCTGCCTCTGTTTCGTCCTCGACGGCTGCGGCCGCGACCCGTGCTGCGAAGGCTGTTCTCGACCATCTCGGCTATGTCGGCGTGATCGGCGTCGAGTTCTTCGTCGGCTCCGATGGTTCGCTGATTGCCAATGAAATGGCGCCGCGCGTGCACAATTCCGGCCACTGGACCGAGGCTGCCTGCATTGTTTCGCAGTTCGAGCAGCATATCCGGGCCGTTGCCGGCCTGCCGCTTGGCGATCCCGCCCGGCATTCGGATTGTGTGATGCAGAACCTGATCGGTGATGATATCGAGACGGTCGAAGACTGGCTGAAGACGAAGGACGCACTCGTGCATCTTTACGGCAAGGCGGAAGCGCGCCCGGGCCGGAAGATGGGGCATGTCACCGTTTTGAAACGTTGAAAATGCAGTGTTACAGGTTGTTGACCGTTGACATGGCGGTTTGGGAACTGTATCACGCCGCCAACCTGAAGAGCGCGCCCGTCGGCGCGCTTTTGATTGTATAGATTGTGATGAAGAAACGGCAGCGTTTCTTCCAACCACGCGGATCAGAAAAATGAAGATCAAGAATTCGCTCAAGTCGCTGAAGGCTCGCCACCGCGAAAACCGTCTGGTTCGTCGCAAGGGCCGCATTTACATCATCAACAAGCTGAACCCGCGCTACAAGGCTCGTCAGGGCTGATTGCGCGCCGCGCGCCTTCGCAGACATTTGGTCTCGGGCGTGATGCAGCATAATTTTGTTGATCTTCGACCATGGCGGAGTACGATCTCCGCCATGCGTTTTATTGCGACCCTGATCCTGCCCGTGCTGATTCTGTCCGCCGCCGCTGCGCCGCCAGCGTCCGTGCCAGTTGTGCAGGAGCCGCCTCCGCTTGAGGCCGTCTCGCCTTCCCAGAAGCTCGACAAGCTGTTTGCCCAGTTGAAGCGTCTTCGTGACCCTTCGGCCGCTCAAGGGGTCGTCGCCGAAATCTGGGGTGTCTGGAATATTTCCGGTAGCGCCACCGTCGATCTCATGCTCCGTTCCGCCGATGCTGCGGCCGGAAAGCAGGAATATGCGGCGGCGCTCGACTATCTGGACGAGGCGATTGCGCTGAAGCCCGACTATGCCGAAAGCTGGAACAAGCGGGCGACCCTGCATTTCAAGACCGGCAATTACGAGCGCTCCATGGCCGATATCGCCCAGGTTCTGGCGCGCGAGCCCCGGCATTTCGGCGCGCTGTCTGGCATGGCCGCGATTCTCGAAGACGCCGGGCGGGATGCGGCAGCACTTGCGATCTGGGAGCGGGTCATCGACCTCTATCCCGCCAATCGCGATGCACAGGGGCATGTGCGCACGCTTTCCGAAAAGCTGGATGGAAACAAGACCTGATGCCGATCCGGCCGGCCTGTTTTCCCGTAAGGTCTTTCGTGCTCCATCCTGATATTTGAAATGTTCCCGATATGCTGAAAGCCCTTCTGGCGCTCCTGGTGCTTGTTCCACTCGTTGCTCTTGCCGGCGGTTTTGTCTTCACCGAGTGGAAGACATCGCAATTCGAGACCGTCTATCCGAACATGGGAACGCGGACCGATGTCGGCGGCTATTTTCTGAACAGCGTCGACGTGCCGCCGGGCCCCAATGCCGACCTGCCGCCGATCGTCTTCATTCATGGTGCCAGCGGCAATCTTCGCGACCAGTATTTTGCTTTCGAAAAGCCGCTCGAAGGCCGCGGACGGTTGATCTTCGTCGATCGGCCCGGCTATGGCTATTCCGATCGCGGCGGGCCGGAAAACGATACGCCCGCCGGGCAGGCGGATGCGATCGCCCGGCTCCTGGAGAAGAAGGGCATCGACCGCGCGATCATAGTCGGGCACTCGCTGGGTGGGGCAATCGCCGCCAGTTTCGGCGTGCGCCACCCGGACAAGACAATCGGCCTGCTTTTTCTCTCGGCAGCAACCCATTCGTGGAACGGCGGCGTCGACTGGTACTACGATCTGGCGGCAACGCCGGTGATCGGAACGGTCTTCCGCTACTCGTTGCTGCTGTCTGTCGGCCTCGGCCGGATCGAGAGTGGCAGCCAGGCGGTGTTTGCGCCCAACCCGATGCCGCCGCGTTACGTGGCCGAGACGATGCCGGGCATGATTCTGAGGCCCGGCGCGTTCTATGCCAACGCCGTGGATGTCTCGGGCCTCAACAGCTTCGTGAAGACCATGGAGCAGCACTACAGGGAGATTGCGGCGCCCACGGTGATCATCACCGGCGACAGCGACGACATCGTCGCGGAGGAGATCCACTCCGTCGGGCTGAAGCGCGACATCGCGAATTCTGAGCTGCTGTGGCTCAAGGGCGTGGGCCACAAGACCGATTATGTCGCCAATGGCCTGGCGGTGGCGGCCATCGAGCGCCTGGCCGGCAAGCCGCGCGATCTGCAGGCCATGGCCTCGGAATTTCATGCGCCGCAGAGCCAGCAGGCAGCCTCGGCAAAATAGGCCGGCTCGGACGTCAACCAAGCTGTGCAAGGCACGGGGGCGCAAACGCTTTTGCGCTTCATTTCAACGCATTCTTCCACTAACCTCGCCTCAAATTGTCGGAGGTGGATAGTCTATGTCGGATCTGGATGTGGCGGTGGAACGGGAGCGGGTCGTCCAGAACGAGTGCTACGTCCAGAAGCTGTCGAGTCCCATGGCCTATTTCTGGCCGATGGCGATCTTCATTATCCTCGCCGCCTTCGTTGCCGCCATTCTCTACCGACAGGCCCATGCCGCCTTCATCTCGAATCCGGGCCTGAACAGCCTGATTCTCGGCGTGCTTCTCATCGGTATCATCCTGAATTTCAGCCATGTGCTGAAGCTCCGCCCCGAGGTCCGCTGGTTCAATGCCTTCCGCGCCGCCGGGAGCATCGAAAAGGCCGGACGCGCGCCGATCCTGCTTGCGCCTATGCGCATGCTGCTCGCGGGCAATCGCAACATGGCGATTTCGGCCGTGGCGCTGCGTTCCATCCTCGATTCGATCGCAAGCCGCCTTGATGAGTCGCGCGACACGACGCGCTACCTCACCGGGCTTCTCGTCTTCCTCGGCCTGCTCGGCACGTTCTGGGGGCTTCTCGGGACGATCGGCTCGATCAGTTCCGTCATCCAGTCGCTCAGCGTCGGCACGGGCGATACGGCCGATGTGTTGAGCGCGTTGAAGGAAGGCCTGTCGGCGCCGCTTTCGGGCATGTCGACCGCCTTCTCGTCCTCGCTCTTTGGTCTCTCGGGCTCGCTGGTTCTGGGCTTCCTCGACCTGCAGGCCGGCCGCGCGCAGAACCGGTTCTACAACGAGCTCGAAGAATGGCTCTCGTCGGTGACGGATGTTTCGAGCGACATGGGCGTTCAGACCGCCGGCCCGGCGTCGCCGCTGATGCCGCTGCAGGCGCAGGACGAAATCCGGCTCGTCACCCAGCAGCTTTCGCGGCTCGCCAGCGAAAGCGCTTCCAACCAGCGCGCGACGACTGCCATGGCCAATCTGGCCGAGGGCATTCAGGGGCTGGTGAAGAACATGCGCACGGAGCAGCAGATGCTGCGCGACTGGATCGAGGCCCATCAATCCGAATCGCGCGATCTTCGCGTGGCGCTCGAGCGTCTCGTGAAGGCGCTGGAGGAGAAATAGGATGGCGCTCGCCCGCCGCCGCCAGCAGCGGCATATCGATTACTGGCCGGGCTTTGTCGATGCGCTCTCGACGCTGCTTCTCGCCATCATGTTCCTGCTCACCGTCTTCGTGCTGGGACAGTTCTTCCTCAGCCGCGAAATATCCGGCAAGGACGCGGTGCTGAACCGGCTGAACAGCCAGATCAACGAACTGACCCAGCTTCTGGCGCTCGAGAAGGGCAACAAGCAGGATATGGAAGATCAGCTTGCCTCGCTGCAGGCCTCGCTCTCCCAGTCCGAGGGCGAAAAGTCGCGGTTGCAGAAGCTGCTCGATGCCGGCTCCGGCATTGCATCCGGCGCGCAGGCACGCATCGGGGCGCTTTCCGGCGAGCTTGACGCGGAGAAGCAGGTGAGCGCGCGGGCGATGAGCCAGGTGGAATTGCTGAACCAGCAGATCGCGGCGCTACGCGCACAGATCGCTGCTGTTGAGGGCGCGTTGCAGGCGGCCGAGTCGAAGGACCAGGCGTCGCAGGCGCAGATCGCCGATCTCGGGCGGCGGCTGAATGTCGCTCTGGCGCAGAAGGTGCAGGAACTGAACCGCTACCGCTCCGACTTCTTCGGGCGACTGCGGGAAATCCTCTCCGATCGCGAGAATATCCGGATCGTCGGCGACCGCTTTGTCTTCCAGTCGGAAGTGCTCTTCCCGTCGGGTGGAGCTGAGCTGAATGATGCCGGCAAGGCCGAGATGCTGAAACTGGCACAGGCGATCATCGAGCTTGCCAAGGAAATCCCGCCGGAAATCAATTGGGTGCTGCGCGTCGATGGCCATACCGACAATGTGAAGCTCTCCGGCACCGGCAAATATGCCGACAACTGGGAGCTTTCATCCGGCCGCGCGACGTCGGTCGTCAAATATCTGATCAGCCAGGGCGTTCCGGCGGACCGGCTGGTGGCGGCCGGCTTTGGCGAATATCAGCCGATTGCGCCGGGCGATACGCCGGAAGCACGCGCGCAGAACCGCCGCATCGAACTGAAGCTCACCGAGAAATGATCCGCGAGGCGATCACGCCTCGCCGAGGAAGGATTTCGCCAGCGCCTCCGGCAGGCGGCGCGGGCGGCCCGAGGCGTTGACAACGGCGATGATGACCTTGGCGGCGATCAGAAGCGTTTCGCCGCGCATGATCCTCTGGTTCAGCACCATTTTGGCGCCGCCGGCCTTTTCCGTCACCGTCTCGATCGTCAGGACATTGTCCATGCGGGCAGGCGACTTGAAGTCGATTTCCATGCGGTGGACGACAAACATCAGGCCTTCGCCGTCCATCTGATGCAGCGCACTCTGCTCGACGCCGAGGCAGCGCAGATAATCGGTGCGGGCGCGTTCCATGAAATGCAGGTAGCGCGCATGATAGACGAAGCCGGAGAAATCCGTGTCTTCGTAATAGACGCGCTGTGTCAGCTTGTGGCTGCCGTCGGCGGAAAGGTCGCCGGCAAGGGAAAAGGTCTCGGTCATTCGGGCACGCTCTCGCGGTGGATCAGGTGTTCGCTGGTTTGCGGCAGGTCTGCAATGCGGGCCGGAATGAAATCCGGCTGCAGGGGCAGGGCCTCAAGCCGTGCCTTGTCGGCCGGAACCCATTTGAATTCAAGATCGTTCTTCGCATCGCGCACGCGGTGGACGATCTCTTCCGTCCGGAAGGGGAAGTGTTCCGGCATCTGCATCAGATAATAGACGCCGATCTCATGCCATTTGCGGTCTTCGAAGGAGAAGAAATTCTCGACGGTCCAGAGATGGCGGACGAGGGTGACGTTACAATCCGTCTCTTCCTTCATTTCGCGGATCAGCGTTTCGGCCGAGCTTTCGCCGACTTCCGCCGTGCCGCCCGGGAAGGTCCAGAATTTCTCGTGCGTCGCGCGGTGGACGAGCACATGGCCGTCACGAAAGGCGATGCCGGCGATGCGCATGTTGAAGAGGCGGCTGGCCAGCTTGATGCGGATGGTCTTGCGCGTCATCTGTCAGCCTATGTCAAGCACGACGATTTCCGGCCATGCGCCGAGCCGGAAGGGAATGGCTGTGCAGCCAAGCCCACGCGAGACGACGAGATGCCGGTTGTTCTCGACGATATGGCCGCCGCGAAAACGCGTGCCGTAGCGTGAGTTCATGGCTGGCGACCAACCGAAAATGTTGACCTGACCGCCATGTGTATGACCGGAGAGGGTCAGCGCTACGCTTTCCGGAACGTCCGGGAAAACATCCGGCTCATGCGCCATCAGGATCACCGGCGCGTCATCCGTCACCTTGGCAAGCGTTGCCGGAAGATCATCGACGCCGCCGTTGCCTTCACGCCCCGGCGGGTGCTGGAAGAGAAACGCCAGCTGATCGCCAAGACCCGCAAGCCAGAACGGCTTGCCGTCCTTTTCATGCCGCGTCGCATTGTTGATCAGCAGGTTGATTTCCGCTTTCTCGAAGGCATGGCCGATTTTCGGCATCAGGCGGGGATCGCGGGTGAAATTCCACGATTGCCAGTAATCGTGATTTCCAAGGACGGCATGGACGCCAAGGGGGGCCGAAAGCCGGCGGAGGCAGGTGGCGATGTCATCTTCCGGCAGCGCGGTCCCGAGTTCGGGCATGGCGTTCACATAGTCGCCGAGCAGCAGGATCATGTCACCGCCGAGCGCGTTGGCCGTGTCGCAGATACCGGCGACGCGGTCGAGCTCCATCCAGTGCCTGGTGGTGTGAATGTCGCTGAGGAGAACGAGGCGGAGCTTCAGCCCGGGCGTCCAGCGGGGCGGCGTGAAGGCGTAGTTGCGGATGCGCGGCGTTCCCATGGCCTCGGCCACCGTGCCATAGCCGAGAAGTGCCGCGGCGGACGCAAAGGCTGTCGCCGCGAGCTTGAGGAAACCGCGTCTGGTGATCACTCGTCGTTGTCCTGGAAAAGGCTGATCTGGGTTTTTTCGATATCTTTGGGCGGGTTGAGCCCCAGATGCTTCCATGCATTTGCGGTGAGAATGCGACCGCGCGGCGTGCGCTGGATGAAGCCCTGCTGGATCATGTAGGGCTCGATGATGTCCTCGATGGCGTCACGCGGCTCGGAAAGGCCGGCGGCGATCGTCTCGATGCCGACCGGACCGCCGCCGAAATTATGCGCGATCATGGCGAGATAACGCCGGTCGAGCTGGTCGAGGCCCATATTGTCGACATGCAGCCGGGTCAGCGCCTCGTCGGCGATCTGGCGGGTGACAGCCTCGGCACGGGCGACTTCGGCGAAGTCGCGCACGCGGCGGAGCAGCCGGCCGGCAATGCGGGGTGTGCCGCGGGCGCGGCGGGCGATTTCATGCGCGCCATCGTCCGTCATGCCGAGCCCGAGCAGCCGGGCGCCGCGGCGAACGATCAATTCCAGCTCGTCGACCGTGTAGAAATTGAGCCGCACCGGGATGCCGAAACGGTCGCGCAGCGGCGTCGTCAGGAGGCCAAGGCGGGTAGTCGCGGCCACAAGGGTGAACTTCGACAGGTCGATCTTGACCGAGCGCGCGGCCGGGCCTTCGCCGATGATCAGGTCGAGCTGGAAGTCTTCCATCGCCGGATAGAGGATTTCCTCGACCGCCGGATTGAGGCGGTGGATTTCATCGATGAAGAGCACATCGCGCTCTTCGAGATTGGTCAGGAGGGCGGCGAGATCGCCCGCCTTGGCGATGACCGGGCCGGAGGTCGAGCGGAAATTGACGCCGAGCTCCTTGGCCATGATCTGCGCGAGCGTCGTCTTGCCGAGACCGGGCGGGCCGACGAAGAGGACATGGTCCAGCGCCTCGCCACGGTTCTTGGCCGCCTCGATGAAGATCTTGAGATTGGCGCGCGCTTCCGCCTGGCCGGTGAACTCGTCCAGCGTCTGCGGGCGCAGCGCCGTGTCGAGGTCTTCGCCGCGCTTCTCGGGGCTCAAGAGCGGATTTGGCTGGTTCATGTGGTCGATCCCGTTTCAAGAACGGCTTTAGCGGTGAAAGCGGACGAAGGAAAGGCCGGCCTCACCGCGACAGTTCCTTGAGGCCCAGACGGATGAGCTTGGCGCTGTCTGCCCCTTCGCCACCATTCTTGAGCGCCGCAGCAACGGCATTGGCGGCTTGGTCGCGGGAATAGCCGAGATTGGTGAGCGCGGAGACCGCATCGGCGACCGGGGCGCTGGCGACGCCTTCGCCAATTTCCTGCTTGAGGCCCATATTCGCGGCTTCGCCGGCAAAGGCCGGGGCCTTGTTCTTGAGCTCCGTCAGGATGCGGATCGCAACCTTGGGCCCGACGCCGGGGGCGCGGGAGATTGCGGTCTTGTCCTGCAGTGCGATGGCATTGGCAAGTTCTGAGGGCGTCAGCGTTGTGAGAACCGCGAGCGCCACCTTCGAGCCGATGCCCTGCACCACCTGCAGCAGGCGGAACCATTCGCGCTCCAGCGGCGTCGTGAAGCCGAAGAGCTTCAGCTGGTCCTCGCGGACATAGGTTTCGATGAACAGCACGACAGCCTCGCCGACATTCAGCTTCGAAAGCGTTCGGGCGGAGCAGAAGGCGAGGTAGCAGACGCCATGCACATCGACGAGAACGTAATCCTCGCCGATTTCGTCCACGGTGCCTTTGAGTTTGCCGATCATGGGAAAAGTCTTTCAGGGATGGGTTTCGGGCGAGATGATCTCGAGGTCGGGGAAATAGGCGCGGTATCTGTTCGGATCGCGGGTGAGAAGCCGGTGCGCACGGATCGTTGCATGTGCGCCGATCAGGAAGTCGGGCAATGTCCGCTCGCGTGCACCGCCCTGCCGGCGGTACATGACATGGGCCAGGCCCGCCTTGTAGGCGGCTTCGAACGGCAGCGTTTCCTTGATCAGCCCGAGCGGGGCGGTCAGCACAGACATTTCGCGCTCGCTGCCCGCCAAGCCGGCAAGTTCCGCCCAGACAATCGGGGACAGAACGAAGCTTGCTTCGCGCCGTAACTGCTTCAGCATATTGCCGGACCAGCTGGTGTAGGCGCATGGCCTGCCGAAGATGTCTATGAAGATATTGGTATCAATGAGGACTGACGTCATCGCGCGGACCTCGCAGCCATTCCATATAGTCCTCGGTCGTCATGTCGCCGACATCGAGCGTTCCGCTGACAGCATTCAGCCATTCGTCGAAGCCCTGATCGTTCATGTCTGCTGACGCCGACACAAGCACCAGACGAGGCCCCTTGTCGTCGGCCACGAACTCCACCTCCGCGCCGGGTTTGATCCCGTAGCGGTCGCGAATGTCCTTGGGGATGGTCACCTGACCTTTTTCCGTCACGCGCATGGTAATACCTCTGAGGTATTACTTTGCAGGTCCTTGAGAACAAGTCAAGAACATTCAGCCTGCGAGCATGGCCAGGCGGCTCGCCGTCGCGCCGCGATTGTGGGCGTGGCAGATGGCGATGGCGAGCGCGTCGGCGGCGTCGTTGCCCTTGAATTCGGCCTTGGGCATCAGGACTTTGAGCATCATGTGGATCTGCTGCTTCTCGCCGTGGCCAACGCCGATGACGGATTTCTTGACCGCGTTCGGGGCGTACTCCGCGACCTTGAGACCGGCGCGCGCCGGCACCAGCATGGCGATGCCGCGTGCCTGGCCGAGCTTCAGCGTGGCGACGGCGTCCTTGTTGACGAAGGTCTGCTCGACGGCGGCTTCATGCGGCTGATAGGCGTGGATGATCTCGGCCAGTCCGTCATGCAGCTGGCAGAGCCGCGAGGCGAGGTCCATGTCGCCGTCGCTGGTGACGGTGCCGGAGGCGACGAAGCGGAGCGAATTGCCAAGGCTTTCGATGATGCCCCAGCCTGTGCGGCGGAGCCCCGGGTCGATGCCGATGATGCGAATCATGTCTTTCATGGCCGCACGTTAGGACAGAAATCCTGCGCTGCCCATGTCATCTCGGCGCTGAAACCGGGTTGTCGGGCGACCGTTCATCGTTTGAAACGCCCTGAATATCGATTTTCTCTAATTAAGTACCCGTCATTAACCATAGAGTAAGCGCATCCGATGGAAGAATGTATCCACAAATGCTGCGCTGCGATGACCCTTTGCCTGGAGCATCGCGGCGGAGATTTTCCCTATTGTGGATGGTGGATCGATGAGCCGAGTGTTCAATTCAGTCAGGGCGCGTGTCACGGGCCTGTTCGTGCTGCTCACGGTGCTGTCCGGTGCCGTGCTTCTGGCCATTGCCTATCTCGGCAGTGCCGGGGTGTTTCAGCATCAGGCCTCCGTGGCGCGGGAAGCGACGCTGACCTTCCGGGCCGACATGCTTTCCGAACGGCTGGCGCAATTGCGTGGCCAGGCGGAATCCATTGCCCGCATCGAAGCCCTGCAGCAGGATCTGACGAACCTGAAGAGCGGCTGGAAGACGGTCGAGAAGACGGCGGGCGATGCCGGCAAGGCTCTGATCGACGTCTATGTCACCCGCAATCCCAACCCCGCCGACAAGCGCGAGCTTCTGGTGAAGGTGGACGGCCCGAGCGGCTTCTATTTCTCCTCGCACGAGAAGACGCAAGCCGATGTCCAGACCTATCTCGCCAATGGTCCCTTTTCCGATCTGCTGATGGCCGACAATCAGGGCAACATCATCTACTCCTACAAGAAGACCGATACCTTCGCGCGCAATGTGGCCTCGGGCGATCTCGCCAAGTCGGGTCTCGGCATCGTCTACAGCCTCGCCAACAAGGCGGTGGCCGCGTCGAAGGATGGGGAGACTGCGGAGACTGTCTTCTCCGGTCTGGCGATCTCGTCGACGACCGGCAAGGCCGACATCTATTTCGCCGTACCGCTTCTGAAGCTGGGGGCGCCGCGTGGCATCGTCATCTTCCGGGTGGCCGACCGCGCCCTTGTCGACGTCATGACCAAGGCGCTGCCCGCCGATGGCGAGGCAGCTGTCAACATCATAGGCAGTGATGGCCAGGCGCTTGGCGTGTCCGATCAGGGCGCAATCGCTGCGGTGGATGCGAAGCCCTTCACCTTTGCCACGGATGCGCTGGCCGCCACCACGGCCTTCGAGGCCGACTTCCAGAGAGCCGACGGCCCGGCCCGGGCTTTCACAAAGCCGGTCGATATCTATGGCTATCGCTACGTGATTGCCGAGAGCGACAGCATTGAGGCGCTGCAGGCCGGATCCATGCATATTGCGCTGCTGATGGCGGGCGTCGGGGCGATTGTCATGATCGCCGGAGTGCTGGCATCCGCCTTCTTCCTCAAGCGCATGCTGTCGCCGCTTGGCGCTTTGGCCGAGGCGACGCAGGCGGTCTCTTCGGGTGATCTCGGAGCGACTATCCGCTTCCAGGATCGCCGCGACGAAATCGGCGTCATGTCCCGCGCGCTTCACAGCTTCCGCCAGTCGCTGCAGCGGCAGAAGGAGATGGAAAGCGAGGCCGCTCAAATGGCCGTCGATGCCGAGCGCGAACGCGACGCCCGGCAGGTAGAGCGCGAGGCGCAGGCGGCGGAACTGCAGGGTGTCGTCAGTGCGCTGGGCTCGGGCCTCGGCCGCCTTGCCGGCGGTGACCTTGCCTGCACGATCGATCGACGCTTCCCGTCCGAACTCGAGATGCTGCGCCTCGATTTCAACCGCTCGGTCGAACAGCTGCGCGACGCGATGCTGGCCATCGGCGGGAATTCGGCGGCCGTGCGTGAAGGGTCGAGCGAGATCCGCACCTCGGCCGACCAGCTTGCCGCCCGCACGGAACGGCAATCCATGTCCATCAGCCAGGCGGCAGCCGCGATCGATCAGGTGACCAAGGCGGTGCGCGAGCAGCTGGCCCGCGCCGAAGATGCCGCACGCATTGCCAAGACCGCCCGCAATGGGGCGGACGATTCCGCCGGCATCATGCGCAGCATGATCGAGGCGATGGAGAACATTCAGGGCTCCTCGCAGAAGATCAACCAGATCATTGGCGTCATCGACGAGATCGCCTTCCAGACCAATCTTCTCGCCTTGAACGCGGGCGTCGAGGCCGCCCGCGCCGGGGATAGCGGCAAGGGCTTTGCCGTCGTTGCCCAGGAAGTGCGCGAGCTTGCCCAGCGTTCGGCCAATGCGGCGAAGGAAATCACCGCGCTTCTGGCCAAATCCACCAGCGACGTCGAGGCCGGCGTGGCGCTGGTCGAGAAGGCAGGCACCGCCATTGGCGCCATTGGCGGCCATGTTGCCGACATCGACGGACGTATCCGCTCGATCATGGAATCGACCCGTGAGGAGGCAGACTCTCTGCGCGCCATCAACGCCTCCGTCGGCGAACTGGAAACCGCCACGCAGCAGAACGCGGCCATGGTCGAGGAAACCACCGCGGCGGTCCACAAGCTGGCGCATGAGGCCGGCGAGATGGACCAGCGGCTTGGCCAGTTCCGTCTGGAAGGCGAGCGTGGCGGGTATCGGATGGCCGGGTGAGGCTGGCCGTTCTCTCGACGCGGATCGTTCTGGCCTGGGCCGGCTTGCGCAATTCGTGCTGCTGACGCAATCTGTCATCGCCGTTGGGATGATGTTTGAAGAGCCGTCTCGCTCCGCATGAGGTCAACGTTTGGAGGAGACGGGCGTGCCAGCTATCGACATCCTGATCGCTTTTGTTCTGACGACGGCGGCTTTTGCCTTCATTCCGGGTCCGGCCATGCTCTATGCGGCGGCGCGCACGATGGCCGGCGGTCGCAAGGCCGGGCTGATGGCGGTGCTGGGCATCCATATCGGGGCCTATGCGCATATCCTTGCGGCGGCGGCGGGATTGTCGGTTCTCTTCCATGCCGTCCCGGTGCTTTACGCTGCGGTCAAGCTTGCGGGGGCTGCCTATCTGGTCTGGCTCGGCATTTCGCTGTTTCGCGCAAAGGAAGTTCTACAGGGCGATCTTAAGCCGAAGACCGAGAAGACGGCGCGCAAAGCCTTTTTGCAGAGCATTGGCGTCGAGGTCCTGAACCCCAAGACGGCCATCTTCTTCATGGCCTTCCTGCCGCAATTCATCGACAGTGCGGCTCAGTTCCCGATCTGGATGCAGCTGGCCATTCTGGGTGTCATCGTGAATGTGATTTTCACTCTGGCCGATATTGTCTGTGTCCTGCTGGCCGGTCTCATCGTGTCGCGGCTCAAGCAATCCTCAACCGCGCAAAGGCTTGTGCAGCGCACCGGCGGCGTGGTTCTCGTCGGGCTGGGCACGCATCTGGCCCTGCAAAAGAGCTAGCCCTCGTGTGGCGGGTGCCTTGCCGTCGCCCCAGCCAAACTTTTTCGTCAAGTAAGTCGGCCTTACGGCTTGGGTTCGGGAGGTTCGGTGCCTAGATATAGGCTTCCATCCCGAAAGGCCCCTCCGATGACTTCCTTTTCCGTTCTTGATCTTTCCACCGTCAGCGAAGGTGCGACCGTTTCCGATGCGCTGGAGAACACGCGGCGCATGGCGATGACGGCGGAGGAGGCGGGTTACAAGCGCTTCTGGCTCGCCGAGCATCACGGCATGGCGGGGATTGCCAGTGCGGCGACTTCGCTTGTCATCGCGCATGCAGGCTACGCGACGAAGCGCATCCGCATCGGCTCTGGCGGCATCATGCTGCCCAACCACTCGCCCTATATCATTGCCGAGCAGTTCGGCACGCTGGCCGCGCTCTTTCCGGGCCGCGTCGATCTCGGACTCGGCCGCGCGCCGGGGACCGACATGGCCACCGCCCGTGCGCTTCGGCGCGACATGCAGGCGGCATCCGAGCGGTTTCCGGACGACATTCTGGAGTTGAAATCCTGGCTTGGGCCGCGCGTCGAAGGGCAGCGGGTCATCGCCAATCCGGGCATGGGGTCACAGGTTCCTCTCTATATCCTGGGCTCCAGCCTCTATAGCGCCCATCTGGCGGCGGCCCTTGGCCTGCCTTATGCCTTCGCCTCGCATTTCGCGCCGGACCAGCTTTTCGAGGCAATCGATATCTACCGCGCGCGCTTCCAGCCCTCAGACCAACTTGACCAGCCCTATGTGATGGCCGGCGTCATGGGCGTGGTGGCCGAGACGGACGAGGAGGCCGCCTACTATTTCACCTCCGCCCAGCAGCAGTTCGTCAACCTGCGCCGAGGCCGCCCCGGCAAATATCCGCCGCCGGTTGCCGACATGGACGAGCACTGGACGCCGATGGAGCGGACGATGGTGGAACACACGCTGCAATTCGCCGTCGTCGGCGCGAAGGATACGGTCGAGACGAAGCTCAAGCGCTTCATCAAGGACACGGATGCCGACGAAATCATCGTGTCGTTCACGATCTTCGACGTCGAGAAGCGTCTGGAGGCGGTGAAGGCGATTTCGGAAATGGGTGTGTTCGAGGCGGCGTAAGGTTGTTCTTCAGCGGCGGCGGCTGGGACCCTTCGAGGCCTGCGCTTCGCTTCGGCACCTCAGGGTGAGGGCGGGGGGCACCAACGGGTTGCTTCCGGCATCCGACACTGTTTGCGGCTCGTATTTTTGGGCCACGACGCTGCAAAACAAAAGACGCCCTCATCCTGAGGTGCCGCCCAAAGGGCGGCCTCGAAGGATCATGCAACAGGTCGTAGCGTCAAAGATTACACTCCCAAGTTGACACTCAGCCGTCAATCAGCTCATTTTGTCTGGGCCAGCTTCATCCGGAGGGCGGGGATGGATGTGACGGTCTATATTCTCAGATGCCGCGACGGCTCCTATTATACCGGACTGACGAAGCAACCGATTGAAGCGCGTCTATGGGAGCACAATGCCGGTATCTACGACGGCTACACGGCAAAACGCCGTCCGGTCGAGCTGGTTTTTTGCGAGACATACGACCGCATTATCGATGCCATTGCGCGCGAGCGGCAGATCAAGGGCTGGAACCGCCAGAAAAAGGAAGCGCTGATCGCGTTGAACTACGAGGCGCTCCCGGCGCTTTCGCGGCGCGGGCCTGTTGTCAAAGTCAATTCAGCCGGTGAGTGATGCGGCGGGGCCCTTCGAGGCCTGCGCTTCGCTTCGGCACCTCAGGGTGAGGGTGGGGTTGGTGTGCGCCAACGATTGCCTCCAGCGTCCAACACTGTCTGCGGCGTTTGCGGCTCGAATTTCTAGGCCACGACGCTGCAAAACAGAAGACGCCCTCATCCTGAGGTGCCGCCCAAAGGGCGGCCTCGAAGGATCATGCCACAGCTCGCAGCGTCAAAGAGTGCACACCTAAATTGACACTCAGCCGTCGATCAGCCCATTTTGTCTGGGCTAGCTTCATCCGGAGGGCGGCGTGCTGCGCGTCTACTTTAGATAAGCCCTGACCACATCGATCAGCTCGCCTGCCGCCTCATTCCGGTCTGCGGGTGTGAGGTCGGGGGCGGCGAGGTGGTGGTGGATGTGGTCTTCGATGACTTCGGCCATCAGGCCGTTGACGGCGCCGCGCACGCCGGCGATGAGCTGCATCACCTCGGCGCAGCCCTTTTCTTCTTCCAGCATGCGCTCGACCGCTTCCATCTGGCCGCGCAGGCGGCGGACGCGGTTGATGAGTTTCTGCTTCTCGCGGATCGTATGCGTCATGTCCCAGAGCCCTTGTCGCTGTCCGTCAGGCGGCGCGTGCTTCCACTTCCACCGTCACATGCGACAGATCGTGGATCGCTGCAAGCTTCTCGCGGTAATAGGAGGGCGCTTTCGGGTGGTCGGCGAGGATCGAGACAATGGCGCCATGGTGACCGGGGCCGAGCTGCCAGACATGCAGATCGACGATTTCCGCACCTTCCTGCGCCACGATCTCGCGGATTTCCTCCGGCAGATCCTCGTCGTCCGGCACATAGTCGAGGAGTGTCGCGCCGGTGTCGCGGATGAGGCTCCAGGACCAGTTTGCGATGACCAGCGAACCGACAATGCCCATGGCCGGGTCGAGCCAGGACCAGCCATAGAGGCTACCAAGCGTCAGCGCGAGGATGGCGAGGACGGAGGTGAAGGCATCGGCGAGAACATGGAGATAAGCGGCGCGGAGGTTCTGGTCTTTGCCGGCATGGTCGTGATGGTGGTGGTCGTGGTCGTGATCGTGGCCATGCGAATGGCCGTGGTGATGGTGATCGTCCTTCAGAAGCCAGGCGCAGACGAGGTTCACCGCAAGACCGATCACGGCAATGATAATCGCCTCGCGGAAGTTGATCGAGACCGGCGCGCGCAGCCGCATGAAGCTTTCCCAGGCAATCAGCAGGGCGATCATGGCGAGCACGATGGCGCTGGTGAAGCCTGCCAGATCGCCGAGCTTGCCGGTGCCGAAGGTGAAGCGCCGGTTCGTCGCGTGGCGGCGGGCGTAGAAATAGGCGAGCGCCGCGATCAGCATGGCGGCGGCGTGGGTGGACATGTGCCAGCCATCGGCCACCAGCGCCATCGAGCCATAGACGTTGCCTGCGATGATCTCGACCACCATCATCGTGGTCGTCACCGCAATGACGATCCATGTCCGCTTCTCGTTGCGCGCATGTCCTTCGCCCAGAAAAACATGATCGTGCTGCGCGGGCAGGGTGTCATGCGGATGAGCATGATCTGCGTGGTCATCATGCGAATGGAAATGGCTGCCGCTCATGATCGGTCTCCCTATTTAATATAGGGGGGTATATTATATTGGATCTGGTGGCAATCGGGGGTTCTCGCCATCGCCGGCTCGGCAATGGGACAGGCCAGAAACGCAAAATCCCCGGACGAGCCGGGGATTGCGCATGCGATGAAATGTCGATCGCGGATCAGGCCGAGAGCTTGGCCATGACTTCGTCGGACACTTCGAAGTTCGAGTAGACGTTCTGGACGTCGTCGTCGTCTTCGAGGTTGTCGATGAGCTTCATGAGCGACTGGGCCTTTTCTTCGTCCACCGGAATGGTGTTCTGTGGCTTCCAGACGGACTTGACGGTTTCGGCTTCGCCGAGCACGGCTTCGAGCGCCTTGGCGACTTCGTTCGTGTCCTCGAAGCCGCAATAGATCGTGTGGCCGTCTTCGCTGGACTCGACGTCTTCAGCGCCGGCTTCGATCGCAGCTTCCATTACCTTGTCGGCATCGCCAACGGATGCCTTGTAGGTGATTTCGCCGACGCGGTCGAAGGAGAAGGAGACGGAGCCGGTTTCGCCCAATGCGCCGCCGGCCTTGGTGAAGAGCGAGCGGACGTTGGATGCGGTGCGGTTGCGGTTGTCGGTCAGCGCCTCGACGATGACGGCGACGCCGCCCGGGCCGTAGCCTTCGTAGCGGACTTCATCATAGTTTTCGCCTTCAGCACCGGCAGCCTTCTTGATGGCGCGCTCGATATTGTCCTTCGGCATGGACTGGGCCTTGGCGTTCTGGATGGCCAGACGCAGGCGGGCGTTCATGGTCGGGTCGGGCAGACCTGCCTTGGCGGCAACGGTGATTTCGCGTGCGAGCTTGGAGAACATCTTGGAGCGCACGCTGTCCTGCTTGCCCTTGCGATGCATGATGTTTTTGAACTGTGAATGGCCAGCCATGGCACCCCTATGCGTATTTCATCCGGTTTTTCGAGATTTTGGGGCCTTATAAGGATTTTGAGGCGTTTCGTCCAGATACGGCGCGCACTCTTGCCCGGAACCATTTCACAGGGTCGCGGATTAACGAGGCAAGACCAACCGCCCAAGATGAAAGGACGTGCACCATGGTAAGCCTCTCCACCGCAAAGAGCGATCCCGAAAAGCTGATCTGGGATGAACTCGACCGGGTTTCTGCCGGCATGCTGGGTCTCGAGACCCACAGCTTCGGCCTGCAGCCGATGGCGCCGAACCTCGATATCGCAAACAAGACAATCTGGTTCTACACCAGCAAGGACACCGATCTCGTCAGCGCGATCACGCCCGGCGCCCAGGCGCTCTTCTGTGTCGTCGGCAAGGACCACGATTTCCATGCGATGCTGCGCGGCGCGATCAGCATCGATCCTGACCCGCGACGCATCGACGAATACTGGAACTCTGTCGTCGAGGCATGGTTTGAGGGCGGCAAGCAGGATCCGAACCTCACGATGCTCCGCTTCCAGCCCGACGAATGCAACTTCTGGGCCTCAACCGGCAACCTCCTGACCTTCGGCTGGGAAATCGCCAAGGCGAACCTCGATCCCGAGAAGGAACCCGATGTCGGCGTTCACCGGCATGTCGCGTTTGTCTGATCCAAAAGAAGGAGGCGGGGTTTCGGCCCCGCCTTCATTTCATGTGCGTTTGGACGAGAGGCACTTCAAGGCCCTCACCAGAAGTCCGGGATCGTCTCCGAAAGCCGCGGCCCGAGCCTCAGCGGCGCGATCTTCTCAGCAAGCCCCGTTCGATCCGAAATTTCCACCGCCAGCCCGCAGAT
Organism: Rhizobium sp. C4; assembly: GCF_021026315.1. Taxonomy (GTDB): domain Bacteria; phylum Pseudomonadota; class Alphaproteobacteria; order Rhizobiales; family Rhizobiaceae; genus Ensifer_A. The sequence goes on from NZ_JAJNCX010000007.1 coordinate 167,779, forward strand.
GGTCGCCGGGCCGTTTGCGGCCTCGAAACGGCCCTTCGGCATCTTGGAGATGAAGCGGTTGATCGGCTCTTCCTTTTCCATGCCGAGCGACGAGTCATAGTCGCCGCACATGCCGGCGTCCGACATATAGGCGGTGCCGCCATTCAGGATCTGGTGGTCGGCGGTGGGCACATGGGTATGCGTGCCAACGACGAGCGAGGCGCGGCCATCGACGAAATGGCCGAAGCATTGCTTCTCGGATGTGGCTTCCGCATGGAAGTCGAAGATGACGGCGTCGGCCTGTTCGCCAAGCGGGCAGGCGGCGAGGATCGCTTCGCCGGTCTTGAAGGGGTCGTCGAGTTCCGGGTGCATGAAGACGCGACCCATGATGTTGGCGACCAGCACGCGCGCGCCGTTGCGGGCGATGAAGAGGCCGGAGCCCTTGCCGGGCGTGCCGGCGGGGTAATTGGCGGGGCGCAGGAAGTTGTCGTAGCGGCCGGCGAAGCCGACGGCTTCCTTCTGGTCCCAGACGTGGTTGCCGGTGGTGACAACATCGGCACCGGCGTCGATCGTGTCGATATGGATCTGCTCGGTAATGCCGAAGCCGCCGGCGGCGTTCTCGCCGTTGACGATGACGAAGTCGAGCTTGTAGTCGGAGATCAGGCCCGGCAGGCGTTCCCAGACGGCCGTACGGCCCGTCTTGCCCACCATGTCACCCAGGAATAGCAGTCGCATTGCAAGTCCAGTCTAGCCAAAAGGCAAAAGGCCGCTTTCGGTCAGAATGGCATCGAGCGGCATATCGTGAGGTTCTGCGGGAATTTCTTCCACGTTCTGTAAGTCGAATGCAATGCCGATCAGCCTCGGTTTCAGCCCTTTCCGCAACAAACGATCGATTGCGCGGTCATAATGGCCTGCGCCATAACCGATCCGGTTGCCCAGATGGTCAAAGGCCGAGAGGGGGACGAGCAGGATATCGGGGTCGAGTTCGGCCGCATCCGGGCCGGGACCGAAGGTGCCAAAGCCGGTTTCGACCAGCGCGGCGGTTGGTAGGAGTTCGCGGAAAACGATGGTTTCCCGGTCGATCACCACCGGCAGGCAGAGCCGCGCACCGCGCGCCCGCAGGCCTGACATCAGGGGCCGCACATCAGCTTCCGAGCGAATCGGCATGAAGCCCGAGATGATCGTGCCGGGATCGAATGCGATCGCCTCGGCATGATCGGCCATGGCAAGGCTCTTTTCGATGCGGGTTTCCGGAGGGATGGCGTCTCGAAGTGCAAGGCGGTCCTTGCGGATTTCGGCTTTGGTCAGGGTCACGTCTGGCTCCGGCATGTCTGTCGCGAGAATAGGAATTCCAGCCCCTTTGGCAAGCCGGCGGCGATTGCGATACCGTTCTTTCAAACGCATAATCCGCCGATGCGGGAACGGTCCATGGATTCGGCTGAATATATGCTTTTCGAGACGGCGCTCGGCGTCTGCGGCATTGCGTGGAGCGAGGCCGGGCTGACGCGCGTGCAGCTGCCGGATCGTGACGCGGCGGCAACGGCGGCGCGGCTTGCCAAGGGGGCGAGGCGGGCCGGGGGTGCCGTTCCGGCTTACGCGAACGAGGCGGCGGAGGCTTTGGCGCGCTATGCGGGCGGCGAGGCGGTCGATTTTTCCGGCGCGCTTCTCGATTTCGCCGGCATCGCGCCGTTTGAGGCGACCGTCTATCATGCCCTGCGCCGGGTCGGGCGGGGCGAGACCGTGACCTATGGGGCGCTCGCCGAACGGGCGGGTTCGCCGGGCGCGGCGCAGGCGGTCGGCACGGCGATGGCCCGCAATCCCTGGCCGGTTGTCGTCCCGTGTCATCGGGTTCTGGCGGCGGGCAACAAGCCGGGTGGGTTCTCCGCGCCCGGCGGCCTTGTCACCAAGGCGAAGCTGCTGGCGATGGAGGGTGTGTATCTCGACGACGGTGCGCCCATGCTGCCGGGGCTTTTCGATTAGGACTGTTCTGTGCGCAGCGGCGTGTAACGCGCGGCTTACGGCAATCCGGGCTATGTGACTTATAATTGACTTGATTGAATGCAATTCTCTTTTTGCGGGTAATTTTGTCCGCCGAAGAGGAGAAAATCATGTTCAAGTTGATCGTTGCTACTGCAATCGTCGCGGCGGGTATGGCCATGCCCGTGTTTGCCGCTGAAACGGTGATGTGCGACGACGCACACATGGTGAAGGCCGAAACGGCTGCCAAGGCTGCCAAGGGCGACAAGATGGCGACGGCGATGAAGGATGTCGACGCCGCCAAGATGGCCATGAAGGATGGCAAGATGGACGAGTGCAAGACTCATCTCGAAAAGGTCATGAAAGACACGATGTAGGTCTTTCAAAATCCCATTCCATAAATAAAAAGCGCGCCGTTTCCGGCGCGCTTCGCATTTCAGGATAGGGCTTTCGCTCAGATGAGCTTGGCGAAAGCAACCGCGGTGTCGCACATGCGGTTGGAGAAGCCCCACTCGTTGTCGTACCAGGTCAGGATACGGACGAAGTTGCCTTCCATGACCTTCGTCTGATCGAGCGCGAAGATCGACGAATGCGGGTCGTGGTTGAAGTCGCGCGAAACGAGCGGCTCGTCGGTATAGCCGAGGATGCCCTTGAGCGGACCGCTGGTGGCGGCAGCCTTGATCGCCTCGTTGATTTCAGCCGTGGTCGTGGAGCGCTTGGCGACGAACTTGAAGTCGACGACGGAGACGTTCGGGGTCGGAACGCGAACCGACGAACCGTCGAGCTTGCCCTTCAGTTCCGGCATGACGAGGCCAACGGCCTTGGCAGCGCCCGTCGAGGTCGGGATCATGGAGAGAGCAGCTGCGCGGGCGCGGTACAGATCCTTGTGCATCTGGTCGAGCGACGGCTGGTCGTTGGTGTAGGAGTGGATCGTGGTCATGAAGCCATGATCGACGCCGATCAGGTCGTGCAGAACCTTGACGACCGGCACGAGGCAGTTCGTCGTGCAGGATGCGTTGGAGATGACCAGGTGCTCCTTGGTCAGCTTGTCGTGGTTGACGCCGTAAACAACCGTCAGGTCAGCGCCATCGGCCGGTGCCGAGACGATGACGCGCTTGGCGCCAGCGGTCAGATGGGCGGCAGCCTTGTCGCGCGCGGTGAAGATGCCGGTGCATTCCATCGCGATGTCGACGCCCATTTCGCCATGGGGCAGCGTTGCCGGGTCCTTGATCGCGGTCACCTTGATCGGCTTGCCGCCGTTGATGACCAGCGTGTCGCCGGAGACTTCGACCTTGGCCGGGAAACGGCCGTGGATCGAGTCATAGCGCAGCAGGTGCGCATTGGTTTCGACCGGGCCGAGGTCGTTGATCGCAACGACTTCGATGTCGGTGCGGCCGGATTCGACGATGGCGCGCAGAACGTTGCGGCCGATGCGGCCAAAGCCGTTGATGGCAACTTTAACAGTCATATGGATATCTCCAATCCCGTGGACAATTCCGTTTTTCGGAGCGGTTCGACCTGAATGCATCAGATCGGCGTTCCAGGTTCCTTGATTTCACGCAAGCATGTGACGAAAGCGGTAACCCGCTTTCGCCGGATCTCGTTCAGATGCGGGCTTCAGCCGCTGCCACCACGGCTTCCACCGTGATGCCGAAATGCTTGTAGAGTTCCTTGTATGGACCCGAAGCGCCGAAGCTCTTCATGCCGATGAAGGCGGCGTCGGAGCCGATGATCGCATCCCAGCCCTGACGGATACCAGCTTCAACGCCGATCTTGACCGGTGCCGTGCCGATGACGGCGGCGCGATAGGCGTCCGGCTGCTCGGCGAAGAGCTCGAAGCAGGGAACGGAGACGACGCGGGCGGCGATGCCCTTGTCGTTGAGCGCGCGGGCGGCCAGCACGGCGATCTCGACTTCCGAGCCGGAGGCGAAGATCGAAACCTTGGCGTCCTTGGCGGCGACGAGTTCGTAGGCGCCGAGTGCGCAGAGGTTCTTCTCCGACATCTCGGTGCGAACGGCCATCAGGTTCTGGCGGGTCAGCGCGATGCCCGACGGACGGTCATGCGCTTCAAGGGCGATCTGCCAGCATTCTGCCGTTTCGGTCGCGTCGGCCGGGCGGAACATCATCAGGTTCGGGATGGCGCGCAGCGCTGCCATCTGCTCGACCGGCTGGTGCGTCGGACCGTCTTCGCCGAGACCGATGGAATCGTGCGTCAGAACGTGGATGACGCGGATGCCCATCAGGGAGGCGAGGCGGATCGACGGACGGCAATAGTCCGAGAAGATCAGGAAGCCGCCGGAATAGGGGATGAGGCCGCCATGCAGCGCCATGCCGTTCATGGCAGCGGCCATGCCGTGTTCGCGAACGCCCCAGTGCATGTAGCGGCCGGAGAAGTCCGTCGGCGTGATCGACTTGGTCTGGCTCGTCTTGGTGTTGTTCGAGCCGGTCAGGTCGGCGGAACCGCCAATGGTTTCGGTGATGATGCCGTTGACGACTTCCAGCGCGTTTTCAGAGGCCTTGCGGGTGGCAACCGTCGGCTTTTCGTCGGCGAGCTTCTGCTTGTAGGCGGAGATGGCCGCGTCAAAGCCTTCCGGCAGCTTGCCGGCGAAGCGACGGGTGAATTCGGCCTTCTTGCCGGCGTCTGCGGCGGCAAGGCGAGCTTCCCAGTCGGAGCGCGCCTTGACGGAGCGCTGGCCGGCTGCACGCCATGCGTCCAGAACGTCCGAGGGAACGACGAAGGGTTCGTAATCCCAGTTCAGCTGCTTGCGGGCGGCGGCGATTTCTTCGGCACCGAGCGGGGCGCCGTGCACATTGTGGGTGCCCTGCTTGGTCGGGGCGCCAAAGCCGATGATCGTCTTGCAGGCGATCATGGTCGGCTTGTCGGACTTGTGGGCCGTTTCGATGGCGGCAGCAATTTCGTCCGGGTTATGGCCGTCGACGGCAATCGTGTTCCAGCCGCAGGCGCGGAAGCGGGCATGCTGGTCGGTGCTATCGGCAACGCCGACATGGCCGTCGATGGTGATGTCGTTGTCGTCCCAGAAGACGATCAGCTTGTTGAGCTTGAGGTGTCCTGCAAGCGAAATCGCTTCCTGGCTGATGCCTTCCATGAGGCAGCCGTCGCCGGACAGCACGTAGGTGTAGTGGTCCTGCAGGTCAGAGCCGAACTCGTCGCGCAGCTTGCGCTCGGCAATCGCCATGCCGACGGCATTGGCAATGCCCTGGCCGAGCGGGCCGGTCGTGGTTTCGATGCCCGATGCGTGGCCGTATTCCGGGTGGCCGGCGGTCTTGGCGCCGATCTGGCGGAACTGCTTGATGTCCTCGATGGTCATGTCCTCATAGCCCGTGAGGTAGAGGACAGAGTAGAGCAGCATCGAGCCGTGGCCGGCGGAGAGCACGAAACGGTCGCGGTCGGCCCAGAGCGGCTGCTTGGGATCGAACTTCAGATAACGCGTGAAGAGGACCGTGGCGATGTCGGCCGCGCCCATCGGCAGGCCGGGGTGACCGGAATTTGCCTTCTGGACAGCGTCCATGGACAGGAAGCGGATCGCATTGGCCATCCGGTTGTGTTGTTCGCGCGAGATCATGATTTACCCGTTTTTTGCGGTGTCGGTTAAGCGGCCGCGCGTTCCTCCCGCGGCCTCCTGGAAATCGCGGAGACACATAGCAGGTAGGGCGCTGGAGTCAACAAAACACCGTGTTCCGCGGCAGTTCTAACCGCGTGTTCGGGTTAAAGTTCAAGAGATATCCTGTCGCGGTCACAATGGCGGCGGGATTTGAAACGATTGATATCTCATCCACAGCAAAGCGGCTTTCTGCGCGCCTCGATCTGGTCGCGGTTTATTGACGCTTGTCGTTCGACCTGACTACTGTTCGCAGATGCGCCGGCTGGGACTATGACGATTCGCTGGTGGTTCAGGTATTGAGCGTGTGAGGTTGCAAGGCAGAGATGGCTCCAGGAGACAAGACGGTCAAATCGGCGGTCGAGGACTTGAGGGCCGCCGTGCAGGCGCTCGCGGGCGCGATCGACGGTCGTTTTGACCGGGAAATGTCTTCGGCGGAGTATCGGGCTGAGGTGCGCCGGGTCCATCAGGACCGCGCGAAGCTCGCTCATGATCTCGACCAGTCCGAATTCCGGGCGAACCGGCTGGAAGAAGTCAACAGGGAGGTTTCCCGTCGTCTGGTGACGGCCATGGAAACCATCCGCGCCGTGCTCGATCGCTGACAGGAAACATCATGGCCCAGGTCACCGTACAAATCGACGGCAAAGCCTATCGCATGGCCTGCGAAGAGGGCCAGGAAGCGCATCTGACCGAGCTTGCCGCCCGGTTCGACCGCTATGTGATGCATCTGAAGTCGCAATTCGGCGAGATCGGCGATCTCCGCCTGACCGTCATGGCCGGCATCATGGTCATGGACGAACTTTCCGATGTGAGCCGGCGGCTGAAGGCATTGGAAACGGAAGTGGAAAGTCTCAGCAAGTCACGCGAAAGCATGCTCGCCGCTTCCGACAAGAGCGACACGCTCCTCGTCGCCGCGCTCGGCGAACTGACCAGCCAGATCAACGGCATCACGCAGAAGATCAACGGCAGCTAGTCTGAGCGGGTTGTCGCCCTCAGCGTCAGTCACCGGCTTCACGCGGTCTTCAGCGTCGGTATGCCGGACAGATCAATCGAATGCTCGGCCTGCCAGGCATCATGAGCGGCCTGCATGCGCAGCCAGACGCCGGCACCATCCCCGAACAGCTTGCCAAGGCGCGCCGCAACGTTGGGCGATACGGGCTTCTTTTCGTTCAGGATGTCGTAGAGCTGCTGGCGCGAAATTCCGAGAAGGCTGGCGATCTCCACTTTGGTCTTGCCTGTCGCCGGAATGATATCGTCAAGCAGGGCGCCCGGGTGGGTGGGGCAGCGCCGGATCGGACGTTCGACTGCATGCGTCATGACACTTCGCCTCTATTATGGCCGCTCAATGATACTGTTCCAGGTCGACATTCCAGACGTCACCATTGTCGAATTCGAAGGTGATGCACCAGGGGCCATTGATGTGGATGGTGTATCGGACCGGCTCGAAGCCACGCAAGGCATGGAAGTTGAAGCCCGGCAGGTTCATCTCTTCCAGACGTTCTGCCTGTTCAAGCCTGTCGAGGCGGAGGCATATTCGTTTGTGAAGCGACTGCTGAACCTTGCTCGAACGGCCGGTTTCGAAAAGTTCCTTCAAGGCTTTGCTCTTGAATGTCCTGATCACCGGTGCCTCGGGCTTGATGCTGTGGATCCTCAAAACTGTCGCAGAGTTGTAAGCATTTAGCTTACATCTGTCAATGCGGCTTCAGAGTTCTCAGTCCGCCCGCCTGACTAGCAGCTTGTCGATGCGGCGGTTGTCCAGGTCGATGACTTCGAAATGCCAGCCTTGCGCGGTGAAGGTTTCGCCGAGTGCGGGGAGGTGTTTCATTTCCTCGATGGCGAAGCCGGCGACGGTTTCGAAATCCGGGTCGTCGCCGACGGAAATGCCCATGCGGTCGGCGAATTCGTCGATCGGGGTCCAGCCGGAGACGAGGAAGGAGCCGTCTTCGCGGGCGAGGATTGCCGGTTCTTCCGAGGCGTCGTCCAGGAAGACACCGGTGATGGCTTCGAGCACGTCGCCCGAGGTGATGATGCCTTCGAAATGGCCGAACTCGTCATAGACGAGAACCATATGGGCCGGTGTCTGGCGTAGCGCTTCAATGACATCAAGTGCGCCCGAAAGGTCGGACACGACCGGCGCGTCGCGCATGATGGCCTTGATGTTGAGCGCGGTGCCGCTCAGCAGCACATCCATGACGTCCTTGACGAAGACCACGCCGATAATTTCGTCGGACGCGCCGTTGCGCACCGGCAGGCGCGAGCGCTGCGATTTGCGCAGCTGTTCGCGGATTTCGGCGGCGCTGTCCTCGATGTCTATGATCTCGACATCGCGCCGCGGCGTCATCAGGCCACGCGCGGTGCGATCGGCCAGGCGCATGACGCCCGAGATCATGGCGGATTCTTCCGGCTCGATCACGCCGGCATGATGGGCCTCGGCGAGAACCGTGCGGATTTCCTCGTCCGTCATGGCTTCATCGGAGCCGCCCCGCTGACCGAGGAGGCGCAGGATCGTCTTGCCCGACGCGTCGAGCAGCCAGACGAGCGGCAGGGCAAAGCGCGAAAGCCACAACATGGCCGGAGCGACACGGGTGGCAACCGCTTCCGGTGCGCGCAGCGCGATCTGCTTCGGCACGAGCTCGCCGACGATCAGCGACAGATAGGTGATGGCGACGACGACCGAGCCGACGCCGAGCCAGTCGGCGGCACTGGGCGAAAGGCCCTGAATTTCCAGCCATTGCGTCAAGCGGGCGCCGAGCGTGGCGCCCGAGAAGGCGCCTGAAAGAACGCCGACCAGCGTGATGCCGATCTGGACGGAGGACAGAAAGCGTCCCGGATCTTCGGCGAGGCGGATCGCGGTGGCGGCGCCCTTGCTGCCCTGCTCGGCCAGAATTCTCAGGCGGACCGGCCGCGAGGAGACGACTGCCAGCTCCGACATGGCGAGAACGCCATTGAGAATGGTCAGGAGAACGACGATGACGATTTCGGTTAGCACAGGAATTCCATGGGGTTGGCCCGCTCGCACCTTGCGGTCATGTGGCTTCGGGTCAAGGCATTCGCAGAGGGTGGGCGCGCGAATTAACCCATAATAGGGGCTGTCTTTGTCGTGTTCAATGTCGGAGGTGAAGATAGCATGCGCAATTCGGAACTCGGCACTGGTATTCGCCTGCGATTGAGCCTACATTGTTGATGCGGTCTGCGCCTCACGACAGGTCATCACATCCCTGGGGCCATACTCGATCCTTAGGGAACTGTCCCTGACCAGACCCGTGGGTTTGGTCACATGGTGCCCACCTACTTCTGTAGGCACCCAGGATCGTAAAGTACCATCGGTTGTCGTGGATCGCACTTCCTTTTCGTTCACGCGCTGATCGTCCTTCGGGCTGCGCTCCACGGGGGTGCCGGATGACCGGCGACGCGCGGAATGCGCTTGCGGCGCTCTGCGCCGCGGTCTCTCCGGCCGCTCCTTTGATCTATCCCCTTGTCTCCTGAACGCTTGCGTGTATGGTCCCGTCCGATCCGGGAAGCGGTGCTTTCCGCCTTCCTTGTTTGAACGCAATTCCGGACGAAAAACCGCAAGGCACTTTTTCTGGAATTGCTCCAGCCCAACGCAATCTGGGGACCTGCCATGACCTTCAAAACCCTCGACGATCTCAATGATATTGCCGGCAAGCGCGTGCTTGTGCGCGTCGACCTCAACGTGCCTGTCAGCGACGGCAAGGTGACGGATGCGACGCGCATCGAGCGGGTTGCGCCGACGATCCTCGAACTTTCGGACAAGGGTGCGAAGGTGATCCTGCTGGCGCATTTCGGCCGTCCGAAGGGTGAAGTCGTGGCCGACATGTCGCTCAGGACGATCGCCCCGGCCGTCGAGGCCGTTCTCGACCGCCGCGTTCATTTTGCCTCCGACTGCATCGGCGATGTCGCCAAGTCGGCGATCGATGCACTGCAGAACGGCGACATCCTGCTTCTGGAAAACACCCGCTTCCACAAGGGCGAAGAGAAGAACACGCCGGAATTCACCGCAGCGCTGGCCGCCAATGGCGACATCTATGTCAACGATGCCTTCTCGGCGGCGCATCGCGCCCATGCCTCGACCGAAGGTCTCGCCCATCACCTGCCGGCCTATGCCGGCCGCACCATGCAGGCCGAGCTTGAGGCGCTGGAAAAGGGGCTCGGCAATCCGACCCGTCCTGTCGTCGCCATCGTCGGCGGCGCGAAGGTCTCCACCAAGATCGACCTCCTGCAGAACCTGGTGAAGAAGGTCGACGCGCTCGTCATCGGCGGCGGTATGGCCAACACGTTCCTCGCCGCACAGGGCATCAATGTCGGCAAGTCGCTCTGCGAACATGATCTGGCGGAAACGGCCCGCACGATCATGGCGGAAGCCGAGAAGGCCGGTTGCGCCATCGTTCTGCCGGTCGATGGCGTCGTTGCCCGCGAGTTCAAGGCCAATGCCGCCAACGAGACGGTTGCCGTCTCGGCGATCCGGGCTGACGCGATGATGCTCGATGTCGGCCCGAAGTCGGTCGAAAAGGTCAATGACTGGATTTCCAAGGCGGCAACGCTGGTCTGGAATGGTCCGCTCGGCGCATTTGAAATCGAGCCCTTCGACAAGGCGACCGTTTCCGCAGCCAAGCACGCCGCAGCCCAGACCGTGGCCGGCAAGCTCGTATCGGTCGCCGGCGGTGGCGATACGGTGGCTGCCGTCAACCACGCAGGCGTCGGCGACGAGTTCACCTATGTCTCGACGGCGGGTGGTGCGTTCCTGGAATGGATGGAAGGAAAGCCGCTTCCGGGCGTCGATATCCTCAGCGGCGCGAAGTAATTGACCTGCGGCGGCCGTCGATTATTTCGGCGGCCGCATTAAACATAATAAAAACAATACGAAATTCCGGTGAATTTTAAACCGATTTATTTCTACCTAAACCGATTTAGTTAAATTTAAATCGTTTAAGGCATTTTTAGGCCCATTTTCCTTGTCATCTTCTTCTGTTATCGGCGGATAAACGTTGAACGGAGGTGTTTTGAAATGGCTGAACGGATTGAAGACATTGCAGTCGCGATGGTAGCGCCGGGCAAGGGGCTGCTCGCAGCGGACGAATCGACATCCACGATCAAGAAGCGGTTCGACGGCATCAACCTGACCTCGACCGAGGACAGCCGTCGCGATTACCGCGAGATGCTGTTCCGCGCTGACGATGCGATGAAGAACTACATTTCCGGCGTCATTCTCTATGAGGAAACGCTCTACCAGAAGGCCAAGGACGGCACGGCGCTGGCCGACCTGATCAAGGCTGCGGGCTCTATCCCGGGCATCAAGGTCGACACCGGCGCAAAGCCGATGGTCAACTTCCCCGGCGAAACCATCACGGAAGGCCTTGACGGCCTCGGCGAGCGTCTCGCCCGCTACCATGAAGCCGGTGCACGCTTTGCCAAGTGGCGCGGCGTGATCGCAGTTTCCGACGTGCTGCCGACCCGCGGCTCGCTGCGTGCCAATGCCCAGGCGCTGGCCCGCTATGCTGCGCTCTGCCAGGCAGCCGGCATCGTGCCGATCGTCGAGCCGGAAGTGCTGATGGATGGCGCGCCGGGCACGCACTCGATCGACCGTTCGGAAGAAGTAACCGAATGGACGCTGCGCACGACCTTTGAAGAGCTGGCCGAAGCCCGCGTCAATCTCGAAGGCATGATCCTGAAGCCCAGCATGGTCATCGACGGCAAGAACGCCCGCAAGGCTTCCGTTGCCGAAGTGGCCGAGCGTACGGTTCGCGTGCTTAAGCGCACGGTTCCGTCTGCCGTTCCGGGCATCGCCTTCCTTTCCGGCGGCCAGTCCTCCGAAGAGGCAACGGCGCACCTGTCGGCCATGAACACGTTCGAACTTCCCTGGAAGCTCACCTTCTCCTACGGCCGTGCGCTGCAGGAAACGGCCCTGAAGGCCTGGGGTGGCAAGGCCGAGAATGTCGCTGCCGGCCAGCGCGCCTTCTCGCACCGCGCCCGCATGAACGGCCTGGCCGCTCTCGGCAACTGGAAGGCGGACCTCGAAAAGGCTGCCTGAGCCTTATCGATCCAGTCATGAAGTCTCGACGCGCGGGGGCATCCTCCGCGCGTTTTTCGTTTCGGGCAGCAGCAAAGCTCTATCTGAGCAGGCTGACGAACATCGTGATGGCGAAGGCGAAGACGGCAATCTTCCAGAAATCGCCGCGCCTGCGCAGTCCCGGCAGGCCGAGCGGCTTCACGATATGGACCAGCATGGCAAGTATCAGCAACAATGCGATGATCTTCGTCACGTTGCGTCATGCCCTGTTCTTGAGTTTCGCCATATCCGTGTCATGATTTCCGTCATAAGCATTCGACAAACATGCTTCGGGACCATGATCATCCTTGGCGCTATCGCAAAGGCGGTCCTCTTTCAAGCCGAACACATAATCAAAGGCCTGCCTTGATGTGCGGGTTGGGATGGAACATTCATGCGGCGCAATCTTCTTCCGGTATTTTCGCTTCTGGTCGGGACGCTGTTTCTGTTCTTCGGCAACGGTCTGCATTCGCTGCTTCTGCCGCTGCGCGGCACCGCCGAGGGCTATTCGACCACGACGCTCGGTCTTCTCGGCACGTCCTGGTCTGCCGGGTTTGTCGCCGGCTGTTTCCTGGCGCCGCTCGTCGTGCGCCGCATCGGCCATGTGCGCGCCTTTTCCGGCTTTCTGTCGCTGACGGCGATCATCGCGCTCATGACCGGAATTCTCGTCGATCCGACAGCCTGGATTGCGTTGCGCGCGCTCACCGGCTTTGCCTCTGCCGGCACGTCGATGATCATCGAGAGCTGGTTGAACGAGCGCGTTGACAACAAGAACCGTGGCGTCATCTTCTCGACCTATATCATGATCACGCTGGCCGGTGTCGTCGGCGGGCAGATGATGGTGGCCTCGGGCGATATTCACACGACCATCCTCTTCATGATCGTCGGCATTCTCTATTGCGTGGCCATGCTGCCGACGACGCTTTCGACAGCCGCGTCGCCGCAGCCGCTGAAGAGCGTCAAGCTCGACGTCATCGCGCTTTATCGAAACTCGCCGATCGCCTTTGTCGGCATGGTGCTGATCGGCATCGCCAACGGAGCCTTCGGCACGCTGGGCGCCGTGTTCGGCTCCAAGGCCAATTTGTCTGCCGGGCATGTGGCGCTGATGATGAGCCTTGCGATTGCCGCCGGCGCGCTGATCCAGATCCCGACGGGCCGCCTTTCGGATCGCATGGACCGCCGTCTCGTTCTCGCAGCGCTGGCCGGGGTAGGGGCGCTTGCCGGCTGGGTTCTGGCGCTTTTCCAGCCGACCAATGTCGTCGTCCTTCTGGCGCTTGTGTCGCTCTATGGCGCAACGGCCAATGCGCTCTATCCGCTGGCGGCGGCGCATGCCAATGACCACGCATCGCCGGAAAACTACGTGAAGGTCTCCGGAGGGCTTCTGCTCCTCTATGGCGTCGGCACGATCATCGGGCCGACGCTTGGCGGACCGGTCATGGCGGCATTCGGGCCCTATGCGCTGTTTGCCATCACGTCGCTGGCGCATGTGGCGATCACCATCTACGCCGTCTTCCGCTCGCGCATGCGTGCTCCGGTGCCGACGGCCGATCGCGATGCCTATATTCCGCTTGGCCATATCACGGTGAAGACGCCCGAAAGCTTCAACCTGAGCCCGCTTGCCAGCGGGTCTGCTGACGACGCTAACGGCAGTGAACGACACGGCAAGAGCAAAGAGGAGAAAGCAGCATGAGCCTGTTTGACGAAGAACGCCCGGTGCGAAAGACCGTCCACGATATCGGCCAGGATCTTTCGCTTTTGTCCGTCGACGAGTTGAAGATCCGGATTGAGCTCTTGAAATCGGAGATCTCAAGACTTGAGGCCGAGGCTGTTGCGAAAGGCGCCAGCCGCGCTGCCGCCGACAGTCTCTTCAAACGTTGATCGCGTGTCCCGAAACTGCACTTTTCCTGAGATCGTTAAGTAATCAGAAACCTTCATAAGTTATTACTAAGCCCATCCAGAGCTTTCTGGGTTCAGATGGTTCAGCTTCATGAGCGACTTCTGATTTTCTCCCTGTTTTACCTTGAGAGCCGCTTTTCGCGGCTCTTTTTTTGTTTGTTTGGCAACCATATCTTCGGGCGGCCGGCAGTCGAACGCCCGCAAATGTGGGTATTAACCTTTTCTTAAGATTCGGCTTGCGCGTTTGTGCTATTGGCATCATGTTATGTTCACACAAGCAGGGAACAAAAACTCTCCCTGAGCCTTTCAGTTTGATGCGTACCGAGGCGATAAAGAAATGTCCGACACCGGTTTGAACACCATCAGTTTCGCAGGCCATGCGGCTTCGTCCGCTCAGTTCAAGTCGCTCTATGCCGAAGGCATGGCGCTTGTCGAAGAGACCGCGAGCTACCTCGATGGCCCGGGTCGCGCCGCTTCCAAGGTGCTGCCGCGCCAGGTTTCGGTTCTTTACGCCGCTGAATCCATGCGCCTGACGACCCGCCTGATGCAGATGGCCTCCTGGCTTCTCCTGCAGCGCGCCGTCAACAACGGCGAAATGACCCGCGATCAGGTCATGTCCGAAAAGAAGAAGGTCCGTCTCGACGCCTACAACCTCGACCGCGAGGCTCCGGGCTGGGAAGACCTGCCGCTCTCCTTCCGCGAACTGATCGAGCGCTCGCATCGCCTGCAGAGCCGCGTGGCGCTCCTCGATCGCGAAATCTACCGTCCGGCCGATGCGCCGGTCGTCCATGACAACCAGAACAGCGTTCAGGCACAGCTCTCGCTGCTGCAGACCGCCTTCGGTCGTCATTGACACCTGTCTTGGTTCCGGACTGAAAGCCGTCCCGCTTTCCCCGGAATGACCATCGAACCATCCTGAGTACGACTTGACGGCGGAGGCAACTCCGCCGTCTTTTTGTTTGTCGTTGCCGATGTCGGGTGCTTCGCGCAGACCTGTCAGCGCTCCGTCCGTGGCTTCATGCTGAAGAGCGAGCGTGCGACATCCTTCAGTGATCGGGCACGGATGAGGTCCCGAGCGATGCGTGCCCATTCGCCGAAGAGGATCGCAAGCGGGTTGTTCGTCGGGCGTTTGCCGACAAGACCGAATTGCAGGCTCTCGTCTTCGGGTGCCTTGGCGAAGGTGCCAAAGAGGCGGTCGAAGACGATGAAAACACCGCCGAAATTCTTGTCGAGGCATGGCGCGTTGGAGGCGTGATGCACTTGATGATGTTTCGGCGTGTTGAGCACCCATTCGAGCGGGCCGAGATCTGGCGCTTTGGCAGGGTGGATGAAGAGCTGGTAGGCGAGGCCAAGCCCTAGCATGGCGTAGACGACCAGCGGATGAAAACCGAGAAGCACGAGCGGCGAATAGAACAGGAAGCCGCCGGCAAGCTGTCCGCCGAGGCCGAGCCGCACGGCGGCCGTCAGATTGAGCCGGGTTGCCGAATGATGCACGCTATGGCTTGCCCACAGGACCCGGACCTTGTGCATGGCGAAATGGTGCCAGTAGTAGCAAAAATCCGTGAGGACAAAGGCTGTGAGCAGGGCCAGAACATTGTCCGCCGGGATGGTGAAGATTCGATACTCGTAAAGAATGAGCAGCGGCAGCGCCGTGATCCCGGCGGTCAGATAGCCGACCGTCTTGTTGATCACGGCAATTGTCAGGGAGGAGGCCGTCTCCCTGACATCATGCGTTTCATTGGCATCGGGCAGATTGGCCAGATACTCGATTGCCATCGCCGAAAGGGCTGCAGCTGCAATCAAGCCCGGGTGCTGAAAAGTGGAGGCGAACAGATGCGTGACAGATTCCATGATCGTTCTCCGGCGGCCTTTCCGCCTCAATTGTTTGTGAGCTTATCCGCGTCGGCGGCGTAGGGCGCCGCAGCGTTGATGCATGTCTTCGAGACCTCTGTTTGATGCGCTTTCAGGCACATCATGATGCGGCCCTTGCCGGGCTGGACCTCGTTGCAGAATTTGGCGATGTCGGCGGAGCAGGCGCTTTTCACCTTCATCAGTTCGAAATAGCCGGGTTCCTTGGCATTGGCCGCGCCGGCGGCAAACGCCGACGCAAGCCATGCGATCGTCAGGGTGACGGTCTTCATGTCGTGACCTCAACGGGAGATGGTCGAGCTGCGCTTCCAGCCTCCGTTCGGGGTGCTGACAGCAGCATTGCTGTTGCAGGTGCCGCCGCTGCAGGTGACGGTGCGGTTGCGTGTGGCCGACTGGCCGTTCGGGCCCGTGACGGTCTTCTGCTTGGAGCAGGTGCCGTTGGCGCAGCCGCCGGTGGCGTGGCTGGAAAAGGTGCGGCCATAGGCGCCGGTGGCCGAGCCGTTGCGTTCCCAGGCAAAGGCGCTCGCCGACATGGCGACGAGGGGGAGGGCGAGGGCGGCAGTCATCATGAGGCGGTTCATGTCATTCTCCTAGGTTTCGTTTGTGCCGAGGCTTGCTGCCTGCGACGCCATGAAGAATGGCGGCGGCGTGTCACGCGGCAATCACCGGAGAGGGGCGTTTTGTCTCGATTTGTCGCCTTTTGTAATGGTTTGTCACAAGCCCGGCTTTGCACTTGAAAAGCAGTTCGCTGCGGGGAATAGATGAGACATGAATGAGGCGCCGACACATATCCTGCTTGTGGAAGACGACGACGAGGTGCGGCGGCTGGTCCGCGGGCTGATCGAGAAAGAAGGCTATCGCGTGACGGCCGCGCCGGATGCACGCGCCATGGACGCGGCGCTTGCAATGGGCGCACCGGATCTCGTCATTCTCGACGTGATGCTGCCGGGCGAAGACGGGCTTTCGATCTGCCGCCGGCTGCGCCTGTCGCTCTCTATCCCCATTCTCATGCTGACGGCGAGAAGCGACGAGATCGACCGGGTGCTCGGGCTCGAAATGGGGGCGGACGACTATCTGGTTAAGCCGTTCGGGCCGCGCGAGCTTGTGGCGCGCATCCGCGCGCTGCTGCGCCGTGCGGTGGAACCGGCCCGTTCCCGGCCCGACGCTGGCAACAAGATCGGTTTTGACGGATTCGAGATCGATTTCGATACGCGTGTCGTGACCACGCCGCAGGCCGAGGTGTTGTTGCTGACCAGCGCCGAGTTCGACCTCCTGACCTGTTTCGTCAAGCGGCCCCGCCGGGTGCTGAGCCGCGAAACTATCCTAGACTTTGTTCATGGTCGCAATGCCGACCCGTTCGACCGATCCGTCGATATGCTGGTCTCGAGACTGCGCAGAAAGCTTGATGCGGTGGACGGCGGCGCGGGGCTGATCACGACCATCCGCAATGGCGGCTATCTCTTTACGGCAAAGGACGTCTCTTCGCGATGAAGCTCCTGCGTCGCCATCTCGCTTTCCGGCTATTCGGGGCGTTCGTTCTTGTTGGGACGGTGCTGTGGATCGGTTATCTGGTTGCCGTCTATCGGCGGGCCTCCTGGCAAAGCGACATGGTGCCGCCGCCGCAGCGGCTGGCGAAAATTGTGGCATTGATCGAGGCCACGCCGCCGCCGGATCGTGCGCTGCTGCTTGCCGGGCTGAGTTCGGATACGTTCCAGATACGTATCGAGGCGGGCGATATCGTGGCGAACCAGTTTGACGACCTGCCGCGCCAGTCGCGTTTCGAGGTCGCGGATTATGATCAGGCGCTGGGTGGCAGACGGTTCAGCATCGAGAATCAGATAGGCGCGCCTCCCCGGCTGGGTTTTGTGATGCGCCGGTTCGTTCCGGCGACGCTGGAATTCAGGGTGCGGCTTTCGACTGACGAGACAATGGTGGTCGATGCGCGCTCGCCATTCCTGACGACCGAGGCCGGTCTGCCGGTGGGGCTCTTCGCAGGCCTGATCGGAAGTCTGGTGGGACTGGTGACGCTCGTGCTGGTCTTCATCGCCAGTCGGCCGTTGCGCGAACTGGCGGAAGCTGTGGCCACGCTTGATCCGGATGGCGCGCCGCGTCCTTTGCCAAGTGCCGCGGCGTTTTCACCCGAGATCCGCCGGCTCACAGAGGCTTACAATACATTGCATGGGCGGGTCGCGGCGCTGCTACGAAACCGGATGGAGCTGGTTGGCGGCATTTCGCATGACGTGCGAACCTTCGCGACGCGGCTTCGCCTGAAGGTCGATGCGATCGAGGACGAGGTCTCGCGGGAAAGCGCCGTGCGCGACATTGAGGACATGGTCCGGCTGCTGGATGACGCGGTTCTGACGTCGCGCGCAGGCGCTGGCGAGTTGCAGGAGGAACTGGTCAGCCTGCGGGATCTGGTTGCTACTGATTGTGCGGCTCTCGCGGAGGCTGGGCGACCGGTTGTTCTGGAAGACGCTTCGAGTGGTGATCCGCTGACGGTTCTCGGTGATCGGGTGGCGCTTCGGCGGATCGTTGCAAACCTGATCGACAACGCCATCAAGTATGGCGAGGTGGCGCATGTGTCCATTCATCGTGACGGTGCGCTTGCGGTTCTTGTCGTGGAAGACCAGGGGCCCGGCGTCAGGCCGGAAGAACGCGGCGCGCTGTTCGAGCCGTTTCACCGCCTGGAGTCGTCGCGCAGCAGGACGACGGGTGGGGCGGGCCTCGGGCTTGCGGTCGTGAAGACGCTGAGCGAAGGCCATAACGGCAGTGTTTCGATCGGGGATGCAGCGATCGGCGGGCTGTCGGTACAGGTCAGGCTGCCGCTGTTTTATGCCGGCGCATAAACGCAAAAAACCCGGCGCGGAGGCCGGGCTTTTCGAAACTAGAATGTCAACAGGATCAGAGGCCGAGGCCGCCGAAGCGCTTGTTGAACTTGGAAACGCGGCCGCCGCGGTCCATCAACTGCTGGTTGCCGCCGGTCCAAGCCGGATGCGACCGCGGGTCGATGTCGAGGTTCAGCACGTCGCCTGCAGCGCCCCACGTGGAGCGGGTTTCGTATTCAGTGCCATCAGTCATGACCACCTTGATCACGTGATAGTCGGGATGAATGTCAGCCTTCATAACCTTGTCTTCCTGCCTAGGATGGGATCATTTGCCGCAGACCATTGCGACATGAGACCCAAACGCGTAAATGGAGCCGCAACCGAAATTGGACGGCCCCGCAATGAGTGCCGTGCCTATACATGAAGGATTGCCGGATAACAAGGCCCGGCGGACAAATCTTGCGCATTCCGCAAGCCTGCCCGCCGCGCGTCGCCGGCGCGGGATCGAGAGGGAATGGCGTTGAGTGAAGTCGATAATCTGGAGGCGCCGCGCCCGCGGTCTCTGAAGCCTCTTGCAACGCTTCTCCCCTATCTCGGCCACTATCGGGGGATGGTGGTCAAGGCTTTGATTTTCCTCACGCTTGCCGCCGTGACGACGCTGGCTCTGCCGCTCGCAGTGCGCCGCATGATCGACCACGGCTTCTCGCAGTCGGATGCCGGCTTCATCAACAACTATTTCGGCATGCTGATCGGGCTGGCGCTGATGCTCGCCTTTGCCAGCGCCATGCGATATTACTATGTCATCTCCATCGGCGAGCGCATCGTCGCGGATCTGCGGCGCGATGTTTACGCCCATGTCATCAAGCTTTCCCCGTCCTTCTTCGACGTCAACCAGTCCGGCGAGATTGTCTCGCGGCTGACGGCGGATACGACTCAGGTGAAGTCGGTGGTCGGTGCCACGGCGTCGCTGGCGCTGCGCAATCTCATCCTCTGTCTCGGCGGCGCGGCGATGATGGTCTATACCAGCCCGCGCCTGTCGGCCCTCGTTCTGGTCGCCATTCCCTTCATCGTCTTTCCGCTGATTGCCTTCGGTCGCTCGGTGCGCAAGCGTTCGCGTTCGGCGCAGGACACGCTGGCCGAAGCCTCGTCCTTTGCCAGTGAGTCGATCGGCGCGATCCGCACCGTGCAGGCCTTCAATGGCGGGCCTGCCGCCGGCAAGCGCTATGCCGATGCGATCGAGGGTTCATTCGGCGCCGCGCAGGCCGCCATTCGCTCGCGCTCGATCCTCACGGGCGTTGCCATTTCCATGGTGTTCGGCAGCATTGCCGGCGTGCTCTGGTATGGCGCGCATGCCGTGCTCGACGGTTCGATGTCGGCGGGGACACTCGGCCAGTTCGTGCTTTATGCCGTCGTTGCCGCCTCCAGCCTGGGTGCGCTTTCAGAAGTTTGGGGCGAGATCGCGCAGGCTTCCGGCGCTGCGGAACGGCTTTCGGAACTGCTGGCGGAAGTGCCGGCCATCCGCGCGCCGGCCAATCCGAAGCGCTTTCCGGCGACCGCTGCCGGCGCGATTGCCTTCAACGATGTGCGCTTTGCCTACCCCTCCGCGCCTGAGCGTTCGGCGCTGAAGGGGCTGACCTTCAAGGTCGAACCGGGCGAAACGGTTGCCATTGTCGGCTCGTCCGGGGCAGGAAAGAGCACCGTTCTGTCGCTGATCCTGCGCTATTACGACACGACGGTGGGCGATATCTCGCTGGATGGCGTTTCGGTGCGCGATGCCGATCCGGCGGACTTGCGCGCCCGGCTTTCCATCGTGCCGCAGGATGTGACGATCTTTGCCTCGACCATCCACGACAACATCGCCTTCGGCCGGCCCGATGCCAGCCGCGCTGATGTGATTGCGGCGGCCAAGGCTGCGCATGCGCATGAATTCATCGAGCGGCTCGACCATGGCTATGACACGATGTCGGGCGAGCGGGGCGTGACGCTTTCCGGCGGCCAGCGCCAGCGCATCGCCATTGCCCGCGCGATCCTCAAGAATGCGCCGGTTCTGCTTCTCGACGAGGCGACTTCGGCG
Organism: Rhizobium sp. C4; assembly: GCF_021026315.1. GTDB lineage: Bacteria > Pseudomonadota > Alphaproteobacteria > Rhizobiales > Rhizobiaceae > Ensifer_A. Next base: position 188,086 of record NZ_JAJNCX010000007.1, read on the forward strand.
CTCGACGCCGAGAGCGAAAAGCTGGTGCAGAACGCGCTCGACGGGCTGATGCAGGACCGCACGACGATCGTAATCGCGCACCGTCTGGCAACTGTGCTCAAGGCCGACCGCATTCTCGTCATGGATGACGGGCGCGTGGTGGAAGAGGGCAACCACCAGAGCCTCGTTGCCAAGGGCGGCATCTATGCGCGGCTTGCCTCGCTGCAATTCGACGGGCGAGAGCTGGCGGAGCTTCAGGTCTGAGCCCTTTACTTGGCCCTTACGAAATAGTTTGCCGACATAACCTTTAGCGGCTAAATCAGGATCAGCATCCGGTTGACGCCGTTCCGCCGGTGAAGTTCATTGAGTTTTGCGTGCCTTCATCGCGAAGAAATGAAGGGCGCCACGCGGGAGGGGTTTAATGACCGTCATTATCGCCGGGGCCGGCATTACCGGCCTGACGCTTGCCATTTCGTGCCATCAGGCAGGCATTCCGTTTCGCATTTTCGAGCAGGTGAGCGAGCTGAAGCCGCTGGGCGTCGGCATCAATGTGCAGCCGCATGCGGTGCGCGAGCTTTTCGAAATGGGGCTTGAGGCGGAGATGGACGCGATTGGCGTGCGCACCCGCGAGGTCGCCTATTTCTCCAAGAAGGGCAAGCAGATCTGGTCGGAGCCGCGCGGGCAGTTTGCGGGCTACAAGTGGCCGCAGTTTTCCGTCCATCGCGGCGGCTTCCAGATGATGCTGTTCCATGCGCTGGAAGCGCGGGCCGGCAAGGGCACGGTTGTGACGGGCCGCGAGGCGGTCGACTGCAAGGATGTCGATGGCGGCGTCATTGTCACCTTCCGCGACAAGCAGGGCAATCTTTCGACCGCCGAGGGCACGGTTTTCGTCGCCTGCGATGGTATTCACTCGAACATCCGCGCCAAGTTCTATCCGGGCGAGGGCGCGCCGCATTGGGGTGGTTCGATCCTCTGGCGCGGCACGGCCAAGGCCAAGCCCTTCATCACCGAAGCGACCATGGGCATGGCCGGCCATGAATGGCAGAAATTCGTGACCTATCCGATCGGCAAGCCTGACCCGGAAACGGGCGAGGCCGAGATCAACTGGATTGCCGAACTGAAATTCCCGCCGGACAAGAAATGGAACCGCGAGGATTATAACCGTCACGGCAATTTCGACGACTTCTTCCCCGCCTTCCAGGATTGGCATTTCGACTGGCTCGACATCCCGAAGCTGATGCGGGACGGCGGCTATTGCTACGAATTCCCGATGGTGGACCGTGATCCGGTCGAGTGCTGGACTTTCGGGCGCACGACGCTGGCGGGTGACGCGGCGCATGCCATGTATCCGATCGGCTCCAACGGCGCGTCGCAGGGCATTCTCGATGCCCGCGTGCTGGTGCGCGAATTCATCGCGAACGGTGTCGGCGTTGAGGCGCTTGCGGCCTATGAGTCCGAGCGCCGGCCGGCAACGACGCGGATCGTCATGGCCAATCGCGGCAATGGGCCGGACCATGTGATGAACATTGTCGAGGAACGTTGCGGCGGCGAATTCGAGAAGGTCTCGGATGTGCTGTCCGATGGGGAACTTCAGGAGACTGCCGCGAACTACAAGAAGATCGCCGGCATGGATGTCGAAGGGCTGAACAGCCGTCCCTCCATCGTGCAGCTGCCGAAGAGGGACGTTGCCTGACATGCCGCATTTTCTCGTCATCTCGCATGACAAGCCGGGCATGCTGGAGGTTCGCAAGGACAACCGCGCCGCCCATCTCGCTCATGTGAAGACCGGCGGCGGCGGGCTCGTGCGCGTGCTGGTCGGCTCGCCGCTTGGCCGCGAGACGATGACCGGCACCTGGATGGTGATGGAAGCCGCCGACGAGGCCGCGATTGTCGCCTTCAACGCGGCCGATCCTTACGAGATCGCCGGCCTGTTTGCCTCGCGCGAGATCCTGCCGATCCACGCCGCCTTCGATCCCTCGCGGATCGTTGCGGAGGATGAGGTTTGAGGCGGTTTGTCCATGTTTTGTGTGTATGATATTATACGCACAGACATGGAGCGAACCCCGTGAACGATCACAAGGAAAGAGCGGCTTTCACGATTTCCAAGGCTCTCAAGGCGGAGCTGGAAGACGTCGTGCCTGCGTCCAAACGCTCGCGCTTCGTCGAGCAGGCGATCGCCGATGCACTCCTGCGTGAGGCGCGCAAGCGTGCGCTTGATGCACTGGACACGCTTCCTTCCTACGGCACGAAGGGCGAAGACAGTGTAGATGTTCTGCGCCGGATCAGGCAGGGGCGGGATTCAGAGATCGCTTTGCGTCACCGCGTAGCGGCCGCTTGAAGCGAAGCTGCCCAGCGTTCGACTTCGCTGTGATCGATGCAATCACCAACGCGCTCGAACTTCTCCCATCTTGACTTGACGATGACCCATTCGTTGTCAGCTGTTGCCGTTTTCTGGAGTTCGGCGGCTTTGTTGGCCGTTTCTTCAGATGCATCGCGGGACAAGTCGGTCATGACGGCTCCGTTTAAAGAATAGCCAGGCAGGCACGATAGCATTGGCAGGGAACCCTACTTCCCCACACTCCGCCCCGCCATGCGGCCGGAGAAGATGCACCCGCCGAGAAACGTCCCTTCCAGCGCATTATACCCATGATAACCCCCGCCGCCGAAGCCGGCGACTTCGCCGGCGGCGTAGAGGCCGGGGATGATGGTGCCGTTTTCTTCCAGCACGCGGCCTTCTAGGTCGGTTTGCAGGCCGCCGAGCGTCTTGCGGGTGAGGATGTTGAGCCGGACGGCGATCAGCGGGCCTTTTGACGGGTCGAGCAGGCGGTGGGGTTTGGCGGTACGCATGATCTTGTCGCCGAGATAGTTGCGCGCGCCTCGGATCGCCGTCACCTGCGCATCCTTGGAAAAGCTGTTGTCGATCTCGCGGTCGCGGGCTTCGACCACGGCGCGGATGCGCTTGGTGTCGAGGCGGTGTTCGCCGGAGAGTGCATTCATGCCCTCGACCAGGTCTTCCAGATTGTCGCGGACGACGAAATCCGCGCCCTTGTCCATGAAGGCCTTGACCGGGGCGTTCGGCTCCTTGCCGAGACGTTTCAGGAGGAGGGGGATGTTCTTGCCCGTCAGGTCCGGGTTCTGCTCGGAGCCGGAGAGCGCGAATTCCTTCTTGATGATCGCCTTGGTCAGGATGAACCAGCTATAGTCATAGCCGGTCGCCTTGATCGCCTTGAGCGTTGCCAGCGTATCGAAACCGGGCATGGCGGGGGCGGGGAAGCGATTGCCTTCCGCATCCAGCCAGAGCGAGGACGGGCCGGGCAGGATGCGGATGCCGTGGTTCGGCCAGATCGGGTCCCAGTTCCGCAAGCCCTCGGTATAGTGCCACATGCGGTCGGCATTGATGACGGAGCCGCGCGCATTTTGCGTGATTTCGATCATGCGGCCATCGACATGGGCGGGGACGCCCGCGACCATGAATTCCGGCGGCTTGCCGAGCCGGTCCGTCGGCCAGCTCTTGCGCACCAGATCGTGATTGCCGCCAATGCCGCCGGAGGCAACGAGCGTTGCGCCCGCCGATATCTCGAAATCGCCGACCGGGTTGCGGTTGCTCCGGCCGCCGCGCTGGACCGGATCGGGAGCGAGAACCGTGCCGCGCGCGCCGGTGACAGCGCCGTTTGTCGTGATGAGTTCATCGACCTGATGACGGAAGCGGAAGGTCAAAAGGCCCCTCGTCTCGGCCTCGCGGGCGAGGCGGATGAAGGGTTCGAGCACGCCGGGGCCGGTGCCCCAGGTGATGTGGAAGCGGGGGACGGAATTGCCGTGGCTATTGGCGAGCGACCCGCCGCGCTCGGCCCAGCCGACGACCGGGAACCAGCGCATGCCGAGTGAATGCAGCCAGGGGCGTTTTTCGCCGGCGGCGAAGTGGAGATAGGCTTCGGCCCATTGGCGCGGCCAATGGTCTTCCGGCCGGTCGAACTGGGCGGAGCCCATCCAGTCCTGGCGGGCGAGATCGAGCGTGTCGCGGATGCGCATGAAGCGCTGTTCGGGACTGTCGACGAAGAAGAGGCCACCCAGCGACCAGAAGGCCTGTCCGCCGAGGTTCTGCTCGCCTTCCTGATCGATGACGATGACTTTGAGGCCGCGCGCCGTCGCTTCAGTCGCGGCCACAAGGCCGGCAAGCCCGCCGCCGATCACCAGAAGATCGCAATCCATGCCGCTTATTCCTACCATACCTGGGCCTCCCATGCCCGGGCCGCAGGGCAATCAGATGCTCAAAGCGGCGTCTCGGTTCTACGCAGGCTAGCGTCCAGCGCGCCGCTGTCCAGTGCGTATTTCAATTGCTTGAGGCGGATGAAAAGACGGTTGTCGAAGGTGCCGTCGCTCAGGCCATTGTCTCTCAGGAAACGGGCGATTTCCTCGACGCCTTTTTCCAGCGTCCATTGCGGCGCGAAGCCCGGCAGCTTCGTCAGCGCCTTGGTGAAATCCACCTTGTAGGAGCGGGGATCGCCGCCGGTTTCGCCGGTGATCTCCAGATTGGCGGCCGGGAAGGCGGCCTTCACGGCCTCGGCAATGTCGCGCACCTGATAGTTGGCGTCATTGCGGCCGACATTGAAGGCCTGATTGTGGATCGCCTCGCGCGGCGCGGTCGCGGCGGCAAGGGCTGCGCGGGAAATGTCCTCGATATGAACGAGCGGACGCCAGGGCGTGCCATCCGACATCACCTTGATGATGCCGGCCGTATGCGCCCAGCCGGAGAGATTGTTGACGACGAGATCGAAGCGGGTGCGGGGGCTCACGCCATAGGCGGTCGCGTTGCGCATGAAGACGGGCGAGAAGCGGTCGTTGGCAAGCGCCGAAAGCCGTTCCTCCGAGCGCACCTTGGAGATGGCATAGGCGGAAACGGGGTTGAAGGCCGCTGTCTCGTCCAGTGCGCCCTCGTTGCCGGCTGCGCCATAAATGGAGCAGGAGGAGGCGAAGATGAAGCGGGAGACGCCGGCGTCGCGCGCCAGTTCGCCAAGCCGAGCGGTTGCTTCCAGATTGATATCGTAGGTGAGGTCCGGGTTCAGCGCGCCCATCGGGTCGTTGGAGAGGCCGGCCAGATGAATGACGGCATCAATGCCTTCAAGGTCTTCTGCGGTCACGTCGCGGATGTCGCGGATGATCTGCCTGTCGGGGAGGATGTCGGGGGTGAGCGGCGACACGCAGCTTTCGAAATAGCCGATATCGAGGCCCGTCGTCTGGTGCCCAGCGTCGCGTGCCAGCCGTGTCAGAACCGGGCCGATGAAACCCTGATTGCCGGTGATGAGTATATGCATGCGTTTCCGCCCCGAAATTCGACCTTTTGAGGACATTCTATGGGAAGGAACTGACGCGAGGCGTGAGTAGTCGTTCAGGCAGCTTCCATCACGGAAACGACGATTGTCTTGCCGAGCGCGCGCATGGCGTCCTGCATGGTGGCAATCTTCGTTGCGTGATCCGGATCAAGAATCCGCCGCGCTTCGGCTTCCTGCTTGCCCAGCCGGCGCGCCAGTTCGGTCTTGGTCAGGCCGGAGGTCCGGAAGGCACTGATAACGGCCAGTTTCATCGCGTCGTCTGCCGCCACCGCAATCGGAGTGCCACATGTCGCAGCGGGCCTGGGCAGAGGCCGATTTGCCGCCAGTATGCCTCGAAGGGCCAAGCCGAGAGTCTCAACGGCATTGGCGCAGGCATCTTGAAGCGTTTCAGCCTGAGTCAGCGCTTCTGGCACGTCTTCGAACGACACCAGAAAGCCGCCTTCTGGGTCATCCTCGATCTTCGCGCGGTAACAGAATTCCATGGGTGTTCCTTTGAAACGTCACCGCCATCATTCGATGCCGAGCTGCTTTTTTAACAGTCTGACATAACCGGGGGTCAGCTCTCCAGACTTCAACGTGGTCATCCGCCCATTGAGCGTGATCCGGTAGTGAGACCCTTTTCCCTTGTTGGTGTAAATCTCGAGGATCCAGCCATTCCTGCGGGCCAGCTTTCTGAGCTCTGCAATAAACTGGTCGCGGGTCATTCAAGCCTCACTACTCGGACGTTCGCACAAATTTGTACGAAAGTCCAGTTTGTGAATGTGGAGCGGCCGCGCAAATGCTGCGCTGCATCGATTTTTCATAACCAAGTGTTAACCATAATGGTGTCTTGATGAGATTGATCGAATGCCCGGCAGCCCACGCCTTCCTTTAACCAAATTTGGCAGCAAAGAGGCTAGTCAAGCATGGGCGCTAAGAGCGAAGAGCGGCTGCTGCCGGCATATTGATACACATTTTTTCGCCGCCCGGTCCAAAGCCGGGCGTTTGGATTCGAAGGACGCTAGAACATGGAACAGGCAGCTTTGGCGGCAGTGAACGAGGTGAGCCTCTGGTCTCTCTTCATGCAGGCAGGCATCGTCGTGAAACTCGTCATGCTTGGCCTCCTCTCGGCCTCCGTCTGGACCTGGGCCATCGTCATCGACAAGGTGATCACCTTCCGCAAGACGCGCCGCCAGCTCGACAATTTCGAACAGGTCTTCTGGTCGGGCCAGTCGCTGGAAGAGCTTTACCGCAGCCTTTCCGAGCGTCCCGCCGCCGGCATGAGCGCGATCTTCGTCGCTGCCATGCGCGAGTGGAAGAAGTCCTTCGAACGCGGCGCACGCTCGCCGATCGGCCTGCAGATGCGTATCGACCGCGCCATGGACGTCACGCTTTCGCGTGAATCCGAATATCTCGAAGGCCGCCTCGGGTCGCTTGCCACGATCGGTTCGGCAGCTCCCTTCGTCGGCCTCTTCGGCACGGTTGTCGGTATCATGACCTCGTTCCAGTCGATCGCCGGTTCCAAGACGACGAACCTCGCGGTTGTCGCGCCCGGTATCGCGGAAGCGCTTCTGGCAACGGCGATCGGCCTTGTCGCCGCTATCCCGGCCGTTATCGCCTACAACAAGCTCTCGGGCGATGCCGGCAAGCTCACCTCGCGCATGGAAGGCTTCGCCGACGAGTTCTCGGCCATCCTGTCGCGCCAGATCGACGAGAAGCTGCAGTCCTCGCGCCAGGCAGCGCAATAACGCCGCTTCGAACCACAAGAATTACGCAGTTCCCGACGCAAAACCTACTCAATCTTTTGCTGGAATTGCTGAAGGAGTTTCCCGATGGGTATGGCAGTCAGCTCAGGCAAGGGCGGCGGTGGCGGACGCAGAGGCAGCCGTCGTCGCGGCGGCAAGGGCGGTCCGATCGCTGAAATCAACGTGACGCCGATGGTCGACGTCATGCTCGTGCTGCTCATCATCTTCATGGTGGCGGCGCCGCTGATGACGGTTGGCGTTCCGGTCGACCTGCCGCAGACCAAGGCCAAGGAAATGAATGCGGAAACGCAGCCGATCACCATTTCGGTGAACAAGGACGGCGTGATCTATCTGCAGGAATCTCCGATCCAGCTCGAGGAGCTGATCCCGAAGCTGCAGGCGATTTCCAAGACGGGTTACGAGGAGCGCATCTTCGTGCGCGGCGACATGAATGCCGGCTATGGCACGGTGATGCAGGTGATGGCCGCCATTTCCACTGCCGGCTACAAGAATATCGGTCTGGTGACAGCCCAGAAGCAGGACAAGTAAGCGAAAACGATGAAGGGCAGTGTAGTCACATCGGCGTTGATACACGCGGTCGTTCTTGCGGTCGCGCTTATCTCGTTGGGCTCTCCGCCCCCGCTCGAGGTGCAGCCGACGGAATCGCTGCCCGTCGATATCGTGCCGATCGAACAGTTCACCAACATCCAGCAGGGCGAGAAGACCGCGCCGCTGAAGGAGAAGTCGTCGCCGAAGGCCACGAAGCGGCAGGACAAGGTCGACAATGCCGAGAATGTCGGCGAGAACAATGTCGACCTGAAGAGCACGCCGACGCCGTCGCAGCGTCCGCAGAACACGGAAGTGGCCGCCGCGCCGAAGCCTTCCGAGGCGGCGAAGGATACCCAGACGAACAACGTCAAGGAAATCCAGAAGGAGCAGACGGCTGCTCCGTCTCCTTCGACCGCCGTGCCGACGCCGAAGCCGGAACCCACGCCGCCGAAGCCCGAGCCGACGCCGCCGAAGCCGACCCCGGCGCCGGAACCGCCGAAGCCTGAGCCGACGCCCCCGAAGCCGGAACCCAAGCCGGAGCCGAAGACGCAGGAACAGCCGGAAAAGGCCGACGATACGCCAACGCCGGACGCTTTGCCGGTGCCGACCAAGAAGCCGACGCCTGAAAAGCCGAAGGAAGAGGCGAAGCCGGAACCCAAGCCACAGGAAAAGCCGAAGCCGGAAGACAAGCCAAAGCCCGACCAGAAGGAAGCCAAGGTCGAGCCGAAGCCGCGTCCCGACACGAAGCCCGATACCAAGACGGATGCTAAGTCCGATTCCAAGTCTGACGCCAAGACTGACGCGAAGAGCCAGACGAAGTCCGATACCAAGTCGGCAAGCTCTGACTCCAAGACCGGCAAGGACAAGGAAAAGAAGGAAACGGCGAAGTCCGCCTCCTCGCGTGAGAGTGACAAGCTGGCTGACGAAGTCTCGGCGCTTCTCAACAAGGAAGATGCATCCGGCGGTGGCGCAAAGCGCTCCAACCAGGAAGCCTCCCTTGGCGGCAAGAAGACGACGGGCGCCGGCAAGCTGTCGCAGAGCGAACTTGATGCGCTGAAGGGTGTGATCCAGAACAACTGGAATGTTATTCCGGGGATGATGGACGCGCAGAACATCCGCATCCGCGTTTCGTTCCATCTCGACCGCAGCGGCGCGATCGTCGGCGATCCGGAAGTGACGGTGACAGGCGGCGATGGCAGCTCGAAGGATGTTCTGGCCATGAGCGCCAAGCGCGCCATCCTGAAATCCGCCCCATTCACCAGCCTACCGGCTGACAAATATGACACGTGGAGCGATGTGGTCGTGAACTTCGACCCGAGCGACTTCATGTAACCCCCGACCTCGACCATTTGAGAGCGAGAGACACGATGAAAAGCATGATAATCCGGACACTGTTCATGATGGGGGCGCTGTTTGCGCTCGCGGCCAATCCGGCCCACGCCAAAATTGAGCTTAACATCAACAAGGGCAATGTGACGCCCTTGCCGATCGCGATCACCGATTTCCTGGCCAAGGACGCAATCGGCAAGCAGATTTCCGACGTGGTTGCCGCCGACCTCAAGCGTTCGGGCCTGTTCGCACCGATCGACAGCAAGGCCTTCATCGAGAAGATCACCAATCCGAGTGCGGTGCCGCGCTTTGAGGACTGGCGCACGATCAATGCTCAGGCACTGGTGACGGGTCAGGTGGTCAAGGAAGCGGACGGGCGTCTTCGTGCCGAGTTTCGTCTCTGGGACACGGTTGCCGGCCAGCAGATGATGGGCCAGCAATATTTCACGCAGCCGGAAAACTACCGCCGCGTCGCCCACATCATTGCCGATGCGATCTATGAAAAGATCACCGGCGAGAAGGGCTATTTCGACACGCGCGTCGTGTTCGTGGCCGAAAGCGGTCCGAAGAATGCCCGCAAGCGCCAGCTGGCGATCATGGACCAGGATGGCTACAATGTCCGCTCCATCACAAACTCCAACGACATCGTCCTGACGCCGCGCTTCTCGCCGAACCATCAGGAAATCACCTACATGTCCTTCGAAGGCAACCAGCCGCGCGTCTATCTGCTGCAGCTGGAAACCGGACAGCGCGAAGTCGTCGGCAATTTCCCCGGCATGACCTTCTCGCCGCGCTTCTCGCCGGACGGCCAGCGCGTCATCATGAGCCTGGAAGAGGGCGGTAACGCCAATATCTTCACCATGGACCTGCGTTCGCGCACGACGACGCGCCTGACCTCCACGGCCGCCATCGACACGTCGCCGTCCTATTCTCCGGATGGCAAGCGCGTGACGTTCGAAAGCGACCGAGGCGGCAGCCAGCAGATCTACGTCATGAATTCGGACGGTTCCGGCCAGTCCCGCATTTCGCATGGCGACGGTTCCTACTCGACGCCGGTCTGGTCGCCGCGCGGCGATCTCATCGCCTTCACCAAGCAGGCCGGCGGCAAGTTCTCGATCGGCGTGATGAAGCCGGACGGTTCGGGTGAGCGCATTCTTACGACGAACTTTCACAACGAAGGTCCGACCTGGGCACCGAACGGCCGCGTGATCATGTTCTTCCGGCAGAACGCCGGCGAGGCTGGCCCGCGTCTCTACTCGATCGACCTGTCCGGTTACAACGAGCAGCAGATCCCGACCCCGGCGTTTGCGTCCGACCCGGCCTGGTCGCCGCTGCTCGATTGAGTCGCAGCATCAAATGAGCAAGGGCCGCGCTTAAAAATGGTGCGGCCCTTTCGATTCCAGGCAGCGTTCGGGCCGTTATGGCGAAGTCCGGGCGACGCCACGTTCTCGCCTCAATCTCCTGAAAATCAAGGCATTGAGGCTCTTTTAACGCTTTGTTAACCATAATCGTTGAACACCGGTTAACTGAAGAATGTTACGTTCCGGCAACCTCGATTGAAGATATCCCAAGGAGACTGGCGATGAGCCATATTTCTAGCCTGAGCGCTCACGGCATGCAGAAGCTGGCGCGCAATCCCGTCCTCATTGCCACCTTCATGGCACTTTCGCTGGCCGGCTGCGCCTCCAAGAAGGGCCTGCCGAACAACGCCAACGAGCTCGGTCTCGGCGCCAACGGCGTCAACGGTGCGAATGCAACGCCCGGTTCGTCCCAGGACTTCACCGTAAACGTTGGCGACCGCATCTTCTTCGACACGGACTCCACGCAGATCCGCGCCGACGCCCAGCAGACGCTCGACCGTCAGGCCCAGTGGCTCGCCAAGTACCCGAACTACAAGATCACGGTTGAAGGTCATGCCGACGAACGCGGTACGCGCGAATACAACCTGGCACTCGGCGCCCGCCGCGCCAACGCAACGCGCGACTATCTCGTCTCGCGCGGCGTTCCGGCTGCCCGCCTGAAGACGATCTCCTACGGCAAGGAACGTCCGGTCGCCACCTGCGACGACATTTCCTGCTGGTCGCAGAACCGCCGCGCCGTCACCGTTCTCGGTGGTGCAGGCAGCTAAGCGAGAGACCGCGAGCTCTTGTGATTTCAGAGGGCGGCCTTCGGGTCGCCCTTTTTGCTTGCCACGACCCCTTGAACGGAAGGGGCGGTCGATTTCCAAGTGCCTGGATCTCCGGGAGGGCCCCATGACCTTCCGGAAAGGTTCACGGGAGACGCCTGCTTTGCTGTAATCCCTGCTGCGCTTGAGATTTTCTCCTTAGTTTGGCCAGAGTTTAATTGCTTTTTGTCTGCAATCGGCGATGTTGGCGGCGTATTGAGCGTAGATCCTACGAATCATGAATGGCCGCAAATCATTTGAGGTGATGATGAAAAGACTGGTTTTGGCTGGCGCGATGGCCGCTGTCCTTGCGGGGGCAACAGGCGCTCACGCCGGGAGTCTGGGCAATTGGCTGCAAGGACGGCCTGCGCCGCAACCATCTGCAGCAATCAATGTGCAGGCGTCGAATGCCGAGGTGCAGATCCAGCAGTTGCAGGAGACTGTCCGGCAGCTGACGGGACGTATCGAGGACATGAATTTCCAGGTCCTGCAGATGCAGGAGCAGCTTCGCAAGACCCAGGAAGACAACGAGTTCCGCTTCCAGCAGCTTGAGAAGAAGCCGTCCGGCAAGAAGACCGAGCTTGAGACGCCGGCTGGTTCCCAACCCAACAAGGAAGCGGCCGCTGCGGCCGCTTCCGACACCTCTGCGGCGACGGCACCGGCTGCTGCAACAACCGAGCCCCGCACGATCGAACAGGCGACTGCAGCGTCGACACAGATCGGCGAAGACAGCGTTGGCGACACGGCAGGCATTCCGGCCGCCAGCCAGAGCACGCCTGCAGCGGACGCGACCATTGCAAACCAGACTGCCGCTCCGGCGGCCCAGCCTCCGGCCAATGCGCCGAACGAGATGGCCAACATGAAGCCCGGTACACTCGGCAGTCTGATTTTCAATGGCGATGGCAGGATCGTCGAGACGACGCGTAATCCGGCCGACAATTCTGCCGAGACGCTGCCGGGCGTGAAGCCCGCGCTGCCGCCGGCCGCAAGCGGTTCGAAGCCGGCAACGACGGCGGCCACAGTACCGGCGGCAACGACACCGGGCGCACCTGCGGCGGCCGCCACGAAGCCGATGGAACAGGCATCGATCACGCCCAAGGCGTCCGCCACCGGTGCGGCGCCCACGGCCGACCAGAGCTACCAGCAGGCCTACCAGTCGATCCTCAGCGGCAACTATTCGGAAGCCGAGAAGGGTTTCAAATCCTATCTCGACACATTCCCCGGCAGCGCGAAGGCCGCCGATGCGTCCTTCTGGATGGGCGAGGCGCAGTATTCGCAGGGCCATTATAACGATTCCGCCAAGACCTTCCTGAATGCCTTCAAGAGCTACGGCCAGTCGCCCAAGGCGCCCGATATCCTGCTGAAGCTCGGCATGTCGCTGGCAGCCCTCGACAACAAGGATACGGCCTGCGCGACCTTCCGCGAAATTCCGAAGCGCTATCCGAAGGCTTCCAAGGCGGTCATCACGAAGGTTGCCTCCGAGCAGACGCGCCTTTCATGCCCGGCGGGCTGACCGCATTTTCAACACTCTCGCCGCCTGAGGCTGGCAAGCGCTATCTTGAGGGCCAGCCGGACGGGACGACCGTTGCCGTCGCTCTTTCGGGAGGCGGGGATTCCGTTGGCCTGCTGTCTGCGCTTTGCGATGCGCCCTGCTTTCGCGCCGGGCGTGTCAGGCTTGCGGCCATCACGGTCGATCACGGATTGCGGCCTGAATCGGCAGGCGAGGCCGCCGCGATGGGCGATCTCTGCCGTGCGCTTTCCATTCCGCATCTCGTGATGTCGTGGCAGGGTGAGAAGCCACCCACGGGATTGAGCGAGGCGGCGCGGCAGGCGCGTTACCGGCTGCTGGCCGAAGGGGCCGACCGGCTCGGCGCGAATTGCGTCGCCACCGCCCATACGCTGGACGACCAGCTCGAAACGGTCGAGATGCGCCGGCAGCGCAGCGACACGAGCCCGAGAGGACTGGCCGGCATTGCCCCCGCCGCACTGTTTTTCGGCAGGCTGGCGGTGCATCGGCCCTTTCTTCCGGTCCGCCGCGCCGAGATCCGCGCCTATCTTGCCGAACGGAAGATCCGCTGGTTTGACGATCCGAGCAACGACAATCCGCGCTATGAACGCGTGCGGGTGCGTCAGGCCGGGCAATTTGCCCTGGACGGAGAGGCGATTGCCATCGCGGCCCGGAGGCGGATGGAGCTTGCCAAGGCTGCGGCGGAATACACCGATGCCCACGCCCGCATGCCGCTACCGCTGCTGTTTGCGCTCGATCGTCCGCAGGATGACGAGGCCGGAAGGCTGGCGCTTGCCACGCTGATTGCCATTGCCGGTGGCCAGACGCATCTGCCGGGAGAGGAACAGCTCGACAGGCTGCGGCAGGTGCTGGAGACGGGAGCGTCCTCCGTCTCGCTGGGGCGAACGGTTGTCGAGCGCCGGAAAGACGTGCTCTTTATCGGACGGGATCAGCGCAACCTGCCGCCCCTCCAGATCCCACAGTCCGGAAGCGTTGAATGGGATGGGCGGTTCCGGTTCGCTCACGACGCCGACCCGACCATGGCGACCCAGTCCCACGACTGGAGCGGGGAGGACAAGGACGTGCCGCCGCGCATTGCCCGACGTGCGCGCGCCACGCTGCCAGACCTTTCGGGGATCGGGGGAGGGGAGCTGACAATCAGCGTGACACCGCATCTGGCACTCTTCGAAACAGTCCTGCCATCCTTCGACAAGCCGCTCGCCGACGCCGTGTGCCGGCTATCGGCCCGGCCGCTTTTCCCCTGTTTTCTCAGCGCAGGGCTCGCCACATTCCCGCTAAACGGCTAGAATGCGGTCTTGGGGGCAATTTTGGAGTTGGTGCCAACTTGCTCGCGGGTGGAACTTCGCAGAGCTGGATTGGTCGGAGCATGGCGGGCGACATCGTGTCGGCCGGGCATGGTCTCGTCATTGTGTGGAGTTTGACGATGCGTGTAAAATCGATTGCCCTTTGGGTGCTTGCGGTCATTCTGGCCGCTGTTCTTTTCTATTTCTTCCGCGATGAAATGGCGCATCAGGAAGCCAGCAAGGTCAGCCTGCAGATCGTTTCGCCGGAATTTCTGGCCGCAGCCTGACGGGTCTCGGGCTCCGCCTTGCTCCCGGTGCGAGGCGGTTGACAGAACGCCCGATCCGCTCAATTCAGCTTTTCGTATACTATTTGCCGCAAGCATTGCCATCTCGCCTTGGCAAGGGCACACGCGGGACCTATGTTAAGGCCCAGAATAACAGCGGGTTTCAGCCGCTGCGACACATGACCGGGGAGTTCGATGAACCCTAATTTACGTAATTTCGCCCTCTGGGCAATCATAGCGCTGCTTCTGATCGCGCTGTTCACGATGTTCCAATCGGCGCCTGCGCAGACCGGTTCGCGTGAAATCCCCTATTCGCAGTTCCTGCATGACGCCGATGCGTCCCGCATACGCGATGTCGTGATCACCGGCCACCGCATCACCGGCTCCTACACGGAGAACGGCGCGACGTTCCAGACCTATGCGCCTGGCATCGACGATACGCTGGTTGATCGCCTGCAGGCGAAGAACACGGTCGTCACCGTTCGTCCCGAAAGCGACGGCTCTTCCGGCTTCCTTTCCTATCTCGGTACGCTGCTGCCGATGATCCTGATCCTCGGCGTTTGGCTCTTCTTCATGCGCCAGATGCAGGGTGGCTCGCGCGGCGCGATGGGCTTCGGCAAGTCGAAGGCCAAGCTGCTGACCGAAGCGCATGGCCGCGTCACCTTTGACGACGTCGCCGGCGTTGACGAGGCCAAGCAGGATCTCGAAGAAATCGTGGAATTCCTGCGCGATCCGCAGAAGTTCCAGCGCCTTGGTGGTCGCATTCCGCGCGGCGTGCTGCTGGTCGGTCCGCCCGGTACGGGTAAGACGCTGCTGGCGCGCTCGGTTGCCGGCGAAGCCAATGTTCCGTTCTTCACGATCTCCGGTTCGGACTTCGTGGAAATGTTCGTTGGTGTCGGTGCAAGCCGCGTCCGCGACATGTTCGAGCAGGCCAAGAAGAACGCGCCCTGCATCATCTTCATCGACGAAATCGACGCCGTCGGTCGCCATCGTGGCGCCGGTCTCGGCGGCGGTAACGACGAGCGCGAACAGACGCTCAACCAGTTGCTGGTCGAGATGGATGGCTTCGAGGCCAATGAGGGCATCATCCTGATCGCCGCGACGAACCGTCCGGACGTTCTTGACCCCGCACTTCTGCGTCCCGGCCGTTTCGACCGTCAGGTCGTCGTGCCGAACCCGGATATCGTCGGTCGCGAGCGCATCCTCAAGGTTCACGTCCGCAACGTGCCGCTGGCACCGAATGTCGATCTCAAGGTTCTGGCGCGCGGCACCCCCGGTTTCTCAGGCGCCGACCTGATGAACCTCGTGAACGAGGCTGCCCTGATGGCGGCGCGTCGCAACAAGCGTCTCGTCACCATGCAGGAATTCGAAGACGCCAAGGACAAGATCATGATGGGTGCGGAACGCCGCTCGTCCGCCATGACCGAAGCCGAAAAGAAGCTGACCGCCTATCACGAAGCCGGCCACGCCATCGTTGCGATGCATGTGCCGGTCGCCGATCCGGTGCACAAGGCGACGATCATTCCGCGCGGTCGTGCGCTCGGCATGGTTATGCAGTTGCCGGAAGGCGACCGCTATTCGATGAGCTACAAGTGGATGATCTCGCGTCTTGCCATCATGATGGGTGGCCGCGTTGCCGAAGAAATCACCTTCGGCAAGGAGAACATCACCTCGGGTGCGTCCTCGGATATCGAGCAGGCCACCAAGCTTGCCCGCGCCATGGTCACGCAATGGGGCTTCTCTGACGAACTCGGTCAGGTCGCCTATGGCGAGAACCAGCAGGAAGTCTTCCTCGGCCATTCGGTCTCGCAGTCGAAGAACGTCTCCGAGACGACGGCCCAGAAGATCGACAGCGAAGTTCGCCGCCTGATCGACGAAGCCTATACGGACGCGCGTCGCATCCTGACGGAATACCATGATGGGTTCGTCGCCTGCGCCGAAGGCCTGCTGGAATACGAAACGCTGACCGGCGACGAGATCAAGCAGCTGCTCAAGGGCGAGAAGCCGTCGCGCGACCTCGGCGACGATACGCCGCCGAGCCGCGGTTCGGCCGTCCCGTCTACCGGTGCGCGGACGGACACGAAGTCCAAGCCCGACGAAGGGCTGGAACCGCAGCCGCAATAAGCACAGCTGGAACCTTCGAAATCAGACCCGCGGCACCCTGTGCCGCGGGTCTTGCGTTTTGAGAATTTCATAATCTGTTCCCGTCACGGAAATGCCACAGTGGATTCAGGACTTGAAATAAATTTCCACATCCGCGCCGCTTTAGGCCGCCCGCTGGTTTTTCATTCCAAACAGGGCGGCTTTTCGGTCCTTTCAATAGAAACTTACGTAAATTCTTGATGGAAGTGCAGGCGGATGCACGCAGGCTGATGCCGTTGCGTGTCGTGCTACCCGCGATATTCTCCCGGCATCGCATGGGAGGAATACATGACTATCACATCATTCAAACTCGGGCTGGTGGCGGCATTCGCCGCTGTTCTCGGGGCAAGTTCTGCGCTTGCCGGCGGCTTTTCGCGCGGCGATGCAAATACGGATATTCTGTTCCAGCCTGGAACAGCTAATATCAACGCTGGCTTCATCTTTGTGTCGCCGCAGGTTTCCTATGATACGATCAAGGGCGCAAATTCCAGCGACCAGCGTTTTACCGGCGACTACTGGATTCCGAATCTGGCTGTAGGAGCCCGCTTTGCCGACCCTCTTGGCTGTGCTCTCACCTACACGCAGCCGTTTGGCGGTAGCACAAATTACGGCGCAGCGGCTAAGGCCGCTCAAGGAATCAATAATACAACGTCAAAAGAGTTCGTTTCGAACGAATATGGGTTGACCTGTGACGTTCGTCTGGACGCAGGGAAGGGACGTTTTCATCTCTTAGGTGGCGTTTTCCTTCAGGACTTCACATATACAGCGGCCACAAGCTTCGGAACGCTGAAATTGAATGACAGTGGCGCGTTCGGTTATAGGATCGGTGCTGCCTACGAGATCCCTGAGTATGCGCTTCGGGCGTCGGTTTTGTACAGATCTGAAGTCAAACAAACTACGGGAGGAACGTTCACCCCCACGCCGCTCGGAGTGGGTGCCCTCGGCGCTCTCGGTGTCACGGGCGTGACTGCCGCCACGGGTTCGGGAACGCTTCCTCAGTCAGTGAAAGTTTCTCTTCAAAGCGGCGTTGCTCCGGGTTGGCTGGTGTACGGTTCAGTGACATGGACAAACTGGAGTGTTCTTCAGACTTTGAACTACGGCTTTGGCGCAGTAAAGCAAACCGACAAATACTATTTCAAGGACGGTTGGACCATACAGGGCGGTGTGGGGCACCAGTTCACAGATGATATCGCCGGAACGGTTAGTCTTACTTGGGATAAAGGTGTCGGATCGACTGCGTTTATTTCCACGGATACGTGGACTATTGGGACCGGTGCCGAAGTCAAGCTTGGGCCGGGAAAGCTGCAGGTCGGCGCAGGTGCGACCTATATCACTGGCGGCAGTCAAACCGCTGCCGGTGGAGCGAGCTTTGACGCGACGACAAAGGGCTCTTGGGCCTATTCTCTCGGCGCAGGCTACAAAGTCAGTTTCTGAGCAGATTTGGAATTCATCAGCAGGGCCTCGCGGGAAACCGCGGGGCCTTGTGCTGTTTCATAACAGGATGTTTTGGCGCGTTTCCGAATTTGATGAGGCTTTTGCGGCAATCTATGGCAAAGACACTGCAAAAATACGGCCTTCGCCAGCGTGTTCCACTTGCCGGGTCGCGGAAGGCTGAATAAGGACACGGCGGCAAAGGTCCCTTTAAGGGCTCGAACAATCGGGTGGGCGACACACAATGAAGAAGCGCTATTTCGGCACGGACGGTATCCGCGGGCAGGCAAACCGTGCCCCGATGACCGCGGACATCGCGATGAAGGTCGGCATGGCTGCTGGCATGGTCTTCCGCAATGGCGGCCATCGCCACCGGGTGGTCATCGGCAAGGACACGCGGCTTTCCGGCTACATGCTGGAATACGCAATGGTGGCAGGCTTTGCGGCAGCGGGCGTCGACGCCTTCATTCTCGGGCCGATCCCGACGCCGGCCGTTGCCATGCTGACGCGCTCTCTGCGTGCCGATGTCGGTGTGATGATCTCGGCCTCCCACAACCCTTATCAGGACAATGGCATCAAGCTTTTCGGACCGGATGGCTACAAGCTCTCCGACGACATCGAGAAGGAAATCGAGGCCATGCTCGACCAGGATCTGTCGCCGCATTTTGCCGCGCCGGATGACATCGGCCGCGCCAAGCGTATCGACGGGGTTCATGACCGCTATATCGAGCATGCCAAGCGCACGCTGCCGCGCGATGTGACGCTGAGCGGTCTGAGGATCGCCATCGACTGTGCCAACGGGGCTGCCTACAAGGTAGCACCCGCGGTTCTTTGGGAACTGGGTGCGGAAGTCGTGACGGTCGGTGTCGATCCGAACGGCACGAACATCAATCTCAACTGCGGCTCGACCCATCCGGAGGCGCTGGCGCAAAAGGTGCATGAAGTGCGCGCCGATATCGGCATTGCGCTTGATGGCGATGCCGACCGCGTCATCATCATCGACGAGAAGGGCAAGGAGATCGACGGCGACCAGCTGATGGCGCTGATCGGCGAGACCTGGGCCAGTGACGGCCTGCTGCGCGGCGGCGGGATCGTCGCTACCATCATGTCGAACCTCGGCCTCGAGCGTTTTCTGGTCTCGAAGGGCCTCACGCTCGCCCGCACCAAGGTGGGCGACCGTTACGTCGTCGAGCACATGCGCAATTTCGGCTTCAATGTCGGCGGCGAACAGTCGGGCCACATGGTGCTTTCGGACTTCGGCACGACCGGCGATGGTCTTGTCGCGGCGCTGCAGGTGCTGGCCTGCGTGAAGCGCACCGGCAAGACGGTCAGCGAAGTGTGCCGCCGTTTCGAGCCAGTGCCGCAGCTTCTGAAGAACGTCCGCTATTCCGGCGGTTCGCCGCTGGACAACAAGACGGTCAAGGAGGCAATCGCCGCTGCCGAGTCCGATCTGAAGAAGAACGGGCGTCTCGTCATTCGTCCCTCGGGCACCGAGCCGCTGATCCGCGTGATGGCGGAAGGTGACGATCGTGGCCAGATCGAGCAGATCGTCAACGACCTGACGGGCGTCATTGCCGGGGCTTCCAACGCGGCGTAGTTTCCTGGTCCATATTGTTATGTACCATAATCATCATTGACGGTGCGGCGAACCGCATCTAACCTTCCTCCCGTTCTGTTGGATCTGGGAGGAAACCATGATGGGACGTTTGAAATACGGGCTGCTTGCATCAGCCTGCCTGTTTTTCCTTGAATTTTCCGGTGGGGCGCATGCGGCTCAGAAGCTTGCCTGCGATGGTCTGACGGGCGAGGCGCTTGGACTGAAGGATGTGAAGATCCTTTCGGCAAGCTCGACGCCGGCAGTCAAAGATAGTCCGGTTGCGCATTGCCTCGTCAAGGGCGTGACTGCGGAGAGGACGGGGGCCGACGGCAAGCCCTATGCGATCCGTTTCGAGTTCCGGCTGCCTGACGACTGGAACGGCCGGTTCGTCCACCAGTTCAATGGCGGCAATGACGGTGTCGTCGTTCCTGCAATGGGCCTTCCGGTTGCCGCAAGCACACAGAAAGGTGCGTTGGCCAGCGGCTTTGCCGTGCTGTCGTCTGACGCCGGGCATGACGGCAAGGCCAATCCCGAGGCGGGGCTTGCCGGCAGCAACATGTTCGGCCTCGATCCCGAAGCGCGCGAGTTTTACGGCTATAAGGCCGTGGAATTCCTGACACCCGTCGCCAAGGCCTTCATCAAGGCCTATTACGGCGCAGCGCCACAATATTCCTATGGCATTGGCTGCTCCAATGGTGGTCGCCACGGGTTTGTCGCCGCCGCGCGCCTCGGCAAGGAATATGACGGTATTCTGGCCGGAGCCCCGGGCTTCGATCTGCCGAAGGCCGCCATCCAGCACGCGCTCGATATCCAGCAGTTGCATGCCGTCAACGGCGATGTCCGCAAGGCGCTCACGGTGGACGACCAGCAGATTGTTGCAAAGCGGATCCTTGCGGCCTGCGACAAGCTGGATGGCCTGGAAGATGGCATCGTCTCCGATACTGCGGCCTGCCAGAAAGCCTTCAAGCCACAGGACATGATCTGCCAGCCCGGCCAGAATTCGTCCTGCCTGCCGGCAGAAAAGGTGAAGGCGCTAGAGACCATGCTCGCCGGGCCGAAGAATTCGAAGGGCGAGCAGCTTTACAGCGACTGGTCCTGGGATCCGGGCATCGGCGGCGGCAACTGGCGTTTCTGGAAGATCGAAAGCCCAATCGCGCCGTGGGATCATATGCCCCTGATTGCGGTCATGGGGGCAGGGTCGCTGGCGCAGATCTTCACGACCCCGCCGACCAAGGTCGGTGGCGATCCGGCGTCGCTGGAGAAGTTCCTGCTGTCCTTCGACTTCGACAAGGACGCGTCCAAAATCTTCGCGACCGACGGTGCGTTTGGCAAATCGGCCATGTCCTTCATGACACCGCCGGACGCGGATAACCCCAAGCTCTCGGACTTCGAGGCTGCCGGCCACAAGATGATCGTCTTCCACGGCGTCGGCGACCCGGTCTTCTCGTTCAACGACACCCGTCACTGGTACGAGCGGCTCGCGGCCAACTATGGTGGCGATGCCAGCAAGTTTGTCGAGCTCTACCCGGTTCCCGGCATGACGCATTGTGAAGGCGGACCGGCGACCGATCAGTTCGATCTGTTCGAGAAGCTTGTCGGCTGGGTGGAAAAGGGCCAAAAGCCGGCCGACGTGATCGCCGCGCTGAACCCGAAGAACAAGGACGTGCCGGCCGCATGGCCGCAGTTGCGGACGCGCAAGCTCTGCCCCTATCCGCAAGTCGCGCGATATACCGGCGGCAATCCCGAAGAGGCCGCAAGCTTCGCCTGCCAGTAGGCGAAGGCCCTTGCTGAACGGGGAGCCGGCTTTGCCGGCTCTCTTTTTTCATAAGCCAATCAAAGCATTTATCATTAACCGTGGGTTTAGTCGCATGGTGAATTTTCTTGGTTAAGTTCAATTTAACGAATGGGAACTAAAGTCCGGAGCATGGGTCTGACGGCGAAACACGCCGCCGGCGCAACCGAATTTCCGGAGATAAAAATGAAAAAGCTGATGTGGAGTGCCATTGCTGCGGCGATGCTGGGCGCAAGCGCCCATGCTGCCGATCTTCCCCAACCCGAAGTCATTCAGGCTCCGCCCGCCGAAGTTCAGGTCGCGTCCGTCAGCGGCTGGTATCTGCGCGGTGATGCGTCCTACAGCATCATGAGAATGCGCGGCGCGCACTATTTCATTACGAAGGACGCTACCGGCACGGTTGACAACGGCACGTTCGATTCGACGAAGCTCGACAACTCGGCCAGCATTGGCGCCGGTGTCGGTTACCAGTTCAACAACTATCTGCGCAGCGACGTGACGCTGGACTATACGTTCCGCACCACGTTCAACGGCTCGACGCAGGGCGGTTGCGGCGTTTCGACGGCCTGCACCTCGCGCGATATCGCGCACATGACGATGTTCAGCCTGCTGGCCAACGCCTATGTTGACCTCGGCACCTATGGCAGCGTCACGCCTTACGTCGGCGCCGGCCTCGGTGCGACGCATGTCAGCTGGGATGGTGACAACAACACGTCCTGCGCCAACGACGGCTCCGGTTGCGACCCGACCTTCCAGCATGAAGGCCGCGAAAGCTGGCGCTTCACCTACGCCCTCATGGCCGGTGCTTCGATCGACGTGACCTGCAACGTCAAGGCTGACCTCGGCTACCGTTATCGCCACGTCAACAGCGGCCCGATGTTCGGCAGCATCTACTTCTCCGGCTCGCAGGCCAATGTTGGCCCGGGCTTCGACAAGGGCTTCGACATCCACGAAGTTCGTGGCGGTCTGCGCTACCAGTTCGGCAATGGCGGTTGCGGCGAAGTCGCACAGGTTCCGCCGGCTCCGATGCCGATCTACAAGTAAGACCTTCGAATTCGATGCTGAAAGCCCGCCTTGTGCGGGCTTTCTTGCGTCTGGAATCCGGTTTTCCCGATGCGGCAAATATTTTGTCGTTTGCGTCACAGGGGCGCTTGACTGTGAAAGACGATTCCCATATTCCCAGCGGCGGGACACTCCTCCCCAACGAGGAGCCAACTATCTGGAAGGATAGACTGATATGGCTGATACCGCCGCAAAACCGGGCGTACGCCCGCAAAACACCCATTTCTCTTCTGGCCCTTGCTCGAAGCGCCCCGGTTGGTCGCTCGATGCACTTTCCGATGCTCCCGTCGGCCGTTCGCACCGCGCGAAGGTTGGCAAGGCGAAGCTGAAAGAGGCCATCGACCTTACCCGCGAAATTCTTGAAGTGCCGGCTGATTACCGCATCGGTATCGTGCCCGCTTCCGACACCGGCGCCGTCGAAATGGCGCTCTGGTCGCTGCTGGGCGAACGCCCGGTCGACATGGTCGCCTGGGAAAGCTTTGGCGCCGGCTGGGTGACGGACGTTGTCAAGCAGCTGAAGCTCAAGGACGCCCGCAAGCTCGAAGCCGCCTATGGCGAGCTGCCGAACCTGGCCGACATCAATTTCGACCACGACGTCGTCTTCACCTGGAACGGCACGACCTCGGGCGTTCGCGTTCCGAACGCCGATTTCATCCCGGCTGACCGCAAGGGCCTGACGATCTGCGACGCGACCTCTGCTGCATTTGCGCAGAACCTCGACTTCGCCAAGCTCGATGTCGTCACCTTCTCCTGGCAGAAGGTTCTGGGCGGCGAGGGCGGTCATGGCGTGATCATCCTCAGCCCGCGCGCTGTCGAGCGTCTGACGACCTATGTTCCGGCCTGGCCGCTGCCGAAGATCTTCCGCATGACCTCCGGCGGCAAGCTGATCGAGGGCATCTTCACCGGCGAAACGATCAACACGCCGTCCATGATCTGCGTCGAGGACTATATCGATGCGCTGAAGTGGGCGAAGTCGCTCGGCGGCCTCAAGGCGCTGATGGCGCGTGCTGACGCGAACACCAAGGTCATTGCCGACTTCGTGGCTGCCAACGACTGGATCGCCAATCTCGCCAAGGACCCGGCAACGGCGTCCAACACGTCCGTCTGCCTGACGATTGCCGACAAGGACGTTCTGGCGCTCGACGCTGACGCGCAGGCCGCTTTTGCCAAGGGCATCGTGACGCTGCTCGACAAGGAAGGCGTCGCCTATGACATCGGCGCTTACCGCGATGCGCCGTCCGGCCTTCGCATCTGGGCTGGTGCCACGATCGAGACGGCCGACATGCAGGCCCTGATGCCGTGGCTGACCTGGGCTTATCTGACCCAGAAGGCAACGCTCGCCAAGGCTGCTGCCTGAGTTGCTTCTGGCCCTGCCTGACGAAGGCGGGGCCGACATTCCCGAGACAGAATTAGAACCCTTTTCAGGAGGCCTCACCATGGCACCTCGCGTACTCGTATCTGACGAACTGTCGGAAACCGCCGTCCAGATCTTCCGCGATCGCGGCGTTGAAGTGGATTTCATGCCGAAGCTCGGCAAGGACAAGGAAAAGCTCCTCGAGCTCATCCCGCAATATGATGGTCTTGCCATCCGTTCGGCCACCAAGGCGACGGAAAAGCTGATCGAAGCCGCGACCAACCTCAAGGTCATCGGCCGCGCCGGCATCGGCGTCGACAACGTTGATATCCCGGCTGCGTCCAAGCGCGGTATCATCGTGATGAACACGCCCTTCGGCAACTCGATCACGACGGCTGAACATGCCATCGCGCTGATGTTTGCGGTTGCCCGCCAGCTGCCCGCAGCCGACACCTCGACGCAGGCCGGCAAGTGGGAAAAGTCGAAGTTCATGGGTGTCGAAATCACCGGCAAGACGCTCGGCGTCATCGGCGCCGGAAATATTGGCTCCATCGTCTGCGCCCGCGCCATTGGCCTCAAGATGAACGTCATTGCCTATGACCCCTTCCTGTCGAAGGAGCGCGCGCAGGAAATGGGCGTCGAGAAGGTCGAGCTGGACGAGCTGCTCGCCCGCGCCGACTTCATCACACTGCATGTGCCGATGACGGACAAGACGCGCGGCATCCTCAACAAGGAAGCGCTCGCCAAGACCAAGCCCGGCGTTCGCATCATCAACTGCGCCCGTGGTGGTCTGGTTGACGAGGCAGCGCTTGCCGAAGCAATCAAGGCTGGCCATGTCGCCGGTGCCGGCTTCGACGTGTTCGAGGTTGAGCCCGCGACCGAAAGCCCGCTCTTCGGTCTCGACAACGTTGTCTGCACGCCGCACCTCGGCGCATCGACCACGGAAGCCCAGGAAAACGTGGCGCTTCAGGTGGCCGAGCAGATGTCGGACTACCTCGTGAAGGGTGCCGTCTCCAACGCCATCAACATGCCGTCGATCACGGCGGAAGAAGCCCCGATCCTCAAGCCTTTCATCCGGCTTGCCGATTGCCTCGGCGCCTTCGTCGGTCAGGTCACCGAAGGTCCGATCAAGGAAATCGAGATCCTGTTCGATGGCGTCACCGCCACGATGAACACCAGGGCGCTGACGAGCGCGCTGCTGGCCGGTCTCATCCGTCCGCAGGTTTCCGACGTGAACATGGTTTCGGCACCGATCATGATCAAGGAAAAGGGCATCATCGTTTCCGAGGTCAAGCGCGACAAGACGGGCGTCTATGACGGCTATATCAAGCTGACGGTGACGACCGAGACGCAGACACGCTCCGTCGCCGGCACGGTCTTCTCCGACGGCAAGCCGCGCTTCATCCAGATCAAGGGCATCAACATGGACGCCGATGTCGGCGCCAACATGATCTACATCGCCAACACCGACGTTCCCGGCATGATTGGCTTCATGGGCACGACGCTCGGCGAGGGCGGCGTGAACATCGCCAACTTCCAGCTCGGCCGCGACAAGCAGGGTGGCGACGCCATCGCGCTTCTCTATGTCGACGAAAAGGTGAAGCCGCAAGTTCTGGCCAAGTTGACCGCCCACCCGGCGATCCGCCAGGCCAAGCCCTTGGCGTTCAACGTCGATTGATCGACCTTGCCTTTGTTGCAGACGTTGCCCGGGTGTTTGCACACCCGGGTTTTCTGTATCTTCAAGCGGGGTTGCGGGTCTGAATATGTCCCGGTTTTCTACTTGTTAGGTGGTCAATTGAATTACTTTCAGGTCTCAAAAGTTAAATTCTGTTAATTATTTATTTGTTTACATTTATTAATTTACTTGACCTTCCGAGCCGGAATTATTTCTTTCTTTTCTGGAACTTATTTTCGACGCGTCCGTTTTCTAGTCGAGCTGTGAAGCGAAAGAATGGTATGTGAGCCCGTCAGGGAGTGGTGTTTATGAAACTTCTGAAGTCCAGTGTCTTGATCGTGGAAGACGAGCCACTGATCGCGTGGATGCTCGAGGATGTGGTGAGCTCCCTCGGGCTTGATGTCATAGGGCCGTTTCCGTCGATCAAGCAGGCCTCGTCCTATCTTCAGGATGTCACCCCCGAGATTGCGCTTCTGGACGTGAACCTGATCGACGGCGAGATCTATCCTGTTGCGGATCAGCTTGAGGGGCGAAAGGTCCCGCTGATATTTCACACTGCAAATGTAAAAGGCGACGATCTTGCGGTGCGCTACGAGGGCGCGCAGGTGATCATGAAGCCGTCCGACCCGCAGCGTCTGCGACAGGCTATCGACGCTGCCCGCGATGCGTCCGCTGGGATGCCTGCATAAATGACCGGAGCCACCCTTTCGACGGCTTCGTCGAGCAATGAACTGTTGAAAGAGATCCGTGCGCGCACGGTAGACCTTCATCGCGCTCTTGATGAGAAAGTGGCGGACAGATCGGTTCTCAGCGAAGAAGGCTATGTCCGTTTCCTGACGATGCATGCACGCATCATCCCGGCTGCGGAGACGTGGCTTGCCGGCCGGCGCGAGTTCCTTGAGATTCCGGACGCCAAAGACCGCCTGCGCAACGGCTCGCTTCAGAGCGATTTCTGCGCACTCGGGATCCCCATGCCGGCAGTCGAAAACATGTCTTTTTTAAATGAAAAGACATCCGTGGCTGGTATCTGTTACGTCCTTGAAGGCTCGCGTCTCGGCGGAGCCTATCTCGCCTCGTTGATTGGACAGGGCGGGGCTCGACATCCGGTGAATTTTCTTTGCCAGGGCAGGGAAAGACCGTTGTGGAGAACTTTCCTCGATTGGCTCTCGTCACTCGAGCAATCGCGAGCGAATATTGATGGCGCCGCGGATGCTGCAGAAAACATGTTCCGGACGTATTTGTCGGTGTTGGACTAGAGAATGCCGGTCGGATGGCGGGGGCTGCTTTAGCGCCTGTACCGCGTGTTAACAGAATATAGAGCGCCTCCAACAATACTGGTTTCGCCGGAAGCGCTCTCGGGGGAATATGTTGCTAGATGGCCTATGACGTTGATTTGACTAATTGCGACGCGGAGCCGATTCACCTTTTAGGGCGCGTCCAGAAATTCGGATATCTCTTGGCCGTCGATAGTGATTGGACCATTTCCTGGGCGTCCGAGAACATTGTCGAGATTTCCGGTGAAGCGGCCATCGATCTTCTGGGACAGCCGGCCGATGTATTGCTGCCACGCGAGGCCATACACTCCATTCGCAATCGCCTGCAATTTCTGCGGCCGAAGCGCGGCGTCGAAGTCATCTATGGGGTCGAACTCAAGACGACGCACAGTGCCTTTGACGTATCGGTCCACATTTCCGGCGGTCAGATCGTCATGGAGTTCGAACCGGCCGACGCGCTCGACAGCATGTCGACGGATCTCACCAATGTCAGAACCGCGATCGACCAGATTGCCGATCTACCGTCGCTGCAGGCGGTGTACAAGCACACCGTTCGTTTTGTTCGCATGGTGCTCGGGTTCGACCGGGTCATGCTGTATCAGTTCCAGCACGATGCCAGCGGGCAGGTCGTTGCGGAAGCCGTTCGGTATGGCAAGGACCCTTTTCTCAACCTTCGCTATCCGGCCAGTGATATCCCGAAACAGGCGCGCGCACTCTACGTCGAGAACCCGATCCGGCTGATTGCCGACGTGGACGACGAAGGCGCACCGATCATCGGTCGCGCCTCCACGGCCGAGGCGGGCGTTCTTGATCTGTCAGGCAGCCGGCTCCGATCTGTCTCGCCCATCCATATCGAATATCTCCGAAACATGGGCGTGGCATCGTCGATGTCGATTTCAATTGTCGTGAACGGGCAATTGTGGGGTCTCATCGCCTGCCATCATGACACGCCGCATCGGCCTTCGATGAGCCAGCGCAACTCGGCGCTTCTCTTCGGGCAGATGCTCTCGCTCATCATCCAGATGCGGGAAGGCGCCGAGGAGAAGGCGAGCGATACGCTGGTCTTCGAGATTACGACCAGGATCACACGTGACGTTGCGGCCGGCGCCGCGGTCTTCGATGTGCTGCTATCGACCGCCGGAAGCTTCATGGACCTGCTCAAGGCAGATGGCTATGCGGTTGTTCACGATGATGCGATTGTTCTGCAGGGAAGCGCGCCCTGCACGGTCGACGTGCAGCATATCTGCGCGCTCCTGAATGGTTTGCCCGGTAACAAGGTCTTTGAAACCGACAGCCTTGTCAGCTTCATGCCGGACGCCGGCGCTTTCGCGGACGTGGCGTCCGGTGTGCTTTCCATTCCGATTTCTCGATCACCGCGCGACTACGTTCTCTTCTTCCGCAACGAGCAGGTGCGGCAGGTCAAGTGGGCAGGGGACCCGCGGAAACCGGTGACCCTTGGTCCGAATGGCGCGCGTCTTACCCCGCGCAAGAGTTTCGAGGCGTGGCAGGAAACCGTGCTTTGTCGAAGCATTCCGTGGAGCGCACGCGACGTTCGCACCGCTGTCCAGATGCGGGTCATGCTGCTTGAAATCGTGCTTAGCCTGACGGACGAGGCCCGGCGGGAAAAGAAGGTTGCTGCTGAACGGCAGGAGCTTTTGATCGCAGAACTCAATCACCGTGTTCGCAACATTCTCGGTCTGGTTCGCGGGCTTATCTCACAGACGAACAGCGGCAGTGACACGACCACCGAATTCGTCCGCAAGCTCGATAGCCGGGTGCAATCGCTGGCGCGCGCGCATGACCACATCACCCGGCAGAACTGGTCGGCCGTTTCTTTGCGGCAGCTCCTGGAAACGGAAGCCGAGACCTATCTGATCGACAGAAGGGAACGGGTGATCCTGACCGGGCCGAATGTCATGCTGGAACCGCAAGCCTATTCCTCCATGGCGCTCGTGATGCACGAGATGCTCACGAACTCGGCGAAATACGGCGCCCTGTCCGACAAATCCGGCCGCGTCGAGATCGGTCTTTCGATCACGGATGCGGGCAGCCTCGCCATCAATTGGCGTGAGGTCGGTGGTCCGGCGGTGACGCCGCCCAAACGTCGCGGTTTCGGTTCGACGATCGTCGAGCGGACAGTTCCGTTTGAACTCGGCGGCGAAACCAACATCGTCTACGACCCTGCCGGCGTCCTGGCCTATTTCGAGCTTCCCGGCCACAATTTCAGTCTGGATCCGGGCGGGGTCGAGGAACGAAGAAAGGAGACGGTGGTCTCGCCCAACGGGTTCGAACCCGTGTCCTGTGTTCTCGTCGTTGAAGACAACCTCATCATTGGTCTGGAAGCCGAGGAGATTTTCCAGTCCCTGGGGGCTGCGGAGGTGGTTGTTGCGCCGAACGTCAAGGGCGCCCTGCAGGCGATCGAAAGCACCTCAAGGCCTTTCGATTTCGCGCTGCTCGACATCAATCTCGGCGCAGATACGAGTTTCGATATTGGCCGCCGGCTGCGTGAACTCGGCGTTCCGTTCGCATTTGCCTCGGGCTACGGCGATAGTGCGCGCTTGCCGGATGATCTGAGCGACACCATCAATATTGGCAAGCCGTATGACACGGATGCCATCAGGTCGCTCTTGGCGGAAATCCGGCCGCAATCCTGAATTAAGGAAGACAGCAACAAGAAAAACGGGGCGCTGACCAGCACCCCGGCTCCCTGGAGACGCATCTTCATCCAGAATAAGCGTGACCCCGCGCAAACGCCTGACGCCAGGCGCTTGCGTAGGGTCGGCTCAGTTGTTGCCGGTCGCTGTCAGGCGCGCAGGCGTGCGGCCGTGTCGCGTTCTTCCAGCGCTGCCGCCTTGCTGTATTCGGCTTCCGCCTCTTCCAGCGCCAGTTCGGCGGCGTCCTGTTGCACCTTCAGTTCCTTGATCGACCCGAGCAGATTGTCGGCACGCTGACGCGCCGCCTTGGCGAAGGTCGGATAGGCAAAGTGATTCGGGTCGGTGATTCCCGATTTCTTCTCCTCGAAGGCGATTTGCGCCTCGAGATCCCTGATCATCCGTTCGAAATCCGCCATCATCATCTGTAACTGGTTCAATTGGCGGCGCTTTTCGTTAACCTGAAAGTTTTTCAGGCGAACGAGGCTCTCACGTGACTTCATTACGCAATACTCCCGTGAAGTGAGACCTTCTGGGTTATGGACGCCATGATGGCGCAGCAATTCCCGGCGATAAGCGAAAAATCCGCGGCAATCTTAATGAATTCCTACCGCTGGTAACCATTCGTTTACGGCCATGGTGAATGATAAACGGGATGATTTAAGGGTCAGTAAACGACAAGGGCAAAAAACACCCACGTCTCATTGCTGAGTCCAAAGAGTCGGTTAAAGGGATTTCTTAACGTTGAAAGTTAGAATCTCTTAATCCGATTTCTTATGAAAATCAGGGGGCTGAGAAATTTCTTTAACGATTCCGATACATCTTGCCATGGTGAATCAGAATTTGTTAACCATTTCGTGGCAGCTTCAAATCAGGCAACGACTGGATCCGTATCGCGTGGGGCAGCCGACGAGGGACCTTTAGAGCGGCGGAAAAGGGGACAAGAGAATGCGGGTTCTACTTATTGAAGACGACAGCGCCACCGCGCAGAGCATCGAACTGATGCTCAAATCCGAGAATTTCAACGTCTACACCACCGATCTCGGTGAAGAAGGCGTCGATCTCGGCAAGCTTTATGACTACGACATTATTCTTCTCGATCTCAACCTTCCCGACATGTCCGGCTATGAAGTGCTTCGCACGCTTCGCCTGTCCAAGGTGAAGACGCCAATCCTGATCCTCTCCGGCATGGCCGGCATCGAGGACAAGGTTCGCGGTCTCGGCTTCGGCGCCGACGACTACATGACAAAGCCCTTCCACAAGGACGAACTGGTTGCCCGCATCCACGCCATCGTTCGTCGTTCAAAGGGTCATGCCCAGTCGGTTATCGCGACCGGCGACCTGATCGTGAACCTCGACGCCAAGACGGTTGAAGTCGGCGGCCAGCGCGTTCACCTGACGGGCAAGGAATACCAGATGCTGGAGCTGCTTTCGCTCCGCAAGGGTACGACGCTGACGAAGGAAATGTTCCTCAATCATCTCTATG
Source organism: Rhizobium sp. C4 (assembly GCF_021026315.1). Taxonomy (GTDB): domain Bacteria; phylum Pseudomonadota; class Alphaproteobacteria; order Rhizobiales; family Rhizobiaceae; genus Ensifer_A. The sequence goes on from NZ_JAJNCX010000007.1 coordinate 218,720, forward strand.
GCGGGATGGACGAGCCGGAACTGAAGATCATCGACGTCTTCATCTGCAAGCTGCGCAAGAAGCTCGCCAATGCTGCCGGCGGCGCCAACTACATCGAAACCGTCTGGGGCCGCGGCTATGTGCTGCGCGAGCCCGATGGCAATTCGGACTATCTCGAAACCGCCTGATTGGTTTCAAGCACCCGCACAGTTCCAAAGGCCTGCCGGCGACGGCGGGCCTTGTTGTTTTGGCGGTTATGAAGATCAGTCCAGCCAGTGGTTGGGGTCGCGCAAGCCGTTTACGATTGCCACGACCAATATTCCATATGAGGCGGGTTCGTAGATCGCAACGTAGCGCCCTTCGATCAAAAGCCGCACATCCCGGCCGATTTCCGGTCTTGCCGGTCCCATACGTGGGTAAAGGGTGGCGGTCTCGAAGCGGTCGAACAGTTTCAGCAGCAATCGGTCTGCGGCAGGCTCGTTTTCAGCCGCTATGCCTTGCCACATATCCTTGAGGTCTTGCTTCGCGCGCGGCGTAAGCCGGTATTCAGCCACGGCTGTCGCGTTCCGCCTTCAGCGCCTTGAGAAACTCTTCGGGACGAACCACATCGCCGTCACCGCTGGCTTTGCCCTCGAAATAGGCTTCGCGCAGCCGCGAGATATCCGCCGTGAGGTCAGATGTGGCCTCACGCAAAGCCTTGGACTTGGATATCGATCGTGTGGCAACCATGGATGAAGTTTATCATCGAGGGGGCGTCTTCGCAAATCCATAAAGCATCTCGCGCTTGCCCGCGAAGCCCGGCCGCCGAAGCACGGTGAAACCTGCGCCCTGCAGATTGCGACGGACGAAACCGGCAGCGGCATAGGTGGCGAAGGTGCCGTTGTCGGTCGTATGGGTATGGAGTGCCTGCATGATTTCCGGCGACCACATGTCCGGATTGCGCGAGGGCGCGAAGCCGTCGAGATACCAGGCGTCGAAGGTCCGGCTGCTGGTCTCGATGCTGGCGCGCGCCGGGCCGCAGACGACGGAGAGGCGGACATTGTCGCCGAATTCAAGTGTTACCGTTCCTGCCGGGGTGTCGGGCCAGCGGGCCGTGAGCGCGTCGCGCTCGGCCTCCAGCAATGGCCAGCGGGAGAGAGCCTTGGCGATGCTGTCCCGCTCCATCGGGTAAAGTTCGAAGGAGATGAAATGCAGGCGCGCCGAAGCCGGCTTTTCGAACGCCTTCCATTGCCGAAGCGTTTCGCAGAAATTCAGGCCCGTGCCGAAGCCGAGCTCGCCGATCGTAAATTCGCCGCCTTCCGCCCAGCGCCCCGGCAGGCCATTGCCGTCGAGAAAGACATAGGCGCATTCGGCGCGGCCATCCTCGCGGCAATAAAAATGGTCGCCAAAGGCGGTCGAATAGGGCATATCGCCGTCGAGCCATTCGAGCGGCTGAGGCTTTCCGGCCTCGGGTTTTGCGGGAGTTTCCTTGTCCATGACCGAAGGCGATAAAGCGCCGAACACTGGCGGTCAATGGGGCCGTGCCGTCGATGTCCTGATCATTGGCGGCGGAGTGATGGGGCTTTGGGCCGCGCTGAAAGCGGGGCGGGCGGGTCTCGACGTCTTGCTCGTCGATGAGGGGAGGCTTGGACAGGGCGCCAGCCATGGCCATCTCGGTGCGTTGATGGCGCATATGCCGGACAAGTGGAACGAAAAGAAGCAGTTTCAGTTTGACGCGCTCCTGTCCCTGGAGGCCGAGGTTGGCGCGCTTGAGGCTGCGACCGGCCTCTCCACCGGCTATGCCCGCGCCGGCCGCCTGATCCCCTTGCCCAAGCCGCATCTGCGCGACATTGCGCTTCGCCACGAAGTGGACGCGCGGGCGAATTGGCGGGCGAGTGACGGTCGAACCTTCGAGTGGCGTGTGACGGACGCGCCGTCGGCACCTGGCTGGCCGCTGGCGGAGGGCATCGAGGGCGGCTTTGTGCTGGATACATTCGCGGCCCGCGCCAATCCGCGCGCCTTCACGGCGGTTCTGATTGATGCGCTGCGGCGCCTGCCGAATGTCACGGTGGTCGAGGGTATGGCGGTGATTGATCTGGATGCAGCAGCAGCTCGCGCCACGCTCTCCTCGGGCGAAACCGTGGCCTTCGGCCATGCCATCATCGCCGCCGGCTACAAGGCCTTCCCGATGCTGGAACGCCTGCTGCCGCCACGGGAAAAGCCGCTGGGCGTGCCTGTCAAAGGTCAGTCGGCGCTGCTCGCGGCGGAGATCGATCCCTCCCTGCCGCTGATCTTTCTCGACGGGCTCTATGTGGTGCCGCATGAGGGGGGCAGGGTTGCGATCGGCTCGACCAGCGAAAATGCGTTCGACGAACCATTCACGACGGATCACCAGCTGGATGATCTCATCGCGCGGGCGCGTGGGCTGGTGCCAGCGCTGGAGAGTGCCGCCGTCATTGATCGCTGGGCGGGGCTGCGGCCCAAGGCGGCGGCGCGCGATCCGCTGGTCGGGCCCTTGCCGGGTGCGGAGCGGATCATTGCGCTGACGGGCGGCTTCAAGGTTTCGTTCGGCATTGCGCATCGGTTGGCCGATGCCGCGCTGCAAGCCGTCCTCGGCACGGCCGAAGTCGCCATACCCAGGACATTCCGCGTTCCGCATCATCTGGCCTGATGCGCGCTTGTTCGAGATCAAGCCGCTTGGCTTGGGTTGAACTATTCTGCTTCCGTTGCGTTTGGACTCTCAGCTCAATCTGACGAGAAACGAAAGAAGCATTTCATGTTCACGCATCTGACCGACCTGCCGCCGGACATTCTGGGTTTCGAGGCGTGTGGAAAGCTGACCGCAGCGGATTACGAGACGGTGCTGATGCCGGCGATGGACGCAGCCGTGAAGAGCGGACCGGTCAGGCTGTTCTTCGTCATGCCGGACGGTTTCCACGGCATGGAAATGGCAGCGATGCTCGACGATCTCGCCTTCGGGCTCAAGCATTTTCGCGATTTCAAGAAGTTTGCCTTCGTGACGGACAATGCGACCATGGCGGGGCTGACGCGGAACTTCGCCTTCGTGATCCCGGTGGAAACCCGGGTTTTTTCGCTCGCCGAACGGAACGAGGCGATAAGCTGGCTTCAGGCTTGATCTGACCTTCGCAAACGCGAAATTCGCTCTGGACTGGCACGGCTGTTTGCAGTTTTCTGCGATGGCAGAAACCGCATCACATCCGAAGGCAGAACAGATGATTGTCGACGTCAAGACCTCCCGTGACCTCGTTGGCTATGGCCGCAACACCCCCGATCCGAAATGGCCGGGTGGCGCGCGCGTGGCCGTGCAGTTCGTGGTGAACTACGAGGAGGGCGGCGAGAGCTGCATTCTCGATGGCGATCCGGCGTCTGAATGCCTGCTCTCCGAAATTGTCGGGGCGGCTGCCTGGCCGAAGCAGCGTAACCTCAACATGGAGTCGATCTACGAATATGGCTCCCGCGCCGGCTTCTGGCGGCTCTACCGCATGTTCACGCAGCTGAATGTTCCGGTCACGGTCTATGGCGTGACGCTGGCCATGGCGCGCAATCCGGAAGCCGTGGCGGCCATGAACGAGGCCGGCTGGGAAATCGCCTCCCACGGCTATCGCTGGCTCGAATACAAGGATTTCCCGGAAGAGGTGGAGCGTGCCCATATCGCGGAAGCCGTGCGACTTCACACCGAGGTTGCCGGCTCGCGCCCGCTTGGCATGTATCAGGGCAAGCCGTCGGACAATACGTTGCGGCTCGTCATGGAGGAGGGGGGCTTCCGCTATTCCTCCGACAACTATTCCGACGATCTGCCGTTCTGGGTGCCGGGGATCGATGGCAAGCCGTTCCTGATCGTCCCCTACACGCTTGAAACCAACGACATGCGCTTTGCGACGCCGCAGGGCTTCAATTCGGGCGATCAGTTCTTCACCTATCTCAAGGATGCCTTCGACACGCTCTATGAAGAGGGCAAGGAAGGTGCGCCGAAGATGATGTCGATCGGCCTGCATTGCCGTCTTGTCGGCCGCCCCGGTCGCGCGGCGGCGCTGAAGCGCTTTGTCGAATATGTTCTGTCGCACGAAAAGGTCTGGGTGCCGCGCCGCATCGACATCGCCAACCACTGGTACGAACATCATCTGCCGAAGTGATCGCCGGCGCTTTCACAACGCTGTAACAGTCGCTCCTCATATTCTATGGGCGCGATGTGTCTTCGGCGAATGCTCGCCTTATGTGTGGGCCTCGCGCGGCAGAGTATTCAGGCCTTGATGTTGCAAGCCGATTTCAGCAGGCGAGCCGTCCGGTTGAACCCGGGCGGCTTTTTTTATGGTCCCCTGAATGAGCCCCCTTGAAAGGCATGGTTTGCGCTGGTCTATTGCGACGGAAATTCGGGAATGATGCATCGTGACCAAAGATGAATTCGTTGAGCGCTTCGGCGGCGTGTTTGAACACTCTCCCTGGGTGGCCGAGCGGGCCTATGGTGTCGGGATCGCCGAGCCGGTAACCGCGGCCAGCGTTCATGCTGCCATGACTGCCGCCTTTCGCGCGGCTTCGGAGGCTGAACGCCTTGCCGTGCTGCGAGCGCATCCAGATCTGGCCGGCAAGCTCGCCATTGCCGGTGAACTCACCGAAGACAGCCGCAAGGAACAGGCCGGCGCCGGGCTCGATCGCCTGAGTGCCGAAGAGCATGCGCGCTTCACCGCGCTCAACAACGCCTATGTGGAAAAATTCGGCTTTCCCTTCATCATCGCCGTGAAGGGGCTGAACAAGGACGACATTCTCTCGGCCTTTGAAACCCGTATCAACAACGATCGGGGCAGGGAATTTGCCACCGCGTCCGCGCAGGTGGAACGCATTGCGCTTCTCCGGCTGACAAGCATGCTTCCGTAAGGGAGCGGGCGGGTTTTCAATCTGCCTGGTGAGGCAAGGATGACGGGTCGTCTGATCTGCACTATATTGAAGGCCGACAAGGCTTCAGGGAGCACGGCCATGCGGCCATCCGAACTTGTAAGGTCGAAGGCCGCCGAAATCCGGGCGTTGACGGCGCGTTACCCGACGCTGGCGCATCCGCGCCTCTTCGGCTCGGCGGCGCGCGGCGATGACAGGCCGGATAGCGATGTCGATATTCTGGTCGATGCGCTGCCGGGGACGACGCTGTTTGATATCGGCGGATTGTTGAGCGACCTTGAGGATCTTCTCCAGACCAAGGTGGATGTCATGACGCCCGGAGATTTTCCGCCGCGCATCCGTCAGCAAGTGTTGAGCGAAGCCCGGCCGATATGACGAGGGAACGGCGACTTCCAGATTATGTTGCCGATATGCGCCTGGCTGCGTCCGATGCCGTGTCGTTTCTGGGCGGCATGAGTCTTCAAGCTTTCGAGGCTGACCGGAAGACTCAGAGGGCCGTCATCATGTGCCTGATCATTATCGGGGAGGCATCTGCGCGGATTGTCGAACGCCACCTCGATTTCGTTGACCATCATTCGTCGCTTCCGTGGCATGAGATGCGCGGCCTGCGAAACAGGATCGTTCACGGTTATTCCGGCATCAATCTGGAAATCGTGTATCAAACGGTCAGGACATCACTGCCGTCGCTGGTCGCACACTTGGACGGCATCAACGTTGAAGAGTAGCATCGGTAACCAGCCTTGAAACACATTCTCCCCATCCATCCCCTCACCAAATCCGCCTTCGCGCCCTTCGGTGATGTCATCGAGGCCGATCCTTCGACCATGCGGCTGATCAATGGCGGCACGACGGAGCGGTTTCATGCGCTGGCATCCGCTGAGGCGCTGGGCGAGGGGGCGAGCGTCATTCTGAATATTTTCCGGGGACAGCCGCGGGCGTTTCCCTATTCGGTCGACATGATGGAGCGGCATCCGTTTGGCAGCCAGTCGTTCTCGCCGCTATCCGGGCGGCCTTTCCTTGTTGTCGTGGCGGAGGATGAAGGTGGAAAGCCGGGTGTGCCGCAGGTCTTTCTGGCGGGCGCGCATCAGGGCGTGAACTATCGCGCCAAGACCTGGCATCATCCGCTGATGTCTCTTGGGCAGATCAGCGATTTTCTCGTTGTGGACCGGACCGGGCCCGGCAATAATCTCGAGGAATATTTCTATTCCGAACCCTTCATCATCGAGGAGCCCACGCCATGACCGGCCTCACCACGCATGTTCTCGACACCGCGCTCGGCAAGCCGGCTGAGGGGCTGACGATCGATCTGTTCAAGCTGGAGGCGCATGGTCCCGTTCGCATCAAGTCGGTTGTCACCAATTCGGATGGCCGTGTCGATGGCGGGCCGATGCTGATTGGCGAGAGCTTCCAGAAGGGGCAGTATGAGCTGCTTTTCCACGCCGGCGCCTATCTCAAGAAGACCGGCCAAGTTCTCGCCGATCCGCCGTTTCTCGATCTCGTGCCGATCCGTTTCGGCATTGCCGACACGAGCGCGCATTACCATGTGCCGCTGCTGATCTCGCCCTGGAGCTATTCGACCTATCGCGGGAGCTGAGCGATGCGTCTTGCCGTGATTGCCGATATCCATGGCAATGATCTGGCCTTGCAGGCGGTGCTTGTGGATATCGCGGCACAGGGGATCGAAGAGATCGTCAATCTCGGTGATTGCTTCAGCGGGCCGCTGGAGCCGGGCAAGGTCGCAGCGAGGCTTATGGCGCTCAAGATCCCGACCGTGCGCGGCAATCATGATCGCTATCTGATTGAGCAATCGCCGGATGCGATGTGGCCCTCCGACCGCATTGCCCATGGGGAAATGCTGCCGGCGCATCTCGACTGGATCAGGGCTCTGCCCGCCACGCATATCCATCGCGGCGAGTTCTATATGTGCCATGCAACGCCAGAGGATGATAATCGCTATTGGCTTGAGGAGGTTCTGGAAGATGGCTCCGTCAGGCGTAAGTCGCTGGCTGACATCGAGGCGCTGGCGGCGCGGATCGAGCAGCCGGTGATCCTCTTTGCCCATAGCCATCTGCCGGCGGTCTTGAGGCTTTCGGACGGACGGCTGATGGTCAATCCGGGCAGCGTTGGTTGTCCCGGTTATGACGATGTTGCTCCCTATCCGCACAAGATGGAGGCCGGGCATCCGCTGGCAAGCTATGCGATCGTGGACAAGAGCGCCGACGGCTATGCCGTCACCTTCCGAAACGTGCCTTACGATCACATGGCGATGTTGCGGCTGGCTGAAAGCTATGGCCGTCCGCAATGGGCGTCAGTGCTGGCGACAGGATGGCTGGAATAGAGAGTTTGCGCATAGCAAAAGCCGCGTGGCAGTACATCCGTGCTCACGCGGCTCTCATAAATCGGCGTAGAACACCGGATTGAGACCAGTGTGCGCTCAGATGCTTAACAAATGGTTAACGTAAGGTCAGGTTTCAAGACCCCGACTTGACGGTTATCCATCAAGGCCGGATTTCATTGCCTTTCCAGCGACATAGGTCTCGGCAATGGCGCGGTCGTCGCCCATGGTTTGCAGCAGGAAGAGTTCTTCGGCCAGCGTCGAGACCACTTCGGCCTTGAGCGCCATGGCGGGCGTGGCGCGCATGTTCATGACGACGAGATCGGCATCCATGCCGGGCGCGATGCCGCCGATATGGTTTGCGAGCGACAGGGCTTCCGCATTGCCGCGCGTCATCCACCAGAAGCTTTCCAGCGGGTTCAGGCGTTCTGCCTGCAATTGCTGGATCTTGTAGGCCTCGTCCATCGTGCGCAGCATGGAATAGGTCGAGCCGCCGCCGATATCGGTGGCGACAGCGGTCCTCACGGGTTTTGCCCGGTTTGTCATCTTGCGCAACGGGAAGAGGCCGGAGCCGAGGAAGAGGTTCGAGGTCGGGCAATGGACGGCAATGCCGCCAGCCTCGCTCATTGCATCCATTTCGCGTTCCGACAGGTGGATCGCATGGCCGAAAAGCGTGTTGGGGCCGAGAAGGCCATACTGCGCATAGACGTCGGTATAGTCCTTCGCCTGCGGATAAAGCTCGCAGGTGAAGCGGATCTCGTCGAGGTTTTCGGACAGATGCGTCTGCACATGCAGGTCGGGGAATTCCTTCACAAGAGCGCCCGCGGCTTCCATCTGTTCCGGCGTCGAGGTGATGGCGAAACGCGGGGTGATGGCGACGTGGTTGCGGCCCTTGCCGTTCCAGTCGGCAATCACCTGCTTGGTGTCGTCATAGCCGGCCTGCGCGGTGTCGCGCAGCGCGTCCGGCGCGTTGCGGTCCATCATTACCTTGCCTGCCACCATGCGCATGTTGCGCTTCAGGCTCTCGGCGAAGAAGGCGTCGGCTGAGGTCTTGTGGACCGAGCAATAGGCGACTGCCGTTGTCGTGCCGTGGCGGACCATTTCGTCGAAGAAATGCGAGGCGATGCGGGCTGCGTGATCGGCCGAGGCGAAGCGCTGTTCCTCGATGAACGTATAGGTATTCAGCCATTCCAGAAGATTGGCGGCATAGGAGCCGATGACCTGCATCTGCGGGAAATGTAAGTGCGTGTCGATCAGGCCGGGTAGGATGAGATGCGGGCGGTGGTCGCGCGTTTCCGCGCCTTCCGGAGCCTTGGCCTTGATGTCGGAATAGCGGCCGACGGCGGAAACGAGGCCGTTTTCGATGAGGATGCCGCCATCCTGTTCATAGAAATAGGCGGCGGTGTCGGTCAGGCTTTCGGGCTTGCGGTGGAAGGAGAGAACGCGTCCGCGAAGAAGAAGTGCAGTCATTGGGTGGAAGCCTTGGCAGTGGCGCTTTCATACCAGGCGGTCAGAACCTTGCGCTCGTCCAGCGTGATATCGGTGATATTTCCGGGCGGCATGGCATGGGAACGGGCAGCCTGCAGATAGATTTCGCGGGCATGGGCGGCAATGGCCGCGTCGCTGTCAAAGGCAACGCCCTTGGGCGGGCGGGCAATGCCTTCATAGACCGGCTCTGCCGTGTGGCACATCATGCAGCGCGTGCCGATCACGTCCTTGGCCGCGCCGAAATGGGGATCTCCGGCAAAGCGCTGGAAGGCGGGGGCGATCGAACTCGTGTCATTCTCGCCGCCGCCGAGGATTTTCGGCACGGTGGAAAGCCACATGATGATGATGAAGATGATGACGGTGACGGCCCAGGTCCAGGTCGGCTTGCCCTTGCGGGCATGGGTCGTGTTGAACCAATGGCGGATCGTCACGCCCATGAGGAAGACGAGGGCTGCGATGATCCAGTTGTATTTCGTGCCGAAGGCCAGCGGATAGTGGTTCGACAGCATGAAGAAGATGACGGGCAGCGTCAGGTAGTTGTTATGTAGCGAGCGCTGCTTGGCGATCATGCCGTATTTGGGGTCGGGCGTGCGGCCGGCAATGAGGTCGGCAACGACGATCTTCTGGTTCGGGATGATGATGAAGAAGACGTTGGCCGACATGATCGTGGCGGTGAAGGCGCCGAGATGCAGGAAGGCGGCGCGGCCGGTGAAGACCTGCGTATAGCCCCAGGCCATGGCGACCAGCGCCACATAAAGCAGCGCCATCAGGCCCCAGGTGTTCTTGCCAATGGGCGATTTGCACAGCGTGTCGTAGATGATCCAGCCGACTGACAGCGAGGCGAGCGAAATCAGGATCGCCTGCCATTGCGGCACGTCGAGCACATGCCGGTCGATGAGGAAGAGATCGGCGCCGCCATAATAGACAACCGCGAGCATGGCAAAGCCGGAGAGCCAGGTCGCGTAGCTTTCCCATTTGAACCAGGTCAGATGCTCCGGCATGCTCGCGGGTGCGACCAGATATTTGCGGATATGGTAGAAGCCGCCGCCATGGACCTGCCATTCCTCGCCATAGGCGCCGGGCGGCAGATCGGGGGCTTTTTTCAAGCCGAGATCGAGGGCGATGAAGTAAAAGGATGAGCCGATCCAGGCAATTGCCGTCACGACGTGAAGCCACCTCACCGCAAAGGCGAGCCATTCCCAGGCAATGGCGTATTCGTACATTCAGAGTCCCCGGTATTTATATTTTGGGCGATATATGACGCTCAATCGCGTCATGTTGCAATGCATGATGGGTGAGCGCCGTCATGATTTCCGCAGCCGTGAGTGCTGCAATCACGGCGGGTCTTTTGTCCTTGAGCGGGCCGCCGACGGGAAGGGTCAGCCGGCCAATCTCGGCTTCGGGTGCTTCGCGTTTCAGCCAGTTCACGAAGGTGGCGCGCTTGGTGGCCGAGCCGATCATGCCGACATAGGCGAGGTCGGCGCGCTTCAGCGCTTCGGCGGCAATCAGGAAATCCAGCGCATGGTCATGCGTCAGGATCAGCACGGCGCTGCCGGCGGGAATGGTCGCAACGACGCTTTCCGGCATGGCGGCAAGCTTCGCCGTCACATTGTCCGGCAGGCCGGCGAGTTCGTGTTCACGCGATTCCACCATTGTGACGTTGAGCGGCAGAAGCGAGAGGGCCGCCGCAAGGGCGTGTCCCACATGGCCGGCACCAAAGACATAGACGGCGGGTTGCGTCGCAGCGTCTGCGGCGAGGCGTGCGGCGAGTTCGGCCTTCAGCGCCGCATCCAGTGGGCGAAATTCAATCTCGACGCGGCCGCCGCAGCATTGGCCGATCTCGGGGCCGAGCGGGACGGACAGCGCGGCGTCGCCGCCCTTGCCGGCAAGCATTCGCCTTGCATGGTCGATCGCCATATATTCAAGCTGGCCGCCGCCGATCGTGCCGGCGATGGCGTCCATTGAAACGAGCATGAAGGCGCCTTGCTCGCGCGGGGCCGAGCCCCTGACCGAGGCGACCTCGACAAGGACCTTTGCCCCCTCTTTATCCAGAAAGCGGGCGGGATCTTGTGTCATGGCTCTATGCCGTCTTCAGCCGTTCGATTGCCATCAGCACGCGCTCGGGCGTTGTCGGTGTGTCGAGGCGCGGGCATTGGCGGTAATCGGCGACACTCGCCACCGCCATGGAAATCGCCTCGACCACCGAGATCGGCAGGACGAGCGGCGGTTCGCCGACGGCCTTGGAGCGGCCAATGGTCGGCAGCTTGTTGACCGACCATTCGGCCAGCTCGACATTGAAGATTTCCGGTTTGTCGGAGGCGAGCGGGATCTTGTAGGTCGAGGGCGCGTGTGTGCGGAGCCGACCCTTGGCATCCCACCACAGCTCTTCCGTCGTCAGCCAGCCCATGCCCTGAATGAAGCCGCCCTCGACCTGACCCTTGTCGATGGCCGGGTTCAGCGAGTGGCCGACATCGTGGAGCACATCGGCGCGGTTGACGATATATTCGCCGGTCAGCGTGTCGACGGAGACTTCCGAAACGGAGGCGCCATAGGAGAAATAATAGAAGGGGCGGCCCTGGCCGGTCGCGCGGTTCCAGTGAATTTCCGGCGTCTTGTAGAAGCCGGCTGCAGAGAGCTGGATGCGGGCGAAATAGGCCTGTGAAATGAAATCGGGGAAGGGGATGATCTCCGTGCCGACACGGACGCGGTTCGGCAGGAATTCGACATCACTTTCCGCGACCTTCCACTTGTCAGTGGCGAAGGCGACGAGGCGTTCCTTGATCTGGCGGGCGGCATCGTAAGCCGCCATGCCGTTGAGATCCGTGCCGGAAGAGGCGGCGGTGGCGGATGTGTTCGGCACCTTGCCTGTCGTCGTCGCGGTGATCTTCACGCGGTCGAGATCGACCTGGAAGCAATCGGCAATGACCTGCGCGACCTTGGTGTAAAGGCCCTGGCCCATTTCCGTGCCGCCATGGTTCAGGTGGATCGAGCCATCCTGATAGACATGGACCAGCGCGCCGGCCTGGTTGAAGGCGGTCATGGTGAAGGAGATGCCGAACTTGACCGGGGTCAGCGCAATGCCCTTGCGGATGACGCGGCTCGTCTTGTTGAAGGCGATGATCTCCTCGCGGCGCTTGCGATACGCGGTTTTTTCGGCAAGCTCGGCCACGAGGCGCGGCATGATGTTGTCTTCCACCGTCTGGTGGTAGGGCGTCAGCACCCGGTCGGAACCGGGCTCGCCGTAGAAATTGGCCAGGCGCACATCGAGCGGGTCCTTGCCCAGCGCATAGGCGATTTCTTCCATGAAGCGTTCGGCACCGACGCAGCCCTGCGGGCCGCCGAAACCACGGAACGCGGTGTTGGAGACCGTGTTGGTCTTCAGCGGCAGCGACTTCACCTCGACATGCGGGTAGAAGTAGGCGTTGTCGACATGGAACAGCGCGCGGTCCGTGACCGGACCGGAGAGGTCGGCGGAAAAGCCGCAGCGAGCGGCGAACTCGGCTTTGACGCCATGGATGCGGCCTTCCTCGTCGAAGCCGATATCGTAGTCGATTGCGAAGTCGTGGCGCTTGCCGGTGGCGGCCATGTCCTCATCGCGGTCGAGGCGGATCTTGATGGCGCGCTTCAGCTTGCGGGCGGCCACGGCTGCAATCGCCGCAAATTGGTTGCCCTGCGTTTCCTTGCCGCCGAAGCCGCCGCCCATGCGGCGCACGAAGACGGTGATCGCATTGGAGGGCACTTCAAGCACATGGGCGACCATGTGCTGGATTTCGGACGGGTGCTGGGTCGAGGCCCAGATGGTCATTTCATCGTCTTCGCCGGGAATGGCGATAGAGATATGGCCTTCGAGATAGAAATGCTCCTGGCCGCCAACTTCCATCTGGCCCTTGATGCGCTTCGGGGCCTTGGCAAGGGCCGTGTCCGCGTCGCCGCGCTTCAACGTCAGCGGTTCGGTGACGAGCTTGCCGCCGGCAGCTTTCGCTTCGGCGACGGAGAGGATGGCCGGCAGATCTTCATATTCGATGCGGGCGCGGCGGGCGGCCTGGCGGGCGGCGGCGCGGGTTTCGGCAATCACGACGAAAGCCGGCTGGCCGTGGAATTCGACCAGCTTTTCGGCGAGCACAGGCTCGTCATGCTTGTGGGCGGAGCTGACGTCGTTGACGGGGAAATCCCTGGCCGTCAGCACGGCGACGACGCCGGGATAGGCCTCTACGCCCGAGAGATCCATATTGGTGATCGTCGCATGCGCGCGGTCGGTCATGCCGAGTGCGGCATGGAGCATGCCGACGGGTTCGGGCATGTCGTCGATATAGTCGGCAGCACCCGCCACATGTTTGTGGGCGGAATCGTGCCGGCGATCGGCATGGAGCGGGCCGTTGATGACCGTCGGGAACGTCGTGTCCATCTTGTTCATTCGCCGGCCTCCAGCATGGCATAGCGTTCGAGCGAAGCCTGTTCGCCTGACGTCTCGATGAGGAGACGGGTGAGCAGGTTTTGCGCGGTCAGCATGCGGTATTCCGAGCTGGCGCGCCAGTCGGACAGCGGTGCGTAATCCTTCGCGAGTTCGGCGCGGGCGGCGGTCACGGTCGCTTCGTTCCACGGCTTGCCGGTGAGGAAGGCTTCGGTGAGGCTGGCGCGCTTCGGCGTTCCGGCCATGCCGCCAAAGGCGATGCGGATCGAGGCGACGTTGCCTGCCGCATCCAGCTTCAGCTTGAAGGCGGCACAGAGGGCGGAAATGTCCTCATCGCGGCGCTTGGAGATCTTGTAGATCGCGTAGAACTCATCCTTGCCGAGCTTGGGGATATCCAGCGCCTCGACGAATTCGCCGGGTTCCTTCGCCTGCTTGCCATATTCGACAAAGTAATCTTCGAGCGGCAGGCTGCGGGTGCCGTTGCGCGAGCGCAGATGCAGCGTGGCATTGAGCGCGATCAGCGCCGGCGGCGTGTCGCCGATGGGCGAGCCGTTGGCGACATTGCCGCCGATCGTGCCCATGTTGCGCACCTGCTGGCCGCCGATACGGATCAGCAGCTTGCCGAGCGCCGGGAAGCTCTTGGCCAGCACGTCCTGAGCCTGCGTATAGGTGACGACCGCGCCGAGGTGGACCTTGTCGTCGGTCTCGGTGATCGTCTGCAATTCGGTCAGGTGGTTGATGAAGATGACCGGCGAGAGCTGGCGCATCTGCTTCGTCACCCAGAGGCCGACATCGGTCGCGCCGGCCACGATGACGGCATTCGGCTCTGTGGCATAGGCGTCGGCCAGATCGGCCGTGTTGAAGGGGATGATCGAGCGTTGCTGGCCGTGGAAAATGCGGATCGTGCGCTTCGGCTTCAGGTCGTTGAGCGTCGCAATGATATTCTCCCGGGCGAGCGTCAGGCGATCCGGGCTTGCCTTGGACATGTCGGCAGCGGCGGCCTCGACGGCGCGGAAGATCGATTCGTAGCCGGTGCAACGACAGAGATTGCCCTGAAGGGCCACTTCGATTTCGGCGCGCGACGGTGTCGGATTTTCCATCAGCAGCGCATAAAGCGACATGACGATGCCGGGCGTGCAGAAGCCGCATTGCGAGCCGTGCAAATCGGCCAGCGCCTGCTGGATCGGCGTCAGGATGCCGTTCGGACCAGCCAGATGCTCAATCGTCACGACATGCGTTGCCGACAGCGAGGGCACAAAGCGGATGCAGGCATTCACGCTTCTATAGGCGATTCGGCCATCGACAACCTTGCCAACGAGGACTGTGCAGGCGCCGCAATCGCCTTCGCCGCAGCCTTCCTTCGTTCCGGTCAAGCGCTTCGTTTCCCGAAGCCAGTCAAGCAATGTGGTTGTCGGGGATATGCTGTCGATGACAACGGTTTCGTCGTTCAAAACGAAGCGAATCTGTTGCATTTGGCGTTCACCACTCCGGTTTAATACCTTCTTGGCGGGGCCTTGGCGGTTCGTGCTAGGTGCTTCCGCTTTGCGTTTTGCAGCGCAATAGAAAAGAAGGCTAATCCAAGTCCGGCTTGCGTGGCAATTGCTTTTTGCATCTTCGCAAGCGGCTTTGCGTTTTCCTTGCTTTTTATCTTCGTTTCGGTTTCATTCGAGGCATAAACAGAAAATCAATCTGAGGAGGAGGCTTCCATGGCAGGGTATATTCTGGCGATCGACCAGGGCACGACATCGAGCCGCGCCATCGTCTTCAATGACAAGATGCAGATCGTCGGCTCCGGCCAGAAGGAATTTCCACAGATCTATCCCAATTCCGGCTGGGTGGAACATGATCCGGAAGAAATCTGGGAGAGCGTCGTCTGGTCCATCGGCAAGGCGCTGAAGGAGGCCGGCATTGAGGCATCCGCCATTTCGGCCATCGGCATCACCAACCAGCGCGAGACTGTTGTCGTCTGGGAGCGCGACAGCGGCAAGCCGATCCACAATGCCATCGTCTGGCAGGACCGCCGCACGGCCTCCTATTGCGCCAAGCTGAAGCGCGAGGGGCTGGAAAAGGTCTTCACCCGCAAGACCGGCCTGCTGCTTGATCCCTATTTCTCCGGAACCAAGCTTTCGTGGCTGCTCTCCAACGTCAAGGGCGCACGGGCGCGGGCGGCCAAGGGCGAGCTTTGCTTCGGCACGATCGACACGTTCCTGATCTGGCGGCTGACGGGCGGCAAGAGCTTCGTCACCGACGCGACCAACGCCTCGCGCACGCTGATCTACAACATTGCCGACAATGACTGGGACAAGGAACTGCTGGAAACACTGCGCATTCCTCCCGCCATGCTGCCGGAGGTGAAGGATTGCGCGGCCGATTTCGGTATCACCGACAAGGCTATCTTCGGCGCGGAAGTGCCGATCCTCGGCGTGGCCGGCGACCAGCAGGCGGCGACGATCGGGCAGGCCTGTTTCGAGCCCGGCATGATGAAATCGACCTATGGCACGGGCTGCTTCGCGCTGCTCAATACGGGTGCCGATATGGTGCGCTCGAAGAACCGGCTGCTGACGACCATTGCCTATCGGCTCGATGGCGAGACCTGCTATGCGCTTGAAGGCTCTATCTTCATTGCGGGTGCGGCTGTGCAATGGCTGCGCGACGGGCTGAAAGTGATCAAAAATGCCTCCGAGACTGGCGAACTGGCCGAGAGCGCCGATCCGGCGCAGGACGTCTATCTCGTTCCCGCCTTTGTCGGCCTCGGCGCGCCGCATTGGGACCCGGATGCCCGCGCTGCCGTCTATGGCATGACGCGCAATACCGGTCCGGCGGAATTTGCCCGCGCGGCCCTCGAAGCCGTATGCTACCAGACGCGCGACCTGCTGGAGGCCATGCACAAGGACTGGAAGCGCGCGGAAGGCGACACGGTTCTGCGCGTCGATGGCGGCATGGTCGCCTCCGACTGGACGATGCAGCGCCTTGCCGACATTCTCGATGCACCGGTCGACCGTCCGACGATCCTTGAGACGACCGCCATGGGTGCCGCCTGGCTCGCCGGCTCCCGCGCCGGCGTCTGGCCCGACCGCAAGGGCTTTGCCGAGGCCTGGGCAAGAGACCGCCGGTTCGAGCCGACGATGGACGAGAAGACCAGGGTCGCCAAGGTCAGAGGCTGGAAGGACGCGGTGCGGCGGACGCTGGGGTGAGGGGGAGGCCGGATTGTTTTGACGTGCTGCCCCTGATGTAGTAACGTTGCTACATTGATGGAGGCGGCCATGAGTGTCATGACAAGTCGCGATTTCAACCAGAAGACCAGCGAGGCCAAGAAGTTGGCGCGCAAGGGGCCTGTGTTCATCACGGATCGCGGTGAAATTGGGTATGTGCTGATGTCCTACGAGGACTTCAAACGGCGAGGTGTCGATGAGCCAAGCATTATCGACCTGCTGACCATGCCGGACGCCATGGATATCGATTTCGAACCGCCAAAGATCTCCGATGTCGGGTTTAAACCTGCCGAGTTTGATTGATGTATCTGCTCGACACGAACGTCATTTCCGAATTTCGTCGTCTGACTCTTCGCAGAGGCAACAAGTCTGTTCAGGCCTGGGCGGAAACCGTCTCCTCAAGGTCGCTCTATCTGTCTTCGATCACGATTTTTGAAATTGAAGTCGGCATCCACAGCCTTGAAGCGAAAGACCCGGCTGGAGCCGAGAACATCAGGCAATGGCTGCAAAATCACGTTCTCAAGGAGTTCGGTGCGCGCATCTTGCCCTTCGACGTCGATGAGGCACGGGTTTGCGCTCGCCTCACTTCCGGTCGGACACGACCGTTCCGCGACATGCAGATCGCGGCGACGGCCTTACATGCCGGCTTCTCGCTGGTGACACGCAACATCAAGGATTTTGAAGGGCTTCCCGTTCCGCTGCTCAATCCGTTCGAAGTTGCGGTCTGACCACCCCCTGAACACTGCGTCTTCACCTTTCTTCTTGGCCCATGCCCGTTTCTCGCTTATCTCCGTCCCATATCAATCGAGGGATGATGCGTGATGGAACTGGGGCTTTATACGTTTGCCGATGTGGACCCGAATGCACCGGACAAGGGCGCTGCTGCGGCGAAGCGGGCGGAGGAGCTGATTGCTGAGATTGAGCTGGCCGATCAGGTCGGGCTCGATGTCTTTGGGCTCGGCGAGCATCACCGGCCGGATTACATGGCCTCAAGCCCTGCAACGCTGCTTGCCGCTGCGGCGGTGAAGACGAAGCGCATCCGGTTGACGAGCGCTGTTACGGTTCTCAGTTCCGATGATCCGGTGCGCGTTTTCCAGCAATATGCGACCGTGGATCTCCTCTCCAAGGGTCGTGCCGAGATCATGGCGGGGCGGGGCTCGTTCATCGAGAGCTTCCCGCTCTTCGGCTATGACCTTGATGACTATGACAAGCTGTTTGAGGAAAAGCTCGACCTGCTGATGAAGCTGCGCGACAACGAGACGGTCTCGTGGTCTGGCGAGACGCGCGCGCCGATCCCCGGCCTTGCCGTCTATCCGCGGCCCTTGCAGAACCCGCTGCCGTTGTGGATCGCCGTCGGCGGCACCCCGAATTCGGTGGCGCGGGCGGCCTTTCATGGCCTGCCGCTGGCGCTTGCCATCATAGGCGGTGAGCCGCGCCGCTTTGCGCCGCTCTTTGACCTTTACCGCGAGACGGCGCGCCGCGTCGGCCGCGATCCGGCGACACTTGCAACCTCCATCAATGTGCATGGCTTCGTCGCCGAGACGACCGAGCTTGCCGCCGAGCAGTTTTATGAGCCGCAGGCGGCTGTCATGAACCGTATCGGTCGCGAGCGTGGATTCTCCCAGATGACCCGGGCGCATTTCAACCAGTCGATCGGGCCGAACGGTGCCATTTTCCTCGGCAGCCCGGAAGTGCTGGCGGAAAAGATCATCGCCCATCACCGCATTTTCAAGAACAGCCGCTTCCTGTTGCAGATGGCGATCGGTCTCGTCCCCCACGATCAATTGATGCGCGCCATCGAACTTTACGGCACGAAAGTCGCGCCGCTTGTGAGAAAAGCGTTGACGGAAAGCGCCTGATCGGTTCAACCGGCCTATCAATGTTTTAGAGGCCGAGTTCTCGAGAAGACCCCTCCCCAACCCTCCCCACAAGGGGGAGGGCGAGTGACCGCTGCGGCAAGCTTCCCTTTTTCAAAGTTGAAGGTGGAGCAAGGCGGTCCCACATCCGTCTCCCCCCTTGTGGGGGAGATGGCGGCAGCCAGAGGGGGTCTTAGACGCGGCCTGTGAATGAAGAAAGGCGCGGGTCGCGATGATCATCTCGTCCGAAGACGAACTTGAGAAGCTGAAGGATATCGGGCGCATTTGCGGGCGCGCGGTGAAGGTCATGGCCGAGGCGATGCAGCCCGGCATGACGACGCGCGAGCTGGACGCCATCGGCCGCGCCTTCATCGAGGGTGAGGGTGCGCAGTCGGCTCCGGAATTCTGCTATCAGTTTCCGGGCGCGACCTGCATTTCCATCAACGAGGAAGTGGCACATGGCATTCCGGGCGACCGGGTGATTGCGACGGGCGATCTCGTCAATATCGATGTATCGGCGGTCAAGGATGGTTTCTTCGGCGATACCGGCTCGTCATTCATCGTCGGCACGGCGGATGCGAAGACGCAGCGTCTTGTGCGCGATGGCAAGCGGGCGCTGTGGGTCGGGCTCTCGCAGGTGAAGACCGGCGCGCGCATTGCCGCGATTGGCGAGGCCATTGGCACGTTTGCCCGCAAGAACCGCTACACACTGATCCAGAATCTCGCCAGCCACGGCGTCGGCCGGTCGCTACATGAGGAGCCGACGGAGATTTCGACCTGGCCAGATCCGGACGAAACGCGGATCATGGAAGAGGGGCAGGTCTTCACCATCGAGCCTTTCCTGTCGCTCGGCGCCAATTTCGCCGAGGATGGCGACAAGGACAACTGGACGCTTTTCTCCTCGCCGAAGGCGCTGACCGTGCAGTTCGAGCACACGCTTGTCGTCACCAAGAACGGGCCGCTGATCCTCACGCTTGCCGATTGAAGCGCTTTGAAATGACGGGTATTTCATCCCATCGTTACAAATTGCTCATGTAACCCTCCAAGCATTGCCGCTGCCACCCGGATGCCATAGTTTCCGACAAAAGCATAAACCGCTATTTCGGTCACAGACAGAAAGATTCCCCGCCGTGTTTGTCTCATTCTTCCCGAAGCCAAAGCTGTTTTTCATCTCCGCAGCCGTGTGGTCGCTACTGGCGATCTTTGCCTGGTATGGCGGGGTACAGGAGCTGGGCGCCTATGTTGGCCTGCCTCCGCTGGGGCAGGGCGAGCAGGCGCCAATCGGGGTTTCGGTCTTCTGGTCAGCGCCCTTCATCTGGTTCTATATCTACTACGCGATCGTCAATGCGATCTTTGCGCTCTTCTGGCAGTTCTACAGCCCGCATCGGTGGCTGAACTGGTCGATCTGGGGCAGCTCGCTCATCATCTTCACGACCTATTTTGGCGTGCAGGTCAGTGTGGCGATCAATGCCTGGTACGGACCGTTCTATGACCTGATCCAGAGCGCGCTGTCGAAGCCCGGTTCGGTCACGGCCCCGCAGCTCTATCTCGGCATGCTGGGCTTTGCCGGCATCGCCTTCGTTGCCATCACCATCGGCGTGCTCAGCCGCTTCTTCGTCAGCCACTGGATCTTCCGCTGGCGCACCGCGATGAACGAATATTACATGCAGCACTGGCCGACGCTTCGCACGATCGAAGGTGCCTCGCAGCGCGTGCAGGAAGACACGATGCGGTTTTCCACCACGGTCGAAGGCCTCGGCGTTTCGCTGGTCAGCTCCGTCATGACGCTGATTGCATTCCTGCCGGTGCTCTTCCAGCTGGGCAAGGACATCACCGAACTGCCGCTGATCGGCAATGTGCCGCATGCGCTCGTCTGGGCGGCTCTGTTCTGGTCGATCTTCGGGACGTTTTTCCTGGCATTCGTCGGTATCAAGCTTCCGGGGCTCGAGTTCCGCAACCAGCGCGTCGAGGCGTCCTACCGCAAGGAACTCGTCTATGGCGAGGACGATCCGAACCGCGCCGATCCGATGACGATCCGCGAACTCTATGACGACGTTCGCCGCAACTATTTCCGCCTGTATTTCCACTACATGTATTTCAACGTTGCCCGCATCTTCTATCTGCAGGCCGACAACCTGTTCAGCCTGATCGTGCTGGTTCCGTCGATCATTGCCGGCAAGCTGACGCTCGGTCTTCTGACGCAGATCACCAACGTGTTCGATCAGGTGCGCGGGTCGTTCCAGTATCTCGTCAGCTCGTGGACGACGATCGTCGAGCTGCTCTCGATCTACAAGCGCCTTCGCGCCTTCGAAGCTGCGATCAACGACAAGCCGCTGCCGTCGATCGATCAGGAATATATCGCTTCTGGCGGTGTCGAGGGCTGAGGCCGGTTACCCGCAACCCGCGCTGACGCCAGCTTGACGCTGGCGTTTGCGGCACTTTGCCTGTATCTGTCGGGAAAAATGCCGGCTGACTCTTTGCCGGCGGCAGAGAATGGGAGACACCCGTGGCATTGCTCGTCTTATCGATCGTTCTGTTTCTTGCGCTGCATTCGATCCGCGTTTTCGCGCCGGCATGGCGCGAGCGGACGATTGCGCGCATGGGCGTCCATTCCTGGCGCGGGCTCTATTCGCTGCTGTCGATCGCCAGCCTCGTGTTGCTGATCTATGCGTTTGCCGCCTCGCGCGCGGTGACGCCGATGCTCTACACGCCGCCGAGGTTCATGTCGCATATCACGCTGACGCTGATGCTGATCGCGATGATCCTGCTCATGGCCTCCATCCTGCCGGCCGGCAAGATCGCCGTGTGGGTCAAACATCCGATGGTCACTTCGGTGAAGGTCTGGGCGTTCGCGCACCTCTTGTCGAATGGCGAGCTCAACTCGGTGCTGCTGTTTGGCGCCTTTCTTGCTTGGGCTGTGCTGGTGCGCATCTCGGCGAAACGGCGCGAGCGGGCAGGCGAGAAGGTCGTTCGCGATTTCGTCTCGACGCAATATGATATCGCTGCCGTCATTGGCGGCGTCGCGCTCTACGCAGTCATCCTGCTCTATCTGCACCAGATGCTGATCGGCGTTTCGCCGCTGGCTGCTGCCGGGATGTGAGCGGTTTCGAATTTTTTCTTACAAGTCCGAGAAATTCCTGTAGAAGGCCGCAACAATTCAGAGCAATTCCAGCAAAATGAGTTTGCGGATTTGCGGGGCGAATTGCGAAAGCCAAATCGATCGAGCCGGTGCCAAGACGAATGACGAACGAAAACGACAGCTTTATCCGCGAGGTCAACGAGGAACTGCGTTCCGACCAGATGAAGGCGATCTGGACCCAGTATGGCCTGATGATCGTCGCCATTGCGGTGGCCATCGTCATCGGCACGGCGGGCTATCGCGGCTATGTCTACTGGTCCGGCCTGCAGGCTTCGGCCTCGGGCGACAAGTTCCTGTCGGCCATGAAGCTTGCCTCCGACAACAAGACGGACGAGGCGCTGGCCGCTTTCGCGCAGCTCGAAAAGGATGGCTACGGCGCCTATCCGGTGCTGGCCCGCATGCGCGCCGCAACGCTCAAGTCCGCAACCGATCCCAAGGCCGCTGTTGCCGAACTGGATGCCGTTGCCAATGACACCAAGGTTCCGGATGCCGTTCGCGATGTCGCGCGTCTGCGCGCCGGCTGGCTGCTGATCGACACCGCGCCTTATGCGGATGTGTCGAAGGAAGTCGAAGTGCTGACGGACGCACAGAACCCGATGCGCCATTCGGCGCGCGAGGCGCTGGGCCTGTCGGCTTTCAAGAACGGCGATTTCAAGCAGGCGAAGGACTGGTTTCAGGCGATTGCCAACGATCAGCTGACGCCGGTCAATGTCGGCAACCGCGCCCGCATCATGCTTGATCTCCTGACCTCCAACGCCAAGGGCTGAGCGGGTCTCCGCAGGAAGAATTCATGAGTTTCAAGGTCGCCATCGTCGGACGTCCCAATGTGGGCAAGAGCACGCTTTTCAACCGCCTGGTTGGCAAGAAGCTGGCGCTTGTCGATGATACGCCGGGTGTCACCCGCGACCGCCGTCCGGGCGAGGCGCGCCTTGACGATCTGCGCTTCACCATCATCGATACGGCTGGTCTCGAAGAGAGCGGGCCTGATACGCTGCAGGGCCGTATGCGCCAGCAGACCGAAGCGGCGATCGACGAAGCGGACATGACGCTCTTTGTGGTCGATGCCAAGTATGGCCTGACGCCGCATGACAAGATGTTTGCCGAAATCCTGCGCCGACGCGGCAAGCCGGTGGTGCTGGTGGCCAACAAGGCGGAAGCACGTGGCTCCGACGGCGGCTTCTACGATGCCTTCACGCTGGGGCTGGGCGAACCGGTGGCGATTTCGGCTGAACATGGCCAGGGTCTGCACGATCTCCGCGACGCGATTGTCGAGGCGATCGGCGAGGACATGGCCTTTCCGCCGGAAATAGATGAGCCGGAGGTCGATATCGATCTTGAGCCCACCGACCTTGTCGAGGGCGAAGAGGACGAGGAAGAACCGGCCTATGACGACACCAAGCCATTGCGCGTGGCGATCGTCGGTCGCCCGAATGCCGGCAAGTCGACACTGATCAACCGCTATCTCGGCGAGGAGCGCCTGCTGACCGGCCCCGAGGCCGGCATCACGCGCGATTCCATCTCCGTCGACTGGGAATGGCGCGGCCGCACCGTGCGCCTCTTCGACACCGCCGGCATGCGCCGCAAGGCGAAGGTGCAGGAAAAGCTCGAGAAGCTTTCCGTTGCCGACACGCTTCGCGCCATCAAGTTTGCCGAAACGGTGGTCATCGTCTTCGACGCGACGATCCCGTTCGAGAAGCAGGACCTCCATATCGTCGACTTCGTGCTGCGCGAAGGCCGCGCCGCCGTGCTCGCCTTCAACAAGTGGGACATGATCGAGGATCGCCAGGCGCTGCTGGCCGATCTTCGCGAAAAGACCGAGCGGCTGCTGCCGCAGGCGCGCGGCATTCGTGCCGTCACGGTGTCCGGCCAGACAGGCGACGGGCTCGACCGGCTGATGCAGGCCGTCATCGACACCGACAAGGTGTGGAACCGCCGCATTTCGACGGCGCGGCTCAACCGCTGGCTCGACGCGCAGACCGTGCAGCATCCGCCGCCGGCCGTGTCCGGTCGCCGCCTGAAGCTGAAATACATGACGCAGGTGAAGGCCCGTCCGCCGGGCTTTATGATCTCCTGCACGCGGCCCGAGGCTGTTCCGGAAAGCTATACGCGCTATCTGATCAACAACCTGCGCAAGGATTTCGACATGCCGGGCGTGCCGATCCGCGTCTATTACCGCGCCTCGACCAATCCTTTCGAAGGTCGCAAGAAGAAGCGTTGAGGCCATTTCCCTCACCCTGACGTGCCGCCCGCAGGGCTGTGTCTAAGGGTGGGGTTTGAATTGGACGCTTCGAGGCCTTCGCTTCGCTCCGCTCCGGCGCCTCAGCGCGAGGCGACCGCTGACCTCAAATCAGGCGGCCAGCTGCTCCCGGCTTGGCTCGTTTGCCAGCAGCACATTCCCCCAGAACTGTTCCGTGGCAGCCCGCCAGCTGTAGCTTTCCGCCAGCGTTCTCGCGGCCGTGGGCGAGCATTGCAGCGCCTTGAGGCAGGCGGCCTGCAGGTCATCGTCCAGCGCGCCGGCGGCTTCCTGATCCTTCAGGATATCGCCCGGTCCGGTCACGGGATGGGCGGCAACGGGAACGCCCGACGCCATCGCCTCAAGGATCGTATTGCCGAACGTGTCGGTCTTCGACGGGAAGACGAAGACATCGGCCTGCGCGTAGGTTTCGGCCAGATCGCTGCCGGTGCGGAAGCCGGTGAAATGGACATCGGGATAGCGCGCCTGCAGTTCCTCGCGCGCCGGTCCGTCGCCGACGACGACCTTGGAGCCCGGCAGGTCGAGATCGAGGAAGGCGGGCAGGTTCTTCTCCACGGCGACGCGGCCGACCGTCATGAAGATCGGGCGCGGCAGGCCGAAGGGCAAGTCGAGCTTTGCCATCGGGTGGAAGAGGCGGGCGTCGATGCCGCGCGACCAGCGGTGCAGGTTCTGGAACCCCTTTGCCGAGAGTTCGTGCTGAAGGCTCTCGGTCGCCACCATGCAGACATTGCCGGCATTGTGGAAGCGGCGGACATAGCCGTAAAGCAGGTTTTCCGGGATCGGCCAGCGGGCCGAGACATATTCGGGAAAGCGCGTGTGGTAGCTGGTCGAGAAGGGCTTGCCCATGCGCAGGCACCAGCTGCGAGCCGAAAGGCCGAGGGGACCTTCGGTGGCGATATGGACATAGGTCGGCTCGCCCTGCGCCAGCATCTGGCCGACCTGGCCGGGCGTGGTGAGCGCGAGGCGGATTTCGGGATAGGTCGGGCAGGGGATGCTGGAGAACATCTGCGGGGTGATCAGCACGACCTCGATGCCCATGCGGCGCAGTTCATCGACCGTCTGCTCGATGGAGCGCACCACGCCATTGATCTGCGGTTTCCAGGCATCGGTTACAATCGTGATCTTTTTCATGGTTCTGCCACGCCCGTTTCGTGAGTCTGCCTTATTATGCTGGCGGTATGTGATGAGCGTATTACGGCTGCACAACCGCCGCACGTCGCGTTGTTGCGGTTGACAATGGATTGGCGTTCCCAGCATGAATTTCACTGTTCTTTGACTTGAAGGAGTCGGCATGGCCGCCGTTCTGAAATCCCGCGCGCTTCCCGCAGACTGGTGGCGCGGTGCCTCGATCTATCAGGTCTATCCCCGTTCATTTCAGGATACGACGGCAAGCGGCGTTGGCGATCTGAAAGGGGTCACGCAGCGGCTTGGGCACATCGCTTTTCTCGGCGTCGATGCGATCTGGCTTTCGCCCTTCTTCAAGTCGCCCCAGGCCGACATGGGCTATGATGTTTCGGATTATTGCGACGTCGATCCGCAATTCGGGACGCTCAATGATTTCGACCAGATGATGACGCAGGCGCATCGCCTCGGGCTCAAGGTCATCATCGATCAGGTCATCTCGCACACGTCCGACCGGCATCCCTGGTTTGTCGAGAGCCGGTCGAGCCGCGTCAATCCCAAGGCCGACTGGTATGTCTGGGCCGATCCGAGCCCGGACGGCACCGCACCCAACAACTGGCTGTCGATCTTCGGCGGGCCGGCGTGGGAATGGGATGGCGTGCGCAAGCAGTATTACATGCACAACTTCCTGACCTCGCAGCCGGACCTCAACTTCCACAATCCAGAGGTCCAGGATGCGCTGCTCGAGACGGTGAAGTTCTGGCTCGACCGCGGCGTCGACGGGTTCCGGCTCGACACCGTCAACTATTATTTCCACGACAGGCACCTGCGCAGCAATCCGCCGCATTATCCCGAAGGCGGCGCCACCTCGGCGGATGCGCCCGACGTCAACCCCTATGGGATGCAGGAGCATCTCTTCGACAAGACGCGGCCGGAAAACATCGACTTCCTCAAGCGCTTCCGGGCGCTGCTCGACACCTATCAGGGCCGCATGTCGGTTGGCGAGGTCGGCGATGGCGCCCGCTCGCTGAAGACGGTGGCGGATTATACGAGCGGCGGCGACAAGCTGCACATGTGCTACACGTTCGACCTTCTGGGACCGGACTTCACGGCGCGGCATATCCGCAATTGCGTGCTGAATTTCGAGCGCGAGGTGAAGGACGGCTGGGTCTGCTGGGCGTTTTCAAACCACGATGTCATGCGTCATGCCAGCCGCTTTGCCGCGACCGAGGAGGAGCGGGCGCATGTCGCCAAGCTCGCGATCACGCTGCTGGCCAGCCTGCGCGGCTCCATCTGCCTCTATCAGGGCGAGGAGCTGGGCCTGCCGGAGGCGGAGCTTGCGTTTGAAGATCTGCAGGACCCCTATGGCATCCGCTTCTGGCCGGCCTTCAAGGGACGCGACGGATGCCGCACGCCGATGCCCTGGGAGGCGGAACAGGCCTTTGCCGGGTTCACGACGGCGGACAAGCCCTGGCTGCCGGTGCCGGAACTGCATCGGGCGCTGGCGGTCGATCAGCAGGAGCGCGATCCGCAATCGGTGCTTTCGCATTATCGACGGGTGCTCGCCTTCCGGCGCAGCCGCAAGGAATTGACGCAAGGCTCGATCGAGTTTCTGGGCGAGAGCGACGATATTCTCGCCTTCGTTCGCCGCAAGGGCGGCCGGACGCTGCTCTTCGTCTACAATCTGACACGCAAGACGCAGAGCTTCACGCTGCCGGGAAACATGCTGCCGTTGCCCATGCCGCAGGCGCCGGGCTTTGCCGGCACGCTTTCGGGGAATGTCGTGGAACTGGAACCGCTCAGCGCTTACTGCGCGGCGGTCTGACGGGGCTGTTCGGCCGGCTGGGCAAGCCCGTTGAAGACGGCGCCCAGTGTCTTGCGGTCGAAGGGCTTCATCAGGAAGTCGTTGGCGCCTGCACGGCGGCCGGCCATCATCTTGCGAAGATCGGCCTCGACGATGCAATAGTAGATGCGGGTGCGCTCGTTGCCCGGAACTGAGCGGATGAACTGGATGAGTTCCAGCGCGCCGTCCATGGCAGCCTCGACGATGACGATCTGCGGCAGCGTCTTCATGCAGCGCGCCGTGGCGTCGGCGGCGTTGCGGGCCTCGATGACCTCGAAATTCATGCCGGTCAGGATGCGCTTCGCCACCTTGCGGACGACGTCGGACTGATCTGCGATCATGAGGTTCATGGGGCCATATCTCCGCGAAATATCGGGGCGGTGTGTTAATATGACCGGATGGTAGTGCGTTAAGAGAAACAAACCGTTACGAGGTTTGGTAAACGGTTCGTAAAGCCCTCGCAGAAGTCGCGGAGCCGGCTTGCGGCTCCGCTGGAAACGGTTTTCAGGCCGCGAGTTCTGCCGTGAAGATGATCTCTTCGCCGGTTGCTTCCGCCTTCAGCGCCATGCCGCATTCGTCTGCCAGAAGCAGCGTGTAATAGGGCTGGATCGAATGCGCGTCGATGGCTTCCTGGGCTTCGCCGGTGTGGAGTTCGGTGAACTTCGCCGGGATGCGCATCATGCGGCCCTTGGCCGTCAGCTTGAAGCGGACGTCATATTCCGGGTTTTCCAGAACGACATCGACCTGGCCGCCGCGCGGGATCGAGCCATAGGCAAGCAGGAAGAGGTTCATCAGCAGCTTGACGCGGTTCTTCGCGACGATGGCGCGCGGGCCGCTCCAGGTGACTTCCGTCTTCTTCTCGGCGGCGGCGAAATCCTTGGCGGCCTTTTCGGCCTCGCCCGTGTCGATCGATGCGCCGACAGAGCCCGAGGCGCCGAAGGCAAGGCGGGCAAACTTCAGGCGAACCGAAGCGTTGAGCGCGCTGGTGCGGATCAGATCCATTGCGTCGGCATCGGCGCCGCCTTCATCCAGCAGCTCCAGACCATTGTTGATCGCGCCGACCGGGGAAATCACGTCATGGCAGACGCGGCTGCAAAGAAGCGCGGCAAGATCCGGACCTGAAAGGGTGAGGTTGGGATTTTTCGCCATCGAAGTCTCCTGATTTCCGCCGGGATTGATGCTTAGGGAGGCAGCCAAGGGGAGGGCGCCCGCCTGGGGCGGAGTGATTCATCTCTTCGCCATAATGACACCACGTTTGGTAAACCGATTGTTAACATGATAGCGCCAAAATGGAACAGAGTATCGGCATGCCCGTCCATTGCGCATCCAAACGGTGCATGATGAGCGGCCGATCGACAAAATCATTTCCGGAGGACGGATGATCATGGTTCGAATTTTTAATTTCCAGGTTGTTCTGCGCGTGACGCTTTCGATGCTGTTCCTCGCTGTCGCGACCGCCTTTCCGCTGAGAGAGGCCCGCGCGGATGCCAGCCAGTATTCGGCACAGGAAATTGTCGACACCGGTCACAAGTTCTTCGGCGAGACATCGGGCGGCATTGCCAAGGTCGTCGAGAACGCCTTCAGCCGCTACGGTCTGCCGAATGGCTATATTCTCGGCCAGGAAGGCTCCGGCGCGTTTGTTGCCGGTCTGACCTATGGCGAAGGCCAGCTTTACACGAAGAATGCCGGCCAGCATCCGGCGTTCTGGCAGGGTCCCTCGCTCGGTTTCGACTGGGGCGGGCAGGGCAGCCGCGTCATGATGCTGGTCTATAACCTGCCTTCGACGGAAGCCCTTTATCAGCGTTTCGGCGGTGTCAGCGGCTCGGCTTACGTGGTCGCCGGCGTCTCGATGACGGTCGTGGAGAACCAGAACATTGTTCTCGTGCCGATCCATACCGGCGTCGGTGCGCGGCTGGGCGTCAATGTCGGCTATCTGAAGTTCACCTCGACCCCCACCTGGAACCCCTTCTGACGCATGACTTGCTGACATTCCAAGCGTTGCGTAATATGACGATAGCCGGTCACTTTCCCGGAAAAGCGATTTCACAGTGATTGAATACATTCTGCTCTTTTCGCTCGGGTTTCTGACGGCGGTTCTCGTCACGGTTCTTGTTGCGCCGGCGGTTCGCCGTCGCATCGTCTATTTCACCGAGCATCGTATCCGCGCGACCGTGCCGCTGAGCGCTGCGGAGCTGCGCGCGCAAGCCGACATGGTGCGCGCCACCTATGCTGCCGAAAATGCCAAGCTCGGCGTGGCCGTCAAGCGCGAGCGCGAGAAGGGGCTGGCGCACGAACTGACGGCCGATCGCCTTCGCAGCGAATTGAAGGCCGCGGTCAGCGAGGCGGCCTCTCTTTCCGAACAGATCACCCATCTGCGCACCGAGCTTGAGGCGCGTGGCGCCGAGCTTGGCGCGCGCGACAGCGAGCTTGAACGCGCGCGGGCCGAAATCCAGGTGCGCGACGCGCTGCTCGCCGAAGCCGAGCGCCGTGCGCAGGAGCTGGGCGTCGAGGCCGAGCATCTGGGTGGCTTCGTCGATTATGGCAAGATCGATCTGGCCGTGCGCGAGACCGAGATCGAGAACCTCAAGTCGACGATCAGCCAGCTCAAGGGCGAGCGCGACCAGCTGCGAAGCGAGCTCAAGGCGGCCGAGCAGCGCGCGCGTGACGCCGAGTTCAAGGCGGATGAAAGCCACGGTCGTGTTTCGGGCCTCAAGCAGCGGCTGGACGAAGAGGTTGCTCGCAATGCCGAGATGGACGAATCGCTCGACCGGCGCATGCGGGAACTGGAGAAGCTGAAGGAAAAGCTTGCCGGTATTGCGCGCCCCGCCGTCGCCGAAGTCGTTGCGCCGCCGCTGGAGCCCGAACAGGTGGAGCCGGTAACGCACGACGAACCGGCGTCTGCCGCAGCGTCGGCCACCGGGACACCTGAGCCTGTGGCCGAGCCTGCAGCCGTCGAAATGAACCAGGTGAAGTTTGCCGAAAGCATTCGCGATGATGCACGCGACGTCGCCGATGAGCTTGCCGGTCCTGCAGATCCGTCGCGGGATGGTCAGCTGCGGGACGAGATCGCCTCGATCGCAGCGCGCATGGTCGCGCTGACGGCAACGCGCGAAGGCGAGGATTCGCCGCTGATGGGCGTGCTCGAGGCCGCCAATTCCGATCCGGCCCGCGGCCGCATCAGCCTGGCCGCCCGCGCGGCGCGCGCGCTGGCAGGCAAGGAAGCCTGATCTGTCGCTATTCCGGCAGGAGGCCCATCCGATAGGCCATTTCATGTAGAGACAGGGCTGCAGCGGTCGCGACATTGAGGCTGTCGAGGCCGGGCATCTGCGCAATGCGCGCCGTGTTGATGCGACGCATCAGGTCCTGCGGCAGGCCTTCGCCCTCGGTCCCCAGCAGTAGCGCCGTGCGGTTGCTGGCGGGAAGGTTGCGCAAGGGCGTCTTGCCGGTTGGAGAGAGACCCCAGATAGAGAATCCCGCCTGATCCAGCTTGCCCAGGATCTCGTCGATGCTTCCGCCCCGGTGGAAGGGCACGGTCAGAACCGAGCCGACGGAAACGCGAATGGCCTTGCGGTAGAGCGGGTCGCAACTTGTTTCATCAAGGATGACGAGGCTGGCGCCGAAGGCGGCGCTGTTGCGGAAGATGGCGCCCGCATTGTCGTGATTGGATATGCCGGAGAGGACTGTCACCAGCGCCCGTTCCGACAGGCGCGCCAGCGCCTCGTTGAGCGGACGGGGTTCCGGCTTGCGTCCCAGCGCCAGGACGCCACGATGCAGGTGAAAGCCGGCAATCGCATCAATCACGGCGGCCGATGCGGTGTAGACCGGGACGTCGGCCGGAAAGCGGCCCAGCATATCCTCAAGCCCCGCCAGCCGGTTTTCCAGCACCAGGATCTTCTCGGCCCTGAACCCATTCTCCTGCCCATGGGCGGCGGCGAGCATGTTCAGGACGACTGTGCCCTCGGCAATGAAGCGCCCGGTGCGGCCGACTAGGTCGCGTTCGCGGATATCGCGGAATTCCGCGACAGCCGGATCGCTCGCATCCTCGACACGGATCGGCAGCGGGCGCGTCTCGCTCAAGGCGCGCCGACTGCGATTTCGGCCTCGATGCGGCCGCGGCGGATGTTGAAGACGAGCATCTTGCGCTGGCCCGCCTTGTCGGTGCCGTCGAAGAGCACGCGGTCGCCGGAGAGCTGTGTCGCGTTGACCTTGAAGCCTTCGGGCAGTGCCGCCATGACGATGGTCGTGCCTTCGTTCGGCACGTCCTCGGTGATCGCCGGGGCGCGGCTTGCCTGGTTTGCGTGGTTCGCCTTATAGACAATGGCGATCAGGACGGCCATAAGGGCGATAACCATGACCCCGGCCGAGACGAGCTGCAGGCGGATCATCTTGCGGCGCACTTTCTCAAGCACCGGGTCAAGCGGCTTTTCGTCCTGTTCGTCGTGATCGATCTTGCTCATGTTAGCTTCAGGCCCTTTTTCGCGGGAATATGATGACCGTCCTTAAACAAGCTTCGGCCAATAGGAAAGTCCTTGAAGTCGATGATGCGGCATCCGGTCGCCTCGATACGTGGCTTGGCAGCGCTCTGGGCAGCGAATTGTCCCGCAGCCGCGCCAAGGCGCTGATCGAGGGCGGGGCGGTTTCCATCAACGGCGTCGTCATCACCGAACCGAAGAAGAAGATCCATCCAGGCGACGAAGTTGTCATCGACATGCCCGATCCGGAAGACCCTGAGCCGCAGGGCGAGGATATCCCGCTCGACGTGCTCTATGAGGATGACGACCTGATCGTGATCTCGAAGCCCGCCGGCCTTGTCGTGCATCCCGGCGCCGGCAACTGGACGGGGACGCTGGTCAACGCCCTGATCCATCATTGCGGCGACAGCCTTTCGGGCATTGGCGGCGTCAAGCGGCCCGGCATCGTGCATCGCCTCGACAAGGATACGAGCGGCGTCATGGTGGCGGCCAAGAACGACAATGCGCACCGCCATCTCTCCGCGCAATTCGCCGACCATGGGCGCACGGGGCCGCTGGAGCGCGCCTATCTGGCGCTGGTCTGGGGCCGTCCACGCCATCTCAAGGGCACGATAGATGCGCCGCTGGGGCGCGCCGGCGATCGCACCAAGCGGGCGGTGAAGCGCGAGGACAGCGACGATGCGCGCGAGGCGATCACGCATTACGAAGTGGTAGAGCGGTTCCTCGAGAAGCCGGATGCGACCGCGCAGGCCTCTCTGGTCGAATGCCGGCTGGAGACGGGGCGGACGCACCAGATCCGCGTTCACATGGCCCATCTCGGCCATCCGCTGATCGGCGACCCGGAATATGGCGCGGCCTTCAAGACGAAGGCGAACCGGCTGCCGGAGGCGGCACGCGCTGCCGTCAACGGTTTCCACCGTCAGGCCCTGCATGCCTATCTCCTGCAATTCGAGCATCCGACGACGGGTGAGACAATGCATTTCGAAGCGCCGATCCCTGACGATATGCAATTCGTCATCAAGGCACTGCAATTAGCTCAGTAATCCGGGAACTCGCCGGTAACGTAT
Source organism: Rhizobium sp. C4 (assembly GCF_021026315.1). GTDB lineage: Bacteria > Pseudomonadota > Alphaproteobacteria > Rhizobiales > Rhizobiaceae > Ensifer_A. The sequence goes on from NZ_JAJNCX010000007.1 coordinate 250,788, forward strand.
GCGTTACGAAACTGTAATTTGCCGATCCTTGAAACTGTCTCATTCCAGACTTATTTGATTTCACATCCGGAAATGGGGCCTTGGGCAGAGGACTGTTTCCGCATGCGGCTTGCCTGAGGGAAGCCGAACCTTAAAAGAGAGGGGTGCTTTATGGCCCGTACATCATTACCGTCCATTGCCGCCGGCGAAGGTGGCCTCAACCGTTATCTGGACGAAGTCCGCAAGTTTCCCATGCTTGAGCCGCAGCAGGAATACATGCTCGCCAAGCGCTATCAGGAACATGACGACCGCAAGGCCGCCCATCAGCTCGTGACCAGCCATCTGCGCCTCGTGGCGAAGATTGCCATGGGCTATCGCGGCTATGGCCTGCCGATCGGTGAAGTCATTTCCGAGGGCAATGTCGGCCTCATGCAGGCCGTCAAGAAGTTCGACCCCGAAAAGGGCTTCCGTCTGGCGACCTATGCCATGTGGTGGATCAAGGCCTCGATCCAGGAATATATCCTGCGCTCGTGGTCGCTCGTGAAGATGGGTACCACCGCCAACCAGAAGCGCCTGTTCTTCAACCTGCGCCGCCTCAAGGGTCGTCTGCAGGCGATCGAAGAAGGCGATCTGAAGCCGGAGCAGGTGAAGGAAATCGCCACCAAGCTCGGCGTGCCGGAAGAAGACGTGATCTCGATGAACCGTCGCCTGTCCGGCGATGCGTCGCTTAACGCGCCGATCAAGTCGGCCGATGGCGATTCCGGCCAGTGGCAGGATTGGCTCACCGACGATCATGAAAGCCAGGAAGCCGTGCTCATCGAGCAGGACGAACTGGATGCCCGCAAGTCCATGCTCTCGCGTGCGCTCAAGGTCCTGAACGAACGCGAGCGCCGGATTTTCGAAGCGCGCCGCCTGACGGAAGATCCGGTCACGCTCGAAGAACTGTCGGCCGAATTCGACGTGTCGCGCGAGCGCGTGCGCCAGATCGAGGTCCGCGCCTTCGAAAAGGTCCAGGAAGCCGTCCGCAAGATCGCGCTGGAGCAGGCCTCCGCGCTGCGCGTCGTCGAGGCCTGATCGGGACAAGCCACTGAATGAACTGAAAAGACCGGCGGAAGCATGCTTCCGCCGGTCTTTTGTTGTCTTCAGGTGCGCCGTGACGGCGAGCCGCTGGCCTTACTGGGCCGGCGGTGTCGCGGGAGCAGGGGCCGCGCCATCGCCGCTCGCCTGCCAGCTTGAGATGACCTCGTCGAACACGCGCTGTCCGTCCGGGCCCTTCTGCAAGGTCAGCAGCGCGCGGCGGCCGTTGGAATAGGTGACCGGTACATCCATCCAGTCGCGGGACTTCAGGAGGTTCAGGTTGGTCTTCACCGCATCCGCAAAGGCGTTCAGTGCGATCATGTGGAAATAGTCGGTGATCTTGGCGGGCACGGCGACCAGCGGATCGCCCTGTTCCTGTTCCTTGTCCTTCATCGAGATGCGCAGCACGCTTTCGATGCCGCGGCCTTCGAATTCCTTCGGAAGCGAGAAGGTCAGTTCGATGATGTGGCTGGCCGGCAGAGTCGGGTCGTTGTTCTTGCGCAGCGTGAAGATGGCCGACATCTTGCGGCCGGGGACGGAGATGTCGCCCTGGATCATCTTCCCCTTCTTGCCGTCCTGATCGTCCGGCTTGACCGACCATGTCACCGTGCCCTCAAGCGCGGTGGGGGACGCCTGGCCCAGACGCTCCTCATAGAGGAACATCTTCACGGGGGCTGACTGCTGGCTGCTTGCCGTATCGGTCTGCGTGGTTGCTGCCGGCGTCGTGGTTGCAGGCTGCTGCGCCGCAGGCGTCTGCGCGGGCGTCGGCTGAGCCGGCGGCTTTTCGTTCTGGTTGGCGACCGACTTGCCTTCGGCCTGTGCTGCGCTGGCGACCTGTTCTCCCGACGTGCCGCTATCCGTTTCCGACCCATCCGCCATCAGGCGCTGGGTGAATTTCTGCGGACCGGTGACGGCGGGCGTCGCTGCCGGCGCGGTCGTGCCGCCAGCCGGCTGGGTTGCCGTGGCGGGTGACTGCTGGCCGGTGGCCGGCTGCGACTTGCTGGCCGTCTGGCTGCTGGTCGAGGAGGTGCCGTTGACAAGGCCGAGGATGGAATCGCTGAAGCGCCAGCCCGCATAGCCGGCGCCGCCAAGAAGGATGAGTGCTGCGGCGATGCCGGCAATGAGCTTGCCGCGTCCTTCGCGCTCTTCCCGTGCCGGTGCTTCGCTGGCGATTTCGCGCGGCGGTTCCTGCTGGCCGATCGACATGCCGTCACGGCCGCGCGGCGGCTTGGCGGGTGTTGCTTCGGCGACGGGCTTGCCGGTCGAGCGTTCGCCGACAAAGGCTTCGAACGTGTCCCAGCTTGCCTCGCGGGCGGTTGAAGAGGGCATGGCCGACGGCATCGGCGGAACGGGCGCCGCCTCAACCTCGTCCCACCAGGACTTCTGCTCGTTCGCAGCCTTCGGCTTTTCGGTGCTGAAGGGATCGTCGCGTCTGGCGACCGGTTCCGGCGCCGTCTTCGGCGTGAAGATCTCCGCCGGCTCATGGAACGGATTGTCGGTGACGACCGGCGTCCACGGATCGGTTACGGGCTCGGCAGGGCGAGGGGCCGGCGTCGGGTCGAAGCCAAAGGCCGAGCCTGAACCAAAGGCGGTTTCGCGGCGCAAAGGTTCAACGGGAGGCTCCCACTCGAGGTCTACCGGACGCTGCGGCTCGCGCCTGCCCAGTGGCTCGTCAAAGCGGTCGCGCTGCCAGGACGTGTCGGTCTCGGCTGCCGGTGGCGGCATCGTGTCGTCTTCGACGACATCGGGAGCGTCTTCCGGCTCGTCGGCGGCCTGCTCGATCGGGGCTGGCTCGACATGAACGGGCTCGGCGTGGATCGGCGTCGGCGCGGGTTCGAATTTCGGTTCGGGCTTCGGCTCGTAAACGGGTACCGGCTTCGGCTCCACTCGCTCCACGACGGCGGGCGCCGGTTCGCGCTTCAGGAAGGCCGGCGGCTCCGGTGCCACGGGTTCGGGCGCGACATAGCGGGGGGCGGGCTCCGGTTCGGGCTCGTGAACCGGTTCCGGTACGGGCTCTGGCTCCGGCGGGGCAGGCGGTGGCGGAGCGACCTCTTCGACAAAGCTCGGCTCGGGTGCCGCCGCCTCGGCGGCTGGCGCACCGGAAAATTCACGCTCGATGGTGGCGATGGCTTCGTCCAGCTTCTCAAGCTGGCGTGCGATGACATCGTCCGCCGGGCGCGGCTTCATGTTGTCGAGCTGGCGCTGTACCGCCGAGCGGGCTCTGTCATAGACCCTGATACGCATTTCCGGCGTATTGTCCGACAGTCCATCAACCGCTCTGCGGATGACCGCAATGAAATCTGCCATATAAGGTTTCTCGCCTTTCTATCAGCAAGCTGCCTGCTTAACGCTTTTCAGCGCAGGTTCCAATCCTCATGCGCCAGTCGCCGTGTCCCGCCGCCAGTGCTGGCAATGTCTTTGGCGGCCCCTTTGAGGCCGCCCTTGTTTCCCGGTCTCAATCCTCGAAGGGATCGGTCACCAGGATGGTGTCGTCGCGTTCCGGGCTGGTGGAGAGCAGCGCGACCGGGGCGCCGATCAGTTCCTCGACCTGGCGCACATATTTGATCGCCTGTGCCGGAAGATCGGCCCATTTGCGAGCGCCGACGGTGGAGTCCTTCCAGCCTTCGAGCGTGATGTAGATCGGCTCGACGCGGGCTTGGTCGCCCTGGCTTGCCGGCAGGTGTTCCAGTTCCTTGCCGTCGAGCGTGTAGCCGACGCAGATCTTGATCTCGTCGAGACCGTCGAGAACGTCGAGCTTGGTGAGCGCGATGCCCGAAATGCCGTTGGTGGCGACCGACTGGCGCACCAGCGCTGCGTCGAACCAGCCGCAACGGCGCTTGCGGCCCGTCACCGTGCCGAATTCATGGCCGCGCTCGCCGAGGAACTGGCCGACTTCGTCGGTGAGTTCGGTCGGGAAGGGGCCTTCGCCGACGCGGGTCGTGTAGGCCTTGGTGATGCCGAGAATGTAGCCGAGTGCGCCCGGACCCATGCCCGAGCCGGCAGCGGCCTGACCGGCGACCGTGTTGGACGAGGTGACGAAGGGATAGGTGCCGTGGTCGATATCGAGCAGCGAGCCTTGCGCGCCTTCAAACAGGATGCGCGCGCCGCGGCGGCGCTCCTTGTCGAGATAGCTCCAGACCGTGTCCATGAAGGGCAGGACGCGATCGGCAATGTCCGTGAGTTCCTTCATGATCGTTTCATGCGCGATTTCCGGCACGCCGAAGCCGCGACGCAGTGCATTGTGATGCGTCAGAATGCGGTCGACCTTGCCGGAGAGCGATTCCGTGTTGGCGAGATCCATGACGCGGATGGCGCGGCGGCCGACCTTGTCTTCATAGGCCGGGCCGATGCCGCGGCGCGTGGTGCCGATCTTGGTGCCGGAATTGGAGGCGGCGTCTTCGCGCATCCCGTCCAGCTCGCGGTGGAGCGACAGGATCAGCGTGGCATTGTCGGCGATCTTGAGGTTTTCGGTCGTGACCTTGACGCCCTGCGCCTCCAGACGGCCGATTTCGGCGATCAGCGCATGAGGATCGACGACGACGCCATTGCCGATGACGGCCATCTTGCCCGGGCGCACGACGCCGGAGGGAAGCAGCGACAGCTTGTAGCTGACGCCATCGATGACGAGCGTATGCCCGGCATTATGGCCGCCCTGATAGCGTACGACCACATCGGCGCGCTCGGAAAGCCAGTCGACAATCTTGCCCTTGCCTTCATCGCCCCACTGCGACCCTACGACCACCACATTCGTCATCTTCACTCAATCCTATACTCTTACGCGAAGCGGAGCCCGCGTCTTGGCCAAACCCGCGCATCTATACTGTGTCAATCTCTTAAAATCGACCCCGAAATGATCAATCTATCAAGGCTTTTTGCGTGACAATGCGGCAAAGGCGCGGCTAAAACGCACATCTTTGGTAATCCCCGGCAAACAAAGCATGGAATCATGACCGATCTGAAGCCTGCGACGGGCAAGGCCTACCTCTTCCTGCTGGCAACTGCATTGATCTGGGGCGGCAACGCGGTTGCCGGCAAGATGGCTGTGGGCCATGCCAGCCCCTTCATGCTGACGCTGCTGCGCTGGATCATTGCGCTCTGCCTGATCCTTTCGGTTTCCATGCCGCAGATCCGCAAGGACTGGCCGATCATCCGCAGAAATGGGCTCTATCTGTTCCTCATGGGGGCGACCGGCTTTACCGGTTTCAACGTGCTGCTTTACAGCGCCCTTCACTATACCAGCGCGATCAATGCCGTGATCGAGCAGGCCGGCATGCCCTTCGTCATCTTCGTCGCCAATTTTCTCATCTTCCGCATGGCCGTGACGGGCGGGCAGGTGGTCGGCTTCATGCTGACGCTCTGCGGCATTGCGCTGACGGCGGCCAATGGCGATCTTCGCACGCTTCTCGGCCTTCAGCTCAATTTCGGCGACCTGCTGATGCTCTTTGCCGTTCTCGTCTACGCCGCCTACACCGTCGGCCTGCGCTTCAAGCCCGACCTGCACTGGAAAAGCATGATGGCGGCGACGGCGGCGGGCGCGATGATCGCGGCGGTTCCGCTGGCTATCTATGAATGGGCGAGCGGTGCGGCGCAGTTTCCGGATGCCTATGGCTGGGGCGTCGTCGCCTTCATCGCCATCTTCCCCTCGCTCTTCGCGCAGATCCTTTTCGTGCGCGGCGTGGAGATCATCGGTTCGAACCGGGCCGGGCTCTTCATCAATCTCGTGCCGATCTTCGGCATGCTGCTCTCGATCGGGCTGATCGGCGAGCCGCTGCATCCCTATCACATCATTTCGCTCGTTCTGGTTCTCGGCGGCATTGTGATTGCCGAGCGATACCGCCGGGCGGCCTGACGAAATATTTAGCGCAAACGAAAACCGCCGCAGCGCCAGAGCGTTGCGGCGGTTTCGTCTAGTCAAGGACGGGAACGGTCAGTGACGATATTGCTGGATGCGCGTCGTGCGCAGGCCGGCCAGACCATGATCATTGATCGAGGACTGCCAGGACAGGAATTCTTCCACGGTCAGGGTATAGCGTTCGCAAGCTTCTTCCAGGCTCAACAGGCCGCCGCGGACGGCAGCGACGACTTCCGCCTTGCGGCGAATGACCCAGCGCCGCGTATTGGCGGGCGGCAGGTCGGCAATCGTCAATGGGCTGCCATCGGGGCCGATGACATATTTTACCCGGGGTCGTATCAATTCGGTCATGGGACTCTCTACAAACACTACAAGACCAGATATCGCGACTTTAACGTCGGACTTTTAAAAATTGCCTAACCCCTTTGAAAGGCTTTGTTCAATTTTGGGTCAGGCCGCTGCCGGACGCGTATCTGTGATCAAATTAATCTGCAGATTGTTAAAAAAGACATGATGCGGAGGCCCAGAAAGATGGCCTCAAGCCTTTTTTCTTGGCACGAGCAAAACGCTTTCTATATAAAGCGCGTGAAAGACGCCCATTGGGGCGCAAATCTCGATTGGACAGATGAAGACCGTGAACAGCCTTGGTTTCGACAAGCGCCCGGAAGACACCCGCGTCGTCGTTGCGATGTCGGGCGGCGTCGATTCGTCCGTTGTCGCCGGCATATTGAAGCGCGAGGGCTATGACGTCTTCGGCATTACCTTGCAGCTCTACGATCATGGCGCCGCCGTGCATCGCGCCGGCTCCTGCTGCGCGGGCCAGGATATCGAGGATGCGCGCCGTGTATGCGAACGTTTAGGTATTGCGCACTATGTGCTTGATTACGAAGCGCGTTTCCGCGAAACGGTGATCAATCCCTTTGCCGAAAGCTATGTCGCCGGCGAAACCCCGATCCCCTGCGTTGCCTGCAACCAGACCGTCAAGTTTGCCGATCTCCTGAAGACCGCGAAGGAACTCGGAGCGGACGCGCTGGCGACCGGCCACTACATCCGCTCGGATGCCAACCCGCAGCCGGGCGCGCCGCATCGCCGCGCGCTCTACCGGCCGATCGATGCCGAGCGCGACCAGAGCTATTTCCTCTTCGCGACCACGCAGGAGCAGATCGATTATCTGCGCTTTCCGCTGGGTGGCATGACCAAGGCCGAAACGCGGGCGCTTGCCTCCGACATGGGCCTGATTGTCGCCGACAAGGCCGACAGCCAGGACATTTGTTTCGTGCCGCAGGGTAAATATTCCGACATCATCGCCAAGCTGAAGCCGGATGCCGCCTTGTCGGGCGATATCGTGCATCTCGACGGCCGGGTGCTCGGCAAGCATGACGGCATCGTCAACTACACGATCGGCCAGCGCAAGGGTCTGGGCGTCGCCACCGGCGAGCCGCTCTATGTCGTCTATCTCGACGCCCGCTCGCGCCGCGTCATCGTCGGCCCGAAGGAAGCGCTGGAAACGCATCGCATCTATCTGCGCGACGTGAACTGGCTGGGCGACCAGCCGCTGGAAGAGGCGGCCAAAGGTGGCTTTGCCTGCTTCGCCAAGGTGCGCTCCACCCGTCCGCCGCGCCCGGCCATGCTGGTTGCCGACGAGAACGGGATTCGTGTGGACCTTGAAGACGGCGAAGACGGGATCGCGCCCGGCCAGGCCTGCGCGCTCTATTCCGCGCCCGGCGCCGACGCCCGCGTCTATGGCGGCGGCTTCATCGCCCGCTCCGAACGCGCGGAAGCCGCAGAGACGCGCCTGAAAGCGCTTCTCGCCGCCGCTGCCGCCTGAGCGGTCGCGCGACAAAGCCCAACATTTTCATGTATTTGACCGAAGAATGGGGGATGTCTTTCACATCTCCCATTTTTTCCAGCATTCACGCTTGACACAAAAGCCCCGCCCGCCCTATAAGCCCGACACCTGAAGGCCAGACAGCGCTTCTCACCCGGAAGCGCTTTTTTAAATGGCCTTTTCAGCCAAGGTTGGCGGAGTAGCTCAGTAGGTTAGAGCAGAGGAATCATAATCCTTGTGTCGGGGGTTCGAATCCCTCCTCCGCTACCATTCAACTGCCTGAAATTTAAAGAAATTTTCGGTTGCGCTGATTTTCTTGGGCGTTGGTTTGCTCCTTGGTTCGCATTTGTACCGTCTTGGTACCGACTTCCTTCGTTAGGAAGTCGGCAAATGGATTCGTAAAATTGCGAATCCTTTGATGTTGCTGGCCATGCGAAATTCCTCCCCGGAGGCAGTCGATCCCGCTTCCCGCCCATGGCGGCACTATGTTGAAGCTCCTGCGGCTACCTTGAATCCGGTTCGGAATGCGCGAATTCCCACCGCCCGCGATATACGCGCCGCTATGCTGACGGCTCCGATACGCTCAATCTATATCCCGGCGAAAGTTCCCCTCAGCCTGCCTCACAACGATGCTCCGCTCCTGCAATATTAGCCACGCGTCTCTTATCGCCCGCCCGTGGCGACCGGTGAAAGCCGGAACAGCAGCAGCTTGCTCGGACTCGCACTGCGAATAATCCGGTTTGCCGGACCTTCATGCGAAGCGGGGTCTGGAAGGGCTCCGCTTTTCGTTTGACAGGGGCTATTCGCCTATTCACTAAGGCGAGGTAATCATCATGCAAGATGTGTTTTGTGTTCGAGGGTTTTTGATTGCCATTGCTGTCATCTGCCCAGCGATAGGAATGGGGTCTACTTTCGCCGAAGGCGCAAGCAACGACTTCTTTGAGGAACATGCAGGCACCGAACTTGTCACACGCGGGACAGCTTGTGTGACGGCCACGGGGGAGTGTCACAAGGATACCTCGCATTTTGTGATCAAAACCGTGGGAATTACTATGGATGGACTTGTAGACGGAAAGCCTGCATCTCCGCCGCTATCTCTCGTCAAGAACAGTGTGACGCGCTCACATGGAATGGAAACCTGGTTAGATCCCGTTGGCTCCGACGAGTTAAGAATACATTATCGAATTGCAGGCAATTCGGTAACTACAACTATATTTACAATATCAGGAACGAAATGTACCGCAAGACTGGTCGTTAAGGGCGTAACGTGGTCCGGCACATGCGAAGTTGTGCGAGGTGCGACAAGCTCCAGCCCAAGGGCGAACGATCCCAAGGCGTGCCAAGTAGTGAGATCTGCCATTGCCGATATGGAGCGCCTCAATCGGGAGAATGTAACGAGCGGAGCTACTCTTTACTCCGGCTGTAGAAATGCTTCTCGGATAAAGAAGATCGGGCGCAGCATCAAAGGTGCCGGTTGCCCATCCTTGATGAAAGAGGTCGATATAGCGCTGGAGAAGGCAGCAAATTGGTGCCAGAGGCCCGGACCTACTGGCGATGGAGGGGTCCGCGGTTAGATAAATACCCTTCGTTTGTAAGCCATTCTTCAACGATCCATGCGATAGCATCTTTGTGTTGAGGCGGTGGATTGATACCCACGCAGAAATCATCAACAGCCGAAATCACTTCCGGAGATAGCGTTATTGGTATTGGCCCCTGCGAAGGGAGCTCCGCACTTGCAGGCACTTCATGAGATTCTAACAAACCCTGTCGGCCTAGAGCTCGGGCCGAAGATAGAACTGCTTTGGTGGCCCTTTGGAAAGCCAGAGCCGCTTCTTCGTCGTCACCAATGGGTGGCCTGCAGCCATTGCGCGCAATGTAATGGCCGATCAAGTCCAAACTCTCTGGGGATACTGTTTCTTCAGATAAAAATAGAGACCAAGTTACTTCGTCAATTCCATGCGGCACGTGATTGCAAGCCTCGCAAACTTTCCATGCCCCCATCTTCCTTGTCCCGCAGAGAATGCAAATCGCTATTGTCATCTGGCCTACTCCTAGAGGACTTTTCTTATAGCAGACGCGGCACAAACGACTGCTAAAGCCCGATTCTCTCATCAACCTTCGCCATTTGTCTTCATCTTGCGTTTGGGCATTGGAAGGGGTTGGTTTAGTTGCACGATGAGGGACGGCGAGTGCCCAGCTAATTTTAACATAATTTTTAAGTATTAAAAGCTATTAGCAAGAGTTGCTCGCCGCAGCAGCATTCAAAATCGCCATTCGATAAGCATTGGCGACACGTTCGCCTCGCATACCTCTCTCGGCATGCCGGCCCAGCGACAGAACATCCCGGTAGTAAGTCCGCTTGGAAAATCATGCCGGAGAAGTAACCAGGATACATTGTAGAGTCCGAAATGCAGGGAATATTGAGTGGTGTTGACAAGGAATCGAGCCTAGCACCAGATCCACACGACCGCCGCAGAAAAAGCCTGCCGACCGCATTTCCGGACTCAAGGGGCGGGTATTCGGACGTATCGGACCTCAATTTGCAGGCGCGACTTTGTTTCCGTCCCCCAGCCGCTTTAGAGGCCGCTCTTCACGTTGAACTTCTGCAGGTCTCTTTTCCGGTCGAAGTCCTGAAATTCCGGATTCGGGCGCTCGCGAGCCACAGCTAACGACAGAGCCCGTGGTGCTGTCCCTACACTCCGTCGCCACTACCAGGCCGGTCAGCGGAGGGGGAGGCGCGGTCTTCACGTTACTCGCTTCGACTTTCCAACTACATATGTCGAGCGACCAGTTGATCCATGAACTTCTGTCCCCAGAGTTCAATTGCGGTTCAATTATGTAGTAGTCGTGTTTCTTTTTGCCCGTGACAGTCATAAGCAACCCACCGCTGGATAGTGTGGATTTCTTGAAATCCATAGAGGGCGTAAACGTTGTGGTACAGGAAATATCTATGTCTTTTCGGGTTTCTGTCTTGTTGGCGATTGCGACCAACAGGTCGCCCGTCAAGATAGTTACGCCGCCCCTCCTGACCACGCACATCCATACATCAATTTCAGAAGTGTCACCCCCCTGAACGATCTGCTTGCAGTGGTTTTCGGTTCCAATCTCGGGCCTAAGATCAGGTTCGAGTGCTCGGGCTGGCTGATTAAGAAGGCAAGAACATATTGCCGTCACTAAGGCGAGAACGGAAACATAGCATTTCATTTGCTGCATCCTTTCTTCATTCGCCCCTGGTCGGTCATCAATACCCTTTCGCGAGGATCCATCCATATATAAGGCATATAATTGACCAATTCTTCAATGCGAAGCTTTATTGTTTGATTCCTGATCGTCGACCAATAATAGGAATTTCGATTATAACCGTCCGGGCCTGTGTTAGTATGTATATTTATTACATTTCTATTGTAGTAAAAATTAGTGGCAACGCCCTCAGTCAACATATGCCATCTTTGAAAATAGTTCCCCGACCAGGCTTGTCCATTATATGAAGCCTTGAATGAAAGCCGATCTGACCTCAAATCTTTGCCCTTTTCAAACGTTCCGAAACAGACGCAAAAATGGCCAGGGGACACATTGTTCGTCGTGGAGATCCCGGAGAAGCACTGACTCGCCAGCCCTTCAAAGCTGCTGACTTCCATATTTCTCAATTTTTGTACTTCAGCTTGCTTTTGGCGCTCTGCAGAGAATATTGTCTCAAGCCGTTTGATTTGCAAAAAGGCTTCCGTCCCTTCGGAGGATTGAGGTGACAAGTTATGTACCTTGCGGAACACTTCTAGCGCCTCCTGATCCTTTGGACGAAGCGCAATTATCGACTTCCCTAAATAAAAAAGTCCAAGCGAGTTGTTCGGTTCTAGGCGAACTCCTTCACGGAATAGCATCTCTGCCGAATAAAAGTCCGAAGCGTCGAAGTAAGTTTTACCTTTCTCGAAATACGCAATTCCCGGTCCGTCCAGGGACTGAGCAGGTGCTAAACCCCACGCCCCTAGCAAGAAAAAAAACGTAGGAATACATAAGCGATAAGTCATGGCCATGCCTACGTAGCGATGAAGCAATACTCAGCGGGAGATGATACATGGTTCCACGTTTGGTTTCAATCGGCCAGTTACGAGCTTCGGCTTCGTGTTTACATCTGGATCTTAAGGCAAACGAACTTCGTACTCCGGCTATTTGGCAGAATACGTCAGCTATTAGCCTCTAGTTCTATTTGAGAGTCGTGCAGGAGCTGCCTTGAGCGAAATGGCGACTGACTTCTTTGCAAGCCTCAATTTGGACCCCACGGATATCCGTGACATTTCCCGGATCAAATCGCGCGTAGTTAGGCTGCATTAAAAGCTATTACGCTTTGGCCTTTGGCCGATTGAAACGTGTCAAAAATGTTTCCTTTGCGGATTTTGCTGCGTCGCCATTCTAACTAGATAGGTTGACAGACACGCCTCATCTAACAATGAACGACGGTGGAAAGCCAGTGGATAGGCGGCAGTTATGCCGCGCATTTTTACGAATGTGCTGAAACCGACGTTTTGATGGCTGGTGAGTTGATGATTTACAGTTGGTTTGGTGGCGGGTCCATTTTTTCGAGCGTTGGAAAGACTGTTCTGTGTATGTCGCTGGAAAAGATTTTTTTCGAATGCTAGCTAACTTATTCGGTAATGCGCACGCTCGCGACGATCTGGGTCGCCAAAGGTCGCGCGGCTTCCACGGCCGCCACGATCGCGTCGCACCAAGGTTCCATTGCAATTCTCTTGAGCAGAAGGCGTTGCGACTGACTGTACGCCGTTCGCGTGATCGCTGCCGCTCCATGCGACTCCGCCTCTTTGCCAACCCCTTCGTGATCAAGTACTGCTGAGACTGCATCTCCGCGAGTTGTCCAGTCTTCGACCAGTGTCGCAAACGTTCGTCTAACGTCGTGCGGCGACCAATCTGGCACCGAGACACCCGCGAGAGTCATTAGGTCAGGCGATCCGGCCGCGCGGCTCTTCTGGTCGCCACCACGTAGCCGCTCCAACAGCTTATTGATGGCCGATGCATGCAAATGTATCTGGCTTCCATCACGGGCGCGGCGCGCGGCGGGAAATAGCCATTCTGAGTCGCTCGAGGTCATTAGCAGGGGACGCAAAACGGCCATTGCAGAGGGGGGAATCGGCAGCACGTGTTCGCGTTTCCCCTTCATGGCTGTGCGAGGTCGGTATAGGATGCCCCATCCGTTGCCAGCCCGTACATCATCGATAAATTCGCCCCGCTGGACCGACACGACAGCCTCGCGGCGATGCGCAGTGAAAATCAGAAGCCAGAGCGAGGCCAGCGTTGCCTCACTCACCTCGGACTGGATCTTTCGGCCCGGAAGGCGGCGCGCAGTCTCGGCAAGAGCGATTGTCATCGCAAGGTCTTCAAGAGTAGGATTTCGGGACCTCTTCTTCTCGACATGGAGCGCTGCTACGTCACGCCACCACCTGCCAGTTCTGACGAGGCCAGCGTCGGCTGAGTGGAACTTGCGTGCCCAACTCAGCGCAGCCTTCATATATGCTAGGCCCTTTCGGCTGGCTGAGCCACCATGGAGTCTTGTGATGTCATTCCGGTAGGTTTCAAGCGCTCGTTCGTCGAGCTCTCTCACTAGATCGGAATCCGATCATGTTGCATCGTATCCAGCGGCGGCGAAATAGTTCTGGCATTCGTTTGGCGTGAAGAGTTTGAGGACGCGCCCAATTGTGTTCCAGAGGCCACTGATGGAGCGCTCGGCAGCCTTGCGCAAG
>NZ_JAJNCX010000008.1 GCF_021026315.1 Rhizobium sp. C4
GCATTCGCAAGAATGGCGGCCTCGCATTTCACGATCCATCCCCCATCGCCGGAGAAGGATGGCCGTCCTCTCCGGCGCTTCTTTATCTCACGAAGAAGCCAGAAAATCATAAGACAAGCAATTCCAGCAAAAGTGGAAACCGGTTTCGCGTCCGGAATTGCGTAAAAACAAAGAGATAGAGCGTCTTCGCGTTTCGATGAAACGCGGAAACGCGCTAGCCGCTCAATGTGACGACTGCTGCTTGGCGCGCGTCACGATCTGCGTCGGATTGACGAATTGCAGCGCGATCACCAGCCAGAACAGCGTCGTGACCATGTAGACGACCGCCATCGCATCAATCGACTGCGAGGCCCGCACGCCCGAGGCGAATACCGCGTAATAGAGCGAAACGACGAGTGTCTGTGTCGTCGGCCCGGCGACGAGGAAGGTCAGCTCGAACATGGCGAGCGCCCTGACCAGAACCAGAAGCAGCGCGGCGAGCATTCCCGGCAACAGCAGAGGCAGCAGGATGCGCAGGAAAAGGCTCGTGGTCCCTGCCCCGAAGACGCGCGCCGCCGCCTCGATGCGCGGATCGATCTGCTCGATGAAGGGGATCATCACCAGCACCACGAAGGGGAAGGACGGGACGAGGTTGATGAGCACCACGCCCCAGAAGGTGCCGCCAAGGCCGAACTGGTAAAGCACGGTCGCCAGCGGGATGCCGTAGGTCAGCGTCGGGATCAGGAGCGGCAGCAGGAACAGGAGAACGACGATCTTCTTGCCCGGAAAGTCGCGCCGCGCCAGCGCATAGGCGGTCATGACGCCGAGCACGCCCGAGAGGATCGTCACGGTAAAGACGATCTCGAAGGTCACCAGCACGACATCGGACAGCTGGAACTCCTTCCAGGCGTCGAAATACCAGCGCGTCGTCCAGCCGGCGGGAAGCCAGGTTCCAAGCCAGCGCGTGGCAAAGGAATTGATGATCACGACAGCGATCACGCCCGCCAGATTGAGGACGAAGAGGCCGGCGATGGCCCAGATGGCAAAGCGCCAGATCTTCGAGGTGAGGCCCTTGTCACGGATCATCTGGATCAACCTTTCGTGCCGCCGGCAGGGCCGCGATAGAAGAGAGACCGGCCGGCGAGCACCAGCACGACAACGACAAGCTCGACGCCGCCCATGACCAGCGCAATCGCCGAGCCCATCGAGTGGTCATATTGCTCGAAGGCTGCCTGATAGGCCGCAATGGAGATCACGCGCGTCGGTCCGGCCGGCGCGCCAAGAAGGACGGCGGACGGGAAGACCGCATAGGCCTGAACGAAGGACAGACAGAATGTGACCGCCATCCCCGGAACCAGCAGCGGCAGGAAGATGCGGCCGAACCTTTGCCGCGGTCCCGCGCCCAGCGTCGCTGCGGCCTGCTCGATGGCCGGATCGATGCCGGACACATAGGAGAGCGTCAGCAGGAAGGCGAAGGGAAAGCCGGTGATGAGCAGCGAGGCGAAAACGCCCCAGTAATTGTTCGTGAGCTTCAGCGGCTCATGCAGAATGCCGAGCAGCATCAGGACATGGTTGAACCAGCCGCGGGGCCCGAGGAACGTCAGCAGGCCATCGGCGACGAAAACCGTTCCGAGCGTGATCGGCAGGACGAGGATCGTCGTCAGCAGCCGCTGCCGGCGCATCAACCGGACGCGAAAGGCGATCGGAACGGCGAGCGCGAGGTTGACGATCGTCACCGGCAGCGCCAGCCAGAGCGTCGCAGCGATCGTGCCGTACTGATAGGGATCGCTGAAGAATTTCGCGTAGTTCGCATACCAGACGCCGCCATCCTTGGGACGCAGGGAATCGATGACCCCGAAGGCGAAGGGATAGATGAACAGCGCAAGGATGAAGAGCAGCCCCGGCAGAATCAGCATCGTCGTGCCGTCAAGGCCACGGGCGGCAAGCCGGCTGCGAAGCGAAGGCGTACTCATGCCACATCTTCCCGGAAGATCAGGGCACGGCCGGGAGCCGGCGAAAGAAAGGCCGACGACCCGCGCGGCAAGGCCTCGTCGGCGCGGAAATAGAGTTCCGCTCCGGCAGCGGTGCGCGCCAGACCGAAGAAGGCGCGGCCACGATATTCGATGCTGACGACGGTCGCCGCAATGCCGGGACCCACGGCACTTGCCACGAGATCTTCGGGACGGATCGCGAGCACGGCGCTCTCCCCGCTTCGCAAGGCCTCGCGCGCAAGCCCGGAGAAGCGGCTGCCATCGACCTCGATTTCGGCGTCGTCACCGGACACCGAGACGATGCGACCCGGCATGCGGGTGCGGAAGCCCATGAAGTCGGCGACCGTCAGATTGACCGGCCGCTGGTAAAGCTCTTCCGGCGTGCCGATCTGCTGGATGCGGCCCTGGCTCATGACGACAATGCGGTCGGCCAACGACAGCGCCTCGTCCTGGTCATGCGTCACATAAATGGTGGTGGAGCCGACCTGGTCGTGAATGGCACGGATTTCGGCACGCATTTCCAGCCGGAGCTTGGCGTCCAGATTGGAGAGCGGTTCGTCCATCAGCACGACGGGCGGACGGATGACGATGGCGCGGGCAATCGCCACGCGCTGCTGCTGGCCACCGGAAAGCTGGCCCGGCAACTTGTCGGCCTGGCTTTCGAGCCGCACCATGGCGAGCGCATCGCGAATACGCCGCTCGGCCTCGGGGCCCTTGATGCCCTGCATGGCAAGGCCGAAGCCGACATTCTTGCGCACGCTCATGTGCGGAAACAGCGCGTAGCTCTGGAAGACCATGCCGAAGCCGCGCTTTTCCGGCTCCAGCTGGTCGATGCGGCGGCCGCCCAGGCGGATTTCGCCGCCGGTGAGATCCAGAAGACCTGCAATGCAGTTGAGTGCCGTCGACTTGCCGCAGCCCGATGGGCCGAGCAGGGCGATGAACTCGCCGGGCTCGATGGCAATGTCGATGCCGGCCAGTGCATGATAGGCGCCGAAGGCCCGACGAAGGCCGTCGAGTTCGAGACGTCCACCAATTCGGGATGCGCCGGTCCCCGCTGCGGGGGCCGCATGTTCTGCCAGTGCGTTCACCATATGCTCCATTCCGGAAAGACAGGCGATGCGGGGCGCGTGCTCCGCATCGCGAGCGCTTGCAATCAGCCCTTCTTGGAACCGATCTTTTCGTCCCAGATGCGGAAGGCTTCGACCATCTGCTTGGGCTTCAGCGGCACTTCCAGCGGATTGCCGGAAATCCACTCGGCATATTCCGGCCGGCCGAATTCCTTGATCACGTCCTGGCTGGCCTTCGGAGCCATATCAAGCGTGACGTCCTTCACGGCCGGGCCGGGATAGAAATAGCCGGCGTCGAAGGCGATCGCCTGCTGCTTGGGCTGCAGGATGAAGTTCAGGACGTCCATGAGGACGGCGACCTTCTCGTCCGACACACCCTTCGGAACCACGGCATAATGCGCATCCGTCACCCAGTGGAAGCCGTCGAGCTTGGCGACCTTGGCTTCGGCCGGCACGATGCCGAGCGCGCGCGGGTTGATGTCCCAGCCGGTGGTCGAAACCATCATGTCGCGGGTGCCTTCGCCGAGTTCCTTGCAGACCTGCGTCGTGCCGCTCGGGTAGTACTGGATGTTTTCGCCAAGGGCGGCGAGATATTCCCAGGTCTTGGCCCAGCCGTTGGCCGGATCAAGCGGATCCTTGTCGCCGAGCAGATAGGGGAGCCCCATCAGGAAGGTGCGGCCCGGACCGGAATTGGCGGGACGGGCATAGATGAAGCGGTTCTTGTTCTGCTTCGTCCACTCCAGCAGTTCCTGCGCGTTCTTCGGCGGGGTCTTCACCTTGTCGGGCATGTACTCGATGAGCGGGCCGGACGGATAATAGGTGACGACGATGCCCTGGTCCTTGGCCAGCGCCTGCATCTTCCAGGCCTGCGGCAGATAGATCTTTTCCAGATCCGGCAGATCGGCCTTGCGGGCCGAAAGGTCGAGCCAGAGTTCCTGGTCGAGACCGGCCGAAAGCGCATCCGTGCCGGTCAGAACGAGATCGATATCGACCTTGCCTGCGGTCTGCTGCGCCTTGATCTTGCCCGGCAGTTCGGGCGCCGGCGCCTTGGTGAAGGCGAAGCGCGAAACCCAGTCCGGCTTCTGCGCGGCATAGGCCTCGAACATGCCCTGCGTGAGCGCCAGATTGCCGGCAACATCGGTCACCGTTATTGTGACCGGGCTCGCCGGCTTCTTGATTTCCGCGAACAGGCGGCTGGGAAAGGACCCCATGACAACCGCGCCGGCCGCGCCTCCGACAAATGTTCTACGCGTAATTTTCATGCTGGCTCCTCCCTTTGTTTCAGGCCGGCACACAGGTGCCGCAACCGTGAAATCGACTGCAAAATGGTCTGAAATCTTCAGTCGGGCCCGACCTCCTCCGTCGTGGCCCTTGGCAAGTCTGATCAACTGATATACTAGTACACTTAACCCTGTCAACAGAGCCCTTTGATGACACAGAATGAGACCGTTTCCAGTTTCGACGACCCTTCGGCCGGCAGAAGGCCGGTTGGCCTTGTCCGCGTGACCACGGCGCGCGCCATCTACGAGCGGCTTCATGCGGACATCCTGTCGCTGAAAATGCCGCCCGGCATGGCGCTGCAGGAAAAGAAGATCGCCGAGGAATTCGGCGTCAGCCGCACGCCGGTGCGCGAGGCGCTGCTGCGCCTGTCGGAAGGCGGTCTGGTCGATATCTATCCGCAATCGGGAACGGTCGTCTCGCGCATCCCGGTCTCCGCCATCCCGGAAGCGGTCGTCGTGCGCAAGGCGCTGGAGGCCACCACGGTCGAGCGGGCGACCGAGATTGCCGATGCGGCTGCCATTGCGCGGCTTGACGCCATCATCGCGCGGCAGCGCACGCGCTCGGCGCTCGGCGACACATCGGGCTTCCACGAGGAAGACGAGGCCTTTCACGAGGCGATCACCCAGATCGCCGGCTATCCGGGGATCTGGAACATCCTGAAATCGGTCAAGGTGCAGATCGACCGCGCCCGCCGCATCACGCTTCCGATCCTCGGACGCATGGACAAGGTGATCCAGGAACATGTCGACATTCGCGACGCCATCGCTGCACATGATCTTGGTCGCGCCAGGGAGGCGATCCTGCATCATTTGAGCGCCGTCATTCCCGACGTTGCGGAATTGCGGCTGAAACACCCGGATTACTTCCGGTAAGCACAGACGAACATAAAAAAGACAGGCAGGCCGAAAGGCGGGAGGAGCAAGAGTTGCGGCAGGGTTGGAGATGGTTTGGGCCGGAAGCGCCGGTCACGCTGGATGAGGTGCGCCAGACGGGTGCGACGAATATTGTATCTTCGCTGCATCAGGTCCCGATCGGTCGGGCCTGGACGGAAAGAGAGGTCGCCGAGCGCAAGTCGCTGATCGAGACGACGCCGGCGGGCCGCTCGCCCCTCGCCTGGTCGGTGGTGGAGAGCATCCCGATCCCGGATGCCGTCAAGCGCATGGGCGGCAAGGCGAAGGCGGAGATCGAGGCGTGGATTGCCAGTCTCGAGGCGGTCGCCGCCTGCGACATCCCGATCGTCTGCTATAATTTCATGCCCGTGGTGGACTGGACCCGCACCGATCTCGATTACGAGATCGAGACGGGCGCAACGGCGATGCGCTTCGACCACGAGCGCTTTGCCGCCTTCGACCTTCATATCCTGCAGCGCCCCGGCGCGGAGGCTGAATATTCAGCCGAGGATCGCGCCCGCGCCCGCACCGTCTTCGAGGCGATGAGCGAGGCGGAGATCGCGGAAATCACCCGCAACATCGCATCGGCCCTGCCTGGCTCAACCACCGAGCCGATGACCGTGCCCGGTTTTCGCGAAAAGCTCGCGCAATATAAGGGCATCGACGCCAAAATCCTCAGGCAGCACCTCATCGAGTTCCTGGAGGCCGTGACGCCTGTCGCCGAGGCGCGCGGCGTCAAGCTGACGCTGCATCCCGACGACCCGCCGCGCCCGCTCTTCGGCCTGCCGCGCATTGCCTCGACGGCCGAGGATTATGCCGCGCTGTTCGATGCCGTTCCCTCGCCTGCCAATGGCATGTGCTACTGCACAGGCAGTCTCGGCGTGCGCGCCGACAACGACCTGCCCGCCATTGCCCGCCGTTTTGCGGAGCGGATCCATTTCGTCCATCTGCGCGCCACGAAGCGCGAGGGCGATGGCCGCTCGTTCCATGAGAGCGCGCATCTGGAGGGCGATGTCGACATGGTCGCCGTCCTCAAGGAGCTCGTCACTGAAGATCGCAAGCGTGATGGCGCGTCGCAGATCGTCTTCCGCTCTGACCACGGTCACCGGATGCTCGACGATCTCAGCAAGACGGTAACGCCCGGCTACCCGGCCATCGGGCGCATGCGGGGGCTCGCCGAGCTGCGCGGCATTCTCTACGCGCTCGGCGCGATCCCGAATTGAGGAACTGACATGGACTCCAGGAACGGCATCCTCCACCCTGACCGGCTTTTCCCGTCGGATCCTGCGACACGCACGGTCGCGCGCGACCTTTATGAAACCGTCAGCGATCTCCCGATCGTCAGCCCGCACGGCCATACGGAACCCGCATGGTTTGCCAATGACACGCCCTTCGAGGATGCTTCGGCCCTGCTGGTCATCCCCGACCACTACCTCTTCCGCATGCTCAACAGCGTCGGCGTCAAGCTCGACGATCTCGGCGTCCCGCGCCTTGATGGACAGCCGGTCGCCAGGGGGCGCGATATCTGGCGCGCATTCGCCCGGCACTATTCGCTGTTTCGCGGCACGCCGTCGAGCCTCTGGGTCGATCACGCCATGTCCGCCGTGCTCGGCTGCGACGAAGCCTTGAACGCGGAAAACGCCGACCGGCTCTACGACCACATCAACGCGCAGCTCGCAAAGCCCGAATTTCGCCCCCGCGCGCTGCTGACGCGCTTCGGCATCGAGACGATCGCCACGACCGAAGGCGCGCTCGATCTCCTGCCGCATCACCAGAAACTCGCCGTCGACGGCTGGATCGGCAAGGTGCGCACGACCTATCGGCCCGACACCGTCACCGACCCGGATGCGCCCGGCTTCCGCGACAACCTGATCAGGCTCGGCGAGTTCACCGGCGCAGACGTCACCCGCTGGGACGGCATGATCGAGGCCCATCGCAACCGGCGCGCCTATTTCCGCCAGTTTGGCGCCACCGCAACCGATCATGGCGTCCCCTCCGCCTTCACTGCCGATCTCGCACCGACGGAAAAGCAGGCGCTGCTCGACAAGGCGCTGAAGGGGCCGCTCTCCGCCACCGACGCCGAACTCTTCCGCGGCCAGATGCTGACGGAGATGGCGGGGCTTTCAGCCGAAGATGGCATGGTCATGCAGATCCATGCTGGATCGCGCCGCAACACGGATGGGCAGCTTTTCGCCACCCGTGGACCCAATATGGGTGCCGATATCCCCGGCCGGACCGACTGGGTTGGCGGCCTCAGCGCGCTGCTTGGCAAGCACGGTCATGCGCCGGGCCTGAAAATCCTGCTCTTCACGCTGGATGAAACGACCTATGCCCGCGAACTCGCCCCCATGGCCGGCTATTGGGAATGCCTGATGATCGGGCCTCCCTGGTGGTTCCATGACAGCCCCGCCGGTATTCGCCGCTATCTCGATCAGGTCTCGGAAACGGCGGGCTTCGCCAATCTCGCCGGATTCAACGATGACACCCGCGCCCTTCTGTCGATCCCGGCGCGACACGACGTCTGGCGTCGCGAGGTCTGCCGTTACCTCGCGGGTCTGGTGACGGAACATCGGATGACGAAACAGGAAGCGGAACTCGTCGCGCACGATCTCTGCTACGCGAATGCGAAGAAGGCCTACAAGCTGTGACGACACGCCTGCAAAATCCGGATGGCCTGCCCGCCTCCGTCACCCGCCCTGCCTATCGTCGCGATGCGCTCACCACCGGCATCCTGCATCTCGGACCGGGCGCCTTTTTCCGCGCCCATCTCGCCGTCTATACCGATGATGTGCTGGGTAAGGACACCCGCTGGGGCATCGAGGCCGTCAGCCTGCGCAGCACCGATGTGGTCGATCATCTGAACGAACAGAACGGCCTCTACAACCTTCTGGTCCGCGACACGGCCGGCACGACCGCGCGGGTGATCGGCTCGATCGTCAAGGCCCGCGCCGCCGTCCCCGATCCGGCGGGCCTGCTCGCGCGCCTCGCCGATCCCGCCATCCGCATCGTCAGCCTGACCGTCACCGAAAAGGCCTATGGGCTCGACCCGCGCACCGGCGGGCTCGATCTCGCCCATCCCGACATCGCCGCCGACCTTGCCAATCCCACCAAGCCACGCGGCGTCATCGGATATATCGTGGCTGGTCTCGCCGCCCGCCGGGCGCTGGGCCTGACTCCCTTCACGCCGCTCAGCTGCGACAACCTGCCGGGCAATGGCGCGGTGCTGAAGCGCCTGACGCTGGAGTTTGCCGAGCGCGTTGACGCGTCGCTGCGCCACTGGATCGAGGAGACGGTTCCCTTCCCCTCCACCATGGTCGATCGCATCACGCCGGCAAGCACCGACGAGACCTATGCGGACGCGGAGCGCCTGACCGGCCAAACCGATCTTGCCGCCATCGAGACCGAACCCTTTTCGCAATGGGTGATCGAGGATCACTTCGCTGACGGCCGGCCGGCCTGGGAAGCGGCGGGGGCGGTGATGGTTTCGGATGTCTCGGCCTATGAAAAGATGAAGCTGCGGATGCTGAATGGCGCGCATTCGCTGCTCGCCTATCTCGGCTTCATCGCCGGCCACGAATTCATCCGCGACACGATGCAGGACGCCGCGCTGAAATCGCTTGCCGAACGCCACATGGAGGCCGCCGCGAGAACGCTCGATCCGGTCTCCGGCATCGACCTTGGCGCCTATGCGTCCGACCTCATCGCCCGCTTCGAAAATCGCGCGATCGCCCACCGCACCTATCAGATCGCGATGGACGGAACGCAGAAACTGCCGCAGCGGCTGCTTCAGCCCGCGACAGAGGCGCTGGCGCGCGGCGAGGATGCCGAAACCTTTGCCATCGCCGTCGCCGGCTGGATGCGGTACGCGACAGGCCTCGACCGCGACGGCAAGCCCTATGAACTCCGCGACCCCCGCGCGGCCGAAATCGCAGAGCTGTTGAGCGGATCGGAGAAGGACAGCGGGAGCATCAGCCGCGCGCTCTTCTCACTGCCCGGCCTCTTCCCGGGAGCGTTGACCAGCAATGCGGCCTGGACGAGCAGGGTCGAGCAGGCGCTTGCGGACCTGCTTCGCGAAAACCGGATCTCCGCATAAGCGACCCTGGCGCGGTTTTCAAAGAGAAGCGCGCCAGGCCTCTGCATAACGCCGCAAGGCGATTTCATTCGCAGGCCGTTCGGCCTCACCTTTGGCCCCGGCAAGGCGCGCACCCCCGACCAGAAGGGCCGCGCCAATGCTGGTGCCAGTGCCCGCCACCGCCTCGACCGGACGGCCAGCGACAGCGGCGAGCATGGCGAGATAGGCACGGTTTTCCGCAAACGGCCCTTCGACCAGAACCGGACCTTGCGCGCCGACAATCTCGAGCCCCGTTGACGTCATCAGCGCCAGATAGAAGGAAACCGTGACATATCGCTCGGCCGGCGTAAGCCGTGACTGGTCGACCGTCCACACAGCATTGCGCCCCTGGAACGGGCCCGACTGGTTTTCGATCGCCGGCAGAAGCATGGACGCGCGCGCTAGAACGGAATCAATGTCGGCGGGCGCAAAATCCTTCGGCTGGTCGCCGATCAGCCGTTCGAACTCGCGTCCGCCCATGAAGCGGGCAGACGGCACCGGGTCGCCATAGGCGTTCACATTGACCAGCGTGTCACGGGCCGGATCAAGCGCCACTTTGGCGCCGCCGACGGCCATGGAAATCACCCAGGTTCCGGTGGAGACAACGGCAAACGGGGCCTCGCGCGCGGAAAGATGCGCATAGAGCGACGCGTTGGAATCGTGGATGCCGCAGATCACGGGTATATCGGCAGGAAGACCGGTTGCCGCCGCGATCTCCGGCAGGACCGGCCCGAGCCGATCGGCAGCACGCGCCACAGGCGCCATCAACTCCCGCCATCCCTCGCGGTCCACCAGCGAAGAGTAACGCCCCTCCTCCGGCATCCAGAGATCGGTATGGCAGCCAAGCGAGGTCACTTCGTTGACCGCCACGCCGCTCAACCGAAAGGCCCAGTATTGCGGATAGGTCAGGATCGTGCGGGTCTTTTCCTTGAGGCCGGGGAACGTGCGGAACTGCCAGAAAAGCTGCGCGCCGAGGTTCAGGCCGAGCGGCAGCCGGGCCGAGCCGGTCTCTGCAAATGGGGGACGCGCGGCATCATATTCGGCGGCCAGCGTATCGGGGCCGTCGAATTCATAGTCGAGCGCCGGCGCGGCAAGCTTGCCCTCCGCATCCAGAAGAACGGCAGACGCCCCATGCGTGGTGATCGAAATCGCGTCGACGCTGAACTCGGCCTGAAAGCGCTTCAACCCGTCGAGAATGAAAGCCCAAAGCCCCTCGACATCATAATGCGGATAGGGCGGGCCCTTGAGCACCGCATTCGGCCGCTTGGCGACGGCGATCTCGGTCAGGCTGCTCAGCTCGACGAGGGCGACCTTCGCATTGGTCTTGCCGATATCGATGACGGCGATGTGGCGCATGAGGGGCTTTCTGTTCATTCCATATGGAAGACGGGCGTGAGGTCGATGGCGATGGGCTCGTGTCTGTCGTTCGTCGCCATGATATCCGCCATATGCGCCCACCATTTCTGCATGACCGCCGTCTGAGGCAGCGCAGCCATCGTGTGGTCGCGGCGACGCCAGAGCACGCCGTAGAGCACGTTCGTCTCCTCATCGAGAAAGATCGAATAGTCCGAGACACCGGCCTCGTGCAGCAGGTCGACCAGTTCCGGCCAGATCTCGTCATGCCGACGCTGGTATTCCTGCCGCATGCCCGGATTGAGGAACATCTTGAAGGCATGTTTTTCGAGATTGGCGTGGCTCATCGGCGGCGGTTCCTGAATTTCCGGAAGACGATTGGCAAGGCGATGACGAAGATCAGCAGCACGCCGATGAAGATCGACATGACGATGCCCGGCACGTTGAGAAGCCCAAGCCCGAATGTGACAAGGCCCATGATGAGGGCTGCGATCACCACACCCTGGATCGTCCCCGCCCCGCCGAGAATGGACACGCCGCCCAGCACGACCATGGTAACGGCCTCCAGCTCCCAGCCGGCGGCAATCGAGGGCCGGGTGGAATCGAGCCGCGAGGTCAAGAGCACCGAGGCAATCCCCGACATCAGTCCCGTCAGCAGGAAGAGGATGAACTTCACCCGCTCGACGCGGATGCCGGAAAAGCGGGCGGCCACGTCATTATTGCCGATGGCAAAGACCTGCCGGCCAAAATTCGTCCGGTGCAGCAGCAGGTAATAGATGAACGAGAAGACGATGAAGAGAACGAATTCGAAGGAAAAGACCCAGAAGACATAGCCCTGCCCGAAATAGGCAAAGCTCTCCGGATAGCCTTTGAACGCCTGATCGCCGAGCACGATATAGGAAATGCCGCGAAAGAAGCTCATCGTACCGATGGTGACGACGATGGAGGGCAGGCCGAGCCCGGTGACGAGGAAGCCATTGAACGCGCCGCAGATGAGGCCTGTGACAATGCCGATCAGCACCAGTTCCGGCGTGCCCGCCCCATGCTGCAAGGCCAGCCCCATCATGGTCGAGGAAAGCGCAATGATCGAGGCGACCGAGAGATCGATTTCGCCGGCGATGATCAGCAGCGCCATGGCCAGAGCGATCAGCACCTTTTCGGTGAAATTGAATGTGGCATCCGACAGCGACCAGGGCGACAGGAAGTAGGGCGAAGCCAGCGAATTGACGATGAAGAGCACCACGCCGACGACGAGCAGCAGGCTCGGCCAGGAGAAGATCGCAGCCTTCAGCGGCGTGCCGAGACGGTCAGGGATGTGGCGGGTTTCGGGGGATTGCAGGCTCATGCCGCGGCCTCCGCTTGTCTGAGAATGAGGCGCTGGCTGCGCTTGGCGCCACGCCCGTTGAGGACCACGGCGAGGATGATGGCAGCACCCGAAATCGCCATCTGCCAGAAGGGCGAGATGTTGATGACCGGCAGCGCACCGTTGATGACGCCGAGGAAGAGCGCGCCGAGAACAGCGCCGGCGACTGTGCCGACGCCACCGGAAATCGAGATGCCGCCGATGACGCAGGCGGCCACCACGGTCAGCTCATAGCCGCGCGCCACTTCGACCGAGCCGATGACATAGCGCGACACCCAGAGATAACCGCAGAAGCCCGAGAGCAGGCCGGACAGGCAGAAGGCATAGAAGGTCGTGCGCCCGACATCGATCCCGGCATAGACGGCAGCCGTCGGATTGACGCCGACCGCATAGAAGGACCGGCCAAGCGAGGTGCGCGACATGAGGATCACGAAGGCGGCAACGACGGCCACCGCATACCAGATGAGCAGCGGCAGGCCCAAAAACTCGATGCGTGTATAGGCGACGAAAGAGGCCGAGAAGGCATCCGCATTCACCCATTGCCCGCCGGCAATCAGGAAGATGACACCGCGATAGATGGTGAGCGAACCGAGCGTCACGACGATCGCCGGAATGCCGAGCCGCCAGATGAAGAGACCGTTGAGCGCGCCGAGCAGCAGGCCGCAAGAGGTGGCAATCAACATCAGCGCAGGCACCGGAATGCCGGGTGCCGCCTTGTTGATGAGCGCCACAATCATGCCCGAGAGTGCGAGGTTCGAAGCCATCGAAAGATCGATGGAACGGGTCAGGATCACCACCATCTGGCCAAGCGCCAGGATCATCAGGATCGAGGAATCCTCGACGATGCCGGAAAGCCGGCCGGGATTCGCAAAGCCCGGCGCGCGCATGTCGGTGGCAAAGACAAGGGCTGCGATCAGCACGGCCAGCCAGAATTCCCGCAACTTGAGGATGGAACTCATGCGGCTTCTCCAATGCCTGCCGCCGCCCGGACCAGCGCTTCGGGTCGCAGAGCGGCATTGTTTTCAAATTCGGTGACGATGCGGCCCTCGCGCATGACGACGATGCGGTCGCTCATGCCCATGATTTCGGGCAATTCGGAAGAGACCATGATGACGGCGAGACCTTGGCCGGCGAGTTCCGACATGAATTCATGCACGGCCGCCTTCGAGCCGATGTCGATGCCCTTGGTCGGCTCGTCGAGAATGATGACGCGCGGCTTCGTCGCCAGCCATTTGGCGATGACGACCTTCTGCTGATTGCCGCCGGAAAGATTGCCGACATGCTGGTCGAGCGAGGCGGCGCGCAGATCCAGCCGCTCGGTATATTCGCGCGCCAGCCTGAACTCTTCGGCCAGACGCAGGAAGCCATGCTTCGAGGTCTTGTTGAGCGAGGCGAGCGTGACATTCTGGAAGATCGGCAGGCCCGTGATCGCCCCCTGCTTGCCGCGATCTTCCGGCACATAGACAATGCCCCGGTCAACGGCTTCGGCGGGCGAGCGGATGACGGCGACCTCGTCATCAATGCGCACCGCGCCCTTCGATGGTTTGGTGATACCGAAGAGCGATTGCATGACCTCGCTGCGGCCGGCGCCGACAAGGCCGTAGAAGCCGAGAATTTCGCCCTCGCGGAGCGAAAAGCCGATGTCGTCGAATTCGGTCGGATGGCAATAGCCGACGACCTTCAGCACTTCCGCGCCTGGCGTGACCTGCTTTTTCGGGAAGACCTGATCGACCGCGCGGCCGACCATCATGCGGACGATCTCCTGCTGGGACGTGTCCTTCAGCAGCCCCTCGCCCACCATCTCGCCATCGCGGAAGACGGTGTAGCGGTCGGCGATGCGATAGATCTCGTCGAACTTGTGCGAGATGAAGAGAATGGCCTTGCCCTGGCCTTTCAGGAGTTCGATGAGCTCGAACAGGTCCTGGATTTCCTTGTAGGAGAGTGCCGCCGTCGGTTCGTCCATGATCACGACCTCGGCATTCACCGACAGCGCGCGGGCAACGGCGACCAGATGCTTGTTGGCAATCGACAGGTCTTTCAGCTTCGTCTCCGGCGCGATATGGCCGGCGCCGATTTCGGTCAGCAGAGACTTTGCCCGCGCATTCATTGCACGCCAGTCGATCAGCTTCAAAGCCGTACGCGGGGCATGGCCGAGAAAGATGTTTTCCGCCGCCGACAGCTCGTCAAACAGAACCGTTTCCTGATGGATGGCGGTGATGCCGGCCTGAAAGGCGGCATGCGGGGAGGCGAGCGTGACCGGCTTGCCCGAGACGCGGATTTCGCCCTCGTCCGGCTGGTAGATGCCCGTCATGGTCTTGACCAGCGTCGACTTGCCGGCGCCGTTTTCGCCGATCAGGGCGGTCACTTCGCCGGGATAGAGGCGCAGCGCCACCTTGTGCAGCGCGCGCACGCCGGGGAAGGACTTCGAGATGCCCGACAGCTCTATCTTCGGCTCTTTTTGAGGGTTCATCGGCTCTGGTCCGGTCTGCTTCTGGAGATGGCAAAAGGGGATAAAAGAAAGCCGGCAAACCGGCTTTCGCGAGATCAGGATGGGGGGCAGCGGAGCCAGATGCTCCGCCGCCTTAAGCCTTGGGAGGCTCAGTAGATCTTCGAGAACTTCTCGATGTTCGACTTGTCGAACTGGTAGGGAGCCGCCATGGCAGCCGAGTTCGTGTCGTCGAGCTTGATCGAGCCGACCTTGCCGAGCGAGAAGGAAGCACCCGGCTCTGCCTTCTTGCCCTTGATCAGCTGGTCGGAGATGTAGACAGCCGAGTAGCCGAGGTCGATCGGGTTCCACAGCGCCACGCCCTGCGACGCGCCGTTGTCGATGAACTTCTTGAACTCGGAGGGCAGAGCGAGACCGGTGACGTTGATCTTACCGATCAGCTTCTGGTCGGTGACGACCTGGGCAGCCGCCACGACGCCGACGGTGGTCGGAGCGATGATGGCCTTGAGGTTCGGATAGGACGAGATCAGGCCCTTGGCTTCGTTCGTCGACTTGACCGAGTCGTCATCGCCATAGGCGACGCTCACGAGCTTGATCTTGGGGAACTTGGTTGGCAGGATCTTCTTGGCGGCGTCGATCCAGGCGTTCTGGTTGGTCGCCGTGGAAGAAGCCGACAGGATCGCAACTTCACCGCCATCCGGCAGATGGTCGGCAGCAAGCTTGATGATCGTTTCGCCGATCAGGTTGGTGTCGGACGGGTTGAGGTGCAGCATGCGGCCGCCCTTGGCGACGCCCGAATCCCACGAAATCACCTTGATACCGCGGTCCATGGCCTTCTTCAGCGCCGGAACGAGTGCGTCGGGGTCGTTGGCGGAAATCGCAATCGCATCGACCTTCTGGGCGATCAGCGAGTTGATGATTTCGATCTGGCCTTCGGCCGTGGCCGAGGTCGGGCCGGTATAGATGACCTCGATGCCACCACCGAGTTCCTTGGCGGCATCCTGCGCGCCCTTGGCGGCAGCGTCGAAGAAGCCGTTGCCGAGCGACTTGACGACGAGCGCGATCTTCTCGGCGGCAGAAGCCGGTCCGGCCATCAGGGCGGCGGCAATCGCCGTCGAGATTGCGAGTTTATGCAGAAGTTTCATGTTCATTCCTCCCGTTGAAGTTCTCCCCCCGGCTGGCGTCACGCCACGACCGAGGCCTGTTCCTTGGCTATTTTATCCGCGATGATCAGCTCGACGCCCGCTTCCTCAAGCATCTGTCGGTCCTCGTCGCGAATTCCGTCATCCGTGATGATCGTCGTCACGCGGTCCAGCGGGCAGAGCACCAGGCTGGAACGCTTCTTGAACTTGGACGAGTCGGCGAGCACGACGAGTTCGTCCGCCTGGCCGATCAGCTTCTGCTCGGCCTGGATCAGCAGCGGATCGGCCTCCATGAGACCAAGCTTGCTCAACCCTTGAGCCCCCATGAACATGCGCTTGGCGTAGAAATTCCGCGTCACGTCGTTCTCGAAGGGGCTGAGAATGATGTTCTGCTCGCGATAGATGACCCCGCCCGAGAGCATGATCGTATTCTTCGAATTCCTGAGCAGATGTTCCGCAATCGGGAACGAATTGGTGAAGATCTGCATGCGCCGCGACGCGAGCAGATGCACCATCTGGAAGGTCGTCGTGCCGCCATTGATGATGATCGGATCGCCATCGGCGCAAAGTTCGACCGCTTTCAGTGCAATCGCGCGCTTCTGAGCGATATTGATCGTTTCGTTGACCGAGAAGGGTCGGCCGGCAAGACCGGGGAAGGCCGGCGGATTGATCGCCTCGGCCCCGCCGCGCACCCGGCGCAGCTTCTTCTGCACATGCAGCGTCGCAATGTCCCGCCGGATCGTCGCTTCCGACGATTCCGTGAGTTCAACCATTTCGCCGACGGTCACGACAGGCTTTTCCTGGACCGCTGACAGAATGATGCGATGGCGCTCTTTCTCGTGCATGAATTCCTCCCTGCCCTGAACATATTCACTCAATGTTAAATTTGTCAATCACATCCGATCAGAAATAATCATATTGCGCTGCAATATGATTGAAATTGATCGAAATCGATTGACTTGCGACAAGTTTTGCAGCATCGATACCGCAAAACTCGAAACATGCGTGTTACGCAGGGAGGAAGATATGTCGATACAAGAGGCCGGTTCGCGGCTGAAAAACCTGTGGGATAAGGCCCGCGCGAGCGGCATGAGCGAGCCCGAACTGCTTCTCTATCGCTCCAACCTGCTGGGTTCCGACAAGCGCGTCACCAATTACGGCGGCGGCAATACGTCGGCCAAGGTGATGCAGAAGGATCCGCTGACGGGCGAACTCGTGGAAGTTCTCTGGGTCAAGGGTTCCGGCGGCGATGTCGGCACGATCAAGATGGACGGCTTTGCCACGCTCTATATGGACAAGCTGCGCGCGCTCAAGGGCATCTATCGCGGCGTTGCGTTCGAAGACGAGATGGTCGGCTATCTGCCGCACTGCACCTTCAATCTGAATGCACGCGCCGCCTCCATCGACACGCCGCTGCATGCCTATGTGCCGAAGAAGCACGTCGACCACATGCATCCCGACGCGATCATCGCGATTGCCGCGTCGGCCAATTCGAAGGAACTGACGCAAAAGATCTTCGGCGGCGAGATCGGCTGGCTGCCCTGGAAGCGTCCGGGCTACGAGCTGGGCCTCTGGCTTGAAAAGTTCTGCCTCGAAAACCCGTCCGCCAAGGGCGTGGTGCTCGAAAGCCATGGCCTCTTCACCTGGGACGATGACGCGGAAGCCTGCTATGCGCTCACCATCGACATCATCAACCGGGCGATTGCCTGGTTCGAGACGGAAACTGCCGGCAAGGCCGTCTTCGGCGGCGAGAAGCACAAGTCACTCGCCCCCGCCGAGCGCCGCGCTGTGGCAGCAAGCCTCATGCCCGCCATTCGCGGCATGATCTCGAAAGAGGCCCACATGGTCGGCCATTTCGATGATAGCGATGCCGTGCTGCAGTTCGTCTGCGCCAAGAACATGGAAGCGCTCGCGGCCCTCGGCACCTCCTGCCCCGACCACTTCCTGCGCACCAAGATCCGCCCGCTGGTCGTCGATTTCGACCCTGCAAAGCCGGATATCGCCGCGACGCTCGAAAGCCTGAAGCCGAGCGTGGAAGCCTATCGCAAGGACTACGCGGCCTATTACGAACGCTGCAAGCATCCCGACAGCCCGGCGCTGCGCGATCCCAACGCCATCGTCTATCTCGTCCCCGGCGTCGGCATGATCACCTTCGCCAAGGACAAGGCAACGGCGCGCATTTCCGGCGAGTTCTATACGAACGCCATCAACGTGATGCGCGGCGCCTCCACCGTGTCGACCTACGTCGGCCTGCCGGAACAGGAAGCCTTCGACATCGAATACTGGCTGCTCGAGGAAGCCAAGCTCCAGCGCATGCCGAAGCCGAAGTCGCTTGCCGGCCAGATTGCCATCGTCACTGGCGGCGCCGGCGGTATCGGTTCGGCGACAGCCGCCCGCCTTCTCTCCGAAGGCGCCTGCGTGGCGCTCGCCGATATCGACGAGACCGCCCTTGCCTCGACAATCGACAATCTCGCCGGCCGCTACGGCAAGGATGTCGTGCGTTCGGTCAAGATGAACGTCACGGACGAGGCTGCGGTCATTGCGGCTTATGCGGATATCGCAGTCGAATTTGGCGGCATCGACATTATCGTGTCCAATGCCGGCATCGCCTCCTCCGCTCCGGTCGAGGAAACCTCGCTGGAACTCTGGAACCGCAACATGTCGATCCTGTCGACCGGCTATTTCCTCGTTGCCCGCGAAGCCTTCAAGGTTCTGCGCCAACAGGCTATCGGCGGCTCGATGATCTTCATCGCCTCGAAGAACGGCCTTGCCGCTTCGCCGAATGCGTCCGCCTATTGCACCGCCAAGGCCTCCGAAATCCATCTCGCGCGCTGCCTGGCGCTCGAAGGGGCGGAAGCCGGCATTCGCGTGAATGTGGTGAACCCCGACGCGGTTCTGCGCGGCTCGAAGATCTGGTCCGGCGAGTGGCTGGACCAGCGTGCCTCGACCTACAAGACCGACAAGGAAGGTCTCGAGGAAATGTACCGCCAGCGCTCCATGCTGAAGCGTTCGGTCCTGCCGGAGGATATTGCGGAAGCGACTTATTTCTTCGCCTCCGATGCCTCGTCCAAGTCGACGGGCAATATCATCAACGTCGACGCCGGCAACGTTCAGGCATTCACGCGCTAAGGCCACACCCCTTCCTCTCCCCTTGTGGGAGAGGAAGAAAAATCAGCATCTTAGCTTTAGCTAAGTGCTAGATTTTTCAGGTGAGGGGTCACGCACATGAGGAGGAGATTCCCATGACACAGATCGACAAGAGCGTCGTAGACGCACACAACGAAAGGGCGTCCGCAGCCCTCAAGGCGGATTATGCAGCCCTTGGCGAACATCTTTCCCGCCGGGGCATAGACATCGATGCCATCAAGGCGAAGGTCGCCCGCTATGGCGTCGCCATCCCGTCCTGGGGTGTCGGCACGGGCGGCACGCGCTTTGCCCGCTTCCCCGGCGCCGGCGAGCCGCGCAACATCTTCGACAAGATGGACGATTGCGCCGTCATCCACCGCCTGACCGGGGCAACGCCTGCCGTCTCGCTGCATATCCCGTGGGACAAGGCCGATCCGGCAGCCCTCAAGGCCAAGGCGGAAGAAACCGGCCTCACCTTCGACGCGATGAATTCCAACACGTTCCAGGACCAGCCGGACCAGGCGCATTCCTACAAGTTCGGCTCGCTCTCGCATGCCAATGCCGCAACGCGCGAGCAGGCAGCCGAGCACAACATCGAATGCATCGAGATCGGCAAGGCCATCGGCTCCAAGGCGTTGACGGTCTGGATCGGCGACGGCTCCAACTTCCCGGGCCAGACGAATTTCACCAGGCAGTTCGAGCGTTATCTCGATGCGATGCGCACCGTCTACAAGGCCCTGCCGGATGACTGGCGCATCTTCACCGAGCACAAGATGTATGAGCCGGCCTTCTATTCGACCGTCGTGCAGGACTGGGGCACGAACTACATGATCGCCGAAGCGCTGGGCCCGAAGGCCTTCTGCCTCGTCGATCTCGGCCACCATGCCCCGAACGTGAACATCGAAATGATCGTCGCCCGCCTCATCCAGGCGAAGAAGCTCGGCGGCTTCCATTTCAACGATTCCAAATATGGCGACGACGACCTCGATACGGGCTCCATCGACCCCTACCGCCTCTTCCTCGTCTTCAACGAACTGGTGGACGCGGAAACGCGCGGTGCCGATGGCTTCAACCCCGCCCACATGCTCGACCAGTCACACAACGTCACCGACCCGATCGAAAGCCTGATGGTCTCGGCCATGGAAGTGCAGCGCGCTTATGCGAGCGCCCTGCTTGTCGACCGCAAGGCACTGGAAGGTTTCCAGGACGGCAATGACGCGCTGATGGCGACGAACACGCTGAAAAAGGCCTTCCGCACCGATGTCGAGCCGATCCTCGCCATGGCGCGTCTCGAAAAAGGCGTGGCCATCGATCCGGTCGCGGCCTATCGCGCGTCCGGCTACCGCGCCAAGGTCGCTTCCGAGCGCCCGGCCGTTTCCGGTGCCGGCGGCGGCATCGTCTGAGGGGATCGGCAGGTCTGAAGGCCTGCCCAAACCCGTCATTCGGCACGTACTCCAATTGCGCCCCCGATCGTCCCCTGTGTCGATCGGGGGCGTTTGCGTGTCCGGGGTCGGTCCCGAGACGCGGCACTCCTCCTGCTTGAGGCAGGTCTTGCAAAAATCAGAAAGCAGGATACAAATCGGGAAATCGGTAGCAAAAGAGTGCCATGACGAAAAGCTTCCTCATCGTCGACCCCGAGGTCGATCAGGTCGTCCTCAAGGCGATCGCCTCGCCGGCCCGTGCGGCCATGCTCAAGCTTTTGCACGAGCGCGGCCCGATGAATGTCAACGACATCGCCGCTCTCCTGGCGCAGCCGCAATCGACGGTTTCGACGCATATCCAGATTCTCGAAGATGCCGGCCTCGTGCAAAGCGAGACGCAGAAGGCACGCAAGGGAAACCAGAAAATCTGCCGCGCCACCGTGGAAGAAGTGATCGTCGTTTTCAAGAACGAGGTGCGCGAACCGCGCAAGGACCTGATCGAGGTCTCGATGCCAGTCGGGCTCTATACGAGCTTTGAAGTGACGGCGCCCTGCGGCCTCTGTTCGCCGGAAGGGATCATCGGCCTGCTCGACGTCCCGAATGCGCTTCTCGACCCGGACCGCATGAAAGCCGGGCTTATCTGGTTCACGCGCGGCTATGTCGAATATCAGTTTCCCAACAATGCGAAGCTCTCCAACACCGCCATCAAGGAGCTGGAAGTCGCTGTCGAGCTCAGTTCGGAAGTGCCCGGCACCAGCGCCGACTGGCCTTCGGATATCACGCTCACCATCAACGGCAAGAAGGTCGGGGTGTGGACCTCGCCCGGCGATTTCGGCGACAAGCGCGGCGTCTATACGCCGGACTGGTGGAAGCTCAAGGGCTCGCAATATGGCAAGCTGAAGAACTGGCGCGTCGGTCCGGACGGCACCTTTGTCGATGGTGTCCAGATCTCCAACGTAACGCTTGCCGACCTCGATCTTGCCAGCCATCACTCGATCCGCGTGCGCATCGGCATCGACGACGACGCCTCCCATCCGGGTGGCATCAACATCTTCGGCAAGGGCTTCGGCAATTACGATCAGGACATCGTTCTCAGGCTGAAAATCGAATAGCATCAGATATTCCGATATTTAAAATATCGTCATGAAAACAATATATTGCGTCTCCAATATGGAATAGATCAGGCCAAATTCCGCCGAATGCCTTGACCTTTACCGGATTTTTCGATTTAGTATCCGTAATAGCGATCCATATCGCTTTTTATGATACTAATGGGAGGAATGCATGAAGGTTTCGGTCGTGGCGCATCCGCAGTTCGTTGTCGCGGATATCGACCCCAGGCTCTACGGGTCCTTCATCGAGCATCTGGGTCGCGCCGTTTATACGGGCATCTATGAGCCGGGCCACGCAACCGCCGACGAAGCCGGCATGCGCAAGGACGTGATCGACCTTGTGAAGGAACTCGACGTTCCGATCGTGCGCTATCCGGGCGGCAACTTCGTTTCGGCCTATAACTGGGAAGACGGTGTCGGTCCGAAGGACGAGCGCCCCGTCCGCCTCGATCTCGCCTGGCACACGTCCGAAAGCAACGAGGTTGGCCTGCACGAATTCGCCGACTGGTGCGTTTCGGCCAATACCGAGATGATGCTGGCCGTCAATCTCGGCTCCCGCGGGCTCGATGAGGCGCGCAATCTTCTCGAATATGCCAATCATCCCGGCGGCTCCGAATGGAGCAACAAGCGTATCGCAAACGGTCGCAAGGAACCCTTCGACGTCAAGCTCTGGTGCCTCGGCAACGAGATGGACGGCCCCTGGCAGATCGGCCACAAGACGGCCGACGAATATGGCCGCCTGGCCCACGAAACCGCCAAGGCCATGCGCGCCTTCGACAAGTCGCTGGAACTCGTCGTCTGCGGCTCGTCGAACGCCAAGATGCCGACCTATCCGGAATGGGAAGCGACCGTTCTCGACCACACCTACAATGAAGTCGATTACATCTCGCTGCACATGTATTTCGACAACCATGCCAACAACACGCCGAACTATCTGGCGATGAACGAGAAGCTCGACGACTACATCATGTCGGTCGCCGGCGTCATCGATTACATCAAGGCGAAGAAGCGCTCGTCCAAGCAGGTCTATATCTCCTTCGACGAATGGAACGTCTGGTATCATTCCAAGGAGCAGGACAAGAAGATCCTGGAAGGTGCCGATGGCTGGCCCTTTGCCCCGCCGCTGCTGGAAGACATCTACAATTTCGAGGATGTCCTGCAGGTCGGCCTCATCCTCAACACCTTCATCCGCCGCTCCCATGTCGTGCGGATTGCCTGCCTGGCGCAGCTCGTGAACGTGATTGCGCCCATCATGACCTCGCCGGACGGTGCGGCATGGCGGCAGACGATTTACTACCCGTTCCTGTTTGCCTCGCGCTTCGGCCGCGGCAAGGCGCTCGACCTCAAGGTCGCGGGCCCGACCTACAAGAGCGATGTTGCAGGCGAGGTCTCCTGCCTCGACGTTTCGGCGGTCCATGACGAGGAGGCGGGTGCGGTGAGCTTCTTCATCGTCAACCGCTCGGACAAGGACGTTGACGCTGATTTCGACGTTGCGGCCTTCGGCAAGAATGCCAGCATCATCGACCATCAGGTGATGACCCATGCCGATCTCAAGGCGGTCAACACCGAAGCCGACATGATGAATGTTGCACCGAAGAAGGCCGATACGGCAGCTCTCGCGGATGGCAGCCTCACGGCCAAGTTCGCCCCCTATTCCTACCAGATGATCCGGATCAAGGTCTGATCCGGCATCGCCAGTCTGGTCATGGGAGGAGAGACAATGACGGCAAGCATCGACATCAACAAAGTGACCAAGCGGTTCGGTTCGCTCACCGTTCTGGATGAGCTGTCGCTTTCCATTCCAGCCAATGAGTTCGTGGTCTTCCTCGGACCATCGGGCTGCGGGAAGTCCACGCTTCTGCGCATGATCGCCGGGCTTGAA
This sequence comes from Rhizobium sp. C4, assembly GCF_021026315.1. Taxonomy (GTDB): domain Bacteria; phylum Pseudomonadota; class Alphaproteobacteria; order Rhizobiales; family Rhizobiaceae; genus Ensifer_A. The sequence continues at coordinate 23,165 of NZ_JAJNCX010000008.1, forward strand.
AGTGTCGATTCCGGCGAAATTCTCATCAATGGCGAGCGCATCGACGATCAGCCGCCCGGCCAGCGCGGCGTCGCCATGGTGTTCCAGTCCTATGCGCTCTACCCGCATATGACCGTGCGCGACAACATGGCCTTCGGGCTGAAGAACATCTCCGTCGACCGCGCCGTCATCGAGGCGCGCATTGCCGAAGCCGCGCGCATGCTCGAAATCGGCCATCTGCTGGATCGCAAGCCCGGCCAGCTCTCCGGTGGCCAGCGCCAGCGCGTGGCGATCGGCCGCGCCGTGGTCAAGGAGCCGAAGGCCTTCCTGTTCGACGAGCCCCTTTCCAACCTTGACGCGGCGCTGCGCACCCGCACCCGCATCGAACTTGCCCAGCTGCACCAGCGGCTGAAATCCACCATGATCTTCGTCACGCACGACCAGATCGAGGCCATGACGCTGGCCGACCGGATCGTCGTCATGAACAACCGGAAGATCGAACAGATCGGCGCGCCGATGGAGATCTACAACCGGCCCGCCAGCCGTTTCGTTGCCGGGTTTGTCGGCGCACCGGCGATGAATTTCCTGCCGGTGACGATCCGGGAAAATGCCGGTTTCGTTGCCGCCACGACGGGGGCCGGACTTGAGCTGACGACGGCGATCCCGACAAGCGGTCTTCCGGACGGCCCGTTCGAACTCGGCATCCGCTCCGAGCATGTGCGCATCACGCCCCCAACGGCCAATGCGGCCGAAGGCGTGGTCGATGTGCTCGAACGGTTGGGCGAACGGACGCTTGTCTATGTGCGCCTCGGCGACGGCCAGCAGATTGTCGGCTCGGACAGCGGCGACAGCCGCGTCGCCGTCGGCGATCGTGTGGGTCTCGCCTTCGAGGGCGCAAAGGCGCATCTCTTCGATGCGTCGGGCCGCGCCTGGCATGGCGGGGAGGCTGGCCATGGCTGAGCCTCGGACTGCCGGAACCGCCACCGCTCGGTCGCGCCGCAAAAGCGTCGACATCTATGCGCCGCAGTGGCGCAACTTCCTCTTCGTCGCGCCCTATCTCACGATCTTCGCGACGCTTCTCGTCTTCCCGCTCTTCTGGGGAATCTGGCTGTCCTTTCACAAGGCCGACACGTTCTCATCGGGCCGTTTCGTCGGTCTGGACAACTATTTCCGGCTGTTCCGCGATCCGATTTTCATGCAATCGATCTGGAACACCTTCTATTTCGTGTTTCTGACCGTTCCGGCGCTGGCGCTCATCGGCCTTTTCCTGGCGCTCTGCCTCAACCGGCGCACGCGAAGCGCGGCGGTCCTGCGCGCGCTCTTCTTCTCGTCCTCGGTTCTGTCGGTCACCATCGTCACGCTGATCTGGCGCATCGTCTTCATTCCCGATCTAGGGCTTCTGTCGATGGTCTATGGCCTGTTCGGAGCCCAGGCGCCGGCCTTCCTGGCCGACCCCCACCTGGCCATGATCGGGATCGCCATTGCCACCGTCTGGTGGTGCATCGGCCTGCCGATGATGCTCTTCCTCTCGGCCCTGCAGCAGATCCCGCAGGATATCTACGAGGCAGCGGCCCTCGACAACGCCAACCGCTGGCAGACGCTGTGGTCGATCACGCTGCCCTCGATCAAGCGGACCTTCATCCTGGTGATCATCATCCAGATCGTGCTGCAGTTCCAGCTCTTCGGGCAGGCGTGGCTGATGACGCGCGGCGGACCCAACAACCTGACCAAGCCGATCGTGCTCTATATCTACAACACCGCCTTCCAGCGCTGGGATATCGGGCTGGGTGCGGCTGCCTCTGAAATCCTGTTCCTGCTGATCCTCATCGCGGCCATGGCGCAATATCTCGTCACCCGCAGAAAGGCAGATGCGTGATGGCCTCGCACAATTCCGAAATCATCGGCAGATCCTTTGGCGATCGCGTCCTCTTCGGCCTCGTCATCCTGCTGGCGCTCGTCATGGCCGGGCCGGTGCTCTACGTCATCGCCCTGTCGCTCAAGGACAACAAGGAGCTGATGGTCGATCCGCATTCGGTCTTCCACATGCCCTACACGATCAAGAATTACATCGACACGATCGGCACATCGAACGTCTTCTCCTGGGTGTTCAACAGCATCATCGTTGCGGGCGGCCTGACCGTCTTCACGCTGATCCTCTCGTCGCTTGCCGGCTACGGCTTTGCGCGGCTGAACTTTCCGGGTCGCGCTGTCCTCTTCGTGATCGTTCTTCTGGGGCTCGCGGTCCCGGAACAGGCCGTGCTGATTGCCCGCCACCAGATCTTCAGCTGGCTCGGCCTGCACAATTCCTATCCGGGCCTGATCCTGCCCGGTCTGTCGAGCGCTTTCGGCGTGTTTCTGATGACACAGTATTTCCGCGCCATTCCGAAGGAACTGGACGAGGCGGCGATCCTCGACAATGCAAGCCGCTTCCGGGTGTTCTGGAAGGTTCTGCTGCCGCTGACGGTCCCGGCGCAGGCAACGCTCGGCATCTTCACCTTCCTCGGCGCCTGGAACGACTATTTCTGGCCGCTGATTTCGGCCACCAAGAAGGAAATGTTCACGCTGACGGTCGGCATTGCCTCGACACAGATGAATTTCGCCCAGTCGCAAGGCATCGGCTTCCTGATGGCGCAGGCGGTCTTTGCCGGTGCGCCCATCCTGATCATCTATCTGTTTTTCCAGAAATATATCGTCACCGCCGTCTCGGGAGCGGCGGTTCGGTAAAGCATGCGCCGGGGGGAGAATTTGAGCCCGGCGATTGAGGGAACGGCGCCGTTCACTGTTGGACGGTGAAAACCAACTAGGAGGAAATGACATGACATTGAGAAAACTGTTTCTCGCGACCATCTCCGCTGCGACGGTGATGATGGCGTCGCCGAGCTTCGCGGCGACCGAACTGCAGGTGCAGCGCTTCTTCGGCGCCTGCGACGCCGATTTCGGCAAGAACACCGACGTCACCAAGGCCGTCGGCGAATGCGGCATCATCACCTCGCTGATCAACAAGTTTGCCGCCGACAATCCGGATATCAAGATCAATGTCACGACGGTCGAATGGCCGGGCTACGACCAGCTGACCGCGCAGTTTGCCTCGGGCGACGCGCCGGACATCGTCACGATCCATGAATCGGTTCTGTCCGACTATCAGTCGAAGGGCCTGCTGATGCCGCTCGATGACGTCCTGAAGACGGTCGGCCTCACGACGGACCAGTTCACCGGCGCCGCCAAGGAAGGCGCGACGAAGGACGGCAAGATCTATGGCCTGCCGATCGACAACTGGACCATGCTCTACCATGTGAACATGGACCTCTTCAAACAGGCCGGCCTGGTCAATGCCGACGGCACGCCGATGCTGCCGAAGTCGCCCGAAGAGCTGCTGGCGCAGGCCGAGCAGTTCAAGCAGAAGACGGGCAAGCCCTATTTCGTGCAGAACCTTGCCAATGAAACGGCGCTCTTCACCCGCAATCTCTACACCTATCTCTTCCAGCAGAATTCCGACTTCTTCGCCGATCCGAAGAAGGCAAAGTTCAACACGCCGGAAGCCAAGAAGGTTGTCGAGATGTACAAGGCCATCTTCGACAAGGGTTACACGACGAAGAACCTGGATTACGGCGGCGCCATCAACGCATTTCTTGCCGGTGAAGGCGGCGTTCAGCTGAACGGCACCTGGGTCGTCGGCGACTATAATGCCCAGTCGGAAAAGGCCGGCACCGCGCTCAACAAGGGCGGCTATGCGGTCTATCCCTATCCGCAGCTCTTCTCCGGCGCCAAGGCGCAGTATGCCGACGGCCATACCTGGGCGGTCTCCAAGAAGGATCGTTCGCCTGAGCAGACGGCTGCCATCGGCAAGTTCCTGAAGTTCTTCGCCGACAACGACTTCGAATGGTCGCGCACCGGCCACCTGCCGGCCTACAAGGCCGTGATGGAGTCCGCCAAGTTCAAGGCGCTGCCGCATCGTGACACGATCGCAGCCATCGCAACCCTCGGCAAGCCGCTGCCGTCCGCCGTCCAGCGCCAGTTCGCCATCCAGGACATCGTCGGCGAAGAAATGAGCGCCGCCGTGACCGGCCAGAAGCCTGTCGACAAGGCACTTGCCGACATGGAAAGCCGCGTCAACGAGTTGCTTGCCAACCTCTGATCGGCTCCCGAATGCGGCCCAGCCGCAACCGCGTCGCGTCATCCCTCCCGGAGGCGCGGCGCGGTTTTTTGTAGGCCTCCGCACGGTCAAAGCTGGCGGACGAAGGGCATTCCCCGGCATCGAATTCCCATCGTAACGCACCCTCGTAGAGTGCCCTGAAGCAACCTCCGCACCCGCTTGAAATTTTTGATCAAAGATCGTAGAAATATTTTGATCAAATTTGAAACGCGCCTTGCCGCAGGCGATGCAGCGAATTCACAAGGGGGCGAACCATGACCATTCTGAACAATACGCGCGAGCTTCAGAGCATCGACGCCGCGCATCACCTGCATCCCTTCACCAACACGCGCGAAATCAACGAACGCGGCGTGCGCATCATCACCTCGGCCAGCGGCATCTACGTGAATGACGCCGAAGGCAACCGGATCCTTGATGGCATGAGCGGTCTGTGGTGCATGAATGTCGGCCATGGCCGCAAGGAAATCATCGACGCCGTCGCCCGGCAGATGGAAGAGCTGACCTATTACAACACCTTCTTCAACACGGCGCACCCGCCGGTGATCGAGCTTTCCCGCCTTCTGGCGGAAGTCACGCCGCCGCAGTTCAACCACTTCCATTTCACCGGCTCGGGCTCGGAATCCAACGACACCATCTTCCGCCTCGTCCGCTACTACTGGGAGCTGGAAGGCAAGCCGGAGAAGTCGATCTTCATTTCGCGCCGCGGCGCCTATCACGGCTCGACGGTCGCGGCGGCCTCGCTTGGCGGCTTCAGCTCCATGCACAAGCAGGGCGGCCTGCCGATCGACGGCATCTACCACGCACCCTCGCCGGACTGGTGGAGCTATGGCGGCGAACTCAGCCCGGAAGATTTCGGCATCAAGGTGGCCGAGCAGACACTGGCGCTGATCGACGGCATCGGCGCCGACCGGATCGGGGCGATGATTGCCGAGCCGATCATGGGCGCTGGCGGTGTCATCATTCCGCCGAAGACCTACTGGCCGATCCTCGCCAAGGGGCTGAAGGAACGCGACATCCTGCTGATCTCGGATGAAGTCATCTGCGGTTTCGGCCGCACCGGCCAATGGTTCGGCTGCGAATTCATGGGAACCCAGCCCGATTTCATGACCATGGCCAAGGGCATCACCTCGGGCTATGTGCCGATGGGCGCCGTTGCGGTCTCCGACCGCGTGGCCAATGTGCTTCTGGAAAAGGGCGACGAGTTTGCCCATGGCTACACCTATTCCGGCCATCCGGCTGCCTGCGCCGCTTCGATTGCGACGATCGGCATCATGCGTTCGGAAAAGCTGGTCGAAAATGTTCGCGACGATGTCGGCCCCTATCTCAAGGAAAAGTGGCTGCAGCTGGCGGACCATCCGATGGTGGGCGAGGCCGTGATGGAAGGCCTGATCGGCGCTTTCCAGTTCTCCTCCGACAAGAAGGCCCGCGCCGGCTTCCCGGACGGATCCAAGATCGGCTTCACCGCGCGCGAGCATTCCTTCCAGAACGGGCTTGTCATGCGCGCCGTTGGCGATCGCATGGTCATCGCACCGCCGCTGACGCTGACCCGCGCCCAGGCTGACGAACTTGTCGAAAAGGCTGTCAAGGTGATCGATCTGACCTATGCCTACGCCAAGAAACAGGGCCTTATGGCCTGAAGCACTTCGCCCCGCGACATGGTTGCGGGGCGCGCGAACACCTGGCCGGAACGGATAGAACAGACATGACGACAGCATCGCCCAGCGGCTCGCATCTGCAGGAAGCGGAAGATTTCCTGGCCCGGTATCCGGAGCTCGAGGCGATCGACATCGTGATGACCGACTTTCACGGCATCGGCCGCGGCAAGATCATCCGCCGCCACGAGCTGGCCTCGCTTTACAAGTCGGGCCGCGGCATGCCGGCCTCCCTGTTCGGACAGGATGTGGCGGGCGACGACGTCGACAGTTCCGGCCTGATCCTGACCGATGGCGGCGGCGACAAGCTTTGCTGGCCCATTCCCGGCACGCTCGGCATGATGCCCCATACCGGCCGCGGCCAGGTTCTGGTCAGCATGTACAATTCCGACGGCAGCCCCTTCGATGCGGAGCCGCGTCACGCGCTGGTGCGCCAGGTCGAACGGGCAGCAAAGGCTGGCTTCTCGCCAATGGGCGCCTTCGAACTCGAATTCTACCTCATCGACCGCGAGCGCGACGGCAAGGGCCGATACCAGCCGGCGCGCTATGCGCTCAACGGTCGCGATTGCCTCCATCGCAGCACCATGTCCGTCGACGAACTCGACGAGATGTCGCCGCTGTTCGATGTCATCTATCAGGGCGCAAAGCATCTCGGCCTGACGCTGGAATCGCTGATTTCCGAATATGCCGCCGGTCAGTATGAAATGACCATCCGCTATCGCGATCTGCTGCGCGCCGCCGATGATGTGATCGTCGCCAAGCGGCTGATCCGCTCCGCTGCCCGCCGTTTCGGCATGGAGGCCTGCTTCATGGCCAAGCCCTTCGGCCAGCAGGCCGGCTCCGGCATGCACCTTCATCTCTCATTGGCAAACGGTGCGGGCGACAATCTGTTCGGCGACCCGACGGAGGGCACGCTCAGCCCCCTGATGCTGAACGCGATCGGCGGTATCCGTGAGACGGTTGGCGACACGATGCTGGTGCTTGCCCCCTTCCTCAACTCGTGGCGACGCTTTGCCTCGGTCTCCTATTCTCCGGCCTCCGACGACTGGGGGATCGAGAACCGCACGGTTGCGCTGCGCGTGCCCGGAGCGCCAGGCAAGGGCCGCCACTTCGAACACCGCGTCGCAGGCGTCGATGCCAACGCCTACATGGTCGGCACCGTCACGCTCGCCGGTGCCCTGCAGGGCATCGAAACGAAGGCTGATCCCGGCCCCGCCGTGGAACCGGACGCCGGCGGTCAGGACCGGACCAGCAACCTGCCCAACAGCTGGCAGAATGCCATTCAACGCGCCGGGCAATCGGACTTTCTGCGCGACGCCCTGGGCCAGACACTTCATCACGGCTTCGTCGCCGTCAAGCAGGCGGAATATCAGCGGCTTGCGCTTGAGGTCACCGAGGCGGAATGGGGCCTCTACGGCTTCGTCGTCTGACGGCAGCCGCCTGATCGAAGGCACGGAAGGCAGGGCGTCTGGTCGCAAAGGTGATCCGGCCACGCCCCGAAGTCGTAACCCTCCTTAAATGGAGGATCAAACGATGTCAGCTTTCAGCCGCCTGTCCCTCGCCGCCCTGCTCATGACCGCCGGTCTCGGTCTTGGAACCGCTCCGGCACAGGCCGAGCCCAATGTCGTCAAGGTCGGCCGCGATCACTACACCGGCACCTGGCTGGAAATCGCCCGCACGCCGATGAAGATCACCGACGGCTGCGTCGCCGGCTACACGACCTACATGCCATCAGCCAGCAGCGATGTGTTCCGCATCGAAGACGGCTGCCGCACCGGCTCGCCGAAGGGCGAGCTGCTCACCATCGACGGGATCGGCAAGCTCGAGGATGCCGGAGCCACGAATGCCAAATTGACGGTACGCTACCTTGGCGGCATCGTCACGTTCAAATACTGGGTTCTCTACAAGTCGCCGGACAAGAGCTGGTTCATCAGCGCCGATCCGCAGATGCAGAACCTCTGGATCTACGCCCGCAAGGCGCCGTCGAAGAAGGAGCTCTCGGTCATGGTCGCCAAGGCGAAAGCGCTCGGCTATGACACGCGCAAGCTGGAATATCCCGAGCCCTGAGGGCTCGGCGCCATTTCACCACTCGATAGCGGACCCGTCATAGGCAAAGAAACCGCCGGTCTTTTCCGGCGGTAATTCGTTGAGCACGGCGAGAAGATTGGCCGCAGCCTCTGCCGGCGAAACGGCAGCATGGGTGCCGCGATAGCCGACAGACAGGCCGGTCTCCACCGTTCCCGGATGCAGCGCCGCGACCACCGCAAGCGGCCGGGTGCGCGCGATCTCGATGGCCGCCGTGCGGACGATCTGGTTCTGCGCCGCCTTGGCGGCCCGATAGGAGATCCAGCCGCCGAAATGGTTGTCGCCGATCGAGCCGACGCGGGCGGAGAGGGAACAGAAGATCCCCCTGCGGTCGCGCGGCAGCAGAGGCGCAAAGTGCTTGAGCAGAAGCGCAGGCCCGACGGCGTTCAACGCAAATTGCCGGAGCATGGCTTCCGGATCGATCGCCTTCAGCGCCTTTTCAGGTCCCGCACCTTCAATCGTCAGCGCACCAGTCGCGTTGAAAATCAGATCAAGGCCATCCGAACCCGCCGCAAGGCGTGCCGCTTCTCTTGCAACGGAGGCTTCGTCTGTGACATCGAAACCGAAATTGTCGCGCCGCGACAGGCACATCACCGCGCCGGCGCGCGGGTCGCGCCCAAGCGCCTCCGTAACTGCCGAACCTATGCCACCGGATGCGCCGATTACCAGGGCACGATAGCCGTCTCTTAAGGAATTCATCTTGATCATGTTCCTGATACGAAGTGCGCGATGGCGCGGATTTCCGGGAACGAAACTGGATGACTTGCTTTTGAGGTTGAAAGCCGGGGATAGTGGACCCGAGGACACGGCGAGGATCAATGAATTTCAAACTCTGGAACATCTACAGGGCCTGGCGGCAGAAGATCTGGATGCGGGTCGTCGCCATTGCCTGCCTTTCGGTGCTGTCTGTTATTCTGGCGCAATTGCTCGCCCCCTATGTGCCCGAACTTGTGGCGCTCAAGGCGGGCTCCGACGCCGTGTCGCAGATCCTCGAAATCCTCGCCTCCTCGATGCTGGCCGTGACGACGTTCTCGCTTTCCATTGCCGTGACTGGCTTCGGCACCGCCGCAGCGACGGCAACACCGCGCGCCACCGCGCTCCTGCAGGAAGACACGACGACACAGAATGTCCTTGCAACCTTTATCGGCGCCTTTCTCTTCAGCCTGCTTGGGCTGATCGCGCTCAACGCCCAGCTCTATAGCCAGTCCGGCAAGGTCGTACTCTACATTTTCACCATCGCCGTGGTGCTCCTTGTCGTCATCGCGCTCATCCGGTGGATCGGGCATCTGCTGAGCTTCGGGCGCATGGACGATACGCTCGACCGCGTCGAGACCGCCACGCGCGATGCACTGATCGCGCGGGTAGCCAATCCCTATCTCGGCGGACGCCCTTTGAACGGCCCAATCCCTGAAGGCTGCCTCGAAATCCCGGCCCCCGTCACCGGCTATATCGAACACATCGACATGGCGACCTTGCAGGCCCTTGCCGAGGAGATGAAAGGCGAGGCCTATCTCCTGCAGATCCCCGGTTCCTTTGTCGTCGAACGGGGGCCGTTGATGTATCTGCGGGCCGAAAGCCTCTCCGACGAGGAGACGGGGAGCCTGCAGGCGGCATTTGCCATCAGCCGACAGCGCGCTTTCGATGGCGATCCGCGTTTCGGGCTCATCGTGCTCTCCGAGATCGCCTCGCGGGCGCTTTCGCCTGCGGTCAACGACCCGGGCACTGCGATCAGCGTTCTCGGACGGCTTGTCCGCATCCTCACGGAATGGAACGGGCGGGCGGTTGTCGAGCCTGACTATGCATCATTACATGTCAGTCCGATCAGACCGGAAGATGCCATCGAGGACGCTTTCCGGCCGATGGCGCGCGATGGAGCCGAGATGATCGAGGTTCAGGTGCGGCTACAGAAAGCTCTTTCGGCGCTTCGCCGCTCTGTGCCCGAGGCGTTTGATGCGCCCGGCGCAGACCTGTCGGCCTATGCCTTGGCGCTTGCCACCAAAGCCGGCCTGCCTGAGGCAGAAATCGCACTCCTGCGCAGGCTCTCTCAAGCGGGCACGCATCGAACGACAGGAAACGTTGACATGTCGGTCTGACAGGGAACAGGCAAAGATTGCAATGGCGCCATTCTTGCCCTAGATCATCAAACCGATGGGAATGGGGCTTCCCGAGAACCGCCGGCCTTTGAAGAAGGTGTGGCTGATAGCTCCTGCCGAATGCGGAATGGTCGAAAGCCGTCCGCGATGGCGGGAGCGTGTCTTGACCTTCCCCTCGTCGCCAGGCTTTCGTTGCAACAACGAAAGGACAAATCCATGAACTATCTGATCGTCTTCATCGGCGCCGGCATCGGCGGCATGCTGCGCCAGGGCGTGAACGTCGCAGCGCTGAAGTGGCTCGGCCCGAGTTTTCCCTGGGGAACGCTTTGCGTCAATATTCTCGGTAGCCTCATCATGGGGCTGATCGCTGAATACTGGGCGCTGAAATCCGGCCTGCCGCAATCGGCGCGGCTGTTTCTGACCACCGGCATCCTCGGCGGCTTCACCACGTTCTCGACCTTCTCTCTCGATACGTCGGTCATCTTTGAGCGCGGTGAAACATGGCTTGCCGTTGGCTATGCCATCGCCTCAGTGGTCCTGTCGGTCGGCGCCCTGTTCGTTGGCCTGGCGATCGTGCGCAATCTCGTCGCCGTCCAGGGCTGATCAAGCCGCCAGAAACGACCTGAGCGCCACGCCACGCGCAGTCAGCTCTCCCCGGATATGGACTGCCATGGCGATCGCGCTCGGCCCGTCGCCGTGAACACAGATCGAATGGGCGTCGAGCTTGATCGGCGCGCCATCGACGACCGGCATCAGCCCGGTTTCGAGATAGGAGACCAGCCGGTCGGCGGCCTCTTGCGGATCATGGATCATCGCATCAGCCCGCGAGCGCGGCACGAGGCGGCCTGTGGACAGATATCCGCGATCGGCAAAAATTTCGCTGTAGACCGGAACGCCGAGTTCGCGGGCGGCAAGCTCGAGCTCCGTCCCGGAAATCGCCAGAACCGCCATGTCGGGCCCGAAGGCACGGGCGGCACGGGCGACGGCGGACGCGGCGGCGCGATCATCTGCGCAATGGTTGGCGAGCGCCCCGTGGGCCTTGATATAACGCACCGTGACGCCGGCCAGCGCTGCCGCGCCCATCAGCGCGCCGGTCTGCGTCGCCACCAGCCGCTCGATTTCGCCCGGCGTCATCGGGATCAGCCGGCGGCCGAAGCCCTCGCGATCGGCAAAGCCCGGATGCGCACCCACCACGACGCCCCGGTCACGCGCGATTTCCAGCGTGCGGAACATGGTTTCGGGATCGCTGGCATGACCGCCGCAGGCGACGTTGGCGCTGGTGACGACCTGCAGGATCGCCTCGTCATCACCCATCTTCCAGGGGCCGTAGCTTTCGCCGAGATCGGAATTGAGGTCGATGCGCATGGTCGGACAATCCTATTCAAACTCGAAGACGGTTTCGCCATAGCCGACAAGGTCACCGGGCCTGACGGGTTTCGCGGCGACCCGACCGGGCTTGTCCGCCTCGATGGCAAAGCGGATCTCGCCAAGCTCCAGAAAGCCGACGATCTGGTGTTCGGCGACCGGATCACCAACACGGATTGCCGGGACGGTATCGGCGAAGACGCCGAAATAGCGGGTGCGGATCGCGGCCTTCGGCTTCACCGCTTTCGGTGCCGCCACCTGAACCGGCTTTTGCGGCCGGTTGACGATGACCTTCAGCCGTCCGCCCTGGCCGATGGCACATTCGAGTTCGGCAAGCCCGCGGGATTTGGCCAGCGCAATTGCGCGTTCGATTTCGTCGAGCGTCATTGTCCGCCCTCCGGCTTCAGGCCGCCATCGGCAATCAGCGCTTCGAGATAATGGATATCGAAGCCTCCGTCCCGGAAGCCCGGATCATCCATCAGCCTCCGTTGCAGCGGAATATTGGTCGTCAGCCCGCCGATCTCATATTCGGCCAGCGCCGCCTTCATCCGCGTCACGGCCTCGTCACGCGTGTCGCCATAGGCAATCAGCTTGGCGACGAGTGAATCGTAATGCGGCGGCACTTCGTAGCCGTCATAGAGATGTGTATCGAGCCGGATGCCCGGCCCGCCCGGCGGACGGTGCGTCTCGACGCGGCCGGGGGCGGGCGTGAAGGCAAAGGGGTCCTCGGCATTGATGCGGCATTCGATGGCGTGGCCATGCATCGCGATATCGCTTTGGGTAAACGACAGCGGCTCGCCCATGGCGATGCGGATCTGCTCACGCACGATGTCGATGCCCGTCACCATTTCCGTGACCGGATGCTCGACCTGCACCCGCGTGTTCATCTCGATGAAGAAGAAGTCGCCGTTTTCGTAGAGGAATTCAAACGTGCCGGCGCCGCGATAACCCATCTGCTGGCAAGCCGCCACGCAACGCGCGCCGACGCGTTCGATTGCCTCGCGGGGAATGCCGGGGGCTGGCGCTTCCTCGATCACCTTCTGGTGCCGGCGCTGCATCGAGCAATCGCGCTCGCCGAGCATGACGGCATTGCCATGATTGTCGGCCATTATCTGGATCTCGACATGGCGCGGATGTTCCAGGAACATCTCGATATAGACATCCGGATTGTTGAAGGCGCGGCCCGCTTCCTCGCGGGTCAGCGCCACGGCACCGGCGAGATCCTCCTCGCGCCGCACGATGCGCATGCCGCGACCGCCGCCGCCACCCGAGGCCTTGACGATGAGCGGATAGCCGGTCTCGGCGGCGATATGGCGAACCCGCCAGTCCTCGTCCGGCAAGGCCCCGCCGGAGCCCGGAACGCACGGCACGCCCGCGGCGCGCATCGCTGCCTTGGCGGCGATCTTGTCGCCCATGGTGCGGATGGCGTCGGCTGGCGGGCCGATGAAGACGAGCCCCGCCTTTTCCACCGCCTCGGCAAAGCCGGCATTTTCGGAGAGAAAGCCATAGCCCGGATGGATGGCACCCGCCCCGGTCGCCTTCGCCGCCAGAAGGATCGAGGCGATGTTGAGATAGCTGTCGCGCGCCGGCGCGGGGCCGATGCAGAGGCTCTTGTCGGCAAGCTGCACATGACGCAGATCGCGGTCGGCTTCGGAATGGATTGCAACCGTCTTCAAGCCCAGCGACCGGCAGGCGCGCAGGATGCGGAGCGCGATCTCTCCCCGGTTGGCGATGAGAACCGTGTCGAACATGGTCATCCTTCGATTTCGGGAAGGAGGGCGCCGATCTCGAAGAGAAGCGCGCCACGCGTAACCGGAGCACCATCCTCGACCGCAATGGAGACAATCCTGCCTGCGCGGTCGGCCTCGATGGGCGTCAGCATCTTCATCGCCTCGATAAGACCGAGCACCTGCCCCTCCGCGATCGTGTCACCCGGCTTCACATAGGGTTCCGCCCCCGGCGCCGAGGCGCGATAGAAGGTGCCGGCCATGCCGGAATTGAGCTTGTGCAGCGCCGGCGGTGGCGGAGCGGCGCCCTCGCCGGCCGCCTTCGTCTCGACATGCGCGACGCGATCGGTCGAGCTTTCCTCCTCTTCGTCGCCCAGCGTGATGCGCACGGTCTCGCCATTCACCTCATATTCGAGGCCGGCAATTCCGCTCTTCTTCGCCAGTTCGATCAGGCGTTCGATGAAGTCGATATCCATGTCAGTCCTAACCAGCCAGCGACCGGGCCACGGCCACGGTACGGGCGAGTGCGTCGATCTCAAGGCGCTGCCTGCGAAGCGCGGCATTGGCTTCGTCCGGCGTCACTTCGGTGAAGAGAAAGCGGCTTTCGGGTCCGGCCTGCCCGACGATCCAGAGATCCGCCTCGATGATGGTCGCGATCTTCGGATAGCCGCCGCATGTATTGGCATCCGCCAGCTGGATGATCGGCTTGCCGGAGGGCGGAACCTGGATCGTGCCGGGCAGGATGCCATGCGACATCAGTTCCAGCCGGCGCTCAAGCTTCAGTTCCGGGCCTTCGAGGCGATAGCCCATGCGGTCCGCCTCCGGCGTCACCCGCCAGGACCAGCGCGAGAAAAGCTTGCGGGCATCGGCAGAGAAGACCGAAAACTCCGCCGCCGGCACGGCCCGAACGGGGAGCGGATTGGCAAAGTCGAGCATCGCGAAAGGGTCGAGCGCCGCGCCGAAGGCCCGCATCGGCGGCATGGCCGCCACCGTCAGCCGGTCGCCGCGCCTCAGGCCGCGCCCTTCCAGCCCGCCATAGCCGGATTTGAGGTCCGTCGCGCGTGAGCCCAGCACCGGCTCGATCTCGATGCCGCCGGCGAAAGTGATATAGACGCGCGCACCCTTTTCCGGCGGCGCGATCACCAGCGTCTCGCCTTCGGCCGCACTTGCCGCCCAGCGCGGCGGCAGCGGGCGTCCGCCAAGCGTAACGTCACCTTCCGCGCCGGTGACGGCAAAGCGGGTCGGCTGATCGAAGCGCAAGCGGAAGGGGAAGATGGCGATCTCCAGGCCCGCCGCATTCAGATCGTTGCCCAGCAGCGCATTACCGATCATCAGCGACAGGCGATCCATCGCGCCGCTGCGGCTCACCCCGATATCGAAGCGACCATTGCGGCCGAGATCCTGGATCGAATTCGCCGCACCCGTCGTCAGCACCTCGATCATAGCCAGACATCCTCGATGGTGAAGCGGACGATGTCGCCCGGTGCCAGTGTCGAGGGCTCGTCGCGATGCGGATCGAAGAGTGCGATCTTGGTATGGCCGATGATATGCCAGCCCGAAGGCGAGGTCTGCGGCATGACGGCGGCCTGCGCGCCGCCGACGATCACCGATCCGACGGGGACGGCAAGCCGCGGCGTCGAGCGCCGGGCAATCGCCAGCGCCGGATCGAGACCGGACAGATAGGGAAATCCCGGCATCGCGCCAATCGCCGCCACCTGATAGGTCCCCGCCGCATGGCGCTGCGCGGCCTCAAGCGGGGCGAGCCCGCAATGGCGCGACCAGGGCTTGAAATCCTCGCCATTCTGCCCGCCATAGACGACGGGAATTTCCACCGTCTTGCCACGACGCGGCAGCGGCTGCGCCTTGGCCCAGCGGTCGGTGAGTTCCCGGCGCGCCTCTTCCGGCGCGATCTGCTCGGGGTCAAAGAGCGCAAGGATGTTGTTCATGCCCGGCACGGTTTCGATGAAGCCCGGTGCCGAGGTCAGGTCGCTCGCCAGCGACCAGATGCGCTTCTGGAACTGGTCATCGAAACGGCTTGAATTGGATTGCAGGAGCAATGCACTTCCGCCGGAAAAACTGATCGTGATCGGCTCTCGCATGACGGTTGGCGGCTCCCCTTTCGCCGGATCGGAAGCGCGAGACTCATGCCCGCCCTTCCGTTGCGTCAGGATGGCCCTTTCAGCCAACGAAAACAAGGAACAGACAAGGTTATCCCCTGCCCTCGTCCCAGGCTCAGAGACGATCGATCAGCCCGCGCGCGGCCAGGTTCTTCATCAGTGCCCGCACGCCGAAGCTCCATGGCGGGCAGGCATCCGTGCGGTCCACGAAGTTGACGAGTCGGCCGAGACGGGGCGAAGCGATCTCCACCCGGTCGCCGATCTCGTGCGTGAAGCCGAGACCCGGGCCACGGCGATCCTTGACGGGCGCGAACATGGTGCCGAGGAAGAGAGCCGCGCCATCGGGATATTGATGGTTGCGGTTCAGCATCTGGCCGGCCAGGTTCTTCGGCGTGCGGCTGATCGCCGACATGTGGCTGACGCCGGTCATCTCGAACCCATCGTCCCCCGTCACGCTCAAGGAGACGCTCAGGCTGCCGACATCGTCCAGCGTGAAGCCCTGATCGAAGAGGCGGATGAATGGGCCGATGGCGCAGGAGGCATTGTTGTCCTTCGCCTTGCCGAGCAGCAGGGCCGAACGGCCTTCGACGTCGCGAAGGTTCACGTCATTGCCAAGCGTCGCGCCGACAATGGTTCCGTCCGAGCGCACGGCGAGCACCACTTCCGGCTCCGGATTGTTCCATTCGGAGATCGGATGGATGCCGACCTTCGCCCCGCAGCCAACGGCCGACATGGGCTGCGCCTTGGTGAAGATTTCCGCATCCGGGCCGATGCCGACTTCAAGATATTGCGACCAGAGCCCCATGTCCTGCAGCAGCGCCTTGACCTTGGCGGCCTCCGGCGAACCGGCGACCACACCCTTCAGGCTCTCGCCGAGCACGGGCGCGAGCCGCTTGCGGATCTCCTCTGCCCGGCCGCTGTCGCCTTTTGCCTGTTCCTCGATCACACGCTCCAGCATGCTGCCGGCAAAGGTGACGCCCGCCGCCTTGATGGCCTGGAGATCGACAGGCGCCAGAAGTTCGCCCGCCTCACCGCTCAGAAACGCGTCGAGCGGGCCGAGATCTGCAAGCCCGGTCAGGCCGGAAAGCCATGTCGCCACATCCGGCTTTTCCAGAAGCGAGGCGATCGTGGCGACGTGACCGGAGAGGTCGAGGAGACGTCCGGCGCGCAAGATCACCGGCGACGGGCCATCGGCGGCCTTGGACCAGACGCGGCCGACCAGCAGCGCCTCATCGGAATCCTCCGGCAAAATGGTTGCTGCGGTGAGCGGCGGTCTCGCATTTGCCATGAATTCCTCCCGAATTTTTATCTGGCGCGGAGTTCCGTTTTGGACGATTCAGACGCGTCGCGCAATCGTCGCCGTTGCGCTGCGCCTGCACAACGCAGGTGCGGGAAGCTCTTGATTCAATGTTGATTGCGGAACCTTTCCGGCAGCATCTCCTGCGGGCATTTTCATCTTTTACGTGCATAAAATGGTGCCAAATACACTTTTTATGAGGATATATTTACATATAATAGTACTTTTGATAGCGTCCCCTCAGCTACCCGGAGAGAGTGGGTAAGCATTGTGGGAGGAAATCATGAAGTTCTTTACGAAGCTCGCGGTCGCCGCGGGCGTTGCTGCCCTGTTGTCTTCTGCTGCCTATGCCGACAGCCTGAAGGGCAAGACGATCGGCTTCTCGCAGATCGGTTCGGAATCCGGCTGGCGCGCCGCTGAAACCTCGGTCACCAAGCAGCAGGCTGAGAAGCGTGGCATCAATCTGAAGTTCGCCGATGCCCAGCAGAAGCAGGAAAACCAGATCAAGGCCATCCGCGGCTTCATCGCCCAGGGCGTTGACGCCATCCTCGTCGCTCCGGTCGTATCCACCGGTTGGGATGCCGTTCTCGGCGAAGCCAAGGACGCCAAGATCCCGGTCATCCTTCTCGACCGCGGCGTTGACGCTCCGCAGGACCTCTACCTGACCTCGGTTGCTTCCGACCAGGTGAAGGAAGGCAAGGTCGCCGGCGACTGGCTCGTCAAGACCGTTGGCGACAAGAAGTGCAACGTCGTCGAACTCCAGGGCACCGTCGGCTCCACGCCGGCCATCAACCGCAAGAAGGGCTTTGAAGAAGCCATCAAGGGCCACGACAACATCAAGATCGTGCGCAGCCAGACCGGCGACTTCACCCGCTCCAAGGGCAAGGAGGTCATGGAAGGCTTCCTGAAGGCTGAAGACGGCGGCAAGAACATCTGCGCCATGTATGCCCACAACGACGACATGGCTGTCGGTGGCATTCAGGCCATCAAGGATGCCGGCCTGAAGCCGGGCAAGGACGTTCTCGTCGTCTCCGTTGACGCCGTTCCGGATATCTTCAAGGCCATGATGACCGGCGAAGCCAACGCGACGGTCGAACTGACGCCGAACATGGCAGGCCCCGCCTTTGACGCGCTCGACGCCTACTGGACGAGCAAGAAGGCACCGGAAAAGTTCATCATCACGGAATCGAAGCTCTACACGCCGAACGACGATCCGAAGAAGGTGTACGAAGAAAAGAAGGGTCTGGGTTACTGATCCCGGAGTAGCCCTCAAGCCATGAAACTCATGGCTGAAAAGCGTTCCGTCGGACCATCCGGCGGAACGTTCTTGTCTTCGGTTGCAACACCGTAAAAGATTGCGAAAACGGGAGGGGAACGATGGTCGATCATCAAACCGACAATTCGTTCGTGCTGGAAGCACGCGGCGTCATCAAGATATTCGGCCAGAGCCGGGCGCTCGACGGCGTCAATTTCGGCCTAAGGCGCGGCGAAGTCCATGCGCTGCTCGGCGAAAACGGCGCCGGCAAGTCGACACTCATCAAGATCCTGACGGGTGCCTACCAGCCGGATGGTGGCGAAGTCCTGCTCGATGGCGAGCCCGTGCATTTCGCCGATCCGCTGCATGCCCAGTCGCATGGCATCGGCACGGTCTATCAGGAGGTCAACCTCCTGCCGAACCGCTCGGTTGCCGAAAACCTCTTCCTCGGCCGCCAGCCGACCCGCTTCGGCTTCGTGCGCAAGTCGCTGATCGAGAAAAACGCCCGCGAGCTTCTGTCGCGCTATGGCCTCGACATCGACGTGCAGGCCGAGCTTGGCACCTATTCGGTTGCCGTCCAGCAAATCGTGGCGATTGCCCGCGCCGTCGAATTGTCCGGCAAGGTCCTCGTGCTCGACGAGCCGACCGCCAGCCTCGACAAGCTCGAGGTCGAGAAGCTGTTCGAAGTGGTCACGCAGCTTAAAGAACGCGGCATGGCCATCGTCTTCATTACCCATTTCCTAGATCAGGTCTTCGCCATTTCCGATCGCGTCACGATCCTGCGCAACGGCCGCCTGATCGGCACCGAACCGCTCTCTGGCCTGACGCGCACCGATGTCGTGCGCATGATGCTCGGCAAGGACATTACCTTCGCTCCCGCCGTCACCGGCATCGAGGAGCGTGCGGCCGGCCCGGCGCTGGTGGAATTCACGGAGTGCGGCAAGGCCGGCAAGATCCATCCCTTCTCGCTCAAGATCCGCCGCGGCGAAGTGGTCGGCGTTGCCGGCCTCCTCGGATCCGGGCGCACCGAAATGGCGCGCATCATGTTCGGCGCGGACCAGTGCGATGCCGGCGAAATCCGCATCGGCGACAAGCCGGTCGCGCTGAAATCGCCGGTGCAGGCCATCGCCCACGGCTTCGGCTTCTGCCCGGAAGACCGCAAGGTCGAGGGCATTCTGGGCGACCTGTCGGTGCGCGAAAACATCGTCATCGCGCTCCAGGGCAAGCTCGGCTGGTTCAAGGCGTTGAACCGCGACGAGCAGATGGAGATTGCCGGCAAGTTTGCCGAAGATCTCGACATCCGCGCCGCCTCGCTCGACATGCCGGTCAAGCTCTTGTCCGGCGGCAACCAGCAGAAGGTGATCCTCGCCCGCTGGCTGGCAACCGACCCCAATTTCCTGATCCTCGACGAGCCGACCCGCGGCATCGATGTCGGCGCCCATGCCGAAATCGTGCGCACCATCAACCGGCTGCGCGAGGAAGGTCTCGCCCTTCTCGTCATCTCGTCGGAACTCGACGAAATCGTCGCCTATTCGTCCCGCATCGTCGTGATGCGAGACCGCGAAATGGTGGCCGAGCTGACCGGCGACAACATCAACCCGTCCGTCATCGTCCAGGCGATTGCCGCCCAGCATGAAACGGTTTCGGCCGAGGGAGCAAGCGTATGAAACTGAAGAAACTCTCCCCGCTTGTGAACCCGCAGTCGATCGCGCTTGTCGTCGTGCTGCTCGTCAACTGGGCCCTGTTCCCCGGCTTTTTCAACGTCACCTGGCAGGACGGCCGGCTTTTCGGCAGTCTGATCGACGTGCTCAATCGCGGTGTCCCGGTGGCGATCTTGGCCATCGGCATGTCGGCCGTCATCGCCACCAAGGGCGTCGACCTGTCGGTCGGCGCGGTCATGGCCATTTCCGGCGCCGTTGCCGCCACGCTGGTCACGGACGGCTATCCGGCTTCTGTCGCCGTGATTGCGGCCCTGGCCATCGGCGTCCTCTGCGGCGTCTGGAACGGCGTCCTCGTCGCCTTCCTGGAAATCCAGCCGATCATCGCAACCCTCGTTCTCATGGTTGCCGGGCGCGGCATCGCGCAGCTGATCACGGCGGGCTCGATCGTGACCTTCGCCGATCCGCTGCTGATTTCGATCGGCACGGGCTCGTTTGCGGGGCTGCCAATGCCGGTCGTCATCGCGATCGTCCTGCTCTTCATCAGCGTCTTCGTGGTGCGCTCCAGTGCCGTCGGCCTGTTCATCGAATCCGTCGGCGTCAACCGCGCGGCGGCGAGCCTTGCCGGCATCCGCAGCGGCCTTCTTCTGGTCGCCGTCTATGGCTTCTCCGGCTTCTGCGCCGCCATCTCCGGCCTCATCGTTGCCGGCGACATCAAGGGGGCTGACGCCAACAATGCCGGGCTCTGGCTCGAGCTGGATGCGATCCTCGCGGTCGTCATCGGCGGCACGTCGCTGCTCGGCGGGCGGTTCTCGATTGCCATGTCGGTGCTGGGCGCCATCATCATCCAGGCGATGAACACCGGCATTCTCGTGTCGGGCTTCCCGCCGGAATTCAACCTCGTGGTCAAGGCCGGCGTCATCATCCTGATCTTCACCATGCAGTCGCCGCTCGCCACCCGCCTCATCGAAATGCGCAAGACCCAGCGCGCTGTCGCCAGGAAAGCATCATGAACCGCAGTCTCCGTCCGCTGGCGGCCACCGCCGTCATTTTCGCGCTCGCCTATGCGGCCAGCATCTTCCAGTTTCCGGGCATGTTCTCCACGCGCGTGCTCGGCAACTTCCTCACCGACAACGCCTTCCTTGGCATCACCGCCGTCGGCATGACCTTCGTCATCATCTCGGGCGGCATCGATCTTTCGGTCGGCGCCATCATCGGCTTCACCGGCGTGCTGATTGCCGTGCTCATCGGCTGGGCGGGCATCCACCCGCTCGCGGCCTTTGTCATCGCGCTCGTTGTGGCCGGGGCCTTTGGCGCCGCTATGGGAGCCGCGATCCACTATCTGGAAGTGCCGCCCTTCATCGTAACGCTGGCCGGCATGTTCCTGGCGCGCGGGGCAGCCTCCGTCATCACGCAGGATTCCATTCCCGTCACGCATGAATTCTATTCCAAGGTCACCTCCACCTACTGGCTGATGCCGGGCGGCGGTCGCTTGAGCATGATCGGCGCGCTGATGATCATCGTCTTCATCGTCGGCGCTCTCGTTGCACATCGCACCCGCTTCGGCTCGAATGTCTATGCGCTCGGCGGCAACGCCACGTCGGCTGCCCTCATGGGCGTGCCGGTGGCGCGCACGACGATCCTCATCTACACGCTCTCTGCAACGCTGTCCGGTCTCGCCGGCATCGTCTTCTCGCTCTACACGTCCGCCGGCTATCCCCTGGCCGCGGTCGGCGTCGAGCTCGACGCGATCGGCGCTGTCGTCATCGGCGGCACGCTGCTCACCGGCGGCTACGGTTTCGTGGCCGGCACCTTCATCGGCGTCATGCTGCAGGGTCTTGTCCAAACATACATTATTTTCGATGGAACCCTTTCAAGCTGGTGGACGAAGATAGTAATAGGTGGCCTGTTGTTCGTCTTCATCGTGCTGCAGAGGCTCGTCTTCTCTGCGTCCTCTTCGCGGTCCAAGGTGTTTTGGAAATTGAAACATGAGTGAACCCGGCAGCCTGATTCGCTCCCGAACAGGGCGGTCGGCTGCGCCGAACTTCCACTCCTTCGTCATCAACGAACTGGGGCTCGGCATCGTCACCGGCAAATTCCCTGCGGGCTCGATCCTGCCGCGGGATGCCGAACTCATGGACATGTACGGGGTCTCGCGCACCGTGTTGCGCGAGGCGCTGAAGACACTGGAAGCCAAGGGCATGGTCGAGGCGCGGCCAAAGGTCGGCACGCGCGTGGCGGCGAAGAACCGCTGGGCCTATTTCGACCAGCAGGTGCTGCTCTGGCTCTTCGAAGGCGGATTTGATGCCAGCCTTGCGGCACATTTCTTCTCGATCCGCCGCCTGATCGAAGGCGAGGCCGTGCGGCTTGCCTGTCGCAACCGCACGGCGGATCAGGTCCGCACCATGTATTACTGGCTGCAGCAGATGAGCATTTCACGCGGCGTGTCGGAGAGCTTCGCGCTGGCCAATCTGGAACTCCACCAGATTTTTCTCACCGCCTCGCAGAACCCTCTGATGCGTGCGGCACTCGGCGTCGTCGAATTCACGCTCGCAGCCGCCATGCCGAAGGGCGAGTTCACCGACGGAACCTCGCCCTATTACGAAACCTCGATCTTCACGCAGCGCGCGCTGGCCCAGGCCGTCGAGGCCGGCAAT
Source organism: Rhizobium sp. C4 (assembly GCF_021026315.1). GTDB lineage: Bacteria > Pseudomonadota > Alphaproteobacteria > Rhizobiales > Rhizobiaceae > Ensifer_A. Next base: position 45,203 of record NZ_JAJNCX010000008.1, read on the forward strand.
CAGGACAACGCCTGCGAAAATCTGCTGCGCATTCTCGAGCTTGAAGAGGCGAGCGCCTCGGCAAACCTGAAATAGGCGGGCTCAGATCGCCTTCGTGTACATCATCCTGTTGTTGCTCAGCGCGCCGCGCAGCTCCATCGAATAGACGGTGGTGCGATTTCTGCCGCCGTTCTTGGAGGAATAGAGGGCAAGGTCGGAGTTCTGATAGAACTCCACGCCATCGAGCGCATCGTCTGCCATGCTGACGCCGAGCGAGATCGTCACGGGATCCACCTTCGCGCCGCCCTTGATTTCGAAGATGATCGAGGCGACTTCCTGGCGAACCAGTTCGGCGAGGCGTCCCGCCTCTTCCGACGACATGTTTTCTGCAATGAGCGCGAATTCCTCGCCGCCCGGACGTGCCACGAAGATGTTGCGCCCGGCGAACTTGGCAAGCGACTGGCCCACGGCCGTCAGGACCTTGTCGCCGACCGGGTGGCCATAGGTGTCGTTGAAGCGCTTGAAATGATCGATATCGGCGAGAATCAGCGCGCAGCCGCCAAGCTTGCGGTATTTCGCGAAGGCGGATGCCATGCGGTCGTCGAAGGCGCGGCGATTGAAGAGCCCGGTGAGGCTGTCGATATAGGCGAGCCGCTTGTATTCGTTGAGCTTGCGGCGCATTTCCTGCAGGCTCGCCGACTTGTTCTCCGCCTCGGCCATGACATTGCCGTTGGCGGCCAGCGTCTTTTCGGTCACCGTCTGGATGTCCGCAATCGCCTGCGCGATCTGGCCGAGCGACTTGTCGTCATTGGCGGCCAGCGTCTTCTTGAGGCCGTTGAGCGACGCGCCGTGATTTTCCAGCTCGTCCTTCTCGCGGCCCAGCAGGTTCAGCAGGGCGGCAAGCTCCTCGGAAAGGTTGCTATGCGCCTTGTCGATCTGCCGGTTTCGGCGCAACTCGCCCATATATTTGTCGAACAGGGCATCGAGCTGCACCTGCATCGGCTGCAGACCGAGCGCCGCAAGCTCGGAAGACAGCTTCGTATTCGAACCTATGACCGCCTCGTAAAACAGCTCATAGTTGCGAGGCAGCGGCGGAACCTTGCGCCTGCGCATTAGCTCTGTCACCGGATTGCTGACGACAACGGCACACATGCTCGATCATTCCCTTTGATCCAAAGAACATCAACCGGGGGTAACAGGGCCACGCGCACCGCCTGCGGATGCGCCGAAAGCCCGGTCTCGGGCGGTTCGGCATCTCCATGATCCGCGACCCGCCATCCCCAAGTTTCATTCCCTATTTCTTGGGGTAATGTGTTGAGATATTGCTAACGTTAACCTGCTCATTTCAGAAAAACTGCAACTTCTGGCAATCGGCGCGACATCCTTCCCTCAAGCGCGATCACAGATTGACAAATGCCTGTTGCGCCTTCGATAGTGGGCTATCAGCAATTGCCGGACAGCGACTCGTGATCGTCCGGCCACAGCAGCACCGCCCGGTGCGCCGCCTGCCTGATTCCGGAGGAAAATATGAACGTCTACACCGCGAAATTCGGCTTGGGAGCCTCTGTTCTGCGCCTTGAAGACAACGCGCTTCTCAAGGGCGAGGGCAAATTTACCGACGACCTGAAATTCGAGGGCGTTCTGCACGGCTATGTCCTGCGCTCGCCGGTCGCCTGCGGCACATTCCGGATCAATTCGGTGGAGGCCGCACGCGAAGCGCCGGGCGTGCATCTGGTGCTGACGGCCGAGGACATCACCCACCTGCCGGACTTGCCGCCGCAGGCGTTGCTGCCGGGCGAGGACGGCAATAAGCCGGTGCCGCATGGCATTCCGCTCCTCTGTCGCGATCGCGTGCGCTATGTCGGCGATGCGGTGGCCTTCATCGTTGCCGAAAGCCGCGCGCTGGCGCAGGACGCTGCCGAACTCATCGACCTCGACTATGACATGGAAGAGGCCGTCATCGGCGCGGAGGCCGCACTGGCCGAAGGCGCACCGAAGGTCTGGCCCGATCTCGCCTCCAACGCCGCCGTCACCTACCGCATGGGCGACCGCGCCAGGAGCGACGCGGCTTTCGAAAAGGCTGCCCATGTCAGCCGTGTCGAATTCATCAACAACCGCCTCGTCTGCAACTACATGGAGCCGCGCTCGGCGGTCGCCGAATGGAAGGGCGAAGACGAAGGCTTCGTTCTGACCACCGGCACGCAGGGCGTCCATGGTTTCCAGGAGATCCTGTCGCGCGATATCTTCAAGATCGATCCGGCAAAGCTGCGCGTCCTGACCTTCGACGTCGGCGGCGCGTTCGGCCCCAAGGGCTTCGTCTATCGCGAATATCCGCTCGTCATGGAAGCAGCCCGCCAGCTTGGCCGGCCGGTCAAGTGGACCGCCGACCGCACCGAGCATTTCCTCACCGATGCGCAAGGCCGCGACAATCTCTCGGTTGCTGAAATGGCAATGGACGAAAACGGCCGCTTCCTGGCGCTGCGCGTGCGCACCAAGGCGAGCTTCGGGGCCTATATCTCGCAGTTCGGGCCTTACATCCCTTACGTCGGCGCGACCATGCTGACCGGCGTCTACGACCTTCCCGCCGTCGATATCGCCGTCACCTGTTATTATGACAATGCCTGTCCGGTGGACGCCTATCGCGGCGCCGGCCGGCCGGAGGCAGCACTTCTCCTTGAAAAGCTCGCCGACCAGTGCGCCCGCGATCTGAATGTGGGTGCGGACGAAATCCGCCGGCGCAATTTCATCCGGCCGGAACAGTTTCCCTACAAGACCGTGCTCGGCCGCTCCTACGATGTCGGCAATTTCGACGGGCATCTGGAAGCAGCACTGGAAAAGGCCGGCTGGGCCGATTTTGACGCACGGCTGAAGGCGTCCAAGGCGCGCGGGATGATCCGCGGCATCGGCCTTGCCACCTATATCGAATGCTGCGCCTTCCCGGGCGGCGAGCCGGTGCATCTGACGCTGGAAACCGACGGCACGGTGACCCTCGACATCGGCACGCAGACCGGCGGCCAGGGGCATGCCACGGCCTATACGCAATTTGTCTCTGACAAGCTGAACCTGCCGCCGGAGAAGATCATCGTCCGGCAGGGCGACACATCACGGCTGAAAACCGGCGGCGGCACGGGCGGCTCTCGCTCGATCCCGCTCGGCGGCGTCTCGGCCGCCCGCGCCGGCGAGGATCTGGCAAAGAAGATCCGCAAGCTCGCCGCCGACGAGCTGGAAGCAGCGGAAACCGATATCGAATTCGACAACGGCATTGCCCGCATCGCCGGCACCGACCGGACAGTGGACTTTGCAACGCTTGCCGGCAAGGCGAAGAACCCGGAAGACCTGAAGGGCCTCGGCGAATTCACCTCGGAAGAATGCACCTATCCGAACGGCACGCATATCTGCGAAGTCGAGATCGACCCGGAAACCGGCGCGCTCGAAATCGTCGGCTATACGGTCGTGGACGATTTCGGCGTCGTGGTGAACCCGATCCTGCTTCAGGGCCAGGTCCATGGCGGCATCGTGCAGGGCATCGGCCAGGCGCTGAGCGAAGGTGCGGTCTATGCGGAGGACGGACAGCTGCTGACGGCGAGCTTCATGGATTACGCCATGCCACGCGCCGACAATCTGCCGATGTTCGACTGGGACGGCGCGCATGTGCCCTCCACCATCAACCCGCTCGGCATCAAGGGCGCCGGCGAAGCCGGCACGATCGGCGCAACACCCGCCGCCCTCAATGCCGTGACCGACGCGCTCTACCGCGCCTATGGCATTGGCCATATCGAAATGCCGACGACCCCGCAGCGGATCTGGCAGGCGATCCAGTCGGTGAAATAGTCTTGCTTGGCGCTTGAGGGACCCAACCCCCTCTGGCCTGCCGGCCATCTCCCCCGCAAGGGGGGAGATTGACTCGTGGCGCGAACGCCGTCCGATAACTGCGCATCAAACCAGGACGTCAGCTGTTGGAGTAAGCGTGCTCGTCTTGCCGATCTCCCCCCTTGCGGGGGAGATGCCTGGCTAGGCAGAGGGGGGTTCCGCAGACGCGATGCTCGAACGCGTTCACCGCTTCCCGTGCATCAGCATGGCAATCACAAAAAACGCGCCGATCGAACTCGTCACCACCCCCACCGGCAATTCCTGCGGCGGCAGAAGCGTGCGGGCCAGCAGATCGCTGCCCAGCATCAGCGCCGCCCCGATCAGGCTGGACACAATGGCAAGGCGTGCATGCAGCGGGCCGGCAAAGGCTCGGGCGATATGCGGCACCATGAGGCCGATGAAGCCGATGACGCCGGTGATCGAGACAAGCAGCGCGGTCGAGAAGCTGGCGACAAGGAAGGTCACATTGCGCAGCCGCTTCACCGGCACGCCGAGACTTTCCGCCGTCTGCTCGCCACCGAGCAGGGCATCGAGCTGCCGGTGCCGCGCCAACGTATAGGCAAGCACCATCCCGGCACCCGCCACGCCGATGCCGATATTGTGCCAGCTGGAAAGGCCAAGCCCGCCCATCGTCCAGAAGAGCACCGAATGGGCGGCGCGCTGGTCGCCGGAAAAGACGAGATAATTGGTCAGCGCCGTGAAGAGAAACGACACGGCAAGCCCGGCCAGAACCAGCCGCTCATTGCCCTGCCCCTCCGTGCGCCGCAGCAGGAAGAGCACGGCCCCCGTTGCGCACATGCCGCCGGTGAAGGCGGCAATCGGCAGGGTGAAGACGCCAAGCTGATCGCCGACGCGGGTGATGACGGCCACAGCACCAGCCGCCGCCCCCGCCGAGAGACCAAAGAGAAACGGGTCGGCGAGATCATTGCGGGTGATGGTCTGGAGCAGCAGGCCGATGACGGCAAGGCCAGCCCCGACCGCAATTGCCACCAGCGCGCGCGGCAGGCGCAGATCGACGATGATCCGATCAATCGGCGTGGCGGCGCTGGCATGGCTCAAGCCCACGGCGCGGGCAATCGCGCCCACCACCTGATCGAGCGGAATGACCGTCGAGCCATAGGCAACCGAAATGCAGGCCAGGATGACGACAGCGAGGATCGCCGCCGTCACACCAAAAGCAAAGCGCGCGGTCACGCTCAGAAGGCTTCCGGATGGAGCGCGCGGGCGATCTTGCCGATGGCCTTGATATTGTCCGGGCCGGGGGTCAGCTCTTCATAGCGCAGCGCCACGAAACGGTTGTTCTTCACCGCATCCGTTTCCTTCATGGCCGGGTGAGCCTTCAGGAAATCGAGCAGCTTCTTGTAGCCGGCGCCGTCCTGATAATCGAGCAGGACGAGGAATTGCGGATTGCGCGCGGCAACCGTTTCCCAATCCGTATTGCCCCAGCTCGTCTGCATGTCGGCCATGATGTTCTGGCCGCCGGCCGCCTCGATCATGGCGCTCGGGATCGCGAACTTGCCGGCGGTGAAGGGCTTGTCCTCGCCGGAATCATAGAGGAAGACGCGCGTGCCGGCATTCTTGCCGACTTTTTCCCGGATACCGGCCAGCTCGACCTTCCAGCCGTCGATCAGCTTGCCGGCTTCGGCTTCCTTGCCGAAGATCTTGCCGAGCTTTTCCATGTCGCCGAAGAGCAGGTCCATGGAGGCGGCCGGGCGGTTCTTGTCGAGATGGACGCAGCTTTCGGTCAGCACCAGCGTCTTGATGCCATGTTGGGCCAGCGTATCCGGCGTCACTTCGCCGCCCGGCTTCATGCCGTAATACCAGCCGGCGAAGAAGAAATCCGGATTGGCCGAGAGGATGTTTTCCATCGTCGGATATTTCGGCGCAAGCTCGGGGATCGAGCCCTGCTCCTTCTTGAATTCGTCATCCAGCTTGTACCAGCCGGACACGCCGGTGATGCCGACGATTTCGGGCTGCAGGCCCAGCGCGAAGGCCATTTTCGACATGTTGATGTCGTTGATCACGGCGCGCTTCGGGGCGGCGTCAAAGGTCAGCGGCTTGCCGCAGCTGTCAACGGTGACGGGGAAGGCAAAGGCGGAGCTTGCGGCAAGCGAAAGCAGGAGGCTGAGCGTGAAGCGTCTCATGGGAAGATCATCCAGTCTTTGAGGGGTGGTTCAGTGGGCGAGCGGAATGTCGAAAACGGTCAGCTCGCGGTTTTCATGCGGATGCGGCAGGCGCAGAAGATCGATGCCGAAGACGTCGCGCACCAGATCGCGCGACAGGGTCTCATCCGACGAAATCAACTTTCCATCGCGCATGACGGCCACGCGCGTGGCGAAATCCGGCACGAGATTGAGATCGTGGAGAACGGCAACGACAGTGAGGTCGAGATTGGCGACGAGCGCCAGCAGCGCACCACGGGCGCGCGGGTCGAGATGGTTCGTCGGCTCATCAAGGAAGAGAATGCGCGGCTCCTGCGCCAGCGCACGGGCAATCTGCGCCCGCTGGCGCTCGCCGCCCGAAAGGAGGCCCATTTCGCGCGTGGCAAGCGCCGTGAGGCCCGTGCGCTCCATTGCGGCATCGACAAGATCGGCGTCTTCGGCACGGGTGCGGCGCGCGGCATGCGGGATACGGCCGAGCGCCACATAGTCGCGCACGGAAATGCGCCGGTCGGGCTGGTCGGCCTGGCCGACGACGGCGATCTGGCGTGCCCGATCAATGGGTTTCAGCGCATGAAGCGGCGTGCCGTCGAGGGTAATGGAGCCGGACGTTGGGCGGCTCATGCCGCACAGGAGTTTCAGGAGCGTCGTCTTTCCCGCCCCGTTCGGCCCGATGATGGCCATGCGGTCGCCGGTGCGGATATCAAGCGAAACGGCATCGACGATCGACGCGCCACTGGGGGTGCGGAAGGTCAGGTCCTGGGCTGCAAGCGCTGTCAAACTCATCTCATCTCTCGGCAATCGGCGCTGGAGAAGGATGATCGGCCGCACGGGCGCAGAGGCGCGTGGGTCCATCAACGCTTCCCGGCACACCCCGTCCGGTTGCTACGTGTCTTGACGGCAGGTCTCCTGGCTTGCGGGTCGATAGCCCTGTCTGCCTTCCCGGTCTTTTCAGACCAGTGGCGTCGTTGACAGAGCCTCACCGCTCACAGTTGCGGGGGCAGCCATGGTTTCGGCCCCATTCGGGTCGTCCTCACCATGTTCCCTATTAATCCCTTCGGCTTTGCCTTCAGGAACCGTCACCCGCAGTTATGCGCGGGCATGCGGCGGTGTCAAGTCGCATCACCGCCGCGCGCCCTCAACAGATTTGCGGACTATTCCGCCGCCTGCCTGAAGAGCCGGCATTTGTCGAAGCCATCGATGATGACGTCCTTCGGCAGGTTGCGGCCGATGAAGACGAGACGCGTGAAGCGCTCCTCGTTTTCACGCCAGGCGCGCTGGTGATTGCCTTCCATCAGCATATGCACCCCCTGAACCACATAGCGGTCGTCGTCGCGGTCGAAGCTGATGATCCCCTTCATCCGCAGGATATCGGTGCCGAAATGCTTCACCGTCAGTTCCAGCCAGGGGAAGAAGCGTTCGGGATCAAGGGGCTCACGGGCCGTCAGCGAAAGGCTCGAGACATGGTCGTCATGCTCGTGTTCATGCGTCTCGTCGAGGAAATCGGGCTCGACTTCGAGAATGCGGTCGAGATCGAAGGCATGGCGATCGAGAAGGGCGGCGATATCAACGTCGCAGCGCTGCGAACGGATGATGGAGGCCGCCGGGTTCAGCCGACGAATGCGCTCCTCGACGGCGGCAATCTCTTCTTCGCTGACGAGGTCAACCTTGTTGAGGATGATCGTATCGGCAAAGGCGAGCTGTTCCTGCGCCTCATGGGCCTGATCGATTTCGCCGAGCAGATGCTTGGCATCGACCACGGTGATGATCGAATCGAGCCGCGTCTTCGAACGCACGTCCTCATCGACGAAGAAGGTCTGCGCCACCGGCGCAGGGTCCGCCAGGCCCGTCGTTTCGATGAGGATGCCGTCGAAGCGGTCGCGGCGGCGCATCAGCGTCTCGATGATGCGGATGAGATCGCCGCGCACCGTGCAGCAGATGCAGCCATTGTTCATCTCGAAGACTTCCTCGTCGGTGTCCACGATGAGGTCGTTGTCGATGCCGACTTCGCCGAACTCGTTGACGATGACCGCGAATTTGCGGCCATGCGGCTCGGTGAGGATGCGGTTCAAAAGCGTGGTCTTGCCCGCGCCGAGATAGCCCGTCAGCACGGTGACTGGAGTTGCTTCGCGTTCCATCGGATTGTCCTCTTCGGGTTTCGGGCAGCGACATCGCATGGCTTGCGCAGCCATCATCTCGCCGTATATGTAATGTTATCACATTACTCATCTGCCGGCGTAATAACATTACATCTGCGTCGCTTGTCAACCCCGGATCGGGACCGCATGGAAACGCCAGAACTCTCCGATCACAACCCGGCTTCGGCACCGCGCACCGGCGGCAGGCGCGCGGATAATCGTATCCCCGTGACGCTGCTGACCGGCTTTCTCGGCGCCGGCAAAACGACGCTGCTCAACGAGATCCTCACCCATCCGGCGATGACCGGGACGGCGGTGATCGTCAATGAATTCGGCACCATCCCGGTCGATCACGATCTGGTCCATTCGGGCCGCGAAACCTATCTGCGCACCTCCACCGGCTGCCTCTGCTGCACGGCGACGAGCGATATCCGCGCCTCGCTCTACGAACTGGATCAGGCGATTGCGGCGGGCGATGTGCCGCCGGTCCGCCGCGTCGTCATCGAAACGACCGGCCTTGCCGACCCCGCCCCCATCGTCAACAGCCTGATTGCCGGCGGCGCGCCGGCCATGGGTCTGCGCGACCATGTCGTGGCGCGGCGCTATCAGCTTGCCGGCGTCGTGACAGCCTTTGACGCGTTGGAAGGGCTTTCGACGCTGGAGCGCTTCATCGAAGGCTGGAAACAGCTCGCCTTTGCCGACCATATCGTGCTGACGAAAACCGATCTGCCGCATCTCGCCTGCGACTTTGCGGCAGAGCTTCAGCATCTGAACCCCGCAGCAAAACTCCATGACCGGCATGCGCCAGGCTTCGACCTCGTGTCGCTCTTCGGCACTGGTGCCTATTCGCCTGACGGCAAGGCGGAAGACGTGGTCGGGTGGCTTGCCATGGAGCGGCTGAGAGGCCCGCATGAGCACGCGCACGACCCCGCCCGCCACGGCCGGATCGAGGCGGTCGCGCTGACGCATGACGTGCCGCTCGACCGGCGCTCGCTGGATGTTTTCCTGAAGGTCGTGACCAGCAATATCGATTCCGGGCTGTTGCGGATGAAGGGGCTGTTTGCCGTTTCCGATGCGCCCGAGCGCCCGGTCGTCGCGCATGCGGTCCAGCATCGGCTCTATCCGCTGGCCCAGCTTGACCGCTGGCCGGACGAGAACCGGCAGACCCGCGTCGTGCTGATCGGTCAGGACATGCCGATCAAACAGATCCGCGAGCTTTTTGCAGCCCTTGCCCCCGCCCCGCGCCGGGCATTCGGCTGGCTGCCAGGGAGAGATGCGTGAATTCCGGTTTCGTCAATCCGCTGAAACGGCGCGCGCCCGGGCTTGTCGATCAGGCCCGCTCGATCAAGCAATGGACGCGGGAAAGTCTTTCACTCACTGAGGATACCGTTGTGTCGGTCAATGAACTGGCCTGCCATGTGCCCGGCTGCCCCCCGCAGGAAACCGTCATTCTCGTGATCCGCCCGTCGGAGACCGTTCAGGCCTCGATCCACAAGGCGATGGCCGATGTGGCTGAGGCGGATATCCAGTCCGCCACCTGGAGCAGGCCGCTCGCTCAGCGCTGAAGCCCGCGCGGTGGCTGCAGTGATTTGCCGGGCATGAACTCCACCGGGATGATCTCGCCGCGCCGCTGGTTGCGCTGCTCATCTTTCGACAGGAGATCGAGCACGGTTTCGCCAAGCCGTGTGCCGAGCGCATCAAGGTCAATCCTGAAGCAGGCGGGCGCGGGGTTGAGGAAACGCATCAGTGGGTTCTCGCGGAAGGCGACGATGGAAATGTCGCGCCCCGCCTCGACGCCCATTTCGCCGAAGGCCGCATAGACCCCCGCGGCCGTCACTTCCGAGCAGAGCAGCAGCGCCGTCGGCTGATCGCTCATCCCGGCCACCTGCTTGCCGAGGCTGAAGCCTCCCATTTCGCTGGTCGGCACGCGGATGATGAGGCTTTCGTCGACCGCAATTCCGGCCTCTGCCAGCCCCTTGAGATAGCCGGCCTTGTAGTGATAGCCGAGCGCGACATCATTATCCGGCAAACCGACGGCGATCCGCCTGTGGCCGAGCTTGACCGCCTCCTGCACGGAGCGAAGCGCTACACCTTCGAAATCAAGGTCGATCCAGGAATAGTTGCCGGGCGTCTCGCTGCGGCCCAGCGTCATGAAGGGCAGCTTCGATTTTGCCAGCTGGGCGATGCGGTGATCGATGCGGCGCGTGGCGGTCATCACCAGCGCATCGACGATGCCGCGCGCAATCACCCGCGACAGGAACTCGACGGGATCATCCGCCGAATGGCAGGGCAGGATCACCAGATCGTAGCGCTGTTCGGCGAGATAGAGGTTCATCGCATCGAGCACGACGTAGAAGAACTGGTCGCCGGACTGGTGCGCCGGATGGCCCGTCTCGATGACGAAGCCGATCGTGTTCGTCGCGCCGCGCCTCAGCGAACGCCCGGACTGATTGGCGACATAGCCGAGTTCGGCGGCGGCTTTCAGAACCTTTTCAAGCGTTTCCGGATGAACACCCGGCCGGTTGTTGAGCGCACGCGACACCGTTCCGATCGAGATATTGAGATGGTCGGCCAGCCGGCGAATGTTCATAACGCATGCCTCGTAAACGTTTCCAAGATTTTCTTGACACGTCTCAAGACCCATGGCAACTTTCGTAAACGTTTACAAAACGGCCGCGACAGAGGAAACGCGGTGCTCTGGGAGGAGATCTGGTATGCTGACCGCCGTCATGGCGGGGTGCGGAGCTATGTCTGATGGCTGGCTCACCGCGCTTCGTGAAATTCCGTATCTGAAAGACAATATGCGTCTCGTCGGCATGGTCGATCTCGACCCCGAAGTGGCGGTGCGCCGCGCCGAAAAGCATGGGCTCGCCGGCTTGTCGATCAGCGCCGACCTCCCCGACATGCTTGCCGACCTGAAGCCCGATCTTCTCTTCGATCTCGTCGTTCCCCCGGCCCGCTTCGCCGTCGTCGAGGCCGGCCTTGCCGCCGGCTGCCATGTCCTGTCGGAAAAGCCGATGGCCAATACGCTCGATGAGGCGAAGGCGCTCGTCGGGCTCGCCTCAAAGTCCGGCAAACTTCATGCCGTCATCCAGAACCGCCGCTTTCTCGCCGGCATCCGCCGCGTCAAGGCGCTGATCGAGGCCGGCACGCTCGGCGACCTGACGGCCGTCCATGTCGATTTCTTCATCGGCGCCCATTTCGGCGGCTTCCGCGATGCGATGGACCATGTGCTGCTTCTCGACATGGCGATCCATACATTCGATGCCGCACGCTACCTGATCAACCGCAAGCCTGTTTCCGTCTATTGCCGCGAGACCAATCCCAAGGGCTCCTGGTATGCCCATGGCGCGGCGGCTGACGCGCTCTTCGATTTTGAAGACGGCGTCGCCATGACCTATCGCGGCTCATGGTGCGCGGAAGGGGCGAATACCGCCTGGGAAAGCACATGGCGCATCATCGGCACGAAGGGCACCGTCCTCTGGAACGGCAATGAGGGCTTCGAGGCACACGTGGTCGCCGGCGAAGAAGGCTTTTTCCGGCCGCTCGAAGCCATCGACGTTCCGCCGCTCTCCGAACCGCTGATCGAGGGCCATGGCGGCGTGATTGCCGATTTCGTCCGCGCGGTCTTGAGCGGCAGCACGCCGCTCACCGTCGGCTCGGACAATATCCAGAGCCTCGCCATGGTGGCCGCCGCCATCGAGAGCGCGACCGCCGGCGAGAAGCGCCGCGTTGATTTGACTTGATAAAGGAACCTCCCATGACCAATCCCGCAAAATCGATCCGCATCGGCACCATGGTCGCAGCCCATGGCGGTCAGGCAGCCGAGCGCATCGCCGAGATCGCCGATCTCGGCTTCGAGAGCTTCGAGCCGTTCTTCTGGCAGACGACCAACGGGCAGAACCTTGCCGATCTCGGCAAGCGCTGCGTCGAGGCCATCGGCGACCGCGACATCACGATCTCGACGCTCGGCATGTTCGGCAATCCGCTGGAAGCCGACACGATGGATCTCGAAACGCTGCAGGGCTGGAAGGATTGCATCGACAATGCCCATCACTTCGGCGCCACCTGCGTCGCCGGCTTTACTGGCCGTGTCCGCAACAAGCCGCTGACGGACAGCCTGCCGCGCTATCGCGAGATCTGGAGCGAGCTTGCCAGGCGCGCCGCCGACAAGGGCGTGAAGATCGCCTTCGAAAACTGCGCCATGGACGGCAACTGGCAGACCGGCGACTGGAACATCGCGCATAACCCGGATGCCTGGGAGCTGATGTTCAACGAGACGCCGGACGACAATCTCGGCCTCGAATGGGAGCCCTGCCACCAGCTCGTCTATCTGATCGACCCGCTGCCGCAGATCCGCAAATGGGTACACAAGTTCTTCCACGTTCACGGCAAGGACGCCACCGTGCGCTGGGATGTGGTGCGCGAGCACGGCATTTTCGGCAAGCACCCCTTCGTCCTGATGCGCACGCCGGGCTTCGGCGACAGCAACTGGACCGACATCATCAGCGAGCTTCGCCTCGGCGGCTATCAGGGCGCGATCGACATCGAGGGCTGGCACGACCCGGTCTATCGCGATGCGCTGGAGATGACCGGCCAGGTTCGCGCGCTCAACTATCTGAAGGATTGCCGGGGCGGCGACTTCGTCGACATCACGGCGCAATATGAAGGCGGCGACCCGTCGCTTTTGTGAGGAGGAGACGCCGGTAGACCGGCAACATCGTCATCATGATCAAAGGAGGAGTATCATGAATATTGCAAAGCTGATGGGCGCTGTCGCGCTTGTAACGCTGTCGACGCCCGCCTGGGCGGAGCCTGTCACCATCAATCTCTGGACCGTCGACCGGCCCGGCGAATATCACTACAAGATGGCCGAGGAGTTTTCGGCCAAGAACCCGGACATCAAGGTCAATGTCCGCTCGGTCCAGTTCCCGGACATGGTCAACGAGCTGGCGAAGGCGATGGCGACCGGCGAAGCGCCGGATGTCACCTATATCGACAATCCGGACGTGGCGCTCTTTGCCTCGCGCAAACTGCTGCTCGACCTGAAGCCGATGGTCGACAAGAGCTCGGTCATCAAGCTCGACCAGATCTTCCCCGGCCCGCTCGCCTCGGTGAGCTACAAGGGCGGCATCTACGGCATTCCGCGTGGCGCCAACACGATCGCGCTCTACTACAATGCCGACCTGTTCAAGGCCGCCGGCCTTGATCCGGCCAAGCCGCCGAAGACCTGGGACGAGGTCTATGATGCCGCCAAGAAGCTGACGAACAAGGACAAGGGCGTCTACGGCCTCGCCTTCTCGGCAGCAGCGTCGGAAGAAGGCACCTTCCAGTTCCTGCCCTGGCTGCAGATGGCCGGCGGCGACTATAACAAGGTCAATGTTCCGGGCGGCGTTCAGGCGCTGGCGCTGTGGAAGAAGTTCATCGACGAGGGTCTGGCTTCCAAGGACACGCTGATCCGCGGCCAGTGGGATTCGACCGGCACGTTCAATGCGGGCAACGCCGCCATGGACATTTCCGGTCCCTGGGAACTGCCGCGCATGAGCAAGGATGCGAAGTTCGACTATCGCGTCGCCCTCCTTCCCGTGCCGAAGGACGGCGCACCGCGCGCGTCGGCTCTCGGTGAAGGCGACAACGTCATCGTCGCCAACTCCAAGCATCCGAAGGAAGCCTTCAAGTTCGTCGAATACATGTACGAGCAGATGCCGCGCGTGTGGAACGAATTCGGCTACATGCCGGCCTATCCGGTGAAGGTCGACAAGCCGAACTATCCGCAGGCTTATGAGGTCTTCAACGAGTCGATGAAGTTTGCGCGCAATCGCGGGCCGAGCCCGGATTGGGCGAAGGTCTCCAAGGCGATCCAGACGGCCATCCAGACCACGCTGACCGGCCAATCCTCCCCGGAAAATGCGTTGGCGGCGGCCCAGAAGTCCATCGATGGGGTTCTGAGCAAATAAGGCCTCCGTTGGTCACCTTGTGAAACGGCCGCGGGCAGGCGTCCCTTGCCCGCGGCCAGTTGAGACATCGCGAACAAGATGCTCATCTGGAATCCATGCATGCTGGGAGGCGAGATGTTACGTTTCAACCGTGTTTTCCGCGATGGCGGCGGCTTTGACAGCGCGCTGGTGCTGCTGGCGCTCGCCTATCTCGTCTTCTTTTCCGCCTTCCCGCTTATCTACAATCTGGTGATTTCCTTCCAGAGCGTCGATCTCTTCACGATCGCGACCTTCGACCGGCCCTTTGTCGGGCTCGAAAACTATCGCGACATCGTCAACGATCCGCTGTTCTGGCCGGTCGTACGCAACACCATCCTGTTCGTCGGCGTTTCGGTCGTCTTCCAGCTCGCGATTGGCCTGGCGCTGGCGCTCTTCTTCCGGCTCGATTTTCCGGGCGCGACCTGGCTGCGCGGCCTGTTTCTCGCCGGCTGGATCATGCCCGGCCTCGTCGTCGGCGCCATCTGGGGCTGGCTGCTTGCCGGCGATTTTGGGGTGGTGAACTGGCTCATCCAGTCGCTCGGGCTGACGCAGCAGAAGATCTTCTGGCTCTCCGATCCGTCGATCTCGATCTACTCGGTCATCATCGCCAATGTCTGGCTCGGCGTGCCCTTCAACATGATCCTGCTGTCTGTCGGCCTCGCCGCGATCCCGGCGGATGTCTACGAGGCGGCAGAACTGGATGGCGCGACGCGGCTGCAGCGCTTCTTCACCATCACGCTGCCGATGATGCGGGCGCAGCTTGGCGCCGTCATCTCGCTCGGCATCATCTTCACGCTCCAGCAGTTCGACCTTTTCGCAGCATTGACCCAAGGCGGGCCGTCGAATGCCTCCAACGTGTTGCAATACTGGTCCTGGGAGCTGGCCTTCCGCGAATACCGCATCGGCCATGGCTCGGTCGTCTCGGTCTTCATGATCCTCGTGGTGATCTTCGTCGCCACCGCTTATGTCCGCTCGACGAGGCACGAACATGTTGTCTAGCACCCCCTGGAAACGCTGGCTGCTGCTGGCCATCGCCGTCGTGCTTGTCGCGATCTACCTCTTCCCGCTCTACTGGATGTATGTGACGGCGCTGAAGACGAATACCGAAACGTTTGCCAACCCGCCGACGCTCTGGCCGCATCATGCCGAGCTGAAGGTGACGCGCGTCTGGAACGACATGGGCATGGGCTCCTTCATCCAGAACTCGCTCGTCATCGCCTGCGGCACCGTTACGCTTGTCGTGCTCTTCGGCACGGGCTGCGCCTATGGGCTTGCCCGGGTGCGCTCGGTCTGGATGGATGTGGCGCTGTTCCTCGTGCTCATGCTGCAGGTCCTGCCGGCGTCTCTGATGGTTACGCCGATCTTCGTCGCCTTCAGCCAGCTTGGGCTTCTCTCCTGGCCGCGCACGGGCACCATTCTTGCCACCGCTGCCAACAAGCTGCCGCTCTATATCGTGCTCGTGCGCGCCGCCTTCACGCAGGTGCCGCGCGAACTGGAAGAGGCAGCCCTTGTCGACGGCAACAGCCGCATCGGCGCGTTCCTCTCCATTTCCGTGCCGCTTGCCCGCAACGGCATTCTCGTCTCGGCGATCCTCATCTTCCTGCAGGCGCTGGGGGAATATGTCTATTCCCGCTCGCTGATCACCGATCGCGCCTATCAGCCCGCGACCGTCGGCCTGCAATTCTTCGTCGGACCGAATGCCTCCGACTGGACCGGCATCATGACCTTCGCGGCGATCTATGTGACGCCCATCCTCATAATCTTCGTCCTGCTTCAGCGCCGTATCGTCAGCGGCCTGACTTCCGGAGCGCTCAAATGACCTTGCAGATCGAACTTGCCGGCATCCAGAAATATTACGGCGGCTATCACGCGCTGCGCGGTATCGACATCGCCATCCCCAAGGGCCAGTTCGTGGCGCTTGTCGGTCCCTCCGGCTGCGGCAAGTCCACGCTTCTGCGCACCATTGCGGGGCTGGAGACGATCACCAGCGGCGCGATCCGCATCAAGGGCGAGGACATCACCCGCCAGCCGCCGCGGCTTCGCGACATCGCCATGGTGTTCCAGTCCTACGCGCTCTATCCGCATATGACGGTGGAAAAGAACCTCACCTATTCGCTCCGCCTCAAGGGCGTTCCGAAGGCGGAAGCCCGGCGAAAGGCCGAGGAAATTGCGGAGATCACGGGGCTTGGCCAGCTGCTCGACCGCTATCCGCGCGAACTCTCCGGCGGCCAGCGCCAGCGCGTCGCCATGGGCCGCGCCATCATCCGCAACCCAAAAGCCTTTCTCTTCGACGAACCCTTGTCGAACCTCGACGCAGCGCTGCGTGTCCA
Source organism: Rhizobium sp. C4 (assembly GCF_021026315.1). Taxonomy (GTDB): domain Bacteria; phylum Pseudomonadota; class Alphaproteobacteria; order Rhizobiales; family Rhizobiaceae; genus Ensifer_A. Next base: position 61,654 of record NZ_JAJNCX010000008.1, read on the forward strand.
CATGCGCGCCGAAGTCCGCAAGCTGCATAACAGCCTTGGCGCGACCTCCGTCTATGTCACCCATGACCAGATCGAGGCCATGACCATGGCCGACCATGTTGTCGTCATGCGCGCCGGTGTCATCGAACAGCAGGGCGCGCCGCTCGACCTCTACGACCGCCCCGTCAACCGCTTCGTCGCCGGCTTCATCGGCTCGCCGGCGATGAATTTCATCGATGGCATCGTGACTGAGGCAGGCGACCGCGTGCGCCTGACCCTCCCGGGCGATCCGATCGTCAGCTTTGCCGGCCACCGCCCCGCCGGCGAAGCCGTGACCGTTGGGCTCCGCCCGGAACATCTGAACGTGGTCTCCGAAACTCAGACCGGCAACACGTTGCGCCTGCCGGTTTCACTCGTCGAGCAGACCGGCTCGATGACCTATGTCGTCACCGAAACCGAGCCCATGCTGACCATTGCCGCCAATATGAGCCGGGCGATCCTGACGGCGAAAAGCATCGACGTGCAGATCGACCCCGGCCATGTCTACCTCTTCGACCGGACAAGTGAGGCGGCGCTGCAGAGCCTCTGAAACCGCAGCCGCGCGGTAACCTTGAAACGGCATCTCCGCATGCCGTTTTCCTCTGCCCTGTACATTTTGCCAAAGTGCAGGTAGAAGGCGCGCATGATTGATCCCGCAGCATGCGTTCCCGCATCAGCCGGTCCTGTTCCGAAAGATTTCCGCATGACCCTATTCGACGGCGTTGCGACGCCGCTTGGCAACGCGCTTCAAAAGCGCGGCTACAGCCAGTTGACACCTGTTCAGGAAGCAATGCTCGCTTCCGACCTGCAGGGCCGCGACGCCCTCGTTTCCGCCCGGACCGGCTCCGGCAAGACCGTTGCCTTCGGCATCTCCATCGCGCCCGACATCCTGGGCGAGAGCCGCCTCTTCGGCCCGGCGGAGGCGCCGCTTGCGCTCGCCATTGCGCCGACGCGCGAGCTTGCCGTCCAGGTCGCCAGTGAACTCGAATGGCTCTATGGCGAAACCGGTGCGGTGATTGCCACCTGCGTCGGCGGCATGGATACGCGGAAAGAACGCCGCGCGCTGGAGCGCGGATGCCATATCGTTGTCGGCACGCCGGGGCGTCTGCGCGACCATATCACCCGCAACGCGCTTGACCTCTCCAACCTCGCCGCCGTCGTGCTGGACGAGGCCGACGAGATGCTGGACCTCGGCTTCCGCGACGACCTCGAATTCATCCTCGGCACGTCGCCGACCGAACGCCGCACGCTGATGTTCTCGGCCACCGTGCCGAAGTCGATTGCGGCGCTCGCCAAGAGCTACCAGCGCGACGCGCTGCGCATCACCACGTCGGCAGAAGAAATGCAGCACACCGATATCGAATATCGCGCGCTGCTGTGCACCGGCCATGACCGCGAAAACGCCATTCTCAACACGCTGCGCTATTACGATGCGGCCAGCGCAATCGTCTTCTGCTCGACGCGCGCCGCTGTCGCGCATCTGACGGCGCGCTTTTCCAATCGCGGCTTCCCGGCCGTGTCGCTTTCGGGTGAACTCTCGCAGAGCGAACGCAGTCATGCGCTGCAGGCCATGCGCGACGGACGCGCCCGCGTCTGTATCGCGACTGACGTTGCCGCGCGCGGCATCGACCTGCCGAGCCTCGAACTCGTCGTCCATGCCGACCTGCCGACCAATGCCGAAACGCTGAAGCATCGCAGCGGCCGCACGGGTCGCGCCGGCCGCAAGGGCGTTTCCGCCCTCATCGTGCCGCTGGCCGCCCGCCGCAAGGCCGAGCGCCTGCTCGACGCCGCCGGTATCCAGGCCGAATGGGCCAACCCGCCGACTGCCGCCGCCATCCTGAAGCGCGACGACGAACGGCTCATCTCCGACCCGGAACTGAGCATTGCCGTCGACGCGGACGACCGCGAAATGATCGCAAGCCTCATCGAAGCGCATGGCGCCGAGAAGATCGCCGCCGCCTATATCCGCCATTTCCGCTCAACGCGCTTTGCGCCGGAAGACATCCAGGAAATGGCCGTCTACGCGCCGAAGACCCGCGAGGCCAGAGAAGGCACGCGTGAACGCCGCACGTCGGATTTCGAGGCGCAACCCGCCCGCGCCCGCGAAGACTTTGACGAAAGCGTCTGGTTCTCGCTCTCGGTCGGCCGCAAGCAGAATGCCGAGCCTCGCTGGCTCATCCCCATGCTCTGCCGCGCCGGCAATATCGGCAAGCGCGACATCGGCTCGATCAAGATGCAGCCCAGCGAAACCTATGTCGAGATCCACGCCAGCGCCGCCGATGGCTTCCTCGCCTCGCTCGGCCCGAAGATGATGATCGAAGACAAGCTTCGCGTCAAAAAACTCGACGCCCGCCCTGAAATGTCCCGCAGCGGCCCCCGCGAGGGCGGCCAACGCGATGAGCGCCCGCAAGGCGACTTCAAGAAGCCGGACTGGAAGAAAAAGGGCGACTATGCCGGCAAGAGCGAGGCCGGCGCCAAGCCCTACAAGGCGAAGAGCTTTGACGGCAAGCCGGGCGGCGGCAAGGGCGGCAAGCCGGACTGGAAGAAGAAGAAGGGGTGAGGCGTCAAAGCCTCGCTTGAAGGCCTATTGCCGGTTTCTGAAACCGTGCTGTCCTTCTATGCGCCTTGCATCGCAGCCCTTGCAAAATTCCGCGCCATCTCAATGAAGGCGCGGAATGCTGCGGCCTGGTTCCTGCCCCCGGGATAGTAGAGACAGAGCGGCACCGTTGGCGGGGTCCAGTCCTGCAAGACGCGCTCGAGCCGCCCGGCGGCCATGTCTTCGCGCACATCGGCTTCCATGAAGAAGCCGATCCCCATTCCATCGAGAACGGCGATCCGCGAGAGCGTGCCCTCATCAAGGGTAATCGGCCCTTCGACCTCGATCTGAACAGACTTTCCGTCCTTCTCAAAGTGCCAGCGATAGGGCGCGCCGTTTGGCAGCCGGATGCGGATGCATTTGTGGCCGAGAAGATCGGGCGGCACGCGCGGCCTTCCATGCGCCTCGAAATAGGACGGTGTCGCCACCACGGCGAGGCTGCGCGGCAGCCCGAGCGGAACCGCGATCATGTCGCTCGGCACCAGATCAGCCGCCCGAAGCCCCAGATCGAACCCTTCCGCAACGATATCGACGATACGCCCCTCGGTGACGAGATCGACATGGACTTGCGGATAGCGCCGCAGAAAGGCCAGCACCAGCGGCGCCAGGATCTCGCGGGCGCCGGAGGCAAAGGCGTTGATGCGCAAAGTCCCCGATGGCGTGTCCTGTTGCGAACGGGCGGTTGCCATTGCGTGCTGAATGTCACGCAGCGCGGGCGATACCTGCTCGACGAAGGTTCTGCCGGCATCGGTCAACGAGACGCTGCGCGTGGTGCGGTTGAACAGCCGTATGCCGAGCTGCCGTTCGACCTTGCCGATCAGATTGCTGAGCGCGGTCGTTGACAGGCCGAGTTCCGTTGCCGCGGCGCGGAAGGAGCCCCGCGCGGCAATCACCAGCACCGCCTCGAGTTCGATGAGACCTTGTCGCGACATTATCCTGATTTTCGCAATATTAGATCCATCTTTGTCCCACTTATCGCAACGGGTGTCCAGCCTTAGATTGTCGTCATTGAACAACACCAGACATGGAGACGTGACATGGACATGCAGCTACCCAAGGCGATTTCCGCCTATTTCCAGGCCGACCAGAACACCGATGCCACCGCAATTGCCGAATGCTTCAGCGACGACGCGGTCGTGACCGACGAACAGAATGTGTACCGGGGACGGGACGCGATCCGCCGCTGGAAAGATGAATCCTCGGCAAAATTCTCCTACACGGTCGAGCCTTTCGCGATTGCCGACGACGGACACCGCACCGTCGTCACAAGCCACCTCGTCGGCGACTTCCCCGGCAGCCCGATCGACCTTCGCTATTTCTTCGTCCTCAAAGGCGACAAGATTGCTGAACTGGAGATCATCCTGTGATCCCCTTCATCAATCTTGAGGGCAAGCGCGCGCTCGTCACTTCGGGCACGCGCGGCGGCGGGGCCGCAACAGCGAGACTGTTGCGCGACCTCGGGGCCACCGTGCTGACCACCGCGCGGAACCGGCCGGAGGTGCCTGAAGACGGCATCGACTTCGTCGCCACAGACCTGACATCCCCTGAAGGCTGCGCCACGCTGGCGGAGGCCGTCCGCGATCGTCTCGGTGGCGTGGACATTGTCGTGCATATGCTCGGCGGCTCGTCGTCGCCCGCCGGCGGGTTCGCCGCACTCGGGGACGCGGATTGGATGCGCGAGCTCAACCTCAACCTGATGCCGGCCGTGCGGCTCGACCGCGCCCTCCTGCCCGACATGATCGCCCGTGGCCACGGCGTCATCATCCATGTCTCGTCCATCCAGCGGATCATGCCGCTGCCGGAGGCAACGACCGCCTATGCGGCGGCAAAGGCAGCGCTGTCCACCTACAGCAAGGCCCTGTCGAAAGAGGTGTCGCCCAAGGGCATCCGCGTCGTCCGCGTCGCGCCCGGCTGGATCGAAACCGAGGCGGCCATCCGCTTCGCCGAACGGCTCGGAACCGAAGCCGGCGGCGATATCGAAGAAGGCAAGCGCATCATCATGGCCTCCCTCGGCGGCATCCCCCTCGGCCGCCCCTCCACACCACAAGAGATCGCCAACCTCATCGCCTTCCTCGCCTCCGACCGCGCGGGGAGTATTACGGGTTCGGAGTTTGTCATTGATGGGGGGACGGTGCCGACGGTTTGAGAAGGCGAGGCTGGGGTATTTGGGGTCAGTCCGACGAAGCAGTTTGCGCCGCGAGCAACCCCATTCTCCGTCATACCGGCCTTGCGCCGGTATCCAGCCACGGCGCGTCTGCGCCGTGAAAGGACTCTTTCGCGATCACGGACGTGATCGCACTGGATGCCGGATCGAGTCCGGCATGACGGAGAGAATGGGAAGCCGTCGCGGCCAGACAGCCTTCGTCAGCGTGTTGCACCAAAATGCAACCTGAATTACAACCATAGCATGAAAGGCTATGTGTATATCCTCGCCTCGAAACGCAACGGAACGCTCTACACCGGCGTCACCAGCGACCTGCCGCGCCGACTCTACGAACACCAGAACAATGTGACACCAGGATTCACCTCGACCTATGGTGTGAAGACATTGGTCTGGTTCGAGGAATTCGATCTCGTGACCGATGCAATTGCGCGCGAGAAAGCGATCAAGAACTGGCCGCGCAAATGGAAGCTGGAACTGATCGAGGCGATGAACCCGGATTGGGAGGATATCGCGCATTATCTGCTGTTGTTGTGAGAGCCATACCACACCCGGAACGGCCAATGTGTCGTTTGGCGCTCCCCCGCACTCCGTCATCCCGGACTCGATCCGGGATCCAGCCAGCCTGCGTCTGCAGGCTGAAAGGACTCATCAACGTGCGTGCTTCGTAAGAAGAGTCTTCCGCGCGATGGACATCGCGCACTGGATGCCGGATCAAGTCCGGCATGACGGAGGATTATGTAAATGGAACCGCGATACAGGTTGCACCTTTACACCCTGAGACTGTAGGTTGACGAGACTGTGTCACCTACCGGGTATTTGATGATGAGCAAAGAACCAGAATTTGGGCAGAAATTCTCCAAAATCTATCTTGTACCGGCAGAGCTACTGCAAGATAGCACTCGTATGAGACGAAGAATTGGAGCGGTTGTTTTTGATCACGCTGGAAATGTAAGAGATTTACTTAACCGTGAAATCGGAACCGCACTTGATGCAGGCGGGTCCGCACTTGCTGACTACTGGCCTTCGGCATTCACAAGAATTGAGCTTAGGGACGTGCTCGACGCAATAACTATCATCGCCAAGCGATTGGATAACAGAGTCCGTTTTTTGAGAGAGGTTGAGCGAATATTCGATGAAGAACAAGTCCGCTATACGCTTGACCACCTCGGAGGTGTTCACTTCAGAGTGGATGCGGAATTCGAACGCTCTCGTACCTCAACAATAGGCACTCTGGTAGGTTCAAGATACGATGGGGTCAAAGATCAAATCGACCGCACATTCAGAGCTCTCGACAGTGTCCCACCTGATGGAAAGTTAGCCATCCGATCCGCGTTTTTTGCCACTGAAGGATTGTTCAGGTTGATGTTCCCTAACGCACACCAACTGAGCTCAAGCGAGATAGCTAAACATCTTAAGCCAATAATCGATCAGCGATTTTCTGGGACGCGCCCAGCTTTACAAGTTGTGCTGAAGCAATTGGAAGCCTTTAAGGACTGGATCGATGGCGCTCATTTCTATAGGCATGAGCCCGGATCGGAAGAGCCTACACAACCACCGCTCGACTTGGCGATTTTAATGGTGTCCCAGGCAACAGCTTACATCAGGTGGCTTCAACAGTTTGATCAGAACTAGATTCTATGTTTTCCGCATTCACAAAGGTCGTTGAACTGTGAGGCCGCAAGGCACTGATTTTTCCTCACCTCTCCCCCACCAACCCCATCAGCGTCTCCAGCCGATCCGCCTCGATCGGCGGCTTGTCCAGCCTCAGCCGTGCGATCCGCGGAAACCGCATCGCCACCCCCGACTTGTGCCGGTTTGACAGCGCAATCCCCTCAAAGGCCACCTCCAGCACGAAGCCCTTCTCCGCCTCGGCGCGCACGGCTCGGACCGGGCCGAAGCGGTCTGTCGTGTTGTTGCGAACGAATTTGTCGAGCACTTCCAGTTCCTCGTCGGTGAAGCCGAAATAGGCCTTGCCGACGGGGACGAGAACTTCTTCGCCGGGTGGGCCGGTCCAGACGCCGAAGGTGAAGTCGGAATAATAGCTGGAGCGTTTGCCGTGGCCGCGCTGGGCATACATCATCACCGCGTCGATGAGATAGGGGTCGCGCTTCCACTTGAACCATTCGCCCTTGACGCGGCCGGCCTGATAGGCGCTTTCGCGGCGCTTGATCATGACGCCTTCGATGACCGGATCGGGCGGATCGAGGCGGAGCTTTTCCAGGCTCTCCCAGCTGTCGAAACCGACGGTCGGCGAGAGGTCGAAACGGTCATGGGCGGCGCGCTCGATAAGGTCGCCGAGCCGCGCGCGGCGCAGCTCCAACCCCTCGCCGCGCACATCCTTCTCGCCCTCGAAAAGGAGATCGTATGCACGGATGAAGGCGGGATAATCGCGCAGATGCGCCGGCGTCACCGTCTTGCGGTTCAGCCGCTGTTGCAGGTCGGAAAAGGTCTGCGTTGGCGAATTGGTGCGCGCCGTGCCGCCGATCAGCAATTCGCCATCGATGACGCCCTCGAAATCCACCGCCTCCAGCACATCCGGGAAAGTCTCGGAAATATCGTCGCCGCTGCGCGAATAGAGTTTCTTGCGGTCGCCCGACGCGGAGAGCTGCACGCGGATGCCATCCCATTTCCATTCGGCCAGATAATCGGCCGGGTCCATTTTCTTCAGATCCTCGTCGCCAACGGGATGGGCCAGCATGACGGAATGGAAGATGGCGGGTGTCGCGAGCATGGGTTTGGCCGCCCGGCCTTCCAGCCAGGCGAAGAGATCAACGTAAGGCGGGGCCAACCCATGCCACAGCGTTTCAATCTCGGTAATGTCGATGCCGCTCATCTGGGCAAGCGTCTGCTTGGCAAGCCGCGCGGAGACGCCGATGCGCAAATTGCCCATGGCGAGCTTCAGGAAGGCATAGCGGCCGCTGGCATCCAGCCGGTCGAGCAGCGCGCGCAGATGCGTGCGGATATTGCTGCGGCTCAAGCCGTTCAGCTCCTCGACGACGGCGCTGAGGCGCGGCGGTTCCGGTTTTTCGCCCGGGGGAGCCTGCCAGACCAGCGACACGGTCTCCGCGAGATCGCCTACATAATCATAGGAATAGCGGAAAAGCTCCGGGTCCATCTGTTCCAGCACCAGCTGGCGGATCAGCGCTGGCTTGACGAGATGGATGTCGAGCGTGCCGGTGAGCGCGGCGAGCGCATAGCCGCGATCCGGGTCCGGCGTGGTGGCGAAATAGTCGGCCAGAAGCGTAAGCTTGCCATTACGCTGCGGCGTCAGCACGAGACGGTCGAGAAGATTGGCAAAGGCTTCCATCAATCGCCCTCGTCTTCATAGCCAACGAGATGCAGCGGCTTGGCGGCGATGCCGTTCAGCGAACACCAGCGCACCAGCGCCTCCTCGCGTCCATGCGTCACCCAGACCTCCTGCGGGCCGATCTCGCGGATCGTCGCCGTCAACTCGTCCCAGTCGCAATGGTCGGAAATGATGAGCGGCAGTTCGACGCCACGCTGGCGCACCCGCTGCCGCACCATCATCCAGCCGGAGGCAAAGCCGATCAGCGGCTCGGCAAAGCGCCGCGCCCAGCGATCGGAAAAGGAGGATGGCGGGCCGATGACCACCGCGCCGCGATAATCCGCGCGCTCGGATTTTTCAACCGTCGCGGGCCGCAGATCGCCGAGATCGATCCCTTCGCTCTGATAATAACGGCAGAGCTTGTCGAGCGAACCGTGAATGTAGATCGGCGCGTCATAGCCCTTTCGGCGCAGCAGCGCGATCACCCGCTGCGCCTTGCCGAGCGCATAGGCGCCGATCATATGGGTGCGCTCGGGGAAGAGTTTCAGCGATGCGATCAGCTTGCCCATTTCCTTGTCGGGATCGGGATGGCGAAATACGGGAAGCCCAAAGGTCGCCTCGGTGATGAAGACATCGCAGGCGATCGGCTCGAACGCCTCCGCCGTCGGGTCCGGCGAGCGCTTGTAGTCGCCGGAGACAACAATGCGCGTGCCGTCCATCTCGACAGCGATCTGCGCCGAGCCCAGCACATGGCCGGCGGGGTGAAAGCTGACGGTCACGCCATTGATATTGATGGTCTCGCCGAAGGCTGCGGCCTGTTCGGACCCGCAGAAATCCGCTCCATAGCGCAGTGCCATGATATCGAGCGTGCGCCGCGTGGCGAGCACCGCGCCGTGTCCGGGCCGCGCATGGTCGGAATGGCCGTGGGTGATCAGCGCCCGCTCGACCGGCCGCACGGGGTCAATGTAAAAACCGCCGGGCCGGCAATAAAGCCCTTCCGGTCTCGGGCTCAGAAGTTGCTCGGCATCCATGGGGTGATGGGACCTCATCAAGGGGCGGTGTGACATGATCAACGCCCATATGTTGCTTGGGTTCCGGAAGAATTCAAGGTTGGGCAGTGAGGTATACGGCAACGGCGGCCTCACGGTTTGCGCAACCGGGAGCACCGCAGCTGGCAGGAAAATCAAGGAGCGCCGTGACCATCGCTTCAATTACGTGATGTTTCGAGATAGTCTTCCGGATACTTGGAGTGCTGTTCTCTCCAAGTCCTTTTTTGAAGCACAATCCCGTCGATGCTCGTTTCACGCCAGACGGATTATGCTTCCAGTATAAAAGCTGTAAAACGTAGAAATGGGTTGATTTTCGTGAGAGCTTTACCTTTGTGCCTTGCCTGCATTTATCTATTCTTGGGTGTCAGCAATGCGCGGGCTGACGATTGGCCGTCCGATCGTCAAAAAATAGAAACACTCTTGGCTGGGCGCGATTGTGCAAGCGCCTGGAAGACGCTCTGGCCGTGGGCGAGGACCGGCAATAAAGACGCGTTGAATATGATTGCCGATGGCATGTTCGTGCATGGAATGGCGGTGCCGGGCATTTCCGACGCGATTTCAAGATTGCGATATGTCAATCTGTTCAGCATTTACGGCCTGCAAAGCAAGCGATCCTTTGCCTATAAATGGGTCTCGAATATGTACGAAATCAAGTATTTTACACCTTCGTTCCAGACTTGCGTCAAGGAAGCGAAGACACTCTCCAAATGCGCCCAGATTGCAATCGACGATAGAGTTTTACCGGAGTTTAAGCAGTTCGTCAGAGAGGTTGATTTTCTGTCCGAAGGCAAGAATTCCAAATGCTCACTTCAAGAGCTCCGCTGACATACTCCAGGTCACGAAACACGGCGAGACCGGGTCGATCGGATTCCGCCTCATTCAATGCAGCCCGAGATAGCTCCGTTCAATCTGCGGATCATTCGCGAGATCCGCAGCCTTGCCGCTCATGGTGATTTCGCCGAGTTCCATCACATAGGCGCGGTCGGCGGCATTCAGCGCGGCGCGGGCGTTCTGCTCGACCAGCAGAATGGCGACGCCGCTTTTGCGTAGATCCTCGATGATGGTGAAGATGTCGGCGACGATGCGCGGCGCGAGGCCGAGACTCGGCTCGTCCAGCATCAGCACTTTCGGCCCGGCCATCAGCGCCCGGCCCATGGCCAGCATCTGGCGTTCGCCGCCTGACATGGTGCCCGCCTCCTGGCGGCGGCGTTCCTTCAGGCGCGGGAAGCGGTCGAAGACGCCCGCCATGCGCGCCTGCGCCTCGCGCTCGGAAAAGCGCACGGCGCCGAGGCGTAAGTTATCCTCGACACTCATGGAGGAGAAAAGCTCGCGCCGTTCGGAGACGAGCGAAAGCCCCGCCGCCACGCGGTCCTCGACCTCCAGCCGGCCGATGGAGGCGCCATCGAATGTCTGCTCGCCCACCGCCGGCAGGATGCCCATGGCGGCGTTGAGAAGCGTCGACTTGCCTGCACCATTGGCACCGATGACGGTGACAATTTCGCCGGCAAAGACTTCCAGCGACACGCCACGCACGGCCTCGACCTTGCCATAGGACACCGAGAGGTTGGAAAGGGACAGAAGTGGTTTCGTCATGCCTCGGCCCCTCCGGAAACGGCGTCTGACCTCTTGGCGGGTTCGGCAGCACCGCCGAGATAGGCTTCCAGCACGGCCGGATGCTTGCGGATCACATCCGGCGGACCTTCGGCGATCTTGGTGCCGAAATCGAGCACGACGATATGGTCGGTCAATCCCATGACGAAGCCCATATCGTGTTCGACCAGCAGCAGGCTCATGCCTTCGGCGCGCAACTGGCTCAAGAGTTCCGAAAGCTGGCCCTTCTCGAAATGGCGCAGGCCCGCCGCCGGTTCGTCCAACAGCAGCAGCGAGGGGTTCATGGTAAGAGCGCGGGCGATTTCGACAATGCGCTGCTGGCCGAGCGCAAGACTGCCGGCGGGCTTGTGCATATGTTCGGAAAGACCTACGCGCTCGATCTGGCGCGCTGCTTCGGCAAAGAGCGATGCTTCCTCGCGCCGGTCGGCCCGGACAAGAGCCGAAAGGAAACCCTTGCGGCCACGCAAATGACCGCCAAGCGCCACGTTTTCCAGAACAGACATATCCGGCAACAGCTTCACATGCTGGAAGGTGCGGGCAATGCCGAGGCCGGCGATGCGGCGCTGACCGATGCCGGAGATCACCTGGCCGGCAAAGCTCACCGAGCCGGAGCTGAGGCTGAGCACGCCGGTGATCAGATTGAAGGTCGTGCTCTTGCCGGCCCCGTTCGGGCCGATCAGGGCGACGATTTCACCCGCCTTGACGCCGAAGTTGACACCGTTGACGGCTGTCAACCCGCCGAACTTTTTGGTGGCGTCGGTAACCTTCAGGATCTGCTCGCCACGCGCCGTCGGCATGTCGCGCCCGGCCAGCGTGTCGGCATGGACAGGCACGGGGCGCGGCTTCGGTTCCGGCAACAGGCGCTGCACCAGCGGCCAGAGGCCATCCGGCGCGACCTGCAGGAGAATAATCAGGAGCACGCCGAAGACGATCGGCTCATAAAGCGCGCTGTCGCTGAGAAGCGCCGGCATGACGCGCTGGATGACGTCGCGCAGTTCGGTGATGATGAAGGCGCCTGCTATCGCCCCCCAGACCTGCCCTGCACCGCCGACGACCGCCATGAAGAGATAGCTGATGCCGGAATTGAGATTGAACGGGCTCGGCGTCACCGCACTCTGGAAGAAGGCATAGAGCCAGCCGGAAAGGCCGGCGAGAACCGCCGCGTAAACGAAGACCGTGAGCTTGGCGTAGCTTGCCGAAATGCCGAAGGATTCCGCCATGGTCGAGCCGCGGCGGAGCGACCGGATGGCGCGGCCGACGCGGCTGTCGAGAAGGTTGAGCGTGGCAATGCCGCTCAGCAGCAGCGCACCCCAGATGACGGCATGCAGCCTTGCCGGCTCATGAAAGCTGAACCCGCCAACGGTGAGCGCCGGGATCGAGCTGATACCGTCATGCCGGCCCAGCAACTCAAGCTGGCCGAACAGATAGTAGAGCGCCAGCCCCCAGGCGATCGTGCCAAGCGGCAGGTAGTGGCCGGCCAGACGCACGGTGACGAAGCCGAGGAAGAAGGCGGCGAAGGCCGAAACGGCAAGCGCCACCGGCAGCGTTGCCAGCGGGCTCCATCCATAATGCGTGGTGAGCACGGCGGCCGAATAGGCGCCGAAGCCCGCCAAGGCGGCCTGCCCGAAGGACGTGAGGCCACCCACACCGGTCAGCACGACAAGCCCGATAGCCACAATGGCGGCCAGACCGATATTGTCGAGCAGGATGATCCAGAAGGGCGGGAAGCCCGGCAGGAAGGGCGCGAGAATGACGACGAAAGCGAAGAGGCAAAGGGCGATACGATTGGTCATGGCTCAGTCCTCATCCTCTGTGTGCTTGCCGGTAAACGACCGAACCAGAAGGACCGGGATCAGCAGCGTGAAGACGATGACTTCCTTGTAGTCGCTGGCAAAGAAGGAGGAGAAGCTTTCAATGAGCCCCACGGTGATGGCGGCGGCGGCCGTCAGCGGGTAGCTGGCCAGCCCGCCGATGATGGCGGCGACGAAACCCTTGAGGCCGATGACGAAGCCGGTGTCGTAGTAGATCGTGGTCATCGGCGCCAGAAGCACGCCGGAGACGGCGCCAATGCCGGCGGCAAGCGCCAGCGCGACCTTGCCGGTGCCCTTGGTGCGGATGCCGACGAGGCGCGCGCCCAGCCGGTTGACGGCGGTGGCCCGCAGCGCCTTACCCTGCACGGTGCGCTCGAAGAACCAGTAGAGCCCGGCAATCAGCAGCAGGGTCGCTGCATAGACGGCGATGTTCTGGCCGCTGACCGGCAGGGGGCCGAGATCGACCGAGAAATCGGTGAGTGCATCGGCACGCAGGCCTTCCGCGCCGAAGAAGACGAGGCCGAGCCCCGTCAGCGCCAGATGCGTGCCGACGGCGGCAATCAGCAGGACGAGAACGCTGCGATCGGCGAGCGGCTGGAAGGCGATGCGATAGAGATGCGGCCCGAGCGCGGAAACGATGGCCACCGTCAGGACGAGGCTTGCGATGGTGGAGACACCGGCCAGCTCGCGGGCAGCAAAGAGGAGCGCCAGCGGCACGACGATCTTCTCGATCCCCTGGCGGATCAGAAATCCGCCGGTGATGCGGCTGCGCTCGGCATAGAGATCGAAGAGAAGCGCGATGAGCGCAAAGATCGGCAGCAGATAGGCCGTGCCCGGCACATGGCCGGCCTGCAACATGGCATAGGTCAGCGCGCCATAAGCGACGAATTCGCCCTGCGGGATGAAGATGATGCGCGTCACCGCGAAGACAAGCACCAGCGCGAAGCCCAGAAGGGCATAGATCGCGCCATTGGTGACACCGTCCTGCACCAGAAAGAGCAGAATCGTCAGATCCAAGTTTTGTCTCCTCTGGACGCAGGTTTAGAGAAGCCGCAGTCTGCAGCCTGACATGATTGACTGTTTTGGGAAAGGGACCCGGCGCGGGGCCGGGTCCGATTTCGACACGATGCGGTTCGGCTTACTTGATCAGCTCGAACTTGCCGTCCTTGACCGTCAGCATGATGCGGGCGCGTTCATCGACGCCGTAACGATCCGTGGCGGTGAAGTTGTAGACACCCTGCGAGGCGCCGATATCCTTCTCGGTGACGAGCGCATCGGCAATCGCTTCGCGGAATTCCGGCGTACCGGGCTTGGCCTTCTTCAGCGCCACCGGAATGACGCGCTTCAGCACCTCGAACGCATCCCACGGATGGCCGGCGAACTGGTTGCGCGGGCCGAACTTCGGCTCATAGGCCTGAACCAGCGCGAGGCCGGGAGCCTTGGTGAGCGCGCTGTCGGGCTGGCCTTCCGGCAGCATGTCGGGGCCGGAAGCCATGATCACGCCTTCGGCAGCCTTGCCGGCAATGCGGATGAAGTCCTGCGACACCGCACCATGCGTCTGGTAGATCGGGCCCTTGTAGCCGCGTTCGCGCAGCGTGGCCTGCGGCAGGGCTGCCCCCGTGCCGGAAGCGGCAACAAGAACGGCGTCCGGCTTGGCAGCCACCAGCTTCAGCACCTGGCCGGTGACGGAGGTGTCGGCGCGGGCATAGCGCTCGTCGGCAACCAGCTTCAGACCATACTTGTCGGCGGCGGCCTTGAACTGGCCGAGCCAGAGATCGCCCCAGCTGTCGGAGAAGCCGATCATGCCGACCGTCTTCACGTTGTTCTTCTTCATGTGGTCGAAGAGACCGGCGGCCATCAGCGGCACCGGCTGCGGCATGACCACCGTGTAGCGTTCCTTGCCGGCAGTGATCGGCATCGGGCCGAGGCCGAAATGCGGAACCTTGGCATCGAAGGCGACCGCCGAAACGGCAATCGTCGGCGGCGTGGTCGAGGATCCGAGGATCACGTCGACCTTGTCATCGTTGATGAGACGCTTGGCGTTGGTGGTCGCCTGTGTCGGGTCGCCGGCGTCGTCCAGAACGATGAGCTTGACCTTGAGGCCGCCGATTTCGGTCGGAACCAGGGTCAGCGCGTTCTTTTCCGGAATGCCGAGCGCAGCGGCCGGACCCGTGGTCGACAGGGTCGCGCCAACCGTGAGAACACCGTCCTCAGCCTTGACGCTCGCATTCGAGACGGCCAGTGCAGCGACGCAGGCTGCGGCCAATAATGAGAATTTGTATTTCATGGAACTCCTCCCGTGACTTCCGATTGAAATGCCCGTCCTGGAAAATGAGTTCAAACGCGACCGCGCGCGGTCATCGCCTTGCTGCCATGTCCCCTCCGGACATGACACCCCCTCCCCCGACGGAAACCGTCAGATGATTATGTTATATAACTTGTAAGGACCCTGCAAGCAGTTCGCTCGGGAATTTCAATCGAGGCGAATGCACCGCAAGATACAGCCGAAAATAGAAAATTCCGGGCCATGGCGTGGCTCTGTTAACCTTAACAAATGGTTATCGGGAAATGTAGAGAAAATCGGTTATGATAATTCCGTGTCTTGGGGACATTTTCATGAAGAAACTAGAAATTTATCTTATTAGAATTTTCTTGATTGCAGTCTTGGCCGTCATGGCAGTGTCGCCATTTTTGGCGGCGAGCCATCTTGTGCATGGCCTTGCCACACGGACCATCGATATCACGCACGTTCTCTCGCTCGGATATCTTCTCCTGATCGCGCTGGCTCTTTTCCTGATCAGTCCGGCTTTCACCCATCACGGACCGCGGGACCGGCGTCAGGTGAGGCGCAGCATGCCAGGCGACGGCAACGCCGTCTGACGTCGTGACCGATCAGATTGAGGGCAGTTTTCGGGTGGGAACAGCCCCGCCCTCTTGCATCCTTACGCCAGCAGCCACTCGTGCTCTTTCTGATTGTGGAATTTCCAGACCCGCTTCGGGCCGGCCATGACATTGAGATAGTAAAGGTCATAGCCATGAATGGTGGCGCAGGGGTGATAGCCCTTCGGCACCAGCGCCACATCGCCGTCTTCCACGGCCATCGCCTCGTCGAGCGAGCGATCGTCCGTATAGACGCGCTGGAAGGCGAAGCCCTGCGGCGGGTTGAGGCGGTGGTAATAGGTCTCTTCCAGGAAGCTCTCGTTCGGCAGATCGTCCTGATCATGCTTGTGCGAGGGATAGGACGAGGTATTGCCGTTCGGCGTGATGACCTCGACAACCAGCAGCGAATGCGCCGAATTGTCATCCTCCGGCATGATGTTGTGCACGAGGCGGACATTCGAGCCCTTGCCGCGCGTGATCTGCGGATGGGAGCCTGGCGCAATGCGCTTGGCCTTGTAATCGCCGCCGCCGGGCGCCGAGCAGATGGCCAGTTCCAGATCGCTCTCCGCCGTCACCGACCAGTTAGAGCCCATCGGCACATAAAGCGCATCCGGCGCGCCCTCGAACGGGCTTTTACGGCCGCCGAGCGTCCCGAAATTCTCAGTGCCCGCCTTGGCCTTGGCGGAGCCTGAAATCCACACAAGGCAGACTTCGCGCTCGCCGGTCTCGGCAGATACCGTCTCGCCGGGCTTCAGCTTGTGCAGTTCAAACCCGACATAGGTCCAGCCCGCTGTTTCCGGCGTGACCTTCGTCACCAGACCATGATTGCCCTGCGGCTTGACGAGAAGTTTGGACATGGGTTGCTCCTGCTCAAGTTGACGTTTTGCGGAGGTGTTACCCCCCTCTGCCCTGCCGGGCATCTCCCCCGCAAGGGGGGAGATTGGCAGAACGGCACGCGCTCTGCCTAAAATGGGACGAAGGCAGCGCCTCTTTCCGTCTCCCCCCTTGTGGGGGAGATGGCGGCAGCCAGAGGGGGACTTTGCCACAGGCTCTTTTCTTAGCCGAGCGGCGCCCCTCATCCGGCCCTTCGGGCCACCTTCTCCCCGAGGGGAGAAGGGGTCACTTCAACGGAAACCCCTGCGTCTCGACCGTATAGCCAGCCGCCGTCATGACGCGCATCAGCTCGGCATGGCCGATCTCGGCCATCTTCTGCGGCGGGGCCTTCTTCGGGTCCTGCTCGGCTTCAACGACGAACCAGCCCTCATAGCCGTAATCGGCAAAGCGCTTGACGATCGCGCCGAAATCAAGCGAGCCGTCGCCGGGAACCGTGAAGGCGCCAAGCGCCACGGCATCGAGGAAGGATTGCCGGCTGCGGTCGAGGCTGTCGACGACCGAGCGGCGGATATCCTTCACATGCACATGGTTGATGCGGGCATGGTGGTTGTCGATGGCGCGCAGCACGTCGCCGCCGGCAAAGGCGAGATGGCCGGCATCCAGCAGCAACGGAATGCCCTCGCCGGAATTCCGCATGAAGGCGTCAAGCTCCGGCTCGGTCTCGACCACGGCAGCCATGTGGTGGTGATAGGAGAGCGGCATGCCCTGCTCCGCGCACCATTCGCCGAATGCGGTGACGCGGCGGCCATAGGCCTTCATCTCGTCGTCAGAGAGCTTCGGCTTTGTGGCGAGCGGCTTGGAGCGGTCGCCCTGGATCGAGAGGCCCACTTCGCCATAGACGATGCAGGGCGCGTCAACCGCCTTGAACAGCTCGATCATCGGCGCGATGCGGTCCTTGTTGGCGGACAGCTCTTCATTGACAAGCGTGCCGGAGAACCAGCCCCCGCACAGCGTCACATCGGCGGCGCGCAGGATCGGCAGCATGACGGCCGGATCGTCGGGAAAACGGCGGCCCTTTTCCATGCCGGTGAAGCCCGCAGTACGCGACTGGCGCAGGCATTCTTCCAGCGATACGTCGTCGGAAAGGTCCGGAAGGTCGTCGTTCCACCAGGCGATGGGCGACATGCCGAGTTTGGCTTTCATAGGTGTCTCCTCGAAAAGAAGCGGGAGCGGACTGCGCTCCCGGAAAATGGAATATTTAGCCGAGACGCTGGAAGGCGAGCGCCTTTTTATAGGCCTCGTGCGCCTTGTTGACCTCTGCGCGCGGGCTCACTTCCGGCACCGCGACATCCCACCAATGGCCGCCATCGCCGGTCGTCGTCAGCGGATCGGTATCGATGACGATGACGGAGGTGCGATCGTTCGACCTCGAGGCGGCCAGCGCCTGTTCCAGTTCGGCCAACGTCGCGACCTTGACGGCAATCGCCCCCATCGCTTCGGCATGCGCGCGGAAATCGATGTTGGACGGCACGACGTGATAGGCGTCATCCAGCAGATTGTTGAAGTTTGCCCCGCCGGTCGCCATCTGCAGCCGGTTGATGCAGCCATAGCCGCGATTGTCGAGCACGACGACGGTGATCTTGCGGCCGATCATGACCGAGGTGGCGATCTCGGAATTCGCCATCATATAGGACCCGTCGCCGACCATGACGACGATGTCGAGCTCGGGCCGCGCCATCTTGGCGCCGAGCCCGCCGGCAATCTCATAGCCCATGCAGGAGAAGCCATATTCCATATGGTAGCTGCCGGGCTTGGTCGCCGGCCAGAGCTTGTGCAGCTCGCCCGGCAAACCGCCGGCCGCACACAGAACCATGGACTTTTCCAGATCGATGGCGCGCGTCACCGCGCCGATCACCTGCGCATCCGACGGCAGGCCCGTGCCGGTGACGAAATCGGGCGAGAACATCCTGTCGACCGACTTCGCCCATGTCGCCTTGGCGAGATCGGCCTTGTCGGCGAGCGTCGTCGGGGCGCGCCAGTCGCCCAGCTTTTCGGAGATCAGCGTCAGCGCCTCGCGGGCATCCGCAATCAGCGGCTCCGCGCCATGCTTGCCACCATCGATCGGGGCAACGTTGATCGACAGAACCTTGAGGTCTTCATGCTTGAACAGCGCCCAGGAACCGGTGGTGAAATCCTGGAAGCGCGTGCCGATGCCGATGACCAGATCGGCCTCTTCGGCAATCGCATTGGCCGCCGAAGTGCCCGTCACACCGACCGAGCCCAGCGCCAGCGGATGGCGCTCGTCAATCGCCGACTTACCTGCCTGTGTCACGACAACCGGAATGCCATGCTTGTCGGCAAAGGCGGTGAGTTCGTCGCTCGCCAGCGAATAGAGCACGCCGCCGCCGGCCACGATGACCGGCTTTTTCGCCGCCGAAATCAGCGCGATGGCGTTCGCCAATTCATTCTCGTCCGGGCGGATGCGGCGGTTGGTGGTCCAGACGCGTTCCTCGAAGAAGTTTTCCGGGTAATCAAAGGCTTCCGCCTGCACATCCTGGCAGAGCGACAGCGTCACCGGACCGCAATCGGCAGGATCGGTCAGAACCTGCATGGCGCGGCGCAGGGCCACGATGATCTGCTCCGGCCGGGTGATGCGGTCGAAATAGCGGGACACGGGGCGGAAGGCGTCGGAGGCCGAGACAGTGCCATCGCCGAACGCCTCGATCTGCTGCAAGACCGGATCCGGCGCACGATTGGCGAAGACATCGCCGGGCAGGAACAGAACCGGCAGGCGGTTGACATGGGCAACGCCCGCCGCCGTCACCATGTTCAGCGCGCCGGGGCCGATGGAGGTCGTGCAGGCCATGAAGCGGCGGCGGAAATTCGCCTTGGCATAGGCAATCGCCGAATGCGCCATCGACTGCTCGTTATGGGCACGATAGGTCGGGAAACCGTTGCGGGCCTGATAAAGCGCCTCGCCGATGCCGGCGACATTGCCATGGCCGAAAATCGCCCAGCAGCCGCCAAAGATCGGCTGCTTGACGCCATCGATCACCGTCATCTGGCTGGAAAGAAACTTCACGAGGGCCTGCGCCATCGTCAGCCTGATCGTCTTGCCCATTGGGGACCTCCCGGTATTTTCTTGTTCAGTTCAACCTGACTTAGTTCAGGCCGCGCGTCTTCAGCCAGGCTTTTGTCAGCCCTTCAAACCTTGCAGCCATATCGGCGATCGCCGCCTCGTCGTCCATCTTGCCGCCAAGCCACTGGCGCGCCGCATCCGCAAAGATCGTCCGACCAACCGCGAAACCCTTGACCGAAGGCGCGACCAATGTCGCGGCAAAGGCCTTTTCCAGCTCCGCCGCCGGGGCTTCGAGCCCGAGAAGCACGATGCCACGGCAGAAGGGGTCGTTTTCGGCAATCACGGCCTCGATCTTGCCCCAAGCGATTTCGGAGGCCTGCGGCTCCAGCTTCCACCAGTCCGGCTTGATGCCGAGATCGTAGAGCTCGCGAAGCGCGGTCGCAATGGTGTCGTCGGTGAGCGGGCCATTCTTGCCGGCGATGATCTCAACCAGCAATTCGCGGCCAACCTTGCGGGCGGCATCGAACAGCGCGCGCAGCTTTTCCTGCTGCTCGGCCTTGAGAGCTGCCGGATCATCAGGATGGTAGAAGCAGAGGCACTTGATGCAATGCTCAACCGGCCAGGCAACAAGCTGCGAGCCGATATCCTGCGAGAATTCGAATTTCAGCGGCTTGGAGCCCGGCAGTTCCACCGGACGGCCGATCCATGAGAAATTCTGCTTCATCGCATCAAAGAAGGCATCGCGGCCGAAGCGCTCGTCAATCAGCATGCCATAGCCCGGACGCCCCTTGGCGACGCGGGCGGCAGCGGCCACGGCGAGGCGCTTGAAGGCGGGAATGCGTGTCTCCGGCACGTTGAGTTCGCGGGCGACGTCGACCAGCTGCGACCGGTGGTCGATGGCGAGCGCCATCAGCAGCGGGATCTCGCCGGCAATGCGCGTCGTTGCCCAGTGGACGTGGTTGAGGTCGGCATCCTTGCGCAGCGCATGTTCCTTGCTGCCATGCTTGAGGAAATATGTGAGCTCGGTGAAGGTCGGGATTTCCGGCGAGCAGAGCAGGCGCGAGACGGCAAAGGCGCCGCAGGCATTCGCCCAGGTCGCCGAGGTCTGATGCTCCTCGCCGCGCAGCCAGCCGCGCAGGAAACCGGACATGAAGCTGTCTCCAGCGCCGAGCGTATTATAGACCTCGATCGGGAAGCCCTGCCCCACGATCCCCTGGTCCAGATCGTCCGGGATCGTCCCGTCATAGACGATGCAACCCATCGGCCCGCGCTTGAGCACGATTGTGGCGGACGATGAGGCACGGATCGCTTTGAGCGCGGCCAGAAGATCGGCCTCACCAGAGGCGATCAGCACTTCCTCTTCCGTGCCGACAATGAGGTCGCATTCGGCGAGAACCGGCTTAAGGCGATTGGAAACGGCGTCCGAGGCAATATAGCGCTCCTCGCCCGCCCGGTGGCCGGCAAGGCCCCAGAGGTTCGGGCGATAGTCGATATCGAAGATTACCTTCGCGCCGTTTGCCTTGGCGATGCGGATCGCCTTCTTCTGTGCGGCTTCGGTGTTCGGCTTCGAAAAATGCGTCCCCGTGACCAGCACGGCGCGGGCGGACTTGATGAAATCCTCGCTCACATCCTCTTCCGCAATCGACATGTCGGCGCAGTTTTCGCGATAGAAGATGGTCGGGAAGGTCTTGTCGTTCTCGACGCCGAGGAGAACCAACGCGGTCAGCCGCGTCGGATCGGTCTTGATTCCTCGCGTCTCCACGCCCTCGCGGGTCAGATGTTCCTTGATGAAGGAGCCCATCTGCTCGTCGCCAACGCCGGTGATGATCGCCGATTTCAGCCCCAGCCGCGCCGTGCCGATGGCGATATTGGCCGGGCAGCCGCCGACAGAGCGGGCAAAGCTCACCGTGTCTTCGAGACGCGCGCCGATCTGCTGGCCGTAGATGTCGACGGAGGAGCGGCCGATGGTGATGACATCGAGTTCAGCCTCAGGCTTGAAGCCCGGATCAAGGCGCGGCATGCGGTCCTCCACGTTCTGTTTTATCGACCGTCAGGTCGCTTGCGGCGGATGAAACACAAAAGCCATTAAGTTGTCAATTCGGAATTTATATTCCAAATTTATTCCGCGTCATTCTGTTGATGCCGGCGATATTCCGCAATGCCAACAGAGAGCGCCATGGTCAGCGCCATCGAGGCCGAGAGCGAGCGAAACCCGGCAAAATCGGCCTCCGCCACCTCGAACCAGAGGGTGGAAATGGAGGCGAGCGGCGAGAAGGCGGAATCGGTGATGGAGACTAGCGGCACACCTTGGGCGTGGAGCGCGCGGGCATGGTCCAGGCTTTCGGCCGCATAGGGCGAGAAGGAGATGGCGAGCGCGGCATCTTCAGGCCTCGCAAACTGCACGGTTTCCAGATCCACGCCATTGGTCGATGCCACCATCTGGTGGCGGATGCCGAGCTTGGAGAAGGCGTAAGATAGATGCGCCGTCAGGGAGTAGGAGCGCCGCTTGGCGATCAGATAGATCGTGTCGGCCGCGCCCAGGACATCAATGGCACGCTTGAAATCCTCCTCGCGGATTGCCTCCTCCATCTTGATAATGGACGAACGCGCGGCGCCAAAGAACCCATGCAGAAGTGCGGATTCCGGAGCGGCATCGCCGGATTTCTCGATCTGCGTCAGCCGCTCCTCATAGGAGGGCGTGCGCAGGCGCAGGCGCTCCTTGAAGATGGTCTGGAAATGCGAGAAGCCGTCATAGCCGAACTGATGCGCCAGCCGCACCAGCGTCGACGGCTGGACGGAGGCCGCCTGCGCGATGCTCGCAGCCGTGCCGAAGGCGATCTCGTCGGGATTTTCCAGCGCATAGGCTGCAGCCTGTTTCAGCCGCTTCGGCAGCTTTACGTGATTGCCGACCACCTGGGCTTTCAGGCTGTCGAAATCCGCAGGTGGCGCAGCACCCGTCTCGTTCACGTCCGGCAAATCAGTTCTCCGCGTCCCCATCCAATGATGGAATATTTATGCCAAAAATGGAATTCAGCAACTGCCTCTTCCAAAATTGATGAGAGACCCGTTGTTTGAGGCGAGACATTCCTTTATGACCCTTGAAATGAAATCTTCGTTCCAGTCGGATCGGCAGTTCCACAAAGGCCTGTTGTGGCTTTCGATGGAATCGCGGCAAACAAAGTGACTATTTCGGGAGCACACTCATGACAGTGAAATTCGGACTTTTGGGCGCAGGCCGCATCGGCAAGGTACATGCCAAGGCTGTCGCCGGCAATGCGGATGCCAAGCTGGTCGCCGTTGCCGACCCTTTTGCGGACGCCGCAAACGCCATTGCCAAGACCTACGGCTGCGACGTGCGCACGATCGAAGAGATTGAAAAGTCGGCCGATATCGATGCCGTCATCATCTGCACGCCGACCGACACCCATGCCGACCTGATCGAGCGCTTTGCCCGCGCCGGCAAGGCGATCTTCTGCGAAAAGCCGGTCGATCTGGATGTGGCCCGCGTCAAGGCCTGCATCAAGGTGGTCGAGGAAACCAAGGGCAAGCTGATGGTCGGCTTCAACCGCCGCTTCGATCCGCATTTCATGGCCGTGCGCAAGGCCATTGCTGACGGAAAGATCGGCGCCGTCGAAATGGTGACGATCACCTCGCGCGATCCCGGCGCTCCGCCGGTAGACTATATCAAGCGTTCGGGTGGAATTTTCCGCGACATGACGATCCACGACTTCGACATGGCCCGCTTCCTGCTCGGTGAAGAGGTGGCTTCCGTATCCGCCCATGCCGCCGTTCTGGTCGATCCGGAAATCGGCAAGGCCGGCGATTTCGACAGCGTGACCGTGATCCTGGAAACCAAGTCCGGCAAGCAGGCCGTCATTTCCAACTCGCGTCGCGCAACCTATGGCTATGACCAGCGCATTGAAGTGCATGGCTCCAAGGGCGTCGTGTCGGCCGAAAACCAGCGCGCCGTGTCCATCGAGATCGCCAATGGCGATGGCTATACCCGCCCGCCGCTGCATGATTTCTTCATGACGCGCTACACGGAAGCCTATGCCAACGAAATCGCCGCCTTCATCGCGGCCATCGTTGACGGCGCCGCCATCAGCCCGACCGGCACGGATGGCCTCAAGGCCCTCCAGCTCGCCGACGCAGCACTTGAAAGCGCCAAGACCGGCAAGCGCGTGTCGCTCGCCTGATATTCTGATTTGAAGGCCTGCGCGGACAAAACCCGCGCAGGCCACCAATTCCGCCCTCACGCTTCGCCATAGCCGCGCCGGCGCTTGGCCTTCAGCAGATGGGTGAACAAGGCCTGCGCCTCTTCGCGCCTGGCAAAATCGTGCAGCTTGACCTGCCCCCGCGTCCCGATCCGCCCCCAATGCCGCCGCAGCCGCACATCGCCGAACAATGTCGGCTCGATGGAGAGCATGTAGAAGCGCGCCATGTTTTTGTCCGCATCGCGCCGTTCCAGATAGATATCGTCGGAATTCATCGTCATGCGCGCAAGAGTCGCCGATCGCGACTCCCGCGTCCAATGAGACTTATGAATCCAAGGGGTTGCACCGATTCACGGGCGTGATGCGTTGGCCTTGCGGAGACTGTCTTTCAGGGATTTTCCGGAAGCCAGAATCGAAAAAGCCTGCCGCGGGAGGAGGTGCGGCAGGCTTTTCGAAATTCAGAACAGCGACGGGGAGGAGGAGTGCCGCTGCTCTATTTCAGGCCCTTCGGGAGGAGAGAAGGCCTGAGCTTCGAAGCGGGCGGGAGGAGGTGCCGCGCTTCGATGAGTTCAAGATACCAAACCGCGCGGCGATCGCCAGCACTTATATTGCATTGCAGCCATGCAAATGCTGCATTGCAACAAAGACGGGATGGCGCAGCGGGCTTTCACCTGTTCGACAGCTGCAGGCCGCGCACTGTCACGGTGGCAAAGCGGGCGAGCGACTGCATCAAAGCCGGCTGCCGCTCGGGCGGTGCATGCATGATCACCATGAGATTGCTCTGCAGCGCCTCGATGAGGATGAGGCAGAAGTCCTGCATCTCGTCCGGCGTCATGGTGCCGGCAATGCGCGCCATGTAGGGCGCAATGAAGCGCGCGTTTGCTGCCGTGTCTTCCATGTCGAGCGCCCGCAGTTCCGGCACGGCGCGCAGCGCATCCCAGATCGTGGCGGTCGCCGTGCGTGAGGAAAGATAGATCGCGACATCCATCACCACCCGGCCCACCGCCTCCGGGGCATCGTCAGCCTTGATGTCCGCCTCCATGTGGCGCTCCATCGAGGAGGCGATCACGGCCTGCAATTCCGCCAGATGCTTCTCGGCGAGCGCCCTGAGCACGGCCACATTCGAGGGGAAATAGTGGTAGATCGAGGCGATCGGCAGGCCTGCCGAGCGGGCCAGTTCCCGCATCTTCAGGCCATCGAACCCTTGCGCCGTCACCAGCGCTTCGGCGGCGTCCAGCAGTTGGTCGACCCGCTCGCGGCTGCGCGCCTGCTGGCCAACGCTCCGTCGCGAAGAACGGCCTTTCGGCGCTTCCTCGGTCGCCTCGGCTTCTGCGGTCGATGGCTCATCCACTTGATTCAAAAGATCTTCCTCCAGTCGCACCAAATGCTCATAACTCGATCAATGCTCGACTATTGACAGCCATCAAAAATCGATCAATGCTCGAATTATCAATTATCCCAACATAAAACGTCAAGAGAGCGGGAGCAAATGGGGATGACAGAGACGATAGCAGCGAAATTTCCATCCACGGGAGGCAAGGAGAAGAAGAAGATTTCCACCGGACGCGTCATCGTCCTGGTAATCGCGGCGGCAGCACCGCTGGCCGCCATGGTCGGCAACACGCCGCTGGGGCTTGCGCAATCGGCGGGCCTCTCCATGCCGATCGCCTATCTGCTGGTCGGCCTCACCCTTCTTGCCTTTGCCGCCGGCTATACCGCGCTCAGCCGCGAGATCGTCAGCCAGGGTGCCTTCTACACCCAGGTCGGGCAGGGTCTAGGCCGCCCGGCCGGCGTCGTCGCCGCCTATTGCGCGGGATTTGCCTATGCCGTCTATTCGGTCGGCATGGCCGCCGCCTTCGGCTATTTCACCTCGCTGCTCTTCCATGAGCTTGGCATCGACATTTCCTGGATGGCCATTGCCGCCGGCGGCATGGCGCTGGTCGCGATCCTAGGCTATCGGTCGCTGGATTTGTCAGCCCGCGTGCTGATGTTCTTCATGCTGGCCGAATTCGCCATCCTCTTCGTCTTCGACATCTGCGTGATTGCGCAGAAAGGTCTTGCCGCCTTCCCGCTCGAGGTCTGGTCGCTCGGCAATCTCACCAATCCCGGCATCGGCGCGGTGATCCCCTTCGTTGTCGTCTCCTTCATCGGCTTCGAGGCGGCAGCACTCTACGGCGAGGAAACGCACCAGCCCCGCCGCTCGATCCCGCGCGCGACCTTCATCGCGCTCGGCGTCATCATGGTCTTCTACATGCTCTCCGTCTGGGTGATCATCGGCGCTGCCGGTGCCGCCGATGCGCAGGCGCTTGCGGCCAGGGAAAGCGGCAATTTCGTCTTCGCGCTCGCCCAGACCTATGGCGGCGAAGGGCTTGTCGCCGTCATGGGCCTCTTCCTCGTCGCCTCGTTCCTCGCCAGCTATCTGGCGATCCACAATGCGGCGAGCCGCTACCTCTTCGCGCTCGCCAATGACAAGCTGCTGCCCGGCGCGCTCGCCTCGATCCATCCGGATCACCATGCGCCGCATGTCGGCAGCGTCGCCATGTCGGTGCTGGAATTCCTGCTGGTCATCGGTCTCGGCCTTGCCGGTGCCTCGCCCTATGTGGGCATTGCGTCCGGCATGATCGGGCTCGGCACGATCGGCATCATCGCCATGCAGATCGCCTCGGCGCTCGCCGTCTACGGCTTCTTCGCCCGCCTTGGCCGCGGCGGCCTCTGGGCCACGCGCATCCTGCCGCTTGCAAGTGCCGCCGTCATGACGGCCTTCCTGATTGCCATCTTCATGAGCTATGGCCAGCTGACCGGCAGCGATCTCTGGATCGTCAACCACCTGCCCTGGCTCTTCGTCCCACTGGTCGCCGCTGCCCTCCTCTATGCGAACTGGATGAAGCGCAACCGGCCGAACGCCTATGCGCAGATCGCCAGCACGTCCTATCGCTTCAACGGCGAACGGGCTGCACCCTCGGTCGCCAGCTACAAGCGCCGCTACTGCATCATCGGCGCGGGTCCGTCGGGTCTCATCATGGCGCGCGCCTTTCTGAAGGAGGGCGTTCCCTTCGACTGCTTCGAGCGCCACGGTGATGTCGGCGGCCTCTGGGACCCGGAAAACGAAGGTACGCCGATCTATGACAGCGCACATTTCATCTCGTCGAAATGGACCTCCTATTTCTACGGCTTCCCGATGCCGGCGAACTATCCGGATTATCCGTCCGCATCCCAGATCCTCGACTATATCCGCGCCTTCACGGACGCCTATGGCCTGCGCGAGCACATCACCTTCCAGACGGAAGTGAAGAAGGCCGAACCCGAGGGCGATCGCTGGCGGGTCGAACTCGGCAATGGCGAGGTGCGCTATTATGACGGTGTCATCGCCTGCCCCGGCGTCACCTGGCATGCCAGCATGCCGAAGCTTCCGGGCGCGGAGACATTCGCCGGCGAAATCCGCCATTCGGTCAGCTATCGCTCGACGGACGAATTTGCCGGCAAGCGCGTGCTGATCGTGGGCGCCGGCAATTCCGGCGTCGACATCGCCTGCGACGCCGCCAAGCATGGGGCGAAGGCCTTCTTCAGCGTGCGGCGCGGCTATCGCTTCGTGCCGAAGCACATTTTCGGCATTCCGACCGATGTGCTGACAACCGGAAAGGCCCTGCCGCCGAAGGGCGCACCCATCATCACCGACATCAACAAGATGCTCGACACGATGAATGGCGACCTCACCCGCCTCGGCCTGCCCAAGCCCGACCACGATGCACTGTCCAGCCATCCGATCATGAACACGCAGATCCTGCACTATCTCGGCCACGGCGATCTGATCGCCAAGGGCGACGTCAAGGGTTTCGACGGCAAGGACGTGATCTTCGCCGACGGGTCGCGCGAGGAGATCGACCTCGTGATGTTCTGCACCGGCTACGAATACAAGCTGCCCTTCTTCGCCGACGATCTCTTCGAATGGAAGGGCGGGCGGCCGCAGCTCTATCTCAACATCCTGCATCGCAAGCAGCGCGGTCTCTACATTCTCGGCTTCACCGAGTTTGCCGATGCCGCCTATCGCCGCTTCGACGAGATGGCGCAGCTGATCCTCGCGGACGTGAATGCGACGGAGACCGGCGTCGGTCGCGCCTATCTGGACGATCTGCGCGCCCATGACCGGCCGGACCTGCGCGGCGGCAAGGTCTATCTCGATAGCCCCCGCCACGCCAATTACGTCTACACGCCGACCTTCATCCGGCTGCTGGCAGAGCTGCGCCGCAAGCTGGGCTGGCCGGATCTCGATGACGCGAGCTATGAGGCGCTGCGCCGTCAGACCGCGACGCGCGTCCAGCCCACCGCGACCGAAGCACGCAAGGAGAACGCGGCATGACCCGGTTCGACGGTAAGCTCGCCCTCATCACAGGGGCCGCCGGCGGCATCGGCTCGGCAGTTGCCAGGCGCTTCCATGCGCTCGGTTTCAGGCTCATGCTGGTCGATATCGACCTCGCCCGGCTGGAAGCCAGCGCCCGGAACTATCCGGGCGCGATCCTGAAGGTTCTGGACCAGCGCGATCCCTCAGCACTCAACCGCTTCTGCGACGAGGTGATCCGCGACGGCGATTTCATCGACGTGGCGGTCATCAATGCGGGCATGCTGGTGATCGGCGATCTCGGCGATATCACCCAACAAGGGATGCTCGACCAGCTTCAGGTGAACCTGATCAGCACCTCGATCCTGATCCAGGCGCTGGCGCGGCGCATGACGCTCGCCCGCAAGGGTCACATCATGGCGACCGTCTCCATGGGCGGCATTGTCTCGCTCAAAGGCTCGGCCACCTATTCGGCCTCCAAGTTCGGCGTACGCGGCCTGCTCTGGGGGCTGAAGGATGAACTCAAGCCTCATGGAGTCCACGTCACCGGCATCTATCCCGCCGGCGTCGATACGCCGATGCTGCGCCACGAGGCGATGCATGGGGGCTCCGCCCTCAACTTCGTCGGCGTGCCCGTGACGGCCGACGATGTCGCCAAGGCCTATGAAAAGGCGCTGAGCAAGCCGAAGCTTGAGGTTTACGTCCCCTATTCGGAAAGCATCACCGGCCGGATCGCCGGGGCGTTCCCCTGGTTGCTCGGCGGGCTATATCCGACGCTCGAAAAGATGGGCGAAGCGGGGCGGAAGAAATTCCTGAAACGCATCGGGGTGACCTAGACCACCCTTCAACATCGGGTCACCCAAGGGGGCGTCTCATCGCCCCCTTTCTTGCGCCTACCTTCCTCCTTAACGATCCTGTCCGAAAAAACATCGGTCCCCACTGAACGGATCGGCTCCCGCCAACGTATCCACTCCTGACAATCTTTGGCAGCAAGGCGGTTTACGAAGAATCTGACGCAGACGGCAGCTGCCCTGGAACCTTGGCGGCCGCCATCCATTTTCATCAACGTAAGCCACAAGACTGAAAACGATCGGGACAGACGCTGCATCGGCCCTCGGACGCCGGCAGCCGTGAGAGGAAGGGAAGAAACATGAACAGGCTTCTGAAATTTGCCGGAGCGCTGGCACTGGCCGCATTCACCGCCGCCCAGGCCACAGCCGCCGACAGCGTGGTCGTCTCCTCGAAGATCGACACGGAAGGCGGGGTCCTCGGCAACATCATCCTGCAGGTGCTGAAGGCCAACAACATTCCCGTCGAGAGCAAGATCCAGCTCGGCGCGACGCCCATCGTCCGTCAGGCGATCACCCAAGGCCAGATCGACATCTATCCCGAATATACGGGCAATGCCGCCTTCTTCTTCAACAAGGCCGACCTGCCGGTCTGGAACAAGGCGGATGAAGGCTATGCGCAGGCCAAGGAACTCGACTATGCGGCGAACAAGATCGTCTGGCTGACGCCGGCCAAGGCCAACAACACCTGGGCGATTGCGCTGCGCGGCGATGTGGCGGACGCCAACAAGCTCGCCACGCTCTCCGATTTCGGCGCCTATGTCGCCAAGGGCGGCCAGGTGAAGCTCGCGGCCTCTTCCGAATTCGTGACCTCGCCCTCGGCGCTCCCCGCGTTCGAAAAGGCCTATGGCTTCAAGCTCAAGCCTGACCAGCTGATCACGCTCTCCGGCGGCGACACGGCCGCCACGATTTCCGCCGCTGCCCAGCAGACCTCAGGCGCCAACGCGGCCATGGTCTATGGCACCGACGGCGGGATTGCGCCTTCCGGCCTCAAGGTGATGGAAGACGACAAGGGCGTGCAGCCGGTCTACCTGCCCACGCCGATCATCCGCGAAGAGAAGCTGAAACAGTATCCGAAGATTGCCGACCTGCTGAAGCCGATCTTCGAGGCGCTCGATCTGCAGACGCTGCAGACCCTCAACGGTCGCGTTCAGGTCGGCGGCGAGCCGGCCAATGCCGTTGCGGCGGATTTCCTGTCGTCTCACGGTTTCGTCAAGTAACATGCCAGGCCGGATGGGCCGGGCGCAGACGGCCGGCACCGGTTTGGCGGTGGGGATGAGAACAGGCACGTACACGGATGCGGGACGCAAACGACGCTCCGGGCTGGACAGGCTCGGGGCAGTGCTTGTCGTGATCGCGGCGGCTGGCCTCGTGTTTCAGCCCTTCAGCCTCGTGCGGCCCAATCGGATCGTGGCTGCAAAACCGGTGGCTCTCCTTTCGGCGCTGCCGCCGCTGGAGGCCGGGCTGGTTCTGGCAGTTGTCATCGCGGCCTGCGCAGTCCTGCTGTTCCGCACCGGACCTGCCCTTCGGCTTGGTGTTTCCGTATTGACGCTTGCGGTTCTTGCGATGGCGATCGGGCGGGCGGGCGTCTATCTGACGCCAACCGCCAACAGCTATGCCCGCGTCGCACCCGGCGGTGCATTCTGGATGATGGCCTTCGCCTTCTCCATCGTTCTCGCCGATGCATCCGCCCGGCTCAGGTTGACGCCGCTCAGCCGACTCGGGCTGCTGGCGCTCATCGCCGGTGCTGTGGGGCTGCTTCTGTATTCCGGCGCATGGGATTCGCTCTCGATCCTGCGCGAATATGCAAACCGCGCCGATGTGTTCTGGCGCGAGGCGCGCGTGCATCTGCTGCTGGCGGTCGGCTCTCTCGCGGCTGCCGCGCTTGTCGGCATTCCGCTCGGCATCCTCTGCTTCCGCGTCCGCCCGTTGAGGGCGGCACTGCTGAACAGTCTCAATATCCTGCAGACCATCCCCTCCATGGCGCTTTTCGGCCTGCTGATCGCGCCGCTCGCCTGGGTCGGTGCGCATGTGCCGGGCGCTTCGGCCATCGGCATTGCCGGCATCGGCGTCGCGCCGGCCTTCGTCGCGCTCTTTGCCTATTCGCTGCTGCCCATGGTTTCCAACACTGTGGCCGGGCTCGAAAGCGTGCCACCGCAGGCCCGCGACGCGGCGCGCGGCATGGGCATGACGGCGCGGCAACGCTTTTTCGAAGTCGACATGCCGCTCGCCTTCCCCGTGGTGCTCACCGGCATCCGCATCGTGCTGGTGCAGAATCTGGGCCTTGCCGTGCTCGCCGGTCTCATCGGCGGCGGCGGGTTCGGCACCTTCGTCTTTCAGGGCATCAGCCAAACGGCGACCGACCTCGTGCTGCTCGGCGCGCTGCCCACCGTCGCGCTCGCCTTTGCCGCAGCCATTGTCCTCGACGCACTGGTCGAGATTGCCAATCCCACACCCGCACGGAGCCCCGAGGCATGATTGAAATCCAGGGGATCACCAAAGCCTATGACGATGTCCGCGCCGTGGACGATGTCTCGCTGACCATCGAAAGCGGCGAGATCGTCACCGTCGTCGGTACCTCCGGCTCGGGCAAGACGACCCTGCTCCGGATGATCAACCGCCTTGTCGAGCCGACCGCCGGCGCGATCCTGATCGACGGGCGCGACAACCGCGACCTTCCCGGCCACGAACTGCGCCGCGCCATCGGCTATGCCATCCAGGGCTATGGCCTCTTCCCGCACCGGACGGTCGCCGAAAACATCGCGACCGTGCCGAAACTGCTGGGCTGGGAGAGGAAACGGATCGACGCCCGCGTCGATGAATTGCTCGCCCTCTTTCATCTGGAGCCGGACCAGTTTCGCGCGCGCATGCCGCATGAGCTTTCCGGCGGTCAGCAGCAGCGCATCGGCGTTGCCCGTGCGCTCGCCGCCGAGCCTGCCGTTCTCCTGATGGACGAGCCCTTCGGCGCGCTCGACCCGATCATCCGCGGCAAGGCGCAGGATGATCTCATCGACATCCAGCGCCGGTTTTCAACCACGATCGTGCTGGTGACCCATGGCATGGAGGAGGCCATTCGGCTGGGTGACCGGATCGCGGTCATGGACAAGGGCAAGCTTTTGCAGTTTGCCACGCCGGCCGAGATCATTGCGCATCCGGCAACCGATTTCGTCGCAGAGCTTGTCGGCAGCGACGACCGGGCCTTTCGGCTTCTCTCTCTGGCACCCGTCGCGGACCTGCTGGAGCCGGGAGACGCATCGGGAGAGCCGATCGACGCGGCAGCCTCGCTGAAGGACGCCCTGGCCGAGGCCCTGTGGTCGGGTCGCGCGGCGCTGCCGGTCCGGCGCGATGGCGCGATCGTCGGGCGGGTTACCCGCGACAGCCTGATCGCCAGGGCGGGACGGCCACAATGAGCGTGTCTTTCCTTCTGCGGCTGGCGCTTCTCGTTCTACTTCTCACTTTCCTCGCCAACCCGCAGGCGTTCGAACCTGTCTTCGCACCCTTCGCGGCCAATGGCGCGCCGGCCATCTACACACAGTCGAGCCTTGTGGCGCTGACGCTCAGCCATCTTGCCATGGTGGCAGCGGCGACACTTGCGGCCACCATCGTCTCGGTCGGGTTTGCCATCCTCGTCACGCGCCCCTCGGGCCGCGAATTCCTGCCGCTCTCACGCTCGATCGCCAATATCGGCCAGACCTTTCCGCCGGTCGCGGTGCTGGCGCTGGCCGTGCCCGTCTTCGGCTTCGGGCCGATCCCCACGCTGATTGCATTGTTTCTCTACGGCCTCCTGCCTGTCTTCGAAAATGCGCTGACGGGGCTTACCTCCATTCCCGCGTCTGTCCAGGAAGCCGCACGCGGCGTCGGGATGACCGGTGGGCAAAGGCTCGTCGGTGTCGAGCTGCCGCTGGCGCTTCCGATCATTCTCGCCGGCATCCGTCTCACCGCCGTCATCTCGCTCGGCACGGCAACCATCGGCTCAACGGTTGCGGCCCGCACACTTGGCGAGGTGATCATTGCCGGTCTGACCTCCAACAACACAGCCTTCGTGCTGCAGGGCGGGCTCATCGTCGCAATGCTTGCCCTCTTCATCCACGAGGGCTTTGCGCTACTTGAAACGGCGCTGTCCCGGCGCACCGGCGGCGCCCAGCCGGCCTGAAGCGCGGGCAAGCTCTACACGCGCTAAAACTCCGTGACCAAACCGTGACAAGGGGCAGACAATCGGCTGAATTTGCGCTATCAAGGATAAATGGCGCAGTAAAATTTTACTAAACTCACGACGCCGTGACGATCGAGGCAAGAAGCATGGTCACCATCAAGGAGATCGCAAAGGCTGCCGGCGTTTCCGCCGCCACGGTTTCGCGCGTCCTGAATTATGACCCGACGCTGTCGATTTCGCCCGGCAAACGCCAGGCCGTGATCGAAACGGCGGAAGCGCTGAACTACGAAACACCGCGCAACCGAAACCGGGCGGCCGCGCCCCTGCCGCTCGGCGCGTCGGCCGTCGCGCTCTCGCGGCTGGTTCTCGTGCATTTCCTGCAGTCCTCGGAAGAGCTCGCCGACCCCTATTACATCGGCGTTCGCCTCGGCATCGAGAACCGCTGCCGCGACATGAAGACCGAGATCGTAAAAGTTTACCACAGCGACCAGCTTCCGGACCCCGTGATCCTGCACGGCGCCTCGGGCGTCATCGTCATCGGCAAGCATTCGCCGCGCGAAATCGACTGGCTGCAGGACAATTGCCGCAATCTCGTCTTTGCCGATTTCAACCCGAAGCGGGACGATCTCGACAGCGTCTATAGCGACCTCAACGAGACGACGCGGAAGCTCCTCGACAATCTCTCCAGCCTTGGCTACCAGCGCATTGCCTTCATCGGCAGCTACGAGAATATCGACGGCCGCTCCGAGCCGCATGGCGAAACGCGCTGTCGCGCCTATATCGAATGGCACAAGGAAAAGGGGCTGTTCAACCCCGACCGGCTGGTGCTCGGCAATATCTGCGACACGGGGCAGAACCTCCGCCTTGAAACCGGATATATGCTGGCGAAACAATTGCTTGAGCGCGGCGAACGGCCGGACATCGTTGTCACCGCCAACGACAATATGGCAATTGGCGCCTATCGCGCCTTCCAGGAGGCAGGCCTCTCCATCCCGCAGGATATCTCGGTCGCCTCGTTCAACGACATTCCGGTCTCGCAATTCCTCAATCCGCCGCTCTCCACCGTTCGCATCCGCAGCGAAAGCATCGGCGAGACGGCGGTCGATCTGCTGGTGGAAAGGCTCGCGGGGCGCGACTATGCCAAGCGCGTGATCATCCCTACCACCATGATTTGGCGGCAGAGTTGCCTGTCACCCGCAGCGCCTGCGACATCCGTCCCCAGCCTCGCTGCAGCGCAATAAATATTTACTAAAAATTTTCTTGCACGGCAAAATGATTTAGGCTTTACTCCCGGTCAGCGGATGGAGATACCGCGCGACTTTTGCATTCTCGGGAGGAGATCTGATGAACAAGACTTTCAAGACGTCGCTCGCTGCGCTCGTCTTCAGCACGTCGAGCGTGCTGGCGATGGCAGCTGCCCAGGCCAAGGAAATCACCATCTGGTGCTGGGACCCGAATTTCAACGTTGCCATCATGAAGGCAGCTGGCGAAATCTATTCGAAGACGCATCCGGACATCAAGATCAACGTCGTCGACTTCGCCAAGGCCGACGTGGAAGCCAAGCTGCAGACGACGCTCGCCTCGGGCGTGACGACCAGCCTGCCGGATATCGTTCTCATCGAAGACTACGGCGCGCAGAAATACATCCAGTCGTTCCCGGGCGCGTTTGCGTCGATGAACGACGTTGTCGATTACTCCAAGTTCGCGCCCTACAAGGTCAAGCTCGCCACCGTCGACGGCAAGACCTATTCCATGCCCTTCGATTCCGGCGTGACCGGTCTCTACTACCGCAAGGACTACCTGGAGCAGGCCGGCTTCAAGCCGGAAGACATGCAGAACCTGACCTGGGACAAGTATATCGAGATCGGCAAGAAGGTCTCCGAAAAGACCGGCAAGAAGATGATGGGTCTCGACCCGAACGACGCCGGCCTTATCCGCATCATGATGCAGTCGGCTGGCGGCTGGTACTTCAACGACAAGGGTGAGCTGAACATCACCGGCAACGAGGCGCTGAAGGCCGCGCTGAAGACCGAAGGCAAGCTGCTGTCGTCCGGCATCACCAAGCCGGCTTCCGGCTGGTCGAACTGGGTCAGCACCTTCACCTCGGGCGATGTCGCAACCGTCATCACCGGCGTCTGGATCACCGGCACGATCAAGGCCACCAAGGACCAGGAAAACAAGTGGGGCGTCGCCCCCATTCCGAAGCTTGACGTCAAGGGCGCCACGGATGCCTCCAACCTCGGCGGCTCCAGCTGGTACGTGATTGCGTCTTCGCCGGAAAAGGCAGAAGCGATCGACTTCCTGAACTCGGTCTATGCCAAGAATGTCGACTTCTACCAGAAGATCCTCGTCGATCAGGGCGCCGTCGGCTCGCTGATGGAAGCCCGCAAGGGTGCAGCCTATGAAACCGCCGACAAGTTCTTCGGCGGCGAAAAGATCTGGCAGAAGTTTGCCGACTGGCTCTCCAAGGTACCGTCGGTCAACTACGGCGTCTTCACCAACGAAGTCGACTCCGCCGTCGCAGCCCAGCTGCCGGCCCTCGGCAAGGGTGGCGATGTGGACGCAGCCCTGAAGGCGATCGAGGCACAGGCCAAGTCGTCGATGCAGTAAGATCCTCCCCCGTGGCGGCGGGCCGTTCGAAAGATCGGCTCGCCACCGCACCTCTGCATGGATGACAGAACCCTGCCAAGGGTCAGAGCAATTCCAGCAAAAGTGGAAACCGGTTTCGCGTCCGGAATTGCGTAGAGACAAAACGATCGAGCCGCGCCTCCCACGGCGCAAGTCCTGCCCGCTCGCGCGGGCGGGCAATACCCTGGACAAGAAAACCGGATAATCACGATGGCAAGCGCAAACCGCAGCCTGAACCGCTATTTCAACATCAACGGCTGGTTCTTCGTCGCACCCGCCGCGCTGCTGATCGGCGTCTTCATGGTCTATCCGATCCTTTACTCGCTCTGGATGTCGTTCCAGACCGGAAAGGGAATGATGACGCAGTTTGGGGGGCTCGCGAATATCAAGCGGCTCTTCGATGATCCGATGTTCGTGCTGGCGCTCTACAACACGATGATCTTCTTCATCGTGCAGGTGCCTGTCATGCTGACGCTGGCGCTCTTCCTTGCGTCGCTGCTCGACAATCCGAACCTGAAATTCCGTGGGCTTATCCGCACCGCCATCTTCCTGCCCTGTGTGTCGTCGCTCGTCGGCTACGCCGTGCTCTTCAAGAGCATGTTCGTGCAGGATGGCCTGATCAACTCGACGCTCGTCGGCCTTCACATCACCGACCAGCCGATCCCGTGGATGACCGATCCCTTCTGGGCGCGCGTGCTGATCATCATCGCCATCACCTGGCGCTGGACCGGCTACAACATGATCTTCTTCCTGGCCGCATTGCAGAACATCGACAAGTCGATCTACGAGGCCTCGCGCATCGATGGCGTGCCGTCCTGGGGCCGGTTCTTCTACCTGACCGTGCCGATGCTCAAGCCCGTGATCCTGTTCACCACCGTCACCTCCACGATCGGCACGCTGCAGCTCTTCGACGAGGTGCGAAACATCATGACGAGCGACGCTGGGAGCGCGGCCGGGCCGTCGAATTCCGCGCTGACGCTCTCGGTCTATATCTACAATCTCACCTTCAAATTCGTGCCAAGCTTCGGCTATGCGGCCACTGTCTCCTACGTGATCGTGCTGGCCGTCGCGCTTCTCGCCATCATCCAGTTCTATGCACTGAGGGAGAAGGACTGATGGACCGGTTCACCCGCGCGCTCGCCGCCTTCTTCACCTATGCCTTTCTCGGCATCATGGCATTTCTCTCGGTCTTCCCCTTCATCTGGATGGTGATGGGGGCGACCAACACGTCGATCGACATCGTCAAGGGCAAGGTCGGCATCGGCTCCGCGCTGATGGACAATATCCGCGCCTTCGCCACCACCGTCGATGTGCCGCTGGTTTTCTGGAACTCGATCAAGATCGCGCTGATCGCGACGGCGCTGACGCTGATCGTTGCCTCGCTCGCCGGCTACGGCTTCGAGGTCTTCCGCTCGAAATATCGCGAGCGGGTCTATAGCGCGATCCTGCTCACGCTCATGGTGCCGTTTGCGGCGCTGATGATCCCGCTCTTCATCATGATGGGCAAGCTCGGCCTCATCGACACCCATTGGGCGGTCATCCTGCCGACCATCGGTTCTGCCTTCGTCATCTTCTATTTCCGCCAGTCCACCAAGGCCTTCCCGTCGGAGCTGCGTGACGCAGCGCGCGTCGACGGCCTGAAGGAATGGCAGATCTTCCTGCTGATCTATGTGCCGGTGATGCGCTCGACCTATGCGGCGGCCTTCATCATCGTGTTCATGGCCTCCTGGAACAACTATCTCTGGCCACTCATCGTTCTGCAGAGCAACGAGATGAAGACGATTACCCTCGTCGTCTCGTCGCTCGCCTCGGCCTATTACCCGGATTTCGGCGCCGTGATGGTCAGCGCCATCCTCGCCACCCTCCCCACCCTCATTGTCTTCTTCGTCATGCAGCGCCAGTTCGTGCAAGGCATGATCGGCTCGGTCAAATAGGACTTCCCATGCGCAATACCTCCCTTTTCAACGACAACTGGCTCTTCGCGCACGGCTTCGACAAGGCCTCCGTCGGCGCCCCGCTCAAGGGCGAGACCGTGCGCCTGCCGCACAACGCGCTTGATCTGCCGCTGAACTACTTCGACGAGACGAGCTATCAGAAGCCCTTCACCTACCAGAAGGTTCTCGCCTGGGCGCCCGAGTTTGAAGGCAAGCAGGTCTCGATCGTCTTCGACGGCGCGATGGCCGATGCCGTCGTCTATGTGAACGGCACAGAAGTCGTCGCCCACAAGGACGGCTATACCCCCTTCGAGGCGCCCCTCTCGGGCCTCCTCAAGCAGGGCGACAACCTGATCACGGTGAAGATCGACGGATCGGAAAACCCTGCAATCCCGCCCTTCGGCGGCCGCATCGACTACCTCACCTATGCCGGCATCTATCGCGACGCCTGGCTGAAGGTCGCAAGCCCGATCTCGATCGAAAACATCAAGATCGAAACGCCGGTGGCGCTGGCCGAAAAGAAGTCCGTCACCGTCCGCGTCGACCTGCGCGCCGCGTCCGGCCTCGCGCTGGAAGGCACACTCACGCTCGCCGTGAAATCCGCCGACGGCACGGTGATCACGTCGACGGAGAAGACCGTTTCCGGCGCCTCCGAAATCGTCTCCTTCACCGACATGGCAGGCCTTTCGATCTGGGAGCCGGAAAACCCGGTTCTCTACACGATCGAAGCCGTGCTTACGACCGCAAGCGGCACCGACAATCTCTCCGCCAATTTCGGCTTCCGCACCGCGCAGTTCACGCCGGAAGGCTTCTTCCTCAACGGCAAGCCGCTCAAGATCCGTGGCCTCAACCGCCACCAGTCCTGGCCCTATACCGGCTATGCCATGGGCAAGCGCGCACAGGAGCGCGACGCCGAGATTCTGAAATATGATCTCAAGTGCAATCTGGTGCGGACCTCGCATTATCCGCAGTCGCCCTGGTTCCTCGATCATTGCGACCGCATCGGCCTTCTCGTGTTCGAAGAAATCCCCGGCTGGCAGCACATCGGCGACAAGGGCTGGCAGGCCGAGAGCGTCAAGAATGTCGAGCGCATGATCCGCCGCGACTGGAACCACCCCTCCATCATCATGTGGGGCGTGCGCATCAACGAGTCGCAGGACAATCACGACTTCTATGTCGAGACCAACAAGACGGCGCGTGCGCTCGACCCGACCCGCCAGACCGGCGGCGTGCGCTACATCACCGACAGCGAATTCCTCGAAGACGTCTTCACCATGAACGACTTCGTTCTGGGCTCGGAAGAAATGCCCGGCGCCAATCGCGGCCGCATTCCGCTGCGCGACCAGCAGGAATGCACCGGCCTCAAGCAGAAGGTGCCCTACATCATTACCGAATTCGGCGGCCATATGTATCCGACGAAGCGGCATGACCAGGAACAGCGCCAGGCCGAACACGTCACCCGCCATCTTCAGGTACTGAACGCCATGTATGGCGACCCGTCGATTTCGGGCGCCATCGGCTGGTGCATGTTCGACTACAACACGCACAAGGATTTCGGCTCCGGCGACCGCATCTGCCATCACGGCGTGATGGACATTTTCCGCGAACCGAAATTCGCCGCTTACGCTTACAAGAGCCAGTGCGAGCCGTCGGATGAAGTCGTCATGCAGCCCGCCTCCTTCTGGGCGCGCGGCGAGCGCAATATCGGCGGCATCCTGCCGCTGATCGTGCTGACGAACTGCGACGAGGTCGAGATCGCCTATGGTTCCGGCATCCGCAAGCGCATCGGCCCGGATCGCGAGCGCTTCCCGCATCTGCCGCATCCGCCCGTCGTCATCGACCATCGCCATTTCTCCAAGGACGAACTCGGCCTCTGGGGCATGGAATGGCAGCCGGGCGAGCTGATCGGCTTCATCGGCGGCAAGGAAGTTGCCCGCCTCAACATGGTCGCAGACCCGGTTCCGGCAACGCTTCAGGTCGTCGCCGACGACAAGACGCTGCCTGCCGCCACCAAGGATCAGGTCCGCTTCATCGTCCGCGCGCTCGATCAGGCCGGCAATATCCTGCCCTTCCTCGACGAACCGGTGACAGTCGAGGTGACGGGCGCTGCCAAGCTCCTCGGCCCGGAGACGATCATTCTGACGGGCGGCGCGACAGGCTTCTGGATTGAATCGACCGGAACAACCGGTGCCGTTACGGTCAAGGTCACCTCGCCGCGCTTTGCGGCGCAGACCCTGTCACTGACTGCCGTTTAAGGGGACATCATGGCGATGAGCGAGCTGTCACTGAAATCCGTCCGCAAGACCTTCGGCGCGCTGGAGGTCATCAAGGGCGTCGATCTGGAGATCGAAAAGGGCGAGTTCACCGTCTTCGTCGGCCCGTCCGGCTGCGGCAAATCCACGTTGCTGCGCATGATCGCGGGGCTGGAGGATATTTCCTCCGGCGACCTCGAAATCAGTGGGCAGCGGATGAACGAGACCGATCCGTCGAAGCGCGGCATCGCCATGGTCTTCCAGTCCTACGCGCTCTATCCGCATCTGACGGTGCGGCAGAACATGGGCTTTGCGCTGCGCTTCGCCGGCGTTCCCAAGGCCGAGATCGAGAAACAGGTCATGGATGCCGCCCGCATCCTCGAGCTTGAAAAGCTGCTCGACCGCAAGCCGAAGGCGCTCTCCGGCGGCCAGCGCCAGCGCGTCGCCATCGGCCGCGCCATCGTGCGCCACCCCAAGGTCTTCCTCTTCGACGAGCCGCTGTCGAACCTCGACGCCGAACTGCGTGTCCACATGCGCGTCGAGATCGCCAAGCTGCACAAGAAGCTCGGCTCGACCATTGTGTACGTCACGCACGACCAGGTCGAGGCGATGACGCTCGCCGACAAGATCGTCGTGCTGCGCGATGGCCGGATCGAGCAGGTCGGCTCGCCGCTCCAGCTCTACTCCGACCCGGACAACCGGTTTGTCGCCGGCTTCATCGGTTCGCCGAAGATGAATTTCCTGCCCGCGACGGCTGTTACGCAGAACGGCCAGTCTCTCATCCGCCTGGACGATTCCGGCATTCTGCTGCCGGCCGGTCATCTGGCGACACAGCTCGCCGATGGGACGCGGCTTGTCGCCGGGCTCCGCCCGGAAATCTTCAAGGATGGCGGCGATTCGAGCCTGCTGCTCGATGTCGAAATGGTCGAGCATCTGGGCTCCGAAACGCTGGTCCATGCCCGCAGCGGCGAAACCCTCCTCATCGTG
The DNA here is from genome assembly GCF_021026315.1 of Rhizobium sp. C4. Lineage (GTDB taxonomy): Bacteria > Pseudomonadota > Alphaproteobacteria > Rhizobiales > Rhizobiaceae > Ensifer_A. The sequence goes on from NZ_JAJNCX010000008.1 coordinate 102,334, forward strand.
AAATTCGGCGGCATCCGCCCGATGAAGGATGGCGAGACAATCCGCGCGGAATTCGATGCGGCCAGCGTCCTGTTCTTCGGGGCGGATGAGCAGCGGATCAGGTAACGGTGCATTTGGCGATGGGCTGACATCTTACGGCGCGAACCGTCTTCCGTTCTGCCGTGCCGCCCCCTCACCCCGCCTCCGCTATCGCTCGGCGGACCTCTCCCCGATGGGGCGAGGATATCCGGGAGGCTGCGGCAAAACCTCTTCTCCCCACCGGGGAGAAGATGCCGGCAGGCAGATGAGGGGGCGTCCCGCAACCGCAAAATGCCCTGCCCGACGAGCCTAAAACCCCAACCGAACGCAAATTATTTTCAGACTTGCACGCGCGGCACGGAGCCTTCATGACTTCGCTCGAAAGACGACCACATGCGGGAGGATACGATGACGGCGACATTCGATTGGGCAAAGGCTTTTTCGCTTGCAGGCAAGCGGGCGCTGGTCACGGGCGGAGCCGCCGGCATCGGACAGGCAATTGCCGTGGCGCTCGCCGCCTCCGGCGCCGATGTCGCCTTCACCACCCATTCGCGTCCCGGCGATGAAACCGCCGCTGCCATTGCCGCCCAAGGCCGCAAGGCAAAGGACGTTCACGCCGATCTCGGCACGCTCGATGCCGCCGGCGCCGAAGCACTGGTGGACAAGCTCGAAGCCGAATTCGGCGGCATCGACATTCTGGTCAACAATGCCGGCATCATCCGCCGCGCCGATCTTGCCGTGCATAGCGAGGAAGACTGGCGCGCGGTTCTCTCCACCAATCTTGATTCGGTCTGGTATCTCTCGCAGGCCGCCTCGCGACGGATGCAGGAACGCAAGCACGGCCGCATCATCAACATCGCCTCGCTGCTCTCCTTCCAGGGCGGCATCCGCGTTCCGGGCTACACCGCCTCCAAGCATGCCGTCGCCGGCCTGACGAAGGCGCTCGCAAACGAGCTTGCCCCGCATGGCGTGACGGTCAATTCGATTGCGCCCGGCTATATCGCCACCGACAACACGACGGCGCTACGCGCCGATCCCGATCGCTCGCGCCAGATCCTCGAGCGCATCCCCGCCGGCCGCTGGGGCGAGGCCTCGGACATTGCCGGCACCGCCGTCTTCCTCGCATCGCCCGCCGCCAATTACATGACCGGCGCGATCCTCAATGTCGATGGCGGCTGGCTGGCGCGCTGATCAGACGCGCAGCAATCTGTCCAAGCCCTGCCCTCGTATCTGCTGCATGACCCCAGCCAAAGCCGGAGCCCATGCAGCAGACCCGCAACCTCATCTTCATCCTCGGCGACCAGCTGTCGCCGGCCCTGTCCAGCCTGAAGGATGCCGATCCTGCGCACGACGTGGTGCTCATGGTCGAGGTCGCGGAAGAGACGACCTATGTCCGGCATCACAAGAAGAAGTTGCTGCTCATTCTCTCGGCCATGCGGCATTTCGCCGAAGAGTTGGAGGGGCTGGGCTTCACCATCCGCTATGTCCGGCTGGATGATGCAGGCAATAGCGGCTCGTTCACGAAGGAACTCGTCCGCGGCGTTGAGAGCTTGAAACCGGAACGCATCATCGCCACCGAGGCTGCCGAGCGCCGCGTGGTCGAGGCAATGCAAGGCTGGGAGCGGGAGACCGGCATACCCGTCGAGATCCGCGAGGACGATCGCTTTCTGGCAACGCATGCCGAGTTCGAGCAATGGGCGGAAGGTCGGCGCGAACTGACGATGGAATATTTCTACCGCGACATGCGGCGCAAGACCGGTCTTCTGATGGAGGCCGACAAGCCCGCCGGCGGGCGCTGGAACTTCGACGCCGAGAACCGCAAGCCCGCCAGCGCCACGCTGTTCAGGAAGGAGCGCAAGGGCATTCCGCCGGACGCGATCACGAAGACGGTCGCGGCCCTTGTCGAACTGCGCTACCCTGATCATATGGGCTCAACGAAGGACTTCTCCTTCGCCGTGACCCGCAAGGACGCCGAGGCGATCGCGGACAGGTTCATCGCCGACTTCCTGCCCGCCTTCGGCGAAACACAGGATGCGATGCTGGCCAGCGATCCGTTCCTGAACCACGCGCTCCTCTCCTTCTACATCAATATCGGCCTTCTCGACCCGCTCGCCCTCTGCCGCGCCGCCGAGCGCGCCTATATGGAAGGCAATGGTCCGATCGAAGCGGTGGAAGGGTTTATCCGGCAGATCATCGGCTGGCGCGAATATGTGCGCGGCATCTACTGGCTGGCGGGTCCGGGCTACGAACACAAGAATTTCTTCGAGGCGAAACGCCCCCTGCCCGACTTCTTCTGGACGTCAAAGACCGAGATGCGCTGCCTTTCGACCGTCATCGGCGAGACCATCGATCACGCCTATGCGCATCATATCCAGCGGCTGATGATCACCGGCAATTTCGCGCTGCTGGCGGGGCTTGATCCCCATGCGCTGCATGTCTGGTATCTGGAAGTCTATGCGGATGCGTTCGAATGGGTCGAACTGCCCAATGTCATCGGCATGAGCCAATATGCCGATGGTGGCTTCCTCGCCTCCAAGCCCTATGCGGCCAGCGGCGCCTATGTCTCGCGCATGTCGGATTATTGCGCCGGCTGCCGCTATGACGTGAAGCAGAAGACGGGCGACAAGGCCTGTCCGCTCAATGCGCTCTACTGGCATTTCCTCGACCGCCACACTGACAAACTCTCCCGCAACCGCCGCCTCGCCCAGCCCTATGCCACATGGCGACGGATGGACGAGGGGCAGAAGGCGGTTTACCGCGCCAGCGCGGAAGCGTTTCTGGCGCGGCTCGATAAGGGCGAGAAGGTGTGAGGCGTCACTTCGCCCGCACCCATTCCGGCAGCCAGTCGCCGTGCGCAGCGATCAGATCATCGGTCATCGACCAGATCTGGTCGAGATCGAGTTCGGCGGCCGTGTGCGGGTCCATCATCGCGGCGTGATAGATATGCTCGCGATTTTCCGTCATCAGCGCCTGAACGGTCAGTTCCTGCACGTTGATATTCGTCCGGATCAGCGCGGTCAGCTGCGGCGGCAGCGCGCCGATGAAGGTCGGCTGGATGCCGTTATTGTCGACCAGGCAGGGCACTTCCGCGGCACAGTTTTCCGGCAGCGAGGTGATGCAGCCATTGTTGCGGACATTGCCGTAAATGACCGAAGGTTCGCCGGTCCAGACCGAGTTCATGATTGAGGAAGCATATTCATGGCTCGCCTTCACCTCGATCTTGTCGGCCGCCTTGTAGGCATCGGCCTGCGACTTCCAGCGCTCGATCTGTTCGATGCAGCGCTTGGGATATTCATCGAGCGGAATGCCATATTTCTCGATCAGGTCCTCGCGGCCTTCCTTGATGAAATAGGGCGTGTATTCGGCGAAATGTTCCGAGCTTTCGGTGACGAAATAACCGAGCCGCGTCAGCATTTCGTAGCGCACCTTGTTGGGGCAGCGCGGGTTCCAGTGGCTGGGCTTGGGGAAGCGGCCTTCGCGATAGCCCTTCAGCAGCTCCGGATAGAGGTTCTTGTAGGACCCGTCCGCCTGGCGATGCTCGAAGTTGAGGTAGAAGGCCATGTGGTTGATGCCGGCGGCGCGGTAGCGGATTTCCTCGACCGGAATGTCGAGATCGCGCGCCAGTTCGTAAGCCGTGCCCTGCACGGAATGGCACAGCCCCACCTGCTTGATCGTCGGGTACTTCTCCGCAATCGCCCAGGTGTTGATCGCCATCGGGTTCACATATTGCAGCATGACCGCATTCGGGCAAACGGCAAGCATGTCCTCGCAGATCGACCAGAGATGCGGCACGGTGCGAAGCCCGCGCATGATGCCGCCAATGCCGAGTGTGTCGGCAATGGTCTGGCGCAAGCCATATTTCTTCGGCACGTCGAAATCGGTGACGGTGCAAGGCTCATAGCCGCCGATCTGGAAGGCGACGACGACGAAATCGGCCTTGTCGAGCGCGCGGCGCTGATCCGAATGCGTCTCGATCTTCGCCGGAACGCCCAGCGTGGCAATGAGCTTGGAGGCGACGATCTCGCTTTCGGCAAGCCGCTGCGGGTTGATGTCCATCAGCGCGATCGTCGCGCCGGCCAGCGCCGGGCGCTGGAGAACATCGCCGATGATGTTCTTCATGAAAACGGTCGAGCCTGCGCCGATAAAGGCAATTCTCGGGTTCCTGCTCATGATGGTCTGGCGCTCCTCGCTTTTGGCCCCGAATTTCGCTGAGGCCATATTATGCTTATCCGACGGCGAAGCGCGATTTCACGCGCAAACGCCTATGAACGCTTGAATATCCTTGCGGACGCGCGGAAGAAAAGAGAAGGCTTGTGCTTTTGTGGGTAATTTTGTGCTGATAGCGGTGTGGCAGCACCGCCTCATGCAGAGAAGAGGAAATCCTCACGCATAGGGGCGGTAGGACTTTTCCTCGACCAGTTCCGACGACAGTGCAAAATTGATCTCGCGCTTCACATCCGCGCGCTGGTCGTTCGTCACGTAGACGGCGCGGGCGAGCTCGATGAAGCGGGGGCCGAAATTCTGCTCGCGCTCGCAATCGCGGATCTCGTCCTCGATCTCCCAGAGCGCCGTGTTGACCTCTTTCAGCTTCAGCTTGAGCCGCAGCACCTGCGTTGCGACGGGCGTCAGCTTGCGGTTCAGCAGCCAGAGTTCGCGTGTCACATTGGCGAGCTTCTTCGCATCGTCGATGCGCTCCGCCTTGATTTCGAGGATCGTGATCTTGTCGACGAGTTCACCCCAGGAGACCGGCACTTCGATCATCAGTATTTTTCCTTTTCTTGTGCAAGCACATCAATATCGTTGGCAATACGTTCAAACAATTCAAACCAGTCGTCGCCGGCCTTCGCCCGCATCAGCCGCATGGTCGGGTACCAGGGCGAGGTCTCGCGATCGACCATCCAGCGCCATTCGGCAATGTGGCGCAGCGTCACCCAGACCGGCAGGCCGAGCGCACCGGCCAGATGCGCAATCGATGTGTCGCAGGTGACGACGAGATCGAGATTGGCCATCACGGCGGCGGTGTCGACAAAGGCATCCGGCCCGCGATCGAACCCGTCGCCGAAGACATGGATGCGGCTGGCAATCGCCGCCGGCAGTTCATTGGCGCCGACATCCATGTGCAGGGCAAAGAACTGGACACCGGGCAGAGCCGCCAGCGGCGCAAGCGTTGCGGGCGGGGGCGAGCGGCGCGGATCGACACGGAAGTCCTGGCTGCCGCGCCAGCAGAGCCCAATCTTCAGCCCCGAGCCCGGCATCCTCTGGCGCCAGAACGCCACCCGTTCCGGATCGGCCGAGAGAAAGGGCACATCGGCGGGGATGGAGTCTTCAACAGTTGCAAAGGCACGCGGCAGCGAGCTGATCGCAATCCTGGCGTCGAAGGTGCCGGTAAAGTCGTTCGTGTCGCGCCAAGAAACCTTCGCGCCGCAGGTCGAAAGCAGGCGTTGCAGCTTGGCGGGTCCGGCAAAGGTCACGTCCGCGCCGTGATCGGAGAGGAGCTTCACATAACGGAAGAACTGGATCGTGTCACCGAGCCCGTGGTCGTTGACGACAAGCACCCGCTTGCCCGCGATGGTTTCCGGACGCGCCAGATCAAAACGGGCATCCGACACCGGAACCGGCCGGTGCCCGTCCACCCAGCGGCTTTCGTAACCTTCCCAACCCGCCTCGAATTGCCCCAGAAGCAGTTGCAGGCTGCCCTTGCTGCTCAGCGCCTCTTCCAGAGTCGGGTCGAAGGCAAGCGCGCAATCATAGTAATCGAACGCCTCCCTGAACTCGCCGCGGGCGCGGGCGACGATGCCGAGGCCGCAATAGGCTTCCGCACAATCGGGCTTCAGGAGCGCGGCACGCATGAAGGCCTCATGGGCCTCGTCTTCGCGTCCCATCCGGCGCAGCGCACTGCCAAGATTGAGTTCGGCCTCGACAAGCGCGGGGTCGAGCTCCAGCGCCCTGCGCAAGGCATCGACGGCTTCGGCAAGCCGGCCGCTCTGGTGGAGCGCAGCACCCAGGTTTGAATACGCGCCGGCATCCTTAGGTTGAAACGCTGCCGCACGGGAAAAATCCGCAACCGCAGGGTCCAGTTGGCCCAGCGCGAAAAAGAGGCACCCACGATTGAACAGCGCGTCGAAATAGCCCGGATCGAGTTCGATGGCGCGACCGTAAAAGGCCAGTGCTCCATCATAATGTCCCGTGGTCTGCAGGATATAGCCGCCGGAGCAGAGCGCTTCGGGAAAATCTGGCTGCGCCGCCAGTGCCGCATCGAAGAATTCGATCGCCCGTTCGAGCCGCCCTTCGGCCTTTTCCTTCAGGCCGAGATGATAGAGCGCGCGCGCTTCATCCTGCACGGTCTGAGGTGTGGGGCTGGTCATCGATGCGGGTCCTTGGCCGCACGCGGGGCAGGCGTGCGTGTGTCAGGACTCACAATGCAGCCAAGGACTTGCGCGAAGCTTTCACCCTCTCGGCCGCAGCAGGGCTGCAAGCTCCGCCCGCTGGCGCTGCAGGGTGAGGAAGACGGCATAGTCGCGCTCATGCGCACGCGCCGCCTCGGGCCTCGGCTCAACCGTCTTCGTCGCCGGCTTCATGCGGCCGGAGGCATCGGCGAAGTCAAGATAAAGCCCAGCCGCCAGCCCGGCATTGACGGCGGTTCCGAGCAGAACGGCGTCGCGTCCCTCATGCAGGCGAAGCGCACGACCGGTCACGTCGGCATAAAGCTGCGGGATGAGCGGATGGCCGGCGAACCCGCCGGTCATGAACAGGCTTTCGATCTCGCCACCCTGGGGCAGGTGTTCGAGGATCTGGCGGATATTGCAGGCAAGCGCGATGCAGGCGCGCCAGTAGAGCTGCGCCAGCCCGTCGAAACTCGTGTCGAGCGTCAACCCGGTGATGAGACCCGTCTGCGTCGGATCGGGAACGGGCGAACGCGACCCGTGGAAATCGGGGAGCAGCGCCAGCGGCAGCCCGTAGCCGACCCCCATCTCCGCGACACGCGCCGCGATATGGTCGAGAAGCTGCAGATGCTTTTCCCGTGTCGGCGCGCCACCCGCGGGATGCGTGCGGATCACATGATCGAGCAGCGCCCCGGAGGCCGACTGCCCGGCCTCCATCAGCCAGTGCCCCGGAAGGCCCGCATCGCGGAAACCGCCCCAGCAGCCGGGGTGGTTGAACTCGCGCTCCGAAAAGGTGACGAGGCAGGTCGAGGTGCCGGCAACCAGCGCCGCCTTGCGCTCAAGGGTCGCGAGATCCGCTCCACAGAAGACCCCGATGGCGCCGGCATAGCCATCGATGAGACCGGAGGCGACGACGCAATCCGGCCCGAGCCCGAGTTCCTGTTGCGCGGCTGCGCACAGGCGCCCCGCTGCCTCGGAGGACGGTCGGGAGGTTGCCGGAAGCCCGGCCCTTTCCGCCAGATCGCTCAGCCCGATGCGTGCATAGAAATCATCCGGCCGGGCGCCGGGTGCTGCGGGCTCATAGGCCCATTTGGAGGAAAGCGGGGAATGCGAACGACTGCCGCCGTCGGTCTCCCGGCCCGTGGCACACCATGTGAGATAGTCGCAGAGGTCGAAGGCAAGGCCCATGCCCGCCCAGGTCTCCGGCAGATGGCGCTTCAGCCAGAGAAGCTTCGGCACCTGCATTTCGGGCGAGAGCTTGCCGCCGAAGCGGGTGACGAGCGGATCGTCAATCGAGCATTCCTCCGCTTCCGAATTGGCGCGGTGGTCCATCCAGAGCAGGGTATCGGCCTGCGTTGCGCCAGCCGCCGTCACCGGCAGAGGGCGACCTTCACCGTCGCGCACGACCAGCGAGCAGGTGGCGTCGAAGCCGATGGCGGCAACCTCGGCGGCGTCGACCTGCGCATCGCGCAAGGCGGCGCGCACGCTCTCGATCACCGCCTGCCAGATCTCGTCGCTGACCTGTTCGTAATGTCCGGCCTGTGGTTGCAGAACCCGCATGGGTGAAACGGCGCGCGCCAGCTGGCGGCCATCCAGCGTGAAGACCCCTGCCCTAGCACTGGCGGTCCCCACGTCCACCGCAACGATAAACTCACCCATGAAGGCTGTCTTCCGAACTCCTCAACCCGTCGACAAACTGCAGCAAATCCGCCATGGCGTCAAACCATGCATCGGGCTTCAGGCTCGCAATCTTCTGCCGGAAGGCGGGTGAGCGCGCATGGCCGCCGCCGCCAAAGGCAAGCACCAGCATGCCCGCCGCCCGCGCCGCCTCGATGCCCGCAGGACTGTCCTCGATGACGATACAGTTCGCCGGCGAAAAACCGCATTGCCGGGCGGCATGGAGAAAGAGATCGGGCGCCGGCTTGCCCGCCTTCACCATGCTGGCGCTGAAGAGACGAGCGCCGAACGCTTCCGATAGACCGGTGACGGAAAGGCTCTTCGCAATGCGTTCCGGGAGGCTGGACGAGGCAACGCAGGTCGCAACACCGCGCGCGGCAAGTCCGTCCAGCGCCGACCGGATCCCCGGCATTGCCCGCAGCTCCGTCTCGTAGCGGGCGAAGAGCCGACGCCGGATCATGGCCGGGAAGTCCTCCGGCAAACGCCGGCCGAATTCCTGCTCGACGATCTCGGCGACTGCGCCGAGGCTGCGGCCGAGGAAGCGTTCGGCAATCTCCTCGTCGGACAGCGCAACCTGCTGGCCCTTCAGCATTTCGCCGAGGACTGCGAGCGCAATCGGCTCGCTATCGACCAGCACCCCGTCGCAATCGAAGATCATCAGGAGATCAGGCGCGCGCCGCATCGCTCCCGGCCTTCAGAGCTTGCCGTCGATATAGTCGGAGAGCGTTGCCGCCGTGCCCTTGGTTCGCAGGCTTGCCAGCGCCTTGGAGAAGCTTTCGACAAAGCGCGGATTGGTCCCGACCTCGCCGAAAATATCGCCCAGCGCCAGAAACACTCTCGGATCGTCGCGCGAGGCAAGGGCGGCCTTTTGCAGCCGCTCGGCGCTCTCGTCATTGAAGACAATCGCCTTGCCGCTGTCCGACACGCCCTCGAAATATTTGCACCAGAGTGCGGAGACGAGCGACAGGCCGGTGACGTCCTGCCCCTTGGCAAGTCTTGCTGCGGTCGCAGGCAGGATGAATTTCGGCTGCCGGTTCGAACCGTCCTGCGCCAGACGCGGGATCGTATCGCCGATCTTCGGGTTGGAGAAGCGGCGGTCGATCAGGTCGAAGTAATCGGCAAGGCTCGTCTTCGGCACCGGCGGCACGACCGGAATGATCTCGTTGTGCTCGAGCCTGGCGAGAAACGCCTTGATCAGCGGGTTCTCCATCGCCTCATGGACGAAGTGGATATCCATGAGCGATGCCGGGTAAGCAATGGCGGCATGACCACCATTGAGGATGCGCAGCTTCATCAATTCATAGGGCGCGACATCGGGCACGAATTCGGCGCCCGCATCCTCAAACGCCGGGCGGCCGAGCGGGAACTTGTCCTCCAGCACCCATTGCTTGAACTCCTCGCAGAAGACCGGCCAGCCGTCCTCGATGCCATAGGTGTCGCGGGCGATATCGATCTCGCGCTTGCCGGTGGCCGGCGTGATGCGGTCGACCATGGAATTCGGGAAGGCCACGTTCTTCTCGATCCAGTGGGCGAAGTCGGGATCGGAGAGCGCGGCAAGACCGGCGACTGCCGCCTCCGTCACCTCGCCATTGCCCGGAATATTGTCGCAGGACATGACGGTAAACGGCGGATGGCCGGCGGCGCGGCGCTTCTTCAGGCCCGCGATGATCAGGCCGAAGACGGTCTTCGGGTGATCCGGGTTCGCAGCATCGGCGGCAATGGCCGGATGTTTCGGATCGAACTTGCCGGTCGCCGGATCGATGAAATAGCCACCCTCGGTGATCGTCATCGAGACGATGCGGATCGCCGGATCGGCAAGCTTCGCAATGATGGCGTCGAAATCGGGGGCGGCAATGAAGTCGATCATCGGCCCTGTGATTGTTGCGGCAGACCTGGAGATATCCTGCTCGACGACAGTGGTCAGATAATCCTGCGCCTTGAGAACCTCCTTCATCTTCGCATCCGACGCCATGACGCCGGCGCCGATGATGGCGAAGTCGAGGTTCCTGCCCTGATTGAACAGGTCGTGCAGATAGACGGCCAGATGCGCGCGATGGAAATTGCCGACGCCGAAATGCAGGATGCCGGGTGACAGGTCTTCGCGCCGATAGGTCGGCACGGAGGCCTTGTCGGCTAGTTTCGGCAGGTTGGCTAAGGATAGTTTGGTCATCGTCATCTCCCCGGCTTGGCGGGTATCAAGGGTCTGTTCAGCTCATCCAGTTGCCGCCGTCGACATTATATGTCTGGGCGACAATGTAATCGGCTTCCGGGCTTGCGAGGAAAATTGCCATACCTAAAAGGTCATTCGCGGTCCCCATGCGGCCAAATGGCACTTCCTTTCCGACGAGTTTCTTCTTTTCGCCGAGCGGACGGTTCTCATACTTTGCAAAGAGCGCATCGACGCCGTCCCAATGTTCGCCGTCCACGACACCGGGCGCGATGGCATTCACATTGATGCCGTGCTTGATGAGATCGAGCCCTGCCGACTGCGTCAGCGAAATGACCGCCGCCTTGGTGGAGCAATAGACCGCCACCAGCGCCTCGCCGCGCCGGCCGGCCTGGCTTGCCATGTTGATGATCTTGCCGCCTTGGCCGCGTGCGATCATCGACTTCGCCGCCGCCTGCAGCGTGAAGAGCGTGCCGGCAACGTTGATCGCATAGAGCGTGTCGAAGCTCTTGCGGCTGATCTCGACGATGGGTGCGAGATCGAAAAGCGCTGCATTGTTGATCAGGATATCAATGCCCCCGGTCCGCGCGTCGACAGCGGCAATCGCCGCCTCGATGGAGGCCTGATCCGTCACGTCCATTTTCAGCGCATAGGCCTGGGCCCCAAGCTCCCGCGCGGTTTCCTCGGCGCGCTCGATATTGATGTCGGCAATCGCAACGGTCGCGCCCTCGCGGATATAGGCTTCCGCAAAAGCCCGGCCGATGCCGCGCGCCGAACCCGTGATCAGCGCCGATTTTCCATGCAGACGTCCGGTCATACGGCCAGTCCCTCATTGTTGAATTTGTGGATGCGCCGGTCGTCCGGCGTCAGATAGATCGTGTCGCCATGTTTCAGCATGGCGTCGCCTGCTGTGCGCAGTGTCAGCGTGCCGGCGGTTTCGGTGTGGACATGGCAGAACGTATCGGAGCCGAGATGTTCGGCGACGCCAACCGTCCCCTTCCACGCACCCTCGGTGGTCGAGACGGCGATGTGTTCCGGGCGGATGCCGATGGTCTTGACGCCGTGCTTGGCCGCTTCCGCACCTTCGATGAGGTTCATCTTCGGCGAGCCGATAAAGCCGGCGACGAAGAGATTGCGCGGGTGGCTGTAGAGTTCCAGCGGCGAGCCCACCTGTTCGACATTGCCGCGATTGAGCACAACAATCTTGTCGGCCATGGTCATGGCTTCCACCTGGTCATGCGTCACATAGATCATGGTCGTTCCGAGCTGCTGGTGCAGTTCGGAGATTTCGAGGCGCATCGTCACGCGTAGCGCCGCATCGAGGTTCGACAGCGGCTCGTCGAAGAGAAAGGCCGTGGGCTGGCGGACGATGGCGCGGCCGATCGCGACGCGCTGGCGCTGACCGCCCGAGAGCTGGCCGGGCTTGCGCTCGAGATAGTCGGTGAGGTTCAGGACCTTTGCGGCTTCGGCCACCTTGCGGTCGATGACCGACTGTTCGTCGCCCGCCATTTTCAGCGGAAAGGCGATGTTCTTGCGCACCGTCATATGCGGATAAAGCGCATAGGACTGGAAGACCATGGCGAGCCCGCGCTTGGCCGGGGCTTCCGAGGTCATGTCCTTTCCGTCAATCTCGATCGTGCCGCCGGATGTGTCTTCAAGGCCGGCAATGAGCCGCAGCAGCGTGGACTTGCCGCAGCCGGAGGGACCGACAAAGACGACGAATTCGCCGTTTTGGATTTCGAGATCGATGGAGGGAATGACCTTCAGCTCGCCGAAAATCTTGGAAACCTTGTTCAATCGAATGCTGCCCATGTCGGTCTCCTTACTTGACTGCGCCGAAGGTGAGGCCACGAACGAGCTGCTTCTGCGAGAACCAGCCCATCACCAGGATCGGTCCGATGGCGAGCGTGGAGGCCGCGGAAAGCTTCGCCCAGAAGAGGCCTTCGGGACTGGAATAGGATGCGATGAAGGTGGAAAGCGGTGCTGCCAGCGAGGCCGAAAGGTTCAGCGTCCAGAAGGCTTCGTTCCACGAAAGGATGATGTTGAGAAGCACGGTCGAGGCAATGCCGGGCACCGCCATCGGGGCGAGCACATAGACGATCTCCTTGCCGAGCGTCGCCCCGTCCATGCGGGCGGCTTCAAGGATTTCGCCGGGGATTTCCTTGAAATAGCTGTAGAGCATCCAGACGATGATCGGCAGGTTCATCATGGTCAGGATGATGATGAGACCGAGCTTGGTGTCGAGCAGCCCGAGATTCTTGAAGGCGAGATAGAAGGGCACCAGCACCGCCACCGCCGGCATCATCTTGGTGGAAAGCATCCACATCAGGATGTCCTTCGTCCGCTTGCCGGGGTTGAAGGCCATCGCCCAGGCGGCGGGAATGGAGATCAGCAGCGCAATCAGCGTCGAGCCGAAGGAAATGGCGGCCGAATTCCAGACATGCAGCAGATAATCCGAGCGCTCCTGCACTTCGCGATAGCTGTCGAGCGTCCAGTGGAAATTCAGGAAGACCGGCGGAAAGGCAATCGCATCGCCTTCCGACTTGAAGCTGGTGATGATCGTCCAGAGGATCGGGAAGAAGAGGATGAGCGCAATCACCCAGGCAATGATGGTGAAGGTGATGCGCCGCGATGTCGTGACCGATCGTGCCATGGTTCAAGCCTCCAGGTTCTTGCCGATGATGCGCATCAGGAAGAATGCGACGATATTGGCGACGACCACCGCGATGATCCCGCCGGCGGATGCACTTCCGACATCGAAGTTCAAAAGCGCCTGCGTGTAGACGAGGAAGGGCAGGTTCGTGCTCGCCGTGCCCGGCCCGCCATTGGTGGTGACGAGGATTTCGGCAAAGACGCCCAGGAGAAAGATCGTCTCGATGAGAATGACGACGGTGATTGCCCGCGAAAGATGCGGCAGCACGAGATAGATGAAGCGGCTGACAACGCCCGCGCCATCCATTTCGGCCGCTTCCATCTGCTCGCCATCCAGCGATTGCAGGGCCGTCAGCAGGATCAGCGTCGCAAAGGGCAGCCATTGCCAGGCGACGATGAGGATGATCGAGAGCAGCGGGATCTGCGCCAGAAAGTCGATCGGCGGCAGGCCGACCAGCGACAGAAGCCAGGCGAAGATCCCGTAGATCGGGTTCATCAGCATGTTCTTCCAGACGAGTGCAGCCACCGTCGGCATGACGAAGAAGGGGGAGATCACCAGAATGCGCACGATCCCCTGCCCGAAGATCGGCTGGTCGATCAAAAGCGCCAGGAAAAGCCCGCCAACCACGGTGATCAGCAGCACGCCGCCGACCAGATAGATCGTGTTCAGCACCGCCGCGCCGAAGTTCGGATCGGTGATGAAGTAATAGTAATTGTCGAGGCCGGCAAAGGAGACGACGGGGTTCAGAAGCGTGTAATTCTGGAAGGAATAATAGAGCGTGGCGGCGAGCGGCACTGCCATCCAGACCAGCAGCAGGATCACGGCCGGGGCCATCATCGCGCGTGCTGTCGTGCGCATCTGCATCGTTGCCATGGCTCAATTCCTCTCCGGTTATGGCGTCAGGTTTCGGCGAAAGCAGCCGGTCCCGGCATCCAGGTTTTTGATGAACAATCGCAAGGTTTGGGGGGCGCGCCCCCCCTCATCTGCCTGCCGGCATCTTCTCCCCGACGGGGAGAAGGGGGGCTGAGCCGCAGCGTCCCGGTCCCCCTCTCCCCCTTGTGGGGAGAGGTCCGCCAAGCGAAGCGGAGGCGGGGTGAGGGGTTTTCCCTCGCCAACGTTTCCGCACCCCCTTGGCTTCGGACCGCCGCCTCGCAAGACGGCGGCCCTTCAGCGCCAGGAGGAAGCCTTACTTGATATAGCCGCCCTTCTTCATCTCGCGCTCGGTCGCGGCCTGGGCAGCCTTCAGGGCCGCGTCCACCGTTTCCTTGCCGGCAAGGGCTGCGGAGAACTGCTGGCCGACGGCCGTGCCGATGCCCTGGAATTCAGGGATCGCGACGAACTGGACGCCGACATAAGGCACCGGCTTGACCGTCGGCTTCGTCGGATCTGCCGCATTGATCGAGTCCAGCGTCATCTTGGCGAAGGGTGCTGCCTTCTGGTAATCGGCATTGGCATAGAGCGACTTGCGCGTGCCCGGAGGTACGTTCGCCCAGCCTTCCTTGGAGGCGACCAGCTCGGTGTAATGCTTGCTGGTTGCCCAGGAGACGAACTTCTCGGCGGCTTCCGTCTTCTTGGTGCCGGCGGGGATCGCAAGGTTCCAGGCCCAGAGCCAGTTGGCGCGCTTGCCGAGACCATTGTCGGGCGCGAGCGCATAGCCGACCTTGTCGGCAACCTTCGAAGCCTTCGGATCGGAGACGAAGGAAGCGGCGACCGTTGCGTCGATCCACATGCCGCATTTGCCCTGCTGGAAGAGCGCGAGGTTTTCGTTGAAGCCGTTGGACGAGGCGCCATCGGGGCCGGCGTCCTTCATCAGCTTGACGTAGAATTCCAGCGTCTTCTTCCATTCCGGCTGGTCGAATTGCGGGGTCCACTTTTCGTCGAACCAGCGGGCGCCGAAGGAGTTGGACATGGCCGTCAGGAAGGCCATGTTCTCGCCCCAGCCGGCCTTGCCGCGCAGGCACACGCCGTTGATGCCTTCCTTGCGGTCGGTCATCTTGCGGGCAGCATCCGCAATGAAGTCCCAGGTCGGCGCGTCAGGCATTTTCAGCCCGGCCTTTTCCATCAGGTCCTTGCGATACATCACCATCGAGCTTTCGCCGTAGAAGGGCGCGGCATAAAGCTTGCCATCAGCGCTGATGCCGTTGCGGATCGCCGGCAGCAGGTCATCGACGTCGTAGTCGGGACCCAGCTTGTCGAGCGCCACGAGCCAGCCGTTCTTCGCCCAGATCGGAACTTCATAAGTGCCGATGGTCAGCACGTCATACTGGCCGCCCTTGGTGGCGATATCCGTCGTCACCTTCTGACGCAGCACGTTTTCTTCCAGCGTCACCCAGTTCAGCTTGATGTCCGGATTGGCCTTGGTGAAGTCGTCGGTCAGCTTCTGCATGCGGACCATGTCGCCATTGTTGACCGTGGCGATCGTCAGCGTCGTCTCGGCATGGGCAGCGCCAGCGATTGCGAGCGCCGAAACCGCGCCCAGCATCCATCCTTGAAATCTCATCTTTTCCTCCCAGAGAAGCAATTGAGCAAATGCTATGCTCATGGGCAAATAATCGATTTAAAGACGAACTTGTCAACGGCAAATCGTCGCTGCGGCGCACAAGAGCGGGTTAAGATATTGGCTTATTTCGAGAAATTCGCTTCATTGGGGCCGTTCCCCTCGGCGTGCCCGAGATACAACGAAAGGCCGCAATTGCCGGCCCGATCAATTTGGACTATATAGTCATTCTAGTCACACTGGTCAGGAGAGAGCCCATGAAGACCCCTGCCCCCAAACACGCAGACTGGACCGTCGCAAGCGCGAAGGCGAAGCTGTCGGAAGTGATCGAACGCGCGCAGACCGAGCCGCAGACGATTACCCGAAATGGCAAACCCAGCGTCGTCGTCGTGTCGGCGGAAGAATGGCAGCGCAAGACGGCCCGGAAGGGAACCCTTGCCGAATTCCTGATGGCTTCGCCGTTGCGGGGGCGCGACCTGGATATGGATCGGCTTCCAGACCCGCCGCGCGATCTTGATCTATGAACGTACTTCTCGACACGAATGTCCTTTCCGAGCCGATGCGGGCTCGGCCGAACAGCCGCGCTTTGCTCTGGCTGCATGAACTCGACGAAGATCGAGCCTTCATGAGCGTCGTTACGCTCGCGGAAATACGGCGCGGTGTGCCGCTTCTGGATCCTGGCCGTCGCTGGCAGGCGCTGTCAGACTGGCTTGAACATGACCTGCCTGAACGGTTCGAGGGCAGGCTTCTTCAGATTGATGCGGCAATTGCGCTCGCTTGGGGCGATGTGATGGCGGGCGCGAAACGCGCCGGGCGGGGCTTGTCGTCCATGGATGGTCTATTGGCAGCGACAGCCCTTGCGCATGACCTCACATTGGCAACACGCAACATCAAGGATTTCGAAGGTCTGGGCATCAGGCTCATTGATCCGTGGTTGACGTAAGGCCCCGAGCAACTGAAACTCTTTTGCGAAAGCGAGGATTTCCGGAGATGAGAAGGACAATCAATCTCGATGACTCCCTTTTGGAGCAAGCCCGTTCGCTCACCGGCATAAACGGGACCTCCGCCCTTATTCGAGAGGCACTCGAAACGCTCGTTCGGCTGGAATCCGGAAGGCGCCTGATCGCATTGGGCGGTTCCATGCCGAATGCAGGCATCGAACCGCGCCGCCGGGCTTCAAAGATGAAAGGCAAAGGTTAGACACCTCAAGACGCCGGGTCACCACCCTGCAGTCGTTTCACCCTTTCAGCAGCATCCTTGCGGCCTCTTCGTCCGTGATCAGCCCGTTGATATGGCCGCCCAGCACGGCGGCCTTGATGGCCGCATGCTTGCGCGCGCCGCGCGCCAGACCGATGACGGTGGAGGTCGCGCGATCGGGGATCGGCAGGCTTGCCACGCGCTGGTTGACGGGATGGTCGAGCAGCGTTCCATCGGCCCCGAAGATCCATCCGCAGATCTCGCCCGCCGCACCCGCCTTCAAAATGTCCTCCATCTCGTCGGGTCTCAGGAAGCCGTCGAGGACCAGCGGGGCTTTCAGCGCCATTTCGCCGATCCCGATGAAGGTCACATCCGATCGTCTGGCAAGATCGATCGCGGTTTCCATCAGCGGCTGACGATGCATCAGGTCCCGCTCGGCCCGGGACGAAACGATAACCGGCAGCGGCATCGGAAAATGCGGCGCCTTCACCGCATCGGCCATCGAGAAGATGACGTTGAAATAGGCGGCCGACCCGTCCGGACTGATATTGCCGGTCAGCGACACGATCTTGTGCTGCGGACATTCCATCGGCGGCAGCTGGTCGATGACGGCACGCAGCGTTCGCCCCGTTCCCATGGCAATGATCAGCGGTTCCGGCTGCTTCAGCCAGCGTTCCAGTTCCGCCGCACCCGCCTCGGCGACCCCCACCGGCAGGCCATCAGCCCCGGGATCCGTCGGAACGATTTCGACGCGCTTGAGGCCAAACCGGTCCATCAGCGCCTCAGCCAGCTCCATGCAGGCGGCAATCGGATGGTCGAGCCGAACCTTGATCAGCTTTTCGGCGACGGAGAGGGAGATCAGCCGCTGCGCGCTCTGGCGCGAAATGCCCATGATGACGGCAATCTCGTCCTGCGTGCGGCCGGCGACATAGTAGAGCCAGCCCGCGCGCGCCGCGTCGTCCAGTCTCGAATTGCTCTCGCCTCGCCTTGCCATCAGTCCTCGCTTACCCGGTGCCGCAAGCTGCCAAGTTTCGTTTGCGCTGTCAAACAGCTCGCGCCGGTTCGCAATGACGTCGTTCTCCGCTCTGCTCAAGAGCTCGCAACACGGGTCCCAGTGCAAATTTGCCGCTCAGGGCCTTGCTGGCGAGCGCTCGCAGATACCCTCCGGGAGCCCGGATATGCTCAGCCCGCTCCAGAATTGCCGCCACCGCGATGGCGGCCTGTATTTCTCCCATCGCCGCACAAGCCGTGTTCCAGGCCGCCGGCGAAATCCTGAGCATCGCCCTGACAAGCACCACCGCGCCCATGAAGTCGGCCCAGTTTCCGATCCCGTTCCGGCTATAGTCGGCAATCTGCGGGCAAGCTGTCAGAATCCGGGAAAGGGAAATCGTTTCGCGGCTCTGTTTGCCTGCAGCTTCGGCCTTCTCACCCGCATCATCAGTTGCGGTCTGATCGATCTCTTCTCTGATCTTCATAGCCGATTCATGAGTCTGATCTGATTCAGGATTCTGTATGTGGTGCTCAAATTGGTGCACAGAGGCGCTCAGTTCCGCCGCCGAAATTGTCTCGACATAGGCATTTTCCAGCTCGGCCCGCAGACGAAGCAGGCCATCCCGGCGCTCTGTCAGAGCCTCGATCGTCGCGTTGCGTCCGACCCGGCCGGAGAGCGCTTCGAGCCGAGCTTCGAAATGCTCCCAGTCCCCTGCCCTTCCTTCGTTCAGCGCCGCCTGCAACAGCTTGGCGATATCGCGGAGATGCAGCGTCACCTCGCCGCGCAAGCCCTGCCGCCGGCGTTCTTCGCCACGGATGCGCTCTGCCTGTGCGTGGATGGCATCGGCGGCAAGGCCGAGGGGCGCAAGATCGAAGCCGAACATGTCCTGTGGTGCACCATGGGCGTCGCGGCGGCAGTAGCGTTTGCCGTTCGGGCTGTCGCGGCGGAAGATGAGGCCGGCTTCCACGAGGGTCGCAATATGGCGGCGGATCGTTGCCGGCGACATGCCGCGGGCGCGCAGGGAGAGCTGCTGGTTGGACGGAAACACGATCAGCGGCTTCGAACCATCCAGCAGTCGTTCGGGATGAAAGCTCAACAATGCCTCCAGGACCGCAATGGAGCGGTCGGAGAGCCCGTAGGCGGACTTTGCCTCGGTGAGCGCCCGCAGCAATTGCCACTTGTCGGCCCCTGCCCCAGGACGCTTTGTCTCAGCGAGCTTCGCCTGGGCCTCTGTCACCTGCTTTCGCCGCAAAAATTGGCGCGCAACCATCCTGCCGCCGCCAAATGGCGTCGTTGCTATGTCGTCGTTCATGATCGCCCTCTTCCTTCAAGAGGCAAGACGGCGCCCTGACGGCACTTGATCTACGGGCACAGACCATCGCCGCGCATTTTCATGCACGGGACGCTTACGCATAACATATTGAAAACAGTTACACTTCTTCGTTTCGGCGCAAAAAGCTTTGCGCAGACTCTTGACTTTGCCCGGTGGAAGTGATTCTCTTGAACTGCTAGATAGAAGAGGGCTTCCGGGATGGTGACGTTTCGGGGGCCTTTTTTCTTGCTCGCTCTGCTCCTGTTGCTCGTTTCAGTGGACCGGGGCCGCGCTCATCGAGCCCTTCCCCTGCCTTGATCTCTATTTCGCCTTTGCCTCTTGCTGATGGGCGTTCCACGCCTCCTCGATCAGCGACGTGACGGTGGCGAGAAACGCGTCGGGGACCGGCGCGGTAAATTCTATCCTTGGCTTTCCGCCCCCCGCATAGACCTTGCCGAATGCCTTGCCGTCGCGGCCGGAAAGCGGCTCGCCACGATCGGGCTTGGGCTTCTGCTTGCGCGACAGGCGGTCGAACAGCATCTGGAAGCGTCGGTTGGTTTCGGCGGCGCGGAAACGCTGCGAGCCGGCCTCGTCGCTGGCGATCTCTTCCGCCGCCGGACGTGCCGTAAAGATCGCGCCGAGCGCCATCCAGCGCTCGCGGCCGACCTTGGGGGCCGGGCCGATATCGCGGGCAATGTGGAGCGGAATGCTGTCGGCGACCTGCAGAAGCCGCGACACTTCGCTCTTCTGCACGCCGAGGGAATCTTCCACCACCTTGCGGGCGAAGCCGCGCTGGACGAGCGCCTGCGCGAAGAAGGCACGCTCGATGAAGGTGAGATCGCGCCGCTCGGCATTTTCCTTGCCCTGCGCCAGCACCAGTTCGTCGTCGGTCAGCGGGCGAACGATCGCCTTGACCTTTCGCTCCAGGCTGCGCACGGCGGCAAGCCGGCGGTGGCCATAGGCGGTCTGGAAGTGGCCGGGCTTGTCCGGATGCGGGCGAACGAGAATGGGCACCTGCTGGCCACTCTCGCGAATGCTGTCGACCAGCCCCATGAACTCGCCATCGGTTTCGCCACGGGCGAACCGATCCTCGACGAAGGAGGAGGACACGAGTGCGCAATCGAGTTCGACGATGCGCTCGCCGTCCTCGAAAGCCTGACGCAGATTGCGCGCCTCTTCCGCCTCGCGGGCGAGCGAGCCGAGCGACAGCCCCATGGCCCGCACGGCGCCGGAGGCCGCACGCTGCGGGTCGGGCGCGCGCTGAGCCGCAGCCGGCTCAGCTTCCGGCATGGGCTCGGCCGACTTCGTTTCAGGCGCGACGGGTCCGCCCGGTCTCCCGGTGAACAAGGCCTTCAGTTCGTCGCGTCGCTTGCCGCTGGACATGGGTGTCTTCACTTCAGTTCAACTCGTCAGGCGCGGCCCCAGGCCGCATGGATCAATTGTTCGATTTCCGAATTCACCGCGTTCAGGCTTTCGAGCGCCCGGTCATAGGTCGCGCGGGTGAAATTCTCGCGGCCGACTTCATAGAGCGTCTGCTTGGTCAGGCCGGCATCCGAAATGGCGGTCGACTTGACCATCGGCGCGGTCAGCACGCGGTCGCCGAACAGCGAGCGCATGAAACCGGCAATCTGCGTCTGCGGCCCGTCATTCGGTTCGTAGCGGGTGACGAGATAGCGCAGGAAGTCGAAATTCAGCGTGCCGCCGGCTTCCCGCACGACCGACAGAAGGTCGGAGGTCATGAACAGGAACTGGCTCATCGAGGCGACGTCGAGCATCTGCGGGTGGACGGTGACGATCACCGAGGTCGACGCACAGAGCGCCGAGAGCGTCAGATAGCCGAGCTGCGGCGGGCAATCGAGCACGACGACGTCGTAATCGTCGGCGACCGTCTGCAGCGCTTCCTGGACGCGGGAGAAGAACAGCGCTTGCGAATGTTCGCCGGCTTTGCGGTTCGCCAGCACCTGCGGCGTCACATGCTCGAATTCCTGCAGCTCGAGATTACCCGGCACAAGATCGAGACCGGCGAAATAGGTCTTGCGAATGACCTCTCGCAGCGGACGCCGCTCGGCGTCGTAGCGGATGGCGCCATAGAGCGTGTCATTGCCGGTGAGATCGAGTTCCGGCTGGTAGCCGAAGAGCGCCGAAAGCGAGGCCTGCGGATCGAGATCGATGGCCAGCACGCGGTGCCCGCTCATCGCCAGATATTGCGCCAGATGCACGGCCGACGTCGTCTTGCCGGAGCCGCCCTTGAAATTGGTGACGGAGAGGACCTGCAGATGTTCGCCGCGCTCGGCATCGCGCCACTTGAGATAGCTGCGTGCCTTCTGTGCATTGCCCTTGGCGAGCGCCTGTTCGGCCAGATGCTGGCGCAGCGCATGGATGTCGGCAAGCGAATAGAAGCGGCGGCCGGCCACGCCGGTCGAAGGCTGCGGCCCCTCGCCTGCCAGCGACAGCTGGCGCAGATAGCCGTCGGAGACGCCGATCATGCGGGCGGCCTCGCCGGAGGTGAAGCCACGCAGCACCTTTTGCGCCGCTGGCGGAAACAGCCGCTCGCGCATCGCCTTCAGCTGATCGGAAAGAGCCGAGGCATCCGCCGCGATGGTGATATCGGCGGGGGGAAGCGATCGTGTATTTGCGGTCGCGGTGTTCGTCACGCGTCATCTGCCTTGCTGCGCGCGATGCTCATTGACGCTTCATGGATGCGATACGAAGGTGAGGTACCTCTTACATCGCGGAACGTCAGTTACGCTTCTGCGCGGATTATATCCAACTTGGCGTAAAAGTGAGACCAAAGGCGAGTCGCGTCAAGCATTAATTGCCGCCTCTTTCCCTTTGTTGTGACTCGTGATTTTGGCAGGCACGCCGCCATTTCAGGCGTCTTTCCGGCGACTGTTGACAGCTGTCAACGGCCCTGCCCGGTCACGACCGGTCGATCTTGAGCACGGCGTCGGTGTCGTGCTCGCGCACGTAATCGATCGCATGGCCGTTCCAGTGGAGATCGTAGAGGCGACCGGGAACGGGGTTGGCGGCAAGATCGGGATAGAAGAGCGCGACGCATTCGCCGCCCGGCCAGCGCGTGCTCGGATAGACGATGCCATGGGAGCCGGAGGCGTGCAGCGGTTCGGCCACCCCTTGCGCACCGGCATAGTTTTCCGGGTGCAGCCAGGCGGAGAATTCCGGGTCGCGGATGTCGTGCAGGTCGGCGCTGACGGAGAGCGTGATCTCCTGGCAGGTCGACACCCAGCCGGCAACCTCGCCGGTCGCCTTCAGAAAGCGCTCGTGGTGATGGATGGTCTGCAGGAGGGCGGCTTCCAGGGAATTGGCGGCATAGAGCACGCCGTAGCGGCCGGTGGAAAAGCGGCTCGGCAGATCGTAGCTGACCTGGGTGAACGGTCCCATGAGGACGCCGGTCTCGTCCTCGACCCGATGCGCCTCCGCTACGAGGTCGATATTGCCGACGGATTCCGACAGCCGCGCATCGGTCTTGCGCTCGGACGATGCGAGATGCGTCCAGTCATCGGGGCTTGCGATATCGTCGAAGATATTGACGCAGGCGGTGGCCACGCGAATGAAGCGGCGCGCCTGCGGCCATTCGATGCGGGTGACGGACGGAAGCTTCACCAGCCGCCCCGCCCGGAATCGAGGAAGCGGCGGATGCGCATGATGTCGGTCAGTTCGCCGTTCAGCATGATTTCCAGGGCCGACTTGCCGCCGAAGACGGAATTGCCCTTCGAGATCCATTCATAGGTGCGCTCGGGATCGCGGAAGATCATGCGCAGCGCCTTGTGAATGCCCATGAGGTTGGAAAGCCGCGCCTTGCCGTCGCGGGAAAGCCTGCCGATCTCGCCGGCCTTCCAGCGCCGATAGGTGCGCACCGGCATGTCGACCAGCGTGGAGGATTGTTCATCCGTCAGCGACCAGCTCTTGAACAGCGCGACGGCCGCGCGAAACATGGCTTCGCCCTCCTCGTCGGTGATCGGCGAGGCGACATATTCGCGGGCAAGCGTTTCGAGCGGCTGCAGGGATACCATGCAAGGTCCTTTGCGGGATCGTCCTTTTTGCCGGAAAATAGGAAGTTAAATGCCATATGGCAATAGGATTCACTTTCGGACGGCAAAGTGACGCCGGAACCGCGCCGTTTCGTTGACCGTTGATGAACAGATGTTACAAAGCGGCGCAGTTTATCGCAAAGGGGTGACGACATGAGCCTGAAGTTTGGAACTAGCGGCCTACGCGGTCTTTCGGTCGATCTGAAGGGCGAGCCGTCCTTCATCTATGCCAGGGCGTTCGCGCTATACCTCTTCGAGAGCGGCCTGGCCAAACCGGGCGACCGGGTGCTGGTCGGCCGCGACTTCCGCGATTCCAGCCCAGAGATTGCCGCCAATTGCATTGGCGCGCTGAGGCAGGCGGGGCTTCAGCCGGTCGATTGCGGGACGATCCCGACGCCGGCGCTCGCGCATTTCGGGCTGAAGCTGAATGCCGCGTCGCTGATGGTCACCGGCTCGCATATCCCCGCCGACCGCAACGGCATCAAGTTCTATCGGCCGGATGGCGAGATCGGAAAGAGCGACGAGACCGCGATCAACGTTCAGGCAGACCGTGTCCGTGCGGATCGCGCGGCGCTGGCATTCGTGGCGGGCGAAGGCGAGCAGCGCGGCGCGGAAGCGGCCGATCTCTTTGCCGCCCGCAACAAGGCTTTGCTGACGGCGGGTGCGCTGAGCGGCCTGAAGATCGGCGTCTACCAGCATTCGACGGTGGCGCGCGACATGTTCGTCGATGTGCTTGCGCATTACGGCGCCGAGGTCGTTCCGCTCGGCCGCTCCGAGACCTTCATTCCGGTCGACACCGAAGCTGTCTCTGCGGAATCCGTCCTGCTGATGCAGGGCTGGGCGCGCGAGCACGGGCTGGATGCCATCGTCTCCGCCGATGGCGACGGCGACCGTCCGCTGGTGGCCGACGAGACAGGAACGCCGCTGCGCGGTGATCTCCTGGGGTTGGTCGCTTCGCTCTTTCTTGGCGCCGACACCGTCGTCACGCCGGTCACGTCCAATTCCGGCATCGAGGCGGCGGGCGACTATCGCGTGGTGCGAACCCGCGTCGGCTCGCCCTTCGTCATTGCCGGCATGGAGGAGGCACGCGCAGGCGGCGCCTCTGCCGTCGTCGGCTTCGAGGCGAATGGCGGCACGCTGACGGGCAGCGACTTCACAGTCAACGGATCGACCTTCACGGCGCTCCCGACCCGCGATTGCTTCCTGCCAGTTCTCGCCGTTCTGGCGCGGGCGGCGGGCGAGAAGGTTTCGCTGTCGGAACTCGCAAAGGATTTTGCGCTTCCGGTGGCTGCAGCCGACCGGCTGGAGAATTTCGCGACGGAGCGGAGCGCGGCCCTGATGGCCTATCTGCGCGGCTCCGCCGAAAACCTCGCCCGCTTCCTCGCGCCGATTGGCGAAGCCGCGGAAACGAGCGATATCGACGGTCTCCGCGTCACGCTCAGGGATGGCCGCATCATCCACTTCCGCCCCTCCGGCAATGCGCCGGAAATGCGCTGCTATGTCGAGGCAAAGACGGAAGCGGATGCGGCGACGCTGCTTGAGGCAGGGCTTTCGGAGATCCGCAACTTCAAGGCCTGAGGCGAACCGCCCGGTTCTCACCCTGAGGAGCCTGCGCCATGCGCAGGCCTCGAAGGGTCGCGGCGACAGGATGATCCTTCGAGGCCGCCCCAAGGGCGGCGCCTCAGGATGAGGGCTGCAGCGCTTTGCTCAGACCTTTGCGGCCTTTGCCGCCGCGACCTTTTCCACCACGCTGCGCAGGCCAAGCTGGTAGCCAAGCGTGCCGCAGCCGGCAATCACGCCATCGGCGCGCAGCGAGACATAGGAGTGGTGGCGGAAGCTCTCGCGCTTGTGGACGTTGGAAATGTGGACTTCGACCACCACGCCTTCGAAGGCATTGAGCGCATCGAGAATGGCGACCGACGTATGGGTGAAGGCGGCCGGGTTGATGACGATGCCGACAGCCTTTTCGCGTGCTTCATGGATCCAGTTGATGATCTCATGTTCGGCATTCGACTGGTGGAAGCGGATGTCATAGCCGAGTTCGCCGGCAAGGTTCCGGCAGTCGGCCTCGACATCGTTGAGCGTCTCATGGCCGTAGATATGCGGCTGGCGCTTGCCGAGCAGATTGAGGTTCGGGCCGTTGAGAACGAAAATCGTGTCCGGCATGTGCGGGCTCCTGGATGACGAAAAGCATTGTCCGTTTGCTTACCCGCTCGCGCCGGCTTTTTCAAATGAGGTGTTGCGGGTGACCGAGTTGACAGCTGTCAACGCGTCGGCAGAACCACACGAAGAATGCCGTCCGCGTCCTTTGTCCAGACCAGTTTTTCCCGGTGAATCAGCAGGTTCACATGAGCATGCGTTTCGGAAAAGGCAAAGCTCATCTGGTGCGGATCGAGCGCGCGGGGGAAGAGAACGGGGACCAGATCGGCAACCGTCATCGGCTGTGACCGCACGGCAGACACGATGAGCTCGCAGCGTTCCTCGTGATGGGCAAGGATTTCCCCGACGCGGGTGTGAAGCCCGTAGAAAGGAAGCTCGTGCCCCGGCAGGATGAGTGTCTCTTCCGGCAGGCTGGCGGCAAGTGCGCCAAGGCTGCGGGTATAGAGGCCGAGCGGATCGCCATCCGGCTCCACGGCCCAGACGCTGACATTCGGCGTGATGCGGGCAAGCACCTGGTCTGCGGCGAGAAGCAGTTTCGCGGAGGCATCGTAGAGCATGATCTGCTCGGGCGCATGGCCGTCGCCGGAGAGGATGTCGAAAACCCGCGCGCCGATCTTCAGCTTCTCGCCTGCCACAAGCCGGAAGAAGGTGAGCGGCAGCGGGGTGACCATGCGCAGGTAATAATTGCCCTGTGTCGCGACCATCTCGGCGGCCGTTTCGCTCATCCCGTGGGCGCGATAGAAGGTGCGGTAGGCATCCGCGCCCAGCGCGTTCGGGCTCAGCGAAATGTTGTTGCAGGCGAGAAAGCCGGTCTGGCTGGTGAGCAGCGGAATGTCGAATTCGGCGCAGAGCCATCCGGCGAGACCGATATGGTCGGGATGGTGATGGGTGACGATCAGCCGGGTGAGGCGCTTGCCCTTCAGCGGTCCCGAAAGCAGCGCCTTCCAGGCCTCCCGTGTGGCATCATCGGCAATCCCCGTGTCGACCGCGGCATAGCCGTCGCCATCCTCGATCAGGAAGATGTTCACATGATTGAGCCGGAAGGGAAGCGCCAGGCGCGCCCAGAGAATGCCGGGCGCCACTTCGATGCAAGCGCCGGCGGCAGGCGGCGTTTCGATCGGAAAGCTGACGGGTCGGTAGGTGGCGGCCGTGAGGTCGGCTGTCGCCGGGCGGGAAATGGTCACTCGGGTTTCCTTCTGGTCTTTTCCCGCAGAGTGCCGTGTTGAGGGCGGCCATGGCAAGCCCTAAGCAGGGCTTATCATCCTAAAGGTGACTTGCCGGGACGGCTTTCCTCTTCCTATAGTCACCCGGCTTTCAGGGAGGAAGGAAAGGCCGGACAAGGGCCTAAGCCCTCTTGCGAGCTGATTCCTGCATGGGAATCAAAGAATTGAAGCAGACAGGCATGAGGAGGAGATGGTGCTGATGGGCGATGTGATCACGAGGATCGAGGGGCGGGCAGGGGTTGTCACGCTCAGCCGGCCAAAGGCGCTCAACGCGCTCTCCCACCCCATGAGCCTGACGATCGAGGCCGCACTGGACGCCTGGCGCGACAATGCCGATGTGGCGCTCGTCATCCTGGAGGCCGAGGGCGAGAAGGCCTTTTGCGCCGGCGGCGACATCGCCAGCATCTATCATCAGTCGAAGGCCGGCGAACTGCAGCCCGCCCGCGACTTCTGGCGCGAGGAATATCGGCTCAATGTCAAGATTGCCGAATATCCCAAGCCCATCCTCTCCTTCATGCAGGGTTTCATCATGGGCGGCGGCGTCGGGCTTGGCTGCCATGGCAGCCACCGCATTGTCGGCGACACCTCGAAGGTGGCGATGCCCGAATGCGGCATCGGTCTCATTCCCGATGTCGGCGGCTCGCTGATCCTGGCGCGGGCCCCCGGCCGGGTTGGTGAATATGTCGGCCTGACGGGCGAACGGCTGAATGCGGCGGACGCAATCCTCGCCGGATTCGCCAACCTCTATGTTCCGGAGACAGATTGGCCGGCGCTGAAGGCAGCGCTGATCGAGACGGGCGACGCCAGCCTCGCGAACAAGGCCGGCCGGCAGGCGGAGCGCGCGACGCTGCCGGCCCTGATGCCGATGCTCGATCGTGTGTTTTCGGCCGAAACCCTGACCGACATTCTCAAACGTCTGGACCGGGAGGAGGGCGAGGCCGCTGAGAAGGCGCTTGCCGCCATCCGCCGTGCGTCCCCCATTTCGCTGGCGGCGACCCTCGAGATCGTCCGGCGCGCCCGTGGCTTCTCCTCGGTGCGCGAGGCCGTGGCGCTGGAATATCGCTTCACCTGGCGCTCGCATGAAAAGGGCGACTTTGTCGAAGGGATCCGCGCGCAGCTGATCGACAAGGACCGCAACCCGCGCTGGAAGCATCCGGCGGCCGATGCGGTCCCGGCGGACTACATTGCCATGATGCTTGCGAGCCTCGGCGAAAACGACATTCGATAATCGGGAGGAAACAACATGAAGATCGGTTTTATCGGGCTCGGCAATATGGGCGGGCCGATGGCCCATAATCTTGCCAGGGGCGGGCACGAGGTCCGGGGTTTCGATCTCGCAGCGCCGATGCCGGAGGGGGTGACGAAGGCTGCGACCGCGGGGGAGGCGGCCCAGGGCGCCGATGTCGTCATCACCATGCTGCCGAACGGGGCGATCCTGCGCGCCGTCGCCGCCGACATCATCCCCGTCATGAACAAGGGTGCGGTTTTCCTCGATTGCTCGACGGTGGATGTCGCCAGCGCCCGTGCCGTTGCGGCAGACGCAGAAGCGGCCGGCCTGATGGCGATCGATGCGCCGGTGTCTGGCGGGATCACCGGTGCTGCTGCCGGAACGCTGACCTTCATGGCCGGCGGCCCGGATGCGGCCTTCGCCATCGTCAAGCCGCTTCTCGACATCATGGGCCAGAAGGCGGTGCATTGCGGCGCGGCCGGAGCAGGGCAGGCGGCCAAGATCTGCAACAACATGATCCTCGGCGCAACGATGATCGCAACGTGCGAGGCCTTTGCGCTCGCCGACAAGCTGGGTCTCGACCGCGCCAAGATGTTCGACGTCGTTTCGACCTCCTCCGGCTATTCCTGGTCGATGAACGCCTATTGCCCGGCGCCCGGCGTTGGACCCAAATCGCCCGCCGACAACGGCTACAAGCCCGGCTTTGCTGCCGAGCTCATGCTGAAGGATCTGCGGCTTTCGCAGGAGGCTGCTCAAAGTGTCGACGCCGATACGCCCATGGGCGCCCGCGCCACCGAGCTTTACGCCGCCTTTGTCGAACAGGAAGACGGCCGCGGCCGGGATTTCTCCGCCATGCTTCCCCGTTTCGAGACGCGGGGCAGGGGCGATTGAGGTCTTGTCGCGTCGCCCGGATTGATGCCGGGCGACTGCGGTGATCGACGCTGAATCCTACCGAGACCTTACAGCGATACCGCGACGCGTCGAATAGATGCTATCTGAGGTTATACAGTTTTCACGCGAAAGTTGGGCGCGCGCACTATAAGGATTATTCATTTATTAATAACATAAAATACATGCGAAAAATCGCATCTGGATCGGACTCTCAAGAATATTTTCAGAAATAAATAACGCCTTCGTGCGACGTTTTTTGACATCAGTCAAAGAGGTGCAACGCAACACAGTTGTCTCGGCCTCGGCGCACTAACAGCCGTGCAGGCAGAGGCGGAATATCTCTTGAGAAGCAAGTTCCCGTTTCAACTGTTGAAGCTCGTTGTTCGGGATCGTCGTGCCAGCATGCCGATCATGTTCGCCATGCTGTTTGGCGGGCTGATGCTCGCAGCCGGCGGCACAATCGATATAGCCACCATCATGCGGGTTCGCTCGAACATCCAGAACGTGTCTGACAGCGCCGCTCTTGCGGGCGCTTCGCAATACCGGCTGGGAAACAGCGACACGAATGTGGTCCGGCAGGTGGCGCTCTCATTTGCCAACTCCGCACTGTCTTCCGCCGGGATCGATGGAGAGCCCACGGTCACGGTGAATGATGCCGATCGATCGGTGAAGGTGGCCATTGCGGCCAAGGTGCGCCTGCATTTCATCCGGCTCGGTGGAAGCGCCGGCTATAGCGTCAATTCCAACGCGACCGCGCGGGCCGGAAGTTCGAGCGTCATCTGCCTGCTGGCGCTGGGAGACGGTTCGACCAATCTCGGTGTCGACAATGGGAGGGTGACTGCCTCCAAGTGCAACACGCATTCGAATTCCAAGAGCAGCGACGGTCTTATTTTGAACGGCTTGTCCACGATGTCCGCGAAAGTGAACTGCACGGGTGGCGGATATGTCGGCTCCGACGCCGCCTTCGATCCTAAGCCGGCGACGGACTGTCCGGCAGCAGCCGACCCGCTGGGCTCGCGTCCAGCGCCCAGCGACACGAAATGCGACTTCAAGGACTACAAGGTTGAGATCGGCCTGCAGACGCTTCATCCCGGCGTCTATTGCGGAGGGCTTGTCATCGACAAGCCGAGCCGCGTTCGCCTGATGCACGGAACCTATATCATGAAGGACGGCCCGCTTATTCTGACGAATGGAGCAATGCTGAACATGGTGGATGCCGCCGTCTATCTGACGGGAAAGGATGCGGTACTCTATTTCGACTACACGACGACCCTGGACCTCAGTGCGCCCGTCTCCGGACCCATGGCCGGCATCCTGTTCTTCGAGGACAGGGGCGCGCCGACCGGGCGGCTTCACCAGATCGGAAGCCGCATCGCGCCCCAATTGTTGGGCACGATCTACCTTTCGCGGGGAAAGCTTGTCGTTGGCCAGCTTCCAACAGACGATGTGCTGCAGTTCGATTGCAAGTCGCAGGCCGCCAACAATGCCAATCTTCTGGCGCGTAATCCGGCCTTGAAGGGCCGCCTTTCGTCGCTGGTCACGGTGCCGTGTCCCATGCCACCCATCCACGTCTCGCTGCAATCCGCATGGACCCTGATCGTTGCCCGGCATGTCGCGATCAATGGTGGCGTCGACCTCGTGCTCAATGCCAATTATGACGCAGCCCCTGTCGCTCCGCCGTCCGAGGCGATGAAGGACTCGACGATATTGGTCCATTGACGGCCCGGCGTTGCGGTTCCGGATAACGGAGCTGCGGATCGCCAGCAATAGAGCAGGGGATGTCAGGATCGTAGACGCGGCATGCAGTCACCGCGGAGCGCGAGAAGTACCAACCCTTGCCTGTCAGCGGTTCAGATGCGGCTGCGCCAGTCGCCGATCTCGCGCATGACCGTCTCGCGGTCTTCCGCCAGCTTTTCGATGTCTGCGGGATCGACCAGCGCCTGATCCTCGCGGGCGAGGCGCTCAAAGCGGGCGGCTGTCTCGGCAATGGCGCGCGCGCCGACATTGAAGCTCATCGATTTCAGCGCATGCGCGACGCGGCCCAGCCGCTCGACATTCTCCGTCGCCACGGCTTCGCGCAGCTCGGCGATCCGGTCGGCCGATTGCGTTTCGTAGAGGCCGATGATGCGGTCGACGACCGCCACGGCGCCGCCAGCCATCTTGAGCAGGTCTTCGAGCACGGCCAGATCCAGCTGGCCTTCCGTCGCCTCCGCCGTGGCCGTCTCCTCGATGGCAAGCGCATCCGCGCCGGTAGCATGCGTGGCGATCACCTCGGCAAGGCGCGCCAGCGTGAAGGGCTTGTGCAGCACGCCGTCCATGCCCGCCTCGCGCCAGGCATCCGCCGCCGTGCCGATGACATGCGCCGTCAGCGCGACGATCGGCGTGCGCTGGCGGTCGCCACTGTCCTCTGCCGCACGGATTTCGCGCGTGGCATCGAAACCGTCGAGCTCCGGCATCGAGCCGTCCATGAGCACGAGGTCGTAACGGGTCTTGAGAACCGCATTGACCGCCTGCCGTCCGTCCTCGACGAAATCGGCCACAATCCCAAGCCGGCGCAGCGCCGCGTCGGCCACTTCGCGGTTGACCTCGGCATCGTCGGCGACAAGCACCTTGAGGCCGGTGAAGCTCGGCGTGGAATTGTCGCGCTGATCGGACCCGCGCGTCTCCTCCGAAAGCGGGCGGCCCTCGATAAGCCGGCTAACGATCTCGTTGACCTCGAAGGCCGAGACGGGCCGCGTCAGCGCGCCATCGGCGCGGCGCGCCGAAAGCAGGCTTTCCGGCCGCTCGTCGGCAAAGCCGACAGCCACGATCGCGCCCGATCCGACAAGGTCCAGGCGGGGGCGGTTGGCGAGGCGATCGAATGCTGCGACCACCAGCTGGGCGCCGGCAGCGCGCGCGGGCAGGGCCTCGCCTGATACCGTTTCGACTGTAAAGCCGGCCTGTTCGAGGTAAAGATGAAGCGCCTTCTCCGTCTGCTCGCCATCGACCGAGACCAGTGCCACCGGTGCGGCGGCCTGTTCGCCGCTCCAGCGCGCCCAGTCGGTGTCCGATGACGGCGTGGCAAGCGGCAGCGAGAAGTGGAAATTCGTACCGGTACCGAGCCTGCTGGTCACGGCAATCTCGCCGCCCATGGCGGTGACGAGCCGGCGGGCGATGGTGAGGCCAAGCCCGGTGCCGCCGAACTGGCGCGTGGTCGTCTGGTCAGCCTGCGAAAAGGCCTCGAAGATCGTGCCGAGCTTGTCCTCTGCAATGCCGATGCCGGTGTCGATGACCGAGAAGCGGATGCGGTCCGCGCCATCAAGGCCGACCTGGATGGTCACGCCACCCTTTTCGGTGAATTTCAACGCATTGTTGACGAGATTGCCGAGCACCTGGCCAAGCCGTGTCGGATCGGCATCGATGCGGGTGTTGCGCGGCAACTCGATCCGGGCGGCGAGATCGAGTTTCTTGCCGTGGGCGCGATCGGCAAACAGCCGGAGCACGGTGTCGACCGCCTCGAAGGGGCTGACCTCCAGATGCTCGACGTCGAGCTTGCCAGCCTCGATCTTCGAGAGGTCGAGAATGTCGTTGATGATGGCGAGAAGGCTGGCGCCGGAGCGGGCAATGACCTCCGCCTGCTTGCGGGCGCGCTCCGGCATCTCGCTGGCGGCCAGCAGTTCCGCCATCACGAGGATGCCGTTCATCGGCGTGCGGATTTCGTGGCTCATCGTGGCCAGGAAGTCCGATTTGGCGCGGTCGGCGGCCACCGCTTCGGAGGCAGCGCGCTGGTAGTCTGCCGTGCGGTCGGCAACGTCCTGTTCCAGCCGTTCGCGATGCCGGGCCAGCCGCTCGTCGCGCTCGTGGATGTCGGCAATCATGCCGTTGAAGCCTTCGACCAGCAGGCCGACCTCGTCATTGCTTTCGCGCGGCAGCGCCACGCGATAGTCGTGTTTGACCTTGATCTGCGCCATCGCGCCGGCAAGCCGCATCAATGGCCGTGTGATGGCGCCCTGCAGGCGCAGCGCGATGAAGATGGCAATCACGAGGGCCGCGCCTCCGCCGAGCAGCGCGGTCTCGACAGCCGACCAGACGAGTGCGGGAAGATCGCGCGTATCGCCGATGAGGCGCAGAAGACCGATCTGCTGGCCCGCCTGGATCACCGGAACCTGAACTTCGATCGTACGGCTTCCCAGAATGTCGGTCATGGAAACCGTCTGGTCGGGCTGGGTGAGTACGAGGTCGCTGGCCAGCTGTTCGGTGGCGCCGAAATCCGCAAGCGTCTCGCCATCCGGCAGGTTCAGGCCGACATAGACAAGCCCCTCGATCCGGCCCATGCCGCGCAGCGCCCCTTGCGCTGCCGGCACGTCGCGCGACGCCATCGCATGAGCGGCGGAGGAGGCGATCACCTCGGCCACCGAAAACAGGGCCTGCGGGCGCGAAACGGCGTAACGGGAGGCTTCCTGCCAGGCCGTGAAGGTAATGACAAAGACCTCGGCCAGGGAAATCGCACCAATAACAAGCAGTACTAATTTAGTTCTGATGGAAAAAGATCTGCTCGCCATGGTCATGTTTTCTACAAATTCGTGCGGTTTATGGAAAAGTAAACGAATCGTCCTTACAAACCCTTATCAATTTAGGGGTAGGATAACGTTGATTGTTGGGGATGTTCGACGGTTGCGGCCAGTATCTGGCCGGGCTCTCGAAAGTCTCTTTCTCAGGCATGTGAGTTGAAATGGCGACCGTCGCGCGAAACGCTAAATTCGATTACGTCGAGTCCGAGACGCTGCAGATCCTCGCCGTGGATGACGATCCGATCCAGCGTGAATTCTGCTCGGTCTACATGACGACGCCGGCCGTTTCGGTGGAAACCGCCGATTGCGCCGAGGCAGGGCTTGAGCGCCTGGAAGCCGGCGGCTTTGGCGCGCTTCTGGTCGATGTGGACATGCCCGGCATGAGTGGCATCGAACTGGTCGCGCTCCTGCGAAGCCGTCCGCGCTATGACAAGCTGCCGATCATGGTGATTACCGGCAACGACGACATTCCCTCCATTGACGCGGCCTATGCGGCTGGCGCGACTGCCTTCATGTGCAAGCCGGTCAACTGGCGGCTGCTGTCGCATCAGGTGCGCTTCATGGTCCGGGCTCATCGCGCCCTGATGGCTGTTGGCGACGATGCGTCCGCAGAGGCGGCGCATATGTCCGCCGTAACGCAATAGGGAAGTGCGGGTTTCGGCGTGCAGGATGAGCTTTTCAAAAATCTGACGC
Source organism: Rhizobium sp. C4 (assembly GCF_021026315.1). Taxonomy (GTDB): domain Bacteria; phylum Pseudomonadota; class Alphaproteobacteria; order Rhizobiales; family Rhizobiaceae; genus Ensifer_A. Next base: position 136,023 of record NZ_JAJNCX010000008.1, read on the forward strand.
TGCACTATCAGCCGCAGATGACGGCCGATGGGAAGACTGTTGCCGCGGCCGAAGCGCTCCTGCGGGTGATCGAACCCAGAGGGCGGTTCCGGCATACGGGTGACGTGCTCGCCTATGTCGAAGAGACGGACCAGGTCGCAGCGCTCGACTGGTGGATTGCGGAACGCGCCTGCCGCGACGCGCTGCGCTGGCCGGGCCTCTCCATCGGCATCAATCTCTCGGCGGGACGCTTCCGCGATCCCGAGCTCGCGCCACGCCTCATCGGGATGGTCAAGACCATCGGCGTGCCGGCGAAGCAGATCGAACTCGAAATCGTCGAAAGCTCGTATATCGAGGACTTCGATGCCGCCAACCGCAATATCAACCAGCTTCGCGCCGCGGGCCTGCGCATCGCGCTCGACGATTTCGGCACCGGCTTTTCATCGCTGACCTATCTGCTGAAAATGCCGGTCGACAAGCTGAAGATCGACAAGTCCTTTGTCGACGGGCTCGGCGAGATCAAGTCGACCGCCATCGTTCACGCCGTCGTGGCGCTTGCCCGCGCCGTCGGCCTCAAGATCACCGCCGAGGGGATCGAGAGCGAGGACCAGTGGCGGCTCCTCAAGCTTGCCGGCTGCCACTACATGCAGGGCTGGTATTTCCATAAGGCCATGGAGCCGGACGCGCTGACCGCGCTTCTGGCCGAGCAGCGGATCCCCAGACCGCTCTGACCGTCCCATCCCGAACCTGGCGGCTCAACCGTGATCGGGGGCGTGCGCGCTCTTGTCCGAGACGCCGATGAGCTTGCCCATGCCGTCGATCTGATCGGCCTGCCGGCGGAAATCGTCGAGCGATGCGCCGGACAGAACCGTGCCGGCGGGGAGGGGCGTCGCCGTGGGGTCGAGATAGCGATTGTCCTTGCGCAGCTCGTAATAGAGATGCGGGCCGGTCGATAGGCCCGTCGATCCGACATAGGCGATGGTCTGGCCCTGCGTCACCCGCTGGCCGACCGCGAGACCCTTCGCGGCCCTGGCGATATGAGCATAGGTGGTGAAATAGCCCTGGTCGTGGCGGACACGGACATAGCGGCCATAGCCCGGCTGCCAGGAGATGAGTTCCACGGTGCCGTCGCCGGCCGCCAGAATGGGCGAGCCCATGGGCCCTGCGTAATCCACGCCGTCATGATGCTTGCGCACCCGCAGGATCGGGTGGATGCGCCAGGCGAAACCATCGCCAAGCCGCCCGCCCGGCACGGGGTTGGCCAGCAGCAGCTTCGACACCGAATGGCCCTGGGCATCGAAGAATTCCGCCGGTGCAGCCTTGTCGAACTTGTAGCGATAGAACTTCCGCTCGCCATCCTTGGTGTTGAAGGAGACGGAGATGAGCTCGCGCCGGCCGCGGCCTTCGCGGAAGACCAGATTGATCTTCTTCGTCAGGTCGTCATGGCTGGCGGCCTTGATGCCGTTCTTGCGGGCGAGATCCACGACCTCGACGATGATCTTTGCCGGAACATGCGCGGCGAGCATTTTCTTCACGAGAAGCGGCGCGAAACTGGTTTCGGCCTTCAGGTCCGGCGCGGCGTCTGCCTCGACGGTGACTGCGTTGTCCTGCTGGTTGGCAATCGCCTCGCGCTTCAGCCGCTCGTACAGCGCCGGCTTGGTGATGCGCTGGAAGCTCTGGTCCTCGACGCGGGCAAGGATCGTGTCTTCGCCGGAGGGCTTCTGCAGACGGGCCATGACGATGTGCTTGCCATCGCTGTGGTCCGCCAGAATGACTTCGAACGCGTCGCCGAAATGCAGCGTGGATGTCGACAGCGCCTCCGTCAGGCGCTGGCACTCGAAGGCCGGCACCTGCAGCCCGCCCAGCGCCTCCTCGATCACCTCGTCGCGTTTCGGCATCAGGGCGACGCGCGAGACCGGCTCGGCCTGCTGCTTGACCGAGAGGCTGACATTGACAGGCTTGCCGGCATGGGAGCCACCCGAGGCGAAATCGGCATAGGCGAGCGGCATGCCCGCGATCCTGTTTGACCGCACCGGTTTGACGTCACGAAGCACGGCGGCGAAGACATCTTCCGCGCCCGGCCGGCCGGGTCGTTCGGCGAAGGCCTGCTGAGGCGCCGGCTGCGCCTTGTCGTCTGCGGCCACCTGCGGCGTGTCCAGATCGATATCGGTGCGGAAATAGGTATATTCCGCGAAGGACCCGTCCATGCGCGCTTCGAGCATGTCGATGCGGGCGAGGTCGGAACCGGCAGCGGCGGGCAGCTGCAATCTTGCCTGCTTCGGACTTGCGGCAGGAGCTCGTTGCTCAGGCGCGGCCGACGCGAGAACCGGTGCGGCAACGACCGCTGGCTCCTCACGGACGGTCGCCCGCAGTGCTTCCCAGCCGCAGCCCGCACCCGCTGCACCCAGCAGGATGATCGCGCCAAGGAGGCGGCTATGGGTCTGCACACGAAAGGGAATCATGCCACGGCTGATATGAAGTCTGCCCAAATCTTGTCGTCCCCAGCGGAAAAATAATCTCTTTTCAGAGAGTTAGACGAAGTTGAGGGCAATCCATCCGGTTTCGGCTTGCCACTGGCCGCTATAAGCAGGCGGCTCCCGAGCGACAAGTTAAAACTCTGTTAGGTTATTGTAAGGCGACGAACGCGCCCTGATGCCTGTGAATAGAGTGGAAAAACCGAGCTTCCGGAAAGGGCGACACGGAATTGCCGCATCCTGGTGGGTAGCGACCGGAGGCGCCGGGGCCGCTGATCAGATCACCACTCTCGCCGCCTTGCCGTTCCTGCGGTTTTCGTCGTTGTAGTAGCTGGCGGCCTGCGCCAGCGAGCGGTGCTGCGATTGCTGCATGGCCTGCTGCAAGGGCACGCCCAGATTGGCGGCCTCGGTGAGGTAACCGGCCCGGAGGCCGTGGGCGGAGAACTTGGCCGGATCAAGCCCTGCCTTTTCGCAGCGCGACTTCAGGATGAGGTTGACGGCCTGGGGGGTGAGCGGTCGGCGGTCGATATTGCCCCACTGATCGATACGGCGGAAGACCGGACCGGTCTCGATGCCGGCGGCGGCAAGCCAGGCCTTCAATGCGGCAACCGGTCGGCCGACCATCACGGCGCGTGCGTCCTCGTCGGCCGCTGTCGTCTTGGTCCGGCCAAGGCGCAGGATCATGCAGGGCATCTGCCGCGAATTCGGATCGTTCGGATTTTCATGCACGGGTTCGTCGTCGATGAGATCGTCGACGCGAAGCGCCGCGAGCTCCGAGCGCCGGCGTCCGCCGGAGGCAAAGGCGGTGAGCAGAAGCGCACGATCGCGCAGGTCGGCCAGCCGATCCGTCGCGCAGGTGGCCAGCAGCCTCGAAAGCACATCGCCGGTGATGGCCGACTGGCTCTTCCTCCCCCGCGGTCGGGCCTGTGCCCGCACGGCAAGCCGCAGTGCCGCGCGCACCGAGCTTGCCAGGAAGTCGCCTTCAAGCCCGCGCCATTTCGTCAGCACGGACCAGGTGGTCAGTCGGCGCTTGACCGTTGCCGGCGCGTGCGGGCCGGTGGCGCGCAACAGTCCCTGACTGCGCAACGGCGCCTCGACGTCCGCTGGCATGCCATGCGCCGGGTCGATCTCGCGCCGCGCCGGGTCCCAAAGATGATGGGCGATGAATTTCAGCACCAGGCTTTGCGGCGCCGGCCAGGGCAGGGGGCCCTCGGTCGCCGCCATGCACCAGGCCTCCAGGTAGCCGAGATCGGAGGCAAAGGCCCGCAACGTGTTCTCGCCCATGCCTTCAGTCGCCAGATGTTTCAGCGTGGCGACATCCTCATCCGTGAGCAACGCGGCCAGCTGGTCGCGCCGGTCGAAGGGCAGGATCGCATCCAGCGCATCAAGCTGCTCGGCGCGCGCCAGAACTGGACCGGAAAGAGAATTACTCATCGAATGGACGCCCTGAAATCGTTGATCGGGTGACAGGTGCCGGTTGGTTCCGCTGCGAATCATCGGTCGCGGAAACGAAGCACCGTGAACACGAGCCATAACCGGTCGAGCCCGGCCATTGCAAGATTTCACTATCGATATCAGAAGCTTATCGTGAGAGAGCGCTACCTTAATTCTCAGTTCGCGCTGTGAATCTTTCTGGCGCTTTCTCTTTCGTTTACCATCTGTTTACCATGAAAACAGGGTGTTAGGTTGGAGCCTCGCCGACGACATTTCCTCCCTGCGGGAGGTCATATCCCGTCGTGGTCCTTTTGGGCTGTGCCTGCGGCTGTGGGTTGACTGGTCGCGCCGCTGCCAAGGAAAGCTGAGGGGGCTGGCGAGCCATCGTGCTTTCAGCAGACCCTTACCGGATCTTCATTCCGTCGAGGAAAATGTCGATGACGCGCAGGACATGCGCCTTCCACTCGGGGCCGGCCGGGCGGGAATAGCCCACGGCATAGGCGGTGGAGAGCAGGTCTTCGGCCGTGATGTCGGAACGAATTTCACCGGTTGCGATGGCGCCTGCGACCAGCTGGCGGACGGCCTCCTGCAGGCGGCCCGAAACTTCCGCATACATGGCCTTGGACCCTTCGGTCGGCACGAGCGACAGCGTGCCGAGAAGCCCGCGCTTGGTTTCCACCAGATCGACCAGGGCATGAATCCAGTGTCGCAGCGCTTCGAGCGCGGAGGATTGAACTTCCAGCGCGCTCGCGAGTTCTATCAGCTGTTCGACCTCGCGTCGGTACACGGCCTGGAAGAGGGCTTCCCGGGTCGGAAAATGGCGATAGAGCGTGCCGATGCCGACCTCCGCCTCGCGGGCCACGGCCTCAAGGCTCGCGCCCGGGCCGCCGCCGGCCAGAACGGTCTTGGCGGCTTCGATCAGGCGTTCGCGGTTCCGCGAGGCGTCGGATCTCGGTTTGCGCCGGGCGGATTCCATAATTGTCGAACGTCTCTCTTGCTAAACGGAGGCCGCCTCCGTATATTGTTCTTGCCGGTGGGCGAAGTATGTACTCTCCCCGGCCCCCTGCCAAGGGCCTTCACCCCCGTTAGAGCCCGGCCTGCCCATTCACCGCTTACTGAACAGCATGGAGATTGCATGTCCTACTCCATAAGCCTGACTGTCAACGGCGCCCAGCGCCGGGTCCAGCTTGACGATCCGCGCGTGACGCTGCTCGACCTGCTGCGCGAACGTCTCGACCTCACCGGCACCAAGAAGGGCTGCGACCGCGGCCAGTGCGGCGCCTGCACCGTGCTTGTCGACGGACGGCGCATCAATTCCTGTCTCGCGCTTGCCGTCACGCTCGACGGCGCCGACATCAGCACGATCGAGGGCCTCGCCGATGGCGACACGCTGCATCCCGTGCAGGCGGCCTTCATCGAGCATGACGGTTTCCAGTGTGGCTATTGCACGCCCGGCCAGATCATGAGTGCGGTCGGCCTCATTTCCGAGGGCCACGCGGGCGACGATCCCGAGCGGGTGCGTGAAGGCATGAGCGGCAATCTCTGTCGCTGCGCCGCCTATCACGGCATCACCGAGGCCGTTGTCGACGCCACGCGCCGCATGGCCGAGACAACCGAGAGGAAATCGGCATGAAGCGCTTCGACTATATTCGACCCGTCTCGGTGGACGACGCCGTGGCCGCCTTCCGTCCGGGTGCGGCCTATCTCGGCGGGGGAACCAACCTGCTAGATCTTATGAAGATCGGGGTGATCCAGCCCGACACGCTGATCGATCTCGGCCGGATTGCGGAACTCGGGCCCATCGAGATGCTGCCCGGCGGCGGCGCGCGGGTCGGTGCGCTGGTCAGGAACAGCGATCTGGCCTACGACCGCGCTTTTGCCGCCGCCTTCCCGATGGTCGCCGAGGCGATCCTTGCCGGTGCGTCCGGCCAGCTGCGCAATGCCGCCACCGTTGGCGGCAACCTGATGCAGAAGACCCGCTGCGCCTATTTCCAGGATCCACATTCGGCCTGCAATCGCCGCGAGCCCGGGTCGGGCTGTGCCGCACGCGGTGGCGACAATGCCAATCTCGCCGTGCTCGGCTGGAGCGACGCCTGCATTGCCACGAACCCGTCCGACATGTGCGTGCCGCTGGCCGCCCTTGGCGCGGTTGTCGAGGTGCAGGGACCGGCGGGCAAACGCGATATCCCGATCGCCGATTTCCATCAGCTGCCGGGCGATCAGCCTGAGACCGAAACCGCGCTGCAGCCCGGCGAGCTGGTCATCGCCATCCGCCTGCCGACGGAGGCTGCCGACTTTGCCAGGAACGCGCGCTATCTGAAGGTGCGCGAGCGCACCTCGTTTGCCTTCGCCCTCGTCTCCGTTGCTGCCGCGCTGAAGCTTGACGGACAGAAGATCATCGCCGCCCGGATTGCGCTGGGCGCGGTCGCCGCCAAGCCCTGGCGGGTGACGGCGGCGGAAGACCTGCTTGTCGGACAGGCGCCGACGGAGGAGGCTTTCGCCCGTGCCGCCGATGCCCTGCTCGAAGGCGCGCGTGCCTCCGGCGACAACGGCTACAAGATCGAGTTGGCACGTCGCGCGGTCATTCGCGCGCTGCAGATGAGCGCTGCCGGTACGCCGAAGCGCATGCCGGCGCTTCCAGCCTCCCCGTTTGGCGATGTCGCCGAGGAGCATTCCCATGTCTGATCCTGTCACCATGCCCATCCGCTTCGGCTCGAATTCGGGCCAGTCTGTCACCCGCCGCGACGGGGTCGCCAAGGTCACGGGGCGCGCGACCTATGCCGCGGACAACCATCCCGATGGCATGCTCTACGCCGTCTTTGCTCCGGCCACGATCGCGCGGGGGCGGGTCACCCATCTCGATACCGCAGCGGCCAAGGCGCATCCCGGCGTTGTCGAAGTCTTCACGCCGCAGAACCGCCCGCCGGTCGTCGGCGATCCGGACAAGAAGCCTTTCATGTTCGCGATCCCGCTGGAGCTGCTGCAGGACGATACGGTGCGCTATGCGATGCAGCCGATTGCCCTTGTCATCGGCGAAACGCTGGAAGCAGCAACGGAAGGTGCGCGGCTTCTCAACCCGCAATATGCGGCCGAGACGCCCCGCACGGGCATGGATGCGGAGGCTGCGAAGCCTGCGCCCAGCGGTCCCTTTGGGCGCCCGGCGGAGGTCGTGCACGGCGATACCGCGGCGGGGCTGGCAAAGGCCGTCGAGACGCTTGACGTGACCTATGACACGCCGGCGCAGTATCACAATGCGATGGAGCCGCATGCCATCGTCGCCAAATGGGATGGCGACCGGCTGGAGATCGACACGCCGAACCAGGCGATCGTTCTGTCGCGCGCCTTCTATGCCTATTATCTGGGGATTCCGGCCGACCATATCCTCATCCGCAGCCCCTATCTCGGCGGCGGGTTCGGCTCCAAGGCGGTGCCCTACAGCCCGCTGGTGCTGACGATCGCGGCTGCCCGGGTGCTCGATCGGCCCCTCAAGCTCGTGCTCAGCCGCAGCCAGATGTTCGGACCGGTCGGCCATCGCGGCGCGACGCGGCAGCGGCTGCGCATCGGCATTGACGATCAGGCGCAGATGACGGCGCTGGATCATGTGGCGACGGCCATTGTCGACAGTTTCGACAGCAGCTTCCCGGAGCCGGCGGCCGGCGCTTCGCAAGGTCTTTATGCCGCTTCGGCGCTGCGCTCCGCGCTGATGGTCGTTCACAACGACATCGGCGTTCCGGGTGCCATGCGCGCGCCGGGCGAAGCCTCCGGGTCGGCGGCACTGGAATGCGCGATCGATGAAATGGCGGAAAAGGCCGGCATTGATCCGCTTGAGTTCCGCCTGAAGAACTATGCCGATATCGAGCCGGGAACGGGCAAGCCCTATTCGTCGAAGGCTCTGCGGGAGTGCTACGCCAAGGGCGCCCAGCGTTTCGGCTGGGCCGGCCGGCCGCTCGCGCCGCGCCAGATGGTGGACGAAAACGGCTTCCTCACAGGTTGGGGCATGGGCACGGCGCTCTTCGGCGCGCCGATGTTTGCGGCACAGGCCCGCGCGGTTCTGAGGCCCGATGGAACGGGTCTGGTGGAAACGGCCGCCGCCGATATGGGGCAGGGGGCCTGGACGGCGCTTGCCCAGATCGCCGCAGACAGCCTCGGCCTGCCGCTCGACAAGGTCGAGTTCCGCTCTGGTTCGTCGGACCTGCCAGATGGCGGCGTTGCCGGTGGCTCGGGCCACACGGCGACGGCCGGCGGTGCTCTCCATGCGGCCGGCACGGATGCGATCCGCAGGCTCGGCGAACTGGCAGCCGCCGATCCGGCGTCACCGCTTTTCGGAACCGGCAACCAGGGCTTCATACCCCGGGACGGCCGGCTTTATGCGGCGCGCGACGAAAGCCGCAGCGAGGCCTATGCCGATATCATCGCCCGCGCCGGCGGCGAGGCAATCGAAGGCAAGGGAAGTGCGTCGCGACCGCCGGAAGATGCCGGACGCTATGCGATGTATTCGCATGGCGCGGTGTTCGCCGAGGTGAAGATCGATCCGGTTCTCTTCCAGATGCGGGTGACCCGTCTCGTCGGCGCCTTTGCCGCCGGGCGGATCATCAATCCCAAGCTCGCCGAAAGCCAGCTCATGGGCGGCATGATCTGGGGCATTTCCTTTGCCCTGCATGAGGAGGCCCGTTTCGACAAGCGGACCGGCCGCATCATGAACAGCGATCTCGCCGGCTATCACATTCCGGTCAATGCCGATGTGCGCGGCCTGGAGGTGATGACGGTTCACGAGGACGATCCTCATGTGAACCCGCTCGGGATCAAGGGCGTCGGTGAGATCGGCGTCACCGGCACGGTCGGCGCCATCGGCAACGCGATCTGGCATGCCACGGGTCGCCGCATCCGGCATTTCCCGATCCGCATCGAGGACCTGCTCGCGCAGGATTGATCCCGGTTGCTTACGCTTTCGCCGTCAGGTTCGCCTGACGGCGGGCGACGAATTTCAACGTTAGCTTTTCCATGTTTTCATCCAGCCAGCGCGCCATGGCGGTTTCTTCGTCAAGGCTGGTGCGCAAGGCTTCGACGGCCGTCGAGAAGCCGCCGCGGGCGCCGATTGCAATCAGCGACCGATAGACCGCGATCTCGTAATTCTCAAAGGCGAAGTTGGCGAAGCTTTTCTTCAGGATCTCGTCGCCACCCATGGCGTGACCGAGTGCCGCAAGGCTGCCGGTGATCGACAGCGCCGCATCCTTCAGGGTCGAGTTGCCTTCCCCCAGATTTTCGAGAATGGTGGCGAGCCTTGCAAGCTGGCCCTCGGTTTCGCGGATATGGATCTCAAGGCGCTGGGCGACGTCCGGATAGCTCTCCATCCGGGATACCTGCGGCCGCATGATCGACAGCGCCTGGTTTTCCATCGCGTGGGCGTTCTTGAGCCCGGTCACGAAGATGTCACGGATGTCTGAATTCTGAGCCAAGGTATCGTCCTCCCGTTTGTACTGCGCAGATATAACCCGGCTTGCGGGCATCTGTTCCAGCAGGGAGAAAAAGGGTGCCCCACCCCTCGGCAAAGGAAGAGGGGTGGGGCTGGCCGACCGGCTTTGGGGGGCTCCGGTCGGTTTCTGCTTACGGCGCGTCGGCGGGAGGCGCAGACGGTGCCGAATGCTGGTGGCCAGGCACGATCTCCAGATCGGGCCGCTTCGTGCGGAACAGGCCGAGGATGAAGACGAAGAAGGTCGGTACGAAGACGACGGCGAGAAGCGTCGCCGAGATCATGCCGCCGAGAACCGTGATCCCCAGCGCGTTCTGGCTGGCGGCACTGGCCCCGCTGGCGATGGCCAGCGGCACGACGCCAAGCGTGAAGGCGAGCGAAGTCATGACGATCGGGCGGAAGCGGAGGCGTGCCGCTTCGATGGCCGAGTCCAGCAGCGACTTGCCCTGGGCATAATTGTCCTTGGCAAATTCGATGATCAGGATGGCGTTCTTGGCGGAAAGCCCGATGATCGCGATGAGGCCGACCTTGAAGTAGATGTCGTTGGGCATATGCACGCCCATGACGGCAAGCACGGAGCCGATCAGGCCAAGCGGCACGACGAGCATCACGGCGAGCGGGATCGACCAGCTTTCGTACAAGCCTGCCAGAAGCAGGAAGACGAAGAGAAGGCTGATGCCGAAGAGGAACGGCGCCTGCGAGCCGGACTTGATTTCTTCCAGCGTCTGGCCGGTCCATTCAAAGCCGATACCGGCCGGCATGGTATGGGCGATCCTCTCCATTTCGGCAATCGCCACACCGGAGGACAGGCCGGTTGCCGGTTCGCCGGCAATGCGGACGGTCGGGTAACCGTTATAGCCGACGATCTGCGGCGAGCCCTTCTGCCATTGCGCAATGGCAAAGGAGGAGAGCGGCACCATGCCACCGCTGGCATTGCGCACGTTCAGCTTCAAGAGGTCCTCGACCTGGAGACGGCTGTTGTCGCGGGCCTGCACGATGACGCGCTGCATGCGTCCGGCATTCGGGAAGTCGTTGATATAGGACGAACCGAGGTTTGCCGTGATCGTGTTGTTGATGTCGGCGAAGCTGATGCCATAGGTGTTGGCCTTCTCGCGGTCGATGACCAGCACGACCTGTGCTGCATCGGGAAGACCTTCCACGCGCATCCCCTTCAGCAGCTTGCTTGCACCTGCCTTCTGCATCAGGTCGGCGGCGGCGGCCGAAAGGGCAGCCTGGCCGAGGCCGTTGCGGTCCTGCAGGCGGAAGGAGAAGCCGCCGGTTGCGCCGAAGCCCGGAATGGGCGGCGGCGAGAGCGCGAAGCTGGTCGCGTCCTTCAGCCCGAAGAGCTGCATGTTGGCACGGTTGGCGATATCCTGAGCCGAGTTGTTCGGGCCGCGCTCGCTCCAGTCCTTCAGCGTCACGAACATGAGCGCTGCGTTGGGGCCGGTGCCCGAGAAGCTGAAGCCCTGGATGACGACGACATCCTTCACGGCGGACTCGGCCTTGAAGATCTTTTCGATCTGCTCGACGGTTGCCTTGGTGCGGTTGGCGCTGGCTTCCGGCGGGCCCTGGACGTCGACGATCAGGTTGCCCTGGTCTTCAGCCGGTACGAAGCCCGACGGAAGATTGACATAGAGATAGCCAAGTCCTGCGACCAGTGCGAGATAGATGACCATCATCCGGCCGGCGCGGCGCGTCAGGCCGTGCGCGGTCTTCGAATAGCCCCGGGTGATGCGGTCGAAGCCACGATTGAACCAGCCGGCAAGGCCGGTCTTTTCGTGATGGCCCTTGGCGATGGGCTTCAGGAAGGTGGCGCAGAGCGCCGGCGTCAGCGACAGCGCCAGGAAGGCCGAGAACAGGATCGACACGACCATGGTCAGCGAGAACTGGCGGTAGATGATGCCGGTCGAGCCGGGGAAGAAGGCCATGGGCACGAAGACGCAGGTCAGAACCAGCGTGATGCCGAGAATGGCACCGGTGATCTGCGACATCGCCTTGCGGGTCGCCTCCTTGGGTGAAAGCCCTTCATGCGCCATGATGCGCTCGACATTTTCCACCACCACGATGGCGTCGTCGACGAGGATGCCGATGGCCAGAACCATGGCGAACATGGTCAGCACGTTGATCGAGAAACCGGTCGCATACATGATCGAGACCGTTCCCAGCAGCGCCACCGGCACGACGATCGTCGGGATCAGCGTGTAGCGGAAATTCTGCAGGAAGATGAGCATGACCACGAAGACGAGAAGCACGGCTTCAAGCAGCGTGTGGAACACCTTCTCGATCGATGCCTTGACGAAGGGGCTCGTGTCGTAGGGCGTTGAATAGGTGACGCCCTTGGGGAAATATTGCGACAGTTCCTGCAGCTTCGCCTTCACGGCCGAGGAGGTCGCGACGGCATTGCCGGTCGATGCCAACTGGATGCCGACGGCGGCACTGGGCTGGCCATTGAGGCGGCTGGAGAAGTTGTAGGTTTCGGCACCGAGTTCGATGCGTGCGACGTCCTTCAGGCGCACGGTGCTGCCATCGGGATTGGCGCGCAGGATAATGTCGCCAAAGGCCTTCGGATCGGAAAGCTGACCGGCAACGATGATCGAGGCAGTCAGGTCCTGTGTCACCGGGTTGGGGGCAGCGCCGATGGAGCCGGCAGCGACCTGGGCGTTCTGAGCGCGGATCGCGGCATTGATGTCGTTGGCCGTCAGGTTGAGGCCGACCATCTTGTCCGGATCGATCCAGATGCGCAGTGCCCGCTGGGAAGCAAAGAGCTGCGCGCGGCCGACGCCCGGGATACGGCGGATTTCGCCAAGCACGTTGCGGCTGATGTAGTCGCCAAGGGCCACTTCATCCATGCTGCCGTCGGTCGAGGTCAGCGCGACCATCATGAGGAAGCCGGAGGAGGCCTCTTCGACATTGATGCCCTGCGAAGTAACGGCAGCGGGAAGGCGGGGCTCCACGCGGCGGATGGCGTTCTGAACGTCCACGGAGGCCTGCTGGATATTGGTGCCGGCCTTGAACGTGGTGTTGATGGTGATCATGCCGGCCGTGTCGGAGGTCGACTCGAAATACATGATCCCCTGAACGCCGTTCAGTTCCTCTTCGATCAGGCGCGTCACGCCCTGATAGATTTCCTGTGGCGATGCGCCGGGATAGGTCGTGTAGATGGTGAGCTGCGGCGGCGCCACCGTCGGATACTGCGCGATCGGCAGGAAGGGCAGGGCGATGAGGCCCGCAATCGAGATGAACAGCGCGAAAACCCAGGCAAGGATCGGCCGGCTGATGAAAAACTGTGCCATGATCGTGCTGTCCTACTTCGCCGGAGCCGCGGGAGCCTTGTCGCCGCCTGCCTGCGGTTGTGCGTCAGGCGACCAGGGCTGCGGCACGACCTTCGTGTCGGGACGGACCTTCTGGACGCCATCGACGATGAGCTTGTCACCTTCCTTGAGACCGGATTCGACCACCCAGTCCTGACCCAGCGACTGGCCGAGCGTCAGGCTGCGCAGCCGCGCGGTGCCATCGGCTTCGACGATATAGGCCTGGGCCTTGCCGTCGGGGGTTCTGAGGATCGAACGCTGCGGTACGGTGATCGCGCCCTGGCGCACGGCCTGTTCGATGCGGATGCGGACATACATGCCCGGCAACAGCTCGCTGCGCGGATTGCCGAACTCGGCACGCAGGGTCACCTGGCCGGTCGTCGGATCGACGCTGGCGCTGGAGAAGAGCAGCTTGCCCTTTTCGCGATAGGTGTCGCCGCCGTCAAAGACGAGGTTGACGCTGGCCTGGCCGGGCTGCGGGCTTTCGAGCTTGCCTTCGCTGACGGCGCGGCGGAGCGCATTGAGATCCTGTGCCGACTGCGTGAAGTCGACATAGACCGGATCGATCTGCTGGATGAGCGCGAGGCTCGACGGACCGTCACCGGTTACGAGAGCGCCTTCGGTCACGAGGGCGCCGCCGATGATGCCGGAGATCGGCGCACGGACTTCGGTATAGTCTAGATTGATCTTGGCTTCGTCGAGCGCCGCCTGCGCCAGCGCGACGTCGGCTTCGGCCTGGGCGAGTGCCACGGAGGCATTGTCGAAATCGATGCCGCTGGCGACATTGCGTTCGCGGAGCGTCTTCTGCCGTTCGAACTGGACCTTGGCATTGTCGCGCGTGGCTTCTGCGCGGCGTAGCGAGGCTTCGGCACTGGCTACGCGGACGCGGAACAGGCGCGGGTCGATGCGGTAGAGCACGTCGCCCTGCTTGACCAGCGTTCCCTGCTGGAACACGCGCTCCTGCAGGATGCCGGAAACGCGGGCGCGCACTTCCGATGTCCGCGTTGCGGCCACACGGCCGGGCAGTTCGCTGATGACGGGAACGGAATGTGTCTTCAGCTCGAGCACGCCGACAGCCGGCGGCGGCATTTCCATGGCGCCTTGCGCAAAGGCCCCCGAGGCTGAGAGTGCGAGTACGGAGGCAGCAAAAACGCACGCCCTCAGGCGCCGCAGGTTCTGACCGTGGTACATGACGGTATTCCTTCAATGTGCGGATGGGCCCTCAAGGCCTCGATGCTATGTCTCGGGGTAGGTGGCGTACATGTTCCGGATGCTTTCCAGGATCCGGGCCTGCTCTTCGGGCTTCCAGCGATGGAATCCGAGGAACGAGTTGCATTGGAAGCCCGTGAGGGCGAGCAAGGCGAGCAGAGCCGCCTCCGGTTTCGGACCGGTGGACATGGCCTTGATATCCATGGCTGTCCACTCGCGTAGCTGATGGTGAAGCTCTTCTTCGTGCGATACTGACGCGCCAATGGCCATGGCAACGGCGCGATCGACGTCATCGATTTCGCGTTCCGCAGCCTTGAGCCGGCCGAAGAGTTCCGGATGAGGCGTGTCCTTTGCGCCAGCGATGGCCTGTTCCTGCCGCGCCTGTTCGGCACTCACACGTCGATCGATCAGGGCGCACAGAAGGGCGCTTTTTGATTTGTGGTCATAGACGACGGTCGATTTGCTGACGCCCGCCTCCTGCGCCACGGCGTCGATCGAAAGCCCGGCAGCGCCGAGTTTCATCACGACCCGCTCAGCGGCATCGAGAATGTCGTCCTTCTTGATCTTACGGATTCGGCCCACGGCGCTCTCCAAACGTTATGCTGGGTATTTACGAACGGTCGTGTTTTTTTGCAAGATAAAAAAACGATCGTTCGGCAAAAAAATGGAGTTTGGCAAACGGGGGCTATTCCGGCGATTTTCCGACCCTGTGTCGGTACAAAATTCAGCCCTTCGCGACCGCAGGCGTCTGCGCCCATCCAGCGTACTCGGCGAAAAGGCCTTCTCGGAAATCCCTGCGCGGACGCGAAAACCCACGAACCCCGTTGACGATCGGCAAGATTCGATCATAATCGAATACGATTTGATCAAATTATGGAAGAGGTTCGGCTTTTCCGAAATGGGTGATTGCGCCTTGTGCCGCGAGGCCGCCATGCCCTGATTTTTCGTCTCTTCGCATGACGCAACGTCCGCGAATATCTGCCCCCACCGCCTTTGAAGGAGTGTCCAGCATGTCCGAAAACGCCCTGATCCTCATCGACTTCCAGAACGATTACTTCGAAGGCGGGGCATTTCCGCTGGTCGAGACCGACATTGCCGCGGCCAGGGCGGCAAAGCTCGTTGATAGGTTCCGCAAGGCTGGCCGGCCGGTCATCCATGTCCGCCATCATTCGACGGAGAGCGACGCGACCTTCTTCGTTCCAGGAACCGAGGGAGCTGAAATCAACGGGCTGGTTGCACCGGCAGCCGGCGAGCCGGTGGTCACCAAGTCCAACATCAATGCCTTTCTCGACACCGATCTGAAGGCGCTGCTTGACACGCGGGGTATCGGCCATGTGACCGTGGTCGGCGCGATGAGCCACATGTGCGTCGACGCATTCGTCAGGGCGGCGTCGGACTTCGGCTATGGGGTGACGGTCGCGCATGACGCGGTTGCGACGCGCGATCTCGATTTCGGCGGTCGCACGGTGCCGGCAGCCGAGGTGCATGCGGCATTCATGTCGGCGCTCGCCTTTGCCTATGCGGAGGTCGCCTCGACCGAGGACCTGCTGCAACGCTAAGCAATCGCACCGCCGCCGGGTTTTCCCGCGGCGGTGCGAACCATCGAGTTTAGAGACCGAGCGCGATCCCGTCCTTGCGGGATTCCGATCCGCCGGTGAGCGTGCCGTTTTCCCAGTCGATGCGGATCACCTGGGCGCCGCCGATCGGGTCTTCGGTCGGCACGATCTCGAAGCCGCGGGCCTTGAGCTCGGCAATGGTCGCCGCCGGCACAGTATGTTCCACCTCGATCTTCGGCTGCAGGCCGCTTGCCGGCACCAGACGCGGCAGGTCGATCGCGTCCTGCATGTCCATGCCATAGTCGATCACCTTCGAAATCAGATGCGCATGGCCCATGGCCTGATAATAGCCGCCCATGACACCGAAGGACATCTCCGTGCGACCATCACGCGTCACCATGCCGGGAATGATCGTGTGCAGCGGCCGTTTTTCCGGCGCGATCATATTGGGATGGCCGCGCGTCAGCGAGAAGCTCTGGCCGCGATTGTGCAGGATGACGCCCGACTTCGGCGCGACGATGCCGGTGCCGAAACTGTCGAAGATCGAGTTGATGAAGCTGACCGAATTGCGCTCGGAATCGACGACGGAAATATAGACCGTGTCGCGATGGCGCGGCAGTTCGAAGGGCGGCAGATCGGCAATGGCCTGTTTGAGATCGATCATGCCGGCAAGCCGTTTTGCGAGATCATCCGACAGCATTTCCTCGACCGGCACATCGGCTTTGGCGGGGTCGGCGAGCCATGAATCGCGCGCGGCGTAGGCCAAGCGCGTCGCCTCAAGCTCGATATGGATGCGATCGACCGTATCTGGCGCGCCCTGAGCCTCGAAATGCGAGAGGATGTTGAGGATCATCAGGGCGATGATGCCCTGGCCGTTCGGCGGGCATTCGTGGATCGTATAGCCGCGGAAATCCGTGGTCACAGGCTTCACATAGTCGCCCTTGGCGGCGGCAAAGTCTTCCAGCGTATGCAGTCCGCCGAGTTCGCGCAGGCGCGTCACCATGTCTTCGGCCACCGGTCCGCGATAGAAGCCGTCTCGGCCTTCGGCGACGATGCGGCGGAAGGTTGCGGCGAGTTCCGGCTGGCGATGCATTTCGCCGATGCGCGGCGCGCGGCCTTTGGGCAGGAAGATGCGGGCGGCGGCTTCATCGGCAGCCAGCAGCGGCTCCTCCTTTGCCCAGTCACGATGAACGCGCGGCGAGATGGCATAGCCGTTCTCGGCAAAGGCGATTGCCGGCGCGAGAACATCGGCCAGCGGCAGGCGGCCGTGATCGGCATGAAGCTGCGTCCAGGCGTCGATGGCACCGGGGATGGTGACGGCCGACGGCGACTGGCGCGGGACTTCGGTGAGGCCGCGTTCCTCGAACCAGTCGACGGTGAGTGCGGCCGGTGTGCGGCCCGAGCCGTTATAGGCGATGACATCGGCCCCACCCTTCGGGGCATAAAGCGCGAAACAGTCGCCGCCAATGCCGGTCGAGCCGGGTTCGACGACGCATTGCACGGCGCAGGCGGCAATGGCGGCATCCATGGCGTTGCCGCCGGCCTGCAGGATGTTGATCGCGACAAGCGTTGCGGAAGGGTGCGAGGTGGCGGCCATCGCCTGAGCGGACACGGCGACCGACCGCGTCGGCGTCTCGAAATTGCGCATTGCGTTGTGAACTCCCTGGTATGCAGTCATGCGGACCTCAGCGCTGGCGGTAAGGCGTCAGCCTTGCCTCGAGCAGCGTCAGCCCCCGTACGATGAGGAAATTGAGGATGAGATAGATGGCGCCGGCGGCGATGAAGACTTCGATGGCACGATAGGTCTGCGAAATCAGCTCCTGCGCGATGCCGGTCACTTCCGTCAGCGTGATGATGGAGGCGAGCGACGTGCCCTTCACCATCAGGATGATCTCGTTGCTATAGGCCGGCAGCGCCTGGCGCAGCGCCAGCGGCAGGACGACCAGCCGCATGGTGCGGAAACGGTTGAGGCCGAGCGCCAAAGCCGCTTCGGAGAGGCCGCGCGGCACGTTGCGGATCGCGCCGCGCAGGATTTCGCTGCCATAGGCGCCTGTGTTGAGCGTCAGCGCGATGATGGCGCACCAGTAGGGTTCGCGGAACAACCACCAGAGGCCGACCGATTGCAGCGCCGGGCGGAACTGGCCGAGGCCGTAGTAGATCAGGAAGATCTGCACCAGAAGCGGCGTGCCACGGAAGATGGCGACGAAGATGCGGATCGGCAGGACGGCATAGGTCCGTTCGCCCTGCTGCGCGAGCGCCAGCACAAGGGCCAGTCCGAAACCCAGCAGAACCGATGTGCCGGCGAGCTCCAGCGTCAGCGGCAGGCCGGCGAGAAGCTTGGGGATGATTTCGAGGAAGAAGCCGGGATCGATCATCGGTGTGCGATCCCCCGCGAGGCATTGGCTTCTGCACGGTTGAAGACGAGGTCGGTGAGGCCGGCAATGGCGAAATAGAGTGCTGCGGCGGCGCAATAGAAGAGGAACGGCTCGCGCGTCGAGCCGGCGCCGATCTGAGCCTGGCGCATCAGCTCGACAAGGCCGATGACCGAAATCAGCGCAGAATCCTTCAGCACGAGCTGCCAGACATTGCCGAGACCGGGAATGGCGTGGCGCAGCAATTGCGGCACGATGACGAGGCGGAGCGTCTGGAGGCGGGTGAGCGCGAGCGCCTTGGCGGCATCAAACTGGCCCTTGTCGATGGCAAGATAGGCGCCGCGATAGACTTCCGACTGATAGGCCCCGGAAATGAAGCCGATCGTCAGGATACCGGTCGCCAAGGTCGGCAGGCCGACAAAGCCCTGCGAACCGAAGAGGCGCGCGATCGAGGTCAGTGCGATACTGCCGCCGTAGTAGAAAAGATAGATGCTGAGCAGGTCCGGCACGCCGCGAAACACCGTGCCGTAGACTGAGGCAAGCCCGCGCGGCACCTTTGACGAGTAGAGCCGTCCGGCCGCTGCCAGTCCGCCGAAAACGGCGCCCAGGAAAAAGCCGAGGACGGAGAGGAGGAGCGTGACGCCGGCCGCTTCGAGAAGCATGGCGCCCCAACCTCCGGTCCCGAACCCGAGCAGATGGAGTTTGTCAAACATAAGGTTTCAAGACCTGTCAGACGGCGCGACACGACGGGCGCGAACGTGGCTGTTCTGGAAAAGGGGAAAAGGGACCGGGCCTTGCCCGATCCCCTCCGGTCCGCCTTGGGTTACTTTACCGGCGTAACGTCGGTATGCACCCACTTTTCGGAGATGCGCTTGATCGTGCCGTCGGCGATTGCTGCGTCGATGGCCTTGTTGAACATGTCCTTCAGCGCCTTGTCTTCCTTGCGCAGACCCGCACCCGTGCCGAGGCCGAAAACGCCGCCGACGAAGCCGGGGCCGGCGATCGTGTAGTCGGCAAATTCCGGCTTGGCGAGCGTGGCGGCGAGCGCCGTCTGCTGGGCGAAGAGTGCGTCGACGCGGCCGGCAGCGAGGTCGAGGTCATGCTGTTCGGTGGTCTTGTATTCACGGATTTCGACCGTGTCGGCGAAATACTTCTTCAGGAAGTCGAGATTGGTTGTGCCGGACTGCACGCCGACAACCTTGCCCTTGAGCAGCGGCTTCAGCTTTTCAATGGCAGCCTTGGAGGCGGCTTCGTCTTCCAGCTTGAACTTTTCCTTCGAGATGCCGAGCTTGCCGAGGTCGCTGTTCTTGGCGACGGCGAAGCCCGAGGGGTCGACGGCGTAGGGCTGGGTGAAGTCGATCGTTTCCAGGCGCTTCGGCGTGATGAACATGCTGGCCATGATCACGTCGAACTTGCCGACGGTCAGCGAGGGGATGAGGCCGTCCCAGTTCTGGGCGACGATCGTGCACTTGATCTTCATGCGGGCGCAGAGATCGTTGGCGAGCTCGATTTCAAGCCCGTCGAGCTTGCCTTCGGCATTGGTGAAGTTCCAGGGCGCATAGGCACCCTCGGTCGCGATCTTGATTTCCTTCGGTGCATCTGCAGCGCCTGCAAGCGGCGCCGACAGGAGTGTCATGAAGGTAGCCGCGACTGCGGCCAAACGACGAAATGTCATGGCTGGTCCCCTTTTGTTATGCCGCGTCTGCGGCTGTTCCCCGTCCTTGCCGGTGTTTCCCGGCTTCGGACAATAATGACCGATCGGCGTTCAGCGCCGACCGGGACTTGCGAAATCGGCCAGCAGCGATGCCGTGCCGAGAACATGATCTTCCATGACGCGCTCGGCCTCGACCGGATCGCCCGATTTCAGCGCGTCGATAAGGTTCTGGTGCTCCTCGCGCGCCGAAAGCGGCTTCTGGACGTCATCGAACCAGATGCGCATGTAGGGCTCGATCGCCACATGCAGCGCGGCGATCTGGCGGATGAGCTTGGGCCGCCCGCTGAGGCTGTAGATATAGGCGTGGAATTCCTGGTGACGCAGCACCCAGTCATTGCTGCCGGCTTCTCCGGCGCGCTCCATGCGCACGAAAAGCCGGTCCAGCTCCTCGAAATGCTCCGCCGTCAGCCGGGGCGTCACGAGGCGGACGGCGAGACCTTCCAGCACGGAGCGGATCTCGAAGGCCTCGTTCATTTCCTCAAGCGTCAGACCCGCCACCACGCAACCGCGATTGGGCCTGAGCGTCACGAGACCATCGGCGGCGAGCCGGCGAAAGGCCTCGCGCACAGGCATGCGGCTCATGCCGATCTCGGCAGCAATATCTTCCGGGATCAGCCGCTGGCCCGCCTTGTAGCGTCCAAGCCGCAGCGCCTTGTGGAGATAGAGATACGCTTCCTCCTCGGCCGTGGAGGCGGCATGCGATGGGGAGGAAAGATTGGCGATCATCTGGCTCACTGGATTTTTGTATCCACTTATCCAAACATCCACAAAGACCGCCGTCAAGAGCCCTTCTCCGGATTTTCAGATCCGGAGAAGGGGAAATGTGGATGAGGTGAGAAAGCCGGGCCGGATGTCGGGTTTTCAACATCCGGCAAATGCAGCCTGTTCAGGCCGCTTTCGCGCTGGAAAGTGTCTGCTTCAGGCGATGGATATGGGCCGCGCCGATGCCGCAGCAGCCGCCGACCATGGAGGCCCCGGCATCGACCCAGGTGCAGGCAAAGCGCGAATAGGCGTCGTCGTTGAGGTCCTCGCGGGTGGCGTGCAGGCCTTCATTGGCCGCCGATTCGCCCTGTTCGCCTTCAAACGCATTGGCATAGACGCCGATCTGAAGGTCGGAGTTTGCGGCCTTGATCACGCGGTTGGCGGTGTCCACCGCCTCGCGCATGATTTCCGGCTTGCTGCAATTGAAGAGCAGGGCTTGAGCGCCCGATTGCACCGCCCATTGGGCCGCTGCCTCGACCGTCTCGCCGGAGCGCAGTTTCGGCACTTCGGGATGGTCGCGCCTGGCGTCATCATCAAGCGTGAAGGAGATCCAGAACGGCTTGCCCGTGACGGCGACCGCCTGACGAACGGCTGCGCCCTCGGCGATCAGGCTCAGGGTTTCGCCGAGCCAGACATCGATATGGGGCGCAAGATTGTCGACCAGCACCTTGAGATAGGTCTGCACCCGCGACGGATCGAAATTCTGCGGTTCATAGGAACCGAAGATCGGCGGCAGCGAGCCGGCAACGCGGATCTTGCGGTCCTTGCAGGCATCAGCTGCAGCGCGGGCGAGCTGACCGGACAGCGCGATCAGCCGCGCGCCGTCCTTCTCGAACCGCTCTTCGCCGATATGGAAGGGCACGAGCGCATAGCTGTTGGTGGTGACGACATCGGCACCCGCTTCGATGAATTCCTCATGCACCTGCTGCACGATCTCGGGCGAGTTGATCAGCGCCAGTGCCGACCATTCCGGCTGCTTCAGTTCGGCACCGAGGCGCAGGAGTTCGCGGCTCATGCCGCCGTCGAGAATGGTGAGTTTGGTCATTGGGTCAGACTCCAGACTGCTAGCGCCGCATCGGGACCTGCCGTTCCAGAAGACGGAACGTGCCGGCGATGATGGCGGTGATGACGAGATAGAAAACGGTGACGACGATGAGCGGTTCGTAGACCAGCAGCGTGTCCTGCCGGACCTTGGTGGCGACCGCGTAGAGGTCCATGACCGTCACGGTGAAGGCGAGCGGTGTGGACTTCAGCTGCATGACGATTTCGCCGCCGATGGTGGGCAGCGCGATGCGGATGGCGCGCGGCAGCCAGATGCGCCGCGTCAGTTTCCAGCGGCTCATGCCGAAGGCGCGTCCGGCCTCAAGCTCGCCTTTGGGTACGGCGAGCAGCGCCCCGCGCAACACTTCCGCCTCATAGGCCGCATAGTTCAGCGTGAAGCTGACGGCGGCGAAGAAGAAGCCTTCGCGCAGGATCGGCCAGAATAGCGACTGGCGAATGCCGGGGATCATCGGCAGAAGCGAGCCGACGCCATAATAGAGCAGCCAGAGCTGGATGAGCAGCGGCGTGCCGCGAAAGAAGGTGCAATAGCCGCGTGACAGCGCCCGCGTGACCGGCCCGCCGCTGACCTGCGCAAAGGCAAGGCCGATGGCGATGAGGAAGCCGAAGACGACGGAAATGACAAGCAGCGCAATGGTCTGCCAGGCACCGGTCAATAGCAGCGGCCAATAGGCGTCGATCCAGGAGAAGGTCATGGCGCAAAACCTCCCGCCGGCTTCGGCTGGCCGCGCCGCACGCGCTTCTCAATGAGGTTGAACAGCGCATTGGAGATCAGCGTCAGCGCCAGATAGATGAGCGCCGAGGCCATGAAGAAGATGAAATAATGCTTGGTGCTGGCCCCTGCGAGCCGCGTGGCAAGCGCCAGTTCCTGATAGCCGACGACGGCGATGAGCGCGCTGTCCTTCATGATCGACATCCAGAGATTGGCCAGACCCGGCAGCGCATTGGGCAACAGCGCCGGCAGCACGATGCGGCGGAAGCGCAGGCCAGGGCCCATGCCGAAGGCCTTCGCCGCCTCGATCTGGCCGACGGGGATGGCCAGGATCGCGCCGCGCAACACTTCCGTCATATAGGCGCCTTGGACGAAGCCGAGCACGGCAATCGCGACGGCAAAACCGTTCAGCTCGAAACCCGGCAGGTTGAAAAGCGCCAGCAGGCGGTTCAACCCATCCATGCCGGCATAATAGAGGCCGACGATGAGGATGAGTTCGGGGACCGCGCGGATGGCGATTGTATAGAACTGGAGAAGCAGGCGTAGCGGCCTGCTTCCCGAAAGCTTGCCCAGCGCCCCGCCGGTCCCGAGAACGAGACCGATCAGGAAGGCGCCGGCGGAGATGGCGACGGTCGAGGCGGCTCCGGTCAGCAGCACCCCGCCCCATCCCGGAGGATAGGGGGAGAGCAGATCGAAGATGCCTTGTGGTGCCGTCGCCATCGGTGTTGCTTACTTCGCGCCGTAAATGTCGAACTTGAAGTATTTCTTGGTGATCTCGTCATACTTGCCGCTGGCGCGCACGGCGGCGATGGCGGCGTTGAGCTTGGCCTTCAGCGCTGTGTCTTCCTTGCGCAGGCCGCCCGAAACGCCGGCACCGAGGATTTCCTTGTCGTCGGCGACATCGCCCATCTTGGCGCAGCAATCCTTGCCGGCATCGCTGTCGAGGAAGGCCTGGAGCGCCAGCGAGTCGCCGAAGACATAGTCGATACGGCCGGCCTGGAGGTCCTGGAAGGCTTCGTCGAGCGTTTGGTAGGTCTTGTCCTTGGCGACCTTGGAGAAGTACTTCTTGAAATAGTCCGACTGGATGGTCGAGACCTGAATGCCGATCGTCTTGCCCTTGACGTCATCGGCGGTCGCGCCCGTCTTCTGGTCCTTCGGGCCGATCAGCGTGCTCGGCGTGTTGTAGTATTTGTCGGTGAAGTCGATGATCTTCGAGCGTTCCTGCGTGTTCGACATGGAGGACCAGATGACGTCGAACTTCTTGCTCTGGAGCGCCGGGATCAGGCCGTCCCAGGAAAGCTCGACGATCGAGCACTTTTCCTTCATTTCCGCGCAGACGGCGTCCATAAGGTCGATTTCCCAGCCGTTCCACTTGCCGCTCGCATCCTTGGCGAAGAAGGGCGGATAGGATTCGTTCATGATCCCGAAGCGGACTTCGGCCTGGGCAGTAAAGGCGGTGAGCGCGAAGGCGGCGCCGGCGATCAGCGTGGACATCAGTTTCATTTCAGGGTGTCTCCCAAGAGTTGTCAGGTATTGTTTGTTGCAAGGTTCAGCGCGACAATGCGCCGGTGAAGTCACGGCAGCGCGCGCTGACCGGGGCGTCGAAAATCTGGTGCGGCGGCCCTTCTTCCTCGATCAGTCCCTGATGCAGGAAGAGAACGTGGCTGGAGACGTCGCGTGCAAAGCGCATTTCATGGGTGACGAGCAGCATGGTTCGCCCCTCTTCGGCGAGTTCCCGGATGACCTTCAGCACCTCGCCGACGAGTTCCGGGTCGAGCGCCGACGTCGGCTCGTCGAAGAGCATCACGGCGGGGTCGATGCAGAGCGCGCGGGCAATCGCCGCACGCTGCTGCTGGCCGCCGGAGAGAAAAGCCGGGTAGCTGTCGCGCTTGTCGTAGAGCCCGACCTTGTTCAGCAGTGCTTCCGCCTTGTCGATCGCCTCGCGGCGGTTGAGCCCGAGAACATGGATCGGGGCTTCGATGATGTTTTCCAGCACCGTCATATGCGCCCAGAGATTGAAGCTCTGGAACACCATGCCGAGCCCGCTGCGGATGCGTTCCACCTGCCGCCAGCTTTTCGGCTGCAGATGACCGCCGCGCGCAGGCTTCAGGTCGACCTCTTCGCCATTGACCGTGATGCGCCCGCGATCGGGCATTTCCAGGAGATTGATGCAGCGCAGGAACGTGCTCTTGCCCGAGCCGGACGAGCCGATGATCGAGATCACATCGCCCTGGCGGGCCGTCGTTGAAACGCCTTTCAGCACCTCTTGCGCCCCGAAACGCTTGTGCAGATCTTCAACGCTAAGTGCCTGTGGGCGCAATTCAGCCATGCAAGGGTCCGGTCAATGACAGATGTGACAAACTATCGCGGACAAACGGGATTTTTGCGCGCAATTTTATATCATAATGCGCAAAATATGCAGAAAGCTTTTCCGTATGCGGATTTTCTGATAGTTTTGTGATCTGAGAATGCTACGGAGACATGCACCATGGCGACAGAGCAGCTTGATCGCTTCGACCGCGACATCCTCCAGATTGTCCAGCGCAATTGCCAGCGGACCGCCGAAACCATTGCCGAAGAGATCGGTCTTTCGACCTCCGCGGTCCAGCGGCGGCTGAAACGGCTGCGCGAGGATGGCATCATCAAGGCGGAAATCGCCGTCGTGGACCGCAAGGTCACGGGTACGCCGATGGTCTTCATCGTCGGCATGGAGATCGAGCGCGACAATTACGATGCGCTCGCCAAGTTCCGCGTCTGGGCGGAAAAGCAGGACCATATCCAGCAGGTCTATTATGTGACCGGCGCGGTGGATCTGATTGCCATCGTCACAGCGCAGGATGTTGAACACTATGACGACATCGCTGCCGTCATCATGGCCGAAAACCCGCAGATACGCCGCATGCATACCAATGTCGTGCTGCGCGACGTCAAGCTCGGCCTCTTCGTGCCGATGGCGGGCGGGGACGAGCCGGGCAAGTAACCCAACGGCTCTTGATCGGGCAGGCGAAGGATGAGATGAACTTTCGGACGCCGGCTGTCCGAGGGTAAAATCATGCTGACCGATCTGATCGACCATGGCCTAGGAATGCGAACCGTTTCGCTCCTGCGTTCGCGGGTCACGCTGCACACGATGCCGACCAGCGCCGGCTATGAAATCCGCGAGAATACAATCTATTCGTGGGATGGGCGGCTGCGTGGCAACACGCCCTTCACGGTTCTGCAGCACACGATTTCGGGACGCGGGTCGCTGCGCTACGAAAACCGCAACATGAAGATTCATGCTGGCGAGACGCTGCTTGTCATCATCCCGCACAATCACCGCTACTGGCTGGAGCAAGGCGACCGCTGGGAGTATTTCTGGATATCGATGAACGGCATCGATGCGCTGCGCATCCACGAGATGGTGGTGAATGCGCAAGGGCCGGTGCTGAAGCTGAAGCCGCAGACGATCGACCGGCTGGCCGATTGCACGTTGCGCCTGATGAAAGGCGAGGGCGAGACCCCTGGCCTTGCCTCCGCCATTGCCTATGAGGCGGCGATGCATCTCTACGATGATGTCTTCGGCCCCTCCGACCGGATCCTGCGCGAACAGAATGCCGTTACCCGAACACTGCAGTTCATCGCCGAAAACCTCAGCAGCGATCTCAATGTCGACCGGCTGGCGGAAGTGGCGGGCCTCAGCCGCGCGCACTTCTCCCGCAGCTTCGCCACCATGGCGGGCCTGCCGCCGGCGGAATATGTGCAGGAACAGCGCATGCGCCGCGCCGCGCGCCTCCTGATTGCCAATCGCGACATGAGCGTGAAGGAGATCGCGGCGCGCTGCGGCATGTCGGAAAACAACTATTTCTCCAAGGTCTTCCGCAAGGCCTATGGCGTCAGCCCCACGGAATTCCGCACCTCCGGCATGTATGCCTCCGCCGATGGCTAGCCGTTCCAGCGAAAGCGGAAACCTGTTTCACGGCCGGAACTCTCCGCCCGTTGACGTCGTTTCGGGCCGGTGCGACAAGGATGGCATGAACGCAGTCCCTTCATCACGCGCCAACAAGACTTTGCTCTGGCTCCAGGCCGGAAGCTGCGGCGGCTGCACCATGTCCGTGCTGGAAGTGGGCGCCAAGGGCCTCATGCGCGAGCTGCAAAGCTTCGGGATCGATCTGCTCTGGCATCCGTCGCTCAGCGAGGAATCCGGCAGCGAGGCGATCGAGATTTTTGAGGATGTGGCCGAGGGGCGCCGCCCGCTCGACATTCTCTGCATCGAAGGCTCCATCATGATGGGGCCGGACGGGACGGGGCTCTATAGCCGCATGGCCGGCACCGGCAAGACGACGCTGGACTGGGTTCGGCGGCTCGCCCCGCGGGCCAATTATTGCGTGGCCGTCGGCACCTGTGCGGCCTTTGGTGGCATCCCGGCAGCCATGCCCTTTTCCGATGACGTCAGCGGCTTGCAACATGGCGACCGGCTCGACGGCGGGGCGCTGGGACGCGATTTCCACTCGCTCTCCGGCATGCCGGTGATCAATATCGCCGGCTGCGCGCCGCATCCGGGTTGGATCATGGAAACGCTGGGCGCCATTGCCTTTGACGAGTTTGGGCCAAGCGATCTCGACAAGCTCGGCCGGCCGCGTTTCTACGCCAAGACGCTTGCCCATCACGGCTGCGACCGCAACGAATATTACGAGTTCAAGGCGAGCGCCGAAAAGCTCTCCGATCTCGGCTGCATGATGGAACATCTCGGCTGCAAGGCGACGCAGGCAGTGGGCGATTGCAACCAGCGCGCCTGGAATGGCGGCGGCTCCTGCACCCATGGCGGCTTTTCCTGCATCGCCTGCACCTCGCCCGGTTTCGAAGCCGCCAACGGCTTCCTCAAGACGCCCAAGGTCGCCGGCATCCCGGTCGGCCTGCCGCTCGACATGCCGAAGGCCTGGTTCGTGGCGCTCGCAGCACTTTCGAAATCCGCGACGCCTGAACGGGTGCGCAAGAATGCCACGTCCGACCGGGTCACGACCGACCCGCAGCGCGGCAAGGCGGGTCGCGAATGACGCGCGTCATTGCCGGGCCGTTCAATCGCGTCGAGGGCGATCTGGAAGTCACGCTCGACATTCAGGACGGCGTGATTGCCCGCGCCGAGGTGACGACGACGCTCTATCGCGGCTTCGAGGCAATCCTTTCCGGTCGCCCGCCATCGGATGCGCTGGTGATCGCGCCGCGCATCTGCGGCATCTGTTCGGTGTCGCAATCGATTGCCGCAGCCAGTGCGCTGCGCAATCTGGCTGGCGGCAGGGCCGCGCCGAACGGCTATCTGGCGGCCAATCTGGCGCATGCCGCAGAGAATATCGCCGACCATCTGACGCATTTCTATCTTTTCTTCATGCCGGATTTCGCCCGCGCGGAATATGCGGAGCGCGGCTGGTTCGATGCGACGGTCGAGCGCTTCAAGGCGGTGAGCGGCAATGCATCCGCCGACTATCTGCCTGCCCGCCGTCGGCTTCTGGAAATCATGGGCATCATCGCCGGCAAGTGGCCGCATTCGCTGGCCTTCCAGCCGGGCGGGGTGACGAAGGCGATCGATATCGGCGAACGCGTGCGGCTTGCCGCGATCCTCGCCGACTTTCAGGTGTTTCTTGAACAGACGCTTTTCGGCGTGTCACTGGACGATATCCTGTCCATGCAGACGGAAGACGATCTCGATGCGTTTCGCGAAAGCAGCAAGGGCGACTTCGCGTCTTTCCTCGACATCGCGGATGATCTGGCGCTGCGCAATCTCGGCCGTGGACCGGGCCTACTTCTGTCTTACGGAGCCTATCACGAGGCGGAAACCTCACTTTTCCCAGCGGGCATTGCCGGGCTTGGCGGCGTGACACCCTTTGATGGCAGCCGCATTTCCGAAGATGTCGCCTTTTCGTGGTTCAGCGATACGGCGACAACGCCATTTGACGCGGAAACGACGCCGGATGCGCTGAAAAGCGGGGCCTATTCCTGGGCCAAGGCGCCGCGCATAGACGGCCAGCCGATGGAGACGGGGGCG
The DNA here is from genome assembly GCF_021026315.1 of Rhizobium sp. C4. Taxonomy (GTDB): domain Bacteria; phylum Pseudomonadota; class Alphaproteobacteria; order Rhizobiales; family Rhizobiaceae; genus Ensifer_A. The sequence goes on from NZ_JAJNCX010000008.1 coordinate 164,097, forward strand.
GCAGCCCGGCTCACCATTGCCGGCCATCCGCTGATCACGGCGCTCATTGCCCGCGACGGCGGAACCTCGGTGCGCACGCGCGTCATCGCCCGCCTTGTCGAGACGGCCATTCTCGTTCACGCGATGCAGGGCTGGCTCAGGGAATTGCGCCTCAAGGACGCCTTTTCCACCCATTTCGCCCTGCCGGACGATGCCCGTGCGGCGGGCATGGTGGAGGCGGCGCGTGGGGCGCTCGGCCATTGGGTGACGCTCTCCAACGGCAAGATCGAGCGCTACCAGATCATCGCGCCCACCACCTGGAATTTCTCGCCCCGCGACCGTTCCGGTCTTGCCGGCCCGCTGGAGCAGGCGCTGGAGGGTGTCGAGACCGGCACGCTCGGCGCAAAATCGGCAGCGCTCCAGCATGTCATCCGCTCCTTCGACCCCTGCATGGTCTGCACCGCGCATTGAGCCGGCGCGTGGACACTGCGCTGTAAGCCGCCTTTCCAGACCCCGGTCATTGCCTTTCCATTGATGGCTCCTGCGAGGGGCGTCTGACCTCCTCCAGGCCTGCATTCTGCCGCTTCGGCCTCGAAATATATCGTTAAAATTCAACACGTTTTATCCGGCTTTCCATCTCCCTGCAAAACTGGTCCGGTTCTTGCTGTTCTCCCGATCATGTCTGCCAGAGGGTCGGCGCGGACAGAACAAACTTGAAAATGTCGGAGGAGAGCATGGCCGCAACCGAAACCTTTTATGATGTCATTCGCCGTCAGGGGATCACCCGGCGAAGCTTCACGAAATTCTGCAGCCTGACAGCGGCGAGCCTCGGCTTCGGCCCGGCTGGCGCGAAGGCCATGGAACAGGCGCTGGAAACCAAGGAGCGCGTTCCGGTCATCTGGATGCATGGTCTGGAATGCACCTGCTGTTCGGAAAGCTTCATCCGTTCGGCCCATCCGCTGGTCAAGGATGTGGTCCTGTCGATGATCTCGCTCGACTATGACGATACGATCATGGCGGCCGCCGGCAAACAGGCCGAGGCAATCCTCGAAGAGACCAAGCAGAAATACAAGGGCAAGTATATTCTCGCCGTCGAGGGCAATCCGCCGCTCAACGAAGACGGCATGTTCTGCATCGACGGCGGCAAGCCCTTTGTCGAGAAGCTGAAATGGATGGCCGAGGACGCCATGGCGATCATCGCCTGGGGCGCCTGCGCCTCCTGGGGTTGCGTGCAGGCCGCCAAGCCTAACCCGACACAAGCCACCCCGATCGACAAGGTCATCAAGGACAAGCCGATCATCAAGGTTCCGGGCTGTCCGCCGATCGCCGAGGTCATGACCGGCGTCGTCACCTTCATCACCACCTTTGGCCGTCTGCCCGAGCTGGACCGTCAGGGCCGGCCGCAAATGTTCTATTCGCAGCGCATTCACGACAAATGCTATCGCCGCCCGCATTTCGATGCCGGCCAGTTTGTCGAGGAGTGGGACGACGAGGGCGCGCGCAAGGGCTACTGTCTCTACAAGATGGGCTGCAAGGGCCCGACGACCTACAATGCCTGTTCCACCGTGCGCTGGAACGGCGGCGTCTCCTTCCCCATCCAGTCCGGCCATGGCTGTATCGGCTGCTCGGAAGACGGTTTCTGGGACAAGGGCTCCTTCTACGACCGCCTCACCACGATCAACCAGTTCGGCATTGAGGCCAATGCGGACCAGATCGGCCGGACGGCCGCAGGCGTCGTCGGCGCCGGCATCGTTGCGCATGCCGCCATCACGGCGGTGAAGCGCGTCACCACGAAACGCGAAAAGACCGACGCCTGAGACTTCCGGGGGAGATACCGAAATGACAATCCAAACGCCGAACGGCTTCAATCTCGACAATTCCGGCAAGCGCATCGTTGTCGATCCTGTGACCCGCATCGAGGGTCACATGCGCGTCGAGGTGAATGTCGACGAGAACAATGTCATCCGCAATGCCGTGTCCACCGGCACAATGTGGCGCGGGATCGAGGTGATCCTCAAGAACCGCGATCCGCGCGACGCCTGGGCCTTTACCGAGCGGATCTGCGGTGTCTGCACCGGCACGCATGCGCTGACTTCGGTCCGCGCGGTGGAAAATGCGCTGGGCATTCTCATTCCGGAAAATGCCAACTCGATCCGCAATCTCATGCAGCTCGCGCTGCAGGTGCATGACCATGTCGTGCATTTCTATCACCTCCATGCGCTCGACTGGGTGGATGTCGTCTCGGCTCTTTCGGCCGACCCCAAGGCGACCTCGGCGCTGGCGCAGTCGGTCTCCGACTGGCCGCTCTCCTCGCCCGGCTATTTCAAGGATATCCAGGGCCGCCTGAAGAAATTCGTCGAATCTGGCCAGCTCGGGCCGTTCAAGAACGGTTACTGGGGCTCCAAGGCTTACAAGCTGCCGCCGGAAGCCAATCTCATGGCTGTGGCGCATTATCTCGAAGCGCTCGATTTCCAGAAGGAAATCGTCAAGATCCACACGATCTTCGGCGGCAAGAACCCGCATCCGAACTGGCTGGTCGGCGGCGTGCCCTGTCCGATCAATGTCGATGGTGTCGGCGGCGTCGGCGCGATCAACATGGAGCGGCTGAACCACGTCACCTCGATCATCGACCAGCTGATCGAGTTCAACGACAAGGTCTATGTCCCGGACATCATGGCGATCGGTTCCTTCTACAAGGACTGGCTCTATGGCGGCGGGCTGTCGGGCAAGAACGTGCTCGCCTATGGCGACGTACCGGAACATGCCAACGACTATTCCGAGGCAAACCTGAAGCTGCCGCGCGGCGCAATCATCAACGGCAATCTCAACGAGGTCTTCCCCGTTGACCATGCAGACCCGGAACAGATCCAGGAATATGTCACCCACTCCTGGTACAAATATCCGGACGAGAGCAAGGGTCTTCACCCCTGGGATGGCGTCACCGAGCCGCATTACGAGCTCGGCCCCAAGGCCAAGGGCACGAAGACCAATATCGAAGAGCTCGACGAGGGCGGCAAATATTCCTGGATCAAGGCCCCGCGCTGGCGCGGCCATGCCATGGAAGTCGGCCCGCTCGCCCGCTGGATTGTCGGCTATGCGCAGGGCAAGGCCGAGTTCAAGGAGCCGGTCGACAAGGTGCTGAAGGATCTCGGCCTGCCGACCTCGGCGCTCTTCTCGACGCTCGGTCGTACTGCTGCCCGCGCGCTGGAATCGCAATGGGCCGGCTACCAGATGCGGCATTTCCAGAACAAGCTGATCGCCAATATCAAGAACGGCGACAGCGCCACGGCCTTTGTCGACAAGTGGAAGCCGGAAACCTGGCCGAAGGAGGTCAAGGGCGTCGGCTTCACCGAAGCGCCGCGCGGCGCGCTGGCCCACTGGATCAAGATCAAGGACGGCAAGATCGACAACTATCAATGCGTCGTGCCGACCACCTGGAACGGTAGCCCGCGCGACCCGAAGGGCAATATCGGCGCCTTCGAGGCCTCGCTCATGGATACGCCCATGGCCGACCCGACCCAGCCGCTCGAAATCCTCCGGACCATCCATTCCTTCGACCCGTGCCTGGCCTGCTCGACGCATGTCATGAGCCCGGATGGACAGGAAATGGCCAAGGTCCAGGTGCGCTGAGGGGAGGATGGGGGGATGTCATATTCCGAAACCAAGGCCGCCGACGCGCATGGCGAACAGGCGATCGACCGCAAGAGCGTCTATGTCTATGAAGCGCCCGTGCGCATCTGGCATTGGGTCAATGCGCTGGCCATCCTGACGCTGGCGCTGACCGGCTATTTCATCGGTTCTCCGCTTCCCTCGGTTCCGGGGGAGGCAAGCGCCAACTTCCTGATGGGCTATATCCGCTTCACGCATTTCGCCGCCGGGCAGATATTGGCGATCTTCCTGATCCTGCGTGTCTACTGGGCCTTCGTTGGCAACAAGCATGCGCGCCAGATCTTCTACGTGCCCTTCTGGAGCGGCCGTTACTGGAGCGAATGGCTGCATGAGGTGAAGTGGTACACATTCCTCGCCCGCCAGCCGAAGAAATATGTGGGCCACAACCCGCTCGCCCAGTTCACCATGTTCTTCATGGTGACGCTGCCGCTCTTCTTCATGGTGATCACGGGCTTTGCGCTCTATAGCGAAGGCACGGGCCGCGACAGCTGGGAATACAAACTCTTCGGCTGGGTTTTCTCGATCTTCCCGAACAGCCAGGACATCCACACCCTGCATCATCTCGGCATGTGGGTCATTCTCACCTTCGTCATGGTGCATATCTACGTCGCCGTGCGCGAGGATATCATGAGCCGGCAAAGCATCATCTCCTCGATGATTTCCGGCGAGCGCCTGTTCAAGGACGAGGAGGACGACTGAGATGGCGGATCAGAAGCCCAAGGTTCTCGTTCTCGGCATCGGCAATATCCTCTGGGCCGATGAGGGTTTCGGCGTCCGCGCCGTCGAAGCCTTCCATCAGGCCTATAAGGTAGCCGACAATGTCACTATCCTCGATGGCGGCACGCAGGGGCTCTACCTCGTCCACTACGTGACCGAGGCTGACTATCTCATCGTCTTCGATGCCATCGACTATGGGCTCGTCCCCGGCACGCTGAAACTCGTGCGCGACGACGAAGTGCCGAAATTCACCGGCGCGAAGAAGATGAGCCTGCACCAGACCGGCTTTCAGGAAGTGCTCAGCGCCGCCGACCTCATGGGCGGCTATCCGGAACGCCTCGCGCTGATCGGCTGCCAGCCAGTTGACCTTGAAGACTGGGGCGGGCCGGTGACGGAGCCGGTCCGGGCCGTGATCCCGCAGGCGCTCGACGTGGCCGTTGATCTCCTGCGCTCCTGGGGCATCGGTGTCGAGCCGCGTGCGCCGGGCGAGATCGCCCCGCCGCTTCTCGAAAACGATATCGACTTCGAACGCTACGAGCGGCGCGCGGACGCGGACGCGCTTTCCGCCTGAGACCCCGCCCGGCGATACGCTCGCCGGGCCTTTGCCTTTTGAAGACAAGGACTGAACCCATGTGCATCGGCATTCCCATGCAGGTCGTCATCTCTGGCCCCTTCGAGGCCATCTGCGAACGGCATGGAAAGACGCATTCGCTGTCGATGATGCTGATCGGCGAACAGCCGGTCGGCACATGGGTCCTGACGCATCTCGGCTCCGCCATTCGCGTGCTGGACGAGGCGGAAGCGCGCAGCATCGATGATGCGCTGACAGGGCTTTCCGAAGCGGTTGAAGGCCGTTCCTTCGATGCGCTTTTTGCCGATCTGATCAATCGCGAGCCGGAACTGCCGGCGCATCTGCGCGAGATGTGAAAAGAACCTTTCCAGACTGGAAGCTCTCTTTTCACAAATTCGGCGACCACAAAAATCGCCGCTGCAAATTCTCCTTACATTTCAGTGGAATCCCGCTTTACCCCCAACTGGCATGCGCTTTGCTAAGTTAGAGCTAAGGAAAAAATCCTGGCAATCAGGGGAGGAAGCCCATGCCGTCAGCACTGGTCCGTGCGCTCAGCGAGCGCATGAATTTGCCGTTACTGGACGAAACCAATATCGACGCCTTTCTCGCGCCCACGGCCGAAGAGGTCGATCACACGATCATCTTCTTCACCGGTGATCCGGCGCAGCGCAGCGAAACGAATGACGTTGCCGTCGTGCTGCCGGAAATTCTCCAGACATTTCAGGGCCGTCTGCGCGGCGGCGTGGTTCGGCGCGGACATGAGGACAAGCTGAAGGCGCGTTTCCATGTCGTCATCATGCCAAGCCTCGTCGTCACCCGCCGCAGCGATATCATGGGCATCATGCCGAAGGTGCGGGACTGGTCCGAATATATGGACAATATCGGCGGCTGGCTGGAGCCGGGTGCCGAACCGATGAAGACGCCCGCGCCGCAGCGCGTGGAAATTACCCATGCAGGCGTGAGGATTGACGCATGAAGGCCGGATTCTGGGTCGCCCCCGAAGGCGAAGATAGCGCAATGACCGTCATGCCGATCGGCACCGAGGTTCCGGTTGCCGCGCGCAAGCTGAGTTTTCTGGCCACCGCCACGGCGGAAGAAATGATCCATCGCTGTCGTGACACGGCAGCTATCCTGCCGAAGATCGCCGATGCGCTTGAGCGGCAGAAGGAAGGCGCGCCGGGGCAGCTATACGATATCACCGATTACTCGGAAGATGACCGCCTGCTGATCACCGAGACGCTGGGCGAAGGCGAGGTGTCGGGTGTAGCGGTGCTGGCCAATGGTATTACAGCGCAGATCCAGGAAGCGCTGATGGCTGGCGTCTGGCGCATCCGCTTTACCGACGCCGCCGACCGGCTGGTGGCGGATTATGTCGAGGTGGCCTCCATTCCGGCCGTTGTCGGCGAGGCCTGCGCAGCGCTTCCGTCAGAACTTGCTTACGGTCAACCGCCGGCGGGCGCCATGAATGTCATGCCGGTTCTGCATGAGATTTCCGGCAAGATGGCGTCGCATAAGCCCGGCGACGAGGCGCATACGATCACCTTCTCGCTGCTGCCGATGAGCCCGGAAGACATGGATTTCCTGCAGGAGACGCTGGGGGCAGGCCCGGTGCAGCTGACCTCGCGCGGCTATGGCACCTGTCGTGTGCTGGCGACCGGCGCGCGCAATGTCTGGTCCGTGCAGTTCTATAACGCCATGGACACGATCATTCTCGACACGCTGGAAATCTGCACCATTCCCGCCGTGGCGATTGCGGCGGAAGAAGACTTCAAGGACAGCGCCGTGCGCATCCGCGAAATCGAGGAGGCCTATTTCAAATGAGCGGCGGTTTCGAAAATTTCGGCAAGCGCGAAGAGGCCGGCATCGACGGCAAGATGGAATGCGGCATCTGCTGGCATGTCTATGATCCGGCGGAAGGCGATCCCATCTGGCAGATCGAGCCGGGCACGGCCTTTGCCGACCTGCCGGAAGACTGGCGCTGTCCGAACTGCGATGCGCTCCAGTCGAAATTCATGGCGCTGGGTGCGGAGAACGCGTGATGTCAGCGGTTCCGGCAACGCAGGACGATATGGCGGCGAATATCGCCGCAGCGCTTGAAGAGCGCTATCGGCACATCGCGGCAACCGCGATGGCCGACGTGCCGATCTGCAATCCGGCGCTGAGCGTTGCCGCCACCGGCTTTCGCCCATGGGGCGGCCGCGCGGTCGGCGTGGTGACGACGCCCTGGTTCATGAACCTCATCGCGATGCCGCTTCCCGGCACCGAGATGGAACCGGTTGCTGCCGGCAAGAGCGTCAGGCTGAACCTACCGGCGGGCGAAGTCGAATTCATTGTCGGCGAGCTGGATGGCGTCGGCCGCGTCGATTCCTGCTCGCTCTTCTCGCCCGTCTTCGAATTTGCCAGCATGGAAGAGGCAAACGAGGTCGCGGCCGAGATTGTCCGCACCTTCTTCGACGTCAAGGCACTGGAACCACCGCCACCACCGCCCGCAAGGCCCAGCCGTCGCGATCTCTTGCGCGGCAAGCTCGCCGCCCGACCCGAGGCGGTGGAGCCATGAACGCGCCGCTTGCCGCAGGTTCGGTCGCCATTTCCGTCAGCCTCGCGCGCGATGCCGTCTGCGCCGTCGAGGTGAAAAGCGCCCGCCCGCCAGCGCTGGCGCGTCTGTTCGAGGGGCGGGCCCCCTCGGAAGCGCCGCGACTGGCCGGGCAGATCTTCTCGCTCTGCGGCTTTGCCCAGACGACGGCCTCGCGGCTCGCGCTGGCGCAGGCGGAAGGCAAAAGCATGAGCCGTCAGGATCGCACCTTTGCTGCGGCGGGCTTGCTGGCGGAACGCATATTCGAGACGCTGCGCTCGCTGGTCATGCAATGGCCGGGCAAGCTCCCCGCCGCCGCCCAAGCCGCCGCCGGCACGCATCTGCGGGAAGCCTTGAAGGCCTCGCGCGCCATCGTCAGCATCGCTGAAAGCGGATGGGAGAGCCCCCGCGCGCTGGCCGATGCACGCGACGCCCTGCGTCAGGCTGCGTCGGCGATTGGTGTGCCGCCAACGGGTGCGGAGCCGGCAAAGGGCAGCCTGCTGGAGGCGATTGCCCTTGATCTGCCGCGCGACGATGTGTTTCCGCGCCGCGCGGGCGAAGCGCTTGAGGCGGAAGACGATGTCGACGTTGTCGACCTGCTTGTGAAAACCGAGACTTACGCCCAGCGCCCGTCGCTGCCCGGCCGGGTCGTGGAAACAGGGGCTTACAGCCGCTTTCATGACAGGCTGGCCGGCGACACCGCCAAGGCGCTGCTTGCGCGCTTCAAGGCACGCCTTGCCGACATGTCCGTCTCGCTCCTTGATCTCGACGCCATCACAGAAGGCCGCGCCGTTGCGCTTGAGGCGCTGATGCGCGACGGTGTTGCCAGTGGCAACGGTTATGGGGCGGTCGAATGCGCGCGCGGACGGCTCTATCATGCAGCAAGCCTCGACGCGGACGGGCGGATCGCGCAATATCGCATCCTTGCGCCGACCGAATGGAATTTTCACCCCGCCGGGCCTTTCGTCGAAACGCTGCTTTCGTCCAGAATAGGCGCGGGAGACATGGCCCGCCTGCGCATTGCCAAGCTGGCCGCGCTCTTCGACCCCTGCGTCGCATTCGACATCACGTTGAAGGAGATCGCCCATGCATGAAATGTCGCTGATGGAAAGCGTCGTGGAGATCGCCTGCGAAACCGCCGTGAGCCACGGCGCGAAGGGCATTCGCGTGATCCGGCTTGATGTCGGCCGTTTGAGCCATGTCGATCCGGACGCGCTGCTCTTCTGCTACGATGCGATCCGGCGCGGGAGCCTCGCCGAAGAGGCAGAGCTGGAAATCAACCGAATCGCCGGCGAGGGCTGGTGCCTCGATTGCGAAAAGACGGTGCCTTTGGAGGAGCGTTTCGGGGCCTGTCCCGAATGCGGTCGCTCGCGCGTCCAGATGACGGCGGGCGATGAATTGAAGATCAGGGATTTGGAGGTGATCTGATGTGTACGGTATGCGGATGCGGGACCAATCCCGTGATTGACGACGGAACGGAAAAGGGTGAGATCGGTCATTCGCATGACCATGACCACCATCATTACGACCATGATCATGACCACGCGCATGGCCATTCCCACAGCCACGCGCACGGGCACAGCCATTCCCATTCGCACGGGCATGGGGCGCATGATCACCATCACGACCATGGGCACGATCATGACCATCATCATGATCACCACGACCACGATCATGTTCAACACGAGGATGGCACATCTCACTATGGCAATGGCATTGCCGGCGTGCATGTGCCGGGCATGAGCCAGGAAAAGATCATCCAGGTCGAGCGCGACATTCTCTCCAAGAACGACCGGCTGGCCGCCGCCAATCGGTCTGTGCTGGAAGGGCGCGGCATTTTCACTCTCAATTTCGTCTCCAGTCCCGGTTCCGGCAAGACGACGCTGCTTGCCCGCATGATCCGCGAGCTGAAGGACCGCATCGAGATCACCGTGATCGAGGGCGACCAGCAGACCTCCAATGATGCCATGCGCATCCGCGAGGCCGGCGCGCGCGCCGTGCAGATCAATACCGGCAAGGGCTGTCACCTCGACGCCCATATGGTCGGCCACGCCATCGAAACGCTCGATCCGGCCGCAAATTCGGTGCTCTTCATAGAAAATGTCGGCAATCTCGTCTGTCCCGCCGCCTTCGATCTTGGCGAGGCGCACAAGATCGCGGTGCTCTCCGTCACCGAAGGTGAGGACAAGCCGCTGAAATATCCGGACATGTTCGCCGCCGCCGATATCATGGTGCTGAACAAGTCGGACCTCTTGCCGCATCTCGATTTCAACACCGGGCTCTGCATTGCCAATGCGATGCGGGTCAATCCGAGGCTGCAGACCTTCATCGTTTCGGCCCGCACGGGCGAGGGGATGGAAGCGCTCTACGCCTGGCTCGAAGCCTCCGCCGCACGGCGCGCGACAGCCGCAAAGGTAGCGTAAGCGATGCCGAACCGGGCCACCATTGCCGATGACACGGACGACCAGCGCCTGATCCGGCGCTTTCGTCTGCGTGTCAGGGGCGTGGTGCAGGGCGTGGGCTTCAGGCCGTTTGCCTTTGCGCTCGCCCGGCAGATGGGGCTTTCCGGCTTCGTGCTGAATGACAATGCCGGCGTGCTGATCGAGGTCGAGGGCAGGGGCGCGGATGGGTTCGCGCGCATGGTCGAGACCGCGCCGCCGCCGCTGGCACGCATCGATCTGATCGAGACGCAAGAGATCAATCCAAGCGGCATGGCCGGTTTCGAAATCCGCGAAAGCGTCGCCGGCAAGAGCGCCACCCGCATCGGTGCGGATGCCGCGACCTGCCGGCAGTGTCTTGACGAGCTTTTCGATCCGGAAAGCCGCTTCTTTCACTATCCCTTCGTCAATTGCACCCATTGCGGTCCGCGCCTCACCATCACGCGGAGCCTGCCTTATGATCGCGCACAGACCTCCATGGCGGGTTTCGCCCTGTGTGCTGCCTGTCGCGCCGACTATGAAAACCCGCTGAACCGCCGCTTTCATGCGGAGCCGGTTGCCTGTCCCGCCTGCGGACCGAAGCTCAGCCACGAGATCGATGACGTCGCGCGGGCGATCCGCGCCGGGAAAATTGTGGCGCTGAAGGGCATTGGCGGCTTTCATCTTCTCTGCGATGCGGAAAACCAGAGCGCGATTGCAAGGCTGAGGCAAAGCAAGGGGCGGGACGAAAAGCCATTCGCCGTCATGCTGCGGGATATTGCTGCGGCGCAGGTCTTTGCCGATCTGACCGAGGCCGAAATCGCCCTTCTGGAGAGCCCGGCCCATCCGATCGTGTTGGCGACAAGTCGTGATCGCCTACCCGAGGCTATTGCGCCGGGCCTGAAACGGCTTGGTGTCATGCTCGCCTACGCGCCCGTGCACCACCTGTTGCTGGCCGCGCTGGAGACGGCGGGCCGCGTCCCGGTTCTTGTCGCCACCAGCGCCAATCCCGGCGGCGAGCCGCTGGTTGCTTCCAACGAGGATGCGCTTCGCCGACTTGAGAAGATCGCCGATCTCATCGTCACGCATGATCGCGATATCGTGGTCCGCGCCGATGACAGCGTCATGCAGATGATCGACGGTGCGCCGGCCTATCTCCGCCGCGCCCGCGGCTTCGTGCCGGACCCAGTCGATCTCGGTTCGGACGGACCGTCGATCATCGCGCTTGGCAGCGATCTGAAGAACACCGTCTGCGTGACGCGCGGGCGCGAGGCCTTTCTCTCGCAGCATATCGGCGGGCTCGACAATGTCGAGGCGATCCGGTTCCAACGCGAGACGGTCGCCCATCTCTGTTCCATCCTCGATATCGCGCCGGACACTGCGGCCTGTGACCTGCATCCGGATTTCCGCTCTGTCCGGCTTGCCGAAACGCTCGGCCTGCCGCTGATCCGCGTGCAGCATCATGTCGCCCATATCGCCGCTGTGGTGGCCGAACATCGCTTAAACGGTCCGGTTCTGGGTCTGGCGCTCGACGGTCATGGCTATGGACCCGGCGGGGCGATCTGGGGCGGTGAGCGGATCGCGCTTGACGGCTGCGACTGGACCCATACCGGAGGCCTAAAGCCTCTGCCGCTAGCCGGCGGCGACAAGGCCGCGCGCGAGCCTTGGCGCATGGGTGTCGGCGCGCTGCATCAGGCGGGCCGGGACGATCTGGCGCGCGCGGTTTTTTCCGGAGACCCGATGGCTGAAAAGCTCGTCTCCCTGTTTGGCCTCGGCATGCGCGTCGGCCTCACCTCCAGCATGGGCAGGCTCTTCGACGCGGCGGCTGCGATTGCGGGCGTGCGCCGTGTTCAGCGTTACGAGGGGCAGGCGGCGATGGAATTTGAAGCGCTGGTGACCGCGCCGGAGGTGCTGGAAGGCGGTTACAGGCTTGACGGCGGCCAGCTCGATTTCACGCCGCTTCTGGTCCATCTGGCCGAGCAGCGTGTGGCGGGATCGGCTGCTGCGAATCTCTTTCACGGCACCCTCATTGCCGGCCTTGCAGCATGGATTGCTCAGGCGCGGGCGGCTGGTGGTGTCACCCGCGTGGCACTCTCCGGCGGCTGCATCATGAACCGCGTGCTGGCCGAAGGGCTTAGCGCGAGACTTCGCGCCGAGCAGTGCGAGGTCTTCCTGCCCCGTCAGGCGCCCGCCAATGATGGCGGCATCGCACTGGGACAAGTCGCCTTTGCCCGCCACGTCCTAGAAAACAACAAACAGCAGTCGGAGGAGATCGAGACATGTGCCTAGCCATTCCCGTCCAGGTGAAGGAAGTGCTGCCCGACAATATGGCGAAGGTGACGCTCGATGGTGTGTCGAAGATCGTCTCCACCGCGCTCGTCGATGACGTGCAGGTGGGCGACTATCTGGTGCTGCATGTCGGCTATGCGCTTGCCAAGATCGACCCGGAGGAGGCCGAGCGCACGCTGGAACTGATCCGTGAAGCCGCATTGGGAGAGGTGGCATGAAATATATCGACGAATATCGCGACGGTCGGCTCGCCAAGGACATCGCCCGGCAGATTGCGGCCGAAGTCCGCCCCGATCTGACCTATCATTTCATGGAATTCTGCGGCGGCCACACGCATGCCATTTCCCGTTACGGGCTGGAGGACCTGTTGCCGGCAAATGTGCGGATGATCCACGGGCCGGGCTGTCCCGTCTGCGTGCTGCCGATCGGCCGGCTGGATGCGGCGATTGCGCTCTCCATGCGCCCGGAAGTGACGCTCTGCACCTATGGCGACCTGATGCGCGTTCCGGGTTCCAACGGCTCGAGCCTGCTGAAGGCGAAGGCGGCAGGGGCCGATATCCGCATGGTCTATTCGACGCTCGATGCGCTGCGCATTGCCGAAGCCGAGCCGGAGCGCGAAGTGGTGTTCTTCGCCATCGGCTTCGAGACGACCACGCCGCCAACGGCGCTGGCGCTTCGCGCGGCGATCGACAAGGGCCTCCAGAACTTTTCCATCTATTGCAACCATGTGCTGACGCCGGCGGCGATCCAGACCATTCTGGCAAGCCCGGAAGTGGCGAAGCTCGGCACGGTGAAGGTGGACGGTTTTGTCGGCCCCGCCCATGTTTCGACCGTCATCGGCACGGAGCCTTATGACGAATTCGCCGAGAATTTCCGCAAGCCCGTCGTCGTCGCCGGTTTCGAACCGCTGGATGTCATCCAGGCGATCCTCATGCTGGTGCGCCAGATCAACGACGGCCGTTATGTGGTGGAGAACCAGTATATCCGCGCTGTGAAGCCGGGCGGGAACCAGAAGGCGCAGGCGGAAGTCGCTGAGTTCTTCGAACAATGCGAAAGCTTCGAGTGGCGCGGGCTGGGCGAAGTGCCGCAAGGCGCGCTTAGGCTTCGCGAAGAATATAGCCGGTTTGACGCCGAAAAGCGCTTCGGCATGGTGACGCCGGCGGCCAAGGACAATCCGGCCTGCGATTGCGGCGCGATCCTGCGCGGCGTCAAGCGGCCGACCGATTGCAAGCTCTTCGGCACGGCCTGCACGCCGGATACGCCCATGGGCTCCTGCATGGTGTCGTCGGAAGGGGCTTGCGCTGCGCACTGGACCTATGGCCGCTTCCGCGAGCACGCGAAAACCAAGGAAACCGAGAGGAGCGTGGCATGAATGTCGCCGTTCTGAAGCCGACACGACGCAAGCTCGATCTCCGCAACGGCCGCGTCGATCTCTCCCATGGCGCGGGCGGCCGGGCCATGGGCCAGCTGATCGAGGATATATTCCACACGGCCTTCGACAATGACTGGCTGCGCGCCGGCAATGACCAGTCGGCCTTTGCCGTGCCGGCGGGGCGCATGGTGATGACGACGGATGGCTATGTCGTCTCGCCGCTCTTCTTCCCCGGCGGCAATATCGGCTCGCTCGCCGTTCACGGCACGATCAACGATGTCGCCATGTCCGGTGCCAGGCCGCTCTATCTCTCGGCAAGCTTCATCATCGAAGAAGGCTTTCCGCTGGGCGATTTGGCGAAGATCGCCGACACGATGGGCGCGGCCTCGCGCGAGGCGGGCGTGCCAATCATCACCGGCGACACGAAGGTGGTCGAACGGGGCAAGGCCGATGGCGTCTTCATCTCGATGGCCGGGGTCGGCATCCTGCCTGATGGCATCGACATGCGCTCCAACGCCGCGCGGCCGGGCGATTGCGTCATCGTTTCGGGCTCGATCGGCGACCATGGCGTTGCCGTCATGTCGAAACGTGAGAACCTGGAGTTCGACACTGATATTCTCTCCGATTCCGCAGCGCTGCACACGCTGACGGCGGCGATGGTGGCCGTGGGCGGCGCATCGATCCGCCTGATGCGCGATCCAACGCGCGGCGGCATTGCCGCGACGCTGAACGAAATCGCCCATCAATCCTCCGTCGGCTTCCGGATCGACGAGGAAAAAATTCCTCTGAAGCCGGAAGTGGCGGCGGCCTGCGAGTTTCTGGGCCTCGATCCGCTCAATGTGGCCAACGAAGGCAAGCTTGTGGCGATCGTTTCGCCGGAGGCAGCCGACGCCGTGCTTACGGCAATGCTGGCCCATCCGCTGGGGCGGGAGGCGGCATTGATCGGTCATGTGGTCGAGGATCCCCATTGCTTCGTGCAGATGGAAACCTCCTTCGGTGGCGGGCGGATTGTCGATTGGCTGTCCGGCGAGCAATTGCCGCGCATATGCTGAAAGGCTTAAGGAAGCGCTTGCCGGAAGGGTCAAGAGTTTCTACGGTTTCGATCAGGGGATGAGGCCGGACGAGCGAGATCCGGCGGGGAGCAGAATGACGTGAGCAATGCCAGCACGACCGTTCTCGTGGTCGACGACGAGCCGCGTTCGCTCGAAGCGATCCGGCGCGTGCTTTCCGACGAGTTCGAGGTGATCTGTGCCAAGAATGCGGCGGAAGCCGAAGCCGTGCTGGAGGGCGAGCTGGTGCAGATCCTGCTCTGCGACCAGCGCATGCCGGGCGAATCCGGCGTGACGTTCCTGAAGCGCGCGCGTGAACGCTGGCCGGAAACCATCCGCCTGATCATCTCAGGCTATACCGACAGCGACGACATTATCGACGGCGTCAACAAGGCCGGCATCTACCGCTACATCACCAAGCCCTGGAACCCGGACGAGCTTGTCGCCTGTATGCATGAATGCGCTAGCCTCTGGCGGTTGCAGCATCAGGCCGGCGAGGTGAGTGTCGAGGCAAAGCCCGCGCGTGACCTGTTGCAGAAGGCCGTGTCCGACAAGCGGCGGGTCGAGCGCAGCAAATACGGCTTCGACCGCATCATCCATGTCGAGGGAAGCCCGGTTGCCGATGCGATTGCGCTGGCAAAACGCGCCGCCGATTATGACGTCTCGGTGCTGATCACCGGGGCTTCGGGCACGGGCAAGGAATTGCTCGCCCGCGCCATACACCACCAGTCCGCTCGCGCCGACAAGCCTTTCGTCATCGAGAATTGCGGCGCGCTGCCGGATGATCTTCTGGAAAGCGAGCTTTTCGGCTGCAAGAAGGGTGCGTTTACCGGCGCTTACCAGGATCGCATCGGCCTGTTCGAGCTGGCCGATAGCGGCACGATCTTCCTCGATGAAATCGGCGAGACGTCGCCGGCGTTTCAGGTAAAGTTGCTGCGCGTATTGCAGGAGGGCGAGATCCGGCCGCTCGGCGCGCAGCGCACCCGCAAGGTCAATGTCCGGGTGATTGCCGCGACCAACCGCGATCTTCTGGCCGAAGTGGCCGCCGGCCGTTTCCGCCGCGACCTCTATTATCGCGTCGCCGCGTTCCCCATCCACATGCCGGCGCTGAAGGATCGCTCACGCGACATCATGGCAATTGCCGGTCATACGCTGACCCAGATCAACCAGGCCTTTGGCCGGGAAATTTCCGGCTTCCATCCGCGCACGCTGGAACTGATGTCGGCCTATGGCTGGCCCGGCAATGTGCGCGAGCTGCATAATGAGATCCAGCGCATGGTCGTGCTGTCGCCGGATAACCAGCCGCTGCCGGACAGGTTGCTTTCGGCGGCGATCCGCAATGGCGCGCAGGCAGGCAGCTCCGGGGAGCCGGCGCAGGCTGGCCAGCAGTTGAAAGATATCGTTGCTGCCGTCGAAAAGGCCGCCATCGAGGCAAGTCTGGCCCGCAATGCCGGCAATATCAGCCATACGGCGGACGAATTGGGCTTGTCTCGTGTTGGGCTCAGGGCCAAGATGGATCGATACGATCTGCGGCGCGACACGGATGACGAGACTGATTGAAGGACATCCCGAGGACTTGGCGCTGATCAGCAAGATCAGTGTGCCGTCCATTCCGTCGCTGGATGATGCGGGGGAATCGCTATGGGTGGATGTCATCCACCGCATGGACGAGGTCTATGCCGAACTCCTGCGCAACGAAGCCGATCTCGAGCGGAAGAATGCCGACCTCGAAGAGGCGCAATCCTTCATTTCCAGCGTCTTCGCGTCCGTTTCGGATATTCTCATCGTCTGCTCCAGCAGCGGCATCATCAAGAAGGTGAACCCGGCTTTCCTGAGTCTCGTCGGGCTGCCCGAAAGCGCTGTCATCGGCTCCAGCGTCTTCGATTATGTGAAGGCGGACGACCGGCCGGAAGCAACCCGCATGGTAGGTGCCGGGCAGGGCGGGCGGCTTGTCGAGGCCGATATCTGCTTTTTGAGGCCGGACGGCAGCGAGGAATGCCTGGCGCTGCGCTGCACGAAACTCGCCGACGGCTCGTCCCGGCAATTCGGCGCCGTGTTGACAGGCCGGCCGATCAGCGAACTTCGGCGCGCCTATGAGGCGCTGCATGAGGCCCATCGCGAATTGCAGACGGCGCAACGCCGGCTGATCGAGCAGGAGAAGATGGCGAGCCTCGGCCGCCTCGTTGCCGGCGTCGCCCACGAGTTGAACAATCCGATCAGCTTCGTCTATGCCAATATCTACACGCTCGACCGCTACCGCAAAAACCTTGTGCGCTATCTCGATGCGCTGCATGGCGGCGCGGATGAGAGCGAGACGGGCAAGCTGCGGCGGGAGCTGAAGATCGACGCCATTCTCGCCGATATCGACCCGCTTCTCGACGGGACGATCGAAGGCGCCAGCCGCGTCAGCGATATCGTCAAGAACTTGCGGCGGCTTTCCTTCACCCGTGCCGGCGAGCGCCAGCCGGTCGATCTCGACCGCCTGCTGCGCAACTCGGTGCAGCTGGCAGCGAAAGCCAAGAACTCTTCCGCGGAAATCACCTTCGACACGGTTCCGGTCGTCCTCTCAAACGCAGACGAAGGGCAGTTGCACCAGGTCTTCGTCAACCTGATCGACAATGCGCTCGATGCGGTGTCCGGCCGTCCCGCGCCGCTGATCGAGATTGCACTGAAGAAGGACAAGGCCGGCGCGCATGTCACGATCCGCGATAACGGCCCGGGTATCGCGAAGGAAAATCTCGGCAAGATTTTCGAGCCCTTCTTCACCACCAAGACTATCGGAGAAGGGACCGGGCTCGGTCTCTGGATCAGCTTCACCATCATCGAGGACCATGGCGGGCGCATCGAGGCGGCGAACCGGCCCGAGGGTGGCGCGGAGCTGAGCGTCTTCGTTCCCGGCTGATCCGGCCGCTATTTCAGCAATTGCGGCAGTCTTTCCAGGACCAGGTTCAGGAACAGCCTTGCGGCGTTCGAGAGTGCGCGCGAGCTCGGATAGACCGCATAAAGCGTCACCGGATCGGGCGCCCAATCCTCCAGCAGCGGGATCAGTCGACCCTCCTCGAACGGGCGGCGGCAGAGCATCATCGGCAGGGATGCAGCCCCCAGGCCCTGGAGTGCCGCCTGCAGAAGCGCGCTTGGCAGCGTCGTCGTGAAGACCGGCGCGAAGCGGTGCGTCTGCACCTGACGTCCCTTGCGGAACCGCCACTTCCAGTCCGTCCCCCGGCTGCCGAGGCCGATACAGCGAATGTCGCGAAGCTCCTCCGGCGTCTGCGGAATGGGTCTGCCCTCCAGCACATCTGGCCGCGCGGCAAGCACATAAGGCGCCGACATGATTTTGCGGGCGACAAGCGTCGTGTCGGGCAGCGGCGTGAAGCTCGGATAGAGGGCGAAGTCGGCCAGCGTTTCGCGCGGATCGAAAATGCCCATCGTCTCTTCAAGATGCAGACGGACATCGGGCACCGAGGCCGCAAACTCCGCGGCCAGCGCATCAACGATCGCCGCCCCGATGACGGGCGGGCAGACGACATGGAGCACGCCCGTCGGATAGGCGCGGGCGCGTTCGGCCAGCGCCAGAACCTTATCCGCCTCGTTGGCGAGCCGAACGCAGTGCTGGTAGCATTCCGAACCGAAATTGGTCAGCCCGAAACGCCGGCTGTCTCGGTGATAGAGCGGCAGGCCGAGCCGCGTTTCCAGCTCGCCGACACGGCGGGCCAGTGTAGACTTGGCAATCCCCAAACGGCGTGCGGCTGCCGAAATCCCGCCGGATTCGACAACCTTTCGAAACAGATACATGTCGTCGAGGCCGTGCATGCATATCTCCTGATTGGGACGATAACGTCCCGAATATAGAACGCCATCTTGAAAATTCGCAGCTATTATTTTTCCAACGCTGTAACGAATGGACCACGGCCATGCTGATGACGAACGAAATCATTGTCGAAACGCCTTTTGGAGCGCTCAAGGGCGTGAAGCGTGAAGGAGTGTCCGCATTCCACCGGGTTCCCTATGCCCGGCCCGTCGCCGGAGAGCGCCGCTATCAGATGCCCGGCGAGCCGTTGCACTGGAGCGGCCTGCTGGAGGCAACCGAGACAGGCCATGTGGCTCCCCAACTGCCCTCGCGGCTCGATGCGGTCATGGGCGTCTACCCGATGACCCTGGACGAGGATTGCCTGCATCTCGACATCTGGTCGCCGGTGGCAGCTGGTGCCTCGGCACCGGTTCTCGTCTTCCTGCATGGCGGTGCCTTCATGACGGGTGGCGGCTCGCTGCCCTGCTATGATGGCGCGCTTCTGGCGAAGAACAGCGGCTGTGTCGTCGTCAACGTCACCTATCGCCTCGGGCCGTTCGGCTTCCTGTCGCAGCCGGGCTTTGCTCCCACCAATCTCGGCATTCACGACCAGATTGCAGCACTTCGCTGGATTGGCGAAGCCATCAGCGCCTTTGGCGGCGATCCCAAGGCCATCACAGTGTCCGGCCAGTCGGCAGGTTCCTACAGCATCGCCGTCATGCTCGCCAATCCGGCCTGCAAGGGCCTGTTCCAGCGGGCAATCCTGATGAGCGCGCCGCTTGGCCTCAGACTGCGCAAGGCGGAAGATGCGCCGCCCGTTGGACGCGGCATGCTGCAGGCCCTCGGTTTCGATCCGGCCGATCTCGAGCCGCTGCGCACGCTGGAGCCGGAACGCTTCCTCGAAGCGCTTCGCCTGCTCCAGCAGAAGATCCCGCCTTCACCGGTTCCCGGCGATGTGGCCCCGCCGTTCATGCCGGTGATCGATGGCGATCTCATCGTCCGCGACCCGATTGACGCGATCCTCGACGGCGAAGGCGCCTGGTGCGACACGATCATCGGCATCACCCGCGAGGAATTCGGCGCGTTTTCGCTCGGCAATCCGGTTTTTGCGAATTTCACGGAAGAACAGCTGAAGGCGGAATTCATGCGGATCTTCGGCGAAGGCGCGGACAAGGCGCTGGCTGAGGCAAAGAGCCGGCGTGCGCCTGCCCATCCCGGCGCCATCCTTGCCGACCTTCGCGCTGATGAAGCCTTCAATCATCTCAGCGCCGAATTTGCTGCGGCCCAGTCACGGCATGGCGCGCAGTCCTACATGTACCAGTTCGACTGGCAGTCGCCGCGCGCGGGTCTGGGGGCCTGCCATTGCCTCGACCTGCCCTTCCTGTTCGGCAATTTGGAGACCTGGATCGACGCCGGTGCGGCTTCGGTTGTGGGCGCGGACCTCGCCGAACTGCAGGACCTTTCGCGGAGCTTCCAGATGAGCCTGGCGCGCTTTGCACATACGGGCTCGCCTGAGGGCGAAGGCCTGCCGGCCTGGCCTCGCTACGGCGAAAACGGCACGAGACTTCATTTTGACCGGAGGGTGCAAGCCTACGCAAGCATCTGACGTCATTCAATAAAACATAAGAGGGGAATGACATGCAGAATAGTGACAGTTCAACATCCAGCGGCAGCGGCAGTGTCTTTATGACGATGCTGCTCTGCTTCCTGATCGTGACACTCGACGGGTTCGACACGATCGCGATCACCTTCGTTGCGCCGATCCTTGCCAAGGATTGGGGCATTTCGCCCGCCGCCATGGTGCCGACATTTCTGGCAACCAGCGTCGGTGCGGTCGTGGGCTACATGGCCTGCGGGCCGCTGGCGCTGCGTTTCGGCGCGCGCACCATGGCGCTGGCCAGCGTCGTCGTCTTCGGGCTTGGATCGCTGGCGACCATCTTTGCCGGTGATATCACCAGCCTGACGGTGCTGCGCTTCGTCACCGCACTCGGCCTCGGCGGCGCCTTGCCGATCGCCATTGCCAAGGCGGCTGACCTGATGCCAGGCCCGAAAAGCGCGACAGCGGCCATGATCATTGCCACCGGCATCTCGGCCGGCGGCGTGCTTGCCGGCATTGCCGGCGGTCCCCTGATGGCGCATTTCGGCTGGAAGGGTGTCTTCATCGTCGGCGGTATCCTGCCGCTTCTGCTTCTGCCGTGGATTGCCAGTGCAATGCGCGATGGCGAGGTAAAGTCGCGTCAGACCGACAATGGCAACGCGGTCTCCGCACTCTTCGGCAACGGGATGGGAAGTGCCACGGTCACGCTCTGGCTGTTCGCATTCCTCGTCTTCGTGATCGCCTATGCGCTGATTTCGTGGATGCCGACGCTGGCACTGCAAATGGGCCTTCCCCCGGAAAAGGCTCCGGCCGTTGCCGCGGCATTCTCCATGGGCGGACTGATCGGCAATCTGTTGCTGATTGCCCTGTCGGCGCGGGTGCGCACGGCCATGACCCTTCTGGTCGCGGCTGTCATCGGACTTGCCGGCATTGCCGTCTTCGGTCTCGCCGGTATTCCGGCAGGCGCCATCATGCCGGTCGTTATCGTGATCGGCATGGGCTTCATTCCGTGCTGCGTGGCGCAGAGCGCGCTGGCCGTGACCATCTATCCGGCAGCACTGCGCACGACCGGCATCGGCTGGGCCGCCGCCATGGGCCGCATCGGCTCGATTGCCGGTCCCGGTGTTGGCGGTCTCGTTCTGGCGCTCGGCTGGCCGCCGCAGCAGATCGTGCTCGTTGCCGCAGTACCCGCGGTTGCCGCCATCCTGCTGCTTCTGGTGTTCCTGAAGACACCACGAGTCCCGGTCGCGGCCTGATCTGCCACCGAGACCGGGGCGGCGGCTTTAGCGAGCCGCCGCCACCGGACAAGGCATCTCAATATTTCAAGCTTGAAATGAAGAGCGGAGGCGAGCACTATTTTGTCAGGACAGGTGTGCCAATCGGGCGCTGTTGAAGCGCGTTTCAGGCCCGGCGCCTTCTTCGCCCCGGCGTCTCTGACGGTGGCGAGGAGAACGCGACCGGCTGAGGGAAGGGGCTTGCGGATGAGGATCAGCGGGATTGAGAATATCGTATCCGAGGTTTCCCGGGTCTTTTGCGACCATTCCATCCGGATACACTCTTCGGAGACCACCTTCCGGTCGGACTTCAGGCCACGCGGGAATGCACGGCAGGCCATCGTAGACCTGCGGTATGGCGCACCGGTCAGCGTGGACGCCGGCAATTTCGACGGTCTCTATCTCATTTGTCGTGCCAACCATGGCGTGGCGCGCATCGAACAGAACGGGCAGGTCGTCCATATGGCGCCCGGCCAGACAGTCGTCCTGCGGGATATCCGGCTCGATCTGGCGCATGACATGCTGACGCGGACACCCGATGTCGCGGTTGCGGATGTTGCGCTGAGCGCTGGCTTCAGCCATCTCGGCCGGTTCAGCGAGAGCTACCGCAAGAAGTTCAGAGAGACGCCGAGTGCCACAGTCAGGCGGGGGCGGGTCTTTCGTCCTCACTGAACCGGGCTTTGTCCAACAGCGTCCGGCTGTTTCACCGTGCGATATTTCTGCGCTTCCTGCGCAGGGCGAATGGGGCTGGCATCCGCGCATGTCCTCGCGTCTCGGCGCATTCCGCCTCGTGCAGATGCCTGGGAGCCACGAAAGCATGTTTTCCAATCCGAGCGGCCTTGCCACCAAGATTATCGAGGCTGGACGGGACTGAGTTCTGCCTTATGGCTCTATCGCCGGGGCAGGTCGCCTGCCCCGGCAATCATCGGAAAAGCCGCCAAGAGGGACTTGCGAGATAATATTTTAAGCCTAAACTATATTGCTGTCGCTCCAGCAGATTTCTGCGGTTCGATCCGCAGCCAAGCATGACAAGAAACCAAAAACCGAAAACGGAGAGTGGAACAATGACTGCACTGGGACCCACCGGCCTTGCCGACACATTCGCGCGTGACAACCTGCCGCCTGCCGATCTCTGGCCCGAGATCAATCTTGCCGGCTTCGAATACCCCGAATGGCTGAATGCTGCCGAAGAGCTGACCGACCGCATGGTCGAGCGCGGCTTCGGCGATCGCATGGCGTTGATCGGCAATGGTCGCCGCCGCACCTACAAGGAACTGACCGACTGGACCAACCGGCTTGCCAATGCGCTGGTCGAGGATTTCGGTCTGAAGCCGGGCATGCGCGTGCTGATCCGCTCGGCCAACAATCCCGCCATGGTCGCCTGCTGGCTCGCCGTCACCAAGGCCGGCGGCATTGTCGTCAACACGATGCCGATGCTGCGCGCCGCAGAACTCGCCAAGATCGTCGACAAGGCGGAAATCGAAATGGCGCTCTGCGACACGCGGCTCATGGAAGACATGATCGCCTGCGCCAAGGAAAATGCCTTCCTCACCAAGGTCATCGGCTTTGATGGCACGGCCAATCACGATGCCGAACTGGACCGCGCAGCTCTTGAAAAGCCGGTGCAGTTTCAGGCGGTCAAGACCGGCCGCGACGACGTTGCCCTGCTCGGCTTCACCTCCGGCTCCACCGGCATTCCGAAGGCGACGATGCATTTCCATCGCGACCTTCTCATCATCGCCGACGCCTATGCGCGCGAAGTGCTTGATGTGCAGCCGGACGACATCTTCGTCGGCTCGCCGCCGCTCGCCTTCACCTTCGGGCTTGGCGGCCTTGCCATCTTCCCGCTGCGCTTCGGCGCCTGCGCGGCACTTATTGAAAACGCCACGCCGCCGAACCTCATCGAGATCATCCGCAAATACAAGGCGACGATCTCCTTCACGGCGCCGACCGCCTATCGCGCCATGCTGTCTGCGATGAACGAGGGTGTCGATCTTTCGTCGCTGCGCATTGCCGTCTCTGCCGGCGAGACGCTGCCAGCACCTGTCTTTGAAGAATGGGTGAAGCGTACCGGCAAGCCGATCCTCGATGGCATTGGCGCCACCGAAATGCTGCACATCTTCATCTCCAACCGGCTCGAGGACTACAAGCCCGGCTGCACCGGCAAGCCGCTGACCGGCTACGAGGCGAAGGTGGTCGACGAGAACATGAACGAGCTGCCGCGGGGAACGGTCGGACGCCTTGCGGTGCGCGGCCCGGTCGGCTGCCGCTATCTCGCCGACTATCGCCAGACCGACTATGTCTGCGACGGCTGGAACGTGACGGGCGATGCCTTCATTCAGGACGAAGACGGCTATTTCCACTTCGCCGCCCGCAACGACGACATGATCGTGTCTGCCGGCTACAACATCGCCGGACCGGAAGTGGAGGCAGCGCTTCTGGCGCATCCTTATGTCCGGGAATGTGCCGTGATCGGCGTTGCCGACGAGGCGCGCGGGCAGATCGTCAAGGCCTATGTGGTTCTGGCCGAACAGGCGATCCCTGCAGACCCGACGGTCGAACTGCTGCAGCTTCACGTCAAGTCAACGATCGCGCCCTACAAATACCCGCGCGCCATCGAATTCGTGAAGGAACTGCCCAAGACCGAATCCGGCAAGATACAGAGATTCCGGCTCAAGCAGCCGGCGCACTGACCACCGAAAGACCATCGTCAAAAGAGCCGGGCGGTCCTCCGCCCGGCTCTTTTTGTAACATGATCGTCCTGGATGTTTACTTGGTCAGGTCAGTCAGCCGCGCCCAGCCGGCGGCGAAGCCGTTGAGCGAGACTTTTGCCGGGAAGGGTTTGTTCTCCTGGGCGGCGACGGCGCTGATGTTGAGCGTTTTGGCGGTCTGCAGCGCCTGCATCGTCGGCTGGTCGATGCTGACAGGGGCCAGGCACCCGTTCGGGAGGCAGGTGGAGAACTCGGCCTTCACCATCTGCCGGGCTTCATCGATCTGCAGCGTGACGCCGTTCTTCAGCGCAAGGCCGAAAGGCATGAGAAGTGTCGCGGCCATCGTGCCGTCGCCATTGCGGCGGACTTCCATGGCCATGAACAGTTGCTGCGTCTTCGGCTCCGTCTGCGTCTGCGACATCTGGCAGCGGGGGGCGTTGTTCTGCATCTGGCAGGCGACGACCCAGTCGCCATAGGTCTCGCTGAGCGAGGTCATGCCATTGGGCAGCGGGGCTGCGGAGGCGGCAGCGGCAAGCGAAAGCGCTGCGGCGAGCGCAGAAAGGACAGATTGAAGGACGCGCATCAGAACCTCATGTCAAAGCGGGCGTTGACCGAATGGTCGGAGACGCCGGAACCGATCTGACCGGAATAGCGCAGGGAGAGACGGGCCGCGGGCGCGACGGCAATCCCGATTTCGGCATCAATGACCGCCGTATCGCGGCCGACCGGGACGCCGCCGACGGTGAAGGCAGCGCCGTTGGCGAAGTTGAGCGCCCGGTCCATGCCGACATTGCCGCCGGCATGACGTCAGCCGACCTTGCCGGCAATCTCGACCGGCAGCGTGCCGGTCTCGATCGTGGTACGGCCGCTGACGCCAATCGTCGAGAAGAGCGTGTTTGCCTGATCCTTGCCGGAGGAAAGTGCTGCCGCGCCACCGGTTTCGGTGAAGCCGCGCGCATCGAGACGGACGTAGGCGAGATTGGCGAACGGTGTGATCGTCGCGCCATTGGCGAGCTTGAAGTCGTAGGACATTTCGCCGAAAAGCTGGCCTGTACCGGCCTGATAGCGGCTGGAAAGCGTGTTGTTCAGCCCGGTAAAGACGACGCTGCGCGACGTGCCGATATCGTGGAAGCTGTAGGCACCCCCGAAGCGGATGGCGAGATCGCCGAGGCTCGTGCCGCCATAGGCGCCGAGCTGAAAGGTGTCGATGCATGCGCTGGAGCTGCGCGCCGAGGCGTCGATGCCGGTTCGGCTGTAACCAGCAAAGACACCGGCGCTGACATTGTCGAACGCCTCGCCGTCCGAGCCGATGAAGAAGCCGCCGGTGGAGCGGGAGGCCGCTGCCGCATTGCCGTCGCTCGCCCATGTACCATAGGCGCCGAAGCCCTGTATCCAGACATGGCCGGACGCATTCGCCGCACCGCGACGCAGGGCGACCAAACGACTGTTGACCGCATCACGGGCAAAGCGGCTGTCTTCGACAATCGCGGTCTCGACCGAGGCGTGGATCTCGCCCGACAGCAGATCGAAGGCGGCGCGCGCATCCGGAGCGGAGAGGCCGAGGATTGCCCCATAGATCGTGTTCCCGGCACCGAGCGAATTGACCCCGGCTGCTGCCGCGCGCTGGTTCGGCGTATTGGCGACGCTGGCAAAGCTGGTGTCGTTGCGCTTCAGGGTCAGGACGACATTGTTCGCACCGTAGGCGACGGTCGCGTCCAGGAATGCGAACGTGTCGGTGACATTGGAGAAGGTTCCGGTCAGGGCACCGGTCGACGTCATGATCGTGTAGTTGGTCGTCGTGCCGTAGGTGACGCCGGTTTCGCCGACATTGAAAGGCTTCACGGCAAGCGTCGCGCCCGGATTGATGGTGATCGTGCCATTGACGACGAGCTTGTCGGCGGCGCCTGCGCTGTTCACCTCGACGGAATAGGTCGAGCCGTTGTTGAAGGTCACATTGCCGTTGACGGTGAGCGTTCCGATGGAATTGCCGGGCGCGATCGTGCCGCCATTGTTGACGACTGTCGTCGAGACCGTGCCATTGCCGCCGAGTGTGCCGCCATTGTTGACGGTGACGCCTGCGGACGCGGCGATCGAGCCGTTGACGCTCAGGATGCCGCCATTGACATTCGTGTTGCCCGTATAGCTGTTGGTCCCGGTGAACTTCAGGTCGCCGGTGCCCTGCTTGGTAAAGCCGCCCGTGCCGCTCATGACGCCGGAATAGGTGGTGGAGCGGTTGTTGCCGCCCGCCTGCAGCGTGTTGGCCCCGAGCCCGATATCGCCATTGCCCTCGATGGAGCCGGCAACGACATTGCCCGCATTATGCGTGGAAATGTTGAGTGTGCCTGCATTGAGGATCACGCGTGCTGTGCCCAGCGAGGCATCGTTGCCGACGGAAAGCGAACTGCCCGCGCCAACCGTGAAGGTCGCGCCGCCGCCTGTCGAGGTTCCGCGCAGCTGCCCGACGCCGCCGCCGGTCAGATTGATCGTGGAATTGGCGGCCGTTGCGGTATCGGCGAAATCGACCACGCCCGTGGCGTTGATCGTTGCCGTGCCGGCGCTGCTCGCATTCTGGAAGGTGATGGTGCCGTCGTCGGTGATCGTCGCAGAGCCCGCTGTCGCCGTCAGACCTCCGACAGAGCCCACAATGACGGACCGACCGTTTGCCACCGTGATCGTGCCGCTGCCGAGCGAGCCGTTGGCGACCGCCAGATTGCCGCCCGTGACCGAGGCATTGCCGGGAAGTGTCACAGCGTTATTGGCGTCGCCCAGAATGATCGAACCGCCGCTGACGGTCGTGGTTCCCGTGTAGGTCAGCGCGCCGGTCAGGGTCAGCGTATCGGTCCCGCTCTGCGTCAGTGAGCCGGTGCCCGAGATAGCATTGGCGATCGTGATCGCGTCGGAGCGGTTGAAGACGAGTGCCGCGTTATCCACAATGTTGCCGTTGCCGAGCGCACCCGTCGTTCCGCCGTTGCCGACCTGCAGGGTTCCCGCCGAGACGGTGGTCGCTCCCGTGTAGGTATTCGTCGCGGTCAGCGTGAGTTTCCCTGTGCCGGCCTTGGCGATCGCGCCTGCGCCAGTGATGGCCTGGTTCAGCACCGTATCGACCGTCTGGTTGAATGTCAGGGTGGTCGTGTTGGTGGAAAGACCGATCGCACCGGTCAGGCCCGATGTCGCATTGGAAAAGGTGATGGTATTGCTGCCGGCGGTGAATGTGATGGAATTGGCGCGCGTCACGCCGTTGCCCGAAAGTCCGCCAGCAATCGTCCCGCTGTTGATGATGGTCAGCCCGCTGCCGGAAATGCCGACGCCGCCGACACCCGCTCCGGCCGCACTTGCGCCGCCCGCGCCACCGGTAACCGAGCCTGAATTGTTCAGACTTGCCCCTGTCACGGTGAACATGATGCCGATGCCGCCATCACCGCCTTTGCCATCACCGCCCGCGACGAAACCCGCTCCGCCGAGCCCTCCCGCGCCACCGGCCCCGGCGGTGATTGTTCCCGAATTGGTGTTTGCTCCTGCGCCGGTCACAATGGCGCCATAGCCGCCTGCACCGCCACCGCCGCCCGAGCCGCCATACAACGCTGCGGCCCCGGAGGTATCACCATTGCCACCCGCGCCGCCCGCGCCGCCCGTCACGTTGCCCGCGTTGGAAATGGTGTTGGCCCCGGCGCCATTGCCATTCAGGCCGCCTCCGCCGCCTCCGCCTGCGCCGCCATTCGTGTTTGCATTGATAGCGCTGGTCCCATTGGTCCCCGCGGCACCTGCCGTGCCGCCCGCTCCGCCTGCATTGCTCCCGTTATTGTTGATACCCGCGTCGCCGTTGCCACCGTTACCGCCCCCGGCACCACCACCGCCGCCGCCGCCGGGCTGCATCCAGAGAAGTTCCCGCCCCCGTTAGTGCCTGCGGCCCCCAAAAATCCCGCTCCGCCAACGCCAGGATTGGTAAGCGCGCAATTGACCGATTGCCCGCCTCTGCCGCCATCGGCTAGGGCGGGTGTCGCTTCGACAAGCGCGAGAACGAGCAGCGATCGGGCCAGCATGGATGCCATGCGCCGCGAACGGCGGCGCATACGCATCGGGAAGATCCGGCGGAGATCCAGATATTTGAAAGGCTGTGAGAGCATTACTTAAATATATTGTTTCTGTCAGAAATTTCTATTTTCCCAACTATAAGGGCCGAGAATTGATTCAATTTCTTGCCAGCTAAGCGGACTTATAGTCAATGGGCAGCTGTCGCTGGTTTGGATCTATTTTGACCCAGTCTTTTCGTACGGATTAGCATGGAAGTTGATGACTTTTATGTTCGCACCTGAACCGGCGGACATGGTGCCAAACGGCAAGCCTTTGAAAATGGACACAACGTCACCAGCTTCTGAGAAATAGTCATTCGTTTATATAGTGTGAACCATCGCTACCGTTTGGTACGGTATGCTGTCAATTGCTTTCTCGGAATTGGCCCCGAGATCCGCAGGTTCGGTTCGAAGCCGCAGAACAGGATCCTGGTCAGGCGACGGCTTCGGTCCCGGATCTGAGCGGCCCTCCGGTCCGCAGATTATTTCCCGGACTCGATTGCGGAAACCTTCGCCATCTCCGTGTTTGGCGAGCCTTCCAAACTCAGCGTTTCGGCATTCCCGCTGGCCGCGCCAGCCGCCTTTGCGCGGCAATCCGGAATGGGGCGTTCATGGCGCCATAGCCGGCATAGCCGCCGCGCCGCTCGATGATTTCGAAGAAGAAGCCTTCCCCGAACGTGCGGCTGTAGATCTGGAAATATTCGCCCTTCTCGTCGCGGTCGTAGAGGATGCTGGAGGCGCGCAGCGTATCGGCAAAATCGGGATCAAGGCCGAAGCGGGCTTCGAGATCGTCGTAATAGTTTCGCGGGATCGGGAGCGCCTGGAAGCCGAGTTCGGCAAGCCGCGCGGCTGTTGCGAAAATATCGTCGGTTGCAAAGGCGATATGCTGGATGCTGGTGCCGAAGCCTTCGGCCAGAAACTTGCCGGCAAAGGTCTTGCGGTTGTCGGCTCCGTTCATGGTGACGCGGAAAAGCGGCTCGGGATCGCCCTCGATCGCCTGGCTGCGCACCAGCCCGCCCGGATCGACGACATCGACCATGGGCGTGCGGCGGACCGAGAAGATCGAGTGATAGAAGAGCAGCCAGGTCAGCATTTCCTGATACTGGGTCGTTTGCGCCAGATGGTCGATCCGCGTCAGGTGCGCGCCGCTGGTTTCGGCGACAGAGGCGAGGGGGCGGAATTCCCGCTCCCAGATGCCGGAAAGCTCGGGCGTATCGTCGAGGAAATAGATGACGCCATTGCCCACACCCTGCACGGCCGGAACGGCGACCTCGCCGGATTTGCGCTCCTCCGAAAATGTCGGCGCACCCAGCGCCGTGGCACGCGCGAGCGCATCGCGGGCGTTATCCACCTTGAGGCCGAAGGCATAGGCATTGGTGCCGTGCACGGCATAGGAGGCGTCCGCGAAGGTGTCGCCCGTCTTGTCGGTGTTGATGACGATACGGATATCGCCCTGCGTATAGAGCTCGACGGCGCGGTTGCGGTGCTCGGCGGATTTCGCAAAGCCGAGCGTCGAAAGCAGGGCGGCCAGATTGTCCTTCTCATCGTCGGATGTGGCGAATTCGACGAATTCGACACCCTGCGCCACCACCCGATCCGGCATGACCGGTACATCGATGGCGATATCTGGCTCCAGCCGGCGAACGCGGTCCATCAGGTTGACCAGCGAGCGATGACCGTCTTCGGCGAGCGCCTTGGCTGAGCCGCCGCGGAACTGGTCGTTGAAGATTTCGAGCGACAGCGGGCCGCTATAGCCGGTCGCGGCGACCGCGCGCATGAAGTCCACCACCGGCAGATCGCCTTCGCCCGGCATGTTGCGGAAATGGCGGCTCCAGTAGAGCAGATCCATGTCGAAGAGCGGCGCATCGGCAAGCTGGACGATGAAGATCTTGTCGCCGGGGATCGAGCGGATGGAATTCGGATCGATCTTGCGCGACAGCGTGTGGAAGCTGTCGAGGATCAGGCCGATATTCTGGTGATCGGCCCGGCGCACGATTTCCCAGGCGTCGCGATGGTCGTTGATGTGGCGGCCCCAGGCGAGCGCCTCATAGCCGACGCGCACGCCATGACGGGCGGCGAGTTCGCCCAATTCGTGGAAATCGCCGGCCGCGCGGTCGATGCCGCCGAGCGAAATCGGCGAGACATTCGAACAGATGAGCATCAGGTCGGTGCCGAGTTCACCCATGATTTCGAACTTGCGCTCGGCCCGCTCGAAGGTCCGCTTGCGCTGCGGCTCGGGCATGCCCTCGAAGTCGCGGAAGGGCTGGAAGAGGGTGATGGAAAGCCCGTGGTCCTTCACCATCTCCGCCACTTCGCGCGGCGAGGCGTCATAGGTCAGGAAGTCGTTTTCGAAGATCTCGACGCCGGTGAAGCCGGCCTTGGCGATGGCTGCCAGCTTTTCGGGAAACTCGCCGCTGATGGAGACGGTGGCAATCGAGGTCTGCATCTGGACCGGCTGCCGACGGGTATCGCGATATGCCATATTGCCATCCTTTCCTGTGATATGTACTAATTGGTTAATTAGGAGGGGAAGCCGGCTTTTGCATGGCTTCGAGGGGAGATGAGATGAGGGAGGCGACCGAATTGGCGAAGTCGAAGGAGACGAAGCCTGCCGTCCGCGATCCGGAAGGCGTGCGTCGCGACATTCTGACGGTCGCGATGGAGGAGTTTTCGCAGAACGGCCTGTCGGGAGCCCGCATCGACGAGATCGCGGCGCGCACGAAAACCTCCAAGCGTATGATCTATTACTATTTCGGCGACAAGGAAGGCCTTTACCAGCGCGTGCTGGAGGAAGCCTATGGCAAGGTGCGCGGCGGCGAGCATGATCTGGAGCTGGATGGGCTCGACCCTATCGCGGCGCTCGACAAGCTCTGCCGGTTCACCTTCGACCACCATCGCGCCAACCCGGCCTTCATCCGCATGGTGATGGTGGAGAACATTCACCACGGCCGCCACATGCAGATGTCGAAGACGATTCGCGACCTGAACCAGCCGGCGATCGAGGAGCTGGAAAAGGTGCTGCGGCGCGGGCAGGCGTCCGGCCTTTTCCGTGAAGGCGTCACGTCGCTGGAGCTTCACTGGCAGATCAGCGCGCTCTCCTTCTTCAATGTGTCCAACAGCGCAACCTTCTCGCTGATTTTCGGTGGCGACCTGTTCACGGACGAAGGCCAGCACAGGCTTTCGCGCCATGTGGCCGAAATGGTGCTGCGCTATGTGCTTCGCCCTGATCATCTTGGCTCTATCCCGACTGGAATGCAGTAGATCCCGTGGTCCTTCGTGCCGGTGGATGCCTCAACCCTTGTTGTCGACGGCGTACATCTGCATGAAGTCCCTGCTCATGCGCGCTGCGTCCGGCTCGCGCCCGCAGAATAGCCGGAACGCGCCGACGGCCTGATAGACGGTCATGCCGCCGCCCGGCAGAACGCGGCAGTGTTTCGCCTTGGCGGTTGCGAGAAGCTCTGTTTCCAGCGGAACGTAGACAATGTCGGCAACCCAGTGCCTGGCTTCGAGAAGCGCGGGGTCGATCGGGATCCCGGGATGGGCGAGCATGCCGACGGGCGTCGCGTTGACGAAGCCGTCGGCGACCGGAAGCGACTGCGCCGCATCGGAAACGGCAAAGGCGCGGCCTGTCCCGAAGCGCCCATTGAGATCGTCGGCGAGACGCTGCGCACGGGCGGGGTCCTGATCCAGAATATCGAGACGCTCTACATTGAGCTTCAGCAGCGCATGAGCGACAGCCACACCCGCGCCGCCCGCGCCGGCCAGAAGCGCGCGTGAGCGGCGGACATCCGGCAGGCCCTGGGCAAAATTCTCGTAGAAACCGTACCAGTCGGTATTGTGCCCGATACGCTTGCCATCGCGGAAAACGACGGTGTTGACCGCGCCCAGCATCCGCGCATCGTCGGAAAGCTCGTCGAGCAGCGGGATCACCGCCTGCTTGAACGGATGCGTGATATTGGTCCCGGCAAAGCCGCGGGTCTCAAGCTCGGAAACCAGCTCGGGCAGGGCGCTTTCCGGCAGGTTCCGCGCCGTGATGTCGACCAGTTCATAGGTATAGTCGAGCCCATGCGCGGCTCCCTCATGCATGTGGAGCGCCGGCGATTTGGATAGCTGAATCCCTGCGCCGATCAGGCCGACGCGATAAGTCGTTTGCAATGTCATGGTCCGATACCGTTTGGCGGTTTGGAATTACAGGTGTCTGGCTCGCGCTCAGTGATGGGCGAGGATTTCGCCGAGGAAGGCGCGCGTGCGCTGATGCTGCGGATTGCGGAAGAATTCTTCCGGCGTTCCTTCCTCGATGATTTCGCCCGAGGCCATGAAGACGACGCGGTCGGCGACCTGCCGGGCAAAGCCCATTTCATGGGTCACGCAGATCATCGTCATGCCGTCGCGGGCAAGGCCGATCATCGTGTCGAGCACTTCCTTGACCATTTCCGGATCGAGCGCCGATGTCGGCTCGTCAAACAGCATCGCCTTCGGCTCCATGCAAAGGGCGCGGGCAATCGCCGCGCGCTGCTGCTGGCCGCCGGACAGTTGGGCCGGGAATTTGTCCGCCTGGTCGACGATGCGCACGCGCTCGAGATACTTGCGCGCGGTCGCCTCGGCTTCCGCCTTGGAAAGCTTCTTCACCCGCATCGGCGCGAGCGTGCAGTTTTCCAGGATGGTCATGTGCGGAAACAGATTGAAGCTCTGGAACACCATGCCCACTTCGCGGCGCACAGCGTCAACCGCGCTGGTGGAGCCGGTCAGCACCGTACCCTCGACCGTGATCTTGCCTTCCTGGATTTCCTCCAGATGGTTGATGCAGCGGATGAGCGTGGATTTGCCCGAGCCGGAGGGGCCGCAAAGGACGATCTTCTCGCCCTTTGCAACCGAGATGTTGACGTTCCTCAGTGCGTGGTAGGCTCCATACCACTTGCCAACGCCTTCCATGGCGATCAGTGGCGTCTGGTTTGCGGTGGTCTGCGGCATGGAAGCCTCTCCCTTACTTCACGGTGAACGGGATATCGGGCAGCGATTCCGGGAAGGCCGGAACGTCGCGCTTCATCCACTTGGCGTAGATCTTGGCCAGCGTGCCATCCATCTTGATCTTGTCGATGAAGGTGTTGATGGCCTCGTTCCAGTCCTTCTCGCCCGGGCGCATGCCGGCGCCGTTGTAGAGCGTGATGAGGTCGAACTTCGCTTCATACTTGCCAGCGGCTGCGGCGTTCAGGCGGTCACCGTAGAACTGGTTGCCGCCGATGACTTCAACCTGGCCGGCGAGAAGCGCCTGGATGTTGGCAGCGTCGTCATCGAAGCGCAGGATGTTGGCGGTCTTGGCGCCGGCGGTGATGGCCGTGTCCATGGCGCTCGACTTCGGAACGCCGACGGAGATGCCCTTCAGGTCATCGTAGCCGGCGTACTTCTTGTCCTTCGGGCCGTAGACCGAGAGAACGTTGCCGGCATAGGGCTTGGAATACTGAATGGTCTTGGCGCGTTCGGCGGTCATGCCCATGGTGGCGAACAGAACGTCGACCTTGCCGGTCAGCAGTGCGGGGATGCGGTTGGCGACGGCGAGCGGAACAAACTCGACCTTCACGCCGAGAGACTCGGCAAACGCCTTGCCGATATCGGCATCGAGACCGTCCTGAACGCCGCTCGAATTGACGAAGCCCCATGGAGAATTGTCGCCCTGAATGCCGATGACGACCTTGCCGGCCTTCTTGGCGTCGGCAAGGCTGCCGGCGAAGGCATCGCTGGCGTGGAGTGCCGGAAATACGGCGATTGCGGCGGCAAGGGCCAGAAGGCTCCGGCGCTTGATGGATTTCAGTTGGTTCATCTTTTTGCTCCTCCTTAAAAAGCTGATGAAAGTGGCATGTTTGGTCTTAGCGGGTTGCCGTCTGCAGGCGTCGTTCGGTGCGTGCACCCCAGAGCGACAGCGGCCAGCAGATCAGGAAATAGATGAGGCCGATGATGGCGAAGACGGTGAGAGGTCGGAACGTCTGGTTGGAGACGATCTGGCCGGCGCGCGACAGCTCGACAAAGCCGACGATGGCGGCAAGCGAGGTACCCTTGATCAGCTGCACCAGGAAGCCGATCGTGGCCGGCAGCGAAATCTTCAGCGCCTGCGGCAGGATCACGTCCTTGACGCGCGAAGTGTAGTGCAGGCCAAGCGCCTTGGCGGCTTCCGTCTGGCCCTTCGGCACCGCCTGGATGCCGCCGCGCCAGATCTCCCCGAGATAGGCGCTGGCATGCAGCGTGAAGGCAATCGCCACCGCAATCCACGCATCCACATTCAGGCCGATCAGCGCCACGCCGTAATAGACGACGAAGAGCTGCATCAGGAGCGGCGTGCCCTGGAAGATCGCGATATAGCCGGTCGTCACCTTCTGCAGCAACTTGCTTTCAGCCGTGCGGGCAAGCGCCACGAGCAGGCCGAAGATGCCGCCGCCGATGAAGCCGATGATGGTGAGTGCCACGGTCCATTTCAGGCCCTGCAGCAGGAAGAACAGTTCGTTGAAGCCAATCGATGCCATTTCGCGCGCCTCACTTGACCGGGTAGCTGAAGGAAATGCGGGAAATGAGGGCGAAGACGCCCATCATCAGCGACGAAATGATGAGGTAGAGGATCGTGATCGAGAAATAGACCTCGAAGGAACGGAACGTATCCGCCTCGATCTTCTGGGCAACGGAGGTCAGTTCGTAAGCCGCAATCGACGTGCAGACCGAGGTCGTCAGCGTCAGCATGATGAACTGGCTGGTCAGCGACGGATAGACGGCGCGCAAGGCGGGCTTGAGCACGATGAAACGGAAGATCTGCGCCTTGTGCAGGCCCAGCGCCAGTCCGGCCTCGACCTGACCCTTCGGGATCGCATCGACCCCGCCGCGGATGATCTCGATCGCATAGGCGCCGCCGTTCAGCGCCAGCGCGATGATCGCCGTCACGGTCGGGTTCAGGCGGACGCCGAGCTGCGGCAGCGCAAAGAAGATGAAGAAGATCTGCACGAGGAACGGCGTGTTGCGGATTACTTCAACAAAGCCGATGGTGAGTGCGCGCAGCCAGGCAAAGCGCGAACGGCGGGCAATCACGCCCAGCACACCGATGACGGTCGCGAGCGTCATCCCGGCCAGTGCAAGACCGATTGTCGCGAGGCACGCCAGCAAAAGCTCGGGCAGGCGCTCGATGACGGCTGAGAAATCCAGGCTGTATGACATTCATCCTCCCCGGGCATTGTTGCCGCGTCATCAGCACCGCGTGTTCTTGGCCGCGGATTATTGGACGCAACAACCTCCCCTTGCCCTGGCAGGTATCCTCCTCGCCTCGG
Source organism: Rhizobium sp. C4 (assembly GCF_021026315.1). Classification (GTDB taxonomy): domain Bacteria; phylum Pseudomonadota; class Alphaproteobacteria; order Rhizobiales; family Rhizobiaceae; genus Ensifer_A. Next base: position 199,475 of record NZ_JAJNCX010000008.1, read on the forward strand.
CATGAATGTTTGTACCAGTTAGTTCATAAATCCGTCAAGAGCTGATTTCCAACGATCCAGAGGCGAGGGAGGTCCCCATCACCGATGCGCAATTGCTGGACATTCCGGCGCCCGCACTGGCGTCGGCCGCCGGCGAAGTCGAGGCGGCGCGGTCCGTCCGGGCGCAGGTCAAGCCGTGGGTGAAACGACGTTTCCCCCGAAGGCGGAGGAGCTCTGAGCCCGGCGAGATAAAGCTTGGCGCGCCCGGTCACGTCGTCTTCTCGTCCTGCAGACCGTGTTCAGCCATCATGGCGTCGCGCATCAGGAACTTCCGCGGTTTGCCGGTGACCGTCATTGGCCGGCAGGACACATTCTTGTCATCCTATGCGAGATGACGCATAAATTGGCGCGGGAGCAATGGGAGAGGGAGGCGGCACCATGCCTTCGATGACGTGGACGGCCGAGGACGTCGATGATTTTCGACGTTTCGACTATTACCGCGATGCGCTTTGCACATCCTTCGTGCGGCTGACCCCGGATCGCCCGTCCGACGATCGACGGTTCAACTCCCATGTGCGTCTTTCGCAGACGAACGACCACGCCTTCACCTATCTGTCGGTCCCCGATCATCTCATCCTGCGCACGCAGCGCGACATCTCGCTGGCCGATGACGACAACCTCTATCTCAACTTCATCCTGCGCGGTCAGATGCGGTTTTCGCAGGACAACGCGTGCTTCCTCACCGATGTCGGGCACGTTGTTCTCGTCGACAATGCGCGCCCCTTTACCGCCCAGCTTGGCACCGGGCGGGGCACGGAGTTTCTGGTCTGCAAGATGCCGCGCAGCATGGCGGCGAAGGCAAGGCGGCCGGAACTGCTGACCGACAGCCTCAATCGCCATCCGCTCTTTGCCTCCGTTGCCAACCTGCTTCAATTCGTTCACCGCCGGCAGACCGACTGGGACGACAGCGAGATCGATGGGCTGGGGACGGCGCTGCAGGCGCTCATGAGCTCGATCTTCTGCTCCGATGTTTCGGCGGCGCAGCCCTCCTCTTGGAACGAGACGCTGAGGCGGACGCGGGCGGTCGTCTCCGCGGAAATGGTCGATCCGGGTCTTTCCATCGATACCGTGGCGGCGCTCCTGAAGATGCGCCCGCGAACGCTGCAATTGCATCTCGCCCAATGCGGAACGACCTTCACCGAGGTGCTGAACGACGAACGCTGCGGCGCCGTCGATCGCCTGCTGACGCAACGCCCCGACCTGCCCATATCGGAGGCCGCCTATCGGGTCGGCTATAACGACCTCTCGACCTTCTATCGCGCCTACAACCGAAAGAACGGCAGGCCGCCGCGCCGATCCTGATCTGCAGCGAGTGTGCCTCAAGGATCAGGGATGGCCTATTCCGCTGCGAGTATCGGGCTCGTCAGAACCTTGCCCGTTGCCACGTCGCAAATGCCCACATCCGTCTGGTGTGGGCCGGCATTGCAGGCAAGCGTTGCCCCGACCACGGCCTTGAACACGAGATAGGGCGGGTTCCAGTCGACGATCCGGCCAGCCGCCTCGCGCAGGTTCGCGAAACCGGCCGCGACCTCTTCCAGTGACGCATCCGCGACAAGACCGGCAAGCGGCAGCGGCAGAAGCGCGTCCACCTTGCCGCCGGAGACGACCGCCATGCCGCCCCCTGCCGCGATCAGGGCATTGGCGGCCACGGCCATGTCTTCCGGATTGCCGCCGAAGACGGTGAGGTTGTGGCTGTCATGCGAGACGGTGGTTGCCAGCGCGCCGCGCCAATGGCCCCAGCCGGTCAGGATGCCGACTTTGGGTCGGCTGTCGGCCTTGCCATGCCGGTGCGCAACGGCAATCAACGTGCCGCCCTCCGGCAGGACGACATGGCCATCGCGGATCTCGGCCTCCATCTCGCCCCAGCGGGTGAAACGCGGCTGGTCGATGGTCGCGACCCGCACGCGGCGGCCTTCGGCCCTGATGCGGAAATCGTCAGCCGTCAGGGCCGGCAGCTTCATTGAGCCTGCGAGTGCGCCGGCGGCCGTGTCCTCGATCTCGACCCGCAGCTTGCCATGGCTGCAGACGAGGGTGCCATTGGCAATGACATGCCGCGCCCGCAGGCTTTCCAGATCATCGAAGACGACGATATCGGCGCGTCTGCCGGCTGCAATCAGCCCGAGATCGTCGCGCTTGAGGCGCATGGCCGCGTTCAGCGTTGCCGCGCGCAGCGCCCAATCCGGGCTCAGCCCATAGCGGATCAGGCGGCGCAGGACATCGTCGAGCCCACCAGCCTGCAACAGGTCGTCGGGAAAGACATCGTCCGTGCAGAGCGTCAGCGTTTGCGGCAGATGCGGCAACCCATTCAAGGCTGTGACGAATTCCGGCAGGAGATGATCGTGCGAGCCCCGCAGCTCGATCGTCAGCCCGGCCCGGAGCTTGGACATGAGGTCTTCGGCCGATGTCAGTTCGTGGTCGGAGGCAACGCCGGCTGCCATGGAGGCTGCAAGATCGGCGTCCTTCAGCCCGCGGGCATGGCCGCAGACCAGCTTGCCCGATTGCAGGCCCGCATTGACGATGCCAGCCATGCGCGGATCGCCATCGATGACGCCGCGCATGTTCATGACTTCGGCAAGACCGGCTATGCCCGGCCAGCTGAGCATTTCAGCAATCTTGTCAGCGTCGAAATCAGCCCCTGCCACCTCGATGCCCGGGGCGGAGGGAACGCAGGACGGGGCCAGCACCAGGAGCCTCAGCGGAAGCTTTTCCGCCGCCTCGACAGCCCAGCGGACACCGTCAAGCCCGACGACATTGCCGAATTCATGCGGGTCCCAGCAGACCGTCGTCACGCCGCGCGGCAGCACGGCGCGCGCATATTCTGCGGGCGTCACCATTGAGCTTTCAACATGCATATGCGTGTCGATCAGTCCGGGCGAAAGGAAGGTGCCGGCGGCATCGATGACAGTCTTGGCGTCTGTCCGCGCACCTTGCGCATGGACGCTCGCGATCAGCGGACCGACAAGGCCGATATCGGCGGCGCGGCGTTCGCCGGTGACAACGTCTACCAGCGTGCCGCCGGAAATCAGGATATCGAGCGGCCTGTCGCCGCGCGCGGCTGCAACGGCCTCACGCCGTAGCGCCGGCGCATTGAGATCATCGGGTTCTCGCACAGCCGGGCGGCTCATTGGGCGGCCTCCCTGGTGAGCGCTTCGAAGATGATGGCGCGGGCGCGGGTGCTGTCGATATCGCTGGCAAAATGGGCGTTGAATGCGCGCCGGCCCGGGCGGGTCTCGACCACGGTGCGACCGCGTGTCAACTGGCCGGCGAGTTCCATGTCGATCCGGGCATGGGTGAAGGTTGCAATCTCCTCCGCCACGAAGGCGGCGGCCGCCGCCGGATCGTAGAAGGCCATGGCGGTTCGACCGCGCTTGCGGCCGATATCGAGAAAGCCGGTGAGGAAATCGGCGAGCATTTCGGCATTGCGCCCGCCGGCAGCGCGGACAGGGGCGATGTCGGCTTCTTCCAGCAGCACCTTGCGGCAAAGATCGAGATCGACCATGCGCAACGGCAGTCGGTGGGCAAGCACGATGGCGACGGCTTCGGGGTCTGCCAGCGCGTTGAACTCGGCGGAAGCCGTATGATTGCCGCTGGTCACGCCGCCGCCCATCCAGACAAGATCGTCGATCCGGGCGGCAAGGTCCGGTCGGGCCAGCGCCAGCGCTGCGATATTGGTGAGCGGGCCAAGCGCCAGGATGCGGCGCGGTGCGGCGCTTGTTTCCAGCCATGCGCAGAGCGCGTCGAAAGCCGGGCTGGTATGGGGCAGAGTTCCGTCAGGCAATGTCCGTCCGGCGGTCGGAATGCCGGTCTCGCCGAGGATCGACTGCGCGGTTTCGAGCGGCGCCAGAACGGGCAGGGCGCGGCCGATATGGATCGGGAAATCCCAGCCGAAAGCCGCCCGCGCGCCGCCCGCATTGCGGATCACCTGGTCGAGCGGGCTGTTGCCGAAGACCAGCGAAACACCATCGATGGCAAGCGTGGAATGGCGCACCACGAGAATGGCGGCAATGTCGTCAAAGCCCACGTCCGTATCGATCCACACACCCATGGCGAGCTCTCAGTCTTTCACATCGGCAAGGGCGGCAAGAATGCGGATCCACGACCGGATACCCTTCCGATAGCTCGAGAGATCATATTTTTCGTTCGGGCTATGGATGCGATTGTCGAAGCGGCCGAAGCCGATGAGAAGCGCATCCGCGCCGAGCCGGCGCTGGAATTCACCGATGATCGGGATCGACCCGCCTGTGCCGGCCACCGCGGCTTCTGTTTCCCATTCCTCGGTGAGCGCTTTCAGCGACGCCTGCAGGGGTGCGCTGTCGATCGGCATGCCGACGGCGGGCGACAGGCCGTGATCCTTGAAGGTGACAGTGCAATCGGTCGGGATTTGCGCCCGGACATGGGCCTGGAAGGCCTCGCGAATACGCAGCGGGTCCTGTCCGGCGACGAGGCGGAAGGAGATCTTGGCATGGGCCTTGGCGGGGATGACGGTCTTGAAGCCTGGCTCCATATAGCCACCCCAGAGCCCGTTGATCTCGCAGCTCGGTCGCGCCCAGACCTGTTCCAGCACCGAATAGCCGCTCTCGCCAGCGGGGATGGTCAGTCCGATATCCGAGAGGAAGGCCTTTTCGTCAAAGGGCAGGCGCTGCCACTGCGCCTTCACATCTTCGGGCAGCGGCGTCACGCCATCGTAAAAGCCGGGAACAGCACAAGAGCCGTCCGGATTGCGCAGACTGGCAATGACATCGCCCATGACCTGAAGTGCATTGCGCGCCGCATTGCCGAACATGCCGGAATGCAGATCGCGATCGGCGCAGGAAATTTCGATTTCCTGCCCGACGAGGCCGCGCAGCATGGTGGTGATGGCCGGCGTATCGTGGTCCCACATGTCGGTGTCGCAGACGAGGACGACATCGGTCTTCAGCTCTTCGGCGCTGGCATCAAGGAAGGGGCCGAGGCTGGCGCTGCCGCTTTCCTCTTCGCCTTCGAAGAGGATGCTGACATCGACAGGAAGCTCGCCCGCAACCGCCATCCAGGCACGGCAGGCCTCGACAAAGGTCATCAGCTGACCCTTGTCGTCGGACGCACCGCGCGCCACGATCGCCGTGTCGCCATTGGCAAGCGGCTTCAGGACGGGCTCGAAGGGATCGCTTTCCCAGAGCGCCAGCGGGTCGACCGGCTGGACATCATAGTGGCCGTAGAAGAGGACATGCGGGCGCTCGCCCACCTTGCGGTGGCCGACGACCATGGGATGACCGATCGTGTCGCGTACGGAGGCGTCGAAGCCGATGGAGGAGAGATCGGCCGCCAGCCACTCGGCGGCGCGGCGGCAATCGGCCTTGTAGGCCGGATCGGTCGAGACGCTGGGGATGCGGATCAGCTGGAAAAGCCGTTCGAGATTGTCGTCGAGCGCCTTGTCAGCATGGGCCAGCGCTCTCTCCAGCATGTCGCGGGGCGTCGTCATTGCGGTTTCCTCATGCTTCCGGCTTCAGGATGCAGCATTGTTCCGGCTTCGGGACAAGCACGGCGTGGTCGCCGGTCGAAAAAGGCTCTGCGAGGCTGCCATTGGCAATCAGGCTGCCGGCACTGCTTCTGGTTTCGTATTGATAGGCGCGGCCGAGATAGGTTCTAAGCCCCAGCTCGACGGGAATGCCCGCCCCTTCGCGCTGCACCGACAGGCCATCGGCGCGGGTGGCGAGCACGAAGCGATCCGGGATCGGTCCGAGTTCCGCCTCAGACAGCGCGACCACCGCGCCGCCCGGTGCTTCAGCCGACACGCTTGCGCCGTCGCGCGCCTTCACCGTCATCGGGATCAGGTTCTCGAAGCCGACGAAACGGGCGACGAAGGCGTTTGCCGGGCGCTGATAGAGCACTTCCGGCGTGTCGAGCTGCATGATCCGGCCGGCATTCATGATGGCGACTCGGTCGGAGATCGAGAAGGCTTCTTCCTGGTCATGCGTGACATAAAGCGAGGTCGTGCCATTGGCGCGCTGCAGCTTGCGGATTTCGACGCGCATGTCGACGCGCAGCTTCGCATCAAGGTTGGAAAGCGGCTCGTCGAACATCAAAAGCGGTGGCTCGATGACGAGCGCGCGGGCCAGCGCCACGCGCTGCTTCTGCCCGCCGGAAAGCGCGCCGGGCAGGCGTTCGGCAAAATCGGCAAGGCCGACGCGATCCAGCATGGCCTTCGCACGGCGCGTCCGTTCGCCGGATTCGATCTTGCGCTGCTTGAGGCCGAAGGCGACGTTGTCGAGCACGCTTAAGTGCGGAAACAGCGCATAGTTCTGGAAGACGAGGCCGATGTCACGCTGATGGGCCGGCAGGCGGGTGAGGTCGCGGTCGCCGAGCCGGATCGTGCCGCTTGTCGGCGACAGAAAGCCCGCGACAAGGCGCAGTGTCGTCGTCTTGCCGCAGCCGGAAGAGCCGAGAAGCGAAACGAGTTCGCCGGCTTTAACCGAAAGCGACAGGTCTTTCAGCACCTGGGTCGAGCCGTAATGGGCGGCGATGTTTTCAATGTCGAGCGATACGGTCACGGTCTACCTATTTCGTAAGGAAGGTGAGGCCCAGCGTCGCCTCGACAATGGCCATCACGCCGACGGTGAGCAGCATGAGAAGCACGGAGACAGCGGCCATGGTGGGATCGAAGAACTGTTCCATATAGGCCAGGATCTGGATGGGCAGCGTCGAGATGCCGGGGCCTGTCAGGAACAGCGATACGGACACATCGTTGATCGAGGTGATGAAGGCCAGGATGAAGGCCGCAATCACGCCGGCGCGGATATTCGGCAGCACGATGGTGAAGAAGGTCTTCAGCGGCGGCGAGCCAAGGCTGATGGCCGCCTCCTCGATGGAGAAGTCGAACGCGGCAAGGCTCGCGCTGACGACGCGCACGCTATAGGGCAGCACGAGCAGCGCGTGGCCGATCAGCAGCGTCAGGCCGACGGGAAAGCCGCTGTCGATCGTCACGGATTTCATCAGCGAGAAGCCGAAGACGATTTCCGGGATCAGGATCGGCAGGACGTAGACGGTGGAAAGCCAGGCGGGCAGCTCGACACGGAAGCGGTTGAGCGCATAAGCCGCCGGGATGCCCAGGACGAGCGACAGCAACGTGCCGGCAAAGGCCAGCTCGAAACTGGTGATCGCCGTCGTCTTGAAGGCCGTGACCGCGAAGATATTGGTGAACCAGTGCAGCGTCAGTCCGCGCGGCGGGAAGGTCAGGAAGTTCGTGTCCGACAGCGACGCGCCGATGATGATGATCAGCGGGCCGACGAGGAAAACGAAAACCAGAGCGGCGAAGATGCCGAGAAGCGGGTGAATACGGTCGGTCATCGGTCACACCGCCATCGGGTTGAGCTTGCGGGCTATCCTGCCCATGACGAGAACGATGGCGATCGTTACCACCACCATGATGGCCGCAACCGTCGAGGCGCCGACCCAGTCGAAGGTCACCATGGCGCGCTGGTAGAGGAATGTCCCCATCATCATCTGCCGCTCGCCGCCGAGAAGCTGCGGCGTGGCATAGGAGGTGAAGCTGCCGGTGAAGACCAGAACCGCGCCCACGATGAGGCCCGGAACCGAAAGCGGCAGAATGACCTGCCGGAAGGTCGAGGCGGGCGAGGCGCCGAGCGAAATCGAGGCTTCGATGACATCCTTCGGAATGTTGTCCAGGACGCCGACGAGCGTCAGGATCATCAGCGGCACGAAGAGATAGACCATGGCGACGATGACCGCGCCCTCGGTGTAGAGCATGGAAAGCGGCGCGCTGATGATGCCCGTCCAGAGGAGGAAATCGTTGAGAATGCCGTTCTTGCCGAGGATGATCATCCAGGCGAAGGAGCGCACCACGACGCCCGTCAGCAGCGGGAAGACGGCGGCCACGATCATCACGCTTTTCGCCCGGCCCGGAACCTTGGAAATCACATAGGCCGTCAGAAAGCCGATGACGAGCGACAGCACTGTCGTGATCACCGCAACCTCGACCGTCCGCCACAGAACCGTGCGCCGGAAGCCGCTGTTGAAGAAGGCGAGATAGGGTGCAAATGCGCCCTGCGGCTGGGTGAATGTCGTCGTGAATGTCGCGACAACCGGCACGACCAGAAGCAGTCCGACGGCAAGCGCCGCCGGCAGCGACAGGTTCCATTTTCGCAATGTATTCATGAGACGCGGTCCACAAACAAGAATGCGCCGGGACAGGTGAGTGCCCCGATGCGAAAGGTCGCGCCCCTGTAGGCTAGGGCCGCGACCGTCAAACCGGCGTGAAAGATCACATGCCGAAGATTTCGTTCCAGCGGTCGATCCAGTCGGTCTTGACCGCGTTCAGCTTGTCATAGGCGACGCGGTTGAGCTTGCCGATGGCTTCCGGACCATAGGTCCAGATCTTTGCCTGTTCCGGTGTCAGGGTCACGCCCTTGTTGACCGGCGCATCGACCGCCTGCTCGGCTTCGATCTGCTGGATATCCTTGGAAATCAGGAAGTTGATGAACTTCTGCGCCAGTTCGGCATGTTCCGAGCCGGTCGGGATATTGACCGTATTGAGCGTCGCGATATCGCCATCGGACAGCGAGGCCCAGGTCATGGTCGGCACGGCCTTCTTGATCGAGCCGAGCGTAAAATCCTGTGCAATCGAAACGGTCACTTCGCCGGTCGAGATCAGGTTCACCAGTTCCGAGCCGGTATTGTAGTTCTTCACCACATTCGGCTTCAGCGCCTTGACGGCCTCGAATGCCTTGTCGGTATCCTTGTAGGCATCGACGCCGGCATGGGAGCCTGCACGCAGAACGACCAGCGGTCCGGCTGTGGTGGTGATGCCCGGAAGCGAGACGGTGCTCTTCAGGTCTTCGCGCCACAGGTCGTTCCACGAGGTGATCGGCGTCTTCACCTTTGCCGAATCATAGACGATGCCGATGCGGCCGACCGTGTAGGCCGGGCCATAGCCGCCCTGCGGGTCCTGTGCCAGATCGTAGAGTTCCTTGACGTTCGGGATCGTCTTTGGGTCGATCTTCTGGAAGAGCCCTTCCTGGATGCCGATCTGCGAATAGCTGTCGGTCAGGAAGATGACGTCCACGCCCTTGCCGCCACGCGCTTTCAGCTTGTTGAGACGGTCGGCATTGTTGCCGGTCTCGAAGGCGATTTCGCAGCCGCAGATCTTCTTGAAGGGCTCGATGATGTTGGCGTTGAGCTTGTCGCCGTTATAGCCCCACCAGGAAATCGTCAGAGTGTCGGCCGCAAAGGCCGGCGCGGTGAGACCGGCGAGCATAAGCGTTGCTGCAGAAAGCCGGCGAACGGTAGATTTGAACATGGAGCTGTTCCCTTTTGTTTCTTTGATGGTCGTTTTGTGGGCCAGACTAGGACCGCAAGTGTCATTTCGCAACTGCAAAAGAATGGTGGATTGCGGACCCAGCGTACTCATTTTTGCATTGGCAATAATCATCTCGAATTCCAGCCTTGCAGCAAATACCGTGGTTTTACGGTGTCAGTTCCCGCTCCACGAGTGTTGCCCAAAATCGAACACCCGTCGGAATGGCCGCATCGTTGAAATCATAGCCGCCATTGTGATGGAGCGCGCCTTCGACAGCCGGGCCGTTGCCGAGCCAGACATAGGATCCGGGAACGGTTTGCGAGAAGAAGGCGAAGTCGTCGCCGGCGGTGGAGGGCGGAAAATCGGTCCGCACCTTCGCTCCGCAGACGGCGGTTGCTGCACCGAGCGCTCGGCGCGTCGCATCCGCGTCGTTCACCACAGGCGGAATGCGCCGCAGGAACTTGTAATCTGCCGCAATGCCGAACATGGCGGAGACACCTTCGGCCAGCCGGCCGATCTCCGTCTCAAGCTGATCGCGAACGGCCGCCGAATAGGCGCGCGCCGTGCCGCCGATTTCCACCGTGTCGGGAATAACGTTCAGTGCTTCCGGATTGCCGGCCTGGACCGAGCAGGCGCTGACCACGGCCGGCTGCAGCGGATCGACGACGCGGCCGACAATGGTCTGCAGGGCGGTGAGAAAATGGCCTGCTGCCGTCACCGGATCCTTGCCGAGATGCGGCTTGGCGCCATGGGTGCCGATGCCCCTGAACACGACGGTCCAGCTGTCGGAGGAGGCAAGCTGCGGCCCCGCCACGACGGCCATTTCATCGGGGGCGAGGCCCGGCATGTTGTGCAGGCCGTAGACGGCATCGCAGGGGAAGAGATCGAAAAAGCCCTCGTCAACCATGCGCTTCGCCCCGCCGCGCCCTTCTTCCGCCGGCTGGAAGATGAAGTGGACAGTGCCTGAGAAATTTCGGGTGCGGGCGAGATGCTGCGCGGCGCCCAGCAAGAGCACCGTGTGCCCGTCATGGCCGCAGGCATGCATCTTGCCGGGAAAACGGGATTTGTAAGGCCGTTCGACCCGCTCGGGCATGGCCAGCGCATCCATGTCGGCACGAAGCCCGATCGAGCGCGGACCGTTGCCAACCCGCAGCGTTCCGACGACACCGGTTCCGCCAAGGCCGCGATGAACCTCGATGCCGGCTTGATTGAGCAGGCGGGCGACGATGCCGCTGGTGCGTTCCTCTTCGAACCCGAGTTCCGGGTAGCTGTGGAGGTCGTGCCGGAGATCGGTCAGATCGCGCAGGTCTTGTTCGGAAATGTCCATGGGAATGCCGCTGGTTCTGATGGGGAGCCGTGTTGCACGGAGCGGGGAAGCTTGGCATGAATGCCGACTGATGGTGAGCGTATCGGCAAGCCTTTTCAGTTTCAACCCTGCGAGGCCCGATGGACCATTCATCCCAAGACCTTCAGCCACATGAATTCTGGCAGGAGATTGTGCCTGCCGGGACCCATGATCTTGAGCCGGCGAAGGGCTTCAGCAATTTCTATCCGGCACGACTGCCGGACGGCAGCCAATTGCGCCTCCCGATCAGGCCGCTTGCCGATGGCGAACATGCGCTGGCGTCGCTCATCATCAATCAGGCGAGTTTTACGGTTGTCGACAGGCTCGCGACGCTGCTGGCCGCCCGCGTGGAGGACATGAAGCCGGAGATCGTCGTCGGCCTTCCGACACTCGGCCTGACGCTCGCCGCTGCCACCGCTGCCAAGCTCGGGCACGCGCGCTATGTGCCGCTCGGGACATCGCGCAAGTTCTGGTATCGCGACGAGCTTTCCATTCCGCTCTCCTCGATCACCAGTCCCGGCCACGAAAAACGGCTGTTCATCGATCCCCGCATGCTGCCGCTGATCGAAGGAAAGCGCGTCCTGCTGATCGACGACGTCCTGAGCAGCGGCGCATCCATCCTCGCCGCCCTCCGCCTCCTGCAAATCGTCAACGTCAAACCCGTCGCCATCGGCGCTGCCATGCTCCAGACGCGGCGGTGGGAAGCTGCGCTTGGCGCCGAGATGCCGGATATGGTCGATCGCGTAAGAGGCGTTTTCGAAACCCCGATGCTACGGCAGGGGGAAGCCGGCAGGTGGTTCTGAAATCAGCCTGGAGTGTAGGCCTTGTCCCGCATGGGTGGGCCAGGTGTTCGGCATTCTGTTGCTGCGCTCTGTTTGGGCGGCGGTTCCATAAGCTATATTATCAGTTCAGACGCTATAACCGCAAAATCGGAATGTCACTCTCCCGGAGCCATCGAGTACCCTCCTGTACGCGAAAGCTTCGATCGTCGTGAATTGGAGCTTTTCCGCTCTGGACCGTGCCGACGAAATAGGCCAGAACCGCAGCCGGCTGGCTCAGCTCCGGCCGGGTATCTCGCGCGATGATACCGGGGGAAACACGCTCCTTCTTGAGGGCACCTAAAAGGGGAATTTACCGATGACCTGGCGCATGCCGTCTGAAACCGCTCGTCACGACCGCACCTGGATGGCGTTTCCGCGTGAGGGAACGACCCTCGGTGACGGCGACAACTGGAAGCAGACCGGCTACGAGGCCTGGACCACCGTTGCGCACGCGGTCGCCGAGTTCGAGCCTGTGACCATGGTCGTCGACCCCTCCGAACGGGAGCGTGCACGGCGGATGCTGGGCAGCCATGTCGAACAGGTGGAAATGCCGCTCGACGAGTTCTGGATGCGCGACTTCGGCCCGACCTTCGTTGTGGATGACCAGCGGCCCGGCGTCCTTGGTGCCGTCGACTGGATCTTCAACGGCTGGGGTGACCACGGCTGGGCGCAGTGGAAGAAATCGGCGGAGATCGCTCGCCAGATCGCCGTCCATTGCGGGGCCGAACTGGTTTCGAGCATGCTCGTCAACGAGGGCGGCGGCATCCATGTCGACGGCGAAGGCACCGTGCTCGTCACCGACACGGTCCAGCTCGACCCGCGCCGCAACCCCTATGCCGACAAGGCGCGTGTGGAGGCAGAGCTTGCCCGCACGCTGGGGACGTCCAAGGCCATCTGGCTGCCGCGGGGTCTCAGCCGCGACTATGAAGACTTCGGCACATCGGGTCATGTCGACATCGTCGCCACCATTGCATCGCCGGGCGTGCTGCTTCTTCATCGCCAGCCCAATCCCGAACACCCCGATCATGCCGTGATGCGCGACCTGCGCGCCTATCTTGCCGGCACGACGGATGCCGCCGGACGGGCATGGAAGATCCTCGATCTCGACGCCCCGGAAGAGATCCGCGACGAGGACGGTTTCGTCGACTACAGCTATGTCAATCATCTCGTCGTCAACGGCGGCGTGGTCGCCTGCGGTTTTGGCGACGCGAAGGCGGATGCAGCTGCCCGCGAGGTCCTGGAAGAGGCCTATCCCGGCCGCCGCGTGATGACGATCGATTCCCGCGCCATCTTCGCGCGCGGCGGCGGCATCCACTGCATCACCCAGCAGCAGCCGTCTCTGAAACGGGAAGGTTGATCATGGCCCATTTCGATGTCGTCGAGAAATCGATCGCGGAGCTGCGGGCAGCGCTCGCCTCGGGCGAAGTGAGCAGCGTCGAACTCGTGCAGGCCTATCTGGCCCGGATCGCCGCCTATGATGCGCCCGGCACGCAGACGGCGCTCAATGCCGTCGTGGTGATGAACCCGGCGGCGCTGGCCGAGGCCCAAGCCTCCGACGACCGGCGTAAATCCGGCACCCTGCTTTCGCCGCTCGACGGCATTCCCTATACCGCCAAGGACAGCTATCTCGTCAAGGGCCTGACGGCGGCGGCGGGCAGCCCGGCCTTCGAACATCTGGTCGCCCAGCGCGATGCCTTCACCATCGAGCGGCTGCGCGGCGCAGGCGCCATCTGCCTGGGGTTGACCAACATGCCGCCCATGGCCAATGGCGGCATGCAGCGCGGGGTCTATGGCAGGGCGGAAAGTCCTTACAATGCAGACTGGCTGACCAGTGCGTTCGGCTCCGGCTCGTCCAACGGTTCGGGCACCGCGACTGCCGCCTCCTTCGGCGCCTTCGGGCTCGGCGAGGAGACCTGGTCGAGTGGACGAGCGCCAGCCTCCAGCAATGCGCTCTGCGCCTATACGCCGTCGCGCGGCGTCATCTCCGTTCGCGGCAACTGGCCGCTTGTGCCGACCATGGATGTCGTGGTGCCGCATACGCGCAGCATGGCCGACATGCTCGAACTGCTCGACGTGATCGTCGCCGACGATCCGGAAACCCGCGGTGACTTCTGGCGGGCCCAGCCATGGGTCACGCTTCCGGCCGCCGCCTCGCTTCGTCCCCTCTCCTATCCGTCCCTTGCCCCGACAGGCGCATCGGGCGCGCAGCAGACGCTCGCGGGAAAACGCTTCGGCGTGCCGCGCATGTATATCAATGCCGACCCGGATCAGGGCTCAAACCCGGCAGGCGGCATCGGCGGCTCGACCGGCAAACCCATCGAGACCCGCGCCTCGATCATCGCCCTCTGGCAGCAGGCGCGGCGCGATCTTGAAGCCGCTGGCGCCACCGTCGTGGAGGTCGATTTTCCGGTCGTCACCAATTATGAGGCCGACCGTCCCGGTGCGCCATCTATCCTCACCAGAGGCCTCATCAGCCCGGAATTCCTGCATCGCGAGATTCTCGATCTTTCGGCCTGGGCCTGGGACGATTTCCTCGCCGCCAATGGCGATCCGGCGCTGTCGACTCTCGCGACAGTCGATGGCAAGCGGATCTTTCCGCATCCGCAAGGTGCCCTTCCTGATCGCTACACGGGCTTTGACGACTACCTGCCGGATTATCCGACGCAGGTGCGCGACCATCCGCATGCGTCCTTCACCGACATTCCCCATATGGAAGAGGGCGTGCGGGGTCTTGAGGAGACGCGCCGCATCGACCTCGAACAGTGGATGGATGGGCTCGGCCTCGATGCGGTGATCTTCCCTGCCATGGCCGATGTCGGTCCGGCCGATATGGATATCAATCCCGCAAGCGCCGATCTCGGCTGGCGCAACGGCGTGTGGGTCGCCAACGGCAATCTCACGATCCGCCATCTCGGCATTCCGACCGTCACGGTTCCGATGGGCACCATGAGCGATATCGGCATGCCCATCGGCCTCACCTTTGCCGGCCGTGCCTATGATGACGTGGCCCTGCTCACGCTGGCAGCCGCCTTCGAGGCGACGGGCAAGCGTCGCACCCAACCGCCGCGGACGCCGCCCCTGCCTTAAGAATCGAGACGGGCGAGGGGAACACGATCCCCTCGCCCGGTCCGGTTTTCGCCGCAGCCATCATTTTCCGTCTGGCGTGGGACCCGGTTCGCCGCCCAGCGCCCGATAAAGCGTCGCCTCCGCCAGAAGGCGGGCCAGTCTCGTATCGACGAGCGAGACTTCCACCGAACGACGGCGCTCCTGCGCATCAAGCCAGGTGCGCAGCGGAACGGCGCCTGCGCGATAGCGTGCTTCGCTGAGACTTTCGACCGTTCGGGCAGCCTCCAGTGCCCTTGTCAGGCGCGCCATGCGCTCGCTGGCTGCGCGCCGCGCACCCAGCGCATTGGCAACCTCGGAAAGCGCCGTCAGCACATTGCCCCGGAACGACACAGCCGCCTCTTCGAACTGCGCTTTCGAAACCGCAATGCTGAACTTCATCTCGTTGAGGTTCAGGAAGGCGAGCGCCATGTTGCCGCCCAGCGTTGCCACCGGGTTTGAGAGGAAGGAGAGAAGCTGCGTGCTGCTGGTTCCCAGCGACCCGGTCAGCGAGATTGCCGGATAGAAACGCGCCTTCGAAAGGTCGGTGCCGCGCAGGCTCGCCCGAAGCCGCAATTCGGCTGCGCGCAGATCCGGCCGCCGCGCGATCAGATTCGCCGGCAGGCCGGGCGATATCTGCGGCAAGCCCCTGCCCGGCAGGCGCTGCGGCTCGGCCACCGGGCTCTGCTTGCCGTTCAGCAGAACGATCAGGGCGTTGCGCAGGACGAGGCGCTGCTGAACGAGATCGGGAATGCGGGCGGCCTGCATCTCGACATTCTGCCGTCCCTCGTTCTTCTCCAGATCGGAGACGGCCCCTTGAGCCGCCTGCGCCCCAATGATCGTCTCGACGCGTCTTGCGCTCTGAAGACTTGCCTCGGCTAGCGCAAGGCTCTCGTTCGCATGGGCAAGGCGGAAATAGAGTTCGATCGTCTGGCCGATCGTGGCAAGCCGCGCGGCCTGATAATCCTCGGCCGTGGCATGCGCTTCAAAGCTCGCGATGTCGCGTTGCGCGGCAAGCTTGCCCCAGAGGTCCAGCTCATAGGAAAGCCCGATGCTTGCCGTGGACTGGGCGCGGTTGTCGCGTGCCGAATCAAGCGGAGAGGTCCGGGATGTCGAGACGCTACCCTCGAGTCTCGGCAGCGTCCCGACCTCGACCAGACCGGCCTGCAACCGCGCGCGATGGGCACGCAGGGCTGCCAGAAGAATGTCGTTGTTGTCGCGGGCCGCGACCATTATCAGGCTGTCGAGATCGCGACTGCCGAGGGCCCGCCACCACGGGTCCGCCGCCACGGCCTTGGCGTTGCGCTCCGACGACCAGCCGGGGCCCGCCGGCATCTCTGCCCGCTGATACGGCGTCGAAAGGGCCGTGCAGCCGGCAAGGGTCGCGGCCAGCGCTGCGACGGTCAACACTCTGAACATGGTCACTCTCTCGAAAGGGCATCGACCGGCGCAAGGCGCGAGGCGTTGCGGGCGGGAAGGAAGCCGAATGTCAGCCCGATCGCCACGGCAACGGCGCAGGCGGCCAGAATGGAATTGGGCGAAATCACCATGGGGAAGGCGCTTTCCGCGCCGCCCAGGGACAGCCCCATGCCAAGCGCTAGCCCGACGCCCACCACAGAACCGGCAAGGCAGATCACCACCGCCTCGATGAGGAACTGCAGCATGATGTCGAGACGTCGCGCACCGACCGCCATGCGCAGGCCGATTTCGCGCGTTCGCTCCGTCACCGAAACGAGCATGATGTTCATGACCCCGATGCCGCCGACGACCAGCGAAATGACGGCAACGGATGAAATCAGCAGCGTCATCGTCTGCGAGGTGCTTTCAAGCGCCTTGCGCATCTGGTCGCTGTTGAAGACGAAGAAGTCCTTCGTGCCATGCCGCCGCGTCATCAGGCTGACGATTGCGCGCTCGGCAAAGCCCGTATCGACGCCGTCGGCCACGCGCACCGTGAGACCGGAAAGACTGGTCGCCTCGCCGAACAACCGACCCGATGCACTCGAATAGGGCACATAGACCTGAAGCGTCTTGTCCCCGGCGGCCGAGCGCGGCCGGCTGACAATGCCGATCACCACGGCCGGCATGCGCTCGATCATGATCGTCCGGCCAAGCGCCGGTTCGCCATTGGGAAACAGGGTTTCCGCCGTCCGGTCGTCAAGCAGCGCAACCTGCCTGCGCCCGGATACACTGTCTGCCGAGAAACCATGACCTTTGAGGATTTTCATGCCGTTGACGCTGAAAAAGGCTGGCCCGACGCCATTGACGTTGGCATTCGAGGTGGCGCGATCGGAGCGGACACGGGTGATCGCGCTGATGAAGGGCGTGACGCCGCCGACATAGGACTGCGCGGCCAGCGCATCGGCATCGCGGGCGACCAGCGTGGTGATCGCCGCAGCGCGCTCGTCATTCCATCCCTTGCCGGGATAAAGCGAAAGCGTGCTGGCGCCCAGCTCGTTGATCTGGGAGAGCACCTTGCGGCGCGCGCCCTCGCCAAGTCCGACGACCGAGACGACAGCGGCAATGCCGATGATGATGCCTAGCATGGTGAGGAATGTCCTGACCCGATGCGCCGCCATCGAGCGCAGGGCCATCGGCACGGCATCCGAAAGCCGGCGGCGGAATGCATCCAGAAAGCCGGCGCGGCCACCGGGCTTCCCCGTCGATGAAGGGGGTGCGGAACCTTTTTCAGCGCTGCGCCTGTCGGAAAGGACATGGCCGTCACGGATTTCGATGATGCGGTCGGCATTGGCTGCGACCTGCATGTCATGCGTGACGATGATGACCGTGTGGCCGGCGCGGTGAAGCTCCTTCAGGATCTCCAGCACGACCTCGCCGCTGCGGCTGTCGAGCGCCCCGGTCGGTTCGTCTGCCAGAATGATCTCGCCGCCATTCATCAGCGCACGCGCAATCGAGACACGCTGCTGCTGGCCGCCAGACAACTGGTTCGGGCGATGATCCATGCGGTCGGCAAGACCCAGCCGCTCCAGCAGGGCCCTGGCGCGGTCGGCGCGGCTTTGCGGATCAAGGCCTGCATAGATTGCCGGCATGGCAACGTTTTCGAGCGCCGTCAGCGTGCCCAGAAGATGATAGCGCTGGAAGATGAAGCCGAAATGCTCGCGCCGCAGAGCCGCAAGTTCATCGGGCGACAGGCCGAGCACGCTCTTGCCGGCAACGCGGTAATCGCCCCCACTCGGCTGGTCGAGGCAGCCGAGAATATTCATCAAGGTGGACTTGCCCGAACCGCTGGAGCCCACGATGGCGACAAGATCGCCCGTCTCGATGGTGAGGTCGATACCCTTCAACGCGGTGACCGTCTCCTCGCCGGCCTGGAAGGTCCGCGATACATTCCGGATTTCGAGAAGCGCGGTCATAGTCCCAGCATCTCCATCGGATTGGAGGTTTCGCCGTCAGCCGGCACGATCACCCGGTCGCCCACGGAAAGTCCCTTGAGCACCTGCGCGTGGATGCGGTCGGTGAGACCAATCCTGACCACGCGTTCCGTGGGTTCACCCGAGGGGGTCAGAACCTTGACGTGATAGCGCCCGGCCTTGTCGCGGCGCGTCAGCACCGACCACGCCACCAGCGGCACGTTTTCGGCATGGCCGACGACGATGGTGGTCGACACGGTCATCATCGGCCGCAGGCGGCCATAGGGGTTCGGCGTGGTGAAGCGGCCGGTATAGTAGACGGCCTGATTATTGACCTGGCCGGCCGTGAGCGTCGTGTCATTGGCTATTGCAATCGGCGCCGGATCGATCGCATCGAGGCTCGCCTTGATCACCGCATCGGGACGACCCATCACCGTGAAGCGGATATCCTGCCCCTGGCGCACCCGGTCGATATCGGCCTCCGATATCTGCACCTTGACGCGCATCGTATCGAGTTCTGCCAGCACGACGATGGTCGGGACGGCCTGCACCGAGTTGAGCGTCTGCCCGGCCTTGGCGACGACGGAAACAACGGTTCCGCTGATCGGCGCGCGAACCTTGGTGTAGCCGAGGTTAGCCTCGGCATTCTCGACTTCGACGGTGGCCTGGGCGATACGCGCCTCCAGGGCCTCGATGTCCGCCTCAAGGCTTTTGTAGGTCGCCTCGCCCGCCTCCAGCTCAGCCGTGGACGCAGCCTTCTGCCCGGCCAGCAAACGCTGCCGCTGATAGGCCTTTTCGGCCTGCTGGAACTGGATTGTCCGGGAGCGATGCTGCGCTCTCGCATTGTCAAGTCCGGCCTGTGCGATGCGCAGCGCGTTGACCTGCGGTACGGAATCGATCTCCGCGATCAGATCGCCGGCCTTCACCGTCTGGCCGAAGGAGACGTGGAGAACCTTCAGCTGGCCGGAGACCTGCGCCCCGACATTGATGAGCTGCACCGGCTCCAGTACGCCATTGGCCAACACGGTCTCCTCGACCGAACCGAGCTTCACCTGCTCGGTCAGGGGCGCCTCTTCCGCCGCGCCGAACGAGCCGAAGGAGACGACACCGATCAAACCGAGGCCAAGGCCGGCCGACACGAGCGCAAGGCCGAGACGCGTCCTTCCAATCTTCATGATGACGATCCTTTCAAGGTCTCAAGGCACAGGGCACGACGGGCACGCGAACGGATCAGCGGCTCGCGGACGGATACTCGGCAGCCAGCGCGGGGCGATGGGTTTCAAGCCGGACGATCGTCTTGACGGTCAGAACGGCGAACAGGAAAATGAGAAAGAGAATGACGATCGAATGCCTGTCTTCCACGGGTGCGGTCTCCTTGCATGAAGCCCGCTTCCGGGCTCGAGACCTCTTTCCTCGCGCGGCATTCAGATTTCGCGCAGCTTCCATGGAGATTTCGTGGAGGCGCCAAGAATGCGTTGACCTTTGTGGTCCGGATGCTTCTTTTGGGGCAACTTTTGAAGGTGCATCAAGGATAGCAGGCCATGGAGAACGCACTCATTCTCGTGATCGAAGACGAGCCCGAGATTGCGGACATCATCGAAACCTATTTCATTCGCGAAGGGTTTCGCACGATCAGCGCGGGCGACGGCGTCGTTGGCCTTGCCCATCACGCCATGCTGAAGCCCGATCTCGTCATCCTCGATGTCAAGCTTCCCGGTCAGGACGGCTACGAGGTTCTGGCCGCCATCCGCCGGCGCGGCGACACGCCGGTGATCATGGTCACCGCGCTGGCCGAAGATCTCGACAAGCTGCAGGCGCTGAGGATCGGCGCGGACGATTATGTGGTGAAACCCTTCAACCCGATGGAAGTCGTGGCGCGTGCCAAGGCCGTGCTGCGCAGAACCTTCGGACGGCTTTCGGGAAGCATGCTCCGCGTCGGCCCGCTGACGATCGACCCGCAAGCCCATTCCGCCCGGATCGATACGGCGGATGGCTCGGTTGCGCTGGAGCTCACCAAGACGGAGTTCCGGCTTCTCCGCCATCTGGCAGGATCGCCCAACCGGGTGTTCGAACGCTCCGAACTCGTCGACGCCTGCCTGCCGGAAGGCGATGCGCTCAACCGCACGGTGGACAGCCATCTGTCGAACCTGCGGCGCAAGCTCGCTTCCGCCGGTGCGGACGGCCTGCTGACCAGCGTCAGGGGCGTCGGCTACAAACTGGCTGCCCCGCATGGCTAAGCCGCTCAACACCCATATCCTCATCAGCACGATCGGGCTGACGCTGCTGGCTTTCGCCGTCATGTATGGCGGGATGACGATGTTCTATTTCATCCTCTATCCCTGGCTCTATCCCGAGATCGGCTATGACGAGAAATGGCAGCTCATCGATTTCGTCGTCCTCGGCACGATCCTCGCCACCGGGATCCTCGCGGCCTCCTTCGTCGGCTGGCGGCTGGCGCAGAACATTGCAAGGCCGCTCCATTCCGTCGCCGTCGCCGCCCGCACCATTGCCGCCGGGGATTTCACCGCCCGCGCACAGAAGGTGCGCTGGAGCTTCGGCGAGGCGAGCAGCCTTCTGGCCGACTTCAACACCATGGCGGAGCGTCTGGAAAAGACGGAAGCCGAGCTCAAATATGCCAACTCCTCCATCGCCCATGAATTGCGCACGCCGCTGACGATCCTGCGGGGACGCCTGCAGGGCCTGCATGACGGGGCTTTCGAAGCGACCCCGGAGCTCTACCTGCGCCTGATCGAACACGTTGACGACCTTTCAGGCATCGTCGAAGAACTGCGCACGCTTGCCATGGCCAATGCCGGCAGGCTCGAACTCGATCTTCGGCCCGTGGACGTCACCCGCGAGATCGAGGCCGTCCTGTCCCTCGTCGAACAGGAACTCTCTGTCGCCGGAATTTCCGTTCGGGTGAAACTCACGCCGGTCGAGACCCGCGCCGACGGCGCCAAGCTTCGGCAGGCGCTGCACGCCCTTTTGCAAAACTGCATCCGCTATGCGCCGGCAAGCATCGTGACGATCGAAACCGGACGGGCAGCGGAATTTGCCTTCATCCGCATTTCCGACAATGGCCCCGGCCTTTCGCCCGAAGGTCGGGAACGGGCGTTCGAACGCTTCTGGCGCGCCGACGAGTCGCGCACCCGCGCGCGCGGCGGCTCAGGTCTCGGCTTGTCGATCGTGCGCGGCATCGCGCGGGCGCATGGCGGAGAGGCAGAGCTTGTCGACCGGGATGGCCCGGGTCTGACCGTCGAAATCCGCCTTCCCTTGAGCCGCTAGGCTGCCCGCGACCGCTCCTCAAACAGGCTGGACGCGTGCGACATAGTTCTCGAAGAAGTCGGAGAACTTTGCGACGCGCATCGGGAGCCTGTCGTAAGGGGGGTAGTAGAGTGTGAGCCAGAGCGTCGTCGGCTCCCATTCCGGCAGAACCGGAACGAGGTTGCCGCTGGCAAGTGCATCCTCCACAATGAAGTGAGGCAGAAGCGCAATGCCTTCCCCGTTTTCCGCAAGCCGGGCGGAAACCTCGCCATTGTTGGTCGCAAGCACCCTTCCCGCATGCACCTTCCGCGTCCGGCCGGCGCTCGACAATTCCCAATCCTCCGACCGCGCCTCCTCGTCGAAGGCGATGCACTGGGCGTCCGTCAGGTCCTCCGGTTCGCGGGGTGTTCCGTTGATCGCAAGGTATCCCGGTGACGCCACGAGGAGACGCCGCACGGGACGTATCTTCCGCCAGATCGTCGACTTGTCCTGCGGGGCACGGGATATGCGGATCGCGAGATCGAACTCGCCGGAGACGATATCGATGAAATGGTCGGTCAGCGACAGCGACACCGTGATGTCCGGGTTCTCGACGCGCAGGCCCGAGACGACCCCCGGCAGGATGCGCTGGCCGAGGGAAAGCGGCGCATTGATCCGGATATGGCCGGAAACCTGATCGCGCTGCGCCCGCACCTCGTCGACGACAGCCTCGAACTGGTCGAGCAGTGGCGAAATGCGGGCGGCGTAAACCGCGCCCGCCGAGGTCAGCGACACCTGCCGCGTCGTCCGCAGCAGCAGCTGGACGCCGAGCTCGCCCTCCAGCGCGCTGACGGCGCGCGTCACCGACGGCGCCGTCATGGACAATTGCCGCGCCGCCGCAACGAAGCTGCGGTGGGCTGCAACCGCCAGAAAAATGCGGATCGTAGTCAAATCGCTCATGTCGATAATTTCATATTTTGCAATAATATTGTCAACTTTATTTCTATTCACAAAGTGCTGAACCGGGGCCATCTTCTGCCCATCGACGGACGCAAACGGCGTCCTGGCAGAAAGGACCAAGGCAATGCTGACACAAATCAAAGGATTGCATCATGTGACCTCGATGGCCGCGGATGCGCAGGTCAATAGCGACTTCTTCACCAAGACGCTCGGTCTGCGCCGCGTCAAGAAGACCGTCAACTTCGACGCGCCGGAGGTCTATCACCTCTATTATGGCGACGAAGTCGGCACGCCGGGCTCGGTCATGACCTACTTCCCCTTCCCCCATATCGCCGCCGGCAAGGCTGGCGTCGGCGAAGTTGGAGAAACCTATTTCGCCGTTCCCAAGGGCTCGCTCGGCTACTGGCGCGAACGTCTTGGCAAGCTTGGGGTCCAGGGCCTTTCGGAAACGGAAGCCTTCGGCGAAAAGCGCCTGAGATTTGCCGGCCCCGACAATGACGGGTTCTCCCTGATCGAGGTCGACAATGACGATCGCACGGGCTGGCTGCACGACGAGATCGGTGCTGCCGAGGCCATCAAGGGCTTTCACGGCGCCAGCATGCGTCTGAAGGATTCCGGGGCAACGCGCGAACTTCTCGGCTTCATGGGCTATCAGAAGGTCGATGAGAAGAATGAATGGTCGCGCTATGCCATTCCGGGCGGAAACGGTGCCGATTTCATCGATATCGAAACGCTTCCCGGCGGCCAGTTTGCGCACCAGGGCGCCGGCTCGGTTCACCACATCGCCTTCGCTGTCGAAGACAGGGCGGCCCAGCTGGAGGTCCGCAAGGCACTTCTCGACACCGGCTATCAGGTGACCCCGGTCATCGACCGCGATTACTTCTGGGCGATCTATTTCCGCACGCCGGGCGGCGTTCTCTTCGAGATCGCCACCAACGAACCGGGTTTCGATCGTGACGAAGACACGGCCCATCTCGGCCAGGCTCTGAAGCTGCCCACGCGTTACGAGCCGCATCGCGCACAGATCGAGGACCTGCTGAAGCCGATCACCGACTGACGCAGACGTTCAACAGAAAGACAGCGGAACCGCAATGCGGGTCCGCCTGTCGGAGATGATGACATGGCACACGCTTATCATGCATTCACCAAAGCGCCGTCGCCCGGCGCTCCGCTGATCTTTGCCTTTCACGGCACGGGCGGCAACGAGTTCCAGTTCAACGAACTGATCGAGCAGATCCGGCCCGATGCCGGGATCGTCGCACCGCGCGGCGATGTCAGCGAGCACGGCGCGTTGCGCTTCTTCCGCCGGACCGGCGAAGGCGTCTATGACATGGACGATCTGGAGATGCGGACCACGCGGATGGCGGCCTTCATTGCCGAATGCAAGGCTGAAAATCCGGGGCATCCCGTCTTTGCGCTCGGCTATTCGAACGGAGCCAACATTCTGGCCTCGGTCCTGTTCCGACAGCCCGACCTGTTCGACAAGGTCGCACTTCTGCATCCACTCATTCCGTGGAAGCCGGATGCGCAGGAGGGGTTGAAAGACAAGGAGATCCTGATCACGGCTGGTGAACGGGACCCGATCTGCCCGCTTCCGCTGACCGAACAGCTGGTTTCGTATTTCGACCGTCAAGGAAGCCGCGTTGAAACCGCCTATCATCCCGGCGGTCACGAAATCCGGCAGGGCGAATTGCAGGCGCTTGCGCAGTTCCTCGCGGCCTCAGCGTAGGCCGCGTTCCGCGTGGATTGCCTTGAAAAGGCGTCATCAGGGGCGAGGAGGCGTAAGCTGCCTCCTCGCCCTTGTTTTTCAATCAGTTACCAACAGTGTCGCTGACGCACTTCTTGGTGTAGGCCGTCTTTGCAGCGCCGGCCAGTGCCTTGCCGTTCTTGTCTTTTGCCGAAGCGTCGCAGGAGGCTTCTGCGTCCTTGGTGCACTTCGTCAGAAATGACGTCAGCGCAGCGCCTGCCAGCGGCTTGCCGTTCTTGTCGATGGCCTTGGACTTGCAGGTATCGGCAGCCTGTGCGGTTGCAGCTGCCAGAACCAGTACTGCCGTGAGCAGGAATTTCTTCATGCGGGATTCCTCCGGTCGGTTCATCAATGTGCTTCGTCAGCAAGGCCATCTGGATGGCCGAGCGTTTGTGTCCGCAGCCTTCGCGAATCGATTGTCGCCCGCGGGAGCCTGCGGCTTGGAAGTCTAGTTTGTTGCAGCCTCTTCAGAAAGGGGGCCTGCACAACTCGTCCCTTAGAGTATCCGTGTTGATCAAGCGGTTTTTTGTGTCCATTTGCGGTTGCTTTTGAGCAGTGCGTTTGCGAGGACGACGAGCTTTCGCATGATGGCGGTGATGGCGACCTTTGGTGCTTTTCCG
>NZ_JAJNCX010000009.1 GCF_021026315.1 Rhizobium sp. C4
GGAAAAGCACCAAAGGTCGCCATCACCGCCATCATGCGAAAGCTCGTCGTCCTCGCAAACGCACTGCTCAAAAGCAACCGCAAATGGACACAAAAAACCGCTTGATCAACACGGATACTCTAGCATGGCGATTGCTTCCACCCCCTCGAAAAAAAATCCCTGATGACACTCCCGCCCCAATCGGCTAACCCTCTCACCATGAAGAACCGCGTTACCGATCCCGCCGAAAACTTAAGCTCGCTCATTCGCTGCCCGTCCGTCACGCCTGCCGAAGGCGGGGCTTTGACGGCGTTGGCGGCCATGCTGGAGCCCTTGGGCTTCAAGGTGACGCGGGCGGTGGAGACTGAAGCCGGGACGCCGGATATCGAGAATCTTTATGCGCGGCTGGGCGCGGATGGGCCGCATCTGATGTTTGCGGGGCATACAGATGTCGTGCCTGTGGGCGACGAGAAGGCCTGGACGCATCCGCCTTTTGCCGCCGAGATTGCCGATGGCATGATGTATGGCCGCGGCGCGGTCGACATGAAGGGGGGCGTGGCCTGTTTCGTCGCGGCCCTTGCCCGCGTGATCGAGAAGGATGGCGCGCTGAAAGGCTCCGTCTCGTTTCTCATCACCGGCGACGAGGAGGGGCCCGCGGTCAATGGCACGGTCAAGCTTCTGCAGCGCATGGCCGCCGCCGGCGAGCGCTGGGATGCCTGCCTTGTCGGCGAGCCGACCAATCCGGATGTGCTGGGCGACATGATCAAGATCGGCCGGCGCGGCTCCGTCTCGGGCTATCTCACCGTGCATGGCGTGCAGGGCCATGCGGCCTATCAGCATCTCGCCGACAATCCCGTGCGCGGCATTCTCCAGCTGACTCAGGCGCTGATGGACCCGCCGTTTGATGTCGGGACCGACGCCTTCCCGCCGACCAATCTGGAAGTGACCAGCATCGATGTCGGCAATTCCGCCACCAATGTCATCCCGGCGCGCGCCAGCGCCATCTTCAACATCCGCTTCAACGACACCTGGACCGCCGACAGCGTGAAGGACGAAATCCTTCGCCGGCTTAACAAGGCGGCAGCGCAAGGCGCGCTTCGCGAAGGCCGCCCGCCCGTGCGCTTCGACATCACCTGGTCGGAGCGGCCGAGCCACGTGTTTCTGACCCGCAACGAGCCGCTGATCGCCTCGCTCTCGGCAGCGGTGGAGACCGTGACCGGCCGCAAGCCGGCCCTTTCGACGACCGGCGGCACCTCGGATGCCCGCTTCATCAAGGATTACTGCCCGGTGGTGGAATTCGGCCTTGTCGGCCAGACCATGCATATGGTCGATGAACGCGTGGCGCTTGCCGATCTCGAAACGCTGACGCAGATCTACGAAACCTTCATCCGCGAATGGTTTGCCGCGCATGCCGCCGCTTGAGGAAGTCCTGCATTATCTCAAGGGCATCCGGCTGCTCGTCAGCCTGAAGCCGCAGGGCTTTCAATGGCTGGACATGAGCGAGCGCGGCGTGCGCCGCTCCTTCTGGGCCATCCTATGGTGCTTTCCGCTGATGATCCCCAACTGGGTCTGGTGGCACGGCATTTTCGTGGACTACACGGCGCCCGGCGCGGTCCCCGGCAGCCTGTTTTATCTGCGCATGGCGCTGATCGAACTCAGCCTCTGGTTCCTGCCCTATCTGACGGTCGGCCTTGTCCTGTGGCTGCGCGGCACAAGCCGGCTCTTCGACCCCATGGTCGTGGCGATGAACTGGCTCAACGTGCCGATCTATCTCGTCACCGGCGGCGTCGCCATTCTGGAACTCATCCTGCCGCTGCCGATCAGCTTCTGGTATTATGTCCTGCAGATGCAGCTGATGGGCATCGTCGCCGCGCAGTTTGCCATCTTCTTCATGCTGGCCAAGCGCCAATGGGCCGAAGCCGCCATCCTGACGGCCGCCTCGGTCATCCCGTCCATGCTGGCTTCGGTGTGGCTCAATGATTTTCTGGGCGTTTCGCTTTAGGCAGGATGCGTGGCCGCCCTTGATGCCCTCACCCTGAGGCGCCTGCGCAAAGCGCAGGCCTCGAAGGGCCCCATGCCACACGCTCGATCCTTCGAGGCCGCCCTGCGGGCGGCACCTCAGGATGAGGGCAGCGCAAGCCGCTCACCGCAAATCCGGCGTCCGCAAATCCAGCGCGTCCCGATAATCCACCTTCAGGAAATAAAGCCCCCATGGCGGCGCCACCGGCCCGCAGCGTGTCCGGTCGCGGGCTTCCAGTGCCGCCGTCACATCGTCCGGCGTCCATTTGCCCTCGCCGGCAAGTTTCAGCGTGCCGGCAAAGGAGCGGATCTGGTTATGCAGGAAGCTCTGCGCCGAGGCGCGGATTTCGATCACCTCGCCGTGGCGCTGCACGTCAAGGAATTCCATCGTCCGTTCCGGGTTCTTCGCCTGGCAGTGCGCCGAGCGGAAGGTTGTGAAGTCGTGATGCCCGACAAGGCGCTGGGCGGCCGCATGCATCGCCTCGTGGTCGAGCGGCTTCTTCACCCACCATGCCCGGTTCGCCTCGACGGCCAGAGGGGCAGGGCGGTTGATGATGCGGTAGAGATAATGCCGCTTGCTGGCGGAAAAGCGCGAGTCATAGGTGTCCGCCACTTCCGTCGCCTCAAGGATCGAGACGCGCTCTTCGGCCAGCTGCAGATGCGCATTCAGCGCATTGCGCAACACATAGGGCCGCCAGGATTTTGTCAGATCGCAATGCGAAACCTGCCCCAGCCCATGCACGCCGGAATCCGTGCGCCCCGCACCGCCCAGCGTCACCACTTCGCCGGTCGCGGCGAGGATAGCCTTCTCGATAACCCCTTGAACCGACTTGCCATTGTCCTGCCGCTGCCAGCCGACATAGGGCGTGCCGTCATATTCGACCGTGAGGAAATAACGCGGCATCAGCTGAGCCTCAAGCCCGGCGGCAGCGGCGTGCCGCGCAGAAACTCCCGCGCCTCCAGCGGCTTGCCGCCGGCCTTCTGCAGCCGCACAAGCCGCACGGCACCTGTCCCGCAGGCAATCACGCCATCCTCACCGATCACCGTGCCGGCCGCGCCGGAGCCATCGGCCATGTCAGACGCCAGAACCTTGATCCGTTCCAGCTTGCCGCCGATCTCCGCCTCGAACCAGGCGCCCGGAAAGGGCGAGAGGCCGCGAATGTGGTTATGCACATCGCGCGCGGGCTTTGCGAAATCGATATGCGTTTCTTCCTTGGAGATCTTGGCGGCATAAAGCACGCCCTCTTCCGGCTGCGGCGTGAGCGGAAGGTCGCCCGCCTCCAGCTTGCCCATCGCCTCGACCATCAGGGCGGCACCGGCTTGCGAAAGCGCATCATGCAGCTCGCCCGCCGTCATCGTCTCGCCGATCGTCACGCGCGCGGTCAGCGCCACCGGACCCGTATCGAGCCCGACATCCATCTTCATCACCATCATGCCGGTCTCGGCATCCCCCGCCATGATCGCCCGCTGGATGGGGGCCGCACCGCGCCAGCGCGGCAGAAGCGAGGCATGACCGTTGTAGCAGCCCAGCCGCGTGCCTTCGAGGATCGCCTTCGGCAGCAGCAATCCATAAGCCACGACGACGGCCACATCGGCATTCAGCGCCCTGAACGCCTCGCGATCTTCCTCTGCCTTGAAATTGACCGGCGTGCGCACCTCGAGCCTGAGCGCATCAGCCGCGTCATGCACGGGCGAAGCCTTCAGCTCCAGCCCCCGCCGCCCCGCCGGCCGCGGCGGCTGCGAATATACCGCCACGATCTCATGCCCCGCCGCGTGCAACGCGTTGAGCACCGGAACGGAAAAATCGGGCGTGCCCATGAAGATGATGCGAAGCGGCATGGCTCAGCTCCTGTCGCTTGGCCCGCAGGCTTTTAAAACTTCGGCAGCCCGCCGGTCTTGCTGGCCTTGGTGAATTTCTTCACCACCATGTCGCGCTTCAGGCGCGAGATGTGGTCGATGAAGAGCACACCGTCGAGATGGTCGATCTCGTGTTGCAGGCAGGTGGCGAGCAGGCCTTCGGCGGCGAGTTCCTGCTGCTTGCCGTCGCGGTCGACGTACTTGACCGTGATTTCGGCCGGGCGTTCCACTTCGGCATAATAGCCGGGGATCGAAAGGCAACCTTCTTCATAGGTCGAGCGCGCATCTGAGGAGCCGATGATCTCGGGATTGATGAAGACGAGCGGCTTGCGGCCTTCCTCTTCCTTGGCGACGTCGATCACCAGGAGGCGCAGCGGTTCGCCGACCTGAATGGCGGCAAGCCCGATGCCGGGCGCGTCATACATGGTTTCGAGCATGTCGTCGGCAAGTTTCAGGACGCGGGAATCCACGCTCTCCAGCGGTTTGGAGACCTGTCGGAGAACCGGATCGGGCAGAATGATAAGAGGCTTGATCGTCATGGGCCTCAATTAGCCCATGAAACGCAGGCTTTCAACTGGAGCGCCTGCAAATCCTCAGCTCGCGCGGCGAAGCGGCGCGGATTTTCCGTGTGCCAGCTCACGCGGGTCGCGTGTCTTCAGTCCATGCAGCGATTGCGCCAGCTTGTCGATGAGTTCGCTCAGCTGATGCGTGCTGTTGGAGGTGCTCTCCACCATGTGGGCGTTCTTCTGCGTGATCCCGTCCATGGAGGCGATCGCCTGGTTGATCTCCTGCAGCCCGCTCGACTGTTCGGCGGCGGCAACCGAGATGCCGGAGATGATCCGGTTGAGCTCCGAGATCCGCGCGGTGATGTTTTCCAGCGCCGAGCCCGACTTGTTGACGAGTGCCACGCCGGTGCGCACCTGGTTGGAGCTTGCCGAAATGATCGTCTTGATTTCCTTGGCGGCAGACGCCGAGCGCTGCGCGAGCTCGCGCACTTCCTGGGCCACGACGGCAAAGCCGCGTCCCGCGTCGCCGGCGCGTGCTGCCTCGACACCGGCATTCAGCGCCAGCAGGTTGGTCTGGAAGGCGATCTCGTCGATGACGCCGATGATCTTCGAAATGTTCTGCGAGGACTGCTCGATCTCGTCCATCGCCGAGACGGCTTCCGCCACCACGCGGCCGGACTCCTGCGCCACATTCAGCGCGTCGGAGGCGACGCTGGCGGCCGATTGCGCGCCGCTGGCGCTGGTGGCGACGCTCTGCGTCAGCTCGTGCAGCGCGGCCGAGCTTTCCTCGATGCCGGCGGCCTGCTGCTCGGTGCGTTCGGCCAGCTGGTCCGCGGAGACCTCGATACCGGCAATCGAGCTGCTGGCTTCGTCGGCGATCGTCTGGGCAAGGCCCAGCGTTCCGCGCAGCCGTTCGGCGCTCATGTTGAAGCTCTGCGCCATCCGGGAAAACAGGCCGTCGCCGTTCTCGTCCATCCGGTATTCGAGATCGCCGCTCGACATCGCCTCGAGCGCGTGGTTCAGCGCGGCAATCGCGATATCCTGCGCTTCCTCGTTGCGGCGGCGCTCCGCTTCTGCGGCCTCGCGGCGCTTTTCGAGTTCCTCGAGATAGACCGAGATGGCATAGTCCATGTCCAGAAGGGCCGATTTCACCATCACGGCGATCTCGGAACCGATCTGCTCGGCGCCGCCCTTGCCGAAGCGCGAGGGCCAGCGCGCCTTCACGACATGGCCGATCATGCTTTCCAGCAGCAATGCATAGCCGGCGATATACCAGCGCGGTTCCAGCCCGATGCGCGCATGCGCATGGCCCACAGCCGTCACGCCTTCCACATAGGAAGCGTCGAAGGCACCGGCGGCAACCTTGCCCCAATGCTGCTTCTGCCGGCTCTTGGCGAATTCGATGTGCCGGGCGTCACGGAAAAAGGCGGCCATTTGCGGATGCTGCACCATCAGGCCGTAGAAGCGTTCAAGCCCGGGCGCAAGCGAGGCGACGATGTCGCTTTCCATTGACCGCAGCCGGGCGAGCGCGGCCTCATCCATGCCGAGAAACGCAAGGCGTTCGCGAAGCTCGGCTGTCGAATTCACGTCGCTCATCTTTTCCATCCCGATTGTCAGAGTACTGGGGAGAAATGTCACTTGGTAATTAAAAAATATCTAAAATTCGATGTAAGATTTGGCGACTGATGCGGTAATGCAGGAGAATTCCTGTAATCCGATAGTAGGATTGCGGCGTCGAAGAATCGGTCGGCGCGACCAGAACAGAGGTGGAACATCGGTCCGAATCTGCTAAGCTTGTGGCATGCAAAGAGACCTTTCGCCCTGGACCATGCCGCTCTTCACCGTTTCCGGTGTCTCCGTCAGCCCCGTCCTTTTGCTGGGCGCGGCTGCCCTGCTTTTCGTCCTGACGGTCCTGGCTTTCATGGTCAACGGCGCGCGTAGCCGCCGCGCCGCCGAAGACCTGAGCGCGCTGCTCGCCGCCCAGTCGCAGGCGGCTGAAGCCCGCCTTGCCGAAATCGTGCGCGCACAATCGGAAATGCAGGGGCGCATGTCCTCCATGGCCGAAATCTTCGGCACGCGGCAGGCGGAGCTCAACAAGGCGATCGGCGACAGGCTCGACGGCATGACGCACCGGCTCGGAACCTCGATGACCGAGCAGACCAAGGCGACGCATGAAAACCTTCGCCGGCTGCAGGAGCGTCTGGCCGTCATCGATACGGCGCAGAACAATATCCAGTCGCTTGCCAAGGACGTGGTCGGCCTGCAGGCGATCCTTTCCAACAAGCAGACGCGCGGCGCCTTCGGCCAGTCGCGCATGGAAACCATCATCGCCGATGGCCTGCCCATGGGCGCCTATGAATTCCAGGCGACGCTCTCCGATGGCTCGCGCCCGGATTGCCTGATCCGCATGCCCAACGGTCAGCCCTCGCTGGTGGTCGATGCCAAGTTTCCGCTGGAAGCCTATAACGCCATCCGCGACGCCGGTTCGCCGGAGGCGGCCAAGCTCGCCGCGCAGAATTTCCGCCGCGATCTGGATGTTCACATCGCCGATATCGCCCGCAAATACCTGATCAGGGGCGAGACGCAGGACATCGCCTTCATGTTCGTGCCATCGGAATCGATCTTCGCCGAGATCCACGAGAATTTCGAGGCCGTGGTGCAGAAGGCCCACAAGGCCCGCGTCATCATCGTCTCGCCGTCGCTGCTGATGCTCTCCATCCAGGTCATCCAGTCGGTGCTGAAGGATCAGCGCATGCGCGAACAGGCCCATCTGATCCAGGGCGAAGTCATCCGGCTGATGGAGGACCTGAGCCGCCTCGACGATCGCGTGCAGAAACTGCAGACGCATTTTTCGCAGACGCAGAAGGATGTCGAACTGATCGCCACCTCGACCACCAAGCTGATGAAGCGCGGCGCCAAGATCGAGGAAATGGAGTTCGAAACGCTGTCAGACGGGCAGGCCCCGGCAGAAGAGCGCGCGCCCGCCCGGCAGGTGGAAAGCCGGACCGGCCTGCTGAAATTCCGCGTGGTTGACGAGGACTAGGTCGAAATGCAATCTGCCGCGCAATCATCATAAAAGAGTAAGCGCATGATTACTGTTTTCGGCTCCATCAACATGGACCTCATCGCCACCACCGATCGCCTGCCGAAGCCGGGCGAAACCGTCGCCGGCCGTTCGTTTGCCACCGCCGCGGGCGGCAAGGGGGCCAATCAGGCCCTCGCCGCCACGCGCGCGGGCGCTGCCGTCAAGATGGCCGGCGCCGTCGGCGACGACGCCTTTGCGACCGACGCCCTGGCGCTTCTGAAGGCCGGCGGTGCCGACCTGTCGCTCACCAAGACGGCGGCCGTTCCGACCGGTACGGCGCATATTCTCGTCTGCGGCGATGGTGAAAACGTCATCGTCGTGGTGCCGGGCGCCAATGGCGAAGTCTCGGAAGCCGATGCTGAAAAGGCCGTCGCTGCGACGGAGAAGGGCGGCTATCTCATGCTCCAGCTCGAAGTCCCGCCGGCCTCGGTGGAAAAGGCGCTGACGCTGGCCAAGGCCAAGGGCGTGACGACGGTCATCAACACCGCGCCGCTGACGGCGGACGCCGCGCGCCTCTCGGCACTGGCCGATATCGTCATTTCCAACGAAACCGAATTCGAATTGCTGATCGGCAAAAGCGGCCTCTCCGCCGATGCCCGCATCGAGGCCATGCAGGCGCTTGCCACCAAGACGGGCCAGACCCTCATCGTCACGCTGGGGGCTGACGGCGTCGTTGCTGTCCGCGACGGCAAGCTCCACAAGGCCCAAAGCCTCAAGATCACCCCGGTCGACACGGTCGGGGCAGGGGACACATTCTGCGGCTACCTCGTCGCCAGCCTCGACGCCGGCCTCGATTTCGATGTTGCCCTCACCCGCGCCGCCAAGGCCGGCTCACTCGCCTGCCTCAAGCCCGGCGCGCAGCCTGCCATTCCTACGGCCGCCGAGGTGGATGGCTGAGGCATCCGCCTATCCTCTCCCCCTTGCGGGAGAGGATAGCCTGCTACCCGAGAGCCGAAGCCGATTGGCGTGGCAGGCTTGGGTAGAGGGGTGAATTGCGTCAGATGCGGAGGGTAAATCGTGACCCCTCACCTGCGATTTCTAACAATTAGCCTTCGGTTAAGATATTGAAATCGCTCCTCTCCCACGAAGGGAGAGGAGAAACACAATCAATCGCGCAGCAGCTCGTTGATGCCGGTCTTCGAGCGGGTCTGCTCGTCAACGGTCTTGACGATGACGGCGCAGTAGAGGTTCGGCGCAGCCTGGCCGTTGCCCATCAGGGAGTTACCCGGCATGGAGCCGGCGACGACGACGGAATAGGGCGGGACTTCGCCATAGCTGATCTCACCCGTGGCGCGGTTGACGATCCTGGTCGACTTGCCGATGAAGACGCCCATGCCCAGCACCGAGCCCTCGCGGATGATGCAGCCCTCAACGACTTCCGAACGGGCACCGATGAAGCAATTGTCTTCGATGATCGTCGGGCCGGCCTGGAGCGGTTCCAGAACGCCGCCAATGCCGACGCCGCCGGAGAGATGCACATGCTTGCCGATCTGGGCGCAGGAACCGACCGTTGCCCAGGTGTCGACCATCGTGCCTTCTCCGACATAGGCGCCGAGATTGACGAAAGACGGCATCAGGATCGCGCCGGGGGCGATGAAGGCAGACCGGCGGACGATGCAGTTCGGCACGGAACGGAAGCCGGCGCGCTCGAATTCCAGGGCGGTCCAGCCGTCGAACTTGGAGGGCACCTTGTCCCACCAGGCAGACTCGCCCGGGCCGCCCTTGATGATTTCCATCGCATTCAGGCGGAAGGAGAGCAGAACGGCCTTCTTGAGCCACTGATGCACAGTCCATGTGCCGTCTTCGCCGCGCGTGGCGACGCGGACCTTGCCGCTGTCGAGCAGGTTCAGCGCCTCGTTGACGGCATCGCGCACTTCGCCGCGTGTCGACGTGTTGACGCTGTCGCGGTTGTCAAAGGCGGCTTCGATCGTCTTTTCGAGACCGGCAAGATCGGCTGCGTGCATGGGAAATTCCTTAAACTTCGCTGTCTATCATCGACCGGATCGCGTCCGGGAATATCGGGCGTCAGTCCTATGCGACGGGGGCTTGCCCGTCAATCTTGAAGAGAGTGAAGACATGGCGAATGGCGGCAGGAACAGCAAGGTGAAGCAGGGCGAATGGGAGCCGTTGCGCGACAACCGGTCCGACCTCGCCCATACCGAAGCCGTGCCGCTGACCGCGCAATCCGCCTCGCCCTCCTATCGTCTGGCCTATGCGGACGACGACTTCCTCTGCCGCCGCGAGCTGCGCCCCGTGCGGCTTCAGCTGGAGTTGCTGAAAGCCGGCATGATCCTCGACGAGGCCGGCATCCGCTCCACCGTCGTCCTCTTCGGCGGCGCGCGTATCCCTGAGCCGGGCCGCCCCGCCTGGGCGGCGAAGAACGACACGCAGCGGCAGAACCTCGAAGCCGCCTCGGTCTATTATGACGAGGCACGCAAGTTCGCGCGTCTCTGCTCGGAATATTCCGCCGATTACGGCCATCGCGAATTCGTCGTCGTCACCGGCGGCGGGCCGGGCGTGATGGAAGCGGGCAATCGCGGCGCCCATGACGTTCACGCCCCCAGCGTCGGCCTCAACATCGTGCTACCGCATGAACAGGCGCCGAACCCCTATGTCACGCCGGAGCTCAGCCTCAACTTCCACTATTTCGCCATCCGCAAGATGCATTTCATGATGCGGGCCAAGGCCGTCGCCGTCTTCCCTGGCGGCTTCGGCACGATGGACGAGCTGTTCGAGACGCTGACGCTGATCCAGACCGGCCGCATGGAAAAGATCCCGCTCATCCTGTTCGGCGAAAAATTCTGGCGCACCATGATCAATTTCGACGCGCTCGCGGATTTCGGCACGATCGCCCCCGACGACATCAAGCTTCTGCATTTCGTCGAGACGGCTGAACAAGCGTGGTCGATCGTCGAACGGCACTACCGCCAGCCCGGCAATGGCGGGGCGTGATGCCTAGAGCAGCGCCTTGAGGAAGCCCTTGAGGTCGTGGGTCATGTAGCCGATATGGGCGTCGTCCTCGCCGGCCTTCTCCCAGGCCTCGACGAAGCCGGTCTCGAAGACTTCCGGCACGAGCAGGACCGTCTTCATGCCGAGCGCATGCGGCACGAGGAGATTGCGCGGCAGGTCCTCGAACATGGCGGCGCGGGTCGTGTCGATGCGGTGCATGGACATGAACTTGTCATAGGTCTCGCCCGCCGGCTTCGGCACGTAGTCGGCGGCGACAATGTCGAAAATATCGTCGAAATGATCGAGAATGCCGAGCGCCCGGGCGGTGTCCTCAGCATGCGCCACGGTGCCGTTCGTCAGGATGAACCTGCGCCCCGGCAGCGCCTTCAGCATGTCGCCCAGCTCCGGATCGGCCGGCACGACCGAATAGTCGATGGCGTGGGCGGCTTCCAGAAACGCATTCGGATCGGCATTGTGATGCAGCATCAGACCCTTCAGCGTCGTGCCGTGGTCGTGATAATATTGCTTCTGCAGCTTCTTGGCTTCCGCCGGTTCCATGCCGAGCATATCGGCAACGAACGCCGTCATGTTGCGGTCGATCTGCGCGAAGAGATTGATCCGGTGCGGATAAAGCGTGTTGTCGAGATCGAACACCCATTCGCGCACATGAGCGAAATCGGCAGGGTTCGGCAGGGAAGGTCTGGGAAGCGTCGCGGTCATGGTCGCCTTATGCCACGATGCGGAGCCCGGCGCATCAGCGAAATGCGCTCATCGACCGGTTTTGAAACCGGCACGCGGCATCCCGGCCCGTCACGCGCACCCTCCAGCCGCCGCATCATCGGGTAGCTGTGCGGGCTTATGCCGCAGGGTGTGCGGAACTGCCGCGCCAGACAGGAGCGGCGGAGGGCCGAAAGCGCCGCCGTTTCCCGTTTGGCCCGGTCAGAATCCCGGCTGCCGGTAGAGCTGGACGATACCGGTGATGTTGTCCGTGCCATGGCCTTCGTTGACGGCGCGCGCAAAGACGTTTCGCGCGGCTGAAGCCAGGGGCGTGCTTTCCCCCAAACCGGCAATCGACAGAGCGTAACCCAGATCCTTCTCGACGATCTGGATCGGAAACAGCGGGGGGAATGCATCGAGAAGCATCGCCCCTGCGGCCGCTTTCGCTGCGGGACTGCAGACGGGTGTGGCCGAGATGAGTTCGACCAAGTGCGCCGGATCGAAACCCCGATAGCGCACGGCCTCGATCAGTTCGGCCAGCACCGCCACCTGTATCCCGAACAGCGTATTGACGGCGAGCTTGGCGGCAGCAACCGCGCCATTCGGCCCCGCATGGTGGACCGAGGCTCCCATGTGCAACAGGACCGCCTCCGCCCGCGACACCGCCTCGACCGCTCCCCCGGCGAGGAAAATGAGCTGCCGGGCTTCGGCCTGGGGACGCGATCCGACGACGGGCGCATCAAGGAAGATGGTGTTCCGCCTTCTGCACAGTTCGGCAAGCTCCTCGACCCAGTCCACGCTCAGCGTCGAACATTCCACGGCGACAGTCCCTTCGGGCAAGCCGCCGAGCGCGCCGTCCTCTGCATCCAGCCAGACCTGACGCGACGCTATGTCATCACGCAGCATGCAGAAGACGAAGTCGCGGTCCGCAACGGCATCGCGCGGTGTGAGCGCTACGTCCGCCCCCGCATCGCGCAGTGCCTCCGCCTTCTGCGGATCGCGGTTCCAGACCGTGAGCTCGTGTCCCGCCGCCAACAGGCTGCGCGCCATCCGGGAGCCCATGGCTCCAAGCCCGAGAAAAGCGATTTTCGCCATCACGCGGCCTCCAGGATGGAATCGACCGCCAGTTTCGCGGCATCGACGTTGGCTGCAAGCGTCGCCTCGCCCGCGGTGGTGGCTTCGACGGCGACGAAGGTCACATCCTCGATACCGAGAAAGTTGAGGAGAAAGCGCAGATAGGGATCGACGAAATTCGCCGCGCTGAACGGGCCGCCAGCCGCATAACCCGACGCGCCATAGGCGCAGACGACATAGGCCCGCTTCCCGGTCAGCAGCCCGGAGAAACTGGCACCGTCATAGGAAAATGTGTGCCCGATCCGCACGACCTGATCGATCCAGGCCTTCAGCGCCGAGGGAATGGAGAAATTGTACATGGGTGCGGTGAGGATCAGAATCTCGGCCGAGCGCAACTCGTGAATGAGTTCATCGGAAAGGGCCGTCGCATTGTACAGTTCGGCGGTCATCCGGTCGGCCGGTGTGTAATAGCCGGAGATCGTCAGGTTGGAGATATGCGGGAGCGGCGCCGAGGCGAGATCGCGGCGGGCGATGCGCGGATCGGGCAGCGCTGCGACAAGCCTGGCTTCCAGGTGATCGCCGACGAGACGGGAGATGGAGCCGCTGTCGCGGGCGCTGGAATCGATGCGGAGGATCTTGGTCATTGGGGCGTTTCCTTCAAGATGAGATGAGAAGCGCGCCGCTCTGAAAAGCCGGTCCAGCTCGCGGGCGCCCTGTTGAACAACCCCAATCTGATCGCAATGCCACCGACATTAAATGGCTTGATGGGAAGCATACTGATGCGTATTTTACATCAATGGATATGCGCCACGCCTCCCTCCTGATCGAAATTGCGCGATGCGGTTCTTTCGCAGAGGTCGCCCGCGATCGAGGGGTCGACCCCTCATGGGTGTCGCGGACGGTCGCTGCGATCGAGGAAGAGCTGGGCTTCCGGATATTCCAGCGCTCGACAAGGCGCGTCGCCCTGACCGAGGCCGGCGACGTTTATTTGCGACAGGTTCAGTCCTCCATCGCGGCACTTGATCGTGCGCGCGACGACGCCTTGTCTCTCACCAGGGGACCGCTTGGCACTCTGAGGATGACCTCCACCGTCGCCTTTGGCCAAAAGGTCATCGTTCCCTTGCTCCCGCGGTTCAGGCAGGATTTTCCGAACGTCGATATCGAGCTGGTCCTGAGCGACGTCAACCTTGACCTCGTATCCGAGCGGATCGATCTGGCCATCCGATTGGGGCCGGCGGTCTTCGGCGATGTCGTTGCGGCGAAGCTGCAGGATACGCGCTATCGGGTTTGCGCCAGCCCGGAATATATCGACAAGCACGGCCGGCCCCAGCACCCCTCCGATCTCTCGCAACGCGACTGCCTGCGTTTTCTCCTGCCGGGATTTCGCAGTCTCTGGCTGTTTCGCGATCCGGCTGGAGGGATCGAGAAGGTCGAGATGAAGGGCGGCGTGATGGCATCGGGCGCGCTTGCGTTGCATGCGCTGACCCTTGCCGGAATGGGACCCGCCCTGCTGGCAAACTGGCTTGTGGACGACGACATTGCGGCGGGGCGTCTGGTCGATCTGTTTCCGGACTGGCGCGTCACCGCAACCTGCTTCGAAACCGCGATCTGGATGCTTTATCCGAGCCGTTCATTCCTGCCGAAGAAGGTTCGGGCGATGATCGATTTCCTGAAGGCCGAAGCGGCAGCAAACTGGCGGCAATGGACCTGACTCGATGGAGCTGATTCAAGGGAACTGCCGTGAAAGGGATATCACCTTGAGCCGGTTTTGGCGCCGATCAACTGGCTCCAGGCGCCGGGGGGCATGCCGAAGGCCTTCTTGAACTGGCGGTTGAGGTGGCTCTGATCGGAGAAACCTGAAGCCGCTGCGACCTGTGCCAGCGGCAGGCCGGCGCCGATGAAGCTGCGGGCAAGGTCGAGACGCCGCATGGTGAGATAGCGGTGCGGGCTTGTCCCGCAAAGCGCGCGGAACTGGCGTGCCAGGCTGAAACGATCGAGGCCGCACAGCGTCTCAAGTTCGTCGGAGCTTACGAATGAAGCGGCGTTCTCGCGGATATGGTCGCGAACGCGATTGAGCGCTGCCATGTCGAGCGTGGTCCGTCGAGGGGCGGGCAAACCCGAATGGCGGCAAAGCGCATCAGCGGTCGCCGCGATGAAGGCATCGCGTTGCAGCGCCTCGACCTCGCTGTCAAGGTCGTTCAGCAGCAGCGCCAGCGTCTGGCGGAAATCCGGGTCGTTCAACACGGGTTCGTGCACAAAGGGCAGGTAGGCGGCGCCCTGCGGCAAAGCCGCGTGCAGCAGAGCCGGCTCCAGATAAAGCATGCGGTAGCTCAGACCGTCCTCGGTTCCCGCAGCCCCGTCGTGAACTTCGTCGGGATGCAGCACGATGATCTGGCCGGGCATCGAGGCCCGCCTTGCGCCGCGATAGGTGAATTTCTGGACGCCGCTGAGCGTGATGCCGAGGGAATAGGTGTCATGGCGATGCGGCGCATAGCCCGTGCCGAAGAAGCGCGCGCCGATGCGCTGCAGGCCGGAGGAGGGCGGTGCGACGTCGATCCCGACATCGTCCGCGCCGTCGCACAAACGTCCAAGACCATCCAGCATGCGCTCGTCTAGAAGCATTCCCATCGCGCCAGATTACGCAAGCGCCAACACGGAGCCAAGATGTTCGATACCAAAATCGCGATTGTTCTTAGGGATGATCTCGTCGCCTGGCAGGCGCTCAACGTCACCGCGTTCCTTGCCACCGGGCTTGCCGCCGCTATGCCCGATGTCATCGGCGAGACTTATGTGGATCGCGACGGCAACCGCTATCATCCCATGTCCGTCCAGCCGATGATCGTGCTTGCGGCAGGTGCCGAATTGATGCGAACCATCCATCGGCGCGCGCTGGAGCGCAACGTGGCCGCGGCAGCTTATGTCGAGGAAATGTTCGCAACCGGTCATGACGCGGCCAACCGTGCCGTCTTCGCCAATTTCGCGCCGGACGATGCGAATCTTGTCGGCCTCGCCTTCCGTGCGGACAAGAAGATTGCCGACAAGATCACCAAGGGGGCCCGCATGCATCCGTGACGATCGGTTTGCAAGCGAAGGGGCCGGTCGGGCGCGGGAGGCGCGCCCGACCGAAAATCGGTAAAGGCTCACGCCGCGCGTGCTTCGAAAACCTCCATCGCCGCATTCAGTCCGTTGATCGCCGCCGGCATGCCGCCATAGACGGACATCTGGAAGATGACTTCCGTGATCTCCTTCTCGGACGCGCCGGCGGCGAGCGCGTGTTCGATATTGATCTTCAGCTGCGGCCCGGTCTGGCCGCCGAGCGCGGTCAGCGCCGCGACGGTTGCTATCTGGCGGGTCTTGAGATCGAGGCCGTCGCGGGCATAGAGACGGCCATAGGCGAATTCGATCAGCGTGTCGGTAAAGCCGGGCACGAGGCCGTCGTAACGGGCTTCCAGCGCGGCACGGAGGTCGGGGTTGAGGCCGTGGCTCAGCGCCTCGCCCAGTGCGAGCGCGGTCGGGGTGGCTTGGGGCTTGGTGGTTTGGGTCTGGGTCATCGGGTCTGGCTCCTTCGGCCGGTGCGCGTGGCCTTGGCCTCATCGGCAAGGTCATGGGCGCGTTCGATGTCGTGATAATTGGCGATCTTGTAATCGAGCAGCGTCAGGCAGGCTGACAGCTCCTCGATCCGCGCCTCGACGATCGCACGCTGTCTTTCCAGCATGAGACGTCGTGGTGCGGCGGTGGCATTGCCGCGTGCCCGCATGCCGGCATAGGCCTGCATGTCGGCAAGTGGCATTCCCGTCGCCTTCAACGCTTTCAGGAAATCGATCCAGCCCAGAATGTCGGGATCATAGACCCGCGTTCCCCCGGCATTGCGCCAGGGCGCGGCGATCAGGCCAAGCTTCTCATAGTAGCGGATCGTATCGATGCTGAGCCCGGTCCGTTCTGCAAGTTCGCCGATCTTCATGGCTGTTTCTGACCCTTCAAGCGTTGAGACCCGTGTTTGATAGTTTCTGGAGTGCGCTCCAGATCAAGCGGAAATTTGCGGTCGGTCATAAAAACTTTGTTTGACTCCCGAGTTGAATTCAATCAACTGATTGATTGATGAGTGAACAGAATCAGAAATACGCGAGTTCCGACACGCGCCGCCGCGAAATTGCCGCTGCCGCGCGCGCCGTGATCGTTGAAAAAGGCATTGACGGGTTGCGCACCCGCGAGGTCGCCGCCCGCGTCGGCATCAACATTGCGACCCTGCATTATCACGTACACAGCAAGGAAGACCTGCTGCGCCTCGTGATCGAGGCCATGCGCGAGGAGTTCGTCGAGCAGGGCAGGTACATTGATGCGCAGGCGCTCGATCCGCTGGCCAAGCTCAAGCTGGAGATCGGGGAATACAAGGAGCTGATCGTGCACAAGCCCGATCTCCTGCCCCTGTTCGAGGAGCTTGGCAAACGGGCGCGTACCGATCCAGTCCTCGAGCCGATCGTGCGCGAAATACGGATCGGCTGGCATCGTCGCTTTGTTGGCCTTCTCGATGAGGGCAAGGCAAACGGCCAGTTCCGCGCGACGCTCGATGCCGAAGCCGGCGCGCATATGATCGTCGGCGCGCTCGTCGCCTTTCAATACAAGCCACGCCACCTGCTGCCAATTTTTGACAGCGTGGCAGACGAAATCATCCGTTCCGTTATTGCCACGTAATTGCCGATACGCCCTTTCACAGGAAAGACCCCGATGACTGCTTCACCCCCGAATGACCACCAGCCTTACCCGACCTACGAGAAACGCTGGACAGCCATGTTCATCATCCTGATGGCGAGCTTCATGAACCTGCTCGACGTCACCATCGTCAATGTCTCGTTGCCGACGCTGCAGCATGACATGGGCGCCAGCTCCTCCGACATCGAATGGGTCGTGGCCGGCTTCATCCTCACCTTCGCGCTCGGCCTTCTGCCCTTCGGGCGTTATGGCGACATCGTCGGCAAGAAGAAGATGTTCCTGATCGGCGTCGGGTGCTTCACGGCAGCCTCGATCATGTGCGGTCTTGCGCCGAACATCGAGTTCCTGGTGATCGCCCGCCTGCTGCAGGGCATGGGCGGCGCGGTGATGACGCCGCAGGTTCTCTCGATTGCGCAGACGATCTTCCCGCCGCATGAGCGCGCCACGGCGTTTTCGCTCTTCGGCCTGACGGCGGGCCTCGCCTCGGTCATCGGCCCGGTTCTGGGCGGCCTCATCATCGGCGCCGATCTCGGCGGCCTTGCCTGGCGTCCGATCTTCCTCATGAACGTGCCGATCGGGCTTCTCGCCCTGATCCTCGGCGCCAAGTTCATTCCGAAAATCCCCGGCAATCCGGGCATGAAGAACGACTTCGGCGGCATTCTCATCGTCTCCGCGGCGATGTTCCTGCTGGTCTTCCCGCTGATCGAAGGCCGCAACTATCATTGG
The DNA here is from genome assembly GCF_021026315.1 of Rhizobium sp. C4. Classification (GTDB taxonomy): domain Bacteria; phylum Pseudomonadota; class Alphaproteobacteria; order Rhizobiales; family Rhizobiaceae; genus Ensifer_A. The sequence goes on from NZ_JAJNCX010000009.1 coordinate 17,623, forward strand.
GCCACATGGTGCTTCGCCATGCTCGCCGCCGCCGCCGTGCTCTTCGTCGCCTTCGTCCTCTGGGAGCAACGCCAGAGCCGCACCGGCGCGCCGCAGCTTCTGCCCGTCGACCTGATGAAGAACCGAAACTTCATGATCGGCGCGTTCATGTCGCTCGTCTTCTTCTCGGCCATGCCGCCCTTCTTCCTGATCTTCGCGCTCTATCTGCAGTCGGGTTACGGCCTGTCGCCGCTCTGGTCGGGCATGACCACGCTGCCCTTCTCGGTCGGCGTTCTGGTCGCCTCCGCCATCTCCGGCCGCCTCGGCTTCCGCTGGCAGCGCCAGCGCATTGCCGGGGGCGTTGCACTGATGTTCGTCGGCATCTTCGCCCTGCGCATGCTGGTCGGTAGCCTTGGCGAGAGCCTGCATTATGGCGTCTTCGTCGCGCCGCTGCTGGCTGCCGGCATTGGTCTTGGGATCTCGATCTCCTCGCTCTTCCAGACCATTCTCGCTGGCGTGCCGGTCAAGGATGCGGGCTCTGGCTCCGGCGCGCTCCAGGCGATCCAGCAGGCAGGTGGTGCACTCGGCGTCGCCATCGTCAGCGAGATCTTCTTCCGCGCGCTGACGGCGCAGCTCGCTTCCGGCGCACAGCCGGTCGCAGCCTACAGCGCGTCGCTGATGACGGCCGTCATCTACAACCTCGTCGCCTATGTCCTGGTGATCCTCGGCGTTCTCGTCCTGAAGAACCCGCCGCGCATCCAGCATCCGGGTGCTGCGCCTGCCGCACCGGTGATGGTGGATTGACCTAGGGTAGACCGCTCAAGCGCCCGGACCTGCAAACGGCCCGGGCGGCACTGCATAAAGGCAGGCCGCGGGCGGTGAAGAATCCGCTGGTGCTGAACCCGCTGCTCCTATAGAATTCAAAGCGTCAGGAGCCTGTCCGTATGGTTGTATTGAAGACCAAAGATCAGCCGCAAAAGGCGTCTCGCGCAAGCGAGCGGCAGGAGTCGCATATCGAGCGACTGGAGCGGATCGTCGCGGAGGCCGAGGAGCAGGGTGGCAAGGATGTTTCGGGCATGACCCGTGAGGAATATCTCGCCCGTCTTCTTCGCGACTAGCCTATATGGCGCGACTTCTGAAGCTCTCGCGTATTGAGCGGAAGCCGAAGAAAGTACTTGAATCTCCACATTTCGACAGCCCCTCATATTTCAGGGGCAAGCCGCATCTGGCGGCGCATCTGGCCGATATCTATATCGCGATCTCGAAAGGAGAGCCGCTTCCGCCCTGGGCCTATCGCAGGGATATCGATACGACTGATGACGACCTTCTGGAGCGGCTGGGCGTCATGCATCTGCATCTCGGTTCGCAGAGTTCCGCCGAACTGCTGTTTCTTATGCAGTATGAGGAGCATGTGATATTTCTGGAAATCGCCTCACACCGTCATTTTGAAACCGATCCGCCCGGCACGCTGCTGCGGAGACTGCACGAGCGGAAGGTGGAGGAGATCAACGAGACGCTGCGTCTGGAACAAGAGGCTGCCGAAGCGGTGGCGCGACAGCGCAGCGAGACGCTTAAAAGCCATATCCGGAAAATACTGGCTCCGAAGGATCGGAGCCAGTAAGCCGATCGCTTGGATCAGGGCACGATCAGCGTGCCGGCGCCCTGTTCGCTGAAGAGTTCGAGAAGAACCGAGTGGCTGGTCTTGCCGTTGAGGATGACCACGCCCTGGACGCCCGCCTCGATCGCCTCGATGCAGGTCTCGACCTTCGGGATCATGCCGCCGGAAATCGTGCCGTCCTTGATGAGCGCACGGGCTTCGGGGACCGAGAGTTCCTTGATCAGCTGCTTGTCCTTGTCGAGAACGCCCGGAACATCGGTGAGGAAGAGCAGGCGCGAGGCGTTCAGCGCACCGGCAATCGCCCCGGCAAAGGTGTCGGCGTTGATATTGTAGGTGTGGCCGTCGCGGCCGGGAGCCACGGGGGCGATCACCGGGATCATTTCCGACTTGGCGAGCAGGTCGATCAGCGTGCGGTCGACTTCCACCACTTCGCCGACGAAGCCGAGATCGAGGACCTTCTCGATGTTCGAATCCGGGTCGATCATGGTCTTCTTGGCCTTCTCGGCGAAGACCATGTTGCCGTCCTTGCCGCAAAGACCGATCGCCCATTCGCCCGTCTGGTTGATGAGCGCGACGATCTCCTTGTTGATCGAGCCCGCCAGAACCATCTCGACGATCTCGACCGTCCTCTGGTCGGTGACGCGAAGCCCGCCTTCGAAGCGGCTCTCGATGCCCATCTTGGTCAGCATCGCGCCGATCTGCGGGCCGCCGCCATGGACGACGATCGGGTTGACGCCCGACTGCTTGAGCAGCGCGATGTCCGCCGCGAAAGCCTTGCCGAGCTCGGCATTGCCCATGGCGTGACCGCCATATTTCACGACGATCGTCTTGTTCTCGTAGCGCTGCATGAAGGGCAGGGCCTGCGCCAGAAGCCTGGCTTGCATTTCGCTTTCTGTTTCGGACATCAAATGGCCTCTTGGGAATTGGTCGGCGATTGTTTAGTGTGTTTCGACAGCGATGTGAATAATCCCGCGCGGAATATTCTCAGAGGATCGGGAAGAGGTATTCTTGGCGGCGAACGATGACAGGGATGAGGCAGAGGTCGCCCGGCTGATTGCCCGGGTGGCGCTGGCAGACCGAAAAGCGTTCGCGGCGCTCTATCAGCGCACGAGCCGGAAACTATTCGGGGTCTGCCTGCGTATGTTGCAGGACAGGGCAGATGCCGAAGAGGCGGTGCAGGAGATCTTTATCAAGGTCTGGAACAATGCCGGCGCCTATCGTGCCGACATGGGACGGCCGATGACATGGCTGTTCGCGATTGCGCGCAACCATGCGCTGGATATGCGCCGCCGCCGGCGGCAGGCATCTGTCGAACTGGATGAGGCCGGCGAAATCGCCGATCCGCAGGCCGGGCCTGAGGAGACGGCCGTGATGACCTCGGAAGGCCGCCGGATCGAGGATTGCATGCAACAACTCGAAAAGGACCGCGCCGACGCCGTCCGCAGCGCCTATGTCGAGGGATTGAGCTATCTGGAACTGGCCGGGCTGCACGGGGTTCCGCTGAACACGATGCGAACCTGGCTCAGGCGCAGCCTGATCAAACTGAGAGAGTGCATGGACCGATGACGACGCCGGAAAACAAGAGGAGCGACCGCAGCCGCGACGAAGTGCTGGCCGGCGAATATGTCCTCGGCGTCCTGCCGCTACCCGACCGCCTGCGCGTCGAACACCGGCTGCGCACCGACAAGGCCTTTCAGGAGATCGTCGCCCGCTGGCAGGAAAATCTGGCAAGCTTCAACGACGACTATGCCGCCGAAGCGCCGCCCTCCTGGCTCTACGCCTCGGTCGAAAAGAAGCTCTTCAACACGGCCGCAGCCGACCAGCCGAAGGGACTGATCTGGAGTTCGCTCGCCTTCTGGCGCGGGCTCACGCTGGTCACGATGTCGGCCGCCATCTTCTTTGCCGCAAGTGCTGGCGGTCTGTTCCACAAGCCTGCCGCCACCGCGCCCTTGGTGGCAACCATGGGCTCGGCAAACTCGTCGATCAGCCTCGTGACCCTCTTCGACCGCCAGACCGGCCGCCTCAAGGTGACGCCGGTGGCTGCAGGGGCGGAAAAGTCGAAGTCGCTCGAACTCTGGCTGATCGAGGGCGACAGCGCCCCCGTGCCGCTCGGCGTCTTCCCTGACGCCGGCGATGGCTCCATTGTCATTCCGCCCGACATGCGCAACCGTCTGAAGGATGGCGTGACGCTTGCCGTCTCGCTGGAGCCCTTCGGCGGGTCCCCGACCGGCAAGCCGACCGGTCCGGTCGTCGCGAGCGGCAAGATCGGCGCGTGAGGGTCTTTCCGCGCGGCGGGAAGACCTGAAAAGATTTGGGCGCGTGACTACGATGACGCGTTCCAGTGGATCATTTTCATTAAAAAAATATATTCCGAATATTTTTGAAACTTGTCGCGCGGTCGCTGCGTAGATGTTTCCGTAACCCCAGTGCAGAGAGCGCTCAAGTTAGAAGACCTGAGCGAGTTGGATCTGTATTACTAGGAAGTACTGCTGCTGATTTCGATCAATATGGCGAAATTGTGAATTTGCGGTGGGGGAGGAAGCAAAATGAGGCGCAGGACTTTGCGTCCCGTCAAACAGGAGTCGACAATGTTGCAGAAACTGATCCGCATTCTCACCGTGACCAGCATCGCCGCCGTTCCGGCCATCGCACTTGCCGCCAATCCGATGGTCGGCGGAGCCGCGATGTATCCCGAAAAGAACATCGTCGAGAACGCCGTCAACTCGAAGGATCACACCACGCTCGTCGCCGCCGTCAAGGCTGCCGGCCTGGTCGAGACGCTGCAGGGCAAGGGCCCCTTCACCGTCTTCGCGCCGACCAACGAAGCGTTCGAAAAGCTGCCCAAGGGCACGGTCGAAACGCTGCTGAAGCCGGAAAACAAGGAAAAGCTCGCCAAGATCCTCACCTGCCACGTGGTCGCAGCTGACGCGATGTCCTCGGCCATCGACAAGATGATCAAGGATGACGGCGGCACCCATGACGTCAAGACCGTCGGCGGCTGCATCCTGAAGGCCAAGGAAAAGGGCGGCAAGATCACGCTGACCGACGAGACGGGCGGTGTCGCCAATGTCACGATCGCCGACGTCAAGCAGTCGAACGGCGTGATCCACGTCATCGACCACGTCCTGCTGCCGAAGTAAGCCGCACCCGGGTGATGTCTCCGAAATGAATGAGCCCGCCGCAATCCCTGCGGCGGGCTCATCCGTGTCTGGCGTATTCCGGATGGACCGGTCGGATCAGGTGCGCAGCGCCGTTTCGATGGCGGCGCGCAATTCCTGCATCCCGTCGCCCTTTTCCGAAGAGGTCGACAGCACGACCGGATAGGCGGCCGCGCGCTTGCGGATCTTTTCGGCGGTTTCGGCAAGCAGTTTCGTCACCGCCGGCGGCTTGATCTTGTCGGATTTGGTCAGCACGACCTGATAGGAGACGGCCGCCTTGTCGAGCAGGTCGAGAACCTCGTCGTCATTCTTCTTGATGCCGTGGCGGCTGTCGATCAGCACATAAACGCGCTTCAGCGTGGCGCGGCCGCGCAGATAGTCGAAAACCAGCTTCGTCCAGTTGTCGACCGTCTCCTTCGGCGCCTGCGCATAGCCGTAGCCGGGCATGTCGACCATCGCGGCCGGCGGCAGGTCGCCGTCCTGACCGGAATAGCCTTCGGGCACGAAATAGTTGAGTTCCTGCGTGCGGCCTGGCGTGTTCGACGTACGCGCCAGACCCTTGACGCCGGTCAGCGCGTTGATGAGCGACGACTTGCCGACATTCGAGCGACCCGCAAAGGCGATTTCCGCCGGACCTTCGGGCGGCAGGAATTGCAGCGACGGCACGCCGCGGATGAAAACCCAGGGCTTGCCGAAGAGAACGGCATCTCCAGCATTGGCTTGCGCTTCCATGTTCTTCTCCAGCGGCAATGGCATGTCACGCCGGAATTGATGTTTTGACCGACAATGTCAAGCAAAACCGATCCTGTGGGCATCTGCATCGTCGAAGTTGCAATGCCGGCTTCCTCAATCGTACGCTACGGTGAAGCGAGAGTTTAGGAATTGCTAAATATTTGCGTGAATAATAGCGCCACGTGATTTGAGGGGTATTCATGGACACCGTATCGCGGCTTACGGAGGCTGCGCGATATCTGGACGGCATGATTTTCGTGCTTCGAAGGGAGTGCGAGGATGGCTATGTCCTTGAGGAGGCCCATGGTGCGATCGGCCCGCTGACCTTTGACGATCCGGTCTCCCTTCAGGCGACGTACGAGGCGGCCATCGCCTCCATGCCCGCTCAGAGACGGCTCGTGTTTATGAGCAAGTTGCGCGACATCTTCGAGTGCCGCGGCCCGGTCAACGAGTTCCTCGAAATGGTTCTGGGTGACGTCGTTCTCAATATCGAGATGCGGGGCGAGGTGGCGGAAGGCGCTGCCGGTCTCTATCTGGCGGGCTTTGTCCGCGACTGCGCGGAAGCCGAACGCCTTGGCGCCCAGCGCAAGGCCGAGGCGGTGCTGAGCGCCACCGTGCGCCTGTTCCCGGACATGGTCTGGCTCAAGGACGAGGAAGGCCGCTATGTCCTGTGCAACGAGATGTTCGATCGCTTCAACAGCGTTCCGAGCGCTGAGCTGATCGGCAAGACCGCGCGGGAAACCGAGCAGGGCCGCACGGATTCGGTTCACGACAGGACCGACATGCTGGCGCTTGGCTCCAGCGAGATCGTCACGTTCGAAACGAACGTCACCGGCAGGGACGGCTCGCCACGCTCCTTCGATGTACGCAAGCTGGCGCTCAGGGATGACGAGGGCAACCCGATTGCCATCCTCGGCACGGCGCGGGAAACGACGGAATGGCGCCGCCTCGTCAACGAGCTGCGGCAGGGCGAGCTGGCCTACAGATCGCTTGCCGACAATATTCCGGACCGGCTGATCCGTTTCGGCCCCGGCGGTCAGTATCTCCACACCAACCGCTCGATGCGGGAGTTTTTCGAGACGATCGAATTCTTCACCCCCGAGCAGATCGGCGACAGGGACCCGCGCACTGTCCGCAATGGCGTGGCCTCGCTGGAAATCCAGGGTGCGGTGACCGAGGTGTTCGCGAAGGCAAAGGCGGTCACCCGCGAAGTGGCTCTCGATGGTCGTGAAGGGCAGCCGCTGGTGCACGAGATCCGGTTCTTTCCCGAATTCGGCCCTGACGGTGCCGTCGACAGCGTTCTTGCCATCGGCCGCGACGTCACGGAACGCAAGGAGATGGAAAAGCGGCTCGCTCGCAGCGAGGCTGAACTCCATGCCCTGGCCTTCCGCGACAGCCTGACCGGGCTGCACAATCGCCGCGCGTTCCAGGACCTTCTGCAGCAGGTCCTTGAGGCTGCGAAAAAGTCGAAACTGCAATGCGCGCTGCTGCTGCTCGACATCGACAGGTTCAAATTAGTAAACGACACGCTCGGCCACGCCGTCGGCGACGAGCTGATCATCCAGTTCGCGCTGCGACTCGTCGGCGCGGTCGGGGATGAGGGCTATGTCTGCAGACTTGGCGGCGACGAATTCGCGATCATCATGCCGGTCCTCGCCGATCAGTCAGAGGCGGATGATCTCGCCCGGCGCGTTCACAATGTCCTCAACACGCCCGTCAGCGTGAGTGTCGACAGCATCTCCATCACCACCAGCATCGGCATCGCCTTCGGCCTTGGCGACACGTCGGACCAGAACGAGCTCTTCCGCTTTGCCGACATGGCGCTCTATGCGGCCAAGTCCGGCGGGCGGGCCCGCACGACGATCTACAACAGCAGCATGGCTGCCCAGGCGGAACGCCGCTTCGAGCTGGAAGTGCAGATCGGCGAAGGCCTGCGCAACGACGAGTTCCATGCCCATTTCCAGGCGAAGGTCGATCTGGAAACCGGCGCCATCAACGGCGTCGAAGCGCTCTGCCGCTGGCTCCGCCCGGGCGGCCTCTTCATATCGCCCTTTGAATTCATCCCCATGGCGGAAGAGACCGGCCAGATCATCGAGATCGGGCGGCGCGTGCTTCTCGAAGCCTGCCGCTTTGCGGTGAGGGTCAATGCGGGCCGCAGCCAGCCCATTCCCGTTTCGGTCAACGTCTCGCCGCGGCAGTTGCTGTTCGGCGGCTTCATCGGCGCACTTGGTACCTGCCTTGAGGAAACCGGCTGCGACAGCCGCTGGCTTGAACTTGAAATCACCGAAAGCCTGCTGCTTGGCGATGACAGCACGATCAGCGAGACGCTGGACGCCATCGTCGGCCTCGGCGTGTCGCTGACGATCGACGACTTCGGCACCGGCTTTTCGTCGCTGAGCTATCTCGCCCGCTTCCCGATCACCACGCTGAAGATCGACAGGACCTTCGTCCACGATCTGGAAACCAACGACAAGAACGCCGTGCTCTGCCGCGCCATCATCTCCATGGCGCAGGGTCTCGGGCTGAAGACGGTGGCGGAAGGCATCGAGACCGCGGAAATCGCCGCGCGCCTCCGGAGGCTCGGCTGCCAGACGGGGCAGGGCTATCTCTGGAGCCGCCCGCAGCCGGCCGAAACGATGCTGGCTGTCATCCGCAGCCAGCATGCGCAACACGAGCCTGCGGCGATAGCCGGATAGTCAGCTCCAAAAGGAAAGGGCCACCCGAAGGCGGCCCAGTTTCACAAATTGCAGGATGGCCGGGCCATCGGCGCCGGCGACCGGGTGCCGATCAGGCCATGGCCTTGGCGACGATCTCGCGCAGCTTGCCGAGATCCTTGGCGAAGGCGCGAATGCCTTCTGCAAGCTTCTCGGTCGCCATTGCGTCCTCGTTCAGCATCCAGCGGAAGGTCTTCTCGTCCATCGCGACCTTGTCGACCGGCGTGATCTTGTCTTCCGAAAGAACGCGCGTCAGCGTGCCCTTGTCCGCATCCAGCTCGTCCATCAGCTGGGGCGAGATCGTCAGGCGGTCGCAACCGGCCAGCGCTTCGATTTCGCCGATATTGCGGAAGGACGCGCCCATGACGACGGTCTTGATGCCATGCGCCTTGTAGTAATTGTAGATCGCACGAACCGAAACGACGCCCGGATCGGTCTCCGACGTGTAGTTCTCGCCGGTTGCCTTCTTGTACCAGTCGAGGATGCGGCCGACGAAGGGCGAGATCAGGAATACGCCGGCGTCAGCGCAGGCAATGGCCTGGGCCATCGAGAAGAGAAGCGTCAGGTTGCAGTTGATGCCTTCCTTTTCCAGCACTTCCGCAGCGCGAATGCCTTCCCAGGTCGAGGCGAGCTTGATCAGGATGCGATCCTTCTCGATGCCGCGTGCCTTGTAGTCGGCAACGATTTCGCGGGCCTTGGCAATCGAACCCTCGATGTCGAAGGAAAGGTCGGCATTGACCTCGGTCGAAACGCGGCCCGGGACCAGCTTGGTGAGTTCGGCGCCGACGGATACGGCGAGACGGTCGGACACGGCAGCGACAGCCTTGTCGGAGGACAGGCCGGAGGCCTTGCCCCAGGCAATCGCTTCGGCAAACACGTCCTTGAACATGTCGGTGCCGAGCGCCTTCAGGACGATCGAAGGATTGGTCGTGCAGTCGACCGGCTTCAGCCGTGCCACGGCCTCGATGTCGCCCGTATCAGCAACAACCGTGGTCATTGCGCGCAATTGTTCCAGCTTGGATGTCACGTTGTTCTCCCGTCATCTGCCGGTTTGACCCGGCCTTTGCACCGGTCGCGGACCGGTACGCTTTGAGACCTTATTCCCAACAATGCCGCGCTCATGTCAATCGATTTATATCGATTGAATGCCAAATTCGGCTGATGCTTCAGGCGTTGCCGGCCTCGTAGGCCTGCCTTGCCATGCGGATGGCGCCGTGATGCGTTTCGGCCCATTCGATGAGGATGCCGAGCGGGCTGAGCAGCGACCGGCCAAGCGGCGTCAGCTTGTATTCGACGCTCGGCGGCACCGTCGCAAACACGGTCCGGTCAACAAGCCCGTCGCGCTGCAAATCCTTCAGCGTCTGTGTCAGCATGCGCTGCGAGATGTCGGGGATCGAGCGCCTGAGCTCGCCGAACCGGTGCGGCTTGTCGCCGAGAAGCCCGATGATCAGCGTGCTCCATTTGTCGCCGAGCTGGCCGAGCACATCGCGCACCGGGCAATTGCCGGCGTCGAATTCCTCGAACCGCGACCGGATGTCGCCCACCTTCTGCGCTTCACTCATCGGTGGTTACCTTTCTGTGCCTAGGGGGCTGAATACTGCCTACTTTACAGGCTAACATGCACATTGTAGCCCTGGTTACTGAAAGAGACAATAGGTCGCGAATGCATCTGTTGTCATCTTCGTGGGGTAGACCACCCTTCGCCAGCAGACCATGCCACACGTCCAGGAAAGGATGAAACCATGTCCGACACGCTTCTCGTTACCGGCGCTTCCGGCCAGTTCGGCCGCCTCGTCATCAAGCACCTTCTCGAAACCCAGAAGGTTGCCCCGGGTTCCATCATCGCCGCCAGCCGCGATCCGTCCAAGCTCGCCGACATTGCCGCCAAGGGCGTGAAGACGGTCGCCGCCGATTTCGACGATGCCGCTTCGCTTGAAAAGGCCTTTGCCGGCGTCAACCGCGTTCTCATCGTTTCGACCGATGCGCTGGACGGCACCGATCGTCGCCTGCGCCAGCACACGGCCGCCGTTGCCGCCGCCAAGGCCGCCGGCGTTGCCCACGTCGTCTACACGTCGATGCCGCTGCCGGAAGAATCGCTGGTCACGTTCGCCCCCGACCACCTCGGCACCGAAAACGCCATCAAGGCCTCGGGCCTGAGCTTCACGATCCTGCGCAACAGCTGGTACATGGAAAACCTCTTCGCCTCGATCCCGAACGCGCTGAAGTCCGGCCAGTGGTACACCGCTGCCGGCCAGGGCAAGACGGCCTATGTGACGCGCGAAGACCTCGCACGCACGGCGGCTGCCGCCCTTGCTTCCTCCGACACGTCCAGCAACACCTACACGCTGACCGGCGTCGAGGCGCTGACCAACGAGGAGATCGCAAAGCTCGCGTCCGAGATCATCGGCAAGCCGATCCAGGTCGTCCATGTTCCGGACGAAGGCCTGCTGCAGGGCATGATCGCCGCCGGCGTGCCGGAATTCGTCGCTCCGACCTACCTCTCCTTCGACACCAACACCCGCGCCGGCAAGCTGGCAACGGTGACGGGCGATATCGAGAAGCTGACCGGCAAGGCCCCGATCACGCTCAAGGCCTTCTTCGAAGCCACCAAGGACGCGTTCCTGGCGGCCTGAAGCAATTCCAGGAAAAGTGTGAAACGGTTTTCCGTCCGGAATTGCGCAAGCCAGGAAGCAATTCCAGGAAAAGTGCGAAGCGGTTTTCCTTCCGGAATTGCGCTAACATGAAACGATGGGGCGGGATCGCCCCATCGGCCGGTTTCAGTCTCACGCAAGCCGCTGTTCCTAAGAGTGAGGGACAGCGGATGGGTGGCATGAACACGGAAGATGAAGTCGGAGAGGTCCTTCAGGCCTTCAGCGCGGGTGACTGGCGACTGTGTCTGACCCGTGCCGCGCCCTTTCTGACATCCGGCGACGCGCCGGCACCCGTCCTTCTTGCCGCCGCGCAGTCCTATTCCCGCCTCGGTCACATGCCGGAGGCCGCCTATTTCTATGAAATGGCGGCAGAGCTGATGTCGGCGGAGGCGCCGCTTCTGCTGACGCTCGCCGCCCGCATTCGCCTTCAGCTCTTCGAGGAAAGCAAGGCCCTGTCGCTGATCCGCCGGGTGCAGGCACTCGGCCCCCTCAATGTCGAGGCGCTGTCGACGCTGCGCAAGATCCTGCGGCCGCGTCTGGCGCTCTCGGAACTGGCCCGGCTCGACGCGCAGGTTCATCGCGCCATGCTGGACGGCGAGGCCTGGGCCTTCAACAATGAAGATCCGCTTTTCCATCTCATGTGGTGCGGCGACGAGCGGCTCAACGGTCTGGTGCGTCATATGCCGACCGGGCGGCCCTTTACGCCGGAGAGCCGCGCCGCCCGCCGCGCCCGCCCGCATCGCTTCGGCGAGAAGATTCGCATCGGCTATCTCACCAACGACGTGTCCGACCAGCACCCGACGATGATCCTCTTTCAGGGCGTGCTTGCCGCGCACGATCCGGAGCGCTTCGAGATCACGCTCTTCTGCTACACGGACGAAGACCTGACGGAGACCGATCTCGAGTTTCGTCAGCGCTACCCCAATCTCGTCGTCATCCGCGATCTCGACGATGACGCGGCGGCCGAGCTGATCCGCGCCCGCGGCATCGACATCCTCGTTGACATGAAGGGCCATACGCGCGGCTCCCGGATCGATCTCGTCAACAGGGGGCTCGCACCCGTTCAGGTCGCCTGGCTCGGCTTTCCCGGTACCTGCTACGGCATCGACTGCGACTACATCATCGGGGACCCCGTCGTCCTGTCTGATGGGTCCGAGCCGCATTTTCACGAGCTCTTCTGCCGCCTGCCCGAGACCTACCAGTGCAATGATGGCACAGGGCGGCCGCGGCCCGCGCCGCCGCCACGATCCTCGCTTGGTCTGCCGGAGGAGGGGGTGGTCTTCGGCTCGTTCAACAAGCCCGCCAAGATCACCGCGACTGTCGCAACCCTGTGGGCGAGGGTGCTCTCGGCCGTGCCGGGTTCCGTGCTCTGGATGCTGTGCCCGCCGGGACCGGCGCGGGAGAATTTCACCAGCCACATGCAGGGCCTCGGCATCGAAGCCTCGCGCATCATCTACATGCCCCGCGCCGACTATGCCGAGCACATGGCGCGCATGGCGGCGGCCGATATCGCGCTCGACACCTTCCCCTATAGCGGCCACACGACGACATCGGACTGTCTCTGGGCGGGCGTGCCGGTCGTGGCGCTCAAGGGGACGAACTTCGCCTCGCGGGTGTCGGAAAGCCTGCTCTCCGCTCTCGGTCTTGCCGAACTGGTGGCGGGCGACGAACACGCCTTTGTCGACATGGCCGTCATGATGGCCCGCAGCCCGCTGCGCCGGCGTGCGCTCAACGCCCGGATCGAGCAGAACCGATTGCGCATGCCGCTCTTCGACACGGAGCGCTTCACGCGCCATCTGGAAACGGCCTTCGAGATGATGGTGGAGCGCGCCGCGAGGGGCTTGCCGCCGAAAGCCTTCGACGTTCCGGCCCTGCCGCCGCGCACGGGACCGTTTGCCTGAGGGACAAAGAAAAACCCCGGCGCCATGGGCACCGGGGTTTTGAATTTCAGGACATGTCCTGCCGTCAGGCTTTCGTTCGTTTCTTGAACAGGCCCTTCAGATTGTCGAACAGCTCGACCTTCACGCCATGGCGTTTCATGATGATCGCCTGCTGGATGATCGACAGCGTGTTGTTCCATGCCCAGTAAATCACAAGACCGGCCGGGAAGGATGCGAGCATGAAGGTGAAGACCACCGGCATCCAGGTGAAGATCATCGCCTGCGCCGGGTCCGGCGGGGTCGGGTTCATGCGCATCTGCAGGAACATGGTGACGCCCATGATCAGCGGCCAGACGCCAAGATGCACGATGGTCGGCGCATCGAACGGCAGCAGGCCGAACAGGTTGACGATCGAGGTCGGGTCCGGCGCGGACAGGTCCTTGATCCAGCCGAAGAATGGCGCCTGGCGCATTTCGATCGTGACGTAGATCACCTTGTAGAGCGAGAAGAAGACCGGGATCTGCAGCAGGACCGGCCAGCAGCCCGCCACCGGATTGATCTTTTCTTCCTTGTAGAGCTGCATGGTGGCCTGCTGGAGGGCCATGCGGTCCTCGCCATGCTTGGCCTTCAGCTCTTCCATCTTCGGCTGGATCTTCTTCATGTTGGCCATCGAGGCATATTGCTTCGAGGCGAGCGGGAAGAAGAGCGCCTTGATGACGATGGTCGTCGCAAGGATTGCCAGGCCGAAATTGCCGAAATAGCGGAAGAAGAAGTCCATCAGCGCGAACATCGGCTTGGTGAAGAAGTAGAACCAGCCCCAGTCGATCAGAAGGTCGAAGCGCGGGACGTCATAGCCCTTTTCCACCGTCTTGGTGCCGATCAGGCCGTTCGTCAGCTTGCCGAACCAGGAATCGTCCTTGGCATAGCCGTCGACGACCGGAACTTCCTTGGCGCCTGCGAAGACGAGGTTCTTCAGTTCCTTCGTCTCACCCGGCGCCAGCGAAACGCCCGTACCCTTGTAGTCCGCCTGGAAGCGCGGCGTGCCGTCTTCGAAATGCGTGAAGCGGGGTTCGTATTCGAGGGACTGCGGCGGGATGATCGTGGTGGCCCAGTACTTGTCGGTCATGCCGAGCCAGCCGGTCGAGGTCCGGTCATAGGTCAGCGGCTTGTCCTTGGAGGCCTTGTACTTTTCTTCCACCAGACCGTTCGAGCCGAGCCAGCCGATGAAGCCTTCATGCAGGACATAGGTCGAGGGCTCGAGTGGTTCCTTGTAGCGCGTCACGCGGCCATAGCCGGCAATCGACGCAGCCTGCTGGCCGCCGTTCGTCACCTTGTCGGTGATCGTGAACATGTAGTTCTGGTCGACCGAGATGGTGCGGGCAAAGGTCAGGCCTTCGGGGCTCGTGTAGGTCAGCGTCACGGGTGTCGCCGGCGTCAGCTTGGCATTCGCATCGGCCTTCCATTCGGTGGCAGGGCCGGGAAGCGCCGTGCCGCCAATATAGCCAAGCTCGACGAAGTAGCCGTCAGCCGTTTCGGCCGGGTTGAGCAGCGTGATGTTCGGGCTGTCCTTGGCGACCGTCTCACGATACTTCTTCAGCTTGAGGTCGTCGAAGCGGGCGCCGCGCAGATTGATCGAGCCTGACATGTCGGGCGTGTCGATGGCGACGCGGCCGCTTGTGGCAAGCGCTGCATCGCGGCTGACCGCACCGGCGGTCGTGCCGGCCGGGGGCACGGCGCCGCTCGGCGTGGCGGCAGGCGCTGCCCCGTTGGTGCCGGCGGCCGGCTGGTTCGCGACGTCCTGGGCGGTCTGCTTGGCGAGATCGGCCTGGCGCTGGGCTTCCATGCGCGGACCCATGTAGAAATACTGCCAGCCGAACAGGATCAGGACCGAAAGCACGATCGCGACGATATAGTTGCGGTTATTTTCCATCAGATTTTCCCGAGCTGGCCGGTCGCGGCCGCTTCTTGATGTCAGTGCCGGCGATGCGCGCCGACATGGCCTGGGTCAGCCGCTCGAAAGGAGCGGAAAGCATATCCCGATGCGCGACGATGACATAGTCGTGCCCGGGTTTCATTGCAAATTGTGCGGAGAGCCGAACAACCTCTTTGAGCCTGCGGCGCATGCGGTTGCGTTCGACGGCGTTACCCTGCCGGGTCGTCACCGTGAAGCCCACGCGCGGCGGCTCTTCAGGCGCGTTGCGATCCAGAACCTCGACGATGAAGAACTGGCCCTTGCGACGCTCGCCCTCGCGGACACGCAAAAACTGGGGCCGGCTTTTCAGCCGCCCCGCAGGTTTTTTGACTTGAATTGAGGCGTCCTGCCCGTGCTTTTCCATCGGGCGGGACCGCTTGTCAGGCCGACAGGCGCTTGCGGCCGCGGTTGCGGCGAGCTGCAAGAACCTTCTGACCGCCGGCGGTAGCCATGCGGGAACGGAAGCCGTGACGACGCTTGCGAACAAGCTTGGACGGTTGGAATGTACGCTTCGTAGACATTTATTTTAATACCGCGGTGTGCGGCCCTTCTTGAATTTGCAAGTGTTTGCAAGGAGCGTTTCGCCTGGAAAGAGGGCGTCAAGCGCCATTCTTCCATCGACGTGGCGGCTTATTGATATAAATCCGCCCGAAAGTCAATTCCCGCAGGCATTCCGCCGCAAATTGTGGGCCTGACAGAGCCATATTGCAAATGGCGTCGATATCCCCTGCCTTTTGGGGGTAATCCTAAGGATAGCAAATTAAGTATTTACTAACCGAGAGACGCATAATCTCGCGCGATATTGATGGCCCGCGCGTAATCTGGGCTTCTTAGGTGGAGAGAGCAAGGTGAAGATCAAGGTTAGAATCCTGTCGCTGGTGGCGATCATGAGCGTTGTTGCGTTCATGCTGGGCGGCGTCGGCATTTTCGTCGTCGAGAAATACAATGATCGGCTCTCCGAATTCCAGAATGTCTCCGAACGCGCCTATCTCGGCGAAAAGCTGAACCGTCTCGTCACCGCTGTCGTCATGGAGGCGCGCGGCATTTACGCAGCGCCGGACACCGAAAAGGCCAAGCAGTTTGCAGACGGCCTGACCAAGCGTCTCGCCGAGATCGACACCGTGATCGTCGAGTGGCGGCCGCTGGTCTCGGTTGAGCAGACCCAGGTCTTCGAGGCGATGGCGGCACGCGCCAAGGAATTCCATCAGTTCCGTGCCGAGACTGCACGCCTTGGCGTGGAGGTATCTCCGGCCGAGGCCAACAAGCAGGGCAACAACGACGCCAACCGCGCCAACCGCAAGGCATTCCAGGCCGAGATCGACAAGATCGTCGGTGTCGACCGCGCGGTGCTCGACGACATTACCGATCAGGTCGCGAGCTTCCGCACGCTCATGCTGACCATCGTGGCGGCAATGGCGGTCGGCGGCATTTCCGTCGGTCTCGTGATCGCCTTCGTCATCGCAAAGCGCTCGCTGGCAGATCCGATCCTGACGCTGACGGAGCAGATGACCGACATGGCGGCCGGCAACTACGACCGCAACGTCGCCTTCGTGTGCCGCGCCGATGAAATTGGCGACATGGCCCGCGCCGTCGAGGTCTTCCGCCAGAACGGCCTCTCCATGCGCGAGCTCAACTTCTCCAAGGAAGAAGAGCGCGTCAACGTCTCGCGCCTGCAGGCAGCCATCACCGAAGCCACGGCGCAGGCCGCAGCCGGTGACTTCAGCGGCCGCATCTCGGGCGATTTCGGCCACCCGGAACTCAACCGTCTTGCCGAAAACGTCAATCGCCTCGTCGAAAACGTCGATCGCGGTCTCAGCGAAGCGGGTGGGGCCGTGGCCCTTCTCGCCGAAGGCGACCTGACCCGTCGCATGTCCGGTCAGTTCGAAGGCGCCTTCGCAGCGCTGCAAAGGAACGTCAACGCCACCTTCGATGCGCTCTCCGGCATGATCGGCAATGTGCGCGGCAGCTCCGTCAGCATGGATGACAGCACCCGCGAACTGCGCTCGGCCACCGACGACCTGTCGCGCCGCACCGAGCAGCAGGCCGCCGCGCTGGAAGAAACATCCGCCGCGCTGGACGAGATCACCGCCGTGGTCAAGCAGTCGTCGCAGCGTGCCCAGGAAGCAAGCCGCATGGTTGGCGAAGCGACGTCCGACGCCGCCCATTCCGCCGTCATCGTTCGCGACGCCGTCGATGCCATGGGCCGCATCGAGCAGGCCTCGAGCGAGATCAGCCAGATCATCAACGTGATCGACGAGATCGCCTTCCAGACCAACCTTCTGGCGCTGAATGCCGGCGTCGAGGCCGCACGCGCCGGCGATGCCGGCAAGGGCTTCGCCGTCGTCGCACAGGAAGTGCGCGAACTGGCGCAGCGCTCGGCGCATGCCGCCAAGGACATCAAGGCCCTGATCACCAAGTCGGGCGAAGAAGTCGGCGCCGGTGTCAAGCTCGTCCACAAGACCGGCGAGGCGCTGGAAAAGATCGAGCGCCAGGTCAGCGACATCAACGCCCACATCCAGTCGATCGCGACCGCCGCGCAGGAACAGTCTGCCGGCCTCGCTGAGGTCAACACCGCCGTCAACCAGATGGACCAGGTGACGCAGAAGAATGCCGCGATGGTCGAAGAGACCTCGGCCGCCACCCACAAGCTGTCGCAGGATGCCGCAAGCCTTGCCGACATGATCTCCTGGTTCCGGCTTTCGGAACAGGCCGCTCTCGCCGACCGCAAGCCAGTCGCGCGTCCTGCCGCCGCTGCCCGCCCGGCAGCTCCGGTGACGCGCAGCCAGCCGGCCGCCACGCATGCGCCACGCCCGCTCAAGGTCGCCGGTGGTGGCAGCAGCCAGGGCTGGGAAGAATTCTGAACCACCGCCTCCCAAGCGGACATGGAAGACGCCCGGCCCGTTTGCCGGGCGTTTTCAATTGCAGTGGCGTAAGAAAAACAAGCCGCTATAATGCGCAAGAGCCGGGCCTGGCGCTGCCCGAGGAAGAGGCGGGCAAACGTGCGGGACGGCAGGCAGGACACGACAGCGGCTGCGGCTCACGAGGCGAAGGTTCGTCTCTGGCGCGGGCTGTCGGGCCGGCTGCTTCTGCTCACCTTCGTTTTCGTCACACTGGCCGAAATCCTGATCTTCCTGCCGGCAATCGCCAACATGCGCCTCAACTGGCTGTCCGACCGGCTGAACACGGCGGCGGCCGCATCCGTGGTGGTGGACGGGCTGAAGGACGTCGTCCTGCCAAAGCCGGTGCGCGACGACACGTTGATGGCCACCGACACCAAGGCGATCGTGCTGACCAAGGACGGCATGCGCCATCTCATCGCCGTCGCCGACATGCCGCCGACGGTGGATTATCAATACGATCTCGACAAGGTCTCGCTGCCGCGCGCCATCTATGACGCCTTTGACGAACTGCTCTTCGGGGGTGATCGGGTCATTCGCGTCTTCTGTCCGGTCAACAAGAGCACGATGAAGATCGAAGTGGTGATGGCCGATCGCAGCCTGCGCGCCGCCATGATCACCTATTCCCAGAATGTGCTCCTGATCTCGCTGGTGATCTCGCTGATTTCCGCCGGCCTCATCTTCATGGCGATCAACCGCATCATGATTCGCCCGATCCGCCGGCTGACCAACAGCATCGAGCGCTTCTCCGAGCAGCCTGAGGCCGCAGACAGCATTTTCGAGCCGGGCAAGGGGGGCGACGAGCTTGCCGTGGCCGGCCGCCATCTGCAGAAGATGCAGAAGGAACTGCAAAAGACGCTCCGCCAGCAGAAGAACCTCGCCGAGCTGGGCCTTGCCGTCTCCAAGATCAACCACGACATGCGCAATATCCTCGCCTCCGCCCAGCTGATCTCCGACCGCCTCGGCGATACGGAAGACCCGATGGTCAAGCGTCTGGCGCCCAAGCTGGTTCGCACCATCGACCGGGCGGTGAGCTATTCGGACAGCGTGCTCTCCTTCGGCAAGGCGAGCGAGGCCGAGCCCAAGCGCCGTCTGCTGCGCCTGAAGGCGGTGGTGCAGGATGTCTGCGATGTCCTGACCGGCGTCGGTGCGGAAAGCGGCATCGAATTCGACATCCGCGTTCCCGACGACCTGACGGTCGATGCCGACCCGGACCAGCTCTTCCGCGTCATCCACAATCTGACGCGCAACGCCGTCCAGGCGCTGATGAACGAGCCGGAAGATGAAGCCGTGATCAGGCGGGTGACGGTGTCGGCCTATCGCACCGGCAGCGTCGTTTCGATCTCGGTGGACGATACCGGCCCCGGCATGCCGCAGAAGGCGCGCGAAAACCTCTTCAAGGCCTTCCGTGGCTCGGTCCGCTCCGGCGGCACGGGGCTTGGGCTGGCGATCGCCCGCGAGCTGGTTCTCGCCCATGGCGGCACCATTGCGCTCGTTGAAAAGGCCCAGCCCGGCACACAGTTCCGCATCGAGATCCCGGACCGCCCGATTGCCATCGACGGCTTCCGCCGCCAGCCGTCGCAGACCTCGCCCAATCCGTCCTCCGGATCGTAAATCGTCCGCGACACAAATTTTTTTCCGAATCCCGCTTGCATTCCGGAAAGCAACCCTTTAGGAGAGCCCCACACCGGCGCTTCTACAGAAGCCCCGCCGGGACACGCACCCGTAGCTCAGCTGGATAGAGCACCAGACTACGAATCTGGGGGTCAGGAGTTCGAATCTCTTCGGGTGCGCCATTATTTTTCCAAATCTCTTATGATGTAAGAAGAAGCGCTTTGGTCGACATTGCGCTGCAGACGATTTGTGTTTCTGCCTGAAGCTCGGCGCTTCCCTGTCTGCTGCCTCTCCTGTGCACGTTCCCGCTCATTTCTCTTGCCTGATGCTCCATGCTGTTGCCAACTATGCCCTGGTCGGATTCTCGACCGGCAAAAATGGGCGCAGGAGAGTTTGATATGAGCAAGAGAGGGAAACGTCTGGTTCTTGGCCTTCTTGCAGCATCTCTGGTGACGCCCCTTCCTTCGATATCGGCTGAACGTCGCGGTCTCCTTGAGCGCCTGCGCGAGGCGCGGGCAGAGCGCATGCAGGAAAAGACTGCCGGCGCGACGACGCAGACCCTGCGAGTCGGCGGGCTGGAGCGCGAGTATCTGCTGCTGGATGATAGCCGCGGCAAGGGGCCTGTGCCGCTGCTGATCGTGTTGCATGGCGGCGGCGGCGGCCCTCGCACAATCGTTCCGCGCTGGGAAGCGCAGGCACGAGCAGCCGGGATCGTCATTGCCGCGCCAAAGGGCATCGGCCGCAACGCCCGCTCGGGCACCTGGAACGCCGGAGGCTGCTGCGGCGAGGCGTCCGCGCAAGGCGTGGACGATGTCGCCTTTGTCGCTGCCGTCATCGATGATGCGACGAAACGGACCGCGATCGATCCGAAACGGATCTACGTCACCGGATTTTCCAACGGCGGCATGCTCACACATCGCGTCGCCATCGCGCTTGGCAATCGGATTGCGGCGGCTGCGGTCGTCTCAGGCGCGCTCTTCGGCAACGAGGCGGCACCCCGCGCGCCCGTGCCGATGCTGATCATCCATGGCGAACAGGACCCGGTTGTCGGCTTCAACGGAGGCGTGAGCGGCACGCGCTTCGTCGCCAGAGCGCAGGCACTGCCGTTCCAGTCTGTGCGCTACGCTGTCGACTTCTGGCGCAAGGCCAATGGCTGCGGGCAACCCGCCGACATCACGCGGCGACCGGACGTGTCGATCGAGAAAAGCATCTGCAAGGGCAATGCCGACGTTGTCCTTTACGACCTCAGGCAGGGCGGCCACAGCTGGCCGGGCGCGAACGTCACCCACGACGCCGGCAGCGCCGACCCCATCGATGCGACCAGCGTCATCTGGAATTTCTTCAAGGCCCATTCGCTGTAACCGGACGCTACTCCCACTTCGCCGCCGCCTTCTTCGGGCTCACCCAGTAGAACCCGTTGGCGGGCACCTTCTGCCAGTCGTCGGCCTCGCCATTCGGCCAGATGACGCGGAATGCGACATCGGTGTCCTTGCCGACGCCGAAATGGTGCCAGCCGAGCGAGCCGCCGGCATGTCCGCCGCCGATGGTGACCTCGCGGCGCAGGATATGTTCGTCGTGCTTCACCTCGATCCACGCGCCGATGCCGTCGCGGTTTCCGCCGTCGCCCTTCAGGCCGATCTCGATGAAATGTCCGGCATCGGGGGTGACGTTGCGCCAGACCTGCGCGGGCTTCCAGCGGTTGGTGACGACGAGATCGACGAGACCGTCGAGGTTGAAGTCGACGAGGGCTGCCCCGCGCGAGACATTCATGCTGGCAACGCCAGCCTCAAGCCCCATTTCGACGAAATTGCCCCTGGCATTCTGGACGAGCAGGTTGTTGGGGTCGAGCTTGGCGAAGTCCGGCATTTCGGCGACATTGCCCTTGGCGATGAAGAGGTCGACCAGCCCGTCATTGTTGACGTCCTGGAAATCCGTGTGCCAGGCGGTAGAAGGATGCCAGTCGCCGCCGGTATAGGGCCGGTGCGCGGTCACCCCCTTGGCAAAGGCAATGTCCTTGTAGGCCGCCGGCGCCTTGCCGTCCTTCGGGATGGTCTGAAGCGTCTGCAGCTTGTTGTCGGCCATGCTGGTGAGGAAATATTCCGGATAGCCGTCGAAATCGAGGTCGTAGCTGGCAATGCCCATGCCCCAGATGCGCAGGTATTTCCAGCCTTCCTCCTCGCTGTAGAGCACCGGCGCCTTGCCGGGATCGACATGCCACATCTGCTCGCGCCCGCCCTTGTAATATTCGCGGTCGTTGGAAACGCGCAGCGACGGCGTGCCGGAACGGTTCCAGTCGGTGAAGAGCATGGACAGCGCGCAATAGCTCGGCGTCAGCGGCAGCGGATTGGCGAATTTGCGCTGCGGCGTCGCAGTCTCCGGCCGATGCAGCCAGTTGTCGGTGCAGGAGCCCCAGGGCTCCATGTCGGCCTCCGGGTCGATATAATTGCCGATGGCGATCGTCGGCCAGGTGTTGCCGCGCTCCCAGGTCGCGGCCATCGCGGCAGACCAGGCTTTGCCGCCATCGAAATTCCAGGTCTCGTTGGCGCGCTCGAACTGGCATTTGCCCTTGCCGCGCATGACGATGTTCTCGCCGAGGCGGAGCAGGATGATATCCTTGATTCCGTCGCCGTCGATATCGATGGCATAGGAGCCAAGCAGCTTGTCGATCTCGAGCCCGGACGTCTTCGCCTTGAAGCGGATCGCGCCGCCCTTCTTGCTCTCGTTGTGATAGAAGACCGACTTGCCCGATCCGCCCGGCAGCAGCATGTCGGGGAATCGGTCATCGTCACAGTCGAAGGTGGAGACGCCGCCGCCGACCATGAATTCCCAATCGCCATTATAGACGGTATCGACGCCGCTCTCGGCCGCCTGCTCCTCCTGAAAGATCGGCGTGAGAGGGCGCGGCACCGGCGCATCCTCCGAAAGGACCGCCGTGGGCGAGAGGAGAAGGGCGAGACAAAGCCCGCCGGACCGGATTGCCTTCTGCATCACCGGCCTCACTTCTTCGTCTTCAAGGCGTTGACATAGTTGGCTATGCAGTCGCCCTGGGTGAGCCCGCGTTCGATCGCCGGGCGGAAATGAATGCCGCCATAGAGACGTGAGATCGCAGCCTCTTCCGCCGCCGCGCGGAAGTTGGCGAAGTGGCGCGGCTTGATCCCGTCGGCGGCATGGGTGGAATCGTCAAAGGCGAGCTTGTCGCCAAAGATATGCGTCATCGTGGCGGCGGCCGCCCCCGATTGCGTGCTGTGGCCGCTCGGATATTCCGGAAATGGCGGGGTGATCAGCAGGGCATCCCATTTCGGATCGATCACCTTCTTGATGTAGGTGATCGGGCGGATGAGGTCGAAGACGAATTTCGTATCCCAGCAGCCGATGAAGGCATCCGAAAGCGCCACGCCGAGCCGCGCCAGCGTATCCACGGTCGTCGGCAGATCGGCCTTCTCCTGGTCAAGCACGATGAGCGCGATATTGATCCAGTGGCCGGGCGGCGTCGGCGACAGCATCGGATCGTCCGACCAGAAGCGCGCAATCGTCCGCTGCTCATCCGTCAGCGTCTTCACCGTCGTGTAGACCTCGTTGGCATCCTTGTAGAAGGCCGATTCCGGCTTTTCGCTATAGTCCGGCGGCTCGGGCAGGCGGCAGGACGAGCCCGTTGGCATGGCAAAGGGGCGCACCTTGCCCCAGTCGGGCAGGAGCGGCGCCTGCTGCTGGCGTATCAGGCTTGTCGGCACCCAATGGCCCGGTTTGTCGGAAAGCTTGTATTCGAGCGGAAAGCCCATGTTCTCGACGCTCGCGCCGCCATCGGTCGCGGACCAGTCGAAGACCGCCTGCGAGAGCTTCTGGCCGTAGTCGCGGCTGCGGGCGATCACATCGGGCGTAAGGCCGGCCGAAACCTTCTCATCCATCTTCGCGGCCATCTTCTTCATCACATGCTGGCCGGTCGGGCCGGTGCGGTCGAAGAAGTGCGTGACGGACATTTCCATCACGGTGTTGAGGATCACCGCGT
This sequence comes from Rhizobium sp. C4, assembly GCF_021026315.1. Taxonomy (GTDB): domain Bacteria; phylum Pseudomonadota; class Alphaproteobacteria; order Rhizobiales; family Rhizobiaceae; genus Ensifer_A. Next base: position 40,844 of record NZ_JAJNCX010000009.1, read on the forward strand.
CATCATAGGTCGCGCCCTTTTCGCGCGCGGGCAGCGCCTTGAGACCGTTCAGCTGGCCGGCAAGGCTCTGCAGGTTGTCAGATCCGCTGGCGACCGCCTCATAGGCGCTCACACCGATATAGCCGAAGGAGCGGGCAGCGACCGGCGGGGAGTAGTTGGACGTATGGCGGACAAGCTCCAGGATCAGCTTGTACCAGCCCGTCACCACCTCCTGCGGCGGGGTTGCGGCGGCCTGCGCGGGCGCAGCGGCCAGGGACAAGAGACACGAACACGCAAAAACGAGGCCGATAACGGCCCTTCTGATCACGACAGACATTTTTCCTCCCCAAGCCCGATGCCTGGTCCCGGCGGCACTATCGTTCAACATCGCCCCGATGTCCATAAGGGCTTGAGCATACACGCGAAGATGGCGTTGAGGCGTCTAGAGCCCGCCGGCGCGGCTCCTGAAGCGGGCCGGCGGCTCGGTGTGGAAGCCGTTCCAGACGCGGCGCATGTGGCGTGCCGAGGAGAAGCCCGTGCGGGCGGCAATGTCCTCCACCGCGAGGTCAGATCCGCTGAGCATCTCGGCGGCCAGATTGACCCGGATCATGTTGACATAGTCGGTCGCCGCCATGCCGGCATGCTCGCGAAAGAGCCGCGACAGATGCCGCTCGCTCAGATGGGCGATCCGCCCCAGCCGCGCCAGCGACCACTCGGCGGCCGGCTCCGCCATGATCGCGTCCTGCGCCCGATGAATGCCGGGATGAACATGGTTGCGCCCGGTCAGCCACGGCGACAGCTGCGGATCGCTGCCGCTGCGGCGCATGTAGACGACCATCTGCCTTGCGATCGCCAGCGCAGTCGCCGGCGAGATCAGCTGGCTGACGATATGCAGCGCGAGATCGATCCCGGTCGAAATGCCGGCGCTGGAGAGGCGGTCCCGGTCCTCGACAAACAGCCGGTTGTCGAGCGGCTGCGAAAGCGGTGCACGTGCGGTGAGTTCCGCCATGCAGGCGGCATGCGTGGTGCAGCGAAAGCCGTCGAAGAGACCGGCCTCTCCGGCCAGCAGCGCGCCGGAACAGATCGTCACCAGCGTCATGCCGGGCCGGAAGCTCTGGCTGAGCCAACGGACGATCCGGGCAAGCGCGTCGCGATTCCGTTCCCTCACCTCGGGCGCCGTGAGGCTGCCGGAGATGACGATCCATGCATTGTCGGGCAGGTTCTCCGGCAAGGCCATGAGGCCGGAAACGGTGAGACCGATCGACGTCGTCTGTTCCGGCGCTGCGGCGACATAAACATAGTCGAACTGCACTGCCGCCTGTTCGAGATTGGCCCGGCGGAACACTTCCATCGGGCCGGCAACGTCGAGCATTAGCGTGTCCGGCGGCAGAACCACGAACATCGGAATGCGTCGCATTTCACCGCCGGAAAGCGTGCTCATCAGGCGGCCTTCCTTACGGTGAGCCCGGCCAGCGCCTCATCGACGGTCACGATGCGGGCAAAACGGGTGGCGAGCACCAGTTCGGTCCGCTTGACGATGTCGGCCTGGCTGAAAACCGTGCCGTCGGCATGCTGCATCGGGAAGGTAAAGGTCGCCTCGCTGACGAAATCGACGCTCCAGCCGAGGTCGGAAGCATGCCGCGTCGTCGTCTCGCAGCACTGTTCGGTGCGGATGCCTGAGATGATCAGCCGGTTGATGCCGTTGCGCGTCAGCCAGATGTCGAGCCCGGTGCCGGCGAGCGCCGAATGCCGCTCCTTGTAGAACACCGCATCCGGCTTGATCGACAGGCCGTCGAGCGTCCGCACCAGCCCGCCCTCGCGGTCAAACGGCGAGCCGGCCCGCGTGTGGAAGATCTGGATGACAGGAATGCCGGCCGCCATTGCGCCGTCGATCAGCCGCTGCTGCTGCGCGAGATAGACCTCCAGCCCTTCGGCGTTCCAGTAGGGCATGTGGCGGAACGATTCCTGGACATCGATAACGATCAGGGCGGTGTCGACATGGGACATTTTCTGCTCCTTCATTGCAGTTGATAGCCGCATTCTAGGGCAGCGATCAAAGCAAAAAAGACAGGCAGAGGACGAAAAGAGGACAAATCCGGCCATCGTTGAAGAGGCATTTGGTGGCCTGTCAAGAAACCTTCACATGCGGCGCTCTCGACTCCCGGCCCAAACCTCGCTTACACAGCACCCAACCGCCCCGCGTTCACCTGATCACTGAACGGATATCCGACATGCATCTTCCCGCCTCGCAAATCCCCGGCCTCGTCTGGGCCTATCATCTTCATGAGGGCCCGGCGCCGGCGCGTCCGTTGCCGGATGCCGAGGTGAAGGCGCTGCCGGAGGAGGGCTTCTTCTGGTTCCACTTCTCGCTGGCGGACGCCCGCCTGCCGGCTTTCCTCGAAAGCCTCGGCGTTTTGCCGGAAGCAGCGCTTTTCGCGCTGACGACGCATGAGACGCACCCGTCGGTGAATGTCGACGAAGGCTATCTCTATGGCACGCTGGTGGATTACCAGCGCGATTTCGACCAGAGCACGCGCGAAATCGGCTTCCTGCATTATGCCGTCTTCGGCCGCTTCATCGTCACGACCCGGCTGCATCCGCTGGCCAGCGTCGACAGCGTGCGCTTCGCGGTCGAGAAATCGCCCGGCAAGTTCGACAATCCGATCGACATCTTCGAGCAGATCGTCGCCAATTTCCAGCGCTCGCTCTTCGGCCTCGTCAAGGAGATCACGGCTGACCTCAACGTCATCGAGGACGCCGTCTATTCCAACCGGGAACCTCTGAAGCACCAGAAGGAATTGCAGCCGCTGCGCCGCTCCATCGTCCGCCTGCATCGGCACATGCGGACCTTGCTCACCGCCATGCGCCATGCCGCGGCGGCTGAAGAAGAGGAAATGCCGGAGGGTTTTGCGGATGTTTCGGCGCGCAGCACCAGCCGGCTTGAGGCCGCCGGCCACGAAGTGGATGCGCTGCAGGAACGCGCGCGGCTGCTCCACGAAGAGGTGAATTCCCTCACCTCGATCGAGACCAACCGCCACCTCTTCATCATGTCCGTCATGACGGTGCTGATCATGCCGCCGACGCTGGTCACCGGCTTCTTCGGCATGAATACCGGCGGGCTTCCCTTCCAGCACGACGACGCCGGTACGCTCTCTGCCTTTGGCGCGATCGGCGTGTCGGTGCTCTTGGCCTGGTGGCTCCTGCGCCGCGCCGGGATTTTCTAAGACCCTTCAGGCTCCGGCTGCGTCGAGAAGCGCCATGGCCTTGGCATCAAGGCTCAGCGTGGCCGCCTTTCTCAGGCTTTCAAGCTGCGACAGGCTGGTGGCGCTGGCAATCGGCGCCGTCACGCCCGGCTTGTTCAGGAGCCAGGAAATCGCGATCTCCGCCGGCTTTGCGCCGGTCTGACCGGCAACAGCCTGCAAAGCATCGAGAATGCGAAGGCCGCGCTCGTTCAGATAGGTCCCCATGTCCTCGCCGCGTGCCGATCCTTTCGTGTCTTCGAGGCTGCGATATTTGCCGGTCAGGAAGCCCGAAGCGAGGCTGAAATAGGTGATGACGCCAATCTCTTCCGCGATGCAGAGATCGGCAAGCGGCCCTTCGAAGGTGTCGCGTGCATAGAGATTATATTCCGGCTGCAGGACATCATAGCGCGGCAGGCCCTTGTCCCTGGCCACCTTGAGCGACTGGCCGAGTTGCGCGGCATCGAGATTGGAGCAGCCGATCGCCCGGATCTTGCCGGCCTTCTTCAGCGCGTCGAAAGCAGCGAGCGTTTCCTCGTAAGGGGTCTCCGGGTCCGGCCAGTGGGAGAGGTAGAGGTCGATGTAATCCGTCTGCAGCCGCCGCAGCGAATCCTCTACGGCCTGGTTGATCCAGCCCGCCTTCAGCCCCTTGTGGCCATTGCCCATGTCGGAGCCGACCTTGGTGACGATCACGACATCCTCGCGCTTGCGGCCGCTCTGCTTCAGCCATTTGCCGATGATCGTCTCCGATTCGCCGCCCGAATTGCCGGGAGCCCAGGACGAATAGACGTCTGCCGTGTCGATCGTGGTGAGGCCGGCGTCCAGCCAGGCGTCGAGCAGCGCAAACGACGTCTTCTCGTCGACGGTCCAGCCGAACACGTTGCCGCCGAAGACAACGGGAGAAATCGTCAGGCCGGTCCGGCCGAGGGCGCGCATCTGCATGTCATGGGTCCTTTCAGTTCGGCGGGCCGCTTTCGAATCCGCCTCCATCGGGGTGAGACCTTAACGCCGCATGCGGCGCGATCAAGGCGGTCTCGATCAGATGGCGCCCGATGAAAGCGATTGCGCAACGTGCCTCAATTTTCTACCAATCGACAAAACGAATGGAGGAGAGACCCCATGCTGCGCTTCGGAATCATATCGACCGCCAAGATCGGCCGCGAACTCGTCATCCCCGCGATCCAGGATGCGGAAAACTGCGTCGTCGCCGGCATTTCGAGCCGCGACAAGGAGAAGGCCGAGGCACTGGCCGCCCGCTTCTCGATCCCGCATGTCTACGATTCACATGAGGAAATGCTGGCCTCCGACCTCATCGACGCGGTCTACATTCCGCTGCCGACCTCGCAGCATGCCGAATGGGCGATCAAGGCGGCGGATGCCGGCAAGCATGTGCTCTGCGAAAAGCCGATCGCGCTGAAGGCCGCCGAGATCGACGCCATCATTGCCGCGCGCGACCGCAACAATGTTCTCGTCTCCGAAGCCTATATGGTCACCTATTCGCCGGTCTGGCGGCGCGTGCGCATGCTGATCGCCGAAGGCGCGATCGGGCGGCTGCGCCATGTGCAGGGCGCCTTCACCTACTTCAACCGCGATCCGGGCAACATGCGCAACATCCCGGAACTCGGCGGCGGCGGCCTGCCCGACATCGGCGTCTATCCGGCCATCTCCACGCGCTTCTCGACCGGCAAGGAGCCGATCCGCGTGCAGGCGACCACCGAGCGCGATCCGCAGTTCGGCACCGACATCTATTCATCGGTGCGCGCCGATTTCGGTGATTTCGAACTCAGCTTCTACATCTCCACCCAGCTCGCCGCCCGCCAGATCATGGTCTTCCACGGCACGGACGGCTTCATCGAGGTGAAGTCGCCCTTCAATGCCGACCGTTATGGCGCGGAGGAGATCGAGGTGACCAACGTCAACCACGCCGAATCCCGCCACTACCGCTTCCAGGACGCCCGCCAGTATCGCCTGGAAGCCGAAGCCTTCGCGCGTGCCGCGCGCGGCGAGGAGGCGGAAGTCGTGACGCTGGAAAGCTCCAAGAAGAACCAGCTCTTCATCGATGCGATCTACCGGGCAAGCGAGAAGGATGGCTGGGAGACGGTGTGAGGTGAACATGCCCTGTGTTGACGATGTCAACACAGGGCACTATCTTTCTCGTATGACCCGAAACGCCAACATCGCCGAAGTGAACATCCACCTGCGCGCCCGCGCAGAAGACCGCGCGCTGATCGACAGCGCGGCCGAACTCGTGGGTGCGAACCGGTCGCAGTTCATGCTCTCCTCCGCGATCAAGGAGGCCAAGGCCGTGCTTCTCGACCAGACATCGATCCTTGTCGATGACGCTGGCTTCCGTCGGACGCTGGAATGGCTGGATGCACCACAGTCTGCGGAGGAAAGGGCAGGGATGAAGCGGCTGCTTGCCGCCGAGCTGCCGTGGTCGCGTGACTGAGCGGCAGGCGCAGTTCCGTTCCCCCGAGCCGCTGACGGCAGCTCATATGCTCGATGGTTTTCAATCCGGCGAGCCGGTCCTGGATGAATGGCTGATCAAGCGCGCCCGCGCGAATGCAGCCCTCGGCGCGAGCCGGACCTTTGTCTGCCTCTCAAGCGGTGCAACTGTCGTGGCCGGATATTATGCCCTGTCGATGGGGCAGGTGCTGAACCGGGATGCCACCGGCGCGATGCGGCGGAATATGCCGCAACACATTCCCGCAGTGATACTCGGACGGCTTGCCGTTGACCTGCGATTTCAGGGTCACGGTCTTGGCACCGCTTTGTTGAAGGATGCCGTTCTCCGCTCGCTCAGGGCCATCAATGAGGTGTCGGCCCGACTGATCGTCGTCCACGCCATCTCGCCGGCAGCGGAAGCCTTCTATCGCCGCCATGGCTTTGTTCGGCTCCCGGTGGAAACGCCGACTTATGCGCTCGATCTCGTCAAGTTTGCTGGTGAGGTCGGGGGCTGATGTCAGAGGCATCATCGAATCGCTCAAGCGGGAAAAGCCGTCACAGCGCCCGAGGCGGGCTGCAACGGCTTCTTCCAGCGTCGAGCGTCAATTCAGATTGACGATTTCCACCCGCCGGTTCTTGGCGCGGCCGTCTTCGCTCTCGTTTGACGCAGCCGGGGCGACCATGCCGACGCCGGCGCTTTTGAGCCTTGCGGCATCCACCTGGAAGCGCTTGACGAGGGCTGCCTGTACTGAAGCAGCGCGGCGCTTTGACAGGTCCATGTTGTGGTCGAACCCGCCCTGATTGTCGGTATGGCCAACCACGACGATCTTGAGCTCGGGCTTCGACTTGAGCAGCGTGGCGATTTCCTGCAGCGTCGGGTCGGACTCAGCCTTGAGATCGGCCTTGTCGGTATCGAAGAAGATCCCGTAGAGCGCGATCTTGCCTGACGCGTCGATCGATTTCGCCATGTCGGCGGCCTTCACGACGACCATCTTCTGTTCGCGCGCCTTTGGCTCGACCACGTTGACGAGGGCAATGGTGCGGCCGTTGAAGGCGTTGCAGTAGTTGCCGCCGTCGGCAATCGTGAAGGTCTGGATCGCAACGAAGGCGTCACCGCCATCGACGGGAAGCCGGCCTGTGAAATAGTGCTGATCGGTGATGTCGGATGTCAGCGCGCATTTGCCGTTCGAGAAGTCCGGCTCGGCAATATCCTTCTCGCGGACGAACTGCATCGTCAGGCTCTGGTCGCCGCCGCCGCCATAGGCCGCGCGTGTCGCGGAGCCACCACAGGCCTCGTCCTTGCATTCGAACAGGGTTTCGCCGCCGGCAGCGGTGACGACCTCCTGGTAATTCCGCAGGATTTCCAGTGGCGAGCGACCGTCGGGCTCCAGATAGACGAGGCGGGTGAGAGGCCCCTCGAGTGTCTTTGACTGCTTCGGCGCATAGATGGTGTTGTTGTCGGAATCCAACTTGTCGTTCTTTTCCAGCGGCGACAGCGGCAGGGTCAGCTCGGCATAGGCCTGCTGCTTGGCACTGAGCAGCAGCGAGCCCTCGTAGCGTGGCAGAAGCCTGTTGTCCTTCGTGCCCTTTTCGTCCTTCTGCGGGATCGTGGCGTCCGCCATGGCGGACGATGCGCCGGCAACGACGAGCATGCCGGCAATAAGGATCAGTTTCTTCAGCATAGGAACCCCCAATTCTGTGCTGCCCGGCGCTATCGCGCCCGCGCAGACGATGACACGAATGGGGGCTACATTCCATGGCGAGGGCTGGGCGCGCAGTTTCCCGGGTAACAGGAAGACGTCCCTCGCGTGCTATCTGCCGAAGACGAAGCGGGAATAGCCGAGATAGGAAAACACCATCGCAACGCCCGAGCCGATGGCCGCGGCCACCACGGGCCAGAGCGGCGGCCAGATCATCAGGCAGAGCGAATAGGTTCCGTAGTTCACCAGGGCGGCGAGAATGCCGACAAGGCCATAGCGCGCGCCTTCGGAGGCGACATTGCGGCCCGAACTGCCGAAGGTGAAGGTGCGGTTGATCGTCCAGGTATAGGCCATGGCAATGGCGATCGAGAGCACGCGGGCGATATAGGGCCCGGCCGGCGTCAGCCAGAGGATCAGCGACAGCGAACCGGCATCGACGAGAAAGCCGGTGCCGCCGGCAAAGGCAAACCAGAGAAGCTTCTTCATGCGGCGCGGCGCTTGCCCGAACGGCCTGTCGTCTGGCTCACGGCCTCGCCACGGGCGAGCGTCACCTGATGGCGCGACTGGTGCACGGACGAAAGCGTCAGATAGTGGATGCGCAGCTGCTCGGCGCGTGCCCGTGCCACGCTGTCGAGGATCAGCCCGGCCGTGAAGGTCATGAAGGAGATCATCATCAGCGCCATCGAGAGCACCCAGGTCGGCAGCTTCGGCACGAGGCCGGTCGCGATATATTCGGCCAGAACCGGCGTCATGAAGCCGAGGCTCATGGCAAGGACGCCGCCGCTGATCAGGCCGAAGAAGGCGAAGGGCCGCGTCTCCTTCATCAGCATGGCAAACATCCAGAGGATCTTCGCCCCATCCTTGTAGGTCGAAAGCTTGGAATGCGAGCCCTCCGGCCGGCGACCATAGGAAAGCTCCAGTTCGCTCACCGGCATTTTCAGGCGCGAGGCATGGACGGACATCTCCGTCTCGATCTCGAACCCGCCGGAAACGGCCGGGAAGCTCTTGGCAAAGCGGCGCGAGAAGGCGCGGTAGCCGGAGAAGATATCCGAAAAGCCGGTACCGAAGATCATCCGGTAGAGCCTGTTGAAGATCGCGTTGCCGAAGGCATGACCCTGCCGGCCGGCATCTTCCGTCACGCCGCGCCGCGTGCCGACCACCATGTCGGAGCCTTCCGAAAGCAGCGTGCGGATCAGGTCCTGCGCCTCTTCCGGATCATAGGTGCCGTCGCCATCGGCCATGATGTAGATGTCGGCGTCGATGTCGGAGAACATGCGGCGCACGACATGGCCCTTGCCCTGCCGCCGCTCGCGGGTGACCGTCGCACCGGCAAGGGCTGCCTTCAGCGCCGTGCCGTCGGTCGAATTGTTGTCGTAGACATGGATGCGCGCGCCCGGCAGTGCCGCCTTGAAACCCGCCACGACATCGGCAATCGTTGCCGCCTCGTTGTAGCACGGCAGCAGCACGGCGATGTCCAGATCGTCCAGAATGCCGTCCGTTGCCCCATGCGCCGCCATGACCCGGTTCCTTGCGGTTTGCGCCTTCGCGGGCGCGCGTTGTCCTTGGCTTTACTATTTCTTGAGAAGGTTAAGTTAGCTTGAATTCCGGGCGTCTCCGCCGCGAAATATCCACCCCACGCAAGTTTGGCCAACAGACACGAGTTGGCAGACCATGCGCTATTCCGGGATCGGTCATGGCCAGTATCGAATCGACCGCTGCGCTCTCTCAATCAAAGCGGGGCGAGCGCGCAGGCCCGCTCAGCTCCGGCAAGAGCCGCCTCGGCCTAGCCGTGCTGATCGCCTTCGTCATCATCCTGCTCTTCCATCTCGTTAACCTGGCAACCAGCTACACGGACTATGTCGGGCCCGACAATGACGACGCGATGCGGCTCGTCGAGGTGCGTGATTTTCTGGGCGGTCAGGGCTGGTTCGATCTGATGCAGTATCGCCTGGGTCCCGCGCCCGGGACATTGATGCACTGGTCGCGCTTTGTCGATCTGCCCATTGCGGCCCTCATTTCCTTCTTCGGTCTGTTCCTGTCGCCGCGCATGGCGGAGGCGACGGCACTCTTCGTCTGGCCGGTCTCGCTTGCCCTGCCGGTTCTTTATTTCATCGGCCTCGGCGCTCGCCGCATCGGTGGCGAACGGGCGATGTTTGCCGCGGTCCCCATGGCGGTGCTGTTCCTGCTTCAGGTCCATCGCTTCGAGCCGGGCGGCATCGATCACCACAATGTGCAGATGGCACTCATCGCCATTGTCGCGGCGGGGCTCGTCGACCCGCTTCACCGGGCGTCAAGCTATGCCCTGTCCGGGCTTGCCGCGGCAATTGCGCTGGCTGTCGGCGCCGAGACGACACCGTTGATCGGCGTTGCGGCGGTGATCATCGCCTTGCGCTGGGCATTCCTCGGTCAGCCCTATGCTGCGGCTGCGCGCAGCTTCGGCCTCTCGTTTGCCGTGCTGACCGCCGCAGCCTATGTCGCGACGGTTCCCCGCGCGCTCTATACGACGGTGACCTGCGACAATCTCTCCTATGGCTTCCTTGTGCTGACGGTCTTTGGCGGTGCAGCCCTGTTCGGGGCGGCCAGCCTTGCCAGTCGCGCGCCGATGTCGGTCCGCCTTGCCATTCTCGCCTGCATAGGCGTCGGTGCGGCCGGCGTGACGCTTGCCGTGATGCCGCAATGCCTGCAAAACCCGCTTGCAAGCCTTGATCCACTCCTGAAGGAAATATGGCTCGATCGCGTCACGGAGGCGCAATCGGTCTTCATGCAGGCGAAGCTGCGGCCTGAAACCGTGGGGGGCTTCTATTTCGTCGGCTTCATCGCCATGGTCGTTTCCGCCTGGCGGGTGAAAATGGGCGACCGCGCCGCCGTGCACCTCGTGCTCTTCGTTCTCTTGAGTGGCGCCTGGGCCATCTCGCTCATTCAGGTGCGTGGCACGACTTTCCCGCAGATGTTGTCGATCCTGCCGCTCGCTGTTCTGGTGGCCGAACTGCATGCCATTGCCCGCCGCGACCCGGACTCGGTCATTGCCGGCCTGCCGTTTGCGATCATGACGCTTGCCAGCATCCCGGCCTTCTGGTTCGTCGTCGGTTTCCTGGCCTCGGAAGCAACCGGCAGCGAAAAATCCGACAAGGCCGCTGCAGCCGGCGAGAAGGTCTCGATCTGCGTCAAGGAGACGAACCTGAATCTCCTCAATCGCCTGCCGAAGGGCATGATTGCAGCGCCCTCCAACATGGGCTCGCCGATCCTTCGCTTCACCGGTCACAGTGTGCTCGCAGCGCCCTATCACCGCAATCCCAACGGCATGCTCGTCGTCTTGCATGCGGGACTGGCCACGCCCGAAAAGGCGGAAGCGATCCTTGGCGATGTGGGAACCGACTATGTCGTCTTCTGCCCCGGCGATGGGGAGCTGAAGGAATTGGCCCAGCGCGCGCCCGACGGGCTGGCCGCGGCCTTGCTGAAGGACCGCCCGCCGGCCTTCCTCAAGGACGTCACGCCGTCAGACGCGACGAACCTCAAGATCTATCGCCTGGTTCGCTGAAGACCGCGCAGGACCTTCTGCTGATGGATTTCCGGGAGAGCCGCGTGGCGCCTGCCCGGAAATGCCGTCTCAGAACTGCTTGCGCATCGGATGCGCCTTGTAGACGCCGAGGATGCGGACCTTCTCGGAGAAGAACTTCAGCTCGTCGAGCGCCCGCTTGACGTTCTCGTCATCCGGATGGCCTTCGATATCGGCGAAGAACTGCGTGGCGACGAACTTGCCGCCGATCTGGTAGCTTTCGAGCTTCGTCATGTTGATGCCGTTCGTCGCAAAGCCGCCGAGCGCCTTGTAGAGCGCTGCCGGAATGTTGCGGACATTGAAGACGAAGGTGGTGATGATGGTCTCATCGGCGCTGTCACGCGTGGCATGCTTCTCGTTCGGCGAGAGCACGACGAAGCGGGTGATGTTGTTCTCCGAATCCTCGACATTCTCTTCAAGGATCTCAAGGCCGTAGAGATCGGCCGCCAGGCGCGGCGCGAGCGCGGCCATCGAGCGGTCGCCGGTTTCCGAGACGAGCTTGGCCGCCCCTGCCGTGTCGCCCGCCACAACCGCCTTCCAGCCATTGGAGCGGACGATCTTGCGGCACTGGCCGAGCGCATGGATGTGGCTGTGAACGGTCTTGATCTCGCTCTTCGCAACGCCCGGCAGGACCATGAGCTGGAAGCGGATCGGCATGAAATATTCGCCGACGATGTAAAGCCGTGACTGCGGCATCAGGTAGTGGATGTCGGCAACGCGGCCGGCCAGCGTGTTCTCGATCGGGATCATGGCGAGATCCGCATCGCCGCTTTCCACCGCATTGAACGCGTCTTCAAACGTCTGGCAGGGCAGCGGTGACATGTCCGGAAACATGTCGCGGGCGGCCATGTCTGAATTGGCGCCGAAGTCGCCCTGGAAGGAGATGCGGTTGGTTCTTGCGATCATGGTCTCTGCTCACTTCATGCGCGCGGCAAGAACGCGGCGCGCCTTTTCGAGATCGGCTGGCGTGTCGACGCCCAGCGGTATGGCCTTGACGATTTCCGCGTCGATCCGCATGCCGGCTTCCAGTGCGCGCAGCTGTTCGAGCTTCTCGCGCATTTCAAGGACGGAGGGTGTCAGCGACACGAAACGCTTCAGCGATTCGCGGCGATAGGCGTAGAGGCCGATGTGATGGTAGAGCGGTCCGTCGCCCCAGGGCGCGGTTGCCCGCGTGAAATAGAGCGCGCGAAGGCGGGTTTCTGAGACCGGCGAGCCGATGACCTTGACGACGCTCGGGGCCGTCTTTTCTTCCTCGTCGGTGATCTCGACGGTCAGCGTCGCGATGTCGACGGCCTCGTCTTCGAGCGGTGCCAGGGCGGCGCGCACTGTTTCGGGCTCGATGGTCGGCAGGTCGCCCTGAACGTTGATGACATAGCGCGCGCGGCTCTGCGGATCGGCTTTTTCGAGTGCCTCGAAGATGCGGTCGGAACCGGACTGGTGATCCTCGCGGGTCATCACGGCCTCGAAACCGGCAGCCGTCACCGCGTCGAAGGTCTCCTGATGATCGACGGCAGCCACCACGCGACCGACATTCGCTTCGACAGCGCGGCGCACGACCTGCACGATCATCGGCGCGCCGCAGATGTCGGCCATCGGCTTGCCGGGAAGGCGCGTCGAGGCCATGCGGGCGGGGATCAGGACCAGCGACTGATCAAAACGGTTGATCTGCATCAAGGGGGCCTTCATTTCGCGTGTGAAAAGTGGCAAAAGGTCTCAGTCTGGGAGGAACAAGAACTGTTGCGCTCGCGCGCTAAAAGACATACGTTCCGCCCGATTTCAAGATGCGCCGGCACTGATCACCCGGACATCGCTAAGGGGAGCGTTAGCAGATGAATTCACATGTGAACATGGGCGTAGGTGCTCTTTTGGGGACCGTGTTCGTTCTGATGTCGGTGTCGATCCTGTCGGAAGGCATCTTCAAGTCGGAAGCGCCCGAGAAGCCTGGTTACGCAATCGCAGCCGCCGAAGGCGAAGCTGCTGGTGGCGCGCCGGCTGAAGCTGCTAAGGCCGATACGCCGGTTGGCGTCGTGCTCGCCAAGGCCGATGCTGCCAAGGGCGCCGCCGTTTTCAAGAAATGCGAAGCCTGTCACACCGGGGACAAGGGCGGCGCCAACAAGGTTGGCCCGAACCTCTTTGGTATCGTTGATCGCCCGGTCGCCAGCCACGAAGGCTTCTCTTATTCGGCCGGCATGAAGGAATTCTCCAAGGGCGGTTCGGAAAAGTGGACCTATGACCACCTCTACCACTTCCTGAAGAAGCCGAAGGATTACGTGAAGGGCACGGCCATGGGCTTTGCCGGTCTTCCCAAGGAAGACGAGCGCGCCGACCTTCTGGCCTATCTCCAGTCGCTTGCCGACACCAAGGTTCCTTTCCCGCCGGCTCAGTAAGTCAGGCGCATCGAACATGAAAAAAACCGGGCCTGTTCAACAGGTCCGGTTTTTTGTTGTCTGGAATGCGATTGGCGCAGCAAGCACGGCGGACGGATCAGTCCTCGACCGCCCAGTGCAGCGGGAACATGGGATCGAACACCGTGACCGGCCCGGCCCCCGTCTCAATCTTCGACGGATACGTGACAGGCGTGTCGCGCTTGACCAGCGTGATCGTCTCCTCATTCGCCGGCAACCCGTAACAGGCGGGACCATTCAGCGAGGCGAAGGCTTCGAGCTGGTCGAGCGCGCCGGCATTTTCGAAGACATGGGCAAGGCAGCTCATCGTGTTGGTGGCGGTGAAGCAGCCGGCGCAGCCGCAGGCGCATTCCTTCAGCGGATCCACATGCGGGGCGGAATCGGTGCCGAGGAAGAAGCGGCGGTCGCCGGAGGTGGCGGCCTCGACGAGGGCCACGCGATGGCTCTCGCGCTTGGCGACCGGCAGGCAATAGTAATGCGGCCTGATCCCGCCGACGAGAATCGCATTGCGGTTGATAATCAGGTGATGCGTGGTGATCGAGCCGGCGAGGTTCTTCGCGGCGCTCTTGATATAGTTGATGCCGTCAGACGTGGTGACGTGTTCCATCGTCACCTTCAGCTCCGGCAGCCGCTTGCGCAGCGGATCGAGCACGGTTTCGATGAAGACGGCCTCGCGGTCGAAGATATCGACCTCCGGCGTCGTCACCTCGCCATGGACGCAAAGCGGCAGCCCGATCTGAGCCATCCGCTCCAGAACCGGCATGACCTTGTCGAGATTGCGCACGCCGCCATGCGAATTGGTGGTGGCGCCAGCGGGATAGAGCTTGACCGCGTGGATCAGGCCTTCCGCCTTGCCGCGCGCCACATCGTCGGCCTCGGTGGCTTCCGTCAGATAGAGCGTCATCAGCGGCTCGAAACTGTCGCCCTTCGGGATCGCGGCGACGATCCGCTCGCGATAGGCCTGGGCATCCGCAACGGTGGCGACCGGCGGCACGAGGTTGGGCATGATGATGGCGCGGGCAAAATGCCGGGTCGTTTCCGGCAGGATGCCTTCCAGCATCGCTCCGTCACGAAGGTGCAGATGCCAGTCGTCCGGCTTGCGGATGGTGATTTTCGTCATGACGCGCGTCCTCATGCTTCGAAGCAATTCCAGCGAAAGTGGAAACCGGTTTCGCCTCCGGAATTGCATAAGAATAAATGGATGGAGCGCAACAGAGCGTACCCGCTATCGCCGGAGCGCTCTGTCACGTTTCGCGGCTGATAGCATTCCGGCGCGGCGGGTTCAATCGAAGGCTCAGGCCGCCGCGATGCCCATGGGAACCGTTTCCGCAAAGGCAATCGCCCGGATGTCCTCAAGTGCTGCCTCGAAGGCGGCAATCAGCGCCGGATCGAAATGGCTGCGGGCCTTGCCGCGAACGTAGTCGGCGGCCTTCTCGAAGGGCCAGGCCTGCTTGAACTGGCGTTCCGAAATCAGCGCGTCAAAGCTTGAGGCAATGGCAACGATCCGGCCTGCTTCCGGGATCGCCGTGCCTTTCAGCCGGTTGGGATAGCCCTGGCCGTCGAAGCGCTCGCGATAGGTCCGGCCGATTTCGGCGGCAAGCTGGAGGAGGGAGGACGAGGCCGCATCCGCGTCCCCCGCATTGGTGCGGCGGCGGAAGTCGGCTTCCGTCATCTTGCCGCGCTTCAGCAGCGATGTATCCGAGGCGAGCGCGGTCGCGTTGTCGAAGAGGGCGGCGGCGAGCCGGATATCGCGGCAGAAGGCCTCGGGCAGGCCGGCGGCCCGCGCGATCACCTCCGAATAGGCCGCAACGCGCATGCGCTGCTGTGCGGCTTGCGGGTCCTTGTAGCCTGCGGCGAGCGTGATGCGCTGGATGATCTCGCACTCCTGATCGCGCAGCGCGTCCGAACCTTGCATCTGCCCGCCACTGAGGCTTTCGGCATGACGCCGCTGCGCCTCGGCGAGTGCCGCGATATTCTGCACGCGCGCCTTGAACTCATAGAAGTCGACCGGCTTCGTCAGGAAGTCGATGGCGCCCGCGTTCAGCGCGTCCATGCGCGTGGTCATCTCGTGATCGGCGGTGATGAAGATCACCGGCACGCCACTGTATTTCTCGAAATGCAGCATTTCGGTCAGGAACTCGACGCCGTTATAGACCGGCATCATGTAGTCGATGAGCGCCACGTCGAACTCGAGATCGGGCATGGCGGCGAGCGCGTCGGCGGGCGACGAGAACGGAATGGGCGAACAGTCGCGCAGCTTCTGCACCATGCCTGTCAGCAGACGCAGGTTGGTGTTGTTGTCATCCACGATCAATATCTTCATCTTGGCCTCGCTTATGCGGCTTTGTTGAATGTGTAGCTCGCCAGAAGTGCAGTGAGCTGATCCGTCCTGTCCGGGGCTTCCGGGCTTTGTCTGATGGCCTGGGCGATGTTGGCCACGGCGTTGAAGCCGACATTGGCCGCAGCCCCCTTCAGCGTATGCAGCGCCTTGTCGGCTGCATGACGGTCGCCCGCGGCGCGCGCGTCCCGGTATTCCGTCATGAGTGCGTCGGCGTCGGCAAAGAAGGAGGCGACAAGTTCATCGAAGATCTCTTCACCGAGAACCTCGACCAGTTCCGCCTTGCGCGCCGGATCGATCCCGTCTTCGGACGCCCCGAAGGCATCATTGTCCGGAAGCGTCGTGGGAGCAGGGGCTGTTTCGGACCGTTTTGCAACGCCGGCGAGAACGCTGTGCAGCCGCTTGAGCGTGATCGGCTTGGGCTCGAACCCGTTCATGCCGGCCTCCCGGCAGGCGTCGCGGTCCTCGTCCGAGGCATTGGCCGTCATCGCGATAATCGGGGATGTCCGGTTCGGCCCCTGTCCGGCGCGAATGGCGCGCGCGGCTTCTATGCCGTCCATGACCGGCATCTGCATGTCCATCAGGATCAGATCGTAGGTCCTCGCCGTCGCGACCTTGACGGCTTCGGCGCCGTTGGTGGCAAGATCGGCCTTCTGTCCAAGGCGTTCGAGGAAACGCAGCGCCAGCTGCTGGTTGACCTTGTTGTCCTCGACCAGCAGGACCTTGAGGCTGTGCAGCGGGGCGAAACCCGTCGGGCGCTCGCTCGGCGACGCAATTTCCGGGGCATCGGTCGCCTCGATGCGCATCTCGAGCCAGAACGTGCTGCCCTTGCCGATTTCGCTCTCGACGCCCATTTGCGCGCCGAGCCGTTCGGCGATTTCCTTGCTGATCGTGAGGCCGAGACCCGTCCCGCCGAACCGGCGGCTGATCGAGGCGTCGACCTGGGAGAAGGGCTTGAACAGCTTCTTGCGTCCCGCCTCGTCGATCCCGATGCCCGTATCCTGAACCTCGATCCGCACGAACTGCCGCCCGTTGGGACCCGAGAACTCGCGCAGGCGCAGCGTGACCGTGCCGTTGCGGGTGAATTTCGTGGCATTGCTGACGAGATTGAGGATGATCTGGCGAAGCCGTGTCGGATCTGTCTTGATCCAGGGGTGAAGGAGCTGATCCGGCATGTCGAGAACGAGGGCGTTGCCGCGTTCCTTTGCCCGGCTTGCCATGATATCCATCACGGTGTGGGCAAGTTCCGGCAGATTGGCCGGCCGCAACTCGATTTCGAGCTTGCCGTATTCGATCTTCGAATAATCGAGAATCTCGTTGAGAACCTCCAGCAGCGCCTCGCCCGAAGACCGGATCGTCCGGATATTGTCGCGTACGTCGTCCGGGATGTCGGAAAGCTCAAGCAGCTCCGCGGTGCCGAGAATGGCGTTGAGCGGCGTGCGGATTTCGTGACCCATGGTCGCCATGAACTGCGACTTGGCGCGGTTGCCGGCATCGGCCGCGTTATAGGCCGAGGCGAGGTCGTTCGCCATCGCCTCGAAGCCTTGGCCTGCCTGACGCACGGCCTTCAGCTGACGCCGGAGCGTGAAGATCAGGAAACCGACGGAGAGTGTCAGCAGGAACACATAGATGCCGGATGTCTTCTGCAGATGGATCAGATCATCTCTGGCCTGCGCGCGATTGTCGGAGATCACGGTGTTGGAGGTCAGCAGCAGCTTGTTGGTTTCGTCGTGCAGGGCGTCCAGCGCAGGAAGCACCGCCGTCAGGCGGGTCCGGGCGTCGGTGGATTTCTCCAGGCCGGTAAAGACATGATCGAGCGATTTGACGATCTGGCCGATCGCGATGCTTGACGCGCTGAGATCGCCGCTCTGCACGAAGAAGCCCTGGAAGTGACCCTGGCTCAGGAGATCGTTGCGCGAATAGACGATGTCGTAGCGGCGGGAAAGTGCCTTCAGCTGCCCCTGCTCAACCTCAGGGGCGGCCAGCAGCAGACGCGTTTCCGTTTCCAGCTCATGCGCCTCGCGGTCGAGCTGAAAGGCGGCCCACATGGCATTCTCGCGAATGCTGTTCTGCAGCGACGCCTGCCGGTCCGACATGTCCATGTAGAGAAGGATGAGGATGACCAGCAGGACGACGGAAAATGCCTGCAGCACGGCAGCCCTGAGGCTGGCGCGCTTCAGAACGTCGCTGATCTTGTCCCCGCGTGCACTCACTCGACGACCTCGATTTCCTTGATCTGCCAGACCGAGCGCGAGAAGTACTTCTCGTTGTAGAGGGAATGGTCCTTGTCGAACGGATAGATGAGGAAGACCGGTCCCTTTTCGCGCACCGACATTTCGTCGCCATTCATGCGGACGGCGAGGATCGTGTCGAGCTTCTCGGCGTCCTCGAAGGGCACTTCCGAGGCATAGTCGTTGAGCGCCTTGACGATGAGCTTCTTGCCGCTGGCGCCGGCTGCGGCGAGGACAGCGCGCAGATAGGGGCCGGAGAACTCGGTCTTGCCGGTCGTCCACGGTGTTTCCATCGTGGCCTTGCGACCGTCGAGCTTTTCCAGCATCGCCATGTCGAACGTGGCCGCCTTGCTCGAATTCGTCTTTGTGACATGGCCGGTAATGGTGAGGATCGTGTCGCCGGCAGGCTTGTCCAGCGCCAGCGCGTTCGACGTCAGCGCGCCGGTCGAGATGGCGAAGGCGCCAGTGAGAAGAAGGGCATGGATGAAGGTCTTCACGTAGGGTCTCCTCCCGGAAAATCAGGCCGTCTTCTGGGCGGCCGTGGGTGCATTTGTGACGATCAGCCGGCTCATCATCCGGGTGAAGCCCAGCGCCTCGATCGGCTTTGTCAGGAACGTGTTCACGCCGGCGGCCAGCGCTTCCTCCCTGACCTCCGCGGAGGTGTCGGCGGTCACCATGACGATGGGCGTGTCGCGGAAATCATCGAAACTGCGAATGAGGCGCACGAACTGCACGCCGGTCATGCCGGGCAGCATGTGGTCGACCATCAGGAGATCGAATGACTGCGTCTTGCAGATCTGCAGGGCTTTCGCGGGGTCGTGACAGACCACGATCTCGCCCGATCCCGCCTTGGCCATCAGATGGCGCAGAATGAGCCCATTGGTCGGATTGTCTTCAACGATCAGAATTGCCATGCGTCCCCCGGGCCTGTTCGCCGCAGCTGCCGGCGCTTCCGCAACCTGAATGACGGGTCAGCCGCGCCGGATATGAGGTTTATCGCAAGGGTGATTATATAAGATAAAACCGATATATAAAATTTGAGCGACCCATCCCATTTCGGGCATGTGTGCCGAGGAACGGCGCAATCGGGGATCAGAGAGCGGCGATGTTGCCTGCCTGAAAGCGCCGGATCGCCCGGACATGCCAGGCATAAAAGACCGCGCACAGCACACCCATGCCGGGCATCAGGATGTGGAGCGAAAGAACCGGCTCGCCGATTGCGGCAGCGACTGCGCCGCCGAAGACGCCGGAACCCATCTGCACGAAGCCGAGCATGGCCGCAGCCGTGCCGGCAATCCGCGGAAACGGCATCAGCGCGGCCGTCGTCATGTGCGGCATGATGAAGGCGATGCCGAAGGCGTAGAAACCGACCGGCACCATGACCGACAGATAGGAGATGGGCAGGAACTGGATCGACAGGAAGGCAAGAATGCTTCCCGCCATAATGAAGCTGAGACCCGGAAGCACCAGCTTTTCCGCCGAGGTGCGGCGCAGCAGCACGCGGAAGAGAATTGACCCGAGGAAATAGCTGCCGGTCTGCGCCATCATGCCGAGGCCGAACTGCGCCGGCGTCAGTCCGGCTTCGTCAATGAGCACGAACGGCAGAACGGTTGCCAGCATGTAAAGCGCGCCGACGGCGAAGCCCACGGTCAGCGATGCCGACATGACCGGCGCGCTCGCCAGCAGCCTGCCATAGGATTTCATGAGGGGTATCGGCGCACCGCGCGCGAGGTCCGGAACCGTGGTTTCCTTCAGCGCGAAAAGCGCAATCCCGATCGCGGTGACCCCAATGCCGGCCATGATCAGGAAAATGCCCTGCCAGGTCGAGAATTCCAGGATCAGCCCGCCGATGGTTGGCGCAATGCCCGGGCCGACGGCGAGCACGATGCCGATCATGTTCATGATGCGGGAGGATTGTTCACCGGTGAACTGGTCGCGAACAATCGCGCGCGACACCGTCGTGCCGACGGAGGCGCCGATGCCCTGGATGAGGCGTGCCGCCATCAGCCATTCGATCGTCGGTGCAAATACCGCCATCAGGCTTCCCGCCAGATAGACGAGCATGAAGATGATGGCTGCCTTGCGCCGACCGATCGCGTCCGATGCCGGACCGGTGACGAGCTGGGCGACCGCAAAGCCGGCAAAATAGAAGGTCAGCGTCATCTTGGCAGACGCGCTGCTGACGCCGAAGGCGTGCGCCAGCGCCGGCATCGCCGGCGTATAGAGAGACATCGAGATCGAGCCGATCATTGTCATGAACGCGCCGATCAGGCTCGTTCGCCGCTCCGACATGAGCGGCCGGGTCCTGACCATCTGCAACGTCTCTGCCTGCGCTACATTCATTCCGTGTCGCGGTCAGCCGCCAGACGGAGCAGGGAGGTTTTGACGGCCTTGAGGGCATTGTCCAGAGCTTCGCGATCATTCTCGCTGATTTCAGTCAGCATTTCGGCAAGAAGGTCTTTCGCCAGCCCGCGGATTTCGCGCAGGATCGGCTCGGCCTTCGGCGTCATCACGACATTGCGGGCGCGGCGGTCGGTCGGATCCGGCAGGCGCTCGACAAGGCCGAGGGTTTCAAGCTTGTCGATGTAACCGCTCATCGTCATCGGCTCGACGCCCATCTTCTCGGCGATCTCGTTCTGCCGACAGCCGGACCGGTGGCCGATATTCAGAAGCGCGCGGGCTTCCCCCGGGGTCAGTTCAAACCCCGCCGTCGCGATGCGCTTCTCAAATACGCTCCGCTGCAGGCGGGCAGTCTCGGCAATTAGGAAACCGATGGATTCCGGTTCGATCATGATATGGGTCCGTTCAATTGGTAAGGTTGTCTTATTATAACAGGCCGATGTTTGCAAGGATTACCGCGTCTTTTTTTGGAACGCCATGTTCCAAAGGGCAAACCTGCCCCTATATTGCCCGTGATAACCGATTCACATGAGGAAAAGCCCTGATGGCCGAAGCAAAAATCAATCCCGCCCTCATCGACTGGAACGGTCGGAATGGTTTGCCGGATTTCGCACAAATATCGGAAAGTGACTTCGCCCCCGCTTTCGACGTCGGGTTCAAGTTGCATGAAGCTGAAATAGACACAATCGCCAACAATCCGGAGGCGCCGACCTTCGAGAATACGATCGTTGCTCTGGAAATCGCCGGCGATGAACTGTCGCGTGTCTCGTCCATCTTCTGGAACCGGGCAGGCGCCGACACCAATGATCTCATTCAGGCACTGGAGCGGGATATCTCCCCGAAGATGTCGCGTCATTATTCCAAGATCGGCATGAACGAGGCGCTTTTCAAGCGCATCGACACGCTTTGGGAAACCCGCGAGGCGCTGAACCTCGATCTGGAGCAGACCCGCGTGCTGGAACGCCACTGGAAAGGCTTCGTCCGCTCCGGTGCGAAGCTTCCCCGCGCAGACCAGGAACGTCTCGCTGCCATCAACGAGCGCCTTGCCTCGCTCGGCGCCAGGTTCGGCCAGAATGTTCTGGCGGACGAGAAGAGCTGGTTCCTCATTCTCGGCGATGACGCCGATCTCGCCGGCCTGCCGGATTTCCTCAAGGACGCCATGGCGGCCCAGGCCGAGGCGCGCGGCGAGAAGGGCAAATATGCCGTCACGCTGTCGCGCTCCATCATCGAGCCTTTCCTGACATTCTCCGAACGCCGGGACCTGCGCGAAACCGCCTTCAAGGCCTGGATTGCCCGCGGCGAAAACGGCGGCGAGACCGACAATCGCGGTGTGATTGCCGAAACGCTGAAGCTGCGCGACGAGAAGGCCAAGCTTCTCGGCTTTGCCAATTTCGCCGAAATGAAGCTCGACAACACGATGGCGAAGACGCCGGAAAACGTGAACGGCCTGCTGATGCAGGTCTGGGAAAAGGCCCGCGTCCGCGCTGCGGAAGAAGAGGCCGACATCGCCAAGGCCATTGCCGCCGAAGGCAAGAACCACGACGTCAAGCCCTGGGACTGGCGGCACTATGCCGAGAAGATTAGGAGCCAGCGCTTCAACTTCTCGGAAGGCGAGCTGAAGCCCTATCTCCAGCTCGAAAAGATCATCGAGGCCTGCTTCGACGTCGCCCGCCGCCTCTTCGGCATCACCGCGACGGAGCTGAAGGATGTAAAGGCCTATCACCCCGACGCCCGCGTTTTCGAAATCCGCGATGCGGCGGGCAAGCTCAAGGCCATGTTCGTCGGCGACTACTTCGCCCGGTCCTCCAAGCGCTCTGGTGCCTGGATGAGCTCCTTCCAGAGCCAGCACAAGCTGACGCTCAAGAACGGCGCGCAGGGTGAAATCCCGCTGATCTACAATGTCTGCAACTTCGCCAAGCCTGCCGAGGGCAAGCCGGCGCTGCTGTCGCTGGATGATGCGCGCACGCTCTTCCACGAATTCGGCCATGCGCTGCACGGCATGCTCTCGGACGTCACCTATCCGACCGTCTCCGGCACGGGTGTCTCGCGCGACTTCGTCGAACTGCCCTCGCAGCTCTACGAACACTGGCTGACGGTTCCGGAGATCCTGAAAACCTATGCGGTTCACTACGAGACCGGTGCGCCGATGCCGCAGGCGCTCCTCGACAAGGTTCTTGCCGCCCGCACCTTCAATGCCGGCTTCGCCACGGTCGAGTTCACCTCCTCCGCGCTAGTCGACATGGCCTATCACACCGCCGCCGAGCCGCCGGCCGACCCGATGGCGCTGGAAGCAAAGGTGCTCAAGGATATCGGCATGCCGGACGCCATGGTCATGCGCCACCGCTCGCCCCATTTCCAGCACGTCTTCGCCGGCGACGGCTATTCGGCAGGATATTATTCCTACATGTGGTCGGAAGTGCTCGACGCCGACGCCTTCTCCGCCTTCGAGGAAACCGGCGATGCTTTCAATCCCAAGATGGCCGAGAAGCTGAAGCTGAAGATCTATTCCTCCGGCGGCTCCATGGACCCCGAAGACGCCTACAAGGCCTTCCGCGGCAAGCTGCCGAGCCCGGAGGCGATGCTGAAGAAGAAGGGGTTGGCGGCTTAAGGACGCGACGGGCAGAGGGGGGTGCCACACCCGCCAACAAAAAACCCGCCGGATCGCTCCGGCGGGTTCTTCAATTCAACCAACCCAAATCTCAGGGCTCGACGAATGCCAGCGGGCGGTCGCCGTTTTCGTCGCGGATGCATGTCTGCAGGCCGATGCGGTTCAGGACGGCGAGGAAGGGCTGCGGCGGCAGTTCTTCGACGTTCACCATCTTCTTCACATCCCATACGCCCTTGGCGATCAGGATCGCAGCGGCAACCGGCGGCACGCCGGCGGTGTAGGAAATGCCCTGCGAGCCCACTTCGTTATAGGCTTCCTTGTGGTCGGCGACGTTGTAGATGAAGACTTCGCGTTCCTTGCCGTCCTTCGTGCCCTTCACGAAGTCGCCGATGCAGGTCTTGCCTTCGTAGTTGGGGGCAAGCGAGGCCGGGTCGGGCAGGCAGGCCTTGACGACCTTGAGCGGCACGACTTCCGAACCGTCGGCGAGCTTGACCGGCTGTTCCGACAGCAGGCCGATCGACTTCAGCACGGTGAAGACGTTGATATAGTGATCGCCGAAACCCATCCAGAAGCGCACATCCGCGCCGTCCATGTTCTTCGACAGCGAATGCACTTCGTCATGGCCGCAGAGATAGGCGCGGCGCGTGCCGACGACCGGCAGGTCATAGTCCTTGCCGATCTCGAACATCTTGTTCACCTGCCATTCGCCCTTCTGCCAAGAATAGACGACGCCGGTGAATTCGCGGAAGTTGATTTCCGGGTCGAAATTCGTGGCGAAATACTTGCCATGGCTGCCGGCATTGATGTCGACGATATCGACATCGGTGATCTTGTCGAAATAGTCGTCCTTGGCGAGCTTGGCATAGGCGTTGACGACGCCCGGGTCGAAGCCGGCGCCGAGAATGGCGGTGATGCCCTTCTCTTCGCATTCGGCGGCACGCTTCCACTCGTAGTTACCGTACCACGGCGGCGTTTCGCAGATCTTGTTCGGCTCTTCGTGGATGGCGGTGTCGATATAGGCAACGCCGGTGTCCATGCAGGCGCGCAGGACCGACATGTTGAGGAAGGCCGTGCCGACATTGATGACGATCTGGGAGTTCGTCTTCGCAATCAGCGCCTTGGTGGCTTCGATGTCGAGCGCGTCGAGTGCATGGGCTTCAAAAACGCCCGGCTGCTTCATCGACTTCTTCTCGTGCACGGAGGCAACGACCGTGTCGCACTTTGCCTTGGTGCGCGAGGCGATATGCAGATCGCCGAGAATGTCATTGTTCTGCGCGCACTTGTGCGCAACCACCTGGGCGACGCCGCCGGCGCCGATGATGAGAACGTTTTTCTTCATGATGGGGACTAAACTCCTTATGTCCAATCGTCAGACACCTTCGTGAAGCCTTGGGCTTCACGACAGGCTTTGTTCGTAGTCCGCGAAGGTGAACTCGCGGACCGTCCTGATGCTGCCATCCAGTTCACGGATGGCGATTGACGGCATTTTCACGCCGTTAAACCAGTTCTTCTTGACCATGGTGTAGCCGGCCGCATCCTGAATGGAGAGGCGGTCGCCGGCTTTCAGCTCATGGTCGAATTTGAATTCGCCGAAAATATCGCCCGCAAGGCAGGACTTGCCGCAGACCATGTATTCGTGCGCGCCCTCGCTCAGAGCCATCTTGGCCGACTGACGGTAGATCAGCAGGTCGAGCATATGCGCCTCGATGGATGAATCCACGATGGCGAGGTTCTTGCCGTTATAGAGCGTGTCGAGCACGGTCACTTCCAGCGTCGTCGACTTGGTGATCGAGGCTTCGCCCGGCTCCAGATAGACCTGGATGCCATAGGTATCGGCAAAGCGCTTCAGCCGGTCGGCGAGCTTGTCGATCGGATAGTTCTCGCCGGTGAAGTGGATGCCGCCGCCAAGGCTCACCCATTTCATCTTGGAAATGAGATGGCCGAAATCCGCCTCGATCTTGCCGAGCATCTCCGAGAAACGATCGAAATCGTCATTCTCGCAATTGTTATGGAACATGAAGCCGGTGATCTTGTCGGCAACGGTCTCGATCTTCGTGGCGTCCCATTCACCCAGCCGCGAATGCGGGCGCGCCGGGTCCGAAATCAGCCATTCCGAGGTGGAGACGCGCGGATTGACGCGGAGGCCCCGAACCTTGGACGCGGACGCGCCGTCGAAGCGTTCCAGCTGGTTGATCGTGTTGAAGATGATCTTGTCGCAATTGTCGACCACTTCGCCGATCTCGTCATCGCCATAGGCGACGGAATAGGCGTGGGTTTCCTTGCCGAACTTCTCTCGGCCGAGCTTCACTTCATAGAGCGAGGAGGACGTCGTGCCGTCCATGTACTCGCTCATCAGGTCGAAGACCGACCATGTGGCAAAGCATTTCAGCGCCAGCAGCGACTTTGCGCCCGAGTTTTCGCGCAGCCATGCGATCTTCTCCATGTTCGGGAGAAGCTTCGCCTTGTCGATCAGGTAATAGGGTGTTTTCAGCATCAATCCTAAAGTCCGTGCCCCGGAAAAGATGTGCGCCGAAGGCCAAAAACCTGACCCCGGCGCGCGAAGCGGCCCCCTTACCCCGGATGGGGTCAGGAAACAATGCCCTAACGCGATTATGTGTCGGGAAAGTTACAGAAGCCGGCCTGCGGTTCATCAAGAAGATAAATCCCGTCTTCAAAACTATTGAGCCGTGTCGCCTTGTGGCACAGGGTCAAATCTGAGATTCGAAAAAAGAAAATTCTAAAATAAAGATCAGGCGGCAATCCCCATGAAACCGGAAATCTTCAAGCTCGCGGTCATCCTCGCGCTGCTCGGCGCGGTCGGCCCTGTCGCGATCGATATGTATATTCCTGCACTTCCCAAGATCGCCGCCGATCTCCATGCCGATGCGGCCGCCGCGCAATGGACGCTCATGTCCTTCTTCTCGGCCTTCGGCATCTGCCAGCTCGTCTACGGCCCGGCCTCCGACAGTTTCGGCCGCAAGCCGCCGCTCTATTTCGGGCTCGGCCTTTTCCTGGTCGCCTCTGCCGGATGCGCGCTCGCCCCCTCCATGGGCTGGCTGATTGCCGCCCGCTTCGTGCAAGGGGTAGGGGCTGCCGCCGTCATGTCGATCCCGCGCGCCGTCATTCGCGATCTTTATACCGGCAGTGACGCGACACGGCTCATGTCCACCATCATGCTCGTCACCTCCGTCTCGCCCATGCTCGCGCCGCTTGGCGGCAGCGGGCTGATGACGGCCTTCGGCTGGCCGGCAGTGTTCTGGTTCGCGGCGGGCACGGCGGGCGTCAGCATCCTGCTCACCCGCTTTGGTCTGAAGGAAACGCTGCATCCCGAATACCGCACGCCCTTTGAGCTGAGCGGCATGATCGCCGCCTTCAAGGTGCTGATCCGCGACCGCAATTTCATCGGCCAGACGCTGATCGGTGGCGCCGGCATGGCGAGCTTCTTCGCCTTTCTGGCCACCGCCCCCTTCCTCTACACGCAGCATTTCGGCCTGACGTCCACGCAGTTCAGCCTGGCTTTCGCACTCAATGCACTCGGCTTCTTCGGCTCCAGCCAGTTCGCCGCCAATCTGGGCAACCGCTTCGGCCCCATGCCCGTCGTGCGTTTCTGTGTTGGCGGTTTTGCGACGGCAACGGTGCTGCTCTTCATCGTCTTTGCGACGGGTATCGGCACATTCGCCATGCTGGTCGGCCTGCTGATTGTCGCCAATGCCTTCCTCGGCCTTGTCGTTCCGACCGCCATGGTCCTGTCGCTGGAAGAGCATGGGCCCATCGCCGGCACGGCCGCCTCGCTCGGCGGCACGATGCAGATGCTGATCGGGGCTGCGGCCATCGTCGGTGTCAGCGCCATCTTCGACGGCACGCCGGTGACGATGACGGGCGCGATTGCGCTATGCGGCATTGTCGCGCTGGTCGTCTCGCTGCTGATGCTGGGCAAGCGCCGCCCGGTCGTGGCCTGATCTGCTTTCTGTTTGAAGTCTGATCCGATCCTCGCTTCGCGCCGGTCGGATCAGGCTTTCGGCGGCTTCAGCGAGAAGCCGTGCTTGGCGAAGAACAGCGCGCTCATATAGGCATACCACAGGCCGAACGAGTAACCGGCAATGACGTCGCTGAGATAATGCGCGCCGACCATGATGCGCGTCAGCGCCAGGAAGCCGCCGATGATCAGGACCGGAACGCGGATCGCGGGAAACAGCACCGCCAGCGCCATGGCCATCGCGCCATCGGTGGTCGAATGGCCGGACGGGAAGCTCTCGTAGAGATGGCCCGAGAAGGCCTTGAAATGAAACGCCCCTTCCGCATCGAAAAGCGGCGGCCGGGCGCGGCCGATGATACGCTTGACGACGTTGCCGATGATGCCCGACAGCGCGACGCTGAGGAAAACGTAAGCCGAGGCTGTCGCCGTATAACGCCATTTCTCGCGCGTCGCGGCGAGATCCGCCCGCTCGTAGGCCAGCATGGCAACGCCGAAGAGGATGCCGGTCAGCGTCAGGCTCCACCAGGATTTTCCGATATCGGTCGTGGTTTCGGCCAGGATCCTCAGCCAGTCCGGCTGGTGGCGCGCGGCAATCGTCAGCGCGCTGTCGCGATAGACCATGGCCAGCACAACGAGAACGACGGTAATCGCGGCCCAGGTTTTCCAGCGGATCGGGGGAGTGGAGGCGGAGTACAGCGCGCGGCGTTCCGCGAGCCAGTTCAAGAAGCCGTCGAGGCCCATCATCTGCGTCAGTCGCCTTTCGCAACAGGATCCACCTGACGGCGGATCGGAAACAAGGGGGTACGGCCCTTTAGATGTTCGGAGCGCCGCGCCGTTTCAACGGGTGCGACGCTCCGACACATTTGACAATGATCAGGCGGACAGTGCCTGGAACTCGGCGAGGATGGCATCGCCCATCTCGACCGTGCCGACGCGGGTAGCGCCTTCGGCCATGATGTCGCCGGTGCGGATGCCCTTGTCGAGAACGTTGGCGATCGCCTTCTCGAGATTGTCGGCTTCCGTGACCATGTTGAACGAATAGCGCAGGCACATGGCAAACGAGGCGATCATGGCGATCGGGTTGGCAATGCCCTTGCCGGCAATGTCCGGAGCCGAGCCGTGTACGGGCTCGTAAAGCGCCTTGCGCTTGCCGGTCTTGGCATCCGGTGCGCCGAGCGAAGCGGACGGCAGCATGCCGAGCGAGCCGGTGAGCATGGCGGCAACGTCGGAGAGCATGTCGCCGAACAGGTTGTCGGTGACGATCACGTCGAACTGCTTCGGCGCGCGCACCAGCTGCATGCCGCCGGCATCCGCGAGCATGTGCTCGAGCTTGACGTCGGAATACTTGTCCTTGTGCGTCTGCGTGACGACCTGGTTCCACAGAACGCCCGACTTCATGACGTTGCGCTTTTCCATCGAGCAGACGGTATTCTTGCGCGTGCGGGCCATTTCGAAGGCGACCGAGGCGATGCGCTCGATTTCGTAGGTGTCATAGACCTGCGTGTCGATGGCGCGCTTCTGGCCGTTGCCAAGATCAGTGATCGTCTTCGGCTCGCCGAAATAGACGCCGCCGGTCAGTTCGCGGATGATGAGGATGTCGAGACCTTCAACCAGTTCCGGCTTCAGCGAGGAGGCCGATGCCAGCGCCGGGTAGCAGATGGCGGGACGCAGGTTCGCGAAGAGTTCCAGATCCTTGCGCAGACGCAGGAGGCCCGCTTCCGGGCGGACTTCGTAAGGAACGGCATCCCACTTCGGACCGCCGACAGCGCCGAAGAGAACGGCATCCGCTGCCATGGCCTTGGCCATGTCGCCTTCGGAAATCGCCGCGCCATGCGCATCATAGGCGCAGCCGCCGACGAGACCTTCGTCGGTGACGAAGTTCGCACCCTTCGCCTCGTTCATCCAGGCAATGATCTTGCGGACTTCCGCCATGGCTTCCGGGCCGATGCCGTCGCCGGGCAGGAGGAAGAGATTGCGCGCTGTCATGTCGAAAGTCTCCTGAAAATCTTGGGTAATGGCGGGGTTCTTATAGCGGGAAATCCCCCATTTCAAGCGCCAGAGCGTCCTTGGCGGTACGGTTCGGTGTTTCCACGGGAGCGACATGAAACATGCAAGGACGCATGGGGCGGCGCGATCATCTCTGGAACATTGCAGACCAATCCGGCATTTTAGGTCTCACAGTTTGCAAACCGGGAGGAAATTGCATGAAGCACTGGATCATTGCCGCATCTGCAGGCCTTCTCTTGGCGGGATTGGGGGCTGGCGCCGCCAGCGCCGAACCGCACCATCGCCGCCACCACCACCATTGGCATGGCGAGCATCGTCACCATCGTCCTCCGGGCGTCTGGATCGATCGTGGCTTCGTCCGCATCGTGCCCCCGCGGCGCCATCATCGTCGCGAGTGCTGGTATGAAAATCGCGTCGGCCGCGACCGTTTCGGGTATCGTGAGCTCTACACAGTGCGTGTCTGCCGCTAATTTCCGGGGCTGACAGGTCAGTAGTCGGTTTTGTAAAAAAGTACAAAAAAACAAGAGACTAGCGGATTGTAACCGCCAAGCCCGCCTCTTCTCGGGGCGGGCTTTTTCGAGTCGGCCCTTGACAATTTGATCAAAAGTTTGGATCAATCGGCCTGACAGAAGACAAAACCAGGCGGAACCAAAGTGGAAAACCGGGACATCACTACCGACCTCGATCAGGACATCGAGAGCATTCAGGCGGTCGTCTGCGACCTCAACGGCATTCTTCGCGGCAAGCGCGTGCCGGTCAGTCAGATCGAGAAAGTTTTGGGCGGTGGTATCCGCATGCCGCTGTCGATCGTGGGCGTGGACGTGTGGGGCGAAGACATCATCGGCTCCGAACAGGTCTTTGTTCACGGCGACAATGACGGCATCTGCGAACCGACAGGCCGGGGCGTCGTGCCGGTGCGCTGGACCCAGCGCCCGAGCGCCATGGTGCCGCTGTGGATGTTTGAAGAAAGCGGCAAGCCGTTCCTGGCCGACCCGCGCCAGGCACTCGCCTCGATCGTCAACCAGTTCCACGAGATGGGGCTTTACCCGGTCGTCGGCTCCGAACTTGAGTTCTACCTGATCGACTCCGAGCCGGACTATCCTGAGCCGCCGATCTCCCCCTATACCGGCAAGCGTCTCGACTCCGACGCGATCCTGTCGATCGACGAACTCGACGACTTCGGCAACTTCTTCTCCGACGTTTATGCCGAATGCGAGCGCCAGAACGTGCCGGCCGATGCGGCTATCGCCGAAAACGGCATCGGCCAGTTCGAAATCACCCTGCTGCACGGCAAGGATCCGCTGAAGGCCGCCGACGACATCATGTTTGCCAAGCGCATCATCAAGGGTGTCGCCCGCAAGCATGGCTTTGCCGCCACCTTCATGGCCAAGCCCTATGGCACGCGCTCCGGCAACGGCATGCACATGCACATGAGCCTGGTCGACAAGGACGGCAAGAACGTCTTTGCCGATGCCGATGGCGAAAATACCGATCTCTTCAAGCATTCGGTTGCCGGCATGCTGAAGGCCATGTCGGAATCGACGCTGCTGTTTGCGCCGCATTTCAACTCCTATCGCCGCCTGCGTCCCGATACGCATGCGCCGACCTCGATCACCTGGGGCTTCGAAAACCGCACGGCGGCCATCCGCATCCCCGGCGGCGGTCCGAAGTCGCGCCGCATCGAGCATCGCGTGCCGGGCGCCGACGCCAACCCCTATCTCGCCATGGCGGCGATCCTGGGTGCGGCCCTTGTCGGCATCAAGAACAAGTGGATGCCGCCGCGTCCGATCGAAGGCCGTGCCTATGGCGAACGCCTGAAGAAGATCCCGTCCGAATGGGGCGGCGCCGTCGATGCCTTCGAGGATGGCGAGATCATGGAAGAGGTCTTCTCGCCTCTGCTCCGCAACATGCTGGTGGCCTGCAAGCGGCAGGAAATCGCCGGCTTTGCCGAGCAGGTTACAGACTATGAATTCAGCGCCTACCTGGAGATTGTGTGATGGCGAAGAACGTATCCTACGCCGGAGACGGCAGCTATCCGGGCTCCTATTACGCCGCTTCGCGCAACATCCAGCGCCAGCCGGTCAAGCTGGAAGGTGATGTCGAGGCCGACGTCTGCATCATCGGCGGCGGCTATACCGGCCTTGCAACGGCGATCCATCTCGCCGAAAAGGGCTACAAGGTCACGATCGTCGAAGGCGCACAGATCGGCTGGGGCGCATCGGGCCGCAACGGCGGCCAGATCGTCAACGGCCTGAATGCCGGCCTCGACAAGATCAAGCGCGCCTATGGCGACGATGCGGCCCGTTTCGTCGGCGGCATGGTGCAGGAAGGCGCCGAGACGATCTATCGTCTCATCGAGACATACAATATCGACTGCGACCTGAAGCGCGGCAATCTCTACACCGCCTATACGAGCGCCCATATGCGCGAGTTCGAAGCCAAGAAGGCGCTCTGGGCCAGCTACGGCATGAACGATCATGTCATGCTCGACCGTGATGCGATCCGCAAGGAAGTCGGCACGGACGCCTATGTCGGCGGCATGCTCGACACGTCGGGCGGCCACATGCATCCGCTGAACCTGACGCTCGGCGAAGCCCGCGCGCTCGAAAGCCTCGGCGGCACGATCTATGAACTCTCGCCCGTCACCCGCGTTGACAAGTCGGCAGTAAAGCCCGTTGTCTACACGGAAAAGGGCAAGGTCACGGCCCGCGTCGTCGTTGCCTGCGGCAATGCCTATCTTGGCACAGTGATCCCGGAACTCACCGACCGTGTCCTGCCGGCCTCCACGCAGATCATCGCGACGGAGCCGCTTTCTGAAGCGCTGGCGAAGAAGCTCATTCCCGGCGACAAGTGCGTCGAAGATGCCCGCTATATTCTCGACTATTTCCGCCTGTCAGCCGATCGCCGCATGCTCTTCGGCGGCGGCACGATCTATGGCGGCACCGATCCGTCGGACATCATTGCGAAAATCCGGCCGAACATGACGAAGGTTTTCCCGGAACTGGCGAACGTCAAGATCGACTACGCCTGGAGCGGCAATTTCGCCATCTCCTTCACCCGCGTTCCGCAGATGGGCCGGCTCGCGCCGAACGTCTATTTCGCCCACGGCTATTCCGGCCATGGCGTCACGGGCACGCATCTCTTCGGCAAGATCCTCGCCAACGCAATCGACGGCGAGCAGTCCCGCTTCGAACGCTTCGCCGCCATGCCCTGGTATCCCTTCCCGGGCGGCCGCATGTTCCGCGCCCAGTATTCCACCATCGGTTCGTGGTGGTATGGCTTCAAGGACAAGTTCGGGCTTTGATCCGAACTTTCCTCACTGTGTGACGAGTGTGGGGCGTTTTAAAGCCGCCCCACCCGCTCTGTCAGCAGATCAAAGAACCCTTCCGCGTCGACATCCTTCATCACCATGGCGTTGTGCGGGCGCTTGGTGACCTGCCACCAGTCGACGACCGTCATGCCGGCCGTGAGCGGGGATTGGGTTTCGATCTCGACATTGCACATGCGGCCCGAGAAGAGCTCCGGCTTGATGAGATAGGCAATCACGGTCGGGTCGTGCAGCGGGCCACCATCGGAACCGTATTTCTCGACATCGAAACGTTCGAAGAAGCCGAGCATGTCGACGATGAATTTCGACACCTTGGTGCCGAGCGCGCCGATCTTCTCGACGCGGCGCTTCAGCGTCAGCACCTTGTGCGTGACATCGAGCGGCATCATGACGACCGGGATGCCGGATTTCATCACGATATCGGCAGCTTCGGGGTCGACATAGATGTTGAATTCGGCGGCCGGCGTGATGTTGCCGCCCTCGAAATAGCCGCCGCCCATCATGACGAGTTCCTTCACGCGCAGCGCGATGTCCGGCGCGCGGGTGAGGGCCGTCGCGACATTGGTCAGCGCGCCGAGCGTGCAGAGCGTAACCGTACCGGCGGGTTCGTTGCGCAGCGTCTCGATGATGAAGTCGACGCCGTGCTGCGGCTGGACAGGCATGCTCGGCTCAAACAGTTCCGGACCATCGAGCCCAGTGGCGCCATGCACATATTCCGCCGTTACCAGCGGGCGCGAGATCGGCCGGTCGCAGCCTTCGTAGACCTTGATGTCGGTCTTGCCGGCGACTTCGCAGACGATGCGGGCATTCTTCGAGGTCAGCGCCAGCGGCACGTTGCCGGCGACCGTCGTGATGCCGAGGATATCGAGTTCCTCCGGGCTGCCGAGTGCCAGAAGGATGGCGCAGGCGTCGTCCTGCCCCGGGTCTGTGTCGATGATGATCTTGCGCGGCGCTGTCATGGCATTTCCTGTAAGTGCGTCTGATTTGCCGCAGAGACTAACGCTTTGCATTCAATTCTCAATCGACTTTTTCCGCCACCTTGCGCTGCCGAAAATCACACACCATATTGGGCACAAGCGTGATGCCGCGATGCCGGGTCCGCTTCAAGTCGCTTACCCCAAGGACTTTGGACGATGACAAGAATGACGACCTTCGCGAGCCCCCTCCTTCTGGGCTTTGACGCCATGGAAAAGACGCTGGAGCGGATTGCCAAGGCGAATGACGGATACCCTCCCTACAATATCGAACGCCTCGCGCCCGATCCGTCCCGCAATTTCGTCGGCGGTCTCAGGATCACGCTCGCCGTTGCCGGCTTCTCCGAAGATGAGCTGGATGTGACGACGGAAGAAAACCAGCTGATCATCCGCGGTCGCCAGACCGAGCAGGGCGAGCGCGACTATCTGCATCGCGGCATCGCCGCGCGCCAGTTCCAGCGTATGTTCGTTCTTGCTGACGGAATGCAGGTGCAGGCCGCTGTGCTCAAGAATGGCCTTCTCTCCGTAGATATCATGAGGCCGGAACCGGAGCGGCTGGTAAGGAAAATTAACATTTCCGTTTCAGAGTAACTACACGGTCGATTGCGCCCGTTCCGCTTCTCTTCCTGAAGGAGGCTCTGAAATGCAGATGAAGCAAGTCCCCGCGGCCCTGTCGCTCAGCGACCTTGCACACCTGGGTGACGGCGAAGTCGCCTATATCCGAAAGATTTCCGCGACCGATGTCGGTCGCTGCTTCCCCGAAGCGCCGGACCTTGATCCGGATATCGATCTCTGGGCGCTTTTCGGCGCCGATGGAACGCCGATCCTGCTCACCGACAACCGCTCCTCGACCTTCTTCAAGGCCGCAGAAGACCAGTTGAAGACGGTCACGGTTCACTGACCAAAGCCACCTGTTCAAACAGGTGGCTAAATTTTCCTGAAAGTCAGATAGGCGGAAGACCGCCCCTCGCGCTTGGCCTTGGCCTCGTAGCGCGTGCTCGGCCAGCCCGCATAGGGCGTCAGCCAGTCGGAGGCGTTTTCCGCCGTCCATTCGAAGCCGCCATGGTCGCGGCAATGCTGCAGCGTCCAGTTCACATAGGTATCGATGTCGGAGGCGAAGCAGAAGAGTCCGCCGGGCTTCAGCACGCGGTGGAAGCGTGTGAGGTTCACCTGGCTGACGAAACGCCGTTTCCAGTGCTTCTTCTTCGGCCACGGATCGGGATAGAGCAGATCGATCTGGTCGAACGCGCCGGCCGGCAGCCAGTCCAGCAGGAGTGCCGCGTCGTCGTTGAAGACACGGATATTGTGCGCGCCCGTCTGCTCGACGCTCGAAAGCAGCTTCGCCATCGAATTGATGAAGGGCTCTACACCGATGAAACCGGTATCCGGTTCGGTCGTCGCGCGGTGGATCAGATGTTCGCCGCCGCCAAAGCCGATTTCGAGGCGAAGGCGGCTGACCGGAACGGGAAAGAGATCACGAAGATCGGCAGGCGCGGGCATGGAGAGGTCGACGAGCCGCTCAGCCAGCAGCGTCTCCATCAGGCGCGCATGGTTGGCACGCAACGCCTTGCCCTTCCGGCGTCCGAAGAAGGCTTCGGAAGCGCGGGTCGGATGGTCTTCGTGATCCGTCATGTCAGCCCTTGATGGCGTCTTTCAGCGCCTTCACGAGGTCGGTCTTCTCCCAGGAGAAGGAGCCGTCACGGCCGGCCTTGCGGCCGAAATGGCCATAAGCCGATGTCTTGGCGTAGATCGGCTTGTTGAGGTCGAGATGGCGGCGGATACCCGTCGGCGACAGGTCCATCACCTTGCGGATCGCAGCTTCGACCTGGTCTTCCGTGACCTTGCCGGTGCCGTGCAGGTCGACATAGATCGACAGCGGCTGGGCAACGCCGATGGCGTAGGAAATCTGGATCGTGCAGCGGTCGGCAAGACCGGCGGCAACGACGTTCTTGGCGAGGTAGCGGGCAGCATAAGCCGCCGAACGGTCAACCTTCGTCGTGTCCTTGCCGGAGAATGCGCCGCCGCCATGGGGCGCTGCGCCACCATAGGTGTCGACAATGATCTTGCGGCCGGTCAGGCCAGCATCGCCGTCCGGGCCGCCGATGACGAACTTGCCGGTCGGGTTGATGTACCAGACGCAATCGTCGGCAATCTTCAGATCGCCCAGCGCTTCGCGGATATAGGGCTCAACGACTTCGCGAACCTTCTTCGAATCCCAGCTGGCATCGAGATGCTGCGTGGAGAGAACGATCGACACAGCCTCGACCGGCTTGCCGTTTTCATAACGAACCGTGACCTGGCTCTTGGCGTCCGGGCCGAGCTTGCCGGCGTCACCCTCGCCCTTGCGGCGGGCAGTGGCGAGCAGCTGCAGGATCTTGTGCGAATAATAGATCGGAGCCGGCATCAGGTCCGGCGTTTCCTTGCAGGCGTACCCGAACATGATGCCCTGGTCGCCGGCACCTTCATTGCCCTGCTGGTCGGACGCGTTGTCAACGCCCTGGGCGATGTCGGCCGACTGCGAGTGCAGGAGAACGTCGATCTTGGCCGTCTTCCAGTGGAAGCCGTCCTGCTCGTAGCCGATATCCTTGATGGCGCGGCGTGCTGCGGTCTTGAACTTGGCCGGGTTGATGACGTCCTGGCCGTTCTTGTCCTTCTTCATCAGGCTCGGCGGCAGGCGAACTTCACCGGCAATGACGACGCGGTTGGTCGTCGCCAGCGTTTCGCAGGCGATGCGCACGCCCCAGGGGTTCACACCGGTCTTGGCCGCTTCGCGATACACGAGATCCACGATCTCGTCGGAAATGCGGTCGCAGACCTTGTCCGGATGACCTTCGGACACGGATTCACTGGTGAAAAGGTAGTTGGCGCGCATCTGGGCTTGATCCCCTCTGGAAGAAATACCGATCGACTCTGTAGCCATTCCGGCTTCAGAAAACAAGCGTAGAAGGACATAATTATATCTTTATGTCATTACCAAATCCCTTATTTTTGCGGGTTTTGGGCTTCATTTCGAGGTTTCAATGCAGTATGGAGGCGCTCATGACCGAACAAGCGCTCCAACCCGCCAACCCCGCAACCGACGCGGCCGTCAACACGAATACCCGCAAGGTGTTCGTAAAGACTTACGGCTGCCAGATGAATGTCTATGACAGCGCCCGCATGACCGATGCGCTGGCCGCTGACGGCTATGCGGAAACGACGGTGCTGGAAGAGGCCGATCTGGTCCTTCTCAACACCTGTCACATTCGCGAGAAGGCGGCGGAAAAGGTCTATTCCGAGCTTGGCCGCCTGCGTGACATGAAGAAGGCGAAAAACGCCGAAGGCCGCGAATTCGTCATCGGCGTGACGGGCTGTGTGGCCCAGGCCGAGGGCAAGGAAATCCTGCGCCGCGCGCCGGCCGTCGATCTCGTGGTCGGTCCGCAGACCTATCATCGCCTGCCGCAGGTGCTGAAGGATGTCCGCGCCGGCCGCAAGCCGGTCGAGACCGATTATGCGCTGGAAGACAAGTTCGAGCATCTGCCGGCGGCTGAAAAAGCGGTGACGAAATCCCGCGGACCCACGGCGTTTCTCACCGTTCAGGAAGGTTGCGACAAGTTCTGCACCTTCTGCGTCGTACCCTATACGCGCGGCTCGGAAGTCTCGCGGTCGCTTACTCAGATCGTGGACGAGGCGCGTAAGCTTGCCGAAGCCGGCGTGCGCGAACTCACCCTTCTCGGCCAGAACGTCAATGCCTGGCATGGCACGGACGCGGAAGGCAAGGCGATCGGCCTCGGCGAACTCATCGCTGCCATTGCCGAAATCGACGGCCTTGACCGCCTGCGCTACACGACCAGCCATCCGCGCGACATGGATGACCGCCTGATTGCGGCGCATGCGACCGAGCGGAAGCTCATGCCCTATCTGCATCTGCCGGTTCAGTCCGGCTCCGACCGTATCCTGAAAGCGATGAACCGCAAGCATACGGCGGCTGACTATATCGCACTGGTCAAGCGCATCCGCGCCGTCAATCCGGAACTGGCACTGTCGGGCGATTTCATCGTCGGCTTCCCCGGCGAGACGGACGAGGATTTCGAGGCGACCATGCGGCTGATCGAAGAAATCGGTTATGCACAGGCTTTCTCGTTCAAATATTCGCCGCGCCCCGGAACACCCGGTGCAGACCTGCCCGACCATGTGTCGGAAGAGGTGAAGTCTGAACGGCTGGACCGCCTGCAAACCCTGCTTTTCCAGCAGCAGCGCGACTTTGCGCGCGCCTGCGTCGGCAAGGAAATCGACCTGCTTCTGGAGAAGGAAGGGCGCATGCCCGGCCAGCTCGTCGGGCGCTCGCCCTGGCTTCAACCGGTAATTATCGACGCGCAAACGACGAAAAGCGGTGACAAGTTAAAAATCGGTGACATTATAAAAGTAAGAATCACCGAAGCCGGTCCAAACAGCTTGTTTGCCGAGGTGGCGGAAAGCTGAAGGTCCGGGACCAACATGGAGCCCGACCGCTTGAACACACACGAAATGGTGCCGCAAACTTCGCGTCAATCCCGCTCGTCCGTCACGGATGCCAATCATTTCGTGCTCACGTTCGAAAACAACCGATACGCCAGCGAACTGTTTGGCCAGTTCGATGAGCATCTGAAGCTCATCGAGGAACGGCTAAGGGTGGATGCGCGGGCACGCGGCAATTCCGTTGCCATTTCCGGTGATCTTCAGGCCACCAATCAGGCCCGCCGGGCGCTCGATTATCTTTACGACCGTCTGCAGAAGGGCGGTTCGGTGGAGACCTCCGATGTCGAGGGCGCCATCCGCATGGCCGTGGCCGCCGACGATCAGCTGACCTTGCCGACGCTGGAGCGGAAGGCCAAGCTGACCATGGCGCAGATTTCCACCCGCAAGAAGACGATTGCTGCCCGCACCCCGACGCAGGATGCCTATATCCGCGCGCTGGAGCGTTCCGAACTCGTCTTCGGCACCGGCCCCGCCGGCACCGGCAAGACCTATCTTGCGGTAGCCCATGCCGCCCAGCTTCTGGAACGCGGCGCGGTCGACAAGATCATCCTGTCGCGTCCCGCCGTCGAAGCCGGCGAGCGTCTGGGCTTCCTGCCCGGCGACATGAAGGAAAAGGTCGATCCCTATCTGCGCCCGCTCTATGACGCGCTTTACGACATGATGCCGGGCGACAAGGTCGAACGCGCCATCACCGCCGGCGTCATCGAAATCGCCCCGCTCGCCTTCATGCGCGGTCGCACGCTGTCGAATGCCGCCGTCATTCTCGACGAGGCGCAGAACACGACCTCCATGCAGATGAAGATGTTCCTGACGCGTCTCGGCGAAAACGCCCGCATGATCATCACCGGCGACCCGAGCCAGATCGACCTGCCGCGCGGCGTCAAATCCGGTCTGGTCGAGGCGTTGCGCATCCTGAAGGAGGTCGAGGGCGTCTCGATCATTCGCTTCCGTGATGTCGATGTCGTGCGTCACCCCCTTGTCGGGCGCATCGTCAAGGCTTACGACGCCGAGTACGAAAAGCCGGAGCCCGTCGCGGATGCGGTGGGGAGCACAAACTGACCGACACGCTCGACATACAGATTTCCATCGAGGAAGGGGACTGGCCCGAAGAGGCCAGTCTTCTTGCTTTATGCGAACCGGTGCTGGCCGCCGCCGAAACCTGGCTGAAGACGAAGGAAAGCCAGCCTTTCCCGAAACATCCGGTCGAGCTTTCTCTTCTCTTCACCAACGATGCTTCGATCCGCGAGATCAATGCGGAATGGCGCGAGCAGGACAAGCCGACCAATGTTCTGTCCTTCCCAGCCTATCCGCTTGAACCCGGCGGCATGCCGGGACCGATGCTGGGCGACATCATTTTCGCCTATGAGACGGTCGCCCGCGAGGCGGCTGAACTGGAAAAGCCGTTCGAGGCGCATTTAAGCCATCTGCTAGTGCATGGTTTTCTGCATCTTTTCGGCTATGATCACATGAACGATGAAGAAGCGACGATCATGGAAGGTCTGGAGACTCGCATTCTCCTGGGGTTGGGCCTATCTGACCCTTATGCGGGAACCGAACTGACCTGATCCTGGAGACAATGAGCGACATATCTGACACGACACGAGCGGCGAGCGATGAAAATGGCTCGTCAGTTTCCGAGGAGGGCGGCAGTCCCTCCGGCGCGCACAAGAACGGCAATCCTTTAAGGAGCTGGGCTGCGCGCCTTTTCAAGCCGTCCAACGGATCGAGCCTGCGCGAGAATATTGCCGACGCGCTCCTTGCCGATCCGGGCAGCAACGCGGCCTTTTCCCCCAGCGAAAGGGCCATGCTGCACAATATCCT
Organism: Rhizobium sp. C4; assembly: GCF_021026315.1. Classification (GTDB taxonomy): domain Bacteria; phylum Pseudomonadota; class Alphaproteobacteria; order Rhizobiales; family Rhizobiaceae; genus Ensifer_A. The sequence goes on from NZ_JAJNCX010000009.1 coordinate 80,348, forward strand.
GCGCTTCCGCGAAGTCCGCGTCGAGGATGTCATGGTGCCGCGCGTCGATATCGAGGCGGTGGACCAGAGCATCTCTGTGGGCGACCTGATGGTTCTCTTCGAGGATTCGGGCCGTTCGCGCATGCCGGTCTATTGCGACACGCTGGATGACCCGCGCGGCATGGTCCATATTCGCGATCTTCTGTCCTGGATCATGAAACAGGCGCGCAACAAGCGGCGAACCTCCACCCGCGCCGCCTCCGCTGCAAAGGCTGCTGCGGCGGCTGCCGAAACCGAGGAAAAGCCCGCCTCGCGCTTGCCGAAGCCCGCTTTCGATCTCGGCCGCATCGACATCAACAAACCGTTGTCGGAAACCGGCATCGTGCGCCAGCTTCTCTTCGTGCCGCCTTCGATGCTGGCTTCGGATCTGATGGCGCGCATGCAGGCCTCGCGCATCCAGATGGCGCTGGTCATCGACGAATATGGCGGCACCGACGGTCTCGTCTCGCTGGAAGACATTGTCGAAATGGTCGTCGGCGATATCGAGGACGAACATGACGACGACGAGGTCATGATCCGCAAGACCTCTGACGATGTCTTCATCGCAGACGCGCGTGCCGAACTGGAAGAGATCGCCGAGCTTATCGGCTCGGATTTCGACATTCGCGAGCAGCTGGAAGATGTCGACACGATCGGCGGCCTGATCTTCTCCTCGCTTGGTCGCATTCCGGTGCGCGGCGAGGTGGTGCAGGCGCTCCCCGGCTTCGAATTCCACGTGCTGGAAGCCGATCCGCGCCGCATCAAGAAGGTGCGCATTACCCGCAAGCGCGTTGCGCCGCGCCGCCGCGTGCAGACCAAGGGCGAGCAGGAACTGGAGCCCATGGCCGTCCAGTCGGCAGGCCCGGGCAAGCCTCCCGCCCTAGATTGAGCGCAATTTCGTGGACGTTCGGCCCGGTCGGCGGGCCGGACGCATGCGGTCTTGCATCAATTCGGGCGTGAAGCATGGAAAGACTGGCAAACGGCGTCATCTTGAGCTGGGGATGGAAGCGGGCGCTGATCGCGCTTGCCGCAGGCGCCATCGGGGCGCTGGCCCTGCCACCACTCAACGTCTTCGCCGCCATGTTCGTTGCCTTTCCGCTGCTCGTCTGGCTGATCGACGGCACGGCCGGCTCGCCTGAAAGCGGAATTCTCGGCCGCATTCTTCCCGCCTTTGCCATCGGCTGGCTCTTCGGCTTTGGCTATTTCGTCGCCGGCCTCTGGTGGCTGGCGAGCCCGCTTCTCGAAGATCCCGACTTCAAATGGGCCATTCCGCTGGCTGTCGTTGGCCTTCCCGCCGTGCTTGCGATCTTCTACGGGCTGGCGGTCGCGCTTGCCCGCCTGCTCTGGCCCGATGGCCTTGGCCGCATTGCCATGCTTGCCGTCGCCTTCGCGATCCTCGAATGGCTGCGCAGCTTCGTGCTGACCGGCTTTCCCTGGAATGCGATTGGCTACACCGCCATGCCGATCCCGATCATGATGCAGCCGGTGCGGCTGATCGGCGTCGAGGGCATGACGCTGCTGGCCGTCTTTGTCTTCGCGATGCCCGCACTTCTCGGCACCGGCAAGGGTGCCCGGATCGGCATCGCGCTCGCCGCCCTGCTTCTCGCCGCCGATTTCGGCTATGGCCATTGGGCGATGCAGCGCTTCGCGGCCCGGCCCGGCAAGAGCGAGATCAGCGTCCGTCTCGTGCAGCCCTTCATCGGGCTCGATGATGGCGACACCGACGAGAGCCGCAACGCCATCTTCGACAAGCTGCTGACGCTTAGCAAGCTTCCGCCCGAAGGCGGCAAGAAGCCGGACCTCATCGTCTGGCCGGAAACCGCAATTCCCTTCATCCTCACCGAAAAGCAGGAGGCCTTCACGCGGCTGGCCGATCTGCTGCACGACAAGCAGACGCTGATTGCAGGCACGGTCCGCGCCGAGGATGCGGGACCCGGCTCGCCGCGCCGCTACTACAACTCTGCCTATGTGTTCGACAGCGAAGGCCAGATCGTTTCTGCCGCCGACAAGGTGCATCTCGTGCCCTTCGGCGAATACATGCCCTTTGCCGATCTTCTGCGGTCATGGGGCGTCGATACGATTGCGGCCCTGCCGGGTGGCTATACCGCCGCCGTCAGCCCGAACCTGCTGACGCTGCCCGGCGGCCGCCAGCTCTATCCGCTCATCTGCTACGAGGCGATCTTCCCGGAGGAAATCGGTCCGGCCGTGGCCCGCGCTTCGGCGCTGATCAACCTCACCAATGACATCTGGTTCGGCCGGACACCCGGCCCGTATCAGCATTTTCACCAGGCGCGGGTGACCGCCGTGGAGCTCGGTTTGCCGATGATCCGCAGTGCCAACAGCGGTATATCCGCAATAATTGCCGCGGATGGACAAATTATTTCTGGGGCTGGAATACACACCACTGGTTTAGTCGATTCAACCTTCCCGCTAAAATCTGTTTCATCCTTGAACAGTTCTGCACGAAGTACAAACTTTTGGTTGTTGACCGTGCTAATTTTCCTCCTTGCCGCTTTTTCTCGCGTTAGTTTTATTTTCCGTTAGAATTGACCAGAAACCCCTTAAAATGCATAGTGCGGCGCGATGGTAGATATACCCTGTTGCGCGAAGGTGGAGGCGTAACCGACGGGCGAAGTCTTGCCTCAAAGTTATGAAACTGTGCAGCCGGGTTACACCGCAGCTAGTCAAGTCAGGGCACTTAAATGGTCGTTAACAAGAAAAAACCGAACCCGATCGACATTCACGTCGGCAGCCGTATCCGCCTCCGGAGAACGATGCTTGGCATGAGCCAGGAAAAGCTTGGTGAAAGTCTCGGGATCACGTTCCAGCAGATCCAGAAGTACGAGAAGGGCACGAACCGCGTCGGCGCAAGCCGTCTCCAGAACATCTCCAACATCCTGAATGTTCCGGTTTCCTTCTTCTTCGAGGACGCGCCCGGCGACACGTCGTCCGGTCAGGCCGGCATGGCCGAAGCATCGAGCTCCAACTATGTCGTCGACTTCCTGTCGTCGTCCGAAGGCCTGCAGCTCAACCGCGCGTTCGTGAAGATCAGCGATGCCAAGGTGCGCCGCAAGCTGGTTGATCTGGTCAAGGCGCTCGCCGCCGAGGCCGACGTCGACTGACGTCTGGGTTGTAGACGTGAGTTTTGATAAGCCCTGGGCCGCGATGCCCGGGGCTTTTTCTTTGGGGCTGCGAAATTGGTTTCGCAACCACGCAAACGCCTTTCTTTAAATCGATTGGTGTCTTAAGACTCAGGCCCGAACGGTCAAACTTTCGCGTCAGGGCAACTGGCTGCGACCCGAGGAGAGAAGAGATGCAATCCATCGTCAAAGCCCTTCGTGATGTTGTCGCCGAAACGGCCGCAACCGATATCCGCGCCGCCTTTGCGGCCGATCCGGAGCGCTTCTCCCGCTACAGCATCGGTCTTGGCGATCTGCTGCTCGATTTCTCCAAGACCGCCGTCAACCCGAAGATCATGACGCTGCTGGCCGACGCCGCCGAAAAGGCAGGCGTGGCCGCCAAGCGCGAAGCGATGTTTGCCGGTGAAAAGATCAACCTGACGGAAAAGCGCGCCGTGCTCCACACGGCGCTCCGCAACCGCGCCAACACGCCCGTCATCGTTGATGGCGCCGATGTCATGCCCGACGTCAACGCCGTGCTCGCCGCCATGGGCGCCTTTGCGGACGGCATCCGCTCGGGCAAGATCGCAGGTGCCACCGGCAAGAAGTTCACCGATATCGTCAATATCGGCATTGGCGGCTCCGATCTCGGCCCCGCCATGACGACGCTGGCGCTGGCGCCTTATCATGACGGCCCGCGCGCCCATTACGTCTCCAATGTCGATGGCGCCCATATCGCCGACACGCTGAAGCTGCTCGACCCGGAAACGACGCTCTTCATCGTCGCCTCCAAGACCTTCACCACCATCGAGACGATGACGAACGCGAAATCGGCCCGCGCCTTCATCGCCGATAAGCTCGGCGAGGCGGCTGTCGGCCATCACTTCGCCGCCGTCTCCACCGCCCTCGACAAGGTCGCCGCCTTCGGCATCGATGCGGCCCGCGTCTTCGGCTTCTGGGATTGGGTTGGCGGTCGCTATTCCATCTGGTCGGCTATCGGCCTGCCGCTGATGATCTCGGTCGGCCCTGAAAACTTCGGCGCCTTCCTCGACGGCGCCTATGCGGTGGACACGCATTTCCGCTCGGCCCCGTTTGAAAAGAACCTGCCCATGGTTCTCGGCATGGTCGGCTGGTATCAGCGCAATGTCCTCGGCTACACGTCCCGCGCGGTCATTCCTTACGACCAGCGCCTGTCGCGCTTTGCCGCCTATCTCCAGCAGCTCGACATGGAATCGAACGGCAAGGGCGTCGTCATCGAAGGTGCGCCGGTGGATGGCTCGTCCGGCCCGGTCGTCTGGGGCGAGCCCGGCACCAATGGCCAGCATGCCTTCTTCCAGCTGCTCCATCAGGGTACGGATATCATCCCGGTCGAATTCATGATCGCCGCCAATGGCTTCGAGCCCAAGCTGCGCTATCAGCACGAGTTGCTGATGTCGAATTGCCTGGCGCAGTCCCAGGCGCTTCTGAAGGGCCGCACCAAAGCCGAGGCAAAAGCGCAGCTTCTCGCCCAGAAATGGGCCGAAGACGAAGCCGAAAAGATCGCCCCCCACCGCGTCTTCACCGGCAACCGCCCCTCGATCACCTTCGTCTACGACAAGCTGACCCCCTTCGCGCTCGGCTGCCTGATCGCGCTCTACGAACACCGCGTTTTCGTCGAAGGCGTCATGTTCGGCATCAACTCGTTCGATCAGTGGGGGGTGGAACTGGGCAAGGAACTGGCAACGGGCCTGTTGCCGGTTGTGCAGGGTGCCAAGGGCACGGACGGGCTGGATTCGTCGACCGCGGGGCTGGTTGCGGCGCTCAAGGGGCGGGTGGAGTAAGGCTTGCTCCGACGTCAATCTCCCCCCTTGAGGGGGAGATGTCAGCGAAGCTGACAGAGGGGGTGCCGCAGGCCCCGAAAACATGACGAGGGAATGAGTATGCCGCACCATACCCCCCTCTGCCCTGCCGGGCATCTCCCCCTCAAGGGGGGAGATTGGCTGGAGTACTCACTCCATCATCAAAATATGATTCCGCACCACCGGATAGATTTCATTGTTCCAGTGCCGGCCGTTGAACACGCCATAGTGTCCGACATTGGCCTGCAGATGGTGCCGCTTCAGATGCGGGCGTAGCGAATTGCAGAGATCATGCGCGGCGGCCGTCTGGCCAAGCGCGCAGATATCGTCGCGGCCGCCCTCGACCGTCAGAAGCGCCGTCTTGCGGATCGCACCCGGATTGACCGGTCGGCCCATATAGTTGAAGTCGCCGGTGGCAAGTTCGGCCTTCTGGAAGATGCGGTCGATGGTCTCGATGTAGAATTCTTCCGTCAGATCCAGTACCGAGAAATACTCGTCGTAGAAGGTCTTGATCTTCTCGGCTTCCTTCGTCTCGCCCTTGGCGAGGTGATCATAGAGCTTGGCATGCGCCTTCTTGTGGCGCTCCATGTTCATCGACATGAAGGCGATCAGCTGCAGGAAGCCCGGATAGACCTTGCGCCCGCCGCCGGCATAGCGATAGGGCACGGTCGAGATCATCGAATTCTCGAACCATTCCAGCGATTTCTTCACCGCCAGTTCGTTCACTTCGGTCGGGCTTTCGCGCGGATCGATGGGACCGGCCATCAGCGTCATCGTCTTCGGCGTCGCCGGATGGTTCTCTTCCGACATGACGGAGACGGCGCAAAGCGCCTGCACGCAGGGCTGACAGACGGCGAGAATATGCGCGCCCGGCCCGATCTCTTCCAGGAAGCGGATGATGTAGGTGATATAGTCTTCGACGCCGAAATGCCCCTCGGACAACGGCACGTCACGGGCATTGGTCCAGTCGGTGATATAGACGTCATGGTCCTGCAGCAGCGTCTTCACCGTGCCGGCGAGCAGGGTCGAGAAGTGCCCGGACAAGGGGGCAACGACCAGCACGCGCGGCTGAAGCGCGTCGATATCCTTGGCGAAATGCAGGAGCTTGCCGAAGGGCAGGTCGAGAGCGACCTCTTCGCGCACCGGCACGACCTGATTGCCGGTCGAAACCTCCTTGATGCCGAAATCGGGGCGGGAATGCGTGAGCTCGAACCGCGAGACCATTTCAAGGGCTGCCAGGAACTGCTGGTTCGCGTCGCGCGTCAGCGGCCCGAAGCCCCAATTGCCCATGCGCATCCAGAATTTCGCTGCCTTGCGGAAGGGACCGATCAAGTCGTCCTGCAGCTGGTAGGCCTGATAAAGCATAAGGGGGCAATCTCCTTCTTGTGCAATGCAAAAAGCTAGTGCATTTTCGATCCCGTTGCCAGAAGATATTGTCAGGCGTTCAGTGGGGTGGAAATCATGTTGTCAGCCGAATTGACCATTTCGTCGAAGAACTACTCCTCCTGGTCGCTGCGCGGCTGGCTGCTCTGCAAGATGGCGGGCCTCGAATTCACCGAAGTCGTTGCGCCGCCGGACGAGAAGAACCGCAAGGAACTCCTGCTTCTTTCCCCCTCCGTGCTGGTGCCGCGCCTGACCCATGGCGTGGTCACGGTGTGGGACACGCTGGCCATTGCCGAATACATGAACGAGTGGAACCCGTCTGCCGGCCTTCTGCCCTATGATCAGGCCGCGCGCGCCATCTGCCGCGCCGTTTCGGGCGAAATGCATTCCGGCTTCCAGAACATGCGCTCGGCCCTGCCGATGAACATCCGCACGCGCTACAAGAGCTTCAAGATCTTCTCCGGCGCCCGCCCCGATGTCGAGCGCGTCAAGGAAATCTGGACCGAATGCCTCGACACCTATGGCGGCCCCTGGCTCTTCGGCCAGAACCCGACCATCGCCGACGCCATGTTCGCCCCCGTCTGCTCGCGCTTCGTCACCTATGCGGTCGAACTCGATCCGAAGCTGAAGGCCTATTGCGACCACATCTTCGCCTGGCCGCTCATGCAGGAATGGATCGCCGGCGCAGAAGCCGAGCCGGCGGAGATTGTCGAACTCGAGGTCGAGTTCTAAGCCGTTTCAAAGAGGGCGCTTCGCGCCCACCCCTCCCAAACCCTACCCACAAGGGGGAGGGCTTAACCTGGCCGCACCCTGTTCGCCCAAAAGGCTGAGCGCGACAGAACCCCACCCATCTCCCCCTTGTGGGGGAGATGGCGGCAGCCAGAGAGGGAAGCGGCATATGCCGAAGAATAATGAAAAACCCGGGCTTTCAATAAGAGGCGAAAGGTGCGGATGATTGCAAAAAAATCCGCTGACTTAAAGCCCGACTTCCTTCGCCCAGGGCGGGTTCGCGCCGGCGCGTGACACGGTCACAGCGGCAACCTTCGCCGCCAGCGCCAGTGCATCATGCACATCGCCCTGGTTGAGCGAGGCAACCTGTGCCTTGGTGAGCAGGCCCTTCATCTTGAGCGAGGCGAGAACGCCGGCGTCGAATGTGTCGCCCGCGCCGACGGTATCGACTACCGTTACCTTCTCGCTGGGCACAGTGACCTTGAAATTCTGCGTATAGCCATCCGCACCATCGGCGCCGCGCGTGATGATCACGAGCTTGGCGCCATGGTTCAGCCAATGGGCGGCGAGGCTCGCATGGTCATGGCCCATGCCGAACCATTCCAGATCTTCGTCCGAAAACTTCACGATGTCGGAAAGGGCGGCCATGCGCTTGATGCGCGCCATATGGGCCGGCTTGTCCTTGATGAAGCCGGGGCGGATATTCGGGTCGAGCGAGATGACGCGTTTGTGCGCCTCGCGCGTCAGCAGCGCCTCATAGGCGTCGCCGCACGGATCGGGGATCAGGCTGATCGCGCCGAAATGCATGGCCTCGCAATCATCGCCGAGTTTGGGCAGATCGGTCCGCGTGATCATGCGGCCGGCGGTGTTCTCGTCGTAGAATGCGTAGGTCGCAGACCCGTTGACCAGCTTGACGAAGGCAACCGTGGTCGGGCGCGAGGAGGTGGCGGCGGGCGAAAAATCGACACCCGAAGCGGTCAGCGTTTCGCGCAGCACATCGCCCAGCATGTCATCCGAGAGACCGGTGAAGAAGGAGGTCGGGACCCCGAGACGGCCGAGCGCAATCGCCGTGTTGAAGATCGCGCCGCCGGCGTAAGGGGCATAGGCATTTTCGCCCAGCGTCGTCGTGCGCGGCAGCATGTCGATCAGCGCTTCGCCACAGCAAAGGATCATGAGGTCTCTCCCAATGTGTTCTTCAATCGATTTAATCGAGGCGCGGCCAGAAGCCAAGGCCTCGAAGATTAAATCCGGATGAAATCAGGCCGTCGGCAGTTCCGAAACGCCGCCATGTGCTGCCGACCACTGGACAGGCGCATTGAGGAATTCCTCGACGGAGGCCAGCTTCTCATCGTCGAACAGCTTCTGCTCACGCGCGACCTTTAGGACGTTCCGCCAGGTGGCGATGTGGTGCATGTTGACCTTGCCGTTGACGAAGCGGGCCTCGGCCTCCGGGAAGATGCCGTAGAAGAACAGTGCCATGCCGTGATCGACCACGCCGCCGGCATTGCGCACGGCATTGATGAAGGTGAAGATCGAGGTGCCGGCCGAGGTCAGGTCCTCGATCACCAGCACGCGCGCGCCTTCCGGCATCACGCCTTCGATCTGCGCGCCGCGTCCATGACCCTTCGGCTGCTTGCGCACATAGATCATCGGCAGCGCCAGACGGTCGGCCAGAAGGGCGGCGAAGGGAATGCCCGCCGTCTCGCCGCCGGCAATGCAGTCGAACTGCTCGAAGCCGACTTCGGAAAGCAGTGTGGCGGCTGCAAAATCCATGATGGCCGAGCGGATGCGGGGATAGGAGAGCAGCTTGCGGCAGTCGATATAGACCGGGCTGCGCAGGCCAGAGGCCAGCTTGTAGGGCTCTTCCGGACGGAAATGGACCGCCTTGCACTCCCACAGCATTTTCGCCATCAGATCGGCCATCACGGTCTTGTCGGGGAAGGTGTTCTGGAACATCGCGCGCTCTCCTGCCTGAACCTGTCTTTTGTTCCCGCGCCGGTCGAAAAACCGGGTTCCACTTTTTCGACCGGCGCTCTGGTCGCGCATAGCAGGCAGGACGCGGAAATTCCAGTCCGCTGCGACCCTTTTCGCCCTTTCATCCATTCGCAAGCCGTGGTCATATCCGCCGCAAAAAGGAGGCCGCCATGCTCAATCTCATCACCGATATCGCCGGAATTTCCATCGGCCATGCCACCGATCTCGAGCTTGGCTCGGGCGTGACGGCCATCGTCTTCGACAAGCCGGCCACGGCCTCGGGGACGGTTCTCGGCGGTGCGCCGGGCGGGCGCGATACCGCGCTGCTCGATCCGTCGATGATGGTGGAACAGGTCGATGCCTTCGTGCTCTCGGGCGGTTCGGCCTTCGGGCTCGATGCGGCGGGCGGCATTCAGGCCGGCCTTCGCGCCGATGGCCGCGGCTTTGAGGTCGGCAATGTCCGCGTGCCGATCGTGCCGCAGGCGATCCTGATGGACCTGATCAACGGTGGCAACAAGGACTGGGGCCTGCAATCGCCCTATCGCGACATGGGCTACGATGCCTACAAGGCGGCGAAATCCGGCAGCTTCGATCTCGGCACGGTGGGCGCCGGCACGGGGGCGACGACCGGCACGCTGAAGGGCGGACTGGGCTCCGCCTCGGCCAGGACGAAGAGCGGGCTCACCATTGGCGCGATTGTTGCGGTCAACGCGCTGGGCTCGGCCGTCGTCGGCGAGGGGCCGCATTTCTGGGCCGCGCCCTTCGAGCGCGAGGGCGAATTCGGCGGCCTCGGCCTGCCGTCCAGCTTCTCCGAAAGCGATGTCGCCATGCGCATCAAGGGCCTGAACCTCACCTCGACCACGATCGGCCTCGTTGCGACCAACGCGCAGCTGACCAAGGCGCAGACGCACCGGCTCTCCATCATGGCGCATGACGGGCTTGCCCGGGCCATCCTGCCGGCTCACCTCCCGGCTGATGGCGACACGGTCTTCTCAGCCGCAACGGGCGAGAAGCAGCTGACAAGCGCCGGCGACTATTTCGAGCTTTGCCATCTCGCCACCCTCGTCATGGCCCGCGCCGTGGCGCGCGGCGTTCATGCCGCAACGGCCCTGCCGCAGGCCGGGACGCAGCCCGCATGGTGTGATCGCTTCGGCTGACTGATAATCATCCCTCTCAATGTTCTCACCCCAATGTGATTTTGCGTTGAAGTCGGGATGTCCTAAAGTCCATGCTTGTAAGAGTGCTCCGAGAACCGATTTCCATGAACCGGCTTGTCCTTTTGATTGCTGTCTCCATTCTTCCGCTTGCCGCCGCGCAAGCTGAGGATACGGGTGCGCCCAAAGGCGTCGTGGAGCTTTTCACCTCGCAGGGCTGCAACTCCTGCCCGCCGGCCGATGCGGTTCTGGGCGAGCTTGCCCACCGCGGCGATCTTCTGGCGCTGTCCTATCACGTCGACTACTGGAACTATCTCGGCTGGGCCGACACCCTATCTTCGAAGCAGAATACCGGCCGGCAATACGGCTATGCCGCGACCATGAGCCGCTCGAATGTCTATACGCCGCAGGCCGTTCTCAACGGTCGAACCGACGTCAACGGCGCGGACAAGGGCGCGATCGAGACCGGCTTGAAGAAGCTTGAAGGTGCGGGACAGGGCTTGTCGATCCCGATCCAGGCCTCTGTCAACGGCAAGGAAATGGACATCTCCGTCGGCGCCGGCAAGGGATCGGGCGACGTCGTGATTGCCTATTTCAAGCGCAAGCAGACCGTACCGATCACGCGCGGCGAAAATTCCGGCAAGACGATCACCTATCTGAATAGCGTCACCGAAGTCGAAACGGTCGGCATGTGGAAGGGCGATGCGCTGCAGCTGAAGCTGCCCGTTTCGGTCATGGACATGCGCGAATATGACGGCTGCGCCGTCCTCCTGCAGCAGACAGGCCCGAATGGCGAACCCGGCCCCATTCTCGGGGCTGCCGGCGTCATGGCCTGGACGCAGTAAGACACCCCCAGCCTTCGCCCTTGCATTTTGATGTAAGTCAGGCAAACTGACATGGAAATGTCATCATGCGGAGCGCGGCATTGGACGATCAACCCGATTTGCAACGGGAATCAGCTAGGTCAACGAATTCGGCCGATGTCATCGACCTGCGCGAATATAGACACGCGAAGGATCCACTTCCTGTTACCTTCCATCGGCGCGAGCTGGACATGATCCTCTGGATCTACGGCCGCATGGTCGGCGAGGGCGAATGGAAGGATTACGCGCTCGACCACATGCGCGACGTCGCCATCTTCTCGGTCTTCAAGCGCTCGGGCGAAATGCCGCTCTACCAGATCGTCAAGGACCCGAGGCTTGCCAACAAGCAGGGCGCCTACAGCGTCGTCAACACGGCCGGCAAGGTGCTGAAGCGCGGGCATGACCTGAAGCAGGTGCTGAAGGTCTTCGACAAGGTGCTGAAGCTGGTCGAGACCTGAAGGCTAAGTCCTCACCCTGAGGTGCCGCCCATGGGCGGCCTCGAAGGGTCGTGTTCTGGGCTGGGGACCCTTCGAGGCCTGCGCGATGCGCAGGCACCTCAGGGCGAGGGGCATCATGCGTCTACCCCTGCAATCCGAACGACGCTTACTTCAAATTCCCCGGATACACCCCAACATCTGGCACCGTCTCTGCACCTTCACCCAGAGCAATCTGCATGAACACCGTATCCAGCCATTGCCCGAGCTTGAAGCCGGTCGCGTTCAGCGTGCCGCACATCTGGAAACCTGCCGCGCGGTGAACACCGATCGAGGCGGGGCTTGAACCGCCGATAACGGCGACCATCTGGCGGAAGCCGAGCGCGGTGCAGCGGGTCACGAGTTCATCGACCAGCGCCCGGCCGATGCCCTTGCCGCGTGCGGCCGGCGAAAGATAGATCGAGTCTTCCACCAGCCAGTTATAGGCCGGACGCGTTCGGAAGGCTGACGCATAGGCATAGCCGAGAATGGTTCCGTCTTCGCCTGCCGCAACCACATAAGGGTAACCCCGCCCGGTAATCGTCTCGAAGCGCGACGTCATCTCGGCCTGATCCGGCGGATCAAGCTCGTAGGTCGCCGTGCCGTTGAGGACGGATTCGCGGTAAATCTCTGTAATGGCGGGAAGATCGTGCAGGTCCGCATTGCGGATGGAGAAGGTCATGCGCAGAACTCCAGGCAACAAAAAAGGCGGCCCGAAGGCCGCCTTTCGTTATATCCCAAGTCCGCTCGCAATCAATTGCGGTTGTTGCCGAGGAAGCGGAGCATGAACAGGAAGAGGTTGATGAAGTCGAGGTACAGCGTCAGCGCACCCATCACGGCCTTGCGGCCATAGGTCACTTCATCGTCCGCATCGTAGTACATTTCCTTGATCTTCTGCGTATCCCAGGCGGTCAGGCCGGCAAAGACCAGCACGCCAATGATCGAGATCGCGAACTCAAGGCCCGACGACTTCAGGAAGATGTTGACGATCGAGGCCAGGATGACGCCGAAGAGGCCCATCACCAGGAACGAACCCATGCCCGACAGGTCACGCTTCGTCGTGTAGCCATAGAGCGACAGTGCGCCGAACGAGGCTGCGGTGACGAAGAAGGTCTGCGTGATGCTGGCCGCCGTGTAGACGAGCAGGATCGACGACAGCGAGACGCCGAGAAGGGCAGCATAGGCCCAGAACGTGCCCTGAGCAGCAGAAACACTCATCTTGTCAATGCGGAAGCTCAGGAAGAAGACCAGCGCCAGCGGCGCCAGCATGACAACCCACTGCAGCGGCGAGGTATAAAGCGCCACGCCAAGCTGCGTGAGCATGACACCGCCGCGCATCGTCGCAGCGGCCTGCGACGGATCATTTGTCGTGGTCAGAAGCGTCGTCACGTAGGCGGCGACGCCCGTGATACCGACGCCGAACATCATGAGATTGTAGACCTTCAGCATGTAGCTGCGAAGGCCCTGATCAATCATCACGCCGGACTGCGTTCCAGTTTGGAAGTTGCGAAGTTCAGCCATTGTTTCCTCTCAAAGGGGGCGTTTTGCCCGATTTGCATGTCGGAAAGAGCATTTTTAGGCGCAATCCCGCCATGTTGACTTAGAGCGCCGCACATCCTCACAGAATGCGCAAAGGACGCTCTAATTCTCCAATCTGCGCATCGTGCTTTGCGAAACCCGATGACGGTTTTCGCGCCGATGCGTTGAATATGAGGTGCAAGCTCAAGTTCCGCAAGTCTTCAGAATCTAAATTTCCTGTTACTTTTGCAGGCTTAGCTTTATTTACTATAATTCTCTCAAGACTGGTGCGGCTTTCTGTCCCAGCACCCTCCACGTTCCGATCAGGCCGACGCCGACGGTCACGACGAGAGAGAGGACTGCGGTCAGCACCGCTGTCCACGGGCCGAAACGCCAGGGCAGCGTCATGATCAGATGCACGACGCCGTAGGAGGCGGCAGCCCCGACGATCAGCGCGAAGAGCGCGGTTGCGAGCCCAAGCAGTGCATATTCGAGCGCGAAGGCCGCAATCAGCGTCCGCCGCGTCGCCCCCAGCGTCTTCAGGACCACGGCGTCATGGATACGGGCGCGGTTGCCGGCGGCGAGCGCACCGGCCAGAACCAGGACTGAGGAGATCAGCGCCACGCTGGCCGCGACGCGAATGGCCAGTGCGATCTGCCCGGTCAGCTTCGTCACGGTGTCGATCGCGTCCTTGATGTTGATGGTCGTCACACCCGGATAGGCGTTCGTTACGGCGTGAACGACCGAATTCTCCGCCGAACGGTCGGCATCCGACCCGGTCAGCGTCGCCAGCCAGGCATGCGGCGCGCCCTTGAAGGTCGAGGGCGTGAAGACCATGACGAAATTGATGCCCATCGAGCGCCAGTCGACCTTGCGCATATTGGCGATCTTCGCGGTGATCTGGCGGCCGAGAACATTGACGGTCACGGTGTCGCCGACCTTCAGGCCAAGCTCCTTGCCCTCCTGTTCGGAGAAGGAAACAAGCGGCTGGCCGGTATAGTCCTTGGGCCACCAGGCGCCCTCGGTCACGGTGGCGTTTTCCGGCACGGTTTCCGAATAGGTGATGCCGCGGTCGCCGTTCAGCACCCAGCGCACGCTTTCCGCCGCCTTGATCTGCGAGACGTCAGTGCCGTTCAGCGCCGTCAGTCGCCCGCGCAGCATCGGCGCCTCGACCAGCTTCGCGTCGGGCGCACTCTTCTTCACGACGTCCTGAAAGCCCTGCAGGTCGCGGCTCTGGATGTCGATGAAGAAATAATCCGGCGCGCGCACGGCCATGCTGCCCTGAAGTTCGCGCCGCATGTTGCCGTCGATCAGCGCCAGCGTCACCAGAAGCATCAGCCCGAGGCCGAGCGACAGAACGACCGGGCCGGTGAGCGCGCCGGGCCGGTGAATGTTGCCGAGCGCCAGCCGCACGACGGGCGAGCGGAAGGACGGGCTGCGGCGCGCAAGGGCCGCAATGCCGACGCCGACCAGCCTGAGCACAACAAAGGCGACGATGATGGCGCCGAGGAAATAGAGCGCGATGCGCCGATCCTGCGCGGTGAACACCGCAAGGGCCGCAATGGCGAGGAAAACGACGCCGGCCGCAATCGCGAACGGCCGCGCCGGCCAGCGGGTCGGCTCGAAGCCCTGTTCGCGGAACAGGGCGGTGGCCGGCACATCGCGGGCGCGCCCGAGCGGCAGGATGGCAAATCCGGCTGCCGTCAGCAAACCGAAGAGGGCGGCAATGAGAAGTGCTGCCGGAAACAGCGTCGGCGTCGGATCGACAGGCAGGTATTCGGCAAGGAACCGGTTGGCGATCATCGGCGCGATGGCGCCGAGCACGAGGCCGGCGAGAATGCCGACCGCCGCAATCATCAGGATCTGCAGCATGTAGATCAGCGTCACGGTCGAGGCCGGCGCGCCGAGGCATTTGAACGTCGCAATGACGCCGCGCTTGGAATCGAGATAGGCGCGCACGGCATTGGCCACGCCAGAGCCGCCGACAATCAGCGCAGTCAGCCCGACCAGCGTCAGGAATTCGGTGAAGCGGCTGATCGTGTCATTGAGCTGCGGCGCCGCGTTGCCGCTGGTCGCTATCCGGATGCCGGAATTCGGGAAGGCCGCATCCGTCTTTTTCTTCAGGTCCGCGGGCATCTGCGCGCCAGCCGGCAGCTTCACGCGAAAGACATGCTCGATCAGGCTGCCGGTCTGCACGAGGCCGGCAGTGGCCAGCGCCTCGCGGCTGACGATGAGCCGCGGCGCGAAGGCAAAGCCCTCGGACAGCGAATCCGGCTCCTTGACTAGCGAGCCTGTGATGCGGAGCTTCGCATTGCCGACCAGAAGACCGTCGCCGACTTTCAGCTTCAGCCGGTCGAGGAGGTCGGGCGCGGCGATCGCGCCGAAGGTTCCGTCCTTTTCGGCGAGCGCCTCCGCCGGGCTCGTCTGCGGCTCGAACTGCAGCGTTCCATAAAGCGGATAACCGCCATCGACCGCCTTCACCTCAGAAAGCGTCTGGTCGCTGCCATCGGCCTTGCGCGCCATGGAGCGAATGGTGTCGGAGCGGGAGATCTCGCCGAATGTCCTGAAATAGGCTTCCTCTTCCGGCGCAACGTCGCGATTGTTGATCTGGAAGCGGATGTCGCCGGCAAGAATCGTCTGCCCCTGCTCGCGCATCGCCCCGGTGACGGAGCCCGCCACCGAATTCACGGCGGCAATCGCCCCGGTGCCAAGCGCAATGCAGGCGAGGAAAATGTAAAAGCCGCTGAGCCCCCCGCGCATTTCGCGCAGCGCCAGCCTGAAGGCGAGGCGGAACCGCGTTGCCGCGCTCATGCCTGCACCGTTTCGCGCACGGGTGTTGCTGCACCCTCGATGCGGCCGGAGCGCATGCGCACCTGCTCGGTGCAGCGGGCGGCCAGCGACGGGTCATGGGTGACGAGAAGCATGGTCATGCCGCGTTCGGCCTGCTTGGCGAAGAGAAGATCGGCAATCTGCCGCCCGGTTTCGCCATCCAGATTGCCGGTCGGCTCGTCGGCAATGAGAAGGGCCGGCGACGGGGCAAGGGCGCGTGCAATCGCCACGCGCTGCTGCTCGCCGCCGGACAATTGTCCCGGATAATGCGACATCCGCGCGCCAAGGCCGACGGCCTCAAGCTCCTTGCGGGCGATGTCGAAGGCCTTCGCTTCGCCGGCAAGCTCCAGCGGCACGGCGACATTTTCCAGTGCCGTCATGTTGGGGATCAGGTGGAAGGACTGGAAGACGATGCCGATATTGCGGCCGCGGAAGGCTGCGGTCTGGTCTTCGTTCATCTGATGAAAGGGCGCGCCGTCGATCACGACCTCGCCGCGATCCACCCGCTCCAGCCCCGCCATGACCATGAGAAGCGTCGACTTGCCAGACCCCGATGGGCCGACAATGCCGACCGAGCGGCCGCGGGCGATTTCGAGGTCGACTTCTTTCAGCACATGAACGGACGCGGCGGAGAGCCCGAGCGTCAGGTCGGCCTTTTTCAGGCGGATAATGGTGTCGGTCACGAAAATCTGCCCTATATCAATGGAAGACTGGAACGAAGGTCGGGCCGGCGCGCGGGCCGGTTGGAAAGCAATACGCAATTTAGGGTGACGAAGATGCGTTTTAAAGCGTCGATGGGAATATTGCTCGCAGCCACGCTTTTGTGGGCCTCGCAAGCGGCAGCCAAAACGGTCCAGCTTGTCGCCTTTGGCGACAGCCTCATGGCCGGCTATCAGTTGCCCGCCGCCGATGCCTTTCCGGCCAAGCTGGAAGCGGCGCTGAAGGCGAAGGGCTATGACGTGGCCATCGCCAACGCCGCCGTTTCCGGCGACACGACCGGCGACGGACTGGCGCGTGCCGACTGGTCTATCCCGGACGGAACCGGTGGCGTGATCCTGGAGCTCGGCGCCAATGACGCCTTGCGCGGTCTTGCCCCCGAAGACACGAAGAAAAATCTCGATGCCATCCTTGCCCGGCTGAAGGAACGCAAGATCCCGGTTCTGCTCGCCGGCATCCAGGCCCCGCCGAACCTCGGGCCAGACTATGCCGCCCGCTTCAACCCGATCTTTCCGGATCTCGCCAAAGCATACGGTGCGCCGCTCTATCCCCTGTTCGTCGAGGCTTACGTGCTCAAGCCCGAACTGAAACTGGACGATGGCATGCACCCGAATGCCAAGGGCGTGGACGCCGCAGTTGCAGCATTTCTGCCCACGGCCGAGGCGTTTCTGAAATCGATTCCAGCCCGGTAAGTCAAAAATGTCGCTTGCCTGAAACTATTCGTTCCACAGGGCATTTCCCTTTTGTCTTGCGCATTTCGCAATTGCGTGATTCGCTAGGATCGTTCGAGTAATAGATTCGGGGAGCTCGTCATGCCCAGACTGTTTACCGCCCTCGAAATTCCGCGCAATGCGGCCATGAGCCTTTCATTGTTGCGCGGTGGTCTCCCCGGAGCCAGATGGATAGACGTCGAGAACTATCACATCACGCTACGCTTCATCGGGGACGTCGATAATCGCACCGCAGATGAAATCGTCGATCGGCTCGACCGCATCGACCGGCCCGAATTCTCCCTGCAACTGTCCGGTACGGGGTCATTCGGATCGAAGAAACCGCATTCGGTCTATGCCGGCGTTTCTCCCAATGAGGAAATGTATGCGCTTCAGGCTGAAATCGAGCGGATCTGCCAGCGGATCGGTCTCCCACCGGATCCCCGCAAGTTCACGCCGCACGTAACGCTGGCGAGGCTGCGTTCGTCACGGGTCGATGATGTCGTACACTATCTTGCAGGGCGCGGTGACTTCCACACGGCGCCCTTTCTCGTTCCACGCTTCGTGCTGCTTTCGTCGCGCGATTCCGTGGGCGGCGGTCCTTACCTGACCGAGGAAGTGTTCCCTCTCGCCGACATGTCGGACGATTTCAGCATTTCGGCCAGGGACACGCAGCCCTCCGAGATCATGTGGTAGACGCGCTCGAAATCTGACGCGTCGCCATAATATGGGTCGGGAACGTCAAAGCTCTGCCCGAGCGTCAGCGCGGAAAAGAGATGCACTCGCTCGCGGCCCTCGGCGGGCGCGATGCGGCGGATGTTTTCGACGTTTGAACTGTCCATGCCGAGGATGAGGTCGAAGGTCTCGAAATCGCGCTGGCGTATCTGCCGGGCCTTCAGCTTGGATAGGTCGATGCCGTATTGGGCAGCGACCGCAATCGAACGCCGGTCGGGCGCGTCGCCCTGATGCCAGCCGCCTGTGCCGGCCGAATCCGCCGTGATGCGGGCCGAAAGCCCCTGCTGTGCGACGATATGGCGAAACACGCCCTCCGCGAGCGGCGACCGGCAGATATTGCCGAGGCACACAAAAAGAACCGAAACGTCGTTCATGCGTTTAATCTCCAGAGCAATTCAGCAAAACGTGTGAAGCGGTTTTTCGTTCGCAATTGCGTGACAACAGGAGTTGATGATGGTCAATCGGGTTAAGCTCAGCGAGAGCGAAGTGCAAGAGAAGCTGAAGTCGCATGGCGGCTGGCATCTGGAAGAGGGCGGCAAGGTCATCTCCAAGACCTTCGGCTTCGAGAATTTCCGCGAGGCCTTTGCCTTCATGACGCAATGCGCGCTGATGGCCGAAAAGCTCGATCACCATCCCGACTGGAAGAATTCCTATGCGACGGTGGAAGTCTCGCTCTCCACCCATTCCGCCGGCGGCCTGACCGAGCTGGACTTCCAGCTCGCACTGGAAATGGATCGCGCAGAAGCGCATTACCGGATTTGAAACCGGGCCTGCCGATACATACATCAGGTCCGCCTGCAGTGAGCAGGTTCGAAAGGGCTTCGCATGGACGACATCAAATATGGTGACATCCTGATGCCGGGCGATCCGGACACGCGGGAAAAGCAGTCGGAAAAGGTCCGCAAGGGCTTCTGGCCCGCCTTCAAGCGCGCGGTTCGCGTCCTGCCCTTCGGCGAGGACGTGGTGGCCGCCTATTATTGCGTGCTGGACCCGACGACGCCGACGCGCGTGCGCGGCATTCTGCTCGCCGCACTCGCCTATTTCGTCTCGCCGATCGATTTCGTGCCGGATTTCATCGCCGTGATCGGCTTTTCCGATGACCTCGCCGTGCTGACCATGGCGATCACCTCGGTGCGCGCACATATGAAGCCCGAGCATTACGACAAGGCGCGCGACGCGCTGGAAGATCACAAGACCAGCTGACAGCCGCAACTCGCGCTTCGCGAAATGACGTTTGTCACCACTCGCGAAAGATCCCTGTTGCTTCACTCATGTTCGTTTGAGGGAGAACCGCAGTTCGACGATGACTGCGGTCAACGGAACCGGTTGCGGTCCCGACAGCTCCAACGAACGGACCATCGTCATGCAATACGCCACCCAATATGCCGTCGGCATTGTCACCCACACGCCGCTCTGGGTCTGGCTCATCCTTGCCGGCCTCATCTATCTCGGTCTGCAACGCACCAAGACCCGCGAACTCTCCATCTCCCGCATCGTCGTCCCGGCGGCACTGTTCGTGGCAATTGCGATCATTCGCCTCGTCATGGGGCGTTTTGCCGAGCCGGCCCTTCTGGGTACAGTTGCCGGCCTTGTGGCGGCATTCGGCATGCTCATGCTCGTCAAGCCCGGCCGCAATGCCCGCCGCGTCGGTCCCGGTCGGCTGCTGATCGAGGGCGAATGGTTCTCGCTTGGGCTGATCCTTGCGATCTTCAGCGTCAATTACGGGATTGCGGTCGTCTCGGCGATCAATCCGGATCTCGGAAGCAGCGACAACCTGCGCTTCCTCTATGGCTTCGTGAATGCCACATCCTCCTGCTTCATGATGGGCCGCGCCATTGCCTATCTGAACGCCAGAACGGCTTGAAGGCGATGAACACCGCCCTTCGCGTCCTCACTGTCACCATCGCTCTCCTCGCTGCGATCCCCCTTGTCGCCCTCGGGCTGATCTTCAGCCAAAGCCCGGAAGCGCCGGCCAAGGATGACGACACGCTGAACTTCAAGTCCGTGCTGCCGCCCGAACAGGTCACTCTTCCGCTTCTGCCCTACAAGGCGGAAGACGGGTCCGAGCTTGGCTATCGCTTCATCCCGGCCAAGTCGGACAATGCGCCGCTGGTCATCCTCATCCACGGCTCCGGCTGGCATGGCGGGAGTTATCAATGGCTCGCCCGTCAGATTGCAGGCGAGGGCGATATCGCGGTCGCCATTCCCGATCTGCGCGGTCACGGACCGTCGCCGCAAATGCGCGGCGATGTCGATTACATCGGCCAGATGGAGGACGATGTCGCAGCACTGGCCAAACAATTGCTGAAGCCCGGACAGAAGCTTATCCTTGCCGGCCATTCCAGCGGTGGCGGCTTCGTCATCCGCTTTGCCGGCGGCCAGTATGGCGGGATGCTCAGCGGCGCCGTCCTGCTTTCGCCCTACCTGAACTACAAGGCGCCCACCATGCGCGACAATGCCGGCGGCTGGTCGCAGGCGCTGGTGCGTCGGGCCATCGGGCTTTCGATCCTCAATGGTTTCGGCATTCATGCTCTCGATGGGTTGACGGTCGTGACCTTCCACTTCCCGCGCGCTGTTCTGGAAAGCGCCGAGGGCAAGGCGGCCACCACGGCCTATTCCTGGCGGCTCAACGTCTCCTATGCGCCGCGCCGCGACTATCTCGGCGATGTCGGCAAGCTGCCGCCCTTCCTGCTGGTGGCTGGAAAACAGGACGAGGCATTCCGCGCCGACCAGTTCGAGCCGACCCTGTCACCGGTCAACCCGAGGGGCGAATACCATGTCCTCGACGGCGTCGATCACCTCGGATTGATCAATAACCAGGCGACGGCCGATCTCGTCCGCGCCTATGTCAGCCGGCAGATTGGACGCTGATGGTCGGGTAACCCGAAGGCCATTTTCTCGCAAAACCGATTTGGGCGGGCAGACCGCCCCAATGTCGCCCGATTTCAAATGCCTTTCATCAGCGCAAGGGAAGCGCTTCGCGCCATTCCGGCACGGACTGTCGTGTGGAATATGCCGCTCTCGACCGATTTTGCCGCGAAGCAATTCCTTGTTGACGGTTTGGTAACCCGAATTAAGCTAAATTAATTCAAATCGTCATAAACGGCCGGCATTGCTCGGCTTTTTCGCGTGGACGGAAACAATCGGTAGGAAGTTATGTTCGCAGGCAAAACAGCACTCGCTCTTTCCATCATCCTGGCATCGGCTTCGGCAGTCACGCTTTCCGCGACGTCCGTAGCGGCAAAGGACGCCAAGGAGACCGAAAAGTCGGACAGCAAGAAGCCCGCCGACAAGAAGGCGGACAAGAAGTCGTCCGACAAGAAGTCCGGCGACAAGAAGGAAGCCGCAGCGCCTTCCGGCCCGACCCGCATCCAGCAGTTCAACGCCTGGGGCGCCTATTCCTACACGTCGGGCGCCAGCAAGGTCTGCTACGTGCTTTCGGTTCCGGCTGAAAAGTCGCCCGCCAAGCTCGACCATGGCGACAACTTCTTCCTGGTGACCCAGCGTCCCGGCCAGAACATTTCCTACGAACCGCAGGTCATGGTCGGCTACGCGCTGAAGGCAGGCTCGAAGGTCAAGGTCACGATCGACACCAAGTCCTACACGATGTTCATCAAGGACAAGTCGGCATGGCTGGAGAACGCTGCCGAAGAGCCCGCGCTCGTCGCAGCCCTGAAGTCCGGCCACAGCCTGAAGGTGGACGCCATCTCCTCGCGCGGCACGCCGACCTCCTACACCTATTCGCTCTCCGGCATTTCGGCGGCTCTCAAGCAGATCGAAACCTGCAAGTAAGCCAGACCACCCGTTCCATGCCTTCACAAAGCCGGCCTTAGCGCCGGCTTTGCTGTTTCTGGTCGAGACGTCCCTTTGGATTGAAGGGGCTGACGTGGCGGCAAAATCATGATAGAGGAGCCCGCAAATTGTGAGCGCGGGCGAAATTTACGCCGCGCCGAAGGATAGTCTCTTATGGTCAGTCTCGATCTTGCCGCGCCGGCAGCCCCGGCGAAGCCCGTTTTTGAATTGTCCGAAAAGCCCTCGCTGATCGGCCTGTCGCGCGAAGAACTTGCCAGCGCCCTCGTTGAAAAAGGCGTGGCCGAGCGTCAGGTCAAGATGCGCGTCAGCCAGATCTGGCACTGGCTCTATATTCGCGGCATTTCCGATTTCGACGACATGACGAATGTCGCCAAGGATCTTCGCGCGCTTCTGAAAGAGCATTTCACCATCCAGCGCCCGGAAATCGCCGAAGAGCAGATTTCCAATGACGGCACCCGCAAATGGCTGCTGCGCTTTCCGGCGCGCGGCGCGGGTCGCCCGGTCGAGGTGGAAACGGTCTATATCCCGGAAGAGGGGCGTGGCACGCTCTGCATCTCCTCGCAGGTCGGCTGCACGCTCACCTGCTCCTTCTGCCACACCGGCACGCAGCGCCTGGTGCGCAACCTGACGGCGGAAGAAATACTCTCGCAGCTTCTGCTCGCCCGCGATCGCCTCGGCGACTTCCCCGACCGCGAAACGCCGCAGGGCGGCATCCTGCCCTCCTCCGATCGCAAGATCACCAATATCGTCATGATGGGCATGGGCGAGCCGCTTTATAATTTCGAAGAGGTCAAGAAGGCCCTGCTGATCGCCACCGATGGCGACGGCCTGTCGCTGTCGCGCCGCCGCGTCACGCTCTCGACCTCGGGCGTCGTGCCGGAAATCTACCGCACCGGCGAGGAAATCGGCGTCATGCTGGCGATCTCGCTGCACGCGACCAACGATGCGCTGCGCGACGAACTCGTGCCGATCAACAAGAAATACCCGCTCAAGGAACTGATGGCCGCCTGCCGCGCCTATCCGGGCCTGTCGAATGCCCGCCGCATCACCTTCGAATATGTGATGCTGAAGGGCGTCAATGACAGCCTTGAGCATGCCCGCGATCTGGTGAAGCTGCTCAAGGGCGTTCCGGCCAAGATCAACCTCATTCCGTTCAATCCCTGGCCGGGCACGAAATACGACTGTTCCGACTGGGAAACGATCGAGGCCTTTG
Source organism: Rhizobium sp. C4 (assembly GCF_021026315.1). GTDB lineage: Bacteria > Pseudomonadota > Alphaproteobacteria > Rhizobiales > Rhizobiaceae > Ensifer_A. Next base: position 103,434 of record NZ_JAJNCX010000009.1, read on the forward strand.
CCGATTTCGTCAACGCCGCCGGCTATGCCTCGCCCATCCGCACACCCCGCGGCCGCGACATCCTCGCCGCCTGCGGCCAGCTGAAGTCGGAATCGGAGCGCATGCGCAAGACGGAACGGCTTGCATTGCAGGCCATGATGATCGCCAACCATGGCGAGGATGATTGAGGTTTTCTCCTCTCCCCTTGTGGGAAGGCTTGGCCATTTTCTCCACCGTCATCCCGGACTTGATCCGGGATCTAGCCAGCCCGCGTCCGCGGGCTGAGAGGACTGTTCAATAAACGCGCCGTAGCCAAAGAGTCTTTCCCGCGATCGACATCGCGGACTGGATGCCGGATCAAGTCCGGCATGACGGAAGGTGTTGGAACGCTCGCGGCCAACAGTCGCCTGGCGGGCCGGGGCTTACGAAACCTTCCACGCGATATAAACACTCGCAGCCGCAATCACCCAAAGCGCCACGCGACCCCAGCGGGAGTGCTTCGCTTCCGCCTTGCCGATCTCTTCCGCCGTGCTCTTGTCGAAGCGCAGGCCGTTTTCGGTCATTGCCATCACTTCGGCGTGGAACTTCTCGGTCTTGGCGGCGATTTCCGGCAGCGCTTCGGCGAGCCGGATGGCGGCGCCGACGGCGTCCTTGAGATCGCCCACGATCCGCTTTGGCCCGAGATTGTCGCGGATCCAGCCGCCGACGACTTCCTCGGAGGCCTTCCACATGTTGAAGCGCGGGTTGAGCGTGCGCGCAACACCTTCGACAACCACCATGGTCTTCTGCAGCATCAGCAGTTCCGGCCGCGTCTCCATGTCGAAAAGCTCGGTGACCTCGAAGAGCAGCGTCAGCAGCTTTGCCATCGAGATCGTCTCGGCGGACTGGCCATGGATCGGCTCGCCGATGGCGCGGATCGCCTGGGCGAAGCTCGCATGGTCATGATGGGCCGGCACATAGCCCGCCTCGAAATGGACGTCGGCGACGCGCATGTAGTCGCGGGTGATGAAGCCGTAAAGGATCTCGGCGAGGAAACGCCGTTCTTTCCGCCCCAGACGGCCCGTGATGCCGAAATCGACGGCGACGATGGTTCCATCCGCCTCGACGAAGAGATTGCCCTGGTGCATGTCTGCGTGGAAGAAGCCGTCGCGCAGCGTGTGGCGCAGGAACGACTGGATCAGCGTGTCGGCCAGCTTGTCGAGATCGTGACCAGCGGCGCGCAGGCCGGCGATATCCGACATCTTGACGCCGTCGATCCATTCCATGGTGACGACATCGCGCCCCGTGCGTTCCCAGTCGACATAGGGCACACGGAAGCCGGGATCATCCTTGGTGTTTTCGGCAATTTCGGAAAGGGCTGCCGCCTCAAGGCGCAGATCCATCTCGATCCGCGTCGTCTGTTCGAGCGTGCGGGTGACTTCGACAGGCCGCAGCCGCTTCGATTTCGGCAGGAAACGCTCCTGCGTCTCGGCGACGAGATACATGGCCTCCAGGTCGGCGGCAAAGCGCTGGCGGACGCCGGGGCGGATCACCTTGACGGCAACCTTGCGCTCGACGCCATCGACGACGATTTCGGCCGGATGCACCTGTGCCACGGACGCTGCGGCAACCGGATTGTAGAGATGGGCGAAAAGATCATCCGCCTTGCGGCCGAGCGAACCTTCGATCTGCGCGACCGACTGCTCCATCGGAAATGTCGCCATGCGGTCCTGCAGGAGCGAAAGGTCGGCGGCGAATTCCGCACCGATCACATCGGGACGGGTCGCCAGAAACTGACCCATCTTCACATAGGAGGGCCCCAGCCGTTCGACCGCGCGGGCAAGATTGTCGGAGCGCGCGCTGCTGCGGGCGCGATTGCGGGCGAAAAGCTCGAGAAAGGCCTTCCCCGTGCGAACGGGCGCGGGCAGGCCTTCAGACGGGAATGCGCCGACAACGCCTTCGCGAACCAGAACCCAGCCGACCCGGGCAAGCCGGCCATAAGCAGTCAGTCCAGCCATGGGATCAGAGCTTCCAGCCGGAATGAAGGGCCGCAATGCCGCCGGTATAATTGGTGAAGTTCACCCGCGAGAAGCCGGCCTGGCTGATCATGGTCGCGAAATCCCGCTGATTGGGGAACTTGCGGATCGATTCCACCAGATACTGATAGGGCTCGGCTTCGCCGGTGATCATCTTGCCGAATTGCGGGATCGCCTTGAAAGACCACTGGTCGTAGAACGTATCGAGAAGCGGCATTTCGACTTCGGAAAATTCCAGCACGAGCAGACGTCCGCCGCGCTTCAAGACGCGATAGGCCTCCTTCAGCGCCACATCGATATGCGGCACGTTGCGGATGCCGAAGGCGATCGTATAGGCATCGAAGGAATTGGCCTCGAAGGGCAGGCTCTCGGCATTGGCCTCGACGAAATCGAGGTTCGGCGAAAGCCCCTTCTTTTCCGCCCGCTCGGCACCGACACCCAGCATCGAGCCGTTGATGTCGAGAACGGTCACATGGGCCTGACGGCCCGAGGCTTCCACAATACGAAACGCGATATCGCCCGTGCCGCCGGCAACGTCAAGCGCGCGGTAGTTCTGGTCGCGGCGCGGATTGAGCGATGCCACCATCGCCTCTTTCCAGGCGCGGTGCAGGCCCGCCGACATGACATCGTTCATGATGTCGTAGCGCTTGGCGACCTTGTGAAACACATCATTGACGAGGCTCTGCTTTTCGCCGTCCGCGACCTGGCGAAAACCATAGGACGTTTCCATGCCACCATTTGCAGAGGTGCGGCTCTCGTTCATGGGTTCAAGCTCCCGGTCATCGGTTCTTCAAAGTGAAAGCTCTGGCGCATTCGCCTCTTCGGCGCTATCGCAGGCTCACCTATATATGGACATGCGGTTTTTGCACCGCAACGTGATGCGGCGTCTATAGACCAGATTGCAGCTACACGAAACAGATTTGAGAGAAAGAGGTTACCGTGCCCGAACTGCCCGAGGTGGAAACTGTCCGGCGAGGTCTCGCGCCGACCATGGAGGGCGCGCGCCTCACGCAGCTGGAACTGCGCCGCCCGAACCTGCGCTTTCCCTTCACGGAAGGCATGGCCGGTCGGCTGGCCGGCCGGCAGATCGACAGCCTGAGCCGCAGGGCCAAATATCTGCTGATCAATTTTGAAGGCGGGCTGACGGCGATCTCCCATCTTGGCATGTCCGGCTCTTTCCGGATCGAGGCGGGCGGCGAACCTGCGACACCTGGCGACTTCCATTATGCGCGCTCCAAGGACGAGAAGCACGACCATGTCGTCTTCCACCTGACGCGGGCCGATCAGCCCGCCCGGATCATCTATAATGACCCCCGCCGCTTCGGCTTTCTCCTGCTGGAGGAGACCGCAAGGCTCGCCGACAATCCCTATCTCGCCAGCCTCGGCCCGGAGCCGACGGGCAACAGCCTCAGCGCTGAAATGCTGGCCGCGGCCTTTGCGGACAAGAAGGCGCCGCTGAAGGCGGCCCTTCTCGATCAGACCGTGATCGCCGGGCTTGGCAATATCTATGTCTGCGAGGCGCTGCACCGGGCAGGGCTGTCGCCCCGGCGGGCGGCGGGCACGATGGTGGACAAGAAGGGCAGGGCAAAGCCGCAGCTTGGCCTTCTCGTCGAATGCGTCCGCGATGTCATCGCCGAGGCGATCGCCGCCGGCGGCTCGTCGCTGCGCGACCATATCCAGACGGACGGATCGCTCGGTTATTTCCAGCATACATTCCGCGTCTATGATAGAGAGGGCGAGGCCTGCCCCAATCCGGGTTGCGGGCGCCCGGTGGAGCGGATTGTCCAGTCGGGCCGTTCGACCTTCTTCTGCGCGGCATGCCAGAAATAGGAGTCTCGCCGCATTTTGCGCGTTGACTGGCGTGCGCTTTCCCGTTATATGCCCGCCAACCGTTTGGAAAGCCACCGTTCCGGTCCTTTCCGTCAAACGCTTCCACTTGAGTTCTGACGAATGGTCTGGCGACCGAGCGCGGCAGAGTGGTAGCATATCGAGTTTGTAAGAGAGGCACATATGGCCAATACATCTTCTGCGAAGAAGGCGACCCGCAAGATTGCTCGCCGCACCGACGTCAACAAGGCTCGTCGTTCGCGCGTCCGTTCCTTCCTCCGCAAGGTTGAAGAAGCAATCGCTTCTGGCGACGCAAAGGTTGCACAGGAAGCTCTCCGCGCCGCACAGCCCGAGCTGATGCGCGCTGCCGGTCGCGGCGTCGTTCATGCCAACACGGCATCGCGCAAGGTTTCGCGTCTGGCGAGCCGCGTGAAGGCCCTTTCGGTCTGATCATCTGATCGAAATCTGAAGATTTAAAAAGCCTGGTCGTCTGACCGGGCTTTTTGTCGTTTCCGTCGGCGGCGTCATCATCGCGCCATCTCCTTGTCATTCATCATCTTCCTTCATGACAGGATGCTGACATAAAAAGCATTTAGTTTTCAATATCTTGGCGAAGGTGACAGAGGCGGATGCGACCTCACTTAACGGAAGGTTGGCCTATTTTTGAGTCAAGAAAAAAATAATTTTTTTTGCATTTCGAGGGTGCTCGACCCTTCTGAAAACGAATCTCGTTGATTCAAAAGCGATTCTTTTTCGGGGGCTTGGCCGGGACAGAAACCCGCCTTCTGAGTCAATGGTCGCGAGTTAAAATTGCGTAAAAAACGCGATTGATCTTTGGAAACGTTCCTGCGTAAATGCATCCAACAGAGGGCGGACAACGCCGGACAAAATGATCGCGACGTTTGGGGAATACCTGATTACGAAACGGTTGAGTGCTCTGTAGCGGACCCTGTTCGGTTCCGCGTTTTCACGACTGGTCACGCATGAAACCTGGCCCATGGTTTCGGGCCTGCTCTCTACGTGTGTCCAGATACCTGGTGCGCGAGAGGAGCGTCAGGCTGGGTGAAAGAAGACGAGGCGGGTTGCCTGACCCGGCCTTGCGAAGCACGAGCCTTCTTGCTGCCGGAATAGGCAGTGAAGCTTGCGCCAAGCTGGGCTGAACCGGAAACGGAAGGTGCGTAACGAGTGTAATGCGTAGTCGATCTGTTCGGGGCGGAGTGGATCGATCTTTGGAATGACAGCCCGGCCAAGAGAGATACGAGGCTCTGGTCGGTGTGGATAAGAGAAGTTAGAGAGGCGGCTCATGACGATGGCACAAGCATCGGTGCGCGCACGCGAAAGCGGCGCAGCGCCAGTGATCGGTTCGTCCGAAATTCAAGCGGCGGGGAATATTCAGACTATGGGAAATAACGCTTTGTTCGAGCGTTTCAGCGCCCGGCTCAAAGCCAAGGTTGGTGCTGACGTCTATGCAAGCTGGTTTGGCAGACTGAAGCTGCATTCCGTTTCGAAGAGCGTGGTCAGACTGACCGTTCCGACGACCTTTCTGAAGTCCTGGATCAACAATCGCTATCTCGACCTCATCACCGCGCTCTTCCAAGAGGAAGATGCCGAGATCATGAAGGTCGAAATCCTGGTCCGCACCGCGGCCCGCGCCTCCAAGGTTGCAGCAGACGACGATGTCGCCGATGCCGCTCCCGTTCAGTCGACGCAGCCGCAGGGCGCTCGCCGTCCTTCCGCCCAGCCGATCGCCCAGATCGCCTCGTCCGTTGCGCCGTCCTCCTGGCAGGCCAGTGCTGCGACGCCGCTCTTCGGCTCGCCGCTTGATGCGCGCTACACCTTTTCTTCCTTCGTGGAAGGCAGTTCCAACCGCGTGGCGCTTGCTGCCGCCAAGACGATTGCCGAAGCCGGTGCCGGCGCCGTGCGCTTCAACCCGCTCTTCGTTCATTCGAGCGTGGGTCTCGGCAAGACGCATCTTCTGCAGGCCATTGCCGCTGCTGCCATCACCAGCCCGCGCAACCCGCGCGTCGTCTATCTGACGGCTGAATATTTCATGTGGCGCTTTGCCGCCGCCATCCGCGACAACGATGCGCTGTCGCTGAAGGAATCGCTGCGCAATATCGATCTTCTGATCATCGACGACATGCAGTTCCTGCAGGGCAAGTCGATCCAGAACGAGTTCTGCCACCTCCTCAACACCCTGCTCGACAGCGCCCGTCAGGTCGTCGTTGCCGCCGACCGCGCGCCGTGGGAGCTGGAATCGCTCGATCCGCGCGTCCGTTCGCGCCTCCAGGGTGGCGTTGCCATCGAAATGGAAGCGCCTGACTACGAGATGCGCCTTGAAATCCTCAAGCGTCGCCTCGAAGTAGCCCGCATGGACGACCAGTCGCTGGACATTCCGGAAGGCGTGCTCGACCACGTCGCCCGCCGCGTCACCGCAAGCGGTCGCGAGCTGGAAGGCGCGTTCAACCAGCTTCTGTTCCGCCGCTCCTTCGAGCCGGACCTGTCGATGGAACGCGTTGACGAACTGCTCGCCCATCTGGTCGGCGCCGGCGAACCCCGCCGCGTCCGCATTGAGGACATCCAGCGCGTGGTTGCCCGTCACTACAACGTGTCGCGCCAGGAGCTCGTCTCCAACCGTCGCACCCGCGTCATCGTCAAGCCGCGCCAGATCGCCATGTATCTGTCGAAGACGCTGACGCCGCGCTCCTTCCCGGAAATCGGCCGTCGCTTCGGTGGCCGTGACCACACGACCGTGCTGCACGCCGTGCGCAAGATCGAGGAGCTGATCACCGGCGACCAGAAGCTCAGCCACGAAATCGAGCTCCTGAAGCGCCTGATCAACGAATAGTCGGTCATGCTATCTATCTTGAAAGGGGCTGGCAGCGATGCCGGCCTTTTTCGTTTGTACGGTCGGAAGTCCGCGCTATATTCAGAGCAATATAACGCTGGAGGGGATCATGGTCCGCGAAAACGAAATCCGCGAGAATGAGGTGGCCGTTGCGCCTCCAGCAGCACGGGATGCCGGTCTGGAATTCATCGGCCGCATTTCAACCCCCTGGACCTCGCGCATGGAAACGCCGCGGCAGGGCCGTCCTGACGGGCCGGTCTGCGTGATCGAAGTCTTCGAGCCCTGGGACCGGGCGCTGGAAGGGGTGGCGAAATTCGAGCGGCTGGAAGTGCTCTACTGGCTTGATCGCTCCCGCCGCGATCTCGTGCTGCAAAGCCCGGCCTCCAATGGCACCATCCATGGCGCCTTTTCGCTGCGCACCCCGGTGCGCCCCAATCCCATCGGCACGTCGATCGTCATTCTGGAAAAGATCGAAGGCAACCGCCTCTTCGTCCGCGGCCTCGATTGCCTCGACGGCACGCCGCTTCTCGACCTGAAGCCGGATCGCACGCTCTTCAAACCCATCGCCCCGCCGCAGGCAGGTGATTTCCAGACGGGTGACACTGGCACGGCGCATTATTGCCAGAAGGCGTGAGAAGGCGCTTTAAGCCTGTCAGGTTGGTTGCCGGCAGGGCAGAGGGGGGATATGGCGAACTCTGTCGCTCAAAGCGAACTACGCTAAACCCCGCGCCTTGACGTCTCAGCAGGCGAGATCAGCCACCACGCTATCAAGGATCAGCATGCCCGTCGGCGTGCAGCGCAGCCGCGAATTGCCGAGCCGTTCGATGAAGCCGTGGTCGAGCAGCAGCTGCTCGCGCTTGGGGTCCGGGTCGCGGCCGGAAAGCGCCTGCCAGCGGGCGAGGTCGACGCCTTCGCGAAGACGAAGCCCCATCAGCAGCAATTCGTCCGCCTGTTCCTCGTAACCCAGCAGCTCATGATCGATCATGCCATGGCCGCGCGCTTCCACCAGCGAAAGCCAGGCTTCCGGGTTTCGCTCGGTGGCGGTGGCGATCTTCTGGGTGCCGCGCGAAATGCGGCCATGGGCGCCGGGGCCGATGCCGGCATAGTCGCCATAGCGCCAATAGGTGAGATTGTGCCGGCTTTCCGCACCCGGCACGGCATGGTTGGAGACCTCATAGGCCGGCATGCCGTGGCGCGCGGTGATCTCCTGCGTCGCCTCGTAGAGCGCTGCCGACTGGTCGCCATCGGGAACGGTAAACTTGCCCGCCTTGTGCAGGCCGAAGAAGGGCGTGCCTTCCTCGATCGTCAACTGGTAGAGCGAGAGATGATCAACCGCGAGATTGATCGCCTCGGTGAGTTCGCGTTGCCAGTCTTCCACCGTCTGGCCGGGCCGGGCATAGATGAGGTCGAAGGACATGCGCGGGAAGATCTCGCGTGCCAGCCGGATCGCTGTCAGGGCTTCCTCGACATTGTGCAGCCGGCCGAGGAATTTCAGATCCTTGTCGTTCAGCGCCTGCACGCCCATCGAAACGCGGTTGACGCCGGCGGCGCGATAGCCGCGAAAGCGCTCCGCCTCGACGCTGGACGGATTGGCCTCCAGCGTGATCTCGATGCCGGCCGGCACATGCCAGGTCTCAGCCACCCCGTTCAGGATCGCCTCGACGGTTGCCGGCTGCATCAGCGAGGGCGTGCCGCCGCCGATGAAGATGGAGGTGACGGTGCGCGGGCCGGTCAGCTCGCGCGTCGCCGCCATCTCTTTCAGAAAGGCCGCGACAAAGCGCTGCTGATCCACCGGCTGGTGGCGCACATGGCTGTTGAAGTCGCAATAGGGGCATTTGGCCGCGCAGAAGGGCCAATGGAGATAGACGCCGAAGCCGGGATCGCCCGTATCGGGGAGGATTTGGCCATCAGCGGTGAGCATCATCATGCCTCAAGGCAGGTTTCGACGAAAAGCTTGAACGCGCGTGCCCGATGCGAAAGTGCGGCCGCATCGCCCGGCTTCCAGCCATGCTTTTCTTCCGCCGACATTTCGCCAAACGTCACGTCATAGCCTTCCGGCTGGAAGATCGGATCGTAGCCGAAGCCGGCAGTCCCGCGCGGCGGCCAGGCGAACGTGCCTTCCACTTCGCCGCGGAACATTTCCGTATGCCCGTCCGGCCAGGCAAGGCAGAGCACGGAGACAAAGCGGCAGGTCCGCTTGTCCGGGCTCGTCGCACCCTTCTCGGCAAGCGCCGTCTCGACCTTCTGCATCGCCATCTGGAAGTCGCGCGTGCCGTCGCCGGTTTCCGCCCAGTCGGCGGTATAGACACCGGGCGCACCGTCAAGCGCATCCACCACCAGCCCGGAATCATCCGAAAGGGCAGGGATGCCGGCCGCCTTGGCGGAGGCGAGCGCCTTGATCGCGGCATTTTCCTCGAAGGTCGTGCCGGTCTCGTCAGGCACGGCGAAATTCAGTTCGGCGGCCGAGGTGGCGGTAAAACCCATCGGGCCAATCAGATCGTTGATCTCGCGGATCTTGCCGGCATTGTGGCTGGCAACAACAATGGTGCGGGTATCGAGCTTGCGCATGTCTCAAAGGTTCCAGAGTTTGGCTTCGGCGCATTCCAGACTGTTGCCGGCCGGATCACGAAAATAGAGGGACCGCGCGCCATTCGGCCAGCGGAAATCGGCTTCGATTGTCACGCCTTCCTCTTCAAGGCGGGCGCGCATCACATCCATCGCCTCGCCCGCAACGCGGAAACAGGCGTGGCCGGCCCCACGCGCGCCATGCGGCGGAACCGGCAGATCGGGATTATGCGGCGGCAGTTCGGTGGCGTCCGGATTGAAGATCAGGAGAACGCCGGCGCCGCAGCGGAAGAAGATATGCCGGCCCGCGACATGGGTGATTTCCTCAAGGCCGAGAACCCGGCCATAGAAATCCGCTGCCGCGTGGAGGTCTGCGGCATAAAGCGCCGTTTCCAGAACACCTTCGATCCGCGCCGCGCCGGTCATACGTCTCCTCAAGCCGAGACGGCTTCCTTCTGCAGGGTCACGAGATCGGCAATGCCGGCCTTGGCAAGACCCATCAGCGTTGCAAATTCCTCTTCCGAGAAAGGCTTGCCTTCGGCTGTGCCCTGGATTTCGACGATCCCGCCGGCACCCGTCATGACGAAATTCGCATCCGTTTCAGCCGAGGAGTCTTCGAGGTAATCGAGATCGATGACCGGCTGGTTTGCGAAGATGCCGCAGGAGATTGCTGCAACATGGTCCTTCAGCACGCGATCCATCTTGATCATGCCGCGCGTTTCCATCCATTTCAGGCAGTCGCGCAGCGCAATCCAGCCGCCGGTGATCGAGGCCGTGCGCGTGCCGCCATCCGCCTGGATGACGTCGCAGTCGACGGTGATCTGGCGTTCGCCGAGCGCTTCGAGATCGACCACAGCCCGCAAGGAACGTCCGATGAGGCGCTGGATTTCGAGCGTGCGGCCGCCCTGCTTGCCGCTGGCGGCTTCGCGCTTCATGCGGTCGCCGGTGGCACGCGGCAGCATGCCGTACTCAGCCGTCACCCAGCCCTTGCCGGAATTGCGCAGCCACGGCGGCGTCTTTTCCTCAAGGCTGGCCGTGCAAAGCACATGCGTGTCGCCGAATTTGACGAGGCAGGAGCCTTCCGCATGCTTGGATACGCCGCGCTCGAACGTCACCTTGCGCATCTGGTCGATCTTGCGTCCTGAAGGCCTCATGGATGTCTCCTTGTTTGTTTTGCGCTCTTCTAAGACCGCCCCCGGCCATTTGCAAAGAAAAACGGAGGCGAGGAAATCGATTCCTGTTTGCGCGCGGGGCTTCGATGTCTATATTTCAGGATGTAATGGCGATGGAGACGATGCAAAGCACATGATCGGTTGGGACAGACGGATCGGTCAAACGCTGGACAAGGGCCCGGACAGGGGGCGTTCGCTTGACGAACGCTCGGGCGAGATTTTCCGGCGCATCGTGGAAACCTACCTGCAGAACGGCGAGCCGCTGGGCTCGCGCAACCTGTCGCGCCTCCTGCCCATGTCGCTTTCGCCCGCCTCCGTGCGCAATGTGATGAGCGATCTGGAAGAGCTGGGCCTCATCTATTCCCCCCATATCAGCGCCGGCCGCCTGCCGACGCAGCTGGGTCTCCGCTTCTTCGTTGATGCCTTCATGCAGGTCGGCGATCTGTCGCCGGAAGAGCGCACATCGATCGAAACGCAGATGCGCGCCGCAGAGCGCGGCCAGCCGACCGATAATCTGCTCAGCGAGGCAAGCCGCATGCTGTCCGGCATGTCGCGCGGCGCCGGCCTCGTGGTGACGACGAAAAACGATCCGGTCCTGCGCCATGTTGATTTCGTGCGGCTGGGTCCGACCAAGGCGCTCGCGGTTCTCGTCGGCGAGCATGACGAGGTCGAAAACCGCATCATCGAACTGGCCGCCGGCACGACCAGCTCGCAGCTGACGGAAGCCGCCAATTTCCTCAACGCCCATCTCTCCGGCTATACGCTGGCGGAAATCCGCAGCCAGACGGAAGTCATCCGCAAGACGATCCAGGCCGAGCTCGACACGCTGTCGCAGGATCTGGTCGAGCGCGGCCTTGCCGTCTGGTCCGGCACGAGCGAGCTCGACCAGACCTCGCAGCTCATCGTGCGCGGCCAGTCGAACCTCATCGAAGGGCTGGACGATCAGGCCGATATCGATCGCCTGCGCATGCTTTTCGACGATCTGGAGCGCAAGGAAAGCCTGATCGACCTGTTGAACCTTGCCGAAACCGGGCCGGGCGTGCGCATCTTCATCGGCTCGGAAAACAAGCTCTTCTCGCTCTCCGGCTCCTCGCTCATCGTCGCGCCCTATCGCGACAGTGAGCAGAAGGTTGTGGGTGCGGTCGGCGTGATCGGTCCCACACGGCTGAATTACGCCCGCATCGTCCCCATGGTCGACTACACGGCGCAGCTCATTTCCAAGCTGAGTTCACCCGGCTGACACCGAACAAACTCCCGGATTGTCAACAAGTCGGCTGCGAAGTCTTGATTTTTTGCGGCTGAACATCGATATCGGGCGCAACCCCAAACAAACCTCAATTTGGAGACCGTCATGACCGACGACACGAAGAAGAACGGACCTGACGAAGCGGTAAGGGACCTCGGCGCGGAAGCCGACGCCTTGATTGCCGAGGCAGAAGCAGCCGAGGCGCAGGCCGCCGAACAGGAGCCGGACCCGATCGAAGCTCTCAAGGCAGAGAACGCTGATCTGCGCGACCGCTATCTGCGTCTGGCCGCCGAAATGGACAATCTGCGCCGCCGCACGGAACGCGACGTCAAGGATGCCAAGTCCTATTCGATTGCCGGCTTTGCCCGCGACATGCTGGGCGTGTCGGACAACCTCCGCCGCGCGCTGGATGCGATCCCGGCGGAAGCCCGGGAAGCCGGCGAAGCGGGCCTCATGGCCCTGATCGAAGGCGTCGAACTCACCGAGCGCTCGATGCTGGCCGCCATGGAACGCCATGGCGTCAAGAAGCTCGAGCCGGAAGGCCAGAAGTTCGACCCGAACTTCCATCAGGCCATGTTCGAAATCCCGAACACCGAAGTCCCGAACAACACGGTTCTGCAGGTCGTCCAGGCCGGCTACGTCATCGGCGAGCGCATGCTGCGCCCGGCCATGGTCGGCGTGTCCAAGGGTGGCCCCAAGGCGGTTGCCACCGAGACGACGGACGCCGAAAAGACGGCCTGAGAGGTCTCGTCAAAGTCCGATCGCAGCTGATGAAAATTGCCGCCTGACCTCACAAGGTTGGGCCGCATTTTTTATGTTTTCACTCTTGCGGCCAATCCTCCGGCGGCCAATCGCGTGAGGTATGGATGACGCGCACGATCACGATGCATTCGCGGTCTGAGAGGTTCCGCAACGCATAGGCAATGACATAGGGGTAGCGGGCGCATAGGTCCCGCTGACCCTCCCCGGTCTGCCGGTCGCGTGCTTTGCCAGCCTGTTGCCGGCCTCCTCGATCGCATCGACGACCCGTTCTGCGGCGAGGGGATCGTCTTGAGCGATATGGCGCAGAATTTCGAGATTGTCGCGATGTGCCTCAATGGACCAGACGACTGGCCTCATTCGTGCGCGGCCTTGCGCCGTTTGGCGTCCTCGATGGCGGAACGCATCTCCGCAACGGCCTGTTCGTGCGATATCACGCGGCCAGCCTCGGCGTCGGCGATCCCGCGCTTGATACCTTCAAGGATTTCCGCCTCGCGCTCGACATAGGCAGCAACCGCGTCACCGGCAACAGCAGCGGTGGTCCGCTGCGTATCGCTTGCGATCCGCTCCAGCTTCGCTTTCACGTCGGGTCTGACGGTGATCGTCATCGTCGTGCTGGCAGCCATACATTCGCTCCCTGTTGACCCCAGCATATCAGCACGTTTTCAACGCGAATGCGATAGGCGCGTCGTTCAGCCCACCGGGTTCAGGCCGCGTTCGTTCCGGCGTCCTGGTTGAGGCAGGCGAAGATGGCGGCGGCCGTTTCGCAGGCGCGCAGGCGCGCGGTCAGGTCCTGGTCGCGCAGCACGCGGGCGACGCGGGAGAGTGCCTTCAGGTGGTCTGCGCCCGCACCTTCCGGTGCCAGCAGCAGAAAGACGAGATCGACGGGCTGGTCGTCCAGTGCTTCGAAGGCGACAGGTGTGTCAAGCCGGGCAAAGACACCGGCGATCTTCTTGATGGAATTGAGCTTGCCATGGGGAATGGCGATGCCGTTGCCGACGCCGGTCGAGCCGAGACGCTCGCGCTGCAGGATGACGTCGAATATTTCCCGCTCGGGCAGGCCGGTAACGGTGGCCGCCTTTTCCGCGAGTTCCTGAAGCAGCTGCTTTTTGGAATTGGCTTTCAGAGCCGGAATAATCGCATCCTGATGCAGCAAATCTGCCAATGCCATTCGATGTTCCCCGTTCCGAAGCTGAAAGGAGGCGGGCGCGGCCTCTTCGGCGCGCCCGCCTGGCTTTTCAGCTCTTGACACCGGCCGGGTCGATCCAGCCGATGTTGCCGTCGTGGCGGCGATAGACAATGTTCAGTTGTTCGTTGCCCGCATTGCGGAAGACGAAAACCGGTTCGTCGGTCATGTCGAGCGCCATAACGGCGCCGGCGACAGTCATGGTCCTGAGCCGCTTCGTGCTCTCCGCGATAATAGCGGGTGCATAATCTTCCGGCACTTCTTCCTCAAGATCCGGGATCGAATCGATCACGGAGTAGGGCATGTCGATGTGCTGTGCGTTTCCGACATGGTGGTCGCGGAGCCTGCGCTTGTAGCGCCGAAGCCGCTTTTCGATCCGAGCGGCCGCCGCATCATAGGCTGCCTGCGGATCATTCGCCTGACCGGCCGCATGAAGAACGACGCCGGTATCAAGGTGGATCTTGCAGTCTGCATCAAAACGCGACCCAGACTTCTCCACCGTGACTTGGCCGGAATAACCTCCGTCGAAATATTTCCCTACCGCGTCTCCGACATGGCCCACGATCCGCTCGCGGAACGCTTCACCGATTTCCATATGCTTTCCGGAAACTCGCACACTCATGGATTTACCCTTCTTGTGTATTGATTTGCGAGAAACAGTCTATTCCAACCTGCCTCCGCATCCAAGCGATTCCGACAATGTTTCAGTCTTCCATGGGGTGCGGCGCGCTTCTACTCCGGGGCATGCGTCAAGTCAACACAACGACCGATGCGCGCAAACACTTGCCCACCATTTGTTAACCAGGACTGGAAAGTTGGCTTTCAGGAGGCGATGCGCGCCATCGCCTTCTTCTCGCGCCGCCGCTGGACGGAGGAGGAGATGTTCATCGCATCGCGATATTTGGCGACCGTGCGCCGCGCGATGTCGATGCCGGCGGATTTCAGGATATCCACGATGTCGTCGTCGGAAAGCACGGTATCGGCGGTCTCCTCGTTGATCATCGAGCGGATGCGGTTTCGCACGGCTTCCGCCGAATGTCCGTCGCCGCCTTCGGCCGACGAGATCGAGACCGTGAAGAAATATTTCAGCTCGTAGACGCCGCGCGGCGTCATCATGAACTTGTTGGAGGTGACGCGGCTGACGGTCGATTCATGCATCTTGATTGCATCGGCCACCGTCTTCAGGTTCAGAGGCTTCAGCCCGTCGACGCCGAGGCGCAGGAAACCATCCTGCCGGCGTACGATCTCGGTTGCGACCTTCAGGATCGTGCGTGCCCGCTGGTCGAGACTGCGCGTCAGCCAGTTGGCGTTCTGCATGCACTCACTGAGAAATGCCTGATCGGCGCTGTCGCGTGGTGCATGGCGCGACACTTCCGCATAATAAGACTGGTTGACGAGTACGCGCGGCAAAGTGTCCGGGTTCAGTTCGACATTCCAGCCGCCGTCCGATGCCGGCGAGACGACGATATCGGGGACGATCGTCTCCGAGGCGGAACGCAGGAAGCCGCTGCCGGGCTTCGGATCGAGCCTGCGGATCTCCGCCAGCATGTCGAGAAGGTCGTCTTCATCCACGCCGCAGAGCTTTTTCAGCGCCTGGAAATCGCGCCGTGCCAGAAGCTCGAGATTGGTGACAAAGGCGGACATGGCGGGGTCCAGCCGGTTCTTCTGCCTCAGCTGGATCGCCAGACATTCGCTCAAGGAACGGGCAAAGATGCCGGCCGGTTCCAGCGTCTGCAGCACGGAAAGCACGCGCTCGACATCGGCCACCGGCCTGCCGACCCGTTCGGCCACGGCATCGAATTCGGGCAGGACATAGCCGCTGTCGTCGAGAAGATCGACAAGGTGCTGGGCAATCAGCCTGTCGGCAGCATTGGTGACGGCAAAGGGAAGCTGCTGGCTGACGAATTCGCGCAGCGATACGCCGGCTGCGGCGAAATCGTCCATGTCGAAATCGCCGCCATCCTCGCCCTGTCCGCCGGGCATCGACTTCCATTGTCCGATCAGTTCGGGTGAGTCGGGGCGGCGTTCGGCCTGGTCCGTGTCGAATTCGGGCTCGAAATTCGCGTCGAGTTCCTTGGTCAGGCGTTCGGCCTGGCCGGTATTGCCGGCCTCGAACCAGTCTCCCTCGCCACGCGGCGCCAGCGCCGGCTCGGAGGAGGTGTCGGGCGCGTCATCGCCGATCGGCACGGAGGGACCATCGCCCGTGGTGATTTCAAGCAGGGGGTTCTTCTGGACTTCCTGTTCGATGAACTGGTTGAGTTCGACATGCGTCATCTGCAAAAGCTGGATCGACTGCATCAGCTGCGGCGTCATCACAAGCGATTGCGATTGTTTCAGGTGCAGGCTGGCTGACATGGCCATGATGAACGCAGAACTCCCACTTCCCATTCGACAGGTTCGACGCGCTCCCGGCGAAAAAACTGTCTGGCCCGAAAATTGCTTGGTTTCCCTTTCGCGGTCAAGAGCCAAGCAGAGATTCGGTTAAAATGAGTGTCTGTTGTGTGACAGGCGCGAGATGAGTGCGGCCTTACAGGCTGAAATTGTCGCCGAGATAGAGGCGCCGCACGTCGGCATTGTTGACGATATCGTCCGCGCGGCCATGCGTCAGCACTTCGCCGGCGTGGATGATATAGGCGCGGTCGATCAGCCCGAGCGTTTCGCGCACATTGTGGTCGGTGATCAGCACGCCGATGCCGCGGCGCGTCAGGTGCCGAACGAGGTTCTGGATTTCCGACACCGAGATCGGGTCGACACCGGCAAAGGGCTCGTCAAGCAGCATGAAGGCCGGCTCGGTCGCCAGTGCGCGGGCAATTTCCAGACGGCGCCGTTCGCCACCCGAGAGGGCAACGGCGGGCGACTTGCGCAGATGTTCGATGGAGAATTCTTCCAGCAGTTCGGTGATCTTGCTCTCGCGCTTGGCGCGGTTCTTCTCCCGCACCTCAAGAACCGCCCGAATGTTCTCCTCGACCGTCAGGCCGCGGAAAATCGAGGCTTCCTGCGGCAGATAGCCGACCCCGAGGCGGGCACGGCGATACATCGGCATGGAGCTGACATCGTGGCCGTCGAGTTCGATCGTGCCGGAATCGACCGGAACAAGGCCGGTGATCATGTAGAAACAGGTGGTCTTGCCGGCGCCGTTGGGGCCAAGCAGGCCGACGGCCTCGCCGCGCTTCAGGATCAGCGAAACGCCGTTCACCACGCGCCGCGAATTATAGGTCTTGGTCAGGTTTCGCGCGACCAGCGTTCCCTCATAGCGCGTGGCATGGCTGTCGCCCTGCGTTTCGCCGGGGATGTTCGACGCGGATTTGTCGGTGTTCCGGTTCAGCAAGGAGGTCATCTCTTACTTGCTGCGCGACTTGGGATCGAGCTGAATCTGGACGCGGCCGCCGCAGCTGTCGAGCTGTGCCTGTCCGGTATCCATGTGCACAGTCAGTCGGCAGCCGGTGAAAACATTGTTTCCATCCGAGAGCACCACCTGCTTGCCTTCCAGAATGAAGAGCTGCTTGGCCATCTCGAAATGGCCGCTTTCGGCCGTCGCGGTCTGCTTGTCCGAATTCAGCACGACGCCGCCATTGACGATAATTCGGTCGATGTCGCCATTGCCGGCATTGGCCATCGTCCCGCCGCTGCTCGCGCCGTCCTTGCCGGAGGACTTGTAATAAACCGTCATCGTCTTCGACTTCAGCATCGTCGTGCCCTGGGTGGCCACGACATTGCCGGTGAAGTCGGCGCGATTTTCCTTGTCCTTGATCTCAAGCTTGTCGCTTTCGATATGGATCGGCTTGTCATTGGAAAGCGCGACGCCGTCCATCTTGCCGGCCGTCGCCTGTGAAAAAGCGGCAGTGGCGGGCGCAGTCGCGAGCGCAGCAATCACCAGGCACAGCGTGAGATTGGATTTGGCGGGCATGACCTAATTGCCTTTATCATGAATGGAGTCGGCGCTCAGGTTCACCTGCACGCGGCCATCGAATACGATCGTCTGGCCCTTATCTTCGATATTGATGCTTTGCGCAACTACGGTTGCCTTGGACGCGGTGATCGACACCATGTCGTTTGACGACATCGTGCCGTTCTTCACGTCGAGCTTGGCGGAGCGGAAATTCGCGACCAGCCCGCTCGACAGGTGCAGGGAGAAGGGCTGTGTCATGTCGAGCGTATTGGCGCTGCGGTCGTAGATGCCGCCCTTCGCCTTGACCTTGGCGATCAGCTGGTCATTGACCGGCATCTGTGCGGCGATGTCTTCCAGCGTCATGATGTTGGGGGAGACGATGCTCTGCAGCGCGCGCGCCGCGGTCATCGAATAGAAGATGCCATCGGCGTTGCGGCCTGAAATCGCCGGTTTTTCCATGACGATCTGGCCGTTTTCGATGGTCGCGCCCTTCACCTCGATATTGTCGGGCAGGAAGCTGCGAACCAAGGAGACGGCAATGAACAGAAGGGAGACGACCAGCGCTGCCACCGGCAGCAGGATCTTGAGCCTACGGACGCGCTGGGAATGGCGCACGGCCTGAGCATAGGCGGCGCGTCGCGCATCCTGATCGCCCACAAAGGTGCTGTTCATTTCCAAGCTTGCCATCTCGTTCCCGTGTTGGACCGGCTGTCACATTAGCCGAAGCGCTAGCGTCGCAATATGGTTATTTTCGTGCCGGAGACAATGACGATCGCTGCGAAACACATCGGATGCCTTAATATTTTCCACGGTCCTTTTACCCGCCAACCCCTTAACGCAGTTTTACGGCATGCTGCGGCTTCCGGATTGATCGCAGGGGCATTATGGATATCGCACCGGCCGTTGATTTGCGAAGCGACGCGCGTCGTCGCCCGCGTGGCCTGATCCTGGAGGGAAATTGCATGGACAACGGAATTGCCGATCGACGGGCGCTTCGCCGCAAGGTCACCTTCTGGCGCAGCCTTGCCATCATCGTTCTCGTCTTCGTGCTGGCAACCGTCTGGTTTCGCTGGCCGGGCACGCAGGGCCCGGGCGTCAACCAGATCGCCCGCGTCTCCATCAGCGGCCTCATCCAGGACGATCAGGACCTGACGGCGCGGCTCGACCGCATCGCCAAGGCGGATAATGTCAAGGCGCTGATCGTCGACATCTCTTCGCCCGGCGGCACGACCTATGGCGGCGAAACGATCTACAAGGCGCTGCGCCGCGTGGCCGAAAAGAAGCCCGTCGTCTCCGACATCCGCACGCTGGCGGCCTCCGCCGGCTACATGATCGCGCTGGGCGGCGACCGCATCATTGCGGGCGACATGTCGATCACCGGTTCGATCGGCGTGCTCTTCCAGTATCCGCAGGCCAAGGAACTGCTCGACAAGATCGGCGTCTCGCTGGAATCGATCAAGTCGGCCCCGATGAAGGCCGAACCGTCGCCCTTCAATCCGCCGAGCGATCAGACCAAGGCGATGATCAACGCCATGGTGCAGGACAGCTTCCACTGGTTCGTCGACCTCGTTGCCGAACGCAGGAAGATGACGCCGGATCAGGCCATGGCGCTGTCCGATGGGTCCATCTTCACCGGTCGTCAGGCGCTGAAAAACGGCCTCGTCGATGAGCTGGGCGGGCTCAGCGAGATCAAGGCCTATCTGAAAACCCGCTCCGTTGACCCCGAGCTGCCGGTCATCGACTGGAAGCCGGTGCCGCAGGGATGGGCAGCCATGCTTCCCGGCGCCCTCATTCACGCTGCCGAATGGTCGGGTCTGGACAAGGATTTTTCGGCAAGCGCCTTGAAAATGCTAGGTATCCAGCACTTGTTCCTTGACGGCCTTGTTTCCGTTTGGCAGGTTGATCGCGGCTAAGGCACCCCCGGCGGCAACCGTCGGGAAGAAAAGACCGTGCAGATTTCACTCCGGCAAGCAGGTTGCGGCAAAGACCGCCGCCTGACGGGACCGGAAACTGGAAATGATCGAGGGGGAAGACGTGATAAAGTCCGAATTGGTGCAGATCGTTGCTGCGCGCAATCCACATCTCTATCACCGCGACGTGGAAAATATCGTCAATGCCGTTCTCGATGAGATTACCGATGCGCTCGCGGGCGGCAATCGCGTCGAACTGCGCGGCTTTGGCGCATTCTCCGTCAAGAACCGTCCTTCGCGTTCGGGCCGCAACCCGCGCACAGGCGATGCCGTTTTCGTCGAGGAGAAATGGGTTCCCTTCTTCAAGACCGGCAAGGAACTGCGCGAGCGCCTGAACCCCGGTCAGGCCGACGAAGACGATTGATCGGCGCAGCGTTTGCAAAGCCGTCTTTCAATTGCCGGCTTGAAAGCGCCACACATCCTTCTATCCTAGAGCGCGTGACCGGGTGATTTCGCCCGGACAGCAATCTCTTGCCCGCCGGAGCCTGCCCATGACGAAGAAGCTGATCAACCTGGTGATCCTCCTGCCGGTCGCCATCATCCTCATCGTGCTTTCGGTCGCCAATCGCCACGCGGTCACGCTGGCGCTCAACCCGTTTGATCCGGCCGATTCGATGCTGTCGGTCACCGCACCCTTCTTCGTCTATCTCTTCCTGGCCGTGATCCTCGGCACTGTCCTTGGCGCGAGCCTCACCTGGTTTGCCCAGGGCAAGCATCGCAAGCGCGCCCGCAACCAGGCACAGGAAGTCGCCCGCTGGCAGGGCGAGGCGCGGCGCAACCAGAAGCGCGCGGAAGAACTGGCCCAGCAGGTCATCCTGCCGGTCTCGGCTTCGAAGTAGGTTTCGGAAGGGTGGGGGCCGTCAGCTTCCGCTGACAGCCTTGTTGAAATCGGCGAAGAACTGCGCCGCCAGCTT
This sequence comes from Rhizobium sp. C4, assembly GCF_021026315.1. Lineage (GTDB taxonomy): Bacteria > Pseudomonadota > Alphaproteobacteria > Rhizobiales > Rhizobiaceae > Ensifer_A. The sequence continues at coordinate 123,804 of NZ_JAJNCX010000009.1, forward strand.
CTTTGCCGACGAATCGATGAGGCGCGAACCGAGCTGCGCCAATTTGCCGCCGATCTGTGCATCCACCGTATAGGCGAGGATCGTGCCGTCGCCATCCTCGGTCAGCGTGACTTCCGCACCGCCCTTGGCAAAACCGGCAATGCCGCCCTTGCCCTCGCCGGAAATCTTGTAGCCCGCCGGCGGATTGAGGTCGGAAAGGGTGACTTCGCCCGAAAACGTTGCCGAAACCGGCCCGATCTTGATCTTCACGGTCGCCGACATCTCGGTCGGTGAGGACATGTCGAGGTTCTGACAGCCCGGAATGCAGGCTTTGAGGATTTCAGGATTGTTCAGCGCCGCCCAGACAACCTCGCGCTTGGCCGCAATGCGCTCTTCTCCGCTCATGTCCATCGTGATCGCTCCTCCCAAATGCGCGGCTCAATTCCAAGCCGTTCTCTTGATGAATGCTATAATATCACTTGAGGGATAAGTCTTTGCCAAGAGAGCGCTTAATGTTATTTCGTCCCGATAGAGCCGTTTTTGCGACAGTCGCGATTTTGGCCCCTCAGGATGAGTGAATTTTGACGAAGACGACAAAGATGCGCCGCGGCGGCCCGCCGTCGGGTGCGCCGGGTTCAAGGCCCGGTTCTGGCCGGACGGACAAGCGCGAGCGCCCGCGCGAAACGCCGGCGGCCGAAAACGATATGCGCGCCAAGAGCGCCCCAACCAAGAGCGCCCCATCCCGGAATGCTCCGGTGAAGCCGGAGCGCGCAGCGCCCGCCGCCCCCGAACGCCCGCTGATGACGCGCACCGGCGAAAAGCCGGCGGAGCGCATCCCCGTGATCCTCGAAAACCAGTCGTCATCCGGCTTCCGCCTGATCGATAGCGGTGCCGGCGAAAAGCTCGAGCAATATGGCGACTATCGCATCGTCCGGCCGGAAGCGCAGGCGCTCTGGCAGCGGTCGCTGGCGACAAAGCACTGGGACCATGTCGACGCCGTCTTCACCGGCGATACCGACGAGGACGGCATGGGCCGCTGGCGCTTCCCCAAGGGTGCGCTGGGCGAAACCTGGCCGATGCAGCTTCTCGGCACCGAATTCCATGGTCGTTTCACCAGCTTCCGCCATGTCGGCGTCTTCCCCGAGCAGCAGGTTCACTGGGACTGGATGCGGCAGGAAATCGAGAAGGCGAAGCGCCCGGTCAAGGTGCTGAACCTCTTCGGCTATACCGGCGTCGCCTCGCTGATTGCCGCTGCCGCCGGTGCCGAAGTCACCCATGTGGACGCCTCGAAGAAGGCGATCGGCTGGGGCCGCGAGAACCAGTCGCTCGCCCGCCTCGACAAGGCCCCGATCCGCTGGATCTGCGATGATGCGATGAAGTTCATCGCCCGCGAGGAACGTCGCGGCAGCCGCTATGACATCATCCTCACCGACCCGCCGAAATTCGGCCGTGGTCCCAATGGCGAGGTCTGGCACCTGTTCGACCATCTGCCGCTGATGCTCGATATTGGCCGCGAACTTCTGAGCCCCAAGGCGCTCGGCTTCGTGCTGACGGCCTATTCGATCCGCGCCAGCTTCTATTCGATCCACGAGCTGATGCGCGAAACGATGCGCGGCGCCGGCGGCGTGGTGGAATCCGGCGAACTCATCATCCGTGAAAGCGGGCTCGACGGCTCTGAAAGGGGCAGGGCGCTTTCCACATCCCTCTTTTCCCGTTGGGTGCCCGCATGAGCGACGCGACAAAGGGCGGCCCCGGCCGCGTCGGACAGGTCAAGGAAGTCACCAGCCTGTCCAATCCGATCATCAAGGACATCAAGGCGCTGTCGTCGAAGAAGGAGCGCGAGGAAACCGGCACCTTCATGGCCGAAGGCCTGAAACTCGTTATCGATGCGATCGAGCTCGGCTGGTCGATCACGACGCTGGTTTACGCCAAGAATGCCAAGGACAAGCCGCTCGTCGCCAAGATGGCGGCCCGCACGGTCGCCGCCGGCGGCCTCGTGCTGGAGGTGAGCGAGAAAGTTCTTTCCGCCATCACGCGCCGCGACAATCCGCAAATGGTGGTCGGCGTCTTCAAGACCAAGTGGCGCTCTCTCTCGGACATCAGGCCCTCGGTCAACGAAACCTATATCGCGCTCGACCGCGTCCGCGACCCCGGCAATCTCGGAACCATTATTCGGACGGCGGATGCTGCCGGCGCTTCGGGCGTCATCCTGGTCGGCGAATGCACCGACCCGTTCTCGCTCGAAACCGTGCGCGCCACCATGGGCTCGGTCTTCGCGCTGCCCGTCACCCGCGCCACGCCGGAAGAATTCCTCGCCTGGAAAAAGGGCGCAGGTGTCTCTGTTGTCGCGACCCATCTCGCCGGCGCCGTCGATTACCGCACGGTCGATTACAAGAAAAAGCCCGTCGTCGTCCTCATGGGCAATGAGCAGCAGGGCCTGCCCGACATGCTGGCGAAGGAAGCCGATCAGCTCGCCCGCATTCCGCAGGCAGGGCTTGCGGATTCGCTGAACCTCGCGGTCGCCACGGCCGTCATGCTCTTCGAGGCGCGCCGGCATCTGCTGACGCTGGAGCCGCGCTGATGGACAATGTCTCCCTGTTCTCGCGCGCTCGCCCGGCGATTGCGCTGATCATTGCGCTGCTGATCCTCGATCAGCTGACGAAGATCGCCGTCGATCACTATCTGCCGCTGCAGGAGCCGGTTCATCTCCTGCCGGTTCTGGCGCTTTACCGCACCTATAATACCGGTGTCGCCTTCTCGATGTTCGACGAGACGCCCGGCTATCTGATCGTCGGATTGCGGCTTGCCATCGTCGCCTTCGTCACCTGGCTCTGGGTGCGCACCCCGGCGGCACGCTGGATGGCCCATCTCGGCTTCGTGCTGGTGATTGCCGGCGCCTTCGGCAATCTCATCGACCGTTTCCTTTATGGTCACGTCATCGATTTCGTGCTTTTCCATGTCGGAACATGGTCCTTTGCCGTCTTCAATCTGGCCGACAGTTTCATCACCGTCGGTGCCGTACTGATCGGCTTTGACGAAATCTTCGGAAGCGGCGAAAAATCGAAATGAACGATTAACGAAGCCCGGAAACACTTCTGTAGCTTTCGCATGTTAGCTCTGGCTCATGCGCGATTTTCAAGAACCGGACCTCGATATCGAAAAACTTCCTGCCGGTCGCAAGACCGGGAACCGGCTTGGCGCCTGGTTCCGGCGGCTTCTGGCTGGCCACCGGCCGTTGTCCGCCGATCATGTTCCAAGCCTCAATCTCACCCGCGAAGCGCTGGCCCGGGCCGAGCGCGAAAGCGCGATGAAAAGCCGGATTCTGGCAACCGTCAGCCATGACATCCGCACGCCGCTTTCCGGCATTGCAGGCATGAGCCACCTTCTCAGCCAGACCCGGCTGACGCCCGAACAGGCGAACTATCTTTCCGGCATCGGCCAGTCTGTGCAGGCGCTGTCGCAGCTGGTTGATGATCTTCTTGATTTCTCGGCCATTGAGGCAGGCCGCTTCAAGCTCCACCCGCGCGACGACGATCTTCGCCAGATGATCGAAAGCGTGGTGGAGATGCTGGCCCACCGCGCCCATGAAAAGGGCGTCGAGATTGCAAGCTGGGTGGCAGCCGATGTCCCCGGCCTCCTCTCCTTCGACCCGGAGCGCCTGCGCCAGGTTCTCTTCAATCTCGTCGGCAATGCCGTGAAATTCACCAGCGAAGGCGGCGTTCTTGTCTCGGCGTCCATGGTTGACGGCGAACTCGAAATCCGCGTCCGCGACACTGGCCCCGGCATGTCGCCGCGCGGCCAGGAAAGGCTGTTCCGCGAATTCGAGCAGGTGGGCGAGGAAAAGAGCCGCATCGGCGGCACCGGTCTCGGCCTTGCCATATCCCGCCGCATCGTTCTGGAAGCCGGCGGCAGCCTTGCGGTCGAAAGCCAGCTTGGCGCCGGCAGCACCTTCATCGTCCGGGTTCCGGTCGGCCAGCCATCCGATTTTCGCCTCCGCCAGGCGCGTGCCACCATGCTGTCGAGCACGCATATGCTGATCATCGCGCCCGATGGCGTCTGCCGCGAGGCGCTGGCTGCGGCCGTCACGAGCCTTGGCGGGCAGGTCATGGTCGCCGCAACGCCGGCAGATGTCGTGGCAAGCCTCGATGCCGCCTCCGAAGCCTTCACCGATATCGTCGTCGACCGCCGTCTGGCCGATCTCCTCTCGGAGGATCTGCGCAAGCATCCGGGTTTCCGCAATCCGGCCACCCGCCGCATCCTGCTGATCGATCCCGAAAGCCGCGGCGGATCGCGCTTCTTCGGCACGGGTTACGATTCCTGGCTTGTACGTCCGTTGCGTGAGCGCTCGCTCATCGGCGTTCTGCAGGGCCGCATGAAGGGGATCGAGCTTCGCGATCCGATCAACGACAACCGCTCCAACACCCGCTGGACGCAGGCCGAAGGCAGCGGTCTCGACGTGCTGGTCGCAGAGGATGATCCGGTCAATCGGCTGCTCCTCAAGACCGTGCTCAAGAAGAGCGGCCATCGCGTGTCAGAGGTGGAAACCTTCCGCGATCTGGTCGCGGCCGCCACGCAACCGACCGCCCGGCCCGGCGCAATCGTCACCGACCTCTCCATGCCCGGCGGCAATGGTCTGGATGCACTTGCGGCGATCCGCGATTTCGAGCGTGCCAACAGGCTCGCCGAGGTTCCGGTCATTGTCGTGACCGGCTCGGCGAGCGCCGAGACGCGCAAGGCTGCGATCGAGGCAGGGGCAACCGAGCTTTTCATCAAGCCTGCGGATCCCTCGGCCCTTGCCGACCTTCTCGCCTCCTACGCGGCGCGTCGCGCTGGCTAACAATCCTGGTGATCTGACCGGCCGGGACACGGTTCTGTCCTATTTATGTCACCCGCATGTCGTATATTCGTGTTTAATCGCCCTCAACTGAACGAGGCTTGAATCGCGATGACGACAGAAACGCTCAACCCCGACATCCTGGCAGGACAGGACGCGACACTGGCGCGTCTGGCCGCAGACAAGAGCGGCGTTCTCGGCCGCATTGGCACGTTGGAAACCCGCATCGCCCGCACCGCGTCGGAAGTCGATGCGGCACAGGCGATCCGCTATCGGGTCTTCGTCGAGGAAATGCACGCGCAGGTTCCGCCGATGGCGCAGCTGAAGCGCCGCGACATCGATGCCTGGGACGCGATCTGCGATCATCTTCTGGTTCTCGACACCGCCCTCGAGGGCGATGCCGAAGACCAGATCGTCGGCACCTATCGCCTGCTGCGTCAGGATGTCGCCATGGCCAATGGCGGTTTCTATTCCTCATCCGAATTCGAGGTCGCCGACCTCGTCGCGCGTCATCCGGACAAGCGCTTCATGGAGCTCGGCCGCTCCTGCGTGCTGCCGGAATACCGCACCAAGCGCACGGTCGAGCTGCTCTGGCAGGGCAACTGGGCCTATGCCCTCAAGCATCGCATCGACGTCCTGTTCGGCTGCGCCTCCTTCTCGGGCAGCGTGCCGGAAGAGCATGCGCTGGCGCTCTCCTACCTGCACCACAATGCCCGCGCCACGGGCCGCTGGCGTGTTGAGGCACTGCCGGAACTCGAACATTCTATGGATCTGATGCCGGCAGAAGCGATCAATCCGCGCAAGGCGCTCGCCGCCCTGCCGCCGCTGATCAAGGGCTATCTGCGCCTCGGCGCCATGGTCAGCGAGGGCGCCGTCGTCGACCGCGCCTTCCGGACCACAGACGTGCTGATCGTCCTGCCGATCCACACGATCTCCGAGCGCTATCGGAACTACTACGGCAACGACGCCGGCCGGTTTGCGGGCTGAGCTGACGGCTCCCTCACCCTGAGGAGCCTGCGCAAGGCGCAGGCATCGAAGGGGCCTTGCCATAAACACGATGCACAAACGCGATCCTTCGAGGCCGCCCTGTGGGCGGCACCTCAGGATGAGGGCAGCGTTGTTGCGCGCCCCTTACGCCCACTCACCCTTGCGGAACACCGGCACCTTCGAGCCATCGGCGGCGATGCCGTCGATGTCGATCTCGCCGGATCCGATCATCCAGTCGATATGGATGAGCGAGGAATTGCCACCCTGCGCCTTGATCTGGTCCTGGGTCAGCGTCGCGCCATCGACAAAGCACTTGGAATAGCACTGGCCAAGCGCGATGTGGCAGGCGGCGTTTTCGTCAAACAGCGTATTGTAGAACAACAGGCCTGACGCCGAGATCGGCGAGGAATGCGGCACCAGCGCCACTTCGCCGATGCGCCGCGCGCCTTCGTCGGTGTCGAGCACCTTGAGCAGCACGGCCTCGCCCTTCGTCGCCTTGGCTTCGACAATGCGGCCCTGCTCGAAACGAACCTCGATATTGTCGATCAGCGTGCCCTGATGGCTAAGCGGCTTGGTCGAGCGGACATAGCCGTCCACCTTGCGCGCATGCGGCGTGGTGAACACCTCTTCGGTCGGGATGTTCGGGTTGCAGGTGACGCCATTCTTGGCGACCGACGCCCCGCCATGCCATTCATGGCCATCTGCCAGACCGACCGTCAGGTCCGTGCCCGGCCCGGTGAAGTGGAGGGCTGCGAAACGCTTGTCGTTCAGCCACTTGGAGCGCTTGGCGAGGTTGGCGTTATGCTCCTTCCAGGCCGCAATCGGATCGTCGCGATCGACGCGCGAGGCGGCAAAGATCGCATCCGCCAGCTTCTTCACGGCCTCGTCTTCGGGAATGCCGGGGAACATCTGCCTGGCCCAGGACGGGTTCGGATAGGAAACGATGTTCCAGTTGATGTCGAAATTGGAAATCTTCTCCAGCGCCGGCTTGTAGGCCACCGACATGGCGCGGTTGGCGCGCGCCACCTTGGCGGAGTCTTCATTGGCCAGCAACATCGGGTTGTCGCCGGAAATCGCAAGCCGCGCCGTGCCGGCCTCATAGGCCTTGGCCATGCCCTCATAGAGCCAGGTGGCCGCCTTGTCGAAATTCTTGTCGCTGCCATAGCGGTAGCGCGCCAGCGTCGCCTCTTCGTCATTGTAGAAGGCCGAGACAAGACCGCCGCCGGCGAGATACGCATGCTTGATGATGAGGCGCACCAGCGGGGCCGCCGCAAAAGGTGCGGTGATCACCAGGTCCTGGTCCTGCTGCAATTGCAGGCCGACCTTCACGGCGACTTCAGCCAGCTTTTCAAGCTTTACGGGATCGATGGGCGTCTGGGTCATGGTCATGTCTTCCGATGATTGAACTTCATAGTGTGTGGGATGCCGATGCGGCAATTTGAAGAGGCAGGCCCGAAACTAGGCGATCACGGCGGCCGCTTTCGCGCCGATGGCGGAGAGCGCATCCGCCGGCGCAAGACGGACCTGAAGCCCGCGCTGTCCGCCATTCATGAACACATAAGGCTCGGCCATCGCGCTTTCCTCGATCACGGTCGGAACCGCCTTGCGCTGGCCGAAGGGCGAAATGCCACCGACAACATAGCCGGTATGCTTTTCTGCGGCTGCCGGCTTCATCATGTTGGCCGACTTGCCGCCAAAGGCTGCCGCGAGCTTCTTCATAGACACTTCGTGGTCGGATGGCAGCACGACGCAGACCGCCTTGCCGTCGACTTCCGCCATCAGCGTCTTCAGCACGCGTGAGGGTGGCTCGCCGATCGCTTCCGCCGCCGCCATGCCGATGCGGTCGGCATCGGGATCGTAATCATAGGCGACGACCGTATAGGCGACCTTCGCCTTGTCGAGCGCCTGCGTGGCCCGTGTTGACTTCGCCATCTGTCAGGCTCCGAAAAAGTCCGAATAAAGCTCCGGCTTGAAGCCGAGTATCAGCTTGCCGTCGACATCAAGAACCGGCCGCTTGATCATCGAGGGCTGCGCCAGCATCAGGCGGATCGCCTTGGCCTCATCGAGATCGGCCTTGTCGGCCTCGTCGAGCTTCTTGAAGGTCGTGCCCGCGCGGTTCAGCACCTTGTCCCAGCCGAGTGCCGCGCACCAGGCCTTGAGGGATGCCTCGTCGATGCCGGATGCCTTGTAGTCGTGGAAATCACAGGCCACCCCATGCCCCTTCAGCCAGTCGAAGGCCTTCTTCATGGTGTCGCAATTCTTGATGCCATAGATCGTTGTCGTCACGCGTTCGGTCCCGTTCGTCAAGCCGTATAAGTCGGTGATCCGGCGGCGAGCGTCAAGGGTCTAGGCGCCCGCGCACGTCTCGCGCAAACCCATCTATATCCTGCAGATACACCCGGATAACTCAATTTTTAGACTTTGCTGTTAGACCACCGGCATAAGTTCTGCGGGGCCTTGCCCCATACCGGTTCTCGCCCATGATGAGCACCACGAAAGCGTTGAAATTTGCCCTCCGCCTTGCCCGCCACCGTGCCGGCTCGGCGGCGGTGGAATTCGCGATCGTGTTCCCGCTGATGCTGGTGATCCTGGCCGCGACGGTCGATCTGGGCTTCGCCTATTACCAGAAGTCGCGGGTCGGTTCGGCGATTTCGGCTGCTGCCTACTACGCGGTCAGAAACGGCAATACGCTGACCAGCGCCAATGCCGACCTGATGCGGGTGACGCTCGAAAGCATCATCCGCAGCACGCTCGGCATGTCGACCAACATCACCGTCTCGATCCTGATCAACAATTCGACGAACGCGCTCGATGCCTCCAGCTATTTCTGCGTCACCGGCTATCCGCCGACCTATTCCAGCACCGGGCTCACCCCCGCCAGCTGCTCGGCCAACCTGACCTCCGGCAAGTTCGTGACCATTCGCGTCACCGAACAGCTGCAGCCGCTGATCCTGTCGCCGGGGTTTCTTTCCGGCGTCTACGGGCTCAACAGAACCGTCGTCGCGAGGGTCAGCTGATGCGGTTTGGCGTGGCGGCGAGGGGGCTCCTGAAGAGGCGCGATGGTGCGGCCGCTGTCGAATTCGCCGTGGTGTTCCCGCTCTTCGTTCTCGTCATCTTCGGCGGCCTCGCCTTCGGCATGGCGATGCTCAACCTCAATGCGCTGCAATCGGTGGCCACGCAGGGCGCCCGCTGCATTGCCATTTCGGGTTCGTCCTGCACCACCGCCGTCGCCGGCTGCACCGACACGCCGCAGCAATGCTATATCGAGCAGCTCGCGGTGAAGCAGGGGCTCGTCCGCCTCAAGGCCAACCATATCACCATCATCCCCACCTACCTCGTCGGCGTGGCAAGCTTCACGCGGGTGCAGATCACCTATCCGATGAGCGTGGCAGGCTACAGTTTCTCCATCAGCGCGACCGCGCAGTTTCCGAACGGATAGCGCCCATGCCCGTGACAAGAGCAATCTCCGTCATGATTTCCGCCACCCTCGCCCAGCTGCGCCGCCTTTCGGCAGCGCGCGATGGAGCCATGGGGATTGTCGGCGCATTCACGGTCGTGATCCTCATCGCAGTGTCCGCGCTGGCGCTCGAAGCCTCGCTTCTCTTCGTCAAGAAGGGTGACATGCAGCGCGTGGCAGACCTTGCCAATCTCGCGGCCGCCGGAACCAGCGGCGCCATTGTCAACGGCGCGGCGAGCCCGCAGGCGGTCGCGACCGCGCAGCAGGTCGCCACCATCAACGGCTATTCGCCGAACATTCTCACGACCAGCGTCACCACCTCCCCGACCCAGGGGCAGCTGCTGACGACGACCATCGCCAATCCGGTGACGCTGACGCTGGGCCAGATCCTGACGAAGACCGGCTCGGTCTCCGTCAATGCGCTCTCCAGCGCGTCCGTCGCCTCGGGAGCGGCATCGGGCGATTGCCTGCGCACGCTCACCGGCGCGCTCAACATCTTCAGCAGCGCTGCCGTGAACGGCACCGGCTGCACCGTCGCATCAGCCACCTATCTCTATTATTGCAGCAACATGGCGAGCAAGGTTTCGGCCATCGAGATCGCCTATTCGCAGGCCGCAGAACAATACAGCATCTGCTACAATGCGCAGCTGACGCCGGGCCTCAGCAGCTTCACCTTCAACAAGACGAGCACCGATCCGCTCACCTCCGACACCCGCATCGCCACGATGAAGAAGCGCCTGCAGGGCATGTCCAGCTGGCCCTATACCAGCTCGTTCATGAAGCCGCTGACGCCGGCAGCCGTCTTCGGCGGCTCTAGCCTGAACTACACGAACACGACGGCGACCGTCTCCGGCACCAAATTCTCCTCGCTGACCGCCCAGAACGCCACCGTCACCTTCACCGGCGCGGGCGCTGCCGACACGACCTGCACCAAGCCCGTGACGATCACCGGCAGCGTCACGCTCTCTGGGAGCACGACGATCGTGCTCGGCAGCGGCTGCTATGTGATCCAGGGTGTGCTGGGCGTGTCCAATGGCGCGGTGGTCAACGTCGTCCCGGCGGCCGGCGCCAATGTGACCCTCGCCCTGCAGCAATACATCTATAACGGCAATGGCTCGATCACCTTCGGCAACATGCTGTTCTCGACGGTGGCTTCCATCAACAACGGCAATGGCGGCAACGTCGCCTTCGGCAACGGTCCGTTCTACCTCGGCGGCGGTATCTACAACACGACAGGCAACGTCACCTTCGGCAACGGCCCGTTCTATTTCAACACCGGCACGGTCAACAATGGCTCCACCGGCACGATCACCTTCGGCAACGGGCCCTTCTATTTCTACTATTGCGGCCTGCTGAATTCCAACGGCACAGTCACGCTCGGCACCGGCGATTTCGAGTTCTACAATGCCAGCATTTCGACCTTCAACAGCTCGAAGACCACTTTCGGCAAGGGCAACATGGACCTCTACACCACGCCGCTCTATATCGCCGGCGCGGAATTCACGCTGGGCGGAACCGGCGATGCCGTCAACGGCGCAAGCTCCATGTTCTTCTACTGGTCGGGCCTGCAGATCGCGTCGGGCAAGTTCACCGCCAACGGCACCTCGATGGGCTTCTGGTATGGCAGCTTCACGCTCTCAAGCTCAAGTGCGGCAACCATCACAGCCCCGACCTCTGCCGCCCCCACCTATGGCTACCAGAACGTCTTCGCCTATCTCTACGGCGCCAATTTCTCGATCTACCAGGGCAATGCCACCGACAGCCTCTCCGGCCTCGTCTACAACCCCGGCAACGACGTCAGCCTCTTCGGCCAGCAGACCAGCACCATCCCCCAGGGCGGCTGCTTCGCCATCATCGCCGCCACGATCAGCATCTACAACGGGTCCAATGCGGCGCTGAGGGCCTGTGGGACGGGGACGGCGAATACGCAGGCGGTGATGGCGAATTGAGGGTCGCCTTGCGTTGATCTGACTTGCTTTGGAGAGAAATGGTGCCGCTTGCAGGACTCGAACCTGCGACCCCATCATTACGAATGATGTGCTCTACCACCTGAGCTAAAGCGGCATTCCAGACCGGGAAGGTGATATGCTTCCGGCGTTTCGTGAGGCGCTGATACAGGCAACGCCTTGCAATTTCAAGCCGGTTTTTCGGTCGCAGCGAGAAAATTCGTGGGGTGTCGGGAAAACGGGCGCCGTCGCGGGGGCGTGCTCCTCCTCGTCGCGGCCAGTTGCGCTGCTGCGGCGCGCCTGTGTCGCGGCGATGCGTTGCGGGTGGGGGCTGTCCAGGCTCTGCGTCCGCGCGCGATCTGTCGGTCTCAGCGCTTGGCTTTCGCCTTCTGTCCTGCCGTGCCGCCCAGAGGCCATGCGGCCGGCCAGCTTTCGGGGCCGTCGCCATATTTGCCGTCGCAGTCGTCCTTGTCGGTTTCCTTCAGCAGGACAAGCGCGCGGCCGGCGCCGCCTTCGGAGATCTTCCATTTGTAGAACGATCCGCAATCGCCAAGCCCGCGCCCCTTGAAGAAGGAGGTCATGGTGTCGCTCTTCTCGTCGTAGTCGAGATTGTAGCCGGTCGTGGAAACGCTCGGGCCATCCTTGGCCATGACGGGAAACTGCACCTGCTCCAGCATCGTTTCCAGCTGGTAGTAGGCGACGAAGGGAACGTTATAGGCGCCGGGCGCACCGCAGGGGATGACGTAGAGCGCCTCGGTCTCGCTGTAGCGGCGGGTGAATCCGCCAAGGCCGGCCAGCATGCTTTCGTCCAGCCCGCCACAGGTGGCGTCCTCGTTGGTGAAATTCGTGCGGATCTCGGCAGGCACATCGGTGAACTTGCGGATATCGGTCACCGGCGGCAGCGGGCTCGGCGGCTTGTCGCCCCTGGAGACCAGCGCATCGGTGTGGCCGACGCGGTTCTGCGTGTCGTCGAGAAAGAGCAGGCTCGCCGCCATGCCGTCCAGCGGGATTGTCGCCTTCGTGGTCTGGCCGCCGGCGCGCGCGGTGATGCCGATCGTCTTGCCCTTGCGCAGGGCCTCGACAAGCCCATCCGTGCCGATATCGCCGGCGAGCCGCCAGGCAGAGGTGTTGGCATCATAGGAAAGCTTGTCGTGCCCGAAGCCCTGCTCCGCCCGGCCGTCGATCGAAAGCGCAATCGTCAGGTCTTTCGCCGCTTCGCCGAAGACGTCGCCCGGCAGGCCGATGGCCAGCGTTGCCGGTGTCGCCGGCCCGATTTCGCGCATCACGAAAGCGCTGGCGCCGGCCTTGTTGTCGGTGTCGTAGAAGCGCAGCTCGCAATTGCGCCCGTTGGTGCAGGAAACCTCCCATTTGCCGAAGCTCTTGAAGGCGCCGGCAAGGGCAGACGAAAAAGGCGCGGCTGCCAGCGCCGCGCCGATCAGGAACCCTGCCATCCAGTGTCTATGCCGCATGCGTCCTGCCTCCCGTTGCGGGCGGCAGAATAGCAGTGCTTGTCTCAACCGCAAATGGACTTCTTCGCGGCGATATATTCCCGCTCCAGCCGGTCGACGAGGGCGGCGGTGGAGGTCACTTCCTTGACAGCGCCGATGCCCTGGCCGCAGCCCCAGATGTCCTTCCACGCCTTGGCGCCACCGGTGGCGGCCTGGCTGAAATCCATCTTCGACGGATCGGCCTCGGGCAGATGGTCCGGGTCCATGCCGGAGGCCGCAATCGAGGGCTTCAGGTAGTTGCCGTGCACGCCAGTGAAATAGTTGGAATAGACGATATCGTCGGCATTCGAGGCGACGATCATCTCCTTGTAGGCGTCCGCCGCGCGGGCTTCGTGCGTGGCAATGAAGGGCGAGCCGATATAGGCCATGTCCGCGCCCATCGCCTGCGCGGCAAGGATCGCCCCGCCATTGGCAATCGCGCCGGACAGCAGCAGCGGCCCGTCGAACCATTCGCGGATTTCCTGGATCAGCGCGAAGGGCGAAAGCTTGCCCGCATGGCCGCCGGCGCCGGTGGCAACCGCGATCAGGCCGTTGGCACCCTTGCGGATTGCCGAATGGGCGTGCCGGTTGTTGATGATGTCATGCAGCACGATGCCGCCATAGGACTGGATCGCCTGGTTGACCTCCGGCACGGCGCCGAGCGAGGAAATGACGATCGGCACCTTGTATTTGACGCACATCATCAGGTCGTGCTCGAGACGCTTGTTCGAGGTATGGACGATCTGGTTGACGGCAAAGGGGGCGGCCGGGCGTTCCGGGTTCCGGGCGTTGTGATCGGCCAGTTCCTCGGTGATCTTGGCCAGCCATTCGTCCAGCTGGGCCTCGGGCCGCGCGTTCAGCGCCGGAAACGAGCCGACCACGCCGGCCTTGCACTGGGCAAGGGTCAGGTCCGGATGCGAAATGATGAAAAGCGGCGATGCGACCACCGGCAGGCGCAGGTTGTCTTTCAAGATCGGCGGCAGAGCCATGGTTCCTCCCGGCTTGTCCAATTGTGACGTTTACGCAAACGTCAATCATCTAGCAGGTTTTCATTCCGATGAAAATTGAAATATGTGGGGGTGGCAAGCAGCCATAACCGTCGCGATAGTGGATAAGATGTCACTTGCTATTTTCGCCATGGGTCGTTGTTTAGTAGAGCTTCAGGATTGAAGCGTGCCCTGGTTTTTGCCATGTCGCGTGAAATCGCGAATGCAGGTTCGATCATGTGCATTCGCGACTATGGATTTTCGGGCGGGCGGGGGCTGCCGCAGACGGTCTTGAATGACCGCAAGACGCTTTAGGAGCAGAAGCATTTGAGTCTGGAAACGGCCATCAGAAAGGCTCTCGAGCGGGTGGGTCCGGGCGCCGACCCCGAGCAGCGCGCCCGCGTCTACCAGTCTGCCCGTCTGGCGCTGGAAAACGGGATGCGCCAGCAGAACATCACCGACCCGGCAACCGCCTCCGAACAGCGCCGCCAGCTCGAGGCCGCGATCAATCGTGTCGAGCGCGATGCCAAGCTCGACTATATGGAGCACGAGGCGCGCAATCGCGCGGCCCGCGAGACCGCCGAGCGCGAAGAGCGCCGCAAGCGCGAGCTGGAAATGGCCGAGCAGGCCCGTGCAGAGGCCGAGCAGGCGCGCGAGCGCGCCGAGCGTGCGCGGGAACAGGCAGAGCGCGACGCCGAATTGCGCCGCCGCCGCGACGAGATCGACCGCGAGCGCGTTGCCCGCGAACTGGAATATGAGGCGGCGCAGCGGGCGCTGCGCGAGCGCATCGCCGCCCGCGAACAGGCAGCCCGCGAACGCGCCCTGCAGGAGCGCGAGCAGATGCTCGCCGCCGAGCGCCAGGAAGAAGACTCCCGCCGTCAGGCCGAAGATGCCCGTCGCAATGCCGCCGAACAGTCCGAACGCGAGGCCGAAGCCCGCCGCCGCGCACTGGAAGAACAGGCGGAGCGCGAGGAGGCCATCCGCGTCCAGGCCGAGAGAGAACGGCTTGCCCGCGAGCAGGCGGCCCGTGAATTCGCCGAGCGTCAGGCTGCAGAGCGTGAACGCGAAGCGCAGGCGCGGGAACAGAGCGCCCGCGAAGAGGCTGCCCGGCAGGCTGCCGAGCGCGAAAGGTTTGTCCGCGAGGAGGCCGAGCGCCGCGTCGCCGAAGAGGAGGCCCGCCGCGCGGCAGATGCCGAACGCACTCGACTGGCGGCAGCGAGGGCCGAGCATGAGGCGCGCGAGCGGGAGAGCCGGCTGGCTGCTGCATCCGCCGCGTCTGCCATCGGCGGCATGGTGCGCCATGAGAATGCCCCCGCGCGGGATCGCGCGCCGTCGCTTGACGACGCGCCGTCCGTCGAGCTGGAGCGTGACAACGGTCCCCGCGAGCCGGTCTTCGATATCATGCCGGAGGTGGAGCGCCGCGATGAACGCCGCGCGCCGTCCTTCGACATCGAGACGCCGGAGCCGGTCTATGCGGACGATCGCGAGGTCGAGCCGCAGCCCGAAGTCATCCATCTGCCGCCGGAACGCGCCATCAAGCCGCGCCGCAAGAGCCGCTGGAAGGCCCGCGCCTTCGCCCTCGTCACGCTCGCGGCCTTTGGTGCTGCCGGCTGGTGGTGGGTCGAAAGCACCGGCCTGACCTTGCCCAAGGCCGTTCGCGACGGTTCTGTTCCCAATCCGCCGCCCAGCGTCAAGGAAGCCGATTTTGACGGCGCCAAGCAGCTGAAGTCGCTGTCGCGGCAGGGCGGCTATGGCGACGAGTGGACCAAGCTCTTCGAGGCCGGCAAGTCGAAATCCTTCTCCGTCGGTTCGCAGGCAACCGCGAAGGTCGAGCAGAGCGGCTCCGGACCGTATCTCGCCATCACCTCCGCCACACCGGGCCTTGATGGGTCGGTGTCGATCGAGTTGCCGCAATCGACCATCGCCGCCATGCAGGGCAAGACCTCCAACGTCGCCCTCATGCTCGAAGGTGGCGACAAGCCGGTTCAGGTCACCGTCGAATGCGAATTCGGCGGGCTCGGCAATTGCGGGCGCCACCGCTTCCTGCTGTCGCAGAACAAGACCGACCTGATGTTCGATGTCGAGGTCAAGAGCGGAGGCGCTGCAGAAGGACCCGGCCGGCTGTTGATCAATGCCGACGCCGGCGGTGAGGGAAACAGCGTCAAGCTCTTCTCGATTCACGTGCTCCCGGGTAGCTGATCGACCTGAAATTGCATCGATTGATCGGAAAATCCCGCTTGACGGCGGGATTTTTTGTGGTGGAAGCAAATTTTTTTGGACGCCTGACTCAGCGTGATTCCACCTTCCGTTACGGTAGGCTGGGCGGAGTCAAATCCTTCAATGACGTTTCAATAAAGCATTACATTTCAATTGTTTGCAAAATTGATAGCGCGCTGTACGTTGGCGGGGAGTGTTGCCAAAATCCCATCAAGTTGGGGAAAAGCGCAGAAAGTGATTCTCGCCGATTCCGCCGACTCTTGCCACAGAGTCACCCACCCTTTAGGTTAACAAATAATTACTAGATCGCATGCGGCGGAACTAGTCACCACACTGTAAGCGCGTATCCCGGCAGCGGAATCCTTCTGCGGCCTCGGTGGTGGATTCTGCGAGGCACAAGGAGCGGATTTGACGATGACGATGGGCTGGACAGATGAGCGCGTCGAAAGACTGAAGAAATTGTGGTCCGAAGGTTTGAGCGCCAGCCAGATCGCCGCCCAGCTGGGTGGCGTGAGCCGCAATGCGGTGATCGGCAAGGTGCATCGCCTTTGCCTGCCGGGTCGTGCCAAGGCGGGCGGTGCAACAGCCGCTCGTCCGGCCAAGCGCCAGGCAGCAGCAGCGGCCCCCCGCGCTCAGTCTTTCATGCCGCGCACCGTGACCCGCACGGTCACCCGCGCGCAGGGCGCAACCATGCTGAAGGAAGAGGTCGAGACGGAAGTCTATTACGAGACCGAAGTGCAGCCGGCGTCCAACGTCGTCGTTCCGATCTCGCGCCGCCTGGCGCTGACGGAACTGACCGAGCGCACCTGCAAGTGGCCGGTCGGCGACCCGATGAAGGACGACTTCCACTTCTGCGGCAATGACAGCCCGGATAGCTCGCCCTATTGCACCTATCATGCGCGGCTCGCCTATCAGCCGTCCGCCGAGCGCCGTCGCGCCGGCCGCTGATTTCCGCGAAAGCACAGAACGAAATGAAACGGGCCCCGAAAGGGGCCCGCTGCTTTTGTGGGGAGGAGGGAAACTGGGGGGATGAGGGCTGAACCGTCAGAGACGGTCGGTGACGCTCTTGATGGCGTCCTTGGCATCGCCCTTGGCGGTCTGGACCTTGCCCTTGACCTCCTGGGCTGCACCCTTGGCGCGAAGCTTGTCGTCGCCGGTTGCCTTGCCGACAGCCTGCTTGGCCTTGCCCGCGAGTTCATTTGCCTTGCCGGAAATCTTGTCAGTCGTGCTGCTCATGAGCGTTTCTCCTTTTATCGGAATAAACACATTCCGTTTGCTCCGGGAGAACGCCTGAACCCCGATCCGGTTCCCCGTTCACATCGGGAAATCGTGATCTGAGGTGATAGAGGAAGCAAAAACACGGCCGCGACCCGTCAGGGTCAGCGGCCGTGCATCAATGCGTGTCTCAGCCTTCCATCGAATAGCCCGCGCCGCGAACGGTGCGGATGACATCCGGCATGTTGGAGAAGTTCAGCGCCTTGCGCAGGCGTCCGATATGGACGTCCACCGTGCGTTCGTCGACATAGATGTCGTGGCCCCAGACGCCGTCGAGAAGCTGCGAGCGCGAGAAGACGCGGCCGGGCGACGACATGAAGAATTCCAGCAGGCGGAATTCCGTCGGCCCGAGGCGCACTTCGCGCGACCGGCGGTGAACCCGGTGGCTGTCGCGGTCCAGTTCGATATCACCGCATTTCAGCTGCGAGGAGACGACCTCCGGCTTGGCGCGGCGCAGCATCGCCTTGACGCGTGCCATCAGTTCGGGCGTCGAGAAGGGCTTCACGACATAGTCGTCCGCCCCGGTCGAGAGACCGCGAATGCGCTCGCTTTCCTCGCCGCGTGCGGTGAGCATGATGATCGGCAGCCGCTCGGTCGTGGGTCTGGCGCGCAGCCGACGGCACAGTTCGATGCCCGGGACGCCGGGCAGCATCCAGTCGAGGATGACGAGATCCGGCACCTGCTCCTGCAGGCGGATATCCGCCTCATCGCCACGCAGGATCGTCTCCACCTCGTAGCCTTCGGCTTCCAGATTGTAACGGAGGAGGACGCTCAGCGCCTCCTCGTCTTCGACCACGGTGATTTTCGGCTGCATGACGCTTCTACCGCCTTCAGCCCTGAACCGTCATCGTGGCGGTGTTGTCGTCCTTCGGGCGCTCGCCGTCGGGCTGCGTGCCGGTCGTCATGTAGTAGATCGTCTCGGCAATGTTCGTGGCGTGGTCGCCGATGCGCTCGATGTTCTTGGCGCAGAAGAGGAGATGCGTGCAGGACGTGATGTTGCGCGGATCTTCCATCATGTAGGTCAGCAGTTCGCGGAAGAGCGAGGTGTACATCGCGTCGATTTCCTCGTCGCGATCACGGATGGCCTGCGCCTTTTCAGCCGAACGCGTCGTGTAGACGTCGAGAACGTCCTTCAGCTGTGCAAGAGCGAGTTCCGAAAGATGTTCCATGCCGCGGGCCAGGGCGCGCGGAACGCCGCTCTGCTGGACGGCGATGACGCGCTTGGCGGTGTTCTTGCCGAGGTCACCGACGCGTTCCAGATCGGAGGCGATGCGGATCGAGCCCATGATTTCGCGCAGGTCGTTGGCAACCGGCTGGCGGCGGGCGATCGTCAGGATCGCCTTGTCGGTGATCTCGCGCTCGGCGGCGTCGAGGATCGCGTCATCCGAGATCACGCGCTGCGCAAGAGCCGCATCGGCGTTGACCAGCGCGCGAACCGCGTCGCTTGCCATCTGTTCGGCCATGCCGCCCATTTCCGCGATCCGGCGGCTGAGAAAACGCAGTTCCTCGTCATAGGCGGTCATAATGTGGGATTGGGTCATGTCGGGCCTCTTCGATCAGCCGTTGCGCGTTCATGCTCGGCCGCACCATGACAATGGCGCGACGCATTCCGTATGGATGCGCTTTCCTAGCGCCACCCGCCAATGCTTTTATGACACTTTGGCAAAAGATTTGTGACAAATTATATCGCTGAATTCACTAGGCTTTTTCAGGTGCTGTCAAAGCCTGTGCGATGAGACGCGTCAAAATCTGACCGTGAAGACCGATCCCTTGCCCATTTCCGACTGGACGATGAGGCGCGCGCGATGCCGCGTCAGGATATGCTTGACGATGGCGAGCCCGAGCCCGGTGCCTTTCTTTGAGCGGCTGGCTTCCACATTGACGCGATAGAAACGCTCGGTGAGACGTGGAATATGTTCCTCGGCAATGCCGGGACCGAAATCGCGGATCGACACTTCCGCCCCTTGGCCCTTGGTCGCTGGCGTCAGCGTCACTTCGATGCGCTTGCCTTCCTGCCCGTATTTGCAGGCGTTCTGCACGAGGTTTTCGAAGACCTGGATCAGTTCGTCCCGGTCGCCGGCGACAAAGACGGGATCGTTGGGCAGGTCGACGACGATCTCGACGTCGAGCGAGGCGGCGAGCGGCTGCAGCGCATCGCGGACATGGCCGAGAAGCGGCAGCAGGTCGACCCGGTCGGAGGGTGCGATATGCGCCTTCAGTTCCAGCCGTGACAGCGACAGCAGGTCGTCGACCAGCCGGTTCATCCGCTGCACCTGTTCCAGCATGATGCCGAGGAAGCGTTCGCCGGCCTTCGGATCGTTCTTTGCCGGTCCCTGCAGCGTCTCGATGAAGCCCTGCAGCGAGGCGAGCGGGGTTCTCAGCTCATGGCTGGCATTGGCCACGAAGTCGGAGCGCATCCGCTCCACGACGCGCGATTCAGAGATATCGCGGAAGGAGAGGATGAAATGTGTCGGCCGGCTGCCTTCCGGCGCAATCGGGGCGACGCGCACGAGATAGACCCGGGTCGAAGGGTGGCGCTCGGTGTATTCCACCGTGTTGACATTGCCCGTGGCAATCGTCTCGCGCACGCAGTCGAGAATGGCGGGCGAGCGCAGGCGCGTCGTGATATGCGCGTTCGGCTCGATGTCGCCGAAGGCCTCGGCTGCCGCGCCGTTCTGGAAGACGATGTTCTCGCGCCCGTCGATCAGATAGAGTGGCATGTCGATGGCCGACAGCGCAGCCCTTGTGATGCCGATATTGTCGCGCGGCGCCTCGGTGACGGGCAGCGTTTCGTTCACGCTTGCGGCAATCGGTTCAGTGCGGGCGTTGCGGGATGGCTGGTAGGCCAGGATCGCGACGGCGCCGATCGACAGCACAACGGCCACCGCAATGGCGTGCATGGCGGCGGCAAGGGCGGCCACGAGGATCAGAAGGCCAGCAAGCAGGGTATACGGATTCTGCCGCCATCTGATTTTGCCGTCGTCGTCCGTCAATGCCACGCCTTCCTCCCAACACACGCGAATCGCCAATGATGGGAACTTGTTACGCTTCTATTGTGACATGTTTTTCTTCGCACGCACCCGCGCTAAGATGAAAATTATGACAAACAAAATTATGACAAACAGGGAAGTGATCGCATGACCGGTGAAAAGAGCAGGGCCGTGGAACTTGAGATCGGCGGCAAGAAGCGGGTGTTCGACGTTGATAACCCGCAATTGCCCGAATGGATCGAGGCAGCAGCACTCGATTCCGGCGGCTATCCTTACAAGAAGAAGCTGAAGGAGGAAGAGTATCAGGTCGAGCTCTACTCACTGCACAAGGAACTGGTGAAGGTCCAGTTCTGGCTGCAGGCAACCGGCAAGCGCGTGATGGCCATCTTCGAAGGCCGCGATGCTGCGGGCAAGGGCGGCTCCATTGCCGCAACACTCGCCTACATGAACCCGCGCTCCGCCCGTGTCGTGGCGCTCACCAAACCGACCGAGACGGAACATGGCCAATGGTATTTCCAGCGCTATGTCAGCCATTTTCCGACCGCCGGCGAATTCGTCGCCTTCGACCGCTCCTGGTATAACCGCGCCGGTGTCGAACCCGTCATGGGTTTCTGCACCGAGGGCGAATACAAGGCCTTCCTCAAGGCAGTGCCGGAATTCGAGCGGCTGATCGTCAATGACGGCACCCATCTCTTCAAGTTCTGGCTGAATATCGGCCGCGAGATGCAGCTGAAACGCTTCCACGACCGCCGCCACGATCCGCTGAAGGTCTGGAAACTCTCCGACATGGATATCGCCGCACTGACCAAGTGGGACGACTATTCCAAGGCGCGCGACAGGATGCTGAAGGAAACTCACACCAAGCACGCGCCCTGGACGGTCATCCGCGCCAACGACAAACGCCGCGCCCGCCTCAACCTCATCCGCCACATGCTCCACGCGCTGGATTATGACGGCAAGGACAAGCAGGCGATCGGCGCGATCGACAATGACATCCTGGATGGACCGGAATTGCTGAAGGATTGAGGGCGCCACCCATCCTCTCCCCTTGGCGAGCTTGGTGAGGGGTGAATTGCGGGGCATTGCGGTGGAAGATAGGCCCCCTCTCTTGCGATTTCTGATGTTTAGCCTTCGGCTAAGCCATCGAAATCGCTTTCTCCCCCACAAGTGGGGAGATTGGAGGATGGCGCGACCGCTTGCTTCCATCTCCCCCTTGGTGGGGGAGAAAGGAATTTCAGCATCTTAGCGGAACGCTAAGTGCTAGAAATTCCAAGAGAGGGGGTATTTCCACCAAAATTCCATCCCCCATTTCCCCCGCTCTCCATTCTTCCCCCATACTTGTCCCGTCCCATCACGGATACACCGCAGGGCGCTGCGGCGAGGTGGGGCCGGTTCCGGATGTGGGGGTGCGACGCAAGCCCCCGCATGTCTTTCGACCGACAGGAAGAGAGACTGGTTTTCGTTCCTGACTCACAAGAAATGGGACGACGATTGCCGGCGCTTGGCGAGAAACGGTGACCCGGCGGGGAGCGCGGCAAGGCAGGCCGTCCCCGACGCGCTGGCCTGGCCAGCATAAGCTATCGGTTCGCTACCATTATCTTCCGGGAAGAACCCGGACGAGGACCGGGCGTTGAGATCCAAGTTCGTTGAGTGACAAGGACTGAAACGGGGCGTCTGGGACGCCATATTACTTATACTATTACGAGGTGTTGCAGACGCCCCGGCCGATCTTCTGTGAAGGGGATCATGAGAATGAGGGAAACCCCGGAGGCGGATCGCCTGCCGGGATTTCAGTGCGCCGTCGCCGTCTCCACACGGCAGAAGGCGACACCACCAACCGCCTGCATTTGTTGACAATGACGGGTGAAATCGCGATAGTGCCCGCGCCGCTGTTGAAGCGGCATTTTTTATTCCCGTCGATGACAGGACCAAAGGAGATCCGCGCCATGGCCGAAGCCACGCCGCTTTATGACAGTTATTCCCGTGCGCCGCTCCGTTTCGAGCGCGGCGAGGGCGTCTGGCTCATTGCGGAAAACGGCGAGCGATATCTCGATTTCGCAGCCGGCGTGGCGGTGAATTCGCTGGGCCATTCGCATCCGCATCTGGTCGAGACGCTGAAGGCGCAGGCCGAGAAGCTCTGGCACGTGTCGAACCTCTATGAGGCTCCGGGCCAGGAACGCCTCGCCAGCCGCCTGGTTGCCAACACCTTTGCCGACAAGGTCTTCTTCACCAATTCCGGTGCCGAAGCGATCGAATGCGCCATCAAGACGGCGCGTCGCTATCACTTCCACAAGGGCCATCCGGAAAAGTTCCACATCATCACCTTCGACGGCGCCTTCCATGGCCGCACGACGGCGACGATCGCGGCCGGTGGCAATGAGAAATATATCGAAGGCTTCGGCCCCAAGGCGTCCGGCTTCGACAAGGTGCCCTTCGGCGATCTCGATGCCGTCAAGGCTGCCATCACCGATGCAACCGCCGGCATTCTGATCGAGCCCGTGCAGGGCGAGGGCGGCGTGCGCCCCGTCGATCCGGAATTCCTGCGCGCACTGCGCACCATCTGCGACGATCACGGCCTGTTGCTCATCCTCGATGAAGTCCAGAGCGGCGTCGGCCGCACGGGCCGTCTCTTCGCCCATGAATGGGCCGGCATCACGCCCGACATCATGGGCATTGCCAAGGGTATCGGCGGCGGCTTCCCCTTCGGGGCCTGCCTTGCCACGGAAGAAGCAGCCTCCGGCATGGTCGCCGGCACGCATGGCTCGACCTATGGCGGCAATCCGCTCGCCATGGCGGTCGGCAATGCCGTGCTCGACGTCGTGCTCGGCGATGGCTTCCTCGAACATGTCAACGACATGAGCCTCGTCTTCCGTCAGGGTCTGGAATCGCTGAAGGATCGCTATCCGGACGAGATTGTCGAAGTGCGCGGCCAGGGCCTGCTGCTCGGCATCAAGGCCAAGCGGCCGGTCGCCGATCTCATCAAGGCCGTGCGCGCTGAGCACATGCTCGGCGTCGGCGCCGGCGACAATGTCATGCGCCTCGTTCCGCCGCTGACCGTCACGGCAGACGAAATCCGCGAAGGTCTGGCCCGCATCGAACGGGCGCTCGACCATTTCAAGGCTGCGGCATAAGCAGCCATTTCATTTCAGGACATCGACATGGCCTCTCCGAAGCATTTCCTCGATCTCTCCGCCGTTTCCGCCGGCGAGCTGCGCGTCATCATGAATGACGCGCTGGCCCGCAAGAAGGCGACGAAAGCCGGAACCGCCGACCAGCCGCTGAAAGGCAAGATGCTGGCGATGATCTTCGAGAAGCCCTCGACCCGAACCCGCGTCTCCTTCGATGTCGGCATGCGCCAGCTGGGCGGCGAAACGCTGTTCCTGTCCGGCACCGAAATGCAGCTCGGCCGCGCCGAGACGATTGGCGACACCGCCAAGGTCCTCTCGCGCTTCGTCGATGCCATCATGATCCGCACGACCGCCCATTCGCGCCTGCTGGAACTCGCCGAACACGCCACCGTGCCGGTCATCAACGCGCTGACGGATGACACGCATCCCTGCCAGATCATGGCCGACATCATGACCTTCGAGGAGCATCGCGGTGCCGTGAAGGGCAAGACGATCGCCTGGACCGGCGACGGCAACAACGTGCTCCACTCCTTCGTCGAGGGCGCCGCACAATTCGGCTACCGCATGAACATGGCGGTTCCGCTCGGTTCCGAGCCGGATGATCGCTTCCTCAACTGGGCGCGCAACAAGGGTGCCGACCTCATGCTTACCCATGACGTCGACCGCGCCGTTGCCGGCGCCGACTGCATCGTCACCGATACCTGGGTGTCGATGAACCAGGAGCACAAGGCCCGCGGCCACAACGTCTTCATGCCCTATCAGGTGAATGCCGAGCTGATGGCCAAGGCCGAGAAGGACGCGCTCTTCATGCACTGCCTGCCGGCGCATCGCGGCGAGGAAGTCACGGATGAAGTCATCGACGGCCCGCAGTCGGTCGTTTTCGACGAGGCGGAAAACCGCCTGCATGCTCAGAAATCCATTCTGGCCTGGTGCCTTGGCGTTATCTGATTCATTGACTATCTAAGGGGCAACTTGAAGGACTGGAGACGATGCAGATCGGTTGTTCAGTCCTCGCCACCCCTGAAACACGCTTGAAAGACGGCCGTCCGCAATACCGGACCCGGCCGGGAGAAACATGATGTCAGAGCTGACCGCCAATCTCGGCGAATTTGGTTTCGCCGGGGACGATAATGTTGTTCCGTTCCAGGTCGAGGGTCTCGATGTGCGCGGTCGCGCCGTGCAGATCGGCCCGATGCTGGACGCCATCCTTGCCCGCCACGACTATCCGGTGCCGGTGGCACGGCTTTTGGCCGAAGCCGTCGCGCTGACGGTCCTGCTCGGCACCTCGCTGAAATTCGAAGGCAAGTTCATCGTCCAGACGCAGGGCGACGGGCCGGTCGATCTTCTGGTCGCCGACTTTTCGACGCCCGACAGCCTGCGCGCCTATGCCCGCTTCGACGAGGAGCGGCTGAAAGAGGCGATGGACGAAGGCCTGACCTCGCCGCCCGATCTGCTCGGCAGCGGCATTCTGGCCTTCACCATCGATCAGGGCACGCATATGGGCCGCTATCAGGGCATCGTCGAGATGGACGGTTCGAGCCTTGAAGACATCGCTATGGTCTATTTCCGCCAGTCGGAACAGATCCCGACGGCAGTCCGTCTCAGCGTCGCCGAACTGCTCGACCGCGACGAGGCTGGCAAGCCGCGCCATCGCTGGCGGGCCGGCGGTCTCATCGCGCAGTTCCTGCCCGAAGCGCCGGAGCGCATGCGCCAGCCGGATCTTCCCGGCGGCGATGGCGACGAAGGCCACGAGATCGATGAAGACGACAACTGGACCGAGGCCCGCAGCCTCGTTTCAACGATCGATGCCGACGAGCTCACCGACCCGCAGGTCGGCGCTGAACGTCTGCTCTATCGTCTCTTCCACGAACGCGGCGTCCGCGTCTTCGAACCGCAGAAGGTCCTCGACCGCTGCTCCTGCTCGCGCGACAAGATCGCCGGCGTTCTGCGCGGTCTCGATCCGGACGAAGTCGATCAGGGCTTTGAGGATGGCGTGATCACGGTGACGTGCGAATTCTGCTCCGAGGTCTATCGTTACACGGCCGAGGAAGTGGAAACGGTGCGCGCCGAAGCGTAACGCTCAAAGGGCGGACGCTGAATTCAGTTCAGCGTCCGTGCCAGACCCGGTGAATCCAGCGAGAATGCAGGAATGGCGACGTCGAAGGTTTCCCCGTCGTCCGTCTCCATCTGATAGCGGCCGAACATCATGCCGGATGGCGTGTCGAGCGGGCAGCCGGAGGAATATTCATAGGTGTCGCCGGGCGCGAGCCGCGGCTGTTCGCCGATGACACCAGGCCCCGTGACCTCGTCGACCTGCCCGTTCTGGTCCGTGATATGCCAATAGCGATGCATGAGGCGCACCGCTCTCTTCGACCAGTTGGCAATGACGATCCGGTAGCCCCACACATAGCGGCTATCCTCCGGATCCGACTGGTCCGGAAGATAGAACGGCTCAACCGTCACTTCGATATCCCGGGTTACCGCCCTATACATGACACACCTGCAAAACCATGGATTTAGGTATTGTACACCAAAGCGCTTGCGTCAAGTTTGCCGTGGCCTGCTGGTGGCATGTCAGACATCGCTTGATAAGACCTGCGACACAATTTTTCTTGACTCGGAATATCATGATATTATGGCTGTTCGAAAAGCCGGGCTGCAGACAAACCGGGCTGGGTTCACGGAGCATAGAATGAACATGCGCAAGCTTCAGGTCATCGCCGCACTGTTGGCTGTCGCCCTGGGTGCCTCGGGTTTTGCGGCCAGCGCCGACGAGATGAAGACCTATGAGATCACCGTCAAGGACAAGGTCTTCACCCCGAACCAGATCACGGTCAAGGCAGGCGAGCCCTTCCGCATCAAGCTGAAGAATGCCAACCCGATGCCGGTGGAACTGGAATCTTCCAAGCTCGGCTTCGAGAAGGTCGCCGCCGGCTTTTCCGACATTCTGGTGAATGTCCGCGCCCAGGCGCCCGGCACCTACACGTTCTTCGATGACTTCCATCCGAAGGAAACGACCGGTCAGGTTGTCGTCCAGTAACGTCGTCGTCCGGTAAACCGTTCAGTTCGGGAAACTTCACATGCTCGGCGCCCTCATCATCGTCTTCCGCGAAGTCTTCGAGGCCGGTCTCGTCATCGGCATCGTGCTGGCCGCGACGAGGCTCGTGGCGGGCAGCCGCTGGTGGATTGCCGGCGGCGTTCTCGCCGGCATTGCCGGCAGCGCGCTTCTGGCGATGTTCGCCGAGGTCGTGTCGAAATGGGCCGATGGCTTCGGGCAGGAACTCTTCAATGCCGGCGTGCTCGCCATCGCGGTGGGCATGCTCGTCTGGCATAACCTCTGGATGGCCCGCCACGGCCGCGAACTCGCCGCCGAACTCACCGCTGCTGGACAGGCCGTCAGCGAAGGCCGCCGCCCGCTCGCCGCTCTTGCCGTGGTCGTCGGCGTCGCCGTCTTGCGCGAAGGCGCCGAAATCGCACTCTTCATGTACGGGATCGTGCTTGCCGGTGGCGACAGCTGGTCCTCGCTGGCGCTGGGCTCCGTGCTTGGTCTCGTGCTGGGCGGTGCGGTCTCCGCGCTCACCTATCTTGGCCTCGTCAAGATCCCGACGCGCTACCTCTTCTCCGTCACGTCCGGGCTGATCACGCTGCTCGCCGCCAGCATGGCCTCCCAATGCGCCGCCTTCCTGCTCGCCTCCGGCAAGGTCAACGTTCTCTCCGCCACCGCCTGGGACACATCCTGGCTGATCGACGAAGGCAGCATTCCCGGCCGCCTCCTGCACACGCTGATCGGCTACGCCCAGACCCCGAGCGAGCTGCAGGTTCTCGTCTATCTCGTCACGCTGGTGGCGATTGTTGCGCTCACAAAGGCGCTGTCGCCCAACCATGCGCCGCGGGCGGCTGCGGCGGGGCGGTAAGCGAGATCACCAGCCAATTTGCCCGGCCGGCCGGCCTCTGCTAAAATGTCTTCATGGATATGATGACTGACCGGATGATCGTGCCTGCCGACTTCCCCGAGCTGAAAGCGCTCGCGTGGAACCGGGATCCTGCGCGCGGCATTCCGGCAAAAGAAGCATTTGCGCTCTATGAACGCAACTGGCGCTTTGTCGATCGCAATCGCCTGAGTAAGGACGAAACCCGGCTCATCGAAGAACTCGCCCGCGCCTTCGGCCACGGCCGGCTTCTGGTGTGAATGCGGCATGAAATTCAAGCGACCGGAACACAACACGATTGCGGGCCTGCTTCGAAACATGAACGCTGGGTTTCTTCTTGAAACCCGCTGCTGGTTCGGAGGCGGAACAGCAATCGTGCTGACTCACGGCGAATATCGCCGTTCGCTTGATGTCGATTTCCTGTGTGCGGACACGGACGGCTATCGCAACATCCGCAACGCTGTGTTCGATCAAGGACTTGCCGCTCTCTTCGCCGACGACGTCAAGTCGCTTCGTGATATCCGCGCCGATGCCTATGGTATTCGAACGCTCGTTGAATACGAAGGGCTCGCCATCAAGTTTGAAATCGTTCGGGAAGCGCGTGTTTCGCTGAGCGGTGCCATTGCGCCTGGCCTTGCGGTCCCAATGCTGAGCATTCCCGACATGTTTGCGGAGAAACTGCTCGCGAACGCAGACCGGTGCTTCGACCGTGCCGTGGCCTATCGTGATGCAATTGATCTGGGCCGGCTGGCGCAGGTGCATCATGACATTCCGCGCAAGGCGGTGGAAAAGGCTGAAGCGGCCTATGGCGCCGACATTGTCAGGAAGGCAGTCGGCATTCTCAACCATCTTCAGGATGCCAGCGAAGTCGCCTACGCGGCGGAAGCCCTTGATATGGAGTTGACGATCGCGGAAGCCGCCATTGACGCCTTCCGCGAGGCCGCGCGCCGGGCATGGCCCGACGCAGATAGTCTTTAAGCCTTGACCTTCGACAGCGCCTGCTCGAGATCGGCCAGCAGGTCGTCGCCGTCCTCGATGCCGAGCGACAGGCGGACGGTGCCGGGCGAAATGCCGAGTTCGGCGCGGTCTTCGTCCTTCAGGTTCTTGTGCGTGGTCGTCGCCGGATGGGTGATCAGGCTCTTGGCGTCGCCGAGATTGTTGGAGATGCAGATGACGTCGAGTGCGTCCTGAAGCGCGAAGGCAGCTTCCTTGCCGCCCTTGAGTTCAAAGGCAACCAGCGTCGAGCCGCCGGTCATCTGCTTGGCGATGATGTCGGCCTGCGGGTGGTCAGCGCGGCCCGGATAGATGACCTTGGCAACAGCCTTCTGGTCGGCGAGGAAATCGGCCACGCGTGCGGCATTTTCCGTCTGCTGCTTGACGCGAAGCGGCAGGGTTTCAAGACCCTTCAGCAGCGTCCAGGCATTGAACGGCGACATGGCCGGACCCGTATGGCGGAAATAATCGTGCAGGTTCTCGTCGATCCAGTCCTTCGAGGAGAGAATGACGCCGCCGAGGCACCGGCCCTGGCCGTCGATATGCTTGGTGGCCGAATAGACGACGATATGGGCGCCGAGATCGAGCGGGTGCTGGAAGAGCGGCGTCGCAAACACGTTGTCGACCACCAGCTTGGCGCCGATCTGGTTGGCAAGCTTGGCAACGCCGGCAATGTCGACGACTTCCAGCGTCGGGTTGGTCGGGCTTTCCAGGAACATGACCTTGGTGTTCGGCTGGATCGCCTTTTCCCAGTTGTCGAGATCGCGGCCGTCAATCAGCGTGCAGCCGATGCCGTAGCGCGGCGCCAGCGTCTCGACGATGTAGCGGCAGGAACCGAAGAGGGCGCGGGCGGCGACGATATGATCGCCAGCCTTCAGCTGGCACAAAATGGCGGCGGAGATGGCGGCCATGCCGGACGCGGTGGCGCGGGCGTCTTCGGCGCCTTCCAGCAGGCACATGCGCTTTTCGAACATGTCATTCGTCGGCGAGCCGTAGCGGGCATAGATGAACCCGTCATCTTCGCCCTTGAAGCGGGCTTCGGCCGCAGCCGACGTCTCGTAGAGGAACCCTTGGGTGAGGAAAATCGCTTCTGACATCTCGCCGAATTGCGAGCGCAGCGATCCGCCGTGAACGAGTTTGGTTGCGGGCTTCCAATTCCTGGTCATGGGTATGCACCTTCACACAACAAAAAAACCGGTCGCAATTGCGGACCGGTTTCACAACCCGGTCCTTTTAGCCACTTATTTAACGTGGCTGCAAGCCGACCGGCCAAATCACCACGGGATAAAAAGCCCTTACGCCTCAAGGGCGCTTGCGTCAATTGGCCGATTTTGGTTTTGTCCGCCAAAGGATTTCAAAAATGACCCGCACCACCGGAATTCTGGCCGACAAGGCGATCAAGGCTCTGTTCGATGCCGGCAAGCTCAAGAGCGAGGCCGCGCTCGACCATGACCAGATCCAGCCCGCCAGCCTCGACCTGAGGCTCGGCGCAAAGGCGTTTCGCGTCCGCGCAAGCTTCCTGCCGGGCCCGCATCATCTCGTCGCCGACAAGCTCGACCGGCTGAAGCTCCATGTCATCGACCTTTCCGAAGGCGCGGTGCTGGAAACGGGCTGCGTCTATATCGTCCCGCTAATGGAAAGCCTGTCGCTTGATGTCGCGATGTCGGCGTCGGCCAATCCGAAAAGCTCGACCGGCCGTCTCGATATCTTCACCCGCGTCATCACCGATCGCGCGCAGGAATTCGACAAGATCCCGGCCGGCTATAACGGCCCGCTTTATCTCGAAATCTCGCCCCGGACCTTCCCCATCGTCGTGCGTCGCGGCTCGCGCCTGTCGCAGATCCGCTTCCGCATCGGCAATGCGCTTCTGACCGAGCAGGAGGTCAAAAGCCTGCATGCCAGCGAAGGCCTTGTGGCCTCCAGCGAACCGAATGTCTCCGGCGCCGGCATCGCGCTCTCCATCGATCTCGAAGGCACCGGCCCGGATGGCCTCATAGGCTATCGCGGCAAGCATCATACCGCCGTCGTCGATGTCGACCGCAAGGGCGCGCATGACCTGCATGACTTCTGGGAGCCGATCTATGGCCGCGGCCGCAACGAGCTGATCCTCGATCCGGACGAGTTCTACATTCTCGTCTCCCGCGAGGCTGTGCATGTGCCGCCGCTCTACGCGGCCGAAATGACGCCCTTCGATCCGCTGGTCGGCGAATTCCGCGTCCACTATGCCGGCTTCTTCGATCCCGGCTTCGGCCATGCGGCCGCCGGCGGCAAGGGCTCGCGCGCCGTTCTTGAGGTACGCAGCCACGAGGTGCCCTTCATCCTCGAAGACGGCCAGATCGTCGGCCGTCTGGTCTACGAGCACATGCTGGAACAGCCGCAGGCGCTTTACGGTTCTGGCGTCGGCTCCAACTATCAGGCTCAGGGGCTGAAGCTCTCCAAGCATTTCAGAAGCTGAGCGGCCGGTTGACCGCCGGAGGACGCAGGATTTGTCATTTCAGCCGGCAGGCCTTGCGCCGGTTAACCATGCCGTGCATCATCTTCGAACATTTCTAAGATAATTGTCTCCCATTCGTTGACAATGGTCAGCCCTGGATTAGGGATTTGGGAACTTTTTCACTGTGAGGATTATATGAAAGAGCTTCTTTTTAAATTCGACGGCCGCATCAACCGCAAGAAGATTTGGTTTGCATTTCTCATTCATCTGATTGCCGCTGCCGCAGTCGGCGTCATCTTCTCGATCCTTTGGACCATCTTCCCCGGCACGGTGACCGAAGATGGCAATTTCCACGTCGAAGGCGCGGCTTCCGCTCCCTATTTCGTCGTCGGCATTGCCTATCTGGTCTTTGCGGTGTGGTCGGGTCTGGCGGTCGCCATCAAGCGCGTACATGACCGCGACAGGTCCGGCTGGTTCATCCTGATCCAGTTGATCCCGCTGATCGGGCCGATCTGGTTTCTCATCGAAGCCTATTTCCTGAAGGGCACGACCGGCCCGAACCGCTTCGGCGAAGATCCGCTGCAGGCCTGATCGCCAGGACATGCAGATGAAAAGCGGCGCCGGCTCAAACCGGCGCCGCTTTCAGTTTCAGTTGCAGTCGGAGGAGACGACCTTGCAGGCGCCGTCCTTGCAGCCCTGCAGGGCCTGCGCTTCGGCGTCCTTCTTCGTCGGAGCAACGCCCCACCAGATGGACTTGCCGTTGGAGGCCAGCGCGCCGCACTTTTCATAGGTCACGGCGAGTGTGCATTCCTTGCCGCCTTCTTCCTTGCAGAATTTCATGGCGAAATCGGAAGCTTCCTTTTCCGTGTCGCCGCCGCCGACGCCGAAATAGGGCGACTTGGACTTGTCCGACGTATCGACGGCAAACGCGCCCCACTTGTCGCCAGCAAGTGCGGTGCCGGCAAGCGCAGTTGCGGACACGGTGGCAATAAGACAGAATTTGATGATGCTTTTCATGAGTTTATACGTCCCTCCGATGCTGGAGCCGGTCGCCTGACCGGGCTCAACGCATATCTCATACCCTATGCATTCGCGCCATCAACGGCGCCGGCGAAAACATTTCTGCGATGATGGGGTGAGCGCCCCGAAGGGCGGTCGCGAGCCCCGGTGTGAGGGCTCGCGAGAGGCTTGGGAGGCTGTTGAAATGCGCTAGCGTCGTTTCCAGCCGGTGACCATGGCACGGGCGAGATTTTCCCGATGCTCGATGCTGGCCAGAACCACGCCTGCGACATGCAGGATGATGAGGCCGAGGGTCGAGTAGACGAGTGCCTTGTGGACGTCTTCCACCCATTCGATGCCCCAGAACGTGTCGGTGGTCATCATGTAGCCGGTAGTGACGATGCCGGAAATCATCGCGATCAGCAGGATCACCATCGCCCCGCCGGCGGGATTGTGCCCGACATAGCGCTTCGCCTTCATGGACAGGCTGTCCTTGAGGAACGTGAGGATCGTACGCGGCGAGTAGATGAAGCTGACGAACCGCGCATGATGCGTGCCGACCAGACCCCAGACGATGCGGATGGCGAGGAGAATGCCGATCGCATAGCCCGAGAGAATATGGGCCGACTTCCACTCGTCGCCGGTGAGGAAGGAAAAGGTGAAGAGCGCGACCAGCGACCAGTGGAAGATCCGCACCAGAGGATCCCACACCTTGATCCGGTCAGCGCTCCGGCCGGAAGCGATCTCCCGGCCGTGGAGCGAGACCTCGGACATCAGTTGCTGCCTTCCGTGCCGACCTGAACGCCGGTTTCCGGGTTGAAGATCTGCTCGACCTTCTTGCCCTTGGCGTCGATGGCGTAAACTTCGTAGCAGCCGTTCTCGATCTTGATCTTGCGCACCTCGAGGCCCATTTCCTTGGCCTTGGCCTTCATGGCGTCTTCGCTCATCCACTTGTCCTTCGGCACGTCGCACTTCGTGCTTTCGTCTTCGGCGTAGGCCGCACCGGCAGCAAGAGCGGAAAAGAGGGTGGCAGCGAGGATGAGTTTCTTCATGGGACATGCTCCTTGGTTGGCGATCGTGACCCCGTGTCCGATCGTTGGCAGCAAACCTAGTGTCCCCGACCTGAGCGATGGCTGACGGAAAATGTCAGCGAAATTTCAGCTTCGCCGTGCTAGCGTGAAACCATGTATCGACCCGTTCCCTCCCTCCTGATTGCCGTTGCCGCGCTCGCCCTTGCGGGATCGCTTGCGCATGCCGACAGCGATGATGACGGCGACGAGGGCGTGACGCTGGACGCGATCCAGCGCGCCGTCGAGAACGGCACTGTCAGGCCGCTTTCCGATCTCAAGGCGATTGTTGCCGAGCGCTTTCCGGGCGATATCGTCCGCATCGAGCCGCGTGTCCGGCACGGCAACTTCACCTACGAGTTCAAGGTGCTTCAGGGCGACGGCAGGCTGGTCGAGATCCATATGGATGCCAGGACCGGCCGCATCCTCAAGACCGAGAACGAATGATGCGCATTCTGCTTGTTGAAGACGACCCGCTGATTGCGCGCGACCTCATCACCCATCTGGAGCGCGCCGGCTATCTGGTCGCCCATGAGCGGGACGGCGAATCCGGCTGGTATGCCGGCGACAGCGAGGAGTTTGCCGCTGCCATCCTCGACCTCGGCCTGCCGACGATGGACGGCATGACGGTGCTCAAACGCTGGCGCAAGGCCGGACGGCAGATGCCGGTTCTGGTGCTGACGGCGCGCGGCAACTGGGAAGAGCGCGTCGAGGGGATCGATGCGGGCGCCGACGACTATCTCGCCAAGCCGTTCCAGGTGGCCGAAGTGCTGGCGCGGCTGCGGGCGATCCTGCGCCGTTCCGCGGGACAGGCCAATCCCGTGCTTTCCGCCGACGAGATCGCGCTTGATCCACGCACGAGGCTGGTGACGCTGGCCGGCGTGCCCGTCGACCTCACGCCGCTCGAATATCGCTGTCTGCACCATCTCCTGCTCCATCGCGACCGGCATGTGACCCAGCTCGAACTCACCGAACAGCTCTATGCGCAGGATTTCGAGCGCGAGAGCAATTCGGTTGAGGTTCTGATCGGCCGGCTGCGCCGCAAGCTCGGCCGCGATCTCATCGAGACGCGCCGCGGCTATGGCTACCGCATTGCCGGTGGCGGCGAGGCAGGCGCATGATCGCACGCCGGATGAAATGGCTGTCCTCGATCCGCGGCCGCTTCCTCGTGCTCTCTGCGCTGACGGTCGGCCTCGCGCTGGCGCTGACGGCGGCCCTTCTCGTCTCGCTCTTCTCAAACAATATCCGCAAGCGCATCGATCTTGAGCTGACAAACCAGATCAACACGCTGGCCGGCGCCCTGACGTTTGATGCCGGCGGCAGGCTCGTGCGCCCGAGCGGCCCGCTCGATCCGCGTTTCGGCATTCCCTATGGCGGGCTCTACTGGCAGGTCGTCGACGATGCGGCGGCCCAGACGATGCGTTCGGTCTCGCTCTTCGATACCGAGCTCAACCTGCCGGCGGATACGCATACCGACGGGACGATCCATCACTATCTTCTGCCGGGGCCGGAAAACCGGACCCTCATTGTGCTGGAACGCATGGTGCGCATCTCGGCCCCCGGCGGCCAGCGGGCGATCCGCATTGCCGTCGCCAGCAACGGCCGGGCGTTGGAGGAGGCGCGCAACGGTTTCGTCCGCGATTTCGCGCCGGCGCTCGCCGCGCTCGGGCTTTTTCTGGTCGGCGCCTCGATTGCCCAGCTCGCCTTCGGCCTGCGCCCGCTATCGTCGCTCAGCGAAGGCATCAACCGCATCCGTGAACGCCGCGACAGCCGCCTTACGGGCGACTATCCGGCGGAATTTCAGACGACCGTGACGGCCATGAACCAGCTGCTGGATGCGCAAGGGGCGATGATCGAAAAGGCCCGCCGCCGCGCCGCCGATCTGGCCCACGGCCTGCGCACGCCGCTGACGGTTCTTTCGAACGACGCGCTGACATTGCGCGACAGGGGCGAGACGGCGCTGGCCGACGAACTCGACCATCTGGCCGCAACGATGCGCGCCCATGTCGAGCGCGAGCTGGCCCTGTCGCGGATTGCGGCAAGGCCGGATCTCCGCCGCGGCGACAGCGATATTGCCAAGCTCGTCGGCGATGTCATTCGCACCGTCAGCCGCACACCCGACGGCGAAGAGATCACCTTCGCAACGGAAGGCCCTGCCGCGCTCACGGCCCCCGTCGATCCGGGCGACTTCCGCGAGATCGTCGGAAACCTCATCGAGAATGCCGCCAAATGGGCGAAGTCGCGCGTTCTTGTCGCCTGGGGAGCCGACGACGGCAGGATCTGGTTCCGCGTCGCAGATGACGGACCGGGCGTGCCGAAGGAAGAGCTTGCCAACCTGACCCGGCGCGGCTGGCGGCTCGACAGTGCCAAACCCGGCAGCGGTCTCGGCCTGTCGATCGTCCGCGAGATCGCAACCGTCTACGACATGGAGTTCGAGCTGGAGAATGACGCGAAGTCAGGCGGATTGTGCGCGCGGGTGACAATGGCCGCCGTTTGAGAGCATCGCCATCGGCCGCGTCTGACAGGCCGGCTGGATTGCCTAGCGGCGCAGCAGCGCTTCGCGCAGGACAACCGCAATGTCCTTTTCGTTTCGGGAGAAGACGAACCTGTTGCGGCCGCGTGCTTTGGCTTCGTAGAGCGCGGCATCGGCACGATTGATGGCCTCGGCGAGACTTTCGTCGGGATCCATGATGGCAATGCCGAAGCTCGCCGTCGGTCGCAGTCCCGGTTGCCCGAAGGCGGCGTTGTAGAGCCTCGACCGCACCGCTTCGACCTGGAGCTGGGCGAGCGACGCATCGCCGTTGACGGTCAGGGCCGCGAACTCCTCGCCGCCAAGCCGCCCGCAGACATCGCCGCCGGCGGCCTCCAGGCAGGCTGCGAAGACGCGAATGACCTCGTCGCCGACCGCGTGGCCATAGGTGTCGTTGATCTTCTTGAAGTGATCGAGGTCGCACAGGATGACGACAGGCGTTCCGCCGCCCGTCTTGCGCTTCAGCGCAGCCTCGGCATGCTCGAAGAACGCGCGGCGCGTCCAGAGCCCCGAAAGGTGGTCGCGCAGCAGGGTGTGTCTGGCGCGAGACTGGCTCTCCTCCATCAGGACCATCATCAGGCAGACGCCGAGAAGAATGGACAGGATCGCCGAGATTGTCTGGGAATATTGCGCATAGCTGCTGAAAGCATAGGTCTGGACACTGGCGCCGGTGCCGATGGCATGCGCCAGAAACGCCTTGAAGAGAAATTGCGCCGACGTCAGGAACAAGACACCCGCCAGCAACCGCTCCGGCACCGACCGGCGCGACATCGAGCCCGACAGCAGAGCAACGCCTCCCAGCGCCGTCATCGTCGCAAACGGCGTTTGATAGGCAAAGGCATGGATGGCCGAGTCGCGGGCGGCACCCCTCAGGACTGCAGGAAATGCCGCTTCGAATCCCAGATAGAGCGCAAGGATCGGCCAGACGGACCAGGTCGTGAAGTTTCTGAACAATCCGACCGTCACCATGGTCAGTGCAGTCAGCAGGCCGGAAAATGACAGAAAGGATACGAGTGCCGGCGCACTTGTGGCCGGAGCAAGCGTCTCCACGCCTGCCGTGGAGGAGGCGGACAGGAAGCCTGCCGCAAACCAGTACCCCATCGTCACCCGCTGCGACCGCGCAATGCTGACAAATGCCAGCGAGAACGCCAGGCCGATCGAGAAATTCACGGCAAGAAGATACGTGGCATTGGCCATGACGTTCGACCGTTTCCGCTTGAAAAGTTTACAGTCATGAGGAGATTTCGAAGATGGCCTTATAATGGCGTAACGGACGCGATTGCAATCGGGTTTTACGTTGTTTTGCCGAGAATTGCCGAATATTATGGGACATGAAAATACAAGCCGTACATGTTCAGTTTGCGGCTGGACAGCATCGGCTGCCGAATATTATTTCAGATATTCATTTAATACAGCCTGCGCCATCCATCGCGGTTTCGCGGCAACGCATCGGTCGTGTCAGCGACGTTCAAGTCCGGCTTGACAAAACAGGGCGAGTGTTGGATTTGTGCCGGGCAGACCGAAAGGTCGAAAGCGGGTGTAGCTCAATGGTAGAGCAGCAGCTTCCCAAGCTGAATACGAGGGTTCGATTCCCTTCACCCGCTCCAGCTTTTTCCCGATTTTCCGATTATTTGTCGCGCTTGGCGGTCGAATAGGCCTTGAAGGCGGCGAGCGTTTCGCGGCTGACGTGATGTTCGATGCCTTCTGCGTCGCAGCTGGCAATCTCGGGATCGATGCCGATGTCGATGAGGAATGTTTCGACGATGGCGTGGCGTTCGCGGCCCTCTTCGGCGAGTTTCGTGCCGGCTTCGCTGAGGAAAATGCCGCGATAGGGGCGCTTTTCGATGAGGCCGGCATCCGACAGGCGGTTCAGCATGCGGGCAACTGTCGGCTGGGCAACGCCGAGATAGGCGGCGATATCCACCTGCCTGGCCTCGCCGGTTGCGCGCACGAGATCGTCGATCAGTTCGACATAGTCTTCCAGAAGCTCCGAGCGGCGCGCATCGCGCGCCTGCTGGAAGGCTGCCGCCCGTGTTCCGGGCGCAGCCAGCGCATCGTCCGCTTCTGTCGATTTCCGTCTTGCCATGCCCCGCCTTGCCGTGTCGCGCCCATTGGTCCCATCGCGACTGTCCCGGCTTTCTGAACGCGTTGCGGCGCCTCGGCAAGCGGAAATTTCGTCGCTGCGCCTTATTGACAGGAACTTGTCATAGGCTAATTATTATAGCACATGCTATAAATTGGAAGCAGAGACATGTTGCGCGACGAAATGCAGATGGCGAGCGGATCAACCATGGCCTCGCGGCACGAGCAGGCCATGCGCGATGCTCTGGCCGGCCGCAGGACAGGGGTACGGGCCTTCCTGCCCTTTTTCGGTCCGGCGGTGATTGCCTCGATCGCCTACATGGACCCCGGCAATTTCGCCACGAACATCCAGGCGGGGGCGGGCTACGGCTATGCGCTGCTCTGGGTTCTGCTGGCGGCAAACCTGATTGCCATGCTGTTCCAGTCGCTTTCCGCCAAGCTCGGCATCGTCACAGGCTTCAACCTCGCGGAAATGTGCCGGGAGCAATATCCGAAGCCGATGGTCTATGTGATGTGGGCGATAAGCGAAATCGCCGCCATGGCGACCGACCTTGCCGAGTTTCTGGGCGGCGCGATCGGCCTCTCGCTGATCTTCGGCATGCCGCTTCTCGCCAGCATGGTAGTGACGGCCATCATCACCTACATCATCCTCATCATGGAGCAGGGCGGCTTTCGCCGCATGGAAATCCTCATCGGCGTCTTCGTCGCCGTGATCAGCCTCTGCTATCTCGTTGAAATGCTGATCGCGCCAGTCGAATGGGGCAATGTCGCCAAGGGTCTCACGACCCCGAACATCCCGGACAGCAACGCGCTGATGATCGCTGTCGGCATTGTCGGCGCAACGGTGATGCCGCATGCGGTCTTCCTGCATTCCGGGCTCACACAGGGCCGCATCCGGCCTGCCGACGACCGCGAACGGCGCATGCTGGTGAACTTCTCCAACCGTGAAGTGATGATCGCGCTCGCTGCTGCCGGCCTCGTCAACATGGCGATGGTCATCATGGCTGCCGCCGCCTTCCACCTTGGCCATTCGGAAGTCGCGGAAATCGAGACGGCCTATCACACGCTGACGCCGCTGCTTGGTGGTGCCGCCGCCTCGGTCTTCCTCGTTTCGCTGATCGCCTCGGGTGTGTCATCCTCAGTCGTCGGGACGATGGCAGGGCAGGTGATCATGCAGGGCTTCGTCGGTTTCCGCATCCCCCTGCTGGTGCGCCGCCTCGTCACCATGGTCCCGGCCTTCGCCGTGGTTCTCATGGGCGTCGATTCGACCAAGGCGCTGGTCGTCAGCCAGGTCATCCTGTCGATTGCCCTGCCGATCCCGATGCTGGCACTGCTGCATTTCACCTCAAAGCGCAGCATCATGGGCGAATACGTGAACGGCATTCCCGTCCGAGTGCTCGGCACGGTGGGCGCGGCGGTCGTGCTCTGCCTCAACTTCCTGCTTCTGGCGCAGGTCGCCGGCCTCTTTTGACGGGTCTTCCTGGGCTGCCGGCGCATGCGGCGTCTTTCGCCACAGGAAGGGATCGTCCGAAAGCTCCCGCACTGCCTGCCAGGCGGCAACGGAAAGCATCATCCAGTAGAACGGCAGGCCCAACCAGGGTCTCCCAACCGCCTGCCGTTCCTCCGCCGTCATCGGCTTGCGTCCGAGAACCGCGAAGAGACAGTAGCTGCCGATGATATTGGCGACGTCGATGGCAAAGAGGACCTGTTCGGCAAGGCCCGCCGCCAGCCACGCGCCGCTGGCGAAGAGCCAGATCGAACGCAGGATGAAGACTGCCAGCAATGGATGCGCCAGCGCCGAAAACAGCATCCCACCCGTCGTCAGAAACAAGGCGATGAGACCGGCCGTGCCGATCTGCGCATGAAGGCGTGCGGGTGCGCGGCAATGCACCAGTACCGTCTGCAGCCAGCCCTTGAACCAGCGTGATCGTTGCGCGCGCCAGACCGGCCACTCGGTCGGTGCATCCTCCAGCGTCGGCAGACCGAGGACGCCGCAGCGATAGCCCATGCGATGAAGGCGGATGCCGAGATCCGCATCCTCGGTCACGTTGAACGGATCCCACGCGCCGGCGGCCTCAAGCGCCTCCCTTCGGAAATGATTGGAGGTGCCGCCGAGCGGCATCGGCAGGCGGAGACGGGCAAGAAGCGGCAA
Organism: Rhizobium sp. C4; assembly: GCF_021026315.1. Classification (GTDB taxonomy): domain Bacteria; phylum Pseudomonadota; class Alphaproteobacteria; order Rhizobiales; family Rhizobiaceae; genus Ensifer_A. The sequence goes on from NZ_JAJNCX010000009.1 coordinate 163,276, forward strand.
CAGGCTGCGGAACAGGCCGGCATATTCCAGCGCGAAGAGGGCGGCGATCCGGCTCTGGGCTGCATTGGCGATCTGGAGCGGCGCCTGCAGGCAGGCCAAGGCCTCGGGCTCCGCGGTGAAACACGCATGCGCCTCGCGCAACTGTCGCGGATGCGGCCGGTCTTCCGCGTCGAAGATCACGACAAAATCGCCGCGCGCACCGGCCAGCGCATAGTTCAGCGCCTTCGGCTTGGTGCGTGGTCCGCCGGGCGGCACCTCGACGATTTCAAAATGCACGCCACTTGCGTGCCGGGCGACGGCTGCAATCGTCGCCCGGTCATCCGCCTCGCAGATGATCTTGATGTCGAGAAGCGATTTCGGCCAGTCGAGGCGATCAAGCGCCGCCATCATCTGTGGCACCACCGCCTCTTCCCGATAGGCCGCGACGAGCACGGTGTAGACCGGCAGCGGCGCACCGGTGTCGATGGCGGATGCCGGCGGAGGGATGGTGGCTTCACCCATCCCTGCCCGAAGGGCAGCCGCGCGAAGCCCGATGGCGAGAAGATAGACGGCGCTCAGGGCAATATGCAGAACCAGCAGGATCTGCTCGGGCCAGGTGACCGCAGCCACGGGAACGCTCACCGACAGTGCGCCGAGCACATAGCCCTGCCAGCCGGTCAGGACCACACGGGCGCTGAAGGCGGGCGCGTTGCCAAAGAGCCGGTCGGTCACTTTTTCGACGCGCGCCCGGCAATTGGCCTGCCAGATGGCGTCGCGGATTGTCTGAGGCGTGGCAATCGCCAGTCCCTCGCGCATCTCGGGTGCGGCGGCAAGCTGGTCGCGGAGCCTGAGCGCGTGGCGCGCCTCGGGCGCAATGACCAGCATGGCCGGACGCGACGGGCGCGTGAGCCTCAGCAGCGAACCGCTGGCAAGCTGGGTGTCGATCATCTCCGTCACGAAGACATTCGCCGGGTTTATGGCTGCGAAGAAGGGCAGGCCCAGCCATTCGGCCAGCGCTTCGTAGAAGATCTGCGGATCAAGCATGCCATCGGCGATCAGTTCTCGCTCGATGGTTGTTGCGTTCTGCCGCGCCTTGAGGGCGGCTGCAGCCAGTGTTGGCTTGCCGATGCCGAGTTTCAGAAAGAGCCGCACCTCGTCCGCATGCAATGCGTCGCCGGCTCCACCGGCCTCCAGCGCGGATAGCGATGCAGATGGCGCGGGAGAATTATCGACATTTCCGGAATTCCAATATTCTCCGGTGCCCATGAGTTTGATAAACCGTTTTTGGTATCAACTGAAAATGTATGAAACATCGAGAATTGAAGCCCATGGTATCGAACGGCATCGCGTCTGCATCAGTCAGAATCATGGGGTTTTTGCTGATTCTATTGCCGGCTATGCATGCTCCGGTGGTGGCCGCGGAGGCGCAAGGGCCGCTTCTGACCTTCGACAAGCGCGAGCATCGCGCCAATCCCGACATCAGCAACGTCCCGCGCATCCGTTTTCTGACCACGCTCGACTTCCCGCCCTTCGAGTTTCTCGATGCGGAAGGCCGCCTGTCCGGCTTCAATGTCGATCTGGCGCGCGAGCTTTGCGACACGCTGGGCGTGACGGCAAAGTGCCAGATCCAGGCGCTACCCTTCAACGAACTGCAGGCAGCACTGGAGAGCCGCGCGGGCGACGCCGTCATTGCCGGCATCGGCGTGACGCCGGATCTCCGCGCGAAGTATGATTTCTCGAGGCCCTATCTGCAGCTTTCCGCCCGCTTCCTGTCACTCAGGAAGACATCCGGCGAGCCGATCACACCGATGAAGCTGGCGGCCAGCAAGGTCGGCGTCGTCAGGGATACCGCCCACCAGGCCATGCTGAAGGCCTATTTCCCGAATGTGAACCCGCAGCTCTATGATGACCGTCCGGCCATGCTGAAGGCGCTGAAGGCGGGAGATGTCGACACGGTCTTCGGCGAAGGTCTGGCGCTCGCCTTCTGGGCGGCAAGCGGCGAGGCTGACAGTTGCTGCGCCTTTCGCGGCGGGCCCTATTATTCCGGCGATTTCCTGGGCGAGGGCATGACCATCATGACGAGGGAAGGCGAACCCCTTGCCGCCGCCTTCGACCACGGCCTGCTCGAGCTGGCCCGCAAGGGAACGCTCAACGAGCTTTTCGTCAAATACTTCCCGCCGGGGCTCTACTGAGCCCGATCCAGACGCGCGCCTGTCGGGTCTTCCGCCCGGTCGGTCACATCGCGATGTAGCGGTCGCGCCGGTGGTTGATGGCAAGCACCATATTCAGCACCACGGCCCCGATGATCGAGCAGATGATGATGTAGGGCGTGGCGATGAAGAACGCGAAGAACAGCACGCAGCAATCGAAACCGAGCTGCACCAGTCCTGCCTTCCAGCCCAGCTTCTCCTGCAGATAGAGCGCCAGCACGCCGAAGCCGCCAAGGCTGGCGCGATGGCGAAACAGCGCCAGCATGGCCGTGCCGACCAGAAGCCCGCCGAAGAGAGCGCCCGCCAGCGGATCGATTTGGCCGATGGGAATGAGCTTGGGGAGCACGATGGAGAGGGTCGAGGTTGCGGCAACCGTCGCAAATGTCTTCAGCGTGAAGGCCCATCCGAGCCGCGTCCAGGCGAGATAATAGAAGGGCAGGTTGACGACGAAGAACACCACGCCAAACGAATAGCCGGTCGCATAATGCAGCAGGAAGGCGACGCCCGCGGTGCCGCCCGTCAGCAGGCCGGCAGACGAGAGCAGCAGCACGCCGAGCGAGGCAAGCATGGCGCCGGAGGCAACCCCTTGCGCGTCTTCCAGCAGGGAGTGCTTGTCGCTGGTCGATTTCAGATAGTCGGAAAAGGTCTTGCCGGGGGCTGCCGTGTTCATCCGTGGTCCGCTCGTTATCCGCCTACCGGAGCACGCTGTAGCGGTCGGAGCGGTGGTTCACCATCACGAAGACATTCAATATGACGGCGCCGAGCACCGAGGCAAGGACGATCGGGATCGGTGCGGCCAGAAAGGCGAAGGCCAGAACGATCGTGTCAAAGGCCATCTGCACCTGACCGGCGCGAAACCGCGTGCGATCCTGCACATAGACCGCCAGAATGCCGATGCCGCCGAGGCTGGCGCGATGCCGGTAAAGCGCCAGCAGACCGAAGCCGAGAAGCAGGCCGCCGATGAGGGCTGCCCAGACCGGGTTGATCTCGCCGATGGTGAGATAGCGGCTCTGCACGTCGACAAGCGCCGAGGTGATGGCCACCGCCGCAAAGCTTTTCAGCGTGAAGGCAAGCCCCATGCGCAGGAACGAAAGAACGTAAAAGGGCAGGTTGACGAGAAAAAAGAGGAGGCCGAACGAGAGGCCGGATGCGTAATGCATGAGGAAGGCAGCGCCCGCCATGCCGCTTGTGACGAGATGCGCCTTGCCCATGAAGAAGAGACCCAGCGAGGCAATCAGCGCGCCGGCAAGAATGCCCTGCGCATCTTCAAAAAGGGAATGCCGGTCCGGGCGGCCGCTCAAATGCGAAAACACATCGGAAATATTCGCCATGCCGCTCTCCAGCAAAAAACAAAAGCCGTTCCTCCCGAGCGTGATTGTCTCAAATGGCGGAATTTTCGCAATAAAAATATGTAAGCATTGCTGACCTATTTCGATGCTGCGGCGCAATAAAATTACGCGGCCGGGCGCTTTTCGGCAATGAACAGAATCCCGTTCACCGGCACCCCGCCATCCATGCGAATGACGAGTTTTTCCGACCCGAGCAGAGTAAAGCCGTGCGCGGCGAGAAGCCGCTCGATATAGGCCGGTGAATGGGCATAGCGCAGCGACGGCTGCAGGCGAAAATCGTCGCGTGCGTCCATCAGATGCTCGACTGAAAAGGCAACGTGCCCGCCATCGGCAAGAAGCGCTGCGGACAGCGCCAGGACCGGCTCAAGATCGCCGAGATACATGAGCACATCGGCCGCCGCGACCAGATCGGCGCGGCCGGCGGCAAGCTCCGGCCCGATCAGCCGCGCCTCGCGAGGCCCCAGCGAAAGATCGGCCTGATCCAGATGGTGGTAAATCCCCTTGTCCTCAGCTTTCGCCAGCATGTTGGCGGAGAGGTCATAGCCTTCCAGATGCTCGACGCGACCGCTGAGTTCGACCCCCATCAGCCCCGTACCGCAGCCGAGATCGATGGCGCGGGCGTAAATTGCGCGGCCCTTGTCCGCAATCAGCGCCGCCAGCCGGCCGGGCACCTTGTAGTCCAGCTTCTCGACCAGCGCCGTCTCGAAGCGGTCGGCATAATCATCGAAAAGCTGCTCGACATAGGCGACCGGCGGCGTTGCCGGCTGCGCCCGGTCGCCGAGGATGGAAAGCTTGAGCCCCGCGCCGAAAATATCGTCCTTCGAAAGCGTGAGAACCTGTCGATAGGCCGCTATGGCCGGCTCCTTGAGACCCGCCTTTTCGCGATAGTCACCGAGCAGAAACCAGCCGGCCGCCCAGCCGGGCGCAAGCTCCAGCGCCTGTTCCATCAGCTCGGCTGCTGCTTCCATGTCGCCACCGGAAGCCAGCATTCGGGCATAGTCGGCGCGCCGGTCGGCGATGAGGTCGCCGGAGGTGAGGTCGATCGCAGTCATGTCGGGTGTTTTTCCGGTTGCGGTTGCGCGCAATATTGCCTTCGGAGGCGCCATTTCAAGCGAATTTTACGCTGCCTCTTGCCCGCGCCATGATTCGGACCCTATCTCTGGTCTAAAGCGCTGCGAAAGCGGCGTCGGACCGTTGAGAAGGAGCGAAGCGAGATGAGCGAATCCATGAACCGGATGTTGGGAGACAGCCCCGGCCGTCTCATCGTCAAGCTGGTCGTCGTCTCCGTCATTGTCGGCTTCGTCATGCGCTCCTTCGGCTGGTATCCGATGGATATCCTGCACTGGATCCGCGATTTCCTCTCCAATCTCTGGCACACGGGCTTCCGTGCCTTTGGCGAGGTCGGCAACTATTTCCTCCTCGGCGCGGTTGTCGTCATCCCTGCCTTCATCATCCTGCGCCTGATGAGCTACCGCCGCTGATGCCCGCCAACAGTCTTGATCTTCCCTTGCTCACCCGCCGCGCAGCACTGGCCGGCCTCGGCCTGACGCTGCTGTCCGGCTGCACAACCGTCAGCGTTCTCGAGCCCGAGCCCGGTAATTCCAACGATCACACCAAAGCGGTGCTGCCGCTGATCAACAAGCTGCGCGCGTCAAAGAAACTTCCGCCGCTGGTGGCCGACAAGGCCGCGACTGCCGCCGCCGTCGACCAGGCGAACCGTATGGCCAAGGCCGGCGAGATGAGCCACGAGCTGAAATCCGAAGACGATTTCACCTCGCGCATGAACCGCATGGGCGTGCGCCTCCAGGCGGCGGAGAATATCGCGACCGGCCAGGATACGGCGGAGCGCGCCTTTCAGGCCTGGGTCCATTCGCCCAAGCACCTGAAGAACATGCTCGGCCCCTACAAGGGCCTCGGCGTTGCGGTTTCGCAAAATAGCGCTTCCGATAACCGGCCGTTCTGGTCCATGGTTCTGTCGAACTAAGCGATTCCGGGTTCGGTCCGGGGTCGCAAGAAACGCGACCCCGCCGGACCTTTCATGAATATCGCCACGCAAGACCGCTCCTTCCGCGTCACCCATCGCCTTGTTCTTTCGATCGCCGTGCCGATGACGCTCGGCTTCGTCTCGACCCCGCTTCTGGGGCTGACGGATACGGCCGTGGTCGGGCAGACGGGCGTTGCGGCCGATCTTGCCGGCATCGGCATTGCGGCCGTGCTCTTCGATTTTCTCTTCTCCTTCACCGGCTTTTTCCGTACCTCGACCACGGCGTTGACCGCGCAGGCCTATGGGCGCATGGATGAGGCGGAAGAGCGCGCCGTCTTCTTCCGCGCCGCCGGCACCAGCCTTGTTGCCGGCTTCCTGCTGCTGGCGCTCGCTTCGCCGATCCTCGCCGCCGGTCTTGCCATCCTGTCGCCGGAACCCGCAGCCGCGACGGTTGCCGCGACCTATTTCGCCATCCGCATCCTCTCGGCGCCGGCGCGCCTCATCAACGACTGTCTTCTCGGCTTCGTGCTCGGCCGGGGCCGGGCCGGCGTCGGCCTCTTCCTGCAGACGCTTCTGAACGGCATCAACATCGCGCTCTCCATCACGCTGGGCCTGTGGTTCGGCTATGGCGTTTCGGGCGTTGCCTGGGCGACATTCACGGCGGAAGTGGTCACGGCGCTGGCGGGCCTCGCCTTCGCCTTTTCCGGCTTCCGCAAGGTCAGCACCGGCACCGACTGGCGCGCCGTCTTCGCGCTCGACAAGCTGAAATCGCTCTTCGCGGTCAATCGCGACATCATGATCCGCACGCTGCTCCTGACCGGCTCCTTCCTCATCATGGCCCGCATCGGCGCGGAACTCGGCACGGTGACGCTCGCCGCCAACGGCATCCTCATGAATTTCTTCATGGTCACGGCCTTCTTCCTCGACGGCATGGCGGCCGCCGCCGAACAGATCTGCGGCCGCTCGCTCGGTGCCGGCGACCGGCAGGCCTTTCGCGATGCCGTGCGGCTCACGCTCGTCTGGTCGCTCGGCCTTTCGGCGCTTCTCGCGGTCGCCACCATGCTCGTCGGCAATCAGGTCGTCGCCTTCCTCACCAGCGCGGCGGATGTCCGCGCCGAGGCCGGGCTCTACCTTGTCTGGATGGCGCTGACGGCGCTGACCGGCGCGCTCGCCTTCCAGATGGATGGCGTCTTCATGGGCACCGCCTGGACGGCGGAAATGCGCAACATGATGATCCTGTCGTTTATCGCCTATCTCGCCGCCGTTTTCACACTGCCGCAATGGTTCGGCAATCACGGCCTCTGGGCAGCCCTCAACCTTTTCCTCCTCATGCGCGGCCTCACGCTCGCCGCGATCCTGCCAGGCAAGATGAGGAAGATGTTCGGGTGATTTTCTCCTCTCCCCTTGTGGGAGAGGAAGCGATTTCAACATCTTAGCCAAAGGCTAAGTGTTAGAAATCGCAGGTGAGGGGTTTGGGTTTGGCGCGGACAGCAATTCACCCCTCACCAAGCCTGCCAAGCCAATCGCCTGCGGCTCTTGGGGCAGGCTATCCTCTCCCACAAGGGGAGAGGAGGGCCTCAAGCCAGAGGCTGGTTCGCCCAATGCGCGACGCGGCTGTCGCGAAGCTCGCGGATAGAGCCCAGCTTTTCCTTGTCGCAAAGCGCCGAAAGGCCCTTGACGATGCGGGCCGCCAGTTCCGGTCCCTCATAGACCATGCAGGAATAAAGCTGCACGAGGTCAGCCCCGGCGCGGATCTTTTCCGCCGCCGTCTCTGCCGATTCCACGCCGCCGGCACCGATCAGCGGGAAATCCTTGCCGACGCGCTGGCGCATCTTGGCAAGCACGGTGGTGGAGAGCGCAAAGAGCGGTCGTCCTGACAGCCCTCCGGCTTCGCCCGCCTGCCGCTGGTCCGTGAGACCCTTGCGGCCGATCGTCGTGTTGGAGACGATCAGCCCGTCGAGCCCGCGCTTCAGCGACACCTCGGCAATATCGTCCAGCCCGCCCTCGCTCATATCCGGCGCGATCTTCAGGAAGACCGGCACTTTCGCGCCGCCGGCCTTCGCGGCTTCCTCGTCGCGTGCTGCCAGTACGGCGGTCAGCAGCGCATCCAGGCTTTCGCGGTCCTGCAGGTTGCGCAGGCCCGGCGTATTGGGGGAGGAGACATTGGCGGTGAAATAGCGTGCGACCGAATAAAAGCTGCGAATGCCCGCCACATAGTCGGCGATGCGATCCTCGCTATCCTTGTTCGCGCCGATATTGACGCCGACCATCAGCGTCTTCGGCAGCCGCTTCAGCCGCTCGAATGCGGCGGCATGGCCTTCATTGTTGAAACCCATCCGGTTGATCACGGCGCGGTCGGAGACGAGCCGGAACAGGCGCGGCTTCGGATTGCCCGCTTGCGGACGCGGCGTCAGCGTGCCGACCTCGGCAAAGCCGAAGCCGAGACGCACAAGCTCGGCCGGCACTTCGGCATTCTTGTCATAGCCCGCCGCCATGCCGAGCGGATTGTCGAAGGAAAGCCCTGCAATCACCTGGCTGAGCCTCGCATCGAGGGCAACCCGGCAGGCGGGGAGCAGGCCGGTCTTCAGGGCCGCAACGGAAAGACCATGCGCCGTTTCCGGGTCAAGGGTGAAGAGCGCCTGCTGGCCGAGACGGGAAAGAAAGCTCATGCCACGAACTCCGGGAAGATGTGCCTGCCATCCGCCCCCACCGGCAGCGGCTTTGCCCAGATGACGGCGGAAAGCGGGAGCGGACCGTAGAGATGCGGGAAGAGGGCGTTGTCGCGCGACGGCTCGAAGACCAGCGTCGCATCGAGCTTCGCCGTATCGGCCGCCACCAGCATCAGCCCCTCCTGGCCGGCGAAGTAAAGTTCAGCCGTCTTCACCGATTGCGCGGCGGTCGAAAGGTGGATGAACCCGTCGGCGAGATCGATCCCCGCACCTTCAAAAACGCCCTTTTCCTGAGCGGCCTGCCATATTTCGGAGGCGACGATCTTGTAGACTGCTTTTTCCATGAGACGATGTCCGGGGCCGGGTTGCTTCAAAACCTCTTGGCGCGAAGCCGGCCGCAAACGCAAGGGGAGATTGACATGTCCAGCCGTTTTTTGCTCGCAGGCCTCATTACGTTGACACCTCTTTTCGCGCTCGCCGATGACGCGCCGGCAGGGCGCTACCAGCTGCAGCCGGTTGAAGGCGGCGTGGTGCGGCTCGATACGGCAACCGGCGAGATGACGCTTTGCAAATCCGATGCCGGCAAGCTCACCTGTGCAGCTGCTGCCGCGACGCCTGCCGCCAGCGCGCCGGCGGCCTCCGATATCGCAGCGCTGAAAGCCCGCGTCGACGCGCTGGAACGCCAGGTGGCCAGCGGCAGCAAGGGCGCTGATCTGCCCACCGATGCGGAGGTCGACCGCAGCCTGTCGATCATGGAGAAGTTCATGCGCCGCTTCATGGGTATCGCCAAGGATCTGGATCAGGAAAACCATGGTGGCAGCGCTCTTCCGCAAAAGACCTGAACGTGTATATAATGGTTCTAAAATGGAGGGCCGGCCGGGGAGAGAGCGGTCGTACCAGCCAGAACCATGACCCGGGAGGGGTTGGGAATGACGTCAGCCTTGACGATCTTGATTGCGGATGATCATCCGCTCTTTCGCGGCGCGCTTCGGCAGGCGGTGTGCGGCATGCAGCCCGTGCCGCAAATCCTCGAAGCCGGCGATTTCGACAGTGCCCGCAAGGCGGCCTCCGAAAATCTCGACATCGACATGCTGCTTCTCGATCTCTCGATGCCCGGCATGAACGGGCTGACGGGCCTGATGTCGCTGCGCGCGGAATTTCCGGGCCTTGCGATCGTCGTCTGCTCTGCCAGCGAAGACCAGCAGACCATGCGACGCGTCTTCGAGCTGGGGGCCTCCGGCTTCATTCCCAAATCCTCCGGTGCGGAACAGATCCGCGATGCGGTGCGCAAGGTCGCCGAAGGCGGTATTGCCGAACCCGAGGGCTACGATCCGCGGGCGGGCGACGCGGATGCCGAAGTCACCGATCTCCTGAGCCGCCTGCAGACGCTTACGCCCCAGCAGGTGCGCGTGCTGAACATGTTGTCCGAAGGTCTGCTCAACAAGCAGATAGCCTATGAACTCGGTGTTTCCGAAGCCACGATCAAGGCGCATGTCTCGGCCGTTCTCCTGAAACTCAACGTCGACAGCCGCACGCAGGCCGTCATCCAGCTCTCCAAGCTTGGACAGCTGCAGCCGGTCTGACAGTTTGCGGCAGCGGGATGGGATTTTATTCCTTGCTCGCTTTACTCAAACGCGCGGATTGGCTAAAGTCGCGGCAGGGCTTCTGAGGGCCTTGCGGTTCCTGGCGCATGAGACGCGCCAGGCGGCGCGACAATCGAGCGGCATGACCCATGATATCACACGACGCGATCTGGGGCGCGATCGACGCCCTGGCGGAAAAATACGATCTCTCCGCATCCGGCCTTGCGCGCAAGGCGGGGCTCGATCCCACGTCGTTCAACAAATCCAAACGCCTCAGCCAGGACGGGCGCCTGCGCTGGCCCTCGACGGAATCGTTGTCCAAGGTGCTGGAGGCGACCGGCGCGACGCTCGATGAGTTCATGGGGTTGCTCAATCCTGGCGGTTCTTTCAACGCCATGCCGGCGGGCCAGTTCCCGCCGCAGCAATCGGCAATCCCCCTCCTGGGCTTCGCGCAGGCCGGCGCCGGCGGCTTCTTCGATGATGGCGGCTTCCCGGCCGGTCAGGGCTGGGACGTCGTCGATTTTCCCGCCGCCCCCGATCGCAAGGCCGGCTGCTATGCGCTGGAAGTGCAGGGCGAAAGCATGATGCCGCTTTACCGCGATGGCGATGTGCTGATCGTCGAGCCCGGCGCGCAGGTGCGTCGCGGCGACCGCGTCGTCGTCAAGACGCGCGAGGGCGAGGTGATGGCCAAGGTCCTGCAGCGCCAGACCTCGCGCAATATCGAACTCATGTCGCTCAATCCCGATCATCCCAACCGCAGTTTCGATCTCGCCGAGATCGAATGGGTGGCGCGGATCATCTGGGCCAGCCAATAGGAAAATTTGCCTTGCGCTTCCTGTTCCTCGCGCTTCTGATGATTGCCGGCATAATCGGGGCCGTGATACTGATGCAGAAGGGACAGGCGCGGATCGCCGCACAGACGCCGCCGCCAGCCGCAACAACGCCGGACGCAACAAGAGCGCAGGCGATGCCCACCCCGCAGGCGGCTGCACTGCCGACACCGGCGACACCGCCACCGATGGAAAACTTGCCGAAGGATCCGGCTTTGGCGCCCCTTCCTGCCGGAGCTGTTGCGGACAAGACGGCGAAGGCTGCGCCCGCCGAACCGTCGCGCCAGAAACCGGCGGAGCCGGCCGCCCCCGCCTTCCAGATCGTTGCCAAGCCCGCCATTGCCGCCGCCGGCATTCTCGAAACCACCCGCGGCCGCGTGACGCTGACGGCAATCGACCCGCTTGATCCCTCGGAAACCTGTGGAACCGGCTCTTCCACGTGGCCCTGCGGCCAGCTTGCAGCCACCCAGTTCGGCCGGTTCCTGCGCGGCCGCTCCGTCAACTGTGACATCCCCGACCCGGCATGGCAGGGCGAGGTGACGGCGCGCTGCACGCTCGGCAAGGAGGACATTGCCGCCTGGCTCGTCGAAAACGGCTGGGCGCGGGCAAGGCCGGGCTCCCCCTATGAAGAGGCCGGCCGCGCGGCGCAAACCGGCCGGCGCGGCATTTTCGGCCCCGACCCGCGTCACCCCTGAGCCCGTTATTCATGAGCTACCGCTTGCCGAACGTCCCTCAAAACCCTACACAAACAGCCAAGATCAGACATGTGCGCGGGCATCTGACCCGCGACCGATAATGCGATGAAGAGGACATGATGGCGAAGAAGATTACCACCCACGAAGCCCTGATCTACGGAATGATCCTGGTTTCCGCCTCCGACAGCAACATGACCGACGCCGAAATGGCGCGCATCGGCCGGCTCACGCACTTTTTGCCTGTCTTCAAGGGCTTTGACGAAGAGGCGCTGATCAGCGTCGCGCGCGACTGCTCTGCCCTGCTGCAGCTGCCGGAAGGGCTCGACATCGTTCTCGAAGTCATCCGCGATGCGCTGCCGCACAAGCTCTATGACACGGCCTATGCGCTCTGCGTCGAAATTGCCGCAGCCGATCTCGCGGTCGCGCCGGAAGAACTGCGCGTGCTCGCCCTCATCCGCGATCGCCTCGGCCTCGACAAGCTGACCTGTGCTGCCATCGAACGCGGCGCGATTGCCCGTTTCCGCACTGCCTGACGGGCGGGATCGGCGAGGAGGGGGACGCCGGTGAAGACGCCTTCTGAAACCTCTGGCGATCCACATCCCCCCGGCGCTGATCTGCTTCCCGCAGCCTTCCGCCGCTGGTTCGCCGAAAAGGGCTGGCAGCCCCGCGCGCATCAGCTGTCCCTGCTGGAGAAGGCGCGCGACGGCAAATCCGTCCTCCTGATCGCGCCGACCGGGGCCGGCAAGACGCTCGCCGGCTTCATGCCTTCGCTGACGGAACTGGCCGAGCGCGGCCGGAAGAAACCGGGTACGGCGTTTCAGGGCGTCCACACGCTTTATATCTCGCCGCTCAAGGCGCTCGCTGTCGATATCGAGCGCAACCTGATGAAGCCCGTCGGCGAAATGGGCCTGCCCGTCACCATTGAGACCCGCACCGGCGATACGCCGCAGGGCAAGCGCCAGCGCCAGAAGCTCAGCCCGCCCGACATTCTCCTGACGACGCCCGAGCAGCTGGCGCTGCTGATCGCCAATACGGAAGCCGAGCGCTTTTTCGCCGATCTGCGCTATGTCGTCTTCGACGAGTTGCATTCGCTGGTCACCTCCAAGCGCGGCCATCTCCTGGCGCTGGGTCTGGCGCGGCTACGCCGCCTTGCGCCCAACATGCAGGCGATCGGCCTTTCGGCGACGGTGGCCGATCCGCTCGACCTGCGCAAATGGCTGGTCAGCCAGGCCGAAGGCGAGGCGGCCGCAGATGTCGTCGTCGCCCCCGGCGGGGCGCGGCCGCTGATCACCATTTTGCAAAGCGAGGATCGCATTCCCTGGTCCGGCCATGTGGCGCGCTATGCCATCCCGGCCGTCTATGAGGAGATCCGCACCCACAAGACGACACTGATCTTCGTCAACACCCGCTCGCAGGCCGAACTCGTCTTTCAGGAACTCTGGACCGTCAACGACGACAGCCTGCCGATTGCGCTCCACCACGGCTCGCTCGACGCCGGCCAGCGCCGCAAGGTGGAGGCGGCCATGGCCGAGAACAAGCTGCGCGCTGTGGTCGCCACCTCGACGCTCGATCTCGGCATTGACTGGGGCGACGTCGATCTCGTCATCCATGTCGGTGCGCCCAAGGGGGCAAGCCGGCTTGCCCAGCGCATCGGCCGCGCCAATCACCGCATGGACGAGCCGAGCCGCGCCATTCTCGTGCCGGCCAACCGTTTCGAAGTACTGGAATGCCAGGCAGCGCTCGACGCCAACTATATCAATGCGCAGGACACGCCGCCTTCCGGCGATGGCGCGCTTGATGTTCTGGCCCAGCATGTTTTGGGCATGGCCTGCGCCGAGCCCTTTTCCGGCGATGCGCTCTTTGACGAGGTCCGCTCGGCGCTCCCTTACGCCGACCTGCCGCGAGAGACCTTCGACCGCGTGCTCGATTTTGCCGCGACCGGCGGCTATGCGCTCAGGAGCTATGACCGCTACGCCAAGATCCGCCAGCGGCCGGACGGGCTCTGGCGCGTCGCAAATCCGCAGACCGCCCAGCAATACCGGCTGAACATCGGCACCATTGTCGAAATGCCGATGCTCAATGTCCGCATGGTCCGGAAGAACAAGCTCGGCTCGCTCGGGCGCGGCGGGCCGGTGCTGGGCAAGATCGAGGAATATTTTCTCGAAGGCCTGACGCAGGGCGACACGTTTCTCTTCGGCGGCAAGGTGCTGCGCTTCGAAGGTATCCGCGAGAATGAGGCATTGGCGAGCCAGGCCTTTTCCATGGACCCGAAAATCCCCGCCTATGCCGGCGGCAAGTTTCCGCTCTCCACCTATCTGGCGGAAGGCGTGCGGGGGCTCCTGGCCGACAGCAGCGAATGGCATCGCCTGCCCGATCAGGTGCGCGACTGGCTGGAAATCCAGCACGAGGTCTCGGTCCTGCCGCGCCGCGACCAGATGCTGATCGAGACCTTTCCGCGTGGCTCCCGCTTTTTCATGGTCGCCTATCCCTTCGAAGGCCGGCTGGCGCACCAGACGCTGGGCATGCTGCTCACCCGGCGGCTCGACCGCATGGGCGCGCGCCCTCTCGGCTTCGTGGCGACCGACTATTCGCTCGGGGTCTGGGGGCTTGATGACATGGGCGAGATGATCGCCGCGAGGAAGCTCGATCTGCAGGCGCTGTTCGACGAGGACATGCTGGGCGACGATCTGGAAGCGTGGCTGGACGAAAGCTTCATGCTGAAGCGCACCTTCCGCAATTGCGCGGTGATTGCCGGCCTCATCGAGCGCCGTCATCCGGGTCAGGAAAAGACCGGGCGGCAGGTCACCGTCTCAGCCGACCTTATTTATGACGTCCTGCGCAGTCATGAGCCGGACCATATCCTGCTGCAGGCGACGCGGCAGGAAGCCGCAGCCGGGCTTTTGGACATTCAGCGCCTCGGCGCTATGCTGAGACGAATCAGGGGCCACATATTGCATCGCCCGCTCGACAGGGTCTCGCCGCTCGCCGTGCCGATCCTGCTCGAAATCGGCAAGGAGCCGGTGGCGGGCAATGCCTCGGAAAGCCTGCTTGCAGAAGCGGCGGAAGACCTGATCCGCGATGCGATGCAGGCCTGACGGGCAAGGCCCTGACGGATAAGGGTTTGAAGGAACGGAATGGCAAGGCTGGCGCTGGCAGGCATGGAGACGGAAGAGATCGGCGCATCGGTGACCACGGTCGCCGGTGTCGATTTTGTCTGCGACCCGATGGGCGCACTCTATTGCGAGGCCGACGGGCTGCTCGTCGTCTCCGACCTGCATTTGGAAAAAGGGGCAGCCTTTGCCCGCCGTGGCCAACTGCTGCCGCCCTATGACACGCATGCCACACTGAAAATCCTCGCCCGCGTCATGGACCGCTACCGGCCGAAGCTGGTCGTTTCACTCGGCGACAATTTCCATGACCGCGTCGGCTCGGCGCTGATGCCTGCCGATTGCCGGGCGCTGATCGGCGACATGGCACGCGGTCGCGACTGGATCTGGATCACCGGCAATCACGATCCCGATGGCGTCATCGGCCTGCCCGGGACTGTGGCCGAAAGCCTCGCCTTTGCCGGCCTCACCTTCCGCCACGAGCCGGTCAAGGGTGCGGAGAAAGGCGAGATCGCCGGCCATCTCCATCCGGCCGCGACGCTCCGCCGCCGCGAGAAATCCGTGCGCCGGCCGTGTTTCGCCACCGATGGCGACCGCCTCATCATGCCCTCCTTTGGCGTCACGACCGGTGGGCTGGATCTGGCGCATGTCGCCTTTCGCGGCCTTTTCGACCGCACGCGGCTGATCGCGCACATGATCGGCAAGGAGCGTGTCTACCCGGTGAGCTACGAGGGCCTGAAGGGCTGAAATCAGTCCTTGCGGAAGATCACCGATCCCGCCCAGCCGATGGTGAGCGCGATGATGACGGCCGAGAGGCCGTAGAGGAAGGAATTGCCGTAGGCCGCCTCCGTCAGCGACTGCTCTATGCCGGTCTTGACGACGCGCAGCGGCAGTTTCGTTTCCATCAGGAACTCGCCGCTCTTGAACAGATAGGCATGCACCATGTGCACGCCGTTCGGCACGTCGGCCGGCAGCTTCAGCGTGGCGCGGAAGAGGCTGGGGCTGACGAAGCGGATGCCGCCGGGATTGGTCTGATAAAGCCCGCCGCTCAGCATCTGCCGCCGGAAGGCCTGGCGGAAATCGTCAAGCGCCGCGATGTCGCCGAAATAGTTGGCGGCAAAGAGCCGAATATGGTCGATCCCGACATTGAGCGAGGCCAGCTCCTGCTGTGTCGTGATGTCCTTGATGACGCGCGTACTGGTCATCGAATAGGACTGCGGCACCGATGAGAATGTCATCTGCTCGGTGTTGATCCAGATGCCGAAGACGCGTGCCTTGCGGCGGATCGTCGTGTCGACGCGCGGGCCTTCCAGCGTGACGATGATGTCGTACTGGCCGATCTGCTGCAGATAGTCGTCCACATTGGTAAGCGTGCCGAAGATCGTCAGATCTGCCCCGGTGAAATCCGAGGTGATGGCGATCTCGTTTGTCGACATACCGATCTCGATGCCTTCCGGCGGGCGCACCTTGACGCCCGGCTTCTCGACAGCACGGGCGCCGCTCGCCATCAGGATCATGCCGATAACCAGGGCGCAAAGCGCGCGCGTGACGGCGGAAGGGCTCATGCATGGCCTCCCGTCACGATCGAATAGATGTCCTTCGGCGTCAGCACGAGGTCGATGGCAAGGCGCATGCCGACGGCGAGCACGAGGAGCGCCAGGAGCGCGCGCAGCTGTTCGGCGCGGAGCCTCTGGCCGACGCGTACACCATATTGCGCGCCCACCACACCGGCGATCATCAATTGCAGGGCGAGAATGATGTCGACCGTGTGGTTCAGCGTTGCCTGGATCATCGTCGTATAGGCGGTGACGAAAACGATCTGGAACAGCGAAGTCCCGATGACGACGCCGGTCGGCACGCGCAGGAAATAGATCATGGCCGGAACCATGATGAAGCCGCCGCCGATCCCCATGACGGATGTCAGGATCCCGAGCAGGAAGCCGATGGCGATCACGGGAAGCACGCTCAGATAGATCTTCGACTTCTTGAACCGCATCTTGAAGGGCAGGCGGTGCACCCAGTTGTGCTGGCCGGGCCGGTTGAGCGAGACCGCCTTGTTCTTGGCAATGCGGCGCAGCGCCCGCAGGCTCTCGATCAGCATCAGCGAGCCGACCGTGCCGAGAAGCAGAACATAGGCGAGCGAAATGAACAGGTCGAGCAGGCCGAGGCTGCGCAAGAGCGCGAAGACCCCGATGCCGGCGGTCGACCCGGCCAGACCACTGACCAGCAGCAATGAGCCGAGCTTCATGTCGAGTGTGCCGCGCCGGAAATGACTGATCGCGCCGGACACGGAGGAGGCGACGACGAGGCAGGCGCCCGTGGCAACGGCAATCGCCGGCGGCACATTGTAGAAAATCAGGAGCGGCGTGATGAGAAAGCCGCCACCGACACCGAACATGCCGGAAAGAAAGCCAACGGCCGCACCCATCCCGAGAATGACCAGGATGTTCACCGACATTTCGGCGATGGGCAGGTAGATCGTCACCGATGGGCCTCGGACTTCAACTCATAGTGCGGCTGGGGGACCATCAATAACCTGTCTCCCGTGAACATTTCATTTCTTGCGCTGGTTGGGCGGGTGCCGATGCCCCAAAAAACATTGACACCCTTGCGCCGGGGGCGAAGGGTGTCAATTCATTCCGCTACAATTGGGGCAGGGCGCGCAAATTCAGCATCATTTGCTGCGCGCGATCAGCTCCTTGACGAGCGCATCGTTGATCTCGCCCGTCGGCTGCTGGCCGACGGAGGACTGGAACTGCTTGATCGCGGCAACCGTCTTGCCACCCATCACGCCATCCGGACGGCCGACGTCAAAGCCATTCTTGTTCAGCATGGCCTGGATGTAGGTGATCGCCTTCTTCATGTCGACGCTGTTGGTCTTCTGGGCCTTGCCGGCCCAGGCGTCGGGAAGGATCGTGGCGTTCGCCTTGTCGTCCGTGGTCGCGGGCTTCCAGCCGTCGACTTCGGCCTTCGCCTTGGTCAGCTGGTCGGCGGAGAGAACCTTGCCCACTTCGTCGCGCTTCTGGGCCGCATCGACGTCGCCGTCCTTGGCGGCAATGCCGAACCACTTGTAGGACTGCACGAGATCCTGCGTCACACCGCTGCCCTTTGCGTAAAGGATCGCGAGGTTGAACTGGCTGTCACGCACGCCGTGGTTTGCGGCTTCCGTGAACCACTTGCCGGCAGAGGTGAAGTCCTGCGAGCCAAGGCTGCCGGTGGCGTAGAGCACGGCGAGGTTATGCATGGCGCTGATATTGCCGGCCTTTGCCGCGGTCGTATAATGCTCGACGGCCTTGGCCGGATCGATGCCGACGCCGACGCCCTTTTCATAGAGGCTGCCAAGACGATATTCCGCCGGCGCGAAGCCGAGAGAGGCAGCCTTGGTGTACCAGGCGACGGACATGGCCGGGTTTGCGGCAACGCCGCGGCCATCGAAGATTCGGTTGCCGATTTCGTAGATCGCAAGTGCGTCGCCACCATTGGCGGCATCCACCAGCGCCTGCGGCTCGATGCCGGTGGGTACGGCAAGCGCGCCTGCAGCAGGCGTCGTGGCAGCCGGTGCGGCGCTTGCCGGCGGCGTCACCGTCGCAGCAGCCTGCGTCTCGGGCTTGACCTCGGTTGCCGGAGCGGCAGTGTCAGCCGGAGCCGTCTGTGCCGGGGCTGCAGCCGTGGAAGCAGATGCCTCAGGCTTGGCGGCCTGCGGTGCAGCGGCTGGCTCGCTTACGGTGGCAGCGGGCGTCGCGGCAGCGGCATTCGCCGGCGGTGCCGTCACGTCGCTTGCAGCGGGAGCTTCTGCCTTTGCATCTGCGGCAGCCTTGTCGGCGAGAGCCTGATCGGCCGCGGCCTTGTCTGCAGCGAGCTTCTCGGCGGCTGCCTTTTCGTCAGCGGCAGCATCAGCAGACGGTGTCGGCTGCGTGACGGCTGCGGGCTGGGCCTGCGGCGCGTTCGGCGAGCTGAACATCGTGTTGGCCAGCGGCCAGGACATCACGGCGAGCAGCACGAGACCCGTGCCAAGAAGCAGCGGCCGGCGATACTTGCCGATGACGCTGACCGAGGCCTCAGCCTCGTCGTCGTTCCTTTCAATCGGGCGAACCTCGGCGGCGGCAGCCTGTGCAGCGCGGCGGGCAACGGCGATATAGTCGCTGTTGTCGTCTTCGCGAGCCGTCAGGCCGTCCTTCTTGACCGGCTTGCCATCCTGTACCGCACGAACCTTTTCGAGTATCTGGCGGATGTCCGGCGCACCGGAGCCGGGCTCCAGCAGCTGGTTGGCAAGATCCGGGCTGATGTCGTCAGCGGCGTCGATGGCCGGAGCTGCATCCAGCGTGCGGCGCGGCTCTTCGGCCTTCTGGTCCTGACCGTTCTTGCGGAAGCGATTGCCGATCGAGGAAAGGAAGCCCTTCAGCGGCTTCTCGCCGCCATCGCGGGTCGTGGTGTTGTCAATCGAGAAATCGTCGTCGAACAGGTCGTCGTCGAAATCGCTGCTGAACATTTCCGTGTCCGTGCCGGTGCGCAGGCGCGGGCGGCTCGAAACGGCAGCGGCAGCCTTGGAGGCGGCCGGAGCTGCGGCAGCTTCGGTCGATGCACCCAGCTTGTCGAGGCGATCGGCAATCTGCATCAGCGTCTGCTGCAGCGTCTCGAAGGTCTGCTGATTGCGGGCTTCACCCGAACGCGTCAGTGCTTCCAGCGCGTGGAGATCGGAGGCGAGGTCCGAGATCGTCGAGATGTCGGCCTGCGGCATGCTCGTGCTGCTCGGCTGGCCGGCGAAGTTACGGACATAGGCTTCCAGCGCCGTCTCGGCGGCCTGGCGGGCGGCCTCGACAATATATTCGTCGTTCGTCGACATGTAGTCTTCGAGCGCCGACATGCGGCTGGTCATCTGCGCGGTGTTGATGTCTTCGGCAACGCGCGGTTCGCTCAGCAGCTTGGTGAGAGCCGCGATCTGCTCCTCCAGCGCACCGAGATCGGCGGCCGGATTGCCCTTGGCGGCGACATTGCCGTCAATGCGGGCGGCAATGTCGTTCATGCGCTCTTCGAGCCAGGTGAGGATTTCCTCGCTGAGGCCGCCGGATGCGCCGATGCCATCGAGGTTGTCGATGCGGTTGACGAGGTCGTCGAACCGGTTGACGAGGTCGCTGCTGACGGTGCCGCGCGCCATGTCGTCGATCTTGCGCGAAATGTCGGAGACGATGGCCGTGAGGTCTTCGCCGGCCGGTGTAGCACCACCCTGGGCGAGAAGCGCTGCCAGTTCGTCGAAGCGGCGGTCGAGATGTTCGGTGGCCTGCAGCTTGGCAAGCTCTTCCATCCTGGCGGCAAGCCCTTCGATGCGCTCGGCGACAATATTGTCGTGCGCCGGCAGGTTGACGGCGTCGATCTCCTGGATGAGCTGCGCAATGCGCGCCTCGAGCGAGCCGAAGCCGGCATCGCCGGAAGAAAGCTCGGCGGTCGCCTGCGCATTGGCTTCAATGGCGGCCACGACGTCGGCAAGCCGTTCGTCCAGCGTGTGCATCTGGCTGTTCATGTCGCGGTCGGCATTCGACATCTGCGCCACCAGCATCTCGATGGCATCGGCAAGGCTGCCGATCTTGACGTCGAGGCTTTGTGTCTGCGACCGCTTGTCGGCCTCTGCCATTTCCTGGCGGAGCGCGTCGAAATGCTCGATGATGACGGCCAGATCGTCCTGGCGTGCCATGCCGTTGACCATTGCGCGGATCGAGTCGAGCTCGCTGCGCATGCTGTTGGTCACGGCGTTCTCGGTGGCCTCACCGATATATTCCATGCCTTCGGCAAGCCGCTGCAGGTCGGCGTAGAGATCCTGCGGATAACCGTTTTCGGCGACGGATGCGCCGATTTCCTTGACCTCGTTGCGCAGGCTGGCGATTTCCTGCGCGAAGCTGGCAGCCAGATCCTGTTTCAGGTCGTGGCGCAGCTTGGCCAGCGCTTCGGAAATGTCGATCGCTGCGTGTTCGGCCGAAGGCTGGCGATACTCGCTTTGGCGGTAATCGCTGGCCCTGTATTCGCTCGGACGCAGATCGCTGCTGCGCGGCGCGCTGATGGCGGCGGATGCCGGAGCAGCCGGGGAACGGAGGCGCTCACGGATCTGGTCGGCCAGCGAAAGATTGGCGGCTGCCGGCGGTGGCGGACGATTGCGCGACAGAAGCTTCTGCCGGTCGAGAATTTCCGAGATCTGCGAGGAACGCGCCAGACGGCCGGCATCATCGGGCCGCGGTGCGCGAAGCAGCGAACCGCGCGCTTCCTCCACCCGGCTTGTGGCCGTCTCGGTCAAAGGTGCTGCCGGCGCGCTCGAGGCGCGGTCTCCCTGACGAGGCGTATCAGATTTTGATCTGTTCATCATTCCACTCGCTTCAATTGCGTCTGGCGTTGATCCACTTCGGACGCGGGAAATCTCCCCGCCGCGCCCGTCATGGCGAAACTGCGGATGTTCCCGGCTACGAAAGACCTTAAAAATCCCGGATCGGCGCAAATCACCTGCATGAGATGATTACATTTGATGAGGCCGCGTTAACAGCCCGTTAACCGATGTCCAAAGATTAAAATCTTACTTTTGCGCAGAATCACCCTCGATAATTCGTTAACCATTTGCCTTGACGAGACTTGCGGCAAGCTGGAGCCGCAAAATTTTCGGCGCGTTCGATTTTGACGTTTACGCAAACGTCAAAATTTTGTATGAGAATGGCAACGACGACCCAATGGAAGGCGAGGAGACTGCCATGCCCGTGTTCAAAGCCCCCGTACAAGACACCCTTTTCGTGCTCAACGATGTCCTCGGCATCGAGCGCTACGCCAACATGCCCGGCTTTGCCGACGTTGGCCCCGATCTTCTGGAGGCGATCACCGCCGAAGCCGCCAAGGTTGCCGAGGAAGTCATGTTCCCGGTCAACCTGTCCGGTGACCAGGAAGGATGCGTTCGCAACGATGACGCGAGTGTGAAGGCGCCGAAGGGTTTCAAGGAAGCTTTCGACCAATATTGTCAGGGCGGTTGGC
Source organism: Rhizobium sp. C4 (assembly GCF_021026315.1). GTDB lineage: Bacteria > Pseudomonadota > Alphaproteobacteria > Rhizobiales > Rhizobiaceae > Ensifer_A. The sequence goes on from NZ_JAJNCX010000009.1 coordinate 184,684, forward strand.
TCGGTCTCTCCATGCCGGAGGAATTCGGTGGCCAGGGCCTGCCCTACACCCTGCACAGTGCCGTTTCCGAATATCTCATCTCCGCCAACATGGCACTGATGATGTATCCGGGCCTGACGCAGGGCGCGATTGCCGCCATCCTCGAGCACGGCTCGGATGCGCAGAAGCAGACCTATGTACCGAACATGGTTGCCGGCACGTGGACCGGCACGATGAACCTCACCGAGCCCCATTGCGGCACCGACCTTGGCCTGCTCCGCACCAAGGCAGTTCCGCAGGCTGACGGGTCCTACAAGCTCTCCGGCCAGAAAATCTTCATCTCCGCCGGCGAACACGACATGTCGGAGAACATCATCCATCTGGTTCTCGCCCGCATCGAGGGCGCGCCGGAAGGCACGAAGGGCATTTCGCTCTTCATCGTGCCGAAGTTCATGGTCAAGGAAGACGGTTCGCTCGGTGCCCGCAACGGCGTAGCCTGCGGTGCGCTCGAACACAAGATGGGCATTCACGGCAACGCCACCTGCGTCATGAACTATGACGACGCGACCGGCTACCTGATCGGTGCGGAGAACAAGGGCCTCGCCGCCATGTTCGTCATGATGAACGAAGCCCGGCTCGGCGTCGGCCTTCAGGGCCTGTCCATGGGTGAGATCGCCTATCAGAATGCCGCGCAATATGCCCGCGACCGCATCCAGGGCCGTTCGCTTTCCGGCCCGAAGGCGCCGAACCTCAAGGCAGACCCGATCATCGTGCATCCGGATATCCGCCGTGCGCTGATGACCATTCGCGCCTTCAACGAAGGCGGCCGCGCCTTCGCGCTGTGGACCGCGCTGCAGTCCGACATCGCGCATCGCTCGGATGACGCCAAGGCTCGCGAAACCGCCTCCGATCTGCTCGGCCTGATGACGCCGATCCTCAAGGGCGTGATGACCGACAAGGGCTTCGACCACGCCGTCATGGCGCAGCAGGTCTTCGGTGGCCATGGCTATATCGAAGAATGGGGCATGAGCCAGTATGTCCGTGACGCCCGAATCGCCATGATCTATGAAGGCGCGAACGGCATCCAGGCGCTTGACCTCGTCGGCCGCAAGCTGCCGGCCAACGGCGGCCGTGCTGTCATGGCGCTGTTCAACGAGATCGGCGCATTCTGCGAGGAAAACCGCTCCAACGAAGCGCTCTCCGGCTTCACCAAGGCGCTGAAGAAGGGCCTCAACGACCTTCAGGCGTCCACCATGTGGTTCATGCAGAACGCCATGGCCAAGCCCGACAATGCCGGCGCGGGTTCCTATGACTACATGCACATGTTCGGCGTCGTCGTCATCGGCTACATGTGGGCGAAGATGGCAAAGGTCGCTCAGGAAGAGCTTGCCGCTGGCAATTCTTCGCGCGAAGACTACCTTAAGAACAAGCTGATCACGGCGCGCTTCTACATGGACAAGGTCATGCCGGAAACGGCGCTGCGCAAGACCCGCATCGAGACCGGCGCAGACACGATGATGGAACTGGCCGCCGAGGCGTTCTGAGTTCTGTGAAGAAATGAGAGGCCCTTGAAGACAAGGGCCTTTCTGCATGTCGAGGAATGGCGGCGTACCCGCCAGCACATTTTTTCGCATTTCCCAAAGGAAAACCGCTTCGCACCTTTTCCTGGAAATGCACAAAGGGAGAAGACATCATGACCGAAGCCTTTATCTATGACACCGTGCGCACGCCGCGCGGTCGCGGCAAGAAGGACGGCGCGCTGCACGAAGTGCCGACCCCCCGTCTCGCCGCGCTCACGCTGGAAGCCATCCGCGACCGCAATGGGCTGGACACGTCCACCGTCGACGACATCATCTTCGGCTGCGTTGACCCGGTCATGGAAGCCGGCGCGGTCATTCCGCGTTCTGCCGCCTTTGAAGCAGGCTACGATTTCAAGGCGCCGGGCGTGCAGATCTCGCGCTTCTGTGCCTCCGGCCTCGATGCCGTGAACCTCGCCGCCTCCAAGATCGCCTTCGGTGCCGACGATATCGTCATTGCCGGCGGCGTCGAGAGCATGTCGCGCGTCGGCATGGGCATGGCCGGCGGTTCCTGGCCGGTCGATCCCTCCGTGGCCTTCCCCGGCTATTTCATGCCGCAGGGCGTGTCCGCCGACCTGATCGCCACCAAATACGGCTTCTCCCGCGAGGACGTCGACGCCTATGCCGTCGAGAGCCAGAAGCGCGCCGCCAATTCCTGGGAAAAGGGCTATTTCGACAAGTCCGTCATCGCCGTGAAGGACATCAACGGCCTGACGATCCTCGCCAAGGACGAGCATATGCGTCCCGACACGACGATGCAGTCGCTCGGCTCGCTGAACCCCTCCTTCCAGATGCCGGGCGAGATGGGCGGCTTTGAAGCTGTTGGCCTGCACGCGCATCCGGATGTCGAGCGCATCAACTACGTCCACCATGCCGGCAACTCCTCGGGCATCGTGGACGGCGCAGCCGCCGTACTGCTCGGCTCCAAGGCCGGCGGCGAGGCCATGGGCCTCAAGCCCCGCGCCCGCATCCGCGCCTTCGCCAATATCGGCTCGGAACCGGCGCTCATGTTGACCGGTCCGGTCGATGTCACCGAAAAGCTCCTGAAGCGTGCAGGCATGACGATCAACGATATCGATCTGTTCGAGCTGAACGAAGCCTTTGCCGCCGTCGTCCTGCGCTACATGCAGGCCTTCGACATTTCGCATGACAAGATCAACGTCACCGGCGGCGCGATTGCGCTCGGCCATCCGCTCGGTGCCACCGGCGCGATGATCCTTGGCCAGGCGCTGGACGAAATGGAACGCCGCGATCTGAACACCGCGCTCGTGACGCTTTGCATTGGTGCGGGCATGGGCACGGCCACGATCATCGAGCGCGTCTGACTGCGAGAGGAATGAGGCCAGGACGGATGCCCGACCTTTTCAACCAGGAACGCGAATTCGAGCAACAGGTGCGCGACATGAGCAAGTCTCTTGAAGCCGCGATGGTTGCGAAAACCGCGAAGCAGGCTGCCTCTGAAAAGCGGTCTGCCATACTGGGTTGGGCAGTGACGCTCATCGTCATCGGCCTCGTGTTTTTGACATTCGTCTATCTTCGTGGCGTCTGATGCACGGAGAAGGGCTTCTGGATTTCGAAGGGAAGAGGATCCCATCATGAGCAATTACGTAAACTTCAAGGTCGAAACCGACGCCGACGGCATTGCGCTCGTCACCTGGGACATGCCCGGCAAGTCGATGAACGTCTTCACGGTCGAAGTGATGGACGAACTCGACAAGATCATCGACGCCACCGTCGCCGATGCCAACGTCAAGGGCGTTGTCTTCACTTCCGGCAAGAACGCCTTTTCCGGCGGCGCCGATCTCACCATGCTCAAGGGCATGTTCGAGACCATCGAGCGCGAGCGCGCGGCTGACCCTGCCGGGGCTGCCCAGAAGCTTTTCGATGCCGCAGGCCGCATGACCTGGCTCTATCGCAAGATCGAGACCAACGGCAAGCCGTGGGTCTCGGCCATCAACGGCACCTGCATGGGCGGCGCGACCGAGCTTTCGCTCGCCTGCCATGCCCGCGTCGCCTCCAACTCTCCGTCGGTGAAGATCGGCCTGCCGGAAGTGAAAGTCGGCATTTTCCCCGGTGCCGGCGGCACACAGCGCCTGCCGCGCCTGATCAACGCGCAGGATGCGCTTCAGGCGATGACGACGGGCTCGTCCTTCTCGGCCTCCCGCGCCAAGGCCGTCGGCCTCGTTGCCGAAGTCGTCGAGCCGGAAAACCTCGTCTCCGCCGCCAAGGAATTGCTCAAGAAGGGCGTCGATCCGGTCGCGCCCTGGGACAAGAAGGGCTTCAAGGCTCCGGGCGGCGCCGTCTGGACGCCGAACGGCATCCAGCTCTTCTCCGCCGCCAATGGCATTCTGCGCCGCGAGACGGCCGGCAACTATCCGGCAGCGCTCGCCATCGTGAAATGCGTCTATGAAGGTCTCCAGGTCCCGATCGATACGGGCCTGCGCATCGAGCAGCGCTATTTCACCAATATCCTGCAGACCACCGAAGCCTTCTCGATGATCCGCTCGCTGTTTGTCTCCCTTCAGGAACTGAACAAGGGCGCCCGCCGCCCAGCCGGCGTTGAAAAGAGCGAAATCAAGAAGGTCGGCATCGTGGGTGCCGGCTTCATGGGCGCTTCCATCGGTTATGTCACGGCGGCAGCCGGCATTCAGGTCGTGCTGATCGACCGCGACATCGAAGCGGCCAACAAGGGAAAGGCAACGTCCGAAGGTCTCGTCACCGAGGCCCAGAAGAAGGGCAAGCTCGGCAAGGAAGAGGGCGAGAAGCTGCTCTCCCTCATCACCCCGACCGCCGATTATGCCGATATCGCCGATTGCGACCTCGTCATCGAGGCCGTGTTCGAGGATCGCGGCATCAAGAAGACCGTCACCGAGCAGGTCGAGGCCGTGCTGAAGCCCGGCGCGATCTTCGCCTCCAACACATCGACGCTGCCGATCACGGGATTGGCCGAGAACTCCAAGCGTCCGGAACAGTTCATCGGCATCCACTTCTTCTCGCCGGTGCACAAGATGATGCTCACCGAAGTCATCATGGGCGAAAAGACCGGCGACAAGGCGCTGGCCGTTGCGCTCGACTACGTGGCCGCCATCAAGAAGACGCCGATCGTCGTCAACGACACACGCGGCTTCTACGTGAACCGCTGCGTGCTGCGCTACATGAACGAAGCCTACAACATGCTCGTCGAGGGCATCCCGGCCGTCATGATCGACAACGTGGCCAAGATGGCGGGCATGCCGGTCGGCCCGCTGGCGCTGAACGACGAAACGGCGGTCGACCTCTCCTACAAGATCATGAAGGCGATGATTGCCGATCTCGGCGAGAAGTCGGTCGATCCGCGCCACATGGCGCTGATCACTGAGATGGTCGAAAAGGAAGGCCGCCTTGGCCGCAAGGCCGGCAAGGGCTTCTATGACTATCCGGCCAAGCCCGCCAAGAAATCCATGTGGCCCGGCCTCAAGGATCTCTTCCCGCAGCAGGACCCCGACAAGATCGATGTCACGACCCTGAAGCAGCGCTTCCTCGTCACCATCGCTCTGGAAGCGGCCCGCACCATGGAAGAGGGCATCGTCACCGATCCGCGTGAAGCCGATATCGGCTCGATCCTCGGCTTCGGTTTCGCGCCCTATACGGGCGGTGCGATCTCCTACATCGACGGCATGGGCGTGAAGACGTTTGTCGATCTGGCAGAAAAGCTCGCCGCTCAGTACGGCCCGCACTTCAAGCCGACTCCCCTTCTGCTCGAAATGGCGAAGACGGGCGACACGTTCTATGCCCGCTTCAATCCCTATGGTGAGAAAAAACAGGCAGCCTGAGCCTGAAAAAATCGCAAAACGCATAAAAAAGGCCGCTTCCAGCGGCCTTTTTCGTGTCCAAATGAGGTCGGAATAGGGCAGAAATCCCGCCGAAATCGTTGCTCGGCGAAATAACTGGCGCCAAATAAGCATGTATTAAGATATTGAAAAAGAACACAAATATCTAAATAGAGAAAATCTGATAAGAGAACCGTATAAGTTCGATCCCTGATTTCAAGTCTCCGAATTGGAAACAATACGTCTCCAATTTTGAGATTGAACCGAACGGTTCGGTCATACATATGAGGTGGTGTCAGACGACGACATCGACACCGGCAACAACGCCAGTCGGTCGTCTCTGAAACACGGCCCCCGCCATTCAGTCGCCCACTGCGTAGTGCGCGATTGAATAGCGGGAAACCAAAACCCCCTCGCGGTTAGATCCCTCGTGGAACCGCTATTTGTAATGGAGATCAAAATGAACAAGTTTGTTGCTTTCGCCGCTGCTGGCGTCCTGTCCGTTTCCGCCCTGATCGCTGGTCAGGCTGCTGCCCAGGAAAACGACACTGCATTCCCGCAGATGGTCCACTCCAGCACCCACGCGCCTTCGCCTGCCGCATCTAGCAACAAGGCTGTCGGCTACGGTTACAACCAGGGCTTCCTTGCCAAGGCTTCGAACTCCGGCAACGTCAGCATCCGCTACGCGAGCGAACTGTCGAGGGCTGAAAAGGAATCCTTTCAGGACCGCGCCAAGGCTGACCCGTCCGCAGTCCAGGCCCTCCAGGCCGAAATTGCACAGAATGCAGACGTCGTTCGTGGTCTTCAGGACCGTAACGTAAACCTCAAGAACGTGATCGGCGCGCAGCGCGCAGCTGACGGTTCGACGACCTACATCGTCCGCTAATCCGGTTGGTTTCATCCGAAGCCACCCCTCCAGGCGCCTCCCGCGGTTCCACTGCCGCGGGAGGCGTTTTTTGCTTTTCGGAGCTGATTAAGTTTATGATTCAATTTATGAAATTCCGCAGAAATGCACGAATTGTGCACAATGCGTTTCCAATTTCGAGATTGAACCGATTGGTTCGATGAGCTATATCAAGTCCTGTCAGCGGATGAAAGTGACACCGGCAAAGACGCCGAAGCGATCGAAAACTGACAAGGCCCCCGCCATTCAGTCGCGCACTCAATAGTGCACGATTGAATAGCGGGAAACCAAAACCCCCTCGCGGTTAGATCCCTCGTGGAACCGCTATTCAAATGGAGATTAAAATGAACAAGTTTACTGCTTTTGCTGCTGCTGGCATTCTTTCCTTTTCCGCCCTGATCGCTGGTCAGGCTGCTGCCCAGGAAAACGACACTGCTTTCCCGCAGATGATCCACCCCAACACCCAAGCGTCTTCGCCTGCCGCATCTAGCAACAAGGCTGTCGGCTACGGCTACAACCAGGGCTTCCTTGCCAAGGCTTCGAACTCCGGCAACGTCAGCGTCCGCTACACGAACGAACTGTCGCAGGCTGAAAAGTCCTCTTTTCAGGACCGCGCCAAGGCTGACCCGTCCGCAGTCAAGGCTCTCCAGGCCGAAATTGCACAGAATGCAGACGTCGTTCGTGGTCTTCAGGACCGTAACGTAAGCCTCAAGAATGTCATCGGTGCACAGCGCGCAACTGACGGCTCGACGACCTACATCGTCCGCTAATCCGTCTGACAAGACATCTTTATACCCCTCCAGCGCCCTCCGCGGTCCCCCCCTGCCGCAGAGGGCGATTTCGTTTGTCCAGAGGGCATTGCCAGCGGGTCTTAAGGGCAGCACGCCTCCACACGGGAAAGGCGTGGTGAACGACGCGGAGATTTTGTCAAGTCAATGATTTAATTTCACATTTCATCGCCACATTTGACGAAACCATTGGCGTTCGATCCCGCATTTCAAGGCATGAATTGTGCACAATACGTTTCCAATTTTGATATTGAACCGATCGGTTCGATGTCCCAAATAGGGTGTGTAAGACGGAGACATAAAGTCAGACGGATCGGTCTCCCGACGAAAACCCCGCCCTTCAGTCGCGCACTGCGTAGTGCGCGATTGAATAGCGGGAAATCGAAAATCCTCGTGGACGCTCGCATCTGGATGAGGTCCGCACAGTTAAGACGAAGAATGGAGAATTAAATGAACAAGTTTGCTGCTTTCGCCGCCGCTGGCGTTCTGACTGTTTCGGCTTTGGTTTCGGGCCAGGCCTTCGCTCAGGAAAATGGAAACTCTGCCTTTGAGCAGATGGTCCACGCCAACATGTATGGCACGACTGCTGCCGCTTCCGACGGCAGAGCTGTCGGCTATGGCTACAATCCGGGATTTCTTGCCAAGGCATCGCATGAAAGCAATGTCAGCGTCCGTTACGTAAGCGAGCTGTCCCGTTCGGAACGCCAGTCTTACGATGACCGCGCCAGTGCCGACCCGGCTGCTGTCCAGGCACTTCAGGCTGCTATCAGCAAGAACCCGTCCGTGCTTCGTGGCCTGCAGGAACGCAACATCAGCCTGCATAACGTGATCGGCTCGATCAGCGCCTTGGACGGCTCGACGACCTACATCATTCGTTAAGTCTCAGCAGACAGGAAACTGTCGCAATGCCTCGCGGCTCTGCCGCGAGGAACCGGAATGAAGGTTCGGAGCATACGTTCAAGAGTTCAGTTGGATCACTGGGAAATACACTTTCTCGAGATTGGAACATTACCATCCTGTAATGATAGAAAATGTTTCCAATTTTTAATCCAATACGTCGTTCATGACGCGAAATTAATGAGGTATGCCTGAAACTAATCCAAATGTAATGCGTTAATAGGTCATGCGCTTCTGATGGCGCTTTCAATTGATCTGTTAGCAATTGAAGAATCGGCGGCTTTCCGCCAAATCGTATGGAGATGAAAATGAACAAGTTTACTGCTTTTGCCGCTGCCGGCGTCCTGGCCACCACTGCTCTCTTTGCTGTTCAGGCTTCGGCTGATGACAATGAAAATTCGGCTTTTGCCCAGATGGTGTCTGAAAACACCTACGCTGCCGCTCCGGCCGCACATGAGGGCGCCCATAAAGCCTATGGCTACGGCTATCAGGCCGGCACGCTTTCCCGCGTTTCCGCCAAGACTTCTGACGTTGCCGTCTACCGTCTCGGCGAACTGAACAAGGCCGAACGCGAAATGTATAGCGACCGTGCCAACGCAGATCCGGCTCGGGTTGCCGCTTTGCAGGAACAGATCAAGGCCTCTCCGGCAGTCCGCAACGCCCTTCTGGCCAAGAACGTCCAGATCTCCAGCGTGATTGGCGAGATCAAGGGCGCTGACGGCTCGACGGCATACGTGCTTCGTTGATCGACCTGCATTGTGAATGACCCCAGAGGCCCTGCAGCTCCCCGCTGCGGGGCTTCTTGATTTTGAGGGCGACTCAGGCGCGACATCAAATGCTGCGATGCGAATGATTGCCGCATTGCGTCATAATGGCCAAAAGGAGTATGTCGGAGGCAATATTTCATCGCGAAACGCACTGCCATGCCCCAGAAAACGAAAATGACACAGCACGAGGCGCGCAAGGATCATCACGAGATGCTGCGCTTTCTGGCCATCAATGCCGCCTTCGGCATTTTCATCGGCCTCGTCCTGACCGCAGCCCTTCTCTATTTCGACATCGGCGGCTTCTGGACGCGCGTCCAGCATTCTTCCATGCCGGCGATCGCAATCCTTCTGGTGGCGGCGCCCCTCTCGCTGCTGCTCGGCGGCGCGTCCATGTCCACGGCCATCATGCTGATGCCGTATGAGAAGAAGTTCGAGGACTAGTTCACTCCGCCGCCAGGCGCAACATCGCTGCCGTGCGCGCCAGATAGGAGCGCAGGGAGGCCGGCTTCACCGGCTTGTGCATCACGGCGATCTCGTGCAGTTCGGCTTCGCCGCGCACCTCTGGCGTCCGGTCGGCCGTGACCAGCAGGGCAGGGATGTCGGCGCCATGGCGCGCCCTGACCCGGCTCACCGCCTCGATCCCCGTTCCATCGTCCAGATGATAATCGGCGATGATGATGCCGGGCCGCGTCATTTCCGCCCGCTCAAGCGCTTCCGCGGCGGAAAGCGCGGTCGAGACGGTGCAGCCCCAGCCCTGGAGCAGCAGCGCCATGCCGTCGAGTATCGTCCGTTCGTTGTCGATGCAGAGCACCGAAAGACCGGTGAGCGCGGCCGGCCGCACGTCGGCTGCTGCGGGAGCGGGTTCGGCCTGCGCCTCGACAGGCTCGGCAAGCGGAATGACAACGCGGAAATCCGTGCCGTGGCCTTCACGGCTCTTCAGTTCGACGGGATGTTCGAGAACCCGGGCGATGCGATCGACGATCGAAAGCCCGAGCCCCAGCCCGGACGCAGCGCGCGCGCCCTCGTCGAGCCGGACGAACTCCTGAAACACCGTGGTGAATTTTGATTGCGGAATGCCGATCCCTGAATCCACCACCTGGATGACGGCCGACTGTCCCACCCGCCGCGCACCGACCAGAACCTTGCCGGAGGGTGTGTATTTGATCGCGTTGGAGACCAGGTTCTGCACCAGCCGGCGCAACAGCGTCGGGTCGGACCGCACGGTGAGCTTGGTCGGCAGAACGCGAAGCTCCAGCCCCTTTTCGCGGGCGATTGGCTGGAAATCTGTGGCGATGCGGTGGAGGAAGTCGCCAAGCGGCACGGCCGAAAAGCGCGGCTTCATCGCCCCCGTGTCGAGCCGCGAAATGTCGAGCACAGCCCCGAGGATCGTCTCGACCGATTCGAGCGAGGAATCGATGTTGCGCACGATGTCGCGATCCGGCGTGCCCTCGAAGCGCTCCACCAGCGTCGAGGAATAGAGCCGTGCCGCATTCAGCGGCTGCAGGATGTCATGGCCGGCGGCGGCAAAGAAACGCGTCTTGCCGATATTGGCCTCTTCGGCGGAGGCGCGAGCAATGCCGAGTTCGCGGTTGACGCGGATCAGTTCGCCGGTGCGTGCAATCACGCGCTGTTCCAGCGTTTCGTTCGCCTGTTTCAAGGCCTTGTCGGCCTCCACCTGCTGGGTAATGTCCGTATAGGTCGTCACCATGCCCTTGCTGGGCATCGGGTTGGAGCGCACCTCGATGATCCGGCCGCTTTTCAGGGCCAGCGAAAAGGGTTTGTCGAGCGTCTTGAAATCCGCCAGCATGTCGGCGCGCCCCGACGAACTCACATCGCCGCGGGTCTCGAGGATTTCCACGATATCGGCGAGCGGAAAGCCGACTTCGCCGACATGTTCGGGCAGGTCGAGCAGCTTGCGGAAACGCCGGTTCCAGATCGTGAGCCGGTTCGACGTATCGAAGACGGCAATGCCCTGATCCATCTGCGAGAGCGCGGTATGCAGCATGTCCTGGTTATATTGCAGCGCTTCCGACGCCTGATCGAGCAGACGCGCGGTCTCCGATGACGGTTCTTCCATGCGCTGCAGCAGTAGCGAGAAGACGAGCCGTGCGGAGGACGAGCCGATGGCGCTGGCGAGCAGCTGTTCGGAAAACTGCACCAGCCCCATGTCTGCCGGCTGGGCGTCGACAAGCGCAAAGCCGATCTGCCGCTCGTGGGTCTTGAACGAACGCTGCATGCGCTCTTCGCCGAGATACCGCGCCAGTACGGCCTTCAGATCGCCGACAGACACACGCGTCTTGCCGCCCCGCCACTGCGTGCTGCGGCCATCCCCGGTCGCCATGAAGACGCCGGCCTGCATGCGCTCAAGCGGCTTGGAATGCCGGGTCAGCGAACCGACGATGAAGAGGGCCGTGTTGACCATCAGCGACAACAGCGTCGCATTGACCAGATTGTCGGCGCCCGGTCCGTTGAAGACTTCCGTGCCCGGAAACAGGAAGCCGAGGATTTGTCCGGCGAGTACATCGTTCTGCGACAGGCCGAAGCTCGGCAGGAACAGGAAATAAAGCCACATGAAGAAGCCGCCGGACATGCCGGCAATGGCACCTCGCGCATTGGCGCGCGACCAGACGAGCCCGCCGAAGAGCGACGGCGCGATCTGCGCCACGGCAGCAAAGGAGAGAAGCCCGATGGAGGAGAGGGCGGCCGCGCTGTCGATCGATGTGTAATAGGCATAGCCGGCAAGCAGCACGACGAAGATCGCGGTGCGGCGTACCCTGAGCAGGAATTGCGTGTAATCGGTGTTTTGCAGGCTCGGCGTGACGAGCCGCCGCCGCAGGATCACTGGCATGACGATATCGTTGGAAACCATGATGGCCAGCGCCACCGTCTCGACGATGACCATCGCGGTTGCCGCCGAAAAGCCGCCGATCAGCGTGATCAGCGAGACGGCGTCAGCACCCGCCTGAAGCGGCAGGTTCAGCACATAGAGATCCGGATTGCCGGCCTTGCCGAGCAGCAGAACCCCGGCAATGGCGATCGGGATGACGAAGATGTTGATGGCGACCAGATAGAGCGGAAACAGCACGCCCGCCATGCGCAGCTCGCCCGCCGTGCGGTTCTCCACCACGGTCACATGAAACTGGCGCGGCAGCAGGATGATCGCGAAGGCCGAGAGCAGGACCAGCAGCGCCCAGCGCCCGATCGAGGTCTGGTAGTGCAGGGCGCCCATCGCCTGCGCGCTGGTTTCCGCCGCCTTGAAGAGTGCCGTCGGCCCATCGAAGAGGAAGAAGGTGATGAAAATGCCGGCTGTGCAGAAGGCGACAAGCTTCACCACGGACTCGGTCGCAATGGCGAGAATGAGCCCGTCCTGATGCTCCGTCGCATCCGTGTGGCGCGTCCCGAAGATCACGGCGAAGAAGGCGAGGAAGATCGTGACCAGCAGCGGCAGCGTGGCAAAGGAAAAGCCGCCATCCGTGCCGGTAAAGGCGCTCGTGCCGACCATGGCCGAGACGGAACTGGAAATCGCCTTCAATTGCAGCGCGATATAGGGGATCGCGCCGATCAGCGAGATCAGCGCGACAAAGGCCGCCACCGTCGGGTTCTTGCCGTAGCGCGCGGCGACGAAGTCGGCCGGCGAGACGATCTTTTCCGACTTCGCCAGCGTGATGATCCGGCGCAGCAGCGGCAGGCCAAGCGTGAAGAGAAGGATCGGGCCGACATAGATCGCCGCGAATTCGAGACCGCGCTGCGAGGCCAGCCCGACGCCGCCGAAATAGGTCCACGACGTGCAATAGATGGCAAGACTGAGCGCATAGACGACCGGGCGGCCCTTGGCCGTGCTTCGCCGTTTTGCGAGACGGTCACCGAAACTGGCGACGGCAAAGAGAAGCAGCAGGTAGCCGATCGCTGCGGCGAAAACCACCCAGCCCGGCAGCATGGCCTGCGTTCCCATATTCCGTCGTCCTCCGCGTCCCCGACGCGAGCATAGGTCAAGTCCCGTCACAATTGAAGTGAGACGAAGGGCTCAGGCATTGATCTCTTTGGGTCTTTTCGCACGGCCGGAATGTGTTAATGTTTCCCGGCATCAAGGTTAAGAAATGGTCTACCGACCATCAGTATCAGTTGGGGGAAACATGTTAGACGAGTTCAAGGCGTTTATCGCGCGCGGCAATGTCATGGATCTGGCAGTCGGTGTCATCATCGGCGGCGCATTCGGAAAGATCGTGTCGTCGCTGGTCGATGACCTCATCATGCCGATCATTGGCGCAATCACCGGCGGCATCGATTTCTCGAACTATTTCATCAGCCTGAGTTCCGCCGTCACGGCGACGAACCTCGTGGAGGCGAAGAAGCAGGGCGCCGTTCTCGCCTATGGCAGCTTCATCACGGTCGTCATCCAGTTCCTGATCCTCGCCTGGATCATCTTCCTCATGGTCAAGGGCATCAACCGCCTGCGCGTCAAGGAAGAGGCCAAGCCCTCCGCCCCCGCCGCCCCGCCGGCCGATATCGCGCTGCTGACCGAAATCCGCGATCTCTTGAAGACGCGAGGCTGAACGGAACGAGGGCAGCACCCTCATCCGCCTGCCGGCACCTTCTCCCCGAGGGGAGAAGGGTATTTGCTGTGACCCTCAAGCCCTCACCCTGAGGTGCCTGCGCGACAGCGCAGGCATCGAAGGGCTCTCGCGATTCAGCAAGGATCCTTCGAGGCTGCCCTGCGGGCAGCACCTCAGGATGAGGCTCGTGCCACGTTCCGGTTCTCCCCATCACCAACCTTGTTGGGGGGAGATGGCGGCGGCCAGAGGGGGTAATTGTCACAAGCGCTTTTTGCCAGCGGCAAGGAAGGCCCCTCTCCACAAGGGGGAGGGAGAGCGGCCGTCGTAGGCTGACCCATCATCCTGCGTGATCGCCCCGCATAATTTATCATTGGGCTTTCAACCCGAATCCCCCTTAAACTCCGCCTGATTGCAGCCGGAGAAAAGCATGCGCCTGATCGAGACCCTGAGCCCCCGTTCCGCCAATGCGCCCGAGAGCGGCATCGTTGAGGTGTTCAACTATGGACGTGGTCGCGAGGGGCTGATCCCGCTCTGGGCGGGCGAGGGCGACAGTCCGACGCCGGATTTCATCAGCCGCGCGGCGGCCGATGCACTGGTTGCCGGCGAAACCTTCTACACATATCAGCGCGGCATTCCGGAAATGCGCCAGGCGCTCGCCCGTTACTATGCCCGCCATTTCGGAACGACGCTGACGCAAGAGAATTTCATCGTCACGGCCTCGGGCATGCATGCGATCAAGATCGCCGCCGAGATGATTGCGGCCCCAGGCGACGAGATGATCTATCTCACGCCCTCCTGGCCGAACATTTCCGCAGCGCTAGAAGTCTCGGGCGCGATTGCCACGCCGCTGGAGCTGGAATTTGCCGGCGGCGGCTGGAAGCTCGATCTCAACAGGCTCGAAAGCGCCATCGGCCCGAAGACGCGCGGCATCTTCATCAACACGCCCTCCAATCCGACCGGCTGGACGGCAAGCCTTGAGGATCTGCGCGCCATTCTCGATATCGCCCGCCGCCGAAACCTCTGGATCATGGCCGACGAGATCTATGCGCATTTCCATTACAATGGTGGCCGCGCGGCCTCCTTCCTCGATGTCATGCGCGCCGATGACCGGATCATTTTCGTCAATTCCTTCTCCAAGAACTGGTCGATGACCGGCTGGCGGGTCGGCTGGGTCGTCGTCCCGGAAGAACTGGGGCAGGTCGTTGAAAACCTTATCCAATATTCAACCTCGGGCGTGGCGCAATTCATGCAGCGCGGCGCAACCGTGGCGCTGGAAGAGGGCGACAGCGTCATCAGGGAGAACTTCGCCAAGGCCGCGAAAAGCCGCGATATTCTCTGCGATGCACTGATCGCGACAAACCGCGTCGAGACGCTGAAGCCGGATGGCGCCTTCTATGCCTTCCTCAAGATCGATGGCGTCAAGGATAGCCGCGTGACGACGCTCGACATTGTCGACAAGGCGCTGGTCGGCCTGGCACCGGGCACGGCCTTCGGCCCCGGCGGCAGCGCCTTCATCCGCGCCTGCTTCCTGCGCGATCCGGCGCAAATGGAAGTCGCGGCAGACCGGCTCGCCAAATACATCTCGGCGCTCTGAGGCTCTTTTATTGCGGCGCACTGTTTCAATATTGCGCCGCTTTTAAGACTTTTGTCTTATCACTTAAGAACAATTGCGGATAAGCGCTCCCCTGCTAGCATCTGATCCACGTTCCGGAGGAGGGACGTTGGATCACATCGTCTGGGAGGATTCCGATGTCGAAACTAATCATAAACCGCCGTGGTCTCTTGAAGGCTGGCGCGGTTGGCGGCCTGGCACTGTCGACGCCGATGCATTTCATGCGCGGCGCCTATGCCGCTGACGCCTCGTGCAACATGCCAACCGGCGCAAACGTTGTCTTCGGTTTCAACATTCCGCTGTCCGGCCCCTATGCCGACGAAGGTGCGGATGAACTCAAGGCCTATCAGCTCGCCGTCAAGCATCTGAACGGCGAAGGCGATGGCGGCATGCTCCCCACCTTCTCGTCCAAGGCGCTGAAGGGCAACGGCGTTCTCGGCAAGAAGGTCACCTTCGTCAGCGGCGACACGCAGACCAAGGCCGACGCTGCCCGCGACAGCGCCAAGCGCATGATCGAAAAGGAAAAGGCAATCATGATCACCGGCGGTTCCTCGTCGGCTGAAGCGATTGCCGTGCAGAGCCTCTGCCAGGACATGGGCGTGATCTTCATGTCCTGCCTCACGCATTCCAACGACACGACCGGCAAGGACAAGAAGCGCTACGGCTTCCGCCACTTCTTCAACGCCTACATGTCCGGCGTCGCGCTCGGCCCGGTTCTCGGCGAAGTCTATGGCAAGGACCGCAAGGCCTATCACCTGACCGCCGACTACACCTGGGGCTGGACCCAGGAAGAGTCCATGAAGAAGTCCACGGAAGCGCAGGGCTGGAAGACGGTCAATGCCGTTCGCACCCCGCTCGGCGCCGGCGACTTCTCGCAGTATCTGACGCCGGTTCTGAGCTCGGGCGCAGACGTGCTGATCCTCAACCACTACGGCAAGGACATGGTCAACTCGCTGACCCAGGCCGTGCAGTTCGGCATGCGCGCCAAGCAGGTGAACGGCAAGAACTTCGAAATCGTCGTTCCGCTCTTCTCCGAACTCATGGCGCAGGGCGCCGGCGATGCCATCAAGGGCATTTACGGCACGGCGAACTGGGATTGGAAGCTGGACAATGACGGCACCAAGGCCTTCGTAAAGTCCTTCGGCAAGGAATATGGCGTACCGCCGTCGCAGGCAGCCCAGACGGCCTATGCGCAGGCGATCCTCTATGCGGATGCCTGCGAACGCGCCGGCACCTTCTTCGCACCGGCCGTCATCAAGGCGCTGGAAGGCTTCGAGTTCGACGGTCTCGGTAACGGCAAGACGCTTTACCGCGACAGCGACCACCAGTGCTTCAAGGACGTGCTGGTCGTACAGGGTAAGGAAAAGCCGAAGGACAAGTACGACCTTCTCGAAGTCAAGAAGATCGTGGCGGCCAAGGACGTCACCTACGATCCGGCCATCTTCGGCGGCGATCTCGGCCCGGCCGACGCCAAGACCTGCGGCTGAGCCCGCATGCATTCCGGCGCGGGGGCGAAAGCCTCCGCGCCGCTTCTGAATGGTGAAAGGCCGCTTGCGGATGCGGGGATGCATCTCTTGCGGCGATAGGTCTCAAATCAATGCGCCTCGCATCTTTAGCCGGCTTGATTCCGGCTGTGCTGTCGTGCGCGTTGAGAAAAGGGTGACGGCAGATGGATGCGATAATCCTGCAAATTCTGAACGGGCTGGACAAGGGCGGCGCCTATGCGCTGATTGCTCTCGGCCTGACGCTCGTTTTCGGCACGCTCGGCGTGGTGAACTTTGCGCATGGTGCGCTCTTCATGCTCGGCGCCTTCTGCGCCGTCACGTTCAACAAGCTCCTGACACTGGAAAAGGTCACACTCGACCCGACACAGCTCACCCCCTGGGGGACAGCGGCCGAGATCAAGACCTCGCTCGTGGAAGCCTGGCTCGGCGAGTACGGCAAGGTTCTGGTCAACTATTCGGTTCCGGTCTCGATCATCGTCGCCATTCCCGTCATGCTGATCATCGGCATCGTGATGGAGCGCGGCCTGATCCGCCATTTCTACAAGCGTCCGCATGCCGACCAGATCCTCGTGACCTTCGGTCTGGCCATCGTGCTTCAGGAAATCATCAAGCATTTCTATGGCGCAAACCCGATCCCGCAGGCAGCCCCCGCCGCTTTTGCCGGTACCGCACAGGTCGGCATGCTGCTCGGCATGGGCGATGCCATTCCCTATCCGTGGTGGCGCCTGATCTATCTCTTCTTCTCGCTCGGCATCATCGGCATCGTCTTCGCCTTCCTGCAATTCACCACCTACGGCATGGTGGTGCGCGCCGGCATGCGTGACCGCGAAACGGTCGGCCTGCTTGGCATCGACATCGAACGCCGCTTCACCGTCGTCTTCGGCATTGCCGCTGTCGTCGCAGGGCTGGCCGGCGTCATGTACACGCCGATCCTGCCGCCCGACTATCACATGGGCATGGACTTCCTGGTTCTGTCCTTCGTCGTCGTCGTGGTCGGCGGCATGGGGTCGCTGGGCGGCGCAGTGGCTGCCGGCTTCCTGCTCGGCATCCTGCAATCTTTTGCATCCATGAATGAAATCAAGAGCATCATCCCGGGCATCGACCAGATCATCATCTATCTCGTCGCCGTCGTCATTCTTCTGACGATGCCGCGCGGGCTGATGGGTCGCAAGGGCGTGATGGAGGACTGATCAATGTTCGGCAATCTTTCTAGACAAGACTGGGTCATGTTCCTCGGCTTTTCCGCCGTGGTCCTGCTTGCCCCCATCCTCTTCCAGCCGATCGGTGCGGCCTATCCGGCGATCCTCGAAAAGTTCTGCATTTTCGGGCTCTTCGCCATCGGCTTCAACATTCTCTTCGGGCTCACCGGCTATCTCTCCTTCGGCCATGCGGCTTTTCTCGGCATCGGCTCCTATGCGGCGGTCTGGTCGTTCAAGCTCTTCACCATGAACGTCATCCCGGCCATAGCCCTGTCGATCATCTTCGCCGGCATTTTCGCGCTCATCATCGGCTTCATCAGCCTGCGCCGCTCAGGCATCTACTTCTCGATCCTGACGCTCGCCTTCGCGCAGATGAGCTACAACATGGCCTATTCCGTGCTGACGCCGCTGACGAACGGCGAGACCGGCCTGCAGCTGACGCTGAAGGACCCGCGCATCGTCGACGCCATGTTCATCACGCCCGGCACCGGCCTGCCGCGCACCACGCTCTTCGGCCTGGAAATCAGCGGCGGCGGCCTTGGCGGCTTCTATTTCACGGCCGCCGCCCTCATCATCGGCTTCTACATCTCGATGCGCATCTTCCGCTCGCCCTTCGGCCTGATGCTGAAGGCGATCAAGTCCAACCAGAACCGCATGCGCTACACCGGCTTCAACACGCGGCCCTATCTGATGGCAGCCTTCGTCATCTCCGGCATCTATGCCGGGCTTGCCGGCTCGCTGATGGCGGCGGTCGATCCGCTGGCCGGGCCTGAGCGCATGCAGTGGACGGCTTCGGGTGAAGTGGTTCTCATGACCATCCTGGGTGGCGTCGGCACGCTGATCGGCCCGGTCATCGGGGCTGCCATCATCAAGTATTTCGAGAACATCTTCTCGGGCTTCAACGAAACCGCGCTGAACAGCGTCTTCAACTTCCTGCCCGACACGCTGCGCGAACCGATCGTCAAGCTGCTCTCGCTCTTCGTCGGCGAAGGCTGGAGCCTGACGCTCGGCCTCGTCTTCATGGCCATCGTCATCTTCCTGCCCGGCGGGATCATGGAAGGCGTGCGCCTCATCGCCTCGCTCTTCAAAAAGGGCGGCAATGGCAACAAACCGGCCGTCAGCGGCCACGCGCAACCGGCGGAGTGAGGCTCATGACATCCACGACCAAGTCGAACATCGTTCTCGACGTTTCCGGCGTCAACAAGAGCTTCGGCGGGCTTCGCGCGCTGACCAATGTCAATCTTCAGGTGGAGGAGGGGAAGGTCCACGCCATCATCGGCCCGAACGGGGCGGGCAAGTCGACGCTGCTCAATGTCTGCATCGGCCGCATCCGGCCCGATAACGGCCATGTCGTCTTCAACGGCGAAACGCTCGACCGCCACCAGCCGCATGAGATCAACCAGCTCGGCGTCTCCCGCGTCTTCCAGACGCCCGAAATCTTCGCCGACCTGAACCTGCTCGAAAACGTCATGATCCCGGCCTTCGCCAAGCGCGACGGCGCCTTCACCTTCAACGCGATCCGGGCGGTGAGCGCCGAGAAGGAGCTGCGCGAGGAGGCCGAGGAAATCCTGCATGATGTCGGCCTCTACGAGCGCCGCAACCATCTGGCCGGCTCGCTGTCGCGCGGCGACAAGCGGCGGCTGGAGCTTGGCATGTGCCTGATCCAGAAGCCGAAACTGCTGCTTCTCGACGAGCCGACCGCCGGCATGGCGCGCCACGACACCAACATGACCATCGAACTGCTCAAGCGCATCAAGGCGCGCGGCATGACCAAGGTCATCATCGAGCATGACATGCACGTCGTCTTTTCGCTCGCCGACAAGATCAGCGTGCTGGCTCAAGGAACCGTGATTGCGGAAGGTCTTCCGGAGGAGGTCCGGGGTAATCCGCGCGTCAAGGAAGCCTATCTTGGGGAGGCGCATGGATGAACGTGATGGCCGGAAAAATAGAATTCAGGGGAGAGATCGATACCGTGGTGAACCCGAGCGAAAAGGCGTTTTTCAGCGTCCGCGACATTCATGCCTGGTATGGCGAATCCTATATCGTCCAGGGCGTTTCCTTTGAGGTGAAGAAGGGGGAGGTTCTCTCCCTTCTCGGCCGTAACGGGGCCGGCAAGACCTCGACGCTGCGCACGCTCGCGCGGGCATCGAACCCGGTTCTGAAGAGCGGCGAAATCTGGCTCGACGGCCAGCCGGTCCACAAGATGAAGGCCTTCCAGGCAGCCCAAGCCGGCATCCAGCTCGTGCCCGAAGACCGCCGCATCATCGGCGGCCTGACAGTCGAGGAAAATCTGGTTCTGGCCCAGGTCTCTGGCCAGAAGGGCTGGTCGATCGAAAAGATCTACGACCACTTCCCCCGCCTTGCCGAACGCCGCAACCAGGAAGGCGTCACCATGTCGGGCGGCGAACAGCAGATGCTGGCCGTCGCCCGCGCGCTGGCCCGCGACCTGAAAATCCTCTTCCTCGACGAGCCCTATGAAGGCCTCGCCCCGGTCATCGTCCACGAGATCGAAAGCATCGTCCGCCAGATCCGCGACCTCGGCATCACCACGATCATCGTCGAGCAGAACGCGGTCGCGGCACTCCGCCTCTCCGACCGCGCGGTGATCATGGATACGGGCGAGGTGGTCTTTGATGGCACCGCGAAGGAAGTGCTGGAGAACGAACAGCTGAGGAACGATTATCTGGCGATTTGAGGCGGGGCGGCGGGTCGCAGCTGGACAAGGCTCGTCACGCTGCGCCGCTCTCCAGTTCGCGAACGCGCAGGATTTTATCGATCAGTCCCCATTCCAGTGCCTCTTGCGCGGTCATGAAGCGGTCGCGATCCATGGCGGCTTCAAACGCCTCGTAGCTGCGGCCGCAATGCTCGGCATATAGCCCGGTCAGATGCTGCTTCGTCCGCTTGATTTCCTCGGCATGGATCAGCATGTCGGAGGCTTGGCCCTGAAAGCCGCCGAGCGGTTGATGAATGAGGATGCTGGCATTGGGCAGCGCGGCCCGTTGCCCTGCCTGTCCTGCCATCAGCAGGAAAGAGCCCATGGAGCGGGCCGTGCCCATGCAGAGTGTGTGAACCGGGGCGCGGATATATTGGATCGTGTCATACATCGCCAATCCGCTTGTCACCACGCCGCCCGGCGAATTGATGTAGAGATGAATCGGCCGGTCGGGGTTTTCAGCCTCCAAAAACAGAAGCTGTGCGCAAACAAGTGCCGCAACAGTGT
This sequence comes from Rhizobium sp. C4, assembly GCF_021026315.1. Classification (GTDB taxonomy): domain Bacteria; phylum Pseudomonadota; class Alphaproteobacteria; order Rhizobiales; family Rhizobiaceae; genus Ensifer_A. The sequence goes on from NZ_JAJNCX010000009.1 coordinate 205,494, forward strand.
CGTTGACCTCGCCATTGAGGAAAATGATCCGCTCCCTGAGCAGACGGGAATAGATGTCGAAGGAGCGTTCGCCCCGGCTCGACTGTTCGACAACAATAGGGACGAGCTGCATCGTGTCGCGCATCGGCAACCTCCAATCAGAGCAGATTTGAAATAAGACGTATTGTTAGGCGGCGAACATCAGGAGCGGCCCGTCATTGTTGGCAGCGGCCAGCTTCAGACGCTCGAGGCTCTCCTTCGTCAGCACCTGAACGATCTGAAGGCAGGTTCCGCCAGTCGGTCTCGGCACAAGCGAGAATGTCACCGTGCTTTCCAGAAAGGGCGGCTGATCATCCCGCATCAGGTAACTGATCTCCCGCTGCGGAATTTCCGCTAGAGCCTCCTGAAAGGCAAGAGCTTCTGCCGGCAGCCATCGAGCCCGAAATTCCGGCTGGCTGATCGCCCGCCACACCTTTTCCGGCGGTTCATCCAGATTGAAGGTAAGCTCAACACGGCTCTCCACCGGTCGGCGCATTCCATATTTCATGGGTCCATGTCCTTCAGCAGAGCCTGCAACGCGTCCACACGCTGCGGCCAATAGGCCTTGTATTTGGTCAGCCATTGCGCGATGAGCCCCAGCCCATGCGGATCGACCTCGTAGTTCACGAAGCGGCCCTGGCGTTCCTGCCGGACCAGCCGCGCCGCCTTCAACACGGCCAGATGCTGCGACATGGCCGGCTGGCTGATTTCCATGCCCTCGCGCAGCGCGCTGGCATTCATGCCGCCCGCAGCCAGCTTCTCGAAAATCATGCGCCTGGTCGGGTCGGCCAGCGCCCGGAATATCTCACTCTCATTCATGGGAATTACATAAGCGCAGACTTATGTGATTCGCAAGGCCGAATGAGTCAAACCCTCAATGCCGTCTCCTCCTTCGCCGTCTTGATCACCATCATCGTGAAGAACCGCGCGACATTCGTCTGGTCGCGGAACAGCCGGTCGCAGAGATCGGAAAACTCTTCCATGTCCTTCAGCCGCAGCATCAGCACGACATCGCTTTCGCCGGTGACGGCATAGGCTTGTGACACGGCCTCCTCGGCGCTGGCGAGATCGAGGAAGCGGCGCATGTGTTCTTCGCCATGCAGTTTCAGCTCCACCGTCACGATCGCCTTGATCCCGCGTCCCGCCTTGGCCGGATTGAGGATGGCGACGACGCGGTCGATGATGCCCGACGTGCGCAGCCGCTGCATACGGCGCAGACAGCTGGAGGGCGAGAGGCCCACCTCGTCGGCCATGTCGACATTGGTGCGTGACGCGTCGCGCTGCATGAGATTCAGAAGTTTGCGGTCGATCCTGTCCATGGCGGGATGATAGAGCGGCGGCGCCACTTTGCAATAAAATTGCACAAAGCTGCAATCTTTGACCGCAAATGCGAAGGGCTTCTTGCTAGGACGGCGGCGTCAGCAAAGGAGCCGCGCAGTGCAGATCATGGATGTCATCACCCGGAAGGTGAAGGAAACGCTCGAGATCTATTGGGTTCTCGTCAAGATCACGGTTCCGATTGCGATCATCACAGAACTCCTCTCCCGCTATGGCGTCATCAAGGCCGTGGCCCCGGTCTTCGCACCGGTCATGAACCTCGTCGGCCTGCCGCCGGAACTCGGCCTCGCCTGGCTCACTGCCATGCTGGTCGGCATCTGGGGCGCGGTGCCGCTCATCTTCACGCTCGTTCCGGTCTCCTCGCTGAGCGTGGCCGATGTCACGATCTTCTCCGCCCTCATCCTCTTCGCCCATGGCCTGCCGATCGAGCAGAAGATCATCGAAAAGGCGGGGCCGGGCATGCTGGCAACGACTGTGCTGCGCGTCGGTGGCGGACTGCTCTATGCGTTCATCTTGCACCATATCCTGACGGCGACGGGCTGGATGTCCGCTCCGGTCAACCCGACCTGGATCCCGATTGCCGCCACCCCCGATTGGGCGAGCTATCTCTGGGGCCTTGGCGAAACCATGGTCTGGATGCTCGTCATCCTCTTCGCGCTGACCATCGGGCTTGATCTCCTGAAGGTCAGCGGCATTCTCGGCCTCATGATGAAGCTGCTGTCGCCGCTGCTCCGCCTTGCCGGCATCCGGGGCGAGGCGGGACATCTGACGGCCGTCGGCCTCTTCCTCGGCATCTCCTATGGCGGCGGGCTGCTGATCCGCGAGGCGCAGTCCGGCCTCGTTTCGCCGCGTCAGGTCTTTCTCGCCTGCGTCTTCATGGGCTTTGCCCATAGCGTCATCGAAGACACGCTGGTCGTCATGTCCGTGGGCGCCGATGTCTGGGGCGTACTGGTCGGCCGCGTCGTCTTCGCCATCGCCGCGACAGCCATCATTGCGGCACTGCTTGCCCGCATGTCAGACGAGCGCTTCTTCGCGCGCATCTATCGTGGTCCGGTGGCTGCTCCGGCCGAGGGATGAGGCGCCGTCCTGTCCCGATTTACCGGTGTAAAACCGAGCTTTAGCGGTTTCGCTTGCCCGCGTTCGGCGCAAGATTGCGAATCAGGCTGCCGCGGCAGCCGGACATGCAGTGCCTTGGCTCGGGGGATCGGATGAAAGCGGTGATACTGGCAGGCGGCCTTGGCTCGCGCATTGCCGAGGAGACGCATCTGAAGCCCAAGCCGATGATCGAGATCGGCGGCAAGCCGATCCTCTGGCACATCATGAAGATCTATTACAGCCACGGCATCCGCGATTTCATTATCTGCTGCGGCTTCAAGGGCTATGTGATCAAGGAATATTTCGCCAATTACGGCCTGCACATGTCCGACATCACCTTCGATCTGTCGGAAAACCGCCTCGTCTTCCACCGCCAGAGCGCCGAAAACTGGCGCGTCACGCTGGTCGATACGGGCGAGAGCTCGATGACTGGCGGCCGTCTCAAGCGCGTCGCGCCCTATCTGGAGGGCGAGGAAGACTTCTGCTTCACCTATGGCGACGGCGTGGCCGATGTCGATATCGCCGAGACGATCCGCTTTCACAAATCCCATGGCCGCGACGCGACTGTGACGGCCGTCCGCCCGCCCGCCCGCTTTGGCGCGCTCAAGTTCGAGGGCGACGACGTGAAGGGCTTTGTCGAAAAGCCGGAGGGTGAGGGCGGCTATATCAATGGCGGCTTCTTCGTGCTGTCCACCAAGGTTCTCTCCCGCATCGCCGGCGACCAGACCTCCTGGGAGGCGGAACCGCTTTCGGGGCTCGCCGAAGACGGCCAGCTCAAGGCCTTCTTCCACAACGGTTTCTGGCAGCCGATGGATACGCTGCGCGACAAGATCCAGCTGGAAGCCATGTGGGAAAACGGCACGCCGCCCTGGAAGACCTGGTGAGCCGATGTCGGGCAACCGTTTCCTGATCGAGCCAACGGCGATTGCCGGCGTGTACACCGTCACCCGGCGAAGGCTGGCCGACGAGCGCGGCTTCCTCTCGCGCCTCTTCGAGCCGGAGGAACTGGTACAGGCCGGCTGGCCGGGTCCCATCGCGCAGATCAACGAGACGGGCACGACCCGCGCCGGCACCGTGCGCGGCCTGCATTACCAGAGCCCGCCCCATGCCGAGATGAAACTCGTCTCCTGCATCGCTGGACGCATCCTTGATGTCGCTGTCGATCTACGTAAGTCATCGTCAACCTATCTGCAGTCGGTCGCGCTCGAACTCTCCGCCGAGAACGGCCGTGCGCTGCTGATCCCGCAAGGCTGCGCCCATGGTTTCCAGGCGCTGACGGATGATGTGCGGATGATCTATCTGCATTCCGCGCCTTACGCCGCCGCCCATGAGGGTGGTCTCGACGCGCTCGATCCGGCGCTTGGCGTCAATTGGCCTCTCCCGGTCGTCAATCGCTCGCCGCGCGATGAGGCGCTGCCACGCATAACCTCCGGCTTTGAAGGAATTGCTCTATGAAATGCCGGCATTGCGGCGGCGACCATTTCGCCCCCTTCCTCGACCTTGGCACGGCCCCGCCGTCGAATTCCTATCTGGCGGCAGCGGATCTCGAAAAGCCCGAGCTCTGGTATCCACTGGTCATCCGCGTCTGCCGCAACTGCCTTCTGGTCCAGACCGAAGGCTTCGCCGGCCGCGAAACCTTCTTCTCCGAAACCTACGCCTATTTCTCCTCCTTCTCGCAAAGCTGGCTGTCGCATGCGGAGCGCTATGTCGGCGAAATGGTCGCCCGCTTCGGGCTCGGGCCGCAGTCGCATGTGGTCGAGGTCGCCGCCAATGACGGCTATCTGCTGCAATATGTGAAGGCGCGCGGCATTGCCTGTCTCGGCGTCGAGCCGACGAAGAGCACTGCGACCGCGGCCCGCGCCAAGGGCATCGAGATCGTCGAGGATTTCTTTGGGCAGGCACTGGCCGACAGGCTGGTCGCCGAGGGCAAACAGGCTGACCTGATGGCAGCCAACAATGTTCTCGCCCATGTGCCGGACATCAACGATTTCGTCAGCGGCTTTGCCCGCCTGCTGAAGCCGGATGGGGTGGCGACCTTCGAGTTCCCGCATATCCTCAACATGATCGCCGAGAACCAGTTCGACACGGCTTATCATGAACATTTCTCCTATCTCTCGCTTCTCGCCGTCACCCGCATCTTCGCGGCCAATGGTCTGCGGGTCTTCGATATCGAAAAGACGCCGTGGCATGGCGGGTCGCTGCGGGTCTTTGCCTGCCGGGCCGCAAGCGCCGCGCATGCCTTGAGCGCTAATGTCGAGGCTGTGCTTGATGAGGAGAGGGCGGCCGGTCTCGATCATGCTGAAACCTACGCCGCTATGCAGCAGGGTGCGCTGCAGGTGCGTGACGCCTTGCTCGAATTCCTCATCGATGCGCGCCGCAAGGGGCTGCGCGTGGCGGCCTATGGTGCGGCGGCCAAGGGCAACACGCTCCTGAACTTCTCGGGCGTGAAAACCGACCTGATCGCCGCCGTTGCCGACAAGAATCCGGCTAAGCAGGGTCATTACATGCCCGGCAGCCGCATCCGCATCGTGGACGAGGAAGCGCTGATGGCGCTGCGTCCGGAAAGGGTCGTGATACTGCCATGGAATCTCAAGGACGAGATCATGCGTCAGCTTTCCTCTATCAGAGACTGGGATGGGAAATTCGTGACGGCAATCCCCACGCTGACGATCCACGACTGACCGAGGAGGTGCCCGTGGCTACGCCGGCAAAGGCGCGCAAGAAGCGTGCAGTCGCTGCGCCCAAAGTGGCATTGGAGCTTCCGGCCTGACCAGCGCGCCCGCCCTTTCGATCTGCGTTCCTTCGCGCAATCGGCAGTTCTATTTTCAGGAGACGATCCGCGCGCTTCTCGCCTCGACGCGCCGCGACATCGAACTCGTCCTCACCGACAATTCCGATGACCCGTCGATCATGGACGCCTTCATCGAAGGTCTCGCCGATGATCCCCGCATCCGCTATCTCCGCTCGCAGGAAAAGCCGCTTTCCATGGTCGACAACTGGGAGCGGACCATGGCCGCGGCGACCGGCCGCTGGGTGGCCTTCATCGGCGATGACGACTATCTCGACCCCGACCTCGCGGATCTGATCGTAGCCATCGAGGCTCGCGTGCCCGATATCGACGCCATCGCCTGGAACCGCCTGACATTTCACTGGCCGGGCGCCCGGGAACAGGAAATGCACACGGCCATCCCGACCGGCTGCCGGATCGTCGAGGTCGCCCGCGACGACCTGATGCGCAAGACCTTCGGCTGGGAAGGCGCAGGCCGCGTCCCCACCTTCATGTTCTCCGCCTATCACGCCACCGTGCGTCGCGACCTCGTCGAGAAAAACCGCACCCGCTTCGGCAACCGCTATTTCGAGCATCCCGTCGTGGATCAGGACAGCGCCTTCAAGATCATCGCAACGGCGCGGCGCTTCATTTTTTCCGAGCGGCCTTTCTCCGTGCTCGGCACCTGTCCGACGAGCAATTCCGCCTCGATTGGCCGCGTTGACGACAATGCGCGCCGCCATGCCGAGTTCATGGCGGATCTCGGCCGCAACATGGATAACGATCCGCACATGGCGGATTTCCCCTTCCCCTCCGCCTATGGCGTCACGGCCTCTGTCGGCGTCAGTCAGCATTGGTTCAGAACAACTTACGGACTGAAGTATGATGGCTGGGAAGAAAACTTTGCCCGTTCCTGTGCGCTCGATTGCCAGTCGGCCGCCACACGGGAGGATTTCGAGATCATCCGCGCCCGCTATGAGGCGGGTTTCAGAGCCTGGCAGCACGGCCGCTTCCTACCGTTCTTTCAGCCCGTTTATATTGAGCCTCGTGAAACCGCCGGTCCGACTTTCACCGGTGTCACGCCGCTTCTCGTCCATGTCGGCGAACATTTCGCCGGAGCTTCAACGCCGCGCGCGCTTTACGATGCTGCAGCTGGGATGATGACCCTGCCAGAGGAGATTCCGATCGCCTTGTGACGCTTTGCAAGCAGGGCGTGCCAGTCTCGGGCAAGACAGGCGGACTATCCATCCATGAGATCAGTCATGGGCCGGAAATGCAGATCGCGCCGGCCTTCGCCAAGGAATGACGGGACCATGCGCAAACACGGTAGTCGGATTGCAGATCGCAGATCGCATCCCTGCCGGACACTCACCGTCGACGGGCGCCCATGAGCAAGGTCTTCCTCACCGGCGCGAGCGGTTTTGTGGGGCGGCAGATCCTCAAGCACCTCCTTGCCGCCGGTCATGACGTGACGGTCGCCGTCCGCCCCGGCAGCATGCTTCGCGCCGGGATTTCGACCAGCAATGTCAACGTCGTTCTGACGCGCGATCTCTTTGCCGAGCGGGAAGACTGGTGGGCGAGGGCGCTTGTCGGTCAAGACACGCTGATCCACGCCGCCTGGTATGTCGATCCGCAGACCTATCAGCGCTCGCGTTACAACTTCATCTGCACTGTGGGCAGCATCGTCATGGCGCGTGCGGCCGCGCGCGCCGGCGTCGGCCACGTCATCGGGCTCGGCACCTGCATGGAATATCGCCTGCCGTCCACCCGCATCCAGCCCGATGCGCCGCTCGGCCCCTCGACGATCTATTCTTCGGCCAAGCTCGCCACCTATTTCGCGCTGAGACGGCATGCGAAACTTGCCGGCCAGCGCTTCACCTGGGCTCGGCTCTTCCATCTCCATGGAGAGTTCGAGCAGCCGGGGCGGCTTGCTCCCTATATCCACGACTGTATCGCCCGCGGCGAGCATGCCCGGCTCTCCGCCGGCACGCAGTTGCGCGACTATCTCCACGTATCCGATGCAGGCCGGATGATCGCGGCGATTGCCGACACGGGGCAGGAGGGCGTCGTCAACATCTGCTCTGGCCGCCCGACCACCATTCGTCTGTTCGCCGAACGGATCGCCGACATGTACGGACGGCGCGATTTGCTGATCTTCTCGAGCGATCCTGTTCCAGCGCATGATCCCGCAGCCGTCGTCGGCGTCTGCAACTGGCAGGCCCCGCAATGACGGGGGCGATCAGGGTCTTGCACCTTGCCGCGCATCTCGGCGGCGGCGTCGGCAAGGCGCATGCGGCCATTCGCGCGGTCGATCCACGGGCGGCGGATCATGCCTATATCCTGCTGGAACCCGCGCGTGACCGTCGCTATGCCGACGCCATCATCGCCACCGGCGCGCGCGTCATCGAAGCGCCGGCGAAGGAGGCATTGCTGGCGCTGCTTGCGGAGGCGGATATCGTCCAGATCGAGTTCTGGAACCACCCACGGCTCTATGAAGCGCTGGCTCGCCTGCCGCTGCCGCAGGGCCGCTATCTTTTCTGGTCGCATATCTCGGGCCTCGCCCCGCCGCTGATTGCGGAGGCACTGACGGAAGCCGCCGATATCTTCGTCTATACGTCAGCCTGTTCCCTTGTGCGCCCGGCAAAAGGTGACCTTCGCGTCATCGGCAGCGGCTTCGGGCTCGATCATCCGCCAAAGCGGAGGAGCCGGCGCGGGGCGTTGCGCGGGGGCTATCTGGGAACGGTCGATTTCGTGAAGATGAGCCCGGATTTCTTCTCGATCGTCGACGCCGTCGAAGGGCCGGATTTCGAGATTGCCGTCTATGGAGCCTTTGACCCGGAAGGTGGCCCGGCCCGCGCGCATGCCGCCATGCGCCATCCCGAACGGGTGGTGATGATGGGGCAGACGGACGATCCGGCAGAAGCGCTGGCCGGTCTCGACTTCTTCTTCTACCCGCTGGATCGCGAGCATTTCGGCACGGCGGAAAATGCGCTGGTCGAGGCGATGTCGGCAGGCCTCACGCCGCTCGTTCTCGATAATCCGGCCGAGCGTGCGATCGTCACTGATGGTGTCACCGGGCTTGTCGCCGGCAGCGTGGAGCAATGTGTCGGGGCGCTCACCCGTCTTCTTGCCGAACCACGCCTGCGCGAAGAATTGGGCGATGCAGCAGCACTGGAAGCCGCCCGGCGCTTCCGCCCCGAAGTCTCGCGCAATGCGTTCGCCGTGGCTTACGCTGATTTGATGGCGCGACCCAGGCATCTTCCCGATTTCGCTGCCGTTTTGGGCGCGGGTCCGCTGGACTGGTTCCTCGGCAGCTTTCCGAAGGGGGCGACGATTGCCGAAGGCAAGCCGTCCAAAGGCAGCCTCAGGCACTTTCTCGACTGTTTTCCGAAGGACGAAGCGCTAAATCGCCGCGCCGGCGCCGCAGATGAGGCGGACGGGCGCGAGAAATGAGCGCATGACGCGGTAGAAGTCCTGCGCCGTGCGAGCCCTGCCGATGAAGCGATCGACCATCAGCATGTTGCCGTGCAGCCCGCGCCGGATATCCGGCTGCTGCGGTCCGGCATAATAGGGCTGGAAGAGATGCGCGTGCCGACCGCCATCCCATGAACGGAAGGCCTTGTCATAGGCCTCGCATTTCGCGGCAAAGGTCTCTTCGTCGATTTCGAGAAGGCAATCGATCGTGGCGGCGCGGAGAAAGGCCTCTTCAGCGCCGGGACCCCAGGGCGCGCCCATCTCCATGAAGACGGCATTCTGGACTTCGGCAATACCGGCGGTCTCGCCGATGCCGGCATGGAAGGGAAAGTCCGGGGTCGGCTGGCCCGCCGGGTCGAAGGCAAAGCCTTGCCTGGCGATGACCGACATCGGCCGTTCGCAGAAGGCGATCTCGTTGGCCATGAAAATGGTCCGCGCCGACCATTCGGCGGCAGGCAGCAGTGAAACGCGGCCTGAAGCGGCAAGGCTTTCGACGATGGAAAGGGCGAGCGGACGTTTCAGCGCGCCGTGAAAGAGCCCGAAGGGCATGCGGGGCACATTCAGGCTGTTCTCCCACATGAAGAACGCCTTCAGCATCACCGTCTTGTCGATGTTGACGATCGCATACTGGCTCGGCACGCCGACGGAGAAACGCCTGTCCGGCGGATCGGTCGCGTCGATCTGCAGCGTGTGCCAGGAAAGCGCGTCGGCAACAGGATTGGCCTCGGCGACGAAGCCGACCATGATGGCAAGCTCCGGTTCCAGCATGTCGTCCGGCTTGACCAGCGTCACCCACTCGCCAGCCGAGGCCTCGACGAGCGCTGACCAAATCGTTTGCTGCGGCGTGCCTGCGGGCATGGCCGGCAGAAGCCGCAGGCGCGGGTCCTCGATTGCGGACAGGGCATCGTGCTCAGGCGTGATGATTTCGAGATCGAGCGAGGTGTCGGCCAGAAGAACGCCGACAAGGTTCGCCAGACCGCTTTCGGACGCTTGGGGAGGCGGAATCAGAACCGACAGGCGAGGCATGGGCGTCTCCGCGCCGGGCGTCGATTGGTTTGGGCGGCCCGGAACCGTTCAGGCGCGCTGCCAGGATGGCGGGGAGGGTGCGGTCCTGTCCCGTGTCCGGCGCGCGCCTGAACAAACCCTGTCTAAATTCGCTAGCTTGAGCGAAACTAGTGATGGTCTGAGGCTGTTTATGCCGCCGCCTGCCGGGCGAGCTGATAGAGCATGGTCGAGCGGCCGCCTGATGCGCAATAGCCGAGGATCTTGCCCTTCTCCTCGCGCAGCACGGCCTTGAGCTTCGAGGCGTGCTGCATCGGCATCGATCCGCCGGCAACGGGCAGATAGTAGGCGTTCATGCCCAGAGCCTTCGCGGCCGCTTCGATTTCCGAAAAGGCGGGCTGGCCGAAGCCTTCCCCGTCCGGCCGCATGCAGCAGACTGCGGAGAAGCCGGCCTCCTTCAACGGGGCGAGGTGGTCCGTCGAAATCTGGCCGGCGACGAAATAGTTGCTGTCGATCTGGCGCATCGAGGGGCTGCTTCCTTTTCTGAAGAGTGCTGCAACGATCCGGCCGAGGAGGCCAGGCTGAGCTTGCGAGGGGTTGGCTGCCATGAATGAGAACTTTCAACGCGGTATCTGCGGGGTTCTTTTTATATATAATATTTTATATCCATTTCAAGCCGCATCGTATGGGAAGTCGGTATCCGGTGTGCATCTTCGTATTGCAGCCGCGGCCGAAATTGCTGTTGCGCGAGGGCTTTCACAGGCTATCGTGCCACGCAATCGAATCGAACGCGGAGATAGACATGGCGGTTCTGGTCACGGGCGGCGCTGGTTACATCGGCAGCCACATGGTCTGGGCGCTGATAGACGCCGGCGAGGACGTCGTGGTGATCGACCGTCTCTCCACCGGGTATCGCTGGGCGATCGCGCCGGAGGCGAAGTTCTACGAGGGCGATATTGCAGACACGGCGGTCCTCGACCGGATTGCTGCGGAAAACAAGATCGACGCCATCATTCATTTCGCCGGCTCCATTGTGGTGCCTGAATCTGTCAGCGATCCGCTTGGCTATTATGAGAACAACACGGTCAAATCGCGCGCGCTGATCGCCTGGGCGGTTAAAACGGGCATCAGGCATTTTGTCTTCTCTTCGACGGCCGCAGTCTATGGCACGCCGGACGGCTCAGAGCCGGTCTCCGAAACCGTGCGGCTGTCGCCGGAATCGCCCTATGGCAGCTCCAAGCTGATGACCGAGATCATGCTGCGCGACACCGCCGCAGCCCATGATTTCATCTATACGGCGCTGCGCTATTTCAACGTTGCCGGTGCCGACCCCAAAGGGCGCACGGGCCAGTCGACGCCCGGCGCCACGCATCTGATCAAGGTCGCAAGCCAGGTCGTGACCGGCCAGTGCGAGAAGATCGACGTCTTCGGCACCGACTATCCGACCCCGGACGGCACCTGCGTGCGTGACTATATCCATGTGACGGATCTGGCGAATGCACATCTGAAGGCGCTGCAGCGCATGCGCGCCGGCGGCGACTCGCTGGTTGCCAATTGCGGCTATGGTCGCGGTTTCTCGGTTCTCGAAGTGCTCGACACCATGAAGAAGGTCGTTGGCCGCGATTTCAACATCGGCTTCGGCCCCCGCCGTGCCGGCGACGCCGTGCTGATCGTCGCCAACCCGACCGTCGCCAAGCAGGAGCTCGGCTGGCAGCCGGTGCATGACAATCTCGAAGAGATCATCTCCTCGGCGCTCGCCTGGGAAGATCACCTGCGGAAGAAGAATTCGTATTGAGGTGACGCGCACTGCCGCTCGTCCTCTCCCCTTGAGGGACCGTTGCAAAATTCCACTGATATGATTCACTGGTTCTGCAGCGGCTGGAGGCGGTGGGATGTCAGTTCGTCGGGAAGGTCAGTTCAGTTTTGTAGATGCTCTGATGCCGCAGGGTGGCG